>NZ_CP107855.1:0-4800000 GCF_036346895.1 Streptomyces sp. NBC_00503 | reverse complement strand
AGAGCTCGTACAACGACGCGCTCGCGCTCCGCACGGAAGGCCCGCAGTACTACAGCAGCTACCTGCCCGAGGTCACCTACCGGGCACTGGAGCCCCTCGGCTTCGGGTTCAAGAACGACGGCCGTACCTTCTTCGGCGCCGACAACCCCGTCCTGGACGCCATCTTCTCGATCGGCGCCCGGGTCCGCCCCGCAGCCGATCCGGACACCTGGACCGCCTCCCGGTTCCCGGCCCCTCCCCTGGTCACCGTCCGCAGCGCCCCCTACACCTCCCCCAACCCGGCGGGCAGCGTCTACGCCCGCCAGGAGAACCTGCTCGGAGCCACCGTCTACCGGGTCCCGCCCGTCACCCGCGGCGGCACCGCCACCGAGCGGACGTACGCCGCCCGGTGCGCCCCCGGCTCCGAGGCCTTCTGGTACTCCCCCGGGCTCTACGGCACGGTCGCCTCCGGAAGTGTGCGGGGGCGGCTGGGGGGCCGGGCCGCCGGTGTCCTGCCGCTCGGCGAGATCCCGGCGAACGGCAGGGGCGTGATCAGCGTGAAGACCCGTAACCTGCGCGCCGACGCCGGCCGGCACCCCGTCGGCTGCCTCGACCGCGCCAAGCTCACCGGGGCCGTCGCCCACCTCACCGCCACGGGGGCCACCGAGGTCACCGCGGGGGGCCACACCATCGAGGCCACCTTCCCGAAGGGCACCGCCGGCACCGCCGTCTTCGCAATGACCGACGTGCCCGGCTGGCGGTGCACGGCCCCGGTGAAGGACTTCCACGGACTGGTCTCCATGGACATCCCCGCCGGAGCCACCCGCCTCTCCTGCACCTTCACCCCCAGGGGCCTCACCCCGGGCCTGGCTGCCGCCACCCTGGCCCTCCTGGCCCTGGCCTCGGTCACGGTGACGGGCCTGCGCCGCGAGCGCCGCCGGGGCTGACAGCGGGACCCGGGCCCCGGACACGAAGAAGCCCCCCGCCACTCCTCTCGGAGCGGCGGGGGGCTTCTTCACATGCCCTATGACTTAGCCGTTGTACGGGCCGTAGTCGTAGTCCTCCAGCGGGACAGCCTGGCCGGAGCCGGTGCCGAAGGGCGAGTAGTCGATGTCGTCGTAACCGACGGCCGAGTACATCGCTGCCTTGGCTTCCTCGGTGGGCTCGACCCGGATGTTGCGGTAGCGGGCGAGGCCCGTACCGGCCGGGATGAGCTTACCGATGATGACGTTCTCCTTGAGGCCGATCAGGGAGTCGGACTTGGCGTTGATCGCCGCGTCCGTCAGAACCCTGGTCGTCTCCTGGAACGACGCCGCCGACAGCCAGGACTCGGTCGCGAGCGAGGCCTTGGTGATACCCATCAGCTGCGGACGGCCGGAGGCGGGGTGACCGCCCTCGGTGACCACACGACGGTTCTCGGTCTCGAACTTCGACCGCTCGACGAGCTCGCCCGGCAGGAGCTCCGCATCGCCGGACTCGATGATCGTCACGCGGCGGAGCATCTGCCGGATGATGATCTCGATGTGCTTGTCGTGGATCGACACGCCCTGCGAGTTGTAGACCTTCTGGACTTCGCCGACCAGGTGGACCTGGACCGCACGCTGGCCGAGGATGCGCAGCACGTCGTGCGGGTTGGTCGCACCCATGGTGAGCTTCTGGCCGACCTCGACGTGGTCACCCTCGCTGACGATGACCTTGGCGCGCTTGGAGATCGGGAAGGGCGTCTCCTCGCTGCCGTCGTCGGGCACGATGACGATCTTCTTCGTCTTCTCGGTCTCCTCGATCCGCACGCGACCGGCGGCCTCGGAGATCGGGGCGACACCCTTCGGGGTACGGGCTTCGAAGAGCTCGACGACACGCGGCAGACCCTGCGTGATGTCGTCACCGGCCACACCACCGGTGTGGAAGGTACGCATCGTCAGCTGGGTACCGGGCTCACCGATGGACTGGGCGGCGATGATGCCGACCGCCTCACCGATGTCGACCAGCTTGCCGGTGGCGAGCGAGCGTCCGTAGCAGAAGGCACAGGTGCCGACCGCGGACTCACAGGTCAGGACCGAGCGGGTCTTGACCTCCTCGACGCCGTTCGCGATGAGGGCGTCGATGAGCACGTCACCGAGGTCCACGTTGGCCGGCGCGATGACCTTGCCGTCGATGACGACGTCCTCGGCCAGCATGCGGGCGTAGATGGAGGTCTCGACGTCGTCCGCCTTGCGGAGGACACCGGTCTCGTCCTTGACACCGATCTTGAGCTTGAGGCCGCGCTCGGTGCCGCAGTCCTCCTCGCGGATGATGACGTCCTGCGAGACGTCCACCAGACGACGGGTCAGGTAACCCGAGTCGGCGGTACGCAGGGCGGTGTCCGCCAGACCCTTACGGGCACCGTGCGTGGAGATGAAGTACTCCAGAACGGTGAGGCCCTCACGGAAGGACGCCTTGATCGGACGCGGGATGGTCTCGTTCTTCGCGTTCGACACCAGACCACGCATACCGGCGATCTGTCGCATCTGCATCATGTTTCCTCGGGCACCCGAGTCAACCATCATGAAGATGGGGTTCGTCTTGGGGAAGTTCGCGTTCATCGCCTCGGCAACCTCGTTGGTCGCCTTGGTCCAGATCGCGATGAGCTCCTGCGTGCGCTCGTCCTTGGTGATCAGACCGCGCTCGTACTGCTTCTGGACCTTCTCGTCCAGCTCCTCGTAGCCCTTGACGATGGCCTTCTTGGCCTCGGGCACGACGACGTCGGAGATGGCCACGGTGACGCCCGAACGGGTCGCCCAGTGGAAGCCGGCCGCCTTCAGGTTGTCGAGCGTCGCCGCCACGATCACCTTGGGGTAGCGCTCCGCCAGGTCGTTGACGATCTCGGAGAGCTGCTTCTTGCCCACCGAGTAGTCGACGAACGGGTAGTCCTCGGGCAGCAGCTCGTTGAAGAGCGCGCGGCCCAGGGTGGTGCGCAGACGGAAGCTGTCGCCCGCCTGGAACTCCTGCTCGCCCTCTTCGGCGACCGGGTGCACCCAGCCACGCGGCGGGATGGTGCCCACCGGGAAGCGGATGTCGACGGCCGACTGGAGCGCCAGCTCACCGTTGTCGAACGCCATGGTCGCCTCGGCGGTGGAGCCGAATGCACGGCCCTCGCCCTTGACGTCACGGAGCTCGCCGTCGGTGGTGAGGAAGAACAGACCCAGCACCATGTCCTGGGTCGGCATGGTGACGGGACGACCGTCTGCCGGCTTCAGGATGTTGTTCGAGGACAGCATCAGGATGCGGGCCTCGGCCTGCGCCTCTGCCGAAAGCGGCAGGTGCACGGCCATCTGGTCACCGTCGAAGTCCGCGTTGAACGCGGTGCAGACGAGCGGGTGGATCTGGATGGCCTTGCCTTCGACCAGCTGGGGCTCGAAGGCCTGGATGCCGAGGCGGTGCAGCGTGGGCGCACGGTTCAGGAGAACCGGGTGCTCGGCGATGACCTCTTCGAGCACGTCGTAGACGACCGTGCGGCCGCGCTCGACCATGCGCTTCGCCGACTTGATGTTCTGCGCGTGGTTCAGGTCGACCAGGCGCTTCATCACGAACGGCTTGAAGAGCTCCAGCGCCATGGCCTTGGGCAGACCGCACTGGTGCAGCTTCAGCTGCGGGCCGACGACGATCACGGAACGCGCGGAGTAGTCCACGCGCTTGCCGAGGAGGTTCTGACGGAATCGACCCTGCTTGCCCTTGAGCATGTCGCTCAGGGACTTCAGCGGACGGTTACCGGGACCGGTCACCGGACGACCACGACGACCGTTGTCGAAGAGGGCGTCCACGGCCTCCTGGAGCATGCGCTTCTCGTTGTTCACGATGATCTCGGGAGCACCGAGGTCGAGAAGACGCTTCAGGCGGTTGTTGCGGTTGATCACGCGGCGGTACAGGTCGTTCAGGTCGGAGGTCGCGAAGCGGCCACCGTCCAGCTGCACCATCGGACGCAGGTCCGGCGGGATCACCGGCACGCAGTCCAGAACCATGCCCTTGGGCTTGTTGCTGGTCTGCAGGAACGCGGAGACGACCTTGAGGCGCTTGAGCGCACGGGTCTTCTTCTGGCCCTTGCCGGTACGGATGATCTCGCGGAGGCGCTCGGCCTCTTCGTCGAGGTCGAAGGACTCCAGACGCTTCTGGAGCGCCGCGGCGCCCATGCAGCCGTCGAAGTACGTACCGAAGCGGTCGCGCAGCTCGCGGTAGAGCAGCTCGTCGCCCTCGAGGTCCTGGACCTTGAGGTTCTTGAAGCGCGCCCAGACCTCGTCGAGACGGTCGATCTCGCGCTGAGCGCGGTCACGGAGCTGCTTCATCTCGCGCTCGGCACCTTCGCGCACCTTGCGGCGTACGTCGGCCTTCGCGCCCTCGGCCTCGAGCTCGGCCAGGTCGGTCTCGAGCTTCTTGGCACGGCCTTCGAGGTCCGAGTCGCGTCGGTTCTCGATCTGCTGGCGCTCGATGGAGACGTGCGCCTCCAGGGACGGGAGGTCGCGGGTGCGGCGCTCGTCGTCCACGAACGTGATCATGTACGCGGCGAAGTAGATGACCTTTTCGAGGTCCTTCGGCGCGAGGTCCAGCAGGTATCCGAGGCGCGACGGGACGCCCTTGAAGTACCAGATGTGGGTGACGGGGGCGGCGAGCTCAATGTGGCCCATCCGCTCGCGGCGCACCTTGGCGCGCGTGACTTCGACGCCACAACGCTCACAGATGATGCCCTTGAAGCGGACACGCTTGTACTTGCCGCAGTAGCACTCCCAGTCCCGGGTCGGACCGAAGATCTTCTCGCAGAAGAGTCCGTCCTTCTCGGGCTTGAGCGTGCGGTAGTTGATGGTCTCCGGCTTCTTGACCTCGCCGTGGGACCAGGTTCGGATGTCGTCCGCGGTGGCAAGGCCGATCCGCAGCTCGTCGAAGAAGTTGACGTCGAGCACTGTGCGTCAATCCCTCTTTCGGGGTCGAGTCTCAATCATGGTCTGAACGGTCCCGGGGATGACGGGGGGCTCTTGAGCGAGCCCCCCGTCAGGCCCGTCAGACCTCTTCGACGCTGCTCGGCTCACGCCGGGACAGGTCGATACCGAGCTCCTCCGCCGCGCGGAAGACGTCCTCGTCGGTGTCGCGCATCTCGATGGACATGCCGTCCGAGGACAGCACCTCCACGTTGAGGCAGAGCGACTGCATTTCCTTGATGAGCACCTTGAAGGACTCGGGAATGCCCGGCTCGGGGATGTTCTCGCCCTTGACGATGGCCTCGTAGACCTTCACGCGGCCGGTGACGTCATCGGACTTGATGGTCAGCAGCTCCTGGAGGGCGTAAGCGGCGCCATAAGCCTCGAGCGCCCACACCTCCATCTCACCGAAGCGCTGGCCACCGAACTGCGCCTTACCACCCAGCGGCTGCTGCGTGATCATCGAGTACGGACCGGTCGACCGCGCGTGGAGCTTGTCGTCGACCAGGTGGTGGAGCTTGAGGATGTACATGTAGCCGATCGAGACCGGCTCCGGGAACGGCTCGCCGGAGCGGCCGTCGAACAGGTGCGCCTTACCGGTCGGAAGGACCAGGCGGTCCCCGTCGCGGTTCGGGATGGTGTGTTCGAAGAGACCGGAGATCTCGTCCTCGCGGGCACCGTCGAACACCGGGGTGGCGACGTTGGTACCGGGCTCGACGCGGTCGGCGCCGATGACCTTCAGTCGCTCGGCCCACTCCTCGGCGACACCGGAGACGTCCCAGCCGCGGCTGGCGAGCCAGCCGAGGTGGATCTCCAGGACCTGTCCCGGGTTCATTCGGGACGGGACACCCAGGGGGTTCAGGATGATGTCGACCGGCGTGCCGTCTTCAAGGAAGGGCATGTCCTCGATCGGAAGGATCTTGGAGATGACACCCTTGTTGCCGTGGCGGCCGGCGAGCTTGTCACCGTCGGTGATCTTGCGCTTCTGGGCCACGTAGACGCGGACCAGCTGGTTGACGCCCGGGGGAAGCTCGTCGCCCTCTTCGCGGTCGAAGACGCGGACGCCGATGACCTTGCCGATCTCACCGTGAGGAACCTTGAGCGAGGTGTCACGCACCTCGCGGGCCTTCTCACCGAAGATCGCGCGGAGCAGACGCTCTTCCGGGGTCAGCTCGGTCTCGCCCTTGGGCGTGACCTTTCCGACCAGGATGTCGCCCGCGACGACGTCCGCACCGATGCGGATGATGCCGCGCTCGTCGAGGTCCGCGAGGACCTCCTCGGAGACGTTCGGGATGTCCCGGGTGATCTCCTCGGGGCCCAGCTTGGTGTCACGGGCGTCGACCTCGTGCTCCTCGATGTGGATCGAGGAGAGGACGTCGTCCTGTACGAGGCGCTGCGACAGGATGATCGCGTCCTCGTAGTTGTGACCTTCCCAGGGCATGAACGCGACGAGCAGGTTCTTGCCGAGGGCCATTTCGCCCTCTTCGGTCGCAGGACCGTCGGCGAGGACCTGAGCCTCGATGATGCGGTCACCCTCGTTGACGATGACCTTCTGGTTGACCGAGGTGCCCTGGTTCGAGCGGGAGAACTTGGCGACGCGGTACGTGGTGTACGTGCCGTCGTCGTTGGCGACGGTGATGTAGTCGGCCGAGACCTCCTGGACGACACCGTCCTTCTCCGCACGGATCGAGTCACCGGCGTCGACCGCACAGCGGTACTCCATGCCGGTGCCGACGAGCGGCGCCTCCGCCTTGATGAGCGGAACGGCCTGGCGCATCATGTTCGCGCCCATGAGGGCGCGGTTGGCGTCGTCGTGCTCGAGGAAGGGGATCATCGCGGTCGCGACGGACACCATCTGGCGCGGGGAGACGTCCATGTAGTCGACGTCGTCGCCGGCGATGTAGTCGATCTCGCCACCACGACGGCGAACCAGCACGCGGTTCTCGGTGAAGCGCATGTCCTCGGACAGGCCGGCGTTGGCCTGGGCGATGACGAAGCGGTCTTCCTCGTCGGCCGTCAGGTAGTCGACCTCGTCGGTGACGATGCCGTCGATGACCTTGCGGTACGGGGTCTCGACGAAACCGAACGCGTTGACGCGGCCGTAGGACGCGAGCGAGCCGATCAGACCGATGTTCGGGCCTTCAGGGGTCTCGATCGGGCACATGCGGCCGTAGTGCGACGGGTGAACGTCTCGGACCTCGAAGCCGGCCCGCTCACGGGACAGACCACCCGGGCCGAGCGCCGACAGACGGCGCTTGTGAGTGAGACCCGACAGCGGGTTGTTCTGGTCCATGAACTGCGACAGCTGGCTGGTGCCGAAGAACTCCTTGATGGAGGCGACGACCGGCCGGATGTTGATCAGGGTCTGCGGCGTGATCGCCTCGACGTCCTGGGTCGTCATCCGCTCGCGGACGACGCGCTCCATACGAGCCAGACCCGTGCGGACCTGGTTCTGGATGAGCTCGCCGACGTTGCGCAGACGACGGTTGCCGAAGTGGTCGATGTCGTCGGTCTCGACGACGATCGAACGACCCGACTCACCGACGGTCTCGGTCTCACCGGCGTGCAGCTTGACCAGGTACTTGATGGTCGCGATGACGTCGTCGGTGGTGAGCACGCCGGCGTCCAGCGGCTCGTCCGCGCCGAGCTTCTTGTTCACCTTGTAGCGGCCGACCTTCGCGAGGTCGTAGCGCTTCGGGTTGAAGTAGAGGTTCTCGAGCAGCGTCTGAGCGGCCTCGCGGGTCGGCGGTTCGCCCGGACGCAGCTTGCGGTAGATGTCGAGCAGCGCGTCGTCCTGGCCCTGGGTGTGGTCCTTCTCCAGGGTGGCGCGCATGGACTCGTACTCGCCGAACTCCTCGAGGATCTGCTCGGTGGTCCAGCCGAGAGCCTTCAGGAGGACGGTGACGGACTGCTTGCGCTTGCGGTCGATGCGAACACCGACCATGTCGCGCTTGTCGATCTCCATCTCGAGCCAGGCACCCCGGGAAGGGATGATCTTGGCGGCGAAGATGTCCTTGTCGGACGTCTTGTCGATGGAGGAGTCGAAGTAGACACCAGGGGAACGGACGAGCTGCGACACAACGACACGCTCGGTGCCGTTGATGACGAAGGTGCCCTTGTTGGTCATGAGCGGGAAATCGCCCATGAAGACCGTCTGAGACTTGATCTCTCCGGTCTCGTTGTTCGTGAACTCGGCGGTGACGAAAAGCGGCGCCGCGAACGTGAAGTCGCGGTCCTTGCACTCGTCGACCGAGTTCTTCGCCGGCTCGAAACGGTGGTCGCGGAACGTCAGCGACATCGACCCGGAGAAGTCCTCGATCGGCGAGATCTCCTCGAAGATCTCTTCCAGACCGGACTTGGTGGGAACGTCCTGTCCGCTCTCAAGCGCCGACTCGACGCGAGACTTCCAGGCGGCGTTGCCGAGCAGCCAGTCAAAGCTCTCGGTCTGCAGCGCCAGGAGGTTCGGAACCTCGAGGGGCTCCTTGATCTTTGCAAAGGAGATGCGCAGCGGGGCGGTGCTGGCACCGTTGTTCGTATTGGTCGAGGCGTTGCGCGAGGCGGCCAAGAGGGGGTCCTTCCGAGGGCTCGGACTCACTACGCGCGTACCGGTCCCAGCTGACACAGAAGACAAGCGCCCCCCATCTGGTCAAAAGGACCAGCTCAGGGCCGTTCAATCAAGTGTGCTCATGCGTGGGCATGCCCCTGGCGACGGGCAGGGGGCAGCTAACAGGCAGCGCAAAGGGTCAGTGTAGCCACTCGGCTCACTGATGTCCAGACCAGGTTTCCGGAAACCGGCAACAGGCCTTCCCCATGTCGTTTAAACGGACCAACCCTGCGTCCTACGGCGTGCCACGCACTGCGGCTCTCGCACACAGAGCGCGTAACAGTACTGCCCTCTTCGTAGTCAATCCATGCCCGATGCGGGCCAGATCCATGCCTCGGATCTCGGATCGAACGAGCCCATCTCGCGACCGGTCTGAGAATTGCGCGCCGCGTCCCGTTCGTCAAGGCCCCCTGCTCCGAGCGGATCATCTCAGGACCCTGCCGCAGAGCAACGATGATCACCCTACTCCCCAACGAGACGGGGGCAAATCAGGCACTCCGGGTACGCCAAAGGGCGACCACCCTTACGGGTGATCGCCCTTTGAATGGGTCCCAGAAGGGGCCCAGAGGTGTTACTTGACGGTCACAGACGCGCCGGCAGCCTTGAGGGACTCGGCAGCCTTGTCAGCGGCCTCCTTGGCGACCTTCTCGAGGATCGGCTTCGGAGCGCCGTCGACGAGGTCCTTGGCCTCCTTGAGGCCCAGGGAGGTGAGCTCGCGCACGACCTTGATGACCTGGATCTTCTTGTCGCCGGCACCCTCGAGGATGACGTCGAACTCGTCCTGCTCCTCGGCGGCCTCAGCGGCAACCGGGGCACCCGGGCCCGCAACGGCGACGGCCGCGGCGGCGGTGACGTCGAACTTCTCCTCGAACGCCTTAACGAACTCGGAGAGCTCGATGAGGGTGAGCTCCTCGAACTGAGCGAGCAGGTCTTCCTGAGAGAGCTTCGCCATGATGGGCGATCCTTCCACTAAATCGGCAGGTGCCGGATGTATATAGAGGCGGGCGTAACGGCCCGCTTTGACCCACGCACTAGGCGGCGTGGATCAGTGCGCGAGCCGAATTACTCGGCACCGCCCTGCTCGGCGAGCTTGACGCGAAGCGCTTCCGCAGTGCGGACGAACTTCGACGGCAGCGCCTGGAAGAGCGAGGCAGCCTGAGACTGCTTGCCCTTGAACGCGCCGGCCAGCTTGCTGAGCAGAACCTCGCGGGACTCGAGGTCCGCAAGCTTCTTGATCTCATCGGCGGTGAGCGCCTTACCATCAAGGACACCCGCCTTGATGATGAGGTTGGGGTTTTCCTTGGCGAAGTCACGCAGGCTCTTCGCCGACTCCACCGGGTCACCGGTGATGAAGGCGACCGCGGTGGGACCAGCGAAGTGCTCGTCCAGCGCGGTGATCCCGGCCTGGTTGGCCGCAATCTTGGTCAGCGTGTTCTTCACCACGGCGTACTGGGCGTTCTCACCGAGAGAGCGACGCAGCGTCTTGAGCTGCGCGACGGTGAGACCCCGGTACTCGGTCAGCACGGCGGCGTTCGAGTCGCGGAACTGGTCCGTGAGCTCGGCTACCGCGGCAGCCTTGTTGGGCGTCGGCATAGTGCGTCGGCCTCCTTCCGGGTGATGAGGACCGCTCAGAAGGGGCATAAATACGAAACGCCCCGGCGCAGGCGCCAGGGCGTAGCTCAACCGGAACGGATTCCGGGAACTTTCCTTGATCACCTGCGCAGGACGTCCGCAGTTAGCGGATCCTTCGGCCACCGCACCCTTGCAGGCACGGCAACGACCAGCGGTCTTTGGCTTCTCCGGAAGCGTACGCGAACCAGTCGTTGTCAAGCAAATCCGCCCTCCGGGACCCTCGCGGGCCGGTCCCCGCAAGGGTTCCGGGGGCTCAGTGGCGTCAGTGGCCTCAGTGGCCGAGGCCCTTGAGCTTCTCGTCGGTCTCCTTGAGGGACTTCTCCGTCTCGGCGAGGCTCTTGTCGACGTCCTTGAGCTTGTCGTCGACCCCCTTCATGACGTCGTCGAAGTCCACCGTGTCCTCGGCCGGCGGCGCGGCGACGGCGGGCGTCGTACCGAAGGCGGAGAACTTCGCCGTGGTCTGCAGCGGACCGTTCTCGGGCCCCGACTCCGTGGCGTCGAAGCGGACGGGGTAGCCGTCCTTGCCGATCCACAGGTCGATGCGGAGCTCCTTGATGCCCTTGACCGCCTCGTGGAGGTACTGGCGGTTCTTCTCCTCCATGACCTTCGTGGCGTCGTCGGCCTTCAGCAGCTCCGTGCCCGTGAGGACGGCCTTGTAGTGCTGGGCCTCCACCCCGTCGGTCGGCTCCGCGCCCACGTACCGGACGGTGTCCTGGCCGAGGAGCATCGCGAGGTACTCGGCCGGGTCCTCGTTGCGCCGCACGCCCGGCTTGCCGTCCTTGGCCAGGTTCATCTTCATCCAGGACTTGCCCTCCAGGGGCTTGTCCAGCTTGGTCCAGACGATGTCGCCGATCATGATCGAGCGCGTGTCGGGCTTGTCGCCCTTGAGCACCACGTCATGGCTGGACGGGTACCAGCCCTTGGTGCCGGACTGCCCCGAGGTCTTGCCGGCCGGGTCGGTGGTGGTCACCTCGGCCTTGGCGAACTTGGCGGCCACCGTCTTGAGGTAGGCCGCCTTCACCGCCTCCTCGGGCGTCGGGGGCTTGGCCGCGGCCCCCTTCGACCCGGACTTCTCCCCCTTGCCCGCGTCGGCCTCGTCGCCGCCGCAGGCCGTGAGACCGCCCACGAGCAGTGCGGCGCCCGCCAGGGCGGCACCGGTCCGTGTCCAGACAGCCTTGTTCATCTCGTACTCCCCCATGAAAAAAGATCTACGTCGTGCACGCCGGACCGCGGTCAGCCGGTCCCGGCGCCCTTCATCATCTCGGCGAGGTCGACGACCTGGTCGGCGGGCGGCGCGGCCACCTCGACCGGCTTGTTGTAGTCCAGGAACTTGATGGTGGTGTCCACCGGGCCCTTGGCGGCCTCACCGCGGGTGCGGACCTGCTTGGTGTGGTCCGACTCGTCGATCCACATGTCCACGGTCAGGCTCTTGACGCCCTGCGCCTCCAGGCCCTTGAGGGACTCCTCCTGGCGCTTCTTGGCCTCGGGGGTCGCGGAGTCGAGCGCGGCGCGCATCTCGTCGAGGCCGACCGTGCCGCTGAGGTGCCTGGTCTTCACCCCGTCGATGGTCTCGTCGCCGACCAGCTTGAGGTCCTTGGCCCTGAGCAGCTCGCCCGCCCGGTCTCCGGGGTTCTCGCCGGTCTTGTTCGCCGAGCCGCCCGCCTCGTTCAGCTTCTGCGCGGTGGCCGCGTCCAGGCTCTTGAGGTCGAACTTGAGCCACTTGCCGTCGGACCCGATGAACATGGCCCCGTCGACGAGGCGGATCTCGGCGCTCTGGCCGCCCTCCCCGGAGGTGCCGATCTTCATCGCCATCTCCACCGCGGGCTTGAGCCGCATGGAGACGTCCCCCGAGAACTGCTCGCCCTCCGCGGTACCCGTCATCGAGTAGTGCAGGGAGGTGATCTCCTCCGACTTCGCCTTGACCTTCTCCAGGTAGGCGGCCGGAGCGGCCTGCGCAGCGCCCTTCCCGGCGCCCTGGGCGGACGGGGCGGCGGACGGGTCCCCGGCCTTGCCCGCCCCGTCCTTCTGCCCGCCCTCGCAAGCGGTGGCCCCGCCCACGAGCAGTACGGCGGCCAGTGCGGCCCCGGCGGCCTTCTTGCGGTTGCGGTACACGGACAAGAGTCCCCACCCCTGATGTGATCGTTTGATTGAATCTTTACCCTACTGGCTGGTTCGTCGATCACTTCGTGATTTTTCGGGGCGAAACGCAAAAACGGGCCTTGGTCCCCCCTGGAGGGGACCAAGGCCCGTTCGGGCAACTCAGCGGGCCGTCAGGCCCGGCTCAGTCAGACAGCAGCCGGGTCTTCCTCGACGAGGAGGTTCCGGGTGCGGTTGGAGTCCAGCGCGATGCCGGGGCCCATCGTGGTGCTGAGGGCAGCCTTCTTGATGTAGCGGCCCTTGGCGGCGGACGGCTTCAGACGAAGGATCTCGTCGAGGGCCGCACCGTAGTTCTCGACCAGCTGCTCATCGGTGAAGGAGACCTTGCCGATGATGAAGTGCAGGTTCGAGTGCTTGTCGACGCGGAACTCGATCTTGCCACCCTTGATCTCGGTGACAGCCTTCGCGACGTCCATCGTGACGGTGCCGGTCTTCGGGTTCGGCATCAGGCCACGGGGACCGAGCACGCGGCCGAGGCGGCCGACCTTGCCCATGAGGTCCGGGGTGGACACAACGGCGTCGAACTCGTTCAGGCGGTTGCCCTTGGCGATCTCGTTGATGAGCTCGTCGTCGCCGACAATGTCGGCGCCGGCGGCTTCCGCGGCCGCTGCACGGTCACCGGTCGCGAAGACCAGGACCCGGGCGGTCTTGCCGGTGCCGTGCGGGAGGTTCACGGTGCCGCGGACCATCTGGTCGGCCTTGCGCGGGTCTACACCCAGGCGGAAGGCGACCTCGACGGTGCTGTCGAACTTGGTCGCGGAGGTCTCCTTGGCGAGACGGACGGCCTCGAGCGGGGCGTACTGCTTCTCCCGGTCGACCTTGGCGTCCGCAGCGCGGAGAGTCTTGCTGCGCTTCACTTCTGCTCCTGTGTTGTGATCAGGCATGGAGTCGTGGTGCGGACCAGCGCTTGGCCCTACCACTGTCGTGCTGGGTGGCTGAATCAGCCTTCGACGGTGACGCCCATCGAACGCGCGGTGCCGGCGATGATCTTCATCGCGGCGTCGACGTCGTTGGCGTTCAGGTCGGGCATCTTCAGCTCGGCGATCTCGCGGACCTGGGCGCCGGAAAGCTTGGCGACCTTGGTCTTGTGCGGCTCGCCGGAGCCCTTCTCGATGCCTGCGGCCTTCAGGATGAGGCGCGCGGCCGGCGGAGTCTTGGTGATGAAGGTGAAGGAGCGGTCGTCGTAGACCGTGATCTCCACCGGCACGACCATGCCACGCTGCGACTCGGTCGCGGCGTTGTAGGCCTTGCAGAACTCCATGATGTTGACGCCGTGCTGACCGAGCGCGGGGCCGACCGGCGGAGCCGGGTTGGCCGCACCGGCCTTGATCTGGAGCTTGATAAGCCCCGTGATCTTCTTCTTCTTGGGAGGCATTGCTCTCTCCGGGTCCTAGTGAGAGTTTTTCGCCGCCAATCCGGTCATCCGGATGGAGGCATACCGCACCACGATAACGGGTATCGGCGCGGGGCTAAAAACCGAGCAGGTCAGACCGCCCGCAAGGGGGCAATCTGACCTGTCCGGAAGCGTGTGCCAGAAGGCTGTGGATCAGTTCTTCTGGATCTGGTCGAAGCTCAGCTCGACCGGGGTCTCGCGGCCGAAGATCTCGACGAGACCCTTGACCTTCTTCGAGTCCGGGTTGATCTCGTTGATGGTCGCCTGCAGCGTCGCGAACGGGCCGTCGGTGACGGTGACCGAGTCGCCGACCTCGAAGTCCAGGACCTCGATGGTGCGCTTGACGGAGGGCGCGGGCAGGCCGGCCTCTTCCGCAGCGAGCTTGGCGGCCTTCTCCTGAGCCTCGGGAGCGAGCATCTTGACGATCTCGTCCAGGGTCAGCGGGTACGGGTCGTACGCGTTGCCCACGAAGCCGGTGACGCCGGGGGTGTTGCGGACGACGCCCCAGGACTCGTTCGTCAGGTCCATGCGGACGAGAACGTAACCGGGCAGCTTGTTCTGCCGGACGTTCTTGCGCTCGCCGTTCTTGATCTGGACGATCTCTTCCTCGGGCACCTCGGCCGAGTAGATGAAGTCCTCGACGTTGAGCGAGACGGCGCGCTGCTCGAGGTTCGCCTTCACGCGCTTCTCGTAGCCGGCGTAGGTGTGGATGACGTACCACTCGCCCGGCAGGCTGCGCAGTTCCTCGCGCAGGGCCTGGATCGGGTCGACGGGCTCGGCGTCCTCGACGGGGGCGGCCTCCTCGGCCTCCTCCGCGTCCTCGTCGGCCTCTTCGGCCTCTTCGGCCTCTTCGTCAGCAGCGTCCGCGTCTTCGCCGGCCTCGGAGTCCTCGTCGGCCTCTTCGTCGGCGTCGCCCTCGTCCTCGACGTCGCCCTCGTCGGTGTCAGCCTCGACGTGCGCGGCCTCGATGTGCATCGCGGCGGTCTCGGCGGCGACACCTGCCTGGGCTTCGTCGGCGAGCTCGACTTCGTCGCGGTCCGCGTCCGCCGCCTCGACGATGTCGAGCGCGTCCTCGACGGACTCGACGGAGTCGGGGCTCGCGTTCAGGTTCGGGTCAGACACGGTGGCTGCTTCTTCCTGGATACAAAAGGTGGTCGAACATGCGAAAACGGGCGGCAGCCATCAAGGCGCCGCCCTCCGCGGGGATCAGCCGAAGACGAACTTGGTGGCTTCCTGGAACCCATAGTCAATCACGGTCACCAGACCGATCATGATGACGACGAACACGATCACCACGGTGGTGTACGTCGACAGCTGGTTACGGGTGGGCCAGACAACCTTGCGGAGTTCCGCGACGATCTGACGGTAGAAGAGCGCGAGACGGCCGAGAGGGCCCTTCTTGCCGCGCTTGCCGCCCTTGCGGGCCTTCTTCTCGCGAGTGTCGTCCTCGGCGTCAGGCATGTCGATGGAGCCCAGGGCGTCCGTCACGTCTCTCACCTGAATCCGGGTCGTGGCCGTAGCCGCGCCCGGTTGCGCCGCACGGCACTACATCGAAATACGTACCTGCGCACACGTCCGAGAAGGAGTGTGGAGCAGGGCCGGAGGGACTTGAACCCCCAACCGCTGGTTTTGGAGACCAGTGCTCTACCAATTGAGCTACGACCCTTTGCGTCCCCCAACCTACCGCATCCAGATGAGTGCACGGAGTGCTCACGCTCTGCAGCGTTTGGCGAGGGCCAACGACGGTTGAGTGTACGTGGTCCGGGCCCTGACGTCGAACAGCATCGGCGGCGGGCCCCGCGTCCGGTAACTGAAACGGCGTGCGGCGCTTCTTCGGCGTCTGGGACGATTGCCCGCATGACCTCTGAAACGCCTTCCGCCGAGCGCCGCGTATCCGCCCGTATCGGTGCCATCTCCGAGTCCGCCACCCTTGCCGTGGACGCCAAGGCCAAGGCCCTCAAGGCCGCCGGGCGCCCGGTGATCGGTTTCGGCGCGGGCGAGCCCGACTTCCCGACGCCGGACTACATCGTCGAGGCCGCGGTCGAGGCCTGCCGCAACCCGAAGTACCACCGCTACACCCCGGCCGGCGGGCTGCCCGAGCTGAAGGCCGCCATCGCCGCGAAGACGCTGCGCGACTCCGGCTACGAGGTCGACGCCTCCCAGGTGCTGGTCACCAACGGTGGCAAGCAGGCGATCTACGAGGCCTTCGCGGCCATCCTGGACCCGGGTGACGAGGTCATCGTCCCGGCTCCGTACTGGACCACGTACCCGGAGTCGATCCGTCTCGCCGGCGGTGTCCCGGTCGAGGTCGTCGCCGACGAGACCACCGGTTACCGGGTCTCCGTCGAGCAGCTCGAAGCGGCGCGCACCGAGCGCACGAAGGTCGTCCTCTTCGTCTCCCCCTCGAACCCGACCGGCGCCGTGTACTCGGAGGCCGACGCCGAGGCCATCGGCCGCTGGGCCGTGGAGCACGGCCTGTGGGTCCTGACCGACGAGATCTACGAGCACCTCGTCTACGGCGACGCGAAGTTCGTCTCGCTCCCGGCGATCGTTCCCGAGCTGGCCGACAAGTGCATCATCGTCAACGGCGTCGCCAAGACGTACGCGATGACCGGCTGGCGCGTGGGCTGGATCGTCGGCCCGAAGGACGTGGTCAAGGCCGCGACCAACCTCCAGTCGCACGCCACCTCCAACGTCTCCAACGTGGCCCAGGTCGCGGCGCTGGCCGCCGTCTCCGGCAACCTGGACGCCGTGCACGAGATGCGCACCGCCTTCGACCGCCGCCGCCAGACGATGGTGCGGATGCTCAACGAGATCGACGGCGTGTTCTGCCCGACCCCCGAGGGCGCGTTCTACGTGTACCCGGCGGTCAAGGACCTGATCGGCAAGGAGATCCGCGGCAAGCGCCCGCAGAGCTCCGCCGAGCTGGCCACCCTGATCCTGGACGAGGCCGAGGTCGCGGTAGTCCCCGGCGAGGCCTTCGGCACCCCCGGCTACCTGCGCCTCTCCTACGCCCTGGGCGACGAGGACCTGGTCGAGGGCGTCTCCCGCATCCAGAAGCTCCTGGCGGAGGCCAAGGCCTAGGCCTAGGTCGGCCCGCAGCAAGGTCCGAGCGGCGGTTCCCCACCGGGGGAGCCGCCGCTCGGCCGTTCCTGGGGCTCCGCCCCAGACCCCGCGCCTCAAACGCCGGCGAGGCTGGGTTTGCTGATGCCGTCCGCCTGGCGGGGCTGGATTGCCCGCAGGGCAAATCCAGCCCCGCCGGCGTTTGAGGCGCGGGTCCGGGCAGCGCCCGGGAGGCCCCGCGCAGCGGCACCCGCAGGCACGCCGGCTCCGCTCATGCGTTCGCGCAAGCCCCCGATCGGTAAAACCCCCTCCCGCCGAGCGCAGCGGTGCGGCAGGATCAACCGATGGAGCACGTACGAGATCTCACGCTTCTCCCCAAGGCCCACCTCCACCTGCACTTCACCGGCTCGATGCGGCCGTCGACCCTGCTGGAGCTGGCCGACAAGTACGGCGTCCGGCTGCCCGACGCCCTGACCGGCGGCGAGCCGCCCAAGCTCCGCGCCACCGACGAGCGCGGCTGGTTCCGCTTCCAGCGGCTCTACGACGCCGCCCGCTCCTGCCTGCGTGAGCCCGACGACATCCGCCGCCTGGTCCGCGAGGCCGCGCAGGAGGACGTGCGGGACGGCAGCGGGTGGCTGGAGATCCAGGTCGATCCCACCTCCTACGCCCCCCTCCTCGGCGGGATGATCCCGGCCGTCGAGATCATCCTCGACGCCGTCGACTCCGCCTCCCGCGAGACCGGACTCGGCATGCGGGTCGTCATCGCCGCCAACCGCATGAAGCACCCGCTCGACGCCCGGACCCTGGCCCGGCTCGCCGTCCGCTACGCCGACCGCGGCATCGTCGGCTTCGGCCTCTCCAACGACGAGCGCCGCGGCATGGCCCGCGACTTCGACCGGGCCTTCGCCATCGCCCGCGAGGGCGGCCTGCTCGCCGCCCCGCACGGGGGCGAGCTGAGCGGACCGTCCTCCATCCGCGACTGCATCGACGATCTGCACGCGGCCCGCATCGGGCACGGGGTCCGGGCCGCAGAGGACCCGCGGCTCCTCCAGCGGCTCGCCGACCGGCAGATCACCTGCGAGGTCTGCCCGGCGTCCAACGTGGCCCTCGGGGTCTACGAGCGCCACGAGGACGTCCCGCTGCGCACCCTCTTCGAGGCGGGGGTCCCGTTGGCCCTGGGCGCGGACGACCCGCTGCTGTTCGGCTCCCGGCTCGCGGCCCAGTACGAGATCGCCCGCCGCCACCACGGCTTCACGGACGCGGAGCTCGCCGAGCTGGCCCGTCAGTCGGTGCGCGGTTCGGCCGCGCCCGCCGACGTACAGGAGAAGCTGCTGACCGGGATCGACCACTGGCTGGTCTCCTGAGCCCGGGGCCGAAGCTCATTTCATGAGGCGCAGATCGCCCTCGTGGCAGTCGGCGCGTACCCGGGCGCCGTCGGGGAAGCCGATCTCCAGGTGGGTGCGGCCCTGGGCGGGCAGCGCGTACTCGGCCACCGATTCGACGGTGTCGCCCAGGTGGCGCAGGAAGGGGTGGTCGCCGAGGTCCTCGCCGACCTCGATGCGGCCCCACTCCCCCATGTCGCAGGCCTCGTGCGGGGCGACGGATTCCACGATGAGGCAGGCGTCGGACCCGGTGGTGATCCGGGTGGACTCGCCCGCGCTGTCGAGGAGCCAGACGTCGAGGGGCGCTTCGGAGCGTTCGCCGTCGCTGATGTGCCAGGACGCGACGATTCTTCTGATCGTGCGTCCCACCAGCCGGGTGGGGTCCGTACCGGCCCCGTGCAGGGGACAGAGCATGGGCGGCCGGGACTCCTCAGATGCTGACGCCGACCGTCACCGGCTCGTTGACCAGGGTGACGCCGAAGGCCGCGTGGACGCCCGCGACGACCTCGCGGGCCAGTGCCAGGAGGTCTTCGGTGGTGGCCTCGCCGCGGTTGGTGAGGGCGAGGGTGTGCTTGGTGGAGATGCGGGCGGGGCCGTCGCCGTAGCCCTTGGTGAAGCCGGCCTTGTCGATCAGCCAGGCCGCGCTGGTCTTCGTACGGCCTTCGCCGGCCGGGTAGGCGGGCGGGGCGGTGTCGGGGCCGAGCCGCTCCTGCGCGCGGGCGAGGAAGGCGGCGTACGCCTCGTCGCCGAGGATCGGGTTGTGGAAGAAGGAGCCGGCCGACCAGGTGTCGTGGTCGGCGGGGTCCAGGACCATGCCCTTGCTGGCGCGCAGCCGCAGGACGGTCTCGCGGGCCTGCGCCGCGGGCACCCGGTCTCCGGCCTCGACGCCGAGGGCGCGGGCGGTTTCCGGGTACTTGACCGGCGCGGACAGCCCGCCCGCGTCCTCCAGGGCGAAGCGCACGCGCAGGACGACGTACCGGTCGGGCTGGTGCTTGAAGAGGCTGTCGCGGTACGAGAACGCGCACTCGGCGGCCGACAGCGTGACCGTCTCGCCGCTCGTGCGGTCGTAGGCGACGACCTCGGTGATCGTGTCGCAGACCTCCTGGCCGTACGCCCCGACGTTCTGGATCGGGGTGGCGCCGGCCGAGCCGGGGATCCCGGCGAGGCATTCGACGCCCGCCAGCCCCGCTGCCACGGTCCGGGCGACGGCCTCGCTCCAGTTCTCGCCGGCGGCCAGCTCCAGGCGGGTGCCGTCGAGGGCGAACCCGGTGGTCGCGATGCGCAGGGCGGTGCCGTCGAAGCCGTGGTCGCCGATGACCAGGTTGCTGCCGCCTCCGATGATCAGGAGCGGGGTGCCGCTCTCGTCCGCGGCGCGCACGGTGGCGACGACCTCGGCGTCGGTGGTCGCGGTGACCAGCCGGGCGGCGGGGCCGCCGAGGCGGAAGGTGGTCAGCGGGGCGAGGGGGGCATCGTGGAGTTCCTGCACGTGGACAAGAGTACGGTCCGCGTCCCCCCAACCGGGCGGGGCCACGGACCGCGATCGCGCCACGGGCGCCGGACCCGTCAGACGGCCGCCTTCTGGAGGGCGGGAGCGTCGGCCCCGGAGGTCGCCCGGCCCGCCGTCGCGCGGGCCTTCTCCTTGTCCCGGCCGGGGAGCAGCAGCGCCAGGGCGGCGGCCACGGCGACGACCGCGGCGCCGATCCACAGGGCGGGGACGGTTCCGTCGGTGAAGGACTGGCCGGTCTCGTAGCCGCCCCGGGCGGAGAAGACGGAGGCCAGGACGGCGACACCGAGGGCTCCGCCGACCTCGCGCAGTGCGCTGTTGGCTCCGGCGGCCTTGCCCTGGTCGGCGGGGGCGACGGTGGACATGAGGGCGTTGGAGGCGGGGGCGAAGTAGAGGCCCATGCCGATGCCGCTGATGATCAGGGCCGGCAGCTGGGCGGCGTAGGAGACGTCGGTGCTCAGGATCATGGCGAACCAGCCGAGGCCGATCGCCTGGAGGGCCAGCCCGGCGGCGACGACGGGGCGGCTGCCGATCCGGTCGGAGAGGATTCCGGAGATCGGCGCGACGATCATGGGCATGCCGGTCCAGGGGAGCATGCGCAGCCCGGCTTCGGTGGGCGAGTAGCCGACGACTCCCTGGAGGAACTGGCTCAGCAGGAAGATCGAGCCGAACATCCCGACGAACATCAGCAGGCTGGCCATGTTGATGCCGAAGAAGCCCCGGTCGCGGAAGAGCCGCATGGGCAGCACGGGGTTGGCGGCGGCGAACCCGTAGCGGATGAACGCGCCCACCAGGACCACGCCGAGGATCAGCGCGGCGAGGACGGGGCGGCTGGTCCAGCCGTGCGCGTTGGCGTTGACCAGTCCGTAGACGATGCCGAAGAGCCCACCGCTGATCAGGAGCGTGCCGGGAACGTCGAGCTTCGCCTTCGGGGCGGTCGACTCGGCGAGCCGCAGCCGGGCGAGCGGGATCAGGGCCAGCCCGATCGGGACGTTCAGCCAGAAGATCCACTGCCAGGAGATGTGCTCGGTGAGGCTGCCGCCGATGAGGGGTCCGCT
Organism: Streptomyces sp. NBC_00503; assembly: GCF_036346895.1. Lineage (NCBI taxonomy): Bacteria > Bacillati > Actinomycetota > Actinomycetes > Kitasatosporales > Streptomycetaceae > Streptomyces > Streptomyces sp. NBC_00503. The sequence goes on along the minus strand of NZ_CP107855.1, from coordinate 4,779,282 downwards.
GGCGACGGCCAGGCCGCTGAGGGCTCCGTAGATCCCCAGGGCCATGCCGCGGCGGGCCGCGGGCACGGCGACGGTGAGCAGGGTGAGCGAGAGCGGCATCATGACCGCCGCGCCCACTCCCTGGACCGCGCGTGCGGCGATGAGCTCGTTGATGCCGGGCGAGAGCGCCGCCGCGGCGGAGGCGCCGGTGAAGACGACCATGCCGGCGATGAAGAGCCTGCGCCGTCCGAACCGGTCACCGAGGGCCGCCCCGAACATGAGGAGGACGGCGAAGGTGAGCGTGTACGCGTTCACCGTCCACTCCAGGTCCTCCAGCTTCCCGCCGAGATCGGCGCGGATGACGGGGAGCGCGGTGGTGACGACGAGGTTGTCGAGCGCTGCCATGAAGCCGGCGGCTCCGGTGATCACGAGGGCCCATATCGCGGGCCCCCGCAGCTTGGTGTCGGTGTCGGGCATGACTCCCCCAAAACTAGTTATTACTCACTAACTTCACAGGACAGGGCTTGGCCTGGGCCTGGGCCTACGGGGACCCGGTCGGGCCCACTCGGGCCCGCTCGGATCCACTCGGGCCTACGAGGACCTACTCGGGCCGGACGCCGGGATAGCAGCCATCCCACACCCGGTGGCCGGGCGGGAATCCCATGGCCACCTGGACGCTGATCAGCATCCCGAAGGCCAGGAACGTGGTGGTCTCCTTCGCGTCCGCCCCGAGCGGCACGTGCAGGGTGTCCCACAGCTCCATCCAGGCGGCGCGCACCATCTCCCCGAAGGCCGGTTCCCCGGCGGCTTCGGCGGCGGAGACGGTCACGTACGTCTGGAGCTGCATCTGCAGCTTCTCCGGATGCTCGGCGATCAGCTGCATGTACGCGGCCCCCATCGCCTCGACCATCCCCTCGCTGTCGCCTTCGTGGGCCTTGGCGGCCCCCTCGACGACGTGCCGGATGTCCTCCATGCAGCGGGTGGCGGCGGCGAGGAAGATCGCCTGCTTGTTGGGGAAGAGCCGGAACAGGTAGGGCTGCGAGACCCCGACCCGCTTGGCGATCGCCTCGGTGGAGGTCCCGTAGTACCCACCCCGGGCGAACTCGCTCATCGCCGCCCGGATGACACTCTCGCGCCGCTCTTCCGCACTCATCCTTGCCATGGTTCGAAGTTAGTGGCCAATCACTAACTTGGCAAGACCGGGGGGTGGGGGGAAACGACGAGGCGGGAGACGGAGGGGCGGAGAGGCCGGGAGACAGCGAGGCGGGCAGACACGATCGTCTGCCCGCCCTCGCCATAGACCCGTAGGCCCGTAGGCCCGTAAGCCCGTAGGCCCGTAAGCCCGTAGCCCCGTAGCCCCGTAGCCCCGTAGGCCGATGGGCCCGGCCGGCCGCTACGCCAGCGCGACCACCGCGCGGGACATCCCCAGGACCTTCTGCCCGGCGCTCATCGCCGTCAGGTCGACCCGGACCCGGTTGTCGTCGAGCTTCGCCGCGACCTTCGCCGTGACCTCGATCAGTGCGCCCTGGCCGTCGTTCGGGACGACGACCGGCTTCGTGAACCGCACCCCGTACTCCACGACGGCGCCCGGGTCGCCCACCCAGTCCGTGACCACGCGGATCGCCTCGGCCATGGTGAACATGCCGTGCGCGATCACGTCCGGCAGCCCGACCTCGGTGGCGAACTTCTCGTTCCAGTGGATCGGGTTGAAGTCACCCGACGCACCCGCGTACTGGACCAGCGTGGCCCGCGTCACGGGGAAGGAGGCCGCCGGCAGCTCGGTGCCGACCTCGACCTCGTCGTACTGGATCTGCGCAGCCATCTCAGACCTCCTCGGTGGCGGTGGCGGCGGGCTCGGCCTCGGGCTCCGGGGCACGGGAGACGAGCTTCGTCCAGGCCGTCACCACGTGCTCGCCGTTCTCGTCGTGGACCTCGCCGCGGATGTCGATGATGTCGTTGCCCGCGAGCACCTTCACCGACTCGATGGTCGAGGTCACCGTCAGCCGGTCACCGGCCCGCACGGGCCGCGCGTACGCGAAGTTCTGGTCGCGGTGCACGACGCGGCTGTAGTCCAGTCCCAGCTGCGGGTCCTCGACGACCTGGCTCGCCGCCGCGAAAGTGATGGCAAACACAAAGGTCGGCGGGGCGATCACGTCCAGGTGACCGAAGGCCTTGGCGGCATCGGGATCGGTGTAGACGGGATTGGTGTCACCCACCGCTACCGCGAATTCGCGGATCTTCTCCCGGCCGACCTCGTACGGATCGGTGGGCGGGTAGCTCCGCCCCACGAAGGACTGGTCGAGCGCCATGACCCACTACCTCCTAGTGAAACGACACGAGGCCGCCCCCCAAATGAAGGGGACGACCTCGTGACGGTGCCTGTTAAACGAGACTTCGCTGGGGTCAGCGGGTCTCGCGGTGCGCGGTGTGCGAGTTGCAACGCGGGCAGTGCTTCTTCATCTCAAGACGGTCCGGGTTGTTACGCCGGTTCTTCTTGGTGATGTAGTTCCGCTCCTTGCACTCCACGCAGGCCAGCGTGATCTTCGGGCGGACGTCGGTGGCAGCCACGTGAGTGCTCCTTGACGGACATTAGGGACGGATGAACGCATAAAAGAGTAGCCGATCGGGAGACCGACCCCGCAATCGGCTACTGTGTGTAGCGGCGACCGGACTTGAACCGGTGACACAGCGATTATGAGCCGCTTGCTCTACCGACTGAGCTACGCCGCTTTGATGAGATCCGCTCCCCACCCGAGGGTGGGGAACCTCTCTCACCAGAGCCCCAATGCGGAATCGAACCGCAGACCTTCTCCTTACCATGGAGACGCTCTACCGACTGAGCTATTGGGGCGAGCGAGGAAGACATTACACGGTGGTCCGCCGATCGCCCAAATCCTTTGCGGGGCCTGGCCTCGGAGCACTTGCGCCGAGTTTCTTGATCGGCCCGAAACGCCTTCCCGGAGCCCCCGGAGACGCTTTTCGCCCCGAAAAGTGTCCGGCGTCACATCGCGGTCGCATCACGGGCTCATCACGGTCACCCCACGGGCACACCGGTACGACTATTGCCCTCTTCCGCGAAGCGGGCACCCCCGCCCCCTAGGCTCTGAGCACGCTGCGTGATCTTGGGCCGCGAGGCTGCGGCCACGGGCCCAGGAACCGCCCGAGCCACCGCAGGAGCGCGATGTCCGACAGCCAGCCGCAGCAGCAGCCGTCCCACTCCTCGCGGGGCGGCTCGACCGGCGACGGGAGCCCCGCGTCGGCGGCCGAGTCCACCACCCTCCTCCTCACCGGAGCCCGCCTCACCGACGGCCGCACCGTCGACGTCCGCCTCTGCGGCAGCCGGATCCAGGCCGTGGGCACCGCCGGCAGCCTGCCCGCCGCCGCGGGCTCCCGCGTCGACCTCGGCGGCTACCTCCTGCTCCCCGCCCCCGCCGAACCGCACGCCCACGGGGACACCGCCCTGACCGCCGACAGCGAAGGGCCCGTCTCCTACGCCCCCGACGAGGTCCAACGCCGCGCCACCGAGGCCGCGCTCCTCCAGCTCGGCCACGGAGCCACGGCCGTACGGTCCCACGTGCGCATCGGCGACGTGCACGGGATCGGCCCCATGGAAGCCGTGCTCCAGGCCCGGCGGTCCCTGCGCGGGCTCACCGACCTCACCACGGTCGCCGTGCCCCGGCTGCTGACCGGGGTGGCCGGGGCCGACGGACTCGCCATGCTGCGGGACGCCGTGAAGATGGGTGCCTCCGTCATCGGCGGCTGCCCCGACCTCGACCCCGACCCGACGGGCTTCCTCGAAGCCGTACTGGAGCTGGCGGCCGAGCACGGCTGCCCCGTGGACCTGCACACCGACGGGGACGACCCCGCCCGCCTGTCCCGGCTCGCGGCGATGGCCGGCGGGCTGCGGCCGGGCGTCTCCATCGGCCCCTGCGGCGGCCTGTCCCGGCTCCCGCTGGACGTGGCGCACCGGGCCGCCGACCAGCTGGCCGCGGCCGGAGTACGGGTCACCTGCCTGCCGCAGGGCGATTGCGCGGCCCTGGAACGCCGCGGCCTGCGCACCGCCCCCGTCCGGCTGCTGCGCAGCGCCGGGGTCCGCGTCGCGGCCGGCAGCGGGGCGCTGCGGGACACCGGCAACCCGGTCGGCCGCGGGGACCCGCTCGAAGCCGCGTACCTCCTGGCCTCCCAGGGCGGGCTCCGCGCCGCCGAGGCCTACCACTCGGTCAGCGCGGCTGCCCGCGAGGCGATGGGGCTGCCGGAGGTGCGGGTGGAGGCCGGTTTCCCCGCCGAGCTGCTCGCGGTGCGCGGGGACCGGATCGCGAGCGTGCTCTCGCTCGCGTACAGCCGGATCGTGATCCACCGCGGCCGGGTGGTAGCCCGGACGAGTGCCGTACGGGAGTACTGCGACTCCGCCGTCGCAGTGGCCCTGGACCTGCCCCGGCAGGGCCGTATGGAGCCCGGTCCCTGAGCGTTCACCGCATGTTCCCGGGCGCCCCGGCCCGGCTCGTCGTACGGTCGGGACATGCGCATCGTCATCGCGGGTGGACACGGTCAGATCGCGCTGCGGCTGGAGCGCCTGCTCGCCGCGCGCGGGTACGAGGTCGCGGGCATCATCCGCGACCCGGCACAGGGCGACGACCTCAGGGAGGCGGGCGCCGAACCGGTGCTGTGCGACCTGGAATCGGCGTCGGTCGAACATGTGGCGGGCATCCTTCAGGGCGCGGACGCCGCGGTGTTCGCGGCCGGCGCGGGTCCCGGCAGCGGAGCCGGACGAAAGGACACGGTGGACCGGGGCGCGGCGGTGCTCTTCGCGGACGCGGCCGAACGGGCCCGGGTACGCCGCTTCCTGATGGTCTCTTCGATGGGCGCGGACCCGCGCCGCGAGGGCGACGAGGTCTTCGACGCCTACCTCCGTGCCAAGGGCGAGGCCGACGAACACCTCCGCACCCGTCTGGGCCTGGAGTGGACGGTCCTGCGCCCCGGGGCGCTGATCGACGACGCGGGTACGGGACTGGTCCGCCTGGAGGCCGGGACGGGGCGCGGGCCGATCCCGCGCGACGACGTGGCGGCGGTGCTGGCGGAGCTGATCGAGACCCCCGCGACCGCCGGCCTCACCCTGGAACTGATCTCCGGCTCCACCCCGGTCGCGGTGGCGGTCAAGGACGTCGCGGGCAACTGACCGACCCCGGGACCCCGGCCGGGCCCGGCCGGCCGGTCTCCGGCCGGCCAGGGGCCCGGCCGGTCGGAACCCGCCGCGTCAAAAGTCGGCTGCGTCAGAAGTCGGCCGTCACCTGATCGTCGGACCGCCCCACCGAATCCTGCTGGAACCGCTTCTCGTATGCCTTGCGGATCCGCTCGATGCGCTCGCCGCGCTCGTCGGCCTCCTTCTCCGGATACAGCAGCACCACCTCGTACGAGGTCTCGCGGATGACCTTCCCGTCCCGCTGCCACTGGCCCCGCCCGTCCTGGAGGGTGAGCCCCTCGGGGAAGGCGGGGGTGATCTCCCGGTCGAGGAAGCCCATGAACTCCCGCTCCCCGACCGGCGGCCGTCCGTCCGGCCTCTCGGTGCCGAAGTAGAGCCGGGTCTCCTGGTAGGGATTGCCCACGTTGCTGTGCAGCGCGGCCCCGACCAGAGCCGGGATCCCGGCCCCGAGCAGGGCGAGAAGCACCCCGCCGCCGACCTTTCCGCGCGTGTCAGAAGTAAATTTCACCCCCGGAGAACGACGCGATCCGCCATCGGTGCGCCTCATCCCCCCGATCGGCTCACACCCCGGCCACGACGGCTCGGCCGTCCGCTCGGGACGACCGGCGTGGCCGGTCGGACCTGACCCGTTTTCCGGGGAACGAGAAAGCCCCCGTATCGCGTTTCCGCAATACGGGGGCTCCACTCGCGTGGCGGCGCCAGGGTTCGAACCTGGGTAGGCTGAGCCGGCAGATTTACAGTCTGCTCCCTTTGGCCACTCGGGCACACCGCCAAGAGACGTTGCCATTATTTCCGCCTTGCGGCGGCGCTCCCTGGCAACGACGTAAACGATACCTGATGACCGGGGGTGCTTCGCCACCGGATTGATCAGCACCTCACCTGGGTGCGGTGGCTAGGCTTTGCCGAGCGGGCCGGGGATGTCCGGCCGCGCCCTTCGGGGCAGTCACAGCCGACTTCAAGGAGCCACAGCACATGGCCGACTCCAGTTTCGACATCGTCTCGAAGGTCGAGCGGCAGGAGGTCGACAACGCCCTCAACCAGGCCGCCAAGGAACTCTCGCAGCGCTACGACTTCAAGGGCACCGGCGCCACCATCGCCTGGTCCGGCGAGAAGATCCTGATGGAGGCCAACTCCGAGGAGCGCGTCAAGGCCGTCCTGGACGTCTTCGAGACCAAGCTGGTCAAGCGCGGGATCTCCCTCAAGGCGCTCGACGCCGGTGAGCCGCAGCTGTCCGGCAAGGAGTACAAGATCTTCGCGACGATCGAGGAAGGCATCTCCCAGGAGAACGCCAAGAAGGTCGCGAAGATCATCCGGGACGAGGGTCCCAAGGGCGTCAAGGCCCAGGTCCAGGGCGAGGAGCTGCGTGTCAGTTCCAAGAGCCGCGACGACCTCCAGGAGGTCCAGGCGCTCGTCAAGGGCAAGGATCTGGACTTCGCGATCCAGTTCGTCAACTACCGCTGAGCACCGACTCCCGTCTGCGATCAGCCCGTACGCCGGCCCGGCGGTCCTTCGAGGACCGCCGGGCCGCGGCGTTCGCGGGGTGAGGGCGCCCGGTGGGTGTGTGCCGGGCGTGAGCGGCGTACGCGCCTGCGCGGCCCCCCGTGGGCACTTGGGCAACATCGGGTGCGCCCGTCACGCTGAGGTGAATCCAGCACCGCCGTGACAGGGGGGTTTCCGCATGCCTGGGACCGGCACGTTGCGCGAGGACTTCGGCGCGTCCGTCGTCGTCGCGCTGGTCGCACTACCGCTCTGCGTCGGGGTGGCGGTCGCATCGGGGGTGCCGGCCGAGCTGGGCATCGTCACCGGGGTGGTGGGCGGGCTCGTCACCGGGTGGTTCCGCGGGAGTTCGCTCCAGGTGAGCGGACCGGCCGCGGGGCTCACCGTGCTCGTCTACGAGGCCGTGCGGACGTACGGGATGCCCGCGCTCGGGGTACTGGTCCTGGCTGCCGGCCTGGTGCAGCTGTGCATGGGCGTGCTGCGGCTCGGGCGGTGGTTCCGGGCGATCTCCGTGGCCGTCGTGCACGGGATGCTCGCAGGCATCGGACTCGTCCTGATCGCCGGTCAGCTGTACGCCATGGCCGGCGTGCAGGCCCCTGCGAGGACCCTGGAGAAACTGGCGGCCGTGGCATCGCTGGCCGCGCGGGCCGACTGGACCGCCGTGGCCCTCGGGGCCGGGACCATCGCCGTCCTGGTGGCCTGGCGCCGGATGCCGGACCGGCTGCGGCTGGTGCCCGGGGCGCTCGTCGGTGTGGCGGCCGCGACCGCCGCGGCCGTGGTGCTGCGGCTGCCCGTGGAACGGGTCCGGGTGACGGGGGTCCTCCAGGCCGTCTCGCCGCCCGCCTGGGGGGACTTCGGGGTGCTGGCCTCCGCCGGAGCCGCGGGCACCGTGATCGCCCTCGCGCTGATCGCCTCCGCCGAGACGCTCTTCAGCGCGGCCGCCGTGGACCGCATGCACGACGGGGCCCGGACCGACTACGACCGCGAACTGGTCGCCCAGGGCGTCGGGAACACCCTCTGCGGGCTGCTCGGAGCGCTGCCGATGACCGCCGTCATCGTGCGCAGCGCCGCCAACGTGGAGGCCGGCGCCCGCACTCGGGCCTCCCGGGTGCTGCACGGCGGCTGGCTCCTGCTGTTCGCCGTGGCGGTGCCCGGACTGCTGGAGTCCGTTCCGATCGCCGCGCTGGCCGGGGTGCTGCTGCACGCCGGCTGGAAGCTGCTGCCGGCCCGGCAGGTGGCCGCCCTGTGGCGCACGCACCGGGGCGAGGCGGTCGTCCTGGTGGCGACGGCCTCGGCGGTCGTGGCCACGAACCTTTTCGAGGGGGTCCTCGCCGGGCTGGGGCTCGCCATCGCCAAGGCGGCCTGGGAGACCTCCCACGTGCACCTCGAGAAAGTGTGGGAGGGCGAGGAGCTGTGTGTGCGGATCCTGGGCAACGCCAGCTTCCTGCGGCTGCCCAAGCTCCTCGACGAACTGGACGCGCTGGACCAACTGGACGCGCTGCCACCCGGGTCCACCGTGCGCCTGGACCTGAGCGGGCTGCGCCACCTCGACCACGCCTGCCTGACCGCGCTCGACGGCTGGGAACGCGCCCGAACGCCGCTCCCCGGTCGGGAAGGCGTCACCTAGCCCGGCTACCCTCCGGCCGTGAACACCGAACTGAAACGCACCCTGGGAGTCTTCGACGCAGTCGTCGTCGGGCTCGGCGCGATGATCGGGGCCGGCATCTTCGCCGCGCTGGCCCCGGCGGCGCGCGCGGCCGGCGGAGCGCTCCTGGCGGCGCTCGCGCTGGCGGCCCTGGTGGCCTACTGCAACGCGCGCTCCTCGGCGCGGCTGGCCGCCCGCTACCCCTCCTCGGGCGGCACCTACGTGTACGGGCGCGAGCGGCTCGGGCCCTTCTGGGGATATCTGGCGGGCTGGGGCTTCGTCGTAGGCAAGACGGCCTCCTGCGCGGCGATGGCCCTGACCGTCGGGGCCTACGTGTGGCCCGGCCGGGAGCGGGCGGTGGCCGTGGCGGCGGTGGTGGCACTGACCGCCGCGGGCTACGGCGGGGTGCAGAAGTCGGCCCGGATCGCCCGGGTGATCGTGGCGGCGGTACTGGCCGTGCTGGCCGGGGTCGTGGTGGTCTGCCTGTCCTCGGGCGCGGCCGACGCGGCCCGGCTCGGCGGCGGGGACTGGAGCGGCGGGGACCGCGGCGTCCTGGGGCTGCTCCAGGGCGCCGGACTGCTGTTCTTCGCCTTCGCGGGCTACGCCCGGATCACCACCCTGGGCGAAGAGGTGCGCGATCCCGGGCGCACGATCCCGCGGGCGGTGCCCCTCGCGCTGGGGATCGCCCTGTGCGTGTACGCCGCGGTCACGGTGGCGGCGCTGTCGGTGCTCGGCGCCGACGCTCTGGCGCGCTCGGCGGCTCCGCTGGCCGACGCCGTGCGGGCGGCCGGGTGGCCCGGGCTGACTCCCGTCGTCCGGGCGGGTGCGGCCCTGGCGGCCCTGGGCTCGCTGCTGGCCCTCGTGCTGGGGGTGTCGCGGACGGGCCTGGCGATGGCCCGGGACGGCCATCTCCCGCGCGTGCTGGCCGCCGTACATCCCCGGCATCAGGTCCCGCACCACGCCGAGCTGGCGGTGGGCGCGGTGGTGGCGGTGCTCGCGGCCACCACCGATCTGCGGGGCGCGATCGGCTTCTCCTCCTTCGGCGTGCTGGCCTACTACGCGATCGCGAACGCTTCTGCCTGGACTCTCGATTCAGGTGTCAAGGACCGGGCCGTGGCAGCGGCGGGGCTGTCCGGCTGTGTGGTGCTGGCCTGTGCGCTGCCCGCCGCATCGGCGGTGACGGGGGCCGCGGTGCTGGCGCTGGGCGCGGTGGCCTACGGGGTGCGCAGGCGGCTCAGACCCGGGATCTGAACTCGGCCCAGGGGGCCAGCTCCAGGTCCCACTCCTCCCCCGCGCCCGACTCGTCGCTGAACCAGGCGGTGCCGTCGAGCCAGCCGCGCAGCCAGTCGGCGAGACCGGCCGCATCCACGAACCAGGCCAGATCGGGCTCGCCCGCGCTCGGTTCGAACAGCAGGACCTGGGCGGATTCGGACCGGCAGTCCACGCAGACCTGCATGTGGCAGCCGAAGTCGGCTATCGGCAGCACGCCCTCCGGCCAGCGCCAGGCGGAGGTGCGCATGGAGCTGTACGCGGCGACGCTCTGCTCCAGCGGCATCAGGCCGAACTCGGGGCCGAAGCCGCCGTTCGCGACGCGGGTGTAGAGCCCTGCGAGCAGCGGCGGCAGGGCGAAGCCGAGTATGCCCTCGGCCCGGCTCAGCGCCCCGGCGTCCAGGGGCTCCGGTAGCGGCCCCTCGGGGCCCACGTACCCCTGCCGTGAGCTGTGCGCACGTCCGGCGACTTGCTTCAGCAACTGCTCGGTCTCATCCATGCACCCATAGTCACCGCCCCCACTGACAATCGCCCCCGACCTGCGGTTTTACCCGCTCTGGGCCGCTATCGGCCGGTCTCCCCCTCCGCGGGGGTCTCGCTCGCGGAGTGCGCCGAGTCGTACCCGACGAAGAAGGTGGGGCGGCGCTGGACGGCCGTGTAGATGCGGCCGATGTACTCGCCGAGCAGGCCGACGCAGATCAGCTGCACGCCTCCGAGAAAGAGCATCATGATGAACAGCGAGGTCCAGCCGGGGACGGTCTTGCCGCACAGGTAGATCGCCAGGGTGGCGCCCACCATCAGCAGGCAGCCGAAGAAGCTGGCCACGCCCAGCCAGGTCGCCAGGCGCAGCGGGGCGGCGGAGAAGTTGATGACGCTGTCGAGGCCGAGCCTGATCATCTTGCTCAGCGGGTACTTGGTCTCGCCCGCCACCCGCTCTTCGCGCTGGTAGGCGACCTGTCCGCTGGGGAAGCCGAGCCACGGCACCAGCAGCCGGTACACCTGGTGCTGGTCGGGCATGGACTTGACCGCTTCGACCGCCGCGCGGCTCAGCAGCCGGAAGTCGCCCGCCTGGGCGGGTACCTGCTTGCCGACCAGGCGGCGCACCAGCCAGTAGTAGGCGCCGGCCGAGCGCCGCTTGAAGCCGGTGTCGGTGCTCCGATCCGCGCGGACCCCGTAGACGATGTCGAGGTGGTCGCGGCGGGCCAGGTCCAGCATCTCCGGGATCTTCTCCGGCGGGTCCTGGAGGTCCGCGTCGAGGCTGGCCACGTAGGCCCCGACCGCGCTGTGCAGGCCGGCGGTGAGGGCGGCCTGGTGGCCGGAGTTCCCGCGCAGCCGCACGATGCGCAGTTCGGGCCACTTGACCTGGAACTCCGTCAGGAGCTCGGCGGTGCGGTCCTTGCTGCCGTCGTCGACGGCGACGACCTCGTAGCTGATGTCCATGCCGTCGAGTGCCGGGCGCAGCCTCGCGACCAGGGCGGGCAGCGCGTCCTCTTCGTTGTACATCGGCACGACGACCGAGAGGGTCGTGGAGGGCTCAGTCGACATCGGTTCTTCCCTGCCCGTTGTGCGTGCCGCTCGTTCGCGCCACTGGCCGCAACCCGGAACTTTAATACGAGCGGGAGAACCGCCCCCGAGCGTCACGCGGCCTGTGCGGCCCGTGCGGGCTCAGCGCGAGGCGAACGGCGCGTCCGTCGGGACGATCTCGCGGCCCAGCGGGAGCAGGGACAGCGGGACCATCTTGAAGTTCGCGATGCCGAACGGGATTCCGATGATCGTGACGCACAGGGCGATGCCGGTGACGATGTGCCCGAGCGCCAGCCACCAGCCGGCCAGGATCAGCCACAGGACGTTGCCGATGCAGGAGGCGGTGCCGGAGTCGCGCCGCTCGACGGTCGTGTACCCGAAGGGCCACAGCGCGTAGACCGCGATCCGGAAGGAGGCGATGCCGAAGGGGATGCCGATGATCGTGATGCAGAGGATCACGCCGGCCAGGCAGTAGCCGAGGAACAGCCAGATGCCGCTGAGTACGAGCCAGATGAGGTTGAGGATGGTCTTCACTGACTGCGGCCTGCCATCTGTTCGAGCCGGGCGATGCGCTCGGCCATCGGAGGGTGTGTGGAAAACATTTTGGACAATCCCTCACCCGGACGGAAGGGGTTGGCGATCATCATGTGGCTGGCCGTCTCCAGCCTGGGCTCGGCCGGCAGCGGGAGCTGCTTGGTGCCGGCGTCCAGTTTGCGCAGGGCGCTGGCCAGGGCGAGCGGGTCCCCGGTGAGCTGGGCCCCGGAGGCGTCCGCCTCGTACTCGCGGGAGCGGCTGATGGCCAGCTGGATCACGGACGCGGCCAGCGGGCCCAGGATCATGATCAGCAGCATGCCGAAGAGTCCGGGGCCCTCGTCGTCGTTGGAGCGGCCGATGGGGATCAGCCAGGCGAAGTTGACCAGGAACATGATCACGGAGGCCAGGGCGCCCGCGACCGACGAGATGAGGATGTCCCGGTTGTACACGTGGCTCAGCTCGTGGCCGATGACCCCGCGCAGTTCGCGTTCGTCGAGGATCCGCAGGATCCCCTCGGTGCAGCAGACCGCGGCGTTGCGCGGGTTGCGGCCGGTGGCGAAGGCGTTGGGGGCCTCGGTCGGCGAGATGTAGAGCCGGGGCATGGGCTGGCGCGCGGACGTGGAGAGCTCGCGCACCATGCGGTAGAGCTCGGGAGCCTCGAACTCGCTCACGGGGCGGGCGCGCATCGCGCGTAGAGCCAGCTTGTCGCTGTTCCAGTACGCGTACGCGTTGGTCCCGAGGGCGACGAGGACGGCGACGATCAGGCCGCCCCGGCCGAAGAAGCTTCCGATGACGATGATGAGTGCGGACAGACCGCCGAGGAGTACGGCGGTCTTCAGCCCGTTGTGCCGGCGGTGCACGGTACGCCCTCCAAGTGGTACGGCAGGGGCCCCCGGTCGAGGATCTGTCTGTCTGAGGGCCCACGGTCCAGTGGACCCTCCCTTCCTGGTCAACGCCAGGTGAGCACGACAGGTTCCCCGCGCGCGACGGCCCCGGTGGCACGGGCGGCGGGGCCGTGGCGGGCGTGGCGGGTGTTGGGCCGTACGAGTTACGGGCGTACTTGGGCTGCACACGGGCGTGCCCCGGCTACAGCGGGAAGAGGCTGCCCGTCGCGAAGCGCAGCACCAGTTGCGGGGCGCCCGAGAGGACCAGGGCGGTCGCGGCGGTGAGCACGATGGCCGCGGTGACCGGCCACGGGGTCCTGGTGCCCGTACGGGGCCTCGTGCCCTCTTCCCCGCCCGAGGACCCGGTCTCCCCCTCCGGGGTGCGGAAGAGCAGGGCCGTCCAGCGCAGGTAGTAGTACAGGGCGACGACCACGTTGACGGCCATGACCACGGCGAGCCAGCCCAGCCCCGCGTCGACGGCCGACCGGAAGACGGTGACCTTCGCGAACAGCCCGATGATGCCCGGCGGCAGACCGGCCAGGCAGAGCAGGAAGAAGGCCAGCGCGAGGGCGGCCAGCGGGCGCTCGGCGTACAGGCCCCGGTAGTCGGAGAGCCGGTGCAGGGGCTTCGTGCGGGCCACCAGGGCGGCCACGGCGAAGGCGCCGAGGTTCACGGCCGCGTACATGAGGGCGTAGGCGACGGTGGAGCCGATCTGGTCGCGCCCGGCGTACGCGGCGGCGGCGATCGGGACCAGCAGGTAGCCGGCCTGGCCGACCGAGGACCAGGCGAGCAGCCGTACGGCGCCGTTCGGGCGGTCGGCGGACTGGCGCAGCGCGGCGGCGTTGCCCAGCGTCATGGTGAGCGCGGCGAGGACGGCGAGGGCCGGGCCCCAGACGTCGGAGTAGGCGGGGAACGCGATCACGGTGACCAGGATGAGGCCGGTGAAGCCGACGGCCTTGCCGATGACCGAGAGGTATCCGGCGACGGGCAGCGGCGCGCCGACGTAGGTGTCCGGGACCCAGAAGTGGAAGGGGACGGCGGCGGTCTTGAAGGCGAAGCCGACGAGGGTGAGCGCGACGCCGGCCGTGGCGAGGGTGTCGAGCTGCCCGGGAACGTGTTCGAGCCCGTCGGCGACCTGGTCGAGGTGGAGGGAGCCGGTGGCGGCGTAGACGAAGCTGACGCCCATCAGCGACACGGCGGTGGCGGTGACGGAGGACAGGAAGAACTTGAGTGCGGCCTCGGAGGAGAGCCGGTCGCCGCGGCGCATGCCGACGAGGGCGAAGGCGGGCAGCGAGGCGACTTCGAGGGCGACGATCAGGGTGGCGAGGTCGCGGGAGGCGGGCAGCAGGGCCGCGCCCGCGGCGGAGGAGAGCAGCAGGAACCAGTACTCGCCGGCCGGCATGCGGGCTTCGCGGACGGTGGTGAGCGAGAGCAGGGCGGTGACCAGGGCGCCGCCCAGGACGAGGAACTGGACGACCAGGGCGAAGTGGTCGGCGGCGTAGCTGCACGAGCCGGGGTCGGCGGTGCCGGGTCCGGTGAGGCAGAAGGTCGTGCGGTCGCCCGCGCGCAGCGGCAGCAGGGTGGCGGTCGCGGCGGCCAGTCCGGCGACCGAGATCCAGCCGAGCAGCGGCTTGCGGCGCTCGGGTACGAAGAGGTCGGCGACCAGGACGATCAGGCCGACGGCCGCGGTGACGACCACGGGCGCGATGGCGAGCCAGTCGACGGACTGGGCCAGGCCGGGGGTGTCGGCCGCGGCGATGGCGGTGCTGGCGATGGGGCGAAGGACCGTCATGAGTTCCCTCCCGCGAGGAGCTTCTGGACGGCCGGGTCGGTGAGGCCGAGGAGGACCGCGGGCCACAGGCCGGCGAGGACGGTGAGGGCGACGAGCGGGGTCCAGGCGGCGAACTCGTAGCGCTGGATGTCCGCGAGGGCCGCCGGGGCGGTGCCTTCCGCGCGGACGGCCTCCGGGTCGCCCATGCACACCCGCCGTACGACGATCAGAAGATAGGCGGCGGTGAGCAGCGTGCCGAACGCACCGACGGCCATGTACGTGAGGAACGCGGGCCGGGGCAGCCCCTCGGCGGGGTCGAACGCGCCGAACAGGGCGAGCATCTCGCCCCAGAACCCGGCCAGGCCGGGCAGCCCGAGGGAGGCCACGGCGGCGAAGGCGAGGAAGGCGCCGAAGCGGGGGGCGCGGCCGTAGAGGGCGGCGCCGGTGGCTCCGGCGAGGGTGTCGAGGTCGGCGGTGCCGTAGCGGTCCTTCAGGGCGCCGACCAGGAAGAAGAGGAGGCCGGTGATCAGGCCGTGGGCGACGTTCGCGAACAGCGCGCCGTTGACTCCGGTCGGGGTCATGGAGGCGATGCCGAGCAGCACGAAGCCCATGTGGCCGACGGAGGAGTACGCGATCAGGCGCTTGAGGTCGCCCTTGTTGCCCTTGCGGGCCAGCGCCAGGCAGGCCAGGGACCCGTAGACGATGCCCACGGCGGCGAAGGCGCCCAGGTAGGGGGCGAAGGCGGCCATGCCGTCGGGGGTGACCGGCAGCAGGATCCGGACGAACCCGTACGTGCCCATCTTCAGCAGGACGCCCGCGAGGAGGACGGATCCGACGGTGGGGGCGGCGGTGTGGGCATCCGGCAGCCAGCTGTGCAGCGGCCACATCGGGGTCTTCACGGCGAGGCCGGTGCCGATGGCCAGGACGGCCAGGATCTGGGTGGTGTGGGTCAGTCCGCGGCCGTTGTCAGAGGCGAGTGCCACCATGTCGAAAGTGCCGCTGTTCAGTCCGATCAGCAGCAGACCGAGCAGCATGACGACGGAGCCGAGGAGGGTGTACAGGATGAACTTCCAGGCCGCGGCCTGACGCTGGGCGCCGCCCCAGCGGGCGATGAGGAAGTACATCGGGATGAGGACCATCTCGAAGGCGAGGAAGAACAGCAGCAGGTCGAGGACGGCGAAGGTGGCGAGGGTGCCGGACTCCAGGACCAGGAGCAGGGCGACGAAGCCCTTCGCGGAGGGGCCCGCGGGGAGCTTGAAGTAGCTGTAGAGCGCGCAGAGGAAGAAGAGCAGCGCGGTCATCAGGAGGAGGGGGAGCGAGATGCCGTCGATGCCGAGGTGGATCCGGACGTTCAGCGCCTGGATCCAGCTGATGTCGGTCGTCGCCTGGAAGCGGGACGGGGCGTCGTGGTCGAAGCCGATGGCGAGGGCGATCGCCGCGGCGAGGATGACTCCGGTGACGGTCACGCCGTGGCGCAGCACGGCCTGTTCGGGGCTCTTGCCCTTGAGGCCGGGCGGTGCGGGAAGCAGGGCCGCGACAGCGCCCAGGAGCGGTCCGGCCACGACGAACGCCAGAAGGAACTGCATCACGGACGGGCTGATATCAATCACGGCTGACTCACGGCTCACGATCCGGCGTTGACGTTGGCGAGGACGGCGGTGGCGATCGCCAGGACCACGGCACCGGCGAGCAGGGCGCTCAGGTAGCTCTGCACGTTGCCGGTCTGGGCCCGGCGTACGAGGCCGCCGAGCAGCCGGGGGCCGATGCCCGCGCCGCGGACGTAACTGTCCACCACCTCGCGGTCGAGGAAGCGTACGAGGCTTGCGGCGGCTCGGACGGGGCGCACGAACAGCCGGTCGTAGACGGCGTCGAGGTGGAAGCCGTTGGCCGCGTGGCGGTGCAGGGGGCCGAGGAGCGCCTTTCCGGGGTCGGCGGCGGGGCCGGCCGGGACGGCGGGGTGGTCGTGGGTGACCTCGGCGACCTCGGGGGTCTCGGCCTCCGATTCGGCGACCGTGGCGGCCACGGCGGCGGCTGCCGCGAGGCCGTTGCCGGGTGCGGTGGAGGCCGCGACGGCAGCGGCTCGGACCGTGGCGCGCTGCCAGAGGGCGTAGGTGAGCATGGCGCCGATGGCCGCGGCTCCCGTGCCCAGGACCGAGGTCGTCAGCGACGGGGTGAGCTCACGGCCTTCGAAGAAGTCGGCCAGCGGGCCGGCCAGCAGGCCGAAGCCGACGGACGGGATCGCCAGCAGCCACAGCACACCGGTCATGGCGACGGGCTCCCTGCCGTGGTCGGGGGCGGCCGCGCCCCGGCCGCGGAAGGCCATCAGCCACAGCCGGGTGGCGTAGGCGGCGGTGAGCAGGGCGGTCAGCACGCCGGCGACGAGGACCACCCAGCCGGCCGCGCTCGGTGCGAGCTCCGAGTGGCCGCCGGCGGTGTGCTCGGCGGCGACGAGGACGGCTTCCTTGGAGAAGAAGCCGGCGAAGGGCGGGATGGCGGCGAGTGCGAGCAGCGCGATCGTCATCGTCCAGAAGGCGTCCGGGATGCGCTTGGCCAGACCGTCCATCCGGGACATGGCGGCGAGGGAGTTCGTACCGGCGGCGTGGATGATCACGCCGGCCCCGAGGAACAGGAGCGCCTTGAAGGCGCCGTGGGACAGGAGGTGGAAGACGGCGGCCGCGCGGTCGCCGACGGCCAGGGCCCCGGTCATGTAGCCGAGCTGGCCGATCGTGGAGTAGGCGAGCACCCGCTTGATGTCGTCCTGCGCCAGGGCGGCGAGGGCCGAGCCGACCATCGTCACGGCCGCCATGACGGCCATGACCACCAGCGCGGCCCGGGAGGCCGCGAAGACGGGGAGGAGACGGGCGATGAAGTAGATGCCGGCCGCGACCATCGTCGCGGCGTGGATCAGCGCGGAGACCGGGGTGGGGCCCGCCATGGCGTCGGGGAGCCAGGTGTGCAGCGGGAACTGCGCGGACTTGCCCGCGACTCCGGCCAGCAGGAGCAGCGCGATCAGCGTCGGGTGGTCGAGCCCGCCCGCGGCGACGGTACCCAGGATCTTCGTGATCCGGAAGGAACCGGCGTCGGCGGCGAGCGCGAACAGGCCGATGAGGAAGGGGACGTCGCCGAGCTTGGTGACGAGGAAGGCCTTCAGGGAGGCGGAGCGGGCCGCCTCGGTCTCCCAGTAGTGCCCGACCAGGAAGTACGAGCAGATGCCCATGATCTCCCAGCCGACCAGCAGCACCATCAGGTCGCCGGAGTAGACGACGAGCAGCATGGCGGAGGTGAACAGTGAGACCAGAGCGGCGTAGGACGGATAGCGCGGGTCCTCGCGCAGGTACGCCATCGAGTAGATCTGTACGCAGGTGGCGACGACCCCGACCAGGACGGCCACCAGCACCGCGAAGCCGTCGAGGTGGAGCGAGAGCTCGATCGGCACCGAGCCGGTCGGGGTCAGCTCGGTCGCCGTGTCGATCGCCTTGCCGCCGCCGTGGCGGAAGGCCACGAGCACGGCCAGGACGGCGGCGCCCAGCGTCGGCAGGACGGCGAGCGGCCTGACGAACCCGGGGGCGGTGCGGCCGAGCAGCAGTCCCGCGAGCGCGCCCAGGAAGGGCAGCAGGGGGACGAGTACGGCAAGGGTCGGCGTGTTCACGCGGCGGCTCCCGTCGCACGGCTGTCGGTGCTGTCCGGCTCGTGGCCCTCGGCGGTGTCGCGCAGCTTGTCGACGTCCGCGGTGCCCCGGTTGCGGTACACCGTCAGCACGATCGCGAGGCCGATGCCGATCTCGGCGGCGGCGATGGCGATGGTGAAGAGGGTGAGGGCCTGGCCCGCGTGCAGGGTGTCGCGCAGCCAGACGTCGAAGGCCACCAGGTTGAGGTTGACGGCGTTGAGCATCAGCTCGACGGACATCAGGACCAGGATGGCGTTGCGGCGGGCGAGCACTCCGTACAGGCCCGTGGCGAAGAGGAGGGCCGCCAGTACGGCGGGGTAGGCGAGGTGCATCAGCGCTGCCCCTTCGTCTTGTCCGTCGTGCCGGTGGCGCCCGGCTCTTCGGTGGCGGCGTCGGCCGCGTCGGTCTTGCGGGAGAGCACGATGGCGCCGATCAGGGCTGCGAGGAGGAGGACCGAGAGCGCCTCGAAGGGCAGCACCCAGTGCCGGAAGAGGATCTCGCCGGTGACCTTGGTGGAGCCCTGGGCGGGGCCGTCGAGGTCGATCCAGGTGGTGCGGAAGGCGTCGACGACCACCCAGACGAGTGCGACGGCCGCGGTGGCGGCGACGCCGATCGCGACCGGGCGGTTGCCGGAGTCGGCGTCCGGGGAGCGGCCGATGGGCGCCTTGGTGAGCATCAGCCCGAAGAGGAGGAGGACGACCACGGAACCGAGGTAGATCAGTACCTGGACCCAGGCGATGAACTCCGCGGTCAGCAGCAGGTACTCGACGGCGACCCCGCCGAGCGCGACGACCAGCCACAGGGCGGCGTGCACGAGCTGCTTGGTGGTGACCGTGACGAGGGCCGCGCCGAGGGTGGCGAGACCGACGAGGACGAAGACGATCTCGACGCCGGTCGGGGAGAGGAAGCCGGTGCCAGTGCCTTGGGCGGCGGCGGAGAGGTGGGCGGTGATCATCAGGCGGCGCCTCCCGCCGGGGTCTCGGGAGTGCCGGTCCCGGCGTCGGTGCCGAGTTCGCCCGGTGCCGCGGGCGCGGACGGCTCGGCGGGTGCGGGCGCGGCCGGTGCCGCCGGCTCGGACGGGGCGGCGGGCGCGGCCGGAGCCTGCGCGGACGGGGCCGCAGGCGCGGGCGGGGCGGCGGGGTAGGTGCCCGTGGCGGGCGGGGCCGGGGCGGTGGCTGCGGCCGCGGCGACCTCGGCCTTCTCCACGGCCTTGCGGGCCGCGGCGATCTCCTTGGGCTCCTCGGCCGCCGGGTCCAGGGCGGGCGGGGCCGGCACGGTCCACATCCACTCGCGCAGCTTGTCGCGCTCGTGGGTGAGCTCGTGGATGTCCGTCTCGGCGTACTCGAACTCCGGCGACCAGAACAGCGCGTCGAAGGGGCACACCTCGATGCAGATGCCGCAGTACATGCAGAGGGAGAAGTCGATGGCGAAGCGGTCGAGGACGTTGCGGCTGCGCTCACGCCCGCCGGGGGCGGCGGCCGGGACCGTCTCCTTGTGGGAGTCGATGTAGATGCACCAGTCGGGGCATTCGCGCGCGCAGAGCATGCAGACCGTGCAGTTCTCCTCGAACAGGCCGATGACCCCGCGCGAGCGCGGCGGGAGTTCGGGCTGCACCTCGGGGTACTGGGCGGTGTGCGAACGCTTCGTCATCGTGCGCAGCGTGACGGCCAGGCCCTTGGCGAGGCCTGATCCGGGGATGGGGGGCATTTACTGGATCGCCACCTTCACGATGCCGGTGAGCGCGATCTGGGCGAGCGCGAGCGGGATGAGTACGGTCCAGGCGAGCTTCTGCAACTGGTCCTCGCGGAGCCGGGGGTAGCTCACGCGGAGCCAGATCACCACGAAGGAGAGCGCCGCGATCTTGAGCAGGGTCCAGACCCAGCCGGAGCCGTCGCCGCCGAAGGGGCCGTGCCAGCCGCCGAGGAAGAGGACGGTGGTCAGGGCGGCGAGGACCACGATGCCGGCGTACTCGGCGAGCAGGAACAGCGCGAAGCGCAGGCCGGTGTACTCGGTGTACGCGCCGAAGATGATCTCGGAGTCGGCGACGGGCATGTCGAAGGGGGGCCGCTGGAGTTCGGCGAGGCCGGCGGTGAAGAAGACGAGGCCGCCGACGACCTGCCAGGGCAGCCACCACCACTCGAAGGCCTCGACGATGCCGGGCAGCGAGACCGTACCGGCGGCCATGGCGACCGAGGCGGCGGCGAGCAGCATGGGGAGCTCGTAGGCGAGCAGCTGCGCGGCGGTACGGAGGCCTCCGAGGAGGGAGAACTTGTTCGCGGAGGCCCAGCCGGCCATGAGCGAGCCGAGCACTCCGACGCCCATGACGGCCAGCGCGAAGAAGAGCCCGGCGTCGATGACCTGGCCGACGGCGCCCTCGCCGGGGCCGATCGGGATGACGAGGAGGACGAGGAGGTACGGGAGGAGGGCGACGGCGGGGGCGAGCTGGAAGACGCGGCGGTCGGCGTTGGCCGGGACGATGTCTTCCTTCTGTACGAACTTCACCCCGTCGGCGACGAGCTGGGCCCAGCCGTGGAACCCACCGGCGTACATGGGGCCGAGGCGGCCCTGCATGTGGGCCATCACCTTGTGCTCGGTCTGCCCGACGACGAGCGGGAGCACGAGGAACACGGCGAAGACGATGAGCAGCCGAAGGCCGACGTCGAGGACGTCGTTCACGCGGTGCCTCCGGTGGGGTCTGTGGTCGGGTCGCCGTCGGTCCCGGCGGGGTCGACGGGGTCGACGGGGGCAGCGGGTTCGGCCGGGGGCGCCGGTTCAGCCGGAGCGGCGGGCTCGGCCGGAGCCGCGGGCTCGGCCGCAACGGCCGGTTCAGCCGGAGCGGCCGGTTCAGCCGGAGCGGCCGGTTCAGCCGGAGCGGCCGGTTCAGCCGGAGCGGCCGGGGGCTCGTCGAAGGCGGGCTTCGGGTCGTGCCAGGGTGCGTCCGTGCTCGGGGCCGCGGGCCGCGCGGGCGGCGCCGGCGTGGTGTCGGCCGCCTGGCTCGCCGAGCCCTCGGAGGCCGAGCGGCTGCGCCGCACCGGGCGTGCGGCGTCGGCCGGGCCGGTGGTCGCCGCGTCGGCCGGGGCGGTGGTCGGAGCGGTGGTCGGGTCCGTCGGGGTGGCGGGGGCCGCCTGGCTGGCCGAGCCTTCGCCGACCGAGCGGGTGCGGCGCACCGGAGCGCCCTCGCGGGGAGTGCGCGCCGGGCGCTCGGCCGCGGCTCCGGCCGCGGCTCCGGCGCGCGGGGTGCGGGCGGGGCGGGCCGGGGCCGGCGGGAGCTGGCCCTTCATCGGGCCCCAGTCGTTGGGGTCCGGTACGCCCGGCGGGAGCATCTGGCGGCGCTTCGGAGCATCGGGGTCATGGGCCTCGCCCGGCTCCTTGGCGCCGGGCCAGGCCTTGGCCACGCGCGCCGCGAGGACGAAGTCCTTGCGCAGCGGGTGGCCTTCGAAGTTCTCGGGGAGCAGCAGCGGGACCAGGTTCGGGTGGTCGGTGAAGACGATGCCGAACATCTCGAAGGTCTCGCGCTCGTGCCATTCGGTGCCCGCGTAGATCGGGACGGCCGAGGGCAGGGAGGGCGCCGAGTGGGGGACGGTGGTCCGCAGCAGGAGGCGGCGTACGCGGTGGTTTTCGAGGGAGACGACGTGGGCGCAGACACGGAAGCCGGTGCCGGGCTCGTCGACGGCGCTCAGCCAGTCGAAGTAGGTGCAGCCCAGCTTGTCGCGGGCGATCTCCAGCGCGGGGATCCAGCTCGCGGTGGGGACGTCGACCGTGAGGAGGGAGTGCGCGTACGTGGCGACGGCTTCGGCGCCGAAGATCGTTGCGGCCGCGTCCGGGAGGGAGTCGTAGAGGTTCACGCGCCCGCCCCCGGGGTGGGCGGAGGGGTGACCAGGCCGCTGGTGAGCTGCGCGGGCGTCGGCGCGGCCGTGGTCGCGTAGCGCTCCGCCAGCGATTCGCGGGCGATCTTCTCCTGGAGCTTGAGGATGCCCTGGAGGAGGGCCTCGGGGCGGGGCGGGCAGCCGGGGACGTAGACGTCGACGGGGATGATCTGGTCGACGCCCTTGGTCACCGAGTACGAGTCCCAGTACGGGCCGCCGCAGTTGGAGCAGGCGCCGAAGGAGATGACGTACTTGGGCTCGGGCATCTGCTCGTAGAGCCGCTTGACGGCCGGGGCCATCTTGTCCGTCACCGTGCCCGAGACGATCATCAGGTCCGCCTGGCGCGGGCCGGGCGCGAAGGGGATGACGCCGAGCCGGATGAAGTCGTGACGGGCCATCGACGCGGCGATGAACTCGATCGCGCAGCAGGCGAGGCCGAAGTTGAAGACCCACAGGCTGTAGCGGCGGCCCCAGTTGAGGACCACCTTCATGGGCTCGGGCGCCAGGCGGGAGAGGACTCCCAGGCGCTTCGGTTCCGGGAGCAGCTGCGGCTCCGACGGCACGGCCGGGGTACCAGCCGGTGTCACAGCCATTCGAGGACGCCCTTCTTGTACGCGTAGAGCAGGCCGACGGCCAGGAAGCCGAGGAAGATGAACATCTCCACCAGCGTCGTGGCGCCGTAACCGGCGGCGGCGAAGACCGTCGCCCACGGGAAGAGGAAGATCGAGTCGACGGCGAAGATGACGTAGAGGAACGCGTAGACGTAGTAGCGGACCTGGGTGTGCGCCCAGCCCTCGCCCACCGGGTCCACACCGCATTCGTACGTCAGCAGCTTCTCGCGGGTCGGGACGACGGGGCTCAGCAGGCGGTTGGCGCCGAAGGCCACCGCCACGAACAGCACGCCGAGCGCGGCCAGGAGGCCGACGACCGAATACGTCCGGAAGTAGTCCGCGGCGAGCACGGATACGGTCGATACCGTTGGTTCGGGCACGTCCGCTTCCTCGTTCCTCGGCCACTGTCGACCATCAGGTTGATCTGGTACGGACGGGAGTCTAGGGCCTGGGCCCCACAGGGTGGGGTTATCCCCCGTTTACCTCGGCCCGGCTGCCCCATGGCATCGGCCGCTCCCACTTGGCAGTCTGTGGCGCATGACCGCCACCGATCACACCTCCGACGACCCCCGTCCCCCTTCCGTGCGCGCGGCCTTCGATGCCGTGACGTGGAAGGAAATCGCCTACTTGCTGACCAATTTCCCCATGGCCCTCATCGGGTTTGTTTACACGGTTGCCATGGTGTCCGTGGCGGGCGGTCTGTCGGTGACGGCGATCGGGCTTCCGCTGTTCGCATGTGGTCTGTTCGTGTCTCGCCAGCTGGGACGGGTGGAGCGGGTACGGGCCCGCGCGCTCCTGGGCGTACGGGTGGACGAGCCGACCCCGATGCCCGGACCGGGGCGCGCCGGCGGGTTCTTCCCCTGGCTGTGGGCCAGCCTGAAGGACGCGGTGGCGTGGCGGACCGTCCTGTTCGAACTGGTGCGGCTGCCGTGGGCGGTGCTCACCTTCACCGTGGCGCTGACCGGGCTGTTCGTACTGTGGCCGGTGCTGCCGTGGGTGGCCCGGGGGCTCGCGAACGTGGACCGGGCGATGGTCCGGGGCCTGCTGTCCCCGTCCGACGAACTGGAGCGGCGGATCGCGGAGCTGGAGTCCGACCGCGGCGTCGTGGTGGACACCGCGGCCGCCGACCTGCGGCGCATCGAGCGGGACCTCCACGACGGGGCGCAGGCGCGGCTGGTGGCGCTGGCGATGGGGCTGGGCCTGGCCAAGGAGAAGCTGCTGGAGGACCCCGAGGGGGCGGCGGCGATGGTCGACGAGGCGCACGGCGAGGTGAAGCTGGCCCTCCAGGAGCTCCGTGACCTGGCGCGGGGCATCCACCCGGCGGTGCTCACCGACCGGGGTCTGGACGCGGCGCTGTCCTCGGTGGCCTCGCGGTGCCTGGTTCCCGTGAAGGTGTCGGTGGACCTGCCGACGCGGCCGGCGGAGGCGATCGAGGGGATCGCGTACTTCGTGGTGTCGGAGCTGCTGCAGAACGTCAGCAAGCACGCGGGTCCGCAGGCGCGGGTGGCGTCGGTGGAGGTGTGGCGTTCGGACCGGCGGCTGCTGATCCGGGTGTCGGACGACGGGCGCGGCGGAGCGTCTGCCCTGGCCGGGTCGGGACTGGCGGGGCTGGCGGAGCGGCTGGGGGCGGTGGACGGGGTGCTGGTGGTGGAGTCCCCCGAGGGAACGGGCACCACGGTGACCGCCGAGCTGCCGTGGAGGGGGCGGGGGGTCTAGTGCCGCGTCAGGCAACGTTTGCCCGTTGAGGAGCGGCGTCCGGTGCGTGCTCTCGGTGCGCCGGCCGGAAGCGCTCGTACTGGACGTACTTGGCTTTCGGCCGGTGCGGCGAGAGTGCGTGCCGGGCGTTGCGACGGGGCGAACGTTGCCTGACGCGGCACTAGCGGCTGCGGCCGTGGCCGCGGGCCCGCTGTGGCGCGGGGCCGTTTTCGGCTGCGGCGCCGTGGCCGCGCCTCAAACGCCGGCGGGGCTTGAAGTGGTGCCGCGCCGTGGCCGCGCGCTGGCCCCGTAGGGCAGTTCGGAGAGGGGGGTTAACCCCCCTCCCGGGAGGCCCACCTGCCGGATGGTTCGGGGGTCGGGGGCGCGGGAGGGTTGGGGGACAACGTGGAATGGAAGGGCGGGTCGGGATCATGGGCAGCAGCGCACGGGGCGGCAGCGGTATCGGCAAGGTGTTGCGGGCGCCCGTCGAGGGGCGGATGTGGCGGGAGTTCGGGTACCTGTTGGTCGGGCTGCCGCTCAGCACCCTGTACTTCTCGCTCGCGATCACCGGCGTCAGCCTCGGCGCCGGGCTGCTCGTCACCTTCCTCGGGGTTCCGGTCCTGGCCGGTGTGCTCGCCATGTGCCGCGGGTTCGGGCGGATCGAGCGGGCCCGGGTGCGCGGGATGCTGCGCCAGGACATCGCCGAGCCCGCGCCGATCCGGGCGGAGAAGAGCGGGGCGCTGGCCGGCATGGGGGCGCTGCTCAAGAGCGGGAGCGCCTGGCGGCACGTGCTGTACTCGCTGATCCACTTCCCGTGGGCGGTGTTCGGCTTCTGCGTCGCCCTTGTGTTCTGGGCCTACGGGTGGGCCCTGCTGCTGTACCCCCTCTGGTTCTGGGTCTTCCCGGCGTTCACCGACCAGCCGGGGCTGGTGCTCGTCCAGGACGGGGAGTACACCTTCACCCTGGCCGGGCCCCTGATGATCGCGCTGACCTGCGTGACCGGGCTCGGGTTCACGCTCGCCACCCCCTGGGTGGTCCGCGCCCTGACCACCGTCGACCGCGTGCTCGTCGCCGGGCTGCTCGGCCCGTCCCGGCTGGCGCACCGCGTCAGTGAGCTGGAGTCCGACCGGGGGGTGGTCGTGGACACCGCCGCCGCCGATCTGCGGCGCATCGAGCGGGACCTGCACGACGGGGCGCAGGCCCGGCTGGTAGCGCTGGCCATGGACCTGGGGCTGGCCAAGGAGAAGCTGACCGAGGACCCGCGGGCCGCCGCCCGGATGGTGGACGAGGCCCACGGCGAGGTGAAGATCGCCCTGCAGGAGCTGCGGGACCTGGCCCGCGGGATCCACCCGGCGGTGCTGACGGACCGGGGGCTGGACGCGGCGCTGTCCTCGGTGGCCTCGCGGTGCGCCGTGCCGGTACGGGTGGCCGTGGAGCTGCCCTCGCGTCCGGCGGCGGCGATCGAGGGGATCGCGTACTTCACGGTCTCGGAGCTGCTGCAGAACATCAGCAAGCACGCGCAGGCCCGTACGGCCGGTGTGGACGTGTGGAAGTCGGGCGAGCGGCTGCTGATCCAGGTCTGCGACGACGGCCGCGGCGGGGCCTCTGCCCTGGCCGGGTCGGGACTGGCGGGGCTGGCCGAGCGGCTCGACGCGGTGGACGGGGTGCTGGTCGTGGATTCCGTCGAGGGAACGGGCACCACCGTGACGGCCGAGCTGCCCTGGCGCGCCTGAGTCGCGCCTCGCGGGGTCCGCCGCCCCGGCCACCTGACCGCCGGGCCTCCCGCAGGTCCTGCAACACGGCCGGACCGGCGGCCCCCGTACCCTCCGTTCGGCCCCCTCCGGCGGGGGACAAAGGCCTGACTTTCGGGCCCGCTGCGCGGAGTGCTCCCTTCCACCCCCGAAAACACGGTTCCCACGCCCACGCGTTGATCGCAGTCAGCCTCCATCCCGGTACGAGACTGGGATGCTTGGCTGTGTCAGGGGCAAAGGACACGAGTGGACGCGGGAGCTTCGAAGTCGTGGAAAACAGGGTGCGTGTGGTCATCGCCGAGGATTCAGTGCTGCTGCGTGAGGGCCTGACCCGGTTGCTGACCGACCGGGGGCATGACGTCGTCGCGGGCGTCGGGGACGCGGAAGCCCTGATCAAGACGGTGGCGGACCTGGCGGCCGAGGATGCGCTGCCGGACGTGGTGGTGGCGGACGTGCGGATGCCGCCGACCCACACCGACGAGGGCGTACGGGCCGCGGTGCGGCTGCGGCGCGACCACCCCGGCATAGGGGTGCTCGTGCTGTCGCAGTACGTGGAGGAGCAGTACGCCACCGAACTGCTGGCCGGTTCCAGCACCGGGGTGGGGTATCTGCTCAAGGACCGGGTGGCGGACGTACGGGAATTCCTGGACGCCGTGGTGCGCGTGGCGCGGGGCGGTACCGCCCTGGACCCGGAGGTCGTGGCGCAGCTGCTCGGCCGCAGTCGCAAGCAGGACGTGCTGGCGGGGCTGACCCCGCGGGAGCGCGAGGTGCTGGGGCTGATGGCCGAGGGGCGGACGAATTCCGCGGTGGCCAAGCAGCTCGTGGTGAGCGACGGCGCGGTGGAGAAGCACGTCAGCAACATCTTCATGAAGCTCGGCCTGTCGCCGAGTGACGGGGATCACCGGCGTGTGCTGGCCGTCCTCACCTACCTAAGGTCTTGATCAACTGACACTCTGTCAGTTAAGGCCGGATTCGGACCGACCGCCGAGAGGGCGGTCCAGATAATGAGCACCCCTGGGAAGGAATCCCTACGGACGTAGGGTTGACCTTGGGCAGTGCTCACGCCTCGAAGGAGGTCCAGTTCAGTGACCAGCCAGGTCAGTAGCCCAGCCGAGCATTCCGACGGGGCCGAAAACGCGGTCGTCGGCGAGCAGCGGACGCCCCCGGGCCCGAACAGCGGCGATCCGAGCAGCGGCGATCCGAGCAGCGGCAGCCCCGCGGGCACCGACAGCCCCGCGGGCCACCCCAAGGAAGTACGCAAGCTCGATCGGGTGATCATCCGCTTCGCGGGTGACTCCGGTGACGGAATGCAGCTCACCGGTGACCGTTTCACCTCGGAGACGGCGTCCTTCGGGAACGACCTCTCGACGCTGCCGAACTTCCCCGCCGAGATCCGGGCGCCCGCCGGCACCCTCCCGGGTGTGTCGAGCTTCCAGCTGCACTTCGCCGATCACGACATCCTGACGCCGGGCGACGCCCCGAACGTCCTGGTGGCCATGAATCCGGCGGCACTGAAGGCGAACATCGGGGACGTGCCGCGCGGCGCGGAGCTCATCATCAATACCGATGAGTTCACCAAGCGCCCGATGGCCAAGGTCGGCTACGAGACCTCCCCGCTGGAAGACGGCTCCCTGGACGCCTACAACATCCACCCGGTGCCGCTGACCACCCTCACCATCGAGGCGCTCAAGGATTTCGGGCTCCCCCGCAAGGAGGCCGAGCGCAGCAAGAACATGTTCGCGCTGGGCCTGCTGTCCTGGATGTACCACCGGCCCACCGAGGGCACCGAGAGCTTCCTGCGGCAGAAGTTCGCGAAGAAGCCCCAGATCGCCGAGGCGAACGTGGCCGCCTTCCGGGCCGGCTGGAACTTCGGCGAGACCACCGAGGACTTCGCCGTCTCCTACGAGGTGGCCCCGGCCACCCGGGCCTTCCCGACGGGCACCTACCGCAACATCTCCGGGAACCTGGCCCTGTCCTACGGCCTGATCGCAGCCGGGCAGCAGGCCGACCTGCCGCTCTACCTGGGCTCGTACCCGATCACCCCGGCCTCGGACATCCTGCACGAGCTGAGCAAGCACAAGAACTTCGGCGTGCGCACCTTCCAGGCCGAGGACGAGATCGCCGGCATCGGCGCGGCCCTGGGCGCGGCCTTCGGCGGCGCGCTCGCCGTGACCACCACCTCCGGTCCCGGCGTGGCCCTGAAGTCCGAGACGATCGGGCTGGCGGTCTCCCTGGAGCTGCCGCTGCTGATCGTGGACATCCAGCGCGGCGGCCCGTCCACGGGCCTGCCGACCAAGACGGAGCAGGCGGACCTGCTCCAGGCGATGTTCGGGCGCAACGGCGAGGCCCCGGTCCCGATCGTGGCCCCGCGCACCCCGGCGGACTGCTTCGACGCCGCGCTCGACGCGGCCCGGATCGCGCTGACCTACCGGACTCCGGTGTTCCTACTCTCCGACGGGTACCTCGCCAACGGCTCCGAGCCGTGGCGGATCCCGGACGTGGCGGACCTGCCGGACCTCGCCGTGCAGTTCGCCTCCGGCCCGAACCACGAGCTGGCGGACGGCACCGAGGTGTTCTGGCCTTACAAGCGCGACCCGCACACCCTGGCCCGCCCGTGGGCGGTCCCGGGCACCCCGGGGCTGGAGCACCGGATCGGCGGCATCGAGAAGCAGGACGGCACGGGCAACATCTCGTACGACCCGGCCAACCACGACTTCATGGTGCGCACCCGCCAGGCCAAGATCGACGGCATCGAGGTCCCCGACCTGGAGGTCGACGACCCGGACGGGGCGAAGACCCTGGTCATCGGCTGGGGCTCGACGTACGGGCCGATCACGGCCGCCGTAC
This sequence comes from Streptomyces sp. NBC_00503, assembly GCF_036346895.1. Taxonomy (NCBI): domain Bacteria; kingdom Bacillati; phylum Actinomycetota; class Actinomycetes; order Kitasatosporales; family Streptomycetaceae; genus Streptomyces; species Streptomyces sp. NBC_00503. The sequence continues at coordinate 4,750,542 of NZ_CP107855.1, read as the reverse complement.
GCCGGCTGCGGATCGCCGGCGTCCCCATCGCACAGGCCCATCTGCGCCACCTCAACCCCTTCCCGAGGAATCTGGGAGCGGTTCTGGAGCGTTACGACAAGGTAGTGGTGCCGGAGATGAACCTCGGGCAGCTCGCGACCCTCCTCAGGGCGAAGTACCTGGTCGACGCACGGTCGTACAACCAGGTCAACGGCATGCCGTTCAAGGCCGAGCAGCTCGCCACGCATCTCAAGGAGGCCGTCAATGACTGAGCTGACCGACACCCCGACCCTGCTCTCCCTGGTGCCCAAGGCGGCCGCCCAGCAGTCGATGAAGGACTTCAAGTCGGACCAGGAGGTCCGCTGGTGTCCCGGCTGCGGTGACTACGCGGTGCTCGCCGCGGTGCAGGGCTTCATGCCCGAGCTGGGTCTGGCGAAGGAGAACATCGTCTTCGTCTCGGGCATCGGCTGCTCCTCGCGCTTCCCGTACTACATGAACACCTACGGGATGCACTCGATCCACGGCCGCGCCCCGGCCATCGCGACCGGTCTGGCCACCTCGCGCCGCGATCTGTCGGTCTGGGTGGTCACCGGTGACGGGGACGCGCTCTCCATCGGCGGAAACCACCTGATCCACGCCCTTCGGCGCAACGTCAACCTCAAGATCCTGCTGTTCAACAACCGGATCTACGGGCTGACCAAGGGGCAGTACTCCCCCACGTCCGAGGTCGGCAAGATCACCAAGTCCACGCCGATGGGTTCGCTCGACGCGCCCTTCAACCCGGTCTCGCTGGCGATCGGCGCGGAGGCCTCCTTCGTGGCCCGTACGGTCGACTCCGACCGCAAGCACCTCACCGAGGTGCTGCGGGCGGCCGCGGACCACCAGGGCACGGCGCTGGTGGAGATCTACCAGAACTGCAACATCTTCAACGACGGCGCCTTCGAGGTCCTCAAGGACCGCGAGCAGGCCCAGGAGGCCGTGATCCGGCTCCAGCACGGGCAGCCGATCCGCTTCGGCGTGGACAACGCCAAGGGCGTGGTGCGCAACGTGGCCACCGGTGACCTGGAGGTCGTGGAGGTGACCCCGGAGAACGAGGCCCGGATCCTGGTCCACGACTCCTCCTCGACCTCCCCGACCAACGCGTTCGCGCTGTCCCGGCTGGCCGACCCCGACACGCTGCACCAGACCCCCATCGGGGTGTTCCGCAACGTGGAGCGGCCCGTCTACGACACGCTCATGGCCGAGCAGCTGGAGACGGCCGTGGACCGCAGCGGCAAGGGCGACCTGGCCTCGCTGCTGAGCGGGAACGACACCTGGACCGTCGTCGGCTGAGTCCGCCGCGCGGCTCCCGTACGGGTGCGAAGAAGCCCGGACCCCGAGGAGGGGGTCCGGGCTTCTTCTTGTCCTCGGACCCGTCGGTCCGGTCGAGCATCACCTTCGCGGACTTTCTAAAAGTTAGCGCTTACCGTAGGGTGGTGTTTATGAGCGGCCGCGCCCCGAGGCCCCTACCAAGGAGATCCCCATGAGCATCGTCGTCACCGGAGCCACCGGAGCCCTCGGCCGCCTCGTCGTCGCGGACCTGCTGACCCGCGTGCCCGCCGACCGGGTCGCCGTCGTGGTCCGCGACGCCGCCAAGGCCGCCGACCTCGCCGAGCTCGGGGTCGAACTGCGCATCGCCGACTACGACGACGCCGCGAGCCTGGCCGGAGCCTTCCGGGCCGGCGACCGGGTCCTGCTGATCTCCGGCAACGAGATCGGCCGCCGGGTCGCGCAGCACACCGCTGTGATCAAGGCCGCGGGCGAGGCCGGAGTCGCGCAGCTCGCCTACACCGGGATCCTGGGCGGACCCGAGGCCGACTTCGAGCTGGCCGCGGAGCACCGGGTCACCGAGCAGGCGATCCTCGACTCCGGGCTCCCGTACACCTTCCTGCGCAACGGCTGGTACCACGAGAACTACACCCGCAGCCTGGCCTCCCACCTGGAGCAGGGCGCCCTGGTGGGCAGCGCGGGCGAGGGTCGCGTCGCCTCCGCGGCCCGCGCCGACTACGCGGCCGCCGCGGCCGTGGTGCTGACCGGCGAGGGCCACCTGAACCGGGCCTACGAGCTCTCCGGCGACTCGGCGTGGACCCTGGCGGAGTACGCCGCCGAGCTGTCCGCGCAGGCGGGGCGCGAGATCGCGTACACCGAGCTGCCGGCCGAGGACCACCAGAAGGTGCTGATCGGCGCCGGGCTTCCCGAGGGCTTCGCCGCGGTCTTCGTCGACGTGGACGCGGCCATCCGGCGCGGCCGGCTGGGCTCCACCGGAGGCGACCTGGCCCGGCTCATCGGCCGGCCGACGACCCCGCTGGCCGAGGCGATCGCGGGGGCCCTGGCCACCGCGTGACGGCGGGGGCGCCGGGGCGGGTGTCATGAGTATCTCGCTGAGACGGTAATGACTTCCGGCCGCTGCGGCGCTACCTTCATGAGGTTGGCTTGATGTAGCTCTGGAGGACCCGTGAAGGCAGAGAACGACCAGCGCACGGGTTTGCTCTACGGATTCGGCGCATACGGAATGTGGGGCCTCGTGCCCCTGTTCTGGCCGCTCCTGCAGCCCGCCGGAGCCATCGAGATACTCGCCCACCGCATGGTGTGGTCCCTGGCCTTCGTGGGGCTGGCCCTGCTGGCCCTGCGCCGCTGGGGGTGGATCGCGGAGCTGGTGCGCCAGCCGCGCAAGCTCGCGCTCCTCGCAGTGGCCGCCGCCCTGGTCACCGTGAACTGGGGCGTCTACATCTGGTCCGTCAACAACGGCGCGGTCGTAGAGGCGAGCCTGGGCTACTTCATCAATCCCCTGGTCACCATCGCCCTGGGCGTACTGGTCCTCGGCGAGCGGCTGCGCCGCGCGCAGTGGGTGGCGGTCGCGATCGCCGTCACCGCCGTGCTGGTCCTCGCCGTCGGGTACGGGCGGCCGCCGTGGATCTCGCTGATCCTGGCCTTCTCCTTCGCCCTGTACGGGCTGATCAAGAAGAAGCTCGGCATGGGCGGCCTGGAGTCGCTGACCGCCGAGACCGTGATCATGTTCCTGCCCGCCCTCGGCTACCTGCTGTGGCTCGGCGCACGGGGCGAGTCCACCTTCACCGCCCAGGGCCCGGCCCACGCCCTCCTGCTGGCCTCGGCCGGGCTGGTCACCGCGATCCCGCTGGTCTGCTTCGGCGCGGCCGCGATCCGGGTCCCGCTGTCCACCCTGGGGCTGCTCCAGTACATGGCCCCGGTATTCCAGTTCGGGCTGGGCGTCCTCTACTTCCACGAGGCCATGCCGCCCGCGCGCTGGGCCGGCTTCTCCCTGGTCTGGGTCGCCCTGTCGATCCTCACCTGGGACGCCCTGCGCACCGCGCGCCGCAGCCGCGCGACGCGGCTCGAAGCCGTCACGGGCCCGTCGGCGGCCCAGGCGGCGCCTCCGGTCGCTCCTCCGGCCCCGGCGCGCGAGCCCGCGTAACCGTCCCCGGATCCTCGCTCCTCAGCCCGCCGTCGGCTGCTCGTCCCACGGCCGCCCCGTCGCCGCGAGCAGGGTGCCGGGCGCCAGGCGGGCCACCACCAGGGCCACCGCCTCCTCGGCCGTGTCGACCTCTTCGTCCACCGGCGGGTTCGCCCCGAGGACGCGGAACCGGCCGTCGCCCAGCGGCATGACGTACGGGGCCACCCGGGGGTAGATGCGCTCCGTGGTGGGGGCGAAGTGCAGGTTGTAGTGGCTGGTGTGCGGATAGAACTGCCGCAGCACCGGATCCGCCACGGCCGCCTCCATCAGCGCGATGGTGCCGCGCCGGCCCACCCCTGACCCGTACACGGCCCGGTACCACTCCCACGCCAGCCGCAGGCCGAGCCACCGGGCCTCCACCTCGGCCGCGGGGCCGCGCCGGCGCGCCTCGGCCATGTCGGGCAGCTCCGGCTTCGGGGGCAGCGGCCGCCGGGGCGGCCGGGGCGTGTCGGGCTCACTCATCCCCCCAGTGTGCCGACCTCTTCGCGAAATACGACCGGATCCGTTCGGTTTCCGAACAAGGCTGACCGGATTGTGTTCTTGACGAGCAGTCATACTCCCCGTGAACATCAGGCTTGCACTGACGCACCACGCTCACCAGTTCTCCCCGCACGTTCCGCACACATCCCCAGTACGGAAGCCCGGAGCCCCCACATGAGCCCGTCCGTCCCCCGGCGCCTCGCCGCCGTGACCGCCGTCGCGGTCGCCGGCCTGTTCGCCGCCACCGCCCCCTCCGCCCTCGCCGCGCCCGGCACGGTGACCGCACCCGCCGCGGTCTCCGCGGTCGCCGCAGCGCCCACGCCGCCCGACATCCCGGTCGCCAACGTCAAGGCGCACCTGGCGCAGCTGCAGTCCATAGCCACCGCCAACGGCGGCAACCGCGCCCACGGCAAGGCCGGTTACAAGGCTTCGATCGACTACGTGAAGGCCAAGCTCGACGCGGCCGGATTCACGACCACCCTGCAGACCTTCACCTCCAGCGGCGCCACCGGCTACAACCTGATCGCCGACTGGCCGGGCGGCGACCCCAACTCGGTCCTGATGTCCGGCTCGCACCTGGACTCGGTGAACGCCGGCCCCGGCATCAACGACAACGGGTCCGGCTCGGCCGCCATCCTGGAGACGGCGCTGGCCGTCTCCCGCGCCCAGCTCCAGCCGACGAAGCACCTGCGGTTCGGCTGGTGGGGCGCGGAGGAGTTGGGGATGATCGGCTCGAAGTACTACGTGAACAACCTGCCGGCGGCCGAGAAGTCGAAGATCTCCGGCTACCTCAACTTCGACATGATCGGCTCGCCGAACCCGGGCTACTTCGTCTACGACGACGACCCGACCATCGAGCAGACCTTCAAGAACTTCTACGTGGGCGTCGGCATCCCGACCGAGATCGAGACCGAGGGCGACGGCCGCTCCGACCACGCGCCGTTCAAGGACGCGGGCATCCCGGTCGGCGGCCTGTTCTCCGGCGCCGACTACACCAAGACGGCGGCCCAGGCGCAGAAGTGGGGCGGCACCTCCGGCAAGGCCTTCGACGCCTGCTACCACGCCTCGTGCGACACCTCGGCGAACATCGACGACACCGCCCTGGACCGGAATTCGGACGCCATCGCCTACGCGGTCTGGAACCTCGGGGCGGCCACCCCGGTCCCGCCGGGCCCGTCCTTCGAGAACACGGCGGACGTCAACATCCCGGACTCCCCCGGAGCCGCGGTGACTTCGCCGATCACGGTCTCGGGGGTCACGGGCAACGCCCCTGCCACCCTCAAGGTGGACGTGAACATCGTCCACACCTACGTCGGTGACCTGGTGGTCGACCTGGTCGCCCCCGACGGCTCGGTCTACAACCTGCGCAACCGCTCCGGCGGCAGCGCGGACAACATCGTCCAGGGCTTCACGGTCAACGCGTCGAGCGAGGTGGCCAACGGGGTGTGGAAGCTCCAGGTCAAGGACCTGGCGGCGCAGGACACCGGCTACATCAACAGCTGGAAGCTCACTTTCTGAGACTCCCGGCAATGGACTGCCGAATGGTCTAGTCCTCTGGGGCTCCGGCGTGATCTGATCGGATCATGCCGGAGCTCATCGCCGCCCTGTTCACCCTGATCGCGCAGGCCGCCGCCGCCGTCAACCCCGCACTCCTCGTGCGCGGACGACGGCGGCTGCGGCGTCTGTCGGACCACGCGCAGGGCCGGCCCGTCCACGTCCCCTGCGGGCCACCGAGCTGCGGCTGCACCCGGACGAGGCTCCGATGGTCCTACGAGTCCTGCGCGAGGCCCCGTAGCGAGGCCGAGAGCGGCTCCTGGATGCGGGCCCGTAGTTCCTCGGCGACGGCCGCGACATCGGCGCGCCCCAGCTTCGCGGCCTCCACCAGATCGCCGAGCTCCTCGGGCGAGGGCAGCTGCTTGGCCCCGGCCACGCGCAGGTACGAGCGGGTCGCGGCGGCGGCGTAGAACTCGTTCATCGGGGATTCCAGCGCCGGGCACACCGCGAGGGTGTGCAAAAACGCGGCGGCCCGCCACGCGGTGTCCGGGGCGGGCTGTTCGGGGACCAGGACGAGGTCGTTCTGGTGGCGGGCGACGGCGGCGGCCACTCCGGAGGGATCCCACACGGCGGGATCGGACGGGAGGTGGTGGGCCAGAGCCGTCCAGGCCCATTCCATGGTGATCTTCAATGCCCGAACCGCTCCTGGAAGTAGCCCCAGTGGTCGGCGAACTCCTCGATCCCGGACAGGAAGTTCTTCCGGTCCTCGTCGAGCTCGCGTTCCGTGACTTCGGTGATCAGCGCGGTGACCGTCGTGCCCAGGGCCGCCGCGCGCGCCTTCAGGCGTTCGTGGAACTCTTCTTCCAGGCGGATGGTGACGTGTCTCGACATGCTTTTCACGGTACAGCGGGGCCGCTGTACACAGGGCCGGAACGGTCGAAGGGTGGGCAGGGACACAGTCCCCGTCCACCCTTCGGCACCCCCGCGGGCACCCCCGTAGCCACCCGTGGTGCTACGCCTACTTGTTGGCGTCGGCCGCCTTCACCAGCGCGTCCTTGGTGACCGCGCCGACGTAGACCTTGCCGTCGTCCGTGATCAGCGCGTTGACCACGCGGGTCTTGAAGATGCGGCCCTCGCCGAACTTCCCGGAGACCTTGTCCCCGAGTGCGTCGAGGAACTGCTTGGCCTCCTTCGGCGCGTTCTTGTCCTTGGCCTTGTTCTCCAGCTCGGTCAGGCCCTTGGTCTGGCCGGTGTCGATCCGGGCGATCGAGGTCCAGCCCTCGCCGATCACCTTCGTCTCGCCCTTGCCGCCCTCGGCTCCGCCGAGCAGGCCGTCGAGGCCGGGTACGGCGCCCAGGGCGCCCAGCCCCTTGTCCTTGCCGTCCTTGCCGTCCTTGCCGTCCTTGCCGTCCTTGCCCTCGCCCTTGCCGGCCTCGCCCTTGGCGTGGTCACCGGGGCCGCCCTCGTTCACCTTGGCGCCCTTGGGCGGGGTGAAGGCGAAGGTGTCGGCGGCGGGCTTGGCGAAGTCCACCTTGGTGAAGCCGGCGTCCACGATCGGCTTGCCGCCGTCCGTGGAGAGCACCTGCACGCGCAGCGGCACGCCGTTCTTCGCGTCCACCGCGATCTTCACCGAGGAGATCGTGGAGCCGGAGGCCTTCGGCTTGAGGACCAGCTGGTAGGCGTCGCGCCCGGCCACCTGGGCCGTGTCGCCGACGCCGATGTCCGTGGTCGGGCCGGCGGCCTCGATGACCTCCTTGGCGACCTCCTGCGGGGACGCCGCGAGCCGGTCGCCGGTCTTGCGCTCGGAGCTCTTGCCGTCCTTGGCGTCCTTGCCCGCCTCCGCCGGGGCCTTCTCGTGGAAGGCCTCGTTGGACTTGGAGTCGTATCCCCAGACGTCGGCGCCGTTGTGGACGAGCGTGTACTCGTCCTTGCCGTCGACGAAGGTGAGCTTCTGGTGGTCCGGTCCGTCGGCGGCCACCTGGAAGGTGTGGGTGCCGCTGGCGAGCTGCGCGACCTTGTCCTGCGGATCGGCGGAGCCCCCCGTGACCCCCGAGCCGCCGCCGAGGCCGCTGAGCATCCCGGACGCCATGGACGGCAGCCCCAGGTCGGTGCTGATCTTGGCGTTGCCGGACAGCTGCTGGACGTCCGAGGCGGCGATCTTCTCGATGAGCTGCTGGGCAGTCACCTTCGGAAGGTCGGGACCACCGGAGTTCGCGAAGGCCGGAACCATCGCGATCGTGCCGGCGACCACACCGAACACCGCGACCGGTACGGCGTACCGGGCGGCCTTGCGGGTCTTTGCGTTCGTTGCCATGTCTGTCTGCCCTACCTCTGTGTGTACGGCGGCGACCTACCCGTCTTTTCCACCCCGCGCCGCCACTCTCACCCGATCTGGTGGGGATGTGCCTCTATCTGACCAAAGTGCGGGGCCCAAAGCGTCAGACCCGGGAGCCAACTGCGCGTACGCCCCAGGGATGACACGAGGAGGGCCCGGCACCCCCTACCCGTAGGGGATGCCGGGCCCTCGCCCCTGTTCCTTCGGCCGAAGCCCGTACCGCGTCAGTCGGCGTCGGTCGGCGTCAGCCCGCGCGGTGCACCACGGCGTCGCACAGCTCCACCAGGGCCGACTTCGCGAAGCACTCCGGCAGCGGGGCCAGCATGGCCCGCGCGTCCTCGGCGTACTGGACGGTGTCCCTGCGGGCCTGCTCCAGGGCCGGGTGGACCCGTAGCCGCGACAGGGCCTCGGCGTGCCGGGCGTCGTCCGTCAGATCGCTGTCCAGGAGCCTTACGAGGTCCAGGTCGTCGGGGTTGCCGTCGCGGGCGGCCATCTCGCGCAGCCGCAGCACGGGCAGCGTCGGGATGCCCTCGCGCAGGTCGGTGCCAGGGGTCTTGCCGGACTCGTGCGAGTCGGAGGCGATGTCGAGGACGTCGTCGGCCAGCTGGAAGGCGAGGCCGAGCCGCTCCCCGTACTGGGTGAGGATGTCGACGACCATCTCGTCGGCGCCGGACATCAGCGCGCCGAAGCGGCAGGAGACGGCGACCAGCGAGCTGGTCTTGCCGGCCATGACGTCCAGGTAGTGGTCGACGGGGTCGCGGCCGTCGCGCGGACCGGCCGTCTCCAGGATCTGGCCCGTCACCAGCCGCTCGAAGGCCTCGGCCTGGATCCGGACGGCCTCGGGCCCGAGGTCCGCCAGGATGTGCGAGGCGCGGGCGAAGAGGAAATCACCCGTCAGGACGGCGACCGAGTTGCCCCATCGGGCGTTGGCGCTGTCCACGCCGCGGCGCACGTCCGCCTCGTCCATGACGTCGTCGTGGTAGAGCGTGGCGAGGTGGGTGAGCTCCACGACGACGGCGGAGGGCACGATTCCGGGCGAGTAGGGATCGCCGAATCGGGAGGCGAGCATCACCAGGAGCGGCCTGAACCGCTTGCCTCCGGCGCGCACGAGGTGCTGTGCGGCCTCGGTGATGAAGGGGACTTCGCTCTTGGTGGCTTCCAGCAGACCCGCCTCGACGGCGGCCAGTCCGGCCTGGACATCGGTCTCAAGAGCCTGGTCCCGCACGCTCAGTCCGAACGGCCCGACGACGGTCACGAGGGGTACTCCTGTCTGCTGACGATCACGTTGACGATCACATGGATTGTCGATGTGTCGCTGCCATCACTCAAGCCAGCGTATCCGGTCTGTTTTCGATCACCCAGGGCGCCTGCCCGGCCACCGCCCGCGCACCGCCCGCGCATCGCCCCATCTACCCCGGTATGTTCTGGAGAAGCCGAAACAACCGGAGAATGCGTTTTGTCCAGAACTGCGACCGAAATAGACGAGCTTCCGGACCCGGAGGCCGACCAGCCGCCGCCCGGAGACGACCACGCCTTCCTCGGCCACCCCCGGGGACTCGCCACGCTCTCCGGACTGGAGGTCTGGGAGCGCTTCTCGTTCCTGGGCATGCAGGCCATCCTCGTCCTCTACTTCGCGGACACGGTGGCCAACGGCGGCCTGGGGATGAACCCCGGCACCGCGGCCTCCGTCTCGGCGGCCTACGGGACCATGGTCTACCTCGTCTCCGTCGCCGGCGGATGGCTCGCCGACCGGATCCTCGGTTCCTACCGCGCCGTGCTGTGGGGCGGCATCCTGATCGCCTGCGGCCACTACTCCATGGCCGTGCCGACCGCCGCCATGACCTGGGTGGGCCTCGGCCTGATCAGCGCCGGCACCGGCCTGCTCAAGCCGAACGTGGCCAGTATGGTCGGCAAGCTCTACGCGACGGACGACCAGCGGCGCGACGCCGGCTTCGCCCTCTATTACATGGGCATCAACATCGGCGCCTTCGCGGGCCCGCTGATCACCGCCTGGCTCGGTGACCACAAGGGCTGGCACTGGGGCTTCTCCGCCGCCGCCATCGGTATGACCGCGGGCCTGATCCAGTACGTCGCCGGCCGCCGCCACCTCGCCGGGCGCAAGCACTCGGCGGAGTTCGCGCTGGCGCCCGACGCGATGCGCTCCGCCGTCTGGAAGATCGTCGGCGGGATCCTGCTCTTCGCCGTACTCGCCACTCTTTTGGCGGTACTCGGCTGGTTGACGATGGGCCGTTTCGTCGACCTGCTCACCCTGATCTCGGTGATCGCGCCGATCGTCTACTTCGCGGTCATGTTCCGCAGCGACCGGGTGACGTCCGAGGAGCGGGGGCGACTGCGCCCGTACGTGGTGCTCTTCCTGGCCTCGGTCGCCTTCAACTTCATCCTCTTCCAGGCGTACTCGACGATGATGCTGCTCGCCTCGACGAACGCCCGCACCGAGATCCTCGGGTTCACCTTCCCGGCGGGCTGGTACGCCTCCGCACTCGGCGCGTTCGAGGTGCTCCTCGCCCCCGTGGTGGCCGCGCTGTGGGTCAAGATGGGCCCCCGCCAGCCGCATTCCTCCAACAAGATCGCCATCGGCGTGATCCTGGGCGGCCTCTCCTTCCTCCTGATGGTCATCCCGACCTCGGGGCACGGCGGGGACGCGTACAAGATGGCCGCCTGGTGGATCATCGGCTCCTACCTGCTGCTCGGGCTCGGCGACGTCCTGCTGGAGACCTCGGGCATGTCGGCCACCACCAAGCTCGCCCCGAAGGCCTTCGCCAGCCAGACGATGGCGCTGTGGTTCCTCTCGCTGGCCCTGGCCAACGGCATCCAGGCGCAGGTGGTCAAGATCTACGGGCACGTCTCCAACCCCGCCTACTTCGGCGTCAACGGCGCCATCGCCGTGGCCGTGGGCCTGGCCGTGATCGCCGCCGCCCCTTGGCTCAAGCGCACGATGCACCCCGTCCACTGACCGGCCGTCCACCGACCGGCTGTCCACCGACCGGCTGTCCACTGAGCTCCCCGAGGCGATTGGCGAGACATCCCCGATGATCATCCGAACCGATTTCCCCTACGGGACCACCCACGAGGACGTCCGGATCCCCATGCGGGACGGCACCCAGCTCTACGCCCGCATCTGGCGCCCGGTGACCGACGAGCCCGTCCCGGCCCTGCTGGAGTACCTCCCGTACCGCCTCACTGACTGGACGGCGCCGCGCGACTGGCAGCGCCACCCCTGGTACGCGGGCCACGGCTACGCCTCCGTACGGGTCGACGTGCGCGGCCACGGGTGCAGCGGCGGCGACCCGGGCGACGAGTACGACGCCCGGGAGCTCGCCGACGGGGTCGCGGTGGTGGAGTGGCTGGCCGCCCAGCCCTGGTGCACGGGGTCCGTGGGCATGTTCGGGATCTCCTGGGGCGGCTTCAACAGCCTCCAGATCGCGGCGCTGGCCCCCGAGGCGCTCAAGGCGGTGGTCACCGTCTGCTCCACGGACGACCGCTTCGACAACGACGTGCACTACATGGGCGGCTCGCTGCTCGCCGTGGACATGCACGCCTGGGCGGCGACCATGCTCGCCTTCACGGCCCGCCCGCCGGACCCCCTCTACGCGGGCGACGGCTGGCGGAACCAATGGCTCCAGCGCCTGGGCGCGGTCGAACCCCTCGTCCACACCTGGCTCTCCCACCAGACCCGCGACGCGTACTGGAAGCACGGCAGCGTCTGCGAGGACTACGGCGCGATCGGCGCGGCCGTCCTCGCCGTCGGCGGCTGGCACGACCCCTACCGCGACACCGTGCTGCGGCTGGTCTCCGCCCTCCCCGCCGACCGGGTGCGCGGACTGATCGGCCCCTGGTCGCACCAGTACCCCGACCGGGGGCTGCCGCCGGGGCCCGCCATCGGCTTCCTCCAGGAAACCCTGCGCTGGTGGGACCACTGGCTGAAGGACAAGGACACGGGGGTCATGGCCGAGCCGCTCCTCCGCTCCTGGATCTCCGAGTCGCACCCGCCCGCCACCACCTACGAGACCCTGCCCGGCCGGTGGGTCGGCGACCCGTCCTGGCCCTCGCCGAACGTGGACCCGGTGACGTACGCCTTCCAGGGCGCGCCGGTGATCGTGGCCTCCCCGCAGCACACGGGCCTCGACGCGGGCCGCTTCTTCCCCTTCGGCAACGACGCCGACCTGCCGCCGGACCAGCGGGAGGAGGACGCGAAGTCGGCCTGCTTCGAATTCCCGGTGGGCACCGACTCCGGCGGCCCGGTGGAGATCCTGGGCCGCCCGGTGGTCCGGCTGCGCCTACGGATGGACGTCCCGTACGGGCAGGTGGTGGCCCGCCTCTGCGACGTGGCTCCGGACGGCTCCTCGACCCTGGTCACCCGCGGCGTGCTCAACCTCTCCGCACGCCAGGGCCGGGACAAGGCGGTGCCGTGGCCGGTGGGCTCGTACGAGGACGTCCACTTCGAACTGAACGGCATCGGCCACTCCTTCCCGCCCGGACACCGGATCCGCCTGGCCCTGTCCTCGGCCTACTGGCCGTGGATCTGGCCGAGGGCCGGCTCGGAGCATGGCTGGACCCTGGACCCGGCGGGCAGCGCGGTCGAACTCCCGGTCCGCGACCCGTCCCACGACACCGAGCAGATCCTCTTCGAGGCCCCGGAGCAGTCGGAGCCGCTGGGGGTCTCCTACCCGGAGACCCTGGACGCACCGAGGCCGGAACGGCTGGTCGTACGGGACGTCGCGCGCGGGGTGTGGCGCCTGGAGGTGGACCCGAAGTACGGGGGCACACGGGTGTACCCGGACGGACTGGAGTTCAGCGAGGACGCGCGGGAGGTCTACGAGATCCAGGACGACGATCCGCTGTCGGCCCGCACCCACTCGAACTGGACCGTCCGGCTGCACCGCCCGGAACTGGGCTGGGACGTCTCGGTGATCACCCGCTCGGAGATCTCCTGCGACGAGGGCGGTTTCACCACCACGAACGAGGTCGTCTGCCGGGAGGGCGACGAGGTCCTCTTCCACCGCACGTGGGAGCGGAGGCTCCCACGGGTGGCGGTGTAACCGACCCGTGGCCCCGGGCGCACCTGCCCGGGGCCCTGCGGGGCCGTCAGACGGCCTTGACGCCGCCGAGGAATGCGGCGAACGCGGCGGCGGAAACGTCCAGCACCGGGCCGTCGGCCCACTTGGAGTCCCGGACGGGGACGACACCGCGCGAGGCGACGAGGTTGGTGGCGACCTCGACGCACGCGCCGCCGTTCTCGCTGTAGGAGGACGTGAACCAGCGGGGGTTTTCGGTCGTCACGAGGTGCCCTTTCGTAGCTGACGGATCAAGGCCACCGATTCGGCTTGCGACGTGGCCTCGGCCTGAAGTTGATGGTAGGCGGTCAGCAAGGGCACAACAGATGCGCTGTCCCGTTCGAGTCGACCCCGCTGGGCGGACTCCGCATAGGAGACCAGGGAGCGGTTCTGCATGGTCAGGATGTAGAGCGGCAGGCTGAGCGGACGGCGGTCCCCCATGTCGAAGGGCGCGACCTGGAGCACCGTGTTCGGCAGCGCCGCGAATTCGATCAGCTTGTCCAACTGGGCATCCATGGTGGCCCGGTCGCCCACGGGCCGTCGCAGGCAGCTCTCGTCCAGCACCACGAAGACCAGCGGCAGCGGTGTCCGCAGGAGCGCCGCCTGCCTCTCCGCAACGAGCGAGATCCGTTCGTCCGCCTGCTCGGCAGTGCTCGCGCCGCGCTCGACGGCACGTACGTTGAGGGCCGTCGCGTACTGGGGAGTCTGAAGAATTCCCGGCATGACGCCGACCTCGTAGAGCCTGATCTCCGCCGCTCGCGCCTCGTGCGTGACGTACTCCGGGAATCCCTCCAGGAGGGCCGTACTGCGCACGGCCCTGCTCTGACGTTCGAGCCGATCGCCGGTTCCGAAGACCCGGTCAGCACTTGCCGCGAAGCGGCGAGTTGGAGAACGGCGGCCGGTTTCCACAGCGGAAATGTGCGTCCCGGAGCACCCCATGCGCACCCCGAGCTCGTCCTGAGTCCAGCCGCGTTCGTCCCGCAGCGCCCGCAGGCGCTGGCCGAAGGCCGCCCCCGGGGACTTTTCGGGGTCCAGCTCTTTCCGATTCACCGACGATCACCCAACTCCCCGCGCAGATTGCGCAAGTTGAAGACCCTCCGACTCTAGGTCACGCTGAACTCGCTTGGTAGTGGAACAGCTACGGAGAGGCACCGTCATGCACGAAACGGACCTTCCCCCCGCCCCCGGAACCCTCCTGGTGGACACCAGTCGGGACGACCTGATCGGGGAGTTCCGGGGGCTCGCCGGCCCGTACTGGGCCCTGCGCCCCGTCCGCGGCGGGCCCGAGTGGGAGGCGGAGCCTCGCGACGTGCGGCCGGCCGACCCCATGGAGCGGCTCCGCGCGGAGACCGCCCGGGCCAACGCCCGGAGCCTGGAGGGGTTGCTGTGAGCGGCGGCGCCCCGGCGTGCGGAGCCGCCGGCGCGCTGTCGCCCGTACACCTGGACGCACTGGCCCGGCTGGCCCCCGCGCACCCCGGCGCCCTGCGGGAGGTGATCGGGGCGGGCCCGGAGCTGCGGTGCGCGCTGGAGCCGCACCCCGGACCGCACCGGGACGTGCTCCACGAGGGCCCGCCGGGGGCGGCGCTGTGGGCCCGCTGGGGCGGGACGGCCCCGGACGCGGTGGTCCCCGTACGGGACTGCCCGGCCGAGCACGCGGGCGAGGGCTGCGGGCACTACGCGTCCCACCCCGGAGGGCACACCTGGACCCGGCAAGATCCGGAAGAGACGACCTAGGCCGGCGGAGCCGTCCGCGTCGAGCGGTAGCCCGGGTGGACGCCCGGCGTCAGGCCCTGTGCGGCCGCCAGCCGGCCCAGCAGGGACGTCAGTTGTTCGTGTTCCTCCGCCGACAGGGGCTCGCAGAGCTGCTGCTCGTGCGCCGTCGCCACCTCGCGCAGATCGGCCAGCAGGGCGGTTCCGGCGTCGCCGAGGAACAGCGCGTACAGCCGCCGGTCCTCCGGGTTGCGGCGGCGTTCGATCAGTCCGCGCGCCTCCAGGTCGTCGGCGAAGGCCACGAAGCGGCTCGGGGGCATGCCGAGTACGTCGGCCAGCTCGCGCTGACTGCGGCCGGGGGTACGGGCCAGCAGGCGCAACAGCCCCGCCTGGGCGGGGGTCAGGCCGAGCGCGGAGACCCGCTCGGCGAAGCGGCCGGCCGCGTGCGCGCCGAGCTGGGCCAGCAGGAAGGCCGCGCCGCCGTGCGGGCGCGGGTCGCCGCCACCGTCATCCGTCGTTCCCATGGGGAAACCGTAACAGCTTGACAATCGTTTCAGCTTGTAATCATTCTGGAAGGGAACGGACTGGACGGACGAGGAGACGAGAACGCCATGACCGCCGCACCTGCCCCCGTGGAACCGGCCGAACGGACGGGCCGAGGGCCCCAGGCCGGGCCGCCCCTGCTGGCCCCCGTACTGGCCCTGGCCGGCCTGACCATCGCCTACGTGGTCCTGAACCGGGCCACCCCGCACCCAGACGCCACCGGTCTGGAGGTCCTGCGGTACGCCGCCGGACACCGCACCACCGCCGAGCTCGGCGCCCTCCTGCTGCTCGGCGCGGCCGTCCCGATGGCCCTGATCGCGGCCGTCCTCTACCGGCGACTGCGCGCGCTGGGCATCACCGCACCCGGATCCGCGATCACCCTGGCCGGCGGAGTGCTGGCCGCCGCGGCGCTGATGCTGAGCGCCATGTCCGGCTGGGCGGGGGCCCGGCTCACGGACGGCGCCGGACCCGACCTCGCGCGGGCCCTGGCCGACCTGGCGTTCTTCGCCGGCGGACCCGCGTACTCGGCGATGTTCGCCCTGCTGCTCGCCGGGGTCGCCGTCCCCGGACTCCTCGCGGGGCTGCTGCCGAGGCCGCTGGCCTGGGCCGGGCTGGTCCTGGCCGCCGTGGGGATGCTGGCCCTGCTCGGGCTGGTGGTGGACGGGTTCCAGTACCTGCTGCCCGTGCTGCGCTTCGGCGGGCTCGCCTGGCTGGTGTGGGCCGCGGTGAAGCTCCCGCGGACCCGGCACGGCCTCGGCCGGGCGGGGGCGCGCTGAGATGGCGAACTACCCCGAACTGGACGGCCTCACGGTCGTCGTCACCGGCGGCAGCCGCGGCATCGGAGCCGCCACCGCCCACGCCTTCGCCGCCCAGGGCGCCCGGGTCTGCGTCGTCGGCCGCGACACGGCGGCCCTGGCCGGCGTGGTGGACGCGATCGGCGCCGAGGGCGGTACGGCGATGTCCGTGACCGCCGACGCCACGGACGCGGCGGCACTGGCCCGGGTCCGGGAGGAGACCGAGCTGCGGCTCGGCCCGGTGGACGTACTGGCCGCCTTCGCGGGCGGCCAGGGCCGGCCGGTCCCCACCCCCGAACTCACCGAGGAGCGCTGGCGCGAGGTCCTGGACTCGGACCTCACCTCCGCCTTCCTGACCGTACGGACCTTCCTGCCCGGCATGCTGGAGCGCGGCCGGGGCTGCGTGATCACCATGTCCTCCGCGGCGGGCCGCCGGCCCAGCCAGGCGAACCTCGCCTACGGGGTGGCCAACGCCGGGCTCGTGATGCTGACCCAGCACCTGGCGACCGAGCTCGGCCCGCGCGGGATCCGCGTCAACTGCCTGGCGCCCTCGGTGATCCTGACCGAGCGGACCGCGGTCGCGATGCCGGTGGAGATCCGGGAGCAGCTCGCGCAGGCCCACCCGCTGCGCAGGCTCGGCCTCCCCGGGGACGTGGCCGCCTGCGCGCTCTTCCTCGCCTCGGACGGGGCGTCCTGGCTCAGCGGGGTCACCCTGGACGTCGCGGGCGGCCGGATCACGGGGTGACCCGTGAGGACGCTTGGAGCGGCTCTTCAGCCGAAGAGCCGCTCCAGCACCACCGCGATGCCGTCCGCCTCGTTCGAGAGGGTGACCTCGTCCGCGACGGCCAGGAGTTCCCGGTGGGCGCCCGCCATCGCGACCCCGTGCGCGGCCCACGCGAACATCGGGATGTCGTTCGGCATGTCGCCGAAGGCGATCGTCGCGGACCCGGAGACGTCCAGCCGCTCCGCGGCCACCGCCAGCCCGCTCGCCTTGTCGATGCCCGGCGGCTGGAGCTCCACGGTGTGCTCCCCGGCCATGGTGACGTTGACCAGGTCCCCGACCACGGCGCGGGCGACCTCGGTCAGTTCGTCGTCGGAGAGGCGGGGGTGCTGGAGCAGCACCTTGTTGATCGGCGAGGTCCACAGGTCGCTGCGCCGGGCCACCCGGACCGTCGGCAGGTGCGGGTGCCACATCCGGTAGCCCGGCCCTATCAGCATCTCCGCGTCGACGCCCTCCTGGTTGACCGCCGCGTAGACCTCCCCGACCTCCGCTTCGAGTTTCTCGAGTGCGACCTCGGCCAGTTCCTGGTCCAGGGCCACGGAGTGCAGCAGCCGGCCGGCCGCCGCGTCGTAGACCTGTGCGCCCTGTCCGCACACCGCGAGCCCCGTGTAGCCGAGGCCGTCCAGGACGTGTCGGACCTGCGGTACGGGGCGGCCCGTCACGATGATGTGCCGGGCGCCGGCCGCGCGGGCGGTGGCGAGAGCGGCGCTGGAGCGGGCCGACACGGTGTCTCCGGCGCGCAGCAGAGTCCCGTCCAGGTCGGTGGCCACGAGTGCATAGGGGAGGGCGGAAGTCACGTCCCCAAGGATACGGACCCCTTCGGACAAGTCCTACAAATTGCGCCGGAATCCGGCCTCCCGCACGCCCCACCAGCCCCTTAACCTGTCAAGCAGCCCCCGGGACACCCCCGGACCGCGTCGAAAGCGAGGCAGAACCCCATGCCGCAGCAGAGCCCCCTCGATGTTCCCGAGGGCGACCCGTTCGGGCCGCACAACCTCCCCTACGGCGTGTTCACCACCGCCGGTGAGGCGCGGCGCCGGATCGGGGTCCGCATCGGCGGGCACGTGCTCGACGCCGGGGCGGCCGCGGCCGCGCTCGGGTCCCCGTACGCCGGGCTGCTCGGGCAGCCCTCGCTCAACCCGCTGCTCGCGGCCGGCCGCACCGCCTGGCGCGACGTGCGCCGCGCGCTGACCGCCTGGGTCACCGACCCCGGCCACCGGCCCTCCGTGGAGCCGCACCTGCTGCCGCTCGACGAGGTCGTCCTGCACCTGCCGTACGAGGTCGCCGACTACGTCGACTTCTACGCGAGCGAGCACCACGCGACGAACGTCGGCAAGATCTTCCGCCCGGACGGGGACGCGCTGACCCCCAACTGGAAGCACCTGCCGATCGGCTACCACGGCCGCTCGGGAACGATCGTCGTCTCCGGCACGGACGTCGTGCGCCCCTCCGGCCAGCGCAAGGCCCCCTCCGACCCGGCGCCCGTCTTCGGGCCCTCGGTCAAGCTCGACATCGAGGCCGAGGTCGGCTTCGTCGTCGGCACGCCCTCCGAGATGGGCCGCCCGGTGGCCCTCGCCGACTTCGAGGAGCACGTCTTCGGGCTGTTCCTGCTCAACGACTGGTCCGCGCGCGACATCCAGGCCTGGGAGTACGTGCCGCTCGGCCCCTTCCTCGGCAAGTCCTTCGCTACCTCCGTCTCCGCTTGGGTCACCCCGCTGGAGGCCCTGGACGCGGCCCGGGTCGCCCCGCCGGCCCGCGACTTCCCGCTCCTGCCCTACCTCGAGGACTCCGGCGCCGAGCGCCCCGGCGGCTTCGACCTGCGCATCACCGTCTCCATCAACGGGCAGGAGGTGGCCCGGCCGCCGTTCGCGTCGATGTACTGGACCGCCGCCCAGCAGCTGGCCCACATGACCGTCAGCGGCGCCTCCCTGCGCACCGGCGACGTGTACGGATCGGGCACCGTCAGCGGCCCGGACACCGACCAGCGCGGCTCGCTTCTGGAGCTCACCTGGAACGGCCGCGACGCCATCGAGCTCGCCGACGGCAAGCGCACGTTCCTGGAGGACGGGGACACCGTCACCCTCACCGCCTGGGCCCCCGGCGCCGACGGCACCCGCGTCGGCCTCGGCGAGGTCACCGGCCGCATCGTGGGCACCCGCTAGCGACCCCGATCCGCGCGTCCGCGTCCACGTCCCGGACGCGGACGCGCGGGCATACGCCGCCCGCCCCCCCCCCCTGGGACGGCGGGGTCAGCGGATGCTGACGGTGATCTCGGGGAGCGGGATGTCGGAAAGGTTCAGCTGGAGCCCGGTCAGGGTCAGTTGGGTCTGCGAGTCGGCCGCGGTGGAGGCGGAAGCGGAGGACAGCGCCTGGGTCTTCGCGCGCGTGCTCACCAGCAGATACCAGCCCCCGCGCTTGTAGCTGCGGGAGGCTTCGGGGCGGTCTGCCTTCGGGTTCCGGTTCAGCGTCCAGCCCTGGCGCTCCAGGTCGGCGCAGATCGCGTTCATCTCCGACTCCGCGGCGGCCTTCTCGCGGACGACCGTCCAGACCGTCCTGTTCGAGGTGACGCCGGCCGCGACGGGCGGGCGGCCCTGCTCCGGGTCGAGGCCCGCCGCGCTGACCGCGGTCCCGATCGCCTCGTCCACGGCGTCCCGTGTGAGGGGCGGTGACGCGGGCTCCGGTGTGGGCGCCGCCCTGGACAGGGTCGGCGTGGGCGCGGGCGCGCCCAGGTGGACGTGCCCGTCGTCGTCTATCTGGACCTGGTTCGGCAGGACCACGGCGGCCAGACTCACGATCAGGGCCATGGCCAGCCCGATCCACACCCTCTTCAACAGCTCGTTCAACGCAAAACTCCCCCCGAGTGATCATTCAGAGGGAGTTTCACACACACGGCTCGCCGCCCAGCGGCCTTCACCGCCCCGCCGGAGTCCGGTCGGACCACCCGTCCGGCCTGAACCGTCCGCTCCGCACCCCCCGTTCGGAGCCCCGCCGCGTGCAGCCCCGCCGCACCGCCGGGATGGTGGACGAAAGCCCCCGAACGGCAGGAGCACCGATGTCCCTCCGCCCCCGCAAGGCCTTCCTGACCTGCGCGGCCGCCGTGTCCCTCGCCGTGAGCGGGGTCTGCTCGGCCCACGCGGTGGACGGGCCCGCGCCCGACCCCCGCAACCAGCGGGCGATGCGCGACATGGCCACGGCGATCGCGGTGACCGCCAAGTACGTGGACGAGCGGGAGGCCATCAAGGACGGCTACGTCCCGCACGGCATGGAGTGCATGACAAACCCCTTCGGGGTGGGTTCCATGGGCTACCACTACGTCAAGCAGGCCTACTGGGGTCTGCTGGACCCCAGCAAGCCGACCGCGCTCCTCTACAGCACCCAGAAGGACGAGCACGGCCGCCGCAAGCTCCAGACCGTGGAGTGGATGGCCACCGACGGGGACCAGGACCTCAAGACCAGCAACGACCGCCCGAGCATGTTCGGCCTGCCCTTCGACGGCCCCATGCCGGGCCACTGGACGGGCATGCCCAAGCACTACGACCTCCACATGTGGGCCTACGCGGACAACCCGGCCGGCCGCTTCCACAACTGGAACACCGCCCTGACCTGCCCCAAGGGCACCACCGGCCCGGCGAAGCCCGCCGCCGCGCACGACCACGGCCACGGCCGCTGAACCCGGCCCCCACACACGCAACAGGGCCCGGCCCCCCGAGGGGAGCCGGGCCCTGTTGCGTGAACCGCGACGGTCCGGTCAGCGGACGAAGGTGCTCGCCTGGCCCGCCAGGTCCAGGAAGTACTGGGGTGCCACACCCAGGACCAGCGTCACCGCGACGCCCACCGCGATCGTCGTCATCGTCAGCGGGGAGGGCACGGCCACCGTGGGGCCGTCCGCCTTCGGCTCGCTGAAGAACATCAGGACGATGACCCGGATGTAGAAGAACGCGGCGATCGCGGACGAGATCACACCGACCACGACCAGCGCTCCCGCGCCGCCCTCCGCCGCCGCCTTGAACACGGCGAACTTCCCGGCGAAGCCGGAGGTCAGCGGGATGCCGGCGAAGGCCAGCAGGAACACCGCGAAGACCGCCGCCGTCAGCGGCGAACGGCGGCCGAGCCCGGCCCACTTGGACAGGTGGGTGGCTTCGCCGCCCGCGTCGCGGACCAGCGTGACCACGGCGAAGGCGCCGATCGTCACGAAGGAGTACGCGGCCAGGTAGAAGAGGACGGACTTGACGCCCTCCGCCGAGGTCGCGATCACACCGGCAAGGATGAAGCCCGCGTGCGCGATCGAGGAGTAGGCCAGCAGCCGCTTGACGTCGGTCTGGGTCACGGCGATGACCGCACCCGCCAGCATCGTGACGATGGCCACGCCCCACATGACCGGCCGCCAGTCCCACCGCAGGCCCGGGAGGACCACGTAGAGCAGGCGCAGCAGGGCGCCGAAGGCGGCCACCTTGGTCGCGGCCGCCATGAATCCGGTGACCGGGGTCGGAGCGCCCTGGTAGACGTCCGGGGTCCACATGTGGAAGGGGACCGCGCCGACCTTGAAGAGCAGGCCCATCAGGATCAGCGCGCCGCCGATCAGCAGCAGCGCGTCGTTGCCCATGGTGCCGGCGAGGGCCGGATCCACATTGGCCACGGTGCCGTCGACCACGTCGGCGATCGCCGCGTAGGAGACGGAGCCCGCGTACCCGTAGACGAGCGCGATGCCGAAGAGGAGGAAGGCCGAGGAGAACGCCCCGAGCAGGAAGTACTTGACCGCGGCCTCCTGCGACATCAGCCGCTGGCGGCGGGCGACGGCGCAGAGCAGGTACAGCGGGAGGGAGAAGACCTCCAGGGCCACGAACAGCGTCAGCAGGTCGTTGGCCGCCGGGAAGATCAGCATCCCGGAGATCGCGAACAGCGCCAGCGGGAAGACCTCGGTGGTGGTGAAGCCCGCCTTGACGGCCTCCTTCTCGCTCTCGCTGCCCGGTACGGACGCCGCCTGCGCGGCGAAGGAGTCGACCCGGTTGCCGTGGGCGGCCGGGTCCAGGCGCCGCTCGGCGAAGGTGAAGATCGCGACGATCGAGGCCAGGACGATGGTGCCCTGGAGGAAGAGCGCCGGACCGTCGACGGCCACGGCGCCCATGGCCGCGATGTGCGCCTTGGAGCTGCCGTACCCGCCCGCGGCGAGAGCGACGACCGCGGCGAAGGCGGAGGCCAGCGCGGCGACGGCGAGGAACACCTGGACGTAGTAACGGGACTTGCGCGGTACGAAGGCCTCGACGAGGACTCCGACGATCGCCGCTCCCAGCACGATGAGCGTGGGCGAGAGCTGGGCGTACTCGATGTGCGGGGCCGGGATCTTGTCGATCGGCGCCGCGGCCGCCAGGTTCGGCAGCAGGTTCTGGGCAGCGGCAGTCAGGGTGCTCACTTCGCCCCCTCCCCGTTCTTGGCCTGTACGCCCACCTCGGGCTTCGGGTCCGTTTGCTTCACGTCCGACATGGTGTGCTTCACCGCCGGGTTGACGATGTCGGTCAGCGGCTTCGGGTAGACGCCCAGTCCGATCAGCAGCGCGATCAGCGGGGCGACCACCAGCACCTCCCGCAGGTGCAGGTCCGGCATGGTGCGGACCTCCTCCTTCAGCGGGCCGGTCATGGTGCGCTGGTAGAGCACCAGCGTGTAGAGCGCGGCGAGCACGATGCCGAAGGTGGCGATGATGCCGACGACCGGGTACCGGGCGAACGTGCCGACCAGGACCAGGAATTCGCTGACGAACGGGGCGAGCCCCGGCAGCGACAGGGTGGCGAGCCCGCCGATCAGGAAGGTGCCGGCCAGGACCGGGGCCACCTTCTGCACCCCGCCGAAGTCGGCGATGAGCCGCGAGCCGCGCCGCGAGATCAGGAAGCCGGCGACCAGCATCAGCGCCGCCGTCGAGATCCCGTGGTTGACCATGTACAGGGTCGCGCCCGACTGGCCCTGGGAGGTCATCGCGAAGATGCCCAGGATGATGAACCCGAAGTGCGAGATCGAGGCGTACGCCACCAGCCGCTTGATGTCCCGCTGCCCGACCGCGACCAGCGCACCGTAGACGATGCTGATCAGGGCCAGTACGAGGATCACCGGCGTGGCCCACTTGCTGGCCTCGGGGAAGAGTCCGAGGCAGAAGCGGAGCATCGCGAAGGTGCCGACCTTGTCGACGACGGCGGTGATCAGGACGGCGACCGGGGAGGTGGCCTCGCCCATCGCGTTCGGCAGCCAGGTGTGCAGCGGCCACAGCGGGGCCTTCACCGCGAAGGCGAAGAAGAAGCCGAGGAAGAGGAGCCGCTCGGTGTTGGTCGCCATGTCGAGCGTGCCCGCGGCGCGGGCGGCGGTGATCTCCTGGAGCGAGAAGTTCCCGGCGACCACGTACAGCCCGATGACGGCGGCCAGCATGATGAGCCCGCCGACCAGGTTGTAGAGGAGGAACTTGACCGCCGCGTACGAGCGCTGCGCGGCCGCGTTCTCATCGGACCCGGAGTGGGCCCGGTCGCCGAAGCCGCCGATGAGGAAGTACATCGGGATGAGCATGGCTTCGAAGAAGATGTAGAAGAGGAAGACGTCGGTGGCCTCGAAGGAGATCACCACCATCGCCTCGACCAGCAGGATCAGGGCGAAGAAGCCCTGCGTCGGCCGCCAGCGCGAGGAGTGGGTCTCCAGGGGGTCGGCGTCGTGCCAGCCCGCCCCGATGACGAAGGGGATGATCAGCGCGGTGAGCGCGATCAGCGCCACCCCGATGCCGTCGACGCCCAGTTCGTAGCGGACCCCGAAGTCGGGGATCCAGGAGTGGGATTCGGTGAGCTGGTAGCGGTCGCCACCGGGATCGAAGCGGACCGCGACGAGCACGGCCAGGGCCAGGGTCGCCAGTGAGAAGAACAGGGCGAGCCATTTGGCGGCGGTCCGGCGGGCGGCCGGGACGGCCGCCGTCAGGATCGCGCCGACCGCGGGTACCGCGGCCGTCACCGTCAGAAGCGGGAAACTCATCTCACACCGCCCTCATCAGCAGGGTCGCGGCGATCAGGACCGCCGTGCCCCCGAACATCGAGACCGCGTAGCTGCGGGCGTAGCCGTTCTGCAGCTTGCGCAGCCGACCCGACAGCCCGCCGACGCCGGCGGCCGTCCCGTTGACCACTCCGTCGACCAGGCTGTGGTCGACGTAGACGAGGGAGCGGGTCAGGTGCTCCCCGCCGCGCACCAGGACCACGTGGTTGAAGTCGTCCTGGTAGAGGTCCCGTCGGGCCGCCCGGGTGAGGAGCGAGCCGCGCGGGGCGACGACCGGGACGGGCTTCTTGCCGTACATCGCCCAGGCGATGCCGACGCCGATCACGAGGACCACCATCGTGGACAGGGTCACCGTCAGGGCGCTGACCGGCGGGTTGCCGTGCTCGTGCCCGGTGACGGGCTCCAGCCACTTCAGGAACCGGTCGCCGATGCCGAAGATCCCGCCGGCGAAGACCGACCCGAAGGCGAGCACGATCATCGGGATGGTCATGGTCTTCGGGGACTCGTGCGGGTGCGGCGCGTGGCCTTCCGCGTCGGGCTGCCAGCGCTTCTCGCCGAAGAAGGTGAGGAGCATGACCCGGGTCATGTAGAACGCGGTGATCGCGGCGCCCAGCAGGGCCACGCCTCCCAGGATCCAGCCCTCGGTGCCGCCCTTCGCGAAGGCCGCCTCGATGATCTTGTCCTTGGAGAAGAACCCCGACAGGCCCGGGAAGCCGATGATGGCGAGGTAGCCGAGGCCGAAGGTGATGAAGGTGACCGGCATGTACTTCCGCAGGCCGCCGTACTTGCGCATGTCGACCTCGTCGTTCATCCCGTGCATGACGGAACCCGCGCCGAGGAAGAGGCCGGCCTTGAAGAACCCGTGCGTCACCAGGTGCATGATCGCGAAGACGTAGCCGATGGGGCCCAGGCCCGCCGCCAGGATCATGTAGCCGATCTGCGACATCGTCGAGCCGGCCAGGGCCTTCTTGATGTCGTCCTTCGCGCAACCGACGATCGCACCGAAGAGCAGCGTGACGGCGCCGACGACGGTGACGGCCAGCTGTGCGTCCGGCGCCGCGTTGAAGATGGCGCCCGAGCGGACGATCAGGTACACGCCGGCGGTGACCATGGTCGCCGCGTGGATGAGGGCCGAGACCGGGGTCGGGCCCTCCATCGCGTCGCCGAGCCAGGACTGCAGCGGCACCTGCGCCGACTTGCCGCAGGCGGCGAGCAGCAGCATCAGGGCGATCGCCGTGAGCTTGCCCTCGCCCGCCCCGGACACCGAGCCGAGGACCGGTCCGAAGGCGAAGGTTCCGAAGGTGGTGAACATCAGCATGATGGCGATCGAAAGGCCCATGTCGCCGACCCGGTTGACCAGGAAGGCCTTCTTCGCGGCGGTGGCCGCGCTGGGCTTGTGCTGCCAGAAGCCGATGAGGAGGTACGAGGCGAGGCCCACGCCCTCCCAGCCGACGTACAGCAGGAGGTAGTTGTCGGCGATGACCAGGAGCAGCATCGCGGCGACGAAGAGGTTGAGGTAGCCGAAGAAGCGGCGGCGGCGCTCGTCGTGCTCCATGTACCCGATCGAGTACACGTGGATGAGCGTGCCCACTC
This sequence comes from Streptomyces sp. NBC_00503, assembly GCF_036346895.1. Lineage (NCBI taxonomy): Bacteria > Bacillati > Actinomycetota > Actinomycetes > Kitasatosporales > Streptomycetaceae > Streptomyces > Streptomyces sp. NBC_00503. The sequence goes on along the minus strand of NZ_CP107855.1, from coordinate 4,725,230 downwards.
CGGAGATCAGCAGGACGAAGGTCATCGACAGCTGGTCGAGCTGGAAGCCGAGGTCGGCCTGGAAGCCTTCGACCGGGATCCAGCTGAACAGCCGCTGGTGGAAGGTCCGGTCCTCGGCGCCGCGGCTGAGCATGTCGGCGAAGAGGGCGAGGCCGATGCCGAAGGAGGCGGCGGCGAGCAGGGTGCCGAGCCAGTGGCCGGCCTTGTCGAGGCGGCGGCCGCCGCAGAGCAGCACCACCGCTCCGAGCAGGGGCGCTGCTACCAGCAGCGCGATCATGTTCTCCACAGCGACCCCTTACAGCTTCATCAGGCTGGCGTCGTCGACCGAGGCCGAGTGGCGGGTACGGAACAGCGACACGATGATCGCCAGACCCACCACGACCTCGGCGGCGGCGACGACCATCGTGAAGAACGCGATGATCTGGCCGTCGAGGTTGCCGTGCATCCGGGAGAAGGTGACGAAGGCGAGGTTGCAGGCGTTGAGCATCAGCTCGACGCACATGAACACCACGATCGCGTTCTTCCTGATCAGGACCCCGGAGGCCCCGATGGTGAACAGCAGCGCGGACAGGTACAGGTAGTTGACCGGATTCACTTCGAGGCCTCCTCGCGGCCGAGCCGCTCGGACGACCGCTGCTCCAGCGCCTTCAGGTCGTCCAGCGCCTGGCTGGAGACGTCCCTGATCTGACCGCGGCCGCGCAGCGTCTGGTTGACGGTGAGCTCGGACGGGGTGCCGTCCGGCAGCAGGCCGGCGACGTCCACGGCGTTGTGCCGGGCATAGACACCGGGTGCGGGCAGCGGCGGGAGCTGCACGCCCTCGCGTACGCGGCGCTCGGCGAGCTCGCGCTGAGTGGCGGGCCGCTCGGTGCGCTCGCGGTGGGTGAGCACCATCGCGCCGACGGCCGCCGTGATGAGGAGGGCGCCGGTGATCTCGAAGGCGAACACGTACTTGGTGAAGATGAGCGTGGCCAGGCCCTCGACGTGTCCGCCGGAGTTGATCCGGCCGAGCCCGTTGAAGTGGGTGAGGCGGGCGTTGGCGATGCCGGCGATCAGCAGGATGCCGAAGCCGAGTCCGCACAGGGCGGCCAGCCAGCGCTGCCCCTTGATGGTCTCGGTCAGCGAGTCCGCCGCGGTGACGCCGACGAGCATGACGACGAAGAGGAAGAGCATCATGATCGCGCCGGTGTAGACGACGACCTGGACGATGCCGAGGAAGTACGCCCCGTTGGCGAGGTAGAAGACCGCCAGGATGATCATCGTCCCGGCCAGGCTCAGGGCGCTGTGCACGGCCTTCTTCATCAGGATCGTGGACAAAGCGCCGATGACGGCGACCGTGGCGAGGACCCAGAACTGCACGGCCTCACCGGTGGAGGTGACGGTGGCGGCTGCGGCAATGGCGCTCACGCCCCCACCCCCTCGGAGGCGTCCGAGGAGGCGACCGGGGCGGCATCCTCGGGGGCGGTCTCGCCCTTGGACACGGCGACCTGGCGGACCGTGCCGGGAGCCGCCCCGGTCACCAGCCCCCGGTAGTAGTCCGTGTCCTCGGTGCCCGGGAAGATCGAGTGCGGAGCCTCGACCATGCCCTCGGTCAGCCCGGCGAGCAGCTGCTCCTTGGTGTAGATGAGCGATTCGCGGCTGGAGTCGGCCAGTTCGAACTCGTTCGTCATGGTCAGCGCCCGGGTCGGGCACGCCTCGACGCACAGCCCGCACAGGATGCAGCGGGCGTAGTTGATCTGGTAGACCCTGCCGTACCGCTCACCCGGGGAGTAGCGCTCCTCCTCGGTGTTGTCCGCACCCTCGACGTAGATCGCGTCGGCGGGACAGGCCCAGGCGCACAGTTCGCACCCGATGCACTTCTCCAGACCGTCCGGGTGGCGGTTGAGCTGGTGCCGCCCGTGGAAGCGCGGAGCCGTCGTCTTCTGCTGCTCCGGGTACTGCTCGGTGAGCCTCTTCTTGAACATGGCCTTGAAGGTCACGCCGAAGCCGGCAACCGGGTTCTGCCACTTCTCGTTCTCAGCGTCAGACATTCTCAGCACCCTCCTCTCGGTCACTGTCAGTATTCGCCGCGCCACTGACAATCAGCTCCCGCTCACTGCGAGGCCGCCTGCGCGGTACGGGTGCCAGGTGCTGGCCGGGCTTGGGCGGTACGGGGAATCCGCCCGCCAGCGGATCGAAGGGCTCGGCGGCGGAGGCCTGTTCGGCGTCCTCGGCGGCCGCCTTCTCCTTCTTGTCGCGGAAGACGTCCACGACGAAGGAGAGCAACAGGACCGCGACGACCGCGCCACCGACGTAGAGCACGATCGACTGGAACGCGTAGTTCTCGTTGCGCAGCGCCCGGACGGTGGCGACCAGCATCAGCCAGACCACGGAGACCGGGATCAGCACCTTCCAGCCGAGCTTCATCAGCTGGTCGTAGCGCACGCGCGGGAGCGTGCCGCGCAGCCAGATGAAGAAGAACAGCAGCAGCTGGACCTTGATGACGAACCAGAGCATGGGCCACCAGCCGTGGTTGGCGCCCTCCCAGTACGTGGAGATCGGCGCCGGGGCCCGCCAGCCGCCCAGGAAGAGGGTGACCGAGACCGCGGAGACGGTGACCATGTTGACGTACTCGGCCAGCATGAACAGCGCGAACTTGATCGAGGAGTACTCGGTGTTGAAGCCGCCGACCAGGTCGCCCTCGGACTCCGGCATGTCGAAGGGGGCGCGGTTCGTCTCGCCGACCATCGTGATGACGTAGATGATGAAGGACACCGGCAGGAGCACGATGAACCAGCGGTCGCCCTGCGCCTCCACGATCTTCGAGGTCGACATCGACCCGGAGTAGAGGAAGACCGAGGCGAAGGCCGCGCCCATCGCGATCTCGTAGGAGATCATCTGCGCGCAGGAGCGCAGGCCGCCCAGGAGCGGGTACGTGGAGCCCGAGGACCAGCCGGCCAGCACGATGCCGTAGATGCCGACCGAGGCCACCGCGAGGATGTACAGCATCGCGATCGGCAGGTCGGTCAGCTGCATCGTGGTGCGCTGGCCGAAGATGGAGACCTCGTTGCCCGACGGGCCGAAGGGGATCACCGCGATGGCCATGAAGGCCGGGATCGCCGCGATGATCGGGGCGAGGACGTAGACGACCTTGTCCGCCCGCTTGACGATGAGGTCTTCCTTGAGCATGAGCTTCACGCCGTCGGCGAGCGACTGGAGCATGCCCCAGGGGCCGTGCCGGTTGGGGCCGATGCGCAGCTGCATCCAGGCGACGACCTTGCGCTCCCACACGATGGAGAACAGCACGGTCACCATCAGGAAGGCGAAGCAGAACACCGCCTTGACGACGACGAGCCACCAGACGTCCTTGCCGAACAAGGAGAGGTCTTCGGCAGCGATCTGAACGGTGTTCACGCGCCCACCTCCGCAGTGGCGTCGCTGCTGTCGGCCGGAACAGCCGGACCGATGCGTACGAGGGCTCCCGGGCGGGCGCCGGTATCGGCGAGGACCCCGGAGCCGGTGGAGTTCAACGGAAGCCAGACCACCCGGTCGGGCATCTCGGCGATCCGCAGCGGCAGTTCCACGGAGCCGGCCGGGCCGGTCACCGCGAGGACGTCGCCGTTCTTCACACCCGTCTCGGCGGCCGTGGCGGCCGACAGCCGGGCACTGGCCTCGTGCCGGGTACCGGCCAGGGCCTCGTCCCCGTCCTGGAGCAGGCCCTGGTCGAGCAGGAGCCGGTGGCCCGCGAGGATGGCCTCGCCCGAGCCCGGCCGGGGCAGCGGCGCGGTGTCCGCGGACTGCTCGGCGGCCCGGGTCCCGGCCCACTGGCCGAGCCCGTCGAGCTCCCGGCGCACGGCGTGCACGTCGCCCAGGGCGATCGGCCGGTCCGCCGCGTCGGCCAGCATGTGCAGGACGCGGGAGTCGGCGGGGGCGAGCCGGCGGGTCATCTGCTCGGGCTTCAGCGCGGCCTCGAACGGCCGGACCCTGCCCTCCCAGTTGATGAACGCGCCCGACTTCTCGGCGGCTGCCGCGACCGGGAAGACCACGTCCGCGTGGTCGGTGACCTCGCTGGGCCGCAGTTCCAGGCTGACCACGAAGGCCTCCTGGAGCGCGAGCCGGGCGCGGACCGGGTCCGGCAGGTCGTCGAGCTCCACGCCCCCGACCAGCAGGGCGGACAGCTCGCCGGTGGCGGCGGCCTCGACGATCTGGCCGGTGTCGCGGCCGTACCGGTGCGGGAGCTCGTCCAGGCCCCAGGCGGCGGCGACCTCATCGCGGGCCCGCGGGTCGGTGGCCGGGCGGGCCCCCGGGAGCAGGGACGGCAGGGCGCCCGCCTCGACGGCGGCCCGCTCTCCGGCCCGGCGCGGGATCCACACCAGCTGCGCGCCGGTCGCGGCGGCGGCCCGTACGGCGGCGGTCAGCGCGCCGGGCACCCCGGCCAGGCGCTCCCCGACGACGATGACCGCGCCGGGCAGGCGCAGCGCTTCGGCGGCGGCGTGGCCGCCCTCTTCCAGGCCGGTCCGCGAGGCCAGCGCGTCGAGCCATTCGGGCTCGGTGCCGGGGGCGGCGGCCAGCAGGGTGCCGCCCGCCTTCTCCAGCCCGCGGGTGGCGAAGGTGGCCACGGCGAAGGTCCGCTGCTTGTGCTTGCGGTGGGCCTTGCGCAGCCGCAGGAAGACGCCGGGGGCCTCTTCCTCGGCCTCGATGCCGACGAGGAGCACGGCCGGGGCCGCCTCCAGGGAGGTGTTGGTGACGCCCCGCCCGTCGAGGTCCTTGCCGATGCCGGCCACGCTGGCGGCCAGGAACTCGGCCTCCTCCGCGCTGTGCACCCGGGCCCGGAAGTCGATGTCGTTGGTGTCGAGCACGACCCGCGCGAACTTGGCGTAGGCGTATGCGTCCTCGACGGTCAGCCGGCCGCCGGTCAGGACTCCGGCCCGGCCGCGCGCGGCGGCCAGCCCGTTCGCGGCCGCCTCCAGCGCCTCGGGCCAGCTCGCCGGGGCCAGGACCCCGTCGCTGCCGCGCACCAGCGGGGTGGTCAGCCGGTCGGGGCGCTGCGCGTAGCGGAACCCGAAGCGGCCCTTGTCGCAGATCCACTCCTCGTTGACCTCGGGGTCCTCCGCGGCCATCCGGCGCAGCACCTTGCCGCGGCGGTGGTCGGTCCGGGTCGCGCAGCCGCCCGCGCAGTGCTCGCACACGCTCGGGGAGGAGACGAGGTCGAACGGGCGGGAGCGGAACCGGTAGGCCGCCGAGGTGAGGGCGCCGACCGGGCAGATCTGGATGGTGTTGCCGGAGAAGTACGACTCGAAGGGGTCGCCCTCGCCGGTGCCGACCTGCTGGAGCGCGCCGCGCTCGAGCAGCTCGATCATCGGGTCGCCGGCGATCTCGTTGGAGAAGCGGGTGCAGCGCGCGCACAGCACGCAGCGCTCCCGGTCCAGCAGCACCTGGGTGGAGATCGGGACGGGCTTCTCGTAGGTGCGCTTCTTGCCCTCGAACCGCGATTCGGCGTTGCCGTGCGACATCGCCTGGTTCTGGAGCGGGCACTCGCCGCCCTTGTCGCAGACCGGGCAGTCCAGCGGGTGGTTGATGAGCAGCAGCTCCATCACCCCGCGCTGGGCCTTGTCGGCGACCTCGGAGGTGAGCTGCGTCTTGACGACCATGCCGTCGGTGCAGGTGATGGTGCAGGAGGCCATCGGCTTGCGCTGGCCCTCCACCTCGACGATGCACTGGCGGCAGGCGCCGGCCGGGGAGAGGAGGGGGTGGTCGCAGAACCGGGGGATCTCGATGCCCAGCTGCTCGGCGGCCCGGATGACCAGGGTCCCCTTGGGCACGGACAGTTCGACGCCGTCGATGGTCAGCGAGACCGTGTTCTCGGGCGGGACCGCTGCCGCGCCGCCACCGGAGGCTGACGTGGTGGTCACGGTCATGCGGTCACCTCCGTGTCGGCCCAGAGGGTCGACTTCTTGGGGTCGAAGGGGCAGCCCTTGCCCGTGATGTGCTGCTCGTACTCCTCGCGGAAGTACTTGAGCGAGGAGAAGATGGGGCTGGCGGCGCCGTCACCGAGGGCGCAGAACGACTTGCCGTTGATGTTGTCGGCGATGTCGTTCAGCTTGTCGAGGTCGGACATGACCCCCTTGCCCGCTTCGATGTCGCGCAGCAACTGGACCAGCCAGTACGTGCCTTCGCGGCACGGCGTGCACTTGCCGCAGGACTCGTGGGCGTAGAACTCGGTCCAGCGGGTCACCGCCCGCACCACGCAGGTCGTCTCGTCGAAGCACTGCAGGGCCTTGGTGCCGAGCATGGAACCGGCCGCGCCGACGCCCTCGTAGTCCAGCGGCACGTCGAGGTGCTCGGCCGTGAACATGGGGGTGGAGGAGCCGCCCGGGGTCCAGAACTTCAGCCGGTGCCCGGGACGGATCCCGCCGCTCATGTCGAGCAGCTGGCGCAGGGTGATGCCGAGCGGGGCCTCGTACTGGCCGGGGCCCACGACGTGGCCCGACAGCGAATACAGCGTGAAACCGGGGGACTTCTCGGTCCCCATCGCCTTGAACCAGTCCTTGCCCTTGTTCAGGATCGCGGGAACCGAGGCGATGGATTCGACGTTGTTGACGACAGTGGGGCACGCGTAGAGCCCCTCGACGGCAGGGAAGGGAGGACGCAGCCGGGGCTGACCGCGCCGGCCTTCGAGGGAGTCCAGGAGGGCCGTTTCCTCGCCGCAGATGTACGCGCCCGCTCCCGCGTGCACGGTGATGTCGAGCTTCAGCCCGCTCCCGAGGACGTCTTCCCCGAGGTAGCCGGCCTCGTACGCCTCGCGCACCGCCTCGTGCAGGCGGCGCAGTACCGGCACGGCCTCGCCGCGCAGGTAGATGAAGGCGTGCTCCGACCGGATCGCGTAACAGGCAATGATCATTCCCTCGATGAGGGAGTGCGGGTTGGCGAAGAGAAGGGGGATGTCCTTGCAGGTTCCCGGCTCCGACTCGTCCGCGTTCACGACGAGGTAGTGCGGCTTTCCGTCGCCCTGCGGGATGAACTGCCACTTCATTCCGGTGGGGAAGCCCGCGCCGCCGCGCCCGCGCAGACCGGAGTCCTTCACGTACGCGATGAGGTCGTCCGGGGTCATCGCGAGCGCCTTGCGCAGGCCCTCGTAGCCCTCGTGGCGCCGGTAGGTCTCCAGCGTCCACGACTGCGGTTCGTCCCAGAACGCCGACAGCACGGGTGCCAGCAGCTTCTCCGGGCTGGTTCCGTTCTCATGCATTTCAGCAGTCACCGTCATCACTCCCCCTCCTCGGCCGCGGCCTCGGCACGCGGGTGCACGACCTTGCCGAGCTGCGGGGACTCCCCGCGCGCGATGCGCAGGCCGATCAGCGACGCGTGTCCAGCGCCGCCGCTCGCCTCGACCGCGCCGGGGCGCTCGTCGGGGAAGCCGGCCAGGATCCGCGCGGTCTCCTTGTACGTGCACAGCGGCGCGCCCCGGGTCGGCGCGACCGGGCGGCCGGCCAGCAGGTCGTCCACCATGGCCTTGGCGGACTCGGGGGTCTGGTTGTCGAAGAACTCCCAGTTGACCATCACCACGGGGGCGTAGTCGCAGGCCGCGTTGCACTCGATGTGCTCGAGGGTGACCTTGCCGTCGGGGGTGGTCTCGTTGTTGCCGACCCCGAGGTGCTCCTTGAGCTCGTCGAAGATGGCATCGCCGCCCATGACCGCGCACAGGGTGTTCGTACAGACACCGACCTGGTAGTCGCCCGAGGGCTTGCGCCGGTACATCGTGTAGAAGGTGGCGACCGCCGTGACCTCCGCGGTCGTCAGGCCCAGCACCTCGGCGCAGAACCGGATGCCGGTGCGCGAGACGAAGCCCTCTTCCGACTGCGTGAGGTGCAGCAGCGGCAGCAGCGCGGAGCGGCTGTCGGGGTAGCGGGCGATGACTTCCTTCGCGTCCGCTTCGAGCCGGGCTCGTACCTCGGCCGGGTAGTCGGGGGCCGGCAGCTGGGGCATGCCCAGGCTGGTCGACTGGCTGGCGCTCATCGGTCGACGCCTCCCATCACGGGGTCGATGGAGGCGACGGCGACGATGACGTCGGCGACCTGGCCGCCCTCGCACATCGCCGCCATGGCCTGCAGGTTGGTGAAGGACGGGTCGCGGAAGTGGACCCGGTAGGGGCGGGTGCCGCCGTCGGAGACCACGTGGACCCCGAGCTCGCCCTTGGGCGACTCGACCGCCGCGTAGGCCTGTCCGGCCGGGACCCGGAATCCCTCGGTCACCAGCTTGAAGTGGTGGATGAGGGACTCCATGGAGGTGCCCATGATCTGCTTGATGTGGTCGAGCGAGTTGCCGAGGCCGTCCGGGCCCATCGCGAGCTGCGCCGGCCAGGCGATCTTCTTGTCGGCGACCATCACCGGGCCCGGCTCCAGCCGGTCCAGGCACTGCTCGACGATCCGCAGGGACTGGCGCATCTCCTCCAGGCGGACCAGGAAGCGCCCGTAGGAGTCGCAGGACTCGGTGGTGGGCACGTCGAACTCGTAGTTCTCGTAACCGCAGTACGGGTCGGACTTGCGCAGGTCGTGCGGGAGTCCGGCGGAGCGCAGGATCGGGCCGGTGGCGCCCAGCGCCATGCAGCCGGTGAGGTCGAGGTAGCCGACGTCCTGCATGCGGGCCTTGAAGATGGGGTTGCCGGTGGCGAGCTTGTCGTACTCCGGCAGGTTCTTCTTCATGGTCTTGACGAACTCGCGGAGCTGGTCGACCGCGCCCGGGGGCAGGTCCTGCGCGAGGCCGCCGGGGCGGATGAACGCGTGGTTCATGCGCAGTCCGGTGATCAGCTCGAACACGTCGAGGATCAGCTCGCGGTCGCGGAACCCGTAGATCATGATCGTGGTCGCGCCCAGCTCCATGCCGCCGGTGGCGATGCACACCAGGTGGGAGGAGATCCGGTTGAGCTCCATCAGCAGGACGCGGATGGCGGTGGCGCGGTCCGGGATCTGATCGGTGATGCCGAGCAGCTTCTCGACGCCCAGGCAGTACGCCGCCTCGTTGAAGAACGGCGTCAGGTAGTCCATGCGCGTGACGAAGGTGGTGCCCTGCGTCCAGTTCCGGTATTCGAGGTTCTTCTCGATGCCGGTGTGGAGGTAGCCGATGCCGCAGCGGGCCTCGGTGACCGTCTCGCCGTCGATCTCCAGGATCAGCCGGAGCACTCCGTGCGTGGACGGGTGCTGGGGACCCATGTTGACGACGATCCGCTCGTCGTCCGCGCGGGCCGCGGACTGGACGACCTCGTCCCAGTCGCCGCCCGTGACGGTGTAGACGAGCCCTTCGGTGGTCTCCCGGGAGGAGGCGTGGTTTGACGTTGACATCAGCTGTACGACCTCCGCTGGTCGGGAGCCGGGATCTGGGCGCCCTTGTACTCGACGGCGATGCCGCCGAGCGGGTAGTCCTTGCGCTGCGGGAAGCCCTGCCAGTCGTCCGGCATCATGATCCGGGTGAGTGCCGGGTGCCCGTCGAAGATCAGGCCGAAGAAGTCGTACGTCTCGCGCTCGTGCCAGTCGTTGGTCGGGTAGACCGAGACGATCGACGGGACGTGCGGGTCGCTGTCCGGGACGGACACCTCCAGCCGCACGATGCGGCCGTGGGTGAGCGAGCGCAGGTGGTAGACGGCGTGCAGCTCGCGCCCCTTGTCCCCGGGGAAGTGCACCCCGCTGACGCCGGTGCAGAGCTCGAAGCGCAGGGCCGCGTCGTCGCGCAGGGTCTTCGCCACCCGGGGGAGGTGCTCGCGGGCGATGTGGAGGGTGAGCTCGCCCCGGTCGACCACGACCTTCTCGATCGCGTTCTCGGGGACCAGGTCCTGCTCCTCCAGCGCCCCTTCGAGCTCGTCGACGACCTCGTCGAAGTACGAGCCGTACGGGCGCGCGCTCGCGCCGGGCAGGACCACGGGGCTCACGAGGCCGCCGTAGCCGCTGGTGTCGCCGCCGTTCGCGGCGCCGAACATGCCCTTGCGGACGCCGATCACCTCGGGGCCCGTCGCGCCCCTGGGGGCCGGGACGTTGCCGGCGTCTACGTCGTCACCGGGTTGGGGGCCGTTCTCCACGGCCGGGTCGTCGCTCACCGCAGGAGCCCCTTCATCTCGATCATCGGGAGCGCCTTGAGGGCCGCCTCCTCCGCCTCACGGGCCGCCTCTTCCCGGTTCACGCCGAGCTTCGATCCCTGGATCTTCTGGTGGAGCTTGAGGATCGCGTCGATCAGCATCTCGGGGCGGGGCGGGCAGCCGGGCAGATAGATGTCCACGGGGACGATGTGGTCGACGCCCTGGACGATCGCGTAGTTATTGAACATTCCGCCTGAAGAGGCGCAAACACCCATAGAGATGACCCACTTGGGAGCGGGCATCTGGTCGTACACCTGCCGCAGCACCGGCGCCATCTTCTGGCTGACGCGGCCCGCCACGATCATCAAGTCGGCCTGGCGCGGGGATCCGCGGAAGACCTCCATGCCGAAGCGGGCCAGGTCGTACCGGCCCGCTCCGGTGGTCATCATCTCGATGGCGCAGCAGGCCAGGCCGAAGGTCGCGGGGAAGACGGATGACTTGCGCACCCAGCCCGCGGCCTGTTCGACAGTGGTCAGCAGAAAGCCGCTCGGCAGCTTCTCTTCCAGTCCCATGGAAATTCAGCCCCTCAGTCCCATTCCAGGCCGCCGCGGCGCCACACGTAGGCGTAGGCGACGAAGACGGTGAGCACGAAGAGGAGCATCTCGACGAGCCCGAAGATCCCCAGCGAGTCGAAGGTGACCGCCCAGGGGTAGAGGAAGACAACCTCGATGTCGAAGACGATGAAGAGCATCGCCGTCAGGTAGTACTTGATGGGGAAGCGGCCGCCGCCGGCCGGCACCGGAGTGGGCTCGATGCCGCACTCATATGCTTCAAGTTTTGCCCGGTTGTACCGTTTTGGACCGATCAGCGTGGCCATGACCACGGAGAAGATCGCAAACCCTGCGCCGAGGGCGCCGAGCACGAGGATGGGCGCGTACGCATTCACGCTCCTCGCTCCTTCCAGTCGTCCTTGACCGTTGGACCGCCGCTCCGGCACTTGCATGTGAGGCAGTTCACAAGCCGGGCTGGTGCGCATCTTATGCCTGCTCGTCTGTGATCTGCGACACGGGTTACAACAACGAGTTTGTGATCTCCACCACCTGACGAACGATCATGAAGTCCGATGAGTGGTGATCTTCATACGCGAAGCATCCACATGATCACCAAAGGTGACATCCACCCTCGTAGCCGCAGGTGGAAGCCCTGTCGCACTATCAAATCGTGGCCACTGCACGCAAATTGGCAGCATGGTGCGCATGATGATAAAGGGATCGGCGTCCCCCGGTCGGGGGAGCTCGCGCGTACGGGGGTGGACGCGTGCGCGCGTTCACGAAGTACGGATGTGGAGCCCGGGCCGGGGGTGGTTCGGGGGTCGACCGGGGGGTGGATTCGAGGGGGGAATGTGGCGGCGGGTTCACGGCGGGGTCACAGGAGGGCCTCGGTGTCCGCACAGCGTGATGTCACTGTGACCTGCACCACTCCGGATTCGCGGCAGCGAAAGGGGGCTTGGCCATCTGTCCGGAGGGATGGTAGGCCGAGGATCAATTCGGACTTATTTCGGAAACCCCATGATCACAGGCTTGCGGAAGGGTGTCCGAATCGCCCGTTACGGCGTCAATAAGACGGCCGACGCGCCCGGTTCGTGCCATTCGCGCACAACTGTGGCGCAGACCACGTTTCTTGAAGGGAACCGCAACGCCCTGATAGCGGTTGTACCCATGTCCCTCACCGCTCACATACCCAGCCACCGGAAGCCCCGCCGCAGCGCCTCGAAGCTCGCGGTCCGCGCCGGAGTTGCCGGTGGCGTCCTCAGCACCCTGGCCATGGCCGGCACGGCGAGCGCCACGCCCTCCGAGCCCGTAGCCGAGAGCACCCTCGAGATGCCGGTCCTGAACATGGACCTGGCCGCCGACGTGTCCTCCTCCGTCACCAAGGCCGCGGAGAACACCCGCGCCGCCGCCGTCGACGGCGAGCTCAACGCCCTGGAGCAGAGCGCCCGCACCGGCGCCGCCGCCGAGGCCAAGAAGGCCAAGGAAGACGCGCAGCAGAAGGCCGACGCCGAGCAGCAGGCGAAGGACGAGGCCGACCGCAAGGCCGAGGCCGACCGCGCCAGCCGCAGCACGGCCCGTACCTCGCTGTCGAGCAAGTCCGCCTCCTCTTCGGAGGGCTCCTCCTCCTCGGAGGGCTCCGGCGTCACCGCTCCGGCCACCGGCTCCGCCGCCGCGATCGTGAACTTCGCCCGCGCGCAGGTCGGCAAGGCGTACGTCATGGGCGGCACCGGCCCGTCCTCGTTCGACTGCTCCGGCCTCGTCCAGGCCGCGTACCGCCAGGCCGGCATCAGCCTGCCGCGCATGTCGCAGGCGCAGTCCTCGGCCGGCACCTCGGTCTCCCTGAGCGCCCTTCAGCCGGGCGACATCCTGTACTGGGGTTCCAGGGGCAGCGCTTACCACGTCGCCATCTACGTCGGCGGCGGCAACTTCGTCGGCGCGCAGAACCCCAACACCGGCATCGTCGAGCGCGCCCTGAGCTACGACAAGCCGACGGGCGCCGTCCGCGTCCTCTGAGGCATCCGCTGACCGACGTCAGCGCTGACGCGTCCTGCGACGCGCGAAAGGCCGGTACTCCCCCGCTCGGGGGTGGAGTACCGGCCTTTCGCCGTCCCGGGGCCTCCTGGAGCCTCTGAGGGCCCCCTGAAGGCCGCCTGAGGGCCATGGGGGCGGTGTCCGGGCGGTCCCGGGGGCTCCAGGAGGCGCAGATCTCGCTCGCGCCCAGCGCCTGCTCCGGCGGCGGGAGCCCTCGGTGAGCGACAGACCGAAGCCCTCGGCAAGTGCCGGCCCGACCGGGGCCGACCGGGGCTCACCGGGGCGGGCCGACCTACTGACGGGTCACCATCCCGGCTGGCGGGCAGCTCGTATCGAACCGGGCGAAGCCCTGCGAAGATAGCTGAGGCGCGTTCGCCCGAGTCACCCCAGGAGGTGGTGATCCGTGATCACCAGGCCATCCGACCAAGCCCCCGGCCCCGGTTCCGGTGCCCATCCGACCGCCGATCCCACAGCCGTCCCGGCCGCAGCCGGGCTCTGTCTCCTGTCGCTGGGGGGCTGGCTGCTGAACACCGCCCGCCCGTGGCAGAAGCCCAATTCCTCGATCACGCTCGCCCTCGACTGGACCGCATCGGGCACGCTCCTGATCTGCGGTCTGATGCTGCTGGCCCGCTGTATCCGGACGGTCCACCGATCGGACGAAGCTTCGTACCAACGAGGCCTCGACACCCCCCAGGACCAGACGGGCCGCACCGGGGACAACCCCCCGCCGCAGCCCGCCTGATTCCTCCGCACACCGTCCGCCGCAGCGGCTGCGCGCCGCGTCAGGCCTTCGGGGCCACCTTCGAGAGGCCGTTGATGATGCGGTCCATCGAGTCGCCGCCCGTCGGGTCGGTCAGGTTGGCCAGCATCTTCAGGGTGAACTTCATCAGCACCGGGTGGCTCAGGCCTCGCTGGGCGGCGATCTTCATGATCTTCGGGTTGCCGATGAGCTTCACGAACGCGCGGCCCAGCGTGTAGTAGCCGCCGTAGGTCTCCTTGAGGACCTTCGGGTAGCTGTGCAGGGTCAGTTCGCGCAGGGCGGGGGTGGCGCGGGAGTGCGCCTGGACGATGACGTCGGCGGCGATCTGGCCCGACTCCATCGCATAGGCGATGCCCTCGCCGTTGAACGGGTTGACGAGGCCGCCCGCATCGCCGACGAGGAGGAGGCCCTTGGTGTAGTGCGGCTGGCGGTTGAAGGCCATCGGCAGCGCCGCGCCGCGGATGGGCTGCGTCATGTTCTCCGGGGTGTAGCCCCAGTCCTCCGGCATCGACGCGCACCAGGCCTTGAGGACCTCGCGCCAGTCCAGCTCCTTGAAGGCGGAGGAGGAGTTGAGGATGCCCAGGCCCACGTTGGAGGTGCCGTCGCCCATGCCGAAGATCCAGCCGTAGCCGGGGAGCAGCCGGTCCTCGGCGCCGCGCCGGTCCCACAGCTCCAGCCAGGACTCCAGGTAGTCGTCGTCGTGGCGGGGCGAGGTGAAGTACGTGCGGACGGCCACGCCCATCGGGCGGTCCTCGCGGCGGTGCAGCCCCATCGCGAGGGAGAGCCGCGAGGAGTTGCCGTCGGCCGCGACGACGAGCGGGGCACTGAAGGTGACCGGGGTCTTCTCCTCGCCCAGCTTCGCCTGCACGCCGGTGATGTGGCCGGTGCGGGGGTCGCGGACGGGCTCGCCGACGTTGCAGCGCTCGTAGAGGCGGGCGCCGGCCTTCTGCGCCTGGCGGGCCAGGGTCTCGTCGAAGTCGTCGCGCTTGCGGACGAGTCCGTAGTCGGGGAACGAGGCCAGTTCGGGCCAGTCCAGCTGGAGGCGCTGGCCGCCGCCGATGATCCGCAGGCCCTTGTTGCGGAGCCAGCCGGCCTCTTCGGAGATGTCGATCCCCATGGAGACCAGCTGCTTCGTGGCGCGCGGGGTCAGCCCGTCGCCGCAGACCTTCTCGCGCGGGAACGCCGTCTTCTCCAGGAGCAGGACGTCGAGTCCGGCCTTGGCCAGGTAGTACGCGGTGGTCGAGCCGGCGGGCCCGGCCCCGACGACGATCACGTCCGCGGAGTGCTCGGAGAGGGGCTCGGTCACAGCGGGGTCTCCCGAAGGCTCGATAAGGGGTGCCCAACGGCACAAGACATGTGCAGTCTATGCAGCGAGAGAGATCGCGATCCGAAGGGCTGCCCACTGTGACCACCTCGCCGACCCGGCCGCTCCCCGCCGTCCAGCTCCGTGTACCGACGGACGAGGACGCGCACGCCTGGCACCGGGTCTTCAACGACCCCGACGTCATGGAATTCCTCGGCGGTCCCGCCGAGCCGTCCTTCTACGAGGAGTTCACCGCCCGGCAGCGGCTGCACGACGCACGGCTCGGCTTCTGCCTGTGGACCCTGACGGACGGGGACGGGGAGGTCCTCGGCTTCACCGGGGCCCAGCCGTGGCCGGCGGAAAAGGCGTGGGGGCCGGTCGGGGAGATCGAGATCGGGTGGCGGCTGGGGCGTTCCGCCTGGGGGAAGGGGTACGCGTACGCGGCTGCACTGGCCACTGTGGAGCGAGTGCGGGAGGCGGGGGTCCCGGACGTGGTGGCGATGATCGACGACGCCAACGTCCGGTCGATCGCCGTCGCGGAGCGGCTGGGCATGACCCTGGCGGAGCGGTTCCTGCTGCCCAACGGGATCCGGTACGGCCGCCGCTACGAGCTGGCGCTGCAGTAATCCAGCCCCGCCGGCGTTTGAGGCGCGGGGGTCCGGGGGCTGGCCCCCGGCAACGGCGGGTCAGAAGACCGACAGGCCCGTCAGGGTCGTGAAGCGGTCCAGCGCGGCTACGGCTGCGACCGAGTTGCCCTGGGGGTCGAGGCCCGGGCTCCACGCGGCCAGCGTGCATGCTCCGGGGACCACCGCCACGATGCCGCCGCCCACGCCGCTCTTGCCCGGCAGGCCGACGCGGTAGGCGAACTCGCCCGCCGCGTCGTAGGTTCCGCACGTCAGCATCACCGCGTTGATCTGCTTCGCCTCGCTGCGCGTCAACAGCCGGGAGCCGTCGGCGCGCAGCCCGTGGCGGGCCAGGAAACGGCCCGCGCGGGCGAGGTCGGCGCAGCTCATCTCGATCGAGCACTGCCAGAAGTAGTGGTCGAGCAGCGTCGGCACCGGGTTGTCGACGTTCCCGTACGAGGCCATGAAGTGGGCCAGGGCCGCGTTGCGGTCACCGTGCTCGTGTTCGGAGGCTGCGACGTCCGCGTCGAAGGCGACGTCCGGGTTCTGGCTCTCCTCCCGGAGGAACCGCAGCAGTTCGCTGCTCGCGTCGCCCGTCAGGGTTTGGAGCCGGTCGGTGACGACCAGGGCTCCCGCGTTGATGAACGGGTTGCGCGGGATGCCGTTCTCGTACTCCAGCTGCACCAGCGAGTTGAAGGGGTTGCCGGAGGGTTCCCGGCCCACCCGCTCCCACAGGCTGTCGCCGCCCTCGGCGAGCGCGAGGGCCAGCGCGAAGACCTTGGTGATGGACTGGGTGGAGAACGGGGTCTGCCAGTCCCCCACTCCGAAGACGTTGCCGTCGAGGTCGGCGATGGCCATGCCGAACTGCCGGGGGTCCACGGACGCCAGCGCCGGGATGTACTCGGCGGTGGTGCCGCTGCCGACCAGCGGGGCGATATCGGTCGCGACCTGTTCCAGCAACGCCTGGTAGTCCACCGGGAACTACCCCTTGAAGCCGCGGTGCAGGGCCACGATGCCGCCGCTCAGGTTGCGCCAGGCCACCTTGGACCAGCCGGCCTTCTGCAGCAGCCCGGCCAGCTCCGGCTGGTCGGGCCAGGTGCGGATGGAGTCGGCGAGGTACACGTACGCGTCGGGGTTGGAGGAGACCGCCCGGGCCACCGGCGGCATCGCGCGCATCAGGTACTCGGTGTACACGGTCCGGAAGGGCGCCCAGGTGGGCTGCGAGAACTCGCAGATGACGACCTGGCCGCCGGGCTTCGTGACCCGGTACAGCTCGCGCAGGGCGGCGTCGGTGTCCTGGACGTTGCGCAGCCCGAAGGAGATGGTGACGGTGTCGAAGACCCCGTCCTGGAACGGGAGCTTCGTCGCGTCGCCCGCCGTCAGCGGGAGCCAGGGGTTGCGCTTCTTGCCCTCGCGGAGCATGCCCAGGGAGAAGTCGCAGGGGACCACGTACGCGCCGGTCGCGGCGAAGGGCAGCGAGGAGGTGGCCGTGCCGGCGGCCAGGTCGAGGACCTTGTGCCCGGGGCGCGCACCGACCGCCTTGGCGACTTCCTTGCGCCACAGGCGGGCCTGCCCGAGGGAGAGGACGTCGTTGGTGAGGTCGTAGTTCGCCGCCACGCCGTCGAACATGGAGGCGACTTCGTGCGGCTGCTTGTCCAGGGAAGCGGTGGTCACTGGCGTTGGCCCCTCGGGTCTGCGCGGGCGGGTGCCCTCGGCGGATACGCGATACGCGGATACACGGATACCCGGTCATTCTCGCAGGCCGCCCCCGGCCCGCGCTCGGCGGCACAGCGCCCTCGGCGTCGGCAGCCCCCGGCGTCGGCAGCGCCCTCAGCGGCGGCGGTGCAGCAGCCGGCCGCCGATGACCGTGGCCACGCAGGTGGTCGGGCCCTGCTCCAGCAGTTCCGCCGGGCCGGCCACGGCGAAGACCGCGAACCGGGCCGGGGCTCCCGGCTCCAGGACCCCGTGGAAGGCCTCTTCGGCCCTGTCCCGTCCGGCGAGCGGATTCAGGGAGGCCGGGCCCTCGTAGGGGGTGGGCGGGAGGACGGCGAGTCCGGAGCGGACCACCGCCGTGCGCACGGAGGGGATCGTGAAGCGGCCGGTCACGGCCACCACCCCGCGCGCGAGGAGCTTCTGGGTGCCGCGCCGGGCGCTGTTGCCCCAGCGGGGTTCGGTCATCTTCAGGCCGTCCAGCGCCTCGGCGCCGCTGATCGGTTCGGTTCCGAGCTCGGTGGTCTCGTACGGGTCGTCCGGGTAGTACGTCCGCTCCAGCAGCTCGTCGCCGCCGCGCGCCAGCAGTCCGGGGGTCAGTACCCCCGGCCAGCTGCGGGCCCGCGCGTGCGGGTGGGCCGCGGCGAGCTCCTCGTACGGGCCCACGGCGGCGAGCCGGTCCCCTTCGACCAGGACCGCGCCGCCGCGCAGGGCGGTGGTGCCCTGCCCGGTGACGAGGAGTTCGGCGGTGTGGATCGTGAGCACGGGCGCGTCAGTTCGTGGAGATGAGCTTCAGCTCGGGGTGGGCCGTGCCGCCCTCGATGGCGGTGGAGGAGATGTGCGAGACGACGCGGTCGTCGACCGGGTCGTTCGCCGGGTCCTCGTGCACCAGGAGGTGCTCGTACGTCGTCGCGCGCTGCGCCGGGACGCGGCCCGCCTTGCGGATCAGGTCGATGATCTCCATGCGGTTGGAGCGGTGCTTGGCACCGGCCGAGGAGACGACGTTCTCCTCCAGCATGATCGAGCCGAGGTCGTCGGCGCCGTAGTGCAGGGAGAGCTGGCCCGCCTCCTTGCCGACGGTGAGCCAGGAGCCCTGGATGTGGGCGATGTTGTCGAGGAAGAGCCGCGCGACGGCGATCATGCGCAGGTACTCGAACACGGTCGCCTGGGTGCGGCCCTTGAGCTTGTTGTTCTCGGGCTGGTAGGTGTACGGGATGAAGGCGCGGAAGCCGCCCGTACGGTCCTGCGTGTCCCGGATCATCGCGATGTGCTCGATGCGCTCGGCGTTGGTCTCGCCGGTGCCCATCAGCATGGTGGAGGTGGACTCCACGCCCAGCTTGTGGGCGATCTCCATGATCTCCAGCCAGCGCTCGCCGGACTCCTTGAGCGGGGCGATCGCCTTGCGCGGCCGCTCCGGCAGCAGTTCGGCGCCGGCGCCCGCGAAGGAGTCGAGACCGGCCGCGTGGATGCGCTTGATGGCCTCTTCGGCGCTGACGCCGGAGATGCGGGCCATGTGGTCGACCTCGGACGCGCCGAGGGAGTGGATGACCAGCTGCGGGTAGGCCTTCTTGATGGCGGAGAAGTGGTGCTCGTAGTACTCGACGCCGTAGTCCGGGTGGTGGCCGCCCTGGAACATGATCTGCGTGCCGCCCAGCTCGACGGTCTCCGCGCAGCGGCGCAGGATGTCCTCGAGGTCGCGGGACCAGCCCTTTTCGGTGTCCTTGGGGGCCGCGTAGAAGGCGCAGAACTTGCACGCCGTCACACACACGTTGGTGTAGTTGATGTTCCGCTCGATGATGTACGTCGCGATGTGCTCGGTACCCGCGTAGCGCAGGCGGCGCGCGGCGTCGGCGGCCTTGCCGAGCGCGTGCAGCGGGGCGTGGCGGTAGAGGTCGAGCGCCTCTTCCTTCGTGATCCGGCCCCCTGCGGCGGCACGGTCGAGGACAGACTGGAGATCGGCCTGGTCGGTCACCGGGGCGTCACCTTTCGGCTGGCGGGCTCAGGGGCGGGTCTAAGGTCCGGACCGATCCAGCCTACGCCAGCGGCCGCACCCTCCCTTCAGAGACCCGGCCCCGTCCTCCAGGGACCCGGCCCTTCACAGACCCAGCCCGGCGCCGAGGCCGAGGCCCGCGTACATCACCCCGGCCAGGGCCCCGCCCGCCATGAAGGGACCGAAGGGGATCGGGCTGGTGCGGTCCGCGCGGCGCAGGGCGATCA
The DNA here is from genome assembly GCF_036346895.1 of Streptomyces sp. NBC_00503. Classification (NCBI taxonomy): domain Bacteria; kingdom Bacillati; phylum Actinomycetota; class Actinomycetes; order Kitasatosporales; family Streptomycetaceae; genus Streptomyces; species Streptomyces sp. NBC_00503. The sequence continues at coordinate 4,705,996 of NZ_CP107855.1, read as the reverse complement.
GGGTGAGGCCGTGGACGGCCCCGGCGAGGAAGGCGGCGAAGGTGCCGGCGAAGAGCACGGGCCAGCCGTACCAGCCGAGGATCTGGCCGACGGCGAGGGCGAGTTTCACGTCGCCGAAGCCCATGCCCCGGGGGTTGATGAGGAAGAGGAGGAAGTAGCAGCCGCCGAGGACCAGCCCGCCGAGCAGCGCCCGCGGCCAGGAGCCGCCGGCCCCGGGGAACAGCGCGGCCACCCCGAGGGCGGCGGCCGTCAGGACGGCGAGCGGGAAGGTCAGCACGTCGGGGAGGCGGTGCACGGCCCGGTCGACGAGGCAGAGCAGCACCGTCAGCGGTGCGAGCAGCAGCCAGGCCACCAGCTCGGGCCGCGCCCCGACCCCGGCCCCGAGGGCGAGACAGACGAGCGTGGTGGCGAGCACGGGCCGGCTGGCGGCCGCGAAGGCGCCGTCGCGCCCGGTACGGGGACCCCGGCCTGGACGGAAGGTGGCCCCCGGGTCGGGCTCCCGCCCGGCCGGGAAGGCAGCGGCCGCGCAGCCGGGGCAGCGGGGACGGCCCAGCCAGCCGCGGGCCGGCCCCGTCAGGGCGTGGCCCCAGGGACAGGCCGAGCGCCACGGGGCACCGGCCTCGACGGAGAGCCGGTAGGCGGCCCGGGGCACGAGCAGCCCGGCCGCCGCGCCCCAGAGCAGGACCCCGGCCACGAACACGGCGATGCCCATGTCAGCCCGCCCCCCTCCCCGCAGACCCGCGTTCCTGCGGCCACGGCAGGTACGCCTCGGGGGCCAGCATCACCCGGACCGGCTCCCCCGGCCAAGGCACCGTCCGGAACACGATCCCTCCGGAACCCGGGGGATCAGTTGTTCTGCGTGGCGTCCGCGTCCGCCTGGGCGGCGTCCTGGTCGGCCTTGTCGAGCTTCTCCTTCATCTCCTGCGCCTGGGCGTCGTCCCCGCCGCCCGTTTGGGCCGTCTGGCCCGCCCGGTCGGGTGCGGCGGCGCCGTCCGTGCCGCAGCCGGTGAGGAGCAGCGCGGCCGTCGCCACCACGACGGCGAGGCCGGTGGCGGTGCGGCGGCGGATCACTTCTTCGCCGCCGGGGCGCCCTGGGCCGCGCACCAGGTGCTGACGGACTTCAGGTCGGTCTGCCGGGTCTGGAGCGTGGGCAGCAGGCTCTTGCGGAAGGTGAGCCGGTCGTTGAGGTAGGTGTAGATCTCCGTGTGACCGTCCGCCTTGGCGTTGGCCACCCGCTGTTCCAGCCGGGCGATCGAGCCGGGCACGGTGGCGTCGCCGCCCAGCCGGGTGATCGAGGCGGCGACCTTCTTCTCGGTCTCCGGCAGGCGCTTGCAGATCGACTTGGCGCCGTCGCCCTTCGGGGCGGCGGGCTTGGCGGACTTGGCGGGCTTGGTGTCCTTGCCGGTCACCGCCAGCGCGGGGGTGGCGGCGAGCAGGGCGCCGGCCAGGGCGAGCGTGCCGATGGCGGCGACGGTCGTACGGTTCGCGCGCATGTGCTGTCTCCTTCGATGCCACGAGGGCCGGACCCGTGAGTGGTCCGACCGGGCAGGAACGTAGCGGGCGTCTTTGTGGCTTCTTTGTGAAACCGCGGACCGGCTCCGGCGGTCAGCCGTTCCGGGAGATCCAGTCCCGCCGGACCGGCAGCCGCAGGGTCTTCGTGTCCTCGACGAGCAGCGGCAGCCGCACCTCGAACCTGCTGCCCGTACCGCCGCCGACCGGTGTCGCGGTGGTGACCTCGCCGCGGTGCAGCGCCGCCTGCTGGGCGACCAGCGTCAGGCCCAGCCCCGAACCCGGGCTGTCGGGGCCGCGGTGGAAGCGGCGGAAGACCGCCGCCCGGTCGGCGGCCGGGATGCCCGGCCCGGCGTCCTCCACGTCGAGGACCGCCCAGCCGCCCTCCGCACGCAACCGGACGGCGATCCGGGCGGGCTCGCCCGGTGCGTGGCCGTGGGCCACCGCGTTGCCCAGCAGGTTGGCGAGCAGGATCCGCAGACCCGCGTCCCAACCGAAGACCTTCAACTCGGCGGGGAGCGCGGTGCTCACCTCCACCTCGGGGTGTCGGCGTCCGGTCTCCACGACCGCCGAGTCGACCAGTTCCGCCAGGTCGAGCGGGCCGAATGCGGAGACCTCCACCAAGTCGCCCTGGGCGAGCGTCCGGAGCGCGGTCAGCAGCTCCAGCAGCCGGGCGTGGTCGGCCTGCAGGTCCCGCACCACCTCGGCGCGTTCGGCGGCGGGCAGGTCGGGGTGGGCGGACAGGACGTCCAGGTCGGTCCGCATGCTCATCAGCGGGGTGCGCAGTTCGTGCGAGGCCGCGGAGGAGAAGGAGCGGGCGGTGTCCAGGGCCTGCGCCGTGCGGCCCGCCTGCTCGTCGTACCGTGCCAGCAACTGCCCGATCGAGGAGGCGAGTTCGTCGACCTCGGTGATGCGTGAGCGTTCGGCCGTGAAGCCCGCCGCCCCCTCGCCCGGGTCCAGCCGGGCGGCCCGGCGGCTGAGCCTGCGCAGCGAGGCCGTCGCCCGGTCGGCCAGGGCGTAGGCGAGCAGTCCGGAGACCGGGGCGGCGAGCAGGGCCACCAGCAGCATCCGGCGGCGTACGGCGCTGAGCTGCGGGTCGGACGCCGAGGTCGGGGAGGAAAGCCAGAGCGTGCCCGGCGAGGCGCCCTCCACCCGCACGGTCAGGACCCGCCAGGTGTGGCCCTTGGCCCGTACGGTCACGGGCCCGCCCGGGGCGGTGGCCGGGGGTTCGGCGGGCTGCGGGCCGCCGGTCAGGACCAGCGTGCCGTCCGCCGCCACCACCCGGACGCCGACGTCCAGCGCGTCGCCGAGCACCTTGCGGTGCTGGTTCTGCTCGACCTTCGGCCGGCCGCTGCGCTCGGCGTTCAGCAGCGTCCGGACGTCCGGGGTGACGGCCTTCGCCCGCTCCTGCAGCCGGATGTCCTGCTGGTGGCGCAGGTCGCGGTTGACGAGCCCGAGCAGCAGCAGTCCGGCCGTGACCACCAGCAGCGGCACGACGACGGTGACCGAGAGCGCGATCCGGGTGGAGAGCTTCACGGGGTGCCCGGCCCTTCGGGGAGGCGCAGGACGAAGCCCACGCCGCGGACCGTGTGGATCATCCGGGGCCGGCCGCCGTCCTCCAGCTTGCGCCGCAGGTAGCTGACGAAGGTGTCGACGACGTCGGAACGCACGTCGAAGTCGTAGCCCCAGACGCGGTCCAGCAGGTGATCGCGGCTGAGCACGATCCCGGCGTTCCGTGCCAGCTGCGCGAGCAGATCGAACTCCCGCCTGGTCAGGCGGAGCTCCACGCCGTCGTGGAGCACCTGGCGGGTGGCCTCGTCGATCACCAGGGGCCCGGCCCGCAGCCGGTCGTGGGCGGGCGGCGCGGCGGGGCGGCGGCGCAACAGGGCCTGGATCCGCAGCACCAGTTCCTCCAGCGCGAACGGTTTGACCAGGTAGTCGTCCGCACCGGCCTGCAGTCCGGCGACCCGGTCGGCGACCTCGTCCAGCGCCGAGAGCATCAGTACGGGCGTCTCGTCGCCCCGGGTGCGCAGAGCGCGGCAGACCTCGATCCCGCTCAGACCGGGCATGGACACGTCCAGCACCACCATGTCCGCCCCCGACCCGGCGAGCCGCTCCAGCGCGCGGGGCCCGTCCTCGGCGAGCAGCACGGTGAAGCCGCTCAGCCGCAGCCCGCGCTCCAGCGAGCGGCGGATCGCGGCGTCGTCGTCGGCGACCAGTACCCGTCCGGTGGTCATCCCGCTCTCCCGCCTTCCCGTGCCCGTCGGGCAGCGACCCTCTCACGGCGCCCGGAGGATCCGGAAGGCAGGGTCCGCGCGACCGGCTGCGGGGAGCGGCGGGGCTCCGCCTTTCCACCCCCGGACTCCCGGAAGGTGAAATGGGAACGGATTACCGGTAAACGGAGTATTCGCCTTTCCGGTATCCGGAAAGGCGAAGCCCATAAGCCGCGCTAATACCCCGCGGCAGCCGTCGCCAGAAGCTCGACCGCCACGTCCGGCGCATACCCCGTCGTCAGTCCCGTCCGCCGCGCGAATTCACGTACACCGGCCAGTTGCTCGGAGCCGAAGCGGAAGTCGAGGGTGGTGAAGTACCGCTCCAGCAGTTCCGCGTCGAAGGCCTCCCAGCGGGCGGCCTGCTCGGCCACCTTGGCGACCTCCTCCAGGGAGACGTCGCGGGAGGCGAGGAAGGCCTCGTGGACCTTGCGGACGACGTGGGGCTCGCGCTCCAGGTAGTCCTTTCGAGCGGCCCAGACGGCGAAGACGAACGGCAGTCCGGTCCACTCCTTCCACATCTGCCCGAGGTCGTGCACGGCGAGCCCGAGCCGGGGCGCGTCGTGCAGCGAGGCGCGCAGCGCGGCGTCGCCGATCAGCACCGCCGCGTCGGCCTCCTGCATCATCACCCCCAGGTCGGGGGGGCAGGTGTAGTAGTCGGGACGCACCCCGTACTGCTCGGCGAGCAGCAGCTGGGCCAGGCGTACGGACGTGCGCGAGGTGGAGCCGAGGGCGACGCGGGCGCCGTCCAGCTGGTCCAGGGGGACCTGCGAGACGATCACGCAGGACATGACGGGCCCGTCGCAGCCGACCGCGAGGTCGGGGAAGGCGACGAGCTGGTCCGCGTTGCGGAGGAACTCCACGAGGGTGATCGGGCCGATGTCGAGGCCGCCCTCGACGAGGCTCGCGCTGAGCTTCTCAGGGGTGTCCTTGGTCAGCTCCAGGTCCAGCAGCGTGCCGGTTCTGGCCAGCCCCCAGTAGAGGGGCAGGCAGTTCAGGAACTGAATGTGGCCGACACGGGGCCGGCTGCGATAGACGTCCACATCGCGAGACTAGCCCCCGCGTCACCGTCAGCCGTCTGGCGGGTCTCAAACGTCCGAGTGACGTGATCTTTCCCTCTGGTCTCGGCCGGGAGGTGCGTGCTAGGCTCGACGCAAGTTGCAGTTTGGTTTCCCTTGCAGTACGAGGCCTGCGGAGAATGTGACCCGCAGGCTTTTGTAGTTTTCAGACTTCTTAGCAGGTTCTGGAGCAGGGCGACCCTTTGGCCCATAGGAGGGCTCATGGCTACCGGAACCGTCAAGTGGTTCAACGCTGAAAAGGGCTTCGGCTTCATCGCCCAGGACGGCGGCGGCCCGGATGTCTTCGTCCACTACTCCGCGATCAACGCCGCCGGCTTCCGCTCCCTTGAGGAGAACCAGCTGGTGAACTTCGACGTCACCCAGGGTCCGAAGGGCCCGCAGGCGGAGAACGTCACCCCGGCCTAGTCGCCTGGGCCAACCAATCGCGGTTGGATATGCAGTACCCAAGGAGCCCTGTCTTCTCTGCGCGAGCAGAGTCGACGGGGCTCCTGCCTTTGCCCTTGCCCTGGCCGGGTCGTTGGACGGGGCCTACGGCAGCGCCCCCCGGCACCGTTTGGACGGTGCCGGGGGGCGCTTTGCCGTAGGCGGTACGGGGCCGGGGGCCCGGGGGCTCCGCCCCTCGGGCCTGGCCCGAGTCCGGGGCCCGGGTTACGCCTGCGGGGCGGCCGCCGGGGTGATCGTGATCTCCAGGAGTACGAACACCTTGTCCGAGACGCGGACGCGCAGGGTGTACTTGCCCGGGGTCACGCCCGTCGTGGAGACCTCCGGAAGGGCGATCTTGCCGTCCGCGGCCGTCGCCGGCAGCTCCAGCTCCGTGAGCTTCTTGCCTTCCTTGTCCGTGAAGTACGGGGTCGCACCCGCCGTCGCCGGGTCCGCCGGGACCCACTTCCCGTCCTTGTCCACCGTGCCGAACCCGGCCGTGGCCTTCGCCCCTGCGACCGGCTTGTCCTTCGCCGTCGCCAGGAACTCGATGCCCTTGATCGCGGTCCCGGTCACCGCGACGACCGGCTTGTCCGCATCTGCCCCGCTGCGGACCAGCAGGTCCGCCTGGGCCGGGGTGACCTTGCCCGTGAACTTCACGGTGACCTCGCGCGAGGCGTCGTAGCCGGTGGCGCGCAGGACGAACGCCCCCGCCTTCTCCCCCGCCTTCAGCCTCGGGACCGTCACCAGGCCGTTCGCGTCGGTGTGGAGCACCGCGAAGTTCTTGCCGTCGGCCGCGAAGACCGTCCCGCCGGTGGTGTCCTCCTCGACCGACAGCACGACGGTCTGGCCGGCCGCCGCCTTGCCGTCGCTGAGCACCGCCTTGACCTGCGGGGCCTGCCCGAACACGGTCCCGGCCTCGGCCGTGAGCTCGGTGGAGCCGACCGCCACCAGCTTGTCCAGGTGCGGGGTCGGGGTCGGGGTGGGCGTCGGGGTGGGGGTCGGCGTCGGGGTGGGCGTCGGCTTGGGAGTCGGGGTCGGCGTCGGGGTGGGCGTCGGCCTGGGCGCGGGCGGCGTCGGGGGCGTCGGCGGCACCGGCGGGTTCGGGGTCGGGTAGTTGCCGGCCGGCGGGTTCGGAACCCCGGCCGCGCCGTCCCCGGCCTGGTACTGCCGCATGTACCCGAGCACGGTGTTCACGTAGTCGCGCGAGTTGTTGTAGCTGAGGACGGCCTTGTCGAGCTGCGCCGGGTCGGTGAGGTTCCTGCCTCCCGCGCACAGGTAGAGGCCCGCGCCGAGCGCCGCGTCGTAGATGTTGTTCGGGTCGCGCTTGCCGTCGCCGTTGCCGTCGGCGCCCCACGTGGCCCAGGTGGAGGGGATGAACTGCAGCGGGCCGACGGCGCGGTCGTACACCGCGTCCGCGTCCCACTCGCCCTTGTCGGTGTCCTTGATCTCGGCGAACCCGTTGCCGTCCAGGCGCGGTCCGCGGATCGGCTTCTCGGTGTACCCGTCCATCTTGAGCCCGTACCCGGAGGCGTGCACGGACTCGACCCTGCCTATGCCGGCCAGCAGTTCCCAGGGCAGCTTGCAGCCGGGGAGCGCGGCGGCCACCGAGGTCTGGGCCCGCTTGTACGCGTCGAGGGCGGTCGCGGGTATCCCGCTCGCCCCCGCCCCGGGGCTGGCCGCGCCAGGGGGCAGCGGCGGGTCGGCGACCAGGTCCGGCAGCTCCAGCCGGGCGTCACCGCGATCGGTGGCCTGGGGACTGTCGGGGGTCGGTTCGGCTTCCCCCGCGCCCGCGATCGGCGTGTTGGTCACGACCGCGGCGGTGGTCAGGCTGGCCGCGAGGGCGGCCGTGCACATGACTTTGCGCGAGGTGTTGACGAGGTGACGGTGAAGTGGCTTCACAGTGCGGCAATCCCCCCAGGGCGACCGGGCGGGCCGCCGTAAAACGTATACGCGTCGAGCTGGTCATCCCGTTGCTCGCCCAACTGCGCCTACGACTGCACGTACGACGGGTCGGGCCGTGGATGTTAACTGTCTATCAGGTCCAGAGGCCCGACTCGCCGTCTCCCCGGGAGATGTGGCACACCATTCGTCTCGTCTTCACCGGTCTCTTGTCCGGTAATGGACAAAGGCCTTAAGTCCCTGCCCCATTCGCCCTAATGGCCCATACTTGACCGCTCTACGGTCTTTATTCTTGGATGATGGCAACCAGCAAGAAGGACCAGCGGCGCGAGGCCCGCGAGCGGATGCGCGAGGAGCGCGAGGCACAGGCCCGGCGTACGAAGCTGCGCGGGCGCATCCTCATCGGCGGCTCGCTGGTAGCCGTACTGGCCCTCGCGGTCGGCATCGGCGTCTACGCCGCGAACTCCTCAGGTTCCTCCGGCTCCGGCGACGAGGCCGCGGGCAAGCCATTCGTCCAGCCGGCCAACACCACCGGCAAGGACGGCATCGTCGTCCCGTACGGCAAGGCCGACGCGAAGAACGTCCTGTCGGTCTGGCTCGACCCCCGCTGCCCCTACTGCGCGGGCGTCGAGATCGGCCTCGGCAAGACCATCAAGGAGCAGGCGGACGCGGGCACCTACCGCGTCGAGTACCACTTCGCCACGTTCCTGGACAAGGCGCTGGGCGGCGGCAAGGGCTCCAAGCGCGCGGTCAACGCCCTGGGCGCGGCGGTGAACGAGAGCCCGGAGAAGTTCATGGAGTACCTCCAAGTGCTCTACAAGAACCACCCGGAGAAGGAGACCGACGACAAGTTCGGCTCCACGGCCACCCTGCTGGAACTCGCCGACCAGGTCCCGGGGCTGCGCACGCCCGCGTTCAACCAGGCCGTCAAGGAACTCACCTACATGCCGTGGGCCGAAAAGGTCGGCCAGGCCTTCTACGACCAGAACATGCAGGGCACCCCGGACGTGTCCGTCAACGGCAAGAAGCTCACGGTCAACTCCGGCCAGGGAATCGACTCGATCACCCCGGACGCCTTCAAGAAGCTGATCTCCGAAAACCTCAAGTAGCCGCGGGCATACCCGAAGGCGGCCCCGAAGGCATCTCCGAAGGCAGCCCCGCGGACAGGGCCCGGGTGATCTCCGCGGTGTGGCGGTAGGCCTCCCGGGCGGCGGCGATGACGGGCTCCTGTGCCTCGGGGGCGGTGAGTGCGGCGTTCATGCGGGCGGTGAAACGCGCCCAGCGCCCGCGGTCGCCGCAGCCGTAGTAGGCCGTCCCGTCCCCGTCGTCCAGCCGGTAGGCCTTGGTCACGTACGGGCTCAGGAGCATGCCGCCGAGCGTGGAGCCCTCCATGACGTACAGGAACCCGAGGAGCGCCCGGGGATCCGCGACCGCCGCGTCGCGGACGGCTCGGGCGAACGCCTTCCCCGCCTCGGCCGCCAGGGCCCTGCCGCCGCCGTGGTCTTCGCCTTCGCCGCCGCCGAAGTGGTTCAGGTCGCGGTCGACGAGGGGAAGTTTGCGCAGCTCCTCGGACCACACCCAGCCGACGGACGGGTCGGTGGCGCGCGACAGTTCCCCTTCGAGCGCCTCCAGCACCACGCGGTAGGCGGCGAGCTGGCCGACGTACCGGTCGAGCGGGAGCGTCCCGTCGGTCATCGCGGTCGAGAACCGGGCGCCCTCCAACCCGTCGTGGGCTCCGCGCGTACCGGCCCGCAGGCGCTCCATCACCGTGGCGCTCATGCGCCGCTGCGCTTCTGGATCGCCTGGAGCAGCCGGTCGATGACGTGGCCCTTGCGTTCGATCGTCACGTCGAAGTACGCGGCGCTGCGCTCGGAACGGCAGACCCCGTGCACGGCCTCCTTCGCCGCCCGCTTCAGCTCGACCGCTTCGGCGGCGAGCCCGAGGAGGGTCTCCTCCAGCTTCGGGTGACCGAGGACGAACGGCTTCAGCCGGGCACCGTCCAGCCCGATCCGCTCGGAGTCGACGAGCTCCAGGGAGACCCGGTTGCCGAGTCCGTCGAAGTCCTCGTGCGTCTTGCCCCGGCCGAACTCCGGCACGAAGTCGGTCAGGTCGTTGAACAGCTGGCTCGCCAGACCGAGTTTGCGCATGGCCTCGTCCAGCGTGCGCCGCTCGTCCTCCACGACGTCCAGCGCCGCCACCGCCGCGTCCAGCGGCATCCAGAACAGCGTCCCCGTCTTGAGCGCGGCCGTCGACTCCCAGAATTCCACCCGCTCCTCGCGGGACGCGGCCGTCAGCTCGGCACGGGTCTGCGCGGAGCGGGCCGATATGTCCACGGCCTGCCCGGCCAGGCCCTGGTGGACCGCCCGCAGCAGGCTCCGTACGACGGCGGGATCGGCCGCGTGCGCGAGCGCGGCCGTGATCAGCCAGGAGCCGGCGTTGAGCGCGAGCGGTACGCCGTGGGTGGCGTGCAGCGCGGGCTCGCCGTAGCGGACGGCGCTGCCGTCCTGGATGTCGTCGAGCACGACGGCGGCCTTCAGCAGGATCCGCACCGCCACGGCCGTCCGGCGGATCGCCGCCAGTTCGGCCGGGGCGGCCTCGCCGTCCGAGCCGTCCGACTCGTCCGGGAACCCCCGGTAATTGCGGTAGGCCCAATAGACCATCGACGGCCGCAGCGGCGCCCCGCCGCCGCCCGGCGCTCCGGCGGCGGGCGGCAGGGCCTCCTGCCCCACCTTGGAGCCGACGGCATCGGAGACCGGCCCGTACAGGGAGCGCCACAGCGCACCTTCGTACACCGACGGCGCCGACGACACCGCCGGCGCCTCCCCGCGCGGGCCGGCCAGCGAACCGAGGAACTCGGCCAGATCGTCTTCGAGCAACGCGGCATCCCCCCGCACCACCGCCTCGACCTCTGACACAGCCGCCATCCCGGTCACCCCGCCTCCGAACACCACGTGCCTCGAACACCACACGCTTCGAGCACCAACGCTTCGAACAAACGCCTCAACAGCCATGAAGAGGGCAGCGTGATGGTAAACGTCCGGTGCCACAAGCCCGTGTCCGGATGCCGGGCAGTAACGGCACGCTTTCGGACACATGCAGCGAAACCTGCCGCCTCCTACCCCAGGTCCTTCACCTCCCCCGCCGGCTTGAGGTCGACGAGCCTGCCCGCGACGCCCTGCGCCTCGAAGGCCTTCACCAGCGACTCGACGTCCTCGGAGTAGATGTTCCAGCTGTCGGTGTGCAGCGGTACCACCTTGCGGGGGTCGAGGTCCTTGGCGACCAGGGCCGCGTCCTCGGAGGTGAGGGTCAGGGGGGCGTTGTCGAGGATCGCGGGGGTGCGGGCGGCGCCGGCGAAGAGGACGGCCGTGTCGATCGGGCCGATCTCCGCCTTGATCCGGTCGCCGACCTCCTTGGCGACCCTGACCGAGGCGTTGTCACCGGAGACGTAGGTCGTGGGGACGCCCGTACCGCTGATCACGAAGCCGGTGACCTCCCCGTCCTCCCCTCGGTCCACTCCGTCGGGCCCGTGCAGGGCGGGCACGGCAGTGATCTTCACGGCGCTGCCGCCGGGGGCCTTCACCTCCCGGGAGGCCCAGCTCTCCAGACCCGTGACGTGCGCACCGAGGCGTCGGCGCGCTCCGGGGGTGGAGAGCACGAGGGGCACCTCGCCCAGCAGCTCGCGGCCGGAGTCGTCGAGGTTGTCGTCGTGCTGGTCGTGGGAGAGCAGTACGAGGTCGATCGCGCCGATCCCCTCGGTCCCGAAGGCGGGAGCCAGGGTCTTCTCCAGCCCGCTCGGGTACTTCTTCGGCTGGTCGAAGGCCGGGTCGATCAGGATGCGCAGGCCGGCGATCTCCAGGATCGCGGTCGGCCCGCCGATGTGGGTGACGGTGAACGCGGAACGGCTCGGGCTCATGGGAAATACCAGCTCTCTCGCTACGAGAACGCATGATCGGTCGGGACGTTTTCAACGCTAACACATCACGTAATCATCGATAACAAACCCATGTGTACAGAGGTCTCCGCCCAGGCCCGAACTGTTAGCGCTGCTAGCATGAGCCCATGTCGACGGCACGAGAGCGCATCCTGGAAGCCACCGCGGAACTGCTCGCGACCAAGGACGCGCTGGCGATCTCGACCCGGGTCATCTGCGAACGCGCCAAGGTCGGCATGCCCGAGATCTACCGCCAGTTCGGCGACAAAGAGGGCCTGCTCACGGCGGTCGCGGACCTCGGCTTCGAACGCTTCCTCGCCAACAAGAGGCGCAACCCCCTCACCGAGGACCCGGTCGCGGACCTGCGCACGGCCTGGGACAGCCACGTCGCCTTCGCGCTCCGCAACCCCCACCTCTACCGGCTGATGTTCACGCCCACCGGAGAGGTCAAACCGCAGGGGATCAAGGAAGCGCAGGCCCTGCTCCTGTCGGCCGTGGAGCGCTGCCGCGACGCCGGGCGACTGCGCACGACCCCCGAGCTGGCCGGCCAGTCGATCCTCTCCGCCAACGTGGGCGTCTGCGTGATGGCCCTGTCCTTCCCCGACCCCTTCGGCAGCCTCGACATCTCCCAGTCGGTCCGCGACGCCGTGATCGGCAAGGCCACCGGCGACGAACACGAGGACTCCCGCATCACCACCGCCACCGTCCTGGCCCAGGCCCTGGTCGGCACCCTCACCGGGACGGCCCCGGCGGACGCGGACGCCGTGGACGAACTGGCCCGCGCACTGCGGCCGAAGACCCCGTAGGGAATCAGAGGCAGGCCCACACCGTCTTCCCCGGCCCGCCCACCCCGCGCGGCCGGACGCCCCACTCCCGCGCCACGGCCTCTACGAGCACCAGCCCGCGCCCGCACTCCGCCGACCAGGGATCCACTGCGGCCACCACCCCCGGCGGCTCCCGGTCCCCCCGGGCGTCACTCACCTCCACCCGGACCCGCAGGCCGTCGTAGCCGAGCCGGACCTCGAAGTCCCGCCCGGCCACCCGCCCGTGCAGCACGGCGTTCGCGGCCAGCTCCCCGACCACCAGCTCCACGTCCTCGGCCAGCGCGCAGCCGTACGGAATCCCCCAGGCGGCGAGCTGCGCCCCGGCGAGCCGCCGGGCGAGCCGGGCCCCGCGCGGGGTGGCGGAAAGGAGCTGCCGGAACTCCACCGGTGCCATGTCACTCAATTCGGTCGTCACCTCACCGAGCGTGGCCGGTCCGCCGTACGCTTTCCAGGAACGGCGGCGCTACGGGGAACCCCCGTAGGACCGGCGGCGATTGCGTGTACGGCCTGTACGGGTGAGGGCGGTTCAGCGTATGAACGACCTGTCGGAGCGCGAGGAGGAGCCGGAGCGACCTGTGGAGGTCGACGGCACCGCGTACCTCTTCAAGGCGCTCGGCAAAATCATCAAGGTGCTGCGGGAACGGGCGGGCTTGCAGCAGAAGGAGCTCGCGTCGCTCGTGCACGTGGGAGAGGACCTGGTGTCCTCCATCGAGCGGGGCGTACGGACTCCACAGCCGGACTTCCTGGAGAACGTCGACCGGGCGCTGAACGCCGGAGGCGTTCTTTGTGCGGCCATCCCGGATGTGAAGGAGGCGCTTAAGCGGGCGCGGACTCGGCATCCGGATTGGTTCCGGGACTACGCGAAGGCGGAGGCCGCCTCCAACGCCATCCACGACTACAGCTACCAGGGCGTGATGGGGCTCCTGCAGACGGAGGCGCATGCGCGGGCCATCTTCGAGAAACGTCGCCCGCTGTTCGACGAGGCGGCGATCGAGAAGCGAGTCGCCGACCGACTCGACCGGCAGCGGATCTTCGAACGGTGGCCGTCCCCCACCTTCAGTTTCGTCCTCGACGAGAGCCTGTTGATGCGCCCCGTGGGTGGCCCTGCCGTTCACAGAGGCCAGCTCCGCCGGTTCCTGGAGATCGGTCGGCTGCGTACGGTGGAGCTCCAGGTGATGCCGTTCAGCCGAGGCGAACACGCCGCGATGGAAGGCTCGTTCAGCCTTCTCCATCCCAAGGGGCGCCAACAGATCGCCTACACCGAGACCTACAACCATCCCAACCTGATCACCGATCCCGAACGGGTCCGGATCTACGCCGAACGCTATGGGATCATCCGGGCACAGGCGCTCACGCCGGACGAGTCCCTGACCCTGATCGAGAAGATGCTGGGAGAAGAGCGATGAACACCACGGACCTGGCCTGGTTCAAGAGCAGCTACAGCGGCGGCGAAGGCGGCCAGTGCCTCGAAGTCGCCTTCGAATGGCGCAAGTCGAGCTACAGCAGCGCCGAAGGCGGCAACTGCGTAGAGGTCGCCGGCTGCGCCACCGCCATCCACATCCGGGACTCCAAGGTCCCGACCGGCCCCCAGCTGGCCGTGGCCCCCACCGCCTGGGCCGCGTTCCTCGGCGGGGTCGCGCGAGCCTGAGCCGCCGACGCCTGCGGGGCCGCAGCCTGACGGCTGCGGCCCCGTTCTCATACGCGGCTCGCGATGGCGCGGGCCAGCGGTATCAGGGAGTCGCGCATCTGGTCCGGCGTCTGGGTGAAGGTCGTCATCTCGACGCCGATGATGGCGACGGCGAACTCGACGGAGCCCTTGCGCACGTACAGGGTGCCGTCCTCCTTGCCCGCCTCGAAGTACGCCGCGTCACCGACCCCGGCCACCTTCTGGGCCTGCGGACGGTCCGTCGTGTCCACCGGCAGGCTCGTGAACTGCACGACGACGTAGCGGTCACGTTCGACGTTCCAGGTGTCGCACTGCCGGATGACGTCGCCCATGCCGTTCGGTGCGCTCTCCCCTGCCGGGCTGCCGAGCGCCGCCGCCACCTCCTCCGTGGTGGCCACCTTGCACGCGTCCGCCGCCTTCTTCGCGGCCGGCTTGTCGGGCGTTCTGGTGTCCGACCCGCCTCCGCCCCCACACCCGGACAGCGTCACCACGGCAAGCAGGGCACCCATCAAGGCGCCACGTATCGATCGGTTCATTCGAGATCCCCCCTTGGATCGCGCCATGCTGACAGGGCGTCGCACAGCAGTGAAGGGATGCCTCGATCTTCTGCACTAAAGGGCACCCGCCGACAGTGAGCGAGTGCTGCGGGGAGGCCTGGGCTGCGGGCTGTTCGGTGGCTTTGAGGGTCCCTGGGGGCGTCCCTCCAGTCCAGTGTCCTTCCGGGCCGGGCCGGTCCCTCAAGGGCGCTCCCTTCGGTCGCGTCGCTACGCGATGGCCTGCGGCCACCCTTGACCGACCGACCCGTCCCGGAATGCCACAAGACTTCCGGGATCCCCCCGGGGGATGGCCGGGGGGATGAGTGGGGAGGGACGGCCGTGGTCGCAGCCCCCGGGGCGGGTCCCGCCGGTCAGCCGACGCCCGGACGGCCGGAAGAGGCCCGCTGATCGGGGCTGGGGGCGCCGGGAAGTTCGGGACATCCACCCGACACCGATCGAGGACCCTTCCCGAGCCCGTCGCCCGCCAACCCGCACCAAAAGGCGATCACCAGCCCCGCAGGGTCGGGGGGCGCAACAGATCGCTACACACTGCCACTCGGCTTAGCGACTGAAGACCGTCTGGGGCTGGACATAGGCCACACGCGCACCCGAGGGGCGATGGACGTCGTTCGGCGACGACGAGACCGTCCGTGGGGGCGGGGTGCTTCGTATGGCGGTGACTTGACCGGCTTTGGGCGACAAATGACAGGAAGTCAGTCGGTCTGGGGCCAGTCCCAGCCCAGCTGGAGGAAGAATCCGAGACGGTCACTGACCGCGCGGATCTCTGAAATCTTCCCCTGGTTCAGGGTGAAGATCCAGATCGCCTCGACCTCGAAGTCCCGGCCGGTCGGCTCGGGCATGCGGGGGTGAGTACCACCGTGGGTGCCTCGCTGGGTGACACGAGCGACGATGCGATCGCCCTCGCCTACGAGTTCGTCGACCTGCACGATCAGCGGGTTGAAGGCGGCCAGCTGCTGACACAGCCCGTCGAAGGCCGCACCCGGTTCGTCGGCCTCACCGTGAATGATCTTGTTGTGGTCGATGACGTCGTCAGCCATGAACTTCGGCAAGTCATCGATCCGGCGCTCACTGACGGCTTCGAAGAAGCCCTCCACCGCCCGCTTGTTGGCACTCACGAGTGTGTCCATGTCTCCCCCTGAATTCGGTGATCGGCGCGAGCATACGACGACGATCAACCGGCCCCCCAAGCACCCCCGTTGCCCGCCAAACCCCCCACAGGCCCACCTCGTCGTCGCCAAACGACGTCGATCGCCCCCGGCGCGTGGGCGGCCCACCTCCAGCCCCGGACGGTGGTCAGCCGCTAAGCCGAGCGCAACTGTGTAGCGATCTGATGCGCCCCCGGTCCCTGGGGGGCTGGTGGTCGTCCTGTCGTGCGGGTTGGCGGGCGACGGGCTCGGGAAGGGTCCTCGATCGGTGTCGGGTGGATGTCCCGAACTTCCCGGCGCCCCCAGCCCCGATCAGCGGGCCTCTTCCGGCCGTCCGGGCGTCGGCTGACCGGCGGGACCCGCCCCGGGGGCTGCGACCACGGCCGTCCCTCCCCACTCATCCCCCCGG
Source organism: Streptomyces sp. NBC_00503 (assembly GCF_036346895.1). Lineage (NCBI taxonomy): Bacteria > Bacillati > Actinomycetota > Actinomycetes > Kitasatosporales > Streptomycetaceae > Streptomyces > Streptomyces sp. NBC_00503. Next base: position 4,690,284 of record NZ_CP107855.1, on the reverse strand, counting down.
CCATCCCCCGGGGGGATCCCGGAAGTCTTGTGGCATTCCGGGACGGGTCGGTCGGTCAAGGGTGGCCGCAGGCCATCGCGTAGCGACGCGACCGAAGGGAGCGCCCTTGAGGGACCGGCCCGGCCCGGAAGGACACTGGACTGGAGGGACGCCCCCAGGGACCCTCAAAGCCACCGAACAGCCCGCAGCCCAGGCCACCCGCAGCCCCCGAACCCCACCCCTACCCGTACAGCCCCTCGATCTCCCCCGCGTACCGCTCCGCCACCGCGCGCCGCCTGAGCTTCAGCGTTGGGGTCAGGGTGCCCGCGTCCACCGTGAACTCCTCGGACAGGATGTGGAAGGCGCGGATGCGGGCCGGGCGGGAGACCGTGGTGTTGGCCGACTCGACCGCTTCCTCGATGAGGGCCCGTACCGCCGGGTGGGCGGCCGGGGAGGTCTCCGACAGGTCCACCGACTCGCGCGCCGCCCAGGCGGCGATCTCTTCCGCGTCCAGGGTGATCAGGGCCACCGGGTGGGGGCGGCGGTCGCCGATCATGACCGCGCGGGAGACGTAGCGGGAGCGCTGGATGGCGAACTCCAGCTCGGTGGGGGTGATGTTCTTGCCCGCCGAGGTGATGATCAGTTCCTTCTTGCGGCCCGTGATGGAGAGGTAGCCGTCGGCGTCGAGTTCACCCAGGTCCCCCGTGTGGAGCCAGCCGTCACCGTCCAGCGCCTCCGCCGTGGCCTTCTCGTTCGCGTGGTAGCCCGGGAAGATCATCGGGCCCCGCGCCAGGACCTCGCCGTCCTGCGCGATGCGGACCTCGCATCCGGCGATCGGCCGGCCCACCGAGCCGTAGCGGATGCCGGCCGGGTGGTTGAGGCTGATGACCCCGCCCGACTCGGTCATCCCGTAGCCCTCGAACACCGCGATCCCGCAGGCCCGTAGGAAGGCGAGAGTGGCCGGGGCGATCGGGGCGCCGCCCGTCAGCGCCCACTTCAGGCGGCCGCCGAAGGCGCCCCTGACCAGGGAGTACAGGGACTTCTCGGCCGCCTCGTAGGCGTCTCGGGATTCCTCCGGCAGGCGGCCCTCCGCCGCCAGTACGCCCAGCCGGACCGCCTCGCCGAAGCGGTCCGCGCCGCCGTCCTGGGCCTCCGCCAGGGAGAGGACCACCGAGTGGAGCTTCTCGAACAGGCGGGGGACGGACGGGAGGTGGGTGGGGCGGGCCTCTGCGAGCTCGCCTATGACGTCTTCGATCCGGCCGCCGAAGTAACAGAGCTCGCCGCCCTCCAGGAGGGTGGTGAACTGGATCAGCTGGGCGAGCAGGTGCGCGAGGGGGAGGTAGAGGTACGTGGAGTCCCCAGGACCCCCCTTGACCAGCGGGAGCGTGGCGTCCTGGATCGCGCCCAGGTTCCCGTGCGTGAGGCGGCAGCCCTTCGGCAGGCCGGTGGTGCCCGAGGTGTAGACGATCGAGGCGTCGGAGCCGGGGTCCACCGAGGCGGCGCGGGCGAGGAGTTCGGCCTCCGGCGCGGCTCCGGGGAGGGAGCGCAGCCCGTCCATGGCCACCACCGCGCGCAGCTTCGGCAGCCCCGCGCGCAGCGCCTCCACCCGGGCGGCCTGGGCCGCGTCGTCGCAGACGGCCACCACCGCCTCGGAGTCCGACAGCACCCAGGCGAGCTCCTCCTCCCCCGCCGTCGGGTACACCGGCACCAGGACGGCCCCCGCCGCCAGGACCCCGAAGTGGGTGTACGTCCACTCCGGGCGGGTCTCCGCGAGCACCGCGACCCGCTCCCCCGCGGCCACCCCCAGGCCGAGCAGGGCGCGCCCGGACTGCCGTACGCGGGCGCGCAGTTCCCCGTAGGAGACGGTGGACCAGCCGTCCGCCGCGTCCGCCGCACCCTTGTGGCGCAGGGCGGTCTCGGCCGCGTACCGCTCGCCCGTCCACTCGGTGAACACCGCCAGCGTCCGCGGCCGCACGGCTTCGTCCACCGGGCCTGTCCGGTCCATCGCGTTCATCGGGCTCGCCTCCCCCTCGGGTCGTACCGATGACGCTAGGCACCGGGAGGCCCGGATCGGCATGACCGGAAGCGTCACCCCCGCTGACCCCAGCGCTCAATGCGGCTACCGTCACCCCCATGGGGAGGCGGACGATCACCGTGCACCACGTGCGCGCCGTGCTCGCGGGCGCGCGCCGCAGCGGCATGGACACCGTGCCGCTGCTGCAGGAGGCGCAGATTCCGCCGCTGCTGCTCGGTGACGACCGGGCGCGCGTGACGCCCGCGCAGTTCGCGCGGCTGTTCCGGGCGCTGTACCGGAGCACGCAGGACGAGTTCCTCGGCCTGTCGGCCGTGCCCAGCCGCCCCGGAACCTTCGCGATGATGTGCTACGCCGCGCTGGGCTGCCGCGACCTCGGCGGGGCGGTGGAGCGGTCGGCCGCCTTCTACGGGCTGTTCCCGGGCGGACCGGAGCTTGCGCTCGAACTGGACGGCGAGCAGGCGCGGTTCACCGTACGGAACGATTTCGCGCGCGACGAGGAGCGGTTCCTCACCGAGTGCGTGCTCGCCATCTGGCACCGGCTGAGCAGCTGGCTGATCGGGCGCCGGATCCCGCTCCTGTACGCCTCCTTCTCGTATCCGGCGCCGCCGCACGAGGAGGAGTACGAGCTCCTCTTCGACTGCCCGGTCCGCTTCGGCGAGCCCCGCGCCGGCGCGGCCGTCGCCTTCGACGCGCACTGGCTGACCGCGCCGCTGGTCCGCGAGGAGCCCGCGCTCGACGCGATGCTGCGGCGGGCCCCCTTCGACCTGCTCTCGCGGCCGGAGTACGGGACCACCGTCGCGGAACAGGTCCGCCGGACCCTGACCCAGCGGCTGCGGAACTCCCCGCGGCTGCCGGAGCTCGGGGAGGTGGCGGGGCGCCTGGCGGTGTCCCCCGCGACGCTGCGGCGCAGGCTGCGGGAGGAGGGCACCTCCTTCCAGGAGCTGAAGGACCACGTCCGGCGGGACGCGGCCATCGCGGGCCTGGCGGAGAGCGGCGAGCCCATCGCGGAACTCGCGGCGCGGCTGGGCTTCTCGGAGGACACCGCGTTCCACCGGGCCTTCCGCCGCTGGACGGGCACGACCCCGGGCGCGTACCGGATCGCCTCGGGCAGCTAGTCGGGGGGCGGGGGGAGTCGGAGGGGCAGTCGGGGGCCCGCCAGGTGCCGTGACCGGGAAGGTTCACCTGCCCGGCGGGTTCGCGTGATTCACCGGACGGGCCTTGCCCTGTTGGCGAGTTGGACTATCTTTCATCCGTGGACGAGCTGCTGGCGGAAGACCCGACCCGGATAGGCCCCTACCGCCTGATCGCCCGACTCGGCGCGGGAGGGATGGGCCTGGTCTATCTGGGTCGCTCCGAGGCCGGGCGCACCGTGGCCGTGAAGGTGGTGCAGGCCGAGTTCGCCGGGAACCCAGAATTCCGCAAGCGCTTCGCGCGCGAAGTGGCCGCCGCGCGGCGGGTGGGCGGCAGCTGGACGGCGGCCGTACTCGACGCCGACCCCGAGGCCCCGATCCCGTGGGTGGCGACCCAGTACATCCCGGGCCCCGACCTGCAGACCGTGGTCGCCAAGGACTTCGGCCCGCTGCCCGAGCACTCGGTCCACACCCTCGCCAACCGCCTCGCCCTCGCCCTGAGCGCCGTGCACGGGGCCGGTCTGATCCACCGGGACCTCAAGCCGTCCAACGTCCTCGTCACCGTCGACGCCCCGCGCGTCATCGACTTCGGGATCGCGCGGGCGATGGACAGCCTGACCGGGGACAGCCTGCACACCCACACCGGCATGCTGATCGGATCCCCGGGCTTCATGTCGCCGGAACAGGTCCGCGGCCTCGAACTCACCCCCGCCAGCGACGTGTTCTGCCTGGGCGCCGTCCTCGTCTACGCGTCCACCGGGCGGCTGCTCTTCGGCGCGACCGACAGCGGTCTCAACGCCCACCTCTTCCGGATCGCGGAGGAGGAGGCGGACCTGACCGGCGTGCCGGAATCGCTCGTCGCCCTCGTCCGCGCTTGCCTGCACAAGGACCCGGCCCAGCGGCCCACCCCCGAAGAGGTGGCCGCACGCACGCCGGCGGACCGGGCCGGGGAATGGCTGCCCGGCGCGGTCCTGGCCCAACTCGGGCGGCACGCCGCCGAACTGCTGGACTTCGCGCCCGCCGGAGCCCCGGCCGCGCCCCCAGCCGAACCCTCCGCCGAACCACTCGACGCGCGGCCCGACCCCCGCGTCGCGTCGGCCCAGCCGTACGCGCCCCCGCCGCCCGCGTACGCCCCCACGACCCCTTCGACCCCTTCACTGCTGATCCCCGGGCAGGGCTTCGGCCCGCCGCCGGGCCCGGGCCCCGGCGCCTGGTCCGCCGCCGCCTCCCCGGGTTTCCTCCAGGACGCGGCGCCCCCGCACCCCCGGCGCTGGTGGGGCCTGGCCGTCATCGCCCTGGCCCAGCTGATGGTGCTGCTCCAGGTGTCGGGCTTCGGCATCCTGCTCCCCGCGCTCCAAGCCGATCTGCATCTGGCCGCCAAGGACCTGAGCGGATTGGGCAACGCCTACGCCCTCGCCTTCGGCGCGCTGCTGCTGCTCGGCGGCCACCTCGCGGACCTCCTGGGCCGCAAACGGATGCTGCTCGCCGGTGTGGTCGGATTCGCGGCGGCCTGCGCCCTCGGCGGCGCGGCCGGTGACGCGGGCGCGCTGTTCTGGGCCCGCGTCCTACAGGGCGTCTTCGGCGCGCTGCTGACCAGCTCCGCACTGTCCCTGGTCGCCGCCGGCTTCACCGATCCGAAGGAACGCGGCAGGGCCTTCGGCGTGTACGCCGCAGTCCTCGGAAGCGGTTCGGTACTCGGGATCTGGACGGATGGCTGGCTCCTGACCAGCCTGACCTGGCGCTGGACGTTCTTCTCCGGCGTCGCCCTCGCCGTGGTCGCCCTGATCGGGGTGCTCACCCTGGTGCACGAAAGCCCGCGCACCGCCCGTGCCCGCCTCGACCCGCTCGGCGTCGTACTCGGCTCCGGCGGCCTCACCGCCCTGACCTTCGGCCTGCTCGGCGCCCAGCCGGACGGCCTTTCCCTCAACCTCCTGCTCCTGATCCAGCTCATCGGCGGCGTACTGCTGCTCGTGGCCTTCGCGTGGTGGCAGAGCGGGACGTCGGCCCCGGTGCTCCCGGCGGACCGCAACCGCCTCGGCGCCTTCCTCGCCATGACCCTGGCCGGTATGGGCCCCGTCACCCTCTTGACGGCCGTGTTCTTCCACCTGCAATACGTCCAAGGCCGCTCCCTCCTCTCGGCGGCGCTGAACCTGCTGCCCATGGTCGCCGCGCATGCCGTCGCCGCCACCCTGATCACCCCCTGGCTGATGCGCCGTGCGGCGCCGCGCGTCCTGATCGTGGCGGGCCTGGTGCTCATGGCTGTCGGCCTGGCACTGCTGGCCGGTCTCTCGATCGGCAGCGGCCACATTGCGCCGGCCCCCGGCAGCCTCGTCGTCGGCCTCGGCTCCGGCCTGGCCCTCACGGTGCTCTTCGCCGTCGCGACCGATTCCGCCCCGAAGCACTCCGGCGGCGCCTCGGGGCTCGTCAGCGCTGCGCTGCAACTCGGCGGAGCGATCGGCACGGCCGTGCTCAGCACCGCCGTCGCGTCCCGCGTGGCAGTCGCGCGCGCCATGTCCGTGCCGCCCTCGATGTTCGTCCCGGAGCTGCTGCACAGCTACTCCACCACCCTCTGGTGGGCATCCGGCGCAGCCCTGCTCGCGGCCGTGCCGACCGCCCTCCTGATCACGGCCGGGCGCGCCCAACGCGACTAGGTGCATTGCCCCGAGAGATCGGTGACGGGGCAGGCGGGTGAATGTGGCCCCGGGTCAGGAAAGGTGAGCTGCGCGGTCAGCGACGTTCCTACCGGTCGGTCACTACGGTCTCCTCACCTACCCCCACACGGACCCCTTGGGAGAGCCGCCCCATGCGTATCCGACACTCCGCGCGCACCGTCCTCGCCGCCGTGGCCGCCCTGGCCCTTTCGGCCGCGGTCCCCGCCACCGCGCGCGCCGCCGCCGACTCCGAGGCCGGTCAGGCCGCAGCCCGTCCCGGCGACATCGTGAGCACCGCGCCGTCCGCGTTCCACCCGCTGCCCGGCCAGCCCACCAACACCAAGGCCTGGAAGATCCTCTACAACTCGACGACCGCCGACGGCGCCCCGAACGTGGTCTCCGGCACCGTCATCGTCCCGCAGGACGGCCGCACCGGCCCGCGCCCCCTGATCACCTACGCCGTCGGCACCGTCGGCCTGGGCGACTCCTGCGCGCCGAGCAACAACCTCCCGTACGGCACCGCCATGGAGGCCAACCTCATCCAGCAGCTCACCCTGCGCGGCTGGGCCGTGGTCGTCACCGACTACGAGGGCCTCGGCACCCCCGGCCTGCACACCTACACCGTCGGCCCGTCCGCCGGCCACGCGATGCTCGACGCCGCCCGCGCGGCCACCCGCCTCCCCGAGGCCGGGCTCGCGGCCAACACCGCGGTCGGCATCATGGGTTACTCCCAGGGCGGCCAGGCCAGCAGCTGGGCCGCCGAGCTGCAGGGCTCGTACGCACCGGAGTTGCAGGTCAAGGGCACGGCGACGGGCGGTGTCCCGGCCGACCTGCTGAAGGTGGCCGACTTCAACAACGGCTCCTACGGCTCCGGGCTCATCTTCATGGCCGCCGCCGGCCAGGACGCCGCCTTCCCGGAGCTCGACCTCGACTCCTACCTCACCCCGGCCGGAAAGGTCCTGGTCAACGGCATGAAGGACAGCTGCGTCGCGATCGACTCCATCGCCGGCTCCTTCAAGCGGATCAGCGACCTGACCACCCGCAACCCGCTCGCGCAGCCCGACTGGCAGGCCCGCCTGAACCAGAGCAAGCTCGGGCGGACCGCCCCGGCCGCGCCCGTGTACCAGTACCACGCGCTCGGCGACGAGCTCATCCCGTACGCCGTCGGGCGCCAGCTGCGCTCCGACTGGTGCGCGAAGGGCGCGAACGTCGAATTCGACACCATCCTGCTCGGCGAGCACGTCAGCGGCGTGATCACCCACTCCCTGGCGGCCGGGAACTGGCTCGCGGACCGCTTCGCGGGCCGCGCCGCGCACCCCAACTGCTGACCGGGGCAAGGTAGTACGGAGCACGGGGGCCGCGCCCCGCCGGAGGGGGCTCTACTCCCCGGCGGGGCAGGCCCGCGTCCCGGGCGGCAGGCGGCCGTCGACGAGGAAGTGGTCGACGTAGCCGCGGACGCAGGGCGAGGCCACGTAGCCGGTGTGGCCGTCGCCCTTGTAGTCCAGGACCACGGTGTTGCCGAGGCGCTTCGCCGTCTCCTCCGTCCACTCGTACGGGGTCGCCGGGTCCCCGCGGGTGCCGACGAGCAGGATCCGCGGGATCCCGGCCGGGCGGTCGATCTTCCGGATGTAGTCGGTGCCGGCGGGGCGCCCGTAGCAGGACAGGACCGTCATCAGCTGGCGCGGCCCGAAGATCGGCGAGGCGGCGAGGAACACCGGCTGGAGCTCCTCGATCTCCCGCTCGACGGCCGCCGGGGACGCCTTGGCGTCACCGCGGTCGGGGTCGTCGGCGCAGCTCACGGCGACGAGCGCGGCCTGGGCGTTGTCGGCGGGCACCTTGTCGGCCGGGTCCTCGTCGGCGGTGTCCGGCGGGGGCGGTTCGGTCGGGCCGCCGAGCTGCATCAGGCCCACCGGGTCGCCGTCGCGCTCGACGAGGGCGAGCGCCTTCGCGAGGGGCGGCCACAGCCTCTGCGAGTACAGGGCGTTGCCGATCGCCTCGGTCACGTCCTGCCCGGTGAAGCGCACACCGCCCTCGCCCACGAGCGGTTCGGCGTCGAGCCGGGTGACGAGGGCCTCGACCTTCTCCTTGGCGGTACGGGTGTTCGTGCCGTAGACGCAGCCCTTCTGGCGCGCGCACCAGGCGAGGAAGTTGTCCAGGGCCCGCTGTTGGCCGACCGCCGAGCGCAGGGCCTGCTCGGTGAGCGGCTCGCCCAGCGTGTCGACCCCGTCGAGCACCATCCGGCCGGTGTTCCGCGGGAACAGGGCGGCGTAGACCGCGCCGAGGCGGGTCCCGTAGGAGAAGCCGAGGAAGTCGAGCTTCTTCTCGCCGAGGGCCTCGCGGATCACGTCCATGTCCCGGGCCACGCTGACGGTACCGATGTACGGGAGCACGGGTCCGGAGGCCTTCGCGCAGCGCCGGGCCTCGGCGCGCAGGGCGGCGAGCTCGGCGGCGGCGGTGTCCGCGCCGGCTCCGCCGGAGGCCGATTCGCCCGCTTCCGGGGCGCCGCCGCAGCTGACTGGCTCGCTGAGGCCGACGCCGCGGGGGTCGAAGGCGACGAGGTCGTAGCGCTTGTTGAGCTCCGAGAAGGCGTTGGGATCGGCGGCGAGGGTGGAGACGGCGGGGGCGCCGGGTCCGCCGAAGTTCAGGAGCAGCGAGCCGAGCGGCTTGCGGCCGCCGGAGCCGCCGGAGCCCGTCTCGGTGGCGGGGAGCTTGGCGAGGGCCAGCTTGACGCTGCCCTTGCCCGGGGCGTCGTGGTCCAGGGGCACGCTCAGGGTCGCGCACCGCATCTCCGGCGGGGCCGACTTCTCGGGGCAGTCGCCCCAGCGGAGCCGCGGGGCGGTGGCGCCGTCGCCCGCGCTCTCGCTCGTACTGGGCTTCGGCGTCGGGCTGGGGCTCGGGCTGGGCCCGGCCGCGAGGCTGCCGCCGAGCAGCAGGGTGGTGGCGCAGAAGCCGGCGGCTATTCGCCGACGGGATCGGGACCGGGAGCGGGAACGAGCAATGGAACGGGGACGGGAACGGTGCACTGCACCCTCCTGAGGCGACCCCCCGAACCAGTCAGCCCACCATAAGCGGGTCCTGGCCGACGCGCTGCTTGACCTCGGCGATCTCCACTTCGGACCGCGCGAGGCGGCGCCCCAGGGGCTCGGGCGCAGTCCGGTGCCCGACGGGTCAGGGCAGAGCCCTGGGAACGGTGGAAGGGCGGGTAGGGGACCAGCCCCGCGCAGCGGCACACCCTCCGCCCCGGCAGCGGCGTCACGGGCGGCGGTACAAGTCCTCGATCTCCCGCTCGTAGTCCCGGGCGACGGCCCCCCGCTTCAGCTTCAGCGAAGGCGTCAAGTGCCCCCGCTCCTCCGTGAATTCGCCCGTCAGCACCGTGAACCGCCGGATCGACTCCGCCCGCGACACCAGCTGGTTCGCCTCGTCCACCGCCCGCTGCACGTCCGCCCGCAGCTCCTCGTCCTCGACGAGCTGCGCGATCGGCAGGCCCTGCTTCTTGCGCATCTGCCGCCAGTGCTGGAGCCCCTCCGGTTCCAGGGTGATCAGCGCGGTCACGTAGGGCCGGTTGTCGCCGACCACCATGCACTGGCCGACCAGCGGGTGGGCCCGTAGCCAGTCCTCCAGCGGGGCGGGGGCCACGTTCTTGCCTCCGCTCGTGATGATCAGGTCCTTCTTGCGGCCGGTGATGGTGAGGTACCCGTCCGCGTCGAGCTCGCCGATGTCCCCGGTGGCCAGCCACTGCTCCCCGCCGACCGGGGCTCCGTTCCAGTAGCCCGCGAACACGTGCGGCCCGCACAGCAGCACCTCCCCGTCGTCCGCGATCCGCACCGCCGTGCCCGGGAGCGGCCAGCCCACCGTCCCCAGCCGGGGCCGCAGCGGCGGGGTGAGGGTGGCGGCGGCGGTCGTCTCCGTGAGCCCGTAGCCCTCGAAGACCTCGATCCCGGCGCCCGTGTAGAACGCGGCGAGGCGCCGCCCCAGCGGGGAGCCGCCGCTCAGGATGTACCGGACGCGCCCGCCGAGCGCCGCCCGGATCCGGCGGTACACGAGCGGCTCGTACAGCGCCCGGGCCGCCCGCAGCCGCATCCCCGGACGCTTGCCCTCGACCAGCTCGCCGAAGCTGCGGGCGACCCGGGCGGCCCGGTCGAAGGACGCGGCCCGGCCCATGCTCTCGGCGGTCGCCCGCGCGGTGTTGTAGACCTTCTCCAGGACGTACGGGATCGCCAGCAGGAACGTCGGCCGGAAACCGGCCAGGTCCGCGAGCAGTTCCTCGCTGCGGATGCTCGGCGCGTGGCCGAGCTTGACCCGCGCCCGCATGCAGCCGACGGCCACCATCCGCCCGAAGACGTGCGACAGCGGCAGGAAGAGCAGTGTGGAGGCCGGGTCCTTGCTGACCGAGTTGAAGACGGGGTGCAGGAGCGCCACCGAATTGTCCACCTCGGCGAAGAAGTTGGCGTGGGTCAGCACGCACCCCTTGGGCTGCCCCGTCGTCCCCGAGGTGTAGATCAGCGTCGCGACGGACTCGGGCGCGCATCCGGCCCGCCGGTCCCGCACGACCTCGTCGGGCACGTGCTCCCCGGCCTTGACCAGCCGGGCCACCGCGCCCGTGTCGAACTCCCAGAGGTGGCGCAGCCACGGCAGGTTGGCCCGCTCGGCGCTGAGGATCCGCGCCTGCGCGGTGTCCTCCACGGCGCAGGCCACCGCCCCGGAGTCCTGGATGATCCAGCGCGCCTGGATCGCGGAGGAGGTCGGGTAGATCGGTACGGTGACCAGCCCGGCCGCCCAGCCCGCGAAGTCCAGCAGCGTCCACTCGTACGTGGTCCTCGCCATGATGGCCAGCCGGTCGCCGGGCCGCAGCCCCTCGGCGATCAGTCCCTTCGCGACGGCGAGCACCTCGGCGGCGAACTCGGCGGCCGTCACGTCCCGCCAGCTCCCGTCCCGCTCCTTGCGGGCGAGCACGGCGTCGCGGGGGGCCTCGAAGGCGTTCTGGAACGGGATGTCCCCGAGCGATCCACTCACCGGCACCGGGGCCAGCGGGGGTACGGCCACCTGGCGCACCCGCCCGTCGACGACGGTTTTGACGGGCTCCACCAGCTTCGGCGCGGCATCCACGGCGGGTCCTCCTCGATCGGACGGAGTGTTACCGCCGGTAATCTACTCACCGGTAATCACCGCTGAACACCCCTGTGCCCCTTTTTTCACGGATGCTCCACGCCTCCACCTCGTATCGGCGGGTAATCCGTGGACAGAGATCGCCGGGTCGGCAGACTGGGTGGATGACCGCATCGGACCCCAAGGCCGACCTGCACTTCTACCTGCAGTCCGCCCGCGACGCCCTCCTCTGGAAGCTCGAAGGACTCTCGGAGTACGACGCCCGCCGCCCCCACACGCCGACCGGCACCAACCTCCTCGGCCTGGTGAAGCACGCGGCGGGCGTGGAGCTGGGCTACTTCGGCGACACCTTCGGCCGGCCCTTCGACGAGGAGCTGCCCTGGCACAAGGAGGGCACCGAGCCGAATTCGGACATGTGGGCCACCGCTCACGAGTCGCGCGCGCACATCGTGGACCTCTACCGCCGGGCGTGGGCGCACGCGGACGCGACGATCGCGGAACTGCCGCTGGACACGGTCGGCACGGTGCCGTGGTGGCCGAGCCACGACAACCAGCTGACGCTGCACCACGCCGCGGTCCGCGTGATCGCCGACACCCACCGGCACGCCGGCCACGCCGACATCATCCGCGAACTCATCGACGGCGCCGTGGGAATGGAGAAGCGCAACACCAGCATGCCGCCGGGCCACCCGTCCTGGTGGGAGGAGTACCGCGACCGCCTGGAGCGGGTGGCCCGCGAAGCGGACGGGGGCACCCGGTAGCGCGGCAGCCCGGCACCCCGCAGTTCCGGCACCCCTCAGTCCCGTAGTCCCGTAGCCCCGTAGTCCCGTAGCCCCGTAGTCGGATCAGTCGGTGTCGAGGCCGTCGATCAGCCGGTTGAGGAACCGGGTGAACGTGGCTTCGGGAGTGGCGGGGCGCCCCAGGGCGGAAACGGCTTCGGCGAGTTCCGGGTGGCGGCCGTCCATGGCGACGGCGACGAGGTAGCGGGCTTCGGCCGCGACCCGTTCGGGGGCTTGTGAGGCTTCGGCCTGCGCGATCTCGTGGCCGACGTGCCCGGCCACGAACCCCGTGAGCTGGGCGAAGATCTCCAGCTTCGCCATGCCGTCGAGCCCCGAGGGCCGCAGGGCGGCGAGCGTGTGTTCCAGGAAGGCCAGGGTGTTGGGCCCGGGGATGCGCCGGGTGGACAGCGCGGCGGGCAGCCAGCGGTGTCGCAGCATGTGGGCGCGCTGGAGGCGGGCGATGGCCTTCAGGTCGGCGCGCCAGTCGCCGGTGAGCGGGTCCGTGGTCGGCAGTTCGCCGCTGACCTGGTCGACCATCAGGTGCAGCAGCGTCTCCTTGTCGGGGGCGTAGCTGTAGAGCGACATGACGCCGGCTCCGGCCCGTTCGGCGACCTTCCGCATGGTGACCGCTTCCAGCCCCTCGGCGTCCGCCAGGGCGATGGCCGCCTCGGTGATCGCCTCCCGGCTGTAGGTGGGCTTGCGGCCCCTGCGCGGCTGGCCGGAGCCCAGCCAGAGCTGCTGGGGGTCGACGCCCGGGGCGTCGGTCCCTCCGTCACGCGGCATGCTCCACGCTCCTTCCTTGATCGACTTCCTTGACCGACAGCCCTTGTGGGCCTCAGTCGAGTATTCTATTCTCGTACACAGTACGAGAACCAAGGAGGGGAACGATGACGTCACGCACGCACGCTTCCGTGCTGAGTCCGACCTGGACACCGCCTTCCGGGAAGCCGCCCCTTTCCTCACGCATGATGAGGGCGACGTGGCGACGCCTCCCCGCCAAGCTCCACGACGTCGGATGGGAGCCGGGGCTGGTGGTGCCGGCCGCCGACGGCAGCCCGCTGATCACGGACCACTACTTCCCGCGCACCGAGGGCGACTTCCCCACCCTCCTGGTCCGCTCGCCCTACGGCCGCGGCCTGCCCTGGTCCCCCATGTACGGCCTGCTCTTCGCCGAACAGGGCTTCCACGTCGTCGTCCAGAGCTGCCGCGGCACCGGCGGCTCGGGAGGCACCTTCGACCTGTGGCGCAACGAGGCCGCCGACGGCCGGGCCACGGTGTCCTGGCTGCGCGAGCAGCCCTGGTTCAACGGCACGCTGGGCACCGTCGGCCCCAGCTACCTGGGCTACGTGCAGTGGGCCCTCGCCGCGGACCCGCCGCCGGAGCTGAAGGCGATGGTCGTACAGGTGGGCCTGCACGACCCCCACGCCCTGTTCCACGCGAACGGCGCCCTCAACCTGGAGACCGCCCTCGCCGTGGGCGCGGGCATGACCTACCAGCACCAAGGCATGGCACCCTTCGTGAAGGCGACCCTGCGCCTGCAGCGACGCCTGAACGAAGCCACCACCGCGCAGCCGCTGCGCGGGGCGCACGTCTCGGCCCTCGGCGGCGAAGTGCCGTGGCTGGACGATGTGATGACGCACCCCGACGCCGAGGACCCGTACTGGCACGGCGCATCCCTGGGCGAGGTGGCGGAGCGGCACACCATCCCCACGAGCCTGATCACCGGATGGCACGACGCACTGGCCGACCAGACCTTCGAGCAGTACGAGCGGCTGCGCCGGGCCGGCTGCGAGACCTCCCTGCTCGTCGGCCCCTGGACCCACACCTCCGCCCTGCAACAGGGATGGCCCGAGGTGTTCGCCGAAAGCCTCGCCTGGCTGCGCGCCCACCTGTACGCCGACCCCTCCGACCTGCGCCCCACCGAGGTGCGCGTACACGTAGGCGGCGAAGACGCCTGGCGGGACCTCGCCGAATGGCCGCCGACCGCGCCCGTCAGCCCCTGGTTCCCCACCGAGCAGGGACATCTCATCCAGCAGGCCCCCACGGACTCCTCACCACTGACCTCCTTCTCCTACGACCCGGGCAACCCCACCCCGTCCCTCGGCGGCCAGCTGCTCTCCCGCACCGCCGGCCCCCGCGACAACGGCACCCTGGAGGCCCGGGACGACGTACTGACCTTCACCGGCCCCCCGCTGACCGAGCCCGTGGACGTCCTCGGCCCCGTCTCCGCACGGCTGAGCATCTCCACGGACACCGGCTACGCCGACGTCTTCACCCGCCTGTGCGACGTGGACCCGGAAGGCCGCTCCACCAACATCTGCGACGGCCTGGGCCAACTGCAAACAACCGGCCAGGACCCGTCACAGATCACCGTCCCGATGAGCTCGACCGCCCACCGCTTCCCCGTCGGCCACCGCATGCGCTGGCAGATCAGCGGAGGCGCCCACCCGCGCTACCCCCGCAACCCCGGCACCGGCCAGTCCCCACTGGACGCCACCACCTTCACACCGGTACGCATCACCCTCCACGCGGACTCGTCCCTGCTACTCACAACACCCACCCCCACTCCCGAACCGACCCCTGCGGAAAACGACTGACCAGCGGGACGACCGGCGGGCGCACGGATGAATGATGGTGACCATGCCGCAGCTTGGTCACCGCCTCCGATCCTTCAGATTCACGCTCGGGCTTGCCCCGACGGGCTTCGCCGCGTGCCGGGAGAGGGGTGGCACGGCTCTGGAGCACGCCTTGGCGGACAGAACGACGCTCTGCGGCATCCCTCGGCGCCAGGTGACGCTCTATCGGCATCTGTTCGTCGCGACGAGGTCCGGAAGGTGCTCGGACTGCAGGGCAAAGGCAGTCGACGCCGCGACGGGCCCCTGAGTGAGGCAGGCCCCGGCTGTCAGGGGACGGTGGGGCAGTCGCGGCAGCGGCCTGGGGTTGGCGCGCGGAAGGCACGGTCGCAGCCGTCGCAGTTCTGGAGCGGGTCCGGTGGCCTGACGAGGCGTACGGGCGTAGCCGCCGGGAGGCGGGGCGGGATCAGCGCCTTGAGCCGGTGGGCGATGAGGCGCGCCGGATGGCGGAGGTCCGCGGGAAGGTCCGAAGCCAGCACATGACGCACGGCCTCGGGCTCCGCCCCACGGTCCAGCCATCGCGCGACGTCGGGGGCCAGTTGCCGCACGTCCCGGTCCGCGAGCAGCAGCCGCGGATCTTCGCACCGCAGCCGGGCCAGCAGCGCGACGGCCTCCGGCGGATGTACGGGCCCGAGCGCGGCCCCGCAGTCCGGCGACTCCGGGGCCGACTCCGGCACCGGGACTGGGACTGGGACTGGGACTACAGCGACCGGCTCGGCTGCGATAAGCGGCGCGGAGGTGGGCACGGCTGCGGGCGCGGGAGCGGGCTCCGGCAGCAGCAGCGGCTCGGGCTCGGAACGTAGTTCCGGTTCCGCGATCGGGTCGGGGGCAGGATCTGCCTCCGCCTCGGGAGCCACCTCCCGCACGGGCTCCGGCTCCGGCTCCGGCACGGGCTCCGACTCCGACTCCGACTCCGACTCCGACTCCGAACGTAGTTCTGGTTCCCCGATCAGGTCGGGGGCGGGATCCACCTCGGGGAGCCCATCCGGCACTGACTCCGGTCCGGTCCCCGGACTTCGCACCGGTTCCGGTCCGGGCAACGGGCTCCGCCCCGGAATCGACGTCGGGGGGCCTCCCGGGGACTGGCGCGCCGACGGGCGGTTGTAGGACACCGTCCGGGTGACCATCTGGCCGCTCGCCAGTCGTACGCGGCTGCGCTCCAGGTACCCGTGCGTCTCCAACTCCCGCAGGGCTCCGGAGATCCGCACCTCCCCCTCCCGGAAGCGCTCCGTCAACCGCTTGATGCCGACCCGCGCACCGGCGGGCAGCGACTGGATGTAGGCGGCGAGGCCGATCGCGACCAGCGACAGCGACCGGTGCTGCGCGAGGTGGTTGCCGATCACGGTGTAGTGGTCCGCGTGCCGGACGTTGACGTGGACGACACCGGAGACGGCACCGGAAGGGGCACCTGATCGGGCGGTCCCGGCATGAACACGGGACGGGCCGCGCGAGGGCGCGCTAGGGTGCTTAAGAGCCATGGGGAAGGGTCTAGCCTTCTGTGTGGTCAGGCCCTCGATCGGGATGCCAGTCCCGGCGGGGGCCGTCTCATGTCTGAGGTTGTGTGAGGCGAGCATATGCCCGGCAACCGCCCCGAAATCCACCCCAGTTGGCACAGTTCACCCTTGCGGGTGACGGGGAGCCGGAGGGGTGGGGTTGGTTGGATTTACCTCACCGGCTTTGAAGTATTTGACGTCCGCCGCCACCGAATCCCGGCCCCCCGCGACCCGGTTCCCCACGACCCGACTCCCCGCGACCCGGTGGACCCTTCCGCCCGCCGCAGCCCTAGGCGTCCGGGAACCAGCTGCGCCCCCGGGCCCAGTGGGTCGCCCAGCCCGTGAAGCCGGGGGTGCCGGGCATCACGGCGTCCGGCGACTCGGGACCGAAAGGCATCGCGCCCTCGCCCGCGATCTGCCAGACGTGGCCGCGCTGCGGCCCGGTGACGATCAAGTGCCAGTACATGCCGCACCCGTCGGTGCCCAGCAACAGCGAACCGTGGTCGAAGACGGGGGCCATCCGGGCCTCGTACTCCTGTACCGACAGCTCCTCCTCGTCGCCGTCCTCCTCCCACAGCCATGCCTCCGCGAGCGGGAAGGGCTCGGCGAGGAGGCGTTCGGGGCGGCCCGAGCCCCAGTCCAGGGGTACTTCGGCGAGCGGGAGCAACCCGTAGTGCGGAGGACCGGCGCGCAGCCCGTCGCAGATCTCCGCCACGAACGTGCGGTAGGGCTCCGGGAGCACGATGTGGTGCTCCGCCTCGAAGGACCGCACCGCCTCCCACCCAGCGGGCGGCGCCACCTCGGGGCGGGACGCGAATATCTCCCGAAGGGCGGCCAGCTCGCCCGGGTCGCATGTTTCCGTGTTCATGCCGGTCATCATGCAAGATCCGGAAGGGAGGACCCAGCTAGTAGCCGTACGGATTGAGCGCCCAGAAGCGGACGGAGTCGCCGCGACTGTCGAACCACAGGTTGGTCCGGTAGCCGGAGCCGTCGCGGTCGAGGTCCTTCGACGAGATCCACCGCGGATCCTTCGGGCCCTGGCCCTTGAGGGGCTTCTCGAACCACGAGGTGAAATCCTCGGTCGGCCCCTCGGAGACGAAGGGGTAGGTCGCCGTCAGCTCGGTCAGCTTCCCCGGCGCCAGCCGGGCCAACCCCGAGATCACCAGCTCCGGCGACGGCAGATCCCGGTCGTTGTCCCGGCTGCTCACCCACTTGGCGTCGGTGAGCGGGCCGAGCAGCGGGAACGCCTGCTCCAGCGGTGCGGTATCCGTGTGCCAGGGGTCCTTGCCGGCCCCGCCCGTCACCTCGCGCAGGGCCCACAGCACGGGCAGGACCGCCAGCCCCACCCCTGTCCCGATCAGCTTCCGCCGTTCCAACGCGTCCCCCTCAAGCCAGACTTCGGCGCACCTTATCCCTGCGGCACGGAATCGAGGAGGAGTTCGAGAAGTCGCGCCGGAGCCCGCAGCGGCAGGTAGTGGTCCGCACCGGCCACCAACTCCAGCCGCGCGCCCGGGATTCCGCCGGCGAGGCGCGCGGCGATGGCGCCGATCTCCGGATGGTCGTGATCTCCGACGACAACCACCGTCGGAACCCCGATCCGGTCCAGACGGTCTACGGCGACCTCGGTCGGGTCGAGCGCGTGCCCCTTCTCGGCGGCGGCCGCGGCCTCGGCGTTCTCCCGCACCATGGGCTCGATGACCTCGAAACCGGGGGCCCGGTCGCCCAGGCCCGCCCAGAGCGTGAGCTCCAGCTCGGCGATGCGGCGCGCGTCCGATGCGCGGTACGCCGCTGCGTACGCGTCCGTCTCAGGGGTGCGGGGCCACACGTGCCCGCCGGCGGACGCCGCGATCAGCATCAACGACCGTACCCGCTCCGGGTGTTCCAGGGAGAAGTCGAGCGCGACCTCACCCCCCATGCTCAAGCCGACGAGACCCGCGGCCCGGAAGCCGAACCGGTCCAGGACGGCCAGCAGGTCGTCCTCGTAGCGGAACGGCGCGGTCGGAGGCGTCGAGCGTCCGTGTCCCCTGGCGTCGTACCGCACCACGGTGTGGTGACGTGCCAGCCCGGCGAAGACCCGGTCCCACAGGCGGCTGTCATGGACCGATCCGTGGAGCAGCACGAGCGGAGGGCCGTCCCCGGCCTTCTCGGCCCAGATACGGCCTCCACCGCCGACGGGGATCAACTCGGTCGCCATACCCCCGATTCGATCACACCCCACCTCCGCCGGGCCAAGCGAAATCGAACCTTCCGCGGCTTCGTTCCTAGACTCCGCGCATGGACATAGTCACGTGCACCCAATGCTCCGCCACCGGCCTGGAGAAGGGCCTCCTGGACGAGATCAGCAGCCCCAGCGGATTCACCCGGTGGGTGGAGGGCGAGCTGCGCACGGGCGCCTTCGGCCGGTTCATCAAGGGCAAGAAGCGCTACCGCGTCGAGGCCGCCCGCTGCCCCCGCTGCGGCCACCTCGAACTCTTCGCCACCCAGCCCAGCGGCTGAACCGCGATGATCTTCCGCCGCGAGAACCGCGAGAACCGCGAGAACCGCGGGAAACGCGAGAACATCGACCTGCCCGAGGACCAGGGGTGTCTGCGGTGGGTGCTGGGGGTGCCCCTCGCCCTCGTCTACCTGCCCGCCGTGTACCTGTTCACGATCCTCCTGGCCGCACCGGTGGACCCGGATGACGACCGCCGTCGCGAGGACGCCGAAGCCCTGGGGTACGCGGTGGTGGGCATCACCGCCGTCGGGCTGCTGCTCTCGCTCCTCCCGGTGTACCGCCGGACCATGGGCCGGTGGTGGTACGTCCTTCCGACCCTGATGGCGGCCATCGCGTACGTCCGCGGCCGGATGCTCTGAACGCGCCGCGGACCGGGGTCACCTGCGGCGTCGGCGCCGGGGCATCAGCCATCCCGTGACGCACCCGAACAGGAGCCAGCACCCGGCGCCCACGCCCAGCGCGCCCGGCACCACGAGTTCCGTCCGGGCCAACAGCAGCCAGGCTGCGAGCACTCCGGCAGCCATTCCCACGTCGCCGGCCAGCACGGCGGCCTCGGACTCCTTCGCCCTCGAGACGGCAATGACCACCCTGCGCATGCCGAAGGCCGCGAACAGGAGCACCAGGAAGATCCCGACGCCCGCCAAGCACGCCTCCCACCACGGGACATGGGGGGCGAGCAGCAGAGAGACCAGCACCACCACGCCCGTCGCCAGCGAGAGCAGCGCTCCGAACGGCGACACCCAGTCCCGCTCCCCCACGAGGAGCGAGCTGAACCACACCACGAACCCGATGGCCAGCCCCATCACGCCTGCCCAGAATCCGGACATGACCCCGAAGCCGACCAGCTGACCCGTCGCGCTCACCGCAGGCAGGAGGAAGCCCAGCCATGACGCCCCGACCGACATGTTGGTCACGATCGGGTCGTTCGGAGCCGCCGCCTCGGCCGGCTTGGACGACTTGGACGACTTGGACGGCTCGGAGGACTTGGGCGGCTCGGACGACGCGGACGGCTCGGACGACTTGGGCGAAGGGGCCCCCGGGCCGGGGCCGGGACGGGAACCCGGCGCCGGACGCGGCACCGGACCCGGCTCACGGACCCGCCCGGGCCGCTCGGCCGCCGTCCGGGTCGTCCGCCCCGCGGCGTCGCGCGCCGTCGGAGTGGGCTGCGGGGCAGGACCCCGCCGGTCGGCGGGCCCCAACACCGCACGCAGCAGCTCGGCCGTGTCGGCGGCGCTCGGCGGCCGGTCGGCCACGTCCTTGCTCAGCAGCTGCAGGACCAGCCGGTTCAGCCCGACGGGCACTTCGGGGCGCCGGGCCCGTGCCGGTACCGGGGCCTGGTTCGCGTGCTGGGCGAGGATCTCCCAGCCCGTCCCGGAGAACGGCGGGGCGCCGGTGAGCAGTTCGTAGAGCACGCACCCCAGCCCGTACAGGTCGCTGCGTGCGTCGAGTTCCTCGCCGCGGGCCTGTTCGGGCGACATGTACGCGGGGGTGCCGGTCACCGAGCCGGTGGTCGTCAGGCCCTGGAGGCCGCTCTGCCGGGCGATCCCGAAATCGCAGATCTTGATCCGTCCCGCGTCGGTGAGCAGGATGTTCGCGGGTTTGATGTCACGGTGGACGATGCCCGCGCCGTGGGCTGCCTGGAGCCCTTCGCAGATCTGCACGCCCCAGCGCACCGCGTCCTCGACCGCCACCCGGCCGCCCTTCTCCCCGAGGGGCCGGCCGTGGACGAGTTCCATCACCAGGTAGACGACGGTCCGGCCGTCGAGGGACGTCTCGCCGACGTCGTGCACGGACACCACGTGCGGGTCCGTGAGGGACGCGGCCGCCCGTGCCTCCGCGCGCAGCCGCAGGGCGAGTTTGTCGTCCCCGGGCCTGGAGATGAGCTTGACGGCCACGTCCCGCTCCAGGGCCAGGTCGCGGCCGCGCCACACCTCCCCCATCCCGCCGGCCCCGATCAGCCCGGCCAGCTCGTACCGGCCCGCTAACTTCGTGCCGTTCACCCACGTACCCCCAACTCGCCCGATCCACCGTGCAATGCGATCCCACGCAATGCGATGCGATGCGATGCACTGTAGGACCTGGCACGGCCAACGCCACAGCCCCCGCCCGGACGGGGGCGGGGGCTGCGGCGAGTTGTGCGGCGCGTGTGCGGCGGGGCGGTGACGTCAGGCGGAGACGAGCACCTTCTCCGAACCGGCACCTGCGTCGGCGTCGGTGTCCGTGGCCGGCTCGGCCGGGGCCGGGTCGTCCAGCGGGGAGGAGGAGGCGGTCGCGTAGGCCACCTTGTCCAGGATGCCCTCGCGGGCCGCGACGATCAACGGCGAGACAATTTGGCCGGCCACGTTGGTGGCGGTGCGCATCATGTCCAGGATCGGGTCGATCGCCATCAGCAGGCCGACGCCCTCCAGCGGGAGGCCCAGCGTGGAGAGGGTCAGGGTCAGCATGACCGTGGCGCCCGTCAGACCCGCCGTGGCGGCGGAGCCGACGACCGAGACGAAGGCGATCAGCAGGTAGTCGCCGATGCCCAGTTGCACGTCGAAGATCTGCGCGATGAAGATCGCGGCGAGCGCCGGGTAGATCGCGGCGCAGCCGTCCATCTTGGTGGTGGCGCCGAACGGGACGGCGAAGGAGGCGTACTCCTTCGGGACGCCGAGGCGCTCGGTGACCTTCTGGGTGACCGGCATGGTGCCGACCGAGGAGCGCGAGACGAAGGCCAGCTGGATGGCCGGCCAGGCGCCCTTGAAGAACTGGAGCGGGCTGACCTTGGCGACGGTGGCGAGCAGCAGCGGGTAGACGCCGAACATCACCAGGGCGCAGCCGATGTACACGTCGGCGGTGAAGGTCGCGTACTTGCCGAGGAGGTCCCAGCCGTACGTGGCGATCGCGGTGCCGATGAGGCCCACGGTGCCGAGCGGGGCGAGGCGGATGACCCACCACAGGGCCTTCTGGAGCAGCTCCAGCACGGATTCGGCGACGGTCAGCACGGGCTGGGCCTTGCTGCCCAGTTGGAGGGCGGCGATACCGGCGACGGCGGCGAGGAAGACGATCTGCAGGACGTTCAGCTCGGTGAACGGCGTGATGATGTCCTTCGGCACGATGCCGGTCAGGAAGTCCAGCCAGGACCCGTGGCGCTTGGGCAGCTTGCCGTCCTGCGGGGTGAGGCCGGTGCCGGAGCCCGGGTTGGTGAGCAGGCCGATGCCGAGGCCGATGGCGACCGCGATCAGCGACGTGATCATGAACCAGAGCAGGGTGCGCGAGGCGAGCCGCGCGGCGTTGTTGACCTTCCGCAGGTTGGTGATGGACACCAGGATCGCGAAGAAGACGAGCGGGGCGACGGCCAGCTTCAGCAGCTGGACGAAGATGTCGCCGATCTGCTCCAGGGTGGTGCCGAGCCAGCTGATGTCCTGGCTGCGGGAGACCCAGCCGAGGAGGACGCCGAGCACGAGGCCGGTGACTATCTGGGCCCAGAAGGGGAATCGGAACGAGGACTTCTTCGCGGGGACCTTGGCCGGGGCCTCGGGGGCCTCTGCGGCAGGGGTCTGCGGTGACGCGGACACGGACACTCTCCGGGTGGTTCTGCGGTGCGTGCGGTGGGGGTGGTGATGCGGTGCGGCAGCACCCGGAAGGACGAAGAGCCGGGCGGCGGACCGCTGCTGCGGCGGGGGCTGGTCGCGGGGACTCAGCGACAGCAGCAACAGGCCGCGGACGCGCGGCGACAGAGGTCGACGTGCAGGCGCGCCACGAGCGGAACGCTCGTGGTCATCGGGTGCGCAGCTGCGGTCAACATGTTGAGCACGCTAACACTTCTTCTTTGGGAATCTCAAAGGGTCCCTTTGAGCAGAGGCCCTGCGAGGGGGCCCAAAAACGCCGAAAACCCCGGCGGTACGGGGTGAACCCGCGGCCGAGGCATTTCGATGTGTGATGCAGCTAACTACAAGCTGCCGGTCCTACTGGCTCAGGCGCGCGGCGTCGTCGGCCACGTCCTCCTGGCTGCGGTTCGCGGCGAGCTTGTCCTTCGCGCCGGCGACGCGCCCGGAGATCGCGGCGGACATCTCGTCACGCTGCTTGCGCAGCAGGACGAAGGAGAGCGGGGCGGAGATCACGAGGGCGAGCAGCACGACCCAGGCGGGGTTGGCGTCGCCGAGGCCGGAGGGCACCCAGCCCAGCCGGACCATGCCCGCGACGAAGACGAGGGACCCGACGAAGATCACCAGGCGCATCGCGGTGTACCGGATCGTCGCGTTGGGCTTGAGGGACACGGTGACCCCTACTCTCTCTTCGTCCGTTCGCCGCTTTTACGTCGGCTCGTTCCCGTCCAGTGAAGCACGCCGGAGTCCCGCTCCGGCCCGCCGGGGTCACCCGGCGGGCAGCCCCGCAGGTCAGTGCGGGGACACGTCGGCGCAGGGGCGGGTCACTACAGGGACAGCAGGAGGGTGACGTCGTCGCGGTCGTCGCCGGGGGCCACGCGGATGGCGCCGGGGACGCGGCCGACCTCCTTGTAGCCGCACGCCTCGTAGAAGCGCTCCAGGCCCGCCCCGCCCCGGCAGCCGAGGAGGAGCCTCTCGATGCCCCCGATCGCGCGGGCGGCGTCGGCGACGGCGGCCATCAACGCGCGGCCGAGGCCGTGGCCCTGGAGGGCGGGGTCGACCATGACGGTGTAGACCCAGGCCCCGTGCTTCTGGAGCCGGTGCTGGTTGGGGACGATGACGGCGGTGGCGCGGACCCGGCCGTCGGTGTCGCGCCCGACGAGCAGCCGGCTGCGGCCCTCAGCGGCGGCGGCGAGGTGCTTGTCCAGCTCGGGGCGGACGTCCTCGACGGTGACGGGCGGCACGAAGCCGACCGCGCCGCCGGCGTTGGACACGTCGGTCCAGAGCTGGGCGAACCCTTCGACCAGGGCGGGGTCGACGACCGGATCGAAGGCAAATGTAAGGGTCATCAGGCCAGAGTAGCCATTACTCAATCCGGTACGCAAAAGGCCCCGGCCCCCCGAAAGGGGAACCGGGGCCCCGGCGTCGGAGGTCAGACGCGCATCGCCTGCGGGGTCTCGCGCAGGTTCGCGTCCGGGCCCGGGTACTCGCGGATGATCTCGTAGCGCGTGTTGCGCTCGACCGGGCGGAAGCCCGCGTCGCGGATCAGCTCCAGCAGGTCCTCGCGGCCCAGCTTGTTCGGGGTGCCGTAGTTGTCGGCGTCGTGCGTGATCTTGTACTCGACGACCGAGCCGTCCATGTCGTCCGCGCCGTGCTGGAGCGCCAGCTGGGCGGTCTGCACGCCGTGCATCACCCAGAAGACCTTGACGTGCGGGACGTTGTCGAAGAGGAGGCGGGAGACCGCGAAGGTCTTCAGCGCCTCCGCGCCCGTCGCCATCGTCGTACGCGCCTGGAGCTTGTTGCGCACCTTGCCGTCCTTCATGTCCACGAAGTCGTGCTGGTAGCGCAGCGGGATGAAGACCTGGAAACCGCCGGTCTCGTCCTGCAGTTCGCGCAGCCGCAGTACGTGGTCCACGCGGTGGCGCGGCTCCTCGATGTGCCCGTAGAGCATGGTCGAAGGGGTCTTGAGGCCCTTCGAGTGCGCCAGGCGGTGGATGCGCGACCAGTCTTCCCAGTGGGTGCGGTGGTCGACGATGTGCTGGCGGACCTCCCAGTCGAAGATCTCCGCACCGCCGCCGGTGAGCGATTCCAGACCGGCCTCGATCAGCTCGTCCAGGATGTCGGAGGCCGACATGCCGGAGATCGTCTCGAAGTGGTGGATCTCGGTCGCCGTGAACGCCTTCAGCGAGACGTTCGGCAGCGCTTCCTTCAGCGCGGAGAGCGAGCGCGGGTAGTACCGCCACGGCAGGCTGGGGTGCAGGCCGTTGACGATGTGCAGCTCGGTGAGGTTCTCGTTCTCCATGGTCTTGGCCAGGCGAACGGCTTCCTCGATGCGCATCGTGTACGCGTCCTTCTCGCCCGGCTTGCGCTGGAACGAGCAGTAGGCGCACGAAGCGGTGCACACGTTCGTCATGTTGAGGTGACGGTTGACGTTGAAGTGGACGACGTCGCCGTTCTTGCGCGTGCGCACCTCGTGGGCGAGGCCGCCGAGCCAGGCCAGGTCGTCCGACTCGTAGAGGGCGATGCCGTCCTCACGGGTCAGCCGCTCGCCGGAGCGAACCTTCTCCTCCAGCTCACGCTTGAGCCCAGCGTCCATGCCGGTCCTCTCCATCTGTCCTCGTGTTCCTCGTGCCCTAGACCGCCCCCACCGTACTCTCAGCCCTCCTCGGGCAGCCCCCCGACCCGGTTCTCCCACTTGGTGGAGAGCACGATCGTGGTGCGCGTGCGCGAGACGCCCTTGGTGCTGGAGAGCTTGCGGATGATCTTCTCCAGACCGTCCACGTCGCCCGCCCGGACCTTGAGCATGTACGAGTCGTCGCCGGCGATGAACCAGCAGTCCTCGATCTCCGTGAGGTCGCGCAGCCGACGGGCCACGTCCTCGTGGTCCGCGGCGTCGGAGAGCGAGATGCCGATGAGCGCCGTGACGCCGAGGCCGAGCGAGGCCGCGTCCACGGTCGCCCGGTAGCCGGTGATGACCCCGGCGGTTTCCAGCCGGTTGATCCGGTCGGTGACGCTGGGGCCGGAGAGGCCCACGAGCCGGCCCAGCTCCGCGTACGAGGCACGTCCGTTCTCACGAAGTGCCTGGATGAGCTGCCTGTCCACCGCGTCCATATACCTGGAGCCTTCCATTATTCGGCGATCCCACCAGTTTACGTATAGAATCAAAGGCACACAGGGTCGACACCCTGTGAATCTTTCAACAGATCAACGATGATCTGACAATTTTCAGGAGTGGTTCACCGTGTACACGATCGAGATGGCCTACGCGCACATGCGACAGCTCCAGGAGCTGGCCAACCGATCCCGCACCGACCAGCCCGCCGCCGCCCACCGCGTCGACAAGACCCGCAAGCCGGGGCGCAGCAAGAAGCGCTAAGCACCGCCGCTTGCCCCGCTTGACCCGCTCGACCCGCTCGACCCCTGAGGAAGGCGGGAGCCTCCGAGCTCCCCCTTCCACCGGCGGTACAGCTGATGCGGCACCCCTGCCGCGTCGAGCACCCGCCCCGCGACGAAATCCACCAGATCCTGGATGTGCGTCGCACCCGCGTAGAACG
The DNA here is from genome assembly GCF_036346895.1 of Streptomyces sp. NBC_00503. Taxonomy (NCBI): domain Bacteria; kingdom Bacillati; phylum Actinomycetota; class Actinomycetes; order Kitasatosporales; family Streptomycetaceae; genus Streptomyces; species Streptomyces sp. NBC_00503. Next base: position 4,664,843 of record NZ_CP107855.1, on the reverse strand, counting down.
CCGGAGAGGCGGGCAGCACCACTGCGCCCGCCTCGTCCAGCGTCACCAGATGCTTCAGCGTCTGCCCGTTCAGCGGGGTCTCCCGCACCGCGACCACCAGTCGGCGCCGCTCCTTGAGCGTCACGCTCGCCACCCGCTGGAGCAGGTCCTTCGACAGCCCGAGCGCCACTCCCGCCACACAGGCCGTGGACGCGGGCACGATCAGCATCCCCTTGACCAGATACGAGCCGCTGCTCGGTCCGGCGGCCAGGTCGCCGGCGCCCCAGTAGCGGACGCCGTCCAGTTCCGGCCTCCCGAACGTGGCGGGCTTCCCGTCCGCCCCGCGTTCCAGCCATTCGGCCAGGTCGTCCCGCCAGTGCGCGTCGCGGAAGGCGATCCCCGTCTCGTCCAGCAGCGTCAGGCGCGAGGCCCGGCTCACCACCAGGTCCACGCTCTCGCCCGCCGCCAGCAGCCCGCGGAGCACGGCCGCCGCGTACGGCGTCCCGGACGCCCCGGAAACCCCGACCACCCACGGGGTGCGCTTGCCCTCAGTCATACCTCCGAGACTATCCGGCCACCGGGAATGGGCACTGGCTAAGGTGGCCGGACGTTCAAGGGGTGGACACATGCGGGTGAGAGCGGGGGCGGGGGCGCCATGAGCGACGTGCGAAGGACTCGCGGTACGAGCGACGCGGGCGGCGCGGGCGGCGCGGGCCGTCCCGGCGGCGCGCGCCCGGGAGTCCGGACCGGGCTCGACCGGGCCAAGGCCGCCGGTCTGCTGATGCTGGGCTGGGTCGCGCTGCTGTGGCTGATCGAGCTCGTCGACTACGCCACCGGCCACGCCCTCGACGCCTACGGGATCACCCCGCGCGAAGCGGACGGCCTGACCGCGATCCCCCTGGCCCCGTTCCTGCACTTCGGCTTCGACCACCTGGCCTCGAACAGCGTCCCGCTGCTGGTCCTCGGCTTCGTCACCGCCCTCAGCGGGATACGCCGCTTCCTGGCCGTCTGCGCCGCGATCGTCCTCGCCGACGGGCTGGCGGTCTGGCTGATATCCCCGTCCCACAGCATCACCGCGGGCGCCTCGGGCCTGATCTTCGGCCTCTTCGGCTACCTGCTGATACGCGGCTTCGTGGAGCGCAGCCCGCTCGGCGTCGTGGTGGCCGTGGTGATCGCGACGGTCTGGGGCACCACGTTCCTGGCCGGAGCCCTCCCGGCGGACTCGACGGTCAGCTGGCAGGCCCACCTCTTCGGCCTGATGGCCGGCGCGGGCGTGGCCGCGCTGACTCGCCCGCGCGTGGCGGTGGCGGCCTAGGCGGTGCCGGGGTCGACGGGCAACGCGGCCGTGTCCACCGAGACCTCGCCGATGCCCGTCTCCACGGTGACCGTCCCCCCGTACGGGAAGACGTCGCGTCCCCGGTACCCGTCGGGCCCCGGGTTCCACAGGGTCGTGCACTGGGCCTTGTACGGGTCGAAGATCAGGTAGTGCGGGATACCGCGCCGGGCGTAGGCCCGGTCCTTGACCTCGTAGTCATTGCGCACGCTGCTCGGGGAGACGACCTCGATGACCAGCTCGACCAGGTCGGGCGGGTAGGCGCTGAGGTTCCTGTCCTCCTCCGTGGCGGGAATCACCGCGAGGTCCGGGCAGAACTCGTTGTCGCCGTCGAACGGGACCGCGACGTCGCTGATGAAGCCCCACTCATCGGACAACTGAGCCTCGAACGCCCTCCACACAGCAAAGACGGTGGCGTTGTCGCTCGGCCTCAGCGGAGTCATCACGACGGCGCCCTCGACGATCTCCGTGCGGTGACCGGGAAACATGTCCTCGAACCTGCTGAGTCGTGAGTGCAGAGGCTGACCTTCGGGCGTGGTCACGACCGCACGCTAGCGCCCCGGCAGGCCGCGAACCGCCGGATCCGACAGGCACACACGATCGAGTTACAGGGACAGACCCCGGGACACCAAGTCCGCCAGGGCGCAGACGAAGAGCGCCATGCCGATGAACCCGTTCACCGTGAAGAACGCCCTGTTCAGGCGGGACAGGTCGTGCGGCCTGACGATGGTGTGCTCGTAGAGGAAGGCCCCTACGACGATCAGCAGGCCGAACCAGAACCGCAGCCCGGCGTCCGTCTCAACCGCGTACCAGGCCAGCAGGGCCGTGGTGACGACGTGCGCGCCGCGGGCGCCCCACAGGGCGGCCGGGATGCCGAAGCGGGCCGGGACGGACTTGACGCCCTCCGCCCGGTCGGCGGCCACGTCCTGGCAGGCGAAGATCAGGTCGAAGCCGCCGATCCACACGCCGACCGCGAGGCCGAGGATGACGGCGTCCCACGACCACTCGCCGGTGACCGCGAGCCAGGCCCCGATCGGACCCATCGCCTGGGCGATGCCCAGGATGACGTGCGGGAAGTTCGTGAACCGCTTCCCGTACGGGTACACCACCATCGGTACGACGGCGATCGGCGCCAGCATCAGGCAGAGCGGGTTGAGCAAGGCCGCCGCGCCGAGGAAGACGACCAGGGCGACCCCGGCGCCGGTCCACGCCGAGCGCACCGAGACCGCGCCCGTCACCAGCTCCCGCGTGGCGGTGCGCGGATTGCGGGCGTCGATCTCCCGGTCGATGATCCGGTTGGCGGCCATCGCGAAGGTCCGCAGCCCGACCATGCAGACGGTGACGAGCAGCAGCTTGCCCCAGTGCATGCTCTTGTCGAGCGTGAACATGGCGGTGAGCGCGGCGATGTAGGCGAAGGGCAGCGCGAAGACCGAGTGCTCGATCATCACGAGCCTCAGGAAGGCCTTGACCTTGCCGGCCGGCCGCGGCGCCGGGCCGGACGAGCCGATCAGTTCGTCGGCGGTCGTCATCATGCGAGGGCTCTCCGGAACTCTTCGAGGTCGGCCAGCAGTTCCGCCGCCGCGAGCGCGCCCAGCTCCAGGGTCTGGGGGGCGGCGCCGTCTTCGTGGCCCTCGGGCGGGGTGACGCGGGCGGTGACCACCCAGGTGTCGCCGGCCGGGCGGGCTTCGAGGTGCAGGAAGTTGCCGGCCTCGGCGGTGAAGGGCTCGGCCGCCGCCAGGGAGCGCTGGAGCTGCTCCGCGAAGTCGTCGGCCTCGATGTCGCGGGCTCCGGGCAGTTCGAAGCCGTCGCCCTCGCCGTCCTCGTCGAGCATCAGGGCCCAGACGTTGCCGGGTCCCGCGAACTCCTCCGGTGACACGCCCGCCTGCTCGGCGGCCAGGCGGACGCCCGGGTCCGCCGGGTCGAGCTCCGGGCGCACCAGGGCCACGTAGACCGTGTCGGTGCCGATGAAGAGGGCCGGGCCCCCCATTGCGATCGGGCTCACAGGCCGTACTCCTTCCAGCGACTGTCCACCAGGGCGGCCGTAGCCGGGTCGGACTCGACCATGTCAGGCCAGCCGCCGTCCCGGGTGTAACCCTCCGTCGGCAGCTTCTTCGTGGCGTCGATGCCCGCCTTGCCGCCCCAGAACTGCTGGTAGGAGGCGTGGTCCAGGTGGTCGACCGGGCCCTCCACGACGGTGAGGTCGCGGGAGTAGTCCGTATTGCCCAGCGCCCGCCAGGAGACCTCGTGGAGGTCGTGGACGTCGCAGTCCTTGTCCACCACGATGATCAGCTTGGTCAGCGACATCATGTGGGCGCCCCAGATGGCGTGCATGACCTTCTGCGCGTGCTTGGGGTACTTCTTGTCGATCGAGACGATCGCACAGTTGTGGAAGCCGCCCGATTCGGGGAGGTGGTAGTCCACGATGTCCGGCACGATGATCTTGAGCAGCGGCAGGAAGAAGCGTTCCGTCGCGCGGCCCAGCGGGCCGTCCTCGGTCGGCGGGCGGCCGACCACGATCGACTGGATCAGCGGACGCCTGCGCATCGTCACGCAGTCGATCTTCAGCGCGGGGAAGGGCTCCTGCGGGGTGTAGAAGCCGGTGTGGTCGCCGAAGGGGCCTTCGGGGAGCGTCTCCCCGGGCTCCAGCCAGCCCTCGATGACCACCTCGGCGTTGGCCGGGACCTGGAGCGGGACCGTCTTGCAGTCCACCATCTCGATCCGCTTGCCCGCCACGAACCCGGCGAAGAGGTACTCGTCGATGTCGCCCGGCAGCGGCGCGGTCGAGGCGTACGTCACGGCCGGCGGGCAGCCGAAGGCGATCGCGACCGGCAGCCGCTCGCCGCGGGCCGCGGCGACCGCGTAGTGGTTGCGGCTGTCCTTGTGGATCTGCCAGTGCATGCCGATGGTGCGCTTGTCGTGGCGCTGGAGGCGGTACAGGCCGAGGTTGCGCACGCCCGTCTCCGGGTGCTTGGTGTGCGTCAGGCCCAGGTTGAAGAAGGACCCGCCGTCCTTGGGCCAGGTGAAGAGGGCCGGCAGCTGGTCCAGGTCCACGTCGTCCCCGGTGAGGACGACCTCCTGGACGGGCGCGGACTCGCCCTTCACCTTCTTCGGCGGCACGTGCACCATCGAGCCGAGCTTGCCGAAGGCCTCGCGGACGCCGATGAAGCCCTGGGGCAGCTCGGGCTTGAGCAGGCCGCCGATCTTCTCGCTGATCTCGGCGTACGACTTGAGGCCGAGGGCCTTGAGCAGTCGCCGGTCGGTCCCGAAGACGTTCATGGCCAGCGGCATCGCCGAGCCCTTGACGTTCTCGAAGAGCAGCGCGGGTCCGCCCGCCTTGTTCACTCTGTCGACGATCTCCCCGACCTCTAGGTACGGGTCCACTTCGGCCTTGATGCGCTTGAGGTCGCCCTCCCGCTCCAGGGCCCGGAGCAGCGAGCGGAGATCGTCGTAAGCCATGGGGCCCAGTATCGGTCACCGGCTACGCTTGACGTATCACCGGGGCCGTCGATTCGAGCCCCGCCATTGCTTTCAGGGGGCTGTTCCGCATGATCAGGGCGCTGATGTTCATCCTGCCGCTGGCGCTGACGATCTACGCGTTCATCGACTGCCTCAACACCCCCGAGGACGAGGCCAAGCACCTCCCCAAGGTCGTCTGGGTCATCATCATCCTGCTCTTCTGGATCGTCGGCCCGATCGTCTGGTTCGCCGCGGGCAAGATGCGCACCGTCCCGGCCGGCGGCCGCACCCCCTCCGAGTGGCACCGCGGCCACCGCCACGAGTGGGTCGCCCCCGACGACAACCCGGAGTTCCTCAAGGCCCTCCGCGAGGAGAACAAGAAGGACGAGAGCCTCCTCAAGGACTGGGAGGCGGACCTGCGCCGCCGCGAGGAGGAGCTCAAGCGGCGCGAGCAGGGCGAGGGCAAGGACTGAGCCCTACGGGGCATGGCCCCATGGGGCCCAGCCGGCCGGACAGCCGGACATGCGAACGGGGCCGCAGCCACCCCTCAGGGCGGCCGCGGCCCCGTAAGGGCTGCGGGTCGGACTCCGGCGTCAGACTCCGGCGTACGAGTGCTTGCCGTTCAGCAGGATGTTGACGCCGTAGTAGTTCCAGATCCAGCACGCGAACGCGAACAGCGCCAGGTACGCGGCCTTGCGGCCCTTCCAGCCGGCCGTGGCACGGGCGTGCAGGTAGCAGGCGTAGGCGACCCAGGTGACGAAGGACCAGACCTCCTTGGGGTCCCAGCCCCAGTAGCGGCCCCACGCGTCGCCCGCCCAGATCGCGCCCGCGATGATCGTGAAGGTCCACAGCGGGAAGACGGCCGCGTTGATGCGGTACGAGAACTTGTCGAGCGAGGCCGCCGAGGGCAGCCGCTCCATGACCGAGGTGGCGAAGCGGCCCGGCTGGCCGCCGCCCGCGAGCTTGCCCTCGTAGGAGTCGCGGAACAGGTACAGGACCGCGCCGGCCGCGCCGATGTAGAAGACCGCGCCGCAGAAGATCGCGGTGGAGACGTGGATGTACAGCCAGTACGAGTGCAGGGCCGGGACCAGCTGGTCGCTGTCCGTGTAGAGCACCGTGGTGGCGATGCCCAGGTCCAGCAGGACGGTGGTGACCAGGAGCAGGCCGAGCCAGCGGACGTTCTTCTTCAGCACCAGGAGCGCCAGGTACGTACCGACGGCCACCGTGGAGAAGGTGATCGAGAATTCGTACATGTTGCCCCAGGGGGCCCGCTCCACCGACATCGCGCGGGCGACGACGCCGCCCGTCGCGAGCAGGAAGCCGAGGGTGGTCAGCGAGACCGCGATCCGCCCGTACAGGTCGCCCTGGACCGTGCCGCCGGCCGCGCCGGGGCCGTCCGGGACGTCGCGGGTGCCGGCGGCGCTGCGCGTGACCACCTTCGGCTTGTCGAGGACGGCGGTGCCCCCCTTGCTCCGCACCTGCACGGCGGGCGCCTCGGCCTGCGACGTGGTGGTGAGCGCGGCGGCCGTACGGGCCACCTTGCTGCGGCTGCCGAAGATCCACTCGGCGATGTGGGCGAGGAAGGCGAGGGTGTAGACCGCCATCGACGCATAGATGAGGTTGTTGCTGAGGTGGGCCAGACTCTCGTTGGTTGCGGCCGCGAGCTGCATCACGCGCGCTCCCCTTCGACTACTTCGGCTGCTTCGGCAGGTGCTGCGACAGGTGGGGCGGGCGCCGCGCTCGGCGCCTGCTCGTGGAGCGCGCCGGCCAGCGCCGACAGCTCCTCGGGAAGCTTGGCGGACTCGCTGCGGCCGAGGCCCGCCATCTCGACGACGGTCACGCCGTCCTTCCCGGTGACCGCCCGGACCCAGATCCGGCGGCGCTGGATGAACAGGGAGCCCGCGAGCCCCCCGATGGCGGCGATGGCGCCCGCGAGGGCGAGACCGCTGCCGGGCTGCTGGGTGATCGAGAAGGTGGCCCAGCGCTCGATGCCCTCGAACTTCACGACTCCCTCGCCGCCCGGCAGGTTCATCGACTCGCCGAGGAGCAGCCGCTGGGTGAAGAGCTTGCCGTCCTCGCCCTTGAACATCTCCATCTTGGACGTGTCCAGCTGGTAGACGTTCTGCGGCAGGCCCGAGTCCACGCCGAGACTGCCGTGGTACGCGTTGAGCGCGAGGGCGGGCGAGTCCAGCTCCGGGAACTGGGAGAACATCGTGCCGTGGCCCGCGCCCGCGAACGTCGGCACGAAGACGGCCTGGAAGCCGAGCTGCTCGGACTTGCCGTCCTTGTTCTTGTACCCGTCGGTGACCTTGACGGCTCCCGAGGAGGTCAGGTTGGCGTCCTGCGGCAGCATCGGCACGGCGTCCTTGTAGATCACCTTGCCGGTGGAATCGGTCACCGAGATGATCGGCGCGTAGCCGTGGCCGAGCAGGTAGACCTTGGAGCCGTCCACCTCCAGCGGCTTGTTGACCTGGATCTCGCGCTTCTCCGGCTCGCCGTGCGCGCCGTTGGTGAAGGTGACGTACGCCTTGAAGTCGCGCGGGGTGCCCTTCTGCGGGCCGCTGCGCTCGTAGGTGGAGTCGAACTTGTCCAGGGTGAAGGAGAACGGCGGCAGGTCCTCGGGGTCGAAGAGGCTGCCGGACTTGAAGTCGTCGTACTGGGTGAGCGTGTTCGAGAAGCCCTGGCCGCGCAGGACGAGCTTGCCGCCCTCGGACCTCAGGTACTGGCCCCAGGCGAAGGCGACGAGCATCACGATCAGCGCGACGTGGAACATCAGGTTCCCGGCCTCGCGCAGGTAGCCCTTCTCCGCGGAGACCGATCCCTGGCCGGCCTCCGTCCGGAAGCGGCGGCCGCCGAGCAGGGTCCGGGCGTACGAGAGCACCTCGTCCGGGGACTTGTCCGTACGCCACGTCGTGTACGCGGGCATCCGGTCGAGCCGCCTGGGCGCGCCCGGCGGGCGGCCGCGGAGCTGGCCCACGAACTGCCAGGAGCGCGGCAGGATGCAGCCGATCAGCGAGATGAACAGCAGCAGGTAGATCGCGGAGAACCACACCGAGCTGTAGACGTCGAAGAGCTGGAGCTTCTCGGCGAGCCCGGCCCAGGAGGCGTGCTCCTTCTTCCAGGCGGCGACCTTCATCAGGTCGACCTGGTTCTGCGGGACCAGCGAGCCCGGGATGGACGCCAGGGACAGCAGGAAGAGCAGGATCAGCGCCACCCGCATGGAGGTGAGCTGGCGCCAGAACCAGCGGACCCAGCCGAGCACACCGATGCCCACGGGTCCGCCGGGGGCGTCCTCCAGGGGTGCGGTGGACAGCTGCGCGCCGGCGGCCGCTTCGGCGGAGGCCTCCGCCGAGGCCTCGGCGGAACCGTCGGAATCGTTCGGCGCCCCCAAGGGCGCGTTGTCGGTCGTACTCATGTCCGTGTAGTCCTCAGATCCCCACCGTGAAGCCTTGGGTCCAGCTCTGCATGTCGCTGACGATGCTGCTCCACATTCCTGTGACGAGCAGCAGACCGGTCAGGATCAGCATGCCGCCGCCGATGCGCATCACCCACGCGTAGTGCTTCTTCACCCAGCCGAACGCGCCGAGCGCCTTGCGGAAGGCGAGGGCGGTGGCGATGAAGGGCAGTCCCAGTCCCAGGCAGAACACGGTGGTCAGCAGTGCGCCGCGGCCCGCCGTGGCCTGGTCGAGGGAGAGCGTGTTGACGGCCGCGAGGGTCGGTCCCATGCAGGGGGTCCAGCCGAGGCCGAAGAGCACTCCGAGAACGGGCGCGCCGACCATGCCGGCGGCCGGCTTCTTGTGGAAGCGGAACTCGCGCATCGTCAGGCCGGGGATCGCGCCCATGAAGAACAGGCCGAGCACGATGACCAGGCCGCCCAGGACGCGGGAGATGAGGTCCTTGTTCGCGGCGAGGGTTTCCCCGAAGTAGCCGAAGAGCGCGCCGGTGGAGACGAAGACGGCCGTGAAGCCGAGGACGAACAGGCTCGCGCCGCCCAGCATCCGGCCGCGCCGGGCCTCGGCGAGGTCGGCGCCGCCGACGCCGGTCACGTAGGACAGGTAGCCGGGGACCAGCGGCAGCACGCAGGGCGAGAAGAAGGAGACCAGTCCGGCCAGCAGCGCGAGCGGCAGCGCCAGCAGCAGCGCGCCGTTCAGGACGGTCGTGTTGACGCCGGTGCCGCCGGTCGGGTCGGCGGCGAGGAGTACCTGGGAGAGCTCGGTGACCACGAGGTCACTTCTCCGCGAGGACGGGCTCGATCATCGAGCGCAGCTGCTCCTCGTTGACGGCCGCCAGGGTGCGGGCGGCGATCTTGCCGTCCTTGTCGAGGACGATCGTGGAGGGGATGGCCTGCGGGTTCAGCGCGCCCTTGGGGAAGCGCAGGATCTGCTTGCCGTCCGGGTCGAAGAGGCTGGGGTAGGCGATCTTGTAGGTCTCTTCGAAGGAGACGGCGTTCTGCTTGCTGTTGTCCCGGGTGTTGAGGCCGACGAAGGCGACGTCCTTGCCCGCGTCCGCCATCTCCTGGGAGACCTTGGCGAAGTTCGGGGCTTCGGCGCGGCACGGCGGGCACCAGGAGCCCCAGACGTTGAGGACGACGACCTTGCCCTTGAGGGTGGTGGTGTCCAGGGTCTTGCCGTCGACCGTCTCGCCGTCGAGCTTGGGGGCGTCGATCCGGTCGGCCTTGGCGACGGTGGAGACGCCGTTGGAGCCGGTCACGTAGTTGCCTCCGGCGGAACCGGAGGTTTTGCTGCCGCTGCCCGAATCGCCGCACGCCGTAAGGGTGAGGGCGCTTGCGAGGGTCACCGCGGTCAGCAGGATGGCGCGGCCGCTGGTCGAGCGGCTGCGGCGGGGGGCGCGGCTAAGGCTCATGTGAAAAGTTTCGCATGACCGGTTTGCCGATCTTCCGCGCCCCCCGAAGGTGTGTTAAGCCGCTGGTCAGGTGCGGGTCAGACGCCCGTGAGATACGTGGCCCAGCCACCGGTCGGCGACTGGCCGGGACCCAACGTGCGCAGTTTGTCCAGAACCTTGGGGTTCTGGACGTCCAGCCAGTCGGCGAACTGCCGGAAGGATACGAGCCGTACGTCCTTTTTGTCCGCCATGCCCTTGAGCGCCTCCTCCACGGCGTCCATGTAGATCCCGCCGTTCCACTCCTCGAAGTGGTTGCCGATGAAGAGCGGCGCACGGTTGGTCTCGTAGGCCCGCTTGAAGCCGCCGAGGTAGGAGGCGGTGGCCTGGGAGCGCCAGGCCGGGTAGTTGGACGGGGCGCCCCTGGTGGTGTTCTTGGACTGGTTGGCGAGGATGTTGTAGTCCATCGACAGCACTTCGAAGGAGTGCCCGGGGAACGGCATCGACTGCAGCGGCAGGTCCCACAGGCCCCCGCGCTTGACCGGCCACTGCTGGAGGCCGCCGGGCGAGCTGGAGTCGTAGCGCCAGCCCAGCTTCTGCGCGGTCGGCAGCAGGTTGTCCTGGCCGAGCAGGCAGGGGGTGCGGGAGCCGATCAGCTCCTTGCGGTAGTCGAAGGGCAGCGGTTCGAGGTCGGTGAAGCCGGTGTTGGTCCGCCAGTTGGTGACGAACGACACGGCCTGGTCGATCTCGCTCTGCCAGTCCTCCGGGGTCCACTTGCCGACCGAGCCGGACCCGCCGCAGAAGTGGCCGTTGAAGTGGGTTCCTATTTCGTGGCCGTCCAGCCAGGCCTCGCGCACGCACTTGAGGGTGTTGCGGACGTTCTCGTCCTTGAGGTAGCCGATGTCGGAGGCGCCGACGGGGTTGTTCGGCGGCCGGTAGAGGTCCTTCTTGGACTCGGGCAGGAGGTAGAGGCCCGAGAGGAAGAAGGTCATCCCCGCGCCGTGGTCCTTGGCGAGCTTGAGGAAGCGGGGGAAGAGGCCGTTGCCGATCTCGCCCGCGCCGTCCCAGCTGAACACCACGAACTGGGGCGGGGTCTCGCCCGGCTGGAGGGGTACGGGGGCGGGCGGCTGGTGGGGCTGCGGTCCGGTGTCGGCGGTGGAGCCGTCGCCGATCAGCCTGACCGCAGGCTGGCCCGGCTTCACGGTTCCACCGCCCGCGCCGGGGTCGTTCTTCTTCGGGCCGGGGTTGCCTTGGCCGGAGTCGTCGCCGGAACCGCACCCCGCGATGCCCATCGCGGCGGCAGCTCCGAGTCCCAGGCCGATCGCTCCCCTTCGGCTGAAATCGCGCACATGGCTCATATAAGTCACATAAGCCGACATACGGACGGGAGCCGTCGCGACGCGCGACAACTCCCGTCCAATTTGTATGAAATTAGGGCAAAGCGATGCCGAGGGGTCCGCGGGTTACGCGCCGAACGCCTTCGACTTCCCCTTCACCGGCTTCGCTCCGGCCAGGAGATGCGCCGGGACCAGGTCCCGGGCCGGCTCGCTGTAGCCCACCGACACCAACTTGTCGCCCTGGTACGTGAACGAGGTCAGCGAAGCCAGCGTGCACTGGCGGCGGCGCGGGTCGTGCCACAGCCGCCGCTTCTCCGCGAAGCTCCGTACGATCCAGATCGGCAGCTGGTGGCTGACCGCCACCGCCTCGTGGCCGCGGGCGGCGTCACGGGCGGTCTCGATCGCGCTCATCATCCGGACGACCTGCTCCACGTACGGCTCGCCCCAGGACGGCTTGAACGGGTTCGTCAGGTGCTTCCAGTTCTCCGGCTTGCGCAGCGCGCCGTCGCCGACCCCGAAGGTCTTCCCCTCGAAGACGTTGCCCGCCTCGATGAGGCGGCCGTCGGTCGCCAGGTCCAGCCCGTGCGACTTGGCGATCGGCGCCGCCGTCTCCTGCGCCCGCTCCAGCGGGGAGGCCACGACGTGGGTCACGTCCCGGCCCTCCAGGTGCTCCGCGACCCGGTCCGCCATCTTGCGGCCCAGGTCGGAGAGGTGGTACCCGGGGCGGCGGCCGTAGAGGACCCCCTCCGGGTTGTGCACCTCTCCGTGGCGCACGACGTGGACGACGGTGATCTCGGCACTGCCTTCGGCGCTCATGCGGTGGCCTCCGCGGCGGCTCGGGCGGCGGCCGGCAGGGCGGCCGCGATCCGCTCGATCGCCTTCTCGTCGTGGGTGGTGGAAACGAACCACGACTCGAACGCCGAAGGCGGCAGGTAGACGCCCTGCGCCAGCATCGAGTGGAAGAAGCCGTTGAAGCGGAAGGCCTCCTGCTTCTTCGCGTCGTCGTAGTTGCGGACCTCGTCCTCGGTGAAGAAGACCGAGAACATGTTGGAGGCCGTCTGCAGCCGGTGCGCGACGCCCTCCTTGGTGAGCGCGGCCGTCACCAGCCCCTGGATCTCCTTGGACACCGCGTCGACCTTGACGTACGCCGCCTCGTCCAGCAGCCGCAGCTGCGCGAGGCCCGCGGCGGTCGCGATCGGGTTACCGGAGAGCGTGCCCGCCTGGTAGACCGGACCGGCCGGAGCCAGGTGGCCCATCACGTCGGCGCGGCCGCCGAACGCCGCGGCCGGGAAGCCGCCGCCCATGACCTTGCCGAAGGTCATCAGGTCGGGCTTGACCCCGTCCACGCCGTACCAGCCGGCCCGCGAGGTACGGAAACCCGTCATGACCTCGTCGGAGATGTACAGGGCACCGTTCGCCCGGCACAGGTCGGCGAGGCCCTGGTTGAACCCCTCGCCCGGGGTGACCACGCCCATGTTGCCCGGCGCGGCCTCGGTGATCACGCAGGCGATCTCGCCCGGGTGCGCGGCGAAGGCCGCCCGCACCGCTTCGAGGTCGTTGTAGGGGAGCACGATCGTGTCCCCGGCCTGCGCACCCGTCACGCCCGGGGTGTCCGGCAGCGCGAAGGTCGCGAGCCCGGATCCGGCGGCGGCCAGCAGCGAGTCCACGTGCCCGTGGTAGCAGCCGGCGAACTTGACGATCTTGGCGCGGCCGGTGAACCCGCGGGCGAGGCGGATCGCGGACATGGTCGCCTCGGTGCCGGAGGACACCAGGCGGACCTGCTCCACGGGCTCGATCCGCGCGACGATCTCCTCGGCGAGCGCGACCTCCCCCTCACCGGGGGTACCGAAGGAGGTGCCGCGGACGACGGCGGCCTGGATGGCCTCCACCACGGCCGGGTGGGCGTGGCCGAGGATCATCGGCCCCCACGAGCAGACCAGGTCGACGTACTCGCGGCCGTCGGCATCGGTCAGGTACGGACCGGTACCGGACACCATGAACCTGGGCGTTCCGCCCACGGCGCGGAACGCACGCACGGGAGAGTTCACGCCGCCAGGCGTCACGAGGGACGCGCGGTCAAAGAGAGTCTGCGAGACTTTGGCTTCATACGGGTACGGGTAGCTCACACCAGCCATGGTCTCATCAGGCCGCGACTGACTTGCGGACGGGCGTTTCACCGCGCCGCCCCGGGGGAGGTCACTGCCATGATGATCAGGCTGCGTGGCGGGGGTCACGGGGCCGGGGCAGGCAAGACCAGTCGGGTGGAGATATGCAACGCGGTGGTGGACCGGGCGAGGGCACGGACGGCCTGGATCCGCAGCGCGCCCGCGAACGTCGCCGCGGCAAGCACCGCCGCCGCGTCACGGACGCGGCAGAACCCGTACCGGGCCCCACGCAGGACCCCGACGGCCTCCCCAGGGGCCGCGGCATGGGCGTGACGTACAAGTACTTCGGCGCACCCGACGGCGCCACCGCCGCCCGGGTGCCGGTGACGATGCGGCCCGAGGAACTGGGCGGCGACGAACTCGGCATGGGCGGCCTGTTCAGCAAGATCAAGCCGGAGACCGTCGCGGCGATGGTCCTGACCGGCATCGAGGGCATACCCCTGCACAAGGTGCCCCCGCTGGAGCTGGTCGTCCTGCACCCCGACTACGCCGTCGTCAAACTCCCGATGACCGTGGTCGACCCGCTGCGCGGCATCGGCGAGGAGTCCGTCGGCGCGGCCGCCTTCATCTGGTCCACGGTCCCCGACCGCGGCGGCCCCCGCGACGCCTTCAACGTCTACCAGCTGCTCCACGAGTGGCAGGACTTCTCCCACCGCCTCCACGAGGCCGGGCACCAGCCGTACTGCCTGGTCTGGCCCTGACAGTCGAAATCCGGCCATTGGGCCCGCCCATCGAGGCCGAACGGACGGCGGCGCGGGCCGCACCGATTCGCTAGGCTCGAACCATGTCTGACATGTCTCGCCTTTGCTGGTGGCGCTCCTCTTAGGAGCGGCCACGGCATTCACGTACCCCTGGGCCGCCGAACGGACGGCCCACCGGTATGCACTCCCACGCTGCCGCCGTCGCCGGCCGACCCGTTCGGCGGTCTTCGACCGAGCAGCAGGAGAGCACGCATGACGACCACGCAGACGACAGAGCAGACCACCGAGCAGACCCCCCTCGACATCGTCGGCGGGGCCCGGCGCCGCAGCGCCGGACTGGAAGAGCAGATCCGGCACGATCCCGGGCGGTTCCGGGTCCTGACCGGGGACCGCCCCACGGGCCGACTCCACCTGGGCCACTACTTCGGGACGCTCCAGTCCCGCGTCCGGCTCCAGGACGCCGGAGTCGACACCTTCCTGGTGATCGCCGACTACCAGGTCCTCACCGACCGGGACGTCGCCGAGCGCCTGTCGGAGCACGTGGAGGACCTGCTCCTCGACTACCTGGCCGCCGGGATCGATCCGGCCCGCTCCACCGTCTTCGCCCACAGCGCGCTGCCCGCCCTCAACCAGCTGCTGCTGCCGTTCCTGTCCCTGGTCTCGGTGGCCGAGCTCGGCCGCAACCCGACCGTGAAGGACGAGATCGCGCACTCCCGCCAGGCGGCGGTCTCGGGCCTGATGTTCACCTATCCGGTGCACCAGGCCGCCGACATCCTCTTCTGCAAGGCCAACCTCGTACCGGTCGGCCAGGACCAGCTCCCCCACCTGGAGGTCACTCGGACGGTGGCCCGCCGCTTCAACGACCGCTACGGGCGCCAGGGGGGCCATCGGGGCGAGGCCGGCCAGGTCTTCCCCGAGCCCGAGGCCCTGCTGTCGGCGGCGCCGCTGCTGCTGGGCACCGACGGCACGAAGATGAGCAAGTCCCGCGGCAACGCCATCGCACTCGCCGACACCGCGGACGAGACGGCCCGGCTGATCAAGGGCGCGAAGACCGACGGCGAGCGGCACATCTCCTACGACCCCCTCGCCCGGCCCGAGGTCGGCAGCCTGCTGCTGCTCGCGGCGCTCTGCCAGGGCCGCACCCCCGAGGCGGTCGCGGCGGAGATCGGCGACGGCGGCGCGGCCGCGCTCAAGCGCGTGGTCACCGAGTCCGTCAACGAACACCTCGCCCCGCTGCGGGCCCGCCGCGCCGAGTACGCCCGCGACCTGGGCCACGTGCGCCGGATCCTGCGCGAGGGCAACGAGCGGGCGAACGCGGTGGCCGAGGCCACCTTGGAGGAGGTCCGGGAGGCCATGGGCACCCGGTACTGACCGCCTGCCCCCGGTCCCCCGGCGCCCGACGGTGTCCTGTCCTCAGGACACCGTCAGGACGATGCGGCCGCGGGCTCCGCCCTCCGCCAGGCGGGCGTGGGCCTTGGCCGCCTCCGCCAGGGCAAAGGTCTCGCCCGCCCGGAGCGTCAGCTCCCCCGCGTCGACCAGCGCCACCAGCCGGGCCAGGTGCTCGCCGTCCGCCGCGACCTCCTGTTCCACCACGCGGACGCCCCGCTCCGCCGCCGGGGCGCCGCCGGGGCGCAGGCCCACGTAGACCCCGCCTTCGCGGACGTGGGCCAGGGCCGCCGCGCCCAGTACCGCCGCGTCCACCACCCCGTCCACCGGGCCGGCCGGGGCCGAGCCCCTGGGGACGAAGGCGGTCGCGCCGAGGGTGCGTACGAGGGCCTCGTCGTCCGCTCCCGCCAGGGCGGTCACCGCGTACCCGGCCCGCGCGGCCAGCTGCACGGCGAGTCCGCCGACCACCCCGGCCGCGCCCGTGACCAGGACCGAAGCCCCCGGGGCGAGCCCCAGGAGGTCCACCGCGCGGGCGGCGGTCAGCCCGCTCAGGGGCAGCGCGGCCGCGCTGACCGGGTCGGCCGAGGCGGGGGCCGCCGCTATCGCGGAGGCGTCGAGGACCACGTACTGCGCGTGGGTGCCCAGCGGCTTGACCGGGCCGTAGTGCAGGCCGACCACCGGGTCGGAGAGCGCCCAGCCGCTCACGCCCGCGCCGATCCCGTCGATCTCGCCCGCCACGTCCCACCCGAAGCCGAGCCGCTGCCCCGCGCCGCCGAAGATCCCGGCGCGGACGGCGCCGTCGACCGGGTTCAGGCCGGCCGCCCGGACCCGGACGCGGACCTGGCCGGCGCCGGGCCGCGGGACCGGCACCTCCACGAGCTCGATCTGCTCGGGTCCGCCGAAACCGTCCACGACGACGGCCTGCATGGTGGGGGTGGTCTCGTTGATACTCATGATCGTTTCTCCTGCTCGCTGGTCGGTGCGCTTCGCTGAGCACTAACCTAGGGAGAGTGCTATCGATCCGTAAGTACGCACTTGGAGGTGCGTACCCCACCCGGAAGTGAGCGCCCATGGCCACCCGAACCGCCGCCGACCGCCGCGAAGAGGCCCGCACCGCCTACGACGCCTTCCTCAAGGAGTGCCCCACCAGCCAGCTCCTGGCCCGCATCAGCGACAAATGGGTCGGCCTCGTCCTCAGCGCCCTCGCCCAGGCCGAAGAACAGTCCCTGCGCTACAGCGACCTCGGCCGCAAGATCCCCGCCGTCAGCCAGAAGATGCTCACCCAGACCCTCCGCTCCCTCGAACGCGACGGCCTCGTCACCCGCACCGTCACCGCCACCGTCCCGGCCCGCGTCGACTACCGGCTCACCGAGCTCGGCGGCAGCCTCGGCTGCCTCTTCTCCTCCGTCAAGCAGTGGGCCGAGAACCACTTCGACGAGGTCAGCGCCCATCGCGAGCTCCACGACCGGACCGCGACGGCCCCGTAGACCGCAGGCCGGGAGCGCGGCCCGGCCCCTCGTTCAAATCCAGTGCCGGGGCCCGTCCCGCAATGGCATGCTGGCCCCGTGAACGGACCCGGCATTGAGCTCACCCTCGCCCCCGAACTGCACGTGTTCGCCGCCCCGAGCCGGCGCGGCACGCGCGTACCGACCACGACCGACGGCGCCTCCAGCCTCGGCCACGTCGTCGAATCGGCCGGCGTCCCGCTCACCGAGGTCGGCCGGATCCTCGTCGACGGCGCCGAGGCGCCCGTCTCCCACGTCCCCCGGGCCGGGGAATCCGTCGAGGTCTTCGGCGTCGACCGCCCCCAGCAGATCCCGGGCGTTCCCGCCGTCGCCCCGCTGCGCTTCCTCCTCGACGTCCACCTCGGCACCCTCGCCCGCCGCCTGCGCCTGCTCGGCGTGGACGCGGCCTACGAGAACGAGGACATCGGCGACCCCGCCCTGGCCACCCGCTCCGCCGCCGAGCAGCGCGTCCTGCTCTCCCGCGACCGCGGGCTGCTGCGACGCCGCGAGCTGTTCGCCGGCGCGTACGTGTACAGCGACAACCCCGACGAGCAGGTCCGCGACATCCTGAGCCGCTTCGCCCCCGCCCTCGCCCCCTGGACCCGCTGCACCGCCTGCAACGGCACCCTGCGCGAGGCCGACAAGGACAGCGTCGGCGACCGGCTGGAGCAGGGCACGCAGCGCTCGTACGAGGTCTTCGCGCAGTGCTCCGACTGCGAGCGCGTCTACTGGCGCGGCGCCCACCACGCCCGTCTGGAGCGGATCGTGGACGAGGCCCTCGCCGAGTTCGCCCCGGAGGCGGGAGCCCGGAAGGCGTGAGCCGGGGGCGGTGAGCCCGGGCGGGTCGGTGAGCAGCACTCACCGACCTCGTAGGGCTCACCGACCTCGTAGGGCTCGTAGGGCTCAGAACGCGTACGCGTCGCCCGTGTCCAGCGCCAGCACCACGTGCTCGTTGTTGGTGTGGTTCCGGTCGGTCGCGCCGCCGTTCCACCACGTGTCCACGCGCACGACCACCTCCGGCGTCCGCTCCCGGAGCGCCAGCACCAGCCCGATGTGCCGCCCCCGCCCGTGCAGCGGCAGCGCCCCGGTCTCGCACATCACCTCGCGCAGCCCGGCCCGCACGCAGCCCTCCGCCAGCTCCTGCCGGTCCGCGAGCTCCGCCGACAGGCGCAGCCGTACGGTGGCGTTGGCCAGCGCCGCCGGGCCGTCGTTCTGCGGAACCAGCAGGATCCGCAGCCGCCCGCCGGCCAGGGCGACCCGCCCGTGGTACGCCACGTCGGCCTCCGGGCCGGACCCGGAGTACCTGGAGTACCCGGACTGGGCGTGAGCAGCACCCGCACCACCGCCGAGCAGTACCAGCAGCCCGGCCATCACCACACTCCGTACGGCACCTCGGCGCACCGTGACCACCTCCACGCGCGGACGTTAGCCACCCCGACCGACCGCCGGTCGGACCATCACACGAATGAGGGCGAGCCCTCCCCCCATCTGCGTGCGTAGGCTTCCGGCCATGCTGATCGCCCGCTCCGCCGCCCTCTTCGCCCTCGCCGCCCTCCTGGAGATCGGCGGCGCCTGGCTCGTCTGGCAGGGCGTCCGCGAGCACCGGGGCTGGGCCTGGATCGGCGTCGGCGTCATCGCACTGGGCCTCTACGGGTTCGTCGCCACCCTCCAGCCCTCGGGCGACTTCGCCCGCGTCCTGGCGGCCTACGGAGGGGTCTTCGTCGCCGGCTCACTGCTCTGGGGTGTGGTCGCCGACGGCTACCGGCCCGACCGCTGGGACATCGCCGGCGCACTCGTCTGCCTCGCCGGCATGGCCGTGATCATGTACGCCCCGCGCGGCCGGTGACCCGCGGGCGCGGCCGGTGACCTTCGGCCCGGCCGGCCGTCCGCCCGTCCGGCCTATGCTGGCGAGTAATCGCACGTACGAAGACACGAACGCACGAACGCACGAGGAGCCCGCATGAGCACGGCCATCCGAACCGCCGTAGTCACCGGCGCGAGCAGCGGCATCGGCGCGGCCACCGCCCGACAGCTCGCCGCGGCCGGCTACCACGTCGTCCTCACCGCCCGCCGCAAGGACCGCATCGAGGAGCTCGCCGCCGAGATCACGGCGGCCGGCCACCGGGCCACAGCCCACGCCCTGGACGTCACCGACCGCGCCGCCGTCGACGCCCTCGCCGCCTCGCTCGACCGCTGCGACGTGCTGGTCAACAACGCCGGCGGCGCCATCGGAGCCGACCCCGTCGCCACCGGCGACCCCGCCGACTGGCGCACGATGTACGAGGTCAACGTCATCGGCACCCTCAACGTCACCCAGGCCCTGCTCCCGGCCCTGACCGCCTCCGGCGACGGCACGGTGGTCGTCCTCTCCTCCACCGCCGGCCACGCCACGTACGAGGGCGGCGCCGGCTACGTCGCCGCCAAGAACGGCGCCCGCGTCCTCGCCGAGACCCTCCGCCTGGAGATCGTCGGCCAGCCCGTCCGCGTCATCGAGATCGCCCCGGGCCTGGTCAAGACCGAGGAGTTCGCGAAGACCCGCTTCCGCGGGGACGCCGAGCGGGCCGAGAAGGTCTACGCCGGCGTGGCCGAGCCCCTCTCCGCCGACGACGTGGCCGACACCATCACCTGGGCGGTGACCCGCCCCAGCCACGTCAACATCGACCTCCTGGTGGTCCGCCCCCGCGCCCAGGCCTCGAACACGAAGCTCCACCGCGAGCTGTAACCCGTAGCGCCTACGGCACCAGCCCGGCACTCTTCAGGTGCGGCATCAGGGCCGCCGGCTTCAGCCCGGCGGCCTTCGCCGCGTCCAGGGCCCGCTGCAGGTCCGCGCCGAGCGTCGGCGTGAAGTGCAGCAGCACGATGTCGCCGGAGTGCAGCTGCGGCGTGGCGGGCGTCTCGCTCCACGTGGTGAAGTCATAGGTCCAAGTAATCAGCGCCTTGACCCCGCACGCCTTGGCGGCCAGCCGAACATCATCATTCACGGCCCCGTACGGCGGCCGCAGCAGCTTCGGCGCCCGCCCGAAGGTGGCGGTCAACTGGTCCTCGGCCCCGCACACCTCAGCGTCCTTGCCCGCGGCGTCGAGCGTGGTCAGGTCGGGGTGGTTGACCGTGTGGTTCTCCACGCCCACCCGCCCCTGGTCGACCAGGTCGGTGAAGTACGAGGTGTCGTACGAGGTCGCCCCGGGCAGCAGGAAGAGCGAAGCGGGAATCCGCTGCTCGACGAGTGTCTTCGCGACGCCCGGATCATGCACCCACCCGTCGTCGATGGTGATGAACACGACCTTCTCGTCGGTCGGCACGTGCGACACGACCGGCGGCAGCCCGACGCTCCGCCCGGCAGCCTGAGCGGCCACACCCGGAGCGGGAGCCCCTCCCACAGCACCGGCGGTCCCCACGACCCCGACGGCGAGCGACAACGACGCGAGCGCGGCAAGAACCACGCGAGATCTCCACATGCCGCACACCTTGGTCTAGACCAACTCCCGCCGTCAATCCCCTAGCCCGAGTTCGCTTTACCGAAGTCCACTCCGTCCGGGCCCAGTTGACGACGGCCACCTCGCCGATCTCCACCCGGGAAGCCGTAAGACCCGTATGGGTGAAGTCGAGCGGATTGTCGGCGGGCACGGATACGCTCCGGAAGCGTGAGCCGCGAGAAGGAGGAAGCTATGGCCGTGACACAGCACGAGACCACGATCGCGGAGGCCGCCGATCGACTCTCCAAAGAGCTTCCCGGGCACCGAGTGGAGATTCTCCAGGGGAGGCTCACCGTGACACCACCAGCCGACGGGCGGCACGCCCGGACCTTGACCCGGCTCACCGTGGCCTTCCACGAGGCCGGGGCCGAGAAGGCCGGCCTGGAATTCCTCCAGGGCATCGGCATCTGGCTGCCCACCGGCGAGGACGACTACGCCGTCCCGGATTTCTCCCTCGTCGAGGCCGACTTCCTGGATCACAAGGTCACGAAGAACTGCTACCGGCCCGACGTCTTCCGCATGATCCTGGAGGTCACCTCCTCGAACTGGGCGGACGACACCGGCACCAAGGTGGAGAGTTACGCCCGGGCCGACGTCCCCGTTTACGTCATCGCCGACCGCCACCACGACGAAGTCGTGATCTACGCGGACCCCCGCGGCACGTCCTACCGCTCACGCAGAAGCTTCAAGCGCGGCACGACACTCCACCTGCCCGACCACCTCGGCGTCACCGTCGAGCTGTCGGTGGACATGCTGCTCGACTGACCGGCCCACACAGAAGGGCCCGGACCCATCACGGCCCAGGCCCCTCCATTCCCCCGGCAGCCACACCTGGGCCTCAACCCTTGATGCAGATGACCTGCTTGAGCTTCGCGACGACCTCGACCAGGTCGGTCTGCTGGTCGATGACCTGCTCGATGGACTTGTACGCGCCCGGGATCTCGTCCACGACGCCCGAGTCCTTGCGGCACTCCACGCCCTTGGTCTGCTCCTCCAGGTCGCGCGCCGAGAACTTCCTCTTCGCGGCCGTACGGCTCATCTTCCGGCCCGCGCCGTGCGAGGCCGAGTTGAAGGACTTCTCGTTGCCGAGGCCCTTCACGATGTACGAACCCGTGCCCATCGAGCCCGGGATGATCCCGTAGTCGCCGCTGCCGGCGCGGATCGCGCCCTTCCGCGTGACCAGTAGGTCCATGCCGTCGTACCGCTCCTCGGACACGTAGTTGTGGTGGCAGCTGATCTCCGGCGCGAAGGAGACCTTCGCCTTCCGGAACTCCTTGCGGATCACTTCCTTGGACAGGCTCATCATCACGGCGCGGTTGTACTTGGCGTACTCCTGCGCCCAGAAGAGATCCTCACGGTAGGCCCGCATCTCCGGCGTGTCCGCGAGGAAGACGGCAAGGTCACGGTCGACCAGCCCCTGGTTGTGCGAGAGGTCTCGGGCCACCCCGATGTGGAAGTCGGCCAGTTCGTTGCCGATGTTGCGGGAACCCGAGTGCAGCATGATCCATACCGAACCGGATATATCTAGACAAAGCTCCCAGAAGTGGTTGCCCCCGCCCATCGTGCCCAATTGCCGCAAAGCGCGCTCATGGCGGAACTTCACCGCGTCCGCGAGGTAGTCGAACCGCTTCCACAGGTCGTCGTACCCCTCCACCGAGAACCCGCACAGCCGCCCCGGATCCACCGCCTCCCGGTGCATCCCCGCGCCCACCGGGATCGCCCGCTCGATCTTCGAGCGGAGGCCCGACAGGTCGCCCGGGAGGTCGTTGGCCGTGAGGGAGGTCTTCACGGCCGACATGCCGCAGCCGATGTCTACGCCGACCGCCGCCGGGCAGACCGCGTCCTTCATGGCGATGACCGAGCCGACCGTGGCGCCCTTGCCGTAGTGCACGTCCGGCATGACGGCCAGGCCCTTGATCCAGGGGAGGCCCGCGGTGTTCTGCAGCTGGCGCATCGCGCTGTCCTCGACCGACGCGGGATCGGTCCACATCCGGATCGGGACCTTCGCCCCGGGCACTTCTACATATGACATCTCGGCCTCAATACCCCGTTAACCACAGGAAAGTCTGAATACGCAAAAAGCCTCGCTCATGGGCCCAAATACGACAGGGGACCGGCGCCGGCACCAGCATGTGCGATAGACATTGTTTCCATCCGCGCCCCAGCCGCGGCAACGCAATTTCCCGAAGGGAGCCGGTGGAACGTGCAGCGCAAGACGGTACGTGGAGTCCTGCCAGGCCTCGCGATCCTGACCTTCCTGACGGCCGGACTCACCGCGTGCACCGACGGGGGCGGGGTCGGCATCACCAGCGACGCCAAGGCCGGGGACAGCGCGGGTGCGGTCGCGCAGCCCGGTAAGTACCGCGTCCTGCCGATGCCGTGCAAGGCCGTGGACGCCAAGAAGGTCCGGGCGATGCTCCCGGCCGCCGACACCCTCACCCCCGAGCAGCGCGACGCGCTCTACGCCGGCGTCGCGGACGCCTCGTACGACGCCGACCGGCGCGTCGGGTGCCGCTGGACCGCGCAGACCCCGACCGAGACCAGGCTGCTGTCGGTCGGCTTCGAGCGCGTGGTCTCGTACAACCGGGCCACCACCAGCGACGACGACAAGGCGCGGCAGGTCTACATCCGCCAGCTCACCGACGCCCACCTGCCCTTCCCGGGCCCGGTCAGCAGCCCCACCCCCAGCCCCAGCCAGAGTGCGAGTCCGAGTCCGGCCGCCGGTGGCGGTACGAGTCCCAGCCCGGGTACGAGTCCCAGTCCCGGTGCCTCCGCGTCGCCCTCCGCCCCGCCCGAGCTCGGTTCGCGGGTCCTCGAAGGGCTCGGCAACGAGGCCTTCCTCGACGACAAGCTGAGCGCGGCCGGCGCCACCGCCGTCCAGTCGCGGACGGTCCGGATTGTGTTCCGTACCTCGAATGTCATCGTCACCGTCGAGTACAGCGTCCAGCCCGCGCTCCCCGGCACGGGCCCGGGCACGGTCCCGCCGAGCGGCGAAACACAGGACAAAGCACGACAGTTGGCGCAGGCCCTCGTCGACCGGTTCAACGAATAGCCGCGCCCGCCGACCGGGGGACACGGGGGCCCGGAGCGCCCGGCGTGACGCCGCGCACAGCCGCCGGGCGCCGGGTCGGGCTACCGTTGCCGGGTCCCTCGCCCGTAAATGGGCTCCGTACGAAGCCCCACAACGTCTGAAGGAATCATGCACCGATCAGCCTCGCGTCTCACCCGCGTCCTCGCCTGCGCAGCCGTTCCGGTGATCCTCACGGTCGCCGGCTGCTCGTCCGACTCGGGCAAGGACTCGGGCAGCGGCAGCTCCAAGAAGGCCGACGCGTCCTCGTCCGCCAAGCCCAGCGGCAAGGCCTCCTCCGCGCTGGAGAAGGCCAAGTACGCCAAGCTGCCCGAGCCGTGCAAGGCGATCGCCGCGAAGACCATCGAGTCGCTCGTCCCGAAGGCCAAGGACGCCAACGGCACGGCGGCCAAGTCGAACGACCTGTCCTCCATCGCGAGCTGTACCTGGAACGGCCTGGACGAAGCCGGGCTGAAGGGCTCGCAGTACCGCTGGCTCTCGATCTCCCTGGTCCGCTACGACTCGCTCGCCTCGGTCGGCACCGGCAGCAAGCGCGCCGAGGGCGAGTACGCCAAGCAGGTCGAGAAGGCGAAGACCGTCGAGGGCGCGGAGAACGTGAAGGCGGAGGCGGCGGGCGGCATCGGCGACCAGGCCACTTCCGTCACCTTCACCACGAAGAAGGACGGCGACTTCTTCAACAACTCGATCCTCGCCCGCACGCAGAACGTCGTCATCACCCTCGACTACAACGGTGCGGCCTACGAGGGTGCCGACGCCCCGGACCAGGCGAAGCTGCTCCAGGACGCCATCGCGGCGATGAAGGAGGCCGTGGCCTCGGTGGACGCCGCCAACCAGGCGAACCAGCCGGAGCAGGCACCTTCCGCCTCGGCCTCCGCCTCGCCTTCCCCTTCGGCCTCGTAGCGTTCCCGCGCGGCCCGGCCCCGGGGGGGCGGTGGACCGCTGACGTCCGGTCACCCGTACGCGCGTACGCTGTGCCCTGCCGTAGCTCGACAAGGGGAGGGGATCGCGGGTGGCCGCGATGCAGCTGACTCGTACGCACCGGATATTGATCGGTGTCGTGGTCGCCGGAGCCGTAGTCATCGCCGGGATCGGTTTCGCGGGCTCGTACGCCGCCGTGCGCGCGCTCGCGTTGCAGAAGGGCTTCGGCAACTTCTCGCTGGTCTTCCCCATCGGCATCGACATGGGCATCTGCGTCCTGCTCGCGCTGGACCTGCTGTTGACGTGGATCCGGATCCCGTTCCCGCTGCTGCGCCAGACGGCGTGGCTGCTGACGGCGGCGACGATCGCGTTCAACGGCGCGGCCGCCTGGCCGGATCCGCTGGGCGTCGGGATGCACGCCGTGATCCCGATCCTGTTCGTGGTCACCGTGGAGGCGGCCCGGCACGCGGTGGGCCGGATCGCGGACATCACCGCCGACCGGCACATGGAGGGCGTCCGCATCACGCGGTGGCTCCTCTCCCCCGTCCCCACCTTCAAGCTGTGGCGCCGGATGAAGCTGTGGGAGCTGCGCTCCTACGAGCAGGCCGTCGGCATGGAGCAGGACCGCCTGATCTACCAGGCCCGCCTCCAGGCCCGCTACGGCCGCTTCTGGCGGCGCAAGGCCCCGGTCGGCGCCATGATGCCGCTGCGGCTGGCCCGGATCGGCGTCCCGCTGTCGCAGACGGCCCCCGAGGGCCTGGCGGCGGCCGGTATCGACCCGCTGGTCCTGCCTCCGGCGGCTGCGGAGGTGGCCGGGGTGGCCGAGGTGACGGGTTCGACGCACCCGGCCCTCCCGGCCGGTGCCGTGGACGCGGCTACGGGTACGGGTACGGGTACGGGTACGGACGCCGTGCAGGCACAGGCGCTGGCCCAGGCCCAGACGGCTCAGGCCCAGATGGTCCAGGCCCAGATGCAGGCGCAGGCGCAGGCCCAGATGCAGGCTCAGCTGCAAGCGCGGATGCAGGCCCAGGCGGCGGGTCTCGCGGCCGCCGCCGCGGGTCCGGTTCCGGGGCAGCCCTTCGGTCCCGAGACCGAAGCCGTGGCCGAGGCGCGGTCCCTGGCGCAGGCTCAGGCACAGGCCCACGCGCTGGCGCTGGCCCAGGCCTTCCCTCCGGTCACCCACGGCGACGCCGCTCCCTTCGCGGTGGACCCGACCGCCATGCCCGCCGCGCACAACAGCGCCTGGTTCGCGGGGCCCCTCGCCCCGCAGGCCGCGTACCAGGGCGGCTACAACCCGCAGTACGTGGACGGCCTGGAGCCGACCCCGGTGATGCCCCCGGCCGGCCCCGGCCCGGAGCAGTACGACCAGCAGGGACTCCAGGGAACGCAGGCCCCGGTACCGGCTCCCCGCCAGGAGCAGTACGAGGGCGACCTCGCGGAGCAGGGGCCGGAGTCCGACCCGGGTGCGGAGCCGGAGCCGGACATCGACGACGTGAAGTTCGCCGAGGCCGCGTACGAGGTCTTCCGCGCGTTCCTCGACGAGTTCTCCCAGTTCCCGACCCCGGAGCAGGTGGACATACACCTCTCGGACCGTCACGGGATCGTGCACCCGCGCAGCGCTTCGATGATCCGCCGCCTGATGCCGGAGCTGAAGCAGCGCTACCAGCGCGACCTCGAGAACGAGCACATCGCGTAGCCCCGTACGGCATGCCCCGTACGGCAGACCCCCTATGGCGTACCCCGCACCCCCGGCACCCCGGGCCCGTACCCCCCAACCAGTAGGGGTGGGGAACTGCTGGTTATCTGGTCCACTCGTGTGAGTGATGGTCCATTTGGGCGAGTCCCGTTACGGTCGTCTGTATGGATCTCCAGGAGTCGGCGAGGGCACGGGGGGTACCTCCCGAAGGTGCGTATTGCTGGCTCCGTGAGGGCAGTTGGCTGACAGTGTTCTGTGCCCGCTTGCACGGACAGCGCTCCGTAAAGAACCGGGCGCGCAGGACACTGGAGGCAGCGGCCGACGGTGGCTGAGCCGCCCAAGAAGTTGCGCACTATCGCTCCCTCGTTTGTGGCGCTCGGTCCGTCCGGTGTGGCGATACGCGACCGCCTCAAGCGCCTGAGTGTCGAGGACGAGGAAGTGCTGCGGCTGGTCGGCGCGCATCAGGGCGCCCTGGCCTCCGGTGACCTCAAGCAGCGGTGCGCGGACGGCACGGACCACTCCACCGGCACGTGGGCGGCCCGTAAGCGGGGGCTGACGAAGGCATCCTCGTCGCGGATCGCCGGGGCGATCACCAAGGCCAGCCATGATCAGTGGGCACTCGCCCGCCGCTGCCAGGCCGCGCACATCCAGAACCTGACCGCCGGCATCGAGATGCTCAAGCACCGTCTCGCCCTCCCGATCGGGGAGAAGGGCAGCAAGCGTGCGGCGGGCGGCTACCGCTCCAGAAGCGAGTGGTTTCGCAAGTCACGGCGTCTGGCCACCCTGGAGGCCCGCCATGAAGCGGCTCTCGCCGACTGGCGGGCGGGTCGGGTCCGTGTGGTCCGGGGCGGAAAGCGGCTCGCGAACACCCGGCACAATCTGGCCGAAGCCCAGCTCACCGAGGAGCAGTGGCGTACCCGCTGGGAGGCCGAACGCTGGTTCCTGGCCGCTGACGGCGAGTCCGGGAAGCGGTTCGGGAACGAGACGATCCGCGTCACCCCCGACGGCGAGGTCAGCGTCAAGCTCCCGTCCGCGCTCGCCCACCTGGCCAACGCCAAGCACGGCCGGTACGTCCTGGCCTGCCGGATCGCGTTCGCGCACCGTGGCGCAGAGTGGGCCGACCGCGTCGAAGCGAACCGGGCCGTGGCCTACCGCATCCACCTGGACGTGGAGCGGGGCCGCTGGTACCTGACCGCAGCCTGGCAACGCCCCGTCATCGAGACGATCCCGCTCGCCGCGGCCCGCGCGAAGGGCATGGTCGGTGTCGATACCAACGCCGACCACTTCGCCGCCTACCACCTCGACCCGCACGGCAACCCCGTCGGCGATCCGCACCGTTTCCCCTTCGACCTGTCCGGCACGGCTGATCACCGCGACGCCCAGATCCGGCACGCCATCACCAGGCTGCTGCACTGGGCGGAAAAAGTCGGAGTCACGGCCATCGCGATCGAAGACCTCGACTTCGCGGCCGAGAAGACCCGGGAGAAGCACGGCAGCCGGAAACGATTCCGGCAGCTCATCTCCGGGATCCCGACCGGCAAGCTGAAAGCCCGACTCGTTTCGATAGCCGCCGAACACGGCCTTTCCATCGTTGCGGTCGATCCCGCGTACACCTCCCAGTGGGGAGGCCGGCACTGGCAGAAGCCGCTGGCCACCCCACGCCGCGGAATGTCCCGTCACGATGCCGCCGGCATCGCGATCGGGCGACGCGCCCTCGGACACCCGATCCGGCGTCGGACGGCACCGCCCCGTAGCGACCAGAGTGATCGTTACGGGCATCGGACCGTCCAGGCCGGACCAGGCACCCGCAGGCGTGACGGAAACCGCCCACCCGCCACGGACCACGTCCCCACAGACGTGTCGCCGAGTGGGACGAGAAAGCGGGGACCCAGTGCATCCAAAACCGTTCGGGATGCGCCCAGTAAGCACCAGTGGGTCCAAGACTCACTCCTGCACACTGGCTAGGAACGGTACGGGCCCTTCTCACATCCGTGCGGAACCTCAGACGGCGAGCAGCTTGCGCACCCGCTCAGCGCCGACCGCGAGGAGCAGCGTGGGCAGGCGGGGTCCGGTCTCCCGGGTCACGAGCAGGCGGTAGAGCAGCGCGAAGAAGGTGCGCTGCGCGACCTTGAGTTCGGGCGTGGGCTTGGCGTCGGGCTCGAGGCCGGCCATGACCTTGGGCAC
The DNA here is from genome assembly GCF_036346895.1 of Streptomyces sp. NBC_00503. Classification (NCBI taxonomy): domain Bacteria; kingdom Bacillati; phylum Actinomycetota; class Actinomycetes; order Kitasatosporales; family Streptomycetaceae; genus Streptomyces; species Streptomyces sp. NBC_00503. The sequence goes on along the minus strand of NZ_CP107855.1, from coordinate 4,636,783 downwards.
GCCGTAGACGAGGGTGGTGAGCCCGTCGAGGGACCAGTGCGAGTCGAGGCCGTCCACGAGGCGGCGCAGTGATTCGCGGCCCTCGTCGTCGAGGGAGGACAGCAGCTCGGTGTCGGGTTCGTCCCGCACCAGGGTCCGCTGGTCGGCCGGGACCTGGGTGGTGATCCAGTTCTCGGCGCGGTCCAGTCGCGGCCGGACCTCGTCGAGGGAGGTCAGCGGCCGGTCGGGCTCCAGGTCGGAGAGGATCCGCAGGGTCTGCTCGTCGTGGCCGGCGGTGATGTCGACGACGGACGCGAGCGTCCGGTACGGCATCGGCCGCTGCGTGCGCGGCAGTTCACCGGCGGCGGTGCGTACGGCCCGCGCGTGCGCGGCGGCGTCGGCGGGCAGGACCGACTCGTCGGCGACCTTGGCCTCCAGCTTGTCCCACTCGTCGTAGAGCCGCTGGATCTCCTGGTCGAAGGCGATCTTGAAGGACTGGTTGGGGCGGCGGCGCGCGTACAGCCAGCGCAGCAGCTGCGGCTCCATGATCTTCAGCGCGTCGGCCGGGGTGGGGACCCCGCCCTTGCTGGAGGACATCTTGGCCATGCCGCTGATGCCGACGAAGGCGTACATCGGTCCGATCGGCTGCTCGCCGCCGAAGATGCCGACGATCTGGCCGCCGACCTGGAACGAGGAGCCGGGCGAGGAGTGGTCGACGCCGGAGGGCTCGAAGATCACGCCCTCGTAGGCCCAGCGCATGGGCCAGTCGACCTTCCAGACCAGCTTGCCGCGGTTGAACTCGCTGAGCTTGACCGTCTCGGTGTACTCGTCCTCGGTGCAGACGTAGGTCAGTTCGGTGGTCTCGTCGTTGTAGGACGTGACCTTGGTGAAGTCCTTGCCGCACTGGCCGCAGTAGGGCTTGTACGGGAAGTACCCGCCCTCGCCGACGCTGCCGTCGTCCTCGGCGGCGGCGCCCGAACCCTCGGCGGCCTCGAGCTCGGCCTCGTCGACCTGCTTCTGCTGGGGCTTCTTGCCGCCCGGCTTCTGCTTGGTGCGGTACTGGTCGAGGATCGCGTCGATGTCGCCCCGGTGCTTCATCGCGAACAGGACCTGGTCGCGGTAGACACCGGTCGTGTACTGCTCGGTCTGGCTGATCGGGTCGTACTCGACGCCCAGTTCGGCCAGCGATTCGACCATGGCGGCCTTGAAGTGCTCGGCCCACGTCGCGTACGCCGAACCGGCGGGCGCGGGGACGGCGGTCAGCGGCATGCCGATGTACTGGCCGTAGGTCTCGGGGTCCACGCCGGGGATGCCGGCCGGCACCTTGCGGTAGCGGTCGTAGTCGTCCCACGACAGGACGTGCCGCACCTCGATGCCCCGGCGGCGGATCTCGTCCGCGACCAGGTGCGGGGTCATGACCTCGCGGAGGTTGCCCAGGTGGATGGGGCCGGAGGGGGAGAGTCCGGACGCGACGACGACCGCTTTGCCCGGGGCTCGGCGCTCCGCCTCGGCGATGACCTCGTCCGCGAAACGGGAGACCCAGTCGGTCTCGGTGCTGCTCTGGGCGCTCTGAGCCACGACACGTCCTTCTATCTCGAATGCTGGCTTCAGCCATTCTCCCAGACGGAAGCAGGCCCTCCGAGGTTGCCTGTCAGCCGGAGGTGAGCGGAGTGTCGGGGCTGAGCCGCTGCACGGCGGCGAGCACCTCGGGTCCGGTCGTACGGATCTGCGCGGGCGTGAAGGCGAGGGGGCTGCCGTAGCGCTTGGTGTAGCGGGCGGCGCGGCCTTCGCTCCGGGCGCGGAACAGCGGTCCGGGCACCGGTGTCAGGACGACCCCGGGGCGGGGCAGGAACACCACCGGCGCCAGGGCCCCGTGCCTCTTGCCCGGGGCCTTGCCCCAGTGGACCGCGCTCAGATCGGCCCAGGGGACGGTCGGCGCGCCCTTGACGGTGACGCCTTCCGTGTCGAGGCGGAGCACGTGGCCCAGGGCCCGCGAACGCAGGCTCGCGACCGTCACGAGCATGAGCGCCATGACCATGACCGAGACGGAGAACACGCCCAGGGCGAAGTCCGCCGTGCCGTGCGGGTGGACCAGCCGCATCACGCCGGGGATCCCCTGCACGAGCGGAAGGAAGGCCGGCAGCGCCATCCCCGCACAACGGAGTTCCAACGGGGTCCCGGCGGACGGGCGGGGGGCGATCGGCGTCATGATCGCAATCTAGGGCCCGGCCGCGGGGAGCGGAAGCCCCTCGTGTCGTGAGCGGGACGCCCCTTGTGCGGCGGGGAAATCTCGGATGCCGGACAGCCCTCCCATGGGATACTCGGGACTTGCCGAACCGGGCCCGTACCAGGCCCGGACCCGGCGGACACCCGTCGGCAGACACCCGGCAAGCACCCGGCACGAACCCTCACAGGAACGGCAGCTCATGGCCTCGGTCCCTTCCCTCGCTTCTTCCGTCAACCAGCGCGTCGCCGACGCACTCGCCTCCGCCCTGCCGGACGCCGGTGCGAGCGACCCCCTGCTGCGACGAAGCGACCGGGCCGACTTCCAGGCCAACGGCATCCTGGCGCTCGCGAAGAAGGCCAAGGCCAACCCGCGCGAGCTGGCGACGACCGTGGTCGAGTCCATCCCGACCGGTGACCTGATCCGGGAGATCGAGGTCTCCGGGCCCGGCTTCCTCAACATCACCGTCACCGACCGGGCGATCATCGAGACCCTGACCGCCCGGGCCGCCGACGACCGTCTCGGCGTGCCGCTGGCCGCGAAGCCCGGGACGACGGTGATCGACTACGCGCAGCCGAACGTCGCCAAGGAGATGCACGTCGGCCACCTGCGTTCCGCCGTGATCGGCGCGGCGATGGTGGAGATCCTCGAATTCACCGGTGAGAAGGTGGTCCGTCGCCACCACATCGGCGACTGGGGCACCCAGTTCGGCATGCTCATCCAGTACCTGCTGGAGCACCCGCACGAGCTGGACCACGGTTCCGCCGAGGAGGTCTCCGGCGAGGAGGCCATGTCCAACCTCAACCGGCTGTACAAGGCCTCGCGCGCCCTCTTCGACTCCGACGAGGAGTTCAAGACCCGTGCCCGCGCCCGGGTGGTGGACCTCCAGGCCGGCGAGCCGGAGACCCTGGCCCTCTGGCAGCGGTTCGTGGACGAGTCGAAGATCTACTTCTACTCCGTCTTCAACAAGCTGGACATGGACATCCAGGACCCCGACGTGGTCGGCGAGTCCGGCTACAACGACATGCTGGTCGAGACCTGCAAGCTGCTGGAGGAGTCGGGCGTCGCCGTCCGCTCCAACGGCGCGCTCTGCGTGTTCTTCGACGACGTCAAGGGCCAGGACGGCAACCCGACCCCGCTGATCGTCCAGAAGTCCGACGGCGGCTTCGGCTACGCCGCGACCGACCTGTCCGCGATCCGCGACCGGGTGGGCAACCTGGGCGCGACCGAGCTGATCTACGTGGTCGACGCGCGGCAGTCCCTGCACTTCAAGATGGTCTTCGAGACGGCCCGCCGGGCGGGCTGGCTGAACGACGAGGTCAAGGCCGTGCAGCTGGCCTTCGGCACCGTGCTGGGCAAGGACGGCAAGCCGTTCAAGACCCGTGAGGGCGAGACGGTGCGGCTGGTGGACCTGCTGGACGAGGCCGTGGAGCGGGCGACCGCCGTGGTCCGCGAGAAGGCGGAGAAGATCGGCCTGTCCGAGGCGGAGATCGTCGAGAACGGCCAGTACGTGGGCATCGGCGCCGTGAAGTACGCGGACCTGTCGACCTCGGCCGCGCGCGACTACAAGTTCGACCTGGACCAGATGGTCTCGCTGACGGGTGACACGTCCGTGTACCTCCAGTACGCGTACGCCCGCATCAAGTCCATCCTGCGCAAGGCGGGCGAGGCGGGCGACCGCAAGCCGGTCGCGCACCCGGAGCTGGAGCTGGCTCCGGCCGAGCGTGCGCTGGGTCTGCACCTGGACCAGTTCGGCGAGCTCATCGCCGAGGCGGCCGCGGACCACGCCCCGCACAAGGTGGCCGCGTACCTCTACCAGCTGTCCTCGCTGTTCGCGACGTTCTACGAGCAGTGCCCGGTCGTGAAGCCCGAGCCCGAGCTGGTCGTCGGCGAGAACCGCCTGTTCCTGTGCGAGCTGACCGCCCGCACCCTCAGCAAGGGCATGTCCCTGCTGGGCATTCGGACCCCCGAGAAGCTCTGACGCACACGGAAAGGGGCCGTGGGGGGCCTGTGCTCCCCACGGCCCCTTTCCGTTTGTCCGATCGCTGCCGGGCATGTGACGCGGCACACAGGGAACCTTCCGCCTCCCCGCCTCCTCTTGGGGGTGTTGGCACGCCACACGGAGGGGGAGCAGTCATGACACACACGGCAGCGGATACGGGGACACGGACGCCCGGGGCTACGGCCACGGAGGCCGCCGCACCGCCCTGGCGGAGGCGTTCGGGCACCGCCCTGGCCGCCCTCCTCGCCGTGGACGGCCTCGCGCACCTGTACTGGGCCACGGGCCGGACCTGGCCCGCCGTCGACGAGCGGGCGCTCTCCCTCGCCGTACTCGGCATGCAGGGGGTGTCCTTCGCCCCGCCCGTGGTGCTGCCGCTCGCCGCCCTCACCCTGACCGGCGCTGCCGCCGTCCTCGCGCACGCCCACGGCCGCGGCGGCCGGCCCACCCGCCTGGTGACGGCGGCCGTCGCCACGGGGCTGGCCGTACGGGGCCTCGCGGGCCTGGGCTGGGCCGCCGGTCTCCTCGACACCCCGCCCGACAGCCCCTTCGCCACCCTCAACCTCGCGCTCTACACCCCCGCCTGCCTGGGCTTCGGCTGGGCCGCCGCCCGTCTGGCGAGAGCCCGGTGAACGTCCCCCCTCCCGGTGGCGGCCCCCTCACCCCCTCCGCCCGCGACCACGGAGTCGCCCTGGCCCGCGCGGCCCGCGCCGGCAACACCCTGGCGCTGCACGACCTCCTCGACCACCTGACCCCGTACATCGCCCGCATCTGCACGCCGATCGCCCTCGCGGACGGCCCGGACGCCACGCAGGAGGCCCTGCTCGCCGTCTTCCGGTCGCTCCGCTCCCTGCGGGATCCGGAGACCCTGTACGGCTGGGTCCGCTCCATCGCGGTCCGCGAAGCCGTCCGCACCGCCCGGCGTGCGGGCCGCGACCGCCCGGCCGAGCTGGCCGACGTACCCGGCCCGGGCGATCCACAGCTCGCCGCCGACATCGAGGACGTCCTGGCCCGACTCTCGCCCGCCCACCGGGCCGTCCTCGTGCTGCGCGACATCGAAGGCCTGGACGAGGAGTCCGCGGCCGCCCTGCTCGGCGTCCCCCCGGGTACCGCCAAGTCCCGGCTGCACCGTGCCCGTACGAGCTTCAGGAAGGCGTGGTTCTCATGACGTACGCAGTGGACCCCGTGGCGCGGCTGCGCATCATGGCCGCCGCGATCCCCGGCGCGAGGGTCGTGGAGCAGACCCTCCCCGCCCCCTTCGAAACCGTCTGGGCGGTGATGTCCGACCTCGAGGGCGAGTTCGGCCGCTTCCAGCCGGACATGCGCAGCGTCCGCGTGCTGCGCGTGACGGGCGACCGCGTGGAAGCCCTGGCCCGCAGCAAGTACGGCCCGCGAGCCCGCTTCCGCGGGGTCCTGCGCCCGGGCTGGTGCTGGCTCCAGAGCCGCTTCCTGATCATCGGCATGGCCGCGACACCGGAGCCGGGCGGCGGCACCCGCATCGCCCTGACGGGCGGGGTCCGGGTGCCGGGTCGGGGGGCGATCGTCCCGTTCGGGGCGAAATCGGAGCTGGAGGAGGCTGCCTGTCGGCTGAAAGAAAGGCTTTCGTGACCTCTCACCGCTCCCGAACCCCGCCAGCCTCCTTATTCTGATCATGTTCAAAATTAAACGTACTGGGGGGCCGGTCGGCATGTGCGCCGTCCGGAGCCAGTAAATGGGGGGACCCAAATGAAGCTCAAGCGCATGACCCTCGTCGCCGCCGCGGCGATGGTCGGCCCGACCCTGCTCTCGGCCACCCCGGCCATGGCCGACGACCAGCCGGCCGTGACCGTGCCGGACTCGGCCCCGAAGGACGACGCGGCGCCGGTCGCCGACCCCGCACCGGCGACGAAGCCCGCTCCCGAGACGGCCCCGGTCGTCCCCGTCACCCCGGTGACCCCGGTGGTCGAGCAGCCCGCCGTGGCCGCTCCCCCGCCGGTCACCCCGGGCCCGGCCCCGGTCGCCGAGCAGGCTGGCGAGACCAAGGATGCCCCGGCGGACTCGGAGCTGCTGGGCCCGGACGTCAGGATCACGGGCATCCCGAAGGACGGCTTCACGCCGGGCGGCGGCTGGACCCCGCTGACCGTGACCGTGGACAACTCGGCCCACATCGAGGTCAAGAACCTCACCCCCCTCATCGACATCGGCCGGGTCGGCGGCAAGCTCAAGGCTGAGCACTACAAGCTCGAGTACCTCGCTGAGGACCATTCCTGGAAGCCCGCCAGGTGGCTCAACCCTGATGAGCCCTCCCTCGTGAACAACTTCTCCGTCGGAGAACCCAGGACCGTCGCGCGCGGCGGAAGCTACACCGTCCAGGTACGGATCAGCTTCACCGCGGATACTCCGGTCGTCGCCTTCGACATGACGTCCGCAGGCCTGAGCATCCGCCCCGACGGTGGACGGGCTTGGGGTGGCGGCAACTCGTACAAGGCCAAGATCGCTGGCGCCGCAGATATCCCCGACGACTTCGTGGAAGGCCCGGGGATCAGCCTCGAGGGCGTGCCCGAGAACACAAAGGTGGGCGGCTGGCAGCAACTCAGCATCCACATCGACAACGCCGGCAAGAGGGCGCTGGGCCGGTTCGACGTCTACCTCGGCGTCGTCCGCCCCGACTGGGTCAAGACCAAGTCCTCCGACTTCCAGGTCGAGTACTACGGCACGCAGGGCTGGGAGCGCGCCGAACTGCGCTATGAGGACGGCTACTTCGTCGTCAACCAGGTCGGCGGAATCCCGGTCGCGGCGGGCCAGAGCCTCGATCTCAAGATCCGTGTCCGCTTCAACACCAATGCCACGCTCGGAGACCTGGACTTCTACCTCTTCGGTGACGCCCAGACCGGCCCGAACGGATCCGAGTTCGTGAGCAGCCGCGGGGCAATGCGGCTGACCCGACTCGTCGCCGCCGACCCGGCCACGGGGGAGGCGGGGAACGACCCCGCCCCCAACGGCGGTGCCACGCCGATCAGCGACACCGGCACGGGTACCACCACCCAGACCGGCGGCGAGCTCGCCGCCACCGGTAGCTCGCCCGCCACCACCTGGGCCCTCGGCGGAGCCGGCGTGGCTCTGGCCATGGGAGCGGCCCTGGTCGCCGGGACCGGGCGGCGCCGCCGCCCGACCGCCTGAGTCGGCGGAAGCGGAAGCGGAACTCGCACCGGACGACCTTGCCCGGCGCCCGGGGCAGCACGCCCCAGGCGTCGGCGAGGCCCGGGTCCACGTCCGGGACTCCAAGGTCCCCCACGGACCCGTGCTCGGCCTGGCCCCCGCCGCCTGGGTCGCCCTTACGGAGTGGACCGCTCGCTGATCAGTTCGGCCAGGCCGTCCAGCAGGCGGCCCAGGGCGAAGCGGAACTGGAAGTCCGGCTCGTCGGAGCCGGTGAACGCGTCGGATTCCAGGAGCCGGGTCACCGCCGGATGGGTGTCCGGGCCGGTGAGCAGCCGCAGCATGCGTACGTACTGGCCGACGACCTGGTCCGGTGAGACGCCGGACTTCACGATGGCTTCCATCATGTCCGCGGCCATGGTGGCCTCGTTCCGCACGAGTCCGCCGATCAGGATGATCGTCGAGAGCTTCTCGGATTCCCGCAGTGCGGTGCCGGCCATCGCCGCCAGCCCGCGGTCCATCCAGGCGAGCTGGTTCGGACTCACCGGTGCTCCGGTGATCGGGATGCGCAGGATCCAGGAGTTGGCCATCAGGACGGCCCGCTGTGCGTAGGCCCAGTCCGACAGCAGTTCCCGCCAGCTGCGGCCGTCCGCGTCCGGGGGGAGCGGTGGCGGGGTGCCGACGCCCGCGTCCGACATCAGGATGTAGAGCTCTTCCTTCGCCGTGACGTACCGGTAGAGGGACATCGTCGAGACGCCGAGTTCCTTGGCCACCCGGCCCATGGAGACGGCGTCCATCCCCTCGGTGGCGGCGAGGGAGACGGCCGCGTCCACGATCCGGGCGAGCGTCAGCGTGGGGCGCGGCCCCTTGCCGGGGCGTTCGCGCAGGCCCCAGGCCATTTCCAGGCTCGCCGGAAGCCCGGTGCCTTCCACCGGTTCCCTCTCCGGCTCCTTCGCCATGGCCGCCCGCTCCCGCTTTCGTCGTTGACCCACATCCTAGTTCTGTGTATTACTTACACAGAAGCGCGTACGGCATACGCAGAAGACAGAGAGAAGGGAGCGTGGTCCGCGATGGCCACGAACGACCTCGGCATCCACGCCACCGCCCTGACCAAGTCCTACGGCGACCTCCGCGTCCTCGACGGCGTCGATCTGGCCGTCCCGCGCGGCAGCGTCCTCGCCCTCCTCGGCCCCAACGGCGCGGGCAAGACCACCACAGTCCGCCTCCTCGCCACCCTCACCGCACCCGACCCCGACTCCGGCACCGCCCTCGTCGCGGGGTACGACATCACCGCCGACCGGGCGCTCGTGCGCCAACGCATCAGCCTCACCGGGCAGTTCGCCACCGTCGACGACCTCCAGACCGGCTCCGAGATGCTCCGCACGACCGGCCGGCTCTGCGGACTCTCCGCCCGCGCCGCCCGGTCCCGCGCCGACGAACTCCTCGCCCGCTTCGGGCTCGCCGAAGCCGCCGGACGCACCGCGAAGAGCTACTCGGGCGGCATGCGCCGCCGCCTCGACCTCGCCGCGAGCCTGATCGCCCGGCCCGAGGTGATCTTCCTCGACGAGCCGACCGCCGGGCTCGACCCGCGCAGCCGCCAGGACCTGTGGGACCTCGTACGGGAACTGCGTGCCGACGGCACGAGCGTGCTGCTCACCACCCAGTACCTGGAGGAGGCCGACCGGCTCGCCGACCGCGTGGCCGTCCTGGCCGGCGGACGGATCGCCGCCGAAGGCACCTCGGCGGAACTCAAGTCCCGCGTGCCCGGCCACCGCCTCGACCTGACCCTCGCCAGCCGGGCCGCCTACGACGCACTGGCCCCGCGAGCGGCCCGGCTCGCGGCGGGCGAAGGCGCCCCCGCCACGGAGGACCTCACCCTCACGCCGGAGGAGCTCGGCCTCAGCCTGCCCACCGACGGCAGCGCCGCCCACGTCCGGTCCCTGCTCGACGCACTCGACCCCGACCACACGGCCGTGGACCGCTTCTCGGTCCGCGGCGCCACCCTCGACGACGTGTTCCTCACCCTGACGGGAGCCGCTCCGTGACCACCTCCGCCACCACCACCGCCACCGCCACCGCCACCGCCACCGCCACGACCGTCGCGGCCCGCCCCGGCGTCCTCCTCGCGGCCCGCACCCTCGCCGGGCGCAGCCTGCGCATCAGCAGCCGCCAACCGGACGTCCTGATCGGGGCGTTGATGCTGCCGGTCATGCTGATGCTGATCTTCGTCTACTTCTTCGGCGGAGCCATCGACACCGGGACGGCCTACGTGACCTACGTGGTCCCGGGAGCGATGCTGCTCTGCGCCGGCTTCGGCGCGGCGAACACCGCCGTCAGCGTCGCCACCGACATGAAGGAAGGCGTGATCGACCGCTTCCGTTCCCTGGACATCGGCGGCGTCCCGATCCTGGCCGGGCACGTCGCGGCCTCGGTCCTGCGCAACCTCGTGTCCACCGGCCTGGTCCTGGCCGTCGCGCTCGCCATCGGCTTCCGCCCCCGGGCCTCGCTGTCCGGCTTCCTGGCCGCGGCCGCGCTCCTGGTCGCGTACATCACCGCGATCTCCTGGCTGGCCGCGACGCTCGGGCTGCTCGCCGGTACACCGGAGGCGGCGGGCGGCTTCACCTTCCTGATGATGTTCCTGCCGTACCCGTCCAGCGCGTTCGTCCCCATCGACACCATGCCCGGCTGGCTCCACGGCTTCGCCGACCACCAGCCGCTGACCCCGGTGATCGAGTCCCTCCGGGCCCTGCTCCTGGCCCAGCCGGCGGGCGACGCCCCCTGGGTGGCCCTGGCCTGGTGCGCGGCCATCGGCGTGGTGTCCGTGGCCCTGGCGGCCGTCCTCTTCGAACGGCGGACGCGGTAGGCGAACCGGACGACGCGGACAGCACGGACCGCACGAACGGGCCCGGTGCGCCGACCCGGCGCACCGCGCCCGCATCCCGACGTGTCAGTGCAGCGGGTACGAGTGCCGGCCCGTAGCCGCGTCGATCTCCGTGTGGGCCTTCTGCAGCATCTGGGACGCGATGTCCATCAGCGCGCGAGCGCCCGCGATCTCTTCCCCGACCCGCAGCTGCTCCGGGTCGGAGGGGTGACGCATGGCGTAGCCGTGCGCCCGTACCTCGGAGCCGTCTCCGAGTCTGACCAGGGCCGCCGCACTGGTGCGGTGGCCCTCCTCGGTGAATTCGAGCTCCACATGCCACCCGACGAGCGTGGTCATGGCACATCACCTCCAGGGTTCCGTGCACCCTGCCTCCAGGGTGCACCTGAGCCGGAGGCGATGCGAGTCGGCCGGGAACGCGCCCCGGACCGACACGGGAACGCGCTCCGGCTCAGCCCTGTCGCTCGGCCCTACCGCTCGGACCGCAGCCAGCCCGCGACCTCCGTGGCCCAGTAGGTCAGGATCGTGTCCGCGCCCGCGCGCTTGATCCCGAGGAGGGTCTCCAGGATGGCGCGGTCGCGCTCGATCCAGCCCTTCTCCGCCGCCGCCTCGATCATCGCGAACTCGCCGCTGATCTGGTACGCGGCCACCGGGACGTCCACGGACTGCGCGACCCGGTAGAGGATGTCGAGGTAGGGGCCGGCCGGCTTGACCATCACCATGTCGGCGCCCTCCTCCAGGTCGAGGGCGAGCTCGCGCAGCGACTCGCGGGCGTTCGCCGGGTCCTGCTGGTAGCTCTTGCGGTCGCCCTGGAGGGACGAGGCGACGGCCTCGCGGAAGGGCCCGTAGAAGGCGGAGGAGTACTTCGCCGTGTAGGCGAGGATCGACACGTCCTCGTGCCCGGTCTCGTCCAGCGCGTCGCGGATCACACCGACCTGGCCGTCCATCATCCCGCTCGGGCCCACCACGTGGACGCCCGCGTCGGCCTGGACCTGCGCCATCTCCGCGTAGCGCTCCAGCGTCGCGTCGTTGTCCACGCGGCCGTGCTCGTCCAGGACACCGCAGTGGCCGTGGTCCGTGTACTCGTCGAGGCACAGGTCGGACATGATGACGAGATCGTCGCCGACCTCCGCCTTCACGTCGCGGATCGCGACCTGGAGGATCCCGTCGGGCTCGGTGCCCGCCGTGCCCCGCGCGTCCTTGTTCTCGTCCGCCGGGACCCCGAACAGCATGATCCCCGAGACCCCCGCCTCGACCGCCTCCACCGCGGCCTTCCGCAGCGTGTCCCGGGTGTGCTGGACCACGCCCGGCATCGCCGAGATGGCGAGCGGCTCGCTGATGCCCTCCCGGACGAACGCCGGGAGGATCAGGTCCGAGGGGTGCAGCCTGGTCTCAGCGACCATCCGCCGCATCGCCGGGGTGGTGCGCAGCCGACGGGGCCGCGAGCCGGGGAAGGATCCGTACGCGCTCATCTTCAGGTCGCCTCTTCGAGCTTCGACAGCAGTCGGCACAAGCCTAGAGCCCTCCCCGCCCCGGCCCCGCCCGGCCCGGCCATCACCGCCCCGGCCCCGCCCGGCCCGGCATCCGCCCGTCCCCGGCGTCCGCCCGGCTACTCGGCCCCGCCCGGGGAAGGTGTACCACCACGGCCTGGGTCGTTCCGCTCCCGCCACTGCCCGAGCGCCCGGGCCCGGTGGTCGAACGGGTGCGGCGGGCCGAGTTCCTCCACCCGCGCGTACGCCTGCGGGGTGCCCGGATGGTCCCGCAGGGCCAGCCCGTAGGCGCCGATCGACCGCGTCAGCCACGCGTCCGCGTCCAGGAGGGACAGCAGCAGCTCCGTGGCATCGGCCGTGCGGTCGTCGGACTCCGCCAGGAAGTCCGCGGCCCCGTCCCGCACGGGGCTCCGCGGGTCCCGTGCCAGGTCCCGGACCACGGCACGGAGCCCGTCCACGTCGCCGTCGCCATGCCCGAGCAGGACCGCGGCGGCCGCGAACCTCACCTCGCCGTCGGGGTCCTGCGTCAGGGCGCGCAGGGCTTCGCGCCCCGAGGCCGTGATCGGCCGGTCGTACCCGTACAGGCAGTCCACCGCCTTCTGGCGGACCCGGGGATCGCGATGGCCGACGTGCTCGAGGCCGATGCCCTCCAGCCCCGGGTGTGCCACGTCGTGTTCGGTGAGGGCCGCCAGCACCTGCGCGAGCACCACGGAGTCCGGCTCCAGAACCGCCCAGGCGGCGAGGAGTTCACGGTCCTCCTCGTGATGCGGGTACGCGTCGGCCCCTACGCCGAGCTGCCTGGTCCACAGCCAGTCCGCGGCGAAGAGGCGGTGGTCCGCCGCCGGGTGGTGCCGCAAGGCCGTCACCACCTCCCGGGCCCCTTCGAGCCCGATGCGGGACGCGGCCCAGTCCACGTGCGAGGGGTCGGGGTGACGCAGGGCACGGGCCACCAGCTCCTCCGGCGGGACCGGAACGCCGAACACCCGCTCCAGAGTGGTCAGGACGGCGCCGTGACCGCCGCGCACCGTCGACCCGCCGAGCACGACCTCCTCGACCTCGCACCACTGCTCCTCCACCGACGAGATCCGCGCCGGGCCCACCGCCCCCGTCCGGCGCCGCAGCTCCGCCTCCGCGCCCGCCCCGTACCAGTGCCGGGCCGCCTCCAGCAGCCGTACCCGCTCCGCCTCCGCCAGCCGCTGACCCGGTGCGGGCAGGTCCTGGGACCACAACAGCGCGCCGACCATCGCCGGGGAGCCCCCCTCGACGGCCCGCAGCAGCGGCGTCGTACCGTCCGCCAGCACCCGGTCCGGGTCGGCGCCGGCCGCCACCAGCACCCCGGCGGCCTCGTAGGCGTACGCCGCCAACGCCGCGCACAGCGGCGGCAGTCCGTCCCGGCCCGGGGCGTTCGGATCCGCGCCCTCCCCCAGCAGCGCCCGTACCGCTTCGAGGTCCCCCGACCGAACCGCTTCCCCCAGTGCCGTCATGCCCCGAACATGCCACAGGGCCCGGGCGCGCACTGCGCCCGGGCCCTGCGAATGAAACCGGCTGCCTCACATCACGTCGTACGACGCCTGCGCGCCCCCGGGCGCCGCTCGCTCGGCCGGTAGACGTTCTCCCCGGCCTCCTTCGCCGCCTCGCGGCGCGCGGCCCCGTACGCGGCCAGGGCTTCGGCGAGCTTGCCCACGCTCGGCTCCGGCGACAGGACGTCGACCCGCAGGCCGTGTTCCTCCGCCGTCTTGGCGGTGGCCGGGCCGATGCACGCGATCACGGTGACGTTGTGCGGCTTGCCCGCGATGCCCACCAGGTTGCGGACGGTGCTCGACGAGGTGAAGAGCACGGCGTCGAAGCCGCCGCCCTTGATCGCCTCGCGGGTGTCCTGCGGCGGCGGCGAGGCGCGCACGGTCCGGTAGGCGGTGACGTCGTCGACCTCCCACCCGAGCTCGATCAGCCCGGCGACCAGGGTCTCGGTGGCGATGTCGGCGCGCGGCAGGAAGACGCGGTCGATCGGGTCGAAGACCGGGTCGTACGGCGGCCAGTCCTCCAGCAGACCGGCGGCGGACTGCTCCCCGCTCGGTACGAGGTCGGGCTTGACCCCGAACTCCACCAGCGCGGCGGCGGTCTGCTCGCCCACGGCGGCGACCTTGATGCCCGCGAAGGCACGGGCGTCGAGCCCGTACTCCTCGAACTTCTCCCGTACGGCCTTGACCGCGTTGACGGAGGTGAAGGCGATCCACTCGTAGCGGCCGGTCACCAGCCCCTTGACCGCGCGCTCCATCTGCTGCGGGGTGCGCGGCGGCTCCACCGCGATGGTCGGCACCTCGTGCGGCACCGCGCCGTACGAACGCAGCTGGTCGGAAAGCGAAGCGGCCTGCTCCTTGGTGCGCGGTACGAGCACGCGCCAGCCGAACAGCGGCTTCGACTCGAACCAGGACAGGTCCTCGCGCCGCGCGGCGGCGCAGTGCTCCCCGACCACGGCTATGACGGGCCGCGAACCCTCCGGCGAGGGAAGGATCTTGCCCTGCTTGAACACCTGGGCGATGGTCCCCAGGGTGGCGCTCCAGGTCCGCTGGCGGGTGGTCGTGCCGGCCACGGTCACGGTGAGCGGGGTGTCGGGCTTGCGCCCGGCGCTCACCAGCTCGGCGGCGGCCGCCGACACCGTCTCCAGTGTCGCGGAGACGACGAGGATGCCGTCGCTGGCGCCCACCTCGCTCCAGCAGCGCGCGGAGGCGTTGCGGGCGTCCACGAACCGGACGTCGGCGCCCTGCTTGCCGCTGAGCGGCACACCGGCGTACGCGGGCACGCCGACGGCGGTCGCGACACCCGGGACGACCTCGAAGGGGATGCCCTCGGTCGCGCAGACGAGCATCTCGTCGGCCGCGTTCCCGTCGAGCCCGGGGTCACCGGTGACGGCACGGACGACCCGCCTGCCGGAGCGCGCGGCCTCCATGACAAGATTGGCGGCGTCTCGGATCACCGGGACTCCGGCGGCTGCTGACTTCTCGTCAGCGACCGTCAGCTGAGGCGTGTCCACCCCCGCGCGCGCATGCGCACGTACGACCTCGAGCACCTCGGGCTCGGCGATCAGTACGTCCGCGGCCGCCAGGGCCTCCACGGCGCGAAGCGTCAGCAGTCCCGGGTCGCCCGGGCCGGCACCGAGGAAGGTGACGTGCCCGTGGACGGCGACTGCCGCACGTGCGGAGGTGGTTGGGCTTGTGGGGTTCAAAGCGACCGCTCCCCCATCAGACCGGCCGCACCCTTCGCCAGCATCTCGTCCGCGAGTTCGCGGCCGAGCGCCATGGCTTCGTCATACGACTGGGGCACGGAACCGGTGGTGGACAGCTGCACCAGCGTGGAACCGTCGAGGGTTCCCACGACTCCACGCAGGCGCATTTCATTGACAGTCTGCCCGTCGGCCAAAAGGTCGGCGAGCGCGCCCACGGGGGCACTGCAACCGGCCTCCAGGGCGGCGAGCAGGGCACGCTCGGCAGTCACGGCGGCCCGCGTGTACGGGTCGTCGAGCTCGCCGAGCGCGGCGATCAGGTCCGTGTCGGACGCGAGGCACTCCACGGCCAGGGCACCCTGGCCGGGTGCGGGCAGCACGTTGTCGACGGACAGCAGGTCGGTGGCTTCGTCTCCGCGGCCGATCCGGTTGAGCCCGGCGGCGGCGAGGACGACGGCGTCGAGCTCCCCGCTGCGCACGAAGCCGATCCGGGTGTCGACGTTGCCGCGGATCGGGACGGTCTCGACGACCTTCCCCAGGCTCCGGGCGTACGCGTGGATCTGCGACAGCCGCCGCGGCGAACCGGTACCGATGCGCGCACCGTCGGGCAGCTGCTCGAAGGTCAGGCCGTCGCGGGCGACGAGCGCGTCCCGGGGGTCCTCGCGCTGCGGCATCGCCGCGATGACGAGTTCGGCGGGCTGCGTGGTGGGCAGGTCCTTCAGCGAGTGCACGGCGAAGTCGACCTCACCGCGTACGAGGGCCTCGCGCAGGGCGGTGACGAAGACGCCGGTGCCGCCGATCTGCGAAAGGCTCTCGCGGGACACGTCGCCGTAGGTCGTGATCTCCACGAGCTCGACGGGCCGGCCGGTGATCGCCCGTACCGCCTCGGCGACATGCCCGGACTGGGACATGGCCAGCTTGCTGCGCCGCGTGCCGAGCCTCAGGGGCTGGTCGAGACGTGGATTCATGATGCCCGTCCTGAGTCGTCGTTCTTGTCTGCCGCGTCCGCCCGGCTGACGGAGGCCACCGTCTGCGGGTCGAGATCGAAGAGTTCGCGCAGCGCCTCGGCGTACCCGGCGCCGCCGGGCTCGCTCGCGAGCTGCTTGACGCGCACGGTCGGCGCGTGGAGGAGCTTGTCGACGACGCGCCGCACGGTCTGAGTGACCTCGGCCCGCTGCCGCTCGTCGAGATCGGGCACGCGCCCGTCGAGCCGCGCCACTTCCATGGCGACGACCTCGGCCGCCATGGCGCGCAGGGCGACCACGGTGGGCGTGATGTGTGCGGCGCGCTGGGCGGCCCCGAACGCGGCCACTTCCTCGGCGACTATCGCACGCACGGCATCCACGTCGGCCGCCATCGGCGCGTCCGCGGAAGCCTCGGCCAGCGACTCGATGTCGACGAGCCGCACGCCCGGGATCCGGTGCACGGCGGCGTCGATGTCGCGCGGCATGGCGAGGTCCAGCAGCGCGAGCCGTACGGGCTGCGCGTCCACCTGGCTACGGGCCCCCTTGCGCGGCTGCCGCTGCGCGGCCGCCTCGCCCTGGTCGGCCCAGGTCCCGTGGAGCTCCAGCGAGCTGGCGTCGACCCCGGTCAGCGCGGCCCGCCCGTCGGCGGTCCGCGCCGGATCGGCGGCGAGCGCGTCGAGCCCGACGGGACACCCGTCCCGCTCCTCGACGACCACCTTGCTCCGCACGGCCCCGGCATCGGCGATCCGCTGCCCACCGGCGGAAGCGGCGGCAAGCCGCGCGACGAGCGCGGAATCCAGCCCGGCCGTCACTGCATCCGGCCCGGCCGGCGTTCGAGGCGCGGGGGTCCGGGGGCCGGACCCCACGGCGACGGCCACGTCATCCCCGGTCAGCACCAGCCCGGTCGCGCCCGTGCACGAGACGACCACATCGACTCGTGTCAGCTCATCCGCGACCAAAGACATCGGCACGGCCGAAGCCGCCACCCCGGTGCCCGAGGCAACCAGAATCTCGGCCAGCCGCTCCGCCCGCTCGGCGGTCCGGTTCGCCACGACGATCTCGGCGACGCCGACCCGCGCGAGCGTCGCCGCCGCCAGCGAGGACATCGACCCTGCGCCGATGACGAGCGCCCGCTTCCCCGCGGCCCACTCCCCCACCGGCACGTGCACCGCGAGCTGTTCCAGCCCGAAGGTCACCAGCGACTGCCCGGCCCGGTCGATCCCGGTCTCGGAGTGCGCCCGCTTGCCGACGCGCAGCGCCTGCTGGAAGAGGTCGTTGATGAGACGCCCAGCAGTATGGAGCTCCTGCCCCAGCGCCAGCGCGTCCTTGATCTGCCCGAGGATCTGGCCTTCGCCGACCACCATCGAGTCCAGTCCGCACGCCACCGAGAAGAGGTGGTGGACGGCCCGGTCCTCGTAGTGCACGTACAGATAAGGAGTGAGCTCCTCCAGAGCCACTCCACTGTGCTGCGCCAGCAAGGTGGAAAGCTCGGCAACGCCCGCGTGGAACTTGTCCACGTCCGCGTACAGCTCGATGCGGTTGCACGTGGCGAGCACCGCCGCCTCGGCCGCCGGCTCGGCGGCCAGCGTGTCGTGCAGCAGCTTGATCTTGGCATCGGCGGACAGCGAGGCCCGCTCCAGCACGCTGACGGGCGCGCTGCGATGGCTCAGCCCTACGACGAGCAGACTCATGCCGGCATCACCGCCGGTACGTCGCCCTCGGGGCCGTTCTTGCGCGCGACGGCGGCCGCGCGCCCGGCGGGCGGCACGACGGCCGCGGCCGGGGCCGCGCCGGTACCGGCGCCGCCGACCGCGGCGGGGCCGCCGGCGGCTGCGGCCGCGGCGGCTTCCTCGCCGGCCTTGCGCTGCTCGTGGAAGGCCAGGATCTGCAGCTCGATCGACAGGTCGACCTTGCGCACGTCGACGCCGTCCGGCACGGAGAGCACCGTCGGCGCGAAGTTCAGGATGGAGGTGACGCCCGCGGCGATGAGCCGCTCGCTGACCTGCTGGGCCGCTCCGGCGGGGGTCGCGATGACCCCGATGGAGACGCCGTTCTCCTCGATGATCTTCTCGAGGTCATCGGTGTGCTGTACGGGCATGCCGGCGACGGGCTTGCCGGCCATGGCCGGATCGGCGTCGATGAGCGCGGCGACGCGGAAACCGCGGGAGGCGAAGCCGCCGTAGTTGGCGAGGGCCGCGCCGAGGTTACCGATGCCGACGATGACGACCGGCCAGTCCTGGGTCAGTCCGAGCTCGCGGGAGATCTGGTAGACGAGGTACTCCACGTCGTATCCGACCCCGCGGGTCCCGTAGGAACCGAGGTAGGAGAAGTCCTTGCGGAGCTTCGCGGAGTTGACTCCGGCGGCCGCCGCGAGCTCCTCGGAGGAGACCGTGGGTACCGATCGCTCGGAGAGCGCCGTGAGGGCGCGCAAGTACAGCGGAAGCCGGGCGACAGTGGCCTCGGGAATACCTCGGCTGCGGGTCGCCGGTCGGTGAGTTCGGCCAGTTGCCACGATGCTCCTGCGGGATGAGCGGGGCTGCAGGTGGCCACTTGTCCCAGGACCACCCCGTCGAATGCAGGCTATGTCTTTGTGAACGCGTGCACAAAGATTGTGTCCGCTTTGTCCGAGCAAAGTGACCGGGGTCACGCGCCCCGGACGCGCAGGACGGGAACCGTCGACACGCCGAACCCGTTCAAATCCCAAAGGGGGCAAAACCGTACACACTCCTCACCGAAACGCCCCCGAGACCCTATAAATCGCCCACGATCGTAACCGGCTGAGCGGTCAAGCCTGCAATGCCCGTCGGAGCCGGTCAGGGTTCACCCGCCAGAAGGTGTGCTGTTCACCGTCCACCAGCACCACGGGAATCTGCTCCCAATGCAGGCGGTAGAGCTCCTCGTCCTGCGAGATGTCCTTCTTCTCCCACTGTGCACCCGTCTCGGCGCACACCTTCTCGACCACTTCCTGGGCTTCATCACAGAGATGACACCCCGGCTTCCCGATGAGCGTGACCACCCGCTCCTCGGGACGCTTCTTTCCGGCACGGCGCAGCAAAGGACTCATGTCCCCATTCTCCCGCGCCCGCGCACCGCCCGGTCCTGCCCCGAAACCCGGTACATACGAAGAGTTCACGCCGCTGATTCGCAGCGGTTCGGGAACTCCCGAACACAGTGGCTATGCTCGCGTCATGGCCGCTCTGGGATGGCTCACCCCCCGTAGGCGCTCCGCGACCGCGCGGAGCGTGCTGGCAGGCGAGGCCTCGGCCGAGGCCGCCCGCAAGACCGCACTGGCCGAGGACGATCTCGACGCCCTGGGCCCGGACGCCCGAGGAGCCGAGGCCGTACAGGCCCCGCAGGCCGTCGCACCCGAGGCCGTCGAGCTCGAGGACGAGCCCGAGGACGAGCCCGAGTTCCCCGTAGCCGGGGACGACCTGGCCGCCGCCTTCTTCGACCTCGACAACACCGTCATGCAGGGCGCCGCGATCTTCCACTTCGGCCGCGGCCTCTACAAGCGGGAGTTCTTCCGCCGCCGCGAGCTCGCCCGCTTCGCCTGGCAGCAGGCCTGGTTCCGGCTCGCCGGGGTCGAGGACCCCGACCACATGCAGGACGCCCGCGACAGCGCGCTGTCCATCGTCAAGGGCCACAAGGTCTCCGAGCTGATGTCCATCGGTGAGGAGATCTACGACGAGTACATGGCGACGCGGATCTGGCCGGGCACCCGCGCCCTGGCCCAGGCCCACCTCGACGCCGGGCAGAAGGTGTGGCTGGTGACGGCCGCCCCCGTGGAGACCGCCACGATCATCGCCCGCCGGCTCGGCCTGACCGGGGCCCTGGGCACCGTCGCCGAGTCCGTGGACGGGGTCTACACCGGCCGGCTGGTCGGCGAGCCGCTGCACGGCCCCGCGAAGGCGGAGGCGGTGCGCGCCCTGGCCGCGGCCGAGGGCCTGGACCTCGAACGCTGCGCCGCGTACAGCGATTCGCACAACGACATTCCGATGCTGTCGCTGGTCGGACATCCTTACGCGATCAATCCCGACACAAAACTGCGCAAGCATGCCCGCGCCCACGACTGGCGCCTGCGCGACTATCGGACCGGTCGCAAGGCCGTGAAGGTCGGCGTCCCGGCCGCCGCCGGAGTCGGCGCGATCGCGGGCGGCGCGGCCGCCGCGATCGCCCTGCACCGCCGCCGCAAGTAGCTCCTACGGGGCCCTGCCCGGCCCCCGCCCGGCCTCCCGGCCCGCCACCCCCGGCCCGCCCCGGGGGCAGGGGCATTCGCTCACCTCTACCCGCGCCCCCGGCACGGCACTCCGCCCTGCCCGACTCGGTCGTGAGCACCTGCGGAAGCAGCCATTCCGCGTACCCAACCGATCAAGAAACGATCACCAACTGCTACTGAATATGCCCTCGACACGCAACAGAAGTGTCGGAACCGGTGATTTGAGCAACTGGGTGTAGCGCTGCCTGTACGAAGCGTTATTCTCCTCAAACGCATGCCACCGCCCATCTGTCGCCACGACGGGTGAACGGTCCCGCACTGCACGTGATGGAAGCTCTGCCACTGGGAGTCCCGTGTACCCACCTGTCGGGGTTGACGCCTCGGGCCTGGCTACGCTGCGCGCAACGGTCATCGACCACCTGCGCGGCTTCGTCCCCACCGCGTACGCCGTCCCCGCCTTCGCCACCGCGGTCCCCGCCGGACTCGGCCCGGCCGGTCCTTGCTATGCCCTGACCGACGGCGGAGCAACGGTGGGCAGACGTGGGCGCACCGGCGCCTCGGCCACCGGAAGCTCAGCCGCCGGGACCACCGCCCCTGCCGCCCGCCGACCCACCGCGGACAGCGACCAGGCCCGCATGATGGACCTGGTCGAACGCGCCCAGGCCGGCGAGGCCGAAGCCTTCGGCCGCCTGTACGACCAGTACAGCGACACCGTGTACCGCTACATCTATTACCGCGTGGGCGGCAAGGCGACCGCGGAGGATCTCACCAGCGAGACCTTCCTGCGTGCGCTGCGCCGCATCTCCACCTTCACCTGGCAGGGCCGCGACTTCGGCGCCTGGCTCGTGACGATCGCCCGCAACCTGGTCGCCGACCACTTCAAGTCGAGCCGCTTCCGCCTGGAGGTCACCACAGGCGAAATGCTCGACGCCAACGAGGTGGAAAGGTCCCCCGAGGACTCCGTCCTGGAGTCCCTCTCCAACGCGGCCCTGCTGGAAGCCGTACGGAAACTCAATCCGCAGCAGCAGGAGTGCGTGACTCTGCGCTTCCTGCAGGGCCTCTCGGTCGCCGAGACGGCCAGGGTGATGGGGAAGAACGAGGGCGCCATCAAGACGCTCCAGTACCGGGCGGTCCGCACGCTGGCCCGCCTCCTCCCCGACGACGCCCGCTGACGCCGCCTCTCCTCTCACACCCGGTATCCCTCCCTGATGACATTGATGACACCGACGACGCTGTGGTCCGATCATCCTTCGTCCGTAACCCAAGTGCCGCGCCGCTCGTTGTGGGGAATGCAGGCTCCCTGTGGACAAGCCCTACCCGAAGCCGCTCACTCGAAAGGGTGGATGTGCTCAAGGAAGGCAACCTTCCGGACACCTTGGGGAGTCGATCGTCATGACGAGAGGAGGTGCCGCCAGTGATCGCGAACGTGACTCCGCACCGGCGGGCGAACGCCTTCGCCCAGGCCCTGGAGGATCGGACCCCGTCCGACCTTTCGGAACCGGACCCGGCGGCCGAGCAGTCCGAGGCACCTGCCGAACCTGCCGACCACGACCGGTTGTTGGCCCTGGCGAGCGTGCTCGGCGAAAGAATGCCGCGCCCGGTGCTGGATCCCGAGGTCAAAGTGGTGCAACGAGCCCAGCTCATTGCCGCCATGGAGACCATGGTGATGGAGGAAAGGGCCGGGGGCAGTGCCGCCTCGGACCCTCAAGTGCCCGAACAGCGGACCGGCCGCGGCGCCCACCGGGCGACCTCGCTCCGGAAATTGCGGCCCCGCTCCCGCTGGTCCAAGGGCATCGCAGCGGGCGGCCTCACCGTAGGTGTGGCCGCGGGGGCCTTCAGCGGCGTGGCCGCTGCGAGCACGGACGCCCTGCCGGGTGATCACCTGTACCCCGTGAAGCGGGGCATGGAGGACATCCGGCTCGGGATGGCCGCGGACGATTCGGACCGGGGCGAGCTCTATCTCGACCAGGCCTCGAACCGCCTGTCGGAAGCCCGGAGGCTGATGGAGCGCGGCCGGCTGGGCCCGCTGGACCACGAGTCCCTCGGCGAGATCCGCCGGGCGCTCGCGGGCATGAAGCACGATGCCTCGGAGGGCCACCGGCTGCTCCAGGCCGCGTACGAACGGGACGGCTCGCTCGGCCCGATCCAGACGCTGTCCTCGTTCTCCCGCTCGCACCGCGACGCGTGGGACAAGCTCCGGGGCAACCTCCCCATGCAGCTCACGGACGTGGGCGGCGAAGTGGAGTCGGTCTTCCAGGCCATAGACGAAGACGTGGCGCCGCTCCAGAGCCTGCTCCCCAAGCCTCCCGAGCAGACCCGCGGCTCCGGCCCCGCCACGAAGCCGAGCACTCCGGCGGGCAAGCAGCAGACGGCACCCTCCCCGGGCGCCCCGTCGGCAGCCCCCGCCCCGTCCTCGGGGGCGACCACCGGATCCACCCAGACCCCGCCCCCCGGCGGCGGCCTCCTGGGCGGTACGGGGAACCTGCTGAACCCGCCCGCGGGCCAGCCGACCCCGTCCACGGCCGGTACCCCGGACCTCCCGCATCCGGACATCACCCTCCCGCCGCTCCTCCCGGGCCTCCTCCCGGGCCTGGGCATCAAGGCGGAGGACGCGGACTAGCAGCACCAAGAACGCCGGCGAGGCAATTCCAGCCTCGCCGGCGTTCGGCGTGCGCCTACGGGTCCGCGCCAGAAGAAGCGCGTCAGAAGAAGCGCGTCAGAAGAAGACGGACCGCCGCTGCACCAGCAGCTTGTACAGCGTGTGCTGAATCTGCTCGCGTACCTGGTCGGTCAGGTTGAACATCAGCATCGGATCCTCCGCCGCCTCAGCCGCATAACCCGCGGTGGCGATCGGCTCCCCGAACTGGATCGTCCACTTCGTCGGCAGCGGCACCGCCCCGAGCGGCCCCAGCCAGGGGAACGTCGGAGTGATCGGGAAGTACGGGATCCCCAGCAGCCGCGCCAGCGTCTTGGCGTTGCCGATCATCGGGTAGATCTCCTCGGCCCCCACGATGGAGCAGGGCACGATCGGCGTCCCCGCCCGCAGCGCGGTCGACACGAACCCGCCCCGCCCGAACCGCTGGAGCTTGTACCGCTCGCCGAACGGCTTCCCTATCCCCTTGAAGCCCTCGGGCATCACGCCCACCAGCTCCCCGGCCTCCAGCAGCCGCTGCGCGTCCTCCGCGCAGGCCAGCGTGTGGCCGGCCTTGCGCGCGAGTTCGTTCACCCCGGGCAGCATGAACACCAGGTCCGCCGCCAGCAGCCGCAGGTGCCGCTCCGCCGGGTGGTGGTCGTGCACGGCCACCTGGAGCATCAGCCCGTCCAGCGGCAGCGTCCCGGAGTGGTTGGCCACGATCAGCGCGCCGCCCTCCTTCGGGATGTTCTCGATGCCCTTGACCTCGACCCGGAAGTACTTGTCGAACAGCGGCCGCATCAGGGACATCAGGACCTGGTCCGTCAGCTCCTTGTCGTAGCCGAAGTCGTCGACCTCGTACTCCCCGGTGATCCGGCGCCGCAGGAACGCCAGCCCGCCGGCGATCCGCCGGTCCCAGCCCTCGCCGGCCGGACCCGAGGGCTCCGGCGCGGCCGCCACCGCCGGCTCCGCCACGGGCTCCACCGCCGCAGCGGTCCCCGGCGCCTCCGGTGCGACCCGCACCCGCCGCTGCGGCCGGCGCCGCGGCCGGTCCTCGTCGAACGGAATGACCTTGGCGTCCGCCACTATCGCTTCGCTCCCTCAGCCACATCACCAGCAGTCACATCACCAGCGTCTACCGCGTCTACCCCCAGCAGCTCCGCCACCCGGTCCACGGCCCGCCCGGCCCGCTCCGGCGGCAGCAGCCCGCTCCCCCGGCTCCGCGTGAAGTCCGCGAAGGTCTCGGCGGTCGTGTACATCGGCCGGAATCCCAGCACTTCGCGCATCTGGGTGGTCTCCACGACCCGCCCGTGCGTGAGGAGCCTTATCTGTTCCGGCGAGAAGTCCGTCGCCCCGATCGCCCGCAGCGCCGAGCCCACCCAGGTCACCCCGGGCAGCGGCAGCGGCAGGGCCGGCCGCCCGAGCCGCCGCGTGCACTGGGACAGCAGCAGCACCCCGTCACCCGCGATGTTGAAGGTCCCGCTGTTCAGTGTCCCCCGTTCGGGCTCCCCCGCGGCGAGCCGCAGCACGTCCAGGACATCGTCCTCGTGCACGAACTGCAGGCGCGGGTCGTAGCCCAGCACGGTCGGGATCAGGGGCATCGAGAAGTATTCGGCGAGCGCCGAGTCAGCGAAGGGGCCGAGGATGTTCGCGAGCCGCAGGACGCACACGGCGACGTCGGGCCGCCTGCGCGCGAAGCCGCGTACGTACCCTTCGACCTCCACCGCGTCCTTGGCGAAGCCGGCCGCGGGCAGCGATTTGGGCTGCGTGGTCTCGGTGAAGACGGCCGGATCCTTCGAGGTGCCCCCGTACACACTGGTACTGGACTTCACCACGAGGCGGCGTACCGTCGGGGACTTCTGGCAGGCCCCGAGGAGCTGCATCGTCCCGATGACGTTGGTTTCCTTGACGGTGCTGTACGAACCCGAGCCGGCGCCCGTCGCCGCGCCTCCGGTCACCGCCAGGTGGACGACCGTGTCCACGTTGTTCTCGGCGAGCACGCGGGCGATCGCCGACTGTCTGATGTCCGTACGGACGAACTCGGCCGATCCCAGCCGGTGCGGCGGCGTCACCGCGTCGACCGCGATCACCCGCTCGACCTCCGGGTCCCGCTGGATCCGCCGTACGAAACGGCCCCCCAGCTGCCGGGCAGCCCCGGTAACGAGCACGACCTTCCCCACGAGCTCAGCGCCTCCCTCGAAGAAGTCCCCCGGCTGCACCGCAGCCCCTCCACCAGGATGGTGGAGGGGCTGCGGAGAACACGTACAGCTGCCGTTTACTTCTTGTTACGACGCTGGACGCGGGTGCGCTTGAGCAGCTTGCGGTGCTTCTTCTTAGCCATCCGCTTACGCCGCTTCTTGATAACAGAGCCCACGACTACCCTCGCTCATCTCTCACTCGGTGCGGGGCGTCTGGGCCCACACGACCTACGTCGGCCTAGCCTACCCGCCAGAGCTCTGAGCTTGTAATCCGAGTGCTTCGGAGGGGTCGCCAGGTGCTCCCGGCCCTTGCCCTCAGGCCGATTCCACCCCCACGAAGGACTCGCGAAGGTACTCGTGCACCGCGTTTTCCGGGACCCGGAAGGACCGGCCCACCCGGATTGCGGGCAGATGTCCGTTGTGCACCAGGCGGTACACGGTCATCTTCGACACTCGCATCACCGAGGCGACCTCCGCCACGGTCAGGAACTGAACCTCACTGAGAGGCCTCTCGCCAGCAGCCATGACACACCTTGACCTTCCGCGCATGACGGGCACCGGCTTCCCCTCCGGTTACGCCCCGTCGTCGCACGCTCACTCCCCAGAGTAGGGGCGTGTGATACGAGTGGGGAAGAGGAGCTACGGCCACTCCTGCCCGCCCGGCAGCCGGGCCCGGTCGAGCACGTACCGAGTCAGCGGCATGTAGTAGTCCGCGCGCACCGCGTCATCAAGCGGAACGGCCACCGACACCCGCCCCTCGGCCTCCCCGACAAACAGCGCCGGATCATCCGTATCGGCCAGCCCGATCGCCTCCACACCGAGCTGACCTGCGCCGCAGACCCACCCGTGATCCCCCACCACCAGCGCAGGAAGCGGCCCTCCGGCCTCCGCCAGCGCCCCCAGCGCGATCCGAACCGGCAGCGGCGAATGGGTGTGCGCGCCGGTCGCACTCCCGGGCCCGCGCGCGCCGCCTTCCCGCACCAGTGCGACCCCCCGTACGTAATCGATCCTGTGTCGGCGTACGCCGAACCGGGTCTGCACGTCGACGCCGACCCCCCGCGCCGGGGTGAGGACATCACATCCCGCCGCCGACAGCGCCTGGGCCAAAGTGGCGTAGAACCCCAGGAGCCGGTGCGGGTGACCGGTCCCGAACAGTACGGGCGCCCGTGCCCCGGCGGCCGCGCGCAGCCGCCCCGCGAAGGCCTCCAGCCCCGCCACCGTGCGCTCCGGATCGATCACGTCCGGCCCGCTGACGTGCGTCGGATCCGCCGAGACCCCGCACTTGTCCGCCATCAGCCGCAGGAGGTCACCCTCGCCCCAGCCCCATTCCGGATCCAGCCCCAGCAGCACCCGTGGATCGCGCGCCGCGAACAGCCGGTAGCTCCGCAGGCTCTCCTCCCGTGAAGTGGCGACGGGCCCGGCCAACCGGGCGGCCAGCAAATGCGCACGCAGCGCGCCGGTGCTCAACACGCTCCGATGCTGCCCCAACACATCTGCCGGATCATCAATTCCTGGCAAGAGCCCCACAGTTGGCCTAAGCCCTGTAGGGGTCAGGTCAGCATCCCCCGCAGCGGGAACACGGCCCGCCGGGTGGCCAGTACGGCCTGGTCGATCCGGTCCGCGGGGTCGTACCCGGCGTCCCAGTCCCGCCAGGACACCGCCCGGCCGTCGGTCATCCGGGCCGGGGCCACCTGCCGGGTCCGCGCGTACGCCTCGTCCCGCCAGGACGCCGGGACCGCCGTCTCGGGATCGATCGGCTTGTGCCCGGCGATGGCCACCAGGTGCGTCCACGACCGCGGTACGACGTCCACGACGGCGTACCCGCCGCCGCCCAGCGCCAGCCAGCGGCCGTCCGCGTACTCGTGCGCCAGCGCGTGGCACGCCTCCTGGACCGCCCGCTGCGCGTCCAGCGACACCGCCAGATGGGCCAGCGGGTCCTCGAAGTGGGTGTCGGCCCCGTGCTGGGTGACCAGCACCTGCGGCCGGAAGTCGGCCAGCAGCTCCGGCACCACGGAGTGGAAGGCCCGCAGCCACCCCTCGTCACCCGTCCCGGCCGGCAACGCGATGTTGACCGCGGAGCCCTCGGCTGCCGGCCCGCCCGTCTCCTCGGGCCAGCCGGTCTGCGGGAACAGCGTGCGCGGATGCTCGTGCAGGGAGATGGTCAGTACCCGCGGGTCGTCCCAGAAGGCCGCCTGCACGCCGTCCCCGTGGTGCACGTCCACGTCCACGTACGCGACCCGTTCGGCCCCCAGCTCCAGCAGCCGGGCGACGGCCAGGGCCGCGTCGTTGTACACGCAGAACCCGGCCGCGCCCCCCGGCATCGCGTGGTGCAGCCCGCCGGCGAAGTTCACCGCGTGCGCGGCGTCCCCGCGCCAGATCGCCTCGGCACCGGCCACCGACTGCCCGGCGATCAGCGCGGACGCCTCGTGCATCCCGTGGAAGGCCGGATCGTCGGTGGTCCCGAGCCCGTACGAGCCGTCCGCGACCCCGGGGTCCGCGGACACTTCGCGCACGGCCGCCACGTAGTCCTCGCGGTGGACCAGGCGCAGCGTGGACTCACCCGCCTGCCGCCCGGCCCGCACCTCCAGCTCCCGGTCGAGCCCGAAGGCCCGTACCAGGCCCATGGTCAGCGCCAGGCGCACCGGGTCCATCGGATGGCTCGGTCCGAAGTCATACTTCGTTACCGCCTCGTCCCACATCAACAGCCCTGTCACCGACTCGCCGCTCATGCCCGACACCGTATCGGGCCTCCTTCGCCCCGAACGAGCGGGCGTAGAAAAGAGTGACGAGGACGAGCACCATCGGCACGAGCATCGCGCCCCGGTAGTTCCAGGCGTCGCCGATCCCGCCGACGAGCGGCGCTCCGATCAGGAAGCCGACGTAGTTGAAGATGTTGAGCCGCGCGATCGCGGTGTCGGAGGAGTTCGGGAACAGCCGCCCCGCGGCGGCGAAGGTCTGCGGCACGATCACGCACAGCCCGATCCCCAGCAGCGTGAAGCCGAGCATCCCCGTCCAGGCCCCGGGCGCGACCGCGACCACGGCGAACCCGAGGGCGGCGACGACGGATCCGATCCGTACGACGCTCACGGCCCCGAAGCGGCGCACGCCCTGGTCCCCGACGGCCCGGCCGAGCAGGGTGGTCACCATGTAGACGTTGTAGGGCACGGTCGCGAGCTGCTCGGAGGATCCGAGGACGTCCTGGAGGTACTTGGCGCTCCAGTTCGACACCGTGGAGTCCCCGATGTACGCGCAGGCCATCACCAGGCACAGCGGCAGCAGCAGCTTGAACCCGCCGGCCCCCAGCCCCTTCCCGTCGCCCGCGGCGGCCACTCCCGCCTCCTGGTCCACGTAGAACCGGCTGGCGAAGAGCGCGAGCGGCAGCAGGATCACCACCGCCGGCAGGTACGAGGTGAACAGCGCGAGGTGCCAGTGGGCCCCGGCCCAGGCGGCGGACGCGCCGACGATCCCGCCGAGGCTGTACGAGGCGTGGAAGCCCAGCATGATGCTGCGGCCGTAGGCGCCCTGGAGGCTCACCCCGAGCATGTTCATGGAGGCGTCGAGCGACCCCACGAACAGCCCGAACGCCCCCAGCGCCAGCGCGGCCTGCCACATCTCGCCGCCCGCGCCGACGCCGAGCAGCGCCAGCAGGACGAGCGGCTGCGCCCACCGCAGTACGGCGCTGGGCGCGACCCGTTTCACCAGGTGCTCGGTGGCGACGCTGGAGAGCCCGGCGAGGATCGGCACGGCGGCCAGGAAAGCCGGCAGCAGCGCGTCGGATATGCCGTACCGGTCCTGGATGGCGGGGATCCGGGTCACGAGCAGCGCGAAGGTCACGCCCTGCACGAAGAAACTGAACCCCAAGGCCCCGCGCCCGCGGCTCAGCCGCGCGTCTGCTGTCATGGCGGCTCAGCGTAGGCGCCGGTCCTACCGGTGGGTAGAGCGATCACATATCGATTGGGTCAGTGATCGAATCCGCCGGTGTAGCCGCCTTCGAGGCCGAGCAGTCCGAGCAGTTGGGCCATGTCCCCGAAGTATCCGGTGGCGCCGGGCAGCCGGTCCGCGGGCATCATCGCGGTGTAGGCGAAGACGTCCATGCCCGCGGCGACGGCGGCCTGGACGCCCAGCGGGCTGTCCTCGACGACCACGCAGCGGTGGGGCGCCACCCCCATCTGGTCGGCGGCGTGCCGGAACAGGTCCGGGGCCGGCTTGCCCTTGCCCACGTCCTCGGAGCTGAAGATCCACTCCTCCTCGAACCACTCGTCCAGCCCGGAGGCCCGGTGCCCGACCCTGATCCGCTCGTGGCTCCCGGAGGAGGCGAGGCAGTAGGCCGTGCCCGTCTCGACGAGCGCGGCCAGCACGTCCCCGACCCCCGGCACGGGCTTGAGCTCCCGCTCGAAGGCCGCGAAGGTACGTGCGTGCAGCGTCTCGTCGAAGTCGTCCGGCAGCACCCTCCCGGTCCGCTCCCGCACGAGGTCGTGCACCCGGTGCACCGCGGCTCCCATGTAGTCGCGCAGCGACTCCTCGTACGAGGTCGGGTGCCCCAGCTCGGTCAGATACCCGGCGAGGATGCTGTTGGCGAGCGGCTCACTGTCCACCAGCACGCCGTCGTTGTCGAAGATGACGAGGTCGTAGCCCATGCGACAACCCTACGAGCCGTCAGCACGAATCCATCCGGACCCCATGCCGGGCATCCGCAGGACATCCAAAGATCCTCGCCGCCCGAACGGACCGCGCCCAGCCCCTCGGGTCAGCCCTCGAGTCAGCCCCTCGCGCCGGCCGCGACCGAGTCGATGACGCCCTGCCAGGAGCGGCGGTAGCCCTCGCGGAGCGGCCCGCCGGCCAGGTCGAGGACCTCCTGTGCCGCATCGATCAGCGCCGCCGGGTCCCCCGAGACGCACAGCCACAGGTGCCCGTCCAACAGCGCGGCCCCCCGCTCGCCGTCCGCCTCCCGGAGCCGCCTCGGCAGCCACTTCCCGCCTCCACCCCAAGCCCGGTGGTGGTCGAAGAGCAGATCGGCGGCGCCGCCCAGGACCACCCCGGCCACGGCCAGCCGCTCCACGGGATCCTGCACGTCACCCAGGTCGTCCAGCGCATCGGTGAGCCCGTACCGCTTGGTCTCCAGGGTCTGCGGATCCAGCGCCGCCGGCCCCCGCCCCAGGTCCGCCTCGGCCAGCGCCCGCGCCCGGCCGGCCTCCCCGTCCCGGTCGACCAGGACCAGGCCGGTGGCGTACATGGCTTGCAGGACGGCCCGCCGGGAGGCGAGATCCGCCGCGAAGAGCTCTTCGAGGCCGGTCCGGGTGTGGACGAACAGCTCCACGACCCGCCCTTCGATGCGGAGCGTCTCCCGGTAGGTCTCGCCGCCGTCGGCGACGAGCACCGCGATGTCCAGGTCGCTGCTCGCGGTCGCCCGCCCCGCGGCCGTGGATCCGGCCAGGATCACGGCCAGTGCTTCGGGGAAGCGGTCCCGCGCGATGCCTCGCGCCAACTCGATGGGGTCTACATCCAGGTCGTCCATGCCGGTCAGACTTCCACGAACCCCGCCCGCAGGCCACAGATTTTGGACCGCCTCTTTGAAAAGGTCCGTAAACGCAGAAAAGCCCCGTACCAGTTCCCTGGTACGGGGCTCTCTACAATGATTGTTCGGCGGCGTCCTACTCTCCCACAGGGTCCCCCCTGCAGTACCATCGGCGCTGAAAGGCTTAGCTTCCGGGTTCGGAATGTAAACCGGGCGTTTCCCTAACGCTATGACCACCGAAACACTATGAAGTTAACCAACCGGATATGAACACAGTTCGTTACTTCAGAACTAACACAGTGGACGCGAGCAACTGAGGACAAGCCCTCGGCCTATTAGTACCAGTCAGCTCCACCCGTTACCGGGCTTCCACATCTGGCCTATCAACCCAGTCGTCTACTGGGAGCCTTACCCTCTCAAGGAGGTGGGAATACTCATCTTGAAGCAGGCTTCCCGCTTAGATGCTTTCAGCGGTTATCCCTCCCGAACGTAGCCAACCAGCCATGCCCTTGGCAGGACAACTGGCACACCAGAGGTTCGTCCGTCCCGGTCCTCTCGTACTAGGGACAGCCCTTCTCAATATTCCTACGCGCACAGCGGATAGGGACCGAACTGTCTCACGACGTTCTAAACCCAGCTCGCGTACCGCTTTAATGGGCGAACAGCCCAACCCTTGGGACCGACTCCAGCCCCAGGATGCGACGAGCCGACATCGAGGTGCCAAACCATCCCGTCGATATGGACTCTTGGGGAAGATCAGCCTGTTATCCCCGGGGTACCTTTTATCCGTTGAGCGACGGCGCTTCCACAAGCCACCGCCGGATCACTAGTCCCGACTTTCGTCCCTGCTCGACCCGTCGGTCTCACAGTCAAGCTCCCTTGTGCACTTACACTCAACACCTGATTGCCAACCAGGCTGAGGGAACCTTTGGGCGCCTCCGTTACTTTTTGGGAGGCAACCGCCCCAGTTAAACTACCCATCAGACACTGTCCCTGATCCGGATCACGGACCGAGGTTAGACATCCAGCACGACCAGAGTGGTATTTCAACGGCGACTCCACCATGACTGGCGTCACAGCTTCAAAGTCTCCCACCTATCCTACACAAGCCGAACCGAACACCAATATCAAACTATAGTAAAGGTCCCGGGGTCTTTCCGTCCTGCTGCGCGAAACGAGCATCTTTACTCGTAGTGCAATTTCACCGGGCCTATGGTTGAGACAGTCGAGAAGTCGTTACGCCATTCGTGCAGGTCGGAACTTACCCGACAAGGAATTTCGCTACCTTAGGATGGTTATAGTTACCACCGCCGTTTACTGGCGCTTAAGTTCTCAGCTTCGCCACACCGAAATGTGACTAACCGGTCCCCTTAACGTTCCAGCACCGGGCAGGCGTCAGTCCGTATACATCGCCTTACGGCTTCGCACGGACCTGTGTTTTTAGTAAACAGTCGCTTCTCGCTGGTCTCTGCGGCCACCCCCAGCTCACGGAGTAAATCCGATCACCAGGACTGGCCCCCCTTCTCCCGAAGTTACGGGGGCATTTTGCCGAGTTCCTTAACCATAGTTCACCCGAACGCCTCGGTATTCTCTACCTGACCACCTGAGTCGGTTTAGGGTACGGGCCGCCATGAAACTCGCTAGAGGCTTTTCTCGACAGCATAGGATCATCCACTTCACCACAATCGGCTCGGCATCAGGTCTCAGCCTTATATGAGGGACGGATTTGCCTACCCCTCGGCCTACACCCTTACCCCGGGACTACCACCGCCCGGGCTGGACTACCTTCCTGCGTCACCCCATCGCTTACCTACTACAAGTCTGGTTCGTCGGCTCCACCACTTTCCTTTCCCCGAAGGGTCCGGAACGGCTTCACGGACTTAGCATCGCCTGATTCGATATTGGGCGTTTCAAAGCGGGTACCGGAATATCAACCGGTTGTCCATCGACTACGCCTGTCGGCCTCGCCTTAGGTCCCGACTTACCCTGGGCAGATCAGCTTGACCCAGGAACCCTTAGTCAATCGGCGCACACGTTTCTCACGTGTGTATCGCTACTCATGCCTGCATTCTCACTCGTGAACCGTCCACAACTAGCTTCCGCTGCTGCTTCACCCGGCACACGACGCTCCCCTACCCATCACAGCGGGCGTTGGCCCTATTGCTGCAATGACACGACTTCGGCGGTACGCTTGAGCCCCGCTACATTGTCGGCGCGGAATCACTTGACCAGTGAGCTATTACGCACTCTTTCAAGGGTGGCTGCTTCTAAGCCAACCTCCTGGTTGTCTCTGCGACTCCACATCCTTTCCCACTTAGCGTACGCTTAGGGGCCTTAGTCGATGCTCTGGGCTGTTTCCCTCTCGACCATGGAGCTTATCCCCCACAGTCTCACTGCCACGCTCTCACTTACCGGCATTCGGAGTTTGGCTAAGGTCAGTAACCCGGTAGGGCCCATCGCCTATCCAGTGCTCTACCTCCGGCAAGAAACACGTGACGCTGCACCTAAATGCATTTCGGGGAGAACCAGCTATCACGGAGTTTGATTGGCCTTTCACCCCTAACCACAGGTCATCCCCCAGGTTTTCAACCCTGGTGGGTTCGGTCCTCCACGAAGTCTTACCTCCGCTTCAACCTGCCCATGGCTAGATCACTCCGCTTCGGGTCTAGAGCGTGCAACTCAATCGCCCTATTCGGACTCGCTTTCGCTACGGCTTCCCCACACGGGTTAACCTCGCTACACACCGCTAACTCGCAGGCTCATTCTTCAAAAGGCACGCAGTCACGACCGTTATTCCGAAGAATAACGGCGACGCTCCCACGGCTTGTAGGCACACGGTTTCAGGTACTATTTCACTCCGCTCCCGCGGTACTTTTCACCATTCCCTCACGGTACTATCCGCTATCGGTCACCAGGGAATATTTAGGCTTAGCGGGTGGTCCCGCCAGATTCACACGGGATTTCTCGGGCCCCGTGCTACTTGGGAGATTCTTAAGCAAGCCGCTGATGTTTCGTCTACGGGGGTCTTACCCTCTACGCCGGACCTTTCGCATGTCCTTCGACTACATCAACGGTTTCTGACTCGCCGACCGGCCGGCAGACCGATCAAAAGAATTCCCACAACCCCGCATGCGCAACCCCTGCCGGGTATCACACGCATACGGTTTGGCCTGTTCCGGTTTCGCTCGCCACTACTCCCGGAATCACGGTTGTTTTCTCTTCCTGCGGGTACTGAGATGTTTCACTTCCCCGCGTTCCCTCCACACTGCCTATGTGTTCAGCAGTGGGTGACAGCCCATGACGACTGCCGGGTTTCCCCATTCGGACACCCCCGGATCAAAGCTCAGTTGGCAGCTCCCCGGGGCCTATCGCGGCCTCTCACGTCCTTCATCGGTTCCTGGTGCCAAGGCATCCACCGTGCGCCCTTAAAAACTTGGCCTACAGATGCTCGCGTCCACTGTGTAGTTCTCAAGCAACGACCAGCCACCCATCACCCCACCAGACAAGCTGGCGAGTTCACTGGGGCCGGCATCGCAGAAGGCATGACCATACGGCCGTACCCTCAGATACCCAACAACGTGCCAAGCACGATCCCCGCCACTCAAACCGTTTTCCACGCCGAAGCAGTACTCACAGAAGGTTTTGGAAACCGTGCCAACTAATCAACGTTCCACCCTGAGCTGACCGTGCAGAACGTTTGTCTGCAATCGGTACTGTGCTCCTTAGAAAGGAGGTGATCCAGCCGCACCTTCCGGTACGGCTACCTTGTTACGACTTCGTCCCAATCGCCAGTCCCACCTTCGACAGCTCCCTCCCTTACGGGTTGGGCCACCGGCTTCGGGTGTTACCGACTTTCGTGACGTGACGGGCGGTGTGTACAAGGCCCGGGAACGTATTCACCGCAGCAATGCTGATCTGCGATTACTAGCAACTCCGACTTCATGGGGTCGAGTTGCAGACCCCAATCCGAACTGAGACCGGCTTTTTGAGATTCGCTCCACCTCACGGTATCGCAGCTCATTGTACCGGCCATTGTAGCACGTGTGCAGCCCAAGACATAAGGGGCATGATGACTTGACGTCGTCCCCACCTTCCTCCGAGTTGACCCCGGCGGTCTCCTGTGAGTCCCCATCACCCCGAAGGGCATGCTGGCAACACAGGACAAGGGTTGCGCTCGTTGCGGGACTTAACCCAACATCTCACGACACGAGCTGACGACAGCCATGCACCACCTGTATACCGACCACAAGGGGGGCACTATCTCTAATGCTTTCCGGTATATGTCAAGCCTTGGTAAGGTTCTTCGCGTTGCGTCGAATTAAGCCACATGCTCCGCTGCTTGTGCGGGCCCCCGTCAATTCCTTTGAGTTTTAGCCTTGCGGCCGTACTCCCCAGGCGGGGAACTTAATGCGTTAGCTGCGGCACCGACGACGTGGAATGTCGCCAACACCTAGTTCCCAACGTTTACGGCGTGGACTACCAGGGTATCTAATCCTGTTCGCTCCCCACGCTTTCGCTCCTCAGCGTCAGTAATGGCCCAGAGATCCGCCTTCGCCACCGGTGTTCCTCCTGATATCTGCGCATTTCACCGCTACACCAGGAATTCCGATCTCCCCTACCACACTCTAGCTAGCCCGTATCGAATGCAGACCCGAGGTTAAGCCTCGGGCTTTCACATCCGACGTGACAAGCCGCCTACGAGCTCTTTACGCCCAATAATTCCGGACAACGCTTGCGCCCTACGTATTACCGCGGCTGCTGGCACGTAGTTAGCCGGCGCTTCTTCTGCAGGTACCGTCACTTTCGCTTCTTCCCTGCTGAAAGAGGTTTACAACCCGAAGGCCGTCATCCCTCACGCGGCGTCGCTGCATCAGGCTTTCGCCCATTGTGCAATATTCCCCACTGCTGCCTCCCGTAGGAGTCTGGGCCGTGTCTCAGTCCCAGTGTGGCCGGTCGCCCTCTCAGGCCGGCTACCCGTCGTCGCCTTGGTGGGCCATTACCCCACCAACAAGCTGATAGGCCGCGGGCTCATCCTTCACCGCCGGAGCTTTTAACCCCCGCCCATGCAGGCAGGAGTATTATCCGGTATTAGACCCCGTTTCCAGGGCTTGTCCCAGAGTGAAGGGCAGAT
The DNA here is from genome assembly GCF_036346895.1 of Streptomyces sp. NBC_00503. Classification (NCBI taxonomy): domain Bacteria; kingdom Bacillati; phylum Actinomycetota; class Actinomycetes; order Kitasatosporales; family Streptomycetaceae; genus Streptomyces; species Streptomyces sp. NBC_00503. The sequence continues at coordinate 4,601,201 of NZ_CP107855.1, read as the reverse complement.
TGCCCACGTGTTACTCACCCGTTCGCCACTAATCCACCCCGAAGGGCTTCATCGTTCGACTTGCATGTGTTAAGCACGCCGCCAGCGTTCGTCCTGAGCCAGGATCAAACTCTCCATGAATGTTTACCCGTAATCGGGTGCACACGCACTTAGAGCGGGACAGTCATGTCGGAATAAGACCGACCGTCCACTGCGTCCTCGCTGTGTAATTGCCTGCAAGCACCACGGCAGAACCGCGACCTCACAGGTCTTTTTTCAAAGGAACCTCATCCACCGAGGTGGACGGGGTATCAACTTTTTGGCGTTGATTTTTGGCACGCTGTTGAGTTCTCAAGGAACGGACGCTTCCTTTGTACTCACCCTCTCGGGCTTTCCTCCGGGCGCTTCCTTCGTTCTGTTCTTGCGTTTCCGACTCTATCAGAGTCAGTCCCGCTTGTTTTCCGCCTTCCAGGTCCTGCGCTTTCGCGCTTTTCCCTTTCCGGCGATTCCGACTCTATCAGATCCTTTCGGGCCTGACTCCCAGTCAGCTGGGCTTGTCGTTTGGGCTGTTGGGCCCTTGCGACGAGTGAGACAGTAGCGGATTCCTTGCCCCCGAACCTAATCGGGGGCCGCGTTCGAGAACGCGGATTCCTCATTCGCAAATACGCATGAAAACGGGGACGACGGAGTACGTCGCTCGTTCGAATGTGTAGTGCGGGATGGCTGTCCGGGGACCGACCGGGGTCGGCGCTCACTTCGGACAACTCGAAGAACCTTACGGATCCGGCACAGGTGTGTCAACCCCAGCCCGTGCGTCACCCCGAGGGGGGCCTCGCGGCCGGTACGGGGCGGCGCGCAGCCCCGTACCGGCCGGGTGTCAGCTGTTGCCGGAGGCGAGTTCGCGGCTGCGGTCGCGGGCCGCTTCGAGGGCGGCGATGAGGGCGGCGCGGACTCCGTGCTTCTCCAGCTCCACGATCGCGTTGATGGTGGTGCCCGCCGGGGAGGTGACGGCCTCGCGGAGCTTGACCGGGTGTTCCCCGCTGTCGCGGAGCATGACGGCGGCGCCGATGGCGGCCTGGACGATCAGGTCGTGGGCCTGGGCGCGGGGCAGGCCCAGGAGGATGCCGGCGTCGGTCATGGCTTCCACGAGGAAGTAGAAGTAGGCCGGGCCCGAGCCGGAGAGCGCGGTGGCCGCGTCCTGCTGGGACTCCGGGACGCGCAGGGTCTTGCCCACGCCTCCGAAGATCTCCTCGGTGTGCAGGAGGTGCGCGGAGGTGGCGTGGCTGCCGGCCGAGATGACGGACATGGCCTCGTCGACCAGGGCCGGAGTGTTCGTCATGACGCGGACCACCGGAGTACCGGGGGCGAGCCGCTCCTCGAAGAAGGAGGTCGGGATGCCGGCCGCGCCGCTGATGACCAGGCGGTCGGCGGGGACGTGCGGGGCGAGCTCCTCGAGGAGCTTGCCCATGTCCTGCGGCTTCACCGTGAGGATGAGGGTGTCCGCGCGCTTGGCGGCTTCGGCGTTGGAGACCGCCTCGACTCCGTAGCGGGTGCGGAGCTCCTCGGCGCGCTCCGCCCGGCGGGCCGTGACGAGGAGCTTGGAGGCGGGCCAGCCGCCGCGGATCATCCCGCTGAGCAGGGCCTCGCCGATCTTGCCGGTACCGAGGACTGCGACTGTCTGGGTCATGCCCGATTCACCTCGCCGAACTGTTCGTGCACGCGTGCATGGTCTTCTTCCTCATCCTTGCACTCGGGCACGGCACCGCGACGGGCTGTCCGCAGTGCGGTCAGGGTCGGGGCGAGCCGTCAGTGTCGGGGCGAGCCGTCAGGGCGTGCGGCGGCGCAGCGTGGCGGCGCCGAGGGTCAGGACCAGGAGGGCGCACCCGGCGACGACGACGGCGTCGCGGACGAAGTCGGCGGTCATGTCGGTGTGGGTGAGGACCTGGGTCATGCCGTCGACGGCGTAGGACATGGGCAGGGCGTTCGAGATCCCCTCCAGGACCGGCTGCATGGTGTCGCGCGGGGCGAAGAGCCCGCAGAGCAGCAGCTGGGGGAAGATCACGGCCGGCATGAACTGGACGGCCTGGAACTCGGACGCGGCGAAGGCGGAGACGAACAGGCCGAGGGCCGTGCCGAGGAGCGCGTCGAGCAGGGCCACGAGCAGCAGCAGCCACGGGGAGCCGACCACGTCGAGGCCGAGGACCCAGAGGGCGACGCCGGTGGCGAGCAGGGACTGGACGACGGCCACGGCGCCGAAGGCGAGCGCGTAGCCGGCGATGAGGTCGCCCTTGCCCAGCGGCATGGCCAGGAGGCGTTCCAGGGTGCCGGAGGTGCGTTCGCGCAGGGTGGCGATGGAGGTGACCAGGAACATCGTGATCAGCGGGAAGATGCCGAGGAGGCTGGCGCCGATGCTGTTGAAGGTCCCGGGGCTGCCGTCGAAGACGTAGCGGAGCAGGATCAGCATCAGGACCGGGACCAGCAGCATCAGGGCGATGGAGCGGGGGTCGTGGCGGAGCTGGCGCAGGACGCGGGCCGCGGTGGCGGTGGTGCGGGCGGTGCTCATCGGGTGCCCCCCTGGGCGTCGGCGGCGGCATGGGCGGCGGCGGCGTCGGCTTCGTCCACGAGGCGCAGGAAGCCCTCCTCGACGGTGTCGGCGTGCGTACGGGTGCGCAGTGCGTCCGGGGTGTCCTGCGCGAGGATGCGGCCCTCGCGCATGAGGAGCAGGTCGTGGCAGCGCTCGGCTTCGTCCATGACGTGGGAGGAGACGAGGAGGGTGGCGCCGCGGGTGGCGGCGAGGTCGTGGAAGAGGTTCCACAGGTCGCGGCGCAGGACGGGGTCGAGGCCGACCGTCGGTTCGTCGAGGACCAGGAGCTCCGGGCTGCCGAGGAGGGCGACGGCGAGGGAGACGCGGCTGCGCTGGCCGCCGGAGAGGTTCCCGGCGAGGGCGGTGGCGTGGGTGGTGAGGTCCACGTCGGCGATGGCGCGGGTGACGGTCTCCCGGCGGCGGTCGGCGGCGGCGCGGCCGGGGTCGAGGATCGCGGCGAAGTACTCGAGGTTCTGCCGGACGCTGAGGTCGTCGTAGACGGAGGGCGCCTGGGTGACGTAGCCGATGCGGGAGCGGAGTTCGGGGTGGCCGGCGGGGTGGCCGAGGACCTCGAGGGTGCCGGTGACGTGGGCCTGGGTGCCTACGACTGAGCGCATCAGGGTGGACTTTCCGCAGCCGGAGGGGCCGAGGAGGCCGGTGATGCGGCCGCGGGGGACCTCGAAGGTGAGGGTGTCGAGGACGGTGCGGGGGCTGCGGCCGGTGCCGCGGCGCACGGTGAGGCCGCCGGCTCGGACGGCTGCGGCCTCTGGGTTATTCATCATGTGATGAATAATGCTCCCGGCTGTGCTCGGGGCGCAAGCCTGGAGCAGAAGACCGGGGCGACGGAGCCTGAGGCGGCCGGGCCGGAGGCGGCCGGGCCGGAGACAGCCGGGCCCGAGGCGGCCGGGCCCGAGGCGGCCGGGCCGGGGGGTTACTTCTTGCGCTTGGGGCGGCGGGCGGCCGGGTTGCCGGTACGGGAGCTGCGGCGCCGGGCGAATTCGGCCGAGGCGTGCTCGTACTCGGTGCGGCGCAGCTTCTCGCCGGGCGCTTCGACGAAGCAGCGCAGGAAGTACGCGATGAGGCTGCCGATGAAACCGATCGCCTTGAGGCCCTTGAGGGCGGCCTCGTCGGAGGACGGGGCCGGGCGGCGGCTGAAGGAGTCCCAGGTCTTGGCGAAGGCGATGGAGCTCGCGATCGCGAAGAGGACGATGACCGAGATGCTGAGGAACGGTCCGACGTTGCCGATCTCCAGGCCCTCGTAGGAGAGGCGGAGCAGGAAGGCTCCGATGACCGCGATGGCCAGTGCGCCGACCGCCACGCCGACGCGGCGCAGTCCGTAGCCGCCGTCGTGGTTCACCCAGGTGGTGCCGAAGAACCGGATCGGCTCGGGCTCGGGGCCGGTGGGTACGGGCGGCTGCGCCGGGGCCGCGGCCTCGGCGGCCGGCTCGACGGGGGTCTGGTCTCGCTGGTCGTCGCTCACACCAGCGATTATCCCCCGCCGGCCGGTGCCGGCCCGGGGCGTCTCACAGGTCAGACCCCGAGAGGGACCCGGATGGACCTCAGGCGCGGGCGCCGGTCGGACCTCAGGCGCAGCGGTTGACGACGTAGCCGTCGGCGCCGGTCTTGACGTAGGCGTCGGCGACGAAGAGGCCGTTGCCGATGCAGTCCCAGATGTTCGAGGTCCCGTACGGGCCGCTGACGCTCTGGCCGTCCGTCTGGCAGCGGATCGTCACGGAGGCGTCGTACGGCAGGACCTTCTCGATCGAGTAGTTCGTGCCGGGGCCGCTGCGGACGTTCACCCGGTAGCCCGGCGCGACCGGAAACGTCGGGTAGCCCGACCCCCCGGTCAGGCTCTCGATCTGGCTCATTTCGTTCTCAACGGACATGCGAAATCTCCCCCCTTGGGTGTTGCTGTGCGCAACTCGCGCAGGGTAGCAGGACCTTGGAGATTCGCACGGACCATCGACTAGGCTCCGGCGGGGGTGGTGAGCGGTGCATTCGCTGCGGACGGACTACGTGGGGTTCCCGGAGTACGCCGGGCAGTACCGGCTTGAGTCCGTGCTGGGTTCCGGCGGCATGGGCGTCGTCCACCTGGCCACCTCCGAGTCGGGGCTGAAACTCGCCGTCAAGATCGTGCACGCCCAGCACGCCGTGGACCCCGAGTTCCGGGCCCGGTTCCGGCAGGAGGTCACGGCCGCCCGGCGGGTGAGCGGAGCCTTCACCGCGCCCGTCGTGGACGCGGACCCCGATGCCGAACGGCCTTGGATGGCCACGCTGTTCATCGACGCCCCGACCCTTTCCGAGCGGGTACGGGAACGCGTGCTCGGCCCGAGGGCGCTGGCCCGGCTCGCCGCCGGACTGGCGGAGGCCCTGCGGGACATCCACCGGGCCGGTGTGGTCCACCGGGACCTGAAGCCCAGCAACGTGCTGATGGCCCCGGACGGGGTGCGGGTGATCGACTTCGGGATCTCGCGGCCGGCCGACAGCGATCTGCGCACCGAGACGGGCAAGCTGATCGGCACCCCGCCGTTCATGGCCCCGGAGCAGTTCCAGCGGCCGCGCGAGGTGGGGACCGCGGCCGACGTGTTCGCCCTGGGGGCCGTACTCGTCTACGCCGCGACCGGACGGGGGCCCTTCGACTCCGACAGCCACTACCTCGTGGCGTACCAGGTGGTGCACAGCGAACCCGATCTGACCGGGCTGCCGGAGCTGCTCGTACCGCTCGTCGCCCAGTGCCTGGCCAAGGATCCGGCCCAGCGGCCCACCGCGGACTCGCTGATCGCGGCGTTGCGGGCGGTGGCGTACCCCACCGACGAGGACACCCACGGCTTCATCCCCCGGCCGCGGCCCCCGGTGGGCGAGGAGCAGGACACGCACCGGCGGGACCGGATCGACACCGGGTCCGCCGACGGCGCCCCGGCACCGGCCCCCGCCACGGCTCCGGGGCGCCGTCGGCGGACCCGGGTGGCGCTGGCGGCGGGGCTGGGGCTGCTGCTGGCGGGCGGATCCACGGCCGGCTACCTGTGGGACGGCGCGGAGGACACCCCGCCGGGGCACCTGACCACGCAGGACATCGGCGCCCAGGTGCCGGTGGCGCGCAGCGTCACCCCGTGGGCACGGTCGATGGGCGACCGCGCGTCGGCGTGTTCCTGGCAGGCGGCCGCCCTCTACTGCTCGGGCTCCGGCCTCACGGCCGCACGGATCAACCCCGCCGACGGGACGGTGCTGTGGTCGCTGCCCGCGTCGCAGGCCGCCGGGAAGACGGGTGCGCCGCAGTACGGCGGCGGGCTCGTCCTCGCCGCGCCCGCGGGCAGCCGGCTGCTCCAGGCGCTCGATCCGGCGACGGGCGCGGAGCGGTGGCGGCGCACCCTGCCGTCGGGCGCGAAGGTCGTGGCCGCCGGGTCCCGCGCGCTGGTCACGGGCTCGGACGGGAAGACCACCGCGCTGGACGCGGCCACCGGGACCGTGCAGTGGACCAAGGAGATCGGCGGGGTGGGCTCCGTCTGGTGTGCGGGCGAGGAGCAGGCCGGCGCGGTCGCCGCGCTCTACGTCTCCACCCCGGCCGGTGACGGGAAGTCCACGCAGGTCGCGGAAGTGGACCCGGCGAGCGGGGCGGTACGCACGCAGGTGCGGGTACCCGGGACCGTGGAGCCCTTCGGGGTGGCGGGCGGCAGCCTCCACCTGCTCGACAGCGATGCGGCCATGCTGACGCACTCGGTCGTCCGCATCGACCTGCGGTCCCACGCGGTCCGCACGACCCGGCTGGCGGTGCCGATGCTCCAGGCCCAGGCGTCGGCCGGACCCGACGGGGTGGCGTACGTCTTCGGCACCTCGGGCGCGCTGGTCGCGGTGGACGGGGAACGGGAGCGGTGGCGGCTGGAGACCGGGGTCACCGCGGCCTCCCGGCCCGTGCCCGCCGACGGCCGGGTGTACCTGACCGCGCTCGACGGCCGGCTGCTGGCCGTGGACACGGCGACCGTGCGGCTGAGCGGGCAGACGAAGCCCCGTATGGGCGGCGACCGGCAGGCCGCCAGCCTGCCCGCGCCCGTCGTCGGCGACGGCCGGGTCTACGCCTCCGCGCCGGACGGGACCGTCTTCGCCGTGCCCTCGGGGGATCCCGCCGGGTGGTGAAACAGGTCCGGTGAAACGGGTCCGGCCCCGCCCTGGGGTTTCGGGGCGGGGCCGGATCGTGCGTGGTGCGTCGTACCTGGTTGGTGGGTCTGCGGGTCAGCGCTCCAGGAGCGAGACGTCGCGGACGGCGCCCTTGTCCGCGCTCGTCGCCATCGCGGCGTAGGCGCGCAGCGCCGCCGAGACCTTGCGCTCGCGGTTCTTCGGGGCGTAGACCCCGCCGAGGGCGGCATGGCGGGCCGCGACGGTGGCTTCGTCCACGAGGAGCTCGATCGAGCGGTTCGGGATGTCGATCCGGATGCGGTCGCCGTCCTCGACGATCGCGATGTTGCCGCCCGAGGCCGCCTCCGGGGAGGCGTGGCCGATGGAGAGGCCGGAGGTGCCGCCGGAGAAGCGGCCGTCCGTGACCAGGGCGCAGACCTTGCCCAGGCCGCGGCCCTTGAGGAAGGACGTCGGGTACAGCATCTCCTGCATGCCGGGACCGCCGCGCGGGCCCTCGTAGCGGATGACGACCACGTCGCCCGCCTTGATCTCCTTGCGGAGGATCTTGTCGACGGCCTCGTCCTGCGACTCGCAGACCACGGCCGGGCCCTCGAAGGTCCAGATGGACTCGTCGACGCCGGCCGTCTTCACGACGCAGCCGTCGACCGCGATGTTGCCGCGCAGGACGGCGAGGCCGCCGTCCTTGGAGTACGCGTGCTGGACGGAGCGGATGCAGCCGCCCTCTGCGTCGAGGTCCAGGGTGTCCCAGCGCTCGGACTGGGAGAAGGCGGTGGCGGAGCGCTGGCAGCCGGGGGCCGCGTGCCACAGCTCCATGGCCGTGTCGCTGGCGGTGCCCGAGCGGGCGTCCCACTCCGCGAGCCAGTCCTCGAGGTTGTCCGAGTGGACGGAGGTGACGTCCTTGTTCAGGAGTCCACCGCGGTGCAGCTCGCCGAGGATGGCGGGGATGCCGCCGGCGCGGTGGATGTCCTCCATGTAGTACGTGCCGCCGGGCGCCACGTTCGGCGCGACCTTGGACAGGCACGGGACGCGGCGCGAGACGGCGTCGATGTCGGTGAGGTCGTACTCCAGGCCCGCTTCCTGGGCCGCGGCCAGCAGGTGCAGGATCGTGTTCGTGGAGCCGCCCATCGCGATGTCGAGGGCCATGGCGTTCTCGAAGGCCTCGCGGGAGGCGATGTTGCGCGGGAGGACGGAGTAGTCGTCCTGCTCGTAGTGGCGCTTGGTGATCTCGACGATCGTGCGGCCGGCGTCCTCGTACAGGGCGCGGCGGGCGGTGTGCGTGGCGAGGACCGAGCCGTTGCCGGGGAGGGCGAGGCCGATGGCCTCGGCGAGGCAGTTCATCGAGTTGGCCGTGAACATGCCGCTACAGGAGCCGCAGGTGGGACAGGCGTTCTCTTCGATGCGCAGGACGTCTTCGTCGGAGACGTTCTCGTTGGAGGCGTCGACCATGGCGTCGATCAGGTCGAGCTTGCGGACGGTGCCGTCGACGAGGGTGGCCTGGCCGGCCTCCATCGGGCCGCCGGAGACGAAGACGACCGGGATGTTGAGGCGCAGGGCGGCCATCAGCATGCCGGGGGTGATCTTGTCGCAGTTGGAGATGCAGATCAGCGCGTCGGCGCAGTGCGCCTCGACCATGTACTCGACCGAGTCCGCGATGAGGTCGCGGGAGGGCAGGGAGTACAGCATCCCGGCGTGGCCCATGGCGATGCCGTCGTCGACCGCGATGGTGTTGAACTCGCGGGGGACGGCGCCGGCGGCCAGGATGGCGTCGGAGACGATGCGGCCGACCGGGGCCAGGTGGGTGTGGCCGGGGACGAACTCCGTGAAGGAGTTGGCGACCGCGATGATCGGCTTCCCGATGTCCGCGCTCGCTACGCCCGAGGCGCGCATCAGCGCACGTGCGCCGGCCATGTTGCGGCCGTGGGTGACGGTGCGGGACCTCAGCTCGGGCATCGGGTTCACTCCCCATGGGTGCGGCGGCGCCGGAAGGCCCGCCGCGCTGTGGATATGGCTCGGTTACGAGGCTACGCCCCCGGCCCGGGATGCGGACAGGGTGTCCGGATGCCGGGACGGCTGGCTCACTGCTCGGTCACTGCTCGCTGACGGCTGCCGATCCCCTATTCCCCTATTCCTCGGTCAGGTAGCGCTGGAGGGTCGGGGCCACCAGGGCGACGATCCGCTCCGGGTCGGCGGACGCGAGGGGCTCGACCTGGAGCACGTACCGCAGGATCGCGATGCCGATCATGTGCGAGGCGGCCAGCTCGGCGCGGAAGGTCGGGTCGGGGACGTTGAGCTCGGCCGCGACCCGCTCCAGGACCCGGCGCAGGATCAGCCGGCGCAGTACCGCGGCGGCGGCCTCGTGGGTGAGGGCCGAGCGGATGACGGCGAGGAGCGGGGCGCGGCTGACCGGGTTCTCCCAGATGCCCAGGAAGTAGCGGGCCAGCCGCTCGCCGATGCCTTCCGGACCGGAGCCGAGGATCTGCGGGATGACGAGGGCGGGCTCCATGGTGAGCTCGATCGCGGCGGCGAAGAGGTCGTCCTTGGAGCCGAAGTAGTGGTGCACCAGGGCCGGGTCCACGCCGGCGGCCTTGGCGATCCCGCGCACGGAGGTCTTGTCGTAGCCCCGCGCCGCGAACTCGGAGCGCGCGGCGAGGCGGATCCGCTCCTGGGTGCCGGGGCCGTCGTCGGCCTCGTCCTGGCGGGGGCGGCCGGGGCCGCGGCGGGGGCGCTGCGCGGGCTGCGTCACGGGCGCGGGGCCTCGACCGGGGCGGCACTGGCCGCCAGGTGCAGACGGGTGAAGGCCAGGGCCTCGGCGAGGTCGGCCTCGCGCTCCGCGGAGGACATCGCGCGGCGGGTGTTGACCTCGATGACCACGTGCCCGTCGAAGGAGGTGGTGGCGAGCCGCTCCAGCAGCTCGGCGCAGGGCTGGCTGCCGCGGCCGGGGACGAGGTGCTCGTCCTTGGCGGAACCGTTTCCGTCGGCGAGGTGGACGTGGGCGAGCCGGTCGCCCATCCGGTCGATCATCGCGGTGGCATCGGTCCGGGCGGTCGCGGTGTGGGAGAGGTCGACGGTGAAGTGCCGGTAGTCGTCCTTGGTGACGTCCCACTCGGGCGCGTACGCCAGCATCTCCCGATCCCGGTACCGCCAGGGATACATGTTCTCGACGGCGAACCGGACGTCGGTCTCGTCCGCCATCCGCCAGATCCCGGTCACGAAGTCCCGGGAGTACTGGCGCTGCCAGCGGAACGGCGGATGCACGACGACCGTGGACGCGCCGAGCTTCTCGGCCGCCGTCTGGGCGCGCTGGAGCTTGGTCCACGGGTCGGTGGACCAGACGCGCTGCGTGATGAGGAGGCAGGGCGCGTGGATGGCCAGGATCGGCACCTGGTGGTGGTCGGAGAGCCGGCGCAGTGCGTCGACGTCCTGGCTCACCGGATCCGTCCAGACCATGACCTCCACGCCGTCGTACCCGAGGCGCGCGGCGATCTCGAAGGCGGTCGCCGTCGACTCCGGATAGACGGAGGCGGTGGAGAGGGCGACTTTCGCGGTCGGGATCCGGACTGGTTTTGCCACGGGGACAGGGTATCGGGGTCCCTCTCCCCCAACGCCGTGACGCCCGCCACCCGGGGACGGCGGGTCAGACCCCGACGATGTGGACCCGGTTCCCGCAGAGCTTCGTCATGTCGTCGACATCCGACGTAAGCAACACGACGGGGCGCAGCTGGCGCAACGCGGCTTCGGCCGCTACTGGGCGGCATGGGCCGACTGGCTGCGCGTGCCCCGGCACACCCTGTCCGCGCTGGTGGGTGCGGTGGTCGTCGACGGCCGGGACAACGCGGACACGATCCGCCTCCTGCGCCCGAACATCGACATCTCCGCCGAATACGCCGCGCGCGACGCGGCGGGCCTCGGCGAGCGCCTTGATGAGTCAGACCTCTATGAGGACGTCCGGCCGGCGCTGGCCGCTCTCCGCGCCGCCGGGGCACGCGTCATCGTCGCGGGCAACCAGAGTCCACGAGCCGGTGACCTGCTGCGCACGCTGGACCTGCCCGCAGACCTGATCGTCACCTCGGGCGAGTGGGGGGGGTGGCCAAGCCGTCGCGCGAGTTCTTCGAGCGAGTACTCACGGTGTCCGGCAGCCCGGCCGCCCAGCGATCGTGCGGTGGCGGCTTATGAGCAACCACAGACGGCCGGTGGTCGCCGTCGATGAGGAGCGTGTAGCGATCTGGGGCGCCTGACCTCCCGCCAGGCTGATCCGGGCGCCGCTCGGGGCAGGTCGGGCTGCTCTTCGTGCCGCTCGGCGGTGCTCCCGCCCCCGACATCCGAGGTGGGAGGTGGTGGCTCCCTGCCCCGTGACCGTCCCTTTGGGGGCTTCCCGGCGGTCTGATGGCATTGCGTGGCGGGTCGGTCAGTCAAGGGTGGCCGAAGGCCATCGCGCAGCGACGCGACCGAAGGGAGCGCCCTTTACGGACCGGCCCGCCACGGAAGGACAGTGGACCGCCGGGAAACCCCCAGTCCCTCCCTGATCCCGCCCAGCCGGAGCCCCGTCACCCCCGCCCCCGACCCGCGCTGCGGTCCGCCTCGGCCGCGCCACCTAGGAGGCGGGTGGGCAGCCACCGCCCCGGGGTGGCTGCTCGAGGGGGCGAGGGCCCCCTACGCCGGGAGGTGGTCCAGGCGGCGGAGGATGACGCCCTCGCGCAGGGCCCAGGGGCAGATTTCGAGGGTGTCGACGCCCAGGAGGTCCATCGCGCCCTCCGCTACCAGGGCGCCCGCCAGGAGCTGGTTGGAGCGGCCCTCCGAGACGCCCGGGAGGGCGGAGCGCTGGGCGGTGGTCATCGCGGCGAGGCGCGGGACCCACTCCTCCAGGGACTTGCGGGTCAGGTCCCGCTGGACGTAGAGGCCGTCCGCGGAGCGGGCCGCGCCCGCGATGCGGGCGAGCTGCTTGAACGTCTTCGACGTCGCCACCACCCGGTCCGGGGTCCCGAAGCGGCTGAACTCGCCGACCGTGCGGGCGATCTGTGCCCGCACGTGGCGCCGTAGGGCCCGGATGTCGGCCGGATCCGGCGGGTCGCCCGGCAGCCAGCCCGAGGTCAGACGGCCCGCGCCCAGCGGGAGGGAGACGGCCGCGTCGGGGTCCTCGTCGATGCCGTAGGCGATCTCCAGCGAGCCGCCGCCGATGTCGAGGACCAGCAGCTTCCCGGCCGACCAGCCGAACCAGCGGCGGGCCGCCAGGAAGGTCAGGCGCGCCTCGTCCTCGCCGCTCAGGACGGGCAGGTCGATGCCGGTCTCGGCCTTGACGCGGCGCAGGAGCTCGTCAGCGTTGGTGGCCTCCCGTACGGCGCTGGTCGCGAAGGGGAGCAGGTCCTCGCACCCCTTGTCCTCGGCGGCCTGCACGGCGCCCCCGATGACGGAAACCAGCCGCTCGACGCCCTCCGGGGTCACCGCGCCGTGTTCGTCGAGCAGTTCCGCCAGCCGCAGTTCCACCTTGTGCGAGTGCGCGGGGAGCGGGCGCGCGCCGGGGTGCGCGTCCACCACCAGCAGATGGATCGTGTTCGAACCCACATCAAGGACACCGAGTCTCATGGGAGGAAACGCTACTGGGCCGAAGGCGTAGGGGTGGAGTAAGGGGCGCTTAGGCTGGGGTTTGTGCCAAATACGAAGAAGGCCAACAAGTCCAAGTCCCGGTCGGACAAGACGAAGCCCCCGAAGCCCGAGAAGGGCGCGCAGGCCTCGAAGGCGAAGAAGGACCTCGCCGAGGCCCTCGTCGCCGATGAGAAGGGGCTCGACTTCCCCCGGGCCTGGGTGGAGTTTCCCGACCCCGGCGACGAGGAGCAGATCTTCCGCTGCGACCTGACCTGGCTGACCTCCCGCTGGACCTGCATCTTCGGCAGCGGCTGCCAGGGCATCCAGCCGGGGCGGGCCGACGACGGCTGCTGCACGCTCGGCGCGCACTTCTCCGACGAGGACGACGAGAAGCGGGTCGCCGAGAACGTGGCGCGGCTGACGCCCGAGGTGTGGCAGTTCCACGACGTCGGCAGCGAGACGGGGTGGACGCAGCACGACGACGACGGGGAGAAGCAGACCCGGCGCTGGGACGGCGCGTGCATCTTCCTCAACCGGCCCGGGTTCGCGGCCGGGGCCGGCTGTTCGCTGCACATCCTGGCCGTGCGCGAGGGCAAGGAGCCGCTGGAGACCAAGCCGGACGTGTGCTGGCAGCTGCCGATCCGGCGGACCTACGACTGGATCGACCGGCCCGACGACACGCGCGTGCTCCAGGTGACGATCGGCGAGTACGACCGGCGCGGCTGGGGTCCGGGCGGCCACGACCTGCACTGGTGGTGCACCTCGGCCACCTCCGCGCACGGCGCCGGCGATCCGGTCTACGTGTCCTACCGCCCCGAGCTGACGGAGCTGATGGGCAAGGAGGCCTACGAGGCCCTGGTCGCGCTGTGCGAGGCGCGGCTGGCCTCGCTCCTGCCGATGGCCCCGCACCCGGCGGATCCGGTGCCGCCCGCGTAGGCGGGCTACCCCCTACGCCGCGGGTGCGGAGGGGGCGGCCGGTGAGGCCGCTCCGTCCGTCGGGCTCGGTGTGGGGGTCGGCGTCGGGGTCGGCGTCGGGGTCGGCGTGGGGGTGGGTGTCGGGGTCGGCGTGGGAGTCGGGGTCGGGGTGGCGGTCGGCGTCGGGGTCGGCGTGGGGGTGGGTGTCGGCGCCGGGCGGCCGCGGCCCTGGATGGAGATCACCGCGCCACCCGGATCCACTCCGACCCGGGCCGTCCAGGCCCCGACGGGCTGGGCTTCGGAGTCCACGTTGATCCGCAGGGTGACCGATTCTCCTGGCGCGAGCCGCCCCGAGGTCTGGCTGGCCCGCAGCCACGGGGCGTCGGACCACAGCCGCCAGTCGACGGGGGCTCCGCCCGAGGCGGTGAGCGTCAGCAGGGTCGTCGAGCCCTGGGAGGAGGCGCTCGCGCTCAGACGGCCGGGGGTCCCGGGTCCGGCGGGGGTGGCGGACGGCAGGGCGCCGCTGCTGATGACCTCGACGGAGACGTCGGGTGCGGCGCTGCCCGGGGCGAAGCCGGGGCCGTCGGAGACGACGGCGGCGTTGCCCGCGTTCTCGTAGGCGGTCAGCGGGCGGCCGTCGGTGCGCGGCTGCGGGAGCTCCGCCTCGCTCGCCGAGATGCGGGTGGCTCCGTTCCCGACGGGTTCCCCGGTGCTCGGGGCCGCCCGGTACGCCGCCCACAGGGCCAGGACCGGGGCCGCGACGACGGTGGCGACCACGGTGGTGGTCACGGCGCGGGCCCGCAGCCGGTCGCGGCGCGCGACTCGGTCCTTGGGGTCCATGGGGAAGCCGGTGCGGTCGAAGCGGGGGCCCGCTCCGCTGCCCCGGCGGCCGGTGCCGGAGCCGAGCATCGCGGCGCGGACGGCGGTGCGCGGGGCCGGGACCAGCGGGAGGCCGGCGGTGTTGATGCCGCCCGAGCCGGGCCAGGGCGCGCCGACGCCGACGCGTTCGGCGACCCGGCGGCAGCGCGGGCAGTCGTCGACGTGGCGTACGAGTTCGGCGCGCAGGGAGGAGGACAGCAGCACGTTGCCGTCTCCGCCGCCTTCCCCGTCGTCGCCGGTGAGCCGGGAGACGGTCGGGCAGTTGCCGGTTTCCACGACGGCGAGGGCGGCGCGGGTGCGCTCCACTTCGCAGGCGGCTCCGGAGAGCAGTTCGCGCGCGGCTGCGGGGGGCGTGCCGAGGACGGAGGCGAGCTCGCCGATGCCGAGCCGGTGGCGGACGGCGAGTTCGAGGGCCTCGCGCTGCTCGGGGGTGGTGCCGGCCGCCTCGGGCCAGGCGAGCCGGGCGAGCTCGCTGCGGCGGTGGGCCGCCGAGGCGTCGGAGGCGGCGGCGGAGGCCGAGGCGGCTGCAGCCGAGGAGGAGGAAGCGGAAGAGGAGGAAGCGGAAGAGGAGGCGGCCGAAGCGGAGGAGGCGGTCGCGGTCGCCGGATCCGGCGCGCGGTCCCGGCTCATGTGCTCCGGCGCACGCCGGGCGGAATGCGCTCCCCCGTGGCTACGGCCGTGGCCCGGCCCGTACCCGTACCTCGTGCGCCGCCGCTCCGCCAGCCGGCGCAGGCAGGCCCAGCGGGCCAGGGCGTAGAGCCAGGCGCGCCGGACCCCTTCGTCGGGGCAGCGGCCCGGGTGCCGTTCGGCGACGGCGAGGACGTCGCCGAGCACGTCGGTGGCGGTGTCGTGGTCGCACAGGACCGAGAGGCAGTACGTGAACAGGCCGTCCAGGTAGGGCTCGTGCCGGAACGGTGGCGGCGGCTGCTCCGCCTTCGTCCCCTCGGTGGGCGTGCGCCCGTGCGCCCGGTGTGCGCCGGTGCGTGATGCGGGGTCTCCCTGGTTGCTGCTGTTCACTCGGCGACCGTAGGCGGCGCGCCGGTGGTGCCCCGGAAGCCTTCACCAGTTTTAGCCCTTACGGGTGAACAGATCGGCATCGCGCTGACAGGGCCCCTGACGCCGCACGCCACGGCGCGCACCGGAAGGTGCACGCCGGTGAACGGCGCAAGGTCCACGGCGGTGGCGGCGGGAGGGCTGCCGGTGGACGGCGGGAGGGGCTGCCGGTGGACGGCAGACGGGGCTGCCGGTGGACGGCGGGAGGGCCTGTCGGTGGCGGCGGCTACGGTGGGCCGCATGGCTGCCCGTACATCTCGTTCATCCGCCAAGGACCGGCCGTCCTACCGTTGTACCGAGTGCGGGTACTCCACCGCCAAATGGCTCGGCCGGTGCCCCGAGTGCCAGGCCTGGGGCACCGTGGAGGAGCTGGGCGGCGCGCCCGCCGTGCGGACCACCGCGGCGGGCCGGGTCACCACGGCCGCCGTGCCGATCGGGCAGGTCGACGTGCGGACGGCGACCGCGCGCAGCACCGGCGTCAGCGAGCTGGACCGGGTGCTGGGCGGCGGGCTGGTCCCCGGGGCGGTCGTGCTGCTCGCGGGCGAACCGGGCGTCGGCAAGTCCACGCTGCTCCTCGACGTCGCGGCCAAGGCCGCCTCCGAGGAGCACCGCACGCTCTACGTCACCGGCGAGGAGTCGGCGAGCCAGGTCCGGCTGCGGGCCGACCGGATCAACGCGCTCAGCGACCACCTCTTCCTGGCCGCCGAGACCGATCTCTCCGCCGTCCTCGGGCACCTCGACGCCGTGAACCCCTCGCTCCTGATCATGGACTCCGTACAGACGGTGGCCTCCCCCGAGATCGACGGCGCGCCCGGCGGCATGGCCCAGGTCCGGGAGGTGGCCGGGGCGCTGATCCGGGCCTCCAAGGAACGCGGGATGTCCACGCTGCTGGTCGGCCACGTCACCAAGGACGGGGCGATCGCCGGTCCCCGGCTGCTGGAGCACCTGGTCGACGTCGTACTGAGCTTCGAGGGCGACCGGCACGCACGGCTGCGCCTCGTACGCGGTGTGAAGAACCGGTACGGCACCACGGACGAGGTCGGCTGCTTCGAGCTCACCGACGAGGGCATCAACGGGCTCGCCGACCCGAGCGGGCTGTTCCTGACCCGCCGCGCCGAGGCCGTCCCGGGCACCTGCCTGACGGTGACGCTGGAGGGCAAGCGGCCGCTGGTCGCCGAGGTGCAGGCCCTGACGGTGGACTCGCAGATCCCCTCGCCCCGCCGGACCACCTCGGGGCTGGAGACCTCGCGCGTCTCGATGATGCTGGCGGTACTGGAGCAGCGCGGCCGGATCACGGCGCTGGGCAAGCGGGACATCTACACCGCGACCGTGGGCGGCGTGAAGCTGACCGAGCCGGCCGCCGACCTGGCCGTCGCGCTGGCGCTGGCCTCGGCCGCCAGCGACGTACCGCTCCCGAAGAACCTGGTCGCCATCGGCGAGGTCGGGCTCGCGGGCGAGGTGCGGCGGGTGACGGGCGTCCAGCGGCGGCTCGCGGAGGCGTACCGGCTGGGCTTCACGCACGCGCTGGTGCCGGTGGATCCGGGGAAGGTGCCGGCCGGGATGAAGGTGACCGAGGTCGCCGACATGGGCGACGCGCTACGGGTCCTGCCGCGCGGCCGGTCGCGTACGGCGGAGAAGGACCGGGACGCGGGCTAGCCGGTCGGGCCGGGTCCGAGCCGGACCGCTCAGCTCCGCTCCGCGCCGCGCCGCGCCGCCGATATCTTCCGGCCAACGCCTTCCGGCCGACCGGCCGGAAGGTCCGAATCCGGCGCTGAGGGGCAGGTCAGGGGGTCCGTACGGGGGCCTCCCCGGGCGATGCCGGTCAAGGGACGGCGGGCGCACGGGCCGCGCCGGTAGACTTTGCGCTGGTCCGCCCGGCCGTACGCAGGCGGTACAACCCGCGACCGGAGGAGTGCAGTGGCAGCCAAGGACGGGGCAGCAGCATCCGGGAAGTCGGGCGCGAGCTCCAAGCAGGAGGCCATGATGCGTGCCTCGCTGAGCGCGGTCGCACCCGGTCAGCCGCTGCGCGACGGCCTCGAACGGATCGTCCGCGGCAACACCGGCGGGCTCATCGTGCTCGGCATGGACAAGTCCGTGGAAGCGATGTGCACGGGCGGTTTCGTCCTGGACGTGGAGTTCACCGCGACCCGGTTGCGCGAGCTGTGCAAGCTCGACGGCGCGCTGATCCTGGACAAGGACCTCACCAAGATCCTGCGGGCGGGCGTGCAGCTGGTTCCGGACGCGTCCATCCACACGGAGGAGACCGGCACCCGGCACCGCACCGCGGACCGCGTCTCGAAGCAGTGCGGGTTCCCGGTGGTCTCGGTGTCGCAGTCGATGCGGCTGATCGCGCTGTACGTGGACGGCGAGCGGCGCGTGCTGGAGGAGTCCGGGGCGATCCTGTCGCGGGCGAACCAGGCGCTGGCCACGCTGGAGCGGTACAAGCTCCGCCTGGACGAGGTGGCGGGCACGCTGTCCGCGCTGGAGATCGAGGACCTGGTGACGGTCCGCGACGTCGGCGCGGTGGCGCAGCGGCTGGAAATGGTCCGCCGGATCGCGACGGAAATCGCGGAATACGTGGTGGAACTGGGCACGGACGGCCGACTGCTCTCGCTCCAGCTGGACGAGCTGACGGTCGGGATCGAGCAGGAGCGCGAGCTGGTCATCCGGGACTACGTGCCGGAGCCGACGGCGAAGCGGTCGCGGACGGTGGAGGAAGCTCTGCCCGCGCTGGACGCGCTGACCCACCCGGAGCTGCTGGAACTGGCGATCGTGGCGAAGGCGCTGGGGTACACCGGTTCGCCGGAGACGCTCGACTCGGCGGTGTCCCCGCGGGGCTACCGGCTGCTGGCGAAGGTTCCCCGGCTGCCGGGCGCGATCATCGAGCGGCTGGTGGAGCACTTCGGCGGGCTGCAGAAGCTGCTGGCCGCCTCCGTGGACGACCTGCAGACGGTCGACGGGGTCGGCGAGGCCCGTGCCCGTAGCGTCCGCGAGGGGCTGTCGCGGCTGGCGGAATCCTCGATCCTGGAGCGGTACGTCTAGGACTCGGCCTAGCGCCGCTCCCGGGGCTCCGCCCCGGACCCCGCTCCTCAAACGCCGGAGGGGCTGGATTGCCCGTAGCGCAATCCAGCCCCTCCGGCGTTCGTCAGTCCTGCTTCAGCACGAACGAGGTCCGCGCCACCGGCATGCCGGGCGACTTGACCTCGACCACGTACGTGTCCGCCGCCGCAGCCCCCGCCGGGGGCGACTGGCACTGGTCCGCCGCACTGAAGTGGCGGTTCCATTCCAGGGATTGCTTGGTCTCGCCCTGCGAGGGGACGCGGAAGAACACGTTGCCCGCGCCCGTCGGGCAGTCCGAGGAGGACCAGACCGGCTTCGCGTTGCTCGCCTGAGTGATGGTCAGGACCGCCTGCTTCGGGCCGAGATCGACCTTGCAGGTGGTGCCGGAGACGTTGCGCGCGATGAGTTCGAGGCGGGGCTTCTCGTTCGCCTCGTACTCGTTCTTCACGCTCTTGACCTCCCACTGCAGCGCGCCCGCCGCGCACGTGGGCAGCGGCGAGTCCGCCGGGACGGTCTGGCCGGCGCCGGAGCCGGCGGAGCCCGCCGAGCCGCCGCCGTCCGCCGAGCCCGGGTCACCGCCCGGTTCGCCGTTCTTGCCGGGGCCCGTGCCGGGGCCCGTGCCCGGGTCGGCGCCCGTGCCCGTACCGCTGCCGGCCGTGCCCGACTCGCCGCGGCCGCCCGGGGCCTGACTGATCGCCGGACCGGAACCGGAGGGTCCGGGGGTGATCTGGGTGACGGGGTCGGAGCCGCCGCGGCCCTTGCCGTTGGTACTCGACGTCCCTCCGCCGGAGCTGACGGTCCATACGGCGAGGAGTGCCAGGAGCGCGGCAACGGACGCCAGCACGGCCCTCCGTCGCCAGTAGATGGAGGAGGGGAGCGGCCCGACCGGATTGCGCAGAGATCCCACGGACGGAACTTTACGAGAGTCCGGGGCGCGATCCGTGCCCCACATGCCGCGCGGACGGCTTGTTTTGCCGATGATCATCTCGCCGGGGGGCGGCAGGGCCTCCCGGAACGGACCGGAATCGGCCAGAGCTTGATGAGGGCGTTATTCCGCTTTGGGTACCGTCGGTGACCATGGACAGCTCCGGCCTCTACCTCGACATCACCGATTTCGCCCACTCGACCCCCGCGTGGGTGCAGTCGGCCTTCGAGGTCTGGACGGAGTACGGGCTCTTCGTCTTCGGCGCCCTCTTCATAGCCGTCTGGTGGCGCGCGCGCGGCGCGCGCGACCCCCGGACCGTCGCGCTCGCCCTCCTCGCACCGCTGGCCACCGCCCTCGCGTACGTGGCCTCGGAGCTGGTGAAGTCCAGCGTGGACGAGGAGCGCCCCTGCCGGGCCGTCGCCGGGGCGGCGGCCTCGCTCGTCAAGTGCCCGGCCACCGGCGACTGGTCCTTCCCGAGCAACCACGCCACCATCGCGGGCGCCGCCGCCGTCGCACTGGCCATGGTCGTGGGGAGGCTCGCGCTGCTGACCGTGCCGCTCGCGCTGCTGATGGCCTTCTCCCGCGTCTTCGTCGGCGTCCACTACCCGCACGACGTGGGGATGGGCCTGCTGCTGGGCGCCTCTCTCGCCGCGCTCGCCGTCCTCGCCCTCACCGGTCCGACCAGTAGGATCATCGCCGCCATGCGGGCGAACGGCAGCCGCGCCGCTGTCCTGATCGCCGGGCCCGGCCCGGCACGGTAGGGGCGAAACGTGCCAGGATGCCGTCTGCCATGACTGCATCCTCATCCTCGACTTCCCCCTCCGCCGCCGCGCTGCACTCCCCCGTCATCGCGTGGTTCGACGGACACGCCCGCGACCTGCCCTGGCGCCGCCCCGAGGCCGGCCCCTGGGGGGTGATGGTCAGCGAGTTCATGCTCCAGCAGACCCCGGTCAACCGGGTCCTGCCGGTGTACGAGCAGTGGCTGGCCCGCTGGCCCCGCCCCGCCGACCTGGCCGCCGAGGCCCCCGGAGAGGCCGTACGGGCCTGGGGGCGGCTCGGTTATCCGCGCCGGGCCCTGCGCCTGCACGGGGCGGCCGTCGCGATAACGGAGCGGCACGGGGGCGACGTACCGCGCGAGCACGGGCACCTGCTGGCGCTGCCGGGGATCGGCGAGTACACGGCGGCCGCCGTGGCCTCCTTCGCGTACGGGCAGCGGCACGCGGTCCTGGACACCAACGTGCGCCGGGTCTTCGCGCGCACCGCGACCGGGGTCGAGTACCCGCCGAACGCCACGACCGCCGCCGAGCGGCGCCTCGCGCGGTCCCTGCTCCCCGAGGACGAGGAGACCGCGGCCCGCTGGGCGGCGGCCTCGATGGAGCTCGGGGCCCTGGTCTGCACGGCCAAGAGCCCGGACTGCGCGCGCTGCCCAGTGGCCGGGCTGTGCGCGTGGCGGCTGGCCGGGAAGCCCGCGCACGAGGGGCCGCCGAGGCGCGGGCAGACGTACGCCGGTACGGACCGGCAGGTGCGCGGCAAGCTCCTCGCGGTCCTGCGCGAGGCGGTCGGCGCGGTGCCGCAGTCGGTCCTCGACACGGTCTGGGACGAGCCCGTACAGCGGGCCCGGGCCCTGGACGGGCTGGTCTCGGACGGGCTGGTGGAACCGCTGGCCGGGCGGATGTACCGGCTTCCGGCGGGGCCCGCGGCCGCCGGAAGCTGACTCCGGGATTCCGCTTGTCCCGGAGAAACCCCAGCTCACAGCCTCTGTTACATAACCTATGGGTGTCCGTGCGCCCACCGAAGGCTCACCCGCACAGGCCCGTGACACGGCCTCCGTAACGTCGAACCCGTAAGACAGCGGATGTACGGGTGGACGGCAGCGGAGGCGGTCTGAGATGGCGCACGGCGAGGTACTCGAATTCGAAGAGTACGTACGCACTCGGCAGGACGCGCTGCTGCGCAGTGCCCGTCGCCTGGTCCCGGACCCGACCGACGCGCAGGACCTCCTGCAGACCGCCCTCGTGCGCACCTACGGCCGCTGGGACGGCATCGCCGACAAGTCCCTCGCCGATGCCTACCTGCGCCGTGTCATGATCAACACCCGTACCGAGTGGTGGCGCGCCCGCAAGCTCGAAGAGGTCCCCACCGAGCAGCTCCCCGACGCCTCCGTCGAGGACGGATCCGACCAGCGCGCCGACCGCGCCCTGCTGATGGACATCCTCAAGGTGCTCGCGCCCAAGCAGCGCAGCGTGGTCGTGCTGCGACACTGGGAGCAGATGAGCACCGAGGAGACGGCCGCGGCGCTCGGCATGTCGGCGGGAACCGTGAAGAGCACTCTGCACCGCGCGCTGGCCCGCCTCCGGCAGGAACTGGAGAGCCGGGACCTGGACATGCGCGCGCTGGAGCGCGGGGACCACACCATCAGGTACGAAGGACGTGAGCGGTGCGCGGCCTGACTGGCCACAAGGGCTCGGTAGTACTCATGTCGGCGGGGACGGTCGTCCTCGCCGGCACCGTGCTGTTCGCGGCCGGCTGCTCCACCGGGGGCACCGGTCTGCGCGACGGCGGCCCGGCCCGAACCGAATCGGTGGCCAAGACCGGCGCGCCCTCCTCCGCCCCCGCCGATCACGACGCGGCGGCCAGCACCACTCCACTGGCTCCCCTGGCCTCCGGCAAGGCGGGCAAGAAGATCGACCCGGTCGAGCTGCTCAAGGCGGATCCCAAGGTCAGCGCCGAGATCAAGCGGGACCTCAAGCCCTGCACGGGCAAGGAGTACCCGGTCGACGTCAGCTACGGGAAGGTGACCGGCGGCCCGGCCGTCGACATCGTGGTCAACGTCCTGTCCTGCGCCGACGCCCTGGGCCGCGGCACGTACGTGTACCGCGCGGACGACGGGAAGTACGAGAATGTCTTCGCCGACGAGCAGCCGCCCGTCTACGCCGAGATCGACCGCGGGGACCTGGTCGTGACCAAGCAGGTCTACGCGAAGAGCGAGGCGCTCGCCTACCCCTCGGGCGAGGACGTGATCACGTACCGCTGGAACGGGGAGAAGTTCACCGAGCAGGACCGGGTGCACACCGACTACAGCAACGTGGTCGACGGCGGGGTGGCCCCCGCTCCGGCCGTCAGCCCGAAGAGCTGACGACCACAGAACCGAGAACGAGTACGAGTACCGAGGCGAGGCGAGGCTCCCGAATGGCCGAGACCCATGTCCTGTTCGTGGAGGACGACGACGTCATCCGTGAGGCCACGACCCTGGCACTGGAACGCGACGGGTTCGTGGTCACCGCCATGCCCGACGGACTGTCCGGCCTGGAGTCCTTCCGCGCGAACCGGCCCGACATCGCCCTGCTCGACGTGATGGTGCCCGGCATGGACGGCGTGAGCCTGTGCCGCCGCATCCGCGACGAGTCCACGGTGCCGGTGATCATGCTGTCGGCCCGCGCCGACTCCATCGACGTGGTCCTGGGCCTGGAGGCGGGCGCCGACGACTACGTCACCAAGCCCTTCGACGGCTCCGTCCTCGTCGCCCGCATCCGCGCGGTCCTGCGCCGCTTCGGCCACGCCGGCGGCCCGCAGGGCGGCGGATCCGGCGCCGACGGCGAGGGCGGCGACGACGAGCGCGGGGTCCTGGTCTTCGGCG
Organism: Streptomyces sp. NBC_00503; assembly: GCF_036346895.1. Lineage (NCBI taxonomy): Bacteria > Bacillati > Actinomycetota > Actinomycetes > Kitasatosporales > Streptomycetaceae > Streptomyces > Streptomyces sp. NBC_00503. The sequence goes on along the minus strand of NZ_CP107855.1, from coordinate 4,578,458 downwards.
ACCTGGAGGTCGACACGGAGGGCATGGAGGTGCGCAAGGCGGGCGCCTCGGTGGCGCTGACGCCCACCGAGATGCGGCTGCTGCTGGAGTTCTCCACCTCCCCCGGTACCGTCCTGTCGCGGGACCGGCTGCTGGAGCGGGTCTGGGACTACGACTGGGGCGGCGACACCCGCGTGGTGGACGTCCACGTCCAGCGCCTGCGCACCAAGATCGGGCAGGACCGGATCGAGACGGTCCGGGGTTTCGGATACAAGCTGAAGGCCTGATGCCTCGAGAAGAACGGACGCGGGGATGAGCACGGCGACGACCACGGGGATGCGGCGGGCATGAGGCGTTTCACCCTCCGCACCGGAATCCGCTGGAAGATCACGCTCGCCATCGCCTCCGTCGGCGCGCTCACCGCCATCGCCCTGAGCCTGGTGGTGCACAGCGCTGCCCGCGTGTCGATGCTGGAGAGCGCCCGCGAGGTACAGCTGGACCGCGTCCAGTTCATCTCCCGCAACGCCGAAGCCGGCCGCAAGCCGCCCATGGGCGCCAAGCTGAACGACCCCGACCTGCCGGCGGACCTGCGCGAGAAGGCCCGCTCCGGGCGGCGCGGCACCTACATCCAGGAGAACCCGCGCGGGCTCCCCGAAGTATGGGCGGCCGTACCGCTGGGCAACGGGCAGGTGCTCTCGCTGCACACCCAGTTCCGGGAGAGCGCCAACATGGTGCGCGACCTGGACCGGGCCCTGGTCGTCGGCTCCCTCGCCGTGGTGATCGGCGGCTCCGCGCTCGGCGTGCTCATCGGCGGACAGATCTCGCGCCGGCTGCGCAAGGCCGCCGCGGCCGCGCAGCGGGTGGCGCACGGGGACCCCGAGGTACGGGTGAGGGACGCGGTCGGCGGCGTCGTGCGCGACGAGACCGACGACCTCGCACGGGCCGTCGACGCGATGGCGGACGCGCTCCAGCAGCGGCTGGAGGCCGAGCGGCGGGTGACCGCCGACATCGCGCACGAACTGCGCACCCCGGTGACCGGCCTGCTCACGGCGGCGGAACTACTGCCTCCGGGTCGGCCGACCGAGCTCGTACGGGACCGCGCGCAGGCCCTGCGCGCGCTGGTCGAGGACGTACTGGAGGTGGCCCGGCTGGACAGCGCGTCCGAGCGGGCGGAGCTCCAGGACGTGGCACTGGGCGAGTTCGTGAGCCGCCGGGTCAACTCCCTGATGCCGGAGGCGACCGTACGGATCGTCGCGGACGAGATCGTCAGCACCGACCCGCGCCGCCTGGAGCGGATCCTGGGGAACCTCCTCGCCAACGCCGCGCGGTACGGGCGGGCGCCCGTCCAAGTCGACGTAGAGGGCCGGGTCGTACGGGTCCGGGACCACGGGCCGGGCTTCCCCGAGGCGCTGCTGCGCGAGGGGCCGAGCCGGTTCCGGACCGGGTCGACGGACCGCGCCGGGGTGGGACACGGGCTGGGCCTGACCATCGCGGAGGGGCAGGCGCGGGTGCTGGGTGCCCGGCTGACGTTCCGCAACGTGGCGGCCCCGGGCGGCTTCGTCCAGGGCGGCGCGGCGGCGGGGGCGGTGGCGGTGCTGTGGCTTCCGGAGCAGGCACCGACGGCCACGGGCAGCTTCCCGATCGTGCGGGTGCCCTAGCCGGGCGGAAGCGGATCCCGGCCGGGGCGGGTCCTGGGCGGGCCCCGATCGGCTCCGTATCGCGACCGACGCCTGTTCGAATGCGGACGCCGATGTTTTAGCATCCGATCCATGACTGACGGTACGGATCGCCCGCAAACCCCCCAGCGCGAACCCGGCGCCCCCGACAACGGCGGCTACGGATACCCGCAGGGGCAGATACCCGCAGGCGGGTACGGCTATCCGCAGGCCGGCCGGCCCGGGGGCAACGGCTACCCGCCCGCGCCCGGCGCACCCGGTGCAGCCGGCTTCGGCCCGCCGGCCGACGGCCAGGCGCCGCCCGCCGGTTACGGCTACCCGCAGCCGGGCCCGTACCAGCAGGGTCCCTACCAGCCGGCGCCGCCCGTACCCGGGCCGTTCGAGCCGCCGGCCGACGAACCGGACTGGAACGCGCTGGCGGAAGGGGCCGAGCAGGACCGGCACAAGAAGCGGCAGTGGGCGGTCATCGGCGGGGCGACGGCCCTGGTCCTGCTGGTGGGCGGCGGGGCGTTCCTGCTGCTCGGCAACGACGACGGGGGCTCCGACGACGCGAAGCCCCTGGCCAGCGGCTCGCCCTCGGTCTCCGCCTCGCCCTCCCCCTCGGTGAGCGGGTCCAAGGCGCCGGTGGACAACACTCCGACCGTCGCGGGCGACCCGACGGTGCTGCGCGACCGCAGCGGCAAGGCCGGGCTGAAGATGGGTCCGGAGGCTTCAGCGGTCCCGATCGAGAAGCGGTTCGAGTTCCGCGCGACCGGCACCCCGAACTCGTACGCCGAGTCCCAGAAGGGCCTCGTCGACGTGTCGAAGAGCTTCACCGTCACGGCGCGGATCTCGAACAGCGCCTCGAAGGGGCGGCAGATCGCCGTCAGCCAGGGCAACGAGAAGACGTTCTCCTTCGAGCTGGGCTCGGACGAGGTGAACGGCAAGCCCGCGTGGATCTTCCGGGTCCAGACGAACAAGGAAGGCGCGGACAACACCACGGCGACGGTCGTGGCGGAGGGCCGCACGATGGACAGCACCATGACGGAGCTGACCGGCACCTACAACTACTCGACCAAGATGATCACGCTGTTCGTGGACGGCAAGCAGATCAACGAGGCCAAGGTCCCCGGCGTCCACAACGCCCCCGGACCGCTGGAGCTGGGCCGCACCCGCTCCCAGGGCAACTGGGCCGGGGCCTGGGCCGGAGCCATGGACAGCCTGCGGGTCTACCGGATCGCGCTGTCGCCGGAGCAGGTGGACGACCAGAAGCCCGGCAAGCTCGACGCCTCGATCAAGCCGGTCGGGTCCTGGCTGCTGTTCTGACCGGCAGGGCCGGTCAGGAGAGCAGGGCAGGTCAAACGGGTCAGACGGTGACACCGACCTTGCGCAGGAAGGCCACCGGGTTCACGGCCGAGCCGTAGTTCGGGGTGGTCCGGATCTCGAAGTGGAGGTGCGGGCCGCTCGAATTGCCGGTGTTGCCGGAGAGGGCGATCTGCTGGCCCATCGAGACCTTCTGGCCGATCTTGACCTGGATCTTCGAGAGGTGCGCGTACTGCGAGTACGTGTTGTTCGCGTGCTTGATCACGACGGCGTTGCCGTACGCCGGGCCGTCGCCGCCGCCGTTCGGGCCGGCCTTGACCACGGTGCCCGCCGAGACGGCGTCGACCACGGTGCCGACGGGGACGGCGAAGTCCTGGCCGGAGTGCTTGTGCGACCACATGGCGCCGCCCTTGCCGAAGGTGGCGGAGAGCGTGTAGCTCGTCACCGGCTTCTCCCAGGCGACGGCGGGCTTCGCGGCGACCGCCGCGGCCTGGGCGGTGGCCTGCTCGGCCACGAGCTCGGCGGTACCGGCCAGGGCGGTCTGGGCCTCGTCGGCGAAGGCGGCGGTCGTCCCGGCCCCGAGCGCCAGGGCCGCACCGAGAGCGGTGGCGCCGATGGCGATACGGGTACGACGGGTGATGACGCGCTTCGCGGACATGAAGGAGACCTCCGGGCCGGGGACAGGGACGGTGCTGCGGGTACTGCGGGTGCTGCGGGTGTTGCGGGTGTTGCGGCTGCTGCGGCTGCTGCGGGCAAGAAAGGACCCGGCACGCTGGCTGAGCGGGGCGCCGGGCTTGCTTGCCCCACCTTGGTAACCCGGGCCCCCCGGCTTCCCCAAACCCCCCGATTACTACCCGGCCTCGTAGGTACTGCGGGGGCTGTCGGTCCTGTTGACCGCGGATTCACTGGGGTTGGGGTGGGGCAAATCGGACCCTTGGATCTACGAATGCTCCTAGTAGGTCCGATTTGCCCTGTGCGGCTTGTCACCGGCGCGGGACCTCTGGCGCCCCCGTTCCGGGACCAAAGCCCTGCGACCCGTTCCGCCCGGCGCTACGCTCACGGCTCGTGGACGCATCCGTGATCGGGATCCGGCTGGCCTCGGGGGTCGTGACCCCCCTCGTGAAGCAGCTCTTCCGGGGGGAGGGAGCGGGCGCCGGCCTCGTGGACCGGCCCGTACGGATCTCCTCGTACTTCTCCCTGCGCGAGCAGCGCATGCTGTCCCGGTACGACCTGCGCCGGCTGGCCGACAAGCTCGTCGCGGAGGCCTTACAGGCCGACGGCGAGCAGCCGCTGCCACCGGGCGAGGAGGCGGGGGTCGCGGCCGCGCTGGCCGCCACCCTGTACTCCCTGGGGACCCTGGCCCTGGAGGACGCCCAGGCGGTCAAGATGGGCGCGCAGGCCTTCGCCGCCGAGCTGCGCAAGGCGGCTCCGGCCACGGGCCTGGGGCGGGACGCCGAGCTCTTCCACGACCGGCTGCTGGAAACCGCCTGCCTGCACATCCTGCAGTTCTTCACGACCCGCTCCACCTACATCCCGGCCGCCCTGGTCGCGCAGGCCCACCTACAGGCCGAAACGATCGCCAAGATCGACGCCCTGATCGCCCGGATCCCCCGCCAGGACGCCCGGGACGCGGAGTTCGAGGCCAAATACCTGGAGTACCTCGTCAAACGGCACAGCAGCCTGACGATCTTCGGGCTGGACCTGCCGCCCGGGTCGGCCCGCTGGCCGCTGGACACGGCGTACGTGAGCCTGGAGGCGACCTCCCGCTCGCGCCGCATCGGCGGCGAGGGCAGCGCCACGGTCCCGGCGCAGGGGGCCGCCCACGGCCCGGCCGCCGTTCTGCGCACCGAAGACGTACTGGCCCTCGAACCCCGCGTGATGCTGCGCGGCGAGGCAGGCTCCGGGAAGACCACCCTGATCCAGTGGCTGGCCGTCTCCACCGCCCGCAACGGGCGCGAGGGCGGCCCGATCCCCTTCGTACTGCCCCTGCGGAACCTGACCCGCTACGGGGAGCGGCTGCCCGCCCCCGAGGACTTCCTGGTCGCCACACCGCTGAAGGGCCTGGCCCCCGACGGGTGGGAGAGCCGGGTCCTGGGCGCGGGACGCGGCCTGGTCCTGGTAGACGGCATCGACGAGATCCCGAAGGCGGAGCGGGCCCGTGCCCGCGAATGGCTCACCGATCTGCTCACCGCCTACCCGGGCAACCGCTGGCTGGTCACCTCCCGCCCCTCGGCCGTCCGGCAGGACTGGCTCGCCTCCGAGGCGTTCGACGAGCTGACACTCTCCCCCATGACCCGGGCCGACGCGGCCGGCTTCGTCACCCGCTGGCACCGGGCGGCCGAAGCCGGCGAAGACCTGCGCGACCAGCTGCTGGCATCCCTGCGCGCCAAGCCGGAACTGTCCCGGCTCGCCACCAATCCGCTGCTGTGCGGGCTGATCTGCGCCCTGCACCGCGAACGCCGGGGTTTCCTGCCCTCGGGCCGCAAAGAGCTCTACACGGCGGCCCTGTCGATGCTGCTGCACCGCCGCGACCGCGAACGCGAGCTGCGTCTGCCCGAGCTCGCCGAGGAGCCTCAGCTCCAGCTGCTCCAGCGGCTCGCGTACTGGCTCATCCGCAACGGCCGCACCCAGATCAGCCAGAGCCGGGCCCAGGAGCTGATCGCGGCCGCGCTGCCCGCCGTAACGGCCGCCCAGGTGCTCGGCGAGGCCCCGGACGTACTGAGGCACTTCCTGGAGCGGACCGGACTCCTGCGGGCCCCCACCGAGGACACCCTCGAATTCGTCCACCGCACCTTCCAGGACTTCCTCGGGGCCCGTGCGGCCCTGGACGAGGGCGGCCTCGGCGAACTGACCCGCCACGCGGACGACGACCAATGGGAGGACGTCATCCGCATGGCCGTCGCCCAGGGCCGACCCAACGACCGCGTGGGAATCATCGGCGACCTGCTGGTCCGCGACTCCGACCGGTCCGTCCTGCTGGCCCTCGCATCACTGGAGTACGCGGCCGAGCTGGATCCCGGGCTGCGCCAGGACGTCCACAAGGCCGCCCTGCGGCTCATACCTCCGCGGAACGAGGAGGCTGCGCGAACGCTCGGCCGGATCGGACCGCTGGTCCTGGAGCTGCTGCCGTACGGCGGGGAGTCGGTCCGCGCCGCCCGCCTCGCGGTGGTCGCGGCGGCGGAGACCGGGGCCGAGGCGGCCATCGGATATCTCGCCGGCTTCAGCCACCACCCCGACGAACAGGTCCGTGCGACGCTGACCCGGGTCTGGGAGCGGTTCGACCTCGACCATTACGCGGCCGAGGTGCTCGCGCGCATGGTCCCGCCGCCCGGCGACCTCTTCATCGACTCGGACGCCTCCCTCGCGGCGCTGACGCGCTTCACCGGCCCGCCCGGCCTGTTCATCCGCAGCGAGGTCACCCGGGCCGCCCTGACGCGCTTCCTGGCCCGCCAGCCGGTGGCGGGCCTGACCCTGTGGAACTTCGAAGGTGGGAGCGACGCGGAGTTCCTGCGCGGCCACACGTCGCTGCGGGAGCTCAGCATCGACACCTGGCCCGGTCTGCGGGACCCGAGCGCGCTGTACGGGCTGCCCCTGGAGGCTGTGGACCTCCGCCTCGGCCGCGACCTCCCCCTCGGCCCGGCCCTGGCGTCCTGGCCCCGGCTGCGCGAGCTCAGGCTGCACGACGCGGACCGCCGTGCGTGGTCCTTCGCCGACTTCGCCCCCGAAGCCCGCCCGGAGGTGCTCGACCTGGCCGACGCGGACCCGGACCTGGCCGGACTGGGACGGCTCACGAGCCTGACGCGGCTGTATCTCGGCTACGACTGGCGCCCCGGCGAGAAGAGCGCATGGGCGGAGCTCTCAGCGCTGGAGAACCTGCGGGAGATCGCCCTGCCCACCGAGGCGCTGACCGGGCTCGCCGCGCACGCGGACCTGCCCTCGCTCAGGACCGTCATGTTCCACGACAACGGCCAAGGGCTGGACCCGGACCTCCACGCCCGGGTGGCCCACCGCTTCCCACTGGCGCAGCTGCAGATGGTGCCGCTGTCGTCCGACGACATCTGACCGGCCCGCGGAAAAGGGGCGGCCCCGGAACCTTACGGTTCCGGGGCCGCCCCTTTGCACGGTCGATCCGCGGCTATCGGCTACGCACCCTTGGACAGGTCCGGGCCGGAGCCGGTGGCCTCGATCGGGGGAAGGTCCGAGATCGGGGTCTTCTCCTCGCCGCGGAAGGTGAACTTGGCTTCTTCGCCTTCACCCTCCTTGCCGACGACCACGATGTGGCCGGGGCGCAGCTCGCCGAAGAGGATCTTCTCCGACAGGATGTCCTCGATCTCGCGCTGGATCGTGCGGCGCAGCGGACGCGCACCCATGATCGGGTCGTAGCCGCGCTTGGCGAGCAGCGCCTTGGCCTCGGCACTGAGCTCGATGCCCATGTCGCGGTCCTTGAGGCGGTCGTCGACCTTGGCGATCATCAGGTCGACGATCTGGACGATGTCTTCCTCGGTGAGCTGGTGGAAGACGACGGTGTCGTCGACGCGGTTGAGGAACTCGGGCCGGAAGTGCTGCTTGAGCTCTTCGTTGACCTTCGCCTTCATCCGGTCGTATCCGGTCTTCGTGTCGCCCTGGGCCGCGAAGCCCAGGTTGAAGCCCTTCGAGATGTCCCGCGTACCCAGGTTGGTCGTCATGATGATGACCGTGTTCTTGAAGTCCACGACCCGGCCCTGGGAGTCGGTCAGACGACCGTCTTCCAGGATCTGGAGAAGGGAATTGAAGATATCCGGGTGCGCCTTCTCGACCTCGTCGAAGAGGACGACGGAGAACGGCTTCCGGCGGACCTTCTCGGTCAGCTGGCCGCCCTCTTCGTAGCCCACGTAGCCGGGGGGCGAACCGAAGAGGCGGGAAACCGTGTGCTTCTCGCTGAACTCCGACATGTCGAGGGAGATCAGCGCGTCCTCGTCGCCGAAGAGGAATTCGGCGAGCGTCTTGGAGAGCTCGGTCTTACCGACACCGGACGGACCGGCGAAGATGAACGAGCCACCGGGACGCTTCGGGTCCTTCAGACCCGCACGGGTACGGCGGATGGCCTGGGAGAGCGCCTTGATGGCGTCCTTCTGGCCGATGACGCGACGGTGGAGCTCGTCTTCCATGCGGAGCAGACGCGAGGACTCCTCCTCGGTCAGCTTGAAGACGGGAATGCCGGTCGCGGTCGCGAGGACTTCGGCGATGAGCTCGCCGTCGACCTCGGCGACGACGTCCATGTCGCCGGCCTTCCATTCCTTCTCGCGCTTGGCCTTCGCCGCCAGCAGCTGCTTCTCCGAATCACGGAGGGAAGCCGCCTTCTCGAAGTCCTGGGAGTCGATGGCCGACTCCTTGTCGCGACGCACGTTCGCGATCTTCTCGTCGAACTCGCGGAGGTCCGGCGGCGCGGTCATCCGGCGGATGCGCATCCGGGAGCCGGCCTCGTCGATCAGGTCGATCGCCTTGTCCGGGAGGAAGCGGTCCGAGATGTACCGGTCGGCCAGGGTGGCCGCCTGCACGAGGGCCTCGTCCGTGATGGAAACACGGTGGTGGGCCTCGTAGCGGTCGCGCAGGCCCTTGAGGATCTCGATGGTGTGCTGGAGGGAAGGCTCCGCCACCTGGATCGGCTGGAAGCGGCGCTCGAGAGCGGCGTCCTTCTCAAGGTGCTTGCGGTACTCGTCGAGCGTCGTGGCACCGATGGTCTGGAGCTCACCACGGGCCAGCATGGGCTTCAGGATGCTGGCGGCGTCGATCGCGCCCTCGGCGGCACCCGCACCCACGAGGGTGTGGAGCTCGTCGATGAACAGGATGATGTCGCCGCGGGTGCGGATCTCCTTGAGAACCTTCTTGAGGCGCTCTTCGAAGTCACCGCGGTAGCGGGAACCGGCAACCAGGGCACCCAGGTCAAGCGTGTAGAGGTGCTTGTCCTTGAGGGTCTCGGGGACCTCGCCCTTGACGATCGCCTGGGCCAGGCCCTCGACGACGGCGGTCTTGCCGACGCCGGGCTCGCCGATGAGGACCGGGTTGTTCTTGGTCCGGCGGGACAGCACCTGCATGACCCGCTCGATCTCCTTCTCGCGCCCGATGACCGGGTCGAGCTTGGATTCGCGAGCGGCCTGCGTGAGGTTGCGGCCGAACTGGTCCAGGACGAGCGAGGTCGAGGGCGTGCCCTCGGCCGGGCCGCCGGCAGTGGCCGACTCCTTGCCTCCGCCGGAGTAGCCGGAGAGCAGCTGGATGACCTGCTGCCGGACTCGGTTGAGATCGGCGCCCAGCTTCACGAGGACCTGGGCGGCGACGCCCTCGCCCTCGCGGATCAGGCCGAGCAGGATGTGCTCGGTGCCGATGTAGTTGTGGCCGAGCTGGAGGGCCTCTCGGAGCGAAAGCTCCAGGACCTTCTTCGCCCGCGGGGTGAAGGGGATGTGGCCGGACGGGGCCTGCTGCCCCTGGCCGATGATCTCCTCAACCTGCTGGCGAACAGCCTCGAGCGAAATCCCGAGGCTCTCCAAGGCCTTAGCGGCGACACCCTCACCCTCGTGGATCAAGCCCAGGAGGATGTGCTCAGTGCCGATGTAGTTGTGGTTGAGCATCCGGGCTTCTTCCTGAGCCAGGACGACAACCCGCCGCGCGCGGTCGGTGAACCTCTCGAACATCGTTTATCGCTCCTCAGAGCGGTCGGGCAGTTCGGGGTCGGTCCCCGCCCTGTCCTTCCGCATGCTAGTCCCGCGGGGCGGGACAGCTCATTCCAACTGCCGACATCCGTCCGCGGCTCACCCTCACGTCCGTGGGAAAACCCGGCTGTAAGTGCCGACAACTGCTCCAACCCGATGGTGGGAGACGATGTTCCCGCAGGCCAGGCAGATACCCGTCACATGTGTACGCCGATGGCGAACGGAAGCCGGTCCGGGACCCCGAAAATCAGCGTGTCGCCCCGATCCACTAGGAATGTCTTACCCGTAAGGACTGACACTCCATGCAGGTGACGCCGGTTCCCTCCGCTACGGGCGAACACGTTTCCGTCCCGAATGTGAGACTCCGGCCCCACGGAGGTTTACGTTCCGCATTCAAGCGAGTGCGGCACGTCACATCGTGCGTAACCCCGGAGCGTTTCGGGAGTTGCTCCGGTCATGGCTCTCACCGTGCCGCCCGTCCCCCTCCCGCTCCCCTGCGCCCCGTTCGGGGGCGAGGACGACCCGGCGTCCTGGTACGAGCGCGTGCTCGGCTGGACCGTCGCCGGAGGACCGCCCGCGCAGCTGGTGACCGGGGTGCGGTTCGACGTACTGGAGCTGCCGGCCGATGCCGGGACCGCGGTGCTGCGCAGACGCGTCGCCACGGGTCCGGTGGCGGTCATGGGCCGCAGGATGCGCTTCCTGGTGGCCGCGGGGGCCGCCGACGAGCTGGACGGGCTGCTCGACTGGCTGGAATGGGGCGGGGTCGCCCTGGATCTCGCCGCCCTGGGTGCGGGTGGCCGGATCACGGCTCCGGTGCCTCCGGGGCACCCTGTGGGGCCGGAGGGAAGCCCTCGGGGGGCCGCCGTGTGGCTGCGGCCCCCCGAGCAGGGGTGTGAGGTACTGCTACCCGCCCTGCCCGCTGCGGGGCAGGACTCCGGGCCCGCGGGCGGGCCCGATCTCGTACGCCTGGTCGCGGCCGCGGCGACGGAATGCCACCGGGCGCGACTTCGGCGCACCGTCCGGACCGGCCGGACCGATCAGGCCGAAGCCTTCTCGTAGGCGTCGCGGATCTCGGCGGGAACGCGACCGCGGTCATTCACGCTGTAGCCGTTCGTCTTGGCCCAGGCGCGAATGACAGCGGTGTCCGGGTTACCGGTCACCGCCGCGGCACGCCCCTTGGCGCGGCCGGTGGCGGCGCCGCGGCCACCGGTACGGCGACCGCCCTTGGTGTACGGGTCGAGCAGGCCGCGGAGCTTTTCAGCGTTGGCGGTGGTGAGGTCGATCTCGTAGGTCTTGCCATCCAGAGCGAACGTCACCGTCTCGTCCGCCTCGCCGCCGTCGAGGTCGTCGACAAGAAGGACCTGAACCTTCTGTGCCACCGGGATTTCCTTTCATCGAAAAGCAGTACGCGGAAAGGAAACCGCTTTTGCCTGGAAAACACAAACCCCCGGCGAGAGGTTCGGGTCCGCAACGGGTTGGGAAACGTGCGCGATTCGGACATAGGCCACACGTACGGGGGCCCGGGGGAAATCGCGCTTGATCGGTCAGAGGTGCAGAAGCATCCGGCTGTTGCCCAAGGTGTTCGGCTTCACTCGTTCGAGACCGAGGAACTCGGCGACGCCCTCGTCAAAGGAACGCAGCAGCTCCATGTAGACATCGGTCTCGACCGGGGTCTCGCCGATCTCGACGAACCCGTGCTTGGCGAAGAAGTCCACTTCGAAGGTCAGGCAGAAAACCCGGCTCACACCGAGCCTGCGGGCCGTCTGCAACAGTTTGTCGAGCACCTGGTGACCGACTCCGGCGCCCTTCAACTCCCGGTCGACCGCGAGAGTGCGGACTTCGGCGAGGTCTTCCCACATCACGTGGAGTGCGCCGCAGCCCACGACCTGGCCGTCGGTTTCGCGTTCGGCGACCCAGAACTCCTGGATGTCCTCGTAAAGGACGACCGGGGCTTTGTCGAGCAGGATCCGCTCCTGCACGTACTGGTCGAGCAGGCGGCGCAGCGCGGGAACATCACCGGTGCGCGCTCGGCGGATCGTCACTGTTTTTGCATGTGCAGCGGAAAACTCACCCATGGCCCGGACGTTATCGTCCCCGGTCGGCCGACGCTCCGCCGGAGTCGCCTTCGGCCGGTTCCGCGGGATCGGGGGTCTCCTCGGCCGGCTGCACGATCCGTACGGCGTCCCGGAGGGACTCCCGCTGCTCGGCCGACATCATGCCGAAGAAGGCCACCAGGGCGGCGGCGGGGTTGTCGCTCGTCGACCAGGCTTCGTTCATCAGTGCGGCCGAGTAGGCGGCGCGGGTGGAGACCGCCGTATATCGATAGGCGCGGCCTTCCGCTTCCCGGCGGACCCAGCCCTTCTGATGAAGATTGTCCATAACGGTCATGACCGTGGTGTACGCGATGGAGCGTTCCTGCTGAAGGTCTTCCAGGACTTCGCGAACGGTGACCGGGCGGTTCCACTGCCACACCCGCGTCATGACTGCGTCTTCGAGTTCTCCCAAGGGGCGAGGCACAGCAGCACGATAGTGCGGGATGTGGGGAATTGCCCGGCCATTCGGGCGGCAAGGCGCAACAAAAATTGGGCGCACGGCTGCGAAGCCGTACGCCCGGCCCTCTCGCGGGGGCCTTACTGCGGGGTGGGAGATGCCTGCGACTGCCGGGCGCCTTCGGCGCGGGAGAGCACGGCGTCGACCACCGCGTCCTCCTTGGCCTTGTTGGCGCCGCCCTGACTCTTCACGATCGTCACGACGAGAGCGATGAAGAACACGGCCATCACGAAGGGGGGCACGAGCGCGGAAACGTAGTCCATGCCCCCAGCGTAGCTAGCCTGCCGCGCGCCCGGCCTCCGGGGGCGGGGTGGGCTTGCGGCGCGGCGGGAACACCTCGCCCGGGGTCGGAATGGGCCGCGCGGGCCGCTCGTCGGGCTGCGGCTGCGCGGGCTCCTTCTCCTTGCCGGAGCCTGAGCCGGAGCCCGAGCCTCCGCCCGAGCCGGAACCCGACCCGGCGTCCGCACCCGCGCCGCCCGCCAGGGCCAGCAGCCGGGTGCGCGGCGCGGGCGTCGTGGACAGCCGGCGGCGCACCGAGCGCTCCGCGATGCCCTGCGCCCGGTCCAGCAGGGCGGCCGCGACCGGGTTGGCGCGCAGCGCCCGCAGGGCGGCGAGGTCGTCCGGCACCGGCTCGTACCCGGCGGCCAGGGCGTCCTGGAGCAGCTCCAGGTAGCCGGTCAGGCTCCCGGGCAGCGCGGCTCTGTACCGGGCCAGGTCGGCGAGGAGGAACTCTCTGAGCCGCCCCGCCTCCTGGACGGCGTCGTCCACCGACGCCGCGAGGCGCAGGCAGTCCTGGACCTCGACGGCCGTCAGGGGGGCCGTAGAGGACTGAAGGGCGTGAGCGAGCGAACGCCTGAGCACGTGAAGCTCATCAGCGCTGAACGCCATGCCGCCGCGGGATCCGTAGGGCGTGGGCATGGGCCGAAGATACGCGCTAATCGGACAAAATCCCTTGAGTGGACACGCGCGCGGCGCGGCGTATTCCGCCGGTCAGGGCTGGCCCGAGGTCCTCAGACCGGCTCTTTGACCGTCTGGAGGAATTCCGCCCAGGCCGCGCGGGTGGTGGCCATGACCAGATGGGCCGGGTCGGCCCGGTCCGCCACCCGCACCAGGGCCCCGGGGGCGGCGGCGACATACACGCAGGCGGCGCCGTCGCCGCAGTAGGACGACTTCTGCCATTCGGGCCGAGCGGGCCGAACTGTCATCGTGTCTCCTCCGTTCACAGGCGCGGTCGGCGCCGTGGACGAGCTCCCGGTATTTCTCGTGGGGCGACCGTATCCCCGGGACGGGCTCACTCCGGCCATTTCCCCGGAAATTACTGCGCCCGACCTCAACGGGGGGTAAGGGCCGGCCCCGGGCAGCGCCCGGCCCCGCCGGGGCCTCGCGGGTGGGTGCGGGTCCGGCCGGGGCGGGGCGGGCGGTTCGGGAGCGGGCGGTGCGGCTACTCGAAGGTGGGCGCGTTGCGCTCGTAGACCAGCCGCAGGCCGATCAGGGTCAGCCAGGGCTCGTGGTCGTCGATGACCGAGGCCTCGCCCAGGACGATCGGGGCCAGGCCGCCCGTGGCGATGACGCGGACGTCGTCCGGGGCGCCGTTCGGGCCGGCCAGCTCCTTGGCCATGCGGGTCACGATCCCGTCGACCTGGCCCGCGAACCCGTAGACCACGCCCGACTGCATCGCCTCGACCGTGGACTTGCCGACGACGTTGCGCGGGCGGGCCAGCTCGATCTTGCGGAGCTGGGCCCCGCGCACGCCGAGGGCCTCCATGGAGATCTCGATGCCCGGGGAGATCACCCCGCCCACGTACTCGCCCTTCGCGGACACCGCGTCGAAGGTGGTGGCGGTCCCCAGGTCGACCACGATCGCCGGGCCGCCGTAGAGCTCGACCACCGCGACCGCGTTGACGATGCGGTCGGCGCCGACCTCCTTCGGGTTGTCCATCAGGATCGGGACGCCCGTCTTGGTGCCGGGCTCCACGATCACCGCCGGAACGTCGCCGTAGTAGCGGCGGGTCACCTCGCGCAGCTCGTGCAGGACCGCCGGCACCGTCGAGCAGATCGCGATGCCGTGGATCCCGTCGCCCAGCTCGTTGCCGAGCATCGGGTGCATGCCCATCAGGCCCTGCATGAGCACGGCCAGCTCGTCGGCCGTGCGGCTCGGGTCGGTCGAGATCCGCCAGTGCTCGACGATCTCGTCACCGTCGAACAGGCCCAGGACCGTATGGGTATTGCCCACGTCGATGGTGAGGAGCACGGGTTACACCGCCTCGCGCAGATCGAGGCCGATGTCCAGGATCGGGGAGGAGTGCGTGAGGCCGCCGACCGCGAGGTAGTCGACGCCCGTCTCGGCGTACGCGCGGGCGTTGTGCATGGTGAGGCGGCCCGAGGACTCCAGCACCGCGCGGCCGTGGACCAGCGCCACCGCCTCCGCGGTCTCGATCGGGGTGAAGTTGTCGAGCAGGATCAGGTCGGCGCCCGCCTCCAGGGCCTCGCGGACCTGCTGGAGGGTGTCCACCTCGACCTCGACGGGCAGGTCCGGGAACTGCTCGCGCACGGCCTTGAACGCCTCGCGGACGCCGCCCGCCGCGATGACGTGGTTGTCCTTGACCAGCGCCGCGTCGGAGAGCGACATCCGGTGGTTGACGCCGCCGCCGCAGCGCACCGCGTACTTCTCCAGGCAGCGCAGGCCGGGGGTGGTCTTGCGGGTGTCGCGGACCTTGGCCTTGGTGCCCTCCAGCTCGTCGGCCCAGGCGCGGGTGGCCGTGGCGATGCCCGACATCAGGCAGAGCAGGTTCAGGGCGCTGCGCTCCCCGGTGAGCAGGTCGCGGGTGCGGGCCCGTACCGACAGCAGGACCTGGCCCGGCTCGACGCGGTCCCCGTCCTCGGCGTGCCGCTCCACCTCGAAGGCGTCGGTGCACACGACGGACAGGACGGCCTCGGCGACGCGCAGGCCGGCGACGGTGCCCACCTCGCGCGCGGTGAAGTCGGCGGTGGCCACGGCGTCTTCGGGAACGGTGGCGACGGTGGTCACGTCGACCCCGCCGTCCAGGTCCTCGGAGATCGCCATGTGCGCGATGTCCTCGACCTCGATCGGGTCCAGGCCGGCGTCTTCGAGCAGCTGGGCCAGGGCCGGGTCGAGACCGGTCTCCTCGCCCTCGCCGCAGGCGCAGTCGTCGCCGCAGCCGCCCTCGCTCTGGCCGACGAGGGGGAGTTCGTTGTGCTCGTGGGTGTCGTGCTCGTGCGTGCTCACGGTTACTGCTCCAGGCTGTCGGTGCTCAAGGGGATCTGTACGGAAGGGAAGTCCGCCGACTCGGTGGGCGTGACGACCAGGGCCCGCCGCTCGGCCGCCGACAGGCGTACGACGAGGTGGCGGCGCCAGTCGGCGTCGTCCCGGTCGGGGTGGTCCTCGCGCCAGTGGCAGCCACGGGTCTCCGCGCGCCGCTGGGCGGCGGCGACCAGGACCCGGGCCACACACAGCAGGTTGGTGGCCTCCCAGGTCTCGGTGCCGGGGACGGCCGTCTTGCCCTGGGTCTCCAGCTCGGTGAGGGCCGTCGCGTACAGGGCTTCGAGGGCGGCCGCGGCCCGGTTCAGCGACTCGGCGGAACGGAGCACGCCCGCGCCGTCGGTCATGATGCGCTGGACCTCGTAGCGCGCCTCGGCGGGCTGGAGGGGGCCGCTGGCCGGGACGGGAATGCCGGGGCCGTTGCCCGCGGGCTCGCCGGCCGCCGCGATGATGGTGTCGGCGATCCGCTCGGCGAAGACCAGGCCCTCCAGCAGGGAGTTGGAGGCGAGCCGGTTCGCGCCGTGCACTCCGGTGCAGGCGACCTCACCGCACGCGTACAGGCCGGGGACCGTGGTGCGGCCGTGCAGGTCGGTCCGGACGCCGCCGGAGGCGTAGTGCGCGGCCGGGGCGACGGGGATGGGCTCGGTGACCGGGTCGATGCCGTGCGAGCGGCAGGCGGCGAGGATGGTCGGGAAGCGCTGCTCCCACATCTGAGCGCCGAAGTGCCGGGCGTCGAGGTACATGTGCTGCGTGCCCTGCTCCTGCATGCGGCGCATGATGCCCTTGGCGACGATGTCGCGGGGCGCGAGCTCGGCGAGCTCGTGCTGGCCGGTCATGAAGCGGACGCCGTCGGCGTCGACGAGGTACGCGCCTTCGCCGCGGACCGCCTCCGACACCAGGGGCTGCTGGCCTTCGGCGTCGGCGCCGAGGAAGAGCACGGTGGGGTGGAACTGCACGAATTCGAGGTCGGAGACCTCGGCTCCGGCGCGCAGCGCGAGCGCCACCCCGTCGCCGGTGGAGACGGAGGGGTTGGTGGTCGCGGAGAAGACCTGGCCCATGCCGCCGGTCGCGAGGATCACGGCGGGCGCGTGGACGGCGCCCACCCCGTCGTGCTGGCCCTCGCCCATGACGTGCAGGGTGACGCCCGCGGTACGGCCCTGCGCGTCCTGGAGGAGGTCCAGGACGAGGGCGTTCTCCACGGTCTCGATGCCGGCCGCCTGGACGGCTTCGACGAGGGCGCGGGAGATCTCGGCGCCGGTGGCGTCGCCGCCCGCGTGCGCGATGCGGCGGCGGTGGTGGCCGCCCTCGCGGGTGAGCTCTATCTCGCCGGTCTCGGCGGAGGTGTCGAAGACGGCGCCGGCCGCGATGAGGCGGCGTACGGCGCCGGGGCCCTCGGTGACCAGGAGCCTGACGGCGGCCTCGTCGCACAGGCCCGCGCCCGCGACCAGGGTGTCCTCGAGGTGCTGCTCGGGGGTGTCGCCGTCGCCGAGGGCGGCGGCGATGCCGCCCTGGGCCCAGCGGGTGGATCCGTCGTCGAGGCGGGCCTTGGTGACGACGACGGTACGGCGGCCCGCGGCGGCGCAGCGCAGTGCGGCGGTCAGGCCCGCGACTCCGGATCCGACGACCACGACGTCGGCGTCCACGGACCAGCCGGGGGCCTGGGCGTGCAGTCGTATGCCGGTGCCGGTGCTCCGGTCGGTGCCGGTGCTGGTGCCCGCCGGTGCGGGACCTCTGCCTGGGGTGCTCACGCGTGTGCTCCGAACTCCAATGGAATGTTGTCGATCAGCCGGGTCGTGCCCACCTTCGCGGCGACGGCCAGCACGGCCTGCCCGCTGAAGCCGGGACCGGCGTCGGTGAAGTCCTGCGGGTCCACCAGCGCCAGGTAGTCCAATACCAGGGGCGGCTCGTGGCGGCCCGCCTCCACCAGGACGTGCCGCGCGGCGGCCCGTACGGCGTCGGGCAGTCCGGCGCCCGGGAGCCCCGCGACGGCCGCCGAGACGGCGTGCGCGTCGGCGGAGGCCCGGATCTCGCCGAGCCGGGCCAGGCCGGTGGCCCGCTCGTCTCCGGCCGGGGGCCCCTGGGCCTCGGCGCGGTCCAGCAGCGCCGCCTGGGCGGCGAGCCGGTCGCGGCCCGCGAACAGGGCGCGGGACAGGGCCAGGGCCGTGCGGCGCTCCACGGGCGAGAGGTAGCGGTTGCGCGAGGACAGCGCGAGCCCGTCCTCCTCGCGGACGGTCGGTACGCCGACCACCTCCACGGGGAAGTTCAGGTCGGTCACCATCCGCCGGATCAGGGCCAGTTGCTGCGCGTCCTTCTGGCCGAAGAGAGCCAGGTCGGGGCGGGTGAGGTGGAGCAGCTTGGCGACGACGGTCAGCATGCCGTCGAAGTGGCCGGGGCGGGTGGCGCCTTCGAGGCGCTCGCCCATCGGGCCGGCGCTGACCCGCACCTGGGGGTCGCCGCCGGGGTAGACCTCTTCGACGGCGGGGGCGAACACGGCGTCGGCGCCCGCCTCTTCGGCGAGGGCCAGGTCGGCGTCGAGGGTGCGGGGGTAGCGGTCGAGGTCCTCGCCCGCCCCGAACTGGAGGGGGTTGACGAAGACGGTGACCACGACCTGCCCGTCGGGGCCGGCCTGGGCGCGGGCGGCGCGGACCAGGGTGGCGTGGCCCTCGTGGAGGGCGCCCATGGTCATGACCACGGCGCGGCGGCCGGTGGCGGTGCCCGTGCCGGCAGCCGTGCGGGGGAGCTCGTGCAGCTCGGCGGCGGTGTCGAGGAGGATCACCGGGCACCGCCTTCGAGGCCGTCGAGCCCGTCGGGCTCGTCGGTGCCTTCGGGGTCGTTGAAGCCTTCGCGGCTCCCCCGGTCTCCGCGTCCCGCCCCCGCGAGGTCCTCCGCGCTGTCGGCGAGGACGCCGAGGAGGTCCTCGGCGAGTTCGGGCTTGAGCAGGCCGTGCGCGAGCGCCCGGTCCGCGGTCGTACGGGCCATCGCGAGGTATCCGGCGACCGTGCCGGGTGCGTGCTTGCGCAGCTCCGAGACGTGCGCGGCGACGGTTCCGGCGTCGCCCCGGGCCACCGGGCCGGTCAGGGCGGCGTCACCGGAGCGCAGGGCGTTGTCGAGGGCCGCGCCGAGCAGCGGGCCGAGCATCCGGTCGGGGTGCTCGACGCCCGCCTTGCGCAGCAGTTCCATCGACTGGGCGACCAGGGTGACCAGGTGGTTCGCGCCGAGGGCGAGGGCCGCGTGGTAGAGCGGGCGGTTCACCTCGGCGATCCACTCGGGCTCCCCGCCCATCTCGATGACCAGGGCCTCCGCGGCGAGCCGCAGCTCGTCGGGGGCGGTCACGCCGAAGGAGCAGCCGGCCAGGCGCTGTACGTCCACCTCGGTGCCGGTGAAGGTCATCGCGGGGTGCAGGGCCAGCGGGAGCGCGCCCGCGCGGCGGGCCGGGTCCAGCACGGCGACCCCGTAGCGCCCGGAGGTGTGGACGAGGAGCTGCCCGGGGCGGACCGCGCCGGTCTCGGCGAGGCCCTGGACCAGCGACGGCAGGGCGTCGTCGGGGACGGTCAGCAGGACGAGGTCGGAGGCCTGGAGGACCTGCTCGGGCGTGACGACCGGCACGTCCGGCAGCATCCGCTCGGCGCGCCGGCGCGAGGCGTCGGAGACTCCGGACACGGCGACCGGCCGGTGGCCGCTCTGCTGCAGGGCACGCGCCAGCGCGGGGCCGACGCGGCCTGCTCCGACTACACCGACGGAGAGCCTGGCCGGGCGCTCCGCCTGGGAGGTTGTGTTCACGCGGGGAAGGCCTTCCGTTCCAGTCCGCGGGGGGTACCGGACGATACGTCGCCATGCTAGCTCCTGGCCGTGTTGGTGGTCGGCGATGATCGGGGCATGAACGAGGACACGGAAGCGGTGGCGGAACGGCTCGTGGCGGCCGGGCGGGCGGCAGGGCGCAAGCTCTCGCACAGCCTGCGGGAGGCGACCCTCGCCGGGCTGCTGGCGGACCTGGGCGGCCTGGCCGGGCCCGGCGGCCCGGCCGCGGACCCCGACGAGCCGGGCGACATCTACGGCGACGGGGTGGTGGCCCGGCTGGAGCGGCGGGTGGCGGAGCTGCTGGGGACCGAGGACGCGGCGTTCTTCCCGACCGGGACCATGGCCCAGCAGATCGCGCTGCGCTGCTGGGCCGGCCGGACCGGGAACCCGGTGGTCGCCCTGCACCCGATGAGCCATCCGGAGCGCTGGGAGGGCGGGGCGCTGTCCACGGTCTCGGGGCTGCGGGTCGTCCACACGACGGGCGAACCGCGCCAGCCGACGGCCTCGGAGATCGCGGAGCTGCCTGAGCCGTTCGGGACGCTGATGCTGGAGCTGCCGCTGCGGGACGCCGGTTTCCTGCTGCCCACGTGGGAGGAGCTGTCGGCCGTGGTGGCCACCGCCCGGGAGCGCGAGGCGGTCGTCCACATCGACGGTGCCCGGCTGTGGGAGTCCACGGTGCACTTCGACCGCACCCTGCCGGAGATCGTGGAGCTGGCCGACTCGGTGTACGTCTCCTTCTACAAGTCGCTCGGCGGCCTCAGCGGCGCGGCCCTCGCCGGGTCGGCCTCCCTGGTCTCGGAGGCCAGGGTCTGGCGCCACCGGTACGGGGGCCAGATCTTCCGCCAGTTCCCCGCCGCGCTCTCCGCCCTGGCCGGGCTGGAGCGGGAGCTCCCGAAGCTCCCTTCCTACGTCGCCCACGCGCGCGTGGTGGCCTCCGCCCTCTCCGCGGCCCTGGGCTCCTCCCCCGAGGTCCCCTGGTTCCGGATCAACCCGGAGGTTCCGCACACCCACCAGTTCCAGGTGTGGCTCCCGTACGACGCGGACCGGCTCACGGAGGCGGGCGTCCGGCTGGCGGAGGAGACGGGCACGCTCCTCTTCCGCCGCTGGTCCCCCGACGGCCCGCCGGGCCTGTCGGTGACGGAGCTGGAGGTCACCGAGCCGGGCCTGTCCTGGACGGAGGCCGACGTGGCCGAGGCGGTACGGGGCTTCGTGGCCCGGCTCTAGCGCGGCGGCCCGGGTGTCGGCCGTGCGGGCGAAGGGCGCGTGCCCTGTCCACCGCGCGGCCGACGTCCCGGCATGATGATGCGATGAGCGTGACCATCGACATCACCGGGCTCCCCGCGGAGCGGATCGGCT
This sequence comes from Streptomyces sp. NBC_00503, assembly GCF_036346895.1. Lineage (NCBI taxonomy): Bacteria > Bacillati > Actinomycetota > Actinomycetes > Kitasatosporales > Streptomycetaceae > Streptomyces > Streptomyces sp. NBC_00503. Next base: position 4,557,831 of record NZ_CP107855.1, on the reverse strand, counting down.
TCGCGCCGTCCCCGCTCGCGGAGCTCTGCATGGCGTTGCACGCGCTCTCCCAGCCCGGCCACCACCCCGGGCTCGCCTCCTGGACCGCCACCACCACCGCCTCCCTCGACCCGGACATCGCGGACCGGCTGCTGGAGGGCGATTTCATGTGGCGCAGCTCCTTCGCCGACATCTTCATGGCGTACGCGGGGATCCCGGGCGGCTCCGGCCGGCCGGGCGCGACGCTGGCCGCCGAACTCGACGTACTCGACCGGCTGGATGACGAACGGTTCGTGACGGCGGCGCTGGAGTACTGCCGGCTGTCCTTCTACGGCGAGGGCGGCGGGCGGTCCCCGCTCTCCGACCCCCTCGCCCGGGCCAAGGCGCTGGAGTCGGCCTCCGCGCGCGGGCCGCGCCAGCTGGACTTCGCGATGCGGGTGCTCGACGACACCGCCTCGGTCCGGGTGTGGCTGCGGCGGCTGGTGGAGGACTGCGACGAGGCCTTCTTCGCGGAGACCTGGCGGCGGATCGAGCCCCGGCAGAGCGCGGACGCCCGTCACAAGACGGAGCTGCTGCGGCACAAGGGGCTGCCCGCGGTGCTCAAGGAGGTCTCCTCGGCGCTGAGCGTCGACGAGGGGCTGACCACCGTCACGGTGGACAAGATGACGAACGGGTCCACGACGGCCACCGATCCCCGAATAGGCGACGGGCTGCTGTTCGTGCCGACCAATTTCGGCTGGCCGCACCTGCTGGTGCTGCACGCCCCCGGCTGGCGTCCGGTCATCCACTACCCGCTCGGCTCTCCCGAACTGGCCTCTTCCCCGGGGTCGGTGGAGCTGCTGCAGCGGCGCATGGAGGCCCTGGCCCATCCGATGCGGATGATGCTGTGCCGCAGCATGGCGCGCGCTCCCTACACGACGGGCGAGCTCGCGGCGGCGTACGGGATCACCGCGCCGGAGGTGTCGCGCCATCTGGCGGTGATGAAGAAGGCCGGACTGCTCAAGACGTGCCGTCAGGGCCGTTATGTCCAGCACCAGTTGGATCTTGCGGCGGTTGCGCGGATCGGTTCCGATTTCATCGAGGGCATTCTGCGCTAGCGCCACCGACTCGGCGACACCCGTACGGACAGCGGGCGTTGGCCGGTTTCCGGCGGCCCGGATTTCACCGATATACGGATTTCACAAACCGGAATCAGCGAAAACCCTGGCTTTACCGGCTGTTTGCTGTTTAACGTGCGTCCACTGCTCCTGCTCCCCCACGTATCGCGCCTCATCTGCACCCGCCGTGGAAGGACTCTGCATGCCCGCACGCCGTACAGCCGCAGCCACCGCCGCCCTGGTCGCCGCGGCCCTCGTCTCCCCTCTGCTCCTCGCCGGGCCGGCCGGCGCCACCGGCAGCCCCCAGAGCGATGCCGCCAGGGGCGAGGCGCTGGCCAGGAAGCTGGTCAAGGACTCGACCGGCAGGGGCGCCTACACCCACCTGCAGGTCCTGCAGGCCATCGCCGACCACAACAAGGGCACCCGCGTGGCGGGTTCCAAGGGCCACGAGCAGTCGGCCCAGTACGTCGAGGCCGTGATGAGGGCGTACGGGTACAAGGTCACCACGAACGAGTTCGACTTCGTCTTCGTCCAGACGATCGCCGAGACCCTGAAGGTCAACGGCGCCGGCGGCCGCGACATCCCGGTCAAGCTGATGACGTACACCGCCAGCGGCCCGGAGAACGGCGTGACGGCCCAGGTCGCCGTCGCCCCCGTCGACGCGGACGGCACGAACGGCTGCGACCCCGGCGACTTCGCCGCGGGCGCCTTCACCGGCAGGATCGCCCTGATCAAGCGCGGCGGCTGCACCTTCGCGGCCAAGCAGCAGAACGCGGCGGCCGCCGGCGCGGTCGGCGCGATCATCTACAACAACACGGCGGGCGCCCTCAACGGCACCATCGGCGGGCCGGACGCGGGCAAGGTCCCGACCGGTGGTGTCACCCAGGCGGAGGGCGAGAAGCTCGCCGCCGAGGCCACGGCCGGCCCTGTCCAGGTCACCCTCGACATCCGGGAGTTCCGGGAGAACCGCAAGACGTTCAACGTCGTCGCGGAGACCCGGGGCGGCGACGAGAACAACACCGTCTTCCTCGGCGCGCACCTCGACTCCGTCGCGGCGGGTCCGGGCATCAACGACAACGGCTCGGGCTCGGCCGGCATCCTCCAGGTCGCGCAGAACCTCGCGAGCAGCCAGACGAAGATCAAGAACAAGGTCAAGTTCGCCTGGTGGTCGGCGGAGGAGTTCGGCCTGCTCGGCTCCGAGGCGTACGTCGGCGGTCTGACGGACGCGCAGAAGAAGCAGATCAGGCTCTACCTCAACTTCGACATGATCGCCTCGCCCAACGCCGCGTACTTCGTCTACGACGGCGACGACTCGGACAAGGTCGGCTCGGGCCCCGGCCCCGAGGGCTCGGCGCAGCTGGAGAAGGGGATAACGGACTTCCTCGACGGCCGCGGCATCCCGCACGAGGGCTCCGACTTCACCGGGCGCTCGGACTACGGCCCGTTCATCGAGGCCGGGATCCCCTCGGGCGGCACCGACACGGGCGCGGAGGGCATCAAGACGGCCGCGCAGGCGGCGAAGTTCGGCGGCCAGGCGGGCGTCGCGTACGACGTGAACTACCACGGCAAGGGCGACACGATCGCGAACATCGACCAGAAGTCGCTCGACATCAACGTCGACGTCATCGCGAACGCGGTCGGCCACTACGCCTTCGACCTCGCACCCCTGTCGCAGCCGGTCGCCTCGAAGCCGACCACCGGTTCCGGCGAGAACGGCGGCCTGCGTCCGGGCCACGACCACGACGTGACGGAGTAGCCGCCGCAGGCGGTAGCGGTGCGTGTGACCGGCGCCCGCGTCAGGCAATGCGCCTGGCGCGGGCGCCGGTGCACTACCGGACACCCCCTAGAACAGCGGGAGCTGGCCCGGGTGCGGGGACAGGGCGAACCCGTCCAGCGTCGGGGCCGAGGCGCCGAGCATCACCCGGGCGCGGGAGCCGGGGCAGGACACCAGGTCGCCGCGGACCCGCCCGGACGGCGGGTCGTGGCGGGCGATCCGCCCTGCGGTGACGGCGCAGTCGCGACCGCAGGTGGGGCAGGCTCTGCGCGGTGAGTGGGACATGGCCCCAAGTCTGCCCTCAGGTCGTCCCTTTCGGATCCTGTCGGTCAGGTCCGCGCCGTCCGGTGCCGTGCCTCGCCGTGCTGCCGGGGCTCCCGTGTACTGGACGTACTCGGGTGCCGCGGCAGTGCGGCGGGGTGCGGTGCCGGGCGGCGCGGACCCGGCAAGATCCGAAAGAGACGGCCTAGCCGCGGCGGGTCTCCAGCCAGGCCTCGTGGGCGGCGTCCACCCGCGTCCACAGCGCGGCCCGGTCGGCCGGGGTCAGGTCGTCGAGCTCCCGTCCGAAGACGCCTTCCAGCACGGCGTAGAACTCCTCCGGCCCCTCCAGCACCCGTTCCGTGGTCCCCTCCACCGGGTCGATCCGGCTCAGCACCCGGCCGCGCAGCACGTCGATGCCGTCCGCGTCGCGCCGCAGGGCCGCGAAGGCCCGTACGAAGCCGGAGTCCTCGGAGGTCGACAGCCGCAGGTGCTCGGCCTCGAAGTCGGCCGTCTTCGCGGGCGCGGAGAGGAAGTCGACGACGGCGGCGGAGCTGCCCGGGTTGCGGTAGGTCCAGCCCACCGAGTCCAGCCGCTCCAGGGAGTAGCCGAACCCGCCCTGCCGGTACGGGCCTTCGCGCAGCGGCAGCGGCTCGTACGGGCCGTCGCCCAGCCCGGCGTCCACGAAGTACTCCTGCCCGCCGACGCGGACGGTCAGCGCGAGGTGGTTGCCGCTCACGCGCCGGACGTCGGCGTCGGCCCCGGGTACGGGGGACACCGCCTCCGCGACCGGATCCGCCTCGGGGTCCGGCTCCGGGACCACCCCGCCGAGGTGCCGCGTGACCGCGTAGCCGAGGTGCTCCAGGAGCGCCGCGAAGGCCCCGTTGAGGTGGAAGCAGTACCCGCCGCGCCCGGCGGCGAAGCGGCGTACCGACAGCCCCGGGTCGATCCCGGCGGACCGGCCGAGCTGGATGTCGACGTTTTCGTACGGGACGCGCTCCAGGTGCGCCCGCTGGAGGGCGAAGAGCTCCTCGGCGGACGGCGCGCCGAGGGGTCCGGTGATGCCGAGCCGGCGCAGGTAGGACGCGAACGCGCCGTCCGATATGCCGGCGTTCATGCCTGAGGTCATGGCGGCAGCCTAGGACCTCGGCCCTGTCACTTGTCGATGTCGCCGACCACGAAGAACAGCGAGCCCAGGATCGAGACCATGTCCGCGACCAGCTGTCCCGGCAGCAGTACGGCCAGGGCCTGGATGTTGTTGTACGAGGCCGAGCGCAGCTTGAGCCGGTACGGGGTCTTCTCGCCCTTCGAGACCAGGTAGTAGCCGTTGATCCCGAGCGGGTTCTCGGTCCACGCGTACGTCTCGCCCTCGGGCGCCTTCAGCACCTTGGGCAGGCGCTGGTTGATCGGGCCGGGCGCCAGGTCGTCCATCCGGTCCAGGCAGGCGACCGCCAGGTCGAGCGCGTTGTGGGTCTGCTCCAGCAGGACCTCGAAGCGGGCCAGGCAGTCGCCCTCGGTGCGGGTGACGACCTTCAGGACGTCCTGGAGCTCCCCGTAGGCGAGGTACGGCTCGTCCCGGCGCAGGTCGAAGTCGACGCCGGAGGCGCGGGCGATCGGGCCGGAGACCCCGTACGCGTGCACGGCCTCGGCGGAGAGGATGCCGACGCCGCGCGTGCGGCCGCGGAAGATCTCGTTGCCGCGGACCAGGTCGTCGTAGATGTTCATGCGGGTGCGGACGTCGGCGATGGCCTCGCGGGCACGGCCGAGCCAGCCGGCCGGGAGGTCCTCCTTGAGGCCGCCGACCCGGTTGAACATGTAGTGCATGCGGCCGCCGGAGATCTCCTCCATGACGGCCTGGAGCTCCTCGCGCTCGCGGAACGCGTGGAAGATCGGGGTGATCCCGCCCAGCTCCAAGGGGTACGAGCCGAGGAACATCAAGTGGTTGAGCACCCGGTTCAGCTCGGCGAGCAGGGTCCGCATCCACACGGCCCGCTCGGGGACCTCCATGCCGAGCATCCGCTCGACGGCCATGACCACGCCCAGCTCGTTGGAGAACGCGGACAGCCAGTCGTGGCGGTTCGCGAGCATCACGATCTGCCGGTAGTCGCGGGCCTCGAAGAGTTTCTCGGCGCCGCGGTGCATATAGCCGACCACCGGCTCGGCGCTGACGATGCGCTCGCCGTCCAGGACGAGCCGCAGGCGCAGCACGCCGTGCGTGGAAGGGTGCTGGGGGCCGATGTTGAGCACCATGTCGGTGCTCTCCGCAGCTCCGCCGATGCCGACCGTGGTCTCCGTCATGGCGGCATTCTCTCAGCCATAGGCTGGGGGAATGGAAACGGGGACAACGGGTGAGACGAGCCGACCCGAGTGGGTGGGGCTGCCGGGCGGGCTGCTCACCCTGCGGCGGCTGCTGCTGGTGTGGTGGATGGGGCTGTTCACCCTGGTGACGGCCCTGGTGCTGGGGCTGGCGGTCGGTCCGATGTGGGCGGCGGTCGGCGGGTTCTGGCTGCTGGTGCTGGCCTGGGGCTGGTGGCTGCTCGGCCGGAACTGGCGCTCCTGGCGCTACGCCGAACGCGCCGACGACCTCCTGATCACCCGGGGCGTGATGTGGCACGCCGAGACCGTGGTCCCCTACGGGCGGATGCAGCTGGTCGAGGTGACCTCGGGACCGCTGGAGCGGCGCTTCAAGCTGGCCTCCCTCCAGCTGCACACGGCCGCCGCGGCGACCGACGCGAAGATCCCCGGGCTGGCGCCCGAGGAGGCCGAGCGGCTGCGCGACCGGCTGACCGAGCTCGGCGAGGCAAGGTCGGCGGGCCTGTGACCCCGGAGACCTCCGAGATCTCGGAGTCCGGAGCTCAAGGGGCGCCTCCCGTCGAGCGGCGGCTGCACTTCCTCACGCCGCTGCGCCGCGCCTGGGTGCCGATCGCCGCGATCCTGGGCGTCGCCGTCCAGCAGGGCGAGAACGTCGCCGAGTGGGTCACCGCCCTCTCCCTCCTCCTGCGGGCCGTCGCCCTGGTCTCGCTGGTCCTCGTCTTCGGCCTGTACGGGTTCCTCAGCTGGTGGTTCACGCACTACGCCGTCACCGACACCGAACTGCGCATCCGCAGCGGGCTCCTCTTCCGCCGGACCGCGCACATCCGCCTCGACCGGATCCAGGCGATCGACGTCACCCGCCCGCTGCTGGCCCGCGTGGCCGGGGTGGCCAAGCTCCGCCTCGACGTCATCGGCACCGACGCCAAGGACGAGCTGGCCTTCCTCGGCGAGGACGACGCCGGCCGGCTGCGCGCCGAGCTGCTGGCCCGCGCGGCCGGCTTCACCCCGGCCGAGGCCGTGGTCCTGGGCGAGGCCCCCGAGCGGGAGCTGCTGCGCGTGACCCCGCGCGACCTGGCGGTGTCGATGCTGCTGACCCTCTCCGCCTCGGCGGCCGTGGTCGCGGGGCTCGCCGTCCCCGTGGTGGTGTGGTGGTTCAGCTCCAACCCCTGGGCGGCCGCCGCCGCACTGCTCCCGGTCCTGGGGGCGGTCTGGTCGGTCAGCGGGGGCCGGTTCCTCACCGAGTACGACTGGACCGTCGCCGAGTCCCCGGACGGGCTGCGCCTGGACCACGGGCTGCTGGACCGGGCCCACGAGACGGTGCCGCCGGGGCGCGTGCAGAGCATACGGATCGTCGAGCCGCTGCTGTGGAGGCGGCGCGGCTGGGTCCGGGTGGAGCTGTCGGTGGCCGGCTCGCACAACGACGTCCTGGTCCCGGTGGCCACCCGGGCCGCCGCCCACGCCGTCGTCGCCCGCGTGCTGCCCGGCGTGGACCTGGCCGGACTGGTCTTCGACCCGTCGCCCCGGCGGGGATCGCGCTGGGTGGTGCCGGTGTGGTGGAAGGGGTACGGGCTGGCCGTCTCCGAGGACGTGTTCGCGACCCGCAAGGGCCGCCTGTGCCGGCGTACGGAGATCGTCCCGCACGCCAAGGTGCAGAGCGTGCGCTACTCCCAGGGCCCGTGGGAACGGGCCTGCGGCGTGGCCGACGTCCACGTGGACACCGGCGCCAACGGGACCGTCACGGCCCGCCTGCGCCCGGCGGACGAGGCCGCCGGGCTGCTCCACGCCCAGGCCGCCCGCTCCCGTACCTCCAGGGCCTCGGCACGGCCGGACCGCTGGATGACGTAGGGGGACGTAGAGGAGGTCGCAGGGGGTGCTCCTCGGCTACAGGGACCCGCCGCCGCCCGCGCGGACCAGGCCCGTCTCGTAGGCGAGGACCACGACCTGGACGCGGTCGCGCAGGCTCAGCTTGGTCAGGATGCGGCCCACGTGGGTCTTCACCGTGGCCTCCGACAGGACGAGCCGGGCGGCGATCTCACCGTTCGACAGGCCCTGCGCGACCAGCAGCATGACCTCGCGCTCGCGCTCCGTCAGCCGCTCGACCTCCTTGTTCTTCGGCTCCGAGGAGGTCGACGGCAGCATCGGCGCGAAGCGGTCCAGCAGCCGGCGCGTCGTGGACGGGGCCACGACCGCGTCCCCGCTGTGCACCGAGCGGATCGCGGCCAGCAGCTCGCCCGGCGGGACGTCCTTGAGCATGAACCCGCTCGCGCCCGCCTTGAGACCCGAGAACGCGTACTCGTCGAGGTCGAAGGTGGTCAGGATGATGACCTTGGGGTGCTCCTCGGGCTCACAGATGCGGCGCGTGGCCTCGACCCCGTCGAGCCGGGGCATGCGGACGTCCATCAGCACCACGTCCACCTTGGTGGCCCGCAGCACTTCCAGCGCCTCCAGGCCGTCGCCCGCCTCCGCGACGACCTCCATGTCGGGCTGTGCGGCGAGCACCATCCGGAAGCCGGTGCGCAGCAGCACCTGGTCGTCGACCAGCATCACGCGGATGGAGGGGCTGGAGGGGTAGGACATGATCACCTTTTCTTGAGCGGGAGCAGGGCACTGATCCGGAAACCGCCACCGGGCCTGGGGCCCGCGTCCAGGGTGCCTCCGACCATACCGATGCGTTCGCGCATACCGATGAGTCCGTGTCCGGCACCGTCCGCACCGCCGTCCTCGTACAGCTCGTGGGCCGCGCCCCGGCCGTCGTCCTCGACGAGCAGGCCGAGTCCGTCGTCGAAGTAGACGAGCCGCACGCTGGCCCTGGCCTCGGGGCCGCCGTGCTTGCGCGTGTTCGTCAGCGCCTCCTGCACGATGCGGTACGCCGTCAGCTCGACCCCGCTGGGCAGTTTGCGCGGGGCTCCCTCGACCTCGAAGTCCACCGTGAGCCCGGCCGCCCGCACCTGCTCGACCAGCACTTCGATCTGCTCGACGTCGGGCTGCGGCACGTAGTCCTCGGACTCCTGCGGCTCGCCGGTGCGCAGGACTCCGAGCAGCCGGCGCATTTCGGCGAGCGCGAGGCGGCCGGTGGCGGAGATGGTCTGGAGGGCCTCCTTGGCCTGCTCCGGGGCCACGTCCATCACGTAGGCGGCCCCGTCGGCCTGGACCACCATCACCGAGACGTTGTGCGCGACGACGTCGTGCAGCTCTCGGGCGATCCGGGCGCGCTCGGCGGCCACGGCCACCTTGGCCTGGGCCGCGCGCTCGTTCTCCAGGCGCTGGTTGCGCTCGACGAGCTGGGCGTAATAGGCGCGGCGGGTCCGCAGGGAGTCGCCCATCACCCAGGCGAGGGCGAAGGGGATCGCCATGAACAGGACGAAGAAGACCTCGCCGGTGCCCGACTCCCCCTTGTCCACGCCGAAGCGCAGGAAGTACAGGGGTGAGGCGAGCAGCCCCCAGCCGAGGGCGGTGCGCGAGAGCCAGCGCGGTACGTCGGCGGCGGCGACCGTGAAGAGGACCACCAGCATCGCGAAGTCGTAGGCGTTCACCTCGCCTCCGACGGCCAGCTGGTAGAGGCCCGCGGCGACCGCGAGCCAGAACATCGGCACGGTGTGCTTGCGGCGCAGGGCCACGGCGGTGCACAGGGCGACCACGCCCGGGACCACGATCAGGTTGTGGCTTCCGGGGCCGCTCTGCGACGACGCCACGGCAGCCATCGAGAACCCGAAGAGGAGGACAGCCCAGAAGCTGTCGACGCCCGTCGGGTGTCTGCGGAGGAAGTCGTAGAGGCGCTGCACGTAACCCAGAGTAGGGAAAGCCGATAGGTGCTGGAGTCAACCACAGGGGCGATCCGCATCCCGGGTGAGTACTACCGGAGGTGGAGGCGACCATAACCTTTCAGCGATGAGCACTCAGGGTGAAGCCAGGGATCCGATCGATCCGACGCTGCCGCCCGTCCGCTGGCGGACGGCGATGGAGCGTGCGCTGTACGGGCCGGACGGGTTCTACGTACGCCCCGGCGGACCCGGTCCCGCCGGGCATTTCCGCACGTCCGTGCACGCCTCGCCGCTCTACGCGCGGGCCGTGGCCCGGCTCCTGCTGTGGGTGGACGAGCAGCTCGGCCTTCCGGAGGAGCTGGACCTGGTCGACGTAGGGGCCGGCCGGGGCGAGCTGCTGTCCGGGGTGCTGGCGGCGCTGCCGCCGCAGACGGCCGCGCGGGTGCGCCCGTACGGGGTGGAGCGCGCGGGGCGACCGCAGGGGCTCGACCCGCGGATCCGGTGGGTCCAGGAGCCGCCCGGGGGCACCACGGGGCTGCTGTTCGCCAATGAGTGGCTCGACAACGTACCCCTGGACCTCGCCGAGAACGGGCGTTACGTGGAGGTCGCGCGGGACGGTGCGCAGAGCGAGGGCGGCCCCGTGGACGGGCGGGACCGGGCCTGGCTGGAGCGGTGGTGGCCCGGCGCGGGCCCGGCCGAGATCGGCAGGCCGCGCGACGAGGCCTGGGCGGCGGCCGTCGCGACCGTGGAGCGGGGACTCGCGGTGGCGGTGGACTACGCCCACACCCGCGCCGCCCGGCCCCCGTACGGCACGCTCACCGGATTCCGGGCCGGCCGGGAGGTCCCGCCGGTCCCGGACGGCAGCTGCGACGTCACGGCCCACGTGGCACTGGACGCCTGCGCGGGCCCCGGCGCGGCCCTGCTGACCCAGCGCGAGGCCCTGACAGCCCTGGGCGTCTCGGGGTCGCGCCCCGCGCTGGCCCTGGCCTCCACGGACCCGGCGGCCTACGTCCGCGCCCTGTCGGCGGCGGGCGAGGCGGCGGAACTCACCGCCCGCGGCGGCCTCGGCGACTTCGGCTGGCTGATCCAGCCGGTCGGCATCGGGGACTGGCCGCCGCAGTGAGGCGGCGGCCCGACGGGGCTGCCGCGTACGGGGGTTGGCCCCCGTAGCGGGAGTGGGGGCGGCCGGATGTCGGGGGCGCCGGGGCGGCCGTAGCTTCGGGGCATGCCGATCAAGACGACGAACACGCAGCAAGAGAGCACGCCGCAGCAGAACCGCCGCCAGTGGCTGCGCCGCAGCGCCGCGGCCGTGGCCCTCACCGCCGTCCTCGGCGGCCTCGCCGCCCCGGCCTACGCCGCCGTCGGCACCGGCACCGGCACCTCCACCGGCACCCACGCCGACGCCGGTGCCGACGCCGCGCAGCGCGACCGCGGCCGCCTCGTCTCCGTCACCCCCGTGGAAACCCTGACCCGCGCCGAGGTCGTCTCCCGGCTCTCCGAGCTCGGCATCGACGGATCCACCGTCCGCTACGGCATCACCGCCCACCGGCTCACCTACGCCACCGTCGACCCCCGGGGCCGGCCCACCACCGCCACCGGGCTGCTGGTCCTCCCGCAGCGCGGACCCGCCCGCCTCGACCTGGTCTCCGACACGCACGGCACGACCGCGTACCGCGCCTCGGCGCCCTCCGCCGGCCCCGGGGACAACCGGCTCACCCCGTACCTGCACGCCGCCTCCGGCCGGGCCGTCTCCGCCCCCGACTACCTCGGCCTCGGCGGCGGGCCCGGCAGCCACCCGTACATGGACACCGCGTCCGCCGTCACCGCGTCCGTGGACATGCTCAAGGCCACCCGCAGCGCCGCCGACCGGCTCGGCCGGCCCGTCACCCGGGACGTGTACGCGACCGGCTTCTCCCAGGGCGGCCAGGTCGCCATGGCGCTGGGCCGCGAGCTGTCCAAGGGCCGCGACGGCTTCCGGCTGCGCGCGCTCGCGCCCATGGCCGGTCCGTACGACCTGTCGGGCTCGGAGATACCCGGGATCGTCGACGGCCGCGTCGAACCGCGGACGGCCGTCTTCTACCTCTCCTACTTCCTGACCGCGCAGAACCGCCTGCACCCGCTCTACAAGGACCCGGCCGAGGTGTTCCGCGCACCGTATGCACAGACTGTGGAAAACCTGTTCGACGGGAACCACACGGAGGAGGAGATCGTCGCAGGGCTCCCGGCCACGCCCGACGAGCTGCTCACCCCGCAGTGGGCCGCGAACCTCCGCGATCCGCGCGGAGCCTTCCGTACGGCCCTGACGGCGAACGACGGCAGCTGCGACTGGAAGCCCGCCGTCCCCGTGCGCCTCTACACGGGCGCGGGCGACACGGACGTCCCGATCGCCAACGCCCGCGCCTGCGCGGCCGACCTGGCCCGGCACGGGGTCCGGGCGACCGTCGTGGACCAGGGAACCGACGCCACCCACGTGGTCACGGCCGTCCGCTCCGCCCCGCAGGCGGTCCGCTGGTTCGACAGCCTGCGCTGAACGGTCCGGCGAGATCCGCAAGAGAAGCCGGGAGAGAAGCCGGAAGAGAAGGCTGGTGGCGCGGCCCTAGGAGATCGCGGTCCGCAGCTGCGCCACGTCGATCGGCTCCGTCTCGTCGTGGGCCGTCAGGTCGATGACCTGGCCCACGGCGCGGTGCTCGGCGGTGGCCGCCTTGAACTCCGGCTCCGCGCCGCCCTGCGCGGACTCCGCCTTGTGCGCCGCGAGGACCTCCGCGCCGACCACGTCGGCCAGGTCCTCGTTCTGGACGGACTCGATGACCGCGCGGGCCTGCGCCGCGGTCTTGGTGCCGAAGAAGTCGAAGCCGCCCAGGGCGCGCGAGGCGGAGCGGCGCTGCTGGGCGTACGGGGCCACCGCGGCCGCGAGGCGCCGTGCGGGGACGGCGGCCGCCGGACCGGCGGGCACGGGCCGGGCGTGCGCCTCCGGCGCGGGCGCGGGCGCGGCGGAGCCCGCGGGGAGCTCGCGCGCCGAGGTCGGCGGCGGCGTCGGCTTTTGCGTGCTGCGGCTCAGCGCCGCCAGCGCGGCGTTGGCGCGGGCGAAGCCGACCGCGGTGGGCGCGCCGGCCGAGGTGCGCTCCTCGGAGACGGGGGGAAGTGCCTTGGGTGCCGTGGGGGCGGGTGCGGCGGCGGCCTCGATGGCCAGCAGCCGGCGGCGCTCCAGGGCGCTCGCCCGCTCGGTCTCGGCGGTGGCGTACCGGCGCAGCAGCGCGGCGTGCTCGCCGCGCAGGCCCGCGAGTTCGACCCGCTTGGCCCGCAGCTTGGCGTCGAGCTTGCCGCGCAGCACCCGCGCCTCTTCGAGGTCGGATTCGAGCTCGGCTATCCGCTCCTCGGTGCGCCACTCGTCCTTGATCCGCTCGCGCCCGAGCTCCGCGACCCGCCGCCCGGCCGCGCGGTCCCAGGACCGCATGACGACGGCCCCGGCGACCCCGGCGGCCGCGGTGAACACGACGAGCAGCCGCAGGGCCATCGGTTCCGCGAGCAGCCAGGCCGCGCCCGCGCCGGCGGCGGACACACCGGCCACGGTCGTCGGCGTGAGCAGCCGGTGAAGAGGTTCGGGATTGCGGTGGCGTCCACGGGGCATGGCCTGAAATTTACAGGGCGTGGACAGGGTGTTGGGTAGCCGCCCGGCAATCTGTTTCCGAGCAGTTACCCGTTGCCCCGCTCGACTTTCCGCACCAAAGGCCCAACTCCTACTTCTTCACCAGTCCCTTGGACTCCAGGTAGGCCTTCGCGACATCCGCCGGCTTGGCGCGTTCGGCGTCGACCTTGCGGTTCAACTCGACCAGGTCGGCGGTGGTCAGGGCCTTGGTGATCTTGTCGAGGGCGGCCGCGATCTCCGGGGCTCCGGCGTCCTTGGCATTGACGACCGGGAGGACGTTGTCGGCGTTCTGGAGCTTCTTGTCGTCCTCCAGCAGGACCAGGCCGAAGCTGTCGAGCGTGGCGTCCGTGGTGGTGGTGAGGACCAGTTGGTCCGCGCCGTCCTTGACCGCCTGCTTGGCCTGCGGGGTTCCGACGCCCTTCGGGTCAATACCGGAAACATCGATTCCGTATGTCTTCTTCAGGCCGGGTGCGCAGAACGGCCGCACGGCGCATTCGTCGCCCGCCGCGATCTTCACCTTGAGCCCGGACTTGCCGAGGTCGGAAAGGGTCTTGAGATTGTTCTTCTGCGCGAATTCCTTGCTCACCGCGAAAGCGTTCTGGTCGACCGCGGATCCGGCCGGCAGCGCCTTGAGGCCCAGCGGGGCAGCCAGCTTGTCCAGGGCCGCCACCGTGGCCGCCACGTCGCTCGACGCGACCGGCTTGTCGGTGGGCGCCTTCGCGCCGTTCACCTTGGCGTTGAGGAACTCGGCGAGGGTGGCCGCGTACTCCGGGACCACGTCGATCTCGCCCTTCTCCAGCGAGGGCTCGTACAGCTCGCGGTTGTTGACCGTGGTGATGGAGGTCGAGTAACCGGCGTCCTTGAGGACCTGCGCGTACAGCTCGGCCAGAACGTTGGACTCGGTGAAACCGGCCGCGCCGATCACCACCTTGCCGCCCTTGCCGGCCTCGGCCGAGGCCGGCGCGGAGGAACCGCCGTCCTTGGACTTCTCCAGGCTGTCACCGCCGCACGCGGTGAGCGAGACGGTCAGGGCCACGGCCCCCAGGGCCGCGCCGAGGACGCGCGTGGACTTGCTCATGTGTCTACTCCTTCGAAGAACCGGGGAAAGGTCAGCGGGCGGCCGCGCCCGGCAGCAGCCGGTCCACCGCGACCAGCGCGCCCTCCACCAGCAGGGCCAGCGCCGCGACCAGCAGGGCGCCCGCGACGACCTGCGGGGTGTTGTACGTGTTGAAGCCGGCGGTGATGATCCGGCCGAGGCCGCCCTGGCCGACCATCGCGGCGATGGTGGCCGTGGCGATGACCTGGACGGCGCCCGAGCGCAGCCCCGTCATCACCAGAGGGCGCGCGAGCGGCAGTTCCACCCGCCACAAGAGCTGGCCGCCGGACATGCCCATGCCCCGCGCGGCCTCCACCACCGAGCGGTCGACCTCGCGCATGCCCACGTAGGCATTGGTCAGCAGCGGCGGGATCGCGAAGAGGACCAGCGCGGCGATGGTGGGCACGTACCCGGCATTGCGCAGCGGGGAGACCATGAACAGCGCCAGCACCGCGAAGACCGGGACGGCCCGGCCGATGTTGGAGACGTTGACGGCGAGGCCGCCGCCCTTGCCGAGGTGGCCGAGCCACAGCCCGGTCGGGAGGGCCACCGCGCAGGCCAGGGCCAGGGCGATGCCGCTGACGTACACGTGCTCGCCCAGCCGGTGCCAGACCCCGCTCTCCCCCGCCCAGTTGGCGCCGTCCGCCAGCCAGTCCCAGGCCTGTCCCAGTACTCCCATCAGCCTTCCCCGTTCACGCGGGCCGCCCGCGTCCAGGGCGTCAGGAGCCGCTGGGCGCCGAGCAGCAGCAGGTCCGCGACCAGCGCGAGCAGCACGCACAGCACCGATGCGGTGAGCACCTGGGCCTTGAAGGAGCTGTTCACGGCGGGGGCGATGAGGTTGCCCAGGCCGCCCTTGCCCACGATGGAGCCGACGGTGGTCAGCGCGACCGTGGAGACGGTGGCGATCCGGACACCGGCCAGCAGCGCGGGCAGCGCCAGCGGCAGTTCGACCTGCCAGAGCAGCCGGCCCGGCCCGTACCCCATCCCGCGCGCGGCTTCCCGTACCTCCTCGGGGACGGCTTCCAGGCCTGCCAGCACGTTGCGGACCAGGATGGTCAGCGAGTACAGGACCAGGCCGGTCACCACGAGGGCCGCCGAGAGGCCGAACACCGGCAGCAGCAGGGAGAACATGGCGAGCGAGGGGATCGTGTAGAGCAGGGTGGTGATGCCCAGCACGGGGGCCGCCCAGCGGCGGCCGCGGCGGGCCAGCAGGGCGAGCGGGACGGATACGGCCAGGCCGATCAGCACCGACACGCCCGTGATCCAGACGTGTTCGAGGGTGGCGTCGGTGAGCTCCTGGGACCGGGACGTGACGTACTCCCAGCAGATCCAGTCGTTCGCCACCAGGCAGCTCTGCCCGGCCATGCGCTCTTCACCCCCGGTCACCGAACGTACGTAGGAGCGACCATAACCCGCACCACTGTCAATGGCCGGAAACCTTCGCACTCGGGCAACACGCCCTTTACAAACCGGCCGGGCGGGTAGGGAAGGATGGCGATGTGATCCGATTCGAGCAAGTGACCAAGCGCTACCCCGACGGGACCACGGCCGTCGCGGACCTGTCCTTCGAGGTCGCCGAGGGGGAACTGGTCACCCTGGTGGGCCCGTCCGGCTGCGGCAAGACGACCACGATGAAAATGGTCAACCGCCTCATCGAGCCGACCTCCGGCCGGATCCTGCTGAACGGCGAGGACATCGCGGCCGCCGATCCGGTCGAACTGCGCCGCCGCATCGGCTACGTCATCCAGCAGGTCGGGCTCTTCCCGCACAAGACGGTGCTGGAGAACACGGCCACCGTGCCGCAGCTGATCGGCACCCCCAAGGCCAAGGCCCGCGCGCGGGCGGCCGAGCTGCTCGAACTGGTCGGACTGGATCCGGCCGTCTACGGGGGCCGCTACCCGGAGCAGCTGTCCGGCGGGCAGCGCCAGCGCGTCGGCGTGGCCCGCGCGCTCGCCGCGGATCCGCCGGTGCTGCTGATGGACGAGCCGTTCGGCGCGGTGGACCCGGTGGTGCGCGAACGGCTCCAGAACGAGTTCCTGACCCTGCAGAAGACGGTGCGCAAGACGATCCTGCTGGTCACGCACGATCTGGAGGAGGCCATCCGGCTCGGGGACCGCATCGCGGTCTACGGAGCGGGCACCATCGAGCAGTTCGCCCGCCCGGCGGAGGTACTGGCCGCTCCGGCGACGGAGTACGTGGCCGGGTTCGTCGGCGCCGACCGGGGGCTCAAGCGGCTCTCCGTCACCCAGGTGGCCGCAGCCGACCTGAGCCCCGCAGGGGCCGGCGCCGGCCCCGACGCGAAAGCCCCCACCGCCGAAGTGGCGCTGGGGGCGACGCTGCGCGAGGCGCTCGCGCTGCTGCTCCAGGAGGACTCGGGCCGGATCGGGGTCACGGATCCGGACTCGGGCGCGCTGATCGGCGTACTCACCCCGGAGGGGGTCCACCGGGCGCTGCGCCGGGCCGACCTGCAAGAGGCCTGACGGGAGCCGACCCGCAGGAGGCCTGACGGGAGAAGGTCAGGCCTCGATGCGGTTGCTCATCCACACCAGCATCGGCGGGATCTCACGGCGCCACGTGTTGAAGTTGTGGCCGCCGCTGTCGAGGATGATCGACGAGACCCGGTCCGGGGCCTTGACCAGCTTGACGAACTTCCTGGTGTCCCCCAGGTTCGGCTCGCCCTTCTCGCTGCTGGTGACGAGGAAGGACGTACCGGTCGGCTTCTTCGCCTTGATCGACTCCAGAACGTTCGCGCGAGCCTTCAGCTTCGCGTCCCCGTGGAACAGGTCGCCGGTCGTCGCGTCGTCCGCGGCCTCGTAGTACGCGGACAGACCCGCGGCGGCGCCGAAGGTCTCCGGGTAGTGCGCGGCGATCTTCAGGGCGCAGTAGCCGCCGGTGGAGTTCCCGATGAAGCCCATGTTCTGCGGCTTCTTGCCGACCCGGAAGGTGTCCTTGATGGCCTGCGGGAGGTCCTGGGCGAAGAAGGTCTCCGTCTGCGGGCCGTCCGGGATGTCCACGCACTCGGTGTCGCGCGGGGGCGCCACCGTCGGGCGGAGCATGACCAGGATCATCGGCTTCATCTTGCCCGCCTTGGCCTCCTTGAAGGCCGTCATCGGGTAGTTCAGCCCTTTGATGAGGTTCTCGGCCGTTCCCGGGTAGCCCGTGAGGACGATGGAGGCCGGGAAGTTCTGGTCCTTGTGCTGCGGCTGGAAGTACTCCGGCGGCAGCCACACGTACCCGGGGCTCGTTATCTTCGACTTCTGGCCCGTTATGGCCACTTTGAGGATCTGTCCGGCGACCTGCGGCTTGGCGCCGCCGGGGACGTCCAGCTTCTGCTTGTCGACGACCTTGATGTCGGCGCTGCTCATGCCCCGGTCGACGACCTTGCCGATCGAGGTCTCCTGGCCGAAGAGGTCGGCCCAGGACCCGTAGAACAGGAAGGACTTGTTGGCGGCGAGACCCACCGCCGAGAACAACGCCAGCTGGGTCGCCAGCAGGAGGCCGACCCGGCCGAGGACCGAGCGCCAGGAGCGGCCCGAGAGCTTCGGCCAGAACCACACCGTGGCCGCGAAGAGCAGCACACCGGCGATGATGGCCAACGCCAGGACCGTATTACTGGTGAGACCCATGAGCAGTCAGTCGACTTTCTATGGCAGGACTAGTTTTTTTCTCGAGGATGAGTGAACCCGCTCCCCCTCGATGTCGTCCTAGGGGACGCACCACACACCGGAGGCTGTCGCGGCCTTCGGCCACATGATCTCTCGCGGAGCAACGGGAAGCGATGTCTAGCAGGATAGATGGCGATAAGTCGGGACAGGTTCCGGAGCGGGTCCGCCGAATCTTCCGGGGCCCACGACCGGAGTCCGTCCCGGGTCTGGTGGGTACGGCCGTCATGGTCGTCGGCCTGCTCGACATCGCCGCGGGGGTCTTCCCCCGCTTCAGGCACAGCCGCATCCATGCCGTCACCGAAGTGCTGCCGGGCTCCCTCGGCCCCTTCGCCGCGGCCCTGTCCATCAGCGCGGGCGTACTCATCCTGCTGCTGGCCCACGGCCTCAAGCGCCACAAGCGCCGCGCCTGGCGAGCCTCCGTCGTGCTGCTGCCCGCCGGCGCCGTGGCGCAGTTCGCCTACCGCCACTCCTTCATCGGCGTGATCATCGCGGCGGTGCTCCTGGCGCTCCTCCTGCGCCACCAGAGTGAATTCAAGGCGCTCCCGGACCCCCGCAGCCGCTGGAAGGCCCTCGCCAACTTCGTGCTGATGAGCGCCGGGTCCATCGGCCTCGGCCTGATCATCGTCAACTCGCACCCCAGCAAGGTCGTCGGCAATCCGGGTGTTTACGAGCAGATCAGCCACGTCGTCTACGGGCTCTTCGGCTTCGAGGGTCCCGTCGACTACGCCGGCCGGGTGTCCTGGACCGTCGGCTACTCGCTCGGCGCCCTCGGCATGCTGACCGCCGTCACCACCATCTACCTGGCCTTCCGCCCCGAGCACCCCGCCGCCCGGCTCACCGCCGACGACGAGACCAAGCTGCGCGAGCTGCTGGCCCGCCACGGCGGCCGCGACTCGCTGGGCCACTTCGCCCTCCGCCGCGACAAGGCCGTCGTCTTCTCCCCCAGCGGCAAGGCCGCCGTCACCTACCGCGTCGTGTCCGGCGTGATGCTCGCCTCCGGCGACCCCGTAGGCGACGTCGAGGCCTGGCCCGGCGCCATCGAGCGGTTCATGGCCGAGGCCAAGGCCCACTCCTGGACCCCGGCCGTCGTCGGCTGCAGCGAGACCGGCGGCGAGGTCTGGACCCGCGAGACCGGGCTCGACGCCCTGGAACTCGGCGACGAGGCGATCGTCGACGTCAAAGACTTCTCCCTCGCCGGCCGACCCATGCGCAACGTCCGCCAGATGGTGAAGCGCATCGAGCGCAACGGCTACACCACCAAGGTCCGCCGCGTCAGCGAGCTCACCGAGGAAGAGCTCGAGCAGGTCCGCGGCGCGGCCGAGGCCTGGCGCGGCACCGACACCGAGCGCGGCTTCTCGATGGCCCTGGGCCGGGTCGGCGAGGAGGGCGACGGCGACTGCTTCATCGCCACCGCGCACCGCGTGGAGGAGGGCGACACCAGCCCGTACAAGGACCTCAAGGCCGTCCTGCACTTCGTCCCGTGGGGCAAGGACGGCATGTCGCTGGAGCTGATGCGCCGCGACCGCGCCGCCGACCCCGGCATGAACGAGCTGCTGATCGTCGCCTCCCTGGAGGCCTCCCCCGCGCTCGGCATCGAGAAGGTCTCGCTGAACTTCGCGATGTTCCGCGCGGCCCTGGCCCGCGGCGAGAAGATCGGCGCCGGCCCCGTCCTGCGGATGTGGCGCGGCCTGCTGGTCTTCCTGTCCCGCTGGTTCCAGATCGAGTCGCTGTACAAGTTCAACGAGAAGTTCCGCCCCCGCTGGGAGCCGCGCTTCATGGTCTACCGCAACAGCCGCGACCTGCCCCGCATCGGCTTCGCCGTGATGCAGGCCGAGGGCTTCGTGACCCTGGCCCTGCCCCGCCTGTTCGCCAGCCGCCGCCGGCCCAAGCCGGTCCGCACCTGCACGCACGACCACGTCCACGCGGTACCCGCCCAGGCCGACCGCAAGGTCCGGGCCGCCTGAGCACCCCCAGGGGCCGATCCGAGCCCCCGTACGGCCTCCAGGGCCCCCGCAGCCGCCCGGCTGCGGGGGCCCCGCGCCGTCCAGGGCGGGACATCGAAGGCAAGCCATACCCTGGACCCATGAACACGAAGCACGCGGGCGCCGGCCGGGGCCGGGTCACAGGGCTGCCGGAATGGGACCGCTGCGGGGTCATGGGCGTCGTCAACGTCACCCCCGACTCCTTCTCCGACGGCGGCCGCTGGTTCGACACCACCGCAGCCGTCAAGCGCGGCCTCGACCTCGTCGCCCAGGGCGCCGACCTCGTCGACGTCGGCGGTGAGTCCACCCGCCCCGGCGCCTCCCGCGTCGACGAGGAGGAGGAGCTGCGCCGCGTCGTCCCCGTCGTACGGGGCCTCGCCTCCGAGGGCGTCGCCGTCTCCGTGGACACCATGCGCGCCTCCGTCGCGGCCCAGGCCGTCGCCGCGGGCGCGGTACTGGTCAACGACGTCAGCGGCGGCCTCGCCGACCCCGGCATGATCCCGGCCGTGGCCGCCGCCGAAGTCCCGTTCGTCGTCATGCACTGGCGCGGCTTCAGCGACGGCATGAACAGCCTCGCCGTCTACGAGGACGTCCTCGCCGAAGTCACCGTCGAGCTGCGCTCCCGCATCGACGCCGTGGTGTCCGGCGGGATC
Organism: Streptomyces sp. NBC_00503; assembly: GCF_036346895.1. Taxonomy (NCBI): domain Bacteria; kingdom Bacillati; phylum Actinomycetota; class Actinomycetes; order Kitasatosporales; family Streptomycetaceae; genus Streptomyces; species Streptomyces sp. NBC_00503. The sequence continues at coordinate 4,537,607 of NZ_CP107855.1, read as the reverse complement.
TCTCCCGGGCGGATCCTCGTCGACCCCGGCCTGGGCTTCGCCAAGAACGCCGAGCACGACCTGGCCCTGGTCGCCCACCTCGCCGAGCTGCGCGCACTGGGCTTCCCGCTGCTCGTGGCCGCCTCGCGGAAGCGTTTCCTCGGCCGGGTGCTGGCCGGAGCCGAGGACGCCTCCCCGCCGCCCGCCCGCGAGCGCGACGCCGCCACCGCGGCCGTCACCGCGATCGCCGCCCACCAGGGCGCCTGGGCCGTACGGGTCCACGAGGTACGGGCGAGCGCCGACGCGGTTCGGGTGGCCCGCGCCGTGGAAGGGGCACTGCGTACCCACCGCAGCACCGAGGAAGGGGAAAGGTGAGCCGTACCGACATCGAAGCCGTCGAAGAGGTCAACACGGCCTTCTACGAGGCCATGGAGCAGGGGGACTTCGACGCACTGTCGGCGCTCTGGCTCGAAGACGAGATCTCCTGCGTGCATCCGGGCTGGCCGGTGCTCTCGGGACGCGGCGAGGTGCTGCGCTCCTACGCCCTGATCATGTCCCACACCGAGTACATCCAGTTCTTCCTCACCGACACCAAGGTCGCCGTCATCGGCGACACCGCCCTGGTCACCTGCACGGAGAACATCCTCAGCGGCGGACCCGCCGAGGAGGGCGGGGAACTGGGCCCGCTCGTCGGACAGCTCGTCGTCGCCACGAATGTGTTCCGACGCACATCGGAGGGCTGGCGGCTGTGGTCGCACCACGGTTCTCCCGTGCTCACGGACTCCGATGAGGACGACGAGGAGGAGCCCTCCTGACCCCTCCGTCGGGGTCCCGGGTATTTCGCAGGTAAATTCGAAGATGGACGACGCCGACCGCACTCGGCGTAGGCCCATGGATCCGGGGAGTCCCGGACCGGAAGAACCTACGAAAAGCAGGAGTGATTCGCGTGGATCGTGTCGCGCTGCGCGGCCTCAAGGCTCGCGGGCACCACGGCGTCTTCCCCCGGGAACGCGAGGAAGGCCAGACCTTCATCGTCGACCTGGTGCTCCACCTCGACACCCGCCCCGCGGCGGCCGGCGACGACCTGGCTAAGACCGTGCACTACGGGGTAGTCGCGGAAGAGGTGGTCCACGTGGTCCAGGGAGAGCCGGTCGACCTGATCGAGACCCTCGCCGAGCGGATCGCCCAGCAGTGCCTCAAGCACGAGGCGGTCGCCCAGGTGGAGGTCGTCGTCCACAAGCCGGACGCGCCCATCACCGTCCCCTTCGACGACGTGACCATCACGATCACCCGGAGCCGCGCATGAACAACGGAATGAACGCCCAGAGCGACCCCACAGTCCAGCCGGTACCCGCCTCCGTCGTCGCAGCCGTCGACGCCGCGGACATCACCCTGTCCAACCCCAAATGGGCCGTCGTCGCGCTCGGCGCGAACCTCGGCAACCGGCTGGAGACCCTGCAGGGCGCCATCGACGCCCTCGGCGACACCCCGGGCCTGCGGGTCAAGACCGTCTCCCCGGTCTACGAGACCGCACCGTGGGGCGTGGACCCGGGCTCGCAGCCCTCGTACTTCAACGCCGTCATCGCGGTGAAGACCACCCTGCCGCCCGGCTCCCTGCTGGAGCGCGGGCACGCCATCGAAGAGGCCTTCGACCGCGTCCGCGAGGAGCGCTGGGGACCCCGCACGATCGACGTCGACATCATCGCGTACGCCGACGTGGTCTCCGCCGACCCCGACCTCACCCTCCCGCACCCGCGCGCCCACCAGCGCGCCTTCGTGCTGGCCCCGTGGAACGACATCGACCCCGAGGCGCAGATCCCGGGCCACGGGCCGGTGGCGGAGCTGCTGGCCGCCGTGGGCCTGACGGGCGTCACGCGCCGCCCCGACCTGGAACTGCGGCTCCCGGAGTAACCGGCCCCCGCCGGACCGAACACTTAAGATCGGCTGGTACGTACGGAGAGCGGGGAGAGGCGCACGTGAAGCAACTGAGGCCGGCGGTCCTGGCGGGAATCTTCGCGGTCGCCGGGGTCCTGTCGTGGGCCGGCGCACGCATGCTGAACTCCTACGGCTCGCTCCCCGGCGTCCCGCTCGCCGCGCCCATCGTGCTCGGCGTCATCGCGGTGGTCCTGCTGGCCACGGCCCTCTCCCTGCGCGCCCGCCTGAAGGCCCAGCGCGAGCGCGTGCCGGGCGCCAAGGGCGTGGAGCCGCTGATGGCGGCCCGCGCGGTGGTCTTCGGCCAGTCCAGCGCCCTGGTCGCGGCCCTGGTCGCGGGCGGCTACGGCGGCGTGGGCGTCTTCCTCCTCACCACCGCCCTGGACGTCCCGGCCCGCCGCGACCAGGCCTGGTACGCCGGCTTCTCGGTCCTGACGGGCGCCGCAGTCATCGCCGCGGCCCTCTTCCTGGAACACGTCCTCAAACTCCCGGACGACGAAGACCCCACCAAGGCCCCCGCGAGCGCCTGAGCCGTCACCCGGGGGCCCGCACGAGGTGCCCGCTCACCAGGAACCCCGGGTAGGGGTCGAGGCGGTAGGTGTAGAGGGTGAAGGGCTTCGCGCCGGTGGCGGCGCGGGGGCGGACCTCCAGCACCCTGGAGTGCATCGACTCCACGAGCAGCAAGGGGTGCTCCTCGCGCTGGAAGGTGCCGCGCTGCCTCCAGGTATCGGAGATGTAGAGGCGGGACGCACGGCCGGGCACTCCGGAAGGTGTGAACCTCGCGCCGATGACCCCGGCCCACTCACGGAGGAAGGGGACGTTGGCACTCGTCACGACCCGGCACCCCCAGTTGCCCCGGATCCGATGTCCGTCCCCAGCCACATAGCCGTCCAGGAAGCCCTCGAAGGTCACCTCGTCGCGCAGCACCACACGGGGAAAGCCCTGCCGCATGTGGTGTGCGTCCCCACCCACGTACTGCCTCATCAGATCAGCGAGGTACGAAGCGACCACCCGCACCCGGAAGCCCGGGAGGTCCCGCTGGAGGTAGCCGGATGGGCGGGTGACCGGCTCCAGACGGGCAGGGAGGCCGGTCGCCGCCGTCAGACATTCCGCATACCGGTCGGCGAAGCCCTCGTCGTTCACGATGAGGGACAGGTAGTTCTTGCCGACCGTCCCATCGGCACAGGTTGCACCCACCCAGTAGCCGAACTCGTAGCCGGGCTTGATCTCGAGGCGCTGGCGGCACAGCTTGCGCGGCGGAGTCCATGTCAGAGCGCCGCCCACGGCCTCCGCGGCAGGCACCCAGCCTGCAGAGGTGGCCAGGAGGTGTTCCGGGGCGGCACTGAACGTCTGCCGGTCCGTAACCACGTCCACGACCGCACGGGCCTTGGCCGCCGTCACCACAGTGACGACGGTCTGAACCGTCCGCGATCCGTCGAGGGTCCAGAGCCGATCGCCCACGCCCACGGTTCTCGCCTGGGCCTGGCCGTCCACCCCGTTCACCATCTGCTTGCTCGGCAGCCCGCCCATCCCGCCCCCTGACCAAGTGAAATCACCTGATCACCGACGTTATCGGGCGGGTCTGACAATCCGGCTAGCGAGCGATGATCAGGCTCATGGCCTCGCTGCGGGTCGCGGGGTCGCGGAGCTGGCCGCGGACCGCCGAGGTGATGGTCTTCGCGCCGGGCTTGCGGACACCGCGCATGGTCATGCACATGTGCTCGCATTCGATGACCACGATGACCCCGCGCGGCTCCAGGATCTCCATCAGGGAGTCCGCGATCTGGGTGGTCAGCCGTTCCTGGACCTGGGGTCGGCGGGCGAACACGTCCACCAGGCGGGCCAGCTTCGACAGGCCGGTGATCTTGCCGTCGGTGGATGGGATGTACCCCACATGGGCTACACCGTGGAACGGGACGAGATGGTGTTCACAGGAAGATTGGACCTCGATGTCCTTCACGAGGACCATCTCGTCGTGCCCGAGGTCGAACGTCGTCGTCAGGACCTCCTCGGGCTTCTGGTACAGCCCCGCGAATATCTCCTTGTACGCCCGCGCCACCCGCGCCGGCGTCTCCAGGAGCCCCTCGCGGTCCGGGTCCTCGCCGACCGCGATCAGGAGCTCGCGGACGGCCGCCTCGGCGCGCTTTTCGTCGAACTCGCCGATCGTGCCCTCGCCACCGGTCAAGGTCACTGGGTCGGTCATCTCTTCCTCGTTCCTGTCTGCGCAGTCGCGGCCAAATAAGTAGGACCAGATGAAAGTGCCGCGCCCCCCAGGCTAGAACCTGGGGGGCGCGGCATCCATTCCGGGAGGGATCAGGCCTCCGGGCGCTCCTCGGGAGAGGGCTCCGGGGTCTTCTCCACCGATACGGCGGTCGAGGAAGCGGCCGCCGTACCGTTCGCCGAGTTCGTCAGCTGGAGCTCCTTGGGAGAGAGCACCGGCGGGCGGGTCGACGGGGTGCGGTGCGAGGAGCCGGTCCACGCCGGGCGGGCCGGGCGCTTCACGATCGTCGAGAAGACCTCGGCGATCTGCTCCTTGTTGAGCGTCTCCTTCTCGAGGAGGGCAAGGACCAGGTTGTCGAGCACGTCGCGGTTCTCGACCAGGATTTCCCAGGCCTCGTTGTGCGCGGTCTCGATGAGCTTCTTGACCTCTTCGTCGACCAGCGCCGCGACCTCTTCCGAGTAGTCCCTCGGGTGCGACATCTCGCGTCCCAGGAACGGCTCGGTGTTGTCTCCGCCGAACTTGATCGCGCCGAGGCGCTCGGTCATGCCGTACTGGGTGACCATCGCGCGGGCCGTTGCCGTGGCCTTCTCGATGTCGTTCGCGGCGCCCGTGGTCGGGTCGTGGAAGACCAGTTCCTCGGCCGCGCGCCCACCCAGCATGTACGCCAGCTGGTCGAGCATTTCGTTGCGCGTGGTGGAGTACTTGTCCTCGTCGGGCAGGACCATGGTGTAACCCAGGGCCCGACCGCGGGACAGGATCGTGATCTTGTGGACCGGGTCCGAGTTCGGGGAAGCCGCCGCGACCAGGGCGTGGCCGCCCTCGTGGTACGCGGTGATCTTCTTTTCCCGGTCCGACATGATCCGGGTCCGCTTCTGCGGGCCCGCCACGACGCGGTCGATCGCCTCGTCCAGCGCGTGGTTGTCGATCAGCTTCCCGTCCGAGCGGGCCGTGAGCAGCGCGGCCTCGTTCAGCACGTTGGCGAGATCGGCACCCGTGAAGCCGGGCGTACGACGGGCCACCGCACCCAGGTCGACGTCCGGGGCGACCGGCTTGCCCTTCTGGTGGACCTTGAGGATCTCCAGACGGCCCTGCATGTCCGGGCGGTCGACCGCGATCTGGCGGTCGAAGCGGCCGGGGCGCAGGAGGGCCGGGTCGAGGATGTCCGGACGGTTCGTGGCGGCGATCAGGATGACGCCGCCCTTCACGTCGAAGCCGTCCATCTCGACGAGCAGCTGGTTGAGGGTCTGCTCGCGCTCGTCGTGACCGCCGCCGAGGCCCGCACCGCGGTGCCGGCCGACTGCGTCGATCTCGTCGACGAAGACGATCGCCGGTGCGTTGGCCTTGGCCTGCTCGAACAGGTCGCGGACACGCGAGGCACCGACACCGACGAACATCTCGACGAAGTCGGAACCGGAGATCGAGTAGAAGGGAACACCGGCCTCGCCCGCGACGGCACGCGCGAGCAGGGTCTTTCCGGTGCCGGGCGGGCCGTAGAGCAGCACGCCCTTGGGGATCTTGGCGCCGACGGCCTGGAACTTCGCCGGCTCCTGGAGGAACTCCTTGATCTCGTGGAGTTCTTCGACGGCCTCGTCCGAGCCCGCGACATCCGCGAACGTCGTCTTCGGGGTGTCCTTGGTGATGAGCTTGGCCTTGGACTTCCCGAACTGCATGACCCGGGAGCCGCCGCCCTGCATCTGATTCATCAGGAACAGGAAGACGACGACGATGAGGACGAAGGGCAGCAGCGAGAGCAGCACGCTGAGGAACGGGCTGGTCTTGTCCGGAGTGACGGAGTACCCGTCAGGGATCTGACCGGCTTCGTACTTGGTCTGGAGGTTCTGGGCGAGCTGGACGCCCTGGTCCCCGATGTAGTTGGCCTGGAACTTGGAGCCGGAGTTGTCTCCGAGCTTCTGGTCCTTCTTGAGGTCGATCTTGACCATCTGGCTGTCGCCGGTGGTCAGGCGCGCCTGCTGCACCTGGCCGCTGTTGATCGCCTTGATGACCTCGCTCGTGTCCACCGACTTGTAGCCGCCGCCGGAGCCGACGACATTCATCAACACGACCACGGCGAGGACGGCCAGCACGATCCACATGACCGGCCCACGGAAGTATCGCTTCACGTCCATCCATACGGGGCGCCAGGCACCCCGTCCCTCCTGCCCGTAGGTAAATGCTGCTGTGAGTAAAGACTGTTCTTCGGAATGTACCCCTGTATTGTCACCCGCTGCCTCATGGGACGGCTGACAGACCCGCCTTTCCATGCTCCAACGGCGGGAATCGCTCCAGGGTTCCCCTGCCGGACGGTTGGTCCGGGTCGGGGTCAGCCTCCGTAGACGTGCGGGGCGAGCGTGCCCACGAACGGCAGGTTGCGGTACTTCTCCGCGTAGTCCAGGCCGTAGCCCACGACGAACTCGTTGGGGATGTCGAAGCCGACCCACTTCACGTCGATCGCGACCTTCGCGGCGTCGGGCTTGCGCAGCAGCGTGACGACCTCGAGGGAGGCCGGCTCGCGCGAGCCCAGGTTCGACAGCAGCCACGACAGGGTCAGGCCCGAGTCGATGATGTCCTCGACGATCAGGACGTGCTTGCCCTTGATGTCGGTGTCCAGGTCCTTGAGGATCCGGACCACGCCCGAGGACTGGGTTCCGGCGCCGTACGAGGACACCGCCATCCAGTCCATGGTGAGCGGGGTGGACAAGGCGCGCGCCAGGTCCGCCATCACCATCACCGCGCCCTTGAGGACGCCGACGATGAGCAGGTCCTTGCCCGCGTACTCCGCGTCGATCTTCGCGGCCAGCTCGGCCAGCTTCGCGTCGATCTCTTCTTTGGTGATGAGCACCGACTGGAGGTCGCTGCCCATGTCCTTCTCGTCCACCCGCATCACTTTCGTTTGCGGCCGGGGCTCCGGGGAGTGACCCCGGAGGACTCGGCCGTGTTTCAGCACCAATCAGCCCTGCCGGATGACCAGTCTGCCACCCTGCCGCTGGGCCTCGACCCGGCCGGGCAGGTTGATGGCGCCCTGACCGCGCCATCCGGTGATGAGCCGGTCGACTTCCTCGATGTGGCGGGCGAAGAGGGAACCGGCCGGAGAGCCGGCCGCGACGACGGCGCGGCGCAGTACGCGGCGGCGGACGGCGGGGGGCAGCGCGTACAGCTTGGCGCACTCCAGGCGGCCGTCCTCGTCCCGTACGCGGCCCTCCGCCTCGGCGGCCCAGGAGTCCAGGGCGTCGGCGTCGTCGCGGGAGAGCTGGGCGGTGCGGGCGAGCGCCTCCACGACTCCCTTGCCGAGGGCCTTCTCCAGGGCGGGCAGCCCTTCGTGGCGCAGCCGGGAGCGGGTGTAGGCGGGGTCCGCGTTGTGCGGGTCGTCCCAGACGGCGAGGGACTGGACCATGCAGGCCTTGCGGGCGGTCTGCCGGTCGACTTGCAGGAAGGGGCGGCGGTAGCGGTGGCGGCGGCCGGAGGCGCCCGGGTCTCCCGGGCCCCCCGAAACCTCTGCCATGCCGGAGAGCGAGCGGATGCCGGAGCCGCGGGCGAGGCCCAGCAGGACGGTTTCGGCTTGGTCGTCGCGGGTGTGGCCGAGGAGCACGGCGGAGGCGCCGAGGCGGTCGGCGGCCTCGTCCAGGGCCGCGTAGCGGGCGTCGCGGGCGGCGGCCTCGGGTCCGCCTTGGCGTCCGACGCGCACGGTGACGGCCTCCACCGGGTCGAGGCTCAGGGCGGTCATGCGGGTGACCACCTCGGCGGCGCGCAGGTCGGAGCCGGCCTGGAGCCCGTGGTCGACGGTGATGCCGCCGGCCCGGATGCCGAGTTTGGGGGCCTCGAAGGCGAGGGCGGAGGCGAGTGCCATGGAGTCGGCGCCGCCGGAGCAGGCGACGAGGACGAGCGGCGCGGTGTCGGGGAGGCCGTCGCGGAAGGCGACCGCCTCGAGGCCTCCGACGCGGGGAGCGGGGGCGGAGGCGGGACGGTCGGTGAGGTCGGTGAGGACGTCGTGGAGTACGCGGCGGACCGCCAGGCGTATCGCCGCGACCGCAGGATGGGGACCCATGTCCGGTGCCCTTCGGTGGAGTTCGGAGCCTCGTCAGGCGCTGGGGAGGCGTTGGGGGAGGGTGGTGCGCTGGGGTGCTGTCCGGCGCCCCCGCGAACGGGGGGCTGTCACTCAGAGTGCGATGATGGTGACAGAACCGAGCCGTTCCCCGAGCATCGCACGCCCTTCTACGCCCCACGGTCCCTCGGACGGGTGACGCTGTTTCCCCCAGAGGGACATCTTCACGCCTCTTGAGCCACTCCTGTTGAGCCTTCCCTCCCGGGTCACGCCTCCCGTCGCTCGCTCGGTTCGCTGCCCTTGCGGTGCACCCGGGCCACCCAGTCGGAGGGCTTGGCGATCTCCGCCTTGGTGGGGAGGGTGTTCGGTGAGGTCCAGACCCGGTTGAAGCCCTCCATGCCGACCTGTCCGACGACCCCGCGCACGAACCGCTCGCCGTCGCGGTACTGGCGCATCTTCGCGTCGAGGCCGAGCAGTTTGCGCAGGGCCGCGTCGAGGCGGCCGGCGCCGCTGGCCCGGCGCTGCTGGAACTTCTCCCTGATCTCGGCGACGGAGGGCACCACCGCGGGCCCGACCCCGTCCATGACGAAGTCGGCGTGGCCCTCCAGCAGGGACATCACGGCCGTGAGCCGGGCCAGTACCTCGCGCTGTTCGGGGGTCTGGACGAGTTCGACGAGCGAGCGGCCCTCGTCGCCGCGCTCCGCGTCGGGCCGGGCTCCGGCGAAGGACTGGGCGGCTTCGCGCAGCCGCTCCAGGACGGTCGTCGGGTCGATCTCGGTGGCGCCGAGGAAAGTCTGGATCTCGCCCTCGATGTGCTCGCGGAGCCACGGGACGGCGGTGAACTGGGTACGGTGCGTCTCCTCGTGCAGGCAGACCCAGAGCCGGAAGTCGTGCGGGTCCACCTCCAGCTCCCGCTCCACGTGGACGATGTTCGGCGCGACGAGCAGCAGCCGGCCGCCGCCGGCCGGGCCGGGCAGGTCGAGGGCCGAGGGCGCGAAGGTCTCGTACTGGCCGAGCACGCGGGAGGCCAGGAAGCTCAGCAGCATGCCCAGTTCCACGCCGGTGACCTTGCCGCCGACGGCGCCGAGGACGGCGGAGCCGGGGGTGCCTGCGCGGCGGTCCTGCATCTTGCCGAGCAGCGGGGCCAGCAGTTCGCGGAAGCCGGCCACGTTGGCCTTGACCCAGCCGGCCCGGTCCACGACGAGGACGGGGGTGTCGGGCGGGGTCATGCCTTCCGGCATCATCCGGGTGAACTCGCGCACGTGCCGTTCGGAGGTCCTGGCGTGCCTGCGCAGTTCCGCGACCACGGCCCGTGCCTCGTCCCGGCTGACCTCCGGGCCGGGCCGCACCAGCCGGGTCGCGGTCGCCACCGCGAGGTTCCAGTCGACCATCTCCGCACCACCGATGCTCGTCATGCGTCAACCGTACGTGGACTCGCGCGCCGGCGGAGCCCCCGGGAGACGGCCGGGAAGCCCACTCGATGCCACCTCGATGCCGCCTCGAGGCCGTCGGAAACCGGCGGGGAGACCGCCCGGGGCCCGTCGCACTCCCGCTAGGAGGCGCCGGCCACCGCTGCCGCGAGCCGGTCGAGGCCCTTCTCGGCGGCCCCCGGGTCGGTGGCGTTCGCGGTCAGGAACGCGAAGGCCAGCAGTCGGCCGGAGGGGTCGACTACGGTCCCGGCGAGGGAGTTCACGCCGGTCAGGGTGCCGGTCTTGGCCCGGAGCAGGCCGGCCGCAGGGGAGGTTCCGGCGTTGCGGGTGCGCAGGGTTCCGGTGAATCCGGCGACGGGCAGTCCGGTGAGGACGGGCCGCAGCTGCGGCCGCTGCGGGTCGGCGGCTTTGGCGAGGAGGGCGGTCAGCAGGCCGGCGCTGACCTTGTCGGCCCGGTTGAGGCCGCTGCCGTCGGCGAAGCGGGAGTCGGAGGTGTCGATGCCGAGGGAGGCGAGCTTGGGGCCGAGGGCCTTCTCCACGCCTTCGAAGCCGGCGGGCTGCCCGGAGGCGAGGGCGGTGTGGCGGGCCAGGGCCTCGGCGATGTCGTTGTCGCTGTTGGTCAGCATCCGCTCGACGAGTCCGGCGAGCGGGGTCGAGAGGGTGACGGCGAGCGGGGCCGCTCCGGCCGGGGCCTTGGCCTTGGCGGGCTCGCCGGTCACCTTGATGCCGCGGTCCGTCAGGAGGGCGGCGAAGGCGCGGGCGGTGTCCCCGGAGGGGTCGTCGGTGCGTGGGGCCGGTCCGGAGAACGAGTCGTCGGTGCGGCCTTCGTCGGCCGTCAGGGCGGTGACGGGGGCGATGTTGTCGTTGGCGCCGATGGGGTGGCGGACGGGGCCGGTGTAGAGGGAGTCGTCGTAGCCGAGGGCCACCGACTCGGTGCCGGCGGCCTTGAGGGCCTGGGCGGTGTCGGCGGCCAGGGCGACGAGGCTGCCGCCGGAGCCGGCGGGGGCCTTCTTCTTGGCGGTGAGGGAGGGGTCTCCGCCGCCGACCAGGACGATCTGGCCGGGGCCCGCGCCGGAGGCCACGGTGGTGGGGATCCGGTGGTCGGGCCCGAGGGCGGCGAGCGCGGCCGTGGCCGTGGCGATCTTGATGGTGGAGGCGGGGGTCATGGCCCGGTCGGCCCCGGACTCGTACAGCACCCGGCCGGTGGCGGTGTCGATCACGGAGGCGGCGCGGACGGTTCCGAGGGCGGGGTCGGCGAGCAGCGGCCGCAGCGCGGCGCCCAGCGGCCCGGAGTCCGCCGCCGGGGCCTGGGCTCCGGGGTCGGATCCAGAGGGGTCGGATCCGGCGGGGCGGACCGCGGCGAGCACTCCGGGGGCGCTGGGGGCGGCGTTGGGCAGGGCGCGGGCCCCGTCCCGACCGTGATCTGCACCACCCGTGCGGCTCCAGGAGGCGGCTCTGTCCCGCTCGGCCTTACGCTGGCCGGAGTCCCAGGGACCGGCGGCGGCAACCGTCGCGGCCGACAGGGCCAGGCCGGTAACGGCCGACACCGCAATGAGCTGCCACGTCTTGACCAATGGCACCTCGGACCAGCCCCTTTCGCGATCACACATATGCGTGAGGGACACTTAACCATTGCGTCTTGCCGCGAGCATGGCACCCCACCCGGCAGGGCTGGGTCGGCCGCGCACGCAGGTGAACCGACGTAGCCCCGAGCAATGAAGCTGATCATGGAGGAGCAGGACGTGGAGTTCGACGTCACCATCGAGATCCCCAAGGGTTCGCGGAACAAGTACGAGGTGGACCACGAGACCGGCCGGATCCGCCTGGACCGTCGCCTCTTCACCTCGACCAGCTACCCGGCCGACTACGGCTTCGTCGAGAACACCCTCGGCGAGGACGGCGACCCGCTGGACGCGCTGGTCATCCTGGACGAGCCGACCTTCCCGGGCTGCCTGATCAAGTGCCGCGCGATCGGCATGTTCAACATGACGGACGAGGCGGGCGGCGACGCCAAGCTGCTGTGCGTGCCGGCCTCCGACCCGCGTGTGGAGCACCTGCGCGACATCCACCACGTGTCCGAGTTCGACCGCCTGGAGATCCAGCACTTCTTCGAGGTCTACAAGGACCTGGAGCCGGGCAAGTCCGTCGAGGGCGCGAACTGGGTCGGCCGCACCGAGGCCGAGGCCGAGATCGAAGCCTCGTACAAGCGCCTCGAGGCGCAGGGCGGCCAGCACTGAGCCATCGGCTCATGTGACACCGACACCGGGCCGTCAGGCCACCGCACGGGCGGCATTCCTCCGGGAGTGCCGCCCGTCGCGGTTTCGCCGTGGATCAAACCGTTCCGCATACTGATACGGGCTGGCCCAGGGACTGGAGGACGCGTGGCGGAGGGCGAAGGATCCGGGGCAGAGGACCGGAAGCCGAAGTCGGACGAGGCGCGCAGCGCCTTCGCCGTGCCCCCCGGGGTCGGGGTGGAGGCGGAGGCCCCCGACGAGGACCAGGCGACCTCGGAGTTCTCGGTCCCCGAGGGGCTCGCCTCGGTGCCCGTGGAGGCCGAGGGTTCCGCCTTCGCGACCCCGCACACCTACAGCGCCTCGCAGTCCCCGCCGGCGTACACCGGCAGCGGGTTCCCCGTCACCCGGATGAAGGAGTCCCTGTGGCAGGACCGGATGCGCACCGTGCTGCGCATGCCGGTCGACGTCCGGCCGGTCCCGGAGGTCTCGCAGAAGCAGGCGGTCGAGACGGGGCCCGCCGTGGGCCGCGTGCTCGACCTGACGCTGCGCATCGGCGAGCTGCTGCTCGCGGGCGGTGAGGCGGCCGAGGACGTGGAGGCGGCGATGTTCGCGGTCTCGCGCAGTTACGGGCTGGACCGCTGCGAGCCGACCGTCACCTTCACGATGCTGTCGATCACCTACCAGCCGTCGCTGGTGGACGACCCGATCTCGGCGAACCGCACCGTCCGCCGCCGGGGCACCGACTACAACCGGCTCTCGGCCGTCTTCCGCCTCGTCAACGACATCAGCGCGCACGAGGTCGACATGTCGTTGGAGGACGCCTACCGGCGCCTCGCGGAGATCCGCCGCAACCGGCACCCGTATCCCGGCTGGATGCTCACCGCCGCCGCCGGGCTGCTCGCCGGGGCGGCCTCCACGCTGGTCGGCGGTGGGGTCCTCGTGTTCTTCGCAGCCGCACTCGGCGCGGTCCTCGGCGACCGGCTGGCCTGGTTCTGCGCGGGGCGCGGGCTGCCGGAGTTCTACCAGTTCGTGGTCGCGGCGATGCCGCCCGCCGCGATGGGCGTGGCCCTGAAGCTGACCGACCTCGACGTGCGCTCCTCCGCCGTGATCACCGGTGGACTGTTCGCGCTGCTGCCGGGGCGGGCCCTGGTCGCGGCCGTGCAGGACGGTCTGACCGGCTACTACATCACCGCTTCCGCCCGGCTGCTGGAGGTGATGTACCTCTTCATCGGCATCATCATGGGCGTGCTGGTGGTGCTCTGGATAGGGCTCCAGTTCGGCTCGAACCCGCAGCCGGAGGACGTCCTGCAGATCGACCAGCGGCCCCTGCTCCAGATCGCCGCGTCGATGGTGCTGGTGTTCACGTTCGCGATCCTGCTCCAGCAGGAACGTTCCACCGTGTGGATCGTGACCCTCAACGGCGGGATCGCCTGGGTGGTCTACGGGGCCCTGCACTACGCGGGCAACATCCCGCCGGTGCCGTCCACCGCCGTCGCGGCCGGCCTGGTCGGCCTCTTCGGGCAGCTGCTCTCCCGCCACCGCATCTCCTCGGCGCTGCCCTTCGTCACGGCGGCCATCGGCCCGCTGCTCCCGGGCTCGGCGACGTACTACGGACTGCTGCTGATCGCCGAGAACCGGCTCAACGAGGGGCTGGCCTCGCTGACGAACGCCGTGGCCATCGCCCTGGCCATCGCCATCGGCGTCAACCTCGGCTCGGAGATGTCCCGGCTGTTCATGCGGATCCCGGCCACGGCCAGCTCCGCCAAGCGCCGCTCGGCGAAGCGCACCCGCGGCTTCTAGGGCCTGCGAGAGGCCCTACCGCTTCGCGTGGCGGCCGCCGCGCGGGGTGGGGGTCTGCGGGTCCTGGCCGGCGCCGGTGCCGGAGTGCTCCGCGGACCCGGTGGCCGACTTCTTCTCCTTGCGGCCCTTGATCACCTCGAAGATGACCGGGATGACGGAGATCAGGACGATGCCGATGAAGATCGGCTCGACATTGTTCTTGATGAACTCGAACTGGCCGAGCTGGTAGCCCAGGATCGTGACGCCCGCGCCCCACAGGACGCCGCCGATGATGTTGAACATCAGGAAGGTGCGGTACTTCATCGCCGTCGCGCCCGCGACCATCGGCGCGAAGGTGCGGATGATCGGCACGAAGCGGGCGAGCACGATGGCCTTGGGGCCGTGCTTCTCCATGAAGTCGTGCGCCGAGTCGAGGTTCTCGCGCTTGAAGAGCCTGGAGTTCGGCTTGTTGAAGAGCTTCGGACCGAAGACCTTGCCGATCATGTAGCCGACCTGGTCACCGATGATCGCGGCGGCCGCGATCAGAGTGCAGACCAGCCACAGCGGCTGCTTGATGGTGCCGCTCGCGACGAACAGGCCCGCCGTGAAGAGCAGGGAGTCACCGGGCAGGAACGCGAAGAGGCCCGATTCCGCGAAGACGATGACCAGGATGCCGATCAAGCCGAACTGCCCGATCAGGTACTCCGGGGAAATCCACTCAGGGCCGAGCGCGAGCATGGTGTTCACGGGTTCCGGGCTCTCCTGGATCGGGGGGGTGTCCGTCCAATTATGAACGCACACCGCCCCCGCCCGGTTCCAGGGAGAGAACCCGCTACGACTTGCGCACCGCGTTGGCCGTGATCGAGTCCCGCAGGTGCTCAGCGAGGCCCGGGCGCATGGAGTCGTAGAACGCCTTGAACCGCTCGTCCGCCACGTACATCTCGCCGAGACCCGTGTGCATCTCGTACGAGCAGTCGTAGTACCACGTCACGATGTGCCGGCGGTGCTCCTCGGCCATGTCCATGACCGCTTCGCCGTCGGCGGGCTCACCCGCCTCCATCAGGGCCGCGTACCGGGCGCTCCAGTCGGCGACCTCGTCCTGGATCCGCTTCCAGTCGTCCTTGGTGTAGGTGGCGACCCGACGCTGCGACTGGGCGTAGGCCTCGGTGTTGCCCCAGCGCCGCTCCGCCTCCTCCGCGTACTGCTCGGGGTCCTTGTCCCCGAACACCTCGAACTTCTCCTCCGGCGTGAGGTTGATGCCCATCTTCTTGGCCTCCATGGCGTGCTCCACGGCCGCGGCCATCTGCTGGAGCCGGGCGATCCGGTCGGACAGGAGGGCGTGCTGCCGGCGCAGGTGCTCCCTCGGGTCCGATTCCGGGTCGTCCAGCAGGACCGCGACCTCTTCGAGCGGGAAGCCGAGCTCCCGGTAGAACAGGATCCGCTGCAGCCGGTCGAGGTCGGCGTCGTCGTACCGCCGGTGTCCTGCGTTGCTGCGGCCGCTCGGGGAGAGCAGCCCGATCTCGTCGTAGTGGTGCAGCGTGCGCACCGTGACTCCGGCGAAACCGGCGACCTGGCCCACGGAGTAGCCCATCTCTTTCCGCTCCTCTGGTTGGGTACGCCCTCCACTGTGGGTCCTCACGCCACGTGAGGTGCAAGCCCAGCGGCTGGACGGCTTCTAGCCCATCGCCTTCTTGCCGTCGATGGTCTCGCGGATGATGTCCGCGTGGCCGGTGTGCCGGGCGAACTCCTCCACCAGGTGCAGGAGCATCCAGCGCATCGAGACCTTGGCGTCCTTGGGGAACCAGGGGGCCGGCGGGAGCGGGAAGGTGTCGTCCAGGCTGGGGACGGCGGCGATGAGGGCCTCGGTCTGCGCGGCCACCTCGTCCCAGAGGGCCAGGGCGGAGGGGATGGTCTCCTCGCCGGTCAGGTGGAAGGAGTCGGACCAGGTCTCCATGGTGCGCCGGTGCGGGTTCGGCTCCTGCCGGGCCATGTACAGCCAGTTGCGCTCGCACTCGGCGGCGTGCTTGAGCAGGCCGGACAGGGACAGCTCGCTGGCGCTCGGGCGGCCGGCCGCCTGCTCCTCGCTCAGCCCCTCCACCGTTTCGCGGAGAGCGGTGCGCTGGGACCGGACGAAGGAGAGGAGCGTGCCGCGCTCGTCGCCGGGGACCTCTGTGGAAATCTGAGCCATGGCCGACCGCCTGCTTTCGGTGTGGTTCTTCCTGCTGACAAGAACCACGTTACGGAGCCTTGCGGTCAGTTCTTGTCCGCAATCGCGGAGGACTACGGACCTTCCTGGCGGGCCGGCGGCAGCTCCGTCTGCGGCTTCGGGAGCAGGGCCTTCGAGAGGTCCTGCTTGCCCTTCTCGTCCAGGCCGTACATGGCCTCGTAGATCTTGCGGACGGCCGGACCCGAGGCTCCGGAGCCGGTGCCGCCCTGGGAGATGGTCATGACGATCGAGTAGTCCTCGGTGTAGGAGGCGAACCACGAGGTGGTCTGCTTGCCCTGGACCTCGGCCGTACCGGTCTTCGCGTGCATCGGGATCTGCTTCTGCGGCCAGCCGCCGAAGCGCCAGGCCGCGCTGCCGGTGGTGGCCACGGCCGCGAGCGCCCCGTCTATGTCGTCGCGCAGCTCGGCGTCCATGGGGAGCTTGCCCTGCACCTTCGGCGCGATCTCCTTCACCGAGGCGCCGTCGGCGCTGACCACGGCCTTGCCGATGGCGGGCTGGTGGAGGGTGCCGCCGTTGGCGATGGCCGCGTAGATCGAGGCCATCTGGATCGGGGTGACGAGGGTGTCGCCCTGCCCGATGGAGTAGTTGATCGCGTCGCCCTCGCGCAGCTGGTTGCCCTGGCGGCAGTTCTCGTAGGCGATCTTCTCGGCGTACGAGCCGTCCTTCTTGCCGTCGCGGCACCAGGCAGCCTTGTTCGCCTCGAAGAAGTCCTTCTTCCACTGGCGGTCGGGGACCCGGCCGGGGACCTCGCTGGGCAGGTCGATGCCGGTGGGCTTGCCGAGGCCGAACTCGTGGGCGGTCTTGAAGAACATGTCGCCCGGCTGCGCCTTGGGCTTGATCCCGCCGTCCTTCTTCCACTCCTTGTCGGCGATGCCGTAGTAGACGGTGTCGCAGGAGACTTCCAGGGCCTTGCCGATGGTGATGTCCCCGTAGCCCTGGGACTCGAAGTTGGTGAAGGTCTGGCTGCCCACCGAGTACGAGCTCGGGCAGCCGTAGCGGCCGTTGAAGGGGTAGCCGGCGTTGACCGCGGCCGTGGAGGAGACCACCTTGAAGATCGAGCCCGGGGCCGCCTGGCCCTGGATCGCCCGGTTCAGCAGCGGGTAGTTCGACTCCTTGTCGGTCAGGGAGGCGTAGTCCTTCGAGGAGATGCCGCCGACCCAGGCGTTCGGGTCGTAGGTCGGGTTGGAGGCCATGGCGACGACCCGGCCGGTCTTGGCCTCCATGACCACGACGGCGCCCGAGTCGGCCTCGTAGTTGCGGTGCGTGTTCTTGTCGTAGCCCTTGCGGGCCTCGATCATCGCGTTGTTCAGCTCGCGCTCGGCCACCGCCTGCACGCGCGAGTCGATCGAGGTCACGATGTTCGCGCCGGGCTGCGCCTTGTCGCTGACGCCCTCGCCGAGGATCCGGCCGAGGTTGTCCACCTCGTAGCGGGTGATGCCCGCCTTGCCGCGCAGTTCCTTGTCGTAGGTGCGCTCCAGGCCGCTGCGGCCCACCTGGTCGGAGCGCAGGTAGGGGGAGTCGGAGTTCTTGGCCTTGGTGATCTCCGCGTCGGTCACCGGGGAGAGGTAGCCGAGGACCTGCGAGGTGTTGGCGCCGTCGGGGCCGGCGTAGCGGCGCAGGGCGGTGGGCTCGGCGGTGATGCCGGGGAACTGCTCGGCGTGTTCCCGGATCTCCAGGACCTGGTCGGTGGTGGCCTCGTCGGTGATGGGGATCGGCTGGTACGGGGAACCGTTCCAGCAGGGCTTGGGGGTCTTGGCGTCGCACAGCCGGACCCCGTTGACCACGTCCTCGGGCTTGAGGCCCAGTACCCCGGCGAGCTGGGTCAGGACGCCCTTGCCGCGGTCCTTCATCTTGGAGAGGTCGGTGCGGCTGGCGGAGACCACCATGCGGGTCTCGTTGTCGGCGAGCGGGATCCCGCGGGAGTCGAGGATCGAGCCGCGCACGGCCGGCTGGACCACCTGCTGGGTGTTGTTGTTCTTCGCCTCGTCCGTGTATTCCTGGCCGTTGCGTATCTGGAGGTACCAGAGCCGGCCGCCGAGCGTGAGCAGCAGCGAGAACACCACGATCTGGATCATGATGAGCCGGTTCTGGACCCGGGGTGTGCGCCCGGTCTCCGGTATGTTGCTCAACTCGGCTCTCCCCCGGACGCGTCCTGCCTGACGCGTCCGAGTCTAGGTCTCCCGGGGAGCTAGAACGGGAACCGGGTCCGGCCGTGCTGGACCGAGATCCATTTCTGGGTGGTGAAGGCCTCGATCGTGGCCTCGCCGTTCAGCCGTCCCAGCCCCGAGGCCTTCTCCCCGCCGAACGCGGCCAGCGGCTCGTCGCCGATGGTGGAGTCGTTGACGTGGATCATCCCGGTCTCGATGCGCTGCGCGAAGCGGACCCCGCGCTCGACGTCGCGGGTGTGGACGGCGCCGCTGAGCCCGTACGGGGTCGCGTTGGTGAGGCGGACCGCCTCGTCCTCGCCGTCGAAGACCACGAGCAGTGCGACGGGGCCGAAGATCTCCTGGCCCAGCAGCGGGGAGTCCTCGGGGAGTCCGGCCAGGACGGTCGGCTCGACCAGGTTGCCGCGCGTGGAGCCGCGTACGAGGGCCTGTGCGCCGGATTCGACGGCGCGGTCGACGAGCGCGGTGAGGGCGTCGGCCTGGAAGGAGTTGATCAGGGGGCCGATGTGGGTGTCGGCCTCGTGCGGGTCGCCGGTCTTCAGGCCGCGCACGCGGGCGGTGAACTTCTCGGTGAACTCCTCCGCGACCGAGACGTCGACCAGGATCCGGTTGGCGGCCATGCAGACCTGGCCCTGGTAGACGAAGCGGCTGAAGACGGCCGCGTCCACCGCGTAGTCGAGGTCGGCGTCGTCGAGGACGACGAGCGCGCTGTTGCCGCTGAGTTCCAGGACCGTCCGCTTGAAGTGGCGGGCGGCGACGGCGCCTACGTGCCGGCCGACCCGGTCGGAACCGGCGAAGGAGATGACCTTGGGGACGGGGTGGGTCAGGAGCGCGTCGCCTATCTCGGCTATGTCCGTGACCAGGACGTTGAGCAGCCCGGCCGGGAGCCCGGCCTCCTCGAAGATCTTGGCGATGACGCCGCCGCCGACCACGGGTGCGTTCTGGTTCGGCTTGATGACAACCGCGTTGCCCAGGGCCAGGGCCGGTGCCACCGACTTGAGGGTGACGAGGAAGGGGAAGTTGAACGGGCTGATCACGGCGACGACCCCGACGGGCAGGCGCTGGACCCGGTTCTCCTTGCCCTCGACCGGCGAGGGCAGGATGCGGCCCTCGGGGCGGACGGCCAGCTGCATGGCCTCGCGGATGAACTCCTTGGCGAGGTGGACCTCGTACTCGGCCTTGGGACGGGTCCCGCCGAGCTCGTCGATCATCGCCTCGACGATCTCCTTCTCGCGCTCCTCGGTGATCCGCAGGGCGCGTTCCAGGACGGTGCGTCTGGCGTACGGGCTGGTGGCGGCCCATTCCTTCTGGGCGCGCTCGGCGGCGCGATAGGCCCGGTCGACCTGCTCGACGGTGGCCACGGTGATGGCCGCGAGCTTCTCCCCGTTGTACGGGTTGACGTCGATGATGTCCCAGGAACCGGTACCGGCCAGCCATTCGCCGTCGATGTACTGGTGAGCCACGTCGTCGAATATGGACATGCCATCCCTTACTGCGAGCGCGCACCCTTGCGCTGCACCGGAGCCCGATCGGCCGTCATGCACTGATCGGTCGTCATACGCTGAGCCGCCGTCATACTACGTGTGTATTAAGACAGTTGGAGCAGACCGCGGAGGAGATCCCGGGTCTGTCCGGGATCGGGGCAGTCCGCCTGGAGGCGGAGCATCGCCCTTTCGTACTGCCTCACTTCCTCGTCCTTGTCCAGGTAGAGGGCGCTGGTGAGCTGTTCCAGATAGACAACGTCCTGGAGGTCGGACTCGGGGAAGCGCAGCAGGGTGAAAGCTCCGCTCTCGCCGGAGTGGCCGCCGAAGGAGAAGGGCATCACCTGGAGCTGTACGTTCGGGCGCTGCGAGATCTCGATGAGGTGCTCCAGCTGACCGCGCATCACGTCGCGGTCTCCGTACGGGCGGCGCAGGGCCGCCTCGTCGAGGACGGCGTGGAAGACGGGCGCGTTCTCGGAGACGAGGACCTTCTGGCGTTCCAGGCGCAGTGCGACGCGGCGGTCGATCTCGGCGCGGCCGGCGCCGGGCATGCCGCGGCTGACGACCGCCTGGGCGTAGGCCTCGGTCTGCAACAGGCCGTGCACGAACTGGACTTCGTAGATGCGGATGAGGGAGGCGGCGCCTTCCAGTCCGATGTACGTCTGGAACCAGCCCGGCAGGACATCGCCGTAGCTGTGCCACCAGCCGGCCACGTTGGCCTCGCGGACCAGCCCCAGGAGGGACTCCCGCTCCGCGCCGTCCGTGACTCCGTAGAGCGTGAGGAGGTCCTCGACGTCTCTGGCCTTGAAGCTCACCCTTCCCAACTCCAAGCGGCTGATTTTCGATTCGGATGCGCGGATCGAGTAGCCGGCCGCCTCACGGGTGATGCCGCGGGACTCTCGGAGCCTCCTGAGCTGTGAGCCCAGGAGTATGCGGCGCACCACAGAACCACTGGCTTCTGCGGTCACTGGTACTGCCCTCCCCAGTCTGCGATGGGTGCACGTTTCGGATGGCTGCGTCGCAGGGGCCCCCGTGCCCCTTCAAAGCCCGCAGTCTGCCACCAAAACGCATCGGTCCGTACTCGTTCTGTAACGGAATTGGGCCCGCCGGAAAAGAAGTCCGTAAGTATGCGTAGGAAGAAATGAGCAAGAACCGTCACGGGAGGGGACAGGTCCGGCGCGTGCACGTGCATCTGCCCTTGCATCCGGCTTCTGCATTCGGAACCATGGTCCCGCGCACCTGCGTGCCCCGCAGTTCTTTCGAATCCCGGGAGTGCCTCGCATGGGGACGAATGGATCGACCATGCTCGAGCCGTTACGGCAGGGGCTTCCCCCGGTCGACCCCACGGCTGTCTCCGGGTCCGCGTCATGCGCGCTGCCCGCCCGGTACGACGCGGTACGCGGAGCACGCACCTTCACGCGTTCCACGCTCTCCCAATGGGGCCTCGACGACCGCTTCGACGATGTCGCGCTGGTCGTCTCCGAACTCGTCACCAACGCGCTGCGCCATGCCCTCCCGGACGATTCCCGGCAGGGTACGGGCGAGGCGGAGCCGCCGGTGCGGCTGCACCTGATGCGGTGGAGCACCCGGCTGGTGTGCGCGGTGCGCGACCCCAGCGAGGACCGGCCCGGCGGGAGTTTCGCGCCGGAGGCGACCGAGTCGAACTGCGACCTGGAGTCGGGGCGCGGGCTCTTTCTCGTCGACTCCTACAGCGACAACTGGGGCTGGCACCCACTGGCGGGACGGCTGACCGGCAAAGTGGTCTGGGCGCTGTTCACGCTCCAGGACTGAACCGGCACCCGCGCCGGAGCGAACCGGGACGAATACGGCAACTGGCCGGGATTGATCATGGCGATCAGTCCCGGCCAGTGCACGTGCATGGCTTGAATCCCGGTGTCGTGCCGGTCATGTGCGGGGTCAGCTGATCAGGTGATCGAACTCGCCGTCCTTGACACCCAGCAGCAGCGCTTCTATCTCCGCCGGCGTGTACACCAGCGCCGGTCCGTCCGGAAACCGCGAGTTGCGCATGGCGACGTCGCCTCCGGGCAGTTTGGCGAACTCCACACAGGAACCTTGAGAGTTGCTGTGTCTGCTCTTCTGCCAGGTCACTCCGTCAAGCTCTGCAGCTGCCATCCCGTTGTACGCGTGGTCCACAGGAAGCCCCCGATAGTGCAGATGTCAACTGCACCGGATCATAGCTGTGTTCAAGAGCGCCTGCATGGGCAGATGCACGTGCACGAGCGGAGGCCCGGGCCCCGCTACGCCGTGAGCGCCTCGGACACCTCGTCCAGCGAGTCCAGCAACTGCTCCGCGGCACCCCTGAGCACCCCCGACTCCGGAGCGTCCCAGCCCGCCAGCACCGCCCGGACCCCGTCCCACTCGGGCACCTTGCGCTCCCGGACCGCCCTGGCCCCCGCCTCCGTCGCCGTGCGCAGCTCCCGGGCCAGCGCGGCGGCTCCCGGGTCCGGGGGCCGGTCCCGGTCCGGGAAGTGCGCCTCCAGGAGCATCGTGTGGCGGCCCATCGCCGCCATGGCGTGGCCCGCCTCCTCGGCCGCCACGCGCGAGATCCCGCGGTGGCGCACCGGCTCCCCCGCGGCCCGGTCCACCGCGTCCTGCCAGGCCACCCGGGCGTCGCGGACCGCCAGCAGCGCCTCGCGCACGTCTGCCCGGCGGGCCCCGGCCGGATCGGCGTACTGCCCGAGCACGGCTTCCGCGTACCGGCCGGCGGCCGCCACCCAGTCGGCCAGCCGGGTCCGCAGCCGCGGGGTCTCCCAGGCCGGGTAGACGGCGTAGGCCACCATCGCGAGGACCCCGCCGACCAGGGTGAGGGTGACCCGGTCGGGCACCGTCTGGTCCCAGCGCAGACCGCCCATGCCGAGCAGGAAGACGACGTAGGCCGAGACGAAGACCATCGAGACGGCATATCCGGTGCGCATGAGCGTGTACATCAGGCCCGCGCTGACGACGGCGAGGAGCCCGGACATCCACATCCCCGGGTGGGCGAGCTGCACGACCGCGGTGGCCACCGCCACCCCCACCAGGGTGCCGCCGAACCGGGCGACGGCCCGGGTGTAGGTCTGGGTGAAGTCGGGCCGCATGACCATGACCGAGGCCATCGGGGCCCAGTAGGCGTGGCCGAGCGGCAGCGCGGCGCCGATGAGGTAGCCGGAGCAGGCGACCGCGGTGACGCGCACGGCGTGCCGCAGGACCGGGGATCCGGGCCGCAGCTCGGCCCGTACGGTGGCCAGCACCTTCGGCACGAGCTGCACCAGCGTGGGCCGCAGCATCGACTCCTCGGGGGCGGCGGTGCGCCCGGAGCGCGGCTCGGCGGTTTCGAGCACGTCGTCCAGCAGGGCGGCGAGGCGCCGCGCCGCCCGCAGCGGAGCCCCCTGGAACAGGTCCGCGGTGTCGGGCGCCTTGAGCAGGGCCAGCTCCGGCGAAGGCAGCCGTACGGGGTCCCCGCGGCGGATCGCGTGCGCCGCGGCGTCCAGGACCGACCCGGCGGCGGCGAGCAGTTCCCGTACCCGGTCCCGCGCCGGCCCCTCGGCCGGAGCCCCGACCGCCGGGTCCGCGAGCGAGGCCAGCACCGGGCGGATCCGCTCCGCGAGCCCCCGCGCCCCGTGCAGCTCGGCGGGGCGGCGGCGGGCCTGGCGGGCGGTCACGGTCGCGGCGGCCCGCGCCTTCATCAGCGGCTGCGGGTCGAAGGAGGCCACCGGGTCGTGGCGCAGGCGGCGCGCGTAGTCGGCCTCGGCAGCGAGCGCGTCGGCGAGGGCGTCGCGCTGGGCGCCCCAACGGCGGACCGGGAACAGGACGATCAGCAGGGCCTGGACCACACCCCCGGCGGCGATCATCCCGGCGTGCCCGGCGGCCTGCGGTACGGAGGTGGGCAGGGTGACGGTGACCAGCATGATCGCGACGTTGCCGGAGGCGATCATCCCGGCGGTGGGCCCCGCCGCCCACATCAGGCCCGCCACGAAGCACCAGACGGCCAGCAGCAGCATGAAGGCGAGGGTGTGCGAGGAGCCGACGAGATAGCCGATGAAGGTGGACGCGGCCAGTGTCAGCCCGGCGGCGAGCGCGAGGACGGGACGCGGCCGCCAGCTCTTCTGGAAGGTGGCGACGGCGGCCATGTACGCGCCGAAGGCGGAGCTGGCGGCGGCGCCGGGACCGAGGAGGGCGAGGCTCACGCCGATGACGAGGGCCAGCCCGGCGGCGGCGCGGACGGCGATCAGGGGTTCCAGGCGGGTCCGCTCGACCCTCATCCCGGATCGGGCGGTGTCCTTCAGCGCCCGGACCCAGCTCATGGCACCGAGCGTAGCCCGTCGGTCCCTCTTCAGGTCTTCTTCAGACATCGCCCGATCTATGGCGCCGTCGCCCGAAACCGCCGATCATCGGCCCGTCGGTGTGGTTCGGTGCCGCTCCGGCATCCGTCCCGGCAGCTTTCGGAAGGTGGGTACACGCATGCTCAGGAACGGCCTGGAACCTTGGCACGTGGCCATCGTCGTGGTGGTCTGCCTGATCCTCTTCGGCTCGAAGAAGCTCCCCGAGATGGCGCGGGGGCTGGGCAAGTCCGCGCGCATCCTGAAGGCGGAGGCACGGGCGCTGCGCGAGGAGACGGACGCACCGGCACCCGCCGCCGCTCCGGCCGCGGCCGCGGCCGCCCAGGCACCCGCGCCCGTGCACGTACCCGCCCCCATGCCCGCGGAGCGCTGAGCCGCCACTCCAGCCCCCGGCCCCGGGGTCACTTCCGCAAGGACTGCCGGCTGCCGTCCGCCATGTGCGCCCGGTCGGCCGCGGCCGTGCCGTCCTCCCAGCCCGCGAGGTCGGTGGCCCCGCGCAGCCGGGTCGTGGTGGTGCGCGGGAACATCTCGTCGGCGCGCGAAGTGACGGCCACGTCCCGGGCGACCAGGGCGGGCAGGTTGTCGGGGGCTTCGGCCGCCGTGTGCTCGGCCGTCTCGGCGAGCCGCTGGCCGAGCCGGCTCGCGTAGGCCAGGAGGAAGGACTGCCGGAAGGTCTTGGTGCGCTTGCGGCCGCCCGCCCGCTGCCCGGCCTCGGCGCGGGTCATGGCCGCGGTGCCCTGGACGAGGAGCGAGGTGTAGAGCAGCTCCACCGCCTCCAGGTCGCTCTCGAAGCCGACGACGGTGGAGAACTCGTAGCCGCTGTTCCACACGGAGCGGCAGCGGTTCGCGGTCGACACGGCGTCGAGCAGCACCGCCTTGGCCTCCTCGTACGGGGCCTCGACCCCGATCCGGCAGGCGCCGGGAATCTGCTTCGTGCCCGTCTTGACCGCGAGCAGCGCCTCGTCCACGGTGTGGCGGGCCATCAGCTCCTGCGCCTTCGCGCTGAGCGCCTCGGCCTCCTCCGGGAAGGTGGTGGCCTCGGCCTTCGCGAGCAGGGCCCGGATCCGTCCGAGCATCCGGGGTTCGATGTGCGCGTGCTCCAGCAGCGCGCCGCTCTCGTCTCCGGGCAGGGGCCCGACCGGCTCGATGGACGGCAGCCGGATCAGCAGCCGGAACACCTCCAGGACGGCCCCGGCCAGGGTGAACCGGTCGGTCCGCTCCCGCTGGACGAGCCGCTCCCCGTAGCCGGTGTCCTCGCCCCACCAGGCCTCGGCGTCGGTCCACCGCTCGGGCAGCCGTGCGTAGCGCCGGGCCTCGGCGGCTATCAGGTCCTCGCAGATGCGCACGTGCGTCTGCTCCAGGTCCCGCCGCACGAGCCGCAGTACGTCGGCGGGCTGCCACCCCCGCTCCCAGGCCTGGCGTACGTAGCCCTCCCCGCGCGCGAGCAGCGCCTGCCCGACCCCGGCCCACCGCTCCCCCTCGGCGACGAGCATCGACGCCCCGGCATCCAGCCCGGCGTCCTCCTGGGTGTACAGCGCGGCCTCACAGGCCCGCTCGACGATGTCTCTCACACCGACCAGCTTGGCATGTCGGCCACGCAGCCCTGCTCCGGCCCGATCCCGCAGGGCACGGCACCGCAGAGCGGCCCCGCGCGGCCCGCACCACCGCTGTCAGCCCCCGGTGGGACACTCGCACCCATGACCGACCACACCCCCCGGTGGGCCCTGGCCGAAGACGGCGACGGCCAGTGGCACGCCACGCCACTGAACCCCACCACGGGCGGAACCACGGCCGGCCCCCGCATCACGGCCAAAGACCCCGTGGAGGCGATCCGCGCAGCCCCCGCAGGGACCCGCTGGGTCTGGGCCTCCACCCAGGCCGTCTACCCCCGCCTCCTCGAGGCCGGCACCCGCATCGACCGCTGCCACGACATCGAGGACGCCGAGCTGCTCCTCCTCGCCCACGAGGGCCGCCTCGGCGAACCCCGCTCCGCGGCCGCCGCGTGGGCCCGCCTCACGAACGCCCCCGTACCGCCGGATCCTCCGCAGCGCGCCGCGGTCCCCGCCGCCCAGGACTCGCTCTTCAATCCCCAGCCCCCGCCCCTCCCCCTCGACGCCCTGGTCGCCGTCCACGCCGACCAGGTGAAGCGGATCGAGGCCACCGCCCACCCCGCCCGGATGCGGCTGCTCATCGCCTCGGAGTCGGCGGCGTTCCTCGTGGCCGCCGAGATGAACCGGGCGGGCCTGCCCTGGCGGGCCGACGTGCACCGGGCGCTGCTCACCGAGCTGCTCGGGGAGCGGTACGCGGGCGGCGGCCAGCCCCGCCGCCTGGCCGAGCTCGCCGACGCGGTCTCCGCCGCGTTCGGCCGGCGCGTACGGCCCGAGCTGCCCGCCGATGTCATCAAGGCCTTCGCGGGGGCCGGGATCAAGCTGAAGTCCACCCGCCGCTGGGAGATCCAGGAGCTCGACCATCCGGCGGTGGCCCCGCTCCTCGAGTTCAAGAAGCTGTACCGGATCTACACCGCCCACGGCTGGAGCTGGCTCGCGGACTGGGTCCACGAGGGCCGCTTCCGCCCCGAGTTCATCCCGGGCGGCACCTACACCGGCCGCTGGGTCACCAACGGCGGCGGGGCCCTGCAGATCCCGAAGGTGATCCGCAGGGCCGTGGTCGCGGATCCGGGCTGGCGGCTGGTGGTGGCCGACGCGGACCAGATGGAGCCGCGGGTGCTCGCCGCGATCTCCCGGGACCCCGCCTTCATGGAGGTGGCCGGCCGCCCGGAGGACCTGTACACCTCCATCTCCCGCCAGGGTTTCTCCGGCGACCGCGACATGGCCAAGATCGCCGTGCTCGGCGCGGTGTACGGGCAGACCTCCGGGGACGGCCTGAAGAACCTGGCCGCGCTCCGCCGCCGGTTCCCCAAGGCGGTGGCCTACGTGGACGAAGCCGCGAAGGCGGGCGAGGAGGGGCGGCTCGTACGGACCTGGCTGGGCCGCACCTGTCCCCCGCCGGCCGAGCCGGCGGAGCCCGGGGAGGGTGGGGAGGCGGGGCCCACCGGTCAGTCCCCCGACGCCTGGACCCCGAGCTACGCCTCGACCGACGCGCGCGCACGGGGCCGCTTCACCCGCAACTTCGTGGTGCAGGGCAGCGCCGCGGACTGGGCGCTGCTGCTGCTCGCGGCCCTGCGCCAGTCGCTCGCGGCGGCCGGGATGCGGGCCGAGCTGGTCTTCTTCCAGCACGACGAGGTCATCGTCCACTGCCCCGAGGAGGAGGCGCAGGCGGTGGCCGCGGCGATCCGCGAGGCGGGCGATCTGGCGGGCCGCATCACCTTCGGCGAGACCCCGGTCCGCTTCCCGTTCACCACCGCGGTGGTCGAGTGCTACGCGGACGCGAAGTAGTGGGGGCGGGTCGGCCGCACCGGGACCTGGTGACGCGGCCCTAGTACCCGAACCCGGACCACTTGACGCCCGTCGCCATGTCCCTCAACTGCTCGATGCTCAGCGGTGGTTCCTTGCGGGTCGGCGCTCCGCTCACCACCTTGGTGTTGAATGCCGACACGATCACCCGGGTCCCGTTGGTCCGCAGCACCTCCGCTTGCCACACGACGGCCCCCGCGGTCTCGCCGTTCCGCTTGCGGGACAGGATCTTCGTGCCGTCGGGCAGTGTCTCCGCGCTCGTGAACAGCTCCGCCCACATGCCCGGATGCTTCTGGCTGTCGGGCTGGATCTGGAGGCTGACCAGGGCCTGGCCCTTGCCGTCGTCGATCACGGCGTAGCTCAGGTCGCTGCCGCCCGGTTCCTTGCTCAGGACCTTCGTCTTGGAGTCGCGCAGCATGGCGTCCAGCACGTCCTCGGGCGCGGGCCCCTTGGCGACCGGCGGCGTCTCGGTCCGCGCGGCCGGCAGGTCCTTCAGGGCGGGCAGCCACAGCGGGGAGGTGGTGAAGGC
The DNA here is from genome assembly GCF_036346895.1 of Streptomyces sp. NBC_00503. Classification (NCBI taxonomy): domain Bacteria; kingdom Bacillati; phylum Actinomycetota; class Actinomycetes; order Kitasatosporales; family Streptomycetaceae; genus Streptomyces; species Streptomyces sp. NBC_00503. Next base: position 4,509,838 of record NZ_CP107855.1, on the reverse strand, counting down.
CTTGAGCTGCGCGGGGGTCAGCGGCGGCGTACTGCGGTTGGTGGCCGCGCCCTTCTCGGCCGGCGCGTTGTGCTCCTGGACGTCGACCAGGTATCCCTGCGGGGTGAGCAGCGTGGCGCGCCAGTTCTTCGTGTCGACCCGGCGGTCGGGGTACTCGTAGCCCTGGAAGAGCAGGAGCCTCGACCCGTCCGCGAGCTTCTCGACGGTGCAGCTGTCGAAGGAGAGCTGGATCTTGGACGGGCAGGTGACCATCTCGGCGGAGGACTGGCCCTGCGGGTCCACGCGCGAGAGTCCGACGCCGATGGCGGCCCCGCCCTTGCCGTCGTCGAAGATCCCGCTCACCATCGGGCCCGGGCCCTCGCCGGTGCCCCGCGCCTGCGCCCCGGTGACCGTTCCTCCCGGCAGCAGCTGCTTGAACACGCCGATCAGCTGCTCGGCGGAGACGGCTCCGCTGCCGGTACGGGGCTTCGAGCCCTGGTCCGGGTCCTCGCCGGACGACGGCGAGGCCGGCGGGGACGGCGTCGGGGCCTCGGCGACGTTCACGGGGCCGCCGGAGCCGCCTGCACCGAAGAGGCCGCCCGTGTAGGCGCCGGCCGTGCCGATCACGGCCAGGGCGAGGGCGGAGCCGCCGACGACGGCGGCCCGGCGGCGGGCCACCAGGCGCCGTCCGCGGCGTTCGCCGGCTGCGACGAGGTCGAGGCCGTCGGTGGTGAAACCGTCCCCCGTTCGCCGGAGGGCTTCGCCGAGCTCATCTTCAAACGGCATGCGGAATCAGACCTTCCGTCCAGGGGTGTCATGAGGTGAGGGCTGGAGAAGAGCATTGGAGGGGCGGGCCGAGCCGGGGCGCGGCGGCCCGGGACGACTCAGAGCTCGGCGAACTCCGCGAGCGAGCCGCCCAGTTGCTCCCTGAGCCGGCCGAGCGCCCGCGAACTGCGGGTACGCACGGCCGCCGAGCTGACGTTCATCGCGTCGGCGGTCTCCTCGACGCTGCGGTCCTCCCAGTACCGCAGCACCAGGACCACCCGGTCCTTGGGTGCCAGCCCGCCCAGCGCCTGCAGCAGGGTCAGCCGCAGCGCCGGATCCCCGCCGCCCGCCGCCGCGACGCCCGGTTCGGGGAAATCCCCCACCGGGCGCTCCCCCGAGGAGCGGCGGCGCTGGTGCGTCAGGAAGGCACGCACCAGCACGGTTTGGGCGTAGGCGGCGGGGTTGTCGATCCGGTTGATCCGTCCCCAGAGGAGGTACATCCGCCCCAGGGTCTCCTGTACGAGATCCTCCGCGAGATGGGTGTCGCCGCTGGCCAGGAGGCAGGCGGACCGGTACAAATGCGCCGATCTGCCTTCCGCGAACTCACGGAACCCATCTCTGCGCCCCTGCCGCATCCGCTCCCCCTCACGCCCGTCTCACCTCATTGACGCAACGGGGACCGGAAAACGTTTCAACCCTCCTGAGAAGACTTCGACAGCTTCGCCGAGGCCTCGGAGAGGTCGTGGTAGTAGGCGTGGAACTCCTCGCGGACGAACCCCTCCGCCTCGTAGAGCCCCTGGGCGATGTGGTTGTCGTACGCCGTCTCCAGCTGCACGCCCGCCACCCCGGCCTCCCGCGCCCGGCGCAGCACCTCGCGCAGCAGCGCGCGGCCCGCGCCCGTACGGCGGCCGGACGGGGCCACGTACAGGTCGCCCAGCAGCCACGCCGTCCGCATGGAGAGCGAGGAGTGCATCGGGTAGACCTGGGTGAAGCCGACCGTTCCGGCGCCGGGGACCTCGGCGAGCAGCACGAAGGAGTCGCCGCCCGCCAGCCGTTCGGCCAGGAAGGCGCGCGGGCGCTGGGGGTCCTCGACCTCCACCTCGTAGAAGTCGAGGTAGCCGCGGAACAGTTCGGCCGCGATGTCCAGATCCGCCTCGTCCGCCTGCCGCAGGACCACCCCGGAGCCGTCCGGGGCGCCCTGCGCCACGTCCGCTCCGCGCTGCGTCGACCGACCGTTCATAGTGCTCTCCCTAGTCCACTCCCACGCGCCGAAGCCATTGTGCGCGCAGGAGGGCGGCCCGGGGAGCGGCGACCCTTCGGATGCTCAGTTCTTCCCGGTCACGGGCTGGGCCGGCAGCGTGAACACGTGGTGCGGAGTGATGGCCCGGGTGATCGCCTCGCCGAACACCGTGCTCGGCTCGGAGCCCTCGTAGGAGATGTCCGTGTTGAGCAGCACGACCATGGTGGCCTTGGACTCCGGCAGGTACACGGTCAGTGAGCCGTAGCCGGGCAGGGAGCCGTTGTGCCCGACCCAGCCGGCGATCTTGAAGATGCCGAGGCCGTAGCCGGCGTCGGGGAGCGCCTGAATGACCTTCAGCCGCTGCGCCTGGGTGGCCGGGGTCAGCAGCTCACCCGTGGCGAGCACCCTGGCCCACGTCCGCAGGTCGGCGAGGTCGGAGATCATCGCCCCGGCGGCCCAGCCCCAGGAGGGGTCCCAGTCGGCCGAGTCCTCGACCTTTCCGGTGGCCGTCTGGTCCGTGTAGCCCTGGGCGTGCGGGCTCGGGAACTCGGCGCCGGTCGGGAAGAGGGTGTGCTTGAGCCCGGCGGGTTCGATGACTTCCTTGGTGATGTTGTCGGCCAGCGACTGCCCGCTGATCTTCTCCACCACGAGGCCGAGCAGGATCAGGTTGGTGTTGCAGTAGTAGAACTTCGCGCCGGGTTCGAACAGCACCGGGTGCTTGAAGGAGTAGGCGAGCAGTTCCTGCGGGGTGAACGGCCTGCGCGGATCGCTGGTCAGGGCCTTGTAGAAGCCGTCGTCGGCGGAGTAGTTGAACAGCCCGCTGCGCATCTCGGCCAGCTGGCGCAGTGTGATCCGGTCCCCGTTGGGCACCCCGTCGATGTACTTCCCGATGGGGTCGTCCAGCCCGATCTTCCCCTCGTCGACCAGCTTCAGCAGGGCCGTCACGGTGAAGGTCTTGGTCTCGCTGCCGATCCTCATGAGCATGCTGTCGGTCATCGGCTGCCCGGTCGCCTTGTCGGCGACCCCGAAGGCCCGTACGTACTCGCCCTTGCCCGGCGCCGACAGCGACACCTGCACCCCGGGCACCTTGGTCTCCGCCAGAACCTTGCGGACGACCGCGTCGAGCTTGCGCGCCACCTCGGGGGTGAGCTGCGGAAACTCGTCGGAGGCGGCCGACACCGCGGCCACCGGGGGTGCGGGCGCGTCCCACGCGTACCCGACACCGGCCCCCACGGGCACCATCAGGAGCCCCACTGCGGCCACTCCCACCGCCGCCCTGCGCAACCGTGTCGTGCTCACCCATTCAACGTAGCCCCGGCCCCGCGGCGGGGCGACCGGGGGCGGGGGCCGTGGCTGGGGGGCGGGGTCCGGGGCGGCGAACCGGGTGGATATCGGACGTCGATCCGTCGTAGATCCGGTCCGGGGAGCATCTGGCTGCAGGGGAACCGGCCGATGGCCGCACGACCCCGGTGGGGTTGTCTGCGGACGGATAGGGGAACGGCATGGACGGCGGTCAACCGGTATCGAGTTTTGGGGAGCTGCTCAAGGTCCGGCGCGAGCGGGCCGGGCTGACGCAGCAGAGCCTGGCCGACTACGCGACCTTGAGCGTGCGGGCGGTCCGGGACATGGAGACGGGGCGGGTGCGCCGCCCCCGGCACGAGACGGTCCGGCTGCTCGCCGACGCGCTGCGGATCGAGGGCCGGATCCGGTCCGAGTTCGAGGCGGCCGCCCGGCAGCAGGAGTTCGCCCAGGAGCCCGTCGCACCGCCGGCCGCGCGCAATGCGATCGTGGCGCGCGAGACGGAGACCGAGGCGCTCTTCGACGCCCTCACCGTGCACGGCGACCGGCTCGTGTCGGTCGTCGGCCTCGGCGGGGTGGGCAAGACCCGGCTGGCCCTGGAAGTGGCGTGGCGGGTCCACGACACCGCCCGCTGGTCGGTGCGGTGGATGCCCTGCGGTGACCGGGAGCTGGTCGGCGCGGGCTCCGCCTTCGCCGACGTGGTGCGCGCCCCGGCCTCCTCGGGCCGCTTCGACGGGCTGGCGGAGCTGATCCACGACCGGCCGACCCTGCTGGTGCTGGACGGGGCCGACGGCGGCGTCCACCCGGCGATGCTGGACGAGCTGTTCCACCGCTGCTCGGGGCTGCGCGTACTGGTCACCTCCCGCTCCCCGCAGGGGCTCGACGGCGAGCAGGTGATTCCGCTGGCTCCGCTGGAGATGCCGGAGCCGGGCCTGGAGGCCGACGTACGGGCGCTGGGCGCGATCGGGTCGGTGCGGCTGCTGGTGTCCCACATGCGCAAGCTCCGGCCCGGCTTCACGCTGGGGCCCGACGAGGCTCCGGTGATCGCCGCGCTGTGCAGGCATCTCGACGGGCTGCCCCGCGCGTTGGAGTTCGCGGCGGGCTGGACCTCCGTGCAGTCTCCGGCGCAGCTGATGGCACGGTTGTCGGCCAGCCCGTTCGCCCTGTCCGCGCCGCCGGTGACCTCCTGCGAGCGCGGCGACGTCCGCGAGTCCCTGAGCGGCGCACTGCTGATGCTGACTCCGCGCCAACGCGCCCTGCTGGTGCGGATGTCCGACGAGGAGGGGTGCTGGTCGGTGGAGGAGGCGGTGTCGGCGAGCGGCTGGTCGCCGCGGGAGTGCCTGGAGGCCGTGCACGAGCTGTTCTCCCGGGGCCTGATCCGGGTGGCGGCGGGGGCCGGCCAGGGCGGTGTCCGCTTCGACGTGCTCAACCTCTTCCGCCTGGTCTGCCGGGAGGAACGCGACCGGTGGCGCGCGGGGCCGGCCGCCCGGTTCCCGGCGCTCGCGACCGCGGCGCTGGCCGGCTGACCGATTTCCCGACCTGACGACCTGACGGCCTGATGACCTAATGACGAGGGTTTTCGTGGAGCACGAAAGATTTGAATACCCGGGACTGGATATCGTGGTGACATCCATGGTCTCGGATTCCCACACCTGGAATCTGGTGTTCTTGCAATTGCTGCTGGAGGAGCTCGGCCACCGGGTGACCAATTTGGGAGCCTGCGTTCCCGACGACCTCCTCGTCGCCGAATGCCGGCGCCTCGATCCCGACCTGGTCGTCGTCAGCAGCGTCAACGGGCACGGCTTCAACGACGGCATGCGGCTGATCGGCGCCCTGCGGTCCTGCCCCGGCCTCCTCGCCACACCCGTGGTGATCGGCGGGAAGCTGGGCATCGCCGGAGCGGGCGACGGGGCCCCGGCCAGGGCGCTGCTCGCCGCGGGGTTCGACGGGGTCTTCGAGGAGGGCGGCTCGGTGGAGGCGTTCCTGGAGTTCCTGCAGTCGCTGTCCGCGCGGGTCCTGCTGTGACGGCGGGCGCGACCGGATCCGCGACCGGATCCGCGACCGGATCCCTGTCCGGGGGACGGACCGGATCCGCGACCGGGTTCGGCGGCTTCGTCGCACGGGCCGCCGCGGCGGGCGACCTGGTCGTGCAGCCGCGGATGGGCATGAGCGATCCCGGCGCGATGCGGGCGGGCCTGCTCGCCACCCGGCGGGCGGCGGCCGCCACGGTCGGCACGATCACCCTCGACAGCTACACGAGGACGGGCGAGATCGCGGCGGCCCGGCGGGCCGTCGCCGAGGGCGTCGGCCTCAACGGCTACCCGATCGTCAGCCACGGGCCCGAGGTGACCCGGACGGTCCTGAGCGGGATCGCCGACGCCGGATTCCCGGTCCAGGTCAGGCACGGCTCGGCCCGCCCCGAAGCAATCTTCTCGGCGCTGCTCGCGGCCGGGCTGGACGCCACCGAGGGCGGCCCGGTCTCGTACTGCCTGCCCTACAGCCGGGCTCCGCTGCACGAGGCGGTGGCCAGCTGGGAGCGGTGCTGCGAACTGCTGGCCGCGGCCCGGGACACCGGCAGGGAGCCGCATCTGGAGACCTTCGGCGGCTGCATGATGGGCCAGCTCTGCCCGCCGAGCCTGCTGGTCGCGATCAGCGTCCTGGAAGGGCTGTTCTTCCGGCAGCACGGGCTGCGCAGCATCTCGCTCAGCTACGCGCAGCAGGCCAATCTCCGCCAGGACGAGGACGCGGTGGCGGCGCTCACGCGGATCGCCGGCGAACTCCTGCCCGACATCGACTGGCACGTGGTCGTCTACGCCTACATGGGCGTGTACCCGCAGTCCCCCGGCGGCGCCCAGCTGCTGCTCGACGAGGCCGCCCGGCTGTCGGTGCGGACGGGGGCGGCCCGGCTGATCGTGAAGACCACGGCCGAGGCGCACCGCATCCCGACCGTCGGGGAGAACGTGCGGGCGCTGGAGACCGCGGCCGCCGTCGCCGCCGAGGAGCGGCGCGGGGCGGCGTACGCCCGGGTCCCCGACTCCGGGGTCTACGAGGAGGCCCGCCTGCTGGTCGAGGCGGTGCTCGAACTCGACACCGATGTCGGGCGGGCTCTCGTACGAGCCTTCGCCAAGGGCTACTTGGACGTCCCGTACTGCCTGCACCCGGACAACGCGGGGCGCTCCCGCAGCCGGCTGGACGACCGGGGGCGGCTGCACTGGGCCGGCGCCGGGTCGATGCCGATCGCCGGGCTGGTCGAGAAGGGCCGGGCACCGATGCTCCGCTCCGCGGAGCTGCTGGGCGCCCTGAATTACGTACAGAGGACTTTCGACCAGCGGGCTTTCGAGTCGCCGGTCGGTGCGGCAACCGCAGTTCCACGATGATCCACGACGAAAGATTGGGAAGAGACGCCATGCTTGAGGATGGGCCCACGCAGCCGGGAGACCCCCGCGCGCACCTGTCGTCCCCGGCCACGCGCAGCACCCTGCGCATCCAGAACCAGCTGCTCGCCGCCGCGCGGGAGTACCTGACCTCGGCCGGGTTCACCGAGATGCTGCCGCCGGTCATCGGCCCGGTCACCGACCCCGGGGGCCGTGGTTCGAAGCAGGTCGACATCGACTTCTACGGCCACCGGTACAAGCTCATGACCAGCGCGATCCTCTACAAGCAGGCTTCGCTCCTGGCCTTCGACAAGATCTTCTGCATCGCGCCGAACGTCCGGCTGGAGCCGTTGGAGACCGCCAACACCAGCCGCCACCTGGCCGAGTTCCACCAGCTCGACGTGGAGGTGGCGGGCGCCTCGCGGGAGCAGATCACCCAGCTCGTCGAGGACCTCGTCGTGCACATGGTCCGCTCCGCCGTCGAGCGGCTGCCCGGGGAGTTCGCGGAGCTCGGCCGGGACGTGGACGCCTTCACCGAGCTGGTCCAGGGGATGTTCGGCCGGATCACCCACGCCGAGGCGGTGGCCGACCTGCACGCGGTGGGCCACGAGCAGAGCCCGGACGCCGAGATCGACTGGGCGGGCGAGGCGCTGCTGTCGTCGAAGTCGGCGCGGCCGTTCTTCATCACCGACTACCCGAAGGGGTCCAGGGGCTTCTACGACCGCGAGTCGCGGACCGAGCCCGGAGTGCTGCGCAACTTCGACCTCATCGCCCCGGAGGGCTTCGGCGAGCTGTGCAGCGGCAGCGAGCGCACGAACGACTACGCGGAGATCGTCACCCGGATGCGGGAGACGGGCGAGAACCCGCAGAAGTACCGCTGGTACCTGGACCTGGTGCGGGAGGGCATTCCGGCCAGCGCCGGCTTCGGCATCGGCGTCGAGCGCCTGACCCGGTACGTTGCCGGGCTGGACGCGGTGTGGCAGGCGAACGCCTTCCCCAAGCTTCCCGGGGTGGTCTCGCCGTGAGCGACCTGACGGCGCCGGGGTTCCCCGGCGATGCGGTCCGGCTGCGGGCCAGGACGGGCGCGGCCGCCGCGTTCCCGCCGGCCGGGGAGTACGGACGGGTGCTGTTCGGGGCGGAGTCCGAAGCGGACGAACAGCACGGCGGCGCCAGCACGGGCGGCGGCCCGCAGCGGGACCGGCTGGACGGGATGCGGCTGGTGCCCCCGGTGTTCATGCCGCGCAGGCTCGCGAAGCTGATCGACCTCGGCCGGGAGCCGGTGTACCAGGACGTCGTGCTGGACACCGTCATCGGCGGCTTCCGCTCTCCGCTGCCGGTGTACGTGTCCGCGCTGGGTTCGACCCGGGCCGCCGGCGGCGACCTCGGCCTCGCGCTGAGCAGGCAGGCCGGGGCGCTCGGGATTCCCATGGTGATCGGCGAGAACGTCGTACCGCTGAACGGATACGGGCGGACGGACGCCGATTGCGACCGGGACGCCGACGCCGGCCGGTCGCTGCTCGGACGCCTGACCGCGTACGCGCAGCACCTCCCGGAGGGGCCGTACGGCGGTGTGGCGGTGCAGCAGAGCACCGAGGACGCCGACGCCGAGGTGTGGAACCTCGTCTACAGCGATCCCGCGGCCCGCCCGCTGCTCGACTCGGGGCGCCTCGCCTTCGAGCTCAAGGTGGGCCAGGGAGCCAAGCCGGGCCTGGGCGGCATGACGGTGCTCGGCGCCGAGGCGGGCGCCCGCGTCGAGGGGCAGTACGGGATCGACCCGGTCTTCGACGGGGAGCGGGTGCTGCGTTCCAGCAGCCCCGGCACCTTCACGGCGGAGATCCTGCGGCAGCAGATCCGGCTGATGCGCAACAACTTCCCCAAGGCGAAGGTCTGGGTGAAGCTCTTCCCCGGCCGGGACGTGGCCGAAGCGGTACGCGTGGCGGCCGAGGCCGGCGCGGACGCCGTGACGGTGGACGGCGCGGAGGGCGGCACGGGCTGGGCACCCTCGGCATTCCCCCGGCACGTGGGGCTTCCGCTCGCCGAGTGCCTGCGACGCATCGGCGACCCGCCCCCGTGCCTGCTCGTCTCGGGGCGGATGTGGGAGGGCAGCAGGGCGGTCAAGAGCCTGGCCCTCGGCGCGACCGCGGTGGGCCTGGGCCGGGCGGCGCTGCTCGCGGTGGCCGAGGACGGGCAGGACGGCCTGATCCGTTTCGCCGAATGCCTTTCGATGGAAATGCGCCTGCTCGTTTCGGCGCTCGGAAAATATTCACCGGGTGAGCTTTCCCCGGACGATATCTGGTCGCCGTAAGTCGGCAGCCGCACATCGGCAGTCGCAATCCGGCGGTCGATACTGCCGTTCTTCTGCCTGTTCCTCTGCCGTCTCGCACATCCGAGTGCGTCCTATCGTCGGCACATTGCATCGGTGTCGTTAATCCAGCGGGGTTGAATCATGTCCTCAAGCGGTATCCCTTTCGAATCGATGGCGGCCTGCCATCCGGCACGGCCCGCGGTGCGCCGGGCCGGCCGGACCCTCACCTACCAAGAGCTCGACGAGCAGAGCGGCGCGCTCGCCGGACGGATCGCCCCCGGCCAGGTCGTCGCCGTGTCCGGCCGCGACCGGGTCGACTACGTCATCGGGATGCTGGCCGTCTTCAAGGCCGGTGGCGTCTACCTTCCGCTGGACACCGAAGCACCCGCGGACCGCAATGAGTTCATCGTCGAGGACGCCGGTGCGACGGTCCTGCTGACGGACGGCGTGCTCACCGAGCGCGCCCCGCACACGGCGGCCGAACCCCGCGCCGGCTACCTCATCTACACCTCGGGCACGACCGGGCGCCCCAAGGGCGTCCTGGTGACCCTCGACGCCCTGTCGGTCCACATCGAGGCGGCCGTGGCGCTGTTCGGCGTGACCCCGGACGACGTCGTCCTGCACCTCGCCCGGCCGACCGTGGACGTGGCCGTCGAGCAGGTCCTCACCGCGCTGGCCGCGGGTGCCTGCCTGGTCGTACCCGAGAAGCCGCTGCTGGCGCCCGCGGAGCTGCTGGGCCTGCTGGACGCGCAGGGCGTGACGGTCGCCAACCTGTCCGCCGGTTACTTCCAGGAATTCGTCACCGCGCTGCGCGACCACGGCACCGTACCCGGCACGCTGCGCCTGATGATCTCCGGCAGCGACCGGCTCTACCCCGCCGCCGTCGACGCCTGGCGCGAGCTCACCGGCGTACCGCTGTTCAACGCCTACGGCCCCACCGAGACGGTGATCACCTCGACCGTCCAGGACCTCTCGGCGGGGACCGGCTCCGATGTGGTGCCGATCGGCCTGGCCGTCGGCCCGCGCACCCTGCACGTCCTGGACGAGCGGCTGCGGCCGTGCCCGGCGGGCACCGCGGGCGAGCTGTACATCGGCGGGCCGACCGTAGCCCGCGGCTACTGGGGCCGGACGGCGGCGACCGCCGAGCGGTTCGTGGCCGACCCGTTCGCCTCCGTGCCCGGGGCGCGGATGTACCGCACCGGGGACACGGTCCGCCGGACGGCGCAGGGCGGCGCGCTGGAGTTCGTCGGGCGCGTCGACCACCAGGTGAAGATCCGCGGGTTCCGCGTCGAGCTCGGCGAGATCGAGGAGACGCTGGCCGCCCACCCGGACGTGGCCGCGTGCGTGGTCGTCGCCCACGAAGGGCGCCTGGCGGCGTACGCCACGGGGACCGACGCAGGCCGCCCGCAGTACGACGAGGTCAGGGCCTTCCTCGCGGAGCGCCTCCCGGAGCACATGGTCCCGGCGGGCCTCACCGTGCTGGAGGAGTTCCCGCTGACCGCGGGCGGCAAGGTCGACCGCTCCGCGCTCCCGGTGCCCGGAGCCCAGACGGCCCCGCGGCGCGGATACCTGCCGCCGCGGACCCCCGCCGAGCAGCTGATCGCCGCGGTGTGGTCCGACATCCTGGGGGTGCCCGAGGTCGGCGCCAACGACAACTTCTTCCACCTCGGCGGGGATTCGCTCACCGCGGTACGGGTGGTCGGGCGCGTCTTCGACGTCTTCGGCATGGTCTCCCCGTACACGATCTTCGACGCGCCGACGCTCTCGGAGTTCGCCGCGGCCGTGACCGACGCGCAGGGCGGTGAGCGGGCGCCGCTGACGCGGGCCGGCCTGCGCGAGGCCCCGCTGTCGAAGTTCCAGCGCGGTCTGTGGACCCTGGAGCAGTGGAACCCCGGCTCCGCCACCTACAACGTCCCGTGGGTGTTCCGCTTCGAGGGCCCGGCCGATCCGGAGCGGCTGCACGCGGCCCTGGAGGTCATCACCTCCCGGCACGAGACCCTGCGCACCACCTTCCTCCTCTCCGACGCCGGGCCGCGGCAGATCGTCCACGACCGGATGCCGGTGCCCTTCGAGGTCACGGACGCCCCCGAGGAGCAGGTCGGCGCGCTGGTCGAGGCCACGGCACTGGAGCCGTTCGACCTGGAGACCGGCCCGCTGATGCGGGCCCGCGCGATCCGCACCCCGGACGGCCGCCTCGCCCTGGTGCTGGTCATGCACCACATCACCTGGGACGAGGGCTCGCTGCCGGTCCTGGAGAACGAACTCCAGGAGATCTACGAGGCCCTGGGCGAGGGAAGGCCCCACACGCTGCCCGAACTCCCCGCGCAGTACACGGACTACAGCGCCCGGCAGTACCCGGCGGACGGCCCCGACGGCGCCGACTGCACCGAGCGCAGCGCGGCGGCCTCCCAGCTGGAGTACTGGGCCGAGCACCTGCGCGAGGTCCCGAAGGCGCCGGCGCTGCCCACCGACCACCCGCGCCCGGAGTTCCCGGAGTTCCGCGGCTCCCAGCACTCCTTCGCCATGGCGACCCCGGTGGCGCGTGCGGTGCGCGAGTTCGCGCGCAGCGAGGACGCCACACCGTTCATGGTGCTGCTGGCCGGTCTCGCGCTGACCCTGCACCGCCGCTCGGGCGAGGAGGAGATGGTCCTCGGGGCGCCCGTGAGCGTCCGGGGCCGCGCCGAACTGTCGGGCATGATCGGCTACTTCATCAATCTGCTGCCGCTGCGGCTGAAGGTCGAGTCGGGCGCCTCCTTCCGTGAGCTCGTGCGCCATGTCCGCGAGGTCTCGATCGGCGGCTACCGGCACCAGGACGCCCCGTACGACGAGATCACGAGCCTGGTCCTGGCCGACCGCCTCGAAGACCGCGAACCGCTGTGCCAGGTCCTGCTGGAGCTGCACCCGCTGGACACCCGCCCGCTGACCATCGAGGGCACCACCGTCACCCGTGCGATCCACAGCAACGACGTGTCGCGCTTCGACCTGTCGATCTCCGTCGACGACCGTGGCACGGACTTCACCGGGCGCTTCGAGTACGACTGCGACCTGTTCGAGCGGGAGACGATGGCGGAGCTCTGCGACAGCTGGATGTCGACGCTGGCCGTCGCGGTCGAGGCGCCCGCGCACGGCCTGTTCGAGGCGCAGGCCGCGCGGACCCCGGAGTCGACCGCCCTGGTGTCCGGCGAATCGACGCTGACCTATGCGGAGCTGAACGCGCGGGCCAACCGGCTGGCGCACTTCCTCGCGGCCCGCGGCGTGGGCCGGGGCTCGGTCGTGGCGATCCTCGTCGAACGGGGCTTCGACCTGGTCACCGGGCTGCTCGCAGTGCTGAAGACCGGCGCCGGCTACACCCTGCTCGACCCGGACTTCCCGGCCGAGCGGCTCGCCGGGGCGGTGGCCGACTGCGGCGCCGCACTGGTGCTCACCCACCGCGACCGGACCCCGCCCTTCCACGGCCCCGAGTTCCTGGACCTGGACGGGGCGGCCGCTGAGATCGCCCGCCGCTCGGACCTGGACCCCGGCCTCCCGGCCGGCGGCGACGACCTGGCCTGCGTCATGTTCACCTCGGGAACCACCGGCCGCCCCAAGGGCGTCGCCGTGCCGCACCGCGCGCTGACCACCACGTACCTGGGCCAGGACTACGCGCGCTTCGGCCCCGACGAGGTGTGGCTCCAGTGCTCCCCGGTCTCCTGGGACGCCTTCGCGCTGGAGCTCTACGGGGCCCTGCTCTTCGGCGGCGTCTGCGTGCTCCAGCCGGGGCAGCGGCCCGACCCGGAGACGATCTCCGAGCTGACCGTGCGGCACGGGGTCACCCAGCTCCAGCTCTCGGCGAGCCTGTTCAACTTCCTGCTGGAGGAGTTCCCCGCGACCTTCGCGGGCCTCAAGGCCGCCTACACCGCGGGTGAGCGGGCCTCCGTCACCCATGTCGCCAAGGCGCTGGAGGCCTACCCGGGCCTGCGGGTGGGCAACGGGTACGGCCCCGTGGAGAGCCTGGGCTTCACCACCTGCCACACCGTCACCGCCGCCGACACCATCGCGCCGTCGATCCCCATCGGCCTCCCCCTGGCCGGCAAGGACGTCCAGGTCCTGGACGCGGACCTGCAGCCCGTCGCGCCCGGGGTGACCGGGGAGCTCTACGCGGCCGGCGGCGGCCTGGCGTACGGGTACGTCGGCCAGCCGGGCCTCACCGCCGGACGGTTCGTCGCCCATCCGCACGGCCGGCCCGGGGAGCGGCTCTACCGCACCGGGGACCTCGGCCACCGGACCGAGGACGGCACGCTGGAGATCACCGGGCGGATCGACGACCAGTTCAAGATCCGCGGGTTCCGCGTCGAGCCGGGCGAGATCGAGGACATCCTCAACCGCCACGTGGACGTGCGCGAGTGCGTGGTCGCCGTCCACGAGCCGACCCCCGGCGACCGGCGGCTCGCCGCCTACATCACGACGGGACCCGAGCCGGTGGCCGTGGACGCCATCCTCGACTGCCTGTCCCAGCGGCTGCCGGAGTACATGGTCCCGGCCACGATCGACGTCCTCGACGCGCTGCCGCTGAACGCCAACGGCAAGGTCGACCGCCGCGCCCTGCCCGCACCGGCGCGCGAGCGGCGTCCGGCCGGCGGCCAGGAGGCGCTGGCCGGGGCCGAGCGGCTGGTGGCGGAGGCGATGCGCGAGGTGCTCGGCATCGACCAGGTCGGCAGGGACGACCACTTCTTCCGGATCGGCGGCAACTCCCTGGCCGCCGTACGGGTCGCGATGCGGCTGTCGCGGGAGACCGGCAACCGGGTCCCCCCGCACCTGGTGTTCCGGGCGAAGACGGTGAGCGCGATCGCGGAGCGGCTGATGGCGCTGTGAGGGGCGGCCCCGCGCCAGGGGCGGACGCGACGCGACACCGCGCGGCAGCGCGCGACACCGAAGGCAGCAAGGAAGGCAGAAGGACATTGACCGCATCTGATGGTGACGTGACCCGGGTCGCCCCGGTCTCGGGGCTGCAACGGGGACTGTGGTTCCTCGACCGCTGGAACCCCGGGGCAGCGACCTACAACATCCCGTGGATCTTCGAACTGGTGGGGCCGCTCGACCTGGGGCTCCTGGAGCGCTCCCTCGGCGCCGTCTTCGCACGGCACGAGGCCCTGCGGACGACCTTCGCCCTGCACACCGGGGGCCCGCAGCAGCTCGTCCACGCGCCGACGGCCGCCTCCCTCGCCGTCACCGACCTGCGCGACCTGCCCGAGGCCGAACGCCGCGAGCGGGCCGAGGCGGCCGTCGCCGCCGAGGCGGCCGCGCCGTTCGACCTGGAGCGGGGGCCGCTCGTCCGGGCGTCCGCCCTGCGCCACGGCGACGAGGCGACGACCGTGGTCATCGTCGTCCACCACATCGTGTGGGACGGCTGGTCGGCCGGCGTGTTCGAGCGCGAGCTGGCCGAGATCTACACCGCGTCGGTCGAGGGCCGCACGCCCGTACTGCCGGAACTCACCACCCAGTACGCGGACTACGCCGTCGAGGAGGAAGCCGCCTCCTTCGAGGAGCACCTGACGCACTGGAAGCGCGAGCTCGACGGCGCCCCGATGCTGCTGGAACTCCCCGGCGACCGCCCCCGCCCCTCCACCCGGAGCCACCGGGGCCACACCGAGCACTTCGGCCTGCCCACCGGCCTCGCAGGACGGGTGCGGGAGCTCGCCGAGGCGGAGGGCGTGACCCCGTTCATGGTGGAGCTGGCCGCCTTCGCGGTGCTGCTCAACCGCTACACGGGCGCCGAGGACATGGTCATCGGCACGCCCGTGACGACCAGGAACCGCCCCGAACTGGAGGACCTGGTCGGCTACTTCGTGAACCTGCTGCCGCTGCGGGTGCGGCTCGACGCGACGACGACCTTCCGCGACCTGCTCCAGCGCGTCCAGGACACCGCCTTCGACGCCTTCGCCTACCTGGACGTGCCCTTCGACCAGATCGTCGACCAGCTGGCACTCGACCGCTCGGCCCAGCACCCGCCGCTCGTCCAGGTCGTGTTCGGCGCCCACGCCGAGGACCACGAGCCGCTCCGCTTCGGCCCGGCCGCCGCCCACCGCCAGGTCCGGTCCAACGGCACCACGAAGTTCGACCTGACCTGGTCCGTCTTCGACGACGGCGAGCTGCGCGGCGAAGTCGAGTACAGCACCGACCTGTTCGATGCCGAGACGGTCCGCCGGATGGCGGGCGACTGGCAGGACCTGCTGACGGCCGCCCTCGACGACTGCGACCGCACCGTCCTGCACCTCACGGCCCCCGACGCGGCGCAGGCCTCGTACGCCCCGGTCTCCGTACCCGCCGGGCGCTGCCTGCACGAGCTGTTCGAGGAGGCGGCCGACGCCCACGGCGGCCGCACGGCCGTCAGCGACGCCACCCGGGCGCTGACCTACACCGAGCTGGACCGCGCGGCCAACCGGCTCGCCCACGCCCTCGTCGCATCCGGTGTGCGGCCCGGCGACCGTGTCGGTCTACTGATGGACCGTACGGCGGACATCCTCGTCTCGGTGCTCGCGGTGCTGAAGACCGGCGCGGCCTACGTGCCGGTGGACCTGACCGCCCCGGCGGGCCGCGCGGCCATGGTGTTCGGCGACACCGGGGTGGCGCTCGTCGTCACCGACCGGCCCGACCGGGTGCCCGAGGGGCCCTGGACCACGTACGAGCTCGCGGCGCGCGCGCAGGAGACCGCCGGCATGCCGGAGCACCGGCCCGGCATCGCCGTGCGGCCCGGCGACGTGGCGTACGCGATCTTCACCTCGGGCTCCACCGGCCGCCCCAAGGGCGTCGCGGTCGCGCACGAACACGTGAGCCGGCTGATGGCGGCGGGCTACGAGCACTTCGCCTTCGGCCCCGAGGACGTGTGGACGCTGTTCCACAGCTACGCCTTCGACTGGACGGTCTGGGAGATGTGGGGCGCCCTGCACCACGGCGGCCGACTGGTCGTGGTGCCGTACGTCACGAGCCGCTCGCCCGCCGAGTTCGCCGAACTGCTGGAGGAGGAGGGCGTCTCCTTCCTCTGCCTGACGCCCTCCGCACTGCGGCAGCTGGAGCCCGCCCTGCGGCAGCGGCCGCGTGCCCTGCCCGCACTGAAGTGGATCATGCTGGGCGGTGAGGCGCTCGACCCCGACGTGGTCCAGCGCTGGTTCGCCCTCGACCCGCTGCCCCCGGCCCGGCTGTGCAACCTGTACGGCATCACCGAGACCACCGTCCACGTCACCACCCACGACGTGGTGGGCACGGCCGACGGGTTCGAGCGCAGCCTCATCGGCGCCCCCATGCCGCACCTGTCCACGCTGGTGCTCGACGACTGGCTGCGGCCCTGCCCGGTCGGCGTGCCCGGCGAGCTGTACATCGGCGGCGGAAGCCTCGCCCACGGCTACTGGGGCCGCCCCGACCTCACGGCGGGACGCTTCGTGGCCGACCCCTTCGCCGGGACCCCGGGCGCCCGCATGTACCGGACCGGCGACGTGGCCCGGCGGCTGCCCGACGGCGGCCTGGAGTACGTGGGGCGCGCCGACTTCCAGGTGAAGCTGCGCGGCTTCCGCATCGAACTGGGCGAGATCGAGAACGCGCTCAGCGCCCACCCCGACGTGGACGCCTGCGTGGTGACCGTGCACGACCAGCGCCTCGCGGCCTACGTGACCGGCGGATCGCCCGACGGCGTACGGGAGTTCCTGTCCCGCTCGCTGCCCGACTACATGATCCCGGCGAGCGTGACGGTGCTCCAGGCACTGCCGCTGACCGTCAACGGCAAGGTCGACCGCGCCGCACTGCCCGCCCCGGGCGCCCGCCTGGCGGCGGCCAGCGAGCACGTCGCCCCCCGCACCCCGGTCGAGCGGGCCTTCGCCGAGGTCTGGTCGCAGGTGCTCGACGTGTCCGACATCGGCGTCCACGACGAGTTCTTCCACCTCGGAGGCGACTCGATCCGGGCCGTCCAGATGGCGGGCGGGCTGCACGAGCGCGGCTGGGAGGTCTCGCTCAGGGACGTCTTCAACGCCCCGACCATCGCCGCCCTGGTCCCGCTGGCCCGCCCGGTCGCCGGCCGCGACGGCGACGACCTGCCGTTCGCGCTGCTGGACGAGACGGTCCGGGCCGAGCTGCCCGAGGGCCTCGCCGACGCCTACCCGATGGTCTCCATGCAGCTCAGCATGATCTTCCACATGGAGATCGCCGGGGCCACCGACAGCTACCACAACGTCAACAGCTACCGGATCGCCTCCGACCTCGACGAGAGCGCCTTCCGCCGTGCCGTCGCCGAGGTCATGGACCGCCACCCCGTGCTGCGCACCGGCCTCGACATCTCCGGCTACGCGGAACCGCTCCAGCTCGTCTACGGCGAACTGCCGCCGCCGGTCGCCTTCGAGGACCTGCGCGGCGCCGGCGAAACCGCCCAGGACGCGGCGGTGCACACCGTCTTCGACGAGCACCGCAGCTCCCCGTTCGACCTGATGGAGCCGCCGCTGTTCCGGATCACGGTGCAGCGCCTGGAGGACGACGTCTTCCAGCTCACCATCTCCGAGCACCACGCCATCCTCGACGGCTGGAGCTTCACCTCCTTCCTCGCCGAACTGCTGGAACGGCACGCCGCACTCGCCGCCGACCCGGCCGACGCACCCGCGCCGCCCCCGGGCACCACCTTCCGCGACTTCGTGGCGGTCGAGCGCGAAGCCGTCCAGGACGAGGCCTCGCTGGCGTACTGGCGGGCGAAGCTCGACGGGGTCAGCGGCGCCCTGTGGACGGGCGCGGGCGAAGCCCACGACCTGCCGCGCACCGTCGAACGGGTACTGGCCGAAGCACCGGAGCAGCTGCGCAAGGTCGCCGACGCGGCCGGGGTCCCCATCAAGTCCGTGGCGCTCGCCGCCCACATGCGGGCCCTCCAGCAGATCACCGGCCTCGCCCGGGTCACGACCGGCCTCGCCATGAACGGCCGCCTCGAGCGCCTCGGCGGCACCGAGACGTACGGGCTGTTCCTCAACACCGTTCCGCTGGTCTGCGAGCCGTCCGCGGACGATCTGCTCGGCCTGGTGCGCACCGTGCACCAGGAAGAGCTGGACATGATGCCGCACCGCAGGGTGCCGTTCGCCCGGCTCGCCCGGCTGATGTCCGACACCCGGCTGGACACCCAGTTCGGCTACCTGCGCTTCCACGCCCTCGGGCAGCTGGGCTCCGCGCAGATCGTGGACGGCCGGATCGGCTGCGAGCCCACCCTGCGCCACGAGCCCAACAGCTTCGCCTTCGGCGCCTCGCTGATCCAGGACCCGGTCTCCGACCGCGTGCTGCTGGCCGTCGACCACCAGCGGTCCGTGGTCCCCGACGAGCTCGCCGACCGGTTCATCGACGCCTACGCGGCCGCCCTCGACGAGATGGCCGCGGCCACCGACGCACAGCGCCCCGCCGACACGCAGCACTCCACCGACACGCAGCACCCCACCGAAACGCAGCGCTCCATCGAAACGAAAGAGCAGGGGTCCCCCCGATGACGCACACCGACGCAACCACCCGCTTCCTGCAGGCCGCCCGGACCACCCCCGACCGGACCGCCGTACGGGGCGTCGACGGCGAGCTGACCTTCGCCGCGCTGGAGCGCCGCACGGCCGAGCTGGCCGGGGCGCTGCGCGAGCACGGCATCGGGCGCGGCGACCGGGTCGGGGTGCACCTGCCCCGCACCGCGGAGCTCGTCGTGGCGCTGCTCGCGGTGTGGCGGGCCGGGGCGGCGTACGTGCCGCTCGACCCGTCCTACCCGCAGGACCGGCTGTCCTACATGGCCGCGGACTCCGGCATCTCGCTGCTGATCAGCGCGGACTCCGCCGGCGTGGCGCTGCCGCAGGGCGTGGGGACGATCCGCACGGACGCCACCGGCGCCGAGGCCGGGGCCGACGCAGCGGACTTCACCGCCCTGGACCCCGCCTACGTCATCTACACCTCCGGCTCGACCGGCCTCCCCAAGGGCGTCGAAGTCAGCCGCGGCAACGTCGCCTCGCTGCTCGCGGCCCTGGAGGAGAACGGCATGTACCGCCCGGAGGCGGGCGTGGTCGGCTGGAACGCGAGCGTCTCCTTCGACGCCTCCGTCCAGCAGTGGGCGCGCATCTGCCGCGGCGACACCCTCGTGGTGCTCGGCGACGCGCAGCGCTCCGACCCGGTCGCGCTGGCGGCGCTGCTCGAAGAGAACGGCGTCACCGACCTGGACCTGACCCCGTCGCACTGGGAGCTGCTGCGCGAGCCGCTCGCCGGCGCACGGGCCGCGGGCCGCGCACCCCGGCTGTTCATGGGCGGCGAGCCGGTCCCGGCGCG
Source organism: Streptomyces sp. NBC_00503 (assembly GCF_036346895.1). Classification (NCBI taxonomy): domain Bacteria; kingdom Bacillati; phylum Actinomycetota; class Actinomycetes; order Kitasatosporales; family Streptomycetaceae; genus Streptomyces; species Streptomyces sp. NBC_00503. The sequence continues at coordinate 4,490,583 of NZ_CP107855.1, read as the reverse complement.
CACCTGGCAGGAGATCGCCTCCGGCTCCGTCGACGCCCTGAACCTCTACGGCCCCACCGAGTGCACCGTCGACTCCACGGCCGCCCGGATCACGGGCGCCGGACCGCACATCGGCACCGCGCTGCCCGGGGTCCGCGTGCAGGTGCTCGACGGCGGGCTGCGTCCGGTGGCCGACGGCGTCACCGGCGAGGTGTACGTCTCGGGACCGGGCGTCGCCCACGGCTACGTGAACCGCCCCGGCCTGACCGCCGAGCGCTTCGTCGCCGACCCGGCGGGCCCCGCCGGACAGCGGATGTACCGGACCGGCGACCTGGCCCGGCGCACCGCCGGCGGGGTCCTGGAGTACGCGGGCCGCGTGGACCGGCAGATCAAGCTGCGCGGCTACCGCATCGAGCCCGGCGAGATCGAGGGCGCCCTGACCGGGCACCCGGAGGTCGTCGAGGGCGTCGTCACGGTGCACGAGGCGGCCCCCGGCGACCAGCGGCTCATCGCCTACGTCACCACCGGCGCGGCCTCCCCGACGGCCGCGGGCATCCTCGACCACCTGCGGTCGGTGCTGCCCGCCCACATGGTCCCGGCCGGCGTCACCATCCTGGACGCCCTGCCGCTCACCCCCAACGGCAAGGTCGACCACGCCGCCCTGCCGCTGCCGAAGGCCGCCCCGGCCCCGGCCGCGTCCGACGGGTCGGCCGGTCTGGAGGAGCAGGTCGCCGAGGTGTGGCGCACCGTCCTGGGCCTGGACTCCGTGGTCCCCGAGGACGACTTCCTCGCGCTGGGCGGCCACTCGCTCGCCGCGCTGCGCGTCGTGCACATCCTGCGCCGCAAGCTGGGCGCCGAGCTCCAGCTCCGCCACCTGCTGGACTCGCGCGACCTCGCCGAGTTCACCGAGTCGGTCAGGGCGGCGGCCCGCACGGGCGTCGCCAAGCGCCCGTCCCTGGTCGGCGCCGGCGGCGGTGTCCGGTGATCACCCAGGAACCGCAGAAGCGGCAGCGACCGCGTACCGAGGGCGACTGGCTGTTCGTCCCGGCCCCGCAGCCGCACCGCCCGTACCGGCTGTTCTGCTTCCCGCACGCGGGCGGCGACGCGCCCGCCTACACCCGGCTGGCGCACTCCCTGGCGCCGTTCGCCGAGGTCTGGGCGCTGCGCATGCCGGCCCGCGGCGGGCGCAGGCGGGATCCGATGCCCGCCAGCTTCGACCTGCTCGTCGCCACCGTGGCCGAGGAGCTGCGCCCGCACCTGGGCGGCGACTTCGGCTTCTACGGGCAGAGCTTCGGCGCCCTCCTCGCCTACGAGGTGGCGCGGGCCCTGCCGAAGGAGCTGCGGCCCGGCCTGGTCGTGGCGGCCTCCGCGCAGCCGCCGTCGGCCTGGACCGGAGAGCTGCCCCAGGGGCTCGGCGCGGCCGACCTGCTGCACCTGACGGGCATGGGCGAACTGGTCGACGCCGATCCGGAGTTGCGGGACATGGCCCTGGCGGCCGTCCAGAGCGACCTCGACGTGAAGCGGACCTACCGCCACCGCCCCTCCCCCCTGCTCGACTCCGATCTGTACGCGGTCGCCGGCGACGGCGACCCGATGCTCGACGCCCAGCGGATCGCCGGCTGGGCGGAGCACACCTCGGGCGGCTTCGGCCTCTCGGTCGTCCCCGGCGGGCATCTGCTGGCCGCCGTGGACCGGCGGGGCCCCGTAGAGCTCCTGACGTCGGTCATCGGGAGCCGGTCCGCGGCCCCCGCGGCCGAAAGCCCCGTAGAAAACCCCTCTCACCAGCCCGTCCGGGAGCACCAGTGACCATCACCACGACCACCAGGGTCGATCTGACGGACCCGTCCCTGTGGGCCCGGCCCGATATCGCGGACATCGTCGACGGGCTGCGCGCCGAAGGCGCCGTACACCGCATGGAGACCGCCGACGACGGCCCCGTGTGGTCGGTGCTCTCCTACGAGTTGGCCTCCGAGGTACTCAAGGACACCGCGACGTACAGCTCCGAGGGCGGCTCCCTGCTGGGCGCCGGAGTGGGTGTCACCCCGGCCGGCGCGGGCCGCATGATGGCGCTGTCCGACCCGCCCCGCCACCGCGAACTGCGCACCCCGGCCGTGCCGTTCTTCTCGCCCAGCGGGGCGCGCAACGCCTCGCGGAGCATCACCGAACTGGCCGGGGAGATCTTCGACAAGGCCATGGAACTGGGCGAGGTCGACCTCTCGGACGCCGTCTCCGCGCTGCCGCTGGCGGTGATGTGCGATCTGCTCGACGTGCCCGCCAAGGACCGGGACATGGTGGTGCGGGTCTGCGACCAGGCGTTCCTGGGACGCACCGCCGAGGAGCGCCGGGCGGGCCACCAGCAGCTCATCCCGTTCCTCCTGCACCAGGTGATGATGCGGCGGGCCAAGCCCGGCGACGACCTGATCAGCAAGATGGCCACGTACCGGGTGGGCGGCCGGCTGCTGCCCGTCGAGGACGTCGTCCTCAACCTGGACAACATCGTCGTGGGCGGCGTCCAGACCGTGCGCCACACGGCGGCCATGGGGCTGCTGACGCTGGTGCAGAACCCCGAACTGTGGCGCCAACTGCAGTCCGGCGAGGCCGAGATGGGCCCGGCCCTGGACGAACTGCTGCGCTGGACCTCGGTCGGCCTGCACACGCTGCGCACCGCCAGCCGGGACGTGGAGCTCGGCGGCCACCAGGTGCGCGAGGGCGACCGGGTCGTCGTGTGGACCTGGGCCGCCAACCGCGACCCGGCGGCCTTCGACCGGCCGCACGAGATCATCCTGAACCGCTCTCCCAACCGGCACCTGGCGCTGGGCCTGGGCGCCCACTACTGCATCGGCGCACCGCTGGCCAAGGCCGAGCTGAGCGCCCTGTTCTCGGCGGCCCTGGAGCGGGCCGCGGAGATCGTCCCGACCGGCCCTCCGGTGTACAACCGCTCGATCATCAATTTCGGGCTCGACCATTTCCCGGTGCGTCTGCTTCCCCGCTGAGTCTCCGGTCTTCTGCCTGTTCTTCTGCCGGATCCCGGCACCCCCGCGTTTATAGATTCGCATCAACAAGGAGGCACCACCATGACGAACCCATTCGAAGACGACAACAGCAAGTACCTCGTGCTCGTGAACGAGGAGAACCAGCACTCGCTCTGGCCGGCCTGGATCGACGTGCCCGAGGGCTGGTTCTCCACGCACCGCGAGGACACCCGCCAGGGCTGCCTCGCCTACATCGAGAAGAACTGGACGGACATTCGTCCCGCCAGCCTCGTCGCGACGCTCGAGCGGCAGTGATCGGGCCATGTTGAACTGGGAGATCAACCCGGGCCGACCGGCGCTGACGCGGGTATCGGGCCTCACCGACATGGACCAGGCCTGTGCCTGGCTGGAGCAGGCCGCCCCCGCACTGCGGGCGGGCCTGCACGAGCACGGCGTGGTGTTCCTGCGCGGGCTGCCCGTCGCCGACAGCGCGGACGTCGCGAAGATCCGCGACATCCTCGTCCCGACGCGGACCCCGTACCGGGAGAAGGCCACCCCGCGCAGCGACTTCGGCAACGGCGTCTCCTCGTCAACCGACCTGCCGGCCGCGCAGTCGATCCACATGCACAACGAGAACAGCTACACGCTGACCTTCCCCGGCCTGCTGCTGTTCGCCTGCCTGATCGCCCCGCCGGTGGGCGGCGCCACCCCGGTCGCCGACGTCCGCGAGGTGCTCCGCACCCTCCCGCCGCGGCTCGTCGAGCGCATGAAGTCCCACGGCTGGACGCTCACCCGCAATTACTCGGAATACGTTTCGCTCGACTGGCGCACCGCCTTCTCCACGGAAGACCCGGAGAAGGTCGCCGAATACTGCGCCGAGAACCACATTTCCATGGAATGGCGCGAAGACGGATCGCTGCGCACCAGCCAGCTCCGTCCGGGCACGATCACCCACCCGGTCACCGGCGCCGAAGTCTGGTTCAACCACATGGCGTTCTGGAACGAGTGGTCCCTGGAACCGGACATCCGCGAGGCGATGACCGAGCTGTTCGGCTCGGACGGCCTGCCCTTCAACACCGGCCTGGGCGACGGCGAGCCGCTCACCCGGGAGGACGTCGAGCAGATCAACGCGGCCTACGCGGCGGCCACCGTGCGCGAGAAGTGGGAGGTCGGCGACGTGATGCTCGTCGACAACATCCTCGCCGCCCACGGCCGCGACCCCTTCAGCGGCGACCGCAAGATCGCCGTCGTGATGGGCGAGCCCGTCGAACTCCTGGACTGCAAGCCGAGCGTGCTCCCCGCAGCCACCTCCGTGTAAGTGAAGGAAGAATCGTGATTCCGGTTTCGTTCGCGCAGCAGCGCCTCTGGCTCATCGACCAGATCGAGGGTCCGAGCCCGCTCTACAACCTGCCGTTCGCAGTACGTCTGCGCGGCGAACTGGACATCCCCGCACTGCGGGAGGCGGTCGCCGACGTCGTGGACCGGCACGAGGCCCTGCGCACGGTGTTCCCGGTCCTCGCCGGGGTCCCCGTCCAGCAGGTCGTGCCGTCCCACGAGGCGCGCCCGCGCTTCGAGACGGTCCGCTGCACGCCCGGCGACTACCCGACGCTGCGCGACGCGGCCGCCGCCACCACCTTCGACCTGCGCACCGAACTCCCCATCCGTGTCACGGTCTTCGACCTCGGCGCCGGGGAGTCCGTCCTGCTGGTGGTGCTCCACCACATCGCGGGCGACGGCTGGTCGCAGGGCCCCTTCCTGCGCGACCTGGCAGCCGCCTACACCGCGCGGTGCGCGGGCACGGCTCCCGGCTGGGAGCCGCTGGCGGTGCAGTACGCGGACTACGCCGCCTGGCAGCGGGAGCTGCTCGGCAGCGACACCGACCCCGACAGCCTGCTGTCGCGGCAACTCGACTACTGGCGGACCAACCTCACCGGGCTCCCCGAGGAGCTGACGCTGCCGACGGACCGCCCCCGGCCGCCGGTGCTCGGCCCGTCCGCCGACGCCCACGCGTTCCGCTTCGGCCCCGCACTGCACGCCGCGCTGCTCGAAGTGGCGCGCACCCACCGGGTCACCCTGTTCATGGTGCTCCAGGCGGGCCTGGCGGCGCTGCTGACCCGGATGGGCGCGGGCACGGACGTACCGATCGGGTCCGTGGTCGCGGGCCGCTCCGACGACGCGCTCGACGACCTCGTCGGCTTCTTCGTCAACACCCTGGTCCTGCGCACCGACACCTCGGGCGACCCGACGTTCGCCGGACTGCTGGCCCAGGTCCGCGAGACGCACCTGGAGGCCCACGCCCACGAGGACGTCCCCTTCGAGCGCCTGGTGGAGGAGCTCAACCCGGTCCGCTCGCTGGCCAGGCACCCGCTCTTCCAGGTGATGCTGGTCCTGCAGAACAACGATCCCGCGCGGCTCGACCTGGCGGGTGTGGAGGCCTCGTCCGAGCCGATCGGCATGCGGGTCGCCAAGTTCGACCTGAACATCGGCATGGAGGAGGTCTTCGGCGCGGACGGCGCCCCCGCCGGGATCGCCGGCTCCGTCGAGTACACCGCCGACCTGTACGACCCGGGCACGATCGAGGCCCTGTGCACACGGCTCGGCCGACTGCTGTCCGGCGCGGCGGCCGACCCGGGCGCCCCCATCGGGCGCATCGACGTCCTCGACGCCCAGGAGCGGTCCCGGATCCTCACCGAGTGGAACGCCCCGCAGTCGGCGGCGCCGCTGCCGCGGCCCGCCGCCTCGCTTCCGGAGCTGTTCGCGCGCCAGGCGGCCCGTACGCCGTCGGCCGCCGCGGTCGCGGGGGACGTCCGGCTGAGCTACGCGGAGCTGGACGCGCGGGCGAACCGGCTCGCGCACCACCTCGTCGCCCTGGGCGTCGGCCCCGAGACCCCGGTGGCGATGCTGATGGAGCGCTCCGCTGAGGTGGTGGTGGCCACGCTGGCCGTCGCCAAGGCCGGCGGCGCCTACGTGCCGATGCACACCAGCTTCCCGCCGGAGCGCATGGCCCTGGTGGTCGCCGACACGCGCGCCGCGGTCCTGCTGACGGACCGTGCCGAGGTCGGCTTCGAGCACGCGGCCCACGTGGTGCGCCTCGTGGACGGCGGGTGGGTCGGCCTGCCGGACGCGCCCCTGGACGCACTCCCCGACGCACGGTCCGCCGGATCGTCTTCGGCCCCCGACGTCACCGTCCACCCGGACCAGCTCGCCTACGTCATGTACACCTCGGGATCCACGGGCCTGCCCAAGGGCGTCGCCGTCCGCCACCGCGACGTGGCCGACCTGGCCGCGGACCACCGCTGGTCGGACGGGTCCCACGACCGGATCCTGCTGCACTCCCCGCACGCCTTCGACGCCGCGACCTACGAGCTGTGGGTGCCGCTGCTGTCGGGCGGGACGGTCGTCGTCGCACCCCCGGGAGGACTCGGCGCCCGGGAGCTGCGCACGGCGGTCGACCGGCACGGGGTGACGGGCATGTTCCTCACCAAGGCCCTGTTCGACGTCATCGCCGAGGAGGACCCGGAGGCCTTCGCGGGGCTGCGCACAGTGTCCACCGGCGGCGAGGCCGCCTCCCCCAGCCTGATGCGCCGCGTCCTCGAGGCATGCCCGGACCTGCTCCTCGCCCACGTCTACGGACCGACCGAGGCGACCACCTTCGCCACCTTCCAGGAGCTGACCGCACCGGACCTGGCCGGCACCCGGGTCCCGATCGGCGGCCCGCTGGACCACATGCGGCTCTACGTTCTCGACGGCCGGCTGCAGCCGGTCCCGGCCGGTGTGCCCGGCGAGCTGTACGTGGCCGGCGCCGGGCTGGCGCGCGGCTACTGGAACCGCGCCGCGCTGACGTCCGAGCGGTTCGTGGCCTGCCCGTTCGCCGCCGGGGAGCGGATGTACCGGACCGGCGACCTGGTGAGCTGGCGCGCCGACGGCGTGCTGGAGTTCCAGGGCCGGGTCGACCACCAGGTGAAACTGCGCGGGTTCCGCATCGAGCTCGGCGAGATCGAGGCCCTCCTCGGACGCCACGAAGGCGTCGGGCAGGTCATGGTGATCGCCCGCGAGGACCGCCCGGGTGACATGCGGCTCGTCGCCTACTGCACGCCTTCCGCCGAGGTGCCGGAACTGGCCGTGGAGCTGCGCCGGTTCGCCGCCGCCTCGCTGCCCGTCTACATGGTCCCGTCCGCGGTGGTGGTGATGGACGCGCTGCCGCTGAACGCGAACGGCAAGGTCGACCGCAAGGCCCTGCCCGTCCCCGGCACGGCGACCGCCGACCGGGGCCGGTCCGCGCGCGACCCGCGCGAGGAGATCCTGTGCGGGCTGTTCGCCGAGGTGCTCGGCGTCGGCTCCGTCTCCATCGACGACGACTTCTTCGAGCTGGGCGGCCACTCCCTGCTGGCGACCCGGCTGGCCAGCCGGGCCCGGTCGGTCCTGGGCGTGGAGATGGGCATCGCGGACCTGTTCCAGGCCCCGACGGTCGCCGAGCTCGGCGACCGGATACCGGGCGGCCGGACCCGCCCCGCCCTGCGGCCCCTCGACCGCCCCGACGCGCTCCCCCTGTCCTTCGCACAGCGCCGCCTGTGGTTCGTCGGACAGGTCGAAGGGCCCAGCTCCGCCTTCAACGTCTCGCTCGCCCTGCGGCTGAGCGGCCACCTGGACACGGCGGCCCTGGAGGCCGCGCTCGGTGACGTGGTGGCCCGGCACGAAGCCCTGCGCACCGTCTTCCACGAGACCGGCGGAGTCCCGCACCAGGTGGTGCTGGACGGACCCTCCCGCCCCCTGCTCACCCGGTCCGGCGGCACGGTCGCCGAGGCCGCCGCCCACGTCTTCGACACCGCCACGGACCTGCCGTTCCACGCCTACCTGCGGGTCTGCGGACCCGATGAGCACGTACTGGTCCTGGTGCTGCACCACATCGCCGGCGACGGCTGGTCCCTGGACCCCCTCTTCCGCGACCTCGCGGAGGCCTACGAGGCCCGCCGCGCGGGCGGCGCACCCGGCTGGGCGGCGCTCCCCGTGCAGTACGCGGACTACACCCTGTGGCAGCGGGACCTGCTGGGCTCCGACGAGGACCCCGCCAGCCTCCTCTCCGGCCAGCTGGCCTTCTGGAAGGGCGCCCTGGCCGGGCTGCCCGACGAGCTCGCGCTGCCCGCCGACCGGCCCCGCCCGCCCGTGGCCTCGTACCGGGGCGCCGTGGTGCCCCTCGCCCTCGACGCCGCGCTGCACGCACGGCTGACCGGGCTGGCCAAGGAGAACGGCGTCACCCTGTTCATGGTGCTGCAGGCCGCGCTGGCGACCCTGCTGAACCGATTCGGCGCCGGCGAGGACATACCGATCGGCGCGCCCGTCGCCGGACGCATGGACGAGGCCCTGGACGACCTCGTCGGCTTCTTCGCCAACACCATGGTCCTGCGCGTCGACCTCTCGGGCCGGCCGACCTTCACCGAACTGCTGGCCCGGGTCCGGGAGGCGAACCTGGCGGCCTACGCCCACCAGGACGTCCCCTTCGAGCGGCTCGTGGAGGAGCTCAACCCGGTCCGCTCGCTGGCCAGGCACCCGCTCTTCCAGGTGATGCTCGCCTTCAACAACACCGCCGAGGCGACCCTGGAGTTCCCGGGCGTCACCGCGCGGTACGAGTCCACCGGATCCGCCGGCGCCAAGTTCGACCTCACCGCGAACCTCACCGAGCACCACGGCGCCGACGGCGCCCCGGCCGGTATCGGCGGCGCCCTCGAATACGCCACCGACCTGTTCGACGCCTCCACCGCCGAGACGCTGGCCGCCGCCTGGGAGCGGCTGCTGCGCGCGGTGGCCGAGGACCCTGCGCTGCCGATCGGCTCGGCGGACATCCTGTCCCCCGCGATGCGCCGGCGCATCCTCACCGAATGGAACGACACCGCCGCCGACGTGCCGTCCGGCACGGTGCCCGCGCAGTTCGAGGCGCAGGTCGCACGGACCCCCGAGGCGACGGCTCTCGTCTTCGAAGACGTCGAGCTGACCTACGCGGAGCTCAACACCCGCGCCAACCGCCTCGCGCACCTGCTCATCGACGGCGGTGTCGGCCCCGAGCGGACCGTCGCACTGGTGCTGGGCCGCTCCGTCGAGATGGTCGTCTCGATGCTCGCCGTCCTCAAGACGGGCGGCGCCTACCTGCCCGTCGACCCCGGCTACCCGGCCGCGCGCATCACCCACATGCTCCAGGACTGCGGCCCGGCCCTGCTGCTGGCCACCACGGAGAGCGCCCACGCCGTCCCCGAGGGGACCACGGCCCCCGTGCTGCTGCTCGACACCCTGTCGGGCCTGGGCGCGCCGGGTTCGCGCGAGGGCGACGCCGCCGCGACCGACCCGACCGCGGCCGACCCCACCGACGCCGACCGGACCGGCCCGCTGCTGCCCGCACACCGCGCGTACGTCATCTACACCTCGGGCTCGACCGGCCGCCCCAAGGGAGTGATGGTCTCCCACGTGGGCGTGAGCAGCCTCGTCGACTCCCTGGCGGTACGGGTCGGCATGGGGCCGGGCGACCGGATGCTGCAGTTCGCCTCGCCCAGCTTCGACGCCGCCCTCGCCGAGACGGTGATGGCCCTGCTGACCGGCGCGACCCTCGTGCTCGCACCGGCCGAGCGGCTGGCCGCCGGCGAACAGCTGGCCGGGCTCATCGCGCAGCACCGGGTCACCCACGCGATCATCGCGCCCGCCGCGCTCGCCGTGATGTCACCGGACCAACTGCCCTCGATCCGCGTGCTGATGGTCGCCGGCGAGGCCACCCCGGGCGAGCTGGTGGCGAAGTGGTCGGTGGGCCGCACTCTGATCAACGCCTACGGTCCGACGGAGACGACCGTGTGCGCCACGATGAGCGGCCCGCTCTCCGGCTCGGACGCCCCGCCCATCGGCGGACCGATCTCCAATGCCAGGACGTACGTGCTCGACGACCGCCTCCAGCCGGTACCGGCCGGGGTCCCCGGTGAGCTGTACGTGTCCGGCATCGGCCTGGCCCGCGGCTACCTGAACCGGCCGGGGCTGACCTCCGAACGCTTCGTGGCCTGCCCGTTCGCCGCCGGGGAGCGGATGTACCGCACGGGCGACCTGGTGCGCTGGCGTTCCGACGGCGGCCTGGACTTCCTGGGCCGCGTGGACGACCAGGTGAAGCTGCGCGGTTTCCGCATCGAGCTGGGCGAGGTCGAGGCGGCCCTGGGGCGCCACGAGGACGTCGGCCAGGTCGTGGTGGTGGCCCGCGAGGACCGGACCGGCGACCGCCGGTTGGTGGCCTACTGCACTTCGGTCACCGGGGACCCCGCCCTGGCCGCCGAGCTGCGCGGGTTCGCCGCGGCGGAACTGCCCGGCTACATGGTGCCGTCCGCGGTGGTGGTCCTCGACGCGATGCCGCTGAGCGTGAACGGCAAGGTGGACCGCAAGGCCCTCCCCGCGCCGGACTACACGGCCGTGTCCTCCCGGCGCGGCGCCAGGACGCCGGCGGAGGAGCTCCTGTGCGGGCTGTTCGCCGAGGTCCTCGGACTCGACGCGGTCGGGATCGACGACAGCTTCTTCGAACTCGGCGGGCATTCGCTGCTCGCCACCCGACTGCTCAGCCTCGTGCGTTCGGAGCTCGGCGCCGATGTCGGCATCCGGGCCCTGTTCGAGTTCCCGACCGTGGCGGAACTCGCCCGTCGGCTGGAGCTGGATCCCGGGGCCGACCGCTCGGGCGACCCGCTCGACGTGCTCCTGCCGCTGCGCCCGCAGGGCTCGCAGCAGCCGCTGTTCTGCGTGCACCCGGCCGCCGGGATCAGCTGGGTCTACTCCGGCCTGCTGCGGCACGTCGGCGCCGACCGCCCGGTCCACGGCCTCCAGGCCAGGGGGCTGAAGGGGGCACCGCCGGCGAGCGTCGAGGAGATGGCCGCCGACTACCTGCGGCAGATCCGGTCGGTCCAGCCGGCCGGCCCCTACCACCTGCTCGGCTGGTCCTTCGGCGGAGTCGTCGCCCACGCGATGGCGGTCCGCTTGCAGGCCGAGGGAGAGGAAGTGGCCCTGCTGGCCCTGCTGGACGGCTATCCCGCCGTCTCGGAGGAGATCCGCACGCCCGTCGCCGACGAGCCCTCGGACACCTGGGCCGCCCTGCTGGCCTCGCTGGGGCACGACCCGGCCGCCACCCCGGGCTTCGCCGGGCTGGAAGCCGTACTCGGTGAGGCGGCGCACACCCTGCCCGGCGTCTTCGCGCACCACCACCGGCTGCTGAACGAGCACGTCCCCGGGCGCTACCGGGGAGACGCCGTGTTCTTCGGCGCCACCCTCGACAAACCGGAGAACTGGCCCTACGAGGAGGCCTGGTCGGCGTACGTCACCGGCCGGGTCGAAAGCCACCGGCTGGACTGCGAGCACGGTGCGATGACCCAGCCGGGCCCGATCGCCCTGATCGGATCCGTGCTGGCCGAGAACCTGGCCGAGAACCTGGCCGGCAACCCGACCGGGAATCCGGCGGAGAACCCGGCCGAGAACCCGGCCGAGAACCCGGCCGAGACCGCGGGAGCGCTGCGATGACCGGGACCACCGTCAAACCTGCCTCCGTCGAACCGGCCGTCCCGGGGAAGACCCGCGGCCGATGGGGCCTTTGGGCCGAGCCCAACTTCCGCAAGCTGTGGATCGGAGAGGTCACCAGCGGTCTGGGTACCGCGGTCGGCAACGTCTCGCTCGCCCTGGTGGCGGTGGTCGTGCTGAAGGCGAGCCCGGTCATGATGGGCGTCCTGACGGCGTCGGCCTGGCTCCCGTGGCTGTTCATCGGACTGCCGGCCGGGGCCTGGGTCGACCGCTGGCCCCGCCGGAAGGTGATGCTGGCCTGCGACCTCGTACTGATGACGGTCTACGCCAGCGTGCCGCTGGCCGCCTGGCTGGGGATCCTCACCCTCGGGCAGCTGCTGGTGGTGGCCGTGCTGTCGGGCACGGCGAAGGTCTTCTTCAGCACCGCCTATTCGGCGATGGTGCCCTCGCTCGTCGACAAGGCGGACCTGCTGGAGGCGAACGTCAAGTTCCGCAGCGGCGAATCCGCCGCCGACGTCGCAGGGCCCGGAGTGGCGGGCCTGATCTCCCAGGTCTTCGGATCCGTCGCCGGCCTGCTCGTGGACGCATGCTCGTACCTGGTCTCCGCGCTCTTCCTCAGGTCGATCGAGGTGCCCGAGACGCCCCGCCCGGCGACCGCCGAACGGCGCAGCATCAGGCGGGAGATCGCCGAGGGGGTCCGCTTCGTCGTCGGCGATCCGTACCTCCTCAGGCTCGGCTGCTTCGGCGCCCTCGGCAATCTCGCGCTGAACGGGATCCAGGCCGTCCAGACGGTGTTCCTCGTCCGCAGCGTGGGGCTCGACGCGGGAGGGATCGGGGCCGTGTTCGCGGCGGTCAGCGTCGGCGGGCTCGCCGGCGCGGCCCTCGCCCGCCGGATCGCGCTGCGCTTCGGCACCGCGCGCGGCCTGTTGTTCTGCGAGTTGGTCGTGGCCCCCTTCATCTTCCTGCTGCCGTTCGCCGGCGATCAGCTGCCGCTGCCGCTGTCCGTGCTCGCCTGGGCCGTCGCGGTCGCCGGTGTGGTCGCCGGGAACGTCATCATGGGCAGCTTCTACCAGTCCTACTGCCCGCCGGAGCTGCTCGGCCGGATCAGGGCGAGCGCGTCGACCATCAACTACAGCGCCATCCCGGTGGGCGCCCTGCTGGGCGGATACCTGGGAGAGGCGATCGGCAGCAGGGCCACGATCTGGGCCATGGCCGGCGTCCTCGTGTCCGCGGGCCTCCTCCTGCTGCTGAGCCCGATCCGCGCACTGAGGGACCTCCCGGAGCGCGCGGCGGACGACCGACCGTCCCGGGTCTGACCCTTCCCTCTGCCCCTCTGCCCCCGGGCCTCCGGCCTCCCGGGCCGACCACACCTTTCACCCCTCGTTCTCACCGAAGGAGCACCATGAGCCAGTCGACGCAGGTCCGGACGCCCAGTCCGCGCCGCTACCTGATGTGCCGCCCGACCTACTTCGACGTGACGTACTCGATCAACCCGTGGATGGACCCGGCGAAGCCGGTGGACTCCGGCCTGGCCGTCGCCCAGTGGGAGCGGCTGCGGGCGCTGTACGAGGAGTTGGGCTACCAGATCGACCTGATCGACCCGCTGCCCGGACTCCCCGACATGGTGTACGCGGCGAACGGCGCGACCGTGGTGGACGGCAAGGTGCTCGGAGCCCGGTTCCGCAACGAGGAGCGGGCCGCCGAAGGCCCCGCGTACCTGGAGTGGTTCCGCGAGCGCGGCTACCAGGTGACGCACAACCCGGTCCACGTGAACGAGGGCGAGGGCGACTTCCTCACCACCACGAGCTGGCTGCTGGCCGGCAAGGGGTTCCGCAGCGTCCCCGACGGGCACGCCGAGGCGCAGGAGCTGTTCGGGCGGCCCGTGGTCGGCCTGGAGCTGGTGGACCCGCGCTTCTACCACCTCGACACCGCGCTGACCGTGCTCGACGGCGACGAGATCATGTACTACCCGGAGGCCTTCTCGCCGGGCAGCCGGGCCGTCCTGCAGCGCCTGTTCCCCGACGCGATCCTGGTGTCCGAGGCCGACGCCGAGGTGTTCGGCCTCAACGCGGTCAGCGACGGCTTCCACGTGGTCCTGCCGGAGGCGGCCACGGGTGTCATGGAGCAGCTGCGCGAGCGCGGCTTCCAGCCGATCGGGATGGACCTGTCCGAGCTCCTCAAGGGCGGCGGCAGCGTGAAGTGCTGCACGCTCGAAATCCGCGACCGCGCCGCCTGAGCCACGCCCGAGCCGACGCCCGGCCCGAGCCCCCGGCCCGAGCCGCGCCCGATCCACCGTTGATTCCGATCCGTGCCCTGCACCCGTGTACTGACCGCGAGGCCTGATGTCCGTAATGCTTCGGCGAGACCATGCCCCAGGACATGGACCGCTCACCGCACCCACCCCGTTCACCCCGTTCACGCAGCTCACACCGCTCACACCGCTCGTCCCGCGCACCCTGGACACCGCACCGCTCCCGGCCGTGCTCACCCCGCCGGGCACGGGTCCGGAACTGTGGCAGCTGCGGCTCGCCGAGCACCGCGCGTCGATCGCCGACGGGTACGCGATGCTCGACGCCGCCGAACGCACCCGCTACGCCTCGTACCGCAAGCCCGACGACCGGGATCTCTACGCCACCGCCCACATCGGCCTGCGGCGGCTGCTCGGCGGCTACCTGGGGAGGGATCCGGCCGCCGTCGTCTTCGGCAGGGAGCCCTGCCCGTTGTGCGTCGGACCGCACGGCCGCCCGTACGTGCCCGGCGCCGACCTGCACTTCTCGCTCGCGCACAGCGGCGACCTCGTGCTGTTCGCCTTCGCCGCGACACCGGTCGGGGTCGATGTCGAGCGCCTGGTCGACCTGGCCGTCGCCGACGAGATCAGCACCGTGCTGCATCCCCGGGAGCGGGTGGAGCTGTCCGGGGTGGCGGCAGCCGATCGGCCGGCGGCCTTCGCCCGCTGCTGGTGCCGCAAGGAGGCCTACCTCAAGGGGACCGGCACGGGACTGGGCGTCCCGGCCGCCGAGAGCTACGTCGGAGCCGGGCCCTGGCCGGGGCACGTGCCCGGCTGGACGCTGTCGGACGTCACCGCCCAGCCCGGCTACGCGGCGGCCGTCGCCCTCGCCACGACTCCCCCCTCCCACGAAGCGACGGAGGGCCGTGGAGCCGTAGAGCCGTAGAGCCGTAGAGCCGAGGGATATCGGGTGTGTATCCCCCTCGCCTTTCATGTGACCCAGGAGGTCCTTCCGCCCGCCGAGATTTGGAGCCACCGCATGCTGACGCGGCCGACTGACGACACATGCGCGACCGCCACACCCGCCCCCGTGCACACCGAGGCGACGGCCCGCGCCGCCTTCCTCGCGCGCGAAGGCGGCGCGACCGTCGACGCCGCCGAACTGCTCCGCCGGATCGACGTGGCGACGGATCCTGACACCCGGCTCCCCGCCGCCTTCGGCCTACGGGTCGCCGGGGTCCCGGAATCGGCCCGGCTGGCGGCGGTGCTCACCGGTCTCGCCGGCTACGGGATGCTCTCGATCGACCGGCGCCGCCTCGCGCGGCCCGACGGCGAGCCCTTCGCCTGGGGACTGGACCTGGTCACCGGGGCGCTGCGCAGGGTCCCGGCCGGCGAGGCCTTCCCCGTACCGGATCGCGAGCCGCCCTCGCGGCCCCCGGTCGGTGCGGCGGCCGGTCTCACCTGGTTGGACGCGCTGGAGTCCGGGCTCGCCCAGCACGTCGAGGCGCTGCTCGCGCTGCGGCTGGCCGACCCCGCGACGCGCGTGCCCCGGCTCGACCTGCGGGCCTGCGAGACGGACGAGCGGGGCACCCGGCTGCTGGGGATCCTGCACGAGGCGGGCGAGCTGGTCGCCCACGACCTGTCCGGACTGCTGTCCGTCCCCGCCTGTGCGGTCCGCACCGGCCCCGCCACGGTCCTCGCGACGGGCGCCACGCCCGCCGCGGCCCTGCGTGCCGCCGCCGAGCGCGCGCTGGCCGCCCGGCTCTCGGACACGGTGGCGCCGTCCGGTCACGCGCCCGCGCGGCTCCCGGCCATCGCGGAGATCACCGCGGACCGGGAGGCACCGGCGGCGGGTGGGGACGTCGGCGGGGGCACGGGTGTCGGCAGGGGCATGGGTGGTGGCGGGGGCATGGGTTCCGGCGCCGTCCGCTGGGTGCGCCCCGCGGAGGCACTGCGGGCTCTGGGCCGGACGCCGGTCGCCGTTCTGCTGGACCACGATCCGTGGGCCGTGCACATCCTCCCGTATGTGGTGCGGGTGGTATTGATCGATGAATAGCCCACAAAGGACATAAAGAGCACAAATATTCGCGACTTCCCTGTCAAGACATGGGTCGGTCACGTTGTGGATCTCCCTATGTCCGGAATTCGTCATGCTCTCTTCATAATTTCTCCTCATGTGACAATCGACTTCCGGTCGTCACGACGCCGGAACGGTCAGACCGGACCGTTCCACAGGCGCCACCGCCGGTGCGGCGAGAGAAAGCAGGGGCCATGGGGGCGGAGATCCGGTTCAGCGTGCTCGGAGCCGTGCGCGCACATCGGGGCGAGACCGTTCTCGCCACCCGGTCTCCGCAGCAGCAGGCACTGCTCACCGCCCTGCTGCTGCGCTCCGGACGGGCGGCGTCCGCCCACGACCTCATCGCCGCGATCTGGGGCGAAGATGCCCCGGACTCCGCCCTGGCGAGCCTGCGCACCTACGCGTGGCGGCTCCGGCAGACCCTGGAAGAGGACCGCGCCGCCCCCAAGATCCTGGTGTCGCTGCGCGACGGCTACCAACTGCACGTCCCGCCGCTCGCCTTGGACGTGCACCGCGCGGAGAAGCTCGCGGCCGACGCCGCGCAGGCCCGCGCGGTCGGCGAGGACGACGAGTGCGGGCGGCTGCTGACCGAGGCCGTCGACCTCTGGCAGGGCGAGCCCCTGGCCGGGGTCCCCGGACCGTTCGCCGAACAGCAGCGCTCCAGGCTGACCGAAATGCGCCTGGGGCTGATCGAGGAGCGCTTCGAGCACGACCTCGAACAGGGCCGGCACACCTTCGTCATCCCGGACCTCACCGCCTACACGCAGGAACACCCGCTGCAGGAGCGGCCGTACGGGTTCCTGATGCGCGCCCTGTACGCGTCGGGCCGGCAAGCCGACGCACTGGCGGTGTTCACCCGCGCCCGCCACGTCCTGGCCGAGGAGCTCGGCGTCGATCCGGGCCCCGAGCTGACCGCCCTGCACGAACGGGTGCTGGGCGGCGACCCGCTGCTGTCCGTCCCCACCCAGAGGCGCGCCACCGCCCCCGCGCGGGCCGAAGCCCGGGAACCGGACGACACCGCCGCCCCCACCCCGGCGCCCACCGCCCCGCCCGCCCCTCTCAGGCCCGCCCAGCTCCCCGCCGACACACCCGATTTCACGGGCCGCTCGGACGCGGTGCAACGGCTGTGCCAGGTGCTCACCAACCCCGAACGCACCTCTCTCCCGGTTGCCTCGGTCACCGGCATGGGCGGCATCGGCAAGACCACGCTGGCGCTCCGGGTCGCCCATCGGGCCAAGCAGGACTTCGCCGACGGCCAGCTCTACGCCGATCTACGCGGCAACGGACTGGATCCGGCCGACCCCGGGACGGTACTGGGCAGCCTCCTCACCGCCCTGGGCGTCCCCGGGCACGGCCTCCCCAACGCCACGGAGGACCGCGCCCGGCTCTTCCGCTCCCTGCTCGACGGCCGCCGCATCCTGCTCCTGCTCGACAACGCCAGGGACCCCGCACAGGTCAGACCGCTGCTGCCGGGCTCCGCCGAGTGCGCGGTGATCATCACCAGCCGGGCCAGGCTGGTCGGCCTCTCCACCTCCGCCCAGGCCGACCTGGACGTCTTCGCCACCGGCGAGGCGATAGCCCTGCTCACGGCGATCGTCGGCGAGCACCGCGTCGCGGAGGAACCGGAGGCCGCGGTCGAGCTGGTCACCGCCTGCGGGCACCTTCCGCTCGCCGTGCGCATCGTGGCCGCGCGGCTCTCCGCCCGTCCGCGGTGGAAGGTCGAGACCATGACCGGGAGGCTGGCCGATGAGCGCCGGCGCATCGGCGAACTGCGCGCCGGTGACCTGGCCGTGGCCGCCGCCTTCGAACTCGGCTACCACCAGCTGACCGAGGAGCAGGCGCGCGCCTTCCGGCTGCTCGCCCCGATGACCCAGCCGGGCATCGGGCTGGCCGCCGCGGCGGCGGCACTCGACCTCGACGAGGACGACGCCGAGGACCTGCTCGAATCACTGGTCGACGCCGCCATGCTGGAGGCGCCCGTACCCGGCCGCTACCGCTACCACAACCTGGTCAGGGCCTTCGCCCTGCAGCTCGGCGAGGACGCCGGTGCGAGCGCCCTGGCGCTGGCCCGGTTCCTGGACTTCCTGCTGGCCGGCGGCTGCTCGGCGTTCCAGCAGATGGTGCCGGGCGACCCGGTGGGCGTCTTCCTCGCCGCGAGCCCCGTCCCCGGTCCGCTGCTGACGGACCTGGCCGACGCCCGGGCCTGGGTGACCACGGAGTTCGACTGCGTCTCCAACGCGGTGATGCTGGCCGCCCGCGCCCCGGCGGGCAGCGACCCGCGGATCCTGCGCGCGGCCACCGACCTGGTCATCGCGCTCAGCCCGTTCGGCAAGGACATCCCCTACGGCCAGCTCGCCGCGGCGGCGCGTACGGTGGCCGAAGCGGCGGCGCTGCGGGGCGACGACCACGCCGCGGGCCGGGCCCGGTTCGTGTGCGGCAACGCCGCATTGCAGAACACCCGACTGGAGGAGGCCGAGGAGCAGTCCCGTCTCGCGGCCGAAGCCTGCCAGCGGGCCGGAGACACGGTCATCCTCCGCCAAACCCTCAACGATCGGGGCTTGATCGCACAGTTCCAGCACCGCTACGAGGACGCTGTGCGCTACTACGACCAGGCGATCGGCCTGGCCAGGGAGCTGGGCCAGCGCTCGGGCGAACTGGCGACCATGCTCAACGCGGCGCAAGCACGCCTGCGGAGCGGCCGTGCGGAAGAGGCCCTGCTGGTCTGCGAAGAAGCACTCGTGGCACTGCAAGCAGTGTCCGACCACCACGGCATCGCGTACGCCCTGTGCGTACAGGGCCTGGCCCTGCACGAGTTGGGCCGTCATGCGGACGCCGTCTCCAGCTACACCCGCTGCCTGGACGTGTGCGCGGCGGCGAGCATCAGGGGCCAGGAGGCGCAGGCCCGGTTCCGTCTCTCGGACACGCTGCGGGCCATGGGCAGGGCCGACGAGGCTCTGATCCAGGCCGGGCGGGCCCTGTTCCTGTGCGAGGAGCTGGGCTCCGAACGCGATCAGGGGCATTCCCTGCTGGCCCTGGGGCGCACCCTCTGCGACCTCGGCGACCAGGAGGCGGCCCTGGCGCGGGCCCGTCAAGCGTACGCGGTCTTCACGCGGCTGGGTCTTCCCGAAGCCACGCAGGCGAAGGAACTGATGGCAGCCCTGGAGGGCTGACCGAAGGCTCAGCCCTTGCTGTTCCACTCGGTGGGGCTCTGGCCACCACCCGCACCGCCCGAGATCACCGTCGTACCGGGGGCGACCGGCGCCGTCGTCCCACCGGTCGCCCCATCCGCCCGGACCTCCACGTCCGCCGAACCCACGGTGAGCACACCGGCCAGCGCGGCGGCGCATCCGGCGGCAGCAACGGCGGCGGTGGTGCGGACGATCAGGGACTGGAAGGAGAGCTTCACTTGAGTCACCGTTCACTCGAGGGGCTGATGAGTGAAACTCTCGCAATCGTCGATCTACGCCGGATAGACGCCGAATCCCGCAACCCCTATATCCCCCCTGGGACACCCCCTCGGACGAACGCCCCGCTCACACATCGCTCACGCACGTGATCGGCGCCCGAGAGCGGTAGTTACGGGCAGTCAGCATGCCAATCCGCTGATCAATCTTCACAGTGGACTGCCCCTCGGGGGCCCGGATCATTGCCACTCTCGCCACCGCGGCCACGCGATGCGCGAGAACGCATCCCAGACGCTGCCCCGCTACGGCAAGCGCGCACATCAACATCAACGGCGTGCGCCGGGTCAGCCAGTGCCACCACATCACGAAGTGAGCCACTCATGACCGCCGAGCCCACCCCCGAAGACCCCGCCTGGAAAACCAAACGCCGCCGCGCCGCCATCGCCGAGTCCTTCGCCTTCTTCCCCGGCCTCCCCCACGTCATCGGCTGGGGCGCCATCATCACCTCCCTCGCCGTCGGCGGGCTCGCCCGCTGGGCATGGCAGTCCCGCATGACGAGAAAACACATCGCCCCCAGGTGAGGCCCCACCCCTCCACCTGGAGGGGACGCCGACTTCGCGGCCCGGGCACCCGCGAGGCCGTGGAGCTGCTGGCGACGGTACTGAGCCAGTGCTCGAGCACCAACGCCAGGACGATCAGAAGCGGCATGCGGCTGCGGACGAACTCACGGCTTCGAACCAGGAGATGGGGCTGATCCGATCCCGCGGCGTTCACCGTCGTCCGGCCGATGACCCGCGCCCCCCACGCTCACGCAGGAGCCCCTCCGGCATCAGCACGAAGGGGCTCCTCCTTGAACGGAAATAGCAAAACCCCCAGGTCACGGCGAGTGAGTCCTGAGGGTTCTACAGAGCCGCCTTCGGGATTCGAACCCGAGACCTACGCATTACGAGTGCGTTGCTCTGGCCAGCTGAGCTAAGGCGGCACCGCTGGGAAGACAAGAATTTCCTTGGAAGGAGGCTCTCATCAGCAGCGGCGCCAAGTCTACAGGGTTAAACGGGGTGCCCCGAACCGGCCTCCGGGGGGTGGGTCAGCACTTCTTGCCGGCCGTCGGAGGGGTGCCCTCCAGGAGGTAGCGGTTGATCGTCGAGTCGATGCAGTCGCTGCCGCGGCCGTAGGCGGTGTGGCCGTCTCCGTCGTACGTGAGCAGGACGCCCGAGTCGAGCTGGCCCGCCAGGGCCTGGGCCCACTTGTACGGGGTCGCCGGGTCGCGGGTGGTGCCGACCACCACGATCGGCGGGGCGCCCTTCGCGGTCAGGGCGCGGGCCGTGCCGGTGGCCTTGACCGGCCAGTACGTGCAGTTCAGCGAGGCCCAGGCGAGGCCCGCGCCGAAGACCGGGGAGGCCTTCTCGAAGGAGGGCAGCGCCTTGTCGACCGCCTCTGGGCCGTCGAAGGCCGGAGGCTGGTCCAGGCAGTTCACCGCGGCGTTCGCGGACATGAGGTTGGCGTACTTGCCGTCCGGCTCGCGCTCGTAGTAGCTGTCGGCGAGCGCGAGGAGGCCGTTGCCGTCGCCGTTGTTCGCGGCCGTCAGGGCCTCGCGCAGCTGCGGCCAGGCGTTCTCGTCGTACAGCGCGGCGATCACCCCGGTCGTGGCCAGGGCCTCGCCGAGTGCGGGGCGGGCCCGGTCGGTGGTGGGGACCGGCTGGGCGTCGACCTTGCGGAAGAACTCCTTCAGCCGCTGCGCCACCGCGTCCGGGCTGCCCTGGCCGAGCGGGCAGTCGGCCTGCTTCGCGCAGTCGGCGGCGAAGGCGCGGAAGGCCGTTTCGAAGCCCTCGGTCTGGTCCCGGTTCAGTTCGAGCGCGGGGCGGGACGGGTCCATCGCCCCGTCCAGGACCAGCCGGCCGGCGCGGCTCGGGTAGAGGTCCGCGTACGTCGCCCCGAGGAACGTGCCGTACGAGGCCCCGACGTAGTTCAGCTTCTCGTCGCCCAGGGCCGCGCGCAGCACGTCCATGTCGTGGGCCACGTCCACGGTCGAGACGTGCGGCAGGACCCGCTGCGAGTGGGCCTGGCAGGCGGCCGCGAACTCCTTGAAGGCCGCCACGAGCAGGGCGCGCTCCGCCGCGTTGTCCGGGGTCTGGTCCACCTGCGTGTACTTGTCCATGGCCTGGCCGGTCAGGCATTCCACGGGGCTGCTGCGGTCCACGCCGCGCGGGTCGAAGGAGACCATGTCGTAGGCGGCACGCACCTGCGCCGGGTACCCGATGCCGGCGTAGGCCTGGAGGTATCCGATGCCGGATCCGCCCGGACCGCCCGGGTTGACCAGGAGCGAGCCGAGCCGCTTGCCGGGGCCGGTGGCCTTGTGGCGGGCCACCGCGATGTCGACGTCGCCGGCCTCGGGGTGCTCGTAGTCCAGCGGGGCCTTCATGGTGGTGCAGTCGAAGCCGGGAACACCGCAGTCGCGCCAGCTCAGCTTCTGGTCGTAGTACGAGCGCAGCGCGGCCGGGGTCGCGGCCGCGGGGGCCGAGGGGGCGGCGGAATCCCCGCGGGAGGACGCGGCGGCCTTCGGGCCCCCCGAACCGCCCGAAGTGCATCCGGAGAGCAACAGCCCCGCGGCGGCGATCACGGTCCCGGTGGTGCGCAGCAGGCGACTGGTGTCCATCCCCGGAGCCTACGGCCTGCGGGGGTCCCGGAGGCTTCGGGCCCCACGCCGGGCGGCGGACCGCCGCCCGGGGGCGGCCCTGCGTCCCGCACGGACCGACGGGGTCCCGGAGACACCCTCCGGACCGCTCGAACGGGTGAATCCGCCAACGGCAGGTGCAGCCCCGCGGAGTCGTGGAGAGCCCTGTGGAGTCACGGGGAGCCCTGTGGAGTCACGGGGAGCCGTGCGGGGTCGCGATCCCGGCCCACCCGCCCGGCCCACCCCGCCCGGGTCGGCCGCCTCAGCCCGCGCGCAGGGACATGGTCATCGCCTCGACCGCGAGCAGCGGGGCCACATTGCGGTCCAGCGCCTGTCGGCACGCGATGATCGCCTCGATGCGCCGCAGGGTGCGCTCGGGGCCCGACTCCCGGGCGATGCGGTCCAGGTCGTGCCGTATCTCCTCGTTCGCGATGGCCAGCGAGGAGCCGAGCTGCAGGGCCAGTACGTCGCGGTAGAACCCGGTGAGATCGGTGAGGGCCAGGTCGAGGCTGTCGCGCTGGGTGCGGGTGCGGCGGCGCTTCTGGCGGTCCTCGAGCTCCTTCATCACGCCCGCCGTGCCGCGCGGCATCCGCCCGCCCGTACCGGCTCCGGCGCCGAGCGCGGACCTCAGCTCCTCGGTCTCCTTGGTGTCCACCTCTTCGGCGACCTGCTTGGCGTCCTCGGCGGCGGCGTCCACCAGCTCCTGGGCGGCCTTGAGGCAGCCGCCCACGTCATCGACGCGCATCGGCAGTCTCAGCACGGTGGCCCGCCGGGAGCGGGCCGCCTCGTCGGTGGCGAGCCGACGGGCCCGGCCGATGTGGCCCTGTGTCGCGCGGGCCGCGGCCTGCGCCACGCTCGGCTCGATGCCGTCGCGCCGGACCAGCACCTCGGCGACGGCGGACACCGGCGGGGTGCGCAGCGTCAGGTGCCGGCAACGGGAGCGGATGGTGGGCAGCACGTCCTCCAGCGAAGGCGCGCACAGCAGCCACACGGTCCGCGGCGCGGGCTCTTCCACTGCCTTGAGCAGGACGTTGCCCGCGCCTTCCGTGAGCCGGTCGGCGTCCTCCAGGACGATGACCTGCCAGCGCCCGACGGCCGGGGAGAGCTGCGCCCGGCGGACCAGGGCCCTCGTGTCCTTCACGCCGATCGACAGCTGATCGGTGCGCACGATCTCCACATCGGCGTGCGTACCGATCACGGTGGTGTGGCAGCCGTCGCAGAACCCGCAGCCCGGCTCACCGCCCAGGGCCCGGTCGGGGCTGGTGCACTGGAGGGCGGCCGCGAAGGCGCGGGCGGCGGTGGACCGCCCGGAGCCGGGCGGTCCGGTGAACAGCCAGGCGTGCGTCATCTTCGAGGAGGCCGGCGGCTCCGTCCCCGCCTCGATGGCGGTGACCAGGCCGTCGGCGTCGCGGGCGGCGGCGGCCAGCTGCGTCTGGACCCGCTCCTGTCCCACCAGGTCGTCCCATACGGGCATCCCGCCCACCGCCTTTCCCTCGACTACCGTCCGTGCCTACTGCTCACCCAGTGTGGCGCCCCCCACTGACAATCCCTGCCGACGGTCCCCGCCGACACCCGTCAGCGACGGCGCGGACCGCGGCCCTGTTCGTCCTCGTCGTCCCGGCGCGGGCCCAGCAGCTCGTCCGCCAGCGTGGGCAGATCGTCCAGCGGGGTCTCCTCCGCCCAGTCCGAGCGCGCCCGGCGCGGCCGCCCGTCCTCGCCGAGCTGGGGCAGCTCGCGGGTCGCGTCGTTGCCCGCGTCCCGGAAGATCCCCGGCGGCACCCGGTCGGCCGGGTTCTCCGCGGGGCGCTGGGCCGTGGGCCTGGACGCGGAGTGCGCGGCCCGGTTCGGCCGCGTGGCCGCCTGGCCGCCCTCGGAACCTACGGCAGGCAGTACGGCCGTCTCGTCGGCCGGGCCCGTCGCGCGGACCGGCGGCAGCACCGAAGTCTCCGCGGCCGGGTCGGTCTTCGGAACGGGGACCGTCTGGGTGACGTCGTCCGGCTGCACGACCCGCTTCACCACCGGGGTCTCGACCGTCAGGGCCTCGTCCGGGTGCGGTTCCTTGCGCATGCCCACCTTGGACGCGGGCACGGCAGGGGCAGCGGGCGCAGGGGCAGCGGGCGCAGCAGGAGCCACGGGGGCCACCGGTGCCACGGGCGCGACAGCCGCCGGAACCGACGCCGGAGCCGCCGCCACCGGAGCGGACGCGGCTGCCGCGGCTGCCGCAGCAGCCGCCGCCGCGGCCTTGGCCGCCATCTCGGCCGCGGAGGCCTCGGCCAGCCGCCGGGCCTCCTCGGCCTTCAGCAGGGCTTCCTCGGCACGCCGCTGCTTCTCCAGCCGGCGCTCCTCGGCCTCGGCACGCAGCCGCGACTCCTCTTCCTCCTGCTTGCGCAGCCGCTCCTGCTCCGCGGCGCGGGCCTTCGCCTCGGCCTCCAGTCGCAGTCGCTCGGCCTCGGCCCGCTCCCGGGCCTCTTCCTCGGCGCGCAGTCGGGCCTCGCGCTCCAGACGCGCGGCCTCGGCCTCCGCCGCGATCCGGGCCTCCTCGGCCTCGCGGGCCTTGCGGGCTTCCTCCTCGGCCAGCAGCCGGGCCTCTTCGGCCTTGCGCGCCGCCTCTTCCTCGGCCTTGCGCCTGGCCTCCTCCTCGGCGCGCCGACGGGCCTCCGCCTGCGCGGCCACCTCGGCCTCCGAGAGCGGGAGCATCCGGTCCAGGCGGTGGCGTACGACGGTGCTGACGGACTCGGGGTCCTGGCCCGCGTCGACCACCAGGTACCGCCCGGGGTCGGCCGCGGCCAGCGTCAGGAATCCGGCGCGCACCCGCTGGTGGAACTCCGCCGGCTCCGACTCCAGCCGGTCCGGCGCCTCCGTGAACCGCTCCCGGGCCGCCTCGGGCGACACGTCGAGCAGCACGGTCAGGTTCGGTACGAGGCCGTCCGTGGCCCAGCGCGAGATACGGGCGATCTCGGTCGGGGACAGATCGCGGCCGGCGCCCTGGTAGGCCACCGAGGAGTCGACGTAGCGGTCGGTGATGACGACCGCGCCGCGCTCCAGGGCGGGCCGTACGACGGTGTCCACGTGCTCGGCGCGGTCGGCCGCGTACAGCAGGGCCTCGGCGCGGTTCGACAGTCCGGCGGAGGACACGTCCAGGAGGATCGAGCGCAGCCGCTTGCCGACGGGGGTTGCCCCGGGCTCTCGCGTGACGACGACCTCGTGGCCCTTGTCGCGTATCCACTCGGCCAGCGCCTGCACCTGGGTGGACTTGCCGGCTCCGTCGCCGCCCTCCAGGGCGATGAAGAACCCGGCGTCGGAAGCCGCCTGCACGGGCTCTCCGCCGCGCAGCGCCTCGCGCAGGTCGCGGCGCAGCGGTACGCCGCTGCGGTCGTCGGCCTTGGCCAGGACGACCACGGCGACGGGCAGCAGCAGGGCGCCGACCAGCATCAGCGTGAAGGCCGCTCCGCCGTGCGCGAAGACGACCTCGCCGCCGGCCAGCCGGTGCGGACCGATGCCGGCGGCCAGCAGCGGGGCCGCGACGGCCCCGACGGCCACGGCCACCCGGACGACGGCCTGAAGGTGCTCGGTGACCCGGGCCCGGCGGAACTCCTCGGTCTCCTGGTCCAGCAGGGTGTGCCCGGTGTTGGCGGCGACACCCGCGGCGCTACCGGCGAGCAGCGACAGGAACAGCACGGTCGCGGTGTCCGGGACGAGCCCGGTCAGCAGCAGCGCGAGCCCGGTCACCGCGATGGCCAGGGCCAGCAGCCGGCGCCGGGACAGCGCGGGCAGCACCTTGCCGGCCTGTGTGGCGCGGATGCCGAGGCCGGTGCCGCCGAGCAGGGCCAGTACGAGCAGCGAGAACGCGGCCGCTCCGCCACCCAGGTCGGCGGCGTGCAGGACGGCCACGGCGGCGGCGGAGGCGATCGCTCCGGTGACGGCCGCGCAGGCGAGGACGAGCAGCGGGATGGCTCCCGTACGCCCCTTCTCGGGCCGGTCCCCCGCCTTGGGGGCGCGCAGCCCCTCCAGCGGGGAACGCGGGCGCGGGGTCTTCGCGCCGGGCAGCACCAGCGGGAGCAGCAGCGACACGGAGGCGGCGAAGAGGCCGGAGGCCACGTACGAGCCCAGCGCGGCCTGGTTCTCGGCGAACCAGCCGATGCCGAGGCCGAGGGCCTTGCCGACCAGGGTCGCGGCGAGCAGCAGGGCCGCGGCGGCGGGCATGGCCGCGAAGGAGGTGCGCAGGTTCAGCCGGCGCAGGGTGTCGAGGTGGTCCGGCAGCGGCCGTACGGTCGCGCCTTCCGGCGGCGGGGCCGGCAGCAGCGCGGGCGCGGCGCTGTCCTTGGCCAGTGCCCACAGCCGCTCGGCGGCTCCCGAGACGAAGACGGTGGCGAGCAGGGCGATCAGCGCCTGGTCGGGAATCCAGTCGAGCCACAGCGGGGCGACGACGAAGAGGCCGAGCCGCAGGCCGTCGGCGCCGATCATCGTCCAGCGGCGGTCCAGCTTGCCGCCGGGGGCGGTGAGCTTGGCCAGCGGGCCGAGGAGGACGGCTCCGAACAGGACGGTGGCCAGCATCCGCACGCCGAAGACGGCGGCGACGGCCAGGGCCCAGCCGGTGTATCCACCGCCGAAGGCGTCCTGCTCGACGGCTGCCTGGAAGGCGAGCAGCACCAGCACCAGCAGGGCCAGGGCATCGCCGATGCCGCTGACCAGCTGGGCGCTCCACAGACGGCGTAGCCGGGGAGTGCGCAGCAGCGCGCGCACCGCGCGCTCGCGGGAGTCCGCGGCGAGGGCTTCGTCGTAGGTGGGAGCGGGGGTGTGCGGGGTGTTGGGGGTGGTCTGGGCGGTGGCGGTGGTGGCGGTCACGACCGTTGGCTGCTCGGCTCGCGTCATCCGCCCAGCCTATCCGCTGCGCTTGGCCGGTGCGGTGGGCTGTGGACAAGGTCCGGTGTGACCCCAGACCCACCTTCCGGGCCGCGGCCCGGGCGCTCGTGTCGGCCGCTGCGCGGGGCTGCTCCCCGCCCCGCCCTTCCACCGTTCCCCGGGGCTCCGCCCTGGACCCTGCGCCTCAAACGCCGGCGGGGCTGGGAGCGGCACCCGAGAGCGGGGCCCGTGCGCATCGCACGGGCCCCGTCGGCGACTACTCGTCCGCCGGAGCGGCGGCCGCCTTCTTGGCCACCGTCTTCTTCGCGGTCGTCTTCTTCGCGACGGTCTTCTTCGCCGCCGTCGTCTTCTTCGCGGCAGCGGTCTTCGTCGCCGTCGCCTTCTTCGCGGGGGCCTTCTTCGCCGCGGCCTTCTTCGCCGTCTTCTTGGCCGGGCCCTTCGCGCGCTTCTCCGCGAGGAGCTCGTAGCCCCGCTCCGGCGTGATCGTCTCGACGTCGTCCTCGCGCCGCAGCGTGGCGTTCGTCTCGCCGTCCGTCACGTACGGGCCGAAGCGGCCGTCCTTGACGACGACCGGCTTCTCGCTGACCGGGTCGGTCCCCAGTTCCTTCAGCGGCGGCTTGGCCGCGGCCCGCCCGCGCTGCTTGGGCTGCGCGTAGATGGCGAGGGCCTCGTCCAGCGTGATCGCGAACAGCTGGGCCTCGGTCTCCAGCGACCGCGAGTCCGTGCCCTTCTTCAGGTACGGGCCGTAGCGGCCGTTCTGGGCCGTGATCTCCACGCCTTCGGCGTCCACGCCCACGACCCTCGGAAGGGACATGAGGCGCAGGGCGTCCTCGAGGGTGACGGTGTCCAGGCTCATCGACGCGAACAGCGAGGCCGTCCGCGGCTTGACCGCGTTCTTGCCGGTCTTCGGCGTGCCCTCGGGCAGGATCTCCGTCACGTACGGCCCGTAGCGACCGTCCTTCGCGACGATTTCGTTCCCGCTGATCGGGTCCTTGCCCAGCTCGAACTCGCCGCTCGGCTTCGCGAAGAGCTCCTCCGCGTACTCCACGGTCAGCTCGTCCGGGGCCAGCTCCTCCGGGACGTCCGCGCGCTGGTGGCCCTCGGAGTCCTTCTCACCGCGTTCCACGTACGGCCCGTAGCGGCCGACCCGCAGCACGATGCCCTCGCCGACGGGGAAGGAGGAGATCTCCCGGGCGTCGATCGCGCCCAGGTCGGTCACGAGTTCCTTCAGGCCGCCGAGGTGGTCGCCCTCGGCCGGTACGACCTCGCTCGCGTCCTCCGAGCCGAAGTAGAACCGCTTCAGCCACGGCACGGACTGGGCCTCGCCCTGCGCGATGCGGTCGAGGTCGTCCTCCATCCTGGCCGTGAAGTCGTAGTCGACGAGCCGCCCGAAGTGCGTCTCCAGCAGGTTGACCACGGCGAAGGACAGGAAGGACGGCACCAGGGCCGTGCCCTTCTTGAAGACGTATCCGCGGTCCAGGATCGTGCCGATGATCGACGCGTACGTCGACGGGCGGCCGATCTCGCGCTCTTCGAGCTCCTTGACCAGCGAGGCCTCGGTGTAGCGGGCCGGCGGCTTGGTCGAGTGGCCGTCGGCCGTGATCTCCTCGGCCGACAGGGCGTCGCCCTCCGCGACCTGCGGCAGGCGCTTCTCGCGGTCGTCGAGCTCGGCGTTCGGGTCGTCCGCGCCTTCGACGTAGGCCTTCATGAAGCCGTGGAAGGTGATGGTCTTGCCGGACGCGCTGAATTCGGCGTCACGGCCGTCGGAGGAGCGGCCGCCGATCTTCACGGTCACCGAGTTGCCGACCGCGTCCTTCATCTGGGAGGCGACGGTGCGCTTCCAGATGAGCTCGTACAGCCGGAACTGGTCGCCGGTCAGGCCCGTCTCGGCGGGAGTGCGGAAACGATCACCCGAGGGGCGGATCGCCTCGTGCGCCTCCTGGGCGTTCTTGACCTTGCCGGCGTAGACGCGCGGCTTCTCCGGCAGGTAGTCGGCCCCGTAGAGCTGCGTGACCTGCGCACGCGCCGCCGACACCGCGGTGTCGGAGAGCGTGGTGGAGTCCGTACGCATGTAGGTGATGAAGCCGTTCTCGTACAGCTTCTGCGCCACCTGCATCGTCGCCTTCGCACCGAAGCCGAGCTTGCGCGAGGCCTCCTGCTGGAGCGTCGTCGTACGGAAGGGGGCGTACGGGGAGCGGCGGTAGGGCTTGGACTCGACCGAGCGGACCGCGAACGAGGTCTCGGCCAGCGCGGCGGCCAGCGCCCGCGCGTTCGCCTCGTCGAGGTGCAGCACCTCGCCCTTGAGCTGTCCGGTCGAGCCGAAGTCGCGGCCCTGCGCGATGCGCTTGCCGTCGACCGTGTTCAGGCGGGCGACCAGCGTCGAGGGGTCGGAGGCGTCACCGGCGCGGCCGGTGGAGAACGTGCCGGTCAGGTCCCAGTACTCGGCGGAGCGGAAGGCGATGCGCTCGCGCTCCTTCTCCACGACCATGCGGGTGGCCACCGACTGGACGCGGCCCGCCGAAAGCTTCGGCATGACCTTCTTCCACAGGACCGGCGAGACCTCGTAGCCGTAGAGGCGGTCGAGGATGCGGCGGGTCTCCTGGGCGTCGACCATGCGCTGGTTGAGCTCGCGCGGGTTGGCGACGGCGTCGCGGATCGCGTCCTTGGTGATCTCGTGGAAGACCATCCGGTGGACGGGGACCTTGGGCTTGAGGACTTCCTGCAGGTGCCACGCGATGGCTTCGCCCTCGCGGTCCTCATCGGTGGCGAGGAAGAGTTCGTCCGACTCGGCCAGCAGCTCCTTGAGCTTCCTGACCTGGGCCTTCTTATCGGCATTGACGACGTAGATCGGCGCGAAGTCGTGTTCGACGTCCACTCCGAGGCGACGGACCTCGCCGGTGTACTTGTCGGGAACCTCGGCCGCGCCGCTGGGGAGGTCGCGGATGTGCCCGACGCTCGCCTCGACGACGTACCCCGGGCCGAGGTAGCCCTTGATCGTCTTCGCCTTGGCAGGGGACTCGACGATGACGAGTCGGCGGCCGCCCTTTGCGGTCTCGCTAGTCGGGGACAACTTGGCTCTTCTCTCCGGTCGGCACTCGGTCGCAGTACGGCGACGCTGCGGAGTGTGACGGTACAACCCGCCCCCGTGTCAAACGGCAGAAGCCCGCAACGGCCACTCGAACGGTAACCCGACAAGTGCCATTTCTGCCGCCCGGATGCCACGGCGGACCCTCGGCGATCACCGGGCGGAGTGGCCAAAGGGCCGTCTGGCCCCGCCCCCGCACCCCTCTTCACGTCGGGGTTTACGGCCTGACGCGCACCTCGGAGGGAACCTCGGCGAAACCCGGCGCGCCGCTCGCGAGCGTGCCCGCGGTACGGCCGGGCCCGCGGCCGCGGCCGCGAGGCCGCCGGCCGGGCTTCACGAAGGCCCGGGCTTCACGACCGCCCGGGCTTCACGACCGCCCGGGTCGCCCCGGCGTCACAGTCGCCCGAGGCACCAGATGCCGAGGGCCAGCGACACCGCGCCGGCGAGCAGCGCCAGCGGTACGGCAATGACGGGGCGCACGCCCTCGGCCACCGGCGCGCCGTGCCGGGCGCGCGCCCCCGTCCAGACCAGCAGAGCGGCCCCGAACAGCAGGAACACGGTCGCCGCGAAGATCGCAGGTCCGTCTTCCATGCCGTTCCCCTCAAGCCCCTGGGCCGCTCTCGGGATCCCCCCGGATCCCGCTGAGCAGGAGCCTGCCAGCCGGGGGGATACACCAGGCGAACCCCGGGTTACATCCTGGTTCCGACTGCCCTACGCCCCCCGCTCCCCGCCCGGCTCCGCCACCGGCTCCGTCACCGGCTCCAGGAACCCCTGCTCCACCAGCATCCGG
Organism: Streptomyces sp. NBC_00503; assembly: GCF_036346895.1. Taxonomy (NCBI): domain Bacteria; kingdom Bacillati; phylum Actinomycetota; class Actinomycetes; order Kitasatosporales; family Streptomycetaceae; genus Streptomyces; species Streptomyces sp. NBC_00503. Next base: position 4,459,989 of record NZ_CP107855.1, on the reverse strand, counting down.
ATCGCCTCCGGCGTGCGGTCCCGCAGCACCACCGGGTCCTGCGCCATCAGCTGCGCGATGGCGTCCAGAATCCGACCCGCGCTCAGTGATCCGTCACACACCCCGGCGAAGCCGGCGCCGACCGTGTCGACCTTGGTGGCGCGCCGCATCCCGCGGTACTGCCGGAGCACCACGTGCTCCGGATCCTCCGCCCCGGGCGCCCCGACCTGCTCCTGGACGACCTCCTCGGTCAGCTGGAAGTAGCCGGTCAGCAGGGCCGCGTCGTCGTGGTCGCGGAGGTAGTCCTGCCGGGCGAAGTGCGCCACGACGGTGTCCCCGAGCGGCTGTTCCACCGAGTGCGGCCACTCCTCCACCACGATCGACGGCTCGGCCGCGTCGCTGCGCCGCAGCGTGATCCAGCCGAATCCGACGGCCTTGGTCTTGCGGGCCTCGAACTCGTCCAGCCAGTCCTCGTAGCGCCGCGCGTACTCGGCGGGATCGGTGCGGTGGTCGCCCGCGTCGCGCAGCCACAACTCCGCGTACTGCGTGACGTCCTGCACGTCACGCTGCACGATCCAGGCATCGCAGCCGCGCGGCACCCAGGCCCGGACCCGGTCGTGCCAGTCCTCGCCGTCCACGTGCTGCCAGTTGCCGAGGAACTGCGCGTACCCGCCCGGGTTGAGCCGGGCTCCGGCCTCCTGGACCAGGGTCCGGCACAGGTCGTCGCCGCCCATCCCGCCGTCCCGGTACGTCAGCCGGGCTCCGGGGGAGATCACGAACGGCGGATTCGAGACGATCAGGTCGTACGTGGCCTCGCCGACCGGCTCGAACAGCGAACCGGTGAGCAGCTCGGCCTCCGGGGCCCCCGACAGTGCGAGCGTCAACCGGGTGAATTCCAGGGCCCGGGGGTTGACGTCGGTGGCCGTCACCCGGGTGGCGTGCTGGGCCGCGTGCAGCGCCTGGATCCCGGATCCGGTGCCGACGTCGAGGGCCGAGCCGACCGGGGTGCGGACGGTGATCCCGGCGAGCGTGGTGGAGGCGCCGCCGACCCCGAGGACCACGCCCTCCTCGCGACTGCCGATCCCGCCGGCCCCGCCGACGGCGCAGCCGAGGTCCGAGACGATGAACCAGTCCTCGCCCTCGGGCCCGCCGTACGGGCGCACGTCCACGGTGGCGTGCACCGTGTCCCCGCCATCGGCGGCCTGCTCGCGCCGCAGCCAGCCGTCGGCCAGCGCCGCTTCGACGGGCAGCGCGGCCGAGGCGTGCACGTACGGCACCGGCTGCTGGAGCAGGAAGAGCCGCACGAGGCTGGCGAGCGGCCCGTCGCCGCCGCTGCGCGTGGCGCGCAGTGCGGGGACCGTCTCGCTGCGGGCGAGCGCGGCATAGGCGGGGGCGCCGAGCAGTTCGAGCAGCCCGTCGGCGGTGAAACCGGCGTCGAGCATCGCGGCGCGGAGCCCGGCGGCGCCGTCGGACGAGGGGAGGCGGGCGGGCAGACCGGAGGGAAGGCTGGTGGTACTCACCCGCCCATTGTGGCCGCTGTCACCGGCATTCCCCGCGCCACACGGCCTTCGGCGTGGACGGCCGCCGCCGTCGGAGCCGCCGTCCGGGCGCGCCGCCGCGAAGGGACCCCGGGCGCACGCAGTTCCGTACGGCCTACGGAGCCTCGTGCGCCCCGGAACGCGCCGGGGCGGCCGGAGCCCCGAGGGGTTCCGGCCGCCCTGACGGCCGACGCCGTCGCGGACAGGTCCGCGGCCGCGACCGGGACTTCGACTACGGCTACGACTTCGACGGTGACGGCGTCGTCACCTGGCAGCCCTTCTGGCTGTTCATCGACTTGTCCAGACCGCCCGCCTTGAGCTGGTCCAGGGCTTCCTTGCCGCCCTTGGTCGCTTCCTCCAGGCCGCCCGCCACGTCCTTGAGGCCCTCGGCGAACTTGCCCTGGTCCTTGGGGTCGAGGGCGTCCATCTTCGTCTTCAGGGCCGTGTAGCCCTGCGAAGTCGCCTCGAAGCCCTTGACCGCCGCGCTCTGAGTCTTGTCGCCGTCCTTGACCGGCGGAACACCCGCCCCCTGCAGGGCCGTACCCATCGACTTGTACGACTCGGACATGGTCCCGAAGGCCGCCGAGTCGGTCGACTGGACCTCCTCGGGCTTGCTGCTCTCGGTGGCCACCCGCTTGATGTCCGCGTTGGCCTGCTCGATCTTCTTGAGCTCTGGCTGCCAGCTGTCGCAGACCTTCTTCGCCCAGGCGTCGGTCTTCTTGTCGCCGTCGTCCCCGCCGCAGCCGGACAGGACGAGCATCAGCACCGCACTGCCCGCCATGGCGGCCGCAAGCTTCTTGTTCACCGGATTGGTCCCTTCGAAGACTCTCGGCCCGGAAGATACACGCCCGCCATCCGGGAAACGCAAAGGCGGACGGACGGCGCGTCAGTCCGCGCCGCCTGTCCGCCATTCGGGCGTACGATCGAGTCCGACCGTGGTATGCGAGTACCCGTCAGGTCCTCAAGACCTCAGAGCCTCAGCCCCTCAAGGCCTCAGGAGGAGATCACCGCCGCCGGGTCGGCCTGCTGGCCCACCCGCTCGGCCGGAGCGCTCCCGCCCTCGCCCTCGCCTTCGCCGTCGTCGCCGACCGCGATGCCGCGGCGCTTGGAGACGTAGACCGCACCGACGATGACGCCGATCGCGAGGACCGCGACGACGGCCCGCACGGTCGCGCTGGCGTCCGTGCCGTAGCTGAACTGCACGATCGCCGGGGCGATCAGCAGGGCCACCAGGTTCATGACCTTGAGCAGCGGGTTGATGGCCGGACCGGCGGTGTCCTTGAACGGGTCGCCGACGGTGTCGCCGATGACCACGGCCGCGTGGGCCTCGCTGCCCTTGCCGCCGTGGTGCCCGTCCTCGACGAGCTTCTTCGCGTTGTCCCAGGCGCCACCGGAGTTGGCGAGGAAGACCGCCATCAGGGTGCCGCAGCCGATGGCTCCGGCGAGGAACGAGCCGAGCGCGCCGACGCCGAGCGAGAACCCGACGGCGATCGGGGTGAGGACGGCGAGCAGGCCGGGCGTGGCGAGTTCGCGCAGCGCGTCCTTGGTGCAGATGTCCACGACGCGCCCGTACTCGGGCTTCTCGGTGTAGTCCATGATCCCGGGGTGCTCCCGGAACTGGCGGCGCACCTCGTAGACCACCGCGCCGGCCGAGCGGGCGACGGCGTTGATGGCGAGGCCCGAGAACAGGAACACGACCGCGGCGCCCAGGATCAGGCCGACGAGGTTGTTGGGCTGCGCGATGTCCAGGCTGAGGTTCATCGACTTGGCGTCGGCGCCGACGGACTTGACCGCGTTGGCGATGGCGTCGTTGTACGAGCCGAAGAGCGCGGCCGCGGCGAGCACGGCGGTGGCGATGGCGATGCCCTTGGTGATGGCCTTGGTGGTGTTGCCCACCGCGTCCAGGTCGGTCAGCACCTGCGCGCCGGCGCCCTCGACGTCGCCGGACATCTCCGCGATGCCCTGGGCGTTGTCGGAGACGGGCCCGAAGGTGTCCATGGCGACGATGACGCCGACGGTGGTGAGCAGGCCGGTGCCGGCCAGCGCGACGGCGAAGAGCGCCAGCATGATCGAGGTGCCGCCGAGCAGGAACGCCCCGTAGACGCTGAGGCCGATGAGCAGCGCCGTGTAGACGGCGGACTCCAGGCCCACCGAGATGCCGGCGAGGATGACGGTGGCCGCGCCGGTCAGGGAGGACTTGCCGATGTCCCGGACGGGACGGCGGCTGGTCTCGGTGAAGTAGCCGGTGAGCTGCTGGATCAGGGCCGCGAGCACGATGCCGATGGCGACGGCGACCAGGGCCAGGATCCGCGGGTCGCCGGAGTGGTTGGCGATCGCGGCGTCGTCGACGCCGGCGAGCTCCTTGTAGGTGGCCGGCAGGTACGCGTAGACGGCGATCCCGACGAGCACCAGCGAGATGACGGCGGAGATGAAGAACCCGCGGTTGATGGCGGTCATGCCGCTGCGGTCGGTGCGCCGCGGGGAGACCGCGAAGATGCCGATCATGGCCGTGACGACCCCGATGGCGGGGACGATCAGCGGGAAGGCCAGTCCCAGGTCACCGAAGGCGGCCTTGCCGAGGATCAGGGCCGCCACGAGGGTGACGGCGTAGGACTCGAAGAGGTCGGCGGCCATTCCCGCGCAGTCTCCGACGTTGTCGCCCACGTTGTCGGCGATGGTCGCGGCATTGCGCGGGTCGTCCTCCGGAATGCCCTGCTCGACCTTGCCGACCAGGTCGGCGCCGACGTCGGCGGCCTTGGTGAAGATGCCGCCGCCCACGCGCATGAACATGGCGATCAGGGCGGCTCCGAGGCCGAAGCCCTCCAGGACCTTGGGGGCGTCGGCGGCGTAGACGAGCACGACGCAGGAGGCGCCGAGCAGGCCGAGGCCGACCGTGAACATGCCCACCACGCCGCCGGTGCGGAACGCGATCCGCATGGCCTTGTGGGAGACCTCGGTCAGGTCCTTGGCGGGCTCGCCCTCGGCGGGTGTGGCCTCTCTCGCGGCCGCGGCGACGCGGACGTTGGCGCGGACCGCGAGGCGCATGCCGATGTAGCCGGTCGCGGCGGAGAAGAGGGCGCCGACGAGGAAGAAGGCGGAACGTCCCGCCCGCTGCGTCCAGTCGTCGGCGGGGAGCAGGAAGAGCAGGAAGAACACGACGACGGCGAAGATGCCGAGGGTGCGCAGCTGACGTCCGAGGTAGGCGTTGGCGCCTTCCTGGACGGCGGCCGCGATCTCCTTCATGGAGTCGGTTCCCTCGTCGGCGGAGAGGACCTGGCGGACCAGGATCTGCGCGACGACGAGCGCGGCGATGGCCACGCCCGCGATGACCATCACGATGAGCCGGTTGTCATCGGTGAGTACTGCGGATGCCAGGTCAGTGGTGCGACCGGGCGCAATGGGGGTGAAGAGCCCCGTCATTCGTCCTCCTTGACGTCATGAGCTCAAGATGTGGACGGATTGTAGGGAGCGCGACCCGATCAAAACAGTACGCGGGAAACGGAATTGGCCTGCACATGCTCCTCACCAATAGATCCGGTCACTCCATTACCCCCGAAAGTAGTAATGGGGCAAAGGCATTGACGCCTCGTCATCGATCTAGGAATTCGGGGGGAGCGGCGCCGCAATTGATCTACGACGACAGAAAAGGCCCTGCTCGGCAGGGCCTTGAATAAGATCAGAAGATACGTCGGCACGCGCGGCCGTTCCCTCCCGGAAGCCACCGGCCCGGGGCCTCCCCCGCTTTCCCGGCACCCACCCGGCCTCCCGCCGCCGGACGACCCCGCGCCGAAACTCACCGCACGGCACGCCGACCCGGCGGCTGCGCCGGCCCGGGCACCGGCCGGGGCACCGGGTCAGCGGGCGGCGTGAGGGCATGGCGTCAGGGCATGGCTTCGGAGCGTGACCTCGGGTCCAGGCGTCAGGGCATGGCAAAGCCCGGACCGTGGCGCGCCGGGGGCGCGACGGACCGGGCGGGCCCGTGCGGGCCTAAGCCAGCTCGGAGGTCCCCGAGACGGGCCACCTCATCCGGATGGTTCCGCCGGTCTCCCCGTTGATGACCTCGACGTCGTCGACCAGGCCGCTGATCACGGCCAGGCCCATCTCGTCCTCACCCTCGACGTCCGGGTCCAGGACCGCCTCGATCCCGGGCATGCCGCCGGACGGACCGCCGGCCGGTCCGGGCACTTCGTCGCCGACCTCGATGGAGAACACCTTCTCCTCCTCGGTCAGCACCACCCGGACGGGCGCGGTCAGCCCGTTGCTGCGGTGTAGTCCGACGGCGCGCGAGCAGGCCTCGCCCACGGCGAGGCGGACCTCGTCGAGGACGGCTTCCTCCACACCGGCCCGGCGCGCCACGGCGGCCGCGACCAGGCGGGCCGTCCGGACGTGTTCGGGCTGGGCGCTGAAGCGCAGTTCAACGGTGGCCATGCGCGTCCCCCTCGGACTACGGGCGTGCCTTACAGGGGCCCGGACCGCCTGTGGCCCGGTACCCCTCGCTCCTCATCGGCCGTACGCCGCCGAGAGCCGTTGGTCAGTCGGTGGCGTTGACCGCTTCCTCCACCGAGGTGTGGATCGGGAACACCTTGGTCAGACCGGTGATTCGGAAGATCTTCAGGATGCGCTCCTGGTTGCAGACCAGACGCAGCGAGCCCTCGTGCGCGCGGACGCGCTTGAGGCCTCCCACGAGCACACCAAGTCCGGTGGAGTCGAGGAAGTCCACTCGCTCCATGTCGACAACCAGGTGGTAGCTGCCGTCGTTCACCAACTCGACCAACTGCTCGCGCAGCTTGGGCGCGGTATACACATCAATCTCGCCACCGACCTCCACGACCGTACGGTCGCCGACAGTGCGAGTCGACAGGGACAGGTCCACGGATCCTCCAGCACCTTGCTATCGAGCGGCGCCCCCCAGGGGCCTCCCCACCCGAAGGTAGGCGAGGGATTGGCTGCCGCGATGGCATTCAATCACTTACCGGCAGGCGCGCACGACGCCTTGGGACCATTGTCCCGCACGCCGGTGACACACTCGGTTCCAATGGCCAACACTCACCGTCCCGGTCGGCCCACGGCACCCGAGGACGCCCGACCCACCCCCGGCACGGTCCTGGACCGGCTGTCACGGGGGTCTTCCCGGTCTGCGCGCATCACCCATACGGAGCACTTGCCCCCTCGGGAGGGTCGTCATGCAGTCTGGCCGGATCGCATCCGAACTGATGTCGTAGCCGCCATCCAGGCCGCCGGGATCGAACATCCGTGGGAACACCAGGCCGCGGCCGCCGAGCACGCCCTCGACGGCGAGTCCGTGGTCGTCGCCACGGGCACCGCCTCGGGCAAATCGCTGGCCTACCTCGCGCCCGTGCTCTCGGCCCTCGCGGACGGCGCCGAGGCCCCGAACGGGCGCGGCGCGACCGCCCTGTATCTGGCTCCTACCAAGGCCCTGGCGGCCGACCAGCGGCGCGCCGTGCGGGAGCTGGCCGGTCCGCTGGGCAACGCGATCCGCCCGGCCGTGTACGACGGCGACACCCCCGTGGAGGAACGCGAGTGGGTGCGCCAGTACGCCAACTACGTCCTCACCAACCCCGACATGCTGCACCGCGGGATCCTCCCGGCCCACCCGCGCTGGGCCTCCTTCCTGCGGGCGCTGCGCTACGTCGTGATCGACGAGTGCCACACCTACCGCGGGGTCTTCGGCTCCCACGTCGCCCAGGTCCTGCGCCGGCTGCGGCGGCTGTGCGCCCGCTACGGCTCCGATCCCGTCTTCCTGCTGGCCTCGGCCACCGCGAGCGATCCGGCGGCCGCAGCGTCCCGGCTGACGGGCCTGCCGGTGGTCGAGGTGGCCGACGACGCCTCCCCGCGCGGCGAGGTCGTCTTCGCCCTGTGGGAGCCGCCCCTGACCGACCTCAAGGGCGAGAAGGGCGCACCCGTACGCCGTACGGCCACCGCCGAAACCGCCGACCTCCTGACCGACCTGGTAGTCCAGGGCGTCCGGACGGTCGCCTTCGTCCGCTCCCGGCGCGGCGCGGAGCTGATCGCCGTCATCGCGCAGGAAAAACTCGCCGCCGTCGACCGCTCGCTGCCCGGGCGCGTCGCGGCCTACCGCGGCGGCTACCTGCCCGAGGAGCGCCGGGCCCTGGAGAGGGCCCTGCACTCCGGCGAGCTGCTCGGCCTGGCCGCCACGACCGCCCTCGAGCTGGGCGTGGACGTCTCCGGCCTCGACGCCGTCCTGATCACCGGCTACCCCGGCACCCGCGCCTCCCTGTGGCAGCAGGCCGGCCGGGCCGGGCGCTCGGGCCACGGCGCGCTGGCGGTGCTGATCGCCCGCGACGACCCGCTGGACACCTACCTGGTCCACCACCCCGAGGCCCTCTTCCAGCAGCCGGTGGAGGCCACCGTCCTGGACCCCGACAACCCGTACGTCCTGGCCCCCCACCTGTGCGCGGCGGCGGCCGAGCTGCCCCTGACGGAGCCGGACCTGGACCTCTTCGGCCCGGCGGCGCGCGAGCTGCTCCCGCAGCTCGAGGCCGCCAAACTGCTGCGCCGCCGGGCGACGGCCTGGCACTGGACCCGCCGGGAACGGGCCTCGGACCTCACCGACATCCGGGGCGGCGGCGGCCGCCCGGTGCAGATCGTGGAGGCCTCCACCGGCCGGCTGCTGGGCACGGTCGACGAGGAGGCCTCGCACACGGCCGTCCACGACGGCGCCGTCCACCTCCACCAGGGCCGCACGTACCTGGTGAAACACCTGGACCTGGAGGACTCGGTGGCCCTGGTGGAGGAGGCGAACCCGCCCTTCTCCACGACGGCCCGCGACACCACCGCCATCTCCATCCTGGAGACCGAGACGGAGATCGCCTGGGGCCGGGCCCGGCTCTGCTTCGGCTCCGTCGAGGTCACCAACCAGGTGGTCTCCTACCTCCGCCGCAAGCTGATCACCGGCGAGGTCCTCGGCGAGGCCAAACTGGACCTGCCGCCCCGCACCCTGCGCACCCGGGCCGTGTGGTGGACGGTGACCGAGGACCAGCTGGACGAGGCCCGGATCAACCCGGAGATCCTCGGCGGCGCCCTGCACGCCGCCGAACACGCCTCCATCGGCCTCCTCCCGCTCTTCGCCACCTGCGACCGCTGGGACATCGGCGGGGTCTCCGTCCCGCTGCATCCCGACACCCTCCTCCCGACGGTCTTCGTCTACGACGGCCACCCCGGCGGAGCCGGCTTCGCGGAGCGCGCCTTCCACACGGCCCGCGCCTGGCTGACGGCGACCCGCGACGCGATCGCCGCCTGCGAGTGCGAGGCGGGCTGCCCGTCCTGCATCCAGTCCCCCAAGTGCGGCAACGGCAACGACCCCCTCCACAAACGCGGCGCCATCCGCCTCCTCACCCACCTCCTCAAGGCCGCCCCCACCCCGTGACCCCGGGGGTCCCGGGCCTCCTGGCCGCTGGCAGAGCGGGGCCAGGCGGGGCGGGGCCCGGGTCGGGCGGAGCAGTTCCGGCGGGCCCAGCAGGTCAGCCGTGCGGGGCAACCCCGGCTGGCGTCCGACCGGGGCACCGGTGGGCGACCGAAGTGCCCCCAGGCGACCAGAGCGCCGGTGGGCGGCGAAGCGCAGGTAGGCGGCCTGACTGCCGGAGGGCGGCGAAGCGCCGGTAGGCGACCTGAGTGCCGGTCCGCGGCCGGAGCGTCGGTGCGCCGCTGAGTGCCAAGGTGTCGCCGGGCGGCCGGAAGGTCGCCAAGCGGCCGGGGTGTCGCTAAGCGGCGGAGGGTCGCTCGACGACCGAAGGCCGACGGGCGGCCGGGGTGTCGCTGAGCAGCGGAGGGTCGCTCTACGACCGAAGACTGGCGGGCAACCCGAAGGCCGGCAGGCAGCCGGGGTGTCGCTCGACGACCTGAGTGCCGGCGGGCGCCCCGAAGGCCGGTGAGCGACCCGAGTGCCGCCGGGCAGCCGGAGTGTCGCCGGGCGACCCGCGTGCGGCCGACGACCGGGGCGCCGGTGGGCGGACGTAGGGGCCGCTGCGTGTCGTGGTCCCCGTCTGCCGGAGGAGGCGCGGATGACCGCCCAGCCCGTCCTGCCGGCTCCGCCCACGTAGCCCGCGCGCCTTCTCGCCACGTTTGCCGCGCCCTGGACCGGCCGGGGCCGACAGGCTGCGCCCGCGGCGGCCGGCGGGCACCGCGCTGCTCGGACACCGGGCTTGTCACCGGCGAAGGCGAGGAGGTCCGCGTCCCCGTCCCCTGGCCGCGCCGATACGGCACCGACGCGGTGGCGCCCGTCCGGGACCCGGCCGTCTTCGCCGGAGTCCACGGCCTACGGGCCGTCGCCCCGGACGGCACCACCGACTCCGTGCACCCGTGGACCCTGGCCTGGGCCACCGCCTCGCCCGGGCTCCGCAGCCAGCGGCGGGCCCGCGCGGGAGTCCAGTTCCGGCGCGAAGGGGCCCGTCGGGGCGCGGGCCCGGATCTCCGCGACCTCGCCCGACACCACGCACCCGGTGACCCGAGCCCCCTGCGCCACCGCCACCCGTATCGCCGTGGCGCAGGCGGCCTCCGGGCCGTGGGCCCAGGTCGCCGCCGCGGCGAGGGCCGCCAGGTCCGCGGCCGCTGCGGCCCTGTGGCGGGCGACCACCGCCTGCCCGAGCAGGAGCACACCGCCGAACACCGCCACCAGCACGGTCGCCACCACGACGCCCCACACCGTCGCCGACCCCCGGTCCCGGTCCCGCGCCCATGGCCCCGCCCGGTCCCGCGCCCCCGCCTCCGCCCCGACTCGCGCCCACTGCCGGGCCCCGGTCATGGCGGTGGGCCTACGGAGTCTTCGGCCAGGGACGCGGCCTGGGCGGTGAGGCGGAGCGGCAGGGCGGCCGGGCCCGGGGCGGGGGCCGATACCTGGATCCGCCAGAGGTCGCCCGTGCGCGACAACTCCACCCGGGCGCCGGGCGGGGCGGCCGCCTCGGCCACCGCCACCGCCTCGTCCTCCGGCTCCGACCGGGCCGCCGCCCGGGCACCGGCCCGGGCCGCGTCCACACAACGGATCTGCGCGGCGGCCGCCATCAGCGCCCACACCAGCAGCGTCGCGAACAGCACCAGCGCCGGAATCACCAGGGCCGCCTCCGCCGTCACATATCCCCGGTCAGAACGGCGCATCGAGTGCCTTGCCGATGGTCGACTGGAGTGCCGTGGAGACCACTTCACTCGTCACCACCTTGTACAGGACCGCCGCGAATGCACACGCGGCGATCGTCCCCATCGCGTATTCCGAAGTCGACATTCCCGCATCGCCCGCACGACCCTGCAGCGCCGCCCGCACACGAAACCAGATGATCCTCATGACAAACCTCCTGTTGATTCAACTTCTTGACGTGATCTCGGATGGTGATCTCAGCTGTTTATTTCCGTCGCCATTTCAGCTGCCGGAGAGAAGACCGGAAGCCATGCCGATCACCACGGGCGCCACTCCGATCGCGAGAAAGGCGGGGAGGAAACAGAGCCCCACAGGCGCGGTGACCAGGACCGCCGCCCGCTGAGCCCTGGCTCCCGCCTGCCGCGCCCGGTCCGCCCTGAGCATCGCCGCGAGCCGGGAGACCGGTTCGGCCGCGGGAGCCCCCGTACGGGCCGAGCGCTCCAGGGATTCGGCCAGGGCGCGGGCGCCCGGTATCTCCGCCAACCTCCCCCACGCGGCTCCCGGTTCGCCGCCGAGCCGCAGCTCGGCCCCGGCGGTCGCCAGCCGCTCCCCCACCGGGCCGCCCAGCGAGTCCCCCACCACCTCGGCGGCGTCCACCGGCCCGGCTCCCGCCGCCAAGCAGGCGGCCAACAGGTCGGCGGCGAAGGGCAGCTGACGCTCCACCTCCCCCGGGTCCACCCCGGCGGGCGGCCGGGCCCGCGCCTGCCACCACCGGACCCCGAAGGCCGCCGCGCAGCCCGCCGCCACGCCCCCGAGCCCGCCGATCAGCACCCAGGCCGCGACCAGTGCCCCGACCGGCCCGGCCCAGGCCGCCGCCGCTCCCCGCAGCCGGGGTCCGCACCGTGGTGGCCGCCGCGGCGCCGGGTCCGGCGCGAGCAGGGCCGTGAGTCTGCGCCGGGCCGCCCGCTCCCGCATGCGCGCCGTCACCGCCGATGCCGTCCACAGGGCCGCCGCCGTGAGGCACGCGGCCGTCCCCAGCCTGTGGATCGCGATTGGGTCCATCACCGCTCACCGGCCCGGACGATGCTGCGGCACCACAGCAGTCCCAGCGCCTCCAGGGCCCCGCCCGCCAGCAGGCAGCCCCACCCGACCGGCGTGTGCAGCAGTACCCGCAGCGGGTCGGCCCCCAGCCCGGTGCCGATCGCCAGCCCGGCGACGGGCAGCAGGGCCAGTACCACCGTGGTCGATCTCGCTCCGGCCAACTGGGCGCGCAGCGACTCCTCCCGGTCCCGCTCGGCCCGCAACGCCCCCTCCAGCCGGTCCAGTCCGGCGGCCAGTCCCGCGCCGCCGTCCACCGAGACCCGCCAGCAGGCCGCCATCCCGGCCAGCCCTTCCGCTCCGGGTTCCCGCGAGGCCTGGCGCAGCGCCCCGGGGACGTCTCCGCCGAAGGCCGCCGCTGCCAGGACCCCGGCCTCCGCGGCCCCCGGACCGCCGGGGCCCGCCACCGTCCGGCGCATGGCCGCGGTCAGCGCCTGGCCGGGCTGGGCGCCCGAGCGCAGCTCCCCCACCACCGCTGCGCACAGGGACACCACCTCGGCGGCCCGCGCGGACCGGGCCCGCGCCCGCTCCCGGGCCCGCAGCCACCGGCGGACCAGCGGCAGCACCGCCGCCCCCGCCAGCAGCGGGATCACCGACCCGCCGAGCAGGGCCAGCGCCAGGCCGGCCGCGAGGCAGAGCAACTCCCGCCTGTGTGCGGCCCGGAGCCGTACGGCCACGACCAGCCGCTCCCAGCGCACCGACCCGCCGGGCGCCACCGGACCCGCGCCGGCCAGTACCGCCCTGGCCCGCCGGGACACCCGGTCGCCACCGGCCAGCGCCCAGGCGGCCGCCCCGGCGCACAGCACCCCGGCGAACACCGGCAGCGGCACCGCGGCCGCCTGGGCGCTCACCGGGCACCTCCGAGGAGCGGGCGCAGCCGCTCCCAGCCCCGCTCCCGTACGAAGCCCCGCGCGGCCCATCGCAGCGCCGGCACGGTGACCACGAGCCCGGCGGGATCCCGCTCCAGCACGTGCACCTCCGCGACCCGGCGCCGGCCGGCCCGGTCCCGTACGAGGTGGACCACCAGGGTCAGCGCGGCGGCCAACTGACTGTGCAGGGCGGCCCGGTCGAGCCCGGCTGCGGTCCCGAGGGCCTCCAGTCGGGCCGGGACGTGGGCGGCGGCGTTCGCGTGGACGGTTCCGCAGCCTCCTTCGTGGCCGGTGTTGAGCGCGGCCAGCAGGTCGGCGACCTCGGCGCCCCGGACCTCGCCGACGACGAGGCGGTCGGGCCTCATCCGCAGCGCCTGGCGGACCAGGTCGGCGAGGGTGACCAGGCCGGCGCCCTCCTGATTGGCCGGACGGGTCTCCAGCCGCACCACGTGCGGATGGTCGGGCCGCAGCTCGGCCGAGTCCTCTGCGAGCACGATCCGCTCACCGGGACCGACCAGTCCCAGCAGGGCGCTGAGGAGGGTGGTCTTGCCGGTGCCGGTCCCGCCGGAGACGAGGAACGACAGCCGGGCCTCCACCATGTCGCGCAAGAGCCGCTGACCCCCGGGCGGCAGTGTCCCCGCCGCCACCAGCTCCTCCAGCGTGAAGGCGCGCGGCCGCACGACCCGCAGGGACAGACAGGCCGAGCCCACGGCCACCGGGGGCAGAACCGCGTGCAGCCGGGTGCCGTCCGGCATCCGGGCGTCCACCCAGGGCCGGGCGTCGTCCAGGCGCCGGCCCGCGACGGAGGCGAGCCGCTGGGCGAGCCTGCGCACGGCCTCGGCGTCCGCGAAGGTCACCCCGGTGAGCTCCAGCCCGCCGCCGCGGTCCACCCACACCCGGTCGGGGGCCGCCACCAGGACGTCGGTGACCTCCGGATCGGCGAGCAGCGGCTCCAGCGGGCCCGCTCCGACCAGTTCGGACCGTAACGCGGCAGCCACGCCGAGCACCTCCGTATCGCCCAGCAGCCTGCCCTGGGCCCGCAGGGCCGCCGCCACCCCTGCCGGGGTCGGATCCACCCCGCTCTCGGCGAGCCGCTGGCGCACCGCGTCCAGGAGTACGGCGCTCATGCCGTCACCCCCTGGGCGGCGCCCAGTGCCCGCTGCCAGAAGCCGTCGCAGAAGCGGGCCAGGGCGCCCCGCCCGTGCGATCCCGGCGGCTCCCCGCCGGCGACCCGCCCCGGGAGCCCCACCTCGACCCGTACCTCACCGGCCAGCGGCACCCCCAGCAGTCCGGCGACCGTGTCCGGGTCGAGTCCGCCGGGCACGGGGCCCCGTACGACCACGCGGACGTCGCGGGCCACCATCCTGACTCCGGCCGCCACCCGGCCGGCCGCGGCCACCGCGCGCAGCTCGCCCGGCACCACCATCAGGACCAGGTCCAGCTGCGCGAGCACCTCGGCGACGGCTTCGTCGACCCGGCGCGGCAGGTCGACCACCACGACCCCGCCGCGGCGGCGCGCCGCGGCCACCACCGAGCGCACGGCGGCGGGCGGCACCACGATCCGGTCCCCGCGGTCCCAGCTGAGGACGCGCAAGGCGTGCAGTTCGGGCAGGGACTCCTCGAGGGCTCCGGCACCGACCCGGCCGCGCGAGCCCGCGAAGTCGGGCCAGCGGAGCCCTTCGGCGGTTTCGCCCCCGAGCAGGACGTCCATGCCGCCGCCGAGCGGGTCCCCGTCGATGAGGATGGTCCGCTCCCCGGCGCGGGCGGCCCGCAGGGCCAGGGCGCAGGCGAGGGTGGATGCTCCGGCGCCGCCGCTGCCGCCGATCACCCCGACCGTGAGGGCGGGCCGCCCGGCTCCTTCCACGACGTCGGCGATGCGGTCGACCAGCCAGCCCTCCGCGTCGGGGAGGGTGAGCACTTCCTCGGCGCCGATCTCCACGGCGCGCTGCCATACGTGGGGGTCGTCGGGATCCCGGCCGACGAGGAACACCCCCTCCCGCCGGGGCGCCCCGCGCACCCGCCCGGCGGCGTCGTCCCCGACGAGGACGAGCGGCGCGGACTCCCATCCGACGCCTGCCGCACTGCGGCCACTCCCGTCGTCACCTGCTCCGCTTTGCTCGGGCACCGCATGGTGCACATGCGGCTCGGCTCCCGCGGCGGCGCACAGCCGCAGCAGATCGTCGAGCAGCAAGGGGTCCTCGGTGATGATCAGCGGCCGTCCACCGCCGGGTACGGGCCCTGCGGTACCGGGATTCAGCCTGTCCCCGCCCGCGACCACGAGGTCCCGGACTTCACACGACTTCGATCCAGCCACGATCTCCGCCTCCTTCTCACCGCATATCCAGCGCCGCGGACTTCGCGGCCGGAATCACCGTGACGCGATCGGAGAAAAGAAGTGGATCTTGGTCGAAAACTGTGGACTCCCCGCCCATTGCGAATAACCCGCTCACCCCAACAGGTGAGTTCCGGAGCGCGCCGGAACCACTACGCACAGTCACGAGTTCGAGAGGGTGAGGGCCTTCGCCGCGCAGGCCCCGGACAGGGGAAGGGGCCTGAGGGATGATCACTTGGGGTCGAAGGCAGGGACGCAAACTGCGTCCGGACATGCGACGACCCCCGCCGGGGGGGAGAGCGGGGGTCGTCCCCACGGTCCGACTCGGGGGGGGAGGAGCCAGACCGGGTTAGCACGGTCGCGAACGATCCGTGACTTCCATGGTGTACCCGAGAGGCTTCTCAGGCAAACCCACGCGCCACACTTTACGCCGAATGGTGGGCGCATATGCTCGGGTCGTGGAAAATCAGCCCTTGCCGCACTCCGCGCCTCGTACCGCAGCCTTCTTCGACCTGGACAAGACGGTCATTGCGAAGTCGAGCACTCTGACGTTCAGCAAGTCCTTCTACCAGGGCGGCCTGATCAACCGACGGGCCGTGCTGCGCACCGCCTATACCCAGTTCATCTATCTGGCCGGCGGCGCCGACCACGACCAGATGGAACGGATGCGGGAGTACCTGTCCGCCCTGTGCAAGGGGTGGAACGTGCAACAGGTGCGGGAGATCGTCGCCGAGACCCTGCACGACCTCATCGACCCGCTCATCTACGACGAGGCCGCATCCCTCATCGAGGCCCACCACACGGCGGGCCGCGACGTCGTGATCGTGTCCACCTCCGGCGCCGAAGTGGTCGAACCCATCGGGGAGATGCTCGGCGCCGACCGGGTCGTCGCCACCCGGATGGTCGTGGGCGAGGACGGCTGCTTCACGGGCGAGATCGAGTACTACGCCTACGGGCCCACGAAGGCGGAGGCGGTACGCGAGCTCGCCGAGTCCGAGGGGTACGACCTCGCGCGCTGCTACGCCTACAGCGACTCGGCGACCGACATCCCGATGCTCGAAGCGGTTGGGCACCCGCACGCGGTCAATCCCGACCGAGCGCTGCGGCGGGAGGCGGTGGCGCGGGAGTGGCCGGTGCTGGTGTTCAACCGGCCGGTGCGGCTGAAGCAGCGGCTGCCGGGGCTGTCCATGCCGGCGCGGCCGGCGTTGGTCGCGGCGGCGGCGGTGGGTGCGGCGGCGGCTACCGCCGGGCTGGTCTGGTACGCGAGTCGGCGGCGGGCGCTTGCCGCTGCCGCCGCCTCTGCCTGATCCCGCCCGTCTGGGCCGCCAGGCCCGTCTGGCCCCGCGCCTCGGACCCCGGGTCCCGGCGCCTCGGACCCCGGACCCCCGGGTCCCGGCCCGTCCCGGCTCGCCCCGGATCACGGCCGGGGGCGGCGTTGAGCGTGGGGCCGGGGTCGGGCTGGGGTTGCCGCTGCGCGGGGCTGGTCCCCTACCCGCCCTTCCACCGTTCCCCGGGCTCCGCCCGGACCCGGTCCTCAAACGCCGGACGGGCTGGAGAAGACCTGGGGCTCCGCCCCGGACCCCGGTCCTCAAACGCCGGCGGGGCTGGGAGGGCGCGGGTGGGGCCGATTCAGGGCCGGAAGCAGGATGGGCTGACCTGCGGTGATATCGGGTGTCCGATATGCACGGGGATCTGCTGGAAAGCAAAGAAATGTGGCCAGGGGTTTCGCTCGGCTCCGAAGCGGAGTACAAAGGAGTCAACGGCCCGCGAGACCAAAGAACATCCGAGAGGATCATCTTTCAAACGCAGTAAGGCCCACGGACCGAAGCATGAACGCCGAGCACCCACGCGACGTCGACCCGTCGATTACGGGCCAGCCGCACCAGGTGACGGGCAAAGTTCCCGACCTGATGGGCAATTTTCGAGGACGCTTGGTAACTGGGCGTAAATGCCAGCGGCGACACCAGAGCAGTACGGGTGTCGCCGCAACCCATGTCCGGCCGGCCTCTGGTCTGAGACCTCAGGCCTAAGACCTCAGGCCGCGCCGCGCTGGAGCGCCTCGCAGACCGCCGTCGATTCGCGGGCTCCGAGGACGATCGCGCGGCCGCAGTGCGCGATCCACGCCGACATTCCCTCCGCAGTCCCCGAGACGTAGCCCTCGAAGGCCTCCAGGTAGGCATCCCGGCCCTGTTCGGCGTGGCCGACCTCCGCCGGGCAGATCGCCTTCGGGTCGAGCCCGCTGTTGATCAGCACGATCCGTTCCGCCGTCCGCGCCACGAGGCCGTTGTACGAGGTGAACGGGCGCAGGGCGAGCAGTTCTCCGTGGACCACCGCCGCCGTGATCAGTGCCGGGGCGGAGCCGCCCGCGATGATCAGGCGGGAGAGTCCGTCCAGCCGGCCCGCCACCTCCTCCGCGTCCGGGGCGGGGAAGCGCGCGAGGAGCGGCTCGTCGACCCGTTCGCCCGCCAGTCGCGGGCGGCCGACCACGTCGCCCTCGGCCGTGGAGCCCGACGCCACCAGGTGGAGCCGCGCCAGTACCCGGAGCGGGGACTGACGCCAGATGCTCAGCAGCTGGCCCGCCTCGGCCGACAGGCGCAGGGCCGCGCCCACCGTGCGGGCCTCCGGGTCCAGGCTGAAGTCGCTGCGTCGGCGGACCTCCTCCAGCGCCCAGTCGGCTCCCGACAGCGCCGCGCTGCCGCGCGCGCCGCGCAGCCCGGCCTCCGAGGCGATCGCCCCGGAGCGGCGGCGCATGACCCGGTGGCCGTAGACCCGGTCCACGGCCTTGCGTACGGAGTCCACCGACTCGGCGACGCCCGGGAGGGCACCCAGCGGGGCGAGCGGGTCGGCGGCGGATGCGGCACCGGAGGCATTGGACGCACCGGAGGCCGCGGCGGCGGAAGCAGAAGCGCTACTCATAAGTAGGGAGCCTACGCACTGCTCCCCCATAGCACCGACCCCTCCTTGGAGTGGTCTTCTTCACTCAGGGATACAACACAAAGCCACCAACCCACTACCCTTCGTGAACATGAAGATCGCTTTCGTGGGGAAGGGCGGCAGCGGCAAGACCACGCTGTCCTCCCTTTTCATCCGCCACCTCGCTGCCAATGAAGCTCCGGTCGTCGCGGTGGACGCCGACATCAACCAGCACCTGGGCGCCGCGCTCGGGCTCAGCGACGAGGAGGCGGCCGCGCTGCCCGCGCTGGGCGCGCACCTGCCCCTCATCAAGGACTACCTACGGGGGTCCAACCCGCGCATCGCGTCCGCCGACACCATGATCAAGACCACCCCGCCGGGCACCGGCTCGCGACTGCTGCGGGTCGACGAGGACAACCCGGTCTACGAGGCCTGCGCGCGCAGACTGCTGCTCGACGGCGAGCCCGTCCGGCTGATGGCCACGGGGCCGTTCACCGAGTCCGACCTGGGGGTGGCCTGCTACCACTCCAAGGTCGGCGCGGTGGAGCTCTGCCTCAACCACCTGGCGGACGGGCCGGACGAGTACGTGGTCGTCGACATGACGGCCGGCTCGGACTCCTTCGCCTCCGGCATGTTCACCCGCTTCGACGTGACCTTCCTGGTCGCCGAACCGACCCGCAAGGGCATCTCCGTCTACCGCCAGTACAAGGAGTACGCGCGGGACTTCGGGATCACGCTCAAGGTGGTCGGGAACAAGGTGCAGGGCCCCGAGGACATCGAGTTCCTCCAGGACGAGGCCGGCGACGACCTGCTGGTCACGGTCGGGCACTCGGACTGGGTACGGGCGATGGAGAAGGGCCGCCCGGCCGCCTTCGAGCTGCTGGAGGCCACCAACCGGCTGGCCCTGCAGTCGCTGCAGGACGCGGCCGACGACTCCTACGCGCAGCGCGACTGGGCGCGGTACACGGAGCAGATGGTCCACTTCCACCTGCGCAACGCGGAGAGCTGGGGCAACGCGAAGACCGGGATCGACCTGGCGGAACAGGTCGATCCCGGTTTCGTCCTACGGGAGCACCAGGGCGGCCCCGGCAGCGGGGGCGACGGCGACGCCGCGGCCGCCGGGCTGCTCAGTCCTCGCTCTGACCGGCTTCGGCCGGCTCCGCAGCCGGCTTGACCCCGGCGGGGGCGGCCGGCTTCGCCGGCGGCCCCGCCGTCAGGAACTTGTTCCAGCCCTCCTTCGGCGCCTCGCCGACGTCGAGGGTGCGCATCCACTCCAGGGTCTTCGGGTCCTGCGCGTCCAGCCAGTCCGCCAGCTCGCGGAACGGCACGCAGCGGACCTCCTTCTGGGTGCACATGGTCTTGATGGACTCCTCGACGGCGTGCATGTAGGTGCCGCCGTTCCAGGACTCGAAGTGGTTGCCGATGATCAGCGGCGCGCGGTTGCCCTGGTAGGTCCGCTCGAAGGCCTTCTGCAGGCCGTCGCGCATCTGCTCGCCCCAGTACGCGTGCTGGGAGGGGTCTCCCTGCGTGGTCGTACCGGACTGGTTGACGAGGTAGTTGTAGTCCATCGAGAGCGTCTCGAAGGCGCGGCCCGGCATGGGCACCAGCTGCAGCGGGATGTCCCAGAGGCCGTCGGTCTTCTTCGGCCAGATCTGCTTGCTGATCCCGCTGGAGTCGTACCGGAAGCCCATGTCCTTCGCGGCCAGCATGAAGTTCTTCTGGCCTTCGAGGCAGGGGGTGCGGGCGCCGACCATCTCCTTGTCGTAGTCGAACGGCAGCGCCTCCATGTCCTTGAGGGCCGGCGAGTTGGTCTTCCAGTTCTTGACGAACGACTTCGCCTGGTTGATCTCGCTCTTCCACTCGTCCACGGACCAGGTGCCGACGCCGCCCTCGGGTCCGCAGAAGTGGCCGTTGAAGTGGGTGCCGATCTCGTTGCCCTCCAGCCAGGCCGCGCGGACCTGGGTGGCGGTGTCCTTGATGCCCTGGGGGTCGCCGAAGCCGATGTCGGAGCGGCCCGCGGAGTGCTGGGGCGCCGTGTAGAGGGAACGCTTCTCCTCCGGGAGCATGTACACGCCACTGAGGAAGTACGTCATGCGGGCGTTGTACTTCTTGCCGACCTCACGGAAATGCGAGAAGAGTTTCTGGCTGTCCTCGCCGGCCCCGTCCCAGGAATAGACGACGAACTGCGGCGGCTTTTCGCCCGGCTTCAGCTTCTCCGGCTTCGTCACGTTCGGCTGGCGCCCGGTGTACGCGGTCGAGCCGTCGCCGATGAGCTGCTTGACGCTGCCGGGGGCCGGGGCTTCCGGGGCGGCGGGGGCCTTCTTGGCCGCCTGACCTCCCGGGGACCCCTGCCGGGCGGGCTCCGAGGTGCTGCACCCGGCCGCTCCCAGGACCAGCGCCGCGGCGACCACACCGCCGGCGATCTTCTTCTTGGCGGCCTTCTTCGTGGCTGTCATCCGCACACCTCTTCCCTCGCAGTTCCGTCGCAGGACTTCCGCGCCGCAACGTCCCATGTGGTCCGTTTTTAGGAAGGTGTGACAAGCCGGACTAAATGCTTAATCACTCTTGAGCGCTAATTCCTAGGCCGTTTGCCCGTATTACCTACCACCGGCCTTTACTCTCCATTACCGTTCATTTACCGAGTGTTGAGACTCCCGCCGCTTCACCCCTCCTCCGAGGAGACGGGACCTATGAAAGCCACCTCCCTCCCCGCCCCCGCCGAGAACGACCCCACCGAGGACGTCCCGAGCAAGGACGTCCAGGCCAAGGACGTCCCCACCAAGGACCTCCGGGCCAAGGACCTCCGCGCCGAAGCCCTCTCCGCCGACCTCTCCGCCTCCGTCGCCGTCTTCCTGATCGCCCTGCCGCTCTCCCTCGGCATCGCCCTGGCCACGGGCGCCCCGCTCCAAGCGGGGCTCGTGGCCGCGGCCGTCGGCGGGATCGTGGCCGGGCGGCTCGGCGGGACCCCGCTCATGGTGAGCGGACCCGCGACCGGACTCACCGTCGTCACCGCCGAGTTGATCCAGCACTACGGATGGCGCACCACCTGTGCCATCACCGTGCTCGCGGGCTGCTGCCAGCTCGGCCTCGCCGCCCTGCGGACCGCCCGGTCCGCGCTGATGGTGAGCCCGGCCATCGTCCAGGGCCTGCTCGCGGGCATCGGCGTGACGATCGCGCTGGCCCAGCTGCACATCGTGCTCGGCGGCACCCCGCAGAGCTCCGCTCTGGCCAATGTCCGCGGGCTGCCCGGCCAGTTGGCCGACCTCCACCCCGCCGCACTCGGTGTCAGCGTGCTCACGCTGACCGTCCTGCTCGGCTGGCCCCGGCTGCCCGGCCGGGTGGGGCGGGCCCTGCGCAAGGTGCCGGCCGCACTCGCCGCCGTCGCCGTCGCCACGGCCTTCGCCGCGCTCACCGGACTGAGCCTGCCCCGGGTGGACCTGCCGTCCTGGCGCAGCCACGCGCTCCCCGAACTGCCCGAGGGGCCGGTCCTGGGCATCATCGCCGCCGTGCTGACCATCACCATGGTCGGCAGTGTGGAATCGCTGCTTTCGGCGGTGGCCACCGACAAGCTGATCGCCACCGAGCGGAGTACGGACAACCGCCCCGCGCGGGCCGACCTCAACCGCGAACTGCGGGGCCAGGGCATGGCGAACATCGTCTCCGGGGCACTGGGCGGGCTGCCCGTCGCGGGCGGAGCCGTCCGCAGCGTGGCCAACGTCAAGTCCGGGGCCGCCGGCCGCCGGTCGGTGATGCTGCACGGGCTCTGGGTGCTGCTCGCCGCCGGGCTGCTCGTCCCGGTCCTCGACCTGATCCCGCTCGCCGCGCTGGCCGCCCTCGTGCTGGCGGTGGGCGTGCAGATGGTCAGCGCCACGCACCTGCGCACGGTCACCCGGCAGCGCGAGATCCTGGTCTACGTGACCACTATCGCGGCCGTGGTGCTCGGCGGGGTGCTGGAGGGCGTCGCCATCGGCATCGCGGTGGCCGTGGGCCTGGCCCTGCACCGGCTCGCCCGGACCCGGATCACCATCGAACAGCTCGACAGCGGGGTCCACCGGGTGTGGGCACGCGGCCAGTTGACCTTCCTCGCGGTACCGCGGCTGAGCCGGGTGCTGAACCAGATCCCGCACGACGGGCACGCGGTCATCGAGCTCGACGGCTCCTTCATCGACCACGCCGCCTTCGAGACCCTCCACGACTGGCAGACCTCCCACCTGGCCCACGGGGGCACGCTCGAGGTCACCGGCCGGTCCGGGGCCAAGATCGCCGAAGCCGAGCAGGCCCAGAGCTCCGAGCAGGCCGAGCGGGCCCACCGGGGTGAGCAGCGCGGGGGCCACCACTGCTGCCGGCCCTGGACGCCCTGGCAGAACCACTGCGACCACCGGGCCACGACACCCCGTACGGCCGTCGACCAGGCCAGCGGCCAGGCCGGGGGCCGGACCTCCGGCCGGTCGGCAGGACCGGGCGCCGGTCAACTGGCCAACGGGATCAGCGCCTTCCAGCGGGACACCGCCCCGCACGTACGGGACGAACTGGCGCGGCTGGCCCGTGAGGGGCAGCGGCCCTCGCAGCTCTTCCTCACCTGCGCGGACTCCCGGCTGGTGACCAGCATGATCACGGCCAGCGGCCCCGGGGACCTGTTCACGGTCCGCAACGTCGGCAACCTCGTACCGCTCCCGGGTGCGGAGTCCACGGACGATTCGGTCGCGGCGGCCATCGAGTACGCGGTGGACGTCCTCCAGGTCGACAGCATCACGGTGTGCGGCCATTCGGGGTGCGGGGCCATGCAGGCGCTGCTCAACTCCTCGCCGGGCGCGCCGATGACCCCGCTGCGGCGGTGGCTGCGGCACGGGCTGCCGAGCCTGGAGCGGATGGCCAGCCGCCATCACGCCTGGGCCCGGATCTCGGGCCGGCTGCCGGCGGACGCCGTGGAGCAGCTGTGCCTGACCAATGTGGTGCAGCAGCTGGAGCACCTACGGGCCCACGAATCGGTGGCCCGGCGGCTCGCCGAGGGGACGCTGGAGCTGCACGGGATGTACTTCCACGTCGGCGAGGCCCAGGCGTACCTGCTCTCGGACGGCGAGGACTTCTTCGACTGCCGGGTCTTCGACACCGTCTACGCGGAGTCGGTGCGCGGCTGACCGGAACTCGCCGTGCCCCGCCGGACGGGTGAACCGATCGGGCGGATGAACCGATACCCTCCCGTATCCGTGCCACTCGGTGGCCCCTTTCCGCGCCCCTGCAGCGGGAAGGGGCCACTCGTGCGTCGGCCCAGCGGAATAATAGGTCTACACCAATTTCCGGCAACCCCTTGTCACCTGGGCCATTGACTGATGAGCTATGCCCGGGGACACAACGGACACCCTGGGAAAGGGAGATGTCGTGAGCAATGAAAGCCTGGCCAATCTGCTCAAGGAGGAGCGGCGGTTCGCACCGCCCGCCGATCTGGCCGCCGCTGCCAATGTCACTGAGGCTGCGTACTCACAGGCCGACGCGGACCGGCTGGGCTTCTGGGCCGAGCAGGCGCGGCGGCTGAGCTGGGACACCGAGCCGACCGAAACGCTCGACTGGAGCAACCCGCCCTTCGCGAAGTGGTTCGCGGACGGCAAGCTGAACGTCGCCTACAACTGCGTCGACCGCCACGTCGAAGCCGGGAACGGCGACCGCGTCGCCCTCCACTTCGAGGGCGAGCCCGGCGACAGCCGCGCGATCACCTACGCCGAGCTCAAGGACGAGGTCTCCAAGGCCGCCAACGCCCTGACCGAGCTGGGCGTACAGGCGGGCGACCGGGTCGCCGTCTACCTGCCGATGATCCCCGAGGCCGTCATCGCGATGCTCGCGTGCGCCCGGGTCGGCGCCGCGCACTCCGTGGTCTTCGGCGGTTTCTCCGCCGACGCGGTGGCCTCCCGCATCCAGGACGCCGACGCGAAGCTGGTCATCACCGCCGACGGCGGCTACCGCCGCGGCAAGCCTTCCGCTCTGAAGCCCGCCATCGACGAGGCCGTCGCCAAGTGCCCCCAGGTCGAGCACGTCCTCGTGGTGCGCCGCACCGGCCAGGACACCGACTTCACCGAGGGCCGCGACGTCTGGTGGCACGAGATCGTGGAGCGGCAGAGCGCCGAGCACGCACCGCAGGCCTTCGACGCCGAACACCCGCTCTTCATCCTCTACACCTCGGGGACCACGGGTAAGCCCAAGGGCATCCTGCACACCTCCGGCGGCTACCTCACGCAGGCCTCGTACACCCACCACGCGGTGTTCGACCTGAAGCCGGAGAGCGACGTCTACTGGTGCACGGCCGACATCGGCTGGGTGACCGGGCACTCCTACATCGTCTACGGGCCGCTCGCGAACGGCGCCACCCAGGTGATGTACGAGGGCACTCCGGACAGCCCGCACCAGGGCCGGTTCTGGGAGATCGTGCAGAAGTACGGCGTCACGATCCTCTACACCGCGCCCACGGCGATCCGCACGTTCATGAAGTGGGGCGACGACATCCCCGCGAAGTTCGACCTCTCGAGCCTTCGCGTCCTGGGCTCGGTCGGCGAGCCGATCAACCCCGAGGCATGGATCTGGTACCGCAAGCACATCGGCGGCGACCGCTGCCCGATCGTGGACACGTGGTGGCAGACGGAGACCGGCGCGATGATGATCTCGCCGCTGCCGGGCGTCACCGAGACCAAGCCCGGTTCGGCGCAGCGCGCCCTGCCCGGCATCGCCGCCACCGTCGTGGACGACGAGGCGAACGAGGTCCCGAACGGCGGTGGCGGCTACCTGGTCCTCACCGAGCCGTGGCCGTCGATGCTGCGCACCATCTGGGGTGACGACCAGCGGTACATCGACACCTACTGGTCGCGCTTCGAGGGCAAGTACTTCGCGGGCGACGGCGCCAAGAAGGACGAGGACGGCGACATCTGGCTGCTCGGCCGCGTGGACGACGTGATGCTGGTCTCCGGCCACAACATCTCGACCACCGAGGTCGAGTCGGCCCTCGTCTCACACCCCTCGGTCGCCGAGGCGGCCGTCGTGGGCGCGGCCGACGAGACCACCGGCCAGGCCATCGTGGCCTTCGTCATCCTGCGCGGCAGCGCCTCCGAGACGGACACCCTGGTCGCGGAGCTGCGCAACCACGTGGGTGCGACGCTCGGCCCGATCGCCAAGCCGAAGCGGATCCTGCCGGTGCAGGAGCTGCCGAAGACCCGCTCGGGCAAGATCATGCGGCGACTGCTGCGCGACGTGGCCGAGAACCGTGCGGTCGGTGACGTCACCACCCTCGCGGACTCCTCGGTCATGGACCTGATCCAGAGCAAGCTGCCTGCCGCGTCCAGCGAGGACTGAGCTGCCGGCCGGGCCGGACAGGGCCCGGCCGGACAGGTACGACACGGTGAGGAGGGGCATCCGGCGCGACGCGCCGGATGCCCCTTTCGCACATAAAGTGATGATCGCCGGATACGCCCTTGCGTACACCCTGTAAAGTGTTAGGCACTTAAAGCATTACTCCACAGGGTGCGCCGGGAAGTCTGGTCGGCAACGCGTTTCGTCATGCCGTCCAACCCACCCCGGAGGTGCCACCCGTGGCCGCGCCCCGCCCCACCGACAACCAGAGCCGCACGTTCCTCGGCCGCCTCTCGCTGCCGGAGCGCCGCTTCGTGGCCGACGCCCTGCGCGCCGAGACGGTCGGCGGCGTCCTGCTCCTCGTGGCCGCGATCGCAGCCCTCATCTGGGCGAACGTCCCGGCCATCTCGGCGAGCTACGACAGCGTCCGGTCCTTCCACATCGGCCCCTCCGCCCTCGGCCTGGACCTCTCGCTCCAGCACTGGGCGGCCGACGGCCTGCTCGCCGTCTTCTTCTTCGTCGCCGGCATCGAGCTCAAGCGCGAGCTCGTCGCGGGCGACCTGCGCGACGCCAAGGCGGCCGCCCTCCCGGTGATCGCCGCCGTCTGCGGCATGGCCGTGCCCGCGCTGGTCTACGTACTGGTCAACGTGCTGGGCGACGGTTCGACCGACGGCTGGGCGGTTCCCACCGCCACCGACATCGCCTTCGCGCTCGCCGTCCTCGCCGTCATCGGGACCTCGCTGCCGTCCGCGCTGCGCGCGTTCCTGCTGACCCTGGCCGTGGTCGACGACCTCTTCGCCATCATGATCATCGCGGTGTTCTTCACCAGCGACATCAACTTCCTGGCACTCGGCGGCGCGGTCGCCGGCCTGGTCCTCTTCTGGTTCCTGCTCCGCGTGGGCGTCCGCGGCTGGTACATCTACCTCCCGCTCGCACTGGCCGTCTGGGGCCTGATGTACAACAGCGGGGTCCACTCCACCATCGCCGGTGTCGCCATGGGCCTGATGCTGCGCTGCCACCGCAAGGACGGCGAGGACCACTCCCCCGGCGAGCACATCGAGCACCTCGTACGGCCCATCTCGGCCGGTCTCGCCGTCCCCCTCTTCGCGCTCTTCTCCGCCGGCGTCTCCCTCTCCGACGAGTCCATCGGCCAGGTCTTCACCCGGCCCGAGACCCTCGGCGTGGTCCTCGGACTCGTGGTCGGCAAGACGGTCGGCATCTTCGGCGGCACCTGGCTCGCCGCCCGCTTCACCAAGGCCGAGCTCAACAAGGACCTCGCCTGGCCGGACGTCTTCGCCGTCGCCTCGCTCGCCGGCATCGGCTTCACCGTCTCGCTGCTGATCGGCGAACTCGCCTTCGCCGGGGACCCGGTCCTCACCGACGAGGTCAAGGCCGCCGTCCTGATCGGCTCGCTCATCGCCGCGATCCTCGCGGGCATCATGCTCAAGATGCGCAACCGCAAGTACCAGGCGCTCACCGAGGACGAGGAGCGCGACGAGGACCTCGACGGCATCCCGGACATCTACGAGCAGGACAAGCCGGACTACCACCTGCGGATGGCGAAGATCTACGAGGCCAAGGCCGCCGAGCACCTGCGCAGGGCCGAAGCGGCGGCGGCCGGTGAGTCCGAAGCCGCGGCCGGGTCCCGCAAGGACGGCGTCCGTCCGGCATGATCTGACCTGACGGAGGACGGCGACGACAGGACCGCCGTCGCCGACGGACGACAAAGGGAGAGAGCGATGAGCGCAGTGGACCAAGGGGCACCGGGAGCCGAGCGCACACTCGGTCAGCTGGTCGCCTCGGCCACCGCCGAGATGTCCGCCCTGGTGCACGACGAGATCGCGCTCGCCAAGGTGGAGATCCGCCAGGACGTCAAGCGGGCGGGCATCGGCAGCGGCGCCGCGATCGTCGCGGGCGTGCTCGTGCTCTTCTCCCTGCCCGTACTGAGTTTCGCCGCGGCCTACGGGCTCCACGCGGCCGGGCTCGGACTCGCCTGGTGCTTCCTGATCGTCGGCGTCGCGTTCTGGCTGATCGCGGGCCTGCTCGGACTGATCGCCATGGTGAAGTTCAAGAAGGTCAAGCCGCCGACCAAGACCATCGCCTCGGTCAAGGAGACCGCGACGCTCATGGGCACGGTCAAGCCGCACGCCCGCTCGGTCAGTGACCAGGCTGTGGGTGTGGCACGCTCGTCTTCATGACAGCGCCCTCCGCGGACCCCGGCACCCCCGGCACACCTCCCACCGCCGCTTCCGCGGTACGGCTCGCCATCCCCGGCGGGCGCGAGGTGCTCCACCGGGACGTCGCGGCCAACGGGGCCCGGTTCCACGTCGCCGAAGTCGGTGACGGGCCGTTGGTGCTGCTCCTGCACGGTTTCCCGCAGTTCTGGTGGACCTGGCGGCACCAGCTGACCGCCCTCGCCGACGCCGGCTACCGCGCGGTCGCGATGGACCTGCGCGGGGTGGGCGGCAGCGACCGCACCCCGCGCGGCTACGACCCCGCCAACCTGGCGCTCGACATCACCGGGGTCGTACGGTCCCTCGGCGAGCCCGACGCCGCCCTCGTGGGGCACGACCTGGGCGGATACCTCGCCTGGACGGCGGCCGTGATGCGGCCCAAGCTGGTGCGCCGGCTGGTGGTCTCCTCCATGCCGCACCCGCGCCGCTGGCGCTCGGCGATGCTGTCCGATCTCGGGCAGACCCGCGCCAGTTCGCACATCTGGGGGTTCCAGCGGCCCTTCGTGCCGGAGCGTCAGCTCGTCGCCGACGACGGTGCACTCGTCGGGGAACTGATCCGGGACTGGTCCGGGCCCCGACTGCCCGAGGAGGAGGACCTCCAGGTCTACCGACGGGCGATGTGCATCCCCTCCACCGCGCACTGCTCGGTCGAGCCGTACCGCTGGATGATGCGCTCCATGGCCCGGCCCGACGGGCTGCAGTTCAACCGGCGCATGAAGCGGCCGGTGCGGGTGCCGACGCTGCACCTGCACGGTTCGCTGGACCCGGTGATGCGGACCCGCAGTGCGGCGGGGTCCGGGGAGTACGTCGAAGCCCCGTACCGCTGGAGGCTGTTCGACGGGCTGGGGCACTTTCCGCACGAGGAGGACCCGACGGCCTTCTCGACCGAGCTGGTCAACTGGCTGAAGGATCCCGAGCCGGACCGCTGAGCCGGAGTGCCGGGTCGGCGCCACGCCCCGAGTGACTTGTATGACAAGCATTCAATTGCCTGGCGCATAGGCCAATTGGCCGCCCCCGACACGATTACCGACCTTGGGCCCCGGGCACAGCTCGAAGTATGGCTTGGACGCACGACCACGGTGACACCGCACACGAACGCCGCTCGACGAGTACGCCGGGCACGCACAGGGGGCACGGCCAGAGCGGCCACGACCCCCGACTGGGAATTCCGCGCATCCTGCGCCGGCGGGCCCGCTGGGTCTCCGCCCGACTGAGGCACCAGCGCACGTAGACCCGGGTCCGGGTGTCCGGGTGGCCCTCGGGAGACTCCCGAGGGCTCCAGAAGGCGCCGGAGAGCTCTAGAGGGCGCAGCCCTGGCTGTCGACCCGCCGGTCGGACGTCTTCCCGATCCGGATGTCGTCGCGGATCTCGTCCGCCGTCAGGGCGTAACCGGTGTTGGGGTCGTCGAGGGACTTCGCGAAGACGACCCCGTACACCTTGCCCTCGGGCGTCAGCAGCGGGCCGCCGGAGTTGCCCTGGCGGACCGTCGCGTACAGCGAGTAGACGTCCCGTCGGACGGTGCCCCGGTGGTAGATGTCCGGGCCGTTGGCGTTGATCCGGCCGCGCACGCGCGCCGAGCGGATGTCGTACGAGCCGTTCTCAGGGAAGCCGGCGACGATCGCGTCGCTGCCGCTCGCCGCGTCCTTCTCGGTGAACTCCAGCGCGGGCGCCTTCAGCTTCGGCACGTCGATGACGGCGATGTCGCGCTCCCAGTCGTAGAGCACGACCTTGCCGTCGTAGAGCTTGCCCTCGCCGCCGACCTGCACGGTGGGCTCGCCGACCCCGCCGACCACGTGTGCGTTGGTCATCACCTTGCCCGGCGCGAAGACGAAGCCGGTGCCCTCGAGCACCTTGCTGCACGCGGGCGCGGTGCCGACCACCTTCACGATCGAGTGCTTGGCCTGCTCGGCCACGGGGCTGCGCGCGAGCATCGGGTCGGGCGCCTTGACCTCGGTGATCGGCTCGTTGGAGAACGGGCTGAAGACCTGCGGGAAGCCGTTGCGGGCGAGGGTGGAGCTGAAGTCCGAGAACCAGCTGTTGGCCTGCTGGGGAAGGACCCGCGAGACGCCGAGGAGCACCTTGGAGTTGCGGACTTCCTTGCCCAGTGTGGGAAGTGACGTACCGGCGAGCGCGGAGCCGATCAGCCACGCCACCAGCAGCATCGCGACCACATTGACCAGGGCGCCGCCCGTCGCGTCGAGCGCGCGGGCCGGTGACCAGGTGATGTGGCGCCGGAGCCTGTTGCCCAGGTGCGTGGTCAGCGCCTGGCCGATCGAGGCACAGATGATGATCACGACCACGGCGATCACGACGACCGTGGTGGACACCTGGGTGCCGTTGTCGGTGACCCGGTCCCAGATCAGGGGCAGCAGGGACACGGCGAGGAGACCACCGCCCAAGAAGCCGATCACCGACAGGATGCCGACGACGAACCCCTGGCGGTAGCCCACGATCGCGAACCATACGGCGGCGAGCAGCAACAAGATGTCCAGCACGTTCACGTGGGCCACCGTCTCATGCGCTCCAGTCGAGCGGGACTTCCCGGGACCGGTCCCAGGGAAGCTCCCAGCCCGCGAAGTGCAGGATCCGGTCGATCACTCCGGCGGTGAAACCCCAGACCAGAGCCGATTCGACGGTGAAAGCCGGGCCCTGGAAGCCGCCGGGATGCACGACGGTGACCCGGTGCGCCGGATCCGTGAGATCGGCCACGGGAACCGTGAAGACGCGGGCGGTCTCGGCCGGGTCCACGACGCCGACCGGGCTCGGTGCCCGCCACCAGCCCAGCACCGGGGTCACCACGAACTCGCTGACCGGGATGTAGAGCCGGGGCAGCACCCCGAAGAGCTGGACCCCCGCCGGGTCGAGGCCGGTCTCCTCCTCCGCCTCGCGCAGGGCGGCGCGCAGCGGGCCGGTGGTGTGCGGATCGCCGTCCTCGGGGTCCAGGGCGCCGCCGGGGAACGAGGGCTGGCCGGGGTGCGAGCGCAGGCTTCCGGCGCGCTCCATGAGCAGCAGCTCGGGGCCGCGGGGGCCTTCGCCGAAGAGGATCAGCACGGCCGACTGGCGGCCGCGGCCGTCCTCCGGGGGCAGGAACCGGCTCAGCTGGGTCGGCCGGACCGTGCGGGCCGCCGTCACGACGGGGTCGAGCCAGGCGGGCAGGCCTTGGGTGCGCAGCGCCGTGCTGCCGCGGCCCTGGGCCTCGTACGGAGCCTCGCGCGGGCTCTCGTACGAGGCCTCGCGCGGGCCCTGGCCCTGCCTCGGGGGCGTGGCGGCCTCCGTCACGCTCTCGTCCCGCGTACCGCGCGTCATGGGCACCCCTGTCCGTGTTCCCCCGCACACCGCCAAACGCGGCGCGGGTAGCGATTCGTTCCTTGCGGGTGCGGCTCCGCTGCCGGGGCTCCGCCCCGGACCCCGCGCCTCAAACTCCCCCAGCTACCGCTGGGAGGTGCCCCCGGGCGGGGCTGGATTTGGCGGGATTTGCCGGGGTCAGCCGCCCAGTGGCGGGGCCGGGAGGCCCGGGTAGTCCGGCGGGGGGCTCAGGCGCTGGCCCGGCTGGCCGCCCTTCTCGTACTTCAGGAGCTTCGCCGCCTTCTCGGGGTCGGTCTCGCCCTCCCCGTAGGCGGGGCAGAGCGGGGCGATCGGGCAAGCGCCGCAGGCGGGCTTGCGGGAGTGGCAGATCCGGCGGCCGTGGAAGACGACGCGGTGCGAGAGCATCGTCCACTCGCTCTTGGGGAAGATCGCGCAGATCTCCGCCTCGACCTTCTCCGGATCCTCCTGCTCGGTCCACTTCCAGCGCCGCACGAGGCGGCCGAAGTGGGTGTCGACGGTGATTCCGGGGACTCCGAACACATTGCCGAGGACGACGTTGGCCGTCTTGCGGCCGACGCCGGGGAGGGTCACCAGGTCCTCGATGCGGTTCGGGACCTCGCCGCCGAAGTTGTCGCGCAGGGCCTGGGAGAGGCCGAGGAGGGACTTGGTCTTCGCCCGGAAGAACCCGGTCGGGCGGATCAGCTCCTCCATCGCCTCGGGATCGGCCGCGGCCATGTCCTCGGGGGTCGGGTAGGCGGCGAACAGGGCCGGGGTCGTCTGGTTCACGCGCAGGTCGGTGGTCTGCGCGGACAGGACGGTGGCGACCAGCAACTCGAAGGGGTTGCGGAAGTCGAGCTCCGGATGGGCGTAGGGGTAGACCTCCGCCAGTTCGCGGTTGATCCTGCGCGCCCGCCGCACCATCGCCAGGTGGCTCTCCGGCTTCGCCCCGGCCTTCCCGGCCTTCTTGACCTTGCTCTCTGCCATCCCCGAAGGCTACGCCGGACAGTGCGCCGCCCGTGGCCGGACGTGACCTTGCCCCCGGAACGGGTTTCTTGGCCGAAACTTTGCCTTGGGGTGCGGGTGACGGCACCGGAAGGGCCTCCGGCGGGGCTTGTTCGCCCACGGCTGAATTTGGGCTCCCCGTCACTCCCCCGGAGCCCTTGGCCTGTGCTCCCACCGGCCTGTTGGACACCCGGCGGGGTCGGGGCCGAGCACCCGCGGCCGCCCCGGACCTCAGGTAACACCACCCCGATCGGCCTCTCGCCGCACAGCACACCCGTACGTCCGGCATCCTTGTGATGAACGTGATTGATCGCACTGTTTGAGCCGTCCGGCAAAATAGGGGAGCGATCCCCTGGCCGGTCGACATAGGAGAGAGACTCGTGGACGACGTACTGCGGCGTGCCCCGCTCTTCGCGGCGCTCGATGACGAGCAGGCCGCGGAGCTCCGCGCCTCCATGGGCGAGGTGTCCCTCGCGCGCGGTGACGCACTGTTCCACGAAGGCGACCCAGGCGACCGGCTCTACGTCGTCACCGAGGGCAAGGTGAAGCTCCACCGCACCTCCCCCGACGGCCGCGAGAACATGCTGGCCGTCCTCGGCCCCGGCGAGCTGATCGGCGAACTGTCGCTCTTCGACCCGGGCCCGCGCACCGCCACGGCGACCGCGCTGACCGAGGTCAAGCTCCTGGGCCTCGGCCACGGAGACCTCCAGCCGTGGCTGAACGCCCGGCCCGAGGTCGCGACCGCGCTGCTGCGCGCGGTGGCCCGGCGCCTGCGCAAGACCAACGACCAGATGTCCGACCTCGTCTTCTCGGACGTCCCGGGCCGTGTCGCCCGCGCGCTCCTCGACCTGTCGCGCCGCTTCGGCGTGCAGTCGGAAGAGGGCATCCACGTGGTGCACGACCTCACGCAGGAGGAGCTGGCCCAGCTCGTCGGCGCGTCGCGCGAGACCGTGAACAAGGCCCTGGCCGACTTCGCGGGCCGCGGATGGCTCCGCCTGGAGGCGCGCGCGGTGATCCTGCTGGACGTCGAGCGACTGGCGAAGCGGTCTCGCTGACGCTGGTCTCAGCCGGTTGAGGGGTCCTGCCCATTGGGCGGGGCCCCTTTGGCGTGCCCGGTGCTGCGCCGTTGGGGGGGCTCTGCCCCCGCGCCCCCGCGCCTCAAACGCCGGCGGGGCTGGATGTGGGCACAGTGGGGCCATGGAGCACAGAGGGCTGGACGCGTACGGGTACTTCGAGCGTGAGGGGTCGCTCGGGCAGGTGCAGGTGGAGTTCAGGGGGCTCGTGGCTGCCGCGCGGGAGCGGATCGCGGAGGCCTACGGGCACCGGCTGCACAGCGCGTACCTGTACGGGTCCGTCCCGCGCGGGACGGCGCGGCCCGGGTGGTCCGACCTCGACCTGCTGATCGCCCTGCACCACGAGCCCTCCGGCGAGGACCGGGACACCGCCGAGGTCCTGGCTCGCGGGCTCGACGAGGACTTCGCGGAGATCGACGGGGTCGGCCTCCTGCTCCACAGCAAGGACCAGGTGCTCAGCGAGGCGGAACGATTCGACTTCGGCTGGTTCGTCGCCTGCCTGTGCACCCCGCTGCTCGGCGCGGACCTGGCCGAGCACCTGCCCCGCTACCGCCCCGACAGCCTGCTGGCCCGCGAGACCAACGGCGACCTGGCCGATCTGCTGCCTGCCTGGCGGGCCAAGGCGCAGTCCGCGTCCACCCCGGAGGAGTACCGGAAGCTGAGCCGGCTCTTCTCGCGACGCCTGGTGCGCACCGGGTTCACGCTGGTCATGCCGCGGTGGGGCGGCTGGACCAGCGACCTCGTGGAGTCGGCGGAGGTCTTCGGCCAGTACTACCCCGAGCGCGCCGCGCAGATGCGGGCCGCGGCCTCGGCCGCGCTGGACCCGGTCGAGGATCCGGCCGTGCTGCGCGGGTACGTGGAGGACCTGGGCCCGTGGCTCGCGGACGAGTACACGGCCCGGCACGGGACGAAGACGCCCCGGCCGCCGCTCTAGAAGTCTTCCGGCCCGCCGGGGATCAGTCCGTGGTCCTGGAGGTACTCGAGCTGCGCCCGGACGGACCATTCCGCCGCCGGCCACAGCGACCGGTCCACGTCCTTGTAGACGTGCTCGACGACCGCCGCGGGAGTGGAGAAGCCGTTCTCGACGGCCGTCTCGATCTGGGCGAGGCGGTGGGCCCGGTGGGCGAGGTAGAACTCCACGGCGCCCTGCGCGTCGTCCAGGACCGGCCCGTGGCCCGGGAGCACCGTGTGGACCCCGTCGTCGACGGTCAGGGAACGCAGCCGGCGCAGGGAGTCGAGGTAGTCGCCCAGGCGCCCGTCGGGGTGGGCCACGACGGTGGTGCCGCGCCCGAGGACCGTGTCCCCGGTCAGGACCGCCCGGTCGGCCGGCAGGTGGAAGCAGAGCGAGTCCGCGGTGTGGCCGGGGGTGGGGACCACCCGCAGTTCCAGGCCGCCGGTGCGGATGACGTCCCCGGCGGCCAGGCCCTCGTCGCCGAGGCGCAGGGCGGGGTCCAGGGCGCGGACCTTCGTACCGGTCAGCTCGGCGAAGCGGGCCGCGCCCTCCGCGTGGTCGGGGTGCCCGTGGGTGAGGAGGGTCAGCGCGACCCGCTGCCCGGCCTGCTCGGCGGCGGCGATGACCGCCCGCAGGTGTACGTCGTCCAGCGGGCCGGGATCGATGACCACGGCCAGGTCGGAGCCGGGCTCCGAGACCAGCCAGGTGTTGGTGCCGTCGAGGGTCATCGCGGAGGCGTTGGGGGCCAGGATGTTCACGGCGCGGGCGGTGGCGGGCCCGGAGACGACCATTCCGCGGGGCTGGCCGGGCAGGGCGGCGGCGTCGGTCATGCGGGTGCTCCTCCAGCCCGTCCCAGTCCCAGTCGGACGCGCTTGGTGAACTCGTCGTGGCCCGGCCAGCTCAGCACCAGCTCGCCGCCCTCGAAGGAGGCCTGGGCCAGGACCGGGGTCAGGTCCTGCGCGGCGGCCGCGGCGAGGGCCCCGGCGGCGCTCGCGTACGGCTCCAGGGAGCGCAGGGTGGAGATGGTGGGCGGCATCATCAGCAGCTCGCCCTTGTCGTACCCGGCGGCGGCGTCGGCGGGCCGGATCCAGACCGTGCGGTCGGCCTCGGTGGAGGCGTTGCGGGTGCGCTGGCCTTCCGGGAGGGCCGCGACGAAGAACCAGGTGTCGTAGCGGCGCGGCTCGAACTCCGGGGTGATCCAGCGGGCCCACGCGCCGAGCAGGTCGGAGCGCAGGACGAGGCCGCGGCGGTCGAGGAACTCGGCGAAGGACAGCTCGCGGGCGACGAGGGCCGCGCGGGCGGCCTCCCAGTCCTCGCCCGTGGTGTCGCCGACGACGGTGTCCGCGGACTCCCCCGCGAGCAGTACCCCGGCCTCTTCGAAGGTCTCGCGGACGGCTCCGCAGACGATGGCCTGGGCGGTGGCGGGGTCGGTGCCCATCCGCTCGGCCCATGCGGCGCGGGTCGGGCCGGCCCAGGCGATGAGGTGGTCCTCGTCGCGGGGGTCCACGCCGCCGCCGGGGTAGGCGTACGCACCTCCGGCGAAGGCCATGGAGGCGCGGCGGCGGAGCATGTGGACGGTGGGGCCGGTGTCGCCGTCGCGCAGCAGCATGACGGTGGCCGCGCGCTTGGGCTCCACCGGGGTGAGGGCGCCGTCGGCGAGCGCGCGGATGCGGTCCGGCCACTCCGGCGGGTACCACTGGCCTCCGGCGGGGGGCCCTTGCTCAGCGTTCTGACCATTCGGCATGGCGGGATGCTACGGGCATCCGGGCCGATGTTCGAGGGTTGCCCTCGCGTGGGGGCCGCTGCGCGGGGCCTTCCCCACCCCGCCCCTTCCCGAAACCGGGGCTCCGCCCCGAACCCCGCGCCTCAAACGCCGGCGAGGCTGGATCTTCTCGCCGGCGTTTGAGCAGGGGTCAGGCTCCGGCGACCAGCTCGACCTGGATCTCGACCTCGACCGGTGCGTCCAGCGGGAGGACCGCCACGCCGACGGCGCTGCGCGCGTGGACGCCGCGGTCGCCGAGGATCTCGCCCAGCAGCTCGCTCGCGCCGTTCAGCACGCCCGGCTGGCCGGTGAAGTCGGGGGCCGAGGCCACGAAGCCGACGACCTTGACGACACGCGCGATCTTGTCGAGGTCGCCGATCACGGACTTCACCGCGGCCAGCGCGTTGAGTGCGCAGATCGCGGCCAGTTCCTTGGCCTGCTCCGCCGAGACCTCGGCGCCCACCTTGCCGGTGACCGGCATGCTGCCCTTGACCATCGGGAGCTGGCCCGCGGTGTAGACGTAGGCGCCCGAGCGGACGGCCGGCTGGTACGTGGCCAGCGGCGGGACGACGTCCGGCAGGGTCAGCCCGAGCTCGGCCAGCCTGGCCTCGGTGGCGCTCATGCCGACTTCTCGCGCTTCAGGTAGGCCACGAGCTGCTCGGGGTTGTTCGGGCCGGGCACGACCTGGACGAGCTCCCAGCCGTCTTCGCCCCAGGTGTCGAGGATCTGCTTGGTGGCGTGGACCAGCAGCGGGACGGTCGCGTATTCGAACTTCTTGGTCATGGAGGCGAGCGTAGTGCCTGCCGCGCGGCGACCGGGCCCCCCGCCCCCACCGTCACGGCGGCGGAGGAATTAGGCTCGGGCCCTGTGAGCAGGCTCCAGGTGGTCAGCGGCAAGGGCGGCACCGGCAAGACCACGGTCGCCGCAGCACTCGCGCTCGCCCTCGCACGCGAGGGCAGGCGGACACTTCTGGTGGAGGTCGAGGGCAGGCAGGGCCTCGCGCAGCTCTTCGGCGCGGAGGCGCTCCCGTACGAGGAGCGGAAGATCGCCGTCGCCTCGGGCGGCGGCGAGGTGTACGCGCTCGCCATCGACGCGGAGCGGGCGCTTCTCGACTACCTCCAGATGTTCTACAAGCTCGGTTCGGCCGGCCGCGCCCTGAAGAAGCTCGGCGCCATCGACTTCGCGACGACCATCGCGCCGGGGCTGCGGGACGTGCTGCTGACCGGCAAGGCCTGCGAGGCGGTGCGGCGCAAGGACAAGGCCGGGCGGTTCGTCTACGACCACGTGGTCATGGACGCTCCGCCGACCGGGCGGATCACCCGCTTCCTGAACGTCAACGACGAGGTGGCGGGCCTGGCCCGGTTCGGGCCGATCCACAACCAGGCGCAGGCCGTCATGAAGGTGCTCAAGTCCCCGGAGACGGCCGTCCACCTGGTCACCCTGCTGGAGGAGATGCCCGTGCAGGAGACCGCCGACGGAATCGCCGAACTCCAGGGCGCGGGGCTGCCCGTGGGGCGGGTCGTCGTCAACATGGTGCGGCCGCACCACCTGGACGAGGGCGCGCTGCGCGCGGCCTCCGGGGAGCGCCGCGCGGACGTGGCCAAGGCGCTGTCCCGGGCCGGTCTGGGCGGGGCCCGGCGCGGCGGGCTGGCCGAGCGGCTGGTGGACCCGCTGCTCGCGCAGGCCGCGGAGCACGCGAGCCGGGTGGAGCTGGAGCGGGCCCAGCGGACGGTACTGGAGGGGTTGCAGGTGGCGACGTACGAACTTCCCCTGCTCGGCACGGGGATGGACCTGGCCGGGCTCTACGGGCTCGCCGCGGAGCTGCGCAAGCAGGTGGGCGAGGAATGAGCGCAACCAGCGGAGCCGCGGGCGCGAGCGTGGGTACGCCGCCGCGGCTGGACGTCGACCGGCTGCTGGACGACCCGCAGACCCGGATCATCGTGTGCTGCGGCTCCGGCGGGGTCGGCAAGACCACGACCGCCGCGGCGCTCGGCGTGCGGGCGGCGGAGCGCGGGCGCAAGGCGGTCGTCCTGACCATCGACCCGGCGCGCAGGCTGGCCCAGTCGATGGGGATCGACTCGCTCGACAACACCCCGCGCCAGGTGAAGGGCGTCCAGGGCCCCGGCGGCGGCGAACTGCACGCCATGATGCTCGACATGAAGCGGACCTTCGACGAGATCGTCGAGGGCCACTCGGATCCCGAGCGGGCGCAGGCCATCCTGGCCAACCCCTTCTACCAGTCCCTGTCGGCCGGGTTCGCGGGCACGCAGGAGTACATGGCGATGGAGAAGCTGGGGCAGCTGCGGGCCAGGGACGACTGGGACCTGATCATCGTGGACACGCCGCCGAGCCGGTCCGCGCTGGACTTCCTGGACGCGCCGGGGCGCCTGGGGTCCTTCCTGGACGGGAAGTTCATCCGGGTGCTGATGGCTCCGGCGAAGGTGGGCGGCCGGGCCGGGATGAAGTTCCTCAATGTCGGCATGTCGATGATGACGGGCACGCTGAGCAAGCTGATGGGTGCCTCGCTGCTGAAGGACGTACAGACCTTCGTGGCCGCCATGGACACCATGTTCGGCGGTTTCCGCACCCGCGCGGACGCCACCTTCCGGCTGCTCCAGGCCCCGGGCACGGCCTTCCTCGTGGTCGCCGCGCCCGAACCGGACGCCCTGCGCGAGGCGGCGTACTTCGTCGAGCGGCTGGCCGCGGAGAAGATGCCGCTGGCCGGGCTCGTACTGAACCGGGTGCACGGCAGTGGCGCCGACCAGCTCTCCGCGGAGCGGGCGTTGGCCGCGGCGGAGAATCTTGAAGAGGCCGGCATTGTCGATCAGGAGTCCGGGAAAGCTGGACTTCGTGACCCCTCCCCCGCCGAGACCGAAGACAGCGTCGAGACGACCGAAGACGGCGTCGACTCGGACGCCGACGTGGACTCGGACGCCGACGTGGACGAGATCACGGCAGGGCTGCTGCGCCTGCACGCGGAGCGCATGCAGGTGATCGCGCGCGAACAGCGCACGCGTGACCGCTTCACCTCGCTGCACCCCGAAGTGGCGGTGTCCGAAGTGGCCGCCCTGCCCGGCGATGTACACGACCTCGCCGGGCTACGGGCCATCGGAGAGCGACTCGCGGCCGGGGTGCCGGCCGGAGCGTAGGCGTCCGTACGCTGCCCCCTGGTCGGGGGCGGTCCGCACGCGGGATGGCTCGGGTGATCTACCCGGCCGCCGCGTAGGCCTCGTACGGAACGTCGATCTCTCCGTCGACATCCATGGTGAGGATGCCCGTACTGCGCTCGTACTCCGTGCGGGCGGTTTCGAGCAGTCGCCGCCACGAGGTGACGGTGGGACGCCGGCGCAACAGCGCACGTCGTTCCCGCTCGGTCATTCCGCCCCACACTCCGAACTCGACACGGTTGTCGAGCGCGTCGGCCAGGCATTCGGTCCGCACCGGACATCCGGTGCACACCGCCTTGGCCCTGTTCTGTGCCGCTCCTTGAACGAATAGTTCATCCGGATCGGTAGTGCGGCAGGCTGCCTGCGCACTCCAGTCGGTAACCCAGCCCATCCCGGCGCCGTCCTCTCCCGAATCGAGGCTCCCCCACGGCGGTAGCGGCATATTCACCGCTGCCAGTTGAGGACGTTACGGAAGGCGGGCACAGTGCAACACCCCCGACGGGCCCAATCTTGAATGGCCCGAACGGACTATGGGTAAGCGGCAGATCACCCGACGGAGTGATCGTGCGACATGCCCGACCATTCCGGCGATTTGGGTGAAATCGGCGGCGCAACGCGATCACAGGGGGCGAGATTCGGACATGCGTCCACCCCATTCGGAAAGGGTGAAAAACAAGCCGAGGGGTTGATGTCCCACCGCACTGCTGTGACAGTTGAGGGCAGCTTAGGCCAAGGCATTCGCGTGTGTCCGGCGAATGAGAACGTAGGCTGCCCTCCATGGGAAAGAAGCGCCCGGGCGGCGGGCTCACGGGACCACAGCAGGCCGCCAAGTTCCTCGGTGTGTCCGTTCTCTCCGGAGTTGTGCTCGCGGGCATCGCGATCCCGGGCGCAGGCGCGCTGGGACTCGCGGCCAAGGGCACGGTCGAAGGGTTCGATGAGATCCCGGCCAATCTCAAGACGCCGCCCCTGAGCCAGCGCACCACGATTCTGGACTCCGAGGGTGGCTTGATCGCCACGGTCTATTCGCGCGACCGGCAGGTGGTCCCCCTCACGGCCATCTCCCCGTACATGCAGAAGGCGATCGTCGCGATCGAGGACTCCCGCTTCTACGAGCACGGAGCCATCGACCTCAAGGGCATCCTGCGCGCGGTCAACCGCAACGCGCAGGAGGGCGGCGCGGCGCAAGGCGCCTCGACGCTGACCCAGCAGTACGTCAAGAACGTCTTCGTCGAAGAGGCGGGCGACGACGAGACGAAGGTCCGCGAGGCCCAGGAGAAGAGCCTCGGGCGAAAGGTCCGCGAGCTCAAGTACTCGATCCAGGTCGAGGAGGAGCTCGGGAAGAAGAAGATCCTCGAGAACTACCTCAACATCACGTACTTCGGGCAGCAGGCGTACGGAATCGAATCCGCCGCCCAGCGCTACTTCAGCAAGCCCGCCAAGGACCTGACCCTGGAGGAGTCGGCGATGCTCGCCGGCATCGTGCAGTCGCCGAGCCGGTTCGACCCGGTCAACGACTCGCAGGAGGCGATGAAGCGCCGCAACGTCGTGCTCCAGCGCATGGCCGACATGAAGGACGTCTCGCAGGCCGAGGCGGACGCGGCGAAGCTGAAGCCGGTCCAGCTCAAGGTGACCAAGCCGAAGAACGGCTGCATCACCGCGGTCAAGGGCGCGGGCTTCTTCTGCGACTACGTGCGCAACTCGTTCCTGGACGACACGGCCTTCGGCAAGACCCGCGAGGAGCGGGCGAAGGTCTGGAACCAGGGCGGCCTGACGGTCCGCACCACCCTGGACCCGCAGTCCCAGGACTCGGTCAACGACTCCATCAAGGACCACGTCGACCAGGACGACAAGGTCGCGACGGCCGTCACCCTCGTCCAGCCCGGCACCGGGCGGGTCCTGGCCATGGGGCAGTCGAAGCCGTACGGCTTCGGCAAGAACGAGACGCAGATCAACTTCTCGGTGGACAAGAAGATGGGCGGCTCGAACTTCGGCTTCCCGACCGGCTCCACCTTCAAGGCGTTCGTCGCGGCCGCCGCCATCGAGGGCGGTCTGCCGCCGACGAAGACGTACCTGTCCCCGCACGACATGGAGTATCCGAGCCCGGTCAAAACCTGCGGCGACAAGCCCTGGGTCAACTCCGACAACCCGCCCGCGCGGGTGGAGAACGAGACCGAGTCCGAGAACGGCCCGTACGGGATGAAGGAGGCGATGGCCAAGTCGGTCAACACCTACTTCGTCGAGATGATCTCCGAGATGGGCCTGTGCCCCGTTACGGAGATGACCTCCAAGCTCGGCGTGATCCCGGCCAACGGCGCCAAGCTCCCCGAGGTCCCGGCCATCGCGCTCGGCAGTGAGGGCATGTCCCCGCTGACCATGGCCAACGCCTACGCCACCTTCGCCAACCGGGGCGTCTACTGCACCCCGGTCGCCATCGAGTCGATCACCGACTCGCACGGCAAGGCCCTGACGGTGCCGAAGTCCAAGTGCGGCCGAGCGATGACCGAGAAGACCGCCGACACCATCAACACGCTGCTGCTCGGCGTGGTCGACTCGGGTACGGGCCAGCAGTCGGGTCTGACCGACCGCCAGAGCGCGGGCAAGACCGGTACCACCGACAGCCGATACAACGCCTGGTTCGTCGGCTACACGCCGAACATGGCCGGCGCGACCTGGGTCGGCTCGGGCGGCGCCAAGCAGGTGTCGATGGAGAACATCACCATCGGCGGCCAGTACTACGACAAGGTCTTCGGCGGCGGGCTGCCCGGCCCGATCTGGAAGCAGGCGGTCTCGGGCGCGCTCTCGGGCCGCGAGGCTCCGACCTTCACCACGGTGTCCATCGCCGACACCCCGAGCCCGGCGGCCGGCGGCAAGCCCAGCACGGGCAAGCCCAACAAGCCCGGCAAGCCGGGCCGCGACGGCAAGCCCGGTGACGGGCAGCCCGGCGGACAGCAGACGGTCGCCGGGGGCACGACGACCGGCGCCACGGGCGGTGACGCGGGCGGGACGAATCCGTTCCCCGGGATCAGCATCCCGCCGGGCATCATCGGCGGCCGCGGGCAGTAGGAGTAGACGCACAAGAGGGCGGGGCCCCACCGGATCCGGTGGGGCCCCGCCCTCTTGCCGGCTTACTTGCTCCGGCTTGCCAGCTCTAGGAGAGGTGCTTCTTGACGGCGGCGGCGACGCGCCCGCCGTCCGCCAGCCCGGCGACCTTCGGGTTCACGATCTTCATGACGGCGCCCATCGCCCGCGGGCCCTCTGCTCCGGCCGCCTTGGCCTCTTCGACGGCCTGCGCCACGATCGCGCCGAGCTCGTCGTCGCCGAGCTGCTTGGGGAGGTAGGTGTCGAGGAACTCGCCCTCGGCGGTCTCGCGCGCGGCCTGCTCGGGACGGCCACCCTGCGCGAAGGCGTCCGCGGCCTCGCGGCGCTTCTTCGCCTCCTTGGCGATCACCTTGAGGACTTCCTCGTCGGAGAGCACACGGGCTTCCTTGCCCGCGACCTCCTGGTTGGTGATGGCGGAGAGGGTCAGGCGCAGCGTGGACGAGTGCAGCTCGTTCCGGGCGCGGATGGCGGTGGTGAGGTCTTCCTGGAGCTTGGCCTTGAGCGTGGTCATGCCCCCGAGTCTGCCAGGTGCGGCCCCTTCGGCGCCCGCCGGTTTTCCCGGGACGGCCTTGTCCATGCGCTCCGTGCCCGGCGTCCATGCGCTCCGTGCCCGGCGTCCATGCGCTCCGTGCCCGGCGTCCATGTGCTCCGTGCCCGGTCCGCCCGCCCTCCGGGTCTGCGAACATGTGCACATGCGTGCGCGTTACGGAGTACCTCTGAAGGTCACCGCCGGGATCGCCGCGGCGGGGGCCGCCGGTCTGGCCTATGCCGCCGGCTTCGAAGCCCGGTCCTTCCGCCTGCGCCGGGTCACGGTCCCCGTGCTCCCGCAGGGGATGCGCCCGCTGCGGATCCTGCAGGTCTCGGACATCCACATGGTCGGCGGGCAGCGCAAGAAGCGCGCGTGGCTGCAGTCCCTGGCCGGCCTGCGGCCCGACCTCGTCGTGAACACGGGCGACAACCTCTCCGACACGGAGGGCGTGCCGGAGGTGCTCGACGCGCTCGGCCCGCTGATGGACTTCCCCGGCGTGTACGTCTTCGGGTCGAACGACTACTACGGCCCCCGGCTGCGCAATCCCGGACGCTACCTGCTGGAGAAGACGCAGGGACGGCACGGGCTGAACGGCAACGCGCCGGTCGTCGGCGCCGTCCACAACCCGTGGGAGGGCCTGCGGGACGCCTTCGACGCGGCCGGCTGGCTCAACCTCACCAACACCCGGGGCCGCCTCAAGCTCGACGGGCTGGAGCTGGCCTTCACCGGCCTGGACGACCCGCACATCAAGCGCGACCGGTACGAGCGGGTCGCGGGCGGGCCGGAGGCGGACGCCGACTTCTCGCTGGCGGTGGTCCACGCCCCGTACCTGCGCGTCCTCGAAGCCTTCACCGCCGACCGGTACCCGCTGATACTGGCCGGCCACACGCACGGCGGGCAGCTGTGCATCCCCTTCTACGGGGCCCTCGTCACCAACTGCGACCTGGACACGAAGCGGGTCAAGGGCCTCTCCACCCACGAGGCGGAGGGGCACCGCTCCTACCTCCACGTATCGGCGGGCTGCGGCACCAACCGCTTCACCCCGGTGCGGTTCGCGTGCCCGCCCGAGGCGACACTGCTCACGCTGACCCCGAAGGCGTAACGGCGGCCAGTACGTTGGTCGGATGACCACACCAGCCGCCCTCCGCCTCCCCACCGCCGCCTTCCGGGCGCTGATCGC
This sequence comes from Streptomyces sp. NBC_00503, assembly GCF_036346895.1. NCBI lineage: Bacteria > Bacillati > Actinomycetota > Actinomycetes > Kitasatosporales > Streptomycetaceae > Streptomyces > Streptomyces sp. NBC_00503. The sequence goes on along the minus strand of NZ_CP107855.1, from coordinate 4,416,515 downwards.
GGCCGCGGCCCTCACCGGCCTCGTCATCGAGTGCGCGTACGGCAGCGTGCCCGTCGTCCTGAGCTTCTTCACCATCTGGACGAACATCCTGGTCGCGGTCGTCTTCACCCTCTCGGCCGTCCGCACCTACCGGGGGCTCCCGGACGTGGACCCCCTCTGGCGGGGCGGGGTCCTCCTCTTCATCCTGGTCACCGGGCTGGTCTTCCACCTGGTCCTGGCCAACCCGTCCAGCCCCTTCAACGTGGTCGAGGACCTGGACAAGCTGACCGGAGCGAAGGCCGTCTCCAACCAGCTCCTCCACACGGTCACCCCCGTCGGGGCCGTCCTGGACTTCCTCTTCCTGACCGCCCCGCGCCGCCTGCGCCCGCGCCACGCCGCGCAGTGGCTGGCGTACCCACTGGCCTACGTGGTCTTCGCGCTGATCCGGGGCGCCCTCCTCTCCCCAGGCGCCCCGGCCCGGTACACGTACCCCTTCATCGACGTGGCCCAGTACGGCTACGCCCGGGTCGCCGTGAACTCCCTGGTCCTCGGTCTCGCCTTCTACGCCCTCGGCCTCGCCCTGGTGGCGGCGGACCGCTACCGCCCGCCGCGCGAAAACCGGATTTCGTCTCCGGCCTAGGGTCCGCTAAAGTAATCGATGTCGCCAGGGCAGCAAGCGCTGCAAGGGTGGACATCGGGGTGTAGCGCAGCTTGGCAGCGCGCTTCGTTCGGGACGAAGAGGTCGTGGGTTCAAATCCCGCCACCCCGACGCTGAAGTACCAGGTCAGGCCACCTACTGATTCAGTAGGTGGCCTGACCCGTTTCGGTGAGTGACTAACTGAGTGACTACGCCCTCAGGCCGATCTTGAAGATGCCATCCATGGCGACCGCGCCCGTCTAAATCGCAGGGTGGATCCGCTTCCGGTAGACCCCCTCCGTTCCGCGACGCAGCCAGTACAGCTCTCTGAGCGGCGTCATTGGAGTCCCGGAGGGGTGTCTCTGGCCAGTCAAGGCGACGTTTTCTTGGACACCCGCTCTTGTACAGACAGAAGGTCATGCGCAGATCATCTGGCAGACGCCGGGATCCGCGGTGTGGTCATCCCGCAGACCCCGGCGCTCTCATCTCATCCGGTCGTCACTCAAAGCTGGCTGTCATACGTCAGCACTCAACCGGTGACGCTGCCCCCTCGCTTCAGACGTCCGCCCAAGCGAATGGCGGATCGTTCCTCGCGTCGTAGACCCTGATCACCTCGTCCACGAACCCGTCGAACGTCACCACCTCGTCTGGTGTTGGACGCCTCCCGAACGGCGGCTTGGGACGATCGACGTCATAGAAGTCCACCTTCCCCCGCTCAGGCCCCGAGTGCTCGTACAACGCGATGTAGAACTTCTCGAAGAGGTCCGCTGGCGCGTTGACCTGAGTCCGTCCCGCGCGGTTGCGAAAGTAGCGAACAGCCGCTCCGAAGGATGACGGGTCGTTCTTGTCTCCACAGTCGTCGGCGGCGTCGTAGGGGAGGAAGAGGACTCCGATCATGACTGCGTACGGCTGTCGCTCGTGGTAGTCCATAGCCTCGGAGCGAAGCTCGTTGTCGTTCCGGCTGTAGTTCTTGGTGTACCGCTTCGTCTTCGCGTCACGCTGGTGAATGTGTTTGAGAGAGACACCCAGTCCAAGGCCAAGCTCGGGAGTGGAGTAGTTCACATCCAGCTTCTTGAACCCCTTGGCGGTCCGGGCCCGCGACTCCTGTCCGGTCCCGTCGGCATGGGGCAGGATGCCAACGAACGTGGCCCTCAGGCGGTTGGCGAAGAGCAGTGCAAGCTTGTTGGCGAACTGTGTCGCGTACTTGGTGCGGGTGCCCTGTGCCGCGTCCTCTGCTGGACGCGGCACAGCATCCAATATGTCCGCGAAGGTTGTGAACTCTGCCGTCATGCCCTTGCCCCTCCTGATGGGATGTGGACACGACCTTATAGACGCAGTCTGACAACCCCTCACGTCCATGCGTCCCCGGGCAGGCCAACCCTCTTGCGGGGACGCCATGCGGCCCGGCTGCCGAACGTGACAGCCGGGCAGGAGACGGGATCCCCCGCCCCTGCCCGGCTGTCTTTGTGCTCAGGCTGCGTTGGTCAGGGAACGCCCGTTACCGACCGAGCTCGGCCCGTCCGTACTGAGGCCGCGCTCAGGGTCCATCCACTCAACGTGCTGCTTCATGTCGACGAGGAAGTCCTCATCGAACTTCAGCTTTGCCTTCTGAGTGCGTGAGTAGAACCCAGCGGCGGCGCGGTGGCTAAGCGGCGTGAGGCCGTTGCGCTCAACCAGATCCATGAGGTGTGTGTACGGACGATGCTGGGGCCACATGGTGGCGTAGGAGCGCCACCTCTTGCCCTTGCTGCCCCAGGCGGCCGTAGGCCACCGAGCGCTGTCCGACAGTCTGTCGGCTTCGGATTCGTCGTACTCGTCTGGGTTCAGCAGTCGCTCGCCTAGCCACTGCGAGACGCCGACCGTGACCGCGTTACCGACCAGCTTCCAGCGGTCACGCCCGCTCTTCTTGTCAGCCGTCGCGTCGGTCAAGGTCCAGTCCCTGTCGAAGCCCTGTAGCTGCTCGACGTCCGTGATCGAAGGCGTCACGATCCGGTGTCCAGCGGGATTCCCGGGAACCCAGATCCCTGGCGGTGACGGAATACTCAGGGCCGAACCGCCCTTGACCGTCGGAACTGCATCCCGTGCCCAGCCCAGGCCACGGAGGCCCTCGGTCCAATAAAATCCGTGCGTATCCTTGGCGCGGTTGCTCTCATCCGGTTCGCCGGCGTCCTCAGCAAGGAGAACAGCACGCGGATCTTCGGTGAGGCTGGCAACGAAGAGGACGCGCTGGCGGCGCTGCGGCACACCGGTGAATCGCGAGTCGACGAGTCGGTACGCCCAGGAGTAACCAAGCGCTTCAAGCTCCTGCACGAGGTGGAGCATCGCTTTGCCCTTGTCGAGCACCAGCATGTTCCGCACGTTCTCAAGGACGAGCCACCGCGGGTGATGCTTCTGGAGGAGCCGGAAGACGTGGGAAACGAGGCCAGACTGTTCGCCCTCGATGCCAGCCGTACGGCCGGCCTGCGAGAGGTCCTGGCAGGGAAAACCTGCGGTGACGACGTCCACGTCACCAGGTAGGGCCTTGAGGTGCTGTACGTCAGGCTCAAGCGGGATGTCGGGGAACTGTTTGGTGAGAACGGCCTGGGCAGGTGCCCACACCTCACAGAGCATGGCCGTTTCGAGCCCAGCCCGCTTAAGGCCGAGCTCAAGCCCGCCGATGCCCGCGAACAGACCCGCGACTCGGAGGGGCCTTTGGCTCATGTCTTTCTGACTGCTCACGGCGAGATCCTGTCATATAGGTCCGTCACAGCTGGTCCGTACGCATCGGCTCTGCAATCACAGTGCCGTCTCTACAGGCCACCCGCCTGGCGCAGGCTCAGCGAACGAGAGCGGCATCACATCGAAGACATCGCCCGCTGGCCTGACGCGGCAGCAGCCGGTCGGGCACCTACTGGCGCAGTAGGTGCCCGACCCATTTCTGTACGTAGTCATCGGGGTGGCTAGGGCCTCGGGTCGATCTTGAAGATGCCGTCCATGGCGACCGCTCCCGTCTGGATTACGGGACGGATCTGCTTCCGGTAGACCGCCTCGGTGACGGCCGTCCCGGAGTGGCCGACGAGCCGGGAGATCTCTTCGAGCGGGACCCCGTTGTCGGAGAGCAGCGAGACGAAGCTGTGCCGGAGCTCCCGCGGGGTCCACTCCTTCGCGTCGACTCCCTCGGCGCCGGTGATCGCCTGCCGGAAGGCGCGCCGGACGTTGGTGGAGTCCAGCTCATTCCCCGTCGCGGAGGAGAAGACGAGCCCGTTCTCCGTCCACTGATCACCGGCGGCGAGCCGGTCCCATCCCTGCTCTTCGAACTGCTGCCAGAGCGCGTCCACGCATCGCGCCGGCAGAGCGAGCGTCCGGCGCGACTTCTTGGTCTTGGTGTCCCCGGTGGAGCGGACCGACCGCCATACCGCGATGTGCGGCGGTACGGGCAGTACCGAGGTGGGGTCCCCCTTCAGGAAGACGTGATCCCAGGTGAGCGCCCGCATCTCCTCGGTCCGGGCACCGGTGAGGAGGGCCACCACGATGTACGCGTACGCGGACGTCCCCGCAGCCGCCTTGAGCACCGCTTCGGCCTCGGCCAGCCTGAGCGCCTTCGACGGACGGCCCGGCTGGCCGGTCGGGATGGCGCACAGCTCCACGATGTTCCGCTTCACCTTGTCCCGCACCATGGCGCGCTTAACGGCTCGGTTCAGGCACGAGTGCACCGCCTGAAGCGTCCGTGTGCTGAGCGTCTTGGCCTTCTCTGCCAGCCACTTGTCTACGTCCTCCCCACTCAGCTCACGCAGCTTTCTGGCTCCGAGGGCAGGGATGACGTGGTTCCGGCTGAGGGACGTGGCGGTGTTCACGGTGCGTGCGTCGCGTCCGGCCAACCCGTACATCAGCCAGTCGTTCACCGCGTCGGCCACTGTGTAGTTGGTGGGAGCGATGGCGAGGCCGTCCTCGTGGTCCCGCAGAACCTCCTTCAGCTTGTTCTTGGCTTCGGTCTTGGTCTGGCCACTCCCCCGACGCACGATGCGCTTGCCGCTTGCGTCGAAGCCAAGCTGCGCAGTGGCGATCCAACGCTGACGACGCTCATCCCAGTGGAGACCGCCGTCCCCTCGGCTACGCCTCTTCGTCACGGTCGAGCCACCGCTTCGCGCTCCAGAAGATCGACATATTCGGTGATCGCCGACGCGGGAACGAGCCGGGCGCGGCCCTGCGTGACGGTCCGGAGGCGTCCCGAACGAATCAGCTCGTAGACGACCGTCCGACTCAATCCCAACAGTCCAGTCGCATCAGCGACTCGATAGAGAACCGGCTGGTGCACCATCATGGTCATCGCTCCCCCTCATACTCTTCGGGCAGGTCCGCCAGCGCTTCACGGGCGGTCTCGCGGTTGTGCTGGATGTCGCGGCGGATGTTGGCGGCGAGCCAGGACTCACCGGAGGTGGAGCCGTGGCCGGCGTAGGACCAGTGGGCGATGACGAGGAGGGTGGCCTCCGGGTTGTCATCGGGGTCGGACAGGCCAAGTGAGGCGCGCTGCTGGGCCGCGCGGTAGTCGGCACGGACCTGACGCAAGGCGCCGAGGGTGGTCGAGTAGCGGCGGGACTTGGTGGAGAAGTGCCCGCGGAAGCCGAGCATGTGAGCCCAGGCCCGCAGACGCCGGTCCGGGTAGGCCCGGTCGAGGTCCATGCAGGCTTCCATGAGCCGCCGGGGGTGATCGGGCACGCCGAGGAGGAGTAGGGCTTCCTTGTTGCCCACGGGGTGGTCCACGGTCCCGGTGGTCTCAGCGGCTTTGGTGGCGTACTTGGCGACGTAGGAGGCGACCGCTTGTTCCGTCAGGTCCTCCCCATTACCGAAGGCGCCGATGGGCTGGACGTCGATCTGCTCGCCCCACTGGAGCACCCAGTCCTTCTCGAACCCGTGCTCTAGGTAGGCGGGTACGACGACGCGGACGCGGGCGGCGGCAGCCCGGATGGCGTCGGTGAGTAGGTCGAGGGTGGCCCACATAGGAGGCGGGCTGTCGGGCCCGTCCGGTCCATCGAAGCGGACCACGGCGTGGAAGTGGACGGCGCCGCGCTTTTGGTACTCGGCGACCTTGCCAAAGGAGACGCGGGACTGTTCGCGGGCGGCTTTCTGGGTGAGGCCGGCGTGGGCGGCGATCTCCCGGCGGAGGTAGATCGTGAAGTAGCGCCACAGCTCGGAGGCGTGGTTGTTCCACAGCACAGCGCCCGCGTAGTCGTACGTGGTCGGATCGAGCGGGGTGCCCAGCTCCCCGGCGTCCTCGGGGTGCCGGACGCCACACCGGCAGGGCCGGGTACCGGGGCGGTTGTGGACCGGGCCGAACGACGGGGCGGTCAGGGTGGCGAAGACGCGGGGGTGATCGCGGATCGTTTCGGGGGTGCCTTTGGCGGGGTCGCCAACCAGCCCGGCGCGGATCAGGTGGTAGGTGTCGCCGGCGTAGGTCCAGGCGCAGGCGGGGCAGCGGGAGGCGCGGCGATTACCGCAGGCGACCCGGAGGACGCCGCCGGGTTCGGTGTCGGTGTTGTAGGCGTGGATCACGGTCCGGGTGGCCGGGTCGAGGAGCTTGGTCCCGCCGGAGAGACGGATCGGGGCGGCGCATCCTCCGGTGCGGCGGATCTGTTCGTGGAGGCGGTCGAAGCCGGGGGCCCCGGCCACTCGGAGCAGATCGCTCAGGGTGGCTGGGTCCAGGCCCGCCAGGGTGGCGGCGTCAGTCACGCGGCTACCTCCAGCAGGGAGGCGTACAGCGCGCTACCGATGTACTTCGTGTAGGCCGGCGGGATGCACTCGCGGATGCCGTCCCGGCTCATCCAGGGCACGTGCATGTCGTTGCGGGCGTCCTGGACGCCAGAGAAGTTGCCGACGTAGTGGGCAAAGTGCCCTTCGGCTCGGGGGCGCCCCATCTTGGTCAGCGGCGCGGTGTGCGGCTGGTGCAGGGGCGGTGCGAGCGTGAAGCCGCCTCCTGTCTCGAAGAGCCTGTGGCGGTAGGTGCGCATCCCAAAGGTGGCGGCGCACAGCGTGACCGGGGAGTGCAGTTCGGCGACTGCCTCTTCGACGTTCTCGATCACCCAAGGGCGGCCCGTGGCTTCGAGTGCCTCACGGATGGGACCGATCAGATCGGGGTGTTCGCGGTTCTGGATGCGCTGGGCGAGGGAGTACCGCTGGCAGGGCGGTGACGCGTGGATGAAGTCAAAGTCAGCCCCGTGCTCGCGGACGACGCTGACGGCATCGGCCTGAACGAACCGGAACGGGTACCGGGGCTGCGGGGAGAGGTCGACACCGACGACATCGAACCCGGCGAGGCGGTAGCCCATGCTCGCTCCGCCCTGGCAGCAGAACAGGTCCAGGACCCTCAGCCCGTTCCAGAGCATCGTGTTCACAACCGGCCTCCCTTGCCGTGGGCGGTGCCGTGGTTGGCGTTCCAACCCGCGACCAGGGCGCCGACGTGGCTGTCTCCCGTGGCCGTAGCGGAGGCGCCGCAGTGGCAGACGGCGGAGGCCTCGGCGGGTGCGTTGGGGGACGGCTTGCTGATGTGGAGACCGGGACGGTCGGAGGAGGGGGTGAGGCTCATGCCGGTCACCGCCCGGCCGTGATCTGCGGGGTGCGCACGAGGCGGGTGCCGGTGCCGTGGCAGGCGGGGCAGTGGGCGGTGATCGTGCGGAGGAGTCCGGCACGGTCGCGGCCGCCAACGGTGACGGCAACGGAGGGGTGGCCGTCGCAGTGCGGGCATACCGGACGCAGGGCAGGCGTGTGCTGGGTCATGATGGTGCTTCCTTCCGGATCGTTTGGTTCGGGCAGGAGCACGGCGCCGGGACGGCGGAGACTTGGCGGTTTAGGCCGTCCCGGGGCCGGTCAACGGTGGTTCTGGCCGTTGAGGAGTGAGCGCAGGACGACGGCGCAGACAGCGACCGAGGCGCCCGTGATGGCGACGGCGAGCAGCATGGAGACCAGGACCGCGCCGACGACAAGGACGAGTCCGGCGCCACCGGCGACGACGGCGACGAGGCCGGCCGGGGTGAGGCGGACCGCGGGGAGCTGGACGCGGGGCTGGTCGGTCAGAGCGGCAGGCGCGTGGTTGCAGGCGCACTCCGGGAGAGCGGTGGCGCCGTAGGTGACGTCCCCCGTGGTCGGGTGGACGAGCGGGGCGACGAGGCCGGTCGGGGCAGGGTTGACCGGGACGCGGGGGCGGAGCATGGCGGGGCCTTCCTACTTGGCGAGCGGGTCGATGAGCGGGGCCATGAAGCTGTGCGCGAGCAGGTATCCGCCGAGGAGGATCACTGCGACGAGCCACAGCGGCGGGCGGATGAGCTTGTAGCCGAGGGCGCCGACGACGATCAGCGCGAGCCAGAGCGGTACGTCCATGACGCGGATCTCCTCGTGGTCAGCGCGGGTTGCAGCGGTGGGTACGGGCGGCGAGTTCGGCGGCGGCGCGGGTGAGGTAGTCGGCGGAGAAGTCGCAGCCGGGGGCGGTGCACACGGCGGTGTGGCGGGTACGGCCCCGGCCGTCGTTGTGGGTGCCGACCTGCACCGGGCCGATGCGTATGACGTTGTGGAAGCGGTTCGGTCGCACGGGTCTGCCTTCCTGTCAGGTGAGTTGGAGGGTGATCGCGTCTGCGAGCGCGGGCGGTACGCCGAGGTGGCTCCGCAGGGTGGCGGTGTCGATCGGGGCACCGGTCCGGGCCTGATGGGCGTTCGCGATCTTCTGGGCGTGGTCGAGCAGGGCGGGCGGCACCGATACCGCCGGCGCGGGCGGTGCGGCAGGTGGGGCTTCGTGCTCGGGCGCAGGTTCCGCAGGCGGCAGCTCGGGAGCCGGATCAGGTGTGCGCTCCACGGTGACGTCCGGGATGGGTTCCACCTCGGCCTGCTCTACGTGCTCGGGTACTCCCGCCGGGGCGGGCGCATGGGCCAAGAGCGTGCCGCCGAGGAAGGCGAGAGCGGGCCAGCCTGCGACGAGGATGCGCAGCCAGGGCGGTACGTCGGTCAGGTCGAGTAGGCCTGCGGTGGCGACGTTGGCCCCGAGGGATGCCACGAGGGCGATGGCGAACCACAGCCAGGCATCGCGGTTCTCCGTGTCCGTACGCATCCGGCGCCATGCGGCGACCAACAGCAGGTCGACGCTGACCGGGTAGGCCCAGGCCTTCCAGCCGTCCTGTCCGGCTGCCGCTGCCAGGTCGTGGAGATGGGCGAAGGACAGGGCTCCGGCGATGACGGCTTGGATGAGCACGGGGTCGATGCGGAGAGTGCGGGACACCGGGTTACCTCCTTTCGGGGAGACCGGCGCCGATTCCTGTGCTCCGGCACCGGCAGGTTCGGGGAAGGGTCAGGCCGTCCCGGCGCCGAGGCAGGTCGGGCACAGACCGGTCTGCGTGGCGCCGATCTCGCGGCGCTTGCGGCCGACCCGGACGGTCGTGGTGGTCTCGCCCGATCCGGCGCAGGTGCCGCACTTCTCAGGGGCCGGGGCGGGCTTGGGCGAGCGGCCCCGTCGGGTCGGGGTCTTCTGCTCGGGGGTCATGGCGGTTCCCTTCGGCTTCGGGCATGGGTCGGGTAGGGACCTGGCGCGAGGCGGTCGCGCCGACCGAGGAGAGGGAGGTACTACTCCGTGGCCGGGATCGGCTTCACGAGCGGAGCGGATCCGGTGGCCGGGACCACGGTGCGGATCACAGGCCGATACGGGGCGAGAGCGGGAAGAGCCGGGGTCAGGTGCGCGAACTGCGCGCAGATCTCGCCCGCCTCCTCGGCGCTCAACTCGGGAGTGCGGATCCGGGACCAGCCGCCGGAGGAGTCGCCGGCCACCGCGACACCGGGCCGGTCGGGCGGGATCGCCGTCACGGCCACGACCGCATCCGGGGCGATGTCACCCAAGCCCATGTCAGCGGTCTGCTTGTCGTTGACGCGGTGGACCACGCGACCGGTGAGCTGAGCGCGGAGCGTGGTGGCGCCCTTGCCGAGTTCGGAGCCGAAGCGCTGGCCGCAGATCTCCAAGTAGATGCCGGCGGCGCGAGCCATCTGCCCCAGGCGGATCAACTGCGTGACCATCCGATCCCGGCGCTCCTCATCCTTCTTGCCCGTCACGAGGAACAGCTCAGCGACCTCATCCACGAGCAGCACGATCGGCACCGGCCGCACCTCGGCGGGCAGGGCCCACAGATCGGCGACCTCGTAGTCGCTCAGCAGGTCGAAGCGGTCTTCCATCTCGTTCACGAGCGCGTCCAGGACGCCGGATGCCTCCTCCGGAGTGACGGCGAGCGCCGACAGGCGCGGCGCATACCGGCGTTGCTCGACCCCCCGTTTGCAGTCGATCCCGACCAGGGCGACCCGCAGGCGGGCGAGCCCGGCGATCAGGTTGCGCAGGTACATCGACTTGCCCGACTGGTTGGCACCGAGCGTCAATGCGTGCGGGACCTTGAGGTAGTCCCGTACGAACGCGGTGCCGTCGTCCCGGAGCGCGACCGGGACCACCATCCGACCGGACGGGCGCCGACGCGGCATCTTCACCCGGCGCAACACGTCGTAGCCGGTCATCCGCAGTTCTACGAACCCCGGCTTGATCTCGACCACGTGGACGGAGTGGACACCCCAGGCGTGCCTCAGCCGCTCAGAAGCCGCGATCACGTCGGAGGGTTCCAGCCCGGCCGGCAGGCGCAGGGTGACCCGCATCCCGGTCGAGGAACCCCGTACGCGGCGGACCTTGGGTGGAACGGGCTGGACGTCGCTTCGGCGGGCGACGTTGCGGACCAGGAACGCCCGCAGGCGGGACGGCTGCACCGTCAACCCGCACACGTCCATCGTGGCCCGGTAGGTCACCGCGAACCGCACACGCGCCACGGGCAGACCGGCCACGGTCCAGAACACGCGCGGGGCGCGGACCTTCGCGTATCCGAGACCACCGCCCGCTCCGGCGAGGGGGAGGCCGACCTCCCATAAGGTCGTCAGGTCGGCCATGGTCAGACCCCGGCCGTGAGGGCGACGGCGCGGAACGAGATGCCGTGGCGGGTCTGGCCGTTGAACGTGTTCTCCCAGTCGCGGGCCTTGAGGCCGATCACCGACACCGGCATGCCCGGCATCAGGCCCTCGGGGAGACCGGTCTCCGGGACGGTCACCTGGTAGAGGTTGCCCTCCCCCTCGTCCGAGATCAGCAGGCCCACCGTGGACAGACCGGCGCCGGTCTCCCGGTCCACCGCCCGCTCACCGGTCTGCTTGCTCACGAGCTTCGGGGTCGGAGCCGTGGCAACGAACACCACGGCGGTCGACGTGTCCACCTTGAACGACGGCATGGAAGTCTCCTTCAGAGATGCCAGCAGGAAGCTAGGTGACCAACTAGGCTAGCCAGGTTGCCCACATCTCGAAGTTAGGGGACTTGGCTAGCCATGTCAACAACATGACTGGCATGACTGTCCTGCCTCGCAGTGGTCGCCTACGATCGACCCATGACCTTCGTCCCCGAGCCCCTAGACCCAGACGACGACCGAGCCCCGTACGAGCAGGTGGCCAGCAGCCTCAGCGCGGCCATCCGCACCAGGAGGTTGGGCCCCGGTGAGAAGCTGCCGTCCCACGCCAAGCTGACGGAGCTGTACGGGTTCGCGCGTGCGACGATCCAGCGGGCGCTACGCGACCTGGAGGACGAAGGGCTCGTGGTCTCCCGCAAGGGCAGCGGGGTCTACGTCCGCAACCGGACGGAGCGGCCGGCGGGCCTGCGCCCGTACGTGGAGCAGGCCTTCGCGAAGGAGCACGTAACCATCGACTTCGCGGGCTTCTCCAGCGAGACGCTGCACGGCGCGCTTCAGGAACCGCTGGACAAGATCCGAGTTGGTCGGCTCACCCCGTCGAGCATCACCATGCGGATACTCGTCCCCGACATGTCCGTTCCGCAGGCCGCGCCAGTGCGCATGGTCGACGGAGCAGACGACGAGCGGCTCCGCGACCGCATGCACGACATCATGGTCAACTACACGCGCAGCATCCGAGATGCCATCGCGGAGTTGGGCCACCTCGGTCTCGTCCCCGAGACGCGGATCGACGTACGTGTCCACAGCGGCACGCAGTTCTTCAAGCTCTACGTGATCAACAACGAGGACTCGTTTTTCGGGTACTACCCGATCCGCCCGAACAAGGTCGTCGCCAAGGGCGAGACGATCGAGATCTACGACCTGGTGGGCAAGGACACGACGCTTTTCCACCACTCGGTCAACGACGGCGAGTCCTCCAGCGGAGCGCAGCAGGTCCAACAAGCCCGCATGTGGTTCGACAGCGTGTGGGACACCATCGGAAGGGACTACGACCTTGACTCACGATGACCGCCTCTCAGGGGTTCTCGCGAACACGCGCGTGGTTTTCTTCGACTTCGACGGGCCCATGTGCGACGTGTTCGCCGGGTTGCCTGCCCCCAAGGTCGCCGAGCAGCTCACGGCCCTGCTGTTTTCCTATGACGAAGCCGCGGGCGCCAAGGCCGCCGAGACCGACGATCCGATCGAGGTCTTGCGCATCGCCCACGAAGCGGATGCCGCCATCGGCCAGGTAGTCGAGCGCGCTCTCACGGCGGCCGAGGTCGAAGCCGTTGCTCTGGCCGGCCCGCCGACTCCGGGGGCAGCAGAAGCGCTCCAGGCGGTGCGGACATCGGGGCGGGTCGCGGTGGTGGTGAGCAACAACTCTGCCGACTGCGTCGGGCGTTTCGTGGAGTTGCACGGCTTGGGTGAGTACGTGGCGTTGGTCGTCGGGCGACCTTCCGGCCAGCCCCACCTGATGAAGCCGAACCCCTACCCGCTCATCACGGCGGCCGAGCAGGCACACATGGATGTCACGCACTGCACCCTGATCGGTGACTCACTCACGGACATCCAGGCCGCCCAGGCAGCCGGCGCAACGGTCATCGGCTACGCCAACAAGCCTCACAAGGCGGCCCTGTTCGCCGACGCGGGAGCTAACGCCGTTACCGACGATATGCACGCCATCGCCGAGGCCCTCATCACGGCGTAGCCGGAGGAGCAGCGCGGACCTGTTACAGGTTTCTCTACCTCATCAAGGCACCCGGCTGCGCTCCGCTCCGCCGGGCGGGCTTCCCGGCTCCGCTCCGCGCGACGCTCCTGCCTGCGGCCCGCTCCGCGCGCGCTGCGCCGACGCCCGCCCATGCAATGCGGGTAGGCCCAAGGGCATGAGTCGAGCCCTACGGGCCGGCAGTGCCATCACTCACCGACATGCCTCCGGCGGGGGCGCTCCGACTCCGGGATGTCTGGGGCACCGTTGGCGCGTGCCGGCCCGTGGAGGGTTGAGGCGGGGAACTCCCATCCCATCTGCCATCGACCCAGGCAAGCCGAGCAGACACGGCACCGGGCGTCCAGGTCGTTCGTCCAGTTGGGCGCTCCACCTGGACGCCCGGCACCGCGTCCGCTCCACGTACGTGTGGGCCGACGGCAGACGGGATGGGAGTTGGGGTGGCTGGTGAGCGAGGCAAGGCCCAAGCAAGACCTCCACCGCATCTCCCAGCAATGGCTACTCTTCTGCGAACTACTCCAGCGACGCTCACCGGAGAGCAGTGGAATACATAACGGCTACCTTCATCGTGAAGATCACCGACCACCCCACATCGGAGCCAGACGAGGTTTGGGTTCTCAGCCTCAGCAGCTTCCAAATGTCGGCCGACGATGTCATCAAGGAGCTTCAGGCTCTGACGTGGCTTCGTGGCGCCGAATACCCAGCCATGAGTCAGATCAGCTCTCGGCAGGGGATCACCAACTGGGGCGCGTCCTCCTCGTCCATAGAGTTTGTTCTTGAGATGAGCTCCAACGGAGCCGGAGGCGTCGCAACCGTAGTTGTCTCCGGGGCAGTCAAAGCGCTCTACGCAAAGTTTCGGGAACGCTCTCAGGGCGATCGCTGGGGAAGCATGGTCTCAGAGGAGACCGCTGCTGCTGTGGCGAAGCAGCGAATCGCGAGTCAGTACAGCGTAGAGGGCGATAGCTTGACGCTTTCTCGGTCTGAGACTGACGCGGCAACCAGAAGTTTCCACTTCGCTTTCAGCCATCCGGATGGACGATCGTTCGGCGCCGAGGTAGGCATCGTGAAAGAAGCTCCCACCTGCATGCGAATCTGGCGCCAGGTTGCGCCTGAGTGATCAGTCCCTGGACCAGACTCCACATGAGTGACTAACTGAGTGACAACCAGGGTGTACATCAGCGGACTACTGCGGACCCCGACAGCTTGTCAGCCGAGGTCAGGACACCTACCTGCTCTGGTCTACGTGGGGTCAAAGTTGCTTCGGGACGAAGAGGTCGTGGGTTCAAATCCCGCCACCCCGACTTCGTAAGACAGGAAGGGCCTGATCCGCATCGCGGATCGGGCCCTTCTTGCGTCAGCGGGTCACTGGCCGGGCGGGGGCTGCTGCATCCATGCGTCCGGGCCGGGGTCGCCGCCTTCGGCGCGGAGCGCGAGGCGGTCGACGTAGTGCTGCCAGCCCTCCGCGTGCGCCTCGCAGGCCTCGGGGGACGGCAGGCCGCTGTGGACCAGGCGGAGCAGGGTGCCCTCGGGGGTGGGTTCGAGGGTGATCTCCACCGTGGTGGAGCCGGCCGCCACGGGCATCCCGCCCTCCTCCCAACCCCAGGTGAAGACGAGCCGCTTGGGCGGGTCCATGGTGAGGAAGCGGCCTGAGGCCACGTTCTCTCCGGTGACCCGGGTGCGGTACGCGCCGCCGGGCTCGAAGGAGAACGTGCCGTCGGCGCCCATCCAGGACAGCCGCTTCTCCCGGTCGGCGAAGAAGCCGAAGACGGTTTCGGGGCGGGCCGCGATGCGGCGCTCCAGCGTGACGGTGTCCATCGGGGTCGCGGGGGTCGCGGGGCTGGTCATGGGGTGCTCTCGCTCCGTTCGGCCTCTTCGGCCAGCCGGGCCAGGGTGTCGAGCCTGGCGCTCCACATGCTCTGGAGGTACTCGGCGAGGGGGCCCGGCGCCTCCCGGTCCGCGCGGTGGAACCGCTTCGTCCCGTCCTTCCGCAGCGTAACCAGGCCGGTGTTCCTCAGCACCTTCAGATGCGGGGAGACGGCCCCGAAGGTGGCCTCGAAGCGGGCCGCGATCTCGCCCGCGGACAGCTCGTCGTCCCAGATCAGCCGCAGGATGCGCAGCCGGCCATGCGTCGGGCGCAGCACAGGGACCTGGCGGCGCTCAAGGCGGGTTCGGGTCGCTGCGACGGCTGCGGGCATGGCTGGATCCTGCAGAAGGGTGTCATTGCAGACAGGCGTTCGGGGGACGGATATTGGGGGCATGAACTCAGCTCTCGCCGGGCCCCACGTGGTCGTGTTCGCGATGTTCCCCGGTATCGACGCACTCGATGTGACCGGTCCCGCCGAAGTCTTCGCGATGACGAACCACGTGCTGGCGGGACGCCACCCCGGCTACGAGGTGCACTTCGCCGGGGAGGAGGTCGGGCCGGTCCGTACGTCCGCGGGGGTGCGGCTGCACGTGGAGGAAGCGTTCTGCGCGCAGGGGCCGATCGACACCCTGGTCGTTCCGGGCCGGATCCGGGTGGGCCCGGACGGGCCGGAGCCGCACGTCGACCCCGCGGTGGTCGCGTGGGTGGGCCGGGCGGGGGCCTCGGCCGGGCGCGTGGCCTCGGTGTGCGTGGGCGCCCATGTGACGGCGGCGGCCGGACTGCTCGACGGGCACCGCGCGACGACCCACTGGGCGACGGCCGGACGGCTCGCGGCCGATCATCCGGCCGTGGAGGTCGACCCCGATCCCATCTTCATCAGGTCGGGGCGGATGTGGACGAGCGCGGGCATCACCTCGTCCATGGACCTGGCCCTGGCGCTGGTGGCCGAGGACCACGGCGACGAAACGGCGCTGCGCGTCGCCCGCGTCATGGTCATGTACCTCCAGCGGCCCGGCAGCCAGAGCCAGTTCAGCGTTCCCTTGTCCACGCCAGCCGGCAGTCGTGAGGACCTGCGGGAGCTGCGCCGCTGGATCGGGGAGCACCTGGACTCCGATCTGTCGGTGCCCGCGCTCGCCCTGCGGATGTCGATGAGCGAGCGGCACTTCGCCCGGGTCTTCCGCGCCGAGACGGGCTCCACGCCGGGGGCCTTCGTCGAAAGCATGCGGCTGGAGGCGGCCCGGCGGCTCCTGGAGCGCACCTCGCGGCTGGCCCCCGACATCGCCCGTGCCTGCGGGTTCGGCTCCGTGGAGTCCCTGCACCGCGCCTTCCGCGACCGCCTGAACACCTCTCCCGGCGAGTACCGGAGCCGGTTCCGCACCGCCGCCTGACCATCCGGACTGCTGCACTCAACAAGGCCTTTTTCAAGCTGACTTGGAGCACCCCGTGAAGTTCACCGCCACCCACATCGGCACCGCCACCGTCCTGCTGGAGATCGGCGGGCTGCGACTGCTGACCGACCCGGCCTTCGATCCCGCGCCCGCCGAGTACCGCATGGGCCCGGTCGTCCTGCAGTCCACCGCGGGTCCGGCGGTCGCCATCGAGGACCTTCCGGAGATCGACGCGGTCCTGCTCAGCCACGACGACCACCCCGACAACCTGGACGCCACCGGGCGCACCCTGCTCCCCGGCCGCCCCGTCCTGACCACGGAGAGCGGCGCCGGCCGGCTGGGCGGGCAGGCGGTCGGGCTCGCGCCCTGGGCCACGTACGAACTGACCGTGCGCGGGACCACCCTGCGGATCACCGCCACCCCGGGGGTGCACGGCCCGGTCGGCGACGTCATCGGCTTCGTGATCGAGACGGAGGGCGAGGACGAGGCCCTCTACATCTCCGGGGACACCGTCTACACCGCCGAACTCGACGAGATAGCACGCCGGTTCACCATCGGCACCGCCCTGCTCCACCTCGGCGCCGCCCGCATCGACGCCTTCGGGGGCGGCCGGCTCATCACCATGGACGCCGACCAGGGCGCGGCCCTGACCCGCTCGCTCGGCGCCCACACCGCCGTCCCCCTCCACTACACCTCGTGGGAGCACTTCACCGAGGACCGCGACCAGGTCACCGCCGCCTTCGAAGCCGCCGGCCTCGCCGCCCACCTCCAGTGGCTGACCCCGGGGGCCCGGCGGACCCTGGGCTGATCCGGTGCGCGGGAACCGCGCCCGCACGGCCGGAGGTTGATTGGCCGGGGCGGGCGGGGGTTCCGGACAATGCGGCGGGCGCTTCCAATGAGGGCGTCGGGGCGTACTGGGATGGGGTGTGCCATGCGGGTGACCGTGGTGGGCGGTGGAGCGGTCGCGCTGATCACCGCCGTGGAGTGCGTGCTCTCCGGACACCAGGTCGCCGTCGTGGATCAGGGGCCGCTGCCCGCCGTTCGGGGGGCCTCCTCCGGGCGCCGCCGCATCACCGCCGCCCTTGATCCCGCCGACCCCGCGGCCACCTCGGACGGGGTACGGGCCCAGGAGCGGTGGGGAGTGCTCGAAGGACTCCTCGGTACGCGGTTCCACGAGCGGACGGGCGCCCTGACCCTGCTGCCGGAACCCGCGGTGGGGGCGGCCGCGCAGAGCGTCGGATCAGCCGGCGGGGCGGTACGGGCGCTCGCCGCGGACGAGCTGGCCCAGCGGTGTCCCCAGCTTCGCCTCGACGGCGGGCTGGGCGGGGTGCTGGAGGAACGCGCCGGGGTACTGCTCACCGACCGGGTGGCGGCCGCCGCCGTCGGATGGCTGCGCTGGCAGCCCGGGGTGGAACTGCACCCGTACCGTCCCGTGGCCTCCGTGGACGGCGAGAGCGCGAGCGTCCGGCTGGTCAACGGCGACGTGCTGCGCGGTGACGCCGTGCTGGTGGTCGCCGGGGCCCGGTCCCGGGGGCTGCTGCCGCCGGTGTTGAGCGAGGGGACGACCCTGCGCCGTCGGACCCTGATCTCCTGTCGCGTCCCGCGCGGCCAGGCCGCCGCCTGGGCGCGCGGCCCCGCGGTCCTCGTACCGGGCCTGGGCATCGGGCTCGTCCCGCCGGTGGCAGGCTCCGCGCTCCTGGTGGACGCCGACGGGGCTCCGGAGCGTGCGGACGGCGGGCTGCTGCCCGGGTTCGGGCCGGACTGGATCGCCGCGACGGAGTACCGCCACACCCTGTCGTTCGCCGCGCCCGGCGGGCCGGGGCCGGGGCCGGTGGAGCTGGGGGGCCGGGGGCGCGCCCTTGCCTACGCGGTCTGCGATTCCTCGGTGCTGTCCGCGCCGCTCGTCGCGCGTGAGCTGGTGGATCGGCTCGCCGGGCATGCCGGGCACTCCCGGCTCGCCGTTCCCGTTCCTGTTCCCGCTTCCGTTCCCGCTTCCGTTCCCGTTCCCGTTCTTCGCTGACTCGTCCCGCATCAGGCCGTCACCAGGCGGAGCGGGCGTTCCTGCGTACGGTCGTACCGCCGGGTGGTGAGCTTGCTCGAGCCCGTGCCCGTACCCGCTTCCCGGGGGCCCGTGCTCGCCGCCAGGGTGAAGGCGCGGACCAGGGGCGCCATGGCGTACTGGCCGGGCAGGCGGGTGCGTTCCAGGAGGCCGGTTTCGGCGAGCTGGTCGAGCTCGTCCAGTTCGTCGAACTCCTCCAGTTCTTCCAGGAGCTCCTCCAGCGACGCGTCCTGCGCCGCCGCGAAGCGGTGGAGGAGCGGGCGGGCGTGCGCGGGCAGGGCTCCGTAGGCCTCCTCGATGCGGCTGCGCATGCTCTCGTCTCCGACCCTCAGGCGCTTCAGGAGGCGGGTCGGCTCCGTGCCGGTGTCGCCGATCAGCTCGGTCACGGCCTCGTCCAGCAGCCATTCGGGGCGCCCCGCGATGCGGCGGCCCGCCAGGTTGAGGGCGAGCGGCAGGTCTCCGCAGGCCTCCGCCAGGCGCAGGGCGGCGGCCGGGGCCGCGCCGAGGCGGTCGGCGCCGATCAGCTCGGCGAGGAGTTCCACCGACTCGTCCCGGTCGAGCGCCGGGAGCCGCAGGCCGCGGGTTCCGTCCAGGCCGAGCAGCCGGGAGCGGCTGGTGAGGACGATCCGGCTCTCGGAGCCGATGTCGAGCAGTTCCCGTACCTGTCCCTCGTGGCGTACGCCGTCCAGCAGGATCAGCACCCGCCGCCGGGCCAGGACCGAGCGGTACAGCCCGAACCGCTGCCCGGCGTCCTCGGGAACGGCGTCCGCGGGGATGCCCAGCGCGCTGAGGAATCCGGCCGCGATGTCGGAGGCGCCCCGGCCCTGCGCCTCGGCCAGGGCGAAGTCGGCGTAGAGCTGCCCGTCGGGCAGGCCGGCGGCCAGTTCGTGGGCCAGGCGCAGCGCGAAGCGGGAGGCGCCCGCGCCGAGCTGCCCGCTGATCACCAGCGGGGCCACCGGGTCCGCGCCGGGTGCCGTGAGCACCCTGGCCTCCTGGAGCAGCCGGGTCCGTCCGGCCAGCGGCCTTATTTCCCGGGGGAGTTGGGTGGGTACCGGGGTCAGGGAACGGACGGCCGCCGCGTGCAGTTCGGCTTCCTGGCGCTGTGCGGCCTTGGCGGCCGTCGGCCGGGCAGGGGAAGTCTGCGGCTCGGCGCCCTCGGCTTCGGCCACCTCCCGCCAGCGGCGTTCCCAGGCGAGGCGGTCGCCGCCGCAGGCCTCCGCGAAGGCCAGGGCGACCTGGAGGGTCGGCAGGCGGTATCCGGCCGCCGCGTCGGAGAGCACGGTCGAGGAGAACAGCGCGGTTCTGGCCATCTCGCGATAGCTGGGACTGCCTGCTGCGGCCCTGAGCCGGCGTAGCTCACGGGCGAAGGCGGTCGCCGGTCCGGCATCCGGATCCAGCGGCTTTTCCGGTCTGCCCACGCTGTCCTCCTTATGCGGTGGAGAGGGAAGCTGATGTACTCCTGCACTGTGTCCGCGGCCCTTCCCGATCCCCTCCCGCCCCGGTACCGCCCACAGGGGAACGGGCTATGATCCCCGAGGGTCAAGGCTTCGACCTGGGGTTTTGCATTGGGGGCGCCGAAGTTGGCGGCGGGGAGCTAGGGGTGCAATGGGCGAAAGCATCGGAAATCATCCACGTTTCAACATCCTCGGTCCACTAGAGGGCTGGGACGAGGAAACGAGGCTTCGGCTCGGGGGGGCCATCCAGGAACGCATCCTGGGAACACTGCTGCTCGAACCGGGCAAAGTACTGACGGTTTCCCGTCTCGTGGAAGCCGCTTGGGAAGAAGACCCGCCAGCCACGGCCATGCACCAGGTGCGCAAGGCCGTGGCCGATCTGCGTAGGCGCATCCCCGACGGCGCGGCCGTCATCGTCACCGACGGGCCCGGATACCGGGTGGCCGTCTCGGACGGGCAGCTGGACCTGACGGACTTCTCGACCGGAGTGCGCGAGGCCAAGGCAGCCGCCGCCGAAGGCCGGACCGCCGAAGCCGCGGAGCTGCTGCGCTCCGCCCTCGCCCTGTGGCGCGGCCCGGTCCTGGCCGGCGCCGGCGGCCCGGTCATCGAAGCGGCGGCGGCAGCCCTGGAGGAACGCCGGCTGACGGCGGCCGAGCAGCTGTGCGAGCTGCGCCTCGCCCTGGGCGAGAGCGCCGAGCTCGTCGTCGACCTGCGCGGGCTGGTATCCCAGTACCCGCTGCGGGAAACCCTGCGCTGCCAGCTGATGCTCGCGCTGTACCGCTCGGGACGCCAGGCCGAGGCGCTGGAGGAGTACGGGAAGGTCCGCGAGCTGCTCGTCGAGGAGCTCGGAATCGATCCGGGCCCCCAGCTGACCAAGGTGTACGAGGGCATCCTGCGGGAGAGCCCCGAGCTGGCCGCACCCGCCGTGGCCGCCCCGGCTCCGGCCCCCGCACCGCCGGCCTCCGCGCCGGCCGAGCCGCCCTGCACCCTGCCGTACGACCTCTCCGACTTCACCGGCCGCGACAAGGAACTCGCCCAGCTGCTCGCATGCAGGGCCGAGACCGCCGGGCAGCGCACCCGGGTCGTGGCGATCGACGGCATGGGCGGCAGCGGTAAGACCGCGCTGGCGGTACGGGCCGCGCACCGGCTGGCCTCCGACTATCCGGACGGGCAGCTCCACATCGACCTGCGCGGGTTCACCTCCGGCGAGCAGCCCGTCACGGCGGGCACGGCCCTCGACAGCCTGCTGCGCTCGCTGGGCATCCCCGGCGAGCGGATCCCCGACGACGCCGAGGCCCGCAGCGCCCTGTGGCGGGCGACCCTCGCCAACAAACGGCTGCTGCTCCTCCTCGACAACACCGTCGACGCGGCCGAGATCAGGCCGCTGCTCCCGGCGTCACCCGGCTGCCTGGTGCTGATCACCAGCCGGGCCCGCCTCGTGGACCTGGACGGGGCCGAGTGGATCTCCATCGGCCTGATGCCGCCCGAGGAGAGCGGCCGGCTGATCGCGGAGACCCTCGGCGAGCAGCGGGTCGAGGCCGAACCGGAGGCGGCGGCCGAACTGGCCCAGCTGTGCGGCCACCTGCCGCTCGCGCTGCGGATCGCCACCGCCCGGCTGCGCAACCGGCCGCGGTGGACCCTGCAGTACCTGGTCACCCGGCTCCAGGACGAGACCCGCCGGCTCGACGAGCTGAGCGCGGGCGAGCGGAGCGTGGCCGCGACCCTGCGGCTGTCCTACCAGGTGATGGACGAGGACTGCCGCACGGCCTTCCGGGTCCTGGCCCTTTACCCGGGCACGGCCCTCGACGTGCATTCGGCGGCGGCCCTGACCGGGACGGACACCCGGGACGCCGAGGACCTGCTGGAATTCATGCTGGACATGCACCTGCTCCAGCAGCCCGAGATCGGGCTCTACGGATTCCACGACCTGGTACGGAGCTTCGCGCACAGCCTGCGCAGCCCCGACACCGAGCGGGACGACGCCTCCGCCTATGTGCGGCTGCTCGACTACTACGTGCTGGGCACCAACGCGGCGTGCTCGGTGCTGTTCGCGGGCCGCCGGGAACACGATCCCGGCTTCGTGCCCCACCCGGCCGAACTGCCGCTGCTGGACGACGCCCGGCTCGCTCGCACCTGGTTCGCACGGGAACACGCCGGGCTGCTGGGCGCCGTGTCGGCGGCGGACCGGATGCGCCTGGACCGGCACGTCGTCCATCTGACCCGCAACTTCATCTTCGCCCTGTACGAGAGCGGGCGGTTCAATGATTTCAAGGCGGTCGGACACGTGTCGGTCGGCGCCGCACGGCGGATCGGGGACCCCGTCCTGCTGGGCGTGGCGCTGTCCAACGTCGGGATCGCCTGCACCAGGCTGGGGAACTTCTGCGAGGGCGTCGAGGTCACCGAGGAGGGCCTGGAGCTCGCGGTGCGCCGCGGCGACCGGTACACCGAGGCCCACTGCGAGGGCACCCTCGGCCTGCTCAAACTGCTGCTCGGGCGCTTGCCGGAGGCCGTCGTCCACCTGGAGCGGGCGGTCGCGCTCGAACGGGAAGTGGGGGCCAAGCGGCAGGAAGCGGAGAGCCTGAGCGTACTGAGCACCGTGTTCACGGAGTGGGGCCGCTACCAGGAGGCCGTGGAGACGGGGCGCAGGGCGGTCGCGCTCAACCGCGAGGTAGGCAACCGGCATCACGAATCGGGGGCTCTGGTCGACGTGGCCTTCGGCTACGCGGGCCTCGGCGAGGGTGAACGCGCACTGGACGTACTGACCCAGGCGCGGGAGCTCTACGATCCCGATGCCGGGGCGGAGGAGCTGGCGCTGCTGCTGGCGCTCTCGGCAGAAGTCACGTACCGGCTCGGCCAGGAGGAGCGGTCCGCGCGGGACGCGGAGCAGGCGCTGGAACTGATCCACTCGACCGCCGTACCGATCCGGCAGGCGAAGACGGAGAACATCCTGGGCGCCCTGCAACGCCGCAGGCTGGCGTACGACGCGGCGATGGAGCTGCACTCGAGCGCGTACCGGATCGCGTCGGCGATCAACTACCGCGCCGAGGAGGCGCACGCCCTGTACGGAATGGCGGAGGCCGCGCAGGGACTGGGTGACAAGGATGCCGCCTTAAGGCATCGGGCGGCGGCCATCGAGCTGTTCGACGCCATGGGCCTGCCCGCCCACCGTCGCAACCGCTGAAAACGCCGCCGCCCCCGTACCGGCGTGCGGTACGGGGGGCGGCGGCGAGTCTTCGGAGCCGTGTCGGCTCAGGGGGTGGGGACCGGCGAGGGGGCGGGGCTCGGGGAGCCCGGTCCCTTGCTGTCGGCGAGGATCTGCTGAGAGACGTGGCCGTCGGCCGCGCCGTCGTCGGATCCGACCATCCCGCCCAGGCCCAGCGTCAGTGCCATCGCGAAGATCCCACCCAGTACCGCCAGCTTGCCGCGCATTTCCCGCCCCGTTCGTTCGTTTTCGTGCCGTCGTCTTGACAGGACTGACTCTGTCCGCGGCCGTTCCCGAACGGTTCCCCCCGCGTTACCGGGCTGACGGTAACGCGGGAACAACGGTGACTACCATGCGTCACGAAGCCAATTGCCGTTCGTTTCAAGCCAGTTGATGGCAGCTATGTGTCATCCAGATGGCTTGATCAAGGCGTACGTGCCACTCGGCAGGAAGTGATCTGCGGACCCCGCGGGGTCAGGACCACCCGGGTGTGCACGGTTCCCGCGTCGTGACCTGCGAGATCGAGCAGGGCCCGGACCACCGACCGCAGGAGCACCCGCTCCTCCTCGCTGGGCGGGGTGTCGGCGGCGATGCCCACGACCGTGTGCATACCGGCCTCCGTGCGGGTCTCTATCTCGTAGCCGGGCCCGTCCAGCGGCTCCGGCACGTGGTACGGCCCCGGGTGGCCGCCGTCCGCGAGGCGCTCGGCCGACGGCTCGACGGTGGACAGCTCGCGCAGCAGCCGGGACAGCTCCCGCTGGTCGTTCAGGTCCAGGTCATGGTTCACAGAAGACTCCTCAGTCGATCAACTGTGCCGAGAGTCCCGCTCCGTCCTCCCGTTCCTGTCCCGTCACGTTCCCGCGCGAGACCACAGCGCCGACCGCCGTGTCAAGGGGGCACCCCGGGCACGGCGGGCCTCCGGGCCGGCCCGGGGGTGCCC
The DNA here is from genome assembly GCF_036346895.1 of Streptomyces sp. NBC_00503. Taxonomy (NCBI): domain Bacteria; kingdom Bacillati; phylum Actinomycetota; class Actinomycetes; order Kitasatosporales; family Streptomycetaceae; genus Streptomyces; species Streptomyces sp. NBC_00503. The sequence continues at coordinate 4,393,016 of NZ_CP107855.1, read as the reverse complement.
TCAGTGCTCGCGCTCCATCGCGTCCAGCACCTCGGCCACCACCGACTCCGGTACACCGGAGACCAGTTCGGCACCGTGGGGTCCGTCCAGGACGAAGGCCAGCCCGCTCGTGGCCTTCTTGTCCAGCCGCATCAGGGCGATGAGTTCCGCCGTTCCCGCCCCGGCGGGAAGCCGGTACGGGAGGTCGTAGGAACGGACGACTTCGAGGTGCTCGGCGACCCGCTCCGGACTGATCCGGCCCAGCGCCCCGGCCAGCCGGCCCGCGAACACCGTGCCGATGGCCACGCCTTCGCCGTGACGCAGGGCGAAGTCGGTCGCCCGCTCCAGGGCGTGGCCGAGGGTGTGGCCGTAGTTGAGGATGTGGCGCAGCCCGGTGTCGCGCTCGTCCGCGGCGACGATCTCGGCCTTGCGGGCCACGCTCGCCGCGATCTGCTCCTCCAGCGGCAGCCCGCGCAGGTCACCGGCGCCGATGAAGTTGGCCCGGGCGATCTCGCCGTAGCCGTTGGTCCACTCCCGCTTCGGCAGGGTGTCCAGGTAGTCGGTGTCGCAGAGCACCGCGGAAGGCTGCCAGTACTGCCCGACCAGGTTCTTGCCCTGGGGCAGGTTGACGGCCGTCTTCCCGCCGACGCTCGCGTCCACCTGCGCCAGCAGGGTCGTGGGCAGGTGGATCACCGGAAGGCCCCGGTGGTAGAGCGCGGCCGCGAGGCCCACCGAGTCGGTGGTGGTGCCTCCGCCCACGGACACGATGGCGTCCGCGCGGCTCAGGCCGAACTCCGCGAAGGCCTGGCACATCCGGTCCACGGTGGCGAGGTTCTTGTCCTCCTCACCGTCGCGCGCCTCCAGGTACAGGGTGGGCACCCCCGTCTCGGGGAGGGTGTCGCGGGGCCGGGCCGAGACCACGGCCACCCGCTGCGCCCCGATCTCGGCGATCTTCTCGGCGAGCAGGTGCCGTACGCCGGAACCGATGTGCACCGGGTACGAACGGTCGCCGAGCTCCACGTCGATCCGTCTGTGGATCCGCGTGTCCGTGGCTGTCACGGTGATTCCCTTTCCGATGGGTCAGTGGGGTCGGACCGGCTGTCAGACCGACTGGAGGACCGGAGTCCTGAGGTCCGCGGCGAACTCGGGCAGGGTGGCCCCCGCCGACAGCGCGGCGCGCAGCGCCCGGGCGCCCAGTGCGGCGGTCTCCGTCGGGATGCCGAGCCGGTCGTGGGTGAGCTGGGCGTGGTCGTACAGCAGGAAGTTGACGGGAACGCCGCTGTCCCGCTGGCCCTCGATCACGGAGCGCACGGCGGGCAGGTACTCCTCCCAGACGCCCCCGTCCACAGCGGGAAGGCCGTTGAGGAGGGTGACGGCGTACCCGTCGGCCTCGGAGGCCAGCTGGACGCGGCCGGCCGGGCTCAGCTCCTCGGTGCCGAACTGCCAGAAGTGGAACAGGAACGCGCCCCGGTCCGCGGGAGCCATCAGGGCGCACAGGTGCCACAGGTGCAGGGTCGCCAGCGTGAGGCGGTCCCGCGGGTCCAGCCCGCCCTCCTGGAGCAGCGCCAGGGCGAACTCGCTGGACTCGGTGGCGAGCCGGTCGGCCAGCCGGATGGTCTGGCTGGTGCAGTACTTGGCGGTCGGCGGGTCGTACTGGTCGGTGACGACCGGCCAGTCGTGGGCGGCGGTGTGGGTCCGCAGCCGGTGCTCCAGCTCCTTGAGGACCTCGTGGGTGGAGTGGAACCACAGACCCAGGTTGGAGCCGGCGTTCTCGTCGGGGCGACGGAACTGCCAGTTGCCTTCCGGGTCGGCCGCACGCAGGTGGCCGGCGAGATCGGCCACCGCGGCCCCGACCACCCGCGAGGAGTGGTCCTCGCTCCGGTTCCTCAGCGGATTCGGTATGCGGACGAAGAGCCAGTCACGACTCACTTCGGATCACCTCGCGGAGGGAGAATTCGAATATGCGTGGACCGCCGAGAGTAATGCGCCCGCCTCCCACTGTCCGGGGGCCTGACCAAAGAATTCGAGCCACCCGGAAGAATAGGGATGGATTAGGGGGTGGCCAGGGTGCCTGCCGACGGATCTTGGGTGAATTACCACGGACCGACCGGGAAATGGCCGAACAATGGGCCGCCCTGAGTAAATCTCGCGGAATGACGCGATACCTCGGATTGGACGTGGGTGGCACCAAGGTCGCCGTGCGCCTGGAAGGCGGGGAGGGCGACGCCGACGCTCCGTACGAGACCGCCTTCCGGTGGACCCGGGGCGCCGACGTACGGGAGGACATGGCGGCCCTCGCCGCCTGCCTGGACCGGGTACGGCTCCACGCGGGCGCCCCGGTGACCGCTGCCGGCCTCGCCCTGCCCGTCACCCTCGACCCTTCGGGAACCGTACTGGCCTGGCCCAACCGGCCCGGCTGGACCGGCCTGGACCTGCGTTCCGAACTGCACCGGATGCTGCCCGGCACCGTCATCTGCCACGCCGACGACGGAGACCTGGCCGCCCTGGCCGAGGCCCGCGCCATCGGCTGCGAGAACCTGGTCTACCTGGGCGTCGGCACCGGGATCGGCGGCGGCGTGGTCCTGGGCGGCCGGCTCTGCCCCGGCCCCGCCCGGGGCTCCTGCGAACTGGGCCACCTCGTGGTCGACCGCACCGGCGCCGTGTGCGACTGCGGCCGCCGCGGCTGCGTCCAGGCCTCGGCCTCCGGCCCCGCGATCCTGCGCCGGGCGGCCGTGCTGCGCGGTGCGCCGGTGGAGTACGCCGAACTGTGCGAAGCCTGGGCGGCGGGAACCTCCTGGGCCGAGGCCGCGGTCGACGAGGGCTGCGCCGTACTCGCCGCAGCCGCGGCCGGCACCGCCGAGCTCTTCCACCAGGAGGTCACCGTGATCGGCGGCGGCTTCGCGGAGGGCCTGCCCGGCTTCGTGGAACGCGTGGAACGCCATGCCCGCGGGCTCGTCCGCCCGGGCGGACCGCAGCCCCGGATCGCCGCTGCCCGCCCGGGCGGACTGTCCTCCCTCGACGGAGCCGTCCTGCTGGCCCGGGACTCGGCCGAGCGGGCCGACTCCGCGGTCGTCTGGTCGCGGACGGCCGCGGCCGCCTGACCAGCCCCCTGACCGAAGACCCCCCTGGACAGCCGCCCCCGCGGTCCAGGGGGGTCTTCCCACCTGAGCTCCTGCCACCTGCCACCTGCCACCTGCCACCCATCAACGCAACGCGAAGGCTGTGAAGAAGAAGATGAACACGATGCGGGCCCTGCTCCGCGCCGACGCCCCCCTGATCGCCGTCAGCTTCGGCGACACCGACAACGACCGCAACGCCCGGGAGGCGAAGGAGGCCGGCATCGACATCGCCGAGCTGCGCATCGACGGCTTCTCGCGCACCGACGAGGACCACGTCTTCACCCAGGTCCGCGCCTTCGTCTCCGTACCCCTCCTGGCCACGATCCGCTCGGCGGCCGAGGGCGGTGCGTGGGAGGGGACCGAGGAGGAGCGCCTCGCGCTCTTCCGGGCGGTGGCCCCGCACGTCCACGCGGTGGACGTGGAGCTCTCCTCCCGGGAGATCCTGGCCGAGGTCATCGCCGCGGCGCACGAGCACGACACCCTGGCCCTGGTCTCGTTCCACGACTTCGACCGCACTCCGGGGACCGCCGAGCTCGAAGCGGTGGTCGCCGACGCGAAGGCGGCCGGCGCCGACCTCGTCAAGGTGTCCACGATGGCGCGCTCCCCCGAGGACCTCAGGCGGCTCGCCGCGCTGCTGCTGACGGCGGGCGCCGACATCCCCCTGACCGTCATCGCCATGGGCACGGAGGGCAGCGCCTCGCGCGTGTTCTTCCCCGGTCTCGGTTCGCGGATCACCTACTCCTTCTTCGGCGAGAGCTTCGCCCCGGGCCAGCTCGACTTCGCCGAGACCAGCCGGCTGCTGCGCGCCTTCTCCCCCGCCTACGACCGGCGCAGGACCGCACGGGGCTGACCCCGGCGCACCACCCCCGCAAGGGGGGAACGGAAACGGGAGCGGGGCGCACCGGCCAGTCCAGGCCGGTGCGCCCCGCTCCTTCTTCGCCCTCGGTCAGGCGCCCTCGGTCAGGCGGCCTTGCGCAGGATGGTGTCGACGACGGAGTCGAAGTCGTCGGCCTTGACCAGGACGCGGAACTTCTCGTGCCCGTCCTCGACGGTCAGGCAGCGGCGGCCGACCAGCATGACCGAGCCGTTCTCCAGGGCGCGGGCGCGGATGACGGTGCGGTTGGAGACCAGCTCGCCCGCCCAGTTCCACTCGGGGCTGACCGGCACCGGCTGGGAGGGGTCGCGGTTCCACTCCGAGAGGCTGCGGGCGGTCTGCTTGAAGCGGTAGACGTGGTGCCAGTCGCTCTCGCGGGTCTTGCGCTGGAGGACCTGGTAGCCCTCGTCCTCGACGACGCGGTAGGCGCAGCCGTACTGCTCCTGGACCTCCGGGCTGACCTTGACCGGGTCGATGAACGAGGGGCCGGCGAAGCCGGTGTCGGCCAGCCAGACGTCGCCGTCGATGTTCACGCCGATGAAGAGGTGCTCCAGGTCCGGGCCGAACCCGCCGTCCGGGCCGCGCACGCCCGCCGCGAGGATGTCCACGTCGAAGCCCAGGTCCGTGAGGAGCTTGCGGAACAGGCCGCTGAGCTCGAAGCACGTACCGCCGGCGCCGCCGGTGACGATCTCGTCGAAGGACTTGTCCACGTCGATCTCGACGTAGTCCCAGATGTAGTCGCCGCGTTCGGCGTTCACGGAGTTGTCGAACGGGACCGTACGCAGGTGCGCGCTGTGCAGGCTTCGGAGGGTCTCCACGGTGGGCTCAAGGGACCCGGTGTGGCCGAGGTGCGCCAGGTATGCCTCGACGTTATACATGTGCGGCGTCCTTCATTCGTCGATTGATTCCGGCCGAGTGCGACGGCCCTTTGCCTTCGCCAGCAATATTTCCATTCACCAGCACACGGACGACACCCCGCACAACCCCCTATTCGGAAAATCCCGCACGGAATCGGAATGCAATTCGCCCCGCCGGAATACCCGGCGGGGCGAATTGCGGATCAGCGGTTTCCCACCGCGGAGGGGGTTGCGCGCGTCAGGACGCGGTGACCTTCTCCTTCTCGGGGGCGGCCGCGGCGGCGGGCTCGGCCGCTTCGGCCGGGGCGGCCTGCGTCTTGAGGAAGAAGGCCAGGAACGAACCGGCGATGGCGGCGATGCCGCCGACGAGCGCCGAGTTCTGCAGGCCGTTCAGGACGTCACCGGCCGCGTTCGAGGCACCCTCGCCGAGGTCGAGGCCCGAGTTGGCGACCGCGATCAGCGCGGCCATGCCCATGCCGCCGCCCAGCTGGGCGATGGTCTGGGTCAGGCCGGAGGCGACACCCTGCTCGTGCGGGGCGGCGTTGGAACCGGCCGCCATGAAGATCGCCGGGTAGAGCATGCCCGCGAACAGGCCCCAGATCAGGACGCCGGGGAGCAGCGGCCAGAAGCTGGTGCTCTCGGACATCGTGAAGGCCAGCACGATCATGGAAGCACCGAGGCCGGAGAGGCCGCCGAACAGGGCGTAGCGCACGCCCCACTTCTGGACGACGAACGGCAGCAGCTTGCCCGAGCCGAGCATCGCGACGGCGCTCATCGGCAGGAAGGCGAGACCCGCCTGGAGCGGGGAGTAGCCGATGACGGTCTGCAGGTGCACGAAGAAGAGGTAGTTCAGGGTGTTGATGACGCCCTGGAAGACGAAGACGACCAGGATCGCGGTCACCAGGCCGCGGTAGCTCCACATGTGCGCGGGGGCCAGCGGGTCCTTGGTCTTGGCCTCGACGAGGAAGAACAGGACGCCGAGCGCGGCGCCGACGCCGAGCGTGGTGATGGTGCTGGCGGAGGTCCAGCCGGCCTCGGGGCCGCTGATGAGGCCGTAGACGAGCAGGGTCGAGGCACCGGTGGCGATGAGCGCGCCGGGGATGTCGAACTTGCCGCCGTCACCGGAGCGGACGTCGGGGGCGACGAAGGCGAAGATGCCGACGATCGCGAGGACGCAGAGCGGGATGTTCACGTAGAACACGGAGGCCCAGCCGAGGTAGTCGGTGAGCACGCCGCCGGCCAGGGAGCCGATGATCGAGCCGGAGGCGCCGGCCGAACCCCACAGGGCGTAGGCCTTGTTGCGCTCGGCGCCTTCCTTGAAGGAGCTGTTGATCAGCGACAGGGTCGCGGGGAAGAGCAGCGCGCCGCCCAGGCCCTGGACCACGCGCATCGCGATGAGCAGACCGGGGCTGCCGGCGAGGCCGCCGACCGCGGAGGCGCCGCCGTACAGGGCGAGCGCGAGGACGAGCATGACGCGGGCGCCGAGGCGGTCAACGGCGCGGCCGCCGAAGAGGATCGCACCGCCGAGGCCGACGGCGTAGGCGCTGACGACCCACTGGAGCGACTGGGCGGTGAAGCCGAGGTCCTTGCCGATCTCCGGCAGGGCCACGTAGACGATGTTGTAGTCGATCGAGAAGATCAGCATGCAGAACGCGATGAGGGCCATCGCGATCCCAGGCCGTCCGGTGGACGCCTGGGGAGAGGTGGAAGTCACTTCCATACCCATTTCTGTGTAACTGGCGGGGGTTGGTGCACGGGGGGTGCGTGCGCGGGGTCGAGCCGGCGCCCGGGGAACTACTGGCCGAGGCTGCCGATGCTGCGGGGGTGGCGGAAGAAGTTGTTCGGGTCGTAGGCCTTCTTCACCTTCTTCAGGCGGAGGTAGTTGTCGCCGTAGTACTGCGTCGCCCAGTCCGGAAGGCTGGAGCCGGGGAAGTTGACGTAGGCGCCGTTGCTGATCGGGTTGAGGACGTCCGCACCGGTCTGCACGAAGGCCGAGGCGGCGGCCTCGGACTCCGGGGTCGGCGCGTCGAGCTGGCCGACGTAGCCGATGACGAAGTTGGCCTGGCGGTGTACGTACGCGGTCGCCGTCGGGGAGACGTTGTTCGCGTTGCCGCCCACCGCCATGCAGTGCACGACGCGGCGCTGGCCGGCCACCCGGTTGGAGTCCAGGGTGCTGAGCACGGTGGAGATCTGGGAGGGCGTGAAGGGCTGGTTGAACATGCGGTACGCGTCGCGCTGGAAGGCCGTGCGGTGCAGGTGCGCCTCGGCGCCGGTGCCCTCGCGGTGGCACTGCTCCTGGGTGAGGTCGCCGCAGCCGTACGCGGTCTTCATGGCGTCCGCGTAGGGCAGGTCGCTCGCGAAGGTGCTCGTCGGCTGCGCGCCGACCAGCGAGGTCAGCTGCGCGAGCGCGGCCTGGGCCTCGGACTCGGGGCCGTGGTAGCCGCCGGTGATGATCACCATCGGGACGTTGCCGGGAGCGGCGTCGGGCAGGTTGTAGATCAGCGCGGAGCCGAGGTTGACGGAAGCGTTGAGCTGCCAGGTCTGCCAGGCCGCAAAGACCTGCTCGGCCTTGTCCCAGGCCCACATGGTGGAGAAGAAGACCATGCGCGGCGCGTCGATCGGGGCGACCTCGAACTCGGTGACGACGCCGAAGTTGCCGCCGCCGCTGCCCCGCAGGGCCCAGAACAGGTCGGAGTACGAGGTCTCCGAGGCGCGGATCAGCCGGCCGTCGGCCAGGACGATCTGAGCCGAGCGCAGCCGGTCGCTGCCCAGGCCGAACTTCCTCGTCTGGAAGCCGATGCCACCGCCGGAGATGAACCCGCCGGGGGCCACCGTCGGGCAGGTGCCCGCGATGACCTGCTTGTTGTACGGGGCCAGGGCGTGCAGCGCGTCGATGGACTGCAGACCCGGACCGATCTTGACGGTGGAGGTGCCGACCGTGGCGTGGTTGAGACGGGAGGTGTCGATGACGAGGCCCTCGCCGGTGGACCAGCCGTTGAAGTTGTGGCCACCGCTGCGGACCCGCACGGAGATGCCGTTGGTACGGGCGTAGTTCACCAGCGCCTGGACGTCCTGGGGCGTCTCGGGGTAGGCGATGGCCTGCGGGTGGACCGCGTCGAATGCCGCGATCTGCAGTTCCTTCGCCGCGTTGTAGCCGGAGTCGACGGGGAGCACGATGTCACCCTGGATCCGCGCCGCGAGGCCGGCCCATCCGGTACCGGAACCGGTGGCGTCGGCAAATACCGGCAGAGTGCCGACGCCCACGGCCGTTGCCGTGAGTGCCAGTCCTGCACCGGCACGGAGGATGGTTCGCCTGCTCTGCATGTGGGCACTCCCAAGTAGCCAACGGTGACGGCGGATACCGCGCCCCCGATTAACTCAGCGACCGGTAATCGTCCGCCCATCGCGCGGTATGCGGGCGATGGGTATGCGGGCCATTGGCGTGCGGGCCGCGGGAGCGCCGGTCCGGCGCATTACCCGACCGGCTGCGCCACACATTCCTTGGCGACCGTGCGGCGAATGATGTCCAGGACCTCGTTCTGGTGCCGGGTCAGATAGAAGTGGCCGCCCTTGAAGGTGTGCAGGGAGAAGTCCACGGAGGTGTGCGCGGACCAGGCCTGCGCCTCGTCCGCCGTCACCTGGGGGTCGTCGTCCCCGGTGAGGACCACGAGCGGGGTGGACAGCGGCGGGCGCGGGCGGTGCCGGTAGGTCTCGATGGCCTCGTAGTCGCTGCGCAGCGCCGGAAGGATCATCTCGAGCAGCTCCTCGTCCATGAGCATCCCGGAATCGGTGCCGTCCAGGAGCTTCAGCTCCGCGATCACCCCGGCGTCCGAGCGCAGGTGGACGGATTCCTCGCGGTGGCGGGAGGGCGCCCGGCGCGCGGAGGCGAACAGGGCGGCCGGGGCGGTGCCCGCGTCCTCCAGCCGGGCCGCGACCTCGTAGCCGAGGAGTCCGCCCATGCTGTGGCCGAACAGGGCGAGCGGGCGGTCGGCCCAGGGCAGCAGGGCTTCGGTGATCCGGTCGGCGAGCTCGTCGAGCCGGGTGATGCCCGGCTCGTGCCGGCGGTCCTGGCGGCCGGGGTACTGGACGGCCAGTACGTCCATCGCGGGCGCGAGCGCGCGGGCGACGGGGAAGTAGAAGCTCGCCGAACCGCCTGCGTGCGGGAGGCAGACCAGCCGGACGGGCGCCTCGGGGGCGGGCTGGAACCTGCGGAGCCAGGGGTCTTCGTGCGTCATCGGGGGCCTCGATCCATTCTCTGGTCATCGGACGGGAATTCGTTCCGGCTTTTTCGCGGCCTTTTCGCGTCGTGCGGCGGACCGCCCTCGGAGTGCGGTTCCGCAACGGCAGCGCATTTACCGGGAAAGCTACAACACTCTTCCAACGGCCTTGGGGGCAAGCCTTTATGGGGCTTTCCGCAAGGGCTCTATAGGGGGATCCATAGGGGGATGACGCTCCCGCCGTCAGCCAGTAAATTTCCGCCCAGCATTTGACTCACAGGGAGCAGAGAAAAATGAGCCAGCTTTCCCGGCAGACTCCGGACTTCCCCGTTTGGCCCCAATTCGGGGACGAGGAGCGCACCGGACTGATCCGTGCCCTCGAGCAGGGTCAGTGGTGGCGCATGGGTGGCAGCGAGGTCACCACCTTCGAGCGCGAGTTCGGCGACTACCACGGCGCCGAGTACGCCCTGGCGGTGACGAACGGCACCCACGCGCTGGAGCTCGCCCTCCAGGTGCTCGGCGTCGGCCCGGGCACCGAGGTCATCGTGCCCGCGTTCACCTTCATCTCGTCCTCGCAGGCGGCGCAGCGGCTCGGTGCCGTGGCCGTCCCCGTCGACGTGGACCCCTTCACCTACAACATCGACCCGGCCGCCGTCGCCGCCGCGATCACCCCGCGCACCGCGGCGATCATGCCGGTGCACATGGCCGGTCAGATCGCGGACATGGACGCGCTGGGCAAGCTGTCCGCGGACAGCGGTGTCCCGCTGATCCAGGACGCCGCGCACGGGCACGGCGCCGAGTGGGACGGCAAGAAGGTCGGCGAGTTCGGCGCCGTCGCGGCGTTCAGCTTCCAGAACGGCAAGCTGATGACCGCGGGCGAGGGCGGCCTGGTCACCTTCAACGACGCGGAGCAGTTCGAGACCGCGTTCCTGCGCCACAGCTGCGGCCGTCCGCACAGTGACCGCTACTACTTCCACAAGACGTCCGGCTCCAACTTCCGGATGAACGAGTTCTCGGCGGGCGTGCTCCGCGCCCAGCTGGCCCGCCTCGGCGGCCAGATCGACACCCGCGAGCACAACTGGCCGATCCTGTCCGGGCTGCTCTCGGAGATCCCCGGCGTGGTGCCGCAGCACATCGACCCGCGCATCACCCGCAACCCGCACTACATGGCGATGTTCCGCCTCCCGGGCTGGACCGCCGAGCGCCGCAATGCGCTCGTCGACCGTCTGATCGCCCGCGGTCTGCCGGCCTTCGCCGCCTTCCGCGCGATCTACCGCTCGGACGGCTTCTGGGAGACCGGCGCCCCCGCGGAGACGGTCGACCAGATCGCCGCCCGCTGCCCCAACACCGAGGCGATCTACGCGGACGCCATCTGGCTGCACCACCGCACCCTGCTCGGCACCGAGGCGCAGATGCACGAGATCGCGAACATCCTCTCCGACGAACTGGCCGCCGAGTGAGCTCCCCGCTCCGGGTGGCCGTGGTGGGCCTCGGCTGGGCGGGACGGTCCATCTGGCTGTCCCGCCTGGCCGCCCACCCGGCGTTCGAGGTGACCGCGGTGGTGGACCCCTCCCCCATCGCGGCGGAGATCGCCGCCGAGACCGGTCCGGGCGTGCTCGCCCTGTCCGACATCGACGAGCTGACCCCCGCCCTTGCGGACCTCGCGGTCGTCGCCGTCCCCAACCACCTGCACGCCAAGGTGGCCTGCCGGCTGCTGGAGCGCGGCATCCCGGTCTTCCTGGAGAAGCCGGTCTGCCTGAACTCGGCCGAGGCGGACGAACTCGCCGCCGCCGAACTCGCCGGCGGAGCCGTCCTGCTGGCCGGCAGTGCGGCCCGCTACCGCGCCGACGTGATGGCGCTGCGCGAGGCCGCGGCCGGGCTGGGGCCGCTGCGGCACATCGACATCTCCTGGGTCCGCGCCCGGGGCGTCCCGGACGCCGGCGGCTGGTTCACCCAGAGCCAGTTGTCGGGCGGCGGCGCCCTGGTCGACCTCGGCTGGCACCTGCTGGACACGGTGTCGCCGCTGATCGGCCCGGCCGAGTACGAGGAGGTCGTCGGGTCCGTCTCCGACGACTTCATCGCGGCCGCCTCGCACGGCGCCTCCTGGCGGCACGAGGACGCGAAGTCCACGTCCGGCGGCGACGTGGAGGACACCGCGCGCGGTTTCCTGGTCACCGAGGACGGGGTCTCCGTCTCGCTGCGCGCGAGCTGGGCCTCCCACGAGGCCCTCGACAGCACGGTGATCAAGGTGGAGGGCGCTTCGGGCACGGCCTCGCTGCGGTGCACCTTCGGATTCAGCCCCAACCGGGCCGGCGGCAGCGAGCTGTCCTCGACCAGGGCGGGCGAGAGCACGCCGATCGCGTTCGACGAAGAGCCGATCGGGGCGGAGTACGACCGCCAGCTCGACGCACTGCCGGCCCTGCTCGCCGATCCCGCGTCCCGGGGCAAGGCCGTCGAGGACACCCGCCGGACCATCGCCGTGATCGAGCGGATCTACACCTCGGCACGTCGCGCGCGGTCCCGCAGGCAGGAACTCGCGTCCGCGCGCTGAGCGGCGCCCGTACTCCTCGCACCCCTCTCCACCCCGCACACACCGTCTTCTGGGAGATCCCCGTGAACACTGGTACAGCCCTGCACGCCTCTGCCCGCACCCTCGCGTTCGAACACCCCAAGAGCGTGATCGTCTTCGATCTCGACGGAGTGATCGTGGACAGCTTCCCGGTCATGCGCGAGGCCTTCAACCTCGCCTACGCCGAGGTCGTCGGTGACGGAAAGGCTCCGTTCGAGGAGTACGAGCGCCACCTCGGGCGATATTTTCCCGACATCATGAAGATCATGGGCCTGCCGCTGGCGATGGAGGGCCCCTTCGTCCGGGAGAGTTATCGCCTCGCACATCTGGTCCCCCTCTTCCCCGGCGTCCGCGAGGTCCTGGAGGAGCTGCGCGCCCGCGGCTTCCGGACCGCGATAGCCACCGGCAAGGCCGGTGACCGGGCCCGGCACCTGCTGACCCAGCTGGACGTCATCCACCTCTTCGACCACGTCATCGGCTCGGACGAGGTGGCCCGCGCCAAGCCCGCCCCGGACATCGTCCTGCACGCCCTGGACCTGCTCGGGGCCCGCCCCGAGGAGTCGCTGATGCTCGGTGACGCCGTCACCGACATCGCCGCCGCCCGCGGCGCCGGCATCGCCGCCGTGGCCGCGCTGTGGGGCGAGTCCGACTCGGCCGACCTGCTGGCCACCTTCCCGGACGCCGCCCTCGACGCCCCGGCGGAGCTGCTGGCCCTGCTCCCGTCGGTGGTCACCAGCTGACCACTCCCGTGCCGCCCCTCACTCCCCCGGGGACACGGCCCGTTCAGCGCCCGGCACCCGGTCCGGCCCTCCGCATCCCGAGGGCCGGACCGATGTGTTCGGCGCGGTGGATACACGGTTCCCGGTCAGTGACACGCCCTCCCCGATAGTGGCGCCGCGGCCGGTGGACGGTCATCACCATTGGGGGAGCAATGCTTGTCGAGCGGGACGAACACCTAGGCCGTCTGCACCTGATCCAGGAAGCGGCCCGGTCCGGCAAGGGCCGGATGGTGCTGCTCGAAGGCCCGTCCGCGACGGGCAAGACCGAACTGCTGCACGTGTTCGCCGACCGCGCCGAAGCCGCCGGATTCCGGCTGCTGCACGCCGTCTGCTCCCGGTCCGACCAGGACCTCCCCTTCGGCGCCGCCAAACAGCTCTTCCGCGCCGCCGGCCTGTCCACCGAAGACCTCCCCGCCACCCCCACGGCCGCCGAAGCCGCCCCCGTCGGCGAACTCACGCACACCGTCGACGAGTTGTGCGTGGCCCTGCTCGAACGGGCCACCGCCGAACCGCTGCTGCTCGCCGTGGACGACGCCCAGTACGCCGACGCCCACTCGCTGCGCGTCCTGCTGCACCTCGCACGCCGGCTGCGCTCGGCCAAGGTCGCCGTGCTGCTCGTGGAGAACACCGACATCGCCTCCCCCCACCGGCTCCTCCAGGCCGAGCTGCTGCGCAACCCCCACCTGTCCCGGATCCGGGTCGCCCCGCTCACCGAGGACGGCTCCACCGCGTTCCTCGCCGAACGCCTGGGACCCCACCGGGGCCACCCGCACGCGGCCGCCCTGCACTCCTTCAGCGGCGGCAACCCGCTGCTGCTCGGAGCCCTCGCCGACGACCTGGACGCCGGGCACGAAGACGCCCGCGGCTACGGACTCGCCCTGCTCAGCTGCCTGCACCGCGGGGAGCCCGCCACCCTGGCCGTGGCCCGCGCCGTGGCCGTGCTCGACACCCACGCGACCCCCGACGGGCTGGCCGTCCTCGCCGCCACCGACCGGGAGACCCTCGAAGCGACCCGGCGGGCCATGGCCGTCGCCGGGCTGCTCACCGACGAGGGCGAACTGCGCCACCCCCGCGCCCGCGCCGCCGTACTCGAGGACATCGAGCCCCGGGAGCGCTCCGCACTGCACCAGCGGGCCGCCCGGCTGCTCTACGAGGGCGGCGCGGAAGCGGGCCGGGTCGCCCGGCACCTGCTCGAGGCGGGCCGCGCCGACCAGCCGTGGGCCGTCCAGGTACTGCTCGACGCCGCCGAGCACGAGCGGCTCGCCGACCGCCCCGACACCGCGACGGCCTGCCTGGAACTCGCCCACCGCTCCAGCGGCGACAAGCAGGAACGGGCCACGGCCCTGGCCCGGCTCACCCACACCGCCTTCCAGCGCGACCCCTCGGCGGCCGTCCGCCACCTGGCCTCGCTGCTCGCCGCCGAACAGGCCGGCTACCTCGGCTTCCACGAATCCACCCTGCTGCTGCGGCAGTTGCTGTGGCACGGCCGCACCCAGGAGTCGGCCGAGCTGCTGGAGCGGCTGCGGACCGCCACCACCGACCGGCCCACCGGGCCCGGCTCCGAACTGGCCGACCTGGAACAGTGGCTGTCGTGGGCCCACCCCTCGCTGGCCCGGCCCGTCGGCACGGCCAACGCCGCCAGTGCGGCGGCCCAGCGGGGCGCCACCGTCGTGACCCTGCGCAGCGACCCGTGGCTCGGCCGCGCCGCCGCCCTCGCCGACCAGCTGGCCCGCAACCGGCCCGGAGCCGCCGAACGCGCCGAGCAGGTGCTGTGGGACCTGCGGCTGAGCCGGGGCGCGAGCTGGGCCGACGAGACCGCGATGCTCGCGCTGCTGACCCTGCTGCGCTACGGCAGCGCCGACAACGCCGCCGACTGGTGCGAGCGGCTCGTCATCGACGCCCAGGAACGCTCCGCGACCACCTGGCAGGCCGTGTTCACCGGCATCCGGGCCGAGATCGCGGTCCGCCAGGGCGATCTGACCTCGGCCGTGGAACGGGCCCAGGAGGCCCTGGCCCTGCTGCCCGTCAAATCCTGGGGCGTACTGGCGGGACTGCCGCTGGGCAGCCTGATCGTCGCCCACACCCGGCTGGGCCAGTACGAGGAGGCCTCCCGCCAGCTGGGCCAGTCCGTGCCGGACAGCATGTACGAGAGCTGGTTCGGGCTGTCCTACCTGGAGGCCCGCGGCGTCCTGCACCTGTCCACCCACCACCATCACGCGGCGCTGGCCGACTTCCTGTCCTGCGGCGAACTCCAGCGCAGCTGGGGCGTCGACGCGGTGGGCCCGGTGCCCTGGCGGGTCGGCGCGGCCGAGGCGTGCGTACGCCTGGGCAATACGGACCGGGCCCGCCAGCTGGTCCACGAGCAGCTCGCGCGGCCCGGCGCCGGCAACGCCCGCACCCGCGGCCTGGCGCTGCGCCTCTACGCGGCGACCAGCCAGCCGGGCCGCGGCCTCCAGCAGCTCACCGAGGCGCTGGAGCTCCTCGAGTCCACCGGCGACCGGTACGAACAGGCCCGGGTGCTGGCCGACATGAGCCGGACCTACTACGCGCTCGGCGAGCACCGCAGGGCCCGTACCCTCTTCCGCCAGGGCCTGCACGTGGCCAACGCCTGCAAGGCGCAGCCGCTGGCCCAGGAACTGCTGTCGGGCTCCGCCGAGCAGCCCGCGACGATGTCCGCCGCCGAGGGCGGCCAGAGCACCGAGGGCTTCGAACTCAGCGACTCCGAGAAGCGGGTGGCCTCCCTCGCGGTGATGGGCTACACCAACCGGGAGATCGCCACGAAGCTCTACATCACGGCGAGCACCGTGGAGCAGCACCTCACCCGCGTCTACCGCAAGCTGCGGGTCAAGCGGCGCCAGGACCTGCCGGCCGACCTCTGGATGAACGCCACGCGGGCCGGCTGAGGCCGGCAGCGGCGCGAAGCCCCGTACCCCTGCCGGGAGTACGGGGCTTCGTGCGTTCACACCCCGGCCGGGACCCGGGCCTCGGAGAGGGCCTCGCGGACCGCTGCGACCAGTTCGGCGGTGTTGGCCCGGCCCGCGGCGGCCCCGTAGACGTAGAAGTCGGGGCGGATCAGCACCGAGGTGGCGCCTGACTCGGCGAGGAACGGCAGGTAGACCTCGTCCAGGTCCACCACCGCGTGCGGGCCCGCCTCCGCGGCCGGGGTGCCGGCCGCGACGACCCGGACCACGTGCGCGCCCAGCTCGTCCAGGAAGGCCCGGTCGGCGGGGTCGAGCAGCTGCTCGGGGTCCTCGGTGGTGAGGAGGACGAAGCCCAGTCCGACGACGCCGTCGAACAGTCCCGTCTCCCCCGCCCGCTCCACCCGGGCCTGCGGCGAGAGGACGCCCGCCGGGCGGATCGGCCGGCCCTTCTCGTTGAGCTTGACGAAGCCGCGGGCCAGCGGCTGCAGCGGGGAGCGCTGCTGGGAGGGGATGCCCGAGGCGGCCGCCCGCTCGGCTGCGGCGAGCATCACCATGTCGCGGTCGGCCGCGGCCTTGGGGTCCGTCTGGCAGATGATCTTGCCGAGGTTCACGGACATTCCGATGGCGTGCTTGATGTGCGTGCGGCGCTCCTCCTGGTAGTCGTCCAGGAGCTCCCTGCCGCCGCGCCCGTCGAGCAGCGCCGCCAGCCGCCAGGCCAGCGCGCCCGCGTCGCGGAAACCGGAGGACATGCCCTGCCCGGCGAAGGGGGGCATGACGTGCGCGGCGTCCCCGGCCAGCACCAGCGGGCCCTCGTGCCAGGTCTCGGCGGCGCCCGCCCGGAAGCTGTAGACGTGGTGGCGGCGCAGCGTGGCGTTCTCCGGGTTGATGTCGAAGAGCTTCAGCAGCCGCCACGCGCTCTCGCGGGTGTTGAGCCCCTCCACGGTCTCCCCGGCCGTCCGCATGAACTCGTAGCGCCGGTTGCCCGGTCCGGCCGACACGGAGGTGCGCGGCTGCGCCGGGTCGCAGATCTGCAGGTTGTTCGGGTGGAACTCGCGGCCGTCGTGGTGGACCACGTCGCAGACCAGCCAGTCATGGGAGAAGTTGACGTCCGAGAACCCGGCGTCCATCTTCGAGCGCACGAAGCTGTTGGCGCCGTCGCAGCCCACCACCCAGCGGGCCGAGAAGGTCCGCTCGGTGCCGTCCTCGCCGACCGCCGTCACCTCGGCCCCGTCGGGCCGCGTGGTCAGCCCGACGACCTGGTGGCCCCGGTGGACGGTGATGTTGTCCAGGGTGGCGGCGCGGGCCTGGAGCTCCTCCTCCAGCGCCGGCTGGTACATGGAGGTGGACTCGGGCCAGCCGCAGAGCTTGCGCTCGGAGCCGTCGATGTCCAGGAGGATCCGGCCGTCCGCGTTCTTCCACTGGTAGGAGCCCGAGGGCTCACCGATGCGTCCGATGAGCCCGCCGATGCCCGCGGCGGTGAGGGTGCGCGCAGCCTCGCCGTCGAAGGCGACCGCGCGGGGCATCGGGTAGGCCTGCGGCCACTTCTCCACGACCGTGACGTTCTTGCCTCGGTCGGCGAGCAGCAGGGCGAGCAGCTGGCCCACGGGGCCGTATCCGACGATCAGGACGTCGGCCTCGGTCGGTGCGTCGAACATCAGGGTGCCTTTCAAAGGGTGTGGTGGTGGTCGCGGGCAGGCAGTTCAGACGGCTCGGGCGGCTCAGGCGGCTTCGGCCGCCAGGAGCTCCAGCAGGTGCTCGGCGATGAAGGTCGGCGTCGGGAAGTCGAAGAGCAGCATCGGGCTGAGCGCCAGACCGGTCACCTCGACGAGGCGGTTGCGCAGCTCGACGGCGCTGAGGGAGTTGAAGCCGACCTCGAAGAAGGGGCTGTCGCCGTCGAGTTCGTCCTCGAAGGGCTCGTCGGTGGCGAGCTCCTCGCGGGCCGCCTCGGACTCGGCGACGATCAGGTCGATGAGGATCCCGGTCTGCTCGGCCTCCGGGAGGCCGGCCAGCTTGGCCAGCAGGGCCTGCTTGGTGGCCTCGGCCGGGTCCAGGGCCGCCACGGCTTCGGTGGTCTCGTCCGTCTCGGTCAGTGTCGTCGTCGTCGCTGTCATGGGGGTTCCGGCCTCCAGCCAGTAGTTGCGGCGCTGGAAGGCGTACGTCGGGAGTTCCACCCGGCGTCCGCCCTCGAACAGGGCCGACCAGTCGATGGTGATGCCCCGGGTGAAGAGTTCGCCGAGTGCGGTCACGGCGGTCTGCGCTTCGGGGGCGTCGTTGCGCAGTACGGGGACGAAGGCGAGGTTGGCGGTGTCGCCGGTCAGGCAGGCCGGGCCCATCGAGGTGAGGACCCCGCCGGGGCCGAGCTCCAGGAAGGTGACCGCGCCGCGCTCCTGGAGGGTGCGGATCCCGTCGGCGAAGCGGACGGCGTCGCGGACGTGGCGGACCCAGTAGTCGGGAGTCGCCAGTTCGGCGGGCTCGGCGACCTTTCCGGTGAGGTTGGAGACCACCGGGATGCGCGGGGCGCCGTAGGTCAGGCTCGCGGCGACCTTGCGGAACTCCTCGAGCATCGGGTCCATCAGGACCGAGTGGAAGGCGTGGCTGACGACCAGTCGCTTGGTCCGCCGGCCGAGGCCGGAGAAGTGCGCGGCCAGGGCCTCGGCGGCGTCCTCGCGGCCGGAGACGACCACCGAGTTCGGGCCGTTGATCGCGGCGATGCCGACGCCTTCGCCGAGGAGCGGGAGGATCTCGGCCTCGGTGGCCTGCACGGCGAACATGGCGCCGCCCGAGGGCAGGGCCTGCATCAGACGGCCACGAGCCGCCACAAGACGCGCCGCATCCGCAAGATCCCACACACCCGCAACATGCGCAGCCGCCAGTTCACCGATCGAATGCCCGGCCAGGAGGTCGGCGTGGACGCCCCACGCCTCGACGAGCCGGAACAGCGCCACCTCGACCGCGAAGAGCGCGGGCTGCGTGAACTCCGTGCGGTTGAGGGCGACTTCGTCGTCCCCGAAGAGCACCGACTTCAGCGGCTGCGCCAGGTGCTGGTCCAGCTCGGCCGCCACGGCGTCGAAGGCCTCGGCGAAGACCGGGTAGGTCCCGTACAGCTCGCGGCCCATGCCCAGGCGCTGCGAGCCCTGACCGGTGAAGAGCACCGCGAGGCGGCCCCGGGTCCGGCTGCCGCGCACCACGCCGGGCGAGGTCGCGGCGGTCGCGCCCTCGGCGACGGCCAGCAGCCGCTGCCGCAGGGTGTCGCGGTCCTCCCCGACGAGGACGGCGCGCTTCTCGAAGGCGCTGCGGGTCCGGGCGAGGGAGTGGCCGATGTCGTACGCGGACGCCTCCCGACCCTCCTGCTCCTCGTCGAGGAAGGCGTCGAGCCGCTCGGCCTGGGCGCGCAGCGCCTGCTCGGACTTGGCGGAGAGCACCCAGGGCAGCGGGCCGCGGGCGACGGCGGCCGGGGCGACCGCGGTCCTCTCGGGCACGGCCTCCTCGGCCGCGGGGGCCGGGGCGGCCTCCTCGACGATGACGTGGGCGTTGGTGCCGCTGATCCCGAAGGAGGAGACCGCCGCACGGCGGGTACGGCCTTCCTCGCGCGGCCAGGACTTCGCCTCGGTGAGCAGCTCCACCGCGCCCGAGGTCCACTCGACCTTGGCGGTGGGCTCCTCCACGTGCAGGGTCTTGGGGAGCACCTCGTTGCGCAGGGCCATGACCATCTTGATCACGCCTGCGACTCCGGCCGCGGCCTGGGCGTGGCCGATGTTGGACTTCAGGGAGCCCAGCTGGAGCGGCCGGTCGGCGGAGCGGCCCCGGCCGTACGTGGCCAGGATCGCCTGGGCCTCGATCGGGTCGCCCAGCACGGTGCCCGTGCCGTGCGCCTCGACCGCGTCCACATCGGCGGTGGTCAGGCGGGCGTTGGCCAGCGCGGCCTTGATGACGCGTTCCTGGGCGGGGCCGTTGGGGGCGGTGAGGCCGTTGGAGGCGCCGTCCTGGTTGACGGCGGTGCCGCGGACCACGGCGAGGACCTGGTGGCCGTTGCGGCGGGCGTCGGAGAGGCGCTCCAGCAGCAGGAAGCCCGCGCCCTCGGCCCAGTTCGTGCCGTCCGAGGTGGAGGAGAAGGCCTTGATCCGGCCGTCCGGGGCCAGTGCGCGCTGGCTGGAGAAGCCGACGAACGCGTCCGGGGTGGCCATCACGGCCACGCCGCCGGCCAGCGCCATCGAGCACTCGCCGGAGCGCAGCGCCTGCACGGCCAGGTGCAGGGTGACCAGGGAGGAGGAGCAGGCGGTGTCCACCGTCACCGAAGGGCCGGTGAGGTCGTACAGGTACGAGACGCGGCCGGAGAGCACGCTGCCGGACTTGCCCAGCCCCAGGAACCCGCTGACCCCTTCGGGCAGCTCCTGGGCTCCGTTGGCGTAGTCGTGGTACATGTGGCCCGCGAAGACGCCGGTGTCGCTGCCGCGCACCGAGTGCGGGTCGATCCCGGCCCGCTCGAAGGCCTCCCAGGCCAGCTCCAGCATCAGCCGCTGCTGCGGGTCGGTGCCCAGCGCCTCTCGGTCGGAGATCCCGAAGAAGGAGGCGTCGAACTCGCCCGCACCGTGCAGGAGTCCGGCTTCCTTGACGTACGTGGTGCCCTGGTGGTCGATGTCCGGGTGGTACACGGAGTCCAGGTCCCAGCCGCGGTCCTTGGGGAAGTCCGAGACCCCGTCGGTGCCGGTGGCCACGAGCTGCCACAGCTCCTCGGGCGAGGTGACCTCGCCCGGCAGCCGGCAGGACATGCCCACGATCGCGATGGGCTCGCAGGCGGCCCCGGTGATACGGGCGTTCTCCTGCTTCAGGCGCTCGTTCTCGGTGAGGGACGCGCGCAGGGCAGCGACAAGCTTTTCGTCGGAAACTGTCATGATCTTCTCTCCCGGTTCCAGACCGAATCAGTTGCTCGTGCTGGCAAGTGCGCGCGCCACGAGGCTTTCCACATCCATGTCGGCGATCAGTTCGCCGTCCTGCTCCGCTTCCTGCTCCTGTACCGGCTCCGGCTGCGCCGCCTCGAGAGCGGTCCCGTCGCCGTCCGCGAGCAGTTCGCTCTGGATGCGGCGGGCCAGGGCCTGCGGCGTCGGGAAGTCGAAGACGAGGGTGACCGGCAGCCGGATGCCCGTCGCCAGGGCCAGCTGGTTGCGCAGCTCGACCGCGGTGAGCGAGTCGAAGCCGAGCTCCTTGAAGGCCTGGTCCGGTCCCACGCCGTTCGCGTCGGCCATGCCCAGCGCCGCCGCCGCCTGCTCGCTGACCAGGTCCAGGACGGCCTGCTCGCGCTCCCTCGGGGACAGGGCGGTCAGCCGCTGGACCAGGGAGTCGCCGGTGGGGGCGGCCGCCTGGGCGGCCCGGCGGGCGGGACGCACCAGCCCGCGCAGGACCGACGGCACCGGGGCGCCTCCGGACCGGCTGGACAGGGCGGCGAGGTCCAGCTTCACCGGGGCCAGGACGGGGTGCTCCGAGCGGAGTCCGGCGTCGAAGAGGGCCATGCCGGTCTCGGCCGTCAGGGGCCGCATGCCGCTACGGGCCATGCGCTCCAGGTCGCTCTGCGCCAGCGTGTCCTGCATGCCGCCGGCCTGCTCCCAGACGCCCCAGGCGAGCGAGGTGGCCGGCAGCCCGGCCCGGTCGCGGTGCTGGGCCAGGGCGTCCAAGTAGGCGTTGGCCGCCGCGTAGTTGCCCTGGCCGGCGCTGCCGACCGTACCGGCGATCGAGGAGTACAGGACGAAGGCGGTCAGGCCCAGGTCCCGGGTGAGCTCGTGCAGGTTCCAGGCCGCGTCCACCTTGGGCCTCAGCACCGCGTCGAGCCGCTCGGGGGTCAGGGCCGAGATCACGCCGTCGTCCAGGACGCCGGCCGTGTGGACCACCGCGGTCAGCGGGTGCTCCGCCGGGACGGTCTCCAGCAGCGCGGCCAGTGCCTCGCGGTCGGCCGCGTCGCAGGCCTCGATCCGTACGGAGGCTCCGAGCCCGGCCAGCTCCTCGCGGAGCTCGACCGCACCCTCTGCCGCCGCACCGCGACGGCTGGTGATGATCAGGTTCCGGATGCCGTGCTCGGCCACCAGGTGGCGGGCGGCCAGCTTGCCCAGGGTTCCCGTACCGCCGGTGATCAGCGCGGTACCGGCCCGGTCCAGGGACTCGCCCTGACCGGCCGCCGGGGGGACCTCCCGTACGAGGCGGGGCGCCGTCGCCACACCGGCGCGGATCGCCAGCTGCGGTTCGCCCGAAGCCAGTACGGCCCAGACGGCGTCCCGCGGCTCGGTGTCCTCGTCCACGTCGAGGAGGACGAACTGCTCCGGGTTCTCCGACTGCGCCGAGCGCACCAGGCCCCAGACGGCCGCTGCGGCCGGGTCGGTGACTCCGCAGACCGCGCCCTGGGTCAGGACCACGAGCCGCGAGGACTCCAGCTCGGGGGCGGCGGCCCAGGCCTGCATCAGCTCCAGCGCACGGGCGGTCAGCTGGCGGACCCGGTCCGGTCCCTCCTCGGAGGGCGCCCGGGTGAAGTCGGCCAGCACCGCCGGCGGAACCGGAGTACCCGAACGGACGGCCGCGATCAGCGACTTCAGGCCGGAGTGGTCGGTGCCGAGCAGGACCGGGTCCACGGGGGCCCCGGTCACGGTCTCGACGGAAACCTGGACCGGCACCCAGTCGGGCCGGAACAGCGCGTCGGCGAGGGCGGCCCGGCCGGCGTCGAAGGACTCGGGCGAGAACGGCCGGGTGACGAGCGAGCCGATGGTGGCGACCGGAACCCCGGCCTGGTCGGCGAGGCGCAGGGTCAGCGCGTCCGTACCGGCCCCGGCGGCGTGCACCCGCAGCGCGTTCGCGCCGGAGGCGTGCAGGGTGACCTGGTTCCAGGCGAACGGCAGCCGCAGCGCCGCGCCCTCCTCCTCGGTGGCGCCGCCGTCCGGGACGGCGAAGGAGCTGGCCTGAAGGGCGGCGTCCAGCAGGGCCGGGTGCAGTCCGAAGCCCTCCGGGGTCGCCCCCTCGGGCAGGGCCACCTCGGCGTAGACCTCGCCGTCCTTGGTCCACACGGACCGCAGCCCCTGGAAGAGCGGGCCGTACTCCAGCCCGGCCTCGGCCCGGTCGGCGTAGTGGCCGCTCAGATCGGCCTGCTCGGCGCCCGCGGGCGGCCAGCTGCCGAAGTCGAAGGAACCGGCCGGCTCCTCCTTGAGCAGGAAACCGCTGACGTGCCGGGTCCAGGGGGCTTCGGAGCTGGCGTCCAGGTCGGTCGAATGGACCGACACCGGGCGGCGGCCCAGCTCGTCGAGGGTGCCGACCGCGACCTGGATGCGGACGCCGCCGCCCTCGGGCAGGACCAGCGGCGCCTCGATGACCAGTTCCTCGACGGTCCCGGTGCCGACCTCGTCGCCGGCCCGGATCACCAGGTCCACGAGGGCCGCGCCGGGCACCAGCACGGTGCCCGCGACCGAGTGGTCGGCGAGCCACGGGTGGGTGCGGACCGAGAGCACCCCGGTCCCCTGCACTCCGCCGTCCGCCTGCGGCAGGAAGGCGCCGAGCAGGGAGTGACCGGCCGGGGTCAGCCCCAGGGAAGCGGCGTCGGCGCCGGATTCCAGCGGCTGGAGCCAGTAGAACTCGCGCTGGAAGGCGTACGTGGGCAGTTCCACGCGGCGCCCGCCGGGGGCCAGTGCGAGGAGGTCCGCAGGCAGTCCGGCGGTGTGCAGCCGGCCCAGCGCGGTGACCGCCGAGCGCACTTCGGAGACTCCGGTGCGCAGCTTGGGCACGAACAGGGCGTCGGCGTCTTCGGCGACGCAGTCCTGGCCCATCGCGGTGAGGACTCCGCCGGGGCCGAGCTCCAGGAAAACGTTGACGGCCTGGTCCTGGAGGGCTCCGATGCAGTCGGCGAAGCGGACCGCATCACGGACGTGGGCGACCCAGTAGTCCGGGCTGGCCAGCTCGGCGGCTTCCGCGACCTTGCCGGTGACGTTGGAGACCACCGGGATCCGCGGAGCACCGTAGGTCAGACCCGCGGCCACCTCACGGAACTCGGCCAGCATCGGATCCATCAGGACCGAGTGGAAGGCATGGCTCACGGTCAGCTGCTTGGTCTTGCGACCCAGCTCCGACAGCTTCGCCTTGACCTCCAGGCACTCCGCCTCACGACCCGAAATCACCACCGAGGTAGGCCCGTTGATGGCGGCGATCCCGACGCCCTCACCGAGGTACGGGAGGACTTCCGCCTCGGTGGCCTGGATCGCGACCATCGCACCGCCCGAAGGCAGCGCCTGCATCAGGCGACCACGAGCCGCCACCAGACGCGCCGCATCCGCCAGCGACCACACACCCGCCACATGCGCCGCAGCAAGCTCACCGATCGAATGCCCGGCCACGAAGTCCGGACGCACACCCCACGACTCCACCAGCCGGAACAACGCCACCTCCATCGCGAACAACGCCGGCTGCGTGAACTCCGTACGGTGGATCGCGTCTTCGTCGTCCCCGAAGAGCACCGACTTCAGCGGCTGCGACAGGTGCCGGTCCAGCTCGGCCGCCACCGCGTCGAAGGCCTCCGCGAACACCGGGTAGGTGGCGTGCAGTTCACGGCCCATGCCCAGGCGCTGCGCGCCCTGCCCGGTGAAGAGGACCGCCAGGCGGCCGCCCGTCGCCACGCCCGAGGCGACGCCCGGGGCCGGGCGGCCCGCGGCCACGGCGCGCAGGGCCTCGATCGCCTCGGCCCGGTCGGCGGCGGCCACCACCGCGCGGTGTTCCAGCGCCGCACGGGTGGTGACCAGCGAGTACGCCACGTCCAGCACCGCGGGCGAGGACTCGGATTCCAGCAGGTCGGCCAGGCGCCCGGCCTGGGCCTTGAGGCCCTGCGCGGACTTCGCCGACACCGTGAAGGCCAGATCGCCAGGGAACTCCCGTATCCCGTCGGAGGGTTCGGGCTCCTCGGCCGGGGCCTCCTCGATGACCACGTGGGCGTTG
Organism: Streptomyces sp. NBC_00503; assembly: GCF_036346895.1. NCBI lineage: Bacteria > Bacillati > Actinomycetota > Actinomycetes > Kitasatosporales > Streptomycetaceae > Streptomyces > Streptomyces sp. NBC_00503. The sequence continues at coordinate 4,368,746 of NZ_CP107855.1, read as the reverse complement.
GTGCCGCTCACGCCGAAGGAGGAGACACCCGCGCGGCGCGGCCGGTCCTCGTCGCGGGCCCAGGGGCGGGCCTCGGTGAGCAGCTCGACGGCCCCCGCCGACCAGTCCACCTTCGGCGTGCGCTCCTCGGCGTGCAGGGTCTTCGGCAGCACCTCGTGGCGCATCGCCTCGACCATCTTGATGACGCCCGCCACACCGGCCGCCGACTGGGCGTGGCCGATGTTGGACTTCAGGGAGCCGAGCCACAGCGGCCGGTCCTCGGGCCGGTCCTGCCCGTAGGTGGCCAGGATGGCCTGGGCCTCGATCGGGTCGCCGAGCGCGGTACCGGTGCCGTGCGCCTCGACGGTGTCCACGTCTGCCGTGGTCAGGCGGGCGTTGGCCAGCGCCGCCTTGATGACGCGCTGCTGGGCGGGGCCGTTGGGGGCGGTGAGGCCGTTGGAGGCGCCGTCCTGGTTGACGGCCGTACCGCGGATCACGCCGACCACCGGGTGGCCGTTGCGGCGGGCGTCGGAGAGCCGCTCCAGGAGGAGCAGGCCGGCGCCCTCGGACCAGTTGGTGCCGTCGGCCGCGGCCGAGAAGGCCTTGGCGCGGCCGTTCTCGGCGAGACCGCGCTGCCGGGAGAACTCGACGAACCCGTCCGGGGTGGCCATCACGGCCACGCCGCCGGCCAGCGCCATGGTGCACTCGCCCTGCCGCAGGGACTGCGTGGCCAGGTGGATGGCGACCAGGGAGGAGGAGCAGGCCGTCTCGATGGTCACCGCGGGGCCTTCGAGGCCCAGCGTGTACGAGACGCGGCCCGAGGTGGCGCTGCCCGAGTTGCCGATGCCGAGCATGCCCTCGACGGAGGCCGGGATCCGCTGCCCCATCGGGGCGTAGTCGTGGTGCATGACACCGGCGAAGATGCCGACGCTGCTGCCCTGGAGTCCGGTCGGGTCGATGCCGGCCCGCTCGAAGGTCTCCCAGGAGGTCTCCAGCAGCAGCCGCTGCTGGGGGTTCATCGACAGGGCCTCGCGGGGCGAGATCCCGAAGAAGGCGGCGTCGAACTCCCCCGCGTCGTGCAGGAATCCGCCGTGCCGGGCGTACGAGGTACCGGTGTGGTCCGGGTCCGGGTGGTACAGCTTCTCCAGGTCCCAGCCGCGGTTGTCGGGGAACTCGGTGATGGCGTCCGTACCCGAATCGACCAGCTGCCACAATTCCTCGGGAGAGCTCACCCCGCCCGGGAGCCGGCAGCCCATGGCCACGATCGCGATCGGCTCGGACTTCTCGGCCTCCACCTCGCGCAGGCGCCCGTTGGCCTTCTGCAGATCGGTCAGTGCGCGCTTGAGGTAGTCGCGCAGTTTCGCCTCGTTGGTGCCGACCGCGCCGGCGCCGTTCTCGTTGCTCATCTGTGTGTCCGTCCGTCTCTGTTCTGGGTGCACCGGCCGGTCAGAGACCGAGTTCGCTGTCCATGAGGGCGAAGACCTCGTCGTCCGTCGCCGCGTCCAGGTCGAAGCCGTCGATTCCGCCGAAGGCTCCGTTGGCGCTCTCCCACTGGCCGGTGAGGGCCTGGAGCCGCTGGGCGACTTGGGATTTGACGTCCTCGCACATCGCCGAGCCGTTCAGGGCCGCCTCCAGGCGGTCCAGCTCGTCCAGCACGGACAGGTTCTGCGTCGGCGCCTCCTCGGCCTTGAGCTCCTCCTGGAGGAGACGGACGAGGGCGGTCGGGGTCGGGTAGTCGAAGACGAGGGTGGCGGGCAGCCGGACCCCGGTGGCTTCGGTGAGCTTGTTGCGGAACTCGACCGCCGTGAGGGAGTCGAAGCCCGCGTCCTTGAAGGCCCGGGTCGCGTCGATGGTGGCCGGGTTGGAGACACCCAGGACGCCTGCGACGTGACCGCGCACCAGGTCGAGCAGGAGCTGTCCGCGCTCTTCGGTGGACTTGCCCGCGAGCCGCTGGGCCAGGCTCTCGCCCTTGGCCGCGGTGGCGGCCTTGGCGGCCCGCCGGGCCGGGCGGATCAGGCCGTGCAGGATGGCCTGGAGGGAACCGCCCGCCGCCTGGGCGCGCAGTTCTCCGAGGTCGAGGCGGGCCGGCATCAGGGTCGCTTCGGACGACAGCAGGGCCGCGTCGAAGAGGGCCAGGCCCTCGTCGTTCGGGAGCCCCAGCATGCCGCCCCGCTTGCCGCGCTGGAGATCGGCGTCCCCGAGGTGCGCGGTCATTCCGGTGGCCTCGGCCCACAGGCCCCAGGCGAGGGAGACGGCGCTGAGGCCGCGCTCGCGCCGGTACTGGGCGAGACCGTCCAGGTAGGCGTTGGCCGCCGCGTAGTTGCCCTGGCCCGGCGTACCGAACACCCCGGCCGCCGAGGAGTAGAGGACGAAGGCGGCGAGGCCCAGGTCCCGGGTCAGTTCGTGCAGGTTCCAGGCCGCGTCCACCTTGGGCTTGAGGACCGCCTCGAGCCGCTCGGGGGTGAGGGCCGAGATGATCCCGTCGTCCAGGACGCCGGCCGTGTGGACCACCGCGGTCAGCGGGTGCTCCGCCGGGATGCCGGCCAGCAGCGCGGCCAGTGCCTCGCGGTCCGCGGCGTCGCAGGCCTCGATCCGTACGGAGGCCCCGAGCCCGGCCAGCTCCTCGCGGAGCTCGACCGCACCCTCTGCCGCGGCGCCGCGCCGGCCCGCCAGCACCAGGTGCCGTACGCCGTACTCGGTGACGAGGTGGCGGGCGACGAGCTTGCCCAGGGTGCCGGTGCCGCCCGTGACCAGGACCGTGCCGGCCGGGTCGAGGGAGGCGAGGTACGTGTCCCCGACGCGCGGTTCACGGCCCAGTCGGGGCGCCGTGGCCACACCGGCGCGGATCGCCAGCTGCGGTTCCCCGGAGCCGGCCGCCGAGGCGATCAGCTCCCGGGTACGAGGGTCTTCCGTACCGGTGTCCAGGTCGACCAGGACGATCCGGTCGGGGTGCTCCGCCTGGGCCGAGCGCACCAGCCCCCACACCGCCGTACCGGCCGGGTCGGTGACTCCGGAGACAGCGCCGCGGGTCGTGACGACCAGCTGCGTGCCGTCCAGGGCCGACTCGGCGGACCAGGCCTGGAGTGCGCCGAGCACCCGGGCCGTGACGGCGTGGGCCCGCCCGGCACCGGCCGCCTCGGCGGCTTCGGTGGTGTCGAGCAGCAGGATCCCGGGCGCCGTCGTGGCAGCGGCAGCCGCCCGGACCCCGGCGGCGTCGGTGACCGTGGTCAGCTGCGTCCGCTCGGCGCGGGGCAGGGAGACCCGGGTCCACTCGATCCGGTAGAGCGATTCGTGGACCGGAGCGGAGGCCGCGCCCAGTCCGGCGGTGGAGACCGCCCGCATGACGAGGGCTCCGATGCTGGCGACGGGGACGCCGGTCTGGTCGGCGATGCTCAGCGACAGGCCGTCTCCGGCGGTGCGGACCGCCCGGACCCGCAGCGCGGTGGCTCCGGCGGCGTGCAGGGCCACCTGGTTCCAGGCGAACGGGAGCCTGGTGGTGCCCTCTTCGGCCTCGGCGGCGCCCAGGAAGCTGGTGGTCTGGAGGGCGGCGTCGAGCAGGGCCGGGTGGAGGCCGTACCGTTCGGGCGCCTGGCCCTCGGGCAGGGCCACCTCGGCGTAGACCTCGTCGCCCTTGGTCCAGACGGCCTGGACCCCCTGGAAGACGGGGCCGTACGTGTAGCCCGCGGCGAGCTGGCGGTCGTAGAAGTCGCTGACGTCGGTGGCCTGGGCGCCGGCCGGCGGCCAGATTCCGAAGTCGAAGCCCGCGGGCTCCTGTGCCGCGGTGAGGAAGCCGCTGACGTGGCGGGTCCAGGCCGCCTCGGGGCCTTCGTCGGGGGCCGCCGAGTACACGGCGACCGGACGGCGGCCGAGCTCGTCGAGTGCGGCCACGGAGACCTGGACGCGGACCCCGCCCTTCGCGGGCAGGACCAGCGGGGCTTCGATGACCAGCTCGTCGATGGTGCCCGCGCCGGCCTCGTCACCGGCCCGGACGGCCAGTTCGACCAGGGCCGCGCCGGGCACCAGCACGGTGCCGGAGACCACGTGGTCGGCCAGCCAGGGCTGGGTACGGGTCGAGAGCATCCCGGTGCCGAGCACTCCGCCCGTCTCGGGGAGGTGGAGCCAGGCGCCGATCAGCGGGTGGTCGGCGCCGACCAGGCCGAGCGAGCCCGCGTCACCCGCGGCGGCCGCGTCCTCCGGCCAGTACCGCTCGCGCTGGAAGGCGTACGTGGGCAGGTCGACCCGGTGGGCACCGGCGTCGGCGAAGACCGCCTGCCAGTCCACCGCGCGGCCCGTGGAGAACAGCACCCCGATCGCCGCGAGCAGCGTCTCGGTCTCCGGGCGGCCGCGGCGCTGGAGCGCGGCGAGCCGCAGCCCCTCGGCTCCGTCGACCCCGTCGAGGATCTCCTGGGCCAGGGCCGTGAGCACCCCGTCGGGGCCGGCCTCCAGGAAGGTGGTGACGCCCAGCTGGTGCAGGGTGCGGACCCCGTCGGCGAAGCGGACGGCTTCGCGGACGTGGGCGACCCAGTAGTCGGGGCTGGCCAGCTCGGCGGCTTCCGCGACCTTGCCGGTGACGTTGGAGACCACCGGGATCCGCGGAGCACCGTAGGTCAGACCGGCCGCGACCTCACGGAACTCGGCCAGCATCGGGTCCATCAGGACCGAGTGGAAGGCGTGGCTCACGGTCAGCTGCTTGGTCTTGCGACCCAGCTCCGACAGCTTCGCCTTGACCTCCAGGCACTCCGCCTCACGACCCGAAATCACCACCGAATTCGGCCCGTTGATCGCGGCGATCCCGACGCCCTCACCGAGGTACGGGAGGACTTCCGCCTCGGTGGCCTGGATCGCGACCATCGCACCGCCCGAAGGCAGCGCCTGCATCAGGCGACCACGAGCCGCCACCAGACGCGCCGCATCCGCCAGCGACCACACACCCGCCACATGCGCCGCAGCAAGCTCACCGATCGAATGCCCGGCCACGAAGTCCGGACGCACACCCCACGACTCCACCAGCCGGAACAACGCCACCTCGACCGCGAACAACGCCGGCTGCGTGAACTCCGTACGGTTCACGGACTCTTCGTCGTCCTCGAACAGAACCGACTTGAGCGAACGGCCCAGGTGCTGGTCCAGCTCCGCCGCCGCCGCGTCGAAGGCATCGGCGAAGACGGGGTAGGACTCGTGCAGCTCACGGCCCATTCCGAGGCGCTGGGCGCCCTGGCCGGTGAAGAGGACCGCCAGGCGGCCGCCCGTCACGGACTGTCCGGCCGTCTGGCCGGCGGCCAGCGAGCGCAGGGCCAGGGCCGCGCCCTCGCGGTCGGCGGCCACCACCACCGCGCGGTGCTCCAGGGAGGCGCGTGACGTGGCGAGGGAGTAGGCGACGTCCACCGCGGAGAGCGAGGCGTCCGCCTCGACCCGGTCGGCGATCCGGCCGGCCTGCGCCCGCAGCGCGTCGGCGGACTTCGCCGACACCACGAACGGGACGGGCCGGTCGACCGGCGCCACCTGCTCTACGAGGGTCTCCTCGGCCGGGGCCTCCTCGATGATCACGTGGGCGTTGGTACCGCTCACGCCGAAGGAGGAGACACCGGCCCGGCGGGCACGCTCGCCGCGGACCCACGGGCGGGCCTCGGTCAGCAGCTCGACGGCCCCCGCCGACCAGTCCACCTTGGGGGTGGGCTCGTCCACGTGCAGGGTCTTGGGCAGGACCTCGTTCTGGAGGGCCATGACCACCTTGATGATGCTCGCGACACCCGCGGCGCCCTGGGCGTGGCCGATGTTCGACTTGAGCGAGCCCAGCCACAGCGGCTGGTCGTCGTGGCGGTCCTGGCCGTACGTGGCCAGGATGGCCTGGGCCTCGATCGGGTCGCCGAGCGCGGTGCCCGTGCCGTGCGCCTCGACCGCGTCCACGTCCTGCGCGGTGATCCCGCCGTTGGCCAGGGCCTGCTGGATGACGCGCTGCTGGGACGGGCCGTTGGGGGCGGTCAGACCGTTGGACGCGCCGTCCTGGTTGACGGCCGTACCGCGGATCACCGCGAGGACCGGGTGGCCCTTGCGGCGGGCGTCGGAGAGGCGCTCGACGAGGAGCACTCCGACGGCCTCGGCCCAGGCGGTGCCGTCCGCCGAGGCGGAGAAGGCCTTCACCAGGCCGTCCGCGGCCAGGCCGCGCTGGCGGGAGAACTCCACGAAGGTGTCCGGGGTGGCCATCACCATCGCGCCGCCGGCCAGGGCCATCGAGCACTCGCCGGAGCGGATCGCCTGGACGGCCATGTGCAGGGCGACCAGGGAGGAGGAGCAGGCGGTGTCGACGGAGAGGGACGGGCCCTCGAGGCCGAGCGTGTAGGAGACGCGGCCCGAGGCGACGCTGCCCGCCGTACCGGTCAGGCGCATGCCTTCCAGTTCGGCCTGCGAGGTCTGGAGCTTGACGGTGTAGTCGTGGCTGATCAGACCGGTGAAGACGGCGGTGTCGGTGCCCCGCAGTTCGGCCGGGTCGATGCCGGCCCGCTCGATGGCCTCCCACGAGGTCTCCAGCAGCAGCCGCTGCTGGGGGTCCATCGCGGTGGCCTCGCGCGGGGAGATCCCGAAGAACGCGGCGTCGAAGTCGGCCACGTCGTGCAGGAACGCGCCCCGGTCGACGTAGGACTTGCCGAGCGCCTCCGGGTCCGGGTCGAAGAGGCCGTCGAGGTCCCAGCCGCGGTTCTCGGGGAAGCCGCCCATGACGTCGGCTCCGTCGGCGACCAGCTGCCACAGCGCCTCGGGGGTGTGGATGCCCGCCGGGAAGCGGCAGCCCATGGAGACGATGGCGATCGGGTCGTCCTCGTCGGCTCCGGCGCCCGACACGGCCTTGGCGGCCTGGGCCCGGACCGCGGCCGGCTGGTCGCCGACGCCCAGCTCGGTGAGCAGGTGGCGGGCCAGGGCGACCGGGGTCGGGTAGTCGAAGACGACGGTCGCGGCGAGGCGGACGCCCGAGGCGGAGCTGAGCCTGTTGCGCAGTTCCACGGAGGTCAGCGAGTCGAAACCGGCGTCCTTGAAGGCGCGTTCGCCGTCCACGGTGTGTGCGGCGGAGTGGCCGAGCACGCTCGCGGCCTGCTCGCGGACCAGCTCCAGCAGCACCCGCTGCTGCTCTTCTTTAGAGAGTCCGGCCAGGTCCTGGGCCAGCGAACCGGCCCCGGCAGCAGCCGACTTGGCTGCCTGGCGGCCCTGGCGGACCAGACCCCGCAGCAGTACCGGTACGGGCTCGCCGGCGGAGCGGGAGCGCAGGCCCGGGATGTCGAGCCGGGCCGGGACGAGGGCGCCTTCGGCCGAGCGGATCCCGGCGTCGAAGAGGGCCATGCCGATCTCGGCGGTGAGGCCGAGCATGCCGTCGCGCTTGTTGCGCTGGAGGGCCGCGCCGTCGAGGTTCTCCGTCATGGCGCTGCTCTCGGACCAGAAGCCCCAGGCCATCGAGACGGCGGGCAGTCCGAGGGTCCGGCGGTGGCGGGCGAGGCCGTCGAGGTAGCCGTTGGCCGCCGCATAGTTGCCCTGGCCCGGGTTGCCGAAGACGTTCGACGCCGAGGAGTAGAGGACGAAGGCGGCGAGGTCCAGGCCCTGGGTGAGCTCGTGGAGGTTCCAGGCCGCGTCCACCTTCGGGCGCAGCACGGTGTCCACGCGCTCGGGGGTGAGCGCGGAGATCACGCCGTCGTCCAGGACGCCGGCCGTGTGGACCACGGCGGTCAGCGGGTGCTCCGCCGGGATGGACTCCAGCAGCGAGGCCAGCGCGCCCCGGTCCGCGGCGTCGCAGGCCTCGATCCGTACGGAGGCCCCGAGTTCGACCAGCTCCTCGCGGAGCTGTGCCGCGCCTTCGGCGGCGGCGCCCCGGCGGCTGGTGATGATCAGGTTCTCGATGCCGTGCTCGGTGACCAGGTGGCGGGCGGCCAGCTTGCCCAGGGTTCCCGTACCGCCGGTGATCAGCGCGGTACCGGACCGGTCGAGCTCGCGCGGGACGCTCAGGGCGACCTTGCCGATGTGCCGGGCCTGGCTCAGGAAGCGGAAGGCCTCGGGGGCCTTGCGGACGTCCCAGACCTTGACGGGCAGGGGCTGCAGGGAGCCCTGCTCGAAGAGGTCGACCAGCTCGCGCAGGATCTCCTGCACCCGGTCGGGGCCCGCCTCGACCAGGTCGAACGCCTGGTAGGCGACGCCCGGGTAGGCGGCCGCGACCTCCTGCGGATCACGGATGTCGGTCTTGCCCATCTCGAGGAACCGGCCGCCGCGCGGCAGGAGTTCGAGCGAGGCGTCGACGAACTCGTGGGCGAGGGCGTCGAGTACGAGGTCCACACCGCGCTGTCCGGTGGCCTGGAGGAACCGCTCCTTGAACTCCAGGGTGCGGGAGTTGCCGATGTGCGCCTCGTCCAGGCCGTTGGCCCTGAGGGTGTCCCACTTGCCGGGGCTGGCGGTGCCGAAGACCTCGGCGCCGAAGTGGCGGGCGATCTGTACGGCCGCCATGCCCACGCCGCCGGCCGCGGCGTGGATCAGCACCGATTCGCCGGAGGTCAGGCCGGCCCGGTCCTTGAGGCCGTAGTAGGCGGTGGTGAAGACGATCGGAACGGTGGCGGCCTGCTCGTACGTCCAGCCGGTCGGCATCCGCACCAGGTTGCGGTGGTCGGCGAGCGCCTGCGGCCCGAAGCCGTCGCGCAGCAGACCCATGACCCGGTCGCCGGGGGCGAGGGAGGTGACCCCGGGGCCGACCTCCAGGACGACGCCGGCGCCCTCGCCGCCGAAGGAGGCGCGGCCCGGGTACATCCCGAGGGCGATGAGCACGTCGCGGAAGTTCAGACCGGCGGCGCGGACGCCGACCCGGACCTGGCCCTCGGCCAGCGGCTCCAGTACCTCGGGGCTGGGCAGCAGTGCCAGGTTCTCGAGCGTGCCGGTGGCGGTGACGTCCAGGTGCCAGGCATCGGTGCCGGCCGGGACCGCGAGGGTCTCGGAGGAGGCGATGTGGGCGAGGCGCGGGGCGGTGGCACGGCCCTCGCGGATCGCGAGCTGGGGTTCGCCGGTGGCGACGGCCGCGGCCAGGGCCGTACGGGACTTCGGGTCCTCGTCGAGGGCTACGAGGACGATGCGGTCGGGGTTCTCGTTCTGCGCGGAGCGCACCAGGCCCCAGACCGCCGAGGCGGCCATGTCGCGCTGCGGGTCGCGGGTGACGACGACGAGCTGCTCGTCCTGCGCCGAGGCTTCGGCGGACCAGGTCTGGAGCGTGCCGAGCACCTGGGCGAGCAGGGCGCGGACACCGGCCGGGGCCTCGTCGCGGGCGCCCTTGGTGAAGTCGGCGAAGGTGAACGCGGACTCCGCGGCGGGCTCCCCGTCCGTCTCGGCCGTCTCGGCCGTCTCGACCGGGGACCAGGCGACGTGGAAGAGGGCGTCGTGCAGGGGCGTCCGGGCGGCGCCGAGCTGGTCGGCTGCGACCGGGCGCAGCACCATCGACCCGATGGTGGCCACGGGGGCACCCGTCTGGTCGGCGAGTTCCAGGGCGACTCCGTCGCTGCCTTCGGCGACGGCCCGCACCCGCAGGGCGGTGGCCCCGGAGGCGTGCAGGGCGACCTGGTTCCAGGCGAACGGCAGCCGCGTCTGCTCGGCGTCGGCCTCCTGCCCGGGGCAGAAGGTGCTGGACTGGAGGGCGGCGTCGAGCAGGGCCGGGTGCAGGCCGAAGCGGTCGGCGTCGGCGCCCTGCGGGAGCTGGATCTCGGCGAAGACCTCGGAGCCTCGCCGCCAGACCTTCTGGATGCCCTGGAAGACCGGGCCGTAGTGCAGGCCGGCGGCCGCGCGGTCCTCGTAGAACGTGTCGGTGTCGATCTTCTCGACCCCGGCGGGCGGCCAGGCGGTGAAGTCGAAGGCGGTGGCGGTGGACCGGCTCCGCTCGGCCAGGAAGCCGCTGACGTGCCGGGTCCAGGCGGCCTCGGGGCCGTCCTCCGGGGAGGAGGAGTAGAGGCTGACGGCGCGCAGGCCGTCCTCGGCTCCGGCGACGACGACCTGGACGCGGACGCCGCCCTTCTCGGGCAGGACCAGCGGGGCCTCGATGATCATTTCGTCGACGACTCCGCTGCCGACCTCGTCGCCGGCCCGGATCACCAGGTCGACGAGGGCCGCGCCGGGCACCAGGATCGTGCCCGCGACGGAGTGGTCGGCGAGCCACGGGTGGGTGCGGACCGAGAGCAGACCGGTGGCCAGGACTCCGCCGGAGCCCGGGAGGTGGGTGACCGCTCCGAGCAGCGGGTGCTCGGCGCCGGCCAGGCCCGCGCCGGTGACGTCACCGGCGGCCGAGGTGCCTTCGAGCCAGAACCGCTCGCGCTGGAAGGCGTAGGTGGGCAGGTCGACCCGGCGGGCGCCGGTGCCGGCGAAGACCGCCTCCCAGTCGACCGCACGGCCGGTGGAGAAGAGCACTCCGAGGGCCGCGAGCAGGGTTTCGGTCTCCGGGCGGCCGCGGCGCGAGAGGGCCGCGAGCCGCAGCCCCTCGGCGCCCTCGGCCCCGTCGAGGATCTCCTGGGTGAGGGCCGTCAGGATCCCGTCGGGACCGGCCTCCAGGAAGGCCGTGACACCCATCCGGTGCAGGGTGCGCACCCCGTCGGCGAAGCGGACGGCTTCGCGGACGTGGCGGACCCAGTAGTCGGGGTCGGCCAGTTCGTCGGCGCCGGCGACCTTGCCGGTGACGTTGGAGACCACGGGGATGCGCGGGGCGTCGTAGGTCAGGCTCTCGGCGATCTGCCGGAACTCCTCCAGCATCGGGTCCATCAGGACCGAGTGGAAGGCGTGGCTGACCGTGAGGCGCTTGGTCTTGCGGCCCAGCTCGACCAGCATGTCCTGGACGGCGAGGCAGGCGTCCTCGCGGCCCGAGATGACCACGGAGTTCGGGCCGTTGACGGCCGCGATGCCGACGCCCTCGCAGAGGTACGGGAGGACTTCCGCCTCGGTGGCCTGGACGGCGACCATGGCGCCGCCCGAGGGCAGGGCCTGCATCAGGCGGCCACGAGCCGCCACAAGACGCGCCGCATCCGCAAGATCCCACACACCCGCAACATGCGCAGCCGCCAGTTCACCGATCGAGTGCCCGGCGACGAAGTCCGGTCGGACGCCCCACGATTCGACGAGGCGGTACAGCGACACCTCGACCGCGAACAGTGCGGGCTGGGTGAACTCGGTGCGGTTGACGGCCTCTTCGTCGCCGTCTTCGAACAGCACCTCCTTGAGCGTGCGCGGGAGGTACTGGTCCAGCTCGGCCGCGACCGCGTCGAAGGCGCGGGCGAAGACCGGGTAGGTCCCGTACAGCTCGCGGCCCATGTCCAGGCGCTGGGCGCCCTGGCCGGTGAAGAGGACCGCCAGGCGGCCGCCCGTCACGGACTGTCCGGCGGTCTGGCCGGCGGCGACCGAGCGCAGGGCCAGGGTGGCGGCCTCGCGGTCGGCGGCGACGACGACGGCGCGGTGCTCCAGGGAGGCGCGCGAGGTGGCGAGGGAGTAGGCGACGTCCACCGCGGTGAGCGAGGCGTCCGCCTCGACCCGGTCGGCGATCCGGCCGGCCTGCGCCCGCAGTGCGTCGGCGGACTTCGCCGACACCACGAAGGGGACCAGCCGGTCGACGGGCGCCACCGGCTCTTCGGCGGTCTCGTCGGCCGGGGCCTCCTCGATGATCACGTGGGCGTTGGTGCCGCTCACGCCGAAGGAGGAGACCGCCGAACGGCGCGGCCGCTCCTCGGTACGGGCCCACGCGCGGGCCTCGGTGAGCAGCTCGACGGCGCCCGCCGACCAGTCCACCTTGGTGGTGGGCTCGTCGATGTGCAGGGTCTTGGGCAGGACGCCGTGGCGCATCGCCTCGACCATCTTGATGACGCCGGCGACACCCGCTGCGGCCTGGGCGTGGCCGATGTTCGACTTCAGGGAACCGAGCCACAGGGGCTCGCGCTCGCCGCGGTTCTGGCCGTACGTGGCCAGGATGGCCTGGGCCTCGATCGGGTCGCCGAGCGAGGTGCCGGTGCCGTGGGCCTCGACGGTGTCCACGTCGGCCGTGGTCAGACGGGCGTTGGCCAGGGCCTGGCGGATGACCCGCTCCTGGGCGGGGCCGCTGGGGGCGGTCAGGCCGTTGGAGGCGCCGTCCTGGTTGACGGCGGAGCCGCGGACCACCGCGAGGACCGGGTGGCCGTTGCGGCGGGCGTCGGAGAGGCGCTCCAGGAGGACCACGGAGACGCCCTCGGCCCAGGCGGTGCCGTCGGCGGAACCGGAGAAGGCCTTGGCCCGGCCGTCCTCCGCGAGACCGCGCTGGCGGGAGAACTCCACGAAGACCCCGGGGGTCGCCATCAGGGCGGCGCCGCCCGCGAGGGCCATGGAGCACTCGCCGCCGCGCAGCGACTGCGCGGCGAGGTGCAGGGCCACCAGGGAGGAGGAGCAGGCCGTGTCGACGGTGACGGCCGGGCCCTCCAGGCCCAGGGTGTACGAGACGCGGCCCGAGGCGACGCTGCCCGCGACGCCGATGCCGAGGTAGCCCTCGGTGCCCTCGGGGGCCTGCTGGACGTTGGAGCCGTAGTCGTGGTGCATGACGCCGCTGAAGACGCCGATGCGGGAACCGCCCAGCGAGGTGGGGTCGATGCCGGCCCGCTCGATGGTCTCCCACGAGGTCTCCAGCAGCAGCCGCTGCTGGGGGTCCATCGCGATGGCCTCGCGCGGGGAGATCCCGAAGAACGCGGCGTCGAACTCGGCGACGTCCGGGAGGAATCCGCCGTGGCGGGTGTACGAGGTGCCGGTGTGGTCCGGGTCCGGGTGGTAGAGGCCCTCCAGGTCCCAGCCGCGGTTGTCGGGGAACTCGGTGATGGCGTCCGTACCGGAGGCGACGAGCTGCCACAGCTCCTCGGGAGAGCTCACCCCGCCCGGGAGCTTGCAGCCCATGGCCACGATCGCGATCGGCTCGTCCGAGACGACCGGCTCCGGGTAGTCCACGGCGGGCTCGCCGGCCGGGGCGCCGAACATGCGCTTGCGCAGGTAGACGGCGACGGCCGTCGGCGACGGGTAGTCGAAGGCGAGGGTGACGGGCAGGCGCAGGCCCGACTCCTCGGTGAGGCGGTTGCGCAGCTCGACCGCGGTGGCCGAGGTGAAGCCGAGGGACTTGAAGCTGAGTCCGGTGTCGAGGGTGGTCAGGCCGGTGATGGTGCGGATCTGCTCCACGACCACGTCCAGCAGCCGCCGGTCCTGCTCGCTCTCCGGGAGGTCCTCGAAGCGGGCCTGGAAGGCCTCGGCGAGGTTCTCGTCGGGGGTGGCGGCCTTGCTTGCCGGGCGCTCGAAGAGCTCGGTCAGCAGCGGCGGGACCTCGCCCGCCGGGAGGGCGGAGACGTCCGGGCGGACGGCGACCAGGTGGGCCTGCGCCACGGTGTGCGCGGCGTCGAACATGGCCAGGGTCTCCTGGGTGGAGAGCACGCCCGCGCCCGTGGGCCACGTACGGCTGCCCGAGGCGGCCGCGGCCGCGCCGTGCCAGGGGCCCAGGGAGAGCGAGAGGGCGGGCAGTCCGGCCGCGTGCCGGTGGTCGCCCAGGGCGTCCAGGAACGCGGCGGCGCCGGCCGCGGCCCCGCTGCCGGGGGTGCCGAGCACGCCGTCGGCGGTGGGGATGACGAGGAAGGAGCCGAGCGCGATGTCCTTGGTGAGGCAGTGCAGGTTGAGCGCACCCTGCACGGCGAGGCTGCGGCCCCGCAGGTCGGTCAGGGTCTCGCGGCCCGCGGTGTGCACGATCGCGGTGAGCGGCTGGGCGATCTTGCCGAGCAGCTTGGCGACGGCCTTGCGGTCGGAGACGTCGCAGGCCTCGAGCCGGATGTCGGCCCCGCCCCGGGCCAGTTCGGCGCGCAGGGCGGCCGCGGCGGGGTCGGCCTTGCCGCCCTCGCTGACCAGGACCACGCGCCGGGCGCCGTAGACGGCCACGAGGTGGCGGGCGACGGCTTCGGCGGCCACGCCGTCGGCGCCGGTCAGCAGCACGGTGCCGGTGGTGTCGGGGGCGGCGGCCGGGCCGGAGGCGGCGGTGGCGCGCACCAGGCGGGGGCGCAGGAGCACCCCGTCGCGGACGGCGGACTGCGCCTCCTGGGAGGCGAAGGCCAGGGCCACGGCGCGGGCCGCGGCCTCGTCCGGCCACTCCTCGGGGCCGAGGTCGACCAGGGCGAAGCGGTCGGGGTGCGCGGCCTGGTAGGAGCGCAGCAGGCCCCAGACGGCGGCGTGTTCCATGCCGGTCAGCTCGTCGTCGTGGCCGGTGGCCACGGCGTCGCGGGTGGCGATCATCAGCGGCACCATGGCGGTGCGCTCCTCGGCCAGCCAGGCTTCGAGCGCCAGGGAGACGCGGGCCACGAGGGCTTCGACGGCCTCGCCGCGGCGGGCGGCGGTGGGCCGGTCGGCCTCGCCGAGCATCAGCAGGGCCACGTCCGGGAAGGAGACTCCGGCGGCGAGGTCCTCGACGAGGGCGTCGAGGGCGTCCAGGTCGCCGAGGCCGTCCACGTCGGCCAGGCCGGCGAGCCCGCCCAGCGGCAGGTAGGTCTGCACCTCGTTGCCCAGCGCCTCCAGGCCCGAGGCGAACTCGGTGCCGGCGATGTCGCCCGCGACGGCCCAGTGGCCGGCGACGAGCTGCGGCGCGGGCACGGACGGCAGGGGCAGCCAGTCGACGCGGAAGAGCGACTCGTAGCGGCCGCCGCCGGCGGCGAGCAGCCGGGCCGGGCGCTCCAGCAGGACGTGGCGCATGGTCTTGCCCGAGGCGGTGCGCGGGATCCGGTCGATCTCGTACAGCTCTTCGGGGATCTTGAAGTAGGAGAGGTTCTCGCGGCAGGCTTCGAACAGCCGCTCGTGGTCGACGCCTTCGGGGCCGGGGACGATGAAGGCGACCGGGACCTCGCCGAGCACCTCGTGGGCCTTGCCGGCGACGGCGACGTCGCTCACGCCGGGCACGCCGCGCAGTACTTCCTCGACCTCGCCGGGGTGGATGTTCTCGCCGCCGCGGATGACGAGTTCCTTGATGCGGCCGGTGACGGTGAAGTAGCCCTCCTCGTCACGGCGGGCCAGGTCGCCGGTGCGGAACCAGCCGTCGCGCAGGGCGGCGGCGGTGGTCTCGGGCTGGTTGTGGTAGCCGACCATCACGCTGGAGCCCTTGACCCAGACCTCGCCCTCCTCGCCGGTGGCCACGTCGGCCCCGGTCTCGGGGCTGACCAGGCGCACGCCGAGGCCGGGGACGGGAAGGCCGCAGGAGCCCTCGACCCGGGCGCCGGTGGGCCAGTTGATGGTGATGGAACCGCAGGTCTCGGTGGAGCCGTAGGCGTCGAGCAGCGGGGCGCTGAAGACCTCTTCGAAGGAACGGCGCAGCGCGGCCGTGGTGATGGCCCCGCCGACCAGGCACATGCGCAGTTCGGGGGCGGTGAACCCCTGTTCGCGGGCGGCCTGGACGAGGTAGTGGTACATGGTCGGGACGCCGGCCAGGAAGGTGGCCGACTCCTCGCGGACCGCGTCGAGGATCTCGTCTGCGGAGAAGCCGTCCACGATGCGCGCGGTGGCGCCGACGGCCGTGACGGCGAGGACGGCGACGATGTGCGAGAGGCTGTGGAAGAGCGGCAGCGGCCACACGACCCGGTCCTCGGAGGAGAGGCCGGGGATGGGTGCGTAGCAAGCGGCCACGGACCAGAGGCAGTTGCGCTGCGTGGACAGGACGCCCTTCGGCTTGCCCGTGGTACCCGAGGTGTAGAGCATCCAGGCGACGTCGTCGAGGCCGAGGTCGTCGCGGGCCGGCTCGGCCGGCTCGGTGGTGGCGAGGGTCTCGAAGGAGACCGTGCCGGCCGGGGCTTCGGCGGGGACGCCCTCGGGGCCGGTGACGATCACGCGGAGGTAGGGGCGGTCCTGGACCAGCCGGGCGACGAGCTCGATGCGCGAGGGCTCGGTGACGATGACGCGGGCGCCGCTGTCGTCGAGCAGGTAGGCCAGCTCGGCCTCGGTGACGCGGGGGTTGAGGGGTACTCCGACACCGGCGGCGCGGGTGATGGCGAGGTAGCTCTCGACCACCTCGACGCTGTTGCCGTGCAGGATGGCCGCCCGGTCTCCGGGCTGGAGCCTGAGACCGGCGAGATGCCCTGCGAGCCTGCGTGTGCGCGCCTCCAGTTCGGCGTGGCTCACGCTCCGCCGGGCGTCACTGTAGGCGACCTTCGTCCCGAAACGATCGGCATTCGCCCCCAGCAGCTCTGGCAGCGGCCGGATCAATTCGGTTCGCAGCATGGCTCTATACCTCTCGTCGAAAGACAACTCGATGCAGACATCTCGATACGGGAGGCATCAGCGTCACACGCATTCGATTCGGGGTTCCCACTATCGATCCCCTACGACCCCCCTATGTTGACGAACAAAGGCGACTCGGGGTAGGGGTAGCAGGTTCAATGCATCGGTAATTGCTCGACCTCTCGCACTCACCTCCCGCACTCACCTCTCGTACTCGACTTCTCGCACCGTAAGGAAATAGCGATGACCAATTCAGCCGGGGCGCCTCTTCGAATTACTGGAAAGACCAGGCTGTTCGCCGTGCTCGGGGATCCCGTGGCCCAGGTCCGCGCCCCGGAAATGCTGAACCCGGTCTTCGCCGCCCTGGGCGTGGACGCCGTACTCGTCCCCGTGGAGGCCCCGGTGGGCAGCCTGGGGGAGGTCGTACGGGGGCTGCAGCGCTCGGGGAACGTGGACGGACTGTTCATCACCGTCCCGCACAAGGACGCCGTCCGCCGGTTCGCCGACGTGTGCAGCCCGGCCGTGGACCTGGCGGGCAGCGCGAACGTGATGCGCCGCGGCCAGGACGGCCGCTGGTACGCGGAGAACTTCGACGGGGCGGGCTTCGTCTCCGGGCTGGTCGGCTCCGGGCACCCGCCGATGGGCCGGCGGGCCGTCCTGGTCGGCGCGGGCGGTGCGGGCAGCGCCATCGCGGCGGCCCTGATGACGGCGGGCGTGGCCCGGCTGGACGTCGTCGATCTCGACGCGGGCCGGGTCAAGGGGGTCGTGGAGCGGCTGCGGCGGCACTGGCCGGACCGGATATCCGGCGGCCCCACCACCGACCTGGGCGCGGCCGACCTCGTGGTCAACGCGACCCCGCTGGGGCTGCGGCCCGGCGACCCGCTGCCCTTCGACCCCCGGGAGCTGGCACCGGGGACGCTGGTCGCCGACATCATCATGACCCCGCGCGAGACCGCGCTCCTGCGGGCCGCGGCCGGGCTGGGGCTGCCGGTGCACCACGGGCACCACATGCTGGAGCACCAGCTCCACCTGTACCGCGAGTTCTTCGGGCTGGGCCAGGCCGCGGCGCGGGCGGGGGCGCCGGTGGGGGCGCCGGCAGGGGTAGCGGCGGGGGCGCCGGCAGGGGCAACGGCCGGGGCACGGGCGGGTGATGGGCACCGGATTGCCGGATGATGGACGGCGCCTTCATACCGTGCCCGTATGAATCCGACCGTCGACGCACGGGTGGAGGCGCCGTCCTCGGCCCTCCGGCTTCCCGATCCCATTGATGCCCTAGTCGCCGAAGCGGTGGCCCGTCCGGCCTCGCAGCAGCCCGAGTGGCCCGACGCGCAGGCGGCTGCGGCGGCCAGGGACACCCTGACCACCATGCCGCCGCTCGTCCTGCCCGGCGAGGTCGACCGGCTCCAGGGGCTGCTCAGCGAGGTGGCGCGCGGCAAGGCCTTCCTGCTCCAGGCCGGAGACTGTGCGGAGACGTTCGCGGGCAACACCGAGTCCCACGTGACCGCGAACATCCGCACGCTGCTGCAGATGGCCGTCGTCCTCACCTACGCGGCCAGCATGCCCGTGGTCAAGGTCGGCCGGATCGCCGGCCAGTACGCCAAGCCCCGCTCCAACAGCACGGACGCGCTGGGCCTGCCCGTCTACCGCGGCGACATCATCAACTCGCTGGAGCCCAACCCCGGCGCCCGGGTCCCCGACCCGAACCGCATGCTGCGCGCCTACGCCAACTCCGCGGCCTCCCTGAACCTGGTCCGCGCCATGGCCGGCTCCGGCCTCGCCGACCTCGGCCTGGTGCACGACTGGAACCGCGACTTCGTCCGCAGCTCGCCGGCCGGCGAGCGCTACGAGGCCCTGGCCGGGGAGATCGACCGCGGCCTCAGCTTCATCTCGGCCTCCGGCGCCGACCACGGCGCGCTGCACAGCACCGAGATCTACGCCAGCCACGAGGCCCTGCTCCTGGAGTACGAGCACGGCCTGCTGCGCCACGCGGCCTCGCCGCACGGCGAATCCCGGCTGTACGGGCTCTCCTCGCACTTCCTGTGGATCGGCGAGCGCACCCGCCAGCTGGACGGCGCGCACGTGGCGCTGGCCTCCATGCTCGCGAACCCGATCGGCCTCAAGCTCGGTCCGGGCACCACTCCCGAGCAGGCCGTCGAGTACGTGGAGCGGCTCGACCCCGACAACGTGCCCGGCCGCCTCACCCTCATCACCCGGATGGGCAACGGCAAGGTCCGCGACGTCCTTCCGTCGATCGTGGAGAAGGTCGAAGCCTCCGGCCACCAGGTGGTGTGGCAGTGCGACCCGATGCACGGCAACACCCACGAGGCCGCCAGCGGCTACAAGACCCGCCACTTCGACCGGATCCTCGACGAGGTCAAGGGCTTCTTCGAGGTGCACAAGGCCCTGGGCAGCCACCCGGGCGGCCTGCACATCGAACTGACCGGCGACGACGTCACCGAATGCCTGGGCGGCGCCCAGGAGATCTCCGAGGAATCCCTCGCAGAGCGCTACGAGACCAGCTGCGACCCGCGACTGAATCCCCAGCAGTCCGTGGAGCTGGCCTTCCTCGTGGCCGAGATGCTCCAAGCCTGATCCCTGGACCCCCGCCAGGGGGCAGGAGCACGCCGGCCACGCGAAGGGGGTGCCTGGACACCGGGCACCCCCTTCGCCGCATCCGTTCCATCCGCTCGGCAGAGGGGAGAACACCAGGAACGCACCCACCACTGATACGGGAAACGACGAAGGGCCGGACACCACTCCTCAGGTGGTGTCCGGCCCTTCGTGCTGCCCGGTACCGCTCGGCCGGTCAAGTGACCGGTCGGTCCGCCGGTCGGTCCGCCGGTCAATCGGCCGGGACGGTGATCGCGGTGAGCAACAGCCCGCCGGTCGCGCTCCAGTTGCCTTCGAGGCTGTCGTACCACTTGCCTCCGAAGACCAGCCCCGGCACCAGCAGCCGGGCCCGCAGGGTCCCGTTGAACGGGTCGATGGTGATCGCCGCGTCCGTGAACTCCAGCCTGACCCCGGTGGCCGGGAACGTGGCCTTGTAGACCGACTCCTTCGCGCTGAAGAGCAGCCGGTCCCAGGCGATCTGCGGGCGGGCCCGCAGGAGCCTGCGTACGTGCGCCTGCTCGCCCGGCAGCGCGATGGTCTCCAGGAGACCGGCCGCCAGCGGCTGCGCGGGCTCGGCGTCGATGCCGATCGCCGTGATGTGCCGGCGCAGGCCGAGCACCCCCGCGCGGTAGCCCACGCAGTGGGTCATGCTGCCCACGACACCCTCCGGCCACTGCGGGGCACCCCGCGCACCAGGAAGCAGCGGCACCGGCTCGATGCCGAGTTCCGCCATGGCGCGCCGCGCGCACATCCGTACCGTCGTGAACTCGCGCCGGCGCACCGGAAGCGCGTTCGCGATCCGGGCGGCCTCCTCGGCGAACAGGAACCCGCCGGGCGGGTCCCCGAACTCCTCCGCGTAGGCCACGGTGTCGGGAAGCAGGGCCGCGATCACGGCGCACCTCCCAGGAGCCCGGTACTCATTCGGCGAAGCGGACGGGCGAGAACCAGGCCCGCACCGAGGCCGGTACCGGCACCTCGCCGAGTCTCCGCTGCGGCGGTCGGACATAGGCCCGGAGGTTTCCTGTGAATATGTCGAGAGCCGCGTCGCGCGCCGCGCCGAGATCACTGGTGGGCGCGGCTGCCGCATCTCCCGACGGCACGCGATCAGCGTACGGAGCCACTGTGTCGGATGGTCGAGCGTGCATGAATACCGCCTTACTGGCAGGCCGCGAACTAGAACTATGGAAAAGGTAGAAGCGGCGGCCCTCGACTGGATCCCCTAGCGCACCCCTGAATTTCCCGGCGGAATGGAATTGGATTCGTACTCCCGGCCCATTGGGGCCGGTCTGCTGAATTCGGTCGGTCGGTCGGCGGGACGGTCCGCGTCAGACCAGCTGCGGCTGGCGGCCCAGCAGGCGCGGCTCCTGGTTCAGGATCGAGCGCTCCAGGGACTGGAGTTCCTGGGACGGGTCCAGTCCGTGCACCTCGACCAGTTCCCGGCGGGTGCGCCGGTAGACGGCGAGCGCCTCGGACTGCCGGCCGCAGCGGTAGAGCGCGAGCATCAGGTGGCGGCAGAGCCGTTCCCGGGTGGGCACCGCGGCCGCGACCCGGTCCAGTTCCGAGGCCAGCTCGAAGTGGCGCCCCAGCTCCAGTTCGGCCGTCGCCCAGTCCTCGTAGACCGCCATCCGCTCGCGGTCCAGCTGTGCGAAGGCCGGCCAGCGGATGCCCGCCTCGGCGAGGTCCACGAGCACCGAGTCCCGCCACAGGCCCAGGGCTTCGGAGAGGGTGGCCGACGCGGCTTCCGGAAGCCCCGCCGTCAGCTCGGCCCGGCCCCGGGTCGCGAGCATCCGGAACCGTACGGAGTCCACGGCCTGCGGGTCGATGTGGAGCATGTATCCCGGGTTCGCCGTGTCGAGGCGCGGACGGCCGTCGGGGCCCTCGTGCTCGGCGAGCATCCTGCGGATCCCGGAGATGGCGTTCTGCACCATCTTCCGCGAGGTCACCGGCGCCTCGTCGCCCCACAGGGCGCCGACGATGCGGCTCGTGGCGACCACCTTGTTCGGGTGGAGCAGCAGATAGCCGAGGGTGCTCCGCTGGACGACTCCGCCCAACGCCACAGTTCCCTCGCTACCCACCACTTCGAGTGGTCCCAGAATGTTGAATCGCATGATGCCCCCTCTTTCGTGGCGGTACGTGTACTAGGCGACGCTGGACAGAATCGGGCTGCCCCCCGCAGCTTGCGGCCTTGCCGGGGCGGGCCCCGTTTCGGTCACAACACGATGGAAGCCGACCGCCTCGTTGTCCGGAAGCCCGGACGCCACCGGCCAATCAACGCGGCCGCCGGACGACCGGGCTCCGGTCCCGGTCAGGAGCGGTCGGACTTGTAGTTCGTGCAGGTCAGACCACCTGCCGGGCACCAGAGGGTGGAGCCGCCGACCAGGTGGAGCTCCAGGTCCGAACCGCTCATCCCCCGCTCGTCCAGGGCCGCCCGCAGCGCGGACGGGGCCGGGTGCGGGGGCAGGCCGAGGACGCTGATGACGACGATCCCGTTGCGCGCCTCGACCGAGGCGATCCGCCAGTTGCCCGCCGCGGCCCAGCGTTCGGCCACCGGCCGGGCGTCCACGGCCAACTGCCGGTCGCGCGCCACGGAGACCGTCCCGGCCGTCAGGGGTACGGCGATCACCAGGAGCACCGCCACCACCAGGCCCAGGGTCCGCCCGCGGAAGGCGCCCACCTCCACCCCGGCGGCGCGGGCTGATGCGCGCCGACACCTGGCTGTTCGAGGCGAAGGCGTCGGGCGGCGAGACCAGCCACCCCATCAGCATCCCGATGGCCACGACGGCCAGCGCGCCCCCGAGCACCAGCAGGGCGCTGCGGACCAGGTGCGGCCAGCCGAGCGGGGGCCGGACCGCGGACGGTTCGGCCCCCGCTCGGGGAGTGCTGGGTCAGGAAAAGTCGAGCTCATGCAAGGAGCTTCTCCTTGGCCTTGTCGAACTCCTCCGCCGTGAGGTCGCCCTTCTCCTTCAGGGAGGACAGCTTGGCCAGCTCCTCGGCCGGGCTGTGGCGCGGGGCGCCGCCCGCCGCCTTCTGGACGTAGTCCTGGAAGGCCTTCTCGCGCTCCTCGGCTTGTTTCACGTCCCGCCGGCCCATGCTGCGGCCGCGGACGATGAGGTAGACGAAGACTCCGATGTACGGCAGCAGGAGGACCAGGATCAGCCAGCCCGCCTTGGCCCAGCCGTGCAGCTCGTGGTCGCGGAAGATGTCCGTGATCACCTTGAACAGCAGGAAGAACCACATGACCCACAGGAACAGCCAGAGCATCGTCCAGAACAGGTTGAGCAGCGGATAGTCGTCCACGCGGCACTCCGATCACATAAGGGGCAGATCAATTCATACCGCCCAGGTGGGTGATCCGCACGTGGAGTAGCCGCTCCGCCGCCCGCGCGCGACCATGAGGACATGCAGGAGCGCTCCCTCGACGGGGTCGGCGCGCCGAGCCGGGTGGCCGCGGCCGGAGAAGGCATCGGCCAGGACGAGCTGGCGCTCGCCGCGCGCAACCACGGGCTGCCGCTGGAAGCCATGCGGTACGAGGTCACGCCCGCCGGGCTGCACTACGTACTGGTCCACTACGACATCCCCGACACCCTCACCGAGGTCGAGTCCGACACCTGGCGGCTCACCGTCCACGGCCACCTGCGCCTCCCCCTGCGACTGGGCCTGCGGGAGCTGCGCGCGCTGCCCGCCGTGACCCGCCGGGTCACCATGGAGTGCGCCGGCAACGGACGGGCCCGGCTCTCCCCGCGCCCGGTCAGCCAGCCCTGGCTGGTGGAGGCGGTGGGAACGGCCGACTGGACGGGGGTGCCGCTGCGCACCGTCCTCGCGGAGGCAGGCGTCGCGGCGGACGCCGTGGAGGCGGTGTTCACCGGAGCCGACCACGGAGTCGAACGGGGCGTCGAGCAGGACTACCGGCGCAGCCTGCCGCTGCCCGTGGACGCGGACGTCCTGCTCGCCCACACGATGAACGGCTCCCCGCTGCCCCCGCAGCACGGGTATCCGCTGCGGCTGGTCGTGCCCGGCTGGTACGGGATGGCGCACGTGAAGTGGCTGCGGGACATCGAGCTCGTCGACGCCCCCTTCCGCGGGTTCCAGCAGGCCGTCGCCTACCGCTACCGGCAGAGCCCCGAGGACCCCGGGGAGCCCGTCACCCGGATCGCGCCGCGCGCCCTGCTGATCCCGCCGGGCTTCCCCGACTTCATGTCCCGCACCCGCGTCGTGCACCCGGGCCCCGTGCGGCTGCGCGGACGCGCCTGGTCGGGCTACGGGGCGGTCGTGCGCGTGGAGTTCAGCGCCGACGGGGGTCGGGGCTGGGCCGACGCCGAGCTGCTGCCGCGGGGAGCGCACCCGTACGCCTGGCAGGGCTGGCACGCCGACTGGACGGCCACCCCGGGCAGCCACACCCTCCTGGTCCGCGCCACCGACGGCTCCGGACGCACCCAGCCCCTCGAACAGCCCTGGAACCGGGGCGGCTTCGGCAACAACCTGGTCCAGTCCGTCCCCGTCGTCTGCTGCTGAGGGACCCCGACCCCTTGCCACACCGGCCCCCTTCCCATGAAACTGACGAACCGTCAGGTTTTTCGTCAGGGATGTGCGAGGAGAGGAACCGAGGATGCAGACCATCTGGCTCGGCGGACCCGAATGGGTCGCCGTTCTGCGGATCGGGCTCGGGCTGTGGTGGCTGGAGAGCTGGCGGCACAAGGACAAGAAGGACTGGTTCGGCGGGGGCGGCATCCGCTGGGCCGCCGGGGTCGCCGAGAAGCACCGCTGGGCGTTCGTCACGCGCGGCTTCGACCTCGTCGTCAAGCCCTACCCGCGTTTCATGGCCTACCTGGTCGCCTACGCCGAACTCGCCCTCGGGCTGGGCCTCATCGCCGGATTCCTGACCCCGATAGCCCTGGTCGCCGGGC
The DNA here is from genome assembly GCF_036346895.1 of Streptomyces sp. NBC_00503. Taxonomy (NCBI): domain Bacteria; kingdom Bacillati; phylum Actinomycetota; class Actinomycetes; order Kitasatosporales; family Streptomycetaceae; genus Streptomyces; species Streptomyces sp. NBC_00503. The sequence goes on along the minus strand of NZ_CP107855.1, from coordinate 4,345,011 downwards.
TGCTGCTCAACCTGATCTACCTGGTCCTGATGATCCACGACTGGGGCGAGCAGGGGCAGAACCTGATGATGGCCCTGATCTCCGTGGCCGCGTTCTTCGCCATGGGCTGGCAGGTCTGGTCCCTGGACAACGCGCTGGGCCTGTTCTGACCCGACCGGACACCCTCCCCCGGTGGGCGGCGCCGACGCCGACGGGCGCCGCCCGCCGGGGGACGGCCACCGCGACGCCGGGCCCCGCCGGCCGGGCCGCTCAGCCCTGCCGGTCCAGCGGGTTGGCCGCGATGCGCTCCTTCGCTCCGCCCGCCACGTAGGCCGCCGCGGCGCACTTCGGCTTGCGCTCCGCCTGGTCCGCGACCAGCGCGAAGAAGGCGTCGCCGAAGCCCAGGCGCGGGTACTGCTCCAGGAGCCGTCCGGTGAAGGCCGGGTCGAAGTCGGCGAGGCCCAGGCCGGAGACGTCCGCGCTGGTGCCGACCTGGAGCAGGTGGCTCTCCGCGTCCTCCTGCGCCGTCACGTCGTCCCGCATGTGCAGCACGATGACCTCCTCCGCGCGAGCCCGCCGCTCGGCCGGCCAGCCCAGCCCCGCCGTCAGGACCCGGGCCACGTGGCCGCCCGCCTCCTCGAAGGGCAGGGTGTGGCTGTCGAAGGGCGCGGTCAGGCCGAGATCGTGCACCAGCGCGCTGACGTAGAGCAGCTCCCGGTCGTAGACGAGCCCGCGGCGGTCCGCGTACTCGGCCGCGAAGGCGTACGAGCGCACGGAGTGGTTCAGCAGCGCCGCGTCCGCGTACTCGGCGGCAATTTCCAGGGCCGCACGGCCCGACGGAGTGTCAAGTATCCATGTCTCAAGGGTCATGCGGCGTCAGTGTAGGCGGGGGCCCGAGCGGGGCCGGAAGTCCACCTCCGTCGGTTCCGCCTCCCCCGGCCAGGCCAGCAGTCGGGCCGGAGCCGCCGGGGTCTCGGCCAGGACGGTGCCGCGCGAGACCACGTACCGCGGGCGGACCTGGCGGCGGACCGCATCCGTCGGCGACTCGGCCGCCAGCAGCACGAAGGAGGCGGGCGCGCCCGCCGCGATGCCGTACTCGGAGGGCTCCAGACCCAGGACGCGCGCCGCGCGCTCGGTCACCATCTCGAAGGCCACCGGGATCTCCTCGGCCCCCGTGAGCTGGGCGGCGTAGATCCCGACGAGGGCGGTCTGGAGCGGGTTGCCGGTGCCGAGCGGGTTCCAGGGGTCCATCACGTCGTCGTGGCCGAAGGCCACGTTCACGCCCGCCGCCAGCATCTCCTTGACCTGCGTGAGGCCGCGCCGCTTGGGGTAGGCGTCGAAGCGGCCCTGGAGGCCCAGGTTGGCGAAGGGGTTGCAGACGAGGTTGATCCCGGAACGCGACAGCAGCCGCTGGAGTTTGTAGCTGTACGCGCCGCCGTAGGAGCCCATCGCCGTCGTGTGCGAGGCCGTCACCCGCTCGCGCAGCCCCGAGCGCAGCGCGAGGGCGGCCAGCACCTCCACGAACCGCGACTGCTCGTCGTCGATCTCGTCGCAGTGCGCGTCGATCCGCAGTCCGTGCTCCTCGGCGAGCGCGAAGGCGATCGACAGCGAGGCCACCCCGTCCTCCCGGGTGTCCTCGAAGTGCGGGATCGCACCCACCACGTCCGCCCCGCGCCGCACCGCCTCGCGCAGCAGCTCCGCGCCGTCGGGGAAGGAGACGATGCCCTCCTGCGGAAAGGCGACGATCTGCAGGGTCATCACGTCCCGCACCCGGTCGCGCACCTCCAGCAGAGCGTCGAGCGCGGTCAGCGCCGGGTCGGTGACATCGCAGTGGGTGCGCACGTGCAGGACGCCCTGAGCCGCCTGCCAGCGCAGCACCTCGGTGGCCCGCGCGATCACGTCCTCGCGGGTCAGGGTCCGCTTGCGCTCGCTCCAGCAGGCGATGCCCTCCCAGAGGGTCCCGGAGGCGTTCGGGCGCGGATCCCCGGCCGTCAGCGCGGTGTCCAGGTGGATGTGCGGCTCGACGAAGGGGGCGCTGAGCAGCCCGCCGTGGGCCTCGATCAGCACCCCCGTCGCCGGTGGTTCCTTCTGATCGTCGTACGGGAGCACGCGCGCGATCCGCCCGTCCTCCGCGACCTCGACGTCGTACAGGCCTTCGCCGTGCATCAGCCGGGCACCCCGGACGATCATCCGCATGCCGTCAGCCTACGACCGCGGGGACCGCACCGGGCCGTGCGAAATCCCCGTTCCCCTCGCGGAGGGGAACGGGGACCGTCGGACCGCGGTCAGCGGGACGCCGGGGTGGACCCTGGGGTCACGCCTTCTCGAACGGCGAGCGCACCGGGAAGTACGCGTTGAGGAACGCGTGCAGCACGCGGTCCTGCTCGTCGGCCGGCACGGCCGCGTTCGCCGACTCGCCGATGCAGAACACGCTGTGGCTGCGGGTGGCCAGCAGGCGGCTGAGCCGCGTGTGGTGCTCGTAGTCGCCCGCGTTGATGAACGAGCAGGTGATCGTCGACGGCATCGCCCGGCCGGTCAGGTAGCCGTAGTGGTGGTGCAGGGACGAGGTGACGGACAGGTCCGTCTGTGCCCGGAACTTGCTCGCCGCCGTGGCGCCGACCTCCTCGGAATACTCCTCGGCGAGCTCCTTGAGGACGCTCCGCCGCAGCGGGTGCGGCGTGTGCAGGAAGCCGTGGGTGGCGGTGCGGCCGAACTTCCGGTGGAGCAGTGCGCGGTTGTTCTTGGCGGCGGCGAAGTAGCCCTCGTCGGTCTCGGACAGTTCGACCGGCGGGATGGCGGTGGGCGACCGGAAGAAGTGGCTCATGCCGTTGCTGGCGAAGAACTCGGACTGCTGGAGCGGGCGGCCCAGGAACACGTCGTCGTTGAAGTAGAGGAAGTGCTCCGAGAGGCCCTCGATGTGGTGCAGCTGGCTCTCGATGGCGTGCGAGTTGAAGGTCGGCAGCCCGGACTGGTCGGCGAATATCTCGCGGTGGCTGACGATCTTGATCCCGGGCTGTTCGGTGTCCAGCCAGTCCGGCGTCTGGTCGTCGGTGACGATGTAGACGTTGCGGACCCAGGGGGCGTACATGGCCAGCGACCGCAGGGAGTACCGCAGTTCGTCGCGGTTGCGGAAGCGCACGTCACCGCTGTCCGCGCCATCGTCGGCGAGGAGGCCCGCGGCACGCTTCGCGGAGTCGCGGCGCTCGCGCCACGCCGGGTCGCTGTCGTCCACCCAGGTGTAGACGACGTCGACCGGGAACTCGACCTCCCACATGAGGTGATCGCCGAAGGCGGAGGCCGTCGGGTACTCGCGCTCGGCGACCTGCAGCGTGGCGGTGGCCTCCAGCGAGGGCAGGCGCGGGCCGACGAGGGTGGAGCCGCGCGGGGCCGCGCGCCAGCCGGGCAGCTCGGCGTCCTGCGGCTCCTCGTCCCAGAATTCGACGGAGCACGCGAAGGCGGGTCCGTAGCGCAGGGTCCGGCTCTCGGTGACGATCGGCTTGAAGACGTTCAGGCCGGCGACGTCGCCGGCCTGCTTCAGCCGCTCGGCGAGGATCGCGCCCGGGGCCGCGCCCCGCGGGGTGACGAGCTCCGCGTAGACGGGCTTGCCCTGCAGTTCGGCGGCGAGGGCGGCGAGCACCGCCTTGCGGCGCTCGGCCTCGACGGCGATGCGGTACGAGGTGCCGCCGTCGCGCAGCAGGACGTACGGGATGCCGTGCGCCTTCAGCGCGCCGGTGGTGATCTCGAGGTTCCACTCGGCCATGCGCGACGCGAGGACGTCGTCGCGCACCTCGGCCAGCCGGCCCGCGGAGCGGACCAGGGTGCCGGAGCGGTCCTGGGCCTGGATCATGACCTCGCGGGCCTTCTGCTCGTCCGCCGAGCCGGCCAGCACGCTGATGGGCGCCGAAATGCTGAAGGTGCGGGTGCCGCCCGCGGCGATCCGCAGTGCGACACGGTCGGCACGCTCGGCGAGCCGGGCGGGCGAGTCGCGGCGGGCGACGAGGCGCTCGAAGAGCTCCTCCCACAGCTTGGTGATCCGCTCGCCGCTGAAGCGCTCGTGGACGCCCTCGCGGGCGGCCTTGCCGTAGGCCCGGCGGGTCTCGTCGTCGCCCATCAGCTTCGACATGGCCACGGCCAGGGACGCCTTGTCGCCCGCGGGGACCAGCAGGCCGTCGACACCGTGCCGGATGATCTCGGCGGGCCCGGTGACGATGTCGTAGGCGACGACCGGAACTCCTGCGGCGAAGACCTCCAGGAGCACGAGGGGGAAGGCCTCGTTGCGGGAGGGCAGCATGGCGAGACCGGCATTGGCCCACTCCCGCTCCATTTCGGAGGAGCGGCCGAGCAGCAGGACGCGGTCATGCAGGGCGAGGCCGTCGATGATGCGCCGCAGGCGGACCTCCTGGGGCCCGTCGCCGAAGATCCGCATCGTCCATTCGGGGTGCTCGTCGGCGATGGAGGCGAAGGCCTCGATGGCGTGGTCGAGCTGCTTCTCGGGCGTCATCCTGGCGGCCAGGACGATGGTCTTGTTGTTCAGGTCGGACCGGGGCCGGAAGCCGTCGGGGACCGCATTGGGTATCGCGACGAGCTCGGGGGCGGTGGCGCCCAGCGAGTCGGCGAACCAGTCGTTGGTGCGCTCGGTGAGGGAGGCCAGCGCGTCGATCCGGGGCGCGTAGACCAGCAGCGGTTCGCCGCTGACGCCGCGCAGCTGGGACGCGCGGTGCTCCTGGTGCACGGTGATCACTCGGGAAGGCACGAGCTCTGCGGCGGCGGCCATCAGGGCGGGCGTGGTGGTGACCAGCACGTCGGTGTCGAGCGAACCCAGGGCCCTGGTCATCTCGATGTCAGAGAGGCGGTCGAAGGTGGCCTCCCAGGCGGGGCGGACCACCTCGCTCGGCAGGGAGCTGAGCGTGCGGCAGACCTTCTCGCTCAGACCGCTCTCGCGCACCGGGCGCCCGTACGGGCCGGTGCGGTCGACGAGGTAGCGACGCGGGATGGCGTGGCCGGCCGAGAAGAAGGGCGCGGGCCTGGTCTTGAAGACACTGATCACCTCGACCTCGTGGCGCGGGGTCAGGTGTGCAGCCTGGGTGTAGGTGGCCATCTCGGTGCCACCCATCTCGTCGCCCCAGGTGAGCAGGAAGGTGATCTTCATCAGGCAGTTTCCTTGGTGGATATGACAGTGCTGCTCACGGCGAGGTTTCCGGCGGCAGAAAGGTGCGCGTGCACGCGCAGCAGCGCACCTTCCTCAGTGGCAATGGTGCGGAAAGGAGTACGGAAGACCTTTTTGGGGTGGCGCACGTCACCGAGATGACGGCCGACCTTGAGACGGGTTCGCCCGGATCGGAGCTGAATGTCCCACACGCTCCTGCCCCGCCCCTTGGACATGGCATCGAGCGGCACGTCGAACGCGAACCGGTCGCCGTCCCACTCGGCGGAGATCGCCACGGACGCGGTACCGCCTCGACGCACGGCCTCGGCCGTGAAGGCGGCCGGCGTGGCGCCGGCGAGCAGCCGGCCGCGGACCGAGATCCGGTCCCAGCGCAGGTCGAAGGCGGTCAGCTCGGCGCCGGCCTTGGGGCCCGTCACCTTGATCATCGACTGCCCGTCGACGGACCTCACGGGCCGGAAGACGGCGCCCGACGACGGACTGGGCGAGGTGGAGTGGATGGGGCCGGACGACGTGTGGGCGACCGGGGCGGTGATGCCGAAGCGCTCCTTGCGCCCGTCGGCGTCGGCCGTTTCGACCGTGAGCTTCCACACCCCGTCGGTCAGACGCGGGTCGGTGGCCTGTGGGGCGTCGTGGCGCGCGTGGCGCAGCCCGACCGTCGCGGTGAGCAGCACCGGTCCGTGGCGCTGGGGTTCCACTTCCATCGGGACGGCCTGGCGCCGGCCCCCCCGCTCGAACACGAGGACCGCCGCGACGACCTCGGCGGAGGTGCCGGAGGAGGGCACGGGAACGGGAACGGCGAGGTTGAAGGTACGGCCACCGATCACCGAGAGGTGGACGGGCTTCAGGGTGGGCCCGGACCTCCCCATGCCGCCCAGAGCCGGCACGGTGTCGATCCGCTCCACCCGACGGCGAATCCGGCCCGCCGTGCGCCGAGCGCGCTTTACCGCCCCCACCGCATGGGACAGCAAGGTTTCACTCATGGCGTACCCACGTCTCTCCTGTGGTGATGCCCCCGCGCGCGTGATGTGACCGGTCAAAGCTCCGGGTCCGAGCACCCACGTGACTCCACTTGCAGGATGCCCGTCACCAACTGAAGAGAAATGCCGCTACGTCCGCTGTCGACACACGATTGTGACGCGTTGCATTCGCATGGGGTTTTCTTGATTCTTATCGAACATATATGTTTCTTTGTAAGTCAGCATGATAGGCGACGGCTACGGCCAACCGAAGGAACCAGGGATGAGGCACAGGGTATCGTGACCGTACCGCCGCTGAATCAGGTGATCGCCGCCAAGGTAGCCGCGCCCCGGAACGGACGACCCAACGCCGAGGGCTCCGCCCTGGTCGGCCTCTACCGCAAGGTGACCCCGCACCGTCTCCGCCGGGTGGTCGCCGACCGTTACTCTCCCGAGGCCCGCCGCCGCGTCAAGCAGTCCATCGGCTCCCTCGGCGTCGGTCAGATGCTCGGCAAGGTGCGCGGAACCCGTCTGGCCACCGTGCACCGTTCCCTCCTCGCCGGATCGGGTGCGCTCGTCATGACCGTCGGCGGGCGCCCGCGCATCGCCTTCGTGGACGCAGGCCTGTCGCCCGAGACCACCCGCCGCATCGGCCTCGGTGCGGTCACCGAAGCCCTCGACGCGGCAGGGGTGGACTACTTCTGCGTGCGCAACCAGGAGCGCCGGGCTTCGACCGTGGCCGTCGCCGCCTCCGACCGCGCCCGCGCCGTCACCGCCCTGCAAGAGCTGACCCGGACGGTGCCCGCCTACTTCGGCCCCAGCGGCCCCCACGACAAGCGCGTCCTCCCCGCCTACCAGGCCGCCAACTGGCGCCGGTTCGCGCGCGCCCGCGCCCTGCGCCTGTTCTGGTACCGGACCGACCCCGGCCAGAACCTCGTCATGGGGCACGAGCACGGCTGCGACATCGAGTTCTGGGCCGCCGAGGGCGACCAGCTGGTCGCCCCCCGCCGCAACTCCATCACCGAGTCCGTACCGGTCGCCGGAGCCTCCGTGGAGGTCCCCGTGACCACGTTCACGGCTCCCTGGGGCAGCCGTACCACCACGGACATGACGGTGCGCACGCGTCCGGAGTTCACGACCACGCTCCCCCGGGACATCACCTTCCCCGTCGACGTCGTCTACACCTGGGTCGACGGAACCGAAACGGAGTGGCTGCGCCGCCGGTCCAAGTTCTCCGGCGCCGACTACCACGCCGAAGCGGCGAACGCGGCGCGCTACGCCAACCACGACGAGCTGCGGTACTCCCTGCGGTCGCTGGCCATGTACGCCCCCTGGGTCCGCAACGTCTACATCGTCACCGACGACCAGACGCCGGACTGGCTGGACACCGAACAGCCCGGGATCAAGGTCGTCAGCCACCGCGAGATATTCGCCGACCAGTCCGTGCTGCCGACCTTCAACTCGCACGCCATCGAGAGCCAGCTGCACCACATCGAGGGCCTCTCGGAGCACTTCCTCTACTTCAACGACGACGTGTTCCTGGGCCGGGAGATGGCCCCGAGCGGGTTCTTCCTCGCCAACGGCCTGACCCAGTTCTTCCCTTCGCCCGCACTGGTGCCCCTGGGTCCGCCGTCCGCCGACGACGTGCCGGTCTCCGTCGCCGGAAAGAACAACCGCGCCCTGATCCAGGCACGCTTCGGAACCACGCCGACGCAGAAGATGCGGCACGTCCCGCACGCCTTGAACCGCACCGTCCTGGCCGAGATCGAGGACGAGTTCGGGGAGCAGCACCGGGCCACCGCCGCCAACCGGTTCCGCAGTCCGCAGGACATAGCCATACCCTCGTCCCTGCACCACTACTACGCCTTCCACACCGGGCGGGCACTGGCCGGGGACCTGGAGTACAGGTACATAGACGTCTCGCTGCCCAATGCGGCCAACCGCCTGGACCAGCTGCTCCTCGCACGCGACCGCGACGTGTTCTGCCTCAACGACACGCTCTCGACGGAAGAGGACTTCGAGACCAGCAGCGGGCTCCTGCGCACGTTCCTGGACGCGTACTACCCCGTTCCCAGCCGCTTCGAGCGATCCGCGTAACCATGGGAGAAGCACCGTGACCGTACGTCCCCCCACACGGCGCACCGTGGTCACGGGTCTCCTGGTCCTCGCCGCGGCGGGGTGCACGAGCGGTCCGGACGGCAAGAAGCACCCGTCGAAGGCCCCGGCGCCGGCCCGGGCCTCCGTTCCCCCGGCGAAGGACGGCATGAGCGGCGCACGGATCATGCAGATCGTGGCCCATCCGGACGACGACCTGTACTTCATGAACCCGGAACTCCAGCAGTCGATCAGCGACAACGACCGGCTGGTCAGCGTGTACGTCAACTGCGGCGAGAGTTCGGGCGTCAACAAGGTCCCCGGCGCCAAGACGCCCCCCGAGCCCGACGTCCCGGGCTACGCGGGCGCCCGCCGCCAGGGCCTGCGCCAGGCCTACGCGCTGATGGCGACCGGCAAGGACCAGGCGCCCTGGAAGGCCGAGGCCAAGACCCTGCAGGACGGGACCCCCGTCGAGGTGGACACCCTCGAGGGCCACTCCGGGGTCCAGCTCGTCTTCCTCGGCGTCCGACAGCACTCCACGGGCGGCGGCGCGAGCAACGCCCTTCCGGTGCTGTGGTCGGACCCGGCCGCGTCCACCAGCACCCTGGTCTCCACCGGTTCCCCCGTCACCGCCTCGCACGAGGTGACCCGCGAGAGCCTGATCGCCAATCTGGCCGCGCTGCTGAACGAGCACAAGCCCACCCTCGTCCGCACCCTCGACCCCGACCCCGACTCCCAGGTCCACGACTCGAAGAACCGCGCCCACCACGACCAGCCCGGTTACTCCGACCATCCGGACCACACGGCCGCGGCCCTGTTCGCGTACGCCGCCCTGGAGCGCTACAAGGGGCCCGGCGAAGGCCGTTCGCACACCGTCGTGAGCTACCGCGGGTACTACAACGAGCGGTGGCCGGACAATCTGCCGCCCCAGATCCAGCGTGCCAAGGCCGACGTGCTCAACGCCTACGGCGGCTCGCCGGACCGCTGCGACTTCGAGGCCGGCTGCGGAGACTACGACGTCGGCCAGGACCGCTCGTACGGCCCGGGCTGGCTCCAGCGGACCTCCCAGCGCCAGCCCACCGCGGCGCCCCGGATCCAGCAGGCCCCCGACGGCCGCCTCACCGCGTTCTGCGTCCTGGGCGGCCGGGCAGCCATGTGGCAGGAGTCCAAGCCCGGCAGCGGCAGTTGGGGCGAGCCCACGCTGCTCGGCGGCGACGGACTGCTGCCCGGGCTTGCCGCGGTCCTCACCGAAGACGGCCGCTGGCAGCTGTACGCCCAGCGCGTCGCCGGTCTCGGCTCCGATGCCCAGGAGAACCTGCGCGAGCTCGTCATGGCCGAACAGCGCAAGACCGACGGCCCGTTCGGGGCCTGGACCTCGCTCGGCAACCCGGAGAAGGACCCGGAGCGCGGCCGCCGCACGGGCGCACCCGTGGTGGCCGTCGCCGGCGACGGCACCGTCCACCTCTTCGCGCGCAACTGGTCCAAGGGCGTCTCCACCCGGCTCCGGCGCAGCGGCGAGAGCACCTGGAGCAACTGGCGCGACCTCGGCGGAGCCGAGGTGCAGGAGGGCCTGACCGCCGCCACCGACGCCAAGGGCCGTGTCCACCTGCTGGCCGCCGGGCACGACACCGTCCACCACTGGACGCACGACCAGCCGGGCCAGGACCTCGCCCCGGTCCCCACCGGCCTGCCCGCTCCCGCGGACCCTCCGACCGTCCTGGCCCGCCCCGACGGCTCGCTGCTCCTGGTGTTCCGGCAGCCGAAGACGGCTCGCCCCCAGCTCCACCGCCGCGCGGCCGACGGCAGCACGTGGACCGACGGAAAACTCGATCTCGCGGGCCGCGGCTACGGGCCGCTCGCCCTCCACCCGCTCCGCGACGGGGTGCTCGTCGCCGCCCGCAACAACGACGGCGGCACCAGTCTGGCCACGCTCGAAACCGGCGTCACCCCCCGCTGGAACAGCATCAAGGGTGCCGTGGTCGGCCAGGCCGCCCTGGCCTCCGACTCCGCCGGCCGTCCCTTCCTCGCCCGCCTGGCGCCCGACGCGACCCTCGTGACGAGCCCCGTTCCAGAGAACAGTCGCTGATGACCACTCCAGCTGTCCCCGCCGTCATACCCGTCCACGCCGCGGTTCCCCGCCCCGCCGCCGCTCCCGCCCGGAGCGGCCGCCTCTACACGCTCGACGGGCTGCGCCTGCTCGCCGCACTGATCGTCGTCGCCTTCCACTTCGTCGCCTTCGACGACTGGGCGACGCCGGTGTGGGGCAAGTCCACCTCCGTCATCTTCCCGACGGCACACCCGATCGCCTCCTACGGCTGGCTCGGTGTGCAGCTGTTCTTCCTGATCAGCGGCTTCGTGATCTGCATGTCCTGCTGGGGACGCACGGTCAAGGAGTTCGCGATCTCCCGGGTGATCCGGCTCTACCCCGCTTACTGGTTCGCCGTCCTGCTCACCGCCGCCGTGATGCTCTGGTCCCACGGGATGAAGCAGACCGGGATCACCCCGGGCAAGATCCTGTCGAACCTGACGATGCTCCAGGAACCGATGGGTGTCGGCGACATCGACCCCGTCTACTGGACGCTCTGGACCGAGCTGCGCTTCTACCTGCTGTTCGGCATCGTCGCCGCGCTGGGCCTCACCTACCGCCGCGTCGTCACCTTCTGCGGCATCTGGCTGCTGATGTCCGTCCTGGCACCGCACTCCGGCATCGACCTGATCAAGCTCATGGCCATGCCCGATGCCGCCCCGTTCTTCGTCGCGGGCGTCGTGATGTTCTTGATGCGCCGGTTCGGCACCAAGCCCGAACTGTGGCTGCTGCTCGGCATGTCCTGGCTGCTCGCCCAGAACCAGTTGCACGCCCTGCTGAAGACGGCCGAGGGCTCGGTGAAGCACCAGCTCTCCTGGACCGTCTGCCTCGCCGTCATCACGGTGTTCTACCTGCTCGTACTGGCCGTGGCCCTCGGCCGGCTGCGCTTCTTCAACCGCAAGTGGCTCACCACCGCCGGAGCGCTCACCTTCCCGCTGTACCTGCTGCACGAGGAACTGGGCTGGGAGATCATCCGGCGCCTGCACACCGACATCGCGCCCTGGCCGCTCCTCGGTGGCATCCTCGCGGTCATGCTGCTCGCTTCCTGGCTCGTGCACCGCTTCGTCGAACGGCCCAGCGCGAAGGCCATGAAGAAGTGGCTCACCGGCGCCGGGGCGGTCGGCGCCCGGCGCTGACCCGCCGCAACACGACGTACGCGAGGGCGGGACGGAAACGTCCCGCCCTCGCCCGTTCCTGATCAGTCGGTGCCCGCCCGGCCGTGCCGCAAGAATGGGAGGCATGACCACCGACAGCGATGTGACCACCACCGCCACGCCCGACTGGGAGAAGCGTTTCCGGGCCCCCCGCGTGGGACTGCCCGACTGGGCCGAGGACGCGCCCGACCGCTCGCTCTTCGTCTCCAACGCGACCGGGACCTTCGAGCTCTACGCCTGGGACCGCGCCACCGGCACCCAGCGGCAGGCCACGGACCGGCCGAACGGCACCACCGACGGGGCGCTCTCCCCCGACGGCGAGTGGATCTGGTGGTTCTCCGACACCGACGGCGACGAGTTCGGCACCTGGGTGCGCCAGCCCTTCGCGGGCGGCCCCGACGAGCCGGCCACCCCCGGGCTGGAGCCCTCGTACCCCTCCGGGCTGGCCATCGGGCGCGACGGGACGACCGTGGTCGGGCGTTCCACCGACGAGGACGGGACCACCATCCACGTCGTGCGGCCCGACGGGACGGAGCCCTCCGTCGTCTACCGGCACCGCGAGTCGGCCGGGGTCGGCGACCTGTCCCGCGACGGGACCCTGCTGGCCGTCGAGCACACCGAGCACGGCGACGCCATGCACTCGGCGCTGCGCGTCCTCACCCTGGACGGCGCCACCGTCGCCGAACTGGACGACTCCAAGGGCGGTACGGAGGAGCTGGGCCTCGGCGTGCTCGGCTTCGCGCCCGTCGAGGGCGACACCCGGCTGCTCGTCGGGCACCAGCGCCACGGCCGGTGGGAGCCGATGGTCTGGGACGTGGCGGCCGGTACCGAGGAGGAGCTGGCCCTCGACCTGCCGGGCGACGTCGGCGCCGAGTGGTACCCCGACGGGTCCGCGCTGCTGATCGACCACAGCTACGAGGCCCGCAGCGAGCTGTTCCGCTACGACCTGGCGGCACGGGAGCTCGTACGGCTGGACACGCCGCCCGGGACGGTGTCGGGGGCCACGGCGCGGCCCGACGGGTCGGTGGAGTACCAGTGGTCCTCGGCGGCCGAGCCCTCCGCCGTGCGCTCGACGGCGGGCGGGGTCGTCCTGGACCCGCCCGGCTTCCGGCCGCCCCGCTCCGTACCCGTCGAGGACGTGTGGGTGGAGGGTCCCGGCGGGCGGATCCACGCCCTCGCGCAGCGGCCGCAGGGCCACGGGGACGGCCCCTTCCCGACCGTCTTCGAGATCCACGGCGGGCCCACCTGGCACGACAGCGACGCCTTCGCCGCCACCCCGGCGGCCTGGCTCGACCACGGCTTCGCGGTGGTCCGGGTCAACTACCGCGGCTCGACCGGCTACGGCCGCGAGTGGACCGACGCCCTCAAGCACCGCGTCGGCCTCATCGAGCTGGAGGACATCGACGCCGTACGGGAATGGGCGGTCGCCTCGGGCCTCGCGGACCCGGCCCGCCTCGTGCTGTCCGGCGGCTCCTGGGGCGGCTACCTGACCCTGCTGGGCCTCGGCACGCAGCCGGGCGCCTGGGCGGTGGGCCTGGCCGCCGTGCCGGTCGCCGACTACGTGGCGGCCTACCACGACGAGATGGAGGCGCTGAAGTCCCTGGACCGCACCCTCTTCGGCGGCACCCCGGAAGAGGTCCCGGAGCGCTTCGCGGCCTCCTCGCCGCTGACGTACGTGGACGCGGTCAAGGCACCCGTCCACATCGCGGCGGGCCTCAACGACCCCCGCTGCCCGATCCGGCAGATCGAGAACTACGTGGACCGGCTCGCGGCGCGCGGGGCCGAGCACGAGGTCTACCGCTACGACGCCGGACACGGCTCGCTCGTCGTCGACGAGCGGATCAAGCAGGTCCGCATGGAGATCGACTTCGTGCTGAAGCACCTGCCGCGGTAGCCCCGCGGCGGCCCCGGCCCCGGTGAACCGGTGCACCCCCCGTACGGTGGTGGGGTGCACCGGTTTCTCCTGACCCCGCGCTGGTGGGGGATCAATCTCTTCGTCGTCCTCGGCGTGCCCTTCTGCCTGTTCATGGGCACCTGGCAGCTCGGCCGGTTCGAGGACCGCGTCGCCACGCACGAGGAGGCGACCAGCGCGCGCCCCGCCGACCGGGCGGCCGCCCCGCTGGACTCGCTGCTCCCGGTGGACAAGAACACCTCCGGACGGATCGCCTCCGTCTCCGGCGAGTACGCCGACCAGCTGCTCGTCCCCGAGCGGCGGCTCGACGGGAAGTCCGGCTTCTACGTCCTGACGCTGCTCAGGACCGACACCGGCAAGGCCGTCCCCGTGGTCCGGGGCTGGCTGCCGGGCACCGCCGACGCGGGCCGGGCTCCGGCGGCGCCGACCGGGCGGGTCGAGGTGACGGGTGCGCTGCAGGCCTCGGAGAGCTCCAGCAGCAAGGGCGTCTACTCCTCGGGCGGGCTCCCGGCCGGGCAGCTCGGCGTGATCGGTGCCGCCTCGCTCGTCAACATCGTGCCCTACGGCCTCTACGACGCCTGGCTGACCGTGCAGACCCCGGCCGACGGGATGCTCCCGGTGCCGGCGCAGGCTCCGGTCAACACCGGGCTCGACCTCAAGGCCTTCCAGAACCTCGGCTACACCGGCGAGTGGTTCGTCTTCGCCGCGTTCGTGCTGTTCATGTGGTTCCGGCTCTACCGGCGCGAGGTGGAGACCCTGCGCGACGCGGAGGCCGGGCTGCTGGAGGAGCCGGAGCCCGGTCCGGCGGAGCAGCCGCAGCCCGCGGGGACGGCTACGTCAGCCGCAGCCCCCGGGGACCGCTAAGGCTTCGTCGGCTCCGCCAGCGGGATGACGCCCGTCCGGTAGACCGTCCCGCCGCACGCGTCGGGGATCACCGTCTGCGTGGTCGGTGCCCCCGGCAGCGCCGTGCTGGGGGTGTGCGACACCTCCACACCCACCGGATCCGGCGCCGGTGCCGGTGCCGGGTGGGGCTCCGGGTCCTTCGCGATCGCCGCGCCCCCGTCCACCGCCGCGGCGGACGAGCCGCCCTGCGGGGGCTTGGCTCCGGACGAACCGCCGCTCGGCGCCTCGCTCGCCCCCGTACAGCCCTTCCCCGAGGGCACCCACGCGAAGCGGACCTCGTACGCCGCGTTCGGCGCGAGCAGCATCAGCGGGGCCTCCGCCGAAGGGTCGGGCAGCAGCCCGGTCGCCGGATCGCCCGTGGCATGGCCGACGACGGCCACCCCGGAGCCCGTCCCGCCGGGGCCGGTCCCCGCCGCCTCGGCGGTCACGGTGTCCGGACCCAGGACGGTGCAGCCCCGCGCCGAGACGTTGGTGACCTTGAAACTGCCGTAGACCTTGCCGTCCGCCTCCGGGGGCCGGGCACTGGCCGACACCCCGAGCTGTCCCGCGACGCAGCCGGGCACGCCCGGGGCCGCCGGCGGAGGCAGCATGCCGGTGCCCGAGATCGCCGAGCCGTCGGGCAGGGTGACCGCGCCGCCGGACGGGCCGGTCCCGGGCTGGCCGGAGCCGGGGAACCCGGTGCCGGACGGAGCGGGCACGGCGCCGGTGGTCCCACCCGCGCCCTGGCCCGTACCCGTGAACGGGGAGGCCTTCGGGCCGGTGGTGGCGCCGTTCTGGTGCGGGTCGGAGGGTCCGTCCGGCTGGCCGGAGCCCTGCTGGCCGTGGCCCGCGATCGCCGAGTGGTCGGTGGACTCGCTCCTGACCCCGCTCATGTGCAGGGCCGCCGGGACCGCGGTCCCCACCAGCAGCGTGGCCGCCGCGGCGGCCACGAGGACCTGCCGCTTGCGGGCCCGGCGCGCGGGCACGGCGTACCGCAGCCGCTCCAGCGCGTCGCCCGCGGGGTGGATCCCGCCGACGGCCCCGCGCATCAGCGCCCGGAGCGCCTGCTCATCGCGGCTCGCCATCGTGTCCTCGTGCTCGTTCATGACTGCGCAGCCTCCATCGCCACCCGCAGCGCGGCAATGCCCCGCGATCCGTACGCCTTGACCGAACCGAGCGATATGCCCAGCGTCTCGGCGACCTGGACTTCCGTCATGTCCGCGAAGTAGCGCAGCACCAGCACTTCTCGCTGGCGGCGCTGGAGTCCGCGCATCGATTTGATGAGATCGTCCCGTTCCAGCAGGTCGTAGGCGCCTTCCTCGGCGCTGGCCATGTCCGGCATCGGCTTCGAGAGCAGCTTGAGGCCGAGGATGCGGCGGCGCAGGGCGGAGCGCGAGAGGTTGACGACGGTCTGGCGCAGGTAGGCCAGGGTCTTGTCCCGGTCGCGGACCCGGCTGCGCGCCGAGTGGACCCGGATGAAGGCCTCCTGGACCACGTCCTCGCAGGACGCGGTGTCGTCGAGGAGCAGCGCGGCGAGGCCGAGGAGCGAGCGGTAGTGGGCCTGGTAGGTCTCGGTGAGGTGGTCGACGGTGGTCCCCGCCACCACCTCGGCGGTACCGGCCGCGTCGGCGGCCCCGGCCTCGTAGGCGGAACCGGCCGCCTTCGCGGGCCCGGTGCTCCCGGTGGCCTCCGCGCTATCGCGGGGGCCGGGCACGCGGCCACCCCGGGTCGGAACTGTCGAGGCTTCGGGCAGTGCGGGAACGATCACGGTGAAGCCGCCGGGTGTACGCGACCGCGGGCGCGGCGGGATCGTCCCGATACGCACCGGTTTGACCGGGAAGTCCAGCAATGCTTCTGCCACGCCAGTTGGACACGCGTCCCCCCATCAGGGTTGTACGCGCGGGGCAGACTGATCGGCGTCGTTCCCATTGCCCTCATGCGTAGGAGTTCTCCCCCGCGGCCCCGTCGTTCGAGGCGGCCTCCGGGTCATCACCTTGGTCAGGGGATCACTGATGATCCTACAAAGCGAAAGGGCCGAAATCTCCCGCGATCAGCTCCGCGGTGTGTGTGGCGTTCAGCGCAGAGCCCTGGCACAGGTTGTCCGCGCAGACGAAGAACTCCAGCGCACGCGGGTCGTCGAGCGAGGCCCGCACCCGCCCCACCCAGGCCGGATCCGTGCCCGCGGCGTCCGAAGGGGTCGGGAACTCCCCCGCCGCCGGATCGTCCACGAGGACCACCCCGGGCGCGGATTCCAGGATCTCCCGGGCGTGACCGGCATCCACCTCGGCCTCGAAGCGGGCCCGCACGGTCAGCGAATGCCCGGCCAGTACGGGGACCAGTACGCAGGTCACCGCGACCGGCAGCTCCGCCAGGTCCAGGATCCGGCGCACTTGCGCCCGTACGGCCAGCTCGTGCGAGGACCAGCCGCCGTCCCGCAGCTCGCCGGACCAGGGCACGACGTTGAGCGCGAGCGGAGCCGCGAAGGGGCCGGTGTCCTCGCCCACGGCACGGCGTACGTCCCCGGGCTGCTCCCCCAGGGTGGATCCGGCGACCAGCGACAGCTGGCGGCGCAGCGCCTCGGAGCCGGCCCGCCCTTCGGCGCTCGCGGCCTGGTAGGTGGAGACGGCCAGGTCGGCCAGCGCGTACTCGGCGTGCAGCGCGCCCAGCGCCGCGATCATCGCGGCGGTCACGGAGTCGGGACCGGCGACGATCCCGCGCGGCCGGATCCGTACCACGTGCGCGTTCACCTCGGGCACCACCAGCGGCACCTCGGGGTCCTCCCGGAACGCCGCGGACTGGTCCACGACGACGACACCGCGCGCGGTGACCACGGGAGCCCACCGGGCCGAGACCTCGGCCGGGGTGAGGAAGATCGCGACATCGCCCGCGCCGAGGCCGTCGAAGGCGTCCTCGGTGAGGGCGAGCACCTCGACCTCCTCGGTGCGCACGGCCAGCCGTCGGCCGGCCGAGCGCGAGGAGGCGATCAGTCGTATGTCGCCCCAGACGTCCGCCCGCTGCGAGAGCAGCCGAAGGACGATGGAGCCGACCGCTCCGGTCGCCCCGACCACGGCGAGTGCCGGAGCCGGGGCCGACCGGGCAGCGGTCATCGTCCGGAGCCTCCGTAGACGACGGCTTCGTCGGTGTCGGAGTCGAGACCGAAGGCCGTGTGCACGGCGCGGACGGCCTCGTTGACGTCGTCCTGGCGGGTCACGACCGAGATGCGGATCTCGGAGGTCGAGATCAGCTCGATGTTGACGCCCGCGTCGGACAGCGCCTGGAAGAACGAGGCGGTGACGCCCGGGTTCGTCTTCATGCCCGCGCCGACCAGGGAGATCTTGCCGATCTGGTCGTCATAGCGCAGGGAGTCGAAGCCGATGGTGCCCTTCGCCTTCTCCAGGGCGTCGATGGCCTTGTGGCCCTCGGTCTTGGGGAGGGTGAAGGAGATGTCCGTCAGGCCCGTGGACGCGGCGGACACGTTCTGCACGATCATGTCGATGTTGATCTCGGCGTCCGCGATGGCGCGGAAGATCGCCGCGGCCTCGCCCGGCTTGTCCGGAACGCCGACGACCGTGATCTTGGCTTCGGAGACGTCGTGAGCGACTCCGGAGATGATGGCGTGCTCCACCTGCTCTGCCCCTTGCGGATTCTCGTTGCTGACCCAGGTGCCCGGCAGTCCAGAGAAGGACGAGCGGACGTGGATCGGGATGTTGTAGCGGCGTGCGTACTCGACGCAGCGGTGCAGCAGCACCTTGGAACCGGAAGCCGCGAGCTCCAGCATGTCCTCGGAGGCGATCCAGTCGATCTTCTTCGCCTTCTTCACGACGCGGGGGTCCGCGGTGAAGACTCCGTCGACATCGGTGTAGATCTCGCAGACCTCGGCGTCCAGCGCCGCGGCGAGCGCGACGGCGGTCGTGTCCGAGCCGCCGCGGCCCAGGGTGGTGATGTCCTTGCTGTCCGCCGACACGCCCTGGAAGCCGGCGACGATGGCGATGTTGCCCTCGTCCAGCGCAGTGCGGATACGGCCCGGCGTGACATCGATGATGCGCGCTTTGTTGTGGACCGAGTCGGTGATGACGCCTGCCTGGCTACCGGTGAACGACTGGGCCTCGTGGCCCAGGTTTTTGATCGCCATGGCCAGCAGGGCCATGGAGATCCGCTCTCCGGCGGTCAGCAGCATGTCGAATTCTCGCCCGGCAGGCATGGGTGAAACCTGCTCGGCGAGATCGATCAGCTCGTCCGTCGTGTCGCCCATCGCGGAAACCACGACGACCACCTGGTGGCCGTTCTTCTTGGCATCCACAATTCGCTTGGCGACGCGCTTGATGCCCTCGGCATCGGCTACGGAGGAGCCTCCGTACTTCTGCACGACAAGGCCCACGTGCGCTCCTCGCTCAGTCTGTCTCATTGCTGGTGCAGTCTAACGAGCGCCCGGGATCCGACCGCCTCGTACCACATCATGAGACGAAAAGATCAGAGAATGGGTTCCCCCGCCGCTGATCTTTTACTCGCGGCCTCGCTTGATCCACTCACTTGATCGTCTTACTTGAGGCCCAGCCCGCCGAGTTCCTCGGCCATGACCTTGCCCGCCTGCTCGGCGAGGTCGTCCTCGGCCAGGTCCTCGTCGGTGTCCAGCCCGTCCAGGGCCTCCAGCGGCTGGTCCAGCCGTACGTGCGCCACGAGCGACTGCAGGGCGCGCAAGGTCGCCGACGCGGTCGGGCCCCAGTTGGTGAAGTACGAGAACTGCCACCACCACAGGGCTTCGGTGACCCGGTCCGCCTGGTAGTGGATGAGGCCGTGCCGCAGGTCGGCCACCACGTCGGCCAGGTCGTCGGAGATCCGGTGCGCCACCGGGGCCTTGCGCGGCTCGTAGGGGTCGAAGACCTCGGAGTAGACGTCGACCGGCTCCAGCATCAGCGCGAAGCGCTCGCGCAGATCGTCCACATCCGGCTCGGGGCCCAGGTCGGGCTCGTAGCGCTCGTCGGGCAGGACGTCCTGGTACGCGCCCAGCCGGCCGCCCGCCAGCAGCAGCTGGGACACCTCCAGGAGGAGGAAGGGCACCGCGCTGTCCGGGTCCTCGCCCTTGGCCACCTCGGTGACCGCGACGATGAAGGACTCGATCTGGTCCGCGATCGAGCCCGCGAAATCGTCCGGGTCCAGACCGAGGGCGTGCAGCGTTGCGTCAGACATCGAGAAGTCGCCTTCCTTCAAAGGCCCGCCCGAGCGTGACCTCGTCCGCGTACTCCAGATCTCCCCCGACGGGGAGCCCGCTGGCCAGGCGGGTGACCTTGAGGCCCATGGGCTTGATCATGCGCGCGAGGTACGTGGCGGTCGCCTCGCCCTCCAGGTTCGGGTCGGTCGCCAGGATCAGCTCGGTGACCGCGCCGTCCGCCAGCCGCGCCAGCAGCTCCCGGATGCGCAGGTCGTCCGGGCCGACGCCCTCGATCGGGCTGATCGCACCGCCGAGGACGTGGTACCGGCCCCGGAACTCGCGCGTCCGCTCGATCGCGACCACGTCCTTCGACTCCTCGACCACACAGATGACCGACAGGTCGCGGCGCGGATCGCGGCAGATGTTGCACCGCTCCTCCTGCGCCACGTTCCCGCACACCGCGCAGAACCGGACCTTGTCCTTGACCTCCAGCAGCGCGTGCGCGAGGCGGCGGACATCGGTGGGCTCGGCCTGCAGGATGTGGAAGGCGATCCGCTGCGCGCTCTTGGGCCCGACGCCGGGCAGCCTGCCCAGTTCGTCGATCAGGTCCTGGACCACGCCTTCGTACAACGGACTGCCTTCTTTCGGTGTGCGGTTCTCGGGGTGTTGCGGAAGTTGAAGATTAGAAGGGAAGGCCGGGGATACCGCTGCCGCCGCCCAGCCCCTGGGCCAGCGGGCCCAGCTTCTGCTGCTGGAGCGCCTGCGCATTCTCGTTGGCCGCCTGGACCGCCGCGACCACCAGGTCCGCGAGCGTCTCCGTGTCCTCGGGGTCCACGGCCTTCGGGTCGATCACCAGCGCGCGCAGTTCACCGGAACCGGTCACGGTCGCCCTGACCAGTCCGCCGCCGGCCTGGCCCTCGACCTCGGCCCGCGCCAGCTCTTCCTGGGCCACGGCGAGATCCTGCTGCATCTTCTGGGCCTGCTGGAGCAGCTGCTGCATGTTGGGCTGACCACCACCGGGAATCACGGGTCACTCACTTTCGTAGCGTCGTCGCGTGGGTGCCACGCGTGCGTTCCAAGCACCGGCGGCTTGGCCAATCCGAGCCTACGTGCTCCCCGGGCGCCGCGCCCTACGCCGTGAGGACCAACTCTTTCGAGTGAGAGACGAGGCGTGCGCGTACCTGATGGAGCCCTCCTTGCGGGCGGAAAACCCGGGATTCGTTGCCCACCGCGCCCCATTCGAAGGTAGGAAGAGCATGCGCACCATTGCGCACACGCGCACCACCACACGTCAGCGCAGGCAGAGGGAGTGCCCGGGTGAGTCAGCCGGAGATGCAGCCCGAGGGGCCACCCCGGGATCCCGCAGAGGACGGCGACCTTACCGGCCGGCCGTTCCCTCTCGGGGACTGGGGCGAGCCCGCCGAGCGGCTCGACGAGCTCTACCGGCGGGTCGAGGCCGACGCGCTGCGCACCGCCGATTGGTACCTGTCCGACCGGGCGTGGAAACGCCGCGGGGCCCGGATCCTGCGGGCCGGAGCCGCCGCCGGCGCGATCACGGGCGCCGCGATGCCGCTGCTGGAGCTGACCGGCTCGGCCCCCGGCGCGGCCTCCTACGGCTACCTCTCGCTGCTCCTGGCCGCAGCCTGCCTGGCCTGCGACCGGTTCTTCGGCCTGACCTCGGGCTGGATGCGGAGCGTGGCCACGGCCCAGGCCGTGCAGCGCCGGCTCCAGACCCTGCAGTTCGACTGGGCCTCGGAGAACGTGCGGGAGGTCCTGGGCCCGACGGAGGGCACCGCGAGCGAGGCCGCCGAGCGGTGCCTCACGGTGCTGCGGCGCTTCTCCGAGGACATCACGGAGCTGGTCCGCTCGGAGACGGCCGACTGGATGGTGGAATTCCGCACCGGCCCCGCCCCCCTGATGATGCAGTCCCTGGGCGGCTCCACCTCCCGCCCCGACACCGGCCTCCCCCCACCCCGCTTCCCCCTCCCCCCGGGCACCCGCCCCAACATGCCCCGCCAGAGACCCCCGGAGCAGCCGCGATAGGGGCAAATCCAGCCCCGCCGGCGTTTGAGGCGCGGGGTCTGGGGCGGAGCCCCAGGGAACGGCGGAAGGGCGGGTAGGGGACAAGCCCCGCAGGGCCCCACCCCCACCCGCCCACCCGGACCCGCACGAGGCCCCGTACAGCCGGCCCCGGCCCCGGCCCCGGCCACACGGGCCCCGTACAGCCGGCAGACGGCAGCCGCACCCGTCAGCTGAAGATGATCATCGATCCTTGGCCAAGGCTCCGCGTAGCCGCCGCATGCAACCCCAGCCACACATGCCGCTCCCGCGCGAACGGACTGTCGTCGTACGGAATCGGCCCCGCCGGCTCCTCCAGGGACGTCGGCCGCCCCGGCGGCGCCGGCGCCACCGGCGGATTGACCGGGTTTATCCCGATCGCGGGAGCAACCACCGCCAACTCCCGCAGCAGCCCCTGCGCGGACCCCAGCGGCCCGCCCCCGCTCAGCAGTTCCTCGTTGGCCAGCGGAACCGCGAAGTCCACGGGAACGTAAGCGCCCGCGTGGTCGTAGTGCCACACCAGATGCGACTGCTGCGCCGTCGACTCGAACATCTCCAGCAGCTGCTCGTAGTCCCCGCCCAGCTCGTCCACCGGCGTCACCGGCAGCCCGCAGATCTGGAGCAGGTACGCCCGCCGCAGGAAGTGCAGGGCGTCATAGTCGAATCCGGCCACCGGGGCGACGTCCCCGGACAGTCCGGGCATGTACGCGAACACCGGCACGGACGGCAGTCCGGCCTCGCCCAGCGCCTTGTCGTACGAGGCGATCTCTTCCGCGAAGGGATTGTCGGGGCTGTGGCACAGCACGTCGACAAGGGGGACCAGCCACAGGTCACAGGCCACTCGGCCTCCGATCAGTCGTTGTCGCCGATCGGGCCAGCGTAGTGCGCCGGACACGCTCCGCGAAGGGGTGAGCAGAACCTGGACGGCGGCCGGGTTGGCGGCCGGGGCGGCGGCCGGGGTCAGACCTCTCCCGGTCCGACCCTCCAGACCCACGCGTCCAGCACCTTCTCCGGCTGGCGCCCCAGCAGCCCGGTGATCAGCTCCCGCAGCTCCGCGTCCCGGTCCTGGACCGGCAGCACGATCGCGCCCGCCTTCCAGAACTCCAGGTCCTGGCGGGCCTGCTGGCGCCAGGCCGGGGTGATCTCGGGCGGCTGGCCCCCGTAGCGGACGTCGCGCAGGAGGTTGGAGAGGTGGCGCGGGGTGGCCCCGTAGATGCCGATGCGGTCGGGTCCCCACGGGCCGTTGAAGTAGCCCCCGGCCAGCCGGAATCCGAAGTCGGCCTCGACCTGCCAGTGCAGCGCGTCCGCCTGGCCCGGGTCGGGCAGCGGTACCGGAACGAGTGCCTCGCCGTCCTTGACGTAGCCCTTCCAGGCCCCGGAGGTGATGAAGGCCGGGACCGGCGCGCGGTCCCGTACGGTCAGCGGCAGCGGCAGGATCGGGATCAGCGCGGCGGCGACGCCCAGCAGGCCGAGCGTGCGCAGTTCGCGCGTCCGCATCCGCAGGATCCGGTCGAGCGCGAGGGCCAGCAGGATGCCGAGGACGGGGGCGCAGATCATCGCCACGCGCCCCTCGATCACCGACTCGAAGAGCGGCAGCTTGATCATCAGCCGCCAGGGGCCCGGCAGCACGATCTCGGTGCGGGGTACGGGCACCCACGGGCCGAGCGAGAGCAGCAGCGTCACGAACCCGGTGATCGCGAGGGCGCGGACGGCCTTGTTCCGCCACATCCAGACGCAGACGGCCACGCCCAGGGCCAGCAGCGGCCACCCGTAGAAGGCGTTCTGCTCGGTGGTGTTCAGGGAGAGCCGGCCCGCCTGCTCGGCGTCGCCGAAGAGGGAACGGGCGGCGTACGAGACCAGGGCGCGCGGGCTGTTGCCCGCGTTGTCCCCGTGCAGGACCGAGTGGTAGCTCTGCGGGCCGAAGAACTGCCAGTACAGCGGGACGATCACGAGCGGCAGGCAGACGGCGAGCGCCACGGCCAGACCGGCCCCCAACGGGCGGGCGGCCGCGAGGGCGCGGCGGCGGTCGACCAGCAGCCAGGCGAGGGAGAAGACCAGCATGCCGAGCGCGGCGATCAGCAGCGGCTCCTCGCCGATGAAGATCTGGTACGTCGCGAACAGCCCGAGCAGGACCCCGTCGCGGGTGACGTTGCGCCCCTCGCAGAGCCGCAGGGCCCGGTCGATGATCAGCGGGATCATGAACAGGACGACGAAGTTCGGATGGCCGTTGGCGTGCGAGACCATCGGCGGCGCGAAGGCGGCGAGCGCCCCGCCCGCGGCGGCGGCCCAGCGGCTGCGCACGAAGCGGCGGCGGATCAGCCAGTACCAGGTCCAGGCACTGGCGGCCATGCCCAGCGTCAGGACGAGGGCGAAGGTGACGGTCTCGCCGAAAAGGAGGGTGACCGGGATGAGCGGCACGTTCAGGCCGAGCATCGTGGCGTTGGCCATCAGGTTCACGCCGTCGGGCATGCCCTGGGAGTACGTGAAGAGCGGGTTCCGCAGGTGGGTGATGTTGTCGGTGGTGACTCCGACGAACCACTCCCACTGGTTCTGGTCCTGGAGCGCGTCGGCGAGGTAGCTGCCGTCGAGGTCCGCCCACAGGCCGTGGAAGACGTAGAGGGAGAGCGCCAGGAACGCGGCGGCGACCGCGAAGCCGCCGGAGTTCAGGCGCAGCAGCTCGCGGAGGGCGAGTAGGCGGCTGCCGGCGGCGGGGGCGGGGGCGGCGGGGCTCGACGCGGACGGGCGACGGGCGACGGGCACCTCGGCCACCTCCCAGCCCTGGCCGCGGATCCAGCGCAGGACCTCGGCGTCGATGGCCGGGCCGTCGAGGGTGGAGGCGCCGAAGGCGGCGCGAGCGCGGTCCCCGTCGAAGAGGGCGAAGGCACAGGTGTCGGAGCGGAAGCCCGGTATGCCGGGGACTCCGAGGGCGCGCACGAGCCGGTTCCCGGACCGGCCGAGGACCACGGCGGGCCCGGGGTGGGCGGGGGCGTGGGCGTCCGTGTGCGCGGCGTCGTCCCGGTCGAGGGCCCGCTCCAGGCGGGCCAGCTCGTCGAGCGGGGTCGTGAGGCCGGCATCGGTGAGCAGCACCCGGCGGCCGGCGGAGGCGAGCACCCCAGCGCGCAGCGCGGCACCCTTGCCCCGGGGGTCGCGCAGGCGGACGAGGCGGATGCGGGGGTCGGCGGACTCGTCGAGCGACTCGTCGACCGACTCATCGAGCGACCCGTCGACCGACTCGTCGACCGAATCGTCGACGACGAGGACGAGCTCCCAGTCGCCGGAGCCGGTGCCGAGGTGCTCGTCGAGGTGCTCGCGCACGGCAGCCGCCGTCGCGCCCAGCCCGTGCCGCTCGCCCAGGGCGGGGACGACGACGGAGAGGCCGACGGCTCCCAGCCAGGGCGTCCCGGTCGAGTCGTCCACGCCCGTTCCCGTGCCGGTGCCAGTGCTCACGCCGTTCTCTCCGCTCACGTGCCGGCCGTAGTCGTCGTCTTCAGGCCCGCGGCCCAGTCCAGACCGTGCTGGTTGTACGCGTGCACGAGGCGGCGCACCTCCTCGACGTCCGCACGGGTCACCGCATCGATCAGTTCGTTGTGGCCCGCCCACAGCTCGGTGCGCAGGTGCGGTTCGGCCTTGAGGTGGGGCACGGCGAAGACCCAGCACTGCACGCGGATCCGGTGCAGGAATTCGGAGATGTACGTGTTGCCGACCAGCCCGCTCAGCTCCCTCCAGAAGCGCAGGTCGTAACCGATCAGCACTTCGAGTGAGCCGGTCAGCGCTGTGCGCCGTGCTTCCTCCGCCCGGCGGCGCACCGAAACCAGCCGCTCGCCCATGCCGGGAGCGGTGCCGTGTTCGACGAGCCGGCGGAAGATCCCTTCCACGATCAGCGTACGAGCCTCGACCATGCCCCGGAAGTCGTCGACGGAAAAGACCCGGACGCGGAAGCCGCGGTGCTGCACGGAGTCGAGGAGGCCTTGCGCGGAGAGATCGACCAGGGCCTCGCGGACGGGGGTCGCGGAGACCTCGTACTGCTCGGCGATCTGCTTGACGGTGAATTCGGTCCCGGCGGCCAGGCGCCCCGCGAGCACCTCGTCACGCAGCGCGTCCGCGATCTGCTGGCGAAGTGTGTTGCGAGTGACAGCGCCGCTGCCTGCCATAGGGGTCCGTCTCCATCTGTGGGCTTGGGACACCTTAGGCCAGGCGGCCAGGCCGAAACCTTTCGGTTTGTGGCCGCTATGTGGATTTAGCGCCCGATATTCGGACGACGCACCAGTATTTTCTTGATCCTTCAACATCGATCGACCCTGTACGGGGCCTCGGAGGAGGTCCCGTACAGGGTCGTTCCCGCTGGTCGGCGCCGGTGCGTCCACGCGGACGGGCACCGGCCGGGGCGGCCGGACGGCGGCCCGCCCCGGCCCGCCGTGGCCCGCCGTGGCCCGGCCCGCGGACGGGTTTCGCGCCGTCAGGCGGAGGCGTGCCGGTCGGCGACCTTCAGGGCGTCGTCCAGCAGGGCCAGGCCCTCCTTCGCGTCCGCTTCCGTGATGTTGCACGGGGGAACCACGTGCGTGCGGTTCATGTTGACGAACGGCCACAGCCCCGACGCCTTGCAGGCGGCGGCGAATTCGGCCATCGGCGCATTGTCGGCGCCGGCGGCGTTGTAGGGGACGAGCGGCTCGCGCGTCTCCTTGTTCCGTACGAGTTCCAGCGCCCAGAAGGTGCCCAGGCCGCGGACCTCCCCGACCGAGGGGTGACGCTCCGCCAGCTCGGCGAGGGCCGGGCCGATCACGTTCTCGCCGAGGTGGGCGGAGTGCTCGACGATGCCCTCCTCCTCCATCGCGGTCATCGTCGCGACGGCCGCGGCGCAGGCCAGGGGGTGGCCGGAGTAGGTCAGTCCGCCCGGGTAGGGGCGTGTGGCGAAGGTCTCGGCGATCTCGGCGGAGATCGCGACGCCGCCGAGCGGGACGTAGCCGCTGTTGACGCCCTTGGCGAAGGTGATCAGGTCCGGGGTGACGTCCCAGTGCTCGGCCGCGAACCACTTGCCGGTCCGCCCGAAGCCCGACATGACCTCGTCGAGGATGAAGACGATGCCGTAGCGGTCGCAGAGCTCGCGCACCCCGGCCAGGTAGCCGGGCGGCGGGGTCATGATCCCGGCCGTGCCGGGCACGCTCTCCAGGATGATCGCCGCGATGGTCTGCGGCCCCTCGAAGGCGATGGTGTCGGCGAGGTGCGTGAGGGCGCGGGCGCACTCCTCGGCCTCGGTGGTCGCGTGGAACGCCGAGCGGTAGAGGTACGGACCCCAGAAGTGCACGACCCCGGCGGCAGCCGTGTCGGAGGGCCAGCGGCGCGGGTCACCGGTCAGGTTGATCGCGGCCGCGGTGGCGCCGTGGTACGAGCGGTAGGTGGACATGACCTTCTGCCGGCCCGTGTGCAGACGGGCCATGCGGACGGCGTTCTCGACGGCTTCGGCGCCGCCGTTGGTGAAGAAGATCTTGTCGAGGTCGCCGGGGGTCCGCTGCGCGATGAGGCGTGCGGCCTCGGAGCGGACGTCCACGGCGAACCCCGGAGCCAGCGTGCAGAGCGTGCCCGCCTGCTCCTGGATCGCGGCGACGACCTTGGGGTGCTGGTGGCCGATGTTGGTGTTGACCAGCTGGGAGGCGAAATCGAGGTAGCGCTTGCCGTCGTAGTCCCAGAAGTAGGACCCCTCGGCCTTGGCCACGGCGAGCGGGTCGATCAGGGCCTGAGCGGACCAGGAGTGGAAGACATGAGCGCGGTCGGCGGCCTTGACGGCGGCACCCGAGGTGACGTGAGGGGTCATGCGGTCACGCTAGAAGTGCGCAGGTGGGGAGGGATATCGGCGGACTGTATGGGGGTGGGGCACGGGCCTCGGCAGTCTGTCTGCACGAACGGCGCACGGGGGCCGGCGGGGGCGGGGGCCTCCGGGGGGCGCAGGCCAGGCCGCGGCCGAGGCCGGGGCCGGAGCCGGAGCCAAGGCCAGGGCCAGGGCCGGGGCCGGGGCCGGAGCCAAGGCCAGGGCCGGAGGCCAGGGCCAGGGCCGGAGCCGGAGCCGGAGCCAGGGCCGGAGCCGGAGCCAAGGCCAGGGCCGGAGGCCAGGGCCAGGGCCAGGGCCGGAGCCGGAGCCAGGGCCAGGGCCGGAGCCGGAGCCAGGGCCAGGGCCGGAGCAGGCCAGGGCCAGGGCCGGCGTTGGGGCCGGGGCCAGAGCCCGAGGCCCGGAGCCAGAGCACCGGTCCACCGGGCGGTCGACGACACCCGCGCCCACGCCCCGCCGTCGCCGGCGCCCGCGCGAAGACGGGCCACACCGCCGCACACCTCCACCGGCACGGCGGGCGCGGGCTTGGACTGCGGGCGTGGGCGACGGCACGGGCGCGACCACCAGATGCGCCCGCGGGCTCGGACTCGGCCACGAACTGCGGGCGCGGGCGCGGCCTCCGACTGCGGCCATGGGCTCGGACTCGGCCACGAGCTAAGGCCTCGGTCCGGGCTCCGAGCTCGGCCGCAGGCTCGGGCTCGGGCTCGGGCTCGGGCTCGGGCTCGGGCTCGGGCTCGGGCTCGGGCTCGGGCTCGGGCTCGGGCTCGGGCTCGGGCTCGGGCTCGGGCTCGGGCTCGGGCTCGGGCTCGGGCTCGGGCTCGGGCTCGGGCTCGGGCTCGGGCTCGGGCTCGGGCTCGGGCTCGGGCTCGGGCTCGGGCTCGGGCTCGGGCTCGGGCTCGGGCTCGGGCTCGGGCTCGGGCCGCAGGCTCGGGCTCGGGCTCGGGCTCGGGCCGCAGGTCCCGCCCGGGGGCGGCGCCCGGCCGGACTATTGTCGGGCCTCGGCGAGTCCTAGGGGGAGGACCAACCCGTCATGGAACAACTGCACCCACGGGACCCGCACCACGTCGGCCCGTACCGGCTGCTCGCCCGCCTCGGCGCCGGCGCCACGGGTCGGGTCTACCTCGCCCGTTCCGAGCACCTCGGACGCCCCGGACTGGGGACCGGAACGGGGACCGGCCCGGGGACCGGCCCGGGGACCGGCCCGGGGACCGGCACGGCGACCGGCACGGGGAGCCGTCCCCACACCGTCGCCGTGAAACTAATCCGTCCGGCCCTGGCCGCGCACCCCGACTTCCGCGCCCGCTTCCGCCGCGAGGTCGCCGCCGCCCGCCTCGTCGGCGGAGCCTGGACCGCGCCCGTCCTCGACGCCGATCCCGACGCGGAAACCCCCTGGCTGGCCACCGCCTACATCGCCGGGCCCAGCCTCCGCGAAGCCGTCGACCGCGACTTCGGTCGGCTGCCGACCGGCACGGTACGGGTTCTGGCCGAGGGGCTCTCGTACGCCCTCCAGGACATCCACCGCACCGGCCTCGTCCACCGGAACCTGAAGCCCTCCGACGTCCTGCTCGCCCTCGACGGCCCCCGCCTCATCGGCCTCGACTCGGTCGGCACCCGCCCCGACCACCCGCACGCCCCCGAACCCTCCGCCTTCCTCTCCCCCGAGCAGCTCCACGGCGCCGGCACCGGCGCCGGCGCCGGCACCCCCGTGACCCCGGCCTGCGATGTCTTCGGCCTCGGCGCGGTCCTCGCCTACGCCGCCACCGGCCGGCCGCCCTTCGGGGACGCCGAGCAGCCCGGCGGCACCGGGGCGCTGCGGCTGCGCATATCCGAAGCGGAACCGGACCTGGACGACGTGGCGCCCGAACTGCGTGACCTCGTACGGGATTGCCTGCGCAAGGAGCCGACCGCGCGCCCGACGCCCGCCGAGGTCCTCGCCCGGGTCGCCGCGGGCGGGGCGGCCGCTCCGGATCCGTGGCTGCCGGAGCAGGTTCTCGCGCGGCTTGGGCAGCACGCCGTGGCCCTGCTCGACCGCGAGGACGCCGGCCCGGACCGCCGCCCCGGGCCCGCGGCGCCCGCGCGCCCGGCTTCCTCTCTGTACAGAGAGGAAGCGGAACCCCTACCCCAGCCCCGCACCCGGCGGCCCCAGCCCCGCTCCGCCCCTGTATCCGCCTCCAGCGTTTTCCTCGTGGCCGTCGCCACCGTCGTCACCGTCGCCGCGGGCGGCTCGGTCTTCGCGATCATGAGCGGCGACGAACGCCCCCTCTACGCCCCCGGCGCCCCGCCACCCAGGCCCACCCCCTCGGGTACCGGTACGGCCACCCCCGCCACCCCGGCCATCCCTGCCACCCCGGCCGTGCTCCCGCCGGCCTACGCCGGCACCTGGCACGCCACCTCCGGCACCGAGACCTGGCACCTCACCCTCACTCCCGGCACGGTCGGCTCCCCGGTCATGTCCCTGACCCTCCAGTCGCCCCCCGGCGGACCCGGCACCCCCGGCACCCCCGGACCCGTCTGCTCCTGGACGGCGCCCCTGCACTCCGCCACCGCGCTCGCGGTCGAGTTGGACCCCTCCGCCGTCACCCCCGAGACCCCGTCGACCTGCCCGCCCGACGGCCGGAGCACACTGCGCCTGCTGCCCGACGGGAGCCTGGTGCGGGAGCTCGCCGACACCACCGGCACACCGCTGACCTACCACCGGCCCTAATTATTTCGATGTCAATAAGCCTGCAAGCAAAGCTTGTTGCATCTGACGGTCCCACCGCACACTGCGGCACATGGAGCCGTTGAAGGTAGTGGCACAACTGTGGGAGCGGATCGAGGCGCGGGACTGGGACGGAGTGGCCGTACTGATCGCCGAGGACGCGGTGATCGAATGGCCGGTCAGCGGCGAACGCATCGTCGGGCGCGACAACTTCATCGCCGTCATCAGCGATGACGACTACACGGACGAGAGCTCCGTGGAAGTCCTGCGGACCCTCGTGGACGGCGACCTCGTCGTCACCGAGGTGGAGATACCTCAGGACCACGTCGTCTACCGCGCCGTCTCCCTGTGGACCATCCGCGACGGGAAGATCGCGCGCGCCCGGGAGTACTGGACCAGCCCGGGCCAGGACCCGGCCCCCCGCTGGCGCGCGGGCTACGTGGAGCCGCTCGGCGAGGCCCTGACGGCGGACTGAGCGGCGGACCGAACGGCGGAACGAACGGCGGGCTGAGCGTCGGACTGAATGTCGGACTGAGCGCTCCCCCGGGCCTGTTCGAAGCCCTGCTCATGGTTCACCCGTAGCCCCTGTCATACCTGAGAGCTACTTGCGAAAGCCGCTCTCCAGCGGGACGCCGACCACGGACCCCGATTCCTAACTTCGTGACCAGAGAAGAACGCAGCACCACCCCCTCTGGCACGAGCGAAGGAACGGACCATGATCCGCCGACCCACCGCACGTCCCGGCGGCCCCTCCCGCGGCCCCTCCGACGGCCCCGACGGCGCCGCCACCGGCCGCCGCAGCGGCCGTCTGCGCCGCACGCTGCTGGCCGGGCTCGTCGCCACGGCCGTCGTGTTCCCCGTGTCCGCCGCCGCCTCCGCCGACGTGCCCGCCCCGGCCCCCGCGGCCTTCGCCGAGACCGCCTCCCTCCCGGAGCGGTACGCCGCCAACCTCACGAACCTCGCCGAGGCCGCCCGGATGGCCGACGCGGGCGGCCGCACCGGCCGCGCCGCGAAGCTCCGGGCGATGGAGGCGGGCGGGGGTGCCCGGTTCTTCTCCTTCGACGGCCGGGGCAAGGGCCGCGCAATAGAGGTGTTCGGCGATCTGGAGACCGCGGACCGGGTCACGGTCCTGGTCCCCGGGTCGGACACGACCCTGGACACCTACCAGAGGTTCCGTGCCGGGGCTGTCGTCCTTCAGCAGCGCCTCCAGGCCGAGCACAGCCGCTCCGCCGTGGTCGCCTGGCTCGGGTACGACACCCCCGGCACGGTCAGCCCGAGCGTCCTGACCGCCGGCCGCGCCGACGACGCCGCCGCGGAACTCGGGCCCTTCCTGGCCGGCTTGGAGCGGCGAGTCGTCCCGGACGCCCGCCTCTCGCTCCTCTGCCACTCCTACGGATCCGTCGTCTGCGCCCGTACCGGGACCGGCCCCAAGGTCACCGACATCGCCCTGTTCGGCAGTCCGGGCACCGGCGCCGACTCGGTCGCCGGTCTGCCCACCGGGGCCCGGGTCTGGGCCGGCCGGGGCGCGGGCGACTGGATCGCGCACGTCCCGCACCTGCGGCTCGGCGGGATCGGCTTCGGCACCGATCCGGTGGACCCGGCCTTCGGAGCGCTGCCCTTCGCGGCCGGATCCGGCGGGCACAGCGACTACCTCAAGCCGGGCACCGAGTCCCTGAACAGCCTGGCCTCGATCGTGCTCGGCACCTCCCGCGCTGCCACCACGCCCACCACGCCCACCACGGACACCGCCGCCATCACCCCGGAGGTCTCCCGTGCGTTCGCGTAGGCTCCACGCCCGCTGGTCCGTCCTCGCGGACCGCATCGACGCCGGTACCCCCGCCCACCGGGACAGGGCCGTGGACGCCCTGCGGGCCTTCGCCATACTCGGCGTGGTGCTGGGCCACTGGCTGGTCACCGCGCTCACGACCGCCGACGGCGGCCTGAAGACCACCAGCCCGCTGGCCCACATGAGCGCACTGGCCCCGGTCTCCTGGGTGTTCCAGACCCTGGCCGTCTTCTTCCTGGTCGGCGGGCATGTCGCGGCCCAGGGGTACGAGGCTGCGCGCGGGCGCGGAGTCTCGTACGGCCAGTGGGTCGGGCAGCGGCTGGGGCGGCTGTTCCGGCCGGTCGCCGCCGTCCTCGTGCTGTGGACCGTCGCGGCCGGCGGCATGCTGCTCGGCGGGGTCGGGACGGACACCGTCCACACCTTGCTCAAGCTCGTCCTGTCCCCCCTGTGGTTCCTCCTCGTCTTCGCCGCGCTCACCGCCGCGACCCCGCTCGTGGCCCGGCTCAGCCCCTTGTGGCCGCTGGCCGTGGTGGCCGCAGTCGATGTCTGGCGGTTCGGGCTCGGCGGGCCCGAGTGGATCGGCTGGGTCAATGTGGCCGCCGGCTGGCTGGTCCCCTACACCCTGGGGGCCGCCTGGTCCCGGGGCGCGTTCACCCGGCGGCCGGTGTCCATCGGCGGCCGCCGGCCGCGGGCGGCCGCCCTGCTGCTGGGCGGCGGGATCCTCGCCACGGCCGCGCTGGTCCTCTGGGCCGGATATCCGGCGTCGATGGTCGGTGTCCCCGGGGCGGCGATATCGAACCTGAACCCGCCGACGCTGGCCGCCGTCGCGTTCGGTCTGGCCCAGTGCGGGCTGGCGCTGCTGGTCCGGGAGCCGCTGGCCCGCGCGATGAGCCGGCCGCGGGCCTGGGCGAAGGTGGCCCTGGTGAACCTGTCGGCCATGACCGTCTTCCTCTGGCACCAGACCGCCATGATGGCCGTCACCGCCCTGGGGCTCCTGGTCTCCACGGACCTGCCCGGCCTGCACACCGTGCCCGCTTCCGCGCAGTGGATTGCCGCCCGGCTGCTGTGGCTGCCGGTGTTCGCAGCCGCGCTCATGGTCTGCTGGGCCGCCTTCCGGTCCTATGAGCAGGGCGGCCACCGCCCCAAGGGCCGTGGCCCGCGCAGGTCTTCCGGGACCGGGACCGTCGTCGCGGGCAACCGCCTCCCGTCCACCGCGGCCGGCGCCACCGCTCCGGTCTCCGCCACCGACCCGGCCTCCGCCGCCACCGCGGTGACACCGGCCGAGGAGAGCATCCATGCCTAGGCTGGGCGCCGTGAACGAGCAGAGCGAACACCCGTCCCCCGAAACGGCATCGGCCGCCGTCTCCACCGCCGGCCGCAGGCCCGGGGCCGCGGCCGTGGTGCGCAGCGTGGTCCGGGACCTGTTCGACCTGAAGTCCGATCCCCTCCCGAAGATGTCCCGGCCGCGCTGGCTGGCCTGGCTGCCGCACGTCGTGGTCGTCTACCTGGCGGTGTTCTTCCGCTTCATCACCGTGGAACAGCTGTCGGACCACTACCAAGTCAGCGGCACGGCCCTGCAAGTCCCGCCGATCCTGATCGGCCTGGCGATCGTCGTCGCCCTGCGGCGGCCGATGGCCGGATTCTGGATCAGCCTGGGTTCCTCGGCCTACATCGCCTGGGCGATCCACGACCACATCGGGCAGGGCCAGAGCTGGCCCTGGATGCCCGCCGGGATATTCGCCTTCGCCCCGGTTCTGCTGCTCGTCGCCCTGCGCGTACCGCCTCGGGTGACCATCGGGGCCGTCTCCGTGGCCATCGTCTACACCGGCCTGGCCGAGGGGTTCTTCAAGCCGGACCACAGCGGTACCTCCGCCCCCGGCGCCACCCTGCTCTTCGCCTTCACGGGCCTCCTGGGCTACGCCCTGCGCTCGACACGCCTGGCCCGCACGAAACTCGTCGAGCAGGAGACCCTCACCGAAGCCGAGCGGTCCCGGCGCACCCTGCTCGAAGAGCGCAGTCGGATCGCCCGGGAGCTGCACGACGTCGTCGCACACCACATGTCGGTGATCTCGATCCAGGCCCAGGTGGCCCCGTACCTCGTGGAGAACCCCTCCGAGGAGCTGAAGGAGAATCTGGCGGGCATCCGCGCGAACGCCCTGGAGGCCCTGACGGAGTTGCGCCGGGTGCTGGGCGTGCTGCGTTCCGAGCATCCGGACGATCCCGCCGGCGCGCATCATCCGCAGCCCACCCTGGCCGAGTTGGACGGCCTCGTGGACAACGTGCGCGCGGCCGGGCTGGACGTCACCACCGAGATCGCGGGCATCCGGCGCCCGCTGACCCCGGGCGTCGAGCTCACCGCGTACCGCATCGTGCAGGAGGCGCTGAGCAACTGCCTGCGCCACGCGCCCGGATCCCGCGTGGAGGTCGGCATCGCCTACGGGCCCCGCGAGCTGCACCTGTGCATCGCCAACTCCGCGCCCACCCGGCAGGCCCCGCCGTCCCCCGGTGCGGGACACGGGCTGCTGGGAATGCGGGAGCGGGCGGGCATGCTGGGAGGAGAACTGGCCGCAGGCCCCCGCCCCGGCGGGGGCTACGAGGTGAGCGCCGTCCTCCCGATGGACCCCGCAACCCCGAACACCACAGGCCTCTCCGCCGAGACAAAGAAGGAAGCATGACTGCCCCGATCATGACTGGACCGATCGCGAACGCCCCGATCAAGGTGATGATCGTCGACGACCAGATGATGGTCCGCCAGGGCTTCACCGTGCTCCTCAACGCCCAGCCCGACATCGAGGTCGTCGGCCAGGCCGTCGACGGCGCCGAGGCCGTGGCGAAGGTCTCCGAACTGGCGCCGGACGTGGTCCTGATGGACATCCGCATGCCCGGCATGGGCGGTATCGAGGCCACGGGCCTGATCACCGGCGTCCCCGGAGCCACGGTGAAGGTGCTGGTGCTGACCACCTTCGACCTCGACGAGTACGTCTACGAGGCGCTGCGCGCCGGAGCCTCGGGGTTCCTCCTCAAGGACGCCTCGGCGGACCAGTTGGCCGAGGCGGTCCGGGTGATCGCGGCCGGTGACGCGCTCCTCGCACCGAACATCACCAAGCGGCTGATCACCGAGTTCTCCCGGCTGGGAGCTCCGCGCGGGCCTTCGAAGGCGCGGATCGAGGAGCTGACGGAGCGGGAGACGGAGGTGCTGTCGCTGGTCGCCCAGGGCCTGTCGAACGCGGAGATCGCCGGGCACCTGGTCCTGGCCGAGCAGACGGTGAAGACGCATGTGGGCCGGATCCTGGTGAAGCTGGGTCTGCGGGACCGCACGCAGGCCGCGGTGTTCGCTTACGAAACGGGTCTGATCCGTCCGACGGGCTACTGAAGTACCCCGGGTAGTACTTGAGAGGGACCCCGGGAAATCCCCTTCAGCGGCGACGCGGACGAGGACACGGCGGACCTACCGTGGGGATCATGAGCAAGACGACCTCCGGGGCGACCCCCCGGACACCCGAGTTCCGGCTGGCGTCGGGCCTGATCCAGGGCCTGCGCCAGGACATGATCGCCGACGCCTTCGCCTACCGTCCGCTGGCCCCGATGCGCACGGACGGGCCGCTGATCCGGAAATTCCCGCAGCGGATACGGGCGGAGGCGGCCCACCTGCCGCACGCGGCCGTATGCCTGGTGGCGTTCGTCATCGTCTGCTTCACCACCGTGACCACCGAGCTGGTTCAGACGCGTGCGCTGATCCTGGGACTGTTGGCGGCCGCCCCGGTGCTGATGACCTTGGTTCGGCCCATGGGGGCGTTCTGGGTCTCCGTAGCCGTCAACCTGGTCCTCCCGGTCGCCACCCCGTGGGACTCCTACTGGCCCTTTGCGGCTGGCGCGTTCTTCGCCTACCTCGCGACGGTGACCATTGTGGCGATGCGGACCCGCCCCCGGATCGCGGGCTGGATGTGGCTGGTCACCGTGGTCATTGGCGTTGGGCTGGCCCTCCTCGGGCGCGGCAACTCCCTCAGCCTCACCCCGATGATCTTCTTCTCGGCGATCATTCTGCTGGCGGTCAGCGTCCGCAACGTCCGCAAGCAGGCCGCGCAGGAGGTCAGCGCGCAGATCGAGGTCACGGCCTTCGAGCGGGACCGGCGGACGCTGTTGGAGGAGCGGACGACGATCGCGCGCGAGCTGCACGACGTGGTCGCCCACCACATGTCGGTGGTCGCCATCCAGGCGGAGGCCGCGCCCTACCGGGTGAAGAACCCGCCGCCGGAGCTGGAGGCGGCCTTCGTCACCATCCGGGAGAACGCGGTGGCGGCGCTGACGGAGCTGCGCCGGGTGCTGGGTGTGGTCCGCTCCGCGGACTACGAGGCGCCGGACACCCCGCAGCCGACGCTGGCCTCGCTCGACGGGCTGCTGGCCAATGTGCGGGAAGCCGGGCTGAGCGTGGACAAGACGGTGACGGGTTCCGTGCGGGAACTGCCGCCCGGGGTGGAGCTGTCGGCGTACCGGATCATCCAGGAGGCCCTGAGCAACACCCTGCGGCACGCGCCGGGCGCGGTGACCGGGGTGGAAGTCTCCTACGTACTGGGCGGGCTGGGCATACGCATCGTCAACGAGGCGGCGACCGGGGACGTCCGGCCCTCACCGGGGGCCGGTCAGGGGATCACCGGGATGCGTGAGCGGGTGGCCATGCTGGAGGGGGAGATGACGGCCGGTGAGACGGCCGCGGGAGGGTACGAGGTGGCGGTGTACATACCGGTGTCCACCAGCCGCCCGGAGCCGGCGAAGGATCCGGCATGACGATCCGGGTGCTGATCGTCGACGACCAGATGATGGTTCGAGAGGGGTTCTCCGTCCTCCTGAACGCGATGGAGGGCATCGAGGTGGTCGGGGAGGCGGTGAACGGGCGCGAGGCCATCGCGCAGGTGGCGGCGCTGAAACCGGACGTGGTCCTGATGGACATCCGGATGCCGGAGATGAACGGCCTGGAGGCGACCCGGGCGATCGTGGCCGCCGACGCGGACGCGAAGGTGCTGGTCCTGACGACCTTCGACCTCGACGAGTACGTGTACCAGGCCCTGCAGGCCGGGGCTTCCGGATTCCTCCTCAAGGACGCCTCCGCCCGGCAACTGGCCGACGGGGTAAGGGTGGTGGCCGCCGGTGAGGCGCTGCTGGCCCCCTCGGTGACCAGGCGGCTGATCACCGAGTTCGCGAAGCTCTCGGGCACCCGGGTGTTCACGAGCAGCGAGGGGACCGGGGAGTTGACGGAGCGGGAGACGGAGGTGCTGGTGCTGATCGCGCAGGGACTGTCCAATGCGGAGATAGCCGACCGGCTGATCATCGCCGAGTCCACGATCAAGACCCACGTGAGCCGGATCCTGGTGAAGCTGGGCCTGCGGGACCGCACGCAGGCCGCGGTGTTCGCCTACGAGACCCGGCTGGTGACCCCGGCCTAGGCTGCGAAGGCGGCGGATAACGAAGGCGGCGGATCCCGAGGAATCGCGGATCCCGAAAAGTTGTCCACAGCTGTGGACAACTTTTCGAGCAGCTCGAACCGGGCCGTCAGGCCATCAGGTCGCGGCGGCGCAGCGCGGTCAGGCCGGCCGCCGCGAAGGCCACCGCACAGGCGGTCAGCGTCAGGAGAGGAGCCCAGGTCAGGGCCTGTGCGCCCGGCAGTTTCGGCAGGTGGGCGTAGGGCGAGAGGTCCAGAACCGCCCGGGGGAGATTGAGCGCCGGGCCGATCCAGCCGAGGGCCAGCGCCGCCCCGGCCACGCCCCAGGCGGCCACCGCGTACCGGGGGGCCGCGCCGTACAGGAGCGCCGCGAAGGCTCCGATCACCCAGACGGCCGGGAGCTGCGCCAGGCAGGCCCCGACGGCCGCGCCGACGTCCTGGCCGTGGCCGACGCCCAGGCCCAGCCCCGCCAGCAGCAAGATCAGCGCCGAGCCGCCGAAGGCCACGGCCAGGTGCCCGGCGGCCCAGCGCAGCCGGCCGAGGGAGTGCGCGAGCAGCGGCTCCGCGCGCTGCCCCGACTCCTCGGCGGCCAGCCGCAGCACCGACGAGACGATGTAGAGGGCCGCCACCAGCCCGAGCATCCCGGCCATCGTCGCCAGGAAGGCGTCGGTCAGGGCCAGTTGCCCGGCCGCGCCGCCAACACCAGCGCCGCCGCCCATCCGTTCGATGAGCTCACGGGTCTTGGCGTTGTCACCGACCAGCCGGGTGGCCCCGTCGGCCATCCCGCCGAACACCGCACCGGCCACCAGGAACCCGAGGCTCCACCCGAGCAGGGCGCCGCGCTGCAGTCGCCACGCCAGCGCCCCCGCGCCGGCGAGCCTCCCCTCGGCCGGGCCCGGCCGGGCCGCCAGGAAGGCCATGCCGAGGTCCCGGCGGCCGGCGAGTGCGTACGCTCCGGCCGTCTGGGCCGCGATGGCCGCCGCGAACAGGGCGAGCACCCACCAGCGTTCGCCCGCGAAGGCCCGTACGTGTTCCAGCCAGCCCAGCGGTGAGATCCACGTCAGCGCCGAGGAACCGTCCGCGGAGCCCGCGTCGCCCGCGGCCCTCAGCACGAAGGCCGCTCCGATCAGCGCCCCCGTGAGCCCCTTCGCGAGCCGCGCGCTCTCGGTGCACTGCGCCGCGACGGCCGCCGCCGAAGCGAAGAGCATCCCGGTGGCCCCGATGGCGAGCCCGAGCCCGAGCGCGCCGCCCGCGCCCCGGCCGGCGAGCCCGACCGCCACGAGGAGGGCGACGAGGAGGTTGGCGGCGCCGGCCGCCAACAGGGCGGCCGTGAGCGGGGCCCGGCGCCCCACCATGGCGGCGGACAGGAACTCCTGACGTCCCGTCTCCTCCTCTTCCCGGGTGTGCCGGACCACGACGACCAGGCTCATGATCCCGGCGAGCAGTCCCGCGAAGACCCCGCCCTTCCAGGCGGTCAGGGCGCCGATCGAGTCGGCGAAGACGGGGCCGTAGAGGGCGCGGAGCGAACCGTTGGAGTTCATCGTGGTGAGCAGCGCGGCCCGTTCCGCCGCCGTCGCATACATCGATTCGAGCGAGGCGGGCACGGCGAGCACCATCGAGGCCACGGCCAGGATCCACACCGGCATCATGACGCGGTCACGGCGCAGCGCGAGGCGCAGCAGGGCACCGGTCCCGGCCAGTTGACGGCCCTTCATCGGACCCCGCCCGTCTCCAGGCCCGTCGCCAGGTCCGCG
The DNA here is from genome assembly GCF_036346895.1 of Streptomyces sp. NBC_00503. Lineage (NCBI taxonomy): Bacteria > Bacillati > Actinomycetota > Actinomycetes > Kitasatosporales > Streptomycetaceae > Streptomyces > Streptomyces sp. NBC_00503. The sequence goes on along the minus strand of NZ_CP107855.1, from coordinate 4,306,075 downwards.
TCCCGGTCCGTCTCCAGGTCCGCGTCCCGTTCTCCCGAAGGCGCGTAGTGGCGCAGGAAGAGCTCCTCGAGGGTCGGCGGGGTGGACGTCAGCGAGCGCACGCCCGAGGCCGCGAGCGAGCGCAGTACGGCGTCCAGCTTGTCCGTGTCGGCCTGGAGGCGGACCTTCAGCCCCCGCACCTCCACGTCGTGGACGCCCGGCAGGTGGGCGAGGTCGCCCGGCGGGGCGGCGAGCTCGGCGCTGATCGACGTACGGGTGAGGTGGCGCAGTTCTGCGAGGCTGCCGGTCTCCACCGTGCGGCCCTTGCGGATGATGCTGACCCGGTCGCAGAGGGCCTCGACCTCGCTGAGGAGGTGCGAGCTGAGGAGGACGGTGCGGCCGGCGGCGCGCGCTTCGGCGACGCAGCCCCGGAAGACCTCCTCCATCAGCGGGTCGAGGCCGGAGGTGGGCTCGTCGAGGACGAGCAGTTCGACGTCGGAGGCGAAGGCGGCGACGAGGGCGACCTTCTGCCGGTTGCCCTTGGAGTACGTACGCCCCTTCTTGGTCGGGTCGAGTTCGAACCGCTCGATCAGCGAGGCCCGGCGCTCCCGGTCCAGGCGGCCGCCGCGCAGCCGCCCGTAGAGGTCGATGACCTCGCCGCCGGAGAGGTTGCGCCACAGGGTGACGTCTCCGGGTACGTAGGCGATGCGGCGGTGCAGTTCGACGGCGTCGGCCCACGGGTCGCCGCCGAGCAGTTCGGCGGTGCCGGAGTCGGCGCGCAGCAGGCCCAGCAGGACCCGGAGCGCGGTGGACTTGCCGGCGCCGTTGGGGCCGAGGAAGCCGTGGACCTCGCCGGTGGCGACCGAGAGGTCGAGTCCGTCCAGTGCGTGGGTGCGGCCGAATGCCTTGTGGAGTTCGGCGATGCGGATGGCCTTCGTCATGACTCCGAACGTACGCTGATTTCACAATATTGTGAAGATTGGAAATCGACTAAAGTCGGGAGGGTGGCGGACGACATGAGCAACAGAGATGGCGCAGGACGGGACGACGAGGCCGTCTCCCGCTTCGTGGAACGGTTCGCCGCGCAGCTGACCGAGGCGGGCATGCAGCGGATGGCGGCGCGGGTCTTCGCGCAGCTCCTCGCCAGCGACGGCGGCGCGATGACCTCGGCCGAGCTGGGCGAGGCCCTGCGGATCAGCCCGGCGGCGGTGTCGGGGGCCGTGTCCTACCTCTCCCAGGTCAACATGGTCAGCCGGGAGCGCGAGCCGGGCTCCCGGCGCGACCGCTACGTGCTGCACAACGAGCTCTGGTACGAGACCTTCACCCGCCGCGACCAGATCCTGACCCTCTGGGAGAAGACCCTGCGCGACGGCGCGGCCAGCCTGGGCCCCGACTCCCCGGCGGGCGCGCGCATCGCGGAGACGGCGGAGTTCTTCGATTTCATGCAGGCGGAACTCCTGGCCCTGATGGACCGCTGGCGCACCCACCGAGCCACCCTGAACCTCCCGCCGGCCTGAATCCGGCGGACGAGGACGAGGCGGGCTCCTAGATCGTCCGGGCCGTCCCGCCGCCGACCGGCCCCGCTGCGAGTACGTACGTGATCGCCGAGGCCGCGTCCGGGGCCGTGTGAGTGGGCCGGAAGCCGGGCTCCGGCCAGGCCGCGGCGGTCGGGGAGACCCAGACGCTGCGGATGCCGAGGCCGTGGGCGCCACCGATGTCCGCCGCCGCGGAGTCTCCGACCATCCAGGCCTCGGCGGGCCCCGCACCGGCACCGGCACCGGCACCCGAATCGGCGCCCGCGACCGCCGCCGCCGCGTGGAAGATCTGCGGCGCGGGCTTCTTGTGGCCGGCCGCCTCCGAGATCACCCACCCGTGCACCAGCGCGTCGAGCCCGGTGTGGCGGATCTTCGCCTCCTGCTGCTCCGTTTCCCCGTTCGTCACGATCACGCAGCGCCAGCCCGCCGCGGTGGCCCGCAGCAGGGCTTCGCGCGTCGCCGGGGCCAGGACGGTCCGGTCGGCGCCGCCTCCGTCCAGGAGGGCCCGTACGCCGTCCGCGGGCGCCCGGGAGCCGTACCGCTCGGCCAGCCACCGGCTGAGCGGCTCGCGGGGCGTGTAGCCGCTCGCGTCCGCTTCCATCAGCGCGTCCAGGTCCGCGGCCGGCAGGCCGTGCGCGGACAGGAAGGCGGCGCAGGCCTCCCGGAAGGCGGCGTCGCGGTCGATCAGCGTGTTGTCGAGGTCGATCATCAGCAGGGGCCGCATGGCAGCCAGTAGATCATCCGCTCGGCGCGGCCCGGCGGGAACGGACCGTGCCGGGGCGCCAGGTCGTCTCTTTCGGATCTTGTCGGTCAGGTCCGCGTCGTCCGGTGCCGTACCTCGGCGCGCTGCCGGGGCTTCCGCCTACTGGACGTACTCGGGTGCCGCGGCAGCGCGCCGAGGTACGGTGCCGGGCGGCACGGACCCGGCAGGATCCGAAAGAGACGGCCTACCGCCTGCCGGCTCCCCGGCGCCACAGGCGGCGCGCGCGGCCGAGTTCCCGGGCGCGCGGAGCCCACACGACGGCCCCCGGTCCCGGATTCCCGCACAGCCACACCAGCCGTTCCCGGGGCGGATCAGGAGCGTCCGGCTCCCCCGGCGAGGGCGGCGGCGCCGACTGCGGCTGGGCCGGGCCGGTACGCGGCCACGCGCGCGGCGGCAGCACCCGCTGCCGCAGCACCCGCCACCCCAGTGGCCCCAGGGTCAGCACGTACGGCCCCCCGAAGCCGCCGCTGCGGTCACCGAGCACGAGCAGCGGCGGCAGCCCGCCCCCGCGCACCACCTCCGCGTCGTACGGGGTCCAGCCGAGCTCCGGATCCCCCAGGAGGCGGCGCACGCGCCGGACGGCGTACAGCTCCCGGAGCGCGACGAGCACCGGCAGACTCAGCAGGGCCAGCAGCACCACCCGCAGGGGCGCGGGGTCGGTGATCAGCGCCCCGATCAGCGCGGGCCAGCAGAGCAGCGGCAGCACGCCGATCAGCACGGCGTCCTGCCGCCAGTCGCCGAGCGCGTCCCGGACCCCCGCTTCGTCGGGCGGCCCGCACCCGGGTTCGTCCGGAGCACCGGCCCCGGACCCGGACCCGACCCGCTCAGCCCCTCCGGAAACCGCCACCCGGCCCGTCCCCCTCACCACCGGCCCCGGCACCGGCCCGGGAGCCGGGCCCCCGGATCCGTCACCGCTGCGACGGCAGCGTCAGTCCCCACGCCGCCGGGTGCAGGGTCCACGTACGGCGCCGGACCGGCCCCGTGACGGCCGCGTCGGCGCGGTAGCGGAAGTCCGGGCCGGACACGGTCACCGTGGCCGCCCGCGCACGCACCACCCCGTCTACGGCGCTGTCGGCACCCCCGACACTCCCGGCTCCGCCCGATCCGCCCGATCCGCCCGAACCACCCGCTCCGCCGTCCGCCCCGGCCAGCCGGACCAGTACGTCCGCCAGCCCGTCGCCCTCCCGGGCCGACACCGAGACGTCCTCCACGAGCCGGTCCACGTCCGCCAGGACCACCCCGTCGGCCTCGATCCGCAGCCGGTGCCCGCCGGAGCCCCCGGACCCGCCCGAGGCCGACAGCGGCGGGCGGACGAGCGTACGGACCAGCGAGCGGTACGCGCTCCAGACCGACGGGCCGGCCGGCCGCGGCACGGCCCGTACCGGCGGAATGCCGATCCCGCCCAGCACCACCCCGTCGCTGTCGTCGACCAGCAGGTCCCGCATGCCCACGGTCCCGTCCAGGACGGCCCGCGCGGCGGACACCGCCGACAGCGGCACGCCGAGCTGCCTCGCCAGTCCCAGGGACCCCGGCTGGCCCACGGGAATCAGCGAAATCGCGCCTTGTGAAAGCGCCCGCTCCCGGTACAGCAGCCCGACCGCCCGAACGAGCGCCCGGTCGTCGCCCACGATCACCGGCTGGCGATGACCCCGGCGGGCAAGAGCCCGCGCAAACTCCTCCTGCGAGTCCGGGAGGCAGATTTTCGCCGCAGCTCCCGCTGACAGAACATCTTTCGCGATCCGCACGGACTCGCCGTCAAGACGGCGGGCGACCGGGTCGACGAGCACGAGCAGGCCGCCTACCGGCGCGCCCGCATGGCTCATGGTGGGCTCTGGAGCCGACACCTCGGTCCTTCCTCGGGTAGCATCTTTGTGCAAGAGGCCCTTGCGCTATTGCGCCAGGGCCTTCGTCTATTCCGGGGTACCGGTCCGACGGCTCAGCCTGCGGTGTACATCGTCGTACGCCCCCTGACCTTGGACATGCCCCATCCGGAAGAGGTGTACGCCTGTGCCCGCTCTTGTGCTGCTCGGAGCTCAGTGGGGTGACGAGGGCAAGGGAAAGGCCACCGACCTGCTCGGTGGATCCGTTGACTATGTAGTGCGTTACCAGGGTGGCAACAACGCCGGCCACACGGTCGTCGTGGGCGACCAGAAGTACGCACTGCACCTTCTCCCTTCCGGCATCCTCTCCCCCGGATGCACCCCGGTCATCGGCAACGGTGTCGTAGTCGACCCGGCCGTCCTGCTCTCCGAGCTGCGCGGCCTCAACGAGCGCGGCATCGACACTTCCAAGCTGCTCCTCAGCGGCAACGCGCACCTGATCACGCCGTACAACGTCACCCTCGACAAGGTCGGCGAGCGCTTCCTCGGCAAGCGCAAGATCGGTACGACCGGCCGCGGCATCGGCCCGACCTACGCGGACAAGATCAACCGCATCGGTATCCGGGTCCAGGACCTCTACGACGAGTCGATCCTCACCCAGAAGGTCGAAGCCGCGCTGGAGGGCAAGAACCAGCTCCTCGCGAAGCTGTACAACCGCCGCGCGATCGACCCGGCGCAGATCGTCGAAGAGATGCTCCAGTACGCGGAGCAGATCAAGCCGTACGTCGCCGACACCACCCTCATCATCAACAAGGCGCTCGACCAGGACAAGGTCGTGCTCTTCGAGGGCGGGCAGGGCACCCTGCTCGACGTCGACCACGGCACGTACCCCTTCGTCACCTCGTCCAACCCCACCGCGGGCGGCGCCTGCACCGGTGCGGGCGTCGGTCCGACGAAGATCAGCCGCGTCATCGGCATCCTGAAGGCGTACACGACCCGTGTCGGCTCCGGCCCGTTCCCGACCGAGCTCTTCGACGCGGACGGCGAGGCCCTGCGCCGCATCGGCGGCGAGCGCGGCGTGACCACCGGCCGTGACCGCCGCTGCGGCTGGTTCGACGCCCCGATCGCCCGCTACGCGACCCGCGTGAACGGTCTGACGGACTTCTTCCTCACCAAGCTGGACGTGCTCACCGGCTGGGAAGAGATCCCGGTCTGCGTCGCGTACGAGATCGACGGCAAGCGCGTCGAGGAGCTCCCGTACTCGCAGTCGGACTTCCACCACGCGAAGCCGATCTACGAAAACTTCCCCGGCTGGTCCGAGGACATCACCAAGGCCAAGACCTTCGCGGACCTCCCGAAGAACGCCCAGGCGTACGTCAAGGCCCTCGAGGAGATGTCGGGCGCCCCGATCTCCGCGATCGGCGTCGGCCCCGGCCGCACCGAGACGATCGAGATCAACTCGTTCCTCTAGGCAGTCCCCGTACGACCCGAAGGGGCGGCAGGCGCACCGGCGCCGGCCGCCCCTTCGGCGTACCCGGACGACTCCGGGCGGGGGCGCGGAAAAGAAATTTCCCGCCCCCTGTCACATCCGTGCGCGCCCATCCGTCATTGCTGCGAGACGCCGACACCGGCCGACCTGGCCGACACCGGCCGACCTGAAGGAGAGCAGCCATGACGAACACCCCCATCTCCCGGATGTCCGACCCGACCAAGCTCGTCCCCGAGCTGGCCGACGTGAGCGCCGCCCTCTTCCGGGCCACCGGCAACCACACGGTGCCGCGCAGCACGTTGAACCTCATCGGCATCCGGGCCGGGCAGATCGTCGGCAACACCTACCTGACCATCCTGAACACCAGCTTCGCCCGCAAGGCCGGGGAGACCGAGGAGCGCATCACCGCCGTCTCCTCCTGGACGGACGCCCTCTTCTTCACCGACGCCGAGCGGGCCGCCCTCGCGCTGATGGAGGCGACCATCCAGCCCGCCCCGTTCGGCAAGGAGCGGGTCTCCGACGAGCTGTACGCGGAGGTGGCCAGGCACTACGACGAGAAGGCCATCGCCACGCTCACCATCGCGATCGGCCAGCTCAGCTTCTTCATCGCCCTCGCCGTCATCGGCAAGCCGGCCCCGGTCACCTCGCTGGCGGCCCAGCAGTGGGACTGAGGATCCCGGACGGAGCCGGCGTCAGCCCTCCCCGATGAATCGGGTGAGGGCGGCGACGTACTCCTGGGGGTGGGTGACGTGCGGGATGTGGCCCGCGCCCTCCAGCCGCTGCCGCCGGGCCCGGGGCAGCGCCTCGGCCAGGTGGTCGAGGACGGTCCCCAGCCACGCCGGGCTCTCCGTCCCGCCGCTCAGCAGGACCGGTACCTCGCACCGCGAGAGCCCCTCCAGGTCCACCGTCGCCCAGTCGGGGTCGGACTGTTCGTCCAGGAAGGTCGGGGCGTTGTGCACGAACGTGTCGCGCGCCCGCTGAGGCAGCCGGTCCCAGGTCCCCGGGCCCATGGCGACCTCTTCCACGAACAGTCGCGCGCCCTGCTCGTACTCACCCTTCCGCAAGAGGCCGAGCACGGCCTCGATCGAGGCTCCGGCCGTCCCCATCTCCGCCAGGGCGGCCGGGTCCCCGGCCACCATCGCCATCAGCGGCGGCTCGTGGGCCGTGATCGTACGGAAGAGCTCGGGCCTGCGCGCCGCCAGCCCCAGGACGGTGGCCGCGCCGAAGGAGTTCCCGGCCACGTGCGCGGGGGCCGGGCCGAGCTCCTCGATCAGGGCCGCCAGATCGTCCTCGTCCTGCCTACGGGTCCCGGGCAGCGGCCCCGCCTCGCTCTGCCCGTGGCCACGGCGGTCGTAGCTCAGCACCCGGAAGGAGGCGCGGATGTCCGCCTCGATCGCGGGCTGCCAGGAGGTGTGGTCGTTCCACGAACCGTGGACGAGGACGAGCGGCTCGCCCTCCCCGACGACCTCGTAGTAGAGATTCGGGCCACCTGCACGGAGAAAGGGCATGCGCACTCCCTACCAACGCCCCCGACCACCGGTCAACGACCGGCGGCGGGTCACGGCGTGTCCCGCTCCAGCCAGGAGGGCCGCTCGGGCACGTCCGCGTCCCAGGCCCTCGGGGGCGGCGGCGGCTCGGCCGGAGCCTTCGGGGGCCGCGCGGACCACGGGCGCGCGGCGCGTACGGGCTCGGGTGCGGGGTCCGGTGCGGCCCAGGGGTTGGACTCGGCCGGGGGCGGCGCGCTGTCGGAGAGCTCCTCGGCGACCGTGAGGCGGCAGTGGTAGGTCTGCCACACCCCGTCCAGGACCAGCAGGAACCCGTCCCGCTCCTGGTAGAGCACCCGGCGTTTGACGTTGTACGGGTGCGCGGGCTCGTACGTCTGCGCCCGCGCCCGGAGTGCGGCGAGCGCGTCCTCCCTAGTCCCCTCGACGTGCCCGATCACCCCGACGGACCACCGATGGTCCCGGCCCATCCCAATGTTCTGCTCGGCTATCAACCCCCACCTGGCCATTACGCTGCCGCCCACCCCGCGAAGTCGGACCAGGCGGCGGTCGTCAGGGTGAGGGTCGGGCCGAGGTTCTTGGAGTCCCGGACGTGGATGGCGTGGGGGCAGGCCGCCACCTCTACGCACTGGCCGCCGCTGGCGTCGCTGTAGCTCGACCTGTGCCAGTCGTAGGCCACCTCGACGCAGTCGCCGCCGCTGGGGTTGCTGTAGCTCGACTTGAACCACCGCAAGCTGCCGCTCATTGCCGTTCTCCCGCCAACTCCTGAATTAGGCCCAGTGATTCATCCGGGCTTAGGGCCTGCGCACGGATCTTTGCATACCGCTGGCTGTACATGCTCACCTTTGCCGGGTCGCTGATCAACAGCCCCTCGTCCTGAACCTCCAGATATACGAGGCGCTCGTGCGCGGGCGTTTCGACCAGCTTCAGCGGCCCGTAGAGGCCGACGTGATCGGTCCGATCGCCTCGGTTCGGAGGCAGCACCTGGACGGTGACGTTGCGCCTCCGGGCGTATGACAGCAGGCACAGCAATTGCGCGCGCATCACCTCTTCGGTTCCAACCCTGCGGGTCAGAACCGCCTCTTCCACCACCAGCTCGATCAGCGCGACCGGATCCCGGTCGAAGAGGGACTGGCGCGCAATCCGGCCTCCGACCAGCTCCACCACCCGCAGGTCCGAGTGCGGAGGAAAGCTGCCGCTGATGAGTGCGGTCGCGTACTCCAACGTCTGGAAGATCCCGTCGATGACGAGCGGCTGGTACGAGGAAACCGCCAGGGCCGTCTTCTCCAGCTCGGCGAAGTCCTGGAACTGCGGCGGGTATCGATCCAGCCGCACCAGCTCCCGCGCCGCCTCGAAAACCCCCAGCCCGTCCCCGATCACCGCTTCCAGTCGGATCAGCATCTCGTCACTCGGCGGCTGCGCGCACGTCTCCAGGGCGCTGATGGCCGCCGCCGAGTAGCCCAGCATTTCGCCGAGTTCCTCCTGCGTCAGCCCCTCGCGCTTCCTGAACGCCCGGACCAGATGGGCCACCAGTCGGGTCGTCCCGCTCGCCGCTTCCTTGTTCGCAGACTTCGCCATGCGATCACCCTCGAACTCAACCGGACACAACCGAACTCAACCAACGGAGCCCGGGTTCCTACCGTTTGAGCGGTTGAGTTCGGGCTCTGGAAAACGGTAGACCCGCGCCACCAAGCTGGACCCATGAACACAGAAAGTCACGCCACTCCCACCTGGGTCCCCGCCGCCGGAATCTCAATGCGCAAGGCAGGAGTGCAATTTGACGCTGTACGCATGGACGGCGACGACGGCCGGAACCTCGTCGATCTGCTCATCACGCTCACGGGCGGTGACCCCGGTCCGGTCATCACACAAAGCAACGGCAGGCGGCCCGTCTACTTCCTGATCCCGCCCGGCAGCGCCGCCCACCGGTCCTGGCCGCCCGGAATGACCCGGCTCGGCTCCGGCCCGCGCCGGACCACGTACATCCCCGTCCCGGAGCTCGACGGCTCCTGGCCACTGGCCTGGCGCTGTCCACCCACCGCCGAGGACCGCTTCGTGCACGCCCTGCTCCTGCACCGGGCCGCCGGGCTCTACCAGGCGAGTTGGGAGATCTCCTCCGACACCACCGCGCACGCGTCCGCCGCCGGGTCGATGAGCGGGAAGTGACCGACCTCGTCCAGCAGGGTCAGGCCGACCATCTCCCCCGCGTGCGCGGCCGCGGCCACGTACGCCTCGGACACCTCCTCCGGGACCACGATGTCGCTGCGCCCCTGGACCACCGCCGTCGCGATGCCGGTCGGGAGCAGCGCCGCCGGATCGGCGTACGGGCGGCGTGCGCCGAAGGCAGTGGCCCCGCCCAGCAGTTGCGCCGAGGCGCCCCCGCAGACCCCCAGCTCCTCCGCCACCGTGAAGTCCGCGATCGGGGCCAGTGCCACCACGCCGCGCAGCAGCGGCGGGGAAGGCAGCCTCCAGCCGGCCGGCGAGTCGTACGGGAGCACGTGCCGGGCCGCGGCCCACAGTGCGAGGTGGCCTCCGGCCGAGTGGCCGGTCAGCACCGTGCGGCGCGGGTCCGCCTCCGGCAGGCACGCGGCGGCCAGGTCGGGCAGGGCGTCCATCGCGGCGGCCACGTCGTCGAAGGTCTCGGGCCAGCGGCCCGCCACGGGGCCCTCGGCATCCTGGTGGGGCAGGGGCAGCGATGCCCGGGACTGGCCTCTCCGGTACTCGACATTGGCGACGGCGAAACCACGGCGGGCCAGGAAGTCCACGAAGGGGGTGATGTGCTGCCGGTCGTAGGGGGCGCGCCAGGCTCCGCCGTGCAGGACGACCACCAGCGGGACGGAACGGGGGGCGCGGGTCCCCTCGCCGCGCGGGGCGTAGAAGTCGACGATCTGGTCGGGGTGTTCACCGTAGGCCGCCGTCGCGTCGGGGGCGACGGGCGGATGGGAGAAGGCCGAGGCCGCCTCGGCGGCGTCCCGTTCGACTGCGGGGTCCGTCATCGGCTCAACCTCCGGTAACGCATGGGACAAGGGGGACTGGTGTTCCGGTGTTCCGGCAGAGCGGGACCGTATCAGGCCGGAACGGGCCCCTCCGTGGCGGGCCGAGGAGATACGGCTGCGGGCGGGGCCGTAGCCCCGCCCGCATGGTGATGTGACGTTTCGCTACCGGTTCACCCGAAAATGTGACCCAGTGTGCGGGCTGCGCGCTCCGCGTCGGCGAAACCGACGTAGAGAGGGGTGAAGCCGAAGCGCAGGACGTCGGGGGCCCGGAAGTCCCCGATCACGCCCCGGGCGATGAGCTCGCGCATGATCTCCGCCGCGTTCGCGGTGCGCAGGGAGACCTGGCTGGCGCGGCTGCCGTGCTCGGTCGGGGTGACCGGCTCGACCTTGCCCGCCGGGACGTACGCCGCCACGCACTCCAGGAAGAAGTCCGTCAGCGCGAGCGACTTCGCACGGACCGCTTCGACGGAGACCCCGTCCCAGGCGTCGAGGGCGGCGTCCAGGGCGAGCATGGACAGGATGTCCGGGGTGCCGACGCGCCCCCTGCGGACGCCCTCCGCGGCCTCGTAGGACGGGGTCATCGCGAACGGGTCCGCGTGTCCGTTCCAGCCCGGCAGCGGCGAGTCGAAGGCTCCCTGGTGGCGGGCGGCGATGTACAGGAACGCGGGAGCGCCGGGGCCGCCGTTGAGGAACTTGTACGAGCAGCCGACCGCGAGGTCCACGCCGTGCGCGTCGAGGCCCACGGGCAGGGCTCCGGCCGTGTGGCACAGGTCCCAGACGATCAGCGCGCCCGCGGCGTGCGCCGCCGTGGTGAGGGCGGGCAGGTCGTGGAGGCGGCCGGTGCGGTAGTCGGCGTGGTTGAGCAGGACCACGGCGGTGTCCGCGGACATCGCCCCGGCCGCTTCGGACGGGTCCACGGGGACCACGCGCAGCCCCGTCATCCGGGCCGCGGACTCTGCGATGTAGCCGTCCGTGGGGAAGGTGGTGGCGTCCACGAGCATCTCGGTTCGGCCGGGGGCGGCGAGGCGGGCCGCGCCGACCAGGGCCTTGAAGAGGTTGACGCTGGTGGAGTCGCCGACGACGACCTGACCGGCGGCCGCGCCGATCAGGGGGGCTATCCGGTCGCCGATGCGCTCCGGGGCGTTCCACCAGTTGGCCTCGCCCTCGGTCCAGGAGCGGATGAGGCGGGTGCCCCACTGCTCGGTGGCCACCTCGGCGAGGCGCTGGGCGACCCCGGCCGGGAGGGCGCCGAGGCTGTTGCCGTCCAGGTAGACGACGCCCTCGGGCAGGGTGAAGCGCTCGCGGAGCTTGCCGAGCTCGTCGGCGGCGTCGAGCTCGGCGGCCCGCTGCGCCAGATCGGGCGCGGTCGGCTCAGGCGTGGTCGGCTCAGACATGGCTGCGCGCCGTCCACAGCTCCGGGAAGACGTTCTTCGTCGCCCGCTTCTCCAGCCAGGTCACGCCCGCCGAACCGCCGGTGCCCGTCTTGGCGCCCATCGCGCGCCGGGTGGCCACCAGGTGGTCGTTGCGCCAGCGCCAGACCAGCTCCGCGACGTCCGTGAGGACCTCGCCGAGGCGGTGCAGGTCCGGGTGGGCGTCGGGGTCCGCGTAGAGGGAGGTCCAGACGGACTCCACCTCCGGCGAGGGCTCGTAGCGCTGGGTCAGGTCGCGGTCCAGGACGGCCGCCGGGACCCCGAGGCCGCGGCGGGCCAGGAGGCGCAGGACCTCGTCGTACAGGCTGGGCTCGTGCAGGGCCTTCTCCAGCTCCCCGTGGACGCGCGGCGCGCCGCGGTGCGGGACCAGCATGGAGGCGGACTTGTCGCCGAGCAGGAACTCCATCCGGCGGTACATCGCCGACTGGAAGCCGGAGCCCTCGCCGAGGGCGGCGCGGTACGCGTTGAACTGGCCCGGGGTCAGCTGGGCGAGGGGGCGCCAGGAGGCGTTGAGGGCCTCCAGCTCGCGGAGTGAACGTTTCAGCGCGTCCATCGCGACGGGGATCCGGTCCTCGCGGAGCGCCCGCGCGGCCGTCTCCCACTCGTGGACGATCACCGTGAACCACAGCTCCATGACCTGGGTCGTGACCAGGAAGACCATCTCGCCCGGGTCGTCCGAGCGCAGGTGCTGGAGGTGGGTGAGGACGTCCGCCTGGACGTAGTCCTCGTAGGGGGTCGTGCCGGCGAAGTCGAGGTTCGGGGTGTCCGAACCGCCGTCTCCGGAGGCATCAAGGGCGTGCGACATCGCTGTCTCCTCGATACGTGCTTCCGGGTAGCGGTCCGCTCCTTCCGGTGAGGTGAGTGGAGCTCCGGTCCCCTGTCCGCATCATAAGACCGTCGTGCGGCGGGGACTCAATAGTCAGTGGGGTACGTCACATTCCGCGACCGGGCGGGCCCCGGTGGAGCCCGCCCGGTCATCCGCATGGCGGATCAGGCGCCGAGGACGTCCGCAGCGGTCTCCGAGGAGTCGCGCAGGAAGGTCGAGCAGCGCTCGTACTCCTCCTTCTCCTCGATCGCACCGGCCGCGCGGGCCAGGGCGTTCAGGGCGCGCAGGAAGCCGCGGTTCGGCTCGTGCTCCCACGGCACCGGGCCGTGGCCCTTCCAGCCGGCGCGGCGCAGCGCGTCGAGGCCGCGGTGGTAGCCCGTACGGGCGTACGCGTACGACTCGACCGTGCGGCCGGCGGCGAAGGCCTCGTCGGCGAGGAGCGCCCAGGCGAGGGAGGACGTCGGGTGCGCGGCGGCCACCTCCACGGCGGGGGTGCCGGCGGCGATGGCCTCGCGGCCCGGCTCGTCGGGCAGGTGGGTGGGGGCGGGGCCCCCGAGCAGGTTCTGGTGAATGGACATGCCCACAGTCTGGGGGATGCCGGGACCGCGAAAGGGCCCGACCCCGCCGTCCGGAGACGGCGGGGTCGGGCCCTTCGTGGCGCGACTACTTGAGCTTGGTGCCCGTGGAACGCAGGTTCGCGCACGCCTCGGTGACGCGCGCGGCCATGCCGGCCTCGGCGGCCTTGCCCCAGGTGCGGGGGTCGTACTTCGACTTGGTGCCGACCTCGCCGTCGACCTTCAGGACCGCGTCGTAGTTGCGGAACATGTGGTCCACGACCGGACGGGTGAAGGCGTACTGGGTGTCGGTGTCGAGGTTCATCTTCACGACGCCGTTCTCCAGCGCGGTGGCGATCTCCTCGGCCGTGGAGCCCGAGCCGCCGTGGAAGACGAAGTCGAACGGCGAGGACTTGCCGTACTTCTCGCCGACGCCGGCCTGGAGGTCCTTGAGGAGCTCGGGGCGCAGGACGACGTTGCCCGGCTTGTAGACGCCGTGGACGTTGCCGAAGGAGGCGGCCAGCAGGTAGCGGCCCTTCTCGCCCAGGCCGAGGGCCTCGGCGGTGCGCAGCGCGTCGTCGACGGTCGTGTACAGCTCGTCGTTGATCTCGTGGCTGACGCCGTCCTCCTCGCCACCGGTCGGGGTGATCTCGACCTCGAGGATGATCTTCGCGGCGGCGGCCTTCGCGAGCAGCTCCTGGCCGATGGCCAGGTTGTCGGCGAGGGTCTCGGCGGAGCCGTCCCACATGTGCGACTGGAACAGCGGGTTGAGGCCGCGGGCCACGCGCTCGGCGGAGATCTCGATCAGCGGGCGGACGTAGGTGTCCAGCTTGTCCTTGGGGCAGTGGTCCGTGTGCAGCGCGACGGTGATGTCGTACTTCGCGGCCACGATGTGCGCGAACTCGGCCAGGGCGGCGGCGCCGGTGACCATGTCCTTGTTGTACTGGCCACCCAGGAACTCCGCACCACCGGTGGAGATCTGGATGATGCCGTCGCTCTCGGCCTCCGCGAAGCCGCGCAGTGCAGCGTGCAGGGTCTGGGTCGAGGTCACGTTGATCGCCGGGTAGGCAAACTTGCCTGCCTTCGCCCGGTCGAGCATCTCGTTGTAGACCTCGGGGGTTGCGATGGGCATCTGTCCGCTCCTTGGATGTGCGGGAGGTGTGCTTATTGCGGGCCCTGACCTGGGGGCGACGTTGCCGTCGGGCCCATCTTTCCAGACTCCGGGGCGCACTCCACCTCGACGACGGCGGCGCGCGGGCCGAAGCGGGTGGAGTGTTTCACGTGAAACACTCCACCCGGACACAAAAGGCCAGGTCAGGACCTACTTCGGGACTCCTGGGGACCTAAGTCACCAGTTGTGCGGAAGCACCACCCGCTGTCCGAGTGCTAGGACAATCCGAGGTCGCCGAGCTGGTAGCCCGTGAGGTACGGCAGACCGGCCGCGGCGATCGCGTCGGCCGCACCGCGGTCGACGATCGTCGCGACGGCGACGACCTCGCCGCCGGCCTCGCGGACCGCCTCGACGGCGGTCAGCGGGGAACCGCCGGTGGTCGAGGTGTCCTCGACGACCAGGCAGCGCTTGCCCTTCACGTCGGTGCCCTCGATGCGGCGCTGCATGCCGTGCGCCTTCTGCGCCTTGCGGACGACGAAGGCGTCCAGCACCGCGCCGCGCGCCGCGGAGGCGTGCAGCATCGAGGTGGCGACCGGGTCGGCGCCCAGGGTCAGACCGCCGACGCAGTCGAACTCCAGGTCGGCGGTGAGGTCGAGCATGACCTGGCCGACCAGCGGAGCGGCCGTGCCGTCCAGGGTGACCCGGCGCAGGTCGATGTAGTAGTCGGCCTCACGGCCGGAGGAGAGGATCACCTTGCCGTGCACGACGGCCTTGTCCTTGATCTGCTGCAGAAGCGCATCGCGTACGTCACTCATGGGCATGAGCTTAATTGGGCGCCGGAGCCCGGCTACCCGAGGCGCCGCCAGGTCCAGGTCGTGGAGATCTCCAGCGGGTCCACCGGGGTGACCAGCTGCGGCAGGCTGTTCAGCCCGTTCGGCGGGCCGGACTGCGGTTCCACGCAGACCGCCTCGGGCTCCTCGTCGTAGACGACCACCCATTCGGAGCGGCTGGTGACCTTCAGCTCCAGCGCTCCGGGCCAGGTGAGGGTGACGTCGACCCCGTCCGGCATGCCGAAGCAGTCGTCCCACGGGCCGGGCTTGGGGTCGATGCGGATTCCGGTCGGGAGGTGGTCGGCGCCGCGCTCCTCCTGCCAGCCCGCTTCGAAGTCGATGCGGACGTCCTCGCCGCCGTTGCCGAGGTTGCGGTGGAACCAGGGGTGCCAGCCGGCCTGCGCCGGGAAGGAGTCCTCGTAGGTCTCCACGCCCATGGTCAGGGTCAGGCCGTTCTCGCCGAGCTCGAAGATCTGGGTGACGAGGCCCGCGTAGGGCCACGGGTCGGTGAGGGCGTACGTGAACGCGGCCTCGGTGGCGGTGGTGCGGGCCGGGCGCCAGGCGGCGTCGCGGCCGAAGCCGTGGATGGCGTGCGGCGGGTGGTTGAGCGGCAGTTGGTGGAGGGTCGCGCCGTCCTGGAACTGGCCGTTCCTGGTGCGCCCGCACCAGGGCACCATCGGGAAGGACCCGAAGCGGTCCCCCTGCCGCAGCAGCTCCGTCCCGTCGATGCGCAGACTGCTGATCCGGCAGCCGTTCTCCTGGTCGATGGTCACCTCGGCGCCGCCGGCGCGCAGTTGCGTACTCATGTCCCCGACCTTAGGGCGTCCTGGGCCTGAGCCGCTTCTTCATCGCTTGCGGCGAAGGGCCCGGCCCAGCAGGACGGCCGAGGCCACGGCCACCGCCGCGGCCGGGGCGATCCAGCGGAGGTTGGCGTTGGCCGCGGTCGCGGTGGGGGCGGGGACGGGGGCGTAGCGGCCGCGCGGGGGCGCATGGTCCACCTCTTCCGCGCTGCGGCCGATCATCGTGCGGCGGGCATGGGCGGCCTCGGCGGGCGGACGCGGCGGACCGCCGAGGTCCCCGAGGTCGGCGATGCCTTCGAAGGTGCCGTCCAGGAAGGGATCCAGCGAAGGGGGCGGGACCTCGGCGTCGAACACGGACGCGGTGACCTCGGTGACCTCGGGCAGGTCCGGATCCCCGGGCTCGTCCCCGACCTCCTCCTCGGACTCGGCCACCACATCGGTGACCGCCACCGCATCGGTGACCTCCCCGTCGGCGGCCTCCCCGTCGGCGACCGGCTCATCGGTGCCCGGCTCGTCCGTGCCCGCCACCGCGGCGAGGTGGGCCGCGGCCCGGTCCAGCAGGCGGTGCCCGGCGGTGGCGGAGGCCTCCGGGTCGAAGGCGGCGGCGCGGCCGTCCGCGGTCGACTCGGCGGTGAACTCCAGCCGGGTGCCGCCGTCCGCCTCGGTGAGCCGGAGCTCCAGGGAGAGCTTCACGCTCCCGCTGCCCCGCACCTCCGCGCCCCGGGCTTCGAGGGTGAAGTGGCCGGGATCCCGCTCGGTGACGGACAGGACTCCGCGGTAGGTCACGGTGTGGCCGCCGACCCGCACCTTCAGCCGGCCGGACAGCGGCCCGGCGTCGGTGTCGGCGTCCTGCTGGAGCCCCGGCACGCAGCGCGCCACCCGGGCGGGATCGCGCAGCACGGCGCGGACGTCTACGGCGGGGACCGGAACGAACACCTGATGCTCCATGCGGTCGAGCCTACCGACGAGTCAGCTCCCCGTCAGGGAGTGCTGCGGTCCGGAGAGGCCGTGTTCGCGCAGCGCCACGCACCGCGCTGTACCTACTGGTATGTACAGTGGAATCATGAACGCGTCCGAGGACCTCATCGAAAGCACCCGCGAGCTGCTGTGGGAGCGCGGTTACGTCGGCACCAGCCCCAAGGCCATCCAGCAGCGGGCCGGGGTCGGCCAGGGCAGCATGTACCACCACTTCGCCGGGAAGTCCGGCCTGGCGCTGGCCGCGATCGAGCGCACCGCCGCGGAGCTCCGCGCCAAGGCGCAGGCGCAGTTCGACGCCCCGGGCACCGCGGGCGAGCGGATCACCGCCTATCTGCGGCGCGAGCGCGACGTGTTGCGCGGCTGCCCGATCGGCCGGCTCACCCAGGACCCGGACGTCATGGCGGACCCCGTGCTGCGCGTCCCGGTCGAGGAGACCTTCGCGTGGCTGCGGTCCCGGCTGGCCGGGGTGCTGGCCGAGGGGCGCCGCACCGGCGAGTTCGGGCCCGCGCTGGACCCGGACGCCACGGCCGCGACGGTCGTCGCCGTGCTCCAGGGCGGGTACGTCCTGGCCCGCGCCGCCGAGGACGCCGAGGTCTTCGCCCAGTCCGTGGACGGACTCCTCGGACTGCTGGGCCTGTTCCAGGCACCCACCGAGTAGGAAGCAGATCCCGTGTACGCGAGCCAGTACGAGATCACCCTCCCCGCCGACTACGACATGGGGATCATCCGCAGACGCGTCGCCGACTTCGGGCACGGGCTCGACGACCGCGCCGGGCTGGGCCTCAAGGCCTACCTCGTCCGCGAACGCGGCGCCGGCGGCTCCCCGGTCAACCAGTACGCGCCCTTCTACCTGTGGAACGACCCCGGCGCGATGGGCCGCTTCCTCCTCGGCGGAGGCGGATTCCAGGGCATCGTCCGCGACTTCGGCCGCCCGGCCGTCCACCACTGGACCGGGCTTGCCGCCTTCGCCGGGCCCGCCCGCGCCGCCACGGCGCCCCGGGCGGCCTCGCGCCGCCTGACCGCCGTCCCGGCCGATGCCGACCTCACCGCGCTGGTCGAGCGGGAGACCGAGGAGCTGGAGCGGCTCGCCCGGCACCCCGGCGTGCACACCGCGGCGCTCGCGGCCGACCCGCGGAGCTGGCAGCTGCTCCGCTTCGTCCTGTGGGAGGAGGCCGTACCGGACGGCCCCGGGGACGAGGACGCCACCGAGCGGTACGAGGTGCTGCACCTGTCGGCGCCGGAGCTCGCAGCGCTCCCGGCCGGCCGCGCCTGGTAGGGCGGAAGGGATCTACGAGTACCGCGGATGCGGGAGCGTGGACGGCGGGAGCCCGAAGACCCGGCCGCGTTCCGCGTCGCGGGCGGCGTCGCCGAGGGACTGCGTGGACAGCGAGCGCAGGGCGGGCGTGTCCCGGTCCACGCGCAGCGCGGGAACCCCTTCGCGGGCGGCGAGGACGAAGCCCCAGTCCTGCGGATGCGCCTCGGGGGCGGCGCCGAGCGCCCGGTCGGGCCCCGCGGCGAATCCGGAGAGGCGGCCGCCCGCGCTGTAGGGGGCGGTGCTCAGGCCGGCCGCGCGCAGGGTGGCTTCGACGGTCCAGTACGTACGGGGCCTCGTGGCCAGCGGTCCCGCGTGCACGGCGAGCCGCCCGCCGGGGCGCAGGGCCCGCGCGGCCAGCCCGTAGAACTCCTGCGAGTACAGCTTCGTGCTGGGGGTGATCCCGGGGTCGGGCAGGTCGGAGACGATGACGTCGAAGCGGTCGCGGGCGGCGGGTCCGCGCAGCCAGCGGAAGGCGTCCTGGGTGACGACTCCGAGTCGCGGATCCTCGTACACCCGGCCGTTGAGCGCGGAGAGCATCGGGTCGGTGCGGGCGAGCCGCACGACTCCGGGGTCGAGTTCGACGACGGTGACGGAGGTGACGTCGCGGTAGCGCAGGACTTCGCGGGCGGCGAGCCCGTCGCCGCCGCCGAGGACCAGGACCCGGGAGTGCGGGCCGGTCATCGCGGGGTGCACGAGGGCTTCGTGGTAGCGGTACTCGTCGTATCCGCTGACCCGCAGGCGACCGTCGAGGAAGAGGTCGAGCGAGCGCGGGGAGCCGGTCGGGGGGCCGGTCAGGACGAGCTCCTGGACCCCGGTCTGGACGGCGACGCGGACCTCGCCGCCGTAGACGGCGCGGCGGGCCACGCGTTCGAAGTCGTCGGCCAGGACGGTGGCGCTGGCGAGGACGGCGAGGACGGTGATGTTGGCGGCGATGAGCAGCCAGCGGGCGCGGCGGCTCAGATCGCGGCGGAACAGCCACAGGACGAGCCCGGCGCCGACGGTGGCGTTGACGGTGCCGGTGACCATGGCTCCGGTGAGCTGGCCGAGGACGGGCAGGAGCAGGAAGGGGAAGGCGAGGCCGCCGACGAGGGCGCCGACGTAGTCGGCGGCGAACAGGTCGGCGACGGCGCCGCCCGCGTCCTGTCTGCGGATGCGCTGGATGAGCACCATCAGGAGCGGGATCTCGGCGCCGATGAGCACGCCGATGGCGAAGGAGAAGGCGACGAGCGCGGGCCGCGACTCCCCCAGCCAGGCGAAGCTGGCGTAGAGAGCTATGGCGGAGAGCCCGCCGAGGAGGGCGAGCGCCGCCTCGATGGCGGCGAACCCGAAGGCGGGGCGGTTGCGCAGGGCCTTGGCGAGGAGGGATCCGACGCCCATGGCGAAGACCATGACGGACAGCACGACCGACGCCTGGGTGACGGAATCGCCGATGAGGTACGAGCCCAGGGCGAGCAGCTCCAGCTCGTACACGAGCCCGCAGGCGGCACAGACGAACACGGTGGCCAGGACGAGGAACCGTCCGGTCCGGGGCCGTACGGGCAGGGGGGCCGGGAGGCGGGCCACACCGCGCGGATCCGGAGCCGGGAGGCGGCGCCACCTGGTGCGAAGCACCCCGCGCGGGGCGGAACGGTCGATCATGAAGCGAACCGTACGTCACCGCCCGCTTGCATCAAGTCACCCACATGGGTGTAAGTGGCGCACTGGTTCGGGCAGTTGGCGTAACCGCGGGACGGCTCCGCACCCCGGTGAACCCGTACGCGTGAACGTCGAACTCGGAGGCGGTTCCCGCCCGGGCGGGAACCGCCCCGCCCCGGCGGGTGTCAGCCGAACGAGTGCCCGTCAAAGGCCTGCCGGGCTCCCGTCAGATGAGCGCCGGCGCCGCCGCGGCCGCGGCGCCGACCGTGGGCACCCCCGTCGCACCCATCCGCACGCCGACGCGCGTGCGCGTCGCCACCAGCTGCCCTTCCTGCGGATAGGCGTGCCAGGTGCGCCATCGGACCTGGCCCTCGTAGCGCTGCGCGAGCATGGCGGTGAAGGCGTGCGGGTCGCCGGGGAAGGTCCCGGCGAGCCCGTTCGGGTGATCCGCGACCAGCGCGAGCAGTTCCTGCGCCCGGCCGGCGAAGGAGCCGCGCGAGAGGGTCTCGACCCGCGCGGCGAACTCGTACTCCCAGTCGCCGACCCGCTTGGCCACGCCGAGCGGCAGCGGGGTACTGCTCCCGGGCATACAGGCGACGGTCTCGGAACAGAGCACGTCCCCCTCTTCCAGGAGCACCTGATGAGAGGCCCCGAGCAGGCGCAACTCGACTTTTGCGCCCATCAGTTCGAGGTTCAGTACGGCCAGGGCGGGCAGCCGCTCCCGACCCAGGGCCCAGGCGAGGTCGGCGGCACGCGTGTCGGTATAGGTGGTCTGGAGGGTCGTGAGCATGAGTCGGCTCCGCAAACGCGCGAGGGAGATGGGCCGGGGCCCGCCAGCGGTAGTCAACGGGTGGGGGGACACCGGCACGGGTCCACAGGAAGTCCCGGGAGGTCCGGGGACTGGTCTACTCAACCGAGGGAATCATGAAAGGCACGGCACTCACAGCGTTTTTACCCAACTTGACGGGGTTTACATCCCCTCGGGGGCTCCTCAGTTCACGTGTTCAACAACATCCCGCCCGTACGCCGTAATACGCGGCGGCGGCGCCCCGAACAAGAAGACGCCTGACGGAAGTTGTCCCCGGTGGACGCTTCGCGTACACGCATCCATGCTCCCCCGTGTCAGCTGGATCCGCATCCTCCGCCGCCGCACGACGAGGAGGAGGAGCCGCAGGAGGACGAGGAACCGCACGAGGACGAGGAGGATCCGCACGAGGACGAGGACCCGCCGCCGTCCGAACCGCCCGCCCACCAGCTGTTGCTGCTGCCGCTGTACCCGCCAGAGCCGCCCGAGCCGCCGCCCGAGTACCCGGAGCGGGCCGCACGGACCACCACCACCCCGATGAGCACCACGACGACGGATACGGCCAGGCCGATCATCAACAGAACGAACGTCATGTCCGTTCACCCCCTTTGCGTTCCACCCGGTTCCCCGGGTCCGGGATCCCCTGTCGTCCCGTGTGCAGGGGGGATGCCCTGCGGGTACACGACCCAAAGCTCACTTGAGCAAGTCCAGAGCTTGCCGGAAGGATGACGCCATGAGCGCTCCCGAACGCAGCAACAGCAGCCCCGACAGCACCGCCGCCGACCGCCCGTTCCTCAACCGCAGGCTGGCGGCCTTCGGTACGACGATCTTCGCGGAGATGTCCGCGCTGGCCACCGCCACCGGATCGATCAACCTCGGCCAGGGGTTCCCCGACACCGACGGCCCCGCCGAGATCGCCGAAGCGGCGGTCCGCGCGATCCGCGACGGCAGGGGCAACCAGTACCCGCCGGGCCCCGGCGTCCCGGAGCTGCGCCGCGCCGTCGCCGCCCACCAGCAGCGCTTCTACGGCCTGTCCTACGACCCCGACACCGAGGTCCTCGTCACCGCGGGCGCCACCGAGGCCATCGCGGCCGCGCTCCTGGCCCTCCTGGAACCGGGCGACGAGGTCATCGCCCTGGAGCCGTTCTACGACTCCTACGCCGCCTGCATCGCAATGGCCGGGGCGGTGCGGGTCCCGCTCACCCTGCGCGCCCCCGATTTCCGCCTCGACGTCGACGCGCTGCGCGCCGCCGTCACCCCGCGGACCCGGCTGCTGCTGCTGAACACCCCCCACAACCCGACGGGCACCGTGCTCACGCCCGCCGAACTCTCCGCGATCGCCGAGCTGGCCGTCTCCCGGGACCTGCTGGTCATCACGGACGAGGTCTACGAGCACCTGGTCTTCGAGGGCTCCCACACCCCGCTGGCGGGCCTGCCGGGCATGCGGGACCGTACGGTGACGATCTCCTCCAGCGGCAAGACCTTCTCCTTCACCGGCTGGAAGGTCGGCTGGGTGACCGGGACCCCGGAACTGGTCACGGCGGTGCGCTCCGCCAAGCAGTTCCTGACCTACGTCTCCTCGGGGCCCTTCCAGTACGCCATCGCCGAGGCGCTGGCCCTGCCGGACTCGTACTACGAGGCCTTCCGCGCGGACCTGGCCGCCAAGCGCGACCTCCTCGCCGACGGCCTCGCGGCGGCCGGCTTCGAGGTGTTCCGGCCGCAGGGCACGTACTTCATCACCACCGACATCACCCCGCTCGGGGAGCGCGACGGCCTGGCCTTCTGCCGGGCCCTGCCGGAGCGGTGCGGGGTCGTGGCCATCCCGAACCAGGTGTTCTACGACGACAAGTCGGCGGGAGCCACCCAGGTGCGCTGGGCCTTCTGCAAGAAGACCGAGGTGCTGGAGGAGGCCGTGGCCCGGCTGCGACGCCTCTGAAGGCCCTGAGGGCCCTGAGGGCCCTGAGGGCCCTGAGGGCCCGGACGGCCCTGAGGGCCCGGACGGCCCCGAGGGCTACGCCGGCAGGTCGAAGTCGAACCAGATGCGGTGGGTGCCGTCCTCGTCGACGCGCAGGCCGCCCGTGCCCGTGATGCCCTTCAGGGCCCGCGTGCCACTGGCCGGGACGATCGCGAAGTGCTCGGCGCTGCGGTCGGGGCCGCCGTCCGTGGTGGCCCCGTGGACGAAGTTGAAGGCACCCTCACGGCCCGCGAGGGTGCCCTCGAAGGACTCCATTGCCACGTAGCTGCCGACGCCCGCCTCCTGGTCGAAGGCGGCGGTGAAGAGCGTGGCCGAGCGGCCCGAGAGGGACTCGCCCTCGTAGTGTTTCTCCATCGTCGCCACACCGACCGGGAGCCCGGTCTCCACCGGGGGCTCCGGGGTCAGCGGGGCCGGAGTGAAACTGACGACCTTGAAGGTGCCCGAAGCTCTCATCATCATGGGGCGAGCGTAAACGCGTCCCACGCAGGACGAGGCAGCACGAGGCAGAACGCAGCAGCACGAAGCAGGCCGAGGCAGGACGAGGGAAGTCGGGGATACATGTCCATGGCCACGGCCACGGCCACCGCATCGCGCACCGTACGCACCCAGACCCCCACCGCCCTCCTCGCGCTCGGGGTCTTCGCCGCCCTGCGCGGGGCCGGGGTGCTGGTGGTCGCCGCCGTGGCCTGGTGGACCGGACGCAGCCCCGTGAAGGTGCTCGGGGAGTCCTGGGACTCGGTCTGGTACCTGCGGATCGCCGAGCACGGCTACGGGCGCACCCAGATGTACCCCGGCATCGGCTCGCTCCAGAGCGACTCGGCCTTCTTCCCGCTCTACCCCGTCCTCATCCGCTGCGCCTCCCTCGTGCTGCCGGGCTCCCTGACCACCGCCGCGCTCGTGGTCGCCTGGATCGCGGCCGGGGCGGCGGCCGTCGGGGTGTACCGGGTCGGGGAACACCTCCTCGGGCCCCGCGGCGGACTGCTGCTCGTCGCACTGTGGGCCGTGCTGCCGCACTCCCTCATGCTCACCCTCGCCTACACCGAGCCCCTGCTGGCCGCCTTCGCGGCCTGGGCCCTGTACGCGCTGCTGCGGGGCCGGTGGGGCTGGGCCGCGGGGCTGGCCGTGCTCGCCGGGCTGACCCGGCCCACCGGGGCCGCGGTCGCCGCCGCCGTGGTGGTGAGTGCCGGGTACGAGATCCTCGTACGCCGGGGCCGTGCTCCGGCGGTGTGGGCCGCCGCGCTGGCCGCGCCCGCGGGCTGGGCCTCGTACGTCCTGCTCGTCGGCGCCCGCCGGGACGACCTCCTCGGCGGCTACTTCGCCGTCCAGAGCGGCTGGGGCTCGCGCTTCGACTTCGGCGCGGCGGCGCTGCGCTCCGCCTGGAACGCCGTGTCCGGCGGGCACACGGAGCTCGCCACCACGGTGACGGCGGTCCTGCTGGTGGCGGCGCTGCTGCTCGCGGCCCGGCTCGTACGGGACCGGACGGCCCCGCTGCCGCTGCTCGTGTACACCGGCGTGCTGCTGCTGATGACCTACGGCGGGGCCGGCTTCTTCGAGTCGAAGCCGCGCTTCCTGCTGCCCGCGTTCCCGCTGCTGCTGCCGGCGGCGGCCCTCATGGCGAAAGCCCGGCCGCGCACCGCGGTCGTGGTGACCGGGGTGCTGGCCGGGCTCTCGTACGCATACGGGCCGTACCTGCTGCTCGTATCCGGGGTGGCGCCGTGAGGGACGGCTGAGACCTAGTTGGTCTCGCTGTCGCCCTCGTCGTCGTCGCCCTTGTCGGCGGAGTCGACCTCGGCCTCCAGGCCGAGCTGCTCGACGAGCCACTTGTCGAACTCGATCGACGCACGGACCCAGCTGACCGTGGAGGACACGAAGTGCTCCAGGTTCACGCCGGTGCCGATCAGCATCTGCGCCTCACCGATCAGACGGACGGAGCCGTCGTCGTGGGTGTGGCTGTAGACCTTCGGCCACAGGGTGCGGCGGTTCCAGTCGTCGATCGACTCGAGGAGCTGCGGCTTCTCGTCGATCTTGTGGGGGCGGTCGTAGAAGGTCCGCACGGAGAAGACCTGCTGGTCGTCCTCGCCGCGGAACATGAAGTACGTGCGGAACTCCTCCCACGGCGCCGCGAGGTCACCCTCGTCGTCGACGACGTACTTGAGCTCCATCTGCTCCAGAAGCTGCTTGACCAGATCCTGGTCGGGGACGACGGGGCCCGCCGGTCCTGTGGCCTGCGGATCGGGCTGCTGCCCTCCGAAGTTCGGAATCGAGGCCGGGTCGATGCTCACCGTGTACTTCCCTTCGTGCGGATGCGGCCATCCTCCCTCATCCCGCCCGCCTCATGTCCACCCCCGCACGTACGATCCGCTCCGGGCGGACAGGAGTAGGGCCGCCGTAAGGGGGATGGGTGTCTATTCACAGGCCTTTGCGTGTACTCGCGGTGTCGGCGCCCGCCGCGGCGCTGGTGATCGGCCTCGGCGGAGCGATCTGGCTGTGGACGGCACCGGGCGACCGGGGCGACGCCGGGAAGGGCCCCGAGGGCAGCCACGAGGTCACCTGCGCCCAGGCGATGGAGTTCGCCGGGGGGAACCTGCCCGCGGGGGTCCACGACGAGAAGTGCTGGCGGGTCGACTCGCCGCACTCCACCGTGACCGGATCGTTCCGCTTCGACCGGTCCGGGTTGGACGCCTGGCTGGCCAGCGCCTTCCCCCAGGCGCCGGAGTACGCGCGGGACGACCGTCCCGCGATCTGTCCGAAGCCGGGGCCGGGGTTCGACCCGGAGGGCGGGGACCGGTGCCTCGGAGTCGACCGCCCCGACGCCGTGCCGGGCCGCGCCCCGAAGGTGCGGATCAGTGTCGAGCAGCAGACGGGGTACGACGTCCGGATCCGGTTCGTCGCCTACGACGGGTGAGGGCCGTACGGGGCCCCTGGCCACGGCGGCAGTGCCGCGGCCCGGGCCCCGTACGGCCCTCGGCGTGCCTCAGAGCGCCTTGCCGACCAGCAGGTCGTCGCCCGCGAGGGAGACGCGGACGGTGTCGCCGTCCTTGACCTCGCCCGAGAGGATCTCGCGGGCCAGGCGGTCGCCGATCGCCGTCTGGATCAGGCGGCGCAGCGGGCGGGCTCCGTACGCCGGGTCGTTGCCCTTGTCCGCCAGCCAGGCCAGGGCCTCGGGCGTGACGTCCAGGGTCAGGCGGCGCTCGGCCAGCCGCTTGGCGAGGCGGCCGATCTGGAGCTCGGCGATGTGGGCCAGCTCGGCCCCGCTCAGGGCCGAGAAGACCACCAGGTCGTCGAGGCGGTTGAGGAACTCCGGCTTGAAGGAGGCCCGCACCACGTCCAGGACCCGGGCCTTCTTGTCCTCCGGGGAGGTGGTCGGGTCGACCAGGAACTGCGACCCCAGGTTCGAGGTCAGGATCAGGATGGTGTTGCGGAAGTCCACGGTGCGGCCCTGGCCGTCCGTGAGGCGCCCGTCGTCGAGGACCTGGAGCAGGATGTCGAAGACCTCGGGATGGGCCTTCTCCACCTCGTCCAGGAGGACCACGGAGTACGGGCGGCGGCGGACGGCCTCGGTGAGCTGGCCGCCCTCCTCGTAGCCCACGTACCCGGGCGGGGCGCCGACCAGGCGGGCCACGCTGTGCTTCTCGGAGTACTCCGACATGTCGATGCGGACCATCGCCCGCTCGTCGTCGAAGAGGAAGTCCGCAAGCGCCTTGGCCAGCTCCGTCTTGCCCACGCCCGTGGGGCCCAGGAAGAGGAACGAGCCGGTCGGGCGGTCCGGGTCGGCGATACCGGCCCGGGTGCGGCGCACGGCGTCCGAGACGGCCCGTACGGCCTCGCCCTGGCCGATCAGGCGCCGTCCCAGCTCCTCCTCCATGCGCAGCAGCTTCTCGGTCTCGCCCTGGAGCAGCCGGCCGGCCGGGATGCCCGTCCAGGCAGCGACCACGTCGGCGATGTCGTCCGGGCCGACCTCGTCCTTGACCATGGCGTCTTTGGAATGTCCGGTCTTCGCGGCGGACCCCGCCGAAGCGGCCTCCTCCTCGGTGGCTTCCGCGAGCTCGTGCTCCAGGGCCGGGATCTCCCCGTAGAGCAGCTTGGAGGCGGTGTCGAAGTCTCCGTCGCGCTGGGCCCGCTCGGCCTGGCCGCGCAGGTCGTCCAGGCGCTCCTTGAGCTCGCCGACCCGGTTGAGGGACTGCTTCTCCTTCTCCCAGCGGGCGGTCAGGCCCCGCAGGTCCTCCTCCTTGTCCGCGAGGTCCTTGCGGATCTTGTCGAGACGCTCGCGGGAGGCGGGGTCCGACTCGTTGTTCAGGGCCAGCTCCTCCATCCGGAGGCGGTCGACCGAGCGCTGGAGCTCGTCGATCTCCAGCGGGGAGGAGTCGATCTCCATGCGGAGCCGGGACATGGACTCGTCGACGAGGTCGATGGCCTTGTCGGGCAGGAAGCGGGAGGTGATGTACCGGTCGGAGAGGGTGGCCGCGGCCACCAGTGCGCTGTCGTTGATGACGACCTTGTGGTGGGCCTCGTAGCGGCCCTTGAGCCCGCGCAGGATCGCGATGGTGTCCTCGACGCTCGGCTCGGCGACCAGCACCTGCTGGAAGCGCCGCTCCAGCGCCGCGTCCTTCTCGATCCGCTCGCGGTACTCGTCGAGGGTGGTCGCGCCGACCATGCGCAGCTCGCCGCGGGCCAGCATGGGCTTGAGCATGTTGCCCGCGTCCATGGCGGAGTCCCCGCCGGCGCCCGCTCCGACGACCGTGTGCAGCTCGTCGATGAAGGTGATGATCTGGCCGTCGCTGGACTTGATCTCCGCGAGGACGGTCTTGAGCCGCTCCTCGAACTCGCCGCGGTACTTGGCGCCGGCGACCATCGCGCCGAGGTCGAGGGAGACGAGCCGCTTGTTCTTCAGGGACTCCGGAACGTCGCCCTTGACGATGCGCTGGGCCAGGCCCTCGACGACGGCGGTCTTGCCGACGCCGGGCTCGCCGATGAGCACCGGGTTGTTCTTGGTGCGGCGCGAAAGGACCTGGACGACGCGCCGGATCTCGTGGTCGCGGCCGATGACCGGGTCGAGCTTGCCCTCGCGGGCCGCCGCCGTGAAGTCGGTGCCGAACTTCTCCAGGGCCTTGTACTGGCCCTCGGGGTCGGGGGAGGTCACCCGCCGCCCTCCTCTTGAGGTCTCGAATGCGGACAGCAGTTTCTTCGCGGTCGCGCCCTGGGCGGCGAGGAGCTCGCCGGCCGCGCCGCCCTTGGCGGCGATGGCGATGAGCAGGTGTTCGGTGGAGAGGTACTCGTCGCCGAGCTTGCCGGCCTGCGCGTCCGCCTCGGCCAGTACGGCGAGCAGCTCGCGCGTGGGCTGCGGGGGCGCGACCGTGGAACCGGTGACGCTGGGCAGGGCGGCCAGCAGCCGGTCCGCTCCGGCGCGCACGGCGGCCTGGTCGGCGTCGGTGGCGGCCAGCAGGTCGGTGACGTTCTCGTTGTCCTCGCCGGCGAGGAGCGCCAGCAGCAGGTGGGCGGGCGTCAGGTCCGCGTGCCCGTCCTTGACGGCCCTGCTCGTGGCCGCGTTCAGCGCGTCCCGGCTCTTGTTGGTCAGCTCGGCATCCACTTGCGGCTGCTCCTCTCCGTACGGTTAACAAGAACAACCTGCACAAAGTTGAGTCTATTCCACTCAAGGTGGCCCGTGCACCTTGCGCCGGACCCTTCGCCGTACCCTCGCACCATGTCTCACGAGGTACTCAACCCGACGCCGGAATACCTCGCCTTCTGGCGGGAGCGGCACGTCTGCACGCTGACCACCCCGCGCCCCGACGGCAGCCCGCACGTGGTGCCCGTGGGCGTGACCTACGACCCGGAGGCCGGGCTGGCACGGGTGATCAGCAACAAGAACAGCAAGAAGATCCGCAACGTCCTGGCGGCACAGGGGCGCGCGGACGCACCGGACGGCCCCCGGGCGGCGGTCTGCCAGATGGAGGGACGCCGCTGGGCGACCCTGGAGGGCCGCGCGGTGATCCGTACGGACGAGGCCTCCGTCGCGGAGGCGGTGCGCCGCTACGCGGAGCGCTACGGGCGCATGCCCTCGCCGAACCCGGACCGGGTGGTCATGGAGATCACCCTGGACCGGGCCATGGGTCGGGCGTAGGGCGCCGGGCGTAGTCGCGCAGGGCGCAGTCGCGCAGGTCGGGCCGGGCTCGAGGCGGGCGCGGGCCGGGTGCGAGGCCGTTCGGTATTTGTCCGGTTCAACTACTGGACAGGCACATCACAACGGCGCCATCGTGGTCAGGTCCACGATGGCGCCGCTGTGTGGGGGGTAGCGCCTGAGCGATCTGTGACGACGGGGGAATCGCGTCAGGCACTGCGGGGGGTGGCGGTGGTTTCGGGCTCGAAGAGCTGGTGATCACGTTGATCCAGGTTGACGAAGACCATGCCGTACCGGACCTCGCAGCGCACGGGCTGCGGCGCACCTCGGGGACGGCGCAGGCAGCGGTAGGCGCGGACGTCCTCGTCCTCCTCGCGCACCACGACGATCGGCTGGCCGAAGAGGGTGACCTTCAATGAATCGCCGGCGTACGGAATTGCGCTGGTCAGGTCGATGAACTGCCAGCCCGATCGGTACGCGGAAGCCATTTCGCGACGGAAGCCGCGGTCGTCGGGGGTCATCAGGCGACCCGCGTCGGCATGGAGTCCCAACTGATGTCCCCCGCCTGAGCCGCATTGAGGGGCGTCGAGTCCCAGCTGATGTCTGACTTGCCCACTCCGTTGACAGCACTGGCTGCCGCAAAGACCGTAGCGACGGAGAAAACAACGGCAAGCGCCGAGCGAAGCATTCTCTTGTACATGGTCGGCTTCGTCCTCACTTGATGGAATCCTCTCCCCCGCGTGTCAGACGATGGCTCATTCAGGCACGTCAGTGCCACAGGGACGATGCATCATGTTCTTACATGTTCAGGACCCTGGGGGGTGGAGATTTGCCTAATAACGACACGAACCCGACACATCCCCACCCGGTCACATGTATGTGTGCCGAGGGAACGCGGCTGTACGCCGCCGCGCTGAGCAATGGTCGCGTACCGCGCAGTGAGGTCGGAAACGCCCCCTGCCTGCTCGAATTCGGGCTGCTGCGACCCGACCCGGATGACGCGAATCAGCTCCGCGCGGTTCCACCCTCGGTCGCACTCGCACAAAGGCTCCACCCGCTCGAACAGGAGATCCAGGAGCGTCGCCGCAGCGCCGTGGATCTCACAGACGCATTCGAGCCGTTCCTCGCCATCAGCGCCCGGTCCCCCGCGGACAGCCACGCCATCACCCCCCTCGACGGCCTGGAACAGATCAACGCGGCGCTCGACCTGGCCACCGCCGAATGCCACACCGAGGTCCTGACCGTCCAGCCGGGCGGGGCCCGGCCCCCCTTCGCCCTCTCCGAGGCCCTGGAGCGCGGCACCGCCCTGACCAACCGCGGGGTGAGCATCCGCACCCTGTACCAGCACACCGCGCGGCACAGCCAGGGCACGCTCGCCTACGCGGACCGCATCGCCACGGGCAAGGTCGAGATCCGCACCCTGGAGGAGCTCATCGAGCGCCTCATCATCTTCGACCGCACCGTCGCCTTCATCCCGGCCGGCGCCGGCCGCGGCCTCGCCCTGGAGCTGCGCCACCCCGGGCTCGTCCAGTACCTCATCAAGGTCTTCGAGCAGCTGTGGCGCCGCGCCGTGCCCCTGGACGACGAGGTGACCTACGAGCACACCCCGGCCGGCATCTCCGGCGTGCAGCGCTCCATCGCCCAGCTCCTCATCGAGGGGCACGTGGACGAGGCCATCGCGCGCCGCCTGGGGATGAACGTACGGACCTGCCGCGCGCACATCGCCAAGCTGGCCTCCGCCCTGGGCAGCGGCAGCCGCGCCCAACTCGGCTTCCTCATCGCCCAGTCGGGCATCCTCAAGGACCCGCCGTAGCCCCTGGGGGCCCCGGCGCGTCCCGCGCGCCCTGCGCGCCCCGAGGGGCCCCCGGACGCCGGGAAGGCCCCGATCCGATGGATCGGGGCCTTCCCGGGCTCTGGACGTCAGCCCTGCGGCCGCTTCGGCGCCGGGCGCCAGACGACCAGGGCGTTGCCCGGGACCGGCGGCTGGTACGGGACCAGGTCGCGGCGGTACGAGGCGTGCACCTGGGCCTCGCGCTGCTGGAGGACGGCGGCGGCGCCGTCGACGGCACTGGAGAGCTCGGCCACGCGCTGCTGGAGCGCGGCGACCTGGTTCTCCAGTTCGATGATGCGCTTGATGCCGGCCAGGTTGATGCCCTCGTCCTGGGACAGCGCCTGCACCGTACGGAGCAGCTCGATGTCACGGGCCGAGTAGCGCCGGCCGCGCCCGGCCGTACGGTCCGGGGAGACCAGGCCGAGGCGGTCGTACTGGCGCAGGGTCTGCGGATGCAGGCCCGAGAGCTGGGCGGCCACCGAGATCACGTAGACCGGGGTCTCGTCGGTGAGCTGGTAATACCCCTTACCCGTACGAGCCTGGCTGCGGCGACCGTCCATGTCATGCTCCCTTCGCGGACTCGAACAGCGCGGAGCGCGGGTCCTCGGACTCCATCGCGTCGCGGTACAACTCCAAGGCCTCGCGGGCCTTGTCGTTCAGCTCGGTCGGGACCGCTACCTCCACCGTGACGAGCAGGTCGCCGCGGGTGCCGTCCTTGCGGACCGCTCCCTTGCCGCGGGCCCGCATCGTACGGCCGTTGGGGGTGCCCGGCGGCAGCTTCAGCGTCACCGAGGGGCCGTTCAAGGTCGGGACCTTGATGTCGGCGCCCAGGGCCGCCTCCGCGAACGACACCGGGACGGTCACCGTGAGGTTGTCGTCCTTGCGGCCGAAGACCGGGTGGCCGTCCACGTGCACGACCACGTACAGGTCGCCGGACGGGCCGCCGCGCTCGCCCGGAGCACCCTTGCCGCGCAGCCGGATCCGCTGGGAGTCGGAGACTCCCGCCGGGATCCGGACCTGCATGGTCTTGGAGCTGCGGGCCCGGCCGCTGCCCTTGCAGACGTCACAGGGGGTCTCGGCGATGAGGCCGCGGCCCTTGCAGTCCGCACAGGGGTCGGTCAGCGAGAAACCGCCGCCGCTGCCCCGGGAGACCTGGCCGGTGCCGACGCAGGTCGGGCACACGCGGGGCGTGCCGTTCTTGTCGCCGGTGCCCGAACAGGCCTTGCAGGGCGCCTGCGAGGACATCCGGAGCGGGACCGTGGCCCCGTCCACCGCCTCCGTGAAGGAGAGGGTGACCTCCGATTCGATGTCCTGGCCGCGGCGCGGCTGGGTACGGGTCCCGGCGCCGGGACCGGCGCCGCCGCGGTTGAACAGGCCGCCGAAGACGTCGCCCAGACCGCCGCCGAAGCCGCCGCCCGCGCCGCCGCCCTGCTGCTGGCCTCCGAAGAGGTCACCGAGGTCGAAGTTGAACTGGCCGCCGGCCCCGCCCGGGCCGGGGCGGAAGCCCCCGCTGCCGAACAGGGCCCGGGCCTCGTCGTACTCCTTGCGCTTCTTGGGGTCCCCGAGGATGTCGTTCGCCTCGGAGATCTCCTTGAAGCGCTCCTCGGCCGAGGAGTCGCCCTTGTTGGCGTCCGGGTGGAACTCGCGGGCGAGCTTCCGGTACGCCTTCTTGATCTCGGCCTCGGTGGCGTCCTTCGGGACACCGAGGACCTTGTAGTAGTCCTTCTCGACGAAGTCCTTCGTGCTCATCCCCGGTGTCCCTCCTCTCGTACTGCTACTGCGATACGTCGTGCAAAATACGCTGCAGCGTCAGCCCTTTTCGGGGGCATCCGCGTCCTTGTCCGACGGCGCGTCGGCCTCGGCCGCCTCGGACTTCGGCGCCGCGCCCGGCTGGGGCTCGGCCACCGCGACCCGTGCGGGACGGATCGTACGCTCGCCGATCCGGTAGCCGGGCTGCAGGATCGCCACGCAGGTGTCCTCGGTGACGTCCGGCGCGTACGAGTGCATCAGGGCCTCGTGGATCGTCGGGTCGAAGGGCTCGCCCTCCTTGCCGAACTGCTGCAGGCCCATCTTGGCCGCGGCGGTCTCCAGCGATTCGGCCACCGACTTGAAGCCGCCGACCAGTTCGCCATGCTCCCGCGCCCGGCCGATGTCGTCCAGGGTCGGGAGGAGCTCCGTCAGGAGGGCCGCGACCGCGATCTCCTTGACGGCGATCCGGTCCCGCTCCACCCGGCGGCGGTAGTTCTGGTACTCCGCCTGGAGTCGCTGGAGGTCACCGGTGCGCTCGCCGAGCGCCGTACGGGCCTGGTCCAGCTGGGCCAGGAGGGCCACATCCGCTGCCGCTGCCGCTGCCGCTGCGTCCCCGGCCGGGGCCGCCGGCTCCCCCTTGGAGGAACCGGCGGTCTTCGGCTCGGCGGCTGCGTCATCCGCGCCGGTGGGGACTTCGGGCTTCTCGTCGAAGCCCGGGGTCTCCTCCGACATCAGGCAGCGCCGCCCTTCTGCTTCTCGTCGTCGACGATCTCGGCGTCGACGACGTCGTCGTCGGCGTGGGCCTGGCCGTCACCGGCCGGGGCGCCACCGGCGGCCTGGGCCGCCTGGGCGTCGGCGTAGATCGCCTGGCCGAGCTTCTGGCTGACGGCGCCGAGCTTCTCGGTCGCGGTGCGGATCTCGGCGGTGTCCTCGCCCTTGAGCTTTTCCTTCAGCTCGTCGATGGACGCCTGGACCTCGTCCTTGACCTCGGCCGGGACCTTGTCCTCGTTGTCCTTGACGAACTTCTCCGTCTGGTAGACGAGCTGCTCGCCCTGGTTGCGGGACTCGGCCGCCTCCTTGCGACGGGAGTCCTCGTCCGCGTACTGCTCCGCCTCCTGGCGCATGCGGTCGACCTCGTCCTTGGCGAGCGAAGAGCCGCCGGTGACGGTCATCTTCTGCTCCTTGCCCGTGCCGAGGTCCTTCGCCGTGACGTGCATGATGCCGTTGGCGTCGATGTCGAAGGAGACCTCGATCTGCGGGATGCCACGGGGGGCCGGCGGCAGACCGGTCAGCTCGAACATGCCGAGCTTCTTGTTGTACGCCGCGATCTCGCGCTCGCCCTGGTAGACCTGGATCTGCACGGACGGCTGGTTGTCCTCGGCCGTCGTGAAGATCTCGGACCGCTTGGTCGGGATCGTGGTGTTGCGCTCGATGAGCTTGGTCATGATGCCGCCCTTGGTTTCGATACCGAGGGACAGCGGGGTCACGTCGAGGAGCAGGACGTCCTTGACCTCACCCTTGAGAACGCCCGCCTGGAGGGTCGCGCCGAGGGCGACGACCTCGTCCGGGTTGACGCCCTTGTTGGCGTCCTGACCGCCGGTGAGCTCCTTGACGAGCTCGGCGACGGCCGGCATGCGGGTGGAGCCGCCGACCAGGACCACGTGGTCGATCTCGGACAGGTTGATACCCGCGTCCTTGATGACGTTGTGGAACGGGCTCTTGCAGCGCTCGAGCAGGTCCGAGGTCAGCTGCTGGAACTGGGCGCGCGTGAGCTTCTCGTCCAGGTGCAGCGGGCCCTCGGCGGAAGCCGTGATGTAGGGCAGGTTGATCGAGGTCTCCGTGGAGGAGGACAGCTCGATCTTCGCCTTCTCGGCGGCCTCGCGCAGACGCTGGAGCGCCATCTTGTCCTTGGACAGGTCGACGCCGTGGCCGTTCTGGAACTGCTTCACGAGGTACTCGACGACGCGCTGGTCCCAGTCGTCGCCACCGAGGTGGTTGTCACCGTTGGTGGCCTTGACCTCGACGACGCCGTCGCCGATCTCGAGGAGCGACACGTCGAAGGTGCCGCCACCGAGGTCGAAGACGAGAATGGTCTGGTCGTCCTTGTCGAGGCCGTAGGCCAGGGCGGCGGCAGTCGGCTCGTTGACAATACGCAGGACGTTGAGGCCCGCGATCTCGCCGGCTTCCTTCGTCGCCTGACGCTCGGAGTCGTTGAAGTAGGCCGGGACGGTGATGACCGCGTCCGTGACCTTCTCACCCAGGTACGCCTCGGCGTCGCGCTTCAGCTTCTGCAGGATGAAGGCGCTCATCTGCTGCGGGTTGAAGTCCTTGCCATCCAGGTTGATCTTCCAGTCAGTGCCCATGTGGCGCTTGACGGAACGGATGGTCCGGTCCACGTTCGTGACCGCCTGGCGCTTGGCGACCTCGCCGACGAGGACCTCGCCGTTCTTGGCGAAGGCGACGACGGACGGCGTGGTCCTGGCGCCCTCGGCGTTGGTGATGACGGTGGGCTCGCCGCCTTCCAGAACGCTGACGACGGAGTTAGTGGTGCCCAGGTCGATGCCGACCGCACGTGCCATTTTGATTCCTCCAGCTGACTTGAGTGGAACAGACTCAAGGATGCCGCAACGCTGCGCTGGCGTCAACAGAGCTGAGCCGAGGGGGCTCAACCTTTAGGTCGCGCTTACGCTCAAGCCAGCCTCCATTCCAACCCCGCCGGCGTTTGAGGCGCGGGGTTCGGGGCGGAGCCCCAACGGCGACGCCGCACCCGAACGGGTAACCACGGCCGCGCGGCACCCCCACACCGCCCAAGGCGTCCGGCACGGTGCTGGCATGCCTCTGCTGCTACGCCTCCCCGCCGCGCCAGGGCTCCGGCCGGCCAGGCCACCCGCCAAGCGGGTCCTCGACCTCCTGGGGGCGGCGCTCCTGATCGCGGTGCTCCTCGTACCGCTCCTGCTGGTCGCCGGGCTGCTGTACGCGACCCAGGGCGCGGGCGTCCTCGTACGGGAGCCCGCGGCCGGGCTCGGCGGGCGGGCGTACGGGGCCTGGCGGTTCCGGGTCGGCAAGGGCCGGGCCGGGGCGGCGCTGGAGCGGTGCGCGCTGGACGGGATGCCGCAGCTGCTGAACGTCGTGCGCGGGGAGATGTCGCTGGTCGGGCCGCGCCCGGAGCCCCGCACCGACCGGCCCGACCGGCTCCTCGTGCGGCCCGGGATGACGGGGCTGTGGCAGGCGGGCGCGCGTTCGGACCTGCCGTGGGAGGAGATGGACCTGCTGGACCGGCACTATGTGGAGAACCACTGGCTGGGGATGGATCTGGCGATCCTCGCGCGGACCCCGCGGGCGGCCTGGCGGCACAGGCGACCCTGAGCGACGCAGATCACCGCACGCTCGGCTACATTGCGGCGTCGGGACTGGGTAACCTCAAGCCTTGACTGGATAAGTTACCGCTTAGTAAGTGCCGCCCGAGGAGCCCTTCCATGCAACTCGCCGCGATCATCGTGTCGCTGGTCCTGACCGTGGTCGGCGTCGCGCTGCTCGCCCGAGCCGTGGCGCAGATCTACCGCTTCGTGAAGCTCGGACAGCCCGTACCGGCAGGCAGCCGTACGGACGATCCGAAGGCACGAACGATCACCCTGGTCCGGGAGTTCCTCGGACACAGCCGGATGAACCGCTGGGGCCTCGTCGGCTTCGCGCACTGGTTCGTCGCGATCGGCTTCCTGACCCTGCCGCCGACGCTGGTGCAGGCGTACGGGCAGCTCTTCCAGGCCGACTGGACGCTCCCGATCATCGGCGAGTTCCTGCCGTTCGAGCTCTACATCGAGTTCATCGGCCTCATGACGGTCCTCGGCATCGTCATCCTGATGGGGATCCGTCTCGCGTCGCTGCCCTCGCGGGCCGGCCGCAAGTCGCGCTTCGCGGGCTCGAAGGCCTGGCAGGCGTACTTCGTCGAGTACATCATCCTGACCATCGGCCTCGCGATCCTGTGCCTGCGCGGCCTCGAAGGCGCGATCCACCACGTGGACTCGTACGAGCCCGCCTACTTCGTCTCGTACCCGCTGGTGCTGGCGTTCAAGGGCATGTCGCTCGGCGCGCTGCAGAACGCCATCTACTTCACCGCGATGATCAAGATCGGCACCTCGCTGATCTGGATGATCGTCGTATCGCTCAACACCAACATGGGTGTCGCCTGGCACCGCTTCCTCGGCTTCCCGAACATCTGGTTCAAGCGCAACGCGGACGGCGCGGTCGCGCTGGGCGCCCTGCAGCCCATGACCAGCGGCGGGAAGGTCATCGACTTCGAGGACCCGGGCGAGGACGACGTCTTCGGCGTCTCCCAGGTCGAGCAGTTCTCGTGGAAGGGCATCCTCGACTTCTCCACGTGCACGGAGTGCGGTCGCTGCCAGTCGCAGTGCCCGGCCTGGAACACCGGCAAGCCCCTCTCCCCCAAGCTCCTGATCATGTCGCTGCGCGACCACGCGCACGCCAAGGCCCCGTACCTGCTCGCGGGCGGCGGCAAGGACATGGAGGGCAACGAGAAGGCCACGCCCGAACAGCTCAGAGACGTCCCCGCCTCGGCCCTCGCCGAGGCCGAGCGGCCGCTGATCGGCACCGCCGAGGAGAACGGGGTCATCGACCCCGACGTCCTGTGGTCCTGCACGAGCTGCGGTGCCTGCGTCGAGCAGTGCCCGGTGGACATCGAGCACATCGACCACATCGTCGACATGCGCCGCTACCAGGTGATGATCGAGAGCGCGTTCCCGTCGGAGGCGGGCACGATGCTCAAGAACCTGGAGAAGAAGGGCAACCCCTGGGGCCTGGCGAAGAAGCAGCGCGTCGAGTGGACCAAGGAGGTGGACTTCGAGGTCCCGATCATCGGCAAGGACGCGGAGGACCTCTCCGAGTTCGACTACCTCTACTGGGTCGGCTGCGCCGGCGCACTCGAGGACCGGGCCAAGAAGACCACGAAGGCCTTCGCGGAGCTGCTGAACATCGCGGGCGTCAAGTTCGCGATCATGGGCGGCGACGAGAAGTGCACGGGTGACTCCCCGCGCCGTCTCGGCAACGAGCCGCTGTTCCAGCAGCTGGCGTCCGAGAACGTCGCGATGCTGAACATGGCGTTCGGCGAGGACGACGAGGACCCGGAGACGAAGAAGCCGAAGTCGGCGAAGCGGATCGTCTCCACCTGCCCGCACTGCTTCAACACCATCGCGAACGAGTACCCGCAGCTGGGCGGCGAGTACGAGGTCATCCACCACACGCAGCTGCTCCAGCACCTGATCGACGAGGGCCGCCTCACGCCGGTGACCCCGGTCGACGGGCTGATCACGTACCACGACCCGTGCTACCTGGGCCGGCACAACAAGGTCTACACGCCGCCGCGCGAGATCATGTCGGCCGTGCCGGGCCTGCGGCAGCAGGAGATGCACCGCCACAAGGAGCGGGGCTTCTGCTGCGGCGCCGGTGGCGCGCGGATGTGGATGGAGGAGCGGATCGGCAAGCGCATCAACAACGAGCGCGTCGACGAAGCCCTGTCGCTCAACCCCGACATCGTGTCGACGGCGTGCCCGTTCTGCCTGGTGATGCTGACCGACTCGGTGAACGGCAAGAAGAACGAGGGCCAGGCGCAGGAACACGTCACCGTGGTGGACGTGGCGCAGCTGCTGCTGGAGTCGGTGAAGCTGCCGGAGGGCGTGGTGGCCGAGGCGGAGGCTGCTGCGGAGGCGGCCGCTGCCGCCGAGGCGGCCGCGGAGGCTGAAGCTGCGGCTGCGGCGAAGGCCGAGGCTGAGGCGGCCGCTGCGAAGGCGGCGGAAGCCAAGGCCAAGGCTGAGGCCGAGGCCAAGGCTGAGGCCGAGGCGGAAGCGAAGGCGGCTGCTGAAGCCGAGACCGCTGCCGAGGCGGAGGCTCCGGCCGAGGCCGAGGAGCCCGAAGCCGAGGCCGAGCCCAAGGCCGAGCCCGAAGCGGGCCCCGAGGCCAAGTAGCCCCCGCACGACCGGAACGGCCCGCCCCCACACAGGGGGCGGGCCGTTCTGTCGTCCGGGGTCCGGGGCGGAGCCCAGGTTTCGGGAAGGGGCGGGGTGGGGGAAGGCCCCGCGCAGCGGCCCGAATCAGGCCGGGCCAGGCCAAGTCAGGACCGCTGGCTCCGGCTGCGACGCAGCACGGCGAAGCCGAGGCCCGCCGCGCCCACCGCGGCCATGCCCCCGCCGGCGGCCAGCAGCAGCGGGGTGTCCGCGTTCGCGGTCGCCGCAGCCGGGGTCACGCCCTCCGCGCCGGCCTTCACTCCGCCCTTCGGGACGACCCGCTCGCCCGTCTTCTTCACGGGCGCGACCGGCTTCGTACCGCCGTCCTTGACGCCGTCCTTGCCGTCGCCCTTGGCGACCTCGTACCGCTCGATCAGCTTGCCGCTGGTGAAGTCGTAGACCCGGCTGTTCCCGCCGTTCCTGCCGTCGATGACGACGAACTTCACGCGCTCGCCGTCCTGGACCAGCTTGTAGGTCCAGCCGTCGTTGAACAGGCTCGGGTGCCTCATCGGGTCGATCGTGCCGAGGTGGGTCCCGTTCGGCGTGGAGATCTCGGCGCGCTTGCCCTGCGGGCCGTCGACCAGCTTCGCGATCCGCCCGTCGGTCAGGGTGATCCGTACCGAGCTCTCCACCTTCTCGACCGGCTTCGGCTTCTCGACGGGCTTCGGCTTCTCCACCGGCTTCGGCTTCTGTGCGTCCTCGACCCAGGAGGTCACGGTGCCGTTGGGCTGGAGGACGACGTGCAGGCCGTTGTTCTGGCCGTAGGCCGCCGCGCCGCCCTGGCTGACCAGCGTGTCCAGCTTGGTGCCGCCCGCGAAGACGTCGGCCTCGAACCGATCGGCGCCGACCTTGTAGACCTTGGCGACCGAGCCGTCGGCCAGCTTCACGGTGGTCACGAACACCCGGCCCGCCGGCTTGACGGGCGGGGCGGTCGGCTCGACCGTCGGGGTGGTCGGCGGGGTGGTCGGCGGGACGCTCGGGTCCACCTGGGGGTCCACCTGCGGGTCCTGCCGGTCGGCGGTCGGCTGCTCCACGCCGGGCAGGACCTGCGGCTCCGGGACGGCCGGGGAGTCCGCGAAGGCGGACCCGACGGGGAGGGCCAGGACGGCGGCCGCGCCGGCGACGACGGCGGCGGTACGGAGGGTGGTGCGGGGGCGGGGGCTGCGCATGGCGGGATGCTCTTCTCGTGCTCGGGCTCGGGCTCGTGCTCGTCGGTACTCGTTCGCGGCGGCGACACCAACGAAGCTACGGGTCCGGTATGTCCGTATTCCGTCGACTGTGTAACGGAGTCCCGCAGACTGCCGCGCAGCCACGTAACCCACCCCGGGAAGCCCCATCAGAGCCCCGCCGGGGCCCCCGCGGGGCGCCCCTGAGACGACCCCCGACCGCCCCCTAGGGGATGTCACAGGTCAGCCGCAAAGGGGGCCGTTTCCGGCAGCCCGGCCACCGGGCCCCTCCGGAGCGGGTACTTTCGATCACGTGGCTGGATTCAGGATCGGACGCGGCCGGGACAACAACCGCACCCCGCAACAACCCCCGCGGCAGCAGCCGTACGGCTCGCAGCAGGCCGCGCCCCACCAGGCGCCGCAGGCTCCGCCGCCGTACGGCCAGCAGCCCTACGCTCCCCAGCAGTGGCCCCAGCAGGCCGCCGCCGGGGGCCACGGCGAGCCCGAGTACTACGACCCGCACGGCGGCCCCGGCGCGCCCGCGGGCCAGGGCCCGGGACCGGGCGCGTACCCGGGTGACGCTCCGGGGTACACCCAGGCCTTCGCGATCGGCGAGGACCCGTACCCCTACAACCAGGGCGCGACCTACCAGGCGGGCGCGGCGCAGGCCGCCGCCCCCACGGGTCCGCGGCTGCCGTGGAAGGAACTGCTCCGCGGCATCGTGACGCGGCCCGGGGCGACGTTCCTGCAGATGCGCGACTACCCCGTCTGGGGCCCGGCGCTGACCGTGACCTTCCTCTACGGCCTGCTCGCGGTCTTCGGCCTCGACGACGCCCGCAAGGACGTCATCAACGCGACCCTCTCGAAGGCGATCCCGATCGTCCTGTCGGCGGGCGTGGCCTTCGTGATCTGCGGCCTGATCCTCGGCGCCGTCACGCACACCCTGGCCCGCCAGCTGGGCGGCGACGGGGCCTGGCAGCCCACCGTGGGCATGTCGATGCTGGTCATGACCCTCACGGACGCCCCGCGCCTGCTGTTCGCGATGTTCCTGGGCGGGGACAACATGTTCGTGCAGGTGCTGGGCTGGGCCACCTGGGTGGCGGCCGGCGTGCTCTTCACGGCGCTGGTCGGCAAATCGCACGACCTGCCGTGGCCGAAGGCCCTGGGCGCGTCGGCGATCCAGCTGGTCGCCCTGCTGTCGATCATCAAGCTGGGCACGCTGTAACCGGCGCGCACACCGGAACACGTACGAAGGGGCCCGCCGCGCAAACGCACGGCGGGCCCCTTTCACGCTCTCACGCTCTCGCGCTCCCACTGCTCAGGCGTCGAGAACCTGACCCTCACGCTGCACGACGGGCGGCTGGACCGACCAGGGGAACTCGATCCACTCGTCGGTCTTCTTCCACACGTACTCGCACTTCACGAGCGAGTGGGACTTCTCGTAGATCACGGCGGACCGGACCTCGGCGACGGCGCCCAGGCAGAAGTCGTGGACCAGCTTCAGGGTCTTGCCCGTGTCGGCGACGTCGTCGGCGATCAGGACCTTCTTGTTGGAGAAGTCGATCGCGTCCGGCACGGGAGCCAGCATGACCGGCATCTCCAACGTGGTCCCGACCCCGGTGTAGAACTCGACGTTCACCAGGTGGATGTTCTTGCAGTCGAGCGCGTACGCCAGCCCGCCGGCGACGAAGACGCCGCCCCGGGCGATGCTCAGGATGATGTCGGGCTCGTAGCCGTCGTCGGCGATGGTCTGCGCCAGCTCGCGCACGGCGCGCCCGAAGCCCTCGTAGTCAAGGTTCTCGCGTACTCCGTTGCTCATGCCTCGTGCCTCACCTGGGTTCGGTGGAAGTTCTGGAAGGAGCGCGAGGCGGTCGGTCCGCGCTGCCCCTGGTACCTGGACTCGTACCGCTCGCTCCCGTACGGGAACTCGGCGGGCGAGCTGAGCCGGAACAGGCACAGCTGCCCGATCTTCATACCCGGCCAGAGCTTGATCGGCAGCGTGGCGAGGTTCGACAGCTCGAGGGTCACGTGCCCGGAGAACCCGGGGTCGATGAAACCGGCGGTCGAATGCGTCACCAGACCGAGGCGGCCCAGGCTGGACTTCCCCTCCAGTCTGGAGGCGATGTCCTCGGGCAGCGAGATGACCTCGTAGGTCGAGGCGAGCACGAACTCACCCGGGTGGAGGATGAACGCCTCGTCCCCGTCCGGCTCGACCATCCGGGTCAGATCCGGCTGCTCGGTGGCGGGGTCGATGTGGGCGTAGCGGTGGTTCTCGAACACCCGGAAGAACCGGTCGAGACGTACATCGATGCTGGAGGGCTGCACCATCGACTCTTCGAATGGGTCGATGCGAACCCGTCCGCTGTCGATCTCGGCCCGGATGTCTTTGTCAGAGAGAAGCACGTCCCGAGGATACGCAGAGCGCGCGGACCGCCCCAATCGAGGCGGATCCCCGCGCGCCGGTCAACCGCCAGCCACTCCCTCTACGGCCGCCCCTACCGCTTGGCGGCGCCACCCACGGGCACGGCATGCCTCAGCCGCGCGCAGCGCGGACACCGCAACAGCCGCCCCGGCCCGATCCGGCCGGCACCGAGGTGCTGCAGCGGGAACGAAGCGGTGCTGAATACGTGCCCTTCGGCACAACGGACGACGGTGTGCTCCATCGAGTCCCTTTCCCCAACCAGCCGTACTGCGACGAATCGCCACATTAGGGGATGAACAAGACCCACTCCAGCCGCCGCTCCGCAGCACCAAGGTACGCCCCAACTCCCGCCCCCACGACCCTCCGTGCCCCCCACACGCCGGGACGACCCCCGGGTGAATTCACCAGGGGTAGATCATGGGGTAGGGTGAGGAACGATACGGATCCAGGCAACTGGACCGCTGTGCGGATGTAGTTTAATGGTAGAACATGAGCTTCCCAAGCTTATAGCGCGGGTTCGATTCCCGTCATCCGCTCTTGCAAGAAGGCCCAGGTCAGCGACCTGGGCCTTCTTCGTTGTCTAGACCTTTCAGGCCCTTCCATGCCCTCCGCGTGCCCCAACTCGCAGAAACGCCCTGCTCGAAGGGCCTTCCGTGCACCACCTGCACCACTCGGACGCGGAATCACCTCGGATCGCGAGACGCATTTCATGTGACCCGCGCCACACAGGCGTCCAGATTCGCCTGTTCGCAACCCTGAAGGCAGCCCTCAACCACACCGCCCACACGGCCATGTTGGCGACCGCGCAACGCTCCCCCTGCACCTCCGAATGCCGCCGAAGGCGCTGCTCATCGAAGCGCAGGCAGGCTCGCCCCGATTCGGCAGATGATCACGAGTGGTGACAAGTAGGTGACGCGTTGTCAGTGGCGAGTGCTTTCATGGATCCGGTGCGCAGGGAGGCGCATCGCGACTGGTGGGGGGATACAGCTGTGCCCTGGATCAATGACTACTTCCGAGCAGACGGCACCCGGGTCAAAGGCCACGTCCGGCTACCTGCCGGGGCCCGGAGGGAGACCGCGACGCTCGGCCTGATCGTCGCCGGAGTGATCGTCTTCGGGAACGGAACAACATCCGCGGGGGCCGGAACAGGCTCGGGTCAGGAGTTACCCAGGCCGCAGTCGACGGTGGTCTACCCGATCAAGTGGCCGGCATGGGAAAACCGCCCAGCACCCCAACCCATACCGATGGTCTCCTATCCGATCGTCTTCCCCAGCACAGGGAACGGCAGGTGAGCCCCCGCCCACCCGCGAAGAGGCGCAGGCGCACCAGCGCGGCGCGGCGCCGGAAGGCCACCGGCTCGGAGGAGCTGTGGCTCATCGGCCTGGCCGGCCTCGTGGCCGTCAGTCTCATCGTGGCGGTGATGTCGTGGCTCGCCGCCCATCCCTGGGTTCTGGTACTCGGCCTCCTCGCAGCCGGTGCCGCGGGCGCGCTGTGGCTACGCCGGCGCCAGGAGGCCGCGCGATGGGAGCGGGTCCGGGCCCAGGGCCTGCGCTACGCCGTCGAACACCTCGACAGCCTCCACCACAACGACTTCGAGTTCGCCGTACGGGACCTCATGCACCGCGACGGCTGCTCCGACG
Organism: Streptomyces sp. NBC_00503; assembly: GCF_036346895.1. Lineage (NCBI taxonomy): Bacteria > Bacillati > Actinomycetota > Actinomycetes > Kitasatosporales > Streptomycetaceae > Streptomyces > Streptomyces sp. NBC_00503. The sequence continues at coordinate 4,262,789 of NZ_CP107855.1, read as the reverse complement.
CCCAGAAGGTCGGCGGCCGGGGCGACAACGGCGCGGACGTCAAAGCCACCGACCCCTACGGCCGCCGCTGGGTGATCCAGTGCAAGCACCGCAAGGCCGGCTGGCAGGGGTCAGCGGTCGGCACCCCCGACCTCCAGGTCCTCAACGGCACCGGCCGCCAGATACACGGCGGCGACGTCCTCGTCATGCTCACCAACGGCCGCTTCTCCGGACCCGCCCTCACCTTCGCCAAATCCCAGCGCCTCCACCTCGTCGACCGCCACCTCCTCGCCCAATGGGCCAGCGGCTCGCGCCCTCTGTGGGAACTCCTTCGCGCCGTCCCACCACCCAGGAAACCGAGTTCGCTCTCGTGATGTGCCCGGGCCACCTCGCAAGGCTGTCGGATCCGCGCCCGAGGTAGGCCCAGATGCACCGATGGGGCGCGCACAGCATGCCGCTGTACGCGCCCCGTCTGCTCTGGCCCCGAAGTTCTGTCAGCCCTCCGGCCAGGTAACCGTTCCGCCCATTCGGTGGGCCCTGCGTCAGCGCACGACGGATAGCTGCGGGCGACGCGTCGCCGCCCCAGAACGAGCGTCGTCACGTCCGCCATCCTGTGCAGTGACCACCAGCCCGAAGATGAGGTCGTTGAGGTCCGCGGGCCGCAGTTCGAGGTCGCGGGCGACGTCGGATGGCGGTGTACCTTCCGCACGCAGGGCGGTGAATACCTTCCCGAGTACTTGGGAGGTCTCTCGGACGAGCACACTCTGCGGCTCCGCCTTGCGGTAGCCCAGCCGCCCAAGCTCCACGCAGTGGGTGCGGTACTGCCACTCGGTCGTGAGGTTCAACTCGTGCAGACGGTGCGCCAGCGCCATGGCAGCGACCTTCCAGCGCCGCTTCGCCTGCAGGATCCAATTGGTGCTCGGGTTGCGGGGAGCGTACGCGAGTACATCCGCAGCCGGCATCAGCAAGGCCGCCGCAAAGCGATGTGCTTCACCCTCGGCTTGCGGTCCGTGCGGCACCTGCTCCTCGCCGTGCAGGACGAGGTGCCCCAGCTCGTGGGCCGCATCGAACCGCCCTCTCTCGGCGGTCTTCTCCGTGCTCAGCAGGACGAAGGGGATGCCCCGGTCCCAGAAGGAGAACGCGTCAACCTCAGGACAGTCTCGGGACAACGAGAACACTCGTACCCCGTGCGCTTCCAAGAGATGGACCATGTTCGGGATGGGGGCGACGCCCAAGCCCCACCGAGCGCGGACGAGCTCGGCTGCTTTCTCGGCTGGGCAGTCCGCAGATCCTGACTCCCCCGGAAAGGGGGCCTGCTCACCTTCGCTGAGACGGCTGAATGAAGTCAGGGACGGCAACGCCGGGGTCGGCAGCCGGAAGCGTGCCCCAATCCAGTCCTGCAAGATCCTGGCCAGACGACCTCCGCTGAGCGCGATGTCCCGCTGGGATGCGGTCATCTTGCTCAGCGCCCTGAAACTCACCGACTCCACAGACAGGTCGGCGACCTCCTCGGCGGTGAAGAACGATTCAGGGAACTCGAGCGCCTCGGCAAGGGCAGCCAAGGAAGGCGCGCTCGGGTGCGCCCGGCCGTTCTCGTAGTCCGACAGCCGTCGGGTGGTAAGGCCGGCCATCTGGGCGAGTCGGGTGACGGTGAGCCCGCGGCGCTTGCGCGCCAGGACGAGCCGGGATGCGGTGGTCATGGGAGTGCCAATGGGTTGGGGGGTGGGACGCGTCAGCCCAGGCGTTCGATGGGGATGTCGATGCCGCCCTCGCCGTCGTCGTCGTTCGGGAAGGGATTGAAGCCCTCGAAGTCGAGGTACGGGAAGATGATCCGCTCGTGCCAGCTGTCGATCTTGCCACGACTGCCCGCATTATTCGGCAGGGACAGCTCGTAATAGAGCCGCGTCCCGGTCGGGGTGTTCACATGCTGGTAGAGCAGGAACCAGGTGGGGATGCCGTCGCCCACGTCGTGAAGCTCAGCCTCGACCGTTTCGCCGGGGAGCATCAGCTGGCGGTTGGTCTCGACCCTGCGGATGACAGCAGAGCCCTTCGGGTATCGCGTCGACGGAATGAGGCCGGCGTAGCCCGTGCCCTTGCTCCCGCTGGAGGCCGTGACAGCGAAGCCCTCCGTCGGCGAAATGAGGAGGGACACGTTGTTAGGACTCGCGCTGCGCCACCCCTTGGGGATGTAGGCCTCCCGCAGGAAGCGAATGGTCCGCCCCCAGAAGATGTTGCCCGGCAGCGAAACGGGATCGAGCGGGGTGCAGAAGTTGCGTTCCGCTTCAGCACGCTGAAGTACGTCCTCGATGCGTTCGATGGAGAGTCCCAGCTCAGCGAGTCTGTCCCGACCGCGTGAATCCTCAACGTGCACGACTGCCATACCCAGCCCCTGACCACAGCGAGTGATTTCCGGAAATCCTCCCTCATTTGAGGTGGGAAATCAAGAAGCGTTGCTGGTCACTCGCCTGTGCTGCGGGTGCGCCACCCAGTCGGGGCAGGCTTCTGGCCTGCCCCGACCGAGTCCTACGCACCCCGAGCCACGGCCTTCTTCTCTGCCCGACTTCGCTGCTCGCGCACCCTCGCGTCGATGCCCCCGGCGACCTCCTGCTGACGTTCGTCGTCGGAGTGCTGGTAGATCATTGCGGCCTTCTCCGAGGACTGGCCGGCGCGGACCATCGTGTCCTTGAGGGTCGCGCCGGACTGGGTGGAGAGGGTGTGGCCGGTGTGGCGCAGGTCGTAGAAGCGGAAGTCTTTCGGGAGGCCGACCTTCGCTCGGGCCTTGGCCCACTTGCGGCCGAAGGACGTGCGCCGGAACGGCGCTCCCTTCTCCCCTACGAACAGCAGGCCGTCGGGCTCCTTCTCCGCGAACCAGTCCAGGTGCCGCTTGACCTCCATGGAGAGGAAGGCCGGCAGTTGGATGGTGCGGACGCCCGCCGCCGACTTGGTGTCACCCTCGACTCGGCGCCCGGTGTTCAGCTCCGGGGCCGCCTCCGTAATCCGTACGGCGAGGGGGTCCAGGGTGACCGAGGTCCGGCGCAGGGCTGCCTGCTCCTCCGGGCGCATCGGGCCGTAGGCGCAGAAGTAGACCATCAGCCGCCAGCGCGGGCCCATGGCCTCGGCGAGGGCGTCGACCTGGGCGACGGTCGCGGTCGAGCGCTCCTTGGCCTGCTCGCTGCCCGCGCCCCTGATGCGGCACGGGTTACGGCGGATCAGCTCGTCGTCGGTCGCCGTCTCCAGGATGGCCTTCAGCAGCCGGTAGGACTTGGCGACCGTCGTGGCGCCGGTGACGGTTAGGCGCTCGGCCCGCCAGGTCCGCACGGTCGGTGGGGTGATCTCGTCCAGGTCGAGGTCCCCGAAGCCGGGGAGGACGTGGAGGCGCAGGAGCCTGCGGTACAGCTCGTCCGTGGTGGCGGCGAGGCCCCGCTCGTCGACCCACTTCAGCGCGTACGCCTGGAAGTTGACCTTGCCCACGTCGGGGTCGGTCCAGTGGTTGCGCTGGATGTCCGCCTTGGTGAGGGTCAGCCAGTCCTGCGCGTCGGTCTTCGTCGCGAAGGTCTCCGGGGCCGTGCGTCGGCTGCCGTCAGGGGCCCAGTAGCGCGCCTGCCAACGGCCGGACGGGAGCTGGCGGGTGGTGCCGAATTCGCGCCGCCGCTGCGGCTTGCGGGCCGCCATCAGGCCGCCTTCCCGAAGCGGGAGCGGGCGTCGCGGAGCGTGGGGACGGTGCTCGCAGCGATGTACGCGGCGAGGACGCTGTCGGCGATGCGGACGTGCTTGCCGAACTTGGCGTAGCCGATGCGGCGTTCCTGGATGAGGCGCCGGATGAAGCGCACGCCGGTGCCGAGGCGTTCGGCGGCCTGCTCCACGGTGAGGAAGGTGTCGGGGGTGGTCACCTCCTTCGCAATGCGGGGGCGCTGGGTGGAGGTGTGGGGTATCGCCTGGTGGCGCAAGCAGTGCTCCGGATTCTGGCCGCGGGCTGGAGCGGGGGCGGCAACCCCCTGAGCCGGGCCGGCGTGTCGTACAGGGATGGGATGGGCGGTACTGCTGCTGCGACCTGGAGGTTTGCGGGCCCAGGGCAGCAGGGTGGAGAGAGGCGGCTACGCGCCGGGAGGAGGCCCGTACCGCTCCGCGTTGATCTTCATCACCTCGGCGGCGATGGCGTTGGAGACCATCGCGTCGGCCTCGGTGCTGATCTCCGGGTGGTCCTTCAGGTAGGCGGAGAGTTCGTCCCGCGCCTGGGTGGCTTCGGAGCTGGCGCGCGCGGAGGCGCGGTATGTGGCGACCACGTTGTCGATGAGCTCCATGGCGCGGCCCATGGCGGCCAGACTCGGCGGCCCGACGAAGTTGCTGAGCGGGACGCCGAAGATCTCGGCGAAGCCGATGGCCTCGTCGAGGTTGATCCGGCGCTTGCGGTTCTCGATGCGCCAGACCGCGGACGGGTTCATGTCGAAGCCCGCCTCGTTCAGCAGGTCGGACAGTGCGGTGGTGCTCCAACCGCGCTTCTCCCGCTCCAGCTTGATCCGCACGGCGGCGTTCTCCTCGCCGCTGAGCAGCACCCCTTCGGGGGCGTCGCTCTCGTCGTCCGGCATCACCCCTCCCTTCTGTCGCTGTGGCGGCCACGGTTTTGCGGCATGCCAAAACCATACATCATCTTCTGCAGTTCGCATAGATCTCTGCGAACCGCATAATCTGTGGTACGATTCGATCATCCTCAGCAGACCGCAGCGATCCCCTGGAGCCCGCGACCCCGTACCCAGACATGCAAAAAGCCCCCCGGTGGTCCAACACCGAGGGGCCCAAAGCGCAAACCTCACGCCGCCCATCCCTGAACGACTGACCTGCGAGGCCGGGATTGCCGTCCCATGTGGCCCGCACGTAGAGGAGCTTCTTGTCCAGTATGGACGACCCCCTGCCGAACCCGCCACACCTCGCCCCGTCCGACATGACCGCCGTGCCGCCGTACGACTCGGACGCGGAGGCCGCGGTCCTGGGCGCCTGCATGTTCAGCGCCGACATCATCGACGCGGTCCGCAACCTCCTTGAGGGGCCGGACTTCTACCGCCCCGCGCACGAGACTGTGTGGCGGGCGATCCTGACCCTGCGCAGTGAGGACAAGCCGACCGACCCGATCGTGCTCGCCGACCGGCTGCGTGAGCAGGACGACCTGAATCGCATCGGAGGCGCGTCCTACCTCCACCAACTCGCGCAGGCCACACCTTCGGTCGGCGGCGCGATCCACTACGCCGGGATCGTGCGGAGGAAGGCGGACCTGCGACGCCTCCGCGCCTCCGGCATGCGCACCGTGCAGCGGACCATGGAGCCGGGCGCCGACCCCGACTCGATCCGCAGCGAGGTCGCGGCCGAGGTCCGCGCCGAGGGCGAGCGCGCCCTGGCGTCCGGACAGGGGCGGCTGTCCCGGTTCATCACCGACGGGTGGAGCTTCGTCACCGAATCCGGTGCCGACACCGACCCGCTGTGGGGCACCCGCGAGCAGACCGCCTGGTCCTCCGGGGAGAGCCTGATGATCGTCGGCGCTCCCGGCGTCGGCAAGACAACCCTCGCGCACCAGGTGATCTTCGCTCGCCTGGGCCTCGCCGACAGCGTCCTGGACATGCCCGTCGCCCCGGGCAAGCGGGTGCTGTACCTGGCGCTGGACCGGTACAAGCAGATCGCCCGTGCCCTGGCCCGCCGCATCCAGCCCGAGCACGAGACACGGCTGCGCGACGGGCTGGCCGTCTGGCAGGGCCCGCTGCCCGCGACGCTCGACAAGGAGCCCGACCTCCTTGCCGACCTCGCCAATGCCCACGGGGCCGACACGATCGTGATCGACAGCCTGAAGGACGCGGTGAGCACCCTGGTCGACGACGCCCTCGGAGTCGCGTACAACAACGCCCGCCAACGGGCCATGCGCGAAGGGGTCGAGGTCCTGGAACTGCACCACCAGCGCAAGGCCGGCGAGGGCACACCGCGCGCCCAGAAGCCCACCCTGGACCGGGTGTACGGCTCCACGCACATCGTCTCCGGCGCGGGCAGCGTCCTGTACGTGGGCGGAGAGGCCGGCGACCTCGCCGTCACGCTCCACCACCTCAAGACCCCCACCGGCGAGATCGGCCCGCTCCAGGTCATCCACGACCACGAGCGCGGCACCACCAGCGTCGACCCCGCGCTGGACCCCGTCGAGATCCTCCGCAAGCGTCCCGACGGACTGACCGTCCGCGAACTCGCCCTCATCCAGAGCGGCGAGAACAACCCCGACCGCGCCGCCACCGAGAAGGCCCGCCGCACCCTGGACCGCCTCGTGAAGACCGGACTCGCGGTCAAGGCCGAGGGCGCCGCAGGCGGCAGCGGAGGCGGCCAGCAGGCCCGCTACCGCGCCTCCGTCAGGCACATCGGCGCCGTCTCCTAGCTCCGCGGTCGAGGCCTGCGAACCGTGCACGGGGGCGTACACGCGCCCCCGGGGCACGCCCCCGCCCACACGGTCTCGCCGACGTACACGATCCACACAAAACCGCAGGTCAGACGATCACGCACCCGTACACGCCGTACACGTGCCAGAGCGTTCACGCGCGAGCCCCCCTTTAGAAGGGGGCTCGCGTGTACGCCCCCTCCGTGAACGCCGTGATCGCCTCCACAGAAACCCACACGGAGCACCCTTCTGAGCACCAACACCACTCCCGTCTCCCACCCCCACCGCAGCACCCAGGCTGCCGGGAGGTACGTCCTCGTCGTAGCGGGCGCATTCATCCTCGTGCTGACCGCTGCCGCGTTCTGGCTCTCGTACGCGCACCTGGCCGAGGTCGCCGGACGCCATGGGCTGGCGGTCTCCCCCATCCGCCAGTGGGCCTGGCCGGCGACCCTGGACACCTTTATCGTCATCGGCGAGCTGCTCATGCTCCACGCCGGCCTTCGCCGGGAGCCGGACGGCTGGGCAATCGCGCTGACCGCTGCCGGGTCGGTGGGCTCCATCGCGCTCAACGTGGCCGGGGTCAGCGGCAGCGGGGACACCCCGGCCCCCGTCCTCGACTACGTTGTCGCCGCCGTCCCGCCGACTGCTGCGCTGCTCGCCTTCGGCGTCCTGATGCGCCAGGTGCACCGCCTCGTCGCAATGCCGGATCCGGGTGCCAGCAGCCCGCCCGAGGGCTCCCTCCCCGACGCCACAAGCTCTGTGGTCAACCGCGACAACCCCGTGGTGGACTCCGGAACCGCACCCCTACCGGAACAACCCTCGGCCACTCCCGACGGCCTCCGCCACGGCGAGGGCGCACCCGCGAAACAGGCGCCCGTCGGCACAGTGGCGCAAGGCATCGAGCAAGTGGCGGAATCCCGGACCCCGACGAAGAAGCGCGCCGGTCGCAAAGCCGCCGTCCCGCTCGACGAGCTCCTCGTCATCGCGCGCAACGCCCCGACCGGACGCAATGGCCGCGCCTCCAGCCGCCACATCGAGAAAGCCGTACGCGCACACGGACTGCCCATCGGCCGCGACCGCCGGGACGAACTCACCCTTCAGGTCCAGGCCGAGCTCGACGAGGCAACCAGCACCACCTGAGGCATACCCGACTGGCCCCGAGCCAGCCGGTCCGACCACCTCCACGACAGGAGCAGCACCCGCACATGCACGAAAACGAGAAGCCCTCACTCATCGGCCAGCGGCCGACCCCCACCCCAGCAAACAGCGCAGCAAGTTGGAGGTTCGGACACTCCCCCGTCGGGGGTGCGTCCGAACCGGAGCCCGCCCCGGGGGTGGCGGGTCCCGTCCCGCGCCAGGGGGCACGGGACGGGGAGGCTGCGGCCGAGGGCGGACCGCAGCCTGCCAGGCGCCGGGGCAAGCCCCGAAGCCGAGCCAGCGAGCAGCGCATCGCAAAAAGCGTCCGCCTCAGCGAGCCAGAACTCGCGCTCGCCTCCGCCGGCGCAGCGGCCGTCGGCATGACCCTGGCCGGCTTCCTCGCGCACAGCACACTCGCCGCTGCCCGCGACCTGAACCGCACCGCTGCCGTCATCGCCACCGAGCAGGACGTACTCACCGCCCTGTTCGCACTGCGCCGCCAGCTCGGCATCGCGAACAACAACCTCAACCAGACGGCCAAAGCCCTGCACCTGGGCATCGCCCCCGAAGGACTCGACGACACCATCGCCGCCGTCCTCCGCGCCGTCGAGGACATCCGCCACGTCACCGCCCGCATGATCAACCCCGAAGGAACCCAAGCCGCTTGATCCCCTCCATCCACAAACAGGGCGGCGATACCGCCGGTCTGATCGCCTACCTCTTCGGCGCCGGCCGGAGCGAAGAGCACATCGACCCGCACGTGGTCGCCTCCTTCGACGGTCTCGCCCCCGACCCCGGCCGCGATCTGGGCGCCACCGAGGGTGATCTCCAGCAGCTCCTCGATGAACCCCTCCACCTCCTCCCCGCCGGGACCCGCCCGGACAAGCACGTCTGGCACGCCTCCGTCCGCGCCGCCCCCGGCGACCGCACCCTCACCGACACCGAGTGGGCCGACATCGCACACCGGGTCATCGCCGCCACCGGCATCGACCCCGGCGACGGCGCGGGCTGCCGCTGGGCGGCCATCCGCCATGCCGACGACCACATCCACCTCATCGCCACCCTCGTACGCGAAGACGGCCGCAAGCCCGACCACCACCGCTCAGGGAAGCGCGCCCAGGCGGAATGCCGTCGTATCGAGGTCGACTACGACCTCTACCGCGTGGCTCCCGGCGACGGCACTGCCGCCAAGCGCCCCACCAGCGCCGAACAGCACAAGGCCAAGCGCCGGGGCGGGGACCGTACCGCCCGCGAGGAACTGCGCGAGACGGTCCGGCGAGCCGCCGCCGGCGCCGCCTCGGAGACGGAGTTCTTCGGCCGCCTCGCCACCGCCGGCCTCCTCATCAAGCTCCGCACCGCCCCCTCCGGCGACACCCTCGGCTACACCGTCGCCCTGCCCGAGGACCGCAACAAGGACGGGGCGCCCGTCCACTACTCGGGGTCCAAGCTCGCGCCCGACCTCTCGCTTCCCCGCCTCCGCGAACGCTGGACCGGAGCCCCGACCCAGGCGACCGCACCCCAGGCGAGCAGTCCGGCCGCCTCGCGCCGCCGAGCCACGGGTGCCGTCTGGCAGGCCGTCCTGCTCGTCGACCAGGGCGACGACGCCACCGTGGCTGCGCTGATTGCCGGCGGTGGAGAAGTCCTCGACGCCCTGGCCAAGACCTCGGCAGCCCATACCCGACACCAGCTACGCGACGCGGCAGCGGCCTTCGAGCGGGCGGCCCGCTCCCACATCCGCGCCGAACGCGGCCAGGACCAGGCCCTGCGCCAAGCCGCCCGGGAACTCGTGCAGGGAGGGGCAGCCCTCGGCCGAGGCGAAGACGCGGCCACGGGCGCGATGCTGATCGACATGGTGTTCTTCCTCGCCACCGCAGCCTCTGCCTGGCACGCGAAGAAGGGCCACGCCCAGCAAGCAGTCGCCGCACTCCAAGCCGCACAGCACCTCCGTGCCGCCTACCAAGCTGCTGCCGCCCACCCCATGGCCGTGCTCCAGGAGCACGGACGTCACATGCCCCGGCCCCTGGAACTGCGCCTCGCGTCGGTGCTGCGCGACGCGATCCCGAACCTGGCCGAGCAGGTCCTGGCAGAGCCCGGCTGGCCGGCCCTGGCCGCCACCCTCGCCGACGTCCAGGCCGCCGGCCACGAGCCCGCCGAACTGCTCACCGAAGCAATCGGAAACAGGGAGTTGGGCAGCGCGACCTCGGTCAGCGACGTCCTCGTATGGCGGCTCCGACGCCTCGCGCAACTACCCGCCGACCCCGGAACCGCACGCCCCCAGACCGCCCACACCCGCAGCGCCCCGACCCCGCCAATCACTACGAAAACGGCCACCAAGGACATCGGCGACGGCGCTTACCGACGCTGATCCAGCCCATCACGGACGCCTTATATCCGACGATCCGCGATTACCGAATTCCGGAATTCTCCGGAGCATTGAAGACATCCCCACCACTCGCACCGTAAGGACCCCCGCACCCCCGAGATCGAACTCTGAGCCGAAACACAGCCCTGCCCCGTCCCCCGGCCGAGCAGGCCGTACACCACTGCGATCGCCGCTGACCGGCGAAGCGCGGCGCAACATAGCCGACAATCCCCGGTCAGCCAAACCGGGGATTCTCCAGACACTGGATACATCGCCCTTCCCGCACACCTTCGAGGAGCTCTCGCATGCCCGAAACCGAAATCCGACCCACCGTCGTCGCCCTCCTCTGCGACTCGAACTTCAAATATCGGCGCGACACCAAAACCTGGTCCCACATAGACGGCCGCCCCTTCACCAAGGAGGAGCAGGCCACCGCCTTGGACGCCACCCGCGCCGAGTTCGAAGAGTTCGCGGCACAGCACACTCGCTACATGGAGTACCGGCGGACGACGGAAGAGGCCCCGGAAGCCTTCCAGCAGTTCCTCGCGCCGTTCATGGAGCGACTCACCACGAAGAACCTCGGCAATGCCGTCGAGCTCATGGCCAAGGACGAGAGGGCCGAGTTCGACCGGCTGTTTGCCCTCATGATCGAGCGCCCTCGCCGCTTCACCGCGTACACCTTCTGACCAATGCCACCGGGGCCAACGCATTCTCAGCGTTGGCCCCGGTGGCATGTCCGCATGGCCGTACGACTAGACGACGTCCCCGGCACCGAGAGTGCCGGCACCGATGGCACCCCGCAGGACGTAGGCGATCTCCTCTGGCTTGAGGTCGATGCCGTCCAGCCCCTCCGCTGTCAACGGGATCTCTTCCAGCGCGTATTCGCCGCGCCCCTCGGCACTGAACTCGGGGCCGGTGCGGTCTTCGAAGGACCATGTCGCGATGCGGGCGAGGTAGAAGAGCTGACGGTCGGTGTCGGACTCCATGGTGTGCAGGAGGCGGACGATGTCGGCCTTCCCCGCGATCTCCTCGTGGATCTCCCGGTGGAGGGCGGCCTCCCGGGACTCGTCGCTCTCCTCGACCCCGCCGCCGGGCAGCACCCAGTACACGGGGATTCCGGGCTTGGTGCGTCGGATGACCAGCATCGTTTCGTCCGCGGTGACGAGGACGGCTCGGACTCGTTCGATCATGTTGGTCTGTCTCCTTGCTTGTTGACGCTCAGCCAGGAAGGATGCCCGTCACTTCCTCCGCGCGCTGGCGCAACAGTGGAGCCAGCTCCCTGTACCAGCCGCGGCCGACGGCCTGGAGCATTTCGGCGAGGGCGACCTGTTCGCCGATCCGGCCGGCGGGTGTGTCCAGGACGTCGGCGAACTCGGTGCGGATGCGTGCGGCGACGGCGGGGACGCGGAGGCTGTTGACGTAGAGCATGGCCGGGTCGTAGCCGACAGGAACGGCGCCCCAGCGTTCCCAGTCGAGGATGACTAAGGGGTGGTGGGTGAGGTTGGCCCACTGGAGGTCGGCGTGGCCGGTGACGCGTTCGGTGATGGTCGGTGCGGGGATGCCGAGGAACTCGGGGAACACGCGGTCCGCCCAGGACTGACGGATGGTCTCGCGGGGCGGCTCGGCAGCGCTGAGGGCGTCCAGGCTCTCCCGCAGCGTCGCCCACCAGGAGTCCGGGAGACCTGGGTCCTCCGTAAGGTCGGGGGTTTCCGGGGAGATGACGGGCTGGGCGATGTAGTCGATCAGCTCGGCCTCGAAGACGTACTCCCCACCCTCCCATCGGTACAGGTCGTGGAGGTGGGGGCGGGACACCTTGTCCGAAACCCGTTCCTCGGCGAGCGCGATGCCCTCGTTCCGGGTGGTGGGGGTCTTGGCAGCTTCGCCGCAGTGGACGCGGAGCCAGTGGCCGTTCTCGGTGCGGGAGCCGACGGTCCGGCCGAGCCATCCCCAGGACAGCGGGCCCGTCGGAGCGGTGGCCAGATGTGAGGATGCGGTGGCGAGGGCGTCCTCCATGCGGGCCCTGGTGATCTCATCCTTGGGCGAGTACATCGATGACCCTCCTGAGCTGGTCCGGTTCGAGCGGCGAGGCGATGGCCTCCTTGGCGGCCTTCCAGTGCTGCGGCGTACTGGCGGACAGCAGTACCACGTCCAGGCTCGGGCAGGACACCGCAGCCAGGAGGCAGGCCGCGGCCGTGCTGGTGCCCGGTCGGATGAACTCGGCGAGTTCGGGTGTGGCCAAGTCGAGGAGTTCGCCGCCGTGCAGGGGTGAGGAGCCGAATGTGAGCAGGCCGGCGGCGCGAGCCTGGACGAGCGGGCCCCGCCCGCCGAGGGCGAGCGCGATCGGGCGGACCATGACGAGGCTGACCGGCTGCTGAATCGCGCCGAGGTGGTGTTCACCCGATCCGGCGGCCTCTTTGGCCAGGCCCAGGAGTTCGGGGACGGTGAATGCCTCGTGCTGGAAGCCGGACCAGGTGGCCACTCCGTATCCGGCGATGCGGCCTTCGGTGGCGTACTCCTCCAGCACGGCGAACGCACCGCGCAGCCGCGCGTGCAGCACCGCACGGTCCTGGTCGGCGTGCTCGGGGTTGTGGACGAACACGATGTCGGCGCGGCCCAGGGCCGCGAGGGAGCGACCGGTCTGCCAGCGGGCGAAGCCGGGGTGGAGGCTGTGGCCGACGGCGGCTTCCTCGGGCGTGAGGACTCCGGCCGCCACCGCGGCCTCGCCTTCCTGCCGGGTGAAGAACCCGGTCTTCGTCGCGACCATCGCACGGGGGTGGTCGGCGATGACCAGGCCGAGTGTCCGGTGGGCAGTGGCGTAGTTGGGTGCCGTGTCCAGCCAGACCAGCCCGTCGGAGCACGCGGTGCGCGCCGGCTCCTCGACGGCGCGCACCCGGTACGTCCCGAGCCCGAGGGCGGCGGTCACCTGGGTGCCCCGATCAGGGCGGCGGCCTGTCCGCCGACCAGAGCCGAGACGATCTCAGCGCTCTGGGCGACGGTGAGGCCGGATGCGGCGGCGAGGTCCCCGAGCGTGACCGGCTGCCCGCCGGCCAGACGGTGCAGCAACGGTGCGGCGGGCAGTGCGAAGGTCCACTCGCGCCCGGCGCCGGAGAAGGTCACCGCCTCGGCGTCCTGGTCCACCCGGGCGCGGGGCACGGTGACCTGGACGGTGATCCCGGGCTCGGGCGGAACCATCGCCAGGTGCGGCAGGGAAAGGCGCGGGTGCCCCGGGTGTGTGGTGTCCAGCGACCTCTCCCACCGGTCCAGAATCGCCGGGGCCTCCAGAGCGGCCAGCACTTCCTTGCGTACGGCACCCAGGTAGTCCGCCCACACTTCGGGGGTGCTGAAGCGAGGGACGTCGGAGCGGACGGTTGCGCTGGTCCGGAGGTCGTCGCAGAGCCAGCCGAGGAACTCGGCACCGGTCTGCGTGGCCAGTCCGAAGGTGAGGTGGAGCGATGCGGTGCCCTGGTCGGCGCTCACCGCGTGCCACCAGCCGCGTGGCAGGTAGAGCAGGTCGCCGGGCGTCAGGACGATGTCCGCGATCGGCTCGCCCGTCGGGGCCTCGGGGGCTTCGACGTCGCGCCAGGCGGGGGCCTGCCGGGTGGGTCCGTAGATCTTCCACCGCTTGGAGCCTTCGAGTTGGAGGACCACGACGTCGTGGTCGTCCCAGTGGGTACCGAAGCCCTCTTCGGACGTCCAGGAGGCGTACGCGTTGGCCTGGACGGGGGTCCGGAAGAACCGTTCGAGGCCGGCGGCGGCTGCCCGGACGGGCGGGTGGATCTGGTCGATCGCGTCGATGACGAGGGACGCCCCCTCGGCGAGGCGCGCGTGGAACTCCGTCGGCTGCGGCTGATACCAGGACACCCCTCGGCGGTTCGTGCGCAGAACGGAGTACGCCGTCGCAGGGACGGCCTCCCCCGCGCGGGAGAGTCGCATGCGGGGCGGCTCCAGCCGGTGCGCGGCGACGATCTCGTTGATGTCGTCCCAGGTCAACAGGGTGGGAACGGCGGCGTCGGCTGAACGGATCACTGCGTGGGCGCGGAAACACGTCTGGGCGAGGAACGTGTCCCCGCCCAGACGCTGCGCCCACGATGCGGAATCAATCACCGTGGGTCTCCTCGGTCGATCAGGTGTCGTTCATGTCCGACTTGCCACCGGTGTTGTCCGAAGCCTCTTCGGCGCGCGACCGCGCCGCGTTGATCCGGCGGACACCGATCAGCAGACCACTGGCCTGCTCGGTGGGAGCGTTCTCGTTCATCCCGTACTCCTTCCTGATCCTTGATGTGGCCCGCAGGGGTTCCTGCGGGAAATCTGGGGGCGGGGATGGTGCTGCGCGTGCACCTGCGGGGTCAGCGCCCCGTATCGCCGGCCAGGGCGAGAGTGACCACCAGGACGCAGGTGACTGCGATGTAGATCAGGACCGCGAGCTGCTGGCGCCATCCCCGCAGCGCCCTGCGGTTCAGCCTCGCTCCAGGCTGGAGGGGTCCTTGACGATCCACTCCGAGCCGCCGCCCTCGGGCCGGGCGAAGACCGCGTTCGCGTACGAGACACGGGTGGCCGGGTCTTCGTACTCGCCGATGAACTGGACGATGCCCCGCCGGTTCTCCAGCGGGTCGAAGACCGGCGTTCCTTCGCTGACCCAGCCGGGCACGGTCTGACGCTGGCGCGGACGGATCTGAGGGGCCACGGCTCTCTCCTTGGGCTCGGGCTGGCTCTTCGCTCCGGGGGACGCAGCGGGCCGCAGGTGCGACATGGGGTGCGGCCTTGCGGCCCGCTGCGAGGGGGAGGCCGCCATTCCCGGGCGGCTGTGACCAGTCAACTGCCGTACGCGTTTGGATGGATGGGCCAGAAGGCATGGCCATTTCGGGGACATGGCCAGGTTTTATGGCCAGGCTGGGATCAGGGCTCTGCCGACGGTCGGGGGATGGCGATGATGACCACGAACGAGGGCGACGGCGTGGAGCCGATCGGGCCGCTGCTGCGGCGCCTGCGCATGGCCGGCGGACGCACACAGGAGGGGCTGGCGGCGGATCTCTCCGCACGGCGGGGGTACCCGCTGGAGCAGGGTGCGGTGTCCAGGTGGGAGACCCACGAGCGGCTCCCGGACCCGGCTTCACGGGCGCTTCTGGCCGCGGAGTTCGGCGTACCGGAGGAGGAGCTCCGCCGGGCCGTCGCTCTCGCCCGGCGCCTTCGGCGACAGGAGCAGAAGGACCAGACCGACCAGGAGAACGAAGTGTTCGACCGCCGCGGATTCATGACGGCTTCGGCCGGCGCCGGGATCGCCGTCATACAGCCCTCTTCCCTGCTCTCGTCAGGACGGAGGATCGGAGCAGACGTTCCGAGGCAGTTGAGCCAGCGCACCGCCCGGCTCCGGCGCCTCGACGACTTCGTGGGCGGTGGCGACACGTACCAGATGTACGTCCGCGAGCTGGCGACCACGACCCGGCTGGCTGACGAGGGGGTCTACAGCGAGGTGACCGGCAGGGGGCTGCGGGGGATCATCGCCGAACAGGCCCAACTCGCGGGCTGGGCGGCATACGACGCGGGCCAGTACGAGGAGGCCCGCGGGCACTACATGACCGCCTTGGCCGCATCACGCACGGCCGAGGACAGCTCTCTGGAAGGCAACTCGCTGGCCTTTCTCGCGTACCTGGAATGGACCGTGGGCGGCGACTCCGGGATCCGCTTCGCCACGGCCGCGTACGAGGCGCTGGGTTCGGGGACGGCGCCCGTCGTGCGTGCGCTGCTGGCCGACCGACTGGCCTGGCAGCACGCGACCTCGGGGAACGCCCGGGAAGCGGACTACGCGCTGGGCCTCGCCGAAGAGGCGATCCACGAGCCCGGCGACGAGCCGGGCCCCGACTGGGCGTACTGGGTGGACCGCGACGAGATCGCGATCATGACGGGCAGGTGCTGGTCGGAGCTGCACCGGCCCCTGAGGGCGATCCCGGCTCTGGAGGACGCCCTGGGCCGGTACGACGACTCCCGGTCCCGAGACAAGGCGCTGTACCTGTCGTGGCTGGCGGCGGCGTATCTAGACGCCGGCGAGATCGAGCACGCGACCGCGATCACGACCCGGGTGTTCGACCTCTCCGAGGGACTCGCGTCGATCCGGCCGATGGTGCGGGCCCGCCTGATGGTCAAGCGACTGGAGCCCCACCGGTCCATCGCCCCGGTCGGTGCGCTGCTGGAACGGGCCAAGGGCTAGCGGGTGGCCCGCATGATCCAGTCCAGGTACTCGGCGCGGCCGGCGTCGATGGCGAAGGCGATGACCTCGGGCGAGTCGTACGGATGGTTGTCCACCAGGTGCTTCTCCAGCGCTTCGCGCCGGTCACCGGTCGTACGGAAGGTCACCTGGAACTCGGTGCCTTCGGAGACCTCTCCGAGGTGCCGGTACGTCGTCTCGATGGGTCCGGTCACCTGCCCGGAAGCGGCCAGATTCGCCTCCACTGCCGAGCGCGACAGCTTCCGCGCGGCGTCCTGATTGTCCACGGTCGTGATCACGATCAAGAAGTCAGCCATGGGGGCAACGTACCTGGCTTGGTGTCGCGTTGGCCTGCACAAGTCATTGATTCCAGCGAGATCGACGAGAGCCGATCACACCGGGCGCCCCGCACGACCCCGGCGCCCTTACGCGCTCCTGGCCGAACGGGTGACGGGAGCCTTTACCGCGCCCGCCGGAACCCTGCTTTCGGAGCATGTACCTGAAGAACGGGAAGAACGATCACCGCATGACCAGCCCCGGCATCGACCTCGACGCACCCCCTCCGGATCCAACTGGCCACTAGGGCGCCGATGCGCCGGCCCGTTGTGCCACTTGCCGACGCGGTGGCGCGGCCCCGACCCTGACGAGAGGCCAGCCGGAGGCCGACTCCGAAGCCGTTCGAAGGTCTGACATAGGCGATTCGACCAGGAGCGGAATTGCGCCGCCGTGCGGGCGGGGCCGGTCATTCCGCGGAGCCTTGCCGTTTTCTACATGCGCTCCAGCGTGCCCTGACGCATGATCACGCCGCCACCTCTCGTGGTGATCAACATGCCTGTGATCAGGGGGAGTCGAGCCATGCCCGAGAACGTCCGTACCACCAGAACCCGCAGCACGATCTGGCGCCGCACGCTGGCGGCCGGCGTCGTCCTCGCCGCCACCGGTTCCATCCTCGCGGCCAGCCCCCAGCGCGCTGAGGCGGCGCTGCCGACCCAGTCGATAGCCGACCCCGTCCACTACTGGAACGACGTCCTCCAGGGTGTGTTCAGGCAGGTCGAGGGTGGCCCGGTGCCGATGGCGCGGGCGGCCGCGATGATGAACGGCGCGATCTACGACGCGGAGAGCTCGTACCAGGCCAAGTGGAAGGGCCAGATGACCTCCGCGGCCTACATCCACGCGGCGGCCTACGCGGGCTGGGTCGAGGGGCCGGACGAAGAGGAACGCGTCATCGGCCGCACCGCGTACAACATCCTGCTCAATCTCTACGGCGTGAACCGGCCCAACAAGAACGCCCCCGACTTCACGGCCTACCTCGACAAGCGCTTCAAGGAGCGCTTCGGAACCGACCCGACCAGTGGCGATCTTCTGGACATCACCATCGTCAGCGGGATGGTCAACCAGATGATGAACGCCCGCGCAGGCGACGGCTCGGAGAATACGCAGGGCTACACCAGCGACAACAAGCCGGGAGCGTGGCGTCCCACCAGCTACCCCGACATGGTCGACGCCAAGTGCGCATCGGACGGCAATGCCGTCAACCCGGTCTGGGGGCAGGTCAAGCCGTTCTCCCTGAGCTCGGGCTCGCAGTTCCGGCCCACCACCCTCGCGCAGTACGGCACGTACGAGAACCTCGTGGCCAGCCCCGAGTACAAGGCGCAGGTCGCAGCCGTACGGAACGCCGGCGCGGCCGCCCCCACCGCCGCCACGCCGGTGATCAACCGGACCGCGGACCAGTTCAACGCGGCCTGGTTCTGGGCCAACGACAACGACGGCACGTACAAGCCCCCGGGCCACATGCTCCAGGCCACCCGTGAGGTATCCAAGGCCCGCGGCCTGAGCACGTACGCCAACGCCAAGCTCTTCGCGCTCGTCTCGATCGCCCTCGCCGACACGGGCATAGCCGTCCGCGACGCGAAGTTCTCCACCCCTATCGACCTATGGCGGCCCGTCTCCGCGATCCGCGAGGGCGGCCTCGACCCGCAGTGGAAGCCCCTCCTGAAGAACAATGCCGGCGTCAACGTCAACCCGTGCTTCCCCGCCTACGTCTCCGGCCACGCCTCCTTCGGCGCCGCCTGGGCGGGCATCATGAAGCGCTACTTCAACACCGACACCATCGCCTTCGACCTCACCACCGACGAGCCGAACGCGCCGGTCAAGACCCGCCACTTCACCAGCTTCAGCGCCGCCGCCAAGGAGGACGCCGACAGCCGCATCTGGCTCGGCGTCCACTACCCGTGGGACGCCACCGACGGCCTGATCCTCGGCGACAAGATCGCGGACCAGGTCTTCAGCACCAAGCTCCGCACCCTGTGACCTGAACGGCGGGGCGGGGCCTCTGTACCCCCGCCCCGCCGCATGGGAGCCTGAGGCCACCGCCCCTCCCTCCCCGCCAGGAGAAACCCCTATGACCCGCCGTTCCCGGACCGGGCCCGTCTCGCCGCTCTTCGCCTTCGGCGCGGTGCTCACCGCCGCAGGCGGGTTGCTGTACATGCACCCGGGACCCGGCCCGATGGCCATGGCCCTCGGGGCGCTCGCCTTGGCGGTCGCGGCAGCGGTGTGGGCCTCCTCCAGGCAGCGATGACCACAAGGTCCTGGGCCCAGCCGCAAGGCTTTCGTCACCGGGCCGGAGCTGGTGAGGCTGCGATCCGGTCGCGTTGAATTCAGGCGACGGACCAACGACGAGAGGCATCCGCGGTGACGGAGACGAAACGACGCGGCCGGCTGTGGGCCGCGGTGACGGTCGCGGCGACGCTGGTGCTGGGCGTAGGCCTGTACTGGTTCCAGCCGTGGAAGCTGTGGCAGGACGCGACCGTTCACGAGGCCATTCCGGCGGCCTCCCCGTCCACAGCCGCACCCGGGCCAACCCGCTCACCCACGACCCCGGCGACGGCCCCGAGCGCTCCGGCCGGCCCGCAGACCTTGGCCCAGGGCACCCTGATCAGCCACGAGCACACCACCACCGGCACCGCGAAGATCATCCGGCTCCCCGACGGCTCCCGCACCCTGCGCCTGGAGAACCTCGACACCAGCAACGGCCCGGACCTGCGGGTCTGGCTCACCGACGCCCCGGTGAAGGAGGGCGAGGCGGGCTGGTCCGTCTTCGACGACGGCAAGTACGTCAGCCTGGGCAAACTCAAGGGCAACAAGGGCGACCAGAACTACGAAATCCCCACCGACGTGAACCTGGCCGACTACGGCAGCGTCACCATCTGGTGCGACCGCTTCGACGTCTCCTTCGGCGCGGCGGCCCTGGCGACCGTGTAACCCAGCGCCGCCCGGATACCGCCCCCCCGCTTCCGCAGTTCGGCATCCGGGCCGCGCTGGCCATCCCCCGTGCCCTGATTCTCTCCGCGCGGTGCGCCGATGCGCATTGCCGGTGACCGGCAATCTTTACGCCGCCCTGATGCCGGTCGCGAGGAGCCGTCCGGATACATGTCACCCTTGTCCCCGCGTCAAGGGCGCGTCACGGACGCGTCAGGATCGGGGGAAGACCGTGGTGGAATCACAGACACCGGAGAACCATCTCGCGGGGTATGCCGAGACGCTCTTGCATGCCTGCGCCACGGGCCGCCGGCTGACCCGCGCCGAGCTGGAGTCACGCCGCGCGGAAGGGGAGCGGGCGGCTGAGGCCGGACTCCCGCTCCGTGCCCTGATACGCGATCACCTTGCCGCAGCCCAGGCCGTGCGGCCCCTCCCGGAGCCGGGCCCGCTCCTGGCGGCCGTCGAGCAGGCCGTGGACGCCTTCGTCGGGGGCTACGAACGGGCCCAGCACCAGGCCGTCCGGCAGGAGGAGGCGGCCCGCAGAGAGTTCATCGACGACCTGCTCTACGGCGGCAGCGACTTGGGCCGGCTGGCCGAGCGGGCCGAGCGCTTCGGGCTGCGCCTGTCGCAGTCCCACGCGGTCGCGGTGGCCACCGGTCCCGAACCGTACGGCGACGGATATCAGGTGGCGCGCGGCATCGAGTCGGCGGTCCTCGCCCGCTTCCCGGGCCGGCAGATCCTGCTGACCACCAAGGACGGCCGGCTGATCTGCGTGGCCCCCGGGGACCAGCCCGAGGTCCTGTCCTACTTCGCCAAGCGGGCCTACGCGGCCACGGACGGGGGCCGTGTCGCGATCGGCCGGCCACACCCGGGAGCGGGCGGGGTCGTCCACTCCTACGAGGAAGCCCTCAACGCGCTCGACCTCGCCCGCCGGATGGGCCTGGACGGGCCGGTGCTCCACGCCGTCGACCTGCTCGTCTTCCCGGTGCTGACCCGGGACCGGCAGGCCATGGCCGACCTGGTCGAGACCACCCTGGGCCCGCTCCGCAAGGCCCGGGGCGGCGCCCAGCCGCTGCTCGACACCCTCACCGCGTACTTCGACAGCGGCTGTGTGTCGACAGAGGCGGCCCGACGCCTCTCCCTCAGCGTGAGGGCGCTGACATACCGGCTGGACCGCATCCACACCCGGACCGGCGCCGATCCGGCCGACCCGCTGAACCGCTACACGCTCCAGACCGCCGTGATCGGCGCCCGCCTGCTGGGCTGGCCGGACGGCGAGGCCTGACCTACACCAGGGCGAAGTAGCGCAGCCACAGGTAGAGGGCCGAGACGGCGATCGTGACGGCGGTGACGATCAGGCCGTATCTGGTGAACTGCCAGAAGGTGATGGGTTGCCGGTTGCGTTCGGCGATGCCGAGGACGACGACGTTGGCGGAGGCGCCGATGGCGGTGGCGTTGCCGCCGAGGTCGGCGCCCAGCGCGAGGGCCCACCACATGACGTGGTCGGGGTCGCCGCCCATGTTGGTGACGAGTTCGCTGGTGATGGGTGCCATGGTGGCGACGTAGGGGATGTTGTCGACGATCCCTGACAGGACGGCGGAGCCTCCGAGCAGGAGCATGGAGCCACCGAGTTCGTTCCCGCCGATGACGTCCGCGAGGGAGCCGGCCAGGTCGCCGATCACGCCGGTCTCGATGAGGGCTCCGACCATGACGAACAGACCCGCGAAGAAGGCAAGCGTGGGCCACTCCACCTCGCCCAGCACCTCACCGGTCTCCACCTTGGAGACCGCGACGAGCAGGCCGGCGCCGAGGAGCGCGACGACGCTGGGTTCGTAGTGCAGCACGGGGTGCAGGACGAACCCGGCGACGACCAGGGCGAGGACACCCAAGCCCTGGACGAGCAGTCGTGGTTCGGTGATCGCCTCGCGCTCGCGCAGCTCCATCAGCTCTGCGGCACGCTTCTCGTCGTAGACGAAGTACTTGGCGAACATCACCCGGCACAGCAGCACCAGCACTACGGTCAGGACCGCGGCCAGCGGGGCCAGGTGGACCAGGAAGTCGTTGAAGGTGAGTCCGGCCCGGCTGGCGATGATGATGTTGGGCGGGTCGCCGACCAGGGTGGCGGTGCCGCCGATGTTCGAGGCGAACACCTCGGCGAGCAGGAACGGCATCGCTGGCAGCTTCAGCCGGTCGCACACCAGCAGGGTGACGGGTGCGACCAGCAGCACGGTGGTGACGTTGTCCAAGAGCGCCGAGGCCACGGCCGTGATGACGACCAGCATGGCCATCACGCGGAAGGGTCTGGCCCTGGCCTTCTTCACGGACCAGATGGCCAGGTACTCGAAGAGCCCGGTCCGCTTCAGGACGCCGACGATCATCATCATGCCGAGCAGCAGGAAGATGACGTTCCAGTCGATGCCGGTCTTGTCCGAGTGGAAGGCGGCGATGTCGTCGGTGGCTCCGATGGCCAGCATCAGCGCGGCGCCGCCCAGGGCGGCGGCGACGCGGTGGACCCACTCGGTGATGATCAGGACGTAGACGCCGGCGAAGACGGCGATCGCGGCCCAGCTCTGCCAGTCGCTCACGCCTGGCCGCCCACTGCGAGAAGGTGCCGCATCAGCCCGGCCGCCGAGACCACCCCGAGCAGCCGGCCCCTGTCGCCGTCGCGTTCGACCACCGCGACCAGCGGGACGTGGGTGCGGGCCATGGCGGCCGCGATCTGCATCGTCCCTGCCTCCGGACTGACGTAGGGCGGCTTGAACGTACGGGCGGGCAGCCACTGGGCGACGGTCTTGCCCGCGAGTGCCTCGGTCATCTCTTCGGCGTGCCGCTCGTCGATGACCGCGGCGAGCAGCGGGTCCTCCATCACGTACTCGGGGACGAGCTGGCGGACCAGCTGGGAGCCGGGGACGGCCGCGTACGGAGTGCCGTCTGTGTCCAGGACCAGCAGCGCGGGCAGATTTTGTTCGGCCAGCAGACGGATGGCGTCCACAGCCGGGGCGTCGGTCGTCACGTGCGGGTAGGGCTCGGCGAGTTCACGGGCGGGCATGGCGCTTCTCCTGGTCGGGTGCACTGCTTGGGGCGGGAAGAGTGGACGGCGTCGGTGCGGGCTCCTCGCTCGGGATGCCGGCGAGGTCGTCGACGCGGAAGAGGCGGGCGATCGGGACGTCGGTGCTGCTGTGGGCGATGATCGAGAAGGCGATGCAGACGGCGATCAGCGTGTAGGCCGCCTCACCCTCGGGGATCCCGGCCTGCAGGACGAGCAGGCCGTAGACGACGGACGCGAAGCCCTTGGGCCCGAACCAGGCGGCGACCAGCTTCTCCCGCCGCTCGATTCGCGCCCCTAGCAGGGACACCAAGAACGAGGCCGGGCGGATCAGCACGATCGCCAGCACGACCGCCAGGTACCCGCCCACTGAAAGGTCCCCGAACAGCTGCGGGGTCAGCAGGGCGCCGAAGACGAGGAGGGCGGCGAACTTGGCCAACTCCGCGAGCATCTCGCCGAGCGGTTCGAAGTGGGTCTTCGCCTCAGGCGAGATGGAGGCGAGGACGGCGCCTGCGGAGAACGCGGCGAGGTAGGGGTTGGCGTGGGTGAGGTGGCACAGCCCGTACAGGATGATCCCGGTCGCCAGTGGCAGCAGCGGCTGGAGCTTCGGCTCCGCGCCCAGCAGTCGCAGCCGCACCAGGCCCGCGACTGCCAGAGGCAGCACGATCCCGAAGACCAGCCCCAGCCCGAGCTCCAGAGCGATCGAGCCGATGGAAGCCTGCGCGTGTCCGGAGGTGGGTCCGGCGGCGGCGATCAGGACCAGTACGACCGGGAGGGCGAGGCCGTCGTTGATGCCGCTCTCCACGTTCAGCAGCTGCCGCAGCTTCGCGGGCACCTCCCGCCGTCCCACGATGGCGGAGGCGAACACGGGGTCGGTGGGCGCGAGGACCGCGCCGACGAGGAGGGAGGTCGTCCAGTCCAGGCCGACGAGGTAGTGGGTGATCAGCGCCATGCCGGCCATCGCGAGGGGCATGCCCAGCCCGAGCGCGCGGGCCGGGTTCTTCCAGTTCTGCCGCAGTTTCGGGAAGGAGACGTGCATGCCGTCGGTGAAGAGCACGGCGAAGAGGGCCAGATCGGCGGTGACCGAAACGATCTCGCTGTCGGCCGTGATGTGGATCAGCCCGAGGAACCCGTCACTGACCAGGGCCCCTCCGAGCAGGAAGAGGAGGGAGGTCGAAAGGACGGTGCGGGCGGCGAGCCCGGAGAGCAGTACGGCGACCAGCAAGGCCACACCGAAGACAGCGACGAGCACCATGGCAGAAGTCCCCGTTCCACGAAGAGAGTTATCCCCTGTTCGCCGACCAGGCTTCCCGGCACACCACCGGCTACTTTATACATTTCTTACGCGTCTTTGACGGATCTCTGACGGCAGTCCCACAAGCCGGAATCTTGCCGGACTCCGGCATGAACTCGCCAGATGGGCGGCGTCTATGGTGGGCGTTCGCACCAGAGAGGTACCAGTGAACGGAAACCCGGCGTATCACGCCATCGCCCTCGCGGCGGCCACCCTGCTCGTCCTTCCCGTCCCCGCGGCGATCCTCGCCGGCTGGACGCCGCCCAAGTGGCCGACGCGGGCCGCTGCCGTGTCATGCGCCTGGGCCCTGCTCTGCATCTACGCCCTCGCTCCCCTGAACGCCATCCCCAGGATGTTGAACGCACCCGACCCGGCCGTGATGGCCTGCACCGCGGCCGGCATGGTGTTCAGCGCGGCAGCCGTTGCCTGCCTCCTGCGGGCCGTATGGGTCTCCCGGCGCCCGACGCCCATGGGCGGCTGAGCGCGATGCCCGCAGTCAGAGCCGCCAACTGGGTACGGCACCAGGTCACGGAGTTCCGCATCGCGTGCGTCCTGTCCATGGCCGGCACGCTCACCACGCTGGCGGGACTTGCCCTGTACTCCATTCCCGGCGCCGGATTCCCACCGGTTGCCATCGGCCTCTCCTGCCTCACCACCGGCCTGGTCATGCTGGGCTCCGGAGTCAAAGACCACTGACCCCTCAGCCACCGTGGAGACGGTCCCGGCCGTGGCGCGCGGTCCGCCTACCGGGTACGGATACACGAAGTCCGATTTCGCCCAGTGGTTTTCGCTGGCCCGCTGGATGTACCAGCGGACGTGGATCAGACCCGAGCGCCCGACCCTGCTGTTCGACCTGGCCGAGGCCGACGCCTGGCCACCTTGGTGGCCTTCGTCGCGGTCATGCCGCAGGTCGCAGCGGACGAGGCGCTCGAGGTGTCGACCTGGTGATGGGCGACCTGATCCGCTCCTCCAGCTCCAAGATGACCAAGCAGCGGCTGCGGACACTGAAGGACCTGGACGTGGGTCAGGTGTGGCACGCGATGGCCCAGAAGACCGCCACCCCCCGAGGGCGACTTCCGTGCGACGCTCGACGCCATGGACGTCGGCCCGTTCCACACCGCCGCCCAGACGTTCAAGCTCCTCGCGCAGGAGCCCGACGACGGCGCCGAGCAGAGGGTCAAGTTCGCCTGTCACCCCTGGAGGGCGGCCATTATTGCCGAGGTCCGGCAACGACTTTGAACTGTCCCTGTGCCAAGCTGCAGGCCATGGGGTGGACTTTCAAGTTGCACGGCGGAATCGCTACCGCGCTGGGGACCGCACTGTTGGTGCTGGCCGCGCTCACCTGGATTCCTGGATCCCTGCCGATGAGCGCGTCGAGGTGGCTGGTGCCAGTGATTGTCGTGCTGTTCTTCCCGATCTTCATATCTGCCTGGGTACGCATGCTGTTGACGCGCGCCGACCGGCACTCGATGTGGCTGGCATTCCGGTGCCTCTCCGGCAGAGTTCAGCTGGTGCTTGCGACACTGGCCGTGGCTGGCGTCGCGATGATCATCATCAGTTTGGCCGTGGAGAGGAACTTGCAGTCGGCCGAGGTGAAGGACGGCCGCTACTTCGCCTTTGACACAACGCCGTATGCGCGCGGCCCGGTAGAGGTCACTCAAGACCAGTACGAGGCGGTCCTGGAGAGTGATCAGCGCAGCATGTTCGCGATCCCAGGCGTGCTTTTCGTCGTCGCCGCAACGTTCGTCATGGCATCCGGAGAGATCCGGCGATCAGATCGTGGCTTTGTGCCGTCGCGGCCGTGATGAGGCCATGATCTGCAGCGGTTCACGAAGCTGACGGCCATGCCCGGGCTCTGGCTGGTACGGCTGGAACGTTGGCATCTGGTCGGGCTTCCACTACATCGAACCGTAGGAGGCACGCTTGAACAGGGCACGTTTCGTATCGGTGCTGGCAGGTGCTGCCATCCTCGTCGCCGGGGGCGTCATGACCGCCACAGCCACCGACAGGCCACCCGCTCCTCCGCGGCCGCCGTGGGTGAAGGCCGACGGCACGGTGGACACGACAAAGCTGCCTGACCGGATGCCCGTCATGGGCCCGGACGGCCAGCCGGCGAAGGACGCCAGCGGCAAGCAGATCACCGTGGACGTACGGCCACCTGGGCAGCCGACTGGGCAACAGAACAAGAGTGATTCTCCGGGTAGCAACAGGCGGGTGGAGAAGCGCGAGAACGGAGCCGTCAACGAAATCTTCGAGGTCAAGCCCTCCGCTCCGCCCGTCGGTTAACCCATCAGAAGGGCCCCGAGCGGGCGATCGTTCGGGGCCCGACCCGTAGGAAGGGGCGCGA
This sequence comes from Streptomyces sp. NBC_00503, assembly GCF_036346895.1. NCBI lineage: Bacteria > Bacillati > Actinomycetota > Actinomycetes > Kitasatosporales > Streptomycetaceae > Streptomyces > Streptomyces sp. NBC_00503. The sequence goes on along the minus strand of NZ_CP107855.1, from coordinate 4,236,761 downwards.
CATGTCCGCGTTGGTGTCACTGGTCGCGGGCCTTTGGTATGCGGCCATCGCCGTCATCGTGTTCGACGACAACCCGCCAGCAATCCTCTTCGCCGCCGCATTCGGCGCTGCGGGCTTCGTGCTGGCCTCGGCCGGGCTCCAGATGCTGACCGGTCACCCGGACCAGGCTCTCCTTGCCCGGCGCGGCGCGTGGCTCGCACTTCTGACAACCGCGATCCCTCTGGCCGTCTGGGCGGTCAGCGTCGCGTCCTCTGACGCTCCTGCCGCGTACACACAACTTGCTTTCTCACGTGAGTACTTTGGGTACGTGGCTCTGGCGTTGACACCAGCGGTCCTGACCCTGCTACTGGTCCGCACCCGCGTCCGCCGCTAGGACCACGCAATCACGACGAACCCTCCGTGGAACCAGGCTCGATGGCAGCGCACAGTTTGGGGCTTCATGGCGAGAAGGACCGCCGCCGGAGTAGGAGGCCAACCCCGCGACCATCTACACGGACGCATCCGCCGGGACATGGGTAAAGGCCCCGGGCCGGCGCGACTGTGATCGATCCCCAGAGCGTAAAGGCCGCCGAGCTGCGTCAGCCACGGATCATCATCACCAGTGATACCGGCACGGCGGCGAGGCCGCCAACCACGACGAACGCACCCACAATCCGCAGAAAACGCTGCGACGGCACCGATCGATCCCGGCTCTGCTGCCGTGGGCTCCGCTCAAGGCCTTCCACCACCAGTGCACGCATCCGGGCAGACCCGCGCCGCGATGAGAACACCCCTCCCAGCGCGGCGGCCAGGATCCCCCATATCAACAGGAACAAGTCCGGAGACGCCTCATCCTGAACCGCTAGCAACGACATGCTCGGAATCCTCTACCGGCGGCACGAACACTTCAACGAGCATGCCAGTCATGCGACTTCGTTACCCCCTGTGTGACCTCGCGACCGGTGCTTGCACCGTGACGGTTACCCGTTATCGGTGGCGGCCAACGATCCCTACCCCCTGGGAAGTTCACGCTCATGCCTGACGCACGAGACCGTGGAGAGCCCGGTGCCGGGAGACCGGCACGCCGGGTTCGGAGAGCGGCCTGGGGAAACGGACCGGCGGAAACGCCGACACCGCGCCCCAGGCCGACTCAACTGGACCGCCGGAACTTCATCCTCGCGTCCAGCGGATACGCCCTGTCCGCCCTCGGGCTGCCCGACATGGACAGCATCACCCGCCGGACCACGACGGCTCCCCCGGGCGCCGTCCGCGTAGGCCGGGGTGAGGTGGCAGCGGTGCGCCACATGGTGAAGGCCCTGGGTGACTCGGCCTCCGAACTCGGCGGCGGCCACGCCCGCCACCTGGCCGTCCGGTACCTGACGCAGGACGTCGCGCCCTGGCTGGAGGGCCGCTTCACCGAGGCCACCGGCCGCGAGCTGTTCGCCGCGACCTCCCAGCTCGTCCACCTCGCCGGCTGGATGGCCCAGGACGAAGGCGACACCCCCGAGCTGCGCGGGCTCGCCCAGCGCTACTACGCCCACTCCTTCCGCCTGGCCGCCGAAGCCGGCGACCCCGAGCTGTCCGCCACAGCACTCCGAGGCCTCGCCGTCCAGTGCGTCGACCTCGGCTACAGAGCCGAAGCCGTCCAGCTCGGCGAAGCCTGCGTGAAGTACGGCCGCAGCCTCGACAACCCCCGCGCCGTCGCCTACTACGAGGCCACCCTCGCCAACGCCGCCGCCCAGGACGACGACCGCCGCATGGCCACCAAGCACCTCGCCATGTCCGAGGCGGCCATCGGCAAGCCGGCCGCCGCGGGCGGAGACTCCTGGGCCGCGCACTACTCCCCCGGCCGCTGGGCCCACGAGTCCGGCATGATCCTCTCCCGCCTCGGAGACCTCGACGCCGCCGAAGAGCACCTCCACCTCGCCCTCGACATCCACGGCCTCGACCGCCGCCGCACCCGCGCCATCGTCCTCGCCGACCTCGGCGGCGTCCGCCTCCGCCAAGGCGACGTCGACGGAGCCATGGCCACCTGGCGCGACTTCCTCGACTGCGCGGACGGCATCCGCTCGGTGAAGGTCCAGGCTGCCCTCCAGGACATGCGCGTCCGCCTGCGCCGGTACAACGGAGTCCCGGAAGCCCAGGAGCTCCGCGAGCGGGCGGCCCGCGTCACTGGCTGACGGGTTGCTGGAGCGAGCGAAGGACCGGCTCCGCGCCTCCTTCCGGGATTCCGACGGCCTTGGCGGGGGTCGTCTGGGCAGCTGCACAGTTACGCGGTACGTGCCGGGCGGCGGCCTCGGCGATCGCACGGTCGGCCTCGGGGAGCAGGGCCGTGTAGGTGTCCGCCGTGATACCTCGACCAGTACAAGGCGCATCAGTCGTCTGCACGTCGCCTGCGCCATCGACGGCACCAGGGCATCCACCTGACGGCAGGCCCGCTTGCCGCGATGCACTCGCGACGAACCAGGGATATCTAGCCTTGTGCGATCAATGGGGATTAAACATGTAGTTCAGACTAGTCGTGTCGAACCGGTCGACCTCGTACTGTTGATCCCGGCCTGCGGCGACACCGATGGCCCGCGAGAAGCACCCGCCTCGCCACCGCACCGAGCGGTGCTTTACCATCTCTTTACTATCCCGTTGCGGATACTTGCCCTGAGCCAAGCAGAAGCCCGGACCACGTGAGGTCCGACGAGAAGCGAACGGAGTGCCCGACCCGCAATGGGTGAACCTCCCAGTCCAGGCCGTGCCACGCCCTGCCCGCACAATCTCCAGACGGCAGCAGGGGTGGCACGGTGACCGAAGTCCTGCTGCTGCTCCTTGCCCTGGTGCTGACACTCGCGTGCGCGGTGTTCGTCGCTGCCGAGTTCTCCCTCACCACAGTCGAGCGCAGCGAGCTGGAACGCTCCGCCGCGGCCGGTGAGCGGGGCGCCGAGAGCGCCCTGAAGGCGGCGAAGCAGCTGACGTTCCAGCTGTCCGGTGCCCAGCTCGGCATCACCGTGACCGCGCTGGTGATCGGCATGCTCGCCGAGCCCTCGGTCTCCGCCCTCCTGCGAGGTCCTCTGGAATCGGTCGGGCTGCCCTCCGGGGCCGTTTCCACCACTGCGACCCTGCTTGGCGTTGCCCTTTCCACCGTGGTCCTCATGGTCGTGGGCGAGCTCGTCCCGAAGAACTGGGCGATCTCGCGACCGCTGGCCGTCGCGAAGGTCGTCGCCGGCCCTCAGCGTGCCTTCACGGCCGCGTTCGGGCCGCTGATCCGTCACCTGAACAACACCGCGAACGGCCTGCTGCGCCGCTTCGGCCTGGAACCGGCCGAGGAGCTGGCCTCCGCCCGCACGCCGGAGGAGCTGGTCGCTCTGGCCCGGCACTCGGCTCGTGAGGGTGCGATCGAGGCCGACTCGGCCGAGCTGTTCGTCCGTACCCTGCACCTGGCCGATCTGACCGCCGAGAACGTCATGACCGCGCGGGTCGACGTCCAGGCCCTGGAGCTCAACGCCTCCGCGACGGACGCCGCGAAGTTGACCCGGACCACCGGCCTGTCCCGGTTCCCCGTCTACCGCGACACCCTGGACGATGTGGTCGGCACCGTCCACATCCGCAACGTCCTCGCACTCGACGAGGACGAACGCACGACCACCCCGGTGTCCGCGCTCATGACCCCGGCGCTGCTGGTGCCGCACTCCCTGCCCGCGGACACCCTGCTCGGGCGACTGCGCAAGGCCCACACGATGGCCGTGGTCATCGACGAGTACGGCGGCACCGCCGGCGTGGCCACGGTCGAGGACATCGTCGAGGAGGTCATCGGCGAGGTCCGCGACGAGCACGACCCGATCGAGGTTCCCGACCTCATCCAAGGCCCCGACCATGACGGCCGCCAGGTATGGGAGGCCGGCGGAGGCATCCGCCTCGACGAACTGGAACACATCGGCTTCGCAGCCTCCGAAGGCCCCTACGAGACGCTGGCAGGCCTGATCGTCACCCGCCTGGAACGCATCCCGGCCGAGGGCGACACCGTCACGGTCGACGGCTGGGAACTCACGGTCCTCGACATCGACCGCCATCGCGCCGACCGGGTCGCGATCACAGCACCCGCCGCTTCCAGCAATGAGACCGACTCCGGGGAGGAGAACCGATGACCACGATCCAGCTGCTGATCGGCGCTCTCACCCTGATCACCAACGCCTTCTTCGTCGCCGCCGAGTTCGCCCTGATCTCGGTCCGCCGCAGCCAGATCGAACCGGCAGCCCGCAAGGGCAACCGGCGGGCCAAGAGCACCCTGTGGGCCCTGGAACACATCTCCGCGATGATGGCCACCGCCCAGCTCGGCATCACGGTCTCCTCCCTGGTCCTGGGCGCGGTCGCCGAGCCGGCCATCGCCCACCTGCTCGAGCCCCCTTTCCAGGCCATCGGCATCCCCGAGGCGCTGATCCACCCGATCGCGTTCGTCATCGCCCTCGCCGCGGCGACCTACCTGCACATGCTGGTCGGTGAGATGGTCCCGAAGAACATCGCACTCGCCGCCCCCGCACGGACCGCGCTGCTGCTCGGCCCGCCCCTGGTCGCCCTCACCCAGGCGCTGCGGCCGTTCGTGTTCGGCATCGACGCCTTCGCCAACGTGCTGCTGCGGCTGCTGAAGGTCGAGCCGAAGGGTGAAGTCGGATCGACCTTCACCGACGAGGAACTGGCCCGCCTGGTCAAGGACTCCAGTACGGCCGGCCTCCTCGCCCCCGAGGGCGCCGACCGTCTGCGGGACGCACTCGCACTCGGCAAGCGGCCCGTCGGCGAGGTCATGATCCCCCGCGAGGAGTTCGTCACCGTCCCCTACGGCATCACCCCTCGCACCCTGGAACGCACAGCGGCCGACCACGGCTTCTCCCGTCTGGTCGTCACCGGACCCGATGGCCAGATCATGGGCTTCCTCCACATCAAGGATGTCCTCGACGTAGCCGAGCGCACGGCGCCCTTCCCAGCCTCCGCCCTGCGCACCGTCACCGAGGTCGGTCAGGGGACCCCTCTGGACGACACGCTGAACGCAATGCGCAACGCCGGCACCCACCTCGCCGCCGTCGCCGACGACAGCGGTTCGGTCATCGGCTTCGTGACGATGGAAGACGTCCTCGAAGAACTCGTCGGCCAAGCCGCCTGACCAGCGAAGAACACACGTTTGTATTCAAAGTGCGCGTCGCGGATCATCGACAGTCGCCGCAGCCCACGAAATCCGTCGGGCGAGCCACCCGCGGTGTCGGCCGAAGGGGAAGTAGTCGATCATGGAATTGAAGTGGGCCCGTGCCTGGTATGCCGCGACCGCGGCGTGCGTCGCCATAGGCGTGATCATCTATGGGGTGCTGTCCTGGCAGAATCACATGCCCGCGGTGGCCGAGACCGGCGAGCTGTTCCAGAGGTTCGGCGGTAGCCCCCTGGGCCGCACCCTGAACATCTTCGCGTTCTTCACGGTCCAGTCGAACCTGATCGTGGGCGCAACGTGCCTGCTGCTCGCCATCAACCCGGACAGGTCCTCGACCGTGTTCCGGGTGTTCAGGCTGATCGGCCTGGTCGGGATCACGGTCACGGGCCTCGTCTACCACGTCGCGCTGAACGGCCTGCTCGCGCTGGACACGTGGGCAATGGCCTCCGACAAACTGACGCACCTCGTCGTTCCGGTCATGGCAGTGGTGGGCTGGCTGGCGTTCGGCCCGCGCGGCCTCGCTTCGGCGCGAGTCGTGAAGCTGACGGTCCTCTTCCCACTCACCTACATGATCTTCACGATGATCCGCGGCCCGCTCGCCTCCGACTGGTATCCCTACCCGTTCGCGAACGTCCACGCGTTGGGCTACCTGAGGGTCGTCATCAACGGCGTCTGGATCGGGCTTCTGTTCGTTTCCCTCGCCGCCGGCGCGGCCTGGCTGGACAGGCGCCTGTCAGCCAAGCAGCCCGCCCCTTCCCCGCAAGAGACGAGCTAGGGACGAGCTAGGGAAGCGGACCTCAGCTCACTGACCGCCCTCTGAAGCCTGTTCGGCCGCAGGGCGATCCTTGGCGCGCGCTCCGAATACAAGGCGCCTGCTCCTCGCTGGTCAGGCCACCGGGACCGCGCCGGTTTGTTCGACAGCACCCAGCGATACCCGGAATTCGGCCGCGGGAGGGTTCAAAGGGTGCGCAGTGCGTCGACGGCGATGCGGGCGGTGGTGCCGATGACGGCGTCGGCCAGGGGAAGGGTGGCGGCGGTGTTGGCGGCGCGGGTGAAGACGGCGACGGCGTAGCGGCCGCCGTCTGGGTACTCGATGACGCCCACCTCGTTGCGTACGGTCGGCAGGCTGCCGGTCTTGCCCGAGACATGGATGTCGTCGAAGGGGAAGCCGGAGGCCATGCGGTGGGGCCAGACCTGCAGGCCGAGGAGGCGACGGATCGCGGCGCAGTGTTCGGGGGTACAGGCTTCGTCGCGCCAGACGGCGCTGAGCAGACGGGTCATGTCGCGTGGGGTGCTGCGGTTGGTCCGGGTGGGGTCGAGGGACCTGAGCCGGGCGATGACGTAAGGGTCGGCCAGGGCCTGCGCGCCGCCGGGGCCCGCGTCCTCCCTGATGGTGGCGAGGAGCTGGCGGAACGTGTGGGTGGCGTGCGTGTGGTGGAGGCCGAGCCGAGACGTGGTGGCGTTGACGGCATCCAGGCCGATGCGGTCCAGGAGGAGTCCGGCGGCGGCGTTGTCGCTGACGGCCATCATCAGATAGGCCGCGTCACGCAGTGACATGCGGACGGGGTCGAGCATGGCGGCGATCCCGATGGGGCCCGAGCTTCGGTCGGTCGGCAGGCATTCGGCCTGCTCGGTGAGGTCGACGCGCCCTTCCACGGCGAGTTCGTGGAGGGCGACGAGCAGGCAGAGTTTGTGCACGCTGGCGGTGACGACCGGGTGGTCGGAGCCCGCGTTGACCTCCGCGCCGGAATCGATGTCGACGGCGTGCAGCCAGCCGGTGACGCCGGCCGCGTCGAATGCCTCGCGAATGCGAGTGAGGGTGTTGATCACAGCCAGTACTCCGCTGCCGGGCGCAGATGCCGCGGGGTGGGGTCGGGGCTCGCCGCGGCAGTGCTTCGCAGTGCGCGTGTGGCCGCTTCGGCGAAGGTGCTGACGGCGGTGTCTCCGCGCCCTTGCGGCCAGGCCACGGAAAGGCGCCAGGCCAGGGGGTTACCGACGAGCGGACGCCAGGTGATGTCCGGGTCCTGGTCGCCGGCAGGAGCCAGGTGGGCGTCCCTCGGGCTGAAGGCGACGGCGTTCGCCGAGAGGATCAGGCCGCGGACGAAGCTGACGCCTTGGCCGTGCCGGACGCCGGCGGGCGTGTACCCGTTGCGGGCGCACGTGGTCAGTACGTCATCGTGCAGTGCCGGGGCGTCGGCACGGTGGAAGAGGATCAGCCCGTACCCGGTGAGGGCGGAGAGCGGGACTTCATCGAGCGCTGCCGCCGGGGCGTCGCGTGGCAGCAGTACGCCCACCTCGCGGTGCAGCACCGGGCCCAGCGTGAGGCCGGAGACGTCACAGGGGTGGTGGATGAGTCCGACGTCCAGGTCGTGCGAGGCCAACTGGGCGAGCTGCTGGGTGGTGGTCAGTTCACGCAGTTCGAGTTCGACGCCGACGTGGCGCTGCTGGAAGTCACCCAGGATCGCGGCGAGGGTGTCGCCCGCGATGTCGGGCGGCAGTGCGGCACGGAGCAGCCCGCTGTCGCCGTCGCGGATACGGCGGGCGGTGGCCAGCAGGTCCTCGGAGCGGACGAGCAGCTCGCGGGTGTCGGCAAGGAGCAGCGTGCCTGCCTTGGTGATGGCCACCTGCCGGCTGGTGCGCTCGAACAGCCGCACCCCCAGCTCGCGCTCCAGGCGCTTGATGCGCTGGGACAGGGGCGGCTGGGCGATGCCGAGCCGCTCTGCGGCACGGCCGAAATGTGACTCTTCTGCAACAGCCACAAAGCACTCCAAGTGCCGGATCAGGTCCACAAGCAGCAACGATATCGGAAATTAATAGATGTGCGATTGATCCGGAACTTGGACATGACGTGATGCCGACTGCTCTTCTCGTGGCATGCGGCGAATGCGAGCCGCCCGGCGGTGAGTGGGGCGCGGGTGCTCCGCCTCGACCGTCCGGACACCACCACGAGAACCCGCCCGGAGACCATGCATGAACAGGACACTGAGACACGCAGCCGTCGTCTGCGGGGTGTTGATGGCCGCCCTGCTCGTGTGGGCGACGTGGTTGCAGGCTGCCCGGGGTAAAAGCCTGGCCAACCATCAGCAGAACCCGCGGGTGAGGATGGAGACGTTCGCCCAACCTCGCGGAGACATCATCGTCGGCGGCGAATCGATCACCGGCTCCGAGGTAGTCCCGGGCTCGGACTTCACGTACAAGCGGGTCTACAAGGACGGCCCGATGTACGCGCCGATCACCGGATACCTCTCCCAGGCACAGGGCGCCACCTTCCTGGAGGGCGTCCACGACGACTTCCTCAACGGCAAGGACAGCAGGCTGCTCGCGGGGCCCATCGACGCGCTGACCGGTGTGAAGCCCCAAGGCGGTGACGTCATCACCACCATCGACCCGAAGATGCAGAAGGCCGCCTACGAGGGGCTGACGGACCTCGACGCCACAGGCGCGGTGGTCGCCCTCGATCCGCGCACCGGCAAGATCCTGGCGATGGCGAGCACACCCTCGTACGACCCCTCCGTCTTCGCCGGAATCACGGGCAAGGAAGGACAGGAGTTCAAGCGGCTGGGCCAGGACGAGGACAAGCCGCTGAGCAATCGGGCGACCCGTGAGATCTATCCGCCCGGCTCGACCTTCAAGATCCTCACCGCGGCGGCCGCCCTCGAACACGGCGTGGCGACCGACATCGACGCCCCCTCGGACGCCCCGGCTCCGTACCGGCTGCCGCTCAGCACGAAGGAGATCGGCAACGTGGTCCCCGACTCCCAGTGCGACAAGGTCTCGATGAAGACCGCCATGCAGTGGTCCTGCAACAACGTCTTCCTCGACGCCGCGCTCAAGACGGGCAAGGACAGGATGCGCGAGACGGCGGAGAAGTTCGGCTTCAACAAGGAGCACTTCGCCCCCGTACGCACGGCCGCGAGCGGCTACCCGGCCGAGCTGGACAAGCCGCAGACCGCACTGACCGGCATGGGGCAGGGGAGCGTGACCACCACACCGCTCCAGATGGCCATGGTCACCGCGGGCCTCGCCAACAACGGCACGGTAATGAAGCCGTACATGGTGGAGGAACTGCGCGGCCCCGACCTGTCGGTGCTCGAGAAGACCCAGCCGGAGGTGCTCAGCCAGGCCGTCTCCGAGACCACCGCGAAGAAGGTGCAGGCCATGATGGAGCACACGGTGAGCGACGGCTCCGGGAGCAACGCTACAATCTCGGACATTACGGTCGGCGGCAAACCCGGCACCGCCCAGCACGGTACCGACGTCCGCGACGAGCGCCCGTACGCCTGGTTCGTGTCGTACGCGAAGCAGAGCGACGGCTCTTCCCCGGTCGCGGTCGCCGTCTTCATCGATCCCGAGGACATGGACATCTCCCGTGAAGACATCGCGGGTGGCCGCCTGGGGGCTCCGATCGCGAAGGCGGTCATGGAAGCGGCGCTGAAGCGGTAGCCCCGCGCGCACACGTTGGCAGAGCTGTGCGCGCCAACGGCAGGGAAGTTCGGTCGATCACACGTGCCCGTCCAGGAACGGCGGGGGCAGCACGTCATAAGAAGGAGATGTCCATGGTGGGCCAGCCCCCCCACGAACCAGAGCAGAACCGGCCACAGCAGGAGCCGTCATCGGGCGAACGCGACTCGCGGCCCGCGCCGACTCCCCAACCTGACCAGGCCGGTGCGGCGAACGAGGAGAACGCATCGGCGACCGACCGCGGCGAGATACCCGGGAACGACGATGCGACCACCACCGACGCTCCACCTGACGTCGACGAGCCCCGCCAGGAGCCGCTGTCGCACCCGGACCGGCTCGCACAGGTCGCCGACACCACCAGTCCGCCCGCGACCCAAGGCCGTACCCTCCCACGCTGGCTCAAGATCGTGACGCCGGTCTCACTGCTCCTGGGCCTGGTCTTCCTCATCGCGCAGGTGGTCCGGCCGCTGCCGTCGCCGGCTCTCAAGATCGAAGCCGGCCTGTCCCCCTACAACGTCGCCGGGCACTTCGAAATCCCGTGGCCGAAGGAGGGGCAGGCGGCCGTCCAGATGGAGGGCGTGGGCAGCCTCGGCACCTTCGGCAAGCCGAAGCCCGTTCCGACCGCGAGCGTCGCCAAGGTGATGGCGGCGTACGTGCTCCTCAAGGAGCACCCGCTCAAGGAGGACGAACCGGGACCGATGATCGAGGTCGACGCCAAGGCCGTACAGGACGGCCAGGCCGAGCACGAGTCACGCATCGAAGGTCTGAAGGTCGGCGCGAAGTTCAGCCAGCAGGACATGATGAAGATGCTGATGATCCCCTCGGGCAACAACATCGCCCGGCTGCTGGCCCGCTGGGACACCGGAACCGACTCCGAGACCGCGTTCGTGCGGAAGATGAACGACGCCGCCAAGCAGCTCGGCATGAAGGACACCACCTACACCGATCCCAGCGGTCTGGACGCGAAGACGGTGAGCACCGCCGTCGACCAGCTCAAACTCGCGGAGGCGGTCATGAAGTTCGATGCCTTCCGGGCGATCGTCGCTCTGCCGAACGCCACCATCGACGGCCTGCCCGAGCCGATCAACAACAACAACGACAGGCTCCTCCTGGCGGGCCTGAGCATCCGGGGCATCAAGACCGGATCACACACGGCGGCCGGCGGCGCGCTGATGTGGGCGGCGTACAAGACGATCGACGACAAGACCCCGCTGATCCTGGGCACGATGATGGATCAGCACGTCGACGGCCCGGATCCCAACGGCGCCAACAGCCTCATCCTGGTCCAGGACAACAGCAAGAAGGTCATCGAGGCGGTCCGCAATGCGCTGACCTCCGCCGTCGTCGTCAAGAAGGGCCAAGTCGTCGGCCATCACGACAACGGACTCGGTGGGCGGACCCCCCTCGTCGCCACCGAGGACCTCAAGGCCATCGGCCTGCCGGGCCAGCGACTGGCGCTGCGCATCGTCGACAGCGGCAAGGCGGTTCCGCACACGGCCAAGGCCGGCACCGAGGTGGGCACGCTGACGATCGGCGGTGGACCCGACGCCACGAAGGTCCCGGTCGCCCTCCAGAAAGACCTGACCGAACCGTCCTTCGTGTCGAAGCTGACGCGACTGGGCTGACCTCCCGGATGAACGAGATGGTCATCTCCCTCGCCGCGAAGGGGCTGCCGACCGGCGAGGTCCAGGCCCACCTCGCCGAGGAGGGTGACCTTTCGGGGCGGGCAGACCGTGGGGCAGCGGTGGTCGGCAGCCCCTGCGGGAGATGGCGGATTCCCCAGCGAGTTGGTCCGGCATCTCACGACCACACCGACTGATGGAACAGAGATTGCCCCTGCAACGCCCCCCTCAAGCTCGCCGCTGTCAGACCCCAGAACTACCGCTCCTGGCGCATTGGTAGAGCCTCGCCTCGGCAAGTGCGGTGCTCGTGCCCCAACCGTGCCCTTCAGGGCGGTAAACAGCGGTCATCACGGGTGCGGACGACACCCCACGGAAGCTTCGGCAGGAAGACATACACCGAGGTCAGAGGCCATATAAGCACCCCGAGCACCATTGATTCCCAAGCTTATAGCGCGGGTTCGATTCCCGTCATCCGCTCTTGCAAGAAGGCCCAGGTCACCGACCTGGGCCTTCTTCGTTGTCCAGGTCTCTCACCCTGCAACGCCTCGCGGGACGCGCTTTCGGTGACCTGCGCCATGTGCGGCCCCGCACTGGGTGGGCAGTTGGCCTTCCCGAAACAACGGTTACCCCTCCGTGGCGATCCCTCGGGCGACGAGCGCCTCGCGCAGGCGCGCGGCGGTCTCGGCCGCCCGGTCCGGCGACGGTGACAGGACGCCGTTCTCCGTCATCAGAGCGTGGAACTGCTGCTGCGAGTACGGGACGCCGGCCGGCAGGGGGGCCACGTGCCAGTGCAGATGCGCATTACCCTGCTGGCTGCCGAGCGAGTAGAGGTACGTCCGCTCCGGCTCGCAGACAGCCTCGACGGCAAGGGCGATCTCCCGGACGAAAAGCATGAGCCGGGTGTAAGCCTCCTCGCCCAGGTCGCGCACGGCATGCTCGACGTGCGCTTTCGGTGCAACGAGGACCTTGCCCGGCACAGTGGGCCACCTGTCCAGGAACGCCACGTGATCGGCATCCTCGAACACCGTCTCGTGCGAGTAGTCCGGGTTCCCGGCGAGGAACGCGCAGACGAAGCACGGACCGCTCCGTGTGCGCTCCACGTATGCCGCAAGATCCATCGGCCGTCGGTCCATCGACACCGTTGCCCCTCTCCGTAGGGTGCGCCAGTCTCCCGCGGCCCTGCGATGGGCACCAGATTCACCTCCCGGGCCGCTGGGCGCCGGCGGTGACGGCCGCCTCGCGCCCAAGGGGCGGCAGAGCCTGGCCAGTTGGCGTTCACGGAGCGCCTTCCGGTGAATCGCCAGGCGCACGGTCGAAGCGATAGATCCGCATATGCGTGCGAGACATTTCGGTCATCCTGACGTTCCGTCACCCATGTAGACCCATTTTTCTGATATACGGCGTATTGCCCTGCAATATGCGTGAGTAATGCCCAGTAACGGCGTATTAGTACCTCTGGCAGGGAGTCGCTCGCCCCGCCCAGGGCGAGCCTGCACGAGGGATCGCAGGTGGGGGGCCTCCGCCCTGTCCAGTGACCGTCACGGGCGCCCGAGGTCCTCCTTCGGGAGGACTGAGGCTCGAAGCACTCGAAGCACTCGAAGCAACAGAAAGGTCCTGCTATGGCGTTGGATGCCATTCGATCGGATCCACCCAACAGAAGGCCTCAACCAAGACTGCTCAAACGGGGAGCCGTCTTCCTACTTCCCACCGCGCTCTTTGCGGCGGCCACTCTGGTCCCGCAGTACGCTCACGCCGCGGAAGCCCCCGTGGGGCTGGGGACCGCCACCAACTACGCGGTTCTGGCCGGTTCGACGGTCACCAACACGAACACCCCCACCATCATCAACGGCGACCTGGGACTCTATCCGGGCACATCGGTGACCGGCTTTCCGCCCGGCATCGTCAACGGAGTGCAGCGCATCGCCCCCAACGCCGCCGCCCTTCAGGCGAAGAACGACCTCGTCACCGCCTACAACGACGCGGCAGGCCGGGGACCGGGGAACGTGCTCGCTTCGGCCGAGATCGGCGGACTCACGCTGGCGCCCGGCGTCTACACCGCCCCGTCGACCGTGGGCATCACCGGGACGGTCACTCTCGACGGCCAGAACGACCCCGCCTCCGTCTTCATCTTCCGGATCCCCTCGACCCTGATCACGGCTCCGGCGAGTGTCGTGGCCTTCATCAACGGCGCAAATGCCTGCAACGTGTTCTGGCAGGTGGGCAGCTCCGCCACCATCGACACGACCTCCCAGTTCAAGGGCAACATCCTGGCCCTGGAGTCCATCTCGGTGAACACCGGCGCCGTGATCGAAGGCCGCGCCCTCGCGCGCAACGGCGCGGTCACGCTGGACAACAACACCATTACGAGGGCGGCTTGCGCCGTTGGCCCGCCCGGACCTCCCGGACCGACGGGCTCTCCCGGCCCGACCGGCTCTCCCGGCCCGACGGGTTCGCCCGGCCCGACCGGCGCCCCTGGCCCCACTGGCAGCCCTGGCCCGACCGGCTCACCCGGACCTGACGGCTCGCCCGGTGCCCCCGGATCCCCCGGCGCACCTGGCCCGACCGGCTCACCCGGCCCCGTCGGCAGCCCCGGACCGACCGGCTCGCCCGGCGCACCCGGCCCTGACGGCTCGCCCGGCACCCCCGGATCCCCCGGATCCCCCGGCGCACCTGGCCCGACCGGCTCACCCGGCCCCGTCGGCGGCCCCGGACCGGTCGGCGCACCCGGCCCTGACGGCTCGCCCGGTGCCCCCGGTGCCCCCGGTGCACCTGGCCCGAGCGGCTCACCCGGCCCCGTCGGTGCCCCCGGCCCCATCGGCTCACCCGGCCCGACCGGCTCACCCGGCCCCATCGGCGGCCCCGGACCGGTCGGCGCACCCGGCCCTGCCGGACCTGCCGGACCTGCCGGACCCGCAGGACCCGCAGGACCCGCAGGACCCGCAGGACCCGCAGGACCCGCAGGGCCCAAGGGGCCGCGCGGGGACAAGGGCGAAAAGGGTGACCACGGCGAGCACGGCCACGGGCACCACAACCACGACGAGGGCGGACCCGGCCACGGTCACGACGACGAGGACGAGGACGACGGCGAGCACGGCCACGGCCACGACGGGCCCGACGACGGCGGACCCGGCCACGGCCACGACGACCACGGCAAGCCTCCATGGGCCAACTCCCTGCCGGGCAACCTCAACGCTGGTCCGGGCCCCCTGGGCGCCGGCCACACGGCCAAGAGCGTCAACTTCGCCCACGTGAGCGCCGCCACCCGCCAGCAGCCGGAGGGAGCCTCGCCCGTACTCGCCGCGAACCGCGCAAGCAGCGGGCCCGGCATCCTGGCCGCCTCCGCAGCCGCGCTCGCATTCATCGGAGGCTCGGCCCTCTTCACCATGAAGCGAGTCCGACGTACGGCGACTCGACAGGACTAGCCCATCGCGGACGTGACCGCCTCCCGCCCCCGAGCCATCGGGGGTCGGGGCCGGAGCCCGGTCACGCACATGGGACGCCCTTGTCAGCCGTTCGGCGGCCGAGCCCCTGGAATCGTGGTCCAGGGGCTCGGTGGGGCTCGAGAGATCCCGAGCCGGCGGCGCCGAACAGCCCTCGCTGGTTATCGAGTTGGCGCTGCGAAATCGGCCGGCGGCCGGATCCGCTGACGGACCCGCCGTCAGGACAGCGAAGGACAGGGCTCCTGCACGCGCTGAACTCCCTGCCCTGACCGGTGGAGGTCAGGGCAGAATTCCGTACGGCCGTATGCCTTGACGACTTCGTCGATGAAATGGCGCGTACGGTCCGGGCCCAGCGCCCGGGCTTGCAAGTGCGCGTACATATCGCTGTAGCGCCGCACGTCGGATCGTTTCTCCAGGTAGAGGTCGCTGGTGAACCTTTCGAGATACACCACGCTCACATCGGTGGCGTCGGCAAATTCGAGCAGCGCGAACTGTCCCGATACGCCCGGGTGGGCACCCACGTCGTGAGGGAGGACCTGCAAGGTGATGTACGGCCGGGCGCTGAGGCGGATCAGATGGTCCAGCTGTTCGCGCATGACCTCGCGGCCGCCCACGACGCGCCACAGCGCCGATTCGTCCAGGATGGCCCATAAGCGCAGCGGGTTGCGCGGGGCACCCACCCGGCTCTGGCGCCGCAGCCGCACCTGGAGGCGCGTGGCCGCCTGATCGGCAGTGGCGTGAGGGATCGTTCCTGCGATGACCGCCTGGGCGTAGGCGGGAGTCTGCAGCAGGCCGGGGATCACCATGGGCTCGTAGAAGCGAATGGCGGCCGCCGCCGCCTCCAGGCCGATGTAGGCGCCGTACGAGATGTCGCCGTAGGAATTCCACCAACCCTGCTGACCCGATTCCCTGGCCAGTTGCATCAGGTGGTCAACACGCCGCTGGTCCTGGACTCCGTACAGCGCACAGAGATCGCGCACGTCACGCGGCTTGATGAGGCGGTGACCGTTCTCCAGCAGGCTGATCTTGGGCTGGGAGATCAGCAGGCGTTCCGCCACCTGCTGCGTCGTCATTCCGCTGATCTCCCGAAGCCGACGCAGCTCCGACCCCAGTCGACGCCTGCTGACGGTGGGATTCACAGTGCCGCCCACGGGACGCATACCTCCACTCCGAATAGACCTTGCGCTAGCGAACAGACTGCCACGGCCGGGGCCGCCGGATCCGCCTTGACTCCGTGTCGCGCACGGTGATTGCGCCGGGCGGAGAACGCCCTTAACTCGCATTCAGCTCCAGCTGGTTGAGCATATATTCCGGTTCAAAATAAGAGGAATCAGAACACCGCCTCGCAGTGACCTGAAGAATCGGAATCACCCCGAAGGGGGCCACCACCACACGCAGGTTTCTGCGTAATATGCCAGCTCTTCGACTGCTCCGATCTGACGCTCTCCGCCTCCCGGAAGGCCGGCAAACGGCTGCCTCGTGCCGCCGCCGGGCAGCAGTACGAACGCACCCACCACATCCGACGCAGTCATCGCGCGCCGGGCGCCCGAGTGCGACGGAACGGATCTGGAGCGGAAGCATCCGATACGGGAGCGCCGCCTGGCCCGCATCGCCGCGAAAGGTCCTGATGCCGGACGTGCGCCACAGGCATAGGCTGATAGGTGGGTCATTGCACTCTCACGTGCGGCGGCCCGGAAGGGCGACCCCGGCGTGTGAATGCGCCGGGGCCGTTGTGTCACCGTCGCCGCGCCACAGGGAGCGAGGCACGATGCGTTCAGCCGACGCGCCCCTCTCGACGAAGCGATCTTCACGCAGCGTGGGAAGGTCCGTGCCCCGCGCATGCCCTTCGGGGCGGTGAACAGCGGTCAATACGGGTACGGGCGGACTCTCGCGATAGCGCATTCGCCAGGCTGTTTTCGCAGGTCAGAAACTATATGAATCACCCGCGCGCCATAGATTCCCAAGCTTATGGCGCGGGTTCGATTCCCGTCATCCGCTCTTGCAAGAAGGCCCAGGTCAGCGACCTGGGCCTTCTTCTTTGTCTGGACCTCTCAGACCCCGCATGCCGTAAGTTCCATGGCGGCAGGCCGGGTTGGGCTCCAGGTCTGCTCTAACGGCACGACAGGGTCCTGTCCGGCCGGGTCGGTAGGGTGGTGAGATGCCTTCGCTGCCTCTGATCCTCTTGCTGTCCGGAAGCCTGCGGGCTGGTTCCTCCAACGAATCGGTGCTGCGCACTGCACAGGCCGTAGCCCCGTCGCAGGTGCGCACCGTCGTGTACGAGGGATTTGCGGCGCTTCCGCATTTCAACCCCGACGATGACACCGATCCGCTTCCGGCTCCTGTGGCCGAGCTGCGGGCGGCGATCAAAGAGGCTGCCGCCGTCTTGATCTGCACTCCGGAGTACGCGGGTACTCTGCCCGGCTCGTTCAAGAACCTGCTGGACTGGACCGTCGGCGGCACCGAGATCTGCGACAAGCCCGTGGCCTGGGTGAACTCCGCCGTCCCCGGGCGTGGCCGGGGTGCGGAGGCCACGCTGCGCCTGGTGCTCGGCTACACCGGCGCCGCCATCGTGGAATCGGCCTGCACAAGCATTCCGGTGACCTCTCAGATGATCGGGACGGACGGACTCATCGCCGATCCGGGGGTGCGCGAGCAGCTCGGCAAGGTGGTTGCCCTGCTGGCGGAAGCCTCCGAAGAGGCCACAGCGCTCGACCGGGGATAGCGTCCGCCGGTCCATGCCGAAGGCGGAGTCGGATGACTGCGCCTTCGGGACCGGCCACGCACCACGGCGTGCTGCCCGTCGCCCTCCGGGGCGAGGAGGACCTGGCAGTCCAGGTCGACCGGGCCGATCAGCGGGTGCAGGACGCGCATGCGCGAGGCCCGACGTACGGCGACCTCGTGCAGGCCCCACAGGGCGGTGAACTCCGCTCGCGGGGACGAAGGTTCCTCACCCGGGCCGCGATGCGTCATTTGGTCCAGATGTCCAGCAGTTGGTTCGCCGCACGGAAATGATCGGGTGAATCCACATTGCACACGACGGTGACGGCAGTTTTCCGGTCCGGACTGACCTTGAAGGTGCTGTGAAACCCCTCCCAGTCCCCTCGATGCACCAGGCTCTTGTCGGGGAGAACGAGGATTCCGGCCCCGTACCGCCCTTCTTCGATGCCACGCGGACGCAGGACGTCGCCCACACTCACCGATCCATCCGTGACCCCGGCGAGCAGCTCCTTTCCACCGATTCGGCCAGTGCGGTAATTATCGGCCCAGCGTACGAATTCCCCGGGGCTGCTTTGGACGGACCCGTCTCCGTACTGCTTCCAGGGGGAGGAATTGGGGGTGAAGGAGCCGTCCTTCTCGTCGTACGACTTCGCCTTGCCGGGAACATCCACCCCCGGGGCCAAAGTCATGCGCAGGTGCAGCGGGGTGAAGAATTCCTGTTGGATGAATGCCGGGAACGGCTTGCCTGCGACTCTTTCGACGACATGTGCCAGGAGGACGTAGTTGGAGTTGGAGTAGGAGAAACGCTTGCCTGCCGGACCTTCCGGCTGCGAGGCGAGGACGGCAGCGATCGCTTCCTTCTGGCCGGCCGGATCCGTGAGCTTTATGCCCTTGGCCTCCAGCAGATCCTGATAGTCGGTGATGCCGCTGGTGTGACGCATCAGGTTGCCCAGGGTGACGTTCCGCGTCCAGGCGGGCGGGTTGTCGAGAAAATCGGACAGGGGGTCGCTCAGCGCCAGTTGGCGGCGCCCGGCCAGCAAAAGGACGGCGTCTGCGGTGAATTGCTTGGAGTTGGATGCCATGTCGAAGACCGTCTTCGAGGTGATCGCGCGCCCGGTCGACAGATCGGCTTTCCCTCTCCCCGCCTCCCAGACAACGCTCCCCCGCACGCCGACAGCTGCCGCACAGCCCGGGCCTTCAGGAGATGGCACCAGCTCCTGAAGAACTTCTGCGCTGCGCTTCTCGTGGTCATCCCCGGTCGCGTATGCCTGCGGACTTGCGACGCCGGCCAGTACGACCACGACCATGGCGCCCCCGGCCGTGCACAACCACGCCATCCGATTCACGGACACCACCTTCTTTCCGCCGGGATGACGTCTGCGAGCGGAATCGAGCGGAAATCGAGCGGAAATCGCCCGCAGACCTTGCAGAGGTGGGCGAGCAGCCCAATCAACGCTACCGGGAGGTGCGAATACGCGCGCTCCGCGCGCGCCTGAGAGTGCCCCCGAGTAGCGTGGAAGAAGTGCGTTCCGCCCAAAACGCTGCGGCCAGGCCCCGGCAGGGTCGCCGCTGATGTCGGCAGAGGAACGGGATCACATGCCAAAGCTCAGCGTCCCCGCGGTGACTGCCGCAGCCGCTCTGGTCTGCCTGGCAGCATTCGGCCCCACACCCAGCAGCGCCGCGTCGCGAGCGGCCCAGCCCGACGGGCAGCCCAGCCCGGTGGCCCCCCGGTTCGTGCCCGGCGCCTGTCCGAAGCCGCCCGAGCCGATCGAAGCGCTGAGTACCGCGAAGTGCGGCTTCCTCGAGGTCCCCGAGAACCGCTCCCACCCCGGCAGCCACACCATAAAGCTGGCCGTTGCGCGCATTGCGGCCGTCTCCGCGAAGCCCGGCGCGGAACCGGTGGTGTTCATGGCGGGCGGCCCCGGCGCCGATACCTTCGACGACATCCCCTTCCTCATCTCCTCCGGCCTGAACAAGGACCGCGAGCTGATCGTCATGGCCCAGCGCGGCAACCTCTACGACCAGCCGGACCTCGCTTGCCCGGGGATCGACCGGTTCAACGCGCAGGCCGTGGGCCTGGGCTACGACGCACCGGAGGCGGAACAGATCTTCCTGAAGGCGGTGAAGGAGTGCCGGGACCGTCTGACGGCCGACGGCACCGACCTGAGCGCCTACAACAGCACCGAGAACGCAGCTGACTTCGCCGATTTGCGGAAGGCGCTGGACATCCCCCAGTGGAACGTCTACGGCTACTCCTACGGCAGCAACCTGGCCCTGACGTACCTGCGCCTGCACCCCGAGGGAATCCGCGCGGTGGCGATCGACTCGATCGCGCCCTCCCAGTTCGTGACCCTGCCCTGGACATGGGGCAGCACCGCCGAGGGCATCCACAACATCTTCGAGGCGTGCGCGGCGCAGCCCGCCTGCAAGGACCGGTACCCGGACCTCCCCCGCATGCTGACGGAGCAGGTGCGCAAGCTGGAGGCTCACCCCCTGACGCTGAACATCACGCCGAAGGACGGAGGGAAGCCGGTCAAGACCGTCCTCGACGGGGGCGCCCTGCTGAACCTGATCGTCGCCTTCACCCCCCGGCCCAAGGACATCCCGGCGGCGCTCGATGAACTGAGCAACGGAAACCCTGAGCGCTTCGCGCAGGCCCGCGCGGCCGGCTCGGTCCAGAAGGTCGGCGAGTTCGCACACGGCCTGACGAACTCGATAGCGTGCAGCGAGTGGGCTCCGGGCTATTCGGAATCCGATGTGCTGAAGGCGGGGCAGAAGGCCTACCCCGGGTGGCCGGACACGGTCCTGGCCCAGCCTCCGCAGCTGCCCTTCCAGTACCCGGCATGCGGGATCTGGAACGTTCCGGACCGGGCGTCCATCCAGCGGGTGGCGACGGTCAGCTCGGTGCCGGCACTCGTCGTCTCCGGCACGTTCGACGTGAAGACCGGAGCGAGCTGGGCGAAGGGCGTGGCCCGCAACCTGTCCCGCTCGACCGCCATAGAGGTCCCCGGAATCGGCCACTGGGTGGTCCCGCAGTCGCCCTGCGCGCAAAGCGTGCTGGCCTCGTTCTTCCTCAACCCCACGTCCCCCGACACGAGTTGCGTGGACGATCTCGAACCCCAGCCGTTCACGATCATCCCGAAGTAACCGGGAGAGCAGATGACACGCCACCACGCGTCCCGTCGTCGGCGCACCGTACGACGACTCCTGGCCCCGGCGGCCGGCGTAGCGGCCGGTCTCCTCGTCACCGGCCTGCTCACGGCACCCGCCCAGGCGCAGACCCGTACCGACACCAGCCCCGGCCCAGGAGCGCCGATCGGCACGACGGCCCGGACGGTGGGTGACGCCCGGTACGAGCCGGGCCCGTGCCCGAAGACGGCGGAACCGAGCGAAGAGCTCGAGGGGGCCCGTTGCGGAACGCTCACCGTCCCCGAGAACCGGGCCGAGCCGAGCGGCAAGACGATCAGACTCGGTGTCGCGATCGTGGCCGCAGCGACCGCCACACCGAAACCCGACCCCATCGTCTGGCTCGCCGGCGGGCCCGGAGACGACGCCGTGGGGGAGGCGAAGATGGCGATCGACGGCGGCCTGAACCGCGACCGTGACGTGATCTTCATGTCCCAGCGCGGTGTGTACTCGGCCGACCCGGCGCTCCTCTGCCGCAACGTCGACGAGTTCAACGCACAGGTGGTCGGCCTCCCCTTCGACGCCGCCTCCACTGGGCGCCTGCACGTCGATGCCACGAAGGCCTGCCGCGACAAGCTGGCGGGCAGCGGGGCCGACCTCAGTGTCTACAACGACACCGAGAGCGCCGCAGACTACGACGACCTGCGCACGGCGCTGGGCCTCGAACAGTGGAACCTGTACGCCATCTCCTACGGCACCCACCTGGCGTTGGTCTCCATGCGCCTGCACCCCGAGGGGCTCCGCTCAGTGGCCATCGACGGCATCCTGCCCCCGTCCAAGGCCGGGTCCGCCGATTCCTGGACCAGCTTCCGGGAGGGCGTCGACGGCCTGTTCAAGGCCTGCGCGGACCAGCCGGCCTGCAACAAGAGCTATCCGAACCTGTCGGCCACCTTCGAGAAGCTCGTCAGCGACCTCGAAGCCAAGCCGGTCATCACCACCGTGACGGTCCCCGGCAGCAAGAACCCGGTCAAGGTCGTGATCGACGGCGGAACCCTCGTGACCTGGCTGGCCAGCGCCACCCACACGGCGGAGAGCGTCCCGATCTCCCTCCACGAGCTGGCGAACGGCAACCCGCAGCGGATCGCCCAGCAGTGGGCGGGCTGGAGGACCAACCCCAAGGGCATCGGCGTGACTTCGCACGGTCTCTCCTACGGCATCTTCTGCAGCGAGTGGACGCCCTACGAGAGCAAGGACGCGGCGGTCCAGGGCGGGCAGAAGGAGTTCCCGTCGTTCCCCCGCTCCGTGCAGGCCCAAGCTCCGCAGCTCCCCTTCCTCCATGAGGACTGCGATGCCTGGAAGGTCCCCGCGGCCGCGCCCTCGATCCGGTCCGTCACGACCAGCGACGTTCCCACCCTCGCCCTGTCGGGTTCGTTCGACGCCCAGACCGGGGCGGCCAACGGACCGTACGTCGCCCGCACGCTGAGCAAGGCCGAGGTCGTCACGGTCCCCTACGAGCCGCACGTGGTGTTCGCCTCGTCGAAGTGCGCGCAGGACATCGCCGTCTCGTTCTTCGACAACCCGGCCGCGCCGAAGACCGAATGCCTCAAGACCCTTGAGGCGCCGGAGTTCAAGACCGCGCCCTGAAACCGCTCGTCGGAGTCAGCATGGCCCCCACCTGGGAATCACGTGGCCCGCGCCTCTGGAGTTCATGGCACACGAGCGGCTCACGTTCAGGGATGTGCAGATCGCGGTCACGGACGGATCGATCAGCGACTACCCGTTCGACACCTACAAGACCGGCATCGGGTTCTGGGCACGGCTGGACGGCAAACAGGTGCCGGTACGGATGCTGTTCTCCAACAACGACACGCTCTTCTCGGTGTCCGCGACACCGGCCCCCTCCGAGCAAGGGGCTGCCGGCGTGGCGTTGGGGCTGGCACTGGCCCGATCGGGCAGCCTGCTCGCCTTCACGGTCTTCATGATGGTCGTGATGTGGGCGCTGGCGGCGTCCGTGCTCATGGCGGCCTGGTACCTGACGACCCGCCGAGAGGGCCTGGTCTGGGCCGCCCTCGGCTGGATGGCCGCCACCCTGTTCGCCCTCTCGGCCTTCCGCAACAACGCCCCCGGCACGCCCCCGATCGGCTGCGTGCTGGACTGGTTCGCCTTCCTGTGGGCTGAAACCGTCATCGCCCTCTGCCTCATCGCCGTGGTCATTGCGGGCGTCCGCACCGCCCTCCAACGCGACGACCCTGTCGTGTGAGCACCTGCGCGCCGACCGCCGGACATTGCCGGAATCCGGCAGACCTGGAGCCCGAAAGCAGCACGCACAGCCCTCTGCACCCACCCGCCGCACCGTCGGTACAGTCACCGGGTCGGACCGCGATCGGTCCGGCTCGTACACCTCCCGGGAGCCGGACCCATGACATGGCAGTGGATCGGCCTGATGGCCTTCTCCCTCACCCTGCTGCCCGCCGGTCTGGCCATGGCCGCGGACCTGGTGCCCGAGCGGCTCCGTAGCAGGCTGACGCCCGTCCGGCCGCGCGGCTGGGCACTCCTGCTGATCTACACCACCGCACCGGTCAACGCACTCCCCCGCCTGGCCGGCGCCTCCCCCGAAACCACGCTCGCCTGTACGGCAGCCGGCGGGGCACTCGCCGTCACCGGCTGCCTTCTTCTGGGCTTCGCCACCTACGCGCATCAGCGGCGCACGGTCGCGGCCCCTCAGGAAGGGCCCTGAAGCCGCACCTCCCCTGAAGCCGTACGGCCGCCTGGGCCTTCTTCGTCATGGCCCGACTCCCGTGGAGCAGGTGGCGAAATGATCCTCCATGCCCGAATGGGCGGGGTGTCATTGCCAGATATGATCGGACCCCTGCCTGGATGTTCCAAAAATGAAGGTTTCCCATGACACTGGCCGACCCCAGCGGTGAGATGGAGACCGGTCCCCCCTCGGAAGACGTCCTGCTGCCGGATCTGCTGCGGGCGTGGCGTGCCGATGCCGGTGCCAGGGCGGGGCGCGACAAGCCGCTCTCCCAGAAGGAGATCGCCAAGCGCGCGGAGGTCAGCGAGCGCTGGTACCGCAGCCTGGAGGGCGGGCAGCCGGTGTCCCTGACCGGGGACGTGCTGCAACGCCTGACCGCTGCGCTCACCCTGGGCCCCGACGAACGCATGGTGCTCTACGCACAGGCGTACGGCGGCGTCGCCCCGCTGGAGCCGATCGTCGAGGGCACGGACGAGCGCGCCCTGCGGGAGCTGATCCGGCTGGTGGAGATCCCGGAGAAACTCCCCCACTACCTGACCGACCACGCCTGGAACATCCTCGCCTACAACCCCATGATGCTCGATTGGTTCCCCTGGGTGGGCGGGCCGTCGGCCAATCTCATGCGGTGGGCCCTCACCAGCCCCGAAGCGCGTACGCAGCTCGTGGACTGGCACCGCAACGCCGAGGTCTACCTGGGGCAGCTCAGGTACGCGCTGTCGGGCCGGCCGAACGACCTCGCCCTGCGCGAGCTCCAGGACGAGGTGCTGTCCGTTCCTGCGTGCCGGGAGATCTGGGACGAGGACATGTGCGTGGTCGCCTACCGGCAGGGGCACCGCTTCCGCCTGGACCTCCCGCGGATCCGCCCCGAGCGGTTCACGGTCAGCTCCCACGTGCTGCTGCCCGCCTACCTCCCCGGCATCCGCCATGTCACCCTGATGCCGACCGAGGACTGATCAGGCCGGGGACCGATCAGGCCCGGGCACCCCACGCCAGCCGGTTCGCCAGCGTGACCCCGTGGCTCGCGAAGTGGAGCGTCACCCGGTCCCCGTCGGCCATCTCGTGCCCGGCGTGGAAGCTGCTGCGGTCCGCCCCGATGTACACGTAGTGCACCCGGCCGGGCCGGTGCAGGGCCTCGTAGTCCATGAGCGTCGCCATGATCGTGTCGAGGTCGTAGAACAGCGCGTCGGTGCCGGTGGTGAACGGGCCCGACCAGACCACGGCGCCGTCCCGCTCGATCACCGTCTCGCCGGTGACCCGGGTCGGCGGCGGGCCGAGGTGCAGGGCGGGTGAGATCGCGGCGTCGCAGAGCTTGGCGTACGACAAGTGCCCGTTGTGCCGCTTGAACCGGCCGATGTCGGTGACGTCGTTGCCGAAGCCGTGCCCCACGTAGACGGGCCTGCCGGTCTTCTCGTCGCCCACGTACACGAGGACGACCTCCGCCTCCTCGCACACGGCGACCGCGTCGCCCGGTACGGACAGCGGCTCACCGGACCGCTTCAGCGCATCGCCGAGCCCCTTCACAAACCAGTTGGGCTGACCCGGAGTTGTGGCATCCGCCTTGACGTTGTGGGTCATCATGAAGCCGCTCACCACGGCATCGCCGACGTGCTCCGGCATCAGCGGGGGCAGCATCCGAACCCCGGGCCGGTCTTCGGCAGGTACGTCCAGCCGCTCCCGCCCGGCGGTCAGCAGGTCTGCGTCCCCGCCCGACTCGGCTATCAGCGCGGCGAGTTGATCACCGCCCAATGGGTACAGCCGCAGATCCGTGTCGTCCCGCGGTACGCCGAGGCCGAAGCAGCGCTCGTTGTCGTAGGTGCATTCAAAGAGCACCGTCATGAAGGATCGCCTCCCGGACGAATGACGAATCTCGTACAGCCGCTTGCGCCGACCCGGACAGTACGCCATGCGATGCGGCACTTTCTTGCCGCTCCCGCGCACACCATCCGCCTGAAAGTTTGACGGTGGGGCGGGTCATCGACCGGCAAATCTTTACCTATTGACAGTCCAAGAGGGCCATTCGTAGTGTCCTTCTCGGGGAAAGCCACTGTGCGCCGTACCGGCTCCGGCCGCCACCGTGCATCACGCCAAAGGCGCGTGACCGGCGCAGCAGTGATTCGTAGCGGTCCGACCGCTGGCCTGGCTCGGCCGAACAACAGAGCTGAAGCAGAAACCCAATTCAGCGGCCGGTGTCGGCCTCGCGCCGGGCCGGCAATCGGAGCCCGGCAGATCAATGAAAACCAGGGGAATGAAGACGATGCGTTTGTCCAGGTCTTTCTGGCTGTTGTGGTCCGGCCAGACCGCCAACCGCTTCGGTGCGCTGGTGCCCGCCTTCCTCGTCATCTACCTGGAACAGAGCAAGATCGCCTCGAAGGCCACCACTCCGGTCATTCTCGGCCTGTTCGGGGCCGGTGTCGTCGTGGCGGGACTCATCGGCGGGGTCGTGGCCGACCGGTTCGGAGCTCGACGGGTGATCCTGACGGCCCAGTTGGGCGTCGTCGCCATCGCCGCCGCACTGGCCTTCGTCGACAACATCTACGTGATCGCCGTGTGCTCACCACTGGCGGGTCTGCTCACCGCGGTGGACCGGCCGGCGGCCGCGGGTCTGGTGACCGTGCTCGTACCGAAGGAGCACTTCACCAAGGCGTACAGCATTCTGCACGTGGGCTTCAACATCGGCGCCTCACTGGGGCCGGTACTGTCCGGCTTCGCCCTCGCCGCCTGGCCGCCCGCGCTGTTCCTGCTCTGGGCCGGAGCGGGCGTCCTCTACTTCGTACTGGTCTGGCTGCTGCCGAAGGACCGGCTCGCGCAGGAGGGGCACACGGCCGAGCCCTGGTCGCCGCGGAGCGCGGCCGCCGACATGCTGGAGCCGTTCCGCGGCCCGGTGCTGCTGACCTTCCTCGGCCTGTCCTTCCTCCTGGCCTGTGTCTACCTCCAGTTCGAGGCGGCGCTGCCGCTGCACATGGACCACGAGGGCATCTCGCCGTCCACCATCGGCCTGGTCTTCGCGGTGAACGCGGTCCTCATGGTCGCCGCGCTGCCCTTCGTCCCGAAGGTCACCGAGCGGATGCGGGAAAACACCCCGCTGGTGATCGGCGCCATTCTGGTGGCGATCGGATTCGGGCTCAACGCACTGGCTCACGACGTGCCGTGGTTCATCGGTGCACTGGTGATCTGGACGCTGGGCGAGGTCATCTACGTGCCGATGGCCTCCACATTCCTGGCCCGCCGTTCACCGGACGGAAAAGCCGGCACCTATCAGGGCTCTTTCTTCTTCGCCTGGAACCTCGGACTGATCGTGGGCGGACCGCTGGGCATCGTCATCGCCCGCCAATTCGGCTTCGCCGTGCTGTGGACCGTGCTGGCGGGAGTCGGAATCGCGGTGGCGATCGGATTCAAGGCGATGGCCAGGATTCCCGGTTACGAGGACGTGCCGGCCGACTCGGAAATCACCCTGTCCGCTTAAGCAAAGGAACAGAGAAACCCAATGGAACGTATCGCGATCGTCGGCAGCCGGACCGACATGGCAAGGCACGCCAAGGAACTCGGTCTGGAGGTCGTGCTCGTGCACTCTCCGGGCAGCCGCCCCGAGCGCGTCCAGCAGTACGTGGACCACATGATCGAATGCCAGGTCGCCGATCCGGAGGCCGTGCTCGACGTCCTGGCCCCCCTGCACCACGAGCGCCCCTTCCGGCGCATCCTCGCCCCCGGCGAGGACGCCGTGCTCACCGCGGCGGTCGTCAGCGAGAAGCTCGGCATCCCCGGCAACAGCGTCGAGACCGTCCGCGCCATCAAGAACAAGGTGCTGACCCGGCAGGCGATGGACCGCGCCGGGATCAGCCCGGTGCTGCACCGCGTCGTGGCGAGCGAGGCCGAGCTGCTCGGCTTCCTCGCCGAGGTCGACGGCAAGATCATCCTCAAGCCGATCGACAGCACCGGCAGCCTCTCCACCCTGCCCGTCGAAGACGAGGAGCAGGCACGCCGCGCCTGGGCGCTGTATGTCGCGGACGGGCACGCCGAAGGCCTCGTGGAGGAGTTCCTGGAGGGTCCCGAGGTCACGCTGGAGTCGTTCTCCGTCGCCGGGAAGCACCACCCGGTCGGCGTCGACGAGTACCTCAAGGCGCCCGGGCAGGCCGTCGAGATCGGTGACCTCTTCCCCGGCCGGGTCTCCGCCGGGAACCGGGACGAGATGGTCCGGCTGACGTCCGTGCTGCTGGACGCCGTCGGCCTCGTCGAGGGCCCGTCGCACACCGAGTTCATTCTGACCGACAAGGGTCCGCGCGTCCTGGAGACGCACTGCCGCATCGGCGGCGGCGCCATCAACGAACTGGTCAATCGCGCCTACGGTGTCGACCTGTCCCGGCTCCAGGTGTCGGTGCCGCTCGGCCTCGAGACGTTCACCCCGCACTCGCTGGACTCCGGCAAGGGCGCGGTCATGATCTTCTTCATGCCGGAGCCCGGCCGGGTGACGAACATTTCCGGTCTGGACACCCTCGGCGTCCCCGTGCACCAGATGCCGATCGAGACGTCGTGGACCGGGCTGGTCGGCCTCGACCCGATCCGGGACGCCGAGGTGGGCGTCAACCTCTGCCTGGAGGTCGGCGAGGTCGCGATCCCGGTGCGCAACAACTGGGAGCTCCTCATGGGCTTCGTGATCGCCAACGGCGACGACGCGGACCACGCGGTGGCGCGCGCGGAAGAGGTCATGGCCGCCATCACCATCGAGACCGAGCCGGTCGACGCATGAGCACCGCCGTCTCGCCGGTGTCCGCAACAGCCGTGCAGAACAGCACCACGTACTCAAGGCAGCAGGCCGTCAACTCCTCCGTCGTCACGGGTCCGTTCCTCGACCGGGCCAGGACCGCCCTGGAGCGGCAGCGCGCGATCTGCGCCTCGCCGCAGGAGCACGCCGACCGGGTGTTCAAGGACATCCTCGACCAGGCCGAAGGCACGTACTTCGGCAAGAAGCACGGGTTGAGCGCGGTCCGCACCCTCGCGGACTGGAAGAAGGCCGTCCCGGTGCGCTGCTACCCGGCCTTCGAGCCGTACATCCAAAAGCTCCTCGACGGCGACACCAACGTGCTGACCCGCAGCGACCCCTACGCCTTCCTCAAGACCTCGGGATCCAGCGGCAAGCCCAAGCTCATCCCCACCACACGGCACTGGCGCAACCTCTACCGCGGCCGGGCGCTGTACGCGCAGTGGGGGCTCTACTTCGAGAGCATCGGCTACGACCGCTCCCGCGGGGCCGCCGTGCTCGACCTGTCCTGGGAGCGCGCGGCCCCGGTCGAGCCGGTGCTGGGCGAATTCCCCAGCTACTCGATCTCCCAGCGGCCCGCCTCGGTCAGCAGCGTCGACTGGACGCCGCCGTGGTACGAGGAGGACTGGTTCCAGGGCCTGGAGGACGAGGACTACAAGACCGGGCTCTACCGCAAGCTGCGGCTGCTGGCCTCCTCCGACGTACGGATCATCGTCGCGCTCAACCCGTCGAAGATCGTCGGACTGGCCGAGCAGCTCGCCGGGCGCGCCGGGGACCTGATCGCCGATCTGCGCCACGGCACGCTGGCCGGCCTGCCGTGCGGGGGCGCCGACCCGGTCCTCGCGGACCGGCTGGAGGCCCTGCGCCGGGCGAACGGCGGCGGCCTGCGCATCGCCGACCTGTGGCCGAACCTGTCGCTGGTGGTGTCGTGGAACTCCGCCTCGGCCGCGCTGTACCAGCCGTGGCTGGAGGAGGTCACGCCGGGCGTGCCGAAGCTGCCCTTCAGCGCCACCGGCACCGAGGGCATCGTGACCATCCCGGTGGACGCCCACGACGCGGCGGGCCCGCTCGCCATGGACCTCGGCCTGTACGAGTTCGTGCCCACCGAGGGCCGCGACGACGAAGCGGACCTGGAGCCGGACGTGGAGACGGTCGGCTACCGCGACCTGGAGGCCGGCCAGACCTACAACGTCGTGATGAGCCAGGCCAACGGCCTGTACCGGTACGACCTCGGCGACCGCTACACGGTGGTGGACCGGGTCGGCGAGGTGCCGCGGATGGCGTTCGCCGGGCGCAGCGGCTTCGGCAGCTCGTTCACCGGCGAGAAGCTCACCGAGGAGGACGTGCACAACGCGGTCCGGCTCGGCCTGGGCGACGACTGGCGCCTGCGGCCGCTGTTCACGTGCATCCCGGTGTGGAACACCCCGCCCGGCTACACGCTGGCGATCGAGTGGTCCGAGGAGCTCTCGATGAGGCCCGAGCGGTTCGCGGCGCAGGTCGAGGACCAGCTCCAGAGGCTCAACATCGAGTACGCCGAGAAACGGCGCACCGAGCGGCTCACCCCGATGCGCGTCCTGGCCGTGCCGCCGGGCACCTTCGCCGCGGTCGACCAGCGCCGCCAGGCCGAGGGGGCCTCGCCGGCCCAGCTCAAGCACTACTGGATCCAGCGCAACGGCGACCTGCTCACGTACCTCGAAGGGGCACCGCAGAAGTAGGCGCCCGGCCGGTCCGCGGGCGCCGTACGCACCTTCCGGCATCACACCGGACAGTTCCATGGGGGGATCGAACTCCGTTGTACCCGAAAGACATTCACCAGATATCCGAACTCCGGGCCGCCGACGGCACGGCGCTCGCCCTGCACCGCTGGGCCCCGCAGGACGGGGCGCCCGTCCACGGCGTGCTGTTCTACGTGCACGGCATCCAGAGCCACGCCGGCTGGCTGTTCGAGACCGGGCCCGAGCTGGCCGCGCGCGGCGTGGCCACGTACGCGCTGGACCGCCGCGGCTCGGGCGTGAGCGGCGGCGTCCGGGGCGACCTGCCCTCGGCCGAGGCGGTCCTGGAGGACTACCGGCTGGGTCTGGCCGCGGCGCGTCGGGAGCGTCCGGAGCTGCCGCTCACGCTCCTGGGGCAGAGCTTCGGCGGCAGCATCGTCGGGGCCCTGGCCGCGGTGAGCGGCCTGGACGTCGCCACCGTCGTCTACTGCACGCCCGCCCTGGGTCAGCAGCGGGCACGGTTCGGCTCCGTCGGTCTGGCGGCGGTGCGCCAACTGTCCGGCCGGGAGCGCGCGCCCATCGCGCTGGAGGACGAGGACTACACCGGCGAGGCGCGCTATCTGGAGTTCATGGCGAACGACCGGCTGATGCTGCGCCAGATCACCGATCGGACGCGGGCTGCCATGGTCGCGCTGGAGGACTCCTACGCGGAACTCCAGGTGCCGCTCGCCCCCGGGCCGGACATCCACTTCGTCCGCACCGGGCGTGACCCGATCATCGACCTGGACGTCTCGGAGAGGACGCTGCGCGCTCTGCACGGCGAGTTCACCACCACGTCGTTCGCCGCCCGGCACCACTACGTCGAGTTCTCGCCCGTCCGGCGGGACTACTGGGACTGGCTGGCGGGGATCGTCGTCCCGGCGGTGCCGGCGTGATCACCGAGGTGCGGGTGGCCCCGGTCGCCCTGCCGATGGGCCGACCGTTCGTGCACGCGGGGAAGGCCCGGGCCACCACCGCTTCGGTGGTGGTGGCGGTCCGCGCGGCCGGACACGAGGGCTTCGGCGAGGGCGCACCCCGGGAGTACGTCACCGGGGAGTCCCTGGCCGGTGCGGTCGAAGCGCTCCGGGCGTTCGGGCCCGAGCGGTTGAACCGCATGGTCGACGTGACGGACCTCGACGCGGCGCTGCGCGCGCTGGCGGAGCTGGACCTGCCCACCGTGGTCGGCGGCGC
Organism: Streptomyces sp. NBC_00503; assembly: GCF_036346895.1. Lineage (NCBI taxonomy): Bacteria > Bacillati > Actinomycetota > Actinomycetes > Kitasatosporales > Streptomycetaceae > Streptomyces > Streptomyces sp. NBC_00503. The sequence continues at coordinate 4,205,774 of NZ_CP107855.1, read as the reverse complement.
CCGCCCGATGCCCGCCGCGGCGGCCGCGCTGGAACTGGCCCTGTTCGACCTGGTCTGCAGGATCCACGGCGTGCCGGGCTCGGAGGCGTTGCGCCGGGTCCCCGGGGTGGCGGACATGCTGACCGCCCGGCCGGAGCCGGTGGCCGTGTCCTACGTCCTGGACATGGCCGGGGACCCGGCGGCCACGGTGGAACGACTGGAAGCCGAGGCCCTGCGGTCGGTCCGGCACATCAAGCTGAAGGCCACCCAGGACATTGGCGACTGCGTCCGGCGGGCCGAGTACGTACGGGGGAAGTTCGCCCCCGGGGCCACCCTGTCGGTCGACGTCAACGGCGACTGGGACCGCGCTACGGCACTGCGCGCGGCCCACGCGCTGCGGCCGCTGGGCATCGCCTGGTTCGAGGAGCCGGTGGCGCCCCGCGACTGGTCCGCCATGCGGGCCGTCCGCGAGGAGGGCGGCATCCCGGTGATGCTCGACGAGTCCTGCTGGGGACTCGACGACCTGGACACGGCCGCCCGGCTGGGCGCCGCCGACCTGGTCAACGCCCGCGTCAGCAAGTGCGGCGGCGTCTTTGCGACGCTGCGGCTGATCCGCCACGCCCGTGGGCTGGGGCTCGACGCCCAGCTGGGCGTGCACGTCGGCGAAGTCGGCCCGCTGTGGGCCGCCGCCCGGCTCCTGTCCTGCTCGGTGGGCCGGCTGGCCACCGTGGAGGCGGGCAAGCAGGACGAGTGGTTCCCCACCCCGCTGACCGAACCGCCCTACCGGGTGGACCGGCAGCACTACCTCGCCCACCCCCTGGAGGGCGCGGGCCTCGGGCCGGTCCCGGGCCCGGCGCTGCGGGACGCCTGCCACTGGACGGTGGCGGACGGCCGGGCGCACACGAGACACGACAGCGACAGCACCGCGACCACGTACGGCAACAGCACAGGAGATCTGTCATGACGAAGCGCACGGCCCTGCTCATCGGCGCCGCGGGAGGAATCCTCCAGGAGGTCGCGCGGGGGCTCGCCGCCGAGGGCCACGGCCTCGTCCTCTTCGACAGGGACGAGGAGGCGGTGACCGGCCTCGCGGAGGAGCTCGCCGCGCTGACGAGGACCGAGGCCGTGGTCGGCGACATCACCGACATCCCGGCCGCCGAACGGCAACTGACCGAGATCGTCGGCAAGCACGCGCCGTCCATCCTCGTCAACGGCGTCGGCGGCGACACCCGCGTCATCGGCTACGCCGACCTGGAGCGCGACCACTTCGACCAGACGTACCTGGAGAACGTGGTCAGCACCTGGATCGCGGTCAAGGTGTGCGCGCCGCGCATGGCCGCCGACGGCTACGGCCGCATCGTCAACTTCGCCTCCACGGGCGGCCGTACGTACAGCCACTTCAACAACGCCGCCTACGTGGGCGCGAAGGCGGCCGTCATCGGCATGACCAAGCAGATGGCCTACGAGCTCGCCGGCACCGGCGTCGTGGCGAACGTGGTCGCCCACGGCCCCGTCGCGACCGCCCGGGTGGCCGGCGCCTTCGAGCGGCGTGACGAGGCGGCGAAGAAGGCCGTGCTCTCCCGTCTGCCGATGGGCCGTTACGGCACGGTCTCCGAGGCCGCGGGCAGCGTGCTCCACCTGTGCTCCGAGAGCGCGGGCTACTCCACCGGCTCCGTCATCGACATCAACGGCGGCCTCTACATGTGACCGGGCCTTCCGGGCCACCACCAGCAAGGAGATTTCCGTGTCGGTATTTGTCGTCGAGTTCGAGTACAACGTAGGCCGCGACGAGCGCGAGAGGGTCCATGCGGACCACACGGCCTACCTCAAAAGCCTGACCGATCAGGGCGTGCTGCTGGCGGGCGGGCCGCTGCCGCAGGAGAACACCGGCCTGCTCGTGTACGCCACCGAGGACCGTCCGGCCCTGGACGCGGTCCTCGCCGAGGAGCCGTACGCCAAGAGCGGGTTCATCGCCGCCACGCGCGTGCGCGAGTGGCGCCCGGGCAAGGGCAGCTGGATCGCCGCCCGGTCCTGACCCGCACGGCGAGTACATCCGCCCGGACCGCCGCCGGGAAGCACCACAGCAAGTGAGAGAGAGATCAATGAGCGCATCACTGGTGGAACCGACGAACGTCCTGGAGCGCGGCATCACCGGCGCCGACGGAGGGGTGTCCTTCGCCCTGGAGCAGCTGCACACGTCCGTCGTCGACCCGCGCATGGACTCGATGCGGCTGCTGAGCGAGACCACGATGACGTTCCCCGACGCGATCTCGTTCTCCAACGGCGCGCCCTTCGACGGTACGCACGATGTCGCGAAGCTGCCCCTGTACCTGGAGCGCTATCTGGAGCACCTGCGGGAGAGCGGGGTGCCGGAGAAGAAGATCTCCCGGCTGATGTTCCAGTACGGCCCGGTGAACGGCTTCATCCAGGAAGAGGTCGCGCGCAACCTCAGGCAGGACGAGGGCATCGACGTCGCGCCCGAGTCCATCATGATCACCCAGGGCGCCCAGGAGGCCATGGTGATCGCCCTGCGGGCCCTGTTCACCTCGCCCGACCAGGTGCTGCTGACCGTCTCGCCCGCCTACGTCGGCATCGTGGGCGCCGCCAAGACCCTCGGCATCCCGATGCGCGGCGTACTGGAGGGCCCCGACGGCCTGGAGCCCGAGGCGGTCGCCGAGGCCGTACGGGCCGTACGGGCCGAGGGCAAGCAGCCGGTGGCGCTCTACCTGATCCCCGACTTCTCCAACCCGTCGGGAACCCAGCTGCCGCTGGAGGCGCGCAAGGAGCTGCTGGCCGTGGCCCGCCGCGAGGAACTGATCCTCCTGGAGGACAACCCCTACGGGCTGTTCGGCCGCGAGGGCGGGGAGCTGCCCACGCTCAAATCCCTCGACGACACCCGCCACGTCGTCTACCTGGGCTCGTACTCCAAGACCGCGTTCCCCGGCGCGCGGCTCGGCTTCATGGTCGCCGACCAGCCGGTGACCGGCCCCAACGGCACGCAGCGGCCGCTGGCCGCCGAGCTGTCGAAGACCAAGAGCTTCCTCACCGTGGGCACCTCCTCGCTCTCCCAGGCGGTGCTCGGCGGCATCCTCGTCGAGGCCGACTACGACCTGCGCAGCGCCAGCCGCGCGACGGCGCAGGTGTACCAGGCCCGGCTGCAGGCCGTCCTGGAGGCACTCGCCGCGCACTTCCCGCCCGAGGAGCACGCGCAGCACGGGGTCAGCTGGAACGTGCCGGGCGGCGGGTTCTTCCTGATGCTGCGGGTCGGCTTCGAGGCGGACCTCGCGGCGATGGAGCGCTCAGCCCGCGACTACGGGGTCAGCTGGGCGCCGATGACCATGTTCTACGTCGACGGCGGCGGCGACCGGATGATCCGCCTCGGGTTCAGCAACCTGGCGGTCCCGGACATCCGCGAGGGCATCGCCCGCCTCGCCCTCTTCATCGAAGACACCCCGCGCACGGACCGCTGAGCGCGCTGCCCCCGTAGAACCACCCCGCAGGACCGCCCCGCAGGACCGCCCCGCAGGGCCCACCCACCGAACACCGAGGAACACACCATGGACGCCCAGAGCGTTTTCGTACTGACCGACGAGGAGCGCGCACAGCTCGGCGAGGTCGCCGACCAGCTGGCCGCGGCCCTGCCCGCGGAGATCGACCACCCGGACTGGATGAGCCGGGGCCGTGACCTCTCCGCCACGATCCCCTCCCGACTGGCCGCCCGCATACGGCAGTTCCGCCACGACCCGGGCCCGGACGGCAGCATCCTGATCCGCAACCTCCCGGTGCGCGAGGCCGAACTGCCGGACACCCCGCAGGCCCTGGGCTCGGTGGAGAAGACGCCCGGCCACTCCTCCTCGGTCATCGCCCTGACCACCCTCCAGCTCGGCGAGATCATCGCCTACCGCAACGAGAAGTCCGGCGCGCTGGTGCAGAACGTGGTGCCGGTGCCCGGCCAGGAGGCCGAGCAGAACAACGCCGGTTCCAAGCGGCTGGGCATGCACGTGGAGAACACCTTCCACGACAACCGCCCCGACTTCGTCGCGCTGTTCTGCCTGCGCGGCGACCACGACCGGGTCGCGGAGCTGCAGATGACCTCCGTCCGCCAGGCGCTGGGACTGCTGTCCGATGCGGACCGCAAGGTGTTGTCCGAGCCGCGCTACGTCACTCCGCCGCCGTCCTCGTTCCCCACGCAGAGCGCGTCCGAGCCGCACGCGCTGCTGATCGGCGCCGCGGACGACCCGAACGTGCGCGCCGACTTCATCAGCACCGAGGCGCTCGACGAGGAGGCCGCGCGGGCCAAGGACGCCCTGGAGGAGGCCTTCGCGGAGGTCGTGCGGGGAATCAAGCTGGAGCCCGGCGACCTGGCGATCGTCAACAACCACCTGGTGCTGCACGGCCGCAGCCACTTCACGCCCCGCTACGACGGCAAGGACCGCTGGCTGCACCGGACGTTCGTCCAGCTCGACCACCGCCGCTCGCGTGCGGTCCGCCAGGGCAACGGCAACGTCCTGGACTAGTCCGTCCAGTCCGTCACCCGAACGCGGTGCGGCCCCGGACCGGGCCCCGGTCCGGGGCCGCACCGCCCGCAGAAGGAGGGCACCGTGCGCGTTTCGCTGGTGCAGATCGAAGTGGACCCCGACGAGCCGGTGCGCGGCCGGCGCGCCCGCGCGGCCGCTCTCGTACGGGCACAGCGCGGCCGGGACCTGGTCGTGCTGCCCGAGCTGTGGCCGGTGGGCGCGTTCGCGTACGACGCGTGGGAGGACGCGGCCGAGCCGCTGGACGGCCCGACGGCCGAAGCCATGTCGGCGGCGGCGCGGGACGCCGGCGTGTGGCTGCACGCCGGTTCCGTGGTGGAGCGGGACGGGTCGGGCGGGCTGTACAACACCTCTCTCGTCTTCGACCCGGAGGGCGGACTGCGCGCCGCCTACCGGAAGATCCACCGCTTCGGCTTCGACGAGGGCGAGGCCGTCGTCATGGGGGGCGGCCGCGAGATCGTCACGGCGGCGGCGCCTTTCGGCATCCTGGGCCTCGCGACCTGCTACGACCTGCGTTTCCCCGAGCAGTTCCGGCTGCTGGTGGACGCGGGCGCGCAGATCCTGGCGATCCCGGCGGGCTGGCCGTCCCGCCGCCTCGAACACTGGCGCCTGCTCGCCCGGGCGCGAGCGGTGGAGTCGCAGGCCTTCGTCCTGGCGTGCTGCACCGCGGGCACCCACGCGGGCGTCGAACAGGCAGGTCACAGCATGGTCGTCGACCCCTGGGGCACCGTCCTGGCGGAAGCGGGCCCGGACGAGGAGGTCCTGCACGTGGACCTCGACCCCGGGCAGGTCGCCACGGTCCGCGCGGAGTTCCCCGTCCTGCGGGACCGGATCCTGGGCCTGCCGGACCCGTGGGGCCGAACCGGGGGCGCCTTGTAGGGGGCGCCCGCTGGACCGCGTCCCGCCGTCAGACGGCTTCTGCGGTTTTGGTGGAGAGTGCTACGTGGCGCCATTGGTCGAGTTCGCGTCGCACCAGGTCCAGCTTCGCCTCGATGCGCTCGATCGCGTCCGCGCCCAGCTGCAGGCGCAGCGGCGGGTCGGGCACCTCGGTGATGTCGACGACGGCTTTCGCGGCCTTCGCCGGATCACCCTGCTGACGGCCGTCGTTCGCGGCCATTGCCTCGCGCACCGGCCCCGCGCCGGCGTCGTAGTCGGCGATGGAGGCCGGTTCGACCTGGATGCTCTGCTTGCTGAGGAAGTCGGTGCGGAACCCGCCCGGCTCCACGATCGTGACGCGGACACCGAGCGGGGCCAACTCGCCGTGCAGCGCCTCGGAGATGCCTTCGAGGGCGAACTTCGAAGCCCCGTACAGGCCCACCGCCGGAGCGGTGGCGAAGCCGCCCACCGAGCCGATGTTCAGCACGTGTCCGGAGCGCTGGGCGCGCAACGTCGGCAGGGTCGCCCGCAACGTGTTGAGCACGCCGAAGACGTTGACGTCGAACAGGGCCCGTGCGGCCTCGTCGGAGGTCTCCTCGATCGCGCCCACGAGACCGTAACCGGCGTTGTTGACCACGATGTCGAGCCCGCCGAACTTCGCCAGACCGGCCTCCACCGCGGCCGTCAGCTGCTCCGGTTCGGTCACGTCCGCGTCCACCGCCAGCAGCCGGTCCGGCGCGTGCGGGTGGGCCCGGAGCACCGCTGACGCATCCCGCGCCGTAGCGATCACGCTGTGCCCCCGGTCCAGCGCTTCCCGGGTTATCTCCGCGCCGAGCCCCCGCGATGCCCCGGTGACAAACCAAACGCTCATGTCTCTCCCCTGTTCCGATGACCCGATGGGTCGGTGGCCCGGTGGGCCGACACTTCGACGCTAGAACCTAGAGTCCTGTCTAGATCAACAGCTGCGTGAGGGAAGGGCGCTCATGGACCTGAGCATCGGTGAGGTGGCACGGCGCACGGGGCTGAGCGTGCACGCGCTGCGGTTCTACGAGCGGGAGGGCCTCTTCGCCAACCCGGTGCGCCGCCTGTCCAACGGCCGCCGGATCTATCACGAAGAAGACCTGGAGTGGCTGGCCATCTGCACGAAGCTCCGCTCCTCCGGCATGCCCCTGGCGTTGATCCGGCAGTACGTCGAACTGGCCCGTCAGGGCCCGGGCAACGAACACGAGCGCCTCCAGCTGCTGCGCCGGCACGAAAGCCACGTAGAAACGCAGATCCGCGAACTGCAGGACACCCTGGACGTGATGCGGCACAAGGTGCGGATCTACGAGGACCATCTCGCCCGCGGTGAAGCCGACCGGCTGTGGAATCCGTCCCGGGACCGCCCTTAAGCGGTACGCAGCAGGTCCCGGAAGACGGTGGCCGCGGGGCTGGAACCCGGCCCGTGTGCAGGCGCGGTCGAGCACTCCACGGATGCCCGTGCCGCGCGGCAGGCTGATCAGCGGGCGGTCGCGAAGCTCGGCCAACGCAATGCCCGTGCGGTCCGGGGCCGTGAGGGCGGGGTCGTCCGGGGCGACGGCTGCGACCAGGGGGGACGTCGACCAGGACGTGGAGACAAACGCCGGGCGGGGGCTCCTCGTCCGCGAGTCCGATCACGGCGACGCCGAGTTCCCCGCGGTGCAGCGCGGCGAGCATCCGCTCCGAGGTGTCCTCGGTCAGGGCGATCTCCACCGCGGGGTGGTCCTCGTGGAACCCGGCCAGGACGGCGGCCAGGTCGAACTCATCGACTGCCGCGGCCGCGCCCGAGACGAGGCCGAGGGTGACCTGGCCGCGCAGCAGCCCGGTGAACTCCTGCGCGGTCTGCCGTACCGCTTCGACGGCGGTGAGCGCGGCCCGCAATTCTTCGGAGCCGACCTGGACGGCATCGAACTCCGCGCCACCGACCTCGACTGGTCCTTCGGTACCGGAACGCCTCTGTCCGGCACCGCACAGGACCTCCTCCTGCTCGCCTACGGCCGACGGCTCCCGCCAGGCCATCTCCGGGGCGAACCGGGCGACCGCTTCCTCGCCGCGCAGTCCGGCCCGCCCGGCCCGACGGGTCACGCTCAGTCCCCGGGGACGACGAGCCCCGACTCGTAGGCCGCGATCACGAGTTGCGCCCGGTCACGGATCCCCAGCTTTCCCATGATCCGGCTCACGTGGGTCTTCGCCGTGAGGGGGCTCAGGGCCAGCGCGTCGGCGATCTCGGTGTTGTTGAGGCCCCGGGCCACGAGGGTGAGGACCTCGCGTTCCCGCGCGGAGAGCGGGTCGAGGGCGGCGGGGGCCGGGGCGGAGCCGGGGGTGCGCAGGACCCGGGCGATCAGCCGGGCCGTCGGGCCCGGGGAGAGGAGGGCCTCGCCGCCGGCCACCGTACGGATGGCGGCCAGGAGCTCGGCCGGCCTGGTGTCCTTCACGAGGAAGCCGGAGGCCCCGGACCGCAGCGCTTCGACCACGTTCTCGTCGGTGTCGTACGTCGTCAGGACCAGGACCTTCACCCCGGCCAGGTCTTCGGCGGAGGCGATGAGCCGGGTCGCCTCGATGCCGTCGGTGCCCGGCATCCGGATGTCCATGACGACCACGTCGGCGCGCTCGGAGTGGGCGAGGTCGAAGGCCTCGCGCCCGTTGCCCGCCTGTCCGACGACCTCCATGTCGGGCGCCGATTCGATGAGCATCGCGAAGGCCGCCCGTACGAGGGTCTGGTCGTCGGCGAGGAGGACGCGGATGACGGGGGTGACGGGGTCGGGCCCGGCGGACGGCGGTGTGGTCATGCTGATGCCTCCGGGGAACGGGGTGGGAACGGGGGTGGGAGCGGCAGGCTCGCCGCGACTTCGAAGCCGCCGCCGGAGCGGGGGCCCGTCCGTACGGTGCCGCCCACGCTGCGGGCCCGCTCGCCCATGCCGACGATGCCGAAACCCGGAGCGGTGGAGTCCGCCCCCGGGCCGCGGCCGTCGTCGCTGACGGTGATGCGGAGGGAGCCGTCCGCCTCCGCCACCCGGACCCGGACCGTGGCCCCGGGACCCGCGTGGCGGACCGCGTTGGTCAGCGACTCCTGGACGATGCGGTAGGCGGCGGCCCCCACGGCCGGCGGGACATGGACCCCGTCGGTGTCCAGGGTCAGCTCCGCCTCGGCCGCACGGACCAGATCGGGCAGCCCCGCGAGGTCCGGCAGCGGCCCGCGCTCGTCGGCGCGGAGCACGGTCAGGGTGGTACGCAGCTCCGCGCGGGCCTCGCGGCAGGTGTCGGCGATGGAGTCCAGCGCCTCGGCGATCGCGGCCCGGTCGAGCCGGTCCGGGTCGACGGCGAGGACATGAGCGGCGACCGCGGTGCGGACACCGATCAGGGTGATGCTGTGGGCCAGCAGGTCGTGCAGGTCGCGGGCGATGCGTAGACGCTCCTCCGCGATCTTGCGGTCGGCGTCCTGTCCGGCCCGGGCGCGCTCCTCGGCCAGGTACCTGCGGTAGTTGCGCACGGCGACCCCGAGCACGAGGGCCGCCACCAGCCAGCCGGAGGTGCGCAGTACGTCCAGGGCGCGGTGGACGCCGTTGAACGACATGGCGGTCACCGCGAAGCCCACGACGCACGCGCCGGCCGTCACCGTCCGGCGGACGGTGCCGGTGGCGGCCACGGTGTACAGGGCGAGCATGCCGGCCGGCACGGGGGCGGCGTGGGCGTTGTCGAGCAGCTGGTACGGGGCGATGCAGGCGACGACCGCGACCAGCACCCCGAGCGGACGGCGCCGCCGCCACGCCAGGAGCAGGGTGCAGCAGGCGAGCAGCACCCAGCCCAGCGCGTCCGGCCGCAGGGCGGTGTCGGCGTACGCCATGGCCGCGGCGAGGATCCCGACAGCGGCCGCGATCACCGCGTCGTTGCGCGTCGGGTGCGCGGCCGCCAGGGGGTCCTGGTGCAGCACGCGCAGTACACGGGCGGCCGCGCTCGGGGGGTCGGTCACTTCTGCCACCGGGACATCGTCGCTCTCACCGCCGGTCGCCGACCAGGGTGGGGGTGGGCGCGGCAGCGGGGGCCGGGGCGCCGGAGGGACGGCCCGGCCACCACACCCGGTGGCCCAGCAGCACGCTGGCGCTGGTGACCAGGTACGTGCGGACGAGGAAGGTGTCCAGGATCACCCCGACCGCGACGACCGTGCCCATCTCCACGAACATCACCAGCGGCAGCGAGGCGAGCACCGCGAAGGTGGCCGCCAGGACGATCCCGGCCGAGGCGATCACTCCGCCGGTGGTGCGCAGCGCGGTCAGCGCGGCCTGCCTCGGATCGACGCCGCGCCGGGTCTCCTCGCGGGTGCGGTGCATCAGGAAGATGCCGTAGTCGACGCCGAGGGCGACCAGGAAGACGAAGGTCAGCAGCGGCAGCCCCGGGTCGACGCCGGTGAAGCCGAACAGCGGGCCGAAGACCAGTCCGCCGATGCCCAGCGCCGCGCCCCACACCAGGACGACGGCGGCGACCAGGAGCAGCGGGGCGACCAGGCTGCGCAGCAGCAAGGCGAGGACGAGCAGCACCGCGAGGAGGACGAGCGGGATGACGATCAGGCGGTCGTGGGCGTTGGTGGCGGCCAGGTCGAGCTGCTGGGCGCTGGCGCCGCCCACGTGCGCGGCGTCCTCGCCCCCGACCCGCGCTCCGTCGAGTGCGGCTCGCAGCCGTCCGATGGTGGCGCTCTCCCCCGCGGACTCGGGCGCGGACTCGGCGGTGACGGCGATCTCGGTCCAGCCGCCGCCGCTGCGGCCCCGCTCGGCGCCCGCGATTCCCTCGACGGACCTGGCTCGGGCCAGGATCCGGTCGGCGGCTCCGGTGGGCGCCATGACCTCGATGGGCCGGCTGCTGCGGTCCGGGAAGGCCTCGGCCAGCGTTCCCATGGCGGCGATCGACTCGGGCTTGCTGGTGAAGCTGTCCTCCTTCTTGAGCGCCCCGGGCAGGGCGAACACGCCGAGCGCCAGCGCGCCCAGCAGCACGACTCCGGTCACGAGCACGGCCACCGGCCGCCTGCCCGCCGAACTCCCCATCGCGGCGAAGACGTTCAGCCCGCGCCGCTGCTTGGGCTCACTGCCGTACGCGGGGATCAGCGGCCAGAACACCCGCCGTCCCAGCAGCACCAGGACCGCCGGCAGCAGCGTCGTCATCGCGATCAGCGCGCACAGCACGCCCACCGCTCCGACCGGTCCGAGGCCACGGATGTTGTTGAGGTCGGCGGCGAGCAGGCAGGCCAGCCCCGCCACGACGGTCCCGCCGGAGGCCAGTACGGCCGACCCGACACCGCGCAGCGCGCGGCGCATCGCGTCGTACGGCAGCGGCGTGCGACGCAGCTCGTCCCGGTAGCGGGCGACGAGCAGCAGGGCGTAGTCGGTACCGGCGCCGAACACCAGGACCGTCATGATCCCGGCGCTCTGGCTGGTCACGGTGAGCCCGAAGCCGGAGGCGAGCCCGTACACGGCGGCCCGCGCACAGACGGCCGCCGCCCCGACCACCAGCAGCGGCACCAGCCACAGCACCGGGCTGCGGTAGGTGAGGATCAGGAGCAGGGCCACCACCAGCCCGGTCGCCAGCATCAGCGTCCCGTCGATGGAGCCGAACACCTCCTTGGCATCGACTTCGACGGCGCCGTCGCCGCCGACCCACACGCCCAGCCCGTCGCTGCCGCGCGCGTGGGCCCGTACGTCCTCCACGAAGGCCTTCTTCGCGGCGTCGTCCGTACCGGGCGCGGCCGTGGACACCGCGTACATGAGGGTGGCGCCGTCCGCGGAGGGGACGCCGGGTCCGCGGAGGGTCGCGCCGAAGTCCCGGGGATCCTTCGAAGCGGCGAGCAGCGCAGGGGACTTGGCGGCCCCGGACCCGGACCCGGACCCGGACCCGGACCCGGACCGGGCATCGGCCGTACCCGCCGGGGGGACGGTGACCGCCGCGACCTGCCGTTCGGCGGTCTCCCGGTCGGCGGCGGTCAGCCCGCCGTCGCGGTGGTAGACGAGCAGCACGCCGGTCGCCTCGCCGCCGGGCAGCTTCTCCTGGAGCCTGGCCACCTGCGTCGAATCGGCGCCCGACGGCAGGTAGTCCGCCGTCCGGTCGCGCTGTACGTCCGCCAGCCCGCCCGCGAACGACCCCGCGACGGCGATCACGATCACCCACAGCGCCAGCACGCCCCAGGGAACCACCTTGTGGCGCCTGCCCGTTGACACTCTCCGCGCTGCCTGCGCGTCCTGCTCCGCCTGCCCCATCTCGGGCCCCTCCGCATGGACTCGGCCCGGTGGCCCCGATGGCCCGCCCGGTTGAATCCAGCGTCCCGTCCCCGACGCACCGTTCCCTCAGGCCGACGCAGGAGATCGCCCCTACTCCCCCGGGCGTCCCGGAGCTCCCCGTACTCCCCGGGGAGTAGCGCCGCGCGCCCCGCGCGGGGTTTCGTCGGTGGGAGATGGCGGCCATTCTGACTGTATGACTTGGACGAGGTCGGCTTGGATCTGCGGTGCTGTCTGGGTGGTCGCCGCCGCATCCCTCATCGCGTACTTCACCACGGTCGGGCTCGACCAGGCGGACAAGCTGGCGAGCGCCATCGGCCTGCCGGTCACCCTGCTCGGACTGGCAGGCCAGGTGTTCTCCCTGGTCATGGCGCACCGCACGGCCGCGCCGGGGCCTGATCCCGAGTACGTCGGCGGGTCCAAGATCTCTGTCAGCCGGGTACGCGGGCGGTCGCGGGTGACGCTGCGGCGGCAGGCCCGGACCGGACCGGTCCCCCCGCCGGCGACCGGTTCGCACGTCGAGGGGAACCAGGTCCAGGTCGACGGCGCGGGCGAGTCAGTGGTCGAGGAGCGGTGAGCCCTCCGCGCGGCTGGCTGGCCCGGCCCGGGCAGCTGGTCACGGTGCACGGCAACATGACCGTCGTCGAACGGGTCGGCAGCTCCGTCGTACAGAACTTCGAGAAGCCGCCGCTCTACCGCCTGGGGCCCGCCACCCGGGCGCCGCTCGACATCGACCGGGAAGAGGCGCGGGAGCAGCCCAGTCAGCTGCTCAACCCCCGTTGCCGTCAACCGGAGTTCGTGGGACGGGCCGCACTGTTCGCGGAACTGCGGAACTGGTGCGGCGCCAGAGCCCCCGCGTCCGCCCTGCTGCTCCACGGCCCCGGCGGTCAGGGAAAGTCGCGGGTGGCCGAGGAGTTCGCGCGGCAGTGCCGGGACGAGGGATGGACCGTGTTCCAGGTGCGGCACGGGAGCGACCGGATGACCCGCGCCCACACCCCCGTACCGGAGGCGGACACCGGGTCCGAAGGGCTCCTGCTGATCGTCGACTACGCCGAACGATGGCCAGGCCAGGACCTGACCGACTTCATGAGCGACTGCACGGGGCAGGACGGCCGCGCGCTGCGGATGCTGTTCATCGCCCGCGCCGCCACCGGCTGGTGGAGCACGCCGTCCAAACACCTGTGGGATCTGGGCGTGCCGGTCCACGAACGCGAACTGCCCGCCCTCACCGAGGAGATCGACCGCGCCACCCTGTTCACGGCGGCGCGCGACCACTTCAGCGCTGCGCTGGGCGTCACGGTCCCGCCCCGCACACCGCCCGATCTGGGCGGCGACGGGTTCGCCACCGTACTGGCAGTGCACATGGCGGCGCTGGCCGAGGTGGACGCCCTGCGCCGGGGCCACGAGCCGCCGCGCAGCCCGTCCGAGATCTCCACGTACCTGCTCCTGCGCGAGCAGACGTACTGGGAGCAGCTGTGGACCGGCGGCCGGGTCACGATCCCGCCCGGCACCTTCGCCCGCACCGTGTACGCGGCCACCCTCACCGGCGCCGTTCCGTGGCCCCAGGCCCGCGAGGTGCTCACACGTCTCGACATCAACCCCGGCGATCCGGGCCGGGCCCTCGACGACCACGCCGTGGCCTACCCCGCACGCCAGCCCGACACGGTGCTGGAACCGCTCTACCCCGACCGGCTCGGCGAGGACTTCATCGCCCTGATGCTGCCGCACGGCCCGATGCGCTCCCTGATCCACACCGCATGGACCACGCAGGCACCCCAGCAGCTGTTCTCCGTCTCCGACCGGTCGCTCGAAGGCCTGGCCTGGCCCCGGCGCGCGCTGATCACCTTGATCGAGACGGCCCAGCGCTGGGAGCACGTGGCCGAACGGCAGCTCACGCCGCTGCTCACCGCCCGGCCCACGCTGGTACACCGGGCCGGTTCCGCCGCGCTCTCCGCTCTCGTACGGATCCCTTCGCTGCCGGCGGAGCTGCTGGACGACATCGAGTCGAGCCTCCCGTTCCGGGACCCGGAACTCGACGCGGGCGCGGCCGAGATCGCCCGGCACCTGGCCCCGTACCGATTACGGCGCGCGGCCGGGGACGCGGCGACCCTGGCCGAGGTCCACAACCAGCTCGCCCACCGCCTCCAGGGCATCGGGGAGTACGCGGCCTCCGTCACCCAGATCGAGGAGTCCCTCCGGCTCCTCAGGGAACTCGCCCCGCAGGGCGAGCACCACCGGGAGCAGCTGGCCGCCTCCCTGGACTGGGCCGGGATCATGTACGAGTTGAAGGGTGACCGCGTTCGGGCCCTGGAGTGCAGCAGGGAGGCCGTCGCGCGGTACCAGGAGCTGGCGGAGCTCCACAGGGACGAGCCGGAGACGCACGGCAGGCTCCAGCGGCGGCTGACCTACGTCCTGGCCAATCTTTCGGGCCGCGTCCAACTCGGTCCCGCCGACAAGCTCGAGGTGGCGAAGGAGGCGGTGGACGCCTGTCGGGCCCTCGTCCACGGCGGCTCGGTCCCGGACGACGTGGAGCTCGCCGGGGCCCTGCACAACCTCGGCAGGGCGCTCCAGGGGCTGGGGCGGACCGAGGAGTCGCTCGCACCGATGCGGGAAGCGGCCGGGATCCGGCGGGAACAGGCCGCCCGGGACTTCGCCTTCTACGCCGAGTACCTCGAACAGGTCCTGCGCATGCTCACCTACCACCTCGCCCTCGTGGACCGGTGGGAGGAGGCCCGGGGCAGCATGCGCGAACGCGTCGGCGTCCTGCGGAGGTTGGCCGAGGCCGATCCCGGCCGGTTCGCCGGGCCGTTGGCGAAGGCGGAGGAGCTGATGCACGCCATCGGACCTCCCGATGGGTCCCATCACTGAAGCGGTCGGTGACAGGGCGCGATGTCGCCGTAGCGTCCGTTGCGGGGCACGCAACGCCGGCAACCTGGCCGACACGGACGGCAACGACAAGACGGTGGCCGACCCCGACTGGCGCCCGCTCTCGCAGGACGTCAACGGCAACTCCTTCTCGCCCGCCTTCCCGTCGTACGTCTCCGGCCACTCCGGGATCGTCGGCGCCTGGGCCGGTGCAATGCAGAGCTTCTACGGGCGTGACGACATCGCCTTCACCGGCGGCGTCCGGCGCCACCAGTCCGCACACGGCAGTGCACGCGGCTACGACCGGATGGCGGCGGCGGGACCGTGCGTGGCGGACCGGCGAGGCCCCGACGAAGCCCACTTCATCGCCGAGCGGGACAGCGTCTACCTGGCCAGTGTCAGTGAGACCGGCTGGCCCTACATCCAGCACCGCGGGGGCCTCAAGGGGTTCCCGCGGGTCCTCGGCCCGGCCGCCGTCGCGTTCGCCGACTACCGCGGGAACAAGCAGTCGGGCACGACCAGGCCGGCCCTCGGGTGGAGCGAGAGGTTGCCGAGGGTGAGGAACATCGCGTTCCCCACGTAGTCGGGCCAGCGCAGGTGGGTCGGTGAAAGCGCCTTCAGGAAGCCGGGGTTGCCACCCCGGTGCGAGGCGTCGGCGTCGCCGTCGGGCGATGCGGTGGAGATGAAGAAGGTGTCCGTACCGGCGATGGTCGCCCGCTGGGACTCGCTCAGTTCCCGGGAGCGGCGCACGACGCGTTCCCCGGCGGCCGGGACCAGGGTGAAGTCCCGCTTCTGCAGGTACTTGGGGCAGTTGGAGATCACCTGGTCGAGTTCGACCCGCAGTCCGGCGCCGTCCGGCCGGGCCAGGTCGTTCATCCGCATCCGCCGCCGGGTGGCGGGCTCGATCGCGATCATGCCGAGCTCGGCAGGGCCCCCGAGGACCCCGCGAGGGGGTCCTCGGGGATGGGCCGGGCCCCGATGCTCAGGGTCACCGGGCCGGGGGCGTGGAGGAACCCCGGCTCTCCTGTGAGCAGCGAGGACCAGATCCGGTTCCCTTCCGGCAGGGTACGGGCTTGTTGGATCCGGCGGTTTAGAAGAAGCCGCAGGTGGGAGCAGCCTCGGTGGGAGCGATCGCTCCCTCGGCGCCGGACGGCGCGTAGATCTCCAGGCGGATCCCGTCCGGGTCGCTGAAGAAGATTCCGCCGGAGGCGACGCCCTCGCCGTGCGGCACCACGCCGTCGTACGCGAACTCGGCGTCCAGGCCCCGCAGCACCTGCTCCGCCTCCTTGACGATGTCGATCGAGTCCACCTGGAAGGACAGGTGGTGCAGACCGGACCGGTCCTTGGGGTGCGCCCCGGTGCTCTGCTGCCAGAGCGTGATCAGGAGCTTGCCGTCGGCGCCGAGGAACGCGAAGCGGCGGCCCTCCTCCTTGCCCTCGGCGGCTACCTCGAAGCCGAAGACCTTCTTGTAGAAGTCCACGGACCGGTCCAAGTCCGTGACGTTCAGCCCGACATGGCCGGTCTGCAGTGACTTGATGGCGCTCATGTTCACCACTCGCATTCGGTAGGGATGGAAGGGGTTCCTAACCTCTGAAAGAGAGGTTAGGGGTTAGGGACAACGGGTGTCAACTGCTCCAGCGCCGTTGACTGGTTAGGCTTGCGCCGAAGCTTCCCGAGACGACTCGCACCCTTCGCGCGAACCACTGAGGAAGGACGGATGTCGTGGCAATCCCGGACCCCCGGCCACTGGCGGGCGAACCGCTCTCCATCGACCTGCTCAACACCCGTTGGATGGAGAACGAAACCCTTCGCGACCTGTTCGACACCCCCGACGGCCTGGCGGTCTGGCTCGACTCCGACATCGCCGCCCGAGAGCTGAGCGGCCACGAGGTCCAGGCCGACCGCGAAACGCTCGATGCCCTGCTCGCCGCCCGCTCCGCCCTCGCCGCCCTCATCGACTCCCCGGCCGATCCCGCGGGACTGAAGGCACTCAACGCCGTGCTCGCTCACGGCTGCGTGCGCCACGGCATCGACGGGGACGGGCCCGTCCAGCGCGTCGAGGTCGACAGTGCGCTCTGGCTGCCGGCCTGGGTGGCCGCCGACAACTACCTGCGGCTCCTCGGGGACCGCCCCGAGCGGATCCGTCCCTGCGCCAACCCCGACTGCGTCCTGCACTTCTACGACACGTCCAAGAACGGCACCCGCCGCTGGTGCTCGATGTCCGGCTGCGGCAACCGCGCCAAGGCCTCCCGCCACTACGCACGGCACCGCCGGGACTGACCCGATGGGCCGGTCCCGGCGGCTCGATGGCTCGACGGACTGCGGGCCCCCGGCACGGACGTGCCGGGGCCCGGTACATGGGGGCCGGGGGCCACGGGAGGGCTACCACCAGTAGGAGGGGTAGCGGGCGGTCTGCCCACTACGACCCGTGACCACGCCGATCAGTCGAAACGGTGATGACGGCCGTGCCCGCCCTGGCCGGGGCCTTGCTGGCGAAGGATGCCCTGCGCCCTGCTGAGACTTCTTCACCAACCATGGCCGCGAAGCCACGGAGACGGTCCGTGCGCCCGACGGAATTCCGGGTTGCTCAGTCAGGTAACGGCAGCCGCTCCAGAAGGACGGCTGTCCCTGGGCCCGGTCGCCCCCGCCCCCCGAACCAGGCCGCGGTATGAAGAATTCATACCGGGAACATGAGGTTTAGTACCTGGTGAGGGGCCCGAGTGATCGTGAAGACTCTGTGGTGGCAGAACACAGGCCCGCCGACCTGCGGGCCATCGCTACAGGGGGACACCACTCATGAACGCCACCGCACTGCTCACACTTCCGCTCCAGGGCGACGCCGAATGCGGCATCGTCATCGAGGACCTGGACGCCGTCGGCACGGACGCCGTCGCGATGCTCACCTTCTGTCTGCGCCAGGCCGAGCTGCCGGTCCACACCGCGAGGACGGCCGGGCTCGCGGCATGACCGGCGGCGGTGGGGTGGCGGAGGCGCCGCTCGGGTTCAAGCGGCACCTGCGGCTGACGGTCGTACCCGACGAGGCGGCCTACCTGGTCTCGCCCCGGGCGGTGACCGCCCTGCGCGGCAGGCCGGCCGAGGTACTGGCCCCGCTGCTCGACGGGGACCGGACCTGCGCGCAGATCCTCGCCGAAGCGGCGGCGGAACTGCCCGCCGAGCAGGCGGTGGCGGCCCTGCGCAGCCTCGTAGCGGGGGGTCTCGTACGCCCCTTCGCCGCTTCACCGACCGCTGATCCGGCCGCCGAGGCGTACTGGGACCTCGCCGGACTCGACGGCGGCGCGGCGGGCGAGGAGCTGGCCAACGGCCGCGTGCGGGTGGTCGCCCTGGCCGGAACGGACGCCGCGGACGCCGAAGAGGCCTGCCGCCGCTCGGGGATCGAGGTGGCGGGCGACGGCGAGACGGCGGCGCTCACGCTGGTCCTGTGCGCCGACTACCTCGACCCGGAACTCGCCGAGGTGGACGCCCGGCACCGGGCGGCCGGCCGGCCCTGGCTGCTGGCCCGGCCGGTCGGCGCCGAACCGTGGACGGGGCCGGTCTTCCGGCCGGGGCAGGGGGCCTGCTGGCACTGCCTGCGTACCCGGCTGCGCGGGCACCGGCGTTCCGAGCTGCCGTTGCAGCAGGCGCTCGGGGTGACGGGACCGCTCGCCCGCGCCGAGGCCTCGCTGGACGCCGGACGCGCCATCGGCCTGCACACCGCCGTCCTGGAGGCCGCCAAATGGCTGGCCGGCCTGCGGCACGAGGGACAGGACGCCGTCCACACCCTGGACACGCTCACCCTGCGCGGCGGCCTGCACCCGGTGACGCGCAGGCCGCAGTGCCCGGAGTGCGGTGACGGAGGGCTGGTGGCGACCCGGGTGCGCCGCCCGGTCGAACTGTCCTCGCAGCCGAAGAACCCGGCGGCGGGCAACGGTCACCGGGTGCTGACCCCGGACCAGATGCTCGCCCGGTACGGGCACCTGATCGACCCGGTGACGGGCATCGTCAAGGACGTACGCCGTGACCCGCGCGGCCCCGCGTTCGTGCACAGCTACGTGTCGGGGCACAACCTGGCGCTCGCCCCCGAAACCCTCGGCGGTCTGCGGGCTGGGCTGCGCGCCCTGTCGGGCGGCAAGGGCCTGACCGCCGAGGAGGCGCGGGTCGGCGCCCTGTGCGAGGCCGTGGAGCGGTACTCCGGTTCCTGGCAGGGCGACGAGCCCTCGCTGCGCGCCCGCTACCGCGAGCTGGGCCCCGTAGCCGTGCACCCCTCCGAGATCCAGCTGTACGACGAACGGCAGTACCGGGACCGGGAGGTGTGGAACTCCGCGCACTCCGCCTTCCACCACGTCCCGGCCAGGTTCGACGAGGACGAGCTGGTGGACTGGACCCCCGTCTGGTCCCTGACCGCGGGCCGCCAGCGCCTGGTGCCGACCTCCCTGCTGTACTTCTCGGCCGGCGCGGGCCTGCCGGGGGCGCCACGGGCCGACTCGAACGGCAACGCGGCGGGCGGCACCCTGGAGGACGCGGTCCTCCAGGGGTTCCTGGAACTGGTGGAACGCGACGCGGTCGCGCTCTGGTGGTACAACCGCACCCGGCAGCCCGCCGTCGACCTGGACGCCTTCGGCGCACACGAGCCCTGGCTGGGCCCGCTGCGCGAGGAGTACCGCTCCATCGGGCGCGAGGTCTGGGTCCTGGACCTCACGGCCGACCTGGGCATCCCCGTGATGGCGGCGCTGTCGCGACGGACCGACAAGCCGGCCGAGGACGTGCTCTTCGGGTTCGGCGCGCACCTGGACCCGGCCGTGGCCCTGCGCAGGGCGATGACGGAGATGGGCCAGCTGCTGCCCGCCGTCGCGGACGCCGCGGCGGACGGCAGCGGGTACGCCCTCAAGGACGAGGAGCCGTACACCTGGTGGACCACCGAGACCGTGGCCCGCCAGCCGTACCTGCTGCCGGACGGGGCGCAGCCCGCCCGGGGACCCGGCAGCTGGGAGTACCTGCCGCGGACGGACCTCGCGGAGGACCTCGACGCCATGGTCGAACTGACCCGTCGCCACGGCCTGGAGATGCTGGTCCTCGACCAGACGCGGCCCGACATCGGCTTGCCTGTGGCCAAGGTGATCGTGCCGGGCCTGCGGCACTTCTGGGCCCGGTTCGGCCCCGGGCGGCTGTACGAGGTGCCGGTGGCGCTGGGGCGGCTGGAGAAGCCGACCGGCTTCGCGGACCTGAATCCGATTCCGCTGTTCGTCTAGTCCGGTTCCTCGAGGAGCCGCTGGTCAGATCGGGTGGACCACGGTCTGACAGCTGCGTTCCGTTTCTTTCCGCGGACGGTACTCATATCGTATGCTCCGGTCCGGAATGCGGACATGGGAGCCAGGGGGGCCGGAATGAACGACGACCACAGCGCCGCCCGGACACCGCAGAGGCTGGCCGACGCCGCCGAGAGCATGGCGCCCAGACTCGCCCGCGCCATGCTCTACGCGATCCTCGCGTCCTACCTGCTGATCACCCTGCTCAACATCCTCAGCGAGAGCCTCAGCCTCCTCGCCGTGCTCGCCAGCATGGCCGGGGTGCTCGGAGTCTTCGCCCTCCAACTCCTGCACTCCTCACCGGACACCCGCCGCGCCCCGCTGCGCCGCAGGATCGTTCCGCTCGCCGTACAGGCAGCCCTGACCTTCCTGCCGCTCATGGTCCTGCACTGGCAGTGGGGCAGCATGGGCGGCTTCTTCGCGGCCTCCTGCCTGCTGCTGCTCCCCCGGCGGACCGGCTGGGCGTTGTACGGCCTGACCGGCGTGCTGATGATGCTCTACGCCGGCTTCGCCGGACTGCCGGTCGCCGACATCTTCTACATGGGCCAGTCCACCTGGCTCACCGGCATCGTCGTGTACGGCATCTCCCGGCTGACCGAGCTCGTCGTCGTGGTCCACGAGACCCGCAGCGAACTGGCCCGGCTCGCCGTCACCAACGAACGGCTGCGCTTCGCCCGCGACCTGCACGACCTCCTCGGATACAGCCTCTCCGCGATCTCGCTGCGCAGCGAACTGATCCGCCGCCTGCTCCCGGCCAGCCCGGAGCGCGCCCGCGAGGAGGTCTCCGAGGTGCTCGACATCTCCCGTCAGGCGCTGGCCGACGTCCGGCTGGTGGCGAGCGGCTACCGCGACATGTCCCTGGTCCAGGAGTGCGCATCCGCCCGGGAGGTGCTGCGGGCCGCCGAGGTCGACGCCGGCCTCAGCGTCTGCGTCGGCGAGCTGTCGCCCGCGGTGGACACCGTACTGGCCACCGTGCTGCGGGAGGGGATGACCAACCTGCTCCGGCACAGCCGGGTCCGCAGCTGCGTCATCGAGGCGGTCCAGGAGGACGGCTCCGTCCGACTGTCGGTGGTCAACGACGGCGTCGAGGCCGGCGTCCGCGAGGTCGATCCGCACGGCGGCAGCGGGCTGGGCAACCTGGGACAGCGGGTCCGCGCGATGGGGGGCGAGCTCACCTTCGGCCTGCGCCCCGACGGCCGCTTCCAGCTGACCGCCACCGTGCCCTCCGAGTCGGCCCCGGCCTCCCCCGGGCCGGAACTCCAGCCCCTGAAGGTGCTGCGCAGACTGTCGCGAAGAATGGCCGCCTGATGTCCGCACCCGCCGCAACCGCCACGCCCCCCGAGACACCCGTGGTGCGGATCCTGCTCGCCGAGGACGTGCACATCGTCCGCGGCGCACTGGTCGCGCTGCTCGGACTGGAACCCGACTTCGAGGTGGTCGCGGACGTCGCCCGGGGCGATGCGATCCTGCCCGCCGCCCTGCTGCACAAGCCCGACGTGGCCCTGCTCGACGTCGACCTGCCCGGCATCGACGGACTGGCCGCCGCCGCACAGCTCGCCGTACAGCTGCCGTCCTGCCGGACCCTGATGCTCACCAGTCTCGGGCAGCCCGGCACCCTGCGCCGGGCACTGGACGCCCAGGTCGCGGGCTACATGCTCAAGGACGCCCGGCCGGAGCAACTGGCCGCCGCAGTCCGGTCGGTGGCGGCCGGGCAGCGGGTGATCGACCCGCAGCTGGCGATGTCGGTCTGGGAGAGCCTGGAGTGCCCGCTCACCGCGCGCGAGACCGAGGTGCTGCAACTGGCCTCGCCGGGCGCACGGGTCACCGAGATCGCGCGGGCCCTGCACCTGTCGGAGGGCACCGTGCGCAACTACCTCACGTCGATCGTGGTCAAGGTCGGCGGCCGCAACCGCATAGACGCCATCCGGATCTCGCGCGAGGCGGGCTGGATCTCCTGAGGCGGTACGCGGTACTAGAGCCAGCCGCGCTCGCGGGCCGCTCTGGCGGCCTGGACGCGGGTCCGGCTGCCGGTCTTCGCGATCGCCGCGGAGAGGTGGTTGCGGACCGTGCCGTGCGCCACGTGGAGCCGGGCGGCGACCTCGGAGAGCGGGGCACCCGACTCGGCGGCCTCCAGCACCTCCCGTTCGCGGGGAGTCAGCGGGTTGGGTACGGCGGTCAGGGCCGTCAGGGCCACCGTGGCATCGATGACCCGCTGTCCGGCCGCCACCTGGCGGATGGTCTTCACGATCTCCTGGACCTCGGTGTCCTTGGCCAGGAATCCGTCGGCCTGGACGGCCAGGGCGCGGGTGAGGTACCCGGGCTGTCCGAAGGAGGTCAGGAGGATCACCCGGCACTGCGGGAGGTTCTGCTTGACCCAAGCGGTCACCGCGAGGCCGTCCTGGCCCGGCATGTCGATGTCCAGCAGGGCCACATCGGGCCGGTGCCGCTGGATGGCGGCGACCGCCTTGTCCCCGTCGCGGGCCAGGGCCAGGACGGATATGTCCTCCTCCTGGTCGAGCAGCTGGCCGAGGGCATCGGCGATGACCCGCTGATCGTCAGCGAGCACGACGGTGATCACCGAATGTCTTCCTCTCGTCGGGGCGTCCCGGAGACCGGGACGAAGCCGGAAGCCGGGGCGGAGCCGGTGGTTCCGCGGCCGGTGGGCCCGGAGCCGGTGGGCGCCTCGGCGACGACCTCGAAGTCCGTGCCGGAGCACTCGGTCCGGAGCGTCCCGCCCAGCACCGACACCTGGGCCAGCATACTGGGCAGTCCGCTGCCGGGGCCGTGGCCGACCGGTGCCTCCGGGCGGGCCCGCGGAGCCCCGTTGTTGGCGATCGCCAGCCGGACGGCGCCGGGGGTGAGGCCCACCGCGATCCGCACCCGGTCGGCCGTGCTGTGCCGCAGGATGTTGGCGGTGCACTCGCGCAGCACCCACCCCAGCGCGTCGGACACGCGGGGCGCCAGGGCGTCCAGGAGGACCCGTACGGCCACCCCGTCGGCCGACTCCGGCTCCGGCTCCGGCTCCGGCTCCCTGTGGACGTCGACCTCGATCCCCACCGCGCGCAGGGTGGCGACGGTGCGGTCGAGCTCCGCCCCGAGGCGGACCCGGCGGTAGCCGGGGGCCTCGAAGCGGACCTCGTGCAGGATCAGCCGCAACTCCCGCTCCAGCCCCGCTAACTCCGCGCCGCGGTCCGGGTCCGCGGCGGACCGCTCCCGGGCGGGTCCGAGTCGGCCCGCCAGGGCGGCGAGCCGGTCCCCCACCGGGTCGGCCGCCGGGACGGGCCGGCGGCGCCACGGGGCGTACCAGGACACCGTTACCGCTTCCGGGCGGCCCGGCGGAACGCTGCCAGCGCGAGTGCCCCGAACGCCGCGGTCCAGGCGGCGAAGACGATCGGGGTCTGCCAGCCGGGCATTCCGCCGGCGATCAGGGTCCGCCCCGAGTCGGCGATCTGGAAGGAGGGCGTGAGCGTGGTCAGCTTCGCGACCCAGGCGGGCAGGATCTCCGTGGGCAGCCACAGGCCGCCGAGCAGGGCGAAGAACATCAGCGCGATCATGCTGGCCGCGTACGAGGTCTCACCGCTGGTCAGCAGTCCGATCACCACGCCCAGGGCGCTGAAGGCGAAGGACCCGACGGCCACGACGGCGAGCGCCAGCGCCCAGCGGGCCGGCGGCAGGTCCACTCCGTTGACCAGTGCGCTGGTCACGAACACCGCGATGACGGCCGGGACGCCGACCGAGACCGCCGAGAGCAGCTTGCCGAGCACCACTTGCGCGGAGGTCAGCGGGGTGAGCGTCAGCTGCTGGAACCAGCCGCTGCCGCGCTCCTGGGAGAGCCGGTGGCCGGCGGTCGAGAGGCAGGCGGAGACGGTCGCGAAGGCCGCCATGTTCATCATGTAGTTCGAGGCGAACTCGGCGGCCGACCCGTCGCCGATCCGGCCCTTGTTGAGCTGGACGAAGACGATGTTCATCATGACCGGCATCAGCAGGGTCATCACGAGGAACCGGGGGTTGCGCAGGGTGCGGCGCACCTCGAAGAGCAGGTAGGAAACCATGGGGGCTGAGCCTCCGTGAGGGGTGGGGACCGGGGGACCGGGGAACGGCGGGGCCGGAAAGTCGGTGTGGGGGGAGGGGGGAAGGGCGGTCGGCGGGCGGGCGGTCAGAGACCGGCCGAGGCCACCACCGACAGGTAGGCCTCCTCCAGGTCCACCGCCTGGACCTGGAGATCGGAGGCGTCCGGCACCTGGGCCACCAGGGCGCGGACCGTCGCGTCGGGATCGACGGTGGTCAGCTTCAGGGCGTCGGCCTCCTCGCTGCACCCGGTCACGCCGGGCAGGGCGAGCAGTTCGGCGGTCGGGACCGGGCGGGCGGAGCGGAACCGGACGGTCGATCCGCCGGAGCGGCGGCGCAGTTCCTGCGGGGTCTCGTCGGCGATCGTGCGGCCACCGGCGATGACGACGACGCGGTCCGCCGCCTGTTCCACCTCGGTCATGTGGTGGGTGGAGAAGAGGACGGAGCGGCCGTCCGCGGCCGCGGCCCGTACCTGCGCCCAGAACGACTGCCGGGACGCCACGTCCATCTCGTTGGTGGGCTCGTCCAGGATCAGCAGCTGCGGCCGGCCGACCAGGGTCAGCCCGAACCGCACCCGCTGGCGCTGGCCACCGGACAGCTTCTCCACCCGGCGGCCCGCGATGTCCTCGAGCGAAGCGGCCGCGAGCACCTGCTCCAGCGGCATCGGGTCGCGGTGCAGCGAGGCGACGAAGGAGATCAGCTCCTTCACCGACACCTGCTCGGCGAGTCCCGCGGTCTGCAGCATCGCGCCGACGCGGCCCGCCTCCAGCGCGCCGCGGGGCGTGGAGCCGAACACCCGGACCGAGCCGGCGGTCGGCTCGATCAGGTCGAGCAGGGTGCCGATCAGGGTGGACTTTCCCGCGCCGTTCGGGCCGAGCAACGCGACGATCTCGCCGGGGCGCACCTGGAAATCGACACCGTCCACGGCCTTGGTGTCCGCACCCGGATAACGGACCTCCAGACCGCGTACGTCCACCGCGAGAATTCCCGCGTTTTCGTCCGGTGTCGTACTCCTGCGTTCCGTTTCCATCAATGTCACTCTCCTGCTCCGTTCTGCGCGTGGGGGCGAATCCGAGCCTATTCCGGTTGAAGTCGGGTTGCCCAGGGTCGGTTGTGACGACTGCCCCATGACAGTTGTCATGGCTCGGCAGACAATGGCCGGAGAGTCGACCGGAGAGGTGGCCGGAAACCCCCCGAGCACAGGTGTCCTGGCCGTTCGGGCCGTCCAGGTGAGGCCTTTCCATGACAGCTGTCATACCGCGGGGGTGATTTCTGGATGGCCTGTCACCGGACACCTCTGACAGTTGTCACCGGAATTCGAAGATCCATTGACTGGTCATCGTCAGGGGTGCGAGAAATGTGTCACCGGCCGAACGGGACGAACGAAACCCGGAAAAGCCGGCCCCTGCGCCGAGAAACATCTCGGCGAATTACCGAAAGAGGAAACACCATGTCGAACAACATCAACGCGGCCGCCGGCATCGACTTCGACGGTCTGGACCTCGAGGTCCTGGAGGTCGGCGAGGTCCGCGACGCCGTGCAGCTCCCGGAGACCGGCGCCTCCTCCGGCAGCAGCAGCTGCGACTCGCACTCCACCTGCGGCTCCACCTCCACCTGCTGCGTCTGATCCTCCTCGCGGACGAACGACAGCGGATGACCTCACTCGGGGGGCGGCGCAGCACCTGCCGCCCCCCGAGGGGGCGCCCTCGACAGACCTGACGCCAAGGAGACCCCGTATGCCGCGTGCAGCGACCACCCACCCGGCGGGGCCCGACGCGGCCACTGCCGGGGCAGCCCGGACCGGGGCGGCGCCCTGGGTCCTGGTGCGTGCCAATCTCGTGACCGCCCCGCCCCGCCCCCGACTCCACCACCACGAACTCGAGAACCTCCACCTGCTCCGCGGCGAACGGCACCGGGACGCCCGCGCACTGCTGACCGCGCTGTACCCCCTGGGCAGCCGCGACCAGCAGCCCGAACTGCGCCGCGCCGCAGTGGCATTGGCCCGGCGCATCCAGCGCGACCTGGACTCCGCCGCGGCCCTGCCCGCCGTACCGCCTGCGCCCGGGGACGAACTCCCCGAGGACATCCGCGCTTTGGCTGAGCAGTGGCGCACGGCGCTCGGCGTCGAACGCGAGGCCCTGGCCCGCCTCTCCACCCTCGTCGGGGAACAACTCGCGGGCGAACGCGCCTGGTTGTCGCAGACCCTGGCCGACCCGGCGCTCCAGCTCGCGGCCACGATGTCCAGCGCCTCGCTGGCGGCCACCGCCCGCCGCTACGCCGCCGCCGAAGGACGCCCCGACAAGCAGTTGCGCAAGCGCGAACCCCGGCTGCTGCGCACCGCCGCACGCGCCCTGCACCGCACCAGCCCCTTCTCCCACTACACCGCCGTCGGCCTGGCCTGGGACGAGAGCCGACGCGGCGAACTGCCCCTGGCCGAAGGCCCCCTCGACCTCGACCCCGCCACCGGCCTGGGCATCCGGCTGACCACCGACCTCGCCGCACTGCACCGCCTGGTCCGCGCACGCCTGGCCGCGCTGGGCGGGGCCGAACCGCTCACCGCCGCCTCCCTCACCGCCGACGACGGCACGACCGTCGCCTTCCAGCAGCCCGTGGACGACGCCGGCGGCCAGTCCCGGATCGTGGACGGCCGCAGCCGGACCGTCACCCTGCGCGCCACCCTCGCCGTCCGTGCCGTGCTCGGCGCGCTCACCGCCGGCCCCCGCACGCGCGGGGAGCTGGCCGCACTGCTCAGCGGCAGCGACCCCGAGCGGACCCCGCGCGCGGCCGCCCTGGTCGACCAGCTCCTGGCCGCGGGCGCACTGCGCCGGTGGGACCCGGTGGACCCCGACGAAGCCGACCCCGTACGGGCCGCCGCCGAGCGGCTGCGCGCCCTGGCGATCCCCGGCGGCGACGCACTGGCCGACGACCTGGCCGCCATCGCCGACGCCACCGACGCCGTGCACCCGCACCACGGCTCCGGCGACCGGGCCGCCGCCGTCGAAGCCCTCGCGCAGGCGTGGAGCGCCGCCGGGGCGACCCCCGCCCGGCCCGCCTACGAGGACGTGTCGGCCGCCCGCCCGGTGGCCTTCCCCACCGCGGCATGGACCGAGGTCCAAGGCGATCTGGCCGCGCTCACGGCCGTGGCCGACATCTTCGACAACACCCACATCGGACACGCGATCCTGCACCGCTCCCTCGCCGCCGAGGTCGGCGTCGGAGGCCTCATCCCCTTCGCCGAACTCGCCCGGCGGCTCCCCGAGTTCCTGGCCGGGCAGTCGCTCGACCGGGACCGGCTCGTGACCGAGGTCTGCGCCGGCTACCCCGCCGTCGCGAAGCTCGTGGAACTGCGCGCGCAGGCCGCCGCCGAACTCGCCGCCGCGGGCCGGGCCGGACAGCGCGAGGTCGTCTGGACTCCGGCCAGGCTGCGCCGCTGGGCCGAGTCCGTACCGCGCGAACTGCGGCGCGAGCGCCAGGCGCTGGCCTACTTCGTCCAGCCCACCGGACGGAGCGCCCGGCCCGACGGGACGCCCCGGATCGACGGGGCCGTGCTCAACGCCGTGCACGACGGCTACGCCCAGATGACCTCCCGCTTCCTCAGCGGATGGGGCGACGGGGTGGTCGCGGAGGTCCGGGCCCGGCTCGCCGAACTGCTGGGACCGGACGCCGTCGAGCTGCGCCCCGTGCACGGCTTCAACGCCAACGTCCACCCGCCGCTGCTGGACCGCTCCTTCACCACCACCGACCGGCCCCGCCCGGACCTGCCCGGCGGGTCCGTACTCGATCCGGCGACCCTGTCCATCCGGGTCGGCGCCGACACCCTGAGCGCCGAGGACCCCGCCGGACGCCCCGTGCACCCCGCCTACTTCGGCTTCCTCGTGCCCTTCCTGCTGCCCGCGCGGGACGCCGCCCTCTACATGCTCGGGCGCGGCCCGCTGGTCCGGATGGACCTCGGCGCGGACGTCGAGCGGGAGAGCGACCCCGCGGCGATCGTGCACCACCCCCGGGTGACGGCCGGCCGGGTCGTGGTGACCCGCCGGGCCTGGACCATGCCGGCCGGGGCGTTCCCCGTACGCGGTCCCGGCGACGACGACACCACCGCCCTGCTCGCCATGGAGGCCTTCCGACTGCGCCACGGCATCCCCGCCCGGGTCTTCGTCCGGGCCGAACCGCAGGCCGAGGGCGCCTGGCAGCAGTTCGTGGCCATGCGCACCAAACCCGTACCGGTGGACCTCCGCTCGATGCTCGACCTGCGCTCGCTGCCCGCCTGGACGGCGGGAGCGGCCCGGATCCGGGTCACCGAGGCGCTGCCCGACACCGAGGACCGCCCCACCGACCTGCTGACCGGCGACCGCTGCACCGAGTACGTCCTGGAGACCGTCGTGGCCCCCGGACCAGCCCCCCGTGAGGACTCATGACGAACGACCACAGCGCCGGGCTCCCCGTCCTGGTGATCTCCCACCACGCCGAGACCAAGCTGGACCTCAGCACCGACCTCGCCGCCGCACTGCTGGCGGACGGCCCCGGCCTCGGGCCCGGCCCCGGCCTCGGCCCCGGCCTCGGCCCCGGCCTCGGCCTCGGCCTCGAACGGCACTGGCTGCGCGGCCCGCACATCCGCATCTGGGGCGCCGAGGACCACTTCGAAGCCGTGGCCGCACGCGCCGGGGCGGTCCTCGCCCGGCACCGCTCGCCGCAGCCGCTGGACGAGCCCACCCACCTGGCCCGGTCGCAGGCCCTCGGCCGCGCCGAGCTCGTGCCCGGCCCCTACGGGCCGCTGCGCCCCGACAACACCGTCGCCGTCGAGGAACTGGCCGCCGAGCAGATCACCGGGCTCATCGGCGCCGCCGGACTCCGCCTGAAACAGCGGGTGATGGCCGAATTCCTGCCCGCCCTCGCGGTGTCCCGAAGCCTGGGCGAGCTGCCCGGCGCCATCCGGGCCATCGCGCCGATGGTGGCGCTGGCCGCCACCTGGCCCGTCGGCGGAGTCCGCTCCGGGCACCTCACCTACCGCTCCCACCTGGAGGAGTACCTCCACCTCAACGACCCCGACGGGCTGCTGCGGACCCGCTTCACCGAACAGCACGCGCGGGTTTCGGTCTCCGTCGACCGGATCGTGGCGGACGTCCTCGACTCCATCGACGACGACCACCCGGACGGCGCCCGGCGCGGCCCGTACACCGGCGCCGACGAGGCGACCGCCGCCTGGTCCGCGGCCTTCGGCCGCGCCCTCGTGCACGCGAGCGCCGCCGCCGCACGCGGCGAACTGGGCGAGGACCTCGGCTCCGGTTACGCCGCCCGCGCGGCCGAGCACTGGCCCGCGGAGCGGACCCGCTGGGAGTTCGGCGCCGACCGCGGCTACAGCGAGTTCCACCGCACCCTGCGCGGCCTCGACCACCTGCCCGAGCGCGTCCACGTCACCGAGTTCGCCGCCTACCGCTTCGTCGTCAACCAGTTCCTGCGCACCGTCCCGCTGCTCGACGTCTCCCCGGTGGAGCGCTACTTCGCCGCGTTCGCACTGTGCGACTCCGTCGAGCGGCTGCTCGGCGTCGACTGGCGCGCACTCCTCGCCACCGGGGCGGAGGCCCGCTCATGAGCACACGGATCGACGTACCGCTCGACGCACCGCTCGACGTACCGCCCTCCGTGCCGTCCGACGCCCCGCGGCTGCGGCCCGGGGCGCGGGTCCGGGCCGTCGAGGACGGGCTGGTCCTCCACCGCGCGGGTGGCACCGTACGGCTGCGTACCGCCGCCGGGCTGCCCGCTCTTTGGCGGGCCGCCGGAATCGAGCTGGTCAGCGGCGCGGAGCCGGCGCAGGACGGTGCCCGGCGGGCGCGGTCCGTGCTCACCGGGCTGCTCGACGAGCACGGCCTG
Source organism: Streptomyces sp. NBC_00503 (assembly GCF_036346895.1). Classification (NCBI taxonomy): domain Bacteria; kingdom Bacillati; phylum Actinomycetota; class Actinomycetes; order Kitasatosporales; family Streptomycetaceae; genus Streptomyces; species Streptomyces sp. NBC_00503. The sequence continues at coordinate 4,176,002 of NZ_CP107855.1, read as the reverse complement.
CTGGTCCGCCGGGAGGTCACCCCGACGGCGGCCCAGACCGCCGCCCTCGCCACGGACGACGCCTGGCACGATCCCGCCTCCCTGCACTGGCAGTTGAGCGGTACACCGCAGTGGACCGACGCCGCCCGCACCGGCCTCGGCGGCCAGGCCGACCCGGCCCGGATCACCGCGGCCGCCCCCGAACCGGGCCTGGTCCTACGGGTGACCGCGCGCGACCGGGCGGACCGGCCGGTCGCCGAAGCGGCCGTACTGGCCCACGGCGACGGCTTCGCCGTCGTCGACGGAGCGGGCGCCGACACCTTCGCGCGCTGGACCCGCGGCCGGGGCGACGCCGCCGCCCCGCAGGCACCGGGGCCGCTCTCCCCCGCCCTGGTGGCCGCCGTCGCCGTCCACCGAATGCTGCGCGCCCTCTCCGGCCCGGCCCTGCCCCACCTGTGGCACAGCGTCACCCGCGAAGGCGTCCAGTTGCGGGCCCTGCCGGAACCCGCCGACCTCACCCCCCGGACGCCGCGCCCCCTCGGGACGTCCCCGCGCACCGCCCCGGACGACTTCGGCCCGGTCATCGACGCCCTGTCCAGCGACTGGGACCCCGAACTCGGCCCCTGGCGCGAGCCGCACCCCGGCCGGCTCCTCCAGATGCCCACCGCCATGACCTCCTGCACCCTGCCCGCCACCGGCCCGTTCCCGCCCGGCGGGCGGTCGGTGGTCGGCCTCGGCGACACCCACGACGCCGCCTGGGTGGCGGCCGCCCTCGGCGCGGCCCGGCTGGCCGCGGCCGCCGTCGCCCCGCCCGGCGCCCACGCGGTGGCCGGGCTCGGGGACCTCGGCCTGGTCGCCGACCTCGCCGCCCGCTCCGCCGTGGCCCTCGCACCCCCGGTCGCCGAGGCGCCGGAGCAGTGGCAGCCCGTCGAACCCCTTCCGGAGGCGGCCCGGATCCGGTGGGCGGAGGGCATGGCCGTACTGGCCCGCTCCGCGCCCGCCGCGGCCCCGCCCCGCCTCGGCCCGGTCCGGCTGCACCGGGGTGGTCCGCTGCCCGTGGCCGAGGCCGAGCTGTGGCTGCCGCACGCGACCGAGCCGGTCCTCCACCGGGCCGCGGGCCCAGACGAGGACACCGCCGTGGCGGAGGCGCTGCGCCTGGCCGCCGCCCGGACCCAGCTGCTGGCCGGGGGCGGGGACGCCGACGCCCAGCTCTCCGACGCCCAGCTCTCCGCGGAGGTCGTCGATCCGCGCGCCACCGCGCTCGCGGCACTGGCCGGGGACGCGGACCTGGTGGCACGCCTGGAGGCCGGAGAGCCCGAAGCGCACCGGCAGGCCCTGGACCGCCTCACCGCCGCGGTCCCGGGAACGTCCGTACGCCAGCTGCTGGTCGGGCCGCGGTGGCAGGAAGCCGCCGTTCACGTGGGATGGGTAGGGAGATCATGAGTCCTCTGACAACCGGGGCGCCGACAAGCGCTCCCCCGGCAAGCGCTCCCCCGGCGACCGGGCCGTCGCCGACCGGGACCCCGTACACCGGGACCTCGGCCACCGGGACCCCGGCCACCGAGCCGCCCGCAACCGGCCCCCGCTCCACCGCCGCGCCCGCCCGCCAGCGGCTCCTGGACGAGCTGCGCGCCTGGGCGGCAGGGCAGACCCCGGCGCCGGAGGTCGTCGGCTTCGACGGATCCCCGGCCGAGCGGGCGAGCGCGCTCGACAACTCCGCCCGGGAGCAGGGCCGTACGACCCTGGCGGCCCGCCTGATCGGCGACGTACTCCAACTCGGCCCGCTCCTGCCCCCGGACGGCGTGGCCTGCCTGCTCTGCGCGAACAGCCGGCACCGGGCCGTGCTCGACGACACCGGGCTCAACCCCTCCGAGACCGGGGCGGGTCCGGAGGTCGCCGACGACCTCGGCCGCGCCCTGCCCGGGGCGCACTGGCTGCCCGCCCTGCCCGCCCTGCTGGACGAGCTCCGCGGGCGCACCCTGGACTGCGACGAGGCCACCGGCCGGCCGGTGCTCTGCCTCGACCTGGTCACCGGGACGCTGACCTGGCACCGGCTCACCCCGGTGGTCGGCTGCCGGGGCTGCGACCGGGGCGAGGAGGACCCGCAGCCCGGCCCCTTCGTGGAGCGGACCATGAGCGGCCCCGGTTCGCTGCGCTGCCAGGACGTACCCGACGGGGAACGGCTGGAACGCCTGCTGGTCGACCACCGCTTCGGCCCCATGCGCCGCGCCTACCGGGACGCCTTCGCCCCCGGCGCGCTGGTCGGCGTAGAAGTCGCCCTGCCGAACGTGCACCGGCGGCTGTGGGGATACGGGCGCGGCGACGACCACGCCGGTGCCCGGACCGTGGGGCTCCTGGAGGCCGTCGAGCGCGAGAGCGGCTGCCGCCCGCAGCGCAGGCACCGGCGGGTCACCGCGAGCTACCGGGACCTCGGCGCCACGGCCCTCGATCCGGCCGTCCTCGGACTGCCCGCGGCCGGGTACGAGGACCACCCGGCCACGATCCTCGACCCGTACCGGCCCGACACCGTCACCACCTGGGTGCCGGCCTGGTCCCACGCGGAGCAGCGGGAGGTCCTGGTACCGGAGCACGTGGCGCACTACGGGGTGCCCTCGCGACCGGACCAGGCGATGTTCCTCTACGAGTGCTCCAACGGCTGCGCCGTGGGCTCCAACCGTGAGGAAGCCACCCTGCACGCGGCGCTGGAGGTCCTCGAACGGGACGCCTTCCTGCTGCGCTGGTACGCCCGCGAGGCGGCGCCGCCGATCGTCCCCGAAGCACTCACCGACCCGACCGCGCTGCTCTTCCGGCAGCGGGCCCGGGCCGAGGGGTACGAGGTCCACCTCTTCGACGCGACCACGGACACCGGCGTTCCGGTGGTCCAGGCCCTGGCCGTCGCCGCGGACCGTCCGGACGCCGCCAGCTTCTCGGCCGCCGGCGCCCACTTCGATCCGCAGCGCGCCGCCCGAGCCGCGTTGCTGGAGGTGGTCGTCATGATCCTGCTCCAGGGCAGGCGCCCCACCGTGGACCGGGAGCAGCGGCTGCGGATGCTGGAAGACCCCACGCTGGTACGGGACATGGAGGACCACGTCGCGCTGTACACCCTCCCGGAGTCGCTGCACCGCTTCGACTACCTGCTGGATTCCGGCCTGCCCGCAACGGACCTCGGCGAGCGCCAGGAGGCCTGGGAGCGGACCCGGCGCAGCGACGACCTGACCGGCCTGCTCACCCGGGTGCTGGACGAGATGACGGCGGCGGGGATGCCGCCGGTGGTCGTCGACCTGACGAGCCGGCGCGACGCCGCCCTCGGTCTGAGCACCGTCAAGCTCATCGCCCCCGGCGCGGTGCCGGTGACCTTCGGGCACGTCCACCACCGCACCACCGGCCTGCCCCGGCTGGACCGGGCCCGGGCCCGCACCGGACACCGCGGCGCACCGCTGCCGCACCCGTTCCCGTAGGCCGGTCTCTTTCTCCAGAGGAATCCCATGCCCACCACCACGGCCACCACCCCGGCCACCAATACGGCCACCAATACGGCCACCAATACGGCCACGACCGCGTGGCAGTCCCTGCACGTCTTCGCGCACGGCGACCGCGCCACCGCCGACCACCTGTACCTCGCCGCCGCGGCCGAGGGCCGCCGCGCCGTCGAAGGCGGCCTGGCCACCGGCTGGTTCGCCCTGCGGTACTGGGAGGGCGGACCCCACGTCCGGCTCCGGCTGCGCGACGCCCGGCCGGGCACGGCCGACGCCGTCGCCGACCGTCTCGCGGCCACCACCGGCACCCTTCCGGGTGCCGCGCCGCTCGACCCGGGCGCCTTCTACGCCCACACCGCCGACCCGGACGGGGCCCGCAACCTCGGCTGGCAGCCGTCCGGCACGGTCCTGCGGCCCGCGTACCAGCCGGAGACCGGGCGCTACGGCGGCCCCCGCGCCATGCCGCTCGGCGAGGAACTGTTCCAGCGCTCCAGCGAGGTGGCCGCCGCCGCCCTCCCCGCGGTCCTGGCGGGCACCTCCCGGACCGGCGCCGCCCTCGGGCTGCTCGCCGGGCACGTCGCCGGTCTGCTGGACGCGGGCTTCGACGAGCTCACCGTCGCCGCCGTGCTGCGCCGGTACGCGCTGTCCTGGGCCGCCCTGCCCGGCGCACCCCGGGTGGACGTCGCGGCCGCCCGCTCCCGCGCCGAAGCGGAACACGACCGGCGGCCCGAGCAGTTCCGCACGGCGGTGTCGCGGCTGCGCGGACGGTTCACCGACGAGGCCGGAGCCGGGGCCGGAGCCGGGCTGCCCGGCCGCTGGGCCGCCGCCGTGGCCACGTACGCCAATGACCTGCAGAACCTCGGCGACGACCTGCGCCACGGTCCGTGGCCCGCGCTGACCAGCCAGTGGCACATGCTGGCCAACCGGCTCGGCGTACCGGTCGCCGACGAGGCCTTCCTCGCCTGGCTGGCGAGCCTCGCGCTCGCCGGCGCGGACGGCCCGGACGCCCTGCACGCGACCGGCCGCACGGCGGCCACGGACTTCCTCCAGGCGGCCAAGTTCCGGCGCGGCGCGATGGGCCGCCAGGCCCCCCGCAAGGAGACGGACCGCCCCGACCCGGCCGCGGCCCGCGACCTGCTGCCCGGCGCCCCCGTCCCGCTGCCGCCCGCCGACCCGGCCCGGCTCACCGCTCCCGACCTCGCGGACGCCCTCGGCCTGCGCCGCAGCGCCTACGGCCGCTTCGCAGGCGAACTGGACGCCGCCGACCTGGGCACCCTGCTCGGCCTCGCCGCCGGGGTCACCGCCACCGTCGACGTGGAGGAAGCCGGTCGGCCGGTCCGGCTCGACCTGTACGCCCACCCCTCCGCGGGCGCCGTCCGCCCGGTCCTGCTCGACGTCATCGTGCAGCGGGTCACCGGAATCGCCCCGGGCGCCTACCGCTACCTGCCCGGCTCGCACTCCCTCGCCCCCCGTACCGCCGTGGACACCACCGCCCTGCTCGCCGCCTCCCCGTACACCGAGCCGCGCGAGGGCGGACCGCGCCCGGTGGCCGCCGACGAAGCCCCCGTCCTCCTGCTCCTCGGCATCGCCCCCGCCGCCATCACCCCCCGGTACGGGCAGCGCGGGATCCGCTTCGCCCTGCTCGAAGCGGGCCACCTCGCCCAGAACCTGCTGCTCACCGCCACCGCCCTCGACCTCAAGACCCTCCCGATCGGCGGCTTCTACGACGACGAACTCGCCACCGCCGCCGGCTGGGACGGCCTCTTCACCCAGCCGCTCTACCTGGTCCCGGTGGGGGCGAAGCCGTGACCCGGGCGGGGGCCCGCGGCTTGGACCGGGCCGGGGCCGGGGACCAGGCCGGAGCCGGGGACCGGGCCGGAGCCGGGGCCGGGGACCAGGCCGGAGCCGGGGCCGGGGACCAGGCCGCGGCCGGGGGCCGGGCCGTCGTCGCCGTGCCCAATCCCGACCTCCGCCGCCTGCTCGCGGCGCGCGGGCGGGAGCACCGGTTCGTCGGCGCCGAGCACCGTGCGCGGGCCCGACTGGCCGTGGTGGAGCGGTCGGGCTGGCTGGTCGTCGGCGACGCCGCGCTCGCCGACGCCCACCAGCCCGTACCGACCGGCGCCCTCCCGCACCACGCGGCCGTCGCGGCCGGGCTGCTGCGGCAACTCGCCGGAGCCCGCCCCGGGGACTGGTACGCGCTCGACCTCGACGGACAGCGGATGCGGGGAGGCAACGGTGCCCCGGATCTCGGCTGACCAGCGCATCCCCGCGCTGATGGAGGCGGTACGCAGCGGCCGGCTGCCACCGCGCCCCGTGCCCGGCCGCCCGCCCACCGGCCTCGGGGCCGAACTCGGCCCCACCGGGCTCCTGGTGACCGGCGGCCCCCGGACCTGGCGGCTCGGCGGCGCAGCGGGCACCCGGCTCGGCGAGGTCCTGGCGGGCCGGCCGGCCGAAGCCCGCGAGGCCGAGCTGCTGCACGCCCTCGGCCTCTGGGAGCAGGACGACGCCCTGCCGGCCGGGGCCGCGTACGGGTCCTCCGACGCGGCGGCGCAAGACGCGAGGCCGCTCACCGCAGCGGCGCACGGCGCGGCAGCGCAGGACGCGATGGCGCTCGGCTCAGCAGCACAGGACGCGACGGCGCTCGGCTCAGCAGCACAGGACGCGACGGCGCTCAACGCGGCAACGCAAGGCGCGGCAGCGCTCGACTCAGCGGCGCAGGACGCGGCAACCCTCGACTCAGCAGCACAGGACGCGGCAACGCTCGGCGCGACGGCGCGCGACGCAGCGGCGCAGGACGCGACAGCGCAGGGCGCGGCAACGCTCGGCTCCGCCCTGCGGTTCTGCGGCCGCTGGGCCGCGACCACCCGTCGGCACTCCGGCGGGGCCGCCGTGGTCGCGGCGTGGCGGCGGGTTCGGCCGGTCGTGGTCGGGGACTCCGCGCTGGCCCGGGAGTTGGCCCGGGAACTGGCGTGGAGCTGGCCCGCCACGGCGGGGGCCCGCGAGCTGCTGCTGGTCGTCGACCGCGCTCCGGATCCGGCCGAGACCAGGCCGCAGCTCCCGGTGTGCGCCCGGGGCGGGACCGTCACGGTCGGGCCCTGGACCGAGCCCGGCGAAACACCCTGCCCGGCCTGCGTCGCCCAACGTCCGCCCGCCACGGGGCCGGTGACGGGAGACCTCGGCCTGCTGGCCGCCCTCGCGGTCGCCGAGGCCGTCCACACCGTCGCCGGGATCGGCCGCGGCGCCCGGCCCGGCCTGGTGGTCGAGCACTCCCCCGCCTCCGGCACCACCCGGGCCCACGGCCTCGGGCCCGCCCCCGACTGCACCCGTTGCGCGGGCCGGCCCGCCCGGCCGGACCGGGCCCGTACCGCCGCCGAGTCCCTCCCGGCCGTGCTGCTCGCGGCCGCGCCGCCCCGCCGCTGGCGCGCACCGGCCGCGGAGGAGGTCCACTTCACGCAGGCCGCCATCGGCCTCCAGCACGCGGTGCTTCCGGGCGAGCCGCTCACCGCGGACCTGGCGGGCTTCCCTGCGGAGCCCCGTTGGACGGAGTTCCTCGTCAGGGTCGCGGGCCGCCGGTCCGCCGACTCCGCGGTCGACCGCTGGGCCCCCTCGGCGGGCAACCTCGGCGCGGGCACGCTGATCGCCCCCGGCCGCGACGGGGCCCTGCTCCTCCAGCCCCGGCACGCCTCGGACGATCCGGCCGCCCTCCAGGCGGTGCACCTCACCGGCGGGCCGCCCGCCGGGGGCTTCGGCCTGGCGGTGGACGTGGCCCGACTGGTGGGCAAGTACGGGGACTCCGGGCGGCGGATCGCCGCCGCCGAAGCGGGTGCGCTGCTCGCGCAGACCGTCACGGCGGCTGCGGCGGCCGGTCTGCGGGCCCGACTGTCCGACGCCGGGCTGTCCGATGCCCGGCTGCCCGACGGGCGGCTGCCCGACGGGCGGCTGCCCGACGGGCGGCTGCCGGAACTGCCCCCGGGGTTCGTGCCGTTCGGCTCCATCGAAGTCACGCCGGGGCATCGGCGGAGCCTCCTGGCCGAGGCCGGGCTCCGGGCCCGCCGCAGCCGGCGCGACCTGGGCTGGCAGCCCGCCGGCCGGGGTTCCCTCACGCTCGCCCTGCGTCGGGCCCGCGGCCGCGCCCGCGCCGCCGGAATCGACACCTCCGGCATCCGCCTGACGCTGCTCGCGCCCGGAACCGCGGGCGACGTCCTCATGCAGCCCGGCCTGCCCGGACGGGCCGCGCTGCTCCTGGCCCACACGGACCTCACGCTGCGCGGCGACCCCGGCGCCCTGCGGGACGCGGCCGCGCTGCTGGCCCTCGTCGCCCTCGCGGGCGGCGCGGCCGGCCTGCACTCCTGCCTGGTCCACGGCATCGTCCCGGTCGCCGCCGCGGCCCGGCTCGGCGGGGGCCTGATCGACCGTGCGGCACTGATCGGCCTCCTGGTGGGGCATGAGACCGGAGAAGGACATGCCTGACCGCGACCCCGACCACGGGCCCGACCACGGGCCCCTGACGACACCGGCGACACCGACGACACCGACGGACACGCGCCCCGGCCCCGTGCCTTCCGCCCGGGGGGAGCGGCTGCTGGTGCTGCGGCCCGCCACGGTGGCGGTGGCGACCCCCGACGGGCTGTTCGTCCGCACCCTCCGGGGGGAGCACACCCTCCGCGCACCCGCCCTCGGCCGCACCTGGCCGCAGCTGGCGGGCCACCTCGAAACCGGCATCGGCCCCGAGCGGCTGCCCCGTTCGCTCCTCGACGCCCTGCTCTCCACCGGGGCGGCCGTCCTGGTGCCCGCCGCCGTCGCCTCCTCGGAACTGCCCTGGCACCGGTACGCCCTCTCCTGGGCCGCCGACCCGACGGCCGCGATCGACCGCATCGCGGCGACGGTCTGGGAGCCGGTCGGCGACGGGGTGGAGACCGGCGCACTGCGGGCCGCCGCCCACGACTGGGGCCTCGACAGGCAGCTCCTCCCCACCCGTCCGGGCACCGGACTGAGGCTGTACGCGCGCAGGGCCGGAGCCTCCACCGGATTCCGACTGGCCGCGGGGGGCGGCGACCTCGTGGCCGAGCGGCTCGCTACGGACACTGCGGCGGACCCTGCGGCGGATGCGGCAGCGGATGCGGCGGCCGACCGGCTGACGCCCGCCTTCGCCCCGCCGGTCCGCGCGGTGGCCGCCGCGGCAGTACTCCACGCCGCGCTCGCCGACGCCTCCGGTCCCGACGGCTGGCACTGGCCCGAACTGCCGCTGTCCATCGATCCGCTGACCCTCACCCTCACCGACGCCGATGGCTCGTCCAGCCGCTAGGCCGTCTCTTCCGGATCTTGCCGGGCCCGCGCCGCCCGGCACGGCACCGGACGACGCGGACCTGACCGACAAGATCCGAAAGAGACGACCTGGTGCTGTGACCGGAAAGGTTCACCGGGTCGCGGCGCCCGGCACGGCACCTCGCCGCGTTGTCGGACCGCGGCGGTACGTCCAGTACGAGCCGCGGTCCTCCGCCTTGCGATGCACCGCACCGAACGCCCCGCCCCGGCAAACCTTTCCGGCCACAGCACTAGGGAGCCCCGTTGACCCTCACCACCGAGCACGACCACAGCCCGGCCGCCGCCGGACGGCAGCTGTGGGACCTCGTCGCGACCGGCCGCCCGCAGGGCCGCCCCGTCTACCACCGGCCCGCCCCGGAGCCCGGTCCCGCGCTCGGACTGCCGTACCCCGGGACGGACCCGCTGGTCGGCACCGAGGCCCAAGTAGCCTCGGAAGCACCCCGATTGGCCCCACTCGCGGCCCTCACCGCGGTCGCCGACGGCACCATCGGGCTGCGCCGGGTCGAACCCCGGGACCTGGTCGGACCGCACGCCGCCACCGCCTCCATCCGGGGCGTCCGCGTCGCCCGGCTCACCCTCGCCTCCGACGGACACGAAGCCGAGTACGACCCCGTGCGCCATGCCCTGGTGCCCGCGCAGGCGCCCTTCGTGCCCACGGGGCTGCGCCTCGAAGCGGACCTCGACCGCGTCCCGGAGGGCTACGCTCCCGTGCGCGAGGTCGTCGGGCTCCTGGAAGCCGGGATGCACCACGCCACCGCGGCCTGGCTCACCGGTCTGCTGCTTCCCGAGTGGCCCCGCACCGAAGCCGAGCCCGCGCCCGGCCGCTCCCCGGTATCCGCCTGGCACGCCCCCGGCGCTCCGCGCACCACCCGGCCGGACCCGCCCGCAGCGCCCGCAGGCCCCGCACCGGCCTGGCCGCTCGACCCCGACTCCTTCGCCCGCCCCTTCGGCGACCTGCTCGCCGGTCTCGGGGTGCTGGACGTGCTCCGCCGCCGCAGCGCCGGCCGGGGTCCGCTGGGTCTGGTCCCCAGCCGCCGACCCGACCCCCGGGGAACGGAGGCGCTCCCCGCCCTGCTGCGGGCGGCCGCGGCGGACATCGGGCTTCCGGAGTCGAAGGGTGCGCCGCTGCGGCTGGTGCCGGTCTCCCCGGACGCGGTCGCCTCGGCCTTCACCTATCCCGCGCACCGGGTGGACGCGGCCGCCTGCGACACCGGATTCCTGCTGGTCGCCCGCCAGGACCCCGCCGCCGGGCCCGAGGCCGTACGCGGCTGCCTGCTGGCGGCCGGCGCCTGTTACCAGCGGCTCGCTCTGGCGGCCGGCGCCCACGGCTGGTTCCTCCGGCCCGTCCGCAGCGTCCGCGCGCCCGAACTCGCGGCCGCCGCGCGGCTGGAGCCCGAAGAGACCATCCTGCTGACCCTCCTCGGAGGGCGCGGCAGGTACACCGAACTCTCCCTCCCGACCGGCTGAGGGAGGCGGGCCCTACAGCGCCGCCGTGCTGGAGGTCCTGACGGGAGCCGCGGTGGCCCCACAGCCCTCCCGCAGCGCTCCCACAGCCCTCCCGCAGTGCTCGCAGCGCTCCCGCAGCGCCGTCAGCGCTCTGTCTCCGCCCCCGGGGACGCCGGCGCCCCGGACCGCGAGCGCCCCTCGCGGATCCGTTGTCCGGCGAGGGTTCCGGCGGCGGTCGCGGGTGTGGTGCCGTGGGTCCGGGCCGTGTGGAAGACCTGGCGCAGCGTGTCGGCGATCCCCTCGATGCGCTCGGTCAGCCGCTCCTCGGACTCCCGGCGCAGTTCTACGCCGGTGGCGTGGATGACTCCTCCGGAGCTGACGACCGTGTCCGGCGCCCAGAGGACGCCCCGGGCCGCGAGCAGGTCGGCGGTGGCCGGTTCGTCGAGCTGGTTGTTGGCGGGGCCGGCGACGGCGGCGCAGCGCAGCAGCCCCGCCGTGCGGGCGGTGAGCAGACCGCCGAGGGCGGCCGGTACGAGGACGTCGACCTCGGCGGCCAGGGCGCCGTCCGGGTCCGCCCAGGTCGCACCGAGCTCCTCGGCGAGGCGGCGTGCGGCCGGGTCGATGTCGCTCACCACGAGCCGGGCCCCGGCGCGCTCCAGGAGCCGTGCGACGTGGGCGCCGACCGCGCCGAGGCCGATCACTCCGAAGGTCCGGCCTGCGAGTTCCGGTGAGCCGAAGGCCTCTTCGGCCACCGCGCCCAGGGCCGCGAGGGTGCCGCGTGCGGTGTGGAGGGAGGAGTCGCCGCTGCCGCCGTCCTCGACGGGGCGGCAGCACACGTGCGCGGTGCGTTCGCCGATCACGGACATGTCGGCCGGGCCGCTGCCCACGTCCGGGCCGGCGATGTAGCGGCCGCCGAGCGATTCGATCGCGTCGCCGATGTCGTGGAGCAGGGCCGTGCGCTCGGCTCCGGCCGGGCGGTCCGCGGTCGGGAGGGCTACGACCGCCTTGGCGCCGCCGTGTTCCAGACCGGCCAGCGCGTTCTTCCCGGTCATCGCCTCCGCGAGCCGCAGGGCGTCCGCGACCGGGGCGGCCGGGTCGGCGTAATGGGCGATCCGGCATCCGCCCGCTGCCGGGCCGAGGGCGGTCGAGTGGATGGCGACGGTGATCCCGAGGCCGCTGCGGCGGCCCCGTACGACCTGCACCAACTCATGGGTGGGATACGGCAATTGAAGGGTCAGAGGGTGCTCAAGTGCGGCTGCCATGGCGCGAAGCTAGCCGCCCTGACAGCCCAAGTGGCCGGTGGCCGAACGGAATTCGGGGCGGGCAGCCATAATCTCCGCATGGACGAACTTGATTCGGCGATCGTCCGGCATCTGCAGCGCGATGCGCGGCAGACCAACCGCGATCTCGCCCGCGCCCTCGGCATCGCCCCGTCGACCTGCCTGGAACGGGTCCGGGCCCTGCGCGCCCGCGGGGTCGTCACCGGCTTCCACGCGGCGGTCGACCCGGCCGCCCTGAACCGTCACGTCCAGGCGCTGATCCACTTCCAGATCCGGCCCCTCAGCCGGGCGGTCATCGAGGCGTTCAAGACGTACGCGGCCGGGCTGCCCGAGGTCAGCACGGTCTACGTGGTCACCGGAGGCGACGACATGATCGTGCACGTCTCCGTGCCCAGCGTGGACTACCTCCACGGCTTCCTCATGGACAAGTTCACCGAACGCCGCGAGGTCGTCGGGTTCCGCACGTCCGTGATCTACCAGCACACCCACAACCAGGTGCTCGCGCCCCTCACGCCCTGACGCGCCCGGGGCGGGGCCGGGAGCGGGGCCAGTGGTGGTGGTACCGGTCGATGACGTAGTGGTGGTCGTGGACCCAGCCGTCCCGGACGGGGCGGGCCCCGGCGAGATGGGGGTGGCCCGGGGGCAGTTCGGGGTGGACGTGCTCGATCTGCGACGGGTCGCGGGCGGGCCAGAGCGCCTTCGCGGCAACGGCGGCCGCCAGCGCGATGACGCCCAGGACGGCGGCCGCGGCGGGAAGTCCTGCGGCTGCGGCGAGCCAGCCCGCGAGCGGGTAGGTGAGCAGCCAGCAGCCGTGGGAGAGGGAGAACTGGGCGGCGAAGGCGGCGGGCAGGTCCGCGTCGGCGGTGGAGCGGCGGATCACCCGGCCGCCGGGGGTCATGACGGCGGAGCAGGCGGCGCCGATGGCGGCCCACGCGGCCAGGGCGGCGCACCAGGTTCCGGCGCCGGGGCCCGTCGCGGTGAGTGCGGCCACGCCCGCGAGGACCACCGGGAGGCAGAAAGCGGCGGGGAGCATGACGGCGCGGTCGGTGAACCGGCCCAGCAGGCGCGGCAGCAGCAGCGCGGTCAGCATGGACCCGGCCCCGTACGCGCCGAGGGCGAACGAGACGGCGGCGGCGGGGCGGCCGAAGTGCTCCCGGACCAGGACGACGGTGTTGACGAAGACGACGGCCCCCGCGGCGGCGACCGCGAGGTCGAGCGCGAGCAGGGCCCGCAGCCGGGGCGTGGCCCGGAACAGGCGCGTCCCGAACGCGGCCTTGGCGTACGCGCCGCCGCCGCGCTCGACCGGCGCGGGCTTGGGCAGGGCGGTGGCGGCGACGAGGACCGCGGAGGCGGCGAACCCCACGGTCGTGCCGATGAACAGCCGGCCGTAGGAGACCAGGGCCAGCAGGGCGGCGGCCAGTGCCGGGCTGAACAGGCTCTCCAGGTCGTAGGCCAGCCTCGACATCGACAGGGCCTGCGTGTAGTCGCGTTCGGCGGGCAGCACGGCGGGGATGGTCGCCTGGAAGGTGGGCGTGAAGGCCGCCGACGCGGCCTGGAGCAGGAAGATCAGTACGTAGATCTGCCAGATCTGGGTGACGAAGGGCAGGGCGAGCGCGACGGCGGCGCGGGTGAGGTCCATGGCCACCATCAGCGTGCGGCGCGGTATCCGGTCCGCGACCGCACCGGCCAGCGGGGCGATGGCGACGTAGGCGGTCATCTTGATGGCGAGCGCCGTGCCCAGCACCGCCGAGGCGTTCGCCCCCGCGAGGTCGTACGCGAGCAGGCTCAGCGCGACCGTCGCCAGCCCGGTGCCGACCAGGGCGATGACCTGGGCCGTGAACAGACGGCGGTAGGTGCGGTTGCTCAGTACGGACAGCATCGGACCCCGTCCCGGTCGGAGGTCTCCATCGTAGCCAATATGTGCGTACGCGTGCACATGACGGGGACGAGACGTCCGACCGGACGGGAGTGGGGCGAGGTGGGGTCAGTCGTGGGGCGGAAGGGAGCCGATCTGGTGGTCCGCGACGTTCAGGGCCTCGTCCACCAGCCGGCGCAGGTGCCCGTGCCGCAGGGCGTAGACCACGCGGCGGCCGTCCTTGCGGGTGGTGACCAGGCCGGCCAGGCGCAGCTTGGCCAGGTGCTGGCTGACCGACGGGCGGGCGGCCCCGCACGCCCGCGTGAGCGTGGTGACGTCCGCCTCGCCCCGGCCGAGCTCGTCCAGCAGCGCCAGCCGGGTGGCATCGGCGAGGAGCGCCAGGACCGATACGGCAGCCGCCAGCCGCTCACCCTGCTCCTGCGAAGGGTGCGCACCTGCCGGTTCCGCGCTCGCGCTCATCCGCACATCGTAGGGCGGCGGGCACGGACCCTCAGCAGCCGCCCGCGGAGGCGGAAGCCGCAGAGACGACCTAAGGCTTGATGTTCTGGTTGAGGTGGAAGAGGTTCCCCGGGTCGTACTTCCGCTTGACCTCCACCAACCGGTCGTAGTTTCCCTTGTAGTTGGCCCTGATCCGGTCCTGGTCGTCGTCGGCCATGAAGTTAACGTACCCGCCCTCCTCCGAGTGCGGGGCGGTGGCCTCGTAGTAGTCGCGCACCCACGCCGTGCCGGCCTCGTTGTCGGCGGGGTCCGGCCACATGCCGGCGATGACGGTGGCGAACGAGGCGTCCCGGTAGGCGAAGGCCGTCGCCTCCGGCGCGACGCGGTGGCAGGCCCCGTTGATGGGGTAGATGTGGCACGTCGAGTTCACGGCCGGCAGCCGTGGCCCGTGCTCCACGTGCGCCGCGATCGCGGCGTCGCTGAGCTCGGTGACGAAGTTGGCCTTCCAGTAGTGCTGGAGGCCGGGCGGTACGAGGGCGTCGAAGGCGCTGTTGAGCGCGGGATACGGCATGGGCCCGACGTGCTCGGCGACCACCGGCGCGAACTCGTGGAAGGCGCGCAGGGCGCGCTCCCCCTCGTCCAGCGGACCCGCCCAGCACGACACGATCAGGGCGAAGGGGTCGCCGTGCCGGTCCTCCGGGATGAACGGGAGCGGCGGGGCCAGCTGGAAGGCCGGGAAGGCGCCGAGTTCCTCCGGTGCGTCGGCGATGTACTCGGCGTAGGAGCGCAGCACGGTGGCGGCGTCCGCCAGCTCGAAGAGCATCGGCCCGCCGTAGATGTCCTTGACGGGGCTGAGCCGGAACTCGAAGGAGGTCACCGCGCCGAAGTTCCCGCCGCCGCCGCGAAGGGCCCAGAAGAGATCGTCGTTCTCCTCCTCGCTCGCGACGAGGAGACGGCCGTCGGCGGTCACCACGTCGGCCGAGATGAGGTTGTCGCAGCTCAGCCCCAGTCCGCGGGAGAGATAGCCGATGCCACCGCCCAGGGTGAGCCCGCCGACGCCGGTGGTCGAGATGATCCCCCCGGTCGTCGCCAGGCCGAAGGCGTACGTGGCCGCGTTGAAGTCGCCCCAGGTCGCACCGCCGTCGGCACGCGCAGTCCGCCGCCCGGGATCGACGCGCACGCCGCGCATCGCGGACAGATCGGCCACGACCCCGCCGTCGCAGGTGCCGAAGCCGGGCACGCTGTGGCCGCCGCCGCGTACCGCCAGGTCGAGCCCGTTCTCGCGCGCGAAGTCGACCGCGGCCATGACGTCGCCCGCGTTGGCGCAGCGGACGACGGCCGCCGGGCGCCTGTCGATCATGGCGTTGTAGACCTTGCGCGCCTCGTCGTAGGCGTCGTCGTCAGGGGTGACGACCACCCCGCGGACACGTTCACGCAACTGCTCGATCGAGAGCTTGCCCATAGCGATCGCTCCTCGCGCCACTACCGCGCCACGCGCCCTGCTACTGAGCCCGGTCCCTCTTCACGCTACGCCGATGGCGCGGGTCCTCAACCCGAGGACCGAGGACCACCGACGACGGCCCGATGGTCCTGCCCACCCTGCACATGCGCGAGGGCGACCGGCTCCTCCTGCACGGGTCGGCCCACGGCCGCTTCATGACCACCGCCGCGGTCGGCGCCCCGGTCTGCGTCACAGCCACCCTGATCGACGGCCTCCTCCTCGGCCGGGCGGCCTCCCACCACTCGGCCGCCTACCGCTCCGTCATGGTCTTCGGGCGGGCCACCGCGATCGAGGACGCCGAGGAGCGCGCCGACGCCCTCGGCCGCATCGTGGAAGCCGTCGTCCCGAGCCGTTTCTCCGGACCGCCCGCCGCCCGCCGCCCGCCACCCCAGCGTCGAAGAGGCCCGCTACACCGCGGTCCTGACGATGCCCATCGAGGGATTCTCGATCAAGACGCGCGGCGGCTTCGCCCGGGCCGAGCCCAAGGACGACGCGGTCGAAGCCTGGGCCGGCTTCATCCCTTACGCCACCACCACCGGCACCCCCGTACCGGACGCCGTCACCGGCACCCGGTTCCCGGCACCCGGTTCCCGGCCCCCTGGACCGCACCCGACCGCACGGATGAGTACGGAGCCCGCCGGCCGGCCGGTGAAGGACGGTCAGCCGTGCTGGCCGGGCTTGTAGTCGCCGGCCGGCTGCTGGGTCATGACGTTCGCGCGGTTGAAGGCGTTGATGATGGCGATCTGGGTCACCAGCTCGGCGAGCTGGTCGTCGTCGTAGTACTTGGCTGCGTTCGCCCAGACCGCGTCCGGGACGCCGCCGGCCGCGTCGGCGATGCGGGTGCCCTCTTCGGCCAGCTCCAGGGCGGCGCGCTCGGCGTCGGTGAACACCGTGGCGTCCCGCCAGGCCACGACCAGGTGGAGGCGTACGTCGCTCTCCCCGGCGGCCGCGGCCTCCTTGGTGTGCATGTCGATACAGCCCGAGCAGCCGTTGATCTGGCTTGCGCGGAGCATCACCAGTTCCCGGGTCGAGGCCGGCACGCTCGAGCCGGCGAGCGCCTGGGTCGCCGCGACGATGTGCTTCATGGCCTTCAGCGCGACCGGGCTGGCCATGAAGTTCAGACGAGCGTTCATCGTGTACTCCTCGGTTGTCTTTCGCTGTTGCCCTCTAAGACAAGGCACCCCGGCGGTCTGTGACAGGGGCGGCTGTGACCTGCGTCTCCCCGCTCGGATAGCCTGCTGGGCGTTCTGTGGATCCCGAATCGGGCCGGGGGGAACTGGCCCGACCGGGCTCCGCCGTCGGCGAGTTGGGGGAGGGTCCGTGTCGGGATCGGCGAGCATGGTGGAAGAGGCCGCGTACCGGCCGCTGATGTTCTCCATCGCCTACGGGATGACCGGATCGGTGGGCGACGCCGAGGACATCGTCCAGGACGCCTTCCTCGGCCTGACCCGGGCGCACCAGGCCGGCACCGAGATCGCCACGCCCAAGGCGTACCTGACCACCGCGGTGACGCGGCTGGGCATCAACCACCTGACCTCGGCGCGGGTGCGGCGCGAGACCTACGTGGGGAACTGGCTGCCCGAGCCCGTCGTCGTCAGCGACGAACAGCCCGGTCCCGTCGAGCACGCCGAGCTGGCCGACTCGCTGTCCATGGCGTTCCTCGTCCTGCTGGAGGCCCTCTCCCCGATGGAGCGTGCGGTGTTCATGCTGCGCGAGGTGTTCGGGTACGACTACGCGGACGTGGCGCGGACCACAGGCAAGTCCGAGGCGAACTGCCGCCAGATCTTCGCCCGCGCCAGGAAGCACATCGCCGCGGCGGGCCCGGACGCCGACAAGGCCCCCGCACCGGCCCCGGCCCAGCGGGCGGAGGGCAAGGAGCTCGCCCGGAAGTTCTTCGAGGCCGCCGGGGGCGGCGACCTGGACGCGCTGCTCGGCATGCTGGCGCCCGACGTGGTGTTCCAGGGCGACGGCGGCGGCAAGGCGCGGGCGGCCAGGAAGCCGGTGGTCGAAGCGCAGGCCGTGGGACAGCTGCTCATCGGCGGGATCCGCCGGATCCGCACGTTCGGCGCCGACTTCCGGCCGGCCTGGATCAACGGCCGTCCGGGCGCCGTGTGGTACGACGCCGAGGGCCGCGTGATCAACGTCCTCGAACTCGACATCGCCGACGGCGTGATCCGGGCCGTCCACGCCGTGTCCAACCCCGACAAGCTCGGCCACCTCGGCCCGGTGTCCGACTGGGCGCTGCTGAAGCAGCGATGACGGTCCCTCAGGATCCGGGGCCGGGGCCGGGGCCGGGGCCGGGGCCGGGGCCGGCCCGGCCGTGGAGCCGCCCCTTCTGCGCCCCGGTGCTGGCGGGCGCCGCCGCACTGTCCCTCGTCGGCTCGTTCGCCCGGGTGCCCGCCGTGTGGTCCATGGCGGGCCTGGCGCTGCTGCTGCCGCTGCTGGGGCTGGTGACGCGGTGGTCGCGGGCCCGGTCCGGGTACCTCGCGGGTTCCCTGGGAGTCGCGGCGGTGGCGCTGTGGCCGGCCCCGCTGGTGTGGGACGAGGGGGGTTCGTGGCTGGAGGCCTGCGGGGTGGTCGCCTTCTGGACCCTGCCCGCCCTGGGGGCGGTCGCCGTCGGGGCCCACTTGCGCCGCCAGGCGTCCCGGACCCGGCGGGCCGTACGGGACGCGCGGCGCGACCAGCAGCTGGAACTGGCCCGGGACCTCCACGACTTCGTCGCGCACGACGTCAGCGCCATCGTGGTGCAGGCGCAGGCGGCCCGGTTCGTCGCCGGCACCGATCCGGGTCAGGCCGTGCGCGCCCTGGAACGCATCGAGGCGGCGGGGCTGAGCGCCCTGGCCTCGATGGACCGCACGGTGCACGCCCTCCGGGAAGCCGGCGGCTCGCTCGCAGCCCCGGCCTCCACCCCCGGACTCACCGAACTGGCAGACCTCGTAGGCCGGTTCGAGGGCGGAGTGCTGGAGGTCGAGGACGAGGCGGCGTCGGCCGGCCTGTCCCGGGAGGCGGACACCGCCGCGTACCGGGTGGCGGTGGAGGCACTGACGAACGTACGGCGCCACGCGCCCGGTGCGCACACCGTACGGGTGACCCTGCGCCGGATCCCCACCGGAATCGAGCTCGCCGTGGCCAACTCGGCGCCCCCGCGCGGCCCGTGGACCCATTCGGCCCGGCGGCGTCGCACGGGCGGCGGCACGGGACTGGCGGGGCTGCGCGAGCGGGTGGAGGCCGCCGGAGGCACGCTGGCGGCGGGCCCGGCCGAGGCTGCCGGCTGGCGGGTTTCGGCGGTCTTCCCTGCGGACTTCCCTTCGGACTTCCCTGCGGACGGGACCACCCAGGGGTGATCATGGTCCGGTGACCACGAGGATCCTGATAGCCGACGATCAGGAGGACGTCCGCAGCGGGTTCCGGATGATCCTCGACTCGCAACCGGACATGACGGTGGTGGGCGAAGCCGCCGACGGCGAGAGCGCGGTGTCGCTGGCCCGCGAGCTGCGCCCGGACCTCGTGCTCACCGACATCCGCATGCCCCGCCTGGACGGGCTGGAGGTGACCCGGCTGCTGTCCCCGCAGACCCGGGTCGTGGTGGTGACCACCTTCGACCTGGACGAGTACGTGCACACGGCGCTGCGCGCCGGTGCCTGCGGTTTCCTGCTCAAGCGCTCCGGACCCGCGCTGCTGATCGAAGGGGTCCGGGCGGCGATGGCCGGGGACACCCTGATCAGCCCCCAGATCACGGTGCGGCTGCTGAGCCGCCTCTCGGGCCCCGGGGCGAAGGCTCCCGCGAAGACGCCCGGCAAGGCCCCCACGACCGCCGCGCGGGTCCTGACGGGGCGGGAGGTCGAGATCGTGCGGCTGGTGGCGCGGGGGCACACGAACGCGGAGATCGGCGCGGAGCTGTTCATCAGCGCGGGGACCGCGAAGACCCACATCGCGAACGTGCAGGCCAAACTCGGGGCCCGCAACCGGGTGGGCATCGCGTCCTGGGCCTGGGAACACGGCGTGGTGGGCCCGGAGTAGGGCCTCGCAACGGGGAGTTACGCGTCCACGGCGCCCCGGCGCCCCGCGGCAGGGTCGAGGGAGTCGACGTCCTCCATGAAGGACAGCATCCGGGCGTTGACCACGTCGGGGTGGTCGATCTGCGGTCCGTGCCCGGTCGCCGCGACGATCTCGGCGCGGGCTCCGGGAACAAGGCGCGGAACGCGTTCCAGCTGCCGCTTGGGGTGCAGGAGCAGGCTGTGCTTGCCCATGATGACGTAGAGCGGGGTCCGGATGGATCGCAGCGCATCCTCGGCCAGCGGCAGCGGTGCGGGGCGGCGGATCCGGTACGCGCGGGCGCCGAGCTGGATCCACTCACGCATCTCGGGGATGGCGAGGACCGGTTGGTCCAGCCAGGCGGCGAGGCGCGGGCGCAAGGCCTTGGGGGCGAAGGTGGCGAACAGGCTGATGAAGATCCAGACGAAGAAGCGCAGTCCCACCTTCTCCAGGCCGCCGGGATCGAGGGCGGTGACCGAGGCGAGCCGCTCCGGGCGCCGGTGGGCCTGGTTGAGCACGAGCCAGCCGCCGTAGGAGGAGCCGACGAGGTGGACCCGGTCCAGGCCGAGCGCGTCGAGGGCCTCGTCCATCCACTGCGCGGCGCGCTCGGGCTGCCACATGGGCTCACGGTGGATGCTGCGGCCCGCGTCGCCGGGGGTGTCGAGGGCGTAGACCGGGCGGTCGAGGCTGAGTGCGGAGGTGTTGGGGAACCACATGGCGGAGGAGTAGGCCGCGCCGTGGATCAGGACGATCGGCGTACGGGAGTCGGCGGCGGGGTCCGTGGGCCCGTAGCGGTAGACGTGCGTAGTACCGAAGCTCGTCTCGACGTCCCTCTCGGAGCGGATGGGCGCCCCCATCGCGTAGAGCACGTCGGCGGCGGCGAAGTAGCGGTCGCGCAGGGCGTCGTTCACGTAGCGGCCGACGTCACGGCGGACACGGGTCGTGTTCTCGGGCACGGCAGGCACCTCCGGGGGGATCCGTTCTTCGTGATACGACCGTACCATGATGTTGATACGGCGGTACCATGAAGACGCCCCACGAAGAGAACACGAAGACATACGCCCCCACCCACGGCCGGAGACCCCACGGATGCCCAAGCGCGTGGACCACGAAGAACGGCGCACACAGATCGCCGAGGCGCTCATCAGGGTCGCCGGACGGCGCGGCCTGCACGCGGTCGGCATGCGCGACGTGGCGGCCGAGGCGGGAGTCTCCCTGCGCCTCGTCCAGTACTACTTCCAGACCAAGGAGAAGCTGCTCTTCTACGGGCTCCAGCACCTGACCGACCGCTTCACCGCCCGGGTGGGCGCCCGGCTCGCCGCCGCCGGCCCGGCCCCCGGCCCGCGCGCGACGATCGAGGCGCTGCTGCTGGCCTCCCTGCCGACCGATGAGGAGAGCCGCACCTTCCACCTGCTCTACAGCTCGTACGCGATCCTGTCCGTGACCGACGAGGCGCTCGCCGCCCAGCCCTTCATCGACAACCCCGACGCCGCGGAGAACGCCCTGACCGGCCTGATCGAAGGCGCCCAGTCCGCGGGCCTGGCCGATCCCGGCGCCGACGCGCGCACGGAGGCGATCAGCCTGCTCGCCATGGCCGGGGCCATGGGCACCAGCATCCTGGTGGGCCAGCGCGGACCGGAGTCGGCCGTCGCCGTCCTCCGCCACCACCTGGACCGGATCTTCCGACTCCCCGCGGAACCCCGAGCGGAAGAGTCCCCCGGGTCACAGGCCTAGGTCGTCTCTTTCGGATCTTGCGGTCAGGTCCGCGTCGGCGGACGCCCCGTCCCGGCGGTTCGGCTGATCCTCAGCCGTCCGTGCAGGTGGTGTCGCGGCTCGGACGCCGGCCCGTCGTCAGGTAGGTGGTCACCGTGCGGTCGGAGCAGGCGTTGCCGTTGCCGAGGTAGACGCCGTGGCCGCCGTGGTCGACCGTGAGCAGGCGGGCGCGGGAGCCGAGGGCGGTGCGCATCTCCAGGGCCCCCGAGTACGGGGTGGCCGGGTCGCGGAGGTTCTGGACCATCAGGATGTTCGACGGGCCCTCGTCGGTGATGCGGGCGGGGCGTTCGGCCGGGGCGTCCTTCCAGAAGGCGCAGGGGGTGATGTTCGCGGGCATCCCGCCCGTCAGGGGGTGCGCCGCCCGGTCCGCGGCCACCGCACGCTCGTAGCCGGAGACGTCCTTCGGCCAGGCCACGTCATTGCAGATGACCCCGACCATCAGCGCCGCGTCCTCGTCGGGCAGCGCCTGCGCGAGCTCCCTGGGCAGGACCGGCACGGCCGCCGGATCGCGGGCCTCGCCGATCAGCCGGGCGACCCCGGGGAAGAGCGCGTCACCGTAGAGGGAGTTCTGCAGGGCCTGGCGCAGCATGTTGCCCGTCAGGGGTACGCCGGGCACGTTCGAGGGCTTGGGCTCGCGGTCCAGCCGCTCCGCGAGGGAGAGGAACAACGGGCGTACGTCTTCCGGGCGTTCGGCGAGCCGCAGCCCCTCGGCCCGGCGCGCCGGGTCCGCCGCCCAGGCCGCGAAGTCGGGGAACCGGTCGTCGGCTCCCCGGGCCATGTTGGCGAGCCAGCCGCGTGCGACCCGCGTCGGATCCGGGTCCGCGGTGCTGTCGAGCACCAGGCGGTCGGTGCGCTGCGGGAACTTCTGCGCGTAGGCGGCGCCCACGTAGCTCCCGTAGGAGACACCCCACGCCGACAGCTTCCGCTCGCCGAGGGCCTCGCGGAGCCGGTCGATGTCGCGCACCTGGTTGGCGGTGGTGAAACTGCGCAGTTCCGCGCCGCCGTTCGCGGCGCAGGCGTCGGCCACCCGGCGGGAGCGCTCGACGTTCTCGCCGATCCCGCCGTCCGGGCCGGCCCAGGAGCGCAGGGTCACCAGGCGCCGGTCCGCCTCGTCCAGTCCGCACCGGGCCCTGACGCTGCCGCCGACCCCGCGGGGATCGAGCGCGACGAGGTCGTAGGCCCCGGCCGTCTCCCGGGCCAGCGAGGCCCCCTTCTGCGACAGCCGCTGGACGCCGGAGCCGCCCGGCCCGCCGGGGATCACCATGAGCGTGCCGCGGCGGGCGGCCGGCCGGTCGCTGGGCAGCCGGGACACGGCGAGGTCCACGTGGGGGCCCCGCGGGTCGGCGTAGTCGAGGGGGACGGACAGCTTCGCGCACTGCTGGCCGGGCAGGTGGCCCTCGTGGGTGCACTCCGCCCAGGCGAGGGGGGCGGCGGTCGGACCCGCGGACGAGGTCGCTGCCGTGGCGGTGGCGGTCGTGGCACCCGCCAGGGTCGCGGCGACAGTGGTGGCGCAGAGGGCGATGAGCGCGGCCTTGCGGCGGTAACTGGTCATGGAACGAGCATGGTTGAGCGCTCGCGCCCCTCCCATCCGGCAGCCGGGAAGGCCGCCCGGGGGGCTAACCCCCGGCCCCGGCCCCGGCCCCGGCCCCGCCCCCGCTCACGACACCACGAACGCCACCGCCGCCGCACCCATGAGCGCAGCGGCGGTGTGGATGGCCGGGTGGCCGTAGTCACCCGACCAGAGATGGCGGGCCAGACCGCCGACGGCGGCCAGGGCGACGATGATGCCGACCTGGGCGAACAGCGTGACGGAGGTGAAGGGGGCCAGGGGCAGCAGCAGCGAATTCAGCCAGAACGGGGCTGCCCCCGTCCAGCCGCGCCACTCCCGGAGTTCCCTGAGTCCGTGCAGGTCCCGCAATGCCCGGAACTCCCGGATCACCGTCGTCATCGTGCCGCCACCAGCCCCTTCGATCAACCTCGCGAGACGTCAACTCGCAGGCTGTACAGCCTCCTTGGGTGCGACGGCCGGGACAAGGGCCCGTTCGGCAAGAAATCCGAAAGCCAGGCCGAAAGTGGTCCACATCGCGATCTGGATGCCCAGCGCGGAAAGCCGGAACTGCCAGATGAGCGCAGCCGGGAAGTCCGCCGGGACCTCGTTGACGCCGGGCAGCGTCGCGTACGCGACGCCGATGGCCACCGCGAAGCCGAGCCCCGCGACGATCGAGGCGTTCCAGTTGCCCATGCGCGGCGCCAGGCGCCGGCCCAGGATCAGCGCGACCGAGGCCAGCAGCACGCTGAGCGCGATCATCAGGACGAACAGGGTGGTCCGCCGGACCACGGTGTCGGGGTCCCCGACGGCCGGCGGGTTGGCGGGGTACTTGAGGAACGGCACCAGGTTGACGGTGACGAACAGGCCGCCCGCGACCAGCGCCGCCGTGGACCGGGGTCCGAAGCGGCCGATGCGGCCCAGCGCGTAGCAGAAGACGAGCGCGGCGATGCCGCCGAGCGCGACCCCGTAGAGCAGGGTTCCGGTGCCCAGGCCGGCCGTGGCCTGGAGGGCACGGCTGACCGGGGCGGACTCGTCGCCGTGGTCGTGGGCGCCGGCTTCCTCGATGGCGATCGCCGCGTCCACCTTGGATTCACCGAGGAGGTACGCGACGAGGAACGCCGCGACTCCGGCCAGCAGGCCGGCCAGCATGCCCCTGATCAGGAGCACGCGGGGAGAGATGCTGTTCATGAGCGTGCTTGCCCCTCGCTGGTCAGTGGCAGGGGAAGCCGAGCAGGTGGCGGCCGTCGTGCATCCACTCGTGGATGGTGTCGCCCTGGAACACCGCGGTGGCGCCCTGTTCGGCGCCGACGAGGTAGAGCAGGACCAGCATGAGGACGCCGACGAACAGGGCCCAAGGGGCCAGGGCGGAGACGGAGATGGGGGCGATACCGACAGGTGCGGCAGTCGTGGGCACGGCAGAGTGGGCCATGGCAGGAACCTCCAAGGGAACACGCGTCCCGGTCATTGGTGCTCGCGACGACGGTGGCGGGTCTGACTTCCCTCCCCCTCCGGGAGGATTCACAGTGGCGCGACCGTGCCGGATTCTCACCGGTGCTTCCGTCATACCGTCGTCTTGTCGTCAGTGACCGTACCGCGCTTACGCTCGCCTTATGAAGAGCGCATTGGTTCGAGTCCAGCTCGTGAGACCTCCGATGAGCGAAGCCGAGCGGCTGCACCGGTTCCCGTACGGGGATCCGTGCCCCGGGTACGAGGGGCTGCGTGGGCAGGATCACGGCGTCTGGGCCGGGCGGACCATGGACGAGGTGGCCGCCGGGGAGCCGGACGCGCTGCGGCTCTGGATGACCGACACCGCCTACGCGCCCCCGGGCGGCGGGGAGTCGGTGGACGCGCTGGTCGCGCGGGTCGGCGCGGCGCTGGCCGGGCTGGCGCCGGGGACGCACCGGCCGGTGGTCGGGCAGGGCGTCGTACGGGCGGCCGTCGTACGGGCGCTGGGGCTGCCCGCGGCGGCCTTCTGGCGCCTCGACGTCAGGCCGGACTCCGTGACCACCCTGACGGGCCGTTCCGGGCGCTGGAACCTGCTCGTGGGGCAGCCGCAGGAGTAGCGAGCGAACCCCCGAACGCCGGTTCGGCCCGGCCCCCTTGGCGGGGCCGGGCCGAACCGGTCGGAACAGGTGGGAACAAGTGGGGCGTTACGCCACGATCCAGTCGCTGGTCGCGATGACCGGCTGGACGCCGTCGCGGTGGATGGTGCCCTCGATCAGACCGTACGGGCGGTCCGCCGCGAAGTAGACCTCGTTGTCGTTCTTGAGGCCGAAGGGCTCCAGGTCGACGAGGAAGTGGTGCTTGTTGGGGAGGTTGAGGCGGACCTCGTTGACCTTGGGGCAGTTGTCGAGCACGCGCTCGGCCATCTGGTTCAGGGTCTGCTGGAGCGAGTACGAGTAGGTCTCCGCGAACGCCTCGAGCATGTTCTTGCGGACCTTCTTGTACGACTGGTCCCAGTCGAACTCCGGGTCGTCGGCGGCCAGCGCCGAGTGCGCCCAGCGCGCGGTGACCTTGGTCGCCAGGATGCGGTCGTACGCTTCCTTCAGAGTCGTGTACTTGTCCTTGATGTAGCCGTGGAATTCGGAGTTGGTCGAGTTCATCACGGTCAGGTCCTTCAGACCCGAGATGACCTGGAGACCGGTCGTCTCGCTGTACGTGACCTGCGTGGTGCGCACCTCGCTGCCCTTGAGCGAGAACGAGTGCTGCTCCTTGCGCGACGGGACCGGGATCCGCTCCCAGGCGAACTCCTCGATCCGGATCTGCGCCTCGCGGATCGGCTCCTGGGAGGAGACGAAGTGCTTGGCGAGCAGGATGCCGAAGGCCTCCGGGGAGTCGACGCCGTGCTCCTTGCCGAAGGCGTACACCGTGTTCTTGGTGGTGTCGGTCGGCAGGCAGTTGGCGTTGTCGCCGGTCAGGTGGACATCGCGGAACTCACCGCGGAGGGCGACCGAGACGTTCAGGTCGCGGATCTCGTGCCAGGAACCGTCGTTGCCCTTGCGGGTGACCTTGACGATGCGGTTCTCGGCCTTGCCGTACTGGTTCTGGGCGAGGACGTGCTTGCTCATGCGCTGTCTTCCTTCGGTACTCGGGAACACGGAGTCCGGTCATCTGGATCCCGTACGCCCGGCGTCCGGCGGACGCGCAGCCCGCCCCCCGCCGTTCGATCACGTACTCGGAGAAGACTCAGGAGGACGTGGACCGCCCCGGGACTGACGTGCATCCCGGTCCGTAGGTGCCTGTTGATTCCAGCACGTTCACATGCCGTTCGTAAGGGAGCGAATCCTCCGAGAACAGGCACCCACGACTTGGGCAACCGTACGATCTGCGCAGGTCAGACCGTGTGTGCGTCGGCGACGGTCAGGGCTTCGTCGATGATCCGCAGCCCCTTCGCCACGTCCTCGGCCGACACGTTGCACGGCGGCGCGACGTGGAGGCGGTTCCCCGCGATCAGCGGCCACAGCCCGGCCTTCTTCAGGGCCGCGCCGAATTCCGCCATGGGGGCGTTGTCGGCCCCGGCCGCGTTGTACGGGACCAGGGGCTCGCGCGTCTCCTTGTTCCGTACGAGCTCCAGGGCCCAGAAGGTGCCCATGCCCCGGACCTCCCCGACGGACGGGTGCCTCTCGGCGATCGCGGCGAGCCCCGGACCCAGCAGCTCCGTGCCCGTGCGGGCGGACTGCTCGACGATGCCCTCCTCCTCCATGACGTTCACGGTGGCCACGGCCGCGGCGCAGGCCAGCACGTGCCCGGAGTACGTCAGCCCGCCCGGGTAGGGGCGGCGGGCGAAGGTCTCGGCGATGGCGGCCGAGATGGCCACGCCGCCGAGGGGGACGTAGCCGCTGGTGATGCCCTTGGCGAAGCAGATCAGGTCGGGGGTGACGTCCCAGTGCTCGGAGGCGAACCACTTACCGGTCCGGCCGAAGCCGACCATGATCTCGTCGAGGATGAAGACGATGCCGAAGCGGTCGCAGAGCTCGCGCACGCCCGCCAGGTAGCCCTCGGGGTGCACGAGGACGCCGGGGGCGCCGCCGACGGTCTCCAGGATGATTCCGGCGATGGACTGCGGGCCCTCGAAGACGATGGTGTCCTCGAGGTGGCGCAGGGCGCGCGCGCACTCCTCGGCCGCGTCGGCGGAGTAGAAGGGTGAGCGGTAGGCGAACGGCCCCCAGAAGTGCACGACCCCGGCGGTCGCGGTGTCGTTGCCGAAGCGGCGCGCGTCGCCCGTGAGGTTGATCGCGGTGGAGGTGGCGCCGTGGTACGAGCGGTACGCGGAGAGGATCTTGGGGCGGCCGGTGTGCAGCCGGGCCATGCGGACGGCGTTCTCGACGGCCTCGGCACCCGCGTTGGTGAAGAAGATCTTGTCGAGGTCGCCGGGGGTGCGCTCGGCGATCAGCCGGGCGGCCTCGGAGCGCACGTCCACGGCGAATCCGGGCGCGACGGTGCAGAGCTTCGCCGCCTGCTCGGCGATGGCGGCGGCGACCTTCGGGTGCTGGTAGCCGATGTTCGTGTAGACGAGCGCGCTGGAGAAGTCGAGGTAGCGGTTGCCGTCGTAGTCCCAGAAGTACGAGCCCTCGGCGCCGGCGACGGCGAGCGGGTCGATGAGCTCCTGGGCCGACCACGAGTGGAAGACGTGCTTGCGGTCGGCATCTTTCACTGCGGCTTTGGCGGCGGCGAGGGCGTCGGCTTCTGCGTTCATGGATCGAGCGTAGTTGTCCGGCATGTGGATACCTCTCCGTGTACGGATCTGCGTGCGGGGGCCGAGGTCAACGGGGCTGCGGGCGGGTCGGCGGCCGGTCGGACGGCGCGGCGGAGGCCGGTCAGACGACGTGCCGGCCGCCGGTCAGACGATGTGTCGACCGCCGTCGACCGTGAGGACGTCGCCCGTCGTGTAGGCCGCGTCGACCAGGTAGAGCGCGGCCTCGGCCACGTCCTGCGGCGTGCCCACCCGGCGCAGCGGGGTGTTCTCGGTGATCCACTCGCGCGAGCTCTCCCAGACCTCGTCCGCGCCCTCGTACCAGGGGGTGTCGATGAGCCCGGGCGCGATCGCGTTCACCCGGACGGCCGGTCCGAGCTGGGAGGCCAGCAGCCGGGTCATGTGGTTGACCGCCGCCTTGCTGACCGCATACGGGATGGAGCTGCCGAGCGCGCGGGTGGCGGAGACGGAGGAGATGTTGATGATCGAGGCGCCACCGGGCTTCGCGTCGGAATCGGGAGCAGCGGCGGCGCGTTCCGCGGATTCCCGCAGGTGGGGGGTGGCGGCGGTGATCATCTGCCAGGTGCCCACGACGTTGACCTCGAAGATCTCGCGCCAGGCGTCGGCATCGGCCGCGTCCAGATCGCCCAGGGGGATGAACCGGGTGACGCCCGCGTTGTTGACCAGGATGTCCAGGCGCCCGTACGCGTCGATCGCCGTCTGCACGATCCGCCGCGCGTCGGCGGCGTCGGCGACGTCTCCCCGTACGTAGACCGCGTCCGGCAGCTCGGCGGCGAGCGCCTTGCCCGCGTCCTCGCTGCGCGCCGAGTTCAGGACGACCCGGATGCCGGCCGCGGCCAGTCTGCGGGCGATCCCGGCGCCGATGCCGGAGGACGACCCGGTGATGAGGGCGACGCGGGTCTCGGCCGGGGCTGCGGGGGTCTGCTCGGGCATTGCGTTCCTCCTGGCAGGGGGATTTCCGTGTGCGGGACGGCCGGAGCATAGCGCGGATCCCGTATGTCGGAAGTGAGTTTCCGCTATCCGGAATCCAAACCTTCGAAGCGGGCCTTCACATCGCCCACCATCGGGCGAATCGGTACATACCTGCCTACCCTGAGCGAACGGCACGCATCGGCACCATCCACGGTGTTAGGGACCCGTAAAAGCCGCACCTCCGGGCGTATGGGCCCCGTCAAGGGTGTCCGTGCGACCCCCTGACAGGCGTTCCACTCAGAGATGTCCGACAAGAGGTGTCCTGAAAAGCACCCCCGCCCTCGAAATCCCCGGGAGCTCACGATGGCCGATCTGGCCTTCGTCGTCACCACGATCGCGGTCTTCGCACTGGTGGTACTCGTCGCCAAGGGGGTGGCCAAGCTGTGAACGCCGAAAACATCATCGGCCTGCTGGTGGCCGTGGCGCTGCTGGGCTACCTCGTCATCGCCCTCGTGTTCCCGGAGAGGTTCTGAGCCCCGATGAGTCCCGTTCTTGCCGGGGTGCTCCAGCTGCTCGCGCTCATCGCGGCCCTGGCCCTCTCCTACCGCCCGCTGGGCGACTACATGGCCCGCGTCTACTCCTCGGAGAAGCACTGGGCCCCCGAGAAGTGGATCTACAAGGCCATCGGCGCCAACCCGTCGGCCGAAATGCGCTGGCCCGCCTATCTGCGCGGGGTCCTCGCCTTCTCGGCGATGGGCGTCCTCTTCCTCTACCTCCTCCAGCGCGTCCAGGGCGGCCTGCCCGGCTCGCTGGGCTTCGCCTCCATCAAGCCGGACCAGGCCTTCAACACGGCCGCCTCCTTCGTGTCGAACACGAACTGGCAGTCGTACGCCGGCGAGCAGGCCATGGGCCCGCTCGTCCAGACCGGCGGCCTGGCCGTACAGAACTTCCTCTCCGCCGCGGTCGGCATGGCGGTGGCCGTGGCCCTCGTACGGGGCTTCGCGCGCTCCCGTACCGGCGAGCTCGGCAACTTCTGGTCGGACCTGGTCCGCGGCACCGTCCGCATCCTGCTGCCCCTGTCGGTGATCGCCGCGGTGGTGCTGGTGGCCTGCGGGGTCATCCAGAACTTCTCCGGGATCCACGAGGTCGGCCAGTTCATGGGCGGCACCCAGCAGTGGAACGGCGGGGCCGTCGCCTCGCAGGAGGCCATCAAGGAGCTGGGCACCAACGGCGGCGGCTACTTCAACGCCAACTCCGCCCACCCCTTCGAGAACCCGAGCCCCTTCTCGAACCTCTTCGAGATCTTCCTGATCCTCCTCATCCCCTTCGCCCTGACCCGCACCTTCGGCCGCATGGTCGGCTCCGTCCGCCAGGGCTACGCGATCCTCGCCACGATGGTGACCATCTGGCTCGGCTTCACCGCCCTGATGATGTGGACGGAATTCAGCCACCACGGCCCGGCGCTCCAGGCGGCCGGCGGGGCGATGGAGGGCAAGGAGACCCGCTTCGGGATCGGAGCCTCCGCGATCTTCTCGGTCGCCACGACGCTGACCTCGACCGGCTCGGTCAACTCCTTCCACTCCTCCTACACGGGACTGGGCGGCGGAATCCAGCTGTTGGGCATGCAGCTCGGCGAGATCGCCCCCGGCGGCGTCGGCTCCGGGCTCTACGGCATGCTGATCATGGCGATCATCGCGGTGTTCATCGCGGGCCTGATGGTCGGCCGGACCCCCGAGTACCTGGGCAAGAAGATCGGCACCCGCGAGATCAAGTTCGCGGCCTGCTACATCCTGATCACCCCGACGCTGGTCCTCGGCTTCACGGCCCTGGCGATGGCCCTGCCCACGCCCGTGCACTCGATGTCCAACGGCGGCGCGCACGGCTTCTCCGAGGTCCTCTACGCCTACACCTCGGCCGGCAACAACAACGGCTCGGCCTTCGCGGGCCTGAACGCCGACACCCAGTGGTTCAACACGACCACCGGACTGGCGATGCTGCTCGGCCGCTTCCTGCCCATGGTCTTCGTCCTCGCGCTGGCCGGCTCGCTCGCCGAACAGCAGCCGGTCCCCGCGACCGCGGGCACCCTGCGCACCGAGAAGCCGCTGTTCACCTTCCTCCTCGTCGGCACGATCATCATCGTCACCGGCCTCACCTACTTCCCGGCGCTGGCGCTGGGCCCGCTCGCCGAAGGGCTCGCCTCATGAGCACCATCACCCCCACCCGTGCCCCGCACGGGGACCTGCCCAGCGGTCACAAGCCCGAGAAGGCCCGGATCGGCGGCGGGATCTTCGACCCGAAGCAGCTGCTGAAGTCCTTCCCGGACGCGGTGAAGAAGCTCGACCCGCGCGTGATGGTCAAGTCCCCGGTCATGTTCGTGGTGCTGATCGGCTCCGTACTGACCACCGCCCTGGCCATATCCGACCCGGGCAACCTCTTCGGCTGGGCGATCACCGGCTGGCTCTGGCTGACCACGATCTTCGCCAACCTCGCGGAGGCCGTGGCCGAGGGCCGCGGCAAGGCCCAGGCCGACACCCTGCGCAAGGCCAAGACGGACACCGTCGCGCGCCGCCTGAACGGCGCCGTCGAGGAGACCGTGCCCGGCACGGAGCTCCGTATCGGCGACCTCGTGGTCTGCGAGGCCGGAGACATCATTCCCGGCGACGGAGACGTAGTCGAAGGCGTCGCATCCGTCGACGAATCCGCCATCACCGGCGAATCGGCCCCCGTCATCCGCGAGTCCGGCGGAGACCGCAGCGCCGTCACCGGCGGCACCAAGGTCCTCTCCGACCGCATCGTCATCAAGATCACGACGAAGCCCGGCGAGACGTTCATCGACCGCATGATCGCCCTCGTCGAAGGCGCGGCCCGCCAGAAGACGCCCAACGAGATCGCGCTCAACATCCTGCTCGCGTCCCTCACGATCGTCTTCCTGCTGGCCGTCGTCACCCTCCAGCCCTTCGCGATGTACGCGCACGCCAAGCAGTCGATGATCGTGCTCACCGCCCTGCTGGTCTGCCTCATCCCCACCACCATCGGCGCGCTGCTCTCCGCCATCGG
Organism: Streptomyces sp. NBC_00503; assembly: GCF_036346895.1. Classification (NCBI taxonomy): domain Bacteria; kingdom Bacillati; phylum Actinomycetota; class Actinomycetes; order Kitasatosporales; family Streptomycetaceae; genus Streptomyces; species Streptomyces sp. NBC_00503. The sequence goes on along the minus strand of NZ_CP107855.1, from coordinate 4,144,641 downwards.
CATCGCCGGCATGGACCGCCTGGTCCAGCGCAACGTCCTGGCCATGTCGGGGCGCGCGGTGGAAGCCGCCGGTGACGTCTCCACCCTCCTCCTCGACAAGACCGGCACCATCACCCTCGGCAACCGCCAGGCCTCCGAATTCGTCCCGGTCAAGGGCACGACGGAAGCCGAACTCGCCGACGCCGCCCAGCTGTCCTCCCTCGCCGACGAGACCCCCGAGGGCCGCTCGATCGTGGTGCTCGCGAAGGAGAAGTACGGTCTGCGCGAACGCCACCAGGGCGAGCTCGCGCACGCCACCTGGATCGAGTTCACCGCCCAGACCCGCATGTCGGGCGTGGACGTGGACGGCAAGCAGACCCGCAAGGGGGCGACCGGCTCGGTCGTCGCCTGGGTCAAGGAGCAGGGCGGCACGGTCGCCGAGGACGCCCAAGCGCTCACGGACCGGATCTCCGAGGCCGGCGGCACCCCGCTGCTGGTCGCCGTCAAGGACGACAAGGGCGCCCGCGTCCTGGGTGTCATCCACCTCAAGGACGTGGTCAAGGAGGGCATGCGCGAACGCTTCGACGAGCTGCGGCGCATGGGCATCAAGACCATCATGATCACCGGCGACAACCCGCTGACCGCGAAGGCCATCGCCGAAGAAGCGGGCGTGGACGACTTCCTCGCGGAAGCCACTCCCGAGGACAAGATGGCCCTCATCAAGCGGGAGCAGGCCGGCGGCAAGCTCGTGGCCATGACGGGCGACGGCACGAACGACGCCCCGGCCCTCGCCCAGGCGGACGTCGGCGTAGCCATGAACACCGGCACCTCGGCCGCCAAAGAGGCCGGGAACATGGTGGACCTGGACTCCAACCCCACCAAACTCATCGAAATCGTGGAGATCGGCAAGCAGTTGCTGATCACCCGAGGCGCACTGACCACCTTCTCCATCGCCAACGACGTGGCGAAGTACTTCGCGATCATCCCGGCCATGTTCGCGGTGGTCTACCCGGGCCTCGACAAGCTCAACGTCATGGGCCTGTCCTCGCCGAACTCCGCGATCCTGTCGGCCGTCATCTTCAACGCGCTGGTGATCATCGCCCTGGTCCCGCTCGCCCTCAAGGGCGTCCAGTACCGGCCGACCAGCGCCGACAAGATGCTCCGCCGCAACCTCACCCTTTACGGACTCGGCGGCCTCATCGCCCCGTTCATCGGCATCAAGCTCATCGACATGATCGTCTCCCTCATCCCCGGGATCGGCTAAGGCTATGAACAACTCTGTAGGCAACACCGCACGGTTGATCGGCGCCGGCCTGCGAGCCCTGCTCGTCCTCACGGTCCTCTGCGGGGTCCTCTACCCCCTGGCCATCACCGGCATCGCCCAGGCCGCCTTCCCCACCAAGGCCAACGGCTCCGAGATCAAGGACGCGACCGGCAAGACCGTCGGCTCCTCCCTGATCGGCCAGTCGTACGGGGACGACCTGCGCTGGTTCCAGGGCCGCCCGGCGGCGGGCCTGGGGAAGAACACCCTCAACACGCAGTACGAACTGCTGGTCTCCGGAGCCACCAACAAGGCGGCGGACAGCCCGGAGCTCCTGAAGTCGGTGCAGGAGGCCAAGGCCAAGGCCCTGCTCGACAACACCGTCCCCGGCTGGACCCCGCGCCTCTCCGACATCCCGGCGGACGCGGTCACCTCCTCCGGCTCCGGCCTGGACCCCAACATCTCCCCGGCCTACGCGGACCTCCAGATCCACCGCGTCGCACAGCGCAACGGCCTCCCGGTGGCGGCGGTCGAGAAGCTGGTCGCGGACCACACCGAGGGCCGCACGCTCGGCTTCATGGGAGAGCCCCGCGTCAACGTCCTGGAGCTGAACACGGCGCTGAAGGCCATCGCCCAGAAGTAGCCAACTCCCGGTTCCGGCCGGGAGACCGGATGTTCTACTGACGCTCATGGGGAGCTCATACACGGACTGCGGACTGTCGCGGGTGCGAATTCTGGTCGGGCGGCGTCCGGGCGGACCGGTCATGACCCGGGTGCGCTGATCCGGCGGCCGGAGATGCCCGGACCGCCCTCGTCACCTCCCACCCGCCTCCCCGCACTGCTTCGGGCCAATCCCGACTTCCGGCGGCTGCTCTGCGCCTCGGCGTTCAGCCTGACCGGGGACTGGTTCACCCTGGTCGCGCTGAGCGGGTTCGTGTACCGGCAGACCGGGTCGGCCGCGTTGACCGCGGTGCTGTTCGCCGTCAACTCCCTGCCCCGGGTGGCCCTGGTCCCGCTCATCGGCCCGCTGACCGACGGCTTCGACCGGCGGCGGCTGCGGATCGCCTGCGATCTCGGCGCGGTGGTGCCGGTCTTCGGGCTGCTGGCCGCCCTGCGGCTGGGGTCGGTGCCGCTCGCGTTCTGCTGTCTGGCCCTGCTGTCGGCGTTCGCCGCCGTGTCCAGCCCGCTCCCCGAGACCGTGCTGCCCAACCTGGTGGCCGACCAGGACCTGCCGGCGGCCCAGGCCGCGCTCGGCGCCGTGTACTCCGGCGGGCTGCTGGTCGGCGCCGGGCTCGGCGGGCTGGTCGCCGCGGTGGGCGGCGCCTCCGTCACGCTGCTCGTGGACGCGGCCTCGTTCGCCGTCTCCGCCCTCCTCGTCGCCAGGATCCGCAGCCCGTTCGCGACGGATGCCCCCGACCACCGGATGCGGGTCCGCGCCGATACCGCGGAGCTGGGCCGCTTCGTACGGGCCACGCCCGCCGTGGTCGCGTACCTGTGGCTGACCGCCGGACTGCGGCTCTCCTACGGAATGGTCGGACTGCTGCCCGTCTACGCCCTGGCCCGCTTCCACGTCGGGGAGTCCGGGGTCGGCGCCCTGTACCTGGCCCAGGGCGTCGGAGCCGTCCTCGGCCCCTTCGTCGGCCGACGGCTCGCCGGTGGTTCGCAGCACCGGCGGTTCTACGTGACCTCGGGCGGCCTGGCCGTCTTCGGGGCCGGATACCTGGCCCTGGCCCAGGCCGACCACCTGGCCCTGGGCATGGCCGCCGCCGCGGTGGGCCACGTAGGAGTGGGGGCCTGCGGGATCCTTTCGCTCAACGGCCTACAGGTGGCCAGCCCCGACCACATCCGGGGGCGGATCATGGTCCTGGCCTTCGGACTCGCCGCCGGTCTGCAGGGCATTTCCGCCCTCGCCATCGGCCCGCTGGCCGCCGCCTTCGGCATGGCGGCCGCCACCCGCGTGCTGGCCGTCTTCGCCCTGGTCTGGGCCACGGTCTGGATGATGCGCCTGGAGCGCACGCTCCGGAAGGGGGCCTAGGCCGTCTCTTTCGGATCATGCCGGGACTCGTCCCCGTAGCCAGTGGTGACTGAGCGCGAACGAGGTCGACGCGGGTCAGTGCGGTACCCAATCATGTGTTCATGCCCCTGAGAGAGACCCTTGCCCGAGTCGATGCGGACCTGGCCGCCGGCCGGATTCCCGTCGCGCGCCAGCGTTTGCGCGGTCTCGTCTCGTCCTTCCCCCACGACCTGACGCTCCGGCGGCGCCTGGCCGAGGTGTACCGGCTCTACGGCGAATCCGCCGAGGCCGGACGCTGGATGTACCTCGAAGAGGACCGCGACCCCGACGAGACCGCCGCCTTCGAGGCGAGGTACGGGTTTCTCGGACGGCACATGAAGGCCCTCGCCTGGCGCGGCCCCGAGGCGATGGCCGCCACCTCCTTCGCGATGGGGCAGCTGGTCGCGGTGCGGACCGCCCGCGCCGAGGAGCTGGGGCACCCCGTCGACTGGGACGACCCCGCCTCCTACCTGGACGGCCCGGAGGGGCAGCAGGAGGCGTCCTCCGCGCCGTGGACGGTCGTCGGTGTGCTGGCGTGCGTCGGCGGCCTGGTGGGGGTTCTTGCGTTCCTCGCGGTCTGGGTGAACGGATTGATTGCGCTCTGGGCCGACAAGTCCTGAGTCCTGACGTCCGTCTTCCTCGGGCTCGCCTACGGAATTCCTCCCCGGCTCTAGCCGGAAACCGCCTGCGACCAGCAAGAATGGACCCCTTGGTCGACGCGCGGGGGATGGTGTGACGGAAGGTCGGGAGATATCCCGGATATCTCGTATGCCCGGGATGGCCAGAACCTGCGGGGTCCCCGGGACCGCCAGGGCTGCCGGGGCCGCGGGGACCACGAAGAGCACGGAGGTCCCCCAGGAGTACCTCGACGGCTACGTCCGGATCCTCGGGCACGCCGCGGACACCGGCCGCCGCCCCGGCCGCGACGAGCTCGATGCCCGGCGCGCGGAGGGCGAACGGGCCGCCGAGGCCGGGTACGGGCTGCGCACGCTGATCGGCGCACACCTGGCCGTGACCCGGCAGGCACTGGCCGGCCGGATCGCCGCGCACCACGTGCTCGCGGCGGTGGAACAGGCCGTCGACGCCTTCGCCGAGGGCTACGAGCGGTCCCAGCGGCTCGCGGTCCGCCAAGAGGAAGCGGCCCGCCGGGAGTTCATCGACGACCTGCTCCTCGGGCGCAGCGACCTGGGCCGGCTGAGCGCGCGGGCCGACCGTTTCGGCCTGCACCTGGCACAGGCGCACTCGGTGGCGGTGGCGCGCGGACCCGAGTCGTACGAGGACACGGGCGCGGCGATCCGGCAGGTGGAACTGGCCCTCGCCGGGCGGTTCGGCCACCGTACGTTCCTGCTCGCCACCAAGGACGGCCAGCTGATCTGCGTGGCGCCGGGCGACCAGGACGACCTCCTCACACACTTCGCCAAGTACGCGTACGCCGCCGTGGCCGAACGGGGCCTCGTCGCGATCGGCCGACCCCATCCGGGCGCGGGCGGGGTCGTGACCTCGTACGAGGAGGCCCTGAACGCCCTCGACCTCGCCGACCGCCTCCTCCTCGAGGGCCCGGTGCTGCGCTCCGCCGACCTGCTGGTCTTTCCGGTACTGGCGCGGGACCGGGCGGCCATGACCGACCTGGTGGCGACCGTCCTGGGCCCCCTGCAAGCGGGCCGCGGCGGAGCCGGTCCGCTGCTGGACACGCTGACCGCGTACTTCGACTCCGGCTGCGTGGGCGCGGCGGCGGCCCGGCGGCTGAACCTGAGCGTGCGCGCACTGACGTACCGCCTGGAACGCATCCACCGGCTGACGGGAACGGACCCCGGCGACCCGGTGCAGCGCTACACCCTCCAGACGGCGGTGATCGGGGCCCGGCTGCTGAACTGGCCGGAGCGGCCGCTGTAGCCGCTCCACGCCCGTTCCCCGGCCGTTCTTCAGCGCTCCTCGGCCGCTACAGCCTCTCGGCGAGCGCCCTCGCCATCGCGACGGTCGGGACCGCCTCCCTCATCCGCCGGTACGGGGTCAGGTCCCGCAGGAGCCGTCCGAGCGCCTCGTGCACCGCGCGGGACTGCACGGCCGGGACGGCCGTGAGGAACGCCCGCCAGTGTTCGCACGCCCGGGTGAGGTGACCGAGGCGCAGCAGCGTCTCCGCGAGGGCGGCGTTCGTGAGCGCGGTGGCCCGGTGCTGCCCGACCGCACGGCCGCGCAGGGAACGCTCCAGCGCCTCCACCGCGGCCAGGAACTCGCCGAGCGCGAGGTGCGTCCGGGCCCGGGCGAAGTCGAAGTCGGCGCGGGCGTACGTGTCGAAGGGACCGGCGGGTTTCTCCGCGGTGTGCCGTGCGTGCACCAGGTCGGCGGCGGCCAGATCCGCGGCGGCCGCCGCCCGCTCCCCCACGTGCGCGTGCGCCGCGGCGCGCTGGACCAGCAGGAACGCCAGCGTCCCGGGCTCCCCGTCGGCGGGGGCGGTGTCCACCGCCATCCGGGCCAGGCGCACCGCGTACCCGGGCTGCCCCAGCCGCCCGGCGTGCGCGCTCATCGCGCGGAGCGTGATGGCGTACATCCGGCGGTCCCCCGCCTGCCGGGCCAGCCCGAGGGCGATGGCGTGGTACTCCTGCGCGAGCCCGTGGTACCCGGCGTCCACGGTCATGTCTCCGAGCAGGTGCGTGAGTTGCGCGTACCCGCGGAGCACGTCCTCCTCCACCGCCGTCGGGTGTTCCGCGCAGACCCGCGTCCGCGCGAGCACGCCGCCCGGGGCGGCTCCGTTCCCCGCCCCTGTTCCCGCCTGGCCCGCCGTCCCCGCCCCACCCGCCCCGCCCGTCCGGCCCGCCCTGCCCGTCCAGGAGCGGCGTGCGGCGAAGGCCCCCGCGTCCTGGGCCAGCCAGGCGGCCAGGGCCGCGCGGGTGCGGGTACCGCCATGGGCGAGGTAGAGCCCCGAGAAGCTCCCGGCCAGGGCCCGCAACTGCTCCGCGTGCGTGGCGAGATGGCGCCGCGCGGCCAGCTCCGCGACACGGGGGGCGGCGGAACCGGGCCGGGGCGCGGGGGCCGCCTGGTTCTGCTCCCCGGCCCGGCTCGGTTCCCATTCCTCGATCGGGACCGGCTGGTACGGACTGCGGAGCAGGGGCGGGCGGGTGTGCGGGTCCGCGTCCGCCCGGGCCTGGAGGGCGAGGCGGCGCAGCCCCTCCGCCGTCGGCCCCGCGCCGGAGGCGGCAGCGCCGGATGCAGCGGTGGCCGGACGGGCATCCCCGGCGGGGTCGGGGCCGGGTTCCGCAGCGCCACCGAGTCCGGAAGCGGAACCCGAACCGGAACCGGAGGTCGGCCCGGAACCGGAACCGGAACCCGAGCCCGAGCCCGAGCCCGAGCCCGAGCCCGAGGCAGCGCCCCGGAGGCCCGGGGCGGGGTCGAAGCCCGCCTCCTCCACCGTCACGAAGCGCCCGCAGCGGTCGGTCAGCGCCGCCGCTATCAGCTCGGGCACGGGCCGCCGAGGCCTCGTACCCGACAGCCAGTGCGCCACCGCGGTCCGGTCGTACCGCAGGGCCAGCCCGTGCAGCGTCCCCAGCGCGTTGACCCCGCGCGCCAGCTCCGCGCCGTTCCACCCGGCCTCGGCCAGCAGCTCCGCCAGCCGTTCGTTGGCCCGTCTGCGGGTCACGGCAGCCACCCCGCATTCAACGCTTTCACCACTGCGCCCCCCGCATTCCCTTCTTCCGCCGCGCCCCCTGGTGTTCGCTGGAGCCGTTCCCATCGGATTCCACGGACCGGAGACCCATGTCTGCCTCGGAAACGGCCACCGCCACCGCCGCGCACGCGTACTCGTTCCCCTATCGGATTTCCGGAGTCGGAGCCCAGATCGGCGACATCATCTCCGTCGAGGACTGGGCCGGGCTCGCGCACATACCGCACCGCAAACGCGCCGGAGAGGAAGTGTCCGGCGCCGATATCGAGCGCATCCTCGGGGTCGCTTCCAAGAGCTGGGACCGCGAGCGGTTCGGTTCGCTCGACAGCGTCGTCGACGTCGCCCGCCAGGCCCTGCGCTCGGCCCGCGCGGAGCCCGGCGACATCGATGCGGTCTTCGTCGCCACGTGCACCCCGTACGAGATCATGCTCGACCAGGACGCCTTCAACCTGCTGCGGCGCCTGCGCATCCCCGACAGCGTGCCCCCCTTCCAGCTGGGCGCAGGCTGCGGCGGGCTCTCCCGCGTCGCCGCCCATCTCGCCCGGACGCGGGCCGAACGCGCGCTGGTGATCTCGTACAACGCCGCCAGTCCCATCGGGATCGACGACAACGGCGTGATTTCCCAGTACCGCGGCGAGGGCGAAGACGGTTCCGGCGGCGGGCATCCCTTCGCGCACACCCTGTGGTGTTCCGGCGCGCTGTTCTCCGATGCCGCCACCGCGCTCGTATTCGAGCGGGACGAAAACTTCGACGGCGTCGGCTTCTATTCGCGCGATTCCCTCGATTTCGGAGGCGAACCCGGATTCAGTGATCCGCTCATCCATTACCCGGGTGGCGGCGCTCTTCACCCGCCGGGTTTCCCCGGTTCCACCGAGCTCTCCGCATTCGGACTCAACGGCCCGGAACTGGCCCGCTATTACTCGCGCGGCATGATGCTGAACCAGGAGACCATGGACGCGCACCGGCCCGGTTTCGTGGACGAGGTCCAGCGCATCTACACCCACCAGGCCGGGCCGGCGCTGGTCGAGGACTACCACCGGCTCGCCGGGCTGGACGCGCGCAAGGCCCCCGCGCACGCCCGTGAACTCGGCAATCTGGTCACCTCCGCGACCCCGGTGCTCTTCTACACCGATGTCGTCAACGGCCTGGTCGACGGGGGCGACACCGTCTGCTTCTCGGTCATCGGCGCGGGTCCCGAGCGCGGGGCCTTCCTCGTACGGGTCTCGATCCCGGGCGAGGTCACCGTCACCGCGCCCCTGCCGCCGGTCCCGGCCGCCGCCCGGGCCGACGGACCCGACCTGGCCTCCCGAGCCGCGAGAACCACCGCCACCGCGTAGGAGCACGTGCCCCCACCTCCTCCGAAACGAGTCCGCCGTGTACATCGCCCTCGCCGGTGCCGCAGGCCCCACCGGTATCCGGCTCGCCGCCGAACTGCTCGGCCGCGGTCACCACCTGACCCTGCTCACCGCCACCGACGTACGGCAGAGCAGGCTCCTGCTGGCCCGTCAGCTCGCGCTGATCGGGCTGTATCCCGAGTACGTCGACCTCCTCGCGGCCCGCCTCGACGCACGCCGGGCCTCCGAAGTCCTGGCCGGGGAGGCCGCCGGCGGCTTCGATGCCGTCTGGTGCGTGGAGCAGCCCGCCGCCACCGTGGCCGCGCTGCTGCCCCTCGCCTCCGCGGGCCCGCGGCCCACCGCGTTCCACCTGGTCACCACCGGGGACACGGGTCCGGCCGGGCGGACCGTGGCCGCCGCGGCCGTGCGGGAGGGGTTCCCGGCCGGGGTGCACTGCCTGGCTCCGACCGTGAGCGACCTGCCCGACCATCCGGAGCTGCCACGGCCGGTGTTCACCCGGCTCGCGGTCGCCGAGGCCACCCGGCCGAGCCCCCTGCCGGTGCTCGGCGCCCCGGAGGCCCCGCAGGCTCCGGCGGCCGTCAGCCTGCTGCCGCTGACCGCCACGGCCGCCGCCCTGGCGGACGCCGCCGGGGCGGCGGGCTGGTCGGGGCTGCGCCACATCGGCTGGGTGCACGCGCACCCCGTCGAGGCCGCGGCCCTGGCCCGGGCGCTCGGCCCCCAGCTGGCCGTACGGGTACTGCGGCGCCTGTCGGCGCTCCAGCCGACGGCGGCGACCACCGAGCTGGCCCTCCCTCCGCTCGGCGCCGGCTACCTCACCCGGGCCGCGGCGCCCGCACGGCCCCTCGCCCGAGCTCCGGAGCGGGCGCCGGACCGGACCCCGGAGCGGGTGTGAGCACAGCCGCGCCCACCGGCGGGAACCCGGCCGAACGCCCCTGGCGGGAGCGGCACGTGGTGGACGGCCTGGCGGACGCCCTGCGCGAGGCGGCCGCGGAGCGGGTTCTGGGCAGCGCTCTGACGGTGACGAAGCCACCGCTCCCGGAGCGGGGCCCGGCGGCCGGGGCGTAGCGGGGGCCCATGGCCAGGGCGTATGCGTAAGGATCATTCATGGCTCAAGGACAAGCGGCCCGGTCCACCCCCGCAACTCGCGCCGACACTCCGTCGCCCCGTCCCGCTTGACAGGTTTTCGCATGTGGCAGAACGTGCCGCCGACCCGACACGCCCGAGGCCCCGCCTTGACGTTCTCACCCGTTCGGGCGCACGCCTTCCACATCCTGGTCACCGCCCGGCCCACCGGCCGCCATCTGCGAAGACGGTCCCACCTCGGGGTGACATGACGGTGACGCGCCGTCAGTTATTCGTGTTACACGAGGAGCCCGGGCGCGGAGAGGAGTCCACTGCTCTCAGGACCCGGCCGCCCGAGCCGGACCAGGAGGGATTCTCATGCCCCGCGCCCAGTGGATGGTCGGCGTGCTGACGGTGACTCTGCTGATCGTCGGGATAGGGGTGTTGCACTCCACCGAGGGAGCCCGGCCCGCCTCGCCCACCGCCGGTGACGCGCTGCCGTCGCGGGTGCTGGGGCTGTCGGGCCCGCGGCGGCTGGCCCGGCAGCTGGATCATTCGGACGGGCACACCACCGGCAAGGGCACCCGGCGGCCCCTGCGCGCGGGGGTGGCGCCCCTGCCGGCGGCACGACCGCTGCGGCTGGTCATCCGGAGCCTGCGGGTCGACGTGCCGCTGACGGGCGGGACCCCGGTGGGCGGGGCGGGCGGGCCGGACCTGGTGGACGGGGCCGTCTGGAACTCCGCGGGTCCCGCCCCGGGCGCGGCCGGCACCGCCGAGGTCTCCGGGGAATCCCTCCGTCTCGCCGGGCTCCGGCGCGGGCAGACGGTCGAGATCCCCCGCGCCGACCGGCGCACGGCCGTTTTCACCGTGTACCGGGTCTCGCCCGCCGGGGTCTCCGAGCACGAGGGGGCATCCGGCAAGGCCCAACTCCGGCTGATCAGCGGCGAGACCGCCGTCCTGGCCCGCCTCACCGGACACCGCCGCACACCTCGCTGACGAACCCCGGGACGATCCCGGGACCGCCCCCGGGAGCGGATGCGTCCCGGACCCGTTCAGCAGTCACCCCCCTCGGCCATCTGTCAGCCGTGGGGGGTGTCTTCGTCCCCCGGTCGGGGGGATCTCGAGTCCGGGCGGGGAGTTGGTCCGCCTACCGGGGCAGACCCTCCGCATGAGCGGGACGCGGCATGCGCCGATGGCACTGAGCAGGGCCCTGAGGGTGCCCCTGACCGTGCTCTGCGTGGTGCTGCTGTGCGTGTTCGGCACCGGCAGGGGCCTGTCCCCCGCATCGGCCGAAGGCCCCCGTTCCACCTCCTCGGCCCCCGCCGAGCCCACCGAGAGCCCTGCCGACCCGGCAGGGGATCCCGAGGTACGGCTGGCGGCACGGGTGAGCGAGCGCGACATCCCGGGCGTACGGGGGCTGCAGCGGCCAGTGTTTCACGTGAAACACGCCGTGGGGTCCGCGGATGCCGCCTCGCACCGGACGGGGACGGCCGCGCCGACGGCTTCCCTCCTGCCGGTCCGGAGTGTGGTCCTGCGCTGCTGAGCGGTCCGAGAGGTCACGCCACAGCACGCATCCCCCCACTCCGAGCAACGCGAGGTTCCGTCATGCCCATCGACCCGTACCTGGCCCTGAACGCCATGCTCCGCGCCGAGGCCGCCCGCTTCTCCCCGTCCGCCCCGCAGGCGACCCAGCCCGGCCAGGCCGGACAGCTGCGCCGCTCCGAATCCGAGACGGCCGCGACCTCCGAAGCCCCGGGCCCGGACACCGCGGCCGAGTAGCCCGGTCCGTCCGCGTCGTCCGCGAGCGGACATGAGGCGGCACCGGTTCCCGCGCCCTCGGCAACGGAGAGTGGTCACGTGAGGTTCGACCACGGGGCACGGGAACCGGCGCCATCGATCAGTCTCCGCCGGGAGGGCGTCCGCCCGCCTCGGCCGTTCGTCCGCAGTGTCCCGGCCGAAAGTACCGACCGCGACGGCTTGCTCCTGACGCGGTCCTCGGGCTAGTCCTCCCGCGTGTAGTAGCGGTAGAAGGCCGCCGCGGCGACGCCCGCGCCGACCAGCAGGGAGATGCCCGAGGACTTGAAGATGCTCTCGCCCGCCAGGCTGTACAGGTAGCCGAAGGAGATGCCCGCGAAGGCTCCGTACGCCGCCGCGTGCAGCTCCCGCTTCAGCCGGGGCCCGATCCGGGCCAGGGCGAACAGGCAGGCGGCGAAGATCGCGCCGCACAGGATCCCGTAGAAGACGTTGCCCGCGTCCACGGGCCCCATCTGGCGCTTCATGAAGGCGGCGTAGACGCCGTAGACGAGTCCCATCAGCAGGGGACGGGTCAGGGCGGACCTGCTCAGGTGGGTCGTGCCTCCGGCGGCCGTCTGCCGGTGCCGCCCGGGGGCGGTGGGTGCCGCATGTGCCATGACGGGCTCCTCTCTCCCATCATCCAGGGCACACCCGCCGCCCCGGACCGGCAACTGGATCACTCGTACGGACCCCTGCGGAGGGCCTGCGCCGACCGGCCGCCACCCGCCCGCAGTACCCCCGGTCGCGCCGGGCGGCCGCCCGTCTTTCCCTGGTGACGTGCGGACCATTCTCTCGGCGGTACTCATCGCGCTCGTGGCCCTCCTGGTGCCCGCGAGCGCCGTCGCGTACTGGGCCGACCACGAGCTCGGCAACGCCGACCGGTACACCGAGGCCATGTCCCCGCTCGCCTCGGATCCCGCCGTGCAGAACCTCGTCGTCACCCAGGCCGGGCGCGCCCTGTCCGGGCAGATCGACGCGGGCCCCTTCCAGGGCGGGGTCGACGCCCTGCTCGGGGAGGCGCTGCGCTCCTTCGTGGGAACCCCCGCCTACCGCACCGCCTGGGACGCCGCCAACCGGGCCGCCCACACCGCCTTCCTCGAAGCGCTCAACAGCGGTCACGGCGACGCCCTCACCATCGATCTCGCCCCCGTGATCGCACAGGTCAAGGGCGATCTCGTCAACAACGGGGTGCCGCTCGCCGACCGCATCCCGGTGACCCACCTGTCGGTGAAGGTCATGGAGTACGACAACCTCGGCGCGCTCCGGAAGGGCTTCCACATGCTGCAGATCGCCGGGGTCTGGCTCCCCGTGCTGACCGTGGTGCTGGCCGCGACGGCCGTCGCCGTGGCCGTCCGCCGCCGGCGCGCGGTGCTGGCCACCGGGCTGGGGCTCGCGGTCGGGGCCGTCCTGCTGTGGGTGGCCGTGGTGCTGTGCCGCCGCCTCACCCTGGACGACCTCCCGGCCGATGTGGACCGGGCGGCCGCCGAGGCCGTGTACGACGCGCTCACCGCGTTCCTGCGGACCACCGCCTGGGTGGTGCTGGCCGTCGGACTCGCCGCGGCCCTGGCCGCCTGGCTGATGGGCCGACTGCGCCGCACCCCATAAGCTCGGAAGGGTACGGATTACCACGTAAATCCGCGCAACAGCGCAGAAGAACCGATTCGCGAGCGGCGGAACCGGAAGCGGGAATGAGCACCGAACGCACCGAAGAGATACCGTCCGGGCGGGCCCGGCACAGACCGGGACGGTCCCTCCCGCTGTCTCCGCCCGCCTGGCTCCTGAAGGGGCTGCGGCCGTCTTCCGCGCCGATCCCCTGGGCCGCCGTGCTGCGCGCCGGGATCGCCATGGCCGCCCCGCTGGCCGTGGGCTTCGCCCTCGACGAGCCCGAGTACGGTGCGCTCGTCTCGATGGGCGCCCTGTCCGGGGTCATCGGCGACATCGCCGACGCCTACCGGATGCGCATCCTGAACATCGCCGTGCCCCAGCTCTTCGGCGCCGTCGGCGTCGCGCTCGGCACCCTCGTCTTCGGCCACGGCTGGGTCGCCGTCGGCATGCTCACCCTGATCGCCCTGGTCTCCGGGATGATCTCCTCGATCGGTACGGTCGCCTCCGTCTCCGGGCTGATGCTCCTGCTGAACGCCGTGGTCGGCGCCGGTCTGCCGATGCCGCAGCCCTGGTGGACGGCCCCGCTGCTGCTGAGCGCGGGCGGGCTGTTCGTCCTCGCACTGACCCTGCTGGGCTGGCCGCTGCGCGGCCGGCAGCCGGAGCGGGCGGCCGTGGCCGCCACCTACCGGGCGCTGGCCGACGCGCTGGAGGCCGCCGGCGGTCCCTCTGCCCGCTACGACGAGCGCCGCCAGCAGGTCACCCAGGCCCTGAACCAGGCCTACGACCTCGTGCTCGGCCGCCGGGCCCGGGTGCACGGCCGCAGCCCCGCGCTGGTGCGGATGCTGGCCCAGCTGAACGTGCTGATCCCGCTGGTCGAGGCAGCGCCCGCCGCGCACCTGCGGCGCAGGCCCCTGGCCCCAGAGATCCCTGCGGCCGTACGGGAGCTGGCCGCGGCCGTCGAGGAGGGCCGCACCGGAACCCCCGTACTGGACCTGCCCGCGCCGGACAGCCAGTCCGAGCGGGCCATCGACGCGGCCCTGCGCCACGCGGCGAACATCGTGCTGACGCCCGATCCGGACATGCGCAACGTCGACGACCGGCTCGGCCGGCCCGCCGCCCTGCGGGTCCGGGCCGTGCGGGCGGTGCGCGACATGATGTTCTCCGAGGCCTCCTGGCGGTACGGGCTGCGGCTCGCGCTGTGCATCGGACTGGCCCAGGCGCTGGTGTCGGTGGTGGAGATCGAGCGGTCCTACTGGGTCGCGCTGACCGTCACCTTCGTCCTCAAGCCCGACTTCGGCTCGGTGTTCTCCCGCGCCGTCCTGCGCGCGCTGGGCACCGCCGCCGGGCTGGTCATCGCGGCCGCCGTGCTCTCGGAGGTGCCGCGCGGCTGGTGGGACGTGCCGGTGATGATGGTCCTCGCCGCGCTGATCCCGGCCTTCTCCGTCAAGGGGTACGCCTTCCAGACCGCCGCGATCACCCCGGTGATCCTGCTGCTCTCCGACCTGCTCAACCACCAGGGCTTCGATCTGATCCGGCCCCGGCTGCTGGACAGCCTGATCGGCTGCGCCATCACCCTGGTCGCGGGCTACCTGCTGTGGCCCGAGAGCTGGCACACCCGGATCGGGGACCGGCTCGCCGACACGGTGGACGACGCGGCGCGGTACGTGGAACGCGCGTTCGGCAGCCACCCCGACACCGAAGCGGGGCTGCGGGCGGCGCGGACCGCCCGGCTCCAGGCCCGGCGGCGGATCTACCGGGAGCTGTCCGGAGTCCGCAGCGAGTTCCAGCGGGCGCTGACCGAACCGCCGCCGACCGGGGCCCGGGCGGCCGCCTGGTGGCCGCTGGTCGTGGCCGTGGAGCGGATCGTCGACGCGACCACCGCGGCCAGGGTCCGGGTCAACCACGGCGCGGAGCCCCCTCTCCCCTCGGAGGCCGAAGCCATCGCCGAGGACCTGCGCGGCCTGGCCCGCGGCGTCCGCAGGGTCCAGAGCCCGGAGCTGATGGATCCCCCGGTCGCCCCTTCGGTGGACGAGGACTCGGTACTGGCCCCCGTCCGGCAGGAGCTGGCGGCGGCCCGCGCCATCGCCGACCCGAAGCGCGAAGCCCCGTAGGCCGCAGGCCGGGGCCGCAGGCCCGGTCAGGGGCGGGGCCGCAGGCCGGGGCCGCAGGCCGGGGCCGCAGGCCCGGTCAGGGGCGGGGCCGCAGGCCCGACGGCCGTGGGCCCGGGGCCAGGGCCCGGCGCCACCGCCTGGGTTCCGCCGGGTACCCCCAATGGCCCAGCGTCCCGGGCCGCCACGGCCCCGGCGGGGGAGCATCGGGGCATGAGGCCCATCCTTCGACGCGCGCTCTCCCTGGTGGCCCTGGCCGCCCTCGCGGGCTGCGCCGATGTCGAAGGCCTGCAGAGCAACGGCGACCTGGGCACGGTCCGCGCACCCAAGAGCCTGTGGAAGAACATCCGCCCCGAACCCCCCGACCCCGGCCAGAAACCGGGGACGGCCGCCGTGATCCCGGGGCTTCCCAAGGTCGGCAAGCAGTCCATGCGCGGGGTGAACCCGCTGGAGGTCATCCGCGCGGACATCACCGCGGCCACCGCCGGCGACGGCGGGACCGGCCGCCTCGTCGACCCGCGCGCGATCCAGCGGCTCGCGCTCTGTACACAGGCTGTGGACGGCGGTCCGGACTGCCCGGTCCGGCCGGGCGTGCTCCACGATCTGACCGGCGACGGCCGGGAGGACCTGATCACCGCCCTGGACCTCGACGGCAGACTCAGCGAGCTGCGCGTCTACACCGTCCAGGACGACGGGCGCATCGCCCGGATCCTGTCCCGGCGCGGGGTGCTGGAGGGCGTGGAGGTGGCCGCCGAGCACCTCGCGGTGCGCGAGCCGACCTCGAACCCGGCCTACATCTCCATCTCCGACTACGTGTGGGACGAGAAGGCCGGGATCATGAACCTCTCCCAGCTCACCCTCGACACCTGCCCCGACGCCAATGACCCCTCCGGCGCCTGCGGCCCGGCGGGCGCGGCCTGAGCACGGGCCGGGGCGGGCGGACGATGCGGGTACCGAGCGGGCTGCGCTGGAAGATCGCCATGACCACCACCGCGGTGTGCTGCATGGTCGCCGCCGCGCTCGGGATCCTCGTCCACAACGTCGTCTCCCGGCAGATCTCCGGCGAGGTCCGCAAGGACGTGATCCGCAACCTGGAGCACGCCCTGGACCACTACCAGTACGGCACCACACACGGTGACGCGAACGTGGACCTGAATCCGCCCGGCCTGCCGGAGCCGCTGCGGAAGCTGGTCGCGCGCGGGCAGACCGGCAGCATGGTCGGCGAGTACGGCCACAAGCCGGTGATGTGGGCGGCCGGCCCCGCCGACCAGCAGGCGCTCGCGGTCTGGCTCCCGTACGAGGACACCCGCTCCCGGCTCCGGGACATCGACACCGCCATCCTGGCCTCCGCCGGTCTCGCCGCCGGGGTGGTGGCCCTCGCGGGCCTCTTCCTCGCCAACCGGATCAGCCGCCGGCTCGCCACCACCGCCGCCGTGGCCCGCCGGATCAGCGCCGGGGACCTGGACGCCCGGGTCGGCTTCCCCGCCGACGCGGAGGAACCGGCCCGGTTCCGGTCCCGCGACGAGGTACGGGACGTGGCCCAGGCCCTGGACTCGATGGCGGGCTCGCTCCAGGACCGGCTGGAGGCGGAGAAGCGGTTCACGGCCGATGTGGCGCACGAACTGCGCACCCCGCTCACGGGTTCACTGGCCGCGGCGGAGCTGCTGCCCGAGGGACGGCCCAAGGAGATGATCAACGACCGGCTCAAGGCCCTGCACCTGCTCACCGAAGACCTGCTGGAGATCTCCCGGCTGGACTCGGGCGTCGAACAGGCCGACCTGGCCCGGATGGAGCTCGGCCGGGCGGTGGAACGGGCCGTGGCCTCCACCCGGCTGGCCGTCTCCGTACGGATCCTGCGGGACACGGTGGTGCTCACCGACCGGCGCCGCCTGGACCGGATCCTGGCCAACCTGCTGGTCAACGCCGCCAAGCACGGGCAGCCGCCGATCGAGGTGAGCGTCGAGGGTCCGATCGTGACCATCCGCGACCACGGGCCGGGGTACCCGGCCGAGCTGATCGAGCAGGGCCCGCAGCGCTTCCGCACCGGCGACCCCGGGCGGGGTCGCGGCCACGGTCTGGGCCTGACCATCGTGATGGGCCAGGCCGCGGTGCTGGAGATCGCGCTGCGGTTCTCCAACGCCCCGGACGGGGGCGCGGTGACCACCCTCCAGCTGCCCGTGGGGCGTCTGCCGGAGGGAAGTTGATCGTGCGGAGTGAATGTTTCACGTGAAACAGGCGTGCGGGGTGGGTGTTTCACGTGAAACACCCACCCCGGGACGTTCCGCTCCGGCAGCGGTTGAGCCGAAGCGGCGGCGGGCTGATGAACGGCTGGTGAATCCGGCCCGTCGGAGCGGCAGTTCAGGGCCCTGACCGGTGTGTTTGGACCGTGGGCGCCACGAATGGTGCCCCTGCCGAAGTTCCAGCCAAGGGGCCGATAACCTTACGTGTCCACTCTGGGCAGGGATCTACCGCGCAGCACGGACAAATGACGCACGCACTCATGCGAAAGGCCTGGCCCATGGGTATTCGGAGCTTGTTGCGCAAGGTATTCGGAAGGCCAACGGAGCCGGTTCCGGAGACGACCGACGCCACTTCGGCGGCCCTCCCGAGCCAGACCGAACGCACTCCACTGGACGCGGCGGCCGAACTGGTCGCGGCCTCCTTCGACAACCCCACCGTCCCCCCGCAGTCCGCTCCGCGCGACCGCGAACCGGGAACCGTCCTGACGGCCCCGGCCCCGGACCCGACCGTCCCGGAGGCACGCCGTCACGCCTCCGGCCCGTCGGCCTCCCCGACGCCCACCCCGCCCGCCCCGGAGCCGGTAGCGGCCGGGGCCGAACCGGAGCCGGCCGCACAGCCCGAACCGGAACCGGTCGCGGCCGAGCCGGAGCCGATCTCGGCCGAGGCAGAGCCCGCAGCGCAGGCCGAGCCGGAGCCCGTAGCGGCCGAGGCCGTCACCGCTGCCGAGCCGGAGGCCGAACCGGCCGCCGCCGCAACGCCGGAGGCCGAAGCCGAACCGGTCGAGCCGGAGGCACAGCCGAAGGAGGAAGCAGCCGCAGAGGCCGCCCCCCTGGCCGCAGCCGCCGAACCCGAGCCCGTCGCCGTCGAGGCAGAGGCCGAGCCGGAGGCAGAGGCAGAGGCAGAGGCAGAGGCAGAGCCCCTGGCCGCCGAGGCCGAGCCGGTCGCCGTCGAAGCAGTCGCGGCAGAGGCTGAAGCCGAGGCCGTCGCAGCCGAAGCAGAGCCCGAGCCGGAGGCAGCCGCGGAGCCCGAAGCCGCGATCGTCGAACCGCAGACCGCCGAGGTCGAGGCCGCCGAGGTCGTCGCAGTCGAGGCCGAAACCGTCCCCGCCCCCAAGCCGGAGGCAGGGGCCCACGCCCTCGCGGCGGTCAAGCGCCAGGCTCCCACCCTGGCCGGGGCCTACAAGGCCGCCGGGCAGGTCCTGCGGAGCAAGGGCAAGGCCGGGGCGCGGGCGACCGTGTACCTCGTGCTCGACCGGTCCGGGTCGATGCGGCCCTTCTACAAGGACGGCAGCGCGCAGTACCTCGCCGACCACGCGCTCGCCCTCGCCGCGCACCTCGACGAGAACGCCACCGTCCACACCGTGTTCTTCTCCACGGACGTGGACGGCACCGCCGACCTCACCCTCGAAGGCCACGACGAGGCCTGGGTCGAGACCCGCCACGCGGAGCTCGGGCACATGGGGCGCACCAGCTACCACCGGGCGGTCGAGGAAGTCCTCACCCGCTACCAGAAGGACGGCGGGGAGGGCCGCGCCCTCGTCGTCTTCCAGACGGACGGCGCTCCGGACAACCGTCAGCCCGCCCGCCAGGCGATCGCCGACGCGGCCGCGCACGACATCCACTGGCAGTTCGTGGCCTTCGGCGACCCCGAGGCCAAGGCCTTCGACTTCCTGCGCAAGCTGGACGCCGAGAACGCCGGCTTCTTCCACGCCGGGTCCGCGCCGGGCGAGCTGACCTCGGCCGCGCTCCTCAAGGGCATCCTCGACGGGTTCTAGCCCGACCCTGACGCACCCGCACACGCAGAAGGGCCCGGGATCCCCAAGGATCCCGGGCCCTTCCCGCGTGCACGGACGGCCCGGCCGGGCCGGGCCGGCCTACTGGTGCGGCTTGACCGACTTCTCGACCGGCTCGGTGGTCTTGGTCTCCACCGGCTTGCGCAGGGCGATGTTCAGCTCGCGCAGGCGGGACTCCTCCAGGATGGTGGGGGCACCCATCATCAGGTCCTGGGCGTTGCCGTTGAGCGGGAAGGCGATGGTCTCGCGGATGTTGGGCTCGTCGGCCAGCAGCATCACGATGCGGTCCACGCCCGGGGCGATGCCACCGTGCGGCGGGGCGCCGAGGCGGAAGGCGCGGAGCATGCCCGCGAACTCGCGCTCGACGGTCTCGGCCTCGTAACCGGCGATCTCGAAGGCCTTCAGCATGACCTCGGGCTCGTGGTTGCGGATGGCGCCGGAGGACAGCTCGATGCCGTTGCAGACGATGTCGTACTGCCACGCCAGGATGTCGAGCGGGTCCTTCTCCTCCAGGTCCTTCATGCCGCCCTGCGGCATGGAGAACGGGTTGTGGGAGAAGTCGATCTTGCCGGTCTCCTCGTCCGCCTCGTACATCGGGAAGTCGACGATCCAGCAGAACCGGAAGACGTTCTCCTCGAACTGGCCGGCGCGCTTGGCGGCCTCGACGCGCACGCCCGACATGATCTTGGAGACCTCGGCGAACTCGCCCGCGCCGAAGAACACCGCGTGACCGGCCGCGAGGCCCAGACGCTCGGTGAGGACCTTGACGTTCTCCTCGGTGAGGAACTTGGCGATCGGGCCGGTCAGGCCGCCGTCCTCGCCCACGCGGACCCAGGCCAGGCCCTTGGCGCCCAGCGAGATCGCGTACTCGCCGAGGCCGTCGAAGAACTTGCGGGGCTGCGCGGCGGTGTCCGGGACGGCCAGGGCGCGCACGTGCTTGCCGGCGAACGCCTTGAACTCCGAGCCCTCGAACACGTCGGTGATGTCGACGAGCTCCAGCTTGGAGCGCAGGTCGGGCTTGTCGTTGCCGTACTTCAGCATCGACTCGCGGAACGGGATCCGCGGGAAGGGGGAGGTGACCTCGCGGCCGTTGCCGAACTCGGTGAAGATCTCCGTCATCAGCCGCTCGATGGGCTGGAAGACGTCCTCCTGCTCGACGAAGGACATCTCGACGTCGAGCTGGTAGAACTCGCCCGGCGAGCGGTCCGCGCGGGCGTCCTCGTCGCGGAAGCAGGGCGCGATCTGGAAGTACCGGTCGAAGCCGGAGATCATCAGCAGCTGCTTGAACTGCTGCGGCGCCTGCGGCAGCGCGTAGAACTTGCCCGGGTTCAGGCGGGACGGGACCACGAAGTCACGGGCGCCCTCGGGGGAGGTCGCGGTGAGGATCGGGGTCGCCATCTCGTTGAAGCCGAGGGCCACCATCTTGGAGCGGATCGACGCGATGACGGCCGAGCGCAGCATGATGTTGCGGTGCATGCGCTCGCGGCGCAGGTCGAGGAAGCGGTACTCCAGGCGCCGCTCCTCGTTCACACCGTCGTCGGTGTTGATGGTGAAGGGCAGCGGGGCCGAAGCGCCGAGGATCTCGACGTCGGTGACCTCGATCTCGATCTCGCCGGTGGACAGCTCCGGGTTGACGTTGTCCGCGCCGCGGGAGACGACCTTGCCGTCGATGCGGACGACGGTCTCCTTGGTGACCGTGCTCAGCGCCTCGTTCGCGGCGGTGCCGGGACGGGCCACGAGCTGCGTGATGCCGTAGTGGTCACGCAGATCGATGAAGAGGATGCCGCCCAGGTCTCGACGGTTGTGCAGCCAGCCGCTCAGCCGGACGTCGGAAGCGACGTCGGAGGCACGGAGCTCGCCGCACGTGTGGGACCTGTACCGATGCATCAGTCATCCAGTTCTACGCGATACCAGGGTGGATTCAACCGTCCCAAGGTTACCGTCCGGGCCGGGTGCCGTGCGGGCGCGCCCGAGAGGACGCCGGACACGGGCGGTGAACAGGCACGTCAGGCGTACGACCTGTAAAGATGACCACGTGCGCACAGAGGACGTCCTGGCCGCCATCGCGACCGGTTTGTGGCGATGGGACAACGCCTCCGGGACGGTCACCCTCGACAGCGAGGCCGCCCGGCTGCTCGGGCTGCCCGCCGAGCCGGTGGACCTGCCCGAGGTCGCCGTGCGCTCCCGCTTCCACCCGGTGGACTGGAACGAGATCAACGGCATCGTGAACCTGGCGGTCGCCGAAGGCACCCTCGCCGAGGCCCGGTTGCGGATCATGGACGAGGACGGGCGCGTGCTGCGCACCGTGCGCAGCCGCTCGAAGCCGCTGGAGAACCGGACCGCGGACGGCCGGCTCGACTACGAGCTGATCGGCACCATCCAGGAGATCGCCGAGGCGCAGCCCGGCACCACCGCCGTGCACACCCCGATCACCGGGGACTGGCGCCGCTCGCGCGAGGCCTTCCTGCTGGACGCGGGGCGGGCGCTGGCGGAGGCCCGTTCCACCGCCGAGGTGCTGCGGGTGGCGGCCTCGCTCTCGATGCCCGGATTCATACCCGACGGGCTGGCCGTCTTCGGCGTGGCCGGCAGCCGGCTGTCGATCATCGGCCACCACGGGCACGATCCCGGGGACGAGAGCCCCTTCGCGGACATGCCGGTGGACACCGACTACCCGGCCGCGGAGGTGGTCCGTACCGGGCGGGCGATCTACCTGCCCAGCTCCGAGGACTACAAGCGGCGCTTCCCGGCCACCTGGCCGCTCGCGCAGCGCTTCGGCCGGATCTCCTGGGCGTTCCTGCCGCTGGTGGTGGCCGGCCGGACCATGGGCGCCTGGATGGCCGCCTTCAAGCACCCGGTGTCCTTCTCCCCCGATGAGCGCTCCGTCCTGACCACCGTGGCCCGGATGCTCGCGCAGGCGCTCCAGCGCGCCGGAGTCGCCGAGTCCGAGCGGGAGCTCACCACCGGCCTGCAGCGGTCGATGATGCCCCAGCTCGGCCCCGAGATCCCCGGCATGGCCATCGCCGCGCGCTATGTGCCGACCGGCGGCGGGCTCCAGGTCGGCGGCGACTGGTACGACATGATCCCGCTGCCCTCGGGACGGTTCGCGCTGGTCATCGGCGATGTCCAGGGCCACGACGTACGGGCGGCCGGGCTGATGGGCCAGCTGCGGATCGCGGTGCGCGCGTACGCCTCCGAGGGCCACCGGCCCGACGCGGTGCTCTCGCGGGCCTCGCGGTTCCTGGCGGGGCTGTGCTCCTCGCAGGAGCGGGAGGGCGAGTCCGAGGAGGACCCCGACTTCCAGAGCCCGCGCTTCGCGACCTGCCTGTACGTGGAGTGCGATCCGCAGACCGGCCTGCTGGAGGTGGCCCGCGCCGGGCACCCCGACCCGGCGATCCGGATGACCGACGGCACGGTCCTGATGCGGCCCACGGCGGGCGGGCTGCCGCTCGGCATCGTCCCGGACACCGACTACCCGACGACCCGGTTCACCCTGGAACCCGGCGAGACGATGATGCTGTGCACCGACGGGCTCATCGAAACGGGCGGGCACGACCTCGACACGGGCTGGGCGCGGCTGCGGGCCATCCTGGAGTCGGAGACCCACGACGCGCAGAGCCTGGAGCCCCGGCACCTGGAGCGCATGGCGGACCTGCTGGTCCAGGCCGTGCACGGACCCTCCTCGCACCACACCACGGGCCCCCTGGCGGACCGGCGCGAGGACGACATCGCCGTGGTCCTGCTCTGCCGCGAGGGCGCGGGCTGCGGCTGCGACACGCCGCTGCTGCACCCGGGCCGCCCGGCCCGGCGCACGATGCTGACGGTCGCCCAGGCCGAGCCGGAGCGGGTCTCCGGGGTCCGCCGCCAGATCCGGGAGCTGCTGCACGACTGGGCGGACGCGGAGCAGGTGGACTCGGCGGTGCTGATGGTCTCCGAGATGGTGACGAACGTACTGGTCCACACGGACGGGGACGCGCTGCTGATGGCCGAGGCGGTGGGCGAGCTGGGCGCGCGCCGGCTGCGGATCGAGGTGGCGGACGCCTCCGACGAACTGCCGCACAAGCGCCAGCCCGGGGAGATGGCCTCGAGCGGGCGCGGGGTCCTGCTGATGGAGATGCTGGCGGACGTCTGGGGCGTGGACCCGCGCGGCGAGGGCAAGTCCACCTGGTTCGAGCTCCACGAACGGTCGAAGCCGGACCCGCTCTCCTAGTCCGCGCCGCCCGGCACCGCCCCGGACGGCATGGCGTACGGGGCCTGCGTGCCGCGGCTGCTTGGATGCGGAGGTGGTGACCCAAATGCTCCCCCAGCCCGCCCGGCGGCTCCTCGCGTGGTGCGTGTTCACGCTCGCCGTCGCGGGTGTGGCCGCCCTCGGTGTATGGCTGTGCATCGTCCTCAAGACGGCCGTGACGCCCGTACTGCTCGCCCTGCTCGGGACGGCCCTGCTGGGGCCCCTGCACCAGCGGCTCACCCGGATCGGGGTCAACCGCTCGCTGGCCGCCGGGATCACCTGCCTCGCCGTGATCGGCGTGGTCGGCGGGGCCATGTACGTGGTCGTGCTCGCGCTCATCGAGACCGGCGACCAGATCATCGCCTCCCTCAAGCAGGCCGGCGCGGACCTCGCCAAGCACTTCGGCGCCGCCGGGACC
Source organism: Streptomyces sp. NBC_00503 (assembly GCF_036346895.1). Classification (NCBI taxonomy): domain Bacteria; kingdom Bacillati; phylum Actinomycetota; class Actinomycetes; order Kitasatosporales; family Streptomycetaceae; genus Streptomyces; species Streptomyces sp. NBC_00503. The sequence continues at coordinate 4,121,090 of NZ_CP107855.1, read as the reverse complement.
TCGCTGGAGGACCTCGCGATCAACGCCAAGGACCTGCTGGCGAAGTTCGGCGGCACGGCCGCCTCCGGGGTGATCACCGGGATCAGCGTGGTCGGCGAGATGATCGCCACCGCGATCCTGGCGCTGCTGCTGATCTTCTTCTTCCTCCGCGACTCCGACCGCGCGGTCGGCACCCTGCGCTCGCTGGCGCCCGGCGCCCGCGCCGACACCCTGGAGGCGATGGCCCGCCGCGCCTTCCAGGCCGTCGAAGGGTTCATGCGCGGGACCACCTTCATCGCCGCGATCGACGCCGTCTGCATCACCATCGGCCTGCTGGTGCTGCGCGTGCCCGGCGCGGTGGGGCTCGGCGCCCTGGTCTTCGTCGGCGCCTACATCCCGTACCTCGGTGCCTTCATCTCCGGCGCCGTGGCGGTGCTCGTCGCCTTCGCCGACCGGGGCTGGGTGATCGGGCTGTGGGCGCTGGGTGTGGTGCTGGCCGTACAGGTGCTGGAGGGGCACGTGCTCCAGCCCATGATCCAGAGCCGGACCGTGCAGATGCACCCGGCGGTGGTCATGCTGGCGATCACCGCCGGCGCCAGCGTCGCGGGCATCCTCGGCATGCTGCTCGCCGTCCCCCTGACGGCCGCCGCGTTCGGAGTCTTCTCGGAACTGCGGTCCCGTTACGGGGCCCCGCGCGCGGACCACGCTGCGCAGCCCCCCGCGGAAGGTTCCACGGGGGGCTAGGTCGAGTTCCGCGGCGGACGCCTAGCGGGTGCGGGCCGTGGTCGGGATGCGGCCCAGCCGGCCGGCCTGGAAGTCGTCGAAGGCCTGCTGGAGTTCGTGCTGGCTGTTCATGACGAACGGGCCGTAGTGCGCCATCGGTTCCCGGATCGGCCGGCCGCCGAGGAGGACGATCTCCAGGGCCGGGGCGTTGGAGTCCTGGGCCTCGTCCGCCCGTACGGTGATCGAGCCGCCCTCGCCGAAGACCGCGGTCTGCCCGGTGTGGACGGGCCGCCGCTCTTCGCCGACCGAGCCGCGCCCGGCCATGACGTAGGCCAGGGCGTTGAAGTCCTCGCGCCAGGGGAGGGTGATCTGCGCGCCCGGGGTCACCGTCGCGTGGATCATCGTGATCGGGGTGTGGGTGATGCCCGGGCCCTCGTGGCCGTCCAGGTCCCCGGCGATCACGCGGAGCAGGGCGCCGCCGTCGGGGGTGGAGAGCAGCTGGACCTGGCCGCCGCCGATGTCCTGGTAGCGCGGGGGCATCATCTTGTCGGAGGCCGGGAGGTTCACCCACAGCTGGAGGCCGTGGAAGAGCCCGCCGCTGACGACCAGGGACTCCGGCGGGGCCTCGATGTGCAGGAGGCCGCTGCCGGCGGTCATCCACTGGGTGTCGCCGCCGTTGATGATTCCGCCGCCGCCGTTGCTGTCCTGGTGGACGAAGGTTCCGTCGATCAGGTACGTGACGGTCTCGAAGCCGCGGTGGGGGTGCCACGGGGTGCCCTTGGGCTCGCCCGGCGCGTACTCCACCTCGCCCATCTGGTCCATCATGATGAACGGGTCGAGGTACTGGTAGTTGATCCCGGCGAACGCGCGACGTACCGGGAACCCCTCACCCTCGAAGCCACCAGGGGCCGTCGTGACGGCCAGCACCTTGCGGGCGGTCGTCGTCTCCTGGGCGGGCTCCGCGACGCGCGGGAGCGTCAACGGGTTCTCCACAGTCACTGCAGGCATGGTCAGGACCTCCTTCTGTCGCCGAGTTTAGTTGAAACTCGAACTTTCTGCCACACCCGACAGAACAGAAGGAACCCCGGGGTAATTCCCCCGGGGTCCCGATTCCTTGATACCTCTGGATGTCAGCCGTTGCACGCCGGGTCGGCGTACCGGCACAGCGAGGCCGGAGCGGCCTGCGCCGGGGCCGCGGCCAGGGCGCCGACGCCCACGGCCAGAGCCACCGTGGCCAGCACCGCGGCCGCCTTCACGCGAAGCCGCGTACGCGTGGTGGAAGTGGTACGAGTCATTGCTTCCTCCTTGTGTCGGAACCGATCACGGGGGACCCCCCGCTCGTTCACGTGGTCAGGGCTCGATCGAGACCGAGTTGAACGGGGTCATGTCGATCACCGCCGTGTGGTCCTGATACACCGCGTAGTCACAGTTGGTGCCGTTGTTGTTCCGGCACAGCCAGATCTTCCACCCGTCGGTCTGGTTGTTGTCGACCAGGTGCCTGCCGCTGTAGAAGTAGAGCTTGTGGGCGCCGTAGGTCGCCCACATGTTCCGGATCCCGCTGTCCGCGGTGGTGCCCCAGTAGATGCAGGCGTACCCGTCCGGGCACTGGGTCGAGTCCGCCTGCGCGGGCGTCGCCGCCAGGACCCCCGTACCCAGCACCATCACCCCCGTGGCCACAACTGACGCGAGCTTCGTGCGCAAGGACATACGTGCCATCACGGTCCCCCTGTGAATAGGAGCGGGATTCCCCCCGCAGCACTGATGTTCGGGACTCGCGAGCGACTCCGCGATCCTTTCGGGCAGCGCCGAAAGGAAGCCCGTCAGCCGCCGCTGTGAAGGAGGTCCACGCCCAGCGCGGTCGTCGAGTGGAGGACCGCCTTGCCGTCGCGTTCCGTGGTGATCAGGCCCGCCGCGCGCAGGGTACGGGTGTGCTCGGACGCCGAAGGCAGGGAAATGCCCAGGTCACGGGCGAGCTCGCTGGTCGTGCGCTGCTGGACCAGCGACTGGAGCACCGCCGCCCGGGTCCGCCCGAGCAGCGCGTCCAGCGCCCCGGCCGCCGGGCCCGGCACGGACAGCGGGAGCGGGGTCAGCGCCGGGTACAGCAGCAGGTGCGCCCCGGACGGGTGCCCGGCGAGCAGCGGGCGCCCCGTCCAGAACGGCGAGGGCATCAGGATCAGGCCGCGTCCGCCCAGGTGGACCTCGTAGTCCGGCGGGCGGCCCACCTCGAAGGCCGTGCCCGACCAGTCGGCGGCCGGGTGCGTACTGGCCAGGCAGGCCTTGATCCCGTGGGCGGCGAGCAGCCGGGTCCGCCAGGCGACGTCCGCCTGGAAGGACTGCCGGATCCGCGCCCAGTGCGGGGCGACGAGCACCTCGTACGAGACCCGCAGCGCCGAATCCAGCTGGTCCCACGCCTCCCGGTCCAGGTCCCACAGCGCGCGCAGCCAGCTCGCGGAGCCGGGGGCACGGGCGGCGGCCCGGTGGAACATGTCGGGGGTCAGCAGCGGCGCGGACCCGCGTATGTCGGCCAGCCCTTCCTCCAGGCTCCGCGAGCAGGGCTCGACGAACTCCGGATTGTCGCCGTCGGGGCGCAGCAGGTCGAACAACGGCAGCGCCCGGCCGGGGAGCTCTCGGGCCACGAGGCTGCGCCAGCGGCCGAAAACCGCCTGCTCATCGGTGCGCTGGGCGGCGACGAGCGCCATGCACAACTCCACCAGGGGCATCGGTTCGCTCGCGAAGGTGACGTTGAAGAGGTCCTCGGCCGTGAAGTGCACCCGCAGCATGTCCGCCCCCCGGCCCGAGGCCTCTAGCCGTACATGCGGCGCATCGCGAAGTCGACCATCTGCTCGACGGCCTTCGCGTCGAAGACCATCCGGTGGTCGCCCTCCATGTCGAGGACGAAGCCGTAGCCGGTGGGCAGCAGGTCGATCACCTCGGCGCCGGTGATCACGAAGTACTTGGACTCCTTGCCGGCGTACCGGCGGAGCTCCTTGAGCGTGGTGAACATGGGGATGACCGGCTGCTGCGTGTTGTGCAGCGCCAGGAATCCCGGGGTGTCGCCGCGCGGGCAGTAGACCTTCGAGGTGGCGAAGATCTGCTGGAAGTCCTCGGCGGAGAGCGAACCGGTCGTGAAGGCGCGCACCGCGTCCGCGAGGGAGGGTGGAGACGGCTCCGGGTACAGCGGCGGCTGCTGCGCGTAGCCCTGCTGGGGCTGCTGCGGGGCGTACTGCTGCTGGGCGCCCGGGTTCTGGTCGTAGCCGTACATGGGCCGAAGCCTACCGAGGCGGTGGCCCGCCCGGACGTCGAGTTCCGGTCAGCGGGACTTCAGCCCGTCGACGGGGCCTCGATCCGGCGTCCGGCCCGGAGGATCCGGCAGAACCGTGTGGTGCGGGCTACCGGTACTCCAGAGAGAGTCGTCACAGTCGAGCTGCTAGGGGTTGCGCGTTATTACCGACGGGTAGCATCATTACGTTACCGATTGGTATGTACGAGGAACCCGTCTCACCGAGCCTTAACGGAGCCGTCGCCATGGGGCACTACAAGTCGAATCTCCGCGACATCGAGTTCAACCTCTTCGAGGTGCTCGGACGCGACAAGCTGTACGGCACCGGCCCGTTCGGCGAGATGGACACCGACACCGCCAAGACCATCCTCAGCGAGATGACCAAGCTCTCGGAGAACGAGCTGGCCGCCTCCTTCGAGGACGCCGACCGCAACCCGCCGGTCTTCGACCCGGCCACCAACACCGCGCCCGTCCCGGCGTCCTTCAAGAAGAGCTACCAGGCCTTCATGGACTCCGAGTACTGGCGCCTGGGCCTGCCCGAGGAGATCGGCGGCACCACCTCGCCGCGCTCCCTCATCTGGGCCTTCGCCGAGACCATCCTGGGCGCGAACCCGGCCGTCTGGATGTACTCCTCCGGCCCGGCGTTCGCCGGCATCCTCTTCGAAGAGGGCAACGAGGCGCAGAAGAAGGTCGCACAGATCGCCGTCGAGAAGCGCTGGGGCTCCACGATGGTGCTGACCGAGCCCGACGCGGGCTCCGACGTCGGCGCCGGCCGCACCAAGGCGATCGAGCAGGCCGACGGCTCCTGGCACATCGAGGGCGTCAAGCGCTTCATCACCTCCGGCGAGCACGACATGGAGGAGAACATCCTCCACTACGTCCTCGCGCGCCCCGAGGGCCACGGCCCGGGCACGAAGGGGCTCTCGCTCTTCCTGGTGCCCAAGTTCGAGTTCGACTGGGAGACCGGCGAGCTGGGCGAGCGCAACGGCGTCTACGCGACGAACGTCGAGCACAAGATGGGCCTCAAGGCCTCCAACACGTGCGAGATGACCTTCGGCGACCAGCACCCCGCCAAGGGCTGGCTGATCGGTGACAAGCACGACGGCATCCGCCAGATGTTCATGATCATCGAGTTCGCCCGGATGATGGTCGGCACGAAGGCCATCGCCACGCTCTCGACGGGCTACCTGAACGCGCTGGAGTACGCCAAGGAGCGCGTGCAGGGCCCCGACCTGGCCGAGTTCATGGACAAGGCGGCCCCCAAGGTCACCATCACCCACCACCCCGACGTGCGCCGCTCGCTGATGACGCAGAAGGCGTACGCCGAGGGCATGCGCGCCCTGGTCCTGTACACCGCCTCGATCCAGGACGAGATCCAGATCAAGCAGGCCGCGGGCGAGGACGCCTCCTCCCTGATCGGCCTCAACGACCTGCTGCTGCCGATCGTGAAGGGCTACGGCTCGGAGAAGTCCTACGAGCAGCTCGCCCAGTCCCTGCAGACCTTCGGCGGCTCCGGCTACCTGCAGGAGTACCCGATCGAGCAGTACATCCGCGACGCCAAGATCGACACCCTCTACGAGGGCACCACGGCCATCCAGGGCCAGGACTTCTTCTTCCGGAAGATCGTCCGCGACCAGGGTGCTTCGCTGAACGTCCTCTCCGAGACGATCAAGAAGTTCCTCGCCGAGGGCGTGGGCGGCGAGGAGCTGGCCCCGGCCCGCGACGCGCTCGCCAAGGCCGCCGTCGACCTGGAGGCCATCGTCGGCCAGATGATCGTCGACCTCACCGCCACCGGCGAGGACGTCAAGAACATCTACAAGGTCGGCCAGAACACCACCCGCCTGCTGATGGCCTCGGGCGACGTGGTCGTCGGCTACCTGCTGCTCAAGGGCGCGGCCGTGGCCGCCGAGAAGCTGCCGGCCGCCTCCGCGAAGGACGTGGCGTTCTACACCGGCAAGATCGCGGCGGCGAAGTTCTTCGCCTCCCAGATCCTGCCCGGCGTCTCGGTCGCCCGCGCGCTCGCCGAGTCCGTCGACAACACCCTGATGGAGCTCGACGAGGCCGCTTTCTAGTCTCACCGGACCCTCCCCACCCCTGCCCGTACGCGGTGTACGGACACACCGACGGCCGGACCCTCCCGCACGGGGGCCCGGCCGTCGGCGCACGCTCGGCCCCGCACCTCCCCCTCCACCCCCGGCGGGACCTGCGGGGTTCCCGGGATGTCGGTGCTTCGTGGGACGCTCGTAGGTATGAGCCCACAGGAGCAGCAGCGCGGCAGCAGGGGGTACTCCGTCCCGACCGGGCGGCCGTACGCCCTCAAGGAGCTGCAGGCGGCCGTGGGCAGCCTCGGCGACCACCTCCGGGAGCTCTACGACGGCGCCCACCCCACCGAGTACGAAACCGTCGCCGACGCCCTCTACACCGCCTTCCAGACCGCCGCCGGGCTGGCCCCCGCCAAGAGCTACACGGGCTGCCCCGAACACCCCAACGGCGCCCTCGACCCCGAGGCGCCCGACGGCTGGGGCCGCTGCCTGATCTGCAACGACCGGCGGCGCCTCGGACTGCGCGCCCAGGGGGCCCGCGCGGCCTCCGCCGCCCCGCCCGTCGGGGAACAGCGCCGGCTGGGCTACCCCGTGCCCGAGCCCCCGTACAACATGGACGCCCTGCTCGGCGCTCTGCGCACGGTCGAGGAGCGGCGGTTCCACCTGAGCCTGTCCTCGCCCCCCGAGGACTTCGTCGCGATGGCCGACGACCTGCACCGCGCCTTCATCGTGGCCCGCGAACTCTCCCGCCCCCGCAACGCCTCCGGGTGCTCCGAACACCCCGGAGCACCCATCGACCCCGACGCGCCTCCCGGAGAGGCCTGTATCTTCTGCGCCGGACGCAAAAGACGCGCACAGCGCTCCGCGCAGACCCCGGAGATGCTCCCGCGCATCCGCCGGGGCGAGCGCAGACAGCTGCAGCGCCGCTTCGAGCGTCCGCCGGGCTGAAAAGGCAACGGAACCGCACAATAAACCCGTTACACCCCCTGCGGCCCCAGAGCTTCCAACTGTCCACCGCGGTCCGTGCATGGCAAACACAACCGTCGTTAAGGTGAACCACTTGGCTTCCTCTCCTCCCTAGCGGGAGGAGAATCCCACCCTCACAGGTGGGTTTTCCTGCTTCACCACGGACCGCCCCGACCGAGAGGAGGACTCCCGATGAGGTCTGACACCCGCTCCACAGGCAGTAACCGCCAGCCCGGCGGCCAGAAGATTCATCGCGGCGTTCCCATCCCGGTCATGGGCCATCCCGCACTTTTCACACGTCCACTCACGGACGTCCAGAGGCAGCACTTCGGCGATGGCCCCGCAGGCCGAGCACAGCTTGGTGCTGGGGAACCACCGGTCCACCGTGATCAGCTGACGCCCGTACCAGGCCGTCTTGTACTCCAGCATCGACCGCAGTTCGCGCCAGGCGGCGTCGCTGATCGCGCGGGCCAGCTTGTGGTTCCTGAGCATGTTGGTGACGGTCAGGTCCTCGATCACGAGCGTTTGGTTTTCGCGCACGAGTCGAGTCGTCAGTTTGTGCAAATGATCGCGGCGCTGGTCGGCGATCCTGGCATGAATCCGAGCTACCCGGGTGCGGGCCTTGGCCCGGTTCTTGCTGCCCTTCTCCTTCCGCGACAGCGCGCGCTGCGCGCGGGCCAGATGCTCGCGGGACTTCCGTTCGTGGCGGAGGTTGGGGATCTTCTCGCCGGTGGACAGCGTGAGCAGGGCCGTCAGTCCGGCGTCGATACCGAGGGCGTTCGTGGTGGCGGGCAAGGGGGCCGGAGTGTCCTCGCACAGCAGCGAGACATACCAGCGCCCGGCAGAGTCGCACGAGACCGTGACCGTGGACGGATCCATCCCCTTCGGCAGGGGACGAGACCACACGATGTCCAAGGGCTCGATCATCTTCGCCAGCGTCAACCGGCCCTCCACGTAGCGGAACCCGGTACGGGTGTACTCGGCCGACGCCCGCGACTTCCGCTTCGACTTGAAGCGCGGGTACTGCGATCGCTTTCCCCAGAACGCCACGAACGCCGACTGCAGGTGCCGCAATACCTGCTGCAACGGGACCGAGGACACCTCTGCCAAGAAGGCCAGCTCCTCGGTTTTCTTCCACGCCGTGAGCATGGCCGAAGTCTGCCCGTAGCCCACCCGCTCCCGGCTCACGGTCCAGGCCTCGGAGCGAGCTGCGAGCGCAAGGTTGTAGACCTTCCGCACACACCCGAACGTCCGCGACAGCTCCCCAGCCTGCGCGGTCGTCGGATAGAAGCGGTACTTGAACGACCGCTTCACGGAAGGAATCTCCACGCCCCGGACGCTAGGGGCACTCACGATCCGAACACAAGCACAGGTCACAGCCTCACGCAGCGGCACTCCGCCGCAGCGAGGCTCCGAGTCGGGGTAACTCCTCCCCCGGCTGAAGCCGGGGCCTTCCACACAAGGGAAAAAAGATGAGCTCTCCCGCCGCCCGCTTCGACCGCGGCCACACCGACGACCTGATGACCTTCTTGACGGCCAGTCCGTCGCAGTACCACGCCGTGGCCAACGCGGCGGAGCGACTGGAGAAGGCCGGATTCAGGCAGTTGGCGGAAACGGACGCATGGGACGCGAGCACGGGAGGCAAGTTCGTGACCCGCGGGGGCGCGATCATCGCCTGGTACGTGCCCGAAGGCGCGGCCGCGCACACGCCGTTCCGCATCGTCGGCGCCCACACCGACTCCCCCAACCTCCGCGTCAAGCCGCTGCCCGACACCGGCTCGCAGGGCTGGCGGCAGATCGCCGTGGAGATCTACGGCGGCACCCTCCTCAACACCTGGCTCGACCGCGACCTGGGCCTGGCCGGCCGGCTGACCCTGCGCGACGGCACCGAACGGCTCGTCAACATCGACCGCGCGCTGATGCGCGTACCGCAACTCGCCGTCCACCTCGACCGGTCGGTGAACACCGACGGCCTCAAGCTCGACAAGCAGCGGCACATGCAGCCGATCTGGGGTCTGGGCGAGGTCCACGAGGGCGACCTGATCGCCTTCCTCGAAGAGGAAGAGGACCTGCCCCGCGGCTCCGTGGCGGGCTGGGACCTGATGGTCCATTCGATCGAGCCGCCCGCCTACCTGGGCCGCGACCGCGAGCTGCTGGCCGGCCCGCGCATGGACAACCTGCTCTCCGTGCACGCGGGCGTCGCGGCACTGGCCGCGGCCTCCACGGCGGAGAACCTCGCGTACATCCCCGTACTGGCCGCCTTCGACCACGAGGAGAACGGCTCGCAGTCGGACACCGGCGCGGACGGACCGCTGCTGGGCAACGTGCTGGAACGTTCAGTCTTCTCGCGCGGCGGCTCCTACGAGGACCGCGCGCGGGCCTTCGCCGGCAGCATCTGCCTCTCCTCCGACACCGGCCACGCCGTGCACCCCAACTACGCGGAGCGGCACGACCCCTCGCACCACCCGCGCGCCAACGGCGGCCCGATCCTCAAGGTCAACGTCAACCAGCGCTACGCGACCGACGGCAGCGGGCGCGCGGTGTTCGTGGCCGCCTGCGAGCGGGCCGGCGTGCCGTGGCAGACCTTCGTCTCCAACAACTCGATGCCCTGCGGCACGACGATCGGCCCGATCACGGCCGCCCGCCACGGCATCCACACCGTCGACATCGGCGTGGCCATCCTCTCGATGCACAGCGCCCGCGAACTGTGCGGCGCGGACGACCCGTACCTCCTGGCGAACACCCTCGTGGCGTTCCTCGAGAGCTGAGGCCTACCGGTCGGACGGCCGAAAGCCCGCACCGTCTGCCGCAATGCGGCGGGAGGTGCGGGCTTTCGGCCGTTCCCCGCCCTACGACGCGTCTTCGTCCATCCCCGCCAGGACCAGGGGCAGACGGCTCGTGCCCCCGGCGGTGACGCGGAGCGGTACCCCCCAGTCCTGCTGGTGGACGTGGCAGGCCGGGTATTCGTTGGCCGGGTCGTCGTCGCAGGAGGCGGCCATCGCCGAGACGTGCAGGACGCCTTCGGTGAGCTCCGGGTTGAGCCCGAGCTCCCGGAACAGGTCGGTCCCGGCCCCGTCCCCGGACACCAGCAGCTCGGGCGGGGTCGAGGAGACCAGCAGGCGGGTGGAGGGCCCGTAGCGGGTGTCGAGCTTCTGGCCGGCCGGGGCCTGGAAGACGACGTCGAGGCGGAGCGTGCCGGGGGCCACCTCGGTCGCGGCCCGCTGCGTACGGTGGGCGACCGCGTCCACCCGTACCGCCTCCTCCGGGAGCCGAAGCCGGGTCAGCCGGTGCCGGGCGGACTCGACGACCACGATGTCCTCGCCGACGAGCACGGCGTCGCTGGGCTCGCGCAGATCGGTGGCGAGGGTGGTGACCTGGCCGGTGGCGGGGTCGTAGCGCCGCAGGGCGTGGTTGTACGTGTCGCACACCGCGACCGAGCCGTCGGGCAGGGCGGTGACGCCGAGCGGGTGCTGGAGCAGCGCCTGGGCGGCGTCGCCGTCGCGGTGCCCGAAGTCGAAGAGTCCGGTGCCGACGGCGGTGGTGATCGCGTAGCCCTCGTCCCCCTCACCCTCCTGGTGCACGTACCGCAGGGCGCTGGTCTCGGAGTCGGCGATCCACAGCCGGTCCTCGGTGGCCGCGAGGCCGGAGGGCTGGGCGAACCAGGCCTCGGCGGCCGGCCCGTCGTGCAGGCCCTCGTTGGTGGTCCCGGCGGCCAGGGCGACGGTGCCGCTCTCCGGGTCCCAGGTCCACAGCTGGTGGACGCCGGCCATGGCGATCCACACCCGCCCCCGCCACCAGGCCACGTCCCACGGCGACGACAGGTCCACCTCCAGGGCCGGCCCGGAGGTCGGGGACCCCTGCCACCACTGGCGGCCGGTCCCGGCGACGGTCTCGACGGCGCCGGTGGCGGGGTCGAACCGGCGCAGGGCGTGGTTCACGGTGTCGGCGACGACCACGGACCCGTCGGGCAGCAGCGCCAGCCCCTGGGGCTCGCTGAAGCTCCCATCCGTGGCGCTCCCGTCGGTAAAGCCGCGCTGCCCGCTGCCGATGCGCCGTACGACGCTCTCCCCGTCGGCGGCCAGCTCCACCAGCTGGTGCCGCGTCGAGTCGGAGACCAGGAGGTTCCCGGAGGGCAGCACGAGCGCCTTCCCGGGGAACCGCAGATCGCCCGCCACCGGCTCGGGAGCCACGTACGGCCCGTCACCGCGCCGCAGGGTCCCCTTGGCCTCGTGCTCCGCCTCCAGCTCCTCGACGAGCCGCTCGATGGCGTGCGCGTGCCCCTCACCGGCGTGCTGCGCGACGACGTACCCCTCGGGGTCGATCACGACGAGCGTGGGCCACGCGCGGACGGCGTACTGCTTCCAGGTCGCCAGCTCGGGGTCGTCGAGCACGGGGTGGTGCACCTCGTACCGCTCGACGGCATCGACGACGGCGGCGTGCTCGGCCTCGTGGACGAACTTCGGCGAGTGCACACCGATGATCACGACGGTGTCGCGGTGCTTCTCCTCGAGCTCGCGCAACTCGTCGAGGACGTGCAGGCAATTCACACAGCAGAAGGTCCAAAAATCGAGAATGACGATCCGTCCTCGCAGGTCGGCGAGGGTATACGGCTTACCGCCGGTGTTGAGCCAGCCGCCCTTGCCGATCAGCTCGGGGGCACGGACTCGGGCGCGACGGGGTGCGGACGCGGCAGAATTCATGCACCAAGGGTGCCACCCCGCCTCCGCCGCTCCGCCGGGGACCGAGCCGCCCCGGGACTGAGCCGCCCCGGCTCGGGGTACACCTCGGGCAGGCCGGCGCCGGGGGCGCCTGGGCGTTGGGGGCGGGGGACCTATGGGGCAGAAGCTGCGGGCGGCATTACCGGCGGTGCTGGCGGCGGCGGTGCTGGGGCTGGCGCTCTGGTACGGGTCGTACTACACCACCATCCTGGTGTGGGAGCTGCGCAAGCTCGTGGCCTGGCTGGCGGCGCCCCTGCTGCTCGCGGCGGCCATCGGGGTGCCGTGGGCACTGGTGAAGGCGGTCCGGCGGTGGCGCACACGCGATGCGAAGCCGGGCGGGGGCTCGGAGGTCGCGGACTGGGTGGCGGGGCTCGGATGCGTGGTCGGAGTGGCCGGGCTGGCGCTCGCGATCTGGTGGCTGGTGTACGGCTCGTACCTCCAGGACCGCGCGTACATGCACGGCGTGCAGGTGGTGACCGAGGCCGTGCCCGAGATGACGCCCCGGGCCCCGTACCTGGTCGGCAAGGCGCAGTCCGCGCCCCACCTGGGCGATGTCACCGGGGAGATCTCCGACGTGACGTACCTGCCCGACTCGGACCGGTTCGCGACGCTGGTCGAGCGGCGCGGGTGGCTGTCCGGGTACGAGACCGCGCTCGTCCAGTACGTCCCGCTGGGCACCAACAGCCGGACCCAGCAGCGGTGTTCCTTCGACACCGAGCAGGCGGACGCGCGGATCAGCGGCTGGTTCTCGCACAACCTGGGCCGCAAGATCTCGGCCAAGCAGCGCGGGGTGCGCTTCTCCGCCGGGGACGTCTACGTGGTCTGCGACGGCGAGACCCCGACCGTGGTCGTCCCCCTCAAGCGGCAGACCGGGTTCCTGGTGGTGACCGAACGGCCCGCCGGGGTCGCGCTCTACAACGGGCGGACCGGCGAGGTAAAGATCGCCACCAACACCGCCGGCGTGCCCGGCCCGACCTATCCGCTGAGCCTCGCGAGCCGCCAGCGCGAGGCGACCACCGCGGTCGGCAGCTTCGCGGACTGGTGGGCCGACCGCGGCGGCTGGGACGCCTCCGAGGACGGCACCAACGCGGGCAACGAGGCCGATTTCACCCTCCAGTACCGCGACGGCAGCGGGCGCAGCGCGTACGTGACCCCGCTGACCCCGCAGGGGGAGGCCAGCTCGGTCGTGGCCGTGTCGACCGTGCCGGCCCGCCAGAGCGGCGGCGGCCTCGCCCCGATGACCATCCACCGGCTCGATCCGGTGTGGTCCTCGCCGAAGGCGCTCGTCGCGCTGATCAAGGCCGAGTACCGGGACGTCTGCTGCTACAACGACGACCAGGTCTTCGAGGTCATACCCACCGGCGGCAGCAACTGGACCTCCACCATCGGCAGCGAACAGAACGTCCGCTACCGGGTGGAGGGCCGCGGCCAGGTGGACGGCCGCGACGCGACCTGCCTCAAGGACGCCAACGGCGAGCTCATCCGCTGCGCCTACGCGGCTCCCGGCTCACCGGAGGAGAAGGAACTCCAGCGCAGGGAGCAGGAGAAACAGAAACAGAAGGACCAGAACCCGGGCGGCCCCGCCGCCGGAGACCTCACCGGCTACACCCCCGACCAACTGGCCGAGCTGCAAAAACGGCTCTCCGAAGAAATCACCCGGCGCCTGAAGGGCGGCTAGACCGTCTCTTCCGGATCCTGCCGGGCCCGCGTCAGCCGTGGACGAAGGATTTCAGGGAGGCCACCAGGGCCGTCACGAAGGATTCGCGGACCGGGGGCGGGAGGAGGTCCAAGGAGAGGTACGGGTTGAGGTCCTCCAGCTCCACCAGGAGGAGCTCGCCCGAGGGGGCGCGGCAGGCGTCCACGCGCTGGATGCCGTGGTCGAGGGTGTTCCAGTCGATGAAGCCGCGGGCGAAGGCCAGGTCCGCGGGGGTGGGCTCGTAGGGGACGAGCTCCCAGCGGCGGGCCGGGTCGGGGGCGTACAGGGCGTACTGGAAGGAGTCGTCGACGAAGTAGAAGGACACCTCGTACGCGAAGTCGATGCGCGGCTGGATCAGGAACTCCCCCGGTGCGCAGTCCGGGTGCGGGGTGAAGGTGAGGCCTATCGAGTCGGCGCCCTGCTTCGGCTTCACCGCGTACGAGGCCGCGGGCGGGAGCAGGGCGAGGTCCGCCGGGTCGTCGACGGTCGGGATGACGGGGTGGCCGGACGCCGTGAGGTCCAGGAGGTACTGCTTGCCCGCCATGTCGCCCCGGCCGGTGAGGGGGTTGTAGACGGGGGTGCCGGCGGCGAGGGCGGCCGCGCGGAAGGAATCGTAGGCCTGCTGGTAGTGCAGGACCGGGCCGCTGTTGCGGATCACGACGGCGTCGAAGCCCGCCGGCATCAAGGCCTGCGCGTCCAGCGGATGGCACAGGGCCAGCGGGAAGTGCTCGCGCAGCCGCGAGGTGAGGAAGACGTCCTCGTCGCCGTAGCGGCGGCCGCGCGCCGGGTACGCCAGATCGGTCACGTAGAGGAGAGGCATGACGGGAACCTATCGCGGGCAGCGATGAGCGCATGAAATACCTCGTACGGGACAAAGTGTTGGCCCTCGGCGACGACTACTGGATCGAGGACGAGGACGGCCGCCACGCCTTCCTCGTCGACGGCAAGGCCCTGCGGCTGCGCGACACCCTGGAGCTGAAGGACCCCGACGGGCAGACCCTGATCACGCTGCGGGAGAAGTGGTTCTCCTTCCGCGACGCGATGACCCTGGAGAGGGACGACCGGCGGCTCGCGGTGATTCGCCGGAAGCGGTTCTCGCTGCTGCGCAACCACTACCTCGTGACCCTCAACGAGGGCACCGAGCTGGACATCAGCGGCCGGATCCTGGACCGGGAGTTCAAGGTCGAGTACGAGGGGGAGCTGCTCGCCCTGATCTCCCGCCAGTGGTACCGGGTCCGCGAGACCTACGCGGTCGACGTGATCCGGGAGGACGCGGACGCGGCCCTGCTGATCGCCGTCGCCGTGTGCGTGATCCGGATGGCCGAAAAGGAGCGCGAGGGCGACGGCGGCGGCGAAGACTGAGGGGCGGCGGCCGCTAGCGGCCCAGTCGGCGGTCCTTGAGGGCCGGGAACTGCTCGCGGGTCAGGGCGACCTTCGCCGGGTCGAGGTCCACGGTCAGGACGTCCTCCCCCGGGCCCGCCTCGGCGAGGACCTCGCCCCACGGGTCGACGACCAGGCTGTGCCCGGCCTGCTCCACGCCCGCGTGGGTGCCCGCCAGCCCGCAGGCGAGTACGTACGACTGGTCCTCGACGGCCCGCGCGCGGTTCAGGAGGGTCCAGTGGGCGCGGCGGCGGGCCGGCCAGCCCGCGGCGACGACCATCGTGGTCGCCCCGGCGTCGACCAGTCCGCGGAACAGCTCGGGGAAGCGCAGGTCGTAGCAGGTGGCGAGGCCCAGCGTCTGCTCCGGCAGCTCCACGGTGGTCAGGGAGTCGCCGGGGGACATCAGGACGGCCTCGCCCTGGTCGAAGCCGAAGCGGTGGATCTTGCGGTACGTGGCCGCGAGCTCGCCCGTCGGGGAGAGGACGAGCGCGGTGTTGTAGAGCGAGCCGTCGCCCGCCCGCTCCACGACGGAACCGGCGTGCAGCCAGACCCCGGCATCGCGGGCCGCCTTGGACATGGCCTCGTAGGTGGGGCCGTCCAGGGGCTCCGCCTCTGTCTCGAACTGCTCGTAGGAGAAGGCCCCGACGGTCCACAGTTCGGGCAGGACGACGAGATCCGAGGAGGACTGGTCGCGGACGAGGTCGGCGGCGCGGGAGCGGCGGGAAGCCACCGACTCCCCTTCGTTCACCGCGATTTGGATCAGGGAAGCGCGCACAGTACCACCGTCCTGGCATTCAAGCCGTCAACTCGGGCCTACGATCGTCACACGAAAGCACTGCCGGGGTGCTCACCGGCAGCGTAGTTTTGAAGCCATTGCACTAGCTTCCAGAACGCGCCAACGCGCCAATGAACAGCACGCGAGGGGTCCCGTTGACCGTCCATCCGCATCCCAGTCTTCAGCCCTATGCCGACGCGTGGACCCACTCCATCGAGGCGATATCCGAGCTGGTCCTCCCGCTGACGGAGGGCGAGTGGAGCCGGGCGACGCCGTGCCCCAACTGGTCCGTGCGCGATGTGGTCTCGCACATCATCGGCATCGAGTGCGAGCAGCTCGGCGACCCGCGGCCGATCCACACCCTGCCGCGGGACCTGCGGCACGTGGTGGACGAGTTCAGCCGCTACATGGAGGTCCAGGTCGACGTACGGCGCCACCACACGGCGCCGGAGATGACCTCGGAGCTGGAGTACACGATCATTCGCCGCTCGCGGCAGCTGCGCAACGAGAAGCGGGATCCGGACACCATGGTCCGCGGTCCGCTGGGCGAGCCGGCGACGCTGGAGCACTCGCTGAGGCTGCGCGCCTTCGACGTGTGGATGCACGAGCAGGACCTGCGGGCGGCGCTGGGGGTGCCGGGGAACTGGGACTCGCCCGGCGCGTACGTGGCGCGCGACATCCTCCTGTCCGGGCTGCCGAAGGTGGTCGCCAAGAAGGCGGGCGCGCCCGCGAACTCGGCCGTGGTCATCGATGTGCACGGGCCCCTGGAGTTCATGCGGACCGTACGGGTGGACGCGGAGGGCCGGGGCACGATCGACAAGGCCCCGTCGCTCGGCCCGGCGGTGACGCTGACCCTGGACTGGGAGACGTACGTACGGCTCGCGGGCGGGCGGGTGCGGCCGCACACCGTCGCCGACCGCGTGAAGGTGGAGGGCGACCCGGCGCTGGCCGAGGCGATCCTGGCCCACTTCTCCGTGACGCCGTAGCCGGGGCGCCGTAGCAAAACCGTTCAGGGGCGTGCCGGGCTGACTTCGGAAGGCGCGATGTCGGCCGCGGCCCCTGCGGTGACCACGGCGCCGGCCACGGCGGTGGTCGCGCGGTCCCGTTCCCGGGACAGCGCCCGGCCGCGCAGGCGCAGGATCTGGCTGATGCCCAGCAGTTCCAGGACGAAGACCGAGGAGAAGGCGATCCGGTAGTCGTCCCCGGTGGCGTCGAGCAGCAGCCCCACCACCAGCAGGGTGGTCATCGAGGCGATGAAACCGCCCATGTTGGTGATCCCGGAGGCGGTGCCCTGACGCTCGGCCGGATTGGCCGGGCGGGCGAAGTCGAAGCCGATCATCGAGGCCGGACCGCACATGCCGAGCACCAGGCAGAGGCAGACCAGCAGCCACATCGGCGCGTGGTCCCCCGGGTAGGCCAGGACCGAGCCCCACATCAGCGCGGTCACGGCGACCGTGCCCAGGGCCAGGGGGATCCGCGAGGACTGCCTGCGGCCCACGATCTGCCCGTAGACCAGCCCGAGCGCCATGTTCGAGGCGACGATCAGCGTGAGCAGCCCGCCCGCCGTGGTCCGCGACAGCCCCTGCGCCTCGACCAGGAACGGCATGCCCCACAGCAGCAGGAACACCATCGCCGGGAACTGCGTCGTGAAGTGCACCCACAGACCGAGCTTGGTGCCCGGCTCCTTCCAGGAGTCGGAGATCTGCCGCCGTACGAAGCCACCTGCGCCCGCGGTGGCCGCGGGCTCGCGCGGCGGCGGCTCGTGGCCCTCGGGGTGGTCGCGCAGGAACAGCACCAGCGGAACGAGGACGACCAGCCCGGCCACCGCGCTGCCCGCGAACGCCGGCACCCAGCCGATCCCGTGCAGGACGGGCGCCAGCACCAGGGTGGAGACCAGGTTGCCCGCCATCCCGACCAGCCCGGCCAGCTGCGCCATCAGCGGTGCTCGGCGGGCCGGGAACCAGCGGGTGCCGAGCCGCAGCACGGAGATGAAGGTCATGGCGTCCCCGCAGCCCAGCAGGGCGCGGGCGGCCAGGGCCATCCCGTAGGACGGGGAGAGCGCGAAGCCGATCTGTCCGGCGGTGAAGAGCACGGCGCCGAGGGTGAGCACCTTTTTCGTGCCGAGCCGGTCCACCATCAGGCCGACGGGTATCTGCATGCCCGCGTAGACCAGGAGCTGGAGGAGGGAGAACGTGGACAGCGCGGAGGCGTTCACGTGGAAGCGGTCGGCGGCCTCCAGGCCGGCGACGCCGAGGCTGGTGCGGAAGATGACGGCGACGAAGTAGACGGCCACGCCGATCGACCAGACGAGCACCGCCTTGCGGCCGCCGGGAGGGTCCTTGGGCAACGACGCCGGGGCGGCCGGGGCGGTCGCGGAGCTCATCGGGAGGACCCCCGGACCAGTTCCGCCACCCGGCCCACGTGGGCCCGTACCGCCGCGGCGGCCGTGTCGCCGTCGCCCGCGCGCAGGGCGTCGAGGATCTCCGTGTGCTCGGCGAGCGTGCGCTCCACCCGGTCGGGGTGCGCGTGCAGCAGGGCGACGCCCATGCGCAGCTGGCGGTCGCGCAGCTGGTCGTAGAGGCGGCACAGGATCTGGTTGCCGGCGTTGCGCACGATCTCGGCGTGGAAGGCCCGGTCGGCGGCCATCATCGCCGGGAGTTCGCCCGCGGCGCCGTGGCGGCGCTGCTCCTCGATCAGTTCCGCGAGCCGGTCCAGCAGCCCGGGCGGGGCGGGCACGGCCCTGCGGACGGTGAACTCCTCGACCAGCAGCCGGGTTTCGATCACGTCGGCGATCTCCTGCGCGGAGACCGGCAGGACGAGGGCGCCCTTCTTCGGGTACAGCTTCAGCAGCCCCTCGGTCTCGAGGCGCAGCAGCGCCTCGCGGACCGGGGTGCGCGAGACGCCGACGGCGAGGGCGAGCTCGCCCTCCGTGAGCAGGACCCCGCCCTCGTAGCGCCGGTCGAGCACGCCTTCTTTGACGTACTGGTAGACGCGCTCGGCGGCGGTCACGGCAGGGGTCGGGGTGGTGGTCGCGGTAGTGGTGGTGGTCGCGGTGCTGGTCCCGGATGGCATGCGCACAGCATAGATACAACAGGGGTGCAAGCTGGGCGCCGTCCACGATGTGGACCCTGTGAACCTGCGCTCACGCCACCACGACGTCCAGGACGAACTCGGCCAGCGGGGCCTCGTCGGGATACGGCGGCCGCACCTGCGCGAAGCGGATCCTGGCCCTGCCCGCCACCCGCCCCCGTACGACGTATACGCGCTCCACGGTCGCGCCCGGGGGCAGCGCCCCCTCCGGCTCGGGCGGCTGCGGGCCCGGGCCCTCGGAGACCGAGACGGCGTCCGCGTCGCCCGTCACCCGCCAGGTCCAGACGTAGCCGCGCGCACCGCGACCGGTGAGCCGCAGCTCGTACGGTTCACCGGGCGCGAGCGCCACCTCACGGACCTCCACACGGGCTCCTCTCCGGGTCTCCGGGTCCCCGGGTCCCCGGGTCCCCGGCAAGGCGTCAGGCCGGGCCGGGGTCAGGCCGGGCCGATGACGGCCCCCTCGTGCCAGCCCGCGCCGTCGCGCCAGTAGTGCTGGAGCAGGCGGTCGGTGCGCAGGACGATCACCTCCAGGTTGAACCCGAAACTGCCCTGGAGCATCCCGGTGACCGCGAGCACGTCGTGGCCGAAGACCGCGCCGCGCTGCCAGGAGGCGCCGGAGGCGTTGCCGCGCCACCAGTGCTCGACGCGGCCGTCCCCGCCGGTCACGCACAGCTCGTAGTTCCCGGCGGTGTCCTCGTCGGCCGCCCCGTACTGCCCTTCGACCAGGCAGGGCGCGGAGGTGATCCCGCTGCCGAAGATCTCGCCGGGGCGCCAGACGAACCCGTTCGGGTCGTCGCGCCACCACAGCTGCATCCGGCCGTCCGTACGGGTGGCGACCAGGTCGAGGTGGCGGGAGCGGGTCTGGACCAGGGCCGGGCCGTAGTGGGCGATACCGGAGGCGAAGCGGCCGCCGTCGTTCCAGGTCCAGGGCGCGCCGTTGATCCGCCACCAGTGGTTGAGCCGGCCGTCCGCGGTGCGGACCACCACCTCGAAGTTGCCCGGGGCGCCGTAGTCGCTCTGGATGAACGCCGGGGTCGAGCCGACCGCCGCGTCCCCCGGGCCGAAGGCGCCGCCGTCGCGCCAGGCGCCGCCGGACTGCTCGTAGTACCAGTGGCGCAGCCGGCCGCCGGTGGTGACGTGCAGGGACTCCATGTTCCGGTTGTAGGTGGTCCCCGTGAAGGCGGGCTGGCCGGAGGCGTCGGAGCCGAAGGCCCGGGCGCGGGCCCAGGGATACGGGGCGTCGCCCTCGCGCCACCAGTGCTGGAGTCCTCCGCTGTCCCTCCCCGCCAGGGCCGCCATCTCGAAGTTGCGGTGGGCGCGGCCGTTGCCGCTCTCGTAGACGTTGCCGGTGTGCAGGCGGCGCTTGCTCCAGGGATCGATGTTGGTGCCCTGCAGACCGCACTTGGCCCAGTGGTCGATCTTCACCTCGCCGTACGCGATGCGGCCGTAGCCGCCGACGTGGAAGCCCGGGCCCCAGGAGTTCTTGAACAGCCAGCAGCCGGCCGCGTCGTCGTAGCCGACGATCAGGACGCAGTGGCCGCCCGCCAGACGGTCGCTGGTGCGGTGGTAGACGCCGGAGCCGAGGCCGAAGAAATCGTCGTACACGTCGAAACAGGCGGTCAGCGGACCGACCGTGTCGAGCCACACCTTCTGCTGCTCCACGTCGCCGAGCCGCACGTGCTCGGGGATCCGGACGGTGCGGCCCGACCGGTCCCAGCTCGGGGTGTACTCCGCCCGCCAGGCGTCGAGCCGGTCGGGCGGGGTGCCGGGCGGGGGCGGGGAGTAGGGCCAGCAGTCCGGGTCGGCGAGCCCGCCGTTGGTCCTGACCCAGTCGAGCGCGGACTCGGGACTGCCCGTCTGCCCGCAAGGCGCCCGCAGCCCGTCGTGCACGTCCCCCTCGGACCGCTCGGCCCACACGTGGTGCTCGATCCGCGCCATCGACTCCACCAGCCCGGCCGCCCCGAACGCCCAGCAGGAACTGCACGGATTCTGGTCCTTGACCTTGGTGATCCAGGACCACCCCCACCGCTGCCGCCAGTCGACGGCAGCGGGCCGAGCGGGGGCGGCGGGGCCGCCGGGGGCGATGGGGGAGGTGGAGCTGCCTGCGGCTACGGGGCCTACGGGACTTACGGAGCCGCCGGGACCGCCAAGGTGGGCCGCCCCCGCCGCCGGGTCGTCCTGGGGACCCGGGGCCGTCAGCAGGCCGTGCGCCGCCCTGCGCCGGGTGAGGTGCGGATTGCCGCTCGGCCGCCCGACGAGCTCCCGCAGATCCACCGGCGGCGCGGCCGCGGCGGGCGTGAGGCCGGCCCCCGGCCCCAGTCCCAGCGAGGGCCTCGGGACCGGATCCCCGTCGGCGAGATGTTCGCTGACGGACCACCGCGCCCCGTGGGCCACGAGCTGCGCGCGCAACTCCCCCGCCGTCTGGACGTGCTGCCCCGACTGCTCCGGCATTCCGGCCCCCAAGCCACCCCGTACGGATCCGAGCCCCGGGAGCGTCCACCTGCCCGGAGGGCGCGTCAAGGGGGTCCGTACGGTCGCGCGGCGGCACGGCGGTCGCACGCGGTCGTACGCGGTCGCGCGCGGTGGCGCCGGGGGCGCCGGAGGTCCGGGACCGTGGCGGCAGGGGCCGGGGCCGTGAGCCGTGGCGCCAGGGCCGGGGGCGCCGGAGGTCCGGGGACCGGGAACCGGAGGGCGGCCGGGGGCGCCGGGGGGCTGCCAGGCCCGGTCAAAGCCCGGCGCGGTCGCGCCCGGCCGGGTCAAGGCCCGGCCGGGCGGGCCCGGCCGTCGCCGCCGGGGTGCGCGCCGGGTCTACTCGACGGGCAGGGCGGGGGCCGGTACCGGGAGGGCGGGGACCGGCAGGGCGGGGGCCGGGACCGGGAGCGACGGGAGACCGGGCAGGCCGGGGAGGCCGGCGCCGGTGAGCAGGGCGACCACGGCGGCGACCAGGTCGGTCACGACGTCGGTGGCCTTGGCCTTGGCGTCGGTGGAACAGCCGCACGGACCGGCGGCCTTGGTGAGACCGTCCACGGAGGCCTTGAGCTTGTCGATCGCACCGGTGGCGAGGTCCAGCGGCCCGTCGGCCTTGGCCTTCGCCCTGACCGGGGCGGAGACGGGCAGCGCCACGGGAGGCGCGGCGGGCAGCGCGACGGGGAGCTTCGGGGCGTCCACGGGCAGCTTCGGCGCGTCGACCGGAAGCTTCGGCGCATCGACGGGGAGCTTCGGCGCGTCGACCGGAAGCTTCGGCGCGTCCACGGGCAGCTTCGGCGCATCCACCGGAAGCTTCGGCGCATCGACGGGCAGCTTCGGCGGATCCACCGGGAGCTTCGGCACGTCCACCGGCGGTACCGGCACCGGCAGGGCCGGAGCGGCGGGCAGGGTCTTCTTCAGCTCCGCGACCGCCGCGTCGATCTTCTCCTTGAAGGCGGCGAGGTCCGCCTCCGGGAGCTTGCCGTCGGGGGACTTGAGGATCGCGGCCAGCAAGTCCGTGACGGGTTTGAGCAGTCCGGCGACGCCGCCCAGCGACTGCACCTGCGCGAGCAGGGCCTCGGTGCCGGGAATGGCCTTCTCCGCGGTCACGGACGAGGCTGCGGCCGCGGCCACCGGCTTCCCGGGAGCGGAGGCGGCGCCCGCGAGGCCGGGGGACGCGGCCAGCAGGGTCAGGCAGAGGGCGGCGGGGACGGTGTAGCGCGTGATGCGGAGCAAGGTGTCTCTCCTGTCGGGAACGAGCGGTCGGGCACGTGGGTGTGCCCCGGGACCAGACCAGACCTGGTGACGTCGGTCGTGACGTGAGTCGTGACGTCGGTCGTGGCATGGGTCGTGACGTGAGTCGTGACGTGAGTCGTGACATGGGACGTGTCACCGTCCACTCACCGACACCCCGTCAGCTCCCGCAACCGCAGCCCCGGCCCCGCCCTCGGCGACACGCCGCGCAACCGGCGTACGGGGACCGCCTGACCAGCCGCTATCCCTTCACCCACCGGCCATGCCCCGTCAGGAACCTCCCCGACCCGCCCCCCGACCGGGTCGCGGCAGCTCCCGTAAGACGCCCGCCGCAGGGTCGCCCGGCCGCCGGACGGAGCCATCACCCAGCCCCGGAGCCCGCTCGGCCGGCCCCTACGGGGTCAGCGCCTGGCCCCCGATGTCGGCCGCCCCCGCGAGCTGGCCCTGCCACCACGCCTGGGCCTCGGCGTGCCCCATGGCCGCCCAGTCCGGGGTCCGCTCCACCTGGGCCCGGCCCAGCCGGCGGGCCAGCGCGACCAGTTCCCGGCCCGCCGCGCCCCGGGCCTCCTGGTAGCCGCGCAGCAGTTGCTCCCACGAGTCCGCCGCGCGCCACGCCTCCTCGAAGGCGCTGGCGTCCTGGAGGGCCTTGGCCGCGCCGCTGGTGTTGTGCGGGCGCACCACCGACGCGGCGTCCCCGGAGAGCAGGAGCCGGCCCGCCGTGATGGCGGTCGCCTCCAGGTCGTAGATGGGCTGGACGTACACGTCCGCCGGGTCCGTCAGCCCGAGCGCCCGACCCCAGTACGGCGGGAACCGCTCCTCCAGCAACTCCGCCAGGTGCACCGCCAGTTCCCCCGTCACCGTGCCCGGCGGGAAGCTGGTCGGATCGTCCAGCCGCAGCCCGGCCGCGGGCGGCGGGGTCGCGTACAGCACCCAGTTGACGCGGAGCCCGGCCGGACCGGGGATCCGGTAGATCACGCAGGTCCCGCCCGGCCAGCAGACGGTGGTCACCGCCCCGGGGTACGAGTCCTCGTGCCCTCCGAGCGAATCCAGCAGCCGGGCCTCGAAGTTCCCGCGCCAGCACACGTATCCTGCGTAGTGCGGCCGCGAGTCCGGGCAGACGGCCTCGCGCACCACCGATCGGTAGCCGTCGGCGCCGACCACGAGGTCGTACCGCTCCACCGACCCGCCGGCCAGCCGCACTTCGCCCTCCGCGCTCACCCCGGCGACGCTCTCGCCCTGCCGGTACACCACCGAATCGGGGGTGGCCTCCCGCAGCCCGCGCCACAGCAGGCCCCAGTGGTACGAGTGGAACGGGAACGGCTGCTCCCAGATCACCCGCCCGCCCGGTCCGGCCTGCGGATCCCGGACCACCCAGCGACGCCGTGCCAACGGGTGCGCGGGGATCCCGGCGGGCAGCGCCCCGGCCGCGGCGAGTTCGGCGGCCCGGTCGTCGTGGACGCACAGCCCGACCCCCCGGTCCGCGAGTCGCCCGCCCGTGCGCTCCAGCACCACCACCTCGTCCGCCCCGGCCCGCGCGGCCGCCGAAGCGAACGCGCACCCCGCGATCGAACCTCCCACCACCGCGACCGTTCCGCTGCCCCGCATAGCCGTTCCCTCCGCCGCGACGAGTCCCCCGGGGCCCGACACCCTACTGGCGTCGGGGGCACGGGTGGACCGTACGATTCCGGACAGATGGACGATGGACGATGGACGACAACGGGGAGAGCACGTGACCTGGAACGAACAGCCGGGGCGCAAACGCGGGACCGCGGCCATCGTGCTGCTGTCGCTCGGAGCGGTCCTGGTAGCGGGGGCGGCCCTCTGGGCCGCATTCGGCGCACCGCAGGGCCATCAATCGATCGTCGTGCGCGGGGACGGCATGATGCCCACCCACGCACGCGGTGACCAGGTCCCCTTCTTCATCCCCCCGGCCGGGGACGTCGAGCGCGGCGAGGTCGTCTTCGCCAACGTGCCCTGGGGGAACGGTGGGGACGCACCGTTCCGCGTGGTGGCCGTCGGCGGGGACCACCTCGTGTTCACCCCCGGGACCTCCCGGCTGGTGCTCAACGAGCGGCCGCTCGACGAGCCGTACCTCATGGACCGCGCGGTGCCGGCGACCCTCCCGTTCGACGTGGTCGTACCGGAGGGCCGGATCTTCCTGATGGGCGACAACCGCGCCGACTCGGACGACTCCTCCCACCACGTCACCGGAACGACGGAGGGCATGGTGCCGCTCTCGGCGGTACACGCCAAGCCCGTCACGGACCCCGACGCAGCCGTCGACATCCGCCCGGTCCTGCTGTTCGCCGCACTGCCGCTCCTGGCCGGGGCCGCGCTCGGGACCTCAGCCCTGCTGGCCCGCAGGCGGGCCCCGAAGACGGCCGCGGCCGTCGCGGTCACGAAGTCGTCGACTGCCACCTGAGCTCGCCGTCGTGCCACTGGTCGGTGGGCGCGAGCCCGGCGGCTCCGGCGACGGCGGCGGACGCCGCGTGGTCGGGGTGGACGTGGGCGACGACCGTACGCACGCCTTCCGCCCGGAGCCAGCCGACCAGCCCCCGGGCCGCCTCGGTGGCGATCCCGCGCCGCTGCCAGGCGGTCCCCACCACCCAGGCGATCTCGGCGACCCCACCGGACACGGTGGCCTGAACCGTGCCGGTCAGGCAGCCCGCATCATCCAGCCGGATCACCCAGTTGCACCAGGAGACGGCCGGATCCGGCGAACCGGCGACCAGCCGCACGTACCGCGTGCGCAGCTCCTCCGGGCTGTACGGGGCCCCGCCGATGAAGCCGTGCAGCGCGGGATCGGACAGCACCGCGGCCATCTCCTCGGCATGCGAGACCTGCAGCGGCAGCAGCGTGAGCCGCACGGTGCGGAGGGTCACGGGTACGAGGTGCGCGGAGGGAGTCGTTACCACCGTCGGTGCACCGTTGCCTTGCTACCGGTCACGAGGCTTGCTGGCGGAACGTCATCAGCCACGACAGCGCCGGCGGCGATCACGGCATCACGGCC
This sequence comes from Streptomyces sp. NBC_00503, assembly GCF_036346895.1. NCBI lineage: Bacteria > Bacillati > Actinomycetota > Actinomycetes > Kitasatosporales > Streptomycetaceae > Streptomyces > Streptomyces sp. NBC_00503. The sequence goes on along the minus strand of NZ_CP107855.1, from coordinate 4,095,711 downwards.
GATGCTGACGCCGGGCAGGATCGTGGCACCAGCACCGATCCACACGTTCTCCGCCACGTCGATGGGTGCGCCCGTGAGGTACAGCCGCCGCTCCTCGGGGTCGACCGGGTGGCCGCTGGTGATGAACGTGACCTTCGGGCCGACCATCACGCGGTTGCCCAGCCGGATGCCGGCGTAGTCGAGGAACGTGCAGTTCTGGTTGATGAACACGCGCTCGCCGAGGTCGAGGTGGAGGCCGTGGTCCGTGTAAAAGGGCGGATAGATCGTGACCTTGGGCGGCAGCGGTTTGCCGAGGATCTGCTCGAAGAGTTCCGCCTTGCCCGCTTCGTCCTCGAAAGGCAGGACGTTCAGGCGAGAGGTGAGCTCGGTGACCCGCAGGACCCTCTCGGCCATGGCCTGGAACTCAGCGCTGCGGATGAGCATGAGGCGGTCGCTGGACATGCCACGATCCTTTCTGATGTACCGGTGCCTTACCTGCCCGCCCCCGCCGCCGCGCGGAGCTCACGCAGCGAGGGATTGACCACGGCGGGCCCGTCGCCGACGACGACGGTCGGCACGGTCTCGTTGCCGTCCGCGACGGAGCGGACGAAGGCCGCCGCGTCGGGGTCCTTCCAGATGTTGACCTTGTCGTATGGGGTCCGCGTCAGCCAGAGCCCCAGCCGCAGCTTCATGCAGTAGGTGCAACCGGGCCGCCAGTAGACGGTTATCCCCTTCACCGCGCCGCCGCGAAGGCCGCCCACGCGGTGTCGGTGACCTGGATGACCGGCCCGTCCACGTCCTTGCTGTCCCGGACCGCGACCGTGCCGGCCACGTTGGTGGCCACCTCCACGCACTCCGAATCGGCCTGGTCGTCGCTGTAGCTGGACTTCACGAACTCGAACTGGTTCACGGGCTACATACCTTTACTGATGGCGTCGATCAGGTTCACGGAGTCGTGCGGCGAGAGACTCAGCCGGGACACTCGGTCGAAGGCCCGGCTGAACGCCTCGTTGCCTTCGGACCCCTCGACCCACACCTTAGCCGCGACGGTCTCGGCGTAGGCCACGTCCAGGGCCCCTGGCTCCGCGAACGAGACGATGTTGAACGCGCCCGATGCGCCATGGTGTCCACCCGCCCTGAAGGGCAGCACCTGCACGTGGACGTGGGGCTGCCTGGCCATCTCGACCAGGTGGTTGAGCTGCCCCCGCATCACTTCGGGGCTACCGATCTGCTGGCGCAAGGCGGCCTCCCACAGCACCGCGTGGAACTCCAGCGGCCGCTCGCCCCAGAGTCGCGCCTGTCGCTTCACGCGTGAAGTGACCAGAACCTCGATCTCGTCGGGGTGCGACCAGTTCGACGTCACCCCCAACGCCCGGATGTACTCGGGAGTCTGGAGCAGCCCGGGAACGAGCGCGAGCTGCCACGTACGGATCCGCGTGGCGACTTCTTCCATCGCGATGTACTCGCCCAGGTTCCCGACGAGGTGCATCTGCTGCCACCAGCCCTTGGCTTTGCGGCGCTCCCGGTCCAGCTTGGCCAGGGACAGGAGATCTGCGACGGCAGACTCATCCGTCTGCCCGTAGAGCTTGCACAGGGCCACGACGTCCGGATCCCGGAACGGAACCCAGCCGCGCTCCATCTTGGCGACCTTCGCCGCGGTCGCGCTGAGCACCTGCGCCGCCTGCGGCTGCGTCAGGCCCGCCGCGTCGCGCAAGCGCAGCAGCTCCCCTCCCAGCCTGCGCGCCAAAACCGTGGATACCCGGTTGTCCATGGGCACTTGATCCACCTCCTAGTACCCGAAGCAGTCTTCCGCGCCCGCCCCGTACCGCACAACTACCCCCTGGGGATAGATTTCCCCGCTTTAGCTTGCACACCAACCCGGCCCCGCCCTACCGTCAGCGACGAACCACTCACCGGCCGTACCGGAGGTGCACGGACATGGACGTACTCACCCGACGCGACGTACGGAACTACCCGCCCCGCCAGGACTCCGTGCCCGAGGCCCGGCGGCGGGCCGCGTGGCTGGCGGTGGCGTGGGGGCAGCCCGAGCTGGCTTCGGACGTGGCGTTGCTGACCAGCGAACTCGTCACGAACGCGCTGCTGCACGGCTCCGTGTGGGACCGGTACCTGCGGGTCGAGGTCAAGCTCACTGGAGCAGTGCTCCGCATCGAGGTCACCGATCCGAAAGGAGAGCGGCGACCCGAACCGCGAGCGGCGGCCGACGACGATCAGTTCGGGCGGGGACTGCACATCGTGAGCGCGCTCTCGGAGCGCTGGGGCGCCTCCGACCGGGTCGTCGGGAAGACGGTATGGGCCGAGATCGGCCAGCAGGGGCCCCGTTAGGCTGACCCGTATGGATGGGTGGACGGCGCCGAGTTCCATCGAGCGCGAGCTGTACGGGGCCAAGGCGCGCGGGGACTGGTCGGGGTACCTCGACGCCCTCGCCCGCAGCGAGCTGTTCCTGCCGCAGGCCCGCGCGCATGTCGACGCCGAGCCGTCCCTGGCCCGGTTCCACCCCACCCCCGACGGCCGCAGCCTCGCCGTCTACACGCGCGGCATGCTGCCCGCCCCCGATCCGCACACCGTGTACACCCGCCAGTCCCTGGCCTGGTTCGCGAAGGCCTGGGACCACCGGGACCCGCCCCACCTCGCCGTGAACCCCGGCTCCCCCGCCGAGGCCTACCTCACCACCACCCCGGCCGACCGGGCCCGCTGGCAGGCCCACTGGGACGCCGTCGCCCCCGTCTGGGGCCTGGCCCCCGGAGCCGTGCACGCGCTGCACGCCGGCGGCCCGCTGCACGGGCCCGTCGCGCACGGACTGGCCGTCGGCGCCCATCTCGCCGTTGCCAACGGGGAGTTCTGGAACGCCCTGGCCCACCACGGCAACGGCTACCTCCGCGAACGCGAACGGCTCCGCAAGGCCTGGGGCATCACCACCCCGGAGGGCTGGCACGAGATCCTGCACTCCATGCTCGGTGCCGAGATCGTCAGCCCCGTCTGGGAGTTCGCGCTGCGCGTGCGCCGCGTCCTGGCCTCCGACTTCGCCGGTCCCGTGGACGTGGAGCACTGGCGGCACGCGGCCGCCGCCGCCCTGCGCCGCAGCGCCGAGCGGGCCACCGAACCGCAGCTCACCCCCGACGGGGTCACGGTGGCGCAGCCCCGGCCGACCGCCGAGGTGGAGGGCGAGGTGGCGGGCGTACAGCGGCTCATCGGCCGGATCGCCCGCTACGAGCAGCGCTTCCGAGCCGACGGGCTGCTCCCCGAGGACGGCTGGGTCCGCTCCGTCGAGGGCTGGGACCACGGCCGGGCCTCGCAGATGGCCCGCTGGGGCCTGGCCACCCGCTACGGCACGCTCGACGATGCCGAACGCGGCGTACTGCGCGCCGGGGAGGCGGCGCGCGGGACGTACCGCTCGTGGGAGGAGTTCTCCGCGGGGTACTCGCTGGGGCGCTGCCTGCACTTCGACGAGGAGGAGTTCGGCGACTGGTACACGAGCTCGCTGGCCACGCACCTCACCCTGACCACCGACCCGGCGAGCCCCTGGCTCAACATTCCCTGGAAGTGAAGCGGCCGGAAACCGGCGGCGCCGGGACTGGTGCCGAACTAGCCTGAGCTGCATGACTGTTGAACTGAATGAAACCGTGAAGCAGCTGCTCGACGCACCGCACCCGGTGGTGCTGTCGACCATCAACCCCGATGGCAGCCCGCAGAGTTCCGTGGTGTGGGTGACCCGGGAAGGCGGCGATCTGCTGATCTCCACCGAGCGGGGCCGCCGCAAGGAGCGGAACATGCTCCGGGACGCCCGGGTCGGCCTGACCGTCTTCGACCTCGCCAACCCCTTCCTCTACGCCGAGATCCGCGGCACCGCCACCGTCACCGAGGACATCGGCCGCGCGGTCGCCCTGCGCATCGCCGAGGAGTACGTCGGCCCGGAGGCCGCCAAGGAGTACGGGACCGCGCCCGCCGAGAGGGTACGGGTCGTCGTCCGCGTCACCCCGACCAAGGTCCTCGGCAACGCCGCTCAGAAGGGCTAGGCCGGAGCGGTCCCTACGGCAGCCGGGTACGGACCTGCGACCAGGCATCGAGCTCCTCCGCCAAGGGGCCGCCGTCCGCGAGATGCGGCCGGGCGTCGTCCGTCCACCGCAGCAGGTTCTTGATCTGGCGCAGGTGCAGGATCCGGGCCCGGGGCAGGTCGCGCCAGCAGCGGGCCTGCGCGGCCGCCTCGGCCGGGGTGAGGTCGATCAGCGCGAGCACCTCCCGGCACAGGGCCGCCGGGTCCCCGCCCGGGCCGGGCCCGAACTCCCCGATCAGGTAGCCCCGTACGAAGGCCAGCTCGATCCCCCGCACCAGGTCGGACGCGCCTTCCGCCACCGCGCAGCGGTACGCCGCCGCCACCGCGAGCCGCCCCCAGCGCAGCCTCATCCCATCCGGCAGCTCGGCGTCCTGCATCCCCCCGACGGCCAGGCTCCGCAGGGTCCGCGGATGGGGCTCGTCGGACAGCGGCGGCCCGGTCGCCAGCCAGGCCTCGACCTCCGCCAGCGCGTGCCCGCCGGGCGGTACGTACGTCAGCACCTGCCCGCGGGCGAGCAGCGCGACCACGGGTCCCGAGAGGTGCACCTTCGCCACGTGTCCCGCGTCGAAGGAGTCCACCGCGCGCCCGTACCGCTCGATCCTGCGCAGTCCGGTCCGCTCGTCCCCGACCGCGTAGACCTGCCCGGCCCGCGCGACGCCGCCCACGCAGCGCACCACGCACACGCCGCCCGTGACGTCGGCCGCCTCGACGGCGTACACCTGCAATTCGGCGATGGACACCCGGCCCCACCCTTCTCCAGGCGGGGAGGCTACCGGGCACGGGCGGTCAGGTCACGCGGGTCGCCCGGGTCACGCGGTTCGCCCAGGTCACTGCGAGGAGGGCTCGAACACCAGGCGGATCTCGGTGACTTCGTAGCCGGCGCGGGTGAAGGCGGCGGCCATCGGCGCGTTCACGGTGTCGGTGGTGGCGGTGATGCGCTCGGCGCCCTCGGAGGCGTGGAAACGGGTGATCTCGGCGAGGACCTCGTCGATCAGGCCGCGGCCGCGCTGCTCCGGTACGACGCCCAGGTAGCCGACGTTGCGGTGGTACGGGGTCGCGGAGGGGATCGCCAGGCCGGCGAGGGTGCCGTCCGGGAGGTGCGCGAGGCGCCACCAGGAGCGCTCACCGGGGCAGTCGGTGTAGAACTCGATGTCGTCGCGGGCCAGTTCCTCCGCGTCGATCGTGCGCAGCTCGTTCTGCGTGTGCAGGTCCAGGCTGCCGGCCGCGATGCGGGTGAAGGCCTCGAGGAACTCCTCGTCGGTGCCCTCGCGGAAGACCAGCCGCCCGGTGGGCTCGGACGTCCCTGCGGCCGGGGTCCACTCGAAGCGCAGGCGCTCGATCTCGCGGGTCAGACCGGCCTTGTACGCGGCCTCCTGCCGCCACGCGACCGCCTCGGCGAGGCCGCCGGGGGCGGTGCGCCAGTCGCGCGGCAGCGAGATGTTGTAGTCGGGGGCCTTCCCGAAAGCGGCGTGCCCGGCGGCGAGCAGCCCGGCGGCGACGGAGGCCGGGTCGGCCACGGAGGCCCGTACCTGGAGGCAGTCGAGGGCGTTCGGGCGCTCGCTGTCGGCGCGGCCCCACCACAGGGCGCGGGCCAGGATCTCGCCGTCCTCGTCCTCGGCGGTCCAGATCCACTCGGAACGCATCTGGTTCGAGGCGAGCTCTTCGCGGACCCTCTCGGCGGTGAAGGCGGGGACGGGGCCGTCGGCCGGGTAGGCGAGGGCGCGGTCCAGGCGGGCGGGGTCTGCTGTGGCGGAGCGGAATTCCATTGACCGATGATCACACCGTCGGCGCCCCTCTCCCAAGGGATTTCCTCGGGGTTTCCACAGGATCTCCGCAGGTCAGCGCCAGGTGACGAGGGAACGAAGGGTTCCGGTTTCGAGGTCGAGGGTGCCCTGGAAATCGCCCGAGGAGCGGGTGGCCAGGACCAGCACGGGGCGGCCGTCGGGTCCGGGGAAGGAGTGGAAGAAGCCGAGCACGGCGGCCGGGTTGCTCATCAGCTCGCGCGGCGGGCGCACGCGGCAGCGCCGCGAGCCGTCGGAGCGGTAGACGACGGCGTTGTCGGCGCGGGTGAAGGGGCGGGTGTCCAGGGGCTCGATGACGAGAGTGAACGTTTCGCCGTCCTGGGTCCACGTCAGGGGTTCGCTCACGGGCGGACCGACGGGCAGATCGACGGACTGCCCTGCCGGCTGCTTCGCGGGCTGGTCTTGGGGAACTGGCATGTGGATTCCCTGGGGAACCGGCCTCCGGGGTCAACCGGAGGCCGGAGCGGGCCGCTAGGACCAGGTGATCAGGCGGCGGGGGTGTTCGAGTACGGCGGCGATGTCCGCGAGGAAGCGGGAGCCGAGTTCGCCGTCGATCAGGCGGTGGTCGAAGGACAGCGCCAGGGTGGTGACCTGACGGGCCTTGACCTTGCCCTTGTGCACCCACGGCTGGAGCTTGATCGCTCCGACCGCCAGGATCGCGGACTCGCCCGGGTTCAGGATGGGCGTGCCCGTGTCGACGCCGAAGACGCCGACGTTGGTGATGGTGATCGTGCCGTTCTGCATGTCCGCCGGGGAGGTCTTGCCCTCACGGGCCGTGGCGACCAGCGAGGACAGCGCCCCGGACAGCTCGGGCAGCGTCTTGGCGTGCGCGTCCTTGATGTTCGGGACGATCAGGCCGCGCGGGGTGGCCGCGGCGATGCCCAGGTTGACGTAGTGCTTGAGCACGATCTCCTGGGCCGCCTCGTCCCAGGACGCGTTGACGTCCGGGTTGCGGCGGATGGCCACCAGGACGGCCTTGGCGATCAGGAGCAGCGGGTTGATCCGGAGCCCCGCGAGGTCCGGGTCCTCCTTGAGCTCCTGGACCAGCTTCATCGTGCGGGTCACGTCGAAGGTGATGAACTCGGTGACGTGCGGAGCGGTGAACGCCGACCCCACCATCGCCTGGGCGGTGACCTTGCGGACGCCCTTGACCGGGATACGGGTCTCCCGCGCCAGTCCCTCGGCCGGGGCCTGAACGGGGGCCGACGCCGGGGCGAGCACCTCGACCGGAGCCACCGGGGCCGGAGCCACCGCCTGCGGAGCGATGGCCGCCGCTGCGGCCGCGTGGACGTCCTCGCGGGTCACGATCCCGCCGTCGCCGGTCGGGATCACGGCCGCCAGGTCGATGCCGAGGTCCTTGGCCAGCTTGCGCACCGGCGGCTTCGCCAGTGCCTTGGCTCCGGAGGCCGCCGAGCCGTTCTGCGCGGGGACCACGGGGACCACCACGGTCGCCGGCCGGGCGGGAGCCGCCTGGGCCACGCCTGTGCCGTTCTGCGCGGCCACGGCCGGCTCCGGCGCCGCCTTGCGCGGGCGACGCTTCGTAGAGGCCGTGGAGACCCCGTAGCCGACCAGGACGGCCTGGCGGGCCGGCGGGGCCTCGGGAGTCGCCTCGGCGACCACCGGGGCCGCGGCGGCGGGAGCGGCCGGGGCCTCGTCCGCCTCGGCGGTCTGCACCGAGATGATGACCTGGCCCACGTCGACCGTCACGCCCTCCTCGAAGAGGAGCGCGTGCACGACCCCGTCGAAGGGGATCGGCAGCTCGACGGCGGCCTTGGCGGTTTCGACCTCGCAGACGACCTGGCCGTCGGTGACGGTGTCACCGGGCTGGACAAACCACTTGAGGATCTCGGCCTCGGTGAGGCCCTCGCCCACATCGGGCATCTTGAATTCGCGGATCGTCACAGGGCTCTCCTCAGTACGCCAGCGAGCGGTCGACTGCGTCGAGCACCCTGTCCAGGCCCGGCAGGTACTCGTCCTCCAGGCGGGCCGGCGGATACGGGGCGTGGTAGCCGCCCACGCGCAGCACGGGCGCCTCCAGGTGGTAGAAGCACCGCTCCGTGATGCGAGCGGCGATCTCCGAACCCACACCGAGGAACACCGGGGCCTCGTGCACGACGACCAGCCGACGGGTGCGCTCCACCGAGGCCTGCAGACCGTCGAAGTCGATCGGGGACATCGAGCGCAGGTCCACGACCTCCACCGACTTGCCCTCCTCGGCCGCCGCGGCCGCCGCCTCCAGGCAGACCTTCACCATCGGCCCGTAGGCCGCCAGGGTCAGGTCGGTGCCCGCGCGGGCCACCCGGGAGCCGTGCAGGGAGTCGGGGATCGCCTCGAAGTCGACCTCGCCCTTGTCCCAGTAGCGGCGCTTCGGCTCGAAGAAGATCACCGGGTCGTCGCTGAGGATGGCCTGCTGGAGCATCCAGTAGGCGTCGCTCGCGTTGGACGGCGAAACCACCTTGAGGCCCGCGACGTGCGCGAACAGCGTCTCCGGGGACTCCGAGTGGTGCTCGACCGCGCCGATGCCGCCCGCGTAGGGAATGCGGATGACGACCGGCATCTTGATCTTGCCGAGCGAGCGCGCGTGCATCTTCGCGAGCTGCGTGACGATCTGGTCGTAGGCGGGGAACACGAAACCGTCGAACTGGATCTCCACGACCGGCCGGTACCCGCGCAGGGCCAGTCCGATCGCGGTGCCGACGATGCCCGACTCGGCGAGCGGGGTGTCGATGACCCGCTCCTCGCCGAAGTCCTTCTGCAGTCCGTCGGTGATCCGGAAGACGCCGCCGAGCTTGCCGACGTCCTCACCCATGATCAGGACCTTCGGGTCCGTCTCCAGGGCCTTGCGCAGCGAGTCGTTGAGCGCCTTGGCAATGGTCAGCTTCTGTACGGCCATGACTCTCACTCCCCGCCTTCGAAGGACGCGAGGTAGGCGGCGAACTGCGCGCGCTCCTCGTCGACGAGCGCGTGCCCGTCCGCGTAGACATTCTCGAAGATCGCCATGGTGTCCGGGTCGGGCATCGAGCGAACGACCTCGCGCACCCGCTTGCCCAGGGTCTCGCTCTCGGCCTCCAGCTCCTCGAAGTACGCCTCGTCGGCGGCTCCGGTCGCCAGCAGGTGGGCCTTGAGGCGCAGGATCGGGTCCTTGGCCTCCCAGGCCGCCGTCTCCTCGTCGCGCCGGTACTTCGTCGGGTCGTCCGAGGTGGTGTGCGCGCCCATGCGGTACGTGAAGGCCTCGACCAGCGTCGGGCCCTCGCCGCGGCGGGCCCGCTCCAGCGCCCAGCGGGTCACCGCGAGGCAGGCCAGGACGTCGTTGCCGTCCACGCGGACGCCCGGGAAGCCGAAGCCCTTGGCGCGCTGGTAGAGCGGCACGCGCATCTGGCGCTCGGTCGGCTCGGAGATCGCCCACTGGTTGTTCTGGCAGAAGAACACCACGGGGGAGTTGTAGACGGCGGCGAAGGTGAAGGCCTCCGCCACGTCGCCCTGGCTGGACGCGCCGTCGCCGAAGTAGGCGACGACCGCCGAGTCGGCGCCGTCCTTGGCCACGCCCATCGCGTACCCGGTCGCGTGCAGCGTCTGGGAGCCGATGACGATCGTGTACAGGTGGAAGTTGTTGGTGGTCGGGTCCCAGCCACCGTGGTTCACACCGCGGAACATGCCGAGCAGGTTGGTCGGGTCGACCCCGCGGCACCAGGCCACGCCGTGCTCGCGGTAGGTCGGGAAGACGTAGTCGTCGTCCCGCAGCGCCCGGCCGGAGCCGATCTGCGCGGCTTCCTGGCCGAGCAGCGAGGCCCACAGGCCCAGCTCGCCCTGGCGCTGGAGCGCCGTGGCCTCGCCGTCGAAGCGGCGGGTCATGACCATGTCGCGGTAGAGGCCGCGCAGGTCTTCGGTGGTGATGTCGGCGACGAAGGGGGCGAATTCCGCGATGTCGGGATGATCCGCGACCTCGACCCGTTCCCCTTCCGGCGTCAGCAGCTGTACGAGCTGGGGTGCGGCGTCATCATGCGTCTGCGCGGTGGCGGCGGCGGCCTTGGCGGCGCTTGCCGCGCCTGCCTGCCGCTTGGTGCCGCTGCTGCGGCGCGGCTTGCGCGCGGCAGTGCTCTCCACGGTCACGATTGCTCCTCCGTCGGTCCGGCACCCGGGTTCTCCGGGGACCAGTGCGGCTCACCTGCATCCCTGCCCGCGCACGGGGTGGGTGCGCTTCGGGTCTGGGATTCAGGCGTGACAGGTGCCCCGGCGAGTGCCCTGCGCAATGCACGTTACCCAGTGCGTCGCATAACTGCGAAACCCCGTTTGACCTGCGATTTTGCTTGGATTTCCAAGTAAATCGGCGGAAGCGGGAACAACCACTGGTCACAGCCTTGCAGGAGGCCGGAACAACGGCACGTTATCCCGGCCTTCATCTTCATGGAAGGGCTTGAATCCTGGGGCTTCCGGCGGTAACAGAGACCCCTCGCAGGCCCCTCGCACGCCCCTGTACCCACCCCGGGACCTGCTGCGACATCCACAACGCGCCAGCTTGCTCCGATTGCACCCGGTCCGCCCTCAAAAGCGCCTCTTGGGTCAGTTCGAGGCTAGGATGGAGCCGGATAAGGGGCCATCCCATTGCCGTAACCGGCTCTTTTCTGCTGAGTCGCCCGTCGGCACGTGCCCGGGGGCGCACAACCACTCGGACGGGTAGTCGATGAGCGCACAAGACGGTCAGGCCAAGATCAAGGTTTTCCTTCTGGACGACCACGAAGTCGTGCGTCGAGGTGTTCACGAGCTGCTGTCGATGGAGGACGACATCGACATCGTCGGTGAGGCCGGTACGGCCGCCGACGCGCTGGTCCGCATTCCCGCCACCCGCCCCGACGTGGCCGTGCTCGACGTCCGGCTCCCCGACGGGAGCGGCGTGGAGGTCTGCCGCGAGGTGCGCTCGCAGAACGAGGACATCAAGTGCCTGATGCTCACCTCGTTCGCCGATGACGAAGCACTGTTCGACGCGATCATGGCCGGTGCCTCGGGCTACGTCCTGAAGGCGATCCGCGGCAACGAACTGCTCAACGCGGTACGGGACGTCGCGGCCGGCAAGTCCCTGCTGGACCCCGTCGCCACGGCCCGGGTGCTGGAGCGGCTGCGCGACGGCAAGAACGGCAAGGGCGACGACCGGCTCTCCAACCTCACCGAGCAGGAGCGCAAGATCCTCGACCTGATCGGCGAGGGCCTGACCAACCGCGTGATCGGCGAGCGGCTGCACCTGGCCGAGAAGACGATCAAGAACTACGTCTCCAGCCTGCTCTCCAAGCTGGGCATGGAGCGCCGCTCCCAGGCCGCCGCGTACGTGGCCCGCCTGCAGGCCGAGCAGCGCAGGTAGGCCCGTAACCCCTCGGCTTCCGCCGGCCCTTTCCGGGCCCATTCCGGGCCCTTTCCGGTGACTGAACGTAACGCCCCGTGGATGCACGATTCCACGGGGCGTTCTGTTTAATTCGGGACCAACGTCCTCGATGTGCGGGGCGGGCTCCTCTTTTCCGGCACGGTGTCGGTACCGGAAAGTGGGTGACATGTCCCCAGAGGAACTCCACGCCATCGAACTGCTGCGCCGGGTGCCGTACGGCCGAGTCGCCACCAGCATGCGCGCGCTGCCCTTCCTCGCCCTCGCCCGCCACATCGTGGTGAACGGCAAGGTCGTCCTGAGAATGCACGCCGGATTCGGATACCACCAAGCCTGCAACGGCAGCGTGGTCTCCTACGGCGCCGACAATTTCAACTCCCCGGACCCCCAGCTCTGGTCGGTGCAGTTCACCGGCACGGCGAACATCGTCGAACCCACCAACGCCGAACTGGAACTCTTCGGTCCGGGTCCGCACTTCGTCGACGGGGCCGTCTTCGACCCGGTCTACATGCGCATCGAACCCCAGCTCGTCACGGTCCACACCCTCGCGGGCAATCTGGACCGGCAGTACCAGCACGCACTCTGAGAGACCCGCGGGGAGTTCGGTCGGGGACTTTGGTCCCGACGGCGAACGGCCCGGCGGCCGGTTGGATCCAACCGGCCGCCGGGCCGTTCGCGTTGCTCAGGGTGACCGGTCCGGATTACTGCTCCGGTTCCGGGTTCGGGGGCTCCGGCGTCGACTTCGACGGCGTGGGGATCGGCGGCTTCGACGGCGTCCTGGAAGGCGAGGGCGTCGGAGTCGGCGTCGGGGTGGGCGTCGGAGTCGGCGTCGGGGTGGGCGACGGCGTGAACTTGCTGCGGCTCGGCGTCGGCGTGTTGTCGTACGAGCGCGAGCTCTCCTGCGACGGCCTGGAGGGGGTGATCTCCTGGGACGGCGTGGTGCCCGGCGAACTGCTGGAGCTGCTCGACGTGAGCGGCGTGGTCGGGGTCTCGCCCTTGTCCTTGTTGCCGACGCCGTTCATCGCGTACGCCACGCCCGCCGCGACCGCGACCACGGCGAGGACGGCGAACAGCCACAGCTTCCAGCGGCCGCTGCCGGACCGGTCGTCGTAGCCGTCGTACCCGTCGTAGCCGCCGTGCCCGCCCGGACCGCCCTGGCCGCCGCCGCCCGGGAAGGCCGAGCCGTCGTCCGGGTTGAGCGGGGGCACCATCGGCTGCTGGAACTGCGAGGTCGAGGAGTGCGAGTTGTACCGGGGCTGACCGCCGCTGCCCGGCATCGGCATCGCGGTGGTCTGCGAGGGGCCGCGGCCGTGCGGCAGCGACATGGTGACCGGGCCGGTGTTCCAGGTGCCGGTGTTCGGCCCCTGGTCGTGCAGCATCTGCAGGGAGTACTGGACCAGCCCGCGCATCTCCTCGGCGCTCTGGAACCGGTCGTCCGGGTCCTTGGCGAGGGAACGCATGACGAGCCCGTCGAGCTCGTGCGGGATGTGGTGGCCCTCGGGCAGCTGGGACGGCGGGATCGGCGCGTCCTGCACGTGCTGGTAGACCACCGACAGCGGGGTCTCCCCGGTGAAGGGGGGCCGCAGCGCGAGGAGTTCGTAGAGCAGGCAGCCCGTCGCGTACAGGTCGGAGCGGTGGTCCACGGCCTTGCCCAGGGCCTGTTCGGGCGACAGGTACTGCGGCGTGCCCATGACCATGCCGGTCTGGGTCATCGTCGACTGCGCGCCGTGCAGGGCGCGCGCGATGCCGAAGTCCATCACCTTGACCGCGCCGGCGTCCGTGATGATCACGTTGGCGGGCTTGATGTCACGGTGCACGATGCCGTGCTGGTGCGAGTACGCGAGCGCTTCGAGCACGCCGGAGGTGATGATGAGCGCCTGCTCGGGGCCCGGGGCCTCGGCGCTGATCAGCAGCTCGCGGATGGTGCGGCCCTCGACCAGTTCCATGACGATGTAGGGGACGACGCTCGGGCCGACCCGGTCCTCGCCCGAGTCGTACACGGCGACGACGGCATGGTGGTTGAGGCCCGCGACCGACTGCGCCTCGCGCGTGAACCGGGCCTTGGACACCGGGTCCTCGGCGAGGTCGGGGCGCAGCAGTTTGACGGCCACGGTCCGGCCGAGCCGGACGTCCTCGGCGGCGAAGACCTCGGCCATGCCGCCGCGTCCCAGACGGTGGGTCAGCCGGTAACGGCCGTCTCCCACCAGCCCGCCCGCGCCCCAGTGCTCAGGACCGTCGGCCATCCCGGCGCCGCTTCCCTCGGGTTCGGGTGCCATCAGTCCTCGCCGTCGTCTGTCTCGGCCGCCGCTCAGCGGTAGGTCCTCATCGTCTGCTCCGATGAACGCTACAGCCTCGGAACCGGTCACCGTTCGGACAGGACACCGGGTGGCCTTGTGGTCACGGAACGGGAACCTGGCTTGACGTGTGCTTGCCCTCCGGCAGACTGAGGCCGACATGCGCTCAGCCAGAGGCGTAGGGACACATCCCGAGGGGAAGCAACAGTCATGAGCCAGGACGGCACTCAGGGCCAGTACGCGGGCGGCTCTTTGGCCGGTGGCCGTTACCAGCTACGGGATTTGCTCGGTGAGGGCGGCATGGCGTCCGTCTACCTCGCCTACGACTCCGCGCTCGACCGGCAGGTCGCCATCAAGACCCTGCACAGCGAGCTCGGTCGGGAGGCGTCCTTCCGCGAGCGCTTCCGCCGCGAGGCCCAGGCTGTAGCCAAACTGTCGCACACCAACATCGTCTCGGTATTCGACACCGGCGAGGGCGTCGTCTCCTTCGCGGACCCCTCCGCGGCCGACGGCGGCGTGATGCCGTACATCGTCATGGAGTACGTGGAGGGGCAGCCGCTCGGCTCGGTCCTCGACGCGGACGTCAGGCAGTACGGGGCCATGCCGGCCGACAAGGCGCTGAAGGTGACGGCCGACGTGCTGGCGGCTCTGGAGAGCAGCCACGAGATGGGCCTGGTCCACCGCGACATCAAGCCGGGCAACGTCATGATGACGCGCCGCGGCGTGGTCAAGGTGATGGACTTCGGCATCGCGCGGGCCATGCAGTCGGGGGTCACCTCGATGACGCAGACCGGCATGGTCGTCGGCACCCCGCAGTACCTCTCCCCCGAGCAGGCGCTCGGCCGGGCCGTGGACGCCCGCTCCGACCTCTACTCGGTCGGCATCATGCTCTTCGAGCTGCTGACCGGGCGGGTCCCCTTCGTCGCGGACTCGGCGCTGGGCATGGCGTACGCGCACGTGCAGGAGGAGCCGGTCGCGCCCTCCTCCATCAACCGCTCGGTCACCCCGGCGATGGACGCGCTGGTGGCGCGGGCCTTGAAGAAGAACCCGAACGAGCGCTTCCCCACCGCCGCGGCCATGCTCGACGAGGTCGCGCGGGTGGCGGGCGCCGGGCACACCGGGGCCCCGGCCATCGTTCCCGGCTCGCACCCGACCAACAGCGGCGCCGGGCTCGGCTCGGCCGTGTTCCCGCCGGTGGACTCCGGTCTCCAGGCGCCGCCGCAGTCGGTGCAGCAGCCGTACCAGGTCCCGCAGACGCCGTCCCCCTACGCTCCGACCCCGGCACCGGCCGCGGGCGCGTACGGGTACCCGCAGCAGCACGCCCCGCAGCAGTACCAGACCCCGGCACCGGCCCAGCAGGCGTTCGGGGCGCCGACCCCGGCGCCGTACCCGGCCGCGTCCCAGAGCGCGCAGACCTCCGTCGGCGGCAGCCCGGCGAACAAGAAGAACCTCCCGGTGATGTGGGGCGCCATCGCGGTGGCGCTGCTGGCCGTGGGCGGACTGGTCTACGGACTGCTCCCGACCGGCAAGGACGACAAGGCCGACCCGCCGGCCGGGCCCTCCTCCTCGGCCTCCGCCTCCGGCTCGGCGAAGGCCGGGCACAAGGGGCCCGACACGTCGCGCGTGATCGACGAGAAGAAGTGCAAGGAGCCCCAGAAGGACTTCAACGACGCGACCAAGGTGCAGGCCCCGGACTTCCGGTACATCAACGCCGTCTCGGTGAAGGCCTGCATCCGGGCCGCGGGCTGGAAGTACGAGGAGAAGCCCCGCGACGAGGCGGTCTACGGCGAGGGGACGGTCGTCGAGCAGTCGCCGGCCGGCGGAGCCAAGATCGACCCGAAGGACACCACCTTCACGCTGTACGTGTCCACGGGCAACCCGGAGTAGGACGCCCGGCCGCGGCCGCCGGCTCCGCCGCGGCGGAGGTGGCGGCCGCCGACGCGGCATCCCGTACGGCCCGTACGGGATGCCCCTTTTGTCCGTTTATGTAAATCTGAGTGCGTGACATACGCCCGCGCGCTGCGCTGGACCGCCGGGGCAGCGCTGGCGTCCGCCGCGCTGCTGGTCACGGCGGACGCGAATGCCGGGCCCCCGCCCGCCGCGACCTCCCACGCCCGGAAGCCCGCGGGCGTGGGCGCGCCCGCTTTGCTCGCCGCGCCGCTCGCCTCACCGAGCACGCCGCCGTCGTCCGCCGTGCCCGTCGTCGCGTCGTCCGCGGTGCCCGTCGTCGCGTCGTCCGCGAGCGCCGTCGGCGTGGCCGAGGTGCCGGACCAGGCCTTCGAGGAGCTCGCCGGAAGCGCCGCCGGGTCCGGGCGGGAGCGGCCGGGGCTGCCGGTCACCGAGCCCGCCAATCCCGAGACCGTGCTGGCCGCGCGGCCCGTCCCGGCCCGCCCGCGCACCGAGCCCGTCCGCACGGCCCCCGAGGTTTCTTCCACCCCGGCCCCGGTCAGCGCGCTCGGGACCGAGCCGAACGAGCGGGCCGCCGATCTGGCCGCGCACATACTGCCCCTCGGAACCGGATTCGCCCTGATGGGACTGGGTTTCGGCTTCATGGGAATGCGGCTGCGCCGGGGGCGCTGACTCCCCCTCGAGACCCACGGATCCCCGCCCTCCGCCTTGCGACGTAGCCCTCAGGGTGGTTGCGGTGATCGACATACTCGGTATACATACTGAGTATGTCGATCCGCCACGGCCTTCTCGCCCTGCTGGAACGGGGCCCTCGGTACGGCTCCCAGCTGCGCACCGAATTCGAGTCCCGCACCGGTTCCACCTGGCCCCTCAACGTCGGGCAGGTGTACACCACGCTCGCCCGCCTGGAGCGCGACGGCCTCGTCGCACCCGGCGGCGAGGACACCGCCGGGCACACCCTCTACGCCATCACCGACACCGGACGCGCCGAACTGCGCGAGTGGTACGAACGCCCCGTGGACCGGGCCAACCCGCCCCGCGACGAGCTCGCCATCAAGCTCGCCATGGCCGTCGGCGCGCCCCACGTGGACATCCGCGCCGTCATCCAGTCCCAGCGGCACGCCACCGTCCAGGCCATGCAGGACTACACCCGGCTCAAGGCCCAGGCCCTGACCGCCATCGAGAGCGGGCGGACCGGCGAACGCGACGACATCGCCTGGCTGCTGGTACTGGAACAGCTGATCTTCCAGACCGAGGCCGAGGCCCGCTGGCTCGACCACTGCGAGACCAGGCTCGTACGGCTCTGGGCGAGCGGGGAGCTCGCGCAGGCCGACCGGCCGACGGCCGATCCGCGGACCGCCGATCCGCGGACGGCCGTCGCGGAGCCGCCCGGGGAGACCACCGCCGGGACCGCCGGCACGGCCGGCCCGACCATCCCGACCACCGACCGGATGCCCCGTACCGCCCGCACGCGGCGGGGCTGACCACCGCTCATGTTCCAGGGGGGACCCTTCATGTCCGACCAGCCCGTACTGCAGCTGGACCAGCTCGTCCGCACGCACGGCAGCGGCGCCACCGAGGTGCACGCCCTGCGCGGAATCAACCTCTCCGTGCACCCCGGCGAACTCGTCGCCGTCATGGGACCCTCCGGGTCCGGCAAGTCCACGCTGCTCACCCTCGCCGGGGGCCTCGACACCCCCAGCAGCGGCCGGGTGATCGTCGAAGGCACCGACATCACCACCGTCGGCCGCAAGCAGCTGGCCGCGCTGCGCCGCCGCAGCATCGGGTACGTCTTCCAGGACTACAACCTGATCCCGGCCCTCACCGCGGCCGAGAACGTCGCGCTGCCGCGCGAGCTCGACGGGGTCTCCGCCCGCAAGGCCCGCGTCTCCGCGCTGGCCGCCCTGGAGGAGATGGGCCTGTCCCACCTCGCGGACCGGTTCCCCGACGAGATGTCCGGCGGCCAGCAGCAGCGCGTGGCCATCGCCCGCGCCCTCGTGGGCGACCGCCGCCTCGTCCTCGCCGATGAGCCGACCGGCGCCCTGGACTCGGAGACCGGGGAGTCCGTACTCGCCCTGCTGCGCTCCCGCTGCGACGCCGGCGCGGC
The DNA here is from genome assembly GCF_036346895.1 of Streptomyces sp. NBC_00503. Taxonomy (NCBI): domain Bacteria; kingdom Bacillati; phylum Actinomycetota; class Actinomycetes; order Kitasatosporales; family Streptomycetaceae; genus Streptomyces; species Streptomyces sp. NBC_00503. The sequence continues at coordinate 4,078,178 of NZ_CP107855.1, read as the reverse complement.
CGGGGTCCTGGTGACGCACGAGCCGCGGTTCGCCGCGTGGGCCGACCGCGTGGTGTTCCTGCGCGACGGCAGCGTCGTCGACGAGACCCTGCGCAGCCACGCCGACTCCCTGCTCACCGGGCGGGCGGCCAACCAGTGATCTCCTCGTACCACTCCTGGATCGCGGCGATCCGGATAGCCCGCCGCGACGCCTGGCGCTCCAAGGGCCGCAGCGCCCTCGTCCTCGCCATGATCGCCCTGCCGATCGTCGGCGTCAGCGCCGCCGACCTCACCGTGCGCAGCTCCCAGCTCACCGCCGAGCAGCGCGTGGACCGGCTGCTCGGCGCGGCCGACGCGAGGGTCAGCGACACACACATGAACGGCATTCCCCTCTACCAGTCGCCCGACGGGCAGAACTACGCCCCGGTCGGCGGGTACGACAAGCTCAACCAGAGCGGTGGCGTCAAGGAGACCGGGGAGACCCCGCCCGCGCCCCCGCTGCCGCCCGGCGCCGAGTCCACCCGCGACAGCACCGCCTACGCCAAGGTCCGCACCCGGTACGGGATCCTCTTCACCGAGATGCGGGAGGTGGACACGGCCAGCCCGCTGACGAAGGGCCTGTGGACGCTGGACCGCGGCCGGCTGCCACGGGCGGCGGGCGAGATCATGGCCACCAACGCCTTCCTGAAGGAGTCCGGTTACTTCGTCGGCTCCACCGTGACCCCGCGCGATTCGGCGACCTCCTACAAGATCGTGGGAGCCTACGAGCTGCCCGACGCGCTGAAGCAGGCGCAGCTCATCGCGCCGCCCGGCAGCCTGTTCGCCCCGCTGGAGAAGGCCGGAGAAGCCTCCGGAAGCAGCGAACTGCGTACCCGGCACTCCTACCTGGTCAAGGTCGGCGGCGATGGTTTCACGTGGAACATCGTCAAGCAGGCCAACACCAAGGGCGTCCTCGTCGAGTCCCGCGCCGTCCTGCTCGACCCGCCGGCCGATGCCGACGTGCCGCTCTACCAGCAGGAACCCAAGAACAACTGGAACGGCGACGCGCTCCTCGGCAAGACCGAGCTCGCCATCCTGTCCACCGTCGTCGGCCTCGCCATGCTCGAGATCTGCCTGCTGGCCGGACCCGCCTTCGCGGTCGGTGCCCGGCGCTCGCGCCGCCAGCTCGGCCTCGTCGGCGCCAACGGCGGCGACCGGCGGCACATCCGGGCCATCGTGCTCTCCGGCGGCCTCGTCATCGGAGCCGCGGCCGCCGTCATCGGCACCGCCATCGGCCTGAGCCTGACCTTCGGGCTCCGGCCCGTCCTGGAACAGCAGATCGGCAAGCGCTTCGGCGGCTTCGAGATCCGCCCGCTGGAGCTCCTCGCCATCGGCCTGCTCGCCGTCCTGACCGGGCTGCTGGCCGCCATCGTCCCGGCCGTCACCGCCTCCCGGCAGACCGTGCTCGCCTCCCTCACCGGCCGCCGCGGCGTGCGCCGGTCCAACCGGGTCCTGCCCGTCCTCGGCCTGATCGCCGTCGCGGGCGGCGCCGCCATCGCCCTGTACGGCACGGTCTCCGGGATGGGCTCCGTGGTCGTCGCGGGCGGCAGCGCCCTCGCCGAACTCGGCATCGTCGCCCTCACCCCCGCCCTCGTCGGCCTGTTCGGGCGGGCCGGCCGGTGGCTGCCGCTGTCGCCCCGGCTCGCACTGCGCGACTCCGTCCGCAACCGGGGGCGCACGGCACCGGCCGTGGCCGCCGTACTGGCCGCCGTCGCCGGCACCGTCGCCGTGGCCACCTACCAGCACAGCCACGAGCTCCAGGCACGGTCCGAGTACGTCGCCCAACTGCCCTTCGGGACCGGCTTCCTGGAGACCCATGACACCTCCGCCTACCGGGACGTCCCCGCCGTGCGCCTCGTGCTGGAGAAGGAACTCCGGCTGGGCGTACGGGCCGACGTGGACAGGATCGCCATCGGCAAGCCCGGCTGCTCCCCGTACTCCTCCAACCGGGGCTGCGGACGGGCCGAGATCATCATCCCGAAGGACCAGCGCTGCCCCCTCTACGCGACCAAGGAAGGCCCCGATGCCTTCACCGTGGAACAGCGCAAGGAGCTCAGCGCCGACTGGCGCTGCGCCCGGGAGACCATGGGCGTGCAGTACCCCCTGGTCGTCGCGGACGAGAAGCTGCTCTCGGTCCTGGCAGTCACCGACCCCGGCGCGGTGTCCGCGCTGAAGGCGGGCAAGGCCGTCTCCTTCTCCCGGCAGAACGTGAAGGACGGCAAGGCCACCGTGCGGGTGATCACCTCCAACGAGACCCCCGACGGCGGCCTGGAGCCCGGTGAGGAACCGCCGGGCGAGGACAAGGTGTTCGCCGCCTACACGCTGCCCGATTCGGTGAAGGGCTACGGCCTGAAGCTGGTGCTGCCGCCTTCGGCGGCGAAGAGCGCGGGCCTGGCCACCGCCCCCTTCGGTTCGTACTTCACCCTCGACGGCGGAGCCGGCTCCGAGCAGCTGCAGCGGGTGGACGGAGCCATCGACAAGATCGGCGTGGACGCCTCGGTACGCGTCGAGAAGGGCTACCAGGGCAACGACAGCCTGGTCATGCTCGCCCTGACCGTCTTCGCGGGTCTGGTCACCATCGGCGCGGCCGGCATCGCCACCGGGCTGGCCCAGGCGGACGCCGAGGCCGACCTCAAGACCCTGGCGGCGGTCGGTGCCCCGCCGAGGGTGCGCCGCACGCTCAGCGGTTTCCAGTGCGGGGTGGTCGCCCTGATGGGCGTGGTCCTCGGCTCGGCGGCCGGGATCCTGCCGGCGGTGGGCCTGCGGCTCACCGAGCGGCGGGCCGCGGCCGACATGGTCCGCAGCAGTATCGAGCACGGCTACGCGGAGACCGTGCCCTACATGCCCATCGCGGTGCCGTGGGCCACGCTGGGCGGGCTGCTGATCGTGGTCCCGGTGGGCGCGGCGCTGCTGGCGGCCCTGGTCACGCGTTCGAGCGGAGCGCTCGCCCGCCGCGAAGCCTGACCGCTGCCGGACGGCACCGCGACGGCGACCGGCGGATGTTGGTGCCCCCGCACAGGGTGGATCACGCCTGTGCGGGGGCACACCGTGTGAAAGCGAAGGTGTGCGAGAGAATGACGGCATGGAGATGCCGAGGAGTGAACGGTCGCAGGACAGCCCCCCGCCCGGCCTGATCGTGGGGCAGGACGGGATGCCGGTCGGCGGCGCCGATGACGAGTCGCGCGAGGTCCCGGTGACGGAGATGGTCGAACAGCCCGCCAAGGTCATGCGGATCGGCAGCATGATCAAGCAACTCCTGGAAGAGGTCCGTGCCGCGCCTCTGGACGAGGCCAGCCGGGTCCGTCTCAAGGACATCCATGCCGCGTCCGTGAAGGAGCTGGAGGACGGTCTGGCTCCCGAGCTGGTGGAGGAACTGGAGCGCCTGTCCCTCCCCTTCACCGAGGAGGCCATCCCCTCCGAGGCGGAACTGCGGATCGCCCAGGCCCAGTTGGTGGGCTGGCTGGAAGGCCTGTTCCACGGCATCCAGACGGCCCTGTTCGCGCAGCAGATGGCCGCGCGGGCCCAGCTGGAACAGATGCGCCGCGCCCTCCCGCCGGGGTCCTCCCACGAGGACGACGACGAAGGCCCCCACGGCGCCATCCGCTCGGGCCCGTACCTCTAGGTCCCAGCCCTGTCCCCCTTCCGGGGCCGGCCACTCCCCTCGGGGTACGGCCGGCCCCGGAGTCGTTTCCCGACCCCGTCGACGCCCGCCCATGGAGCGGAGCGCCCGACCTCACCTCCGGTCCGTAAGGACCCGGTAAGCGCCGGAACCCGCCGGCAACACAACCCCCGCATACTCGGAACCATGACCTACGACGCCCTCGTCCTGGCCGGCGGCGCCGCGCGGCGACTCGGCGGGGCCGACAAACCCGGCCTCCTCGTCGGCGGCCGCCCCCTCCTCGACCGCGTCCTCGACGCCTGCGCCGACGCCCGGACCACCGTCGTCGTCGGCGGCCGCAGGCCGACGGCCCGGCCCGTCCACTGGGCCCAGGAGGATCCCCCCGGCGGCGGACCCGTCGCCGCCCTGGACGCCGGACTGCGCCACACCACGGCCGCGCGGGTCCTCGTACTCTCCGCCGACCTGCCGTTCCTGGACCGGGAAACGGTCCGGGCCCTGCTCGACGCGCCCGGCGGCGACGGAGCGATGCTCCGGGATCCCGGCGGCCGCGACCAGCCCCTGGTCGCCGCCTACCGGGCGGAGCCCCTGCGCAGGGAAATCGCCCTGCTGGCCGCCGAGCACGGCACCTTGACCGGTCTGCCGCTCCGCGCCGTCACCGCCGAACTCGACCTCATCCCCGTCACCGCGGCAGCGCCACTCGCCTCCTTCGACTGCGACACCTGGGACGATCTCGCCGCTGCTCGCGCCCGGATCAGAGAGCATGGAACCGTGCTGGAGCAATGGATCACCGCCGTCAAGAACGAGCTGGGCATCGACATCGCCGTCGACACCAAGACCCTGCTCGACCTCGCCCGTGACGCCGCCCACGGCGTCGCCCGGCCCGCCGCCCCGCTGACGACCTTCCTCGTCGGCTACGCGGCAGCCCACGCCGAAGCCACCGGCGCCGACCCCGCCCGGGCCGTCGCCGAGGCCTCGCGCAAGGCCGCCGACCTGGCCTTGCGCTGGGCCGCCGAAGCGGCCGAAACGGCCGGCTCCGAAGGCCCCGGCTCGCAGGGCCCCGGCACCGAAAAGACCGGCTCCGGATGACCGCCGACGCCCAAGCCAGGGACACGGCCGGGGACACGGCCGGGGACACGGCCGGGGACACCGCCAGGGACACCGCCGCGGCCGACGCCCGTAGCGCCGCCGACCGGGACCTCGACCAGGCCCTCGCCCTGGTCACCCGCAACCCTGACGGCGGCGGCCACCGGGCCGCCCCCTGGCTCCGCGCAAGGGAGGCCGCCACCCGCGCCGGTTCCGGCGTCCGGGGCCGCACCCACCGGGTCCCCCTGGCCGCCGCCCTCGGCGAAGTGCTCGCCGAGCCGCTCGACGCCCTCAGCGACCTGCCCTCCTTCGACACCTCGGCCATGGACGGCTGGGCCGTCGCCGGGCCCGGCCCCTGGAGCATCCGCCCCGGCCAGGACGCACTGGCCGGCTGCGAACGTCCCGCGCCCCTCGCGGACGGCGAGGCCGTACGGATCGCCACCGGCGCCCGGATCCCCGCCGACACCACCGCCGTCATCCGCAGCGAGCACTCCCGTGCGTCCGGCACCCTCCTCTACTCCGACCGGCCCGTCTCCACCGGCCAGGACATCCGCCCCCGCGGCCAGGAATGCCGCTCCGGCGACCTGCTGCTGCCCAGCGGATCCCTGGTCACCCCCGCCGTCCTCGGCCTCGCCGCGGCCGCCGGGTACGACGAGCTCACCACCCGGACCCGGCCGCGCGTGGAGATCCTCGTCCTCGGGGACGAACTCCTCACCGAAGGCCGCCCCCACGACGGCCTCATCCGCGACGCCCTCAGCCCCATGCTCGGCCCCTGGCTGACCCGGCTCGGCGCCGAGGTCGTCGCCACCCGCAGGCTCGGCGACGACCCCGCCGGAGCCGAAGCCCTCCTCAAGGCCGTCACCGGCTCCGCCGCCGACGTGGTCATCACCACCGGCGGCACCGCCTCCGGCCCCGTCGACCACGTCCACCCCGTACTCGCCCGGGCCGGCGCCGAACTCCTCGTCGACGGGGTCGCCGTGCGCCCCGGGCATCCGATGCTGCTCGCCCGCCTCGGCGACCGCGGCGACGGCCGCCACCTCGTCGGCCTGCCCGGCAACCCCCTCGCCGCCGTCTCCGGGCTGCTCACCCTCGCCGAACCGCTGCTCCGGGCCCTGGCCGGGCGCAGCGTCCGCCCCCGGTACACCGCCCCCGTGCGGGGCGACGTACCCGGACACCCCCACGACACCCGCCTCGTGCCGGTCCTGCTGACCGACGAGCACGCCGTACCGCTGCGCTACAACGGCCCGGCGATGCTGCGCGGGGTCGCCGCCGCGGACGCGCTGGCCGTCGTACCGCCGCACGGTGCGCGCTCCGGGCAGGAAGTGGAGATCCTCGACCTGCCGTGGGCCTCGGGGGGATGTTTCACGTGAAACTTCACGGCTCCGACGCGATGGCGCGCGGCGCCGACGAGAAACTCGTCTCGCGCCGCATCAAGCTGCCCAGGCGGGTCGTCGAGAAACCGCTGCGGCAGGTCACCCGGCGGCTGCTGATGGCGCTCTTCGTAATGTGCCTGACGGTCCTGATCGTGTGGATCGACCGCGAGGGCTATCACGACAACGCCAACGACAAGGTCGACTTCCTCGACTGCGTCTACTACGCGACCGTCACCCTGTCGACGACCGGCTACGGCGACATCGTCCCGTACAGCGACAGCGCGCGGCTGGTGAACGTCCTGCTCATCACGCCGCTACGGGTCCTGTTCCTGATCATCCTGGTCGGAACCACCCTGGAGGTCCTCACCACACGGACCCGGGAAGAGTGGCGGCTGAGCCGCTGGAGGAAGAACTTGCGTGACCACACGGTCGTCGTCGGCTTCGGCACGAAGGGCCGCTCGGCCCTCCAGACCCTGCTGGCCACCGGACTCCAGAAGGAGCAGGTCGTCATCGTCGACCCCAGCGCCAAGGTGATCGACATCGCCAACGCGGAAGGGTTCACAGGGGTCGTCGGCGATGCCACGCGCTCCGAAGTCCTTTTGCGCGCAGAGCTGCAGAAGGCCCGTCAGGTGGTCATCGCCACGCAGCGGGACGACACGGCGGTCCTGGTCACCCTGACGGCGCGCCAGCTCAATCGCGGCGCGAAGATCGTGGCGGCCGTCCGGGAAGAGGAGAACGCCCCGCTGCTGCGCCAGTCGGGCGCCGACGCGGTCATCACGAGCGCGAGCGCGGCGGGCCGGCTGCTCGGGCTGTCGGTACTGAGCCCGAGCGCGGGCACCGTAATGGAGGACCTGATCCAGCAGGGCAGCGGTCTCGACCTGATCGAGCGGCCGGTCAACCGGTCGGAGGTCGGCAAATCGGTCCGGGACACCGACGACCTGGTCGTCAGCGTCCTGCGCGGCCACCGCCTGCTCCCGTACGACGACCCGCACGCGAGCCCGCTCCAGCTGACGGACCGTCTCATCACCATTGTCCGGGCGAGGCCCTCGGCGACCCCACCGGTGGTCCTGGGCCCCGTGGAGTAACTCGCCCGCCCCGGAGGGCCGCACACCGGCGCACGGCCCGGTAGCCTCCGGGCCATGCATGCGATCACCATCGAACAGCCCGGCGGCCCCGAAGCCCTGGTGTGGGCCGAGGTACCCGACCCGGTGGCCGGCGAGGGCGAGGTCCTCGTCGACGTCGCGGCCAGCGCCGTGAACCGCGCCGACGTCCTGCAGCGGCAGGGCTTCTACGATCCTCCGCCGGGCGCTTCGCGCCACCCCGGCCTGGAGTGTTCCGGACGGATCTCCGCCGTCGGCCCCGGGGTCTCCGGCTGGTCGGTGGGCGACGAGGTGTGCGCGCTGCTCGCCGGCGGCGGGTACGCCGAGCGGGTCGCCGTTCCGGCGGGCCAGCTGCTGCCGGTACCGGCAGGCCTGGACCTGGTGACGGCGGCGGCGCTGCCCGAGGTGGTCTCCACGGTCTGGTCCAACGTGTTCATGGTGGCCGGTCTGCGCCCCGGCGAGACCCTGCTCGTGCACGGCGGATCGAGCGGCATCGGGACGATGGCCATCCAGCTGGCGAAGGCGGTCGGCGCTCGGGTGGCGGTGACGGCGGGCGGCAAGGAGAAGCTGGCCCGCTGCGCGGAGCTGGGCGCGGACATCCTGATCGACTACCGCGAGCAGGACTTCGTGGCGGAGGTCCGGGCGGCCACGGGCGGGGCCGGGGCGGACGTGATCCTGGACATCATGGGAGCGAAGTACCTCTCCCGGAACGTGGACGCGCTGGCCGTGAACGGCCGCCTCGCGGTGATCGGGCTCCAGGGCGGCGCCAAGGCGGAGCTCAACCTCGGCGCACTGCTGGCGAAGCGGGCGGCGATCACGGCGACCTCCCTGCGGGCACGGCCGCTGGAGGAGAAGGCGGCCATCATCGCGGCGGTACGGGAGCACGTGTGGCCCCTGATCGCCACGGGCCGCGTCCACCCGGTGGTCCACGGCTCCTTCCCGATGCGGGAAGCCGCCGAGGCGCACCGGGTGCTGGAGTCGAGCGCACACGTGGGCAAGCTGCTGCTGACCACCTGAGCGCGGCGGTGGCGGATCCCGCCACCGCCGCCAGGACCTAAAGGCTGCGCAGCAGTACCGCCGGGGACTCGACGCAGTCGGCCACGTACCGCAGGAAGCCGCCCGCCGTACCGCCGTCGCAGACCCGGTGGTCGAAGGTCAGGGACAGTTGGACGACCTGGCGGACCGCCAGCTCGCCCTGGTGCACCCACGGCTTGGGGATGATCCGGCCGACGCCGAGCATGGCCGCCTCCGGGTGGTTGATGATCGGCGTCGAGCCGTCCACCCCGAAGACCCCGTAGTTGTTCAGCGTGAAGGTGCCGCCGGTGAGGTTCGCCGGGGCCAACTTGCCCGTGCGGGCCAGCTCCGTCAGCCTGCCGAACTCCGCCGACAGCGACTCGGCGCTGCGCCCCTGCGCGTCCCGGACCACCGGGACCATCAGGCCGCGCTCCGTCTGCGCCGCGAAGCCGAGGTGCACGGCGGGGAGCCGGACGATCTCCTTGGCCGCCAGGTCCACCGTGGAGTTGAGCTCCGGGTAGCGCGCCAGCGCCGCCGTGCAGATCCGGGCCAGCAGCGCGAGCACCGAGATCTTGGGGCCTCCGGCGGCGTTCATCGCCGCCCGCGAAGCCATCAGTTCGGTGGCGTCCGCGTCCACCCAGCAGGTGGCGTCCGGGATCTCCCGCCGGCTGCGCGACAGCTTGTCCGCGACCGCACCGCGTACGCCCTTGAGCGGGATCCGCGTGGCGCCTTCCGGCGCGCCGGACGGGGCCGGTGCGACGGCGGCGGCTGTCGCGACCGGCTCCGGCGCGCGCAGGGCCGCCTCGACGTCGGAGCGCAGGATCAGCCCCTCGGGGCCGGAGCCCGCCAGTGCGCGCAGGTCCACGCCGTGGTCCCGTGCCAGCTTGCGGACCAGCGGTGAGATGACCGGTACGGGCCCACCGCCCACCAGCAGCGCAGCCGGGGCCGCGGCCGCGGCCGGGACGGGTACCGGGGCCGGGGCGGAGATCGGGGCGGAGACCGCAGCCGGGGCCGCGGCCGCAGCCGCGGGGACCGGTACCGGCGCGGCGGAGCCAGGTCGCACCCGCCTCCGACGCGCCGGACGCGAGTGGTCCGAGCCGTAACCGATCAAGGGCCGGGGCGCGGTCGCGGAGTCCGGGGACCCCTCGGGGGCCACGGCATCGCCCGGCACACTCTGCGTCCCCACCGCCACGGTGATCAGCGGTGCGCCGACCGGCAGTTCCGTCCCCTCCTCGCCGAACCGGGCGGTGACGACACCGCCGTAGGGGCACGGCACCTCCACCATCGCCTTGGCCGTCTCGACCTCGACGACCGGCTGGTCGATGGCGACGACGTCGCCGACCGCCACCAGCCAGCGGACGATCTCCGCCTCGGTGAGCCCTTCCCCGAGGTCCGGCAGTTTGAACTCCATCACCTGCGGCATCAGTTCTCCCACTGCAAACGGGCCACGGTGTCCAGGATCCGGTCCACGCCGGGGAGGTGGTACTTCTCCAGCATCGGCGGCGGATACGGGATGTCGAATCCGGTCACGCGCAGCACCGGCGCCTCCAAGTGGTGGAAGCACCGCTCCGTGACGCGGGCGGCGATCTCCGCGCCGGGTCCGCCGAAGCCGCCCGACTCGTGGACCACCACCGCGCGCCCGGTCCGGCGTACGGAGGCCACGACGGTCTCCTCGTCGAAGGGGACGAGCGAGCGCAGGTCCACGACCTCCAGGTCCCAGCCCTCCTCGCGCGCCGCTTCGGCCGCCTCCAGGCACACCGGCAGCGAGGGCCCGTAGGTGATCAGCGTCGCGCTCGTGCCGGCGCGCCGGACGAGGGCCTTGCCGATGCCGGGCACCACCGCGGGCGCCTGCGGCGACCAGTCGGCCTTGGACCAGTACAGCCGCTTCGGCTCCAGGAAGATCACCGGGTCGTCGCTGGCTATCGAGGCGCGCAGCAGTCCGTACGCGTCCTCGACCGTCGCCGGAGTCACGACGGTGAGCCCGGGGGTGGCCACGTAGTACGCCTCGGAGGAGTCGCAGTGGTGCTCCACGCCGCCGATCCCGCCGCCGTACGGCACCCGGATGGTGATCGGGAGCGGCATCGCGCCGCGCGTGCGGTTGCGCATCTTCGCCACGTGCGAGATCAGCTGCTCGAAGGCCGGGTACGCGAACGCGTCGAACTGCATCTCCACGACCGGCCGCAGCCCGTACATGGCCATGCCCACCGCCGCGCCGAGGATGCCGGCCTCCGCGAGCGGGGTGTCCGTACAGCGGTCCTCGCCGAACTCCTTCGCGAGCCCGTCCGTGATCCGGAAGACCCCGCCGAGCGCCCCGACGTCCTCGCCCATGACGTGGACGGTCGGGTCCTCGGCCATCGCGTCGCGCATCGCCCGGTTCAGGGCCTGCGCCATGGTCGCCGGCTTCGTGGTCACCGGCTTCGCCGCCACCGTGGTCATGACGGGTCTCCCTCTTCCAGCTCTGCCGCTTCCTGCTCGGCCGCGTCCAGCTCGGCACGGAGCATGGCCGCCTGTTCGCGCAGTCGGCCGGTCTGCTCCGCGTAGACGTGTGCGAAGAGGTCCATCGGATCGACCACCGGCTCCGCGTTCATCCCGTCCCGCAGTGCCGCCGCCATCTCCTCGGCCGCGTCCTTGGCGGCCTGGATGCCCGCCTCGTCCAGCAGCCCGCGGGCGGTCAGCTCGCGCTCCAGCAGCTCGATCGGGTCATGTGCCTTCCAGGCCTCGACCTCGGCGTCGCCCCGGTAGCGGGTCGCGTCGTCGGCGTTGGTGTGGGCCTCGATCCGGTACGTGACGGCCTCGATCATGGTCGGTCCGCCACCGGACCGGGCCCGCCGGACCGCCTCGGACAGCACCTCGTGCATGGCGGCGATGTCGTTGCCGTCGACGAGGCGGCCGGGCATCCCGTACCCCACGGCCTTGTGGGCCAGGGTCGGGGCGGCGGTCTGCTTGGCGAGCGGGACGGATATCGCGAAGCCGTTGTTCTGGACGAGGAAGACCACCGGCGCCTGCCAGACGGCGGCGAAGTTCATGGCCTCGTGGAAGTCGCCCTCGCTGGTTCCGCCGTCGCCGACCATGGCGAGGGCGACCACGTCGTCGCCGCGCAGTCGGGCGGCGTGCGCCAGGCCGACCGCGTGCGGCAGCTGGGTGGCGAGGGGGGTCGACAGCGGGGCTATCCGGTGCTCGCGCGGGTCGTACCCGGTGTGCCAGTCGCCCCGCAGGAGGGTCAGCGCCTGTACGGGGTCCAGGCCGCGGGCCACGGCCGCGAGGGTGTCGCGGTAGCTCGGGAAGAGCCAGTCCTGGTCCTCCAGGACGAGGGCCGCGGCGATCTCGCAGGCTTCCTGTCCGACGGTGGACGGATACACGGCCAGTCGGCCCTGCCGGGTGAGGGCGGTGGCCTGGGCGTTGTAGCGGCGGCCGCGCACCAGCTCGGCGTAGCACCGGCGCATCAGCTCGGGGTCGAGCCGGTCGGCAGCCGGGGTGCCCAGCACCCGGTACGGCTCGGGGTCCGGGAGCAGCGGGGCGGCATCCGTACGGGGCCTCCAGGCGGGCGGCTGGGTGGAGCGGTGGGACGCACCGGCACCGGGCAGCTCTTGGACCGTCATGGCGGTGTACACCTCCTCGTGGGAAGCGGGCAGAGAGGGCCCCGGGTGTGAGGCCCCTCACCTACCGATTGTTCGGTTGTCCGCGCAATTTGGCTACAGGCGGCTCCAGGCTGTGGACAAACTGGCGACGACGCCCTGGTATGGGTGCAGGACGTCCAGGAGAGGCAGGCAGCGGGCGATGGCGGATGAACAAATGGCCGGAGCGGGATCCGGGACAGGCCCCGGACCGATACCCCCGGTAAGTGCTCCCGGGGTCCCGCAGGTCCCTCAGGTCCCGCCGCGCCCCCTGGATCCGATCGACCGTTCGATCGTGCGCCTGCTCCAGGCGGACGGCCGCGCGTCGATACGTTCCGTGGCGGAGCAGGTCCACGTCTCCCGGGCCAATGCCTACGCCCGCATCAACCGGCTCATCGACGACGGGGTGATCCGGGGCTTCACCGCCCGCGTCAACCACGAGCGGGCGGGCCAGGGCGCCTCCGCCTACATCACCCTGAAGATCGTCCAGAATTCCTGGCGCACGGTCCGCGAGCAGCTCCGCGAGCTTCCGGGCGCCGCCCACATCGCCCTGGTGAGCGGAGATTTCGACGTCCTGCTCCTGGTCCACACCCCGGACAACCGCACCCTGCGCGAGCTGGTCCTGACCCGCCTCCAGTCCATCCCGGAGGTGCTGTCCACCCGCACCCTGCTGGTCTTCGAGGAGACGGACCTGCTGGCCCGCGACCCGGCGGCGGGCCCGACGATCACGGAGGACTGAAGGATCACGGAGGACTGGAGGACCGAGGTCCTCCGTCGCGGGGCCCTCTAGCCCTTCCGGCCGAGGGCCTTCCTCCTCGCGTATGACAACCGCAGGTCCCGGGGCCCCGTCTGCACCGGTATGAGCACCAGCCCGCCCCCCGACCCCGCCGTGACGTCCTCGCGGCGCCCGTCCGAGCCCCTGCGCTCCCTCTGCTGGGCCGCGGCCATGACCGCCGTCGTCGTGGCCGCGGGTTACGCCGCCCACCGCTGGGCGGGGGCCGGCATGCCCCTGGAGCCCCTGCCGGGCTCTCCGTGGCCCTACCTCACCGCGTGGGGCGTCCTCGGCTTCGGGGCGTTCCTGCTCGTGCGGTGGGCGACGTACGGCCTGGAGTGGGACGGCCTGCTCTCCGCGGCGCCCGTCTTCATGGGGATCCGCGCGGGCCTGAGATACCGCCCGGACCTCACGCTCCTGTACGGGTACGGCGCGCTGACCCTGGCCGCGGCGGCCTGCGCCGTCCTGCTGTGGCGGCTGCGGAGCCGCCGCCCGGCCTCGTCCTGAGGGTCAGTGCTGGGTGCGCAGGCCGTCCAGGGCCATGCTGACCACCGCGTCGGCGAGCTGGTCGGAGGTGGTGCCCGGGTGCGGGCGGTACCACTCGACCAGGGAGTTGACCATGCCGAAGAGGAGCCGGGTGGCGAGGCGGATGTCGACGTCCGCCCGCAGGTCCCCCTCGGCGGCGGCGGCCTTGAGCAGGTCCGCGACCTGGTGGTCGAACTCGCGGCGGCGCTCCAGCGCCCAGCGCTCGGTACGGGTGTTGCCGCGCACGCGCAGCAGGAGCGTCACGTAGGGGAGCTCCGAGACGAGGACCTCGACGGTGCGGCGCGTGACGTATTCGACCCGCTCGACCGCGCGGCCCCGTATCGCCCCGGACTCGCCCAGGACCGCGAAGAGCTCGTCCAGCGCCCGGCTGACGGCGCGGTGGAGCAGCTCCTCCTTGCCGGCGACATGGTGGTAGATCGAGGACTTCGAGATGCCTGCGGCCTTGGAGAGGTGCTCCATCGAGGTGCCGTCGTAGCCCCGCTCGTTGAAGACCTGGACGGCGACCGAGAGGAGCGTCTCGGGCGTGTACGTGTCCCGTTTGGCCGTCGTCATTCGCTCTCCCCCTCGTCGTACGCGTCCGCCTCGTCCGTCTCGTCCCCGTCCGCGCCCTCGTCAGCGCCCTCGTCGTCTCCCGCCACGTAGCCCAGCTTGTACAGCGCCAGCGAAGGCGCGTACCGCCCGCCCGGGCAGCGCTCGTCGAGGTGGTGCAGCAGGTCGTACGCCCAGTCGCGGCCGAGCCGGTCGTGCCATTCTGCGGGGCCCGCGGGGTAGTTGACCCCGAGCCGCATCGCGGTGTCGATGTCCTCGGCGCCGGCCACCCCGCGCGCGACGGCGTCGGCGGTGAGGTCGATCAGCATCGCGACGGTCCGGGCGACGATCATGCCGGGGACGTCGCCGATGACGGAGACCTTCTTGCCGAGCTTCTGGAAGAGGCCGATGGCCTCGGACAGGGTCCGCTCGCTGGTGTCCTCGCTGGCGGAGAGCGCGATCCGGGTGGCGCCGCGGTAGTCGAAGGCGAGGTCGAAGTAGACGACGTCCGCGAACTCGATCGAGGTCTTCCCGTCGGCGAGCACGAGCTGCCCCTCGCCCGGGAGCTGGATGTACGGGCCCCCGTGCTCGGTGGAGGTGACCGCGATCCCGGCCTCCTCGACGAGGTCGACGAGGGCGGCCGCGGGCCCGAGGTCGCCGACGAAGGTGACCTTGGCGGGCGCCTCCTCGGGGCCCGCGGTGTGCGGGGCCGGGGCCTTCGCCTCCGGGCCGTACGGGTACCAGCCGTGGCCCGTCTTGCGGCCGAGGCGGCCGGACTGGACCAGGCGGCGCTGCGCGAGGGAGGGGGTGAACTTGGGGCTGCGGAAGAAGGACTCCCACACGGAGCGGGTGACGGCCTCGTTGACGTCCTGGCCGATCAGGTCGGTCAGCGCGAAGGGGCCCATCTTGAAGCCGCCGCTCTCGCGGAGCACGGCGTCGATGGTGGCCGGGTCGGCGCCCTGCTCCTCGTACACCGCGAAGGCCTCGGCGTAGAAGGGGCGGGCGATCCGGTTGACGATGAAGCCCGGGGTGTCGGCGCAGCGGACCGGGGTCTTGCCCCAGCCGAGGACGGTGCCGTACGCGCGGTCGGCGGCGGCCGGGTCGGTGGCGAATCCGGAGACCACCTCGACCAGCGGGAGCAACGGGGCCGGGTTGAAGAAGTGCAGGCCGAGGAAGCGGCCGGGGTGCGCGAGGCCGGCGGCGAGCTCGGTGACGGAGAGGGAAGAGGTGTTCGTTGCCAGCAGCGCGTCCGGCGAAACCACCTCTTCGAGGGCCGCGAACAGCGCGCGCTTGACGGCGACGTCCTCGACGACCGCCTCGACGACTAGGGCGGCCCCGGCGAGCCCGGCCAGCCCGGCCGCCGCATCGATCCGGCCGATCGCGTCCTCGGCCTCGGCCCGATCCAGCCGGCCCTTGGCGGCCATCCGCTCGACCCGGTCCTGCACGAAGCCGACCGCGTCGGCGGCGAGCGCTGCGTTGATGTCGTAGATCAGCACGCGGTGACCTGCGAGAAGGGCGACCTGGGCGATGCCCTGTCCCATGGTGCCGGCGCCGACGACCGCCACTGTGCGGGACCGCTCGATTGCTGTCATGCCCAGATCCTCCCGCACCGGCTTATCCACAGGCCTGCCGGGCCCTCTTGTCCCGACCGATCGTTCGGTTACTCTAACTCCAGTCTGCTCTTCTTCATCCCTTCCCGCCCGACCTGATCGCCTGATCCCGCCCGGCTCAACGAGGAGTTGGTCCCTGATGGCCGCCGAGCTCACCGTCCCCCAGCTGTCCGACAAGCACCGGCCGACCCTGGACCAGGCGCTGGCCACCATCCGCAGCCGCGCCTACTGGTCCCCGCATCCCGAGCACCCCAAGGCGTACGGGGAGAATGCCCCGGCCGACGGCCTCGCCGCCTTCGAGGCGCTGCGCGGCACCCGGATCGACCTCGGGCAGCCCGGCACCGACGGCTGGACGGGCTCCGAGGTGTCCCCGTACGGCCCGGAGCTCGGCGTCGAGTACCCGCACGTGGACCCGGACGTCCTGCTGCCCGCGATGCGGGCCGGCATGGGCGCCTGGCGCGACGCGGGGCCCGAGGCGCGCGCCCTGGTCTGCATCGAGATCCTGTCCCGGATCTCGGCC
This sequence comes from Streptomyces sp. NBC_00503, assembly GCF_036346895.1. Classification (NCBI taxonomy): domain Bacteria; kingdom Bacillati; phylum Actinomycetota; class Actinomycetes; order Kitasatosporales; family Streptomycetaceae; genus Streptomyces; species Streptomyces sp. NBC_00503. Next base: position 4,062,381 of record NZ_CP107855.1, on the reverse strand, counting down.
CGGACGCACGAGTTCGCGCACGCGGTCATGCACACCAGCGGCCAGGCCTTCATGATGGCCTTCCAGGCCGGCGGCCCGCACGCCCAGGACCGCGGCCTGGAGGCCGTGGCCTACGCGTACGAGGAGCAGACCCGGGTCCCGGGCCAGGCCGACTGGTCGAAGCCGCAGGGCAAGAAGGACCCGCTGGAGCTGGGCAAGACCTTCACGGCGGTCCCGCGCGGCATCTCCCTGATGATCGGCTGCAACACCTTCCCCACCTGGAACGGATACCCGGGGATCTTCGCCTCCCTCGCCACGGGCAACCCGGTCCTGGTCAAGCCGCACCCGCGCGCCGTGCTCCCGCTGGCGCTGACCGTCCAGGTGGCCCGCGAGGTCCTGGCACGGGCCGGTTTCGACCCGAACCTGGTGGCGCTGGCAGTGGAGCGGCCGGGCGAGGGCATCGCCAAGACCCTCGCCCTGCGCCCCGAGATCAAGCTCATCGACTACACGGGGTCCACGGAGTTCGGCGACTGGCTGGAGGCCAACGCCCGCCAGGCGCAGGTCTACACGGAGAAGGCGGGCGTCAACACCGTCGTCCTCGACTCCACCGACGACTACAAGGGCATGCTGTCCAACCTGGCCTTCTCCCTGTCCCTGTACAGCGGCCAGATGTGCACCACCCCGCAGAACCTGCTGATCCCGCGCGAGGGCATCGGCACGGACGCCGGGCACAAGACGTACGACGAGGTCGTCTCCGACCTCGCGCGCGCGGTCGGCGGCCTGCTCGGCGACGACGCGCGGGCCAACGCCCTGCTCGGCGCGCTGGTCAACCCGGACGTCAAGGCCCGCCTGGAGGCGGCCGCCGGACTCGGCGAGGTCGCGCTGGCCTCGCGCGAGGTGGTCAACCCGGAGTTCCCGGACGCCGTGGTCCGCACGCCGGTGATGGTGAAGCTGGACTCGGCCAAGCAGGACCCGCAGGCCCCGTACCTCTCGGAGTGCTTCGGCCCGGTCTCCTTCGCGGTGGCGGTCGACTCCACGGCCGACGCGCTCGACCTGCTGCGGCGCACCGTCCGGGAGAAGGGCGCCATGACGGTCGGGGCGTACACCACGTCCGCGGACACCGAGCGGGCCATCGAAGAGGTCTGCCTGGAGGAGTCGGCGCAGCTCTCGCTGAACCTCACGGGCGGGGTCTATGTGAACCAGACCTCGGCCTTCTCGGACTTCCACGGTTCGGGCGGCAACCCGGCGGCGAACGCCGCGCTGTGCGACGGGGCCTTCGTGTCCAACCGCTTCCGGGTGGTAGAGGTCCGACGCCAGGCCTGACGACGGTCGAAGGGCGGGCCCGGCCGTGGCGGCACGGGCCCGCTTGACCCTCGACCTGGTGCAGACCCCAGAGTCGTCGGTGTGGAGAGCGACATGCGCAGCATCGGCGAGATGGGGCAGAGCAGCGGACTGGGGGTCAGCGCCCTGCGGTTCTACGACCGCGCGGGCGTCCTGGTGCCCGCCTGGGTGGACCCGGTGACCGGGTACCGCTGGTACGCACCCGAGCAGCTGGACGAAGCCCGGCTGCTGGCCCGGCTGAGGCGCTCCAGCATGCCCCTCGCGGACATCCGGCTGGTGCTGGCGGCCTGGTCCGGCGGGGAGAGCGGCCTGGTGCCCCGGCTGCTGGACGGGCACCTGCGCCGGCTCGAACAGGGGCTGGCCGACGCGCGCAGCGAGTTCTCCACGGTACGAGCACTACTCGGACACAGGGAGACCGCCATGACCACCACGACCACCGCCGCCACCACCGACAGCGCTGCCGCCACCACTGCCGCCACCCGGCTGACCGTGCCGGGCGCCGAGATCGCCGCCGCGCTGGACGCCGTGCGCTTCGCCGCCGGAACCGACCCCGAACTGCCCGTCCTCGGCGGGGTCCACTTCGACATCGAGGGCGGGGACCTGCACCTGGTCGCCACGGACCGCTATCGGATGGCCGTCGCCCGCACCTCCACCACCGGCCACGCCGGCGAGCGGGTCCAGGTGACCGTGCCCACCCCGCTCGTGGACGCCATGCGCGCCCTGCTGGCCGACGGCGCCCCGGCCCACCTCACCGTGGACGGCGACAAGGTCGGGCTGGAGACCCAGGGCCGCCAGGTCGCCGGCCAGAGCCTCGGCGAAGGGTTCCCCGACTACCGCCGCCTGACCCGGCTGCCCGAGGGCCGCCGCCTCACGCTGGACGTACCGGCGCTGCGCCGCGCCCTCGGCGAGCAGGACACCGAGGTGTGCGTCCTCGTCCTGACGGACGGGGTGAGCGTCGGCGACGAGGACTCCGCCGGTGACCGGGTGGGGGTCAACCCCGCGCTCCTGCTCGACGCGCTCGCCGCCGGGGACGAGCTGCTGCTGGAGTACGTGGGCCCCAAGGCCCCCCTCGTCCTCCTGCGCCCCGACACCGAGGACGCCTTCTCGCTCCTGATGCCGGTCACGCTGGACGCCTGACGCCTGAGCTACAGGGCGTCGTGCAGGTCCGGGTGCGGGTCCGGATGCGGGCCGCCCCAGTGGAAGAGGGTCATGGCCACGCTGGTGGCCAGGTTGTAGCTGGAGACCTGCGGCCGCATCGGCAGGGACACCAGGTGATCGGCGCGGGCACGGAGCTCGGGCGAGATCCCGTGGCGTTCGGAGCCGAAGGCGAGCAGGGCATCGTCCGGGAGGGTGAGGGCACGGATGTCCTCGCCCTCCGGGTCGAGCGCGTAGAGCGGTCCGGGCGGCAGGGAGTCGAGGTCCACCCGGTCGACGGTGGTGGCGTAGTGCAGCCCCGCCCCGGCGCGGACCACGTTGGGGTGCCAGGGGTCGAGGTCGCCGCGGGTGACGACGCCGGTGGCGCCGAAGCCGGCGGCCAGGCGGACGACGGCGCCGACGTTGCCGAGGTTGCGGGGGTTGTCCAGCACGACCACCGGGGCCGTCCTGGGCATCGCCTCGAGCCGCGCCCGCCCTTCGCCCCGGTCCGGCCGGACCGCGAGGGCCGCCACCCCGGTGGGGTGGACCCGGCCCAGCAGCTCCTTGAGCGGAGCCCGGAGCACCAGCCGGGCCACCTCGTCCTCGACGTCCGCGGCCAGCTCGTGCGCGAGGCCCCGTACGGCGTCCGGATCGTCGGCGACGACGATCCGCACGTCCGCCCCGAAGCGCAGGGCGTGCTTCAGCGCGTGGAACCCGTCGAGGAGCACGAGGTCCTCCCGCGCCGCGGCCTCCCGCCACTGCTGTTCGGTGCCGTCGGACGTCTCGTGCTGCTCACTCATGCCACCGAGCCTACGGTCCTCTCCTCGGCCTCCGGTTCCGCCTCCGTCCCCCGGTCCGTCTCCGTCCCCGGGCCCGGACCGGGAATCGGCAGACCGCGGGCCGGCCGCGCGGAGACCCGTGAGGAGATCCGTGCGCCGAGCCAGACCAGGAACGCCGTCGGCAGGAACACCGAGTCGGCGGCGATCATCGCCAGCGAGAAGAACGGCAGGCCCAGCAGGAAAGCGATCCCCGCGTGCTCCAGCATCATCAGCGCCAGCAACACGTTCTTGATCCGACGGTTGAACAGCGTGAACGGGAAGGCCACCTGGACAGCGACCGTCCCGTACGTCAGCAGCATCACCAGCGTGCCGCTGCTCGCCAGGAGGCCCGACAGCTCGGGCCACGGGGTGAAGTAGTCCAGGCGCAGCGGGTAGTACAGGGCCGTGCCGTCCTGCCAGCGCGAGCCCTGGATCTTGTACCAGCCCGCCGTGGCGTAGATCAGGCAGACCTCCACCGCGATCACCAGCATCCCCGCGTTGTGCAGCAGGTTCGCCAGGACGTCCAGGACCGCCCGGCCGTCGCCCTCGGGCTCGTAGCGGTCGACCATCCACCACAGCGCCGCGACCACCCACAGCGCCGCGAAGGCCGTCAGCCAGAGCGTGCCGAACCCGCCGGTCACGCCCCCGTACGCGAACACGGCGCCGAGCACCGACCACAGCACCGGCCCCGCGCGTCCGGCCGTGGCCGTGCCGAGGCGGCGGGCGCGGGCGGCGTCGAGCGACCAGACCTGTGCGCAGCGGGTCAGCACGAGGTAGATCGCCATCAGGTGGATGACGTTGTCCCCGCCGTCGCCCATGAAGACGCTGCGGTTCTGCAGCGAGAGCACCCCGACCATGAACACCACGGAGGTCGCCCGGGTCCGCCAGCCCAGCATCAGGAGCGCGCTCGACAGCACGGACACGGCGTAGACGATCTCGAACCAGAGCGTCGAGTCCGACCACATCAGCACCGTGAAGGCGTGGTTCGAGGCGATCAGCCGTTCCGCGAGCCCCCAGCTCCAGGGCCCGTCCGGCCCGTACAGCTCGTGCCGGTTCGGGAACTCGCGCAGCAGGAAGAACAGCCAGGTGGCGGAGAAGCCGATGCGCACCACGGCGCTCTGGTACGGGGCCAGCGCCTGCCCGCTGACCTTGGCCAGCGCCCGGTCGGCGGCGGCGCGGGCGGCCCGGAGGCCGCTGGGACCGCTGGGACTGCTGGGACTGCTCGGACCGCTCGTGCCTCGGACCGTGTCGCTCACACCGTCCACCACGGCAGCTCCCGGTAGTAGGTCTGGGTGTCGGTCGTCTCCTCGGACCACTTCGGTGCGGCAACCGTCTTCGTCGCCCCCCGCAGCTGGATCCGTACGATCCGGCCCTCGGCCAGGTGCGCGCCCTTGCCCACGGAGGTGTCCGCGTCCGTCCTGACCTTCAGCCGCTCCAGCGCGATCCGCCGCAGGTACTGCTCCGCGAGCTCGCCGCGATCGCCGTTCGACTTGTTGTCGTCATCGTGGGAGGCGGTGAAGAAGTCCCAGGCGCGCCGGAGCTCGTTCTGCTCGGTGTGGCTCGGCAGCAGGCTGTGCCGGATGGCCTCGCCGTCCTCGCGGGACAGCCCGCGCCAGTTGCCGGTCACCAGCTGGCCGTCGCTGTTGCGGACCTCCACCCTCACCTCGACCGCGATGTTCTGCTGGAGGGGGTTGGGTGCGAAGAGCTTCCAGTTCTGTTCGAACTCGGGATAGATCCAGCCGTCGATCGTCCCGGCGTTCTGCTTGCTCAGCGTGTTGGACGGGGCCACGTGCAGGAAGACCAGCCCCAGGTGCAGGCAGGCGCCGATCGCCACGACCGCCAGGGCCAGGGAGGTGACGACCCGGTACGGGGTGGACAGACCGGCGATTCCGGGCGCCCTCGGGGGGCGCGGAGGGCCGTCTGCCGGGGGTTCGTGCCCGTTCGAATCCATCCCGCCCCGATCGTCCGGCGTCCACAGGGTTGACCACAGAGGTTGACACCCTACGGGCCGTCGTCCCACCATTGAAGAGCATGAACCGAACGATCGGTCGGTCGGGCGGGACGAGGCGCAAAAAGACCCTGACAGGGGGCCGTGATGGTGGCAGTGACCCCGGAAGCGGGGCAGGAAGCGGGTATCGGCGTGACGGACGACCTCGGCACGCAGCTCGCGGCGGCATTCGACGCGGCCGTCGCGGCCGACGAGCGCGTGGAGCCGCGCGACTGGATGCCCGACGAATACCGCGCCTCCCTGGTCCGCCAGATGGCCCAGCACGCCCACTCCGAGATCATCGGCATGCAGCCCGAGGCGAACTGGATCACCCGCGCGCCCTCCCTGCGCCGCAAGGCGATCCTGATGGCGAAGGTCCAGGACGAGGCCGGCCACGGCCTGTACCTGTACAGCGCCGCCGAGACGCTGGGCACCAGCCGCGACGAGCTGCTCGACAAGCTCCACGCCGGAAAGCAGAAGTACTCCTCGATCTTCAACTACCCCACGCTGACCTGGGCCGACGTCGGCGCGATCGGCTGGCTCGTGGACGGCGCGGCGATCACCAACCAGGTCCCGATCTGCCGCTGCTCCTACGGGCCGTACGCGCGGGCCATGGTCCGGATCTGCAAGGAGGAGTCCTTCCACCAGCGGCAGGGCTTCGAACTGCTCATGGCCCTCTCCAAGGGCACCGAGGCGCAGCACGCGATGGCGCAGGACGCCGTCGACCGGTGGTGGTGGCCCTCGCTGATGATGTTCGGCCCGCCGGACGGGGAGTCGGCGCACTCGGCTCAGTCGATGGCCTGGCGGATCAAGCGCCACTCCAACGACGAACTGCGCCAGCGCTTCGTGGACATAGCCGTCCCGCAGGCCGAGTCGCTGGGTTTGACCCTGCCCGACCCGGACCTGAAGTGGAACGAGGAGCGCGGGCACCACGACTTCGGCGCGATCGACTGGACCGAGTTCTGGGACGTGCTCAAGGGCAACGGCCCCTGCAACGAGGAGCGGATCGGGCAGCGCCGCGCGGCGCACGAGGAAGGCGCCTGGGTGCGCGACGCGGCCGCGGCGTACGCGAAGAAGCATTCATCGGCAATCGGATCCACCGCAAGCACCGGAAGCGAGGCTCGGGTATGACGCAGAACTGGCCCCTGTGGGAGGTGTTCGTCCGCTCGCGGCGCGGCCTCTCGCACACGCACGCGGGCAGCCTGCACGCCCCCGACGCGGAGATGGCCCTGCGCAACGCCCGCGATCTCTACACCCGGCGCGGCGAAGGCATCTCGATCTGGGTGGTGCCCTCCACGGAGATCACCGCCTCCTCCCCGGACGAGCGGGACCCGTTCTTCGCCCCGTCCGCCGACAAGCCGTACCGCCACCCCACCTTCTACGAGATCCCCGAGGGAGTGAACCACCTGTGACCAGCACCGACGTGGTCCACGCCGCCACCCTCTGCCTCGGCGACGACGCGCTGATCCTCTCCCACCGCCTCGGCGAGTGGGCGGGCCACGCCCCGGTCCTGGAGGAGGAGGTCGCGCTCGCCAACATCGCCCTCGACCTCCTCGGCCAGGCCCGCGTCCTGCTGTCGATGGCCGGAGACGAGGACGAGCTGGCGTACCTGCGCGAGGAGCGGTCCTTCCGCAACCTCCAGCTGGTCGAGCAGCCCAACGGCGACTTCGCCCACACCATCGCGCGCCAGCTCTACTTCTCGCTCTACCAGCACGAGCTCTACGGGGAACTGGCCCGCGGAGACGGCCCGTTCGCGCCTCTCGCCGCCAAGGCGGTCAAGGAGACGGCCTACCACCGCGACCACGCCGAGCAGTGGACGCTGCGGCTCGGCGACGGCACCGAGGAGAGCCGGGCCCGGATGCGGGCCGGGCTGGACGGGCTGTGGAAGTACACCGGCGAGATGTTCCAGCCCGTGCCCGGGCTCGACGTGTCCGACGGGGGCGACGGCATCGACTGGGCCGCCCTGGAGGGCCGCTGGCTGGCCGCGCTGGGCGACGTACTGGAGCGGGCCGGCCTGGCGCTGCCCGAGGGGCCCCGCAGTGGGGCCTGGGCCGCCGGAGCGGGACGTCAGGGACTGCACACCGAGTCGTTCGGTCGGCTGCTCGCCGAGATGCAGCACCTGCACCGCAGCCACCCGGGGGCATCGTGGTGACCGCCGCCGGGGCCGCCACCGGCACCCGGAGCGGGCAGACCCGGCTGGAGGTGGAGCTGGCCGAGCTGGCCGGCTCCGTCCCCGACCCCGAGCTGCCCGTGCTCACCCTCTCCGAGCTCGGCGTGATGCGCGGAGTGCGGATGCACGAGGACGGCCACGTCGAGGTCACCCTCACCCCCACCTACACCGGCTGCCCGGCCATCGAGGCCATGTCCGCGGACATCGAGCGGGTGCTGACCGACCACGGGATACCGGACGTCACCGTGCGGACCGTGCTCGCCCCCGCCTGGTCCACCGACGACATCAGCGCCGAAGGCCGCCGCAAACTGGCCGAGTTCGGCATCGCCCCGCCGCGGCCGCACGCCGCGGGCGGACCGGTTCCGCTCACCCTGTCGGTGCGCTGCCCCCACTGCGGGTCGACCGACACCGAGCTGCTCAGCCGGTTCTCCTCCACCGCGTGCAAGGCGCTGCGCCGCTGCATCGCCTGCCGTGAACCGTTCGACCACTTCAAGGAGCTGTAGATGGCCGCGTCCCCGCCGTCGCCCACCCCGGGGTCCGCGAGCCCGGCGCGCCCCGCGCGCCACGGCGCGTTCCACACCTTGACGGTGGCGGCGGTCGACCGGCTCACCGAGGACTCCGTCGCCCTGACCCTGGCCGTGCCGCCCGAGCTGCGCGCCGAGTACCGGCACGCCCCCGGCCAGCACCTCACCCTGCGCCGCGGCCCCCTGGACGGCTCCGGCAGGTCCGAGGTCCGCCGTACGTACTCGATCTGCTCCCCCGCCCCGGCGGCCGACGGGCCTGGCCCCTCGGCGCTGCGGGTCGGGGTGCGCCTGGTGGAGGGCGGGGAGTTCTCCTCGTTCGCGCACAAGGAGATCGCCGCCGGGGACGTCCTGGACGTGATGGTCCCGGCCGGCCGGTTCGTCCTGGATCCGGCCGCCGCGCCGGCCGCCGCGCACTACGCGGCGATCGTCGGCGGCAGCGGGATCACCCCGGTCCTGTCGATCGCCGCCACCCTGCTCGCGTCCCGCCCCGACGCCCGGTTCTGCCTGGTGCGCAGCGACCGCAGCGCCGCCTCGACGATGTTCCTGGACGAGGTGGCCGACCTCAAGGACCGTTATCCCGACCGGTTCCAGCTGGTCACCGTGCTCTCCCGGGAGGAGCAGGAGGCCGGACTGCCTTCGGGGCGGCTCGGCGAGGAGCGACTGACGGCGCTGCTGCCCGCGCTGCTCCCGGTCGCCGAGGTGACGGGCTGGTTCCTGTGCGGACCGTACGGGCTGGTGACCGGCGCGGAGCAGGCGCTGGCCGCGCTCGGCGTGGAGCGGACCCGGGTCCACGAGGAGATCTTCCACGTCGAGGACACCGCCCCGCCCGCGCCCGTCGCTTCGGCCGCCGCCACCCACGGCCGGGTCACGGCCCGGCTCGACGGCCGCTCGGGCACCTGGCCGGTCCGGGAGGGCGAGTCCCTGCTCGACGCGGTGCTCCGGGCCCGCGCGGACGCCCCGTACGCCTGCAAGGGCGGGGTGTGCGGCACCTGCCGGGCGTTCCTGGTGACCGGCGAGGTGCGGATGGACCGCAATTTCGCGCTGGAGGAGACGGAGACGGAGGCCGGGTTCGTGCTGGCCTGCCAGTCGCACCCGGTGTCGGAGGAAGTGGAGATCGACTTCGACCGCTGAGCGGCGGTCCGGCTGCCCGGCCCGGCCGGGCCCCTCACCGATTTCGGGAAGGTGCCTGTCCAATTTCAGGAACGTGTTCTATCTTGACGCACCGTCAGACAGAGCACGTTCCGGGCATGCGGGAGGACAGGCAGTGGACTTCACCTTCACCGAGGAACAGCAGGCCGCCGTCGAGGCGGCCAAGGCCGTGTTCGCGGACGTCGCCCCCGACAGCGTGCCCAGTCCCGCGCTCACCCCGCGGGCCGTCGCGGAGGAGTTCGACCGCCCCCTGTGGGCCAAGCTCGCCGCCTCCGACCTCCTGAGCCTGGTCCTCGCCGAGGAGCACGGCGGCGCCGGACTCGACGCCATCGCGCTGTGCCTGGTGCTGCGCGAGGCCGCGAAGGTACTGGCCCGGGTACCGCTCCTGGAACACTGCGCCACCGCCATGGCCGTCCAGGCCCACGGCAGCCCCGAACTGGCCGCCGCCCTGCTGCCCGGCGCCGGGGACGGCACGCTCGTCCTCACCGCTGCCGCGCACGGCCGCAGCGGCCACGATCCGGCCGAGCTGGCCGTCACCGCGCGCCGCGAAGGCGACACATGGACCCTGGAGGGCCTCCAGACGGCCGTCCCGTGGGCGCACAGCGCCGACTGGATCGCCGTACCGGCCCACACCGGGGAGGGCGAGGCCGTCCTCGCCCTCGTCCCCCGCGAGGCCGAGGGCCTGACCCTCGCCGAGCAGTACTCCACCAGCGGGGAACGGCTCGCCGAGCTCACCCTAGAAGGCGTACGGGTACCTGCCACGCACCTCGTCGAGGCGGCCGGGGCCTGGGACCACCTGCGGCAGCTGCTCGCCACCGGGACCTGCGCACTCGCGCTCGGGCTCGGCGAGAGCGTCCTCACCATGACCAGCCAGTACACCAGCAAGCGCGAGCAGTTCGGCTTCCCGGTGGCCACCTTCCAGGCGGTCGCCGTCCAGGCCGCCGACCGCTACATCGACCTGCGCGCCATGGAGGTCACCCTCTGGCAGGCCGCCTGGCGGCTCGACGCCTCGACGGGCGGAGCGGGCGGCCCGCTGCCGAGCGCCGGAGATGTCGCGGTGGCCAAGATCTGGGCCTCCGAAGGCGTACGGCGCGTCGTGCAGACCGCACAGCACCTGCACGGCGGCTTCGGCGCCGACACCGACTACCCGCTGCACCGCTATCACGCCTGGGCCAAGCAGCTGGAGCTCCAGCTGGGCCCGGCCGCCGCCCACGAGGAGGCGCTGGGCGACCTGCTGGCCGCCCACCCCCTCGCCTGACGGGCCAGCGCCGCTCTCTCGTCAGACGACGAAGCCCGGGGTGCCCGTGTCCGTGACGACCGGGCGCCCTGCGGCCTCCCAGTCCTGCATGCCGCCGTCGACGTTCACCGCGTCGATGTCCTGGCCGCGCAGGTACTGGGCGACCTGGGCGGAGCGCCCGCCGACCCGGCACATCACGTAGACCGGGCGGTCGTCCTCGATCTTCTCGGTCAGCTCACCGATGCGCGCCACGAATTCGCTCATCGGGATGTGCAGCGCACCCTCGGCGTGGCCGGCCGCCCATTCGTCGTTCTCGCGCACGTCGAGGACAAAGGCTTCGGAGGGCAGTGCGGAAGCGGCCACCGAAGGAAGCGGTCCGGAGTTCATAACTGTCGCCTTCTCTCGTCACGGATAGGTGAGCCAACCTATCCGACGGTCCTTACGTGGTGCCCCTACTGCTCTGCGGGCCGCCCCGAGGTGAGGTCCGCCAGCTCCGCCTCGCGCTTCGCGACATCGCCGAGCAGCTGCTCGGCGATCTCCTCCAGCAGCCGGTCCGGGTCCTCGGGGGCCATCCGGAGCATCGACCCGATCGCGCCGTCCTCGAGCTCCTTGGCGACCAGCGACAGGAGCTCCTTGCGCCGCGAGAGCCACTCGAGGCGCTCGTACAGCTCCTCGCTCTCGCTCAGCCGCGCCGCGGCCGGCACCGGGCCGGCCGCCCACTCCTGCGCGAGCTCGCGCAGCAGCTGCTCCTCGCCGCGTCCGTACGCCGCGTTCACCCGCACGATGAACTCCTCGCGCCGCGCGCGCTCGGTCTCGTCGCGGGCCAGGTCCGGATGCGCCTGGCGGACCAGCTCGCGGTAGAGGCGGCGCACCTCCTCCGACGGGCGGACCCGCTCCGGGGGCCGCACCGCGCGGTCGGTGAGCATCGCGGACGCGTCGTCGGAGATCCCGTCCGAGTCCAGCCAGTCGTGGAACAGCTCGTCCACCCCGGGCATCGGCATCACCAGCGAGCGGGCATCGCGCGCACGGCGCAGGTCCTCCGCATCCCCGGTGCGCGCCGCCTTCGCCTCGGCGATCAGCGCGTCCAGCTCGTCGAGCCGCGAGTACATCGGGCCGAGCTTCTGGTGGTGCAGGCGGGAGAAGTTCTCCACCTCCACCCGGAAGGTCTCCACCGCGATCTCGAACTCGATCAGCGCCTGCTCGGCGGCCCGCACGGCGCGCTCCAGGCGCGCCTCGGGACGCTCGTCGGCGGTGGGGCCGGGCTGCGGCTCGGACGCTTCGGGAACTGTCTGCTCGCTCACCCGGCCAGCCTAAGGCCCGGCCGCCCGGGTGTTTCACGTGAAACATCGCCCGGTTTCCAGACCGGCATGTTTCACGTGAAACATCGCCTTGCGGGGTCAGACCCCCATCTCTGCCGCGATCCGTCCGGACCGCACCGCCGCCACCAGGACCTCGTGGTCGGCCTCACTGCGGTCCGCGTAGGCCACGGCGAAGGCTGCCATCGCCTCGTCCAGCTCGTCGTTCTTTCCGCAGTACCCGGCCAGCAGCCGCGGATCCGCGCTGTGCGCGTGGGCGCGCGCCAGCAGGGCCCCGGTCATCCGCCCGTAGTCGTCGATCTGGTCGACGGCCAGCGCCGCCGGGTCCACGCTGCCCTTGCGGTTGCGGAACTGGCGGACCTGGAAGGGCCGCCCCTCCACCGTCGTCCAGCCCAGCAGGATGTCCGAGACCACCTGCATCTGCTTCTGGCCGGCCACCACCCGGCGGCCCTCGTGCTCCTCCGGAGGCGAGACGAAGCCGAGACCGGGCAGGTGCGGCAGCAGGGCCGAGGGCCGGGCCTCCTTCACCTGGAGGACCAGCGCATCGCCGCGGTGGTCCAGCAGCAGCACCACGTAGGAGCGGGTTCCGACGCTGCCGGTGCCCACCACCCGGAAGGCGACGTCGTGGATCGCGTACCGGGCCAGCAGCGGCTGCCGGTCCCCCTGCAGCGTCTCCAGGTACGGGCCCAGCGCGGCCGCCACGGCCGCCGCCTCCCCGTCCCCGACCCTGCGCAGCACCGGCAGCGCGTCCACGAAGGCCCGGCCACCGTCGGGGGTGGCTTCGGTGGACTTCGCGGCGAACCGTGCGGAGGTGTTGTTGCGGGCCTTCTCCGAGACCCGCTCCAGCGTGCCCAGCAGGTCCCGGGCGTCGGTGTGCGAGACCAGTTCCTCGTCCGCGATGGCGTTCCAGGCGTCCAGGGACGGCAGTTTGGCCAGCAGCCGCATGGTGCGGCGGTAGGCGCCGACCGAGTCCAGGGCGGCCGCCCGGCAGGTGTCCTCGTCCGCGCCGGCCACCCGGCCGGCCAGCACCAGCGAGGTGGCCAGCCGCTTGAGGTCCCACTCCCACGGGCCGAAGACGGTCTCGTCGAAGTCGTTGAGGTCGATGACGAGACGGCCGCGCGCGTCCCCGTACAGGCCGAAGTTGGCCGCGTGGGCGTCTCCGCAGATCTGTGCGCCGATCCCGGTGACCGGGCCGCCGGAGAGGTCGTGCGCCATCAGTCCGGCCGACCCGCGCAGGAAGGCGAAGGGGTTGGCGGCCATCCGTCCGACCCTTATCGGGGCCAGTTCGGCGACCCGGCCGACATTGGACTCCTCCACGGCCCGCACCGCGTCGGGCCGGTCGGCAGGAGCCTCGAAGTGCGCGTGCGCCGACCGCGGTACGCGGGTCCGCAGCGCCTTGCCGGCCTCCCTGGGCGATCCGGCCGCCCGTCCCGCGGTGAACCGCGGTGCGAAGCCCGCGACCTCCGGAACCCGCTCCTTCGACTCCGGTTCCACCACGCGCTGTTCCGGTACCGCCGTCATGCCGCCCGCCCCCTGATCACCATTGGTTCGGCCCGACCGTATCTACAGCCCGGCGTCCCTGGCCAGCAGGGCCGCCTGGACCCGGTTCTCGCACTCCAGCTTCGCCAGGATCCGGCTCACGTACGTCTTCACCGTGGCCTCGCTCATGTGGAGCCGCCGGCCCGCGTCCGCGTTCGACAGCCCTTCGCCCAGCAGGGCCAGTACCCCGCGCTCGCGCTCGCTCAGCCCGGCCACCTTGCGCCGCGCCTCCTCGGTGCGGCCCGCGGACTGCCCGGACGCCAGCTGGTCCACCACGTGCCGGGTCGCCGCCGGGGACAGGTAGGCGTCTCCGGCCGCCGCCGCGCGTACCGCGCCGATCAGCTCGCCGGGTGCCGAGTCCTTCAGCAGGAACCCGGCGCCGCCCCCGCTCAGCGCGCGCAGCACGTTCTCCTTCTCCCCGAAGGTGGTCAGGATCAGCGCCCGCACCTCCGGCGCCGAACGCCCCAGTTCGGCGAGGGCCGTCAGCCCGTCCATCACCGGCATCTGGATGTCGAGCAGCATCACGTCCGGCGCGTGCGCGCGGGCGAGTTCGACCGCTTCCCGGCCGTTCGCCGCTTCCGCGACCACCTCGATGTCGGCCGCCGAGGTCAGGATCATCCGGATCCCGGCCCGGATCAGCGGCTCGTCGTCGGCGATCACCACGCGGATCACCCTGGCCGTCACCCCTGTCACCCGTGCTCCTACTCCTACGACTTGGTCCGGTACGCCTGCTTCTCGACGAGCTTGCCGTCCTTGAAGCAGAACCGGAAAACGCTGGTGGTGGTCAACTCGGTGTCCTCGTCCTCCACCAGGGCCAGACACGTGGCCCCCTCCGGGCGGGGCGGTCCCTTGCGGTCCAGCCCCTGGGTCAGGATGCTGTCCCCGCTGGGCAACCGCGAACGCACCGCGCTCTCCGACTCGCCCACGCGGACGGCTTCGTAGTCGGCCCGGCTCATCGTCGCGTCGCCCACCGAGCCCACGAACAGTGCCACCGCGGCCCCGATCACGATCAGCAGGACCACCAGGGCCGCGACCGCGATCCCGCAGCCCAGTGCCGCACCTCCGAACCGGCTGCGTCCGCGCATCAGCTCCCGGTCGACGGACGCCCAGTCCATCGGCGCCCCGCCCCGGACCAGCATGTGCGCGCGCAGCTGCTGTCCGAAGTCGTCGGCCACCTCGCCGGCCCCAGCCGAATCCCCGCCGTTCTCCTGGGCCCCGGCCGGCTCGGTCCCGTACGGGAGCACCCCGGCCACCCGGAAGCCGCCGCCCTCCGCGGCCCCCGCGTAGACCATCCCGCCGACCAGCCGGGCCCGCTCGCGCAGCCCCGTCAGTCCCTGCCCGCCGGAGACCACCTCGCCGGGGCCCGGGGCGGCCGCCGGGCCGTTGGCGATCTCCACCACCAGCGAATCGTCCTCGTAGCGCAGTTCCACCGTGATCGAAGCGCCCGGAGCGTGCTTGTAGGCATTGGTCAGGGCCTCCTGCGCGATCCGGTACGCCGCGTGGTCGCACGCCGCGACCAGCGGCCTCGGGGTTCCCGCCGTGGTGAGCCGTACGTCGGTCCCCGCGCTGCGGGCCGCCTCCACGATCCCGGAGATGCCCGCCACCCCGCGTGCGGCCGGCTGCGCCTCCTCCACGGGCGCCGGCGCCTCCACCCCGTCGCGCAGGATGCCGACGACCTCGCGCAGTTCGTGCATGGCGGCGACCGAGGCCTGCCGCAGTACTCCCACCGCCTCGCGCTGCCGGTCGGTCAGCACCGGATCGACCTCCAGCGCACCGGTGTGCACCGAGATCAGGGCGAGCTGGTGGCCGAGGCTGTCGTGCATGTCCTGGGCGATGCGCTGGCGTTCGCGCAGCCGGGCCTGGCCGGCGACCATCGCCCGCTCGCGCATCAGCTGGGCGTTGCGCTCCTGGAGGGCGCGCAGCAGCGTACGGCGCTGGGACCAGTAGCGGCTGGCCAGACCGGGCATGACCACCATGGCCAGGAACATCAGCGTGCTGAAGACGACGATCAGGACGGGCCGTCCCTGCGTCCAGTCCTTGAGGACGCTGAGCACGACGGCCGCGACGAAGGCTCCGGTGAAGGCGCCGAGCGCCCGCCCGACCCCCACGATGCGGCGCCCGGCCGACCAGCCGAGCGGGATCGCCACCAGGAAGGCCCCGGGCAGGTAGACGCCCACCGCCGAGCCCACCACCAGCGTGACCACCGGGAGCCGGCGCCGCAGCAGGGTCAGCACCACTACGGCCGCCGTGCTGGCCAGCATCCGGGCGGCGGACCCGTTGTCGAGTTCCTCGACGCCCAGACCGAGCACCACCAGTACCCCGGCGAGCGCCAGGTCCCCGGCGAGCATCCGCCGGGTCCAGGGCTCGGGCCCCTTGAGCCAGTCCCATCCCGCACGCGTTACCGCCATCGCATCCACGCGCCCGACCCTAGACAGCACTCCCCGCCCGGGACCGCCCTCTTTAGTCGCGCCCCGCCCGACGAAAGTCTCCCGGCGCATCACACCGCGCCTCCCCGGGGCGCATCTCCCTCGAGAGGCACTTCCCTGAGACGGGCGCCACACCCGCACCCGAGAACCCGGGTACAACGAAGAACCCCCGCTCCGGATTTCTCCGGAGCGGGGGTTCTTCTGAATGTGCGCGAGGGGGGATTTGAACCCCCACGTCCCGAAGGACACTGGCACCTGAAGCCAGCGCGTCTGCCGTTCCGCCACTCGCGCAAAGTGACTACCAGCGGTTCTTCCCTTGCGGGCCGTTCCCCTGGCGACATCGGAACATTAGCACGTCGGACGGGGTGGATTCACATCGCTTTCTGTGCTCCCCCGACCCCTCCCGACGACGGCCCCTCCCGCTCCGGGCTCCGGGTGCGGGACACTGTCCCCGGGGCGCCCCTACGATCGCTTGTGAGGACCAACACTCCTCCCCTCGCGGCCGATGGGGAACCACCCGAATCCGCCGTGCGTGGATACGATCAGTAAGCAGTACAGGGCGACAACGACGGAGGAGGTGCCCCATGGGAGTCCTGAAGCGGTTCGAGCAGCGACTCGAAGGTCTGGTGAACGGCACCTTCGCCAAGGTGTTCAAGTCCGAGGTCCAGCCGGTGGAGATCGCAGGCGCGCTCCAGCGCGAGTGCGACAACAACGCCACCATCTGGAACCGGGAACGGACCGTTGTCCCCAACGACTTCATCGTGGAGCTCAGCGCCGGTGACTACGAGCGTCTGAGCCCCTACTCGGGCCAGCTCGGCGACGAGCTCGCGGGCCTGGTCCGCGACTACGCCAAGCAGCAGCGCTACAGCTTCATGGGCCCGATCAAGGTGCAACTGGAGAAGGCGGACGACCTGGACACCGGGCTCTACCGGGTCCGCAGCCGCACGCTCGCCTCCAGCACCTCCCAGGAACCGGGGCAGCAGGCACCGAGCCAGGGGCAGGGGGGCCACCAGGCTCCCCCGGCCCAGCCCGGTGGCTACGGCTACCCTCCGGTCTCCGCGCCGCCCATGCCCGCCGGACCGCCCCCGGGCGGCCCCGGTGGGCGCAGGCCGGCTCCCGGCAGACCGGCCGGGGCGGCTCCCGTACCGCCCGTACCCGGCGGCGCCGTCAGGCGCCACTGGATCGAGATCAACGGCACGCGCCACCAGATCTCGCGCCCGACGCTCGTACTCGGCCGAAGCACCGAAGCCGACGTGCGGATCGACGACCCCGGCGTATCGCGCCGGCACTGTGAGATCCGGACCGGAACGCCCTCGACGATCCAGGATCTAGGGTCCACCAACGGCATCGTGGTGGACGGGCAGCACACCACCCGCGCTACGCTCCGCGACGGTTCGCGGATCGTCGTGGGCAGTACCACCATCATTTATCGGCAAGCCGAAGGGTGAAGCGGGGGCAATGTCAGAGCTGACCCTGACGGTCATGCGGTTGGGTTTCCTGGCCGTTTTGTGGCTGTTCGTCATCGTGGCCGTCCAGGTCATCCGCAGCGACCTCTTCGGAACGAGAGTGACGCAGCGCGGTTCCCGCCGCGGCGCGGGTGCCACCGGCGCCCCGCAGCAGCAGGGCCGCCAGGCGGCCGCGGCGCCACCGCAGCAGCGCCAGCGCCGCGGAGCGCCCACCAAGCTCGTCGTGTCCGAAGGCACCCTCACGGGTACCACGGTGGCCCTCGCGGGCCAGACGATCACCCTGGGCCGCGCCCACGACTCCACGATCGTGCTGGACGACGACTACGCCTCCAGCAGGCATGCC
The DNA here is from genome assembly GCF_036346895.1 of Streptomyces sp. NBC_00503. Taxonomy (NCBI): domain Bacteria; kingdom Bacillati; phylum Actinomycetota; class Actinomycetes; order Kitasatosporales; family Streptomycetaceae; genus Streptomyces; species Streptomyces sp. NBC_00503. The sequence continues at coordinate 4,044,952 of NZ_CP107855.1, read as the reverse complement.
AGGATCTACCCCGACCGTGACGGCCAGTGGATCGTCGAGGATCTCGGGTCCACCAACGGCACGTATCTCGACCGGACCCGGCTGACCACCCCGACGCCCATTCCGCCGGGCGCCCCGATCCGCATCGGCAAGACCGTCATCGAGCTGCGGAAGTAGTACGAGAATGAGCGAGCGGAGCGAGCGAGCCGCAGCGGTCCGTCCCACCGGGGATCCGGATCCGAGCGCGCTCCCGACCGGAGGGTGGGCAGTGTGGCTCGAGACCGGTTGTACCCCGAGGCGTCGACAGGGCAGGTGCGCATGAGTCTGTCCCTGCGGTTCGCCGCCGGATCGCACAAGGGCATGATCCGGGAGGGGAACGAGGACTCCGGCTACGCCGGTCCGCGCCTCCTCGCGATCGCCGACGGCATGGGCGGCCAGGCCGCCGGTGAAGTCGCCAGCTCCGAGGTGATCTCCACGCTCGTGCAGCTCGACGACGACGTCCCGGGCTCCGACATCCTCACCGCCCTCAGCACCGCCGTGCAGCGGGCCAACGACCAGCTGCGCGCCATGGTCGAGGAGGACCCCCAGCTCGAAGGCATGGGCACCACGCTCACCGCCCTCCTGTGGACGGGACAGCGCCTCGGCCTGGTCCACGTCGGGGACTCCCGCGCCTACCTGCTGCGCGACGGCGTCCTCACGCAGATCACCCAGGACCACACCTGGGTCCAGCGCCTCGTCGACGAGGGCCGGATCACCGAAGAGGAAGCCACCACCCACCCGCAGCGCTCCCTGCTGATGCGGGCGCTCGGCAGCGGCGACATCGTCGAGCCCGACCTCTCCATCCGCGAGGTCCGGGTCGGCGACCGCTACCTCATCTGCTCCGACGGGCTCTCCGGCGTCGTCTCCCACCAGACCCTGGAGGAGACCCTCGCCGACTACCACGGTCCCCGCGAGACCGTGGCCTCGCTCATCCAGCTCGCGCTGCGCGGCGGCGGCCCCGACAACATCACCTGCATCGTGGCCGACGTCCTCGACACCGACAGCGGCGACACGCTGGCCGCGCAGGTCAACGACACCCCGGTCGTGGTCGGCGCGGTCGCCGAGAACCAGCACAACCAGCTCTTCGACGGCGGCAACGCCATGCAGACGCCGGCCGGCCGCGCCTCCGGGCTCGGCCGCCAGGCCCCCCCGCCCGCCGGCGCCTTCGGCCCCCCCGGCAGCGGCGAGGCCCCCGGCTACGGCGGTTACGGTGCCCAGGGGCAGGGCTCCGGAGCCGGCGGCGGGTACGGCAGCTTCGGCGAAGCCGAGCCGTACGAAGGCGACGCGGGGTACGAGGACACGTACGACCACCCCCGCAGACGTCGCGGCAAGGGCCGCAAGTGGACCACGCGCACGCTGACGCTGCTCGTCGTCCTCGGCGTCCTCGGCGGCGGCCTGTACGCGGGCTACCGGTGGACGCAGACCCAGTACTACATCGGCGTCAAGGGCGAGCACGTCGCGCTCTTCCGCGGGATCAGCCAGAAGCTCGGGCCCCTGGACCTCTCCACGGTGGAGACCGACCGCCCCGAGATCGAACTGAAGTACCTGCCGACCTTCAAGCGCAAGCTCGTCGAGGCCACCATCAGCGAGACCAGCCTCGACGGCGCCCGCACCAAGATCGACGAGCTCGCCACCCAGTCCTCCGCGTGCAAGAAGGACGAGGCGCGCCGCGCCGCCGAAGCGCAGAACAACCAAACACCCGGCCCCGTCCTGACTGCCGATGAGCAGCAGGTCGTGAGCCAGTGCGAGAAGCAGTAGACATACGCGGGCACAGGGGGCCTGCCACACCATGAGCGTTGTCACCAACACGGCCACCATCGGCGCCATCGAGCTGCCGAGCCGGCGGAACACCGAGCTCCTGCTGCTCGCTTTCGCCGTGGCCATCCCGATCTTCGCGTACGCCAACGCGGGCCTGGCGATCCACGGGAAGCTGCCTCCGGGCATGCTCACCTACGGGCTCGGCCTCGGCGTCCTCGCGGGCATCGCCCACCTCGTCGTACGCCGCTACGCCAAGTACGCCGACCCGCTGCTGCTGCCGATCGCCACGCTGCTCAACGGGCTCGGCCTGGTGCTGATCTGGCGTCTCGACCAGTCGACGCGACTGCAGAACACGGCCAAGCGGATCTACGGGGCGTTCTCCGATTCCGCGCCCCGGCAGCTGATGTACACCGCGCTGGCGATCGCCCTGTTCGCCGGTGTGCTGGTGGTCCTCAAGGACCACCGCGTGCTCCAGCGGTTCACGTACATCTCGATGGCCGCCTCGCTCGTCCTGCTGATCCTGCCGGTCGTCCCGGGCCTGGGCGCCGACGTGTTCGGCGCCAAGATCTGGATCAGCGTCGGCGGGTTCTCCATCCAGCCCGGTGAGTTCGCGAAGATCGTGATCGCCGTCTTCTTCGCCGGCTACCTCATGGTCAAGCGCGACGCCCTGGCCCTGGCCAGCCGCCGCTTCATGGGCCTCTACCTGCCGCGCGGCCGCGACCTCGGCCCGATCCTGATGATCTGGGGCATGAGCCTGCTCGTCCTCGTCTTCGAGAACGACCTCGGCACCTCGCTGCTCTTCTTCGGCATGTTCGTGATCATGCTGTACGTGGCCACCGAGCGGACCAGCTGGATCGTGATCGGCCTGCTCATGAGCGTGGGCGGGGCCGCCGTGGTCGGCGCCACCGCCAGCCACGTCAAGGTCCGCGTCACCGCCTGGCTCGACCCCTTCGCCTGCTACGCCAAGTCGGGCGCCTGCGAGCAGGTCGGCCAGTCGATCATGAGCTTCGGCTCCGGCGGGGTCCTCGGCACCGGCTGGGGACAGGGCAACTCCGACCTCATCGGATTCGCCGCCAACTCCGACTTCATCTTCTCCACCGTCGGCGAAGAGCTCGGGCTCGCCGGGGTCATGGCCTTCCTCCTGCTCTACGGCCTGATCATCGAGCGGGGCGTGCGCACCGCCCTCGCCGCCCGCGACCCCTTCGGCAAGCTCTTCGCCATCGGGCTCTCCGGCGCCTTCGCCCTCCAGGTCTTCGTCGTCGCCGGCGGTGTCATGGGCCTCATCCCCCTGACCGGCATGACCATGCCGTTCCTCGCGTCCGGCGGCTCGTCCGTCCTCGCGAACTGGATCCTCATCGCCATCCTCATCCGGATCAGCGACACCGCACGCCGACCTGCCCCGGCTCCGGCACCGTCCCCCGACTCCGAGATGACCCAGGTGGTCCGCCCGTCATGAACAAGCCCCTGCGCCGCATCTCGATCTTCTGCGGGCTGCTCATCCTGGCGCTGCTCGTCCGGACCAACTGGCTCCAGTACGTCGAGGCCGCCGACCTGAGCACCCGCAAGGAGAACCGCCGGGTCCAGATCGCCCAGTACGCCACCGAACGCGGCAACATCATCGTCCAGGGCAACCCGATCACCGGGTCCGCGACCACCGACGGCAGCGACTACAAGTACAAGCGCACCTACGCCGACGGCCCCCTCTGGTCCCCGGTGACCGGCTACGCCTCGCAGGCCTTCGGCTCCACGCAGCTCGAATCCCTCGAAGACCAGATCCTGACCGGCAACGACGACCGGCTCTTCTTCGACCGCACCATCGGCATGTTCACCGGCGAGAAGAGGGCCGGCGGCAACGTCGTCACCACGCTCAACGCCGCCGCGCAGAAGGCCGCGTTCGAGAAGCTCGGCGAGAAGAAGGGCGCCGTCGCGGCGATCGACCCGCGCACCGGCGCGATCCTCGCCCTGGTCAGCACCCCCTCGTACGACCCCTCCGCCTTCGCCGGCAACTCCAAGGCCGACGAGAAGGCCTGGGTCGCGCTCAAGGACAGCGAGGACAAGAACCTCGTCAACCGCGCCCTGCGCGAGACCTATCCGCCCGGCTCCACCTTCAAGGTGGTCACCGCCGCCGCGGCGCTCGAGAACAACGTCGTCAGCGACATCAACGCGCCGACCGACACCCCCGAGCCCTACCTGCTGCCGGACACCAAGACCCCGATGGTCAACCACGCCAACGGGTGCGAGAAGGCCAGCCTCAACGAGGCCCTGCGCGTCTCCTGCAACTCCGTCTTCGCCAACATGGGCGCCAAGGTGGGGCGGGACAACATGGTGAAGACCGCGGAGAAGTTCGGCTTCAACAACGACAAGATCGACACTCCGGTCCGCGCGTTCGCCAGCGTCTACGACAAGACCATGGACAAGCCCGGCAACGCGCTGAGCTCGATCGGCCAGTTCAACACCGCGGCCACCCCGCTCCAGATGGCCATGGTCACCGCCGCCATCGCCAACGACGGCAAGCTGATGAAGCCGTACATGGTCGACCAGCTGGAATCGCCCAACCTCGACGTCATCGAGAAGCACGAGCCGCAGGAGATGAGCCGGCCGGTCTCCGCCGCCAACGCGCAGAAGATCCAGCAGATGATGGTCAACGTCGTCGAGAACGGCACCGGCACCACTGCCCGGATCAAGGGCACGGTCGTCGGCGGCAAGACCGGTACCGCCCAGCACGGCGAGGGCAACAAGAAGCGCCCCTACGCCTGGTTCATCTCCTACGCCGAGAACCCCGACGGCAGCTCGCCGATCGCCGTGGCCGTCGTCATCGAGGACAGCAGCGCCGACCGCGAGGACATCAGCGGCAGCGGCCTCGCGGCCCCCGTCGCGAAGGCCGTCATGGAAGCCGTCCTGAAGAGCAACAAGGGGTGACGGAAGGGACGGAGCACCACGTGGGAGCCGCAAGGGGCATACAGGTGTGATACGGATCACCGAACTCGTTCGGGTCCGAGCGTACGGTACCGGTCCGGTATCAGCCTGTGGTCACGAACCGATCACCGACGATCGGCCGGTAGCCTTTGCGCGAACAGCACACCGCCGGACCACACACGGGTGCGGTCGGGACTGACGGAGAGGGCTGCAACGTTATGGAAGAGCCGCGTCGCCTCGGCGGCCGGTACGAGCTGAGCCACGTGCTCGGCCGTGGTGGCATGGCCGAGGTCTACCTCGCCCACGACACCCGGCTCGGCCGTACCGTCGCCGTCAAGACCCTGCGCGCCGACCTCGCCCGCGACCCGTCCTTCCAGGCCCGGTTCCGCCGCGAGGCCCAGTCGGCCGCATCGCTCAACCACCCGGCGATCGTCGCGGTGTACGACACCGGCGAGGACTACGTCGACAACATCTCCATCCCGTACATCGTGATGGAGTACGTCGACGGCTCGACCCTGCGCGAGCTCCTGCACTCCGGACGCAAGCTGCTGCCCGAGCGGACGCTGGAGATGTGCATCGGCATCCTCCAGGCGCTGGAGTACTCGCACCGCGCCGGCATCGTGCACCGTGACATCAAGCCCGCCAACGTCATGCTCACCCGCACCGGCCAGGTCAAGGTCATGGACTTCGGCATCGCCCGTGCCATGGGCGACTCCGGCATGACCATGACGCAGACCGCCGCCGTCATCGGCACCGCCCAGTACCTCTCCCCGGAGCAGGCCAGGGGCGAGCAGGTCGACGCGCGCTCCGACCTCTACTCGGCCGGCTGCCTGCTGTACGAGCTGCTGGCCGTCCGGCCGCCGTTCATCGGCGACTCCCCGGTCGCGGTCGCCTACCAGCACGTACGGGAAGAGCCGCAGCCCCCGTCCAACTTCGACCCCGAGATCACGCCCGAGATGGACGCGATCGTGTTGAAGGCACTGGTCAAGGACGCCGACTACCGCTACCAGTCCGCCGACGAGATGCGCGCCGACATCGAGGCCTGCCTCGACGGCCAGCCCGTCGCCGCCGCCGCCTCCATGGGCACGGCCGGCTACGGCTACCCCGACCAGGGGCACGGCTACGGACACCAGGGCTACGACCAGCCCACCACCGCCCTGCGGACCGCCGACTCGGGCCAGACCTCCATGCTCCCCCCGATGCCCGCGGGCGACGGCCCGTACGGGTACGGGGACCAGGGCCACGGCGGCTACGACCAGGGCGGCCACGGCCGGCGTCCGCAGAAGAAGAGCAAGGCCTCCACGATCCTGCTGGTGACCGCCGGCATCCTCGTACTGGTCGGCGCGATCCTCATCGGCCGCTCCCTCTTCAGCAGCACCGCCGACAACCGGCCCGAAGTGCCCAAGCTCATCGGTCAGACCTTCGAGCAGGCGCAGAAGAGCGGCGACAACGTCGGCCTCACCGTCCAGAAGGACGGCGAGATGCCCTGCGACGCGCAGCCCAAGGGCAACGTGTGCGAGCAGGACCGCGCCGAGGGCACCAAGGTCGACAAGAAGTCCGTCGTCAAGGTGAAGATCTCCTCGGGCGCCTCCAAGATCGCCGTTCCGAACGTCATGAGGCTGGCGATCGCCGACGCGGAGAAGGCGCTCACGGAGAAGGGCTTCACGGTCGAGAAGAAGACCGTCGAGTCCGACCAGCCCGCCGGCACCGTCCTGGACCAGAATCCGAAGAGCGGCGAGGCCGACAAGGGCTCGGTCGTTTCGCTCCAGGTGGCCAAGGAGATCTCCAAGGCGACCGTCCCGGACCTGACGGGCAAGAACAAGAACGACGCGGCCAAGGCCCTCCAGGCGGTCAAGCTGAAGCTCGGCAGCGTCACGGAGGCCGACGCACCCGCGGGCACCCCGGCGGGAGCGGTGTTCCAGCAGGACCATCCCGCGGGCGACCAGGCCGACGTGGGCACCGTGGTCAACGTGACCATCGCCAAGGCGGTCCAGCAGATCCAGGTCCCGAACCTGTTCGGCAAGACCCTCCAGCAGGCCCAGCAGATGCTGGCCTCCAAGGGCCTGGTCCTCGGCTCGGTCACCGGACCGGCGGACGACAAGGCCAAGGTCCTGAGCTCGGACCCGGCGGTCGGCTCCGCGGCCACGCCGGGCCAGGTGATCAACGTGACCACCGTGGCCGGTGGCGGCGGGAACAACGGCGGCAACGGCGGCGGCTTCTTCGGAGGCCTCGGCGGACGCTGAGCCACGGCGACAGCGCGAAAAGGGTCCGGCCCCTCTCCTTCGAATCCTTGGAGAGGGGCCGGACCCTTTTTCCGTACGCGCGGACCCGGCAAGATCCGAAAGAGACGGCCTAGCTAGCGCAGCTCCGCCGGAGGGGTGCGCTTGTCGTCGACCTTCTCGGTGCGCACCAGCTCGCCCCAGACGATGTACCGGTACTTCGAGGTGTACACGGGCGTGCAGGTGGTCAGCGTGATGTACCGGCCCGGGGCGGTCCTTCCCGACTCCTTCGGGACCGGGCTGATCGCGTCCACGTTGTACTTCGTCGTCTGGGTCAGCTCGGCGAAGACCTTGTAGACGTACCAGGTGTCGCGCGTCTCGAAGACGACGGCGTCGCCGTTCTTCAGCTTGTCGATGTTGTGGAACTTGGCCCCGTGCCCGTCCCGGTGCGCCGCCAGCGCGAAGTTCCCCGCCGGGTCCGAGGGCAGCGCCGATTTGACCGGCTCCGTGTAGTACCCGGCGACCCCGTCGTTCAGGACGTCCGAGCCGGTGCCCTGCTTGACCAGCACCTCGCCGTTCTTCATCGCCGGCACGTGCAGGAAGCCGATGCCGCCCTGGGTGTCCAGCGCCCCCGGCGCGGCGGGGGTCGCGGGAGCCGTCCCCGGCTTGTTCCACTGCTCGCGGACCGCGTCGCCGCGCGCGGAGGCGTCCCGGTCCGCGAGGACGTTCGTCCACCACAGCGAGTACGCCACGAACAGGCCGAGCACCAGGCCCACCGTGATCAGGAGCTCGCCCAGCAGGCTCAGGAACCCCGCGAGGACACTGCGGCGCGGGGGCGGTGCGGAACGTGACACTGCGGATCCTCTACGGGCTGGTCAGTTCGGGCGGAGCGCCCTGACTGCGGGGGCGTTCACCGGTCATCCTGCCCCATACGATCATCCGATAGGTGCTGGTGAACTCCGGCGTGCAGGTCGTCAGCGTGATGTACCGGCCCGGGGAGGTGAACCCCGATCCCACGGGCACCGGCTGGATCACCGACACGTTGGCCGGCGGGGTCTGCGCCAGCTGCGAGGTCATCTCGTACGTGTAGTACGCGTCCCTCGTCTCGACCACGACCTTGTCCCCCGGCACCAGCCGGTTGATGAAGCGGAACGGCTCGCCGTGCGTATTGCGGTGGCCCGCCAGCGCGAAGTTCCCCTGGGGGTCGGCCGGCATCCCCGTCTTCAGCGACTTCTCGCCGCCGTCGTAGTGGCCGACCAGCCCCTTGTCGAGCACCTTCGCCTTGTTCGTCCCCTCGGCGATCGGGACCTTCACGTCCAGCTTGGGGATGTACAGGATCGCGAAGCCCTGACCCGGCTCGAACGCCGTCACCGGCGGGGCGGCGTCCCCGGCCGGGCTGCGGTCCCAGTTCTGCGTCAGCGAACCGGCGGCGTCCTTGGCCGTCCGGTCGGCCAGGAAGTTCGTGTACCAGAGCTGGTAGCCGACGAAGAGCAGCATCACCACGCCCGTCGTGATGAACAGCTCCCCCGCCAGGCGGCTGAGCACCACCACCGGGCCTCCCGAGGCGGGCCGTCTGCGCCGGCGGCCCCGGCCCCCCGCGCGCGGGCGCTTCGCGGCCTCCTGGGCGGCCCTGCGCCGCGCGGCCCGGCCCTCCGAGGGCGCGGACGGCGCGAGCGTGGTCACGCGAAGGCCTTGCCCACCACCGGGGCCAGCCCCACCGAGCGCTCCACCGCGCCCGCGTCACCGCAGCGCACCAGCCAGTTCGCGAGCATCCGGTGACCCCACTCGGTCAGCACCGACTCGGGGTGGAACTGCACTCCCTCGACGTCGTGCTCCCGGTGGCGCAGGCCCATGATGATCCCGTCCTCGGTCCGCGCCGTGACCTCCAGCGCGTCCGGGAGGGTCTGCGGTTCGGCGGCCAGGGAGTGGTAGCGGGTCGCGGTGAACGGCGAGGGCAGCCCCTCGAAGACTCCGAGGCCCTCGTGGAGGACCGGCGAGGTCTTGCCGTGCAGCAGTTCCGGAGCCCGGCCCACGACACCTCCGTAGGCCACGGCCATCGACTGCATGCCGAGGCAGACGCCGAAGACGGGTACGCCGGTGTCCGCGCAGTGGCGGACCATGTCGATGCAGACGCCCGCCTCTTCCGGGGTGCCCGGCCCGGGGGACAGCAGGACGCCGTCGAAGCCGTCCTGGGCGTGGGCGAGCTCGACCTCGTCGTTTCGCAGGACCTCGCACTCGGCACCGAGCTGGTAGAGGTACTGGACCAGATTGAAGACAAAGCTGTCGTAGTTGTCGACAACCAGAATGCGCGCGCTCACGGAGTGGCTCCCGATCCCTCGTCCACCGTCACATCGTTGAACGGGAGGAGCGGCTCCGCCCAGGGGAAGACGTACTGGAACAGCACGAACACCACCGCGAGCACCAGCACGAGTGAGATCGCCACGCGTACCCACGCGTTTCCCGGCAGATGCCGCCAGATCCAGCCGTACATGCCGTCTGTGTCCTTTTCTTCCACGCCCGTTCAACGCACCGCAGGGGCGGTACGTCCACAGCCTAAAGCCACCCGGCCGAGCCGGAGGGTCACCTCGGCAAACCCTCCGGCCTGCCCTGCGCGAGGGTCCGCGTCTGGGTCAGCTCGGCCCAGACCACCAGCCGGTGGCTGTGGCCCCATTCCGGGTCGCAGGTGGTCAGGGTCAGGTACCGGCCGGGGGCTCCGAAGGGCGAGCGGGCCGGCACCGGGTCGATCACGCCGACCTCCGTCGGAAGCGTGCGCAGCGGCTCGGCGCGGACCGTGTACGTGTACCAGCCGGTCGCGTCCTTGAGGACGACCGGATCCCCGGGGCGCAGCTCGGGGATGTCCTTGAAGGGGTCCCCGTAGGTGCGGCGGTGGCCGGCGACCGCGAAGTTCCCGGTGCCGCCGAGCCGGGCGGTGCCCGCGTAGTGCCCGAGGCCCTTCTTCAGGAGGTCCGTGCCCGTGCCCTCCAGGACCGGCTTGTTCCAGTCCGGACCGAAGCGCGGGATGTACATCTCGGCGAAGGGCTGGTCCGGCGGGTAGGGCGCGGGCTCCGGGGCCGATGCGGGTGCCGATGCGGATGCCGAGGGCTGCGGGGCGGGCGCGGGGGCGGCCGCGGGAGCCGCCGCCCAGCGGTCGCGCATCCGGGCCATCTCGCCGTCCATGGCCTGGTCGGCCTTGACCCCGGTCCACAGCAGGACGTAGGCCACGAAGAGCACGATGAGCGAGCCCGCGGTCAGGCACACCTCGCTGAACGTCCGTACCAGCAGGCGCAGTACGGCGTCACGGCGTGGCGGGCTCCAGCGGCTTCGCATAGTGGAGGTCCACTGTGCCGGAGTAACCCGGCAGTGTCAGCGCCTTGTGGTCCTCCACTTTCCAGCCCAGCCCGTACGCGTTCACGTAGAGCTGGTAGTTCTGCAGCGCCGGGGAAGCCGCGAGGGCCTTCTTCAGCGCGGCCGGGTCGCCGACGGCCGTCATCTTGTACGGGGGCGAGTAGACCCGGCCCTGGAGGATCAGGGTGTTGCCCACGCAGCGCACGGCGCTGGTGGAGATGAGCCGCTGGTCCATGACCTGGATGCCCTGGGCGCCGCCCTGCCAGAGGGCGTTCACGACGGCCTGGAGGTCCTGCTGGTGGATCACCAGGTCGTTGGGCTGGGGCTCGGGGACGTTGGGGATGCGGGCCGTGGCGTTGGGCGGTGCGTCGTTCAGGGTGACGGTCACGGCCTTGCCGGTGAGGTCCTCGGTGCCCGAGGCGGCGCGCAGGGCGGACAGCTTGGCGTCCTCGGCCTTGGTGCTGCCGTCGTCGCGGTCGGCGAGGGCGTCGACCTGGCCGCGCACCATCGCGGTGGTCTTCTCCAGCTCCAGATTGCTCTGGCTGCGCTCGTGGATCAGGTCCGACAGCTTCAGGAGCGAGGCATCCGTCCGGATGTTCGTACCCTTGGAGGTGTTGAAGCTGGTGACGAAGATCAAGCCGGCCAGGGCGAAAACGGCGGCCGTGAGCAGCCGGACCGGTCTGGCACGGCGACGGGGACCCGCGGAGGAGTCGTCGGAATTGCTCAACGTACCCTTCTCCTTCAACGCCACAGGTCCACTACGCTAACGGACGCCCGGGGCAGGCAAGGTCCCCAGCCCATCGACAGGAGAGCCCCTCGTGCCGAAGTCACGTATCCGCAAGAAGGACGACTACACCCCGCCGCCCACGCGGACGCCACAGGCCATCAAGCTGACGAACCGCAACTGGGTCGCCCCGGTCATGCTGGCCTTCTTCATCATCGGCCTGGTGTGGATCGTCGTCTTCTATCTGTCCGACACCCAGCTGCCGATCGAAGCCCTGGGCAATTGGAACATTGTGGTCGGTTTCGGCTTCATTGCGGCGGGATTCGGCGTCTCCACGCAGTGGAAGTAGCCCCCCGATAGTCACGCGGTACTACCGGCTCCGCAAGCTCTCCCCATGAGTTATCCACAGCGTCATCCACACCTGAGGAAAAGACAGAAGATCTGTGGATAACTCTGTGGAGAGTTGACGCCGGTGTGATCAGGTGAGTGCGGAAAGTTCGGCCGTCCGGACCGCGATCACGGCCGCTGCCAGCAGGAACACCGCCACACAGGTGCCCCACTGGACGAGTTTGCGATTCCGGGCGCCGTTACCGTTTCCCCGCCCGGCGCCGGGCCACAACAGGCCCAGCGCGAGCAGGACACCGGTGACAAGCCCGCCGATATGGGCCTGCCACGACACGTTCAGCCCCGGTACGAACGTCAGCACCAGCATGAACACCGCCATGGTGATCAGCGGGCGCATCTCGTACCCCATGCGGCGGGCCAGCACGACGGTGGCGCCGAGCAGGCCGAAGATGGCCCCGGAGGCCCCGAGCGTGGCCGTGTTCGGCGGGGTCAGCAGATAGACGAGGGCGCTGCCGCCCAGGCCCGACAGCAGGTACACCGTGAGGTAGCGGGCCCGGCCCAGCGCCTGCTCCAGCGGGGCCCCGATGAACCACAGGCCGAGCATGTTGCCGAAGATGTGCCACATCTGGACGTGCAGGAACGCCGAGGTCATGAGGCGGTAGTACTCGCCCGTGGAGACGCCTTCGATGGGTCCCCCCGTCTGCACCCGGTAACGGCCGAGGAGCTCCAGCTGGAGCTCCAGCCCGGCAAAGACGTGGATCGCGAGGAAGACGGCCACGTTGATCCCGATCAGGATCTTGGTGACCAAGTGGGGATCTGCGGCCACCACCCCGCCCGCGATGGTGCGCGGGGCGTTGGCGGCGGCCCCGTGGCCCGTACCGGAGCCCTCACGGACGCATGTGGGGCACTGGAAGCCGACCGAGGCGTTGATCATGCACTCGGGGCAGATCGGCCGCTCACAGCGCGTACAGCGGATTCCGGTCTCGCGGTCCGGGTGGCGGTAGCAGCCCGGAAGACGGTCGGTGTCCATCGGTCCCCTCGGTCGGCGGCGGGGCGGCGGAGCGGAGCGGCTGATCCGCCGCGCCCGTCCGGTACGTATCGAGGACGGACGGGCGGTGGCGAAAGGTTCCCGGACGGGGGCCGGTCCCGGCGGTCGCGGGGTCGGCGGGCGGCAGCCTGCGGTCAGCGCCTCTCGATGACCACGGACTGGATGATCACGTCGTCGACGGGCCGCTCGGTGCGCGGGTTGGTCGCGCCGCCGGCGATCGCGTCCACGACCTTCTGGCTGGCCTTGTCGGTGACCTCGCCGAAGATGCTGTGCTTGCGCGTCAGCCAGGCGGTGGGGGCGACGGTGATGAAGAACTGCGAGCCGTTGGTGCCCGGGCCCGCGTTGGCCATGGCGAGCAGGTAGGGCTTGGTGAAGGCCAGGTCGGGGTGGAACTCGTCGGCGAACTGGTAGCCCGGGCCGCCGGTGCCGTTTCCGAGCGGGTCGCCGCCCTGGATCATGAATCCGCTGATGATCCGGTGGAAGACGGTGCCGTCGTAGAGCGGGTCCGTGGTCTTCTGCCCGTCCGTGGGACGCGTCCATTCGCGGGCGCCCGTGGCGAGCTCCACGAAGTTGCGCACGGTCTTGGGGGCGAAGTTCTCCAGCAGCTCGATCTCGATGTCGCCGTGGTTGGTCTTCAGGGTGGCGTAGAGCTTCTCGGCCACGGATCTGCCTTCCATAGTCATCACTGTCGGTTCCAGATCCTCGCACGGAGGGCCACGCCGGGCAGAAATCGTCCACCCATATGCCCTGTCGCGCATGCCGGTCAGCGATATGGGAGGCATGATCCGACAAAGGGTGGAAAGGTGAACTGTGTCCGCCACCGAGGAGGAGGATCCCGTGACCCGCAAGGAAAGCGTGCGCCTGGCAGCGACAAGTGCCAGGGATACGGTGCGGCACGCAGCGGAAGTGGTGGCGCCGTACGCGGAATCCGCCAAGCACACCGCGGTGCATTACGCCCAAGAGGCGAATGAACGGCTCGCGCCGAAGGTTTCGTATGCGGCGGGCGAGGCTGCCAAACAGGCCCGCTCGACGTACGACTCCCATGTACATCCCCGGATCCTGTCGGCGCGCGCCCATGTGCCGCCGCATGTGGACCGGGCCGCGGTCAATGCCGTGAAGCAGACCCGTCTGGCGGCCCGGCACGCGGCGGACTACACGCAGCCGCGCCTGGAGAGCGCCCTCGCGGCGGCCCAGCCGGTCGCAGAGGAGGCCGCGTCCCGGTCCACGGCGGCGCTGGCGGCGCTGCGCGGCCAGGTCTCGGCGAAGGAGGTGCAGGGGCTGGTACGGCGCCACGAGCGGCGGGCGCGCTGCGGCCGGCTGTTCAAGGGCGTCGCGGTGGTCGGCGTACTGGCGGGCGGCGCCTTCGCCGCGTGGAAGTGGTGGGACCAGCAGTCGAACCCGGACTGGCTCGTCGAGCCGCCGGCGGCCACCGAGCTGTCGGCGCGCGACGAGGAGGCCCCGGCCGGCTTCGACGACGTGCTGGCGGCCAAGGAGCGCGAAGCGGAGGGCGGGGGCAGCGCCCTCGACGACGAGGGCGTCCAGGCCGAGGCCGAGGCCATCGAGGCCCGCATCGACGCGGAGGACGCGAAGCGCAAGCACCGCTGACGGCCGCGGCGGCGGGTCGGAGCAGCTGACACGCAGACCTGATCACGCACAGGGGCCCGGATCCTTTTCAGGATCCGGGCCCCTGTGCGTGCGCCTTGCCCCGCTATTGGGGAAGGGTGAGGACCATGCCCGGGTGGATCATGTCGGGGTTGGACCCGATGACGCCCTTGTTCATGGCGTAGAGCTCGCGCCAGCGGCCCTCGTTGCCGAGCTCGCGGCGGGCGATCGCCGAAAGCGAGTCACCGGAGCGGACCGTGTACTTGCGCTGCAGCTTGGGTGCCATGGGCGCCGCGGGCACCGCCTTGTGCGCGGCCGAGGACATGGTGGGCGTGTGCGGCGCGGGAGGTGCGGCGGGCGGCGCCGCCGGGGGCGCGGGCGCGGGCTTCGGCGCCGCGGCCGCCATGCGCTCGGCGGCCTCCTTGGTGGCCGTCGCCGAGTCGGTGTACCTGATGCCCGCGTCGGACGGCATCGCGGACGGCGCCGCCGGAGCGTCCGCGGCCTGCTGTTGCACCTGCTCAGCGGCCTTCTCGGCCGCGTGTTCCTTCTTCTTGTCGGACTTCAGGAAGTCGAAGAGTCCCATGTGTGTACGCCTCCGGCATGGTGTTGCCCCCCTGGGCTGAGTGCCTTTCCCCACTCTCTGCCAGAAGGCGCCGGACGGCCCTGTGACTGGGCCATCCGGGGGACGGGGCGGCTACTGCCGGGCGCGCCGCGCCGGGCGCGGACCGTCCGAAGGGATCTCCAGATCGCCCTGGGCCAGCAGCTTCAGACCGCGCAGCAGAGCCGTGCGCTCGGTGTCCGCGAGGGAGGCGAGGGCATCGGCGTGCACCCGGTCGACGATGCGGCTGCTCTGCTCGGCGACGGCCGCGCCCTTCTCGGTCACGAAGATGACCCGGGCCCGGCGGTCCTTGACGGACGGGCGCCGCTCGGCCAGACCGGCGCGCTCCAGGGCGTCCACGGTCACGACCATCGTCGTCTTGTCCATGTCGCCGATCTCGGCGAGCTGGATCTGGGTCCGCTCCTCCGTCAGCGCGTGCACGAGGACGCAGTGCATGCGGGCGGTGAGCCCGATCTCGCCGAGGGCAGCCGCCATCCGGGTGCGCAGGACATGGCTGGTGTGGTCCAGAAGGAAGGAGAGGTCCGGCTCGGTCTGGGTGGGTGCCATGGCAGTCATGTCACCACCCTAGCAATTCGATCCGAAGAAAATAGTCTGCAACGAAACTATCTGCTACGGTCATACCAGTCGCCCTCGCTGCTCACCGACTGGAGAGACAGATGCCTGCCGCTTCCGCTCCCGCCCCCACCTCCGCTCCGGCGGTTCCCACCACGCCGCCCACCGGCCCGACCACCCCTGCTGCCCCGGCCGCCCCGGGCAAGCCCGCCGCTCCGGCCGCCCCGCGTGGGCTGCGGTCCCGGTGGACCGCCCTCGCGGTGCTCTCCACCGGCGTCCTGATGACCGTCCTCGACGGCAGCATCGTCACCGTCGCGATGCCCGCCATCCAGAAGGACCTCGGCTTCACCCCCGCCGGACTCAGCTGGGTCGTCAACGCCTACCTGATCGCCTTCGGCAGCCTGCTGCTCCTCGCCGGCCGGCTCGGCGACCTGATCGGCCGCAAGCGGATGTTCCTCGCCGGAACAGGCGTCTTCACCGGAGCCTCGCTGCTCGCCGGATTCGCCGGCTCCCCCGAGGTGCTGATCGCCGCCCGCTTCCTCCAGGGACTGGGCAGCGCGATGGCCGCGGCCGTCAGCCTCGGCATCCTGATCACCCTGTTCACCGAGCCGCGTGAGCGGGCCAAGGCCATCGCCGTCTTCTCCTTCACCGGCGCGGCCGGGGCCTCCCTGGGCCAGGTGCTCGGCGGAGTACTGACCGACGCCCTCGACTGGCACTGGATCTTCTTCATCAACCTGCCCATCGGGCTCGCCGCCCTGGCACTGGCCCTGCCGGCCCTCCCCAAGGACGGCGTCCAGGCCGGATCCGGCCTGCGGGCCGGGGCCGACGTACTCGGCGCGGCCCTGGTCACCGCCGGTCTGATGCTGGGCATCTACACCGTCGTCGAGGTCGAGCAGTACGGCTGGCTCTCCGCTCACACCCTCGGCCTCGGCGCCCTCTCCCTGGCCCTGCTGGCCGGCTTCACCCTCCGCCAGGCCAAGGCCCGGACCCCGCTGGTACCGCTGCGGATCTTCCGCAACCGGACCGTGGTCGGCGCCAACTTGGTCCAGATGCTGATGGTGGCCGCGCTGTTCTCCTTCCAGATCCTGGTCGCCCTCTACCTCCAGAACGTGCTCGGCTACGGAGCCGCCGAGACCGGCCTCGCGATGCTTCCGGCAGCCGTGGTCATCGGTGCGATCTCGCTCGGCGCCTCCGCCCCGCTGAACTCCCGCTTCGGTGAGCGCAACGTGCTCCTGACCGGCCTCGCCCTGCTGGTGGCTGCCCTCGGCCTGCTGACCCGGCTCCCGGTCCAGGCCGACTACGTCACCGACCTGCTGCCCGTGATGCTGCTGGCCGCGGGGTTCGGTCTGGCACTGCCCGCCCTGACCGCGCTCGGCATGTCCGGCGCCGACGAGCAGGACGCGGGGCTCGCCTCGGGCCTGTTCAACACCACCCAGCAGATCGGCATGGCCCTGGGCGTGGCCGTCCTGTCCACCCTGGCCGCCTCCCGCACCGACTCCCTGCTCTCCACCGGCCACAGCCGCGCCGAAGCCCTCACCTCCGGCTACCACCTGGCCTTCGGGATCGGCGCCGGACTGCTGGTCACGGCGCTCGCGGTGACCACGGTCCTGCTGCGGAGCACGCGGCGCCGCTGAGGACCGCGTATCCGGGCCGATGTTTCACGTGAAACCGATGTTTCACGTGAAACATCGGCGGCAGGAAAGACCAAGAGGGCGCAGACATGACGATGGGCCGCCGCTCCGCACACGCGGAGCGGCGGCCCACCGCCGTATCGGTCACCTCGAAGGCACTACTTCACGAAGAGCCCGTTGAGCGTCCCGTAGTCCAGCGGCCCACCGAGCGAGCCGTACGTGCCCTCGCCCAGCAGTTCCCGCGTGGCGTTGTGGGCCGCCGCGTACGCCGCCTGCGCGACGGCGGTGCCCACGCTGACCCGGCGCACCCCGGCCTTGGTCAGCTCGGCGATGGAGGGAGCGCCCGGCCCCGCCATGGCGTTGACCGGCAGCGGGCCCCGGGCGATCTCGCCCAGGGCCTCCAGGTCCAGCAGGCCCGGTACGAAGATCCCGTCGGCGCCGGCGGCCGCGTACGCCTCGATGCGGGCGAGCACCTCGCCCAGCCGGCCGGACTCCTCCCCGATCCCGAACAGGAACACGTCCGTACGGGCGTTGACCACCAGCTCCGGCAGCCCGGCCCCGGCCGCCGCCGCACGGGCGGCACGGATCCGCTCGCACTGCTCCTCGACGGTGTGGAGCGGGCCGCCCGCGGCCTTGGAGTCCTCCAGGTTGATGCCGACCCCACCCATCGCGACGACCCCGCGCACGGTGGCCGCGACGTCCCCGTAGCCGCCCTCGACGTCCACGGTGACCGGCAGGTCGACGGCCGCGACGATCCGGGCGGCCGCGGCCAGCATCTCCTCCCGCTCCGCGTGCTGACCGTCCCCGCGCCCGATCCCCCAGGCCACCCCGCCGCTGGTCGTTGCGATCGCCGACGCCCCGGCGGCCTCGATCACCGCCGCACTTCCCGCGTCCCAGGCATTGGGCAGCACGAGCACCCCTTCGCCCAACGCCCGCAGCCGCAGCGCCTTCTCGGTGGTCTTCACGTCCACAGTCATCCGAATCTCCTCAGCCTTGCCCTAGCCGAACGATCGCCATATGGAGCCAATCGGCGAGTCCTTGTCGGCCCTCCCCGCTCAAGTGTCCACAACAACCGACCCATTGGACGACGGGACATGAGCCAGCCGGGCCACCGGGGACGCCGAGGCACCGCCGGGGAGGAAACCTCGCGGGAGCGCGGGCCGTGCCGGGTCGGCGGATCGACGGGACCGACGGATCGACGGATCGACGGATCGACGGATCGACGGATCGACGGGATCACAGAATCCGGAATCACGGCCCGCCGGAGGACCCGGTTCTCTGTGGGCACCTCCCCACACGCCCCAAAGCCCCCGCCCGCACACGGACCGGGCGACAGGATCCCGACCCGAAGGCCGCTCGGGCCGCTCGGGCCGCTCGGCCCGAGCAATGAAAAAGACCCCCTCGATCTGCGTTCCAGCAGGTCAAGGGGGTCTTCGAGGTGGTGGAGCCTAGGAGATTCGAACTCCTGACATCTGCCTTGCAAAGGCAGCGCTCTACCAACTGAGCTAAGGCCCCTCGATACGGACGCACCACTCCCCCGGGAGGGAGCGACCGTTCCGCAGAACAGAGTACCGGGTGTACCCCCTCATCTCGCAAAATGATAGGGACTCCCGCCCTGCGACCACTCTCCGTAAGATGCTCGCGAGGTTCGCACCAGCGAAGGGGAGTAGTAAGAGTGGACGCAGTACAGCAAGAGGCTACGGCCAGAGCCAGGGAACTTCAGCGGAGTTGGTACGGGGAGCCGCTCGGAGCGCTCTTCCGCCGGCTCATAGATGACCTCGGCTTGAACCAGGCCCGCCTCGCTGCCGTCCTCGGGCTGTCGGCGCCGATGCTGTCCCAGCTGATGAGCGGGCAGCGGGCGAAGATCGGCAACCCGGCCGTGGTCCAGCGGGTCCAGGCTCTCCAGGATCTCGCCGGCCAGGTGGCGGACGGAAGCGTCAGCGCGGCAGAGGCAACCGACCGGATGGACGAGATCAAGAAGACCCAGGGAGGCTCCGTCCTCAGCAACAGCACCGGCCAGACCGCAGGCGGCTCCGGCGCGCCCACCGTCAAGCGCGTGGTCCGGGAGATCCAGTCGCTGCTGCGCTCGGTCTCCGCGGCCGGCGACATCATCGACGCGGCGAACACCCTCGCCCCCAGCCACCCGGAACTGGCAGAGTTCCTCCGGGTCTACGGAGCGGGTCGCACGTCCGACGCGGTCGCCCACTACGAGGCACACCAGAACTGACGGGCTGCTGACGACGGGGGACGAGCGCAGCGATGGGTGAGATCTTCGCGGGCCGGTACGAGCTGATCGATCCGATCGGGCGTGGCGGCGCCGGCGCCGTATGGCGGGCCTGGGATCACAGGCGCCGCCGGTACGTCGCGGCGAAGGTCCTCCTGCAGAGCGATGCCCACACCCTGCTGAGGTTCGTCCGCGAGCAGGCGCTGCGCATCGATCACCCGCACGTGCTGGCCCCGGCCAGCTGGGCGGCGGACGACGACAAGGTCCTGTTCACCATGGACCTCGTCGCCGGCGGTTCCCTCGCCCACGTGATCGGCGACTACGGGGCCCTGCCGCCCCGGTTCGTGTGCACGCTGCTCGACCAGCTCCTGTCGGGGCTGGCGGCGGTGCACGCGGAAGGCGTGGTCCACCGCGACATCAAACCGGCCAACATCCTGATGGAGGCCACTGGAACCGGGCGGCCGCACCTGCGGCTGTCCGACTTCGGCATCGCCATGCGCAAGGGCGAGCCCCGGCTGACCGAGACCGCCTTCGTGGTCGGCACCCCGGGCTACCTCTCGCCCGAACAACTCCTCGGGTCCGAACCTGATTTCACCGCCGACCTGTTCGCCGTCGGTCTGGTCGGCCTGTATCTGCTGCACGGGCGCAAGCCCGACTCCCAGGCGCTCGTGGGGCATTTCCTCACCCACGGGACCCCCGAGGCCCCGGAGGGCGTTCCCGCGCCGCTGTGGGGCGTGCTGGCCGCCCTGCTTCAGCCGGACCCCCAGAACCGGTTCAAGACCGCCACGGGGGCGCGCAAGGCCCTTGCCGAGGCCGTGGAGCTGCTGCCCGCGCCCGCCGACGACGAGGACCCGGTGGAGGTCTTCGACCAACTCGGCCCGGTCCCGGCCGGTTTCACTCCCCGGACTCCGCAGGAGATGCTCCTCACGCCCGGCGCGGACCTCACCCCCGCGGCCGACACCTCCCTCGCGCCCGCAGCGCCCACCGTGCCCACGCAGGCCCCGCAGCAGGCACCCCAACCGGTGCCGCAGCCCACCCGGGCCACCGCTCCCACCCCCGCCTACGGGCCTTCGGAGACGGGCAGTTTCCACCTCCAGCCGCCCCTCCCCCGGCCGCCGGACCCCGCCCGGCCGCTCCTCCAGCCGCAGCCCTTCCCCGCCCCGGCCGCCCATCCGCAGCCGCCCGCGCAGCCCCGTACCGGCTCCCTTGCTCCGCCGTCCGCGAAGGTCTCCGCCGGGATCCTGTTGGCCGCACTGCTCTGCTTCGCCGTCGGCATCTGGGCCCTGACCCGGATCTAGTGCCGCGTCAGGCAACGTTCGCCCCGTCGCAACGCCCGGCACGCACTCTCGCCGCACCGGCCGAAAGCCAAGTACGTCCAGTACGAGCGCTTCCGGCCGGCGCACCGAGAGCACGCACCGGACGCCGCTCCTCAACGGGCAAACGTTGCCTGACGCGGCACTAGGGTCTGCCCCCGGATCCAGACCCGGCCCCTGACCCGGATCCGGGGCCCGGCCGGGCTCAGGTCCGACGTCGGGACAGCAGGATCCAGCCGCCGAGTACGAGCAGCAGCAGCGTCCCGGCTCCGAAGCCGGCGCCCGCGACCGTGCGCATCACCGACCGGTTCGCCGCGGCGTCCGCGGCCTCCACGGCCGTGGTGCCCTCCTTGGCGGCGGTCCGGTCCTCGGCGCCGATCCCGAACCCGCCGGCCGCGAGGCTCTCCGCGTAGGCGGGGGACTTGCCCGCCCCGCCGATCAGGTCCAGGCGCAGGGTCAGCGGCACGGGCACCGCGTCCTCGGTGAACTCCCCCACCTTTCCGGCCATGGTCACCGCGACGTAGTACCAGCCGGCCATCCGGACGGGCTCCACGTTCCGGGCGCTCGAGAAGCGGTTCTCGTACGCCACCGGCGCCGTCCTCGGCAGGGAGACGCTCGCCTGCTTGCCGTCGTAGGAGGTGTCCTTGTAGTCCACCAGGGCCCGGTAGGGGCTGTAGAGCGAGACGGTGAGCCCGTCCGAGGCCGAGCCGTACTCCTTCGTCCGCCGGGCGGCGGAGAGTTCGGCCCCGAGGCCGAGCTGCTGTCCCCAGTCGAGCGGCACCCGGTAGTAGCGGGTCTGGCCGGGCCGCAGGGTGTCGCTCCACACCCCGCCGCTCAGGGCGCGCGCGTCGTTGAACCCGGTGCCGCCGGCCCGCGGCGCCGGATCGGTGCCCGGCAGGGTCGGGGAGGCCGAGGGCCAGACGCTGGGCGCGGTGGTGGGCGCGCTGCCCGAGGCGAGGCCCGGTTCGCGCTGGACCCGGAGCTCCAGCGGCCAGGCGGCCGGGTTCCCGTCCTTGGGCGCCGTACGGGTCACCTTGGCGTAGTAGACCCCGGCCCCCTGGCAGTCGGCGTCCTCCTGCAGCTTGCGGGCCCCCACCGCGCTGATGGGGACGGGGTCGTAGCCGAAGGCGGCCCGGCCGGTCCCCCCGCACGCGCGGTTGTCCGGGGAGATGATCTCCACCTCGACCCCGTCGCTGTAGCCGATCTTGGCGTTCCGGTCGGGCCGCAGGACGGCGGAGACGTACACGGAGGAGCGGTCGTCGAGGTTGAGCCGGTAGAAGCGCTCTCCGGGCGCGAGCGAGTCCTCGTAGGTCGATCCGGCCTCCAGCAGCGGGGCGCCGGCGGTGGAGGGCTTCCCCTCGACGGCCTTCGCCCCGTCAGCGCTCCGGTACATCGGCACCGGGCCGGCCCCGGCCGCTGTCCCGGACCCCGTCCCGGCCCCCGGCGAGGGCGCGGCCACGGCAACGGGCGCGGCCACCAGCCCGAGGAGCACCACTCCGATCGAGAACCCCGCAGAAACCCCGGCCGGAAGCCCAGCCGAAGGCCCCGCCGACACCCCCGCCGGCCTCGGCAGAAGTCTCCGTACCCGCCCCATCACGCCCACCCACCCCGACTTTGCCAGCGCAAGCCACAATTTTGCATACCGCAACTTTTCGTCACAGAGCAGCACAAAGCCCCGACCGCAGCGGCAGTCGGGGCTCTGGGATCAACCTTGGGTCTCACACACCGGAACCAGAAGGCACGGAGTCAGTTGCCTCCGTCCACAGGTCCTGCTCGGCGCGGTCCGCCTGGATCTGGCGGTACACGAGGAGCCCGCCGATGGCGGCCAGTGCGACCAGGAGCAGCTTCTTCACCGCGCGACCTCGTCTTTCGTTGACGTAGGAGACTTCTGGCGCCCAACAATACACACCGACCGATACCGATCGGTGACCTGCCAGGAACCCAACTGGCCCTACGACAAAGACCCCCAGGCCATGGGCCTGGGGGTCTTCGACACTGTGGGGCTAACAGGATTTGAACCTGTGGCCTCATCCTTATCAGGGATGCGCTCTAACCAACTGAGCTATAGCCCCATCCGCGCTGCGCGCTGACTTCTGAAGGTTAGCGCACAGACCCGGTGACTCCAAAATCGATGGCGGCGACCCGTCTGCGCAGGTCATCCGCCTCCTCTTCAAAAGCTCTACTCGTCCTCGGCGAGCGTCAGCTCCACACCGCCGACGAACCCCGCCGACAGGTTGTAGATGAACGAGCCGAGCGTCGCCAGCGCCGTCATGAGCACCACGTCGATGACCGAGATCACCGAGGTGAAGATCAGAACGCGCGGCAGCGACAGGAAGGACTGGAGGTCGAAGCCGTTGCTCTCGTTCGAGCCGGTGGCCTCGCTGATCGTGCCGCCGACGCTGGAGAAGATGCCCATGGCGTCCATGACCATCCACAGCACCACCGACGCGACGACCGTGCAGACGCCCAGCGCGATGGACAGCAGGAAGCTGACCTTCATCACCGACCACGGGTCGGCCTTGGCCACCCTGAGCCGCGCCTTGCGCGTCCTGGGCGCCGTACGGGTCCCCGGGCGCGGCTTGCGCTGCGCCCCCGGGTCACCGGCGCCGCGCGGCGCTGCGGCGCCCGCGGGCGCCGAGTAGGCCTGCGGCGGGTGGTACGGCTGCTGGGACTGCTGGCCGGCCTGCGGCTGCGCCTGAGTCTGCGGCGACTGAGGCGGCTGCGGTCCTCGGGTGTCCGTCACGGTTCCCCCCTGGGAGTCCGCGGCAGGGCCACGGGCACCGTTGGCTCCAGTCTTGGACGGTCCGGCGCCCGTGGCTCCACTCACGCTTACTCCTCGTGCTCCCCAGCCGAGGGCTCCGTGCCCTCGGCGGCCTCGACGGCCTGTCCTTCGACGGCCGCCTCGGTCCCGATCTCGGTCTCGTTCTCGCTGTCGTTCTCGCTGTCGTCGACCTCGTCAGCATCCTGACCGGCCTCCGCGTTGCGGGCGATACCTACAACGGCATCCCGCTTGCCCAGGTTGATCAGCTGGACGCCCATGGTGTCACGGCCGGTCTCCCGTACTTCGTTGACGCGCGTACGAATCACACCACCGCCGAGGGTGATGGCGAGAATCTCGTCCGTTTCGTCGACCACGAGGGCACCGACGAGCGATCCGCGGTCCTCCACGATCTTCGCGGCCTTGATGCCCAGGCCGCCACGGCCCTGGACGCGGTACTCGTTCACCGGTGTCCGCTTGGCGTAGCCGCCATTGGTCGCGGTGAAGACGAACGTACCGGGCCGGACCACGCTCATGGAGAGCAGTTCGTCACCCTCCCGGAAACTCATGCCCTTCACGCCCGAGGTGGCGCGGCCCATCGGGCGCAGCGAGTCGTCGGTCGCCGTGAAGCGGATCGACTGCGCCTTCTTGCTGATGAGCAGCAGGTCGTCATCGGCGGACACCAGCTCGGCGCCGATCAGCTCGTCGTCGCTGCCGTCCTCCGTCTCCCGGAGGTTGATGGCGATGACACCACCCGAACGGGGCGAGTCGTAGTCCTTGAGCGCCGTCTTCTTCACCAGGCCGCCCTTGGTGGCCAGGATCAGGTAGGGCGCGGCCTCGTAGTCGCGGATCGCGAGGATCTGGGCGATCTTCTCGTCCGGCTGGAAGGCCAGCAGGTTCGCGACGTGCTGCCCGCGGGCGTCGCGGCCGGCGTCCGGGAGCTCGTACGCCTTGGACCGGTAGACGCGGCCCTTGTTCGTGAAGAACAGCAGCCAGTGGTGTGTGGTGGACACGAAGAAGTGGTCGACGAGGTCGTCCTGCTTCAGCTTCGTGCCGCGCACGCCCTTGCCGCCGCGCTTCTGCGAGCGGTAGTCCTCGGTCTTGGTGCGCTTGACGTACCCGCCGTGGGTGATCGTGACGACGATGTCCTCTTCGGCGATCAGGTCCTCGATGGACATGTCACCGTCGAAGGGCACCAGCTTGGAGCGCCGGTCGTCGCCGAACTTCTCGACGATGGCCGCCAGTTCCTCACTGACGATCTGCCGCTGGCGCTCTTCCGAGGCCAGGATGGCGTTGTACTCGTTGATCTTGGCCTGGAGCTCGTCGTGCTCGGCGACGATCTTCTGCCGCTCCAGGGCCGCCAGGCGGCGGAGCTGCATCTCCAGGATCGCGTTCGCCTGGATCTCGTCGATCGACAGCAGGCCCATCAGGCCCTCGCGGGCGATCTCGACCGTGTTGCTGCGCCGGATGAGGGCGATGACCTCGTCGATCGCGTCCAGCGCCTTGAGCAGACCGCGCAGGATGTGGGCGCGCTCCTCCGCCTTGCGCAGGCGGAACTTCGTGCGCCGGACGATGACCTCGATCTGGTGCTGCACCCAGTGGCGGATGAACGCGTCGATCGACAGCGTGCGCGGCACGCCGTCCACCAGCGCCAGCATGTTCGCGCCGAAGTTCGTCTGCAGGTCGGTGTGCTTGTAGAGGTTGTTCAGCACGACCTTGGCGACGGCGTCGCGCTTGAGGACGATCACCAGGCGCTGGCCGGTGCGCGAAGAGGTCTCGTCGCGGACGTCGGCGATGCCGCCGACCTTGCCGTCCTTGACCAGGTCGGCGATCTTCTGCGCGAGGTTGTCGGGGTTGGTCTGGTACGGGAGCTCCGTGACCACCAGGCACTGGCGGTTCTGGATCTCCTCGACCTCCACCACCGCGCGCATGGTGATCGAGCCGCGCCCGGTCCGGTACGCCTCCTCGATGCCCTTGCGGCCCACGACCAGGGCGCCCGACGGGAAGTCCGGGCCCTTGATCCGCTCGATGAGCGCGTCCTGGAGCTCCTCGTGCGAGGCCTCCGGGTGCTCCAGCGCCCACTGGGCGCCGGCCGCGACCTCGCGCAGGTTGTGCGGCGGGATGTTGGTGGCCATGCCGACCGCGATACCGGCGGAGCCGTTGATCAGCAGGTTGGGGAAGCGCGCCGGCAGGACCGTCGGCTCCTGGTTGCGGCCGTCGTAGTTGTCCGTGAAGTCGACGGTCTCCTCGTCGATGTCACGGAGCATCTCCATGGCCAGCGGCATGAGCTTGCACTCGGTGTAGCGCATGGCGGCGGCCGGGTCGTTGCCCGGGGAGCCGAAGTTGCCGTTGGAGTCCACCAGCGGCATGCGCAGCGACCACGGCTGGGCCAGGCGGACCAGGGCGTCGTAGATCGAGCTGTCACCGTGCGGGTGGTACGTGCCCATGACGTCACCGACGACGCGGGCACACTTGTAGAAGCCCTTCTCGGGCCGGTAGCCGCCGTCGTACATCGCGTACAGCACACGGCGGTGGACCGGCTTGAGGCCGTCCCGTACGTCGGGCAGCGCGCGGGAGACGATGACGGACATCGCGTAGTCGAGATAGGAGCGCTGCATCTCGGTCTCGAGCCCGACGGGCTCGATGCGCTGGACGGGCTGCTCCTCCGCGGGGTTCTCCGCAGTGGGGGTGATTTCGTCGGCCATTGCTGGTCAGAAGTCCTTTCAGGCGGTCAGCTGAGCCGACTCAGATGTCGAGGAAGCGAACGTCCTTGGCGTTGCGCTGGATGAAGGAGCGCCGGGCTTCGACGTCCTCACCCATGAGCACCGAGAACAGGTCGTCGGCCTGTGCGGCGTCGTCCAGGGTGACCTGGCCGAGCACGCGGTGGTCCACGTCCATGGTGGTGACGCGCAGCTCCTCGGCGTTCATCTCGCCCAGACCCTTGAAGCGCTGGATCGAGTCTTCCTTGATCCGCTTGCCCTGCCCCTTGCCGAGCTCGACCAGGGCGTCGCGCTCGCGGTCCGAGTACGCGTACTCGAAGTCGTCGCGGCCCCACTTGATCTTGTACAGCGGCGGGCGCGAGAGGTAGACGTGCCCGGCCTCGACCAGCGGCCGCATGAAGCGGAACAGGAAGGTCAGCAGCAGGGTGTTGATGTGCTGGCCGTCGACGTCGGCGTCGGCCATCAGGATGATCTTGTGATAGCGGAGCTTCGCGATGTCGAAGTCCTCGTGCACACCGGTGCCGAAGGCGCTGATCAGCGCCTGGACCTCGGTGTTCTGGAGGATCTTGTCGATCCGCGCCTTCTCGACGTTCAGGATCTTGCCGCGGATGGGCAGGATGGCCTGGTACATGGGGTTGCGGCCGGACTTCGCGCTGCCACCGGCCGAGTCGCCCTCGACGATGAAGATCTCGCACTTGGTCGGGTCGTTCGACTGGCAGTCGGACAGCTTGCCCGGCAGCGAGGCGCTCTCCAGAAGACCCTTGCGGCGGGTCAGGTCGCGGGCCTTGCGGGCCGCGACGCGCGCCGTGGCCGCGTTGATCGACTTGCGGATGATGTCCGCGGCCTCGTTCGGGTTGCGGTCGAACCAGTCGTTGAGGTGCTCGTGGACGACCTTCTGCACGAAGGTCTTGGCCTCCGTGTTGCCCAGCTTGGTCTTCGTCTGGCCCTCGAACTGCGGCTCGCCCAGCTTGATCGAGATGATCGCGGTCAGACCCTCGCGGATGTCCTCGCCGGCGAGGTTGTCGTCCTTCTCGCGAAGGAACTTCTTCTCGCGCGCGTAGCGGTTCACCAGACCCGTCATCGCGGCGCGGAAGCCCTCTTCGTGGGTTCCGCCCTCGTGCGTGTGGATCGTGTTCGCGAAGGAGTAGACGCCCTCGGTGTACTGCGAGTTCCACTGCATCGCGATCTCGACCGAGAGCAGGCGCTCCTTGTCCTCGGCCTCCACGTCGATGACGGTCGGGTGGATCAGCTCGCCCTTGCGCGCGTTCAGGTGCTTCACGAAGTCGACGATGCCGCCCTCGTAGTAGTACTTGACCGTGCGCGCCTGGTCGTCGTCGGTGACCTCGGCCGTGTCCGAGCCCACCGTCGCCTTGGCCGACTCGCGCTCGTCCGTCAGCGTGAGGGTCAGGCCCTTGTTGAGGAAGGCCATCTCCTGGAAGCGGCGCGCGAGCGTCTCGAAGGAGTACTCGGTCGTCTCGAAGATGTCGGGGTCGGCCCAGAACGTCACCGAAGTGCCGGTCTCGGACGTCTCCTCGTTCTTGGCGAGGGGCGCGGTCGGGACACCGAGCTTGTAGTCCTGGGTCCAGCGGTAGCCGTCGGTCTTGACCTCGACCGCGACCTTCGTCGACAGGGCGTTCACGACGGAGACGCCGACGCCGTGCAGACCTCCGGAGACGGCGTAGCCGCCGCCGCCGAACTTGCCGCCCGCGTGCAGGACCGTGAGCACGACCTCGACGGCCGGCTTGCCCTCGGACTTCACGATGCCGACCGGGATGCCACGGCCGTTGTCGATGACGCGCACGCCGCCGTCCGGCAGGATCGTCACGTCGATGGTGTCCGCGTGCCCGGCCATCGCCTCGTCGACGGAGTTGTCGACGACCTCTTGCACCAGGTGGTGCAGGCCGCGCTCACCGGTCGAGCCGATGTACATGCCGGGCCGCTTGCGGACCGCGTCCAGGCCCTCCAGAACCTGGATGGCACCTGCGTCGTATGCCTTGTCCTCACCGTTCCCGGCTACGGAGGTGTTCTTCTCGTTGGGGTTGCCCGAATCGGCCACGAAGCGCCCTTTCTGGCACAGCACAGGCCGGACTCCGGGGCGAGCAGGCATGCAAGCAGGAGCGGCTGCGTCGATCTGCGTTGTCAGCGGTGGTCAGCTTTACTCGACTGAATCCCGCGCGAGCGCGAGATTCTTGTTCAGTCTACCGGTACCACTGACACGAATGGGGGTTTGCCGGTACCTGAGTCCTCATGTGCCGCCCCGAAACTCCTCTCTCCGACTCCCCATATCAGGGGAGGGGCTCTAAGAGGCTCACACGGGCATTGAGCGCTTCGGGCTGTCAACCTCCCACTACCGTGAGGGACACCACCCGCGCAGGCGTACGGAGCAGGCCCGCGCACACCACCGCCGACCGCCGTACGGGGCCTCGCGCGGGCACTCGTACGCCCGCTCGCGCTCCATCCGTACGGGGCCTCGCGGGCTCACTCGTAGGTGTCGCCCGGGCCCTTGCTGCCCGGCGCCCGCCACAGCCCGTACCGCTTCGGTGCGCCGCCCGGACCGTGGACCTTGATCAGCCGGACCGTGCCCTGCCCCAGGTCCTGGTTGAGCCGCGCCACCAACTGCGGAGCCAGCAGCTTCAGCTGCGCCGCCCACGCCGAGGAGTCGCAGCGGACCACCAGCTCGCGGTCCTCGTAGCGGTCCGGGACGCAGTGCGCCGCGATGTCCCGGCCGACGATCTCCGGCCAGCGCTCCATCACGCCCGCCACCGCCATCGGCATCTCCCAGCCGCGCTCGGTCCGCAGCCGGTCCAGCGCCGCCATCAGCGGCATCGGGTCCCGGCCGTCGGCGCGGGCGCCGGAGCGCAGGCCCTGCTGGTACGGGCGCTTCTTGCCCGTCGCCGCGTTGCCCCGGGCCCGCGCCTGCTCCCGGGCCGCCGCCAGCGCCTGGCGCGCCAGGTCCACGCCGGAGGGCTCGGGCACCTTGCGCGCGGGCTCCGGGCCGTCCTGCGACCCGCCGCCGGGCCTGCCGGCGCCGAGACCTGCTGCGCCCGGCTTTCCTGCGCCGGGCTTGCTTGCACCGGGCCTGCCCGCGCCCGGCCCGCCTTCGCTGCGCCTGTCCTCGCTCACAGCCGGGTCACCTCACCGCCGGAGACCGCGAACCGCGTGCCGACCAGCACCCCCGGGACGTCGTCGTCGACCGCCGCCGTCACCAGAACCTGCTCGCCCGGCGCCACCAGCTCCGCCAGCCGTTCCCGGCGCCGGGTGTCCAGCTCGGCGAACACGTCGTCGAGGATCAGCACCGGCTCGCTGCCCTCGGAGCGCAGCAGCTCGTAGGAGGCCAGCCGCAGCGCCAGCGCGTACGACCAGGACTCGCCGTGGCTCGCGTACCCCTTGGCCGGCAGCTCGCCCAGGCGCAGCAGCACGTCGTCGCGGTGCGGGCCGACCAGGGTCACGCCGCGTTCGATCTCCTGCTTGCGGACGTCCGCCATCGCGGCGAGCAGCACCTCGTAGAGGGCCTCGCGGGTGCGGGCCCCGCCGCCGTCCACGGCCTCGCCCGCCTCGCCGGCCGCCGAGGACTTGTACGTCAGGCCGATCGGGCCGCCGCCGGGCGCGAGCTGCTCGTAGGCCTTGTCGGCCAGCGGCAGCAGGGTCGCGATCAGGTCGAGGCGCTGGGCCAGCAGTTCCGCGCCGGTGCGCGCGAGGTGCTGGTCCCAGACGTCGAGGGTGGACAGGTCCATAGAGCGGCCGCCGTGCCGGCGGGCCATCGCCGCGGACTTCAGCAGGGTGTTGCGCTGCTTGAGCACCCGCTCGTAGTCCGAGCGCACCGCCGCCATGCGCGGCGAGCGGGCCGTCACGAGCTCGTCGAGGAAGCGGCGCCGCTCCCCCGGATCGCCCTTGACCAGGGCCAGGTCCTCGGGGGCGAACAGCACCGTGCGGACGATGCCGAGCACGTCCCGGGGCTTGACCTGCGAGGACCTGTTGATCCGGGCCCGGTTCGCGCGGCCCGGGTTCAGCTCCAGTTCGACGAGCTGCTGGCGCTCGCCCTGGGTGACCGCGGCCCGGACGACGGCCCGCTCCGCGCCCATCCGCACCAGCGGGGCGTCGGCGGAGACGCGGTGGCTGCCGAGGGTCGCGAGGTAGCCGATGGCTTCGACGAGGTTGGTCTTGCCCTGGCCGTTGGGGCCCACGAAAGCCGTGACGCCCGGGTCGAGGGGAACCTCGGCCCGGACGTACGAACGGAAGTCGGCCAACGAGAGATGCGAAACATGCATACGGCGCCGACCTCCCCCGGCTTCCTGCTGCTCTGCTCTGTGGAGCTGTGAAATCTGTAGAACCGGATCCACAGCACCCACGTGTGCTGTGGATCCCTTGTGGATTACTTCTTCTCGACCGCGTGGCCGCCGAACTGGTTGCGCAGCGCGGCGATCATCTTCATCTGCGGGGAGTCGTCCTGGCGGGACGCGAAGCGCGCGAAGAGCGAGGCGGTGATCGCCGGCAGCGGCACCGCGTTGTCGATCGCGGCCTCGACCGTCCAGCGGCCCTCGCCCGAGTCCTGCGCGAAGCCGCGCAGCTGCTGCAGGTGCTCGTCCTCGTCCAGCGCGTTCACGGCCAGGTCCAGCAGCCAGGAACGGATGACCGTGCCCTCCTGCCAGGACCGGAACACCTCGCGGACGTCGGTGACCGAGTCGACCTTCTCCAGGAGCTCCCAGCCCTCGGCGTAGGCCTGCATCATGGCGTACTCGATGCCGTTGTGGACCATCTTCGCGAAGTGGCCGGCGCCGATCTTGCCCGCGTGCACGGCCCCGAACTCACCCTCGGGCTTGAGGGCGTCGAAGACGGGCTGGACGGCCGCGACGTGCTCCTTGTCGCCGCCGTACATCAGCGCGTAGCCGTTCTCCAGGCCCCAGACACCGCCCGAGACGCCGCAGTCGACGAAGCCGATGCCCTTGGCGGCCAGCTCGGCGCCGTGCTTCTCGTCGTCGGTCCAGCGCGAGTTGCCGCCGTCGACGACGATGTCGCCGGGCGAGAGCAGGCCCGCGAGCTCGTCGACGGTGGACTGGGTCGCCGCGCCCGCCGGGACCATCACCCACACCACGCGGGGGGCCTGGAGGCTGTCCACAAGCTCCGCGAGGCTGTGGACATCGGCGAGGTCCGGGTTGCGGTCGTATCCGATGACGGTGTGGCCGGCGCGGCGGATGCGCTCGCGCATGTTGCCGCCCATCTTGCCGAGACCGACGAGACCAAGCTCCATCAGGTGGTTCCTTAAGCGTTGTGGCCGTCTGTGCCGGGGTTCCCCGCTGCCCGGGGACATCCCCCGTGCCGAGCCTACGCCGGGCGGCGTGACCCGGCTCCACGGGCACTCCGGGTGGCGGGGCGAGGGCCCCGCGCGAGGCCCCGTACGGGCCGTCCACGAGGCCCCGTACGGGGCTGCGTGCCGGACCGGCGGCCCGGACGGGCGCACCCGGGGCCCGGGAACGCCGTCGGGCCCGGTCCCGCGGGAAGCGAGACCGGGCCCGACTGTGTGCTCGATCGTCCGCGTCCGCGGACTCAGCCGGAGAGGCGGACCGGCATGATCAGGTACTTGTACGCCTCGTCGGCCTCGGCGTCCACGGCCGGGCGGCCGCTGAGCAGCGCCGGCTTGGTGGACGTGGTGAAGCTGAGCTGCGCGGCCGGCGAGTCGATCGCGCTCAGGCCGTCCAGCAGGAAGGTCGGGTTGAAGGCGATCGAGATGTCGTCGCCCTCCAGCTTCGCGTCGACGCGCTCCACAGCCTGTGCGTCGTCGGAGGAGCCTGCCTCCAGGATCAGCACGCCCTGCTCGAAGCTGAGGCGGACCGGGGTGTTGCGCTCGGCGACCAGGGCGACGCGCTTGACGGCCTCGACGAACGGGGCGGTCTCGATCACGGCGACGGAGTTGAACTCGGTCGGGAAGAGCGTGCGGTACTTCGGCAGGTCGCCTTCGAGGAGGCGGGTGGTGGTGCGGCGGCCGGCGCCCTCGAAGCCGATGAGGCCCTCGCCCTTGCCGGAACCCGACAGCGCGATGGTGACCGTGTCGCCGCTGGTGAGCGACTTGGCGGTGTCCAGGAGCGTCTTGGCGGGCACCAGGGCCACGGCCGAGGCCTCCGGGTCCTCGGGCTTCCACAGGAACTCGCGGACCGCGAAGCGGTAGCGGTCGGTGGAGGCCAGGGTGACGCGGTCGCCCTCGATCTCGATGCGGACACCGGTCAGCACGGGCAGCGTGTCGTCGCGGCCGGCCGCGATGGCGACCTGCGCGGCGGCGGAGGCGAAGACCTCACCGGGCACGGTGCCGGTCGCGGTGGGCATCACCGGCAGGGCCGGGTATTCCTCCACAGGCAGGGTGTGGAGTGTGAATCGCGAGGAGCCACAGACCACGGTCGCCCGTACACCGTCTGTGGAAATCTCCACCGGGCGGTTGGGGAGGGCGCGGCAGATGTCGGCGAGCAGTCGGCCGGAGACCAGGACCGTGCCGTCCTCCTCGACGTCCGCCTCGACGGAGACGCGGGCCGAGACCTCGTAGTCGAAGCCGGAGAGGGACAGCTTGCCCTCCTCGGCCTTCAGCAGCAGGCCCGCGAGAACGGGCACCGGCGGCCGGGCCGGGAGGCTACGAGCAGCCCAGGCCACCGCCTCCGCGAGTACGTCGCGCTCCACCCGGATCTTCACCGGAAACCGCCTCCTGCTGTTGCTCGCTTGTCTGCCGGCCTTCGTCGTCGGCTCGTCGATGCCTCGACCGATGCCGGGGACCAGTCTGACGTACGGCGCCGACAGTCGTCGCTGTCGGCGGTCAAGTCGGGAGCGAGGTGTCGGGGAGGGCGATCCACCGAGTTGTGCACAGGACCTGCTTGAAAACCGAAACCGGGCTAACTCTCTATGGGGGTAGTAGTAGGGCCTGTGGAAACGGTGGATAAGCCTGTTTTCGCAGGTCAGACCGCGTTTTTTATCCCCACACCCTGTGGGTGGCACCGGTGGACAACCAGGTGTCTCTGTGGAGAACGAAAACTTCTGCACAGGCCATCCCCAGATGACCCCTACTACTCCACAGGTGTGTCCCCAGGTTTCCCCCAGTACTCCACAACCCAAACGTCGACTTCGGTGTGACCGCTTTCACTCGGGGCGGTGAGAGTGGGTGGTTCGTTGCCGAACAGTGGACAACGGTGTGGGGAAGTCGTCTGATCCTGTGCACAGGACCCGGGAAGCTGTGGACTGTCGGTGGACAACGCGGTGGACGGACCTGTGGACGAAATTTCTGTCCACACCCTGTGGATAGTTGTTGCGCACAATTCCACAGGGGTCTGACCAGCCCTGATGGTGCCTCACAGCTGGGCCCTGTGGACAGTCTTGTGGGTGGAGAACCCCGTCCCCAGGGTGTGGACGGAAGAAAGTCGCCCAATCTGTGGATGAGTTGCTCCATTGGGGGCGTATTCGAACAGATTGGGGGCGCACGCACGACGAAGGGCGCCCCCGAAGTGACCCGGGAGCGCCCTCAGAAAGCGTTTTAAGAGGCCTCAGCAGCCCTCGGCGACGCCCGTACGGCCCGTCCACGGGGCCCGCGTCAGCCGTTCTTGATGCGGTTGGTGAGCTCCGTGACCTGGTTGTAGATGGAGCGGCGTTCCGCCATCAGAGCGCGGATCTTGCGGTCCGCGTGCATCACGGTGGTGTGGTCGCGGCCGCCGAACTGCGCCCCGATCTTGGGCAGCGAGAGGTCCGTGAGCTCCCGGCACAGGTACATGGAGATCTGCCGGGCGGTGACCAGGACCCGGCTGCGCGAGGAGCCGCACAGGTCGTCCACGGTCAGCCCGAAGTAGTCGGCGGTGGCCGCCATGATGTCGGTGGCGGTGATCTCGGGCGAGCTGTCCTCGCCGCCCGGGATCAGGTTCTTCAGGACGTCCTCGGTCAGGCCCAGGTCGACCGGCTGCCGGTTCAGGCTCGCGAAGGCCGTGACCCGGATCAGCGCCCCCTCCAGCTCGCGGATGTTGCGCGAGATGCGGGAGGCGATGAACTCGAGGACCTCCGGCGGTGCGTTGAGGTGCTCCTGGACGGCCTTCTTGCGCAGGATCGCGATACGGGTCTCCAGCTCGGGCGGCTGGACGTCGGTGATCAGGCCCCACTCGAAGCGGTTGCGGAGCCGGTCCTCCAGGGTGGCGAGCTGCTTGGGCGGCCGGTCGGAGGAGAGCACGATCTGCTTGTTGGCGTTGTGGAGCGTATTGAAGGTGTGGAAGAACTCCTCCTGCGTCGACTCCTTGCTCGCGAGGAACTGGATGTCGTCGACGAGCAGGATGTCCATCTCGCGGTAGCGCTTGCGGAACGCGTCGCCCTTGCCGTCGCGGATCGAGTTGATGAACTCGTTGGTGAACTCCTCGGAGCTCACGTACCGCACCCGGGTGCCGGGGTAGAGGCTCCGCGCGTAGTGCCCGATGGCGTGCAGCAGGTGCGTCTTGCCCAGACCCGACTCCCCATAGATGAAGAGGGGGTTGTACGCCTTCGCCGGCGCCTCGGCGACGGCCACCGCGGCGGCGTGCGCGAAGCGGTTGGAGGCGCCGATGACGAAGGTGTCGAAGAGGTACTTGGGATTCAGCCGGGCCGTCGGCTCCAGCGGGCCGGAGGTCGAGCCGCCGGACGGGGCCGAGGGCGCGGGCCGGCTGGGCGCCGGACGCGGGGCCGGCTGCTCGTACTGCTGCTGCTCGTACTGATGGGACTGGCGTTGCTGCTGCTGGCCCTCGTACTGCTGGCGCGACTGCTGCTCGTACTGCTGCTGCTCGTACTTCTGGGGTTCGTAGGAGCCCTGGTCGTAGGAGGAGGGCTCGGACTGCTGGAGGTAGCCCGGCTGCGGGGAGGCGTACGGGTCGCGCTCGGGGAAGCCGCCGAGGCGGGGCTGCTGCCAGCCGTAGTCGTCCTGCTGGCCGCCGCGGGGCCAGGCGCCGGGCTCGGGGCGCGGCTGCTGGTAGTCCGGGTAGGCGGGGCGGGCCGTGGGCAGCCGCTCGTCGTCGGAGGAGCCGGGGCCGGTGTGGCCTCCGGGTCCGGTGTGACCGCCGGAGCGCTGGCCGCCGTAGGGCTCGTAGCCGTCGTGCCCGGACGGCCCGCTCGGGGTCTGGGGCGCGGGCTCGCCGGCCGAGTCGTCCACGGTGATGGCGATCCGGATCGGACGCCCGCACTCACGGCTGAGGGCATCGCTGATGAGCGGGGCGAGGCGGCCTTCGAGGACGCGCTTGCCGTACTCGTTGGGGACGGCGAGCAGGGCGGTGTCGGCCACGAGTGCCAGGGGCTGGCACCGTTCCACCCACTGCTTGTCCTTGGGCTCGATGCTGTTCTGACCCTCCCCGAGGAGCTTTTCGAGCACCCTTGGCCACACTGCGGCAAGATCGGCAGGTACGTCAGCCACAGAGCACGCTCTCTCACAGGGGTCCCACGAATGTGTGGTTCTTTGGGACGGTCGGGACAAAAAAACCGGGGTCGGGCAACGGTAGTCAGGCCGACGGGTACGGTTCAAGTCGTTGTCCACAGCCTGTGCACAGTGTGGGCCCTCGACGGCTCGGTTTGACCGGATGGCGTAGCCGCGCGTACCGTAACGAGGTCGAGTTGTCGATGGCTGCTGCCGCCTGCCTACCGATGGGCGAAGATCACTGACTGTGATCGTTTTGCGGTGCCACTCGGGCGAACACGCGAGTTTTCTCCTCGTGGGCGCACGGTGACAGCCAGGCGATGTCCCGCCTAAACGATTAATTCTCTGGAGCCCCCGAGTGAGCAAGCGCACCTTCCAGCCGAACAACCGCCGTCGCGCCAAGACCCACGGCTTCCGCCTGCGGATGCGTACCCGTGCCGGTCGCGCCATCCTCGCGAACCGTCGTGGCAAGGGCCGCGCCGAACTCTCCGCGTAACTGACGGGCGGATCGTGACGTCGTGCTGTCTCCCGACAATCGGCTGAGGCGGCGCGAGGACTTCGCGAGCGCGGTACGTCGAGGCCGCCGGGCTGGTCGCCCGCTCCTCGTCGTCCACCTACGTACAAGCGGTGCAACGGACCCGCACGAGTCGGGGGAGATTCATCCCTCGGCGCGTGCGGGTTTCGTCGTCAGCAAGGCTGTCGGCGGCGCCGTCGTACGCAACCGGGTCAAGCGCCGTTTGCGCCATCTCGTCCGCGAGCGGCTGTCTCAGCTGCCCGCAGGTAGCCTGATGGTGGTACGGGCTCTGCCCGGAGCGGGTGATGCCGGTCTCGACGAGCTGGCCCGGGACCTTGATGCCGCGCTGCTGCGGCTCTTGGGAGGCGTGGCTCGATGAAGTACCCGCTGCTCGCATTGATCAAGCTGTACCAGTGGACGATCAGTCCGCTGCTCGGGCCGGTGTGCCGCTACTACCCCTCGTGTTCGCACTACGGGTACACGGCCATCGACCGGCATGGTGCGGTGAAGGGGACGGTTCTGACCGCCTGGCGGATCCTGCGGTGCAATCCGTGGTCCCCGGGTGGCGTGGATCACGTCCCACCCCGGAAACGCCCGCGTTGGCACGAGCAGCTGCGCAGTGCGTTGCGTCGATCTCGCAATGCTCAAGGAGCCTGATTAGTGGACACGATTGCCAGTCTGTTCAGCTTTATTACCACGCCCGTCTCGTGGATCATCGTTCAGTTCCACAAGGTGTACGGGGCGATGTTCGGCGCGGACAGTGGTTGGGCCTGGGGCCTCTCCATCGTCTCCCTGGTGATCTTGATCCGCATCTGTCTGATCCCGCTCT
Organism: Streptomyces sp. NBC_00503; assembly: GCF_036346895.1. Classification (NCBI taxonomy): domain Bacteria; kingdom Bacillati; phylum Actinomycetota; class Actinomycetes; order Kitasatosporales; family Streptomycetaceae; genus Streptomyces; species Streptomyces sp. NBC_00503. Next base: position 4,008,426 of record NZ_CP107855.1, on the reverse strand, counting down.
TCGTGAAGCAGATCAAGGCGACGCGGGGCATGCAGGCGATCCAGCCGAAGATGAAGGCGATCCAGGAGCGCTACAAGAACGACAAGCAGCGCCAGTCCGAAGAGATGATGAAGCTGTACAAGGAGACGGGTACCAACCCGCTCTCCTCGTGCCTTCCCATCCTGGCGCAGTCCCCGTTCTTCTTCGCGCTCTACCACGTGCTCGCCGGCATCGCGAACGGAACGCCGATCGGCCAGATCGACGGCCCGCTCCTGGAGAGTGCCCGTAACGCGCACATCTTCGGCGCTCCGCTGGCTTCCAAGTTCACGGACAGCGCGGACAAGGTCGCCGCTCTCGGCGCCTCGGTCACCGACGTGCGGATCGTCACCGCCATCATGATCGTCCTGATGTCGCTGTCGCAGTTCTACACGCAGCGCCAGCTGATGCAGAAGAACGTCGACCTCTCGGTCAAGACCCCCTTCATGCAGCAGCAGAAGATGCTGATGTACGTCTTCCCCCTGATCTTCGCGGTCATGGGTATCAACTTCCCCGTCGGTGTCCTCGTCTACTGGATGACCACGAACCTGTGGACCATGGGTCAGCAGATGTACGTGATCAACCAGAACCCGACCCCGGGATCCAAGGCCCAGGACCAGTACCTGACCCGCCTGCTGAAGCACGTCAGCACGCACGGCGAGCTCAAGGGCCGGGGCAAGAAGAAGATCGTCGCGGCGATCGTGGCCAAGGGCCCGGACCGCAACGACAACGAGCGCAAGTTCATCACGGCCCTGACCAAGCAGGGCATGGCCGCTCAGGACGACGGCTCCGTGATCAAGAGTGTCGAGGCCACCGCCGACGCCGACGCCGCCGGCAACCCGCTCCAGAAGCGGCAGCAGCCCAAGCGCCAGTCGAAGTCGCAGCGCCAGACGCCCCCCAGCAAGCCCTCTCCCAAGAAGTAAGAAGGAGTCCCTCCCGTGACGGAAGGCACCACCACCGCCGCCGCTGAGAGTGGCGACACCCTGACCCGCCTCGAGCAGGAGGGTGAGATCGCGGCCGACTACCTTGAGGGTCTGCTGGACATCGCCGACCTGGACGGCGACATCGACATGGACGTCGAGGCGGACCGCGCCTCGGTCTCCATCGTCAGCGAATCCGCACGCGACCTGCAGAAGCTCGTGGGCCGCGACGGTGAGGTGCTGGAGGCTCTGCAGGAGCTGACCCGTCTCGCGGTGCACCGCGAGACCGGGGACCGCAGCCGGCTGATGCTGGACATCGGCGGGTTCCGCGCGAAGAAGCGCGAGGAGCTGGCCGTGCTCGGCGCCAAGGCGGCCGAGGACGTCAAGGCTTCGGGTGAGCCCCTGAAGCTGGCTCCGATGACCCCCTTCGAGCGGAAGGTCGTCCACGACGCCGTGGCGGCCGCCGGTCTGCGGAGCGAGTCCGAGGGCGAGGAGCCGCAGCGCTTCGTCGTTGTGCTCCCGGCCTGATCGGAAGCTATGAGTGTTCGGCCCCGCCTGTCTCGCAGGCGGGGCCGAAGTTTGTCAGCCTGGCAGTGAAGCGGTTTTGACACCATGCAGTACGGAAGGACGGTCCCCGTGACGGAGGCAGCTGAGCTTCCCCCGATGCCTGAAGAAGCGCCCCCGGCACCCGAGGTGGCGCACAAGGTGTTCGGTGAGTTTTTGCCGCAGGCCGTGCGCTATGCGGAGCTGCTCGCGGACCTGGGGGTCACACGGGGCCTGATCGGGCCGCGCGAGGTATCGCGACTGTGGGAGCGGCACCTGCTGAACTGCGCCGTGCTCTCCGAGGTGGTGCCCGAGGGCGTCACCGTGTGCGACGTGGGCTCGGGCGCCGGTCTCCCCGGCATCCCGCTGGCCCTGGTCCGCCGCGACTTGAAGATCACGCTGCTGGAGCCGCTGCTGCGCCGTACCAACTTCCTCCAGGAAGCCGTGGAGCTGCTGGGCCTGGACCATGTGACGGTGGTGCGCGGGCGGGCCGAGGAAGTCCTCGGCAAGCTGCAGCCCGTGCACGTGGTGACGGCACGGGCCGTGGCCCCGCTGGAACGGCTCGCCGGCTGGGGCGTTCCCCTGCTGCGTCCGTACGGCGAGATGCTGGCGCTCAAGGGCGACACCGCCGACGAGGAACTGGCGGCGGCGAAGGCTGCGCTGACGAAGCTCGGTGTGGTGAAGACCTCGGTGCTGCACGTCGGCGAGGGGATCGTGGACCCGATGTCGACCGTGGTGCGGGTCGAGGTCGGCGAGAGCCCCGGCGGGGTGAGGTTCGCCGCGAAGCGGGCCAAGGCCGCCAGGACCAGCCGTACGCGCCGCCGCCGCTGATCCTGCTTTGCGCCCTATAGGTATGGATTTCGGAGTGTCGTAGCGGCCGGATGACTCCGTCCGGGCATCGTGTTTCACGTGAAACGTCGCTCTCTGCTGCACGGAATCATCAGCCGCGGTCGTGCGGCTACGTCCCCCCGTCACCGCAAGGATGAAGGGGGGACGGAGTTGTCCACAACGGTGGATTCATCCACAGGAGTACGGGCCCCGCTGGTTCGCGACCCCGGTGACATGGCAGGCTCTGTTCATCGCGAGCCTGATGCCGAGGAGAGTGACACCGTGCGGTCAGACGCCAACCTCGCGGGGCCGATGGCCGATCCGGTCCCCGGTCCCCGCTCTGAATCGCCGGGCGAAGATGTTTCACGTGAAACATCGGCCCCGCCGCTTGTAGACAACGAAGACACACCCATCGGCCGAGCCGCGCAGATCGCGGTCGAGGCCCTGGGCCGTGCGAGTGAGGGCCTGCCCAGACCCGCACAGACCCGGATCATGGTCGTGGCCAACCAGAAGGGCGGCGTGGGCAAGACCACGTCGACCGTGAACCTGGCCGCTTCCCTGGCCCTGCACGGGGCGCGGGTCCTGGTCGTGGACCTCGACCCGCAGGGCAACGCCTCCACGGCGCTGGGCATCGACCACCACGCGGATGTGCCGTCCATCTACGACGTGCTCGTGGACAGCCGCCCGCTGATGGAGGTCGTCCAGCCGGTGGTCGATGTGGAGGGGCTGTTCTGTGCTCCCGCCACCATCGACCTGGCGGGTGCGGAGATCGAGCTGGTTTCCCTGGTGGCGCGTGAGAGCCGCCTCCAGCGGGCCATCCAGGCGTACGAGCAGCCGCTCGACTACATCCTGATCGACTGCCCGCCCTCGCTGGGCCTGCTGACGGTGAACGCCCTGGTTGCCGGGGCGGAGGTGCTGATCCCGATCCAGTGCGAGTACTACGCGCTGGAGGGGCTGGGTCAGCTGCTGCGCAACGTCGACCTGGTGCGGGCCCACCTGAACCCCACTCTGCACGTGTCCACGATCCTGCTGACGATGTACGACGGCAGGACCCGGCTGGCCTCGCAGGTGGCGGAGGAGGTGCGCACCCACTTCGGCAAGGAGGTGCTGCGCACGAGCATCCCGCGATCGGTCCGCATCTCGGAGGCCCCGAGCTACGGGCAGACGGTGCTGACCTACGACCCGGGTTCCAGCGGTTCCCTCTCCTACCTGGAGGCGGCACGGGAGATCGCGCTGCGCGGGGCCGGAATCCAGTACGACGCCCAGCACCCCCATCTGGGTGCGGGCATGAACAACACGCAGAGCATGGCGGAGGGGATCCAGTGAGTGAGCGACGTAGGGGTCTGGGGCGGGGGCTCGGCGCGCTGATTCCCGCGGCTCCCCAGGAGAAGACGCCGCCGGTGATCGGTGCGGCGGGGTCGACGTCTCCGTCGGCCCTGCCGGTACTGACCGCGGAGCGTGGGATCGCGGCGGCGAGGCTGGCTTCGCTGGCGCAGGCCGATGTTTCACGTGAAACATCGGCGGCGATCGCGGCCGCCGAGCCGGAGCCGGCCGCGGCCCCGGAGGTCGAGGAGGTGGCGGGAGCGACGTTCGCGGAGCTTCCGATGGACTCGATCACGCCGAACCCGCGCCAGCCTCGCGAGGTGTTCGACGAGGACGCGCTGGCCGAGCTGGTGACCTCCATCCAGGAGGTGGGCCTGCTCCAGCCGGTGGTGGTGCGGCAGTCGGCCCCGGGCCGCTACGAACTGATCATGGGCGAGCGCCGTTGGCGTGCCTGCCGGGAGGCAGGGCTCCAGCGCATCCCGGCGATCATCCGCGCCACGGACGACGAGAAGCTGCTCCTGGACGCGCTGCTGGAGAACCTGCACCGGGCCCAGCTGAACCCGCTGGAAGAGGCCGCCGCCTACGACCAGCTCCTCCAGGACTTCAACTGCACGCACGACCAGCTGGCGGACCGGATCGGGCGTTCGCGTCCGCAGGTCTCCAACACGCTGCGGCTGCTGAAGCTGTCGCCTTCCGTGCAGCGGCGGGTGGCGGCGGGAGTGCTCTCGGCCGGCCACGCGCGGGCGCTGCTCTCGGTGGACGACTCCGAGACCCAGGACCGGCTGGCGCACCGGATCGTGGCCGAGGGGCTGTCGGTGCGTGCGGTCGAGGAGATCGTGGCGCTGATGGGCTCGGAGTCCTCGAGCGCGGTGAAGCCGAAGGGCCCGCGGGCGGGTGCCCGGGTCTCTCCGGCGCTCAACGAGCTGGCGACGCGGCTGTCGGACCGGTTCGAGACGCGGGTGAAGGTGGATCTGGGTCAGAAGAAGGGCAAGATCACCGTCGAGTTCGCCTCGATGGAGGATCTGGAACGGATCCTGGGGACGCTGGCGCCGGGCGAGGGCCGGGTCTTGGACCAGGGAACTTCCGCGGAGTAGCCCACCGTCCGGGGGCGGTTCGTGCCGGCGTGAGCCGGCGCGGGCCGCCCCTTTGCCTTGCTGCGGTTTCGGGTGATTCGAGCTGTGGATACGATGCGGTCATGGGTCGTCGGCTGGTACCGCTCACGCTGGACAACCTTCAGGATCTGCCGAGGCGTTGCCGGTCCTGTGTCTTCTGGGAGCTGGATCCGGTCAGCGGTGAGGCCGCCGTGAAGGCGGGCACCCCTGCCCAGGAGAAAGAGGCGTGGATCTCCGCCGTTCTTCTGGAGTGGGGCTCCTGCGGCCGCGTGGTCTATGTGGACGAGGTCCCCGTGGGGTTCATGCTCTACGCGCCGCCCGCGTACGTGGCCCGTGCGACCGCCTTCCCGACCAGCCCGGTGTCGCCGGACGCCGTACAGCTGATCACGGCATGGATCATGCCGGGGTATCAGGGGCAGGGCCTGGGGCGGGTGATGGTGCAGACGATGGCGAAGGACCTGCTGCGCAGGGGGTTCCGGGCGATCGAGGCATTCGGGGACGCGCGGTGGGAGGGTCCGGCCTGTCTGCTGCCGGCGGACCATCTGCTGGCCGTGGGCTTCAAGACCGTGCGGCCGCATCCGGTCCATCCCCGGCTGAGGCTGGAGCTGCGCTCCACGCTGTCGTGGAAGGAAGACGTGGAACTGGCCCTGGACCGCCTGCTGGGTGCGGCCCGGAAGGAACCGGCGCTGCGTCCGCTGTGAAGAGACGTCACCGATACGCCAAACGGGGCCGCTCCCGAGAGGAGCGGCCCCGTTTCACGTGAAACGTTGGTCCGTCAGACGGTCTTGGCCGTGATGAACGGGTCCAGGTCACGCAGGATGGCGGCCTTCGGCTTGGCACCGACGATGGTCTTGACGACCTCGCCGCCCTGGTAGACGTTCAGGGTCGGGATGGACATGACGCCGTACTTGGCGGCCGTTCCCGGGTTCTCGTCGATGTTCAGCTTGACGATCTCGATCTCGTCGCCGTACTCGGCGGCGATGGCCTCGAGGGAGGGCGCGATCTGGCGGCACGGACCGCACCAGGCGGCCCAGAAGTCCACCAGGACCGGCTTGTCGCTGCTGAGGACCTCGGTGTCGAAGTCTGCGTCGGTCACGTTCTTGAGGGTGCCGGCCACAACGGCCTCCTTCTTTTCCTGCGGGGAAATGGGGTGTGGTGCTGCTTGCGGGGGTCAGACCGCCGCGGTCGCCTTCTCGACGTCCGCGAGGGCGGCGAGGAAGCGCTCGGCGTCGAGGGCAGCGGAACAACCGGTGCCCGCGGCCGTGATGGCCTGACGGTAGGTGTGGTCGACGACGTCGCCGGCACCGAACACACCGGTGAGGCTGGTGCGGGTGGAGGGGGCGTCGACCTTGAGGTAGCCCTCCGCGTCGAGGTCCAGCTGGTCCTGGAACAGCTCGGTGCGCGGGTCGTGGCCGACGGCGATGAAGAGGCCGGTCACGGGCAGCTCGGAGGTCTCGCCGGTCTTGGTGTTGCGCAGGGTCAGCCCGGAGAGCTTCTGCTCGCCGTGGATCTCGGCGACCTCGCTGTCCCAGGCGAAGCTGATCTTCGGGTCGGCGAAGGCGCGGTCCTGCATGGCCTTGGAGGCGCGCAGGGAGTCACGGCGGTGGACGATCGTGACGGACTTGGCGAACCGGGAGAGGAAGGTGGCTTCCTCGATCGCGGTGTCGCCGCCGCCGACCACGGCGATGTCGTGGTCCTTGAAGAAGAAGCCGTCGCAGGTGGCGCACCAGGAGACACCGCGGCCGGAGAGTGCGTCCTCGTTGGGCAGGCCCAGCTTGCGGTGCTGCGAGCCGGTGGTCACGATCACGGCCTTGGCGCGGTGCACGGTACCGGCGGTGTCGGTGACGGTCTTGATCTCACCGGTGAGGTCCACGGCCACGATGTCGTCAGGAACCAGCTCGGCACCGAAGCGCTCGGCCTGACCGCGCATGTTGTCCATGAGGTCCGGCCCCATGATCCCGTCCTGGAAGCCGGGGAAGTTCTCGACCTCCGTGGTGTTCATCAGGGCGCCACCGGCCGTGACGGCACCTTCGAAGACCAGGGGCTTGAGCGAAGCGCGTGCGGTGTACAGGGCGGCGGTGTAACCGGCCGGCCCGGAACCGATGATGATCACGTTTCGTACGTCGCTCACGGGTTACTTCCTCGTCTCTGCGGACTGCCTGCTGCCTACCGGGGGGCCGGTGTGGACTCTCACCCCACCCAACGGATCCTACGGCGCCCGCATTCCCGAGCCGTCCACCCGGGCTTCAGAGCGGCTCAACCCCGGGGGTAGGTGCTCTTCAGCAGGGGCTCTCCGGCAGGGGCCGAGGGGGCGGTGAGGCAGGCGGCGCTGACGAGGTAGGCGTCCACGGAAGCGGAGTCGCCGGGGTGCGGAAGGACGAGGAGGAAGACGTCGGTGCCCTCGTAGCTGCCGCGCTCGGAGGCCAGGGGCTCCTCGGAGCGGCCGGTGGCCTTCTGGACACAGGCCGGGACCGGGGGTGCCGCACGGTCGGCGGGGGCCAGTCCCGGAGCGGCCGGAGAGTTGTTCTCCACCCCGTAGGTGTTGCTCTGGTCCCCCGGCACCTTCTTCACCTGGTCCGCGGAGGCGAGGAGTCCCTGCACGTTGTCCTGGAGGCCCTGGGCCGTGTACGCGTGCCCGCCGGGCTGGGCCTGGGAGCTGGCGGAGTTCGTGCGGGCCGACATGTCCCCACTCCGGGGGCCGGAGAGGAAGTTGGTCAGGAGAACCCCGACAGCACAGGCGGTGAGCAGACCGCCGACGACGGCGATCCGGCGGCGGGCGCGACGCCGACCGGGGCCCGTTGGGCCGGCCGGGTGACCGGAGGGCCGCAGAGGACCGGATTCCGTGAGTGGGGCGGGCGATGTTTCACGTGAAACATCGGGGGCCGCTCCCCCGTCGGCCGGACCGGTCCGGCCGACGGGCACGGCTTCGGCGCGCGGGGTGGTGGAGTCGAGAAGGGCTTCGGCGGCGAGGGCCGCGTCGATCCGGCCGGAGATGTCGGAGGGCATCCGGGAAGGGCCGGGGAGCGTGCCGAGCAGGGCCCGGATCTCGTCGAGGGAGGCGCGGACGTCGGTGCACAGGGCGCAGTCGGCCAGATGGCTGCGGACTTCGGTGGTGCGGGACGGGGAGAGGAGGCCTTCCGTCAGCTCGGAGATCTCCGAGACATCGGGGTGCCGGATCGTGCCGGTCGTACCGGTCGTGGGGTTCACGCTCGTCCACCTCCGCCCTTCACTGCGTTGGGATCCGGGGTTGCTTCCCCGCGGTCTGCCGTCGGTGGGACGGTTGTCCCCGGTGTCCGGTTCCTTCCCCGCTCGCTGTCGGTGTTATCCCCGGTATGCGTGCGCAGATGAGTGAGGAGCGGGACGAGTTTTGCCCGGCCGCGGGCACAGCGGCTCTTCACGGTGCCGACGGGGACGTCGAGGATGCGGGCGGCTTCCGCGACGGGGTAGCCCTGCATGTCGACGAGGACGAGCGCCGCCCGTTGTTCGGCCGGGAGGGTGCTCAGGGCGGCCAGGAGCTGGCGGTGGAGGTCCTGGCGCTCCGCGGGGGCCTCGGCGGACTCGTGGGGCTCCAGGAGGCGCTCCAGGCGTTCCGTGTCATCGAGGGGGGCGGTCCGGCGGGAGGCGGCCTTGCGGGCCCGGTCCAGGCAGGCGTTCACGGTGATGCGGTGCAGCCAGGTGGTGACGGCTGATTCACCGCGGAAGGTGTGCGCGGCCCGGTAGGCCGAGACGAGTGCGTCCTGCACGGCGTCGGCGGCTTCCTCGCGGTCGCCGAGGGTGCGCAGGGCCACGGCCCACAGCCGGTCCCGGTGACGGCGCACGAGCTCACCGAAGGCGTCCGGATCTCCGGCGGCGTGCAGCGACAGGAGTTCCTGGTCGCTGCGGCCTCCGGGTGTGGCTTCGTCCAACGGTGAGCCCCTCCCCTGCCGTGCGTCAGCCCGTGAACTTCACGTCCGTGATGGCCTGCTTGAAACCCGCCTGGCTGTACGCGTCGGCGGGCGCCTTGGGCATCGCGGTGATCCAGATGAGCACGTAGCGGGCCTTGACCGGTGTGTCGGTGGCCAGCTTGAGGGTGCTGTCCGAAGTGCTGCCGGTGGCGATCTTCGGCATGGAGCGGACCTGGCCCGACGGGGACAGGGCGCCGGCGTCGTAGAGCGTGGCGGTGGTGTGGTTGCCGGCGAACTTCAGCGCTATCGAGGCACCGTTGACCTCGTGCTCGGACCCGAGGTCGTAGACGACGCCGACACCGGCCTTGTACTCCTCGCTCATCTCGGGACCCTCGACGTAGGACTTGGTGCGCCAGAAGGTCGTGGCGTCCCCGTCGAAGGTGTTCGTGACGCTGTCGGGGTCCTGGTCCTTGCCGTCCGGGGAGAACTCACGGGCGCCCGTGACGGCGAGGAGAACCGGCTCCTTCTTCTCCGGGGCGTCGTCGCCCTTGGGGTGCTGGTTCTGGTTGCTGCCGTTGTTGCCCTGATTGCCGCGGCCCAGCAGGTTGTCGGCGAGCTGCCAGCTGCCCAGACCGAGGGCCGCGATCAGGAGGGCGGCGACGCCCCACTTCAGGGCCCGGCCGGTGCGGCTCTGCAGCGGCGGCGGGGGGACGACGCCGAGCGTCTGCGGGGCGGGCATGCCGGAAGGCATGGGCCTGCCGTAGCTGCCCTGCTGGTAGGTGGTGTGCTGGTACTCCGGAGGCGCGGTGAAGGTGGGCTCCGGCGGTCGGATGCGGGGCATCGCGGCCACGGCCTTCGACAGCTCTTCCGGGGTGGTGCAGGCGGGTTCCTGACGGGAGGCGGTGGCTCCGTCGTTGGCGAGGGCACGCATGGCCAGTTCGCCCAGGCCCCGGTGCACGCCCGCGCGGACCTGGTCGGGAGCGATCAGCCCGACGCCCTTGGGCAGGCCGGTGAGGCCGTAGGCGTCGTTCTCGTACGGCCAGCGCTGGGTGAGGGCGGCGTACAGGAGGGCGCCGATGGCCTCGGTGTCCGCACGCTGCGGGGTGTCGCTGGTGATACCGCGCAGCGCGGCGTTCACGGCGAGGCCCCTGATGCGGTACTGGCCCGTGGAAGTGCGCAGTATCGCGCTGGGGGTCAGCCGCAGGTGCGCCAGGCCCTCGCGGTGCGCGGCGGTCATGGCCTGGGAGATCTGGCTGACGAGCTGGTAGGCCTCGTGCGGCTCCAGGGGGCCGGCGGCGAGTACCGCGGTGAGCTCGGTGGCGTCGGGCAGCCACTCGTGGACCACGTAGACGAGGTCGTTCTCCTCCACGGCGTCGAGGACCTGGACGAACCGGGGGTCGCCGAGCAGGGCGGAGGAACGGGCCGCGGCCAGTACGGCACGGGCCCGCGCGTGGTCGGCGGGCAGCAAGTGGACGCCCACGGCGCGGCGGAGCTTCTCGTCCATCGCACGCCAGCTGCTGAATCCGTCCAGACGGGTGACGCACTCCTCCAGGCGGTAGCGCCTGGCGAGCTTGTGGCCGCTGTGGAGTTCGGGCGAGGCCGCAGGTGCCGCGTTTCTGCGCTCGCCGTCCTTTTCGGGCATGAGTCCGTCCGCGGCCTGTCCGTTCTGGGTGTCCACCCCGTCGGCCGTGGCCTGAGCCGCCTCAGCGGCCGGCGGCTCGTTGCCGCCGTTGTCGGCCACGTCGACGGCAGCCGTGCTACGTTCCGCCACCGTCGTCCCTGCCTCCCCATCCGTTACGCGCTGTCGGCCAGTCTGCGAAGCCATGCCAATTGTGCCCACAGTCCGGCCCTCTGCACGACACGCTAAAGAAGGGGATGGATGTGCGCATCAGCGCCCCAGGCGTCCGCGGACCATCCCGACCATGGCGTTGAGTTCTTCGATGCGCATCCGCTTGGCGGCGACGAGGAACACCGCCGCCAGGGCGATACCGCCGGCCACCAGCGCGGCGAGCGATCCGAGGGCCCCACTGCCCATGAAGTGCAGGACCGCGAAGGCGACGGCACCGGCCACCACCGCGGCGGGAAGGCAGGCCCCGATGAGCCGGGTGTAGGTGCGCATCACGTGCGCCCCGTCGAGGTCGCCACCGAGGCGGGTGCGCAGCCGGCGCCAGGCGACACCCACGCCGACGGCGTAGCCCAGGCCGTAGGCGGCGGCCATGCCGACGACGGCCCATCGGGCCGGGAGGACGAGGAAGGCGATCGCGGAGAAGCCTGCGTTGACGGCGGCCACGATGACCGTGTTGTAGAAGGGGGTCCGGGTGTCCTCGTAGGCGTAGAAGCCGCGCAGGACGACGTACTGGACCGAGTACGGGATCAGTCCGAGGCCGAAGGCCATCAGGATGAAGCCGATGTTCTGCGCGCTCTGCGCGCCGGAGCCGGCGTAGAGCAGGCCGGCCATCGGGACGCCCAGGGCGAGGAACGCGAAGGCGCAGGGCACGATCGCGACCGCCGAGGTGCGCAGACCGTAGGAGATGTCGTCGCGGACGGCGGCCGCGTCGCCGTCGTGGGCGGAGCGGGAGATGCGCGGCAGGACGGCGGTCATGACGGAGACGGTGATGATGGCCTGCGGCATCTGCCAGAGCAGCAGGGCGTAGTTGTAGCCGGTGATGCCGGTACCGCCGTGGCCCTGCTTGTCGGCGACCTCGCCCGCCCAGGTGGCGAGCTGGGTGACGACGATCAGGCCGAGCTGGTTGGCGAGGACGAAGAAGAACGTCCACTTGGCCAGGCCGGCGGCCTTGCCGAGGCCGTGGCCCTTCCAGTCGAACCGCAGGCGCGGCTTGAAGCCGGCGTCGCGAAGGTAGGGAACCATCGACAGGGACTGGACGACCAGGCCGAGCAGGGTGCCCAGGCCCAGCAGGCGCACGCCTTCGGGGGTGATGCCGGCCTCGGTGACCCCGGTGGTGGTGAAGCCGCCGAACGCCCAGATGAAGGCCCCGAAGGTGGCGATGACGACGATGTTGTTGAGGACGGGGGTCCACATCATCGCGCCGAACCGGCCGCGGGCGTTGAGGATCTGACCGAGGACCACGTGCACGCCCATGAAGAACATGGTGGGCAGGCAGTAGTGGGCGAAGGCGACGGCCACGTCCAGCCGCTGCGGATCGTCGGCGATCTTCTGCGACATCATGCCGATGAACAGCGGGGCCGCGAGCACGCAGATGGTGGTGACGGCGCCGAGCAGGACCATGACGAGGGTGAGCAGCCGGTTGGCGTAGGCCTCTCCCCCGTCCTCGTCGTTCTTCATCGCGCGGACCAACTGCGGGATGAAGACCGCGTTGAGGGCGCCGCCGCCGACCAGGACGTAGATCATCGTCGGCAGGGTGTTGGCGACCTGGTAGCTGTCGTTGAGGGTGGCGACACCGATGGCACCGGCGATCACCAGGGTCCGCATGAAGCCGGTGATGCGGGAGACGATCGTGCCGGCGGCCATCAGGGCGCTGGACTTGAGCAGGCTGGAGGCGCGACCCGACGGCTTGCTCGGTGCCGGGGCGGCCACGGGGGCGTCCTCGGCGGGGGTGCGGGGAGCCGCGTCCTGATCCCGGTAGAGGTGCGCGAAGGCGTCCGGCCGGGGCTCCTGGTCGGCGGCCTTGGTGACCAGCGAGTCCACGCCCACGAACTGCGTGGTGGTGGCGTGGTCGCCGTAGGGCAGGTGCCGGGAGGGGCCGTCCGGCTCGGGCGGCGGGGTCTGGGCCCAGACCCGCGGGTCCGGGGCGTACGCGGGGGCCGGCGGGGCGGCGTAGAGCGGGCCGGGCTCCTGGTAGGTACCGGGTGGCGGCGGGGGGTGCGAGGCCCGGTCGTAGAGGACCTCCGCGACCGGGTCCTGGGCGGACAGGTCCTGCGACCGGTAGGGGTCGTAGGCGTAGGCGTCCTGGACATAAGGGTCGTGGTCCGGTGCGGGCGCGGGTGCGGGAACCTGCCCCGGCACCGGGGTGCCGGGGGCAGTGCCCTGGGAGGGCGCGGGCCCGCCGGCGCCCTGCGCGCGGTCACCTTCGTACGGCGCGTTCATCGAAACCCCACCTCATCGTCCCCAGGCCGACCGGCCACGGCATCGCTCAACGGTCCACTGTCTCACCCGTGCCGGACGCGTCCGTGCTTTGCGGTCCGGTGTCCGGGGACTCGTCACTCTGCTGCGTGTTCTCCTCTTCGGCTTCCGCGGCGGCACGCGCCGCGACGCGCTTGCGGCTGGCGTACATCTTGATGCCTGCCAGGACGAGGAGGAGAACGCCGCCCGCGATGACGAGCATGACGGTGGGGGTGACCTCGGTGGCCTCGACGGTGAACTTGCGTTCCTTGCCGTAGGGGACGCCATCGGTCGTGTAGAGCTGCGCGGTCACTTCGACCGGGCCGCTTGCAGTGGCATTCGCGGGGAACTTTACGGTCTGGCTGTGACCACCTTGGACAGCGACCTCCTGCTGGGCCTCACCGCTGTCGCCGAACATCAGCCGGGTGGGGTTGGCGGACTTCAAGCGCAGGACCAGATTGTGGGTGTCCTGGACGAGGCTGTTCTGGATGCTGACCGGGATGGTGGCGCTGTGTCCGGAGAGGGTGGCATCCGACTTGGAGATGACCTTGACCTTCTCGGTGAGGCCGATCAGGTACTGCTGCACCTGGTCCCGGTAGTCCCGCGCTTCGTCGGGGCGGCCGCGCCAGGAGGTGGACATCTCCCGGTTGGTGGCGTTGCCGAAGGGGATCTCGACGCGGTCGGGCGCGGTCAGGATGACCTTGAAGTGGTCCAGGGTGCTCTGGGTGGTACGGATCTGCTCGAAGGCGGAGACGGGCAGTTCCTGCTTGCTCAGCGCCTCCGGGTACTGGCCGGCCCCCGGGACCTGGGTGGCGGCCCGCGGGTCGGGCGTGGCGGCGGCCGCGGCTTCCAGGTCGGCGGGCTGGGTCCAGCGCCCGGACTGCAGCTCGCGGATGGCGGTGGCCATCGTCTGGGCCTGGCTGGAACTCGGAGTCCGCTGCGGGGCCACGACGAAGCTGCGCTGGTTGTCGGGCGCCTGCAGGTTCAGGGCGAGCGTGTGGGCGAGGAACTCCTGCACCGCGAGGGTGGAGTCCCCGGCGCCGAGCATGCTGCCCTGGAAGGCGGTGGAGAGTTCGGCGTCGGCGACGATGGCGGTGGTGCCCGCACCGATGGGCCGCGCGGCCGAGGGGGTGTAGCCGAGGGAGCCGGTCTCCTGGAGGCTGTCGCTGCGGGTGAGGACGTTGTGGGCGCCCGCCGAAGTGGCCACGTTGACGATCGACGGGTCGATCGCTCCGTCCACGGGCCAGGAGAAGTCGGTGGTCGCGGGGACGTGCAGGACCGTCTCGACGGCCTGCTTCGCCTTGTCGGTGGCGGGCCGGAGCTGGCCCAGCGTCCCGGAGACGTCCTTGCCGTGGTGGGCGAGCGAGGCGATGTCGGGGTCCGCGAAGGGCAGTGCGACGACCTTCTTGCCCTGGACGGCGCTCTCCAGCGAGCTCAGCCACTGCTCGGCGATCGCCTTGTTCTTGCCCTGGACGGTCCGGCCGTCGGGGGTGCGGATCCGGTAGCCCTTGGTCATCGCGTCGACCGTGTAGAGCAGGTCGGGGTCGATGAGCCAGGCAATGGGCAGGTCCTTGCCGAGCGAGACCATCTGCTCCAGGCGGCCGCCGGGCCGCAGCTCGTCGGCGAGGCTCTCGTCGAGGAAGACGGGGGTCTGCAGCTCGTCCGAGCCGGTCTCCGCGGTCAGGTGCGTGGTGGAGATCAGCGGCCACACGTACGTGAGCTGCGAGCGCTTGGCGGCGGCCTCCGGCTGCCAGGGCAGGAAGGTCCGCTTGATGCCGAGGATCTGCTCGGAGGCACGGCTCTCGGTCTCCCCGGACAGGGAGACGCCGAGCTGGTAGACGCCGTCCTTGTCCAGCTCCAGCTTGTTCACGGGGACCTTGAGCGTGAAGGGCTGGGCGACCTTCGGGAGCAGCGTGTCGATCTTCACCGCGAATTCGGCGCTGATCTCGGCGGGGTCGGTGCCCGCCCTGAAGGCACCGCGGTCCGCGGTCTCGTCGATGGAGCTGCGGTCCCCCAGCACGGGCCCGACCCGCAGACCCACGTGCGCGGCGGTGATCTTCTCGCGGCTGTTGTTGACCACGGTGCCGGAGATCGTGAGGGTGTCGCCCTTGACCGGGGCGCTGGGCGCCAGGCCGTCGAGCTGGACGTCCACGGCGGAGGCCGCGGACTCGGCGGCATCGGCCTTGGGGGCGGGAGAGTAGATCAGGGCGGCGAGCACCGGAGTGCCGGCGAGCAGGACGACTGCGCGCCGCAGCCAGCGTCGCCGGGCAGGAGCGGGGGCCGCCCCTTGGATGTCTGCCGCCTCGGCCACGCGCTCGCCCGTCCCTCGAAGTGTCAGTGGTCGTCGTTTGTGCGTCCACGCATGGTAACGAGGCCCGCTGTGCGCGAGTGCCGCGCCTTGCTCCACATGATCGGGCCCGGCCCGGAGCGCTTGTGGGCCGGGGTGGCCACAAACAGGGAAGCTCCTGGCGGGCCGGGCACGTACCCTTTTCTGTTGTGCCGAACGCCAACGAAGAGAACTCCAGTGTCCTGAGTCAGGGACAGGTCCGCGCGGTGAGTGAACTGCTCCGGATCGCCCCTGTCGCCGACGAGCTCGGCCGCCGTTTCCAGGAGGCGGGATTCCGCCTCGCCCTGGTCGGCGGGTCCGTCCGCGACGCGCTGCTCGGGCGCCTCGGCAACGACCTCGACTTCACCACCGATGCCCGTCCCGAGGACGTCCTCAAGATCATCAGGCCGTGGGCCGACTCGGTGTGGGACGTCGGCATCGCCTTCGGCACGGTCGGTGCGCAGAAGCTGGCCCGTGTCGAGGGCGCCGAACGGAACTTCGAGATCGAGGTGACCACGTACCGCTCGGAGTCCTACGACAGGACCTCGCGCAAGCCGGAGGTCTCCTATGGGGACTCGATCGAGGAAGACCTCGTCCGTCGTGACTTCACGGTGAACGCGATGGCCGTCGCGCTTCCCGAGCAGGAGTTCGTGGACCCGTACGGCGGTCTGGAGGACCTCCGGGCGGGCGTCCTGCGGACCCCCGGCACCCCGGAGGACTCCTTCTCCGACGATCCGCTGCGGATGCTGCGGGCGGCGCGGTTCGCCGCGCAGCTCGACTTCGAGGTCGCCCCCGAGGTGGTGGCGGCCATGACGGAGATGTCCGGCCGGATCGAGATCGTCTCGGCGGAGCGGGTTCAGGCCGAGCTGAACAAACTGCTGCTGTCCGCGCACCCGCGCAAGGGCCTGGGCCTCCTCGTGGACACCGGGCTGGCCGACCACGTGATGCCCGAGCTTCCGGCACTGCGCCTGGAGAGCGATGAGCACCACCGCCACAAGGACGTCTACGACCACTCGCTGATCGTCCTGGAACAGGCGATCGCCCTGGAGGAGGACGGCCCGGACCTGGTACTGCGGCTCGCGGCCCTGCTGCACGACATCGGCAAGCCCCGCACCCGCCGGTTCGAGAGCGATGGCCGGGTCTCCTTCCACCACCACGAGATGGTGGGCGCGAAGATGACCAAGAAGCGCATGACCTCGCTGAAGTACTCCAACGACATGGTCAAGGACGTGTCGCGGCTGGTGGAGCTGCACCTGCGCTTCCACGGCTACGGGGACGGGGAGTGGACCGACTCGGCGGTGCGGCGCTACGTCCGCGACGCCGGCCCGCTGCTGGAGCGCCTGCACAAGCTGACCCGTTCCGACTGCACCACGCGCAACAAGCGCAAGGCGAACGCGCTCTCCCGCACCTATGACGGGCTGGAGGAGCGCATCGCCCAGCTGCAGGAGCAGGAGGAGCTGGACGCGATCCGGCCCGACCTGGACGGCAACGAGATCATGCAGGTCCTGGACGTCAGTCCCGGTCCGGTGATCGGCAAGGCCTACGCGTTCCTGCTGGAGCTGCGGCTGGAGAACGGTCCGATGGGGCGTGATGCGGCGATCGCAGCCCTCAAGGAGTGGTGGGCGGCGCAGGACTGAGCCGGATCGGCCCGGCCGCCGCCCGTCGATGTTTCACGTGAAACATCGACGGGCGGCGACGGGGTTCAGGGCGATGTTTCACGTGAAACATCGCCCTGTCGCATGAGGAAGGCGGCGGTCAGGGCATAGAGCGTGGCCACGCCGAGGATCAGTGGGACGGACTGCCCGTCGAGCGGGAGCACGAGCGCGGCCACCGCGGCGGCGCCGACGAAGGCGGCGTTGAAGAGCACGTCGTAGACGGAGAAGACGCGTCCGCGGAAGGCATCGTCCACCCGGGACTGCACGACGGTATCGGTGGAGATCTTGGCGCCCTGGGTGGCGAGGCCGAGCACGAAGGCGGCGGCCAGCATCGGGCCGGGGGCGAAGAACAGCCCGAGCGCGGGGACCAGCACGGCGGATCCGGCGGCGCAGGCGGTCATCCATCCCCGGGTGCCCAGCCGGCCCACGAGCCAGGGGGTGACCACGGCGGCCGCGAAGAATCCGGCCCCCGAGACACCGACCGTGACTCCGAGCAGGGCCAGTCCGTCGGACTCGTTGTCCGACCAGGCGTAGCGGCACAGCATGAGCAGCGTGACGAACAGGGCCCCGTAGCAGAACCGCATCAGGGTCATGGCGGTCAGCGCCCGGGCCGCCTCGCGCCGGGAGGACAGGTGGCGCAGGCCGTCGGCCATGCCCCGTACGGCGAGGGCGACGCCCTCCCGCACCGTCGGGTTGATCCCTCCGGGAGGGTGATCGGGCCCGAGGAGACCCACGGCGAGGCCCAGGGAGACCAGGGCGGCGCACAGGTAGAGCCCGGCTGCCAGGAGCACGACGAGGGCGTCGGAGTCGGAGGCCAGTACGCGGACGAGGAAGGCCAGTCCCCCGCCGGCCACGGCCGCGAGGGTTCCGGCGGTGGGGGAGAGTGCGTTCGCGGTGACCAGCTCGCCGGGCCCGACGACACGTGGCAGGGAGGCTGCCAGCCCGGCCAGGACGAACCGGTTGACGGCGGTCACGGACAGGGCCGAGGCGTAGAAGAGCCAGTCGGGGACGTGCGCGACGATCAGCATGCCGGTGACACAGGCGAGGAAGGCCCGCAGCAGGTTGCCGTAGAGGAAGACCTGGCGGCGCGGCCAGCGGTCGAGCAGTACGCCGGCGAAGGGCCCGATCACCGAATAGGGCAGCAGGAGCACGGCCATGGCCGAGGCGATGGCCGCGGGCGAGGCCTGCTTCTCCGGGGAGAAGACGACGTAAGTGGCCAGTGCGACTTGGTACACGCCGTCCGCGGCCTGGCAGAGCAGCCGCACGGCGAGCAGGTTGCGGAAGTCCCGCAGACGCAGGAGTACGCGCAGATCACGTACGACAGCCATGTGGGCAAGGGTCACATACGCGGAGGGTCCCCGGGCACATTGCCCGGGGACCCTCCGCGTAAGAACAGCCGAAGTCCAGGTGTCGTTGCCGACCCTTGGGATCCGACTAGCGGTCGACCTCGCCCTTGATGAACTTCTCGACGTTGGCCTGGGCCTCGTCGTCGAAGTACTGCACCGGCGGGGACTTCATGAAGTAGCTCGACGCAGAGAGGATCGGGCCGCCGATACCGCGGTCCTTGGCGATCTTCGCGGCGCGCAGGGCGTCGATGATGACACCGGCGGAGTTCGGGGAGTCCCACACCTCGAGCTTGTACTCGAGGTTCAGGGGGACGTCGCCGAACGCGCGGCCCTCGAGGCGGACGTAGGCCCACTTGCGGTCGTCGAGCCACTGGACGTAGTCCGACGGGCCGATGTGGACGTTCTTCTCACCGAGCTCGCGGTCGGGGATCTGCGAGGTGACGGCCTGCGTCTTGGAGATCTTCTTCGACTCGAGGCGGTCGCGCTCGAGCATGTTCTTGAAGTCCATGTTGCCGCCGACGTTGAGCTGCATGGTGCGCTCAAGACGGACGCCGCGGTCCTCGAACAGTCGCGCCATCACGCGGTGCGTGATGGTGGCGCCGACCTGGGACTTGATGTCGTCGCCGACGATCGGGACACCGGCCTCGGTGAACTTGTCCGCCCACTCCTTGGTGCCGGCGATGAAGACCGGGAGGGCGTTGACGAAGGCGACCTTGGCGTCGATGGCGCACTGGGCGTAGAACTTCGCCGCGTCCTCGGAACCGACGGGGAGGTAGCAGATCAGGACGTCGACCTGACGGTCCTTGAGGACCTGGACGACGTCGACCGGGGTCTCGGCCGACTCCTCGATGGTCATGCGGTAGTACTTGCCCAGGCCGTCCAGGGTGTGGCCGCGCTGAACGGTCACGCCCGCACTCGGGACGTCGCAGATCTTGATGGTGTTGTTTTCGCTGGCGCCGATGGCGTCCGAAAGGTCGAGGCCGACCTTCTTCGCGTCGACGTCGAACGCGGCGACGAACTCGATGTCGCTGACGTGGTAGTCGCCGAACTGGACGTGCATCAGACCGGGGACCTTGGCCGCCGGGTCGGCGTCCTTGTAGTACTCGACGCCCTGCACCAGCGAGGCGGCGCAGTTGCCTACGCCGACGATGGCTACGCGAACCGAACCCATTCCGGTTGCTCCCTGTTTGTTCTCGGACGAGGCCTGCGAGATGCAGGCCTCATTTAGCAGTTTCGTCGGACGGACCGGGTCGTCTCTGATCCCGTCCCGCCCGCTCACTCTCGATGAGCTCGTTCAGCCAGCGCACTTCGCGCTCCACGGACTCCATGCCGTGGCGCTGCAGCTCGAGCGTGTAATCGTCGAGCCGCTCGCGAGTGCGGGCGAGCGAGGCGCTCATCTTCTCCAGGCGCTCTTCAAGCCGGCTGCGACGGCCTTCCAGGACCCGCATGCGCACTTCTCGTTCGGTCTGGCCGAAGAAAGCGAAGCGTGCGGCGAAAGACTCGTCCTCCCAGGCATCGGGGCCCGTGTGGGAGAGGAGCTCCTCGAAGTGCTCCTTGCCTGCCGCCGTCAACCGGTAGACGATCTTGGCGCGGCGCCCTGCGAGTGAAGCGGCGAGAGCGTCTTCCGGGGCATTGCCCGGTTCTTCGATCAACCAGCCGTTGGTGACGAGCGTCTTGAGGCAGGGATAGAGCGTTCCGTAACTGAACGCCCTGAACACCCCCAGTGAGGTGTTGAGCCGCTTGCGCAGCTCATAGCCGTGCATGGGGGATTCGCGAAGCAGGCCGAGTACGGCGAACTCGAGGATGCCTGAGCGCCTGCTCATCCGCCTGCCTTCCTCCGCCTCGGAGTGTTTATGTCGAGCTGATGTATCGGCTCGATACATCCAGACGATAGAACGGGCTGCTCCCGGCTACAAGTCACGACACGGTGACCGGCGTCACATCCTCAATTCACACAGGGCAAGTTGCCTGGTTTGGGATGAACTTCGGCACTGAGGGGCTTTTGGGCGTGCGTAGTCTGTGCGCCATGACACCGGGGGGACCGGAACTCACCTGCCGCTTCCAGGCCACTCGCCTGCCCGAGGAGTAGTCGTTCGATGAGCGAGCACCGCCGCAAACCGCAACAGCCCCAGGGTGGCGGCCGCGCCGCGGCCCGCAAGGCTGCCCAAGCGCGCCCCGGACGGGGCGCCGGGTCCGGACACGACGTCCCCACCTCGTCACCGAGCGGGCCGTATCCGGAGGAGCCGGGCCGTGGAGGCAGAGCCGGCAACCGGAGATCCGCAGGACGGGAACCGGCGGGACGGGGCCGGGGCGCCAAGGCCGGACGCGGCACGGGCCGCCCGGACAAGCGGTTCATCAACTACCCGCGCTCGGACAAGGCGGGATGGAAGCGCTTCATCCCGTCGTGGAAGCTCGTCGGAGGCACGGCCTTCGGCTTCTTCGCGATCATCATCGCGGGCGCCGGAATCGGCATCGCCTCGGTGAACACCCCTGACCCGAACAAGACGGCAGAGGCGCAGAACAACGTCTTCTACTGGGCCGACGGCACCCAGATGGTCGCGACCGGTGGATCCGTGAACCGCCAGATCGTGCCCATCGGGAGCATCCCCCGGTCCATGCAGAACGCCGTGATCGCGGCGGAGAACGAGTCCTTCGAGTCGGACAAGGGCGTGGACCCGATGGGTATCGCCCGCGCCGTGTGGAACATGGCCAAGGGCGGATCCACCCAGGGCGGCTCGACGATCACCCAGCAGTACGTGAAGAACACGTACCTGGACTCCGACCAGACGCTCAAGCGCAAGGTCACCGAGCTCTTCATCTCGATAAAGCTGGGCGTGAGCGAGGAGAAGAACACGATCCTCGCGGGCTACCTGAACACGGCCTACTACGGACGCGACGCCTACGGGATCCAGGCCGCCGCCCGCGCCTACTTCGGCAAGGACTGCGACAAGCTGACCCCGTCCGAGAGCGCCTTCCTCGCCTCCGTGCTCAAGGGCCCGAACCTCTACAACCCGGACGGCGGCATCGGCACCGCGGCCACCACCCAGGCCAACACCGAACGCGCCAAGCAGCGCTGGGCCTGGGTGCTGGACCGCGAGGTCACGGTGGGCCGCATGCAGCAGTCCGAGCGGGACCAGTTCAAGGAGTTCCCCCAGCTCGTCGAATCCGCTCAGGCCAAGGGCATGGCGGGACAGATCGGCTATCTGGTCGAGACGGCCAAGGCCTACATGACGAAGAAGGGCATCACGGTCGACGAGCTGGCCAAGGGCGGCTACCAGATCTACACCACCTTCCAGAAGCCGAAGGTGGACGCCCTGGTCAAGGCCGTCGAGGAGACCCGCGACGGGCTGATCGACGAGAAGAAGCGGCCCGACACCGACACCTTCGTCCAGTTCGGCGCTTCCTCGGTGGACGTGAAGACCGGAGCCATCGTCGCCCTGTACGGCGGGCCGGGCATGGACAAGAAGTACTTCAACAACAACGCCAACACCTCCGGTGTCCAGGTCGGCTCGACCTGGAAGCCGTTCGTGCTGGCGGCGGCGATGGAGTACGGCACACAGAACTCCAACGGCGCGGGGATCTCGGCCGACAGCAAGTACATGGCCAACGACCTCACGGTGATCAACAACCGTGACGGCAAGCCCCTGCGCGACGGCTCGGGCAAGCCGTTCAAGCAGAAGAACGAGAGCCCGACCGCCTACGGGTACGTGACCCTGAACGAGGCGATGGAGAAGTCCATCAACGTTCCGTTCGCCCAGCTCGTCTTCGACGTGGGCCACACCAAGGTCCGGGACGTCGCCAAGGCCTCGGGCATCCTCCCGGAGACGATGGACCCGAACGACAACGCCTCCTTCGCGCTCGGCACCTCGACGCCCAGCGCCATCCGGATGGCCGACTCGTATGCCACCTTCGCCGGCTCCGGCACCCACCACGAGCCGTACTCCGTGACCAAGGTGAGGAAGAACGGCGAGGACCTGGCCGGCTTCGAGGCGCCCAAGGCGCAGCAGGCCATGGACAACTCGATCGCGGACAACGTCACCAAGGTCCTGCGCAACGTCGTCGAGAACGGCACCGGTACCAAGGCGAAGAAGCTGGGCCGGCCCGCCGCGGGCAAGACCGGTACCACCGATGACAACATGTCGGCCTGGTTCGTCGGCTACACGCCCCAGCTGTCCACCTCCGTGACCCTGTTCCGCTCGGACCCCAACGCGCCGAAGAAGGAACTGATCTCGATGAAGGGCGTGGGCAACATCCCGTCCCTCCACGGTGGTGACATCCCCGCCGAGATCTGGGTCAAGTACATGAAGGAAGCGCTGAACGGCGTTCCGGAGACTGAGTTCCCGGAGCCGGACAAGCTCGGCGTCGTCGCGGACGCCTCCGGTGCTCCCACGCCCTCGCCCTCGATTGCCCCGTCCATGTCCCCCTCTCCGTCCCCGAGCCCCTCGATGGAGCCTTCGCCGTCCCCGTCGCCTTCCAAGGGCGGGAAGCCCTCCTGCAAGCCGTGGGAGATCTGCGACCCGGGGGCGAGCCCCAGCGCAACCGTCTCGCCCTCGCCCTCGCCCAGCAAGACGGGCGGCGGCAGGCCGGGTGGAGCGACGAACGGCGGCGGTACCGGCGGCTTCCCGATAGGGGGGGCCACGGGCGGCTGATCCCGCCGCCACGAAGCAGGGCCGTAGAGGGCCGTCGCACCAAGTGCGACGGCCCTCTCCCATGTCCGGCGCCGTACGGCAGGATGTGCGCATGACGAAGGTGCACGAGGACAGCCCCGTACTGCCCACCCAGCAGGACGAGGTGGCCGCCGCCGGGAGCGAGCTCATCGGCGGCCCGCTGGGCCGCTACGCCCGGCTGGGAGGCCACTGGCTGACCCCGGTGCGCGTCGTGGTGCTCGTGGCCCTGGGGATGTTCGCGCTCGGCATGGTGCAGAAGCTGCCCTGCTACGACTGGGCGTGGTTCCGAGGGGCCGGGTCCCAGTACACCCACGCCTGCTACTCGGACATCCCGCACCTCTACGTCGTACGCGGCTTCGCGGACGGCCTCACGCCGTACTTCGACCGGCTCCCCGGCGACATGCAGTTCCTGGAGTACCCGGTGCTCACCGGGGTCTTCATGGAAGTCGCCTCCTGGCTGACCCCGAGCAGCGGCTCGATGCAGCACCGGGAGCAGATGTACTGGATGGTCAACGCGGGCATGCTGATGGCCTGCGCCGCCGTGATCGCCGTGTGCGTGGCCCGTACGCACCGCCGGCGGCCGTGGGACGCCCTGCTCTTCGCCCTCGCGCCCGCCTTCGCGCTCACCGCGACCATCAACTGGGACCTGCTGGCGATCGCCCTGACGGCCGCCGCGATGCTCATGTGGTCGCGGGGCCGGACACTGGCCTTCGGCATCCTGATCGGCCTGGCCACCGCGGCCAAGCTCTACCCCGTACTGCTGCTCGGGGCCGTGTTCATGCTCTGCTGGCGGGCCGGGAAGTGGCGCGCCTTCGGTGCGGCGGTCGGCGGCGCGGTCGCCTCGTGGGTCGTGGTGAACCTGCCCGTCATGCTCTTCGCCTGGGAAGGCTGGACGAAGTTCTACACCTTCAGCCAGGAGCGGCCCATCGACTTCGGCTCCGTGTGGCTGCTGATCTCCCAGCGCTCCGGGAACCCGCTGGAGGGCGCCAACACCTACGCCACGGGCCTGACGCTGCTGCTGTGCGCGGGCATCGGCTTCCTCACGCTGACCGCACCGCGCCGCCCCCGCTTCGCGCAGCTGGCCTTCCTGCTCGTGGCCGCCTTCATCCTGGTCAACAAGGTCTACTCGCCGCAGTACGTGCTGTGGCTGATCCCGCTCGCCGCGCTGGCCCGGCCGCGCTGGCGGGACTTCCTCATCTGGCAGGCCGGCGAGGTCGTCTACTTCCTGGGGATCTGGTTCTACCTGGCCTACACGACCAGCGGTGAGAAGCACCAGGGCCTGCCGCTGGAGGGCTACCAGCTGGCGATCGCGGCCCATCTGCTGTGCACGCTCTACCTGTGCGCCGTGGTCGTGCGCGACATCATGCTGCCCGAGCGCGACGTGGTGCGGCGCGACGGGTCGGACGACCCCTCCGGCGGCGTCCTGGACGGCGCCGAGGACGTGTTCACCCTGTCGCACACGGCGAAGGCGCCGCAGTACGCGGCGCCTTCGGACGGACGGCGGGTCGAATGGGGCGCGGGCCCCGAGGACTGACTCAGGCCTCGATCGCCCGGTCGAACTGCGTTGTGGTGTGACGCAGGTGCGCCACCAGTTCGTCGCCGACCTTCGGCTCGGGAGAGTCGGAGGGCACGAACAGGATGGACACCTGCATGTGCGGCGGCTCGGCGAACCAGCGCTGCTTGCCCGCCCACACGAACGGCGACAGGTTGCGGTTGACGGTGGCCAGCCCCGCCCGGGCCACGCCCTTGGCACGCGGCATCACCCCGTGCAGGGCCTTGGGGGCCTCCAGGCCCACACCGTGCGAGGTGCCGCCGGCGACCACGACCAGCCAGCCGTCGGAGGCGGCCTTCTGCTGGCGGTAGCCGAACCGGTCGCCCTTGGAGACGCGGGTGACGTCGAGGACCGCACCGCGGTACTCGGTCGCCTCGTGGTCGCCCAGCCAGAGCCGGGTGCCGATCCGGGCCCGGAAGCGGGTCTGCGGGAACTGCTGCTGGAGGCGCGCCAGCTCCGCGGCCTTCAGGTGGCTGACGAACATGGTGTGGAGCGGCAGCCGGGCCGCGCGCAGCCGGTCCATCCAGCCGATGACCTCCTCGACGGCGTCCGAGCCGTCCGGGCGGTCCAGCGGCAGGTGCAGGGCGAAGCCCTCCAGCCGGACGTCCTCGATCGCGGTGTGCAGCTGGCCGAGGTCCTGCTCGGAGATGCCGTGCCGGCGCATGGAGCTCATGCACTCGATGACCACGCGGGCGCCGACGAGACCCCGGACCCCGTCCAGCGAGGACACCGAGCGGATGACCCGGTCCGGCAGCGGCACCGGCTCCTCACCGCGCCGGAACGGGGTCAGGACGAGCAGGTCCCCGCCGAACCAGTCCTTGATGCTCGCGGCTTCGTACGTCGTCCCGACGGCCAGGACGTCGGCGCCCATCCGGGTCGCCTCCTCGCAGAGCCGCTCGTGGCCGAAGCCGTAGCCGTTGCCCTTGCAGACCGGGATCAGGCCGGGGAACTGGTCCTGGATCTGCTTCTGGTGCGCACGCCAGCGCGCGGTGTCGACGTAGAGCGTGAGCGCCATGCCCGTCCGGAGCCTCTCTCGAAAAGCTGCGTGGTGCAGCGGTGCGGTGTGTGGATGGGGCGGTGGATCAGCGGCGGGACATGTAGATGTCGAGCGCCTTGTGGAGCAGCTTGTTGAGCGGGAAGTCCCACTCGCCGACGTACTCGACGGCCTCGCCGCCCGTGCCGACCTTGAACTGGATCAGACCGAACAGGTGGTCGTTCTCGTCCAGGGTGTCACTGATGCCGCGCAGGTCGTAGACGCTTGCGCCGAGCGCGTACGAATCGCGCAGCATGCGCCACTGCATGGCGTTCGAGGGGCGGACCTCGCGCTTGTGGTTGGCGGAGGCGCCGTACGAGTACCAGACGTGCTGGCCGACGGTGAGCATCGTGGCGGCGGCCAGCGGCTCCCCCTCGTGCTTGGCGATGTACAGCCGCATGCGGTTGGGGTCCTCGGCGTTGAGGGCCTTCCACTGGCGCTGGAAGTAGACGAGCGGGCGCGGGCGGAACTTGTCGCGCTCGGCCGTGATCTCGTACAGGTGCTGCCAGGTCGCCAGGTCCTCGTAGCCGCCCTGGACCACCTCGACGCCGGCCTTCTCGGCCTTCTTGATGTTGCGGCGCCACAGCTGGTTGAAGCCCTTGAGGACGTCGTCCAGCGAGCGGTTGGCCAGCGGCACCTGGAAGACGTAGCGGGGCTGGACGTCGCCGAAGCCGGCGCCGCCGTCCTCGCCCTGCTGCCAGCCCATGCGGCGCAGCTTGTCGGAGACCTCGAAGGCGCGGGGCTCGATGTGCGAAGCCTCCACGTCACGCAGGCGCTTGACCTCCGGGTCCTGGATTCCGGCCTTGATGGCGGCGGAGTTCCAGCGGCGGATGACGACGGGCGGACCCATCTTCACGGTGAAGGCGCCCTGCTGCTTGAGGTGGGCCAGCATCGGCTGGAGCCATTCCTCGAGATTGGGGGCGTACCAGTTGATGACGGGGCCCTCGGGAAGGTACGCGAGGTACCTCTTCACCTTGGGGAGCTGGCGGTACAACACAAGGGCGGCGCCGACGAGTTCGCCGGACGAGTCGAACCATCCGAGGTTCTCGGAACGCCACTCGTTCTTCACGTCGGCCCACGCCGGGACCTGGCAGTGGCTAGCCGAGGGCAGGCTCTGGAGGTAGCCCAGATGCTGCTCTCGGCTGATGGTCCTCAGGGACAGGCTCATGCGGGGCGTCTCCTCCGGCGGCTTCGCTGGCTATGGCGCGAAGCCTACTGCGACAAGGGCGCCACCCATCTGGGGGACGGGCCGGGCCCGGGCCGGTGGGAGGCCGGCGCCCTGTCGCGGAGGTACGCCGGTCAGCCCAGCCAGCCGCCGAAGAGCCCGCCGTGTGCCATGCCGAGGAAGAAGCCGATGCCAGCAGCACCAAGGCCGACGATCAGTGCGAAGCGCTCGCGTGTCGTCTCCGAGATGAACTGTCCGTAGGCGCCGGTGAGGATCCCGACCAGCCCGGTCCACGAGCTGAGCAGGTGCAGATTGTGGAAGAACGCCGTGATGAACGCCACGGCGCCGAGGATCAGAGTGACCGCGACCAGGGTGTCCTGGACCGGATGGGGCTTGCCGTCCGTCGCGAAGAGCGAGATCGACGGGGGCGTGGACTGGCGTCGCATTGCCTGTGCCATCGGAAGGCACCTCCTGGCTGCAGCAGAGCGGTGCTGCGGGCCTGCTCCGGCAGGGGCCGGGGCATAGCACCGAGCACACCCGATGGATACAGATTGTGGCCTCCTGGTGCCGGATTTCAACCGGAAGGAGTCGAGCAGGTAGTCTGTACGGTCTGCGCGGTGTCTGCTTGCGGACGCCGTGCGTACGCATCACGACCCTCCTGCCACGGAACGACCGTGGCCGCTGAGTCCAAAGGAGGTGGGTTCCACATGCGTCACTACGAAGTGATGGTCATCCTCGACCCCGATCTCGAGGAGCGCGCTGTCTCCCCGCTGATCGAGAACTTCCTTTCTGTCGTCCGTGAGGGCAACGGAAAGGTCGAGAAGGTCGACACCTGGGGCCGTCGTCGTCTCGCTTACGAGATCAAGAAGAAGCCCGAGGGCATCTACTCGGTCATCGACCTCCAGGCCGAGCCTGCGGTCGTCAAGGAGCTTGACCGACAGATGAACCTGAACGAGTCGGTTCTCCGGACCAAGGTCCTCCGCCCCGAGACCCACTGAACTTCGGTTCAGCGGTAATCGGGACCGAGTAGCAACAGCAGCCCAGCAGCAATCCCCGCCGAGAGGTTCATCCATGGCAGGCGAGACCGTCATCACGGTCGTCGGCAATCTCGTCGACGACCCCGAGCTGCGCTTCACCCCCTCGGGTGCGGCGGTCGCGAAGTTCCGTGTCGCGTCCACTCCCCGCACCTTCGACAAGCAGACCAATGAGTGGAAGGACGGCGAGAGCCTGTTCCTGACCTGCTCGGTCTGGCGTCAGGCGGCTGAGAACGTCGCCGAGTCCCTTCAGCGGGGCATGCGCGTCATCGTGCAGGGCCGGCTGAAGCAGCGGTCGTACGAAGACCGTGAGGGTGTCAAGCGCACGGTCTACGAGCTGGACGTCGAGGAAGTCGGCCCCAGCTTGAAGAGCGCCACGGCCAAGGTCGCCAAGACCAGCGGTCGCGGTGGCCAGGGTGGATACGGCGGCGGCGGTCAGCAGCAGGGTGGCGGCGGTGGCAACTGGGGCGGAGCCCCCAGTGGCGGCGCTCCCCAGGGCGGCGGAGCTCCCTCCGACGACCCGTGGGCGTCCAGCGCGCCTGCCGGCGGCTCGCAGCAGGGTGGCGGCGGTGGCTGGGGCGGAAGCTCTGGTAACACCGGCGGTTCCGGCGGCGGCTACTCGGACGAGCCTCCCTTCTAAGGGCAGCTCGAACCCCCACTTCTTGATTTCACAGGAGAGACACAATGGCGAAGCCGCCTGTGCGCAAGCCTAAGAAGAAGGTCTGCGCGTTCTGCAAGGACAAGACCGCGTACGTGGACTACAAGGACACGAACATGCTGCGGAAGTTCATTTCCGACCGTGGCAAGATCCGTGCCCGCCGCGTCACCGGCAACTGCACGCAGCACCAGCGTGACGTCGCCACGGCTGTGAAGAACAGCCGTGAGATGGCGCTGCTGCCCTACACGTCCACCGCGCGATAAGGAAAGGGTGACCGAATAATGAAGATCATCCTGACCCACGAGGTCTCTGGCCTCGGCACCGCCGGCGATGTCGTCGACGTCAAGGACGGTTACGCTCGCAACTACCTGGTCCCGCGTGGTTTCGCGATCCGCTGGACCAAGGGTGGCGAGAAGGACGTGGCGCAGATCCGCCGCGCCCGCAAGATCCACGAGATCGCGACCATCGAGCAGGCCAACGAGTTCAAGGCCAAGCTCGAGGCCGTGAAGGTCCGTCTGGCCACCCGTGCGGGTGACGCCGGTCGTCTCTTCGGTTCCGTCACGCCGGCCGACATCGCCACGGCGGTCGAGGCTTCCGGTGGCCCCAAGGTCGACAAGCGTCGCGTCGAGCTGGGCTCCCCGATCAAGACCCTCGGTTCCTACCAGGTCTCCGTGCGTCTGCACGCCGACGTGGTCGCGAACGTGGGCGTCGAGGTCGTCGCCGCCTAAGGGCTGCGCAATGAAGGGCCGCACCCCCTCGGGGGTGCGGCCCTTCGTCGTTCTCGCGATGTTTCACGTGAAACATCGGCGCGGTCTAGCGGGTCGCCCCCGCGATCAGCCAGCGGCCCGAGCGGGTGCGCAGCTGGAGGGTGACCATGCGGACCAGCATCATCAGCGCCATGGCGCACCAGAGGGCCGTCAGCCCCCCTCCGAGGGCCGGTACGAGCAGGGCGGCCGGGGCGAACACGGCGAGGGTCAGCAGCATGGCCCAGGCCAGGTAGCGGCCGTCGCCGGCGCCCATCAGGACCCCGTCGAGGATGAAGACGATGCCGCAGACGGGCTGGCAGGCGGCCGCCACGAGCAGGGCGGGCAGCAGCGCGTCCTCGACGGCGGGGTCGCTGGTGAAGAGCGGGACGAACACGGGACGGGCCGCGATCACCAGGAGGCCCAGGACGATGCCGGAGACGATCCCCCACTGCACCATGCGACGGCAGGCGGCCTTGGCTCCCTCGGTGTCCCCCGCGCCGAGGTAGCGCCCGATGATGGCCTGCCCGGCGATCGCGATCGCGTCGAGGGCGAAGGCGAGCAGGGTCCACAGGGAGAGCAGGATCTGGTGGGCCGCGATGTCGGCGTCGCCCAGGCGCGCGGCGACGGCGGTGGCGATCAGCAGGATGGCGCGCAGGGACAGGGTCCGCACCAGCAACGGTACGCCCGCCTGGGCGCAGGCCCGGATCCCCGCCGCATCGGGGCGCAGGGAGGCGCCGTGCCGGCGGGCGCCGCGGACGACCACGGTCAGGTAGGCGGCGGCCATGGCGCACTGGGCGATCACGGTGCCCCAGGCGGAGCCGGCGATGCCGAGGCCCGCGCCGTAGACGAGGGCGAGGTTCAGGGCCGCGTTGAGGGTGAAGCCGCCGATGGCGACGTAGAGCGGGGTCCGGGTGTCCTGGAGGCCGCGGATCACTCCGATGGCGGCGAGCACCACGAGCATCGCGGGGATGCCGAGGGCGGAGATCCGCAGATAGGTGATCGCGTACGGGGCGACGGTGTCGGAGGCACCGAAGAAGGAGACCAGGGAGGGCGCCGCGGGCAGGACGACGGCGATGACGGCCGCGCCGAGCAGGAGGGCGAGCCAGATGCCGTCCATGCCCTGCCGGATGGCGGCCGGGAGGTCGCCGGCACCGACGCGGCGGGCCACGGCCGAGGTGGTGGCGTAGGCGAGGAAGACGAAGAGGCTCACGGCGGTGGTGAGCAGGGCTGCCGCGATGCCGAGACCGGCCAGCTGGGGGGTGCCGAGGTGCCCCACGATGGCGCTGTCGGCCATCACGAAGAGGGGTTCGGCGACGAGCGCGCCGAAGGCGGGGAGGGCGAGCGCGAAGATCTCGCGGTCGTGTCGTCCAGAGGCAGCCTTCGGTGCTGCGGGGGCCTGTCTCATGTGCTCAATCTAATCTTCCACAGGTAATAGACGCAAAGCTCTTTAGAACCTTACCTCCGCGCCGATTCGCGCGTTCGTCCCACCTCATTGGAGGCGATCTTGAGACAGTGGCGAATATTTTTCTCACCCACAGTCAGTGGAGGGAGAATTTGCAGGTCAGGTGGGGTGGCGGGGTGGGTCTGGTGATTTTGTCCACAGCACCGTCCCCCGGTCCGTGCACAGCTTCGGGGGAGTTACCCACAGCATTGGCGCCGTCATCCACATCTCATCCACACAGCCTGTGGATAACAAGATTGGCTGACGCCGCTCCCGGCCCTACCGTGGATCGTTGTCCGACTCGCCGAGAGCCGATTCGGGTGCCCCAAATGTCAGAGCCGTGTCGTAGAAAGAGTGGCACGGCAATGTCCGCGTTGCGGACGGGAGGAGGTGGCCCGGTGAGCATGCCCGAGCCCATGGACGACCCCTGGGCCGACAGCGGTCCAGGTGACCGTCTGCCCGCCCGTTCGCGCCGTAACGGCGAAGGCCGCGGCCGCGGGGACGAGGACCAGGACCGAGGGCGCGAGTCGGGCTCCTGGGACGGCGGAGGGGGCGGCTTCGAGCGCGTCCCGCCGCAGGACCTCGATGCCGAGCAGTCCGTCCTGGGCGGCATGCTGCTGTCCAAGGACGCCATCGCCGATGTGGTCGAGGTGCTCAAGGGCCACGACTTCTACCGCCCGTCGCACGAGACCATCTACCAGGCCATCCTCGACCTGTACGCCAAGGGCGAGCCGGCCGACCCGATCACCGTCAGCGCCGAACTGACCCGGCGCGGCGAGATCACCAAGGTCGGCGGGGCTCCGTACCTGCACACGCTGGTCCAGTCCGTCCCGACCGCGGCGAACGCCGAGTACTACGCCGAGATCGTCCACGAGCGGGCCGTCCTGCGAAGGCTGGTCGCGGCCGGTACGAAGATCACGCAGATGGGTTATGCCGCCGACGGGGACGTCGACGAGATCGTCAACAGTGCCCAGGCCGAGATCTACGCCGTCACCGAGCAGCGGACCTCCGAGGACTACCTGCCGCTGGGCGACATCATGGAAGGCGCCCTCGACGAGATCGAGGCGATCGGCTCGCGCAGCGGCCAGATGTCGGGCGTCCCGACCGGCTTCACGGACCTGGATTCGCTGACCAACGGTCTGCACCCCGGCCAGATGATCGTCATCGCGGCCCGCCCCGCCATGGGTAAGTCCACCCTCGCGCTGGACTTCGCCCGTGCCTGCTCCATCAAGGCCAACCTGCCCAGCGTCATCTTCTCCCTCGAAATGGGGCGCAACGAGATCGCGATGCGCCTGCTCTCGGCGGAGGCCCGGGTGGCCCTGCACCACATGCGCTCGGGCACCATGACGGACGACGACTGGACCCGGCTGGCCCGCCGGATGCCGGACGTCTCCGCCGCCCCCCTCTACATCGACGACTCCCCGAACCTGTCGATGATGGAGATCCGCGCCAAGTGCCGCCGGCTCAAGCAGCGCAACGACCTCTCGCTCGTCGTCATCGACTACCTCCAGCTGATGCAGTCGGGTGGCTCGCGCCGTCCCGAGAGCCGCCAGCAGGAGGTCTCGGACATGTCCCGAAACCTCAAGCTGCTGGCCAAGGAGCTGGAGGTGCCGGTGATCGCGCTGTCCCAGCTGAACCGTGGTCCCGAGCAGCGCACCGACAAGAAGCCGATGGTCTCCGACCTGCGTGAATCCGGCTCGATCGAGCAGGACGCCGACATGGTGATCCTGCTCCACCGCGAGGACGCGTACGAGAAGGAGTCCCCCCGTGCGGGTGAGGCGGACCTGATCGTGGCCAAGCACCGTAACGGTCCGACGGCCACCATCACCGTCGCCTTCCAGGGTCATTATTCGCGGTTCGTGGACATGGCCAACACGTAGCATCCGCCCCATGGATGCCGTATCTGAAGATCTTGTCCTGCTTCCCGCGACCCGGCGCGCGCTCCTGAGGCGGATCGCCGTCGCCCAGCGCGAAGGCCGGGCGCCGTCCCTGGTGGCGGCCGTGGTGCGGGGCGGAGAGGTGGTCTGGGAGGGCTCCCGGACCATGGTCGAGGGACACGGGCCCGACGGGAACGTCCAGTACCGGATCGGGTCGATCACCAAGACGTTCACCGCCGTTCTGGTGATGCGCCTGCGCGACGAGGGACTGCTGGCGCTCGGTGATCCGGTGGAGAAGTTCCTGCCGGGCACGGGTGCGGCCACGGGCGTCGGAGAGGTGACCATCGGCCAGCTGCTCTCCCACACGGGCGGGTTGGCGGCCGAGACGCCGGGCGAGTGGTGGGAGCGGACGCCGGGCGCGATGCGGCCGGAGCTCTCGGACGTGCTCGGCGAGCAGCCCTTCCGTTTCGAGCCGGGCCGGCGCCACCACTACTCCAACCCGGGCTACACGCTGCTGGGTTCGGTCGTGGAGGCGGTACGCGGCAAGCCGTGGGAAGAGGTGCTCCGGGCCGAGGTGCTGGAACCGCTGGGGCTGGCGCGCACGACGGCGCAGCCGCAGGCCCCGGCCGCGGGCGGCTGGGCGGTGCACCCGTGGGCGGACGTGATGATGCCCGAACCGGCGGAGGACCTGGGGCTCATGGCCCCGGCCGGCCAGCTGTGGTCCACCACCGGTGACCTGGCGCGGTTCGCGGCCTTCCTCGTACGGGGCGACGAGCGCGTGCTGAGCGCCGAGTCGGTCCGGGAGATGCGGACGTCGGCCACTCCGCCGGAGCCGGGTCTCGCCGACCTCGGCTACGGGCTCGGAATGCAGCTGACGCAGTACGGCGAGCACAGGCTCGCGGGGCACACCGGCTCGCTCCCGGGCTTCGTGGCCTGCCTGTGGCTGAGCGAGGCGGAGGACGTGGCCGCGGTGGTGCTGGCCAACTGCACCTCGGGGCTGCCCGTCTCCACGCTGGCCGCCGATCTGGTGGCGATCGTCGCGCAGGCCGAGCCGCGCCTGCCCGAGCCCTGGCGGCCGCTCCGGGAGGCCGATCCGGTCGCCCTGGAGCTGTGCGGCCCCTGGTACTGGGGTACATCGGCTCAGGCCGTACGGCTGACCTACGACGGGTTCCTCGAGCTGGGCCCGGTGGCCGCCAATGGGCGCTCCGCCCGCTTCCGGGCGGAGCCGGACGGCAGCTGGACGGGCCTGAACGGCTACTACGCGGGCGAGTCGCTGCGGGCCGTGCGACGGCCGGACGGGTCGGTGAGCCACCTCGACCTCGGCTCGTTCGTGTTCACCCGCGAGCCGTACGACACCCACGCGCCGGTACCCGGCGGGGTGGACCCGCAGGGTTGGCGGGGCATCGGCTAGGCCCCGCCTTCATCCCGCTACGAGTTCACGCTCCAGCGGGGTGCGGAAGCGCGGGGTGATCCGGGCCTCCCCGAGCCAGGAGCCCAGCCGCTCGGCTTCCGCCGCGATCGCCTTCCCGGCGGGGCGGCCCGGATCCGCGAGCAGCCGGTGGACGATCCGGCCGTCGGGGAGCTGGGCCCAACCGCCGACGATCTCGCCGTTCCACCACACGGTGGGGCCGATGTTGCCGGAGGAGTCGAAGAGGGCCGCCCGGTGCGCCGGGTCCAGGTGGAAGCCGCGGTCGGCCCAGCCCATTGCGCTGGGGTCCAGGGCGGGCAGCAGGGCGGCCCAGGGCTCCAGGGCGGGCTCGGGTCCGAAGTCGCCGGGACCGACGAGTGCGGTGGAGCCGTCCTCCAGCCGGACCTCCTCGGGGCCGACGGCCGCGAGGGCCTTGCGGGTGTCGGTGAGGGTCCAGCCGGTCCACCACTTGAGGTCGGCTTCGGTGGCCGGGCCGTAGGAGTGCAGCCACCGGCGGGCGAGTTCGGCGCGGGCCTCGGCCGGGGGCATGGCGGGCCAGGGCTCGGTGTGCACCCAGCGGTACTGGCTGGAGGTCCACGATCCCCGGGGCCGGTCGCGGCGGATGCGGCCGTCGGCGGCGAGCAGCCGGATGACGCGGCTGGCGACACCCGTCTCGGTCTCGTACTTCTTGCCCCGGAAGACGGTGATCTTCTGTCGGAGGACGGGTACGGCGGCGGAGAGCTGGCTCCCGGTGGACGGCCCCCGGGAGTCGAGCGCGTCCAGCGTGGCGCTCTCGGCCCGTGCCAGCCAGTCGGCGTCGAGACCCTGGCCGTCCTCCTGGAGGTGCTTGAGGAGCGTGCGGCGCTCCTTGGTGGCGATGGCCCGCGCCGTGGAGGAGTCCACGTACGGCGCGAGTTCGGTGGAGACGGCGAAGAGCGTGTTGCGCATGCTGAGCAGCCGCACGAGGCTCACGTCCTCGTAGAGGGCCCGCTCGATCACGGAGGGCTCGCCCTCGCGCAGCCGGGCGCGGGCCGAGAGGAAGACCGTCGAGGCGTCGGTGGCGTGCAGGGCGATGACGGCGTCCGCGACCTGAGGCACATCGGTGGCGCGGGCGGACGGCGCGAGCCGGTGCCGGCGGCCGAGCCGGTTCCTGCGCTCGGCGTCAGTGACGAGGGGAAGGCTCATCTTCCCGATCGTAGGCCGGACCGCCGACAGGAGGGGCCCGGCCTACGCGGGGCGGGTTCAGAGCTGGAGCTTGAACCCGAGGTGGGAGCCGGTGAAGCCGAGCCGCTCGTAGAAGCGGTGGGCGTCGGTGCGGGCCATGTCCGAGGTGAGCTGGACGAGGTTGCAGTCCTCGGCACGGGACTGTTCGATCGCCCATTCGATGAACCGGGTGCCGAGACCGCTGCCCCGCTCGTCCGCATGGACGCGTACGCCTTCGATGATCGAACGCGTGGCTCCCTTGCGGGAGAGTCCGGGGACGATCGTCAGCTGGAGGGTGCCGACGACGCGGCCCGCGCGGACGGCGACGACCACGTGCTGGTGCGGATCGCCCGCCAGCCGTTCGAAGGCCGCCCGGTAGGGGGACAGATCGTCCGGTGACTCCCGGGTCATGCCGAGCGGATCGTCGGCCAGCATCGCGACGATCGCGGGCAGATCCTCCTCGACGGCCGGGCGAATGATCAGGTCGGAGTCTTCTCCGGTCATGGTGCGATGCTCCTCGCTCACCCTGCCGCCACGGTGATCGGGGCCCATCGGCGGGTCCAGTCACCGGGCAGGCCGGGGATGTTCCGGGTCATGACGGCATTGAAGGCAATGGAGCCGAGGCCCCGCTCCTTGAGCCAGCCGAGCAGCTCTTCGTGGCGCACGTCGACATCGGTGCGCAGGGGGCGGTCGGTCGCGGCGGCCAGGGCGGTGACCAGAGCCTGAGCCGTGCCGGTGTCCCGGGCGACCAGCGGCCCGATGACATGGGTCTCCATGTTGGGCCAGATGGCGCCGTAGCCGATCAGCTCGCCGGCAGCGTCCTCGGCGACGAGGAGCCGGTCCGTGAAGGCGGGCAGCCGGGTGATCAGGTGCGTCCGGTCGGTGCCGAAGACCTCGCCGTCCAGCCGGAGGATCCTCTGGATGTCCTCGGCGGTGGCCGGCCGGACCGGGACGGTGCCCGGCGTGGGCGCACCGGCATCCGGGCGGAAGGCACCCCGGAGCATCTCGGCGCGCCCCGTGGTGTCGAAGCCGAGCTCCTCGTAGAGGGGGCGGCCGTACGGGGTGGCGTGCAGGGTGAGGGGGATGCCCTTGAGGACGTCGTCGCAGATGTAGGCCATCAGGTGTCTGCCCAGACCCCGGCGGGCGTAGCGGTCGGCGACCAGGACCATGCCGATGGCGGCGAGTTCGGGCTCCGCCTGGTCGGGCCCGTACAGGGTGACCACGCAGACCGCGGCAAGCCCCTGTCCGTCCGGGGCTTCGATGCCGTAGCCGTGGCCGGAGGCGAGCAGGAGCCCCCACTTGTGATCCTCGCGGGGCCAACCGCGGTCTTCGGAGAGATCGGCGCAGTGGGGGAGGTCGTCCACAGTCAGTGCGCGGATCGGCAGGGCGGTGAGAAGGGGTGGTGGTGTCACAGCCCCAGACTGGTTCATCGGCCGGGGCCCGGTCCAGGGAATTTGGGCTGGATGTTTCACGTGAAACATCCAGGTGGGGAAGGTGGAACCGGCCGATGTTTCACGTGAAACACGCTGTTTCACGTGAAACGGAGCCACTAGCCTCGACGGTTATGACCCTCCTGCACCTGTTCGACCTCGACGGAACGCTGATGTACGGATCGGCGGCCCCCGTCGAGATCTCCCGTCAGCTCGGACTGGCGGACGAGATCGCCCAACTGGAGCGTGCCTTCGTGGCGCAGGAGATCGGGCCGCACGAGTTCGCGCTGGCCGCCCAGAAGCTCTGGACGGACCTGACCCCGGCACATGTGCGGGCCGCGTTCGACGAGGCGCCCTGGATTTCAGGCATCCGCGAGGTGTGGCAGGAGATCCGGGAACGCGGGGACTACTGCGCGGTGATCTCGCTGTCGCCCTCGTTCTTCGTGGAGCTCCTGCTGGAGTGGGGCGCGCATGCCGCGCACGGTTCGGTCTTCCCGGAGGTTCCGTTCACACGGCCCGTGGACATGGCCGGAATCCTGACGCCGGAGGGCAAGGTGACCGTCGCCGACCGGCTGTGCGCGCAGTTCGGGCTGGAGCGGAGCGACTGTGTCGCGTACGGGGATTCCAGTACCGACGTGGCGCTCTTCGAGGCCGTCCCGCGCTCGGTCGCGGTGAACGCCCGGCCGTACCTCGTGGAGAAGGCGACACACGTCTACGAGGGCCGTGACCTGCGGGAGGCATACCAGCTGGCAGGGGTGGCGCGCACGGGAGTTGAGGCATCTTAAGGGGAAAGTGGGTTCGAAACGCGGATTTCCCGCATTTCCCCGCAAGCTCTGGGGCGGACTGGCACGCTGTGGAACCCGGAACCACGGATTCGAAGGCCGTGGCGCGTGCAGACCTACCGAGATGCTCGAAGCGAGGCACCGCATGGACGCTCCGCCCACCAGATCGGCAAGACGGAGGACCGCCCGGATACCGTCCGGGGGCAGTGCGCCAGAGGCCTCTCCCGCGCCCTCCCCCGATGCCGTGCTCATCCGCCGGACCCTCGCGGAAATCGCACCCGTCGCCGACAAGGTGACTTCCTACTTCTACGCCCTGGTGTTCACGGCGCACCCGGATCTGCGGGGGATGTTCCCCGCCGCCATGGACACCCAACGGGACCGGCTGCTGAAGGCGCTGCTGACCGCCGCCGAGCACATCGACCATCCCGAAGTGCTCACCGCGTACCTGAGCCGACTCGGCAGCGGGCACCGCAAGTACGGCACCCAGCCCGCCCACTATCCACCGGTGGGCGAGGCCCTGATCGGGGCACTGGCCCGCTACGCCCACGACAGCTGGGGGCCGGAGACCGAAGCCGCCTGGGCACGGGCGTACACCGCGATCTCCCAGATCATGATCGACGCGGCGGCCGAGGCCGACACCAAGGCGCCGCCGTGGTGGCACGCCGAAGTGGTCTCCCACGATCTGCGCACCTCGGACATCGCGGTGCTCACCGTCCGCCCCGACCAGCCGTACCCGTTCCTCGCGGGCCAGTACACGAGCCTGGAGACCCCGTGGTGGCCACGGGTCTGGCGGCACTACTCCTTCGCCTCGGCCCCCCGCGCGGACGGACTGCTGTCCTTCCACGTCAAGGCGGTCCCGGCGGGATGGGTCTCCAACGCGCTGGTGCGCCACGCCCGGCCCGGTGACGTACTGCGGCTCGGGCCGCCGGCCGGTTCCATGGTGGTCGACCACAGCACCGACAACGGCATGATCTGCCTGGGCGGCGGCACGGGCATAGCCCCGATCAAAGCGCTGATCGAGGACGTGGCCGAGCACGGGGAACGGCGCCCGGTAGAGGTGTTCTTCGGAGCGCGCAGCGACCACGACCTCTACGACAAGGACACCCTGCTGGGTCTGCAGCGCTCGCATCCGTGGCTGTCGGTGCGCCCGGTGGTGTGCGCGGACGGACTGGCCGGACAGCTGCCGGAGGCCATCGGCGAGCACGGGCCCTGGAGTTCGTACGACGCGTTCGTCTCGGGGCCGGCCGCGATGATCCGCAGCGGGGTGGACGCGCTGAAGAGGATCGGGATCCCCGGGGAGCGCATCCGCCACGACGAGGTGGAGGAACTGGCGGGCGTCGCCGGCTGATTCCGGCGGGCGCCCGCGATCGGTTCGGAGGGTCAGCCCAGGTCGGGGGCGTGCATGGCGCGCACGCCCTCGATGTTGCCGTCGAGGTAGTGGCGCAGGGACAGCGGGACGAGGTGGACGGCGGCGATGCCCATGCGGCTGAAGGGCACGCGGACGATCTCGTACTCGCCCTCCGGCTCCTCGATCTCGGGCCCGTGGCGCTGGCTGGGATCCATGGATTCGAGATGACAGACGAAGAAGTGCTGCACCTTGACGCCGGTCACCCCCCGGTCGGCGATGTGCTCGACGGTGTCGACGAAGCAGGGCACCACATCGGTGATCTTCGCGCCGAGTTCCTCGTGGATCTCTCGGTGGAGGGCGTCGACGACGGTCAGGTCCGAGGGCTCCACGCCCCCGCCGGGGGTGAGCCAGTAGGGGTCGACGCCGGGCTTGGTGCGCTTGATGAGGATCAGGTCGTCACCGTCGAGCAGGATCGCGCGGGCGGTGCGTTTGACCACGGGACGTTCGGTCATGGGAGAAGAGTGGCCCAGACTTCCGCTTCTGAAACGCATGGCGGCGAAATGCGCCGGGGCGCGAGCCGGGCGGTCCGGGTCACCGGGCGGCAGACCCGGACCGCCTTCCGACAGGCCGATCAGGCCGTGGATCCCGCCACGTCGAGGGCCCGCAGCACGTCCGCGACCAGGTCCTCGGTGTCCTCGGCCCCGGCGGAGAAGCGGATGAACCCCTCCGGCACGGCGTCGCCGCCCCAGCGCCCGCGCCGCTCCGCGGTGGACCGCACCCCGCCGAAGCTCGTGGCGTCCTCCACGAGACGCGTGGCGGCCATGAACCGTTCCGCATGCGCGCGGTCGGCCAGGGTGAAGGAGACCACCGACCCGAAGCCCCGCATCTGGCCCGCGGCCGTCTTGTGGGACGGATCCGAGGCCAGTCCCGGGTAGCGCAGCCCCGAGACGTCCGCACGGCCGGAGAGGGCCTCGGCGACGGCGAGCGCGTTGGTCCACTGGCGCTCGCAGCGCAACTGGATGGTGGACAGGGAGCGGTGGGCGAGCCAGGCCTCCATGGGGCCCGGGATCGCTCCGACCACCTTGCGCCAGCGGCGGATCCCCGCGGCGAGTTCGGCGTCGCGGCAGACGACGTAGCCGAGCAGCAGGTCGCCGTGGCCGGTGAGGCCCTTGGTGCCGCTGGCCACCGAGAAGTCGGCGCCGAGCTCCAAGGGGCGCTGGCCGAGCGGAGTCGCGAGGGTGTTGTCGACAGCGACCAGGGTGCCGCCCGCGTGTGCCGCGTCCACGAGGCGCCGGATGTCGCAGACGTCGAGCCCGGGGTTGGACGGGGTTTCCAGCCACAGCAGCCGGGCTCCGTCGAGGACCGCGAGCTGGGCGTCCCCGCCGGTGGGGGCGGTGCGCACGTGGACCCCGTAGGCCTCCAACTGCTCCCGCACGAGGGGCAGGGCCTGGTAGCCGTCGTCGGGCAGGACCACGGTGTCGCCGGCCCGCGCCTGGGAGAGCAGGACGGCGCTGACCGCGGCCATGCCGGAAGCGAAGACGACGGTGTCCACGCCCTCCTGGCCGGGGGCTTCCAGTTCCCCGATGGCCCGCTCCAGCAGGGTCCAGGTGGGGTTGGTGTCGCGCCCGTAGGTGTACGGGCCTTCGACCTCGCCGGGGAGGTGGAAGTGGGCGGCGAAGACCGGACCGGGCAGCGTCGGCTCGTTCTTGGCCGGCTCGGGAAGACCGGCGCGGACGGCGACGGTGCCGTCCCCGAGCCGCTCCGCCCGGGCGTGAGCGCTGTCGGGAGCGCTGTCGGGTGTGCTCATGGGGTGTGCTCCTTCACGGCTTCGCGTACGGCGTCCAGCAGGCCGGGGCCGGCCGCCTCGACCAGTTCCAGGCACTCTTCGAATCCGCCGAAGGGCCCGTAGTAGGGATCGGGTACGTCGCTCCGGGAGGCCGTGGCCGCAGGGTCGTAGGACCGCAGCAGCCGGACCTTGGCGGCATCCTCCGGCGTGGGAGCCAGCGCCCTGAGGTCCCGCAGGTGCCCGGCGTCGAGCGCGATGACGAGGTCCAGACCGGCGAACCAGGAGCTGCGGAACTGCCGGGCCCGGTGGGCCTGCTCGTA
Organism: Streptomyces sp. NBC_00503; assembly: GCF_036346895.1. Taxonomy (NCBI): domain Bacteria; kingdom Bacillati; phylum Actinomycetota; class Actinomycetes; order Kitasatosporales; family Streptomycetaceae; genus Streptomyces; species Streptomyces sp. NBC_00503. The sequence goes on along the minus strand of NZ_CP107855.1, from coordinate 3,967,943 downwards.
CCCGGCGGCCTTCAGGACCGCGACGGTGCGCGGATCGGCGTCGCCCCCCTCGTGCCAGCCGCCGGTGCCCGCGCTGTCGACCTCGACCAGGTCCGCGAGCCCGGCGTCGGCGACGAGGGAGCGGAAGACGGACTCGGCCATGGGCGAGCGGCAGATGTTGCCGGTGCAGACGAAGCACACGCGGTACATGGGCGCCCGCTTCAGTTCTTGTCGGGCAGGACCATGTTCACGGCCCAGGAGACGATGGAGATGATGAGGGCGCCGATCACCGCGGTCCAGAAGTTGTCCACGTGGAAGCTGAGGTCGAACTGCTTGGCCAGCCACGAGGTCAGCATCAGCATCAGCGCGTTCACCACGAGGGTGAACAGGCCGAGGGTGAGGATGAAGAGCGGCAGCGAGAACAGCTTCACCACGGGCTTGACGATGACGTTGACCACGCCGAAGATCAGCGCGACCAGGATCAGGGTGAGGGTGCGGCGGCCCATGCTGCTGCCGTCGTCGAGGGTGATGCCTGCGAGGAGCCAGATGGCGACGGCGAGGGCCGCGGCGTTGGCCACTGTCTTGACTACGAAATTCGTCATGTGTCCGATCGTTGCAGAGATGATCCCCGTGGAACATCAGCTGATCTGCGGATGGTCACGGCACGAGAGAGCACAAGGGGTACAAAGACGATGAAGGCCTTCCGGCTGACCGAGCTCGAGGCCGAGCGGGCCGCGAACGAGGGCGCCTATCTCCAGTTCCTGCGCGAGCGGAACATGTCGGTGGGGCTCTACGCGCTGGACGCCGGTGAGAGCGACCCGCAGCAGCCGCACGGTCAGGACGAGGTGTACTTCGTCGTGAGCGGCCGGGCCTCCATCACCGTCGGGGAGGAGACGACGACGGTGGCGAACGGGAGCGTGGTCTACGTGCCGGCCGGAGTGCCGCACAAGTTCCACCACATCACCGAGAACCTCAAAGTGATGGTGGTCTTCTCTCCGCCAGAAGGGTGAACGGACCCCGGAACTGAGGGTCGGGAGCCCGGTCCCCCTAGGGGGCGGATCAGGGGACTCCGAGGGCTCGCGGGCCCCCGCCGGGAGCCGTGGCCTCCTAGCATCGAGAGCAGGAAGTCACGGACAAGGACGCGGACAGGAAGAGGTTGGGGACATGGAAGGCATCCGAGGGATATTCGAGGGCATGCCCTGGTGGGTCAAGTGGGTCGCCGTTCCGCTGCTGGTGCTGTTCGTCTTCGGCGGTGTGATCACCACGGTCCTGGGCGCACTGATCAGCTTCGTGTTCAAGGCGCTCCTCTTCGTGGCCCTCGTCGGCGGCCTGATCTTCATCGTCAAGAAGTTCACCGGCAGCGGCACGAAGTCCTCCTCCGGAGACTGGTAGAACTTGGGCAACCCGGGCAACACCGTGATTAACCCAGGTGAGGGAACGTGAAGCCCTAAACCGCTCACAGCCCGGGAATCGGCGGATAGAGTGGCAATCTGTGCCGTTCCCTGGGCACCGAAAGCCGGTACTGCCGCCCTGACCTGCGGTTCTTTCAAACAGCCGCCGAGCACGACCCCCAGGAGTCACGGCACACGCGGGGGCGGCCCCCGCAGGGCGGGCCCCCCACGGCCCGCCGCCACGCCTGGGGGTGAGCTCTTGTCTTCGGTTCACAGTGCCGGTGTGCCGACTCTGATCGGTTCGGTGCAGAGGGCATTGAGGCTGCTCGAAGCGGTCGGCTCCCATAGCGAGGGAGCCCCGGCGAAACAACTGGCGCGCGAGGCCGGGCTCCCGCTTCCCACCGCGTACCACCTGCTGCGCACCCTGACCCACGAGGGCTATCTGCGCCGGGAGAGCGGGGTCTTCGTCCTGGGTGACGCCGCGGGCCGACTGGCCGGTGGCGGGCTCCAGCAGAAACGTCGCAGCATGATCCTCGACTCCCTCGCGCACTTCCGCGACGCGGTCGGGGCCCCCGTCTACTTCGCGGTCTACCGCGAGGGTGAAATCGAGGTCGTGGGTGTATCGGACACCCCGGCCAATCCGGCCTGCGAGGAGTGGGCCGATTTCCGCGAGACCGGCCACGCGCACGCCATCGGGCAGTGCCTGCTCGGCCAGCTCGACGAGAAGGCGCGCAAGGACTACTACGACCGCCACCCGGTCGAGGCCATCACCCCTTACACCGTGGCCGACATGCGGGCTCTGGAGCAGCGGATCGGCTCCATGGAGCGGATGCAGCCGGTGACCGAGCGGCAGGAATACGCCCTGGGAACGGTGTGCGCGGCCATCCCCATCACCGCCGGAGACACGGCGGCGACCATGGCGATTTCTCTCCCTCTGCACCAGGAACATCGATTGCTGTGTGCGGTCGATCGGCTACGGAGTGAAGTAGGCGCGCTGTTGAGCACCCTCTCGTTCTCTATCAGTATCTGAAAACTCACTCCTTGTGATCTGCTAGCGCTTCCACCACTCTTGTCAAGAGGGCCTTGGGGGATCATTCCTGGCCACTTCCACTACAGCGGGGTAGGCAATGCGCGAGTCGGTACAGGCAGAGGTCATGATGAGTTTCCTCGTTTCCGAGGAGCTCTCGTTCCGGATCCCGGTCGAGCTCCGGTACGAGGCGCGTGATCCGTACGCAGTCCGTCTGACCTTCCACCTTCCCGGAGACGCGCCCGTGACCTGGGCGTTCGGCCGGGAGCTGCTTCTCGATGGGATCAACAAGCCGTGCGGTGACGGTGATGTCCACATCGCTCCCACGGATCCGGAGGAGCTGTCCGATGTCCACATCCGGCTGCAGGTGGGCGCGGACCGGGCTCTCTTCCGTGCGAGCGCGGCGCCGCTCGTCGCGTTCCTCGACCGCACCGACCGGATCGTTCCGCTCGGACAGGAGCGCAACCTCGGGGACTTCGAGGAGAACCTCGACGAGGCGCTCGACAAGATCCTGGCGGAGTCGCGGCAGAACGAGCAGAACGCCGGCTGACCGGTAGCCGGTGGCGACGCGGGCTGACCAGAGCCTGCCGACCGACCGGAATGACCATCACGCACCACCGCACGTACGCACCGCGGCTCAGCGTGCCGACGCGCTGAGCACACCACCTTGCCGTTGCCCTTGACCGGCCGCGCGCGCGAACTGACCAGCCGCGCCCGCCGGTCAGCGCTTGCGGCGCCGGCCCCGGCCGCCGCGCAGTGGCCCCGAGGCCGCCGTGCCCGCCGGGGCAGCCGTGCCCGCCGTGGATCCCGCGCGGTCGGCGGACACCACCAGCGCGGCCAGCGCCGTCGTCACGGGTACCGAGGCGACCAGTCCGATCGAGCCCACGAGGGTCCGTACGATCTCCTCCGCCACCAGCTCGCTGTTGGCCACCGAGCCCATGCTGCTGTTCGCGATCGAGAACAGCAGGAGCAGTGGCAACGCGGCGCCCGCGTAGGCCAGTACCAGTGTGTTGACCACCGAGGCGATGTGGTCCCGACCGATCCGGATTCCCGCCCTGTACAGCTCGCGCGGGCCCATCGAGGGGTCTGCCTGGTGGAGTTCCCAGACGGCCGACGTCTGGGTGACCGTCACATCGTCGAGTACGCCGAGCGATCCGATGATGACACCCGCAAGCAGCAAACCGCTCATGTCGATGTGCGGATAGAGCCCGTGGATCAGCCCGGTGTTGTCGTCGGTGTTGCCGCTCAGGAACGCCCAGCCGATGAACAGCGAGCCCAGCAGGCCGATCAGCACCAGCGACACGATGGTGCCGAGGACGGCCACCGAGGTACGGGCCGTCAGGCCGTGGCACATGTAGAGCGCGATCAGCATGATGGCGCTGGCCCCGACCACCGCCACCACCAGGGGGTTCGAGCCCTGGAGGATCGCGGGGAGGATGAACAGGGTCAGTACGCCGAAACTGACGACGAGGGCGATGAGCGCGTACACCCCGCGCATCCGCCCGACGACGACGACCGCGAGGGCGAAGATGCCCGCCAGCAGGGCCATCGGGAACTTGCGGTTCACGTCGATGACGGAGTACTGGAGGTCGCGCGGCGCGTCCGGCGCGTAGGCGACCACCACTTCCTGGCCGTTCGTCAACTGCCTTGGTGCGCCGGGCTGGATGACCTCGATGAACTCGCGGCCCTTGTCGGCGCCGGTGGAGACCTGGACGGTGGCCTTCTTGCAGTCGCCGGTCTGCTCGGCGACCGCCTCGCGGCCCGACGGGGTGGAGGTGTCGCCGGTGGCCGGCACCTGCGCGGCGTTCACGGATTTGCAGTCGACCTGTGCGAGCGCGACGACCTTCCCCTGCTGGGTCTGGCGGTCGAAGCCGACCCCGGACCGCTCGTGCGCCGGGGCTCCGCCCGGCCAGAGCACGACCATGCCGACCACAACGGCGGCGGCGAAGGGGATCAGCACGGCGGCGATCACCTTGCGCAGGTGCTTCGATACGGGGGCCGCCGGACCGTGGCTGTGCGAGTGGCCGTGGGAATGTCCGGACGGCGAGTGCGAGGACGGCGAGTGCCCGGACGAGTGCCCGGGCGCGTGTCCCGGCGAGTGCTCTGGCTCCGCATGCGCGTGGCCGGCGTGGTCGGTGTGACCAGCGGGATCTGTGGGCTCGATGGGGGGCTGCGGCGAGGACGTCACCGGCAGATCATCGCAACAGATGAGGGGGCCCACTGTTCAGCACGCCACACATGACGCTAGCGTGGGGGCTACTTTGCACAACGCGGGAGCTCGGAGCACCGGGCTGAGAGGGCGCTGATCACCGTTCGCATTCGAATATGCGTACGGGAGGAGGCTGCGTCGACCGCCGAACCTGTTACCGGGTAATGCCGGCGTAGGGAGATTAGGTCTCATGACCATTCAGGACGCACGCACGCCTGCCGTCAGCCAGGACGCCGACGGCCAGACCGAGCGCCAGCCCGGCTGGCACAAGGGGTACGTGGCGGGCTCCCGCCCCGACATCCGGGTGCCGGTTCGCCAGGTCCACCTCACCAACGGCAAGGACGTGACGCTCTACGACACGTCCGGTCCGTACACCGACCCGCAGATCGAGACCGACGTCCGCCGGGGCCTGCCGCCCCTGCGCGAAAACTGGATCATCAGCCGCGGTGACACCGAGGAGTACGCGGGCCGCCCCGCGCGCCCCGAGGACGACGGCATCAAGCACACCTCCCCGCGCGGCGGCCTCAAGAACCTCGACGCGGTCTTCCCGGGCCGTCCGCGCCTGCCCCGCCGGGGCCGTGGCGGCGCCGCCGTCACGCAGCTCGCGTACGCCCGCCGGGGCGAGATCACCCCGGAGATGGAGTACGTCGCGATCCGCGAGAACGTCTCCCCCGAGGTCGTCCGCGAGGAGATCGCCGCAGGTCGCGCGGTCATGCCGGTGAACGTGAACCACCCCGAGATCGAGCCGATGATCATCGGCAAGCGGTTCCTGGTGAAGGTCAACGCCAACATCGGGAACTCCGCGGTCACCTCCTCGATCGAGGAGGAGGTCGACAAGATGACCTGGGCGACCAAGTGGGGCGCCGACACGGTCATGGACCTCTCGACCGGCCGCAACATCCACACCACCCGCGAATGGGTGCTGCGCAACTCCCCCGTCCCGATCGGCACCGTGCCGCTGTACCAGGCGCTGGAGAAGGTCGACGGCCGCGCCGAGGACCTGACCTGGGAGATCTACAAGGACACGGTCATCGAGCAGGCCGAGCAGGGCGTCGACTACATGACGGTGCACGCCGGCGTGCTGCTGTCGTACGTCCCGCTGACCGCGCGCCGCAAGACCGGCATCGTCTCGCGCGGTGGCTCGATCATGGCCGCGTGGTGCCTGGCGCACCACAAGGAGAACTTCCTCTACACGAACTTCGAGGAGCTCTGCGAGATCCTCGCGACGTACGACGTCACGTACTCGCTGGGTGACGGCCTGCGTCCCGGTTCCATCGCGGACGCCAACGACGCGGCGCAGTTCGCGGAGCTGAAGACCCTGGGCGAGCTGAACACGATCGCCAAGCGGTACAACGTGCAGACGATGATCGAGGGCCCCGGGCACGTCCCGATGCACAAGATCAAGGAGAACATCGACCTCCAGCAGGAGATCTGCGAAGAGGCGCCGTTCTACACGCTCGGCCCGCTGACCACGGACGTCGCGCCCGCGTACGACCACATCACCTCGGGCATCGGCGCCGCGATGATCGCCTGGTGGGGCACCGCGATGCTCTGCTACGTCACGCCCAAGGAGCACCTGGGCCTGCCGAACCGCGACGACGTCAAGACCGGCGTCATCACGTACAAGATCGCTGCTCACGCGGCGGACCTGGCCAAGGGCCACCCGGGTGCCCAGGAGTGGGACGACGCCCTGTCGGACGCGCGGTTCGAGTTCCGGTGGGAGGACCAGTTCAACCTGGCCCTCGACCCGGACACGGCCCGTTCGTTCCACGACGAGACCCTCCCGGCCGAGCCGGCCAAGACCGCGCACTTCTGCTCCATGTGCGGTCCGAAGTTCTGCTCGATGAAGATCTCGCAGGACATCCGCCGTGAGCACGGCGGAGACCTGAAGGCCGAGGAGATCCAGGCCGGCATGGCGGAGAAGTCCGCCGAGTTCGCGGCCTCGGGCAACCGCGTGTACCTGCCGCTGGCGGACTGACGCACGGCCGGGGCGGCCCCGCGACCCAATGGGGGGAGTCGCGGGGCCGCCCACGGCCGGGTTTCAGCGCAGTGCGGTGAGGTAGCGCTCCGGTGCGTCGGGGGCGGCGGCGTTCCGTGTGCCCAGCACGCTGAGGCACCGGTACGCGAGGTCCGTGGAGCCGTAGACGTGGTGGGCGACCAGGGCCAGCTGCTTGAGCTGCTCGTCGGTCATGGTTTCGGGACGCCCGAAGTCGCGTACGTACACGACGTCGGCTTCGAGGAGCTGGTGCTGGGCCTGGCGGAAGTCGCCGCCGAAGACCACGGGGGCGATCGGCCAGCGCTTGACCGCCGTGAAGGCGTGCGGGATGAAACCCTGACGGCGCAGCTCCTGGTCCACGTCGCCGAACACGGGCTGGTCCTCGTAGAGCGGGACGAAGGACACCTCGGTGTGGATCGCCACGGCCTCGGCCAGCTTCTGCCGGGCGTTCTCGAACACCATCAGCTCGGCACCCTGGATGTCGATCTTCAGGAGGTCGAAGGCCCCGACCTCCGCCACGTCGTCCAGCCGCCGGGTGTCGATCGGGATCTCCTCGAGGACCCGACCCCATTCGGTGAAACCGTTGAAGAGCCCGAGCCGGTTCGGGTCGGGCCGGTAGAGGCTGGTCATCCCGGAGGCCGCGGCGACGCGGAGGGTGTGGGTGGCGCCGTCGCCGATGGCGTCCGGCAGGTAGGTCTCGTACGGGCCCTTGCGGCGCTGGAGCTCGTCGAGGGCATCGGGCTGGGGTTCGAAGCCGGTCACACGGCACAGGCCGGACCGCAGCATGTCCCGGTACGGGGGGTCCCCGTCGATCGGGTTGGCGCCGATGTCGACGACATGGGTCCGGCGAACCGGCTGCACGAGCGCGAGCACGGGCGAGACGGCGGCGGTGGATGCGGGGGTGGTCGATGCCGTGGCGGTTGATGCGGCAGTGGTTGATGCGGTGACGGTCATGACACTCTCATCCTCACGATCAGGCGACGACTCGGTACGCCGCGCCCAGCTTGCGCCGGGCGAAATCGAGGTTCGCGGAGACCCGTTCGCGCTGGTCATCGGGCAACTTGCCCTCGCTCAGGAGCCGCTCGCAGCACTCCAGTGACTCCTGGTACTCCCCGACCCAGTAGGCGGCGATCGCGAGTTCGTCGAGCGCACGCCACTCGTGCCACGAGAACTCGACGAACAGGATGTCCTGCGGGCGGGGGATCCGCGCCGCCTCGCGGGCGAACATGTAGGCGAGCGGCCAGCGGTTCTGTACGCGGCAGAGACGGGCGAGCTCGCCGATCGCCTCGGCGCGGGTGGGACGACTCTCGTGCGCACGCAGGTAGCGGTCCATCACCTCGGCCGCCGGCCGGTCGAGACTCGCGGCGAGCCGTGCGGCGTAGACCTGGGAGCAGTACGTCTCCTCGGCGAAGCCCGCCATGCCGGCCCGGCGGTCGTAGGCGGCTAGGGACTTCTCGGGTTCGCCCGCGTCCCGCCAGCTCTGGCCCAGGTAGAACACGTAGCGGGTGTTCTCGGGTTCCTTGATCAGCCCCTGTTCGAGTACCTCCGCATCGCGCAGGTACTTCTGGCGCTGGCCGCCCTCGCGGAGGCGGGCGCCGCCGCCGACGCTGAGGATGTTGGCGCCCTCGAGCACTCCGAGGCTGAACTCGGTGTCGCACTCGATGTACTCGTGGAGCACGCCGACGTACCGCCAGGGCAGCCGCGTGGAGACGAGCGCCGGCCGCCAGTGGATGATCGGCCCGTCGTGCAGGGCGACGCGGTAGGCGTCGAGGGTCAGGTCGGGCATCCGGAACCCGGGTTGCACCTGCATCTCGTCGTCGGCGTCGATGAACAGCAGGTAGTCGGCGCTGGAGCGGGCGAGCTCGATGGCCTCGGTACGGCTGCCGTCGAATCCCTTCCACGGACGTTCGTGGAGGACCCCGGGCAGATCGCTGAGGCACTCCCGGATGACGTCCTGCGTGCCGTCCGTCGAGCCGGTGTCCACGATCACCCAGGTGTCGATCAGGGGACGCATCGAGTCAAGGCACTTCCGGATGGTCGGAGCCTCGTCCTTGACGATCATGTTCAGACAGACTGTTGGTTTCACGGGTCCCGTCCGCTGTAGTGGCCGTTCCTGCCGGCGGTGGGGCCGCTGTGCCCTGTGCGACCGCTGTGCCTCTTGCGACCGCTGTGGGGGGCGCTGCTCACGGCTCGCCGGTCCGGATGGATCGTCGGTGACTCTAGGGATCGGGCGTGGGACACCGGTGGGCGGCGCGCCGACGGGGATCCCGGGTTCGCAGTCGGCAACATGCCGCGGCCGGTCGGCGGCGCCGGTGCGGTTGGCCGGAGCCGGCCTCGTCGGGCACCCCCTGATTGGCGGTCATTTAGTAGGCCGATGTGTTGATAGTCGGGCGCCGTGCTTGAGGTGTTGCATGCGCAATCCGTAGCTCCAAAGGAAGCTCGTACCCGCGGCCGGGACACCACGGATTCCGGTCGGCTTACCTCCCAAGGAGCGCTCGATGAGTCGTGAGCACCGATCCAGGTCGATCCTCGGCCCCCTGCCCCGCAGTAGGGCCTGGCTGACGGGATCCACCCTGGCCTCGCTCTCCCTCGTGCTGGCGGGCGTCGTCAGCCCCATCGCCGCCGCGGCGCAGTACCCCGCACCGCAGGCGTCCGCGGCCCGACCGGCCGGCGGCGGTGGCGGCGGTGGCGGGAAGGACTGCCGGGAGCGGCCGCACGACGACGACGAACCGCTGCGCGCCGGGATGCTGAACCGGTACCTCGGGGGTGGTGGCGGTGACGACGACGAGTACAACGACGATCACGGCCGCGACCACGACCACGGCAAGTGCGTGGGCCCGACAGGCCCGACCGGTCCGACGGGTCCGACCGGTCCGTCCGGACCCAAGGGCGATACGGGTCCGACGGGTCCGTCCGGTGGGACGGGCGCCATGGGTGCCACCGGTGCTACGGGTGCGGATGGTGCGACCGGTGCGACCGGTGCCACGGGCGCGACTGGTGCTGATGGTGCGACGGGTGCGACCGGCGCTGACGGTGCGACGGGTGCGACGGGTGCGACCGGTGCGACGGGCGCGACCGGCGCTGACGGTGCGACGGGTGCGACCGGTGCGACGGGCGCGGACGGTGCGACAGGGGCGACGGGTCCGACGGGTGCGACGGGTGCTGACGGCGCTACGGGTGCGACTGGTGCGACGGGCGAGACCGGTCCGACGGGTCCCACTGGCCCGACGGGTGCGGATGGCGCGACGGGTGCCACGGGCGAGACCGGCCCGACCGGCCCGACCGGTCCGACGGGTGCGGATGGCGCTACGGGTGCGACTGGTGCGACGGGCGAGACCGGTCCGACGGGTCCCACTGGCCCGACGGGTGCTGACGGCGCGACGGGCGCGACGGGCGCCACGGGCGAGACCGGTCCGACGGGCCCGACCGGTCCGACGGGCGCCGACGGCGCGACTGGTGCCACGGGTGGGACGGGCGCGACCGGTCCCACTGGCGCTACGGGCGCCACCGGCGCCACAGGTGCCACCGGTGGGTGCAACGCCATCGCCAACTACAAGCCCAGCGGCTCCCGTGAGGTCAAGGCGGTGATGATCAACGGGATCGCGTACGTCGGAATCCGGGGCATCGCCCCGGACGCTACGAACTTCGACTGGCACAACCTGACCAACCCCGCGCGCAACCCGGGCTACCCGACCGGGGTGGCCTGCGGAATCGCAGTCGACGAGCACTCCAACGGGGCCAACATCGAGATTTCGACAACCGACGGACGGGTCTTCGAGACCTTCTGCACGGTCGACAACCCCACACCGTCGCTGAACTGCGGGACGGCCGGCGGCCCGCCCACCAACCAGCACCCGTGGATGCTGATCACCCCCGGCCCCACCACGGCCCCCGCGCTGCAGAGGTCCGCCGAGACCCCGCCCGCCACGAAGCCGGAAGCCAAGAGCCGGCCGGTCAAGAAGTCGGCAGCCAAGAACCCGCCGGCCAAGGGCAACAAGTTCCGCGACTAGCAGCGGAACGGGTCACCCCGGTCCGCGGGACCCGGTGACCCAGCTGCGCAACCGGTGAACCCCAGTGGCCCGGAGCGCCGGTCGGACCTCGGTCCGGCTGGTGCTCCGGGCCGTCGGCGTACGGGCGCGCTGCCGTCCGGTGGTGTGCCGCCGGGCCGGGGCCGCCGAGTGGCCGTGCCCCAGACGGCCATGTGGCCGTGTGGACTGCGCCGTTCCGCTGACAGGAGGGCGCGTCGGCCCGCCCCGGGGCGGCGGGGTCCTCAGGATGACCTGCGGAGTCCGGTCATATTTCCGGACTTTGGAAGACCGTCGATCCAATGTGCGCGAGGAGCGGTACATGAGTTCTGAGAACAGGGCCCCTGCATCCCTGGGGCCGTTGCCCCGACGGGCCGGCTGGCTGACCGGTGGCACGCTCGCCTCGGTGGCGCTGGTGCTGGCGGGCATGGCCTCCCCGGCCGTCGCGCTGGCCGCACCGGTGACCGGTGATCACTGCAAGTCAGGGCAACACAGACCGGACAACCTTCGGAAGCAGGAGGGTGCGGTCGGGCAGCCCCAGGCCGCGCACGACGACGAGTGCAAGGTGGGCCCGACGGGTCCGCGCGGCCCACGGGGTCCGCGGGGACCCAAGGGTCACACGGGCGCGACGGGTCCGACCGGGCCCACGGGTCCGACGGGTGCCACGGGTGCCACGGGCGGGACCGGCGCGACGGGTGCGACCGGCGCGACGGGTGCGACCGGAGCCACCGGCGCGACGGGCGCCACCGGTGCGACAGGAGCCACCGGCCCGTGCAGTGACATCGACAGCTACGCGCCCTCCGGCACCGAGGACTACAGCGCGGCGCTCAACGGGGGTCACACCTACGCGGGCCGGGCCGCCACCGTCGGTGGCAGTCCCGTCTGGACCGACTACTCCGGCCTCCTCGGCTATCCCAACAGCGCAGAGACCGGATTCGCCTGCGGAGTCTCCATCTCAGGGTCGAACAACGACGCGTACGTCAAGGTGCTGACGACCACCCGCCGGGTGTTCCAGCTCCACTTCGACATCAGGGGCGGGGCCTTCACACCCGTCGGTACCTGGACGGAACTGCTACCGGCGCCCGTCCCCGCCTTCCGCGCCAAGGCGGTCGCCACCAAGGAAGAGGACATCACCTGGAAGGGCGACCTGGGCTACTCGGGCCTCCCGAACACCGTCAGCGCCGAGTAGCCCTCATTCAGGCTCGTTCTCCGGGCCGCCGAAGTCCGGGCTCGTGAAGTCCGGGGACGTGTAACCGGGCCGGGGTCCCTGTGCGGGGGCCCCGGGGCTGGTGAAGTCGGGCCGGGAGTATCCCAGGTTGGGGATGCGCCCGGCCCCCGGCTTGCGGGGGGCCGGGAACCCCGACCCCGCGCTGGGATCGGCCAGCGCGTCCCGTAGGAACGGCATGATGCCGCGCTCCAGCAGGGCGTTGCGCCAGGCCTCCCGGGCCCGTGACACCTCGTCGGGTACGGCCTCGGTCTCGTCCGCCACCACCTCGGTGGAACTGTTGCGCACGGCCGTCACCAGCAGCCCGATCACGGCGAAGAGCAGGGCGGCGACCGTGAGTCCGCCGAAGAGCCAACCCGCCGTCAGCATGGTCTCCGCGAAGGCCGGTTCGGGTTCGAAGCCCTTCAGGATGTAGCCCACGATCAGGAAGATCAGCATGGCGGTGCCGGCCAGGACCGGGGCGAGGACCGCGACCACGGCGCCGACCCCCGCGCCGCCGCCGGCGCCCTGTCCGCCGCTCTCCCGGGCCAACGTTCCGGGGGTGGACAGGATCTCGTCCTGCCGCTCCTTGCGGACCTTCACGTAGTGGTCGTACTCGGCTGCCGCCGCGGCCGTCAGCAGCGCGGTGGCTCCCATGGCCATGGTGCGCAACTGTTCGGCGTTCAGCCGTTCGCCCAGGGCGGCGAGCTCGGGCCGGTCGTTCGCGGTGCGCAGCGCCTCGTCGAGGAGCCGATCGAACTCCGGTCGGTCTTCGGTGAGCAGGTGCGGAGCGCTGGTCATGTGCATCCCCCGATGCTCCGTAGGGGCCGGTATGCCCGCGTAGACCCGGGCACCGGCACAAACGGAGGAGAGCCTGCTGCGGATAGAGCGATGGTAGAGCGCCCATGCCGTGCGTTGACAGGGGCTTTCCGGAAATACCCCGCTCCGGGAACCCTCAGTCGTTCAGCGGGAGTTCTACGACGAGCAGTTTGCCCGCCATCGTCACGCCGCCGTCCATGGCGATGGCAAGCCCCTCCGCGTACACGTGGGGACCGACCACGGCCTCGGGGCCGCGCGGCTCGTCGCCGTCCTCGGTGCCCACCTCGCCCAGCAGGTACGGGATGGGGCTGTGGCCGTGGACGACGCGACTGCCGCCGTAGGTGCCCAGGAGCTCGCGGACGGCCTGCGGACCCGTGCCCTCGTCGCGGAAGGCGAAGCGCTTGGTGAACTTGCGGAACAGGTCCCAGGTGATGTCCGCGTCGTTGCGGTTGAGCAGCTCGTGGATGGTGTCGTTGACGTCTTCGACGGAGTCGCCGTAGTCGAGGTAGGCGGTGGTGTCGGAGTGCAGGAGCAGGTGGTCCTCGACCAGGACGGCCGCGTCCAGCCGGGACATCCACTGCAGGTGGACGTCCTGCAGGCGCTCCATGTCGGTGCGCTGGCCGCCGTTGAGGAGCCAGGCGGCCTGGAAGGTGGCGGTGCCGGCGCCGGAGACGATGGGGGTGTCGCCGAACCGCTTGGCGCCGATGAGCAGGAGTTCGTGGTTGCCCATCAGGGCCTTGCAGTAGCCGCCGGCGGCGGCGGCCTCGGCGGACAGGCGCATGACGAGGTCGATGACCCCGATGCCGTCGGGTCCGCGGTCGGTGAAGTCGCCGAGGAACCAGAGCCGGGCGTTTCCGGCGGCCCAGTTGTGGTCGGCGTCGATGAGGCCCTGGACCTGGAGTTCGGAGACGAGTTCGGCGAGGTAGCCGTGCACGTCGCCGACCACGTAGAGCGGGCCGGGACCGTCGGTCGCGAAGTCCTGCGGGACGTACTGGACCTGGACGGTGTCGCCGGGACCGCCGAGGGCGCCGCGGCCGATGACCGGGAGGTCGCGCTGGGTCGGCGTGTAGTCCTCGAAGTCGCCTTCGTCCGCGGGGCCGTTCTCCTCGGGGAGGGTGGCGTACGGGGCTTCGTACCCGTAGCCGTGCTGCGCCGGTACGGGCGCGGGCGCGGGCGGGGGTACGGGTACGGGTACGGGTACGGGCGCCGGGCTCTCGCCGTAGTACGCGGGGTACTCCCCGTACACGGGGGTGTCGCCGGGCGGCCCGGCGGGCACGGTGACCCCGGCGGGCACGGAATGCGGGGCGGGTTCGACGACGGGCACCCGGAAGTCCCGCTGCGTGTCCGTCCGCACCGCGGGTCCCTGACCGGCCCCCTGCGTCATCGACCCCTCCACCACCGTCGCACTGCCGTACACCTGCGGACCTCCCGCCTTCTGGGCGGAGGGTCCGTGATGTCGTGCGCCCATCATAGGAATGCAGCTCGCGCTCTGTGACGCACCAGGGGTGGTGAATCCTGGCCGGAGCTACTTGTTCCTACCGGTTTCTCCCCATATCGGCACTGCCGAAATCCTGAGCGGGGCCGAAGCTCCGCCCAGGGACCGGTGTGGTCGGTCAGTCCTGTGCCGGGGAGCGGGGCGGGCTGACGGTCGTACGGGGCTGCCTGCGCTGGGATGAAGTACGGATGATCAGTTCGGTCGGGATGACCTGTTCGACGGGTCGCCCGGTGTCCACGCCCTCGATGGCGTCGATGAGCAGTTGTACGACGGCGGTGCCGATGCGGCGCGGTTTGAGGGACAGGGTCGTGATGGGCGGTTCGGTGTTGGCGTACACGGTGGATTCGCTGCAGCACACGAGCAGCAGGTCCTCGGGAACGCGCAGGCCGTAGCGCCGGGCGGCGGCGAGCAGGTCGGTGCCGTTGGGGTCGAAGAGCCCGTACACGGCATCGGGCCGGTCGGGGCGGGCGAGCAGCCGGTCGGCGGCGACGGCGCCGGCGCACGGGTCGTGGGCGGGGTAGGACTCGTAGACGGGGTCCTGGCCCACGCGCTCGCACCAGCGGAGGTACGCGGTGGTGGAGAGGCGGGTGTAGGTGTCGGTGGTGGTGCCGGTCAGCAGCCCGATGCGGCGGGCGCCGGCGGCTGCGAGGTGGTCCAGGAGGCCCAGTACGGCGGCCTCGTGATCGTTGTCCACCCAGGCGGTGACGGGGAGTGAGCCTGCCGGGCGGCCGTCGGAGACCACGGGCAGGCCCTGGCGGACCAGTTCGGTGACGACGGGATCGTGGTCGGAGGGGTCGATGACGACGGTGCCGTCGAGGGCCACGTTGGACCAGACGTCGTGTCGGGAGGTGGCGGGGAGGATGACGAGGGCGTAGCCGCGGGCGAGCGCGGCGGAGGTGGCGGCCCTGGCCATCTCGGCGAAGTACGCGAATTCGGTGAAGGTGAAAGGTTCATCCCCGTACGTCGTCACGGTCAGGCCGATGAGGCCCGACTTGCCGGTACGGAGGGTGCGGGCCGCCGCGGAAGGGCGATAGCCCAGCCGGTCGGCGACCTCGCGGACGTGGCGGCGGGTGGCGTCCGGCAGCCGCCCCTTGCCATTGAGCGCGTCGGAGACGGTCGTGATCGAGACGCCCGCCGCCGCGGCCACGTCCCTGATGCCGGCCCGGCTTTGTCGGCCGGCGGCCCGCCGGGTGGTCTCGGTCCGGCTCACCTGGTGCTTCCCTGCTGCTGTCATGGCGAGCCGATAGTAGGGCTCGGGGGGCCGGGTGGTCCGGATGCATATGCAGGCGTTGACAGGCACGATTCTGCACGGTTCGCCACCCCCAATGACCTTGGAAACCAAGGTCTTTTCCCTTGGTGGGGGCGAGGTGCGCTTGTCGTCGGGTCCGGGCATGCCAAAACGGTGCGGTGTCGGGCAGGTTTCAACTCACCTGTACGAGGGACGCGCGCCACGGCGCAGGCCACCGGCGCGCGCATATATGCGTGCGCTCTCCCGCATTCCTGGCGCCCGCCGTTCTCGGATGGACGGAATCCTCATAAGGTGAGGAGTATTGAGTCGACGGCGACGTCGTACGGGATGGTCGAGGAGGACCTGCGGTGAGCGAGAAGAGCCCGAAGCTGCGCGCCGAGCTGGACGGCATCCCCACCTACAAGCCCGGGAAGCCCGCCGCAGCGGGCGGTCCCGTGGCGTTCAAACTGTCCTCGAACGAGAACCCGTACCCCCCGCTGCCTGGGGTGCTGGAGACCGCGGTCGCCGCGGCCGGACACTTCAACCGCTACCCCGACATGGCATGCACGGGTCTGGTGAACGAGCTCGCCGACCGGTTCGGGGTCCCGGTGGAGCACATCGCCACGGGCACCGGCTCGGTCGGGGTCGCCCAGTCGCTGATCCAGTCCACGGCGGGGCCGGGCGACGAGGTCATCTATGCCTGGCGGTCTTTTGAGGCTTACCCGATCATCACCCAAATCTCGGGTGCGACCTCCGTCAAGGTCCCGCTGACCGACGGGGACGTGCACGACCTGGACGCGATGTTCGAGGCGATCACCGAACGAACCCGGTTGATCTTCGTCTGCAACCCCAACAACCCCACGGGCACCGCGGTGCGCCGGGCCGAGCTGGAACGGTTCCTCGACCGGGTGCCCTCCGACATCCTCATCGTCCTCGACGAGGCGTACAAGGAGTTCGTCCGCGACGTGGAGGTGCCGGACGGCATCGAGCTCTACCGCAGCCGTCCGAACGTCGCCGTGCTGCGCACCTTCTCCAAGGCGTACGGGCTCGCGGGCCTGCGCGTCGGATTCGCGGTGGCACACGAGCCGGTGGCCGCGGCGCTACGCAAGACGGCGGTGCCCTTCGGCGTCAGCCAGCTCGCCCAGGACGCGGCGGTCGCCTCGCTGCGCGCCGAGGACGAGCTGATGGGCCGGGTCGGGTCGCTGGTCTCGGAGCGCACGCGGGTCCACGCGACGCTGCTGGCCCAGGGCTGGACGGTGGTTCCCGAGACGCAGGCCAACTTCGTGTGGATGCGCCTCGGCGAGCGGACCGCCGATTTCGCGGCGGCCTGCGAGAAGGCCGGCGTGGTGGTCCGGCCCTTCGCGGGCGAGGGCCTGCGGGTCACGATCGGCGAGCCCGAGGCGAACGACCTCTTCCTGCACGCGGCGGAGGCGTTCTTCAAGGAGATGTAGCCACCGGCTTCGAGCAGGTGTGGCTACGCGAGTTCCACGCGGATGGAGTCGCCGTCGCGGACGGTGGCCAGCAGGCGGGGGTCGCCGTCGAACGAGCCGAGCACGTTGCACGGGCTCGCCAGGCGGCTCTCGCCCCCGCGGGAGATCGGCGTCGGACCGTAGGGCAGCGCGAGCGCGTCGCCCTCGGTCCAGAACGCGACCGTGCCGGGGGCGACGACCTGCTGGGCGTCGTGCTCCAGGGCCACGGAGACGCCCGTGTCGAAGTAGACCTCCTCGCCCCAGGTGTTCGCGGTGGCGGAAATCGGGAGGGCTTCGGCGAGCGCCTTGGCGGTGGGGGTCACGTCGAGGGTCGCGGTGAGGTGGCCGGCGGGCCAGAGGATCCGAATCTTCATGGGTCGCATTCAACAATCTGTTGAATGTATTCGCTAGGGGGGACCCCCCTGAAAGATGCCGACACAGGTACGACATAATGCTTGTGAATGTGAACGCGTTCACAAGCGTGTCCTGCTTCCTCCCGGATTGAGTGGGATACAAGAGGCAAACTGCGGCTGTGACCACGGGCGAACCGAAGGAGACGAGGACGTGGACCTAGCTTTGGCGCCAGAGACACTGGCGCGATGGCAGTTCGGTATTACCACCGTCTATCACTTCCTCTTCGTTCCCTTGACGATCTCGCTGGCCGCGCTCGTCGCGATCCTGCAGACCGCCTGGGTGCGTTCGGAAAAGGAGAAGTACCTCAAGGCCACGAAGTTCTGGGGCAAGCTCTTCCTGATCAACATCGCGATGGGCGTCGTCACCGGAATCGTCCAGGAGTTCCAGTTCGGCATGAACTGGTCCGACTACTCGCGGTTCGTCGGTGACATCTTCGGCGCCCCGCTGGCCTTCGAGGCGCTCATCGCCTTCTTCTTCGAGTCCACCTTCATCGGCCTGTGGATCTTCGGCTGGGACAAGCTGCCCAAGAAGATCCACCTGGCCTGCATCTGGATGGTCTCGATCGGCACCATCCTCTCCGCGTACTTCATCCTCGCGGCGAACTCCTGGATGCAGCACCCGGTCGGCTACCGGATGAACCCGGAGCGGGGCCGGGCCGAGCTCACCGACTTCTGGCTGGTGCTCACCCAGAACACGGCACTGACGCAGTTCTTCCACACCATGACGGCCGCCTTCCTGGTCGGTGGCGCGTTCATGGTCGGAATCGCCGCTTTCCACCTCTCCCGCAAGCGGCACATCCCCGTGATGCGGACCTCGCTGCGGCTCGGCCTGGTCGTCATGATCATCGCCGGACTGGGCACGGCCATCAGCGGTGACCTGCTCGGCAAGGTGATGTTCAAGCAGCAGCCGATGAAGATGGCCGCCGCCGAGGCGCTCTGGGACGGCGAAGCGCCGGCGCCCTTCTCGGTCTTCGCCTACGGCGATGTCGAGAAGGGTCACAACACCGTCGCCATAGAGATCCCGGGCCTGCTGTCCTTCCTGGCCAACGACGACTTCACCTCCTTCGTCCCGGGCATCAACGACGTGAACAAGGCCGAGCAGGAGAAGTTCGGGCCCGGCGACTACCGGCCCAACATCCCCGTCGCCTACTGGGGCTTCCGCTGGATGATCGGCTTCGGGATGGCCTCGCTGGGAGTCGGGGTCCTGGGACTCTGGCTGACCCGCAAGAAGTTCATGCTGCCGCCGGGGCTGCGCACCGGTGAGAACGAGGTCCCGCACCTGGTCCTCTTCAAGAAGGCACTGAGCCCCAAGTTCACCAACCTGTACTGGGTGGTCGCGCTCTGGACCATGGGCTTCCCGCTGATCGCCAACTCCTGGGGCTGGATCTTCACCGAGATGGGCCGTCAGCCCTGGGTGGTCTACGGAGTCCTGCGCACCCGCGACGCCGTCTCGCCCAACGTCTCCCAGGGCGAGGTGCTCACCTCGATGATCGGCTTCACGCTGCTCTACGCCGTGCTCGCGGTCATCGAAGTCAAGCTGCTCGTGAAGTACGTCAAGGCCGGCCCGCCCGAGCTCACCGAGGCCGACCTCAACCCGCCCACCAAGATCGGCGGGGACGACAAGAACCCCGACCGGCCGATGGCCTTCTCGTACTGAGGCTGGGGAGACCACACCATGCAACTCCACGACGTCTGGTTCGTGCTCATCGCCGTCCTGTGGATCGGCTACTTCTTCCTCGAGGGCTTCGACTTCGGGGTCGGCGTACTGACCAAGCTCCTGGCCCGCGACCGCAAGGAGAAGCGGGTCCTGATCAACACGATCGGGCCCGTCTGGGACGGCAACGAGGTCTGGCTGCTCACGGCGGGCGGCGCGACCTTCGCCGCCTTCCCCGAGTGGTACGCCACCCTCTTCTCCGGCTTCTACCTGCCGCTGCTGATCATCCTGATCTGCCTCATCATCCGGGGCGTCTCCTTCGAGTACCGCCACAAGCGTCCCGAGGACAAGTGGCAGACCAACTGGGAACACGCGATCTTCTGGACCTCGCTGATCCCCGCGTTCCTGTGGGGCGTGGCCTTCGCCAACATCGTGCGCGGCGTGAAGATCGACCAGCACAAGGAGTACGTCGGCACCTTCTTCGACCTGCTCAACGTCTACTCGATCCTCGGCGGCCTGGTCACCCTGACCCTCTTCACCTTCCACGGCGCGGTGTTCACCTCGCTCAAGACGGTCGGTGACATCCGGGACCGCTCGCGCAAGCTGGCCATGCGGCTCGGGGTGGTGACCGCCGTGCTGGCGCTCGCCTTTCTGATCTGGACCCAGGTCTCGCGCGGCGACGGCTGGAGCCTGGTCGCGATGATCGTGGCGGTCCTGTCCCTGGTCGGAGCCCTCGGATTCAACTTCGCGGGCCGGGAGGGCTGGGCGTTCGCCCTGTCGGGAGTCACCATCGCGGCCGCCGTGGCGATGCTGTTCCTGACGCTCTTCCCGAACGTCATGCCGTCCTCGCTGAACGACGCCTGGAACCTCACGGTCACCAACGCCTCGTCGAGCCCGTACACCCTGAAGATCATGACCTGGTGCGCGGCGGTGGCGACCCCGGTCGTCCTGCTCTACCAGGCGTGGACGTACTGGGTGTTCCGCAAGCGCATCGGTACGCAGCACATCGCCGACGCGCACTGAGTCCCGGCCGGCCGGCCGGTCCCGTCCGACCCTGCCCGAGGGATGTTTCACGTGAAACCGATCGACCCGCGCCTGCTCCGGTACGCCCGTTCCACCCGTCTCTTCCTGGGGGCGGTGGTGGCTCTCGGGCTCGCCGGGGCGGGACTGGTCGTCGGCCAGGCGATGCTGATCGCCGAGATCGTGGTCGGTGCCTTCGAGGACGGACTGGACGGGGCGGCGCTCCGGACCCCCCTGCTGCTGCTCGCGGCGGTGGCGCTCGGTCGGGGCCTGATCGCCTGGCTGACGGAGCTGGCCGCGCACCGGGCCAGTGCGGCGGTCAAGTCGGAGCTGCGGGGCCGGCTGCTGGACCGGGCCGCCGACCTGGGGCCCGGCTGGCTGAGCGGACATGGGGTATCCCCTGCTCGAAGAGCTTGGGGAGGGACGGGATCCCTGGTGGCGCTGGCCACCCGGGGCGTGGACGCGCTCGACGACTACTTCTCGCGGTACCTGCCCCAGTTGGGGCTCGCGATCGTCGTCCCGGTGGCGGTGCTCGCCCGGATCGTCACCGAGGACTGGGTGTCGGCGGCCATCATCGTGGTCACACTGCCGCTGATCCCGGTCTTCATGATCCTGATCGGCATGGCCACCCAGTCCCGGATGGACCGCCAGTGGCGGCTGTTGTCCCGCCTGTCGGGGCACTTCCTGGACGTGGTGGCCGGACTCCCGACCCTGAAGGTCTTCGGCCGGGCGAAGGCCCAGGCCGAGTCCATCCGCAAGATCACCGATGACTACCGGCAGGCCACGATGCGCACCCTGCGCATCGCGTTCCTGTCCTCCTTCGCGCTCGAACTGCTGGCGACCCTCTCGGTGGCCCTGGTGGCCGTGACCATCGGCATGCGGCTCGTGCACGGGGAACTGGACCTGTACACCGGGCTGGTCATCCTGGTCCTGGCACCCGAGGCGTACCTGCCCCTGCGCCAGGTCGGCGCGCAGTACCACGCGGCGGCGGAGGGGCTGGCGGCCGCGGAAGAGATCTTCGACGTGCTGGAGACCCCCGCCCCGGTGGCTGGCGGCACGGCCGCCGTACCCGCTGCGGGGCTGCGGATCGAACTGGACGGGGTCGCGGTCCGGTACGAGGGCCGGGGCGAGGATTCCCCCGGACCGGTCTCGCTGAGCGTGGCGCCCGGCGAATGCGTGGCCCTCACCGGACCGAGCGGCGCGGGCAAGTCCACGCTGCTCCAGGTACTGCTGGGCTTCGTGACCCCGAGCGCCGGCCGGGTGCGGGTCGGCGGCGCGGACCTGGCGGAGCTCTCGCGGGAACAGTGGCGGGAGCGGATCGCATGGGTGCCGCAGCGGCCGCACCTGTTCGCGGGGACGATCGCGCAGAACGTCCGGCTGGCGAGGCCGGAAGCCGAGGACGAGGCCGTCGTCGGTGCTCTGAAGGACGCCGGGGCCTGGGAGTTCGTGGCCGGGCTGCCGCACGGCGCGGACACGCTGCTCGGCGAGGGCGGTGTCGGTCTGTCCGCGGGGCAGCGGCAGCGCCTCGCGCTGGCACGGGCGTTCCTGGCGGACCGGCCGGTGCTGCTCCTGGACGAGCCGACGGCCGCCCTGGACGGCGAGACCGAAGCGGGCGTCGTGGAGGCCGTACGCAGGCTTGCGGTCGGGCGGACCGTGCTGCTGGTGGTGCACCGGCCGGCGCTGCTCGCCGTCGCCGACCGGGTGGTGCGCGTCGGGGCGGGCCCCGCGGGGCTGCCTTCGCACCCCGCTGCCGCCCCTGCCCTTGCTGCCGCCCCTGCCCTTTCGTCCGGTCTTGCCCGGACCGCCGAGGGCTCGGGCGTGGCGGACCCTGCCGGAATGAGTGACCCCGGGGAGTGGATCCTCGGGAGCGCGCCCGAGCGGGTGGCGAAGGCGGCCGGAGCCGATACGGGCGGGCGGGACCCGCTGCGGCGGGTCAGGGCCGTGGCCAAGGCGTGGCAGGGCCGGTTCCGGCTCGGCCTGCTGCTCGGGGCACTGGCCGTCGGGTGCAGCGTGGGACTGATGGCCGTCTCCGGCTGGCTGATCTCGCGAGCCTCCGAACAGCCGCCCGTGCTGTACCTGATGGTGGCCGTCACTGCCACGAGGGCCTTCGGAATGGGCCGGGCCGTCTTCCGGTACGCGGAACGGCTCGTGTCCCACGACGCCGTGCTGCGCATGCTCGCCGACCTGCGGGTCTCCGTGTACCGGGGGCTGGAGCGGATCGCCCCCGCCGGGCTGCGCGCGCAGCGGCGCGGGGACCTGCTGACCCGGCTGGTGGCCGACGCCGACGCCCTGCAGGACTACTGGCTGCGCTGGCTGCTGCCCGTCGGCACCGCGGTGCTCGTCGGGACCGGGTCGGTGGCGTTCACCGCCTGGCTGCTCCCCGAGGCCGGGGCCGTGCTCGCGGCCGGACTGATCGCCGCCGGCGTCGGGGTGCCGCTCGTCAGCGCGGTCTGCGCGCGCCGTACGGAGCGCCGACTCGCGCCCGCCCGGGGGGAGCTCGCCACCCGGGTGGCCGATCTGCTGACCGGGACCGCGGAGCTGACCGTGGCCGGAGCCCTCGGCGGGCGGAAGGCCGCCGCGAAGGAGAGCGACCGCACCCTGACCGGGATCGCCGCGCGCACGTCCGCCGTCACCGGGCTCGGGAGCGGGCTGTCCGCCCTGCTGTGCGGGCTGACCGTGGTGTGCGCCGCCGCCGTCGGCGCGAGCGCCGTCGCCGGGGGCCGGCTGTCCGGGGTCGCCATGGCCGTGGTCGTACTGACTCCGCTCGCCGCGTTCGAGGCCGTCACCGGACTTCCGCAGGCCGTCCAGTACCGCCAGCGGGTCCGCCGCAGTGCCGAGCGGGTCTACGAGGTCATCGACTCGCCCGTCCCGGTCACCGAGCCGGAGCGCCCCGAAGCGCTGCCCGCCTCGCCCTTCCCGCTGAAGCTGACGGGGCTCGCCGCCCGCCATCCCGGGCAGGAGGACGACGCCCTGCGCAGGCTCGACCTGACCCTGGAGGCGGGCCGCCGGGTCGCGGTCGTCGGCCCCTCGGGTGCGGGCAAGACCACGCTGGCGCAGGTTCTGCTGCGCTTCCTGGACCAGCACGAAGGCTCGTACACCCTGGGCGGGACCGACGCGCGTGCGCTCGACGGGGACGACGTGCGCCGGGTGGTGGGCCTGTGCGCCCAGGACGCCCACATCTTCGACAGCTCGGTGCGGGAGAACCTGCGCCTGGCCCGCACCGGGGCGAGCGAGGAGCAGCTGCGCGGAGCGCTCGCCGAGGCCCGGCTGCTGGAATGGGCCGATGGCCTTCCGGACGGGCTGGACACGCTGGTCGGTGAGCACGGCGAGCGGATCTCCGGCGGTCAGCGCCAGCGCCTCGCGCTGGCCCGGGCCCTGCTCGCGGACTTCCCGGTCCTCGTCCTGGACGAGCCGGCCGAGCACCTGGACCTGGCGACTGCGGACGCGCTGACCGCGGACCTGCTGGCCGCGACCGAGGGCCGCACCACCGTGCTGATCACGCACCGGCTGGCCGGTCTGGAAGCGGTGGACGAGGTGCTCGTCCTGGACCGCGGCGCGGTCGTCCAGCGTGGGGCGTACGCGGAGCTCGCCGCTGTCGAGGGGCCACTGCGGAGGCTCCTGGAGCGGGAGAGGGCAGCGGACCGCACGACGGCCGATTCCGACCGGGCCCGTCCTTCCTCGCTCTCGACTCCCCTCACTCTCGACTTTCCTCGCTAAAGCGGACTAACTAGTCTCAAGGGCATGTCAGCGCAGGAGTCCCAGCAATCGCCCGAGTCACCGCCGGAGCCGTCACCGGGAAAGCCCGACCCGCTGGAGGCCGCGACCGCTGCCACCCGGAGTCTCCAGGGGCTGTCGACCGAGCTCACGGCCCGGGTGCCACAGCTCCTGGAAGCCATGCGGTCGGTGGGAACCGGCCTTGAGCTGCACTCCACGCTGGACCGGATCTGCGAGACGGCGGCCGAGCTCGCGGACGCCCGCTACGCGGCCATCGGCGTCGTCGACACCGAGGGCCGCGGGCTCTCGGACTTCGTCACCTTCGGCATCAGCGACAAGCTGGCCAAGAAGATCGGGCCCCGCCCCGACGGGAAGCGCGGCCTGCTCGGCGCCCTGATCTCCCACCCCGACACGGTGCAGCTCGCCGACCTGAGCAAGGACCCGCGCTCGGCGGGATTCCCCGAGCACCACCCGCCGATGAAGACCTTCCTCGGCGTCCCGATCCGGGTGCAGGGCGAGATCTTCGGCAACCTCTACCTCGCCGAGAAGAACGGCGGCGGCGAGTTCAACGACTACGACGTCCACATGGTCCGGGTACTGGCCACCGAGGCGGGCATCGCCATCGGCAACGCCCGGCTCTACGAGGCCGCCACCCAGCGCGAGCGCTGGATCGACGGTTCGGTCGCCGTCACCACCGCCCTGCTGTCGGGCGGGGACGCGGACGACGCGCTCGCGGTCGTCGCCGAACAGGCCCGCCGGCTCGCCGATTCGGCCGCCGGAATCGTGATGCTGCCCGCCGAGGACGGCGGGATGGAGATCGTCGCGGTCTCCGCGGAGAACCCGGCCACCTCGCTCGGCGTGGTGATCCCGGCCGAGAGCCCCGTGGTCGCCAGGCTCCTGGAGGGCGAGCCGGTCTTCGTGGACGACGCGGCCTCGGATCCGCGCATGATCAGCCGCCTGACCAGCCAGTACGGGGCCTGCATGATGCTTCCGCTGCACAGCGGCGGCCGGGTGCTGGGAGCGCTCGTCACCCCCCGGGCCCGCGGCAAGCGGCCGTTCAGCGAGGCCGAGCGGACGCTGGCCACGCAGTTCGCCTCCCAGGCGGCGCTCGCGCTGATGATGGCCGAGGCGCAGCGCGACCGGGAACGGCTGGCGGTCTTCGAGGACCGTGACCGGATCGCCCGCGATCTCCACGACCTGGTCATCCAGCGGCTCTTCGCCACCGGCATGATGCTGGAGGGCGCCCAGCGCCGCTCGATCGTGCCCGAGGTGCGTGACGGGGTCGGCAAGGCCGTGGACGAGCTCGACGTGACGATCCAGGAGATCCGCACCGCGATCTTCGCCCTCCAGCAGGGCCCGGCGGAAGTCCCCTCGGGTCTGCGCACCCGGGTACTGCGGGAGATCAACATGGCTGCGGTGCCGCTGGGCTTCAAGCCTGCGCACCGCTTCCTCGGGCCGATCGACGCGGTCGTCGGCGAACTCGTCGGCAAGAACCTGATCGCTGCCCTGCGCGAGGCCCTGTCGAACGCGTTCCGGCACGCCGAGGCCTCCCGCATCGAGGTGGTGCTCGACGCCACCGTCACCCTGACCGACGGACGGCCCGGGGTCCGGCTGGAGGTGGCGGACGACGGCGTGGGCATCCCGGAGGGCGGGCGGCGCAGCGGGCTGCGGAACCTGCGCCGCCGGGCCGAGTCGCTCGGCGGCTCCAGCTCGTACGGGCCCGGCCTCGACGAGGACGGCGGCGGGACCACCCTGGTGTGGGAGGCCCCGCTCTAGGTCGTCTCTTTCGGATCTTGCCGGGCCCGCGCCGCCCGGCACCGCACCCCGCCGCACTGCCGGGGCACTCGAGTACGTCCAGTACGCGGGAGCCCCGGCAGCACGGCGAGGCACGGCACCGGACGACGCGGACCTGACCGACAAGATCCGAAAGAGACGACCTAGCTCGTCTCTTCAGGACCGGGTGCGGGCGGCCCGTTCGGCCAGGATGCGCTCGATGACGAGGGCGACGCCGTCCTCGTTGTTGGCGACCGTACGGCCGGACGCGGCCGCGATCACGTCCGGATGGGCGTTGCCCATCGCGTACGAGGTGCCCGCCCAGCCGAGCATCTCCACGTCGTTCGGCATGTCCCCGAACGCGACCACCTCGGCCGCCGAGATGCCGCGCTCCTCGCAGCACAGGGCCAGGGTGCTGGCCTTGGAGACACCCGGTCCGCTGATCTCCAGGAGGGCGGTCGGGCT
Source organism: Streptomyces sp. NBC_00503 (assembly GCF_036346895.1). NCBI lineage: Bacteria > Bacillati > Actinomycetota > Actinomycetes > Kitasatosporales > Streptomycetaceae > Streptomyces > Streptomyces sp. NBC_00503. Next base: position 3,942,062 of record NZ_CP107855.1, on the reverse strand, counting down.
GGAGCGGGTGATCGAGGCGTACGCGCCGGCGTTGGCGCGGGCCAGCTCCAGGAACTCGTCGGGAGCCAGCTCGGCATGGTGCGCGAGCACCTTCAGGACGGGCGCCGAACTCTCGTCGGTGTCCTCCTGGAGCAGCTTCTCTGCGGTGGCGACGTTGGCGCCCGGGTCCTGGAAGAAGGGTGGGTACGCGGGCTCGTAGTTGATGCCGGTGGTCAGTTCGACGGCGAACGAGGTGCCGGGGGCGGCGGCCCGCAGAGCCTCCACCACCTTGAGCGCGGTGAGTCGGGGCAGCGCTCTGACCTGGACGAACTCCCGGCCCGTGGGTGAGCGGTCGGTGTGCGGATCGAAGGCGTGCAGATCGACGACGGCAGCGCCGTTGGCGCAGATCGCCAGGCCGTGGCCCTGGACGTGGTCGCTGACCACGCCCATCCAGCGTGCCGGGCGTCCGGTGACGAAGAAGACCTCGATGCCGGCCTCCTCGGCGGCGGCGAGTGCGTCGACGGTGCGTTGCGAGACGGATTTGTCGTCGCGCAGCAGGGTGCCGTCGAGGTCGGTGGCGATGAGCCGGGGCGTGGGGGTTGGCCCGTCCGGGCACTGGGGAGCCGAGGTCACGGATCCATCTTCGCCCATGAGCCCGGGTCGCCGAGCCGGACCCCTGCCGGGGCCGGGGCCGATGGCGATGTTTCACGTGAAACATCGCCACATGGTTGTCAGTGGTGGGTGGAAGGATCTCCTCGCCGGTTTCGATGACGTCACACGGGGGGCGACGTGCTCATCCCTTCAACCCGGAAGTCGGACTGCGACTCCTGCGGCGGCCCGTACGCCAGACGCGTCATGAGCCTGAGGATGTCGCTCTGCTCACGCTGCGAGTGGGAGGGATCCGCTCGTCCGGACCGCGAACCGGTTCTGGTGGGTGAGATCCTGGCCGGGCCTTCGGGCCCCTTGGCCCATGCCGTCGGCGGTGGCAGCGACGCACCACTGGTCCGGGCCGTCCAGGCCCCGGGCGGGACGATCTGCCGCATCTGCGGCGGCGCTGCCGAGTGGCACCGCTCGGTACGAGGCCGCTGGCTGATGATCGAACCCGGTTTCTGGCCGTCCGCCTCCGTCCCGGCGGGCAAACGCTGGCACATCACGGAGAACGGCACCGCTGTCTCCCTGAGCGCCACCTCGGTCTCCGGCAACTGCCGGATCAGTCATTTCGACGTCTGCTCCCGAGCTCCGGCGCCCCTGGGCTCGCCCCTGCTGCTCGAACTCTGGCGCAAGCACGCCCCGCGCGGAGCGTGAGGGACGCCCGGCGACGGTCGTAGGCTCAGGGGTATGACGTTGCGCCTGAGCACTGTGATCCTTCCCGTCCACCGGTGGCACGAAGGGGGGCGCGAGCGCTGGCAGCGGGCAGAGGCACTGGGGTTCCACGCCGCCTACATCTACGACCACCTGTCCTGGCGGACCTTCCGCAAGGGGCCGTGGTTCGGCGCGCTGCCGACGCTCACGGCCGCCGCCACGGCGACGGAGCGGATGCGGCTGGGCACGCTCGTCACCTCGCCCAACTTCCGCCACCCGGTGACGCTCGCCAAGGACCTGATCTCCCTGGACGACATCTCCGGCGGCCGGATCACGCTCGGCATCGGCGCCGGCGGCAACGGCTTCGACGCCACCGTGCTCGGCCAGGAGGCGTGGAGTCCCAAGGAGCGGGCCGACCGGTTCGGCGAGTTCCTGCCGCTGCTCGACCGGCTGCTCACGGAGGACTCCGTCTCCCAGCTGGGCACGTTCTACTCGGCCGACGAGGCCTTCAACATCCCCGGCTGCGCCCAGCGGCCCCGGCTGCCGTTCGCCGTCGCCGCGACCGGACCCCGCGGGCTGAAACTCGCCGCGCGGTACGGGCAGGCGTGGGTGACGACCGGCGATCCGAAGATCTTCGACGAGGGCACCCCGGAGCAGTCCGTGGAGGCCATCCGGGGCCAGCTCGACAAGCTGGGCAAGGCCTGTGTGGAGACCGGCCGGGACGTGGCGGAGCTGGACAAGGTCCTGCTCACGGGCTTCACCCCGGACCGCGGGGGCCCGCTGGAGTCCGTGGACGCCTTCGTCGACTTCGCGGGCCGCCACCAGGCGCTCGGAATCACTGAGCTGGTGATCCACTGGCCGATCCCCGATACCGAGTTCGCCGCCGACCAGGACGTCTTCGAGCGGATCGCGACCGAAGGGCTCGCCCAGCTCGGCTGAGCCGGGACGGGCCGTCCTCTGCCGCCGCCGCACGGTGCGAGGCGGCGGCAGAGGACTGCGCCGGGTTGTCAGGCCGAGGCGCGCAGCAGGTGTTCCACGGTGCGCTCGGCGCTCTCCAGCAGCCATTCGGGCGCCGTGCCCCGGGGCAGCGCGCGGAGCTCGTCGGCGAACGCCGTCACCCGGGCGGCGCCGGCTTCGGGCCGGCCCAGCTCGTTCTCGGTCCAGGCGGCGTTGGTCACGCACTGGAACCGGGACTCCAGCCGGTCCGGTCCGAGCTCGGCGTGCAGACCGGCGGCCCGTTCCCAGAGCACGATCTCCTCCAGCCGCAGCGCTTCCAGCTCCGCCCCGCTCAGCGACTCGGCGGCAGCGGCGGCGACTTCGCCGTCCCCGTCCCGGTCCTCGTCCCCGTCGTCGTCCTCGTCCCCGTCCTCCGCGTTCGCGCAGACACGGCGGTCGAGGACCTGGGCCAGCTGGTTCCAGGTCTCGGCGAGCTCGGCCCGCAGCTCCCGGGATTCCGGAGCCTCGGCCGACGCGGCGGCCAGGACCTCGGCCGCGTCCTCCATCCTGGTCCGGGCCCGTGCCACCGTCGCGTCGGTGACCTCGTCGCGCAGCCCCAGCCAGGCCAGCGACCGCAGGATCCGTACCTCGGCGATCGGCGCGTCCTTCGAGCTCCGGTGCAGCTCCAGGGCCCGTTCGTACGCGGCCACCGCCTCCGGCACCAGCCGCGCCTCGGAGAGCTGGTCGGCCGCGGCCTGGGCGAAGTTCGCCTGCGGCCGCAGGTCCTCCCAGTCCTTGGCCACCTCCGCCGCGCACAGGTACTGCTCCGCCGCGCCCCGAGGGTCCTTCAGCTCGCGCAGCAGATCGCCCAGGAACTCCCGTACGGACGCGGCCTGGCCTTCGCCGTGCTCCAGCAGGTCCGGCAGCGTCGACTGGAGCACCTCGGCCGCCTCGGCGGCGCGGCCGTCGCGGGCGTGGCACCGGGCGAGCATCAGCCGGGCCTGGGCCCCGCCGAGCGCCGTGAGTCCGGCCTGGTCGAACCAGTGCGCCGCCTCCAGGGCGTGCCCGGCGGCCTCCGCGTCCGCTTCGCTCCGCCGCAGCAGTACGTCGGCCAGGGTGAGCCGTACGACGCCCTGCACCTCGGGGTCGGTCAGTTCGGCGGCGTGCGTCAATGCCGCCCGGGCCGCGGCCTCGGCTTCCGCGGGCTGGTCCAGCGACATCAGCACGCCGGCCCGCAGCACCAGCGGGTCCACGGCGAGCCAGGGCAGGCCCGCCGTGACCGACCGGTCGGCGCAGGCGGCGAGCAGGGCCACGGCACGCTCGGGGTCCCCCTCCGAGAGGGCGAGCCGGCCCAGCATCTCCTCGGCCTCCGCGATCACGTCGGGCAGGGCGGAGGCCTCGTAGGCATCGATGAAGGCTCCGAGCTCGGCGACCAGTTCGCCGTGCCCGTGGTCGTGACCGGCGTGGTCCGCGTGTTCCGCGTGGCCGTCGTGGGCTCCTTCGAGCGAGCGGAGGTAGGACTCCACCCGGATCGACGTCAGCTCCGCGAGGGCGATCCGCCGGGTCCGCAACGGCTCGGCCGCGTCCAGTGCTTCGGCGGCGCGCAACGCCACCGCGAGCAGCCCGCGCAGCTCCTGCGCGCCCGTCCCGGACTGTGCGGCCACGGTCGCCAGCCGCAGTTCGGTCAGGGCCGCGCGCTCCGGCCGGCCCAGCGCCCGATAGTCCTCGCGCACCCCGGTCAGCAGTTCCGCGGCGTCCTCGGCCCCGGCCCGTGCGGCCGTCAGGGCCCGGTGGTCCGCCACGTCGGCGGCGACCAGCGGATCCGCTGCGGCCTCGGGGTGTACCGCCACCTCGTTCCAGAGCGCGTTTGACCCCGGGTGTCCGAGATCCCGCGCCGTTCGGGCCCGTTCCACCAGCCCGGCGAAGCCCTCTTGCGAGGAGGCGGCGTCATGACCGGATGCGGGAGCCGGAGCCGGCGCCTGGACGGGGACCGGGCGCGGCCGCGGGAGCGCGGCCAGCGCGGAGCTGCGTACGCCCAGCGGCAGGGCCTCGGCGAGCGGGGCCCGGTCGATCCGTTGGAGGAACCGCTCCGAGACCCGGGTGGAGCCGTTGCGCGCGTCGAACCGCCGGGCCGTGTCGAGCGAGCCCGCGCGCAGCACCTCGTAGAGCTCGGACACGGTGTGCGGGACACCCTCGTAGGGGACGGCCGGGCTCTGCCCGTGCCCCAGCTCCTTCAGACGCCGCAGCAGGACGAGCACGCCGCCGTGGAACGCCAGCCGGTCGGAGAGGTTGGCGAGGGGGCCCACGTGCGCGGCGTGTTCGGAGAGGATCTCCAGGCCGCGCGACTCGTTGCCGGTGAGCGCGCAGAACTCGATGTGGCGGCCGAGCGAGGGCAACAGGCTCTCGTTGCCCCGGGCCAGCCGGTATCCGCGCAGATGGGCGGAGCGGGCCTCGTCGAGCCGGCCGAGCCGCACCAGCGGCAGCAGCGCGGTGGCCAGCACCCGGTGGGGCTCCTCGGCGCAGGTCCGCTCGCCGGACAGCACCGGCTGCCAGACCTTCAGAGCCTCGGCGTCGTCCCCGCGCATCACCGCGTACTGGCCCTGGCCGTTGAGCTCGCAGGCATGGCAGTCGCTCATGTCGTCGCGGTCGGCGGCCTGCCAGCGGGCGTACGCCTGCCCGGCGCGCTCGTCGTCGCCGGTCGAGTCGGCGAGCCACAGCTCGGACTCACGGACGGGACGCTCGCTGTAACCGGCGATCCGGTAGCGGCGCTCCATCTCGTCCAACCAGCCGGTCGCGGAGTCCATCGGGACCTCGGGGGAGTGGCTGATGGCGGTGGCGATCCACTTGAACTGCCAGAACAGCGAGTGGGTGTCCCAATCGGAGAAGGCGCCGGGGTCCTTGTCGTACTCCTGGAGCAGCCGGGCGAAGGGCACGAGCATCTTCGGCGACTCGGCGCTGTACAGGTAGGCGTTGATCTGGGTGTCCAGGGCCTCGCGGAACAGCGCGCGGTCCCCGCTGGCCTCGGCGGCGGCGGACAGCGCCTCGGCGTGCGCGTTGCGCGCGGTGCCACCGGGGGACTGCCGGTTCTCGGCCAGCCCGCGCTCGATCTCCTCGCGCGTCATCGTGCTCACTTCTCGTCCTCCCGGGTGTCGGCGGGGTGCGTGGCCCATTCCAGGAGCCCGAGGAAGGCCCGGTTGAGCAGGGTGGTGTCGCCCGGCCGCAGCGGTCGCTGGGACATCAGCAGGGCCTGCCCGTACAGCGATTCGACGGCGGTCGCGGTCAGCGCCGCGTCCGGGAGGGCGGCTATCCGGCGGATCAGCGGGTTGTTGTGGTTGAGGACCAGGCGGGCTCGCGGGGCGGAGCCGCGCAGTGCGCCGAGGATGCCGCTCCACAGCGAGTCGGCGCTGTCCAGGGCGGCGGTGCGGTCGCGCTCCTGGCGGGCCTGGCGGTCGTCGAGGTAGAGCGCGGGGACGGCCACGGGCTGGAAGGCGCGCAGGACGACATCGCAGCTCTGGGGCTCCAGCCGGGTGCGGGCGGTGGCCAGGAAGGGGGCCAGGGCCAGCTCGGCGGAGGTCGGGAGCGGGTCGAGGCGCTCGGTGACGGCTCCGGCATCGAGCTCGGTGACCTTGAGCTCCGGCCGCACGGTGGGCAGCAGGGCCAGCAGGTCGGCGTCGTAGGTGTAGCCGGCGTTGATGACTCCGAGGCCGTGGGCCGCCGCGATCGGGGCGATCTGGCGGAACTCCTCCACGGTGCGGGTGAAGTGGATGTCGGTGTGCGCGGCCGCGAACTCCTCGAGGCTCATCGAGCCGTCGCTGGTTTCGAAGGGCAGCCAGGGCAGCATCAGGCCGAGCAGCTCGGGGTCGTGCCGGGCCAGCGATTTCACGCCGAGGTGGTGGACGCTCAGGAAGGCGGCCAGGCGCTCCGGTTCGCTCGCGGCGAGTTCGGCGAGCCAGGTGCGGATGCGGGCTCCGAGGGCCTCGCGCACGGCGGCCAGGGTCTCGTCGTCGTACAGGTTCTCGCGCGAGGCGGTGGGCCGCAGGGTGTCGGTGTCGAGGACCGCGCGGACGAAGAACGCCCAGTCGGGGAGCAGGTTGTCGGCCTTGTCGGTCAGCAGCATGCCCTTGAGGTGGACGCGGTGTCCGGACCGGTGGGCGGGGCTGGTCGGCTCGGGCAGGACGTACGCGACTCCGCGCACTCCGGCGACCGGCAGGTCGAGGTCGATGCTGTCGAGCGGGGTGAAGCCGAAGAGCTGCGCGCAGTGCCCGGCGAGTGCGACGCGGCGGGCGGCCGGGGTGGGGAAGGCGCGGTCCCACACGGCGGGCCGGTCGGTGATCGGGCGGGGTGCGGAGCCTTCGCCGGAGCCCCCGTCGGACCCCTCGCCGGACCCCCCGTCGGAGCCTTCGTGGAAGGTGATGTCGTAGGGGAGGAGGGAGCCGTAGTCACGGGCCAGCTGTTCGACCTTGGCCGGGACGAGCCACTCCTCGGCGCCGGGGCGGGCCTCCAGTACGACGGTCGTACCGGGCTCCGTGCGGGCGTCGGCGGGTAGATCGCGCACGGTGTACGAGCCGTCGTCGGTGGCCAGCCATTCGACGGGCGCGGCCAGGGGGTCGCGGGCGGAGCGGGTGACGACGCGGATCTGGCGGGCGACGACGAAGCAGGCGAGCAGGCCGATGCCGAACTGGCCGAGGAACTCCTGGCGGGTGGTTTCCAGTCCGTGCGCACCTCCGCGCTTGGAGCTGCGGCCGATGGTGGCGAGGAGGGAGTGGGCCTCGGCGGCGGTCAGGCCGATGCCGCTGTCCTCGATGGTCACCCGGTTTCCGGCGGCCGACAGGCGGATGCCGATCTCGGCCTCGGGATCCAGGGCGTGGCGGGCGGTGACCGCGTCGACGGCGTTCTGGAGCAGCTCGCGGACGTAGACGCGCGGGCTGGAGTAGAGGTGGTGGGAGAGCAGGTCGACCAGGCCGCGCAGATCGACCTGGAAGGTGTTCGCCGAGGGTTCGGAATCGGCCGGTTCGGCGATCGGGGCCGGTTGTGCGGACGTCATGGTGCGTCACCTCGCGTGCTGTGTCGGTGGTTCGGCGACCGCGAGGTACCCCCCCTCACAGATCCCGGAGTGAGAAACAGCGTAGGGGGCGGGTCCGACAATCTCCCGGTGAATTCCGCTGCCCCCAAGGGCCCGGCCTTCGGAGGCGAGGTCAGGGGGGAGCTAGGAGAAGCGGATGAATTCCGGGGGCACGGAATCGGCCAGCCACACCCCGTTGGCGCTGATCCGGAAGACGTGTCCGGCGGCGTGCATCGCTCCCGCGTCCACGCTGAGCACGATCGGGCGGCCGCGCCGTGCGCCCACGCGGGTCGCGGTCTCCCGGTCGGGCGAGAGGTGTACGTGGTGGCGGGCCATCGGGCGCAGCCCCTCGGAGCGGATCGCGTCCAAGGCGGCGGCGACGGTGCCGTGGTAGAGGTACGCGGGCGGTTCGGACTCGGGCAGGCCCAGGTCCACGCTGACGGTGTGGCCCTGGCTGGCCCGGATCCGGGTGCCTTCGACGGCGAAGCGCTGCTTGTCGTTGGCGGCGACGACGTGGTCGAGTTCGGCCCGGCTGATGCGGAAGCCGTGGGCGGCCGCGGCGCCGAGGAGGTCGTCGATCTCCACCCAGCCCTGGGGGTCGAGCACCAGTCCGATGCGTTCCGGCTGATGCCGCAGGTGTTTTGAGACGTATTTGGACACCTTGACGGTGCGTCTGTCATCCATTCGTCCAGCGTGCCGGGTCGGCGGGGTCCGACGCAGGGATTTTCGGCCAGTTCGTCGAACCTGGACTGCCTCTGTCGCGTTTCCAAGATACGGAATACATTTTCCGCGGAACCGCCACCAAAGGGGAAATATATTATGACAAATGGTGCGTCTCTGTCGCGTCGCGCGGCTGCTGAGCTCATCGGCACTGCGGCCCTGCTCGTAGTGGTCATAGGATCCGGGATCCAGGCCGCCGCACTCTCCGCCGACACCGGCGTCGCCCTCGTCGCCAACTCGGCCGCCAGCGCCATAGGCCTCGGGCTGATCATCACCCTTTTCGGCCCGCTCTCCGGAGCCCACCTCAACCCCGTGGTCACCCTCAGCTCCTGGTGGGGCCGGCGCATCGGGGGCGAGGGGCTCGACGGGCGTGAGGCCCTCGTCTACACCGCGGCCCAGACCGCCGGGGCCATCGGCGGAGCCGTCCTCGCCGAGGTGATGTTCGGCCGGACCCCGGGCACCTTCTCCACCCAGGTCCGGGGCGGGGGACACCTGCTCCTCGGGGAGGTCGTCGCCACGGCCGGACTGGTCCTGGTGATCCAGGGACTCGGACGGATCGGCCGCGCGAAGTTCATCCCCGTCGCGGTCGCCGGATACATCGCCGCCGCGATCTGGTTCACCTCCTCCGGGTCCTTCGCCAACCCGGCCGGCACCATCGGGCGCAGCTTCAGCGACTCCTTCACCGGCATCGCCCCGCAGTCGCTGCCGGGCTTCATCGCCGCCCAGCTGCTCGGCGGGATCCTCGGGCTGGCCCTCGCGGCGCTGCTCTACGGGAACGGCCGGCGGGCCCCGAAGCACCCGGCGGCCGAGGTGGGCGCGGCGGCCGAGGTGGGCACGGTGGCCGAGACAGCAGAGGTGGCTGAAATCGGCACTGCTGGCCAGGCCTACCAGACCGTGAGCTGACCCCCAGGACACAGTTCCCCACAGGGAAGCCGGAGTTGTCCACAGCCCTTTGCGCCGGTTTCAGCGACAAAAGAGGGATCCGCCCTGTGGACTACTGATCGAGCACTACCGGCCGCCCCGACTCGCCAGATCGTTCATCGTCCGGGCCTGCAGCTCCCGTTCCGTGGCAGCCCGGACGAACTCCGCCACATGGTCGGCGCCCACCAGGTCCTGGACCGCCCGGACGGTCTCGGCGGGCAGAGCCACCGGGGTCGGACCCGAAGGCTGCGGGGACCCGGCCGCGCCGAGATGGCGCTGCAGGTGCCGGGTCGCGAAGAGCCGCATCGCCCGGGCCAGTTCCGCGTCCACCGTCTGCTGGGCCAGCGGCCGCAGTCTGCGTACCATCGTCGCCGCCTCGGCGGCGTCCGAGTCGGTCGGCGGGACGGCTCCCAGGTAGCGGGCGAAGACGTGCTCCGTGGTGAACTCCAGGAAGCGCGAGGCGATGTGCTCCACCTGGCCGCGCAATTCCCGTAGGTGACCGGTGATCGCGGGCAGCGGGACCCCGGCCGCGTACAGCTCGGCGGCCACCGCCAACTCCTGCGGGGACGGCACCCGGAACTGGTCCGGCCGTCCGGGAATCCGCTCCAGTACGCCCAGCTCGCACGCCTCGCCCACCGCGTCGTCGTCGGGCTTGCCGCCGAACCGGTCGTTGAGCTCGTCCCGGCTGATCCGGGCCGCTTCCTCGTCCGTCCACGGTCCGTGCACCTCGGCGACCAGCCCGAGGACACCGCCGAGCCCGCGCCCCGCGTCCCAGGCCTCCAGCAATTCCTTGATGGAGGCCAGGGTGTAGCCGCGGTCCAGCAGGTCGGCGATCTGGCGCAGCCGCGCCAGATGCGTGTCCCGGTAGACGTTGGAGCGGCCCCGCCGCTCCGGCTTCGGCAGCAGGCCGCGGTCCTGGTAGGCCCGGATCGTGCGTACGGTCGCACCGCTGTGGTGCGCCAGATCCTCGATCCGGTACTCGGCTACTGCCTGCTCGGACAATCCCGGCTCCCTACGACATGGCGGCTCGGCCGACCGCGCCTGCCGCGGTCCGTGCGGCAGGCGAAGCCGCGAGGTACTCGACCGCCCTGCGCAGCGAGCCCTCCTGCGAGGGATGGTACGACTGCCGGAAGTAGCGGGGTATGGCCATGCCGAGCTCTCTCCAGGTGGGCAGCAGTCCCTTGGCCACAGCACGGTTGTGCTCGCGCAGCGAATAGCGGGTCCGGCCCGGCAGTTCCGGGTCGTTGCGCAGGAGGTACGAGGTCCCCCACACCCACAGCCAGGCCAGCACCGGGGCCACCACGACCATGCCCTCGATGCGGCGCGCGTAGCGGGGCAGCCCCGTGCCGCCGCAGTGCTGGTACATGTCGAAGGCGACGGAGCGGTGCTCCACCTCCTCCGCGCCGTGCCAGCGCAGCAGGTCGAGCATGACCTCGTCCGCGCCGGCCCGGTCCAGCCCTTCGGCACCGAGCACCCAGTCCCCGAGGACCGCCGTGAACTGCTCGATCGCCGCGACCAGGGAGAGCCGGAAGCGCAGCCACTCCTGCGCGGTGACGGGCGCTCCGAACGGCGGGGTCTCCCCCAGCAGCTTCTCGAAGAGGAGGTCCACGTACTTCGTGTACGCCGCGGTGGGCAGCCGCTGTCCGGCGAGGTGGTCCAGGACGTAGGAGTGCTGCACGCTGTGCGTGGCCTCCTGGCCCATGAACCCCTTCACCTCCCTGCGCAGCTCGGGGTCGGTGACCAGGGGAAGGCCTTCCTTGAAGACCTTCACGAACCACCGCTCGCCGGCGGGCAGCAGCAGGTGCAGCACGTTGATGACGTGGGTGGCGGTGGGCTCGTCCGGTATCCAGTGCAGCGGGGTGGTCTTCCAGTCGAAGGCCACGCGCCGCGGGGCGATCGCGTACGGGCCCCCGCTCACAGCTTGGGCTCCAGCTTCGCGAACCTCCGCAGGGTGCCCGGTGCGAAGCGGGACATCCACAGGGCGCCCTTGGACTCGGGAGTCACCGGGACCACGGCCTGGTTCTTCACCACCGCGAGCAGGATCGCGTCGGCGACCTTCTCCGGCGGGAAGTTGCGCAGCCCGTAGAGGCGGGAGGACTTCTGCTGGCGGCGCTTCTCCTCGGCCTCGTCCACCCCGGTGAACCGGGAAGTGGCGGTGATGTTGGTGTTGACGATGCCGGGGCAGATCGCCGACACCCCGATCGACTTCGACGCCAGCTCCGCGCGCAGGCACTCGCTGAGCATCAGCACCGCGGCCTTGGAGGTGCTGTAGGCGGGCAGGGTCTTCGAGGGCAGATAGGCCGCGGCGGAAGCGGTGTTGACGATGTGCCCGCCCTGGCCGCGCTCGGCCATCTGCTTGCCGAAGATCCGGCAGCCGTGGATGACCCCCCACAGATTCACGTCGAGGACCTTCTTCCAGTCCTCGGAGCTCGTCTCCAGGAACGGCCCCGACAGGCCGATCCCGGCGTTGTTGACCAGGACGTCCACGATCCCGTACTCGGCGGCCACCTTCGCCGCGAGCTTCTCCATCGCCTGCTCGTCGCTGACGTCCACGCATTCGCCCCAGGCCTGCGGCGAACCGACCAGGCGGGCCATGTCGGCGGTGCGCGCCGCGCCCTCGGCGTCCCGGTCCACGCACACCACGCGGGCGCCGGCCTCGGCGAACGCGAAGGCGGTGGCCCGGCCGATGCCGCTGGCGGCTCCGGTGACCAGGACCAGCTGGCCACCGAAGCGGTCCGCGTACTTGCCCGGCGCCTTCTGTTCGGGCGCCCGCGTGGCGGGCTCCTCCCGGGAGGTGACGAACTCGCTGATCCAGGCGGCCAGCTGGTCGGGCCGGGTCCGGGGCACCCAGTGCTTGGCCGGCAGGGTGCGCCGGACCAGGTCGGGGGCCCACAGCTCCAGCTCGTCGTAGAGCCGCTCGGAGAGGAAGAGGTCCCCGGTGGGGGTGATCAGCTGGACCGGGGTGTGCGCGTACGCGTCGGCGCGCGGCCTGCGCATGCGCGGCCGGACGTTGTCCCGGTAGAGCCAGGCGCCGTGTGCGGCGTCGTTGGGCAGCGAGGCCGTGGGGTACCCGTCGGCCGGGACCTTCTCCATGCGCTGGAGCACCTTCGGCCACTGCTTGCCCAGCGGTCCGCGCCAGGCGAGCTCCGGCAGCACGGGCGTGTGCAGCATGTAGACGTACCAGGACTTGGCGCCCTGGTTCAGCAGCTGGGCGACCCGGCGCGGGGTGGGGCGCGCCATCCGCTTCTTGATCCAGTGGCCGAAGTGGTCGAGGGAGGGTCCGGACATGGAGGTGAAGGAGGCGATGCGGCCCTCGGTGCGGGCGACCGTCGCGAACTCCCAGCCCTGTACGGAGCCCCAGTCGTGGCCGACCAGGTGCACCGGGCGGTCCGGGCTGACCGCGTCGGCCACCGCCAGGAAGTCGTCGGTCAGCTTCTCCAGGGTAAAGCCGCCGCGCAGTGGCTTGGGGGCCGTGGAGCGCCCGTGGCCCCGTACGTCGTAGAGCACGACGTGGAAGCGGGAGGCCAGCCGCTCGGCGACCTCGGACCAGACCTCCTTGCTGTCCGGGTACCCGTGCACCAGGATCACGGTCGGAAGCTCGGGGTCACCGAGCTCGACCACGCACAGCTCGACCCCGCCCGTGCTCACCCAGCGCTCGCGCGCCCCCGCGAAGGCCGTCCCGGACGCCTTGCCGAATTCCGTGCCGCTCATGCCGTCTTCTCCTCAGCCCAGCGCCGCACGTGCGGCAGGTCGTCGTCCAGCCAGAACGCGCTCTCCTCGGGGTCCTGGGAGTCGGTGACGACCAGGATCTCCTCGAATTTGGCGCCGGTGCCCCGGAACCCCAGGTGCGGTTCCACCGCCCACAGGCCGGGCTGCGGCGGGTGGTCGGAGAAGTGGTACGGGCTCCACAGCGGGGACCAGCCCTCGCGGTGACCGTGCAGGGCGTCGGAGGCCAGCCCCTTCAGGGCCTGGGTGCCGAACCCGAACGCGGTCGGAGACCAGCGCCGCTCCTTGACCCGGTCTATTTTGTGCGCGATGACGCCGAAGGGGTAGGCCCGGTGCCGGTTCGCGTACCCCTGGTTGATCATCAGCCGCTCGACGTCCTCGTAGATGTCGCGCAGGGAACGGCGCTCGCGCACCTGGTCCAGGATCAGCGCGCGGTGTGCCCTGAGGTCGGACATGAGCCGGTCCTGCACAGGATTGAGGCCGAGGCTGCCCGAGTACCCGATGTCCGCGGTGTAGCCCTTGTAGACCGGGGCCATGTCGAGGATGAACGGCATCCCCGGCTCCAGGGCCCGGTTCGTCGGGAAGAACTGCAGCGGGATCTTGAAGTCGGTGAAGGCGGTTCGGTCGCCGAACCACGCGAACGGCATGTGGAACCAGTCCCGCACCCCGCGCTCCCGCAGCCAGTCGCGCTGCATCCGCGCGGCCTCGCGCTCGGTCACGCCGGGGCGCAGCTGCGCCGCGACGGCCTCCGCGCACTCGTAGGAGAGGCGCTGCACTTCCTTGAACCCGCGCAGTTCGGCGGAGAGTTCTGTGGTGCGTTGCTTGGTGTCCCCAGCCATGCCAGCCGTCCGTCCGTGTAGCCGTACGCGCCCGTAACTTGACACTGATGAATGTGACAATGACCGGAGATCACGTCAAGGCCCGTGCACGGACCTGTGGACAAACTTGTCCGGTACGCATCAGCCCTACGTCAGCCTTATGTCCGGGTCCGTAGTCCTGAAGGCGGAGACGGGATCGAGCTCCAGGTCTGACGATCCGCGCGCACAGCGCCACTAACGTCGTTCACGTGACTGTCATCGCGACCGAAAGCCTGAGCAAGCGGTACCCCCGAGTGACCGCTCTCGACCGGCTCTCCCTGGACATCGGGCCCGGAGTAACCGGCCTCGTGGGCGCCAACGGAGCCGGCAAGTCCACGCTGATCAAGATTCTGCTGGGACTCTCCCCCGCCACCGAGGGCACCGCCGCGGTGCTCGGACTCGACGTAGCCACCCACGGCAACGCCATCCGGGAACGCGTCGGCTACATGCCCGAACACGACTGCCTGCCCCCCGACGTCTCGGCCACCGAGTTCGTCGTGCACATGGCGCGCATGTCCGGGCTCCCGCCGACCGCCGCACGCGAGCGCACCGCTGACACCCTGCGCCACGTGGGCCTGTACGAGGAGCGCTACCGCCCCATCGGCGGCTACTCCACGGGCATGAAGCAGCGCGTCAAGCTCGCCCAGGCACTGGTCCACGACCCGCAACTGGTCCTCCTCGACGAGCCCACCAACGGGCTCGACCCGGTCGGCCGCGACGAGATGCTCGGCCTGATCCGCCGCGTCTACACCGACTTCGGCATCTCGGTCCTGGTCACCTCCCACCTCCTCGGCGAGCTGGAGCGGACCTGCGACCACGTCGTGGTCGTCGATGGCGGCAAGCTGCTGCGCTCCAGCTCCACCAGCGACTTCACCCAGACCACCACCACCCTCGCGGTCGAGGTCACCGACTCCGACACCCACCCGGACGGCACCGCCGCCCTGCGCAAGGCGCTCACCGAGGCCGGTGTCACGCTCCACGCGGGAGAGGAGGAGGGCCTGCCCGGCGCCGGCCACATCCTCCTCGTCGAGGCCACCGGCGAGGCGACGTACGACACCGTCCGCGACACCGTCGCCGACCTCGGCATCGGCCTGGTCCGCATGGAACAGCGCCGCCACCACATCGCGGAGGTCTTCCGCGACAGCGACGCAGCGGCCGCTCAAGCCGTAGCCCAGTCCGCCCAGGCCGCCGCCTGGGCCGCCACCCAGCGGAAGGGAGCCGGTTCCGATGGCGCCTGACACCTCGACCCAGATCCACAACATCGGCTACCGGACCTACGACGGCCCCCGCCTCGGCCGCGCCTACGCCCGCAAGTCGCTGTTCGCGCAGTCCCTGCGCGGCGCGTACGGACTGGGCCGCTCGGCCAAGTCCAAGGTGCTGCCGATGCTGCTCTTCGCGGTGATGTGCGTTCCCGCACTGATCCTCGTGGCGGTCGCGATCGCCGTGCCCGGCTCCACCTCGCTGCCGATCAAGTACACGACGTACGCCATGACCACCCAGGTGATCGTGTACCTCTACCTGGCCTCCCAGGCACCGCAGTCCGTCTCGCGGGACCTGCGCTTCAAGACCGTGCCGCTCTACTTCTCGCGGCCGATCGAGCGAGTGGACTACGTGCTGGCCAAGTACGCGGCCATGGCCTCGGCGCTGTTCATCCTCACCGCCACCCCGTTGGTGATCATGTACATCGGCTCGCTGCTCGCCAAGTTCGACTTCGGCGACCAGACCAAGGGATTCGGGCAGGCACTGGTGTCGGTACTGCTGCTGTCGCTGCTCTTCTCCGGACTCGGCCTGGTCATGGCCGCCCTCACCCCGCGCCGCGGTTTCGGCGTCGCCGCCATCATCGCCGTGCTCCTGATCCCCTACGGTGCCGTGTCGGCCGTCCAAGCCATCGCCTACGAAACGGGCTCGGCCGGGCCCATCGAGTGGCTCGGCCTGTTCTCCCCGATGAGCCTCATCGACGGACTACAGACCGCCTTCCTCGGCGCCGACTCCGGCTTCCCCGGCAGCACGGGCCCCTCGGGCGCCGCCGGCGCCGTCTACCTGCTCGTCATCCTCGCCCTCATCGCCGGCTCCTACGCCGCCCTGATGGCCCGCTACCGGAAGGCCGGGCTGTGACCATCATCGACATCGACCACACCTCCCGCTGGTTCGGGAACGTCGTCGCCGTCAACGACGTGACCATGCGCATCGGTCCCGGAGTCACCGGCCTGCTGGGCCCCAACGGCGCCGGCAAGTCCACCCTCATCAACATGATGGGCGGCTTCCTCGCCCCCTCCACGGGCACCGTCACCCTCGACGGCACCCAGATCTGGCGCAATGAGCAGGTCTACAAGCAGATCGGCGTCGTGCCCGAGCGCGAGGCCATGTACGACTTCCTCACCGGCCGGGAGTTCGTCGTCGCCAATGCCGAACTGCACGGCCTCGACGACGTGGCGGCCCAGCGGGCACTGGCCACCGTCGAGATGGAGTACGCGCAGGACCGCAAGATCTCCACGTACTCCAAGGGCATGCGCCAGCGCGTGAAGATGGCCTCCGCCCTGGTCCACGACCCCTCGGTGCTCCTGCTCGACGAGCCGTTCAACGGCATGGACCCGCGTCAGCGCATGCAGCTCATGGAGCTGCTGCGGCGGATGGGCGACTCCGGCCGCACCGTGCTGTTCTCCTCGCACATCCTGGAGGAGGTCGAGCAGCTCGCCTCCCACATCGAGGTGGTCGTCGCCGGCCGGCACGCGGCCTCCGGTGACTTCCGCAAGATCCGCCGCCTGATGACGGACCGCCCCCACCGCTACCTCATCCGCTCCTCCGACGACCGGGCCCTCGCCGCGGCCCTGATCGCCGACCCGTCCACCGCCGGGATCGAGGTCGACCTCAAGGAAGGCGCCCTGCGCATCCAGGCCGTCGACTTCGGGCGCTTCACCGAGCTGCTGCCGCGGGTCGCCCGTGAGCACGGCATCCGGCTGACGACGGTCTCGCCCTCCGACGAGTCCCTCGAATCGGTCTTCTCCTACCTCGTCGCGGCCTGAAGGAGCTGGCATCCATGTACAACCCCACCGTTGCCCGGCTCACCTACCGGGCCCTGCTCGGCCGCCGCCGCGCGCTGATCCTCCTCGCGCTGCCCGCCCTGCTGATCGTCATCTCCATCGCCGTCCGCGCCTTCACGGGCCTGGACGACAAGGTCGCCGCCGACCTCCTCGGCGGATTCGCCCTGGCCACGATGGTCCCGCTGATCGGTGTCATCGCCGGAACCGGAGCCATCGGTCCGGAGATCGACGACGGCTCGATCGTCTACCTGCTCTCCAAGCCGGTGAAGCGCCCGACGATCATCATGACCAAGCTGATCGTCGCGATCGCCGTCACGATGGTCTTCTCCGCGATCCCCACCCTGATCGCCGGCTTCATCCTCAACGGCAACGGCCAGCAGATCGCCGTGGCCTACACCGTCGCCGCCCTCATCGCCTCCGTGGCCTACAGCGCGCTGTTCCTGCTGCTGGGCACCGTGAGCCGGCACGCGGTCGTCTTCGGCCTCGTCTACGCGCTGATCTGGGAATCCCTCTTCGGCAGCCTGGTGGACGGTGCCAAGACCCTCAGCGTCCAGCAGTGGGCGCTCGCCCTCGCACAGAAGGTCGCGGGCGAGGGGTACGTGGACGCCACCGTCGGGCTGCCCACCGCCGTGATCCTGCTCGTGGCGGTCACCGTAGGCGCCACCGTCTACGCCGGCCAGCGGCTCCGCCGCCTCACGCTGGCGGGCGAGGAGTAGCCAAATCCGCGCAAAACCTGTGCCCCGCCCGGCCCACCGGCCAGGCGGGGCACAGGTTTGCGCGGCATCATCGGGACATGATCAAGCCCACCGAGCCCGAGCCGTCCAGGCCCGTGAGGTCCTGGATAAGGGCAGCGCCCGGTACCCACATCTGGCTCCTGATCATCGCCGTCACGAGCATCGTCGTCGTGATCGTGCCCGACCACCTCGAACACATCCTGCTCCACCGCAACAGCAGCAATATCCACGAGCTGGCCCGGCACCCCATAAGAGCCCTGCTCAGCAGTGCCTTCTGGATCGAGAACCCGGCCTCGCTCGCCCTCTACGTCCTGCTCTTCGAGGTCTTCCACGCCAACGTGGAACGCTGGCTCGGCACCCTGCGCTGGCTCCTGATCGTCGCGACCGGCCACATCACGGCCACCCTGCTCAGCCAGCGGGTCGTCCTCATGGCCATCCGGGACAACCGGGCCCCGCGCAGCATGGTCCACGTCGTCGACATCGGCGTCAGCTACGGACTCGCGACCGCCGTGGGGGTACTGACCTACCGCCTCCCCAGCCCTTGGCGATGGTTCTACCTGGCGGGCTCCGTGGCTTTCTTCGGGCTCCCCCTCGCCACCGGCGGCACCTTCACCGACCTGGGCCACGCCATCGCCCTCGCGGTGGGCCTGCTCGCCTGGCCGCTGACCCGCCACCCGCACCCGCGCAGGCACGACGAGCATGTTTCACGTGAAACATGACCCGGACGAAATTCGCTGGTACGCCGTCTTCACCGCGGGCAGAGTGAGCGGTGCGGGGAGCAACAAGAAGGTCCGGAACAGCCACTTCGAGCGCGCCTGGTGGCGCGGGCTGTTCCGGACCTTTCCCTACTCCTGTGCCTGGTTACGCGGCGCCCAGCAGACGCTCCAGGACGACCGCGATGCCGTCCTCCTGGTTGGAGGTGGTCACCTCGTCGGCGATCGCCTTCAGCTCCGCATGGGCATTGGCCATGGCCACCCCGTGCGCGGCCCAGCCGAACATCGGGATGTCGTTGGGCATGTCGCCGAAGGCGATCGTCTCGGCCGCCTTCACCCCCAGCCGGCGCGCGGCCAGCGAGAGGCCGGTGGCCTTGCTCAGCCCCAGCGGCAGGATCTCCACGACACCCGGACCGGCCATGACGATGCCGACCAGATCGCCCACGGTCTGCCGGGCCACCTCGACGAGAGCGTCCTCGTCCAGCTCGGGGTGCTGGATGTACAGCTTGTTCAGCG
Source organism: Streptomyces sp. NBC_00503 (assembly GCF_036346895.1). Lineage (NCBI taxonomy): Bacteria > Bacillati > Actinomycetota > Actinomycetes > Kitasatosporales > Streptomycetaceae > Streptomyces > Streptomyces sp. NBC_00503. The sequence continues at coordinate 3,923,555 of NZ_CP107855.1, read as the reverse complement.
GAGCCGTCCAGACCGCGGCGGTGTCTTCCAGGTAGATCGCCGGAAGACCCTCCTGCACCTGGTAGCCGGGGCCGAACAGGACTTCGCCCTCGACCCCGTCCCGGCTGGCGGCCAGGGCCAGCGGACCCACCTCGGCCTCGATCTTCTCCAGCGCCAGGGCGGCCAGCTTCCGGTCGAGCGTCACCGAGGTCAGCAGCCGGTGCGCGCCCGCGTCGTAGACCTGCGCGCCCTGTCCGCAGACCGCGATGCCCTTGTAGCCGAGGTCGTCGAGGACGTGCCGGGTCCAGGGCACGGCGCGGCCGGTGACGATGATGTGCGCCGCGCCGGCCGCACCGGCGGCGACGAGCGCCTCACGGGTGCGTTCCGAGACGGTGTCGTCGTCACGCAGCAGCGTGCCGTCGAGGTCGGTGGCGACGAGCTTGTACGGGAACGGGGCCGTGCTCACTTGGAGATCGGCTCCAGGAATTCGCGGCCGCCCAGGTAGGGACGGAGCACCGGGGGCACCCGGACCGTGCCGTCGGCCTGCTGGTGGTTCTCCAGGATCGCGACGATCGTGCGCGGGACGGCGCACAGGGTGCCGTTCAGCGTGGACAGCGGCGCGGTCTTCTTGCCCTCGCGGTAGCGGATCGACAGGCGGCGGGCCTGGAATCCGTCACAGTTCGAGGCGGAGGTCAGCTCGCGGTACTTGCCCTGGGTGGGGATCCACGCCTCGCAGTCGAACTTGCGGGAGGCGGAGGAGCCCAGGTCGCCCGTGGCCACGTCGATCACCTGGAAGGGCAGTTCGAGGCTGGTCAGCCACTGCTTCTCCCACTCCAGGAGCCGCTGGTGCTCGGCCTCGGCCTCCTCCGGCGCGACGTACGAGAACATCTCGACCTTGTCGAACTGGTGGACGCGGAAGATGCCGCGGGTGTCCTTGCCGTACGTGCCGGCCTCGCGGCGGAAGCACGGGGAGAAACCGGCGTACCGGAGCGGCAGCTTGTCCGCGTCGATGATCTCGTCCATGTGGTACGCGGCGAGAGGGACCTCGGAGGTGCCGACCAGGTACAGGTCGTCGCCCTCCAAGTGGTAGACGTTCTCCGCGGCCTGGCCGAGGAAGCCGGTGCCCTCCATGGCGCGCGGGCGGACCAGCGCCGGGGTGAGCATCGGGATGAACCCGGCCTCGGTGGCCTGCGCGATGGCGGCGTTGACGAGCGCGAGCTCCAGCAGGGCGCCGATACCGGTGAGGTAGTAGAAACGCGATCCGGAGACCTTGGCGCCGCGCTCGACGTCGATGGCACCCAGGGACTCGCCGAGCTCCAGGTGGTCCTTGGGCTCGAAGCCCTCGGCGCCGAAGTCGCGGATGGTGCCGTGTGTCTCCAGGATGGTGAAGTCCTCTTCACCGCCGACGGGCACGTCCTCGTGGACGATGTTGCCGAGCTGGAGCAGCAGCGTCTTGGCGGCTTCGTCCGCCTCGTTCTGCTCGGCTTCGGCCGCCTTGACGTTCTGCTTGAGCTGATCGGCCTTCTTCAGCAGCTCGGTCCGCTCCTCCGGAGAGGCCTTGGGAATGAGCTTGCCGAGCGACCTCTGCTCATTGCGCAGTTCGTCGAATCGCATGCCGGAGGACCTACGGCGCTCGTCGGCGGAGAGCAGTGCGTCGACGAGCGCGACGTCCTCTCCACGGGCGCGCTGCGAGGCGCGGACACGGTCAGGGTCTTCACGGAGCAGCCGGAGGTCAATCACCCCTCCAGGCTACCGGGCCGGGCTTCCGGGCACCGCACCGATATCACGCTGCGTGTCGCTTTGTCCTAATTGCCGCGAATGGAAAACTTCCGACGGGTGACCGGAAGTGCTCCTTCCTCCAGGGTCGATAAAAGCGGCCCCATTCCCCGAAAAGGGGCACGGGGCCCCCGATCGGGCGGCCCCTGAGCAGGGCCGGAGGCCGTTCCTTGTCCACAGGAATTCCCCACGGGACCAGCTTATCCACAGGCTGTGTGCCGCATCTGTGGATACAGGAATAGATCAATCCTGACCGCGGAGCGAGCAGGGTCAATCAGGGTTCAAACCACCCTCACACACTCATTCGGGTGGGAATGGCTCGCCCCAAAGAGTTGATCGGTGATGCAGGGGTGACGCCGTTCACCTTCCGCTCCCCAGCACGAAACCTGGGTCACCCGACCGATTTGTCGACCTTGTCGTGCCGCTCTGTCGACTTGTCCCCAGGTCTGCATCTCCGCCTGTGGATAACTCTGTGGACAGTGGACAGAGCGCTACGGGCGCCCGTCGAGGCAACGGGTCAGCCAGTCCGAGGCAGCCGTGAAATCGCTGTCCGAGGTCCCCGACCGGGTCGCACGCACATCACCCTGAGCGACACCGGCACGCGGATACGAGCCGAGGAAGCGGATCTGCGGGCAGGTCCGCTTCAGGCCCATGAGGGCCTCGCCGACCCGGCGGTCGGAAACGTGGCCCTCGGCGTCCACGGCGAAGCAGTAGTTGCCGATGCCCTCGCCCGTCGGCCGCGACTGGATCAGCATCAGGTTCACCCCGCGGACGGCGAACTCCTGGAGCAGCTCCAGCAGCGCACCGGGGCGGTCGTCGCCCATCCACAGCACGACGGAGGTCTTGTCCGCGCCGGTCGGAGCGGCCGGCCGGGCGGGGCGGCCGACCAGCACGAAGCGGGTCTCCGCGTTCTGCGCGTCGTGGATCTCGGTGACCAGCGGGACCAGCCCGTAGGTGACGGCCGCGAACTCGCCCGCGAAGGCGGCGTCGAAGCGGCCTTCCTGGACCAGCCTGGCCCCGTCGGCATTGGAGGCCGCCGACTCCCACACCGCGTCGGGCAGGTTCGCCCGCAGCCAGTTGCGTACCTGCGGCTGGGCCACCGGGTGCCCGGTGACGGTCTTGACGTCCGACAGCTTGGTCCCCGGCCGGACCAGCAGCGCGAAGGCGATCGGGAGCAGCACCTCGCGGTAGATCATCAGCGGTTCGCCCGAGGCCAGCTCGTCGAGGGTCGAGGTGACCCCGCCCTCCACCGAGTTCTCGATCGGGACCAGCGCTGCCGCGGCCTCACCGTTGCGTACGGCGTCCAGGGCGGCAGGGACCGAGACCATCGGGACGAGCTCCCGGGTCGCGGCTTCGGGCAGGGTGCGAAGGGCGGCTTCGGTGAAGGTGCCTTCGGGACCGAGATAGGTGAAGCGGGTGGCCGACATGTGATCAGCCTAATGCCGGGCCCGCGACGCCACAGAGCTGTTCATCCCTCGAGCAGCCGCTGTCCCACGTACTCCCCGGCGGCGGCGCCGGGCGGGACCGCGTAGAGGCCGCTGGACTCGTGCCGGATGAACTCCGACAGGGCGTCGCCCCGGTCGAGCTTGCGCTGCACGGGGACGAAACCGCGCGCAGGGTCGGCCTGCCAGCAGATGAAGAGGAGCCCCGCGTCGGGGGTCCCGTCGGGGGCCGTCCCGTCGTGGAAGGAGAAGGGGCGCCGGAGCATGGCCGCCCCGCCGTTCTGCGCCGGGGCGGAGATCCGGGCGTGGGCGTTGGAAGGGATGACCGGCTTGCCGTCGGCCCCGAACTTGGCGAGGTCCATGGGGGTGGTCTCCTCGCCCCCGGTCAGCGGGGCGCCGGTGGCCTTCGTACGGCCGATGACCTGCTCCTGCTGGGCGACCGACTGCTGGTCCCAGTGGTCGAGGAGCATGCGGATGCGGCGTACGACGGCGTACGAGCCCCCCACCATCCAGGAGTGCTCGGCGGGCACCGTTCCCTGGACGAAGATCCGCTTGTCGAAATCGGCTTGGGCGGGCTTGGGGTTGTTCGTGCCGTCGACCTGGCCCATGAGGTTGCGCGCGGTCATGGGGGTGCCGGTGGCGCCGGGAGAGCGGTTGAAGCCGTTCATCTGCCAGCGCAGGCGGGCGGCGTCCCCGGCGTCCTTCTGCAGGGCCCGCAGCGCGTGGAAGGCGACCAGCCCGTCGTCGGCGCCGATCTGGACCCACAGGTCCCCGTTGCTCCGCTGGGCGTCGATCCGGTCCGAGGAGAAGTCCGGCAGCGGGTCCAGGGCGGCGGGGCGCCGGGCGGTGAGGCCGGTGCGATCGAAGAAGGAGTGACCGAAGCCGAAGGTGATGGTGAGGGAGGACGGTCCGGCGTCGAGGGCGATCCCGGTGTCGGCGGTCGGCGCGGTCTCTCCGGCGGTCAGCCGCCGGGCGGTGTCGGACCACCGGCGCATCAGGGCGGCGGCCTCGGTACGGGCGGCACCCGGCGCCAGATCGAAGGCGAGGACGTGGCCCTTGGCCTGGAGGGGCGTGGTGATGCCGGCCTGGTGCTCCCCTTCGAAGGCGACCCGGGTGGAGCCGAGGGAGGCGAGGCTGCCCGGGGCGCCCCCGGAGCCGGCCGTCCCGGTGCCCGCCACGGCGGAGTGCACGAGCGCTCCGCCGGTGGCGCCGAGCGCGAGCCCGGCGGCGCCCGCGGCGCCGACGGTGCCCAGCAGGCGGCGCCGGGAGATCTCGATGTCGGGACTGCCCGTGGTGTTCGCGGTGGTCTCGCTGTTCTGGGTCACGCTGATCAGCCGATCTTGACGTTCTTCTGGACGGTCGTCTGGTCGATGTCGGAGGTGCGGACGGTCACGTCGATCCGCCAGTCGCCGGCCAGCGGCAGCTGGACGCCCGATGCGCTCCAGTGCCCGGGGGCGGCGCGTTCGGGCACGACGGGCAGCGGGCCGATGTCCTTGGCCGCGAGGGTGAAGGAGACCTTGACCTCGGGAAGGTCCACCGGCTGGCCGTCGGGGGTCTCGGCCCAGACGTGGAGGGTGTTCGCGCCGACGCGGCCCGGGTCCAGCTGGAGCCGGACCGAGCCCTTGCCGTTCTGGCCGCCCGTGTCGTACGGCAGGGTGATCTTGATGGCGCGGTCGGGGACGGCGGCGGCGTTGGAGCCGCCACTCGTCTCCAGTTCGGCGGCGCGGCCGGGCTCGGTGCTGGTGAGAACGGTGGTGACGGCCAGCAGGACCAGGGCGACGCCCGCCTCGGCGAGCACGGACCGGCGCAGGCCCGCGCGGTCCGGATCGGCGTCGCGTGCCTGCTTCTCCTGGGTGCTGCGCCGGGCGGCACCCTGGCGGGCGAGCTGGGCGGCGCGCTTGGGGTCGGTGGACGCGGACGCAGACGCGGACGAAGAGGCCGACGCCGACGCGGGCGATGTTTCACGTGAAACATCGCCCTGTGCGACAGCCTTGGCCTTCGCCTTAGCCTTGACCGGCTTCCCGGCCGGGGCCGCCTCGGCGAGCCGCGAGGTCCACTTCCGGGAGACGGAGGCGATGGCGACGAGGACGCCGACGAGGCCCAGCTTCACGAGCAGCAGCTGCCCGTAGGACGTCCCGGTGAGGGCGGACCAGCTGCCGACCTGGCGCCAGGACTGGTAGGTACCGGTGGCGGCGAGCACGAGGACGCTGACGAAGGCGACGGTGGAGAACCGCCGGATGGCGGTGCGCTCGATCCCCGGGACCTTGTGGAGTGCTACGAGCAGCGCGGTGAGCCCGCCGAGCCAGGTGGCGACGGCCAGCAGGTGCAGGATGTCGACGGGCATGGCGAGGGCGGGCTGAAGGCCGGTGGAAGCATGCTCGGCCAGCGCCCAGGTGGCGGCGATGCCGGCGGCGACGACGGTCCCGCCGATGGCGAGGCCGAAGACGAGATCGCTCTCCCCTCCGGTGTCCTCCTCCGTGGCCTCGGCGGAGCCCTTGCCGGTGCCGCCGTTGCTCCCGCCGCTCTGGTGGCGCCGTGCGTAGGCGCCGAACAGGACGGCGATGAAGAGCGCGGCGGCGCCGAGGAGGAGCAGCCGCGAGACGAGGGAGGCGCCGGACTTGGTCTCCAGGACGGCCTTCAGCCCGGTGAGGTCGAAGACGTCGGCGAAGTTCCCGGACCCCGTGTAGGGGTTGCGGAGCAGGAGCATCGCGAGGGTGGCCACGGTGAGCGTGACCCAGGCCCGCACGACCAGCTTCTGCATGGGCCGCTCGGCGGCACCCCGGCGCCAGCACAGCAGGATGAAGCAGGCGGCGCCGACGAGCACGGCGAACCCGGCGTAGGCGGCGTAGCGGGCGACGTCGTAGGCGATGGCGACGGGGCCGTCGCCCGCGGTCTGCGCGGGCAGTGTGACGGCGGTCTGGGAGGGGGCTCCGATGGAGAAGGTGAAGGCGCCGGAGACCGGATGGCTGTCGGCGGAAATGGCCTGCCAGGCGACCGTGTAGGTGCCGTCGGCCAGTCCGGGGCGCAGGGCGGTGCCGTAGCGGATGACGTTTCCGCTGCAGAGGTCGCGCAGTTCACCGGTGTCGATGCGCTTGCCCTGGGGGTCCAGTACGCGGATGGAATCGCCGTTCATGGCGACCCCCTCCGAGAACGAGAGGGTGACCTGGGCGGGCGCCGTGGCGACCACCGCCCCGTCCTTGGGGTCGCTCGCGGTCAGCGCGGCGTGCGCCGAGGCCGGGACGGCCGCGGTGAACAAGGCCGCGAGCAGGGCTGCGAGGACCAGCGTGAGCCGCGGCAGGAGCGCCGTGGCACGGACGCGGGCCGCGGATGGGGCGGGGGCGGTGGCCGTCATGGCGTGTCAGTCCCTCGGTCCGTCAGTGCTCGTTGGAGGTCGGTGCCTTGTACGTACGCTCCTTGACGTCCAGCTCGACCTTGATCGGGTCGGCCTTCTCGAAACGCAGCTCCACGGTGACCTTGTCGCCGACCTTGGGAGTGTTCTTCAGGCCCATGAACATGACGTGGTTGCCGCCGCGTTCCAGCTTGAGCTCACCGTTCGCGGGCACGTCCATGGACTGCACCTGCTGCATCTTCTGATCCTTGGTCTCGTGGATCTGCAGATCGTCGGAGAGCGGGCTCGTGACGCCGGTCAGCTTGTCGGCGGTCTTGGAGTCGTTCTTGATGACCATGAACGCGCCGGCCATCTTGTCGTTGACGGGCTCGGGCATGTAGCCGCCGCTGACCGTCAGCTTCGGCTTGGCGCCCGAGTCGGCGGAGCCTGCCGAGTCCTTGGTGTCCGAGGAGCAGCCGGATATGGCGAGCGCTGCCGTCAGGGAGAGGGCGGCGGCGAGGGTGCGGGTGGTGCGGGTGTTCACGGGTTCTCTCCCTTGATGATCTTCGGCAGGTCCTTGGTGTAGTCATCGACGGTGGCGGACTCCCCGTAGAGGAGGTACCCCTCGTCGTTCTTCGGGGAGAACGCGATGACCTGGGCGCCGTGCATGGAGACGACCTTGCCGTCGGCCCCCTTCGCGGCTGCCTCGATACCGATGCCGAGCGTGCGTGCGGCCGCCTGGATCTTGGCGAAGTCCCCGGTCAGCCCGATGAACGCCGGGTCCTGGGCCTTGAGCCACGAGCCGAGCGACTCGGGAGTGTCCCGGTCGGGGTCGGTGGTGACGAAGACGACCTGGAGCTTGTCCTGGTCGGCCTTGGGAAGTGCCTTCTTGGCGACGGCGATGTTGCTCATCGTCAGGGGGCACACGTCGGGGCAGTTGGTGTAGCCGAAGTAGATGAGCGTCGGCTTGCCCTTGGTCTGCTCGCGCAGGTTCCACGGCTTGCCGGTGGTGTCCGTCAGGACGACGTCCGGCTTGTCGAAGGGGCGGTCGAGCACGGTCGCGGCGCCGGCTTTCGCCTGGCCTCCGCTGATCTGGGTGACCTTGCCGGTGTTGGCCGACTCACCACCGCAGGCGGTCAGGGTGAGGGCGGCCGCTGCCAGGAGGGCGGCGACCGTCACACGTGTGGTGCGCATGGAAATGTCCCTGGGATCGGGGTTGGTACGGGTGGACCCGCGTGTCCGGCCGGGGCCGTCATGGCCCGGCCGGACACACGGATCGCCATGTCGGTACGGCAGGTCAGGAGGTGCGGCGGCGCGAGGCGACGCCGAAGGCCACGCCGCCGAGGCCGATGACGATGCCGGCGATGCCGAGGGCCCGCGCGGTCGTGTCGGAGCCGCTCTTGGCGGCCTCGGCGTGGTCCGTCTTCTCGGCGGCGGCGCTGTTCTTGTCGCCGTCGTCGTGGTGGTCGCCCGCTCCCGCCGCCGGGGCGGCGTTCAGCTTCAGGACGGGGGCCGGGTTGGCCGGCTCGGCCGCGCCTTCCTTGGCCTCTTCGATCCAGCGGACGGTCTCGTTGTTGTCGTACGTCTGGATCGCCTTGAAGACCATCTTGTCGGCGTTGGTGGGCAGCTGGCCGATGGACAGCGGGAACTGCTGGAACTTGCCGGGCTCGATCTTGCCGCCCGACCAGGTCACCTTGGTGACGGCCTCGTTGATCTGCTTGCCGTGCACGGTGAGCGGCTTGTCGAGCTTGCTCTTCTCCACGGTCACGGTCCAGCCGGGAACGTCCTGCGGCATGACGGACGACAGCGGCTGGTCGGCCGGGAAGTTGACCTCGAGCTGAGTGGTCGAGGCGTTGTCGCGCTCGTTGGGGACCTTGAAGTTGATCGTCGCGTAGCCGCCCTTGGTGGCCTCGCCGGGCTGCACGCCGACGTGGGCGAAGGCGGTCCCGGAGACGAGGAGGACGGTACCGGCGGCGAGGGCGGCGGCGAAGGAGACGCGAGAGGTCTTCATGGCAGAAACACTCCACGGAAGCTGTGGTGACGGTGGCTCCGCGCGCGGCGCGCACGGAGTTCGCGGCACCGGTGCTCCCGTCGTACGTCCCGGGGAGGAGAAGTGCCGCGTCAGGCTGCGAGGGCGAACGCCGTGGGCGGCCCGCGCCTGATCACCGTGTGCTGGAGAGCGTCCCGGCCGGTGGAGACGGCGGGGTCCGCGGCGGTTCCGGCGGCCCGGGGGGTACGGACCGGCGTGCCCGGGAGCCCGGCGCCGAGGGCCCGTACGTAGGCCAGCGCGGCACGCAGCGGGCGCACCGGGTCGGCTTCGGCGGACAGGGCGGCGAGCCGGGACAGTTCGAGGAGCCGCAAGAGCGCGGCGTCGCCGCGGCCGAGCAGCCAGCCGGCGGCCAGCGCGGCCAGCAGGTGGCCGACCAGCATGCCCGGACTGAGCAGCCCGGTGGCCGGCTCCGCGAGCCCCTGCCCCATGTGCGCGTGCGTCATGTGGCCCTGGGCCTCGGCCTGGGCGGCCATGGCCGCCGGGTCGAGGCCGGCACTCTCCAGGATCCGCCGGGCGTCGGCCGGGCCGAGCGGGACGGTATTGCCCCCGCACACCAGCTGCGCGGCGAGCGCCGCGAGCGAGGTGTCGGAGGGCCCGGTGCCGGCCGCCGGCATCGTGGCGCCGTGCTGGCCCAGGCCGAACAGCGTGTGCAGTGCGAGCTGTCCGGTGGCCAGTGCGGCGGCGATGCCGGGGAGCGAGCGGCGGCGTCCCGCGAGGGGGGCCGCGACGGCGAAGACGGCGAGGAAGCCCGCGCACAGCGACCACCAGGGCACCGTGGCGCAGGAGGCCAGTGCGTGCCCGACCGCGGACAGCACGACACAGACCGCGGTGAACACCGCGGTCCGGATCAGCCTCAGGCCGGGTCCGGCCTGCGTCGCGTGGGGGGCAGTCATGGCCGGGCCATCATCGCACTGGGCTTAGTCGCTTCATACGGCAGGTGCGCAGGTTGCTTCGCGTTCCGGCGCGGTCACGTCGGCCCATACCGCCGCATACACCGCTGCCCGGGAGCGTCGCATCGGCCGAATGAGGGCTCTCTCGGTCCTCGGGGGCTTACGCCCCGCCGCGGGCGGCAATAGGTAACCGTATGAGCATCTGGTGGTCTCTCCACTTGAGGCGCGAAGCAGCGAGCGTGCCCCTTGCCAGGCGGCTGCTGCTGGGGACGATGGAGACCGCGGGGGTGGACCCGGACATCTCCTTCGACCTGTCGGTGGCGCTGAGTGAGGCATGTGCGAACGCGGTGGAGCACGGCGGCTGCGGAGCCCCGCCGCACGGCTCCGTTCCGGAGGGGGCCGGGGCGTACCACGTCACGGCCTATCTGGACGGGGACCGCTGCCGCATCGAGGTGAGCGATTCGGGCCCGGGGTTCCCGCCCTCGACGGTGGCCCGCCGCAGACCCTCCCTGGCCGAGCACGGCCGGGGCCTGCACCTGATCGCGGAACTCGCCGACCACGTCCGCTTCCGAAACCGGCCGGGCCGGGGGGCCGTGGTGAGCTTCGACAAGATGCTGAAGTGGCGGGACGACTCGCTGCTGAAGGTGTCCTAGGCCGTCTCTTTCGGATCTTGCCGGGTCCGCGCCGCCCGGCACGGCGAGGCACGGCACCGGACGACGCGGGCTCAACCGACGAGATCCGAAAGAGACGGCCTAGACGTGCCGGTGGGCGGGACCCCGGAGAGGATCCCGCCCACCTGAACGCAAGTCGGCGTCAGCTCTTGAGCCGCGCCATCCACGCCTCGACATCGTCGGAGGTGCGGGGCAGACCGGCCGACAGGTTCCGGTTGCCGTCCTCGGTGACGAGGATGTCGTCCTCGATCCGGACGCCGATGCCGCGGTACTCCTCGGGCACCGTCAGGTCGTCGGCCTGGAAGTACAGGCCGGGCTCGACGGTGAGGCACATGCCGGGCTCCAGCGTGCCGGCCACGTACGCCTCGACGCGCGCGGCGGCGCAGTCGTGGACGTCCATGCCGAGCATGTGACCGGTGCCGTGCAGGGTCCAGCGGCGCTGCAGGCCGAGCTCCAGAACACGCTCGACCGGGCCCTCCAGCAGGCCCCACTCGACGAGCTTCTCGGCGAGTACATGCTGCGAGGCGTCGTGGAAGTCGCGGAATTTCGCGCCCGGCTTGACGGCGGCGATGCCGGCTTCCTGGGACTCGTAGACCGCGTCGTAGATCTTGCGCTGGATGTCGGTGTACGTGCCGTTGATCGGCAGCGTGCGCGTGACGTCGGCGGTGTAGAGGGAGTGGGTCTCCACGCCGGCGTCCAGCAGCAGCAGGTCGCCGGAGCGGACGTCGCCGTCGTTGCGGACCCAGTGCAGGGTGCAGGCGTGCGGGCCGGCGGCGCAGATGGAGCCGTAGCCGACGTCGTTGCCCTCGACGCGGGCGCGCAGGAAGAAGGTGCCCTCGATGTAGCGCTCGGAGGTGGCCTCGGCCTTGTCGAGCACCTTCACGACGTCCTCGAAACCGCGCACGGTGGAGTCGACGGCCTTCTGCAGCTCGCCGATCTCGAAGGCGTCCTTCACGGCGCGGGCCTCGGAGAGGTAGACGCGCAGCTCCTCGTCGCGCTCCTTGGTGACCTTGTCGGTCAGGGCCGCTTCGATGACGGAGTCGTGGCCGCGCACGCCCCGGACCGGTCCCTCGGCCTCGGTCAGCTCCTCGGCGAGCTTGCGCACGTCCTTGGCGGGGACGCCCAGCAGCTGCTCGGCCTCGGTGAGGGAGTGCCGGCGGCCGACCCACAGCTCGCCGCTGCCGGAGAGCCAGAACTCGCCGTTCTCGCGGTCGGAGCGGGGCAGCAGGTAGACGGTGGCGTGGTGGCCGGTCTCCCCCGCGGGCTCCAGGACCAGGACGCCGTTCTCGGTCTGGTCACCGGTGAGGTACGCGTACTCGGTCGAGGCACGGAAGGGGTACTCCGTGTCGTTCGAGCGGGTCTTCAGCCGGCCGGCGGGGACGACGAGGCGCTCGCCGGGGAAGCGCGCGGACAGCGCGGCACGGCGGGCGGCGGTGTGCGCGGCCTGGGCGATCGGCTCCAGTCCGTGCAGCTCGGTGTCGGCCCAGCCGGTGCGCATGCTCTCCGCGAGTTCCTCGCTGACGCCCGGGTACAGCCCGTTCTTGCGCTGCTTGTGCTTCTTCTGGGGCTGCTCTTCTTCCGGGGTCTCCGGGGTGAGCTCGTCAGCCACGTCTTCTCCTCAGTACGACGGACACGGACCGGGTATGGACCTCAGCCATCGTATGTGTGAGCGGAAGGCGGCCGACGAGCCGTGTGACAAATCAGTCAAACCGGGCCGCGAGCAGGACGATGTCCTCGTCCGTGCCGGCGAGCGGCGCACCGTCGGACAGGCCCCCCTCCGGCAGTACCGTCCGCAGGATGTGGTCGCAGATCGCGGCCGGGTCCTCACGGGCGCTACGGGGGATTCCCGCGGCCGCGGCGTGCAGCCGCGCGTACGCACGGTCCATCGGGTCGCCGGTGCGCCGCAGCAGCCCGTCGGTGTAGAGCAGCACCGTTTCTCCGGGCGCGGGCTCGATCTCCACGCTCGGCGCCTCCCAGCAGGACAGCATCCCCAGCGGCGCGGAGAGCGTGGTCTCCACGTACTCGGTGCGCCGTTCGCCGATCAGCAGCGGCGGGGTGTGCCCGGCCCCGGCCAGGATGATCTTGCGTCCCGGACCGCCCGTGGGGGAGGTCCCGGCGGGCTCGCAGTAGGCGAAGAGCGCGGTGGCCGAGCGCGCGGGCTCGGTCAGGCGCAGCAGCAGCTCCAGGTCGGAGAGGACCGCGACGGGATCCTCCCCCTCCATGACGGCGTACGCCCGCAGCGAGGCCCGCAGCCGTCCCATCGCGGCGATGGCGCTCGGGCCGGAGCCGGTGACCGAGCCGACGGCCAGCCCGAGGGCGCCTTCGGGCAGCGGCAGGGCGTCGTACCAGTCGCCGCCGCCGCGCGGGCCGGTGTGGTGCCGGGCGGCGAGCTGGACCCCGGAGACGCGGGGCAGCCTGCTGGGCAGGAGCTCCTCGGCGACGGTGGCCAGGTCGGAGCGGGAGCGCTCCACCTCCAGCATCCGGGCCAGGTGCTCGGAGGCGTGCCGTACGTACAGCCCGACCAGGTCGCGCTGGCGCTCGCTCGGCTCGGCCTGTTCGTCGTAGAGCCAGACGGCCGCACCGAGCCGGCCGGTGGCCTCGGCGGTCAGCGGCAGCGTGTAGCTGGCCGCGTAGCCGAGGCGGGCGGCGACCTCGCGGTGGCGGGGGTCGACGGGGGTGGCGTACCCGCCGGAGCCGGGGACGGAGGTCATGCCCGGTTCGGGGAGCACCTCGGAGCCCCCGTGGGCGTCGGGCAGCCCGTCGAGGATGCGGCCGTACGAGGTGGCGCTGCGCGGCACCGTCTCGATGTGGCCGAGGTCGGCGCGGCCGAGGCCGAGGCCGATCGTGGTGGTGGGGCCGAGTCCGTCGGACGGTTCCAGGGCGATCAGGCCGCGGCGGGCGCCGACCAGGGCGGCTCCGGCGCGCAGGAACTCCTGGAGGGAGGAGCCGAGGTCACTGGCGCGGGCGAGCCGCTCGGTGAGCTCGTGGAGGGTGGTGAGGTCGGAGACCATGCCCGCCAGGCGGTCCTGGATCACCGAGCTCGCGGCGGGTCCCTGCGCCGGAGCGTGGGCCGTGCGAGCGGGCGTGGACGTGGTGGTGGACGTCGGTGTGGGCGCCACAGTGTGCGGGGACGCTGTAACTGCTGGATCGATTCCAGCCACTTTCGGCAAATGCGGGGCGCTCATGGCGTCCGCCTTTCCAGCTGGTGCGATTCGCCATTTAGCATCGCAAACCCCCAGATCATGCTGCGCCGCCTTCTATGAATCCACATCTACACGCAGACGAGGAGCGATGTCCAGCATTGCCCCTGTGGGAATCCTGGTGTCCGTGGGACGGCAACTCACTGTCCGGTCGGGGCTAGAACTTGGCCGGAAAATGGGGGAAGCGGACGGTTTTTGCGGTCGACTGGGCGGGTCCGCGGGTCGGTCCGGGTACGTAATCGGTGGCGCGCGGGGACAGTTGGCGCAGCCCGGCACCCGCCGGGAACCGCCCGGCACGGACCGTCGTCCCCATCGACGACAGCCGTTCCGGTGCCGGCGCGGGTCGCGTTCCGCCCCGGCCGGACGTTTCATGGACCCGTAAGAAAACTGCACGAACCGTGTGAACCTGCTTCTGGCGGACAGTGACGCGAAACGTGTACGTGTGGTGAAACACCGCTCACATGGTGTGATGTGGCCCTCGGCGTTCAACGGAAAGGAACGAGCGCTCATGCGCGAGATCCTCGGAAGGCGTCTCCAGCGGCTCCGCAATCGCTTGCAATCCCTGCGCCCCGCCCCGCCGCAGGGCGATGCGGCGGCCCACCTCGACGCGGCGCTCGACTGCGCCGCCACCTGGCAGTGGCCCGTACTGCCCGCCGTCGGGCGCTCCGGCGCCGACGGCGCGCGGTGCGCCTGCCCCAACCCCGACTGCGTCGTACCCGGCGCGCATCCCTTCGATCCCGGGCTGCTCGCGGCCACCACCGACCCCCGGATGGTCGCCTGGTGGTGGGCCAACCGGCCCGGCGCCTCGGTCCTGCTGGCCACCGGCGGGTCCGCGCCCTGTGCGGTGAGCCTGCCGGCTGCCGCGGCCGCGCGTGCCGTCGTACGTCTCGACGCGCAGGGCATGCGGCTCGGGCCGATCGTGGCCACGCCCACACGGTGGTCGCTGCTCGTGGCGCCGTACTCGCTGGAGCGGCTCGGCGAGCTGCTCTACGCCAAGGACCACGTGCCCTCCTCGCTGCGATTCCACGGCGAGGGCGGCTACTTGCTGCTGCCGCCCTCCGCCGCGATCGGCGGCGGCCAGGTGCGGTGGGAGCGGGAGCCGGGCGGCGCCGACGGCTCCGGCGCGGCCGCCGGGGAGCTCTGGCTGCCGGAGGTGGAGGCGGTCGTGGACGCGCTGGTCGAGGCGAGCAGCGGGGCCTCCGGCGGCGGCAGCCGGCTCGCGTACTGACTCCGGTGTGCCCGGCACAGCGGGCGGAACGGGCGTACGGGGCGCCCGTGGATCACTCGTACGGGTGTCAGCATGACGAGTTTCCAAGGGAATTGGGCGCGGGGATCTCCGCACCCCATTCCCGCGTCGCTATCTTCGGCGAATGAATCTCCGCCTGATCGGTATCGGCGCCGGTGTGTTGATCATCTTGTCGCTTCCACTGGCGGGAGCGATCGCCGGGCCGGATTTCGCCGGTCGGAGTGACGGAAAAGGCGGCGGTCTGCTCTCCACCTTCGGGCTCGGAGACTCTCCCGATTCCGGCGGTGGTTCCGATTCCGCCCGGCCCCGTACGCACGTACCCGCGGCGGGTTCCGGCACTGGCTCCGGAGCCGCGTCCGGAGCTCCGTCCGCGGCGGCGTCCGCCCGGCCGGGACCGGCCGAACAGCCCCGTACGGACGCGCACTGCGGACCCGAACTCTCCGCTCCCCAGGGCGTGGAGGCCCAGACCTGCGTGCTGACCGGCGAGGGACGGACCTGGGGACGCAGCTACTACCGGAACACCAGCGGTCGCGCGCTGGAGGCGGTGCTCACGGTGATGGGGCCCGCCGGGCGGACGGTGCAGATCCGCTGCGCGGTCGGCGCGGGTGACGAGCCGGGATTGTGCGAGACGCCGAAAGATCCCTCGGCAGGAACGGCGGACGCCTACTCGGCCGTGGCGGAATTTGCAGTTCCGGATGCGGAAGGGGCGCTGCTTCTGCGGTCCGGCAGCAACTCGCCGGTCCCGGGTGACCGTTGAACATCACCGGAAAATCAAGGGCCCGGTCGCTGGCGACGGGGGATGCACCAGCGACCGGGCTACAAGAACGGTAACAAGAGATCGCCTGTTCGCAAATTCGATCTCTGATATTCAGACACCGATTTGCAGGCGATTAGCGGGAGTTGTGACTCCGGTCACCGGTTGCCGATGGCCCGTCACCCTCCGGCGCCGGGGCCCGCGTACGGGCCCGGCGGCCGATCAGCTGAGCGTCACCTGGCGGTTGGTCAGACCGCCGCGCGCCCGGCGCTCCTCCGTGGTCAGCGGCGCGTCCGTGGCCAGCGCCGCGGCCAGCCGCTCCGCGAGCTCGGCGGCCGGCTTCTCCACGTCGTCGGCCGAGACCCCGGTGGGCAGGTCCCAGACGGGGACCATCAGGCCGTGCGCGCGGAAGGAGCCGACGAGCTTGGTGCCTTCGCCGAGCGAGGAGGTGCCCGCCGCGTGCAGTCGCGCGAGCGCGTCGAGCAGCTTCTCCTCCGGCTGCGGCATGACCCAGCGCAGGTGGTTCTTGTCCGGGGTCTCGCACCAGTAGGCGGCGTCCACGCCGGCCAGCTTGACGGTCGGGATGGCGGCGGCGTTGGCGCGCTCCAGGGAGGCGGCGATCTCCGGAGCGGCGTTCTGGGCGCCGTCCGCCTCCGGAATCCAGAATTCGAAGCCGCTGTGCACAACCGGCTCGAAAACGCCGTCGGCGGCCAGGAGATCCTGAAGTCGCGGACCCTCGGCGGGAACCCGTCGGGCCGCGACTACGGTGCCCGGCTCGGCAGCGATCGCGCGCTCCAGGGTGTCGGCCATGTCCCGGGAGAGGTCGCCGGAGGTCGAGTCGTTCTGGAGGCCGAGCAGGATGGAGCCGTCCTCGCGGCGCAGCGCCGGCGAGGCCAGCGGGAGCACGGTCACCAGGGTGACGGAGGGGACGCCATCGGGCAGGCCGCCCTTGAGGGTGAGCGGGATGGTCGCGGCGGGCACGAGCTCGCGCAGCGCCACCCAGTCGCATTCGCCGGGCAGGCCCTCGAACGGGCGGGCCACGTGCTCGGTGACGGCGTGCGCCGCGGCCGCGCCGTGACAGGCCTTGTAACGGCGCCCGGATCCGCAGGGGCAGGGCTCGCGGGCGCCCACCACCGGGATCTCCCCGTTGTTGAGCTGCGGCTTTGCGGTCTTCGCGGCGGGGCGCTTCTTGGCCATCGTGGGTGTCTCCCGGTTGCGGCGGTACGGCGTCGGTCTGGGCGCGAGCCTAGCCGTTCGTACCGCCGGAACCGGTGGGGTGCGGCCGGGAGCACGGTCGGCGTGCGCTCCCGGACGGCCGCCATCTGCCTTCTCGGAGACCGGAAATGAGAGATCTGGGAGAGATCACGGATCCAGATCGTCGAAGGCCGTACAGAAGTCGATCGCCGGGGGCGCGACGCGCGTAGCGAAATCCTCGTGCCGGGCCCCACAGGCAACGGTCACCCATACGGTGACTTCGCCTGCCGCTCCATCCCGGACACCCCAGTCCTGGGCCAGGGCGCTGATGATGTTCAGCCCCCGCCCGCCTCGCGCGGTGACCGAGGGCGTGGCCGGGATCGGGCGGGTGGGCCCGCCTCCGTCCGTGACCTCGACCGTCAGCCGCCCCGCCTTGTCGACGCACCACGACGCGCGTATCTCGCCGTCACCGACCTCCCGCGAGCCCAGCGGTCTGCCGTGCCGGCAGGCATTGCTGAGCAGTTCGGAAAGGATCAGAACTGCGTCGTCCACGACCGATTCGGACACCCCGTTGACGCGCAATTGTTCGCGCATCCGGTGCCTTGCCTCGCCCACGCCCGCAGGACCATGGCGTACGTCCATGCACGACGACGTGGGCACTTCCTGTGCCACCACCAACGCCACCCCCGGAACCTCCTTAGCCCCACGCATGGTCTGGATGCCCCAATGGCCTGGACCGGAAACCGCCGAAGCGGAGGCCTCTGGCGCATTCGTCATGACCGAATGCGGAGCGGATGCGCCGGTGCACACCCCGTCACGAACGGGTCGTAAGTGACGGGTGCGCAAAAGGGGACGTCAGCGCCCTAGTTGTGACAGAACCTGTCGGGGCCTGTTCGTGATGATCGCTTCTACACCCAAATCAGCGCAGAGCTGAACATCTTCTGGATCATTTACCGTCCACACGTGTACGGAGTGACCCGCGGCCTGAAGCTTGCGGACGAAGCCCGGATGGTTGCGCACGATCCGCATCCCGGGGCCCGCGATCCGCACCCCGGCCGGCAGCCGCCCGTCCCGCATCCGGGGCGAGATGAACTGCATCAGGTACACGGTCGGGACGGTCGGCGCGGCCGCCCGCATCCGGTGCAGGGAGCGCGCGGAGAAGCTCATCACCCGGACCGGGTGCGGACCCTCCGCGGGCGGGGCGTCCAGGCCGAAGCGCTTGAGCAGGAAGAGCAGGCGCTCCTCCACCTGTCCGGCCCAGCGGGTCGGATGCTTCGTCTCGATCGCCAGCTGTACGGGCCGTCCGGCGTCCGCGACCAGCTCCAGCAGCCGCTCCAGGGTGAGCACGGAGGTGCGCTCGGGGTCGGCGTCCCAGTCGGGGGGCTCCTCCCGGTCCTTCCACGAGCCGAAATCGAGGGCGGCGAGATCGGCGAGCTCCAGGGCGGAGACGGCGCCCCGCCCGTTGGAGGTGCGGTTGACCCGGCGGTCGTGGACGAGGACCAGATGGCCGTCGGCCGTGAGCCGGACATCGCACTCGAGGGCGTCGGCCCCGTCCTCGATGGCCTTGCGGTAGGCGGCCAGGGTGTGCTCGGGGGCATCCTCCGAGGCGCCGCGGTGGGCGACGACCTGGATGGGGCGCGGCGTTGCGTGGGTCACGGGGCCATGGTGCCACCGGGAGGGGTCCCGGTGTCGTGGGGAGCCCGATGGGTACTTCTGCGGATGCGCCCGAAATGTCGGAGATAAAGGATGGGGGAGACTCACAGGTCCGGCTTACAGTGCTCTGACGGGTCATGGGAAAGGCTTTGCCCAGGAACTTGTGCGGCACGTCGAACGTTCAGTCGGACCGATATCGCCAGATTTTTGAAGCCGTGTGTGACGAGGAGAGAGCGCTGTGAGCACCGAGAACGAGGGCACCGCGGCCCCGACGCCCCCCGCGGCCCCGCCCGTACCCCCGGTGGCCGCTCACGCCCCCGAGGCGGCTGACACCCCGGCCGCTCCCGCGCCTGTAGACGCACCGCCGGTGGCTCCCGCGGCCGCCGAGCCGGTGACCCAGCAGCTGCCGCCGACGCCGGCGCCCGGCGCCGAGCCGACGCAGCAGCTCCCGCAGACTTCGGCCCCGGCCCCGGTGCAGGCCCCGGCCGCGCAGCCCGAGGCTCCGGCGTACGGGCAGGCTCCGGCGTATGCCGAGACCCCCGCCTCTGCTCCGGCGCCGCAGGCGCACGGCGCCGAGGGCTGGCCTCCCCCGCCGCCCGCGGCCCCCGCGTACGCGTCCGACGGCGGCCAGGGCGGTGGCGCGTGGGGCGTTCCGCCGCTCGCGGCCGGAGCTCCGCAGCCCAAGCCGAAGGGCAAGGGCGGCATGATCGCCGGCGTTCTCGTGGCGGCCCTCCTCGCGGGCGGCGTCGGCGGCGGCGTCGGCTACTGGGCGGCCGACCGGAGCTCCAAGGGCTCCGGATCGACCACGGTCAGCGCCGGAAACACCCCCAAGGACCTCAAGCGCGAGGCCGGCTCCGTCGCTGGCCTGGCCGCCGGCGCGCTGCCCAGCGTGGTCACCATCGAGGCCTCGGCCGGAGACGGCGAGGGCGGCACCGGTACCGGGTTCGTCTACGACCAGCAGGGCCACATCCTCACCAACAACCACGTGGTCGCCTCCGCGGCCAACGGCGGCAAGCTCACCGCGACGTTCTCGGACGGCAAGAAGTACGAGGCCGAGGTCGTCGGCCGGGCCCAGGGCTACGACGTGGCCGTCATCAAGCTGAAGACCCCGCCCTCCGGCCTCAAGCCGCTCCCCCTGGGCGACTCGGACAAGGTCGCCGTCGGCGACTCGACCATTGCGATCGGCGCCCCCTTCGGCCTGTCCAACACGGTCACGACCGGCATCGTCAGCGCCAAGAACCGCCCCGTCGCCTCCGGTGACGGCTCCGGCGGCAAGAATTCGTACATGAGCGCCCTCCAGACGGACGCCTCGATCAACCCGGGCAACTCCGGCGGCCCGCTGCTCGACGGCCGCGGCGCGGTCATCGGCATCAACTCCGCTATCCAGTCGGCGGGCAACGGCGGCTTCGGCGGCGGCCAGGCCGGCTCCATCGGCCTCGGGTTCGCCATCCCGATCAACCAGGCCAAGAACGTGGCCGAGTCCCTGATCAAGACGGGCAAGCCGGTCTACCCGGTGATCTCGGTCTCCGTGGACCTCGCGGCCAAGACCGAGGGCGCCAAGATCTCCGAGAGCGGCGCGTCCGCCAACGAGCTGGTCGACCCGAACGGCCCGGCCGGCAAGGCGGGCCTGAAGCCCGGCGACATCATCACCCAGCTGGGGGACAAGGCCATCGACAGCGGCCCGACCCTGATCAGCGAGATCTGGACGTACAAGCCGGGCGAGACGGTGAAGCTGACCTACCTGCGCGGCGGCAAGCCGACCACCGTGGACATCACCTTCGGCTCGCGTGTGGGCGACAAGTAGGCGTCCGGGCCACGGGCTCAACTGGCTGGATGGGAGGGGCCGCAGGCGGGATTCCGCCTGCGGCCCCTCCCAATATCCGCTTATGCTTCAAGGGTGTTCGATTCGCGGCACATACGGACCTTCCACGAAGTGGTGGCCTCCGGGTCCTACTCGGCTGCCGCGCGCGTCCTGGGGTACACCCAGCCTGCGATCACCCAGCAGATGAAGGCGCTCGAACGCGCCGCCGGAACCCCCCTGTTCACCCGTGTCGGGCGCCGCATGCAGCTCACCGAGGCCGGGGAATCCATGGCCCGGCACGCTGAGTCCATCCTCGGCAGCCTCTCCGCCGCCGAGGCGCAGCTGAAGGCCTACGCCCGGCTGCGCACCGGCCGCGTCCGGCTCTGCGGATTCCCCAGCGCCAACGTCACCCTGGTCCCGGAAGCCCTGAGCGGTCTGGCCAAGGACCACCCGGGCATCCAGGTCGGGCTGCTGGAGGGCGAGCCTCCGGACTCGTTGCGCAGGCTGGAGCGCGGCGAGTGCGACATCACCCTGGCCTTCACCTATCCCGGGCTGCACGAGGAGATCCCGGAGGCAGTGGCGGAGGTCAAGCTGCTGGAGGACCAGCTGACGGTGCTGCTGCCGACCGGGCACCCGCTGGCCCGGCGGCGGGCCGTGCACCTGGCGGACCTCGCCGAGGAGCGGTGGATCGCGGGTTGCCTGCGCTGCCGGGCGAACCTGCTGCACGAATGCGCGGAGCTGGGCTTCGTCCCCGACATCCGCTTCGCCACCGACGACAACCTGGTCGTGCAGAGCCTGGTCGCGCAGGGGCTGGGCGTCGCCATGATGCCCGCGCTGGTACTCCCTTCGCTCTCCCTGACCAAGGTGTGCGGACGACCTCTGGAGCCGGCCGCACGCCGCCACATCTCCGCCTACGTGTACCGCGACCATCTGCGGATCCCGGCGACGGCGGTGGTCCTGGACGCCTTGAGGCAGGCGGCGTCGAACCGGGTCGGCTGCTGACAGGGCCGGAAGATCCCTTCGCCAACCCATAAGCGGGACTTGGGAATTCAGCTCGGAACTGTCGTTGGACGTGATGGGTGGCCTCGCGGACGCTCCCCGTATGACCACCACCACGCCGCCGGCCCGAACGACCGCGAGGATGGCCGCCCTCGTCGATGAGATCCGTACGGTCGTCGAACGGGGTCTGCCCCCGGACCTGACCGCCTACCTGGTCGGTGAGCGGCTCGCCCCGCACCTGGGGATGCCCGGCCTGCTCGCCGCCGAACAGTGCGAGGGTCACTCCGACCGGTACCGGCAGCACGTCCTGCACGCGGAGCCGGACGGCAGCTTCTCGGTGGTGGCCCTGGTGTGGCTGCCGGGTCAGGAGACCGCCATTCACGACCACGTCTCGTGGTGCGTGGCCGGTGTGCATCAAGGCGAGGAGAGCGAGCTCCGCTACCGCCTCGCCCCGGCCACGGCCACCTCCGGAGCCCGGCTGGTGGCGACGGAACACGTGGTCAACGGCCCCGGGGACGTCTGCGGGTTCGCCCCGCCAGGAGACATCCACAAGGTCCGCAACTCCTGTCGCACGAAGGCGATATCCCTCCACGTCTACGGGGCCGACGTCGTCCGCCTGGGCAGCAGCGTCCGCCGCGTCTACACCCTCCCGGTCGACTGATGGCCCTGCTGCACCGCCCGGTGAGGGTGGCGGGCCCGTCGGTTCCAGGCGACGTTTCACGTGAAACATCCACTCCGTGGCCCGGGTTGGGGCTGGCGGCGGCCGGAGTCCTGGTGGCCTGGTCCGTCCACAGGCTGGTTCCGTGGGTCCCGATGCTGACGGCGTCCGTGGTGCTCGGCATCACCGCCGCGCACCTTCCGGGCCTACGGGGCTTCGTACGGGGATCAGCGCGGCCGGGCCTCTCCCTGGCCGGGAGGCGGCTGATGCGGCTCGGCATCGTCCTGCTGGGCCTGGCGCTGGGCCTGGACCAGGTGCTCCGGCTGGGCTGGGCCACAGTGGCGATGGTGGGCGCCGTGGTGGCGGCGACCTTCTTCGGCACCCTCTGGCTGGGCCGCAGGCTCGGCCTCCCGGGCGACCAGCCGCTGCTGATCGCCACCGGATACTCGATCTGCGGCGCCTCGGCCATCGGAGCCGTCAGCGAGGTCTCCGGCAGCGAAGAAGAGGACGTGGCCTCCTCGGTCGCCCTGGTCACCCTCTGCGGGACCCTGGCCATCGCGGTACTTCCGCTGCTCCAGGCCCCGTTGGGGCTCTCCGACCCGGAGTTCGGCCGCTGGGTGGGCGCCAGCGTCCACGACGTCGGCCAGGTGGTGGCGACGGCCCAGACCGCGGGCCCGGGGGCACTAGGCGAAGCGGTGCTGGTCAAGCTGATGCGGGTGGCGATGCTGGCCCCGCTGGTGGCGGCGGTGGCCTTCTCGGCGCGGGCCCGCAAGCGTGGTGTGCGCACACCCTCGGGACGCCGGCCGGCCCCGGTGCCGCTGTTCGTGGCCGGGTTCCTCGCGGCGGCCGCGCTCCGTGCCACGGGGGTACTGCCCGACACAGCGCTGGAATGGGCGCACACCGCACAGGAACTGCTGCTCGCATCGGCCCTGTTCGGGCTGGGTTCCGCGGTCAACCTCCCGGCCCTCTCCCGCACCGGCGGCCGCGCCGCCCTCCTGGGCCTCGCCGCCTGGCTGGTGGTGGCGGGAGTCTCCTACGGAGGCGTCCTCCTCACCTCGTAGCCCAGGAGCACCGGGGACCCCGGGCCGCCTGACCCGGAAATCCGCAGCGCCGCCCACCCCCACCGCCCGGTACTCTGTACCCGCCAGGTGGGTTGCCCGAGCGGCCTAAGGGAACGGTCTTGAAAACCGTCGTGGCGCGAGTCACCGTGGGTTCAAATCCCACACCCACCGCATTGCGGGGCCTCAGGGCCGGCTCAGAAGGGGTGCCACCGATCCGGTGGCACCCCTTCTGCATGCGCCCGCGTCGGCCGTGCCGTCCGCACGGACTCCCGCCTCAGGCGAACCAGACCACCAGGCGCACGCCCTCGGCACCGTGCAGCCCGGCGAGCGTGCGCATGACGCTCCAGAGAGCGCCCCACTCACTGTCCCCGACGGCCTCGCGGCGGCGGAGCCGGCCGATGCGGAAGAGCCGGTCCCCGTCGGGCCACTCCGTGCCTTCTGGGTAGACGCGGCCGGGGTGGTAGAGGGCGAGGGAGTCCTTGGCGCCGGACAGCTCCCCCCATCGATTGAGGTCGTCCACGCTCCGGCCATGAAACGCCCATGTGCCATCGGGGCCTCGGCGGTACTCGTGGACACAGTCGTCGGTCTCGGCGGCGTATTCGTCCCAGTCGGCGGCCTCCAGTTCCGCCCAGCTGATCCACGAGGTGCCTTGATCGGACGGCATGTGATGGGTCAGGGTCACCGGCGATACATCCGGCGGCAAGCCGCGGTCGGCCGCGAGCGGCCGGAAAGAGGCGGTGTCGCGGACGCCGAAGAGGGCGCCGAAGGCGGCATAGGAACGGCCGTTGTACAGGTGGTCGATGCTGCAGACCGCGTCCCAGCTGCGGTCGTCCTCGTCCAGCCAGCGGTCCCAGCGACATTCGATGACGCCGAAGATGTCTGTTCCCATACCCGGATCCTCCGGCGTAGGACAGGCCGTACGCCAATGATTTCCGGGGTAGAAATCGTGGCATTGGTTCCTTTGAGTGGTGTTTGTCGGAAGATCGGCGCGCGTCGTGGAGGCGGTGCGGTTGCGCTCGCATCATGACGAATGTATTCAGATCCGCCCGTCGGAACATCGCGAAATGAGGGAACCGTCATGGCTCACCGCAGCACCATCACGTCGATCTGGACCACCGTCCTCGCAGCTCTCGTGGCCCTCTTCGCCTCCCTCGGTTTCGGTGGCAAGGCCGCCCCGGCCGCCGACGCTTCGCTCTCCTCCCCCGTCGCCCCCGTGGCCGCCGCCGCGAGCCGGCCGACCTTCATGGCCCGGCGCACCTGGCGGGCGATGATGCGGGGCGGATCGCTCCCGCCCACCATCAAGCAGCGCATCCGCGCAGAGGCCCACGGCAAGACCCCGTCCGTCCGCCGCTCCAGCACCGCCGCGGCCCTCGCCACCGGTTCCGACTCCGGCTCCCGCTCCGCGTTCGAGTCCGACAGCAGTCACCGTACGGCCGCGGTCGCCGCAGCGGTCCGGGTCGCCGCCGCCCGCCGGGAGATGGCGCTCGCCGCGTAGTCGCACGGTTCGCGCAGGACGGCTCGCGCAGGACGGCTCGAGCAGGGCAACCGTAGGAGCAGGGCGGCAGCAGTAGTACGCGGTCGACGCGACGCAGCCGCCGAGACGTGGCCCGTAGGACGCCGCACGCCGTACGCAGGACACGACGTGCAAGGACCCAATACGCAATACGCAGCACGCAGCACGCAGCACGCAGCACGCAGCACGCAGCACGCAGCACGTACGAGCACGGCAGCAGGCGCTGGAGCCCGGTCGGTCGGTGGAAGCAGGCCGCGACCGCGGATCGCGCCGCGTGGGTGCCCCGGAGCGGGGCACGGTGGGATTGCCCCGGCGGGTGCCGGGGGCGTGCAGGGGGCGCGAAGCTTGGCATTGCAGGGCCGCAGGCCCGGGAGACGGTGGGGTTCCCGGACGGCGCGGCCCTTTTCGGCATGTCCGGGGCCGGCGGGTTGGCGGAACGCTTCGCCTCTTGCGCGGCAGGGGTTTCGCCGGTTCTCGGGGCGCTGACCTGCGGGGGCGGGGGCGCGAATGAGGTTTATCCGATGTTGGTCATGCTTGCGGGGGAATCGTAGGCTCCGGGGTGGTTCGCCGGGGATTCGGTGGGCAACTCTGGTGTCGCGACGCCGCACAGCACGGAACGAACCGAGACAGTCGGCCAACTGCCTTGGAGCAACCCCCACTTCGGTTTCATGGAGGATTCAGACATGGCAAGCATCCGTACCGCCCGCGTCATCGCCGCCGTCGCCGCTCTCCCCCTCGCCGTCGCCCTGTTCGGCGGGGTGGCGTCGGCCGACAACGGCTCCTTCGCGAACGACGGATCGAATGCGAGCGTCGCCAGCATCATCGGCAGCGGCGTCGGCGGCAGCAACCACGGCAACTCCTCCACATCACAGCAGGTGGCCACCGGCTCCGGTGCGTCCAATCAGAACAACACCGCGCAGGTCAACGGCTCGGCCTTCACCGCGATCGAGCAGCACAACTCCAATGTCGCGGTGAACTTCCACCCCTGGTGGTAGATGCGGCGTGAGCCGCGCTGACTGTTGAGGGCGCCTGTGCGACCGGACCGGCTGGGGTCCGGTAGCGCAGGCGCCCTCGGGCGTTTCCCGCCCTTTGTCGCCGCTCCCCGGCCTTGACATCCACCTGGAATCTGACGGACAGTCAGGTCCACTTGATGATGTGATGCCGGGAGGCCAGCGCCGTGCACCTCGCCCCGACCGAAGGCCAGTTGCGGCTCCGTGCCGAGCTGCGGGACTACTTCGGAAACCTGCTGCCGGACGGGGTGCCCCAAGACCCCGCCGAGCAACGCGCACTACTGCGCCGCATAGGCGCCGACGGGCTGCTCGGCCTCGGCTGGCCCGTCGAGTACGGAGGCCAGGGCCGCGGGCCCGACGAGCAGTTCGTGTTCTTCGACGAGGCCTACCGGGCCGGTGCCCCCGTCTCCATGGTCACCCTCAACACCGTCGGCCCGACCCTGATGAAGTACGGGACGCAGGAGCAGAAGGACTACTTCCTGCCCCGGATCCTCAAGGGCGAACTCGTCTTCGCCATCGGCTACTCGGAGCCCGAGGCGGGCACCGACCTCGCCTCCCTGCGCACGAAGGCCGTGCGGGACGGCGAGGAGTGGGTGGTCGACGGGCAGAAGATCTTCACCTCCAACGCCCAGAACGCCGACTGGATCTGGCTCGCCTGCCGCACCGACCCGGAGGCCCCCAAGCACAAGGGCATCTCCATCATCCTGGTGCCGACCGGGAGCCCCGGTTTCGCCTGGACCCCGATCGAGACGGTCGGCGGCCTGACCACGACCGCCACGTACTACGACTCCATCCGCGTGCCCGCCGGCAACCTCGTCGGCCCCGAGCACGGTGGCTGGGGCCTGATCACCAACCAGCTGAACCACGAGCGCGTGGCCCTCGCGGCCATCGGCATGCAGGCCGAGGACTTCTACGAGGGCGCGCTCGACCATGCCCGTACCCCCGACCCGGTCACCGGCGAGCGTCCCGTAGACCGCCCCTGGGTGCAGTCCCGGCTCGCCGAGGCCCACGCGCGCCTGGCCGCCGTACGCCTCCTCAACTGGCGCCTGGTCCAGGACGTCGGTGCCGGCTCTCTGGCCCCCGGCGACGCGAGCGGCGTGAAGTTCCTGGGCACCGAGTCCACCGTCGAGGTGTACCGGATCTGCCAGGAAGTGGTGGGGGAGGAAGCCCTGATCAGAGGGGCCGAGGCCTTCGCGGGCGGCGAGCTGGAGCGGATGAACCGGGCCGCCCAGGTCAACACCTTCGGCGGCGGCGTCAGCGAGGTCCAACGGGAGATCGTCGCGATGATGCGGCTCGGCATGAAGGGGAGGAAGAGATGACCGCCAGCACCACCAGCACTGCAAGCACCGCCGGCACGGCGAGCACTGCCGTCACCGCCGCTGCCGACGAGGAAGGGGCAGCGCGGTTCCACGCGCTGCTGAAGGCCTTCGAAGGGCAGCCCGCCGCCACCGCCGGACAGGGCAGGGACGCGGTCAACGAGCCGATGATCCGCCACTGGTGCGAGGCCATGGGCGACACCAACCCCGCCTATACCGGGCCCGGCGCCATCGCTCCGCCCACCATGCTCCAGGCCTGGACGATGGGCGGACTCTCCGGCCACGCCGGCCGTTCCTCCGCCTACGACGAACTCCTCGCGCTGCTCGACGGCGCGGGCTGCACCTCCGTGGTCGCCACCGACTGCGAGCAGGAGTACCTGCGGCCGCTGCGCCCCGGTGACGCGATCACCTTCGACGCCGTCATCGAGTCGGTGTCGCCGCGCAAGACCACCAAGCTGGGCACCGGGCACTTCGTCACCACCCGCATGGACGTCCGCGCGAACGGCGAGGTGGCCGGTACGCACCGGTTCCGGATCCTCAAGTACGTACCGGCCGCGAAGAAGGCGGCCGAGCAGGTCGTGCAGCAGGCCGCCGCTCAGCCGGCCCGGCCGTCGAAGCGGACCGCCCAGCGTCCCCGCCCCGTGATCAACCGCGACAACCAGGGCTTCTGGGAGGGGGTCCGCGAGCACAAGCTGCTGATCCAGCGCTGCACCGCCTGCGCCACGCTCCGCTTCCCGTGGCTCCCCGGCTGCAACGACTGCGCGAGCCTGGACTGGGACACCGTCGAGGCCTCCGGCGCCGGCACGGTGTTCAGCTACGTCGTCATGCACCATCCGCCGTTCCCGGCCTTCGACCCGCCCTACGCCGTGGCGCTCGTCGAGCTCGCCGAAGGCGTCCGCATGGTCAGCAACATCACCGGAGTCCCGTCCGACAAGGTCCGCATCGGACTGCCCGTACAACTGGAGTTCCTGCGCGTGGACGAGGAACTGGAACTGCCCGTCTTCCGGGGGAGCGAGGCCTGATGGACTTCCACCCCACCGAGGAACAGGCAGCGGCCGCCGGGCTGGCCGCCCAGATCTTCCGCGACATGGCCACCCACGACCGCCTCGCCGCCACCGGCACCGGCAGCGACTCCGAATTGTGGAAGGCCCTCACCACCGCCGGGCTGACCGGCGCCGTCGAGGAGGTCGGCCTGCTCGGCCTGGTGCTCCTGCTGGAGGAGCAGGGCCGCACCACCGCGCAGACCCCGTACGCCGCCACGTGCGTCTACGGGATCCTCGCCCTGACCCGGCACGGCAGCCCCGAACAGCGCGCCCGGCTGCTGCCGGCCCTGGGCTCCGGCGAGGCCGTGGCCACCGGTGCCTTCCCGAACCGCGGCCGGATCACCGCGACGCAGGACGGCCGGCTCACCGGCACCGCCCCCGCCGTGCCCTGGCTGCGCGATGCCACCCACGTGCTGGTCCCGGACGCCTCCGGGACCCTGTGGCTCGTACGGACCGACGCGTCGGGAGTGCACACCTCGGCCGTGGAGACCACCGCGCCCTGGTCGGCCGGGAGCCTGACCCTGGCCGACGCCGAAGCGGAACGCGTCGGGGAGCCGGGCACGGCGGATGCGGCGGAGGCCTACGCCGACGTGCTGGCGGTGGCCCGCATCGCCTTCGCCGGGCTCCAGGCGGGCGTCTGCGCGGGCTCGCTCGCCCGCGCGGTGGAGTACACCTCCACCCGCGAGCAGTTCGGCCGGCCGCTCTCCACGAACCAGGGGGTCATGCTGCGCGCGGCCGACGCGTACATGGACACCGAGGCGATACGGGTCACCGCGTACGAGGCGGCCTGGCGAGTCGACGAGGGGCTCGTGGCGGGCGAGCACGCGCTGACGGCGGCCTGGTGGGCCTCGGAGGCGGGCAAGCGGGTGGTCCACGCGGGCCAGCACCTGCACGGCGGGATGGGCGCCGACCTCGACCACCCCGTCCACCGGCACTTCCTGTGGGGGCGCCAGCTCGACGCGTACCTGGGCTGCGGCAGCGAACTGCTGGCCGAGCTGGGCGCGGTCCTGTCCGGCGCGCCCGCCCGTGCGGGCGGCTCCGGACACTCCGATCACGCACCCGAGGGGGACAGCGCATGAACATCGGCGACACACTGCCGCCGCTGGAGATACCGGTCACCCGCACCCTGATCGTCGCGGGCGCGATCGCCTCCCGCGACTACCAGGACGTGCACCACGACGCGGAGCTCGCGCGGGAGAAGGGCTCCCCGGACATCTTCATGAACATCCTGACCACCAACGGTCTGGTCGGCCGGTACATCACCGACCACCTGGGCCCGTCCGCCGTCCTGCGCAAGGTGGCCATCCGCCTCGGCGCCCCGAACTACCCGGGCGACACGATGACCCTCACCGGCACCGTCACCGCCCTCGACGGGGAGACCGCCGAGATCAGGGTCATCGGGGCCAACGGCATCGGCCACCACGTCACGGGCACCGTCACCGTCACGCTGGACCCCGCGCTGGACCCCGCGCCGGACACCGTGCCGGACCCTCAGGGAGGCACCGCATGAGCGTCCGCACCCGCGACGAGCTCGGCGGGCGTGCCGCCATCGCCGGCATCGGCGCGACCGAGTTCTCCAAGGACTCCGGCCGCAGCGAGCTCAAGCTGGCCGTCGAGGCCGTTCACGCGGCCCTCGACGACGCCGGGCTCACCCCGGCCGACGTCGACGGCATGGTCACCTTCACGATGGACACCAGTCCCGAGATCACGGTCGCCCAGGCGGCGGGGATCGGAGACCTCTCCTTCTTCTCCCGCATCCACTACGGCGGCGGCGCCGCCTGCGCCACCGTGCAGCAGGCCGCCCTCGCCGTCGCCACCGGGGTCGCGGAGGTCGTGGTCTGCTACCGCGCCTTCAACGAACGCTCCGGCCGCCGCTTCGGCTCGGGCGTCCAGCAGCGCGAGCCCTCGGCGGAGGGCGCGGCGCTCGGCTGGTCACTGCCCTGGGGGCTGCTCACCCCCGCCTCCTGGGTGGCCATGACCGCCCAGCGCTACCTGCACACGTACAACCTGACCCCGGAGGCCTTCGGCCACGTCGCGGTCACCGACCGTCGGCACGCCGCGAACAACCCGGCCGCCTATTTCCACGGCAAGCCCATCACCCTCGCCGACCACGCGGCCTCCCGCTGGATCGTCGAACCCCTGCGGCTGCTGGACTGCTGCCAGGAGACGGACGGCGGCCAGGCCATCGTGGTCACCACCGCCGAGCGGGCCCGCGACCTGAGGCAGAAGCCGGCCGTGATCACCGCCGCGGCGCAGGGCGCCGGCCGCCGCCAGGAGGGGATGACCTCCTTCTACCGCGACGACCTCACCGGGCTGCCCGAGATGGACGTGGTCGCCCGTCAGCTGTGGCGGACCAGCGGACTGCGGCCCTCGGACATCGACGTGGGCATCCTCTACGACCACTTCACGCCCTTCGTCCTGATGCAGCTGGAGGAGTTCGGCTTCTGCAAGCCGGGGGAGGCGGCCGATTTCGTGGCCGCGGACGCCCTGCCGATCAACACGCACGGCGGCCAGCTCGGTGAGGCCTACCTGCACGGCATGAACGGCATCGCCGAGGCCGTACGCCAGCTGCGCGGCACCTCCGTCAACCAGGTCGCGCAGGCGGAGTACGCGCTGGTCACGGCCGGTACCGGGGTCCCGACCTCCGGCCTGATCCTCGGCGCCGACGGCTGATCGCCCCGCCCGGAAGCGGAAAGGGGAAGCCCCACCTCCTCCACCTTCAGGAGGTGGGGCGACCCCCGCCCCTACAACCTGAGGCGGACTCGGCTTCGGCACTTGCGGCCGATTCCGCGAAGAGCTCCCGCTCCTAGCGTGGAGGCATGACCACGCCTGTGTGCACGCTCGCCTCGAATCCGACGCCGTACCCGTCGTTCTCGGCGTACGTCCGGACCCGCGGCACGGTCCTGATGCGGACCGCGCGCTCGCTCACCGCGAACCCCTGCGATGCCGAGGACCTGCTCCAGACCGCGCTCGCCAAGACGTACGTGGCCTGGGACCGCATCGAGGACCACCGGGCCCTGGACGGCTACGTCCGCCGGGCCCTGGTCAACACCCGCACCAGCCAGTGGCGCAAGCGCAAGGTGGACGAGTTCGTCTGCGACGAGCTCCCCGAGCCCGAGGAGCCGCCGGCCGCCGACCCCGCCGAGGCACAGGCGCTGCGCGACGCGATGTGGCGCGCGGTGACCCGGCTGCCCGACCGGCAGCGGGCGATGGTGGTCCTGCGGTACTACGAGGACATGAGCGAGGCCCAGACCGCCGAGCTGCTCGGGGTCTCCGTCGGCACGGTCAAGAGCGCCGTCTCCCGGGCGCTCGGCAAGCTCCGCGAGGACCCGGAGCTGACCCCGGTTCGCTGAGCCCGGTTCGCTGGGCCCGATTCGCCGAGCCCGTCGACGTTTCACGTGAAACACCCACCCGTCCGCGCGTTGTTTCACGTGAAACATCGGGCGTGTTCTACCGCTGGGTAGTGACATGCCGACCGGTACGTGCGCAGAATCGGCAGCATCCGTAGCCGCCGCAGCGCCGCAGCGCTCACCGGGAGGACGCTTTGCTGAGCACGATGCAGGACGTACCACTCCTCGTCACCCGCATACTCCAGCACGGGATGACGATCCACGGGAAGTCCCAGGTCACGACCTGGACCGGGGAGGCCGAGCCGCACCGACGCAGCTTCGCCGAGATCGGAATCCGTGCCACTCGCCTGGCCAATGCCCTGCGCGATGAGCTCGGAGTCCAGCAGGACGACCGCGTCGCGACCCTCATGTGGAACAACGCCGAGCACGTGGAGGCGTACTTCGCGATCCCCTCGATGGGGGCCGTCCTGCACACGCTGAACCTGCGGCTCCCTCCCGAGCAGCTGGTCTTCATCGTCAACCACGCCGTCGACCGGGTCGTCCTGGTCAACGGCACCCTGCTGCCGCTGCTCGCGCCGCTCCTGCCGCACCTGCCGACCGTGGAGCACGTCGTCGTCACGGGTGTCGGCGACCGCTCCGTGTTGGAGGGCCTCGACGTGCGCGTGCACGAGTACGAGGAGCTCCTGGCGGGCCGCCCGGACACCTACGCCTGGCCCGAGCTGGACGAGCGCCAGGCCGCGGCCATGTGCTACACCTCCGGCACCACCGGGGACCCCAAGGGCGTCATCTACTCGCACCGGTCGATCTACCTGCACTCGATGCAGGTCAACATGACCGAGTCGATGGGACTGACCGACCGCGACACCACCCTCATCGTGGTTCCGCAGTTCCACGTCAACGCCTGGGGTCTGCCGCACGCCACCTTCATGACCGGCATCAACATGCTGATGCCGGACCGCTTCCTGCAGCCCGCCCCGCTCGCCGACATGATCGAGCGCGAGAAGCCCACGCACGCCGCGGCCGTCCCCACGCTCTGGCAGGGGCTGCTCGCCGAGGTCACCGCCAACCCGCGCGACCTGACTTCGATGAAGCAGGTCACCATCGGCGGCGCGGCCTGTCCGCCTTCCCTGATGGAGGCCTACGACAAGCTGGGCGTCCGGGTCTGCCACGCCTGGGGCATGACCGAGACCTCCCCGCTGGGCACCATGGCCCACCCGCCGGCCGGCCTGACCGCCGAGCAGGAGTGGCCCTACCGGATCACGCAGGGCCGCTTCCCGGCTGGTGTCGAGGCCCGTCTGGTGGGCCCCGGCGGCGACGTCCTGCCCTGGGACGGCGAGTCGGCGGGCGAGCTGGAGGTCCGCGGCACCTGGATCGCGGGCGCCTACTACGGCGGTGCGTCTGGTGAACCGTTGCGGCCCGAGGACAAGTTCAGCGCGGACGGTTGGCTCAAGACCGGTGATGTCGGAGTGATCAGCTCCGACGGCTACCTCACCCTCACCGACCGGGCCAAGGACGTCATCAAGTCCGGCGGCGAGTGGATTTCCAGCGTGGAGCTGGAGAACGCGCTGATGGCCCACCCCGAGGTCGCCGAGGCGGCGGTCGTCGCCGTCCCCGACGAGAAGTGGGACGAGCGTCCGCTGGCCACCGTCGTCCTGAAGGAGGGGGCCACCGTGGACTACGCGGGGCTGCGCGCCTTCCTCGGCCAGTCGATCGCCAAGTGGCAGCTGCCCGAGCGCTGGGCGTTCATCGAGGCGGTGCCGAAGACGAGCGTCGGCAAGTTCGACAAGAAGGTGATCCGCAAGCAGTACGCGGAGGGCGAGCTCGACGTCACCAAGCTCGACTGAGCCCCGCCCCCGGTCGGGGGCTACTGACCCCGCGTGAGCCATGGCCGCAGCAGCTTGCTGACGGCGGGCATGGCCACGTAGGTCATCAGTGAGCTGAAGACGACGGTGAAGGCGGCCGTCCGCAGCACGATGTGCAGATCCACCAGCAACGGGCCGAGCAGCAGGTTGCCCGCGAGCGAGATCGGGAAGATGGCCAGCCCCGAGCTGATCGCCATCTTCCACCGCGGTGGCGCGGGCCGGGCCGTACCCGGCTTCGCGAACCAGGTCTCCATGCCGTGCAGTTCGCGCCGGGCTATCTCGGTGTGGTGGTGACCCAGGCAGTTCGAGAACCACGCGGCGCGCTCGGCGGAGTCCTGCCACCGCTGGAAGGCCGCCTGGTTGCGGAAGCGGTGCACCAGGAACCAGGGCCCACCCTCCACGGCCGGGCGGAACAGCCCGTACCCGAGGTGGTCGGGGAAGGCCGCGGCCGTCTCCAGGATCCCGTGGGCCCAGGCCTCGAAGTTCTCCTCGTGGCCCGGGTCCACCTGCCGGGCTATGAGCAGGCTGACCTCCCCGTTGTCGGCGGGGACGGTCTGCTCGCTCGTGTCGATGATGGCCATGCGGCCAGGATGACTAGTTGGTGCCGATCTTGGCCAGTAGGTCCACGATGCGGCCCTGCACGTCCGCCGTGGTGGACCGCTCGGCGAGGAAGAGCACGCTCTCGCCCGAGGCCAGCCGCGGCAGTTCGGCCGGGTCGATCCCGGTGGCCGTGTAGACGACCAGCGGGGTGTGGTTCAGCTGCCCGTTGGCGCGCAGCCAGTCCACGATCCCGGCCCGGCGGCGGCGCACCTGCATCAAGTCCATCACCACCAGGTTGGGCCGCATCCGCGTGGCCAGTTCCACGGCGTCCGTATCGGCGTCGGCCCGCGCGACCTGCATGCCGCGCCGCTCCAGGGCGGCGGTCAGCGCGGTGGCGATCTCGTCGTGCTCCTCGATCAGCAGCACCCGGGAGGGGTGCTGCTCGCTGTCGCGGGGCGCGAGCGCCTTGAGCAGCACGGCCGGATCGGCGCCGTACGCGGCTTCGCGCGTGGCGTGCCCCAGCCCGGCCGTGACCAGTACGGGAACCTCGGCGGCCACCGCGGCCTGGCGCAGCGACTGGAGGGCGGTCCGGGTGATCGGCCCGGTCAGCGGGTCGACGAACAGCGCGGCGGGGAACGCGGCGATCTGAGCGTCCACCTCCTCGCGGGAGTGCACGATCACCGGACGGTAGCCGCGGTCGCTGAGCGCCTGCTGCGTCTGCACATCGGGGGCGGGCCAGACGAGGAGCCGTCGCGGGTTGTCCAGCGGCTCGGGGGGCAGTTCGTCGTCCACGGGGCGCGGCACGGGCCGGTTGACCACCTCGACGGCGCCACCGGGGCCGTCCAGCGGCTCGGGACCCTCGTCGGAACCGGCCTCGGGGGCTCCTATGGCGAAGGCACGGCCCTGGGGCGCGGGCTCCGCGAGCCGACGTCGGCGGCCGGAGCCGTTCGTGTCGGTCGAGAGACCCTGGCCGAGGGTGCCCAGCGCACGGACGCTGATCGGGTTTCCGGAGGCTTCCGCCGGGGTGTCCTGCGGCTGTCGGGCTCCGGGCACGGCGATCTGCCCGGCCTCGGCCTCGTCCTCGGGGGCGGTACGGGCCGCCGGCACCGGCCAGGCCGGGGTGGCCGGCAGTGCACGGCGCCGCCCGGTCGGATGCGTCTCGGGGTCTACGGGGCCCTGCGCGCCCGTGTCCGGCTGCCCGGCGGGGGCCGCGGGCTCGGCAAGGGGCGCACCCAGCACCCGGCGTCCACGACGCCCACCCGGGGCTTCGCCCTCGGCCTCGGCGGGAGCGGGGCGGGAGCCGGCCATGGCGGGGGCCTGCGGGGGCTCCGGGGCCGAGGCCGCGGACGGGCCGGCGGGCAGCGCGAAACCGCCCTCGGGGGCGATGGGCCGAGCGGCAGCCGGAGCGACCGGGGAGCCCGGAGAGGCAGGGGGCGCGATCGAGGGCGAGGCCGAGGGTGCGGGCGTCGGGCGGAGCCCGGTCGCCGGCACCGGACCACCGGGCTGCTGCGCTCCCGCGGGGCCCAGGGCACGCCGCCGCCCGGCGGGATGCTCGGTCAGCGGGACGGGGGCCAGCGGAACCGGGGGCACCGGCATGGGACCCACCGGCATCGGCGGGAGCGCGGGCACGGAGGTGCCCTGCGGGGGTACGGGCCGCGCGGGGCCGCCGTCGCCCTGGCCGCCGCTGCCCTCGTCGTTGCCGCCGTCGCCGTTCTGGCCGCGGCGCCGCCCGGTCCCGGTGTTGCCTCCGGTGCCGCTCGCGCCACCGCCCAGGCCCGCCGGGTTCACCGGGGACTGAGCGAGCTCGGCGGGAGCGCCGTCGCCCGGCCGGGCCTCGCCGCCCCGGCGCCGCCCGGACGGCAGCGCGAGTGCGCTCCCGCCACCGGCTGCGGCCGCCTGGCCCACGGCCTTGGGCCGGTCTCCGGCGGCGTCCGGACGCGTACCCGCGCCCGTACCGGTGGAGGCGTCGGAATCGGCATCGTCGAG
This sequence comes from Streptomyces sp. NBC_00503, assembly GCF_036346895.1. NCBI lineage: Bacteria > Bacillati > Actinomycetota > Actinomycetes > Kitasatosporales > Streptomycetaceae > Streptomyces > Streptomyces sp. NBC_00503. The sequence goes on along the minus strand of NZ_CP107855.1, from coordinate 3,888,233 downwards.
GAAGGAGTCCACGCCGCGCCGGGCGCGGCGGCCACCTGAGATCTTGGCGGGACCGCCCTCGGCCCCGGGCTCCTGCGCGGCGGGCTCCTCGGGCTCGGGGAGGGTGACCATCCCAGCCCCTGCGCCCAGCGGAAGCTCCAGCACGTACGCCCCGCCGGGCGCGCCCGGCACCTCCACCGTCTGCAGCACACCACCGTGCGCGGCCACGATGCCCCGTACGACCGGCTCGTGCACCGGGTTGCCGCCCTCGTACGGGCCGCGCACCTCGATCCGTACGACTTCGCCGCGCTGCGCGGCGGCCACGACGATCGTCGAGTCCATGTAGCCGCTGCCCTGGCGGGTCTTGCCCGTGGCGTCCACCCCGGCGACGTCCGCGATCAGGTGCGCGAGGGCGGTCGCGATCCGCTCCGCGTCCACCTCGGCCTCGATGGTCGGGGCGTGCACGGCGAACTGGGCCCGCCCGGGGCCGATCAGCTCGGTGGCGCCGTCGACGCCGGCCGCGACGACCCCGTCGATCAGCACCTTCTTCTTGGAGAGCCGGTCCGTGCCCGCGTCGAGGCGCTGGAAGCCGAGCACGTTGTCGACCAACGTGGTCATCCGGGAGTAGCCGGCGGCCAGGTGGTGCAGGAGCTGGTTGGCCTCGGGCCACAGCTGTCCCGCGTCGTCGGCGGCCAGCGTGGCCAGCTCCCCGCGCAGTTCCTCCAGGGGGCCGCGCAGGGAGTCGCCGAGGACCGCCAGCAACTGGGCGTGGCGCGCGGCCAGCGCGTCGTAGGAGCGCCGGTCTGTGAAGGTCATGACGGCGCCGACGAGCTGCTCCCCGTCCCGTACGGGGGAGGTGGTCAGGTCCACGGCGACCGGCTGGCCGGTCTTGTTCCACAGCACCTGGCCGCGTACCCGGTGCTTGCGCCCGCTGCGCAGCGTGTCGGCGAGCGGGGACTCCTCGAAGGGGAACGGCGAGCCGTCGGCGCGCGAGTGCTGCACCAGCCCGTGCAGCTCGCGGTTGCCGAGGTCGGTGGCGCGGTAGCCGAGGATCTGGGCCGCGGCCGGATTGACCAGGACGACCCGTCCGTCGGTGTCCGTGCCGACGACGCCCTCGGCGGCGGCCCGCAGGATCATCTCGGTCTGGCGCTGGGAGCGGGCCAGCTCGGCCTCGGTGTCCACGGTCTGCGAGAGGTCCCGTACGACGAGCATCAGCAGCTCGTCGCCGGTGTACGAAGGCTGCGGCTCGCGGTAGGCGTCACGGCCGTCCAGATGGGCGGCGGTGACCTCCACGGGGAACTCGCTGCCGTCGGTTCGGCGCGCGACCATCCGCTTTGGACGGGCACGGCCGCCCTCGTCCTCGCCGGGCCGGCGCATGGAGCCGGGGATCAGCTTGGAGTCGAACTCGGGCAGGAGGTCGAGCACGCCGCGGCCGACGAGCCCGGTACCGGGGCTCTCCATGACCTCGAGGGCGATCGAATTCGCGTTGACGACCGTGCCGTTGGCGTTGACGAGCAACAGCGCGTCCGGAAGAGCGTCGAGTATTGCTGCGAGGCGAGCAGCGCCTCGGGATGGCCTGCTGCTCACGACGAGCTTCCTCCCTGACCACAACTACCGGCATGTCACGGGAGGAGTCTAAGGGCACGGGCCGCCGGTGAGAGGGCTGATGTGCCGTGGATCCCGCTTGACCGCCACATCCTCCCAGGTCAGGAACGCCCACGCGGAAGCACAGGTTCCAACTCGTTCCAACGGCTGATCTCACATCCGTTCGTCCGGCGGAACTGGGAGTCCACTTTGCGGCCGTGCCAGGTTCCGGTGATCCGGGCGGTGGCGGGGCCGCCGTTCTGCATGGTGCAGAGCTGCCGTTTGGCCTCGGGGGCGAAGGGGTCCTTCCCCTCGCGTGCGAGGTCTTCGAGGCGGGCGCAGGCCTCTTCGGCCTGGGGGTGGTTCCCGGCGACCGGGTTGCACTCCAGCCGGTACTGGCCGTCCGCCCGGGGGTTGCCGGTGTCGGCGACGGAGATGGTGAGCCGGTCGGGGGCCGCCAGCAGCCGCCCGAGAGGTGGCAGCGGGGGCAGTGGGCCCACCGCCGCGGCGGCCAGGGCGGAGGTGACGGCGAAAGCGGCGAGACGCAGCATGGGGCACTCCAGGTCGTCCGTACGTCGTACGGCTGACCAACGACGGTCGGGCCCCGACGTTCTGCCCGGAGAAGGCGGGGGAAGCGGACTCGCCGAGAAGGTGCACGGAGAAGGCGCACGGATAAGGCGCACGAAGGGGGCTTAAGGCTTTGCCCTTCGGGCCGCCCTCCTTGTACCGTGGGACCGGATTGGTGACGGGCCCCTGGCCTGTGTCATCATCTGCACGCACCTTCGTACGCGAGGGTGTGCTGGAGGCGTCGCCTAGTCCGGTCTATGGCGCCGCACTGCTAATGCGGTTTGGGGCTTACCCCCCATCGAGGGTTCAAATCCCTCCGCCTCCGCACTTCACGAAGCCCCGGTCCTTGCGGACCGGGGCTTCGGTGCTTTCCGGGTCCGGGCGCGGTCTTCCGGTCCGGTGCCCGGATCAGGGGCCGACGCAGGGCGTTCCGGCCTGGCCGGGGCGCATCACGCACCCAAGCGGATGATCTTCTTCCAGCCCGTTTCTGCAGGTCAGAGCGGGTGGGGCTAATGGATTTCGCGTCCCGGCGAGGTCCATGTATTGTTGTTCTCGCAAGGCCAACGGGGCGCAAAACCCCGGCCAGCCAAGCACTCGTAGCTTAACGGATAGAGCATCTGACTACGGATCAGAAGGTTGCAGGTTCGAATCCTGCCGAGTGCACAGCCCAAGAGGCCCCCCGGTTCACCGGGGGGCCTCTTGCGTTTCCCCTCCTCCTTGCGGATGAGAGCTGGCTCGGGAGAGCTACGGGGTGAGATGGCTCTGTCGGGGGACGCGGGGTGGTGAGGGGTCCGGATACGGTTCTTGGAGATCGATTCACCAGGCAAGCGGGGGGACTCTCATGGGACTGTTTGGAAACGCGCACGCTGTGGACCCGGCGTCGGCGCACCGTGAGTACGCGCGGCTACTCGGGCAGGGGGAGCAGGTGCACGCGGCGTATCTGCTGATCCGCGACACGATCCTGTTCACCGACCGGCGGCTCGTGCTCATCGACAAGCAGGGGCTCACGGGGAAGAAGGTGGAGTACCACTCCATCCCGTACCGGAGCATCACGCACTTCTCGGTGGAGACCGCCGGCCACTTCGATCTGGACGCGGAGCTGAAGATATGGCTCTCCGGCAGCTCGGCGCCGATATCCAAGACCTTCACCAAGGGCGTCGACATCTACGAGGTCCAGGCCATCCTGACGCAGTTCGTCGCCCGGTAGGCCTGATCGGTGGGTTGTGCCGCGCGGGGGAAAACTGCCCGCCACGGCACAGTCCGCAGGCTCAGCGGGTTTCCGGGTCCAGCCAGGGCCTGCGGCCCGGTCCGGTCGGGTGGGTGCCGGTGACGCCCATGACCACCGAATAGAGGCTGGTCTCCGCCGTGATGAAGAGGCGGTTGCGCTTGGCGCCGCCCCAGGTGATGTTGGCGACCGTCTCGGGGATGTTGAGCCGTCCGATCAGGGTGCCGTCGGGGTCGTAGCAGTGGACTCCGTCGTCCATGGCGGCCGCCCAGAGCCGGCCGCCCTCGTCGAAGCGGAGGTTGTCGAAGCGCGCGGCTTCGCGGTCCCCTGTCCGGGCGAAGACCTCGCCGTCGGAGAGTGTGCCGTCATCGCGTACGTCGAAGACCCGGATGGCGCCCTCCCGGGTGTCGGAGACGAAGAGCCGCGTCTCGTCGTTCGAGAAGACGAGGCCGTTCGGGGCGCCGAAGCAGTCGGCGACCAGGCGTACTTCACCGGTGGCGGGGTCGATGCGGTAGACGTTGTTGGAGCCGATCTCGCTCTGTGCGCGATGGCCCTCGTAGTCGCTGGTGATGCCGAAGTCCGGGTCGGAGAACCAGATGGAGCCGTCGGACCTGACGGCCGCGTCGTTCGGGCTGTTGAGCCGCTTGCCCTGCCAGCGGTCGGCGAGCACGGTGACGGTGCCGTCGTGCTCGGTCCGGGTGACCCGGCGGTTGCCCTGCTCGCAGGTGATCAGGCGGGCCTCGCGGTCGAGGGTGTTGCCGTTGGTGTGTCCGGCGGAGCGGCGGAAGACGCTGACGGTGCCGGTCTCCTCGTCCCAGCGAAGCATCCGGTCGTTGGGGATGTCGCTCCAGATCAACTGCCGCCAGGCGGGGAGGTAGACGGGCCCCTCGGCCCAGCGGCAGCCGGTGTAAAGAACCTCCAGGCTGTCGTCACCGTTCATGCACCGACCGGTGCGGAAGCGGTCGTCGAGCATCTCGTACAGCGCGGGGCGCTTGCTGGCCATGCGGACTCTCCCCCTTGGTTCTGAATCTGATTCGGTCTGGAGTGAAGATTGGAAGATCAGATACTGTTGAGGCAAGGGTAATTCGAATGGAGAGTCGTGGATCACATTGATCGGGCCCTGCTGGCACAACTCCAGCAGGAGGCCACCCAGTCCTACGCCGCGCTGGGTGAGGCCGTGGGCCTCTCCGCCGGGGCGGCTCATGAACGGGTCCGCAAACTGCGCGAGCGCGGGGTCATCCGGCGGACGACGATCGAGGTGGATCCGGCGGCGGTCGGCCGCGGGGTGCTCGCCTACGTGATGGTCGACTCCACCGCCTGGATGGGTGACTCGCGGGCCGCCTTCGAAGCCATCGCCGAGATCCAGGAGGCGCACGTGATCGCCGGCAGCGCCTCCGTCATGGTCAAGGTCAGAACGGCCACCACCGATCAGCTGCAGGACGTGCTGCGCCGCCTCTACGCCATCGACGGAGTGAGCGGGACACAGGCCACCGTCGTCCTGGAGACCTTCTTCGAGCGGCCGCTCCCGCTGTGACCTGGTGGTGCACCGGGATCCGGTGGATCGACGGCCGGCCCGCCATCGGCTGGTACGGGCAGGGGCCGGGGCGGGGGGAGCGGAACAGCCCCCTCGTGTACGGGCAGCAGCTCGCCTTCGCCGCGCGCGGTGAGCGCCGGTGCCTCGGCGTCCGGCGGGCCGGGCGGCGGACGCCGTGTCCGACGGCGCGGACCGTGCCGGGCCCGGCCGGGAACGCGCAGTGCCCCGAGTGCGCCCGGCTGGACCGGTCGTTCTCGGTGGCGGCGGACACCAACGCCGCCGATCCGCGCACCTACCGGGTGTACCTCGCCTGGTTCGGGCCGGGCCTGGTCAAGGTCGGGATCACCGCCGAGGAGCGGGGATCCGCCCGACTGCTGGAGCAGGGAGCGGTGACCTGGGCCTGGCTGGGTCGCGGACCGCTGATGGCCACCCGGCGCACGGAGGAGCTGCTCCGGGCCGCCCTCGGGGTGCCCGACCGGATCGCCTACGCCCGCAAGCGGGCCGTCCGGGGCCACCTGCCGCCGGGCCCGGAGAGGGCGGCGGAGGTCGCCGCCCTGCACGCGCGCGCCGCCGCGCTGGAGGGGTGGCCCGAGTCGCTGGAGCGGGTGGAGTGCGAAGTGGCCGATCACGTGGAGGCGTTCGGGATCGCCGCGCTGCCCGCACCCGCCCGGGCGGTCACCGAGATGGTGCCCGGCGGGACCGTCTCCGGGCGGCTCGTCGGTGCGGCCGGACCCGATCTGCACTTCGCCGACGGGCTGGTCGTGGACACCCGGCTGCTCGCGGGCTGGGAGTTGACGGCTCCCGGGGAGACAAGCGCCACCGACGTGCCCGTGGCCGGGATCCCGCCGGTCGCACCGGCCGTGCCCGCCGAGCAGGACGGGTTGTTCTGAGGAGGCCGGACCACCTCCGCGGGCTTCGGTTCCAAGGTCAAAACTTGGATCCCTTTGGGCTCCGGCGCCGGTTTGCGGTGGACATGCCGGGGCCGGTCCGCAGAGGGTGGTGGACATGACCATCCAGCCTGTGCGGGCGTTCGAACCGCCTTATGTCATGAGCGTTTTCACGAGCGTGCGGACCGCTGACGACAGCGGATACCCCGAGACCCTCGACCGGATGAACGAGCTGGTCGCCACCAACCCCGGCTTCCTGGGCTACGAGTCGGCGCGCACCCCCGGCGGACTCGGCATCACGGTCGGCTACTTCCGCGACCACGAGTCCCTCGGCGCCTGGCGCCGGGACCTGGAGCACCAGGCGGCCATGCGGCAGGGCCGCTCCGACTGGTATGAGAGCTACACCCTGCACGTCGCGACCGTAGAGCGGAGCCACGGTTTTGTCCGTGACGACAGCTGAGGCCGTCCGCGCCTTCCGGGAGCGGCTCGGGGTGCCCGGACTGGTCGACGTACACACCCACTTCATGCCCGAGCGGGTCCTGGACAAGGTCTGGGACTACTTCGACGCGGTCGGTCCGCTGACCGGCGTCGAGTGGCCCATCACCTACCGGCACGAGGAGGAGCAGCGGGTGGCGCTGCTGCGGGAGTTCGGGGTCCGGGCCTTCACCTCCATGCTCTACCCGCACAAGCCGGCCATGGCCGCCTGGCTCAACTCCTGGTCCGCGGAGTTCGCCGCCCGCACCCCCGACTGCCTGCACACGGCCACCTTCTTCCCGGAGGAGGGAGTGACGGCGTACGTCCGCCAGGCCGTCGAGGCGGGGGCCCGGATCTTCAAGGCGCACCTCCAGGTGGGCGGCTACGACCCCACCGACGACCGGCTCGACCCGGTCTGGGGGCTGCTGGCCGAAGCGGGGATCCCGATCGTGATCCACTGCGGTTCGGGGCCCGTGCCCGGCAAGTACACCGGACCCGAGCCGATCGCCCGGCTGCTGGCCCGGCACCCCCGGCTGCCACTGGTCATCGCGCACATGGGGATGCCCGAGTACGCAGACTTCCTCGACCTCGCCGACCGGTACACCGAGGTCCGTCTCGACACGACCATGGCCTTCACCGACTTCTCCGAGCAGTTCAGCGGGTTCCCGCCGCAGGACCGGGGCCGGCTCGCGGACCTCGGCGGGCGGATCCTGCTGGGCACCGACTTCCCGAACATCCCCTACCCCTACGAGCACCAGCTCTTCGCCCTCGAACGGCTCGGGCTCGGGGACGACTGGCTGCGTGCCGTCTGCCACGACAACGGCGCCGGGCTCTTCGGCCTGGTCTGAGACGCGCGAGGGGTTTCTCAGGCAATTCACAGGTTCAGGCAAGAACGTTTTCAGGGGCGCCGGACAGCGTGTACGCATGACTGCGACGACCACCTCCCACGCGTCCACGTCCACCAGCAACCCCACGGCTCTCGTCCGGCCCGACGGCCGCCCGTGCCGGGTCCTCGTCGTGGACGACGAGGCCGCCCTGTCCGAACTGCTCTCCATGGCCCTGCGCTACGAGGGTTGCGATGTACGCAGCGCGGGCGACGGGGCGAGCGCGGTGCGCGCGGCACGGGAGTTCAGGCCGGACGTGGTCCTCCTCGACATCATGCTTCCCGACATGGACGGGCTGGCCGTCCTCGGCCGGCTGCGCCGGGAGCTCCCCCACGTGCCGGTGCTCTTCCTGACCGCGAAGGACTCGGTCGAGGACCGTATCGCGGGCCTCACGGCGGGCGGCGACGACTACGTCACCAAGCCGTTCAGCCTGGAAGAGGTCGTGGCCCGGCTGCGCGGCCTGGTGCGCCGCTCCGGCGCGGCGCAGGCCGCGCGCGGCGGCTCGGTCCTGGAGGTGGGCGACCTGCGCCTGGACGAGGACAGCCACGAGGTGACCCGGGACGGTCAGGAAGTCCACCTGACCGCGACCGAGTTCGAGCTGCTGCGCTACCTGATGCGCAACCCGCGCCGGGTGCTGAGCAAGGCGCAGATCCTGGACCGCGTGTGGTCGTACGACTTCGGGGGCCAGGCCAACGTCGTCGAGCTGTACATCTCCTACCTGCGGCGCAAGCTGGAGAGCGGCACCGGCCGGCCGCCGATGATCCACACCCGGCGCGGCGCCGGCTACCTGATCAAGCCGGCCGAGTAATGGCCCTCCGGCTGCCCCGGCTGCCCCGGCTGCCCCGATGGCTCGGACCGCGCGGGAACGGCCGTCGGCCCTGGTCCCTGCGGACCCGGCTGGTCGTTTCGGCGGTGGCCCTGATCGCCGTCGTCGGCGCGGCCATCAGCACCATCACCACCCTCGCCCTGCGCTCGTACCTGGTCGACAAGGTGGACGAACAGCTCAGCGTCTCCGTGGAGATGGCCGGCCGCCCCAACGCGGGCAAGCTCAACCGCGAGGGCGGCCTCGGCCTGGTCCTGGCGCCCGGCTCCCCGCTGAACACGGTCGGGATCCGCCTCGATCCCTCGGGGAAGGTCATCGGCAGTGCCCGCAGTGACCGTAGCGCCGCCGTCGGCGGAGCCGGGATCGACAGCCATCCGATCCTGAGCGATTCCCAGATCTCGGTTCTCGCGGAGGTCGCACGCAAGGCGGCCCACGGCCGATCCGGCCCGGTGGAACTGCACCTGCCCGAGCTCGGCGGCTACCGCGTGCTGGCCTCGCCCGACGGGAACCTCGTGCTCGGCTTCCCGCTCACCGAGGTCGACTCCACCGTGAGCACCCTGATCGCGGTGGAGGTCTGCGTGACCCTCGCCGGGCTGATCGCGGCCTCCCTCGCCGGGCAGGCCCTGGTCGGCGTCGCCCTGCGCCCGCTGCGCCGGGTGGCCGCCACCGCCACCAGGGTCTCCGAACTCCCCCTGCACAGCGGCGAGCCCGCCCTCCACGAACGGGTCCCCGACGCGGAGGCCGATCCCCGTACCGAGGTCGGGCAGGTCGGCGCTGCCATCAACCGGATGCTGGGCCACGTCTCCTCCGCCCTCACCGCCCGCCAGCAGAGCGAGACCCAGGTCCGGCAGTTCGTCGCCGACGCCAGCCATGAGCTGCGCACCCCGCTCGCCTCGATCCGCGGCTACGCCGAACTGACCCGCCGGGGTCGGGAGGAGCCCGGTCCCGACACCCGGCACGCCCTCGGCCGGATCGAGTCCGAAGCCACCCGGATGACCGGCCTGGTCGAGGACCTGCTGCTGCTGGCCCGGCTCGACGCGGGCCGCCCGCTGTCCACCGGCGACACGGACCTGGCTCCGCTCGTCGTGGACGCCGTCAGCGATGCCCGTGCCGCCGGACCCGACCACCACTGGCGCTTGGAACTGCCCGACGAGCCCGCCCCCGTGCACGGCGACCCGGCGCGGATCCAGCAGGTCCTGGTGAACCTGCTGGCCAACGCCCGTACCCACACCCCGCCCGGGACGACCGTCACGGCGCGTGTTTCACGTGAAACATCCCTCGGCGAGCCATCCACCGTTTCACGTGAAACATCCACCATCCGGCTCCGGATCGAGGACGACGGCCCCGGTATCCCGCCCGCCCTGCTGCCCCACGTCTTCGAGCGGTTCGCCCGCGGAGATGCCTCCCGCTCGCGGTCGGCGGGCTCCACCGGCCTGGGACTTGCCATCGTCCAGGCCGTGGTCTCGGCCCACGGCGGCCGGGTCGAGGTCCGCAGCACCCCGGGCCACACCTGTTTCGAGGTCACCCTCCCGCTGGCCCCCGGCGCCCCTGTCTCCGCCCCCGCGGCCACCGACTCACAGACGGAGCACAGGGTCAGCACACAGGGGTGACAGCCCCGGCCGAGAAGGTCGGGGCATGGCAATCGACACCTCTCCCGGAGCCCTCCCGGTGCGGGCGCCCCTCGCACCCGTGCCGGGTGAGCCCGTCCTCGACGTGGTGATCCCGGTCTTCAACGAGGAGAAGGATCTCGGGCCCTGCGTGCGCAGGCTGCACGAGCACCTCACCCGGACCTTCCCGTACCCCTTCCGCATCACGATCGCCGACAACGCCAGCACCGACCGGACCCCCGAGGTCGCGGCGTGGCTCGCCGCCTCGGTCGCCGGGGTGCGCAGCACCCGGCTGGAGGAGAAGGGCCGCGGGCGCGCGCTGCGGACCGTGTGGGGGGACTCCGAGGCACCCGTGCTCGCGTACATGGACGTGGACCTCTCCACCGACCTCAACGCACTGCTGCCGCTGGTCGCCCCGTTGATCTCCGGCCACTCCGACCTCGCCATCGGCACCCGGCTGGCCCCCTCCTCACGGGTGGTCCGGGGAGCGAAGCGCGAGTTCATCTCCCGGGCCTACAACCTGCTCCTGCGCTCCTCGCTCTCGGCCCGCTTCAGCGACGCCCAGTGCGGGTTCAAGGCCATCCGCCGGGAGGTCGCCGAGCGGCTGCTGCCGCTGGTCGAGGACTCCGGCTGGTTCTTCGACACGGAGCTGCTGGTCCTCGCCGAGCGGGCCGGACTGCGGATCCACGAGGTGCCGGTGGACTGGGTGGACGACCCCGATTCCACCGTCCACATCGCCCGCACCGCCGCCGAGGACCTCAAGGGGGTCTGGCGGGTGGGCCGCGCGCTGGCCGTCGGGGCGCTGCCGCTGGACCGGCTCGCCCGCCCCTTCGGCGACGACCCGCGCGATCGCACCGCCCTGCCCGGGGTGCCGCGCGGGCTGGCCCGCCAACTGCTGGGGTTCTGCGTGGTCGGGGTGCTGTCCACCCTGCTCTACCTGCTGCTCTACTCCGCCGCCCGGACCGTCGCGGGACCCCAGCTCGCCAACGCGGCCGCGCTCCTGCTCTCCGCCGTCGCCAACACCGCCGCCAACCGTCGCCTCACCTTCGGGGTGCGGGGCCGGGACCGGGCCGTGCGCCACCAGGCCCAGGGGCTCGTGGTGTTCGCCATCGGGCTCGCCCTGACCAGCGGGTCGCTCGCCGCGCTCGCGGCCGCGGGCGGCCGGCCGCCCCACAGCACCGAACTGGCCGTCCTGGTCACCGCCAACCTCGCCGCCACCGTGCTGCGCTTCCTGCTCTTCCGCGCCTGGGTGTTCCCCGAACGGCGCGCCACTCCCGCCCACACGAAGGACACCCTGCGATGACCACGGCAGCACTGCCGCTCCACCCGCCCGCACCGCCGCTGGCGGCGGCCCGGACGGACATCTCCCGGCCCCGCTGGGAACGCCCGGCCTTCGCCGTCCTGCTGCTCGCCACGGCGGTCCTGCTGCTGTGGGACCTCGGAGCCTCCGGCTACGCCAACTCCTTCTACTCCGCCGCCGCCCAGGCGGGCAGCGAGAGCTGGAAGGCCTTCTTCTTCGGCTCCTCCGACGCGGGCAACTCCATCACCGTGGACAAGCCCCCGGCCGCCCTGTGGCCGATGATGCTGTCCGTCCGGCTCTTCGGGCTCGGCGCGTGGCAGATCCTCGTGCCCCAGGCTCTGATGGGCGTCGGCACCACCGCCGTGCTCTACGCCTCCGTACGCCGCCAGTTCGGTCCGGCGGCCGCACTGATCAGCGGCGCCGTCTTCGCGCTCACGCCCGTCGCCGCGCTGATGTTCCGCTTCAACAACCCCGACGCGCTGCTGACCCTGCTGATGACGGTCACCGTGTACTGCGTGCTGCGGGCCCTCGACGGGGCGCACACCAAGTGGCTCGTCTGGGCCGGGGTCGCGGTCGGCTTCGCCTTCCTGACCAAGACCCTGCAAGCCTTCGTCATCCTGCCGCCGCTCGCCCTGCTCTACGCGGTCTGCGCGCCGACCCGGCTGCGCAGGCGACTCGGGCAGCTGGCGCTGTCCGGGCTCGCGATGGTGGTGGCCGGCGGCTGGTGGGTGGCCATCGTCGAACTGTGGCCCGCGGCCTCCCGCCCGTACATCGGCGGCTCGCAGAACAACTCCTTCCTGGAGCTCACCCTCGGCTACAACGGCCTCGGCCGGATCAACGGCGAGGAGACCGGCAGCGTCGGCGGTGGCGGCGCGCGCGCCGGTGGCGGCGGTGGCGGGGGCATGAGCTGGGGTGAGACCGGCATCGACCGGCTGTTCTCCTCCAACATCGGCGGCCAGATCTCCTGGCTGCTGCCCGCCGCCCTGATCCTGCTCGTCGCGGGCCTCGTGGTGACCTGGCGGGCCCGCCGGGCCACCGACTCGCTGGAGGGCATGGCCCGCGCGGCCTTCCTCGCCTGGGGCGGTGCGCTGCTGATCACCGGGCTGGTCTTCAGCTACATGCAGGGCATCTTCCACGAGTACTACACCGTCGCCCTGGCCCCCTACGTGGCCGCGCTCATCGGCATGGGCATAGCCGTCCTGTGGGAGGAGCGGGGCGGCCGGGCCGCCTCCCTGACCCTGGCCGGAACCCTCGCGGTCACGGCGTACTGGGCGTTCGTGCTGCTCGGGCGCTCCACCGGATACGTGTCCTGGCTGCGCTGGGCCGTGCTCGTCGCCGGACTCGGCACGGCGCTCGTCCTGCCCTTCGCGGCGCGGCTGGGCAAGCGCGCCGCACTCGGTGTGGCGGCCGTCGCCCTGGGGACGGCGCTGGCCGGACCCCTCGCGTACTGCCTGACCACGGTGACCACCGCGCACACGGGGTCGATCGTGACAGCGGGTCCGGCGGTCGCCGGCGGCCGCGGCGGTCCGGGCGGGATGCGCGGCTTCGGGCCGGGAGGCGAAGGCCAGCAGGGCATGCCGCCGCAGGGCATGCCCCAGGGCGGCGGCGCCCCGAACGGCCAGGTTCCCGGCGGCCAGGCCCAGAACGGCCAGGCCCCCGGCGCCGCGGGCAACCGGCCCACCGGCAGCGCCCGCTCCGAGCGGTTCGGCGGCGGCCCCGGCGGGATGGGCGGCGGCATGGGCGGTCTGCTCGGCGGGACGAAGACCAGCGCCGAGGCGAAGGCCGCGCTGCGCGTTGACGCGGACAAGTACACCTGGGCGGCGGCGGCCGTCGGTTCGCAGAACGCGGCGAGCTACCAGCTGGCCTCGGGCGAACCGGTGATGGCGATCGGCGGCTTCAACGGCAGCGACCCGTCCCCGACCCTGGCGCAGTTCAAGGAGTACGTGAAGGCGGGGAAGATCCACTGGTTCATCGGCGGCGGCACCGAAGCCAGCGGCCGGGGCGTCGGCACGGGAGCCGGAGCCGGCGAGACCGGGACCGCGGCCCGTGGCGCAGGCGGGCCCGGCGGGGGCACCAGCAGCGCCATCCAGACCTGGATCCAGGCCAACTTCAAGGCCTCCACGGTCGGCGGAGCCACCTTCTACGACCTCACGTCGCCCACTTCCGGAACCTCGTGACCACCAGGGCGCCGAACCCGACGGGACCCCTGGAATGGACCGGTCGGCCGGGCCGCCCGGGGAGGGCTGGCCCGGCCGGCTCCGGTCGTTGGCCCGGGGCTACCGGGGGGCTGCTCGTGGCCCCGTAGGCCCGTCGGCTACTGCGCCGGGGTTGCCGCCGGGGTCGGCTCCGGGGTGGAGGAGGCGGCCGCCGGGGCGTGGCCCACCGGCTTCGACTTCAGGGCGACCTCCTTGATGAACACCACGAGCACCAGCGCGAGGAGCGCGGTGGGGGCGGCGTAGAGGAAGACGTCGCCGACTCCGTGCCCGTACGCGGACTCGATGACCGCGCGGAACGGCGGGGGCAGCTTGTCGAGGTCGGGGATCCCGCCCCCGCCGGTGCCGCCGTGGCCCATGGCCGCGGCCTTCGGGCCGAGGGCGGTCAGGCCGTCCTGGACGTAGTGGGTGACCCGGTTGGCCATGACCGCGCCGAGCGCGGAGACGCCCATCGCGCCGCCGAGGGAGCGGAAGAAGGTGACGACGGAGCTGGCGGCACCCAGGTCCTCGGGGGCCACCTGGTTCTGGGCGGCGAGGACCAGGTTCTGCATCATCATGCCGAGACCGAGGCCGGTCAGGACCATGAAGACCGCGATGTGCCAGTACTCGGTGTCGGAGCGCAGGGTGCCCAGCAGGCCGAGTCCGGCCGTCAGGAGCACGCCGCCGGAGACGAGCCAGGCCTTCCACTTACCGGTCTTGGTGATCACCTGACCGGAAACCGTGGAGGAGACGAAGAGACCGCCGATCATCGGAATCGTGAGGATTCCGGACATCGTCGGGGACTCACCCCGGGCCAACTGGAAGAACTGGCTGAAAAACACGGTGCCCGAGAACATCGCGATGCCGACGAAGAGCGAGGCGCCCGAGGCGAGGCTGATGGTCTTGTTGCGGAAGAGGCGCAGCGGAATGATCGGGTCGCTCGCCCTGGACTCGACCAGGAGGAAGAGCAGGCCGAGGACGAGGGCGCCGCCGGTCATCGCCGCGGTCTGCCAGGAGATCCAGTCGTACGAGGTGCCGGCCTGCGTCACCCAGATCAGCAGGGACGAGACGGCGCCGCTGATCAGGAAGGCGCCCAGCCAGTCGACCTTGACCTCGCGGCGCACGACGGGCAGGTGCAGGGTGCGCTGGAGGACGATCAGCGCGATGATCGCGAAGGGGACGCCGACGTAGAAGCACCAGCGCCAGCCGAGCCAGCTGGTGTCGGTGATGACCCCGCCGAGCAGCGGTCCGCCGACGGTGGCGACGGCGAAGACCGCGCCGAGGTAGCCGCTGTAGCGGCCGCGCTCGCGCGGGGAGATCATCGCGGCCATCACGATCTGGGCGAGGGCGGAGAGACCGCCGACGCCGATGCCCTGGACCACGCGGCAGGCGATGAGCATCCCGGTGTTCTGGGACATGCCCGCGACCATCGAGCCGAGGACGTAGATCACCAGGGATATCTGGACCAGCAGCTTCTTGCTGAAGAGGTCGGAGAGCTTGCCCCACAGCGGGGTCGCCGCCGTCATCGAGAGCAGGGCCGCGGTGACCACCCAGGTGTACGAGGACTGGGTGCCGCCGAGGTCGCTGATGATCTGGGGCAGGGCGTTGGAGACGATCGTGGAGGACAGGATCGCCACGAACATGCCGAGCATCAGCCCGGAGAGTGCCTTCATGATCTGCGCGTGGGTCATGGGCGCGCTGTCGGACGTGCCATCCGACCGGCCGCCTCCCCGCACACCGGTGGGTGTGGTCGTGGCCATGTTTTTCCTTCTGTCTAGCTGTCTAGAAGCGCGAAGCTCGACCGGAGCCGGGCCAGCAGGGCGTTGAGGTGGTCGATGTCCGCTTCGGTCCAGGCGGACAGGGCCCGCTCCAGCGCTCCGGTGTGGCGGGCGCCGAGCTCGGTGAGGAGCGCGCGGCCGGCCGGGGTGAGGCGCAGGATCCGGCAGCGGGCGTCGCCGGGGTCGGTGTCGCGGGTGATCCAGTGGTGCGCCGCCGCGTGGGCGACGTGGCGGCTGGTCACGGAGATGTCGAGGGCCATGAGTTCGGTGAGGCGGCTGAGCCGCATTTCGCCGTGGCGGTCGAGCACGGTGAGGACGGCCGCGGAGCCGGGCGGGCAGTCGGGGGGCAGGAGCCGGGCGAGGTCGCGGGTGACGGCGCCGGTGCCGGTGAGCTGTCGGGCCAGTTCCGCGTAGCGGGTGGTGGGTGTGGCTGGTGCGGCGGTAGTGGTCGGTGCGCTCACCGGGCGGCCCCCCTTGATGTCGTTGCTTCGGGCAACCATAGAAGCAGATGGTTGTTACAGGCAAATGAATCGGGGGGTGGGGCGGTAAAGGAATGGGAAAACCCGCTAGGGTCCTGCGCATGGCTGCGAATCACAACTCGAACCACAACTCACAGGCCCCCGAGGGTGACTACGACCCCGCGGGCAGCACCCAGATGTTCCGGGCGTTCGTCGACGAGCCGGTACCGGCGCCCGCCGTGCCGGGGTCGCGGATGCAGAACCGCGCGGCGCGCAAGACGGGACCGGGCGTCGGGGTGTGGGCGGCCGTCGCCATCGGCGCGGTGCTCCTGATCGGCGTGGTGGCCTGGCTCGCGCTGGGCTGAGACAGGCCGGGCAGGGCCGCGGCCGAGCAGGGCAGGGCGCGGCCGAGCAGGGTCGGGCGGCGCCGGAGTGCTAGCTCCAGGTGGCCGTGACCTTCTGGGTCTCCACCCGCATGCCCAGGGGGACGCGCCAGGACTCGACGCAGACCGTGTAGGTCTGCGTCTTCGTCGTGTTCGCGGCGATCGGGGCCGGCAGGGGCTGCGTCGAGGTGATCGTGGCCCAGTCGACGCCCAGGGCGCCGATGATGTGCGTCGCGAAGCCGACCGTGCCCGAACGGGCAGCGGTGCCCCCGGTGTTGGTGAACGACACGGTGACCTGTTCGCACCAGCGGTCCGCCGCGGCGGTACGGGTCGGCGCGCCGACGCTCAGCTTCGCCGCCGTGGCCGGAGCGGGAGGCGGCGCCGGGCTGCTGCCGCCGCCGGTGCCGGGCTTGGTCGGAGTGCCGGTGCCGGAGCCGCCGCCGGTGCCCGATCCAGTGCCGGGGCCGGGGCTGGTGGTGGATCCGGGTGTGCCGCTCCCGTTGGTGGGAGGGATCGCACCGGGTGTGGTGCCGGGCCGGTTGTCGGAGCCGCCGGGGGTGTCGGTCGTGGCTCCGCCCGGGGCGGAGCCGCCGGGGGGCTCGGACCCCGGAGTACCGGTCGACGTACTGCTGGAGGATGCGGTGGATCCGGGCGTCGCCGGCGGGAGGGGCTGGAACTCCACCCGGCCCTGCGGCGCGACGTTCTCGCCCGCGCCCCGCTCGGGGACCGCGGCCGCCGCGCCCACGGCCACGTAGCCTTCGCGCGCCGGGCCGCCGCAGCCGGTGAGGGCGGCGGCGGCAGCCGTGCAGCACAGGGTGAGGAGGGCGGCTGACCGCGATGCCTTTCGCATCCGGGCAGTTTTGCTGACGCCTCGTCAATTGTGAAGCGGGTGCGGGAGATTGTCCCCGGCCGCACAGGTCGGCCGGGGGCCGCTATTCGCCGATCAGGCCGACGCGGAGCTGCGCGAGCGTGCGCGTGAGCAGCCGGGAGACGTGCATCTGGGAGATGCCGACCTCCTCGCCGATCTGCGACTGCGTCATGTTCGCGAAGAAGCGCAGCATGATGATCTGGCGCTCCCGGGGCGGGAGTTTGGCCAGCAGGGGCTTGAGCGACTCGCGGTACTCGACGCCCTCCAGTGCGGTGTCCTCGTACCCGAGCCGGTCCGCGAGGGAGCCCTCGCCGCCCTCGTCCTCGGGAGAGGGCGAGTCGAGCGAGGAGGCGGTGTAGGCGTTGCCGACGGCGAGGCCGTCGACCACGTCCTCCTCCGAGACCCCGAGCACGGCGGCGAGCTCCGGCACGGTCGGCGAGCGGTCGAGCTTCTGGGCGAGCTCGTCGCTGGCCTTGGTGAGGGCCAGGCGCAGTTCCTGGAGCCGGCGCGGGACGCGGACGGACCAGGAGGTGTCGCGGAAGAACCGTTTGATCTCACCGACGACCGTCGGCATCGCGAACGTCGGGAACTCCACGCCGCGTTCGCAGTCGAAGCGGTCGATCGCCTTGATCAGGCCGATGGTGCCGACCTGGACGATGTCCTCCATCGGCTCGTTGCGGCTGCGGAAGCGGGCCGCGGCGTACCGCACCAGGGGGAGGTTCAGCTCGATCAGGGTGTCGCGTACGTACGTCCGTTCGGGACTGTCCGCGTCGAGGCCGGCGAGCCGGTGGAAGAGGGAGCGGGAGAGGGTGCGGGTGTCGATCCGGGTGTCGATGGCTTCCGAGCGGTGGGACACTGCCGGCGCCTCACGCTGCTTGACGAGCGTGAGTACCTGTGAGCTGCCCTGGTCTACGGACATGCCACCCCCTTGAGGTCGCGGACGGTCGCGCTTCTCTGCGCGCCCGTCGGAGGAACGCAGCCTCCACCTGAATACCGGAGGCGGGGCTGCGGCAAACGCGGTTCCAGCAGAATGTCACATGTCGGCAACACGCTGTAGCGCCATGTCGACATGTATCTCCAGCGACAGAACGCGTTAGGCCTGCTCTAGGACGGAAAAATCCTGCTCTGCCCCGAACCGCGTAGAACGATCTCCACTCGATCCGGTTAGGCCTCGATCCTGTTTGCGGATCGCAGCCGGGCGAAGCTGCGGGCGAGCAGCCGGGAGACGTGCATCTGGGAGACGCCGAGCTCGGCACTGATCTGCGACTGCGTCAGGTTGTTGTAGTACCGCAGGAGGAGGATCCGCTGCTCGCGCTCGGGCAGTTGTACGAGGAGGTGACGGACGAGGTCGCGGTGTTCGACCCCGGCCAGCTCGGGGTCCTCGTAGCCGAGGCGGTCGAGCAGCCCCGGGAGCCCGTCGCCCTCCTGGGCGGCCTCCAGGGAGGTCGCGTGGTAGCTGCGGCCGGCCTCGATGCAGGACAGGACCTCGTCCTCGCCGATGCGCAGCCGCTCGGCGATCTCCGGGGTGGTCGGGGTGCGGCCGTGGAGGGTGGTGAGGTCCTCGGTGGCGGCGTTGACCTGGACCCAGAGCTCGTGGAGGCGGCGCGGGACGTGGACGGTGCGGACGTTGTCGCGGAAGTAGCGCTTGATCTCGCCCACGACGGTCGGCATCGCGAAGGTCGGGAACTGCACCCCGCGGTCGGGGTCGAAGCGGTCGATCGCGTTGATGAGCCCGATCGTGCCGACCTGGACCACGTCCTCCATCGGCTCGTTGCGGCTGCGGAAGCGGGCCGCCGCGTAGCGGACGAGCGGGAGGTTGGCCTCGATGAGGGCCCCGCGCACCCGGGTGTGCTCCCCGGTGCCCGGCTCCAGCTCCTTCAGCTGCCCGAACAGCACCTGGGTGAGGGCCCGGGTGTCGGCGCCCCGGCTCGGCGGCCTCGGGGCCGCCGGGGGCTCTTCCGGGGCCTCCTGCTGGGGCGGTACGTGGGATTCCTGCTGCGGGGCCGCGCAGTCCTGCGGGGGCTGCGGGTGCTGCGGCTCCCGGTGCTGGTCCGGGAGCTGGTCCGGGATCGGGTCCCGGTGGGGGGCCGGGAGCGGGTCCCGGTGCGGGCTCTGCTGCGAGTCCAGCTGGGATTCCTGCTGGGGCGGCACCTGAGGCGCAGTACTGGCCGGCACGGTCACGCCACCCCTTCACGTCACGTCATCAACTCATCCGTCAAAAGCGGTCATAGCATCACAAGACATGTGCACTGTGTGCAAGCACCGTATATTGCCGTGTTGAGGGCAAGTTGGGCATATCGGGGCATTGTGGTCCGTCTGCGGGAACGCAAAAAGCCCCCCACCCGTCGGAGTGGGGGGCCGGGAAAGTCCGGAAACCGCTTCAGCGTACGGGTTCAGCGCACCAGTTCGGTCATGAACTCGCCGATCGCCGTCGCGGCATCCGAGAGTCCCTGGAAGCCGATTCCCACCATGTCGGCGGCTTTCGTGGGCTGAGTGATGATGACGAAGAGGACGAAGACGGTGAGGGCGCCCGAGATCAGCTTCTTGGTATCCACGTGCGCTGTCGGCCTCCCCAACCGGTCCTGCAAGGTCGGGTGAGTCTAACCGGTCGTGTTCGAACACTCACCTGTCCTTTAAGGACCAATGGCCCGGCGGTCCAGGCCCTTTGCCGGTGTGCCGGGGGCGGGCGGAAGCGCAGACTTGAACACGAGCCCACCGGTTCTGGCAGGAAATCGGTGAGCGAGGGACAGGACCTCACTGCGGGGTCCGAGCCGCAAGCTTCCCCCCTGACTGCGGCTTGGACTGGCAGGTTCCGTCCTCATCGGGGGAAGTGGCTTGTCCCCCCGATGCCACTTCCCCCGTCCCAACCGTCGAAGGTCCCGACTCCGGTCGGGGCCTTCTTCGTGTTTTCCGCTACTCCAGGCCGCCGGCCAGGTCGGTGATCGGCTGTACGGGGGCGATCACGGGGGCGAGCTGGTTCGGGAGCTCCATCAGCTGGTTGAGCTGGTTAGCGCCTGCGGAGACCTGGCCGCCGATCTCCTGCACCGAGGCCGGCGTGGCCCCCGCAGGCATCCCCGGAGCGGCCGTCGGCAGGTCCGGGAGGGTCAGCGGGGAGATGGGGGCGGCGGAGGCGGCGGGTGCCGCGAGGCCAGCGGCGGCCCCCGCGAGGGCGATGGCGGCGAGCATGCGCCGGGTCTTGGTCATGCCGTGACAACGGCCGAGGGGGCGGGCGGTCACGCGGACGTCCCCCACAAGGCACACGTCCGGACCAGTGCGGAACGAGTCCGGGACCGGCGGAGGAACGACGAGAGCCCCGACCCTTGCGGGGCGGGGCTCTCGTTCAGAGCGGTAGCGGTGGGATTTGAACCCACGGATAGCTTGCACCATCACACGCTTTCGAGGCGTGCTCCTTCGGCCGCTCGGACACGCTACCGAGAGAGAGCTTAGCCCAAGGAGACCCGTGCTCTGAAATCCGTTCCCCCGGGAGCGGGACGGCGCGCTCAGAGATCGCGGAAGAAGTCCGTCAGCTGCCGCGCGCACTCCCCCGCGAGCACGCCGCCGATCACCTCGGGACGGTGGTTGAGCCGGCGGTCCCGTACGAGGTCCCAGAGCGATCCGGCGGCGCCCGCCTTCTCGTCGGAGGCCCCGTAGACGACCCGGGCCACCCGCGACTGCACGAGCGCGCCCGCGCACATCACGCACGGCTCCAGGGTCACCACGAGGGTGCACCCCGGGAGCCGCCACTCGCCGAGCGCGGCGGCCGCCCGGCGCAGCGCCAGTACTTCGGCGTGCGCCGTCGGGTCGCCGGTGGCCTCGCGCTCGTTGTACCCGGTGGCGAGGAGTTCCCCGTCCGGGCCCAGCACGACGGCGCCGACCGGCACGTCGCCGGCCGGCACCGCCCGCGCGGCCTCCTGGAGCGCCAGGCGCATGGAGTCCCGCCACGGGTCCCGTACGGGATCGGGTGCGTGCGTGGTGTGGTGGTGCGCGGGGATCACTAGCGGACGGCCTCCAGGACCTCGGTGGCGCCGAGCGAGTCGGCGATCTCCGAGAGCGCGTCGCCGTCCAGGGTCATCAATTGTTTGTGGCTCACCCCTAGGTCGTCGAGCAGCCGGGGGTCGCCGAGCGGGCCGGAAGGCACGGGTTCGGCGCCGGCCCGGACCTCGTCGTCCGAGTCGTCCTCCCCGTCGTCCTCACCGTCCTCACCGGGGTTGTCGTCCGAGTACGAGGCGATGACTTCGTCCTCGCCGTCCTCGGTGCCGTCGAGGTCGAGCTCGTCGAGTTCGTCGTCCTCCTCGTCCTTGCCGAGCAGCTCGTCGGTCAGCATCGAGCCGTAGGAGCTGCGGGAGGCGGCGGAGGCGTTGGACACGTAGAAGCGCGGGTCTTCCTCGCCGTCCACGCGGACGACCCCGAACCAGGTGTCCTCCTGTTCGATGAGGGCAACCACCGTGTCGTCGTCGACAGCGGCGGAACGGGCGAGATCGATCAGATCACTCAGAGACTCGACGTCGTCGAGTTCCAGGTCGCTCGCTTCCCACCCGTCTTCGGTGCGCGCGAGCAGTGCGGCGAAATACACCGTGACTCTCCCACTGGTCATAGGCGTGCCGGTTGGAGGTCCCCCCGGCCGGAGGTGGGTGAGGGGTCGAACGGCCGTCGTGCTCGCCGTTCGTGCCCCGCCCAATCGGCATCGTGGCAGAAACGGAGGCTTTGCGAGAGGTGTTCCGCAGCGTGGCGCTGGCCGCGCGTGTTGTACGGGACTCTCCGCGGACCCGGTCGGGGCCCGGTCGGGGCCCGCGGAGAGCCCGCCCCGAGGCCCCGGACGGGCGGTCACCAGCGGAAGGTGCGCATGCGCATCTGCTGGCGCATGCGGGCCGCGCGGGCCCGTCTGGGCTGGACGCGGTCGCGCAGTTCCCGGGCCTCGTGCAGGTCGCGCAGGAACTGCGCGCGCCGTGCTCTGCGCTGCGCCGTGGTCTCCGGTGTCTCGTGGTCGTCGTCGGGCATGGGTCACCGCCCCTGGATGGTCCGGTCCGGTCCGCCCCCCGCACCCCACCTTCCCCCGGACCGGCCGTTTGATGCCACCTTCCGTCCCAGCTCAGTGCGCTTTGGGTGCCGGTTCCGTCCGAGTCCGGTCGCAGTGCGGTCGGGGTTCAGTCGGATTCCGTCAGCGTCGGGACCACCGCCACCGGTCCGTGGGCGTGCTGGAGCACGGCGTTCGCCACGGAGCCGATCATCAGGGACCGGATGTGCCGGCGCGGGTGGTGGCGGCCGACGACGACCAGCGCCGCCGAGTTCGAGGTGGCGACCAGCCGTCCCGCCGCGTCCCCGGGCACCGCCGCCTGCTCGACGGGGACCTTGGGGTACTTGGCGCGGAACGGCGCCAGCCGCTCCGTCTGGGAGCGCAGCATCTCCCGCTCGGCCGGGACCGCGTTCTCGTCCTCCCCCAGCAGCGCCTCCGGCGGGATCACCGCGAACGGGCTGTCGATCACCGTCGTCGGCGACGGCGGGATGCTGTACGCCGACACCACCTGGACGGTCGTCCCCCGTGCGGCGGCTTCCGCGAACGCGAAGTCCAGTACGTTGTCGGGCGTCTCCGAGGCGTGCAGTCCGAGCACCACCCGGCCCGCGGAGGGCTGGGCCGCGACCTCGACCCCGCGCTCCTCGTGCGCGACCACGACGACCGGGCACGGGGCGCTGGTGGCCACGGCGCGACTGTTGGAGCCGAGCAGCAGGGCGGCGAACCCGCCGCGGCCGCGGGAGCCCATCACCAGCATCCGGGCGCCCTCGCCGATGGCCCGCAGGGCTTCCGGGACGGAGCCCTCCAGGGACTCGTAGTGGACCTCGGAGGGCAGCGGGCGCCCTTCGGCCAGGACGGCCCGTATGCGTTCGCTGACGGGGTCGGGGACCTCGTGCGGCTCGTGGCTGTCCTTGAGCGACGATCGGCGTGCCGCGTAGAGCTGGGCGCTGTCGGGCAGCACGTGGGCGACGAGGAGCCCCGTGTGGTGGCGTAGCGCCGCGGCCCTTGCCCACTCCAGGGCCTTGAGGCTGTGTTCGGATCCGTCTACCGCCGCGACCACCATGGGATTGCTCATCAACCAAGAGTGCTGGGGGTCCGGGCGGGTCGCATCTCCAGGGGTTTCGGGGCGCGGCCGCCGCTTCCGGCACGAAGGGGTGGGCACAGCGCGTAGCCTTTTGGGTGTGGGGCGCGCGATTGCGCCCGTATGTGCAGGTGGTGCGGTCGCGGGCAGAGCGGTCGCACCTGTGCGGTCGCAGGTGGAAAACCGGGCAGCTGAGTCTTGGAGGATGTTGTGCGTTTGCAGGTCGTGGATCACCCGTTGGTGGCGCACAAACTCACCACCCTGCGCGACAAGCGCACCGACTCCGCCACCTTCCGGCGCCTCGCCGACGAGCTGGTCACCCTGCTCGCGTACGAGGCCACCCGGGACGTCCGCACGGAGCAGGCCGACATCGTCACCCCCGTCGGCCCGACCACCGGCGTGAAGCTCTCCCACCCGCGCCCGCTGGTCGTCCCGATCCTGCGCGCCGGTCTCGGCATGCTCGACGGCATGGTGCGGCTGCTGCCGACCGCCGAGGTGGGCTTCCTGGGCATGGTCCGCAACGAGGAGACCCTGGAGGCCTCCACGTACGCGACGCGCATGCCGGAGGACCTCTCGGGCCGCCAGGTCTACGTGGTGGACCCGATGCTGGCCACCGGCGGCACGCTCGTCGCGGCGATCCAGGAGCTGATCAAGCGCGGCGCGGACGATGTGACCGCGGTGGTGCTGCTGGCCGCGCCCGAGGGCGTCGAGGTCATGGAGCGCGAGCTGGCGGGCACCCCGGTGACGGTGGTGACGGCCGCGGTGGACGAGCGGCTCAACGAGCACGGCTACATCGTGCCGGGGCTGGGCGACGCGGGCGACCGGATGTACGGCTCGGCCGAATAGCCCCGTGGGGCGGAACAAGGCGAACGGCGAAGGGCCGGCTCCTCGGAGCCGGCCCTTCGCCGTTCGCTGTTCGTTTCGGGCTCAGGGGTTCAGCACTTCTTGGCGGGCACGGGCTGCGGGTTGGCCAGGACGGCCAGCGCCTTGTCCGCCTCCTCCTTCGGAGTGAGCTCCTTGAAGGCGTCCCCGAGGATCAGGTCGATGTCCGCGGTCTCGCGGGTGTCGGTCTGGTGCGCTGCCCCGGCCAGGTTGGTGCCGAGCACGGAGAAGACCGCCTTGTCGGTCTGCGGCGAGCCGACCAGTATCCCGGCGTCCGGGACCTTCTTGTCGAAGTCGGCGGGGGCGTTGCCGACCTTGCCGATGGCGAAGCCGCGCTTCTTGAGCTCGTCGCCGACCGCCTTGGCGAGGCCCGCGCGCGGGGTCGCGTTGTAGACGTTGACCGTGATCTGGCCGGGCTGCGGGAGCGCGACTTGCGGGGCGGTGGAGGCCGCCGCCGCGGGGCCGGCCTTGGGGGCCGGGGTCGCGCAGTCCTTGGCGGCGGCCGCGGCGCCATGTTTGCCCGAGTCGCCGCGGAACACGTCGATGAGCTGCATGGCCCCGTAAGCGATCAGGGCGAGCCCGACGATCGATCCGAGCACGAGGAGGACGATCCGGCGGCGGCGTCGCGGGCGGGCCATGCGGGGGTAAGCCGCCCCCGTCACGCGGTACTTTCCGCCCATGCCAGGGGGAGTGAGCATGCTCATGTGCGCAGCGTAATGCCGACCGGGGCCGATGCCCACCGAATCATCTGTTCATAGGGCAAGGGCGACCCGAAAGGCGCAACCGGGACGCAACCGGCGCCCGGTGGGGCCCTACGGGGCCGTCGGCGCGGGGTGCTCCCGGCGTGTCTCGCGCCGCTCCGTGGCGCGTCGTTCCAGGTCGGAGGGTCAGCCCAGTTCGAGGACGCGCGCGTGCAGGACCTGGCGCTGCTGGAGCGCGGCGCGGACGGCGCGGTGCAGCCCGTCCTCCAGGTAGAGGTCGCCCTGCCACTTCACGACGTGGGCGAAGAGGTCCCCGTAGAAGGTCGAGTCCTCGGCGAGCAGCGTTTCAAGGTCGAGCTGGCCCTTGGTCGTCACCAGCTGGTCGAGCCGGACCGGGCGCGGGGCGACATCCGCCCACTGCCGGGTGGTTTCCCTGCCGTGGTCGGGGTACGGCCGCCTGTTTCCGATGCGCTTGAAGATCACACGGAAAGCCTACCGGGCCGGTGCCTGCGGGCGCAGCCTTGTGATGACGGTGCAAAGGTGGCAAACAGCGCTATATCGGGAGTGATGAATGAGCGAGAGCACCGACCCCGCGTCCCCGGCAGGCCAGATCGCCGCCGGGTACGCCTTCACCGGACCCGCGCTCGATCTGGGGGCCCTGCTCTGGGACGGGGCCTGCCTGCCGGAGCGGCAGATCCGCATCCCGCTGTCCATGCTCAACCGGCACGGGCTGGTCGCGGGAGCCACCGGCACCGGAAAGACCAAGACGCTCCAGCTCATCGCCGAGCAGCTGTCCGCCAACGGGGTTCCGGTCTTCCTCGCGGACATCAAGGGCGATGTCTCGGGCATTTCCGCGCCGGGCGCGAGCAACGCGAAGATCGAGGAACGGGCCGAGGCCGTGGCCCAGGAATGGGAGGGCTCCGGATTCCCCAGCGAGTTCTATTCGCTGGGCGGGATCGGGCCCGGCATCCCGCTCCGGGCCACCGTGACCAGTTTCGGACCCGTCCTCATGTCCAAGGTGCTCCAGCTCAACCAGACGCAGGAGCAGTCGCTGGGGCTGATCTTCCACTACGCCGACACCAAGGGCCTGGAGCTCATCGACCTCAAGGACCTGCGGGCGGTCGTCGCCTTCCTCGTGTCCGACAAGGGAAAACCGGAGCTCAAGGGAATCGGCGGGCTGTCCACGGTGACCGCCGGGGTGATCCTGCGGGCCCTGACCGCCTTCGAACAGCAGGGCGCCGCGGAATTCTTCGGGGAGCCCGAATTCGACACGAGCGAATTCCTCCGAACGGCGGCGGACGGGCGCGGGCTGGTCTCCGTACTGGAGCTTCCGGCGGTCCAGGACAAACCACAGCTCTTCTCCACCTTTCTGATGTGGCTGCTGGCCGATCTGTACGGGGACCTTCCGGAAGTCGGGGACCTGGACAAACCGAAACTCGTCTTCTTCTTCGACGAGGCACACCTGCTGTTCAACGGAGCCTCCAAGGCATTCCTCGAAGCGATCACCCAGACGGTGCGGCTGATCCGCTCCAAGGGAATCGGCGTCTTCTTCGTGACCCAGACGCCGAAGGACGTACCGGCCGACGTGCTGGCGCAGCTCGGCAACCGGGTCCAGCACGCGCTGCGCGCGTTCACGCCGGACGACGCGAAGGCGCTGAAGGCGACGGTGAAGACCTTCCCGAACTCCGCGTACGACCTGGAGGAGCTGCTGACCCAGCTGGGCACCGGCGAGGCGGTGATCACCGTGCTGAGCGAGAACGGTGCGCCGACCCCGGTGGCCGCTACGAGGCTGCGCGCCCCGCAGTCCCTGATGGGCCCGATCGACGCGGCGGCCCTGGACCAGGCGGTGAAGGCCTCGCTCCTCTACTCGCGGTACGCGGAGCCGGTCGACCGGGAATCGGCGTACGAGAAGATCAGCGCGGAGCAGGCGGCCGCGGAGGCCGAAGCGGAGGCGGCGGCCGCTGCCGCGGAGGCGGCGAAGGCGGAGAAGGCGGCGGCCGTGGCGGCCCGGAACGCGCCGAAGCCGGACCCGTCACTGGCGGAACAGGTGGTGGGCAGCGGGCTGTTCCGCTCGCTGGCCCGGTCGATCGGGACGCAGCTGGGGCGGGAGATCTCGCGGTCGATCTTCGGGACGGCCAGGAAGCGGCGCTGACCTGGCCGTGGTCGGGCTTCAAGGGGCGGGGCTCGAAGTGGTGCGGCGCCGTGGTCGGGCGGTGGCCCGGTGGTGGCGGAAGGCGTACCGGCGGGTCGCCAGGGCTGCGAGACTCGGGGTATGCGGACCGAACTCACCGACACCACCTCCAGCAAGGTCAACCGGGCCCTGCTCGACGCCCGCCGGGCCATCGGCAGCCAGACGATGGGGCTCGTGCTCAACCTCCTCGTCGCCACCGACGAGGAGGGGGCCTACGACGCCGTCCGCGCCGCCTCCGAGGCTTCGCGCGAGCACCCCTGCCGGATCATCGTGGTCATCAAGCGCACGGCGCGCGGCCCGCACCGGCTCCGGCAGAACCGGCTCGACGCCGAGCTGCGGGTCGGCTCCGACGCCGGGTCCGGGGAGATCATCCTGCTGCGCCTGCACGGCACCCTCAACGAGCACGCCGGCTCCGTGGTGCTCCCGCTCCTCGTGCCCGACGCCCCCGTCGTCGCCTGGTGGCCCGCCGATGCTCCCGAGGCACCGGCCCTGGACCCGCTCGGAGCCCTCGCGCAGCGGCGCATCACCGATGCGGAGGCGGCCGACGACCCCGTCGCGACGCTCGACGCGCGGGCCTCGGCCTACGCGCCCGGGGACACCGACCTCGCCTGGACCCGGCTGACGCCGTGGCGCTCGCTGCTGGCCGCCGCCCTGGACCAGAAGCCGCTCCCGGTGACGGCCGCGGCCGTGGAGAGCGAGCCCGGCAATCCGAGCTCCGAACTGCTGGCCCGCTGGCTGGAGGACCGGCTCGGGGTTCCGGTGGAGCGGGTGGCCACCGCGGGACCGGTCATCACCCGGGTCCGGATGACGACCGCCGGCGGGGAGATAGAGGTGGACCGCCCCGACGGGATCCTGGCCACCCTGCTCCTGCCGGGCAGCCCCGACCGCAAGGTGGCCCTGAAGATCCGCAGCAGCGCCGAGCTGATCGCGGAGGAGCTCCGCAGGCTCGACGCCGACGAGGTCTACGCGTCCGCGCTGCGCTTCAGGCGGTCGGCCCAGGCGGCGCTCTCCGCGTAGTGGTTGTCGTAGACCGGCTGGCTGTCGATGATGTCCTGGACGGTGGCCTCGCCGGCCCGGACCCGGCCGAGCAGCCGGTAGTAGTCGAAGCGGCCCATGCCCGGGGTGAAGCCGACGAAGACCTCGGCCGTGCTGTCGGCGGCCGGGGCGAAGGCGTGCTTCACACCGGGCGGGACCGCGAGGAAGTCGCCCTTGGTGAGGGTGTGTATCTCGTCGCCGACGAGGACGTCGAGCCGGCCGTCCGTGACGTGGAAGAACTCGGTCGCCTTGGTGTGGAAGTGCACGGGGGCGCCGGCCGCGCCGACCTCGAAGCTCGCCGTGTTGCAGGTGAGCTCGGCGGTGTCGGTGAGCAGCGTGATGAGGCTGCCGGGGCCGTCGGAGATGGATTCGGCGGTGGTGGCGCGCGTCAGGTTCTCGGTCATGATCACAATTCTAGGGCGGGGGTCTGACAATCCCCGGGGGATTGCAGAGGTCCGGGCGCGTCCATGTCGAACCGTCAATTCCGGTTCGCTCACTGGCTCTTGGCGGCCTTCGCCGCCGCCTTCGCCTCCTGTTTGTGGGCCCGTACCTTCGCCAGGGATTCGGGCCCGGTGATGTCGGCCGCCGACCGGTAGACGTTCGCCGGGCCGTACCCGCCGGCCGCCTCGCGCCACCCCTTCGGGTGCACCCCGAACCGTTTGCCGAGCAGCGCCAGGAAGATCTGGGCCTTCTGCTCCCCGAAGCCGGGCAGCTCCTTCAGCCGCCCCAGCAGTTCGGCGCCCGTGGCCGCGTCGGCCCACACGGCCGCCGCGTCCCCGTCGTAGTGCTCCACGAGGTACGCGCACAGCTGCTGCACCCGCTTCGCCATCGACCCCGGGTAGCGGTGCACGGCGGGCTTCTCGGAGAGCAGCGCGGCGAAGGCCTCCGGGTCGTGGGCGGCGATCGCGTGCGCGTCCAGATCGTCGGAGCCGAGCCGCCGGGCGATCGTGTAGGGCCCGGAGAACGCCCACTCCATCGGAACCTGCTGGTCGAGGAGCATCCCGACGAGAGCGGCGAGCGGGCTGCGGCCGAGCAGCTCGTCGGCCTCGGGCTGCTGGGCGAGCCGGATGGTGGCCGCCCCGAACGTGTCCTTGTCCATGGCTCCAGGGTCCCGCGCGCGGGCTCTCCGCGCGCGATTGTCAGACCCCGCACCTAGCGTGGGAGGCGAGACGGGTCACGTCGTACACGACACAGGAGTCGATCGATCATGGCTGAATTCCCCGAGGGCACACCCTGCTGGGTGGACGCGATGTTCACCGATGTGGAGGGCGCCAAGAGCTTCTACGCCGCGGTGCTGGGCTGGACCTTCGGCGAGTCCAGCAGCGAGTACGGCAACTACACGCAGGCCTACTCCGACGGCAAGGCCGTCGCGGCCGTCGTCCCGCCGATGCCGGGGCAGGAGGGGGCCTCGCAGTGGTGTCTGTACTTCTCCTCGCCCGACGCGGCGGCCACCGCCGGGAAGATCAAGGCCGCGGGCGGCGAGGTGCTGATGGAGCCGATGCAGGTCGGCGCCTTCGGCACGATGGCGATCGCCAAGGAGCCGGGCGGCGCGGTCTTCGGCGTCTGGCAGCCCGGCGAGCACAAGGGCTTCGAGAAGCCCGCCGGTGAGGTGGGCGCGTACGCCTGGGCGGAGGTGTTCACGCGCGACGCGGCCAAGACGGACGGGTTCCTGCCGCAGGTCTTCCCGTACGGCGAGCAGCAGATGGAGGCCGGCGAGAACCCCGAGATGCCCGGCATGGACTTCAAGGTCTTCAACCTGGGCGGCCCGGAGAACGTGGTGCTGGGCCGGATGAAGATGGGCGACGAGTTCCCGCCCGAGATCCCGTCCTACGTCCAGGTCTACTTCGGCGTCCCGGACTGCGACGCGGCGGTCGCCAAGACCCAGGAGCTCGGCGGCATGCTGCACTTCGGCCCGCTGGACAGCCCCTTCGGGCGCTTCGCCGCGCTCACGGACCCGCAGGGCGCGGCCTTCGCGGTGATCGACATGTCCACGACGGTGGGAGAGATGCCGACCTTCGCCTGACCGGTCCCTGCGGGGCCTGCGGGCCTCGGCTTCGCGGCACTAGGCCGCGAAGCCGAGGGCGAAGGCCGCGATCACCGGTGCCATGTAGATCACCGGGAACGCGACGTGCTTGTACGAGCGGGCGCGGAGCACGGTGATCACCGCTCCGCTGTAGTAGAGGACCAGGCCGATGCCCGCCGCGATCCCGATGAGCGGGACGAAGAGGCCGATCAGCAGGCCCAGCGCCCCCGCGGCCTTCGCCAGGCCCAGGAGGGTCCACCAGGTCCGCGGGACCCCGTACTCCTCCAGGGGCTCCACGACCCACGAGGCGCGGGTCAGGAGCGAGTAGCCCGAGAAGGCCGACATGGCGGCGGCGACAACGGCGACGACGGTGGCTGCGGTGTTCATGGCGGGGGCTCCTAGGCGGTCAGTGTGGTGTGGCTTCACTGCACTGACCCGTGGCCGCCCGTGAGTGTGACAGGGGCCGCCGGAAAAGATTTTCAGAGGCCCAGGCTCGGTGGGGACAGGGCGCCGAACCACACGTGGGTGACGGCGCTGACGTAGCGCGCCCCGCACCGGTCCGAGGGGACCACCAGCTGTGCGCCCGCCTCGTCGAGGTCCTCGCCGTCGAGGCGGGTCGCCAGCAGGATCGGGCTGTCGCCGAAGTCGCCGTCCAACTCGGCCCAGGACAGCACCGAATGGTGTCCGTCGCCGCCGCTCACCGCGAGCAGGAACCGCGAACGGTCCTTGCGGCGGCGGGGGTCGAAGGCCGGACCCGCGTCCGCGATGACCTCGCGGAGCAACGGGCCCTCGAACACGTGGTGTTGCGGACCGTTCGTCGCGCAGTCGAAGGTGACCGCGGCCCGGTGCTGTGCCCAGTCCCGCAGGTCCGCGACGCTCAGGGTCGCCGGGTGGTCCAGATCGCCGTGCAGCATGAGTTTGGCCATGGCTGGCTTATGCCCGGCAGTGCGTACCTCAGAACCTCATCTGCGAGGTTGAGAGGTTGATATGAGCCGCAGGTGTGGCTTCATTGGTCGTTTTGGTCTGGCATATTCTGCGACATCCTCTGCCATACGGCATCCCGGAGCAGCGGCATCCGCGTGAAACGGATGCCCGTCGCGTCGCGCAGCGCGTTCGCGAAGGCCGGGCCCACCGGGTTGAAGGGGCTCTCGGACATGGACTTCGCGCCCAGCGGGCCGATCGAGTCCGAGGTCTGCGTGAAGTGGACCTCGGTGCGCGGCACGTCCGCGTACTGCGGCAGCCGGTAGCGGCGGAACGCCGCCGTCGTGACCTCGCCGCGCTCGTCGATCCGTACGGTCTCGAAGAGGGTGGCGCCCAGGGCCTGCGCGACACCGCCCTCCACCTGGCCGAGGCACTGCATCGGGTTCATCACCTTGCCCGCGTCCGCCGAGTGCACGCTGCGCAGGATCTTCATCTCCCCGGTGCCGGGGTCCACGGCCAGCCGGAACCACTGGGCGTTGAACGCCACCGAGCGCGGGGTGCCGCCGAAGTGGCCCTCGCAGCTGATCTCGCTCGCCTTCCCCTTGGCGTGGGCCGCCTCGTAGAGCTCCTTGAGGGTGACGGTCCGGCCCGCGCAGTCGAAGGACTCGGGGCCCAGCAGGCACAGGTGGCGGGCGACGCCCGTGTGCTCGGAGGCGAAGGTCTTCATGCGTTCGGCGAGCGAGGTCGCGGCGAGCAGCACCGCCTTGCCCGCCACCACGGTGCCGGCCGACCCGAAGGCGCCGGTGTCGTGCCGGACCACGTCGGTGTCGGCCTGGCGGACGGTCAGCCGGTCCGCGGTGGTGTTCAGCGCGTCCCCGGCGAGCTGCTTGTGGACGGTGGTGGTGCCGTTGCCGAACTCGGCGGTGCCGACCGCGATGTCGTACGTACCGTCCCGGAGCAGGGTGATCGTGGCGTCGGCGTAGTGGCCGCGGGGCGGGCTCGTGGCGATCATCGACACGGCGGTGCCCTGGCCGGTCACCCAGCCCGGCGGGACCTTCTCGTGACTGGTGTCCTCGGCGATCGCCCTGCGCACCACGGCCAGGCACTCGGCCAGCCCGTAGCTGGCGATGAACAGGTCGTCGTCGTGGCCGATCGGCGTGTGCATGTGGTCGAGCGGGCCGATGATGTTCTTCTCGCGGAACTCCAGGGGGTCCATGCCCAGGCGCCGCGCCACCTCGTCCATCGCCGACTCCAGGGCGAAGGTGGTCTGGCCCAGCCCGTAGCCGCGGAAGGCGCCCGAGGGGACGACGTTGGTGTAGACGGAGTAGGCCTCGACCTTCTTGTGCGGGGCCTTGTAGATCACGAAGGACTCGCCGGCGCTGTGGTACATCACGCCCGGGCCGTGGTTCCCGTAGGCACCGGTGTTGGACACGATGCGCATGGAGATGGCGGTGAGGGTGCCGTCGGCGCGGGCGCCGAGCTTGATCCGGACGGTGAACGGATGCCGGGTACTGGCTCCGTAGAACTGCTCGGCGCGGGTGAACTCCAGCTTCACGGGACGGCGCAGTTTCAGCGCGGCCAGCACCACGATGTCCTCGGCGAACATCTCCTGCTTGCCGCCGAAACCGCCGCCGACCCGGCCCGCGACCACCCGGACCTCGTCCTCGCCGAGCCCGTACAGCGCGCACAGGGCCCGCCGGGTCAGGAAGGGGGTCTGGGTGGAGGAGCGGACGGTGATCCGCTCGCCGGTGCCGTCCTCCTTCGGTTCGAACCAGGCCACGCAGCCGTGGGTTTCGAGGCTGGCGTGCTGGACGCGCTGGGTCCGGAAGGTCTCCTCGTAGACCACCGCGGCCTCGGCGAACCCCTGTTCCACATCGCCGATCTCGCCGTGCACCTCGCCGGCCACGTTGTTCTGGACGCGGGCGATCCGCGCCTCGGGCCCCTTGCCCGCGTGGATGACCGGCGCGCCCGGGGCCATGGCCTCCTCCGGGTCGGTCACGTACGGGAGTTCCTCGTAGGTGACGTGGATCCGGCGGCAGCCCTCCTCCGCGGCGCCCTCGCTGTCAGCGACGACGGCGGCCACGCGCTGCCCGACGAACCGGACCACGTCGTCCAGCAGGCGGGTGTCGTCGGGGTCCTCGTGCGGGTGCTCGTGGCGGGCGCTGGAGTAGAGCACGTCCGGGACGTCCTCGTGGGTGAACACCGCCCGCCCGCCCGGCACGGCCAGCGCCTCGGAGGTGTCGATCGAGGTGATCCGGGCGTGCGGGTGCGAGGCGCGCAGCAGCTTCATGTGCAGCAGCCCGGGCACGTCGATGTCGAAGGTGTAGCGGGCGGTGCCCGTGACCACCTGGGGGGCGGCGGGCGCGGCGAGGTTGCGGCCGACGGCCTTGCCCGCCTCGGGCTCCTCGACGTGCTTCACGCCGCGGACGGCGTCCTCGATGGCGCGGTAGCCGGTGCAGCGGCAGATGTTGCCCTTGAAGGCGCGCGGCAGGTCGTCGAGCTTGCCGTCGCAGTGGGCGGTGCCCTTCTCGGCCTCCAGGGCGGCGGTGGTCATCACGAACCCGTTGGTGCAGAAGCCGCACTGGAAGCCCTGCGCGTCCAGGAACTTGCGCTGCACCGGGTGGAGTTCGCCGTCGGGGTGGGCGAGGCCCTCCAGGGTGGTCACCGAGCGGCCTTCGGCGCGGACGGCCGGGTAGAGGCAGCTGTGCACGGCCTGCCCGTCCACGTGGACCGTACAGGCGCCGCAGTCGCCCTGGTCGCAGCCCTTCTTCACGCCGAACCAGCCGCGCTCGCGCACGTAGGTGCGCAGGCACTGGCCGGCGCGGGGCTCCTCGGTGAAACGCTGCTTGTTGATGTCGATCTCGTAGCTCATCGGAGTCCCTCCGGGGTGTCGGCGCGGTCGTCCGTGTCGTCCTCGCCCGCCAGTTCGCGGCGGACCTCCTCGGCCAGGCGCAGGGCCATGTGGCGGCGCCAGGCGGGCAGGCCGTGGATGTCGTCGTACCACTCGTCGGGGCGGACGGCGGAGTCGATGGCCCCGCGCAGCTCGGCCGCGGTGGGCGGCAGCGCGAACCAGAAGCGGAAGGGGCGGATGGTGGCGGCCGAGACCGTGACGGCGAGCGAGCCGTCCTGGGGGTCGAAGGCGCCGATGACGAGGGCGCCGGAGCGGCCGAGCCCGTAGAGGGAGGCCTGCCGGAAGGCCGTACGGGAGTCCAGGGCGCGGGCGGGCAGCCGCACCGAGCGCAGCAGCTCGCCGTCGCGCAGGTCCTTGACCCCGGCTCCGCGGATGAACTCGGTGACGGGCAGCCGACGGGTGGCGCCGTCCTGGCCCTGGAGGAGGACCGTGCCGTCGAGGGCGGCGGAGAGGGAGACCATCGGCCCGGCGGGGAGGCCGTTGCAGAGGTTCCCGCCGACGGTCGCCATGTTCCAGATCTTGAAGCTGGCGAGGAAGGCCCGGCAGCACTGCTCGAAGAGCGGCGCGGCGGTGGCGGGCAGGGTCCGGCCGAAGCGGGACAGCTCGGTGATGGTGCAGGTGGCGGCGATGTCGAGGGAGCCGTCGGGCTGCCGGGTCAGCGGCGGCCAGCCCATCCGGGAGAGGTCGACCAGACGGCGCAGGTGCGGCTGGGGTTCGGAGAAGAGGTACGTGCCCCCGCCGAGCCAGGCATCGCCGGGACGCCAGGGTTCGCGGCGGCGGGCGTCACGTACGTCTAGCACCGTGTTGAGGTCCATTTTCCGCCGCCTTCGCTGCCTCGTATGTCGTCCCGGGGGGCGGTTTCGTCCGTCCTGATGCCAGTGAAGCAACGGGGTACGGGTCGCGGCGACTGGTCCCGGCCACGGAAAAGAACGAGAGCCGCCGAGATCGTCCTGGTGAATCATCCAAGAGCCCTTCTCTGTGGTTGCCCTTGCATTTACCATGATGAACCTCATATTCGCCTCGCGATTGTGGGCTACCCCCCGCCGCAAGGAGTCCCTGCCGTGCACGTCCTCGATCTGCTCCAGTCCGACAACCTCGGCCTCACCCTGCTCTGGGGCGAAGAGCCCCTTCTCGGCCAGGAGGTCAGCGGGGTGACCTCCACGGACCTCGAGGATCCCGGCCGGTTCCTGGGCCACGGGGAGCTCGTGCTCAGCGGTCTCGTGTGGTGGAAGCCGGGCGCCACGGCCGTCGGCAGGACCGACCGGTTCGTCGCCGCCCTGGCCTCCGCCGGGGCGCGGGCCCTGCTGGCGGGCGAGGAGACCCACGGCAAGGTGCCCGACGAGCTCGTCGCCGCCTGCCGGGCCCACCGGATGCCGCTGGTGGCGGTGCCCGCGAAGACCAGCTTCCGGGCCGTGACCGAGGCGGTCTACCTGCGCCAGTGGGGCGACCTGAGCAGGCGCCCGACCCGGCTCTTCGCGCTTCCCGAGAACGTGCGCGGCGAGCTCAGCCGGCTCCTGGAGGGCGGGGCCGCAGCCGCGGAGCTGCTGGACCGGGCCTGCGCCCACCTGGGCCGGGTGCCCTGCTACCTGCTGACCGCGAGCGGCCGCACGGTGGCCCGTACCCCGTCCGCACC
Source organism: Streptomyces sp. NBC_00503 (assembly GCF_036346895.1). NCBI lineage: Bacteria > Bacillati > Actinomycetota > Actinomycetes > Kitasatosporales > Streptomycetaceae > Streptomyces > Streptomyces sp. NBC_00503. The sequence goes on along the minus strand of NZ_CP107855.1, from coordinate 3,853,301 downwards.
CGCGATACCGGCCCGGCGGGCCTCGCTCGCCAACCTGGCGCGGGGCGGGGTCACCCTGCGGATCGAGGCCGAGAGCTCGCCCTACGACGCCTGGCAGCTGCACGTCCCGGACGCGGACGCGGCGCCGCCGAGGGTGCTGCACGAGATCGCCGAGGTGTTCGCGCAGTACCGCGACGGGGAGACCCGGCGGGGCGCCGGGCGGCGGGCGGCCGGGCGGGAACTGCTCGCACTGGTGGCCTCGGAGGCCGCAGAGCCCGACCAGCTCGGCGCCGCGCTGGTCGCGGCCGGACTGCCCGCGCAGGGCCCGTACCGGGTGGTGGCGGCCACCGACGCGGACGCGTTGGCGGAGGCGCTGCGGCACCTGGACGGGGTGCTGTGGGCGGCGGGGGAGACGGGAGCGGTGCTGTACGAGCCCGCGGAGGCGGAGCAGGAGCCGGATCCGGAACGGCGGGCGGACCAGCGCCCGGACCCGCGCGCCGACCCCGACGCGGTCCCGGCCGAAGACGCCGTCGCGGACCGGCTGCGCGCGCTGTGGCCGCTGCTCCGGGCCTGCGGCGACCCGGAGGCCGACCTGCGGCTCGGCGTCGGCGCGCGGGCGGACTCGGCCGATGGGCTGCGCGTATCACTCAGCCAGGCCCGCTTCGCCCTCACGGCGGCGGACACGGAGGTGCCGGTGCGGGGCGTCGAGCAGCTGGACTCCCTGGCGGAGCTGCTCTCCGGAGTCCCGCCGGAGGTGCGCGGGGTGTTCGGGTCGCGGACGCTGGGGGCGCTGGGCGACGGGATGCTGCGCGAGACGCTGGAGGTGTTCCTCGCCAACAACTGCTCCTGGACGCGCACCGCGGAGGCGCTGCACCTGCACGTGAACACCGTCCACTACCGGATGGAGCGGGTGGAGGCGCTGACCGGGCGCGACCTGTCCCGGCTGGACCACAAGCTGGACCTGTACGCGGCGCTGCGGTGCTAGGCCGTCTCTTTGCCGTTGTCGACTCAGACGAGGTCGACGTGGACGTCCGTGGACTTCACCCGGGCCGTCACGGTGACCCCGACCGCGATGCCGAGCTCCTCGACGGACTCCCGGGTCACGAGGGAGACGATGTGGTGCGGGCCCGACTGGATCTCCACCTGGGCCGCGACCTCGTCGAGCCGGACGGCCGTGACGATCCCGGCGAAGGAGTTGCGCACGGAGGTGGCCGCGGCCTTCTCCGGGACCGGATGCAGCCCGGCGGCACGCTCCTTGGCGAAGGCGGCGAGAACGGCCCCGTCGACGCTCCGGACCCCTTCGGGGCTGCGGGGCGCGGGAAGCCGCCCCCCGTCGGCCCAGCGGCGGACGGTCTCGGGGCTCACGCAGAGCAGGCCCGCGGCCTGCCCGATGGAGTACGACGGCACCTGCGCAGCCTAGCGCTGTGACCGGCGCCGGGCGGGAGTAGCGTCGTAGGTGCGACCAGGCCGCGGCCCACCGCACGGGACCGCGGCACGGAAAGAAGGGTGCCGCCGATGTCCCTGCCGTCCTCCCCCTCCTCCGCGGGCGCTCCGTCCGAGCCGGACGCCCCGTCCCTCCCCTACCTCGTCGGATTCGACGGATCCGTACGCAGCCTCGCCGCCGCCCGCTGGGCCGCGCGGGAGGCGGGGCCGGCGGGGGCCGCGCTGCGGCTGCTCCACGTCGGCCATGCCTGGCCCACCATCCAGCCGATCTCCCCCGAGTTCCAGCCCGTGCTCGGCGAGAGCGCGCGGGCCGCCGAAGGCGTGCTGAGCGCCCTCGCCGAGGAACTGCGCGCCCTGCACCCGGGGCTGACCGTCGAGACGGCCACCGCCGAAGGAGGACCGGCCAGCGAGCTGCCGCGCGCCGCCGCGCACGCCCGGCTGCTCGTCGTCGGAGCCGGCGGGCACAACCACCACGTCCCGCTGCTCGGCTCCACCGCGCTGCACGTCGCCGGGCGCAGCGAGATCCCCGTCGTCCTGATCCGCGAGCCGGCGGCGGCGCCGGCCGCGGCCGCGGAGCGCGGGCAGCGCGGCCGCGGGGTGGTCGTGGGCGTGGACCCGGCCGGCGACTACGAGGCCGTACTCGGCTTCGGGTACGCCTGGGCAGAAGCCCACGGACTGCCGCTGCGCGCCGTGCACGCGGGCCCGGAGCCCGCGCAGTCGCTCGAAGCCGCGGTGGCCAAGGTCTCCGCGGCGTACCCCGGGGTGGCGACCGAGTGCGTCAGCCGTCCCGGGGACCCCGCGCACGTCCTGGTCGACGAGTCCGCGACGGCCGACCTCCTGGTCGTCGGCCGCCGCCACCACCGCCCCCTGCACGGCCTGGGCCCCACGGACCACGCGGTCGCCCACTACGCCCGCGGCCCGGTGGCCCTGATCCCGCACGGCTAATGCCGTGGCCTTGGGTCCACCAGCACACGCCCCGCCCGGCCAACCGGCCAATCGGCCGACCGCCCGAATCCGGGGCCGTGACAGGCTGCCCGCATGAGCTTGAGCGAGGGGAGCGATCCCCGGAACCCGGCGGGCGTCCGCGTGGGTGACATCTATGAGGACTGTTCCTTCCACCCGGTGCTGTGCACCGACATCGAGGACAATTGCGGGCTCGTGCTCAGCGGCGTCTCGCTGATCGACGGCACGTACCCCCGCTCGTGCGACGCGCGCTACTGCGAACCCGTCCTCATCCCGGCGCAGGACGTCATGGCCATCAAGGGAGACCTGGCGGGCTACGCCGCCCGTCGCCAGACCGAGCGGGCGGCCGCTGCCCAGGCCGTCGCCGAGTCCGCCTGAGGCGCCATCTTCCCCGGACCCGAGTGGTTCGCCGGACTCACCGCCGGTAGTTCTGCTTGTCCTCCAGCAGGTCCAGGTCGAAGGCGCCTTCCGCGGCGTACGTACGCAGTCGGGTCAGGGCCAGGGCCTGTCGCCGGTTCTCCAGCACCTCGCGAAGGGCGGCATTCACCGTGTCCTCCGTGGAGCGGGTTCCGAGTGCTCGGGCGACGTCGGCAAGCAGCGCGTCATCGAGATCGATCACGGTCCGGCTCATGAGGGGCACACCCTTCGTTGTCGATGCGGGAAGACGTCCGCATCTCCGAGTGTGCTGCCCCAGACCCGGCGCCACCGGCGGCTACCGCCTCAGGAGGACGATCACCGAGCCCCACATCGTCAGCAGGACGTTGCCCAGGGCGTACGGGACCGTGGTGCCCAGGGCCGGGATCTGGCTGCGGGCGCGTTCCGTCAGGGCGCCGAGGGCGGCGGTCGTGGTCTGGGCGCCGGCCAGGGCGCCGAGGAGGATCGGGAGGGGGAGGCGCTGCACGAAGTGGCCCCAGGCGAAGCCGGTCAGGAGGGGGATTGTGGTGACGGCCGCGCCCCAGAGCAGCAGCGGCCAGCCCGCCTCGCGCAGGCCGGGGACGAAGCTGGGGCCCGCGTTGAGGCCGACGATGGTGACGAACACGCACAGGCCGAGCGTGCCCATCAGCCACTGCGCCGCCGACGGCAGGTTCCCGTAGGTGGGGTACTTCGCCCGGATCCAGCCGAAGACCAGGCCCATCAGCAGTGCCCCGGTGGAGGTGGACAGTGAGAGCGGGGCGCCGGCCGCGTGCAGGGCGGGGATGCCGAGGCAGCCGCCGAGGAAGAGGCCGAGGGCGATCCACACCATGTCGGTGGCGAAGCTGGTCGGGACCGGCTTGCCCAGTTCCCGCGCGGCCTCGTCCACCAGTCGGCGCGGCCCGGTGAGGACCAGGGTGTCCCCGCGTTCCACCGTGCTGTCGAGCCGCACGCGCAGGTCCGTACCGGCCCGCCAGTGTTCCTCGACGAAGACTCCGGGCATGAAGTCCTCGTGGCGCAGGGTGCGGATCGTGCGGCCGCTGCTGTTGCGGTTCGTGATGACCACGTGCAGGGATTCGGTGCGGTAGGCGAGGAGTTCGAAGTCGTCCGTCTCCATGCCGATGTGCGTGCGCGCGTCGTAGGCGACGAGGTCGCCCCGGACCGCGCTGACGGCCAGGACGTCGCCCAGCTCGATGCGGGTGTCCGGGGTGTGGTCGAGGATCTCGCCGGCCCGGCGCAGCCGGGTGATGTAGAGGCGGCGGCCGTGGGCCTTCTGCTCCGCTTCGAACTCGCCGATCGTGCGGCCCGCGAAGGCCGCCACGTCCACGGCGTAGGCGCGCAGCACGTGCTTGTAGTAGCCCTCCCCGGCGTCCGGGTCCGCCTCCGAGGCCTCCAGGTCGGCGGCCAGTACGGCGCTCTCGGCCGCGAGGTCCCTGCGCAGGAGGCGGGGCAGCACCCCGGCGAGGAGCAGGGCGGGCAGGACCGTGCCGAGGGGGTACGTGACCGCGTAGGCGACGGCGACCAGGTGGGACTGGTCGGTGGCCGCGGCGGGGCTCATGCCGGGGATGTGGGAGATGGCGTCGGAGCCGACGCCGATGACGGAGGACTGGGTGAGGCCGCCCCCGAGCAGACCGGCGGAGAGGCCCGGACCGTAGCCGGCGAGGGTGGCGAAGGCCCAGGCGGTGGCGAGGCCGGTGACGCAGACGATGAGGGCCAGGACCACCTGGGGGAGGCCGTCCTTGCGCAGGGCGCGGAAGAACTGCGGGCCGACGTCGTAGCCGAGGGCGAAGAGGAACATCAGGAAGAAGACGGATTTGATCGGGCCGTCGATCTCCACCGCGGCCTGGGAGCCGATGACCAGGCCCGCGACGAGGCAGCCGGTGACGGCGCCCAGCGCGATGGACTTGTACCGGATGCGGCCGAGGAGGAAGCCGGCGGCGATGGTCAGGAAGATCAGCAGCTCGGGGTAGGGGCGGAAGATCTCGGTCCTGAGCCACTCCACCATCCGTGCCCCTCCTCGGTCCGCGCCGCCCGCTGCCCGCTGCCCGCCGCCCGGCATCCCGACCGCCGGCCGATCGCCGGCCGTCTGCCGGCCGTCTGCCGACCGCCGCTGCCCGGCTGCCGGTCGAGCCCGTTCCGGGAAACGTTATGTGGTGGTATGACCCTGCGCATGTCCGGAGTCGGCGGACGGGCCCGCCGCCAGCCTGCGGACCAGCCCGACCAGGGCTTCGCGCTGCTCCTCGGGCCCGGCGCCGGCGGTCTCGGGGGCCACCATCCGGACCAGCTGGGGGAGGTTGAACCAGCCGGCGGTCAGGGCGATCACCGCGTACATGAGGTGGCCGGCGGGCACGTCGCCGGTGAGCGCCCCGGCGTCCTGGGCCTCGCCGATGGCGGCGACCTTCCGGGCGTAGTGGCCGGTCCGCTCGTCCTCGGCAGCCACGGCCTCGCCGCGGTGCAGTCCCTCCCAGGCCAACAGGCGCAGGAAGTGCGGGTTGCGGCGGTGGTAGTCGAAGACCCGGGCGGTGTAGTCGCCCAGGTCGGCCGCGGATTCGCCGGTGAGCGGGACGGCGTCGGCGAGGCGGCTCAGCTCGCATTCGAGGACGGCGCCGAAGAGCGACTCCTTGTTGCCGAAGTACTGGTAGATCCGCTCCTTGTTGACGCCCGCGCGGGTGGCGATCGCGGCCACCCGGGCGGCCTCCGGGCCCTTGGCCGCGAACTCCTCGATGGCGGCGTCGAGCAGGAGCTTCTTGGTGCGTTCGGTGTCCCAGGCCATGGGGGGACCCTATCGCAATCCCAACCGAACGGTTGGAGTTTGGGCCGGGCCGGGCTATTCTCCAACCGTGCGGTTGGAGAATTTCCGCCGCCCGAACTGGGGGAACACCATGTCCGCGAGCACCACCACATCCACCACTTCCACCACTTCCACCACTTCCACTGCGACCACCACTCCCGCCGCGCCCTCCGTGCACCGCCGGGCCCTGATCACCTGGCTGGCGATCTACCCCTCCGTCACCGTCGTCCTGGCCCTGGTCGGCGGGGCCACGGCCGGGCTGCCGCTGCCGGTGCGGACGCTGATCCTGACGGCGATCGTCGTCCCGACCGCCGTCTACGTCCTGGTCCCGGCCCTGGTGAAGGCGAACGCCGCGTTCGTGGGCCGCCGCCGGGGCTGACGGCGCCGGGACCCGGTCGAGAGCAGACCCGCCCTTCGCGGTGCGTTCACGTGCGCGCCTTCGCCGGTACGCGGGGCCGCACTACTCATGACGCGAGCCCCCCGCCCCGCATGCACCGCGATGACCGGAGAAGCCCGTGTCCCGACCTGCCGAGTCCCGACGTCCCTCGTCCCGACGTCCCTCGTCCCGACGTCCCTCGTCCCGACGTTCCGTCCAGCTCGCCGCCGCCCTCGCCGTCACCGGAGTCCTCACGGCCGTGACCCTCACCCAGGCGTACGCCGCCCCGGGCGGCGGGTCCCACGAGGACTCCCGCGACGGCGCCCGGGGCGCCCGCCGCCACACGGCGACCCAGCACGTCCTGTTGGTCTCCGTGGACGGTCTGCACCAGTCGGACCTGGCCTGGTACACGGCCGGGCACCCGCAGTCCGCGCTGGCCCGGCTCGTCGGGTCGGGCGTGCAGTACACGGCCGCGCGGACGACGACGCCCTCCGACTCCTTCCCGGGCATGATCGCCCAGGTCACGGGCGGCGGCCCCGGCACCACCGGGGTCTACTACGACGACAGTTACGACGCCTCGCTGCTCCCCGCGGGCACCACCGACTGCAAGGCCGCGAAGCCCGGCGCCGAGGTGGACCTCACCGAGAACCTCGACCGGAACCCGGCCGCGCTCGACGCGGGACAGGGCCTGGCCGGTCTGCCGGGCAGCATCCTCGCGATGACCGGCCGGCCCGCCGCCCTGCTCGACCCGGCGAAGCTGCCGGTCGACCCCAAGACCTGCAAGCCGCTCGCCCCGCACGCGTACCTGCGGGTCAACACCGTCTTCGAGGTGGCCCGCCAGGCGGGTCTGCGGACCGCCTGGTCCGACAAGCACGCGGCCTACGACATCCTCAACGGCCCCTCGGGCGAGGGCATCCAGGACCTGTTCACTCCGGAGATCAACAGCAAGGCGGCCCCGGACTTCCCGGCCGCCTCCGACTGGACCAAGGACAACCTGGCCACCCAGCAGTACGACGGCTACAAGGTGAAGGCCGTCCTCAACCAGATCGACGGCTACGACCACGGCCGCACCCGCAGGACCGGCACCCCGGCGGTCTTCGGCCTGAACCTCCAGTCCGTCTCCACCGCCCAGAAGCTGCCGAAGTCCAACGGCCTGCAAGGCGGTTACGCGGCCAAGGGCGTCCCCGGACCGCTGCTGGCGAAGAGCCTGGACTTCGTGAACGACCAGATCGGCGCGCTGACCGCCGAGATCCGCGCGCAGCACCTGGAGGGCAGCACCACCGTCATCCTGTCCGCCAAGCACGGCCAGTCCCCGGCCGACCCGGCCGCGCTGACCCGGATCTCCGCCGACCCGCTCGTCGCCGGGCTCAACGCGGCCTGGAAGAAGGCCCGTCCGACCACCGCGGACGGCTCCGCCACCGGCGATCTGGTGGCGCACACGGTGGCCGACGACGGCCTCCTGCTCTGGCTGAACGACCGCTCGGCGGCGGCCGCCCGGTTCGCCGAGGAGTACCTGCTGGCCCAGAACGGCGCCGGCACCGACATCGACGGCAAGTCGAAGGCCTTCACCGCCTCCGGCCTGACCGGGGTCCACGCGGGTGCGGAGGCCGCCCGCTACTACGGCGCCGAGACCGGCGACGCCCGCGTCCCGGACCTCGTGGGCATCGCCCGGTACGGGGTCGTCTACACCGGCGGCACCGGCAAGATCGCCGAACACGGCGGTTCCGCCGCCGACGACCTGGACGTCCCGCTGATCGTCTCGGGCGCCTCGGCCCCCCACGGGGTACGGGTCTCCGCGCCCGTGCAGACCAAGCAGATCGCGCCGACGATCCTGAACCTCCTCGGTCTGGACCCGCGGTCCCTCCAGGCGGTCCGACAGGAGCACACCCGCGTCCTCCCGGTCCGCTGACACCCTCCTGCCCGAAAGCCCCGGCCGAGGCCGGCCGGGGCTCCGCGGGGGTGGGACCCGTTACGCCTCCGGGCGGATCCGGAAGGTGATCGCGGCGGCCGGTTCCGCGCACCGGGCCACGGCCTCGGCGCGGGTCGGGGAGGCAGCGGCGGGGGTGGCGGCGGTCATGCGCAGACTCCTACGGACTGGCTCTGGACGGGGACGCTGGGGTGAACTTCGCGCTCCACGCGCGGCAGGATCTCGGTGAGGTAGACGTCCTGGATGGCCGGGCCCTCCCCGTGCGCCTCCCAGTGCGCGCGGGTCAGCCAGCGCTCGACCAGCACGAACTGCCGCGGATCGGCCTGGGACTGGTACGCCTCCCAGGCGACGCAGCCGTCCTCGGCGAGGCACATCGGGCGCATCCGGTCGAGGGCTTCGGCGACCGCGGCGATGTTCCCGGGGCCGGTGGTACGGATGATGACGATGAGGTCGAACATCACTTCTCCTGAACCGCGACGGCGGCGGCAGTGGCGGCAGTAGCGGCGGCGGCGGTGCGGGCGAGGGCGGGCAGCCACTCGGAGACCGGGGTGAAGCGGTGGCCGAGCGAGGCGGCCCGCTCGGCGGACATTCCGAAATCGGCCGGGCAGGAGAAGGGCGAGAGGTCGGGGTCGCCCGCGGGGTCCTGCTTCTCGACGACATGGGCGCGCAGCCCGGTCGCCGCCTCCACCGCCGCGCAGACGTCGTACACGTCCGCGGTGTCGGGGGAGGTCACGTTGACCGTCCCGGTCATCCCGGTGGTCGCGGCCCGGGCGAGGAAGGTGGCCGCGTCCTCGGCGTGCACCAGGGAGGTCCGGCCGGGGGCGGCGTGCGCCACGATCGGGCGGCCGTCGCGGACCCGGTCCAGGTGGAAGTCGACCCGTCCGGTGAAGTCCCCCTTGGCGGCCAGTACGTGGGCCACCCGGGCGATGACCACCGGCACCCGGGAGGTGGCCAGCAGCGCGGCCTCGGCCTGCCGCTTTCCCTCGCCGTAGTTGGCGCCGAGGTAGGCCGGGTCCTCCCACGGCAGCTCGGTGTCGTAGGCGTAGTGCGCCGTGTCGAGCTCCTCCTCGCGGGCGAAGACGCTCATGGCCGGTGCGGGGATCCGCCAGCGGAAGGTGTCCTTGTTGTACACCTCCATGCTGCTGGTCAGGACGAACTTCCCGGCCCGGTCGCCGAAGGCCTCGGCGGCTTCCACGGCGGCCTTCGAGGTGTAGCACATCTGGTGCACCACGGCGTCGAACCGCTCGCCCGTCACCGCCCAGGCCAGCTCGCCGGGGACGTTCAGGTCGGCGACGAGCCGCCGGACCGAGGTGCCGAAGGGGTCGGGGGTGATCCCCCGGTTGACCACCGTGACGCGGTGGCCCGCGTCGAGGAGTCGTTTCACCAGCAGCTTGCCGAAGAACCGGGTGCCGCCGACCACGCAGACATCAGCCATCTGCCGCTGTCCTCATCTTTCTGGGTACGAAGGGGGGTGGGGGGAAGGGGGTGAGGAGCGACTACTTGGCGGAGACCGCTTCGACGGGCTCCGCGACCTCGGCGGCCTCTGCGGGCTGTGCGGCATCGGTCTGCGGCGCCGGCTCGTCCCGGCTCATCAGGCAGATGACCGCGCAGCCCGCGGCCACGACCGCGGCCACGTACCAGTTGGCGCCGGGGACGCCCCAGGAGAGGGAGAGGTCGAACAGGGCGCCGGCGAGCAGCGAGCCGACCATGTTTCCGGCGCTGCGGAAGAAGTGCATGGCGCCCATGGCCTTGGCGAGCCGGTCCTCGGGGACCCGGCGGGCGACCCAGATGTCGAAGGAGGGTACGAAGAGGATCTCGCCGAGCACCACGGTGAGGCAGCCGACGACGACCCAGGCGGCGCCGCGACCCGCACCGAAGGCCACGAAGGCCACGGTCATGCCGGTCAGTCCGACGGCCATGACGGCCCCGGGGCGCAGGTGCTTGATCAGGAACTTGAACAGCGGGTACTGCAGGACGAGGACGCTCAGCCCGGTGATCCAGAAGGGGGTGGAGGGCGCCCACTGGGTGACGTACTCCTGCATGTGCAGCGGGATGCCGACCACGAAGCCGATCGACAGGAACCAGAAGACCGCGGAGAGGACGAAGTAGCGGGTGGCGCCGCGCACTTCGATGCCCTTGAAGACGGCGGTGCTGAAGAGCGGGCGCTTCTCGGGGGCCGGGGCCGAGGGGTCGGCCTGGGGGCCGAAGCCGTTGCGGGGGATGAAGGAGGAGGCGGCCAGGCAGAAGCCGATGAAGATCGCGAAGACGATGGAGAAGAGGGTGCGCAGGTCCACGTCGGTGAGCAGGGCGCCCAGCAGCGAGCCGCCGAACAGGCCGACCTGGGCCGACATCTGGAAGGTGGAGAACGCCTTGGGCCGCTCGTCCTCGGGGTAGGAGACGAGGATGTTCTTCAGGCCGGGGAAGGCCGTTCCCGAGCCGAAGCCGATGAAGAACGCGAGCGCCCCGTAGACGAGCACGCCGCTGCTGAAGCCCATCGCGCCCAGCGCCGTGGCCTCCAGTGCGGTGCCGAGGAAGACCGCGCCGCGGATGCCGACGCGGGCCGCCGTGCCCTCGTAGAAGAAGGTGGCGAGCAGGCGTCCGACGTAGGTCATGCACATCACGACGCCGGCCCAGAAGCCGCTGTCCGTGCCGCTCAGGGAGGCGACGAGGACGGGGAACCAGATGAAGTTCCCGATGTGGGCGAGGAAGATCCCGGCGTTGACGCCGATCAGTGCTCGTCTGCGTTCGGTGGTCACAGCGCGGCCTTTCCCTTGGTGGTGGTGGCGCGGAGGTCCGCGATGGCCCGTGCGACCGCGGTCCGGTCGACCGGTATTCCGGCCACGACGGTGGCCAGGGGCAGCGCGGAGAGGGGTGTCCCCGCCGCGTGCAGGTTGTAGGTGGCGGCGGCCCCGACGGAGAGGGGGTGGATGCCGGTGGGCGCCCCGCTCATCTCGTCGAAGTAGCGGCGGCCGCCGAGGGTGGCCTGGAGGCGCAGCGGTTCGGCGAGCGCCGGGTCGTCGCCGCGCAGCAGGTCGAGCTCGGAGAGGAAGGAGTAGCCGTGGTAGGCGCCGGTGTTGCCGGAGTCGGTGCCGACCAGGAGGTTTCCCTGCTCCAGGGTGGCCAGGGCGTTGCGGCGCATGTCGGCGAGTGCGGCGGTACGGGTTTCCTGGACCCCGTACTCGATGCCGAAGGGCTGCTCGATGGCCGAGGCGAACTCCCGGTTGCGGGGGTCCTGGGTCTCGGTGAAGCCCTCACGGCCGTACTCGGCGGCGAACTCCTCCCCCGTCATGATCATCGAGCGCAGTCCGGCGAGGGTGGAGACGAAGCGGGCGCCGTCCAGACGCTTCCAGTCGGCCGCGTCCAGGGTGCGGTCGCGCACCGAGTGGGCGAAGAGACGGAACCCGCAGTCGTACGCCCACTGCGTCTCCTGGAGCGTGTTGCAGTCGATCACGGCGGTGATGCCGCGCTCGGCCGCCATCCGGGCGGTGAAGCGCAGCACCTGCTCGGACATCCGGGAGAACCGGACGGGAGAGCCGGGCTGTTCGGTGCCGTCCGTGAACATCACCTTGAGGAAGGTGCCGCCGCGCTCGGCGTTGGAGCGCAGCGCGTGGTCGAGGTCGGCCTCCACGGCGAGCATGTGGACCGGTACGGGGAACTCCACCCCGTGGCCGTAGCGTCCGGCCGCGTCGGTCCTGGCGGTGACCGCGTAGCCGGGGTGGGCGACCTCGGGGTAGGGCCAGGGCGACTGCTGCCGGCCGGCCTCCCAGGCGTCGGCGACGATCGGGAAGCCGAACATGTCGACGACGTGGGTGACCCCGTGGAACAGGTACTGCAGGGCCACGATCCGGGGGTCGTCGGTGCTGTCGTCCCAGTTGGCGGGCAGTGCGACGTGCGCGTGGGTCTCGGTGTAGCCGGGCCACAGCTCGTCCTCGCCGCCCCGGCGGGTGCCGGAGGGCTCGATCCGGGTGAAGACCACGCCCTCGGTGGTGACGTCGAACAGGGCGGCGGGGTCGAGGGCGGGGACGGCCACGCCCCGCAGGGTGGCCGGCACGGGCGCGAGCGGGCCGTCCGTGGCCGTGGTGCCGGTGGCCGGGGTGCTCATCGGGCGACCTCGACCTTCATCCGCAGGTCGATGCTGTCCAGGCCCTCTTCGCAGCGCTTGTTGACCTCGTCGCGGTCGGAGCCGGTGAAGATGATGTGGCCGATCCAGTCGAAGTTGGAGCGGGACAGCCGGGTCACCGGGGTGCCGGGCTTCCGGTAGGCGAGCGCGCTGTGGTAGCCGGGCAGATCGGCCAGCTTGTCGAAGGCGATGGACTCGACCGTGCCGTCGATGGGGGCGCCGAACCAGTGGCCGCCGGCGGTGGTGTCGCCGGGGAAGGCCAGCTCGGGGCGCTCGCCGAGGGCCTGGCGGATGACCTCCAGGTACGGGTCGACGCCGGAGCTGATCTGCATCAGGCTGGGCACGATCCCGCCGATGAGGCGGCCGTTGACCTCGCAGAGCACCGGTCCGTCCGCGCCGAGCAGGAACTCGGTGTGGATGAAGCCGAAGTCCACGCCGAGGCCTTCCAGGACCTGGGTGGTGGCCGCGAAGAGCTCGTCCTGGAGCGGGTGGCCGCGGAAGTAGGTGGCGCCCATCTCGATGAAGTAGGGGAAGCCGCTGAGCGGGCGGTCGGTCAGGCCGAGGTGGACGATCTCGCCGGAGGCCAGGACGCAGGACTCGACCGAGATCAGGTCCCCGGTGACGAACTCCTCGATCAGCAGGTCGGGGATGCGTACGACGCCGCGCCCGTAGTCGGCGACGTCCGCCAGCTCGGCGAGGTAGGCGCGCAGGTCGTCCTCGTCCTTGAGGTGCAGGACGTGCAGGCTGGCCGTGCCGTCGGAGGGCTTGACCACGCAGGGGAAGCCGATCTCGCGGACGGCGGGCTCGATGTCGGCCGGGTCGGCGACGTGGGCGAAGCGCGGCTGGCGCACGCCCTTGCCGTCGAGGGTGAGGCGGGTGAGGTGCTTGTGGCGGGCGTTGCGGGCGCCGTCCACGCTCATGCCCGGCAGGCCCAGGGCCTCGGCCACGGACGCGGTGTGGACGGTGTGGTACTCGCTGTACGTGGTCACGCCGTGGATGGGCTTGCGCTCGTGCAGCTCGCGGGCCAGGGCGGTCAGCTCGTCGATGGAGAAGGCGGTCTCGCTCTTGATCACCTCGCAGTTGGGGTGGGCGTACGCGGCTTCGGCGAGCGGCGAGGCGGCCAGGTAGAAGTCCGGGTCGACCGAGACGAGGGTGACGTCGTGGCCGAGCTCCAGGGCGTTGGCGATGCCGGCGATCCCGTTCGGGTTGCACTCGATCATGAGGATGTGCACGGTGACTCCTGAGTGGTGTGGTGGGTGGGGCTACGGGGCTACGGGTGTTGCTCGTGCTGTGAAGTTCTGGGGTGAGGGCTCAGGCGGCGCCGGCCAGTGACCGGTCGCCCGCCCGGTCCACGGCCGCCAGCACGGCCGGCAGGTCCAGGCCGACCGCGGCCATGACCTCGGCGTGGTCGCCGCCCTCGGAGGGCCAGCTGCGGTTCGCGCTCGCGGCCGTCACCTCGCAGCGGGGCAGCAGCAGCGCGAGGGCCTCGGCGACGCCGCCCTGGGCGCGGTGCTCCTCGACCACGACGAACCGGCGGTGGTGGGCGGCCAGTTCGGCCGCCGCCGCGGTCAGGTGCTCGTGGTCCAGGTAGACCAGGTGGGCGTGGGCGGTGCCGGGGGCCGCGAGGCGGGCCTCCATGGCCAGCCGGGTCCCCTCCTCCCCCACCGAGACCAGGCACACGTCCTCGGATCCGGCCCGGAACTCCCAGTTGACCAGCGGGAGTTCGCCTTCGCGTGGGCCTTCCGCGGCCGAGGTGTCCAGGGACTCGTAGGCCGCGTTGCGCCCCGTGCGGATGTAGTGCGGCTTGCCGGAGCGGACCGCCTCGCGGATCACCGCCCGCATCTCGGCCTCGCCGTAGGGGGCCGCGATGGTCACGCCGGGCACCGAGCGCAGGACCGCGAGGTCCTCCAGGGTGTGGTGGGTGGTGCCGAACCAGGCGCCGGAGACACCCGCGTAGGGGGCCACCACGGTGACCCCGGCGGCGAGGTAGCCCAGGGTGAGCTTGAGGCTCTCCGCCGCACGCAGCGCCGCGAACGGGGCGAAGGTGCTGACGAAGGGCTTGTAGCCGGCGGAGGCGAGCCCCGCCGCCATGTCCACCATCGCGCCCTCGGCGATGCCGAGGTTGAAGAAGCGCTCCGGGTGGGCGAGTTGGAAGGCGTGGCCCTTGCCGCCCAGGTCGGCCTCCAGGCAGAGCAGGGAGGGGTCTTCGGCGCCGAGCAGGGCCAGCTCGTCGCGGTAGGCGTCACGGCCCGAGAGGGTCATTTGATCGCTCGCTTCCACTGGTTGGCCCGCCGGGCGTCGATGCTCACGTAGTGCGAGGCGGCCTTTCCTTCCACGGCCGGCACCCCCTTGCCCTTGACGGTGGCCGCGATCACGGCCAGCGGGCGGGTGGCCGAGGAGCGGTCCCCGGCCAGCAGCTCGGTCAGCTCCGCCAGGTCGTGGCCGTCGGTCTCCACCACGTCGAACCCGAAGGCGGCGAACCGGCCCGCGAGGTCGGGCAGCGGGGAGATGTCGGCCACCATCCCGTCGTTCTGGCCGCCGTTGCGGTCCACGACCAGGACGAAGTTGCCGAGCCGCTGGGCGGCGGCCACCTGGCAGGTCTCCCAGACCAGGCCCTCCTGGAGCTCGCCATCGCCTGCGACGGCGATGCCGAGCCCCGGGAGAGAGCCGATCCGGCGGGCCATCGCCCAGCCGGCGGCGTACGGCACCCCGTGGCCCAGGCTCCCTGTCGGGAACCGGACCCCGGGCACCTTCGGCCCCGGGTGCCCCGTATAGGGGCTGCCCGCGAGGCCGTACAGCGGCGCCGGGTTCTCCGGCAGGATGCCGCTGACGTAGAGGGCCGCGTAGAGCCCGGCGGCGGCGTGCCCCTTGCTCAGCACGACCTCGGTGCCGTCCCCGGCCGAGGCCCGGTGCAGGGCCGCGATCAGGATGTCGAGCACCGACAGGCTGCCGCCGAGGTGGCAGCCGCGCGGGCTCGCGGCCATGTCGACGACGAGGCGGCGGGCCTCGGCGGCGCGGGCGGCCAGGACGCCCTGGAGCTCGTCCCCGGACAGCTCGGCCGGTGCGTCGAGTACGGCCGGTGCGTCGAGTACGGCGGTCATCGACGGCTCCCCTCGGGCAGGGCGAACCAGCGGTTCACCGCGTCGGCGAGCAGTGAGCGTGCGGAGCGGTACTCCATGGAGCCGATGCGCTCCTCGTCGGTGTGGTCGAGGGAGGAGTCCCCGGGCCCGTACGCGACCATCTGTACGCCGCGCCAGGTGGTGGCCAGCGTGTTCATGTCGGAGGTGCCCTTCTTGACCACGTACCGGGGCCGGATGCCGGCCTCGGCGAAGGCCCGGTTGAAGACCTTGACGAGGGATCCCGAACGGCCGCCGGCGTGGCCGGGGGTGGCCCGCAGGACCTCGACCGAGACCTCTTCGCCCGCGTGGCCCAGGGCCAGGGTGCGCAGCAGGTCCAGGTCGGCGGCAGGCGGCACCCGGAAGTTGAGGGTTCCGACGGCCCGGTGCCGGTCGCGGCCGGTCTCGCAGGTGATGTCGATGACGGCGGAGAGCGCGTCGGGCGCCTCCTTGAGGACCGATTCGCGGATCGCGCCGAGTACGTCGATCAGCCGGTCGGGCGCGGACGTGGCGTCCATGCCCGCCGAGTGCCCGCTGGAGACGGAGGCGGTCACCTTGAGCTTGAAGAGTCCGAAGTAGCCCAGGGTCAGGGTCTGCGAGCCGCTGGGCTCGCCGATCACCACGGCTTCGGCCGGGTAGTGGTCGCGGGCGTGGAAGGCGCCCTTGGAGGAGGAGATCTCCTCCTCGACCGCGCCGACCACGACGAGCTGTCCGTCCTCGGGGATGTCCGCGTGGGCGAGCACCTCCAGGAAGCCGGCCAGGCTGCCCTTGGCGTCCACGCTGCCGCGGCCCCACAGTTCGTCCTCGCGCCACTCGGTGGTCCAGTGGTGCGGCACGGTGTCGAGGTGGCCGAGGAGCAGCAGCCGGCGGGGGCCGTCGCCGCGGGTGGCGACGAGGTTGCCGACCTCGTCGATCCGGGCCTCCATGCCGCGCTCGCGGCACCATGCGACGAGGAAGGAGGCGAGCTCCTCCTCGTCCCCGGAGACCGAGGGCACCGCGACGACCTTGGTGAGCAGCCCCAGGTCGGCGGCAGGCTCCCGGACCGGCCAGAAGCGGGTCCAGCCGGAGGGGTCGCGCAGGGTGTGCGGTCCGGTGATGGCCACGTCGGCGCTGCCCTTGAGGGCGATCTCCGCGGCGCGGACCTTCTGCCGCATCCGGCCGCCGGCGTAGCGCGCTCCGTCTCCCGGGTAGGCGTCGGTGAGCGTGGAGGCCGGGTCGGCCGGGTCGGTGAGCAGTCCCGCGGTACCGGTGACCAGGCGCAGGTGGTCGGCGCCCAGGGCGTTGGAGAGGACCGCGGCCAGGACGTCGGCGTCCACGTTGAGCGGGGCGCCGCCGTCCCGGTCGGCGACCGGGGCGGACAGTGCGACCACGTCGTAGGTCTCCAGGAGCGCCCGCAGCCGTACGGTGTCGACCTCGTCGGGCACTCCGGCCCGGTGGTCGCGCACCACGATCGGGCGGTCCTCGGCGGAGAGCGCCTTCAGCGGACGGTTGGCCCGCCCGGTGACCAGGCCGCCGCGGGCCGCGACCGAGGTGAAGACGCTGAGTCCCAGCTCCCGCAGGCCCGCTTCGGCGGCCGGCAGGGTGACCCGCTCGTACGCGTCGACCAGGTGTCCCATCTCTTCCGGCGGGCAGTAGCGCACCTCGTCGCCGTTGGCGAGCCGCAGCTGCGGCATGGGCCGGCC
This sequence comes from Streptomyces sp. NBC_00503, assembly GCF_036346895.1. NCBI lineage: Bacteria > Bacillati > Actinomycetota > Actinomycetes > Kitasatosporales > Streptomycetaceae > Streptomyces > Streptomyces sp. NBC_00503. Next base: position 3,836,493 of record NZ_CP107855.1, on the reverse strand, counting down.
GATCGCCTCGTAGTGGCGCTCGATGCCGGTGGCCCCGCCGGTGACCAGGAGCACCCGGGCGCCGCGGGCCACGAGGGCGGCGATCTCGGCGTGGACGGTGCCGCGGTCGAGGGTGGCGCTGCCCGCCTTGATGACGTAGAGCGGCCGGGTCACGGGGACACCGCCGTGGAGGGCAGGCCAGCCGCCTCGTCGAACCCGCAGATCAGGTTCATGGCCTGGACGGCCTGTCCGGCCGCGCCCTTGAGCAGGTTGTCCAGGGCGGCGACCGCGACGACCTGTCCGTCGCGCACGGCCACCGCGACCTCGGCGATGTTCGAGCCGACGACGGCCTTGAGCATCGGGAAGTCCTGCGGCAGCTTCGGCGCCGGGCGGACCCGGACGAACGGCTTGCCCACGTAGGCCTTGGCGTAGGCCCGCTTGACGTCGAGCGGGGTGACCCCCTCGCGCAGGTCGGCGTAGGCGGTGACCATGATGCCGCGCGCCACGTCGAGGCTGTGGGTGGAGAAGCGCAGGTCCATGGCGGCGCCGGTGAACTCGGCGATGACCTGGCGGATCTCCGGGGCGTGCCGGTGGCCGTGCAGCTTGTGGACCCGGAAGTTGCCGCTGCGCTCGGCCGGCGACTCGCTGGAGCCGCGACCGCCGCCGGAGGAGCCGGTCTTGGCGTCGACGACCACCCGCTCCTCGACCAGCGAGGCGGCGAAGAGGGGGTAGAGGGCGTAGACGGTGCTGACGGCCATGCAGCCGGGCAGGCTGATGAAGCGGCTCTCCGGTACGGAGGGGCTCAGCTCCGGGATGTAGTACGCGAACTCCTCGGACGGCGGGTTCGAGGCGGTCTTCGGGTAGTACGAGGCGACCTCCGCCTCGTCGCGGAGCCGGAAGTCGCCGCCGAGGTTGAGGATCCGCTTGGCGTACGGGGAGATCTGCGGCAGCTGCACGGGAAGCGTGCCGGTGGGCAGGCATCCGAAGGCGATGTCGACGGGCTCGACGTCGGCGAGCTGGGCGAGCGGCCGGAACTTGAGCCCCGCGGCCCGGGGGTGGTTGCGCAGTCCGGGGTGGACGCTGCCGATGGTGGCGCCCGCGGAGCGCTCCGCGGAGAGGAACGCGAGCTCGACCCCGGGGTGCTCCAGGAGCAGGCGGATGACTTCGCCGCCGGTGTAGCCGCTGGCGCCGATGACGGCGACGCGGACCTTGTGCTCAGCCAAGACGGGCCGCCTTCTCGTAGGGGCGGCGGTAGTCGCCGGCCTCGACGAGCTTGCGGATGGCGTCCGGGCGGCGGGCGACCTTCCGGAAGGCGTCGGCGTAGCGCAGGATGCGCTCGTACTCCACGGGGGAGCGCAGCTCGCGGCAGAGCACGAGGGTGCTGTCGAGCATGCCCAGGGTCACCGGGAAGTCCTCGGGGCGGTGGTCGCGCACGGCGCCCGGGTTGAGCGAGAACGGGTAGCCGTTGCCGAAGCCGTCGCGGTGCTGGAACGGCAGGTGGCAGGGGATCGGGGTGTTCTGCCACTCGCGGGCCGGTACGCCCTCGGCGACGAGCAGTTCGTGGACGGCTTCCTTGACCGCGTGGACCGGCAGGTCCTCCAGGCCGACGGCCTCCGGGTGCAGGGTGGTGCGGTACATGTTGTAGGCATGGGTGTGGCCGGCCGGTACGTGCGGCGGGGTGAACAGGCCGGTGTCCTGGAGGACTTCGCCGAGCAGGGTGGCGTTGCGGGCGCGGATCTGGTCGTAGTACGGGAGTCGCTTGAGCTGGCCGGAGCCGAAGGCGGCGGCGACCCAGGACATGCCGTAGTCGATGCCGTGGCGCTCCAGGTAGCGCACCGAGCGCTCGTAGGCCTCCTCGGTGGCGAAGAAGGCGATGCCGCCCTCGCCGCCGAGCGGGAAGTTCTTGTCGGCCATCAGGCTCTGGCCCGCCGCGTCGCCGAAGGAGCCCGCGACCTGCTCGCCGATCTTGGCGGAGTGGGCGTGCGAGGCGTCCTCGACGAGGGCGATGCCGTGGCTGTCGGCCAGGGCGCGCAGCGCGGACACGTCGGCCGGCAGGCCGTGGACGTGTACGGGCATCAGCGCGCGGGTCCGGGGGGTGATCGCGGCGGCGGCCGCGGCCGGGTCCATGCAGTACGTCACCGGGTCGATGTCAACGAACACCGGGACGGCGTGCGCGGCGACGACGGCCTGGGCGGTGGCGATGAAGGTGAACGCCGGGACGATGACCTCGTCACCGGGCTGTACGCCGGCGCCGACGAGGGCCATGTGGAGGCTGGAGGTGCCGCTGGCCGTGGGCAGGGCGTAGTTGGCGCCCACGTACTGGCGATAGGACTCGGCGAAGTCGGCGACGACCTTCTCCGGGGCCTGGCGCTGCGCGAGCATCAGGTTGAAGACGTCTTCCTTGGTGATGATCGGGAAGAGCGTGCGGCGCAGGGACTTGGGGATCATCGCGTCGCCGCCGAGGGCGGCGAGTTCGGCCTCCAGGTCGGCGGCGTCCGGCAGCGGGAGGGGGGCGGACGGGAAATCAGTGATCATGAACGTGCTCCAGACAGGGCGGCGGGTCGCGCCGAGTGAGTCAGGGCCATCCGTGCGCAGGCGGCGACCAGCGGGCTCAGCCGGTAGTTGAACTGCACTCCGGGCACCAGGGAGTCGTCGGCCTCTTCCTGCGTCCACATGGTCCGCAGGTCGTAGGCGCCGAAGATCTTCAGCCGTTCGGCGCGGGCCCACGCCTTCGCGTCGTCGGTCAGGACGGCGGCGGCCGGTCCGAAACCGAGCCCGGTGAGGTCGACGACCAGGGCGGGGGCGGTGGACGCGGCGGCCAGCTCGGGGAGCCGGCCGGCGTTCTCGGCGTCCAGCGCGATCCGGTCGTAGGCGGCGGGCCCGCCGTCGTGGACGACGCCGACGCCGAGCCAGTTCAGGAAGGCGAGCGAGGACTCGTCCTGCTCCGGCAGCGAGATCGTGTCGCCGTGGCCGATGCCCTGGCCGGCGAGGGCCGCGTGGACCGCGCCGGTACGGCTGTTGAGGAGGACGGCCTTGGCGCGTCCGGTCTGCTTGGTCAGCAGTCTTTCGAGGCCGGGTAGTTCCCGGTCGCTCTTCTCGATGCTCATGACCACGCCCGAGGTGAGGACGCGGGTGAGCACCGTAGCGGTGTCGAACAATTCCATGGGGGCTTCTCCGGTAGGGACGGTTGCCGGGTGGGCGGGGCGCACGCGGGCATGGCGGTGCCTTCGCGGATGCGGTTTCGGGTGCAGGTACGGGCCTGCGGCCCCGGAGGGCGGGCCGGAGCGACCCGGTGACCGGGCCCCCGTACGAGGCGAGTGCGAGGCCTCGTACGGGGACCCGTACGGGTTCCGGGGCGCGGCGCGCCCGGTGTCAGACGGCCGAGGCCGCGAGCTGCTGCCCTGAGCGGTTCTCCGAGAGCCCCGGCACGGGGCTCTGCGAGTGCTCCTCGGAGAGCTGCTGCGCGATGTAGGCCGCCAGATGGCCGGCCACATTGACGCCGTGCAGGGCGGAGGAGCGCGCGAACTCGGGGTTCGCGTTCACCTCCAGCACCAGCAGTTCGCCGGTGGTGAGGTCCTCGACCAGGTCCACCCCGTAGAAGCCGGGGCCCAGGGCGTCGACGACCTGACCGCAGAGCTTCTCGATCTCCGGGGTGATCTCGGTGCGGCGGACCTCCGCACCGAGGTGGGTGTTGGTGCGCCAGTCGTCCGACACGCGCTGGATCGCCACCACCGGAGTGCGTCCGACGACCACCACGCGCAGGTCGTGGCCGGGCTTGTCGATGTACTCCTGCACGACCACCGGGAAGAGCTTCCCGCCGGCGTCGGCGGACTCCCGTCCGCCCACCCAGGCGTCCACGCACTCGGCGTTCGCCATCTTGGTGACCCCGCGCCCCCAGGACCCGCTGACCGGCTTCACCACGGACGGCAGTCCGAACGCGGCGACGGTGGAGCGGACCTGGTCGTAGCTGAACGCGTGCCGGGTGACCGGGTGCGGGATGCCGCTGCGGGCGAAGAGCAGGGCCTGGAGGCCCTTGTCGTTGCAGGTCTCGATGGTCGAGGCGCGGTTGAGGGTGGTGACGCCCGCGTGTTCCAGGCGCCGGGAGACGCTGATCGCGTCGCGGTGGGAGAGGTTCCTGATCAAAGCCAGGGCGGGCGGGCCCGAGTGGCCCGCCACCACCTCGGCCAGATCCTCCATCAGCAGCGGTTGTGCCTTCAGTCCCTCGGCGCGCAGCGCGGTGAGAAGGAGCTTCTCGTCCGGGCGCAGCATGGTGACCGAGAGCAGGACCTGGTCGGGGGAAGTCACTCGCCCCAGTCCTCTTCCACCTCGGGGGCGAGGTCCAGGCGGACCGTGGCGTCGGTCTTCTCGACTACCTCGTGCTCCTGGCCGCAGGCCGTGCACTCGGTGATCTCGCCCTTCTCCCAGTCCGCCTGCACCTCGAATTCGGTGTCGCACACGAGGCATTTCGGAGCCGCGATTGCGGTGGTCATTCTTCTCAGTCTCCTTCGGTAAATCGACATGCCGGAACTCGGGATGACGAGTGCGGCAGGATGGCGGCCCGTCGGCGGGGACACCACCATTTCGAGCCGTTCCCCTTCCCCGGGATCACGGGCGAAGGGAAGCTAAAGGGGCTGTGACGTGCCGTGGAGCGGGTGGGGGCGACCTGGTCGTCGCGGCCTCACGCGCCGCTCACCATCGGCGTGGTACCGGCTCAGGCCCAGCCCGGGTCGGCCGGTACGGGCGCCGGCGCCGCGCCGATGTGCGTCGCGTCCTGGGCGGCCACACCCTGGGATCCGACGACTCCGGCCGCTGCCGCGGAGAGCGCCAGTACGGCTGCTCCGGCGGCCAGCGCACCGGTGATGACGCGCATGAATGGGACGTCCTTCATTTCCGTTTCCCCCTACACAGTTACTTGGTGGTTCTCGTGCTGTTGGCCACAAGAAAGAGAATGCCGGTGTGCGCAGGCCGGCGGAAGGGACGCCGGGGGTCATGATCGTGCATTGCGTGAAGCAGAAGGGGACCCGGCATGTGCCGTCTGACGGAGGGCGATCAAGACTCGGACCCCGAGAGGTCCCGCTCATCGGGGGAGGTCTGCGACGAAGGCGTCGAGTACTACCGGGCCGCAGTGCAGAGGGGCCGCGCGGCCCGGGCCGGCGCCCCCGGTTGCCTGCTCGAACTGGGCCTGCTGGCACCAGCGTTGGACGAGCCGGACTTCCTGATACCGATACCGCCCGCCGTGGCCACGGCCACGCTGGCGCACCCCGTGGAACTGCGCATCCTCGAACAGCAGCGGGAGCTGGCCGCCCAACGCGCCCTGCTGTCGCGCATGGAGGGCGTCTACCGGGGCGTGCGCTCGGACGGCAGCGAGGCGGTCCAGCGCCTCACCAGGGCCCCGGTGATCGCCGCCGCCGTCGAGAACGCCGTCCAGGCCGCCGAGACCGAGCTGCTCACCGCGCACCCCGGCGGCGGACGCCCCGAGGAAGTGCTCGCCCAGTCCCTCAAGAACACCCTGGAGGCCTGCCGCCGCGGAGTCCGCCAGCGCACCCTCTACCAGCACACCGTGCGCACGCACGGCCCCACGCTCGACTACATCAAGGCCGTCACCGACGTCGGCGTCGAAGTGCGCACCGTCAACGAGGTCTTCGACCGCCTGATCATCTGCGACCGGTCCGTGGCCTTCATCCCCGACAAGGAGCGCGAGCACCGCGACCACGCGCTCAAGGTCACCGACCCCGGCATCGTGTACTTCCTCGTCTCGGTCTTCGAGCACGCCTGGGACCGCGCCGAACCCGTCGTCTACGAGCCCGACCAGCACCGTCCCAAGGTCCTCACCGACGAGACCCGGCTCCACGTCCTGCGCCTGATGGTCGACGGGTACACCGACGCCGCCATCGCCAGCCGGCTCGGCATGAGCACGCGTACGGTCGCCACCCACCTGAAGCGGATGTCCGACCTCCTCGGCAGCAACAGCCGCGCCCAGCTCGCCTACCTGACCGCCCAGAGCGGCCTCCTGGACGGGCCCAGGCCCCCGGGGTGAGCGGACGCGGAAAGGAGAAGGGCCCCACCGCGAGCGGTGGGGCCCTTCTGCAATGCACTGCCGTGAGAACTCTCGGCTACTCGCTGACCAGCACCGGGATGGAGAGCACCACGCTCACCGCGGTGCCGGACAGGGCGCCCGGGGTCACCGTGAAGGCGATGCCGTCCGGACCCGCCGCGCGGGGGCCGTCGTGGTGCTCGGAGCCCTTGGCGTCCTCGCCCTCCTCCTGGTACTCGAACTTCCCGGTCCCCACGAGGCGGCCGGCCCCGTCGTAGTACGCGGCGTCCACCTCCAGGGCCAGGGTGTCGCTGACGTCGGAGGTGATGGCCACGCGCCCGGTGACGGTCTTCTTGCCCGTGAGGACCAGGCCCGTCAGCTTCACCCGGTCGTTGAACGGGCCCTGTTCCACACGGACCTCGCCCGCCGCGGCCGGCTGCGCGAGGGACGCGGCCGGCGAGGGAGCGCTGCGCGGCGCCGGCATGGCCACCGGGGACACGGAGACGGCGGGTGTGCCGGCACCGGTGTCCGTGCTGCCGGAGCAGCCCGTGGCGAGGGCGATTACTGCGGCGGCGGCCAGCGCGGCGGCCGCGCTGCGGGCGAGGTGTTTCATCGGTTGCTCCTGGTGGGGCAGGGTCAGTGGGCGGAGCGGCCGAACAGCGAGCGGTACATCTTGCCGTACAGCTCGGTGTTGTTCTGGCTCGCGGCGAAAGCGTTTCCGCCCGGACCGTAGGCGTAGATCGGGACGTCGGCACCGGTGTGGTTGCCGGACAGGTAGGTCAGCCAGAGGCTGGCGTCCGCGCTGCCGTCCTTGACGCCGGGGGCGTCGTCGGGGGTACGGAAGGTGGCCGGGGCGAAGTTCTTCGCGTCGGCGGAACCCGCACCGTTGACGATGCCGCTGGAGCGGACCGGGTCCTTCGCGCCGGAGGTCGGGCGCGAGGGGGTGCTGTTGTTCGCCGTGTTGCCCGCGTCGGTGTTGGCGGGCGGCGCGACGGCCTCGGAGTTGGTGTAGGTGCCGTGCTCGATGATGTTGAAGCCGGCGCACTCGTGGTCGGCCGTGACGATCACGAGGGTGTGACCGTCCTTCTTCGCGAAGTCCGTGGCCGCCTTGACCGCGTCGTCGAACGCCTTGACCTCACCGAGCGTCTGCGCGGCGTCGTTGGCGTGCGAGCGCTTGTCGATCTGGGCGCCCTCGATCTGGAGGAAGAAGCCCTTGTTCTTCTTGTTGCGGTCCTGCTGCTTGCGGTCGGTCAGCAGCGAGATCGACTTCTTGGCCATCTCGGCCAGCGTCGGCTCCTGCTTCTGCACGGCGTCCGCGGGCAGACCGGCCTTGGCCTGCTCGACGGTCAGGTTGCCGCGGTTGAAGAGGCCGATGACCTTCTTGCCGTTGGCCTTGTCCAGGTCCGTCTTGGTGGCGACCTTCTGGCTGGCGGCGCTCTGGGCGGGCAGGGCGGCGTCGCCGAAGCTGCCGAGCACCTGGTAGCCCTGGGCCTGGAGGGCCTTCTGGTCGTCCGGCTCGAAGCGGGCGAGGCCGCCGCCGAAGATCACGTCGGCGGTGCCGTTGCGGGCGATCTGCTCGGCGATCGGGGTGATCAGCGTCTTGTCCGCGGGCGCGGCCTCGTACGTACCGTCCTCCTTCTTGGGGAGGCAGGCGGCGTCGGAGTAGACCGGGCCCTGGCAGCCGCGCAGCAGCGCGTGGCTGACCTGGGCCGCCGGGGTGGCGTCGGTGATCTCGGCGGTGGAGACGTTGCCCGTGGCGAAGCCGGCCGCGTGGGCCTGCTCCATCAGCGTGGCGACCTTCTTCTCGTACGAGTCGACACCGAGGGCCGCGTTGTACGTCTTGACGCCCGAGGCCCACGCGGTGGCGGAGCTGGCCGAGTCGGTGACCAGCGAGGGCTTGTCGGTGCCCTTCTCGACGGCGTACGTGGCGACGGCGCCGTAGTTGGGCAGCTTCTCCATGTTCAGCTTGCCGGCGGCACCGTAGAACCGCTCGCGGGCGGCCGTGACGTGCGTGCGGCCCATGCCGTCACCGAGCAGGTAGATGACGTTGCGGATCTCGCCATGCCCCTGGTCGCTGTACTGGGGGGCGGAGTTGGCGCTGACGGCGGTACCGGCGGCCACGGCACAGGTGATGGCCAGGACGGTCAGTGTCTTCACAGATCTGCGGCGCATGTGTGGGAGATCCCCCTCGGGTGGTACGACTCGGGCAAACCGAAGGTAGGAGCGGGGCATGAACACGACCCCCCTAACCAGTGGAGTGCAGTCGAACACCCAGAGGCCTGCACCGGGCCGTTTGCGGTTTCAGAGGCCGAGGTCGGTGAAGAACTGGTAGCTGGTGGGGTCGCCGGGCATCTGCCAGTGGAAGCCCTGGAGGAAGAAGCAGGCGACCAGGTTGCTGGCTGCGAAGACGAAGAGCACGGCCAGGGTGACGGCGCCGGCCCTGCGCAGCGCGGGCGAGGCGAGGCCTGCGTCCAGGGGTTCGGCCACGGGGGTCAGGAACAGGGCGGCCGCGGCGGCCAGCGCGGCGGCGAGGAAGGTGATCAGGGCCCAGGTGTAGAGGTGCAGGCCGAACAGGGCGCCGGCGTAGCCGGGGTCCGGGGGCACGATGTGCATCAGGACCTGTGCGGCGGAGACGGTGCTGCCGATCAGGGCGGCTCCGATGGCCCAGCCCCAGCCCGAGGCCCACTCCCCGGTGGTCACCGGCCCCTTGCGGGACCGGGCGATGATCCAGGCCGGGCCGAGGGCGCTGAGCAGGAAGAACATCCGCTGGAGCAGGCACATGGGGCAGGGGTACTCCCACAGCCCGAACTGGAAGAAGTAGGCGCCGGCCAGGGTGCCGCAGAGGCCGATGACGTAGGCGTGGGCGAACCACAGCCCCAGTCGGTTCGAGGTCTTACTCATGGTGAGGTCTCCTCCTCCTGAACGCGGTGGCTCAGAGGGCGATGTGGAAGGTGTGGGTGATGACGTGGGGGAGGAAGGCGATCGTGGTGACGATCAGGGTTCCCGTCCACAGCAGCATTCGGGACCGGCCCGGCCGGTCGCGGAGCACCGTCATGACGCACAAGAAGATGAGGAGGAAGAGGAGGGTGTACATGGTGTCCCAGCTTCATCGGGGGGATCTTTTCTTGACTCCACCCTCCGCCCGGGAGTTCCGTGCCGGTAGCGGCAACGGATCGATGCATCCATAGAGCCGTTCTATGACCCCGCGGCCACCGCCACCGGGCGCCGCGCGATGGCGTACAGGTCCCGGGCCGGTCCGGCGGGCCGCTGCCCGGCGGGCCACACGGCGCGCAGGGACCGCGCCATGTCGAGACCGGTCACCGTGGTGGTCCTCAGGCTGCCCGAGGCGAGCTCGGCGGAGACGGCGAGCGAGCTGAGGACCGCCGGACCGACACCGGCGGCCGCGGCGTTCTTGATGGCCGTGGTGGAGGAGAGCTCCATCAGCGGTGCGGGCTGCCAGCCGGGGACGCGGGCCGCGACGGCCCGTTCGAAGGAGGTACGGGTCCCCGAGCCGGACTCGCGCTGGATCAGCGGGGTCGCGGCCAGCTCCTCCAGGCTGATGTCGGTGCGCCGCGCCCAGGGGTGGCGGGGCGCGAAGACCACGACGAGGCGGTCCCTGGCCACGAGCCGGCTCTCCAGCCCCTTGGGCGCCCGCGGGCTCTCGATGAAGCCGATGCCGGCCCGCCCTTCCAGGACGGCCCGGGCCACCGTGGCCGAGTTCCCCGGCTCCAGGGTGAGCGTGGTTCCCGGAGTGGAAGTGCGCAGTGCCACCAGCCACTTGGGGAAGAGGTACTCCGCGACGGTCTGGCTGGCGGCCACGTGCAGACGGGAGTCGCGCTGTTCGCGCAGGGTGTCGATGCCCGCGCCGAGCTGCCGGGCCGCCTCGACCACCGGGCCGGCCCACTCGGCGATCAGCGCGCCCGCCGGAGTGGGCCTGGAGCCCAGCGTGGAACGCTCCAGGACCGGCAGGCCGACCAGCTTCTCCAGGTAGCGGATGCGGGAGCTGGCCGACGGCTGGCTGATCCCGTGCGCCTCGGCGGCCCTCCCCAGGCTGCCCAGTTCGATGACGCTGAGCAGCAGGTCCAGGGCCGGGAGATCGGGGACGCGAGGGGGGAGGGGCATAGAGCCAGTCTATGGATGCATCGATCCGTTGCCGCTACCGCGCGGGCGTGGCCCGGCCCGAATGTGGACGCATGAGCACTTTGGCCCTGGCGCCGGAGACCGTGGCCCGCTGGCAGTTCGGCATCACCACCGTCTACCACTTCCTCTTCGTCCCCCTGACGATCTCCCTCGCCGCGATCACCGCAGGCCTGGAGACGGCCTGGGTCCGCACCGGCAAGGAGAAGTACCTCCACGCGACGAAGTTCTGGGGAAAGCTCTTCCTGATCAACATCGCGCTGGGTGTGGTCACCGGCATCGTGCAGGAGTTCCAGTTCGGCATGAACTGGTCCGACTACTCGCGCTTCGTGGGCGATGTCTTCGGGGCGCCGCTGGCCTTCGAGGCGCTGATCGCCTTCTTCCTGGAGTCCACCTTCATCGGGCTGTGGATCTTCGGCTGGGACAAGCTGCCGAAGAAGGTCCACTGCGCCTGCATCTGGCTGGTGTCCCTCGGGACCGTGCTGTCCTCGTACTTCATCCTGGCGGCCAACTCCTGGATGCAGCACCCGGTCGGCTACGCCGTGGACGGCACTGGCGGGAAGGCGCGGCTCACCGACATCTGGGCCGTGCTGACCCAGCACACCACCCTCGTCCAGGCCGGGCACACCCTCTCCGCCTCCTTCCTGACCGGCGGGGCGTTCGTCGTCGGCATCGCCTCCCTCCACCTGTGGCGCGGCCGCCGCACACCGGGCCGGCGGACGGCCGTGATGCGCGCCTCGCTGCGCGTCGGCCTCGCCGTCGCGGCGGTCGCCGGGCTCGCCACCGCCGTCAGCGGCGACAGCCTCGGACAGGTCATGTTCGAGCAGCAGCCGATGAAGATGGCCGCCGCGGAGGCGCTCTGGGACACCAGCGCGCCCGCGCCCTTCTCGGTCTTCGCGGTCGGTGACGTGAGCGAGGGCCGCAACGACGTCGCCATCGAGGTCCCCGGCCTCCTCTCCTTCCTGGCGCACCACGACTTCACCGGATCGGTGCCGGGCATCAACGACACCGCCCGCCAGGAGGCCGCGCTCCACGGAGGCCGGCCCGAGGACTACGTCCCGAGCATCTTCATGACCTTCTGGGCCTTCCGGCTCATGATCGGCTTCGGGATGGTCTCCTTCGCCGGCGCGGTCGCCGGGCTGTGGCTGACCCGGACGAAGCGGTGGCTCGACCCGCGCCTGCGGACCGGCGAGGAGGAGCCCCCGCGGCTGATGGTCACCGCCCGGCGCGAGCTCGGCCCCTTCCTGACCCGGTGGGTGTGGCGGGCCGGAGTCCTCACCCTGGGCTTCCCGCTGATCGCGAACTCCTTCGGCTGGATCTTCACCGAGATGGGCCGCCAACCCTGGGCGGTCTACGGCCTGCTCAAGACCGCCGACGCGGTCTCGCCCGGCGTCTCCACGGCCTCGGCCGCCGTCTCCCTCTCCGTCTTCACCCTGCTCTACGCGGCCCTCGCGGTCGTCGAAGTCCGGCTGATGATCCGCTTCGCCGGGGCCGGGCCGCAGCTCGAGGACGGAGCACCGGATTCGGCTGAGCCCGCCGACCGCCCCGTGACCTTCGCCTACTGACCTGCGCCCACTGACCTCCGCCTGCCGCCCCCGCCCACTGACACCGTGCGCGCACCCGCCTACGTACGAGGGACGACTCCCCATGCAACTCCACGACGTCTGGTTCGTGCTGATCGCCTTCCTGTGGACGGGCTACTTCTTCCTCGAAGGCTTCGACTTCGGCATCGGCGTCCTCACCCGGATCCTCGCCCGCGACGCCGAGGAGCGCGGGGTGCTGCTCGCGACCATCGGCCCGGTCTGGGACGGCAACGAGGTCTGGATGCTCACCGCCGTCGGCGCGACCTTCGCCGCCTTCCCCGACTGGTACGCCGCCCTGTGCAGCGGCTTCTACCTGCCGCTGCTCGCCCTCCTGGTCTGCCTGATCGTGCGCGGAGTCGCCCTCGAATACCGGGCCAAGCGGGCCGACGTGCGCTGGCGCCGCACCTGCGACCGGTGCGTCCTGTGGACCTCTGTGGGATGCGCGTACCTGTGGGGCCTCGTCTTCGCGAACATGGTGCGCGGCGTGCCCATCGGCCCGGACGGGAACTTCACGGGCACCGCCCTGGACCTCCTGCACCCGTACGCGCTGCTGGGCGGCTGCGTCACCCTGTGCCTCTTCACCCTCCACGGGGCGCTCTTCGCCGCGCTCAAGACCACCGGCGCCATCCGCCGCCGCGCCCGCGACCTGGCCCGCAGACTGACCACCCCCACCGTCGTGGCCATGCTGCTCTTCGTCTTCTGGACCCAGATCCACCGCCCGGCGATCCCCGCCTTCATCGTGCTGACGGTGGCCGTCGCCGCCCTGTTCCTCGTGGCGGAGATGACCGAGAAGGCCCGGGAGGGCTGGGCGTTCGCGCTGTCGGGGCTGACGGTGGCGGCCCTGGTCGCGGGGCTCTTCCTCGACCTGTTCCCCGAGGTCATGCCCTCCTCGACCGACCCCGCCTGGAGCCTGACCGTCCAGGGCGCGGCCTCCTCCCCCTACACGCTCACCATCCTGACCTGGGTCGCGGCGTTCGGGGCTCCCGTCGTCATCGCCTACCAGGCGTGGACCTACTGGGTGTTCCGCCGGCGGATCGGCGTCACCCGGCGGCCGGAGCGGGCCGCAGCGCACCGGTGAACAGCCCGCGCAGGGTCAGGGATCCGGCCACCAGCCAGGCCGCCAGCAGGAACGCGTACAGGGCGAGCGCGAGCCAGCGGTAGAGGTCCAGGCCGGTGTGGCGGGCCAGGCCCTCCGCTCCGGTGACGCAGGTGCCCACCGGGAAGGTCAGGGCCCACCAGGTCATCGAGAAGCGCATGCCGCGGCGCCGGGCGTGGACGAGCACGGCGCCCGCGAAGGCGAACCAGAGCAGCGCGAACCCCATCACCGGAACCCCGTAGATCACCGCGAGCATCCGGAAGCCGTCGGTATAAGGGGCCCGGACCACCCCTGGCGCCGCGTCGGCGAACTTGTTCACCGCGGTCGTGGACTGGCCCAGCGGGCCGAGTACGAGGAACAGCGTCGGCGTCAGTGCGAGCGGCAGTCGGGGACCGATGACCAGCCGTGAGAAGACCGCGGGCAGCAGCACGAAGGTCGCCAGCAGGCTCAGCCCGAACATCCCGTAGCAGCCGAGCAGCAGCGCCTCCTGCCACTGACCGGGGGGCAGGTGGGGGATCAGGAGCGGACCGAGGGCCGCCGAAACCATCGGCGCGACGATCGGGAGCAGCCAGACGGGTGACGCGCTGCCGGGTTTGATCTGGTGCCGCTCCACCATCAGATACGGGATCGCGACGGCGGCGAGCAGTCCGACGGCCGTCCCCGCGAGGAACAGCACCGTGTCCACCACGACGGCCGGCCCGGCGCCGATCCAGTCCTTGCCCACCAGCATCGCGCCTCCGCCGACGGCGAGCAGCGCCATCGAGAGGCAGCCGTAGAACGGAGCCACGGCCGGGTCGAGCAGGTGGGCCCTGGCCTGGTCGTGGTGGAACGCCCAGTGCACGGCGCGGGCGCACAGCAGTACCGCCAGCATGACCGCGGACAGGACCCACACCAGCAGACACCCGGTGCGCAGTCCGGGTACGTCCACCGGCAGGGCCACCCCGGCGTTGGCGACGATGGCCGTACCCATCACGGCGGCGTACCAGTTGGGGCCGAGGTGGCGGACGAAGGGCTCCCGGGCGGACGGGGCGCCGTCCGGGACGGAGACGGGGGCTGCCATGCCCACACGGTGTCCCGGGACGGCGACCCCCGCCACCCGGGACGACGCAGGCCCTGCCCGATTCAGCCGTGCTCCTCCTCCTCGGACTCCATGCGCCGGATTCCTTCGTGCGTGAGGGTGACCATCGCGGGGGTGTTGCCCGGTTCCCAGTCGACGACGATCAGGCCGTCGCCCGCCAGATAGGTGCAGGCGGCGGCCAGGTCCTGTTCCGGTACGTGGAGGTCGCGTCGCAGCTGTGCTCCGGTGATGCCGAGGAGGCGGTTGCCTTCGACGGCTTCGTACAGGACCCGGAGCACCTGTTCGCGGTAGGTCTTGCGGTCGCGCAGTGTGGCCATGACCGCGTCCTTTCATGTGTGGTGGGTGGGCTCCAGGGCCCGGGGGACGCTCAGGTCTCGTCGGAGTGGGCGCCGGCGCCGACGGGGGTCCGGCTGGCGGCCAGCCAGGAGCGGGCGGGGCCGGCGGGTGTTGCCGTGTCCACGGTGAGGTGGAGGCGGGTGTCGCCGTCGAGGCCGGGATAGCTGCGCTGTTCCGCGCCGGCGAAGCAGTGGCGAAGCACCTCCGCGACCGCTCGGGCGGCTTCGGGTGTGTGCGCGACGATCCGCACCTCGGCGTGCCCGGGCGACGGCAGTGTCTGGGTCTCGATGTACTTCACGTGGGCGTGTTTCCTTCGGGTCGGGCCAGGAACCGGCGGGTGGGGGCGCCGTGGCGCCCCGTCCGCTGCCCCCGGTCGGAGGAGGTCTCTTCCTCACCGGCCGGCATCTGCGTGGTGGGCTCGACGACTGGTGTCGTCCGGCAGACCGGGAGGTCTCGGCAGGGGGTCGCTGAAGTGGTAGGCCGCGATCCGCGCGTCGTGCTGCGCGTTGAGCAGGTGGATCAGGCGCGCTCCGATGCCGGTCACGAGGATCATCACCGCGATGAGGACGATGGTCTCCACGGAGCTCACCTCCAGCCGTTCCCGGGCAGCGGGAGGTCGCGCCGGTCCATCGGACTCCCGAAGGGGGACATGCAGGCCCCGCCTTCGCTCTCCCAGCCGGATTCCTGGCGCAGGGCGTCGCGGATGCCGCGCCCGATGGCGGCTTCGTTGGCCATCAGGACGCTCGCGGTGAGGACGCTGCCGGGGATCGCGGCGGCGGCCATGAGCCGGGCCGCGGCGGCGGGTTCGGTCTCGGGCGGGATGACGAGGAGGTCCCAGCGGCCGACGGTGTAGGAGAGCAGGATCAGCTTGTCGGGGTCCTGTTCGGTGAACCAGGCCACGTGCAGCGTCCGCCCGTCCGCGGGCACCGTGTGCGGTACGGCGGGCCAGCGGACGGGGTTCACGGTGACGCGCGTGATGCGCCCCCAGGGTTCCTCCAGGGCCGCGGCGAGCGGAGGGAGTTCGGCTTCGAGGTCGCGGGAGCGGGGCCACCAGGCCCCGTCCAACTGGCCGGCGAGCACGGTCTTCGGCGTGAGGGACAAACGGGCCGGAAGCTCTGTGGCGAGATCGCGGGGCGCGGTCCGATCGAGGGCGGTGATCATGATGTGGACCTGCCCCCGGACTGCCCGTCGGCAGCCCGGTTTTTAGGCGATCGCCAGGAATGACACCCGCGTGAAAGCCGGTGCGCGAAGTACTCCCGGTGCTTTCACTGTACGCCTGATCGGTGGACTCTGACCGGCGTGACCAGGCATTTTCCGGTGGGCGGTGGAGCGGGCGGCGGGAGTGTCGCGAAACGACGGCGGGTCACCTGCCGCTGAGCGCCGGTTCGAGGTCGGGCCGGCCCGTCGGCGGCTGGGCGGCTTCGTGCTGCCGGAACAGTCTGCTCGGCCACCACATCCACCGGCCCACGTCCAGGGTCAGCGCGGTGACCAGCACCGAGCGGACGATCAGGGTGTCCAGCAGCACCCCGAACGCCACCGCGAACCCGAGCTCGGCCGCGAACACCAGCGGCAGCGAGGCCATCGCCGCGAAGGTGCCGGCCAGCACCAGACCCGCCGAGGTGATCACGCCGCCGGTGGTGGACAGCCCCGTCAGCGCGCCGCGCCGGGTGCCGTGCAGCAGCGCCACTTCGCGCACCCGGGTGACCAGGAAGATGTTGTAGTCGATGCCGAGCGCGACCAGGAACACGAAGGTCAGGAGCGGGAAGGAGGCCTCCTCCCCGGCGAAGTGGAACACGTGGTGGAACACCAGGCCGCTCACGCCCAGGGCCGCTCCGAACGACAGCACCACCGTCGCCATGAGCAACAGCGGAGCGACGACCGCCCGCAGCAGCAGAGCGAGGACGAGGAGCACCACCACCAGCACGATGGGGATGATCACCTCGGAGTCGCGGGCGGCGGCCTCCTGCGTGTCCAGCATGATCGCCGTGCTGCCGCCGACCTGGGCATCCGCACCCTGGATCCCGTGGACCGCCGTCCTGACCCGCTCGACGGTGCGTAGCGCGTCCTTGCCGCTGGGGTCGTCCTCGAGTTCCCCGAGCATGATGGCCTCGCCGTCCTCGACCACCGGCGCCGAGACGCCGACGACCCCCGGTACGCCGGACAGCGCGGCCTCGACCCGCTCCGCCGAAGCGGCCCCGGCCACGACGACGACGGGGTCGCCCGATCCGGCCGGGAAGTGCTCGGACTGGATCTTCTCGCCCACGGCCGTCTGCGGCGTGCTGGTGAACTGGTCCTTGTTGGAAAGCCCGTCGGCCTTGAGCCCGAGCATCCCGATCGCCATGATCCCGAGGACGAGCGAGGTGCCGATCCAGACGATCCGCGGACGCCGGGAGACGGCGGTGCCGACCCGGTCCCAGACGCCCGCCCTTGTCTCCTCCGCAGATCCGTACGCCGGCCTCACCGGCCAGAAGATCCAGCGGCCGCAGACGACCAGCAGGGCCGGCATCAGCGTGACCATGGCGAGCAGCCCGACGAGGATGCCGACGGCACAGGCCGGCCCGAGCCCCTGGGTGGAGCTGAGGGTGGCCAGCATCAGCAGCGTCAGGCTGACCGCGACGGTCGCGGCGCTGGCGACGATCGCGGGACCGGAGCGGTACAGGGCCTCCGCCATCGCCCCGTGCCGGTCCTCGTGGCGCAGCAGCTCTTCCCGGTAGCGCGAGATGAGCAGGAGCGCGTAGTCGGTGGCGGCGCCGAACACCAATACCGTCAGGATGAAGCTGGTCTGCTTGTTGACGACGAGTCCGGCGTTCTTCGCCAGCAGGTAGATCACCGCCTCCGAGGTGGCCAGGGCGACGCCCACGGTCAGCAGGGGCAGCAGCGGCAGCAGCGGGCTGCGGTAGGTGAGCAGCAGCATCACGACGACCACCAGCGCGGTGATCGTCGTCAGGGCGCCCCCTCCGCTGAACGCCTTGATCGAGTCGGACGCGTGCCCGGCCGGCCCGGTGACGTGGAAGCCGAGGCCGTCGGCGTTCTCCTTGCCGACCTCGGTCATCGCGTCGACGGTCTTGCCGATCCCCGCCCAGCCCGTCTTGTCCTTGCGGACCTGGACCACGGTCTGGACGGCCTTGCCGTCCTCGGCCTTCAGCGGCCCCTGCGGCTGCCCCGCGACGTTGTCCATGCCCGTGAAGGCCTCGGCGTCGGCTCGGGCCTCGGCCATGTCGGCAGGGGTGATACCCCCGGGCCGGTCGTAGATCACGATCGCGGGCACGGTGTCGGCGCGCTGGAAGTTCTCTGCCCGGGCGACGACCTCGGTCGACTCGGCGTCACCGGGCAGCCAGGCCGAGTTGTCGTTCTGCTCGACGTCGCCGAGCCGGCCGGCCAGCATCAGGACCGGGACGAGCAGGGCCGCCCAGAGCGCGAGGACGACCCATTTCCCCACTCGTCCACCGGGCAACGAAGCCAGTTTTCGCATCATGTCGGGTTCTCCCGTCGCGGATGGATTCCGCACTACGAGCGATTCAGGCCCCCGGATTGTGAGGTCCGGCCCCCGGAATGTGACCCACGCCTCATCGGCGGACCCTGACGGCAGCCGAGACGGGGAACGCAAAGAGCCCCACCGCAAGCGGTGGGGCTCTTCAACGTATTGCCCGGTGAGAGCAATGGCGGAGGATACGAGATTCGAACTCGTGAGGGGTTGCCCCCAACACGCTTTCCAAGCGTGCGCCCTAGGCCACTAGGCGAATCCTCCGCGGCAAACAATACAAGACGTTGAGGGGTGCTCGCGAACGTGATCGTTCCGGAGGGGTCCGGGAGGGAGCCGGGAGCGGAGCGGGGGGAGTCCGGGAGGGTCCGCGGAGGGGGGCGGAAGGGTGGGTGGAAGGAGTCGGCTCGATTCCGGGGCCGTCCATCCGCTAGGGTGGGGTCAGCCCCTCACGTGGCGCTATCTCACCCAACTCCCCCAGGGCCGGAAGGCAGCAAGGGTAAGTGGGCTCTGGTGGGTGCGTGGGGGGCGCTTTGCGTTCCGGGGCGGGTGCGGAAGTCCGGTGCGGATCCCCGGCGGAAGCCGGTGAAGACCCTCGGCGGAAGCCGGTGTGAACCCCCGGCAGGAGTCCGTGGTGACAGGCCGGTCCGGGTCGGCGGGCCGCTGTTGTCGGCGGGCCCGGATAACCTCGTAGACGTGTCGTCCCTTGCGCTGTACCGCCGCTATCGCCCCGAGTCGTTCGCCGAGGTCATCGGGCAGGAGCATGTCACTGCCCCGCTGATGCAGGCCCTGCGGAACAACCGGGTCAATCACGCGTACCTGTTCAGCGGTCCGCGAGGCTGTGGCAAGACCACCAGCGCGCGCATCCTGGCACGGTGCCTCAACTGTGAGCAGGGCCCCACGCCCACCCCCTGCGGGGAGTGCCAGTCCTGCAAGGACCTCGCGCGCAACGGGCCGGGCTCCATCGACGTCATCGAGATCGACGCGGCCTCGCACGGTGGTGTGGACGACGCCCGTGACCTGCGCGAGAAGGCCTTCTTCGGGCCCGCCTCCAGCCGGTACAAGATCTACATCATCGATGAGGCGCACATGGTCACCTCGGCGGGCTTCAACGCCCTGCTGAAGGTGGTCGAGGAGCCGCCGGAGCACCTCAAGTTCATCTTCGCGACCACCGAGCCCGAGAAGGTCATCGGGACCATCCGGTCCAGGACGCACCACTATCCGTTCCGGCTCGTGCCGCCCGGCACCCTGCGGGACTACCTCGGCGAGGTCTGCGGCCGCGAGGGCGCGCACGTCGAGGACGGGGTGCTGCCGCTCGTCGTGCGGGCCGGAGCAGGCTCCGTGCGCGACTCCATGTCCGTCATGGACCAGCTGCTGGCCGGCGCCGCCGACCAGGGCGTGACGTACGCCATGGCCACCTCGCTCCTCGGATACACGGACGCCTCCCTGCTGGACTCGGTGGTGGACGCCTTCGCCGCCGGAGACGGGGCCGCCGCCTTCGAGATCGTCGACCGGGTGGTGGAGGGCGGCAACGACCCCCGCCGGTTCGTCGCCGACCTGCTGGAGCGGCTGCGCGACCTGGTGATCCTGGCCGCCGTGCCCGACGCCGGGGAGAAGGGGCTCATCGACGCCCCGGCCGACGTCGTCGAGCGGATGACGGCCCAGGCCTCCGTGTTCGGGGCCGCCGAGCTGTCCCGCGCCGCCGATCTGGTCAACACCGGGCTCACCGAGATGCGCGGCGCCACCTCGCCGCGGCTCCAGCTGGAGCTGATCTGCGCCCGGGTGCTGCTGCCCGCCGCCTTCGACGACGAGCGCTCCTTCCAGGCCCGGCTCGACCGGCTCGAGCGCAGCGGGGTGGCCCCGGCCGCCGCCTCCTTCGCCCCCGCGCCCGCCATGGGCTACGTACCCGGCCCCGAGGCGCACGCCATGGCCCCGGCCGTGCCCGCGCCGGTACGGGCCCCCGCTCCCGTCCAGCAGGCTCCCGTCCAGCAGGCCCCCGCTCCGGTCCAGGCTCCGGCCCCGGTGGCTCCCGCGGAGCCCGCGGCCGCCGCTGTGGCGCCGCCCGCCGCCGCGCCCGGTGCGTGGCCCGGGGCCGCGCAGCCCGGTGGCGGAGCGCCCGGCGCCTGGCCGGGAGCCGCCGCCCCGGCGGCCGCTCCGGCCGCTCCGGCCGCGGGTTCCTGGCCCAGCGCCTCCGCACCGGGAGCAGCGGCGCCCGCGCCCGCTCCGGTCGCCCTCCAGGCCGCCGCGCCCGCGCCGGCCGCCGCCCAGGCTTCGCCCGGCATGGCCGCCGGTGCCGGGCAGGTCCACGCGATGTGGCCGGCCGTCCTGGACGCCGTCAAGAACCGCCGCCGCTTCACCTGGATCCTGCTCAGCCAGAACGCCCAGGTCGCAGGCTTCGACGGCACCACGCTCCAGCTCGGCTTCCCCAATGCCGGAGCCCGCGACAACTTCGCGAGCAGCGGCAGCGAGGACGTGCTCAAGGCGGTCCTCTCGGAGCAGTTCCAGGTCAACTGGAAGATCGAGGCCGTGCTCGGCGGGGGCAACCAGCCCATCGCGCCCGTCTCCGCGTCCTCCTACGGGGCTCCGCCCGCGCCCGCCTACAACCCGCCGGCCCAGGCCCAGCAGTCACCCCAACAGCAGCAGTCGCAGCAGCAGTCACCTCAGCAGCCGCCGCCGCAGCAGTCCCAGCCGCAGCAGTCGTACCAGCAGCAGCCCCCGCAGCAGCAGGCCCCCGCGTACCAGGGGCCCCCGCCGGTCGCGCCCGAGGACGACGTACCGGAGGACGACGATCCGGACCTGGTCGACTCCGCACTGACCGGGCACGAGCTGATCGTGCGCGAGCTCGGAGCCACCGTTGTAGAGGAATATACGAACGAGTAGCCGTCTCATTGGGTGGCCGCACGAAAGGGAATCCGGAGCGCGGGCTACCCTTCATGCCGTGAAGGTCCTCGTCATCGGCGGCGGCGCCCGCGAACATGCCCTGTGCCGCTCTCTGTCCCTCGATCCCGACGTCAACGCGCTGTACTGCGCTCCAGGAAACGCCGGCATCGCCGAGGTGGCCGAGCTCCGCCCCGTCGATGCCCTCGACGGCGAAGCCGTCGCCCGCCTCGCCACCGAGCTCCGCGCCGACCTGGTCGTCGTCGGCCCGGAGGCCCCGCTCGTCGCCGGCGTCGCCGACGCCGTCCGCGCGGTCGGCATCCCCGTCTTCGGCCCGTCCGGCGAGGCGGCCCAGCTGGAAGGCTCCAAGGCCTTCGCCAAGGACGTGATGGCCGCGGCCGGCGTCCCGACGGCACGCAGCTACGTATGCACCACCCCGGAAGAGGTGGACGCGGCCCTCGACGCCTTCGGCGCCCCGTACGTGGTCAAGGACGACGGGCTCGCCGCCGGCAAGGGCGTCGTCGTCACCGACGACCGGGCCGCCGCCCGCGCGCACGCGCTCGGCTGCGACCGCGTGGTCATCGAGGAGTTCCTCGACGGCCCCGAGGTCTCCCTCTTCGCCATCACCGACGGCGTCACCGTGCTGCCGCTCCAGCCCGCGCAGGACTTCAAGCGCGCGCTCGACGGGGACGCGGGCCCCAACACCGGCGGCATGGGCGCGTACTCCCCGCTCCCCTGGGCCGGCCCGAAGCTGGTCGACGAGGTCATGGCCTCCGTCCTCCAGCCCACGGTGGACGAGCTGCGCCACCGCGGCACCCCCTTCTCCGGGCTGCTCTACGCGGGCCTGGCGATCACCTCGCGCGGTGTGCGGGTCATCGAGTTCAACGCCCGTTTCGGCGACCCCGAGACCCAGGTGGTCCTGGCCCGGCTGCAGACCCCGCTCGCGGGCGTGCTGCTGAACTCCGCCAACGGCACCCTGCACGAGCTGCCCCCGCTCAGCTGGCGCGAGGACGCGGCCGTCACCGTAGTCATCGCCTCCCACAACTACCCGGAGACCCCGCGCACCGGGGACCCCATCGAGGGCCTGGCCGAGGTGGCCGAGCTCGACGCCCCGCACGCCTACGTGCTGCACGCCGGGACCCGGCGCGAGGGCGACGCGGTCGTCAGCGCGGGCGGTCGCGTCCTGTCGGTGACGGCGACCGGCTCAGATCTCGCGCAGGCGCGGACCAGGGCGTATAAGGCCGTCGAGCGGATCAAGCTCGACGGTTCGCAGTACCGCACGGACATCGCGGCCAAGGCGGCCGAAGGCCGCTGAACACCCCCTGAACGCCGCTGACCAGCGGGATTTAACGGACGCGGGCCCGGAACGCACTCGGTGCGGCCGGGCCCGCGCGCGTGTTCGCGTGCGAGTGCATCCAGCTGCGTTCGAACGCACCCACCTTTACCCAAAGCCATTCCATCGGGTGATCGTCCGCCGGTCTGCCTGACGGCCGCGCCCGCCCCAACTATGGTGCGGCGCAAGCATTCCGGCTCTCATTCCGGCACTTGGCCCACCGGCATTGCGATGTCAGTGGCGGGTGTCACAGTGGGGGAGTGAGCAAAGCCGCCGCAGGGCAGAGGGGGTGAGGTCCGGCCGTGTCCGGGACAGGTTCGATCGCTGAAGTGGGCACGCCGTCCGCGCGTTCCCGAGCCCTGGCAGTGCTGCGCGTGCGCAGCAGGGCCCTGGCCGTCGGGATGCTGCCCGCCGCCCTCGCGGTGGTGCTGGTGGCCGCCCGGATGACGGGCCGGCTCCTCGGCGACCCCTGGCCCGCGGTGACCCTCGCCGTGTGCGCGGTCGCCGCCCTCGTGCTCCTCGTCGGCGGGACCTTCGCCGCCGTCGTCCTGCGGGCGAGCCCCGCCGTGACCCCGACCGTGCCCCTGTCGGAGGCCTCCGCCCCCGATCTCTACCGGCTCGTGCGGGACCTGGCGGAGCGCATGGACGTCCCGGTGCCCTCCGCGATAGCCCTTACGCCCGACTGCGACAGCTGGCTCGAGGACCGGACCCACCCGGCCCACCGCCGTGCCCGCATGCGCATACCGGGTGCGGCCGCCGGCTCCCCCGGAGCCGGATCCTGTCCCCCGGAATCCGAGCCGGGCGCCGCCCCCGTGCTGGTGATCGGCTCCCCCTTCCTGTGGTGGATGCGCGTCGCGGAGCTGCGGGCCGTGCTCGCGCCCGTCGTCGCCGGTACGGGCCCCTCCGCGCACCCGGACATAGCCGACGCGCGCGGATTCGTACGGGGCCTCGACGCCGCGGTGGACGTGGGCAACAGGCGCTTCCTCGGCTGGATCGCCGCCCCCGCCCGGCTGCTGCTGCGGCTGTGCCGGGTCGACGCCGCCGAGATGGAGCGCGGGGTCGCCGCCGCCGCCTCCGACCGTGCACAGGGTGTGGACTACGGGCTGCGCATCGTCGCCCAGGAACAGGTCGGCCTGGCCTACGCCGGCTGGGACCGGCTGCTGACCCGGGTCGCGCTGCCCGCCTGGCGGATGGGCCGCTGGCCCGCACACCTCGACGCCGGGGTCGTCTCCGCACTGACCGAGCTGTCCCGGCGCGACCGGCTGGCCGACGGATTCACCTCGAGGCTGGGCGAGCGCCCGGCGTGCGATCTGCTGGAGCAGCCCGGGGCTGTGGACGAGGCCGCCTCGCTGCTGGCCGCGCGGCTCTTCCACGGCGGCCCCGCCGAGGCCGGACCGGACTGGTCGCCGGTGGACTGGGCGGCGTATCCGGAGGAGGTCGTCGACCGCAAGTGGCGTACGGAGGCGGGGCGGCTGCTGGCCGCACTGGACGCGCTGTCCGCGCCCGCCGCCTCCACGGTGGAGCGGGTGCTGTCCTTCCTCGCGGACACCGCCGACGGAGAAGCGCTGGCCGGGCGGCTCAGCGGGGACCTGGCGCGGGAGGCCGTACCGGCCGCCGCCGCGCGGGGCGCCGACACCGTGCCGCTGTTCCCCCTGGAGGCCCCGCGCAGCGGCCGGGACCTGCTGACGGACCACGTGGTGGCGCTGGTGTGCTGCGCCGCGGTGGACTCCGCCGGGGCCGCGCCCGGGCTGGACTGGCTGGACGGTCCGGTCCTGCTGGTCGGCGGCGTGCGGCGGGCCGACCTCGCGCCGCGGGTGCTGTCGCTGGTGGAGGACGGGGACTCCGAGCCCCTGCGGGACTGGCTCGCGGAAGTGGGCGTACGCCCCGAGAAGCCGGTCCGGCTCGTCTAGTGCCCCTGGCACCCCTGGCGTCCCGGCGGAAGCACTAACCGGCTCAGGAGTACGGCCACTTCGCGGGGTCTGATGTGCCGCCGACCAACGGCTGAACTTTTCGCGACGAACGGTGACGGACTGAGTGCGTTATGTGATGTGCTGGGACCGGTCCAGGCGTTCGGGGGAGCGAGGGAGGGGAGCGGTATGGGTGCGGAGCAGATCCGGCGTTGGGAGTCAGGTGCGCTCGCGCACGCGGTGACCGATCCCTTCGGGCAGGGACCGCTGCCGTGGTTCCGCGGGAGCGAGCTGTACTACGACGACAACGGGCAGGTCGTGCCCTGGTACGTCGACCCGGCCGTGGCCGCCGGACAGATCCCCCGGGCCCGGAGCAACGGCGGTCCCCGCACCGCCGACGACGTGCACCGGCAGATCAAAGGTTTCGCCTCCACCGGAGCCGTCGCCCCCGGCGAGGCCATCGATTTCCACATCACCGTGGACCCGCCCCAGCAGTTCTCCGTCGACGTCTACCGCATCGGCCACTACGGCGGCGACGGCGCCTCCAAGATCACCACCAGCCCCCGGCTCTCCGGCATCGTCCAGCCCGCCCCCCTCACCGCCGACCGCACCGTCTCCTGCCACCACTGGTGGCTCTCCTGGCGGCTCCAGGTCCCCTCCTACTGGAGCGTCGGGGCGTACGTGGCCGTGCTGACGACCGCCGACGGCTACCGGTCGCACATCCCGTTCACCGTGCGCGACGACCACCCGGCCGATCTGCTGCTCCTGCTCCCCGACATCACCTGGCAGGCCTACAACCTCTACCCGGAGGACGGCCGGACCGGGGCGAGCCTCTACCACGCCTGGGACGAGGAGGGCCGGCTGCTCGGCGAGCGCGACGCCGCCATCACCGTCTCCTTCGACCGGCCCTACGCCGGCGCCGGCCTGCCCCTCCACGTAGGCCACGCCTACGACTTCATCCGCTGGGCCGAGCGCTACGGCTACGACCTCGCCTACGCCGACGCCCGCGATCTGCACGCCGGCCGCGTCGACCCCACCCGCTACCGCGGCCTGGTCTTCCCGGGCCACGACGAGTACTGGTCCGCCCCCATGCGCCGCACCGTCGAGCGCGCCCGCGACCACGGCACCTCGCTCGTCTTCCTCTCCGCCAACACCATGTACTGGCAGGTGGAGCTCTCCCCCTCGCCCTCGGGCATCGACGACCGGCTCCTGACCTGCCGAAAACGCCGCGGCCCCGGCCGCCCCAGCCTCTGGCGCGAAGTCGACCGCCCGGAGCAGCAGTTGCTCGGCATCCAGTACGCGGGACGGGTCCCCGAGCCCGCGCCCCTCGTCGTGCGCAATGCCACGCACTGGCTCTGGGACTCCACCGGCGCCGCCGAGAACGACGAGCTGCCGGGCCTGGTCGCGGGCGAGGCCGACCGCTACTTCCCGCGCACGCAGCTCCCCGAGCACCAGAGCCGGATCCTGCTCGCGCACTCCCCGTACGAGGACGGCGAAGGCCACCTCCGCCACCAGGAGACCTCGCTCTACCGGTCTCCCAGCGGCGCGCTCGTCTTCGCGTCGGGCACCTTCGCCTGGTCTCCGGCGCTCGACCGCCCCGGGCACGTGGACGAGCGGGTGCAGCGGGCCACCGCCAACCTCCTCGACCGGATCTGCAAGCGGGACTGACCGGGGGACGGGCCGGGGGACTGATCGGACCCGTTGTCCGGGGAGTCGGACCGGTGCGGGAGAATGGGCCGCGCGCTCGTACAGAACCACAGGGAGACTCCGTGCCCGGATTCGTCGAAAAGCCCGAGCCGGTGCAGGTGCCCGGCCTCGTCCACCTCCACACCGGCAAGGTCCGCGACCTCTACCGCGATGAGGACGACAACCTCGTCATGGTCGCCAGCGACCGCATCTCGGCCGCCGACTGGGTGCTGCCCACGGAGATCCCGGACAAGGGCCGGATCCTGACCCAGCTCTCCCTGTGGTGGTTCGACCAGCTCGCGGACCTCGTCCCGAACCACGTCCTGGCCACCGAGCTGCCCGCCGGGGCCCCGGCCGACTGGGCGGGCCGCGCCCTGGTCTGCCGCAACCTCGACATGGTCCCCGTCGAGTGCGTGGCCCGCGGCTACCTCACCGGCTCGGGCCTCGCCGAGTACAAGAAGACCCGTACGGTCTGCGGACTCGCCCTGCCCGAGGGGCTCGTGGACGGCTCCGAGCTGCCCGCCCCGATCTTCACCCCGGCCGCCAAGGCCGAGGTCGGCGAGCACGACGAGAACGTCTCCTACGAGGAGGTCGCGCGCACCCAGGGCGCCGAGACGGCGGCCCTGCTGCGCCAGACCACCCTGGCCGTCTACGGCCGGGCCCGGGACATCGCGCGCGAGCGCGGCATCATCCTGGCGGACACCAAGTTCGAGTTCGGTTTCGACAAGGACGGCGCCCTGGTCGCCGCCGACGAGGTGCTGACCCCGGACTCCTCGCGCTTCTGGCCGGCCGACCTGTGGGAGCCGGGCCGCAGCCAGCCCTCCTTCGACAAGCAGTACGTCCGCGACTGGCTGGCCTCCCCGGCCTCCGGCTGGGACTCCAAGGGCGAACTCCCGCCGCCCGCCCTCCCGCAGGCGGTCGTGGAGCAGACCCGCGCCAAGTACGTCGAGGCCTACGAGCGGCTCACCGGCCAGACCTGGGTCTGAGGCCGGCAGCGGCGAAGGAGCCCCGGGAACGGGGCCCCTTCGCCGACTCGGCGCCCGCCCGGCCCCCGGAACGAGAGAAGCCCCCCGGTCCGAGGACCGGGGGGCTTCTTCACTGCAGAGCGGACAACGCGACTCGAACGCGCGACATCCACCTTGGCAAGGTGGTGCTCTACCAACTGAGCTATGTCCGCAGGTGCGCCGTAGCGCGAGAACTACTATACCCAACCCCGGGCCCGTGCGAGACGCACCGCCGTGTGCCGGTTCTCGGCGCCCAGCTTCGAGGCCGCCGAGGAGAGGTAGTTCCGTACGGTCCCCGGGGACAGTGAGGCCCGCTCCGCGATCTCCGCGATCGGCGCCCCGTCACCGGCCAGTTCCAGGACCTCCGCCTCCCGGGCGGTCAGCGGGGAGTCCCCCGCGCTGATCGCGTCGGCTGCCAACTCCGGATCCACGTAACGGCCTCCGGCGTGCACGGTCCGGATCAGCTCGGCCAGCCGCTGCGCCGAGACCGTCTTCGGCGCGAAGGCCCGTACGCCCGCGGCGAGGGCCCGCTTCAGGTGGCCGGGGCGACCGTGACTGGTCACGATCATGGTCTTGCAGTCGGGGAGTTCGGTCCGCAGCGATGTGGCCACGCTCACACCGTCGGCCCCCGGCATCTGCAGGTCCAGCACCGCCACGTCCGGACGGTGGGCCCGCGCCATCGCGAGCGCCTCCGGCCCCGAGGCCGCCTCCGCGACGACCAGCAGATCGTCCTCCAGTCCCAGCAGCGCGGCCAGCGCGCCCCGGATCAGGTGCTCGTCGTCGGCCAGCAGTACGCGTACAGGGCTCATCAGCGTGTCTCCGGTTCCAGGATCGGTTCGGCCGCAGGGCCCGGGATCTGCGCGCGCACCCTGAACCGGCCGCCTTCCACCGGACCGGCCTCCAGCGTGCCGTCCAGCACCGCGAGCCGCTCCCGCAGCCCCGCGAGCCCCGAGCCCGGCGGCCCGGCCGGGACCTTGGGGGCCCCGTCGTTCTCCACCACCAGCGTCAGCGCGCCCGAGGGCGCCGCCGTCAGCCGGATCGAGCAGCTGCGGGCGTCTCCGTGCCGCAGCACGTTGGTCGTCGCCTCGCGCACCACCCAGCCGAGCGCCGACTGGGCCTCGGCGGGAAGGTCGCGGCCCGCGGTGAACTCGACCCGGCAGTCCATCCCGGCCGCGTGGAGCACCCCGCGCGCGCCCTCGAGCTCCACCGCGAGATCCGCCTCCCGGTAGCCGCGGACCACGTCGCGGACCTCCTTCTGGGACTCCCGGGCGATCCGCTGCACCTCGATCATCTGGTCCACGGCCTCCGGGCGTTCGCGCCGGGCCAGCTGTACTGCCAGCTCGCTCTTGAGGGCGATCACCGCGAGGTTGCGGCCCATCACGTCGTGCAGGTCGCGGCCGAAGCGCAGCCGCTCCTCGGCCACCGCGAGCTGCGCCTGGAGCTCGCGGGCACGGTCGAGCTCGTACACCGCGCCGAGCAGCCATCCGGAGAACCCGCAGGCCGCGGAGAGGAAGACGCCGCTCAACAGGACCCCGACCGCGTAGCCGGTGGCCTCGCCGGCCGGGATGCGGAAGGCGAGCGCGGCCACCCCGACGAGGACGGCGGTGGCCGGAGCCACGTAGCGCATCTGCCGGACCTCGCGCAGGCACAGGACGAGCGTGCCGGTGGCGAAGGCGGTCATGCCGACGAGCAGGGTCGCGGCCAGCGGCGCGTCCACGGACGGCACGGTCGCCCGGACGGCCAGGACGGCGAGACAGGCAGCCGCGGTGACGGCGGCGGTGAAGGCCGCGAGCCGTACGGGGCGCTCGCGTCGCCCCACGATCCAGTCGAGGGCCCGGGAGGAGAGGACCCCGACGACCACGGAGTGCGCGCACACCGTCAGGAAGAGCGAGACCCCGAGCGCCGGGGAGGTGTTTTTGGCCATGGACGCCACGGCCGGCAGCCCGATCGAGAAGATCTCGATCAGCACGAAGAAGTGGAACGACCAGCGCGTGTAGAGCTCGACCTTCCCCGCGCTGCTGCGGTTCTTCCACCATCCCGTGAGTTTCATGGCCCCAGTCTCGCGGCGGGACGCCGGACCCGGCCATGACACATGTCATCGGGTTTCGGGTATCCGGGCGGAGATCGGTCCGCTATCCGGGCATACGAAGAAGGCCCCGATCAATGATCAGGGCCTTCATACGCTGAGCGGACGACGCGACTCGAACGCGCGACATCCACCTTGGCAAGGTGGTGCTCTACCAACTGAGCTACGTCCGCATGCTTCCCACGACAAAACTGCCGTGCGATGCGTGCATCACTCTACCTGATCCACAACCGTGGTCGGTAAAGCCTGCAGAGCGGGTGACAGGGATCGCACACTGCGCCTTCCCCCTGGAAGGAGGATGTTCTGCTACTGAACTACACCCGCACGACTTCGGGGTTTGACCTTGCGGCCTCGCCCCTCGGCGTGATCCACACACTAGCGGACCAGTAGGGGTGGATGGCAAATCGGCCCTCAGTGAGCCGCGTTGTACTCCTCGTAGACCTTCTTGGGGATCCGGCCGCGCGGCGGGACGTCGAGCTGGTTGGACCGGGCCCAGGCCCGGACGACCGCCGGGTCGGGGGCGATGGCGGTGTGCTTGAACGCCTTCCCGGAACGGGACTGGCGGCGGCCGGCCGCCACGAACGGGGCGAGGCTCTTCCGCAGTTTCTTTGCGTTGGCCACATTGAGGTCGATCTCGTACGACTTACCGTCCAGCCCGAAGACGACCGTTTCCGATGCTTCTCCGCCATCGATGTCGTCGGAGATCGTGACTACTACGCGCTGCGCCACGGATATCGGTCCCTTCGTGCGACCCCCGCTCCCCCGCTGGAGAGCTGGGATGGAGCGGTGATGTCGCCTGTGTGGATGTTTCGGAGCAATGCAACTTTCCGCCCCCGTCACGCAGCGGAAAATGCCCACGCATCGGAGGATTCCTTTGTACCCCGATTCTCATTGCATTGCGAAGCCCAGTTAATTATCTCCGCGTGTCCCGCCGCAATGCCGGACGCGTGGTTTTCCGGCGGATTTTGCGAAGCGTTGGTGAAGCCGAAACGACGTGGAGGATCGCACAAGAGAGATATCTACCCGCGTAGAAATTTCCTACAGGTACGCTGAGGGAACCGCCTTCGCACCAACCACCTCATCGGGAGTGCCAGTGGCACGCGTCGTAGTCGACGTCATGCTCAAGCCGGAGATCCTCGACCCCCAGGGCCAGGCGGTGCAGCGTGCACTACCGCGCCTGGGCTTCGAGGGAATCGCCGACGTCCGCCAGGGGAAGCGCTTCGAACTGGAGGTGGAGGGACCGGTCGACCAGGCCGCCCTCGACCGCATCCACAAGATGGCCGAAACCTTCCTCGCCAACACCGTCATCGAAGACTTCACCGTGAAGGTCGAGGCCTGACGGTGACCACTCGCATCGGAGTCGTCACGTTCCCCGGAACGCTCGACGACCGTGACTCGCTGCGCGCCATCCGCCTCGCGGGGGCCGAGCCGGTCTCGCTCTGGCACCGCGACAAGGACCTGCACCAGGTCGACGCGGTCGTCCTCGCGGGCGGCTTCTCCTACGGGGACTACCTGCGCGCCGGGGCCATCTCCCGGTTCTCGCCGGTGATGGAGACCATCATCGAGCAGGCCAAGGGCGGCATGCCCGTCCTCGGCATCTGCAACGGCTTCCAGATCCTCACCGAGGCCCACCTGCTGCCGGGGGCGATGCTCCGGAACAACCACCTGCACTTCATCTGCCGCGACCAGAAGCTCCGGGTGGAGAACGCGGAGACCGCGTGGACCGGCGACTACACCGCCGGCCAGGAGATCTCCGTACCGCTCAAGAACATGGACGGCCGCTACGTGGCCGAAGAGCGCGTGCTGGACGAACTGGAGGCCGAAGGCCGAGTGGCCTTCCGCTACGTCGTCCGCGGCGAAGCCGCTGATGGATGCGGTAACCCGAACGGTTCGCTGCGCGACATCGCCGGCATCACCAACGCCGCGGGCAACGTCGTCGGCCTCATGCCGCACCCCGAGCACGCGGTCGAGCCGCTGATCGGGACGGGCCGCACCGACGGCCTCCCGTTCTTCACCTCGGTCCTGAAGAAGCTGGTCAACGCATGAGCCTCGACACGGTCAAGAACGCCACGGAGACCCCGGACTCGGCGCAGCCCTGGAAGGAGCTCGGCCTCAAGGAGGACGAGTACGCCCGCATCCGGGAGATCCTCGGCCGCCGGCCCACCGGCGCCGAGCTCGCCATGTACTCGGTCATGTGGTCCGAGCACTGCTCGTACAAGAGCAGCAAGGTCCACCTGAAGCAGTTCGGCGAGAAGGTCCCCCAGAACGACGCGATGCTCGTCGGCATCGGCGAGAACGCCGGCGTCGTCGACGTGGGCCAGGGCTACGCGGTCACCTTCAAGGTCGAGTCGCACAACCACCCCTCGTACATCGAGCCCTACCAGGGCGCGGCCACCGGCATCGGCGGCATCGTCCGCGACATCCTCGCCATGGGCGCCCGCCCGATCGCGGTCGTCGACCCGCTGCGCTTCGGCGCGGCCGACCACCCCGACACCAAGCGCGTCCTGCCGGGCGTGGTCGCGGGCATCGGCGGCTACGGCAACTGCCTGGGCCTGCCGAACATCGGCGGCGAGGTCGTCTTCGACGCCTGCTACCAGGGCAACCCGCTCGTCAACGCCGGCTGCATCGGCGTGATGAAGCACGAGGACATCCACCTCGCCAAGGCCTCCGGCCCCGGCAACAAGGTCATCCTCTACGGCGCCCGCACCGGCGGCGACGGCATCGGCGGCGTCTCGGTCCTCGCGTCCGAGACCTTCGACGACACCAAGCCCACCAAGCGCCCCGCCGTCCAGGTCGGCGACCCCTTCCAGGAGAAGCTCCTCATCGAGTGCACCCTGGAGATCTTCCAGGAGAAGCTGGTCGCGGGCATCCAGGACCTCGGCGGCGCCGGGCTCTCCTGCGCCACCTCCGAGCTGGCCTCCGCCGGTTCCGGCGGCATGCGCGTGGACCTGGACACCGTCCCGCTGCGCGACGCGACGCTCTCGCCCGAGGAAATCCTCATGAGCGAGTCGCAGGAGCGCATGTGCGCGATCGTCGAGCCGCAGTACGTGGACCGCTTCATGGAGATCTGCGAGAAGTGGGACGTGATCGCCACCGTCATCGGTGAGGTCACCGACGGCGAGCAGCTGGAGATCTACTGGCACGGCGAGCTGATCGTGGACGTGCCCCCGGGCACCGTCGCCCACGAGGGCCCGACCTACCACCGCCCCTACGCCCGCCCCTCCTGGCAGGACGCCCTGCAGGCCGACGACGCGGGCAAGCTGCCCCGCCCGGCGACCTCCGAGGAGCTGCGCGCACAGGTCCTGGCCCTGGTCTCCTCGCCGAACCAGGCGTCGAAGTCCTGGATCACCGACCAGTACGACCGCTTCGTGCAGGGCAACACGGTGCTCTCGCAGCCCGAGGACGCCGGCATGGTCCGCATCGACGAGGAGACCAACCTCGGCGTCGCGATGGCCACCGACGGCAACGGCCGCTTCGCCAAGCTCGACCCGTACACGGGCGCGCAGCTCGCGCTGGCCGAGGCGTACCGCAACGTCGCCGCGACCGGCGCCAAGCCGCTCGCCATCTCCGACTGCCTGAACTTCGGCTCGCCGGAGGACCCGGACGTCATGTGGCAGTTCGCCGAGGCCACCCGCGGTCTCGCCGACGGCTGCCTGGAGCTGGGCACCCCGGTCACGGGCGGCAACGTCTCCCTCTACAACCAGACCGGCGACATCGCGATCCACCCGACCCCGGTCGTGGCGGTCCTCGGTGTGATCGACGACGTCAACCGCCGTACGCCGATGGCGTTCGCGGAGGCCGGCCAGCTGCTGTACCTGCTCGGCGACACCGCCGAGGAGTTCGGCGGCTCCGCCTGGTCCGAGGTCGTCCACCAGCACCTGGGCGGCATGCCGCCCAAGGTGGACCTGGGCCGCGAGAAGCTGCTCGGCGAGATCCTGATCTCGGCCTCGCGCGACGGCATGATCGACGCCGCGCACGACCTGTCCGACGGCGGCGTGATCCAGGCGCTCACCGAGTCCTGCCTGCGCGGCGGCAACGGTGCGCGGATCGTGGTCCCGGAGACCCTGGACGCCTTCACCTTCCTGTTCTCCGAGTCCGCGGGCCGGGCCATCGTGGCCGTCCCGCGCAGCGAGGAGCTCCGCTTCACCGACATGTGCGGTGCGCGGGGCCTGCCGGCGACCCGGATCGGTGTGGTGGACGGCGAGGAGATCGAGGTCCAGGGCGAGTTCACGCTCCCCCTGACCGAGCTCCGCACCGCCCACGAGGCGACGATCCCGGCGCTGCTCGCCTGAGCCGCCATTTTTCGAGCCCCCGTCCGGAACTGTTCCGGGCGGGGGCTCGTCCGTTCCGGCAAGGAGCCCGCGCCGACGGCGGTGGCGGGGCCGACGGGGGAACGGGGCGCAGATGGCGCAGAGTCGGGGCCGATGGCTCCTCGGGGTCGGGATACCGGTGATCGTGGCCGCCATGGGGGTGGGCGGCTGGTTCCTCTACGACAACTCCGGGGACCGCGCGCAGAGCCGGGCGGAAATCATCGAGAACTGTCAGGGACTGGTCGATCCGGATGCGGTGATGGGGTTCGGCATGCCCAAGGTGGAGGCGGGCGCCACGGCGGACCAGGCGTGTGTGCTGCTGCGTGCGGTGACGTTCGAGGGCCAGGAGCAGATGGAGGAGTTCGCCTCCCTCAAGGTGGAGGCCTCCAAGGACGCCGAACCGGGCGCGAGCCGGTTCGACTACGACGCCCGCAGCGTCGTGGCGATCGCGCGGTGCGCCGACCCCGCCAGGTCCGGCGGAGTGACCGCCCTGCGGGCGACCGCCGCCACCGAAGGCGACTCCCCGGGCCGCGGCAGGCCCGGCTTCCTGTCGGGACTGGCCCGCGAGGCGGCCCTGCGCGCGGCGGCGAAGGCCGGCTGCGAGACCACCCTGCCTGCGGCCCCGAAGGTCTGACGGCGGCCGGATTCCGTGCGGCGTAGGGTCGGCCCATGCCTCCCGCCAAGAAGAAGCCGCGCACCTACGATCCCGCCCGGACCCGCGAGGCCGTCCTCGCACAGTTCGGTCATGTCCGGGACGCCGTACGGGGGTTGGACCCCGAGCAGCTCGCCCGGCCGAGCGGGGTCGGGGACTGGTCCGTCGCCGAACTCGCCGCGCACATCGCGTGGATCGCCGACTCGCTGGCCGGCGGCCTCGCCCGGCCGCCCGCCGCCGTCGCCGAACTGCCCGCCGCCGAATGGCCCTTCGCGACGGCCTCCCTGGCCGGGAAGATCGCCGAGGCGGCCAAGGAGACCCTGGAGGGCGCCCCGCTCTCCGAGCTCTACGACCGGGCCGGCGCCCGCCTGGCCGAGGCCCTCGAGACGCACCCCGGCAGCCGGGTGCTGGACCTGTGGATCGGGGCCATGACCCTGGCCGACTTCCTGGTCACCCGCACCGTCGAGCTCGTGGTCCACACCGACGACCTGCGCCGCGCCACCGGGCTGGACATCCCGGTCGACCGCCAGGCCCTGGCCGCCTGCACCCGGCTGCTCGCCGACGCCCTCGCGATCAAGGCGCCGGGCGGGGCGGTGGAGTTCCGGGTCCCGCCCTTCGCGGTGGTCCAGTGCGTCGAGGGCCCCCGGCACACCCGCGGCACCCCGCCGAACGTGGTGGAGACCGACCCGCTGACCTGGATCCGCCTCGCCACGGGCCGCACGACCTGGGCCGAGGCCCTGGACGGCGCCCAGGTCAGGGCCAGCGGCGAGCGTGCCGACCTCTCGGCGCTGCTCCCCCTGATGAGCTGACCGGGGAACCACTGCGGCCCGGCCCGCGTCCCACCGGCATGCGCCCGCTCCGGCTCCTCCTCGCCCCCCTGACCGCGGCCCTCGCCCTGACGGCCACCGTCTCCTGCGCCACCGCCGAACCGCGCACCGGGCCCGGGAACGTGGTCACCCTGAGCGCGGAGCCCCGTACGCCCGACGCGCCGCTGCTCGCCACCCGGTGGACCGTGGACTCCCTCGTCGGGCGGGAGACGGCCTCACCGCTTCCCGCCGGCGTCGAGGGCAAGGCCTGGTTCACCCTGGCCGCCGACGGCACCGCGAGCGGCGGCCTCGGCTGCAACCGGTTCACCGCCAAGGCCGTCGTCCAGGGGCCGCTGCTCACCTTCGGGCCCCTCGCCACCACCCGGATCGCCTGCGAGGGCCCGGCCGGTGAGGTGGAGCGGGAGCTGACCGGGCTGTTCGGCGGCGGCCCGCTCACCGTGGAGATCAAGGGCGACGCCCTCACCCTGACCGCGACCGCCGACGGGGAGATCAAGGGCGTCACCGCCCGGGCGGCCTCGGCCGTGGAGTGATCCCGCCCCGGACGGGGCGGCTTTCCACAGGCTGTGGACCGCCCCGGCCGCAGCGCCGTACGGAGATCAGCCCGGGTACGGGAGCAGCCCCGAGTCCGTCTTCTCCCAGGCCGCCCGCAGCTCGGCCAGCCGGGCCGGTTCCAGCGCCGCCCTGTCGGCCTGTTCGCGGATGTCCCCGGCCAGGTTGAAGAGCTGGTCGCGGCCCGCCTTGCCGCGGTAGTACTTCCAGTCGCCGCGGCGCAGCGCCCGCTCCCCGCGGACCCGCCAGAAGAGGTTCCGCTCGGCGATCTTCTCGCCCCGCAGCAGGTATCCGGCCAGGCTGACCCCGTCCAGCGGGTACGCCGGGTTCGCGCGGGCCCCGGCCAGCTCCAGCAGGGTCGCCGTCCAGTCCGGGGTGAAGACCGGGACGTGGCTGACCTGGCCGCCGTCCAGCCGGGCGGGCCAGCGCACGATGTTCGGGACCCGGATCCCGCCCTCCTGGAGGGAGGCCTTGTTGCCCGAGAGCGGCCAGTTGTAGGAGAAGCGCTCGCCGCCGTTGTCGCTGGAGAAGAAGACCAGGGTGTCCTCCTCCTGGCCGGAGCGCTTCAGGGCCTTCAGCACCTCGCCGACCGAGCGGTCGAGGTCCTCCACCATCTGCTTGTACTTCTCGATCGAGCCGCCGTCCTGGTGCCACAGGGCCCGTGAGTCGCCCGCCTTGATCCGCCGCTCCACCTCGGCGCTCTGCGCGGTGTCCCCGTCGGCGATCCACGGCCAGTGCGGGGTGGTGAAGTTGAGGTTCAGCAGCCACGGCTTGTCCCCGTGGTCGCGGGAGACGTACTCGCTCGCCCGCTCGGTCAGGATCCGGGTGTAGTACCGCAGGTCCTTGTACTCGGCGTCGCCCTCGTAGAGGTCGTACTCCCCGCCCAGACCGAGCTTGGAGTAGTACTCCAGGGCTCCGCCGAAGTTCCCGAAGAACTCGTCCCAGCCGGACTTGGTCGGGCTGTAGTCGGGCAGGTAGCCGCAGTGCCACTTGCCGATCAGCGCCGTCGCGTAGCCGGAGCCCCGCAGCAGCGAGGCCAGCGTGGGGTGGGTGGGCTCCAGCCCGGCCGTCTTGTCGGCTATCGGCTCGGCGAGCCCGCCCTTGGTGCGGCCCGGGTAGCGCCCGGTGTACAGGCTGAAGCGGGTCGGGGAGCAGGTCGCGGAGCCGGAGTAGGCGTCGGTGAAGCGCACGCCCTGGCGGGCGAGCCTGTCCAGGTTCGGGGTCTTGATGTTCGGGGACCCGTACGAGGACAGGTCGGCCCAGCCGAGGTCGTCCCCGAGGATGAACAGGATGTTCGGGCGGCGGGAGCGGCGACCCCGGTCGGCCCGGAACTCCCGCTCCGAACCGGCGGAAGGGGCGGACGGGGACTCGGCCGCCTCGGCCGGCGAGGCGCCGCCGAGCCCCACGGCCGCGGCTGCGGCGCTCGCTCCGACGGCGCCGCCGAAGGCACGCCGGGACAGCTTGTTCTCGTACGAAGACACAGGTACTCCAGGGCACGGCTCGGCCGCTCGCCCCGGGCGGGCGCGGGACGGCGCGCGGCACGGCAGGGCGGAGCTGGGCGGAGCGGAAATGTGAAAGGGGGAGGAAGAGTTGTGGCTACGCGGAGCAGCGACAGATGGCGCTCGCGACACGGACCAGGTCTACGTGGCGGCGCTCTACGAGGGTGACGGAACGGTCACCGAGGGGCTGCATGGGTCGAGAGACTGTCCGAATGCGGTTGTAGATGTCAACAAGGGCATCCGGATACCGAGACGCCACCCAAAGCGGAGGCCACGTCACCCTCCGTGCTGTGACATTTCCCGGGCGTCCCCAATTCGGACCAGTGGTCGATCTCGCCTACACTCGGGGGCGTGCCTCGTGGTGATGGACGACTCAACCACGACCTGCTCCCCGGCGAAAAAGGCCCCCAGGACGCTTGCGGCGTCTTCGGTGTCTGGGCTCCGGGTGAAGAGGTCGCCAAGCTCACCTACTTCGGACTGTATGCACTGCAGCACCGCGGACAAGAGTCCGCGGGCATCGCTGTGAGCAACGGTTCCCAGATCCTCGTCTTCAAGGACATGGGCCTCGTTTCCCAAGTCTTCGACGAAACCTCTCTCGGCTCGCTCCAGGGTCATATCGCGGTCGGTCACGCCCGCTACTCGACCACCGGAGCCTCCGTCTGGGAGAACGCTCAGCCGACCTTCCGTGCGACCGCCCACGGCTCCATTGCCCTGGGTCACAACGGCAACTTGGTGAACACCGCCGAGCTCGCCGAAATGGTCGCCGACCTCCCCCGTCAGGACGGCCGCGCCACCCAGGTGGCGGCCACCAATGACACCGACCTGGTCACCGCCCTCCTGGCCGGCCAGACGGACGACGACGGCAAGCCCCTGACCATCGAGGAGTCGGCCACCAAGGTCCTCCCGAAGGTGAAGGGCGCCTTCTCGCTCGTCTTCATGGACGAGGGAACGCTCTACACCGCCCGTGACCCGCAGGGCATCCGCCCGCTGGTCCTCGGCCGCCTCGACCGCGGCTGGGTGGTCGCGAGCGAGACCGCCGCCCTCGACATCTGCGGCGCCAGCTTCGTCCGCGAGGTCGAGCCGGGTGAGCTCATCGCGATCGACGAGAACGGTCTGCGGACCTCTCGTTTCGCGGAAGCAAAGCCCAAGGGCTGTGTCTTCGAGTACGTCTACCTGGCGCGCCCGGACACCGACATCGCCGGCCGCAACGTCTACCTCTCGCGCGTCGAGATGGGCCGGCGTCTGGCCAAGGAAGCCCCGGCCGAGGCCGACCTGGTGATATCGACGCCGGAATCGGGCACGCCCGCCGCCGTCGGATACGCCGAGGCCAGCGGGATTCCGTACGGCGTCGGCCTGGTCAAGAACGCCTACGTGGGCCGGACCTTCATCCAGCCCTCGCAGACGATCCGCCAGCTCGGCATCCGGTTGAAGCTGAACCCCCTCAAGGAAGTCATCCGGGGCAAGCGCCTGGTGGTCGTCGACGACTCGATCGTCCGCGGCAACACCCAGCGCGCCCTGGTCAAGATGCTCCGCGAGGCCGGTGCGGCCGAGATCCACATCCGGATCTCCTCCCCGCCCGTGAAGTGGCCCTGCTTCTTCGGCATCGACTTCGCCACCCGCGCGGAGCTGATCGCCAACGGCATGACCGTCGACGAGATCGCCACCTCCATGGGTGCCGACTCCCTCGCGTACATCTCGCTCGACTCGATGATCGAGGCGACCACCATCCAGAAGCCCAACCTCTGCCGTGCCTGCTTCGACGGCGAGTACCCCATGGAGCTGCCCGACCCGCAGCTCCTGGGCAAGCAGCTTCTGGAGACGGAGCTGGCCGGCGGTACGGACGCCGCCGACGCGCTCCGGCGCCCGTAGGGCTCGCAGCCCCGTAGAGCACCCGGTCCCCCTGGGGCCGGTGTGCCCTGCTCAACCTGCGCGGGGCCCTGTCTTTGAAGCTTCTCCCGGGGCCCCGCACCACACGCAGCAACGACACGAAAGCTCTCTCCTGTCATGACAGAGAAGACCACCGGTGCCAGCTACGCAGCCGCGGGCGTGGACATCGACGCGGGAGACCGCGCCGTAGAGCTGATGAAGGAGTGGGTGAAGAAGACGCAGCGCCCCGAGGTACTCGGCGGCCTCGGCGGCTTCGCCGGCCTCTTCGACGCCTCCGCCCTCAAGCGCTACGAGCGCCCCCTGCTGGCCTCCGCCACCGACGGAGTCGGCACCAAGGTGGACATCGCCCGCCGCATGGGCGTGTACGACACCATCGGCCACGACCTGGTCGCGATGGTCATGGACGACATCGTCGTCTGCGGCGCCGAGCCGCTCTTCATGACCGACTACATCTGCGTCGGCAAGGTCCACCCCGAGCGGGTCGCGGCCATCGTCAAGGGCATCGCCGAGGGCTGTGTCCTGGCCGGCTGCGCCCTGGTCGGCGGCGAGACCGCCGAGCACCCGGGCCTGCTGGGCCCGGAGGACTTCGACGTGGCGGGCGCCGGCACCGGAGTCGTCGAGTACGACGCCCTGCTGGGCGCGGACCGTATCCGTACGGGCGACGCCGTGATCGCGATGGCGTCCTCCGGTCTTCACTCGAACGGGTACTCACTGGTCCGCCACGTCCTCTTCGACCGCGCCGGGATGTCGCTGGAGCAGCACGTGGAGGAGCTCGGCCGGACCCTCGGCGAGGAGCTCCTGGAGCCCACCAAGATCTACTCGCTGGACTGCATGGCGCTCACCCGCACCGCCGAGGTGCACGCCTACTCCCACATCACGGGCGGCGGCCTCGCGGCCAACCTGGCCCGGGTGATCCCGGACCACCTGCACGCCACGGTCGACCGCTCGACCTGGGCCCCGGGCGCGATCTTCGACCTGGTCGGCAAGGCCGGGCAGGTGGAGCGCCTGGAGCTGGAGAAGACCCTGAACATGGGCGTCGGCATGATGGCCGTGGTCCCGCAGGAATCGGTGGACGTGGCCCTGACCGCCCTGGCCGACCGGGGCGTCGACGCCTGGGTCGCGGGCGAGATCCAAGGCCGCGGCGACCACGCCGAGGGCGCGACCATGACCGGTGACTACGCGAACTGACGCGAGCGGACAGCACGGAAACCCGGTCCGGGGCAATGCCCTGGACCGGGTTTCGGTGTTTCAGACCTGGTGTGCAGACACCACGAGAGCGTCACGCACCGCGAAAGCGTCAAGCACCGCGACGATGCGCCGACGGACCGGACTCTTCGTCCTCGTCCTCTTCGTCATCGTCGTTGTAGAGCGCCGCGTACTTGGCGTACGGGTCGTCCTCATCTTGATCGTCATCGTCATCGACTTCGACCGGCACGCTGACAGGCAGCGGCGGATCAGTCGGCGATGCGCCCAGCTCATTGGCCAGACGCGACAAGTCAGTCCCGCCGCTGCTGTACTTCAGCTGGCGGGCGA
Organism: Streptomyces sp. NBC_00503; assembly: GCF_036346895.1. NCBI lineage: Bacteria > Bacillati > Actinomycetota > Actinomycetes > Kitasatosporales > Streptomycetaceae > Streptomyces > Streptomyces sp. NBC_00503. The sequence goes on along the minus strand of NZ_CP107855.1, from coordinate 3,796,619 downwards.
CCTTCGTCTGCTTGGCCTTTGCCCGGCCGCGCCCCATGGCTCGACCCCCTCGGTGACGGGGCTCGACGGCCCCAGAGTCTGACACGCGTTCATGGTTCGGAGCGGGCTCTCCGTGGAGAGACCGTCCGTAGGGGTTTAACGGTACCTGCTTCCGCGGCCATACGGTACGTCGCCCGCATGACGCGCCCCGGTGCAGTACCAACAAGGCGCCCCGTCCTCGCTGGTCAGCTGCGATTTTAGCCCTTTCCTGACGGGCGACCCGCCGAAGCGCAGTGAGTTCCGTCTCGCCGCGCCCCGGCGGACACCCCGGAAGCCCCCATAAGAGCCCGATAAGGACGCCTGTGGGGACCCCCGTGCGGACCCCCGTAAGGGACCCGTTGTGGATCAGACCGTGAGCGCGGCGCTGCGGGCGGCCGTGCGCGCGGCGAGGGCCTCGGACATGCGCTGCTCGGCGATCCGGTCGGCGGCGGCCGCCGGCGGGATCCCGTCGGCCTTCGCACGTGCGAAGATCTCCAGCGTGGTGTCGAAGATCTTCGTCGCCTTCGCCTTGCAGCGGTCGAAGTCGAAGCCGTGGAGCTCGTCGGCCACCTGGATGACCCCGCCCGCGTTGACCACGTAGTCCGGCGCGTAGAGGATCCCGCGGTCCGCGAGGTCCTTCTCCACGCCCGGGTGCGCGAGCTGGTTGTTCGCCGCGCCGCACACCACCTTCGCGGTCAGGACCGGCAGCGAGGCGTCGTTCAGGGCCCCGCCCAGCGCGCAGGGGGCGTAGATGTCCAGGCCCGCCACGCGGATCAGGGCCTCGGTGTCGGCGACGGCGGTGACCCGGCCCGCGTGCTTGCCGGTGGCGTGCTTCTCGAGGATCCGCGTCACGGACTCCTCGCGCACGTCCGTGATCACGACCTCGGCGCCGTCCTCCAGCAGGTGCTCGACCAGGTGGTGGCCCACCTTGCCGACGCCCGCCACCCCGACCTTGCGGCCGCGCAGGGTCGGGTCGCCCCACAGGTGCTGGGCGCTGGCGCGCATGCCCTGGAAGACGCCGAAGGCGGTGAGGACCGAGGAGTCGCCAGCGCCGCCGTTCTCGGGGGATCGGCCGGTGGCCCAGCGGGTCTCGCGGGCCACGACGTCCATGTCGGCCACGTAGGTGCCGACGTCGCAGGCGGTCACGTAGCGGCCGCCGAGGGACTCCACGAACCGGCCGTAGGCCAGCAGCAGTTCCTCGGACTTCAGGATGTCCGGGTCGCCGATGATGACGGCCTTGCCGCCGCCGAGGTCGAGCCCGGCGAGCGCGTTCTTGTACGACATGCCGCGCGCGAGGTTCAGCGCGTCACGGACGGCTTCCTCGTCCGAGGCGTACGCGTGGAAGCGGGTGCCGCCGAGGGCGGGGCCCAGGGCGGTGGAGTGGATCGCGATGACGGCCTTGAGGCCGGAGGCTCGGTCCTGGCACAGCACGACTTGCTCGTGGCCGCCCTGTTCCGAACGGAACAGGGTGTGCAGGACGCCGTCGGTCATTTCGGTCACGGTGGTGACTCCCATGGAAGAGATGCGGCGGGAAAGACGCCCGCCCTGCGGGTGGGGGAGGGCGCGCTGGGAGCAGCGTAAGACCTGTGGCGCCCGGTGATCCCACCTGTCCGAGGATCGGAACACTCACGGGGGTACGGAGTACCGGCGCGCGCCGCGGGGGAGGACGAGAGCGTGAGCGAATCCCCCGAGCCCCGGCTGCCCTCCGCACGGTCGACACCGACCGTCCCGTACGCCTCGTACCTGCGCGTCTACGAGCCCCTGGCCGCCTTCCCGGAGCCCGAGCGCACCCACTGGGCCGACTACGCCCGGCGCGGGGCGACGGCGACCGCCCAGGACGAACTGCGCCGGTCGCTGGTGAACTTGGTACGGGTCCCCGTGGTCGGGGTCCCGGCGCACGAGAGCGCGGACGCCTTCACCGCCGAGGTGGACGGGGTGCTGCTCGTCTGCCCGTGGCGCACCAGGCTGCGCGGCTGGCTGGCGCTGGAGGAGCTGTCGGCCGAGTTCCCGCCCTCGGTCCTCGACGCCGTCCTGCCCGCGGTGACCCGGCGCCGGGCCACCGAGGAGTACGAGGCCTGGCGCGGGCGGAACCCCGACGCGCGCCCGTGGATCCGTACGGGGGTGTGGCAGGTGCCGCTGCGCTGGTTCGTGCTGGTGGCCGACGAGGAGCGGGAGTACGTGCCCGGCGAGCGGCTGCGCTACCGGACGCCGATGGTGCAGGCGCGGCGCCGCCTGGCGCGGGCGCTGCGGACCCTGCGCGAGGCGGAGGGCTACGGGATGCTCGCCGAGGGGCTGGTGGAGGTCGGGAGCTGGCTGGAGGAGTTCCACCCGCGCTCGATGGTGGAGCTGGACTACGGCGGCCTGCCGCACGCGCTGCCGGCGGAGCGGCTGGCGGCCGACCACTCGGCACGGGACCTGGCGGCGGGCATCGCGGCGCTGCGGGCCGGGGACCGGGACGGGGCGGCGGAGACGTACGGGGTCCTGGCGGAGCGGTGGCGGGCGGTCCGGGAGAGACTCTTCGCGAACTAGGGCGAAATTCGCCGGGCACGGTTTTCGGTCCGGGTAGCGGGTCGGGGCCCGCGTGTCCATCGGCCGATCGGCGGAGCGCGCCGGTGAACCGGCAGCTCAGGACCGTGATGCCCTCTTTTGGGTCTTTGTTCCGGGACCTACGTCCCGATACGGGCCATTGGCCCAAGCGTGACGGACCGCACTTTCTACACCCTTGCGCCCTTCCCCTACCCTCGTGCCAAAATAGGACAAGGAGTCCGGGGAGGGTTCCTTCCGTCCAACTAAGGGCGGAATGCTCGGCATTGCACTCTACGGGGGGTCTGACGACTCCTGATCGCTCTGTGACTGATCGTCACAGTGGGGTGACTGTCCGTTATGGGACGGTCCATCGGCTTCCGCCGCTGATGAACACCTCGGAGGGCAATTCCATCGGTTTGGCCGTCGAGGCTGGACGGATGGTGTAGTTGTAGTGCCGAGGACAAGCCGTTCGTCCTATAACCGACTCGGCCCGCGTATGTCCATTTCGGGCAACGTGGGCCAAGGTGCAGAATTTAGAGGAAAGAACCGAGATGGTTCGGTTCTCCCGAGGAGGCCGCTCATGACCGCTCGCACCCCTGATGCCGAGCCGCTGCTGACCCCGGCTGAGGTTGCCACGATGTTCCGCGTGGACCCGAAGACGGTCACTCGCTGGGCCAAGGCTGGCAAGCTCACGTCCATCCGCACCCTGGGTGGACACCGCCGTTACCGCGAGGCTGAGGTCCGCGCACTGCTTGCGGGAATTCCGCAGCAGCGCAGCGAGGCCTGAGGTTCCGCAGCACAACTTATTGCCGGGTCGATATCGGGTCCCCCAATCCGATGAGCCCCACATAGCTTCAAACGACCGGACCTGCCCCAACAGGTTCTTCAGTCGTTCGATCGCGCTGGACTCCGCCGGGTCCAGCGCGATCTTTTTTATGCCCTGGTCAGGGTCCTGTCGTACACGTGTGCGGAGTCGGCCGGGGTGGGTGCAATTACACATATTAAATCGAGCAGGCGTATGGGTCCCATAAAAGCGTGCGTCTCAAAAACTCATGTGGTGACTCCCGTCACAGGTGATCACTCTTGTACATCCGGCAATGCACCCCGTAAAGGGATGTCCGGCGCAGAGCGCATCATGCGGACGGGGGATATTTCCGCCCGCTCCGGGCCGGGAGGGCGGCCCACCCTTCGGATGATCCAGAAGAGGGCTCGCGAAGCCCTCTGGCGGGCCCTCAGGGGCTCTTGGGGGCGTCGTACCGGGTTCCGGTGGCCCGGGGGGCCGTTGGGCGGCCCCGAGGGGCAGGCCCGGGGGGCAGGTTCGTGTCGGCCGGGCGGGCCGGGCGGGATGCATCCGGCCCGGAAACGCATCAGGGCCCGCATCCCTGGGGGATGCGGGCCCTGATGTCACTGCGAACCTGACGGGACTTGAACCCGCGACCTCCACCTTGACAGGGTGGCGAGCTAACCAACTGCTCCACAGGTCCTCGATTTGCAGCCGCTGGGCGGCTACGAATCAGACTGTACCGCAGCTCAGGGGGTGCAGTCGAACCCGATCAGCGGGCAGGTCCCGGAGCGGCCGCGTCGACCGCCTTCACGATGCGTTTGTCGGAGATCGGATACGCCGTTCCGAGGGCGTGCGCGAAGTAGCTGACCCGCAGTTCCTCGATCATCCAGCGGATGTCCGTGACCGCCGTCGGGACCGGTCGGCCCTTGGGCAACTGCTCCAGCAGCCACAGGTACTCGTCCCGCATCTCGTGGACCTTCTCCATGCGCGTGGTGTCGCGCTGGACCCCCGTGGGCATCTGTTGGAGCCGCCGGTCGACGGCCACCAGGTAGCGCATCAGGTCCGGCAGCCGGGGCAGTCCGGTCAGCGTGACGAAGCCGGCCGGCATGAGTGCCGCGAGCTGCGTCTTGGCGTCCTGGACGTTGGCCACCAGGGCGAGGCTGGCCGTGGTCTTCAGGCGGCGTTCACAGGCCTGCCAGGCGGCCAGCACCTGCTGCACCTGCGTGATCGTCCGTACGGTCGTGTCCACCAGGTCGGTCCGCACGGCCTCGTAGAGCTTCCGGAAGCCCGCCTCGTCCCACGCCGGTCCGCCGTGCCGCGCGATCAGGTGGTCGGCCGCCGCGGTGGCGCAGTCGTCGAACAGCGCCTGGATGGAGCCGTGCGGATTGCGCGACAGCGCCAGCTTCTGCTGGTTGCTCAGGTGGTCCGAGGCGAACTTCGCCGGGTTCACCGTGATGTTGAGCAGGATCAGCCGCCGGGTGCCGAGCCGCATCGCCTGCTGCTGCTCCGCCTCGGTGTCGAAGAGGCGTACGGAGACGCTCGTACCGGCGTCCACGAGCGCCGGGAACGCCTTCACCGGCTGGCCGGCCCGGCGGGTCTCGAAGACCTTGGTCAGGGTGCCGATGGTCCAGTCCGTCAGCCCGGTCTTCTCCACCGACTCCCCGCCCTCCCGCTCGGCGGTGGCCGCGGCGGCCTGCGAGAGGGCCTGGCGGGCCTTGGGCTTGAGCTGGAGCCGCAGGGCCTCCAGGTCCTTGGCCTCGGCGAGGTTCTTGCGGCGCTCGTCGACGATCCGGAAGGTGATCTTCAGGTGGTCGGGGATCCGGGTCAGGTCGAAGTCCTCGGCGGTGACCGGGACCCCGACCATCCGGTGCAGCTCGCGGGCCAGCGTGACGTGCAGGGGCTCCTGGAGGGGATGCGAGGTGGCCAGGAACCGCGTCGCGAAGTTCGGCGCGGGCACGTAGTGCCGGCGGATCGGCTTCGGGAGCGACCGGATCAGCTCGGTGACCACCTCTTCCCGCAGGCCCGGGATCTGCCAGTCGAAGCCCTCGTCCGTGACCTGGTTCAGCACCTGGAGCGGGATGTGGACGGTCACGCCGTCCGCGTCCGCGCCCGGCTCGAACTGGTAGGTCACCCGGAACTTCAGCCGGCCCTGGTGCCAGGAGTCCGGATAGTCGGCCTTGGTGACCCCGGCCGCCTTCTCCGTCAGCAGCATCTCGCGCTCGAAGTCGAGCAGTTCGGGCTCGTCGCGCTTCTTGTGCTTCCACCACGAGTCGAAGTGCGCGCCGGAGACCACGTGTTCGGGGATCCGCTGGTCGTAGAAGTCGAAGAGCGTCTCGTCGTCGACCACGATGTCGCGGCGCCGGGCCCGGTTCTCCAGCTCCTCCACCTCGGTGAGGAGCTTGCGGTTGTCGGCGTAGAACTTGTGGTGGGTCCGCCAGTCGCCCTCGACCAGGGCGTTGCGAATGAACAGTTCGCGCGAGACCTCGGCGTCGATCCGGCCGTAGTTGATCTTCCGCTGGGCGACGATCGGGACCCCGTACAGGGTGACCTTCTCGTACGCCATGACGGCCGCCTGGTCCTTCTCCCAGTGCGGCTCGCTGTAGGTGCGCTTGATCAGGTGCTGGGCGAGCGGCTCCACCCACTCCGGCTCCACCTTGGCGTTGACCCGGGCCCACAGCCGCGAGGTCTCCACCAGTTCCGCCGACATCAGGAACTTGGGCTGCTTCTTGAACAGCGAGGAGCCGGGGAAGATCGCGAACTTGGCGGACCGGGCCCCCAGGTACTCGTTCTTGTCGGTGTCCTTGAGCCCGATGTGCGAGAGCAGGCCGGCGAGCAGCGAGATGTGCACGCTCGTCTCCGGGGCATCGGCCTCGTTGACGTGGATGCCCATGCCCTTGGCGACCGTACGCAGCTGCGAATAGATGTCCTGCCATTCGCGGATCCGCAGGAAGTTCAGGTACTCCTGCTTGCACATCCGGCGGAAGGAGGACGAGCCGCGTTCCTTCTGCTGCTCGCGCACGTAGCGCCACATGTTCAGGAACGAGAGGAAGTCGCTGGTCTCGTCCTTGAAGCGGGCGTGGTTCTGGTCGGCCTGGGTCTGCTTGTCCGAGGGCCGCTCGCGCGGGTCCTGGATGGACAGGGCCGCCGCGATGACCATGACCTCGCGGACGCAGTTGTTCTTGTCCGCCTCCACCACCATGCGGGCGAGCCGCGGGTCGACCGGGAGCTGGGAGAGCTGGCGGCCCATCGGCGTGAGCCGCTTCTTGTGGTCCTTCTCGGCCGGGTCGAGGGCCCCGAGCTCTTGAAGGAGCTGGACGCCGTCGCGGATGTTGCGGTGGTCCGGCGGGTCGATGAAGGGGAACTTCTCGATCTCGCCGAGGCCCGCCGCGGTCATCTGGAGGATGACGGAGGCCAGGTTCGTGCGCAGGATCTCGGCGTCCGTGAACTCCGGACGGGTGGTGAAGTCGTCCTCGGAGTAGAGCCGGATGCAGATGCCGTCCGAGGTACGGCCGCAGCGGCCCTTGCGCTGGTTGGCGCTGGCCTGCGAGATCCGCTCGATCGGCAGCCGCTGGACCTTGGTGCGGTGGCTGTAGCGGGAGATGCGGGCGGTGCCCGGGTCGATCACGTACTTGATGCCGGGGACGGTCAGCGAGGTCTCGGCGACGTTGGTGGCCAGGACGATCCGCCGACCGGTGTGCTGCTGGAAGACGCGGTGCTGCTCGGCGTGCGAGAGGCGGGCGTAGAGGGGGAGCACCTCGGTCAGGCGGAGCTTGCGCTTCTCCAGCGCGTCCGCCGTGTCGCGGATCTCGCGCTCGCCGGAGAGGAAGACCAGGATGTCGCCCGGCCCCTCCGCCTGGAGCTCGTCCACGGCCTCGCAGATCGCGGTGATCTGGTCGCGGTCGGAGTCCTCGGAGTCGTCTTCGAGGAGCGGCCGGTAGCGCACCTCCACCGGATACGTACGGCCGCTGACCTCGACGATCGGGGCGTCGCCGAAGTGCCGGGAGAAGCGCTGCGGGTCGATCGTCGCCGAGGTGATGATCACCTTGAGGTCGGGGCGCTTGGGCAGCAGCGTGGCCAGGTAGCCGAGCAGGAAGTCGATGTTCAGCGACCGCTCGTGGGCCTCGTCGATGATGATCGTGTCGTACGCGCGCAGCTCGCGGTCCGTCTGGATCTCGGCGAGCAGGATGCCGTCCGTCATCAGCTTCACGAAGGTCGCGTCCTGGTCCACCTGGTCGGTGAACCGGACCTTCCAGCCGACCGTCTGCCCGATCTCGGACTTCAGCTCCTCCGCGATGCGCTCCGCGACCGTGCGGGCCGCGATCCGGCGGGGCTGGGTGTGGCCGATCATGCCCCGGACGCCGCGCCCCAGCTCCATGCAGATCTTGGGGATCTGCGTGGTCTTGCCGGAGCCGGTCTCGCCCGCGACGATCACGACCTGGTGGTCGCGTATCGCCTCGGCGATCTCGTCCTTCTTCTGGCTGACGGGAAGGTTCTCGGGATACGTGACCTCCGGCATCCGCGAGGCGCGCCCGGCCAGTCGCGCGGCGGCCTTTTCGGCCTCCGTGGCGATCTCGTCGAGTACGGCCTGCTTGGCCTCGGGCTTGCGGATACGGCGGGCGCCTTCGAGGCGGCGGCCGAGGCGGTGCGCGTCACGGAGGTTGATCTCACCGAGAAGCGTCTGCAGGGCGGCGAAGGAAGTAGACATACCTGGTCGAGGATCTCACCCGCAGGTGCCGGGTGGCGAACGCATTTGTGCACCCTCCCCGTACCATTTCGGGACGAGATCCCCTGAACCGACCCGCCGTCCGAGTGAGAGGCCCGCCATGTTCCGCGCCCGCGCCCGAGGAGCCCGTGGATGGCGGCTCCTGCTCGGCGCCGTGCTCGCGGTGCTGCTGGCCTGCGCTGCTCCGGCGACTCAGGCGTCTCAGGCTCAGGCCGCTCCCGCTCGGGCCGCCTCGGCGCAGGCCGGTCCGGCTCACGCCGTCCCGGTTCAGCCCGCCTCGGCTCACGCCGTCCCGGCTCAGGCCGGTCCCGCAGCGGTCCCCGCCGCGGCCGTGGTGTTCGGGGCCGCGGAGGTCGTCGGTCGGGGGCCCGCCTGCGCCCCCGGGGCGCCGGAGCGGGGGCCGCTGCCGGCCGCGCCGCCGCGCGGAGCCGGGGACCAGGGGCACGTGCCGCCCGCGCGGGTCGGGGCGGAGCGGGCCTGGGACGGGCGGGCGATACCCCTACGGGTCCTCGTACGCGGGCCCGAGCGGCCGGCGCCGTCTGCTCCGGAGCTCTCCGTGATGCGGGTCTAGGAGGACCGGTCGCAGCCCGCCCGGTCCGCCGTACCCCTCTTTACGCAGCTCTGGAGCATCCGCATGTCCTCGTCCCCCCGTAAGCCCGCCTCCTCCCGCAAGCCCCTGCTGATCTCCGCCGGGGTCGCCGTCGCCGCGGTCACCCTCGGCATCGTGTCCTGGCAGGCCACCGCGCCCGGCGAGAACCCCGCCAAGTCCTCCTCGGCCTCCGCGCCGCAGGCCTCCGACGCCCACGCGGAGCTGAAGGCGCTCGCCCGCCGCGAGTCCGGCGACAAGCTCGCCGTCGGCCGCGCCGACGCGCCCGTGGTCCTCATCGAGTACTCCGACTTCAAGTGCGGCTACTGCGGGAAGTTCGCCCGCGACACCGAGCCCGAGCTGATGAAGAAGTACGTCGAGGACGGCACCCTGCGCATCGAGTGGCGCAACTTCCCGATCTTCGGCGCCGACTCCGAGGCCGCCGCCAAGGCCGCCTGGGCCGCCGGCCAGCAGGACCGCTTCGCGCAGTTCCACGCGGCCGCGTACGCCGAGGGCTCCAAGGACAAGGGCTTCGGCGAGGCCCGGCTGGAGGAGCTGGCGCAGCAGGCCGGGGTCCCGGACCTGGAGCGCTTCAAGAAGGACATGGCCGGGGAGCAGGCCTCCGCCGCCCTGCGCAAGGACCAGGAGGAGGGCTACGGCATCGGCGTCACCTCCACCCCGTCCTTCCTGATCAACGGGCAGCCCATCGCCGGAGCCCAGCCCATGGACGCCTTCACCACCGCCATCGCCAAGGCCAAGGCGCAGGCCCAGGCGCAGGCCGGGGCGGGCTCGAAGTGACCGACATCGGATACCTGGCCGCCCTGCTGGGCGGCCTCCTCGCGCTGCTCAGCCCGTGCAGCGCCCTGCTCCTGCCCGCCTTCTTCGCCTACTCCATCGATTCCACCTCGCGGCTGCTGGCCCGTACCGGGATCTTCTACGCGGGCCTCGCGAGCACCCTCGTACCGCTGGGCGCGGCCGGTTCGTACGCCGGGCGGTTCTTCCACAGCAACCGGGACGGGCTGGTGCTGTTCGGCGGCTGGCTGATCATCGCGCTCGGGCTCGCGCAGATCCTGGGACTCGGCTTCGCCTCGAAGCGGATCTCGGAGCTGTCCGGGAAGATCCGGCCGACGACCGCCCTGTCCGTGTACGCGCTCGGCGCGGTCTACGGGCTCGCCGGATTCTGCGCCGGCCCGATCCTCGGCAGCGTCCTGACGGTGGCGGCGGTCAGCGGCAGTCCGGTCTACGGGGGCCTGCTGCTGGCGGTGTACGCGCTGGGCATGGCGGTGCCGCTGTTCCTGCTGGCGCTGCTCTGGGAGCGGTTCGACCTCGGCCGCCGCCGCTGGCTGCGCGGCCGGACCTTCTCGGTCGGCCGCTTCGAACTGCACACGACCTCGCTCGCGTCGGGCCTGTTCTTCGTCCTGCTCGGCGCGCTGTTCCTGATCTACGACGGGGCGAGCGCACTGCCGGGGCTGCTGGACGTGGACGACTCGTTCGCGGTGGAGCAGCGGGTGCAGTCCGTCGCGGACGCGGTGCCGGACTGGGCGCTGCTCGGACTGGTCGCGCTGGCGGCGGCGGGCGTCGGGCTGGCGCAGTGGCGCCGCCGGGCGCGCGCGGAGGCCGCGGAGGTCACCGTAGGGGAGGAGTAACGCAAGAAGGCCCCGTCCGATGGACGGGGCCTTCTTGACTCTCTGGTGGCTGGGGCCGGGGTCGAACCGGCGACCTATCGCTTTTCAGGCGATCGCTCGTACCAACTGAGCTACCCAGCCACGAAACCGTTTCCGGTCTCAGCGAACCTGACGGGACTTGAACCCGCGACCTCCACCTTGACAGGGTGGCGAGCTAACCAACTGCTCCACAGGTCCTTGCAATGTGCGAGAACAAGTCTCGCACACGGTAATGCGTACCCCCAACGGGATTCGAACCCGTGCTACCGCCTTGAAAGGGCGGCGTCCTGGGCCACTAGACGATGAGGGCTAAAGGCCCGCCGTGCACTCTCGAGTGCGTCGGGGACGTGAGAAGCATATGGGATCCCGGCGGCGATCGCCAAAACGGTTTCCGCGGGCGGGTCAGCGGTCGCCCGGGGGGACCCGCAGGTCAGCCCCAGCCGAGTTCGTGGAGCCGCTCGTCGTCGATGCCGAAGTGGTGGGCGATCTCGTGGACCACGGTCACGGCCACCTCCTGGACCACCTCCTGCGGGCTCTCGCACATCCGCAGGGTCGGGCCCATGTAGATCGAGATCCGGTCGGGCAGCACCCCGGCGTACCACTCGCCGCGCTCGGTGAGCGGGGTCCCCTCGTAGAGGCCGAGCAGTTCGGGGTCGTCGGCGGCGGGCTCGTCCTCCACGAAGACGGCCACGTTGTCCATGACCCGGGTCAGCTCCTCGGGGATCGAGTCCAGCGCCTCGGCCACCAGCTCTTCGAACGCGTCACGCGTCATCTCCAGCACGCGCCCATTCTCCGGGACGGCCGCCCGTTCCGGAGGGCCCGGACTCGGCGGGCCGGCGCGCGGCGCGCGAGAATGGCCCGGTGACGAGACGTGCGGAGCCGCGCCGGTGACCCGGCCGACGGCGGAGCGCCGGTGACCCGGCCGACCGGGGGCGCCGAGGCCATCGACCCGGACGTCGACCTCCATGTGCCCGCGCAGCGCGCCGAACCCCTGGGGCGGGTGCTCGCGGCGGTGGCGGCGGGCGGCGCCGTGGGCGCCTCGGCGCGGTACGGGATCTCCCTGCTGTGGCCGGCCGCGCCCGGGGCGTTCCCGTGGGCGACCTTCTGGATCAACGTGACCGGCTGCGCGCTGATCGGCGTACTGATGGTGCTGATCAGCGAGGGCGGCCGGACCGCCCCGCATCCGCTGGTGCGGCCCTTCGCCGGGGTCGGGGTGCTCGGCGGGTTCACGACCTTCTCCACCTACGCGGTGGATTTCGCGCACCTGCTGGACGACGGGGAGGCCGGTACCGCGCTGGCGTACGCCGGGCTCACGGTCGTCGGGGCGATGGGCGCGGTGTGGGCGGCGGCCACGGTCACCCGGCGCGCGGTCGGCGACGGCCGCGCTCGTGGACGCGGGCGGTCGCGGGGGCGGGGGCGCCGGTGAGCTGGCTGAACTGGCTGACCGTGATGGCGGGTGCGGCCGTAGGGGCTCCGCTGCGGTACCTGACGGACCGCGCGGTGCAGCTGCGCCACGACTCGGTGTTCCCGTGGGGGACCTTCGTGGTGAACGCCACAGCCTCCCTGGTGCTGGGGGCGCTGGCCGGCGCGGTGCTGGACGGGGCCGCCTCCTCGCGGCTGAACCTGCTGATCGGCACCGGGCTGTGCGGGGCGCTGAGCACCTACTCGACCTTCTCCTACGAGACGCTGCGGCTGGCCGAGCGGGGCTGGAAGTTCCTCGCCGCCGCCAATGTGGCGGCCTCGGTGCTGGTCGGGCTCGGCGGGGTCGTGCTCGGCTACCAGGTGGCCGGACAGCTGTTCGCCTGACGGGGCGCGGCCCCGCTCGGCACTGGGGCGTGTCTCTTACGGGGCAAAGGGAGTTGGGCACATTGACCCGCTCACTGCGGACTCTTGTTCTGTGTTCCGGAGGTGCCCCGTGCGCCAGTTGTCCGCTTCCCTCCGCTTCCGCCGCCCCTCGCGCCGCCCCCTCCGGCTGGTCGTCGCCGCCCTCGCGGTGGCGGCGACGGCCTCCACGGCCGGCTGCATGAGCGTCGGCGACGACGCCGCGAAGCCGGGGCCCTCCTCCTCGGCGGGCACCCAGAGCGGGAAGTCCGGCGGGTCCTCGTCCGGGAAGGGCGCCGGGGTGCACGGCGGCGGCCACGGCTCGAAGGACGTCGCGGGGAACCAGGAGGGCAAGGCCGGGGAGCCCGGCAAGGCCTCCGGCGCGCCCGGGGCCTCCCCCAGCCCGGGAGCCCCGGCGGGCCCTCCCGGGGCCCCCTCGCCCTCGGCGGGGCCGGGCGGCGGCGCGGGCGGCCAGAGCGGCCAGCAGCCCTCGGGCGGAGGCTCCGGCTCCGGGTCGGGCTCCGGCGGGGCGGGAGGCTCTGCCGGAGCCGGTGGCTCCGGGGGCGGGCAGCCGCCCTCTCCGAGTCCGCAGCCGCCGACCCCGGCTCCGTCGGCCTCGACTCCGCCAGTGACGCAACCCACACCGAGTCCGGTGGTTCCGTCGCCGGATCCGAGCGGGGTGCCAGGGGGGCAGTGACTGGCGCGTTCCTCTGTTCGCGCGCCCCCCTACCGGTGTCGGCCGCTGCTCTCCCCGTTGGCGTTTGTGCAGGTCAGAGGCTTATTCGGGGGAGTGACTTGCCAGACCCGGGGGAGGGTGCGTATGGTTATAGATCGTTTGATCCCATTGCCCGGCGCCGACTCCGAAGAGCGCCGCGTGGCGCGTACTCTCCCCAACCGTGGCTGACCGCATTGAGGCGGTCGATTTGCGATTCACGGAGTTTGGGCGCGTGCCGAGACTCCGGAAGGTTTCGCATTTCGCATGTCCATTTCCAGTTCTGACCGTTCCGTCATGCCCGAGAACGACTCCAACGAGATCGTCGACGCCGAGACCCTTGCGGTCACCGAGGCCATCGAGGCCGTAGTCGCCGACGAGATCATCGAGGCTCTTGAGGCCGACGTGGCGACCGGCGAGTCCTTCGAGGACTCCACCATCGACACCGACACCACCGACTTCGACGACGAGGCTGCGGCCGACGACGCCGACGCCGAGCCCACCCTGACCTTCGGCGACCTCGGTCTGCCGGACGGCATCGTGCGCAAGCTCGCGCAGAACGGCGTCACCGCGCCCTTCCCGATCCAGGCCGCGACCATCCCGGACGCCCTGGCCGGCAAGGACATCCTCGGCCGTGGCCGCACCGGCTCCGGCAAGACCCTCTCCTTCGGTCTGCCGACCCTGGCCTCGCTGGCCGGCGGCCACACCGAGAAGAAGAAGCCCCGCGCGATCATCCTGACGCCGACGCGTGAGCTCGCGATGCAGGTCGCCGACGCTCTCCAGCCCTACGGCGACGTGCTCGGCCTGAAGATGAAGGTCGTCTGCGGCGGTACCTCCATGAGCAACCAGATCTTCGCTCTGGAGCGCGGTGTCGACGTCCTCGTCGCCACCCCGGGCCGTCTGCGCGACATCATCAACCGCGGCGCCTGCTCCCTGGCGAACGTCCAGGTCGCGGTCCTCGACGAGGCCGACCAGATGGCCGACCTGGGCTTCCTGCCCGAGGTCACCGAGCTGCTCGACCAGATCCCCGGCGGCGGCCAGCGCATGCTCTTCTCCGCCACCATGGAGAACGAGATCGGCACCCTGGTCAAGCGCTACCTGACCAACCCCGTCACGCACGAGGTCGACAGCGCGCAGGGCAACGTCACGACCATGACGCACCACGTCCTCGTCGTGAAGCCGAAGGACAAGGCGCCGGTCACGGCCGCCATCGCCGCCCGCAAGGGCCGCACCATCATCTTCGTCCGCACCCAGCTGGGCGCCGACCGCATCGCCGAGCAGCTCATCGAGTCCGGTGTGAAGGCCGACGCGCTGCACGGCGGCATGACGCAGGGTGCCCGTACCCGCGTCCTCGCCGACTTCAAGGACGGCTACGTCAACGCGCTCGTCGCCACCGACGTCGCCGCCCGCGGCATCCACGTGGACGGCATCGACCTGGTCCTGAACGTGGACCCGGCCGGCGACCACAAGGACTACCTGCACCGCTCGGGCCGCACCGCCCGCGCCGGCAAGTCCGGTGTCGTCGTCTCGCTGGCGCTTCCGCACCAGCGCCGCCAGATCTTCCGCCTGATGGAGGACGCGGGCGTCGACGCCACGCGCCACATCGTCCAGGGCGTCGGCGCCTTCGACCCCGAGGTCGCCGAGATCACCGGTGCGCGTTCGCTGACCGAGGTCCAGGCCGACTCCGCGAACAACGCCGCGAAGCAGGCCGAGCGTGAGGTCGCCGACCTCACCAAGCAGCTGGAGCGCCTGTCGCGCCGTGCCGTCGAGCTGCGCGAGGAGGCCGACCGCCTGGTCGCCCGCTCCGCGCGTGAGCGCGGCGAGGACCCGGAGGCCGCTGTCGCCGAGGTGGCCGAGGCCGCTGTCGCCGAGGTCGCGGCTGCCGTCGCGTCCGCGCCGGTCGTCGAGGAGCGCCCCGCGTTCCAGAGCCGTGACGAGCGTGGCAACTTCGAGCGCCGTGACAACCGTCGCGACGACCGCGGTGACCGTGGCGGTGACCGTGGCGGCGACCGTGGCGGCTTCCGCCGCGACGACCGTGGCGACCGCGGTGGCGACCGTGGCGGCTTCCGCTCCGGTGGCGACCGTCCGACCGGTGGCGGCTTCCGCTCCGGTGGTGGCGACCGTCCGTCCGGCGGTGGCTTCCGTCGCGACGACCGCCCCTCGGGTGGTTTCAACCGTGACGACCGTGGCGGCTTCCGCTCCGGTGGCGACCGTCCGACCGGCGGCTTCCGCTCGGGTGGCGACCGTCCGACCGGTGGCGGCTTCCGCTCCGGTGGTGGCGACCGTCCGTCCGGCGGTGGCTTCCGTCGCGACGACCGCCCCTCGGGTGGTTTCAACCGTGACGACCGTGGTGGCGACCGTGGCGGCTTCCGCTCCGGTGGCGACCGTCCGACCGGCGGCTTCAACCGTGACGACCGCGGTGGCGACCGTGGCGGCTTCCGCCGCGACGACCGTCCGTCCGGTGGCTTCCGCTCCGGTGGCGACCGTCCGACCGGTGGCGGCTTCCGCTCCGGCGGCGGTGACCGTCCGTCCGGCGGTGGCTTCCGCCGCGACGACCGCCCCGCGGGTGGCGACCGCCCGTACGGCCGTCGTGACGACAACCGTCCCTCCGGCTCCGGTTCGACCGGCGGTTCCTCCTTCGGCCGCCGCGACGACAAGCCGCGCTGGAAGCGCAACGACTAATAACGTCCCGAGCTGACGGCTCGGAACATGAACAGGGCCCCTACGACACCTTCGTAGGGGCCCTGTTCGCATTCCACCGCGAGCCCCAGAGGCCCTCGCCGACATGCTCCGGCCCGGACAAGCCGATATGCGATCGGCTGCCCGGCGCTCTGCGGCTATGCTCTGGGGTGAGCACGCCACGGGCCATTAGCTCAATTGGCAGAGCAGCGGACTTTTAATCCGTTGGTTGTCGGTTCGAGTCCGACATGGCCTACTGCTCGCAGGCGGGGGTCAATCCCTCCGGACCTGCTCCTGAGCGCCCCACCCGGCTTCGGCCCGGTGGGGCGCTCAGTCGTTTCCGGGCCGGATGGCCCGTACGCGGGCGGAGTTCGCCGACTCCACTGACCTCGTGAGGTCGGCCCCAGCGGCCGCGGGAAACCCGGTTTCAAGGCTCTGACCTGCGGTTATGCCCGTCTGGGAGAGGGGCGGACGTTAATTGGCGAAGCCCTCCCCCCGGATGGCGTAGAGTTGGGTTTACCGACGCGGGGTGGAGCAGCTCGGTAGCTCGCTGGGCTCATAACCCAGAGGTCGTAGGTTCAAATCCTGCCCCCGCTACTCAGTACGAAGGCCCGGTCCCCTCAGGGGGGCCGGGCCTTCGTCGTATACCCGTGCAGATCTCCGCACTCCGCACTCCGCTCCCGTCACCCGAACGGTCCCGCCCGGGTCGCCGAACGGGCCCTCCTGCGGACAGCCTTGGGGGGCGAGGCGGCGGCGGGCCCGCACCCGTGCGAGGGACCGGGCGGCAGGAGAGCAGCGTGGTGCGGCTGGGCCGACAGGGCAGGGGCGGGCGCGTGTTCGGCGCGGCCGTCGGCAGCAGCCGGGTCCGCCGGATCGTCAGAACGCTCCCGTTCACCCTGATCGTCCTCGGATTCCTCTTCGACCTCCTCACCCCGCCCAGCTTCACCGGCTCCCCCTTCTTCTCTGCGGCCCCGCTGATCGCGGCCCCGCTGTTCTCCCTGCGCTCCACCATGCTGATCGGGGCCCTGTCCACGGTCGCCGTGATCCTGCTGCACATCTTCAACGGCACCAGCTGGCAGGTGGAGTCCCTGACCGAGCTGGCCACCGTGCTCACCGTCTCCGGGCTGGCCACGCTGATCAACACCGTGGTGCGGCGCAGCGGCGCGCAGCTCGCCTCCGCGCGCGGGATCGCCGAGGCCGCGCAGCGCGCCGTGCTGCCGACGCCCGCCGAACGGATCGCGGGGCTGCACGTGTCCGCCTCCTACGAAGCCGCGCAGGCGGACGCCTTCATCGGCGGCGACCTCTACGCCGTGCAGGACACCCCGTACGGGGTGCGCCTCGCGGTGGGCGACGTACGGGGGAAGGGGCTGGGGGCCGTCGAGGCCGTGGCGGTGGTCCTGGGGGCCTTCCGGGAGGCGGCGGAGAGCGAGCCCTCGCTGGAGGCGGTGGCGCAGCGGCTGGAGCGGGCGCTGGCCCGCGAGGGCAACCGGCGCGACAGCCTGGACGCGGTGGAGGGGTTCACCACGTGCGTGCTCGGCGAGATCCCGCCGGGCGCCGGCGTGCTGCGGCTCGTCAACCGGGGCCATCCCGAGCCGCTGCTGCTGTACGCGGACGGCGGCCTCGCGGCGCTGGCCCCCGCCGAGCCGGCGCTGCCGCTGGGCATGGGGGACCTGGGCGGCTGGCCGGACCGGGTGCAGGAGTGGCCGTTCCCGGCGGGGGCCACGCTGCTCCTGTACACGGACGGGCTGACGGAGGCCCGGGACGGGTCGGGGACCTTCTACGATCCGGCGGACCGGCTGCGCGGGCGGGTCTTCTCCGGCCCCGACGAACTGCTGAGCGCGCTCGGCACCGACGTACGCCGTCATACGGGTGGCGAGGCCACGGACGACATGGCGCTGCTGGCCGTCGCGCGGCCGGGGGAGCGGCAGCAGGACCGGCGGCGGACGGTGCCGGTGGTACCGAAAGGCAACTGAACGTAACCGAAAGGGCGCGTTCAGCAAGGTCTCTGACGAGCCGTCAATGTGAAGATGTGGCGGAAGAGGCGAGGGAGTCGGCCAATTTTTGCCCGAGTTGATCCGGGAGTGAGCGCAAAAGTCCTGGCCATAGCCGTTCGGGGAGTGGCTGATTGTCGTTAACGATCAATCGCAACTGCTTGGAATCACTCCCCTTCTTCTATTACCGTTCGATAACGCAGCGCGGTCGTCCCAGCCGTCGCAAGAGATGGCGCCGTGCGCGTGCGTGTCCATGAGGAGTGTGCCCCGGTGGCCTCCAACTCGCCTGCCCCTGAAGGCATCGAAGTCCAGGAGCCGCCCACCGCCGGCGCCTGGGGCGAGTGGAACCCGACCGAGGACTCGGCCCGGCCGCTGCGCGGCAAGCACCGCGTCCTCAAGCAGCGCGGCGGACTCGCGCGCTCGTCCACCGTCCTCGGGGTCGGCGTCATCGCGGCGGTCGGCGCGGGCGGCATCGCCACCGCGCAGGACCGCCCCCAGGTGGCCATCACCCTGCCCTCCCTGCCGTCCCTGCCCGAGGTGCTGGGCGGCAGCGGAGACGGCAACGCGCAGCACGCCGACGGGAATTCGGACGGGAACGCGGACACCGCGGCCGTGCAGCGGACCGGCCTCATCCCGAGACAGGCCGACCGGAGCAATGACGCCGGTGAGCTCCTGCGCAGCCGCATCCTCCAGCAGGCGGGGTCCCAGCAGGAGGCCGCCGCGGCCCAGGAGCGGGCCGAGACCGAGCGGATCGCCCAGGAGGCCGCCGCCAAGGACGCGCACGCGGCCCAGGAGACCGCGCGCAAGGCGGCCGAGGCAGCGGCGGCCGAACAGGCCGCCAAGGAGACGCGCGAGGCCGAGGAGGCCAAGGCGGCCGCCGAGGCCAAGGCCAAGCAGGAGGCCGCCGCGGTGGCCGGCAGCTACTCCCTGCCCACCTCCGCCTACACCCTCACCTCGCACTACGGGGACGCCGGCTCCATGTGGTCCTCCGGGCACCACACCGGCCTCGACTTCGCGGCCCCGACCGGCACCCCGGTCAAGGCGGTCGGCAGCGGCAAGATCACCTCGGCCGGCTGGTCCGGCGCGTACGGCTACCGGATCGTGCTGGAACTCCCCGACGGCACCGAGATCTGGTACTGCCACCTGTCCTCGATGTCCGTGACCGGCGGCACCGTCGCTGCGGGCGACACCATCGGCCGCGTCGGCGCCACCGGCAACGTCACCGGCCCCCACCTCCACCTCGAAGTGCGCGAAGGCGGCTCTACGGTGGACCCGCTGGCGTGGCTGACGGCACGGGGCCTGAACGTCTGAGGCCGTACGGCCCCCGCTCCCGCGGAGCCGGTACGCCGGCCAGCACGGGCCGGCCCGCTCCCGCCGGGCCGAAGCGGTCGGCCGCGGCGAAACGATCGTCCGTGGCGAAACGGTCCGCCGCCTCGAAGCGGTCCACCGTCCCGAAGCGGTCCGCCGCCCCGAAGGCGTCCGCCGCCTCGAACGGGTCCGCCGGGCCCAGGGCGTCGAAGGAGGGCGGCAACAGCTCCTCCAGGGCCGCCGCCCGGCACAGCGCCGGGCCCGCCGTCGCCCGGCGCAGCCAGAGCCGGCTCAGCAACTCCCGTTCCCGGAGCGCGAAATCCGGCTCGCCGACCGGACCGCCGCTGCGCGCCCGGCGGCGTAGCAGGGCAAGGGCCACCGCGTCGGCCTCGTACAGGGCGACCGCCCGCGCGGCAGGGCGGCCCCCCACGCCGCGGGCCAGCTGGCGGGCCAGCGAACGCGCCGGCACCGAAGCCAGCGCGGGCACCTCGGCGCGGCCGAGCCAGCCGGCGGCCGCGTACACCGCGAGTTCCGCGGCGACCGTGCGCAGGCGGCGCCGCCGCAGCCACACGGCCAGCCAGACCAGGATCCCGAACACCGGGACCATCACGCAGCCGTAGACCACGTAGAAACCGGACTCACCGAGGTCCGAGGAGCTGTTCCACAGCGCGTGCAGCCCTATGGCCGGAGCCAGTCCCAGCAGCGGCAGCACGATCCGGCGGGCCCGGCGGACGCTGAGCGCGGCCGCGCCGAAACCGAGGCCGGTGAGCACGGTGAACAGCGGATGCGCGAAGGGGGACATGACGATGCGGACGAAGAACGTCGCGGCCGTCACGGAGTTCAGCACCTCGGTGCCGTTGGTGGCGTCCTCGTCGAAGGCATTGCCGAGATAGAGGATGTTCTCGGTGAAGGCGAAGCCCACGGCGGTGAAACCCGCCACCACGAAACCGTCGGCCGGGCCGGTGAACTGGCGTCTGCGGAAGAGGAACACCAGCAGGAGGGCCGCCGCCTTGGCGGTCTCCTCGACCAACGGCGCGATGGCCACCGAGCCGAGCCGATCGGCATGGGAGGGATCGGCGGTGGCCGCGGCTATCCACTCGGTGGCGAAACTGTTGGCCAGTATGGCGATCAGCGCGGCGGCGCAAGCACCCCAGCCGAAGCAGAACAGCAGCTGCGCCCACGGGTGCGGGGCGGCCCGGCCCAGCCACCGGAAGGCCGCCATGAGCGGCGGCACCGGCAGCAGGGCCAGAGCGAGACCGACGAGGAACCCGGGCGTGCCCGTCTGCTCCCGTACGAGCTCCAGGATCGCGACGCCGGACGCGGCGAGCAGCACCACGAGTACGTACACACGCACACGCGGCATGGGGAGCACGCGGAGCACACGGAACAGTCGGGTCGCTCGGGACACGCGATGACTCTACCGATCCGCGCGGACACGCGGAGTGACGTTGTCAGTTCTCCGCGTTACCCGTGCGGCGGAAGAGCAAGTCGTGTACGACGTGGCCCTTGTCGAGACCCTGGCCCTCGAAACGGGTGAGGGGCCGGAAGTCGGGGCGGGGCGCATAGCCGCCGTCGGCCTGGGTGTTCTCGAACTCGGGCTGCGTGGTGAGCACTTCGAGCATCTGCTCGGCGTACGGCTCCCAGTCGGTCGCGCAGTGCAGGACCGCCCCGGGCGCCATGCGGGTGGCGGCCAGTGCGAGGAACTCGGGCTGGATCAGCCGCCGCTTGTGGTGGCGGGCCTTCGGCCAGGGGTCGGGGAAGTACACGCGGAGCCCGGCGAGGGAGTCCGGGGGCAGCATCTCGCGGAGCAGGATGATGGCGTCGCCGTTCGCGACGCGCACATTGGTCATCCCGCCCCGCTCGGCGAGGGCGAGCAGGTTTCCCTGCCCGGGGGTGTGCACGTCGGCGGCGAGGATCCCGGTGCCGGGATCGGCGGCGGCCATCTGCGCGGTGGCCTCGCCCATGCCGAAGCCGATCTCGAGGACGACGGGAAGCCCGTCGAACATCTTCTTGAGATCGAGGACCTCGTGCCCGTCGATGTCGAGCCCCCAGGTCCCCCAGAGCCGCTTCAGGGCTTCGCCCTGCCCGGTGGTCACCCGGCTGCGCCGGGGCTGGAAGCTCCGGATCCGCCGTTCGTGGTGCGAGCCGGCCGGATCGGGCGCGGGCCCGTCGGGGAACCGCGGCTCGGTCCGCCACTTCGGGGGCGTGTAGGTGGTCGCCTCCGGCGCGGGTTCCGGGGCAGGGTGCGGGGGGTTTTGAGAGTCAGCCACAATGCGCCCGATTCTACGCGGGCGCCCCCGGGGCTGCCGCGCCCGGCAGGATCCCGAAGGGGCGGCCTACGCCGTGCGCAGCGCGGTCAGTGCCCGGCCCGCGATCTCCCGCCCGATGGGCAGCGAGGCCGTGGCCGCGGGCGACGGCGCGTTCAGCACGTGCACCGTCCGCGGTGCCTCCCGGATCAGGAAGTCGTCCACCAGCGTCCCGTCCCGCAGCACGGCCTGCGCCCGCACTCCGGCCGCCGAAGCCACCAGGTCCGCCGCGGTCACCGCGGGCAGCAGTCTGCGTACGGCTTGCAGGAAGGCGGGCTTCGACACCGACCGCCGGATCTCGCCCGCCCCGTACCGCCAGTGGCGCGCGGCCATCCGCCAGGATCCCGGCCAGGCCAGCTCGTCCGCGAGGTCCCGCGGCCGCACGACGCCCCAGCCGTACCCCTCGCGCGCCAGCGCCGGCACCGCGTTCGGTCCGACGTGGACCCCGCCGCCGATGCCCCGGGTCAGGTGGACGCCGAGGAAGGGGAACGCCGGGTCCGGCACCGGGTAGACCAGCCCGCGCACCAGCTCGGGCCGGGCCAGGTCGTAGTACTCGCCGCGGAACGGGACGATGCGCATGCCCGGGTCGTCACCGGCCAGCCGGGCGATCCGGTCGCACTGGAGCCCCGCGCAGTTCACCAGGACGCGGGAGCGCACCACCAGGCCGGTGGTCGTGCGCACCGCAACCCCCGAGGCGCGCCGCGAGATCAGGTCCACCGCGCCGCCGTAGACGATCTCCGCGCCGGAGGACTCCGCCAGCTGCCGGGCGACCCGCCCGTAGTCCACGATCCCGGTGGTCCCCACGTGGATCGCGGCGAGCCCGCGGACCTCCGGCTCGTACTCCGCGATCTGCGTCGGGCCCAGCTCGCGCACCGGGATGCCGTTCTCCCGGCCGCGCTGGACGAGCGCGTGCAGGCGCGGCAGCTCGTCCCGCCCGGTGGCGACGATGAGCTTGCCGGTCACCTCGTGCGGGATGCCGTGCTCCGCGCAGAACTTGACCATCTCGGCCGCACCGCGCACCGCGAAGCGCGCCTTGAGCGAACCGGGCTTGTAGTAGATCCCGCTGTGGATCACACCGCTGTTGCGGCCCGTCTGGTGCCGGGCGGGGCCGTCCTCCTTCTCCAGGACGACCACACGGGTCCCCGGAGCGAGCCCGGCGAGGGCATGCGCCGTCGACAGGCCGACGATTCCGCCGCCGATCACCAGCACGTCGCAGTCCACCCTGCCCATGCTGCCCAAGCCGCCCACGCTGACACCTCCCACCCCTGCATAGTGCACCCCGCCACTGACAACGAGGCCACGCGGGGCCTATGCCGGGGTCACCAGCAGAGGCCTGGCCCGCTCGCGCAGTTCGGCGACGCGCGGTTCGTCCCCGTACGGTTCCAGCCGGTGCAGCAGGTCCCGTACGTACTCGTTGGTCCGCGCCGAGGAGATCCGGCCCGCGACCTCCACCGCCCGGGTGCCGGCCGCGCAGGCCGCGTCGAGGTTCCCCGACTCCAGCTCGGCCACCGCGCTCACGACGAGCCGCAGCCCGTGCGAGCGTACGTACTCCTCGGTCGGCCGCGAAAGTGCCTGTTCTGTGAATCGCCTTACCTGGCGGGGGAGTTTGAGGTCCCGGTAACACTCGGCCGCGTCCGCCGCGAAGCGGTCGTAGGAGTAGAAGCCCAGCCAGGTCGGATCCCCGTCGCCCTCCCGGGCCCGCTCCAGCCAGCCCTCGGCGGCCCGCAGCGCGGACCCGGCGGCCGCCGAATCGCCCGCCTTCGCGTGCGCCCGGGCCTCGACGAGGCGGAAGAAGCTCATGGTGCGGGCGGTGGCCAGCCCCCGGTTGCGCTCGACGGCGGCCTGCGCGAGGTCCACGCCCTCGTCGGGGAAGTCCCGGTACGTCGCCTGCAGCGACATCGAGGCCAGCACGTACCCGCCGAGCGGTACGTCGGCTGCGGCGCGGGCCAGGCGCAGGGCCTGGATGTAGTACCGCTGGGCCGCCTCCTGCTGGCCGGTGTCGAAGGCCATCCAGCCCGCCAGCCGGGTCAGTTCGGCGGTCGCGCCGAAGAGCGCGCGGCCCACCTCGTCGGTGTAGGAGCCGAGCAGCAGCGGCGCCGCGTCCACCCGCAGGCACTCGGGGACCATCGACGAACGCCAGTCGCCGCCCCCGTACTTGGAGTCCCAGCGGCGGGCGTCCTCGGCGGCCTCGCGCAGCTTGGCCACATCGCTGTGGCCCACGCGCTGCGGGCCGGTCTCGGGGGCGGGCGGCGCGGGCGTTTCACCGGAAGGCTGGGCGGGCACACCCCCGACAAGGGCGCCCGGCGGTGCCGGAAGCCCCTCCGGCGGGGCCGCGCCGGGCACGGGTTCGCGCGAGGGAGCTGTCGCGTGGGACGGGGCTCCGCGGCGCTGGCTCAGGCCGTTCGGCTGCCCATGGGGCGGCTGGCCCTTCGGCTGTCCATGAGGCTGCTGCCCCTGCCCCTGCCCCTGCCCCGGTTCGCGTGCCACGGAGCCGTCGGCGGGAGATATCAGCCAGCGCGAGGCCGGTGTGGCGTAGGCCGACACCGAGAAGGAACCGGCGAGCGACTGCCAGATCCCGCCACCGCCGCGCCGACCGGCGAGGTCGAGCCGGTAGAGGTCGGTCGCCGAGCGCACGGCGGCCCCCACGTCCCGCGGGAAGGCCAGCCCCACCTCGGGCGCCGGGTCCGCGTCCGCGAGACCGATCTCGTGCAGCGGCACGGGCCGGCCCAGCTTCGCGCCGATGGCGGCCGCGATCAGGTGCGGGGCGGCGCCCTGCGGCACCATCCCCTTCGACACCCACCGGGCCACCGATGTCTTGTCGTACCGAAGCGTCAGGCCGCGCTGTGCGCCGAGGTCGTTGACCCGGCGTGCCAGCCCGGCGTTGCTGATGCCCGCGAGGGCGAGGACGGCGCCGAGCTTCTCATTGGGCTCGCGGAGCTCCCTGGACATGCGCCACCCCTCGTCACACGCGGAACGCAGACGCCGCCGGGGCATAGGCGCCCGGCATTTCGTAAACCCAGCGTAGTTCCCCGCCTCCCAAGCGTTAAGGCCCCCTGTTCCGTATGGCGGGATTGTTGTCCGTATGCACAGTCGGGCGGGGTCCCGTGCCCGGGGCGCACGTGTCGCGGCGTGCTCCGCCCGTGTGGCCGTGCGCCCGGCCGTGCGCTCTGGCCGCTCCACCGGCCCGGCGATTCGATGACGGTGCGTGGGTCGGCCCGCTGCGTGAATCCGGCGGGCCGGGGGATGCCGCTGCCTCAATCCCCGCGGGTGGCGGAACGGTCCGGGGGGTGGATCCCGCCTCCCGGACCGCGCTCCGCGCACCGGGCCCGGTGGGCCCCCGGTACGGCCGCAGGGTGGCCGGAGTACGGCCCCGACAGGGCCGCAGGATGGTTTCGGCACGACCGCAGTACGGTCGAAGAATGGCCGAAACCGACCTATGGGACGGTGGGAACGGAACGCCAAATACCGCATGGACGGGGCGTGTTCGTTTGCATGTGCGCCCCCCTTAACCACTCTCGCACGCCTGTCACGTGGCAGCATGGACCCCGAGCCACCCGGGGTCCCGCCGGCCGCGCCCAGTAGCGCCGACCGCGCGGTTCGCACCCCGGTCAGGTGCCCACGGGCTGTGGAGGCGGCGGTGCGCTGGTTGGTGGGTTGGAGCAGTATCGCCGCGAGCTTCGGCACGGCCGGACGGGTCGCGGGGCAGAGCCCTGCACAAGGCGCCGGCCAGGGGGGATACGGCTCCGGGTACGCCTCTTACGGGTCCGCCGCCTACGGGAACGGCTCCGGTTACGGGAACGGCGACGGCTCGGGCCACGGCTACGGCCATGGCGACGGCCCCCTCCGCGGCGGCCTCGCCGACGCGGACCACCCCGACGAACCGGGCGCCGCCGATGCCGACCGCACCGTGGTCCCCGTCGGCGCCCAACTCCTGTGGGGCGACCCCGACCCCCTGTGGGCCGTCGGCGACTGGCGCCCCGACGAGATCCGCACCCTCACCGCCGACCCCGCCGACCCCTTCACGCGGCTCGCCGTCCTCGGCTGCTGCGGGGCCACCGACGAGGAACTGCGCCGCGCCCTCTACGCCGCCCGCGGCGGCGCCCTGCGCCACCTCACCCAGTGGCCCGGCAGCTACACCGCCGTCGTCCAGGCCGGCCGCCGCATCACCGTGGTCGGCGACCTCGCGGGCGCCCGGCCCGTCTTCTACACGCCCTGGGCCAGCGGAACCGCGTACGCCACCGCCGCACTCCCGCTCGCCGACCTGATCGAGGCGCAGCTCGACATCGGCCACCTCGCCGCCCTGCTGGCCTGCCCCGACAGCCCGGAGGCGCTGGGCGACGGCACACCGTACGTCGGCGTACGCCGCATCCCGCCCGGCCACGCGCTGATCCTGCGCGAGGGCTCGCGGGAGATCACCGGGTACGAGCCGGTGGCCTCCCTCGCGGTGGCCGCCCCGACGGCCGACCCCGAGCGCGCGGTGGAGGGCGTACGGGAAGCGTTGGTCGACGCGGTGCGCGCCCGGCTCACGGCTCCCCGCCATGCCCCCGACACACTGCCCCACGATCCCGGGCCCGTTCCCGGAATGGGCCCCGCCGACCGGCGGGCGGCCCGCGGCGCCCCCGTACCCGGAGTCGGCGCCGACCTCTCCGGCGGCAGCGCCTCCGCCACCCTGGCCCTCCTCGCCGCCGGACTGCCCGGAGCCCCCGGCACGGTGGTGAGACAGTCCGGCGAACGACTCCTGGCCGTCACCTTCAACGACCTCGCCACCCCCCGGGGCCGCGAAGCCGAACTGGAACGCGCCCACGCCATCGCCGCCAACCCCCGCCTGCACCACGTGGTCGTGGCCGCCGCCGAGGAAGCCCTCCCCTACGCCGACCTCGACGGCCCGCTCACCGACGAACCCGGCCCCTCCCTCATCTCCGCCGCCCGTGAGCGGCGCCGCCTGGCCGCCGGCTCCGCCGACCACTTCACCGGCCACGGAGCCCGCCAGGTCCTCGACGCCCACCCGGCCCGCCTGGCCGACCTCCTCCTCGACCGCCGCCGCCGCCACCTGCTGCGCCCCGTCGCCGCCCTCACCCGCTCCGCCCCCGGGGAATCCCTCCTGGTCCCCTTCTCCATCTACTCGGCGGCCCGCCGCCTCGCCCGTACGCCGTACCGCACGGGCATGGAGGCGGCCGCGGCCCGCCTGCGCGAGGGCGCGATCACGGGAGCCACCTCCTCCTCCCCGGTCGACGCCTCGCTCGCGGCCCTGACCTGGTCCCGCCCGGGCCCGGCAGCGGCCTGGCTGACCGGCGAAGCCCTGGCCGAGGTATCGATCCGCCTCCACAACGCCGCGGCCCGCCCTCCCCTCTCCCTGCGCCCCGGGGAGGCCCGTGCCCGCGCCGTCCTGGCCCGCCACGCCGCCGACCACCGGGTCTTCGAACAGGCCGTCGAGGTCCGAAGCCAGCGCCTGCACGCCCCCTTCCTGGACAACCAGGTCGTACGGGCCGCCCGCGCCCTCCCCGAATCCCTGCGCGTCCAGCCCGGCGCGCGGGCGGCGATCCTGCGCAGCGTCCTGTCCTCGGCCGGAGTACGCGAACTCCCGCCCGGCTGGGGCGCCACGGCCCACGCCCCGAACGAATCCGCGACCCGCCTGGGCCTGACCGCAGCCCTCCCCGCCCTCCTGACCCTCTTCGCCACCCCCCTCCTCGCGGACGCCGGCCTCATCGAAGCCAGGGTCGTCCGCCAGGCCCTGCTCGACGCCGCGGACGGCCGCCCGGTCCCGCTGGACGGCCTCGCGGAACTCGTCTCCATGGAACTGTGGCTGGGCCGCCTGATGGCCCGCCGCGGCACCTGCTGGACCGGCACCTCCACCCCCCGCCGCCGAGCAGTCCCCAAGGGCCTCCCCACCAGGCGCCCAGCCCTGTCCTGACCCGGACCCGCCCCGGGGGCCCGGCCCCCGGAGCAGCCTTCAGCCCGTCCGGCGTTTGAGGACCGGGTCCGGGCGGAGCCCGGGGAACGGTGGAAGGGCGGGGAGGGGCAGGCCCCGCGCAGCGGAACACCCGTAGCCCCGCACCGGCCGGACCGGCACCGCGCAGCGCACACGACTGCGGGCGGCGGCGGCCCGCACACGCCCACGGGGCGGTACCGAATCAAGCCCCGCCGGCCTTTGAGGCGCGGCCACGGCGCCACGGCCGGAAACGCCACGCGCAGTGGCACAGGGCCGCAAGGCCACGGCCGGAAACGGCTCGGCGCCAACCCCCACCACCTGTGCAGAATGAGCCCGTGCTGTACCTCATCCTCGGCAACACCGAGGCCCGCGACGGGTCGAACACCCCCCTCCCCCTCGGCGGCGCCCGCCTCCGCGCCCTCCTCACCGCCCTCGCGATCCGCTCCGCCGCGCCCACGACGGCCCCCGGCTCCGGCCCCGGCCACGGGCACCGGCACGCCCCCGTCCCCGTTCCCGTCCCCGACCTGATCGACGAGGTCTGGGGCGACGACCCGCCCCGGGAGGCCCCCGCCGCGCTCCAGGCCCTGGTTGCCCGCCTGCGCCGCGCCCTCGGCGGCAGGGACACCGTCCTCGCCGACCCCGCAGGCGGCTACCGCCTGGCCGTCGACGGCCCGGACGACGTGGACCTGCACCGTTTCACCCGGCTGGCCCGCCTGGGAGCCCAGCAGTTGGCCGGTCAGGATCCCGCCACCGCCGCCGGAACCCTCCGCTCCGCCCTGGCCCTCTGGCGCGGCCCCGCCTTCGCCGACCTCGCGGAGCCCGCCCGCACCGCCCACGCGGCCGTCGCCGAGGCCCACCGCAGGGCCGCGCTCCGCGACCGCATCGAGGCCGACCTGCGCTCCGGCCGCACGGCTCCCGCGACGCTCCTGCCCGAGATCGAAGCGCTGATCCACGAGTCCCCGTACGACGAACCCCTCCGCGCCCAGCAGCTCCGCGCGCTGCGCGCGGCCGGCCGCCCCGCCGAGGCCCTCGCCGCGTACGACCGCACCCGCCGCACCCTCGCGGACGCCCTCGGCGCGGATCCCGGCCCCGAACTGGCCGCCCTGCACGCGGAACTCCTCCGGCCGACACCCCCACCCCCGGCCGACACCCCCGCCCCCATCGCTGTCCCGCAGGGAAACCTCCGCCCCCGCCTGACCTCCTTCGTCGGCCGCGAACCCGAACTCGCCGCCCTCCAGGCCGACCTGGCCCGTCTGCGCCTCATCACCCTGACCGGCCCCGGAGGTTCGGGCAAAACCCGCCTGGCCGAGCACGCGGCAGCCGCGTATGCCGCCGCACCGCCCCCCACCGACGACCACCACCCCGACCCGGTCTGGCTGGTGGAACTGGCCCGACTGGACCACCCCGCCGCCGTTCCCGGCGCCGTCCTCAGCGCCCTCGGCCTTCGCGAAAGCAGCCTCGTCGCCCGCGAAAAGGCCGTCCGCGAAAAGGCCGTCCGCGAGAAGACCGCCCCCGAAGACGCCACCACGCTCCTCGTGGAGCACTGCGCCAACCGCCGCCTGCTCCTCGTCCTGGACAACTGCGAGCACGTCATCGCGGCCGCCGCCGACCTCGCCGACCGGCTCCTCGCGCACTGCCCGGGCGTACGCATCCTCGCGACCAGCCGCGAGCCCCTGGGTGTCCCCGGTGAAACGATCCGCCCCGTGGAGCCGCTCCCACCCGCTCCCGCGCACCGCCTCTTCGCCGACCGCGCCGCCGCCGCCCGCCCCGGCTTCACCCCCGCCGAGGACCCGGCCGCCGTGGCCGAGATCTGCGCCCGCCTGGACGGTCTGCCGCTGGCGATCGAGCTGGCCGCCGCCCGCCTCCGGCTGCTGACTCCGCGGCAGATCGCGGACCGTCTGGACGACCGTTTCCGGCTCCTGACCAGCGGTTCGCGCACCTTGCTGCCGCGCCAGCAGACCCTCCGCGCAGTGGTCGACTGGTCCTGGGACCTCCTGGACGAGCCCGAGCGCACGGTCCTTCGACGTCTGTCCGTCTTCGCGGGCGGCTGCGACCTCACGGCCGCGGAGGCGGTCTGCGCCGAGGACCGGGACCTGGACGTAGCGGACCTCCTCGGCTCCCTCGTCGACAAGTCCCTCGTCCTGGCCGAGCCGGCCGGCCCCGCCGGCATGCGCTACCGCATGCTCGAAACCATCCACGAGTACGCCACCGAACGCGCCGCGGAACACACGGCCGCCCACCAACCCCCACCCACAACAGAAGCCCCACCCACAACAGGCCCCACCCCCACCGCCCTCCGCCACGCCGCCCACTTCGCGGCCCTGGCCGAAGAGGCCGAACCCCACCTCCGCTCCGGCGACCAGCTCCCCTGGATCCGCCGGATCGAGACCGAGCTCGACAACCTCCGCGCCGCCCTCCACACCGCCGTCACCCACCGCGACAGCGACACCGCCCACCGCCTCGTCTTCGCCCTCGGCTGGTTCTGGTGGCTGCGCAACTACCGCGACGAGGGCTCCGAGTGGGCCACCGAAGTGCTCGCCGTCACCCCGCCCGACCCGCCCGAGGGCTCCCCGGAGTACTGGAGCCTGATGCGCCTGCACGTCCTGCGCGTCTTCCTGCTCGCCGAGGGCCGCGCGATCGAGGAGTTCGACACCCCGGAGTACGCCGCCCTCTGCGCCCGCATCACCGAGGCCTTCGGCCACGGCAGCCCCGAGACCGCCCGGTTCCCCGGCATGCTCTGGCCCATGGCCGCGTACCTCACCGGTGGCGTCCTGGGCTTCCACGCCCACCTCGACACCACCGTCGAGAGCTGCCGCCGCTACGGCGGCGACTGGGAACTGGGCGTCACCCTCATGCTCCGCACCCACGTGGCCATCGACATCACCGGCGGCCTGCCCACCGTCGACGCGGACATCGCCGAACTGCGCGAGATCGCCGGCCGCGTCGGCGACCGCTGGACCCGCTCCACGGTCGCCAGCGCCGCCGGGGAGCTCGCGCTCTCGCGCGGCCGGTACGACGAGGCCCGCGCGGAGTACGAGGAGTGCCTGCGCCTGGCCCGCGAGGTCGGGGCCTACATCGAGGCGCCCTTCGCGCTCGTGCGGATCGCCGAGGCGTCCTTCTCGGCGGGTGAGTTCGACACCGCCGAGCGGCTGGTGGCGCAGGCGGACCGGGAGGCGGACGAGTACGGCGTGGCCTCCGACGTGCGCGCCTACAGCCGGCTGATCTCCTCGCTGCTCGCGCTCTTCCGCGGCGACCTGGACCGGGCGCGCACCGAGTGCGAGCTGGCCCGTGCCGAGGCCGGGAAGGTCACGGGGCCGCCGCAGCTCACCGCCGGGCTCGACAACATCGACTCCCTGCTGACCGCCCGCACGCAGGGCCCGGCGGCCGCCCTGGCCCGGATCGCACCCGCCCTGGCCTCGGCGGTGGCCGGGCACTGCGCCGAACGGGTCCTGGCCGCCCTCGCGGAAACCGCCGCCTGCCAGCTGGCCGACGTGGGCCGGCCGGCCGAGGCCGTACGGGTCTTCGCGGCCGCCACGGCCTGGCGCGCGGGCAATCCGCGCTCGGTCCCGGAGGCGGCGGCCCTGGCCGAGTTCCCGGCCCGCACCCGCGCCGCCCTCGGCGCGCGGGACCACGCCCGCGAGGAGGCGGCGGGCGCCGCACTCACCCCGTCGCAGGCGGCGACCCTGGTCAGCGAAGCCGCCCGCGCCCTGCCCCAGCCCCTCGCTCGTCCCCTCAACGACAGCTGATGACGGCGTCCGCCCAGCTCGCCAGCGTCGGCAGGTGGCCGCCCTCGGCACGCTCCACGACCAGGCGCAGCGTCTTGTGCCCGGACAGGGGTACGGACACGTTCGCCGCGGCGTCCTCGTAGCCCAGGGCCTGGGACTGCCACAGCCGCTCCCCGTCCCCGTACACGGAGAAGCGCACCTCGCCGTCCGTGTGCAGCGCCAGCCCGTCCACACCGGCGCGCGCGGAGAAGTTCGTGCACTGCCGGTTCAGGGCGATCTCCACGGAGGACCGGGGGCTGACGGTGATCCCGTGCGCGAAGCGCTGCCCGCCGATCTTCAGCCCCCAGCGCTGCCACACCCAACTGCTCTGCCAGGTCCGGATCTCGGGGCCTTGGTGATCCCCGTAGGCGGACTGGCCCAGCACCGCGAGCCGGAACGGCTCCGCGGCCTTCGCCGGCGGCGTCGTCGGGCTCGGCTTCGGTGTCGCCTTCGCACTAGGGCTCAGGGTGGGACTCGGGCTCGGCGACGGCCGCTCCCGGCTCGGCGAGGCCGCCGGCGGGGCCGGAGCCCTGCTCGCCGGAGGCGCAGGCTTCGACGGCGGCGGTACGGGTCCTCGTGCGGGCGGCGGCTGCGCCCCCGACGGGCTGGGCTCCTGCGCGGCCGGGCTGGACACCCGGGGCGCCGGCACGACCGGCGCGGCCACGCTCGGAGCGGGCTGCGCGCGGGCGGGCGGATCGGCGTCTTCGCCGGTCAGGGCGAAGACCACGCCGGCGGCCGCGGCGACCACGACCCCGGCGGCGATGGCGGCCTTGGCCGGAAGCCCCAGCCCTTCCGAAGCCAGCGCTCCGCCGACGCCGGAAGCTCCGCCCGACCCGGCGGCCCCACCGGCGGCGGCGCCCCCGGCAGTGCCCGCAGCTCCGGCCCCGGCGGTCGACCCGCCGACGGCGGCCGCGGCGGCCCCCGCACCGCCCGCGGCGACGGCCCCGCCGGCCACGACTCCGGCCGCCTTGGCCGCGTACCCGGCGGCGAACCACCCGATGACGGCGACCGGCAGCAGGGCGGGAATGCCCGCGTTGACGTCCTTGAGCTCCCCGGCGGCGACCCGGCACCGGGCGCATTCCTCCAGGTGCTGGCGCAGCCCCCGCTCGGCCCGCATCCGCAAGCCGCCGCGGGCATAGGCCCCCAGCCGGTCGGCGAACCGGGCGCAGTCCCCGCCGGAGCTCAGCGCGGTGGACACATGGGCTTGCAGGTAGGCCTGCTTGAGCCCTTCCCGGGCCCGGCTGGCCAGTACCGCGGTGGCGTTGGCGCTCAGTCCGAAGAGCGGGGCGATCGCGCTGGGCGAGGCCTCCTCGACGGTGGTGTGCCAGAGCACGGCCTGCCACCGCTCGGGCAGGCTCCGGAAGGCCTGCATGGCCAGCGACTGCTCGGCCTCGTGCATCGCTCGGACGTCGGCGCCGAGTTCCAGGGTGTCGTCCCCGGTGAGCCCGACCGCGCCGTCACCGGAGGACACGGAGGCCTGCTCCGCGAACAGCGCGAAGTCCTCGACGAGGTGTTCCCGCTTCGCGGTCTTCGCCCAGGCCGCGGCGACCCGTCGCACGGTGGTCAGGAGGTAGGCCCGCACCGACTGGTCCGGACCCGCCCCGCCCCGTACCGCCTGGAGCGTGCGCGCGAACACCTCGGCCGTCAGATCGTCGGCGGTGTGGCCGTCGCGGCAGCAGGTGCGGGCATAGCGGCGCACGGCATCGGCGTGCCGGCGGAACAGTTCCTCGTACGCGCCGTCGTCACCGCCGCGCATCCGCGCGATCAAGTCCCCGTCGGACGGCGGCAGCTCACCGCTCGCCCCGGCGGCGTGCCGCCCGCCCGGTTCGCGCTGCGCCGGAACCTGCCGGGCGGGCAGGCTGCCCGCCTCGACCTCGCCACCGGCGCCACCGCGTGGCTCTTCCCGCCCGTCAACGCTCATCGCGGAAGCCCTCGCACGACACACTCAACCGGTACACCGATCCAGCGTGTCACACGGCGGGCGCGTGCCGAGACCGTCTCCACACCATCCACTCATCCGGGCACAATCCGGCGAATTGCCGTACGTCACCTCACCCGTTCGAGTGAACGCCCGCCACCGGCCCCCGATTGACCCGCGCAGCCCCGGCGGGCCGCGACCCGCAGCATCTGCACGGGACGGACCCGTACGGACGGCCTGCCAGGACCGTCCGTACGTCCACGTCGAACCAGCCGGACCAGCCGGACCAGCCGAACCAGCCGAACCAGTCAGACCAGTCGGACTAGACCGTCCGGGACCGCAGCCCCTCCAGCAGGATGTCGAGCAGCCGGGCCGAAGCCGCCGCCTGCTGCGCCGCGTCCGGCAGCGCGGGCGCCGCCGTGGCGATGACCAGCAGGACATCGGCCACCGTGACGTCGGCACGCAGTTCACCGGCCTCCCGGGCCCGGTCCACCAGACGGCCGACGACCTCCAGCAGTTCGCCGGCGCCCGCGTCGTCCGAAGGCTCGTCGTCGTGGCCGATCCGCGAGGTGGCGCCGACCACCCGCAGCTCGGGCACTCCGCCGGCCACGACGGCCTGACGCTGGTGCGGCACCCGCGCGGCCTCGGCATCCGCCTCGTCCTCGCCGGGACCGCCGACCCGCAGCACCTGCGGCGGCAGCAGCCGCCCGGCGCCGGAGGCCACGGAGGTGCGCAGGAAGCGCGACAGCGCCTGCCACGGCTCCTCCTCCTGGCCGAGCGCCGTCCGGGCCTGCTCGGTCAGTCGGGAGGTCTCCTCCTCGGCTATCCGCCGGACCAGGACGTCTTTGCTCGGGAACCGCCGGTACACGGTGCCGACGCCGACCCGCGCACGGCGGGCGACGTCCTCCATCGGAGCCCCGTAGCCCAGCTCGCCGAAGACCTCGCGAGCTGCGCGCAGTACGTGTTCGAGGTTGCGCTGGGCATCGACGCGCAGCGGCGTGGAACGACCCACGCCGTGCGTGGTTGCGCCGCTCGCCATCAGCCGGCCGTTGTTCTCCGAAGAGGACGTGGCGGACGACAGAGCGGTCGCAGAAGCATGGAAATCGGAAATGTTCATATGTATCCCCCGGTAATCATTTGTCTCCCCCCGGAGACACTCCCCGCCTTCGCGTCGAGGGGGGCCACGGTCATGAGGGCCCTGGTCCTACTCCTCGACGAGATACGAACATAGTTGAGCCAGAGTCAATTCAGAAGAGGCCGCCCCGGACGGACCACCGCCCGATCGGAGCATTCACCCCGACTTTTCCGTTCCAAGCCTCCGGAATCACCGCTTCCGCACTGCTTGACCTGCACACCTTCCCCTCAACCCACACACTTCGACACCCCTGTCCCAGCACCCCGCCCGGTCACACAATTTGTCGGGCCTGTGGACAAACTCCCGGCCACGTTGCGTCATGGGGTGGTGAAGGCTGCTAACTCCCGGGGCGCGGCCCCCGGTACCCCGCCCCGCACGCGGATCCTGATCGTCGGCGGCGGCTACGTAGGCATGTACACGGCACTCCGGCTCCAGCGAAAGCTGAGAACCGGCGAGGCCGAGGTCACGGTGGTTACTCCCGAGCCGTACATGACGTACCAGCCCTTCCTCCCGGAAGCGGCCGCGGGCTCCATTTCCCCGCGCCACGTCGTGGTTCCACTGCGCCGCGTCCTCGCCAAATGCCGCATCGTCATCGGCGAGGCCCGCCGCATCGACCACGCCAAACGCACCGCGACGGTCGTCACCCTCGCCACCGAGGAGGAGGGCGCAGGCCCCGTGGAGATCGAGTACGACGAACTCGTCCTCGCCCCCGGCTCCGTCTCCCGCACGCTCCCCATCCCGGGACTCGCCGACTACGCCATCGGATTCAAGACCGTGGAAGAGGCCATCGGCCTGCGCAACCACGTGATCGAACAGATGGACATCGCCTCCTCCACCCGCGACCCCGCCCTCCGCGACGCCGCCCTCACCTTCGTCTTCGTCGGCGGCGGCTACGCGGGCGTCGAAGCCCTCGGCGAGCTCGAGGACATGGCGCGCTACGCCGCCCGCTACTACCACAACGTCAAACCCGAGGACATGAAATGGGTGCTGGTCGAGGCCAGCGACCGGATCCTCCCCGAGGTCGGCCCCGAGATGGGCACCTACACCATCCGCGAACTGCGCCGCCGCGGCATCGACCTCCGCCTGGAGACCCGCCTCGAATCCTGCGAGAACCGCGTGGCCGTCCTCAGCGACGGCGCCCGCTTCCCCACCCGTACCGTCGTGTGGACCGCGGGCGTCAAACCGCACCCGATCCTGGCCGCCAGCGATCTCCCCAAGAACGAGCGCGGCCGCCTGGCCTGCACCTCCTTCCTCACCGTCGAGGGAGTCGAGCACGCCTGGGCCGCCGGCGACGCCGCCTCCGTCCCCGACATCACGGCGGCGGAGAAGGGCGTCCCCTGCGCCCCCAACGCCCAGCACGCCGTCCGCCAGGCCAAGGTCCTCGCCGACAACCTCGTCTCGTCCCTGCGCGGCGGACTCCTCACCGAGTACGCCCACAAGTACGCCGGATCCGTGGCCTCCCTCGGCCTCCACAAGGGCGTCGCCCACATCTACGGCCGCAAGCTCAAGGGCTACCCGGCCTGGCTGATGCACCGCGCCTACCACCTCAGCCGCGTCCCCACCCTCAACCGCAAGACGCGCGTGCTCGCCGAGTGGACGCTCTCCGGTCTCTTCAAACGCGAGATCGTTTCCCTGGGATCCCTCGAACACCCCAGAGCAGAATTCGAACTCGCCGCGGGCGGAGGTCCCAAGGAACCCCCGAAGAAGACCGCGGGCTGAAGCCGGCAGTGCCTTCGGCCACACTGGACGTGTGACCATAGGTGGGCTCACACCTGCACAGAGTGACATCCGAATGCCACCCGATTGCCACCGAGTGACATAGCGACCACGAGCGACACCACGAGGCTGGAAAGCAGTGAACTTCACGCGCTGGAGCGCCCGGTTCCCCGGAACGCAGCGTCGCGCCGCCGCCCGGTCCGAACACGCCGCCGCCCAGGCCAAACGGGGCGAGGGTTCGGTCCCGGCCGCCCGCGGCGCCGCCGGCCATTGCGGGCTCGCGTCCGACGGCGGCCCCGCCGACCCCACCGTCCGCGGCACCGGTACGGGAACCACCGCCACGGGTGCGCAGCCGGGTACGGGCACCCCCGCCGGCCCCACCCCCTCGCTCGACGAGCTCTCCGTGCGGGACGTCCTCGGCCGCCTCCCCGCCCTCGTCGCCCTCGTGCACGGCCCCGAGCACCGCGTCGCCTACGTCAACGACGCCTACACCGCCGGGTTCGGCGCCCGCGCCCCCGGCGCCCCCGCGCACCTGGCCCTCCCCGAACTCGGCGAGCTCGGGCTGCTCCCGCTCCTCGACCAGGTCCAGCGCAGCGGGAAGCCCCGTACCGCCAAGAACCGCACCGCGCCGGGCGGCGGCAGCTCGTACACCGTCACCTGCACCCCGATCGAGTTCCCCAAGGCCGCTCCCGACGCCGAAGAAGGCACGGGCAGCCCCGCGGGCACGGCCGAGCGCACGGGCACCGGCACGGGCCACACCGCCGACCCGGACGACGACGCCGCCCACCACACCGGCGTCCTGATCCACCTCGCCGACGTCACCGACCACGCCGAGGCCGTCGAGCGGCTGCGCGCCAGCGAGCGCCGCCAGCGCGAGGCCGCCGTCACCCTCCAGCGCTCCCTCCTCCCGCAGGAGCTGGAACAGCCCGACGACCTGCGGGTCGCCGCGACCTACCAGCCCGGCGGCACCGAGGCCGCCGTCGGCGGCGACTGGTACGACGTCATCACCCTCGGCGCCGGCCGCACCGCCCTCGTCATCGGCGACGTCATGGGCCGGGGCGTCCGCGCCGCCGCCGTCATGGGCCAGCTCCGCACCGCCGTCCGCGCGTACGCCCGCCTCGACCTGCCGCCCCACGAGGTCCTCCAGCTCCTCGACGGCCTCGCCGCCGAGATCGACGCCAGCCAGATCGCCACCTGCGTCTACGCCGTCCACGACCCCAACGAAGGCCTCCTCGCCTACGCCTCCGCCGGCCACCTCCCGATCCTGGTCCGCGACGAGGACGGCACCGTCCGCCGCGCCGCCGACCCCACCGGCCCTCCGCTGGGCACCGGCGGCTGGCTGCACACCTCCGGCACCATCGCGCTCGGCCCCGGCTCCACCGCCGTCCTCTATACGGACGGCCTGGTCGAACGCCGCGGCGAGGACATCGACGAAGGCGTCGCCGCCCTGGAACGCGCCCTCTCCGGCGCCCAGGGCACCCCCGCCGTCATCTGCGACCGCCTGATGCGCGCCCTGGGGGTCGACGCCGACCACGACGACGACGTGGCCGTGATGGTCCTCCAGCAGCCCGCCCGCACCGGAGCCGACGCCGAGCTCTTCCACAACGCCGCCCTGGAGCTCCTCGGCGGCGTCGAGGCCGCCCCGCGCGCCCGCGCCTTCGCCCAGGGCGTCCTGGCCTCCTGGCGCTTCCCCGTGGAGCTCTGCGACCTCGGCGTCCTCGCCGCGAGCGAACTGGTCGCGAACTCCCTCCAGCACGGCACCCCGCCGATGCGCCTGCGCCTGCGCCGCACCGACCGCCGACTGATCATCGAAGTCACCGACGGCGACGACCACCTCCCGCGCCGCCGCCGCGCGGAGCCGGCCGACGAGACCGGCCGCGGCATCTCGATCGTCGCCACCATCGCCTCGTCCTGGGGCTCCCGCCGCACCCCGGGCGGCGGCAAGGCCGTCTGGTGCGAGTTCGCGCTCCCCGACAAGGACCGCGACAAGGACAAGTAGCCGGACACGACGAAGGCCCCGGTCACCGGACCGGGGCCTCCGCACGTACACCTGCACACCTACACGCCTCTACACCTCTACGCCTACACCTGCGCGGGCACGGGCTCCGAGGCCTTCACCGGTTCCACCGACCCGGCCACGACCGTGCTCGGGGCCAGCGACGGGTTGTCCTGCACCGGCGTCAGCTGCTTGCCGAGCCGCAGCGCCAGCCCGGCGATGCCGAGCGAGACCAGGACGAAGACGCCGATGTAGAGCATCGGCAGACCCGCGGCCAGCGGCACACCGAGCGGTCCGAGCGCCAGAGCCATCTGCTTGACCAGCGCGAAGGCCGAGTTGTACTGGCCCACGGAGCCCTCCGGCGCCAGGTCGGCCACCAGCGGCGCCAAGGTCGGCGACAGCATGGCCTCGCCGATGCCGAAGAGCGCGTACGTGGTCACGAACGCGGCGGCGGCCATGACCGTGCTGCCGTGTCCCAGACCGGAGAAGGCGGCGATGATCCACGCGCCGGTCCAGATCAGACCGACGAGCGCGATCACCCGGGACCGACGGTGGTTCTCGACCAGCCGCAGCACGACGAACTGGGCGAGCACGATCGCGCCGGTGTTGGCGGCGAGCGCGAAACCGAGGGTGGAGGGCGAGATCCCGGCGGCCTCGGTACCGAAGGCGGCGAGACCCGACTCGAACTGCCCGTAACAGGCGAAGAACAGAACAAAACCGAGGATGCAGAACTGCACCATCGCCTTGTGCTCCATCAGCCGCTTCCAGCCGCCGCCCCGCTGGGCGGCGTCCTTGGCCAGCGCGGGGCTGATCGCAGGCACCTGCGGCATCCGCACGGAGGCGATGACCCCGGCCAGCACCAGGAACATCACGGCCTCGATGCCGAAGAGCAGGGTGAAGCTGCCGGGCCGGCTCTCGTCGACGATGAGACCGCCGATGAGACCGCCGATGCCCAGACCCAGGTTCTGCATGAAGAACTGGAGGGCGAAGGCGCGGGTCCGGGTGGACGGGGTGGAGCAGCGGACGATCATCGTGGCCAGCGCGGGCTGCATGACGGCCTGGCCGGCGCCCAGGGCGAGCGCGGAGAGCAGGATCGCGACCACGCCGGTGGAGAGGCCGAGCGACAGCGCACCGAACGAGGCGACGAGGGCCGCACCGATGACGACGGGGACCGGACCGCGCCGGTCGATCACCCGCCCGGTGAAGGGCAGCGCGAGGAGCGCACCGAGGGCGAACGCCATGAACGTCCCGGTCGCCCACATGGGGTCCAGCTCTCGCACCTTCGCCGCGTAGACGTACAGGAACGGAACCGTGAAGCCGATACCGAACGCGGTCAACGCGTTCCCGGCCTGGATCCTCCGCATCGCAGCGCCCATCACCCTGGTCACTTCTCACCACCTTGATTGCTGAAGCCTCAAGACTTCATCCCTAAAGTTCGATCCTTAACTCTACACATCGAAGGAGTTAGACGCCAACGGGCTCGTGCGATACTTCGGCCATGGGTGATACCCCCGACGGCACTGCGCCCGTCCACGAGCCGAGCCTCGACGAACAGATCGCCGTCTATCAGCGCGAGTTCCAGGACCTCGACCCCCAGGTGGAGAAGGTCGTATCGGCCCTGAGCCGCCTGAACCGACGGATGAACGTCGCCTACGGACGCCAGACCGCGGCCCTGGGCATCAGCAACGCGGAGTGGGAGGTCCTCAAGGCCCTGGTCCTCTCCGGAGCCCCGTACCGGATGGGCCCGAGCGAGCTCGCGAAGCAGCTGGGACTCACGCCGGCGGCGATGACCCACCGGATCGACCGCATGACGGCCGAAGCCCTGGTCACGCGCGAGCGCGACGAGAACAACCGCGTACGGGTGATCGTGGAGCTCACGGCGGAGGGCCGCAGCAAGTGGCTGGACGCCATGCGCGCGGCCACGGTCTTCGAGGAGGACCTCCTCCAGGACCTCTCCACCGCGGAGCGCGGGCAGCTGGGCGACATGCTCACCCGCCTCCTGGACCGCGTAGAGGCCCTGCAGTCCCCGAGCTGAACAAGGAAGGGGGGCCGAGCCAGCAGGCTCGGCCCCCCTTCCTTGTTCAGCCCTGCTCGGCCCGGAACGGCCCGGAGCGACGAGGGTTGACAGGGAGTTGCCGTCGGGTTGACACGGACCCCACGGATCCGTAAGGTTCTTCGAGTTGCCTCTGAGCCGAAAGGTTTTGGAGACAGCGAATCCCGCCGCCTCGTTGCGGCACCCAACTCTGCAAGATCTCCCACCGGGAACGCATTCGGCATGCCCGAATTCATTTCCGAAGGCCGATTATGAATCGCCTGGGAAATCCACTAGAGTTCTGGGAGTCGGAAGGGCCCAACAGCCCGGAAGACAAACCCCGCTGACTGGGAGTCAGGCCCGAAAGAGTCTGATAGAGTCGGAGACACAAGAACGAAGGAAGCGCCCGGAGGAAAGCCCGAGAGGGTGAGTACAAAGGAAGCGTCCGTTCCTTGAGAACTCAACAGCGTGCCAAAAATCAACGCCAAAAAGTTGATACCCCGTCCACCTCGGTGGATGAGGTTCCTTTGAAAAAAGACCTGTGAGGTCGCGGTTCTGCCGTGGTGCTTGCAGGCAATTACACAGCGAGGACGCAGTGGACGGTCGGTCTTATTCCGACATGACTGTCCCGCTCTAAGTGCGTGTGCACCCGATTACGGGTAAACATTCATGGAGAGTTTGATCCTGGCTCAGGACGAACGCTGGCGGCGTGCTTAACACATGCAAGTCGAACGATGAAGCCCTTCGGGGTGGATTAGTGGCGAACGGGTGAGTAACACGTGGGCAATCTGCCCTTCACTCTGGGACAAGCCCTGGAAACGGGGTCTAATACCGGATAACACTCCTGCCTGCATGGGCGGGGGTTAAAAGCTCCGGCGGTGAAGGATGAGCCCGCGGCCTATCAGCTTGTTGGTGGGGTAATGGCCCACCAAGGCGACGACGGGTAGCCGGCCTGAGAGGGCGACCGGCCACACTGGGACTGAGACA
This sequence comes from Streptomyces sp. NBC_00503, assembly GCF_036346895.1. Taxonomy (NCBI): domain Bacteria; kingdom Bacillati; phylum Actinomycetota; class Actinomycetes; order Kitasatosporales; family Streptomycetaceae; genus Streptomyces; species Streptomyces sp. NBC_00503. The sequence goes on along the minus strand of NZ_CP107855.1, from coordinate 3,756,024 downwards.
CGGCCCAGACTCCTACGGGAGGCAGCAGTGGGGAATATTGCACAATGGGCGAAAGCCTGATGCAGCGACGCCGCGTGAGGGATGACGGCCTTCGGGTTGTAAACCTCTTTCAGCAGGGAAGAAGCGAAAGTGACGGTACCTGCAGAAGAAGCGCCGGCTAACTACGTGCCAGCAGCCGCGGTAATACGTAGGGCGCAAGCGTTGTCCGGAATTATTGGGCGTAAAGAGCTCGTAGGCGGCTTGTCACGTCGGATGTGAAAGCCCGAGGCTTAACCTCGGGTCTGCATTCGATACGGGCTAGCTAGAGTGTGGTAGGGGAGATCGGAATTCCTGGTGTAGCGGTGAAATGCGCAGATATCAGGAGGAACACCGGTGGCGAAGGCGGATCTCTGGGCCATTACTGACGCTGAGGAGCGAAAGCGTGGGGAGCGAACAGGATTAGATACCCTGGTAGTCCACGCCGTAAACGTTGGGAACTAGGTGTTGGCGACATTCCACGTCGTCGGTGCCGCAGCTAACGCATTAAGTTCCCCGCCTGGGGAGTACGGCCGCAAGGCTAAAACTCAAAGGAATTGACGGGGGCCCGCACAAGCAGCGGAGCATGTGGCTTAATTCGACGCAACGCGAAGAACCTTACCAAGGCTTGACATATACCGGAAAGCATTAGAGATAGTGCCCCCCTTGTGGTCGGTATACAGGTGGTGCATGGCTGTCGTCAGCTCGTGTCGTGAGATGTTGGGTTAAGTCCCGCAACGAGCGCAACCCTTGTCCTGTGTTGCCAGCATGCCCTTCGGGGTGATGGGGACTCACAGGAGACCGCCGGGGTCAACTCGGAGGAAGGTGGGGACGACGTCAAGTCATCATGCCCCTTATGTCTTGGGCTGCACACGTGCTACAATGGCCGGTACAATGAGCTGCGATACCGTGAGGTGGAGCGAATCTCAAAAAGCCGGTCTCAGTTCGGATTGGGGTCTGCAACTCGACCCCATGAAGTCGGAGTTGCTAGTAATCGCAGATCAGCATTGCTGCGGTGAATACGTTCCCGGGCCTTGTACACACCGCCCGTCACGTCACGAAAGTCGGTAACACCCGAAGCCGGTGGCCCAACCCGTAAGGGAGGGAGCTGTCGAAGGTGGGACTGGCGATTGGGACGAAGTCGTAACAAGGTAGCCGTACCGGAAGGTGCGGCTGGATCACCTCCTTTCTAAGGAGCACAGTACCGATTGCAGACAAACGTTCTGCACGGTCAGCTCAGGGTGGAACGTTGATTAGTTGGCACGGTTTCCAAAACCTTCTGTGAGTACTGCTTCGGCGTGGAAAACGGTTTGAGTGGCGGAGATCGTGCTTGGCACGTTGTTGGGTATCTGAGGGTACGGCCGTATGGTCATGCCTTCTGCGATGCCGGCCCCAGTGAACTTCATCCTTTGGATGAGGGTGATGGGTGGCTGGTCGTTGCTTGAGAACTACACAGTGGACGCGAGCATCTGTAGGCCAAGTTTTTAAGGGCGCACGGTGGATGCCTTGGCACCAGGAACCGATGAAGGACGTGAGAGGCCGCGATAGGCCCCGGGGAGCTGCCAACTGAGCTTTGATCCGGGGGTGTCCGAATGGGGAAACCCGGCAGTCGTCATGGGCTGTCACCCACTGCTGAACACATAGGCAGTGTGGAGGGAACGCGGGGAAGTGAAACATCTCAGTACCCGCAGGAAGAGAAAACAACCGTGATTCCGGGAGTAGTGGCGAGCGAAACCGGAACAGGCCAAACCGTATGCGTGTGATACCCGGCAGGGGTTGCGCATGCGGGGTTGTGGGAATTCTTTTGATCGGTCTGCCGGCCGGTCGGCGAGTCAGAAACCGTTGATGTAGTCGAAGGACATGCGAAAGGTCCGGCGTAGAGGGTAAGACCCCCGTAGACGAAACATCAGCGGCTTGCTTAAGAATCTCCCAAGTAGCACGGGGCCCGAGAAATCCCGTGTGAATCTGGCGGGACCACCCGCTAAGCCTAAATATTCCCTGGTGACCGATAGCGGATAGTACCGTGAGGGAATGGTGAAAAGTACCGCGGGAGCGGAGTGAAATAGTACCTGAAACCGTGTGCCTACAAGCCGTGGGAGCGTCGCCGTTATTCTTCGGAATAACGGTCGTGACTGCGTGCCTTTTGAAGAATGAGCCTGCGAGTTAGCGGTGTGTAGCGAGGTTAACCCGTGTGGGGAAGCCGTAGCGAAAGCGAGTCCGAATAGGGCGATTGAGTTGCACGCTCTAGACCCGAAGCGGAGTGATCTAGCCATGGGCAGGTTGAAGCGGAGGTAAGACTTCGTGGAGGACCGAACCCACCAGGGTTGAAAACCTGGGGGATGACCTGTGGTTAGGGGTGAAAGGCCAATCAAACTCCGTGATAGCTGGTTCTCCCCGAAATGCATTTAGGTGCAGCGTCACGTGTTTCTTGCCGGAGGTAGAGCACTGGATAGGCGATGGGCCCTACCGGGTTACTGACCTTAGCCAAACTCCGAATGCCGGTAAGTGAGAGCGTGGCAGTGAGACTGTGGGGGATAAGCTCCATGGTCGAGAGGGAAACAGCCCAGAGCATCGACTAAGGCCCCTAAGCGTACGCTAAGTGGGAAAGGATGTGGAGTCGCAGAGACAACCAGGAGGTTGGCTTAGAAGCAGCCACCCTTGAAAGAGTGCGTAATAGCTCACTGGTCAAGTGATTCCGCGCCGACAATGTAGCGGGGCTCAAGCGTACCGCCGAAGTCGTGTCATTGCAGCAATAGGGCCAACGCCCGCTGTGATGGGTAGGGGAGCGTCGTGTGCCGGGTGAAGCAGCAGCGGAAGCTAGTTGTGGACGGTTCACGAGTGAGAATGCAGGCATGAGTAGCGATACACACGTGAGAAACGTGTGCGCCGATTGACTAAGGGTTCCTGGGTCAAGCTGATCTGCCCAGGGTAAGTCGGGACCTAAGGCGAGGCCGACAGGCGTAGTCGATGGACAACCGGTTGATATTCCGGTACCCGCTTTGAAACGCCCAATATCGAATCAGGCGATGCTAAGTCCGTGAAGCCGTTCCGGACCCTTCGGGGAAAGGAAAGTGGTGGAGCCGACGAACCAGACTTGTAGTAGGTAAGCGATGGGGTGACGCAGGAAGGTAGTCCAGCCCGGGCGGTGGTAGTCCCGGGGTAAGGGTGTAGGCCGAGGGGTAGGCAAATCCGTCCCTCATATAAGGCTGAGACCTGATGCCGAGCCGATTGTGGTGAAGTGGATGATCCTATGCTGTCGAGAAAAGCCTCTAGCGAGTTTCATGGCGGCCCGTACCCTAAACCGACTCAGGTGGTCAGGTAGAGAATACCGAGGCGTTCGGGTGAACTATGGTTAAGGAACTCGGCAAAATGCCCCCGTAACTTCGGGAGAAGGGGGGCCAGTCCTGGTGATCGGATTTACTCCGTGAGCTGGGGGTGGCCGCAGAGACCAGCGAGAAGCGACTGTTTACTAAAAACACAGGTCCGTGCGAAGCCGTAAGGCGATGTATACGGACTGACGCCTGCCCGGTGCTGGAACGTTAAGGGGACCGGTTAGTCACATTTCGGTGTGGCGAAGCTGAGAACTTAAGCGCCAGTAAACGGCGGTGGTAACTATAACCATCCTAAGGTAGCGAAATTCCTTGTCGGGTAAGTTCCGACCTGCACGAATGGCGTAACGACTTCTCGACTGTCTCAACCATAGGCCCGGTGAAATTGCACTACGAGTAAAGATGCTCGTTTCGCGCAGCAGGACGGAAAGACCCCGGGACCTTTACTATAGTTTGATATTGGTGTTCGGTTCGGCTTGTGTAGGATAGGTGGGAGACTTTGAAGCTGTGACGCCAGTCATGGTGGAGTCGCCGTTGAAATACCACTCTGGTCGTGCTGGATGTCTAACCTCGGTCCGTGATCCGGATCAGGGACAGTGTCTGATGGGTAGTTTAACTGGGGCGGTTGCCTCCCAAAAAGTAACGGAGGCGCCCAAAGGTTCCCTCAGCCTGGTTGGCAATCAGGTGTTGAGTGTAAGTGCACAAGGGAGCTTGACTGTGAGACCGACGGGTCGAGCAGGGACGAAAGTCGGGACTAGTGATCCGGCGGTGGCTTGTGGAAGCGCCGTCGCTCAACGGATAAAAGGTACCCCGGGGATAACAGGCTGATCTTCCCCAAGAGTCCATATCGACGGGATGGTTTGGCACCTCGATGTCGGCTCGTCGCATCCTGGGGCTGGAGTCGGTCCCAAGGGTTGGGCTGTTCGCCCATTAAAGCGGTACGCGAGCTGGGTTTAGAACGTCGTGAGACAGTTCGGTCCCTATCCGCTGTGCGCGTAGGAATATTGAGAAGGGCTGTCCCTAGTACGAGAGGACCGGGACGGACGAACCTCTGGTGTGCCAGTTGTCCTGCCAAGGGCATGGCTGGTTGGCTACGTTCGGGAGGGATAACCGCTGAAAGCATCTAAGCGGGAAGCCTGCTTCAAGATGAGTATTCCCACCTCCTTGAGAGGGTAAGGCTCCCAGTAGACGACTGGGTTGATAGGCCAGATGTGGAAGCCCGGTAACGGGTGGAGCTGACTGGTACTAATAGGCCGAGGGCTTGTCCTCAGTTGCTCGCGTCCACTGTGTTAGTTCTGAAGTAACGAACTGTGTTCATATCCGGTTGGTTAACTTCATAGTGTTTCGGTGGTCATAGCGTTAGGGAAACGCCCGGTTTACATTCCGAACCCGGAAGCTAAGCCTTTCAGCGCCGATGGTACTGCAGGGGGGACCCTGTGGGAGAGTAGGACGCCGCCGAACAATCATTGTTGAGAAGCCCCGTACCAGGGAACTGGTACGGGGCTTTTCTGCGTTTACAGACCATCACGCCCCGCGGATCATACGGTCGCAGAATGCACTGGCTTCGGAGGGGCTGCAAGACGACTCGGAACCCATCGGTCGACGCGCCGAGCTGAGAGGCCACTGTGATGCCCATATATCCGTAGCGGAGTCCGACCCAGCGCGACGGGGGTTCCTGGAAGGGTTCCCGGAAGGATTCGGGCTTGTCGAGGACGCGGTCTGAGTCGGCCTTCAGGAGCCGGTGACCTTCCAACTGGGTGAGCATGCGGGCGAACGAGCGCACTTGTGCGGCCAGGGCATGGAGTTCGGGGCACGCGGCCAGGACAGCCTTTAGGTCGATCCGATCTAGTTCCTGCAGCGCTTCGAGGTGGGTGAGGATCCATCGGGTGATGGTGCGGGCCGTCGGCGGCCGCGGACCGATGGGCTGAGGACTGCCCCGCAGCACGGAGCGGATGTAGTTGCGGACGCTGGCGTAGCCGTGCGAGTAGCCCTGCTCCTTGAGCTCCTCCCGCAGCTGCCAGGTGTTGGCGCAGCCGTCCTGCCGGCGCTGATGGAGGTAGGGCTTGTAGGAGTCGAGTGCGGTCCGGCGGTTTTGCCACTGTCCGGTGAACAGGCCCCAGGTGTGGCCGCGCCGGCGAAACGTAGGACCGTGCGAACCGGTGTCCCGTAGGCCATGGCTGCGACGGGAAAACGGGCATTGTTTCTGGCTCGTCCGGCTCCGCCGGCTGGACCGGTGCGGGCCGCAGGCAGCCACGGTGCCGTAGATCCGTCCCCTGCGCTGGGCATACTCATCGACGCCGACCACGCGGGGCGCCGCTGCCTCAGGGTCCGGCAGCGAGGTGATCAGCCGCAGGAGAACCGACGGACCCTCAAGGACAACACCACATGCTGGCCGGCGGTCGGAAGAGCACGAGGAAACCGCAGGTACGAACCATGGACTCGCGCTGACCACCGTCCGCAGCTCGGACAGGACGCCCCGCCCATCGTCGACCGGGCCTCCACGTGGACACCGGCATCCGCCGTCTCGACCGCCACCACGTGGACGCCCTGAACCGATGCGAGCAGCACCTCTTCGAGCGTTGTCCGTACTTCGTTCACGCCGAAGCACTATTGGCCAGCCCCCGCTTACCGCAGGCGATTTCCGCGAGGAACCTGCCCCGACCCAGCAGACCAGCGTCACCTGCCTCCACAGTGAACTGGGCGCCGACAACGCGCCCGGCACCCACCAGCTGGTCCGCGCCCACGTCGCCGCCCTCCATGGGGCTCCGGCCTGAAGGAGGTCCTGACCCGCTGCCCCGAACCGGACCAGGCCGCCGGACATGTTCGCAACTTCGGCCGCATCGCGGTCAGGGCCAGTGGTCGCTGCTTGCCTCCGGGGGAGCCGGCGGGCTCGGTTGCCCCGGAGGGGGCACGGGTCCTACAGCCAGCGGCGGGCAGTGCGGGTGAGGACCGGGGGAAGGAGATCCTTGGCCAGGCGGCGGATCAGCGGGCTCCGCCGGGGCGGAGTCGGCCGCGACGGTACTGCCGCGGGGACGGGAGCCGTCTTCTGGGCCCGGCCGGGGGCCGCCGCCTGGTGGCGGGAGCGGGGGTGCGGCGGGGGGACGGCCTTTCGGCCGGTGATCCGGATCAGGGGTGCGCCGGCCACCTCTTCGACCCCGTGCCACAGATCTTCGCGGCCGGCCAGGAACATGGCCAGCTCCGTGCGCAGCGGTTCGGGGTCGTCCCACGTCGCGTACATCTTGTGCTGGGTGATGCACAGGACGTGCAGCCGCCGCGCGTCCACGGCTCCCCAGACGGCCGCCGCGACGCCCGGGCAGTGCTCCGCCCTGAAGTCGTCGAAGACGACGACCGCTCCGGGGGCGGCCAGCAGCCGCGAGGTCTCCACGTCGGTGCGCACGTGCGCGTACAGGTGCGAGGCGTCCACGTGAACGAAGCGACAGGAGGCGGGTCGGACGCGATCGGGGAGGATCGCAGTCACCGCCTGGATCACCGTGGGCAACTCGTCGTGGAAGGCCCGGTAGTTGGCCTCGAACGCCCGGCGCGTCAGGGTGGAGTACGAGCGCTGCATCTCGCCGTCGTTGCTGTCGTCCTCAGCCGGGGAGTCGAAGAGGTCGCAGACCGTGAACTCCTCTCCCTCCTTGAGGTATCCGCCGACGAAGATGGCGCTCTTGCCCAGGTAGGCGCCGAGCTCCAGGAGGTCACCACCGCCTGCCGGATCGGCGTTCTGCCGGCTCAGGAACCAGTCGAAGAGGATCTGGTCGGCCGGCCAGAACCATCCCTTCACCTCGTCCAGACGCGTGGGCACGGGCAGGTTCGTGGATTCCTCGGACTGCACAAGCGGTTCGGTCATGGAGTGGACATCCCCGGGGCGAGGTGGATCGGACTGTCCGGCGAGGATGCGGGTTCCAGATGACTGCACGGCGAACGGCCGTCAGCCGTACAGCGGCACGCGGACGCACGCTGTCGGTACACCGCCGGTAGGAGCCCGGCGACTCTTCCCGGACGAGCTCCCCACCCCCTCGCCGGCGACCGAGTACGGCGGGGAGCACATCGTTATTGAGGCGCGGGTACGGGGTTCGGGCGCCAGGATGTTCGGATGAGCACGGTGGTGGAGCTGGTGGGGCAGGCGCGGGTTGCCTTCGCGGCGGGGGACTGGAGTGGGTACCGGGCCCTGATGTGGCGGGCCGGCGGGGAGGGGGCGCGGGCGCTGCAGGTGGGGCTGGGGCTGATCCGGTCCGGTGATCCGGTCGAGCGGGAGTTGGGTTGCCGCCTGCTGGGTGATGCGAGTGACCAGAACGATGAGTGCCGCGCCGAGACGGCGGGCGCGCTAGTCGCTCTCGCTGAGCGGGAGGGGGAAGCGGAGGTCCTGGCGGCCTTGGCGCGTGCGGTGGAGAGGACCTACGACCCGCGGGCCGTTCCCGTGCTCGTGGTTCTCGCCGGGCATCCTGACGCCGAGGTCCGTCGACAGGTGGCCTGTTCGTTCCCCGGGGTTCTCACCGGCTCGCCGGACGGACCGGATGTGGATGCGCTCATCACGTTGACCCGCGACCAGGACCCCGAGGTCCGGAACTGGGCGACCTTCACCTTGGGGTCCCAGTCCGAGGCGGACGGGCCCGCGATTCGTGACGCGCTCCGGGAGAGGACCACCGATGGGAACGCGGATGTCCGCGAGGAGGGAATCCACGGCCTGGCCCGGCGGCGCGATCCGCGCGCGATCCCGCTGATGGTGGAGCTGCTCGGGAATCCCGAGGGGGCACGCGTACTCACGTTCGGCGCGGCGGAGGCCATGGGTGCCCCCGAACTGCTGCCGGCCCTGTTGGAGTACGAGCCCGAGGGGATCGGGGTGGCTGCCGCGGTGGAGGCCTGTGACCCCGCCAGGCGGGCCGCGCCGTAACGGGAGCCCGGGAGAGTAGCGGGTGCTGGGCCGTCCTGTCGCGTCGATTTGGACGGTGCCGGGGGTGTCATGTAGAGTCAAACGGTTGCCTGGAACTGGACAAGTTCGGCAGCCGGCCCCCAAAGAAGCAATTCAGAGTGGGCACCCTCGACTCCTCATCCAGGAATCTGAAGCCGGGAAATCCGGTGGAAAACTTCTGATAGAGTCGGTCTCGCCGGAAAGGGAAACGCGAAAGCGAAGAACTGGAAAGCGAATCCCGCTGACTGGGAATCGGACACGAAAGAGTCTGATAGAGTCGGAGACACAAGAACGAAGGAAGCGCCCGGAGGAAAGCCCGAGAGGGTGAGTACAAAGGAAGCGTCCGTTCCTTGAGAACTCAACAGCGTGCCAAAAATCAACGCCAAAAAGTTGATACCCCGTCCACCTCGGTGGATGAGGTTCCTTTGAAAAAAGACCTGTGAGGTCGCGGTTCTGCCGTGGTGCTTGCAGGCAATTACACAGCGAGGACGCAGTGGACGGTCGGTCTTATTCCGACATGACTGTCCCGCTCTAAGTGCGTGTGCACCCGATTACGGGTAAACATTCATGGAGAGTTTGATCCTGGCTCAGGACGAACGCTGGCGGCGTGCTTAACACATGCAAGTCGAACGATGAAGCCCTTCGGGGTGGATTAGTGGCGAACGGGTGAGTAACACGTGGGCAATCTGCCCTTCACTCTGGGACAAGCCCTGGAAACGGGGTCTAATACCGGATAATACTCCTGCCTGCATGGGCGGGGGTTAAAAGCTCCGGCGGTGAAGGATGAGCCCGCGGCCTATCAGCTTGTTGGTGGGGTAATGGCCCACCAAGGCGACGACGGGTAGCCGGCCTGAGAGGGCGACCGGCCACACTGGGACTGAGACACGGCCCAGACTCCTACGGGAGGCAGCAGTGGGGAATATTGCACAATGGGCGAAAGCCTGATGCAGCGACGCCGCGTGAGGGATGACGGCCTTCGGGTTGTAAACCTCTTTCAGCAGGGAAGAAGCGAAAGTGACGGTACCTGCAGAAGAAGCGCCGGCTAACTACGTGCCAGCAGCCGCGGTAATACGTAGGGCGCAAGCGTTGTCCGGAATTATTGGGCGTAAAGAGCTCGTAGGCGGCTTGTCACGTCGGATGTGAAAGCCCGAGGCTTAACCTCGGGTCTGCATTCGATACGGGCTAGCTAGAGTGTGGTAGGGGAGATCGGAATTCCTGGTGTAGCGGTGAAATGCGCAGATATCAGGAGGAACACCGGTGGCGAAGGCGGATCTCTGGGCCATTACTGACGCTGAGGAGCGAAAGCGTGGGGAGCGAACAGGATTAGATACCCTGGTAGTCCACGCCGTAAACGTTGGGAACTAGGTGTTGGCGACATTCCACGTCGTCGGTGCCGCAGCTAACGCATTAAGTTCCCCGCCTGGGGAGTACGGCCGCAAGGCTAAAACTCAAAGGAATTGACGGGGGCCCGCACAAGCAGCGGAGCATGTGGCTTAATTCGACGCAACGCGAAGAACCTTACCAAGGCTTGACATATACCGGAAAGCATTAGAGATAGTGCCCCCCTTGTGGTCGGTATACAGGTGGTGCATGGCTGTCGTCAGCTCGTGTCGTGAGATGTTGGGTTAAGTCCCGCAACGAGCGCAACCCTTGTCCTGTGTTGCCAGCATGCCCTTCGGGGTGATGGGGACTCACAGGAGACCGCCGGGGTCAACTCGGAGGAAGGTGGGGACGACGTCAAGTCATCATGCCCCTTATGTCTTGGGCTGCACACGTGCTACAATGGCCGGTACAATGAGCTGCGATACCGTGAGGTGGAGCGAATCTCAAAAAGCCGGTCTCAGTTCGGATTGGGGTCTGCAACTCGACCCCATGAAGTCGGAGTTGCTAGTAATCGCAGATCAGCATTGCTGCGGTGAATACGTTCCCGGGCCTTGTACACACCGCCCGTCACGTCACGAAAGTCGGTAACACCCGAAGCCGGTGGCCCAACCCGTAAGGGAGGGAGCTGTCGAAGGTGGGACTGGCGATTGGGACGAAGTCGTAACAAGGTAGCCGTACCGGAAGGTGCGGCTGGATCACCTCCTTTCTAAGGAGCACAGTACCGATTGCAGACAAACGTTCTGCACGGTCAGCTCAGGGTGGAACGTTGATTAGTTGGCACGGTTTCCAAAACCTTCTGTGAGTACTGCTTCGGCGTGGAAAACGGTTTGAGTGGCGGAGATCGTGCTTGGCACGTTGTTGGGTATCTGAGGGTACGGCCGTATGGTCATGCCTTCTGCGATGCCGGCCCCAGTGAACTTCATCCTTTGGATGAGGGTGATGGGTGGCTGGTCGTTGCTTGAGAACTACACAGTGGACGCGAGCATCTGTAGGCCAAGTTTTTAAGGGCGCACGGTGGATGCCTTGGCACCAGGAACCGATGAAGGACGTGAGAGGCCGCGATAGGCCCCGGGGAGCTGCCAACTGAGCTTTGATCCGGGGGTGTCCGAATGGGGAAACCCGGCAGTCGTCATGGGCTGTCACCCACTGCTGAACACATAGGCAGTGTGGAGGGAACGCGGGGAAGTGAAACATCTCAGTACCCGCAGGAAGAGAAAACAACCGTGATTCCGGGAGTAGTGGCGAGCGAAACCGGAACAGGCCAAACCGTATGCGTGTGATACCCGGCAGGGGTTGCGCATGCGGGGTTGTGGGAATTCTTTTGATCGGTCTGCCGGCCGGTCGGCGAGTCAGAAACCGTTGATGTAGTCGAAGGACATGCGAAAGGTCCGGCGTAGAGGGTAAGACCCCCGTAGACGAAACATCAGCGGCTTGCTTAAGAATCTCCCAAGTAGCACGGGGCCCGAGAAATCCCGTGTGAATCTGGCGGGACCACCCGCTAAGCCTAAATATTCCCTGGTGACCGATAGCGGATAGTACCGTGAGGGAATGGTGAAAAGTACCGCGGGAGCGGAGTGAAATAGTACCTGAAACCGTGTGCCTACAAGCCGTGGGAGCGTCGCCGTTATTCTTCGGAATAACGGTCGTGACTGCGTGCCTTTTGAAGAATGAGCCTGCGAGTTAGCGGTGTGTAGCGAGGTTAACCCGTGTGGGGAAGCCGTAGCGAAAGCGAGTCCGAATAGGGCGATTGAGTTGCACGCTCTAGACCCGAAGCGGAGTGATCTAGCCATGGGCAGGTTGAAGCGGAGGTAAGACTTCGTGGAGGACCGAACCCACCAGGGTTGAAAACCTGGGGGATGACCTGTGGTTAGGGGTGAAAGGCCAATCAAACTCCGTGATAGCTGGTTCTCCCCGAAATGCATTTAGGTGCAGCGTCACGTGTTTCTTGCCGGAGGTAGAGCACTGGATAGGCGATGGGCCCTACCGGGTTACTGACCTTAGCCAAACTCCGAATGCCGGTAAGTGAGAGCGTGGCAGTGAGACTGTGGGGGATAAGCTCCATGGTCGAGAGGGAAACAGCCCAGAGCATCGACTAAGGCCCCTAAGCGTACGCTAAGTGGGAAAGGATGTGGAGTCGCAGAGACAACCAGGAGGTTGGCTTAGAAGCAGCCACCCTTGAAAGAGTGCGTAATAGCTCACTGGTCAAGTGATTCCGCGCCGACAATGTAGCGGGGCTCAAGCGTACCGCCGAAGTCGTGTCATTGCAGCAATAGGGCCAACGCCCGCTGTGATGGGTAGGGGAGCGTCGTGTGCCGGGTGAAGCAGCAGCGGAAGCTAGTTGTGGACGGTTCACGAGTGAGAATGCAGGCATGAGTAGCGATACACACGTGAGAAACGTGTGCGCCGATTGACTAAGGGTTCCTGGGTCAAGCTGATCTGCCCAGGGTAAGTCGGGACCTAAGGCGAGGCCGACAGGCGTAGTCGATGGACAACCGGTTGATATTCCGGTACCCGCTTTGAAACGCCCAATATCGAATCAGGCGATGCTAAGTCCGTGAAGCCGTTCCGGACCCTTCGGGGAAAGGAAAGTGGTGGAGCCGACGAACCAGACTTGTAGTAGGTAAGCGATGGGGTGACGCAGGAAGGTAGTCCAGCCCGGGCGGTGGTAGTCCCGGGGTAAGGGTGTAGGCCGAGGGGTAGGCAAATCCGTCCCTCATATAAGGCTGAGACCTGATGCCGAGCCGATTGTGGTGAAGTGGATGATCCTATGCTGTCGAGAAAAGCCTCTAGCGAGTTTCATGGCGGCCCGTACCCTAAACCGACTCAGGTGGTCAGGTAGAGAATACCGAGGCGTTCGGGTGAACTATGGTTAAGGAACTCGGCAAAATGCCCCCGTAACTTCGGGAGAAGGGGGGCCAGTCCTGGTGATCGGATTTACTCCGTGAGCTGGGGGTGGCCGCAGAGACCAGCGAGAAGCGACTGTTTACTAAAAACACAGGTCCGTGCGAAGCCGTAAGGCGATGTATACGGACTGACGCCTGCCCGGTGCTGGAACGTTAAGGGGACCGGTTAGTCACATTTCGGTGTGGCGAAGCTGAGAACTTAAGCGCCAGTAAACGGCGGTGGTAACTATAACCATCCTAAGGTAGCGAAATTCCTTGTCGGGTAAGTTCCGACCTGCACGAATGGCGTAACGACTTCTCGACTGTCTCAACCATAGGCCCGGTGAAATTGCACTACGAGTAAAGATGCTCGTTTCGCGCAGCAGGACGGAAAGACCCCGGGACCTTTACTATAGTTTGATATTGGTGTTCGGTTCGGCTTGTGTAGGATAGGTGGGAGACTTTGAAGCTGTGACGCCAGTCATGGTGGAGTCGCCGTTGAAATACCACTCTGGTCGTGCTGGATGTCTAACCTCGGTCCGTGATCCGGATCAGGGACAGTGTCTGATGGGTAGTTTAACTGGGGCGGTTGCCTCCCAAAAAGTAACGGAGGCGCCCAAAGGTTCCCTCAGCCTGGTTGGCAATCAGGTGTTGAGTGTAAGTGCACAAGGGAGCTTGACTGTGAGACCGACGGGTCGAGCAGGGACGAAAGTCGGGACTAGTGATCCGGCGGTGGCTTGTGGAAGCGCCGTCGCTCAACGGATAAAAGGTACCCCGGGGATAACAGGCTGATCTTCCCCAAGAGTCCATATCGACGGGATGGTTTGGCACCTCGATGTCGGCTCGTCGCATCCTGGGGCTGGAGTCGGTCCCAAGGGTTGGGCTGTTCGCCCATTAAAGCGGTACGCGAGCTGGGTTTAGAACGTCGTGAGACAGTTCGGTCCCTATCCGCTGTGCGCGTAGGAATATTGAGAAGGGCTGTCCCTAGTACGAGAGGACCGGGACGGACGAACCTCTGGTGTGCCAGTTGTCCTGCCAAGGGCATGGCTGGTTGGCTACGTTCGGGAGGGATAACCGCTGAAAGCATCTAAGCGGGAAGCCTGCTTCAAGATGAGTATTCCCACCTCCTTGAGAGGGTAAGGCTCCCAGTAGACGACTGGGTTGATAGGCCAGATGTGGAAGCCCGGTAACGGGTGGAGCTGACTGGTACTAATAGGCCGAGGGCTTGTCCTCAGTTGCTCGCGTCCACTGTGTTAGTTCTGAAGTAACGAACTGTGTTCATATCCGGTTGGTTAACTTCATAGTGTTTCGGTGGTCATAGCGTTAGGGAAACGCCCGGTTTACATTCCGAACCCGGAAGCTAAGCCTTTCAGCGCCGATGGTACTGCAGGGGGGACCCTGTGGGAGAGTAGGACGCCGCCGAACAATCATTGTTGAGAAGCCCCGTACCAGGGAACTGGTACGGGGCTTTTCTGCGTTCAGGCTCCGAAACGGGCCAGGTAATGCCAGACCCGTTTGAGGGACTGCTCGTCGTGCCGTCCCGCGAGGGCTGCCTCGCCGAGGATGCGCGGGGTCAGCAGACCTGAGACGGCGATGGCCGCACCGAGGTCGACGTATTCCTGGCCGCGGTAGTCGGGGTGCCGGCGGAGTTCGGCCACGGTGAGGCGGAAGCCGGGGTGCCATTCCGTGGGGCAGGGGAGTTCGGCGGCCGCCGTCTCGATTTCCGTGTCCCGGTAGCTGGGGTCCAGGACGAGGGCCGCGATATCGCGATCCAGTAGTACCGGCTCGTGGACCTGGGCCTCGATGTAGTCGTCCAAGGCGTCCTGGTCGTCGGCCTCCGCGAGGGCGATCAGGGACATGCGGTCGGCTACGCCGAAGGATTCCGGTTCGAGATGGCTGTCCGGGTAGCAGAACGTGGTGCGTGAGAGCGCCTCGGGTGTGAGGCGGAAGTGCGCGGAGCCGAAGCGGGGGGCGGCGCCGGCCGGGTTGTGGCGGAAGTTCAGGGCTCCGTACACCGGGCGGGCTTCGGCGGGTGCGTTGTCGTAGGCGCCGGCGAACATCCGGCTCTCCCACTGCCAGCGCGAGCCGCCGGGGTGGGCGGTGAGTCCGCCGTTGCTGGTGCCGGTGACGAACTGGGAGCGGTACACCCCGTCCTCGGACAGGGCGGTGAGGATGGGGCGGTGGGCGGCCGTGCGGTCCGGGTGGAAGTTGAGGGTCACCGTGAGCGTCGGGTCCAGCGGGGGGCCGGCCGAGAGTGTGGTGACGTGGTGCAGGGCGTGTGCATGAGGGCGCATGGGGCCAGAATGGCGCAGCGGTGATCGCGGGCAGTCGTTAATATCTCCACCCATGAACCAGCACGTGATACGCCCTGTACGAGCCGATGAGTGGGAGAAGGTCAAGGAACTTCGTCTGGCCGCTTTGCGGGATCCGGCGGCGCCGGTGGCCTTCCTGGAGACCGAGGAAGCGGCCGTTGGCCGGCCGGATGCCTTTTGGCAGGAGCGGACCGAGGGCGCTTCCCATGGCAGGTCGGCCCGGCAGTTCATCGCGGAGGCGCCTGACGGGACGTGGAACGCGAATGTGGTGGTGCTGGTCGAGGAGGCCGGTACCGTCGGGATCTTCGACGAGGCGATCGACGTGGACCAGGGGCACCTGGTGGGTGTGTTCGTACGGCCCGAGCAGCGGGGGAGCGGGCTGACCGAGGCGCTGTTCGAGGCCGCGCTGGAGTGGTCCTGGTCGCTGGAAGGGCCTGCGCTGGATCGCGTACGGCTCTTCGTCCACGAGGACAACGCGAGGGCCGCGGCGTTCTATCGGCGCTTCGGGTTCGAGGTGAGCGGGTTGGTCGTGCCGATGCCGACCGATCCGTCCGCGAAGGAGCTGGAGTACGTGTTCCCGCGGCCCGCGGCGAACTAGCGGGTGGTGACGGGCAGGTCCGCTTCCGGCCAGCGGGAGCGAGCCTGTTCACGGCTGCGGCACAGGGCTAGCAGGGGGAGCGTCCGGTCCTCGAGGAGCTGCGGGAGTTCGGGGAGCGGGGCCACGGCGGCCACGTCGTCGAAGACGAGCGCCAGTGGTGGGTCGAGCCGACCGCGGGATGACCGTGCGGCCATGCGGCGGCCGTGCTCGACCACGCTGGAGGCGAGTGCGGTGAGGAGCGGCATCGCACCCGGGTGGGTACGGGGATCTTCCAGGGATTCGCCCACCACGTAGAGGGTGCCCCCTTCGGAGACGAACGATGCGAGGGCGAGCGAATCGGTTCGGTTCGGGGTGCAGGATTCGCGGATGTGGATCGAGGACAGGGCGGTCAGCGCGCGGGCCGTGAGGTGTTGGGCCAGTTCGCGGCGCTCCGGGTGGGCGGTCAGGGCGCTTTCGAGTTCGCCGGCCGCGCCGGGGGCGGCTGCCGCCGCCTGGGGGTGGGTACGGAGGATGCGGACCGGCTCCTGGGCGTTCGTGCCCTGGGCCCAGCGTTGGAGCTGCTTGAACGGACGGTTGTCCAGGGCGGCCGCCATGAGCCAGCTGCGGAGGAGCGTTTCCGCGGTCTCCGCAACCGCGGCGTCCATACGGGCCTGCGGGCGGACGGGCGCGAGGAGCGCGATGGCGCGGGCCGCGGCGGTTGCGCGGTCCGCGCAGTCGGTGGCCGGGTTCCAGTGCAGGCGGGCCGGGGTGTCGCAGAGGTGGGACGGGTCGTAGAGGAGGACCGGGCCGAGCTTGGCGCGGGCGTCCTTGCTCTCCGCCCAGAGGGCGGGGGAGGACGTGATGACGAGGACCGGGCCGGTGGCTTCTGAGATTGCCGTCGCGGCAGCGGTGTGGCGGTCCGCGGGTGGGCCGTAGGCCAGGCGGTGGGGTCCCGCCGGTGCCGGTGCCGGTGCCGGTGCCGGTGCCGGTGCCGGTGCCGGGGCCGGGGCCTTGGCGGGGGCGTAGCCGAAGCCGTAGCGGTACGCCTCGTCCGTGGGGGGTGGTGCGGCGCCGTTGCCGGGGGCTCTGCCCCCGGGCCCCCGCGCCTCAAACGCCGGCGGGGCTGAATTTGCCCCGTCGGGGGCTGGATTCGGCACGGCGGAGGCGGTGGGGGACGGGTTTTTGCGGTGGGCTCTGGTGCGGGTGATGAGGCCCAGGGTGAAGATCGTCAGGACCAGCAGGATGAGGAGCTGGCTGATGAACAGGCCCCAGAACAGGCCCCAGCCCGAGAGGGATTGGGCGGGGGTGTCGGGCCAGGCTGCCGCGAGGTTGTGGGGTTGAGCTATCAGTGAGCGGACCGCGGTCGGGGTGCGGGTGAAGGTGACCGTGGAGGGCCAGTCGCCGTGAGTGAAGAGGGCCGATAGGCCGGTGGCCGTCCAGATGAGGACGGCCAGGCCGAGGAGGAAGGCGAGGAGGCCGACCAGGAGGCCGTCCGGGATGCCGCCTTGGGGGCGGGTGGTGCGGTCGGGCATGTCAGGCCACCGTGGTTGCCGAGCCGGCGCCGCCGTTGCGGTGGCGCTCCATCAGGAGGGCGCGTTCCTCCGCCTCCAGTTCGGCGGCCAGGAGATCGTCGGGGAGGCGGTGCTGGGCCGAGGATTCGGTCATGGCGCGGTCCGTGTAGACGAGGGGGCGTTCGGCCTCGGTGATCAGGTGTTTGACCACCTGGACGTTGCCGTTGACGTCCCAGACGGCGATGCCGGGGGTGAGGGTCGGGATGATTTCCACCGCCCAGCGGGGTAGGCCGAGGACGCGGCCCGTGGCGCGGGCCTCGTCGGCCTTCTGGGCGTAGATGGTGCGGGTGGAGGCCATTTTGAGGATGGCTGCCGCCTCGCGGGCGGCCGCGCCGTCGACCACGTCGGAGAGGTGGTGGACGACGGCCACGAAGGACAGGCCCAGGCGGCGGCCGAACTTGAGGAGGCGCTGGAACAGCTGGGCCACGAAGGGGCTGTTGATGATGTGCCAGGCTTCCTCGACCAGGAAGATGCGCTTTTTGCGGTCCGGGCGGATCCAGGTGTGTTCCAGCCACACGCCGACGATCGCCATGAGGATGGGCATGGCGATGGAGTTGCGGTCGATGTGGGAGAGGTCGAAGACGATGAGGGGGGCGTCGAGGTCGATGCCGACCGTCGTCGGGCCGTCGAACATGCCGCGGAGGTCGCCGTCGACCAGGCGGTCGATGACCAGGGCCACGTCCAGGCCCCAGGCTCGGACATCGTCTATGTCCACGTTCATCGCCTGGGCGGACTCGGGCTCGGGGTGGCGCAGTTGTTCCACGATGTCGGTCAGGACCGGCTGGCGGGTGGTGATCGTCTCGACCACGTACGCGTGCGCGACCTTGAGGGCGAAGCCGGAGCGCTCGTCGAGGCCGTGGCCCATGGCGACTTCGATGATGGTCCGGAGCAGCGCGAGCTGACCGGTCGCCGTGATCGCCGGGTCGAGGGGGTTGAGGCGGATCCCGTCGTCGTTGGCGGCGATGGGGTCCAGGCGGATGGGGGTTATTCCCAACTGCTGGGCGATGAGGTTCCACTCGCCGACGCCGTCCTCGCCCTGGGCGTCGAGGACCACCACCTGGCGGTCCCGGAAGCGCAGTTGGCGTAGGACGTAGGTCTTCTCCAGGGCCGATTTGCCGTTGCCGGACTCGCCCAGGACCAGCCAGTGGGGGGCGGGCAGCTGCTGGCCGTACAGCTGGAAGGGGTCGTAGATGTAGCCCTTGCCGCTGTAGACCTCACGGCCGATGATGACGCCGGAGTCGCCGAGTCCCGGGGCGGCGGTGGGGAGGTAGACCGCTTGGGCCTGGCCCGTCGAGGTGCGTACGGGCAGGCGCGTGGTTTCGACCTTGCCGAACAGGAAGCTGGTGAAGGCGTCCGTCAGGGCGGACATGGGATCTCGCATGGGCGGCCATTCCCTCCAGCTAGCGTCGGATGCCGGTGGCGAACGGCAGGGTGTTGACGAAGGCGCGGTGGTGCTCGCGGTCGCACCATTCGAGTTTCAGGTAGGACTTGCCGGCGGAGGCGCGGATGGTGCGCTTGTCGCGGGCGAGGGCTTCGGGGGAGCGGGAGGAGACCGTGATGTAGCCGACCAGGTTGACGCCGGCGGCGCCGCTGGCGAGGTCTTCGCCGCGCTGGTCGAGCCGGCCGTGCGCGGCGATGTCGCGGGGGTCGACGGTGCGGTTCATCTTGGCGGCGCGGCTGGCGTCGGCCTCGTCGTTGGTCTTCTCCGTGAGCATGCGCTCGATGGCGATCTCGGTGGGTTCCAGGTCCATGGTGACGGCGACCGTGCGGATGACGTCGGGGGTGTGGACGAGGAGGGGCGCGAGGAAGTTCACGCCGACCGGGGTCATCGGCCATTCCTTCACCCAGGCGGTGGCGTGGCACCAGGGGGCGCGGGTGGAGGATTCGCGGGTCTTGGCCTGGAGGTAGGTGGGTTCCACCGCGTCGAGTTCGGCCGGCCAGGCGTTGCGCTTGGTCATGGCCTGGATGTGGTCGATGGGGTGGTCCGGGTCGTACATGGAGTGCACGAGGGAGGACAGCCGGCCCTGGCCCAGGGGCTGGCGGACGCGGATGTCGGCCTCGGCGAGGCGGGCGCAGATGTCGGTGAGTTCGCGGGCCATGACGATGGCGAGGCCGGCGTCGCGGTCGAGCTTGCGGCCCTTGTACGGGGTGCTCGCGCGGGCGATGGTGTGGGCCTCGGCGGCGAGTTCGCGCGTGAAGTGCATGCAGGCGACGAGGTACGCACGGTGCTGCTCGGAGGAGGTGGAGACCATCGACTGGAGCTGCTCGTACGAATCGCGCAGCCAGACGGGGGCGTTGGTGTCGCCGCGCTGGGTCACGTCCTTGGCGTGCGCGTCCGGGTCGGCGGGCAGCGTGCGGGCGAGCATCTGGATGCGGGTGACGAAGCCGTCGCCGTTGGCCACGTGCTTGAGGAGGGTGCCGAAGCGGTCCACGAGGGCCTCTTGGTCCTCGCTGTCGCGCAGGCCGACGCCGGGGCCCTCGATCTCGATGGCGGCGGTGACGGTTCTGCGGTCGGCGTGCAGGAGCACGGCGATCTCGTCGGGGCCGAAGGGGGCGGCCAGCCAGTTGATCCGGCCGATGCCCGGGGGTGGGCCGACCTCGACCTCGCGGCCGTCGGCGGCGCGGATGCCGGCCTCCATGGCGCCCGAGCGGAACGTCGTACCGCGGCGCAGGGTGCGCTTGTAGCTGCGGTTGATCTCGAACCAGCGGTAGAAGGTGCGGCCGCGGTAAGGGATGTAGACGGCGGCGAGCGCGAGCATCGGGAAGCCGGCGAGCGAGACGATGCGCAGGGTGAGGTCGGGGACGAGCAGTCCGCTCATCATGCCGAGGAACGCACCGGCGATGATCAGGGCGATCTCGCCGGTTTCGCGGTTCTTGCCGACGATCGCGTTCGGCCGGGCGCGGCCGATGAGGTACGTGCGGCGGGGCGCGACCGGGTGGAGCTGGTGGGACTGGGTCGTCACCGCCCGTCACCTCCTGTGTTCCTCGTGCTGGAGCCCGTACGGGGTGCGGGTGCGGCGGAGGCGGATCCGCCGCCGGACCCGCCACTTCCGCTGCCGGAGCCGCGGCTGCTGTGTGCGGCCATGCCTCCGGAGATCTGGTTGGCACCGCCGCCGCCCCCGCCGCTCGCGCGGTGGGCGCCGCCGTTGCCGCCGCCCCGGCTGCTGTGGGTTTTGATGCCCTGGGAGACGAGGGAGGCCGGGGAGCTGATGACGGCGGCCGCCTGGGCGCCGTCGGTGGCCTTGCTGCGGTTGGAGCGGGCGGAGGCGATCTCGTCGCCGAAGCCGGGGACGAAGCGGTAGATCATCGCCGAGGCGAAGATCGCCAGGAGGATGATGGCGAGGCCGGAGACGACGGCGGAGAAGGAGTCCGGGCCCTTCTCGCCGGCCAGGGCCCCGGCGAGGCCGAGGACGATGACGATGACCGGCTTCACGAGGATCACGGCGATCATGATGCCCGCCCAGCGGCGGACGTGGCCCCAGAGGTTGCGGTCGACGAGGCCGGCGTAGACGACGGTGCCGAGCAGGGCGCCGACGTAGAGGAGCGCGGCCCGGATCACGAGCTCGAGGCAGAGGATGCCGGCGGCGAGGACCGTGACGAGGGCGACCACGATCAGCATGATCGGGCCGCCGCCGATGTCGTCGCCCTTCTTGAGGGCCTCGGCGAAGGACCCGAAGAACACGTCGGTCTGGCCGCCCGTGGCGGAGGCGATGACCTCGGTGACGCCGTCGGTGGCGGAGACGACGGTGTAGAGGATGAGGGGGGTGAAGGCGGAGGCGAGGACGGTGAGCCAGAGGAAGCCGATGGCTTCGGACATGGCGGTGGTGAAGGGGACGCCGCGGATGGCTCGTTTGGCGACGGCGAAGAGCCACAGGACGAGGGTGAGGATGGTGGAGGCGGCGAAGACGATGGCGTACTGCTTGAGGAAGGCGCCGTTGGTGAAGTCGACGTTGGCGGTGCCGTTGACCGCTTTGCTGAGCTGGGCGACGATCCAGGCGGCGGCGTCGGCGCAGCCTCTTGCCAGAGAGGTGAGCGGATTGAGCGCGCCGGTCGGATCGTTGGTGACCCCGGTGCTGGGTGTCCCGCCGGTGGCCGCCTTGTCGCCCAGGTCGCAGTACTGCCTCGCGGGCCCGGTGAACGCGGCACAAGGGTCCGTGCTTGCCTGTGGGGACGGAGTGGCCGCCGGAGAGGCCGGTGGCGTGGGCGCGGCGTAGGCGCGGGACGCCAGGGCTACGACGCCCAGGTGGACGGTGGCGATCACGCCGGCCCGGAGCCGGAGGCTAGCGGGCATAGGTGAACCCTCCGAACTCCTTGATGGCTTTGCTGATGTCGTCGGAAGGGGACGCGACCGCGTCGCCGGGGACCGGCGCCGGACCGTCCTGCTGGCTGTCGGAGAGGACCTTCCAGTCTCCGCCCGCCCAGACGAGTTCGAAGGTCCAGGTCTTCCAGGTGGTGCGCACCGGGTCGGTGGACTTCGCGCCGGACATGCCGATGAGGCCCGTGTACCAGACGGCGACCTTCGCGTTGGTGGGGCTGTAGTTGTCGATGCGGGTGCCCACGGGGACGGCGCGGGTGACGAAGGTGTTGCCCTGCGGGGGGCTGCCGTTCGCGTCGAGGCCCAGTCTGGCCAGGAACGCGGGCGAGTAGGCCTCGTCCTGGGGGCCCTTGAGCCGGGCCGCGGCGTCCGGGGTGTAGATCCCGTCCACGAGGGCGTGTCTGGTGTTCTTCTTGAACATGCCGTCAGAGCCCAGCGCCACCGCGTAGTTGGCGGCCGCCGACTGGGCGCCCTGTTCGTTCTGACCGAAGCCCCTGGGGATGCCTGCGGATTTTCCGTCCACCGGGGGGACGCCTGTGGCTGCCGTGGGGTTGGCGGTTGCCGGTTTGTCCGAGGTGGGGGGTGTTTCGGGGGTGTGGGACTGGTTCGCGAAGGCGATGGCTGCGATCAGGAGGACCACCACGCCCACGACTGCGATCAGGCCGCGGGAGGGGCGGCGGGGGGTGGTGTAGGGGTCTGAGGATTCTGGGAGGCGGGTGCGGGTTTGGCCCGTGCCGCCTACTTCGCCGTGGCCCGCGCCGCCGCCACCGTATTGGTCGTCGTTGCTCATTCGGTGTTCGCCCCCTCCGCGTCGTACGACGGTAGCGCTGATATCCGCGTAGGCGCGGCGTAGTGAGTCCGCATCAGGGCTCTGGCTAGACAGCCATTCCGTAGACGATGGTGAAGAGGGTGCCGAGGGAGCCGATGATGAAGACGCCCGTCAGGCCGGCCACGATGAGGCCCTTGCCCTGTTCCGCGCTGAAGGTGTCGCGCAGGGCCGTCGCGCCGATGCGCTGTTTGGCTGCGCCCCAGATGGCGATGCCCAGGCAGAGGAGGATGGCGACGGCCATGACCACCTCGACCATGACCTTCGCTTCGTTGCCGAGACTGCCGAACGGCCCCCAGTTCGGGGCGATTCCGCCGATGATGGTGGTGATGTCGCCTTTTTCGGCTGCCAGGATCATGTAACTCACCGCCCCTGCACGGGTAGTTCTTGTTGCCCGTGCCCGGACGGCAGGGGTCACGCACTATCTTCGCTGATGAAACAGCCGTCGTATGTCGACTTGGCGGCTCTCTTTACCCGATCTGCGTTCCCGGGTTGCGCCCGTGTGCTCTGACCTGCGTCAGGGCGGCGTGTGGGGGAAAGAACGTATGGTCACTCTGTGTATCACGGTGGGTGACCCCGGGCAATGATTGCGTGCCCGCCGTACGGGGTGACTGTCGAGGGGCCGCCGTTCGGCTCAGTGGGCCGGTGTGTCGTTCGACCAACCCGATGACATATGTCCGACATTCCGTCAGTCGTTCCATCCGCGCGCGGTGTTGCGGGGGATGCTCCTCGTCGTTCGGTGTGCCGATGCAAGGAGTGAACGGATGGGTTCCGTGAGCAGAGTGGGTCGCAAGGCATGGCTGGCCGGTGGTCTCGCGGTGCCGCTGGTGCTGGCGTCGTTCGCGGGTGGCTCCGCTCCCGCGATGGCCGCGGGGACGTCGGTCAGGGGCGGTGGCTGTGACGACGCGGTGGTGCGGACGCTGCCGGCGCCGGCCTCGGCGGGGTCTGCCCGGGCGGCGACGGGGCGGGGTGGCGGGTGTCCCGGGCCGCGGGGGCCCAAGGGGCCGAAGGGTGACCGCGGGCCCAAGGGGGATCGGGGGCCGGCGGGTGCGCCCGGGCCCTGCTCGGACGTGGACACGGCCAGGGGGCAGAGCAACCTGGAGTTCACGGCGGCGCTGAGCGGGGGCAAGGCCTTCCTGGGGAGGCGCGAGACGAGGCCGTCGAACGGCCCCTACGTGTGGAAGGACCTCACCACCGCGGCGAACCCGGGGTTCCCCAGGAACGCGTGCAGTGTCTCGCTCGGTATCGACGTGTTCACCGCGTACGTGAAGGTGCTGACGACCACGGGGGACGTGTACGAGAACTTCTGCACCTACACCCCCGCGGGCGTACTGACCTGTCCGTCGGGCTGGACGGCGATCGTCAAGCCCTGACTGACGGGCGGTTGTGTCTTCCGTCGGTGTCGCGTTCGGGGCACGAGCCGGGCGCGGCGCCGGCGGGACGAGGGTGCACCGGCGTCGGTGGTTGGTTACGCGAGCCAGTGCGCCGGGTGGGTCAGGTGGGGCGGGAGCTGGGTGGCGGGGGTGCCCTTGGCCGCGTTGAGCTGGGGCTGGGTGAGGAAGAGGGTGTCCCTGAGGTCGGTCCCGCGCAGGTCGGTGTCGCGGAAGTCCGCGCCGATCAGGTCGGCGGAGCGCAGGTCGGCGCCGCTGAGGTCGGCCGCGATCAGGTAGGCCCCGCGGAGGTTCGCGCCGCGCAGGTCAGCGCCGGAGAGGCGGGCGCCCATCAGGTCGGCGCCGCGGTGGTTCTTCTTGCGGCCGGGCACCTTGGCCCGTACGAGCTCGCTGGCCTTGAGGAGGAGGGCGTTGACCTCCTGGCGCAGGGGGCCGATGTCGAGGGTCGCGAGGGCTTCGGGGGTGGCCTCCGTCCAGCGCGCGGTGTCGGCCTGTGCCGTGCGCAGCTGCGTGTGGACGGGGCGGGCGGCCGGGAGGGCGAGAGCTTCGGAGATGTAGAGGAGCAGCTCGTGCAGGTGCCGCATCACGGGGAAGACCTCGTACATGGCGGCGGCGGTGCCGGGGTGGGTGCGCCAGTCGCGGCCGCCGAAGGTGACCTGTGAGACCTGCTGTCCCGCGCCGAAGCAGTCGAAGACCGTGCAGCCCTGGAAGCCGGTGTCGCGCAGCCGGGTGTGGATGGAGCAGCGGAAGTCCTGCTGGAGGTTCTTGCAGGGGGTGCCGGCGGGCTTGTTCACGGCGAAGTCGGTGGACTTCGCGAACGGCAGGGCCACGCAGCACAGCGCGAAGCAGTTCCCGCAGTCCGCTTGCAGGACGGGGAGCGGGGAGTGCGGGGGCGAGGGGGGAGCGGGGGGAGGAGGCTTGGGCACGTCGCCATTGTCCCCCGGTGGGGGAGATGGGGTGGCAGGGGGAGTCCGGTGGGTGCGGGGATGCGGAAAGCGCTTGATCGTGGGGGAGGGCGCGGCGAGCATCGGTTCATGACCGAAGTGCTGGCAGTCGCCCTCATCACCTTCCTCGCCGTCATCAGTCCCGGTGCGGACTTCGCCATGGTGGTCCGCAACAGCTACCTCTACGGGCGCCCCACCGGGCTGCTCGCGGCCGCCGGGGTCGCGGCGGGCGTGCTGGTGCACGTCTCGTACACGATGCTCGGGGTCGGCCTGCTGATCGCCTCCTCGGCCGGGCTGTTCACGGCGATCAAGCTCGCGGGCGCCGCGTACCTGGTGTGGGTCGGTGTGAAGACCTTCCGGTCGCGGGCCGAGGTGACCGTGGACCTGGAGGAGAAGGCCGGGCTGACGCCGTTCGGGGCGCTTCGGACCGGGTTCCTGACCAATGTGCTCAATCCGAAGACCACGCTGTTCGTCGTGTCCACCTTCACCCAGGTGGTCGGGCCGGGGACGCCGGTGTGGCAGCAGGCCGGGTACGGGCTGTTCATGTCGGCGGCGCACCTGGGCTGGTTCGGGGCGGTGGCGCTGTTCTTCTCCAACTCCCGTCTGCGCGACCGGATGCTGAAGGCGCAGAAGGCGCTCAACCGGGCCATCGGCTCGGTGCTGGTGGGGCTCGGGGTGGGGCTGGGCTTCGCCCGCTGAGGCGTGCTGAGGCCCGCGGAGGCCCGCTGAGGCCCGATGAAGGTCTGGCGGGGGCGGGTTACCTGTCGGTAGCGTGCCGCTCATGGGCGATGCAGAGGGCGTAGAGGGTGCAGAGGACGTAGAGGGGTTCTACGAGCGGATCGATGCGGGCCGGTTCCGGGCCACCGCCTACACGCGCGGGCCGTGGGATCCCGGTGCGCAGCACGCCGGTCCGCCGGCCGCGCTGCTCGGGCGGGCGATCGAGGAACGGCCGGGCGCGCGCGAGGACATGAGGATCGCCCGGATCACCTACGAGATCCTGCGCCCGGTGCCGCTCGGGCCGTTGGAGCTGACCACCAGCGTGCTCCGGGCCGGTCGTGGCACCGAGGTGGTCGAGGCAGCCCTGGCTCCGGCCGGGGCCGCGCCCGTGATGCTGGCGCGTGCCCTGCGGATCCGGACGGCGCCGGATTCCGTACCGGCCGTGGCGGCGGGGCCGGAGCTGCCGCCGCCGGGGGAGGTGGGGGTGACGCCGTTCTTCCCGGTGCCGTGGGAGACGGGCTACCACTCGGCGATGGAGACGCGTTTCACCGAGGGGGCCTTCGTCGAACTGGGGCCGGGGACCTGCTGGATGCGGATGAGGGTGCCGCTGGTCGCCGGGGAGGAGCCCAGGCCCCTGGACCGGGTCCTGGTCGCGGCGGACTCGGGCAACGGCATCAGCTCGGTGCTGGACTTCGGGCGCTACGTCTTCGTCAACGGGGACCTGACCGTCCATCTGCACCGCCATCCGGTGGGCGAGTGGGTGTGCGTGGAGGCCCGTACGAGTGTGGACGCGGCCGGGATCGGTCTCGCGGACGCGCGGTTGCACGATGAGAAGGGGCCGATCGGGCGGAGCGCGCAGAGTCTGTTCGTGGCGCCGCGGGATGCCGGGGGACGATAGAAAGTACGTCGTATTTTCGGATGAGTTGGGCCGATTCCCTCGGACACCGAGCTCAATGGCTTGCGGCGTAACGGTTTCCACGGCGCCCCCAAACGGGATGATTCGACACGGGGTGGCGGGAGCTCCGGGAAAAGCCGTTCGATGGGGGAAGGTTGGCGGGTGCGCAAGGTCTGGGTGGTCGGTGGAATCAGCTTCGGGGCGTGCCTGTGCTTTCTCGCCCTGCTCGTCGTCGGTACGTACTCGGCCGCCGCGGGCATCGCCAGTGGCGGCGGCGGTGGCCTCGTGGGGCTCAGCAAGGGGGCCGTCCCGGGGAAGTACCAGAGCCTCGTGGAGAAGTGGGGCCGGCTCTGCCCCACGCTCACCCCGCCCGTGCTGGCCGCCCAGCTGTACTCGGAGAGCGGCTGGAACCCGAGCGCGGTGAGCCCGGCGGACGCCCGGGGCATCGCGCAGTTCATCCCGGGGACCTGGGCCACGCACGGCATCGACGGCGACGGTGACGGCGACCGCGACATCTGGGATCCCAACGACGCGATCCCGTCGGCGGCGTCGTACGACTGCGAGCTGGCGCGCTACGTGTCCAAGGTGCCCGGCGACCCCGTGAAGAACATGCTCGCCGCCTACAACGCGGGGCCGGGCGCGGTGACGCAGTACCAGGGCGTCCCGCCGTTCCAGGAGACCCAGGGGTACGTGAAGACGATCACGACCCTGGCCAAGAGCTTCGAGGCCCCCGTGGGGCGGGTGGCGCCCTCGCAACAGGCCGCCGGGGCGATCTACTTCGCGCAGAAGCAGCTGGGGACGCCGTACCTGTGGGGAGGCAACGGGACGGCCGACCAGGGCGGGCGCTTCGACTGCTCGGGGCTGACCAAGGCCGCGTACGAGTCGGTGGGGATCGAGCTGCCCCGGGTGGCGAACGACCAGTACAACGCCGGTTCGCATCCCGCGCGGGCGGACCTGCTGCCGGGTGATCTGGTCTTCTTCTCCGACGATCTGACGAACTCTCGGGAGATCCGGCACGTCGGGCTCTACGTGGGCGGCGGCTACATGATCAACGCCCCGTTCACCGGCGCCGTGATCCGTTTCGACAAGATCGACACGCCCGACTACTTCGGTGCGACCCGGGTCACCAAGGACGGTGCGGAAGCACTGCCGAAGCGCGAAGGCACCGGCAACGCAGCGTGAAGCCAAGGCCCTGAGCTGCGACGATGAGTCACTCTTCGATAACGTTGGAGTGATCATTCGGTGGAGAGTGGAACGCGGCCGCCAGAACGGGCGTTCCATGGTCAAGGGGACCGAACCACATACTGGATCATCGGGTTGATCACGGGGGGCGTAGGGGCGCACACCGGGGTGCGTCCGCGGGGGTACCGAAGCAAGGGCAAGGGGCCGCATCACCATGGCTGGACTCACAACTGGTGGGCCGAACGTGGATGTAAGCCTGCTGTACGAGATCAACGGACTGGCCCGGCAGGCCCCTCAGTGGCTGGACCGGGCGGTCTCGGTCGTCGGTGAGTACGGGATCCTGCTGGCCCTCGTGCTCCTGGTGCTCTGGTGCTGGCGCGGTGCGCGCCGGCTGGACGAGGCCGCGGCCGTCGAATCCTTCGCCGCGCTCGTGTGGGCGCCGCTCGCCGCCGGGGCCGCGCTGCTCCTGAACGTCCCGCTGCGGGAGTTCGTGGGCCGGCCGCGGCCGGCCGCGCAGCACGACGGGGTCGAGGTGCTGGATCCCGGCGCCGGGATCGGACACAGCGCGTTCTCGTTCGTCAGCGACCACGCCACGCTCGCGATGGCGCTGGGCGTCGGCCTGTTCGTCGCCCACCGCAGACTCGGCTTCGTCGGGATCGGGCTGGCGCTTGTGGAAGGCTTCACCCGGGTCTACCTGGGCGTGCACTACCCGACCGACGTCATCGGCGGGTTCGCGTTGGGCACCGCGGTGGTGCTGCTGCTCGCCCCGCTCGCGATGGCCCTGCTGACCCCGGTGGTGCGGGCCGTCGCCCGGTCGCCGCGGCTGGGCGTACTGGTCCGCGCGCGCGGCCGGGTACTGGCCCGGCCGGTGGACCTGCCGCAGGCGCAGGGGCCGCGGGACAAGGGACTCGCGGCGTAGGCCGTCTGCCGGGCCCCGGGCTCGGCGGGTCAGGCGCGGCCGTAGTGGTCCCAGGCCGACAGCAGGAGCGCCGCCAGGAGGCAGAGGGCGGCCACCCCGAAGCAGAGGCGGACCGCAGCGGGGCGGGAGCGCGGGGGCGGGGTCACGGCTCGCCGCCACCGTCCGTGCCGCCGGTGCCTTCCGTGGGGGAGTCCGGGTCCTCGCGTCGGTAGCGCGAGCGCAGCCACAGGCCGGTCGCGGCGGCCGCGGTGGTGGTGACTCCGATGGCCAGGGCCACTTCGCCGGGCCCGTCGGCCGTTCCCACGGGGCTGGCCCGGGCCGGGGCGGCCGGGGCGAGCGCGATCAGCAGGGCCCAGAGGAGGGCGGCGAGTCGTGGCGCGGGTCCGGGCATGAGTCAAGGGCATCCGCTCCCGGGTGCGTCGGCCACCGGAGCCGTCCGAACGGGCGAACGGGCGAACGGGCGAACCGGGCGCCTGGGCTATGGCGTGATGTGGGCTCCCGCATCCTTGCGGGCCAGGTCGCGGGAGCGGCGGGCCGGGCCGCGCCAGCCGCAGCTGCAGACGGCGAGGCAGAAGGAGCCCCGGTCCGCGGTGCTCGTGGTGTGTCCGGCGGGCGGGCGGTCCGGTGTCCCGGGGTCGCGGGGCAGCGGCACGGCGGCAAGCGGAGCGGCAAGAGTCGCTTTCGTGTGCGGTTCCACGCCACCACGGTACCCGGGCCGGGCGGGGTACGGGACTGTCCTGCGCGGGCGGATCCTCCGGGTGCCCGGTCGGGGGCGCGACCGGCCGCCGCCCGGCCGTTTGCCCGGGTGTGTGCCGGGGTGTACGCCCCGGCGTGCGGCCCGGCCCGGGGGGCTCCCGCCGGTTCGCGCGGGGTTCACGCCGGCTTCGCAAGGGGGATTCGCGGAGTTGGCGAGCCGTTCGTGGAAGGGCCGGGGCCGTGACGGGAGCCCCGGGACCTCGTTAAGCGGAGCGGGTGGGCCTCGGGCAAACAGCGGTCACGCGTTGGGGGTTGGCAGGCGATGGTGGTGCACCGGCACGGGAGACGGCTGGGAAGCGCGGGTGAGACGGCGTTCGCCGTCGGCCTGGCTCTGACGTTGGCGGCATTGAGCGGGTGCGGCGGCGAAGCGGCCGCCGGGGACGACGGCCGCCCCGGCGGCGATCCGGTGGCCACGATCCGCGGAGCCGCCGACGTGCTCGCGAGGACCGGCAGCGCGCGGGCCCGTACGGCGATGGAGATGGCGACCGGCGGGACCAGGGTCACCATCCGCGGCGAGGGCGGGGTCGATTTCAAGAACCGGATGGGCCAGCTCCTGGTCATGCTCCCGGACGACGCCAAGGGCAAGGCCGAACACCGGCCCATCACCGAGCTGCTGGTCCCCGGCGCGCTCTACATGAAGAACCGCGGCGCGGGCGTTCCCGACGACAAGTGGGTACGGGTGGACACGACGGCCCTGGCCGACGGGAACCTCGTCACGGGCGGGGCCACCGACCCGATGGCCGCCGCCGAGCTGCTGCGCGGCGCGCAGGAGGTGACGTACGTGGGCGAGACCGAGGTGGCGGGGACCAAGGTGCGGCACTACCGGGGTACGACCGACATCGTGCGGGCCGCGGCGGATGCCTCGCCGGCGGTGAAGGCCGCGCTGGAAGCGGCGGCGAAAGGGTTCAGCAAGGACGCGGTGCCGTTCGACGCGTACCTCGACGCGGAGGGCCGGCTGCGGAAGGTCCGGCACCGTTTCACCTACGTCAACAATGGCGTGATCGATGTCTCCTCCACCACGCTGCTCTACGGGTTCGGGACTCCGGTCACCGTGGTCCTGCCGGCCGAAGGGGACATCTACGCGGGGAAGATCGCCGACTAGCGGTCCGGGCCCGTGCGGGCGGCGCGATCGGGCCACGGGCGCTCATCGGTCCCGTGTGAGGGGCCGGAAATGGTCCATCCGTGTCATGCGCGCGGCGCCCTGCCGTCCTTACTCTGAGGAACCGAGCGCCGGCGACCCGACGACGGCAAAGAGAGGTGGAACGCGTGACTCCCGCAGGCGGTACGACCGTGCAGGACTACGTGGCCCTCGCCGAGATCGAGTTGTGCGGCGAGCTGATCATCGCGGCCTCGGCCGCGAACGAGGACCGGCTCAGCCAGGACCGGATCGACGAAGTACTGATGGGGCGCTAGCCGCCCGCCCCACCCGCCACCCGCGGATCGAAGCCTCCCCCGCAGTACCGTCCCCGTCCCCGTCCCCCGCCGCCGACCCCGGGACCGTGCGGTTCAGGTGCGCAGCAGCCGCGCGATCGCCTTCGTCGCTTCCTCGACCTTGGCGTCGATCTCGCCCCCGCCCTTGACGGCCGCGTCCGCGACACAGTGCCGCAGGTGCTCCTCCAGCAGCTGGAGCGCGAAGGACTGGAGCGCCTTCGTGCTCGCCGAGACCTGGGTGAGTATGTCGATGCAGTAGACGTCCTCGTCGACGAGGCGCTGGAGTCCCCGGATCTGGCCCTCGATCCGGCGCAGCCTCTTGAGGTGCTCGTCCTTCTGGTGGTGGTAGCCGTGCACGGCTGCGGCCTCGGCCGCCTCGGTGCCCGCTTCGGCTCCGGAGCCCTCCGCCTGGATGGCAGTCATGCGTCCTCCCGTGGTCCGGATCGAGGGGTGTATACCCCTCATGGGTATATGATACCGGGCCCCGTCCGTGGGGGCAGGGGCCCGTGGTCCTCACTCTGCCTGATGGAGGACACTGGGGAACTGCCGGTTAGCCGTGGCCGGGGGATGCGCCTAGCATCAGCCTGACCGAATCCAATGCACCCCGAGGACCTCACGTGCGATTTCGTCTGACCCCCAGGGAGACGAGCTTCTACGACATGTTCGCCGCATCCGCGGACAACATCGTCACGGGCTCGAAGCTCCTGATGGAACTGCTCGGAGCGGACTCCTCCGCCCGGGCCGAGATCGCGGAGCGGATGCGGGCAGCGGAGCACGCGGGGGATGACGCCACCCACGCGATCTTCCACCAGCTCAACTCCTCCTTCATCACGCCGTTCGACCGCGAGGACATCTACAACCTGGCGTCCTGCCTCGACGACATCATGGACTTCATGGAGGAGGCGGTCGACCTGGTCGTCCTCTACAACGTGGAGGAGCTCCCCAAGGGAGTCGAGCAGCAGATCGAGGTACTGGCGCGCGCGGCCGAGCTGACCGCCGAGGCGATGCCGCACCTGCGGACCATGGAGAACCTGACCGAGTACTGGATCGAGGTCAACCGCCTCGAGAACCAGGCCGACCAGATCCACCGCAAGCTGCTCGCCCAGCTCTTCAACGGCAAGTACGACGCCATCGAGGTGCTGAAGCTCAAGCAGATCGTCGACGTGCTCGAAGAGGCGGCCGACGCGTTCGAGCACGTCGCGAACACGGTGGAGACCATCGCGGTCAAGGAGTCCTGAACCTCGTGGACACCTTCGCTCTGATCGTGACCATCGGTGTCGCGCTCGGTTTCACGTACACCAACGGGTTCCACGACTCGGCGAACGCGATCGCGACCTCGGTCTCGACCCGCGCGCTGACCCCGCGCGCCGCGCTCGCGATGGCCGCGGTGATGAACCTCGCCGGTGCCTTCCTGGGCAGCGGGGTCGCCAAGACGGTCAGTGAGGGGCTCATCGAGACCCCGCACGGCAACCGGGGGATGTGGATCCTCTTCGCGGCGCTGGTCGGCGCGATCGTGTGGAACCTGATCACCTGGTACTTCGGCCTGCCCTCGTCCTCCTCGCACGCGCTGTTCGGCGGCATGGTGGGCGCGGCGCTGGCGGGCGGCACCGAGGTGCTGTGGTCGGGCGTGGTCGACAAGGTCGTCATCCCGATGTTCATCTCGCCGGTCGTCGGCCTCGTCGTCGGTTACCTGGTGATGGTCGCCATCCTGTGGATGTTCCGCCGCTCCAACCCGCACAAGGCCAAGCGCGGTTTCCGCATCGCGCAGACCGTCTCGGCGGCCGGCATGGCGCTCGGCCATGGTCTGCAGGACGCGCAGAAGACCATGGGCATCGTGATGATGGCCCTGGTCATCGCCGATGTGCAGAACGCGGGCGACGAGATTCCGGTCTGGGTCAAGATCGTGTGCGCCGTGATGCTGTCGCTGGGTACCTACGCGGGCGGCTGGCGGATCATGCGGACCCTCGGCCGCAAGATCATCGAGCTGGACCCGCCGCAGGGCTTCGCGGCGGAGACCACCGGCGCCTCGATCATGTTCGGTTCGGCCTACCTCTTCCACGCGCCGATCTCCACCACCCACGTGATCACCTCGGCGATCATGGGTGTGGGTGCGACCAAGCGGGTGAACGCGGTCCGCTGGGGCGTGGCCAAGAACATCATCCTCGGCTGGTTCATCACCATGCCGGCTGCGGCGCTCGTCGCCGCGGTCTGCTTCTGGATCGTGAACCTGGCCTTCGTGCAGTAGCCGTGGCGCGAAAGCACTGAGAACGAAAGCGGGCCGGCTCCCCCCACCCAGGGGGAGCCGGCCCTTTCGCCTTGCGGTGGCACCGCCATGCAGCACCGCAGGACGCTCAGACATCCAGGGGCTTCGGTTTAGCCGAAGCGGCCCGAGATGTAGTCCTCGGTCGCCTGCACGGACGGGTTCGAGAAGATCCGGTCCGTGTCGTCGATCTCGACCAGCTTTCCGGGCTGGCCGACCGCGGAGAGGTTGAAGAAGGCGGTGCGGTCGGAGACGCGGGCCGCCTGCTGCATGTTGTGCGTCACGATGACGATCGTGAAGCGCTCCTTGAGCTCGCCGATCAGGTCCTCGATGGCGAGGGTGGAGATCGGGTCGAGGGCCGAGCAGGGCTCGTCCATCAGGAGGACCTGGGGCTCGACCGCGATGGCGCGGGCGATGCACAGGCGCTGCTGCTGGCCGCCGGAGAGGCCGGAGCCCGGCTTGTTCAGGCGGTCCTTGACCTCGTTCCAGAGGTTGGCGCCCTGGAGCGACTTCTCGACGATGTCGGTCAGCTCGGACTTCTTGAAGGAGCCGTTCAGCCGCAGGCCCGCCGCCACGTTGTCGAAGATCGACATGGTGGGGAAGGGGTTCGGGCGCTGGAAGACCATGCCGACCGTGCGGCGGACCGCGACCGGGTCCACGCCGGGGCCGTACAGGTTCTCGTCGTCCAGCAGCACCTTGCCCTCCACGCGGCCACCGGGGGTGACCTCGTGCATGCGGTTCAGGGTGCGCAGGAAGGTGGACTTGCCGCAGCCGGAGGGGCCGATGAAGGCGGTCACGGAGCGGGGCTCCACGGTCATCGAGATGTCGTCGATGGCCTTGTGGGTGCCGTAGAAGGCGGACAGTCCGCTGACGTCGATTCGCTTAGCCATGAGGGGTCACTTCGCTTTCGGGTGGTCGCGTCAGCGACCGGTCTTGGGAGCCTTCCAGCGGGCGATGCCGCGGGCCACCAGATTGAGGATCATGACGAAGGCGATCAGGACGAGCGCTGCGGCCCATGCCCGGTCGTAGGAGGCGTCACTGCCGACCTTGTACTGCTCCCAGATGTACAGGGGGAGCGAGGACTGAGCACCTTCGAAGGGGTTTCCGTTGATCAGCTGGGAGCCGAAGACCAGCAGCATGATCGGCGCGGTCTCGCCGGCGATGCGGGCGACGGCCAGCATCACGCCGGTGGAGATGCCGCCGATCGCGGTGGGCAGCACGACCTTGAGGATCATGCGCCACTTCGGCACACCAAGGGCCAGGGCGGCCTCGCGCAGCTCGTTGGGGACGAGCTTGAGCATCTCTTCGGTGGAGCGGACCACGACGGGCATCATCAGGATCGACAGGGCCAGCGAGCCGGCGAAGCCGGAGGGGCCGAAGCCGAGCATCAGGTTCCAGGTCGTCAGGATGAACAGACCCGCGACGATGGAGGGGATGCCGGTCATGACGTCGACGAAGAACGTCACGGCCTTGGCGAGCGAGCCCCGGCCGTACTCGACCAGGTAGACGGCGGTCAGCAGGCCGATGGGCGCGGAGATCGCGGTGGCCAGGCCGACCTGCTCGATGGTGCCGAGCAGCGCGTGGTAGACGCCGCCGCCGTGGTCGAAGGCGGTGACGCCGTTCATCGAGTGGCTGAGGAAGTTGCCGTCGAGGAGCTTGATGCCGCGGCTGATGGTGGTCCACAGCAGCGAGAGCAGCGGGATGACCGCGAGCAGGAAGCAGACCCAGACCACGGAGGTGGCGACCCGGTCCTTGGCCTGGCGGCGGTTCTCGATGACCGAGCTGGCCGTGTACGTGATGACCACGAACAGGATGGCGGCGAGCAGGCCCCACTGGATCCTGCTGTGGAGGCCGAAGCCGGCGCCGAGGGCGCAGCCGAGGGCGACCGAGAGGGCCGCGATGCCGGCCGGGGCCCAGCGGGGCAGGCTGCCCTGCGTCAGGCTGGTGGGGGCGACGGACTTGCGGGCCCGGGAGGGGCGCGGGTCCTGGAGTGCGTGGCTCATCAGGCGTTCGCCCCCGAGAAGTCCTTGCGACGGGCGATGATCAGCCGGGCTGCGCCGTTGACCAGCAGGGTGAGCAGGAAGAGCACGAGGCCGGAGGCGATCAGGGCGTCGCGGCCGAACTCGTTGGCCTCGTCGAACTTCGCGGCGATGTTCTGCGCGAAGGTGCCGCCGCCCGGGTCCAGGATGTGGCCGGAGATCAGGAAGCTCGGGGACAGCACGGTGGCGACGGCCATGGTCTCGCCGAGTGCGCGGCCGAGGCCGAGCATCGAGGCGGAGATGACTCCGGAGCGGCCGAAGGGCAGCACCGACATGCGGATGACTTCCCAGCGGGTCGCGCCGAGGGCCAGGGCGGCTTCCTCGTTCATGCGCGGGACCTGGAGGAAGACCTCGCGGCTGACGCTGGTCACGATCGGGAGGATCATGATCGCGAGCAGGATGCCGACGGTGAAGAGCGAGCGCGCGACGCCGACCTGGGTCTTGTCGAAGACGTAGGTCCAGCCCATGTACTGGTCGAGCCAGCTGTTGAGGCCGCCGAGGTACGGGACGAGGAAGAGCGCGCCCCAGATGCCGTAGATGATCGAGGGCACTGCGGCGAGCAGGTCGACCACGTAGGCGAGCGGGGAGGCCAGCTTGCGCGGCGCGTAGTGCGAGATGAACAGGGCGATGCCGACAGCGATCGGAACCGCGATGACCATCGCGATGATCGAGCTGACGACGGTGCCGAAGAGCAGGACGGCGATGCCGAAGACGGGGGGCTTGGCCGACGCGTTCCAGTCGAACGTGGTGAGGAAGTTGCCCTCGTTGTCGGCCAGAGCGATCGAAGCGCGGTAGGTGAGGAAGACGGCGATCGACGCCATGATCACCAGGAGCAGGATGCCGGAGCCCTTGGAAAGGCCGGCGAAGACCTTGTCACCGGCGCGGCCGGTGGACCTTCCGCTCTTGGCGACAGGCGGAGCCGTGTCTATCTGGGTGGGTGTGGTGGAAGCCATGGTCTTTCCGGTCTGGATGGGGGGCAGGCCCCCTGGCGGCGGTGCACCGGATCCCCTGGGTGGAGGGGAGGGTCCCCGGGCCGGGCCGCTCCCCGGACGGGGGGAGCGGCCCGGATGGTCCGGGGGTCGGGATTAGGCGAGCTTCGCGATGACCTCGCGGACCTTGGCGTTGATCTCGGTCGGGATCGGGGCGTAGCCGATCTCGGAGAGCGCCTTCTGGCCGGCGTCGGAAGCGGTGTAGTTCAGGAAGGACTTCACGGTGGCGAGCGTCTCGGGCTTGTTGCCCTTGTCGCAGACGACCTCGTAGGTCACCAGGATGATCGGGTAGGCGCCCTCGGCCTTGGTGGTGTAGTCGAGCTTCAGGGCCAGGTCGTCACCGGTGCCGGCGATCTTGGCGGCGGCGATGGCCTTGGAGGCGTTCTCGCTGCTGGCCTTGACCGGAGCGGCGGCGCCCGTGTTCACGTCCACGGTCTTGATGGACTGCGAGGAGGCGTACGAGAGCTCGAAGTAGCCGATCGCACCGTCAACGGCCTTGACCTGCGAGGCGACACCGGCGGAGCCGGAGGCGGCCTGGCCACCCGGGGCCGGCCACTTCTTCGCGGCGTCGTACGTCCACGCCTCGGGGGCGGCGGCCTTGAGGTACTTGCCCAGGTTCTCGGTGGTGCCCGAGTCCTCGGAGCGGTGGAAGGCCTGGATCGCGGTGGAGGGAAGCGTGACGCCGGGGTTCAGCTTCTTGATCGCCTCGTCGTCCCACTTCTTGATCTTGTCGTTGAAGATCGCGGCGATGGTGGGGGCGTCCAGCGTCAGCTTGTCCACGCCGGCGACGTTGAAGCCGATGGCGATGGGGCCGCCGACCATCGGCAGGTCGATGCCCTGACCGCCGGTGCAGACCTTCTTCGACTCCTCGACGGCGTCGGGCTTCAGCGCGGAGTCCGAACCGGCGAAACCGACGGTGCCCTGGTTGAACGCGACGATGCCCTCACCGGAGGAGGAGGACTTGTAGTTCACCTCGACGCCGGAGCAGGCCGCCATGTAGTTCTTGATCCACAGGTCGACCGCGTTCTTCTGCGCGGAAGAGCCGGAGGCGAGCAGCTTGCCCTTCGCCCCGTCACACTTGACGTCGCTCGTGGCGGCGCTCGGCTTGCCGGACGCGGAGGTGTCCGTCTTGGTGTTGTCGTCCGAGCCGCACGCCGTGAGGACCAGGGCGCTGGACACGACGAGCGCGCCGAGGGCGGAGGCACGAAGCATGTTCTTGCGCTGAAGCTTCACTTTCGGGTGTTTCCTTCCAGAAGCCGCCGGCCGCTTTCTGTATCGGGGCGGCGTGCGAAGAGGACTACGTCGGTTGCTCGGGGGAATCGTCGCCTTCGCGGTGACTCGCACCTTGCATCTACGAAGTTAGGCAGATCAGGTGAAGCGGCCGACCGCGGTAGGTGAACGGATGGTGAACCGTGGCGGGCGGGGTGGTGTGTCCGGACGGCTCCACCCCCTGCCGTAATCCGACGTTATCTTGCCGTTACCGTTACGTGACCGGATTCGGCCTCGTGGACGGCGTGGCCGGAATTCGGCTGCCAGATGTGGTGGAAGGTCAGCCGGGAGGCCTCGACCTCGTGGCGCTGGTCCGCGTGCAGGATGCCCAGGGCGTAGGCCGTCGCGGGGGCGATACGGGGCGTGCGCGCGGCCGTGGCCGAGGCCGCCGCGGCCTCCGCCGCGTCGCGGTGGCGGTCCAGGGCCTCGCCCGCGGCCGCATGCCGGGCCACGTCCTCGCCCAGCGCCTCCCGTGCGTAGCGGTGCACCCGCAGGAGGCGGCGCACCTCGTTCCAGGGGCCGTCGTGGTCCGCGTTGTACGGGTGCGCGGGGCAGGGGGCGGGGAGGGAGGCCACTGCCGCGGACAGGCGGGATCCGGCCACTTCCGTCAGCGGTACCAGCACCTGGTCCACCCGGCCCCGGGCCGCGACCGCGTCCAGCGGGACCTCGGAGGCCAGCACCGCGACCGAGTCCGCGACCGCGTGGAAGCGGGAGGAGCCCAGCGCCTGGAGCGTGGCCGAGTGGGCCCGGGTGCGCGAC
This sequence comes from Streptomyces sp. NBC_00503, assembly GCF_036346895.1. Classification (NCBI taxonomy): domain Bacteria; kingdom Bacillati; phylum Actinomycetota; class Actinomycetes; order Kitasatosporales; family Streptomycetaceae; genus Streptomyces; species Streptomyces sp. NBC_00503. The sequence continues at coordinate 3,718,351 of NZ_CP107855.1, read as the reverse complement.
AGCGTGAGCTGGCGCTCCAGCAGGGCGCCCGCGCGCGCCGAGCCCACGGTGAGGGAGCCCGAGGCGCCGCCCCGCGGGGCGGGGACCTCCGGGGAGCCCGACAGCCGGTGCAGGGCGTCCATCAGCCGGGTCAGGCGGGCGGCGTACGCGTGCTCGTCGGCCAGGGTCGAGGAGAGCCAGACCAGCTCGGTGCGCAGCGAGTCCGCCCAGGCCGAGTCGGCCACCGCTCTGAAGGTGGAGAGGGACGAGGCGATGCGGCGCGCGGCCCCCCGCAGGCTGCGCGCCGCCTCGGTGCCCTCGGCCGGCCCGCTCGCCGCGCCCTCATCGTGTAGGCGCAGTCCCCGTAGGAAAGCGGTGGCCTGCGAGCGCAGGTAGACGCCGAGCACGTCACCTGCCGTAATCGCGGTCGGGTCATGGTTTGGCTGAGCCACGCCGGCGCCTCCGGGCGTCTATGAGCATCTCCTGAACGTGCCGCAGCGGCTGGCCCTCGCCGTCCGTGCTGTGCCGGGTCCACTCGCCGTCCGGGCCCAGGTGCCAGGAGGAGGTGGCGTCGGACATGCCGGTTTCCAGCAGCCGGTCCAGTGCCGCGCGGTGGGCCGGGTCGGCGACCCTGACCAGTGCCTCGATACGGCGGTCGAGGTTGCGGTGCATCATGTCGGCGCTGCCTATGTACACCTCGGGTTCGCCGCCGTTGCCGAAGGCGAAGACCCGGGAGTGCTCCAGGAAGCGGCCGAGGATCGAGCGGACCCGGATGTTCTCCGAGAGCCCGGGGACCCCGGGGCGGATCGCGCAGATGCCGCGGACCCAGATGTCGATGGGCACCCCCGCCTGCGAGGCCCGGTAGAGGGAGTCGATGAGCGCCTCGTCGACGATGGAGTTCATCTTGAGGCGCACGTACGCGGGGCGGCCGGCCCGGTGGTGGGCGGCCTCCTTGTCGATCCGGGAGATCAGGCCGCCGCGCAGCGAGCGCGGGGCCACGAGCAGCCGGCGGTAGGTCTCGCGGCGCGAGTAGCCCGACAGCCGGTTGAAGAGGTCGGAGAGGTCCGCGCCGACCTGCGGGTCGGCGGTGAGCAGCCCGAGGTCCTCGTAGAGCCGTGCCGTCTTGGGGTGGTAGTTGCCGGTGCCGACGTGGGAGTAGCGGCGCAGCTGGTCGCCCTCCTGGCGGACGACGAGCGACAGCTTGCAGTGGGTCTTGAGGCCGACGAGGCCGTAGACCACGTGGCAGCCGGACTCCTCCAGCTTGCGGGCCCACTTGATGTTGGCCTGCTCGTCGAAGCGGGCCTTGATCTCGACGAGTACGAGGACCTGCTTGCCGGCTTCGGCGGCGTCGATCAGGGCGTCCACGATCGGGGAGTCGCCGGAGGTCCGGTACAGCGTCTGCTTGATCGCCAGGACGTCCGGGTCGGCGGCGGCCTGCTCCAGGAAGGCCTGCACCGAGGTGGAGAAGGAGTCGTAGGGGTGGTGCAGCAGCACGTCCCGTTCGCGCAGCGCGGCGAAGATGTCGGGGGCGGACGCGGACTCGACCTCGGCCAGGTCGCGGTGGGTGCCGGCGACGAACTTCGTGAACTTCAGCTCCGGCCGGTCCAGCGAGGCGATCCCGAAGAGCGCGGTCAGGTCCAGGGGGCCGGGCAGCGGGTACACCTCGGAGGCGTTGACCTTGAGCTCCTGCACGAGGAGGTCCAGGACGCCGGGGTCGATGGACTCCTCGACCTCGAGGCGGACCGGCGGGCCGAAGCGGCGCCGCATGAGCTCCTTCTCCAGGGCCTGGAGGAGGTTCTCGGCGTCGTCCTCCTCGACCTCGAGGTCCTCGTTGCGGGTCACGCGGAACATGTGGTGCGCGAGCACCTCCATGCCGGGGAACAGCTCCTCCAGGTGCGCGGCGATGACGTCCTCCAGCGGGACGTAGCGCTGCGGGGAGGCCTCCAGGAAGCGGGAGAGGAGCGGCGGGACCTTGACCCGGGCGAAGTGGCGGTGGCCGCTGACGGGATTGCGCACGACCACGGCCAGGTTCAGCGAGAGGCCGGAGATGTACGGGAACGGGTGCGCGGGGTCCACGGCCAGCGGGGTGAGCACCGGGAAGATCTGGTTGCGGAACAGGGTGAAGAGGCGCGCCTGCTCCTTCTCGGTCAGGTCGTGCCACCGGATGAGGTGGACGCCTTCCTCGGCGAGCTGGGGGGAGATGTCCTGCTGGAAGCAGGCGGCGTGGCGGGCCATGAGCTCACGGGAGCGGGTCCAGATCTGGTCCAGCACCTCGCGGGGCTGCAGCCCCGAGGCCGAGCGGGTGGCGACCCCGGTCGCGATGCGGCGCTTGAGGCCGGCGACGCGGACCATGAAGAACTCGTCGAGGTTGCTCGCGAAGATCGCCAGGAAGTTCGCCCGCTCCAGGAGCGGGGTGGCGGGGTCCTCGGCGAGCTCCAGCACCCGTTCGTTGAAGGCGAGCCAGCTGCGCTCCCGGTCCAGGAAGCGGCCCGGGGGCAGCTCACCGCCGTCCTTGTCGTCGTAGGCGTCCAGGTCCGCGTCGAGATCCGGTTCCAGATCGACGTGCGGGCGGTGGGCGGCTATGGAGCCGAGGCGTGCGTGTGCGCCGGTGGCCGCGCGCGCGGCCACGGCCTCGGGCGTGGCGGCGGCGGCCGCCACGGAGGCGGAGATGTCCGCTGCCGTGGGTGCGGACGGCGACGCGAACGTGTGCGACGGCTGCTGGCTGGGGACCTCGGTGGGGCTGGCGCTGGGCTTGTGGCTCATGACTCCATTCTTCCGCGCACGCGGCAGGACAGGCGCGTCGGAAGTGTCGGCCGTCAGTCGGAGTCGGGGCTGCATGGGGTCAGCTTCGCGACCGCGCATTAATGCGCGGTTAATGGCGTATGGCTTCCGGGGGCCGGGAGGGCGGCTGCCTGTCGGCTTGCGCCGTGCGGGTGACGGGTGGCGGTGGATACGGGGCTGCGGAGCCCCAGGCCCCGGGGGCTGCGCCCGGGGCCCCTGGGGCTCCGCCCCAGACCCCGCGCCTCAAACGCCGGCGGGGCTGGATTTGGCCGGCGTCCGCGGGCACGTGCGCGCTGGCGGGGCTGGAATACGGTCAGCTCTCCGTGCGGTACATCAGGTCGACCTCGTGGGTGGTGAAGCCGAGGCCCGCGTAGACGGCGAGGGCCGCCGGGTTGTCGGCGTCCACGTAGAGCATGGCGGTGGGCAGGCCGGCGGCCGCGAGGTGGTGGAGGCCGATCGCGGTGAGGGCCTTGCCGAGGCCGCCGCCCTGCGCGCCGGGGCGTACGCCGACCACGTAGACCTCGCCGAGCTGCTGCTCGGCGTGGACCTTCGTCCAGTGGAAGCCGACGAGTTCGCCGTCGCGCTCGGCGAGGAAGAAGCCCTTGGCGTCGAACCAGGGCTGCGCGATCCGGTCGTTGAGGTCCCGCTGGGTGAGCGAGCCCTGCTCGGGGTGGTGGGCGAAGGCGGCCGCGTTGACGGCGAGCCACGCGGCGTCGTCGGCCCCGGGCACGAAGGTCCGTACGGTCACGCCCGGCGGCAGGACCGGCTCCGGCAGCGGGGCCGCGTCGGTGCCGGCTCCGCCGAGCGGGCGGCGCAGCTGGCGCAGCTCGCGGAACAGGGTCAGGCCGAGGACCTGCGCGAGGTGGCGGGCCGCGGACTTGCCGCCGTGGGCCCATACCCGGATCCGCTTGCCGGAGGCGGCCAGCAGGGCGGTGCCCAGTGCCCGGCCGTGGCCGCGGCCGCGCATCGAGGGGTGGACGACGAGCTCGGCGGCGGGGGCCTCCACCGGGTCGGTGTCCTCCAGTTGCCCGTATCCGGCGAGCCGGCCCGTCTCGGTGAGCAGGAAGTGCCGGATCCCCTCGCGCGCTCCGCCGCGCAGCTGGAGGCGGCCCTGTTCGGACACGGCGGTGGTGCCGTCGGTGCGGGCCGCGTCCTCGATCAGGGCGAGGACGGCGTCGGCCTGCTCCTCCGTCAGCTCGTCGAGGGTCTGGATCTGCCGTCCCGGCTCCGGGGCCGTTGCTGCGTCGTCAGTCATGGGGCGAGCCTACGACCCCGGCGGGGGCCCGTCAGGGTGCGGCCCGGCAGTGGTCTGCCGTGGGGTCCGTCCGCCGGGCTGTCTTGCGCATGTAACCAGCTCGATACCCCATACCCCCTGTCGCGCTACGCGCGTTGACAATAGGCTGCGGCGAACCTCCCAAGTCGTATCGCTGTCCACAAAGGGGAACAAATGTCAGCGACGCCACAACGGCACCGCCGAGCCCGCCGGTTGACCCTCACCGCTCTCGCCGTCACCGCGGCGGCCGGTGCGATGGTCGCCGCCGCACTGCCGGCCGGTGCCGCGAGTGGTGGCGGTGGCGGCCATGACCACGGCCGCACCGTCGACGTGCAGATGCTGTCCTTCAACGACCTCCACGGAACCCTGGAGCCCCCGCAGGGCTCCTCGGGCAACGTGAGTGAGCGTCAGGCAGACGGCACCACCAAAGCCATACCCGCGGGCGGTGTCGAGTACCTGGCGACCGGCCTGCGCGAGGCCCGCAAGGGTCACAAGTACTCCGTCACCGCGGCGGCCGGCGACATGATCGGCGCCAGCCCGATGCTGTCCGGCCTCTTCCACGACGAGCCGACCATCGAGGCCCTCAACGACCTCGACCTGGACGTCACCAGCGTCGGCAACCACGAGTTCGACGAGGGCAAGACCGAACTGCGCCGCATGCAGTACGGCGGCTGCCACCCGGTCGAGGGCTGCTTCGAGAAGGGCAAGACCTTCGAGGGCGCCGACTTCAAGTACCTCGCCGCGAACGTGGTGGACGAGAAGACCAAGCGCCCGATGCTCAACCCCACCTTCATCTGGAAGAAGGGGGACGTGAAGATCGGCTTCATCGGCGTCACCCTGGAGGGCACTCCGGACGTCGTGACCGCCGACGGGGTCAAGGGCCTCAAGTTCGGCGACGAGGTCGAGACGATCAACAAGTACGCCGAGCAGCTGAACAAGCAGGGCGTGAAGTCGATCGTGGCGCTGATCCACGAGGGCGGCCTGCCCGCGAGCGGCGCGTACAACTACGACTGCAACGTGCCGGGCGCCGGCGCCGGGATCTCCGGTGCCATCGTCGACATCGCGAAGAACGTCTCGCCGAAGGTCGACGCCCTGGTCACCGGCCACACGCACCAGGCGTACGCGTGCAACATCCCCGACCCGGCGGGCAACCCGCGCACGGTCACCTCGGCCGCCTCCTACGGCCGGCTGTTCACGGACACCACGCTCACGTACGACCGCAGGACCAAGGACATCGTCCGTACGCCGGTCAGCTCTCCGAAGCCGGTCCAGACGGTCGTCAACCGCACCCAGCCCAAGGCCCCGGACCTGACCGCGCTGATCCAGCGGTGGAACGCGCTGGCCGCGCCGGTCGCGAACCGTCCGATGGGCTACATCACCGCGGACATCTCCGGCCGCGGCTCGGAGGCCTACGAGAAGCCGCTCGGCGACGTGATCGCCGACGCGCAGCTCGAGGCGCTGTCCCCGGCCGCCAAGGGCGGCGCGCAGCTCGCCATCATGAACCCGGGCGGCATCCGCGCCGACCTCGCCTACAAGGCGGCGGGCAGTGAGGGCGACGGCGTGGTCACGTACGGCGAGTCGTACACGGTCCAGCCGTTCACCAACATGATGAACGTCGTGGACCTGACCGGCGCCCAGCTGGTCACCGCGCTCCAGCAGCAGGTCAGCGGCCCGGTCAACGGCCCGAACCCGAAGATCCTGCAGATCTCCAAGGGCCTCACCTACACCCTGGACACCACGAAGGCGGGCGCGGACCGCATCGTCGTGGACTCGGTGAAGCTGAACGGTGCGGCGATCGACCCGGCGAAGACCTACCGGGTCGCGATGAACGAGTTCCTCGCGGGCGGCGGTGACGGCTTCACCGTCCTGAAGGAGCACAAGAACAAGCTGGTGGGCGCATCCGACCTGGACTGCTTCAACGCCTACCTGACCGGCCACTCCTCGGCGGCGGCGCCGCTGGCTCCGCCGGTGGCGGACCGGATCACGGTCATCAAGTAAGCGGTCATCAAGTAGTACGTACGCCAGTACGCGAGGGGCGGTGGGCCGTGACGGCCCGCCGCCCCTTCGGCGTTATCGCAGACCGGCCAGGAAGGTCCGGACGGCACCGTGGAAGCCCTCCGGGTCGGTGAAGGGCAGGAAGTGCTCGCCGTCCAGGGGCGTGTACGAGGTCCCGGGCCGCTTCGAGACCATCGCGTCGGCCTGCGCCTGCGGGAGCGAGGCGCTGCGGGTGCCGTGGATCAGGAGTGCCGGGCAGCTGCTCGCGAGCCAGGCGGCCCAGTGGTCGCCGCGGCAGGCCTCGACGGAGTCGAGCATGTCCTGCGGGTGGAACGGCAGCCGCCAGCCGCCGTCGGGGAGCGGGCGCAGGGCCTGGGCGACGAACTGGGAGCCCACCGGCCCGGCCGCGGCGAGGAGTTCCTCGCGGGTGGGCGCGGTGTAGCGCATGTCCCGGAGGAACTCCGTCCACGCGCCGTCCGCCGGGTCGACCTCCAGCGCGGCCTCCGCGTCGATGAGCACCGAGATCCGGTCGGGGTGGGCGGCGGCCAGGTGGACGGCGTTGAGTCCGCCGAGGGAGTAGCCGAGGAGGGCGACGGGGGCGTCGAGGCCGAGGTGGTCGAGGAGCGCGACGGCGTCGGAGACGTAGCCGGCGCGGCTGTAGTCGGGGGCCCGGTCGGAGTCGCCGTGGCCGCGCTGGTCGGGGGCGATGACCCGCCACTCGTCGCCGAGGGCCTGGGCGAGTCCGGCGAAGGCGAGGCCTTCGGACATGCCCCCGTGCAGGGCGAGCAGGGGGCGGCCGGGGCCGCCGAAGTCCAGGTACGACAGCGTGCGGCCTTCGATGGTCAGCGTGTTGCGCATGGTTCTGCTCTCCCCTGCTGGTCCTGCGGCGACGGTGTGTTCCGCCCGTGTCCCGCGGTGTCTGATCCGAAGCCTGCCAGGATTTGGGCAAGCGCGCAATACAAACGTCTTGGGCGGTTGCCCAAGAGAGGGCGCGGCTACGATCCCGGCATGGGAAATCGCGAGGACCTGCTGGCCGGAGCGCGCCGCTGCCTGGAGGAGAAGGGCTACCTGCGCACGACCGTGCGCGACATCGCCTCGGCGTCGAAGGTGAGCATGGCCGCGATCGGCTACCACTTCGGCTCCCGCGAGGCCCTGCTCAACCTCGCCCTCTTCGCCGCCATGGACGAGTGGGCCGCCGGTTCCGGGCGGCTCGCCGGGCAGGGGGACACCGCCGCGGAGCGGTACGCCGACACCTGGGACCGCAAGATCCGGGACTTCGGCGACATGCGCTGGCTCTGGATCGCCAACGTCGAGGCCTTCGTCCACGCGCAGTCCGCGCCCGAGCTGCTCGCCATCCTCGCCGAGGGCCAACGCCGGTCCCGGCGCATGGTGGCCGCGCAGCTGTCCGGGGTCCCCGAGAGCGAGGTCGCGGAGGAGGACGTACGGGCCCTCGGGTCGGTGCACATCGCCCTGCTGACCGGGGTGATGGTGCAGGCCCTGACGGACCCGGAGCAGGCGCCGACGGGACGCGAACTGGCCCAAGGGCTGCGCACCATGGCGGAGTTGCTCGAAAGATGAGCGTTACCGACGGGTAGTAAACCCCGGTCCGGCACGCCATACTCCGTTCCCATCACCGGGTCGGCAAAGGGGCGGGCATGGCACTGGATCGTCGGACATTTCTGGTCGGGGCGATGGCGGCGGGCGCGGCGGCGGGACTCGCGGCGGCGGTCCCACCGGCCTCCGCGAGCACCCTGGGGACCCAGGACTGGATGGCCGGGATCGGGGACTCCACCGCACTGCAGCGGATGACCCTCCCCGGCACCCACGACTCCGGCGCCACCCGGGGCGGGCTCTACGTCGCCTGCCAGAACACCTCGATCGCGCAGCAGCTCGACTCCGGCATCCGGTTCCTCGACGTCCGCTGCCGGGTGACCGGCGGATCGTTCGCGATCCACCACGCGGCGTACTACCAGAACCTGATGTTCGGCGACGTCCTGGTCGCCTGCTGGAACTTCCTCGCCGCGCACCCCTCCGAGACCGTGCTGATGCGGCTCAAGCAGGAGTACTCAGAGGAGAGCGACGCCACCTTCCGCGCCGTCTTCGACGACTACCTCGACAACCGGGGCTGGCGGCCGCTGTTCAAGATCGCCGACTCGGTGCCCACCCTCGGACAGGCGCGCGGCAAGGTGCTGCTGCTCCCCGACAACGGCGGGCTGCCCGGCGGGCTGCGCTACGGCGACGGCAACGTCTTCGACATCCAGGACGACTACATGGCCGAGCCCTTCGCCAAGCGGGGCAAGATCGAGGACCAGTTCCGCAAGGCGGCGACCCAGCCCGGGAAGTTCTTCATGAACTACACCAGCACCGCCGCGGCCCTGCCGCCGCGCTGGAACTCCGACCGCCTCAACCCGCAGGTGCACTCCTTCGTCGACGGCTCGGAGCTCGCCGGCCGGACCGGGCTGGGGATCGTCCCGATGGACTTCCCCAACACCCGCTCCGGGCTGGTCGCCTCACTGATCCGGCACAACTGACGGCCGGGCCGGGGGCGGCGGCAGCGGCGGGGTCGGCGGCGGGTTCGGGGCGCCGGGGATGCGCAGCACCGCCTCCGTGCCCGACCCGCCGTCCCGCGGGGCCCGCAGCTCGGCCGTGCCGCCCGCGCGCAGCACCGTACGGGCCACGATGGACAGGCCCAGGCCGCTGCCGGGCAGGGCGCGGGCCGACGGGGAGCGCCAGAACCGCTCGAAGACGTGCGGGAGGTCGTCGGCCGGGATGCCGGGACCGTGGTCCCGTACGGTCAGCTCGCCCGCGCGCAGCGAGACCACGACGGTGCTGCCCGGCGGGCTGAACTTCACCGCGTTGTCCAGGACGTTGACGACCGCCCGCTCCAGGGCCGCCGCCTCTCCGCGCACGTACCAGGGCGCCATGTCCGAGTGGAACTCCAGCTCCGGACCGCGCAGCCGGGCCCGGGAGAGCGCGGTGCCCGCGATCTCGTGCAGGGCCACCACGCCCAGCGGGCCGGGCGAGGCCGCGTCCGGGCGGGAGAGCTCCTGCAAGTCGCCGATGAGCGCGGCCAGTTCCGTCATCTGCGCCTTGACCGAGGCCAGCAGCTCCTTGCGGTCCTCGGGCGGGATGGCCCGGCCGGTGTCCTCGCTGCGCGCGAGCAGCTCGATGTTGGTGCGCAGCGAGGTGAGCGGGGTGCGCAGTTCGTGCCCGGCGTCGGCGATCAGCTGCGCCTGGCGTTCCTGGGAGGAGGCGAGCGCGGCCGTCATGGAGTTGAAGGAGCGTGACAGGCGGGCGATCTCGTCGTCGCCCTCGTCGGGGATCCGTACGGTCAGGTCCTCGGTGCGGGCGATGTGCTCGACGGCGCCGGTCAGTTCGTCGACCGGGCGCAGCCCCGTACGGGCCACCCACAGGCCGGCCGCGCCCGCGCCGACGATGCCGATGCCGGAGACGAGGAGCAGCACCCAGGCCAGGGTGGACAGGGGCTTGTCCACGTCGGCGAGCGGTTTGGCGACGGAGATCCCGAAGACCGGAGAGCCCGGCTGGGCCTGCGCGGTCCGGGTGTAGACGCGCATCTCGGTGCCGTCGGCGGTGGTCGCGTCGTGCAGGGCGCCCGTGCGGCTCCCGCCCGCGGCGATCTGCTTGTCCAGGGCGGTCACCGGCAGGGTCGTGGTTCCGCTGACCCAGCAGTGGTTGCCGTCGGCCGTTACGATCTGCACGACCGCGTTGAGGTTCCCGGCGATCTCCTGGCCGGGCTGGCTCGGCGGCTTGTCCACGCAGGCGCCGTCGCGGATGGTCCGCAGCACCTGCGCGGAGACGTTCGTGGACATCAGGGAGCTGTCCAGCTGGTCGCGCAGCTGCGCCCGCACCATCACCCAGGACACGGCGGCCACGGCCGCGACGGCCAGTGCCACCGCGACCGTGACCAGCAGGGCGAGGCGCGAGCGCAGCGGCAGCCCGCGGAATCTGGCGGCGGGGCTCACTCCGGACCGCCGGTGTGGTCGCCGGCTCCGGCGGCGCGCAGTACGTAGCCCACCCCGCGCACGGTGTGGACCAGGCGGGGCTCGCCGCCGGCCTCGGTCTTGCGGCGCAGGTACATCACGTACACGTCCAGGGAGTTGGAGCTGGGCTCGAAGTCGAAGCCCCACACGGTCTTGAGGATCTGCTCGCGGGTCAGGACCTGGCGCGGGTGCGCGAGGAACATCTCCAGCAGGGTGAACTCGGTACGGGTCAGCTCCACCGGGCGCCCGGCCCGGGTGACCTCGCGGGTGGCGAGGTCCATGCGCAGGTCGCCGAAGACCAGGGCGTTGTCGTCCCCGGGGTGGCCGCCGCCGTCGGAGGGGGCGGCGTAGGCGCTGCGGCGCAGCAGGGCGCGGACGCGGGCGAAGAGCTCGTCCAGTTCGAAGGGCTTGACCAGGTAGTCGTCGGCGCCCGCGTCGAGTCCGGTGACGCGGTCGCCGACCGTGTCGCGGGCGGTCAGCATCAGGACGGGCGTGGTGCTGCCCGCGGCGCGCAGCCGGCGGGCGGCCGTCAGACCGTCCATCCGGGGCATCTGGATGTCGAGGACGATCAGGTCCGGGGCGTACGAGGCCGCCTTGTCGAGGGCGTCGAGCCCGTCGACGGCGGTCTGCACGCCGTATCCCTCGAAGGCGAGGCTGCGGCGCAGGGCTTCGCGTACGGCCGGCTCGTCGTCGACGACGAGGATGCGCTGCGGGTCGCCTTCGGTGGTCATGTCGCTCTCCCCCGGGGGTGGTGGTCGGTCCTACCAGGCTCGCACGGGGCGGCCCTAGTACGAGGTTCCGAAGCCGTTGGCGGCGCTGCCGGAGTCGCTGTTGCCGCTGTTCGCGTTGCCCGCGCCGCCGGGGCCGCCGTTGCGGAGGGAGGACAGGTCGGCCTTGATGGTGTTGACCGGGATGGCGAACCCGAGGCCGACGCTGCCGGCGCTGGAGCCGCCGCTGGAGGGGGAGTAGATCGCGGAGGGCATGCCGACGATCTCGCCGTTCATGTTGACGAGGGCGCCGCCGGAGTTGCCGGGGTTGAGGGAGGCGTCGGTCTGGATGGCCTTGTACGAGGTGGTGTTGGAGCCGGTGTTCCCGTTGAACTGCTGGCCGCCGTAGGAGAACGGGAAGCCGCCCTGGGGGGACTGCTGCTGCTCGGACTTGGGGACGTTGACCTCGCGGTTCAGCGCGGAGACGATGCCGCTGGTGACCGTGCCGGTGAGCCGGTCGGGGGAGCCGATGGCGACGACCTCGTCGCCGACCTTGAGCTTGTCGGAGTCGCCGAGGTTGGCGGGCTTGAGGTCCTTGGCGCCCTCGAGCTTGATGAGGGCCAGGTCCTTGTCCGGGTCCGTGCCGACGATCTTGGCGCTGTACTTCTTGCCGTCGCTCATCGTCACCTGGATCTTGGTGGCGCCGTCGACGACGTGGTTGTTGGTGACGATCTCGCCGGATTCGGTGATCACGATGCCGGAGCCGGTGCCCTGGCCGGACGCGGTGCTGGTGTCGATGCGGACGACCGAGGGGCTGACGTTCTCGGCGACGCCGGAGACGGTGCCGTTGTTCGACTGGGAGATGGGGCTGCCGTTGACGCCCGTTCCGTTGCCGCCCGCGGTACCGAGGTACTGCTGCACGGCCGCGGCCGTTCCGCCGCCGATCACGGCGGCGGCGAGGGCGACGGCGGCGAGGAGGGCGACGGGGCGCTTGGCCCGGGCGTGCCCCTGCGGGGCGGGGGCCGGTGCCGGGGCTTCGCCCCAGGTGGCCCAGCCGCCGTTGCCGCCGTCACCGGCGCCCGCGCCGGGCTGGGGGACGGGCTGGGGGACGGTCTCGCCCTGGATCACCGGGGGCGTGTGCGCCTCGTGCCAGCCCGGGGCGGGGGCCGGGGGGTAGGCGGGCGGCGGGGGGTACGAGGCCTCGTGGGCCAGCCGGTCACGTCCGCGCTGCCAGTCCTCGCCGAAGGGGGCGGGCTGCTGGTGGCGGTTGTCCTGGGGGTACTCGCCTTCGCGGCGGAAGCTCTCGGTCATGGATACGACTCTGTCCGCGGATCATGAGAGCTTCCTGAGTCCCCGCTGAGAAGCCCGACAGAACCGCGTATGCCCGATATAAGCCCGGGCCGCGACCGTACCCTTGCCGGGCCCTTGAGCCGACTCCTAGCGGCAGCCGCAGGAGCGGCGGATCACCAGGGCCGAGGGGAACTGCTTGAGGCGCTCGCGGCGGGAGCCGGCCACGCGCAGGCCGTCGTCCAGGACGAGGTCCACCGCGGCGCGGGCCATCGCCGGGCGGTCCGAGGCGACCGTGGTCAGCGGCGGGTCCGTGAGGGCCGCCTCCTTCACGTCGTCGAAGCCCGCGACCGCGAGCTGCTCGGGGACGTCGATGCGGAGCTCGCGCGCGGCCCGCAGCACGCCGATCGCCTGGTCGTCCGTGGCGCAGAAGATCGCCGTCGGCCGGTCGGGCCGGGCCAGGACCTCCAGGGCGACCTTGTACGCGTCGTAGCGGTTGTACGGGGCTTCGATGATCCGGCCCTCGGTCGAGCGGCCGGACTCCTGCATGGCCCGGCGCCAGCCCTCGACGTGGTCGGCCACCGGGTCGCCCACGGACGGGGTGTTCTCGACCCCGCCGATGCAGGCGACGTACTCGTGCCCGTGCTCGAGGAGGTGGCGGGTGGCGAGCTGTGCGCCGCCGATGTCGTCCGTGACGACCGCGACGTCGTCGATGGCCTCGGGGCGCTCGTGGAGGAGGACGACCCGGGCGTCCCAGGCCTCGATCTCGCTGGCCGCCTGCTCGCTCATGCCCTGGCTGACCAGGATCAGTCCGGAGACCCGCATTCCGAGGAAGGCCCGCAGGTAGTGGACCTCGCGCTCGGTGCGGTAGTCGGAGTTCCCGACCAGCACCATCTTTCCGCGCTCGGCGGCGGCCTGCTCGACCGCGTGCGCCATCTCCGCGAAGAACGGCTGACGGGCATCGGGGACGATCATGCCTATGAGGTCGGTGCGCCGTGAGGCCATCGCCTGGGCGACCCGGTCCGGGCGGTAGCCCAGATCCTTGATCGCGGCGAGGACACGCTCGCGCGTGGCCGGGGCAACCGGCCGGGGTCCGTTGTTGATCACGTAGCTCACGACGGCGGTAGAAGTACCCGCAAGTCGTGCCACGTCATCCCGCGTCACCTTGGCCACGCGCGGAAGTCTACGCGGGGTGACCTACCTCTGGGCAGGGCGTCCGGAGGAGGTCATTCCCACAGGGGTTCCCGCGCCCGCCCTAGTCCATCCGGGTGAGCGCGGCCGCCGCCTGTGCCGCGGCCTCCGCCGCCGCCTTCGTGGCCGCCTGGGCCGCCGCTTCCGCCGCCGCCCGCTCGACCTTCTCCGGGGTGACGAAGCGGTAGCCGACGTTGCGGACGGTACCGATCAGCGACTCGTGCTCGGGCCCGAGTTTCGCGCGCAGACGCCGTACGTGCACGTCCACGGTCCGGGTGCCGCCGAAGTAGTCGTAGCCCCAGACCTCCTGCAGCAGCTGGGCGCGGGTGAAGACCCGGCCCGGGTGCTGCGCGAGGTACTTGAGCAGCTCGAACTCCTTGAAGGTGAGGTCCAGGACCCGCCCCTTCAGCTTCGCCGAGTACGTGGCCTCGTCGACCGACAGGTCGCCGTTGCGGATCTCCATCGGGGAGTCGTCCGCACCGAGCTGCTGGCGGCCGGTGGCCAGGCGCAGCCGGGCCTCGACCTCGGCCGGGCCCGCGGTGTCGAGGAGGACGTCGTCGATGCCCCAGTCGGCGGTGACGGCCGCGAGGCCGCCCTCGGTGACGACGAGGATGAGCGGGCAGCCCGGTCCCGTGGAGCGGAGCAGCTGGCAGAGCGAGCGGACCTGCGGGAGGTCGCGCCGGCCGTCGACCAGGATCACGTCGGCGCCGGGGGTGTCCACCAGGGCGGGGCCCTCGGCGGGCGCCACCCGGACGGAGTGGAGCAGCAGACCGAGTGCGGGCAGCACTTCGGTCGACGGCTGCAGGGCATTGGTCAGGAGCAGGAGAGAGCTCATGCCCGACCACCTGCCCGGTTGGGGCTGTGGGATGCGCGCTGATGCGCACAAACGGTTCGCTGGTCCATCACGTCGGTTCCTCCTCGGTCCCGTCGAGGACTTTCGCGGCACTGCTTCGTACGACTTGCCTGGTGTCCGCCCGGTCCCCGCGCCCTGAGGTCCGGATGGATACCACTGTTCTCGGTCCGTTCAACGTGCTGAAAGCACAAAAGGACCCGGGGGCTACGTTGCCCGGATCCTCTCGGCAGCAGAATAGCCCACCCTCCCCGGCCGGGCCGAGGCTTGGGAGGGGGCCTCTTCTGTGGTTCCCGCCACCTCCGCCCCTGCTTATCCACCGGTTTCACCGGATCGGTGGACCTGCTGCGGGCTGCCTGGGCGCACGCCGGGCGCGCGCAGGCACGCCGGGATCGGCGGCGCGAGGGTTCATGATGGAGGCCGACGGCAGAGCGCCGACGAGAGGAGCGTGCAGTGGCAACCGGAACCATCCGCTACTGGGCGGCGGCGAAGTCCGCGGCCGGGACGGCGGAGGAGCCGTATTCGGCGCGGACCCTCGCCGAGGCGCTCGAAGCCGTGCGGGAACGCCATCCCGGGGAGCTGACCCGGGTCCTGCTGCGCTGCTCCTTCCTCGTGAACGAACAGCCTGTGGGCAAGCGCCCGCACGATTCCGTCGAGCTGACCGAGGGGGGCACCGTCGAGGTGCTCCCGCCGTTCGCGGGCGGGTGAGCGGAGTCTCATGAGCACGCCCGAGGAACAGCAGCAGTACCAGCAGCAGCAGTACCCGCAGGAGGCTTACCAGCAGGAGCCGTACCCGCAGGAGGCGCACCAGCAGGAGAGCGTGGCGCAGGAGCCGGATCCCTACGGGACCCAGACCTGGCAGTCCCAGACCTGGGACACCTCGTACCAGCCGGTGCAGGCCCCGCTGGACGGCGTACCGGCCCAGCACCCGTTGGCCCCCGAGGGCTGGTTCCGCGACGAGCAGCAGGTCCAGGCCCCGGCGCCCGGGTCCGACTGGCCGCAGCAGGGCCAGCAGCAGCCGCAGCAGCCGCAGCAGGGCCAGCAGCAGGCCCAGCAGCCCCAGCAGCCCTACGCGGATCCCTACGCCGCACCCGCGTACCTGCAGACGGCCGCCCCCGACCACTGGTTCCGCGAGGAGCCGCAGGCCCCGGCGGCGGCGCAGCAGCAGGCCCAGCCGCAGCAGCAGTGGGGCGACACCGCGTACCTGCCCCCGTACCCGGGTCCGGCCGACCCGGGGCAGGTGCAGGCACAGGCACAGGCACAGGTGCAGGCGCACGCTCCCACTCCTGCTCCCGCTCCCGCTCCGGAGTGGGTCGACCAGACCGCGTACCTGCCGCCGCAGGCGGCGCCCGAAGCCGTGGCCCCGGCCCTTGCCGCGGACCCGGCCGGAGCCCCCGTCGGTGAGGAGCCCGCCTGGTCTCCGCCCACCCTCGCCGGCAATACGCTCCGCGCCGTCGACCCCGCGCAGGCCCGCGCCGAAGGCCGCTCGCCGATCATCGATCCCGGCCCGCAGGCGGCCATACTGACGGCCGTCCTGGGCCTGGTCATCGCCGCGGCCGCCGCCCTGGGCAGGCTGGCCCTGCTCGCACCCCTGATCGCCCTCCAGGGCCTCACCGCGGCCGGCTGGTTCCGGCTCAACGGCATGTGGCCGGCCCGTCAGGGCATCGCGCTGGCCTTCGCCGGAGCCGTGGTCGCCGACGTGGCCGTGCTCGCGGTGGACGAGGCGAACGGGCCCGGCGCGATCATCGGCACGCTGGGCGCCTGGGTGCTGCTCACGCTGGTCCTCCAGCTGCGCAGCCAGGCCGATCCGGACGAGCGGATGTCCGGGCTGATGGCCTCGGTGGCCTCGGCCGCGCTGGCCATCGTCTGCGCCGGCTGGCTCGCGGCCGGAGGCGCCGCCGCGACCGTGGGCGGGGTTGCCGTGGCGGTGGCCGTCTTCGCCCGGGCGCTCCCGCTGCCCACCGTGCCCTCGGTCGGCGTCTCGCTGGCTGCCGCGGCCGGTGCGGGCATCGCGGTGGGCGGTATGACCTCCGTCGGGGCCGGCGGTGCGCTGATCGGCCTGGCGGCCGGGGTGTGCGCGCTGATCGGGCTGCGCGTGGCGGCGTACGACTACCCGTCGAAGTTCGTCCACATGACGGCCGGTGTCGCGCTGCCGCTGGCCGCGGCGGCTCCGGCGGTCTACCTGATCGGCCGGGTGGTGGGCTGACGGGCCCGGCCCTGACGGCGGCTCCGGCGCCCCTCACGACGGCCCCGGCCCTGACGGCGGCCCCGGCGCCCCTCACGGCGGCCGGGGCTCACCTCACAGGTCGCTGACGGGCGGCATGGTCAACTGGGCCCCACGGACCAACTATCTGGGGGGTGGGCGCGTGCGTGTCCTGCGTGTCGTTCTGGTTGTCGGAGTACTGCTGGGCGGGCTGTTCGTGGGGCTGGACCGGTGGGCGGCCGGTTATGCCGAGAACCGGATGGCGGAGCGCATCCAGGCGCACGAGGGCGGGCTGCCGGGCGTGCGCGTGGACATCCAGGGGTTCCCGTTCCTGACCCAGGCGCTCGCCCACGACCTGGACGAGGTCGACCTGAAGGTGTCCGACCTCGGGGTGACCACGCCGGAGGGCGGCCGCACGAGCCTGTCGGACCTGCGGATCGCCTTCCACGGGGTGAAGCTGAAC
The DNA here is from genome assembly GCF_036346895.1 of Streptomyces sp. NBC_00503. Taxonomy (NCBI): domain Bacteria; kingdom Bacillati; phylum Actinomycetota; class Actinomycetes; order Kitasatosporales; family Streptomycetaceae; genus Streptomyces; species Streptomyces sp. NBC_00503. The sequence continues at coordinate 3,701,621 of NZ_CP107855.1, read as the reverse complement.
GGCGACTACAGCGGCGGTACCGCCAAGACCGCCGAGGGCTCCGCACTGCTCACCTACCACGACCTGAGCCTGGCCGCGCAGCCCGGCGTGACCCTCGCCTACGGCGGGGCGCCGGGCAAGGTGAAGGTCACCGCGACCTTCGACTTCCTCGGCCGCAAGGTGACCCGCAGCGTGGTGTCGACGGTCTCCCTGGTGGACGCGAAGGACGCCAAGGACGGGAAGGGCGGCAAGACCGTCCGGGTGCGCGCCGACGAGGTGCCGGGCGAGGGGATCCCGGGCATCGAGGCCGCGGTGCGCAAGTTCACGGACTTCGACCGGCAGCTCGACAGCCGGCTGACGTCCGGCATCCAGCTGACCGCGCTGACCTCCGACGAGGCGGGCATCCACCTCACGCTGGGCGGTACGAACCTGGCGCTGGCCGGATAGTGAGACGCGGGGGTCCGTTCCGCAGATGGGACGGGCCCCACGGGGCCCTCCGGAGGCGGTGCGGCGGCCGTGCGGGATCATCTGATCCCACTATGCGGACGATCCTGTCTCGGAATATGACACGACGGTGACAGGGCGGCCGATTCGTCCCTACGATCCATGGCTATGAAGCATCAGCAGGCGGACCTCACGAAGCGGCGGGCAGTAGACCTGTGTCGCGTCGCCGCCATGCTCTGTCGATCCATGTGACGTGTGAGCGCATCCCGCTCCATAGCCGGACGACGGCCTTCCGCTTTCCCGTGTGACCACGTGTGACCACCTCTGCCCCCGCCCTCCTGAAGCCTTCCCGCAACAGGATCCGCGAGCGCACCCGGACCCACCGGAAACACGCCCCCGCACCACCAGCACCACCCCGCCGCACACTGCCCCGGAGGAGAACACCATGAGCCGCAGCGACGTCCTCGTAGACGCCGACTGGGTCGAGGCCCACCTGAACGACGCGAACGTCGTCATCGTCGAGGTGGACGAGGACACGTCCGCGTACGACAAGAACCACATCACCAACGCCGTCCGGATCGACTGGAAGCGCGACCTCCAGGACCCGGTGCGCCGCGACTTCGTGGACCAGGAGGGCTTCGAGAAGCTCCTCTCCGCCAAGGGCATCTCCAACGACGACACCGTCGTCCTCTACGGCGGCAACAACAACTGGTTCGCGTCCTACGCCTACTGGTACTTCAAGCTCTACGGCCACCAGGACGTCCGCCTGCTCGACGGCGGCCGCAAGAAGTGGGAGCTCGACTCCCGCGACCTGGTCGACGGCACCGAGGTCCCCAACCGCCCGGCCACCGCGTACAAGGCCCAGGCCCAGGACACCTCGATCCGCGCCTTCCGTGACGACGCGGTCGCCGCGATCGGCACGAAGAACCTGGTCGACGTCCGCTCGCCCGACGAGTTCTCCGGCAAGCTGCTCGCGCCGGCGCACCTCCCGCAGGAGCAGTCGCAGCGTCCGGGTCACATCCCGAGCGCCCGCAACATCCCGTGGTCGAAGAACGCCAACGACGACGGCACCTTCAAGTCCGACGAGGAGCTCACCGCCCTCTACCAGGCCGAGCAGGTCGACCTGGCGAAGGACACCATCGCGTACTGCCGCATCGGTGAGCGTTCCGCGCTCACCTGGTTCGTGCTGCACGAGCTCCTGGGCCAGGAGAACGTCAAGAACTACGACGGCTCGTGGACCGAGTACGGCTCCCTGGTCGGCGTGCCGATCGAGCTCGGCCCCAACAAGTAGTTCCGGGCAACCGGCATTCCGGGCACGCGACGCCCGTAGTCATCCCTCTCTAGGACAGGACAGAGAACATGTGTGGAGCACAGATCGGCGGGCCCGACCTCTCGACGCTCAAGCCCGGTGAGACGGCCATCCAGGGCCAGGTCACCAAGAACGGCGAGCCGGTGTCCGGCTACGTCCGCCTGCTGGACTCGACCGGCGAGTTCACCGCCGAGGTCCCGACCTCGGCGACCGGCCAGTTCCGCTTCTACGCGGCCGAGGGCTCCTGGACGCTGCGCGCCCTGGTCCCCGGCGCCCAGGCGGACCGCGCCGTGGTCGTCGTCGAGACCGGCGGCGTGACGGACGTGGCGATCGCGGTCTGAGCACCGCACGCACCCGCGTGACGAAGGGCCGCACCCCCAGGGCTGGGGGTGCGGCCCTTCGTGCTGCCCCGAGCCCTTCGCACGGGCCGCCTTCGGTCCTACTCTGAAGACATGTACGCCCGGCGCCACCGCGCCTACTTCCTGCTCATGGGCGGATGCCTGTTCCTCTTCGTCTCCGCCTGGGCCTTCGTGCGCCTCTGGTCGGTCGAGGCCGCCGTGGCGATGTGCGTGGTCGCCATGGTCATCCCGCCGGTCGCCGCGATCGTCGCGAACCGACACGGCCCGGACGACCGGTGGTGGGACGACCCCTCGGGCGATCCGAAGTCCGACGAGTGGTGGGACGAACTGGACGGAAAGCGGCATCTAGGGGACTGAACCCCGCTGAGATAAAAATGTAATAAGGATGCGTACAACATCTCCCCACCGCAAGGTGTCCTCTGTGTGCGCGGTGCACCGATCGCGCCTCCAGTCCTGTGGGGGGACTTCTTTTGGAACACGAACAGACCATCCCTGAGCAGCGGAAACAGGAGGAGAACGCCCCGGAACCGGGCACTCCCGACGCCGCCGCCGACGCTGCTCCCGACGCGGCCCAGCCCGGCCCCCGCCGCCGCGGCGGCGGCCGCACGGTCCTCCTGATCGCAGGCGCAGCCGTCCTCGGCGTCCTGGCGGGCACGATCACCGGCTACGCGATCCAGTACGACCGCGAACCGACCCCGCTGGCACCGCTGGCGCAGGCGCACCTGGTGGCGCCGAAGGCCCTCGCGCCCGACGAAGCCACCACGAACAAGACGATCAACGCCAACCGCTGGCACAAGACGGACGACGACCTCGCGAAGCTGCTGATCGAGGCGCCGGGCGGGGCGAAGAAGGAGGGCTCGGGCTACATCACCCCCGACTTCCTCGCGCTGGACTTCGAGCACCCGGACCGCGCGGTGCGCAATTTCGCCGCCACCGGGCTCCGCCGGGCTGCTTCGGCGAACTGGTCGCAGGACGACAGGATCTTCGTCGAGGTGACGCTGCTGCAGTTCAACAACCGCAGCGGAGCGGAGGACTACCAGAGCGATCAGTCCCGTTACATGCCCGAGAAGAAGTACGCGGGCAACGACGGTGTGGCCATCGACGGGCTTCCTTCGAGCCTGGGGCACGTCTGGGTGTATTCGGAGGCCGACGAGAAGCCGGGCTACCTCCCGCTGCGCTCCGCACACGCCATCGCCCGCCGCGGGGACCTCGTCCTCGAAATCCACTACGTGAACAACCAGGGCAAGATCGCCGAAGGCGACGTCATGGAGCTTGCCAAGCGACAGCTGGAGAGACTGTGACCGAGCCCCGGAACGAACTGATCCCGGCCCCGGCCGAGGTCCCGGCCCCCGAGGCGACCGCCGAGGCGGTGGCCCACCCCGTGTCACCCGTGAAGCCCGAGCGGCGGGTCAACCGCAAGGCGGCCGCCCTGGTCGCCGCCGGCGTGGCCGCCGCCGTGCTCGTGGGTGGTGGCGTCTGGGCGTCCTCCGCGATCGCGGACGCGGACCGGGAGGCTCCCACCGCTTACTGGGTGCCCGTCGGCGACCGGGTGGAGAAGTACTCCGAGCCCGGCTCCGTACCGGCCAACGAGCTCACCGGCAAGCTGCTGCCGGTCCCGTCCGGCTTCGTCCTCGGCCCCGACCTGGGGGCGAACGGCAACGACTTCTTCGTCTCCGGGGAACAGGCGGTCGAGGGCTTCAAGGAGTCCCGCGACGGCCTGTCCACCACGGAGCGCAAGCAGCGCGAAGAGATGCTGGCCGAGCTGAAGCTCAAGGGCCTGGCAGGACGGACCTACACCAAGGGTCGGGGCGAATGGGTCGCCGAGGTCCGCATCATGCAGGCCGACCCGAAGGCCGTGGGCAACCTCAGCGAGGTCACCAAGAAGCTCTTCGACCTCACCGGCGACAAGCGCGAGGCGCCGAAGGTGGACGGGTTCCCGGACGCCAAGTGCTCGCTGCTGGCGATGGGGGAGAAGGACAAGGAGACGATCGACTCGATCGACTGCACGGCCGTCGAGGGCGACGTGGCCGTCACCTTCCGCGCTTACGGGCCCAAGCCCTTCTCCGCCTCCGACGCCGTCTCGTTCTTCAAGAACCAGATGAGCCACCTGAAGTCCCCCGGGGAGTCCGCGTGATCGAGCAGAACACCACCGAAGCCGCGTCGGCGCCCCCCGAGGACGCCGTGCCGCAGCCCGTGGCGACGGGCACCGTGCCCGCCCAGGCGGCCGCCCCGGCGGGCGGGATCCAGGACTCCGTGCCCGAGCAGCAGGCCGCCCCGGCCGTCGCGGAGGCCCCCGTGGACGGGGCCGCGCAGGCCGAGGCCTTCGCCGCCGACCCGCTCGCGGCCAACCCCTTCGCCGCGCCGGAGGTCCCGGCCGCGCCCAAGGACCGCCGTAAGCTGTTCGCCGCCCTGCGCTGGACCGCCGCCGTACTCGTCTTCGCCGCCGTCGGCACGGGAGTCGCGTACGAGGTCACCCAGCCCGTGCGCACCGACATCCCGGGCCTGTCCACCAAGGCCGACGGCCGCTGGGCCTACCCGGCGCTGGCCAAGCCGACGCTGCCGCCGGGCGCCGCCCTGCCGTTCGCCAAGGACAACAAGGACGGCATCCACTACGCCGGCCTCACCCAGCTGCTCCTGCCGCCGCCCACCGGCTCCACCCCCGACTCCACGCTGAAGCTGGAGAAGGACGAGGTGGTGGCCACGGACACCTTCCTGGCGGAGTACGAGCCCGCCGCGCACGGGGAGATGAAGGCGCAGTTCGCCAACGAGGGCCTGCGGCAGATCGTCGGCCGGGGCTGGACCACCCCGGACGGCACCCGCACGCGCGTCTACCTGCTCCGCTACCACTCCTCCGGTTTCGCGGACACCTTCAAGGAGTGCAACGTGGGCATGCACCTGAAGGGCGCCAACATCGCGTCGGACACCTCCTGGGCCAAGGCCAAGACCGGCCAGGCCGCGCCCTCCCTCACCGGGGTCTCCCTCTACGCGGAGACGGCCCCGTTCGGCGACGAGCAGGCCAAGGTCGGCTGCGTCCGCGCCGGCGACGTCGTGGCCGTCGTCCTCCAGACCCGCAAGGGCGAGGTGGCCACCGTCCCCTTCCACCAGACGGTGATCCTCCAGCACCAGCTGCTCGGCTAGGGCGGGAACTGGCGGAGCCCTTCGTACGGGCTACCTCACAGAGTGCGCCGGTCCCCAGGCCAGTAGGCTTGGGGACCGGCCCCGTAATGCCGCCATCACACTCCGAGGAGCACCCCGTGCTTGAGGCAGTCTTCACTTCCCTGCTGGTCCTGGTCTGCGTCGGCGTTCTCGCCTTCTCCGGACTGGCCGTGAAGAAGCTGTACCAGGGCCAGCGCTGATCTTCTGATCGGCCGCCGCCCGCCCCGGATACCGGAACCCCTCCCAGAGATCGCTTGAGCCGCCAAAAATGATCCAGATCCCGTCCGACCTGAACCCGAGCCTCGTCCCCCTCGCCTTCCTCCTCGGCAACTGGGAAGGCGCAGGAGTCTTTGACTTCCCCGGTGAGGAGAAGTGCAACTTCGGCCAGGAAGTGGTGTTCAGCCACGACGGCCGGGACTTCCTGGAGTACCACTCGCACAGCTGGGTCCTCGACTCCGAGGGCAACAAGGTGCGGCCGCTGGAGTCCGAGTCCGGCTACTGGCGCATCGACAGCCAGCGCAAGGTCGAGATCGTCATGGTCCGCGACCAGGGCGTCGTGGAGATCTGGTACGGCGACCTCGCCGACCAGAAGCCGCAGATCGACGTCGTCACCGACGCGGTCGCGCGTACCGCCTCCTCCCGTCCGCACAGCGGCGGCAAGCGGCTCTACGGTTACGTCAAGGGCGACCTGATGTGGGTCGGCGAGAAGGCCACCCCGGAGGTGGAGCTGCGCCCGTACAAGTCGGCCCAGCTGAAGAAGGTCGTCACCCCGGAAGAGGTCGCCGAGATGGCGCGCAACCTTCCGGACATGCCGGACGACGGCATCGCCTTCTTCCGGTAGGCCATGCTCCAACGAACGGGAGCCCCCGGCAGCCTCGGCTGCCGGGGGCTCCTGTCGTGTGGCCGGTCGGCCGGTCAGCCGGTGATCGCGACCGGGCCGTCCCAGGCGTTGCGGTCGACGGTCAGGGTGGCGCCGCCGAAGGTCTCGCGCTGGTTGACCTGGTACTGGTGGCCGCGCCGGTGGCCGGTGAACAGGCCGCCGGAGTACGGCCAGCTCCCGGTGGTGTCGGCGGCGCCGTCGTACTTGGCGTACCAGAGGGCCTCGGGCAGATCGGCCTCACCGCGCTCGGCCGCCTTGGCGATGCCGGCGGCGCTGGAGGAGGCGAACCCGTAGAAGCCGGGGCGGTAGGCCTTCGCCTTCACGGCCCGGTCGAAGGCCTTGGTGTAGGTGAGCACCGCGTCCGCGCAGGCGGTGTCGGCGGTGTTGTACGCCTCCATGTCCAGGTACAGCGTGCTGCCCGCCCGCATGCCCAGCGCGGAGGCCTTGGCGGCCGCGTCCGCACCGTCGGCCGCGCCCAGCGACTGCGCGGTGGCCGCGGTGATCTTCTCCGGGCTGGAGCCGGTCTGGCACGGCGGCTGCGCGCCGACGTAGAGCGGGATCAGCTTCCAGCCGGCGGCGCTGACGGTGCTCACCCAGGAGGCGGTGAGCTGCGGTTGCGCGCAGCCGCGGTTCTTGCCGCCGACGTAGACGGCGACGGCCCCGTACGGGGAGGTGCCGCGCCAGGCGTTCATCGTGGAGGCGGGCGGCGCGGTGCAGGTGTCGAAGGCCAGGCCGGTGAAGACCCCGCCCGAGGAGGTGCCGGCCGGGGCGCCGGCGGGGGCGTTCGCACCCGGGGCCTTGGAGCCGCCGGGCGCGGGCGCGGCGGCGGTGCCCGACGCGGACGCGGAGGCGGAGGCCGAAGCCGAGGCCGACGGGGAGGGGGACCCGGACCCGGACGGGGACGGGGAGGCCGAAGCCGTCCCCGCGGCGGAGGCGGCGGCCGAGGCGCCGCCGGATGCCTGTCCGGCCGCCGCCGCGGCGGGGGTACGGGGTTCACCGGCGGGCTTGCCGCAGCCGCTCAGCAGCAGGGTTCCCGCGGCGAGGACGGGTATGGCGGCGAGGAGACGCTGGCGGGTGAGCTGGCGGGGAAGGGGCACGGGGTTCGGGTTCCTTACCGGGCAGGACAAGGGAGGGGGCGGAGGCTGAACTCCTGGAGATCGCGACGCATGCCTATCATCCGGTCCGGACGTGCGGACAGTTGGGGTGACCCGGGCCGAGGCCTACACTGGGCGGGTGGCGACCACCGACAGCAGCGACAGCAAGGCCGGCGCGGTCGGCAAGGCCGGCGCGGCCGAAGCGGACGGCATCACCGGAGCCGAGGGCGGCGACTGGAAGAGCGATCTGCGCCAGCGCGGATACCGGCTCACCCCGCAGCGCCAGCTCGTGCTCGAAGCAGTGGACGCCCTGGAGCACGCCACCCCGGACGAGATCCTCGCCGAGGTGCGCAGGACGGCCTCCGGGGTCAACATCTCCACGGTCTACCGCACGCTGGAGCTCCTGGAGGAGCTGAAGCTGGTCTCGCACGCCCACCTGGGGCACGGGGCCCCCACGTACCACCTCGCCGACCGGCACCACCACATCCACCTGGTCTGCCGCGACTGCACCGGCGTCATCGAGGCGGACGTGGACATCGCGGCCGAGTTCACGGCCAAACTCCGCGACACCTTCGGCTTCGAGACCGACATGAAGCACTTCGCGATCTTCGGCCTCTGCAAGAAGTGCGCCGCCAAGCACCACGACGCGGCGACCTAGGAGACGACCTAGAGGCGCCTCGCGGGAGACGGCCCGGGGAGCCCGGCGGGCAGGGTCGTAGGCTGGTGGCATGACCAGCAGCCCCTTGCTCCATCTCCCCGGCGCCGTACAGGCCGAAGGCCGCGACGAGGGCGTCGCCGCCCACTACGGCGAGCTGTACGGCGAACAGCGCACCCTCGCCGACGGCCGCGGCTTCGTGGACCTCTCCCACCGCGGGGTCGTCACCGTCACCGGCCCGGACCGGCTCAGCTGGCTGCACCTGCTGATCACTCAGCACGTCACCGAGCTTCCGGCGGGCCAGGCCACCGAGGCCCTGATCCTCTCCGCCAACGGCCACATCGAGCACGCGCTCTACCTCGTCGACGACGGGACGACGACGTGGATGCACGTCGAGCCCGGCACCCAGGAGGAGCTGATCGGCTACCTGGAGTCGATGAAGTTCTTCTACCGCGTCGAAGTCACCGATGCCACGGGCGAGTTCGCCGTCGTGCATCTGCCGGCCGGATCCGTTGCCGAGGTCCCCGAGAAGGTGGCCGTACGGGAGACCGCGTACGGCCGTGACCTCTTCCTGCCCCGCGCCGAGCTGGAGGCCTTCGCCGCCGCCCACGGCCCGGCCGTCGGACTGCTCGCCTACGAGGCCCTGCGCGTCGAGGCGCACCGGCCGCGGCTCGGTCTGGAGACCGACCACCGCACCATCCCGCACGAGTTGGGCTGGATCGGCACCGCCGTGCACCTCCAGAAGGGCTGCTACCGCGGCCAGGAGACGGTGGCCCGCGTCCACAACCTGGGGAAGCCGCCGCGCCGCCTGGTCTTCCTGCACCTGGACGGCTCCGAGGTGCTGCTCCCGGCGCACGGAACGCCCGTACGGCTGGCCGCCGACGGCGAGGAGGGCCGCCAGCTGGGCTTCGTGACCACCGCGGTCCGCCACCACGAGCTCGGGCCGATCGCGCTCGCGCTGGTCAAGCGGAACGTTCCGGTGGACGCGCCGCTGCTGGTCGGCAAGACGGCCGCCGCGCAGGAGGTCGTCGTAGCGCCGTAGGCCCCGTAGGTCTCGTAGGCCCCGTAGGCCCCGTAGGCCTAGATGTCGATGACGATGGTGAACGGGCCGTGGTTGGTCAGCGAGACGCGCATGTCCGCGCCGAACCGGCCCGTCTCCACCGTCGCGCCCAGCGCCCGCAGTTGCGCCACGACCTCGTCCACGAGGGGTTCGGCGACCGGGCCGGGCGCGGCCGCGTTCCAGGTGGGGCGGCGGCCCTTGCGGGCGTCTCCGTAGAGGGTGAACTGGGAGATCACCAGCAGCGGCGCGTCCACGTCGCTGCAGGACTTCTCGGCCTCCAGGATCCGCACCGACCACAGCTTGCGCGCCAGCAGCGCCGCCTTCTCCGGGGTGTCGTCGTGGGTCACCCCCACCAGGACGCACAGCCCCTCTCCGACGATCTCCCCGACGGTCTCGCCGGCCACCACGACGCTCGCGCCGTCCACCCTCTGCACCACTGCTCGCATGCCACCTGTGTACCAGGCTTGCACCGTCTCTAGCGATGTCGGCCGGTATTGGCCGAATCGCTGTGTGCCGGACTGGCCGGTTGTCTCCCCGAACGGTCTTGGGAGACGGGGAACAGCGCGAGCTGGTCGCTTCGGTCCCGGCAGGTCTTGTCACCCGGGTGGGGTGTGCCTGTGGTCCTCGGCGGGCTCGTGTTCCCGCGTGCCCTCGGTACGGTGACGGCCTGGCCGGTAGCTCTCCGCCCAACGATCCTCTGGTCGTGGGCGGTCACACCTGGCCGACGCCGTGTCCCGTGTCCGAGGGCGCGTCTGCCGATAGCCACCGCCGCCGCGTGGTGGCCGGTGACGATCGTGGTCTTCGACTGCTGTTGAAGGGGTTGCTTCCAGTGCTGGGCTCCCCAGCGGCTGGTGTAGGCGGGATCGACCGCGATCACGGCGAGGCCGGAGTGGTGGGCCATGCCGGACAGCCGGTCGCGGAAGCGCGCGGTCGGCAGGCCTGCGACGGTGCGGCGGAAGGACTTACCGCGCTTGCCGCGTCCCATTGTTTCGCGGCCGGTGGCGCGGGCGTCGGTTGCGGCCAGCTCGGCAGGGGTCGGAAGAGGTGCCTTGGGGGTGGACCAGGAGGCTACGAGGTACCAGCGTCCGCGTTCCGGGGCGTACGTGATGTCGTAGCGCACCGAACGGTTGGCCGTGGCCCGGTCGAGCCACTCCTCACGGTGGTGGTTGAAGGTGACCGTGCAGGCGAGCCGGTACCGGCCCCGGGGAGCGTTGGCGAGGTGCCTGAGCTTTGCGAGCCCTCGGCCGCCAACCACGATCGCCGGATGTCCGGCCTCGATCCGCCGCTCCACCGCGGCCAGCCGTGCGGTGAGGACCTGTAGCCGGCACTGCTTCTGCGCTCGCTCGGCCCGGCGCCCGCCGGTTGTTCCTCACCGGAACCATCCCCATCCGCACCCGTTCAGCCAGATCAGCACGGGCGAGCTCGCCCAGATGCCGACCGACCACGCGCAACACCTCGCCATCGGGAGAGGACATGTGCAGCCGGTCCCGGATTCGTGCGCCTGCGGGCGCAGACACCGTGAAGGGAGCCTTCAGTGCGCGCAGTACACCATTCCGCTTCTGCCTGTTCCCGCCGCGCGTCACCCGGCCACCCCCTACTCCGTTACCTACAGCAGTACTGGCGTTCCCCATTGAGACTGACGTCTTCGCGAAGTCCGGGGTGCCCTGCCAGCCCGCCGTTCACCCGTTCGAGGTATCCGATGGCCAATCAGAGGCAGAACGAATCAACCGTTGGCCCGTCCGGGGCCGATCGGGTGGAGTGGGACTGCATCGGCACCACGGAGAGTGGCACCATGCACGCAGGCGGTGCCCCCAGCACCGGTCGAGGGGACGGATACGAACGTATGAACATCTCTGGTACCTCCGCACCTGCACCCGCTGCACCCGCTGTGCCTGCCGCATCCGCCGCATCCGCCGGGTCCGTCGCGTCCGTCGCGTCCGTCGCGTCCGCGGACAGCGCGGACCTGCCCGTGCTGCGCCCGCCCGCGCAGCGCACGGGCACCGGATCCGGCCCCGGATCCGGAGAGGCCGCGGCCACGCCGAACACCGCGCTGGGCCTGCCGGAGCTGCGCGCGCTGCGCCGCGACGCGCAGCGCGACGAGGCCGACCTGAGCTACGTACGGCGCCTGCTCCAGGGCCGCATCGACATCCTGCGCGCCGAGCTCGCGCGGCGTACGGATCCCGAGGCGCCGGTGGTGGACCGGCTGTCGGAGATCCTCGCGGACGCCCCGTCCAGCCGCAGCGCCTCCGCCCGGCACGTCACGCTGGGCACCCCGCACGGGGAGGAGTACCGGCTGCTGGCCGCCGAGATGCTGTCCAACGTGGAGCTCTCCGACCTCGGCGCCCGCACCGACGGGGAACTCCACGAGGGCCTGGCCCGGCTGGTGCGCTACGAACAGCAGGTCTCGCGGCGCCGCCAGCAGCTCCAGCGCACGGTCGACGACTGCAGCACGGAGATCACCCGGCGCTACCGGGACGGCGAGGCACAGGTCGACGACCTGCTCGCCTGAGCGGACGGAAATCCGGGCGACGGGGGCGGGTTCGCCGATTAGCGTGGCCTGTTATGAGTGCTGACGTCCGGCCCATCACCGAATCCGAAGTCTCCGACTGGCTGGGGGCGCTGAACACCGGGTTCCTGCGCCCCGGCCGCCCGACCGCCGAAGACGTGGCGCAGTGCGTCGCGAACGAGGCCCCGGGCCTCGCCCGGCACCTGGGCGCCTTCGACCCCCGGACCGGCCGGTGCGTGGCCACCTTCCGGTCCTTCGCGCAGGAACTGACGGTGCCGGGCGGGGCGTTCGTCCCGGTGAGCGCCGTCTCGAACGTGACCGTGCTGCCCACGCACCGCCGCCAGGGGCTGCTGACCCGGATGATGGCCGTCGAACTGGCCGAGGCCAAGGCGCGCGGCGACGTCCTGGCGATGCTGATCGCCGCCGAGTACCCGATCTACGGGCGGTACGGGTACGGGCCCGCGACCTCCGTCTCGGAATGGGAGATCGACGTACCGCGCACCGGACTCGACGCGCAGCGGCCGACGGTGTCCGGTGGGGACGCGGGCGGGCGGATCGACCTGGTGGACGTGGCCGGGGTGCGGGAGGTGGGTCCGGCGCTGCACGAGCGGGTGCGCGCGGCCACGCCCGGCGCGATCCGCCGCGACGAGCGCTGGTGGCGGCTGACCACCGGGGCCGAGGAGTGGTCGTTCCGCCCGTACAAGGAGAAGTTCCACGCGGTGTACCGGACCGCGGAGGGCGAGGTGGCCGGACTGGTCACCTACTCCACGGACGAGAACTGGACGGACGCCAAGGTCCCCCTGAACACCGTGCAGGTCAGGAACTTCCTCGCCGTCACCCCGGAAGCGGAGCGGGCGCTGTGGCACTTCCTGTGCTCCATCGACTGGGTGCTCAAGGTCCGCACCGGCTTCCGCGCCCCCGACGACCTCGTCGCCCGGCTGCTGCCCGACGTGCGCGCCGCCCGGGTGCTGACGGCCGCGGACTGGCTGTGGGTGCGGCTGCTGGACGTCGTACGGGCCCTGCGCGCGAGGACGTACGCCGTGCCGGGGATCCTCGTACTGGAGGTCACCGACCGGGCGGGACTGGCGGACGGCCGCTACCGGCTGGACGCGGGCGCGGGGGACTGCGTACGGACGGACGAGCCGGCCGATCTGCGCCTCGACGTGAGCACGCTGGGGGCGCTGTACCTCGGCGAGGAGTCGGCGGTGCGGCTGGCGGCGCTCGGCGAGATCACCGAGCTCGGGGGATCCACCGGGGCGCTGGCGCTGGCGGACGCGGTGTTCCGCACGCCGCGCCGTCCCTGGTGCCCGGACGTCTTCTGAGCGGGCGGCGCCGCGGGGGGTCGAGACTTATGGCTGGATGCGACAAGGCCACGGAGGCAATGGGCGAGATGGCAACACTGGTGGAACTCCTGCGCGCGGCCGGCTGCGTCTTCGCGGAGGAGGAGGCGGAGCTGCTGACGGCGGCCGCCGAGGACGAGGCGCACCTGGCGGCCCTGGTGGCCCGGCGGGTGGCGGGGGAGCCGCTGGAACACGTCGTCGGCTGGGCGGAGTTCTGCGGTCTGCGCATGGAGGTCGGCGAGGGTGCCTTCGTGCCGCGCAGGCGCAGCGAGTTCCTGGCCCGGGAGGCGGTGGCGCTGGCCCGCCCCGGCGCGGTGGTCGTGGACCTGTGCTGCGGGGTCGGAGCGCTGGGCGCGGCGGTGGCCGCGCAGGTTCCGGGCGCCGAACTGCACGCGGCGGACATCGACCCGGCCGCGCTGGCGTACGCCCGCCGCAACGTGGCCCCGTACGGCGGGCAGGTCTGGGAGGGCGACCTGTACTCCCCGCTTCCCGCCTCGCTGCGGGGCCGGGTGGACATCCTGGTGGTCAACGCCCCCTACGTGCCGACCTCCGAGATCGGCCTGCTCCCGGCGGAGGCCCGCGAACACGAACCGTCCGTCTCCCTCGACGGCGGCACGGACGGCCTGGACATCCACCGCCGGGTGGCGGCGGGCGCCCTGCCCTGGCTCGCCCCGGGCGGCCGCCTCCTGATCGAGACGAGCACCCGCCAGTCCCCGGTCACGGCGTCGGCCCTGACGGCGCAGGGCCTGGCGGTCCGGGCGGTCACCTCGGAGGAGTACTACGCGACGGTGGTCATCGCAACGGCGTAGCCCGCGGGGCGCGGCCGCGAGTGGAGGTTACGGAGGGAGGGGACGACCTGGTCATGGTCGTCCCCTCCCTCTGGACCCGCGCACAGGTGGGAGTTATTGCAAGCAGCTGCTTGCAATAGTTAGCAAGGTGCGGCAGGATCGGGGCATGGCATCGCTCAACGTCGGAAACCTCGGCGAATACCTGCGTGAGCAACGGCGGCAGGCGCAGCTTTCGCTGCGGCAGCTGGCCGATGCGGCGGGGGTGTCGAATCCGTACCTCAGTCAGATCGAGCGCGGGCTGCGCAAGCCGTCCGCGGACATCCTGCAGCAGCTCGCCAAGGCACTGCGGATCTCCGCGGAGACGCTGTACGTGCAGGCCGGGATCCTGGACGAGCGGGACCGCGACGAGGTGGAGACGAGGGCCGCGATCCTCGCCGATCCGTCGATCAGCGAGCAGCAGAAGAACGTGCTGCTCCAGGTCTACGAGTCCTTCCGCAAGGAGAACGCCGCCGCGGCGGAGGCACAGGCCGGGGCACAGGCCGAGGCCGCTGCCGGAGCAGGCGCCGATGTCGATGCCGATTCGCATGCAGAGACGCACCATACGAACTGAGACTGTGATCCGGGAGGACCAGCACATGGCCATCGCCGATGACCTGAAGAAGACCCTCACCGACCCGACCCCGCTCTACTTCGCCGCCGGCACCGCCGACCTCGCCGTGCAGCAGGCCAAGAAGGTGCCCGGTCTCATCGAGCAGCTGCGCGCCGAGGCCCCCGGCCGCATCGAGGCCGTGCGCAACACCGACCCGAAGGTCGTGCAGGAGAAGGCCAAGGAGGCCCAGGAGGCGGTCAGCGCCAAGGTCGCCGAGGTGCTCGGATCGATCGACCCGAAGAAGCTCGGGGAGACCGCCCAGGACCTGGCGCTGCGCGGCGTCGGCGTGGCCGCCGAGTACGCGGTCAAGGCCAAGGAGGCCTACGACAAGGTCGCCGAGCACGGCGAGCAGGCCGTGCGCGCCTGGCGCGGCGAGGTCGCCGAGGAGATCGTCGACATCGCGGTCGTCGTGGAGCCGGAGACCGAGGCCGGGACCGAGGCCGGGACCGAGGGCGAGGTGGCGGCCGAGCCGGCCACCGCCGAGCAGGCCCCGGCGAAGAAGCCCGCCGCGCGCAAGGCCACGGCCAAGAAGGCCGCCGCCGCGTCGGCGGACGAGAGCTGAGAACGCCCGGGAACACCGCGGCGGACCGGGCACCCGAGGGGTGTCCGGTCCGTTGGTGTTTGCGAAGAGGGCTCTGCCGGTAGCGTGGAGGCAGGGCGGCATACGGCATCCGGCTGCGGCGTGCAGCGTGTGAAGCATGAGAAGGCGGTCAGGCGATGTTGATGAACGGTTTCGATAACGGAGTGCTCCCGTTGCTCGGGTTCGCCATGCTCGGGCTCGCCGTCGTGGCCTTCGTGTTCGCGCTGATGGCGCGCGAGGACGCGTACCGGGCGGCCGACAAGCAGACCAAGACCTTCTGGCTGGTCATCCTCGGGATCACCGTCCTCGTGGACTTCTTCCTCGGCATGCTCTTCCTGGAGATCGCCGGCCTCGTCGCCAGCATCGTGTTCTTCGTCGACGTGCGCCCCGCCCTCAAGCAGGTGTCGGGCGGCGGTGGCGGGCGGCGCAGCGGTGGCAGCAGCAGCGACGGGCCGTACGGGCCCTACAACGGCGGACGGTAGGCGGTAGACGTCTCAGGCTGCTTCGCGCGTCTCAGGCTTCGCTGCGTGAAAGCAGGACGACGGCCACGTCGTCCGTCAGTTCCCCGCCGTTGAGGCGGCGGGCCTCGGTGACCGAGGCCTCCAGCAGGCCTTCGCCGCTGAGCCCGGAGTCCAGGTGGCGGTTGATCATCTCGACCATGCCGTCCTGCCCGAGGCGTTCCTTGCCCTTGCCGATCCGGCCCTCGATCAGCCCGTCGGTGTAGAGCATCAGGCTCCACGAGCCGCCCAGTTCGACCTGGCGGCGGGGCCAGCGGGCCCGGGGCAGCAGGCCGAGCGCCGGGCCGCTGTCCTCGTACGGGAGCAGTCGCGCGGGGCGGCCCGGCCGGGAAATCAGGGGCGCCGGATGGCCCGCCAGGCACAGGCCCGCGCGGCGGCCGTCCGGGGCGATGTCCACCGTGCACAGGGTCGCGAAGATCTCCTCGTTGGGCCGCTCGACTTCGAGCACCTCCTGGAGGGTGGCCAGCAGGTCGTCGCCGCACAGTCCGGCCAGCGTCAGCGCGCGCCAGGCGATGCGCAGCTCGACGCCGAGGGCGGCCTCGTCGGGGCCGTGGCCGCAGACGTCGCCGATCATCGCGTGGACGGTGCCGTCGGGGGTGCGGACGGTGTCGTAGAAGTCCCCGCCGAGCAGTGCGCGGCTGCGGCCGGGGCGGTAGCGGGCGGCGAAGCGGAGGTCGGAGCCCTCCAGGAGCGGGTGCGGGAGCAGGCCGCGCTCCAGTCGGGCGTTCTCCTGGGCCCGCAGTTTCGATTCTGCAAGCTTGTACTGGGCGATGTCGGCCCGCTTGCGCTCCACCGCGTAGCGGATGGCGCGGCTGAGGAGCCGTCCGTCGAGCTCGTCGCGGAAGAGGAAGTCCTGGGCCCCTACGCGTACGGCCTCCGCGGCGCGCTCCGCGTCCTCCTCGGAGGTGAGGACCAGGACGGCGTGCCGGGGCGCGATGCGGAGCACCTGGCGGAGCGCGGCGAGGGGGTCGACGGGGTCGCTGCTGCCCGACCCCGACCCCGAGCCGGTGGCGCCGTGGGGGAGGGCGAGGTCGAGGAGGACGCAGTTCACGTCCGGGGTGAGCAGGCGGGTGGCCTCGGTGAGGTTGCGGGCGCTGCGCAGCCGGATGCGGTGGCCGTCGACGTCGAGGATCTCGGGGACGGTGAGGCCGCCTGCGGGGTCGTCCTCGATCACCAGCAGGGTGAGGGAGGCCTGGCCGTAGAGGCTGCCGGTGCCGGGGCCGCCTTCGGCGGGCGAGGTGTCCCTCTGCCGCGGCACGGGTGCGGGCGTGGGTACGGGTGCGGGCATCGTCTCCGGTTCCTTCCCGACCCTTGGGGTGCGCTCGTCCGGGCGACCCTAGCGGGCGGGATGGTGCGAGCGGAATGGCGGGCCCGGTGCGTGGCTCTGTCATATGCGGTTATCGCGGGGGAAAGTCCGCGTCGCCGAATGACCAACGTCACGGCGGTGGCGGTGGGCGTCCCGCCCAGCGAGACGTCGCCGCGGGCCGGGGCCGGGGCCCGGCCGTGGGCCGTCCGCCGCCGACGGTCCCCTGCGCGCCGACGGCCGACAGCCGCCAGCGCGCCGCCCCTGGTCCGCCCTGCCCGCTGCGGTCCGCCAGCAGCCCGCAGCGGTCCCTCCCGCAGCCCGCAGCCCGCAGCGCCCCGCCCTGCCCGCCGCCCGCAGGGGCCGCGCGGCCGGGCCGGGCCTACCCGGCCGGGCCTACGCGTCCGGCCGGGCCTACGCGTCCGGCCGGACCACGGCCTTGATGGGCATGGAGCCCGCGCCCGTCATGGTGACGTTGCGGCCGGGTCGGGGGGCGTGGATGATCGCGCCGTCGCCGACGTACATGCCGACGTGGGTCGCGTCGTCGAAGTAGATGATCAGGTCGCCCGGGCGCATGTCCTTGATCGCCACCTTCGGCAGCCCCAGCTGTTCCTGCGAGGTGCGCGGGATCGTCTTGCCCGCGGCCCGCCAGGCCTGGGAGGTCAGGCCGGAGCAGTCGTAGGAATCCGGGCCCACCGCGCCCCACACGTACGGCTTGCCGATCTGCGCGGCCGCGAAGGCCACGGCCTTCTTGCCGGCCTCAGAGGTGGCCGCGCCCGTGGCGTCCTTCAGCGCGCCGGAGGACAGCCACGCCGTCTGCGCCTTGTACTGGGCTTCCTGCTCCAGCTGGAGCAGCTTGGCCTTCTGCTCGGCCTCCAGCTTGCTCTCCAGCTCCTCCGCGGCCTTGATCTTCTGCTCGATCTCCTTCTTGGAGGCCTCCTGCTTGACCCGGTTGGCCTCCAGGGTCTCCCAGTGCGCGCTCGCGTCCTTCGCGTACTGCCGCAAGTCGCTCTGGGTCCGGTTCAGTTCGGAGAGCAGGTCCGAGGTGGCCTTCTCGCCCTGGCGCAGCCGGTCCGCCCCGTCCAGGAACTGCACGGGGTTGTTGCTCAGGGCCAGTTGGGCGCTCGGCGGCAGCCCGCCCGAGCGGTACTGGGCGCGGGCGGCCGCGCCCGCGCGGCTCTTGAGGGTCTCGATGCGGTCGTTGCCGGCGACGACCAGCTTCGCGATCTCGACGATCTTCGCGGACTGTGTCCTGGTCTCGCTCTCCGCGAGGTTGTAGGCGTCCGTGGCGGTGCCGGCCTGGCGATAGAGGTCCTCTATCTCCTTGCGGACCTGCTCCAGGGACTTGCCCGCCTGCGGCTCGGGCGCCGCGAACGCCGTGCCGCCCGCGAGGCCGGGCGCGGTCAGCAGTGCCATCGCGCACAGCAGAGTGAGGGCGATCGAACCCCGCCGCTGCTTCCTCATGGTCCCCCCAGACACCGGAATGATTAATCGTCAGTAACTTGTCACTGCCTTCGGGATGGTGCCATGAGTCGGTGAATTCCAACACCCTTGTGGATATCCACCCGATCCGTCCCCGTCACCCCCCCCGGACACCACGGACCCCGCCGACACCCACCCCCACCACTTCATCCCACCGGCCTCAACGCTTCCCACCGCACCGTGAGTTCCCCCTGGCGCCACCGGACCGGGCCGTCCGCGAGCGGCCAGTCCCCGGACAGCGCCCGCGCCGTCCGGATCCAGCGCTGCCGCGCCCCGTACGAGGCGTAGGGCGCGGCCGCCGCCCACGCCCGGTCGAAGTCGCGCAGGAACGCGTGCACCGGCTCGCCCGGAACGTTCCGGTGGATCAGCGCCTTCGGCAGCCGTTCCGCCAGGTCCGAGGGGCGCTCCAGGGAGCCGAGCCGGGTCGCGAAGGTCACCGTGCGCGCCCCCTCGGGCCCCAGTGCGACCCATACGTGGCGCCGCCCGATCTCGTCGCAGGTCCCCTCGACCAGCAGCCCGTCCGGGGCCAGCCGGGAACACAAGCGCTCCCAGACCTCCGCGACCTGCTGCTCGTCGTACTGGCGCAGTACGTTCGCCGCGCGGATCAGCGTCGGCCGGACCCCGCCGTCCAGGGGCACCTCGAAGCCGCCGTGCCGGAAGCTCAGGCCCTCCCGCTCGTACGGCTTCGCGCCCGCGACCCGCGCCGGTTCGATCTCGATGCCGACCACCCGCACCCGCGGAGCCGCCTCCCGCAGCCGCGCCAGCAGTTCCACCGCGGTCCAGGGCGCGGCCCCGTAGCCGAGGTCCACCGCCACGGGGGCGTCCGCGCGCCGCAGTACCGCCCCGTGCGTGGCCGCGATCCAGCGGTCCATGCGGCGCAGGCGGTTGGGGTTCGTCGTGCCGCGCGTCACCGTGCCGACGGGGCGGCGCGGGGGAGGGGAAGCGGACGGGGTGGAGCGGGAGGCCATGTGCAGAGAGTAAGCGGAGGGCTCCCGCCCGATAAATATCCGGCAAACGGGTCAGGAAAACCGCCGTCCCCGGAATGCGGGACGCAGCCATCCGGGTTGCACTCCTAGAAGAGCGCCGACCGCGCTCCCCGCGCCATGCCGTCCGAGCGAGAGGAACTGCTCCCTTGAGTCAGTACGTGTCCCGCATCGGCGGCCGGCTCGCCGCGGCCGCGGGCCGCTCCGCCACCCGCCACGACCCGCCGCGCCTGCGCCTGCCCGCCGCCGTCGGCGGCCACCGCAAGCCGCGCCGCGTCGCCATGCTCAGCGTGCACACCTCGCCGCTGCACCAGCCCGGCACGGGCGACGCCGGCGGTATGAACGTGTACATCGTCGAGCTCGCCAAGCGCCTCGCCGCGATCAACATCGAGGTCGAGATCTTCACCCGGGCCACCACCGGCGGCCTGCCGCCCGTGGTCGAGCTCGCGCCCGGAGTCCTCGTACGGCACGTGGACGCGGGCCCGTACGAGGGCCTCGCCAAGGAGGAGCTGCCGGCCCAGCTGTGCGCCTTCACCCATGGCGTGATGCAGGCGTGGGCCCGCCACCGCCCCGGCTACTACGACCTCGTCCACTCCCACTACTGGCTCTCCGGCCACGTCGGCTGGCTCGCCGCCGAACGCTGGGGCGTCCCCCTCGTGCACGCCATGCACACCATGGCCAAGGTCAAGAACGCCGCGCTCGCCGAGGGCGACACCCCCGAGCCCGCCGCCCGCGTCATCGGCGAGACGCAGATCGTGGCCGCCGCCGACCGCCTCATCGCGAACACCGCGGAGGAGGCCGACGAGCTCGTCCGCTACTACGAGGCCGACCCCGGCAAGGTCGCCGTCGTCCACCCCGGCGTGAACCTCGACCGTTTCACCGTCGCAGACGGCCGAGCCGCCGCCCGCGCCCGCCTCGGGCTGCCGCAGGACGCCGTCATCCCGCTCTTCGCGGGCCGCATCCAGCCGCTCAAGGCCCCCGACATCCTGCTGCGCGCCGTCGCCGAGCTGGTGGACCGGGATCCGGCCCTGCGCAGCCGCCTCTTCGTGCCGGTCGTCGGCGGGCCCAGCGGCAGCGGGCTCGCGAAGCCGGAGGGGCTGCAGAAGCTCGCCGCGAAGCTCGGCATCACCGACCTCGTGCACTTCCACCCGCCGGTGGCGCAGGACGCGCTCGCGGACTGGTTCCGGGCGGCGTCCGTGCTGGTCATGCCCTCCTACAGCGAGTCCTTCGGGCTCGTCGCCATAGAGGCCCAGGCCACCGGCACTCCCGTACTGGCGGCCGCCGTCGGCGGGCTGCCGGTCGCCGTCAACGACGGGGTGACGGGCATCCTCGTACCCGGGCACGATCCGGTGGACTACGCCCGTGAGCTACGGCGCTTCGTGCAGGAGCCCGGCCTCTCGGACCGGATGGGCGCGGCGGCGGCGCGGCACGCGCAGTTCTTCGGCTGGGACACCGCCGCGAGCGGCACGGCGGACGTCTACACCGCGGCCATGCACGATCACCGCCGTCACGTACGCTCCCACCATGGCTGACGCTGAAACCGACCCCGCCGCGATCGTCGAGGCGGCCCTGACCGGCGCGGAACTGAGCTGGGAGAACCCCTCGCCCGGCTCCTACGTCGTCCAGCTCCCCGGCACCCGCAAGCTCAGCACCACCTGCTCGCTCAAGGTCGGCAAGCACTCCCTGTCGGTCAACGCCTTCGTGATCCGCCACCCGGACGAGAACGAGGCGGGCGTCCACCGCTGGCTGCTGGAGCGCAACCTCAAGCTGTACGGCCTGTCCTACGCGGTCGACGCGCTCGGCGACGTCTACCTGACGGCCCGCCTCCCCCTGTCCGTGATCACCCCGGACGATCTGGACCGGCTGCTCGGCACGGTCCTGGAGGCGGCGGACGGCGCCTTCAACACCTTGCTGGAGCTGGGCTTCGCCAGTGCCATCCGGCGGGAGTACGAGTGGCGGGTCTCGCGGGGCGAACCGACCTACAACCTGGACGCCTTCAAACACCTCACGCGGCCGTAGGCGCGGCGGCCGGCTGCTCAGGGGCCGGCTGCTCGGAGGCCGGAGCCTCCGCAACCTCGGCCTGAGCAACCTCAGCCTCCGCAACCTCGGCATCCCCCTCGGAGAGCCCCCGCATCAGCAGCCAGTAGCCCGCCGCCGCCATCGTGCCCAGCACCGCCGTCGAGCCCCAGAGCCAGGCCGCGCCGAAGTGCTGGATCGCGAAGCCCGCCATCAGCGGGGCGACCAGCGAGGCCACCGCCCAGGACAGCGTGTACATGCCCTGGTAGCGGCCGCGCCCGTGCAGCGGGGAGAGCCGCGCGACCAGGCCCATCTGGGTCGGAGAGTTGACGATCTCGGCCAGCGTCCACACGCAGACGGTCAGCGCCAGGCTCCACACCGAACCGCCGAAGGCCGTCAGCCCGAACCCGTACCCGGCCAGCAGCGCCGAGACCACCAGCAGCTTCTGCGGATCGCGGTGCTCGATGAACCGGGTGACCGGGATCTGCAGCAGCACGATCAGTACGCCGTTGACGCCGATGACCAGGCCGTAGTCGGCGGTGGAGAAACCTGCCGCGCCCATCGCGAGCGGCAGCCCGAACGACCCCTGCATGAAGATCAGCGAGATCAGGAACGACAGCCCGACCACACCCATGAACCGCCCGTCGCGCAGCACCGTGCCGAGCCCGACCTCCGGCTCGGCGGCGGCCTTCTCCGCCTCGGTCCGCACCGGCCGCGACTCGGGCAGCTTGACGTACACGAGCACCGCGCACACCAGGGTCATGGCGGCCTCGCCGAGGAACCCGGCCAGGTAGCTGTACTCGGCGACGAAGCCCGCCACCGTCGCACTGACGGCGAACCCGAGGTTGATGGCCCAGTAGTTCAGCGCGAAGGCCCGTACCCGGTCCTCGGGGCGGACGATGTCCGCCATCATCGCCTGCACCGCGGGGCGCGAGGCGTTCGAGGTCATGCCGACCAGCAGCGCCACCGCCGCGATCGCCGCCGGGTGTTCCATGAACCCGAGCAGCGCCACCGAGAACGCGGTCGAGGCCTGCGCCGCCATCAGCGTGGGACGGCGGCCGAGCCGGTCCGTCAGCACGCCCGCGACGATCGAGGACACCACACCGCCGAGACCGTGGAGCGCCACCACAAGTCCCACGAACGAGGCCGAATAGCCCCGTTCCAGGGTCAGGTACAACGTCATGAATGTGGCGACGAAGGCCCCGAGCCGGTTGACCAGCGTGCTCGTCCACAGCCACCAGAACTCGCGCGGCAGACCGGACACGCTCTCGCGCGCGGCCCTTCTCAAACTGGCAGCAGACATAAGGAGTCCCCCCGGCGGTGTAAGTGTCCCTCTAGCCATTCGGACCCTACGGACGCGTGCCCTCCAGGGCCACTGGATTGACGGCCGCCGTCAATCGGGACCCTCGCCGCACCCCTCCGGGACCTTTGCCGCACCCCTCCGGGACCCTTGCGCGGGCCCTCCACGCGCCGTACACACCGCGCGCGAGCGGCCGGGTGTGTCCATTAGGCTCGTACGCATGGCCGACGCACCGTACAAGCTGATCCTCCTCCGCCACGGCGAGAGCGAATGGAACGCGAAGAACCTGTTCACCGGCTGGGTGGACGTCAATCTCAACGAGAAGGGCGAGAAGGAGGCGGTCCGCGGCGGTGAGCTGCTCAAGGACGCCGGCCTGCTCCCCGACGTCGTGCACACCTCGCTCCAGAAGCGCGCGATCCGCACCGCGCAGATGGCGCTCGAGGCAGCCGACCGCCACTGGATCCCGGTCCACCGCTCCTGGCGCCTGAACGAGCGCCACTACGGCGCCCTGCAGGGCAAGGACAAGGCCCAGACCCTCGCCGAGTTCGGCGAGGAGCAGTTCATGCTGTGGCGCCGCTCGTACGACACCCCGCCGCCGGCCCTCGAAGACGGTACGGAGTTCTCGCAGTCCGAGGACCCGCGCTACGCCTCGATCCCGCCGGAGCTGCGCCCGCGGACCGAGTGCCTCAAGGACGTCGTCGTCCGCATGCTCCCGTACTGGTACGACTCGATCGTCCCCGACCTCCTCGACGGCCACACCGTCCTGGTCGCCGCGCACGGCAACTCCCTGCGCGCCCTGGTCAAGCACCTCGACGGCGTCTCCGACGCCGACATCGCGGGCCTGAACATCCCGACCGGCATCCCGCTCTCCTACGAGCTGGACGCCGACTTCAAGCCCCTCAACCCGGGCGGCACCTACCTCGACCCGGACGCCGCGGCGGCCGCCATCGAGGCCGTCAAGAACCAGGGCAAGAAGTAACCTTCGTCCACCAATCGCCCCCCATCCGCGGACCCTTCGCCGGTGGGGGGCTTTTCGTGGCCTCGCGGGTGGGTCTTGTGGGCGGGCCGGGGGCGTGGTCGGGTGGCGGGGTGGAAGCAATCATCGCCAGTGCGATCGCGGTTGTGGGGACGCTGCTCGGGTCGGGGGTGACCTTCGCCTTCCAGCAGCGGGTGGTGACGCGGGGGCAGGAGTTCACCCGGTCGGAGAAGCTGCGCCAGGAGCGGCTCGACGCCTACACCTCGTACGCCGGGGCGCTGGTGAACTTCCGGCGCACCCTCGTCCACCTGTGGTTCTGCACCACCGGTCAGCGCTCCGGGCGACCCTACGGGCCGTACGAGGACCCGGCCGTGGTCAAGGCACGCTCCTACGACCTGCGCTCCAGCGCCCAAGAGGCCCTCTTCCGGCTGCAGATGCTCACCGCCGACGAGGCCCTGAGCACCCGGGCGCAGGCGCTGCTCTCCGAGATCTCCGTGGTGCACCGGACGGAGAGCCGGGCGGAGTTCCAGACCCGCCGCGACCGCACCCGCCAGGGCATATCCGACCTGGTCACCGCCGCCAAGCGGCAGCTTTGAGAGGAACAGGGACATGAGCCGTCGGCGCTACGTGGCCAGGGGAGTGCCCGGTGGCTACCGGATCTGGGACAGCACGGGGCGGCGCTGGTGGGGCGACCACTACGAGCTGTGCCCGGACGGCCTGCTGACGGAACTGAACGGCGGGGCCGACCCGGTCAAGCTGACGGTGCTCCTCAAGCGCTACAGGGCCCTGAAGCGGTGAACCCTTCCGGGCAGCACCTCCAGGCCGTCTCTTCCGGATCTTGCCGGGAACGGTGCGAAGGGCCCCGGCCGACGGTGGGTCGGCGGGGCCCATCGGGTACCTCGGGTGCGTCGAACGGGCGGAGGCGGTCAGCCGCCGCACTGGCAGGGGGCGCCGGACTGGCAGCCGCAGCCGCAGCCCGAGCCGCAGCCGCAGGCCGCCAGCAGCGGGAGCCGCAGGACTTCCGTCGGCTGGGGCTGTGCTTCCGCTCCCGGCGTGATGGGGACGGGGGAATCGGGCATGGATCCTCCTCGTAGGCGTTGTGCCTTCGACCTCATTCATGCCCAGCCGAACCCTTGCGTCAACGGCGCATTGGGGGCTCGTTGTTGATCCCGGACATCAAGGCCGACGCCGACCGGTCCCGCCCGATCCGGCCCCGTCGCGGCTCAGACGCCTTCGACCTGCGTCGGCGGCTGGAGCTCGTCCGCGTGCTCGCCCGTCACCAGGTAGACGACGCGCTTGGCGACCGATACCGCGTGGTCCGCGAAGCGCTCGTAGTAGCGGCCCAGCAGCGTCACGTCGACCGCCGTCTCGATGCCGTGCTTCCAGCGGTCGTCCATCAGGTGCTGGAACAGCGTGCGGTGCAGCTGGTCCATCTCGTCGTCGTCCTGCTCCAGCTGGAGCGCCAGGTCGACGTCCTTCGTGATGATGACCTCGGCGGCCTTCGCCATCAGGCGCTGCGCCAGCTGTCCCATCTCCAGGATGGTGGCGTGCAGGTCGCGCGGGACCGCGGTGTCCGGGAACCGCAGCCGGGCGAGCTTGGCCACGTGCTGGGCCAGGTCGCCGGAGCGCTCCAGGTCCGCGCTCATGCGCAGCGAGGTGACGACGATGCGCAGGTCGGTGGCGACCGGCTGCTGGCGCGCGAGCAGCGCGATGGCACGGGCCTCCAGGTCGTGCTGGAGGTCGTCGACCTTCTGGTCCGCGGCGATGACGCTCTCGGCCAGCTTCAGGTCGGCGTCGAGCATGGAGGTCGTGGCCCGCCCGATGGCGGAACCGACCAGCCGGGCCATCTCGACCAGGCCTTCTCCGATCGAGTCCAGTTCCTCGTGGTACGCGTCACGCATGTCTCGTGTCCCTCTCTCGACCTACTACTGCGGTACTGCCCGGTGGGGGCCGGGGCGGCCTGGCCCCACGTTTACACGTTGACCCCCGAACGCGACCGACTCCGGCATCACAAGTGAATCAACCCCGTCGTCAGGGTGAACTCTGGGCGACGAGTGTTCGAGCTGCCACCCGAACGGCTGTGGAAGTGTCCTCGCGCCTGCTTAACCTGGAGTCATGGACGTGAACGCGGCGGTCGCCGCAGCTGCAGCGATTGCCGGTCTTTGTACCGGCGTCATCGCGATGCTGGCGTTCCGCTGGAGCGAGCGCGACCAAGCCCGCCCCACCCGGAGCTCCATGCGCCCCGACATCAATGCGGTGCTCCCACCCGGTGTGGACACCGTGCTTTCCGTACTGCGCTCCTCCGCCGTGGTCCTCGACGAGGGCGACGCGGTGGTCAAGGCCAGCTCGGCGGCATATGCCCTCGGCCTGGTCCGCGGCGGAAAACTGGCCGTGGAACCCATGCTCCACATGGCCCGCGACACCCGTCGCGACGGGGAGATACGCCAGGTCGAGCTGGACCTGCCCCGACGCGGCACCGGCCGCGGCGAAGCCCTCGCCGTCTCGGCACGCGTCGCCCCGCTCGGCTCCCGCCTGGTGCTCCTCCTGGTCGAGGACCTCACCGAGGCCCGCCGCATCGAGGCCGTGCGCCGCGACTTCGTCGCCAACGTGTCGCACGAGCTCAAGACCCCGGTGGGCGCGATCTCGCTGCTCTCCGAGGCCGTCATGGACGCCTCCGA
Organism: Streptomyces sp. NBC_00503; assembly: GCF_036346895.1. Classification (NCBI taxonomy): domain Bacteria; kingdom Bacillati; phylum Actinomycetota; class Actinomycetes; order Kitasatosporales; family Streptomycetaceae; genus Streptomyces; species Streptomyces sp. NBC_00503. The sequence goes on along the minus strand of NZ_CP107855.1, from coordinate 3,675,566 downwards.
CGACCCCGAAGCGGTCCACCGCTTCGCGGGCCGCATGCAGATCGAGGCCACCCGCCTGATCAACCTCGTACAGGAGCTCATCGACCTCTCCCGGGTACAGAACGACGACCCCCTGGAGGACGCCGAGCCGGTACGGGTGGACACGCTCGTGGCCGAGGCCATAGACCGCTGCCGCCACACGGCGTCGGCGAAACAGATCACCATGGCCGCCGGCGGCACCGCCGACCTGCGGGTATGGGGAAACCGGGGGCAGCTCGCGGCCGCCCTCGGAAACCTGGTCGAGAACGCCGTCAACTACAGCCCCGCCCGGACCCGCGTCGGCATCGCCGCGCGCCGGGTCACCGCGCCGGGTGGAGACTTGATCGAGATAGCCGTGACCGACCAGGGCATCGGCATCCCGGAAAAGGACCGCGAGCGCATCTTCGAACGCTTCTACCGCGTGGACCCCGCCCGCTCCCGTGCCACGGGAGGAACCGGTCTGGGCCTCGCGATCGTGAAGCACGTAGCGGCTTCGCACGGCGGGGAGGTGTCGGTATGGAGCTCGGAGGGCCAGGGTTCCACTTTCACCCTGCGACTCCCCGAAGCGGCCGCGCCGACCCCGGCGACGGCTTCCGCACCCGCTCATCCCCAGCTCGAACCTCAAACCGCACCAGCCATTCCTGCCCCGGAGGTCCTTCCGTGACCCGAGTGCTTGTCGTCGAGGATGAGGAATCCTTCAGCGACGCCCTGTCCTACATGCTCCGCAAGGAGGGCTTCGAGGTCGCGATCGCCGCGACCGGGCCCGACGGGCTCGACGAGTTCGAGCGCAACGGCGCCGACCTCGTCCTCCTCGACCTGATGCTCCCCGGCCTGCCCGGCACGGAGGTCTGCCGCCAGCTGCGCGGCCGCTCCAACGTCCCCGTGATCATGGTGACGGCCAAAGACAGCGAGATCGACAAGGTCGTCGGGCTGGAGATAGGAGCCGACGACTACGTCACGAAGCCCTTCTCCTCGCGGGAGCTGGTCGCCCGCATCCGTGCGGTCCTGCGCCGCCGCGGCGAGCCGGAAGAGGTCACCCCGGCCGCGCTGGAGGCCGGACCCGTACGGATGGACGTCGACCGCCACGTGGTCACCGTCGCCGGAGCCAAGGTGGACCTCCCGCTCAAGGAGTTCGACCTGCTCGAGATGCTGCTGCGCAACGCGGGCCGCGTACTGACCCGCATGCAGCTCATCGACCGGGTCTGGGGCGCCGACTACGTCGGTGACACCAAGACCCTCGACGTCCACGTGAAGCGCCTGCGCGCCAAGATCGAGCCGGACCCCGGTGCGCCCCGCTACCTGGTCACGGTCCGCGGCCTCGGCTACAAGTTCGAGCCGTAAACCGGCCCGGCCCGGAACACAAGAACGGCCCCCGTCCGCATCGAGCGGACGGGGGCCGTTCCCTTGTTCCTGCTGCTGTTCCTCTACGTTCTCCCGCGCTCGGTCAGTGACCGGCGCTGGAGGACGGGGACCCCGACGGGGTGCCCGCGGGGGAGCCGGAGGGGCTGCCCGACGGGGTGGTCGAGGGCGAGCCCGAGGGGCTGCCGGACGGGCTGCCGGACGGGGTCGCGCCCGCGGCCGGGGCGTCCGTCGGGCCGAAGCCCGCGTACATGCCGACGGCCGGGACGACGAAGGCCTGGAGCGCCACGTCACCCTCGGTGCTCAGCTTGAAGACGACCTTCTGCACGTTGCCGTCCTCGACGGCCTCGCGGCCGTTCGCGATGGAGGCCGAAGCGTTGCCCTTGCCGCCCAGGACGACGGAGCCGCCGGCCGGGACGACGACCTTGGACGCGCCGCTCGCGGGCGTCAGCACGATGGCGCCCTTGGCACCCTGGAGGGTGACGCCGTCGAGGGTCTGGTCCTTGGTGCCGGAGTTGAAGAGGGTCGCCGAGATGGCGGCCGAGCCCTTCTTATCCTTCTTGTCCTTCTTGTCCTGGGTGATCACCAGGGCGTTCTGGATCCTGATGTCGCCCTTGGTGATGGCGGCGTTGTCCGGCTTGACCTGGAGGGTCTGCGCGTCGTGGCCTGCACCACACGCGGCCAGCGAGGCGATCGAGAACACGACGGCGGTGGCGGCGAGGGCGCCGCGTCGAAGGCTGCGGCTCACGGCGGAGGCATCTCCTTGGACGTACGAAGCGGAAAGGTGGACGCTCGGAGCAGCCGAAGTAAAGCCGCTCTAAGGGTGTGTCAGCGGGCTTAGGTTACCGAGCCGCCGCCCCGCCCCCGCACCCGACCCTCCGCAGTGAGGGGGCGGCCCTGTCCGGGCGTCACCCCGGCCGCGCCGCGCGCGGACGATCAGTGGACGATCGGCGGGCGGGCGCCAGTGGATCAGTGCCCGATCGCCGGGTGGATCACCAGCTGGATCACCAGGGCGATCGGTCGCGCATCGGCCGACCGATCAGTCGGGCGATCTTCCATTCGGATAAGGCCCGCCGGCGGCCCGTTGATCAATTCCGGGATTCCTTCGAACACCGCTCGGTGATCAAATTGCGGATTGGGCCGGAACGGGACCGTACGGGTGGCCGCCAGTCGAACGGAGTAGTTCGGTTTCCTGCCCCGGAAACCGGCAAAACAGGACGTACATCACACCGGCGGGGTCCTCGGGCAGGTGTAACGTAGCCGTTTCGCCCGGTCCGCACAGAGCCTCCGACCTGCGAATACCCCCTTCCGGAAGCCTCCCGCAGCACGTTCCTGTCTGTGTTGTCAAGCCCCGAGATGTGCCCTGACCTGCGAAAACGCCATTCATAACAGTCAGTTCTCGTGTTACCCTGGATAGCCACGGAAGGGGTACCTGTCACATGACGTTCAAGGTTGGCGACACCGTGGTCTATCCCCATCACGGGGCCGCGCTGATCGAGGCTATCGAAACTCGCCAGATCAAAGGCGTGGACAAGACCTACTTGGTGCTCAAGGTCGCCCAGGGTGACCTGACCGTTCGCGTACCTGCGGACAATGCGGAGTTCGTAGGCGTTCGCGACGTAGTCGGCCAGGACGGGCTGGACCGGGTCTTCGAGGTGCTTCGCGCACCGTACGCAGAAGAGCCGACGAACTGGTCCCGGCGCTACAAGGCAAATCTGGAAAAGCTCGCTTCTGGCGATGTCATCAAGGTCGCCGAAGTTGTGCGTGACCTGTGGCGTCGTGAGCGTGAGCGCGGGCTTTCCGCGGGTGAGAAGCGCATGCTCGCGAAGGCGCGTCAGATCCTGGTGAGCGAGCTCGCGCTCGCCGAGAACACCAACGAGGACAAGGCCGAGGCCCTCCTCGACGAGGTGCTCGCGTCCTGACGCGATCGCCCGTACGTGTGGTCGTACACAGTTGTGCCGCGGTGCCCGATGACAAGGTGACTTGTTGCCGGGCGCTGCGGCATGTCTGGACCCATGTAGGCGCCCGGACCTATGTGGGCGCCCGGACCCATGCAGGCATCCGGACCCATGCCGGTACTGGTGTGCCGGGTCCGGTCAGCCGCCTCGACCGGTCGTCACGGAAGGGGCGAGGGGCGTCGCACCCGGCACCCTTCAGGCCATACCCATGTCGGCCGAAGTCACAAACCTGGCTCGGAGCTACTGATGTCTGACGAATCGCGCCCCCACCGCACCGCCGCGGTGATCCCGGCCGCCGGACGCGGAGTCCGCCTCGGCCCCGGCGCCCCCAAGGCGCTGCGGACCCTGGGCGGCATCCCCATGCTCATCCACGCGGTCCGCGCCATGGCGCGCTCCCGCGCCGTCTCCCTGGTCGTCGTCGTGGCTCCGCCCGACGGCGCCGCGGAGGTACGCCGCCTCCTGGACGAGCACGCGCTGCCCGAGCGCACGGAGATCCTCGTGGTCCCCGGCGGGGAAACCCGGCAGGAGTCCGTGCGCGCCGGCCTGGAGGCCCTCCCGGCCGATGTCGACGCCGTCCTCATCCACGACGCGGCCCGCCCGCTCGTCCCCGTGGACACCGTCGACTCGGTGGTCGAAGCGGTCCGCGGCGGTGCGCCCGCCGTCGTACCGGCCCTGCCGCTGGCCGACACCGTCAAGGAGGTCGAACCCGGCGTGCCGGGCGAGCCCGAGCCGGTCGTCGCCACCCCCGTCCGGGCCCGGCTGCGCGCCGTCCAGACCCCGCAGGGCTTCGACCTGGCCACGCTGCTGCGTGCGCACGAGAAGATCGCCGTGGACGGCGAGGGTGCCACGGACGATGCCGGGATGGTGGAGCAGCTCGGCGTCACCGTCGTGGTCGTACCCGGCCACGAAGAGGCCTTCAAGGTCACCCGCCCGCTCGACCTGGTCCTCGCCGAGGCCGTACTCGCCCGCCGGAGGGCCACCGATGTCTACTGACCAGCCCGCCCCCCTCATCCCGCTCGTCGGCATCGGCACCGACGTCCACGCCTTCGAGACCGGCCGCGAGCTGTGGTGCGCCGGCCTGCTCTGGGAGGGCGAGGACGGGCTGGCCGGGCACTCCGACGGGGACGTCGCCGCGCACGCCGCCTGTGACGCGCTCTTCTCCGCGGCCGGCGTGGGCGACCTCGGTGCGCACTTCGGCACCTCGCGCCCCGAGTGGTCCGGCGCCGCCGGGGTCACCCTGCTGGCGGAGGCCGCCCGGATCGTCCGCGCCGAGGGCTTCGAGATCGGCAACATCGCGATCCAGGTGATCGGCGTACGCCCGAAGATCGGCAAGCGGCGCGAAGAGGCGCAGAAGGCGCTCGCCGCCGCCGCGGGCGCCCCCGTGTCCGTCTCGGGCACCACCACCGACGGACTGGGGCTCACCGGCCGGGCCGAAGGCCTGGCGGCCATCGCCACGGCCCTCGTGTACCGGACGAACCGGGCCTAGTACCCCGTACGGGGGCCGCACCTGCGGCTCTTCGACAACAAAGCGGGCCCCGCGTACCGAAAGGGTCGCGGGGCACTGCTACAGGCCCACTACCCTGGATGCCGTGACTATTCGCCTGTACGACACCAGCGCCCGGCAGATCCGCGACTTCGTCCCGCTCGTTCCGGGCTGCGTCTCGATCTACCTCTGTGGCGCCACCGTGCAGGCGGCACCGCACATCGGGCACGTGCGCTCGTACCTGAACTTCGACATCGCGCGCCGCTGGTTCACCTACCGCGGCCTCGACGTCACCTTCATCCGCAACGTCACCGACATCGACGACAAGATCATCGCGAAGTCCGAGGACCAGGGGCGTCCCTGGTGGTCCATCGGCTACGAGAACGAGCGGGCCTTCAACGACGGCTACAACGCGCTGGGCTGCCTCCCGCCCACGTACGAGCCGCGCGCGACCGGCCACGTGCCCGAGATGATCGAGATGATGCGCGGCCTCATCGAGCGCGGTCACGCGTACGAGGCCGACGGCAGCGTCTACTTCGACGTCCGCTCCTTCCCCGGCTACCTGGAGCTGTCGAACCAGAACGTCGACGACCTGCGCCAGCCCGACGAGGGCGTCGCGGGCAAGCGCGACCCGCGCGACTTCGCGATGTGGAAGGCCTCCAAGCCCGGCGAGCCCGACTGGGAGACCCCGTGGGGCCGCGGCCGTCCCGGCTGGCACCTGGAGTGCTCCGCGATGGCGCACAAGTACCTCGGCAGCGCCTTCGACATCCACGGCGGCGGCCTCGACCTGATCTTCCCGCACCACGAGAACGAGATCGCCCAGGCCAAGGCCTACGGCGACGAGTTCGCGAAGTACTGGATGCACAACGCCTGGGTCACCCTCTCCGGCGAGAAGATGTCGAAGTCGCTGGGCAACTCCGTCCTGGTCTCCGAGATGCTCAAGGTCTGGCGCCCGATCGTGCTGCGCTACTACCTCGGCACCCCGCACTACCGCTCGATGATCGAGTACAGCGTGGACTCGCTGCGCGAGGCGGAATCCGGCTTCGCGCGCATCGAGGGCTTCATCCAGCGCGTCATCGAGAAGGCCGGCCAGACGGTCGAGCCGGCCGCCGAGGTCCCGCCCGCCTTCGCCGAGGCCATGGACGACGACATGGGCGTCCCGCAGGCGCTCGCGATCATCCACACCACCGTCCGCCAGGGCAACAGCGCACTCGCCGCCGACGACAAGGACGCCGCGATCGCGCGACTGGCCGAGGTACGGGCCATGCTGGGCGTCCTGGGCCTCGACCCCCTCGACCCCCACTGGGCGGGCGAGGCGGACCGCGGGGAAGACCTCCACGGCGCCGTGGACACCCTCGTGCGCCTGGTCCTGGAACAGCGCGAGTCCGCTCGCGAGCGCAAGGACTGGGCCACCGCCGACGCCATCCGCGACCAGCTCCAGCAGTCGGGCCTGGTCATCGAGGACAGCCCCACCGGACCCCGCTGGACGCTCGGCCCCCGCTGAGCCCCCGGAGCGTCCCTCTGGAGCATTCAGATTGGGCCGCCCGGCGTTCCGGGCGGCACACTCTTCATACGTACATATCGCAGCATCAACGAAACAGGTAGAGGTCATGGCCGGGAACAGCCAGCGCAGGAACCGCCGCACGTCCAATAAGAAGGGCGCGACGGTTGGCAGCGGTGGCCAGCGGCGCAGGGGTCTCGAAGGCAAGGGCCCCACGCCCAAGGCCGAGGACCGCAAGAAGCACAAAGCCAACCGCATCAGCAACGCCATGGCCCGCCAGGCCGCCAAGCGCCGTCCGGCCCCCCGCCGCGGCGGCCCCAAGGGCACCAGCGAGATGGTCGTCGGCCGCAACCCGGTCTTCGAGGCGCTGCGCGACGGCGTACCGGCCACCACCCTCTACGTCCAGCAGTTCATCGACAACGACGAGCGCGTCCGCGAGGCCCTCCAGCTCGCGGCCGAGCGCGGCAACATCAACCTGATGGAAGCCCCGCGCCCCGAGCTCGACCGGCTGACCAACGGGCTCAACCACCAGGGCCTGGTCCTCCAGGTCCCGCCGTACGAGTACTCGCTCCCGGACGAGCTCACCGCCAACGCGTACGACAACGGCGAGGACCCCCTCATCGTCGCCCTCGACGGGATCACCGACCCGCGCAACCTCGGCGCGATCATCCGCTCCGTCTCCGCCTTCGGCGGCCACGGCGTGGTCGTACCCGAGCGCCGCGCCGCCAGCATGACCGCCGGCGCCTGGAAGTCCTCGGCCGGCACCGCGGCCCGTACCCCGGTCTCGCGCGTCACCAACCTGACCCGCGCCATCCAGGACTACAAGAAGGAAGGCCTGACCATCGTCGGCCTCGCCGCCGAGGGCACCCACGAGGTCCACGAGCTCGAGGCGCTGGGCGGCCCCGTCGTCATCGTCATCGGCTCCGAGGGCAAGGGCCTCGGCCGTCTCGTCGGCGAGAACTGCGACTACCTGGTCCGCATCCCGATGCCGGGCGGCGCCGAATCCCTCAACGCCGGTGTCGCCGCGGGCGTCGTCCTCTACGAGGCCGCCCGCCGCCGCGCCACCCGCGGCCGCGTCTGAGCACCACGAGCGCCCGCCGCTTGATCCACTTGGCTCACCGGACGTGACCCGTGAGCGTGCCACCCCGCCCCTTCCGGGCGGGGTGGCTTGATTTGACGGGTCTCGGACACATCCCTGATGTCAAGGCAGTGTCCTAAACACTCATCACTCGGTTAGATGAGTGTGGACACCAGAACGCCAGGGTTCGACGACCAGCCCGCGCTGAGCATGGTCAAGGTGCCGTGCGACCCCGCACAGGTCATCGTCAACCACGCCAGCTTCCGCGTGCGGCTCGCACCAAGCCCCAGCGCGCGTCCCAAGCCCGCGGGCATCGCCGGCCTCGCCCCCGCGCTCGGAGGGGCCCTCGCGGCCGCCGGAGCCGGCGCGGGCCGCCGCCGCCCCGTCGTCTGGAGCGGCAAGTCCGCCCCTGGTGACGCCGCGGCCAGCGCCGCGATGGGAGGCCTGCTCCAGGCCGTACGCGAGCACGGGCGCGGCCACGACGAGTACGACGGCGGAGCCACCCAGGTCATCCCGCGCATCGACCTCGCCCACGACCTCGCCGAGGACACCCTCGCCACCCCGACCGTCATCGGCCAGCGCAGCTACGGCGACCCGGACGAGACCCGCATCCAGCCCGCGATCCGGGAGCTCTCACCGGAGGCCTACGAGGCCTACGGGGCCGCGCTCGCCGAGGGCTCCGGACCCGGCGCGGACACCCGCCGGGCACCGGGCGACGCCCGCGCGCAGGCCCAGTACTACCCCGGCCGCCGGATGAACCTGGGCGTCGTGCTGCTCCCGCTGCGCGTCTTCCTCGGCTTCATCTCCATCTACGCCGGCATGGGCAAGCTGTGCGACCCCGTCTACTTCGACGGCGGCGAGCGCGGCTCGATGGTCACCTGGCTGCAGACCCTGCACCCCTGGGCGCTGGCCGAGCCGCTGCGCGACTTCGCCCTCGCGCACCCCGTGGGCGCCGGGCTCAGCGTGGCCTTCCTCCAGGTGATCGTCGGCGTCCTCACGGTCTTCGGCCTGTGGCAGCGGTTCGCGGCCTGCTTCGGCGCGCTGCTCTCCGCCGCGCTGCTGATGACGGTCAGCTGGAAGACCGTGCCCGCCTACGACGCGCCCGACATCATCTACCTCGCCGCCTGGAGCCCCCTGATCATCGCGGGCGCCCCGGTGTACTCGCTGGACGGGCGGCTCGCGGGCGAGGCCTGGCGCACGCTGGGCCCCCGCACCGAGGTCTGGCGGCTGCGGCGGCGCGTGCTGCGGCGCGGGGCCGTCATGGCCACCGTGGTCTGCGGGCTCACCCTGCTCGTCGGCTCGCTCCTCGGCGGGGCCGTCCGCTCCACCACCGTGGTCACCGTGCCCGGGCCCGGCCAGGCCCCGAGCAACTACCTCCCCGGGCGGCCGCTGCCGCGCACCCCGCAGCAGCAGCCGACGCAGACGGCCCCCTCGAAGCCGGCCGCGCAGCCCTCGGCCGCAGCCTCCTCGCCGGCCGCCAAGTCCGGCCGCGGCGCGACCGGTTCGGCCACCCCGGGAGCCACCGGCTCCGGGACGCCCTCCGCCACCAAGGCCGCCGGCAGCAGCCCGCGGAGCACGCCCCGCCAGTCCACCCCGCAGAAGCCCCCGGCCTCCCCCTCGGGGACGGGCAGCGGCGGGTCCACCGGGGACACGGCGCCGAAGAAGCCCGGTCTGGTGGGCGGCCTCCTCGGCTGAGGGGGGCACGGACGGCATCACGAAGAGGGCCCGGCACGCGACACGCGTACCGGGCCCTCTTCGTTCGTTCGCGGTGCGGGCAGCCACCGGAGCCCACCGGAGCCCACCGGAGCCACCGGATCCCGCAGAGCCGCCAGGAGCCGCTAGGAGCCGCTCTGCGCGGCCAACTCCCTTGCGGCCTCGGTCAGGTCCTTCGCCGTGTCGATCGCCCGCCAGTAGGCCCCCTGGGGCAGCGGGAAGCCCGCGAGGCGCCGCTCGCGCGCCAGGCGCGGGAACGTCGTACGTTCGTGGTCCCCCAAGTCCGGCAGCAGCGCGGCGAATTCGGGCCCGAAGACGTACACCCCGGCATTGACCGGGTACGGGGACTGCGGCGCCTCGATGAAGTCCAGGACGTGCCCGTACTCGTTGATCTCCACGACCCCCCAGGGGATCCGCGGACGGGCCAGCGCGAGGGTGGCCGTCGCCCCGCGCTCGGTGTGGAAGGCCGCCATCTCGCGCAGCGAGAAACGCGTCCACACATCGCCGTTCGTCGCGAACCAGGCCCGGTCCGGGTGCGGAAGGTGGCGCGCGGCGTACTTGAGGCCGCCGCCCCGGCCCAGCGGCTCGTTCTCCACGACGGTGGTCACGCGCAACGGCAACACGGCCTCGGCCAGCCACTCCTGGAGCACCTCGGCGAGGTGCCCGCAGGAGACCACCGCGTCGGTCACCCCCTCGGAGGCCAGCCAGGCCAGTTGGTGCCCGATGATCGGCAGCCCGGTACCCGGGATCTCCACCATCGGCTTCGGACGGTCGTCCGTGTACGGCCGCAGCCGCGACCCCTGGCCACCCGCCAGGACCACTGCCTGGGTCGGGGAAGCCGGGAACGCGGCTGCGTGCGGGCGGGAAGGGAACGCGGCGTCGGCCGGATCGCTCATGTCGGTGTGCGGTGCGGTACGGGAGCTGTGTGCGGTGGCCGTCAGCCCATGGAGGCGACGCCGGACGCGTACCCGGTGTCGCACACCGGCCGCGCGAACGACTGCGCCTTCGTGGGCCCGTAGGCGTCGACGGCCGCCCGGCCCAGGGCGCGCGCGATCCCCACGCAGTGCTCGGCCAGCGAAGGCCGCCTGTCGACCTCCTGCTGGAGGTGGGTCAGTACGTCACCGGGCTGCTCGCCCTGTTGGATCTCGCTCACCAGCTTGTCGCGGAGCAGGTCCTGCGCGGGACGGGGCTTCGCGGGGACGGAGACGTCCTCGGCGGACGCGGTCAGGATCTGGGAGGGGGTGTTGTCCGCCCAGGGGACCATGGTGACCGCGAGGGTCCCGGACAGGACCAGGACGACGGGCAGGACCAGGGCGAGGGATCGGCCGATACGGCGGGCAGTGTGGGTCACGAGGGCGAGAGTAGCGCTCGGTGAAGATTTGGCGACATTTAGTCACCCGGTCGGGGGATGGTTCGACGTGGCTTTTCGAATTAAGGGTTGACGTGCGGGGCCGAATGGCCCGATCTGTCGGAAGTTGCGAAACCTTCCGAACCTCAGGAACTAGCGCCGAAGGGGCGCCCCTTGACGGGACGCCCCTTCGGCGGGTCCAACAGGTGGAGCGGACGGATCACTTGGTGAAGCGGGAACCCGAGTTGGAGAGACGGGCACCGGAGGACGTCGAGAAGACGTGGATCTCGTCGGCGCGCGGGACGACGTGCAGCGTCGAGCCCTTCTCGGGCACCTGGCGGCCGTTGACGCGCACCACGATGTCCTGCGAACCCTCGGAGTGCGAGGTCGAACCGTAGACGTAGCCGTCGGCGCCGAGCTCCTCCACCACGTTCACGGTGATGGTCAGGCCGCCCGTCTCGGCGACGTCGAAGTGCTCGGGGCGCACGCCGACCGTGACGGTGCGGTCGCCCGCGTCGGCGGCGGCGGTCAGCGCCTCGCGCGACACCGGGACCACGCTGTCGCCGAACTTCACGCCGCCGTCGGTGATCGGGACCTCGACCAGGTTCATGGCCGGGGAGCCGATGAAGCCGGCCACGAAGAGGTTCGCGGGACGGTCGTACATGTTGCGCGGGGTGTCGACCTGCTGCAGCAGACCGTCCTTCAGCACGGCCACCCGGTCACCCATCGTCATGGCCTCGACCTGGTCGTGGGTGACGTAGACGGTGGTGATGCCCAGGTCGCGCTGGAGCGCGGCGATCTGGGTACGGGTGGACACGCGGAGCTTGGCGTCGAGGTTCGACAGCGGCTCGTCCATGAGGAACACCTGCGGCTTGCGGACGATCGCGCGACCCATCGCGACGCGCTGGCGCTGGCCGCCGGAGAGCGCCTTCGGCTTGCGGTCGAGGTACTGGGTCAGGTCCAGCATCTTCGCCGCGTCCTCCACCTTCTTGCGGATGGTGGCCTTGTCCTCACCGGCGATCTTGAGCGCGAAGCCCATGTTGTCGGCGACGGACATGTGCGGGTACAGCGCGTAGTTCTGGAACACCATCGCGATGTCCCGGTCCTTGGGCGGCAGGTGCGTGACGTCGCGGTCACCGATGCGGATCGCGCCGCCGTTGACGTCCTCCAGGCCGGCGAGCATGCGCAGCGAGGTGGACTTGCCGCAGCCGGAGGGGCCGACGAGGACGAGGAACTCGCCGTCCGCGATCTCCAGCTCCAGCTGGTCGACGGCGGGCTTGTCGCCGCCGGGGTACAGACGGGTCGCCTTGTCGAAAGTGACAGAAGCCATGGTGATGAATCCCTTCTACCGGCAGGAACGTGCCGGACGATCCGAGTGGAAGGTCTAGTCCAGTGACCTGGACTCGGCCCGACGCTACCGGGCCGCGCCCCTCCTGTCAGTACCCGGACCGCAGTGACTTCCCCGACCTTCGCGGACGACTGTCAGAGGCGGCTGCTTTGATCACGCCCATGACCATCTACGACCTCACCCGCGCCCTGCCCGACCCGCAGACCCTGCGCGACCGCTGCCGGGCGCTGGCGGCACTGGAACTGGTGATCAGCGGCAACGAGGACGGCGGCTACTTCTCCTACGACCCCGCGTGGGGCCCGGGGGAGGAGGCGGCCTTCATGGAGAACGGCTCGGGCGACGAGTACGCGATCGTCTTCACGGAACACGGGGTCTTCGGACTCGGATTCGCCCACGAGTCGCCCATGAGTCCGTGGGGCGACGAGGACACGGCGCTGTGGCCCGGACTGCTGGACGGCATACCGGAGGCCTTCCGGCCGCAGCTGACGGAGCCGGCCTTCTGCGAGGAGGAGGGCGTGCTCCAGGCCACGGCCGTCTTCTGGCGTGAGACCGCAGACACGGCCTGGCGCGCGGGCAAGGTCGACTTCCCGGCGGACGAGCCCTACGCGGACGGGGTGGACGACCTCTTCGAGGTCCTGGCGGCAGGCACCCCGGAGGCCTACCGCGCCTTCGCCGAGGACTACTACGAGACCGACCTCCCCCTGGAAGCGATCCGCCACGTCTGGGAGCTGCGCCCCCTCACACAGGAGATCGTGGACGCCCTGAACCCGGGACTGCCACTGGAGGCGGTGGGTCCGCGGGTTGCCCGCTGCGGGTACCCGCAGCTGCGGTAAAGGGGCGGAAAGCCCTTCGCTGCGTGGTCTTGCCGATGTGTAGAGTGAAGGCGATTCCGTGCGCTGCACGGGGTCGTATGCCTCCTTAGCTCAGTCCGGCCAGAGCAACGCACTTGTAATGCGTAGGTCGTCGGTTCGAATCCGACAGGGGGCCCCGTTCCAGGTCAGAGGTTTGCCGGCCCAGGGGATTCGTACGGAAGCGGAAGGCCCCGGGTGATCACCCGGGGCCTTTCTTCGCCTGGTCAGCCGCGGCCCGAGATGCGGTCTGCCAGGCGGGCCAGGGGGGTTGTGGTCGGGGTGTGGGTGGTGGATTCGCGGCGGTCGGCCTCGCGGTAGGCGGCGTAGAGGGCCTGGACGCCGAGCCAGCGGAAGGGCTCCGGCTCCCAGCGGCGGACGCGGTGGTTGACCCAGGGGAGGGTCGTCAGGTCCGTCTTGTCGCCCAGGACCAGGTCGCGCAGGGTGCGGGCCGCCAGGTTGGCGGTGGCCACGCCGGAGCCCACGTAGCCGCCGGCCCAGCCGAGGCCGGTGGTGGCGTCCAGGGTGACCGTGGCGCACCAGTCGCGGGGGACGCCCAGGACGCCGGACCAGGCGTGGGTGATCTCCACGCCGGTGAGGGCGGGGAAGAAGGATTCCAGGAGGTGCGTGAGGGAGGCGATGGTCGCGGGCTGGGTGCGGCCGTCGTTGTCGGTGCGGGAGCCGTAGCGGTACGGGACTCCGCGGCCGCCGATGGCGATGCGGTCGTCGGCGGTGCGCTGCGCGTACATGTAGGCGTGGGCCATGTCGCCCAGGGTTTCGGCGCCGGACCAGTTGAGCTGGGACCAGAGGTCTTGGGAGAGCGGGGCCGTCGCGATCATCGAGGAGTTCATGGGGAGCCATGAGCGCTTCTGGCCCTTGAGGGCGGCGGTGAAGCCCTCGGTGCAGCGCAGTACGTACGGGGCGCGGACCGTGCCGTAGGGGGTGAGGGCCCGGCGCGGGGCGATCTCGGTGACGGGGGTGGATTCGTGGATGACCACGCCCAGGCGTTCGCAGGCGGCCGCCAGTCCCTTGACCAGCTTCAGGGGGTGGATGCGGGCTCCGTGCGGGGTCCAGCTGGCGCCGACGGCGTCGGCGACGTTGATGCGGGCGCGGGCGTCGGTGGCGTCGTAGAGCTCGCGGTCGGTTTCGCCGAAGGCGAGCTCGGCGGCGTGGAAGGCCTTGAGGCGGGTCAGTTGGGCGGGGGTGCGGGCGACTTCGAGGACTCCGCCACGGTGGATGTCCGCGTCGATGTTCTCCTTGGCGGCCACGTCGATGACTTCGGTGACGGTGTCGTTCATGGCGTGCTGGAGGCGCTGGGCGGCCTGGTGGCCGTGGAGGGCGGCGTAGCGGTCGCGGCCGGCGATCCCGTTGTAGAGCCAGCCGCCGTTGCGGCCGGAGGCCCCGTAGCCGCAGAACTTCTGCTCCAGGACGGTGACGCGCAGATCGGGGGCGGCGGTCTTGAGGTAGTAGGCGGTCCACAGGCCGGTGTAGCCGCCGCCGACGATGACGACGTCGGCGGTGGCGTCGCCGGTGAGGGGGGTGCGGGGTGGGTGGTCGGTGGCGGTCTCGTCCGTCGCGTACCAGAAGGAAATTCCGCCGTTGATGGTCATGGGGGAGTTGGTACACGGCGTTTCGGAGGGGTGTCCAGGGTCGTGATGTCGGGTTTTGAGGTGCGAGGGGTGGCCGAATGGTTGATGTGGGGGAGGGGGTTCCGTCTTTAGGGTGAGGCGGGGGTTTTGTTGGGTTTTTGCATGAGAGGTGCGGTTCGTATGGTGCGGGTTGTGGTGGCGGGACGGGTGGTCGCGGCGGTTGCGTCGGTGGCGCTGCTGGGCGGGGCCGTCATCGGCTGCGGGTCCGGAGCGGCGGGCGAAGGGGTGTCCTCGGTCGCCTCCGACGTGCAGGTGCGGACCAGTCCGATCGCCGATCGGCTCGCGAAGCTGCCGGCCGCGGTCGACGGGGACAAGGTCGTCGTGGGCAGGCCGGACGCGCCGTGCACCGTGCAGGTGATGGTGGACCCGAAGTGCGGCTACTGCGCGAAGTTCGAGGAGGCGGGCGGCGAAACGCTGTTCAAGCTCGCGGATGCCGGGCAGGTGAAGATCGAGTACCTGCTGGCTTCGTTCCTGGACCAGGGCGGGCAGAGCGGTTCGGTCAGGGCGGTGAACGCGCTGCGCGCGTCCGTCGACGCCGGGAAGTTCGCGGAGTACCACGCGGCGGTCTTCGCGAGCCAGCCGAAGGGGAGGTTCACCGACGAGGTGCTCCTGAAGATCGCGGACGCGGTGCCGGGGCTGCGCGGGGCCGGGTTCGACAAGGCCGTGAAGGACCAGACGTACAAGGAGTGGGTCGGCGAGGCCGAGAAGGGCTTCGAGGCGACGGGGGCGCAGGGCACGCCGTTGGTGCTGGCGGACGGGAAGCCGGTCGGGGCGAAGGACGGGTCGATGTTCGACGCGAAGGGGTTCGCGGAGGCGTTGAAGGCGGTCGGGGTCGGGGCTTCGTAGGCTCGGCGGATGCGCAAGGGTGAGGGTGAGGGCGGACTCGGCTGGGGCGGCCGGATTCCGGACGGGCTGGTGCGGGCGCAGCTCGATGACAACGGCGCCGCCGGGCGGGAGTTCGTCGACGGGCTGCCGGGCCGGGTGGCGCTGTTCCTGGAGCGGTGGGAGCTGCGGACCACGGGGCCCGGGATGTACGGAGTGACGGCCCTGGTGCTGCCGGTGGAACGGGCGGACGGGACGGCGGCCGCGCTGAAGCTGCCCGCGCCGGACGAGGAGAACGCGGGGGAGGCGCTCGCGCTGCGCGCGTGGGCCGGGGAGGGCTGCGTACGGCTGCTGGAGTCCGACGCGGCCACCGGGACCCTGCTGCTGGAACGCCTCGACGAGGCTCGGCCGCTGTCGGCGCTGGCGGTACGGGACTCCCGGCGCGCGGTGGCGGTCGTCGGGGAACTGCTGGCCCGGCTGACGGCGGTGCCCGCACCGGCGGGGCTGCGGCGGCTGGGGGACATCGCGGCCGGGATGCTGGAGGCGGTGCCGGGGGCGCTGGAGCAGGTGGCGGACGGCCGGGCGCGGGGGCTGGTCGCGGACTGCGCGGCGGCGGTCGCGGAGGTGGCGGGGGAACCGGGGGACCGGCTGCTGCACTGGGACCTGCACTACGACAACGTGCTGGCGGGCGGCGCGGGCGGCGCGGGCGGCGGGGGAGCCGGTGGCGGCCGTGCGGAGTGGCTGGCGATCGATCCGAAGCCGCTGTCCGGGGACCCGGGGTTCGAGCTGCTGCCCGCGCTGGTGAACAACTTCCGGGCGGGGGAGGTGCGGTGGCGCTTCGATCTGCTGGCGGAGGCGGTGGGGGCCGACCGGGAACGGGCCCGGGCGTGGACGCTGGGCCGGGTGCTGCAGAACTGCCTGTGGGACCTGGAGGACGGGGACCAGCCCGCGCAGGCCCAGCTGGCGGTCGCGGAGTCGCTGAGGGCGTGAGGGCGTGAGGGCGTGAGGGGCATGAGGGCGTGAGGACGGGGAGAACCGGGGCCTCGTAGGGTGCGGGGATGATCCGTAACGCAGTCGTCAGCGACATCCCCGTGATCCACGCCATGATCCGCGAGCTCGCGGACTACGAGAAGGTGCCGGACGAGGCGCGCGCCACCGAAGAGCAGCTGAGGGAGGCGCTGTTCGGGGAGCGGCCGGCGGCGTTCGCGCACATCGCGCAGACGCCGGAGGGCGAGGCGGTCGGGTTCTCGCTGTGGTTCCTCAGCTTCTCGACGTGGCGCGGGGTGCACGGCATCTACCTGGAGGACCTGTACGTACGCCCCGGCGTGCGCGGTGGCGGCCACGGGAAGGCGCTGCTGCGGGAGTTGGCGCGGATCTGCGTGGAGCGCGGCTACGAGCGGCTGGAGTGGTCGGTCCTGAAGTGGAACGAGCCGACGATCGCCTTCTACGAGGCCCTGGGCGCGCGGCCGCAGGACGAGTGGTCGGTGTACCGGCTGACGGACGGGGCACTGTCGGAGCTGGGCTCGGCCTAGGCCGAAGGAGACGGCCTCCAGCCGACGCGCCCTACGGCTCCAGGACGACCTTTCCGGTGGTGGCGCGGTTCTCCAGGTCGTGGTGGGCCGTGGCCGCCCGGGCGAGGGGGTAGCGCTGGAGGGCGGGGCGCAGGCGGCCGGAGGCGGCTTCGGCCAGGGCGCGGGTTTCGAGGAGGCGCATCGGATCGTCGCCGCCGGCGCGCTGGAGCATGGCGGGGCCGAGGACGTTGCGCGTGGTGATACCGCGGGCGTCGAGGGCGGCCCGGTCGGCGTCGGTGAGGGGGATCGGGCCGCCGGACCAGCCGAAGACGACGTGGGCGGCGCCGTCGGCGAGGAGGTCGAGCGCGGTGCGGGCGACGGTCCCGCCGACGGAGTCGAAGAGGACGGTGGCGCCGCCGGGGTGGTGCGCGCGGACGGCTTCGGCCCAGTCGGGGCGGGTGTAGTCGAGGGCGAGGTCGGCGCCGTTGGCGGCGGCCATGGCGGTCTTGCCGGGGCCGCCTGCGAGGGCGACGACGGTGGCTCCGGCCTGCTTCGCGTACTGGACGAGCAGCGTGCCGATGCCGCCCGCGGCGGCGGGGACCAGGACGACGGAGCCGGGGCCGAGGTCGGCGAACTGGAGGATCCCGAGCGTGGTGCGGCCGGTGCCGATCATGGCGACGGCGGTGGCGGGGTCGAGGCCGGCCGGGATGGCGTGCAGCCGGTCGGCGTCGGCGACGGCGTACTCGGCGTAGCCGCCGGGGGCGAATCCGAGGTGGACGACGACGGGGGTGCCGAGCCAGGCCGGGTCGGTGCCGGGGCCGAGGGCGTCCACGGTTCCGGCGACCTCGCGGCCGGGGATGGTCGGGAGCTCCGGGAGGGGTGAGGGCGGGCCCTGGACGCCGCGGCGGAGCATGGTGTCGAGGAGGTGGACCCCGGCGGCGGCCACGGCGATGCGGACCTGGCCGGGGGCGGGGACGGGGAGCGGCGCGGGTTCGTAGGTGAGGTTCTCGGCGGGGCCGAAGGCGTGGAGCCGGACGGCGTGCATGGCGCCGGGGGCGCCCGGGGCGTGCATAGCTCCGGCTCCGGGTGCGGGCGTGGGTTCGGGTGAGGGCGCGGCTGCGTGTGCGTGGGTGGTTGGCATGCGGTCAGCCTGTTACCTCAAGCGGGGTTGAGGTCAAGGGTGTGTGCGGGGGCGCGGGTCTGTCAGTGGGGTGGTCCAGGATGGGGGAATGGCACGCAAAGGGCACGAGCAGGGTGTGAAGGCGGCGCGGCGGCCGGAGGTGCGGCTGCCGGAGCTGAGCGCGTGGGAGGGCGGTGAGCTGGAGCCGGACGGGGACTACGACGGGCTGGAGCTCGTCGACGCGGACCTGGTGGGCCAGGACGGGGTGGGGGCCCGGTTCATGGACTGCGCCCTACGGCGCTGCGCGCTGGACGAGACCGGCCTGGCCAAGGCGCGGTTCCTGGACTCGGTCCTGGAGGGGGTCCGGGGAGTCGGGACCGACCTGTCGGGGGCTTCGCTGCGGGACGTGGAACTGCTGGAGGCCCGGCTGGGCGGTGTGCAGCTGCACGGGGCCGTGCTGGAGCGGGTCCTGGTGCGCGGGGGGAAGATCGACTATCTGAATCTGCGGACGGCGCGGCTCAAGGACGTGGTCTTCGAGGGGTGCGTCCTGGTGGAGCCGGACTTCGCGGGGGCGGTGCTGGAGCGGGTGGAGTTCAAGGACTGCACGCTGCGCGGGGCCGATTTCACGGGGGCGCGGCTGACGGACGTCGACCTGCGCGGGGTGGCGGAGCTGGACATCGCGCGCGGGGTGGAGGCGCTGGCGGGGGCGGTGATCAGCCCGGCGCAGCTCTTCGAACTGGCGCCGGCCATGGCCGCGCAGCTGGGGCTGCGGGTGGTGGCGTAGGCGGCGGAGGAGACGCAGGCCGGGCGGGGGGCCGGCCGGACCGGGGCCGGGGCGGCTACGCCGGGACGCGGGGGAAGCGGGACTGCAGGGACCAGATGACCGGGTTGTCGCCGAGGCCCTCGTGCATGTCGACGAGGTCCGCGATCAGGTCGTGGAGGAAGTCCCGGGCTTCGCGGCGCAGCAGCCGGTGGCTGAAGGTCAGCGGGTCCTCCTCCGACGGCATCCAGTCGGCCTCGACGTCGACCCAGCCGAAGCGGCGCTCGAAGAGCATGCGGTCGCTGGACTCGGTGAAATCGAGCTCCGCGTACTGCCGGTTGGCGGAGCGGCTGCCGCGCGGGTCCTGGTCGAGCTGCTCGACGATGTCGCAGAGCGCCCAGGCGAAGTCCAGTACCGGCACCCATCCCCAGGCTGTGGACACTTCCCGGTCCGCGTTGGTGTCGGCGAGGTAGACGTCACCGCAGAACAGGTCGTGGCGCAGCGAGTGGACGTCCGCCGAGCGGTAGTCGGTCTGCGGGGGGTCGGGGAAGCGCCGGGAGAGGGAGTAGCCGATGTCGAGCACGTACCCGATGGTGTCACGCCCCCGGCGGTCCCCCCACCGGGACCGGCGCCGGAGCGGGCCCGGGCCCCGGGATCGGCGGCCGCGACCGGCCGCCGGGTCTCAGGGGAGGAGGCGCTGCTCCTTGGCCACGGCCACCGCGCCCGCGCGGGTGTCGACGCCGAGTTTGTCGTAGATGCGGCCCAGGTGGGTCTTGACCGTGGCTTCGCTGATGAACAGGGCGCGGGCGATGTCGCGGTTGCCGAGGCCGCGGGCCAGCTGGCCGAGGATGTCGAGTTCACGGTCCGTCAGGGTGGGGCGGGTTCCGCGCATGTGGGCCATCACGCGGCTGGCCACGGGCGGGGAGAGGGTGGTGCGGCCCTGCGCCGCCGAGTGGATCGCGGAGAACAGCTCCTCAGGGCGCTCGGCCTTGAGGAGGTAGCCGGTGGCGCCCGCGCCGATGGCCCGGGTGATGTCCGCGTCCGTGTCGTAGGTGGTCAGGACCAGGACGTGGGGCGGGTTGTGGCCCGCCGTGATGCGGCGCGTGGCCTCGACCCCGTCGATGCCCTCGCCGAGCTGGAGGTCCATGAGGACCACGTCGGGGCGGAGCTTCGCCGCGAGCGCGACCGCCTCCTCGCCGCTGCCGGCCTCGCCGAGGACCTCGATGTCCGGTTCGCTGCCGAGGAGGGCGAGCAGCCCGGCGCGGACCACGACGTGGTCGTCGCACAGGAGGATCGTCGTCATGGTGTGGGCTCCAGGGGGATCGAGGGCGACACGGGGATCGAGGCCGAGAGGACGGTGCCCTCGCCCGGGGCGGATTCGACGGTCAGGGTGCCGCCGAGCTGGCGGACGCGGGCGCGCATCGCGGGTAGCCCGTGGCCCCGGTTCTCCGGTCCCGCGTCCGGTGCCGTGTCCTGGGCGAAGCCGTGGCCGTCGTCCGCGATGTCCAGGACCACCTGGTCGCCCAGGAAGCTCAGGGTGATGGCGGCGGTACGGGCCCGCGCGTGTTCCCGTACGTTCGCCAGCGCGCCCTGAGCGATGCGCAGCAGGGCCGACTCCGCGCGGTCGGGCAGCGGGACCGGGGTGCCCTCCAGGTGGAAGCGGACCTCGATGTCGGGGCCCGCGCCCAGTGCGCGCAGGGCGTCGGCGAGGCCCGCGCCGTCGGCGAGTTCGCGGGGCGCGAGGTCGTGGACCAGCCGGCGGGCCTCGGCGAGGCCGCGGGCCGTGATGTCGGTGGCGGTACGGACGTGCGCGCGGGCGGTGCCCGGGTCCGTGTCCCAGGTGCGGTCGGCGGCCTGCAGCAGCATCTGCTGACTGGACAGGTGCTGGGCCAGGGTGTCGTGGATCTCCATGGACAGGCGCTGGCGCTCGGCGAGGGTGCCTTCGCGGCGTTCGGTGGCGGCGAGTTCCCGGCGGGTGCGGATCAGGTCGTCGATCAGGGTGCGCTGGGCCTGGGCCTGGCGCTCCATGTGGATGAACACGGCGGTCGCGAGCGCGGCGACGGCGGGCGGTGCGAGGAGCAGGTTGGGGTCGAAGGGCTCCCCGGCGCCGGTACGGGCGGACAGCTGGAGCTGGGCGGCCACGACGAACACCGTCAGCAGCGCGACGAGGACCACGGCCGCGCGGGGCGGGAGGGTGCGCAGCGCGGTGTAGAAGAGCGGCACCGCACACCAGGCGAAGCTCGGCGCGAGGACGACCAGGACCACCCAGACGGCGACGACCAGGCCGAGCCAGAGGAGCCGGCGCAGGGTGGGGGCGGCGGTGCCGAGGGCGGGGCCGAGGACGTAGAGCAGGGCCAGGGTGATGCCGAGGGCCAGGATCCACGGGGTGCGGGGCTCGCCGGGGTGGCGCAGGAGGAAGCGGGCGATGGAGGCGCCGAGGAGGAGGAAGAAGGTGGTGTGCATGACCGTGGCGAGGGCGCGGGTGCTCTGTGGGGGTGGGGTGGGGATCCCACTGCGTGGGGGCGCGCTGGTCACGGGGGCTCCTGTGTTGTGGTGCGTATGTCCATGGTGCGGGGTGGTTGCGGTGGGTGCCGCTGCGCGGGGCTCTCCCCTACCCGCCCTTCCACCGTTCCCCGGGGCTCCGCCCCGGACCCCGCGCCTCAAACGCCGGCGGGGCTGGAATTTGCCCGGCGGGGCTGGAGGGTGTGGCCGGTGGGAGACCAGGTAAGCCGTCGCCGGAACCGCACCGCATCAGCCGATCGGTTGACCCCGGGGTCAACCGGTGCGCTGGCCGTTGGGAGCCGGTACGGGGACGGGTGGGCGGGGGGTGCGGGGAGAGGGTGGGAACACGGCAGGACACGGCAGGACCGCCCGCCGAGCCGACGACGTTCTCAGGAGCAGCAGACATGAACACCCGCACCCGCGTTCTCACCGGTACCGCCCTCGCCGTCGCTCTCGGTGCAGGCACCTTCGGCGCCGTCAGCGCCACCGCCGCGCCCGCCCCGGCGGCTGCCTCCGCCAAGAAGGACAACGACCGCAACTTCACCACCTCCACCCACCTCACGATCGACGCCGCCACCCGCGCCGCCCAGGCCGCGCTGGAAGCCGCCGAGAAGGAGAACCAGAAGGTGACCGTCGCGGTCGTCGACCGCAACGGGAACACCATCGTGACCCTGCGCGGCGACGGCGCGGGCCCGCAGTCCTACGAGTCGGCGCAGCGCAAGGCCTTCACCGCCGTGTCCTGGAACGCCCCGACCTCCGTGCTCGCGGGCCGCCTCGCGCAGGCCCCGAACCTGAAGGACATCCCCGGCACCCTCTTCCTCGCGGGCGGCACCCCGGTGCAGGCCAAGGGCGCCCCGGTCGCGGGCATCGGCGTGGCCGGCGCCCCGAGCGGCGACCTGGACGAGAAGTTCGCCAAGGCCGGCGCCGACTCGCTCGACAAGTAGTCCGAGCAGTCACACCGGAGAGGGAAGTAGGGTCGAGAGCGTGTATCCGCGCTCTCTTTCCCGTCTCGCCGCCCCCGCCGTCGCCGCCCTGCTCGCCCTCACCGCGGGTTGTACGGGCAGCACCGTGCAGGGGCGGCCGGGGGCGTCGGGGGTGCGCGACCCGTTCTTCCCGAAGGCCGGCAACGGCGGTTACCAGGTCGACCACTACGACTTGGACTTCGACTACGACCCTGCCACCGGGAAGATGGACGCCACGGCGGTCATCACCGCGCGCGCCGAGCAGGGGCTCAGCTCATTCAACCTCGATCTCAGCGGGCTCGACGTCGAGGAGGTCACCGTTCAGGGTGCCGGGGCCCGTTTCAACCGGACCGGCAAGGAACTGACCGTGCGCCCCGCGAAGGATCTGAAGCGGGGCGAGGTCTTCGTTGCGGAGATCGACTACGCGGGCGTGCCCAAGCCCCTCACGGATCCCGACGGCTCCCAGGAGGGCTGGATCCCGACCGCGGACGGGGACGGTGCGGTCGGCGTCGGCGAGCCGGTCGGGTCGATGGCCTGGTTCCCGGGCAACCACCACCCGAGCGACAAGGCCACCTACGACATCAGGGTCACCGTGCCCAAGGGGTACGAGGCCGTGTCCAACGGGGAGTTGAGCTCCCGGACCGAGGAAGCGGACGGGCGGACGGCGTTCGCCTGGCACAGCCCGGAGCCGATGGCGAGCTATCTGGCGACCGTGGCCGTCGGGAAGTTCGCGGTGACGACGGGGAAGACCGCCTCGGGGATCCCCGTCCACAACGCGGTGGCGCCCAAGGAGGCCGCGGCGAGCGCGGCCGTGCTCGCGCGGCTGCCCGAGATGGTCGAGTGGGGCAGCGCCAGGTTCGGCCCGTACCCCTTCTCCACGACGGGGGCGATCGTGCTGGCCAAGGGCACGCTCGGCTACGCATTGGAGACCCAGACCCGGCCCGTCTTCTCCGGTGCGCTCACCGGCGCCCGCGGCGAGTCGTTGCTCCTGCACGAGCTGGCCCACCAGTGGTTCGGGGACTCGGTGTCGCCGAAGTCCTGGAAGGACATGTGGCTCAACGAGGGGTTCGCGACCTACGCCGAGTGGCTGTGGTTCGAGGAGCACGGCGGGCCCAGCGCGCAGGAGCGGTTCCAGGCCTTCCTCGACGGTGACACCGATGTGGACGACGAGGCCGCCTCCGACTGGGCCGCCTTCCCACCGGCCGCCCCGCCCGGCGCCAAGGAGATCTCCGATCCTCCGGTGTACGCGCGCGGGGCGATGGTCCTGCATCGGGTCCGGCAGGAGGTCGGCGACGAGAAGTTCTTCGCCCTCGTGCGCGGCTGGGCCGCCGACCACCGGCACGCGAACGCGAGCACGGCCGATTTCACCGCCTACGCGCAGGAGAAGACGGGCCACGACCTGAAGAAGGTCTGGGACGTCTGGCTGTACGGGACGGAGCACCCCAAGGCCCCGTAGGCCCGCAGCCCCGTAGGCCCGCGTCCCCATCCCGTAGGCCCGGGTCCTATGCGTCCTGGAGCGGCTTGCGCAGCACCGTGCACGGGCGGCCCGCCTCGCGGTCGGCGGCCTGGCGCAGGGGTGCGTAGCCCTGGGCCTGCCAGAACGCGAGGCCCTTGGTGTTGCCGTCCAGTACGGCGATGCGTACGCCCGCGCGTCCGGCGGCCCGGAAGCGGTCCTCGACCAGGGCGGCCATGGCGCGGCCGTGGCCCCCGCGGTGTGCGGTGGCGTCGATGAGCAGCAGGCCGATCCACGGGTCCGGGTCCCCGGAGGCCGGGTCTGGGTGGTGGGCCCGGGTGGCGGCCAGGCCTACGAGGCGGCCGGCCGAGCGGGCGAGGAGGACTTCGGCGCCCTCGTGCGAGAGCTCGTCGGCGAGGGAGGCCGCGACCTGTTCGACCGTGATGCGGCCGGCGTCGGGGAAATCGCCGCTGAGCTCGAAGAACGCGTGGTTGGTCGCGTAGAGCGAGGCGATTTCGGTCAGGACCGGGCCCGGTAGGGCGCCGTCCTCGGCGGGGACGAGCGGGAGGAGGATCACCTACCGAACGGTAGCGAAGCCCCCTCCCCGGACGGCCGGGAGGGGGCTTCGGCTGTGCCGGCGTCGTGCGGCGTCAGGCCGGGGGCCTGGCGCCGTCGGACTCGGCGGTCGCTCGGACTCAGACGTTGACGCCGAAGTCCTGGGCGATGCCGGTCAGGCCCGAGGCGTAGCCCTGGCCCACGGCGCGGAACTTCCACTCCGCGCCGTTGCGGTAGAGCTCGCCGAAGACCATGGCGGTCTCGGTCGCCGCGTCCTCGGAGAGGTCGTAGCGGGCGATCTCGGCGCCGCCGGCCTGGTTGATGACGCGGATGTACGCGTTGCGGACCTGGCCGAAGTTCTGGCTGCGGGTCTCGGCGTCGTAGATGGAGACCGGGAAGACGATCTTGTCCACGTCGGCCGGGAGGCCGGCGAGGTTGACGTTGATCGACTCGTCGTCGCCCGAGCCCTCACCGGTGCGGTTGTCGCCGGTGTGGACGATGGTCTGGTCCGGGGTGGACTTGTTGTTGAAGAAGACGAAGTGGCCGTCGGAGACGACCTTGCCCATGGGGTTGACCGCGATGGCCGACGCGTCGAGGTCGAAGTCGACACCCGTCGTGGTCCGTACGTCCCAGCCGAGGCCGACCGTGACGGCCGCGAGGCCCGGGGCCTCCTTGCTGAGCGAGACGTTTCCGCCCTTGGAGAGGCTTACTGCCATGGTGACTGGTGTCCCTTCCTAGTCTCACGTGATGCCGCACTTGGTCCCGCTTGTCCCGACTTGTCGGTGACCGGCTTGTCGTATGACCGCGAGATTGCCCAAGTTACCGCTGCCCTCCATAACGCCGGGAGGGGGTCGGTAGGTTCCGGATCCGCGAAATGCGCGTGACGCGGGGTGGCGGGGGGCGGATCATAGGGGGCATGCCTGGTCCCCATGTCATCCGCGGTTCCGTCGTGCTCCCCGAGGGCGAGCTCGCCTGGCGCTTCTCGCGGTCCTCGGGTCCGGGCGGCCAGCACGTGAACACCTCCGACTCGCGCGTGGAGCTGCTCTTCGACCTCGCGGCGACCAAGTCGCTGCCGGACGTGTGGAAGGAGCGCGCCCTGGAGCGGCTCGCCTCGCGGCTGGTCGACGGCGTGGTGACGGTACGGGCCTCCGAGCACCGCTCGCAGTTCCGTAACCGGGAGATGGCGCTGGTCCGGCTGACCTCGCTGCTGGCGGAGGCGACGGCGCCGCCGCCGAAGGCGCGGCGGGCGACGAAGATCCCCCGGGGGATCAATGAGCGGCGGCTGCGCGAGAAGAAGGCCCGCGGCGAGACCAAGCGGGGCCGGAACGCCCGGGACTGGTAGGCCCGTGGCCCCCGGGGGCCACTGCCCCGCCTACGGGGCCAAGTGGCGGTAGCGCCCCCGGAAGTACGTCAGCGGCGGGGAGTCGGGCGAGGGCTGGGCGGCGGCCAGGACGCGGCCGATGACCAGGGTGTGGTCCCCGGCCTCGACGCGGTTCTCGGTACGGCACTCCAGGGTGGCCAGCGCCCCCGTCAGGAGCGGGGCTCCGGAGATCTCGCCCCGCACGTAGGGCACGTCCGCGAAGAGCAGGCGGTCGCTGATGCGGCCCTTCATCGAGAACCGGCTCGCGATCTGGACCTGCTGGTCGGACAGCACCGACACCGACCACAGCGGCTGCTCCGCCAGGAGGTCGTCCATCCGGGAGCCCTCGCGCAGGCTGACCAGGACCAGCGGCGGGTCCATGGACACGGACATGAAGGCGGTCGCCGTCATGCCGGCGTCCTCGCCGCGCGGGGCGCCCGCCCCCAGCGAGGGTTCGTGCGCGGTGATCAGGCACACGCCCGCCGCCAGTCGGGACATCGCGGCCCGGAATTCGTCGTTGCTCACCCCCTCAGGATGGGGTGCGGGGACGGAAAGCGTTGTCGTGGGGGTCGTGTTCGGCACGCTTCGGACGCTACTGCCGCCCTCCCGCGCGGCACATCGGGCCGAGGTCCTAGCCGCGTCCCCGCCCCTCGGCCTAGGACCGGGCGTAGGCTTTGCTTCCGGGAACGAACCGGCGCGCGGAGCGCGTGCGGAAACGGGTCGTGCGGGACACCTTTATTCATCTCATGTGACTTGAGTCACAGAGGGCAAGATTTGTTGACCCTGTGTACCTGCCGCACAGCTCACTGTGATTCAGTGGACGGGACACCGCAACGAAACGCCGATGACAAACCTGGAGTTGCTGTCGAGGTCTCGGGGAGAGCGAGCAATGGAGACCGAGTCGGAGCCGTACGTCCGTCTTGCGACCCTGCGGCAGCTGCACCAAGTGGTGGCCGAGCTCAATACGGCCAGGAGCCTGGCTGACACCCTGCAGACCGTCGTGGACGGCATCGTCGTGGGACTCGGCTACGAACTCGCCTGCGTCAACCTCGTACGCCCCGACGGAGACCTCGTCGTCGCCGCCTTCGCGGGCGACCCCGCCGCCGAAGCCCTGATCACCGGACGGGTCGGCTCGCGCGCCTCCTGGGAACGCCGCCTGACGATGGGTGAGGACTGGGACGGGCTCCGCTTCATCCCGCACACCGAGGGCTGGGTCCTCGTCGAGGACGACGTCCCCCAGTGGCACACCGAGGGCCCCGACCCGCGGTTCGAGGACGAATGGCACCCCGAGGACCGGCTCTACGCCCCCATGTACGCCTCCGGCGGCGAGCTGCTCGGCGTGGTCTCCGTGGACCGGCCGCGCAACGGGAGACGGCCCGGAGCCTGGGGCCGCGAGGCGCTCCAGATGTACGCCTTCCAGGCCGCGATTGCCATCAGCAACGCCCGACTGCGAGCCAACATGCAGCGGGCGCTGGTGCGGCTGGAGCGTGAACAGCAGGCGCTGCGCGCGAGTGAGGAGTCGTTCCGCCAGGCCTTCGAGTACGCGCCCAGCGGCATGGCCATCGCCGAGATGGGCGGCGACCAGCACGGCCGGCTGCTGCGCACCAACGACGCCCTGTGCCGGCTCCTGGGCCGGCCCGCCTCCGTGCTGCGCCGGTACTCCTTCTCCGACCTGGTCCACCCCGAGGACATCGGCACCCTGCTGCGCACCTCCGCCGAGGGCGGCCGGGCCGAGCTGCGGCTCGGGCGGCGCGACGGCACGTACGTATGGGTCTCGCTGCGCAATTCCGTGGTCGCGGACGCCGCCGACGGGCCCCGGTTCCTGCTGACCCACGTCGAGGACATCGAGGAGCGCAAGCGGCACGAGCTCCAGCTCGCCCACCGCGCCAGCCACGACTCCCTGACCGGCCTGCCCAACAGCGCCGAGCTGCGCTCCCGGCTCGGTGCCCGGCTGTGCCGCCGGCCGCAGTCCGTGCGCGCCACCGCCGTGGAGGCCCTGGACGCCGCCTTCGAGACGCGGCCCGCGGTGGACGGCGGCTCCGGCGAGCACGGCTTCAGGCCCGACGGCTTCCCCGACCCCTTCGAGTTCCCCGGCGGGCTGGGCGGGCAGGGCGGTCCCGGTTCGGCCGGAGCGGGCCCGTACGAGCACCACGTGCACACCGTCGCGCCCGCCACCGACATCGACGACGGTACGAAGGGGCTCGCGGTGCTCTTCTGCGACCTCGACGGCTTCAAGTCGATCAACGACCGGTTCGGGCACCACACCGGCGACGCGGTGCTGATCGAGGTCGCCCGGCGGCTGACGACCGGTGTCAGGGACGGGGACACGGTCGCCCGGCTGGGTGGTGACGAATTCGTCGTCCTCGCCGACGGCCTGGGCGCGGCCGACGCCGCCGACCTCGCCGTACGGCTGCGCAACGCGATCATCCCGCCGATCCGGGTGGACGGCCGCGCGGTCCGCGTGGGAGCCAGTTTCGGCATCGGCTGGGCCAGCTGCGGGATGTCCGCGGACGAGGTCCTGCGCTCCGCCGACCAGCGGATGTACATCGAGAAGCGCTCCCGCTCCAAGGCGCACCGGCGGGCCGGGTGAGGTCGCGGTCCACCCGTGGGCGCACCTGTTCGGGGTAGGCTCCCCGGGGTCGAAAGGAGTGACCTGCGATGACGACGCCCGCGAACCACGGCTCGAACAACGGGGCGAACAAGCCCGAGGATGACGATCCGTTCGGCTACCTCTACGAGGACGGCCAGGCCGCGGGGGCCACCCCGCCCGGACAGGGCGGCGGGTACGGCTACCCCGGACCCACGGCCGGCGGTCAGCCCGGCGTGCCCAGGACCTCGTACAACCAGGTCCGTACGGTCGGTGAGCGGACCTATGGCGGCCAGCGCGGGCCCCTTCCCTACCAGCAGGGTCCGCAGCAGCAGCAGCCTCCGGCCTACCAGGCCCAGTACCAGTCTCCCGAGGCGCTCCAGGCCGGCGGCTACGGCGTTCCCCCGCAGGGGCAGCCCCCGCAGCAGTACACGCAGTCCGTTCCGCTGCCGGGCGAGGGCCACGGCGGTCGCGGGAACGGCGGCGGGTCCAGTCGCAGGGGCATGCTCATCGCCGCCGTGGCGGTGGTCGTGGCGGTCGCGATCGGCATCGGCGCGGCGGTGGTCTTCGGCAAGAAGGACAACGACCAGAACGGCAAGAACAACGCGACCTCCGGCCAGAACCAGTCGGCGCCCCCGGTCAAGCCCTCGGGCCAGCCGAGCGGCTCCGCGTCCCCGGTGGCCGAGATGCCGAAGGGTGACGCGGGCGGTCCGGGCATGGTGATCTCCGGCGGCGCGGCGCTGCAGAACGCGGTGCAGGGAGCGAAGAGCGCGGGCGGCCAGTACGTCGGCAACTTCAACCAGCCGGGCGCGGCGGTGACCTGGACCCTGGACGTGCCGAAGGCGGGCACCTACCGGTTCTACGTGCAATTCGGCATCCCCGGCGAGGACGCGAACGGCACCCTCACCGTGAACGGCAAGCCCAACAGCTCGCCGATCAGCATGCGCAACTTCGCCAATTCCCCCAAGGGGGACTGGGAGAAGGGCTGGCAGTCCACCTGGGGCCAGGTGACCCTCAATCAGGGCAGCAACACGATCAAGCTGTCGTGCGAGGCGGGCAACAAGTGCCAGTTCAACATCGACCAGTTCTGGCTCCAGCAGGGCTGATCTAGGCCTCCGTGACCTTCACCGACCCCCGTACCTCCTCGTAGGTGCGGGGGTCGAATTCTCCCGCCGCGGGGGCCCGGACCGTGGCCGCCGAGAGGGCGACCGCGCGGATCAGGCGGTCCGGCCAGTCCAGGCCCTCGACGAGCCCCGACAGCAGGCCCGCGACCGCGGAGTCCCCGGCGCCCGTGGGGTTGCCCGCCAGGGTGCGGGGCGGGGCGGCCTGCCAGCTGCCCTCGGGGGTGGCGGCCAGGAGTCCGGCCGGGCCCAGCGAGGTGATCACCGCGTGGGCGCCGCGGCGGCGGGCGTCCCGGGTGGCGGGCAGCGCGTCCCGCGATCCGGTCAGCTCGGCGAGCTCCGCGGCGTTCGGTTTGATCATCTCGGGGCGGGCGGCGACCCCGCGGCGCAGCGCTTCGCCGCTGGTGTCCAGGAGCACGGGCACCCCGGCCGTGCGGGCCGCCCGTACGAGGACGGCGTAGGCCCCGACGGGCACGCCGGGGGGCAGGCTGCCGCACAGGGCCACCGCGCGGGCGCCGCCCGCCAGCAGGGCCTCGTAGGCCTCCAGGAACGCCGACCACTCGGCCGAGGTGATCAGCGGGCCCGGTTCGTTGAACTGCGTGGTGTCGCCGGAGGCCGCGTCGGCCACGGCGAGGGTGCGCCGGGTGGTTCCGGCGCAGGGGACCAGTGCGTCGCGCACACCGGGGGAGGCGGCGAGCAGTTCGCGGACGACGGCTCCGGTGGGGCCGCCCGCGAAGCCGGTCGCGGTCACCTCGTGGCCGAGCGCGGCGAGCACGCGGGCGACGTTGAGGCCCTTGCCTCCCGGCCGTTCGGCGACGTCGGTGACGCGGTGGGAGGTGTGCGCGTGCAGGCGCGGTACGCGGTAGGTGACGTCTAGCGCGGTGTTGAGCGTCACGGTAAGGATCATGGCAGGCCCCGGTCTCGGTGTGTGCCGACAGCTTCCAGGCCGACACGCGTTCCGAACAAGAGAGCGGTCGGCCCGGTGCCCGGGGCCGACCGCTTTTCTCAGCTCTTCTCAGCTTTTCTCAGTTCTTCTCGGCGCGGTTCGCTCAACTCTGTGCCGCGGCGGGGCGCACGATCCATTCGCCGCGCCGCATGACGCCCTTGACGTCGAAGGCGGCGTCGAGGACGACGAGGTCCGCGTACTTGCCCGGCTCCAGCGAGCCGACCTGGTCGTAGACGCCGATCAGCTTGGCCGGGTTGACGGAGATCGCCTGGACCACGGACTCGACGGGGAGCTTGTCGAGGGTGACGGACCGCTTGAAGGCGGTGTCCAGGGTGAGGGTGGATCCCGCGATGGAGCCGCCCTCGACGAGGCGGGCGACGCCCTCCTTGACCTCGACCGCCAGCGGACCGAGGTGGTAGATCCCGTCGCCGAACCCGGCCGCGTCCATCGCGTCGGTGATCAGCGCCACCCGGTGCGCGCCCGCGTGGTGGAAGGCCAGCTCCAGCATGGCCGGGTGCAGGTGGGTGCCGTCGTTGATCAGCTCGACGGTGACCCGCTCGTCCTCCAGCAGCGCCGCGATCGGGCCCGGGGCGCGGTGTTCCATGCCCGGCATCGCGTTGTAGAGGTGGGTGGCCACGGTCGCGCCGGCGTCGATGGCCTGGAGCGTCTGCTCGTACGTGGAGTCGGTGTGGCCGATCGCGGCGATGACCCCGTGCTCGGCCAGCAGTCGTACGGAGTCCAGGCCGCCCGGGAGCTCGGTGGCGAGGGTGAACATGCGGGCGGCGCCCTGCGAGGCGTCGACCAGCTTGCGGACCTCGGCCGGGTCGGGGTCGCGCAGCAGGTCTTCCGCGTGCGCGCCCTTGCGGCAGGGGTTGATGAACGGCCCCTCGAAGTGGATGCCGGCGATGTCGCCCTGCTGGGTCAGCTCGGCGAGCAGCCCGGCGCGGCGGGCCAGCTCGGCGAGGTCCCCGGTGACGGTGGAGGCGACCAGGGTGGTCGTGCCGTGCTCGCGGTGGGTCCGTACGCCCGTGAGGACGTCCTCGGCCGTGCCGGAGGTGAAGGAGGCGCCGCCGCCGCCGTGGTTGTGCATGTCGACGAAGCCGGGAACGATCAGGCACCCGGACAGGTCGACCACGTCGGCGTTCTCGTGGGCGCTGCCGGCGATGCGCTCGCCGTCGACGATGAGGCGCCCGCCCTTGACGATGCCCGTGGGCAGCACCACGTCGGCGCCGGAGAGAACGGTGCTGCGGCCCACATGTGCGCTTCCGGACATCAGGCAGGTACCTCCGTGGCGAGTAGATCCCAGGCGAGCAGCCCTGCGCCCAGGCATCCGGCGGTGTCCCCGAGGGCCGCCGGAACGATGTGGGGCAGCCGCTGGAACGTCACGCGTTCCTCCACGGCCGTCCGTAGTGGTGTGAACAAGGTTTCCCCGGCCTCGGCCAGCCCGCCACCGATGATCAGCGTGCGGGGGTCCAGCAGGGTGATCGCCGTGACCAGCCCGTCGGCCAGCGCGCCGATGGCGGCGAGCCAGACCTCGCGGGCGCGGGCGTCACCGGATTCCACGGCCTTGGCGCAGTCCGCGGCGTCCGCCTCGGGGTCGCCGGAGGCGGCCGCCCAGGCCCGGCTGACGGCCGAGGCCGAGGCGAGGGTCTCCAGGCAGCCGCGCTGGCCGCAGCCGCAGGCGGGGCCGCCGGGGCGGACCACGATGTGGCCGATCTCGCCCGCGTAGCCGTGCGCGCCCGCTTCGATGCGGCCGGCGATGCCGATCGCTCCGGCGATGCCGGTGCCGAGGGGGACGAACAGGAAGCGGTCGGCGCCGCGGCCCGCGCCGATGCGGCCTTCGGCGAGTCCGCCCGTGCGGACGTCGTGGCCGAGGGCGACCGGGATTCCGCCGAGGCGTCTGCCGAGGAGCTCGCGCATCGGGACGTCGCGCCAGCCCAGGTTCGCCGCGTAGACGGCGATCCCGTTCTCGGCGTCGACGATGCCGGGGACCGCGACACCGGCCGCGGACGCGGTGGCACCGAAGCGCTGCCGGCCGAGTTCGAGGAGCTCGGCGGCGAACTCCTGGATCGTCTCGACGACGGCTTCGGCGCCCCGCTCGCGACCGGTGGCGCGGCGCGCCTCGTGGAGCAGGGTGCCGTCGGCCGCGACGAGGGCGGCCTTCATCCCAGTGCCGCCCACATCGAGGGCGATGACGTGTTTCACGGGTTTCACGGGTGACAGTCTCGCGTGCTCGGAGGGGAAAGGTCTAGTCCACTGAGGGGGGATTGTTGAGCAGCCATACAAATTCGGGACCTTGGTCGCGCGCAGGGGCTCTCGTGCAGGACGTGTGCACGTTCGGGGCCGGATGTTGACCGGCCGGGAGAGTGGTGTAGACCTTTATCTGAATCGTACGGAACAACCTGGGGTGGAACGAGAACAGTGAAGGCCCGAACTGTGCAGACCCGAAAGCTGAACCTGGCCGCGTCCGGCGTCGCACTGTGCCTGACCACCATGACGCTGACCGGCTGCGGATCCCTGTCGGGCGTCACCGGGAACAACGAGGTCACCCTGCGGGTCGTGGCGGCCGATTACGGAGACAATCCGGCGAACTCCTCCAAGGGCTACTGGAAGGACCTCGCGGCGGCCTACGAGAAGACCCACCCCGATATCAAGGTCGAGGTCGACGTCCTCTCCTGGTCCGAGGTCGACGCCAAGGTCGCCGAAATGGTCAAGGACGGAAAGGCCCCCGACATCGCCCAGATCGGCGCCTACGCCGACTACGCGGCCGAGGGCAAGCTCTACTCCGCCGACGAACTGCTCTCCGTCAACACCGAGGCCGACTTCCTCGCGCCGCTCGCCGACGCGGGCAAGGTCAAGCGCGTCCAGTACGGACTGCCCTTCGTGGCCAGCACGCGGCTGATGTTCTACAACGAGAAGCTGCTCACCGACGCCGGTGTCATAGGCAAGGACGCCAAGGGCCCCTGGCAGCCCAAGAGCTGGGCCGAGCTCGAAGCGGCCGCCAAGAAGCTCAAGGCGGCCGGCGTCCCGACCCCCTTCGCGCTGCCCCTGGGCCGTGAGGAGGCGCAGGCCGAGACGATGCAGTGGATGCTCGCCGGCGGCGGCGGTTACAGCGACAACGAAGACCAGTACGCGATCGACTCCGCGGACAACATCAAGACCTTCGAGTTCCTGCGCGACAAGCTCGTCGGACAGGGCCTGACCGGCCCCGTGGCGCCGGCCAAGCTCGACCGGCAGGCCGCCTTCGACTCCTTCACGCGCGGCGAGGTCGGCATGCTCAACGGCCACCCCACGCTGATCAAGCAGGCCTCCGACAAGGGCGTGAAGTACGGCATGACCCCCATGCCGACCGCCGACGGCGCCGAGCACTCGGCGATGGGCGTCGCCGACTGGGTGATGGCCTTCAAGAACGGCCACCCGAAGGAGGCCGGACGGTTCCTGGACTTCCTGTACGAGCCGAACAACCAGACCGCCTTCACCGAGAAGTACGACCTCCTCCCCGTCACCACGAGCGGTGTCCGCGCGATGGACGCCTCCACGGGGGCCACGTCGGCGCAGCTGAAGACCTTCCTGCACGCGCTGCCGAACGCGCGCCTGTACCCGGTGGGCAAGAAGTCCTGGTCGACGGTGAGCGAGGACATCAAGAAGAACATCGGCACCACCGTGCAGCCGGGCGGCCAGCCGGCGAAGGTCCTCGGCGACATCGCGGACGCGGGGCGCAAGGCTGACCCGCGCTGACCCGTGCCGACCCGCGCTGACGTGTGCTGACGTGCGCCGAGAGGGTGCCGGCGCGCGGGCCGCTGTCGGTGGGCGGCGTTAATCTGGCCGTATGACGGACGAGGAGCGGCCGGCGGCCGGGCCGGCCGGTCTGAGCGCCGAGGAAGCGGCGGTGCTCGCCTACGAAGGCCGGACCTGGCCCGGACCCGGGGCCAAGGAGCGGGCCATACGGGAAGGGCTGGGCATGCCTCCGGTCCGGTACTACCAGCTGCTCAACGCGCTGATGGACGACCCGCGGGCCCTGCGGCACGCACCCGGCACCGTGAACCGGCTGCGGCGCATCCGCGAAGCCCAGCGGGCCAGGCGGTAGCAGTGCCTCAGGCGGAGCCCCACGCGGCATAGCCGTGGCCCGGCGGGGCCGTTAGGGTCGAGCGTATGGGGAGCCATCCGCACGACCTGCCGATGCCCGTCACCGCCGCCGGACGCGAGGGACTCGAAGCCCTCCTCCGCACACCGCGCAGCTCCGTCGTCGCCCTCGACTTCGACGGAACCCTCGCCGAGATCGTCCCCGACCCCGACCAGGCCCGGGCCCACCCCGACGCCGTCGCCGCGCTCTCCGCGCTCGCCCCCGAAGTCGGGTCGGTCGCGGTGATCACCGGCCGGCCCGCCGGGGTCGCCGTCCGCTACGGGGGCTTCGCCGGGGTCCCCGGACTGGAGCACCTGGTCGTCCTCGGACACTACGGAGCCGAGCGCTGGGACGCCGTGACCGGCATAGTCCACGCCCCGGCGGAGCATCCGGGAGTGGCGGCCGTACGGGCCGAGCTGCCGGGATTCCTCGACGCGATCGGCGCCTGGCGCGGGACGTGGATCGAGGAGAAGGGCCAGGCCCTCGCCGTCCACACCCGCCGGGCGCAGGATCCCGAAGGGGCGTTCGCGGCCCTGCGGGAACCCCTGGCCGGCCTCGCCGCCCGGCACGGGCTGATGGTCGAGCCGGGGCGGGCCGTGCTCGAACTGCGGCCGCCGGGGATGGACAAGGGCGTCGCCCTGACGGAATACCTCGCGGAGGTCGGAGCCTCGGCCGTCCTGTACGCCGGGGACGACCTGGGCGACCTGGCGGCGTACTCGGCGGTGGAGAAGCTCCGGGCGGACGGCCTGCCGGGGCTGCTGGTGTGCAGTGGCTCCGCGGAGGTCCCCGAACTGGCCGCCCGGGCCGACCTGATCCTGTCCGGCCCCGGGGAGGTTGTGGCCTTCCTGGCCGACCTGGCCGCCGCCGTCGCCGCCTGACGGGCTGGAAATGCCGCTGCGCGGCAAATCCAGCCTCGCCGGCGTTTGAGGCGCGGGGTCCGGGGCGGAGCCCCAGGGAACGGGCGAAGGGCGGGTAGGGGACAGCCCCGCAGGGCGGCGGGTCAGCCCCGTACGGCGGCCAGCTGGGCGGCGAGCCACGCCGCAGGCGGCAGCGCCGTGGCCGCCGCGGCCAACCGCTTCGTGCGGTCCGCGCGCTCGGCGGACGGCATGGACAGGGCTGCGTGCAGGGCCTCCGCCGTCTCCGTGACGTCGTACGGGTTCACCGTCAAAGCGTCCCGGCGGAGCTCCTCGTACGCCCCCGCCCCCGTGGACAGGACCAGCGCGCAGCCGGCCTCCGAGACCACCGGGATCTCCTTCGCCACCAGGTTCATGCCGTCCCGCACCGGGTTGACCAGCGCCACGTCCGCCAGCCGGTACGCCGCCAGGGAGCGGGCGAAGTCGTCCTCGACGGAGACGAGGACCGGCTGCCAGTCGGGCGTTGCGAACTCCGCGTTGATCGTCGCCGCCAGCTCGCGCACCGAGTCCGTGTACGCCCGGTACACCGACAGGTCCTGCCGGGACGGATAGGCGGAGGCCAGGTGCACCACCCGCTCCCGCCACTCGGGGTGGGTCGTCAGGAGCTCCCGGTACGCC
Organism: Streptomyces sp. NBC_00503; assembly: GCF_036346895.1. Taxonomy (NCBI): domain Bacteria; kingdom Bacillati; phylum Actinomycetota; class Actinomycetes; order Kitasatosporales; family Streptomycetaceae; genus Streptomyces; species Streptomyces sp. NBC_00503. The sequence goes on along the minus strand of NZ_CP107855.1, from coordinate 3,639,909 downwards.
AGGAGCCCGCGCAGGATGTTCTTCGACAGCTCGGTCCGGTCCACGCGGACGATCGTCCGCAGTCCGCCGACCTCCGCCCGCAGGGCCGCCAGCTTGTCGTTCACCTCGGGGCGGTGCGCGAGTTCGCGCAGCTCGTCCCCGTCCACCCCCAGGGGGAACGCCGCCACCGGCGCCGCCGCACCTGCCGAGTCCGTGAACTCCCGGGCCCACGCCTCGGTGTGGAAGCCCACCAGGTCCGCGCCGAGCATGCCCCGTAGCAGCTGTTCGCGGATGTCCGACGGGAGCAGGTCCAGGTACTGCTTCGAGGCCCACGGCGTGTGCGTGAAGTGGCCGATCCTCAGGTCCGGGCGCAGCTCGCGCAACTGCCCCGGGGCCAGCGCCAGGTGGTAGTCCTGGATCAGGACCGCCGCCCCCTCGGCGGCCTCTTCGGCCAGGGCCTCGGCGAAGGCGCGGTTGTAGGCGACGTAGGAGTCCCAGCGGCGGCGGAAGTCCGCGTCGAAGACCGGCTCGCGCGGGATGTCGTACAGGTGGTGGTGGAGGAACCACAGCACCGAGTTCGCGATCCCGTTGTACGCGTCGTCGTATACCTGCGGATCGATCGCGAGCATCCGTACGCCCGGCTCGGCCACGTCCCGGCGTACCGCCTCCCGGTCCGCGTCCGACAGCGCCGCGCAGATCCACAGCGCCTCCGGCTGCTGGGCCAGGGCCGCGGAGAGGCCGGATACGAGGCCGCCCCCGCCCCGGCGGGCACTGAGCGTGCCGTCCGTGGCGAGGGCGTACGAGAGCGGGCCGCGGTTCGCGGCGACGAGCACCTGGGAAGCCATGCGGCGAACCTAGCCCGCCCCGTGCCCGGTCAAACTTCAGTTCCTGCGTGTCCGGCGAACCGAGACGAAGACCACGGCACCGAGGACCGTCAGGGTGGCGGCCGCGCTGCCCATCAGCCAGAGCTCACGGCTGTCCGAGCCGGTGTTCGCCAGGTTTCCGCCCCCGGGGCCTCCGGTGCCGTCCTGCGCGGGGGGTTCCGGCAGCGGGCGGGGCTGCTGCGTGGTGGAGGGGGAGGCGGAAGGGGAGGAGGAAGGGTCTGTCGACGGGGACGGGCTCGGCTTCGGGTCCGTGGACTTCGACGGGGATGGCGACGGCGACGGGTCCGGGGTTTCGATCACCGGCGGGACCGGGGCGCACGCCGGGTCCTTCGAGCCGTTCTCGCAGTTGGTGCGGCCGCTCTGCGCGACGACCTCGTTCGTCAGCTTTCCGTCGCCCGTCAGCGGGTCGTTGACCTTCACCTTGTAAGTGATCGTCGCGGTCTTCCCCTTCGGGACGTCGCCCGTCCAGGACACCTTCGGCGCCGTGTAGGAGGGCGAGCCGAGGTCCGCCGTGACCACCCCGTCGAAGGCCGCGTCGTCGAGGAGCTCGGTGAGGTCGTCGGTCAGCTTCGCGTTCGGGTAGTCCAGGCTGCTGATGTTCTTCGCGGTGATCGTGTACGTCACCGTGTCGCCCGGCTTCACCGACTTCGCGGGCGAGGCCGTCTTCTTCACTTCCAGGTCCGGTACCGGCACGGCCAGGGCGAACTGCGAGATGACGTACGTGTCCCCGCGGGTGCGGAAGGTCAGGTCCGCGGAGGTGGCCCCGGGTGGCAGGGCCGTGGCCGGGATCTGGAAGGACTTGGCGTCGATGCTGAGGTTGTCGGGGTGGTCCGGGCTCAGCGAGCCGTCGGCCGAGCTGGTGAAGAAGTTGTCGGTGGCCTTGTCGCCGGGGTTGGCGATGTTGGCGGCGTTCACCCGGAACTGGTCGCCCTTGGTGTTCCGGTCGCCCTCGTACGCGGTGGCGCTGGCCCGCACCGGGCCGTCGCCCGTGCGGTAGAAGCCGTCGACCCGGACGGTGGTGTCGGGGCTGGTGGAGCGCTGGAGCACGTGGCCGCCGTAGACGTAGACGTTGCGCCGCTCCGGCGCGTTCTCGTGCGGGCCGGGGTACTTGTAGACGACGGTCAGGGACCAGCCGGCGACGCAGCCGCGGCCCTGCGCGGCCCAGATGTCGCCGACGGCGACCGTGACCGGGGAGCCGGTGGGGACGTCCGCGAAGGCGGCGGTGACGTCGGACTCGCCCGTGTAGTAGTGCGGGCCGCCGGTCTGCGGCGGGTCCTGGACCATGTTCGACGGGGTCACCGGCCGGGCGGCGCCCGCGCCGACCTTGAGGACCGGGCGGGTGTTCAGTGGTTCGCCGGGGGAGGGGACGGCGTCCTCGCCCGAGACGTCGCAGCGCTTGATGAGGTTCGAGCCGAGCCGGTACCCGCCGTTGTTGCCGCCCCAGAACAGGCGCGCGTACGCCACCTCCGCGCCGGCGGGCACGGTGAGCCGGCCGGTGCTGGAGGTGCGGGTGGGCGTTTCGAGCCCGGCCGCGTCGATCGGGCGGGCGACGAAGTCGTTGTTGTTCTTCGTGCCGCCGCCCTGCTGGACCTCGGCGCACTCCGCGGCGTCGGCGGGCGGTGCCTGGGGGCATCCCATCACCGTGTTGCCGAGGGTGATGAAGTCCCCGTAGAGCGCCTCGTCGTACCGCTTCTCGAAGGGGGAGACCACCTCCGCGGCCGCCGGTCCGCTCAGCGAGCCGACCAGCAGGGCCGTACCCCCGGCCACCGCGAGGGCAGCACCCCATACATGTCTGAAACGTGTAAACCCCATAAAAGGGAAATTAGACCGATTGGGGCGGTTTCTGTGGTTACGCCACGCGACGCCGCGCGTACTCCTCGATGTCCCGCATCGGCGGCCGTTCCTCGGTGTCCACGGCGTAGGTGTGCGGCACGAACCCCTCCGGACCGCGCTCGAACTGCGTCAGCTCCGGCCGTACGAGGTGCCCGCGCGAAAGCCGCAGCAGCGCCGTCCGGTAGATCGCCGCGGCCATCCGCCCCAGCGCCAGGCCGTCCTGGTGGCGGTGGAGCCGTACGCCCACGTCCACCTGGGCCAGCGCGTCCAGCCCGACCGTGTGCAGCGAGTCCACCAGCAGGCCCAGCTCCACGCCGTACCCGACGGGGAACGGCAGCCGCTCCAGCAGGTCGCGCCGTACGGCGTACTCGCCGCCCAGCGGCTGGACGAAGCCGGCCAGCTGGGGCCAGTGCAGGTTGAGCAGGGGGCGGGCGACGAGCTCCGTCACCCTGCCCCCCTGCTCAGCGCCGCCGGGAGCCCGGGTGGGGGCGGGGCCGTCGTACTCCCGGGCCAGCGGGCGGTCGTACATGGCCTTGACGAAGGACACGTCCGGATCCGTCAGCAGCGGCCCGACGATCCCGGACACGAAGGTGGAGGAGAAGTCCCGCAGGTCGGCGTCCACGAAGCAGACGACGTCCCCGCTCGTGGCCAGCAGCGAACGCCACAGCACCTCCCCCTTGCCGGGCAGGGCCGGCAGCCGCGGCAGGATCTCGTCGCGGTGCACCACCCGGGCCCCGGCCTTGGCAGCCACCTCCGCCGTACGATCGGTGGAGCCCGAGTCCACGACGACCAGTTCGTCGACCAGGGGCGCGCCGTCCATCAGGTCGCGCCGGATCACCTCGACGATGGCCCCGACCGTGGCCTCTTCGTTGAGCGCGGGCAGCACCACGCTGACCGTCGTACCGGCTGCCCGTTTCGCGGAAAGCAGCTGGTCGAGCGGTCGGTCGGCGGCGGACCAGGAGCGGGCGGACAGCCAGCGCTCCACCTCTTCCAGCACCTTCGGAACTCCTCTGTCGGTCGGCGGGGCGCAGGCGGAACGCCGGTGCTTTCCGCCGATATGTGATCCATCTCGCCGTTCGGACGGCTGTCTCAACCACCCGGGGCTTCGGTTACAGTCTTGAACAACGCAAAGGCCCACCGCATGCCGGGGGGCCTCGCGAACAAAAGCCCGGGCGCGCCGCAGAGCGTGTCGCCCGGTGCCATACCGCTCATCCAGAGGGGCAGAGGGACACGGCCCGTTGAAGCCCCGGCAACCCTCCAGTCGGTTCTCGCGATCGCTCACGCAGCGACTCAGCGGGGTCCCCGGCTAGGGAAGGTGCCAATTCCGTCTCATGGCGACGTTCGTCATGGGGAAGATGAGGAGAAAGGGCCTCGCCATCATGGCTGCACAGACTGCCGATACCTCTGCCGGAACCTCCAACACCGGCGCCTCTGTCGATCTCGGTCCCGCCACCGGCCTTTCCTGCCGGGAATGCGGCACCCGCTTCGAGCTCGGCCCGATCTTCGCCTGTGTGGAGTGTTTCGGACCGCTCGAAGTCTCGTACGACCTGCCGCTGGGCGACCCCGAGGCGCTGCGCGCCGCGATCGAGGCCGGCCCCGACAACATCTGGCGCTACGCGCCGCTGCTGCCCGTCCCCGCGGACGTGGCCTCCAAGCCGAGCCTGAACCCGGGCTTCACCAAGCTCGTGGACGCGGCCAACCTGGCCAAGGAGCTGGGCTTCACCGGCAAGCTGTACGTCAAGGACGACTCCGGCAACCCGACGCACTCCTTCAAGGACCGCGTCGTGGCCATCGCCGTCGAGGCCGCCCGCGCCTTCGGCTTCACCACCCTGTCCTGCTCCTCCACCGGCAACCTGGCCGGCGCCGTGGGCGCCGCGGCCGCCCGTGCCGGTTTCCGCTCGTGCGTCTTCATCCCGCACGACCTGGAGCAGGGCAAGGTCGTCATGGCCGGTGTCTACGGTGGCGACCTGGTCGGCATCGAGGGCAACTACGACGACGTCAACCGCTTCTGCTCCGAGCTCATCGGCGACCCGCTGGGCGAGGGCTGGGGCTTCGTCAACGTCAACCTGCGCCCGTACTACGGCGAGGGTTCCAAGACCCTGGCCTACGAGATCTGCGAGCAGCTCGGCTGGCAGCTGCCCGACCAGCTCGTCATCCCGATCGCGTCCGGCTCGCAGCTGACGAAGATCGACAAGGGTCTGCAGGAGCTGATCAAGCTCGGCCTCGTCGAGGACAAGCCCTACAAGATCTTCGGTGCCCAGGCCGAGGGCTGCTCGCCCGTCTCCACCGCCTTCAAGGCCGGTCACGACGTGGTCCGCCCGCAGAAGCCGAACACCATCGCCAAGTCGCTGGCCATCGGCAACCCGGCGGACGGCCCGTACGTCCTGGACATCGCGCGCCGCACCGGCGGGTACGTCGAGGACGTCAACGACACCCAGGTCGTCGAGGCCATCAAGCTGCTCGCCCAGACCGAGGGCATCTTCGCCGAGACCGCGGGCGGCGTGACCGTCGGCGTGACGAAGAAGCTCGTCGAGAACGGTCAGCTGGACCCCTCGCTGACCACCGTGATCCTGAACACGGGTGACGGCCTCAAGACCCTTGAGGCAGTGGCCGAGGGCGGCGGTCAGACCGCCACCATCCGCCCGAGCCTGGACGCGTTCCGCGCCGCCAACCTGGCCTGATCTCCCTCCTCCCCGCACACCGGAAAGGCAGTAGCGCCATGAGCGTCAACGTCCGCATCCCCACCATCCTGCGCACCTACACCGGCGGCAAGGCCGAGGTCTCCGCCGAGGGCGCGACCCTCGCCGAGGTCATCGAGTCCCTGGAGAAGAGCCACCCGGGCATCGCCGCGCGCGTCCTGGACGACCAGGGCAAGCTCCGCCGCTTCGTGAACGTCTACGTCAACGACGACGACGTGCGCTTCGAGGGCGGGCTGCAGGCGTCCACTCCGGACGGCGCCGGCGTTTCCATCATTCCCGCCGTCGCGGGCGGCTGCTGACCTTCGGCTGCTGGTCTTCGGCTGCCGGCCTTCCGGTCGGCCGCCGCGTCCTCCTCGTAGAGGTGCGCAAACCTGAATTGCCCCTTCCGCTAATAAGCGGAGGGGGCAATTCTGCTTGATTGGGCACGGTAGAGTTGGGGAAGTCCCCACCGCTGCTCTTGCCCGCCGCATATGAGCGGGCCGCGGAAGGGTTGACATTGAGTCAACATGCAAGTGCGCTATGGGTCCTTGGCGCAGTTTGTCCGGCCCGAGTTGCCCTGGAATATTCCGGGTTTTCACCCTATTTCAATCTTTTGCCGTGTCCAGAATTCTCGTCGGAATGACCTGTTGCAGACAGCAGCGGTGCGGATACATTCAGCCCCGGTCGAGGCGTTCCGGCGCAAGTTCTGACCCGGGACCGCGAAGTGCGGTCCTGCGCAAGGGCCAGTAATAGGGGAGTTAGGCATGGCTCAGGGCACCGTCAAGTGGTTCAACGCGGAGAAGGGCTACGGCTTCATCGCGGTCGACGGTGGTGCGGATGTGTTCGTCCACTACAGCGCCATCCAGATGGACGGGTACCGCACCCTTGAAGAGGGTCAGCGGGTCGAGTTCGAGATCTCGCAGGGCCAGAAGGGTCCGCAGGCGGACATGGTCAAACTCGCCGTCGGCTAGTCCGGGCGCGATCGACCACCGACACGGCGTACGACTGCGACTGCGACTGCACCGCATACATACGAGGTACGTACGAGGTACGTACGAGGGGCCCACATCCTGGACACGGGATGCGGGCCCCTCGTGCGTGGGGTGCTCGCGGGCCTTGCGGTGCCCGGGTGTTCATGCGCGGTTCCTCGAAGCCGCTTGCACTCGGGGGTGCCGAGTGCTAATCATTGGCGTTAGCACTCTCCTAGTGAGAGTGCTACCTAAACGAGGACCGGGTCAGTGAGGCCCGCAGGGTCTGGCGGGAAGAAACCGCCGGGCACGCAGGCCGTCCGTCGCGGGCGCGGGCGCGGTCCAGGAGCAATCCACCGCTGTCCGGGAGGACCACTTCAGATGGCCAAGATCATTGCGTTCAACGAGGAGGCCCGGCGCGGTCTCGAGCGAGGCATGAACCAGCTCGCCGACGCCGTCAAGGTCACCCTTGGCCCCAAGGGTCGCAACGTCGTCCTTGAGAAGAAGTGGGGCGCCCCCACGATCACCAACGATGGTGTCTCCATCGCCAAGGAGATCGAGCTCGAGGACCCGTACGAGAAGATCGGCGCCGAGCTGGTCAAGGAAGTCGCCAAGAAGACGGACGACGTCGCCGGCGACGGTACGACCACCGCCACCGTTCTCGCCCAGGCGCTCGTCCGCGAGGGCCTGCGCAACGTGGCCGCCGGTGCGAACCCGATGGCCCTCAAGCGTGGCATCGAGAAGGCCGTCGAGGCCGTCTCCGCCGCCCTGCTTTCCCAGGCCAAGGATGTTGAGACCAAGGAGCAGATCGCTTCCACGGCCTCCATCTCCGCCGCTGACACCCAGATCGGCGAGCTCATCGCCGAGGCCATGGACAAGGTCGGCAAGGAAGGCGTCATCACCGTCGAGGAGTCCCAGACCTTCGGGCTGGAACTCGAGCTCACCGAGGGCATGCGCTTCGACAAGGGCTACATCTCGGCGTACTTCGCCACCGACATGGAGCGCATGGAGTCGTCCCTCGACGACCCGTACATCCTGATCGTCAACTCCAAGATCGGCTCGGTCAAGGACCTGCTGCCGCTCCTGGAGAAGGTCATGCAGTCCGGCAAGCCGCTGCTGATCATCGCCGAGGACGTCGAGGGCGAAGCCCTGTCGACCCTGGTCGTCAACAAGATCCGCGGCACCTTCAAGTCCGTCGCCGTCAAGGCTCCGGGCTTCGGCGACCGACGCAAGGCCATGCTCGGCGACATCGCCATCCTCACGGGCGGCACGGTCATCTCCGAGGAGGTCGGCCTCAAGCTCGAGAACGCCGGTCTCGACCTGCTGGGCCGCGCCCGCAAGGTCGTCATCACCAAGGACGAGACCACCATCGTCGACGGTGCCGGTGACAGCGACCAGGTCGCCGGTCGCGTGAACCAGATCCGCGCCGAGATCGAGAACTCCGACTCGGACTACGACCGCGAGAAGCTCCAGGAGCGCCTCGCGAAGCTGGCCGGCGGCGTGGCCGTCATCAAGGCCGGCGCCGCGACCGAGGTCGAGCTCAAGGAGCGCAAGCACCGCATCGAGGACGCCGTTCGCAACGCGAAGGCGGCCGTCGAAGAGGGCATCGTCGCCGGTGGCGGCGTGGCGCTCCTGCAGGCCTCCTCGGTCTTCGACAAGCTCGAGCTCACGGGCGACGAGGCGACCGGCGCCAACGCCGTGCGCCTGGCGCTCGAGGCCCCGCTCAAGCAGATCGCCGTCAACGGTGGTCTCGAGGGTGGCGTCGTCGTGGAGAAGGTCCGCAACCTGCCCATCGGTCACGGCCTGAACGCCGCGACCGGCGAGTACGTCGACATGATCGCCGAGGGCATCATCGACCCGGCGAAGGTCACCCGCTCTGCCCTGCAGAACGCGGCGTCGATCGCGGCCCTCTTCCTCACCACCGAGGCCGTCATCGCCGACAAGCCCGAGAAGGCCGGCGCCGCTGCCGGCGGCGGCATGCCGGGCGGTGACATGGACTTCTGATCGACCCCCGGGCTCCGGCCCGAAGGCCGATCGGCTGTTCTCGTACCGAGGGCGGCACCCCTTCTTCACGAAGGGGTGCCGCCCTCGGGCGTTTCCCCGGGGCGTGCGTACAGGGTCGCTCGGCGTTATCACCCGTTGAGCTCGTCGCGCCCCCCGGACGCCCCGCCGATTGCGCCGAACGCTCCCAGCAGGGCCGCGAGCCCGACCGCGAAGAGGGTCGCGAAGCGCAGCCCCCAGGCGTGGAGGTCCTCGGGCTTCTGCGGCTCCACCTCGCCCCGGGGGTCGTAGACCAGCCGCAGTTCTCCGCCGGCCTTCGCGATCTCCCGCTCCCTGGTCAGCCGGGCCGGAGCGCCCGGCGGGCAGTCGAGCCGGTGGTCGTACTTGACGGTGTGGGTGAGGTGCTGGCCCTCGGGGGCGAAGGTGGAATCCGTCTCGACTCGGGAGGTCACCTCCCTGACCACGCAGGTGACCTCGACCCCCCGGTCCCGCAGCACCAGGTCGTCCACGCCCATCAGGGCGATGAACACGCCGACGACCGCGGGCACCCCGGCCAGGACGGCGAGGGCAGCGGCCGGGCCCGCGCGCCCGCCGCTCTGGGCGAAGGCGTGCAGGGCGAGGCCGCACAGGGGCAGGAAGAGCCCGAAGAAGGCCACCCACCCGTCGCCCAGCCACCCGCTCGCCCCCGCCCACCCGACGCCGAGGGCGACCCCGGCGGCCGCCGCCGGCGCCCCCACGGCGACCAGCACCGGCCCGAGGGCCGCCCGCGCCCGGGGCCCCACCGTGTTCTTCTCCCTGCGGGCCATCTCCCGCTCCCCCCGTCGTTCCCGTGTTCCCTTCCGGGGGCTTACACGCGGGGGAGGGCCGGATGGTTGACCGGGGGCATGACTGAGGGCGGCGGCCCTTCTTCGCGAAGGGGCGCCGCCCTCGGGCGTTCCGCGTGTTTTAGAAGCCGGTGGTGTCGACCGTGCAGTCGAACGGCTCCGGGACGTGCAGGTCCTCGCCGAAAGACACTGTCTTACGGGAGCGGTATCCGTGCGGGGAAGGGTCGGAGAAGCAGGTGATCTCCGATTCCTGCATGTCGACGACCAGGTAGACGGGGACGAGCTGCCCGTACACCTCCAGCTTCTCGTTCCAGTCCGCGTCCTTCGTGGAGACGGAGGTGAACTCCGCTACCAGGGACAGGGCTGCCCCGTCCGCGTGGCGGCCTTCCTCGTCGAAGGCGGCTTCGTCCGCGACGAAGAGGTCGGGACCGTAGCCGCGCTCCGCAGCCGGGAACCGGAAGAGGAACGGTGCGTAATCTGCGATGTGCCCCTTGGGGGCGTGGGACTGGAGTTGCTCACGGAGCGCACGCATGGGGCGGAAGTAGCGAAGCTTGGAAAACGGCGACACGACGATCTTCCCCCGGATGAGCTCGGCCTTGAAGCCGACTGGTGTGTCCATCTCCGCGACCGTGCGCAGGAGGTCCTCGAAGGTGGTCGGTGGTGCCGACAGCGTCTCTACCGGTGTGGTCCGCTCGGTCATGATCGTCACCGTCATCCTCCGGATGGCGTTCCGTGCCCTGAATGTGCGCCTCGTCCCAGGCTAGCGGCGGGGAGGCGGCCGTGCCCGGCCCATGGGACACATCGTCGGGGACCGGCCGGGTTTGGTTGACTGGTGCCATGACCGACGGGACGAGTGTGTTCATCAAGATCTGCGGACTCAAGACCGCGCAGGACGTCGCGGTGGCCGTGGCCGCCGGGGCCGATGCCGTCGGGTTCGTCTTCGCGCCCGGGAGCCCCCGTACCGTCGATGCCGCCACCGCGCGGGAGCTCGTCGCCGGGGTACCGGACGGGGTGCTGACCGTCGGGGTGTTCCGCGGGCAGCCGGTGGACGAGGTGCGGCGCTTCGCCGAGGAGAGCGGCGTACGGGCCGTGCAGCTGCACGGCGAGGAGGGCCCCGAGGACTTCGCGGCGCTGCGCGCCGAGGGCCGCACCCTGCTGCGGGCCACCGCGCGGCACGTGGAGCGCTGCGGCGAGTACGGGGAGGACCTGCTCCTGATCGACGCCCCCGACCCCGGCTCCGGCAAGCCGTGGAACTGGGGGTCGGCGGAGTTCACCGCGCCCGCGGGCCGGTGGCTGCTGGCGGGCGGGCTGACGCCGGAGAACGTAGGGGAGGCCCTGTCGGTCACCGGGGCCTGGGGCGTGGACGTGTCCAGCGGGGTGGAGCGGGAGCGGGGCGTGAAGTCCCCGCAGCTGATCAGGGCCTTCATCACGGCGGCGCGGGGCGAGGCTTAGGCCGCGGGCGGCCGGGGCCGTGGTCGGTGGCCGCTCGGGCCTTCGGACCCCCTGGAGACGGACGTAGGTCCCTGTCGGTGGGCCTTCCGCCCCGGCGACACTTCGAATCATGGACACTCTGGATTCGGTGATCGTCAATGTGAACGACCACCTCTGGACCTACCTGCTGATTCCGCTGGTGGTCGGTGCGGGCCTGTACTTCACGGTCCGCTCCCGGGGTGTGCAGTTGCGCCTGCTTCCCGAGATGTTCCGGGTGGTGAAGGAGAAGACCCCGCCGCGTGCGGACGGCCGCAAGCAGGTCTCGTCCTTCGGCGCGTTCACCATCTCGGCGGCCGCGCGCGTGGGCACCGGCAACATCGCCGGTGTTGCCGCCGCCATCACCCTGGGCGGCGCGGGCGCCGTCTTCTGGATGTGGATGATGGCTCTGATCGGCGCGGCCTCCGCCTTCGTCGAGTCGGCCCTCGCCCAGCTCTACAAGGTGCGCAATTCCAGCGGCGCGTACCGCGGCGGTCCGGCGTACTACATGCAGCGCGCGCTCGGTAAACGCTGGCTCGGGGTGCTCTTCGCGGTGACGATCACCGTCACCTTCGGCTTCGTCTTCAACGCGGTGCAGGCCAACACCATCACCGCCGTGGCCGCCGGTTCGCTGGCGGACGCGGACGGGTCGAACTGGTTCGGCCCCTCGCTCGGCGTGCTGCTGGCCGCGCTGCTGGGCCTGGCCGTGTTCGGCGGGGTCAAGCGGATCTCTTCGATCACCACCGTCCTGGTGCCGGTGATGGCGATCGTCTACCTGCTGCTCGGCGTCGCGGTGGTCCTGCTCAACATCACCGAGTTCCCCCGGGTCATCGCGGACATCGTCGGCGGCGCCTTCGGCTTCCGCGAGCTCGCGGCCGGCGGGATCGGCGCGGCCATCCAGCAGGGCATCCGGCGCGGCATGTTCTCCAACGAGGCGGGCCTCGGCTCGGCTCCGAACGCGGGGGCCGCCGCCGAGGTCTCGCACCCGGTCAAGCAGGGCCTCGTGCAGTCCCTGGGCGTCTTCTTCGACACCCTCCTCGTCTGCACGATGACCGCCTTCATCGTCCTGGTCACCAACCCGGAGCTGTCCGGCCGCCAGGGTGCGGACCTGACGCAGACGGCGCTGAGCGACACGCTGGGCTCGTGGGCCGGGCACCTGCTTACGGTCGTGGTCTTCATGCTCGCCTTCAGCAGCATGATCGGGAACTACTACTACGGCGAGACGAACATCCAGTTCATCACCCGCAAGCGGTGGGTCCTGCCCGGCTACCGGGCACTGGTCCTGTCGGCGGTCGTCCTGGGCTCGCTCGGCTCGGTGTCGATCGTCTGGAACCTGGCGGACGTGTTCATGGGCCTGATGGCCCTGATCAACCTGGCCGCGATCATCCCGCTGTCGGCCATCGCCTTCCGCCTCCTGGACGACTACCTCGCGCAGCGCCGCGCGGGCCTGGAGCCGGTCTTCACCCGCGACCGGATGCCGGACCTGAAGGGCGTCCAGTGCTGGGACCCGGTCCGCACGACGGTCCCGTCGGCGGCGGCCCGGGAACGGGTGTAGCGGGGTCCGTCGGCGCGGAGGTTACTGCGTGCGCCACTCGATCGTGGGACGGGGAAGGCAAGCGCCCGCCACCCGTCGGCGGCCCGCCCTACCCTCGCTGGCATATGCCACCGCCGAGGGGATCCGCGATGACCGCAGCCACGCCCGAGACCGGCGGCAACGCCGACGGTCACCCGTGGGAGTACCTGCTGCGGAGCTGGTGCGACCTGGACGTGCCGAAGGGCTGGCGGGCCGAGATCGACGGCGGTCGGATCACCTTGGACCCGCCGCCCCACCGTCACCACCACGCCGTCGCGGCCACGGTGCAGCGCGCCCTGTACGGGGTCCTGCTGCCCGAGTGGGGTGTCTACCAGTGGCTCGGCATCCACGTCGCCGCGCTCGGCAACCTCTGCGTGCCCGACCTCGTGGTCGCCCCGGCAGCCCTGGTCGATGACGTAGGACCCGAGGTCTCCGACCCCGTCGACGCGGCCGAGGCGCTGCTCGTCGTGGAGATCACCTCCAGGAGCAGTGCCGAGGACGACCGGAAGAAGAAGCTCTGGGCCTACGCCCACGCCCCGGTCCCGGTCTACCTCCTGATCGACCGCTTCGACGAGCACGGCCCCACGGCCACCCTGTTCACCGAACCCCAGAACGGCGCGTACAAGCACGCCGTCCGGGTGGCCTTCGGCGACGAGCTGCGGCTCCCCGAGCCCTTCCCCCTCACGCTGGACACGGGCGGCTTCCCGCACTGATTGGGGGGCGGAACGGGGACGGCTCTCAGAAGGCGGCGGGGCCGGAGGCGGACGCGGTGCCGTCCTTCTCGACCGATTCCACCACCGCGGTCGTCCGCAGGGCTTCGACCTGCTCGGGGGAGAGGCGGGCGCTGAAGCCGTTCAGGACGTTGCGGTAGACGTGGATCGGGGTGATCCCGTAGGCGTCCGCGACGGCGGCCGGGTCGAGGCCGGGGTGCACGGTGACGACGTACGCGGGCCACTCGGCCGGGGTCGGGGCGGCCGCGCGGGACGCGGGTGCGGGTCCGGGTGAGGCGGCGGTGGTGGTGGCGGCGTGTGCGGGCAGGGCGGCCACGGCGGTCAGTGCGAGGGCGGCGACGGCCGTCGGCAGGGTCCAGCTCGGTCGGGTGCGCATGACGGCGAGGCCACCACGTACGGCCCGCCCGGTCAACGACCCCGGGCGGCGCGGCGGAGGCCGGTGGTGGTGAACGGCGAGTGCGCCCCTCGGCGGATGCGCGCGGTTCCTTCCATACGGGTGAACTTGCGGGCCCGCGCCCAGCGGCGCGAGGGTGTTCGCGCAGAGTCCGCGCAGAGGGGGAGGGTCCCGGACACCCGGGGGAGAGAATCCTTTCTTCGGTAGGTAGGAAGACCGGCCCGCAGACGGGCCCCCGCGCGGGCGGACAGGAGGTGCGGGCCGGTCAAGTCCCCCCGGCGGCCCGCCGATGAAGGGGGAGAGCCGCACTCCGGGACGCCTTCCGCGTCGAACGGAGGCGGCTCTCGTATGCCGACCCCCACCTTCAGGAGCCCCCTCTATGTCGATGCGCCTGATCGCCCGTGTGGCCACCGCCGCCCTGCTCGCCGCCGCCCCGGTGGCCGCCGGAGCCGCGTCCGCCGACGCCTTGCCCGAGCCGACCCCCGTGCCGCTGACCATTTCGGCCAACGCCATCCCCGGGCAGTACATCGTGACGCTGGAGCCGGGCTACGACCCGGCCAAGGTGGCGGAGCGGCTGAAGCTCAAGCCGAAGTTCCTCTACACCAAGGCCATGAACGGCTTCGCCGTACCGATGACCAAGCTCCAGCTGGACATCGCCCGGGTGAGCCTGGGCGTGAAGTCGGTGGAGGCGGACGCGAAGGTTGCGGCCCCGTCGATGGCCTCGGTCCCCGGCGACGGCGTCCGTGCGTTCGGACCCTCCTCCTCCTGGGGCCTGGACCGGATCGATCAGAAGGCGCTGCCGCTCGACATCACCTTCACCACCCAGGGCAACGGCGCCGGGGTGAACGCGTACATCCTCGACTCGGGCATCGACTACAAGCACGAGGAGTTCGGCGGCCGGGCCACCTTCGGCTACGACGCGATCGGGGACGGCCGCGACGGCCAGGACTGCAACGGCCACGGCACGCACGTCGCGGGCACGGTGGGCGGCAAGACGTACGGCGTGGCGCGCAAGGCGAACCTGATCAGCGTCCGGGTCCTGAACTGTGAGGGCACGGGCGACTCCTCCGGCATCATCGCGGGCCTGGACTGGGTGGCGAAGAACGCCAAGCAGCCCGCGGTCCTCAACGGCTCCCTGGGCGGGGACAAGTCGCTCGCGGTGGACAACGCCGCGACCGCCCTGTCCGACGCGGGCGTGCTGCCGGTCATCGCGGCGGGCAACAGTTCGAAGGACGCGTGTCTGGTCTCGCCCGCGTCCGCCGCGCGCGTGCTCTCCGTCGCCGCTTCCAACCAGTGGGACGAGGAGACCGACTTCTCCAACTACGGCCCCTGCGTATCCCTCTACGCCCCTGGTGCCGCGATCGTCTCCGCGAAGCTCGGCGGCGGCAGCGTGGCCCTCGACGGTACGTCGATGGCCGCGCCGCATGCCGCCGGTGTCGCCGTCCTCTACAAGCAGGCGCACCCGACCGCGACCCCGGCGGAGATCAACGAGTTCATCGACGAGGCGTCCACCAAGGACGTGCTGAAGAGCGTCAGCAAGGGCAGCCCGAACCAACTGCTGTTCACCGGCGGCCTCTGACACGCGGCGCCCCGGCCGGGAGACCGGCCGGGGTCACTGACCGTCGGCGCGCCTGCCCGCACGACTTCTCAGGGATGTCTCTCAGGGGATCTCGGGGGTCGCTACCGGATGTGACTCGGGGTCCCGTCCCCGTAGCGTCATCTGCATGATCAATACGCGAACTGCCTTCCTGGCCGCACCCGTTCTGATGGGTGCCTACGGTGTCATCCGCATCATCGACGGCCTCGACGGCAGCCGCGGTCCGGGCCTCGCATGGAGCCTGGGCCACCTGTGCTTCCTCGGCGCCCTCTTCTTCTTCGTACGGGGCTTCGCGGCGATGCGCGAAGCTGCGGGCCGCAACCGGCTGGCCGCCGTGGGGATGTGGACCGGCACGGCGGGAGCGATAGCCGTCGGCGTGCAGTTCGCCATCGACCTGGTGGTCGGGTTCCTGTCGGCGGACCGGGGTGCCATGGACGAGATGTTCACCCGGGTCCAGGAGATACCCGGCGTGCTCCCGGCGTTCTACGACTTCGGCCCGCTGCTGTTCTTCGTCGGCCAGCTGATCCTGGTCTCCCAGCTCGCCAAGCGCCGCGTCCTCAAGCCGTGGGCCCCGTTCCTGGTCCTCATCGACACCACCCTCCCCTTCGCAGACAAGGACCTCATACCCCTCGGAGCCGTCCTCCTCCTGGTCTCCTTCGCCCCGCTGTGGCGCAGCGGCGAGGTCGACGCGGGCGCGGTGGCCGAGGCTAAGGTGCCGGCCTGGGAGCGGGCCTAGGAGCGGGCCAAGCGCTCGCGCCTTCCGTGAGCTGTTGCCGAGCCGAAAGGGACTGCCATGCGTCACCTTCCCGCGGACCCGACGGTGCTTCACCCGTTGCCCGACCAGCCGCGCGTGGTCCTGCTCAAGCCGCTGGTGACCTCGCCGCTGATCGAGGTCGGGGAGTACTCGTACTACGACGACCCGGATGATCCGACCGCCTTCGAGACCCGCAACGTGCTCTACCACTACGGGCCGGAGAGGCTGGTCATCGGGAAGTTCTGCGCGCTGGGAACCGGGGTGCGGTTCATCATGAACGGGGCCAACCACCGCATGGACGGGCCCTCCACGTTCCCCTTCCCCATCATGGGCGGATCCTGGGCCGAGCACTTCGACCTGCTCGGCGGCCTGCCGGGCAGGGGGGACACCGTCGTCGGCAACGACGTCTGGTTCGGCTACGACACCCTGGTCATGCCCGGAGTGCGCATCGGGCACGGCGCGATCATCGCTTCCGGCGCCGTAGTCGTGGACGACGTCCCCGACTACGGCATCGTCGGAGGCAACCCGGCAGAACTCATCCGCACCCGCTACAGCGAGGACGAGATCACCCGCCTGCTCGCCCTTGCCTGGTGGGACTGGCCGGCGGAACACCTCACCGAGCACATCAGGGCCGTCATGACCGGCACCATCGACGACCTCGAAGCGGTCGCACCACGGTCCTAGCCGAGGGCGGGACGGTCAGCCGCGGAGGTGGTCGACGACGGCGAGGAACAGGAAGAAGTTGGGGATCTTCGCGACCGGGGTGTTCGACCAGGACAGCATTTTGCCGGCCTTCGTCAGGAAGACGGTGCCGTTCTTGATCTCGATCTTCTGGATCTCGCTCCACTGCACGGCGCCGCGCTTGGCGGTGGAGATCCCGCTCCCGGTCATCGCGATGTCGCCGAAGCGGACGGTGCCGCCCTGCTCCAGCAGGGTCATCACGTGGGGCAGCTGGGCCCGGGTGATCTCGTGCTGGATGGCCCCGCCCCAGCGCTCCGGGTCGGCGTAGAAGTTGGTCAGCTTGACCGAGGACCCGTCCTGCTTGAACAGCGTGTACAGGTAAGTGGTCCCGACGTAGACGCCGTTGGCGTACTTCCTGGTGATCTGCTGGAGCGCCGTCAGCGAGTCCCAGCGGAACGCGTCGGTCGGGCCGGTGTGATCGGCGACGACCATGCCGTGTTCGAAGAGGTGGATGCGCTTGGCCGCCTGCTTGCGGGACAGGTTGGGGCTCTGCATCAGGATCCACACGAACATCAGGCCGGGCAGGACGAAGCAGGCCAGGCCGAACAGCATGAAGACGAAGAGCCCGATCATCCGCCCGGTGCCCATGCGCTGGGGGAGGAAGGTCTCGCGATGCTCCCCGAGGTTGTGGGCGGTCGCGAGCGACGCGACCGCATCCGGTATCTGTTCCTGGGCCATGGGGACGGCAGGTGACGCCATGGTGCCTCTTTCAACACGCCCGGGATGTTCTCCACGGGACGGACCGCTTCCGTTTGCGGAGCGGAGCCTACTGGCCGCTCCGGCGCCCGCCGCACCGGGCTCCCTCCAGGCGCGCACAGCAGGCTCTCCGCGGTCCGTCCCGCAGCCCGTCAGCGGTCGAGGTCGATCGTGAAGCGCCTCGTGCCCGGAGCGATCGTGTCGGCGTGGACCGAGCCGCGCGCCGCGCTGAATTCCCCGGTGCCGCCGGTGATCGCGTTGTCGAAGGAAGGGGGAGGGCCGGGGTTGAGAATGCCGAAGACCGTGCCCTGCACGGAGAGCTGGCCGGTCGGGAGGTTGTAGGTCACGACGCACTCCTCCGCTCCGCCGTTGTCGACCCGGGTGGTGGTGCAGGTGCCGCCGGTGTCGCCGACCTGCTTGCCGTCCTGGTCGAAGAGGATCGAGTGGAAGACGGTCCGATCGCCCTGGGCGGGGGCGCCGCCGGGGTTGACGGGGAAGCGCGTCTGCTGCGCGAGCTGGCCGGTGAGGGTGATGACCCGGTGCCTGCCTCCGACTTGGGCGGAATCGGTGTCCGTCGCGGCGGCCGCGGTGGCCGCGACGAACGTGCAGGCGAGAAGGGCGGCCAGCGCAGTGGCCGTGCCGAGAGAGGCCGCTCGGATGGGGCGCATCGTGTGGCTCCTGAGGTCGATGCTCATGGATGGTCGGGTGACGCATTCATAGCCTCGGGGCGGTCGCCGCCCGGAGCGTCCCGGCGCGAACCACCGGCAGATCCGACTGATCGGACCAACTCGGGCCCGTATCCGCCTCAGTCCGTGCGCAGGCGGGCGTGGAGGTGTTCGTCGTGCCAGCCGTCCGCGTGGAGGAGGGCTCCGCGCATGGTGCCCTCCAGGGGGTAGCCGGACTTCAGGGCGACCCGGCAGGAGGCCGGGTTGGATACGGAGTGGGTGATGCGCAGGCGGTGCAGGCCGAGGTCCTCGAAGGCCCAGCGGGTCACGGCGGACACCGCTTCGGCCATGACCCCGCTGCCGCGTCCGGCGGGCAGGAGCCAGTACATGATCTCGCCGCTGCCGCCGCGCAGATCGAGGTCGGCCAGCCCGATCAGGCCGACGGCCTCGCCTCCGGCGGTCGGGGCGACGGCCCAGGCCGCGGCCTTCTCCGTCTCCCAGCGGCGACCGTAGCGCGCGATGCGCTTCTCGGCCTCGGCCAGGGTGAACCGGTCCGTGCGGTTCCAGTGCCGGATGTCCGGTTCGAGGCCGGCCCGGATCAGCGCGGGGGCGTCGTGGGGCTCCCACGGACGCAGGTGGAGACCGGCGCTGCCCGGGAGTTCGAGCACCGGCTGGGGGCCCGCGCTCATCCGCCCGGCCGGAACCACCGCGGGTATCTCCTCGCAGGCGCGGAACAGGGACAGGAGCGCCTTGGCCGCAGGGCTCCCGCCATCGAAACCGTGGCTGCGGTCCAGCGGTTCGGGGACCGCCGGGCCGGTGAGGAGGACCCGGTTGCAGGAGAAGCAGGGGATGACGTCGTAGAGGTGGTTCAGCTCGGCGTCGTGGGCGCGGATGCCCCAGGTGGGCACGAAGCACCGGGCGGGATCCCCCGGGGGAAGGCTCTCGACGAGGGCGAGGGCTTCGGCGGCTTCGGCGCCGGTCCACAGGGCGACGGGGGTGCCGCCACTGATCGGACCCCACGGATCGGCCGGGCGGGGGGCGAGGCGGACGAGTTCGAGGGCTTCGGCCCCAGGGGGGATCTCCATGCCCGCGAGTATGCCGAACGCCCTGCCTGAGCAGGGCGTTCGGAGCGGGAGGGAGAAGGAGAAGGGTCAGGCCAGGGCCGGTTGTTTCGCGGGCTCCGGCTGGGCGGGGGGCGCGGGTTCGGCGTCCGGGTCCGTGTTGAAGTCGGTGAGCATCTGCTTCGTGAAGCCGAAGAAGTAGGTGGCCGCGAAGCCGACCAGGTAGCCGACGGCCAGGCCGCCCGCGTAGATGGCGATGGTCATTCCCATGCCCGACTTGCCGTCGAGGAGCGGGAACAGGGCCCAGCCCGAGGGGCCGATGGCGGTGGAGCCGAAGGCGGTGCCCAGCTGGTTGAAGAGGCCGATGAAGGCTCCGCCCGCCGCGCCGCCGATGCAGGCGGTGATGAAGGGGCGGCCCAGGGGGAGGGAGACGCCGTAGATGAGGGGTTCGCCCACGCCCAGGAAGCCGGCGGGGAGGGCGGACTTGATGGTGGAGCGGATCGAGCGGTTGCGCGGGAGCTTGTAGTAGACGGCGATGGCCGCGCCGACCTGGCCCGCGCCCGCCATGGCGAGGATGGGGAGGAGGACGGTGTAGCCGGTCTGCTCGATCAGGGTGGTGTGGATGGGGATCAGGGCCTGGTGCAGGCCCAGCATGACGAGGGGGAGGAAGAGGCCGCCGAGGACCAGGCCGGCGAAGGCGCCGCCGGTGGCGAGGAGCCAGGTGGCGAACGTACCGATGGCGGTGGAGACCTCACCGGCGATGAACATCAGGCCGAAGAGGGTGACCAGGCCGGAGACGAGGACCGTGAGGGTGGGGGTGACCAGGACGTCCAGGGCCTCGGGGACCCACTTGCGGCACCACTTCTCCACCTGGACGGCGAGGAGCGCCGCCGCGAGGGCGCCCAGGACGCCGCCCTGGCCGGGGGAGAGCTGCTGGCCGAAGGCGTCGATCTTCGCCACGCCGGGGAAGACGATGATCGCGGCGACGGCGCCGCCGAGGATCGCCGTGCCGCCGAACTCCTTGGCCGTGTTGTAGCCGACGAAGACCGCGATCAGGGACATGAAGCCGGAGGCCATCGCGGCCAGCGCGGGGACGACGGCGGGCAGCCAGCCCATGTTGGTGATGAACCCGTTGAGGCCGGCGATGATGCCGCAGCCGATCAGGGCGGGGATCAGCGGGACGAAGATGTTGGCGATGCGGCGCAGGAACAGCTTGAAGGGGGTGGAGTTCTTGGCCTTCTGGGCGTCCTTGATCGCCGCGCCCTGGGCGGCCAGTTCGTCGGCCGTCACGGAGTGGGCGGCGGGGGCGGCCGAGCGGCCTTCCGCTACGAGGGCCTCGAACTCGGGCGTGACGCGGGCGACGGTGCCCGGTCCCAGCACGATCTGGTAGGTGTCGTCCTCGACCACGCCCATGACGGCGGGCACGGCCTTGAGCGCTTCGTCCTGGACCAGGGAGCGGTCCCGCAGGGTGATGCGCAGGCGCGTCATGCAGTGCGCGATGGAGAGGATGTTGTCCGGACCGCCGACCAGAGGAAGGATCGCGGCGGCTGTGGCGCGGTTCTTGTCAGTGGACATCTTGGTGTTCGCCTTGCTGCTCGGGGTCAGCGGGGAGTGGCAGGGGAGCGGCCGGGGGTGGCCGGGAGTGGCAGGGGTGGATCAGCGGGGGGTCTGGGTGAGGGCGGCCCGGAGGTGGCCCTTGGAGGCGGTGAGGAGCTCGCCGGCGGTGGGGCCGTCGACTCCGCCGAGGATGACGAGGATGGCCTGCTTGACCTCGCCGTCGCAGGCGCTGAGCGCGGCTTCGATCTCGGTGTCGGGGGCGCCGGTGGCCAGCGAGACGATGCGGCGGGCGCGGGCGCGCAGCTTCTCGTTGGAGGAGCGCATGTCGACCATGAGGTTCCCGTAGGTCTTGCCCAGGCGGATCATCGTGAGGGTCGAGATGAGGTTGAGTACGAGCTTCTGTGCGGTGCCGGCCTTCAACCGGGTGGATCCGGTGAGGAGTTCGGGGCCGACGACGACCTCGATGCCGTGGTCGGCGGCCGCGGCGAGCGCGGAGCCGGCGTTGCAGGACAGGCCCACGGTGAGGGCGCCGCGCCCGCGGGCGAACTCGACGGCGCCGATCGCGTACGGGGTGCGGCCGGAGGCGGAGATGCCGATGACGGTGTCCTCGGCGGTCAGGGCCAGTGCGGTCAGGTCCTCGGCGGCCAGTTCCTTGGAGTCCTCGGCGCCTTCGACGGCCTTGACCATGGCGGAGGGGCCGCCCGCGATCAGGCCGACGACCTCGGAGGGGTCGGTGTTGAAGGTGGGCGGGCACTCGCTGGCGTCCAGGACGCCCATCCGGCCCGCGGTGCCCGCGCCCGCGTAGATCAGCCGCCCGCCGCGGGCCATCCGCTCGGCGATCCCGTCGATGGCGGCGGCGATGGTCTCGAGCTCTCCGGCGACGGCGGCCGGGACGGTGGCGTCCTCGGCGTTCATCAGGCGGGCGATCTCGAGGGTGGACAGCCGGTCGATCTCGGCCAGTTCGGGGCGGAAGGCCTCGGTGGTCAAGGTGGCGAGCTGGGCGCGGAGTTCGGCGTACGCGGTCATGGGTGGGGCTCCTGAGCTGCTAGCGGGTGGTGCTGCCCCGCTTGGCGGTGGGTACGGGGGTGTGGTGCCGGGGCGCGAGCGCCTCGTACGAGGCTGCGAGCGCGGGCGCGGCGGTCTCGTAGGTCTGCTGCGCGACGCCGACGAAGAGGCAGTCGACGACGAGCAGTTGGCTGGTCCGGCTCGACATGGCGGCCGGGCGCAGCTGGGTCTCGCGGGCGGCGGAGGTGGCCAGCACGAGGTCGGCGTAGTGGACGACGGGGGAGTTCGCCCGGGCCGTGAGCGCGAGGGTGGTGGCGCCGTGCTCGAAGGCGATCCGCAGGGGTTCGATGACGTCGCCGGTGCCGCCGGAGTGCGTGATGGCGATGGCGACGTCGCCGGGGCGCAGCAGGACGGCGGTGGTGACGGCCAGGTGCGGGTCGTTGTGGGCGTGGGCGATGAGGCCGATGCGCGACAGCTTCTGGGAGAGGTCCTGGGCTACGAGGCCGGAGGCGCCGACTCCGTAGATCTCGATGCGGCGGGCGCCCGCGAGGGCGGTGACGGCCGAGGCGAGGGCGGTGACGTCGAGGCCGGCGGCGGTGTCGGCGAGGGTCTGTGCCTCCTCGTGGGCCAGTTTGGCGACCACGTCCGCGAGGGAGTCGTCGACGGCTATGTCCACGGTGACCGCCGGGGCGGCGCCGGACTCCTGCTGGGCGGCGAGTGCGGCGAGCGCGAGGCGCAGGTCGCGGTAGCCGGGGTAGCCCAGGAGCCGGGCGGTGCGCACGACGGTGGCTTCGCTGGTGCCGGTGCGGGCGGCGAGGTCGGAGACGGTGAGCGCGGCGCACCCGGCGGGGTCCTCGGCGACGGTTTCGGCGACGGCCTGCATGGAGCGGGTCATCGAGGGGCCGAGGCTGCGGACGCGGGCCCGCAGGGCGGCGGGGGCGGGGACGGGGGAGGTCGCGTCCGCACCACCGCTGAAGGTTTCTTTCACGTTCTTGCTCACGCTTGAAATCTATTTTCAGCCGGGTGGGGGCGTCAAGACGCCATAAGTCACCGGCGCAAGAGGACCTTCGCCAGTTGGGCCGTCCGGGTCCACAATGTCTCCATGGACCACGCGACCCCCCTGGAACAGGCGCTGCACGCCGCACGCGCCCTCGTACTCGCCGATCTCGTCGCGGGCGAGGTCGCCGAAGCCGATGTCGTCTCCCTCGTCGAGAACTCGGTCACGCACCGCCGGTGGTGGGTGGAGCAGTGGCCGGAGGGTGTCGACTACCTCGCCGGACTCGTCGCCCAGGACGTGAAGGACGCACTGCTGCAGAAGTACGGGCGCTGGCCGCTGTGCCCGGTCTGCAACCACGGCGAACCGCACGCGCTGGACGTGGAGCCCGAGCTCGGACCCGACCCGATGTGGGTGTGCTCGGAAGCCGGCGTGCGGGTGGCGCCGGTCGGCGGACTCGGACCCGTCTTCGCGGGCGGCTTCGGCTCCGGCTCCGGGTACGACGAATGAGCCGCCGTGGAGCCCGGGTGCGGCGGATGAGCCGCCGGTGACGGTGTACATCGACCCGCCGGACTGGCCGGGCCACGGCCGCATGTGGTCGCACCTGGTCAGCGACGTCTCGTACGAGGAGCTGCACGCCTTCGCGGCCTCGATCGGCTGTCCGGAGCGGGCCTTCGAGCGGGACCACTACGACGTGCCCTCGCACCGCTACGAGGACGCGGTGGGTGCGGGCGCGGTCGAGATCGGCAGCAAGGAGCTGGTCCGGCGGCTGACGGCGGCGGGCCTGCGCAGGCCTAAGGGGCGGCCGGCGCCGTAGGGGTGTCCGGGGCCTCGGTGGCGCCCGGGGCGGAGGTCATCACGGTGATCTGCGCGAGGGCGCCGATCAGAAAAATGCTCTGCAGGATCGCGAGGTTGCCGTAGGACGGGGATGCCGCGAAGGCGGGGACCGCGGCGGTGTGCAGTACGAGTGCGGTCCGGCACACCCAGCCGCCTCCGGTCCACATCCGCCGGGACTGTCCCGCGGGGCGCCAGAGGCTCCAGGTGATGTAGGCGGCGACCAGGCACCCGACCCCCGCCACCGGCCACGGCACGTGCAGTGGGGCGGTGGCCCCCGCGCCGATGCCGTGTTCTGCCAGGTTCAGGAGGGCGAAGACGAAGACCGGCGGCCCGGCCACGGAGAAGGCGGCGCCGATCAGGCGCAGCCTCTTGATCCGCGCCTTCCTGGGCGGGCCGAGAGGAGACGGGGTCCGGCGGCCGGTCCGTTCCTGGAAGTCCAGGAACCGCCCGGCCGTGCCCCGGAAGTCGGTCGCCAGGAGCAGTCCCGTGCCACTTGCGAGGAGCCCCCACCCCAGCAGGAACAGTCCCGGACCGTAGCCGTCTTCCATGACCCCGTCTCACCTCTTCAGCGTCCGGCCCCCCGCCGGACGGGCTCACGCTAGGCCCTGGGCGGGGTCCCCCGGCATGCCGGGTTCCGGCAGTCTCAGTGGCCCGCGGGCTGCCGGACGTCGGCGGTGCGCGGGGTGGCTTCCGAGGAGGCCACGACGCGGGTCGCGCCCGTGCCCGTACGGGGCCTCGTGCGCCGGTCCAGGCGCAGGGCGACGAGGCCCAGCCCGATCGCGGTGACGGTCATCGCGGCACCCGCCCAGGCGGTGGCGGAGAAGCCGTAGCCGGCGTCGATGACGGTGCCGCCGAGCCAGGGGCCGCCGGTGTTGCCGAGGTTGAACGCGGCCGTGGTGGTGGCTCCGGCCAGGGTGGGGGCGGCGCCCGCGACGTTGAACATGCGGGCGTTGAGCGCCGGGGCGGTGAAGAACGCCGAGAAGCCGAGGAGGAAGGAGAGGGCGATCGCGGCCGCGGCGGTGGAGGCCAGCAGGGCGAGGGCCGTCAGGAAGACGGTGGAGGCGGTGATGCCCCACAGCATCACGCCGAAGAGGTTCGCGTCGGCGATCCGCCCGCCCAGGGTGGTGCCCAGCAGCGCGCCCACCCCGAAGAGGCCCAGGATCCACGGCACCCAGCCGGAATCCAGCCCGGCCACCTCGGTGAGCAGCGGGGACAGGTAGCTGAAGGCGCAGAAGACGCCGCCCGCGGCGAGCGCGGTGACGCCGATCGACAGCCAGACCTGGCGGTCGCGGTAGATCCGCAGCTCGCGGGAGAGCGTCGGCTTCTCTTCGGGCAGCGGGATCCTCGGGATCAGGGTGAGGATGCCGACGAGCGCGATGGCGGAGGCGGCGGCCACGGCCCAGAACGCGGAGCGCCAGCCGAACTGCTCGCCGAGGAACGCGCCGGCCGGGACGCCGAGGACGTTGGCGATGGAGAGGCCGCCGATCATGACGGCCATGGCGCGGGCCCGCTGGTGCTGTTCGACCATGGCGATGGCCACGGCCGCGCCCACGGCCCAGAAGCCGGCGCAGGCGAGCGCGGAGACGATGCGGGAGGCGAAGAGCAGCTCGTAGGAGGGGGCCAGCGCGCCCGCGACCTGCCCGAGGCCGAAGAGGCTGATGAGGGAGACCAGGGTGGTGCGGCGGGGCAGCCGCAGGGTGGCCACGGCCAGCAGCGGCGCACCCACCACCATGCCGATGGCGAAGGCGGATATGAGCAGGCCCGCCTGGGGGATGGTGACGCCCATGTCCTCGGCAATGGGTGGCAGGAGCCCGGAGAGCATGAACTCACTGGTTCCGAGTGCGAAGACGGAGAGGCCGAGGATGTAGACGGCGACGGGCATGCGGGTGCGTTCGGCTGCTACGGGCATGAACTACACCAACCCCGGAGAAACGTTTCACATTCCCTCTGCGTGCATTCCCTCTATGCGAGCCCCGCCAGCTCGGCGGCCAGGTTCGTGCGGGCCGGGGCCTCCCAGTGCGCGGCCCCGTACGGGGTGCGGAAGAGGTGCGGCAGGTCCAGCAGCTGGCGCAGGACGGCGGCGCGGCCCTCGCGGAAGGCCGCGTCGGGGACGAAGGCGTACTCGGCGCGCACGGCGGCGGTGTACGCGGCGTAGGCGTCCGGGGTCCCGGCCAGGACCCCGAGGTCGGCGTCGCACAGCACCTCGCCGTTGGTGTCCCCGGGCGCGGGGTCGTGGGTGACGGTGAGCCGCACCAGGCGGGCCGTCTCGGCGGTGCGCTCCGCGTCGATGCCGAGCTCGGGCAGGGCGCGCTCGGCGAGGGCGGCGCTGCGCTCCTCGTTCTCGGAGCGGTCGGGACGGTAGACGGCGTCGTGGAACCAGGCCGCGAGCTCCACGGCGGGGAGGTCCAGCGCGGCCCGGTCGGCGGCGTGCGGGGCGAGTACGTCGATCCGCGCGAGTACGTCGGCCAGGTGCGCGGTGGTGTGGTACCTGCGCTGCGGCTCCGCCCAGGCGGTCAGGAGCCGGTCGGCGTAGGGGGCGGGATCGCGGTCGGCGCCGGCGGCGGTGGCGGTCGCGTGCCAGCGGGTTCGGAGGCCGGTGGCGCGGTCGGTGGCGCTGCCCTGCGTGTCGGAGGTCATGCGCACATTGTGGTGGTGGCGTGATTGTGCTGGTGAAGGGCGGGCGAAGACCCGTACCCTGAATATTGGACTAGACCTATTTTCCATACTGGCCCGGAAGGGTCATACGAGCAGTTTTCCGAAGGATGGATGACATGAGCAACCGTGCGCTCCTGGAGGTGATCGCCCTCGACGCTGAGGACGCGATCGCGGCCCAGGCCGGTGGGGCGGACCGACTCGAGCTGGTCACCGACATGGCCGCCGACGGGCTGACCCCGCCGCGCGAGACCTTCGCGGCGATCAGAGCGTCGGTCGACATCTCCCTGCGCGTGATGCTCCGCAAGGCCGACGGCTTCTCGGCGGGCACCGCCGAGGACCTGGACCGCCTGGTCACGGAGGTACGGGCGCTGCGCGCGGAGGGGGCCGACCAGTTCGTCCTCGGCTTCCTGAACCCGGACGGCACCCCCGACCTGGCCGCCGTCGAGACGGTCGTGGCAGAGCTCGGCGGCTGCGGCTGGACCTTCCACCGGGCCATCGACCGGGCGGCCGACCGCGACCAGCTCCGCAAGGCGCTGGCGGACCTCCCCGGCCTGGACACCTACCTGACGGCGGGCGCCGCGGGCGGCGTCGACGAGGGCCTGCCGGTCCTCCTGGCCGAGGCCGCCCGCACGGGGACCCCCGGCTACGAGCCGCGGATCCTGGTCGGCGGCGGCCTGGCCCTGTCCCACCTCCCGGTCCTGCGCGAGGCGGGCATCAACGCCTTCCACATCGGCGGCGCGGCCCGTCCCTCCGGGTGGGACCGGCCGGTCTCCGCGGCGGCCGTCGCCGACTGGCGGGCCGCCCTGGCCTGACCGGCCGGGGATGCGGGCGGGCCCTGCGGGCGGCTGTCCCCTACCCACCCTTCCACCGTTCCCCGGGGCTCCGCCCTGGACCCCGCTCCTCAAACGCCGGAGGGGCTGGATGTTCAGGCCAGCGCCTCCGGCAAAGGGGCCGAGTGGAGGAGGGTCAGGCCCGAGACGGCGCGGGTGAGGCAGACGTACAGGCGGCGCAGGCCGGTGCGTTCGTCCGGCTCGCCGGAGACCACGGCCGCCGGCTCGTCCAGGACCACGTAGTCGTACTCCAGGCCCTTGGCGAGCGACGCCGGGACCAGCGTCAGGCGGGACTCCGCCGTCGTCTCCTCGCCCGGCGAGAGGTACGGCAGACCCGCCTCCAGCAGGGCCTGCGCCAGTTCCGGCACGCGCGCGTCCGCCGCGATCAGGCCGATGGAGCCCTCGTGCGCGAGCGAGGCCCGGCAGGCCTCGACGGCCGCCGCCGTCAGGTCCGCCGTTTCCGTGACGACCAGGGAACCCGGGGTCTCGCGGACCGAGGAGACCGGTGCCAGGCCCGGGGAGATCGAGGGGAGCAGGCGGGAGGCGTAGGCGATCACCTCGCGCGGTACGCGGAAGCCCGCCGTCAGCTCCTCCAGGACCGCCCCCGGCTTGCCGAGGTGCCCCAGCGCCTCGTCCCAGCTGCGCGTGGCCCACGGGGTCGTGCCCTGGGCGAGGTCGCCGAGGATCGTCGCCGAGCCCGTCGTGCAACGGCGGCCGACCGCCCGGTACTGCATCGGGGACAGGTCCTGCGCCTCGTCGAGGACGACGTGGCCGAGCGAATGCGTGCGCTCCACCAGGTCGCCCGCCTCGTCGATGAGGACCAGGTCGGCGGCCGACCACTTCGCGGACTTCACGCTGCGGAAAGGCTTCTGCCAGAGCAGGAGCTTCTGCTCGTCCTCGGACAGGATCCCGTCCGCGTGCGCCGCCAGGAACTCCGGGTCGCAGAGCAGGCGCAGCACCAGCTTGGCCGGTTCCACCAGCGGCCAGACGGTCTTGACCAGGGCCTTCACCGCGGCGTTGCGGGCCACCGCGTCCTGGACGCGGTCGTCCGGGGCCTCGCCCGCCTGTTCCATCCGGACCAGGACGGTGTGCGCGATCCGCTGCGGAAGGGCGTCGCGGGCGGCACCGTAGCGGATGTCGCGGGCCTGGAGCTCCGCGACGATCTCGGCGATCTCGTACGCCGGCACCCGCCAGCGCCGCGATCCGCGGACCACCATCAGCGGCTCGGCCGGCTCGGTGACGTGGGAGTGGACCGCGCGGCGCAGGACCTGCGCCATCCGGGCGTCGCCCTTGACCACGGCGGTTTCGGCGGCGTCCGTGCCGCGTACCTCCAGGTCCGGGCGGGCCACCAGGTCCTCGACGGTCGCCTGCTTGACCTCCAGCTCGCCCAGGGCGGGCAGGACCTGCTCGATGTAGTGCAGGAAGGAACGGTTCGGCCCGATCACCAGGGTGCCGGTACGGGCCAGGCGGTCGCGGTGCGCGTAGAGGAGGTACGCGACACGGTGCAGGCCGACCGCCGTCTTGCCGGTGCCGGGGCCGCCCTGCACGCAGACGGAACCGGACAGCCCCGAACGCACGATCTCGTCCTGCTCGGGCTGGATCGTCGCGACGATGTCGCGCATGGGGCCGACGCGCGGGCGCTCGATCTCCTGCTGGAGCAGCTTGCTCACGGTGGCGGCCGACTCGGTCGGGTCGGAGAGGTGCTCGTCCTCGTACGCGGTCAGCTCGCCGCCCGTGTAACCGAAGCGGCGGCGCAGCGCGACGTCCTGCGGGTCGGCCTTGGAGGCCCGGTAGAAGGGCTGGGAGACGGGCGCGCGCCAGTCGATCACCATCGGGTCGCCGCCGGCGTCGTGGACGTGGCGGCGGCCGATGTAGAACTGCTCGCCCTCCGCGCCTTCGGCGAGCTCGGAGCCGGGCGCGTGCAGGTAGTTGAGGCGGCCGAAGAAGAGGGGGGTGTGGGAGAGGTCGGCGAGGGCCTTGATGCGGTCGTCGATCTGGGCCTGGAGCACGATGGCGTTGACCCAGTTCGCGGTGACGTCGCGGATGTCCAGGGACTCCACGTCCTCGCGCATCGCGCGCAGCGCGGAGCGGGAGGACGCGAGGTGGGCCCGCTCCCGGGCCAGGGGGTCGGTGGTCGGTACGGGGGCGTGGGCGGGCACGGAACTGCCTCCTGCTGCTGGCTGCTGCTGCGAGTGACTGCGTGATGCGGACGGACAGGCCCGTCGGTTTCCGTCCGACGGGCGGCTCTCCCCGGTGGGGCAGCGGGAGGCGGCAAGAGCGGAGATTCTAGTCATCGCGGGGGTGGCGCGCGAATGGATATCTCGGCGGACCCATCCGGAACGAACCAGGACGAAAGTCCCTGCGATTCGGGCCCCCGTACGGGTGCCGTTCGGGCGGTGTCCTCCTTTGGACAGAGCCCTTAGGGGGAGGCGTGGGCCGTGAGTATGAGGCGGCGCGCCCCGAGGTTCAGCCCCCAGGGCGATGTGGCGCGGCGGGCGAAAACGCACCATGGGTACATGAGCACCGCAACCTTCACCCCGATCCAGGGCCGCCGCGCTCGCGGCGCCACCGCCACCTCCGTCACCCGCCCGCGCCACAGCGTCGGCGGCGTCTTCCGCGCCGCCAAGGTCTTCGCGGCGGCAGCCGTGAGCGTCGTCGTCCTCGGCGAATACGCCGAGGACGCGGGCGTCATACGTCGCTGACCCGCGTCCCGGCCCGCACCGTTCCCCTACCTGGGCCCGGGTGGGGTCAGTCGCTCGCCAGCAGCTCGTCCGCGTCCATGATCCGGTAGGCGTAGCCCTGTTCGGCCAGGAAGCGCTGGCGGTGCGCGGCGAAGTCCTGGTCGATGGTGTCGCGGGCGACGACCGAGTAGAAGCGGGCCTCGTGCCCGTCCGCCTTCGGGCGCAGGACGCGGCCCAGACGCTGGGCCTCCTCCTGGCGGGAGCCGAAGGTGCCGGACACCTGGATGGCGACCGTGGCCTCGGGCAGGTCGATCGAGAAGTTCGCGACCTTCGAGACGACGAGCACGCTGATCTCGCCCTCGCGGAAGGCGTTGAAGAGCTTCTCGCGCTGCGCGTTGGAGGTCTCGCCCTTGATGACGGGCGCGTTCAAGTGCTCGCCGAGCTCGTCGAGCTGGTCGATGTACTGCCCGATGACCAGGGTCTGCTCGCCCGCGTGCTTGGCGACGAGCGCCTCGGTGACCTTGCGCTTCGTCGCCGTCGTCGCGCAGAAGCGGTACTTCTCCTCCGTCTCGGCGGTCGCGTACGCGAGCCGCTCCGACTCGGTGAGGTTGACCCGGACCTCGACGCAGTCCGCCGGCGCGATGTAGCCCTGCGCCTCGATCTCCTTCCACGGGGCGTCGAACCGCTTCGGGCCGATCAGCGAGAACACGTCCGACTCGCGGCCGTCCTCGCGCACCAGCGTCGCGGTCAGTCCGAGCCGCCGCCGGGCCTGGAGGTCGGCGGTGAACTTGAACACCGGCGCGGGCAGCAGGTGCACCTCGTCGTAGAGGATCAGGCCCCAGTCCCGGGAGTCGAAGAGCTCCAGGTGCGGGTAGATGCCCTTCCGCTTCGTCGTCAGGACCTGGTACGTGGCGATCGTGACGGGCCGGATCTCCTTGCGCGTACCGGAGTACTCGCCGATCTCCTCCTCCGTCAGCGAGGTCCGCTTGATCAGCTCGTGCTTCCACTGGCGGGCGGAGACGGTGTTCGTGACCAGGATCAGCGTGGTCGCCTTGGCCTTCGCCATCGCGCCGGCGCCGACCAGCGTCTTGCCCGCGCCACAGGGCAGCACGACCACGCCGGAGCCGCCGTGCCAGAAGCCCTCGACGGCCTGCTGCTGGTAGGGGCGCAGCGCCCAGCCGTCCTCGTTCAGCTCGATCGGGTGCGCTTCGCCGTCCACGTACCCGGCGAGGTCCTCGGCCGGCCAGCCCAGCTTGAGCAGGGTCTGCTTGATCTGCCCGCGCTCGGAGGGGTGCACGGCGACGGTGGACTCGTCGAGCCGCGCGCCGACGAGCGGGGCGATCCGCTTGGACCGCAGGATCTCCTCGAGGACCGGCCGGTCGGTGCTGGTCAGGACCAGCCCGTGGACGGGGTGCTTGGAGAGGGTGAGGCGGCCGTAGCGGGCCATGGTCTCGGCGACGTCGACCAGCAGCGCGTGCGGGACGGGATACCGGGAGAACTCCACGAGCGCGTCCACGACCTGCTCCGCGTCGTGGCCGGCGGCCCGGGCGTTCCACAGGCCGAGCGGGGTGATCCGGTACGTGTGGATGTGCTCGGGAGCGCGTTCCAGCTCGGCGAAGGGCGCGATGGCCCGGCGCGCGGCTCCGGAGAGCTCGTGGTCGATCTCGAGGAGGAGCGTCTTGTCGCTCTGGACGATGAGGGGCCCGTTCACGCGCGTCCCTTTCCGGCGTGGGAGGACCGCCCGGACGCGGACGGCCAAACCTCCAGTCTGCCGTATCGCTCCGCGGGGTGGGTGGTACTGGGCTGTACGGGGCTGCGGGCGGGGCCCCGTCGGCCCCGGGGGTGGTTGGGGGGTGGTCGGGTGCGGCGCCGTTGCCGGGCTCCGCCCCGGGCCCCGCGCGTCACATGCCGGCGGGGCCGAATGTGCCGGTGGTGAAGGCGAGGATCTCCGGGGCGGCCTCGCGGAGGGTCGGGAAGTGGCGGTGGGCGCCGGCCGTCGGGGTCGGGCTGTTGACGGACCAGACCGTCATGCCGGCCCGGAGTCCCGACCGGACGCCCGACGGGGCGTCCTCGATGACCAGGCAGTCCTGTGGTGCCGCGCCGAGGAGGGCCGCGCCCAGCAGGTACGGGACCGGCGAGGGCTTGCCCTCGGTGACACGGGCCGCGTCCACGAGGACCGGCGGGACCGGCAGGCCGGTGCGGTCGAAGCGGCCGCGCACGCGGTGCTCGTAGTTCGAGGTGACCAGCCCCCAGCTGCCCGGGGGCAGGGCCGCCAGCAGCTCGGCCGCGCCGTCGAAGGCCTCGTAGACTCCGGTGCGGACGTCCTCGTCCTCCAGCTCGTGCAGCGCGGCCAGGCAGGCGTGCGGGTCCTCGTCCGGGGCGACGGCCGCGAAGGTCTCCATCGGGCGGGTCCGCAGCGCGACCTCGTACACCGCGTCCGGGTCCAGGCCGTGCCGGGCGGCCCAGGTCGCCCAGACCCGGCGCTGGTTGGCGACGGCGTCGACGAGGGTGCCGTCCACGTCGAAGAGGACGTAGCGGGTGGCAGCGGGAGCGGGAGCGGTGGCGGCGGTGGTCACCAGGGGATCATGCCAGGCCCCGCAGGAGCGGCTTCGGGCCGCCGGTGGCCGGTCGGTGAACCGCTCCGGCCGGCGGCCCGATAACCGGTGGGCGCCGGAGAAGGGGCTGCGTAGGGTCGCCGCATGAGTAGCGATCAGCAGGGTTTCGTACCGGCGGCGGACGCCTTCGAGGTGCCCACCCGGCTCGCGGGGGAGGGCTTCTGGCTGGAGCCCCTCGGACCACAGCACAACGAGAGGGACCTCGCCGCCTGGAGCGGGAGCATCGCGCACGTGCGGGCCACCCCCGGATTCCTCGGGGACTGGCCCCCGCTGGAGGGGATGAGCGCGGAGGCGAACCTCGCCGACCTGGTGCGCCACGCACAGGACTTCGCAGACCGGCGCGGATTCACGTACAGCGTCCTGGCGGGGGAGGAGGGGGAGGGAGAGGCGGCCGAGGTCGTCGGGTGCCTCTACATCTACCCCGCGAAGGCGGATCCGGAGCGGGTGCACGTCAGCTCCTGGGTGCGCGCCGACCGGGCGGCGCTGGACAAGGCCGTGTACGAGGCCGTCACGAACTGGTTCGCCGAGGTCTGGCCGTTCGCGCCGGAGCGGATCGACTA
The DNA here is from genome assembly GCF_036346895.1 of Streptomyces sp. NBC_00503. Classification (NCBI taxonomy): domain Bacteria; kingdom Bacillati; phylum Actinomycetota; class Actinomycetes; order Kitasatosporales; family Streptomycetaceae; genus Streptomyces; species Streptomyces sp. NBC_00503. The sequence continues at coordinate 3,607,329 of NZ_CP107855.1, read as the reverse complement.
CGCGGCCAGGTGAGCGGGCCCCGCGAAGGGCGCGGGGCCCGGCACTTGGTGTGCCGGGCCCCGCGCCTTCGTTGAGCAGGAGTACTAGCCGCGGACGGCCTTGCGGCGGCGGGCGCCGAGCCAGGCGGCAGCGCCGCCGAGCGCGATGAGGGCGGCGGCCAGGCCGGTGTACAGGCCGGTGTTGGAGTCCGAGCCGGTGTGCGCGAGGGAACCGGTCGCGGCGGGGGTGTTCGCCGCGGACGGGGTCGCGGTGGCCGCCGGGGTGGTGGCCGCGGGGGTGGTCGGGGCCGGGGAGGTGGGCGCGGGGGAGGTCGGCGCGGGCTTCGTCGGGGCCGGGGAGGTGGGCGCGGTGGCCTTCGGGCTGAGCTTGATCGCCACCTCGGTGCTCGCGAAGGGGCGGAAGTTGCCCTCGGAGTAGCCGACCGAGGCGCCGACCAGGACAGGGGTGACCTTCTGCGGCGACTTCGAGCCGAGGGCGATCTGAAGGCGGACGACGTGCTCGCCGGAGGCGTTGCCGAAGCCCTTCGGGATGACCGGCAGGTTGAAGTTGCTGCTCTCCCCCAGGTCCTTCCACACGCCGTTGACCTTGACGCGCGCCTGGTAGGGGACGACCGAGTTGGGCGCGTTCAGCTCGATCGTGGTGCGGAGGCCGTAGTCGAAGGTGTTCTCGCCGGTGACCCGGTAGCGCAGGTCCATTTCCCGGCAGTCGGGAGCCGTGCCGCCCTCGCAGGGACCCACGTTGGCGAACGAGGTCTCCAGCTTCCAGGGGCTGACGGCCGGGGAGGTCTTGAAGGTCAGGGCGGACTCGCCGCCGACGGCGATCTCGTTCTGGTAGGACGAGGAGCGCAGCGTGAAGTCACCGGTGTTGGTCGGGTAGCTCTTGGCGAGGCCCATCGTGACCTTCCAGGTCATCTTCCCGCCGGCCGGGATGGTGAAGCCTTCGCCGTCGTCCCCGGCGGCCGGGTGGAACATGCCCTGCCACTCGCCGTCCTGCTGCCCGATGAAGGACGCGGTCGCCGGGGCGTTGAGCGCCTCCACCTTGAAGATCACGTCGCTCTTCTGGAGCGTCATGGTGCTGCCGGGCGTGTTGAGGAGCATCCACGGGTGGTAGGAGGAGACCTTGTCCGTCGTGTTGGTCACCGTCAGCTCGAAGGTCTCGGTCGCCCCGCCGCGGGTCAGCGGGCCGCTCGGCACCGGCGCGCTCATCGTGGTCTTCAGCGCCTGCTTGTTGCCCTCGGTGGCGTGGGCCGTCAGCGGCATCAGGACGGTGCCGGCGATGGCGGCGGCGACGACGGCGGCGGAGGTGTTGCGGAGGGCGGCGGTGCGAGCGGACATGGTGGACTCCCCCAGGAATCAACGAGATCAGACGGCAGTGGCGGCCGAGAGGCCGGGAACGGCCCGAGAGGGCCGAGAGGCAGAGCGGAGGCTGAGCGAGGTGGCCGGAGGTGAACTCCTGGCCGGTGGTGCGGGTCTCGCCTGCGGTCCGGTTTGCTTTCCCCCCGGTCGCTGCTGCGATGAACTGATCTTCACACAGATCACATCCCTGATTCGTCGTCGGAATGTCACCGCTGTGCAACAGGGCCCGGAGGCCCGTTCACCCCATCTGACCTGCGATAACGGAATCATCTCGACCAGTTTCCGCACGGCCTGACGGATACGGGATCTCCACCGGGAGCAGGGCGCGCGCCGCGGCCGTTTCGCCGGACCGGAGCAGGGCGTGGATCTCGCGCGCCAGCGGGGTCACGTCGCGGATGGAGACCGTCCACTCGTCGGCGTAGGCCCGTGACGCCGGTCCGGACAGCCCCAGTTGGAGCGAGCGGTACGGCAGCGCGTCCAGGTGCAGGTCGCGTTCCGGGTCCCACTGGACGCGGACGGGGGAGGTGCGCAGGGCCTGCTTCCAGGCCGCGTGGTCGGGGTGCACGTCGGGGTCGTAGTGGGACAGGCAGGCCTCGCGCACGGCACCGTCGAAGCCGGCGCGGGTGATCTCGACGGCCAGCACCGTCTCCTGGTCGGCCTTGGCGGCCCAGCCGCAGCGGTACATCATCCACAGCAACGACGGCTTGATCCACGTCATCCGCTCCCGCTTCCAGGCGTCCGGGAAACGGCCGTCCCGGGCGGCGGGGAGCCCCAGACGCGGGGCGTAGGCCTGGTAGACGGTGACGGTGGTGTCGGTGTGGGAGGCGCGGATCTGGTGCTGCGGGATCGCCGCGGGCAGGGCTTCGGGCATGTGCCCAGGGTGCGGGGCCCGTGTGCCTCGCAGCCAGTGGATTTAGCCCCGAGCCCTCAGACCTGGTCCTCCGCCAGCTCCGCGACCCCCGTGATCCGGTGCAGCGCGTACGTCCGTACCTCGTCCGCCGTGTGGTCGTACCCGGTGACGAAGCCGCCCTCCACCCGTACCGGGGCGATGACCCGCTGGCTCGCCGCCCCGTCGGCGTTGACGTAGCCGATCCACACCGCCGAGCCGATCATCGCGGCCGCCTGCACGGTGGCCAGGGTCTCCGCCGCGCTCGTGCGCGGGAGCTCGCCCGGGACTCCGGAGGACGCCGTGGCGGGCTCCTTGCGGACCGCAGTCGCCGCCGCGTCGCCCGCACGGATGGCCCGTACGGCTGCACCCAGCAGCGTCGCGTCCGGCACCGGCGGCCCGTCCGGGACCGGTACGGGCGCCGAGCGGGCCGGGGTGCGGTGGGCGTCGGCGCGGGCCACGAGCACGTCGCCGGTACGGGACTCCGCGGCCGGGGCGTACCCCATGGCCCGCAACCCGTCGAGCAGCGCGCCCGGTTCGGCCTGGGCCGCCAGCACCGTGGGGGCGATCCGGCGCAGGCCCAGGCCCGCCGAACGCTTGTCGGCCAGGATCTCGCCCAGCATGCTGTCGTCGTCGCAGCGCACGTACGAGGAGGCCGAACCGACCCGCAGGTGCCCGTGGCGCCGCGCGACGTCGTCGATGAGGTACGACAGCGGCTGCGGCACCGGGGTGCGGCTGTGCTCGGTCAGGAAGGCTTGCAGGTCCACGGCGGTGTGGCCGGAGTCCAGCGCCCGGCGCACCGACCCGGGCGTGAACCGGTACACAGTGGCCCCGCCCTTGGACTCCACGTCCGCCAGGACCGCCAGGACCTCGGCGAGCGGGCGGCGCAGCGGCCCCGGGGCCACCGCCGTCAGGTCGGCCTGGAGCAGTACGTGGTCCACCGGCTCGGGCAGCAACGGGGCCAGCAGCGATGCAGGTTCACGGCCCTCCAGCAGGGCCCGGCCGTGCGCGGACAGCGCACCCCGGCCGGTGACGCCGAGGACCTCGGCCTCGGTCAGCGCCCAGTTCGCGAGGCGGGCGCGCAGCTCGCTCGTACCGCGCACCGGGCGCTCCCACGCGAGGCGGGCCTGGAGCGCGGCGACGTCCGGGGAGCCGCCTTCGGGGAGGGCGGCCAGGAGGCGCAGGATCCGGCGGCGCACCTCGGGGGCGGCGGAACGGTCCAGGTCGGAGCCCAGGACCGACAACGTACGGCCCTTCGCGTCCTGTTCCCCGGCCAGCCCGGCGGTCCGGGTCGCGGACAGCCAGGCCGCCGCCAGCACCGACCAGCCTTCGGCGGGCGGCAGTTCGCACCAGCCGTCGAAGGCGGGGGTCGGGGCGTAGCGTTCGTCGGCCTCGCCGTCGCTGGCCAGCAGACCGGCCGCGTAGGCGAGTTCGATCCAGAACGCCGCCGAGCGCTCGTCGGTGTCCAGGGCCGCCGCGGTCCGCTTCAGGTCGCGTACGGAGAGCCCGCCCGCCCGGAGCACCGCCGGGCCGGTGTACTCCCAGGACTTCACCAGTTCCTCGACGGTCGACAGCGCGGCCAGCGCCTGACCCGCCGCGTTCGCGTCCACAAGCTGTGGACGGTGCTCGCGCAGCGCGGGAACGGCCGGAGCCTGCGGCTCCGTCGCCCGGTGCGCGAGCCCGCCGCGCAGGTACAGCGCCACCTCGCGCGGCAGCACCACCGTGCGCGCCGAAGCAGGCAGCAGCAGACCCCGGTCGCGCAGCCAGCGCACCGGAGGCGTCGGATTCGGGGTCACCTCCCCGTACGGCGGCCCCCACACGAGCCGCCCCAGCACCTGATGGGCCTCCGCCGGAGCCTCGTCGAGCAGCGCGGACATCCGCTCCGGGTCGGTGAACAGGCCCGTCAGCGCGGTCACCGCCGACACCGGATCGTGCGTGGCCGTCAGCCCGGCCGCCGCCACGATCTCCTGGATCCGCGTCGGGGACATGCCCGCGGTCGCCTCGGCGACGGTCGGACCGAGCCCGGTGGGGGAGGGGCGCGACGCCGACGGGGCCAGCAACTCGCGGGCCGTGCGCACCAGGCGCAGCCGCTCCTCGTCGCCCCATACGAGGGCCTGGTCGCGCAGGGTCGCCAGGGCCCGGGGGAGCTCCGCGCGGGCCCCGTTGTCCTGCCCGGACGTGGTCCCCGTGTCCCCGCTGAGCAGCGCCTCCAGCACCGCGTACGGGCACGGCTCCGGAGCCACCGCCAGGGCCTCGGCCGTCTGCAGCGCGAACCGGTCCAGCCGGTCCAAGGCGCGCACCACCGAGGCACGGGTCCCGGCCCGCGTCGCCAGCTGCGTCACGTCCCCGGGCACCGGGCTCAGCAGGTCGGGACGGGCGCGCAGCAGGGCGGCGAGCCCCTCGTCCTCGCGGGCGCGCAGCGCTTCGGCGAGGGAGCGCGGAGCGCTTCCCGCGGTGCTCGGGTCAGGCACGGTCGTCGCCTCCTGGTCGCGTCGGCCGGTCAGTCGGCCGGTCCCCATCCGGTCAACGGTATCCGCTGAGCCCTCGGCAGCTCCACGGGCGCACGCGCTACCTTCGGTCCAGGTGGACGGGAGGAGCCGGGGCGTGGGGATCGAGAGCGACCATCTGGTCTACGAATATCTGAGCCGGGTCGGGGACTTGGCGCAGCGCAGGCAGCTGTCCTCGGGCGACCGGATGCGTCTGGTGTCGGGGCTGCGGGACGAAATCGACCGGCGGCGGGCCAAGTACGAACCGGAGACCCCGGCGGCGGTACGCCGGATCCTGGAGCGGATCGGCACGCCCGAGGAGGTCCTGGACACCCTGTCTCCGCAGCCGCCGCGCTGGTCCCCGGCCGCCGCGGACCCCGGACCGGCCGTCCCCGCCCAGCGGGAGCCCGGCCGGCTGCGCCGCAGACAGGTGCCGCCGCCCCGCCCGGAGCGGGCCCCCGAGCCCGCGCCGCCGCACCTGGCCGGGCTCGACGAACTCGGCGCGGGCGAGAAGATGGAACCCGACTGGTGGCGCATGGCGCCGGGCGCTGCGGGCTCTTCGGGCTCGCCGGGTTCGTCGGTGGAGGGCTTCGCGGGCGGGATCGAGATCCCGGACCTGTTCAAGGAACCGGAACCGGACGAGTCGGCCGGGGGCCCGGACCCCGCTCCGTCCCAGGCTCCCGAACGCCCGACCCTCGTACGGTTCCTGCGCGAGCGGCGGCGCGCCGCGAAGGCCGATGCGGCCGCCGTCGCGGATCCCCCGGCCGCCGCGCGGCCGAAGCCGCACCTGTTCCTGCTGCTCGCGGCCCTCGTGCTGGCCGCGGGCGCGGTCTCCGGCCACTGGCTGCTGCTCGCCGCGGGCTGGCTGCTCGCGTACGCCTCGCGCGTGCTGGGCCCCACGGAGCGAAAGCTGGTCGTCTTCGGGCTGCCGGGGGCCGTGTTCGCGACGGCCGTGGTGTGGGTGTGGGGCCGGCTGGAGGGGAAGTGGGGGGCGCCGCTCGCGGACGGGGCGATGGGTGGAACCTTCCACGACATGTGGCCCTGGCTGGTGCGGGGTGCGGCCGTCGCCTCGGCGCTGTACCTCGTCTGGCGGTCCCGGCGGCGGGCCTGACCCCGCGGGTAGGGGACACGCTCCCGCAGGGTCAGGGACCCGCCGTCCACGGGGCCGACGGGACGATCAGCGGCGAGCCCGTCACCGGATCGGGGATCACGATCGAGTCGAGCCCGAAGACCTCGCGGACCAGGGCGGCCGTCACGACCTCCGACGGGGGGCCTTCGGCGACCACCCGCCCCGATTTCATCGCGACCAGATGGTCCGCGTACCGCGCCGCCTGGTTCAGATCGTGGAGCACCGCGACCACCGTGCGGCCCCGCTCGTGGTTGAGGCGGCGGACCAGGTCCAGGACCTCCACCTGGTGCGCGATGTCCAGGAAGGTGGTCGGCTCGTCGAGCAGCAGGATGTCCGTGTCCTGGGCGAGGGCCATCGCGATCCAGACCCGCTGGCGCTGACCGCCCGACAGCGCGTCCACGGGGCGGTCCGCCAGATCCGAGACCGAGGTCCGGGCCATCGCGTCCACGACCGCCTGCTCGTCCTCCCGCGACCACTGCTGCCACCAGTGCTGGTGCGGCTGGCGGCCCCGCGCCACCAGGTCCGCGACCGTGATCGCCTCGGGCGCCACCGGCGACTGCGGGAGCAGGCCGATGGTCTGGGCGATCCGCCGGGTGGGGAGGGAGGCCAGGGCCTCGCCGTCCAGGACCACCGCGCCCGCGCGCGGCCGCAACAGGCGGCCCAGCGCCCGTAGCGTCGTCGACTTGCCGCAGGCGTTCGGGCCGACGATCACCGTCACCCGGCCGTCCGGCACGGACAGGTCCAGGTCCTCCACGACGACCCGGTCCTCGTACGCGAGCGTCAGCCCGCGGGCGGACAGCCGGCTCGAGGCCGGAGCCGCTTCCACGGCCACATCCGCATCCACATCCACATCCACGCTGTCCACGGTCGCGCGCTGATCGCGGCTCAAGACGTGCCTCCAGTACGGCTGCGCATGATCAGCCAGATCAGGTACGGGGCCCCGACGGCGGCCGTCAGGACGCCCACCGGGAGTTCGGTCGGGGAGAGGAGCCTGCGGGCGAGCAGATCGCCGAAGACGACGATCACCGCGCCCGTCAGGGCCGAGCAGAGCAGCGGGATCTGGGCCGTGCGGGTCATCCGGCGGGCGATCTGCGGGGCCAGCAGGGCCACGAAGTCCACCGGCCCCGCGGCGCCCGTGGCCACCGAGGCCAGGACCACGCCGAGGGCCACGAGGCCGAGGCGGACCCGGCCGAGGCGGACCCCGAGCGCCGTCGCCGTGTCGTCGTCGAGCGAGACCGTGCGCTGGGCGCGGGCCGCCCACAGGATGCCGGGCAGGAGGAGGAGCAGGACCCAGGCCAGGGGCGCGGCCACGTCCCAGCCGCGGCCGTTGAGGGAGCCCGTCATCCAGATCTGCGCCTGCTGCGCCACCAGGTAGTCGCCCTTGGTCATGAGCAGGGTCGTCACCGACCGCAGGGCGATGGCGAAGCCGATGCCGATGAGGACGAACCGTGTCGCGTGCAGGCCGCCCCGCCACGCGAAGACGTACACGAGCGCGGCCGCGACGATGCCGCCGAGCACCGAGAGGTACGGGAGCACCGAGTACGAGGTGACGCCGAAGGTCAGCGCCGCCACCGTGACGGCGCTCGCGCCCTGACTGATGCCGATGATGTCGGGGGAGGCGAGCGGATTGCGGGCGACGGTCTGGATCAGCGCGCCCGCGACCCCGAAGGCCAGGCCCACCAGCAGGCCCACCGTCATCCGGGGCAGCCGCAGCGTGCCGACGACCAGTTCCTCGGGCGAGGGCTGCCCGAGCAGCACCTTGACCACCTCGCCGGGGGCCACGAAGGACTCGCCGACCGACAGGTGGACGACGCAGACCCCGGCCAGGACCACGCCGAGGGAGACCGCCACGACGGCCGCCCGGCGGTGCAGGAGGAAGGAGCCCCGGCCCGGGCGGACCAGGGAGTACCCCGCGGGGACGGCGCTCATGCGGCCACCGCCTTGCGGCGGACCAGGACGACCAGGAACGGCACCCCGATCAGCGCGGTCATCACCCCGGCCGGGACCTCGCCGGGCGGCACCACGATCCGCCCGAGCACGTCGGCGACGAGCAGCATCACCGGCCCGATCAGCGCCGCCATCGGCAGCACCCACCGGTGGTCGCTGCCGACGACGGCCCGCGCGATGTGCGGCACGGCCAGCCCGATGAAGGCGATCGGCCCGGCCGCCGCGACCCCGGCGCCGGTGAGCACGGTGGCTCCGAGACCGCCGACGATCCGTACGACGGCCACGTTCTGGCCGAGCCCCTTGGCCACGTCCTCGCCGAGCGCGAGCGCGTCCAGGCCGCGGGCCACCGACACCACCAGCACGGCGCCGACCAGGAGGAACGGCCAGATCTGGTGCACGACCGTGAAATCGCGGCCCGCGACCGAGCCGACCTGCCAGAACCGGAACTCGTCCAGCGCGGAGGCCTTCGTCGTCAGGACGCCCATGGTGACCGACACCAGCAGGGCGTTGATCGCGGCCCCGGCCAGCGCCAGTTTCACCGGCGTCGCCCCGCCGCGCCCGCTGGAGGCGACGGCGTACACGGCGACCGAGGCGAAGGCGGCGCCCGCGAACGCGAACCACACGTACCCGCTCAGCGTGTGCACCCCCGCGAACGCGATGGCGCAGACGACCGCGACCCCGGCTCCCTGGCTGATGCCCAGGATGCCGGGGTCGGCGATCGGGTTGCGGGTGATGCCCTGGAGCGCGGTCCCGGCGAGGGCGAGGGCCGCGCCGACCATCAGGGCTATGAGGGTGCGGGGGACCCGCAGGGCGCGGACGACCTCGGCGTCCGGTCCGCTCGCGCCGCGGAACAGTGCGTCGAAGACCTCTCCCGGTGCGATGGCGCGGGCGCCGACCGCGAGACTGAGGAGCACCGCGCACAGCAGCGCGGCGAGGCCGGCCGCCGTCCACGCGATACGACGGGCCGTCACGCCGCGCCGGGCGGTGGTGGGGGCCGCGGGGGCGGGAGCCGCGGGGCCGGGGGCCGTTGAGACGGGGACTGACATGTCACCAAATTTCACTGTCTGGTAAGGCGAGGCTAAGTCTACGTTCCCGTCCGCGGCGCCCGTCTCGGCACAATGGACGCATGAACCCCGAGACGCAGCTGACCGTCGGATTCGACCTCGACATGACCCTCATCGACTCCCGGCCGGGCATCAAGGCCGCCTTCCAGGCGCTCTCGGCGGAGACGGGCACGTTCATCGACGCCGACGAGGTCGTCACCCGCCTCGGTCCGCCGCTGGACACGGAGCTCGCGTACTGGTTCCCGGAGGCGGAGATCCCCGCCATGGCCGACCGCTTCCGGGAGATCTATCCCACACACGCCATCGAGCCGACCCCGGCGATGCCCGGCGCCCGCGAGGCGATCGAGGCCGTCCGTGCCCTCGGCGGCCGCGCGATCGTCGTCACCGCCAAGTACGAGCCCAACGCCCGCCTGCACCTGGACCACCTGGGCATCAAGCCGGACGCGGTCATCGGCTGGCTGTGGGCGGAGGCCAAGGCGGGCGCCCTGCGCGAGTACAACGCCCAGGTCTACGTCGGCGACCACGTCGGCGACGTACGGGGCGCCCGCGCGGCCGGCGCGCTGTCGGTGACGGTCCCCACCGGCCCGTGCCCGGAGGCCGAACTCCGCGAGGCGGGCGCCGACGTGGTCCTGGCGGACCTCACGGAGCTCCCGGCCTGGCTGGCGGAGTACGCCCGCACGCGCACCGCGTAGCGAGCGACGGGGGCCCTTCGCACCGCGTAGCGCGCGACGGGGGCCCTACCCCTCCCCCTACGCCTGCGAGGCCCGGGCGGCCCTGCGCTGCGCCGAGGCCGAGCGGACCACGCCCGCCGCCGAGATGGCGAAGCCGACGCCCATGAGCATGCACACGGCCCACGCGTACGACGGGAACGGCCGGGTGTGCAGGAACAGCGGAGCCATCGTGGCGAGGGTGGCCGCGGCGCCGAGGATGAAGACGATGCCGCCGGCCTTGACGAGCGCGTCGCCGGGCCGGGCCGCATCGGGACCGGCCTGCGCGGACCCGGACTGAGGAGTAATGGTCACGCGACCAGGGTAGTTCCCTGGCCGGAGCGGTCATCCGCGAAGGACCGGGGAACGTCTTGTCACCCCGGTCCTGACTATTAGCCTGAGAGGTGCGGGTCAGTGACCCGCTTCACACCCGACGAGCGCAAGGACAGAGGACGGACGTGCCTACCGGCAAGGTCAAGTGGTTCAACAGTGAGAAGGGCTTCGGCTTTCTCTCCCGCGACGACGGCGGCGACGTCTTCGTGCACTCGTCGGTACTGCCCGACGGTGTGGACGCGCTCAAGCCCGGCCAGCGGGTTGAGTTCGGAGTCGTTGCCGGGCAACGCGGTGACCAGGCACTTTCGGTGATCGTCCTGGATCCGGCGCCTTCCGTCGCTGCGGCGCAGCGGCGCAAGCCGGACGAGCTCGCCTCCATCGTGCAGGACCTCACGACCCTGTTGGAGAACGTCACGCAGCAGCTGGAGCGGGGCCGTTACCCCGACAAGGCGTCCGGTTCGAAGCTCGCGGGCATGCTGCGCGCGGTGGCCGACCAGATGGACGTCTGAGCAGCGGACACGACGGTGCCCCGCCTCCCTGAAGGGTGGCGGGGCACCGTTGTTGCTGAAGGAGGCCCTACGGGAAGGCCAGTGCGTCCGGGGCGATGGCCGGAACAAGTCCCTCCGCCGCCGCCCGGGTGAGCAGCCCGCGCACGGCCGCGTACCCGGCGTCGCCGAGGTCGGCGGTGAACTCGTTGACGTACAGCCCGATGTGCTGGTCGGCGACGGCCGGGTCCAGCTCCTGCGCGTGCGCCCGTACGTAAGGGCGGGAGGCCTCCGGGTCGTCCCAGGCCATCCGGACCGAGGTGCGGGCCGACTCGGCGAGCGCGCGCAGGGTGTCCGCGCCCAGCGACCGCTTGGCGATGATCGCGCCGAGCGGGATCGGCAGGCCGGTCGTGGACTCCCAGTGCTCGCCCATGTCGGCCAGGCAGTGCAGTCCGTAGTCCTGATAGGTGAACCGGGCCTCGTGGATGACCAGTCCGGCGTCCACGCGGCCGTCGCGCACGGCCGGCATGATCTCGTGGAACGGCAGCACGACCACCTTGCCCACGCCCTCGGGCGGCAGCACGTCGGCGGCCCACAGCCGGAACAGCAGGTAGGCGGTGGAGCGTTCGCTGGGGACCGCGATCGTCCTGCCGGTCAGGTCCACGCCCGGCTCGCGGGTCAGGACGAGCGGGCCGCAGCCGCGGCCCAGTGCGCCGCCGCAGGGCAGCAGCGCGTACTCCTCCAGCACCCACGGCAGGACGGCGTAGGACACCTTCAGGACGTCCAGCTCGCCGCGTTCGGCCATGCCGTTGGTGATGTCGATGTCCGCGAAGGTGACGTCCAGGGCGGGTGCCCCGGGGACCCGGCCGTGGGCCCAGGCGTCGAAGACGAAGGTGTCGTTCGGGCAGGGCGAGTACGCGATGCGGACAGGACGGACGGGACGGTCGGGGTGCGTGGGCTCTACGGGGCTTGCGGGGTCTGCCGGGTTCACGCGGGTCCTCCCCCAGAAGTGGTGGTGAGCAGTACGGGTCCCAGTGCGCGGAAGCCTTCGGCCAGGGCCGCCAGCGCGTCGCCGATCCGCCAGGCGGCGCGGTCGCGGGGGCCGACGGCGTTGGAGACGGCACGCACCTCCAGGACGGGCAGCCCGTGCGCGGCGGCCGCCTCCGCGACCCCGAAGCCCTCCATGGCCTCGGCCCCGGCCAGCGGGTGCGCGGCGGCGAGTGCGGCGGCGCGGGCGGCGGTGCCGGTGACGGTGGAGACGGTCAGGACGGGCGCGAGCAGTGCCCCGGTCGCCTCGGCGGCGCGGGCGGCGAGCTCTGCGGGAGGCAGGTGCACGCTGCGGCCGAAGCCGAGTTCGGCGACGGGGAGGAATCCTTGCGGGGTTTCGGCGCCCAGGTCGGCGGCGACGATCGCGTCGGCGACGACCAGGGAGCCGAGCGGGGCGGCGGGCGCGAACCCGCCGCCGATGCCGGCGGAGACGACGAGGCCGTAGCCGTCGGGGGAGGTCGCGAGCGCCAGGGCGGTCGCGGTTCCGGCGGCCGCGGCGGCCGGGCCGACTCCGGCGACGAGGACGTCGAAGGCTCCCCGGTGGTGGATGAGGTAGCCACCGGGGAGGGTGCGCGGCCCGGGACCGGGGGTGTCGTCCGGATGAGGGGTGGGCCCGGACAGGCCGGCGACGACGGAGTCCGCCTCCGCCGCCACCGCGGTCACGATGAGCGCGCGCACAGTGGGTACGCGACTAGTTCTTGAGCTTGAGGCTGAACGCCCAGACGGCGATCGGCTTGCCGTCCTCGCCGACCTGGACGATGTTCAGCTTCTTCGAGGCCGGGGCCTCGCCCTGGCCGCCCGTCGAGAAGACGTCGGCGCCGGGGAAGCTGCGGTAGGTGTTGGCGGAGGGCTCGGTGATGGGCTGTCCGTCGAGGACGGCCTGCCACTTCTTGCCGTCCTTGACGACGTCCGGCTCGACGCCGAGACGGAGGGTGTCGCCGCGGCCGTACTCGACGGTCTTGGCGCCCTTGAGGTCGGTGAAGCACTCCTGGACCTTCTCCGCCGTGAGCTCCTTGCCGTCGTGGCAGGCGGCTTCGGCGGACACCGACGAGGTGCCGACCGTCACGGTCGCCAGCGGCGTCGGCTTGTCACAGGCGGAGAGGAGGAGGAGCCCGGCGGAAACGGCTCCGAGGGCCGCGACGCTGCGGCGGGCCCTACCCGAGAAAAGCGGTGCGGTCATGAGCCGAAGGCTATCGGGCCCGTACGCTGCGCTGCTGCACGGGGTCCCACGGTGCGGCGCCGTGGCGCGAGCGGTCCCGGCTGCGCCGGGCTTTCGGGGCTCCGCCCCGGACCCCGCGCCTCAAACGCCGGCGGGGCTGGATTTGGCCCCGGTGCCGCTGGATTTGCCCGGCGCGGGATTTGGCGGCGCCGCTGGGTTCATGCCACCCGCGGTCGGGACGAGCTGTGCTGGTGGCGCGGGGAGGCGAGGAAGCCGCGTAGGGCCATCGTCGTGCCCAGGGCGACCACGGCCGCGGCGACGGACATGCCGAGGGCGCCGTTCAGGGGGAGGGCGATGCCGATCGAGCCGCCCAGCACCCAGGCCACTTGGAGCAGGGTCTCCGAGCGGGCGAAGGCCGACGTGCGGACGGCCTCGGGCACGTCGCGCTGGATCATCGCGTCCAGCGAGAGCTTGGCGAGGGCCTGGCAGAAGCCGGCCGTGGCGCCCAGGACGGCCATGAAGACCCCGCTGAAGAACACCGCCGCGAGGACCGCGACCGCGAGGGTCAGGCACAGGACGGCCGCGATGATCGCCTCGGGTGCGCGGGCCCGCAGCCAGGCGCCCACCGCGGTCCCGCAGGCGTTGCCGACGCCCGCCGAGACGCCGACGATGCCGAGCGAGACCGCCGCGCTCTGCCCGGCGAGCGGGTGCTCGCGCAGCAGGAACGCCAGGAAGAAGATCAGGAATCCGGACAGCATGCGCATCGACGCGTTCGCCAGCAGCCCGCACAGCACCGGCCGGCTCACCGTCCGCAGCCCCGGCCGCTTCGAGTGCGCCTCGTGCGTGGACAGCCGGGCCCGGCGTTCGCCCTTGGCCTCGTCCACCTTGGGCGGCAGCGTGAACGCCGCGAAGGCGCCCCAGATGAAGATCGCGGACGCCCCGTAGAGCGGCCACGGCGGCCCGATCGCGTGCAGTGCGGCACCTACGGGGGCCGCCGCGCCCGTGGCGAGCAGCCCGGCGAGCGTGACCCGGGAGTTCGCCTTGACCAGGGAGAACTTGGGCGGGAGGAGCCGTGGGACCACCGCGCTGCGCACGACCCCGTACGCCTTGGAGGCGACGAGGACGCCCAGCGCGGCCGGGTACAGCTCCAGGCCGCCCGTGGCCACCGCGCCCGACATCATCACCGCCAGCAGGGCCCGGGTGAGCATCGCGCCGGCCATCGCGGCCCGTCGCCCGTGCGGCAGCCGGTCCAGCAGCGGGCCGATGACCGGGGCCAGGAGGGTGAAGGGCGCCATGGTGATGGCGAGGTAGAGGGCTACTCGGCCGCGTGCCTCGTCCGTGGGAACGGAGAAGAAGACGGTGGAGGCGAGCGCGACTGTGATCATCACATCGCCGGCGCCGTTGATCGCGTGCAGTTCGATCAGCTTGCCGAGGCCCGATTCACCCGCCCCGTGCGCGTGCGTGGCCCGCCGGATCCCGCGCGCCGTACCGGTGAAGGGGAGGTGCAGGGCACGCCCGATGGCCCGGCCGGCCCGCCTGGCCGGTCCCGAGCCGTCATCGGACGACCGTACGGGTGCCACGGCCCCATAGTGCCCCACTTGCCCCCTGTGGACCCTTCCCGGCGCGTTGCGCGGAGATGGCCGGTAGTGGGGTTGTCCGCGAATCGGACCTTGCATGTGGGCCCAGGGCCCGGGAGGAGGTAGCGTGCGTAGCGCGCCACCGGCGGTTGCTCCTGGCCGCGCGCCTCTTCGCGATCCCGCAGAATGGATCGCAGGTAGGTGCGCCCTGGAACCCGATCGGGCGCGGACGTCGACGCGGCCCTCTGGTCCGCTCCGCCCGCGCTACGTAGGGACAGCCGACGGGTCGTTGTGGACGACAAGTACGGACGGCGCACTCGTGAGACGGCGTAGGAGAGAACGAGACCTGTGAGTGCTGCGACGACGCGAAGCCGTACCCCCGACCGCCAGTGCGTCGAGGCGGTAGACCTCGCCCGCGCGGCGGCCGAAGAGGCCGCCGCCCCCGGAGTGGTGGGCGAACACCTTGCCGCGATCTCGGAGGGTGACCGGGTCGTCACGCACTTCTTCGAGTGCAAGGACCCGGCCTACCGGGGCTGGCGCTGGGCCGTGACGGTGACGCGTGCCTCCCGCGCGAAGAACGTCACCCTCGACGAAACGGTGCTGCTTCCCGGCGACGACGCCCTCCTGGCCCCCGAGTGGGTGCCTTGGAGCGAGCGGCTGCGGCCCGGCGACATGGGCCCCGGGGACCTGCTCCCCACCGATGCCGAGGACTTGCGCCTCGAGCCGGGCTGGTCGGGCGAGGACGCGCCGCCGCCGAACTCGGTGGTCTCCTCGGAGATGGCCGAGCTGGTCGAGGCGGAGGACGCCGACGTCACGGACCGCGCGGTGGTCCCCGTACGCGGTTCCATCACCTCGGTGGCCGAGGAACTCGGCATGCGCCGTGCGCGCGTCCTGTCCCGCTACGGGCTGCACAGCGCGGCCGACCGCTGGGACGAGTCCTTCGGCGCGAAGACCCCGATGGCGCAGGCGGCACCGGCCTCGTGCGTCTCCTGCGGCTTCCTGGTCGCGATCGGCGGCTCGCTGGGCCAGGCCTTCGGCATCTGCGCGAACGAGTTCGGCCCGGCCGACGGCCGCCTGGTCTCCCTGTCCTACGGCTGCGGCGGCCACTCGGAGGCCGCGGTCATGCCCAAGCCCCTGCGCCCCGCCCCGCCGGTCCTCGACTCCATGGCCGCGGACGAGTTCCACCTGCGCCCGTCCCCCGACTCGGGCTCGGTCCCGATGTCGGAGGACGAGGTCCTGGCGGACCTGGGGCACTCGTAGATCAGCCCTGATCCAGCCCCGCCGCACCCCCAGCCCCTCCGCACCCCCCAGCCCCGCCGGCGTTTGAGGCGCGGGGTCCGGGGCGGAGCCCCGGGGAACGGTGGAAGGGCGGGTAGGGGACAGGTCCGCGCAGCGGCGACCCGCAACCCCGCCCACCGCTTCACCCGGGTGGGCTACCCGGAGTGTGGGCGCCCCCGCCACATGATCCGCTGGCGGGGATGAAGACCTCGCTGCGCCCGGACACGGGCAAAGGCTCCGGCACGGGCAAAGGCAAAGGCCCCCACACCGGCCAGGCGGCCCCGCCCACCCGCGCCCGCCTGTCATGGGTGGACTTCGCCGTGGCCGCGGCCGTCCTCGTACTCGGGTTCGCGATCCTCCAGGTCGGCAAGGGCACCACCGTCAACTTCGACCCCGCCGACGTCCCCGACGTGGACACCGATCCCTCGAAGCTCCCGTACTACGCCGCCCGCAGCGTCCTGCGGATGTTCATCGCGCTCATCGCCTCGGTGGTCTTCACCTTCGGGTACGCCTACGCGGCCGCCCGCAGCCGACGTCTGGAGCGGGTCCTGATCCCGCTCCTGGACATCCTCCAATCCGTCCCGGTCCTCGGGTTCCTCTCCGTCCTCGTGACCTTCTTCGTCGCGCTGTTCCCCGGCTCGCTCCTCGGCCTCGAGTGCGCCGTCATCTTCGCGATCTTCACCTCCCAGGCCTGGAACATGACCTTCGGGTTCTACGCCACCCTGACCTCCCTGCCCCGCGAACTCGACGAGGTCTCCCGCTCGTTCGGCTTCACCCGCTGGATGCGCTTCTGGCGCATCGAGGTCCCGGCCGGGGTCATCGACCTGGTGTGGAACGGCATGATGAGCTTCGCCGGGGGCTGGTTCATGCTCGTCGCCTCCGAGGCCGTCTCCGTCTCCGGGCACGACTACGCCGTCCCGGGCCTCGGTTCCTACGCCGGTACCGCCATCGGCGAGGGCGACCTCGGGAAGGTCGGCTGGGTCATCCTCGCGATGACCGTCACCATCGTCACCGTCAACTTCTTCTTCTGGCGGCCCCTGACCGCCTGGGCTGAGAAGTTCAAGAACGAGCAGTCGGAGTCCACCGACGTCCAGCGCAGCTGGGTACTGGACTTCCTGCGCCGCTCGCACTGGCCCGCCCTCCTCGGCCGCACCACCGCCCCCGCCCGCGATGCCACCGCGCGCGCCGCCCGCGTACTGGGCCGCGACGACAAGGCGCTCTCCGCGGACCCGGCCCGCCGCCGCACCGGCGACATCGCCTTCGCGGTCCTCGCCGGGGCCGTCATCCTGTGGGGGCTGTACGACCTGCTGCGCTACCTCCAGCGCGAGAGCGGCCTCGGAGTCTTCGGCGAACCGCTGGTGCTCGGGCTGATCACCTTCCTGCGGGTGATCGTGCTCGTCGCCGGGGCCACCGTCGTCTGGGTGCCCGTGGGGGTCTGGATCGGCTCCTCGCCGCGGCTCACGAAGATCGCGCAGCCGCTCGTGCAGGTGCTGGCGAGCTTCCCCGCGAACCTGCTCTTCCCCGTCGCCGTGTGGTTCTTCCTCAGGACCGGCCTGAACATCAACATCGGCTGCATCCTGCTGATGGCGCTCGGCGCGCAGTGGTACATCCTCTTCAACGCCATCGCCGGCGCCATGGCCATCCCCTCCGACCTCAAGGAGGCCATGGACGACCTCGGGGTCCGCGGGATCCAGCGGTGGAAGCGGCTGATCGTTCCGGCCGTGTTCCCCTCGTACGTCACCGGCGGCATCACCGCCTCGGGCGGCGCCTGGAACGCCTCGATCGTCGGCGAGGTCGTCACCTTCGCCGGTACGACCCTCTCCGCGACCGGCCTCGGCGCGTACATCTTCCACGCCACCGAGGCCGGGGACTTTCCGAAGCTGATCGCCGGGATCGCCGTCATGAGCCTGTACGTGGTCGGGCTCAACCGGCTGTTCTGGCGGCCGCTGTACCGCCTCGCCGAGCGCCGCTACTCCATCTGAGGAGCCCTGACCCCATGACCCTGACCATGACCGAGACCCCATGACCGCGGCCACGGCCGAGCCGGCCACGGCGACCACGCCGGCCACCATCCTCAAGGCCGCCGCCCTCACCAAGGCCTACGCGGGCGCCGACGGCGAACTGCCCGTGCTCGGCGGCATCGACCTGGAGATCCACGAGGGCGAGATCGTGGCGCTCCTCGGCAAGTCCGGCAGCGGCAAGTCCACCCTGCTGCGCTGCCTCGCCGGACTGATCCCGGCGAGCTCCGGCTCCGTCACCTACCGGGGCGAGGAGCTGCGCGGGGCCAACCCGGGCACGGCGATGGTGTTCCAGACCTTCGCGCTGCTGCCCTGGCTGACGGTGCAGCAGAACGTGGAACTGGGCCTGGAGGCCAAGGGGGTGGACCGCGAGGCCCGCGCCCGCCAGGCGGTGGAGGCCATCGACCTGATCGGCCTCGACGGCTTCGAGTCGGCCTATCCGAAGGAGCTCAGCGGCGGGATGCGCCAGCGCGTCGGCTTCGCGCGGGCGCTCGTGGTGGAGCCGGAGGTGCTGATGATGGACGAGCCGTTCTCGGCGCTGGACGTGCTCACCGCCGAGAACCTGCGCGGTGAGCTCATGGAGCTGTGGGCCTCGGACCGCTTCCCCGCGAAGGCGGTGGTGCTGGTCACCCACAACATCGAGGAGGCCGTCCTGATGGCCGACCGGGTGGTGGTGCTGGGCTCGCGCCCCTACGGGACCATCAAGGAGACCTTCCCGGTGGACCTGGCCCGCCCCCGGGACCGGGGCGCGGCCGAGTTCGAGCGGATCGTGGACGCCGTGTACGCGGTGATGACCGGCCGTACCGCCAAGACCCCGGCCGCCGCCCCTCCCGCCAAGCGGACCCCGGCCAACACCCCGCTCCCGGCGGCCAGCGTCGACGGGATGGCGGGCCTCGCCGAGATCGTGCTCCAGCGGGGCGTGGGCGACGGCCGCGAGGACCTCGCCGACCTCGCGGACGAGCTCGGGCTGGAGGTGGACGACGTACTGCCCCTGGTGGACGGGCTGGAACTGCTGGGCCTGGCCGAGGTGAGGGACCTGCACCTGGTCCTGACCCCGCGCGGCACCGCCTTCGCGGGGGCCGACGTACAGGAGTCGAAGAAGCTGTTCGCGGAAGGGGCGATGGAGGTCCCGCTGGTCCACCTCATCCACTCCACGCTGCGCCGCTCGCGGGGCGGCACCCAGCGGGCCGGGTTCTTCCGGGACCTGCTCTCGCACCACTACACGAGCGAGCAGCTGGAACAGCAGCTGGAGACGGCGACGGACTGGGGGCGCTACGGGGAGCTGTACGGGTACCTCGCGGACGGCGAGGAGTACCGGCTGGACGAGGACGTCGAGGTCCCGTAGCCCGTACTGTCGGCACATGGGGGAATCGGACATGGTGGGAATGGACGGCCGGGTCACCGGGACGGTCGGGCCGGGGCTGGTCGGCGAGGTCATCGTGCGGATCCGGGGCGGGGCCGAGCACTTCCTCGCGTACCCGGCGCCGGGTACGGGGAGCGGGCGGCTCGCCGTGGGGACGGTGGTGACGGTGGTCGAATACCTGCCGCCGCGCACGGTGTACGTGATGGCGGCGTACGACCACTGAGGCAGCCCGGTCGCAGGGCCCGCGACCTCCTTGTATCAAGACGGCGACAAGATTCGGCCGACCTCTTCACGCCGTCCTGACGCAGGCGCACACTCGCCTGGTCGGTGGCGGACGCCACCGTGAAAAAGGGGGAGTTGCCGATGTCTGTCGGCGTATTGGCGGGCGTTGTCATCGCGGCGATCGTGGCCGTGATCGGGCTGTTCAAGCTCATGTGGCGGGTGGCCGAGCCCAACGAGGCACTGGTCATCTCCGGTTCCACGCACAAGACCGAGGGCCTCGGGGAGGGGATGGGGTTCCGGATCGTCACCGGTCGCGGAACCTTCGTGATCCCCGGCGTTCAGGCCGTGCGGAAGCTGTCCCTGGACCTCAACGAGACGGAACTGCTCGTCGACTGCGTGACCCACCAGGGGATCCCGCTGCGGGTCAAGGGCGTGGTCATCTTCAAGATCGGCGACGACTTCGTGTCCATCGCGAACGCGGCGCGCCGGTTCCTGGACCAGCAGAGGATGATGCCCGAGCGGGTGCACATCGTCTTCGCGGGCCATCTGCGTTCCATCGTGGGCGGGTTGACGGTCGAGGACATGATCCGCGACCGGGAGAAGCTGACCGGGCAGACCCGGGCGGCGTGCGGCAGCGAGATGGAGAAGCTCGGGCTGATCGTGGACTCGCTCCAGATCCACGAGATCGAGGACCCGACGGGCTACATCAAGAACATGGCGATGCCGCACACGGCCGCCGTCCAGCGGGACGCGCGCATCGCCCAGGCGGACGCCAACCTGCTGGCCACCGAGGCCGAACAGGCCGCCTTCGCGCGGATGTCGGAGGCGACGCGGGACAGCGAGATCCTCCAGGCCGGCTACCAGGCGGAGCGCGACAAGGCGGCCGCCACCGCCCGGCAGGCGGGCCCGCTCTCCGAAGCGGCGGCGCGCCAGGAGGTCGTGGTCCAGGAGACCCGGGTCGCGGAACTGGAAGCGCACCGGCGCGAGCAGCAGCTCCAGGCGGACGTGCGCAAGCCCGCGGACGCGGCGGCGTACGAGGTCAGGACCCGGGCCGAGGCGGACCGCGACGCCCGCATCTCGGCGGCGCAGGCCCGCGCGAAGGAGACCGAGCTCGCGGCGGCCGCGGAGGCCACGCGGGTGACGACGGCGGCCACGGCCGACGCGCAGGCCACGGAGGCAAGGGGCCTCGCGGCCGCTACGGCCACCCGTGCGACCGGTGAGGCCGAGGCGGCGGCGACGCAGGCCAGGGGCCTCGCGGAGGCGGCGTCGGCGAAGGCGAAGGGCCTCGCGGAGGCGGACGCCATCAAGGCGCGGGCCGCGGCGCTGGCCGAGAACCAGGAAGCGGTGGTCGCGCAGCAGCTGGCCGAGAACTGGCCGGCGATCGTGGAAGCGGGCGCGGCGGCCTTCGGCAACGTGGAGCACATGATCCTGCTCAACGGCGCGGAGGGCATGTCGGACATGTTCGCCAAGGCCCTGACCATGGGCGGCACCGGCCTGGGCCTGGCCCGCCAGCTCCTGTCCTCGATGTCCCCGCCGGTCCAGCAGCCCCCCACCACCACCCCGGTGAACGGAGCCTCGGCGACGACCTCCCACCAGATCCCGATCCAGGAGTCGTAGGCGTCAGCGCTTGGCCGGGCGGCGGCGCAGGATGCGTTTGGCCGCCAGGGTCAGGGCCGTGGCGGCGACCAGGACGAAGGCTCCCTTCGTGAAGTCGCCGCCATGGGTGGAGGGCGGGGCGGCCGCCCCCGGGGTCTGGGCGGCCCCCGAGGGGGCGGGGGACGTGGACGCCGAGGGTGCGGGGGTCACCGGGACCGCCACCACGCGGCTGTTCGCGCCCTCCGCGCCGAACATCAGGGTCGATCCGTCCGCCGAGTACGTGACGGACTCCGCCTGGCCCTGCCAGGGCGCGGCCACCGCCTCGCCCTCCCCGGACGGGCGGCCGTCCTTCCAGGGGTACGTCTTCGCCCACAGGTAGCCCCGCAGGGTGAGCCGGGCGCCGTCCGGGGAGAAGGCGCCGTCCGTGACCCACGGGACGTCACCGATCCGCCGGAAGGTGTTCGTACCGGAGGGGGAGAGGGTTTCGGGGCCCTCGTAGAGGCCGCCCGCGCGCTCGTCCTTGCTCGCGATGTACACCCGGCCGGTGACCGGATGGACCATCAGTGCCTCCGCGTTGCGCGGCCCGTCCGCGTACTTCACCGTGAACTGCTCGGCCTTGAGGGTGACGTCCCCGAGGGTCTTGGGCTCCGGGAAGCGGTAGATCCACACGTGGTCCCAGGTGCCGCCGAGGTTGTCCCCGATGTCGCCCACGTACAGCTGCCCGTCCGGTCCCAGCGAGATCGCCTCGATGTCCCGGGGCCTGCCGACGCCCGTCATCGTGACCCGCGCGACCGTCTTGCCGGTCGCGGAGTCCACGGCGTAGACGTACGGGCCGTCGTCGCTGTCGTTGTGCGTCCAGTACACGCCCGGATGGATCCGGCTGGCCGCGAGCCCGCTCGACTCCTTGATCCGGGGGTCGGAGATCGTGAACCCGGAGGGGGTGGGGGAGGGGGAGGCCGTCGCACCTGCCGTTGCACCCGCCGTGGCGGCGGTCAGCAGGGCCAGGGCCGTCGCCCCGGGGACGGCAACGGCGACGGTGAAGGCAACGGCAACGGCGGCGGTCGAAGGCAGCAGGCGGCGCAGGCGCATGCCCCTACCCTGCCAGTTGGCCCCGCGTGTCCGGCATCACAGGGGTGACGGTGGCGTGATCCGCGATGATGACCGGATGCGTTTCATGTTTGTCGGTGATTCCATGACCATCGGGCGCGCCGGCGACTACACCTGGCGCTACCGGATGTGGCAGCACCTCAACGCGACCTTCGGCGGGCCGTATCGGATCGTCGGCCCGCGCAGCGAGCTCTACGACACCTTCGCCGCCGCGCCGACCAGCCACGAGTACGCCGACCCCGGCTTCCCGGAGCACGCCCGCCGACACCTGGCCGGCTGGGGCGAGGGTTGGCAGCACATGGCGCCGCTCATCGGACCCGCCGTGCGCGATGCCGGGGCCGACGTGCTGCTCGTCTCCCTCGGCCTCATCGACCTCGGCTTCTACACGGGTGCGGACGAGACCGCCGCCAACGCCCGGCGCTTCATCGCCGAGGCGCGGGCGGCCCGGCCCGCCGTGCGGATGGTCCTGCTGCCCGTCATCCCCAACGTCCGGGCCCAGGACGACGTTCCCTTCGCGGCCCAGGTCGAGCTGTTCAACGAGCTCCTGGCGAAGGCGGTCGCCGACCTGTCGACCCCCGCCTCGCCGATCCTGCTGGCCGCGCGACCGGACGCGTACGAGATCCACCACGACACCTACGACGGCACGCACCCCAACGCCTCCGGCGAGCACCGCCTCGCGGGGGAGTTCGCGGCGGTCCTGCACCAGGCCTGGGGCATCGGCGGCCCGTACCGGCCCCGGGACGACACGTAACACGCCCTTCACGGACGGGTCTTGCTTCGAGTGCACTCCAGGCAGTTGGCTAGTGCCCCATGAAGTACACGCAGCTCGGACGCACCGGTCTCAAGGTCAGTCGACTCGTCCTCGGCACGATGAACTTCGGCCCCCAGACCGGGGAGTCCGAAAGCCACGCGCTCATGGACACGGCCCTCGACGCCGGAATCAACTTCTTCGACACCGCCAATGTGTACGGCTGGGGTGAGAACAAGGGCCGCACCGAGGAGATCATCGGCACCTGGTTCGCGCAGGGCGGCGGCCGCCGCGAGAAGACGGTCCTCGCCACCAAGGTCTACGGGAACATGGCCGCCGAAGGCGACCCCTGGCCCAACTACGACCGCCTGTCGGCGCTGAACATCCGGCGGGCCGTCGACGCCAGCCTCAAGCGGCTGAACACCGACTACATCGACGTCTACCAATTCCATCACGTCGACCGGCGGACCCCCTTCGAGGAGATCTGGCAGGCCATCGAGGTCCTGATCCAGCAGGGCAAGATCCTCTACGCCGGGTCCTCGAACTTCCCCGGCTGGAAGATCGCCCAGGCCAACGAGGCCGCCAAGCGCAACGGGCGGCTCGGCCTGGTCAGCGAGCAGTGCCTCTACAACCTCGCCGAGCGGCGCGCGGAGCTGGAGATCATCCCGGCCGCCGAGGAGTACGGGCTCGGGGTCATCCCGTGGTCCCCGCTGCACGGGGGGCTGCTGGGCGGGGCGATCCGCAAGTCGGCGCAGTCCGGGCGGACGGCCACCGGCCGCTCGGCGGACGCGCTCGCGAACAGTTCGGTACGGGCGCAGGTGCAGGCGTACGAGGACCTGCTGGACAAGCACGGCCTGGAGCCCGGCGAGGTCGCCCTGGCCTGGCTGCTGACCCGTCCCGGGGTCACCGGGCCGATCGTCGGGCCGCGCACGGCGGAGCAGCTCGCGTCCGCGCTGCGGGCGGTCGAGCTGGAGCTGGGCGAGGAGGTGCTGGCCGGGCTCGACGAGGTCTTCCCCGGGCCGGGACCGGCGCCGGAGGCGTTCGCCTGGTAGTCGGGGGCCCATGGGGCCTACGGGGCCTATGGGCTTCTGGCCTACGGGCCTACTGGTTGACGGCGGCGGCCACGGCTACGACGACGAACATCAGCACGAGCACACCCGCCATGACGCGGTTTCTGGTCTTGGGATCCACCCGTCGAGCCTAACGCGACCGGGCCCGCCCTTCGGACGCCAGGGGGCGGGCCCGGCCGCGTCCGCCCTCATCCACCCTCATCCGCCCAGGTCCCAGGCGCCGACCGTCTCGTAACGGGGCCGCTCGCCGGGGACGCCGCTGACGGGCAGGTTGCTGCGGACCAGGCTGAGGGTGGTGACCTGCCAGGGGCTGCCCTCGAAGGAGGCGAGGCGTTCCACGTACGGGCGCACGTCGTGCGACTCCTCGCGCAGCCGCCCCAGGGTGAGGTGGGGCGAGTACCGGTGGTGCTGGTCCATCGGGACCCCGGACCGCCGGGCTGCGGCGTCGGCCCGCTCGGCCAGCATCCGCAGGGAGTCCAGGTCCCCGGCGGCGCCGGCCCACAGGGCGCGGTGGCCGAAGTGGCCGGAGCCGTGGAGCCGGAGCGTGAAGGGCCCGGAACGGGCGGCGGCCCGGGCGAGGCGGGCGTGCAGTTCCGGTAGCAGCCCGTCCTGGACCTCGCCCATGAAGGCCAGCGTGAAGTGCCAGCCCGCTTCCGCGGTCCAGCGGAGCCGGTCGTCGCGCAGCGGTTGCACGGCCTCGGCCAGTTCGGCGACCGCGGTCGGAGGCGGCAGGACGGCTGCGAACAGTCTCATGGCCTGAGCCTAGCGACGTAGCCGGGTGCGGCGCCGTATCCGGGGGCCAGCCCCCGGACCCCCGCTCCTCAAACGCCGGAGGGGCTGGATTTTGGCTGGCGCCAGCCGAATCCAGCCTCTCCGGCGTTTGAGGAGCGGGGTCTGGGGCGGAGCCCCAGTGAGGGCGGCCCGCAGGGCTCTACGCAGCCGTCACCAGGTGCCGCCGCTCGGCCGGGACGAAGGCCACGCCGTGGCGGTTCACGCTCAGGCGGAGGTTGCCGACCCGGGAGAGGACGAGGCCGATCGTGACCGCCGCGGCCAGCGAAACCGCGCCGCCCGCGGCCATGCCGATGCGGGCTCCGTAGGTGTCCGTGATCCACCCGACCAGGGGTGCGCCGATCGGGGTGCCGCCGGTGAAGACCATCATGAAGAGGGCCATCACCCGGCCCCGCATCTCGGGGTCCGTGGCCATCTGGACGCTGGAGTTGGCCGTGACGTTCACGGTCAGGCCGAAGATCCCGATGGGGACCAGCAGGGCCGCGAACAGCCAGAATCCGGGCGCGAAGGCCGTCACCAGCAGGAGTACGGAGAAGAGCACCGCGGCCGCGACGAGCAGCCGCAGGCGGGAGTGGCCCCGGCGGGCCGCCAGCAGCGCGCCCACCAGGGAGCCCGCCGCGATGAGCGTGTTGAACAGGCCGTACGTGCCCGCGTCGCCGTGGAACACCTTGCTGACGAAGGCCGACAGCCAGATCGGGAAGTTGAAGCCGAAGGTGCCGATGAAGCCGACCAGCACGATCGGCCAGATCAGCTCGGGGCGGCCGGCGACGTAGCGCAGTCCTTCCCGCAGCTGGCCCTTGGCGCGGGGCTGGACCTCGACCGGGTGGAGTTCGTGCGTGCGCATCAGCAGCAGGCCGATGATCGGTGCCGCGAAGGACAGGCCGTTCAGCAGGAAGGCCCAGCCGGAGCCGACGGCGGTGATGAGGACACCGGCCAGCGCCGGGCCCACCAGCCGCGCGGACTGGAAGTTGGCCGAATTCAGACTGACGGCGTTGGCCACCTGGTCCTTGCCGACCATCTCGGAGACGAAGGTCTGCCGGGCCGGGTTGTCGACGACGGTGACCAGTCCGAGCAGGAAGGCGGCCAGGTAGACGTGCCAGACCTGGACGTGGCCGGCGAGGGTGAGGACGGCGAGCGCGATACCGGTGAGGCCCATCGCGGCCTGCGTGCAGAGCAGCAGCGGCCGCTTGGGGAGCCGGTCGGCGAGTACGCCTCCGTAGAGGCCGAAGAGCATCATCGGCAGGAACTGCAGCGCGATGGTGATGCCCACCGCCGAGGCGGATCCGGTCAGGGAGAGGACGAGCCAGTCCTGGGCGATGCGCTGCATCCAGGTGCCGGTGTTCGAGACGACCTGGCCGGTGGCGAAGAGCCGGTAGTTCCGGATCTTCAGCGAGCTGAACATCGAGTTCTTGGCGGAGCCCGACGCGCGTGTAGTGGTGGATGTATGGCCGGGGGCGGAGTCTGCTCCGGGTCCCGTACTCAAAAGGGGTCGCCTCCTGGCGTCGTTCCTACAGGTGCGCGAGCTTGTCCAGGACGGGAGCGGCCTCGCGCAGCTTGGCCCATTCGTCCTCGGTCAGCTCGGCCGCGAGCCCGGCCAGGAAGGCGTTGCGCTTGCGACGGCTCTCTTCGAGCATCGCTTCGGCCTCCTCCGTCTGGCGGACCACCTTCTGGCGGCGGTCGTCGGGGTGCGGTTCCAGGGTGACCAGACCCTTGGCCTCCAGCAGCGCCACGATGCGGGTCATCGACGGCGGCTGTACGTGCTCGCGCCGGGCCAGCTCACCGGGGGTGGCGTGGCCGCAGCGGGCGAGGGTGCCGAGGACCGACATCTCGGTCGGGCTCAGCGATTCGTCGACGCGCTGGTGCTTGAGGCGCCGGCCCAGCCGCATGACGGCGGAGCGGAGGTCGTTCACGGCGACTGCGTCGTCACCATGGGAAAGGTCTGACATGTCTTTAGAGTAACTCATTACTCTCCCTAAAGAACACGGGGTATCCCACGTCACACCCGAGTCCCGTCATCCACCCCGCCGCTCGCCCCGTCACTCGTACGGGTGAGACCGCTCCGGAAAGTGACACGCGTCCATGCCCTGTGCCCCGACCCTTTCGGCATGGGGACACATGTGTTCAGCATGCGTATAGACGGGGAGCTTCTCGACAGGCTCCGGACTCATGCCGCCAAACGCGGAATGAGCGTCCAGGACTATGTGGTCCGGACGCTCATTCGCGATGATTTCGACGAACGCTTCAAGGCGGCCGTCGACGAGACGGAGAAGTTCTACGGGCTCACGTGAGCCCGGCTGCTCCGGGTACGGCTCCCTACCCGAGGCCGAGCGCCGGCATCGCGTAGTAGAAGACGAACACCGCCGCCACGATGTACATGGCCGCCGGGACCTCGCGGCCCCGGCCGGTCGTCAGCCGCAGGACGCAGAAGCTCACGAAGCCGATGCCGATGCCGTTGGTGATCGAGTAGGTGAAGGGCATCATCACCATGGCCAGGAAGGCCGGGACGGCGATGGTGAAGTCGCTCCAGTCGATCTCCCGGACCGAGCCGGCCAGGATCAGGAAGCCGACCGCGATGAGCGCGGGGGTGGCGGCCTGGGACGGGACCATGGTGGCGATCGGCGTGAGGAACAGGGCCACGCCGAAGAGGCCGCCGGTCACCACGTTCGCCAGGCCGGTACGGGCGCCTTCGCCGACGCCGGCCGTGGACTCCACGAAGCAGGTGGTGGCCGAGGAGGAGGTCGCGCCGCCCGCGGCGACGGCCATGCCGTCCACGAACAGCACCCGGTTGATGCCGGGGAAGGTGCCGTCCGGCTTCGTCAGCTTCGCCTCGTCGCCGACGCCCAGGATGGTGCCCATGGCGTCGAAGAAGCAGGACAGCAGCACGGTGAAGACGAAGAGGATGCCCGTCAGCACGCCGACCTTGCCGAAGCCGCCGAACAGGCTGACCTGACCCACGAGCCCGAAGTCGGGCGCGGCCACCGGGTTGCCCGGCCACGCCGGAACGGTCAGGCCCCAGGCCTGGTCCGGGAGCTTGGTGATCAGCTGTACGGCCACGGCGGCGACGGTCATGGCCACGATGGAGATCAGGATCGCGCCGGGGGTCTTGCGGATGAGCAGGCTCAGCGTCAGCAGCACGCCGACCACGAAGATCAGTACGGGCCAGCCGTGCAGGTGGCCGTTGCTGCCGAGCTGGAGCGGGACCGTGGTGTGCGCGAGGTCCGGGATACGGGAGACGAAGCCCGAGTCGACCAGGCCGATCAGCATGATGAACAGGCCGATGCCGATCGCGATGCCCTTGCGCAGGCCGAGCGGGACGGCGTTCATGACCCGCTCGCGCAGACCGGTGGCGACCAGCAGCATCACCACGAAGCCGGCCAGGACCACCATGCCCATGGCGTCGGGCCAGCTCATGCGGGGGGCGAGCTGGAGGGCGACGACGGTGTTGACGCCGAGGCCGGCGGCCAGCGCGATCGGGACGTTGCCGATGACACCCATGAGGAGGGTGGAGAAGGCGGCCGTCAGGACGGTGGCCGTGACGAGCTGGCCGCCGTCGAGCTGGTGCCCGTACATGTCCTTCGCGCTGCCCAGGATGATCGGGTTGAGCACGATGATGTAGGCCATCGCGAAGAAGGTCGCGAAACCGCCGCGGACCTCGCGGCCGATGGTCGAGCCGCGCTCGGAGATCTTGAAGTAGCGGTCCACGGGGGCGGACGTGCTCATGGGGACCTGGTCCTCGTTGGTTTGGTGATTCGTACGGCGAAAATGGGACACGCTCAAGCCGTTTCAGTATGAACACATGAACGAAGGGGCGTCTATCTCCGCGCGTAGACCTTGGGCTGAGCGGCCTAGACTTGTCCCCATGGCGAAATGGACTGCGCAGCACGAGGCCCCCGAGCCCCTGGAGGGCCCGATCGTGGGGACCGTCATGGGCGGCACGATCCTCTGGTTCGCCCTCTTCGTCGTCCAGCTCCCCTTCTACGGATGGTTCGCCGACCGGGACCTGCTCTGGTGGGTATGGACCTGCGCGGCCGGCGGCGTCCTCGGCCTGATCGGCCTCTGGTACGTACGGGGCCGCGACGCGGCGCTGAAGCGGCACGCCCTTGCGCTGGCCGCGCGGGACGAGGACGACCAGGCGGGTCCGGCCAATTCCAGCCCCGCCGGCGTTTGAGGCGCGGGGGTCCGGGGGCGGAGCCCCCCGGCAACGGCGCCGCACGTGCTCGGCGCACCGCACCGCACCGCGCCGCGCCGCGCCGCGCCGCGCCGGTCGAAAGCGCTACCCAGGGACGATTCCGCTCATCCCGAAGTCGGATCTTCGGACCGCTCGGCGGGTGAACCGTTGAATCGCCCTTTACCGTCGAAAGCATGACGCAGCGGGCGAACACCGAATCAGACGCACCGGAGCCGGGTGGTGGCGGCGGCAGCGGCGCGGCGGCCGGTCTCGCCATCGACGCGGGGGCCGAGCTCGACCCCGTACACCCCGTCAAGCCGCCCGCGCCGCGGTTCAGGGCCAGCGGGCTGAGCACCGCCGAAGTCGCCGAGCGCGTGGCGCGCGGAGCCGTCAACGACGTCCCCGTACGGTCCTCCCGCTCCCTGTCGGAGATCGTCCGGGCCAACGTCTTCACCCGGTTCAACGCCATCATCGGCGTCCTCTGGGCGATCATGCTCTTCGTCGCGCCCATCCAGGACAGCCTCTTCGGCTTCGTGATCATCGCGAACACCGGGATCGGCATCATCCAGGAGCTCCGCGCCAAGAAGACCCTCGACGGGCTCGCCGTCATCGGCGAGGCCAAACCCAGCGTCCGCCGCGACGGCAGGACCGCCGAGATCTCCACCTCCGAGATCGTCCTCGACGACGTCATCGAGCTCGGCCCCGGCGACAAGGTCGTCGTCGACGGACTCGTGGGCGAGGCCGAAGGCCTGGAGATCGACGAATCCCTGCTCACCGGCGAGGCCGACCCGGTCCTGAAGAAGCCCGGCGACCCCGTCATGTCCGGCTCGTTCGTCGTCGCCGGCGGCGGCGCCTTCACCGCCACCAAGGTCGGCCGCGAGGCCTACGCCGCCCAGCTGGCCGAAGAGGCCTCCCGGTTCACGCTCGTCCACTCCGAGCTGCGCTCCGGCATCTCCACCATCCTCAAGTACGTCACCTGGATGATGATCCCGACCTCCATCGGCCTCGTCGTCAGCCAGCTGGTCGTCAACGACAAGAACTTCAAGGACGCCATCGCCCGGACCGTCGGCGGCATCGTCCCGATGATCCCCGAAGGCCTCGTACTCCTCACCTCCGTGGCCTTCGCCATCGGCGTCATCCGGCTCGGCCGCAAGCAGTGCCTGGTCCAGGAGCTGCCCGCCATCGAGGGGCTCGCCCGCGTCGACGTGGTCTGCCTCGACAAGACCGGCACCCTCACCGAGGGCGGCATGGACGTCACCGAGTGCCGCCCGCTCGGCGGCGCCGACGCCGCGTACGTCAAGAAGGTGCTCGGCGCGCTCGGCGAGAGCGACCCGCGCCCCAACGCCAGCCTCCAGGCGATCATCGACGCCTACCCGGACAGCGCCGAGTGGCGCTGCACCGAGTCCCTCCCCTTCTCCTCCGCCCGCAAGTACAGCGGCGCCAGCTTCAGCGAGGGCGACGGCGAGAACAACACCTGGCTGCTCGGCGCCCCCGACGTGCTGCTCCCGGCCGGGGACCCGGCCCTGGACGAGATCAACGAGCTCAACGAGCAGGGCCTACGGGTCCTCCTGCTGGGCCGCACCGCCCGCGAACTGGACGACGAGGCCGTGGCCACCGGGGTCAAGCCGACCGCCCTGGTCGTCCTGGAGCAGCGGCTGCGCCCCGACGCCGCCGACACGCTGCGCTACTTCGAGGACCAGGGCGTCAAGGCGAAGGTCATCTCCGGGGACAACGCGGTCTCGGTGGGCGCGGTCGCCGGCAAGCTGGGCCTGCCGGGTGCGCAGAACACGGTGGACGCCCGGGGGCTCCCCACCGACCAGGCCGAGATGGCCAAGGTCCTCGACGAGAACGCCGTCTTCGGCCGCGTCACCCCGCAGCAGAAGCGGGACATGGTCGCCGCCCTCCAGTCCAAGGGCCACACGGTCGCCATGACCGGCGACGGCGTCAACGACGTGCTCGCGCTCAAGGACGCCGACATCGGCGTCTCGATGGGCTCCGGCTCGGAGGCCACGAGGGCCGTGGCCCAGATCGTCCTCCTCAACAACAGCTTCTCCACCCTCCCCTCGGTGGTCGCCGAGGGCCGCCGGGTCATCGGCAACATCACCCGCGTCGCCACCCTCTTCCTCACGAAGACGGTCTACTCGGTGCTGCTGGCCATCCTGGTGGTCTGCTCCCAGGTCGAGTACCCGTTCCTGCCGCGCCACCTGACGCTGCTGTCCACCCTGACCATCGGCATCCCGGCCTTCTTCCTGGCCCTCGCGCCGAACAAGGAGCGGGCCCGGCCGCACTTCGTGAAACGCGTGATGCGGTACGCGATCCCGGGCGGGGTCATCGCGGCCGTCGCCACCTTCGTGACCTACCTGATCGCCCGCCACTACTACACGGGCGAGGACTCCCTCAAGGCCGAGACCAGCGCGGCGACGCTGGCCCTGTTCCTGACCTCCATGTGGGTGCTGGCGATCATCGCCCGCCCGTACACGTGGTGGCGGGTCGGCCTGGTCGGCGCGATGGGCGGGGCCTTCCTGATCGTCCTCGTCGTGCCGTGGCTCCAGGACTTCTTCCAGCTGAAGCTGGAGGGCGCGGTGATGCCGTGGACCGCCGTCGGCATCGCGGCCCTCGCGGCGACCCTGATCGAGTTCACCTTCAGGTGGGTGGACCGGAAGTTCCCGGCGTAGGCGCAGGCCGTTGGAGCCTCACGCCGCCAGGTCGACTTCCCGCTCCGCGCGGGCGGCGATGCGGGTGCGCAGGGTCAGGACGGCCGCCGCGGCGAGCAGGCCGGCGGCGAGAGCGCCCCACCACAGGGCCGCCGGGCCGACGCCGGTGTAGACGGTGACGCCGAGCGTCAGGGCCGCGAAGCGGGAGACGCCCCAGGTCCAGGAGAAGGCGCCCTGGTAGCGGCCGCGGGCGTCGGCCGGGGCCAGGTTCGCGACCACCGAGGCGGCGATGCCGGCGACGACGACCTCGCCGAGCGACCAGACGGCCACCGAGACCGCGTACGTGGCGACGGAGTCGGCCACACCGGTCAGGGCCACGCCGACGGCGATCAGCACGC
Organism: Streptomyces sp. NBC_00503; assembly: GCF_036346895.1. Lineage (NCBI taxonomy): Bacteria > Bacillati > Actinomycetota > Actinomycetes > Kitasatosporales > Streptomycetaceae > Streptomyces > Streptomyces sp. NBC_00503. The sequence continues at coordinate 3,575,742 of NZ_CP107855.1, read as the reverse complement.
CGCCCGCCGCCTGCACCCGCAGCTGCGGCAGGGCGGCGAGGCGGGCGGTCACGAAGGGCTGGAGGCCCACGACGAGGACGGCGTTGACCGCTGCCAGGATCCCGTAGACGGCCGGCGAGTGGCCGCTGTCGCGGACGGCCAGCGGCAGCGCGACCTCGGTCAGCGAGTAGACGAAGAGCTGGATGCCGAACAGCGGGAGCAGGGTGAGCAGCAGCCGGTCGCGCAGCACGACCCCGTAACCCCGGCCGCCCGCGTCCTTCGCCGGAGCGCTGCGGGCCGGTTCGCGCAGCCGGGTCGCGACCACGGCCGCGTAGACGAGGGCCGTGCCGGCGTCGACGGCGAAGAGCAGCCAGTACCCCTGCGCGGCCAGGAACCCGCCGAGCACACCGGCGACGGCCGTGCCGATGTTGACCCCCCAGCCGAAGAGCGCGTACGCCCGCTGCCGCCATCCGGTGTCCACCGCGTCGGCCATCAGCGCGTACGCGGCGGGGCCGACGACCGCTCCGGCCGCGCTGAGCATGAGCGCGGCCGCGGCCATCGTCCATACCCCCGGGGCCAGGAACAGCGCGCCCTGCGCGGCGGCGGAGCCGATGAGCCCGATCAGCATCGTCGGGCGGCGGCCGATCCGGTCGGCGAGGAGCCCGCCGACGGCCGGGCCGAGCAGGTTGCCCGCCCCCAGTGCGCCGAGGACGTACGAGGTCTCGGTGCCGGTGACTCCCCGGTCCGCCAGCAGGAACACCAGGAACGGGGTGACGAGGTGGCCGAGCCGGTTGACGATCGTTCCGGCGAAGAGGGTCCACACGGTGCGCGGCAGTCCGCGGAAGGAGGAGAACATGCGAGGAGCCTGCGCCCTGGGCGCGGCGGACCCTATTGATTAAGCTGGGGCCGAATCCAACGGGTCTTTGCGGGGGCGGGCACATGGAATACGGACTGAGTTTTTCGGCGACGGACCTGGCGCAGACCCGGTTCGCGGTGTCCCCGATGTGGGAGGTCGTCACCAGCTTCCGGCTGCTGCGCGAGGAGACCGACCCGCCCATGCACCGCCACTGGGCCGGGCAGGTGCGACCCCGGCTGGTGCGCGCGGGACTGGACCGCGGCTGGCTGGCCGCCCTGATCCCGGGCAACGGCTACCTCGCGGACTTCCTCAACCCGACCCCGGCCGGGCCTTTCCCCGAACTCCCCGCCGAACTGGCGGCGATCCGCCGCAGCACCCCGGAACAGGTGCGCGCCGACCTCGCCGTACTGGCACAGAAGTCCACCCGCCCGACTCCGCGCCTGCGGCTGCTCCACGAAGAGCCCGAAGCGGTACTGGAGAAGGTCACCGCCGAGATCGAGACCTACTGGGAGCTCGCGCTCGCCCCGTACTGGCCGCGCATCCGCCAGTTGCTCGAGGCGGACGTGTTCCACCGGGCCCGGCAGGTGGCGGAGCACGGCTCGGCCCATGTCCTCAACGAGCTCCACGAGAGCGTCAGTTGGGACGCCGGAACCCTCAGCATGGTCCGCCGGCACTGCATGATGAGGCGCGCGGACACCGGATCCGGGCTGCTGCTGGTGCCCTCGGCCTTCGCCTGGCCACGCGTACTGACCCGCTCGGTGGCACCCGAACCGCCCCAACTCGCCTACCCCGCCCGGGGCATTGGCACCCTCTGGGAGCCCCGCACCACCGAACCCTCCGACGCGATCGCCGCCGTACTGGGCCGCTCCCGGGCCCTGCTCCTGGCCGAACTCGACGTACCGGCCTCGACCACGCAGCTGGCCCGCCACAGCGGCCTGTCCACCGCCGCCGTCTCCCAGCACCTCGTGGCCCTGCGCAACGCGGGCCTGGTCACCGCCCACCGCAACGGCCGCTCGGTCCTCTACGCCCGCACGGCCATCGCGGACGCCCTCCTCTGCCCGGCGACCGCCGGTACGGCGTAGGCCGGGGTCGTTTCCGCGGCCGGGGGGGGCTAGTCGAACCAGCGGTCCCGGGCCAGTTCGGCCGTGCGGGACGGGTCCTCCAGGAGGGCTGCGACCTCGAAGCGGCGGGGCCATTGGCCGGCGGCCCAGGCGAGGGCTGCGGCGACGCCCTCCAGGGTGGCGGCGTGCAGGGTGCCGTCCGGGGTGCGGCGCCAGTCGAGTTCGATGCCGCCCGCCAGGAGTTCCTCGTGCTCCACGTAGCTGGCCGGGGTGGCCGGGCCGAGGAGGTGGAGGACAGACTCCGGGACCTCGTGTTCCTCGCCCTCCGTGGTGACCTCCGCGGGGACCGTCTCCGAGAGGCGGCGCACCTGGAACAGTTCCGCCAGGTCGGCGGCGCGGGAAGGGGCCACGGGCAGCAGCGGGAGGCCGGCCGTCAGGGGGAGCAGGTCGGGGGCGTCCGCGATCACCGCGTCGGCCGCCTCCACCACGACGACCTCGCCGTCCACGACCGCGCGCAGCTCGTCGGGCAGGGTGACCTGCTCGGGGTCGAGGTCCGCCAAAGCGCCGTAGAGGGCGTGCAGTTGGCGGCCGCCGACCTCGCGTTCCGGGTCGGCGAGCCGGGCCAGGAGCTCGGCCGCGCCGCCGGGTTCGGCGAGCAGGGCGGGCACGGAGGTGCGTACGCCGAGCGCCCGCAAGACCTGCTCGTCCTCGAAGCCGGTGGCGTCCGCCGGGGTGTACAGGCCCGCCAGCAGCGGGTCGCCGCCCGCCGAGCGCAGGCCGGCCGGGCGGCGGCCGTCGAGGACCGGGTGGTCGCGCAGCCACCAGGCGGTGTACGAGCGCACGGACCGGGTGGTGCCGTCCGGGAGCAGGATGCGGACGGGCTGGGTCAGGGCGTCGCGCAGCGGGGGCTGGGCGAGCATGGCCAGGGCCTGGGGCCAGCAGTCGTCGTCGACCAGGTCGAGGTCCCGTACGGCGACCAGCTCGGTCGCCACCGGCGGGACGGGGGTGTCGGGGAGCTGGTCCAGGAGGTCCTCGCACCACACGTCGACCGCGTCCAGCAGGCCGGCGTCGTCGGGTTCGGCGAAGTCCCCGTCGCGGGGCTCCAGTTCGTCCGGGTCCAGGACCACGTCGGTGGCGCGGACCAGCTGGAAGGTGGCCAGGACCCCGACGGCGGTGAGGGTCCGCTCGTCCCAGTTGGCCACCAGGTCGGCGTCCACGTAAGGGACTTCGTCCTCGCGGATGACGGAGGCCAGCGGGGATCCGGGCAGCAGCAGCTCACCGGCGGGGGTCAGTTCGCCGTCCTCGTCGGGCAGGGCGAGCGCGCCCAGCCACGGTTCGTCGCCGGGCGAGAGCTCGGCGCCGCGCACCAGCCCCAGCACGATGTCGGCGAGCTCCTCGGCGTCGAGGCCGTCCTCGTCCCAGATCTCCCCGGAGTCCAGGGACCCCGCGACGGCCGCCCGCACCTGCGGGGTCGTCAGAACGGCGCGCGGGGTCGCCGGGAGCGCGCCGAGCTTCTCCAGCAGCGGGTGCGCCGCGTCCGGGTGGGCCACCTTCAGCCCGAGCCGGGCCAGGCTCGCGGCGTCGACCCCCTGCGGGGTGTCCGCGCCGGGCAGCAGGATGTGCCGGGGCCCGATGGCGGTGCGCCCGTCGGCCAACGGCACCGGGAGGCCCGAGAGCCGGTCCGGGTCCACGCCCGCGAGGCTGTCGTAGAGCCGGTGCCACCAGTCGGGGGTCCGCTCGATGCCCGCGATCCGCTCGATGGCATCGCCCAGCGGCAGCCGGCCCACCCCCAGGGTGCGCAGCTCGGGGCGGCGTTCCAGGCCGGCCGGGAGCAGGGTCGGGAGCACCTCGGCGAGGACCCGTACGGTATCGGCGCCCGCACCCTCCACCACCTCGGCCTCGAAGGGCCGCAGGGCGCTGCGCACGCCGAACTCCTCCGGGTCCTCGGCGGGGGCGGCCGGGGCGAGGAAGGCGGTGCGGGGCAGCCGCTTGAGGACGGCCGCGCGCAGGGCCCCGTCGAGCTCGCCCTTGCCGAGCGGGCCGGGTACGAGGTCCACGAGCGCGGTGCTCACCGGGTCCCAGGAGCCGAGCAGTTCGGCGTACGCGTCGGCCGCGCGCTCCACCAGGAAGTCGGTCAGCGGCCCCGGCGCGGGGTGGCGCCGGGCGGTGTCCAGCGGCAGGGTCGCGATGAGCAGCGCCGGGATGCCGAGGGGTTCGTCGGTCGGGGTCGGCGCGTGCACGACGGGTGCGGTGGCGGGGCGGACGGGGGCGCCCTCGGAGTCCACGGGGACGGACCAGGACACCGCCCAGGCGGGCCGCAGCCGTTCTTCTACGGGGCGGTCGGCGAGCAGGGCCTTGTCGATGGGGCCGGAGTGCCGGACGGTACGCCAGCGGCTCGTGCCGGTGCCGGCGCTCGTACCGGTGCCGGAGTCCTGGATGACGGTGTACGGGCCTTCGACGCGGCGCGTCAGCGTCCGTACGCCCCCGTCCGCACCCTCCGCCGGAATCTCCACGACGACCTCGGCCAGCCCCGGCAGGGTCAGCAGCAGGGCGTCGTCCACGGCGGCGAGCAGCCGCTGCACCAGGTCCTCGGCGGCGGAGTCGCGCAGCGGGAGGACGACGACGGTGTCGTAGCCGTCGGGAGCGGTTCCCTCGGCGGGCAACGGGAGCCGCAGCAGCGGTACGTGCCCGTCGCGGCGGCGCAGTTCGTCGCCGAGGCCGGGGCTGCCGACGGCCGCGCCGCGGGCCAGCTCGCGGGCCTCGGCCAGCGACCAGCGGACTCCGCCGTGCCGGCCCAGCACGGCGGGCTCGTCACTGACGGCCAGGACGGCGGCGAAGCCGACGCCGAAGCGGCCGACGCTGCCGGCGCTGTCGTCCCGTTTGGCGGAGGCGCGCAGGGTGGACAGCGACTCCACGCCGGTGGCGTCCAGCGGGGCCCCGGTGTTGGCGGCGGCGAGCACCGCGTGGCCGCCCTCGCCGGAGTGCAGCGTGAGCCGCAGCCGGCCGGGGACCCCCGCGCGGGCGGCCGCGTCGGCGGCGTTCTGCGCGAGTTCGACGACCAGCCGGTCGCGGTAGCCGCCGAGGGCCAGGTCCTCCTCGGCGTTGGCGTCCTCGCGGAAACGTGCCGGGCCCGCACCCCAGGCATCGAGCACCCCGCGCCGCAGCCGTGCCGTACCGAAGGGGTCGATGCCACCCTGGGCCGCCGTCACTCGCACGTTCACGCCGCTGCCTCCAAGCCGTACCGCTCTGTCCCGCATTCACGGAATGCCGGATGCGGAGGTCCTGAAGGTATCGCGTGCGGATGCGCCCGACTCCACGAGGCCGTCGGCGGCGCGGCTCAGGCACACTTCATGGGTCGCAGTCGCCCAAGCTATGAGGTGCCCATGATTACGCTCACCAAGGAAGACGGCCCCGCGGACCTCGGTGGCGTGACCCACCTGTCCATCGGAGTCTCCTGGGACCCCACCGCGGGCAGCAGCGGCGGGCTGCTGGGCAAGTTCAAGCGCAAGACCGGAACCGACCTGGACCTGATCGCGATCGCCATGCAGGGCTCGGACCCGGTCCGCCTCGCGGGCCTCGACTCCCTGGACCCGATGGGCAACGGTTCGCTGCTCCACAGCGGGGACAACCAGACCGGGCACGGCGAGGGCGACGACGAGACGGTGACCGTCGAGTTCGCCCGGATACCGGGCAACGTCACGTCCATCGTCTTCGTCGCCGCCGCGTACAAGAAGGGCAGTTCGTTCCAGAACGCGCGCAACATCAGCTTCAAGGTGTACGACGCGACGGGCGGCAGCAGCCAGCAGGTCGCCGACATCTGGCCGAGCCTGCTCGGCACCGACAACGGCTGCGCCGTCGCCAAGGCGATCCGGGACGGGTCCGGCTGGAAGCTGCAGGTCATCAACCAGACCGGAAAGATCAAGCCGGGCGACGAGCAGGCCCTGATGCGCTTCGCCATCAGCAAGTGACCGCAGGGTCCTGACTGTTCGGCCCGGCTGTTCGGCCTGACCGTTCGGCCGGGCTATTCCTGTCCGACGAGGTGCGCGAAGACCACGACGTTGGCGTCCCAGTGGCGGTCCTTGGTGAGGTTGCCGCCGCAGGTGATGACGCGCAGTTCCGCCTTGCCGTGGGTGTCCCCGTAGACCTTGTCGGTCGGGAACCGGTCCTTCTTGAAGGTGTCGACCTCGTCCACGGCGAAGACGGCGGTGGAGCCGTCGTCGCGGTGGATCTCGATCTTCTCGTCCTTCTTCAGCTTCTTGAGGTTGTAGAAGACGGCCTGGGGTTCCTGCGGGGTGTCCATGTGCCCGACGACGGCGGCCGCGCCCTTCTCCCCGGGGGTCGGGCCGTCTTTGTACCAGGCAGCGTCCTTCGGCTTCGCGAAGTCCGGTTCCTGCATGACGCCCTGGGCGTCGAGCCCGACGGTGTCGAGCGGGGCGTCGACCTTGATGTCCGGGATCACGATGCGGTCCGGGACGGAGGCCCCCAGCACCGAGGCGGGCTTGGCGGCGGCCGGGTTGTTGACCGCGGCTGCGTCACCGCCGCCGGAGGAGCAGGCGCTCACCAGGGCGACGGTGAGGGCCGCCGTGCCCGCCAGGGCGGCCACGCGCACCGCGCGGCCGCTCCGGCGGGGGGCGAGGTTCCGGGTGGACCGCTCAGCCATGGTCTGCGGCATCCGAGGGGACCCAGCCGAGGGGGGCCTGGCCGGTGTTCACGGAACCCTTGGGGGTCTTGTGCTTGCTCGGGTCGAGCGGGGCCGGCTTCGGGGTGCCGGTGGCGTCGGTGGAGAACTTCACGGTGTCGAACTCCTTGCCGCCCGCGAAGGCGTGGACGCCGTAGTAGCCGGACTTGACGTCCTTGGAGACGACCGCGGTGCCGGTCCAGACGCCCTTGCCGTCGTTCTTCAGGTTGATCTGACCGCCGAAGGCGTCGGACTTGATGAACGCGCTCTTCTCGTTCGGCGCGGTCTTGATGGTGACCTGGATCTTGTCGCCGGGCTTGCCGTGGTCCGCGGAGAGGCTGAGCGTGGAGTCGGTCGGCTTCGGGGGCTTCGGGGTGTCGGCCTTGACGGTCAGCTGCGCAGTGGCCTGGATCTTCTTGCCGTCGGGGCCCGTGCCGGTGAGGGAGATCCCGTAGCTGCCGGCAGGAACCTTGGCGACCTTGGCGGTGGCGCCGCGGCCGTCGGTCATCTTGACGTCGTCCAGGGCCTTGGAGGAGATGGACAGGTTGGTCGAGCCGTCCGGGACCTCCATCGAGAGCTGGATGGAGTCGCCCGTCGCGGCGGTGGAGGTCGAGAGCTTCAGGGCCACCGGGGCCGCCTCGGCGCCGGCGCTGGCCTTCGCGGCGGTCGGGGTGGAGTCGGCGGCGAACGCGACGGTGGGGACCGCCAGGGCCATCGACGAGGCGAGGGCGATCGTCGAGAGGGTGAGTGCCTTGCGCATGGGGTTCCTCCTGAACGGGCCGGGGTTTTTCCCGGCACACCAGACATGAGGGACATCCTGGGGTGGTTGGTTGCGGCCCTTCCGGGCACCGGGAAGGGCCCCTGCCGAAGGTCCCGGCGGATAAAACCGCAGGCCGCGGGGGCAGTCGGGATACTGCGTTTGCGGGCTCTTTGCCCCCATTTTTGGGACCAAGGTCCCGGTGTCCGGGGCGGATTCCGGGCCCGAGGCCTTCAGGACCCTTTCAGGAACGCGGAAGCCCCCGGTGACGGGATGTCACCGGGGGCTCCGGAGCGTGCGGGTCGGCTGTCAGTCGGCCGTCAGTCGGTCAGAGGTTCTCGATGACGTAGTCCACGCACGCGGTCAGCGCCTGGACGTCCGCCGGGTCGATCGCCGGGAACATCGCGATACGGAGCTGGTTGCGGCCGAGCTTGCGGTACGGCTCGGTGTCCACGATGCCGTTGGCGCGCAGCACCTTGGCGACCGCCGCCGCGTCGATGTCGTCCGAGAAGTCGATCGTGCCGATGACCGCGGAACGCTTGGCGGCGTCCGCGACGAACGGGTTCGCGTACTTCGACGCCTCCGCCCAGCCGTACAGGTGGGCCGCGCTGGCCGCCGTACGACCGGTCGTGAACTCCAGGCCGCCCTGGCTGTTCATCCACTCCAGCTGCTCGTTCAGCAGGAAGAGGGTGGAGAGCGCCGGGGTGTTGTACGTCTGGTTCTTCAGCGAGTTGTCGATCGCCGTCGGCAGCGAGAAGAACTCCGGGATGTGCCGGCCGGAGGCGTGCACGCGGGCCGCGCGCTCCAGGGCCGCCGGGGAGAACGCCGCCAGCCACAGGCCGCCGTCGGAGGCGAAGGACTTCTGCGGGGCGAAGTAGTAGACGTCGGTCTCGGTGATGTCCACCGGCAGACCGCCGGCGCCCGAGGTCGCATCCACCAGAACGAGGGAACCCTCGTCGGCGCCCGCGACGCGCTTGATCGGCGCCGCGACACCCGTGGAGGTCTCGTTGTGCGTGTACGCGTAGACGTCCACGCCCGCCTCCGCCACCGGGTCCGGGTGCGTGCCCGGGTCCGAGGAGATCACGGACGGCGCGTCCAGCCACGGCGCGAGCTTCGCGGCCGAAGCGAACTTGGAGGAGAACTCACCGAAGGTGAGGTGCTGCGACTTCCGCTCGATGAGACCGGCGGTCGCGATGTCCCAGAAGGCGGTGGAGCCGCCGTTGCCCAGGATCACCTCGTAGCCCTCGGGGAGGGAGAAGAGGTCCCGGAGGCCCTGGCGCACCGAGCCGACCAGGTTCTTGACCGGGGCCTGGCGGTGTGAGGTTCCGAGCAGGGAGGTACCGGTGGCGGCGAGGGCGTCCAGCGCCTCGGTCCGCACCTTGGAGGGGCCCGCGCCGAAGCGTCCGTCGGCGGGCTTGATGTCAGCGGGAATCTGGATCTCAGCCACGAGCCGAGCGTATCGGGTCGGAGTCCGCGCCTTGGAGGCGCGTCCACCGGATGAGACGCGCGGGAACGGCGGGGTCGGGGTGGGAAGGTGTCGGACGTGACGTCACCCGGTGAACACGAGCGCGCGAGGCAACGAACCCTCGAACGGACATTGCGGGCGAACCTGCGCGGAGAGGTCGACTTCTCGGCCGCCGCTCGGGCCCTGACCACCATGGACGCCTCGAACTACCGCCGGGTCCCGGTCGGCGTGGTCTCCCCGCGCGACGGAGACGACGTGGCCGCCGCCCTCGCCGTGTGCGCCGAGGCCGGAGTCCCGGTCGTCCCGCGCGGCGGCGGCACCTCCATCGCGGGCCAGGCCACGGGCGTCGGGGTGGTCCTGGACCTGACCCGCCACATGAACGCCCTCGTATCGCTGGACCCCGTATCCCGCACCGCCGTCGTCCAGCCGGGCCTGGTCCTCGACCGGCTGCGCGACGCCGCGCGCCCGCACGGGCTGACCTTCGGGCCGGACCCGTCCACGCACTCCCGCTGCACCCTCGGCGGCATGATCGGCAACAACGCCTGCGGGGCCCACTCGGTGGCCTGGGGCACCACCGCCGACAACGTGGCCGAGCTGTCCGTGACCGCGTACGGGGGCGCCCGCCACCGCCTGGCCACAGGCTGGACCGGAACCCCGCCGGGCCTGCGGGAACTGGTGGCGGGACACCTCGCGGTCCTGCGCACGGGCATGGCAGGAGGCCCGGCCGACGGCTTCTCCCGGCGGATCTCCGGCTACGGGGACCTCGACGCGCTGCTCCCCGAGCGGGGTGTGCAGGCCGCCCGGGCGTTCTGCGGCAGCGAGGGCACCCTCGGGGTGGTGACGGAGGCCGTGGTGCGCCTCGTGGAGGCCCCGCGCGCGCCGGTGCTCGCGGTGCTCGGGTACACCGACGAGAGCGCGGCGGCGGACGCGGCGGCCGCTCTGGTGTCCGGGGGCGGCCCGCCGAGCGGCCTGTTGACGGTGGAGGGCATGGCCGCCGACCTGGTGGGCCCGGCGGCCGGCGGCCTGCCCCGGGGCGGGGCGTGGCTGTTCGTGGAGACGTGGGACGAGGCCGCCGGCCGGGCCCTCCTACGGGGCGCGGACGCGCTCGACTCCCTCCTGGTCACCGACCCGGCGGGGCAGCGGGCGCTGTGGCGGATCCGCGAGGACGCGGCGGGCACGGCCACCCGGATGCCAGGGGGCACCTCCCGGACGGAGTCTGGGGGAGGTTCGATGGCCTGGCCGGGCTGGGAGGACTGCGCGGTCCCCCCGGCCCGGCTCGGCGCCTACCTGCGGGAATTCCGCGCACTGCTGGCGGAGCACGGGCTGCGCGGATCCCCGTACGGCCACTTCGGGGAGGGCTGCGTGCACGTCCGGATCGACTTCGACCTGATGACGCCGCCGGGCGTGGCCCGCTTCCGCACCTTCTCCTCGGCCCTGGCCGATCTGGTGGTCGCGCACGGCGGCTCCCTCTCGGGCGAACACGGCGACGGGCAGGCCCGCGCGGAGCTGCTGCCGCGGATGTACGCCCCCTCGGTGATCTCCCTCTTCGAGGCCTACAAGGCCGTCTGGGACCCGGCGGGCGGCATGAACCCGGCGATCCTCGTCCACCCGGCCCGGCTGGACGAGAACCTCCGCTTCGCGGTGCTGGGGGGTTCGGGTCCGGGACCAGTGGGTGGGTTGGCCGAGGGGGTGGCGGGCTGCGTGGGCGTGGCGAAGTGCCGGTCCCTCGACACCGGCGGGCCGGGGGTGATGTGCCCGTCGTACCGGGCCACGGGGGAGGAACGCCACTCCACGCGCGGCCGGGCCCGCCTGCTGCACGAGATGCTCGCCGGGGAGATCGTGACGGACGGCTGGCGTTCGGCTGAAGTCGCCGAGGCGCTGGACCTCTGCCTGGGCTGCAAGGGCTGCCTCAGCGACTGCCCGGTCGGCGTGGACATGGCCTCGTACAAGGCGGAGTTCCTCCACCACCACTGGTCCGGCCGACTGCGCCCCCTGTCCCACTACCTACTGGGCGGCCTCCCGGCCTGGCTGCGCACGATCTCCGCCCTGCGGCTGACCGCTCCGGCGAACCTCGCAGCCCGCTTCCTACGCATCCCGGGCCTGGAGCGGTCCCGCCCGCTGCCCGCGCTGGCCCGGACCCCGTTCAGCCGGGGGCTGGAAAATCCAGCCCCTCCGGCGTTTGAGGAGCGGGGTCCGGGGCGGAGCCCCAGGGGGTCCGGGGCGCAGCCCCGGGGAACGGCGGAAGGGCGGGTAGGGGACAGCCGCCCGCAGGGCCCACCCGCACCCGCACCCGCGCCCCGGTCCGGGACCGTCGTCACGCTGTGGCCGGACACCTTCACGCAGTACCTCGCCCCCGAGGCCGGGCACGCCGCCGTCCAGGTGCTGCGAGCCGCCGGCCTGGAGGCCAGGCTGCCGGGCCGCCCCGTCTGCTGCGGCCTGACGTACATCTCCACCGGCCGCCTGGACCGGGCCCGCAAGGTCCTGCGCCGCACGCTGGACGCCATGGACGCCATGGGCGACCCGCAGGGCCCGGTCCTGGTCCTGGAACCGAGCTGCGCGGCAGCCCTCCGCACGGACCTCCCGGCCCTCCTCCCGGAGGACCCCCGCGCACACCGCCTCGCCGCGGCCGTCCGTACCTTCGCCGAGACCCTGGAGGAGTACGCCCCGCACTGGCAGCCGCCCCGGCTCGACCGGCCGGTCGCCGGCCAGACCCACTGCCATCAGCACGCGGTCCTCGGCGACGGCCCGGACCGCCGGCTGCGCGAGCGGGCCGGGCTGACGGGCGAGCTGACCGGCGGCTGCTGCGGCCTCGCGGGGAACTTCGGCTTCGAGCCGGGCCACCACGAGGTCTCGGTCGCCTGCGCCGAGGAACAGCTGCTCCCTTCGCTGCGGTCGGCGCCGCCGGGTGCGGAGGTGCTGGCGGACGGATTCTCCTGCCGGACCCAGATCGCGCAGCTGGCCGGAGGCCGGGCCCGGCACCTGGCGGAGGTCCTGGCGGAGGCGCTGGAGGAAGCGGAGCCGGAGGTGTCGCGGGGGCGCCCGCGCCGGATGTAAGGCAAAACACGCAGGCACGGTCCTTACGGACGGCCTAATCTGGATAAATGCCCGTACCGACGTCCTCCGCCTCGCCTGCCGCCCCGCCCACGGCGCCCGCCCCTGCTTCCACGCCCGCCCCCAGCCCGGCCCCCGGGTCGCTGCGGGCCCGTTTCGGGCCGGTGGCCCTGGTGGTCACGGCGGGCGTCTCGGTGCAGTTCGGTGCCGCCCTCGCGGTCATGATCATGCCCAGGGCGGGCGCGGCGGGCGTGGTCACCCTGAGGCTCGCGGCGGCCGCGCTGGTGCTGCTGCTCGTCTGCCGGCCCAAGGTGCGCGGCTACTCGCGTTCCGACTGGACCACCGTGTGGTGGTTCGGCGTGACCATGGCCGGCATGAACGGCCTCTTCTACCAGGCCATCGACCGCATCCCGCTGGGCCCCGCCGTCACCCTGGAGGTGCTGGGCCCGCTGGTGCTGTCCGTAGTGGTCTCCCGGCGGCTCATGAACCTCCTGTGGGCGGGGCTGGCCCTGGCCGGCGTAGTCCTCCTGTCCACCCACGGCGGGGGAGGCTTCGGCGGCCTGGACCCGCTGGGCGCGGCGTACGCGCTCGGAGCGGGCGGCATGTGGGCGGCGTACATCGTCTTCAGCGCCCGCACGGGCCGCCGCTTCCCGCAGGCGGACGGGCTGGCCCTGGCGATGGCGGTGGCCGCCGTACTGTCCCTCCCGCTCGGAGTGATCGAGGCGGGCTCGGCCCTGCTGCTGCCGAGCACGCTGGCGCTGGGGCTGGGCGTGGCGGTGCTGTCCTCCGTACTGCCCTACACGCTGGAACTCCTGGCCCTACGGAGGCTGCCGGCGCCGACCTTCGCGATCCTGATGAGCCTGGAACCGGCGATCGCCGCGACGGCGGGCTTCCTGGTACTGAACCAGGCCCTGTCGGCACTCGACGCGGCGGCGATCGCCCTGGTCATCGCAGCAAGCATGGGCGCGGTGCGCTCCCAAACCCGCCGCTGAAGGCGGGGCCTGGCTGACGGGTCAGACCCCGGCCGGGTCCGACTCCGGAGGAGCAGGGGCCGCGGTCGGTACGACATCCGCGTGTTGGACGTTCGCCGTCGCCGGCGGCAAGGCGTCCGGCCAGTCCTGGCCCCAGCCGCTGGCCATGGCCACACCCAGCGCGAGCGCACTCAGTGCCGCCACGGCAAGGTACATCCGAGGTGTCGTCATGCGCGGAGCATCCCAGCCGCAGGCCGCCGGAGGGAAGGGTTCACGCGTAGCGGGCCGCCATCGCGGCCACGGTTGCCGCGATCCGGCCGCGCAGCGACGGCGGGGCGAGGACTTCCGCCTCCGCGCCGAGCCCGAGGAACAGCGCCTGCGCGTGCGCGTGCGACTCGATCGGCAGTACCGCCCGTGTCCACCCGGCCAGTTCGGGATCCGGGGTGCCCGTGGTGGCGAGGGCCTTGGCCTGGGCGCCGGTCAGCAGGGTCGCGCCGCGCGCGGAGACCCGTACCTCCGCCTCCTCCGGGTGCAGCCGCTCGTGGAACTCGTCCTGGGTCCGACGCCAGTGCGCGGCCAGCTCGAAGCCCTCGGGGAGTTCGCACTCCTGCGCCGTCTCCCGCACCGCCAGGATCTGGTCCACCCGGTAGGTGAACGGCGGCCCCGGGTCCACGGCTCCGGCCGAGCCCGCGACCGGCCCCGCCACCAAGTACCAGCGCCCCGCCTTGAGGACCAGCCCGTACGGTGCCAGCCGCCGGTCCACCTCGTGGGGGGCCTTCCAGCGGCGGTAGCGGATCTCGATGACCCGGCCCCGCCAGACCGCGTCGGCGACCTGCCCCAGGTGCGGGGTCTCCTCCTGTTCCGCGTACCAGCCCGGTGCGTCCAGGTGGAACCGCAGCCGCATCCGGTCGGCCTGCGCGCGCAGCTCCGTAGGCAGGGCGGCCCGGAGTTTCAGCTGGGCGGTCGACAGGGCGCGGCCGAGGCCCAGTTCGGCGGCGGGGCCCGGCATTCCGGTGAGGAAGAGGGCTTCGGCCTCGCCCGGGGCCAGGCCGGTGAGGCGGGTCCGGTAGCCGTCGAGGAGCTGGTAGCCGCCGCTGTGGCCCGCATCGCCGTAGAGCGGAATGCCGGCCGCGGCCAGGGCGTCCGCGTCGCGGTAGACCGTGCGCACGGAGACTTCCAGTTCCTCGGCGAGCTCGGCGGCGGTCATCCGGCCGCGGGTCTGGAGGAGGAGCAGCATCGAGATCAAGCGGCTGGACTTCACTGACACAGGATGTCAGTGGAGTGCTCCTACGGTTCCCCCATCAGCAACGAGACGAACGAAACGAACGAACGACTCAGGGAGCCCGCACGTGAACGACTTCGACTTCTTCCTCGGCGACTGGGACGTCGCGAACCGCTGGCTCGCCGACTTCCTCGACCCGGACAGCGGATGGGAGGAGTTCCCGGGGACCTCCCGCGCCACGCGCCACTTCGGCGGCGCCGCGAACGTGGACGAGATCGAGTTCCCGACCAAGGGCTCCGGCGGCCTGACCCTGCGCCTCTACGATCCCGCGCTCGAGCAGTGGACCCTCAACTGGGTGAGCCGCCGGACCGGGACGCTGTTCCCACCCGTCGTCGGGCGGTTCGAGGCGGGCACGGGCCGGGGGGTCTTCGAGGGTGAGGACACCTACGGGGGCAAGGCGGTCCTGGTGCGGTTCGTGTGGTCGCGGACGGATACCGGGTCCCCGCGCTGGGAGCAGTTCTTCTCCGCCGACGGGGGCGCCGGCTGGGTCCACAACTGGACGATGGACTTCACCCGCCGGGCGGCCGCCGAGTAGCGGCAGGAGCCGGCCACGTCAGAGCAGGCCGGGGCCCCCGGCGTCAGAGCAGGCCGGAACCCGCCGCGTCAGAGCAGGCCGCCGAGCGCCTCGGTCAGTGCCTGCGGCCGCCGGTCGACCGGCAGGTGCTCGACCAGCTGGACCCGGCAGCCCAGCGCGGCGGCCCCCGCGTCCGCGACGCGGTCGTCGCCGACCATGAGTACGTCGGCGGGCGCCGGCCCGAGCGCGTCGCAGGCGGCCTGGAAGAGCCGGGGATCGGGCTTCTGGACCCCGTGTTCGAAGGAGAGCACGTAGGCGTCGACGAGGTGGTCGAAGCCGTGGGCGCGGAAGACGGGGCGCAGGTCCCAGCCGATGTTGCTGACGACGGCGACCGGGATGCCGCGCTCGCGCAGGGCGGCGAGCGTGCGCGCCGTGTCGGGGTAGGGCCGCCAGGCCGCGGGGGTGCGGTGGCGGTCGTACAAGGCCTCGTACAGGGCGTCGGCCCGGTCGGCCCGGTCAGCCTGGTCTGCCCGCTCGGCCCCGCCCGCCCCGTCCGCCCGCTCCGCCCCGGGCAGCTCCACCTGGCGGGCGAGGGCGGTGTAGACGGCCCGGTGCTGCGCGTCGCCGAGGTCGCGCTCCTGCCACAGGGCGGCCAGGTGGGGCGGCATCCGGCGGGGGTTGGCACCGCCGGGCAGGGCTCCTGCCTCCTCCAAACGGGCGGCGCAGTCGAGGAGTTCCGCCTCGGGTACGTCCATCCCGGCTTCCGTCAGTACCGCGCGGAGCCAGTCCTCGGTGGGTTCGATGCGGAAGAGGGTTCCGGAGAAGTCGAACATCACGCCCTTGATCATGCCGCCGATCCTCGTCCCGGCACCGCTCCCGCGCAAGGGTGCGTAAGACGGGTGGTCCCAAGTCCCGGGAGCGGAGGATGGGTTGGGGTGGCCCCTCGGCCGCTGCGCGGCGGGTGGAAGCCGTTCCGGAAAATAATGCAAGCACGCTTGATTGTTTTCTCGGCGGCTGGCACGCTTCCCCCACGCCGAGAAGGGGAGCGCACCCGTGCCCGATCCGTCCGCTGTCGCCGTCTTCGCCGATCTCCGCGAGGAGGGCCGTGAACTCGATGCCCTCGTCGCGGAGTTGTCTCCGGACGGCTGGGCGAAACCCACGCCCGCACCCGGCTGGAGCATCGCCCACCAGATCGCCCACCTGCACTGGACCGACCGGGCCGCGCTGCTCTCCCTCACCGATGCCGCCGCCTTCGCGGGCATGGTCGAGGAGGCCCTGAAGGCCCCCGACTCCTTCGTCGACGCGGGAGCCGAGGAGGGTGCCGCGCTGGCGCCCGCCGAGTTGCTGGCCCGCTGGCGGGCCGGTCGCGCGGCCCTCGACGAGGCCCTCGCGCAGGCCTCGGCCGAAGCCAAGTTCCCCTGGTACGGGCCGCCGATGAAGGCCGCTTCGATGGCGAGCGCCCGCCTGATGGAGAGCTGGGCCCACGGCCAGGACGTCGCCGACGCGCTCGGCGTGCGCCGCGTCCCGACGGACCGGCTGCGGCACGTGGCACGGATCGGGGTGCGGGCGCGCGACTACGCGTACGCGGTACGGGGGCTGCCGGCGCCCGTGGGGGAGTTCCGGGTCGAGCTGACGCCGCCCGAGCGGTCCTGCGACTCCGAGGCGTGGACGTACGGGCCCGCGGACGCCCCCCAGCGCATCACCGGCCCGGCGCTGGACTTCTGCCTGCTGGTGACCCAGCGGGCCCACCGCGCCGACCTGGCCCTGACGGCGACCGGCCCCGACGCCGACCGCTGGCTCGACATCGCCCAGGCCTTCGCGGGCCCGGCGGGCCCGGGCCGCGAGCCGGAGTCCGCCCGATGACGACGGCACCCGGCAGCCCCGGCCGGCAGCCCGACAGGCCGCTGCTGATCGGCAACGCGTCCGGCTTCTACGGGGACCGGTTCGGCGCCCTCCGCGAGATGCTGACCGGCGGCCCGCTCGACGTGGTCACCGGCGACTACCTGGCCGAGCTCACCATGCTGATCCTGGGCCGCGACCGTCTGAAGAACCCGGACCTCGGCTACGCCAAGACCTTCCTGCGCCAGCTGGAGGAGGGCCTGGGCCTCGCGCACGAGCGGGGCGTACGGATCGTGGCGAACGCGGGCGGTCTGAACCCGGCGGGACTGGCCGGGGCGGTACGGGCGCTGGCCGCGAAGCTGTCCCTGCCCGTTTCGGTCGCACACGTGGACGGCGACGACCTGATGCGGACGGGAGCCGGAGCGGGACAGGGACAGGGCGCGGGAGAAGGCGGGTACGGGGGCAGCGGCGCGCTCACCGCGAACGCCTACCTCGGCGGCGCCGGCATCACCGCCTGCCTGCGCGCGGGCGCGGACGTGGTGGTGACCGGCCGGGTCACGGACGCGGCGCTGGTCAGCGGTCCGGCCGCGTGGTGGTTCGACTGGGCTCCGGAGGACCACGACCGGCTCGCGGGGGCGGTGGTGGCCGGCCACGTCCTGGAGTGCGGGACGCAGGCGACCGGCGGGAACTACTCCTTCTTCACCCGGCACGACGTGTCCCGGCCCGGTTTCCCGCTGGCGGAGATCGCGCGGGACGGGTCCTCGGTGATCACGAAGCACCCGGGCACGGGCGGGGCCGTGACGGTCGGCACGGTCACGGCGCAACTGCTGTACGAGACCCAGGGCGTGCGCTACCTCGGCCCGGACGTGACGGCCCGACTGGACACCGTCCGGCTGTCCGAGGCGGGCCCGGACCGGGTGGCCGTCTCGGGCGTACGGGGCGAGGCGCCGCCGGAGCGCCTGAAGGTGGGGGTGACCCGGATCGGCGGCTGGCGCAACGAGGTCGTCTTCGTGCTGACGGGCCTGGACATCGAGGCGAAGTCGGCTCTGGTCCGTGCCCAGTTGGCCCCGCTCCTCTCCGGCGTGGCCTCGGTCGCCTGGACCCTCTCCCGCACGGACCACGAGGACGCGGCGACGGAGGAGACGGCGAGCGCGCTGCTGCGGCTGGTGGTCCGCGACCCGGACCCGGACCGGGTGGGCCGGGCGCTCACCTCGGCGGCGATCGAACTCGCCCTCGGCAGCTACCCCGGCTTCCACGTCACGGCCCCTCCCGGCCCGGCCCAGCCCTACGGGGTCTTCGCCTCGGACCACGTCCCCGCCGCCTCGGTCCCCCACACGGCCACCCTCCCGGACGGCACCCGGGTCCCGATACCGCCGGCCCCTTCAGCCTCTCCGACCCCTCTTGTCCTTTCAGCCCCGCCGGCGTTTGAGGCGCGGGGGTCCGGGGGCGGAGCCCCGGTTTCGGGAAGGGGCGGGGTGGGGGACAGCCCCGCAGGGCCCACCGCCCCCGAGCCGGAGGCTGCGGCGGCCCCCGAGCCGGAGGCTCCGACCGGCCCCACCCGACGGGCCCCCTTGGGGACCATCGCCGGGGCCCGCAGCGGCGACAAGGGCGGGGACGCCAACGTCGGGGTGTGGGTGGAGAGCGACCCCGCCTGGGCGTGGCTGCGCGACACCCTCACCGTCGAGGCCTTCAAGGAGCTGCTCCCCGAGACGGCTCCCCTGGAGGTGACCCGGCACCCGCTGCCCCGCCTGCGCGCCCTCAACTTCACCGTCACCGGAATCCTCGGCGACGGCGTCGCCTCCGGCCACCGCTTCGATCCCCAGGCCAAGGCGCTGGGCGAATGGCTCCGCGCCCGCCACCTCGACATCCCCGAATCCCTGCTCCAGGCGGCTCCGCCCCCGGCGGCTGTGCCCCCGACGACCGTGCCCGCGACCACCCCGGAGGGACCCCGCCAGTGACCCGCCTCAAGACCGCCGTCGACCCGCTCGCCCCCGAGCACGCGCAGGCCCGTAGCGCCGCCCTGGAGCGGATCGCCGAGCTCGACGCGGCGCACGGGGCGGCCCTCCAGGGGGGCGGGGAGAAGTACACCGCCCGCCACAAGGGCCGGGGCAAGCTCCTGGCGCGGGAGCGGGTCGAGCTGCTGCTCGATCCGGACACCCCTTTCCTGGAGCTGTCCCCGCTGGCCGCCTGGGGCAGCGACTACCCGGTCGGCGCCTCCATGGTCACCGGGATCGGGACGGTCGAGGGCGTCGAGTGCCTGATCACCGCCAACGATCCGACCGTGCGCGGCGGGGCGAGCAATCCGTGGACGCTCAAGAAGGCCCTGCGGGCCAACGAGATCGCCCGCCAGAACAGGCTCCCCTGCATCAGCCTCGTCGAGTCCGGCGGCGCCGATCTCCCCTCCCAGAAGGAGATCTTCATCCCGGGCGGTGCGATCTTCCGCGACATCACCCGGCTCTCGGCGGAGGGCATCCCCACCGTCGCCGTGGTCTTCGGCAACTCCACGGCCGGGGGCGCGTACATCCCCGGCATGTCCGACCACACCATCATGATCAAGGACCGTTCCAAGGTGTTCCTCGGCGGTCCGCCGCTGGTCAAGATGGCCACCGGCGAGGAGAGCGACGACGAGTCCCTCGGCGGAGCCGACATGCACGCCCGGACCTCGGGCCTCGCCGACTACTACGCTCTCGACGAGCACGACGCCATCCGCCAGGCCCGCCGCGTCGTCGCCCGCCTCAACCACCGCAAGGCCCACCCCGATCCGGACCGGGCGCAGGAGCCGCTGCACGATCCCGAGGAGCTCCTGGGGATCGTCCCGGCCGACCTGAAGACCCCCTTCGACCCCCGTGAGGTCATCGCCCGCATCGTCGACGCGTCCGACTTCGACGAGTTCAAGCCCCTCTACGGCACCAGCCTGGTCACCGGCTGGGCCACCCTCCACGGCTATCCGGTCGGCATCCTCGCCAACGCCCAAGGGGTGCTGTTCAGCGCGGAGTCGCAGAAGGCCGCCCAGTTCATCCAGCTCGCCAACCAGCGCGACATCCCGCTCCTCTTCCTCCACAACACCACCGGCTACATGGTCGGCAAGGAGTACGAGCAGGGCGGCATCATCAAACACGGCTCGATGATGATCAACGCGGTCTCCAACTCCCGCGTCCCGCACCTGTCCGTCCTCATCGGCGCCAGCTACGGGGCCGGCCACTACGGCATGTGCGGCCGCGCCTACGAGCCCCGCTTCCTCTTCGCCTGGCCCAGCGCGAAGTCCGCCGTCATGGGGCCCGCGCAGCTCGCCGGGGTGCTGTCCATCGTGTCCCGGCAGTCCGCCGCCGCGAAGGGCCTGCCGTACGACGAGGAGGCCGACGCCGGCATGCGGGCCTTCGTCGAGGCCCAGATCGAGTCGGAGTCCCTGCCGATGTTCCTGTCCGGGCGGCTGTACGACGACGGGGTCATCGACCCGCGCGACACCCGCACGATCCTCGGCCTGTGCCTGTCGGCCGTCCACAACGCCCCTGTCGAGGGCGCCCGTGGCGGCTTCGGCGTCTTCCGGATGTGAGCCCCCAGATGACCCTGACCCCGCCCCAGACCTTGCCCCTGACCCTGCCCGTGACCCTGAAATCCGTCCTCGTGGCCAACCGCGGCGAGATCGCCGTCCGCGTCTTCCGCACCGCCCGCGCCCTCGGCCTGGCCACCGTCGCCGTCCACTCCGACCCCGACTCCGACGCCCTGCACGTGCGCACGGCCGACGCCGCCGTACGGCTGCCGGGCGCGGCCCCCGCCGACACCTACCTGCGCGGGGACCTGGTCATCAAGGCCGCCCTCGCGGCGGGCGCCGACGCGGTCCACCCCGGCTACGGGTTCCTCTCCGAGAACGCCGGCTTCGCCCGCGAGGTCCAGGCCGCCGGGCTCGTCTGGATCGGCCCGCCGCCCGCCGCCATCGAGGCCATGGCCTCCAAGACCCGGGCCAAGGAGCTGATGCGCGCCGCCGGGGTCCCGCTCCTGGACCCCGTGGACCCGCAGCGGGCCACCTCCGCCGACCTCCCGCTGCTCCTGAAGGCGGCGGCGGGCGGTGGCGGCCGCGGGATGCGGGTCGTACGGGACCTGGACGCGCTCAAGGAGGAACTGGAGGCAGCCTCCGCCGAGGCCCGTTCCGCCTTCGGCGACGGCGAGGTCTTCGCGGAGCCCTACGTGGAGCGGGGGCGTCACGTCGAGGTGCAGATCCTCGCCGACTCCCACGGCACCGTCTGGGCGCTCGGCACCCGCGACTGCTCCCTCCAGCGGCGCCACCAGAAGGTCATCGAGGAGGCCCCGGCGCCCGCTCTGCCCGAGGCCCTGCGCGCGAGCCTGCATGAGGCGGCCGTGGCCGCCGCGCGCGCGGTCTCGTACCAGGGCGCGGGCACCGTGGAGTTCCTCGTCACCGCCGACGGGCGCCCGTACTTCCTGGAGATGAACACCCGCCTCCAGGTGGAACACCCCGTCACCGAGGCCGTCTTCGGGATCGACCTCGTCGCGCTCCAGCTGCGGATCGCCGAGGGCGCGGCCCTGCCGCTGACCCCGCCGCAGGCCACGGGCCACGCCGTCGAGGCCCGGCTGTACGCCGAGGACCCCGCCCTGGACTGGCGCCCGCAGACCGGGGTGCTGCACACCCTGGCCGTCCCCGGAGAGGTCCGGGTGGACACCGGGTTCGCCGACGGGGACACCGTCTCCGTCCACTACGACCCGATGCTCGCCAAGGTCGTCGCCCATGCCCCGACCCGCGCCGAGGCCGTCCGCGCCCTCGCTTCGGCCCTCGCCGGAGCCCGGATCCACGGGGTCACCACCAACCGCGAACTCCTCGTACGGTCCCTGCGCCACCCGGAGTTCGAGGCCGCGCGCCTGGACACCGGCTTCTACGAGCGCCACCTGACCGCCCTCACCGAAGCCGACCCCGAGGACCCGGCGCCCGCCCTGTCCGCGCTGGCCGCGGCTCTCGCGGAGGCGGCCCCCGCCCCGGACGCCCCGCTCGCCCTGCGGCTCGGCGGCTGGCGCAACCTCCGCTCCCAGCCGCAGAGCCGCCGCTACACGGTGGGCGGGACGGAGCACGAGGTCCTGTACCGCCCGGCGCGCAGCGGGCCCCCGGAACTCGTGGACCGGCCCGGGGTACGGGTCCTGGCCGCGACGCCGGAGCTGGTCACCCTCGAAGTCGAGGGCGTCCGGCGGCTGTTCCACGTGAAACACAATTCGAACAACCCGGGGGTCGGGGCTTCGGCGGTCTACGTCGACTCGGTGCTCGGGGCCCACACCCTGACTCCCGTACCCCGGTTCGCGGACCCCCAGGACCGCACCGAACCCGGCTCCCTGCTCGCCCCCATGCCCGGCACCGTCGTCCGCGTCGCCGAGGGCCTGGCCCCCGGCAGCCCCGTCACCGCCGGGCAGCCCCTGCTCTGGCTGGAGGCGATGAAGATGGAACACCGCATCCTCGCGCCCGCCTCCGGCACGCTCACCGCGCTCCACGCCGTCACCGGCCAACAGGTCGAATTCGGCGCCCTGCTCGCCGTCGTCCAGGAGGAACCGTCCGCATGAGCAACACCGTTGTCGAATCGGAAGAGCACCAGGCCCTGCGCGCCGCCGTCGCCGCCCTCGGGCAGCGCTACGGCCGCGACTACCTCGCCCGCGTGGCCCGCGAGGGCCGCCACCCCGACGAGCTGTGGGCGGACGCAGCCAAGCTCGGCTACCTCGGGGTCAACCTCCCCGAGGAGTACGGCGGCGGAGGCGGCGGCATCGCCGAACTGTCCATCGTCCTGGAGGAGCTCGGCGCCGCCGGCTGTCCGCTGCTGATGATGGTGGTCTCGCCCGCCATCTGCGGCACGGTCATCGCCCGCTTCGGCACCGAGGCCCAGAAGCAGGCCTGGCTCCCCGGCCTCGCCGACGGCACCCGCACCATGGCCTTCGGCATCACCGAACCCGACGCCGGATCCAACTCCCACCGCATCACCACCACGGCCCGCCGCGAAGGCGACGACTGGATCCTGACCGGCCGCAAGGTCTTCATCTCCGGTGTGGACATCGCCGACGCCACCCTCATCGTCGGCCGCACCGAGGACGCCAAGACGGGCCGGCTCAAGCCGTGCCTGTTCATCGTCCCGCGCGAGGCCCCCGGCTTCTCCCACTCCGCCATCGACATGGAGCTCCAGGCCGCGGAGAAGCAGTTCGAACTGGTCCTGGACGAGGTGCGGCTCCCCTCCTCCGCCCTCGTGGGCGACGAGGACGCGGGCCTGCTCCAGCTCTTCGCCGGCCTCAACCCCGAGCGCGTCATGACCGCCGCCTTCGCCATCGGCATGGGCCGCTACGCACTGGCCAGGGCGGTCGACTACGCCAAGACCCGCCAGGTGTGGAAGGACCCCATCGGCGCCCACCAGGCCATAGCCCACCCCCTCGCCGCCTCGCACATCGAGCTGGAACTCGCCCGCCTGATGATGCAGAAGGCCGCCCGCCTCTACGACGCGGGCGACGACATGGGCGCGGGCGAGGCCGCGAACATGGCCAAGTACGCCGCCGCCGAGGCCTGCGTCAAGGCCGTGGACCAGTCCGTCCACACCCTGGGCGGCAACGGCCTCACCCGCGAATACGGCCTGGCCGCCCTGATCGTCGCCTCCCGGGTCGCCCGGATCGCCCCCGTGAGCCGCGAAATGATCCTCAACTTCGTCTCCCACCAGACGCTGGGCCTGCCCAAGTCGTACTAGCCGCCGGCGGGGCTGGACCATTCCAGCCCCTCCGGCGTTTGAGGAGCGGGGTCTGGGGCGGAAGCCCCAGGACGGGGTCCGGGCCGGCCCGGGGAACGGTGGAAGGGCGGGTAGGGGACAAGGCCCCGCGCAGCGGCACCCCCGACCCCGCCCAGCCTGTGCGAAGGCCCCGGCCCAGCCCCACCGACCAGGCGCCGCAGGCGACCCGCATACCCTCCCCGGAGGGGATACCGCCCGACCGAACACCCCCTCCGGAGGAGACATGCCCCCACTGGTCCACGCCGCGCGAGCGACCGGCGTCGCCACGCTCACCCTCGACTCCCCGGCCAACCGCAACGCCCTCTCCGCCGGCCTGGTCCGAGAGCTCCGCGCCGCCCTCGCCGCGGCGGCCGCAGACCCGGCGGCCCGGGCGGTCGTCCTCACCCACACCGGCACCACCTTCTGCGCCGGGGCCGATCTCAAGTCGCCCTGCGAACCGGCCGATTTCCTGGCCCTGCTCCGCGAGATCGCCGAACTGCCCCTGCCGGTCGTCGCCCGCGTCACCGGACACGTCCGGGCGGGCGGCCTCGGGCTGCTCGGGGTCTGCGACATCGCCGCCGCCGGGCACGCGTCCACGTACGCCTTCACCGAGACCCACCTCGGGGTGGTCCCGGCCGTCATCTCCGCGCCGCTGCTGCCGCGCATGGACCCGCGCGCCGCCGCCCGCTACTTCCTGACCGCCGAAGTCTTCGACGCCGCCGAGGCCTTCCGGATCGGCCTGCTCACCCTGCACGGCGAGGACGTCGACAAGGTCCTGGCCCCCGTCCTGGGGGGCCTGCGCAAGGCCGGCCCGCTCGCCCTCGCCGCGACGAAGCAGCTGGTCACGGCCCCGGTACGGGCCGCCCTGGAACGCGACGGAGCCGCGCTCGCCGAACTGTCCGCCCGCCACTTCGGCTCCGCCGAGGCCCGCGAGGGCATCACCGCCCGCTTCGAGCGCCGGGACCCGTCATGGCTGCGCTGACCACGGCGGACACCGCGACGGCGGACACCGCGACGGCGGGCGGCACGACGGCGGACGCCGCGACGCAGCCCGCCGCGCCCGCGAGCGGCGGCCCCAAGCAGGCCCGCAGCCGGGTCACCCGCCGCCACCTGCTGGAGGCGGCCGTCTCCTGCCTGGCCGAACAGGGCTGGGCCGGTTCCACCGTCGCCGTGGTAGCCGAGCGCGCCGGAGTCTCGCGCGGTGCCGCCCAGCACCACTTCCGCACCCGGGAGGAGCTGTTCACGGCGGCCGTCGAGTACATGGCCGAGGAACGCTCCACCGCCCTGCGGGACCTGTTCCCGCACGGCGCGGCCGAGGCCGACCGCGCCGACGTGGTCGCGGCACTCATCGACATGTACACCGGCCCGATGTTCCGCGCCGCCCTCCAGCTGTGGGTCGCGGCCTCCCACGAGGAGCAGCTGCGCCCCCGCGTCGCCGAGCTGGAGGCCCGGGTGGGCCGCGAGACCCACCGCATCGCCGTGGAACTCCTGGGCGCGGACGAGTCCGTACCCGGCGTGCGGGAGACCGTGCAGGGCCTGCTCGACATGGCCCGTGGGCTGGGCCTGGCCAACGTCATCACCGACGACACCGCCCGCCGGGCCCGCGTGGTCGCCCAGTGGGCCCGGATCCTGGACGTGGTACTGGCCTGAGGCCCGGCCGGCCCGGGAAACGCGGCGGGCGCCGCACCCCGGGTGGGATGCGGCGCCCGTGCTGGCGGCGGCCCTGTGCGGTGGCAGCCGGTGGTGCGGCGGACCCGTGGATCCGTGGATCCGTCAGCCCGATCGATCGGATCAGGCGGTCTCGGCCATGTCCGCGTAGCCCGCGATCTCGCGCGGGTTGCGCCGGGCCGGGCCGGTGTAGCGGGCGGACGGACGGACCAGGCGGCCCGTGCGCTTCTGCTCCAGGATGTGCGCCGACCAGCCGGCGGTACGGGCACACGTGAACATCGAGGTGAACATGTGCGCCGGGACCTCCGCGAAGTCCAGCATGATCGCGGCCCAGAACTCCACGTTGGTCGCGAGCACCCGGTCGGGGCGGCGCTCGTGCAGCTCCTCCAGGGCGGCCTTCTCCAGCGCGGCCGCCACCTCGTAGCGCGGGGCGTCCAGCTCCTTGGCCGTGCGCCGCAGCACGCGGGCGCGCGGGTCCTCGGCACGGTAGACCCGGTGGCCGAAGCCCATCAGCCGCTCGCCCTTGTCGAGGGCCTTCTTCACGTAGGCCACGGCGTCGCCGGTGCGCTCGATCTCCTCGATCATGCCGAGGACGCGCGACGGAGCCCCGCCGTGCAGCGGCCCGGACATGGCGCCGACCGCGCCCGACAGGGCCGCGGCGACGTCCGCGCCGGTGGAGGCGATGACCCGGGCGGTGAAGGTGGAGGCGTTCATGCCGTGCTCGGCGGCGGAGGTCCAGTACGCGTCGACGGCCTTGACGTGACGCGGGTCGGGCTCGCCCCGCCAGCGGATCATGAACCGTTCGACGACGGACCCGGCCTTGTCGATCTCGCTCTGCGGGACCATCGGCCGGCCCTGGCCGCGGGCGGACTGGGCCACGTAGGACAGGGCCATCACGGCCGCGCGCGCCAGGTTGTCGCGGGCGGTCCGCTCGTCGATGTCCAGCAGCGGTTTCAGACCCCACACGGGGGCGAGCATGGCGAGCGCGGACTGCACGTCCACGCGGATGTCGCCGGAGTGCACAGGGATCGGGAAGGGTTCGGCGGCCGGCAGGCCCGGGTTGAAGGCACCGTCGACCAGCAGACCCCAGACGTTCCCGAAGGAGACGTGGCCCACCAGGTCTTCGATGTCGATGCCCCGGTAGCGCAGAGACCCACCCTCCTTGTCGGGTTCGGCGATCTCCGTCTCGAACGCGACGACTCCCTCGAGCCCGGGTACGAAGTCGGACATCAGGCGGCTCCTCAAATAGTGCGAACACGCGCGGCTCCCGGCGTGATTCGCGGTCCGGCGCGGTCATCCCCGTTGATGCCCGGCACGGCCGATGGTCACCCGTAGGGGACCGTCGGACCGGCCCCAAGATTTTGTCCGCTCCCCATGGCGCGGGGAAGCGTGACATCCGGCACACTCCACGCGGCCCTGCTGGTGCAGGATGGCCGCGTGACCGATCAGCACCTTGACCCCGCCGTCATGCGCAAGCAGTACCGCTCCCACCTCGTCGCCGAGGAGGGCCTCGCCGAGGACCCCATGGGCCAGTTTGCCCACTGGTTCCAGGATGCGGCCGAAGCGCACGTTTTCGAACCCAACGCGATGGTCGTGTCGACCGCGACCCCCGACGGCCGTCCCAGCTCCCGCACGGTGCTGCTGAAGCAGTTCGACGAGCGCGGCTTCGTCTTCTTCACCAACTACGGCTCCCGCAAGGGCCGCGAGATCGCCGGGAACCCCTTCGTCTCCCTGCTCTTCCCCTGGCACCCCATCGCCCGCCAGGTCATCGTGACCGGCACGGCCTCCCGCATCGGCCGCGACGAGACGGCGGCGTACTTCCGCTCCCGCCCCCACGGCTCCCAGCTGGGCGCCTGGGCCAGCGACCAGTCCCGCGTGATCGACTCCCGCGCGGAGCTCGACCGGCGCTACGCCGAGCTGGAGGCCCGCTACCCGGAGGGCGAACAGGTCCCGGTTCCGCCGGAATGGGGCGGCGTACGGGTGGTCCCGGACGCGGTGGAGTTCTGGCAGGGCCACGAGAACCGGCTGCACGACCGCCTGAAGTACGTCCTGGACGGGGAGAAGTGGCGCGTGGAGCGACTCTGCCCGTAGGCCGTCGAGGGGAGGCCCCCGCCGGGCCTGAAACGCAGACGACCCGCGAGCTCGGGTTTCCCCCCTGCAGTGGGGGAAGCCGGCCGGACGTACCGGCGAGCTCGCGGGTCGGGTGACTGCTTGGGATTGGCGCCGGCGACTCCGCCAGGCACCGCACTGGGTGCGTGCGACAGCGGGCGCTTTAGCCCGCAGCCACCTCACGCGTCCGGTTTCCGTACATTGCGGCAACCACCTCCCTTCTCGTGTACGGCAGAGCCTACGACCGCTCCCGGAGGCCTTCAAGCGATTTAATCGGGGCCTCCTCCGCGGGGTTCCGGCCCGGCCACCGGTGGGACATACCGGGACGATAGAGAGAAGCGGGTGTGGGGTGCGTCACGTTCCAGTTCAATGACGTGACGTGCCGCATACGCGAACACCTGCAGGGGGCCCAGGTGACTGCTTCCGGACGTAACGAGACCGCCGACGATCTGCTCGCAGCGCTGCTGGACGGGATGGACGCCGCTCTGTGCGCGTTCGACGCCGACGGCGTGATCACCCACTGGAACCGCGAGGCCGAGCGGATCCTGGGGTGGTCGGCGGCGGAAGCCGTGGGGCGCAAGGGGTTCGCGGGGTGGGCCGTACGGGCCGCCGACGCGCACGACGTGCAGGACAGGCTCATGTCCGCCCAGGACGTGCCGGGACGGCAGGTGCACGAGTTCGCCCTGCTCACCAAGGACGGCGGGCGGATCCTCGTCCGCACCCAGTCCGCCGGGGTGCCGGGCGCGGACGGGAAGCCGGCCGGGGTCTACTGCGCCTTCAGTGAGGTGCACGCGCAGATCGACCTGGAGCGCTCCATCGCACTGAGCGAATCGCTGATGGACGACGCCTCGTGGGGTGTCGTCCTCGTTGATGTGGACCTGCGCCCGGCCGTGGTCAACGCGCACGCCGCCCGCGCCTTCGGCTCCGGCCGCACCGCGCTGCTCGGGCGGCCGCTGGGGGAGCTGCTGGCCCAGGGCGTGGAGGAGCTGGAGGGGGCCCTGCAGCACGTACTGGCCGAGGGTGCGCCCCCGGCCCCCGTGGAGCTGTGGGTGTCCGTGCGCACCCCCGAGGGCGTACGGCGGCGGTGCTGGCGGTGCGGGTTCCTGCGCCTCGCGTCGCCGCTCGCGGAGGAACCCGTACCGCTCGGGGTCGGTCTGCTGTTCCAGGACGTCACCGAGGCCCGGCAGGCGCAGCTGGACACGGCGCAGCTGCGGTTCCGCTCCCACCAGCTGTACCGGGCCGGGCGGGCCGCGGCGGAGTGCGAGGACCCGGCGGAGGCGGCGGCGGTACGGCTGGAGTTCGCCCTGGCGGGCTTCGCCGAGCACGCGCTGCTCGACGTACTGGAATCACCGGACGGCAGCGCGCGGACGCGGCTGCTGCGCTGGGCGGCGTCCCCGCCGGGGTTGCCGGGGCTGCCGGAGCCCGGGGTGATCCCGGTGCCCTACGAGGCCGGGCACCCGGCGTTGCAGGCGCTGGACCGGGCCGGGTCGGTGCGGACCAGTGCGCCGCGCGGGGAGGCGGACCCGGAGTGGGCGGGCGCCCGGCGCTGGCCGGAGGGCGCGGCGCACGCGCTGTGCGCGGTGCTGCGCAGCCGGGGCCGGAGCCTGGGGACGCTGACCTTCCTGCGCGGGGCTTCGCGGGCCGCCTTCGAACGGGCGGACGCGGCGTACGCGGAGGAGGTCGCGGCCCGGGTCGCGGCGGACCTGGACCTGGCGGCGGGCTGTACGGGGGACCGCGCGGCCCCGTAGCCGCGTGGCGGCCTGGATCTGTGGCTGCGCTGCCCTGCGGCCGCGCAGCCCCGTAGCGTCGCGCGGCCCCGTAGTGCTCAGTGGCGGAAGAAGATCCGGTCGCCGTACTCCTGCATGACGCGGCCGTTCCACTCGTGGCCGCCGTCGACGTTGCCCGAGCGCAGCAGCGGCGGCTCCACCCCGCGGGCGGCGAGCTCGCCGGCCGCGGCGGCCATGACCGCCTGCATGATCGCGCTGGTCACGACGGTGGAGGCGGGCGCGAAGGGGGCCTCGATGCCGTCCAGGGTCAGCTCGGCGTCGCCGACCGCGATCTTGCTGTCGAGGACGATGTCGCAGTGGTCCTTGAGGAAGGTGCCGGAGACGTGCCGGGACTTGGTCCCGGTCGCGTACGCCACCGAGGTCACGCCGATCACCTTGAGGCCGATCGCTCGGGCATTCATGGCCATCTCGACCGGCAGGGCGTTGCGCCCGGAGAGGGAGATGATCACGAGGACGTCGCCGTCGCTCGCCGGGCTGCTGTCCAGGACCGCCCCGGCGAGGCCGTCGACGCGCTCCAGGGCGCTGCCGAGGGTGGCGGGCATGACGTCGATGCCGGCGGTGCCGGGGACGGCGAGGAAGTTCATCAGGGCGAGTCCGCCGGCCCGGTAGACGACGTCCTGGGCGGGGAGGGAGGAGTGCCCGGCGCCGAAGGCGAAGAGCTTGTTCCCGGCGGCCACGGCGTCGGCGATGACCGTCCCGGCCTCACCGATGTGCGCGGATTCCTCGTCCCGTACCCGCTCCAGCAGGCCGATCGCGGCGTCGAAGAACTGACCGGCCAGCTTGCTCTCGCTCATACGCCGATGGCCTTCCGGGGTGGGAGTTGGGTGAGGTTGTCGTCCGTGTCCGCCGCTCACCGTGCGGTCTGGACCAAGGGCGTGTCAATACGAACGTCAATCCAAGGGACGAAAGGCCCGGTGGGAGGTGTAATGAGACGTGCGGGACGGCTCCGGGGGAGACGTCTGGATCGGGCCTTGACCGTCGGCACGGGACGGTTGTCGGCGGGATGCGTCAGAATTGGGTGCAGGGCCAGCGCACGATATCCGAGGGGCACGAATGTCCGGACTGATCGATACCACGGAGATGTATCTCCGCACCATCCTCGAGCTGGAAGAGGAAGGTGTGGTCCCCATGCGCGCCCGCATCGCCGAGAGGCTCGACCAGAGCGGCCCGACGGTGAGCCAGACCGTGGCGCGGATGGAGCGCGACGGGCTGGTGTCCGTCGCGAGCGACCGGCACCTGGAGCTGACGGAGGAGGGGCGGCGACTGGCGACGCGCGTGATGCGCAAGCACCGGCTCGCGGAGTGTCTGCTCGTCGACGTCATCGGCCTGGAGTGGGAGCAGGTGCACGCGGAGGCCTGCCGCTGGGAGCACGTGATGAGCGAGGCGGTGGAGCGGCGGGTGCTGGAGCTGCTGCGTCACCCGACCGAGTCGCCGTACGGCAACCCGATCCCGGGCCTGGAGGAGCTGGGCGAGAAGGCCGAGGCGGACCCGTTCCTGGAGGAGGGGATGGTCAGCCTGGCCGAGCTGGACCCGGGCGTCGAGGGCAAGACCGTCGTCATCCGCCGGATCGGGGAGCCGATCCAGACGGACGCACAGCTGATGTACACGCTGCGCCGGGCAGGCGTGCAGCCCGGTTCGGTGGTCAGCGTGACCGAGTCGCCGGGTGGCGTGCTGGTCGGCAGCGGGGGCGAGGCCGCGGAGCTGGAGGCGGACGTCGCCTCCCACGTGTTCGTGGCGAAGCGCTGACGCGCTGGGTTCCGGCTCTGACGCTTTGATGCACTGGCGCACCAGCTGATTGACGCACGGACGTTCGCTTCCGTCCCCCGCAAGGGTGGGCCGACTGGTGTGGAGCGGTAGTGGATAGGTATGGATGGTCCCGGCGCCTTGCGGCGCCGGGACCAGTCCTCCCCTGTTTGACCTGGAGCCCCGAGCTCTCAAGGTCATCCCCTTCGGACCGTCTTCCCCGAGCGGCCCGCCTCCCTGTTGAAAGGATCTCCATCGGCAGCGGCAGCCAATCCTTGAGCAAGGTCACTCGAAAGAGCGGTGTTGTCGGCGGGAGCCCGGTTTTCGAATGCGGGTTCGATACTGTGGCCGGGAGCGAAGGGGGTGCATCTGCGGTGGTACAGCGCTTCGATGTGACAGGGGCCGACGGCGTGCGCCTGGCGGCCTGGGAGTTCCAGCAACCGGCCGCG
Source organism: Streptomyces sp. NBC_00503 (assembly GCF_036346895.1). Classification (NCBI taxonomy): domain Bacteria; kingdom Bacillati; phylum Actinomycetota; class Actinomycetes; order Kitasatosporales; family Streptomycetaceae; genus Streptomyces; species Streptomyces sp. NBC_00503. The sequence goes on along the minus strand of NZ_CP107855.1, from coordinate 3,544,796 downwards.
GAGCCGTCCGCCGTGGGGCCGTCCGGCGCGGATCCGTCGGGGGAGCCCGCCGCGCTGTTACTCCACGGACTGATGGGCCGCGCGTTCCACTGGGCGGGCACCGCCCGCTGGCTCTCCGCGGGCCGCCGCGTCGTGGCCCTCGACCAGCGCGGCCACGGCCAGAGCGAACACCCGCCCGCCGGCCCGGACAGCGCGACCCGCTACGGACGCGAAGCCTTCGTGGCCGATGCCGAGGCCGCCATCGAGCAGCTCGGACTCGCCCCGGTGACCCTGATCGGCCACTCCATGGGCGCCCTCACCGCCTGGCAGCTCGCGGCCCGGCGCCCCGACCTCGTAGCGGCGCTGGTCATCTGCGACATGCGGGCTTCCGCGCTCGGGGAGGCCTCGCAGCAGGAGTGGGAGGAATGGTTCCGCCGCTGGCCGCTGCCGTTCCCGACGCAGGACGCCGCCCGCCGCTGGTTCGGCGAGGACGACCCCCGCGTGGAGCGGCCGGATCCCGGCCGCGGGCAGTTCTTCGCCGAGGTGATGCACCAGGCCGACGACGGCTGGCGCCCGCTGTTCTCGCGCCGCCAGATGCTGACCGCGCGGGAGACGTGGGTCCATGACGCGCACTGGGAGGAGCTCGCCCAGGTCCGCTGCCCGACGCTGGTGGTCCGCGGCCTGGACGGCGAGTTGGGCCGCGCGGAGGCCCAGGAGATGGTCCGCGTCCTCCCGGCGGGCCAGTACGCGGAGATCCCCGACGCCGGCCACTACCTGCACTACGACCAGCCGACGGCCTGGCGCGAGGCGGTAGAGCCGTTCTTGGACGGCATCAAGGCGTCGGCGTAGCCGCGGGGGCCGGCGGCGCGGGGGTCTGTGGCGCAGGGGTCGTGGCCGACCAGAAGTCGTCGTGGACGTCGGGGCGCTGGGGGAAGGGCGTGTTGCGGACCGGGGTGTTGGGCTTGGTCAGGGGCGCCTGGACGCCCGAGTCCGTGAGGCAGGGGGTGGCGGCCTTCAGCATGAACTGGCCTTCGCCTCCGACCTTGACCGTCAGGGTGTAGTCCTCGGGTGTGGAGGCGTAGATGGCCGGGAACTCCGCGCTCGTGTTGACGCTGGTGATCTTGTAGCCCCTGGCCTTCCAATCGCGTTCGATCAACCCGAGGAGGGCGCCCCGGCGCTGTTCGGAGACGATCGTCAGGATGAGGATCGAACGGTCGGCGGCGCCGGTGCCCGTGGCCCCGTTGAGGGCGGTGGTGCAGCCGCTGTCCCCGTACGGCCCGTGATTCCAGCGAAGTTCCGGTGTCGCGGCGGCGAGCGTCTCCTGAAGGATGATGTCGGCACGGTCGGCGCCCTGCTGCAAGTTCATACCGGTGTTCCTCTTGCCTTGGGTGGCGTCCTTGAGCGCACCGCACGCCGTGAGGGCGGCGAGTGCCAGCAGGACGGCTGCGGTGCGGACGGCTGCGGGGGAGCGGAGTCTCATCGTGGTTCCTGAGTAGTGATCTGCTGCGGCTGGCCGGCCACGATCTTGGCGATGTTGTCCGCAGAGGCCGGGTCCTTCACCGGATTGAAGTAGTCCGAGTGGGCATCCATGGGCCCGTTGCCCTCGAGAACGGGAAGCGGCCCGTCGGCCACCTTGAAGCGGTGGGCGCCGAAGTCCTTGTGCGCGGGGTCCGTGCCGAAGTGGATCTGACTGGGGTCGCTGACCTCATTGCCCACGGCCCAGCCGCCCAACGCGCCCAGGCCGCCGCCGACGGCAGCACCTCCTGCGGATCCGACCGGCCCGAGCACGGAACCCACTGCGGCTCCCGTCATGGCGCCACCCAGGCCGCCTCCCACCACGCCCACGGCCTCCGCGGTGTTCGGCGCCCTGGTCACCGGGTCGTTCTCCGCCGCGCCGACGTACACGTGGTCCCGTCCGACTCCGAGCTGGTCGGCGCTCTGCGCGCCCGTGCCGGGGCTGCCGACCAGGATGATGTCGTCCGCCCCCGGGATCCCGCCCGGCTGCTGCGCGGCCTGGCCCACGGTGAGCGATCCGTAGGAGTGCCCGATGGCCGTGAGGTGCGGGTCGGCGTTCTGGTTGGTGCTGCTGATCCCGGCCATGAAGTCGTTGTAGGCGCCGGCTCCCCGGCGTGCGTCGTCCGTGCCCATGACCGCGAAATTGTCCATCAGGTTGTCGGCCGACAACTGCGGAGCGTCGTAGCCGAGCCAGACGATCGCCGCCGAGCTCGAGTCGACGAGCCGGGCGTCGATCGCCGTGTCCCTCGCCCGTTTGACGTCGTTGCGCGCGAACTCCCCGTCCAGAGCCGTCCCCAGCCCCGGCACGTACGCCGAGACGTTCTTGGACGTGTCCGGGTTGCCGAAGGAGACGATCGCCCGCCCGTTGTTCTGGTCGCTGATGCCTATGAGGTACATCGGCGGATCGGTGGGCAGCTGGTTCCACAGCTGGTCGTTGATCGACCGCATCCCCTCCAGCTGGCTCTGCGACTTCTCGTCGTGCTGCTGCGACAGCTTCCCCATCAGCATCTGGAGGTTGTCGCGGTTCGCGCGGTCGCGGGTCTCCGCCGGGATGCCGTCCAGGTTGCCGATGACGTCCGGGTACACCGCGAGGTATTCGGCCCGCTGCGCGTCCGTCAGCCCCTCCCACCAGGCGTGGCGGTCCGCGGGGCTGCGGTCCAGCGGGATGCCGTCGCGGAGGTGGTCGTCGGCCTCCGTGCGTACGAGGGCCGCGTCGCCGGCCGCGTCCGCCCAGGTGGCGTCCGTGACGTCGATCCCGTCCGGGGCCTTCAGCCGGACCAGGGCCCCGGTGAAGCGCGAGTCCGCGTCCTGGGCCGCCAGGAGCGCCGTGTGCAGGCGGTTCGCCACCTCCTGGGCCACGGCGTGGTTCGGGTTGGGGTTCCCGGCCAGCGGCTGCTGGGCCAGGGGGTGCATGGGCAGCTCCCGCAGGTACGCACGTCGGTCCACGCCCTGGACGGAACTGCCCGGCGCGGGCTGCTTGGTGAGGAACTGCTCGCCTGCCGGCGGGTACTCCACCGAGCCGTCCTCGTGCACCGTGAAGCCGTGGCCCGAGGCGTCGTCGAGGGCGCCCTTCAACTTGGTCTGCTGGGCCGCCAGTTCCTGCGCGAGGGCGCCCAGGGTGGTCCGCACCATCGCGCACTCGGTGTGGACGTACTCGAAGTTGCGGTCCATGCGCTGGAGCCGGTAGTACGCGGCGCCCGCCGACACGCCCTTCTGGGTCTCGAGGGACTTCAGCATCTCCATGCTGATCCGGTCCCGGGCCGCGTCCGCCCGGGAACTGGCCTCGGCCCATCCCTCGGCCGCCTCCGTGAGCTCGCTCGTCCTCAGGTCGCGCAACTGCTGCCAGGTCAGGGTCACTTCGCGGACCCCGAGAGGAGCGCGAGCCGGGAGAACGCGGCCCTGCCCTGCTCGTCCACCTCGCCGATGTCCTTGGCGACCTGGAACAGTGCGGGCTCCAGCGCCCCGCATTCCTTCCGGATCGCCGTCAGCCGCTTGTCCCACGAGGCCTGTACGGCTGCCAGCGCGCCCGCGGCCGACAGCCCGGCGGTGCCGGAGGCCAGGCCCTCGTGGGACCGGGATATCCGGCTGACGGCTCCGGCCATGCTGGTGCCCAGCTCGCCCGCGGCCGTGGACGCGTCCCGCCACGGGGTCTTCGCGTGGACCAGGTCCCCGCCGGCGCCGCCTCCGCCGTCGGCCGAGGCGAGTTTCAGCGACGGCGCTTCGCCGAACGCGTCCTGCCAGCGCTTCGAGTACTCCTGCGGTCCCATGCTCCGTGCCCTCCCAAGTCCCGTGCCCTCCCCGGCACGATGAAGACAATCAGGGCTGCGAATGCGAACACAAGCGAATCCGGGGTGCGGGGGAGAACCGGGCCGATCGGCCTTAACAGCACCGATGCGGAGGGTGCAAGGGCGCAGGTACTCAGCCGTCCTTTGCACATGAGTAGCCAGAGCGCCCGAGTGGCTGAGTATCCGTCACAACCGGCACGTAATGGCGGAGAGGTCGGCCCTCGCGATCAGCCGATCGGCTTCCGGGTCTCCTCGCGCACCTTGAGGGTGGTCGCGGCGACCTTGTCGAGATCCACCGACCCGGGGTTCTGCCGCAAGGTCTCGGGGGTGACGACGCCGACCGAGGCGCCCGTGTTCTCGTCCGCCCAGGCGCACATCGGCAGGGTGAGCTTGGCACCGTCCTGCGTCATGGTCAGCACCTGGCAGGCCATCGTGATGTCGGAGCCGACGGGCGTGATGTCCTTGGCGGGTACCGCCAAGGTCGCGCCTTCGCCGCCCGCGGCGCCGGCCAGCATGTTGTGCCGGACATGTTCCGGGTCCTTGAACTGGCCGTACATCCCCGAGACGACGAGCGCGCTCTGCCCTGAAGCAGAGTCGGACGTGTACTGGCCGACGGCCGGCTTCGGATTGCGGACCTTCGAGTCGTAACTGCCCTTCAGCGCTTCCTTGCCCTTGGTCTGCGACAGGTCCTGGTCCAGCTCGAACTTGCCGGCCAGCATGCTCTGCGGCAGCGTGAGCCGGTACTCGGCCTCGGGGAAGCCGGCTCCGGTCGCCACGGATCCAGCCGCGACCACCCGGGCCACGACGAAGAGCCCCACCAACGAGGCCGCGATGATCCCGACCACCATGCCGGTCCGGTTCTTCTTGCGCGGCGGCTGCCCCATCGGCGGCTGCCCCCACGCTGCTTGGCCCGGGTACGGAGACTGCGGCGGGTAAGGCTGCTGCGGCACGTACGGCTGTTGCTGCGGATACGGCGAGGGCTGCGGGGCGTACTGCTGGCCGCCGTAGGGATGCGGGGGCTGCGGCGGCCCGTACGGACCGGGGGGCTGATGGGGCGGTGGCATGGTCATGATCGAAACGCTACGTCAGCCCTGTGTGGGCAGAACCGCATCGCCCGCCATTGCCGTTCTCCCGCTCCTGCCGTTAGATCTTCATCTGATCGATCCGATCGAGCATCTCATTTACGGTCTCGAGAAGTTCTGCGTCCGCGATATCTCCATCTTCCCGAAGGGTCGGATCGATCGGATATTCGTCCAATACGTAGAAGGCTTGATCAAGGCAGCGAGAAAGTTGCTCCCCGATGCGTTCCTTCTCTTTAAGCGCTCTCCTTCGGGAGCAAGCCACAACTTGGCGAACGTCTCTGGCCGGACAGCCCCGCTAGGCAGTGCCCGCATGAGGCTCAACTGCCGACCGGTGCCGGAGTCGGGCGGGACCTCCCGGGCGGTCTTCCACATTGGTCGTCGACTCACTCTCCGGGCGCTATGCCACTGATCGCGCGGCTCTTCGGAGCTGGAGTCCATCGGATTCCCATCATTCACGGGTTACCGCAGCCACGCTTTCTCGATGATCCCGGAGAACCGCTTTTCGGTGAGGCCGGTCCGGACCGACCGGCCACTCTGGCGACCTTCTTCATCCGTAAAGGCGCTTATTGGCTAAGGGCTGGGTTGGTCCAGAAGCTCTCCGATCCGTCTTGCGAGGCTGGATGCGGATTCCTTTCCGCATGACAGGACAACGGAGAGCTTGCTGAGTGTCACACCCTCGGGTCGCTTGGTGTAAGACCATCGCTGGCCAGCGCGCCATAGTGATCCGAAAAACTTCCCGCGGGCATCGTCGTCCTCTGAAAGGACGCTCTCGGCGGATTCGATGATCAAGATATGGTAATCGGATGAAAGCCATTGGAGGTCGCGGAGGCAATCATGGAAAGCGTCCCAGTTCCATCCGAAATATTCAGGAAACTTCAGCAATTCGTAGAATTGCTGAAAGGTCGACATCTCGTCGGGCATCTCTTGGCCGTCTAGGCGTGCGACGTAAACGTTGCCCGACGCGGGCAGGAGTTCATTGAGAGGTACGTCGCCACGTTCTGCCGTGATGACGCGCATCCACGGGGAGAGCTGGATCGCTGCTGTCTCTTCCGTCATCACTTCGCCCATCCGGGACTTCTGCCGACAATGTACGTCTGATAGTGAGTCGGGGTGTAGTAGGCGGACCCGTCGCTGCCGAACACCCAGCGCTCGCCGCCGGGTTCGGGGTTATTTGGTGATGGGTAGGTGCCATATTCTTGATAGGTGATCGGATTTCCTGAGGGTTCGTGGGTGGGAAGTTTATGGCCGTCATTCTTGCCGCTGTTTTCAAATGGCTCGGTCCACCACTTGGGGCCGTGGAACCCTGGTCCACCTCCCCATCCGAAATTGTACTTCTCCATGTCCTCAAGGACTTCCAAGGACTCCTTGGGGATGGACTTTGGTACCCATCCGTGAATCTTGTTGACGTCCCCCAGGGTTGCTCCCGGTTTGAACTCCGTGCAGGCTGCCAGCCCCAAGGGGTCCGACCACGTGTGCGGGTTGTGGACGTACGTCGCCGGGTTGGGGGCCGGGGTGAGGCCGAGGGGGTCGGGGCTGAGGTAGCGGGCGGTTTCGGGGTCGTAGGTGCGGAAGTAGTTGTGGTGGAGGCCGGACTCGGGGTCAAAGTACTGGCCCGGGAAGCGGAGCGGGGTGTAGGCGGTGGCCTCGCGGGTCCAGGTGGTGGAGCCCCAGAGGGTGGAGCGGGCGCGCCAGGCGATGTCGCCGGACTCGTCGATCAGTTCCTTCGGAGTACCGATGAGGTCCGTGACGATGGCGAAGAAGCGCTCGTCGGTGGTGCCCAGGATGCGTTCGGTCTGGGTGAGGGGGTGGAGGCCGTCATGGGTCCAGGTGAGGGTGACGGAGCCCGTGGATTCCTCGCAGAGCGTGGTGCCGTCCCAGGTGAAGAGGGTCTCTTCCGCCACCTCGCCGGTCGAGGTGAGGCGTTGTTTGGCCGTGCGGCGGGAGAGGGCGTCGTAGCGGTAGCGCCAGCGCGTGCCGTCGGGGGTGGTCACCTCCGTCATGCGGTCTTCCGCGTCCCATGCGTAGCGCCAGGTGTCCGGCTTGCGGGAGGGGCGGGTCTTCTGGCGCAGGACGGTACGGCCCAGGGCGTCGTGTTCGTAGCGGACGGTGCCCGCACGGGTGATGCGGGTGCCTGCGTAGGTGCGGTCGCCTTGGGCCTCCGTACCCGGGTGGCGGGTGGGCCATGAGGCACCGGTCTGGTTGCCGGCCTCGTCGTAGGCGTAGCGCTCCGACCAGTTCGCGGCGTCCACGGCGGTGACTCGGGCGGACGAGTCCAGGGTGAAGGCGCGCGGGCCGGCGAGGGCGTCGTCGATCCTGGCGAGGGCTCCGTCGGGCCGGTAGCCGTAGCCGCGGCGCTGGAGGGTGCGGCCGTCCTGGCCGACGAGGTGTTGGTCGGTCAGGCGCCCGAGGCGGTCGTAGGCCTGGGTGAGGGTGATGGCCCCCGCGATGGTGCGGGTCAGCTCGCGGCCGGCGGCGTCCCGGTCGAAGGTGATCGTGCGGCCCGTGGCGGAGAGCTCAGTGCGGCGCCCGGCTGCGTCGAACGTCCAGTGGGACTGCGCCCCGGTGGGGGTGGTGCGGGCGGTCCGGCGGCCCAGGGGGTCGTGGGCGTAGGTGGTGGTGCGGCCGTCGACCGTCTCCGAGAGGAGGCGTCCGTACGGATCGCGCTCCCGCGTCAGCACGGTGCCGTCCGGGGTGACGGCCCGCGCCAGTTCGCCGGAGGCGTCGTACTCGTAGGAAGTGATGCCGTCCGCCGTCACCTTGCGCAGGAGCTGGGCGAGGGCGTCGTGTTCGTACGTGGTTGTCGCGCCGAGGGCGTTCGTACGGGAAACCAGACGGCCCGCCGCGTCGTACGCGTAGGTGAGCGTCCGGTCGTCGAAGTCGGTCTCGGAGGCCAGCCGGCCCGTCGGGTCGTAGCCGTAGGCCCAGGTCAGTCCCTGGGGGTTGGTGACTCCGGTGAGGCGTAGCTCGGTGTCGTGGGTGAAGGAGTAGCGGACGCCGTCCGGGCCGGTGCGGGCGGTGAGGAGGTCGAAGTCGCCGTACTCGGTCACGGTCGTGGCGCCGAGGGCATCGGTGTGGCTGGTGCAGTTGCCCTCGCCGTCGTACGTCCAGGACTGGCTGCTGCCGTCGGGGTCCTCCAGGCGGAGGAGACGGCCTTCGACGCTCCAGGCGAGGCGAGTGGTGTGCCCGAGGGGGTCGGTGACGGCGGTCGAGCGGCCGAAGGCGTCGCGGGTGCAGCGGGTCGTCGCGCCCAGGGGGTCGGTGCTCTCCACGACCAGACCGGCCGGATCGCAGCGGACCGTGGTCGTGTGGCCGAGGGCGTCCGTGGCCGTCGCCAGATGGCCGCGGGGATCGTAGGTGAAACGGGTCGTGGAACCGTCCGGGCTCGTGACGGAGGTGCAGTTGCCGTGGGCGTCGTACGCCGTTCTGACGACCAGGCCGTCAGGCCGGGTCACCTTGACCGGCAGACCCAGCTCGCCGTATTCGGCCAGGGATGCCAGGCCGTCCGGGCGGAGCACGGCGGTGAGGCGGCCCCGTTCGTCGTAGTCGAAGCGGGTGGTGTGGCCGAGCGGGTCGGTACGGGTCAGGAGACGGTGGTACGCGTCGTGCGTGAACCGGGTCGTCGCGCCCGTCGGGCCTATCTCCGCGGAGATCTGGGCGCGGTCGTCGACCAGGAAGCGGGTGGTGTGCCCGAGGGAGTCGGTGAGGGTGGTGACGCCGTCCCCGTAGGTGAAGCGGACGTTGAGGTGGCCGTTGGTGCCGGACTGGGCGATGCAGCGGTGCCGTTCGTCGTAGACGTAGTCGAAGTGGCGGCCGTTGGTGTCGGTCCAGGACGTGATTCGGCCGAGTTCGTCGTATCCGAAGCGGAGCGGGATCCCGGAGGAGTTGGTGACGTGGGTGAGGTGGCCGTCCGTGTAGGCGTAGCGCAGGATCTCGGTGCCGTCGGCGAGGGACAGCCCCGATATCCGGCCTTCGGAGGCGGTGAGGCGGATCTCGTAACCGGCACTGTGGGACAGGCCGAGCGGCGTGCCGGACTCGTCGTAGTCGAAGGTGATCCAGGCACCGTTGCGGTCGTCGAGCTGGGTGAGGAGGCCGTCGTCCGTGAAGTGGCGGACATGGCCGGACTCCGGGTCGGTGACCGTATAGCCGCCGTCCGGGTCGAGGGCGAGCGGCCAGCGCTGTCCGAGGGCGGGGAGTACGGGTGTGCCGGGTTCGAGGTGCGCGTACGCGAGGAGGCTGCCGTCCTCGCGGACGAGGATGACGCCTTCCGCGTCGATCTCCAGGCGCTGATCGAGTGTGGATGCCCAGGTCGGGCCGAACCAGCGGCCCGTACGGTACGAGGACTCGAAGGTGCGGCTGAATACGAGCGGCAGCGAGCCGGGGAGGACCAGGTCGGTCTGGGGCAGGACCATGCGGCCCGTCGCCACGTCCACGGGATCGCCCTTGCATGTGCGCCCCTCACAAGCGCGTGCCTTGTCGTGCGGCTCGGCCCTCTCCAGGTCGCGGACCGCGGTCCTGCGTGCGGCGTTCTCCGCGGCGTCCTCGGCGAGCCTTATGCCGGTACGGGCCGTGCCGAGGCCCTTGGTGCCGATGACTTCGGGGAGGAAGCGGCCGAAGCCCTCGCTCGGATCGTCCTTGAAGCTGTCGATGAAGGCGACCGGGATGCGTTCCGGGTGGGCGGTGGTGGAGATGAGGCCCGCCAGCGTCGTGCTGACGCTCTGCTCGTACTCCGCCGGATGCGTGAGGTTGTAGACGTCCATCGGGTTGAGGCCGCGGACGAAGTTCAGCATGCCCGCGGTTCCCTTGGCCGCGCCGCCCACCACGTGGTTGAGTTCCACGACCGTCGCGCCCTCCTGGTCGAGGAACTCGGCCAGCACCCGCTGCGTCGCCGGCGGTTCGGCAGGGGCGAGTTGGGTGGCGGCGGCGATGGCCCGGTCGGCCGTGGTGGCCGCGTCGTCGCGCTGGCGGCGGGTCTCGGCAAGGATCTCCTGGGCCCGCTCGATCTCCGCCACGCCCACGGTGGACTGGACGGGCCGTGGGCCGGGGTCGGCCGTCCCTTCTCGTACGGCCGCGTTGAAGGCTTCGGCCTGCTTGGTGTAGGTGTCCGCGGCGTCCTTTTGGGCCTTCACCGCCAGCTTGTGGAGCTCGATGGCTCCCCGGGCCTGTTCCTGTGCCCAAACGACGGTTTCCGCGTACCGGTTGAGCGCGTTGCCCGCAGCCTCGCACGCGTCGCCGGCGTGGAACCAGTCGGTCGGGTGCATCGCGAACTTCTCGCGGAACGCGTCGGCCGCGGCGCCCTTCCACTGGTCGGAGTTCAGGGCCTTCATGCCTTGGCCGACCCGGTCGAAGGCGGCGCGGAAGTCCATGAGGTGCGCCGCCGATTCGCGGATCGCGGCCGGCTCGCCGTGGACGAGTTCCTCGGCCCGCTCGCTCTGGCCGAGCTGCTTCTCGCGTATCGACACCCCGAGGCCGGAGGCGATGTCGTCGCCCAAGTCCTCGACCTTGTCGGCCCAGTCGTGCGCGCCGAGGTGGTCGAGCTCCGCCCCGACTGCCCCGGTCGCTGCGTCGATGCCGTGGCCTACGGCCTTCTTGGCAGAGTTCACGCCGTGGTCGAGCGTCTTGGCGCCCTTGTCGAGCAGTTCACCCCAGTCCGGCATCAGCGGTCACCGCCCGGCTGTGTTTCGGGGGCCGGTCCGACCAGGTGGTCGACTGCCCCGTCCATCTCGTCCCCCAGGCCGGCGGCGTCGATGAGCTGGTTGGACAGGCTCAGGTCGGAGCTGTTCAGATCCCGGACGGCGCCCTTCCAGGCTTCCTTGCTGTTCTCGGAGGCCCGGTGGTGGGACTCCTGGCTGTAGTCCGCGTCCCGGACCTGCGTGAACGGATTGTCGGAGAAGACCTCGCCCCAGTCCTTGTCGATGACTTCCGCCTCGGACGCGTACGGGTTGCCCAGCCCGGCGTTGGCCACCACCTTGAAGCTGCCCTGGATGTACTGGTCCTGCTCGTACAGGACCCCCGCTGACAGCCCGACATTGTGCGCGAAGGAGTTGCCCTGCTGCACGAGGGAACGGACCCCCCATTCCCAGCGCTGGCAGAAGGTGCCCAGGGTGGAGGTGAGGCCTTCGTGCCCGGTCTCCATCCCCGAGAGCGCGAGCCGGGAGAAACCGCGGCCCATGCTCGCCGTACCCACCACGCCGAGCTCCTTCAGCTCGGCGAGCGCCTGTGTGATCCCCTGGGCGATCTGCCCCAGGGCCTCCTTCGAGGCGTCGAGATCCGCGCCGTCCCCGCTCATGCCGCCACCTCCCGGTCGAGCGCGGCCGCACCCGGCACGATCCCGCGTACGGGCGGGAAGACCGTACCGTCGGGCCCGGCCGAGTCCAGCGCCACCCCGCAAGGGAAGTCCAGCGCGGGCACCAACTCGTCGAGCAGTCGCGCACCGGCCACGCGCCGGTACGGCCATTCCCGCCCGGCCTCGCCGCGCGCCTCGGCGAACCGGGCCAGCGTCCCTTCGTCCGTGAACGCGCAGATCCAGTCCAGACCTCCGAGTTCGGCCGTCCATAGGCCACCCCGGTTGTCCAAGGGCACCAGGACCACTCGGCCGCGGAAGTCCGCCAGTCGTTCCAGTGTCAATTCCCGTGCCACCGCGACCGGATCGGCTTCTGCTACGGGAACCACCGCGGGTGCGGAGGCCGCCCGTCCGGCTGCCTCCGCCCGCAGCCGAGCCCACTCCTCGTCGAATCCCACCCCGGAACCCCCCTGTCCGCTCAAATCGAACGTACCTTTGCACGGGGTGGCATGGTTGGGCAATTTTGCAGTTCGATACTGCACACATTCGGCCAGGCTCGGATGTGGATCGGGGCAGCTGGTCGAGGAGTTAGCCCTTTGGGCATCCATTGCGGCAGCAATGGCCGTCCCGGTGGATGGTGGTGGCCCCTCGTCGCTGCCGGGAGCGGCAGTGTTACTCCGTGCCCGGGAGCCAGCCGCGCTGGACGGCGCGGACGCCGAACTCGAAGCGGCTCGCGGCGCCCAGTTGTTCCATCAGGCCGTTGGCGAGGCGGCGGGCCGTGCGGGGTGAGACCGCGAGGCGCTTGGCGATGGCCTCGTCCGTGAGGCCCTGTGCCAGGAGCCGGATCACGGTGGTCTCCTGGGGGCTGAGCCCGCCCTCGTACCGGTCCTCCGGGGTGCCGCCGAGGGGCTGTGCGGTCGACCAGACGTTCTCGAAGAGCGCGCACAGGGCCGTCAGCGTGCCCTGGCCGGTGAGGACCACGGCGCCCGCGCCGCTGTCGTCGCTGCTGACCGGGATGACGGCGGTGGTCCGGTCGAAGATCATCAGCCGGGTCGGCAGGTCGGGAGCGGTCCGTATCTCGCCGCCGAGCTCGCCCAGCCATGCCGCGTAGGCCACGGTGGTCTGGCTGTTGCGCACGCTGTCCTGGAACAGCGACCGCATCCGTACCCCGCGGCCCAGCAGGGCCAGGTCGCTCGCCTTCGAGGCTTCCAGGGTTTCGGGGCGCTGGCCCCCGCCGGGCGTGAAGGTCATCAGGTCGCTCTGGACCCCGTGCGCCAGGCCGGTGATCCGGGTCCGGATCTCGTCCAGGCCCACCAGCTGCTCGATGCCCGGGCCGGAGGCGGCCGGGCTCAGGTCGGCGAACTCCGAGATCAGCTGGGCGGCGGCCGCCCGCGATGCCTCGATGCGCAGCTGCTGGGCCGCCAGCTCCGCCTGCTGGCGGGCCATCAGGATCTCCATGCCGACCTCGGGCGGGACGGCGCGGAGCTCTCCCGCCTGCTCGTAGGACGGCCGGAGCAGGGCCAGTTCGCTCAGCAGGTCCAAGCTGCGCCGGATCTCCGCCTCGGACGCGCCGAGACGGTCGGCGAGGGCACGTACTCCGTCTCTCGGGCGCGCGAGCATGGTGCGGTAAACGGCCTCTGAAGTCGCGTCGAGGCCAAGAGTTGCGAGCACAGCGGTTCCCCCCGTGTACACCCATGGTCAAGGCAGGCTGATCATCGCACGCGGTGTCCGGTCTGGGGCCAAGGAGTTCCCGTGTGGCCGCTTCCGGCCAAGGCCCCTACCGTCCACCTTCGGGCTATTTGCCCGATGTGAAGTGTTCGGAAGGGTGGAGTGCATGTATCTCATCCACGCCGCCCTCCGTGCTCCGTCGGCAGGGGTTCAACTGCCCGCGCACGCGGGGGAGCTCGTACGCGCCTTCGCCGACGCGGATGCTGCCACTGGCGCCTTCGGTTCCATCGAGCACGTCTCCGCGCATCCGGGCGCGCTGCCCGGTCCGACGCTCGGCGTGTACCTGATCGCGGACAGCCTGGACGATGCGGAACGGCGTACGGAGGCGCTCTGCCGCCGTGCCTTCGAAGAGGTACCGGCGCTGCGGGGCTGGACGGTCGGGCGCGTCGGCATGCCCCTGGTGACCCCGTACTACGAGCGGCTCCTGGGGGCCACTTCCGGACTGCCTGGACGGAAGGGTCCAGGTCCGGTTCCGTCCACCTGAAAGCCCTTCCAACGGCCGTGAGCTGCGAGGAAAGTAGTGATCGCCGGAAGGGAACACCGCCCCGAAGGCAACACCGGAGGAAACGTCACCGCGGGACGTGAGACCGGAAAGGGCCAGTAACCCCAGCTCCCAGCTCCCAGCTCCGGAAAAGGACCACTCCCATGCTTCGCACTCGCCTCGTCAAGGCCGCCGCGGTCGCTTCCTTCGCCTTCACCGTCGCCGCAGTCGCCCCGGCCGTCGCCGCCCACACCACCGGCAGCTCCGACACCCGGGTCACCGCCACCACCGCCTGGGAGACCGCCCCGGTCGGCAAGAACACCACCGCCTGGGAGTAGCCGGCCCCGCCGCCGGGGGAGCAGCGCCCACAGCGCCACCCTGCCGCGGCCCACGAACTTCAGCAGGACCCGTACGACCCGCACCAGCCGCACCACCCGCACCACGGCCTGGCTGACCTACCGCCGGAGCCCGCTCGCATCGAGCCACCGCTCCACCGCTCAACCGAGCCGCCGCACCACCGAGTTCCACCCCGCGCGCCGCATCGGCCGGCCCGACAGCTGCTCCTGCAGGGCAGCCGTCCCACCGCCTCGACGCGCCCCCGAACCGCCTTCGCCCTCGCCCCGCAGCCGCACCCGTCCATGCCTGCGCCCTGAGCCTCCGAGGAACCCTCACATGCGCTTCGCCGCCCGCAAGAAGTCCGCCGCCATCACCGCCACCGCCCTGGTCGCCCTGGCCGCCCCGCTCCTGTCGGTCAACACCGCCTCCGCGGCCTCCATATCGACCTGGGACAAGGTGGCCCAGTGCGAGGCCAGTGGGAACTGGTCGATCAACACCGGGAACGGCTACTACGGCGGCCTCCAGATCTCGATGTCGACCTGGAAGGCCTACGGCGGCACGCAGTACACGGCCCGCCCCGACCAGGCGAGCAAGCAGCAGCAGATCCTGACCGGCGAGAAGATCCTCGCGGGGCAGGGCCAGGGCGCCTGGCCGACCTGTGGCCCGGCCGCCGGTCTGGGCGCCGACCACGCGGACCCGTACCCCTCCACCCCGGCCCCGTCCCCCTCCTGGAAGTCGCAGGTGGTGGTGAACGGCGGTGGTGCGATCTTCCACGGTCTGCGCAATGCGGACGGCACCTGGTCGGCCTTCGGGAACATCGCGGGCCAGGCCGGTGACATCGGGACGGTCGGTTCGATCGCGGACGCCGGTGTCAACGGTGACACCCATGTGGTCGCGGTCGGCGGCAACGGGCACATCTACCACACCATCCGCCTGGCGAACGGGACTTGGGGCGCGTTCGGTGATGTCAACGCCGCCGCCGGAAGCCTCGCAGGCGTCTCCAAGGTGTCGGCGGTGTCGACGGGTACGGAGGTGAGTGTCCTGGCGGTGGCCGATGGGAAGCTGAACCACTCGGTGCGTCACGCCGACGGCACGTGGACCGCGTTCGCGGACGTCTCCGGCGAGGCGGGCGCCCTGCCCGCTCCGGTGACCAGTGCTGCCGAGGCCTGGGTCAACGGTCAGCTCCAGGTCGCCGTGGTGGCCGGGGGTCGGGTCTACCACTCGGTCCGCAGCTCGGGCGGTACGTGGACTCCGTGGGGCGACGTCTACACGGCGGCCGGCGATGCGGGCACTGCCACCGATGTGGCGGTGGCCGGTACCGGTTCGGACATGCAGATCATCGTGACCTCGAACGGCGGTGCCAAGCAGTTCCACGGCGCCCGCCTGGCCAACGGCACCTGGATGCCGCTCACCGACCTGACCAGTGTCCTGGGCAGCTTCACCTCGACCGGTGTGAGCGCGGCGGCCGTCAACGGTGAGCTCCAGGCCACCTTCGTGACCACGGACAACCGGATCCTGCACACCATCCGCCGGGTCAACGCCACCTGGACCGGTGCCGGTGCCATCAACCTCAACGGCGTCACCGGCAACCACTACGCGGCCAGCATCACCGGCAGCCTCTGACCTCCAGGCCACGCCACTCCACTCCGCTGACCACAGGGCACCGCCGTGCCCGCATCACCCCGATCACCCCGAAAGGACGGCCCTGCCGTGCCCACGCCCCGCCGCCGGATCCTGTTGATCGCCGCCGTCCCCGTGATCGCCGCGGCGGCCCTGGCCACAGCGGAGTTCACCAGCGCGTTCGCCGCCGACGATCTGCCGGCCGCCCCGAGCGCCGCCGCTCCGGCCGTGGCCTCCCCGGCCGCGGGTTCGCCGTCAGCGACCACGAAGCCCGCTGACGGGGCGGGTGCCCCGGCCGCCGGTGTGGCTCCGGGCGCCGCGGGACCGGGGTCCTCGGCCCCGGTCGCGCCGAAGGCGGCCGGGTCGAAGCCGGCCGGACCGGCGGCCGGCAAGGCGCCCGCCCCGCTGGCCGTCCAGGAGCTGCCCAACCAGGCCAAGGCGGGGTGGAAGCCGATCGGTTCTCCGAAGAGCCGTGATGTCGCCCCCTCCAGCAGCCTCAACGAATGTGCCGCCGTCGAGGGCGCGACCGGATGGCAGCAGCAGGGCTGGGCGAGCGCCGCGAAGACCCCCGCCATCCAGGACACCTTCACCTTCGCCACCCCGGCCGACGCCGACCGGGCCCGGCAGGCACTGAACACCCAGCTCGACGGCTGCCAGAACGCCCTGCGCGACGCGCAGACCAAGCAGGGCCGCACCGCCGACGCCACGTCCGCCCGTACCGCGACCAGCCCGGTGGCCGGTGCCTGGCAGTACCAGTGGACCGCCGTGCCGGGCATGTCCGCCCCGGGTGCCCAGACCCACCACGTCTACCTGGCCGGGAACGGCAACGTCCTCACGGTCCTCCAGTACAGCGACCTGGCCTCGGCCGGGCAGGGCAACTCCGCCACCCCTGCCTCCGACGCCGAACTCCTGACCACGCTCGCCGGAAGCCTCGCCCTCACTCGCTGAGCCCCGTAGCTCCGTCCAGCGCACCGACTTCCACGCATCGCCCCCCCTCAAGGAGACACCACCATGTCCCGTACCAAGCGCACTCTGGCCTCCCTCGCGTCCCTGACCGTCCTCGCCGCCGCCGGCGCCGCCGTGACGCTCGCCGCTCCGGCCCAGGCCGCCTCCTCCGTGGGCGGCACGATCACCCGCAGCGAGGTCATAGCCCGCGCCCAGAGCTGGGTCGACCAGGGGGTCCCGTACAACCAGAGCGCCAACCACACGGACTCCAACGGCACTTACCGGGAAGACTGCTCCGGATACGTGTCCATGGCCTGGCACCTGAGCTCCAGCCTGACCACGTGGACCCTGCCGAACGTGTCCACCAAGATCAGCTTCTCGCAGCTCAAGCCGGGCGACGCGATGGACTACACCGACGCGCACACCTTCCTCTTCGCGGGCTGGACCAACCAGTCCACGGGTGCCTTCACCTACTACGCCGAGAGCAACAGCCACAACCCGACGCACGGCCCGACCTCGGCGAACATCAACAACTCGTCCCTGGAGGGCTGGCCGACCGGCTACTACGACGCCCTGCGCTACGACAACATCGTCGACGACGCCGCGGCTCCGGCGTGGAAGTCGCAGGTGGTGGTCAACGGTGGCGGTGCGATCTTCCACGGTCTGCGCAATGCGGACGGCACCTGGTCGGGCTTCGGGAACATCGCGAGTCAGGCCGGTGACATCGGTAACGTCGGTTCGATCGCGGACGCCGGTGTCAACGGCGACACCCATGTGGTCGCGGTCGGCGGCAACGGGCACATCTTCCACACCATCCGTCGGGCCAATGGCACGTGGGGCGCGTTCGGGGACGTCAATGCGGCGGCCGGGGCGCTGAGTTCGGTGACGAAGGTGTCGGCGGTGTCGACGGGTACGGAGGTGAGTGTCCTGGCGGTGGCCGATGGGAAGCTGAACCACTCGGTGCGTCACGCCGACGGCACGTGGACCGCGTTCGCGGACGTCTCCGGCGAGGCGGGCGCCCTGCCCGCTCCGGTGACCAGTGCTGCCGAGGCCTGGGTCAACGGTCAGCTCCAGGTCGCCGTGGTGGCCGGGGGCCGGGTCTACCACTCGGTCCGCAGCTCGGGCGGTACGTGGACTCCGTGGGGCGACGTCTACACGGCGGCCGGCGATGCGGGTACGGCCACCGATGTAGCGGTGGCCGGTACCGGTTCGGACATGCAGATCATCGTGACCTCGAACGGCGGTGCCAAGCAGTTCCACGGCGCCCGCCTGGCCAACGGCACCTGGATGCCGCTCACCGACCTGACCAGTGTCCTGGGCAGCTTCACCTCGACCGGTGTGAGCGCGGCGGCCGTCAACGGTGAGCTCCAGGCCACCTTCGTGACCACGGACAACCGGATCCTGCACACCATCCGCCGGGTCAACGCCACCTGGACCGGGGCCGGTGCCATCAACCTCAACGGCGTCACCGGCAACCACTACGCGGCCAGCATCACCGGCAGCCTCTGACCTTCCTGATCCGGTGACTCCGATCCGATAACGCCGACGGCCTCCACTCCCACCGGGAGCGGAGGCCGTCGGCGTGCGGGTTCAGCCCTTGCTGACCGCCATCAGGATCTCCGGGAGCTTGCGCGCCACCGTCGGGGCCGCGAGCCGCAGGCCCGCCCAGGCGGCCAGCGTCCCCCAGGCCGCGCCCACCGGGAGCAGGATCCAGGCCGCGGCGGAGCCGTGCATGACGACGGTCAGGACGATCACCGGGGAGCAGATCAGCGCCGAGGCGAACAGGCCGCCGAAGATGCCCATCCACGCCAGGGCGCCCTGGCCCGGGGCGACGTTCTTGAAGGCGCCGTCGGTCGGGATCGAGTACGGGAAGCGGGCCGAGGCCAGGGATCCCGTGCAGAGCATCGAGCCCAGCAGGGCCAGCGCCAGGCCCAGGCCGGGGGGCAGGCCCGGCCAGTCGCCCACCAGGGCGGCCGTCACCACCGTGACCACGGCCGTGTAGGGCACGGTGATGAGCGAGAGGGCCAGGGCGCGGGCGCGCAGCTCCAGGTACGCGTCGCGCGGGCCCGAAATGGTCTGCGCGACCATCCAGAACGCCGAGGTGTCCTGCCCGAACTGGTTGTACATCTGGACGCCGATCATGCCCGAGCCGAAGCAGGCCAGGTACACCGAGCCCTGGCCCTGGAGGGCGTTGGCGACGGGGATGATCAGGCCGATGGCCAGGGCCGACACCCAGGCCGCCTTGGTCTTCGGATCGCGGACGATGTAGCGCAGCGAGCGCTGCATGGTGGCGCCCGTACGGTCGTCGGGGAGCAGGGACCACAGGCCGCCGCCGGCGCCCGCGCCCCGTTCCTTCTTCTGCTTGGCCGCCGCGATCGTCGAACCGTCCGGGGTGACCATGAGCTTGGTCAGGCTGCGCTCCCAGAACCACAGCAGCAGGGCCAGGGCCGCGAGGGTGACCAGGAGTTGGCCCGCCGCCATCCCGTACGAGCCCTCGCTCGCGGAGTCCACCATGCCGATGGCCGACGCGGGCGGCAGCCAGCGGACGATCTCCTCGGCGGGCTGGAGCTTTTCCAGGCCGCCGCTCTGGAACAGCCGCTGGCCGGCGAAGTTGGCCACCTGCGCGCCGACCGCGATCAGCAGGCCGCTGAGCAGGGCGAGGTCGCGCCCCTTGCGGCTGGTCAGGAGCCGTACGTTGGCGGTGGCCACCGCCCGGGCGAGTGCGACGCAGCCGAGCAGCAGGAGCGGCACCGCCAGTACGGCGGCCACCGCGCCCGCGGCGCCGTGCGCGAGGGCGATGGCCGAGCCGATGGCCAGGCACAGGGTGAACAGCGGTCCGATCCCGACGAGGGAGGAGACCAGCAGGGCCCGTACGAGCGGACGCGGGTGCAGCGGGAGCATGACCAGCCGGCTCGGGTCGAGCGTCTCGTCGCCGGTCGGGAAGAAGAGCGGCATGAAGGTCCAGCCGAGGGCGAGGACCGCCGCCAGCAGGACGACCACGGCGCTCGCGTGCTCGTTGCCGCGCAGCAGGGCGAGGCTGAGCGTGACGAAGAACGCGGCGACGAGGGCGAAGGCGAGGGCGCCGAAGTAGGCGGCCTTGCGCTTGGAGGAGCCCTTGAGGCCGTTCTTCAGGAGCGAGAGCTTGAGCCGGACGAAGATCGGCGTGAGGGGGACGGTGGCGGTGCCCGAGGGGGTGGAGGGTGTGGCCGTGGCGGTGCTCATCGCAGGCCCGCCCCGTGGCCCGTCCCGTTGCCGGCCCCGCTGTTCGCCCCGTTGCCGCCGCTGCCGTTGCCGCCGCCGAGCCAGTCCAGGGACTCGCCCGTGGTCCGGCCCTGCGCCCCGACCAGTTCGAGGAACGCGGCCTGCAGCGAGGGCGCGTCGCCCCGTACGGAGGCCAGCGGGCCCGCGGCCCTGATCCGGCCGGCGGCCATGACGGCCACCCAGTCGCACAGGGACTCGACGAGCTCCATGACGTGGGAGGAGAAGACGACCGTGGCTCCGGAGGAGGTGTAACGTTCCAGCACTCCGCGGATGGTCTGCGCGGACACCGGGTCCACCCCCTCGAACGGCTCGTCGAGGAAGAGGACTTCGGGGTTGTGCAGCAGCGCCGCGGCCAGGCCGATCTTCTTCCGCATGCCCGTCGAGTAGTCGACGATCAGCTTGTTCTGCGAACCGGCCAGGTCCAGGATCTCCAGCAGCTGAGTGGCGCGGCTGTCCGTCTCCTTGCCCGGCAGCCCCCGCAGCCGGCCCATGTAGCCGAGCAGTTCGCGCCCGGAGAGGCGTTCGAAGAGCCGCAGTCCTTCCGGCAGGACGCCGATGCGGGACTTGACCTCGACCGGGTCCGCCCACACGTCGTGCCCGGCGACCAGCACCCGCCCCATGTCGGGGCGGAGCAGTCCCGTCACCATCGAGAGCGTCGTCGTCTTGCCGGCGCCGTTCGGGCCGACCAGTCCGATGAACTGTCCGGCGGGCAGCTCGAGATCGATCCCCGCGACGGCCACCTGCTCGCCGAACCGCTTCCACAAACCCTCTACCCGCACGGCGGCCGCGGCCGGCGGCGCGGATCGCGCACCGCCACCCGTTCCATCCGCCCCGCCCGTCGCAACGCCCTGGTCCGGCATGCGCCTGCCTCTCGTTCTGTTCCCCGTGGTCTTGCTTTCCTCACGATAGGAGGAGGGGCAGAGGGCGGAGCAGTTACTTATGTCATGAGTTCCCGGTGGAAATGTCCCATCGGATCCCTCAGGCGCCCCGCCGCGCCCGCTCCGCCGCCGCCTCGCGACCGCACGCGTACGCCAGTGCGTCGATCAGCTCCTCCACGTCCGGCAGCCACCGGTTCGCGGCCGTCGGCGCCTGCGCCCACTGCACCGCGCCGCGCCCGCCGATACGGGTCGGCGGCGCGGCCACGTACTCGCCCTCGCCCCGGGCGGCCAGGTCGAGTTGCGGCGGCTGCCAGCCGAGCTTGCGCAGCAGGTCGGGGACCTTCGCGCCGGCGCCGGGCAGGACGAAGAACAGCATCCGGCCGGCCGGGGTGGCGATCACCGGGCCCAGGGTGCGCTGCATGCGCTGGAGCCGGGCCAGCGCCAGGAACCCGGCCGCGTCCGGCACGTCGAGGGCGTCGAAGGTCCGGCCCGTCGGCAGCAGGATGGAGGCCTTCGGGTTCCTGCCCCAGAGCCGCCGCACCTGCACGGCACTGCCCGAGGCCTGCGAGGCCCAGTCCTTCCCCGCCGCGTGCGCACCCGGCACCGGGCAGTCGGCCGCCCCGCACGAGCACTGCTCCCGCCCGTCGGCGGACTCCAGCCAGGTGCCGGCGAAGACATCCCAGTGCCGTTCTTCCGCGTACCGCACGGCATGGTCCAGCAGCGGCTCGCTGCGCTGGAGGGGGATGGGCGCGGTCTCCGTGACTCCGATGGTCTCTTCCACGTGCAACACAACTCTTGCGGTCAGCGGGGGTTACGGGCGTAAACCAGCCGAGAGCCGGAGCATCGATCCTGCATGCGGGGCGCATCGGTGCATCGCGGGGGGCGCGTAGGAGGTCGGGGCGCCGGAGGTGGGTAGCGACACGACGCAATGGGGAAGATTCCCCGCACATCAGGCGGGAAGTGATCATTCCAACGATCACCCGCGTCTCTGGGGGTTTTCATGGCAGCCAGGCCTCTCGTCGCCCGCCAGCCGAACGAACGGTTGCAGGCGCTCATCCAGGAAGCCGGGTGCTCCAATGCCGGGCTCGCCCGGCGCGTCAACATGTGCGGGGCCGAGCACGGTCTCGACCTTCGCTACGACAAGACCTCCGTGGCCCGCTGGCTGCGCGGACAACAGCCGCGCGGCCGGGCCCCCGGAATCATCGCCGAGGCGCTCGGGCGCAAACTCGGCCGGACCGTCACCATCGACGAGATCGGCATGGCCAACGGCAAGAACCTCGCCTCCGGCGTCGGCCTGCAGTTCTCCCCGACCGTCATCGGCGCCATCGAACAGGTCTGCGAGCTGTGGCGCAGCGACGTCGGCCGGCGCGACTTCCTGTCCGGATCGAGCGTGGCCTCCTCCGCGCTCGTGGAGCCGAGCCGCGACTGGCTGATCACCGGCGCCGACGCACAGGTCGCGCGCAGCGGCGGCTCGCGGGTCGGGATGTCCGACGTGGAGGCCGTCCAGGCCACCACCGAGGCGCTCAAGGACCTCGACCACCGCTTCGGGAGCGGGCACGTGCGGCCCGTGGTCGTGCACTACCTCAACTCGGTGGTCTCCGGACTGATCGGAGGCTCGTACCGGGAACCGGTGGGGCGCGCCCTCTTCGCGGCGGTCGCCCGCCTCACCGAGCTCGCCGGCTACATGGCGGTGGACACGGGCCAGCCGGGCCTCGCCCAGCGCTACTACATCCAGGCGCTGCGCCTGGCCCAGGCGGCCGGTGACCGGGCGTACGGGGGCTACGTGCTGGCGGCCTCCATGAGCCACCTGGCGGCCGAGCTGGGCAATCCGCGGGAGATCGCGCAGCTGGCGAGAGCCGCGCAGGAGGGCACGCGCGGACAGGTGACCCCCCGGGTGGAGTCGATGTTCTACGCCGCCGAGGCGCGCGGGCACGCACTGCTGGGCGACAGCCGGGCGACGGCGGTGCTGTCCTCGAGGGCGGTGACCGCGCTGGAACGGGCGGAACCGGAATCCGGCGACGACCCGATCTGGATCCGCCACTTCGACCAGGCCTACCTGGCCGACGAGCTGGCCCACTGCCACCGGGACCTGGGCCAGGCGGACGCGGCGGCGAAGCGGGCGGAGGAGGCGCTACGGGAACTCCCGGCGACCAAGGCGCGCCGCCGGGCCATCGGCCTGCTGCTGCTGGCGGCGGCGCGGGTTCAGCAACGGGAGATCGAAGCCGCCTGTCAGAGCGCCGCGCAGGCGGCGGAGGCCCTGTCGGGGCTCCGCTCGAACCGCGGGGCGGTGTACCTGGAGGACTTCCGGACCCGGCTGGAGCCGTACCGGGAGGAGCCGGCGGTACGGGAGTTCGGGGCCCGGCTGGAGACGGTGTCCTGAGCGGAGGCCACCGGGGGCGGCCGACGTGACGTCGGCCGCCCCGTACGGCGTCGCCGCGGGCCCGGAGCCTCACCCGGCGGCGACACCGGCGTCTCAGTGACCGAAGAAGACACCCTGGAAGGTGTCGCGGTCCCAGCTCTTCTCCTTCGAGCCGGTGGAGCCCCAGATCGGGCCGAAGTGGGCCGGGACGCCGGCGAAGGACGAGGACTCGGAGCGCGCGCCGCCGCGCGAACCGGTGGACTGCACGAGGGCGCCACCGTCGTCGGCCAGCGCGACCGAGGCGCCGCCGAGCAGGATGCCCGCGGCGAGGACGGAGGCGGTCAGAGCGGAACGCATACGCATGAGTACTCCTATGGATCTACAGGACGACGCGACGGAAAAGGTGCGCGTCGGCAAGTCCAACGCCACGCAAGATCCCGGGAAACGGAGCGTCACTCCACTGGCCCGCTGGAGGCCGCTACTCCGTCACGTTCAGTGAAGGGCCGGGGTGGGGCCGGGCCCCCGCGCGGCGGTGCCTCGAGGCGGGTCCGGGGAGGGCCTGACGGGGAACGGGGGTGACCGGGTAGCGTGAGCCGACGTTCCGAAGGTTCGGAGAGGTCGGAGAGGGAGTCCCGGTGACGGAGAGCGGACAGGGCGGCAGCCCCCAGGCAGGCGGCCCGTGGGGCCCGCCCGTGCCGGCACAGCCGCCCGCGCAGCCCGACGCGCAGCCGGAGCACCCGCACGGCCACCCGGCCCAGGGCCAGCCTGCGTACCGTCAGCCGGCGCAGGGGCAGCCCTCGTACGGTCAGCCCGCGCCGGGTCAGCCTGCGTACGGCCAGCCCGCACCCGGCCAGCCCTCGTACGGTCAGCCCGCACCCGGCCAGCCCTCGTACGGTCAGCCCGCACCCGCGCAGCCGGCGCAGGGCCAGCCCCCGTACGGTCAGCCCGCACCCGCCCAGCCCGCCTACGGCTACGCCGCGCCCGGTGGTCCCGCGGCCGGTGGGCCCGGCTACGGCTACCCGCCGCAGGGGCACGTGGTGGGTCCCGGCTACGAGGGGCCCGGTGACCCGCACGGCTACGGCTATCCGCCGCTGCCCGAGGCCGTCACGCAGTACATACCGCCGGTCCCGGCCGCCCCCTCGCACGAGGAGGCCGCGACGCAGTTCATGGCCCCGGTCCCGCCCGCACAAGCGCAGGCGCAGGCGCACGGGCACGACGAGGCCGCCACGCAGTACATCGCCCCGGTCCCGCCCGCGCCCGCGCAACCGCACGACGAGGCCGCCACCCAGTACATCCCGCCCGTTCCGGCAGCCCCCGCCGATCCGGCCGCAGGGTTCGACGGGCTCTTCCGCGGCGACACCCAGCACCTGCCGCCCGTACAGGAGCCGGTGCTCCGGCAGCAGCCCCCGCCGCGCCCCTACCCGCAGCAGCAGCACAAGCAGCCGCACCAGCCGCAGCCGCCCCAACAGGGCTATCCGCAGCAGCAGTTCCAGCAGCAGCCACACCAGCAGTACCAGGCGCCCCCGCCGCGCCACGAACCCGCGCCCGCGCCCCGCAGGGTCTCGCCCGGGATCATCGCCGCCGTCGTCATCGGGCTGGCCGTCGCCGGGCTCGGCGTAGGGGCGCTGCTCAGCGACGACAAGGCGCAGAACAACGACCCCGGTGCCTCGACCGCCACCCCCACCGGCAAGGGCTCCGCCGCCGCCGCGGGCGGGGAGGCGCCGATCGATCCGGCCCAGCCCCAGGCCGTACAGCTGGACAAGCTGCTCGCGGACAGCAACGACAGCCGGGCTTCGGTGATCAAGGCCGTCGACGACATAAAGGGCTGCCGCAACCTAGATCAGGCGGCCAACGACCTGCGCGACGCGGCCCGGCAGCGCGAGGAGCTGGTGACCCGGCTCCAGGAGCTCAAGGTGGACCAGCTCCCGGACAACGCGAAGCTGACGGCGGCCCTCACCCAGGCCTGGAAGTCCTCCGCGCAGGCGGACAACAGCTACGCGGCCTGGGCGGACGACCTCAAGGGCGACGGCGACAAGTGCAAGGACGGCAAGGCGAAGTCCAGCGGGAACGCCTCGGACGGCAACAAGGCCAGTGGTGACGCCACCAAGGCCAAGGAGTCGGCCTCGGGCATGTGGAACGCCATCGCCGGCAAGTACAGCCTCACGAAGCGGGACAAGAGCCAGCTGTGAGCGGCCGGGCGCGGCCGGTCCGGGCTTCCCGGCCCGGCCGGCCCGACCGCGCAGGCCCGTAGGAGACGGCCTAGTTGGACCGCGGGGCCTGTTCCAGGGTCGGGGTCATGTCCATGGACTGGTCGCCCTGCTGGGCCACCAGGCGGCCCTGCTGGACCACTTGGAAGGTGACCCGGCCGTTGACCATACGGGGGAAGCCCGCGACGGCGCGCATGTCCTGGTAGCGCCAGCTGAGGTCGGGGGTGAGGCCGCCGGTCTTGATGGGCTCGGCCCCGTTGAGCTTCTGCGCGAGCTTGCGGGCCGTGATCTCCTCGTCGCCCTTGAACCGCTTCAACGCCTCGCCGAGCACGGAGTACGCGATCCACGTGGTCTGGGCGCCGCTGTCGTCGATGTCGACGGTGTTGTCGGCGAAGGCCTGCTCGGTGATCACCCGATGCATCGGCGCCCACAGGGGGTCGGAGGCCACCGGGTACCAACTGGTCACGTACGCGCCCTCGAAGGGGCTGTCCTTGCCGCCGGTGCGGTCCACCAGGGCCTGGCTGACCGAGCCGAGCACCGAGGAGATCTGCGGCTTGCGGCCCTGGGTGTCGGCGCGGCGGAAGGCGTCGAAGAAGGTCTCGGTGCGCTCGCCGAGCACGGCCGCCACGCACCCCTTGTCCTTGCCGCCGTCCTTGCTGCCGTCCTTCACCGCGGTGGCCCCGCCCTTCGCAGGGGCGGACGGGGAGGAGTCGATCAGTGCTTCGCGGGCCTGCGGGGCGAAGTCCGCGGAGTCCTCGGCGGCCCGGATGTCGCTGGCCTCGGCCATCTGGTTGGCCTTGAGGCCGGCGTTGAGCTGGACCGGCAGGGCGTCGCCCGCGAGGGTGTCGGGGCGGACGAGGGCCACCTTGGCGCAGGCGCGGCCGAGTTGGTGGCCGGCGCCGGCGAGCAGGACGGGCTGGCCGCCGTTGACGGGGTAGGACAGCGGCGACTGGAACTCCTCGGAGGAGACCCCGTACCCGCCGATGAAGGGGATGCCCTCGGTCTCCAGCGGTGCCATGAAGGCGCGTCCGTGCTGGCTGTACGAGCCGACGACGGCGACGGCCTTCTCGGCGATCGCCTTGCGGGCGCAGTCGGCGGCGCCGGTGGGGGTGTTGTGCTCGTTGCAGGTCAGGACGCGGAGCTTGTGGCCGTTGATGCCGCCCTTGGAGTTGACCCAGCGCTCGTAGGCCTTGGCCATGCCGGGCATGCCGGGCATGTTGGTGGCCTTGGTGCCCTCCGGCGCGAAGGTCATGACGGTGAGGGTGGAGCCGGTGCCCCCGGAGCCCCCCGAGCCTCCGGGGAGCACCCCGCAGCCGGCGACGAGACACGCTCCCAGTGCCGTGGCCAGGAGGGAGCGGGAGAGGGTTGCTACGCGTCGCCGGGTGGTCATGTTCATGCACCATTCCGCGCCGCGGGTAACTGAAGAGTGAGCTGTGCACAACATCGGGTGACGTCGAGGTGAATTACGAGTGGCGCCCACACGGGGACCGACGCGGAGCACGCACAGGCGCTGCAAGATCACGCAAGAGGGGAACGTACGATCGAAAGCGTGACATTCGCCCAAGCTTCGAAGAACTCTTCCCGTCGCGGCGGCCGCTCCTCCACCATGGGCGGCATGCCCCTCAACGACATGCCGTGGTGGCGCTGGCGCAGCAACGTGCGCTCGGCGCTGCACATGCTTTCCGACCCCGCCTTCCAGGAGGACACCTGGCTGGCCGGCACCGAGGGGTACGGGGACGTCACCGACGCCGTGTACCGGCTCGTCGAGGACACCTGGCTCGACAGCTGGTCCGCGGAGAAGTACGTCGGCACGATCTTCCGCGACTCCCAGGAGGCGGCCGTGGTCGACCTCGCCGTGCTGCGCGTCCTGCGGATCATGCACCAGATAGGCCCCGACGCCCCGGTCTCCGGCTACCTGGAGCACCACGCCTGGCCGGAGGCGGTACGGGCCGCGCGCGAGGCCCACGTACGGCTGGCGACGGCGGACGGGGAGGACCCGGACGCGCGGCCGAGCTCGCTGGACGTCCTGAGGATCCTCACGCGCGCGGTGTGAGACGCCCCGGGCATCCTCACGCGCGGTGTGAGACGCCCCGGGGGTCCTCACGCGCGCGGTGTGGTGCGTGGCGTGAGCGGCCGGGATGAGAAGCGCTGGGATGTGAAAGGCTACGGGGTCATGAGCGATGACCTGCAGCCGCAGACCCCGGCCCCCCAGCAGTACGTACTGACCCTCTCCTGCCCCGACAAGCAGGGCATCGTGCACGCGGTGTCCAGCTACCTCTTCATGACCGGGTGCAACATCGAGGACAGCCGGCAGTTCGGCGACCGTGACACAGGTCTCTTCTTCATGCGGGTCCACTTCACGGCGGACGCCCCGGTGACCGTGGAGAAGCTGCGGGCCAGCTTCGCCGCGATCGGCGACTCCTTCCGGATGGGCTGGCAGATCCACCGCTCCGACGAGCGCATGCGGATCGTGCTGATGGTCTCCAAGTTCGGGCACTGCCTCAACGACCTGCTCTTCCGCACCCGGATCGGCGCCCTGCCCGTGGACATCGCGGCGGTCGTCTCGAACCACACGGACTTCGAGGAGCTGGTCGGCTCCTACGGGATCCCCTTCGTGCACGTCCCGGTGACCAAGGACACCAAGGCGGCGGCGGAGGCGCAGGTCCTGGAGCTGGTGCGCTCCGAGAACGTCGAGCTCGTCGTCCTCGCCCGCTACATGCAGGTCCTGTCGGACACCTTCTGCAAGGAGCTCAGCGGGCGGATCATCAACATCCACCACTCGTTCCTGCCGAGCTTCAAGGGCGCGAAGCCGTACCACCAGGCGCACGCGCGGGGCGTGAAGCTGATCGGCGCGACCGCGCACTACGTGACCGCGGACCTGGACGAGGGCCCGATCATCGAGCAGGAAGTGGAACGGGTGGGCCACGAGGTCACCCCGGAGCAGCTGGTGGCGATCGGCCGCGACGTGGAGTGCCAGGCGCTGGCGCGCGCGGTGAAGTGGCACAGCGAGCACCGCGTGCTCCTCAACGGCACCCGCACGGTCGTCTTCGCGTAGCCGGTCTCCGGTGCCTCCCCGCGCGGGAGGCACCGAAGCGGCCGATGTGACGACCGGTCCTACAGCCGGCTCAGCGAGGCTGCCGCGAAGAGGACGTCGCGGATGGCCTCGCGGTCGCCGTTCTGGCCGACCGCCGCGTCCTCCGGCGAGATGTGGCCCGCCGCGAGCTGGCAGAACTCGTGGCCGTCCAGGGCGATCCGGGCCACCGTGTGATCGGGCGAGGGCTTGGCCGCCGGGGAGTCCAGCGCGATGTCCCAGCCGCCTCCGCCCGCGCCCTCGATCTCCAGGTGCAGGGTGCGGCCCGGGGCTCCCGCCGCGACCAGACCGCGCGCGGGCGAGGCCAGCCCCGCGCGCCGGCGTCCGGCCAGGGCCTCCGGGAGGAGCCGGGCCGCCAGGTCGATCATGCGGTGCAGGTGGGGCGCGGAGGGCGGCTCGTACGGATAGTCCACCGCCTCCGCGATGTCCACGGCGTGGACCCAGCACTCGAAGGCCCGCTCCAGGAAGGCGTCCCCGAGGGGCAGCGCGAAGGGCCCGTAGCTGACCGACAGTTCGGCGACCCCGCGGCCCGCGAAGGACACCGTACGGACCAGGGTGTGCCCCTGCTCCCGCCACGGCTCGCGGACCCGCCGGGTGGTCGGGTACGGGGACGCGTCCCAGAAGTGCTCCGTGCGGCTGGTCGGGCTGCCCGTCGGGGCATCCGGGCCCAGCGGGTCGTCGAGCCCCAGCGCGGCCGCGACCAGCCCGTCCACGGACAGCAGGTGCCCGATGACCCCGGCCACCGTGGTCCGGCGGGTCTGGCGCCGTTCCTCCTCGAACCACTTGAGCCGGACCGGGGTGTGCCACTCGGAGTCGCCGAAGTCCCGTAGCAGCGCGTCGAGCCGCGCCGTCTCGGTGTCGTACGGGGTCGCCCACACCGGCACCGGGATCCGGGCCGGCCGCTTGCCGAGGCAGTCCTCCAGCACGCGCGAGCGCAGCAGCGGCTTGAGGTCGAGGCTGTCCTCCGGGTGCAGCAGGCCCACGGCGTCGCGCAGCCGCAGTGCCTCCTCGGCGCAGGGCGCGCACTCGGTGAGGTGGTCCTCCACGGCCTGGGTCTCCTCCGCGGAACACGCCGCGAGTGCCCAGGCGCCGAGCAGGGACTTCAGCACGGCGTGGGTGGGCGGGGGAGGAGCGGGCGCGGTGTACTCGACGGGCTTGGGGTAGCCGGCGTAACCGTCGTACTCGGTGTACTCGGTGTACTCGTTCTGCTCGTCGGCTTCCGGCGACTCGGTGTAGTCGAGGTCGCCCGGGTTGCCCGGGTCACGGGGGTCGCGGGGTTTCCCCAAGACCCCCAGATCCTCCAGGTCGTCGGCCGCACCGCGCGGGCCCGGTATGCGCGCCGAACCGCCGGCGCCCGTGGGCCGCTCGTACTCGTCTTCGGCGTCGTGGGGGCTGCTCATCGGGGCGTTCCATATCCGGAGGCGGAGGGACCGGGTCCGCCCGGGACGGTGTCGTCCCGGGGAAGGGCATTGGCCGTCGACAGGAGCTGCAGGCCGAGCCGCAGCCGGCGCCGCGCCTCGTCCTCGCTGATCTGGAGGTCGGCGGCGGCCTGCCGGTAGTCGCGGCGCTTGAAGTAGGCGAGTTCGAGCGCGGCCCGCAGTGGTGCGGGCATGGAGGTGACGATGAAGTCGGCGCGGGCGGCCGCGTTGGCACTGCGCACCTTCTGCTCCAGCTCCTCGCGGGAGCCGCGCCCCAGCTCGGCCTGGCGCAGGCGCGCCACGGCCTGGCCCTGGGTGATGCGGGCGACCCAGGAGCGCATGGAGCCCTGCTTGGGGTCGTAGGCGTCCGGGTTCTCCCAGATGTAGCCGAAGACCTCGCGGGTGATCCGGTCGGCGGCCTTCTCGTCCCCGAGGACCCGGTGGGCGAGGCTGTGCACGAGCGAGGCGAAGCGGTCGTACAGCTCCCCGAGCGCGGCGGCCTCGCCGCGCGCCAGGCGTTGTTGCATGCGGCGGTCCCAGCGCGGTGGAACGTCCTTCGGCATCGTGCCCCCAGCCGGATTCCCGGATTCGCAGCCGTGTGTCGACGACTCGAATGTAGTGGGCATCCAGCCGTGTGCGCCCGTTTTGAGGGAACCTGGCCCCGGAAGTGGGCACTCCGTGATAGAGGCGTGGCGCATGGTGAACCCTGGTGTGCGGGGCCACGGATGGGCACACGCGTACGCGCCCCGTCGCGCTCCTCGTGCGCTGGTTCGATGCGGCCACCTGCTTGCCCGCTTCGCTTAACGCGCAGGCCACGTAGGCCTTACGCTCCTGGCTTGTCTTGATCTGAACCCACCGCACACGTGAAGGCGGAACCCCGAATATGGACAGCGCAGAATACGAGCGCAAGATCGCCGCCCGATTCGCCACCTTCGACCAGGACGGGAACGGCTATATCGACCGGGAGGACTTCAGTACCGCCGCCAAGGCGGTGCTGGCCGAATTCGCCGTGGCCGCCCGCTCCGACAAGGGCCAGGAAGTCTTCGCGGGCGCGGAGGCCTTCTGGCAGGGCATGGCCGGCATCGCGGACGTCGACGGGGACCAGCGCGTGTCCCGCGAGGAGTTCATCACGGGTGCGGCGAAGCGGCTGCGCGACAACCCGCAGCGCTTCGCGGAGATCGCCCGGCCGTTCCTGCGGGCGGTGATCGCGGTGGCCCACGGCGACGGCGAGGGCGCCGCCGCCACCCCGGCCGCGGCGGCGCGCGTCCTGCGCGTACTGGGCACCCCGGAGCATCTGGCGGGCCCGGTCTCCCAGGCCCTGGACGCCGACGGCGACGGCCTCATCACGGAGGCCGAAATCCTGGCCGCCTTCGCCGGCTACTGCGGCGTGGCAGCCCCGGACGCCTGACCCCGACGGCACGGGGGCGTACGAGACTTCGTGCGCCCCTGGAGCGCCGGGCCGGGGCCCAGTAGTCGTGGGCAGGCCGTCACGCGAGGGCCGGGCGGCCGCGCAGCGCCTGCCTGGCGACGTCGGCTAGGGAAGCGACCCGGGCGGGGGAGAGCGGGGCCTGCCGGGACGCTCCCGCCTCTCCGCCCTTCCCCTCACCGGTTCCCGGGTCGTGGTCAGCCTCCGGCGCGGGTGAGGGGTCGGGCCCGGGGCCGGGGTCGGGCTCCGGGTCGGACCGCCGGGGTTCGGGGCGGTCGTCCGTGTGCGGGGAGTCGTAGACGAAGGTCTCCGTACGGACGTGGCCCGTCCGCTGGTCACGGAAGGTCCGGCGCACGTAGTACCCGTACTGGACCAACTCGTCGACGGCCTTGGCGACTCCGCGCCGACCGACGCCGGGGTGCTTGTCGGCGAGGGTACGGACGTCCTCGCGGGCACCGTCGGGGAGGGACAGGAGGTAGCAGAGGATCCCGCGGGCGGTGAAGCTGAGGCGCCGATCCCGGACGACTTCGTTGCCGATGACGGTGAAGGCACGCTTGCGGGGGCTAATGTGAATACGCACTGAGGCGGCTTTCTGTTGCTGATCCAGACGGCCTTCTTCGGTGTCGGGTCCCGGGGTGTTGGCGCACCGCCGGGGCCACCTACCTATGGCCGATTCGTGTCGAGCCGGGACGATAGCGCACCCTTTCCGGCATATTCCAGCCGTGGCCAGCGATGTGAACTATGCGTAACCCCGCGGCAGTTCGGCCGCTGATGGCTATCCCTTGAGAGCTCCCACGGCCCGTGCGCGGCCGCTCAGCTCACGTACCGCGCGCACGGTTGCATGCGGCTTGAGGCGGAGCGTCATCACCTCGAAGTGCTCGTCCCCCCTGGCCGAGGACAGGTCCTCGTACTCGTCGAGGAACCGGCCCCAGGACTCGCAGGCGGCCTCCACGTGTCCGATCGTCAACTGCCGCTGGGCCAGCAAGCCGTAGGCGTGGAGGCGTCCCTGCCGCTCATTCACCGGCTGTACCCGGATCGACTCCTTGAGGGTCCGGACGGAGCCCGGCACGTCCTTGGTCTCATTGAGGACGTGCGCGACGTGGAAGAGGTAGGCGGTCCGGTCGTATCCTCCGACCGATTCGTTCCGGTCGTCCGCCTGTCCGAGTGCTGCCTCGGCCTCCTGGAGCCGGGCGAAGGACTGTCGCTTGTCTCCGACCATGGCGGCACCGTGGGCCTGCTGGCCCCGTAGGAAGGCCACCAGTCGCGGACCGGCCGCGGGGGCGGCCTCGGCGGCGGAGTCGGCCAGCTCCAGCGCCCGTCGGCCGTAGCCGAGGTTGGAGGCCTGGAGGCTCATCCCCCGGAGCGTCCGGCAGTAGGTCACGTGGTCCTCGGCCTCACCGGCCAGCTTGAGCGCGCTCAGGTAGTAGTCCTGCCCGAGGCGGTGCTGGCGCTCGTACATCGCCATCCACCCGGTGAGGTAGACGAGGTCGGAGGCGGCGGCCAGCATGCTGCGCCGTACCGGTGCCGAGGCCTCTGCCTTCAGCCACGGACCCACCGTGTTGACGAGGAACGCCGCGGCCATCGGGCGGGCGTGGCCCGCACCGAGCTCGTCGAGGATGTCGGCGATCCGGTCCGTCATCGACCGCACGGCATCGACCTGCCCCTGGCCGACTCGGGTCGTAGCCTTCCCCGGCCCTATCGGGTCGGGGCTGTCGGCCCGCGCGAGCTCGGGGAAGAGGGGGATGGCGAGAGCCGCGGAGAATACGCCTGCCGCGATGATGCGACGGCGGGATGGATCCATGTCGGCCCTCCCGAGGGCTACGAGGTCCCGCACAGTGTCTGCCCCGTCGCTGCCGGACAGGGCTGTAAGACCGGCCTCGGCGTGCGTGACCGGTCGGCCGAGTTTCCGTTCGAAGGCTTCGATGATCAGGCCCCTGACCTGTGCGCGGGGCTGATGGCCGGCGATCCACTGGGAGACGGCGGGCTGTCCGTACTTGAGCCCGAGACCTGCCTCCGCGCCGAGGCGGTTGATGATCGATGCGAACTGCTGTCGCGACCATCTGGCCTGTTCGAGCAGCACGGGAAGGCCGGTGTTGGGTGTGCGTGAGTGTTGCGCCATGTGCAGCTCCCGACCGGTGCATGGCTTGCATACTTCTCCGACCGTTCAACGGTACTCGCGGAAGGGGTCGGCGGGGTTAGCTCTTCGTACCCAGGGCTGATGGAGCGGGAGTTGTCCGCCCGCCAACGAGGTAGGGAGCGGTCGATGACCCACGACGACGATGCCGAACGACGCGAATACGCGTCCATGGGCGGCGCGGCCGGCAGTCTCGGCGCAGCGCTTCTTCAGATGGCCACGGCGATCGAGACCGGGGTCGAGGAGGCTGCGGAGACGGACATCGTCGAGGTGCTCACCACCGTGCCCGAACCCTTGGAGCTCGCCGAGCTGACCCTGCGCCTGGTCACGCACTGCAAGTGCCTTGCCGTGGGCCTGGGCGAAGTCGCGCTCGTGGAGCGCTCTCCGCGTGCGCTCGGCGCTTTGCGGGACTGGGGCGACGTCGCCTCTGCGGAACCAGAGCAGGACACCTACTACGACGCCACCAGCAACCTCGGGTATGCACGCATGTTGGCCTTGATCGCCCGCAACATGCTGACGGCGCTACGGGATCACCGGGCGGTCCGGCCCGCGGCAGGGACCACACTCACCCAACGACGGGAGACCGTCATGGACGGCAAGTACGCAGGGCCTCCGCAGGACTGGCCGTGGCCGCCTCCGTCTCAGCCCTCCAGCCCGGACGGGAGCCGGAGGACCCAGCCGTCCGCCCCTCCTTCCCGCGGGACTGCTACGTGAGCCATGGCTGGGAAAGGCCTTCGACGCACCGTCGGCGGGGCTTGGGCCGCGTACGCACAAGGAGGATTCACCCGCAGGAGCGGGGACTTGAAAATTCCGCGCGTTGATGCCGAGTGCGTCGGTGATGTTGCCGCTGTACTGGATCTTCTCCAGCACCGGCGTGAACTGGGTGCAGTCCGCTTGCCGCTTTGACGTGGCGTGGCGAACAGGGACAGCGGACGGCAGCTCATCTTGGCGGGGCAGAACGGTACTGACCGTTGCCGCGGCGCTCCCTCCGGCAGATCCGGCGACCGCCGCTAACGCGCTGCCCGCGGCGGTCGGAGTGGCGCAGACCACTGTTGAAGGCCGCGCCGACCAACGGAGCCGAACCCAGTGGGCGACGTAGTTGCCTAGATCGACTCGAACGCGCCATCAGCAGTAGGTATTTTTGCCAATCTTCTCGGACAGGGGTCGCCGGGATTCAGATCGTGGTTAAATCTCACACCCTCGCGGAGCCTGAAATCTTCCATTCAATTGCCTTTTGCGAGGATGGGCAATTACGGAAGATGTATTCCATTGTCCCCTTGATGCAAACTTGGTCGGCTTGTTAGCCTCACATTGCACAGTGGGGCGATTCTTCGCGTCTCCGTCATTCTATTCCCAAGGGGGGGGAATTGATGAATTTTCTTGCGTCGCGCATAGCCGGTTCGAAGGTTGCCAAGGGTGCCGTAATCGGCGCCCTGGCGGCTGCCGCCATCGGCCTGACGGCTCCGATAGCGACCGCGTCCTACGAGTCGACCTGGCAGCAGGGGTGCCGGGGGTATTGGTACAGCACCTCCGGTCACGGCTACTGCTCCAGCGCGTCGAACTACCCGTCTTACTCGTACTGGACCCAGTATGACTGCAATTACGAGCTGGACACGGAGCACCACGACACGCTGTACAACGGCTACGTGGGCAAGTATGACACCTACGAGTGCACATTCAAGATTAACAAGACCCATGTGACTTACTCGGTCTAGTCAGTTAGTCAGTTAGGCAAGGAGGGCCCGCCTGCATGGCGGGCCCATCCTTTATTTCAGGGAATTCTGCCAATGACGACATATCCTGTCGCTCGATTGACGACCCTCACGCAGGGTTACGGCGGCCGAAGCATCATCGAGAATCTCGACCTGTCCATCCTGCCCGGTGTCACGGGCTTGCTGGGCCCCAACGGTGCGGGCAAGACCACGCTCTTCCGGACCCTCGCGACCATCGCGCCGCCGCAAAGCGGGCAGCTGGAGCTGTTCGGCAGTCCCGTCACCAACGAACGGCAAGCGCGGCATGTCCGCCGTCGCATCGGCTATCTCCCGCAGGACTTCGGTTACTACCCGGCCTTCTCCATAACGGACTTCGTCCGCTATTGCGCCTGGCTGCGTGAGGTCCCTTCCAAGAAGGCCGACTCCGCGACCAAGGAGGCGCTGGCGGCTGTGGGTCTGGCCGACCGGGCCGGGGACCGCATGAAGTCGTTGTCCGGCGGCATGCTCCGCCGGGCCGGAATCGCCGCGGCCATCGTCGGCTCTCCCTCCCTGCTTCTGCTGGACGAGCCGACCGTCGGCCTCGACCCCGCCCAGCGTCTCGATTTCCGTGAGCTCATTCGTTCCCTCGCTCACGCAGGAACGGCCGTGCTCCTCAGTACGCACCTGGTGGAGGACGTCGGTGCCGCCTGCGACACCGTCCTCGTTCTGAGCGACGGCCAGGTGCGCCACAGCGGGACACCTCAGCAGCTGGCGGAGTTGGCAGCCCCCACGGCCCCGGGCGACAGCCCTCTGGAACGCGGTTACATGACGGTACTCGGCAACCGCCGGCCCGACGCGGGAGCTGCCGCATGCTGAATGCCTACCGCATCGAGCTGCGCCGCTCGCCGCTGCTGACAGCGTTTCCCGTGATGATCGCCGTGGATTTGCTGGTGCTCTTCGGCCGGTCCCGGTACTGGATCGGCGTATGGCCCGAAGCGAGTGTGGCAGCCCAGGTCGTCACACTCTTCCTGGGGCCCGTCCTCGCCGGCGTCTCGGCCTGGCAGGCCGGACGCTCCTCCCGCGTGGGAATGCCCGAGACCCTGCTCGCGGCCGCCCGTCCCATCTGGCGGATCGAGGCTGCACGTCTGGCCGCCACTCTCACCCTCGGGTTCCTCGCCTACACGGTCGGATGCCTGACCGCCGCGGTCATCTCGTTCAGCCAGGCGGGCCCCGGATTCCTGTGGCCCTCCTACCTCCTGCTCGGCGCCTCGACGCTGATCATCTTCGCGTCCGTAGGCCATCTGGCCGGCCGATGGTGGCCCTCCGCCACCTTCACTCCCATCGTCTGCGCGCTGGGCTGCTTCATCAGCCTGCTGGCGCTCCCCTTCAAGTTCAACGTCCTCGCGGGGCCGCCGGACCAGCACCTACGCCCCCTTCCAGTCGCAGTGAGGCTGCTGTTTGCCGTCGCCCTCGCCACACTGGCGGTGACGGCACCACGACTGCGGAGCAGCGCCGAGCGCCAGATGCCGCGCCGGGCAACGTCCCTGCCCGTCCGCAGTGCGGCCATCGGGGCAACAGCGGCCTCCCTCATCACACTGGTTTTTGCGATACCAGCCAGCGGCGAACTGCGCGTCGAGCGCCCGGCATCGGCGACGGATCCTCTCTGTGACCGTGCCGAGAGGGGTGCGCCACAGGTGTGCGTGTGGCCCGAGCACCGCAAGTACCTGCCCGAATTGACTGCCATGGCCCAGCGTTTGGGCCAGTCCGACTCATCCTCGTTGAAGTCACCCGAAGCGTTCTACGAGTTCGGGCTCCAGCGGACCAAAATGGGCGACCGGGGATTCGACATCGCCGAGGGACACGTCCGTACCGCAGCGATCGCCATGGCCGACCAGGTCTTCACCCAGTCGCTGGGCCTCTGCCGGCCTCCCCAAAGGGAGACCCGGGCCTGGCAGGCGATGGACAACATCCACCTATGGCTCGAGTACCGCTCCACCGGCCAAGACCCGGCCGTCGCCGACCAGGGACTCCACATGGAGGGTGTCGACGCCGCTCAGCGCGAAGCGACCGAGGCCGCACGGATGCCCGCAGCCGAGCAGCAGCAATGGCTCGCCGAGGAACGCAGCCACATTGTTCGAGACCCTTCCTGGTGCAAGCCTGATGACCGGTTCTGACCTGCTCCGCTACGCCAGAGTGCACCGGGGCGTATCGGTCCTCGCGTCGACGGCCGCCATTGCCCTGCTCTCGGCCTTCTTCGGTGGCACCCACATCGCGCTGCCTTCCATCGGCAGCGGAGGAATCACCACGGGCGTGCCCTTTCGACACGAACTCCCACTTCTGTCAGCCGTCTTCCTCACTGCGGCTCTCGACGGAGCCATGTCAGCACACGACGAAATGGGTGCATCCGCGATGCACCGATTCCGCCTCAAATACTGCATCGGCCTGACGCTGACGGCCTGCGCCTTGTCGTTCATCACCGAGGCACTCGCCGTCAGCACGGGAGCCGGGGTCGTCTTCATCCGCTCCCTCCTGATCTGGCTCGGCCTCGCCCTGCTGTCGGTGCGGCTGCTCGGCCACCAACTAGGCTGGATCATTCCCTTGGCCTCGGCCTTCTTCTTGATCTGGTACCCCCACGATTGGTGGGACTGGACCTCGAACTCGGCGAGCGACTCCTTCAGCTGGGCTGTAGCCGTGCTCGCTCTGTCCCTCGGGGTAGCTGCAACCGCAGCCACCCCGTGGAGAAGAAAAACCTTCCCCCGAAGGTAAATCGGTGACCAAGCATCAGATTTCCAGGTAGGCACCTTCTTATATCGGGATATCAGTTCACGGATATCCCGACTCTCGTCTAGTTCGGTGCCAGAAGCAGAGGGGACTACGGAGGGGACTCTGGGGCGTCCCGGCCATCCTGGTCCTTCTTCGCGTTGAAGCCGGTCCGGGTCGCCCCGGCCTCAGCTGCGAGGGTCTTGAGGTCGCAGCGGCCCGGGCGGGGACTTCCCCGTTCAGGAGTCGGTCCATGGTGCGCGAATGGACTGTTCATTGCGGGCCCGGCTGGTGTCGGTGATCTGTCCCATCAGGGTGATGCCTCCTCGTTCGATCTTGCCGATGAAGACTCGGTAGTTGCCTGCAGCAGAAGCCCAGACACTCCGGTGTTCGGCGTGGTGGGTGGCCTGCCAGCAGCGGGCGGAGTCACACATCCCGCCCAGCACTGACTTGTGGTCCGGGTGCCGGCGAGCTTGATGCAGAGGGC
Organism: Streptomyces sp. NBC_00503; assembly: GCF_036346895.1. Classification (NCBI taxonomy): domain Bacteria; kingdom Bacillati; phylum Actinomycetota; class Actinomycetes; order Kitasatosporales; family Streptomycetaceae; genus Streptomyces; species Streptomyces sp. NBC_00503. The sequence continues at coordinate 3,506,833 of NZ_CP107855.1, read as the reverse complement.
CTTCGCGGAGTCAATCGAGATCAGGGCGGAGGTGCAGACCGCGTCGAGGGCGGCGATCAGATCATCCTCGTGCAGGGGGAGGGTCCAGGGGACCTTCCCGCGGTCGTCCGCGAGAGTGACATCGGGGTGGCCGTCGGCCCCTCCGAGGTGCTGTGCCGATGATGGCCGGGGGCTCCTCCGGCAGAGGCCGGAGTGATCCCAGCGGGCCTCCTTCCGCCGTCCGGTCCTGTGGGGTGCCGCGCCGCTGCCTCGCCACGTGGGTTCCTGATCACAGTCCTGGCCTGGAGAGACGTCCGTACCGCCTACGCGGAGTCCCCAGGCGTCGGTGCCGGTCTGGGGTGGAGGATTTCTCGGGCCTGGTCGGCGGCTCGGGTGATGCTTTCCGAGACGAAGTCGACGAAGCGGGCGATGTTCTCCAGGCGGACGGCGGCCGGGGTTTCGGAGCCCAGGACGCCCACGCCCTGGCGGGCGACCTCGGCGAGCTGGGCGGTGCCGCGGGCGCTGGCGATCATCGACTGGTACCAGACGTCGTTGTCCACGACGTAGCGCTCGCGGCGGCGTTCGTCGCGTTCCCGGCGGACCAGGTCCTGGCTTTCGAGGAACGTGATCGCCTTGGAGACGGACGCCGGGCTGACCTGGAGGCGCTGGACGAGTTCGGACGCGGTGAGGCTGCCCGCGTCGCTGGTGTAGAGGCAGGTCAGGACCCGGGCCATCATCTTGGGCGTTCCCGACTGTATGAGGACGGTGGTGAACAGCTCCTCGTACGCGTGCACCGCCTCGGCGTCGCGCCCGTGGGGCTGTGCGGGCTGCGCGGGCGTTCCCGGGTTCCGGGGGGCGGCCGGTACGCGGCGGTGGGCGCGGCGTTCGGTGGCGCGGTGGGCCTGGTCGGCGCGGTAGGTGGTGGGGCCGCCGTTGCGCATCACCTCGCGCGTGACCGTCGAAGTGGGGCGGTCCAGCCGCCTGGCGATCTCCGCGTAGGTCAGCCCGTCGGCCAGCCCCAGCGCGATCTGCTGGCGTTCGGGCTGGGTGAGCCTGCCTCCCGGCATCGCCGTCTCCTTCGTGGTGCTTCCGTGATTCCCCGGCGCCCCCCAACGTAGCGTTTGGGGTTGGGTGAATGCAACGAAGGGGCGGCCTACTTCGCGTACCGCTCGCGCAGCTTGTATTTGAGGACCTTGCGCAGGGCGTCGTTGCGCGGCAGGGCCTCCACCAGCTCCAGTTGTTCCGGGAGCTTGTGGGTGGACAGGCCCTGCGCGCGGAGGTGGGCCGTCAGTTCGGGCAGGGTCAACGGGGTAGCGCCCGCGGGTTGTTCGACCACCGCGCAGACGCGTTCGCCGCGCTCGGGGTCCGGGAGGCCGATGACCGCGACGTCGGCGATCGCGGGGAGCTCGTGGAGCAGGTCCTCGATCTCCTTGGCCGAGATGTTCTCGCCCTTGCGGATGATGACGTCCTTGCTGCGGCCGGTCAGGACCAGGTAGCCGTCGGGGGTGAGATGGCCGAGGTCGCCGGTGATCAGGTAGCCGTCGGCGTCGAAGACGTCGGTGTTCTGGGCGGCGTCGAGGTAGCCCTGGCAGACCGCTTCGCCGCTCAGCCGGACCTCCCCGTCCGTGCCGGCGGGCAGGGGCGTACCCGCTGCCGTGGTGATGCGGATGGACATGCCGGCCGGGGGGCGGCCCTCGGTGGTGGCCAGGTTCTCCGCCGTGTCGTCCGGGGCGCCCATGGTGATCATCGGGACTTCGGTCATGCCGTAGCCGTGGGTGAGCTGGCAGCCCAGTTCGCGGACGACGGCGTGGTAGATCTCCGGGGGTTTGGGGGCGCCGCCGCCCGCCAGGAGGCGGAGGGAGGGGATGAGCTTGGCGGAGGGGGCCTTGCGCTGTTCCGTCAGGAACATGGAGTAGAAGGCCGTGGAGCCGCCGGCCACCGTGACCCCGTGGCGGCGGTAGCCGTCCAGCGCGTCGGGCATCGCGAACTTCTCGAACAGGACCGCGGGGAACCCGTAGAGCAGCAGCATCACCGTGTAGTCGGGGCCGGCGATGTGGGCGAAGGGGAAGGCCATCGAGCCCACGTCGGCCGGGGTCAGGTGGAGGGCGTGGGCCAGGCAGGAGCCGCCCGCGATGAGGGAGCGGTCGGTGTGCAGGACGCCCTTGGGGTCCGAGGTGGTGCCCGAGGTCCAGTAGATCCAGCGGACGGAGGTGCCTTCGGACGGGGGCGGGGGGAGTACGGCCGGGTCCCCGGCCGGGAGGGAGTCGTAGGCCTCGAAGACGCCGCGGGCGCCCAGGCGTTCCGCCATCGCCGTGTGGTCGAAGCCGCGCCAGGTGCCGGGCGAGGCGAAGAACTCCGCCTTCGACTCGCGCAGCGCGAAGCCGACTTCGCGGTCCCGGTAGAAGGGGATGACCGGGGTCTGGACGGCGCCGATGCGGGCCAGGGCGATCGAGAGCAGGACGGTCTCGATGCGGGTGGGGAGCTGCCAGGCGACGACCGTTCCGGGGCGCACGCCCATGCCGTACAGGCCCGCCGCGACCTCCTCGGAGCGGGTCCGCAGCTCCCCGAAGGTCAGCCGGCGGTCGTGGGCGGGGTCCTCGGCGGCCTCGATGAGGACGGGGGCGTCGGGGGTCAGGGTCGCCCGGCGGGCGATCAGGTCCCAGAGGGTGGGGGAGCGGCTCAGGTCGATCGCGATGTCCGTCGCGATGTCGGTCGCGGTGTCCGTCGTGGTGGCCGTCGGGCCGTCCGTCGCGTCCGTCGTGTCCGGCATCCCAGACCCCTCCCCTTAGCTGACGGTTAGTCAGATCCAGCGCAGAGCGTAGAGCGCGGACGCTTGTCGGTCCAGGGGTGGCGGAGCTAGCTTGGTTCCAGATTTCTGACGCACCATCAGATGCGAGCGATCGAGCGATCAGATTCATTCGGCCAGATTCATTCGGCTTGCGGCGAGGGGACATCATGGAACTGCCTCGGATCATCAGCGTCGACGACCACGTCATCGAACCGGCCCACCTGTTCGACGTATGGCTGCCGGCCAAGTACCGCGACCGCGGCCCCAAGGCGCTCACCGCCGGGATCGGCGAACTCGCCTACACCGGCGGCAAGTACCAGATCACCATGGACCCCGACGGCCCGCCCACCGACTGGTGGATCTACGAGGACCTGAAGTTCCCGTACAAGCGCAACATCGCCGCCGTCGGCTTCGACCGCGACGACATGACCCTGGAGGGCATCACCCGCGAGGAGATGCGGCGCGGCTGCTGGGACCCCAAGGCCAGGCTGCTCGACATGGACCTCAACCACGTCGAGGCCTCCCTGTGCTTCCCGACCTTCCCGCGCTTCTGCGGGCAGACCTTCGCCGAAGCCCACGACAAGGAGGTCGCCCTCGCCTGCGTGCGCGCGTACAACGACTGGATGGTCGAGGAGTGGTGCGGCGACAGCGGCGGCCGGCTGATCCCGCTGTGCATCATCCCGCTCTGGGACATCGACCTGGCCGTCGCCGAGATCCGGCGCAACGCCGCCCGCGGGGTACGGGCGGTGACCTTCTCCGAGATCCCCACCTACCTGGGACTGCCGTCCATCCACTCCGGGTACTGGGACCCCTTCTTCGCCGTCTGCCAGGAGACCGGCACCGTCGTCAACATGCACATCGGGTCCAGCTCCCAGATGCCCGCCGCGTCCCCCGACGCACCGCCCGCCGTCCAGGCCGCGCTCAGCTTCAACAACGCCATGGCCTCGATGATGGACTTCCTCTTCAGCGGGGTGCTCGTCAAGTTCCCGATGCTCAAACTCGCCTACAGCGAAGGCCAGATGGGCTGGATCCCGTACGCCCTGGAGCGCGCCGACGACGTGTGGCAGGAGCACCGCGCCTGGGGCGGGGTCAAGGACCTGATCCCCGAGCCGCCGTCCACGTACTACTACCGGCAGATGTTCGCCTGCTTCTTCCGCGACAAGCACGGCATCGCCTCGCTGGACGTCGTCGGACGCGACAACGCCACCTTCGAGACCGACTACCCGCACGTGGACTCGACCTTCCCGCACACCAAGGAGGTCGCCCTCGACCACGTCAAGGGACTGGACGAGGAGACGATCTACAAACTGATGCGCGGCAACGCCATCCGGATGCTCGGCCTGGACTTCGACCGCGACCGGCGGGCGGGGCGGTAGCGCCGGTGGACCTCACCTACACCGAGGAGGAACAGGAGTTCCGGGCCCGGCTGCGCGCCTGGCTCGGCAAGGTGCTCCCCGAGCTCCCCGCCAAGCCGTCCCCCGACGACTGGCCCGGCCGGCGCGCGTACGACGCGGGCTGGCAGCGCCGCCTGTACGACGCCGGGTACGCCGGGCTGCACTGGCCCGTGGACGCGGGCGGCCGCGGGGCCACCCCGACGCAGCACCTGATCTTCCTGGAGGAGACCGAGCGCGCCGGAGCCCCCTACGTCGGTGCGAACTTCGTCGGGCTGCTGCACGCCGGGCCGACCATCGCCGCCGAAGGCACCGCCGAGCAGCGCGCACGCTGGCTGCCGCCCGTACTGAGCGGGGACGAGGTGTGGTGCCAGGGGTTCAGCGAGCCGGACGCCGGCTCCGACCTGGCGAGCCTGCGCACCCGCGCCGTCCGCGAGGGCGACGAGTACGTGATCACAGGATCCAAGATCTGGACCTCGCACGCGGAGGTGGCCGACTGGTGCGAGCTGCTGGTGCGGACCGATCCGGATGCCTCCAAACACCGCGGGATCTCCTGGCTGGCCATGCCGATGGACGCGCCGGGGGTGACCATCCGGCCGCTGCGGACGCTGGCCGGGTCCACGGAGTTCGCGGAGATGTTCCTCGACGAAGTACGGGTCCCGGTCGCCAACCGGGTCGGCGCCGAGAACGACGGCTGGCGCGTCACCATGGTGACCCTGTCCTTCGAGCGCGGCACCGCCTTCGTGGGCGAGGTCGTCGCCTGTCGGCGCACCCTGGGCGAGCTGGCGCGCACCGCGAAGGCCAACGGCCGCTGGGACGACCCCGTACTGCGCCGCAGGCTCGGGCGGCTGTACGGGGAGTTCGGCGCGCTGTGGCGGCTCACCCAGTGGAACGTCAGCGAGTCCGAGCGCTCGGGCGGCGTCCCGGGCATCGGCGGCAGCGTCTTCAAGCTGGCGTACTCGCACGCCCGCCAGGAGCTGTACGACACCGCCGCCGAGGTGCTGGGCGCCCAGTCCCTCTCCCTGGACGAGGAGTGGACCCTGGACCGGCTCTCGTCCCTCTCCTACACGATCGCCGCGGGCACCTCGCAGATCCAGCAGAACATCGTCGCCGAGCGGATCCTCGGCCTTCCGAAGGGCAGGTGAGCACCCCGTGGACTTCCAGCCGACGCAGGACCAGCGGGACCTTCGCGCAGGCGTACGGGACCTCCTGGCCGGGCGGTACGGGCGCGAGGAGCTGCGCGCTTCGGTCGACGCGGCGGACGCCTCCGGCCGGTCCGTGGACCGGGCCCTGTGGCGGGAGCTCGGCGAAGCCGGGTTCTTCGCACTGCGGCTCCCCGAGGAGGAGGGCGGGGTCGGCCTCGGCCTGCCCGAGGCGGTCCTCGTCTTCGAGGAGGCCGGGCGGGCGCTGCTGCCGGGTCCGCTGGTGGCCACCCACCTGGCCGCCGGGGTGGTCCCGGGGGCCGCGGAGGGGACGGCGGTGGTGACGGCCTTCGACCTGGGCTCCGGGCCGGGTTCCGGCTCCGGCCCGGGCGGGCTGCTCGTGTCCCACCTCGGGGAGTCGGACGCGGTGCTGGGGCTCGCCGAGCTCCCCGCCGGGGAACCGGTGCGCTCGGCGGACCCCCTGACACCGCTGGCGCGGGTGCCCGTAGGGGCGTCCGTACAGGCGGCCATGGCGGGGGACCCGGACGCCCGCCGCGACGAGGGGGCGCTGCTGACGGCCGCGCTCCAGCTCGGCAGCGCGCTGCGCACGGTGGAGCTGGCGGTGCGCTACGCCAAGGAGCGCGAGCAGTTCGGGCAGCCGATCGGGGCGTTCCAGGCGGTCAAGCACCTGTGCGCGCAGATGCTGGTGCGCGCCGAGGTGGCCCGTACGGCGGTCTACGCGGCCGCGGTGACGGGCGATCCGGCGGAGGTGGCCGGGGCCAAGCTGCTGGCCGACGAGGCGGCCGTGCGCAATGCCCGGGACTGCTTGCAGGTGCACGGCGGGATGGGGTTCACCTGGGAGGCGGACGTGCACCTGCACCTGAAGCGGGCCTGGGTGCGGGCGGAGCAGTGGCGCACGGCGGCACAGGCGGAGGAGGCGCTGGCGGAGGAGCTGCTGGCCGCGGTGTAGGGCCTACCCGGTGTTACGGAGAGGTACGGGAGGGACGGCGCGGGACGCATGTCCGATTACAGAGAGTTGATATCGGTTTGTGTCCTTCGCCCGACCGAATCCGGCCCGGAGACGGGGGGTGGCTCCGGTACGCTCCCGGGAATGCGAGCGGTTGAGCGGCGCGAGCGCCGCACAGTATGCACCACGCCTACTCCTTCACGCTGGAATATGCCCGAAGCGCTTGTTCTGGTGACTGTATGTCAACCATGCTGCTCCGCACGGGGGTCACACTCGGTGACCCCGTCCCGTCGCGAGGCGAAGTGTCCGCCGGTTCGGATGGTGTGAGCGGTGCAGGTGCTTCAGGTGCAGCTGGAGGTAGGACCGGACCCCGCCGAGGTCGGCCGGGCGCGCCGATGGGCCCGCTCGCGGCTGGCGGGCTCGGGCATAGGGGATGACGAGCCGCTCGCCGAGACGCTGATCCTGCTGATCTCCGAGCTGGTCACCAACGCCGTCGTGCACACCGGCTGTCCGGCCGTGCTGCGCATGCTGTTCGGTGAGCCGGGCGTACGGGTCGAGGTCGCCGATGCGAGCGACCGGGCTCCGGCCCGGCGGCAGGCCGCCGGAGACGACACGGGCGGCCGCGGCCTGGAGCTGGTGGACGGTCTCGCGGACCGCTGGGGCTGGCAGCCCGAGGGCGCCGGGAAGCGGATCTGGTGCGAGGTCGACCGCGCGGAGAAGGCCGAAGCCGACCGGGCCGCCGAGGGCCAGGAAACTCGTGGGGCGATCCGGGAACCGCGCGTGTACCTCTAACGAGGTGTTGACGGTTCGTCAACTGTTGATCACTCTTGTGTTGAGCGATTCGTCGCGAGGGGACGCCAAGGGTCCTTGCCTTGACGAGTGCGGGTCGTGGGGTGGCGGCTGCCGTGCCGCGCTCGGGGCGTGCACGAACGTACGCCGCCACCCGCAGGTTTCCTCTTTTTGACGGACTCCGTCCGTCGATGCCGGGGTGTACGAGGTGTACAAGGCTGCCCGGGAGCGTTCAAGGACCTCCCCGCACCGCGTCCCGCGGCACCCGTACGCATGCCGGTCCGCGCGCAGCCGCGTACCGACTTCGCGCGCAGCCGCGTACCGCTCTGTACGAAGCCGCGTACCGCTGCGTACGAGGTCGTCCCAGCCCGTTCCGAAGGGCTGCTGGACAGGTCGGCCGGCGTGAAGACTCTGCCGGGCCGGGAGCGCCGCAGGGCTCTGCCGGTCCTCAGTCCCACGCAAGCCGAAGGAAGGCATTCGCATGCGAGTTTCCACTGTGAGCGGGCGTCGGGGGCCCAAGCGCGTCGCCGCCGCCCTCACCATCGCCGGCACCCTGCTGGCGGGCGGGGTCGTCTCCGCACAGGACGCGTCCGCCAATACGGGTGGCGGCGGCTGCCGCACCTCCGGCTGGGCCTCCGAGACGCTCGGCATCAGCGAGCGGCCCTGTGCCTACGGGGACGGCGGCTACGGGGTGTACGGCTCGCACGGCTACCGGAACCCGAACGGGGTCAACATCCTGCCCTGCGCCCAGCTGCTCAGGGTCAACAGCAACGGCTCCACCACCCAGGTCGCCGACTACGGGTGCGGCGGCTGGACCACCTCCACGAACTTCACGTTCAACACCGGGGCCATCGGCACCCAGGACGGCACCTACGTCGTGCAGGCCGGCTACTGGGTCGCCAACGGCGGCTACGTCACCGGAGCCCAGAGCGCGCGGGTCACGGTCTACGGCTAAACACCCCGAACCACCCAGCGCGCGCAGCGCGCCCACATTCGACGCGCCGGCCGCGGGCCCCCTGCCCGGGGCCGGCGCGTCCGTCTTGCCCTGCGCGGCCGCGCGCTCGTGCTGAGGAAGCGCCACAAGGAGCGATTTCCCGATGCTTCAGTCGACGCCGTCCAGGTACACACGGCTGCTGTGGTCGTCGATCCGTACGACCGAGACGTGCAGCGCGCGTTCAGGTCCTTCTTGCACGGTGCGCACACCTGGCCTTCGCGGACGTCGGGCAGGGACTCCGGCTCGGGCAGACCGACATGCGCGAAGGGGGCGGCCGGCGCGACCGATCCGGCGATCGGCTGCTTTCGAAGCCGCAGCGGCTGCTCCGGCTTCAACTGCGCGATTCCTCCGAGCACCCGGCCAACACCCCGGCGAGCAGCACCACCGCACCAACGCGTCCCACTCGTCGCCGCAGGCCGCTCACCGGGCGTTCCCATTGCGGCCGAGGTCCTTGCGGGTCCCGTCACGGCCCGGATCCCATGCCATGGCGCCATTTGATCACGGCCTACGGTGCGGCGACGGCGTTGCGCGGCAAAGCCGTTGGACTCCCGCCGGTCACGCGGCAACGTACGTGCGCGGGCGGAATTCCGGTACGTGGGCGGCGTCGACCCGCACGGCCTTGGCGAGATCCTCGCTGCCGCGGAGGAGCTCGTGCGTCGTCGCGCCGCCCCGTCAGCGGTCAGAGGATGGCCACCGGGGCCACCGGGGTGCCGACCGCGCCTACGAAGGGTTCGGGCATGGCGGAGAGGAGGAAGGAGTAGCGGGATTCTTCTGCACAGGCTGTGGACAACTTTTCGAGGTTCCAGTTCTGGCCCTGGTGCATGCCCATCTCCACCAGGTCCAGCGCGTGCACCGGAAGCCACAGGTTCTCGATCTCCGGCGGGAAGATCTCGAACGTGAGGGTGTCGTTCGCGACGGCCGCCACGTCCCGGGCGTGGAACCACTCGGGGGTGCGGATGGACAGGCCCGGCGACGGGTAGCCGTAGCCGTGCTTGTCACCGGCCAGGTAGACCTGAACCTGGCCGGTCCGGACCAATACGATATCGCCCGCCCGGACGGTGACCCCGCCGAACTCCTCCGCCTCCGCCAGGTCCTCCGGGGTGACCGCGTGGCCGCCCGGGAGCCGGTCCAGGCCCTTGGCGCGGGCCACGTCGAGGAGCACCCCGCGCGAGACGATGTGCCCGGCCTTGTCGATGCCGCTGAATTCGGCGCGGCCGTGGGCGGTGATCGAGGAGGCCGGGCGGCCGTTGTAGATCTTCCCCGAGTGCGAGACGTGCGTGAGCGCGTCCCAGTGGGTGCCGGCCTGGAGGCCGAAGGTCACCGCGTCGTCGCTGCAGGCCACCGTGCCCGGCCCGAAGAGCTCCTGGTTGATCTGCACCATCGTGTGCAGCGGATTGATCCGGCCCGGGATCATCCCGGACTGCACCCCGTCCTCCTTGAGGGGGAGCGCCAGCGCGATGCGGCGGCCGGTGCGGATCTCGGCCGCGGCGGCCCGTACGACCTCGTCGGTGACGAGGTTGAGGGTGCCGATCTCGTCGTCGGCGCCCCAGCGGCCCCAGTTGTTGACGCGCTTGGCGATGTCGTGGAACTCGGCCGGCATACCCATGGATCTGATCAGCTCCTCGTGTTGAGGGGGACGGTGGGAGAGGGGGTGGGAGGGGTGGTGGGGGAGATGTTCGCGACAGTCCTCGAATGAACTAGGGCTTGTGCTCCGGCATCTGACTGCCCATAGAATCTAACGGTCCGTCAGAAAACGCGGGAAGGGGCCGGACATGGGGAACTTCTTGGCAGGCAAAGTCGTCGCCGTCACGGGCGCCGGCCGGGGCATCGGGAGGGCCGTGGCACTCGCCGCGGCCGCCGAGGGTGCCAAGGTCGTCGTCAACGACTACGGCGTGGGCATCGCGGGCGGGGAACCGACCAGCGAGATCGCCGAATCCGTGGTGAAGGAGATCATCGCCGCGGGCGGCGAAGCGGTCGCCGTCGCCGACGACATCTCGACCATGGCGGGCGGTCAGCGCATCGTCGACACCGCGCTCGCCCAGTACGGACGCATCGACGGAGTCGTGTGCGTCGCGGGCAATCTGCGCGAGCGGATGCTGTTCAACATGTCCGAGGAGGAGTGGGACCCGGTGATCGCCACCCACCTCAAGGGCACGTTCACCGTCTTCCGGGCCGCCTCCGCCGTCATGCGGCGCCAGGGCTCCGGCACGCTGATCGGTTTCACCAGCGGCAACCACCAGGGCTCGGTGGCCCAGGCCAACTACAGCGCGGCCAAGGGCGGGATCATCTCGCTCGTACGGTCGGCCGCGCTCGGCCTGGCCAAGTACGGGGTCACCTCCAACGCCGTGGCGCCCGTCGCCCGGACCCGGATGTCGGCCAACGTGCCGATGGAGCTCAAGGAGATCGGCGAGCCCGAGGACGTGGCGGCCCTCGTCACCTACCTGCTCTCCGACAAGGCCGTCGCCGTCGGCGGCGAGAAGATCACCGGGCAGGTCTACACGATCGCCGGCCCGAAGATCGCCGTCTGGGCCCAGCCCCGCGAACTGCGCGCCGGGTACGCCGAGGGCTCCTGGACCCCCGAGAAGATCGCCGACTTCCTGCCCGGGACGGTGGGCACCGACCCGATGCCGATGCTCGCGCAGCTGGAGGCTATGGCCAAGGCGGCAGCCGCCAAGGACCGCCCCAACGTCTAGCCCCTGGCCGGGCGATGCGGCCGATCCGGGTGGATCGGCGCGTACGTGCGCCAAGGCGCGAGAGACCGGCCGCAGCGGCCGGACAGGACCGGCAGGACCGGCAGGACCGGCAGGACCGGCAGGACCGGCGAGACCGGCGAGACCGGCGAGACCGGCGAGACCGGCAAGACCCAAGGGGGGCACCGATCATGGACTTCAGCTTCGGCGCCGAGGACGAGGCGCTGCGCGGCCGCGCCCGGGCGTGGCTGGCGGAGCACCTCGTGGGCCCGTACGAGGACGCCATCGGCCTCGGCGGGCCGGGCAGTGAGCACGAGGGGGTCGAGGTCCGGCGCGCGTGGGAGCGCGAGCTCGGCCGCGGCGGCTGGATCGGACAGGGCTGGGAGACGGAGGGTCCCGACGGGGCGTACGGCAACCGGCGGCTCTCCCTCACCGGCCAGGTGGTGTGGGCCGAGGAGTACGCGGCCGCCCGCGCCCCCGCCCGGGTCGGCCACATCGGCGAGAACCTCCTCGCGCCGACCCTGATCGCCTTCGGCTCCCCGGAGCAGCAGGCCCGCTTCCTCCCCGGCATCGCCCGCGGCGAGGAACTGTGGTGCCAGGGGTACTCCGAACCCGGCGCCGGATCCGACCTGGCGGGGATCCGCACGACCGCGGTGCGGGAGCCCGGTCCCGGCACCGACGGTCTCCACCGGGTCACCGGACAGAAGATCTGGACCTCCCTCGCCCAGGACGCCGACTGGTGCTTCGTCCTGGCCCGCACCGAGCCCGGATCCCGGCGCCACCGGGGGCTGTCCTTCCTGCTCGTGCGGATGGACCAGCCGGGGAAGGTCGAAGTCCGCCCGATCCGGCAGATGTCGGGGACCTCCGAGTTCAACGAGGTCTTCTTCGACGGGGCCGTCGCCGCCGAGGTCGTGGGCGGCGAGGGCAACGGCTGGTCCGTGGCCATGGGCCTGCTCGCACTGGAGCGGGGCGTCTCCACGCTCGTCCAGCAGATCGGCTTCGCGGCGGAGCTGGAGCGGGTGGTCGGGGCGTACGTCGCCGCGTGCGGAACCTCCTGCGGGACCCCGTACGGGGCTGCGCGCGCAGCAGACCCCGTGCTGCGCGAACGCCTCGTGCGCCAGTGGGCCGAGCTGCGCACGATGCGGTGGAACGCGCTGCGCACGCTCGGCACCACCGGCGACCCGGGTGCGCCGAGCGTGGCGAAGCTGCTGTGGGGCGGCTGGCACCGGCGGCTCGGTGAGCTGGCGGTGGAGGTCCGGGGTGCGGTGGCCACGGCCGGGCCGGGGGACTGGGCGCAGGGGACCCCGTACGAACTCGGACTCGACGAGGAGCAGCGGCTGTTCCTGTTCACCCGTGCCGACACGATCTACGGCGGCTCGGACGAGATCCAGCGCAACATCATCGCCGAGCGCGTGCTCGGCCTGCCTAAGGAGTCCAGGTGAGAGGCGTCGTATTCGACGGCAAGCAGGCCCAGGTGGTCGACGATCTGGAGATCCGGGACCCGGGGCCGGGAGAGGTGCTGGTCGCGATAGCGGCGGCCGGCCTGTGCCACAGCGACCTTTCGGTGATCGACGGGACGATCCCCTTCCCGCCGCCGGTGGTCCTCGGGCACGAGGGCGCGGGCGTGGTGGAGGCGGTCGGGTCCGGGGTCACGCACGTGGTGGCGGGGGACCACGTATCGCTGTCGACGCTCGCCAACTGCGGTGCGTGCGCGGACTGCGACCGGGGCCGCCCGACGATGTGCCGCAAGGCGATCGGGATGCCGGGGCAGCCGTTCTCGCGGGGCGGGAAGCCGCTCTACCAATTCGCTTCGAACTCGGCCTTCGCCGAGCGGACCATCGTCAAGGCCGTGCAGGCGGTGAAGATCCCCAAGGACATCCCGCTGACCTCGGCGGCGCTGATCGGCTGCGGGGTGCTCACAGGCGTGGGCGCGGTACTGAACCGGGCGAAGGTGGACCGGGGCGAGACGGTGGTTGTCATCGGCACGGGCGGCATCGGGCTGAACGTCCTTCAGGGCGCGCGGATCGCGGGCGCGACCACCATCGTGGCGATCGACGCGAACCCGGCGAAGGAGGCGGTGGCCCGGCAGTTCGGCGCCACGCATTTCATCGACGCCTCGGCGGTGGCTGACTCCTCGGCGGCCGTCAAGGAGATCCTGCCGACGGGCGCGGACCACGCCTTCGAGTGCGTGGGCAGCGTCAAGCTGATCCGCCAGGCCATCGACCTGCTGGACCGGCACGGACAGGCGATCCTGCTGGGCGTGCCCGGATTCAAGGAGGAGGCCTCGTTCCAGGTCTCGTCCATGTACCTGGACAAGACGATCATGGGCTGCCGGTACGGATCCTCGCGCCCCCAGCGCGACATCGCCCTCTACGCGGAGCTCTACCGGCAGGGCAAGCTGCTGCTGGACGAGCTGGTGACGGAGGTCTACAAGGTCGAGGACTTCGCCAAGGCCGTGGACGACGCCCACCACGGGCGGGTGGCGCGGGGGGTGCTCACGTTCTGACGCGGCCGCCGACACGGCCCGCCCGCTTCGCCACCGACCGCAGGGCCAGCCCCGGCGTCAGCGCGGCGAGGAGGGCGGGCAGCCGCATGAACCCGGCGACCGGGACCTCCAGGGCGGCCGGCAGCAGCAGGACGAGGCCGCCGAAGAGGTGGCCGAGGGCGGGCAGATGGGTTCTGGGCCGCCAGCGCCGCAGGGTGTGCACGCGTCCCGGTTCCAGCTGCGCCCTGATGAAGAACATGGGCAGGACGAACCACGGCACGACGGCGACTGCGAAGATCAGCAGCAGCCACCACTTCACCTGGTCGCGGGCCGGCTCGGTCCCCACCCCGACCTCCGGATCGCCGGCGGCGTAGTAGACGGTCAGCTCCCAGCCCGGCTCGGGGGCCGTGCGGGTGCGCATCCCCGGCATGGACACCTCCCGCGTGCCGCTCGTGTACGGGATGCGCAGGACCAGATCGGTGAAGCACTGCTGGACGTCGTCGTCCGGCGCCGTGCAGTCGGGCTCACCGGTCAGCCGGACCACCTCGGCCTCGTGGCGGTCCCACCCGGCGCGCTCCAGCCGCTCGGCCCGCTGGCCGTACGCGCTGGAGGGGGTGATGGCCACCGAGAGGGCGGCGGCCGTCGCGAGCGGAACCCCGATGGCGAACACGTACGGCAGTATCCGGCCCGGCGCCCGCGGATCGGGAACCGCCTTCTCCAGAGGCCCGGGGCGGGCGGCGTACGAGGCCGCGATCCAGCAGCAGGCGAAGAATGCGGAGGCGCCCGCGCACGCCAGCGCGGGCGTGAGCGGCGGGTACGGGGACAAGCGCAGCAGGGTGCACACGAGGGCCCCGAGGGCGCTCGTCAGCATCAGCCACCCGGTGGCGGTGGTCCACCGGCTGCGACCCGGCTCGTACGTGTTTCTCATGACCCCCCGCCCGTTCGAAACCGCAGGATAGCGGCAGGGGAGGGGGGATCCGTCAGTCGGCGAAGCGGCCGAAGCGGCCCTTGTGGAAGAGGAGGGGGTCGCCCTCGCCGGCCGCGCCCATGGCCTCGACCTTGCCGACGACGATGAGGTGGTCCCCGCCGGTGTGCACGGCGTGGATGCGGCAGTCGATCCACGCGGGTACCGCGTGGAGTTGGGGCGATCCGGTGGCGGGGGCGGGCGTGTGGGCCACCCCGGCGAACTTGTCGGCGCCGCTGACGGCGAACGAGCGGCACAGCTCGCCCTGTTCGGCGCCGAGGATGTTGACGCAGAACACCCCGGCGCGCGCGATGCGGGGCCAGGTGGTCGACGTACGGGCCACCATGAAGGTGACCAGCGGCGGGTCGAGGGAGAGCGAGGCGAAGGACTGGCAGGCGAAGCCGGCCGGACCGTCCTCGCCCTCGCCGGGCGGTGCGGTGATGATCGTGACCCCGCTGGCGAAGTTCCCCAGTACGGCCCGGAATTCGGCGGGACTGACGGGCGCTCGCTCGTCCTCGCCCACGGCCCGCAGATCGGGGCGCGGCAATGCGTCGACGGACTCGGCCCCGGGCTCCGCGGCGGCCGCGGAGGTGGGGGAGCCGACTGACCTGAGGTATCGGACGACGGTGGCCGCCATCCCTGCGTGTCCCATCACACGACCGATTGAAGCTGACGGTGCGTCAGATGGGAAGAGCGGTGTAGGGTTCGCATCAATTGAACGTGTTCAATTGATGCTCTGGGGGCGCTCGCCGTGGGGAATGACGTGCAGACGACGGTACGGCCGCGCGAAGGGCTCTTGAGCTCGACCGCGCCCGGCGCGGAGATCATCGGGGGGACGCAGCTCTTTTGCACGCTGATGTACTCGTGGTTGACGGGTCTCGGTGAAGAGCCGTACGGCCGGGGCTACGGCGGCGGCATCGCCGTGCTCTTCGCGCTGTTCCTCGTCTGTGTCGGCGGACCCTTCGTCCTGCTCTTCCTGGGCCTGGCGCACAACGTGCTGGTCACCACCCCGGCGATGGAGCTCTCGAACGCCATGGGCCTGCGAACCAGGATCTCCGCGCCGTGGTGGGCCCTGCCGGCGGTGGGAGCGATCGCGGCCGTGTACGCCATGCCGATCTCCCTCCTGGGCCACACCTCGTACGTCGCCACGTGGGGCTGGATCGCGGTCTCCGGGGTGCTGTCCGTGGGCGTGGCGGTGTTCGCGCGGATGCGACGGGTGCCGAAGGGCAGGGTGCGGAACTGGATGGTGCTGCCGAGCCTGGTCGCGGTGATCGCCACCGTCTACTTCGCGGCGATCGTGCCGGGGTACGAGCCGCCGGCCCTGGAGCGCGCCGACTACGTCGGGACGTGGGAGGGGGCAGGCGTCCGGCTGGAACTCGATGCGCGGGGCGAGGCGAAGGCGTTGAAGCTGCCGGTGGTCAAGTGGCACGAGGAGGAGCGGAGCTGCTCGGGGACCGGGACGTGGGCGCCCCGGGTGGAGGCCCACAACAGAGGAGCGGGCGTGGACCTGAAGGTCCCTGACTGTGAGGGTGCGGAGCATGCATGGGAAGTGGCGGGGACGGCGCGGAAGCCGGAACTGTTCGTGCTGATCGGGGATCCCGACAACGGGGACGTCCGGGTGCTGCACAAGCGGACCCCGTAGCCCCGGACCCGTACGAAGCCTCGGTGTTCGGCTATCGGCCCAGGTACTTGGGGGTGCGGCGCTCCACGAAGCTCGCGACGCCCTCGTTCGCGTCGGCCGTGGTCATGTTGATCTCCTGGGCGGTGGCCTCGGCGGCGAGCGCGGTCGCCCGGTCGCCGTCCAGGGAGGCGTTGACCAGCTGCTTCGTCATGGCGATGGCCCGGGTCGGGCCCTGCGCGAGGCGCTCGGCCCACTCCCGGGCGGTGTCCTCCAAGGCCTCCGGCGCCACCACCTTGTTGACCAGGCCCAGGCGTTCGGCCTCCGCCGCGGGGACGGCGTCGCCGAAGAACATCAGCTCCTTCGCCTTCTGCGGACCGACCAGGCGCGGCAGCAGGTACGCGCCGCCGCCGTCCGGGACCAGCCCCCGGCGGACGAACACCTCGATGAAACGGGCCGGTTCGGCGGCGATGACCAGATCGCAGGCCAGCGCGAGGTGCGCGCCGATCCCGGCGGCCGTGCCGTTGACGGCGGCGATGACCGGCTTCTCGCAGTCGAGCACGGCGGTGATCAGGCGCTGCGCGCCGAGCCGGATCATCCGGGCCACGTCGCCCGCGACCCGCTCCGCCGTGGCCGGTGCCCCGCGCAGGTCGGCGCCGGCGCAGAACCCCTTGCCGGTGGCGGTGATGACGACCGCCCGCACGGCCGGGTCGGCGGACGCCTCGCCGAGCAGGGCGATGACGCGCTCGCGCTGGTCCCAGGTGACGGCGTTCATCGCCTCGGGGCGATTGAGGGTGATCCAGGAGACACCGTTGTCCGTCCGGTGGAGGACATCGTCGCTGGAGGTCATGAGGGCTCCTCGGGGGTCCGGGGCGCAGCCCCGGGGATCGGTGGAAGGGTGGGGAGGGGCAAGGCTCCGCGCAGCGGGGCCCCGCCCGGCGGGGTCAGCGGCAGATGGCCAGCGCGTCCAGGGCGACCGCGCCCTGCCCCCTCGGGAGGACCATCAAGGGGTTGATGTCCAACTCGGAGAGCTCGTCGCCCAGTTCCATGGCCATCCGCTGGACCCGGAGGATGACCTCCACCAGCGCGTCGACGTCGGCCGGGGGTGCGCCCCGTACGCCCTCCAGCAGCGGATGCCCGCGCAGTTCCATCAGCATCGCCCGCGCCTGGTCCTCGCCGAACGGCGGGACCCGGACCGCCGCGTCGTGGAGCACCTCCACGAGGACGCCGCCCAGCCCGACCGTCACCGTCGGCCCGAAGAGGTCGTCCTGGGTGACCCCGACGACCATTTCGACGCCCTTCTCCACCATCTGGCAGACGAGGATCCCGTCGAGCGGGACGTTCTCGTAGCGGGCGATGTCGGTCAGCTCCCGGTAGGCGTCGCGGATCTGGCTCGCCGAGGTCAGGCCGATCTTGACCAGGCCCAGCTCCGTCTTGTGCGCGAGCTGCGGGCCCGAGGCCTTCATGACCACCGGGTAGCCCACCAGCCCGGCCGCCCGTACGGCGGCTGCCGCGCTGGTCACCAACTGCTCCCGGGGCACCCGTATCCCGTAGGCCCGCAGGAGCTGCTTCGCCGAGTGCTCGCTGAGCTGCTGGCCGGGGCGCATGAGCGCCTGGGCCTTGCGGAAGGACGGGGACAGGGTGCGCGGGGCCTCGTCGAAGGGGGAGCGGTAGGCGGCGGTGAAGCGGTGGTGGCCGAGGTAGGCGCGGACGGCGGTGATGCAGTTGCCGAAGGTGCGGAAGGTCGCGACGCGGGAGGAGCCGAGGAGCGTGGTGCGGTAGGCCTCCTCGGTGCCGACCGGGGAGCCCCAGATCACGCAGATCAGCTTGTCGCTCTGTTCGGCAGCGTCCACCAGGTCCTGCGCGAGCTTGTCGCTCATGGGCGGGAAGGGGCCGGTGATCGGGCAGATCAGGACGCCTACGGAGGGGTCGGCGAGGATCGCGTCGATGATCTTGCGGCCGCGCCAGTCGCCGACGGGGTGGCCGCCGTTGTCGATGGGGTTGGAGACGCCCAGGTACTCCGGGATCCACTGGTGCAGCTCGTCCTGCTTGGCCTGGGAAAGGGTGGGCAGGGTGAGGCCCGCCTCCGTCGCCAGGTCGGAGAAGTGGGCGCCGGTGCCGCCGGAGATGGAGTAGACGACGACCCCGTCGGCCAGCGGTTTGCGGGCCCGGGCGAGGAGGGCGGCGGTGTCCTGGAGCTCGTCGAGCCCGTCCACCCGGATGACGCCGAACTGGCGCATGGCGGCGTCGACGACGGTGTCGGCGCCGGTCAGTTTCCCGGTGTGGGAGGCGGCCATCCGGGCGCCGGTCTCGGTGCGGCCGACCTTGACGGCGACGACGGGGACGCCGTTGCGCGCGGCCCGGTCGGCGGCGAGCAGGAACTGGCGGCCGTCCTTGAGCCCCTCCACGTAGCAGGCGATGGCCCCGACCTCGGGCTGCTCGGCGAAGTAGGAGATGAAGTCGGAGGTCTCGAGGTCGGCCTCGTTGCCCGTCGGGGCCCAGTGGGAGAGCCGGATGCCCAGCTCCTGGAGGGTGTAGACGGGCCGGCCCTGGTGGCCGGACTGGGTGATCAGGGCGATGGCCGGGCCGTCGAGGTCCTCGCGGAACTCCTCGAAGGCGTTGAGGTTGGTGTTGGGGCCGAGCAGGCGCAGCCCCGAGCGCCGGACGGCCGCGCCGAGGCGGGCCTGGGCGGCGGCGCCCTCGTCGCCGGTCTCGGCGAAGCCGGAGGCGAAGGCGACGGCGAACTTCACCTTGGCCTCGGCCAGTTGCTCGATGACGGGCAGCGGGTCGGCGATGAGCAGGACGGCGAGGTCCACCTGCTCGGGCAGGTCGGCCACGGAGGCCACGCACGGCAGCCCGAAGACGGCGGCGCGGGTGGGGTGGACGGGGTGGAGCCGGGCTCCGACGCGCTCCGCCCAGGCGATGAGCTGCCGGGTGATCCCGGTGTTCGGCCGCCCTTCGGCGTCCGAGGCCCCGATGACGGCCACGGACTCGGGCCGGAAGAACCGGTCCAGGTCGGGGGCGTCGGCGTGCAGGGGCCGACCGCTGACGTCCAGCGCGACCGTGTCCTCGGCGGAGGGGGCCGTCGTGGAGTGGACGGCCGTCCTGGGACTCTCCCCGCAGGCCTCGACACGTGCGCGGAAGTCGGTGGTGAGGGTGCCGTGAGTAGATCCAAGCATCGTTCCGCCCGCCTCCTGCTCGATGAACCTCGATGAATCTCGACGAATCTCGAAGGGTCCCAATAACTGACGCGTAGTCAGATTACTGAACTGACGCGCCGTCAGGAACAGGGATGCGCAGGAAAGGTGGTGGAGGTGGTGTGTGGAACGGTCTCAGATACCCCGGGGCCCGGTCCAGACCAGTATTCGGCCGAGGTCGGGCGGCGGCGCGGGGTCCGGTGCGAGGTGCCGTGCGGGGTCCGGTGCGGGGCGCCGTACGGGATGCCGTGCGGGCTCCGCGCCGCGAAGGGCCGCCCACCCGGCCCGGCAAGGCCGCCCGTCCGCCCCGGCAGGGCCGCCTGCTCGCTCTCCGGGCGCGCGAACCGGTCGCGGCCGCCGGGGTCGGCGGTTCAGTCGCCGAGGGTGCGGGCCACTGCCTTGGCGATCTTCCGGGCGTCCAGGGCCAGTTCGCGGAACATGCCGCTGATGGGGTTGGTGAAGCCGGTGAAGTAGAGACCCGGGGCGTGGGGGGCGGTCCGGGCGCCGTGGGTGCGGGGGCGGCCGCGCTCGTCCAGTACGTCGAGGTCGCCGACCAGGCCCTCCAGGGCGCGGCGGTAGCCGGTGGCGGCGATCACCACGTCCGGGGTGATCCGCGAGCCGTCCGCGAGGACCACCTCGGCGCCGTCGAAGGACTCGACGGCGGCCACGGGCTCCACCCGCCCGGCGCGGACCGCGTCGATCAGGCCGACGTCCTGGACCGGGATCGAGCCCTGCTTGACCCTGCTGTACAGGCCGGCGGTGGGGCGCGGGAGCCCGTACGCGGACAGGTCCGGGACCGAGGCCTTGCCGACGATCGCACCGAGCCGGTCGACGAGCCCGACGGGAAGCCTGCGCACGAGGATCCCGGTGCGCTGGGCCGGCCAGCCCGCGGTGGAGCGGCGCAGGATGTGCGGGGCCGTGCGCACGGCGAGCCGGACCCGGGCGGCGCCGCCGTCGGCGAGGTCGACGGCTATCTCGGCGCCGGTGTTGCCGACGCCGACGACGAGGACGTCGCGGCCGGCGTAGGGGGCTGGGTTGCGGTAGTCGGCGGCGTGCGCGAGCACGCCCCCGTACGTGTCCACGTACGCGTCGCGGCCGGGCCAGTCCGGGATCACGGGCGTGTGGTTGAAGCCGGTGGCCACCACGACGGCCCCGGCGGTCATGACGCGGCCGCCGGTGGCGTGCAGGGTCCAGCCGGCCTGCGGGGAGCCGTCGGCCCCGTCGCCGCCGTCGGCGCCGTTCGTAGCGGGGTCGGCGGGCTCGATGCGGGTCACCTCGACGCCGGTGACGAGCTCCAGGTCGTGGAACTCGGCGTACTTCTCCAGGTACCGCACGACGTTCTCGCGCGCGACCCAGCGTCCGAACCGGCGCGGCATCGCCAGGCCGGGCAGGGCGGAGAGGCGCCGAGTGGTGTGCAGGTGCAGCCGGTCGTAGTGCCGCCGCCAGGAGGCGCCGACCGACTCGGACTTCTCCACGATCACCACGCGGACCCCGCGGGCGCGCAGCGCGGCGGCGACGGCGAGGCCGCCGGGGCCGGCGCCGATCACGTAGACCGGGCGGGGCTGGGTGGACATGTCGGGTGCTGTGGGGACTCCGGGCATGAGGTGTGAGCGTATCGCCGTGGGCGGGCGGTGGGTCTCGGACGAGGAGGGAATCGATTGCGGATCGATCACGGGGGGAGGTGGGGGAAGGGGTTGGGCCTTGTGGGATGGGGCGGGATCGGGTGAACTGACGATGCGTCAGCTGGATGTGTCTCCGAGGAGTGGTGGTTTGTCGTGGTGAGTACAGGTGCCGGTACGGCTGCTGCGCGGTTCGACCTGCCGGAGATCGACGATTTCACCCGGCCCTACTGGGACGCGGCCGCCCAGGGGCGGCTGCTGCTGCGGCGCTGCGGGGAGTGCGGGAAGGCGCACCACTACCCGCGGGAGTTCTGCCCGGCCTGCTGGGCGGGTGAGGACCGGGTGACCTGGGAGACGGCGAGCGGCCGGGCCACGCTCTACACCTGGTCGGTGGTCCACCGCAACGACCTGCCCCCCTTCGGGGAGCGGACCCCGTACGTGGCCGCGGTGGTGGACCTCGCGGAGGGCCCCCGGATGATGACCGAGGTCGTGGGCGCGCAGGGCGCGGACCTGCGGGTGGGCATGGACCTCGAGGTGACCTTCCGCGAGGCGGCGGAGGGGGTCTGGGTGGCGGTCTTCGGGGTCAGAGGGGGCTGAGAAGGCAGAACTCGTTGCCTTCCGGATCGGCCATGACCGTCCAGGAGAGCGCGGACTGGTCGATGCCGGGGTCGGTGGCGCCCAGGGCGCGCAGCCGGGCCCCCTCCGCTCCCGGGTCGTCACCGGGGTAGGGGCGGAGATCGAGGTGGACGCGGTTCCACACGCTCTTGGCGCCGGGGGTGCGCAGGAACTCCAGGTAGGGGCCCACGCCCTGCGCGGAGCGCATCGTCGCCTGGTCGTCGGTGACCTCGTACGTCGTCCAGTCCATCGCCCCGCCCCAGAACCGGGCCAACGCGCGCGGGTCGGCGCAGTCGACCACCACCGCGGCGACCGGCCCGGTGTCCCGGTAGACCGGGCGGGGCTCCAGGACGCAGAACTCGTTGCCCTCCGGGTCGGCCATGACCGTCCAGGGGACCTCGCCCTGACCCACGTCGGCGAACGTCGCGCCGAGATCCTTCAGCCGCGCGACCAACTCCGCCTGGTGGGCGGCCGAGGTGGTGGCCAGATCGAGGTGCACCCGGTTCTTGACCGTCTTGGGTTCCGGGTCGGCGACGATGTCGATGCAGACGGCCACGGGGTCGGGATAGGCGAAGCCCACGGGTTCGAGGTTGGTCACGCCCGGTGCCTCGCTGTCGACACCCCAGCCGAGTGCCTCCGCCCAGAACCGGCCGAGCGCGGAGTCGTCCCGGGCCTTCATGCTGATCTGTACAAGTCGCGCTGCCATGCCCCAGATCCTAGAAGCACAGCGCACCCTGGACATCGGACCCCGGCCCCCTGGCGCCCGCTACGGCCAGAGCAGGTGGCGGGTCCAAGGGGATCCGGGGGTGCGGACGTAGTGCAGTCGGGTGTGGCGGCGGGTCGCGTCGCCCTGGAAGAACTCGATCCCGGTGGGGGACAGCACGTACCGGGTCCAGGTCGGGGCCGGGGCGTCCGGCTCCGCGCCCGCCCGCTCCCAGGCCGCCGCCGAGACGCGGGCCAGCTCCTCCGGGGAGGACAGCACCTCGCTCTGCCGCCCCGTCAGCGCGGACGCCAGCGCCCCGCGCGAGCGGACGGCGAGGTCGGCGCGGCTCTCCACCGCATCGCAGGCGGTGACCCGGCCCCGGATGCGGACCTGACGGGCCACGGCCGGCCAGTAGAAGCCCAGCGCGGCCTCCGGCTGCGTGGCGAGCTGCCGGCCCTTGGCGCTGGTGGAGTGCGAGGCGAAGTGCCAGCCGCGCTCGTCGGCCTCGTGGAGCATCAGCGTGCGGACGTCGGGCCGCCCGTCGGCGTCGACCGTGGCCAGGCTCATCGTGTGCGGCTCGGGCTGGCCCGCCTTCGCGGCGTGCGTGAACCACTCCCGGAAGAGCGCCAGCGGTTCCTCCGGCGCGGTGGCCGTGTCGAAGGAGGGCAGCGGACCGTCCCAGACGCGCAGCGAGTGCAGCGTGGTGTGGAACTCGTCGGAGGGGCTGGAAGTCGCGTCATCGCCCCATGTGCTCGTCATGGGCCAATCGAACACCAACCGCGCGCTTCGTTCCTATGCTGTGTGGTCCCCGTGTGGTTTCTGTGGGGATTTCGAGGGTGGGGAGAGACGTAATGAAGAACATCGGCGTCATACGAAGAGTCGTGGTGGCCCTGGCGGTTGCCGGTGTCACGGTGGCCTGCGGGCCCGTGGCGGGGAGCGCTTCTCCGCCGGTCCCGTCGACCTTCCCCGCATCGACCTCCGCCCCGGCGAGTTCGCCCACGCCCTTGCCGCCGAGCCCGTCGCCGACCCCGAGCGCCTCGGCAAGCCCGACCCCGACCCAGACCTCGCCCCCGACCGCAGCGCCGGCTCCGACGCCGAAGCCCGCCGATCCGAAGCCGTCCTCCGCCCCGACCCGGACCACCCCGAAGCCGTCGGCCCCGGCCACCACCAAGGCTCCGGAAGAGCCCGCGAGCGGGACCTGCGAGATCGTCTCCAACGCCGGGAACTGCTACAACGCGGGCCAGTTCTGCCGCAAGGCCGACCTCGGGAAGTCCACGCACGCCGCGAACCGCCGGATGATCTACTGCCGCCTGGACGGCACGCAGCCGCGCTGGCAGTACTAGCTGGCAGTACTGAAGGTCTGGAGCGTCCCTCGGATACCGCTCGGGTATCGCTCAGGTGTCGCTCAGCCCGATGCACCTGGACTGCTGGGGGATGTCCCGTACGGCTTTGTCGACGACGACCAGGGCGTCCCCGGCCAGGAGGTCGTCCTGTGCGAAGGCGATCTCCACCGCGGGGGCGCGGCCGTAGGTGGTGAGGACCCGCGGGCCGCCGTGCTTGGCCCGCTCCTCGTCGAGGACCCAGTCCGTGCCGTTGACGTTCAAGCAGGTGTCGGTCGTGGGGGCGAGGGGTTGGACACCGCAGCGCAGCACGACGGCGCCGCCGCCCCAGCTCGCGGCGCCGGTCCCCTCCACCGGGTCGCGGTCCTTCCCCAGCAGTTCATCGGGGAGCTCGGCCAGGACCCGGCCGCAATGGGCATCACTGGCGAAGGGGCCCGGCTCTACGGAGCGCGTGCCCGACAGGGCGTGGGCCGCGGTGGCCGCGAGCGCGAGCACTCCGAGACCGGCCAGGAGGGCCTTCTTCCTCCGGCCCGCTGAACCTTCCGCCGAACCCCTCACCGAACTCCCCACCGAACCCCCCCACAACGACCCCTCGGACGCGCCCCGTTCGGAGCGGCACCCGATCATCGCGCAGCGGGTCCGGGCGCTCAGTCCCGGCCCAGGACGACCGTGCCCGAGGAGCAGAACCAGCCGCCCGTGCCCGAGGCGACGGCGACGCGGGGCAGGGCGCCGTCGCGTTTGCGGACCTGGCCTTCGCCCGCCTCGCCGCGGAGCTGGCGTACGGCTTCGACCAGGAGGAACAGGCCGCGCATGCCCGGGTGGCAGGCGGACAGGCCGCCGCCGTCGGTGTTGACGGGGAGTTCGCCGTCGCGCAGGAGGCGGCCCTTCTCGACGAAGGCGCCGCCCTCGCCCTTGGCGCAGAAGCCCAGGTCCTCCAGGGTCACCAGGGTCATGTAGGTGAAGGCGTCGTAGATCTCGGCCAGGTCCACGTCGGCCGGGGTGAGGCCGGCGCGGGCGAAGGCCTGGCGGCCGGAGACCGCCGCCGGGGAGACCGTGAAGTCCTCCCACTCCGACATGGTGGTGTGGGAGACGGAGGTGCCCGAGCCCAGGATCCAGACCGGCTCCTTGGCCGTGTCGGGTACGTAGTCCTCCGCGGCGAGCAGCACCGCGCAGCCCCCGTCCGAGCGGATGCAGCAGTTCAGCTTGGTGAAGGGGTCCGCGATCATGCCGGAGGACAGGACGTCGTCGACCGTGATGGGGTCGCGGAACATCGCGTCCGGGTTGGTGGCGGCGTTCGCCCGTGCCTGGACGGCCACTTCGGCGAGCTGCTCCAGCGTGGTGCCGTACTCGTGCATGTGGCGGCGCGCGGCCATCGCGTACTTGGAGACCAGCGTGTGCCCGTACGGGACCTCGAACTGGAGCGGTCCCCGTGCGCCGAAGGAGAGGTTCGAGGTCCGGCGGCGGGCCTTGATGTCGGCGCGCGCGGTGGATCCGTAGACGAGCAGGACCGCGTTGGCGTGCCCGGCCGCGATGGCGTCGGCGGCGTGGGCGGCCATGACCTCCCAGGTGGAGCCGCCGACCGAGGTGGAGTCGACCCAGGTGGGGCGCAGGCCGAGGTACTCGGAGACCTCGACGGGGGCGAGGATGCCGAGCCCGGCCGAGGCGACGCCGTCGATCACCGAGCGGTCGAGGCCGGAGTCGGCGAGGGCGCGGCGGGCGGCCTGCGCGTGCAGTGCGTACGGGGTGGGGCCGTCGACCCGGCCGCAGTCCGAGAGGGCGACCCCGACGACGGCGACCCGGCGGCGGCCGGGGGCGGTGGCGGACGGGGTCGCGGACGCGGCTGCGGCGGCGGTGGCGGAGAGAGGTCCAGGCATGGGTCGACGGTACAACTGACGAACCGTCAGATGCTAGAGGGTGCCGACCCCGGCCCGACCCGGATCGCCCCGCCCCCTGTCCATCTGGTCCGGCGGCACCTAACATGACGGCCCGTCAGATACGGGGAGGAGCCCGACGATGGATGCCGCCTTCACCGCGGAGCAGGACGAGATGCGCCGCACCCTGCGCGAGATCCTGGGCAAGCGCTGTGGCCCGGACGAGGTCAAGGCCGCCGTCCGCACCGCCGCCGGACACGACCGCGAGCTGTGGCAGCAGCTCGCCCGGCAGCTCGGACTGCCCGGGATCGCCGTGGCCGAGGAGTACGGGGGAGTCGGCTGCACCCCCGCCGACCTGGCCCTGGCCTGCGAGGAGACCGGGCGGGTGCTGCTGCCCTCGCCACTGCTGGCCACCGCCGTGCTCGCCGCGCCGCTGGTCACGGCCCTGGGCACCGCCGCCCAGCGCTCCGCCCTGCTGCCGCCGCTCGCGGCCGGGGGGCTCACCGCCACCCTCGCCGTGCCCGGCCCGGCGCTGGCCACCGCCCTCGCGCTCACGGGCGACAACGCCCGGGGCGAGTGGGCCGGCGGCGGCCGCGCCGGCGGGGTGCAGGCCCGCGCGGTGGACGGCGGCTGGCGGCTGTACGGGGAGGTCGCACAGGTGCTCGACGGGCACAGCGCCTCGCTGCTGCTGGTCGCCGCGCACGCGGGAGGGTTCGCCCGCAGCCGCACCCTGCTGTTCCTCGTGCGCGAGGACGCGCCCGGGCTCGTACGGTCGCGCCAGACCACCCTCGACGAGACCCGCCCGCAGGGGCGGATCCAGCTGAGGGAGGTCGAAGCCGAGTTGCTGGGCGAGGGTGAGGGCAGCGAAATCGGCAGCCAAATCGGCGACGGCAGCGGCGCCGTGCTCGACGCGCTCGCCGCCGCCGGGCGCGGCGCCGCCACCGTGCTGGCCGCGGAGGCGGTCGGCGCGGCCGGGCAGGCGCTGGCCCGCACCGTGGACTACGTACAGCAGCGCGAGCAGTTCGGCCGGGCCATCGGCTCGTTCCAGGCGGTCAAACACCGCCTCGCCGACCTCTACGTACAGGTCCAGGCGGCCAGGTCCGCCGCCTACTACGCCGCCTGGGACCCCGCACAGGGCACGCTCGCCCTCGCGCAGGCCCTGGAGGCGCTGCGGACCACCGCGGGCGAGGCGATCCAGCTGCACGGCGGCATCGGCTTCACCTGGGAGCACGACGCCCACCTCTACTTCAAGCGGGCGGCCGCCGACGAACTGCTCTTCGGCCCCGTCCACCGGCTGCGCGCCCACGCCGCGGAAGCCGCCGGACTGTTCGCCCCCGCCCCGAGCAACGCCCTGGGCCACACTCCGCGCAACGCCCCGCGCGACGAAGAGAAGAAGGTGGCCGTCTGATGGCTGCGACACCCGGTGTCGGCGTCAAGCTGATGCAGAAGGTCTCCTCGACCATGCTGTTCGCCAAGATCGCACCGCACTTCATCCCCGCCATGGACAAGGCGGTGCACAAGCTGACCCGCGGCAAGGTCATCCTCAGCGCCCAGATGCTCCCCGGCGTGATCCTCACCGCCAAGGGAGCCAAGACGGGCGAGCCGCGCGTGACCCCGCTCGCCTGCATGCCCGAGCAGGACGGCGTGAGCTGGCTGCTCATCGGCTCCAACTTCGGGCGCCCCGGACACCCGGCATGGACCGGGAACCTGCTCAAGAATCCGGACGCGGACGTGAGCTGGAAGGGGCAGGACATTGCCGTACGCGCCCGCCTGCTGGCGGGTGAGGAACGCGAGGCGGCATGGCGGGCGGCGCTGAAGTTCTGGCCGCCGTACGCGACGTACCAGGCGCGCATCGAGCGCGAGATCCGGTTGTTCCGCCTGGAGCGTCGCTGATCGCGGCGGAAGACCGGTGGAGCCGCGGGCTCGTTGGGCACGAGGCGGTGTCGAAGCGGTGAAGCGGTGAAGCCGTGAAGCGGTGGCGCGTTGAAGCCGTGAAGCGTTGAAGCCGTGAAGCCGTGAAGCCGTGAAGAGGTGAAGAGGTGAAGACGGCGGGCCCTGTGGTCAGGGTCCGCCGTTACTTTGTCGGCTTCTTGCCCGTGATGCCGAGGTGGACCAGGAGCGCCAGGTTCGGCTTCAGCTCGGCCTGCTTGACGCCCCAGGTCTGGAAGCCCTTCTGGTGCGAGGCGACCGCGGCCAGCATGGCCACCAGGGATCCGGCCATCGCGGCCGGGCTGACGTCCTTGTCGACCTTGCCCTTGGCCTGGAGCTCCTTCATCGACTCCGTGAGGGAGTTGGTGACGGAGTTGAGGATCTTCATGCGGATCTTGTAGAACCGCTTGTCGCCCTCGGCCGCGCCCAGGTCGACGACCCTCAGGATCGCGTCGTTGCGCCGCCAGAAGTCCAGGAATCCCTCGACGAGTTCCTCGGCCGCCGCCCAGCCCGCCTTGCCGACCCACGCCCGGCCCTCGACCAACGAGGTGAGCTGCGCACCCTCGTTGGCCATGCGCTCGGCGATCTCCAGGACGGCGCCCTCGACGTCCGGGAAGTACTGGTAGAAGGTCGCGGGTGAGGTACCGGCCTTGCGGGCGACGTCGATCACTTTGACGTCGCGGTACGGCGAGGAGCTGAGCATCTCGCTGAGGCAGTCGAGCAGCTTCTGCCTCGTCGCCTGACCGCGCCGGCCGGCAACGCGGCCGTCGACGGTACGTACTTGTCCTGTCATGCCGTCAGCTTACCGAGGGGTGATCGGCGCGCGATTCGGCCGCCTGCAAATGGGGTTACGGGGCTCCTGGCCTGGGCGTACGTCCATCCGACCCCGGCCGCGCAGTGGATTTCGGCCGGTCGGGCCCCTCGGGCGCGGCGTCCGACTTCAGGCCCTATCCCCCGAATAGTCTTATCAACAGGCTGTGGACAAGTTTTCGGGCACATCATGATCCGGAGGACATGGCTGGGCGAGTACGGCGGAGGGCACACACCCTCGCACAACGGAAGGAACCGGGCCCATGGCCGCATTCGCGGAAGGCGCACCCTGCTGGGTCGATGCCTCCCTGCCGGACGTCGAGGCGGGCAAGCGCTTCTACGGTGAGCTCTTCGGGTGGACCTTCGCCGACGGCGCGGGAGCCGAGTACGGCCACTACACCCAGGCCTACAGCCGCGGCCGCAACGTCGCCGCCCTCGCGCCCAAGCCCGACGGCCGGATGCCGACCGTCTGGGGGGTCTACCTCTACACGACCGACGCCTACGCCTGCGCGCAGCGCATCCGCGCCGCCGGCGGCCAGATGGTGATGGACCCGATGCCGGTCGGACCCTACGGGACCGCCGCGCTGGCCGCGGACCCCGGCGGGGCCGTCTTCGGGCTGTGGCAGCCCGGCACCCACCACGGCTTCGAAGCACAGCAGGAGCCCTACACGTACTGCTGGACCGAGGTCTACACCCGCGCCCGCGACGCCGTCGACGTGTTCTACGCCAAGGTCTTCGGCTACGTCCCCCAGGACCAGGACGACTCCGGCGAGTCCGAGTACCGCCTCTGGTCCCCGCCCGGCAGCGCCCCCGGCCCGGCCGGCGCCGTGCTGGGCCGCAGCCTCATCACCGACGCCTTCCCCGCCATCATGCCCGCGCACTTCCTCGCCTACTTCGCCGTCCCCGACTGCGACCAGTCCGTCGCCATGGCCCAGCGCCTCGGCGGCCGGGTCACCGCGGACCCCTTCGACACCCCGTACGGGCGGATCGCGGTCGTCGCGGACAACCAGGGGGCGGTCTTCGGCCTGCTGTCGGAGCCGCGGACCCGACCGGGGGCGTAGACCGTCCCTTGAGGTCGCGGGGGCGGCCCGCGCAGCCCCGTACCGTGCCCCGTACCGCACCCCGTGCGCGAACCCGCGCCCGTGCCCGGGGCCGGAGCGGGCTCGGGCCTGACAGAATCGGGGTTGCGCGACCGCGGGCGGCGCCCGTGGCGAGACGCTGCACGGGCCGACCGCCGCGTGCTGGCAGGAAGCGGGCCCGCGAGGGAGCCCGTACGGGGATGGGTGTGGAGGCGAGTGGTGGAGCAGCTGACGCAGCACGACCCGAGACGGATCGGCCCCTTCGAGGTGCTGGGACGGCTCGGCGCCGGCGGCATGGGGCTGGTCTATCTCGCCCGGTCGGCGTCCGGACGGCGGGTCGCGATCAAGACGGTGCGCACCGAGCTCGCCGAGGACCAGCTGTTCCGCGTGCGCTTCACCCGCGAGGTGGAGGCCGCCCGAGCCGTCTCCGGCTTCTACACCGCGGCCGTGGTCGACGCCGACCCGCGCGCGGCGGTGCCGTGGCTGGCGACCGCGTACGTACCGGCGCCCTCGCTGGAGGAGATCGTCCACGAGTGCGGGCCCATGCCCGCCCAGGCCGTACGGTGGCTCGCCGCCGGCATCGCCGAGGCGCTCCAGTCCATCCACGGAGCCGGCCTGGTCCACCGCGACCTGAAGCCGTCCAACGTGCTCGTCGTCGAGGACGGCCCGCGCGTGATCGACTTCGGCATCGCCAGCGGGGTCTCCAACACCCGCCTGACCATGACGAACGTCGCCGTCGGCACCCCCGCCTACATGTCGCCCGAGCAGGCCAAGGACTCGCGCAGCGTCAAGGGCGCCAGCGACGTCTTCTCGCTCGGCTCGACGCTGGTCTTCGCCGCCACCGGGCACCCGCCGTACCACGGGGCGAACCCGGTGGAGACGGTGTTCATGCTGCTGCGCGAGGGCCCCAACCTGGAGGGGCTGCCCGAGGAGCTGCGCCCGCTCATCGAGTCCTGCATGCAGATGGACGCCACCCTGCGGCCCACCCCGGCCGACCTCCAGGCGCAGCTGGCCCCGCACCTCTTCGAGGGCGGCGACGAGAGCGGCACCGCCTCCGCCTGGCTGCCCCCGCGGGCCGTCGCGATGATCGAGGCCCGCCGGGCGGGCCACCGCAACGCCGCGGCCGCAGCGGCGGCGGCAGCGGCCTCGGCGGCCGCAGCGTCCGCGGCCTCCTCCGCGCCGGTGCTGCCCGGCCCCGCCCGGCCCCAGCCCCCCGTCTTCGCGCCCGCCCCGGGCCCTGCCGCCGGGCCCGTCACGCACCGCCGGGAGCGCGTCGCGGCCGACCTCTGGACGGACCCGCGGACCGGCCAGGCCGTCCCGCAGCGGCCCGAGCGCCCCCCGATCCCCTCCTCCGGCGATTCCGTGCGCCTGGGCGGCTCCCCGGTGCCCATCGGCCCCGGCCCCCACGCCTCCGTCTCCGCGCCCGCCGCCCACGCCGCCGCCGCGGACTCGGCGACCGGCTGGATCCGCCCGCCGGGCGGCGGCTCGGTGGCCGGCCCGGCGCCCGTGGCGCCCCTGTCACCGGCGCTGTCGTCGGGCGGGTCCCCTTCCGGTTCCGGTTCCGCCTCCGTGCCCGGTCC
Source organism: Streptomyces sp. NBC_00503 (assembly GCF_036346895.1). Taxonomy (NCBI): domain Bacteria; kingdom Bacillati; phylum Actinomycetota; class Actinomycetes; order Kitasatosporales; family Streptomycetaceae; genus Streptomyces; species Streptomyces sp. NBC_00503. Next base: position 3,476,283 of record NZ_CP107855.1, on the reverse strand, counting down.
CGGACCGGCCCCGGACAGCGGCCGCTGGCGGCCCTGGCGGTTCCGCATGTCCAACGAGGTCTGGGGCACCCCGACCGTCGCCGGCGAGCTGCTCTACGTCACCTCCTTCGAGGTCCACGCCCTGGACGTGGCCAGCGGTCGCCGCCAGTTCAAGACCCGTGACGTCGCCTGGTCCATGGCCGTCGCCGACGGCCGCATCCACGCCTCCGACGGCCCCTCCCTCTACGCCCTGGACGCCGTCGACGGCTCCGAGCGGTGGCGGCTGTCCACCGACGCCTGGGTGTACGCGCTGCGCGCCGACCGGGGCACCGTGGTCACCGCGACGCGCGGCGGCGGCGTACAGGCCTGGGAGGCCTCCAGCGGGCAGCAGCTGTGGGAGCTCACGGGCGCCCAGAGCGACTTCGAGACCACCGAGGCGGCCCCCGTCCTCCACGACGGCACGGTCTACGTGTGGCAGGACGCCCGGCTGCGCGCCCTGGACGCCCGCTCCGGCCGCGAATCCTGGTCCTACCCGATCGGTGACTCCGGATCCTGCGGGAACGTGCCCGTACGGGTCGCCCCGGCGCCCGACGGCAACGTCTACGTCAGCGCCGGCACCCGCGTCCTGTCCATCGACCGGGCCTCGGGCCGGGTCCGCTGGCACTTCGAGGCCCCCGCCGTCTTCCTGGCGCCCCCGGCCTTCGCCCCGGGCGCGGCCGTCACGGGCGGCGGGGTCTACCTCGCCGACTACCTGGGCACCGTCTACGCCCTGGACGCGGCCACCGGCACCGACCGCTGGCGCATCGCCACGGAGCCCCGCCAGTCGGCCGACCCGGTCCTGGTCGCCGCGGGCAACGTCCACCTGGGCGCGGGCAGCGCCCTGTACACGCTCGACGCGGTCACCGGCACTCCGAAGTGGCGGTTCGCGGCGGGCGGCGAGATCACCGGCGCCCCGGCGGTCGCCGACGGCCGGGTCCACTTCGGTTCCGCCGACCACTGCCTGTACACCCTGGACGCGGCGGGCGGCCAGCTCCGCTGGAAGCTGGCCACCGGCGGGGAGATCACCGGAGCCCCGGTGGCGGAGGCGGGCGTGGTCTACGCGTGCAGCAAGGACCGCTGCGTCTACGCCCTCGACGCCGCCAAGGGCACGGGCACCCGTACGGGCGGCTGAGCTGCGGCGGGGCCGCGTCAACGGCCCCGCCGGGTCGCGCAGCGCACCGGGAGTGACAGGATGGACCCCATGAGCAACGTTTACTTCGACATCAACATCAACGGCGAGGCCGCTGGCCGCATCGTCTTCAACCTCTTCGACGAGGTCGTCCCGAAGACCGCCCAGAACTTCCGCGAGCTGGCCACCGGCCAGAACGGCTTCGGCTACGCGGGCTCCGGCTTCCACCGCGTCATCCCGCAGTTCATGCTGCAGGGCGGTGACTTCACCAACCACAACGGCACCGGTGGCAAGAGCATCTACGGCGAGAAGTTCGCCGACGAGAACTTCCAGCTGAAGCACGACCGCCCGTTCCTGCTGTCGATGGCGAACGCCGGCCGCAACACCAACGGCTCGCAGTTCTTCATCACCACCGTCGTCACCTCCTGGCTCGACGGCAAGCACGTCGTCTTCGGCGAGGTCGTCGAAGGCGCGGAGCTGGTCCAGAAGATCGAGTCCCTCGGCAGCCAGTCCGGCGCCACCAAGGCCAAGATCGAGATCGCCGCTTCCGGCGTCGTCGAGGCCTGATCCCCACCCCGCCCAACGGCTGGCCGGCCCCGCCCCCTCTCCGGGGGTCGGGGCCGCCGTCATGCCGGGGACTCTTCGTGGCCGGCCGCCTGCTGGAGATGACCGGGGTACCGCGCGGCCTCCGCCGCCTCACTCGACGGCGAGTACTGAGCCGAGCGGGCTACTGAGCCGAGCGGGCTACGAGTGGTCCCTGGGCGGGGCCGGCGGCCAGGGCTCGGGCTCCTGGGTGATGTGCGGTTCCGGCGTCGGCTCCGGCTCCGGGGCGGACGTACGGCCGCGCCTGCCGCGCCGGCGGGGGCGGCCGCTCATGACCACGGCCGCCAGGAGCAGGAGGGCGCCCGCGCCGAAGGCGCTGGCGAGGCCGTCGCCGAGGCCGAAGCCGTCGTCGCCGACCGAGAGGCTGCCCGCCTCCTGGGCCTGGCGGACCATCCAGAGCACCGCGAAGCCGAGGACGACGACCCCCGAGAGGGCCATCAGGAGCCGTGAGCGCAGCAGGATCGCGCCGAGGGTGAGCAGTGCGGCGAAGATGAACGGCAGCAGGAGCGAGCCCAGCAGGTCGGCCTTGGTGTCGGTGATCCCGGTGGAGGTGAAGAGCTCCTGGACGCGGTAGTCGCGTCCCTGCCGGCCGTCGTACCAAGCGCGGAAGGGGCTCCAGACGGCGGCCGTCGCCCCGACCAGACCCATCAGCGAACCGAGTGCGTTGCGGATCATTCCCGGCCCTCCGGCGTGGGGATCCGCGGATCTGCGGATCCGATCCCGATCGACGCTACGCCGGGCTCCCGGGACCCGCGATCCGAGATCCACGACCCGCGGGCCGTGTTGCGCAAGGATCCCTAGCCCGGGAACACCCGCACCACCGGCGGCTCGGCCAGCAGGGATGCCGTGCGGGACAGGGCCTGCTCGAGGTGGGGGGAGGCGAGGTGGGCCTGCCAGGACTCCGCGTCCGCCCATTCCTCCAGGATCAGCCAGGCGCCCGGCGCCGCCGGGTCCTCGTACGGCCGGTAGGAGACGTTGCCCGGTTCGGCGCGGGTCGGGGCGACCAGGGCCAGGGCCTGGGCGCGGACCGCCGCCTCCAGGCCCGGGCGGGCCTGGAGGCGGGCGATCGCCGTCACGGACACGTCCGCCGCCGCCCCCCCCGTAGCCGACGGGGCGGTGTCCGCTCCGGAGTTCATCGCGCGCCCGCGGCGGCGGCCGCCGCCTTCGCCTTCAGGGCGCTCAGCAGGTCGCGCACCAGGCCGATGGTGGTCTCGTCGGTCAGGTTGCCGTTCTCGTCGAAGCGCTCGTAGGAGCGGAACACCTGCACCTCGGGCTTGACGACCACGTCGCTGTCCGTCCACACGAACACCTGGCGCAGCGCCAACTGCGCCCGCACGGTGCCGAAGTTGGTGGGTGCCGCGCCCAGGATCGCGACGGGCTTGCGGTGCAGCGGCAGGCCCTCCTGCTTGGTCCAGTCGGTGCTGACCCAGTCGATGGCGTTCTTGAGGGTGCCGGGGATGGAGTAGTTGAACTCCGGGGTGGCGATCAGGAGGCCGTCGGACTCGGTGATGCGCCGGCGCAGTTCGGTGACGGCGGCCGGGCGGTCCTGCGGGTTGTCGAGGTCCTGGTCGTACGGGGGGATGTCGCGCAGGCCCCCGTAGATCTCGATGTCGAGTCCGCCGGGCTGGTGCTTGCGGGCGGCGTGCAGCAGGCGGGTGTTGTGCGAGTCGGCGCGCAGGCTGCCGGAGATGGCCAGGATCTTGAAGGCCGTGGTGTCGACAGGCGTTTCGACGGACGTTTCCACAGACATGGGGTCCCCCCTCGGGACGTGGTGCCGGCCGCCGCCCGGTGCGGCTTCCGACAGGCATCACACTAAACCGTGTAGTTCAGTTCTCGCAACTACACCGTTTGGTTTAGTTCGGGGCTAGGGTGGTCCGCATGCCCATCCAGGCCCCCATCCCGGCCCCGGCCCCCATCCCGGCCCCGGCCCCCCTCCCGCCCAAGCGGCGCGCCATCGCCGACGCCGCCTACGCCGAGTTCCTCGCCGGCGGCTACAGCGCCGCCTCCGTGGACGCCATCGCCACCCGCGCGGCCGTCTCCAAGCCCACCGTGTACAAGCACTTCGGCAGCAAGGAGCGGCTCTTCCTCGAGGTCGTCGGCGGGTTCCTCGACGCCGCCTACGCCGAGCTGGAAACCTGCCCCGCGACCCTCGCCGCCGCCCCCGACCTGCGGGCCGCCCTCGTCGAGGTGCAGTACCGCTGGGCGCGGCGGCTCGTCTCCGCCGAGCTGATGTCGCTGCGCCGCCTCGTCATCGGCGAGGCCGAGCGCTTCCCGCAGCTGGGGCGGCTCTGGTACGAGCGCAGTCGCGCGGCCATCGACACCCCGCTCGCGGCCGCCGTGGGTGGGCTGTGCGCGTCCGGGCGCCTCGTCGTGCCGGACGCGGAGCTCGCCGTGCGCCAGCTCGTCGCCCTGACCGTGTCGGTGCCGCAGCTCGCGCAGACCTTCGACACCGGCCGCGCGCCCGCGGAGGCGGAACTGCGGGCCGTCGTGGCCGGGGGAGTGGAGGTGTTCCTGGCCCGCTACGGCGCCGAGGGTGGGCGTACGGCCCCCTGACGTGGCCCTGATAGCGTGCCGCAGTTGTTCAAGGGGAGGGAGTGGCCATGCGGGTCACGGCACGGCGTGTCCGGTTCACGGCGGTATTGGCGGGAGTGGTGCTCGCGCTCACCGGGTTCTCGTCTTCGCACGGCAGCCACGGCAAGAGCAGTGGCGGGGGCGGCTGTTCCAGCTCGAAGTCGACCCGCACCACGCACACGAACCACCACAGCACCAGCGGCACCAGTGGAGGCAGCAGCAGCGGCGGCAGCACCACGACGCCGACGCCGACCGCCACCCCCTCCCCGACGGCGGCGCCCGCCCGGGGCCGGATCATCAGCTGCGCGGGACCCGACAAGCCGTACGCCGTCGTCGAGGTCACCTCACTGCTGACCACGGACCGGCTGGTCTCCGTATCGGTGACCTTCAAGAACGCGGGGGGAACCCGCGTGGAGCAGACCATCACGCCGACGAACCTCAAGAAGGGCGAGACCGTGCAGGTCAAGGTCCTGATGACGAACCCGGCCCGCGCCACCGACGTACGGGACTGCGTGCTCGGCCCGATCACCTAGGCGCGGCCCGCCCCCGCGCGGCGCTACGCGGACCTCACCGCACCCGCGGCTGCGCCGCCGCCGTCCCGCGGCGGCCCGCGAACAGCTCCGCCTGCCGCTGCGGGCTCAGGTTCCCCAGCGCCACCAGCCCGGGAGCCTGCGCCAGGGCCTGTTGCAGCGCGGCCTGCTTCGCCGCCCACAGGGACCGTACGGTGCCCTGCACGGCTTCCGTCGGGAAGCCGGCCAGGGTCTCGGCGGAGCGCAGGGCCGCCGGGAGCAGTGCTTCGGGTTCGGCCAGTTCGGAGACCAGGCCGATCTCGTACGCCCGCCGCGCGGAGAGCCGTTCCGCGGTGCCCATCAGGGACATCCGGGCGGCCTCGCCGAAGGGCATGCGCTGGGCCATGTAGATGGCCTCGTAGGCGCTGACCATGCCGTAACTGGTGTGCGGGTCGAAGTAGGTGGCGGAGTCCGAGGAGACGATGAACTCCGACTCGCCCAGCAGGTAGAACGCCCCGCCGCAGGCCATGCCGTTGACGGCGGCGACCACCGGCTTCCACAGGTCGTTCGCCTTGGGGCCGATGGCGACGAGGGGGTCGTCGATCGAGAAGGGCGAGGACGGCTGCGGCACCGAGACGCCCCGGTCGATGCCGGTACAGAAGGCGGCCCGCCCGGCGCCGGTCAGCACGATCGCCCGCACCTCGTCGTCGAAGCGGAACTCCCGCCACACCGCCGCCAGTTCGGCGGCCGTCTCCAGGTCGATGGCGTTGTGCTTGCGCTCCCGGTCCAGGGTGACGACGGCCACGCCGGTGGTCTTGTCCCGCTCGACCCGCAGGCCGGGGGCCCGCTCGGCGGCCGTCAAGACTTCTCCAGGATCCAACGCGGGACGGCCACCCCGCCCGTCTCGGTGAAGACCACCTGGACCCGGGCGCCGATGCGCAGCCGCGCCGCGTCCACGGAGTCCAGCGGGGCGTCGGCCGAGGCCACGAGGTTCCCGACGAGCCGGATGTGGGGGGCGTCGGCGAGTTCCACGAGGATCACGTTGTACGGGGCCTGCGCGGCGTAGGCGGGCAGCAGTGGCGGGTGCGGCCGCACGTACGACCAGATGCGGCCCCGGCCGCTCATGAGCCGCCACTCGGAGTCGAAGGACTGGCAGTGCGGGCAGCAGGGGCGGGGCGGGAAGCGGAGCTTGCCGCAGGCGGGCTCGGCGCAGGCCTGGACGCGGAGTTCGCCCTGGGCGGCGTACTCCCAGAAGGGGGCGCCGTCCTCGTCGGGGACGGGGACGAGGAGTTCGTCCGCGGGCGTGGTGGCCGGGGTTGTTGTGGCCGGGGTCGTGGTGGTCATGGGCGGCAGCTCCTCAGGCGCGCAGCAGGATCGCGGACGTCGGGACGCCTTCGCCCGCCGTCACCAGGCAGGTCGAGGCGTCGGGCACCTGGGCGGTGGAGATGCCGCGCAGCTGCTTGACCCCCTCGTTGATCAGGTTGAAGCCGTGGACGTAGGCCTCGCTGAGGCCGCCGCCGCCGGTGTTGATGGGCAGCCGGCCGCCCATTTCCAGGGCTCCGCCCTCGGTGAAGGCGGCGCCCTCGCCGCGCCCGCAGAAGCCGTAGCCCTCCAGGGAGAGCGGGATCAGGGGGGTGAAGGCGTCGTAGATCTGGGCGACGTCCACGTCGTCGGGGCCGAAGTCGGCCTGCTTCCACAGGTGTCGGGCGGCGGTCCAGGCGGGGCCCGACAGCGGGTCGTCGTTCCAGTAGTTGACCATGCCGTGGTGCTGGGCGGGCAGGCCCTGGGCGACGGAGTGGACGTAGACGGGCTTCTGGCGGCAGTCGCGGGCGCGTTCGGCGGACACGATCACGCAGGCCAGGGCGCCGTCCGTCTCCAGGCAGTTGTCGAAGAGGCAGAGCGGGTCGCTGATCGTGCGGGAGGTCATGTACATCTCGCGGGTCAGCGGGCGCTCGTACATCATGGCGGCCGGGTTCTCGTTGGCCCGGTTGCGGCAGGCCATCGCGACGTTGAAGAGGTGGTCGCGGGTGGCCCCGTACTCGTGCATGTAGCGGCGGGCCAGCATCCCGATCTCGTCGGCGGGGCGGAGCAGCCCGAAGGGGCGCGTCCATTGGCCGGGGGTGGGGAGCTGGACGGCCGTGTTCTTCCACGGGCGGGGGCCGGAGCCGCGTTTGCGCGAGCGCCAGGCGATGCCGACGTTCGCCTGGCCGGTGGCGACGGCCGAGGCGAGGTGGCCGACGGTGGCGCAGGAACCGCCGCCGCCGTAGCCGATCTTGGAGAAGAAGGTGACGTCGCCCGCGCCGATGGCTTTGGCGACCTCGACCTCGTCGGTCTCCTCCATCGTGTAGGAGGAGAAGGCATCGACCTCGGAGGGTTCGATGCCGGCGTCGGCGAGCGCCGACAGAATGGCCCGGCAGGCCAATTCCTTTTCGGACTGCGGCAGATGTTTGGCAAAGGCGGTCTGCCCGATGCCGACTATCGCCGTAGCGTCCTTGAGCGTTGCCGCCATCGCCACCTCCGGGGTGCACCAGTACTGACAGCCGCGAAGGCTACAGCTAATCTGACGGATAGTCAGCTACTGGTGTTGCAGGGAGGGGCGGGCGATGGACGAGGTCGAGGTCGAAGACGTGAACGGGCAGCGGCAGGGGCAGGGGTACGAGCACGGGCGCGGGTACGGGGCCGAGGGCGTGGGGATCGGCGCCGAGACCGGCGCCGAGACCGGCGAGGACGGCCGGGGCGAGCCGGCGTGGACCAGCATCGGCGCACTCGTGCGCGATGCCGCCGTCCGCCACGCCACCCGCGAAGCCGTGGTCGACGGCCGCGTCCGCATCGACTACGCGCAGCTCGGCGAGCGCGTCGAGCGGGCCGCCGCCGCCTGCATGGCCGCCGGCATCGAACCGGGGGACCGGGTCGCCGTCTGGGCGCCCAACACCCTCGAATGGATCGTCTCCGCCCTCGGCGCGGTCTCCGCGGGAGCCGTGCTCGTCCCCCTCAACACCCGTTTCAAGGGCACCGAGGCCGCATACGTCCTCCAACGCAGCCGCGCCCGGCTCCTCTTCGTCACCGGCACCTTCCTCGGCACCTCCTACGTGGCCTCCCTGCGCCGCGCCGCCGCCGAAGGCCCCGGCGCCGGACCGCTGCCCGGCCTGCCCCACCTGGAGCAGGTCGTCGTCCTGTCCGAAGACGCCCCGGACTCCTTCAGTACCTGGAAGGAGTTCCTGGCCGGCGGGGACTCCGTACCGGCCGCGGCCGTCCGCGCCCGCACGGAGGCCGTCCCCGCCACCGCCCCCTCGGACATCATCTTCACCTCGGGCACCACCGGCAGCCCCAAGGGCGCCGTGATCACCCACGCCCAGTCCCTGCGCTGCTACGACGTGTGGAGCGAGCTCGCCGGCCTGCGCGAGGGCGACCGCTACCTGATCGTGAACCCCTTCTTCCACACCTTCGGCTACAAGGCCGGCATCATCGCCTGCCTGATGCGCGGGGCCACGATGATCCCCCAGCCCGTCTTCAACGTGGACACCGTCCTCGCCAACGTCGCCGCCGAGCGCATCTCCGTACTCCCCGGCCCGCCCACCCTCCACCAGTCCCTCCTGGACCACCCCCAGCGCGACCACCACGACCTCTCCGCCCTGCGCCTGGTCGTCACCGGCGCCGCCGTCGTCCCGCTCCAACTCGTCGAACGGCTCCGCAGCGAACTGCACATCGCCACCGTGCTCACCGCCTACGGACTCTCCGAGGCCAGCGGAGTCGTCACCATGTGCCGCCGCGGCGACCCCGCGGAGGTCATCGCGGCCACCTCCGGCCGGGCCATCCCCGGCACGGAGCTCCGTATCGCCGGACCCGACGGGGAAGCCCTGCCCACGGGCCGGGCCGGCGAGGTGTGGGTACGCGGATACAACGTCATGCAGGGCTACTTCGAAGCCGAGGCCGAGACCGCCGAGGCCATCACCCCCAACGGCTGGCTGCGCACCGGAGACGTCGGCGTCCTCGACGCCGCCGGGAACCTGCGGATCACCGACCGGATCAAGGACATGTTCATCGTCGGCGGCTTCAACGCCTACCCCGCCGAGATCGAACAGCTCATCGGCCTCCACCCGGACATCGCCGACATCGCGGTGGTCGGCATCCCGGACGCCCGCCTCGGCGAGGTCGGCAAGGCCTACGCGGTCCGCCGCCCCGGCGCGGTCCTCACCGCCGACGACCTGATCGCGTGGTCGCGCCGGGAGATGGCCAACTACAAGGTCCCGCGCGAGGTGGAGTTCGTCACCGAACTCCCGCGCAACGCCAGCGGCAAGATCCTCAAGCGCGAACTCCGGGCCCGCTGACCTGGCCGACCTGCCGGAACCCGGAAGCGGAAGGCGGCCCGGGGCTGCCGGACGGTGCGATTGCCTGCCCGGGTCCGGCGGGAAGAAGCTGGGGGGTGGAGCGGAGCGGCGTACGGGGGCGCTCCGGTCTCGGGGGCGAGGAGAGTCCGATGGGTACACGGGGGAAGCCGTACCAGGGGGCGGGCAGACCGGCGCCGCCCGAGACGGGCGGCGGGGTGCCCGGATCGAGGGCGGCGGCGGCGGTCTGGCCGATCCTGACGGCATTGGTCGCCGGGCCGGTCTGCTGGTTCGTGTTCTCCGTCTGGCTGCCCGGCGACATCGCACGGTACGCGGACTACGTGGCCGCCCGGCCGTGTGCGTCAGCCGCACCTTCGACGGCGAGGGAGCGGGCCGGCGAGGGGGCTGACGAAGACTGCCTGCGTCTCGTCCCCGCCACCGTCGAGGCCACGGTGGTCAAGGAGGGGGGCAAGAGCCCGCGCTTCGACGCGACCGTGTCCATCGAGACGAACACTTACCTGTCCGTCGGCCCCGCCGGGCGCCGGATGGTGCCCTTCGGCGATCCGGGGCCGCTGCTCAACCGGCTCCGGCCGGGCGACCGGGTGACCGCCACCTTCTGGCGGGGCGACCTCGTGGTGCTCGACAAGGACGGGATCCGCCAGAGCTCCGTCGCCGCGCCGCGCGACGAGGTCCAGATCACGGCCGCCTTCGGCACGTTCGTGGGTCTGCTGGCCGCCATGGGGCTGTGGATGGGATTCCTCGGACTACGGCCGGACGGACGCCGCCGTGCCCGGCTCTTCGGCTGGGATTCGGTCGGAAAGCAGCTGGGCCTGGCCCTGTTGCTGATCTGCGCGGCGGCGGCGGTCGTCGCGAGCTGGCTCGACGCCCCGTGGTGGGCCGTACCCGCCGCCGCCGTACCCCTCGCCACGGCCATGTCGCTGGCCGTCTACCGTTACCGCCTGCGGTGGTGAGGCCGACGGAGCAGGGTCGGTCGGGGCACTTCGTACGAGGGGCGGGGGCGGCCGAGGCGGGCGGCGGGGTCTTCGGCCGTGGGATGTCGGGGGCCCTGCGGATCGCGGCGGCGCTGGCTGCCGCGGCGGTCTGCTGGTTCGCATTCGCCGTGTGGCTGCCGACCGACGCCCGGCGGTACGCAGACTTCGCCGATGCCCGGCCGTGCGCCGCCGGGGTGGAGGTCGCGCAGCGGGCGGACTGCCTGCTCGCCGTTCCCGCCACCGTCGGGAGGGTGACGGCGCGCGACACCCCGGGCTCCCGCGTCTGGCTGACCCCGTCCGCAACACCCAGCGGGCTCCTCGGGATCAAGTTCAAGGATTCGGGTCCGCTGCTCTACCGGCTGCGGCCCGGTGACCAGGTGACCGTCACCTTCTGGCGGGGCGAGGCCGTCGGGCTGGAGAAGGACGGCCTACGACTGAAGACAGACGCCGCACCTCGCGACGAGGGCCAGATCACGGCCGCCATCGGCACGTTCGCGGGTCTGCTGGCGGTCCTGGCTCTGAGCACGGGGACCTCGTCCCTCCGCTCCGCCGGGCACCCCAGGGCCCACCGGCTCGGCCGACTGTCGGCCGCGAAACCGCTGATCCTGGTCGCAATGCTGGCCAGCGCGGCCGCTGCGGCCGCCACCCTCCTGCTGGACGCCCCATGGTGGACCGTTCCCGTCGTCGCCACACCGACCGTGGCAGCGGCGACCGAGGCGTTGTACCGGGTACGCCTCCGCGAAGGGAGGTGGCCCGTACGCCGCTTCTGAGCGCAGGTGACGTCAAGGGCGTTGCGGTTTAGAAGTAGGAGGCGATGAGGTCGCGGTCCACCGTGATGGTGTCGCGGTCCAGTGGGGGCAGCCCGAGGTGGTCACTGATCAATCGGGTCAGGGGCTCCTCGTGGGGCCAGTCCTCGGGGTCCAGCCCGGCGGCAGTGATGACGGGTGCCAGCTCGTTGGGCCAGTACTCCCCGACGTAGTCGGGGTCCTCGTAGTCGATACAGGAAGATGCCTGGCCGTCCCTGTAGTGGTACGCCTTGGGGCCGTGCGCCTTGGCGATGCACGGATTGGGCTCGAACACCACCAACTCGGCCCCCTGGGGGCACAGCTTGCGGTAGTCGATCGGGTCGAAGTCGTCACGAGACGGGTTGTGCATGTGGTGCACGATCACCCCCCACTCACCAGGGGCAACGTTGCCGCCGTGCGCGAACGGCGGCCGGTGCTGAGCGATCAGCCCGTCCGTCATATCGGTCAGGCCGACGCCCTTGAAGTACACCAGGACGGTTTCGTCCTCATAGCGCTTCTCTTCCATCCATGCGATGACGCCGCTTTCGATCCAACCTGTCATGCCCCGCACCGTAACCGGCACCACTGACACGTCTGGCTTCGCCGAGAACGCTCAGTCACCATCGGCCACCTGGCCGGCTGCTGAGGCCTGCTCCACCTCCTCCGCCTCCTCCTCCGCCGGGCGGCAGCCCTTGCAGGTGCCCGGGGTGGGGCTGCGGTAGGCGCGGTCGCACGCGGTGCAGGTCTGGAACGGGTCCGGCGGTACGAAGTCGGGGGCGCGGGGGAGCGGCGCCAGCGGCGGTGGCAGCTGGGCCGCGAGGCGGTGCGCGATGAGCCCGGTGGGATTGCGCAGGTCCCCAGGAAGCTTCGCCGTCAGGGCAGTAACCAGCGCGTACACCCCGACCCCGCGTTCCAGCCAGGCCTCGACACCCCCGGCGAGGTACCGGATGTCCCGCTCCCCGAGCACCAGCCGGGGACTGGCCCGCCGCAGCCCGGCCAGCACCTCGCAGGCGAGCCGGTGCCGCTCGGGGTCGTCGGCGTTCAGAGGGACGGGGACCCGGCCGGCGGCAGGCTGCTCCGGCCCCGGCTCCTCTCCCACTGCAAGCGCTGGTACGCGTACCGGTTCGGGCGCTACGACAGGCTCCGCAAGGGGCTCTGGCTCTGGCTCCGGCTCCGGCTTCGGCTCCGGCACGGGCGCGGGCGCGGGCGCGGGCAGAGGCTTCCGCACAGGCGCGGCCACGGCCACGGCCGCAGGCGCGGCCACCGGCTCCGGACCGGGCTCAAGTGGGCGCTCCGGGGACGAAGGCGGCGGATCCCCCGCCCGAGTCGAGGGCGTCACGCCCGCCCCGGGACGGGAAAGGGCCGCGCGAGGGTGGTTGTAGGACACCGTACGGGTGACGATCCGACCACCCGGCAGGGTCTCCACGGACCGCTCCAGGTACCCGAACGCCACCAGCTCCCGCAGCCCGTTGGCGATCGAGGTCTCCCCGAGCGGAAGCTGTTTGACCAGCTCCTTGATGCCGATGGGGGTCCCGGCGGGCAGCGACTGGATGTAGATCCCCAGGATCCGCGCGACCGCCGACATCTCGGGATGCTGAATGAGGTCGTTGCTCACCACCGTGAACCGCCCGGTGAGACGGACGTTGGCGTGCCGAACGCCGTATGCCGCGCGAGTAGGCGCGGTAAAGTGCACCGAAGCCATAGGGAAGTTGCTGCTTCCTAGTTGGTCAGGCCCTCGATCGGGATTCGCAGTCCCGGCGGGGGCCGTCTCATGTTCTGAGTCGTGCTGTCGAGGCGAGCATATGCCAGACAACCACCGCAAAATCCACCCCAGTTGGCGGATTCACCCGTGTGAGTGAGCGCCCGCCCGGCGGGAGGTTGGTGGGGTCTGGATGGAGTTTCTTCCCCAAGTACTTAACCCAAAAGAAGCACCGCGCCCCACCGGGACGCGCCCCACCACGACCCGGCAAACCCCCGACCCAGCACCGTAGTTCGATCAATGGCCGTCCAAGAATCAGCGGACGACGGGGCCGCGCCCGGCCCTCCAGTCGTTGATGCGCTTGCGGATGCTGGGGACCATCGGAAGGTCGTCCACCGCCTCCGGCGCGAACCACGCCACCTCCGACGACTCGTCCGACACGCGCAGACTTCCTCCCGTGGGCCGGGCAAGGAGGCAGATCGAGAACTCCTGCCGCACCTCGCCGTCGTCGTAGGCGAAGACGTGTCCCGGGTTGGAGTACGTCCCGACGATTCCGGTGATCTCCACCGCGATGCCCGTCTCCTCGAAGGTCTCCCGGACGGCACAGTCCCCGAGAGACTCGCCGAGCTCCATCTTCCCGCCGGGCAGGGCCCACATCCCGTTGTCGGTGCGGCGCTGCAAGAGGATCCGCCCGGCACCGTCCACGACCACGGCCGAAGCGGCAGGTACGAGGCTGGTCGCCTTGGGGGCCCGGGGATCGTCCTCGTAGTCACGCCTGGGCACCGTGACCCACCTCCCGAATGTCGCGTCCTCGGCTCCACAGCTCCTCGACATGAGCGGAGAACCGGTCGAACATGCCGTTCCTGAAAGGCGCGCGGCCGTCTACTTGTCCCGTCGGGCCAGGACCAGGCGCCAGTGGGGGGTGCCGTTCGGGCGGTGGCCGAAGTGGGGGAGGGGGACGGTTTCCACGGTGAAGCCGGCCTTGTGGAGGTCGGTGCGGACTGCACCCAGGGGGAAGGTCCGGTAGTACATGACGAACGGCGGGCGCCAGACGGCGTTGCGCAGCCGCATCGCCGCGTCGAAGCCCGTCACCGCCCACCAAGCGGGGTGGGTTGGGGGAATCGGGGCGCCGATCGGGAAGGCGAAGACTCCGCCGGGGCGCAGGGAACCGTGGATCCCGGAGAAGAGGGCCGGCCGCTCGGCCGGGAGGAAGTGCCCGAAGGCGCCGAAGCTGACCGCGAGGTCGTACGAGTCCCCGAGCGCGGCCGGGAGCGCCCGCGCGTCGCCCCGTAGGAGGTCGACCCGGGGGTCCGGGTGGGCCCGGGCGGCCTCCGCGAGCATGCCCGTGCTCAGGTCCACCCCGGTCACCCGGCCCCGGCACAGCCGTCGCAGCATTCCGATCCCGGCGCCCGTGCCGCAGCAGACGTCGAGCCCGTTGTCGAAGGAGCCTTCGCGGTCCGCGAGGGTTTCCTCGACCGCGTCGAGCATCCGGTCGGGGGTGCGGAAGGGGGTCCGGTCGAAGGTGGGGGCCAGCAGGTCGTAGCCGCGCTCGACGGAGGACAGGGCCTGGACGGCCAGTTCGCGGAGGGTCGGGCCCTGGGAGGTGAACACACGGAAAGCCTAGTGAGGGGGAGGGGCCGGGGCGGGCATTTCGGGACCTTCGACCCCGGGCAAAACGGGCATCGTGTGACGTAGGCTGCGGTGAGACACTTTGCCGATCCATGGGGATTCCGTGACGAGAGCCATAGGGAACGAGGTGCCGGTCCAGCGCGTGGGCAGGAGCTCTACGGCCGGAAGCGCCCTGGAGAAGACCCTGCGGATCACGGAGGCGCTGACCGCCTTCGGCGGGCCCCACCGGCTCGCCGAGTTGGCCGCGGCCGCCGGAGTGCCCAAGTCCAGCACCTACCGGATCCTGGCCTCCCTCGTCGAGCAGGGCTATGCCGTCACCGACGGGGACGGCAACTACGGCATCGGCCTGCGCCTGCGCACCCTCGCCTCACAGATCTCCGCCGACCGGCCCGAAGGCATCGTCGAACTCCTGGAGTTCCTCCAGAAGTGCACCGGCCAGGCCGTCCACCTGGCGCTGCGCAGCGGCAACGCGCTCACCTGCATCCGCAAGGTGGAGAGCGGCCGGCCCGTGCGGACCTCCTCGCGCGTCGGCATGCGGATCCCGCTGCACGCCACCGCCATCGGCAAGGCCGTCCTCGCACACCTCCCGCCGCAGGAGGTCGAGGGGATCGTGCGGGCCACCGGCATGCCCGCGCTGACCCGGCACACGCTCACGGGGAGAGTGCGCCTCGCGGAGGAGTTGGCGGCCGTGCGGGTACGTGGCTACGCCGTTGACGACGAGGAGAGCGAGCTCTCCGTACGCTGCCTCGGCGCGGCGGTCTTCGACCGCGACGGGGTGCCGGTGGGCGGGGTCAGCCTGACCACCGTCACGTTCCTGACCTCGCGGGAGGAGCTGGAGCGGTTCTCGCCGGCGCTGCTGGAGGCCGCCCGGGGCGTGGAGCGGCTGCTCCGGCTGGGCTGATCAGGCTGGGTGGATGAGGCCGGACTGATCCGGACATGGGTGTGCGGCGGCCGCGGTGGTCCCCCTCCTGGCCACCGCGGCCGCCGTCCCCCGTACCCCCCCATCGGGTCCCCCGTACCCCCGTACCCCCGTGGGTCCCCCGTGGTCGTGTGCCGCCGTTAAGGCAGCGTGCCCGTGGCGTGGTTGTCGAGCGTCACGATCTCGTCCGCCGCAGAGACCGGCGTGGAGACCGCCGCGTCCGGTGCCGCCGCGAGCGGTTCGCCCGTGGCGTGGTTGTCCAGCGGCTTCATTTCGATGCCGGTGGCGTGGTTGTCCATCGGCTGCAGGTCGCCGTCGTTCGGCAGGACGTTCTCGTTCGTCGTCATCACGCACTCCTGAAGGTGGATTGGACCCGTTCGGCGATTCCCCCGCGGACCGCCGAACGGGCGGTCCAGACGACCCGCTTGCCCCCCGACGTGACGAGTCGATGCACTTACTTTGACCCGGGGCGATAAACGAACGATGAACGCCTCATTCAGCGGCCGGGCGGCGGGCGGGCAATGCCTGCTCAGGCCGCGATCTCGGCCGCCAGCAGGGCCCGTACCTCGCCCAGTTCGGACGAGCCCAGCTGTACGAACACCACCTCCGCGTCCCGCCAGCACACCCGCGCCCGGTCCCGCTGGCCCAGCCGCCGCAGCGCCCGTCCCAGGACCATCAGGACGCACGCCCGCCGCCACTCGCCGCCCATCACGCGCAGCGCGACGGCCTGTTCGGCGTGCGCGGCCGCCAGCGTGGCTCGGCCGGCCGACAGGTGGACCTCCGCGAGCCTGAAGTGGGTGATGCCCTCCCACAGCGGCTGGCGGTTGTCGTGGAACAGCGCCAGCGCGGCCGTCAGCTGGACGAGCGCCTCGGTGGTCAGGCCCGCCTGGGTGAGGGCGATGCCCAGCGCGTAGCGGCCGTTGGCCAGGCGCAGGGTGAGCCCCATCCGGTCGTAGATGGCGATGCCCTGCTGGGCCAGGTCGATGGCGCTGGTGAGCCTGCCCAGCTCCACGTGGATGCGGGAGAGGTTGCACAGGGCGCTGGCCTCGCCCACGTAGTTGGCGTCGGCCCGGAAGTTGGCGATGGCCTCCAGCAGGTAACGCTCGCCGTCCTTGTAGCGGCCCTCGTAAAGGGCGATGATCCCGCGGTCGTTGGGCGCCCAGCAGCTGGGCAGCGGGTCCCCGGCGGCGCGGGCGAGCAGCGTGGCCTGGCGGGCCTCGTCGTCGGCCTCGGCGAACCGGCCCGCGACCAGGTGGGTGTTGGTGAGGGTGGTGCGGGCGCGGCCCTCGGCGTGCGGGTCCTTCGCGGCCTGTGCGGCCTCGCACAGGGAGTGCGCGGCCCACTCGTACTGCTTGGAGTTGGCGCCCGACTCGGCGAGGTCCTTGGCAGCCCACAGCAGGTCGACGGCCCGGCGCAGCACGTCCTCCCGGCCGGTGGTGCGTACGGCGGCCTGCCGGACGCACGCGAGCAGCGGGTCGGCTTCGGCGTACAGCCAGTCCTGGGCGGCGTGCGGCTCGGTGAAGACCAGCCCGGGGTAGCGGGTGGCGGACAGGTGGGCGACGAGCCGGTCGCCGGGACGCTCCAGGCCGTACACCCCGCCGGCGGTGGCGAGGTAGAAGTCGAGCAGCCGGTCGAGGGCGGCCTCGCGCTCGCTCGGGGGCTGCTCGTCGCGTTCGGCGCACGCACGCGCGTAGAGGCGTACGAGGTCGTGGAAGCGGTAGCGGCCGGGCGCGGCCGATTCGAGGAGCGAGCAGTCGACGAGCGCTTCGAGGAGGTCCTCGGTCGCGTGCTCGGGCAGGCCCAGGACGGCGGCGGCCGCCGCGAGCGAGATGTCCGGCCCGTCGGCGAGGCCCAGGAGGCGGAAGGCGCGCTGCTGCGCGGGCTCCAGCTGCCCGTAGCCGAGCTCGAAGGTGGCCTTGACGGCGAGGTCGCCGGCCTGGAGCTCGTCGAGGCGGCGCCGCTCGTCGGCGAGCTTGGCGGCGAGGACGGAGACGGTCCAGGTACGGCGGGCGGCGAGGCGGGAGGCGGCGATGCGGATGGCCAGCGGCAGGAAGCCGCAGGCGCCGACCACGTCTAAGGCGGCCTGGCGTTCGGCGCCGACCCGCTCGGCCCCGACGATCCGGGTGAACAGCTGCAGGGCCTCCTCGGGGCTCATCACGTCGAGGTCGACGAGGTGGGCGCCGGCCAGGCCGGCCATCCGGACCCGGCTGGTGACGAGGGCGGCGCAGCCGGCGGTGCCGGGCAGCAGCGGGCGGACCTGGGCGGCGTCGCGGGCGTTGTCGAGGAGGACCAGGATGCGGCGGCCGTCGAGGGTGGAGCGGTAGAGCGCGGCCCGTTCGGCGGGGGAGTCGGGGATGGAGGCGTCGGGGGTGCCGAGGGCGCGCAGGAAGGCCCCGAGGACGGCTTCGGGCTCGGCGGGGCGCGCCTCGGTGCCCTGGAGGTCGACGTAGAGCTGCCCGTCGGGGAAGTGCGGGCGTGCGGCGTGCGCGACGTGCACGGCGAGGGTGGTCTTGCCGACGCCGCCGATGCCCGCGAGCGCGGAGACGGCCATGACCTGGCCGTCGACGCTGGAGAGGATCTCGCCGAGTTCCTGGACGAAGCTGGCGCGGCCGGTGAAGTCGGCGACGGTGGCGGGCAATTGGGCGGGCCTTACGTGTACGGGTGCGGCCGCCGGTGCCGGGTCCTCGGCGTGGGCGAGTTCGGCGTCGGCGCGCAGGATGCGCTGCTGGAGGGCGGCGAGTTCGGGTCGCGGGTCGACGCCGAGCTCGTCGGCGAGGAGCCGGCGGGTGTCGGCGTAGACGGCGAGGGCCTCGGCCTGGCGTCCGCTGCGGTAGAGGGCGAGCATCAGCAGTTCGCGCAGCCGCTCGCGCAGCGGGTGGGCGGCGGTGAGGGCGGTGAGCTCGGAGACGGCCTCGGCGTGGTGGCCGAGCTCCAGGTCGAGGTCGAGGCGGGTCTCCAGCAGCTGGAGGCGCCATTCGTCGAGCCGGGTGCGCTCGGTCTCGGCGTGCGGCCCGGGTACGCCGGCCAGCGGTTCCCCGTCCCACAGTTTCAGCGCGCGGGCCAGCAGCGTACGGGCGAGCGCGCGGTCCCCCTTCTCGCTGCGTGCGGCCTCGGCGTCGGCGGCCAGTGCGCGGGCGATGCCGAGGTCGAGGGATTCGGGGTGGGGCAGGCGGATCGCGTAGCCGCCGGCGTCGCTGACGAGGAGCCCGGGGTCGAGGATCTTGCGCAGGCGGGAGGCGTACGTACGGATGGTGGCGAGCGCCTGCTGCGGCGGGTCCTCGCCCCAGATGGCGTCGATCAGTTCGGGCGCGGTGGCCGTGCGCCCGTCGCGCAGCAGCAGCACGGCGAGCAGCGCCCGCTGCTGCGGGGTCCCGGAGGGCAGCACCTCGGCTCCGCGCCAGGCGCGGATGGGCCCGAGCACGGCGAAGCGGTTGCCTCCGGTGGCTTCGGGTTCCGGGGTGGCGGCATCCGCTCCGGCCTGCGTCCCGGCGGCGGCCTCGGCCTCGGCGGCGGCTTCGGCCCCGGTGGCGGGTCCGGCCTTGGTCACAGCCTGGGTCACAGCGTCAGCCCCGGTCGCGGCCTCGGTCACAGCGTCGGCGCCGGTTCCGGCCTCGGTCACAGCGTCGGCCCCGGTTCCGGCCCCGGTTCCGCCCTCGGTTCCGGTTCCGGCCTCGACTCCCGTTCCCGCGGCTGCGGTTGCGGCTCCGGGGCGGTTCCGCTGCTGCGGGATGGCCGGTATGCCGTCCATCTGGCGTCCCCCCTGCCTTCCGTAGGTGTAATGGTCAGTCTGCCCTGTGTTGCGCGTACACGTCAGTCCGAAGCGGACCCAGTCCGGTCGGATCCGGAACCCGGTGATGCACGGAGCGCGTCCAACTAGCTGACGGTTCGTCAGATTGGCGCTACCGTGTGGGCATGGAGACCTTCCCGAAGATCATCTCGGTGGACGACCACACGGTTGAGCCCCCCAACGTCTGGCGGGACCGGCTCCCGTCCAAGTACCACGACGTCGGCCCCCGCGTCGTCCGCGCCCCCTTGAAGGAAATGACCTTCCTCGGCGGCAAGTTCGCACCCGTCATGGGCGCCAAGGGCGACGACGGCCCCATAGGCGACTGGTGGGTGTACGAGGACCTGCACCGACCCCTCACCCGCCTCGACACGGCCGTCGGCTACGACCGCGACGAGATCAAGCTCGAAGTCATCACGTACGAGCAGATGCGCCCGGGATCCTTCTCGGTTCCCGACCGCCTCGCCGACATGGACGTCAACCACGTCCAGTCGGCCCTGTGCTTCCCCACCTTCCCGCGCTTCTGCGGCCAGACCTTCACCGAGGCCAAGGACCGCGAGCTCGGGCTGCTCGGCGTGCGCGCGTACAACGACTGGATGGTGGAGGAGTGGTGCGGCCCCGAGGCGAACGGCCGCCTCATCCCGCTCACCCTGATCCCGCTCTGGGACGCCCGGCTCGCCGCCGCCGAGGTCCGCCGCAACGCGGCCCGCGGCGTACGGGCCGTCGCCTTCTCGGAAATCCCGCCGCACCTCGGCCTCCCCTCCATCCACACGGACGAGTGGGACCCCTTCCTGGAGGCGTGCAACGAGACCGGCACGGTCATCGCCATGCACATCGGCTCCTCCTCGCGCATGCCGTCCACCTCGGCCGACGCCCCGCCGGCCGTCGGCTCCACCATCACCTTCGCCAACTGCTGCTTCTCGATGGTGGACTGGCTGATGAGCGGCAAGTTCGAGAGGTTCCCCAACCTCAAGATCATGTACGCGGAGGGCCAGATCGGCTGGATCCCGTACATCCTTGAGCGCGCCAACGTGGTCTGGGAGGAGAACCGCGGCTGGGGCGGCGTCGCCGACAAGGTGCTCCGCCCGCCGTCGGAGCTCTTCGCGGAACACGTCTTCGGCTGCTTCTTCGACGACGCCTTCGGCCTGAAGAACCTGGACTCGATCGGCGTGGCCAACGTCCTCTACGAGACCGACTACCCCCACTCGGACTCCACATGGCCCAAGTCCCGCGAGGTCGGCGAGTCCCAGATGGGCCACCTGTCCCCGGACGTGGTGGACCGCATCGTGCGCGGCAACGCGATCGACCTGCTGGGCCTGACCCCCGAAGGCCTCTGGCCGGGCGCGTAGCCCGCACATGCGTCAGCCCCGGCAGGCCACAGCACTATGTGGCCGCCGGGGCTGCGTGCGTTCTGCAGTCAGACCGCCTCGATGTTGCGTACGGACGTTGGCAGCTCGCGGCCGGACGCCATCCGGATGTAGGCGATCCGTGCGTACTCGGGGTCTCCGCAGACGCGGCGGACCTCCTCGCGGACGACGGCCATCAGCTCGCCCTCCGCGCCCGAGGCGAGGTCACGGACCCGCTGTCGCAGGAGCGGGTGAGCCAGGTGCTCGAACATGTCAGGCATCGGATTCGTCCCCGTCCATGCCGGTGAACCGCGCCCAGCCGGCCTGTGCTCGGTCGAGGAGGTCGGCGCTTGGTTCAGCCACCTCAGCCAAGCCCAGGCCGTGCGGGTCGTCCGGGGTATCGATGCTCCGTACACCGTGGGCGCAATTGCGGTTCGTGCGGCTTGTCACGAGGTCACTCCCTGCCGTCGCAAGCGGGTGGTGGAGAACACCGTGGACCTGAAGGAGTCGTAAAGCGAGGACTTCTCATGGGACTTCCTCGGCGCAGAACGGGACTTCTTTGCGCTCGTCTTGGTGAATGGCCCCCTGAGGAGAGACCTCCTGGCAGAGTGGGTATCTGCCCACCGTGCAAGGGAGGTTGGAATGCCGCGACCGACTGGCAACCCGAAGCTGAGGGCCGCGCGTCTCGCTGCCGGCTACCGCTCGCAACAGGATCTCATCGACGCGTTGAGCGCCCGCGGAATCGTCGTCGGGCGACGCCAGGTCGGCAGGTGGGAATCAGCGTCACCGCCACTTCCGTACCCGGATGTACGCCGCGCCCTCGCGGATCTGTTGGGCCAGCCCCTGGAACAGCTGGGCTTCGACGTGACGTCTGGTGGCGAGCGTGACCGCAGGCCCGGCTCCGGTCCCCTTCCTCCGGTCAACCGCGCTCCGGTACGCACCCCCAACGCGCCTCAGCCGGCCAGCGCCGCAGCCGACTACCTCGCGGTCACTCGCGCGCACCGGCGCTTGTACTGGACCGTGGCCCCGTCCACACTCCATCCCGCGGTCGCCGCTCACGCGGCCCTTGGTGAGCAGCTGCTCGAGGCCACCGCGGGGCGGACCCGTCAGACGCTTGCGGCCGCGCTCTCCGAGTCGTGGCTCCTGGCCGGACGGGTGGAGTTCTTCGATCTGCGCGAGCCGTCCCGCGCGGGCAGCACCTGGGTGCGTGCGCTCCAGGCAGCCGGGGAGGCCGACGACCCACTGCTCGGCTCCGCCGTCCTGGCGCACATGGCCTTCATCCCCGGCTGGACAGGTCGTCGCGAAGCCGCCGCGGAGCGGATGACCGCAGCCCGGACCTATGCGCGCCGGGGCCCGGCGAGCCCTGAGTTCCTGGCGTGGCTGGATGCGGTGGAAGCCGAGTGCGAGACCCGGAGCGGCAGCACCCGTACAGCGCTCAACCTCATCACACACGGCGAGGCCATCCTTGCGGGCGGCGGCGAGCATTCGAATCCGGAGTGGATGGACTGGTTCAGTCCGGTCCGCTTGGCTGCCTTCAAGGGCAACACCCAGCTTGCGGCCGGCCACGTTCCGCAGGCCCGCACGACGCTTCTCGGAGTGCTGGAGGAACTCCCGGCCGACGCCGACAAGCAACGTACGGTCGTCCTCGGTGACCTAGGAGCCGTCGAAGCGGCGGCCAAGCAGCCGGAGGCCGCTGCCGCATACGCGGTCCGCGCGCTGGAGATGCTCGAGCGGCACTGGTACGCGACCGGTCTCGAACGGGTCCGCGATGTCCGACGTGCCCTTGTGCCGTGGCAGCACGAGGAGTACGTCCGCAACCTCGACGACCGGCTGTACGGCTGGGGCGCGGTGGTCAGCGCCCTCGCGAATTGAACTCGGCGATCAGGCCCGGCAGCTCGGCGAGGCCGGTGACGCGGAAGGTCGGCAGCGTCCGGGCCTCCTCGGTGTTCCACTGGATGGTGGCCCAGGGGCCCCGACGAACCAGAGCGGTGCGCATGCCCGCAGCTGCTCCCGGGCGGAGATCGTTGTCGACGCGGTCGCCGACGTAGAGGATCTCGTCGGGGGCGAACGGGGTCACCTCGGCGACGCGGTCGAAGAACAACTGGTCAGGCTTGCTGGCCCCCCAGTCGTCCGACGTGCCGATCAGGTCGACGTCCTTGGTGAACAGGTTGCGGAGCAGACCGCCCGCGCGCACGGTCTGGTTGCCTGCGATGCCGAGCCACAGGCCGGCCTCTCGTAGGGCGGCGAACGTGGGACGGACGTCCTCGTACAGGTCGTCCTCGCCGAACCACTCCGGTTTTCCGGCAGCCGCACGGGCTTCCCGCTGCTCCGTTAGGTCGAACCCCGGTTGGAAGGCCTGGAAGACCTCGCGGTAGTCGCGGCCTTGGCTGATGACGGCGCCGAACATCGCGGCGAAGGTGTGGCGCGGGACGCCCAGCCAGTCGGCCCACGTGCCGTACTCGCGGGTCTCGTCCACGAGGCACTCGCCGACGTCGAACACCACAGCGCGAATCGTCATATGGCGCAGCCTAATCAAGGGATCAGGGTGCACGGAAGCGCCTCTCGCGGCGCGAGGACGGAGGTCGGCCGGGATGCACCTTGCGGTGGCTGCCGCGCGCAAGGCATGCTTCGCCACAGCAAAGTGGGGAGGGGTGTCTGTGGTGGACAAGCGGACCGTGGTGACCGCGGTGTTGTGCGGTATAGCGGCGCTGGGTGCGTCAGCGGCGATGACGAAGGTGGTGCCCGCGGCGGACGACAAGGCCCCCGTGCACGCGAAAGCGGCGCCCCCGACCACGTCCTCCACCGCGCGCCCGTCGCAATCGCAATCGTCGAAACGGCCTCAGCTGTCCGGCGGTGCCAGTCCGCGCCCGACCGCGTCCGCCCCCAAGCCGGGCGACCCCGTGTCCTTCGCCGGGGCCCTGTTCGAGGGCGATGTGACAGGAGATCACTTCTGCACGGCGACCGTCGTGCACAGCCCCGGGCGGAACCTGATCGTCACCGCAGGCCACTGCCTGCTCGCGGGCAAGGTCGCCGGAAAGGGCGCGATCTTCGCACCCGCGTACGCGGACGGGAAGGCCCCGAACGGCACCTGGAAGATCGAGGAGGTCTTCGAGGACACGCAGTGGGCCGAGAACACGAACGACGACTTCGACCTGGCCTTCGCCCGCCTCGCCCCCGACGCCTCGGGCCGCAACATCGAGGACGTCACCGGCGCCGCCGTCCTCGACACCACGGGCCGCTCCGGCGAGGAGGTCACGGTGACGGGCTACCCCGCGGACCGCAAGGTCGCGCGCACCTGCACGTCCCGCGCCATCCGCGACACCCCGACGGAACAGCGCTTCGACTGCGCGGACTTCCCCGGCGGCACGAGCGGGAGCGCGTGGATCGCCGGCGACGGGAAGATCATCGGCATCCTGACGGGCGGCGACACGGACGACGTCTCGACGAGCACGATCCTCAACGACTACGCGGCCAAGCTGTACGCGCGGGCGACGGGCGCGGCGGGTACGGCGGCCACGGCCGGAGGGCCGCCCGCCGGATGAGCCAGATCTACCAGGTGGGCGAGGAGTCGCTCTGGAACCCCTCCAACGGCGCCGCCCGCCTCTTCCACCGCCAACTGGCCGTCTTCGAAGCCGAACTCGGACTCCCCTCGGGCATCGGCCCGCTGGAGAACGACGAGTGCCGGATCGATCCCGCCGCCCTCGGCCCCTTCACCGAAGCCCTCCTCGCCCGCCACGGCCACACCGGCCACGCGGTCGTCCGCGCCCTGTCGGAGGGCTTCGTGGCCACCGTGCTCGTCCTCGCGGAGCGGGCGGGCGCCCAGGTCCGCCGGCCGGTCCCGTCCGACTCGCCGGAGGGGCGCCGGGACGTCCAGGTCCCGCTCCCCGGCCCCTACGGGTCCTCGTACGAGGACAGGCTGCGCGCGGCCGCCCGGGAGCTGTCCCGGGCGATGCCCCGCTGAGCGGGTGGTCCCGTGGGAGCCAGGCCCGTAGGAGCCCGGCCCGTGGGGCTGCCGCTCAGGCCAGCAGCCCCAAGTGCACGGGCTCGGCGGGTGCTTCCTCGAGCAGCTCCGCGAGGCGCGGGGGCCACAGCGGTTCGCCGAGCGTGGCGAGGTTCCGCCGGGAGAGCCAGCGCCAGTGGGCCTCGGGGTACTCCGGGACGGGGTCGCGCAGCGGCCCGGTGGTGACGTAGATGTGCTCGTGCTGCCGTACGGGAACGCCCTGGTACGTGAAGTCGTGCTCCCAGGTGCACAGCAGCCGCTGCGGTTCCAGGTCGGTCCACCCGGTCTCTTCCCGCAACTCCCGCCGCACGCACTCCTCGGGAGTCTCCCCGGGGTCGATCCCCCCGCCCGGCGGCAGCCAGTGGATGCCGACCTCTACGTTGTTCTCCCGGAACAGAAACACCGAACCGGCGGGATTGACGACGACAATTCTTGCGGCCTGTCGTGGAGTTCGCATCAGACCAGCGTACGACGGGGCCTGCGGAGACGGCAGTGGTTCGACGTGCGCGCGGGGGCTGCGGGGGTGGGCTCGGGGTGACTGTCGACGAACCGTGACACTCCCTGGGCCGGAGCTGCTTGCTCCGGACGCGCCGCCCGAGGGAAGATCCACATGTCTGAGATCAACAACTTTCCGCTCAGACGCGGGCAGCAACTCGTCTCAGCACTGGGCGACTTCAGGTGGCCACGTTCCACCGACAGGCCCAGGCCCACGACGCACACACCACACCGTCCTGGCCGCGAGGCCGAGGGCGTCCGTGCCCACAGCACCGCATCCCGCCGTACAGCGGGATGCTCAATCGGGGGAATGAACCATGCGCATGGCTCGAAAGTCACAGAACCAGCTCAAGGCACTCGCGGTCGCGGCGGCGACCGCCGTCATCACCCTGACGGTTCCGGTGGCATCGGCGAGCGCCGAGGACCAGTGGACCGCTGTGCCCTTCACCCTGCGGAACGCCAACAGCGGCATGTGCCTGGACGTTCCCGGCGGAAGCGGCGTGTGGGGCACCCAGCTCGTCCAGTGGCCCTGCAACGACGGGGCCAACCAGAAGTTCTACCTCGACAGCTACAACGGCAAGCCCAACCTGCGCAATCTCGCCACGGGTCTGTGCATCGAGGTGCCCGGCTTCTCGCAGACCAACGGCGCCAAGGTCGTCACCTGGGGATGCAACGGCGGCGACAACCAGAGCTGGAACTACCAGACATACACCTCGGCCTGGACGAGGGACAACACCTGGCGCAACATCGCCAGCGGCAAGTGCCTGGAGACCGCCGACTGGCGCACGGACGCGGGCGCCCCGGTCCGCCAGTGGGACTGCCACGCGGGCGCCAGCCAGCAGTGGCGCTGATCACCACCGGCGGCCTCGGGTAGGACCGGTGCGCGGGGCCTGACCGGCACCACGGGTCAGGCCCTCGCGCGCACCACCTGACACATCACTCCCGGGCCGGTACGGGGCGCAGGGGCGAAGTCGCACCCTCCGCCCGTGATCGATTCACGCACGTCCCCGCCCCGCCCTCCTACCCCGCCTGGAGCGCCAGTGTCGGCGACAGCCCCGCCGCGCGGACCGCCGGGTAGAGGCCTGCCACCGTGCCTATGGCCAGGGTGGCGGCGAAGCCTCCTGTGACGGCCCAGAGGGGGACCACCCAGGGGAGGTCGCCGGCCTGGGCGTAGATCGCCGTGGCTGCGCCGCCCAGGACGATTCCGGCCAGGCCGCCGAGGCCGGACAGGAGCAGGGACTCCGTGACGAACTGGATGCGGATCTGGCCCTTGGTCGCGCCGAGGGAGCGGCGCAGGCCGATCTCGTGGCGGCGTTCCAGGACCGAGATGATCATCGTGTTGGCCACTCCGACCCCGCCCACCAGCAGTGCGATGCCGCCCAGGCCGAGCAGGAGGGTGCTGAAGGCGCCTTCGGTGGCCGCCTTGGCCTGCAGCGCCGCCGACGGGTCCGTCACCGAGACCGCGCTCGGGGTCTGGGGGTTGGCCGTCTGGGCGATGAGGTTGCGGACCGCCTGCACGCGGTCGTCGGCGGAGCGCTCGTAGACGGAGGTGGGGTGGCCGTCGAAGCCGAGGAGGTTCTGCGCGGCGTCCCACCCGATCAGCGCCGAGCGCTCGATCTCCGGGGCCAACGGGATCGGGTCCAGGATGCCGATGACCGTGAAGTACTGGCCGCCGATGAAGACCTGGCCGCCCGGCTCCGTGATGCCGAGGCGTTCGGCGGAGACGTGCCCGAGGACCACGGACGGGTAGCGGCCCGTCGCGTCGTTGAGCCAGCTGCCGCTGCGCATCTGTGCGCGCAGGGTCTTCAGCAGGTCGCCCCGGGCCGCTTTGAGGGCGATGCCGCCGGTCTCCGCCTTGGGGATGTTCTCGGAGCGGCGCACCGACTCCTTCACGTCCCCCGTCGCGCCGACCGATTCCACCCCGTCGATCCGGGCGATCATGCCCGGGGCGTCCTTCGGCAGCTTGGTGTCCTGTCCCGAGAACATCGACTGGCCCGGGGTCGCGACCATCATGTTCGTGCCGAGCTTGTCGAGCTCCTGGAGCAGCTTGGCCTGACTGGACGAGGAGATCCCGACCACCGCGATCATCGTCGCGATGCCGATCGCGATGCCCAGCGCGGACAGGAAGACGCGCATGGGGCGGGAGCGCAGTCCTGCCGAGCCCACGTGGAAGACGTCGCGGGGGCCGAGGCGGGGCGGAGAGAGCTTTCCGGCGCGCTTTTCCGCGCCGGCCGCGCGGGGCTTCGTACGGGCACCCATTACGCCGTCACCCCCGTCGCGGTCGCGTTCCACACGTCCGCGACGATCTCGCCGTCGCGGATGCGGACCTGGCGGGGCAGGCTCGACGCGATCTCGTTGTCGTGGGTGATCACGGCGATGGTGGCCCCGTCCTGGTTGAGCTCGTGCAGCAGTTCCATCACCGACTCGCCGGACGCGGTGTCCAGCGCGCCCGTCGGCTCGTCGGCGAGCAGCAGGTCCGGTTCGCCCGCGACCGCGCGGGCGATCGCCACGCGCTGCTTCTGCCCTCCGGACAGCTCGTGCGGCCGGTGGTCCATGCGGTCGCCGAGACCGACCCGTTCCAGTGCCCGCTCCGCCCGGCGGCCGCGCTCGGCGCGGGAGAGGCCGGAGTAGAGCAGGCCCTCGGCGACGTTGGCGCGGGCGCTGATGCCCGGTACGAGGTGGAAGGACTGGAAGACGAAGCCGACGTGGCGCGAGCGCAGGGCCGACAGGGAGCGGTCGGAGAGGCTCGCGATGTCGTGCCCGGCGATGGCCACGCGGCCGGCGGTCGGGCGGTCCAGGGTTCCGACGATGTGGAGGAGGGTGGACTTCCCCGAGCCCGACGGGCCGACGATGGCGAGGAGTTCGCCGCTCAGGACGGTGAGGTCCACCCCGCGCAGGGCCGCGACCCCGCCGGGGTACTCCTTGGTGACACCGGTCAGCTCGACGACCGCTTGGGCATGCTTGTTCATGACTGGGGGACTCCCACGTGCATGCCCTCCTTGAGGGCGCCCCCCTTCACCTCGACCCGGCCGTTGCCGAACATGCCGAGCTCGACCTTCACCTCGCGCACCTTGCCGTCCTCGACGACCTGTACGCCGAACCCGCCGCCGGCCAGCGCGAGGAGCGCGTTGACCGGTACGGAGAGCACGCCCTTGCGGGTCTCGCCCGTCAGGCTCACCGAGACCGGGGACTGGTCCGGGCCCTTGGCCTCGGAGGCGTTGTCGAGGGTGACCTCGACCTCCACCTTCGGCTTCTTGCCGTCGCCGCCCCCGCCCCCGCCGCCGCCCGAGCCGGGGTCGTCCGGGTTGGCGGTACTGCCCACCGACGCGATCTTGCCGTTGGCGGTGCCGCCGCCCGGCAGGCTCACGGTCACCGGGTCACCGGTCTTGACGGTGCCCGCCTTGGCCACGTCCAGCTGGAAGCGGACCGTGCGCTCGGTGCCGGTCAGCGTCAGTACGGGCTTGCCCGCCGCCGCCTCGTCGCCGACCGCCATGTCGTTCTTCTGCACCCGCTGCGGTCCGGAGGCGAAGGCGATGTCCTCCTTGCCGACCTCGCCGGTCTCCTTCATCTTGTGGGACTTCTGCCAGCGCTTGACGCCGGTGGCGGTGCCCTCGGTGAAGGTGCCGTCGGAGGCGTCCAGGCCGACGCCGAAGCCGAGGGCCTGGAGGTTGCGCTTGAGCTGCTTGACGTCCTCGCCCTTGTCCCCGGACTTCATGGTCCGGTACATGGGGGTGGTGCCGTACATGAGGCGCACCGGCTTGCCGTTGACCTCGTAGATCTTGCCGTCGCGCTCGACGGAGGAGCCCGAGGGGGCGACCCAGGTCAGGGTCGCGGAGCCCGTGCCGGAGCCGCCCGCGCCGGGGGTACCCGTACCGCCGGCGCCGCCCGCGCCCGCCCCGGCTCCGGGCGCGTTGAGCTTGCGCTCCTGCGCGTACCCGAGCGTCCCGTCCACCTTGAGCCCGGAGCTCAGGTCACCGCGCGTGACCGGCGCCGTGGCCCCCGGCAGACCGTCCGAGTGCTGCTGCCCGGTGCCCTTGCCGTCCGTCCCGGCCTGCGCGACGACCGCGTACCCGCCGCCGGTGACGGCGAGCACGGCGGCCAGCGAGCTCAGGAGCCATTTCCCGCGCTTGCTCACTGGCCCGCGCTGCACTTGTTCAGCTGCTCGACGAACTTGTCCTTGTCGACGCCCTCGGGTATCGACGTCGCGCTGCGCATGCTTCCGTTGAACTCCGGGTCCGGGACGTCGAAGCCGTGGTCACGCATGCACTTGGCCGACTTCAGGGCCGCGTCCTTGTCCGCCTGCGAGACCTCGCCGCCGGAGCCCGGCCCCTTCATCCCGCACTTCTCCATGGCCTTCTTCAGCACCTCCTGGTCCGCGCCGCCGCCCAGGGTCATGCCGCGCGGGTCCTCGCCGGGCTTCGGGTCGGGGGCGTCGACGCCGTTGTCGCGCAGGCATTTGCGCATCTTGAGGGCGTTGTCGGCGTCCGCGCCACTGTTGCCGCCGCCGCCGTTGCTGCCGGCCGAGTTCGAGGAGTCCTTCTTCTCGTCCTTCTTTCCGTCGGAGCCGCCGACACCGCCCGTGCACGCGGTGACGAAGAGGGTCAGGCCGGTGAGGAGCGCGGCCGTGGTCATGGTCGTGGATCGCTTCATGCGCCAGAGCCTGCGCGAGAAGGGGATTTCGCTTCTCTAAACCCCCGCGCTTATGACGAGGAAATGTCCATCTCCGGTAAAGAGGACGCCATGCGAGTTCTGGTGGTGGAGGACGAGGAGTTCCTCCGGGAGATGATCGCCGAGGGGCTGCGCCGCGACGCGCTGGCCGTCGACGAGGCGAGCGACGGCCTGGAGGCCTTGCAGCGCCTGCGCCTGGGGGCCTACGACGTCCTCGTCCTCGACCGCGATCTGCCCGGCCTGCACGGGGACGAGGTCTGCCGCCAGGTGGTGCGCGAGCGGCTCCTGACCCGCGTCCTGATGCTGACGGCGTCCGGATCCGTACGGGAGCGGGTGGAGGGCCTCGGCCTCGGCGCCGACGACTACCTCACCAAGCCGTTCGCCTACGACGAGCTCCTCGCCCGTGTCCTGGCGCTGGGGCGGCGCGCCCAGCCGGCCCTGCCGCCGGTCCTGGAGGGGGCCGGGGTGGCCGTGGACACCGCGCGGCGCAGCGCGACCCGGGACGGGCGGCGGCTCGCGCTCTCGCGCAAGGAGTTCGCGGTGCTGGAGGCGCTGCTGCGGGCGGAGGGCGCGGTGCTGAGCAGCGACGACCTGATCGAGCAGGTGTGGGAGGAGGACACCTCGTACAGCACCAATGCGGTACGGGTGACCCTGAGCAAGTTGCGAGCCAAGCTGGGGGAGCCTTCGATGATCGAGACGGTTCCGGGCGCCGGATACCGGATCGGGCGGGGCGACCGGAGTGGCCGGAGCGGCGGTCCGCAATGAGAGCAGTGCTCCATTCCGAGCGCGCCCGTCTCACCGTCCTCTACGGCTCGCTCCTCCTCCTCGCCGGCGGCGGCCTCATCGCACTGATCAACATCCTGCTCCGCAGGGGCCTGTACCCCCGCATCAGCGGCGCCGTCACGACCACCGTCCTGCGCACCAGTGACTCCCCGGCCGAGGGCGAGAGGGTGGCCGTCCCCGCCCTACCGGTTCCCGCGGCGAGCGGCGAGGCGACTCCCGACCAGATCGAGCAGTGGAGGGCCACCAAGCAGCTCTCCTCCGCCGTCCAACAGGCCACCTACCACGAACTGCTCACCGTCTCCCTGATCGCCCTCGCCGTCTTCGCCGTCCTGTCCATGTGGCTGGCCTGGTGGATGGCGGGCCGCGTCCTGCGCCCCGTAGGCGTGATCACCGAGACCGCCCGCCGCCTCTCCGGCGCCAACCTCCACGAACGGATCGGCCTCAAGGCACCGCCCGGCGAACTCAAGCGACTCGCCGACACCTTCGACGGGATGCTCGACCGGATGGAGGGCCTGGTCGGGGCGCAGCGCCGGTTCGCCGCCAACGCCGCCCACGAGCTGCGCACCCCGCTCGCGGTCCAGCGGGCCGCCGCCGAGATCGGGCTGGCCGGGGACCCGCCGCCGGAGAAGGTGGCCCGGATCCGCGACAAGCTCATCGGCGTCGCGGAGTCCAGCGAGCACCTCATCGAGTCCCTGCTGCTGCTCGCCGTCTCCGAGGAGGGCCTGGAGACGGCGGAACCGGTGGACCTGGCGGAGCTGGCGGCGGTCGAGGCGTCCGCGGTCGAGGCGTCCACGGTCGAGGCGTCCACGGTCGAGGCGTCCACGGCCGAGGCGCCCACGGTCGAGGCGTCCGCCGTCGGTGCGGACGGCCCCGGCCGGGAGCCTGACCCGGCCCCTGTCCCGGCCGCCCTGACCGTCGTACGGGAGCTCGCGCCGGTGACCGTCACCGGCGACCGGACCCTGCTGGGCCACCTGGTGCGGAACCTGCTCGCCAATGCAGTACGTCACAACCGTGCGGGCGGCAGCCTGTTCGTGGCGACCTCCGCCGACCGGGTGCTGACGGTGTCCAACACCGGCCCGGTGATAGAGCCGGAGGACGTGCCGCGGCTGCTGGAGCCGTTCCGGCGGCGGGCCGAACGGCTCCACACGGCGGGCGAGGGCGCCGGGTTGGGCCTGTCGATCGTCGCGTCGATCGCGCGGGCGCACGGCGCGGAGCTGCTGGCCGAGGCCAATCCGGGGCCGGGCGGCGGACTGACGGTCCGGGTCCGTTTTCCCGAGGTGTTCCGGGTCGGGGAAACGCCCGGGAGGCTGACCAGCCGATCAAAGTGAAGATCGGCTGTGTACGGTCGGGACAATGAGCAAGCACGCCCGAGCCCGCTCCCATTCGCCCCGACAGGACGGCGAGGACCGCCTGGACGGCCAGGACCGTCCGTCCCGCCAGGACGGCCCGTCTCGCCAGGACCGTCCGTCCCGCACCGCCGGACGGTCGCGTCCCACCGGCACGCGCCGCGCCCCCCGGGGCTCCCGCGCCTCCGGCGCCGCCCGTGCCTCCCGCTCCCCGCGCCCCCTGGCGGCGGTGGCCGCGCTCGGCCTGCTCGGGTTCGGCGCGGGCTGGGTGTACATCGCCCAGGAGCCCCCGGCCAACGCCGCCGCCCGCACCAACGCTGCCGACGCCCGCCCGCCGGGCACCGACCGCGCGGCGCGCGGAGCCGAGCGCGACCCCCTCCAGGGCCTGACCGGGATCAGCGAGCAGACCCGGGCGAAGATCCCCGTCGACGCCCGCCAGCTCATCCTGGTCACGGGCCGGGCGAAGGACTCCTCGGAATCCACCGCGGCCCTGTACACGCGTCCGGCGGCCGGTGCCGACTGGGCGAAGAGCGCGAGCTGGCCCGCGCGCAACGGGGCCAAGGGCTGGTCCACGGAGCGCACGTACGGGGACCTGACCTCCCCCCAGGGGGTGTTCGCGCTGACCGACGCGGGCGGGCTGCTGCCGAAGCCGCCGGGCACGAAGTTCCCGTACGACCAGGACGAAGGCTTCGTGGCGACGGGCCGCGGGGTGAACGGAGAGTCCCTGCGGGGTTCCTTCGACTATGTCGTCGCCGTCGACTTCAACCGCCGTACGGGGGTGACCCCGCTGGATCCGGCGAAGCCGGAGGGCGAGGAGAAGGGCGGCAACATCTGGCTCCACGTGGACCACGACGGCCCTTCGCAGGGCTGCGTGGGCATCCCGAAGGAGGCGATGAAGAAGGTCCTGGAGACCCTCGACCCGGCGGCGAAGCCGGTCATCGTGATGGGTCCGCAGGGCTTCTGACGACGGGGCCCGGGGCCTCGGGCCTCAGCCCGTGGCGGTCGCAGCCGCACCCGCACCCGCAGCCGCGCCCCCGCCCGCCGCCAGCGGGCCCGACCCGCCCGCGGGGTTGCGGGCCAGCAGGGCGATGTACGCGAGGTCGAAGACGGCGCACAGCAGACCCAGCCCGAGGATGAACGGCGCGTCCTCGACGACCCCGAAGAGGAAGGTCGGCGCGAGCGTGCCGAGCCACTTGGCGACGGCGATGACCAGGGACTGTCCGCGCCGGCCGCGCCGGCCCGCGTAGAGGGCGATGAAGAGTCCGGACATCAGCAGGTTCTGCAGGAACGCCGAGTAGCGGCTGGCCGCGTGGGTGCCGAAGTGGGCGGCGAAGAGCCACTGCACGGCGAAGGCGCTCGCGAAGACGAGCAGGCTCCAGACGGCGAACGCCGGCCGGGTCACGAAGCCGGGCGACTCGGCCCGCCCGTAGCGCAGGTACGTGTACACGATGACGAGGTCGGCGACGGCCCACACCACGTTGACGACGCCCTGGGCCGTGACTCCGGAGTTGTGGAACTCGTAGAAGGCGTAGGTGGTCTCCCACGCGAAGTTCAGCGCGAGCGCGGCGACCGGCATCGCGTACGTCCGGTCCCGCAGCCCGACCCGGATCGCCTCGGCGTACACGACGGTCCACGCCACCCCGCTGACCAGCGTCAAAAAGAGATCCACGCGCGCACCCTAACGGCCGGCCCCGCGCTCGCACAGAGGCCCGCACCAACGACAAACGAGCCGGGGCTATGATCCGCAGATTCGAATCCGTGTTTCAGAGGGGCGCCGCCTCGTCCGCGCAGGCGGCAGGCGGCTACGAGCGCTGCGCCTGGGGTCAGGTCTGCGTGTTCAGCGGGCCCGTCGGCACCGGGGACATGATGGTCGTCACGAGCAGCCTGCCCAGCCTGGGCGCCTGGGACAACCGCATCAGCTCGCTCGCCAACTACAGCGACTACACGGTCTGCGTCAGCCCGGACCCCGACTTCGGCTGGTACGGCGCCGTCCACTACTACACCGGCAGCAGGGTGTCCTTCGACGAGAGCACGCGCCCGGACCTGGACGAGGCCGTCAGCTCCATCCAGCTCCTGCCGAACGCGGAGGACTGCGGAAACTTCTCCACCTACCCGTTCTGGTGGTCCGGCAAGGAACCGGCTCCGCGCCCCGCGTCCTCGGACCCCGAGGCCGCCTTCGGTGACTTCGACGGCCTCGGCCGCACCGACCTGGTCGGCCGCAACCGCTACGGCATGCTGTGGGCCCTGAGCGCGGACGAGGGCACCGACAAGGCCCGCCGCATCGGCACCGCCTGGGACGGGATGACCCAGCTGGTGCGCCACGGCGACTACAACGGGGACGGCAAGGAGGACCTCTATGCCCGCGACTCGGCCGGCACGCTGTGGTTCTACCCGGGTCTGGGCACCGGCGGCTTCGGCAACCGGCTGGGCCTGGGCGGCGGTTGGAACAGCATGAACCAGCTCGTCTCGCCCGGTGACGTGTCCGGCGACGGCCGGGCCGACCTGCTGGCTCGGGACGACTCGCGGCAGCTGTGGCTCTACCCGGGCAACGGTGCGGGCAGCTTCGGCGACCGCACGCTGATGCCCTACGCCTGGCCGTCGGACTCCCACATCGTGGCCACCGGCGACGGCATCGTCGACCTGATGCGGCCCATCACCGGCCAGGCCTTCGTGTACCCGGGCACCGGGAACGGAGGCCTGCGCAGCCCGCAGGGCAGCATGCCCTGGGACGGCGCACCCGGGGTCCTCGTCTTCTGACCCCCCGGGGCTGCGGCCCCCACCGTCGCGACCCCGCGCCCTGGGCGCGGGGTCGCACGTCTTTCCGGCCCCCTCCCGCACCCGATCGGCTGCCCCCTCCCCACCCCTTGCCTGACGACCCGTCAGCTACGACGATGGCCCCGGCACCGGTATGACGAATCGGCAGACGAGGACGAGGCGGGTACGGCCCATGGCGCGCGTGTTTCCGGAGGGACGTCTGGTCTACGGGATGCAGCTCCCGATCCAGTCGCAGAGCACCATCTACGCCGAGCCCTGGGAGGCGACCGCCGGGGCGGCCGATCTCGCGGCGGTCGCGCGGGCGGCCGACCGGGCCGGCTTCGGCTACGTCGCCACCTGCGACCACGTCGCGATCCCGCGGCGCATGGCCGGCCCCATGAGCACCATCTGGTACGACCCGGTGGCCACGCTCTCCTTCCTGGCCGGGATCACCGAGAACGTGCGGCTGCTGAGCCACGTCGCGATCCTCGGCCTGCGCCACCCGCTGCTCAGCGCCAAGCAGTACGCCACCGTCGACCACCTCTCCGGCGGCCGGCTGATCCTCGGCGTCGGGGCCGGGCACGTGCAGGAGGAGTTCGAGGTCCTCGGTGTGGACTTCGCGCGCCGCGGGGCCGTCCTCGACGAGACCCTCGACGCCCTGCGCGCGGCCCTCGG
Source organism: Streptomyces sp. NBC_00503 (assembly GCF_036346895.1). Taxonomy (NCBI): domain Bacteria; kingdom Bacillati; phylum Actinomycetota; class Actinomycetes; order Kitasatosporales; family Streptomycetaceae; genus Streptomyces; species Streptomyces sp. NBC_00503. The sequence continues at coordinate 3,441,253 of NZ_CP107855.1, read as the reverse complement.
ACCCGAGGAGTACCCGGAGTTCGAGGGCGAGTTGTTCTCCTTCAAGGACCTCGGCCAGCTGCCCCGCCCCGTCCAGGCCCGGATTCCGGTCTGGGTCGGCGGTTCCTCGCCCGCCGCCGTGCGCCGGGCCGCCGTGCGCGGCGACGGCTGGCTCCCGCAGGGGGACCCGCGGGACAAGCTCCCGGCGCAGATCGCCCGCATCAAGGAGCTGCGCGAGCAGGCCGGGGTCACCGACCCCATCGAGTTCGGCGCGATCACCGAGGCGCTCTACGTCGGCGAGCCCGGCTGGGACACCGGCCGCCGGACCCTGACCGGCAAGGCGGAAGCGCTCGCCGAGTCCCTGCGCGAGTACAAGGCGCTCGGCATCGACCAGATCCAGGTGCGCTTCCGCAACCGCGACCGGGCCGAACTCATCGACCAGATCACCGCTTTCGGGTCCGAAGTGGGACCCCTCCTCAACGACTAGGAGCTACGGGTATGGGCAAGCTGGACGGGCGCGTCGTCATCATCACCGGTGCGGCGCGCGGCCAGGGCGAGCAGGAGGCCCGTCTCTTCGCCGCCGAGGGCGCCAAGGTGCTCCTCGCCGACGTGCTGGACGAGCAGGGCGCGGCGGTCGCCAAGGAGATCGGCGAGGACCGGGCCCGGTACGTGCGGATGGACGTGAGCCGGGAGGAGGACTGGGCGGGTGCCATCGCCGCGGCGAAGGAGGCCTTCGGCCCCGTCAACGGCCTGGTCAACAACGCGGGGATCCTGCGCTTCAACGAGCTGACCTCGACCCCGCTGGAGGAGTTCCAGCAGGTGGTCCAGGTCAACCAGGTCGGCGCCTTCCTCGGCATCAAGTCGGTGGCCCCCGAGATCGAGGCGGCCGGCGGCGGCACCATCGTCAACACCTCCTCGTACACGGGCCTGACGGGCATGGCGTACGTGGGCGCGTACGCGGCCACCAAGGCGGCGATCCTGGGCCTGACCCGGGTGGCCGCGCTGGAGCTGGCGGCGAAGAACATCCGGGTCAACGCCATGTGCCCGGGGGCGGTGGACACCGCGATGGCCACGCCCGGGAACACGAATCCGGCGGACCTGCCCCAGGAGGCGCGCGACGCCATGGCGGAGCTCTACCAGCGCGTCGTGCCGATGGGCCGGGTGGGGCAGCCGGAGGAGATCGCGAAGCTGGCGCTGTTCCTGACCAGCGAGGACTCCTCGTACATCACCGGTCAGCCGTTCGTGATCGACGGCGGCTGGATGGCCGGGGTCAGCATCCTCTAGCTCAGTTCGACCGTATCTGATGGAGCGTCAGGTATTGACGCTCCCGCCCCCGCGATGGAACAGTCGTGACATCGAATCTGACGCAACGTCAGAAACAGAAGGACGGTGAACCCCCTTGGAATTCGGGCTCTTTGTGCAGGGATACGTGCCTGAGGCGCGGTCCAAGGTCGACCCCGAGGCAGAGCACAAGGCGCTGATCGAGGAGACCGAGTACGTCATTCAGGCGGACAAGTCCAACTTCAAGTACGCCTGGGCTTCGGAGCACCACTTCCTGGAGGAGTACTCGCACCTTTCGGCGAACGAGGTGTTCCTCGGGTACCTCGCTCACGCCACCGAGCGCATCCACCTCGGCTCCGGCATCTTCAACCCCCTCGCCCCGGTCAACCACCCGGTCAAGGTGGCCGAGAAGGTCGCCATGCTCGACCACCTCTCCAAGGGGCGCTTCGAGTTCGGCACCGGCCGCGGCGCCGGCAGCCACGAGATCCTCGGCTTCCTTCCCGGCATCGAGGACATGAACGGCACCAAGGAGATCTGGGAAGAGACCATCGCCGAGTTCCCCAAGATGTTCCTCCAGGAGGAGTACGAGGGGTTCCAGGGCAAGCACTGGTCGCTCCCGCCGCGGAAGATCTTCCCCAAGCCGTACGGCAAGGCCCACCCGGCCATGTGGTACGCCGCCGGCTCCCCGGCCTCGTACGCCATGGCGGCCAAGAAGGGCCTGGGCGTCCTCGGCTTCAGCGTCCAGAAGGTCTCCGACATGGCCTGGGTACTGGACCAGTACAAGACCGCGATCCAGGAGGCGAAGGCCATCGGCGCCTTCGTCAACGACAACGTCATGGTCACCTCGACCGCGATCTGCGCCGAGACCCACGACAAGGCCGTCGAGATCGCCGTCAACGCCAACATGAACCGCTTCCAGTCGCTGGTCTTCCGCTACCACGACACCTTCCCGCGGCCCGAGATCATCCCCGAGTGGCCCGAGATCCTCCCCGAGTACAACGCGGAGATCGTCGAGCTCCTGATCGCGGAGGAACTGCTCATCTGCGGCGACCCCTCCGAGGTCCGCGCCCAGTGCAAGCGCTGGGAGGAGGCCGGTGCCGACCAGCTCTCCTTCGGCCTGCCGACCGGCGTCTCGTACGAGGACACGATGACCACCATCAAGCTCATCGGCGAGCACGTGATCCCTCACATCGACACGGACCCGGTGCACCGCACCACCCGCTTCCGCGAGGCCTCGGGCGCCTGAGGATCGGGGGCGGCGTCTTCCCGGACCGCCGCCCCGCAACCGGCCCCGGCCGGAGTCGTGCCGAGGCTGCGGCCAGCCCGGCGGGCTCCGGCCGGGGTTTTCCGGCGGCGCCAGCCAAAATCCAGCCCCGCCAGGGGGTCCCCCGGACGAAGTCTGGGGGAGTTTGAGGCGCGGGGTCTGGGGCGGAGCCCCAGGACACGGCGCGCAACGCGCACCGCGCACACCGGCAGAGAGGACGTCATGCTCGACCACCTGATCAAGGGCGCCACCGTCGTGGACGGCACCGGCGCCCCCGCCCGCATCGCAGACGTCGGCATACGCGACGGCCGGATCGCGGTCATCGCCCCGCCGGGAACCGTCACCGAACCCGCGGCGACCACCGAGGACGCCACCGGCCTCATACTCACCCCCGGGTTCATCGACCCCCACACGCACTACGACGCCCAGCTGTTCTGGGACCCGTACGCGACCCCCTCCATGAACCACGGCGTGACCACCGTCGCGGGCGGCAACTGCGGGTTCACCCTGGCCCCCCTCAACCCGGCCCGCCCCGAGGACGCCGACTACACCCGCCGCATGATGAGCAAGGTCGAGGGCATGGCCCTCAAGGCGCTGGAGGAAGGCGTCGACTGGACCTGGTCCACCTTCGGCGAGTACCTCGACGCGCTCGACGGCCGCATCGCCGTCAACGCCGGGTTCATGGTCGGCCACTGCGCCCTGCGCCGGCACGTGATGGGCGAGGACGCCGTCGGCGGCCAGCCGAGCGAAGAGCAGATGCAGCAGATGCTCGACCTCTTCCACGACGCCATGAACGCCGGAGCCTGGGGCCTGTCGACCACCCAGTCCTCCACCCACTCCGACGGCTCCGGCGCCCCCGTGGCCTCCCGGCACGCCAAGCCCGCCGAGCTCCTCGCCCTCTCCAAGGCGGTCTCCGAGCACGAGGGCACCCAGCTCGAAGCCATCGTCGCGGGCTGCCTCGACCAGTTCGCCGACGAGGAGATCGACCTCTTCGTCGAGATGAGCGCGGCCGCCGGCCGGCCCCTGAACTGGAACGTGCTCACCATCGACGCCTCCGTCCCCGAACGCGTGCCGCGCCAGCTCGTCCCGAGCGAGCGCGCCCGTAAGGCAGGCGGCCGCATCGTCGCACTGACCATGCCGATCCTGACCCCCATGAACATGTCGCTGGGCACGTTCTGCGCGCTCAACCTCATCCCCGGCTGGGGCGACGTCCTCGCACTGCCCGTCCCGGAGCGGATCGCGAAGCTGCGCGAGGCCGACGTACGGGCCGAGATGCTGCGCCGCGCCGACAGCAAGGAGGCCGGGGTCTTCCGGCGCCTCGCCAACTTCGGGCGCTACGTCATCGGCGACACCTACAGCGAGGCGAACGAGGGCCTGTCGGGCCGCGTGGTCAACGACATCGCCGCCGAGCGCGGCCAGGACGCCTTCCACTGCCTGGTGGAGATCTGCGCCAACGACGACCTGCGCACGGTGCTCTGGCCCATGCCCACCGACAACGACCCCGCCAGCTGGGAGCTGCGCGCCGAGACCTGGCAGCACGAGGACGTCATGCTCGGCGGCTCCGACGCGGGCGCGCACCTGGACCGCATGTGCGGGGCCCCGTACACGACCCGCTTCCTCGGGGACTGCCTGCGCGGCCGCAAGCTGGTGCCGCTGGAGCAGGCGGTACGGATGCTCACCGACGACCCGGCCCAGCTGTTCGGGCTGCGCGAGCGCGGCCGGATCACCGAGGGGTTCCACGCGGACCTGGTGCTCTTCGACCCGGAGCGGATCGAGGCCGGGCCGGCGACGCTCGTGCACGACCTGCCGGGGGACAGCCCGCGGCTGGACGCGCGGGCGATCGGCATCGTGTCCGTACGCGTCAACGGCGTGGAGACCATCCGCGACGACGAGATCACGGGGGCGATCCCCGGGATCGTGCTCCGGTCGGGCCGGGACACGAGGACGGTGAGCACGCGATGAGCGCGCAGGACGATCCGCAGAAGCTCTACATCGGCGGCGAGTGGGTCGAGCCGGCCGGCGGGCACTACGAGGTGATCGACCCGGCCGACGAGTCCGTGGTCGGCCTGGCCCCCGAGGCCACGCGCGGCCAGGTCGAGGACGCGGCGCGCGCCGCGGCCGCCGCCTTCGAGAGCTGGTCGCGGACGAAGCCGGAGGAGCGGGCCGCGATCCTGGACCGGGCCGCCGACATCATCCAGCGCGAGTACGAGCCGTGGGCGGCCCTGGCCCAGGCCGAGACGGGCGCCCCGACCGGGATCGCCCGCGGCATGCAGGTCGGCGTCGGGGTGGCCCGCTTCCGGCGGTACGCGAAGGGCGCGCTGGAGCCGGTCGAGCGCGGGCTGCCGCCGCAGGTCACCGACGCGGGCCCGATGGGTGCGGCGAGCGTGCTGGGCGCGCTGGAGATCCGCCAGCCGGTCGGGGTGGTCACCTGCATCACCTCGTACAACAACCCGTGGGCGAACCCGGCGGGCAAGGTGGCCCCGGCGCTGGCCATGGGCAACACGGTGGTGGTCAAGCCGGCCCCGCAGGACCCGCTGTCGGTGTTCCGGATGGCCGAGGCCCTGCACGAGGCCGGGGTCCCGGCGGGCGTGGTGAACGTGGTCTCCGGCACCTCGGTGGAGGTCGGCGAGGCGGCCGTGGACTCCCCGGACGTGGACATGGTGTCCTTCACCGGCTCCACGGGCGTCGGTCAGCGCATCGCCGAGGTCTGCGGCCGCACGATGAAACGGCAGCTGATGGAGCTCGGCGGCAAGGGCGCGGCGATCGTCCTCGCGGACGCGGACCTGGACGCGGCGGTGATGGGGATCGGCACCACCTTCTCCTTCTACTCCGGGCAGATCTGCACGGCTCCGACCCGGGTGATCGTGCACCGCTCGGTGTACGAGCAGCTGGTGGAGAAGCTGACGGGCTACCTGGCCTTCATGAAGGTCGGCGACCCCCGGGTGCGGGGCACGGTGGTGGGCCCCGTCATCTCGGCGGCGCACCGGGACCGCGTGGAGTCGTACATCGAGCTGGGGAAGAAGGAGGGCGCGCGGATCGCCTTCGGCGGGGAGCGCCCGGTGGTCGGTACGGAGGGGAAGGGCTTCTACGTGGCCCCCACGCTCCTCGTCGACTGCACCAACGACATGCGCGTGGTCCGGGAGGAGATCTTCGGCCCGGTCGTGGTGGTGGTCCCCTTCGACGGGGATGAGGACGAAGCGGTGGCGCTGGCCAACGACAGCGACTTCGGGCTGCTGAGCTACGTGTGGTCCGGGGACGCGGCGCGGGCCTTCCGGGTGGCGCGGCGGCTGCGGGCCGGCGGGGTCGGCGTGAACACCATCGGGCGCAACATGGAGGCGCCGTTCGGCGGCTTCAAGCGGTCGGGGGTGGGGCGGGACGTGGGCTCGTACGCGCTGCACGCCTACAGCGAGATGCAATCCATCGTCTGGACGGGCTGAGGGGACCGGGGCGGGGGACACCCCGCCCCGGACACCGGACACGCCGGGTGGCGGGGCTGTCCGCCCGTGCGGTGACCGCAGTCACACGGGAAAGTTCAAAGGGGCCCAAAAGGGGCAGGCCTGCGGTTTCCGCATACCGGAACTCAATGTCCGGCACCTGTCGATCCGTGGATAGATGCCTGAGTGAACCTTGTATTACATGCCAGTGAAGTGTCTTGATCTCAAGATTCAAAGGGATTTGGGCCGCACCAGATCCGGACTTAAGTCCTCCAGATGTGGAAAACGCACCATCTAACGTCCTGACTCATGACACAGCTGGACGTTCGGCCCGAGGTCGGAGACACGGAAAGCGGCGGCGCCCCCGAGGGCGGCGTCCGCGGCAAGGGGCTCGGCAAGGGCTCCGTCGGCCTGGTGGGAAGCGCCGTCATCGGCATCTCCACCGTCGCCCCCGTCTACTGCCTGACCTCGACGCTGGGCTCCACCGCCGGCGAGGTCGGCGTCCAGATGCCGGCCGTCTTCCTGGCCGGCTTCCTGCCGATGCTGCTGGTCGCCTTCGCGTACCGCGAGCTCAACAAGGCCGTGCCGGACTGCGGCACCTCCTTCACCTGGACGGTGAAGGCCTTCGGCCCGCGGATCGGCTGGATGTGCGGCTGGGGCCTGGTGATCGCCACGATCATCGTGCTCTCCAACCTGGCCGGCGTCGCCACCTCCTACTTCTGGCTGCTGGCCGGCGAGATCACCAGTAACCCGGCGATCTCCGCCCTGGACGACAACAAGCTCGTCCACATCGCCACCTGCCTCACCCTCATCGCCGCCGCGACCGCCATCAGCTACCGCGGCATGACGGCCACCAAGGGCGTCCAGTACACACTGGTCGGCCTCCAGCTCGCCGTCCTCGCCATCTTCGTCGTGATGGCCTTCCAGAAGGCCTCGACGGGCACCTTCGATACCGGCCTGGACTTCTCCTGGCAGTGGATGAACCCCTTCGCGGTCCAGTCCATGGCGGCCTTCACCGCCGGACTCTCGCTGTCGATCTTCATGTACTGGGGCTGGGACACCTGCCTGACCGCCAACGAGGAGACCATCGGCTCGGCCAAGACCCCCGGCCGCGCCTCGCTCATCGCGATGGTCGTCCTGGTCGGCTCGTACCTGGCCACCGGCATCGCCGCCCAGATGGCCGTCGGCTCCGGCACCATCGGCTTCGGCCTCGGCAACCCGGAGACCTCCGGCAACGTCTTCGCCGCCCTCGCCGGCCCCGTCATGGGCCCGATGCTCGGCATCCTGCTCTTCGTCGCCGTCCTCGCCTCGGCCACGGCCTCCCTCCAGACCACCTTCATCCCGGTGGCCCGCACGGTCCTGGCCATGTCCACCTACGAGGCCCTGCCGCCCTCGTACGCGAAGGTCCACCCGCGCTTCAAGACCCCGGGCCGCGCCACCGTCATGGCGGGCGTCGCCACCGGAGCCTTCTACACCGTGATGACCCTGGTCAGCGAGAACGTCCTGACCGACACGATCTTCGCGCTCGGCCTGATGATCTGCTTCTACTACTCGCTGACGGCCTTCGCCTGCGCCTGGTTCTTCCGCGGCGACCTGCGCAAGTCCACCCGCGACCTGCTCTTCAAGGGCGTCTTCCCCGTCCTGGGCGGCCTGCTCCTGGCCTCGGTCTTCTTCAAGACCCTCTACGACGCCTGGGACCCGTCCTACGGCTCCGGCTCCACCATCCCCGGCCTCGGCGTCGGCAGCGTCTTCGTCATCGGCGTCGGCCTCCTCGCCCTCGGCGTGGTCGTCATGTTCGTCACCGAACGCCGCAGCCCCGCCTTCTTCCGCGGCGAGATCCTCACGAAGTCCACCCCGGCCCTGGTGGTCGAGGACTGACCCCACCGGCTCCCCGAGCCCTCCCCGCCGTGTCATCCCCCGGCCCCGGCCCGCCCCTCCCGGCGACCCGGGGCCGCGGGCGTGGCGGGGGACCGTCACCCGAGGATGTACTGCTCGTCGCCGAACTCGGCCACGATCTTCAGCTTGCCGCCGAGGGCGCGGACATAGGCGGCGAGGGTCTCGACCTCGCTGCGCTCCAGCTCGCCGTTCTCGATCCGGGAGACGCGCGCCTGGGTGACTCCCATGGCCTCCGCGACTTGGACCTGGGTGGTGTGCTGCCGTTTGCGGACCTCCGCCAGGCGGTGCGCGCGCACGACGGCGATCATCTCCGCCGCGCCCCGGTCGATCTCGGCCTGTTCGGCGGGTGAGAAGGCGAACTCCTCGACGAGGTCGTCCCAGCGGGCGGCCTTGGGGCTGTGATCGGGTGTCGGGCTCACGGGGTGTCCTCCTCCTGCTCTGTCACGTAATCCTGGTACGCGGCCTCGGCCCGCGGGATGGCGGAGCGGTACCAACCTTGCCAGTCGCCGGCCTTGTCGCCGCCGACCAGGAAGACTGCCCGCCGCAGGGGATCGAAGACGAAGAGCAAGCGCACCTCGGTGGCTCCGGTGGAGCCGGGCCTGAGCTCCTTGAGGTTGGCGAGCCGGGATCCCTTCACGGTGTCCACGAGGGGGCGGCCCATCGCGGGACCCTCCTGCCGCAGAGCCGTAATGGCCTTGCTGATCTGGATGAGCGTAGGCCGATCGCTCTGGCGCAGCGTGTGTAGCCATGAGAGAGCGGGTTCGACGACGATCACTTCCCAGTCCACGGACCTTCCCCTCGATTATGACGGTTGAGGCATATTACGCAAGGGTTATATCGCGCGGTGGGGAGGTCATGGATGCTGTCCGATTCACGGGGTGGGCGGTGACCGGGGGGCGGGCGGGTCGTTGGGCCGGGCATGAACGTCATCAAGCGCAGCCTTGCCGCCCTGGTCCTGACCGGGGGAGCGGCCCTGGCCCTGACTCCCGCCGTCGCCTTCGCCGCCGACGAGCCCGACATCCAGGGGCCCCCGATCACCCAGCGCGTCAGCGACATCGTCGACCACCCCGGGGGCGCCGTGAAGGACGCGAAGGCGGCGGTGGAGGTCACCGCCACGGCCGCCGGGTCCGCGTCGAAGGCGACCGACGCCTCGCTCTCCGGTGCCGGCACGGCGATCGCCGCCGGGCTGCCGAAGCCCCCGAAGGTGAAGGCCGCGGGCTGAGGCCGGGCGGGGCCTCCGCTCAGGTGGGCTCCGGGCCGCGGGTCACCGGGACCGGCGGGATCTCGCGGCCGGCCGCCCCGGCCGCCGCGTCCCGGTGCGCCGCGCACGAGGGCGGGGGCCCCGGTGGGCGAGGGCTCGCGCTGATCTTCGGGAGGGCCCTCCCGGCGGAGCGGTCGTTGGTCAGCACATGATCCTCTGGATGCTCAATCACCTCAGCACATTTCTGCTCGGCGTCGTCCTCGTCGGAGGCTTCGTCACCCTCGCGATCCTCGGCAGCCTGGCCGCCCGCCGCCGCTTCCCGCACCTGGCGGGCGGCGAGCACAACGAGATGGTCGGAGTCGCCCTCGGCATGTTCGGCGCGATCTACGGAATCATCCTGGCCTTCGTCGTCGTCACCCTGTGGACCCAGCTGGAGAACACCCAGACCATCGTGGCCACCGAGGCCACCGACCTGGCCCTGGTCGTCCGCAGCGCCGACGCCTTCCCGCCGGCCGACCGCGTCCGCCTGGACCGTGCGGTGGGCGACTACGTCCACGCCGTCGTCGACGTCCAGTGGCCCCTCATGCGCGAGGGCCGGCCCAGCTACGAGGCCACCGCCGAGCAGACGCGCGCCCTGTACACGGCCCTCCAGTCCTTCGAGCCCGCCGGCCCCCGGAGCGAGACCTTCTACGGGGAGGCCGCCGGCCGCCTCAACGACGTCGCGGCGCAGCGCCGGGCGCGGGTGACGATGGCCGAGTCCGCGCTGCCGATGCTGCTCCAAGTGCTCGTCTACGGAGGTGCGTTGGTGATCCTCCCGCTCACCTTCCTCTTCGGCCTGCGGAGCCTGAAGATGCAGCTGCTGTTCGTCTCGGCGGTGGCCGGACTGATCGGCTTCAGCCTGCTGCTGGTGATGGCGATGGACCGCCCCTTCGCGGGGGACCTGGCCGTGAGCCCGGCCCCGTACAAGGAGGCGGCCCTGGCGCAGTTCTGGCCGTAGGCCTTGGGCGGGCGGGGGAGCCCGGGTGGTCGTCCGGCGGCGGGAGGTCACCCGTCAGGGGGAGGCGGATCCTCTTGTGGGCTGATGGCACGCCCGTGCGGCTCGAAGAGGCTGGGGTGCGTGACCGCAATCAACAGACCTCCCCGGAGCGCGACTTCGCACAACACCGAGCGGCCCGCCCCGAGATGGGCGGTCGTCACCGCCCACGCGGTCCCGCTCGTGCTGCTGCCCCAGTGCCTGTGGCGGCTGCCCTTCGCCTTCGACTTCGACATGGGGATGATCGACCCGAACGCCCCGGCGATGCCGCCGTGGTACTGGGCCGTCCCCTACGTCTTCGGGCTCAGCATCCTGTCGGAGGCATTGGCGCTGCTCTCCCTCGGCCTGGTGAGGCGGTGGGGCGAGGTCGCGCCCGGATGGCTCCCGGTCATCGGCGGGAAACGCGTGCCGCCTCTCGCCGCGATCGTCCCCGCCACCATCGGCGGACTGATCACGACCGCGGTGTCGGGAAGCTTCCTGCTCGCCTGGCTCCACGTACCCGGGTTCCACGCCCTCGGATACTCCGACGGCCGGTGGGAGTTGCTGGCGAAGGCCTGCATCGCCTTGGGGGCGCTGTGGGGCCCCATGGTGCTGGCGCTGACCTACGCCTACTACGTACGCCGCTGCCGGCCCGACCGGCAGGTTCCGAAAGAGGCGGCCGGTAGGCCCTAGGGACACCCCCTAGCCCCAGGCACGGGAGCACAGGACGAGCTGGTAGCCGTCGGGGTCGGTGACGGTGACCCCGTACTGGTCCCAGTACGGGTTGTGCGCGGGCGTACGGGTTCCGCCGTGCTCGACGAGCCGGGCCACCAGGGCCTCGTCGGGGGCCTGGCCGAGGTAGACGACGAAGAGGTCCTCGACGGTGGGCGCGGGCGCCACGGGGTTCTCGGGGTCCCGGGTGAGCTCGAAGTGCCACCCGCCCCCGCGGGGCCCGACCATCAGGAGGTCGTGCTCCCCGGACACGCGCTCGGTGGTGCGCCACTGCACGTCGAGGCCGAGCCCGTCGACGTAGAACCGCTCGGCGGCGGCGAGGTCGAGGGAGGGGCGGGCGATCCGGATGTGTGCCTGCGGATCGATGGAGTCGATTGAGTCGATCATGGAGGGATCGTACGAAGCGCGCGGCGCGGCTGCTCGGCCCGGCCCCGCCCGTCCCCGCCCGGCCGGCTTCACCCGTCCCGGTGGAACCCCGGGCAAGTCGCCGCGGGGAGAACCGATTCGCTGCGCCCCGGTCGGCATACGGTCCGCCGTGACCCCCTCGTCGATCTTGAGGAGACCCTTCATGAAGCTTCGCAGTGCCGTCACCGCGGGCCTGGCCGGCCTGGTCCTCGCCCTGGCCGTCCCCGGCTCCGCCTTCGCCGCGACCGGCGATTTCAGCTACGCCTTCACCGACGACAAGGGCGCATCGCTGACGGTCACCCTGCACCACCCGGCCAGCGACGAGTGCATCAACCTGCCCTACGTCGGCAGCGAGTGGGTCACGCCCGGGCACTCGCCCCACAACCAGACCGACGAGTGGGTGACCGTCTACGCGGGCGCCGACTGCCAGGGCCCCGACTGGCGACTGCGCCCCCACGGCAATCAGGCCACGGACAAGCTCAAGGTCCGCTCGGTGCACTTCCACGGCCCGAACTGATCCACCGCCTGCGGTGATCCCTCGCCGCGGTCCTTCGCCGCGGCCCTCCGTCCTGGTCCCCCGCCGCGGTCCTCCGCCGGGGCGGGGGGCCGCGGCGGCCCGGGGCGAAAATGGGTTCCGCTCCCGGCGGCACCCGGGAACCATGGGGGGATGGTGTCCACAGACCGCTTGCTCGCCTTCGCCGCCATGTCGCTGCTGCTCATCGTGATCCCCGGGCCCAGCGTGCTCTTCGTCATCGGACGGGCGCTGTCCCAGGGGCGGCGGGCCGTCCTGACCACGGTGGCGGGGAACACCGCCGGGGCGTACGTGCTCGTCGTCGCCGTGGCCTTCGGCGTGGGCGCGGTGGTGGAACGCTCGGTCCTCGTCTTCACCGCGCTGAAGCTCGCGGGCGCCGCCTACCTGGTCTACCTGGGCTTCAAGGCCTTCCGGGCCCGCCACTCCCTACGGGCCGAGTTCGGCGGCGAGGGGGCCTCGTACGGGACCCTGCGCTCCCTGTGGGAGGGATTCGCCGTCGGGGCGGCCAACCCCAAGACCATCGTGTTCTTCGCCGCGGTCCTCCCGCAGTTCGTGGAGCGCGACCGGGGGCACGTGACGGCGCAGATGCTCCTCCTGGGACTGGTCTTCAACGCCATCGCCGTGGTCTGCGACAGCACCTGGGGCCTGGTCGCCGCGACCGCCCGAGGCTGGTTCGCACGCTCGCCGCGACGACTGGCCATGGTCGGCGGAGCGGGCGGACTCGCGATGATCGGCCTCGGCGTCACGGTGGCGGCGACGGGGCGCAAGGACTGAGACTGGGGGCGTGCGGGCCGATGTCCTGAGGGCCCGAACTGCCGGTCCGATCAGGGGGATTCATGCGCGCCCGTGCCCACGTACGTCGCTTACTCGCGGCGATGGCGGCCGTCACCGCCGTCACCGCTGCCACCACCGTCCTCGCCGGATGCTCGGCCGAGCCCGCATCCTCCGCGCCGAACACGCACGTGAGCTTCAAGCCCCAGCCGAGCACCCCCACGACGCCGGAACCCACGCGCACCGGCAGCGCCGTCATCCAGTGGTACGGGACCGGGGGCGTCGACCTGCTCAACAACCTGATCGCGTCGACGAGGTCGGTCCGGGGCCAGCACGAGCAGCACGCCGTGTTCATCGACTTCGCGCACGTGTCCACGGACCTCAAGGCCGCCCGCGCGGGCGGCTCCATCCCGGATGCGGAGGCGCAGAAGGCCTGGTGGAGCGCGCTCGACCGGATCGACGCGGCCACGACCGCCATCCTGGTGCGGTCGGGACTGTCCCTCCAGGAAGTCCCCGTGGGCACGACGGTCCAGTCGGAGGACGAGGCCTGGGAGGGCATCGGCCTGGCCCTGACGGACCTCAAGGACACCGAGACCCGCCTGCACGACCTGGGCTGCCTCCCCAAGGGGAAGCCCTGGGGGTAGGGCTGGGGGCTTCACGCTCCGGTGGCCCGCCGCTCCGCGAGGAATCCCTCCCAGGTCCGCTCGCCGACCAGGGCCCCCTCGAGAGTGAGGTTGTCGGCGGCGCGGTAGGCGCGGCCTGCCTTGCCCGGGATGCGCACGGGCAGCCGGGGGCGGCGCTTGCCCGCGGCCCTGAGGTGCGCGCGGCTCAGGTCGCCCAGCGCGTAGACCTTGGGTCCGACGAGGTCGGGTACGCGGCCCTGCGGCGCGCCGAGGGCCAGCTCGACGAGGCGCGCCGCCACCTCGCGGGAGTCGACGGGCTGGAACCGCAGACCGCCCGGCACGGGCACGACGGGCAGCTTGGCCATCGTCGACACGGCGGTCAGGACGAACTCGTGGAACTGGGCGGCGCGCAGCGTCGTCCACGGCACCCCCGACTCGGCCACCGCCAGCTCGGCGCCGTACTTGGCCCTGAAGTAGCCGATGGGCAGCTTGTCCGCCGCGACGACCGAGATGTACACGAAGTGGCGCACACCGGCCCGCGCGGCGGCCCGCGCCAGGTTCCGGGTGGCGACGTCGTCGCCCTTCGCCCCGCCCGCGAGGTGGAGCACCACCTCCACCCCCTCCAGGGCGGGGCCGATCCCGGCCTCTTCGCGCAGGTCGCAGGCCACGTACTCGATGCCCGGCTCGGGCTCGCGGGCGTGGCGGGTGAGCACCCGCACCTGCTGGCCGGCCCGGCGCAGCAGGGGGACGACCTGGCTGCCGAGGGTGCCGGTGCCGCCGGTGACGAGGATCGGTGCGGTCATGACTGCTCCTTCATCCGTTCGGATCGGTTCGGTTTGGTTCGGATTCATTCGTTCGATCGTTCGGTGGCGTGTGCTCGTTCGGTGATCTACTGCCTTGACCCCTGGGGAGGAAGGAACGTGACAGTGGACGACCAAGATCTTCTGGCTGCCCGGTTCGAGGAGCACCGGTCACACCTGCGGGCAGTCGCCTACCGGATGCTCGGCTCGCTCGGCGAGGCCGAGGACGCGGTCCAGGAGGGCTGGCTGCGCCTGAGCCGTACCGACGTCAGTGACGTGGAGAACCTCGGCGGCTGGCTGACGACCGTCGTGGCCCGGGTGTGCCTGAACGGGCTGCGCTCGCGCGAGACGCGGCGCGAGGACCCCCTCGACATCCGGATGCCCGACCCGGTCATCGGGCGCGAGGACGCGATCGACCCCGAGCAGGAGGTCCTGCTGGCCGACTCCGTCGGCCTGGCGCTCCTCGTCGTCCTCGAATCCCTGGCACCGGCGGAACGCCTCGCGTTCGTCCTGCACGACATGTTCGCCGTGCCCTTCGACGAGATCGCCCCGATGATCGACAAGACCCCCGTGGCGACCCGCCAACTCGCCAGCCGGGCCCGCCGCAGGGTCCAGGGCCAGGCCCCGGCCCCGGACCCCGACCTCGGCCGCCAGCGGGAGGCCGTCAACGCCTTCTTCGCGGCCACGCGCGAGGGCGACTTCGGAGCCCTGGTCGCCATCCTCCACCCGGACGTCATCCTGCGCGCCGACGGCCGCCTCGGCCGGACCCGCCGGGCGGTCGTCCTCAACGGCGCCGAATCCGTGGCCTCCCAGGCCGCCGGCTACCGCAGCCTGGCCCCGTTCGTGGTCCCCGCGCTCATCAACGGCGCGGCGGGTGTGGTGGTGATCGCCAAGGGCAAGCTGATGTCGGTCATGGCCTTCACGGTTGTGGGTGGGCTGGTGGTGGCCATCGACGTCATCACCGACCCGGAGCGGCTGGCGGGGTACGACGTGTCGGGGGTGGGCTGACCTGGGCTGCGGGGTGTTCGGTGGCTTTGACGGTCCCTGGGGGCGTCCCTCCAGTCCAGTGTCCTTCCGGGCCGGGCCGGTCCCTCAAGGGCGCTCCCTTCGGTCGCGTCGCTACGCGATGGCCTGCGGCCACCCTTGACCGACCGACCCGTCCCGGAATGCCACAAGACTTCCGGGATCCCCCCGGGGGATGGCCGGGGGGTGAGAGGGGGAGGGACGGCCGTGTCGCAGCCCCCGGGGCGGGTCCCGCCGGTCAGCCGACGTCCGGAGGGTCGGGAGAGGCCGCCTGGTCGGGGATGGGGGCGCCGGGGAGTTCGGGACATCCACCCGACACCGATCGAGGACCCTTCCCGAGCCCGTCGCCCGCCAACCCGCACGGCAGGACGACGACCAGCCCCGCGGGGTCGGGGGGCGCATCAGATCGCTACACAGTCGCGCTCGGCTTAGCGGCTGACGACCGTCTGGGGCTGAGAGGCGTCCGCCCACTACTTCGGGGGTGGCCGCCCACTACTTCGGGGGTGACTGGGGGGCCGGTACGGCGGCAGGGCCCGGATCACCGCGATGTGCGGTGGTCCGGGCCCTGCCCTGTGTCGTGCGGTGTCGCTCGGGTTAGCTCTGCGTGGTGTCGTCGCTTGCCTCGGCGGCCTTCGCTGCGGCGGCCTTCTCGCGCATCTTGCGCACCAGCTCGGCCTTCTGGTCGGCCGCACCCTGGCGGTCGAGGTTGCGGTGCGGGCCGTTGTTCTGGCGTTCGGCGCGGGACTGCCTCTTGCGGGTGCCGCCGCCCTGGCCCACGGGGTTGTTGATGTTCTTGCTGTCGGTCACGGGTTCTCCCGGTTAATGATGTGAAGTGATCTACGGATTCGTCGGTGGGGGACGGGCGGCGACGTCGAAGGACGTCAGCGGGGGCCCATCACGCGCTCACTCGTAAACCGGCGTCTGGAAGAACATGACAAAGACGTTACCCGTTCCCGTCGGACTCGCACACCAACCCGTTACGGGACAACCTTGAGGGGCGGCTCGGCCGCCTTGGCCTCGGGGTCGAGCTGGTCGCCGTAACCGGCCTCGGTCCAGACGTAGTGGCGGAACTGTTCCGGGGCCAGCACGCCCGCGAAGGGGACGCCACGGGGGAAGAAGACGCCTTCGCACGTCGAGCAGTAGCGGGCGGTGGCGATGATCTCCGCCGCCCGAGGCCGGCCGGCCTGCGCGCGTCGTTTGTCCTTGCCCTCACTGCGGACGAGGGCGATCGTCCCCACGACGATGAGCACCGCAACGACCAGACCCACCGGAATCAACCACGGCCAGCCCCGGTCGTCGGCGTAGTACTTGCCGGCCCCGGCGGCCATCGCGGCAATGATGATGCCCTCGATGAAGTGCATGCAGCCGTCGCCGGTGTGGTTCGGCCCGGACGCGAGCTTGCTCGCCAGGCGCCCCTTGTGCGGCCCACCGGCCGCCACGTTGTCCGTCGTCCGACAGACAGGACACATCACAGGACCGCCGCCGCCGCTCCCCATACCCACACCCACGTAATCGCCCTCCACAAGCCCCCCAGCCGTCGCACCCCTCGGCGCGGAAGGCTACCCGCCCCCACAGACAGTCTCATCGCCGCCGAGAACGGTCTGAGCGTCCGTGGGGACGCCTTGACCGTCCCCATGGACGATCTGTCCGCGCCATGGACGCTCAGATCGTCCTCACGGGCGGCCTGATCGTCCTCATGGACGGTCTCATCGTCCTCACGGACGGCCTGACCGTCCCCACGGCCGGTCTGATCGTCGCTAGACGACGTCAGCCGCCCCCTAAGCGCGTGCGGCCTATGTCCAGCCCCGGACGGTCGTCAGTCGCTAAGCCGAGCGGCAGTGCGTAGCGATCTGATGCGCCCCCTGACCCTGCGGGGCTGGTGGTCGTCTTCTCGTGCGGGTTGGCGGGCGACGGGCTCGGGAAGGGTCCTCGATCGGTGTCGGGTGGGTGTCCCGAACTTCCCGCGCCCCCGAACCGGACCAGGCGGGCGGCTCCCGGCCGTCCGGACGTCGGCTGGCCGGCGGGACCCGCCCCGGGGGCTGCGACACGGCCGCCCCTCCGTATATGACCCCCCGGCCATCCCCCGGGGGGATCCCGGAAGTCTTGTGGCATTCCGGGACGGGTCGGTCGGTCAAGGGTGGCCGCAGGCCATCGCGTAGCGACGCGACCGAAGGGAGCGCCCTTGAGGGACCGGCCCGGCCCGGAAGGACACTGGACTGGAGGGACGCCCCCAGGGACTGTCGAAGCCGCCGAACACCCCGCAGCTCAGGCCGTTCCCGTGACCCCGCCCACGAACGCAGCCCAGGACTCGGGCGCCACCGACAGTTCCGGTCCCGCCGTCACCTTCGAGTCCCGGATGTGCACGGAGTCGGCGCAGTTGGCCACCTCGACGCAGTTGTCGCCCTCGCTGCTGCTGTACGTCGACTTGTGCCAGGAGAGGGCGACTTCGACGCAGTTGTCGCCGTCGCCGCTGCTGTAACTGCTCTTGAACCACCGCAACCGGGAGCTGTTCACAGAGTTCCTCGCATTCGCATCAACAGGCCCGCACTGTCCGCGGGATTGAGGGCCTGGATGCGAAGTTTGGCATACCGCTGGTGGAGGTCGCTGACGTCTTTCGGGTCAGAGATGACCTGGCCCAGTTTCTGGGTCTCGCTGTAGCCCTGCCACTCGTGTTCCTGAGTTTCCAGGAGGCAGAAGGGGCCGCCTGTGCCAGCGTGTTCCGGGCTGGCGGTCGGCATGATCTGCAGGTCCACATTGGGCAGCTTCCCCATCTCCAGCAGGTGATCGATCAGCTCGCGCGTCACCTCCGGTCCGCCCGTCTGCCGCTCGATCACCGACTGCTCGATGATGAAGCTGAAAGCGACGTACGGGGTCTTGAGGAGCACTGCCTGCCGGGTCAGGCGGAAGATGATGCGCGCCTCCACCTGTTCCGGGGTCGGCAAGGGCGGGACGTCCCTGATCTGAGCCCGTGCGTAGGCCTCCGTCTGCAACAAGCCAGGAATGGACCTGCACTCGTACGTATTGAGGGCGACCGCGTCCTCCTCCAGCTCCGCCCACCGCCGGAACCACTTCGCCAGCCCCCGCCTCCGTGTCAGCTGCCTCGCAGCGATGCGGATGACTCCGAAGGCATCCAGTACCTCCTCCACCCGGTCCACGAACCGCGTGGACGGATGGCGGCGGCCCTGTTCCACCGAGCCGATGTACTGGACCGAGTAGCGGATGAGCGGGTGGAGTTGTTCCTGGGTCAGTCCGGCTCGTTTCCTGAAGGCTTTGACGGTCTCGCCGAAGTTCCGGAGGTCGGCGTCGGGCTCGACCTCGTTGTCACCGCTGTCATCGACACTCGCCATGGAGGTCACCTCCCCGGCAACCAGACTTACGGACGGTGACCGAAACTGTCCAGACAGTCAACTCGTACAGTTGAAAAGTAGCGGTCGCCTTGCTGGGGAACACCCCTCCCCACCCGGGACGTTGATCCCATGACCACTCCCTCAGCCCCCGCCCCGTCCCCCCAATCCCTCGCACGCACGTTCACGCAGCGTTTCACCTCCACCCGCCGCGGTGCCCGCCTGGCCCGCCAGTTGACCCTCGTGGAGCTGCACGGCTGGGGGATCCCCGACCGCACCAGCCTCTCCGAGGACGCCGGGCTGCTCGTCGCCGAGCTGGCGGCCAATGCCGTCGCCCACGGGCGGGTCCCCGGGCGGGACTTCGAGCTGCGGATCGCGCTGCTCCCCGGCGCGCTCCGGATCGAGGTCTCCGACGCCCGCCGGGACCGGCGCCCCACCGTGCGGCCGCACGAGTACGGGGCCGAAGGGGGCTACGGGATGCGGATCGTGGAGGCCGTCGCCGCCGACTGGGGGGTCCGGGACCGGGTGATCGGGAAGACGGTCTGGGCGGAGCTCAAGGCGTAGCGGGTCGGTCGGGCCCGCCTGCCCCGTCGCGCCAGCGCGGAGCCTCGTCGTCCGGGGTTCCGGGGCTCGCGAAGTGGAAGGGGACGCCCAGGTGCTCCGCCAGGGCGGTGCCCGCGCGGGTGGCTGCCGCCGCGTGCGGGTCCAGGGCGCCGGCGTCGGCCTCGGAATCCTCGAGGGCGCGCAGCCCCGTACGCCAGTAGACCGTGGCCAGTTCGTAGTCCGTGGGCGGGTCTTCGGTGACGGCCAGCAGCAGGACGAACCAGTCGTGGACGGTGTCCCCGTCCCAGACGGCCTCGATCGCGGCCACCCGGCCCGGGGCGCCGGAGGCGCGGGCGGCCAGGGACTCCAGGTCGAGGGGGGAGTCGGGGGTGAGGGCCACGCGGTCGCCGAGGGCCTCGTAGCGGGTGTGGACGAGTTCCTGGGCTTCGTTCAGGCCCAGGCCGTGGGCGCGGCCCGCCTGCCAGACCGTGCGGACCGCGTACATCCGGCGGTCCTGGAGGACGTACCCGTCGACCTGGCGGCGGATGCCCTCCGGGAGGCTCTCCCACCAGCCGGTCCAGTCGATCGTGTTGGTCATGCGGAGGTCTCCGATGGGTCCGGGACGAAGAGGCTGACCTGGTACGTCGTCGGGGCGACCAGGCGGCCGCAGAACATGTCTATGCGCAGCAGTTCAAGGTCGGTGACGACGCCCTCCGCATGCAGGCGGCGGACGTGCGCCTTCAGCTCCGCGTGGTCACCCGTCGAGAACAGCGGTTCCCAGCGGCCCGGCGTGTTCGCCGTCCGCCGGTGGGCACGCTCCCTGCTGCGTTTGCGCTTGCGCTGTCCCGGCATGGCTGCATTCTCGGGGTGCGCGCAGCTCCGTAGCCAGCGGATTTACTCCACCCTCAGACCATTGCCCGGCCGCCTCGCGCCGGCCGACCCACCCGCCCCGGGAGTCCGGCAATGGCGCAGGCGGCGCCGAGGGCGAACCCGTAGGCGGAGACCAGGCCGTGGCCGTTGGACTGGGCGAACCAGAGGGTCAGGCCGAGTGCGGGTACTGCGAGCGCGAGCAGCGCGTCCTTGGTGCCTGCCGTGGTGCCTGTCCTGGTGCGAGCCTTTGCGCCGCCGGACCGCAGGACGTGCAGCAACAGGGCCGCGGCGAGGGTGGCTCCGAGGAAGTAGGTGGCTCCGGAGCTGCCGGCGAAGTTGCGGGGGTCGGTGCTGTGGTGGCCGCCCAGGCCGAACAGGGCGTCCAGGTGCTCCGGGAGGAGGATGCCGGCCAGGAACAGGCCGAGCATGACGGGGCCGCCCCAGAGCCATTCCGCGAGGGCGGCGATGACGGCGAGGGTGGCGATGTTCCACGCGCCCCCGAGGAGACCGCCGTTCTGCATGAAGACCGAGGTGAGGACCCGCCACCAGCCCGATTTGGCGGGGTCGCTGTCGAAGGCGTCCATCGCGCCGGACCAGAGGAACTGGACTGCCACCGCGGTGAGCGCGAGCGTGGTCAGGCCCACTGCCGCCCAGGGGATGCGGCGTTGGCGCAGGGTGTCTTCGCCGAGCAGGGCCAGGCCGCCCTTGAACATCAGCACCATCAGTCCCGCCGTGGTCGCGTTGAAGATCAGCGTCTCCATCGCCACCACCCCCCTTCGACCCCTGTCCGGTTGCTTGCAGGGCTGAGCGTAGCCCGGGGACCGGCAAATTCAAACAGTGTTAGAAAACTGGCGTAGGATGACTCCCATGAAGCTGACGGAGGAGCGGATCGTCGAGGCGGGCATGGCGGTCTTCGCCGAGTCCGGGTACCACGGCCTGTCCATGCGGCGGGTGGCACAGCGGCTCGACGCGCAGGCGGGGAGCCTCTACTACCACGTGCCCAGCAAGAGCGCCCTGGTCCAGCTGATGGCGGACCGGGTCGCCCGGCAGGCCTACGAGGCGGGCACCCGGGCCCTGGAGGCCCTGGAAGACCAGGAAGACCAGGCGGACTTGGACGCGCGGGCCGGGTGGCAGGAGCGGGTCGAGGCACAGCTCGTCACCTTGCGCCGGAGCATCCGGCTCCATATGGGCGGGGCGGTGATGTTCGCCGACAGCCCGAAGGTGCTCAGCGCCGGGGCGCTGTCCCTGATGGAGCGGCTACTGGAGACCCTGCGGGCGGCGGGGGTGCCCGAGGAGCACTGCGGGGTCGCGGCCGACGCGCTGCTCAGCCACGTCACGGGATTCGTCCTCCAGGAGCAGAGCCAATCGCCCGCCGTCGCCATCGGCGCCGAGGAAGCCGCCGCTCTGCGGGAGAGGTTCCCGCTGACCGTGGCCGCGGCGGCCGCCTTCGACGAGGACGAGAAGTTCCTGCGCAGCGTGCGGCTGCTGTGCGCGGGGATCGGGACCCTCGTCCCGCCGGCGGAGGCCTAGACGCCTAGAGGCCTAGAGCCCTAGCGGCCTAGAGCCCTAGACGCCTAGAGGTACTGCGCGAAGTCGTCCAGGACGCGGAGGATCTCCGGTTCGGTCTCCGAGGGGAGTTGGAGGACGACCTCCTCGATGCCCAGGTCCGCGTAGTGGGTCATCTTGCCCGGGGTGGGCTGGACGGCGTACGGGACCACTTGGAGGGATTTGGGGTCGCGGCCCGCGGCCTCCCAGACCTGGCGCAGGACGGGCATGGATTCCGTCAGGCCGCCGCCGCCGATCGGGAGCCAGCCGTCGGTGTGGTCGGCGATCGCGGCGAAGAGCTTCGGGCCGGCCTGGCCGCCGATCAGGGTGCGGGGGCCGTGCAGGGGTGCGCCCGGGGCGAGTTCGCGCGGGGACTGGACCGGCTTGGGGTGGGCGGAGCTGGCCTGGACGGAGGAGAACTGGCCCACGTACGCCGTGGGTTCCGGGGACCACAGGGCCCGCATCAACGCCATGCGGTCGCGGACCAGTTCGCGGCGGCTGCGCCACTCGACCCCGTGGTCGGCGGCCTCTTCGACGTTCCACCCGTAGCCGATCCCGAGGGTGAAGCGGCCGCCGGACAGGTGGTCGAGGGTCGCGATCTGCTTCGCGAGGTCGATGGGGTCGTGCTGGGCGACGAGGGTGATGCCGGTGCCGAGGTGGAGCCGCTCGGTCACGGCGGAGGCCTGGCCCAGGGCCACGAAGGGGTCCAGCGTGCGCCCGTACATCTCGGGGAGCTCGCCGCCCATGGGCGCGGCGGTCACGCGGCTGACCGGGATGTGGGTGTGCTCCGGGAGGTAGAGACCGGAGAAGCCGCGCTCTTCGAGGGCGCGGGCGAGGCGTACGGGAGAGATGGTGCGATCGGTGAGGAAGACGGTCGTGGCGATCCGCATGTGCTGACACCTCCGAGACGTGGGAGGGCCAAGGTACGGCTTCGCGCGCGCGGACGGCAGGGGCGCGCGTCGGCCACGGCGGGGCCGGCCGCCCGACCCCTGCTACCCCCGCGGGTAGCGCGCCAGCCAGCCCGGGGAGGAGAGTGTCGGGCCGTGCAGGGCGGGGCCCTGGGTCATCTCCAGGGCGAAGTCGTCGGCGAGTTCCAGGATTGTGGCGCGGCCTTCGAGTTCCGCGAGCCAGGCCGCCGGGAGGGCGGTCTCGCCGTGCTGGGCGCCGAGCAGGGCCCCGCACAGGGTGCCGGTGGCGGTGGAGTCCCCGCCGTGGTTCACGGCGAGGCGCAGGCCGTGCGCCAGGTTCTCGGCGACGAGGGCGCAGTACACGGCGACGGCGAGGGCGTCCTCGGCGCCCTGTCCTTTGCCGGTGGACAGGGCTTCGCCGGTGGACAGGGCCTCGACGGTCCTCGGCGAGGGGGCGCCGAGGGTGACGGCACCCACTGCCCGCTGCAGGGCGTCCGTGACGGGCTGGTGGCCGGGGCGGGTGCCGAGCAGGCCGAGGGTGCGCTGGACGGCGGTGTCGAGGGATTCGCCGCGGGTCAGGCCGTGGACGATGACGGCGAGGGCCCCGGCCGAGAGGTACGCGGTGGGGTGGCCGTGGCTCTGCGCGGCGCATTCGACGGAGAGCTGGAGGACGAGGGCCGGTTCCCAGCCGACCAGCAGTCCGAAGGGCGCGGAGCGGGCCGCGGCGGCGGCGTCGCGGGCGGTGGGGTTCTTGGGGTGTTCCAGGGTTCCGAGGACCCCGTCGGCGAATCCGGTGAGGCAGGAGCGGTCGGGGGCGCGGCGGGCGTAGAGCCATTCCTCCTGCGCGAGCCAGCCGTTGTCCGCCCGGCGCTCGTCGGGGCCCCAGTCGTGCTGGGTGGCCGCCCAGCGCAGGTACGCGCGCTGGACGTCGGTCGGCGGGTGCCAGGCGCCGGTGTCGCGGCGCACGTGGGCCCGTATCAGCCCGTCCACGGTGAACAGGGCGAGCTGGGTGGCGGCCGTGACCCTCCCGCGGCGGCCGGGGGTACGACCGGGGGCGCTGGGGGCACTCGGGGCACTGGCGGCGTGGCCGGGGACGCCTTGGCCGGGGACGCCTTGGCCGGGGGCCGGGGCGGGCTCGGTCAGGCCGGCCGGGCCGTACGCCTCGAGGATCCCGTCGAGGGAGAGGCCGGCCGCGGGGGCGCCGAGGGCGTCGCCGAGGGCGGATCCGAGGAGGGCGCCCCGGACGCGGCTGCGGAAGTCCTGCTGCTCGGCGCGGCCCCACAGGGCGGCGGTGGCGGCGGGGCCGGGCGTCGCCACCTGGGGCTCGGCCCTGTCGGCCGGGCCCTGCTGCCTCGCGGCCGTCTGTTCCCCGGACGCGTCCGTCGCCGTGTCCGTCGCCGTGTCCGTCGCCGTTTCCGTCGCCGTTTCCGTCGCCGTGTCCATTGATCCCCCTGGCCTGCCCGCGCATGCTCTGGCGCGCACTGTAGTGGACAGGGTCGGTCGGACCCGGAAGCAGTCGGTCACGCGGCCCGTATGTAAGTGGACAACGGCCTGAAATCGACGGCGGAACCAGGCCCATGGCCCGGCCGGTGCCCCGCCCGCTTCTTCCCTGCTTGGCTCGAATCAATCGAAGGGCGTCTGATGGCACGTTTTGCCAGTCGCCTTGCGACCGGCCGGTCCAGGCCATGCCCTGTTCACGCTGCGTTGTCCCGGGGCCAACAGCCTCATGGACATGAAGAAGGCACTCCTCGCCGCGACCGTCGTCGCCTCCACGCTCACCGCCGCCCTGGTCGCGGCCCCCGCCGCCAACGCCGCCTCCGGGTGGGACCTCCCCTGGGCCGGCCAGCACCACGGCAACTCCGCCATCCCCTTCACCGAGGCCACCGTCACCGCCGGTGCCGACGGCTCGTACACGCTGAAGTGGAGCGCCAAGGGCACCAAGCGCGTCGAGATCAAGGCGAACGGCAAGGTCGTCGCCAAGGGCGGCGCCCAGGGCCAGGCCGTGGTCACGGGGCTGCCCGCCGCCGACCGCCAGTGGTTCGACTTCAAGCCCCAGCGCGGCGAGGGCCTGCGCCTGGCCGACCGGCTGATCAAGCTGGAGGGCACCGCCAACTTCCGTGACGCGGGCGGCTACCGCACCACCAACGGCCAGTGGGTCAAGATGGGCGAGATCTACCGCTCCGACGCCCTCAACAAGCTGACCGACAACGACCTCGCCAAGCTCCAGCGCCTGCGGGTCAAGACGGTCTTCGACCTCCGCATGGAGAGCGAGCGCACCAAGGACGCCGACAAGGTCCCGGCCGGCGCCAAGTACGTCGTCGCCGACGTCTTCGCGGGCTCCGGGTCCTTCCAGGCCATGCCGAAGTCCCCCGACGAGGCCGTCAAGGCCATGGTCGACGCCGAGAAGGCCATGGTCTCCGGCGAGGGCGGCAAGAAGGCCTACACCCAGGTCTTCGAGGGCATCGAGCGCGACCGCGACCGCGCCGTCCTCTTCCACTGCACCGCGGGCAAGGACCGCACGGGCTGGGCCAACGCCTCCCTGCTGACCGCCCTCGGCGTGCCGAGCGAGACCGTGATGGCCGACTACCTGGCCAGCAACGACTACCGCAAGGCCACCAACGACGCGGTCCTCTCGCACCTGCCGGCCGCCCAGGCAGCCGTCTACAAGCCGATGCTCGACGTCCGCCCGGAGTACCTCAACGCCGGGTACGACGAGGTCAAGGCCAAGTACGGCACCTTCGACAACTACCTGAAGAGCGGCCTGGGCGTCGACGCCCGCGAGCTGAAGCAGCTGAAGAAGGACCTGCTGGTCGGCTGAGCCCGATCCGTGAACGCGTGAGCCCGGCCGGGGAGTTCCCGGCCGGGCTCGGCGGCGTTCAGTGGTTCATTGGCCGGGGTTCAGCAGCCGAAGTTCACCAGGCGGAACGAGGCGTAGTGGTCGGCGGTGTAGTAGTCCTCGTCCACCCGCTGCCCCGTGATGATCCGGCGCGCCCCGCGCGTCGGCGAGCCCGGGGTGATGACCGTGTACTCGTGGTAGTAGCCGGTGCTGTGGCTCGGCAGGATCCCCTCCCGGTTCTGGAAGACGACCCCGTCCTGGGAGTACGGGAACGGGCCGCCCTGGTCGATGAGGTCCAGGGTGTCGTGCGCCTGCGAGGGCAGCGCCGAGTAGCAGATGCTGCCGACCGCGGTCACGGAGGCGGCGGAGGCGGGAGCGGTGGAGGGGGCGGAGACGGCGTGGGCGGCCGGTCCCGCGAAGAGGGTGGCGGCGACGGCTACGGCGCCACCGAAGGCTGCGATGCGTGGGGGAATCCTCATGCGGCCCATGATGACGCGCGTAGAGCGGCGCCCGTCAACGCCAACTCTCTTGATTTTCCCGCCTGTTCACCGCACCCCTATCTGCGGGTACGCGACCGTCGCCGAGCCGTAAGCCGCCGGAAACCTGAAACGGTCCGCGGCCGGTCCGGGGTCCGTGCACGACCCCCGACCGACCCGGACCGTCCCCGGACCGACCCCGGTCCGTCCTCGGAACTACTCGGCCAGCGGCAGCAGTTCGGGCAGGTGCCCGTCCGAGGCGCGCGCCGCGTCCTGGCGCTCCTGCGGCACCTCCCCGTACAGCGTCGTACGGGCCTTCGCGGGCCGGCCGGCC
This sequence comes from Streptomyces sp. NBC_00503, assembly GCF_036346895.1. Classification (NCBI taxonomy): domain Bacteria; kingdom Bacillati; phylum Actinomycetota; class Actinomycetes; order Kitasatosporales; family Streptomycetaceae; genus Streptomyces; species Streptomyces sp. NBC_00503. The sequence goes on along the minus strand of NZ_CP107855.1, from coordinate 3,415,444 downwards.
GCGTCGGCGACGGCGATCAGGTCCTGCACCGACTTGTACGAGCCGTAACTGGAGCCCGCCATCCGCGAGATGGTCTCCTCCATCAGCGTCCCGCCCAGGTCGTTGGCCCCGGAGCGCAGCATCTCGGCCGCGCCCTCCGAGCCCAGCTTCACCCAGCTGGTCTGGATGTTGGTGATGTGCGGGTGGAGGAGGATCCGGGCCATCGCCGTGACCGCCCGGTTGTCGCGGACCGTGGGGCCCGGGCGGGCGATGCCCGCCAGGTACACCGGCGCGTTGGTGTGGATGAAGGGCAGGGTCACGAACTCCGTGAAGCCCTCCACGCCCTTCTCCCGAGCGGCCTGCTGCATGCGGGCCAGGGTGCGGAAGTGGCCCAGCCAGTGCCGGGGCTGGTCCACGTGCCCGTACATCATGGTCGAGGAGGAGCGGATGCCCAGCTCGTGCGCCGTGGAGACCACGTCGATCCAGTCGGCCGTCGGCAGTTTGCCCTTGGTCAGCACCCAGCGGACCTCGTCGTCCAGGATCTCCGCCGCCGTGCCCGGAATGGAGTCCAGACCGGCCTCCTTGGCCGCCGTCAGCCAGTCCCGTACCGACATCCCGGTGCGGGTCGCGCCGTTGACCACCTCCATCGGGGAGAAGGCGTGCACGTGCATGCCGGGCACCCGCTCCTTGACCGCCCGCGCGATGTCGAAGTAGGCCGTCCCGGGCAGGTCCGGGTGGATGCCGCCCTGCATGCACACCTCCACCGCGCCCACGTCCCAGGCCTGCGCGGCCCGGTCGGCGACCTGGTCGAGGGAGAGGGTGTACGCGTCCGCGTCGGTGCGGCGCTGCGCGAAGGCGCAGAAACGGCAGCCGGTGTAGCAGACGTTGGTGAAGTTGATGTTGCGCGTGACGATGTAGGTGACGTCCTCGCCGACCACGGATTTCCGCAGGTCGTCGGCGATCTTGCAGAGCGCGTCCAGTGCCGGGCCGTCCGCGTGCAGCAGGGCCAGCGCCTGGTCGTCGGTGAGCTTCGTCGGGTCGTCGGCGGCCTGGGCGAGGGCCTCCCGTACGTCCGTGTCGATGCGCTGCGGCACCATTCCGGGCGCCGCGGCCTCGCGCAGGGCCTCCCAGTCGCCGTAGACCTCGTCGAAGTCCTCGCGGCGGTCGCCGGTACGGCCCTGCGTGTCGATGGTGGTGTGCAGATCGGTGCGCCCGTACGCGGTGAACCCCTCGTCGGGCTCCTGCCAGGGCCGGCCCTCGACCGTCGCGGACTCGTCCGCCAGGCCCGTCTCCGCGTCGGCCAGCGCGCGCACGTGCGGCAGCAGCCGGGGGTCCAGCCAGGGCTCGCCGCGGCGCAGGAACTCCGGGTAGATCGTGAGGCGTTCGCGCAGCTCGAACCCGGCGGCGGCGGTCCGCGCGGCCAGTTCCTCGATGTGCGGCCAGGGGCGCTCGGGGTTCACATGGTCGGGGGTGAGCGGGGAGACCCCGCCCCAGTCGTCGATGCCGGCGCCGATGAGGAGCGCGTACTCGGAGTCCACGAGGTTCGGCGGAGCCTGGATGCGGGCGGAGGGGCCGAGGATGTGGCGGGCCACCGCGATGGCCGCCGCCAGCTCCTCCAGCTCGGCGTCGGGCATCGCGCGCATGGCCGTGTCCGGCTTGGCGCGGAAGTTCTGGACGATGACTTCCTGGATGCCGTGGTAGCTGCGCTGGATCCGGCGCAGCTCGAAGAAGGCGTCCGCGCGCTCCTCGTAGGACTCGCCGATGCCGATCAGCACCCCGGTGGTGAAGGGGACGTTGGAGCGGCCCGCGTCCTCCAGGACGCGCAGCCGGACCGCCGGCTCCTTGTCGGGGGAGCCGTGGTGCGGGCCGCCGGGCTCGGACCACAGGCGGGTGGCGGTGGTCTCCAGCATCATCCCCATCGACGGGGCCACGGGCTTGAGCCGCTGGAGCTCCGACCAGGACAGCACGCCGGGGTTGAGGTGGGGGAGCAGCCCCGTCTCCTCCAGGACGCGGATGGCCATGGCGCGCACGTAGGCGAGGGTGTCGTCGTAGCCGTGCGCGTCGAGCCACTCGCGGGCCTCGGGCCAGCGGTCCTCGGGCCGGTCCCCGAGCGTGAACAGGGCCTCCTTGCAGCCCATGGCCGCTCCCTTGCGGGCGATGTCGAGGACTTCGTCGGGGGAGAGGTACATCCCGTGGCCGTCCCGGCGGAGCTTGCCCGGGACGGTGACGAAGGTGCAGTAGTGGCACTTGTCCCGGCAGAGCCGGGTGAGGGGGATGAACACCTTGCGCGAGTACGTGATGACGCCGGGGCGGCCGGCGGCTTCGAGTCCGGAGTCCCGTACCCGGGCGGCGGAGGCGGCGAGGTCCTTCAGGTCCTCGCCGCGCGCCTGTAGGAGTACGGCCGCCTCGGTCGCGTCGAGCGCGACGCCGTCGCGGGCGCGGCGGAGCGCGCGGCGCATCGAGTTCTCGGTCGGAGCGTCACTCGGAGTGGTCATGGGCCGAGCATACGATCCGCCCGCGCGGGCACGGAGGGGCTCATCGCATCAGCTCACCGGCGTTGACCAGCAGCGACTGGCCGGTTATCGCCCGCGCCCGGTCGGAGGCGAGGAAGACGGCGGCGTCGGCGACGTCCCCGTCGGTGGCCAGGTCCGGCAGCGCCATGCGGTCGGTGAGCCGCGCGTGGACCTCGGCCTCGGGGACGCCCTCGGTGTGCGCGGTGAAGGTGACGAAGGCCTGTACCGGCGGGCCCCACATCCAGCCGGGGAGCACGGTGTTGACGCGGATGCGGTGCGGGCCGAGCTCGCGGGCCATGGAGTACATCGCGGAGGTCAGGGCGCCCTTGGAGGCGGCGTAGGCGGCCTGCTGCACCTCGTTGGGCGAGGCGATGGCGGACTGCGTGCCGATGATGACGACGGAGCCGCCGGTGCGCTTGAGGGCGGGCAGGCAGGCGCGGGTCATGCGCAGGGTGCCGAGCAGGTTCACGTCGAGGATCTGCTGCCAGGTGCCGAAGTCGGCGTCTTCGAGGCCGCCGAAGTACGAGTCCCAGGCCGCGACGTGGACCACGGCGTCGACCCCGCCGAAGCGCTCCTGGGCCAGGGCGGCGAGGGCCTCGCACTGGCGCTCGTCGGAGATGTCGGTCGGCAGGTACGCGGTGTGCGTGCCGTCGGGGTCGATCTCGGCGGCGGACTTGGCGAGGTTCGCCTCGGTGCGCGCCCCGAGCACGGCGTTGCCGCCGTCGCGGACGACGGTGGCGGCCACCTGGTGGCCGAGCCCGGCGCCCACGCCGGAGACGATGACGGTCTTGCCCTGCAGCAGCGGCGACAAGGTGTGCCTCCTGACGGCCCGATGAATCTGACGGTGCGTCAGGCTACGGCGCGGGGCGCGGGGAGGGAAGGGGCGGGACCGGGTGCGTGGTCCGGGTGCGTGGTCCGGCGCGCCGCCGTTGCCGGGGACCAGCCCCCGGACCCCCGCGCCTCAAACGCCGGCGGGGCTGGATTTGCCAGGCGGGGCCGAGTTTGCCCGCAGGGCAATTTCAGCCCCTCCGGCGTTTGAGGAGCGGGGTCTGGGGCGGAGCCCCAGGGAACGGTGGAAGGGTGGGTCGGGGACGGCCCCCGCAGGGTCAGGCCCCCGCCAGGCGGCGCAGGCCCTCCGCGATCTCCGCACCCGTATGCGTCGTGAACGACAGCCGCAGGGTCCGCGGGTCCGGGGCTCCGGCGTAGAAGGGGGCTCCGGGGACGAAGGCGACACCCCGAGACGTGGCCGCGCGGAGCAGGGCCGTCGCGTCGTGGCCCTCGGGGAGCCGGGCCCAGACGAACATGCCGCCCTCCGGGCGGTTCCACGTCGAGCCCGCCGGAAGGGCCGAGGGCAGGCCGGACAGCAGCGCGTCCCGCCGGACCCGGTACGCGTCCCGGACCCGGGAGACATGGGCGTCCAGGTCCGCCGTACGCAAGTACTCCGCCGCCGCGAGCTGGTCCACCGTCGAGGTGTGCAGGTCCGCCGCCTGCTTCGCGAGCACCGCCGCGCGCAGCAGGGCCGCCGGGGCGCGCAGCCAGCCCAGGCGCAGCCCGGGGGCCATCACCTTGGAGAAGCTGCCGAGCAGGGCCGTGCGGTCCTCCGCTCCGGGGTGGGCGGCGAGCCAGGGGATGTCGGAGCCCTCGTAGCGCAGGTCCCCGTACGGGTCGTCCTCCAGGAGCCACAGTCCGAGCCGGGCGGCCGTCTCCGCGACCGCCTCGCGGCGGGCGGCGGGGAGGGTGCGGCCGGTCGGGTTCTGGAAGGTGGGGACGGTGTAGAGGAGCTTGGGGCGTTCGCGCGCGACGAGCTCCTCCAGGGCGTCCGGGAGGATGCCCTCGTCGTCGCAGGGGACGGGGACCAGCCGGGCGCCGGCGAGGGTGAACCCCTGGAGCGCGGCCAGGTAGGTGGGGTTCTCGACCAGCACGGTGTCGCCCGGCTCGATCAGCGCGGTGGTGATCAGGCCGAGCCCCTGCTGCGAGCCGGTGGTGATCAGGACCTCGTCCGCGCTGGTGGCGAGGCCGCGCCGGGAGAGCCGGGCGGCCACCGTGGCGCGCAGTTCGGGGGAGCCCTCGGTGGTGGAGTACTGGAGCGCGCGGCCGGCGGAGTGCGCGAAGGCGGCGTCGAACGCGGCGCGCAGGCCCTCGGCGTCGAAGAGTTCGGGTGCGGGCAGGCCGCCGGCGAAGGAGATCATGCCCGGCCGGGAGGTGACGGCCAGGATCTCGCGGATGGCGGACGGGGTCGTCGTGCGGACCCGGGCGGCGAGGGCGGGCGGCGGGGCGAGGGCGAGGACGGGCGCGGGCGCGGAGACGGGCACGGGAGCTCCTTCTGGAGGCGGGTGCGCGCATCGTAGTACCGGAAATGTGTAGACGGCACCTATGTATCGGATGCTGAACTGCCTTGCCCGGAACCGTCGATCGGCCGCCGTCCAGGGGCTCCCCATCTGATGCTTCATCAGCTAGACCGTTTCCCATGACAGCAGACGAGCGGAACACCCGGGCCGACGACTACGCCGAGCTCGCCTCGGTCGGCCCCTACGGAGTCCACCCCGGCCATGCGCTGATCACCATGGTCGAACCGCACCCGGGACACGAGTTCGCGTACAACCGCTGGTACGAGGACGACCACTACTACGCCGGCGCCATGGCCATGCCCTGGATGTACGCGGGCCGCCGCTGGGTCGCCACCCGCGACCTCCAGGAGCTGCGCTACCCGGAGAAGTCGGCGGTCGCCCAGCCCGTCACCGCCGGGTGCTACATCTCCACGTACTGGGTCACCGAGGGCCGCTACGACGAGCACATGAAGTGGACCGTCGGCATCAACAAGCGGCTCAACCGCGACGGCCGGGTCTACCAGGACCGCACCCACGTCTTCACCGCGTTCCAGGACCACGAGGCCACCGTCTACCGCGACGGAGCCGCCGGCCCCCGCGACTTCCACGCCCTCGACCACCCCTACGGCGGGCTCGTGGTCCAGGTCGTCGACGCGGACGGGCCCGAGCAGCGGGCCGAGCTGCTGGAGTGGCTGCGCTCGCGCGCCCTGCCGAAGCGGCTGGCCGGCTCCCCGGCCGCCATGGTCACGGTCTTCCGGCCGACGCCGCTGCCGGGCGACCGCATGACCTACGTGAAGCAGGTCGAGGGGGTCGACACCCGGCTGACCCTGCTGTGGTTCCTGGAGGCCGATCCGCGCACCTGCTGGGACCGGTTCCGGGGGCTGGACACCGAGGTCGCGGAGGCTGGGCTGGGGCGGGTGGAGCTGGTGGCGCCGTTCATCCCCACGGTGCCGGGGACGGACCGGTACGTGGACCAGTTGCGGTAGCGGCCCGCCCTGGGCCGCCCTGGTCCGCCGCCGTGGGGGCGCCTGGCACGGAGTGCGGGCATGGCCGAGCCCCCTCGGCCAGGACGGCGGGCCAGTCGAGAGGGCTCCAGACAGTGGTGCAGGTGGTGCAGGTGGTGCGGTGTTGCTCGTGACGCTGTGCGTGCGTCTGCCGGCTGGGGTCTTCGCCTCGATGTTCAGGCGAGGCGACCCAGTCGGCCCTCGGTCACATCGGTGACGAAAGAGGTCCAGGAGCCGGGCGCGAAGGTGAGGGACGGACCGTCCTGCACCTTCGAGTCGCGGACCGCGATGGCCTCCATGACGGGGGACTTGACTTCGACGCAGGCGCCGTTGGCGGAGTACGAGGACTTGGTCCAGTTTTCCGTAGCACCCTGACGAATAGCCATGTTTCTCTCCGGTTCAGCGAGTAGTTCGGCTGTCTGCCAGCCAATTCTCCGGCTGACGTGATCGACGCTACCCGCAGCGCCCCATGTGCGTTGGGGGCGTTCACCCGACCGAGTGGCATATTCCATTCAGGTCTTCTGCGGCCGGGGAGTGACGGTGTACCGTACCGGCCTTTTGTGGAACCTCACTTCCTCTTGCCCGCGAACTCCTCGATGATCTCCGAGATGAACTGCCTGGTCTGGTCGACATTGAGGGCCTGTGCACGCAGATGTTCGTACATCACGCTGTATTTCTGGACGTCGTTGGCCTTTTCCAGGTACAGATCGCTCGTCACGCCTTCGATGTAGACCACGGTCGAGTCCGAGGCGTCCGGGAATTCGAGAATGGCGTACTGGCCGTTGACGCCCGGATGGGCACCCATCGAGAACGGCATCACCTGCACCGTGACGTGCGGCTTCTCCGACTGCTCTATCAGGTACTCGAGCTGGTGGATCATGAGCTGCGGATCGCCCACGTGCCGCTGCAGGGCCGCCTGGTCGATGACCGCCCACAGGCGCAGCGGCCCGAGCTCCGGATTGTTGTTGTCGGTCTCGGAGAGCCGCTTCTGGCGGTGCATCCGGACCTGGACCCGCTTGTCCACGTCGGCCGGAGTGGTCTCCGGCCAGGCGCCGCGGACGAGGGCCTGGGCGTACTCGGGGGTCTGGAGCAGTCCCGGGATCACCAGGGGCTCGTAGGTGCGCAGGCTGGCGGCGTCCGTCTCCAGGCCGATGTAGACGCTGTACGGGATGTCGCCGAAGGCGTGCCACCAGCCCTGCTGGCGCGAATCCTTGGCCATCTGCATCAGGGAGTCGACGAGCCGCCGGTCCTCGACCTCGTAGACGTCGCACAGGTCGCGGACGTCACGCTGGCTGATGGAACGACGGCCGTTCTCCAGCCGACTGATCTTCGACTGGGAGACGAGCAGGCGTTCAGCCACCTGCTCGGCCGTCATGCCCTTGTCCTCGCGGAGTTTGCGCAACTCCATGCCCAGTCGGCGGCGTCGGACGGTGGGATTGACATTGGACGCCACGTGAACGGCACCTCCGCCTTCTTCTTTCGCTGTCTCTCTGCGTGTCTGATGGTGAGCAGACTGCCACCGAAGCGTGTGGCCTCGCTGGCGAACGCCGGGAAAGCAAACGCGCGGGGCGGTGGGGCCGGTATACCGGCCCCACCGCCCCGCGCGTTTGCATGTCCTGCCCGTTCCTGCCCGTTCTTGCCCGTACAGCGTCCCGCCGGTGGATCAGTGCGCGGCCGCGCGGGCCATCGCACCGGTCCGGCGCGGCTGCAGCGGAACGGCTGCCGCCGTGGCCCTCGCGGGCTGGGCCGGTGCACGGTCACGGCGTGGCTGTGCGGCCACACCGTTCTGGACGTCCATGACGGCGTGCGCCACCAGTCCGCCCATCGGGTCGTGCCGGATCAGGTCCCGCAGCCGGGACCTGGACGACCGCCCCTCGTTGCCGGGGTACAGGTGCTTGCCGAGTCCGACCGCGTGGGCCAGTGCGGCAAGCGCCGCGGTCCGCGGGTCCGGCGGTACACCGGTGCGGATCGCACTGTCCAGCCGGCCACGGATCTCCCGGCTGATTGCCGTGTCGGTCGCCTGGTAGCGAGTCGTCGGCAACACCCCGCACATCTGGCCCGCGACGGCATGGACCATGCCGCAGCGCTCCAAGTGAGCGAGGTAAATCTGACGGAGCCCCAGTCGGGGTCCGCCGATCCAATGGACGGCCCGAACCGGGCTGCCGCGCCTGCGCAGCAACTCCAGTGCGGAGTCCAGAGTCGGATCTCCTGTCGGCCGTGGCATCACCACGGCGATACGATCCCCATCAGGGGCTATCCGTCCTGCCAGAGCCAGCTCCACTAGCTGTGCCCCGGCCAGGCCGAGGTCGAGCGACTGCGGCTGCGCCGTGGTACCCGTGGTCGGGTCCAAGGCGAGCAGCAAAAGCTCCTCCGGAATCGTTCTGCGGCTCTTGCCCATCCATGCCTCCCCGCGTGGATGAGTGACAGGGTGACGCCTCTCACATTCATCTGTCGAGAGTGCCTGGCCGCTTTGTGGGGGAACCATCAGCTATGTCGTTCTCGTCTAGCACGGGGGCGATGCCCCCGAGACGGGACACTGTTAGACATTCGGACAGCCGGACGTGGTGGCGATCGAGGAGGAACTGGTGGCGGGCGAGTCCCCCGACAAGTCGGTTGATGAAGGAACGTCGGGGGCGGCGGAGTCCTCACAGGGGCATGACCCGAGGGTGTCGGTGTTCCGGCCCAGGGACCCCGAAGACGGGTCCGCGGGGCGCCGCGGCGAGGATGCCCGCGGGGGCGATTCCCGCGGGGGCGATTCCCGCGAGGGTGACGGCGACGCCGGATCGGGTTCAGGATCGGATTCGGGTTCTGGGTCGGATTCCGACTCGGGTTCGGATTCCGACTCGGGGTCCGGCGCCGGCTCCCGCTCCGGCCGGGATCCGCTGAGGGAGGCCGTGGCGGCGTGGGTCGCCACCGCGGAGCCCTCCGAGGACGAGCCGGACGAGGCCGCGCCGGGAGCGCGGACTGAGGTCTTCAAGGCCCTGCCGGAGGAAGCCGCGACCGAGGGCGAGGCCCCGGCCGCCGCCGAGGGTACGGATTCGGGTTCGGGTTCGTCTTCGGGTTCGGGCGCGAGTTCGGGCGCGGGTTCGAGTCTGGATTCCGCTTCGCGTCGTGAGGGTGCCGAGTCCGGTGCCCGGCCGGCGGCTTCGGAGCGGGTGTCCGCCGCCCGTTCGGCCGCGTCGGCCCCGGGTGGGTCCGCCGCCTCGGACGCCGATCCGCGGGATGCGGCCGCCAAGCCTGCGGCCCGACCGTCGGCTGCTCCGGCCAAGGATTCCGCTTCGGAGTCGGCCGGGTCGGACGACAGTGACCGTACGGCCGTGTTCCGCGCCGTGGCCCCTGCGGCTGCGGCTACCGATGCGACTTCCGATGCCCCTTCCGGTTCCGCCTCCACGTCCCGGTCCGAGTCCCCCTCCGGTTCCGCTTCTGCCTCGCCGTCCCGTCCCGGCTCCGCTTCCTCCTCCGCTCCCGCCCCCGCTTCCGGGGCCCCGGGTGCCGGTTCCGGTACGGGTTCCCGTGCGGGCTCCGAAGCTTCGGCCGCCGAGCCGGGCGACAGTGACCGCACCGCGGTGTTCCGCGTCGCGAAGCCCCCGGCTGCCGGTTCCGCTTCGGTGCGCGGCGGCGGCGACTCCGCGTCCCGGTCCGAAGCCCCGTCGAAGCCCGCGGCCACCCCGAGCGCCCCGGAGTCCTCGGGCTCCGCCGCCGCGAAGGGCGCCCCGGCCGAGCCCGCTGCTCCGGCCGAGCCGGCCGACAGCGAGCGCACTGCCGTGTTCCGGGCCGTGAAGCCCGCCGCTCCGGCTGCCGATGCACCGGCCGACAGCGAGCGGACCGCTGTGTTCCGCGCGGTGAAGCCGGCGGCTTCGGCCGACGCCAAGCCCGACGCCAAGCCCGACGCCAAGCCCGCTGCCAAGCCTGCTGCCAAGCCCGTCGGGGAGCCCGCCGACAGCGAGCGGACCGCTGTGTTCCGCGCGATCAAGCCCGGCGCCGCCAAGCCCGGGACCTCGAAGGAGGTTCCGACCGGCGCAGTCGGCGGGGAGCGCGCGAGCAAGTTCGTACCCCTGCGGACCGATGAGGGCGCCGAGCGCTCCGCCACCGGGCAGACGCCGAAGACGGCGCCTCCCGCGGCACCGGCCCCCCGGGCGACGGCCACCCCGGCCTCCACCGCGGCCTCCGCTCCGGCTCCGGCTCCGGCTCCGGCTCCCGCTCCCGCTCCGGCCCCGGCCGCGAAGGTGTCGCCCGAGCGGACCACGCAGCAGCCGCTGCCGCCCAAGCCGCCGCTCGACATGCTGGCGGACCTCACCAACAACCCGCCCCCGCCGCCGAGCGCCGCCCGGACCGCCCTGCGGCGGTTCAAGATCTACGCCCCGGTCGTCCTGCTCCTGGCGGTGGTCCTCGCCGTCGTGCAGCTGGTGCGCCCGCTGCCGCAGCCGACGCTGAAGATGACCGCGAAGGACTCGTACACCTTCGAGGGCGGCGCCCCGGTCCTGCCGTGGCCGAAGGAGGGCCAGGCCTACATGGCCGCGGCCGGTCTCGGCCCCGTGGGCAGCTTCGGGGACCAGAAGCCCGTCGCCATCGGCAGTGTCGCGAAGGCCATGACGGCTTACGTGATCCTGAAGGACTTCCCCATGAAGAAGGGGGAGAAGGGGCAGATGATCCCCATCGACAAGACGGCGGTCGAGGACGGCAAGAAGGAGACCGAGGGCGAGTCCACGGTCAACAACTTGAAGGAGGGCGGCAGCATCTCGCAGTACGACGCCCTCGCAGCGATCATGATCCCGTCCGCCAACAACGTCGCGCGGCTGCTCGCGCGCTGGGACGGCGGGCCGGAGGCGTTCGTCCAGAAGATGAACGCCACCGCCAAGGAACTCGGGATGACCAATACGACGTACACGGACCCCTCGGGTCTGGACGCGACCACGGTCAGCACCGCCGAGGACCAGGTCAAGCTCGGCCTCAAGCTCGTCGAGATGCCGGAACTGATCGCGATCACCAAGCTGCCGAACTGGGTCGACCCCCAAGGCAAGTCCTGGCGGAACTACAACGACCTGGTTCCGTTCAACGGCGCGATCGGCCTCAAAACCGGTTCGACCACCAAGGCCGGCGGCAACCTGCTCTTCGCCGCCGAGAAGAAGGTCGGCAAGACCAACCAGCTGATCGTCGGCGCGGTCCTCGGTCAACACGGCGTACCGATCCTCGGTACGGCGATCGCGGCGAGCAAGGACGTCATGCTCGCCACGCAGAAGGCGCTGACGGCCGCGACCGTGGTCAAGAAGGGCGATGTCGTCGGCTACGTGGACGACGGGCTCGGCGGCCACGTCCCGGTCGTGGCCACCGCCGACGTGGAAGCGGTCGGCTGGCCGGCGCTCAACGTCGCGATCAAGCTGGGTGACGACGCCGCCAAGATCCCGCAGACCGCGAAGGCGGGCTCGGAGATCGGTGTGCTGACGGTCGGCGAGGGCGCCAGCCAGGTGAAGGTGCCGGTGGCCCTGCAGAGCGACCTCAGCGCGCCCGGCATCGGCCAGAAGCTGACGCGCGTCGGCTGACCCGTCCGGCGCGGGTTCGGGTGTGGAGCGATTCGGCGTCCCGGGGCAACCCCGGGACGCCGGACCGCGTCTACGGACCGAGGAGCGGGACCGGAGACTCATCGTGTTGGGGAGTACGTCGGCGTGACCATCGCTGAGCGGCCGGAACAGGGCCGGGAGCAGGGCCGGAGCGAGAGCCCGAGCCGGGGCCGGAGCCTGGGCGAGAGCCGGGGCCCCGGCCCGCTCCGCCGCGCCCTCGCCCTGGCCCACCGGCATCCCGTGGCCGTGGCCACCGCTCTGGCCGCGCTGCTGCACGTGGTCTGGTTCTTCGCCTTCGCCAACAGCGGCGGCGACCTCGCCGCGCAGGACGCCTGGGCCGAGTTCGTGGGCCGTCATCCCGACTCGGCGTACAACCTCGCCTGGTACGGCGGCATGCACCCGGTCTCGTACAGCGTGGTCTCGCCGTACGTGATGCACGTGCTCGGCGTCCGGACCACGATGATGATCGCCGGAACGGTCTCGGCCGGGCTGCTGGCGCTGATCCTGACCCGCTGCCGCCGGGCCGTGCGCGAGCCGCTGTGGCCCGCCCTGGCCGGGGTGTACGGGCTGCTGTGCAACGCCCTGTCGGGCCGGGTCACCTTCGGGCTCGGGGTGATGTTCGCCCTCGGCGCCGTCGCCGCCGTCTTCTGCTGGCCCCGCAAATGGGCCGAGCGGCGGTGGGCCAAGGCCGCCGTCGCGGCCCCGCTCGCGGCGGTCGCCACCGCCTCCAGTCCGGTCGCCGGGCTGTTCCTCGGGGTGATCGCGGCCGCGCTGTTCCTGAACAAGCGGCGCCCGGGTGCGTACGCGCTGGGGCTGGCCCCGGCCGCGGTGGTCGGCCTGTCGGCGTGGCTGTTCCCGTTCTCCGGGACGCAGCCGATGAAGCTGCTCTCGGCGGCGCTGCCGTTCGCCTGCGCGCTGGCCGCGCTGTTCCTCGTACCGAAGGGCTGGAAGACCGTCCGGACCGCGTCCGCGATCTACGCCCTCGGCGTGGCGCTGACCTGGGCGATCGACTCCCAGGTCGGCTCGAACGTGACCCGGCTGGCGATGCTGTTCGGCGGGGCGGTGCTGCTCGCCGCCCTCCCGTACGCCGGCGCTCCGCGCTCGCGCCACTGGTACGGGGTGCTGCTCGCCCTGACCGGAGTCACAGCCTGGATCACCGTCAACAGCGTCACCGACATCGTCCGCACCACCCCGATGGCCTCCTGGAGCCGCGAGCTGGCCCCGCTGGTGGACCAGCTCCAGAAGGCGGGCGCCGACCGGGGCCGGGTGGAGGTGGTCCCGGCGAGCAGCCACCGCGAGTCCTCCGCCTTCCCCGCGTACGTGAACCTCGCGCGCGGCTGGAACCGCCAGGCCGACCTCGAGCGCAATCCGCTCTTCTACGACGACAGCCTGGACGCCGACAGCTACCGCGACTGGCTGGAGCGCTGGGCCGTGCACTACGTGGTGCTGCCCGCCGACAAACCCGATGAGGGCGGCAAGGACGAGGAGAAGCTCGTGCGCGAGGGGCTCCCGTACCTCCAGCAGGTGTGGGGCGACGCGAACTGGCAGCTCTTCAAGGTGATGGACCCGACGGACCTGGTCGCCGGACCGGCGACGGTGGTGCGGGCGAGCGCGGACCAGCTGGTCATCGACGTGAAGCAGGCCGGCCGGGTGCTGGTGCGGATTCCGCACTCGCCGTGGCTGGGGCTGGTGGACGCGGCGGGCAAGCCGGTGGAGCCGCCGCAGGAGACGGCGGCGTCGAAGGAGGCGGCGAAGGCGGCGAAGGAGCGGAAGGAAGGATCCTCCTCTCCCACGTCCTCTCCCACGGCCCCGGCCGGGTCCTCCGGGTCCTCCGGGTCCTCCGGGTCCTCCGGGTCCTCCCGGCCCTCCTCCGAGTCGAAGCAGACGGTGCCGAAGGAGTACGCGAACACGGCCGGGTGCCTGTTCAAGGCGCCGCCGGACGCCACCGGGGACGTGTGGACGGAGCTGCTGGCGCCGGCGCCGGGGGAGTACCGGGTGGCGGCGAAGTACCAGCTGCCGCGGGGCACGCCGTGCCCGGAGGAATTGATCTACGAGGTGCTGGGCCCGGCGGAGCGGACGACTCCGCCGCGACCTTGATCAAGATATCTTTTACATACGGTCCGGGTGCGTTGGTCCGTATTTCTGCATACGATCCCAGTAGTCCGATCGAGTGTCCCGAGTCTTTTAGGGAGTTGACGGCGGGATGAGCAAAGAGCAGAAGCAGGACGTCCGAGCGGCCATGGCGAAGGCCCTGGATGCGCCCGGCCCGCCGCGCGGGCAGACGCACGGCTTCGACCAGGAGCTCCGGAGCAAGGTCAAGGGCGGAGCGCACACGAAGGCGGCGCTCAAGCGCGCCGGAACCCCACAGGGTGACCGCATCGGCGAGCGCAGCCGGGGCCTGAGCTAGATCATCCGCCATTAGTCCCTCTCCAGTCGTCGAGTCTTCAGTCGTCAGCCCTTCCGGCCCGTGCCGGAAGGGCTTTCGCGTGCCCGGGGAAGGGGAAATTGATTGCACTTTCATTCAAATGGGGGCTCTTAACGGCTTCGCGGGAAAGCGTCCCGATAACTGTTACATTGCCGAGGCATTACCAAAACATGACCCTCGTAACGTCTTGTCCGTCGCCAGGGCGGACCACCCGAACCGGGTGGTCCGCCCGGACCGAGACCACAGGCGACGCCGACCCGAGGGGAACCACCCATGCGCGCCACCTTCCGTACCGCCGCCGTAGCCGCCGGTGCCATCACCGCCCTGGCACTGCCGACCGCCCACGCCTTCGCGGCCGACGCCCCCAGCACCCCCGCGGCCCCTTCGGCCCCCACGGCCCCCTCCGCCACGAGCGACCCTTCGCCGACGGCCCCCGCCAAGGAGACCCGGCGCGAGGCGGTCCGCACGGTGAACCTGGAGAAGGGCTGGAGCGGCAAGGTCTACGAGCTGGCGCAGTACGAGGGCGGCAAGAAGTCCGCGACGCTCGGCTTCGAGGCCGACGTCACGAAGGACGGCAAGGACAAGGGCACCCTGAAGGCCCACGACGGCAAGGGCCGGTCCAAGACGGAGACCCGGACGATCGACGGGGTCACCTTCACCCTCGACTTCAACGGGCAGCTGACCGCGAAGGGCATGACCGAGGGCAAGGGCCAGGAGGGCCGCGCCTTCGTCAGGGAGTACAAGAACCTCGGCGGCTCCGGCTTCGACGCCCGCGTCTACAAGACCAAGGCCGGCTACGAGGCCGACCTGCTGAACAACAAGTCGGTCTGGCACACGATGAAGACGGACGGCAAGAAGTCCGACAGCGCCCAGCACAACGGCGCGCACTTCGTCCTGAACCCGGACGGCACGATGAAGGGCTGGACCGAGGACGGCAAGCCGGCCGCCAAGCCGGAAGCCAAGCCCGAAGCCAAGCCCGAAGCGAAGCGGGACGCCGAGCAGGACGCCAAGCAGGACAAGAAGGTCACCCCGAAGGGCGGCGTGCGAGCCGGTGCCGAGGGCGTCGAGTCCTCCGGCGGCGAGGGCACCCTCCTGATCGCCGGCGGCGCCGGCCTGGCGGCCACGGGCGCGGCGGGCCTCGGCTTCGCAATGCTCCGCCGCAACCGCACGGAGCGCTGACCGGAGCCGTGGGCCGACCGCTCGCCCAGCTCTGCCGTTCCCTCCCTGCCTCCCGGCCTCCCTCCCTCCCTCCCTCCCTCCCTCCCTCCCTGCCTGCCTGCCACGCCGCCACCCCGGAGTACGACATGACCCGCACCGCCGCCCCCGCCGCCCGCCGCAGGGTCGTCGCCTCCACCGTGCTCGCGCTCGCCGTCACCGGCATCGGCGTCGGCTCGCTCACCGCCTGCGGGGGCGACCCCGAGCTGCCGCCGGACCCCAAGGTCGGCAGCACGGCTGCCGCCCCGGCGTCCGGCGCCGCGACGACGCCCGCCCTGCCGAAGTCGAAGCCGACCGGTATGAAGATCGACTCGGCGGGTGTGGACGCGAAGAAGATGGTGGACCTCAAGGTGGATCTGGCGACCGGTGAGCTCGGTGTGCCGGACGCAGACACGGACGCCGACAGCCCCGGCTGGTGGACCGAGGGAGTCACCCCGGGCGAGAAGGGCGCGGCCGTCCTCGTCGCGCACTTCGACACGAAGCACGGCCCGGCCCTGATGAAGAACGTCAAGAACATCAAGCTCGGCGACGTCATCGAGGTGGCGCGGGAGGACGGGAAGACGGCGAGGTTCAAGATCCGTGAGATCGAGGACGTCGACAAGAAGAAGTTCCCGACGGACAAGGTCTACGGGGACACCAACCGCTCCGAGCTGCGCCTGCTGACCTGCGGCGGAGAACTGAAGGACGGCCACCGCACCAACAACGTCATCTTCTACGCCGACCTGGCGGCCTAGTGCTGTGACCGGAAAGGTTCACCGGGTCGCGACGCCCGGCACAGCACTAGGCGGTCTCTTCCGCCCGCACGCCGACGCTCTGGGCGGAGCCCGCTGAGGGTGCCGTTCGGGTGGCGCATTACCGTGATCTGACCGGCTTCTGGACGGCCGCATTCAGAGGATCATGAACGACACCCAGCACACCTTCAGCATCGGACCCACCGCCCGCGGCCTCACCCGTACCCCGCAGGCGGAACGGTGATGCGCGGCGCACGAGGGCCACAGGAGATACCCGGCCCGGGCCGGGCACGCCTCCCGGCCTGGACCGCCACGCTCACCTGGAAGGCCGCGGTCTTCATCACCCTCATGTGCTGCGGTCTGGCGGCGCTGCTCGGCACCCTCGTCCACGACGCGATGACCCGGCAGACCGTGGGCGTCGCGCGCGAGCGCGCGCTGGCCAAGCTCGACCGGATCACCGACCTCTACGAGAGCGGCGCGAGCACCCCGCGCGGCGAGGGCGTCCGCGCGGCCGGCGTGCCGCCCGAGCTGCGCGCGCTGGCGGCGAGCGGCAAGCGCGGCACCGCCGTCGGCGAGCACCGCGGCCGGTCCGCGATGTGGGCCGCGGGCCCCGCCGACCGGGGGCAGGTCATCGCGGCGTCCGTGGACTACAGCGGCAGCGAGGAAACCATCGCCGACCTGGACCGGGCCATCCTCGGCTCCTCCGCGCTGGCCATCGGCGCCACCCTGCTGATCGGCGCGTTCGGCGTCACCCGGATCACGCGGCGCCTGCACCAGACCGCGCAGGTGGCCCGCCGGATCAGCGCGGGCGACCTCGACGCCCGCGTGAACGGCTCCCCGCGCGGCAAGGACGAGGTCGCCGCCGTCTCGAGCGCCCTGGACACCATGGCCTCCTCCCTCCAGCGCAAGCTGGAGTCGGAGCGACGCTTCACGGCGGACGTGGCCCACGAACTGCGCACCCCGCTGACCGGCCTGAACGCCGCCGCCGAACTCCTCCCGCCGGGCCGCCCGGCCGAGCTGGTACGCGACCGGGTGCAGGCGATGCGCTCGCTGACGGAGGACCTGCTGGAGATCTCCCGCCTGGACACGCGCAGCGAGCGGTTGGAACTGGACTCGTACGACCTCCCCACCCTGGCGGCCCGCGCAATAGCCGCAACCTCACCCACGACCCCCACGCCCCCCACGACCACCCCCACCACCTCACTGGTGATCTCATCCACCCCCCTCCGCGTGGAGACGGACCGCCGCCGCCTGGAACGCATCCTCGGCAACCTGATCGCCAACGCCCACAAACACGGCGCGGCCCCGGTCACGGTGACGGTGGACGGCAGCACCCTGACGGTCACGGACGCCGGTCCGGGCTACCCGGAATACCTCCTGACGGGCGGCCCGCAACGCTTCCGCACGGAAGGCATGAACAAGGGCCACGGCCTGGGCCTCACCATCGCCGCGGGCCAGGCCCGCACCCTGGGCGCGACCCTCACCTTCACCAACCCACCCCCAGGCGGCGCCCAGGCCCGCCTCACCCTCCCGGCCTCCCCGAGGCAACACGCACCCCAGCAGTGACCGCACCCGCCACAGACCCCAAAACCAAAAAAGACCGCACCCCCGGAGAAGAAACCCCAGAGGTGCGGTCCATGCAGTGCCCTCGGCAGGATTCGAACCTGCCGCCCCGTCCGCTCACGCATCGCGCACGCATTCGGCGGTGCGCGCACGGGAGACGTTGCAGATCAGACGCTCGTCCACGCGTCGAAGAAGGCTTCCCGCCTGGACGGATCGGCTGACTTGTGGTCCGCGTGCAGGACGCGCCAGGCGGTGAGTTCGAGGTCGCGGAGCCACAGCTCACCGATAACCTGCGTTTTGAGGTCGGGGAGGTGGTCGGACTCGGCGAGTGCCTGGCCGATGACCTCTCCAGCTGCGATGCGCTGGGGCGGGGTCATCTCGTCGAAGGCTGAGAGGATCTGCCCGGCCAGGCCGGTGCCTTCTCCTGCCAGCGAACTCAGCACGCACGCTTTGATGTTGGCGGGCAGCAGGTAGAGGGAGCCCGAGGACCTCCACAGTTCCGACCAGAAGTGCTCTCCGGACGCGGTGGGGGCGGGGAGTGCGGCCAGCAGACCGAGGAGGTGCGCGGTGGCCACGTATCCGTCGGAGTGGGCCGATGCGACGACGGCGATGTCCGCGACGCGCACACCTCGGGGAATGCCGCTCCGGACAGGCTCCTAGCATGGACTCATGGTTGCCAGTGATGCCCAGCAGTACGTGTCAGGACGGGAAGTAGTGCCCCGGGATCTGGTGGAGCCGATCAAGCCGAAGCTACGGGGCTGGCTCCATGCCGGCATGGTCCCCGCGTCGCTGGCCGCGGGCATTGTCCTCATCTGTCTGGCAGGAACGCCGCAGGCCACTGTGGCCTGCACGGTGTACGCCGTCACCGCCTGGCTGCTGTTCGGGACGAGCGCCGTCTACCACCTCGGCACGTGGGGACCGCTCGGCGAGGCCGTCCTGCGCCGCCTCGACCACGCCAACATCTTCCTGATCATCGCCGGCACCTGCACCCCGCTGGCCGTGCTCCTTCTCGCCCCTGACCAGCGCTCCGTCCTCCTGTGGATCGTATGGACGGGTGCTCTGGCCGGCATCGCCTTCCGCGTCCTGTGGATCGGAGCGCCCCGCTGGCTGTACACGCCCTGCTACCTGGCCTTGGGCTGGGCACCGGTGCGCTACCTGCCCGACTTCCTGCACAGCGGCGGCGCGGCCGTACTCACCCTGATCGTGACGGGCGGGCTGCTCTACAGCGCGGGCGCCGTCGTGTACGCCCTCCAGCGCCCCGACCCCTCACCCCGCTGGTTCGGCTACCACGAGGTGTTCCACGCCCTGACCGTGGCAGCCTTCACCGCGCACTACATCGCCGTCTTCCGCGCTGCCTACTGAGCGCGACGGTGTGTCGATGCTTGCCGGCTCATTTGCGTGGTGGGTTATCGACCGCCGTCGGGTCCGGGCGCGGTCGGGCGGCGGAGGGAGACGTAGTAGTCGCCGACCGCGGACAGGTAGGTGTGGTCGGCGGCCACGGTGAATCCCACCAGCGACTGCCCGGGCGTGTAGTCGCTGTCCTGCGCGTACATCCACACTCCGCTCACAGACCGTCTCCTCGTCCTCGGCGCCCGGGCGTGGTGGCTCGGTGCCCCACCGGTTTCGCGCCTGCCCGACCACATGCCCCGGTGTCTGCTGCGCAACCGAGTCCGCAGAGGATTCCGGGCGGGCATGCCAGGGCTGACCTCACAGAGGCCTCCGCGCCCGAGTACCGCTCCGTCCCAGAGCCCACGCTGCGGCGAGTAGGACGACGAGGCCGCGGTGGTGCGAACGTCGGTCCCTGGGCCCGTGCGGCGGGCGCAGCGCGGCATTCGGGTCCGGCTTGCGGTGCCGGAGGGTGGCGGCAAAGGGGAAGGCCGAAGAGGCCCGCGCCTGTGCACCCGCGTCACCTCGGGAATGCTTGAAGATCGGGAGCCCGCCGATGACGACGGGCACGATCACCTCAGGCTGGTGCCGATGGAGCGGAGGGTTC
Organism: Streptomyces sp. NBC_00503; assembly: GCF_036346895.1. Classification (NCBI taxonomy): domain Bacteria; kingdom Bacillati; phylum Actinomycetota; class Actinomycetes; order Kitasatosporales; family Streptomycetaceae; genus Streptomyces; species Streptomyces sp. NBC_00503. The sequence goes on along the minus strand of NZ_CP107855.1, from coordinate 3,396,136 downwards.
GCCGGCTCGGCGGTACTCGGCGTTGATGCGCTGGGCTTCTTCGAGCTGGTCTTCCAGGATGATGATGCGGCAGGCGGAGTCGATCGGGGTTCCGTGGTCGACGAGTTCGCGGGCGCGGGCGGCGATGCGCAGCTGGTAGCGGGAGTAGCGGCGGTGACCGCCGTCCGAGCGGAGCGGGGTGATGAGGCGGGCTTCGCCCAGGGCGCGGAGGAATCCTTGGGTGGTGCCGAGCATCGCTGCGGCCCGGCCCATGGTGTAGGCGGGGTAGTCGTCGTCGTCGAGACGGCCGAACGAGTCGTCTGCTGTCATTGAACCTCTTTCTGGAACGCGTGGAGGGGCCCTGGCGCCTATGGCACCAGGGCCCCGAAGGAACTGCTACACCATCTGCCGGCCCTGTTACTGCGCCGGCCTTCTGTTTCCGCAGACCCGACTCATGCGTGATCGGGTTGCGGGGATCGCGGTTGCTTGACCGGAGACCACCTCACTGACGATGTCCTGCGGTACCCGGGCTTCAACCTGCCGGCCCGGGCGATCCTGATGGCGCCAAGCTCCTCCGTTCTTCCCTCGGTGATCAACTACTTACCAAGCGGGGGACTGCGTACTGCTGATGATGCTTACCGCTGGTACTGCGTACTGCGAACCGCTTGTACTGCTCGCGGCCTGACCGAGCGCCGCTTCGGCAGCCAGCCCCGTTACCCGTCCTGCGTCTGCTCTGGCTTGGAACCCCACTGCCGAACTTCCCGGTGCGCGCGCCCGCAGTCGACGCCTTCACCGAGGTGCTGCTCGCTGACTTCACTGCTGGGTACTGCTCGTGGTGTCCCCTGATGACTGCGGGCCACCCGGTCCGGTCGTCAGTCCCGTCGCCGTCCTGCAATAGCTCTGGCTTCGGAACTCCACCACCGCACCGTCCTGCGCACTGCAACTGCGGGTCCTGCGTGTACTACTGCCGGCAGTTCGTCTCTGCCAGGCCCTGCTGTCTCGCTGGACTACGAGAGAAACCATAACCACGCTACCGCCCAATGTCTACTCCAGCCAAGATAGATTTGCTCTTGGCTGGTGAGGAGGTAATCGAGCTCGAACATGGCCGCTCCCTGAGGCTGCCGAGCTGGACCCGGACGCCGGGCGCGCCGTCGAGTTCGCCACGCCACTGCGGCGAGCGGTTCCCGATCCCGGCTGCTTCAGGGGAGCGGAGGAGGGGTCGTTGCGGCCAACCGGAAACGGTGTCCAACGGGGTGGAAGAATCGTTTTGACGAACGTGACGGATGATCACTGGGTATACCTCGACCGCAGTGCTCAGGCCGGCAGTGGCAAGCGCAGAGCCGCTGCCCGTCTTCCGGAACAGCCGCGCCGGTGGCCTTCCCGTAGTCCGGCACACGCCGGTGGGCAGGCCGGTGGAGAGGTCCCGGACGAGAGCACACCCCTGTACGCGCGGCTGGCCGAGGAGTGGGCGGCCCGCGGCGCCACCGTCCCCTGCTGTCCTGACCCGCTGTGGCGGCGTCTGGTCTCTGCCGAGCACTTCTGGCGCGAGACGGAAAGCACGTTGCGGCAGCTGCACCTGGCAGGGGATGCCCACCCTGCTGATGGCGCAGCCGCGTCGGTTCGATCGGAGGTACTCGCGTGATCCACGGCTCGCTGGTGTGCCGGGGCTGTTCCGGCACCCTCTACGCCGTTTCCACCACCTGTGCTCACTCGGCACCCTTGCCCACCTGGGAGGTCGATCACGACCGCACCCCGGTTTCCTGCCCCTTGCGGCCTCTCCTGCCCCTGGAAGGGGCGGCCGCTCACGTCTCCGAGCTTGCCCGAGCCGATCACGTCCTGACCGAACCGTCCTGACGCGGATCAGGGCCGCGCAGCAAACGCTGCGCGGCCCTGATCCAGTACTCCTCGGTTCCCGCGGATATCGCAGACGTCCGTTGTTCGGACGCCTGTGAGCTGTACGGACAGCCGTGAGCGCCGATCGCCGCGGCCGCGCGGGCGGGGTGGGGAGGGTTAGGCCGGGTTGATGTTCTCGGCCTGGGGGCCCTTCTGGCCCTGGGTGATGTCGAACGTCACGACCTGGCCCTCCTGGAGCTCGCGGAAGCCCGAGGAGTTGATCGCGGAGTAGTGGGCGAAGACGTCCGGGCCGCCACCGTCCTGGGCGATGAAGCCGAAGCCCTTTTCAGCGTTGAACCACTTCACAGTTCCCGTAGCCATGTCTCATGCCTTCCAGTCGATGAACGCCTCCCGCTCCATGCGGAAGGCGGAGGTGATCGTCCTGGTTCCTGCGGCACTGCACAGCAAAACGCCCACACCAAGGCGTGGGCAAAGGGGACTTCCGAACCACGACAGCTGACGCAGACGCTACACGCCCCCAACGGCCCGTCACCAGAGGAAACAAGGTGCGTCATACCTCCGACACGCGCGGGCGGGAGTGCCCACCGCGACCGGCGGGCACGTCCACCTCAGGCTGCCTTGCGTGGGCGCCCTTCGGTCGCGAGGGAGGGGTGCTCGGCGTTGACGCGCTGAGCTTCCTCAAGTCGGATCTCGAGCATCACGATCCGACAGGCGGCCTCGATGGGAGTGCCCCGGTCGACGAGTTCGCGGGCGCGGGCGGCAATGCGCAGCTGGGAGCGGGAGTAGCGGCGGTGACCGCCCTCGGAGCGCAGCGGGGAGATCAGGTGGGCCTCTCCAATGGCGCGGAGGAAGGCCTGGGTGGTACCGAGCATCTCTGCGGCCCGGCCCATCGTGTAGGCGGGGTAGCCGTCGTCGTCGAGACGGCTGAACGAGTCGTCTGCTGTCATCGCACCTCACTGCGAAACAGGTGGAGGAAGGGGGCGGAACGCGGGGAGGGGCCCTGGCGCGTACGACACCAGGGCCCCGAAGGAACTGCTACACCATCTGCCGGCCCTGTTACTGCGCCGGCCTTCTGTTTCCGCCGACCCGGCTGAGGTGCTGCCGGGAGTACGGGGATCGCGGTTGCTTGACCGGAGACCACCTCACTATCGATGTCCTGCGGTACCCGGACTCAGACTTACGTCCGGGCGATCCTGATGGCGCTTCAACTCCTCCGTTCATCCCTCGATGTCAACTACTTGCAAAGCGGGGGACTGCGTACTGCTGGTCCTTCTCTTACTGCTGGTACTGCTAACTGCTGGTACTGCTCGTGGCCTGACCTGGCGCCACGTTTCGACAGCCAGCCCCGTTGCCCATCGTGCGTCTGCTCTGGCTTGGAACCCCACTGCCGAACTTCCCGGTGCGCGCGCCCGCAGCCGACGCCTTCACCGAGGTGCTGCTCACTGACTTCACTGCTGGGTACTGCTCGTGGTGGCCCCTGATGACTGCGGGCCACCCGGTCCGGTCGTCAGTCCCGTCGCCGTCCTGCACCAGCCCTGGCTTCGGAACTCCACCACCGCACCGTCCTGCGCACTGCACCTACGGGTCCTGCGTGTACTACTGCCGGCAGTTCATCTCTGCCCGACCCTGCTGTCTCTCTGGGTTACGAGAGAAACCATAACTACGTCACCATCCAATGTCTACTCCAGCCGGGATAGATTTTTGAGTGCGTGCCGCTGAGGTAATTGTGTCCCGTCAGGTTGAACAGTCGTGGGTCAGGGAACAACGACCGGGCAAGCAAGGCCGGACACCGACAACAGACCCGGAGCGCGCGATGACCACGATGAGCGCCGAGTGCACAGCCCTTGCTTCTCTGTCCGCCGTCGCCGAGGCGCGCCAGGCCGCCCGGTCCTTCATCGAAACCCTCGGGCAGCAGGCCATCGAGCCGGAGCACGCCGACACCGTGATCCTGGTCGTCTCCGAGCTCGTCACCAACGCCCTGCGTCACGGCGGCGGCTCCTACACGCTCCGGCTGGCCGTGCACCCCGACATCATCGAGGTCGCCGTCGAGGACTCCAGTCCTCTCCCGCCGCGCATGCGTACCCCCGACCTCGTCGACGGCACCGGGGGGTTCGGCTGGCACATGGTCAACGACCTGGCCCGCGCCACCGTCGTCACGCCCACCCCTGAAGGCGGGAAGACCGTACGTGCCCTCCTGCCCCGTCGGACCGGCGGATAGGCGCGAGCCTGAGGTCGGGTGGCCGATCCCGGACCTCTCCGCGCGGAGTCCTGGCGGTCAGGACTCGGTGCCGGGCAGGGGGCGGAGGGTCTGATCCAGGCAGATGATCCGCAGGACGCGCAGCGTGTGGGCGGGGACGGCGGCGAGTGCGATGTCGGCTTGGGCGGCCTGTACGCGGTTTCGGGCGGCGATCAGGGCGCTGATGTCAGGCCGCCCGGAGTGCGGTCCACCCAAATGCGCTTCCCCGTGGGTATGCGGAAGGGCCCGAGCGGCGCGTGCCGGTCGGGCCCTCTTCCTGCGCGGGTGGTGGCGCGCTGGGCCCACCGGTCAGGCGGAAACGGGGGTGCCGAGCATGGCGGAGGCCCGCTGGAGGGGGCTGAGTACGCGTGTGGCCACGGCGGTTCGGGGAACGCTGCCGCGGCAGGTGAAGCCGAGCTGGGTCATGGCGCGGAGGACTTCGCCGGCACTGAAGTCGCGGCGGTCCTGGCGGGTGAGGACCTGGCCGACCTGCTTGACAGGGTACGTGCGGCGGCCGATGATCACGGACTCGCCGAGGACCTCCTCGGGCTTGATGCCCTTCATGGACTCCAGGACGCCGCTCTTGGTCAGGTCGAACGGGAAGCGGGCGATGACACAGCGCATGTTGCCTCACAAAGGGAAGAGGGGAAGGGTCCGGCCATGGTGAGGTGGTTCAGCGGGCGAGGGCGAGGACGCCCAGAGCGCTGCCTTGCTCATCGACGACGGGCAGGGCGGCGAGCTTGCGATAACGCATCGCGTGCTCGGCCTCGGCCATCGTGGTCATGGGCGAGGTGAACGGCCCACCGTCGCCGAGGACATCGCGCAGCCGGAGCCGGTCGGTGTACGCGGCGCTGTCGCGGATGGCGCTGAGCCGCTCCCGGGTGATCAGCCCAGTGCAGAGGCCGTCCTCGTCGCAGACGAGCAGATGGTCCGCGCGAGAACCGGCAGTGACCGCCAGGGCCACCTCGACGGTCATGTCGTCACAGACCTGCGGACCGGCCGCCTCCATGGCGTCCTCCACCGTCCTGCGGACGAGGTCGGCATGCGCGGAACGGGGCTGCATCTGGACCAGCGTCAAAATCTGCCTCCTGCAGAGATGGGTCAGTTTCCGGAACACGTGGTTGTCAGGCCGCCGCATCGAAGGCGGACTGACGTGCGCTCGCGCGCCGGGCGGCCGACGCGGGCCCGCGGCGCCCGCGGGATGCCGTGCTGCGCTTGGGCCGCTCGGACACCGGTGCGGTGATGGTGACCGGGATACCGGAGGGCGCCTGCGCGCCGGTGATCCGGGTCAGGGCCTCGTCGCCCGAGCGGACCTGGGTGGTCAGGGGGGTGATGCCGGCGGCCGTCATCAGGCGGGTCATCTCGCGGCGCTGGTTGGGCAGGACCAGGGTGACGACGCTGCCGGACTCGCCGGCGCGGGCGGTGCGGCCGCCGCGGTGCAGGTAGTCCTTGGGGTCGGTCGGCGGGTCCACGTTGACGACGAGGTCCAGGTTGTCGACGTGGATGCCACGGGCCGCGACGTTCGTCGCCACGAGGACGCTGACGTGCCCGCTCTTGAACTGCGTGAGGGTCCGGGTCCGCTGCGGCTGGGACTTCCCGCCGTGCAGGGCCGCGGCGCGGACCCCGCTGCTGAGCAGGTGCTCGGTCAGCCTGTCCACGGCGTGCTTGGTGTCCAGGAACATGATCACTCGGCCTTCGCGGGCGGCGATCTCGGTCGTGGCGGCCTGCTTGTCGAAGTTCTGCACGTGCAGGACGTGGTGTTCCATCGTGGTCACCGCGCCCTGCGAGGGATCGACCGAGTGCACGACAGGGTCCGTCAGGTACCGGCGCACCAGCAGGTCGACGTTGCGGTCCAGCGTGGCGGAGAACAGCATCCGCTGCCCTTCGGGCCGCACCTGGTCCAGCAGGGCGGTGACTTGGGGCATGAACCCCATGTCGGCCATCTGGTCCGCCTCGTCCAGGACGGTGATCGCGACCTGGTTCAGCCGGCAGTCACCCCGGTCGATGAGGTCCTTGAGCCGGCCGGGCGTGGCCACGACCACTTCGGCCCCGGCGCGCAGCGCCTGTGCCTGCCGGTAGATGGGCATGCCTCCGACGACGGTGGCCAGGCGCAGCTTGACCGCCCGGGCGTAGGGGGTGAGCGCGGCGGTGACCTGCTGGGCGAGCTCACGCGTCGGTACGAGGACCAGCGCGAGCGGCTGACCCGACTCGGCGCTCTGGCCGGCCGTACGGGCCAGCAGCGCGAGGCCGAAGGCGAGGGTCTTGCCGGAGCCGGTGCGGCCGCGTCCCAGGACGTCGCGGCCCGCGAGGGTGTTGGGGAGCGTGGCGGCCTGGATCGGGAACGGCGTGGCCATGCCCTCACGGGTGAGCGTGGTCAGCAGCTCGGTCGGCATGACGAGGTCGGCGAAGGCCTCGACGGCGGGCAGTGCCGGGGTGATCGTCTTCGGCGGTGCGAACTCGCCCTGCACCGCGGCGGGCCGACGACCGTAGCTGCCCGAGCGGCTCGGACCTCCGGTGCGGCTCGGGGCTCCGGAGCGGCTCTGGGGCGAAGAGCCGAAGCGGCTGCCCTGGCCCGAACCGGCGCCGGTGCCGAAAGCGGGGCCGCCGGTGCGGCTGCGGGTGCGGGAGGAGCGCTCGTTCGTACGTGTGGGGTTCATGCGGAACCTTCCTTGATACGGCACGTATCAAGGAATTCCCGCAGCGTAAGAGCGGCGCAGGGAATTGCGAGAACGGGCCGAATGGAATGCGAAAGCAGATCTGGCGGACAGAAAGTCTGTACGCGCTCAGTCGCTGGAATAAGATGGCGCCATGTAGGCGCGGCAGCCAAAATAATTGACTCGGGTGCAGCTCCGAGAGAGCGCTCGGCCGAGTGTCTCAATGCTCACTACCGCGGGTGAACCCACCGCGGGAAATGCGTACAGCTGGGGCCCGCACCCCGAGGGATGCGGGCCCCAGCTGCAGAACGCGTGTCAGCGTCAGGCGGGAACGATGTTCTCGGCCGTCGGGCCCTTCTGGCCCTGCGCGATGTCGAAGGTGACCTTCTGGCCCTCGTTCAGCTCGCGGAAGCCCTGGGCGGCGATGTTCGAGTAGTGGGCGAACACGTCAGGACCGCCACCCTCCTGCTCGATGAAGCCGAAGCCCTTTTCCGCGTTGAACCACTTCACGGTACCAGCAGCCATGTCATATCTCCTTTGGGGCAATACATCGGCGACTGCACTGTGCGGACGCCGTGTCGCCGCGATGATGCCCCGCCCGGTAAACGACCGGGAAATACAAAGCGCTTCCAGTGGAATGAATTCCGGTCTGGAGGTGCTTGAAGTTCTTGGGTACCAAAACTGCAACCGAGATCGACAGTAGCACGCTGCAGCGTGCTGTGTGCGTTGAATATTTCCGGCCGCCGTGTTGCGGTAGAAACTCTCCCCGCGGGATCCGTAAAATCCTTAGGTCGCGGTGACAGATATTGATTCACCCCGACCGCAGCGTTTTTTGGTTGTTCGCCACCGGCTGCAGGGGGCGGCAGCGAAGTCGGCTGGTTGGAGACGTGTTGGGGACAGGCTCCGACGTGGCGGACCGCCGGGGCGGTCCTCGCGGTGACGAAGCCCTGTACGGCAACGAACGTGCCTCGGGAGGGGCTCGGCCAACCCGGCGGCGCTAGCGGTTCGGACGACCGACAGTGGCCGCCCCGGCGCGGGCGCGTAGGTTCCGCGTAGACCGCAGGCTTTGCCCGCCGGGGCGCAGTGAAGAATGGAATTGACTTCCATGTCGAAGCCTGACGAGCTGCTCGTGAACGTCGCCGCCCTGGTGGAGTCCGGGCAGAGCAACCAGATGTCCCTGACCGTGGTCACCGGCGGTGCTGTCATCACCGGCCGGCTCGCCCCCGAAGCCGTGTGGAGAGAACGGGTGTCGGAGGTGCTGACGGATTCCGCCCGCCTGGGCGAGAGGGCCCGACCGGTGCATGGGGTCGGGCCCTCACCGCTGTAACGGAGCGCCGGATCAGGCTGCGGGCTGGGGCTGGCGCAGTTCCGCCTGACCGAAGAGGAGGGCGTAGCCGTCGGGGAGCCGGCGCAGGATGCGGGCGAGGAGGTCGGGCCCCGCAAGGCGGGTGACGACGGAGAGTACGGCGCCGGTGTCCCAACGTGCGGTGGCGGGCGTGCCGCCGGTGCGGGTGGCCAGGTCCTTGACGAAGTCCCAACCGGTGAGCTGTTCGGTGTCGGAGATCTGGGCGGTCAGGGTGAGGGCGGCCTCGACGGGCAGGTGCTGTGCGAGGTCGAGGCGTTCGTCTCCGGTGACTTGCCTGCCGAGGGCCGTCAAGACGGTGCGGACGGCTTCCTCGGCGCGTTCGCGGGTGGGGTACGCACCCTCGTAGCGCACGCGTTCCAGCATCTGCTCGAACGTCATGGCGGGCGGGGCCGGGTTCGGTCGAGGCTGGTCGTACATGACTGCGGTTGCCTTTCTCTTCGATGGTTGGGGTCTACGGCCGACTTCGCTCAGGTGGGCTGGGGGTGGCCGAAGAGGAGGTCGTAGCCGGGCGGGAGCTGGAGTAGGACTTCCCGGGTGAGGACGTCGCCCGCGGCTGCGGCCGCGGTGGACAGGACGGCGCCGATGTCCCACAGGGCCGTTTTCTCGGTGGCGCCCTCGATCCAGGCCGCTGTCGCGCGGACGAACCGTTCGGGCGAGAGGGGCTCGGTGGCCTGGAGGGGGTTGAGGAGGATCAGTGCGTAGGTCTCCGGCAGCCGGGCCGCCAGCTCGCCGCGCACGCTGCCGGCCAGATGGGCGCCCAGCAGAGCCAGGACGACGCGGGCAACGCGATCGGCTTCTTCAGTGGTTTCGTACTTGCCGCGTTCCTGGACGTGGGCCAGGAACGACTCCCTGCGCATCGACATCACGACACCTCCGAGAAGGGGTGAGGGGCGAAGGGGGGCGGAGGGCGGGTGCCGGAGGGGGATCGGCTCTTCCCGCCCTCCGCTGCCGGCTGATGCGGGTGGGTTCAGCCGGAGATCTGCTTGCGGCCGGACTCGCCGCCGATGCTGATCTTGCGGGGCTTCGCGCGCTCGGCGATCGGGATCCGCAGGGTCAGGACACCCGCGTCGTAGTCGGCCTCGATGCGCTCGGTGTCCAGGGTGTCGGCCAGCATGATCTGGCGGGAGAACACGCCGAGGGGCCGCTCGGAGAGCTCCATCTGCACACCGTCGGACTTCTCCGCGGGCCGGCGCTCGGCCTTCACGGTCAGCATGTTCCGCTCGACGTCGATGTCGATCGCGTCCGAGTTCACGCCGGGGAGGTCGAAGGCGATCACGTACTCGTCGCCCTGCCGGTAGGCGTCCATCGGCATGACCGACGGCTTCGACCACGTACCCGAGCTACCCGACAGCTGCTGGACGATCCGGTCCATCTCGCGGAACGGGTCAGTGCGCATCAACATCGCGAAACACCTCCAGTTGGTTCAGGCAGAAACTGCCAATGCGCTTCAACGTGCTCCCGTTGTAACATGTCATCGAAACGATGACAAGCAGTGAGTCATCTGGAGGATGACAGAGCGACGGAGAGTGTCATGAACGAGACCGCCGACCCGACCGCACCAATTACCTTCCTGGCCGCCGCCGAGGCCCTGGAGGCCATCAATCAGGCAGTCAAGGACGCGCAACAACCCTCCGCCAGAAGGCCAACGGCCGAAGCGACGCCCCCGCCGGACTCGGGCCCCCACCCGGCTCTGGCCGCACTGCTGACGCTGCGCGAGGTCCGTGAACAGCTCGCAGGCTGGGAGAGCGGACTGATCGAAACCGCCCGCGGGCACGGAGCGAGCTGGGCCGATCTCGCAGGACCCCTGGGGGTCGCCAGCCGCCAGGCCGCCGAACGCCGCTACCTGCGCCTGCGCCCCGGCACCGCTGGGAGCACCGGCGACCAGCGTGTCCAGGCCACCCGTGACACCCGCGCCGCCGACCGCACTGTGACCGCCTGGGCCCGCGACAACGCGGCCGACTTGCGACGGCTCGCCGGCCAGGTCACCTCCCTCACCGGTCTCCCCGCCGGCGCCGAGAGCGCGGTCGGCGACCTGAACCTCGCCCTCGCCGAGAACGACGCCGCCCGCCTCGTCCGCCCCCTGACCGACACCCGGCCCCACCTGCGCCCCGAAGACGCCGACCTCGTCGAACGCATCGATGCCCTGACCCGCCACACCGACCAGCTCCGCCAGGACACCCACGACCAGCGCAGCACGTGACCCGTTCCCCCGAACAGGCGGCTGACCAACACGCTTCGGGGCCACGCCTGTAGATCGAAGGAGTGATCCACGATGGTCGAACGCTTTCCCCAGGAAGCCGGCGCCGACGACATCGCCGTGGAGGTCCTGGACCATACGGTGGCGGTCCGGCCGACCGGCGAGATCGACATCGAGACGGCCCCCTCCCTGCGGTTCGCCATGGCCGAAGCCCTCGCCCATGCCTCACCGGTCAAGGCGGTGGTGGTCGACTGCACCGGTCTCACCTTCTGCGACTCCTCCGCGCTCAACGCACTCCTCGCCGCACGGCGCGCAGCGCAAGAGACCGGCACCGTCATCCGCCTGGCCGCCCCCGACCCCCAGCTCCAGCGCCTCCTGGAGATCACCGGCACCCTGACCCTCTTCCCCGTGGACCAGGACCCTCCAGCCGGCCGCCGTCCGAGCGGATGCCCGGACGGACTCCCTCAGTAGGCGGGCTGTGCAAGTGGTGCACGAAAGACCCTCGGGCTGGCCTGGGCATTCCTGAGAGGGGGCACGCAGGTGCCCTGCGACGCGGGTCATGCTGAGGTCACACCGCCCCGGGATGACTGCTGTCCAACCCTCTGGCGGCAGTCCCCTCCGGAGCAGGCGCACAGAACCGGTGTGACGGGCGGGGCGCTGCCGGGGTGTGCCGAGCTGGTTCCCCCCGTCGGACGGGGGCAGGCTAGGAGGTGCACCGGCCGGGCTGTGATCGTGCGAAGGGACCTGAGGATGATCCAGGCAGCGGACATTCGCGAGTGGCGTGCCCACGACGTGGTCGACTCGGGTGGGCACAGGATCGGCGCACTGGAGGCCGTCTACGTGGACACCAGCACGGACGAGCCGGCCATGGCCACCGTGCTGGTGGGGCTGCCCACCCGGCACCGGCTGGTCTTCGTTCCGCTGGGCGGCGCGATCGTCGGGCCGGGATACGTCAAGGTCGACTACGACAAGGCGCTGGTGAAGAAAAGCCCTTCGATCGGTACGGACGACGTCTTGCCCGCCGAGGAAGGGGCGGGCATCTTCCAGCACTACGGCCTCACCTATCGGCCCGGTGCGGGCGGCGAGCGGCAGCTCGCCCGCCGCTGAGCCCCCAAGGCGACCGTTCGGGGCGGACGAGGCGCGCGGGTTGTCGAGGTTGCGGCCGCATTCCACGCAGGCTTCGCCGAGCCGTACGGCCTCGGCCCGGTAGCCGAGGTCGACGCACTGCACTGCGAGGCCTCGGAGGGCCGTGGCGGACAGCTCGGGTTCGCCCGCTCACGCAAACGGCCCCGGACGCGGAGTCCGGGGCCGAATAGAGCGCCTTCCTGGGAAGAAATACCAGGTCAGCGACTTGCGTGCTGTGCCCTCGGCAGGATTCGAACCTGCGACACCCGCTTTAGGAGAGCGGTGCTCTATCCCCTGAGCTACGAAGGCTGGGGCTTGTCGAAAACCTTGCCGGAAACCCCAGTGGGATCGCGCGAGCTGCCTCGACAAACATGCCGGTCAGGTGGCGTGCGCACACCCCGGTGGAGATGCCCTCGCGGACACTTTCCCGGGCACACGCTGGGGAGCCGTCTGACCGCTGACAGCCTAGCGGATCGTGCTGGGAGTGGTCGCATGGATTGCCGCGGGGCCGAGGCTGAGGTGAAGGCGTGGTCGTGACCTGGGGTTTCTGAGCGTCTCGGGTGGCGGGTGGGGTGGCCGGGGCCGCTGCTTGGGTGTGCGTGGACCGCTGGAGCGTCCGTTCTGTTCCGCTTGCCCCGGAGGGGGGCGTTAACGGAGCGACGGCCGCGCCCTGGGGTGGGCGCGGCCGTCGTGAGGTCGAGGGGTGTCAGGCGATGTGAAGGACCTGTTGGGCGTTGCTGCGAGCCGCCGCGAGGTGGATCTGGTGGCTGGTGGCGTTCTGGGAGAGGGCGAAGCCGAGGACGAAGATCTTCTGGCGTTCCACTCCGTAGGCGATCATGCGGCGGTTCCAGAGGCTCTGATCGAACTGGCTGTGTACGGACTCGGAGTCGGCGCGGTAGGGGTAGAGGAGTTGGTGGGTGAGGCTGGCTTCGGGGATCTGCTGAAGGTATTCGGCTCGGTGGAAGCCGCGCTCGCTGTCGCTCTTGATGCGCTTGCCGCTGTCGACGGAGCGAAGGGTCCTGTCGGCGGGGGTGGTGGTGATGCCGACGGGGACGCGGTAGTCGTGGTCGCCGTGCCGGCAGGGGATCTTGAGGACGTGGTACCAGCGGCTCTTGGCGGCTCCGGCGCGGTGCTCGAGCTTGATGATGGGGAGGGGTTCGAGGATGCGGGTGCCGTCGTCGATGCGGATGCTTTCGGCGATGCGGCCTTGGTCGCACCAGAGCTCGTGGCCGCTTCGGCAGGGGGTGATGCGCTCGTAGAAGACGGGGGCGACGGATCCATGCTGCTTGTTGATGGCCAGTAGGCCGGTCCGGGCGAGGGCGTCACGGTGGACGCCGCGGAAGGCTCCGTCGTAGACGACGCCCATGCAGTGGGGCAGCGCGTCCTTCAACATGTGGAACTGTCGTACAGCAACGGCTGCTTCGTCTTCGTACTCACCGCCGGCGACGTGGGCGAAGCTGAGGATGACACGGGTCCAGTAGCCGGTGTCGCGTCCGGAGGCGAAGAACCACTTGGTGCCGCGTACTCGCTTCTTCTCCTTCTCTCCGTTCTCGTAGTAGATGCGGGCGGCCGGGTCGACGCGGTGGTTTCGCATCAGACCGGTGTCCTCGTCCGCGATCTCTTCGGCGCGTGCTTTGGAGGGCGCCTTGGGGACGGTGGCGTCACCGACCAGGAGCTGCCGGCGCTCCGGCCTGCTCCACACCTTGGGTGCGTCAGAGGGGAACAGGCCCTGGCTCAGGGCTTGCTGGGCGGCGTACCCGCGGAATGCCTCCTCGAGTGCGTCGGCGGCCGGTACGAGGAGGTTGTTCAGGGCGTCCTGGTACTGCCCGCGGGAGGGCGCGGTGAGGGGCAGGGCTGCCGCTGCCCTGCGGCCCAGGTGGCGGCGGATGCTCGCCCGTACGCTGCGCCAGTCCTGGGGAGACGCCAGGAGCCCCGTGGTGGAGCGCTTGGACTTCGTCACCGGGGTGAGGGCAGCCATGATCAGGTAGACGATGCCCGGGTACTCACGGGGGCAGCCGACGACGTTCGGCGGCGGCAGGAGTTCCGCCATCTCGTAGAGCAGCGGGTAGTCGAGGCAGTCGCGAACGCGCTCGGTGGTGCTGCGCTGGTCTTGGTCGGTGAGCTGGCGTTTGCGGTTCGGGCGTTCGGACTGGGGCTTGGGGGTTCCGAAGACGTCGTCAGGCACGGGCCGGACCCCCGTCGGTGAAGGCGGGGTCGGTCTGCCAGTCGTAGCCGACGATGGAGGCGGCCCTGTCCAGGGATCGGATCCCGAGCCGTCGGGCGGATTCCTCGATGCGACCGGTCACTTCGAAGGTCTCGACGGCGGCACGGGTGGTGACGGAAGCCGGGGTGACATCTGGTTCTCCGCCGAGGCCGATCCTGCGGATCAGGTCGCGGAGCGCGACGCACGATCGCGACTGCAGGGCCGGATCGGATGCCGGGGTGCTGGACACCGCGAGGCGCGCGGTGCTCTTGTCCGGGTGCTGAGCGAGGACGTCGCGCGCTCGATCGGCCAGTACATGGCGGCTCCAGGCGTCCAGCCGGCACCAGCGGGGGTCGTATTTGCGCGCTCCGTGCATCCAGACGCGGCTGCGCGGCAGGTCGAGGTCGGCCACGACGCTGTGCCCGATCTCGCCGCTGTGCCCGCCGGCCAGGGCGAGGGCGGCCGCGGCTGCGTGCCGGGTCGGCCGGGCCGCGTATGCGGCGTGGTGGCGCAGCAGCACGGCCTCGTCTTCGGTGAGAGGGCGGGAACCTTCGTAGGTGCGGGCGGGCAGGACGATGTGGCGCGTCGGATCCTGGTCGCTCAGCCCGAGCTCGTGCAGTGTGCGGAAGGCGGTCCGCAAGACGCTTAGGCGGCCCCGGCGGGTAGATACCGCCGAGTCCGAGACGTGGCCGTGGCGGCTCCGGCCCTTGGCGTTGACGAAGTCCTCGGCGATGACCTCGGTGACGTCCGAGATGAGCAGTACGCCTCGTGCAGTGGCGTTCCGCCTGAACCTCTTGATGAGGAGACCGAACTTGTCGAAGGTCTGCTCGGACATCTCATCGAGGGCTGTCATCTCCCGCCACGCGTCGATGACGAGGTCGATGGCATGGATGAGAGACAGGTCGCTTCCCATGATGACGGTCCTCCGGAGGGTCGGGGAGAGCAGTTCGACCCCTCCCCCGACCCTCTGACTGGGAAGATTCGAATGATTCATTGTGTTCCGTACTTGCACCATCACGGTGGGCATCTGTGATCTCCGCTGCAACCCGGCGTGGGCGAATGGATGAGGACGCGCCGAAGAGACCCCGGGCGGGACGGCCCGGGGCGTCATTCGGCGTGGTGGGGCGAGCCAGCCTGACTAGGTGCGGGCCGCCGGCCCTCGGAGCGAGCTCACGAGGGTCCCGTACGCCTGCATGGCTGCCACGAAGGTGTCATCGGGCAGCGCCATGGTCGCTTCGACCGAGCTGAGGAACAGGCCTGATGCCGGAGCGGCGGGGGGTGGGGGTGTGGGGATGGAGCCCGGGAGGTGGGCCATTCCGTCCTCGTCCACGTGGACGATCAGGGCGTAGTCGAGCCAGTCCACGAGGTAGAGCCCGCGTTCGGGCGCCGTTGCCGGTAGCCCTTGGCTGAGCTCTTCGGCGAGTGTGATCCTCTGTCGCGGTCCTTGTCGCAGGAGACGCTTGGCCGCCTTGGTGAACCAGGTGGACTGCCAGTGGTCATGCAGGAAGAGGCGAGCGCGGGCGGAGTCCTCCGTCCGGAGCCGCGTCAGCCGAAAGCCGGCAGTGGTGATGGAAAGGGATCCGTGGTGAGTCTCCAGCAAGCCGGCCTGACGAAGAAAGCCCTGCGAGGAGGAGACGTTGTGGGGGCTGAGCCCCACCTTGTCGGCGATCTCTGCAACCGGGATGGCCAGCCGGTCGTCGCCGCCCAGTTCGGCGACCGCGTCGACCACCTTCAGCTGCCGCAGGGTGGTCATTCCGCCGGTGGGCATGATGTTCCGGACTTTGTTCGCGGCACTCATCGAACACCCCCGTGGGAGTGCTGGAGCGGCCAGCTGCTGCTGACCCGTAGAGGCCAGTGGTGCATGAATGCGTCCGATGGCATGGCGTGGGCCCTCATTGGTGATCGAGTGCTGAATGCACAAAATTCCCGAGGGCCGGGCGGGCCGCTACTCCATGACCTAGCCTGGAGGCGGCGCGTGGGCCCTCAGCTGACGTGTCACGGCGTCGCCAGGGTCTAGCCACCCGGGCGGCGCCTTTTTCTGTGTGGGAGATGGTGATCTCTACGTGCGCGGCTCCTTGATGGCCAGCCGGTAGACCCCGCGGCCGACAATGAGGACCTTCCCCCTGGCTCGCAGATGGCTGGCGCAGTTGGTGATCTGCCGAGGTGTCGCGTCCGGACGCTCCAGCTGAGCATGGGCGACGATCTTGGAGGTCGGCGTATCGAGGCCGTCCGCGAGCGCTTCGAGGACCAGCTCCGTGAGGGACTTCGGCTCCGTGTCGACGTTGGAGCCGGAGCTCTGCGGGCCCGCAGGATTCGGGTGTTCACCTGGATCGGCCGTCGGATGCGAGGGCTGCTCCACTCCCAAGAACTCCTCGGCCTGGCGAACGGTGTCGCTCACGGCCGACAGTCGTACGTCGGCCGACAAGAGAGCTCGCTCCGCTTCTTCGAAGCGACGCTGGAGGTCGACCATCTCTTGTCGCACCTCAGCCAACACGCCGGTCGCGATGACCCATTTGGCGTGCTCCCCGGCCTGGATCTCCCGCAGGTGTTCAACGAGAGGGTGCGCGGACCCCGCACCTGTTGTGGTCATGCTCCGCTCCCCTCTGATGATCCACCCACAAGCTAGCGAGCCTTCGCGCGCGCCGCAGGGAAACGCAGAGATGCGAGCGAGCCGATTCTCTGGAGTTTGGGCGCAACTCCGTTGCGCGTGGGTCATGTTGCGAGCCAAGACTCTTATGGCTTGCTCGATGTCTATGGTCTCGGTACATGTGAGAACGCTTGCCGGAGTGCCGCATCGGGCGCGCGTAGTAGCGAGTGGCGCGTGCGGGCCACGGCGGTGGCGCCGCTCGCCGACACGGAGTGCTCCTGAACCTTGGAATGTGCCGGACGGGCAGGGAATGGACCTCTACTCTGGTCCTTACTTGCAACATGCGAGAGGTCTCCGCGACGGGATCCGAGACGAGGGAAGGGTCGGCCCCATGGGTACGTGGGATGATCTCGGCATGCCCCGGAGCAGCAACGACAAGCAGCCGCGCGACTACGTCGTGGACGGCGCTTGGCCCAATGCCGCTCTCGCTCCCGATGCGCCGGTCAGTGCCTACTACGGCCAGTCCCTCTCCCGGAACCTCGCGCGGGCCATGTCCTCTACCGGGCATACGCTACGCAGCCTCGCGGCGGCGACGGGCCTGACGCATTCGACGATCAGCAGGGTGCTCAACGGCAGGGTCATGCCGGACTCGGGCACGCTCGCCCGGTTGGAAGCGTCCTTCGGGTTCCAGGTCTGGCCCGGGCCGGCGGCGTTGCCGCCGACGCCGCCCGAGTCCTGAGTTTGCAGGCTACCCACCCGTTCGGTCCGCCCGGAGTGCGTCGCGCTCCCGACGGGCCATTCTTTTTCTTGTGGCTATGTATGCACCAAAGGTGCGACGTGAGGTGTACCTCGTGTGCTTCGACGAGTTTCACCGGCTGGGCCTCGTCCAGTACTCGCCGGGGCTGATGAGTCTCCCCCTGAGGGCGTGCGCGCCGGGCGAGTCGTACAGGGCGGCTGCCTGTCGGCTCGCTGCCGGCTCGGCTTTCCGCTTCGGTGGGACGGTGGCCCGGCTGGACGTTGTGCCGTCCGGCGGCGGCGTACGGCGCAACGCGCGGCTGTTCACGGTTCACGTCGAAGGGGGCCGCTGGCCATCGCAGTTGTGGCTTCCGTGGCGCCAGGCGCTCGGGGAAGTGGCGCACCTCGGAATCCCCGAGCTCGAGCCGTTCCTGGAGGGCTACCTCGAAGGCTGGATCCCGGACGGCTGGATCACGCTCACCCCGGATGGGCACCACTGACCGGGTGCGGTTTCGCCGCTGAAGCCACGGCGAGGAGCATCGCGAGGATCGAGATGCATGCGAGGGCCGCGAAGAGAGCGGTGTGGCCGCCGAGTTGGCCGGCAAAGGCGGCTCCGGCCCAGGGGGCGAGGGCTGCGGCGATGTGGGCGGGTGCGCCGAGAAGTCCTGAGAGGCGGCCGTAGTGCGTGGTGCCCCAACGGTCGGTGACCGCGGTGGCCTGCAGGAGTGTGAGGTTGCCGCGGATGACTCCGGCGAGGATCGCGAGGGCGATCAGGAGTGGCATAGGGCCTGGGGTGAAGGCCAGTGATGCCGTCGTCGCGCCGCCGAGGGCGATGAGGACGGCAGTGCGGGTCGTGACCGAGGTTCGGGTGGCGAGGGCCGAGTAGAGCGTGCGGCCGAGGGTCTGGCCTGCCCCGCCGAGGCCCAGGGCCCAAGCGGCTTGCGTCGCAGTGGCGCCGCGTTCGGTGAGGAGCGGGATCAAGCCCATGACGACCGCGTACATGGCGAATCCGGAGAGCGTGAAGGCCGTGGCCAGCAGGAGGAAGGGGCGGCTTCGCGGGATGGATGTTGTGCGGTCCGAGGAGGGCGGTGGCGGTGGGGCAGCCGGCCAGGGAGCGCGCAGGGCCAGGGCGTGTGCGGGGATGGTGACGGCGGCCAGGATCACGGCGAGGACGGCGTACGTGGCCCGCCAGCTCAGGTGCTCCGCGATGGCTGCCGTGAGAGGTGCGAAGACGGTGGAGGCCAGTCCGCCCGCGAGGGTGACGACGGTCAGGGCGCGGATGCGGTCGGGGCCCCACCAGCGGGTGAGGGCGGCGAAGGCTGGTGGATAGAAGGTGGCGGCCATGGTCAGGCCCGCGAGGACCCATCCCAGGGTGAAGACGGCCAGGTTGGGGGCGGTCGCGATGACGAGGAGTGCGAGCGTGCCCAGTGCGGAGCCGGCGGTCATTACCGCGCGCGGCCCTCGGTGGTCGAGGATCCGGCCGATGGGGATTCCGGCTACGGCCGAGACCAGGAGCGCGAGGGAGAACGCGCCCGTTGCCGCGTTGGTGGACCAGCCGGTTTCGGCGGTCAGGCGCGGGAGCAGGACGGGGAAGGCGTAGTAGACGATGCCCCAGCTGGTGATCTGCGTGGCGCAGAGGGCGGGCAGGACGGCGCGCGGCCGCGACCGGACCCCCGTCCCGGTCGCGGCCGCGTCGGCCTGGGTGTGTCTCACGGAGGTCAGCAGCCGCCGGAGGAGGCCGGGGCGCCGATCGTGAGCGTGGCGGGGGCTGCGCAGCAGCCGCCACCGCTCGCCTCGGCGGCTGCGGGCTGGTCGAAGAGGCCGGCGCCGCCGCAGACTCCGGTCTCGGGGAGGGTGAGTTCGACGCGTTCTGCGGCCTCGTGGTCGCCTGCGAGGTGGGCGGCGATGGAGCGGACCTGCTCGTAACCGGTCATGGCGAGGAAGGTCGGGGCGCGGCCGTAGGACTTCATGCCCACCAGGTAGATGCCCTTCTCCGGGTGGGAGAGCTCCTTCACGCCGTGGGGGTAGACGGTGCCGCAGGAGTGCTGGTTCGGGTCGATCAGCGGGGCGAGGTCGACGGGGGCCTGGAGGCGCTCGTCGAGTCCGAGGCGCAGCTCGTTCACGAAGGAGAGGTCGGGGCGCAGGCCGGTGAGGACGATGACCTCGTCGACCGGGTCCAGGCGGCGGCCGTCCTCGGCGACCAGGACCAGCTGATCGTCGTGGCGCTCGACGGCGTCGGTACGGAATCCGGTGACCGCGTTGGCGTGGCCGTTGTCGACGGCGGCCTTGGCGGCGAGGCCGAGGGCGCCGCGCGCGGGGAGCTGGTCGGCGCTGCCGCCGCCGAAGGTCGAGCCGCTGATACCGCGTCGCAGGATCCACACCGTGTGGGTGCCGGACTCCTCCTTGGAGAGTTCCGCCAGGTATGCGAGCGCGGTGAAGGCAGAGGCGCCGGAGCCGATGACGGCGGTGCGCTTGCCTGCGTAGCGGGCGCGGACGGCCGGGTCCTTGAGATTGGGGATCCGGTACGAGATCCGGTCGGCTGCGGCCTTTTCGCCGAGGGCGGGCAGGCCGTCGCCGCCGATCGGGCTGGGCGTGGACCACGTACCGGAGGCGTCGATGACGGCGCGGGCGGTGAGACGCTCCTCGGTGCCGTCGGCGTTCAGGATGCTGACGGTGAAGGGCTGGGCCTCGCGGTCGGCGTCGACGATGCGGTCGCGGCCGAGGCGGGAGACGCCGGTGACCTGGGCGCCGTAGCGGACCTTGTCACCCAGAAGGTCTGCGAGCGGCTGGAGGTACCGCTCGGCCCAGTCCGCGCCGGAGGGGTAGGTCGCGCTGTCGGGGGCGGTCCAGCCGGTGGGCACCAGGAGCTTCTCGGCGGCCGGGTCGACGAGCTCGGACCAGGTGGAGAAGAGTCGTACGTGACCCCACTCGCGTACCGCGCTGCCGGCGGCGGGCCCCGCCTCAAGGACCAGGGGCTCGATGTCGCGCTCGACCAGGTGGGAAGCCGCGGCGAGGCCGGCGGGGCCGGCGCCGATCACGATGACGGGCAGGGCTTCGGTGGGTGTGGTCACGGCAGGCTCCCCAGTTGATTCGATAGACGTCGATGTCTCGATGCCACCAGGGTGGACCCTGGATCGACATTCGTCAACATAGACATTCGTCGAATCCCATCGGATGATGGATGCATGTCCACTGCGAAGCTGCTGCCACTGCTGGAGCCGGAGGCCGTGGCCCCCTGCTGCCCGCCCCTTACCGAACGCCCACTGACGGCCGACGAGGCCGAGCGGAGTGCGGTGATGTTCAAGGCGCTGGGCGATCCTGTCCGCCTGCGGCTCTTCTCCCTGGTGGCCTCGCATGAGGGCGGGGAGGCCTGCGTGTGCGACATCTCCGACGTGGGCGTCTCCCAGCCGACCGTCTCCCACCACCTGAAGAAGCTGAAGGACGCCGGCCTGCTCTCCTCCGAGCGGCGCGGCACCTGGGTCTTCTATCGGGTGGAGCCCGTCGTTCTCGCCGCCATGGGCGCTCTCCTGACGCGGGCCGGTGGGGCGTGAACCTGCGCATCGAGCCTCTGACCTGGGCGCACGCGGATGGAGTCCTGGCGATCTACCAAGCCGGGATCGACGAGGGGAACGCCACCTTCGAGGCCAAGGCCCCCAGCTGGGCGGAGTTCGACGCGGCGAGGCTGGCCGAGCACCGCTTCGGGGCGATCGGCCCTGACGGGCAGGTTCTCGGCTGGGTGGCGGCGTCGAAGGTCTCCGACCGCTGCGCGTACGCGGGCGTGGTCGAGCACTCCGTGTACGTCCACCCCGGCGCCCGGGGCCACGGAGTCGCCCGCGCGCTGCTGGACGCGCTGATCGCCTCGACGGAGGCGGCGGGCATCTGGACGATCCAGTCCGGCATCTTCCCCGAGAACACCGCGAGCTTGGCCCTGCACCAGCGGACCGGTTTCCGTGTCATCGGCACCCGTGAGCGCATCGGCCGCCACCACGGCGTGTGGCGCGACGTGGTCCTGCTCGAGCGTCGGAGCCCGCAGATTACTTGAGCTCGCCGTTCAGGGTGAGCTGGCGGTGGTGGAAGTCGAAGTGCCGGGTCGGGTAGCCGTAGATGTCCGCGAGGGTCATGTAGTCCTTGAAGAAGGGGTCCCACCGGACGGGGTAGTGCATGCCGCGTGTGAGGTCCGCTTCTGACTCCGCCGCGAGTTGGTGGAGCAGGGAGTCGGTGACCCGGTCGAATGCGGCGCCCATGCGCCGAGGCCCGTAGACCTTCACCGCCCCGCACGGACCCAGGTAGTTGATCAGGTCGAAGGGTGCGGTGCCCGCGTTCAGCGCCCGCGCGAACCCCTTGCCGACCTTGCGGGGGAGCCGACCGAAGACGCGCACCAGGACGAGCAACGCTCGGACGACCATGTAGCCGAAGAGCATGTGCCACAGCAGCTGTTCGTTGGTCCATTTGGTGTCGCTGGAGGGCCTGGAGAGGTCGTCCGCCGACGCCGTGTCGAGGAGGCGGTGGAAGGTCCGGCGGGCGCGCTCGTAGTCGTCGTACGCGGCCTGCCGGTCCATCGGGGTCGGTTTCACCATGGCCTACCGGCTCTCGGTCGGGGGCCGGGGCTCCGCCCCGGGCTTTGATGATGCCCGCTCCACGGCTGTCTCTCACTGGCGCCGGGCGCTTCAATCGTCATGGAGGAGTGGGCCGAAGGTCTGCTCGGCGATCTGGACGGCCCGGTCTTGGCCGACGGCCTGGCCGCGTACCTCGGGGTGCTCTTGCCGCCACTGCTCGGCCGAGGCGTGTCCGGTGAAGAAGTTCAGCGTGTCGCAGCACACCGTGGCGGCAGGGCCCTCGCCAGCGCGGCGGCCGATGAACACAATGGAGTCCGCCGGCTCCCATCGGGCGGTGCCGCCGGTGAAGGTGACCTTGACCGGCTCGCTGTTGACCGGGTCCGAGGAGGAAATCCGTACGTCCTGACCTCCCAGCATGGCGGAGATGCCCAGGGCGTCGACGGCACACATGGACCACACCTCGACTCCTCCAAGCAGCCGCACACGGTGCCGGGTCTGGACCGTGGAGAACGGGTACGCCGCCCGGATCCGCCCGGTCCCGTCGAGGGTCAGGAAGTCCTCGCGGTCCAGTTCGGCCAGTACGTCGGCGGCGGTCCGGCCGGCGAGGGCGGCGACGGCCTCCAGTACCGACGCCTCCGGCGCCGCACCTTCGGCGGCGAAGTGCCGCAGCACCGCCTGATGGACAGTGCGCAGACCGCGCTCGGCCGGGGCCCGTCGGCCCCGGCCAGCATGCCCGATCGGATCGAGCAAGTCCGTCTCGCAGCACTCCTGGTCCCCGGCGGTCTCCCGGGCGAGAACCGCTCCGGACAACACCTGGCGCAGGTCCTCCACGCTCGGCGCCCCGTCCACCCGGCCGTCTGCGTCCCGGTAGAGGCGGCAGGACACGCTCGGCGGAGCACCGGCCACCGCGAACGGGTCCGCCCCGTCGACCAGCACGGTCGGCGAGCCGGTCATGCCCCAGCGGGCAGCCTCTCCCTGCGCGCGTACTTCGACTACCTCCACCTCGGTGCTCCGGCCGCCGAGCGCGGCGGTGATCCGCTCCCGGACCACGGCTACGTTCGGGCACTCCGGCACCGTCAGGATGGTGATCCGCATTTCTGCTGTGCTCCCCATTCGTGGTTTGTCGCCCGACCGTAAACCTTCCAGTGCGCTGGAAGGTCAAGGCGTAGCGTGAGGGGCATGCGCATCGGTGACCTCGCGGCGGCCGGCTATGTGACGGCCAAGACCATCCGCTTCTACGAGCAGGCCGGACTCCTGTCCGCCCCGCCCCGTACGGCAGCCGGGTACCGCGACTACGCGCCGGAGGCCGTGAACCGGCTGGCGTTCATCCGCGACGCTCAGGGCGCCGGTCTCACGCTCGCCGAGATCCGCTCGGTCCTGGAACTGCGCGATAGCGGCGAGGCCCCTTGCGGGCACGTCGCCCGGCTCATCAGCACGCACCTCGACCAGATCGAGCAGCGCATGGCGGAACTCCGCAAGACCCGTGCCTTGCTGACCGACCTGGGCCGCAGGGCGGCCGAGACGGATCCGGAGTCCTGCCCGGCAGGGGACATCTGCACGATCCTCCGGCAGCCCTGACCAGCGCAAGACCCTCCGCGGCGGTCAAACTGTGGTCAGACGTGGCGGGCGACCTTGACCGCTGAGATCAGCAGGATGGCCGCGAGGGCGGGAATGAGTACCAGGTCGGGGATCACGCCGAGGAGGAGTCCACCGAGGAGTGCCCCGGCGATCGAGCCGCCCGCCATGAGTGCGGCGAAGCGGACGTTGGCGCCTAGGACGGCGAAGCTGCCGTCGCGGCTGTAGCGGGCGAAGGCGACGAGCATGGTGGGCAGGGACACCAGCAGGGACAGGCTTCCCGCCAGCTTGATGTCCGCCCCGTACAGCAGCACGATCGTCGGGATCAGCAGCTCGCCGCCCGCGACACCCATGATCGCTGCGACCACGCCGATCCCGAATCCGGCGACGACGCCGGCCACGAGCTGCACCGGGGCGGGCAGGTCGAGCGACCCGACGGCGGTGGTGTGCGTGGCGACGAGAGTGGCGGCCATGGCGACCATGAGGATCGCGAGGACCTTGTAGAGGGTGGCGGACTTCATCCGCACGGCCCACGAGGCTCCCGCCCAGGCGCCGAGCAGGCTTCCGGCGAGCAGGTTGACCGCGATCGCCCAATGGCTGCCGAGCTCACCGAAGGAGACTGTGGCCAGTCGGGCGGGTAGTGCGGTGACCACGACGACCAGGCTCATCGCCTTGTTCAGGATGACCGCCGACAGCGCCGCGAAGCCGAAGACCCCGATCAGCAGCGGCAGCCGGAACTCGGCGCCGCCCAGACCGATCATCCCGCCCAGCACGCCCACCAGGGCGCCGGCCCCGAAGACCAGCGGCGCCGAGCGCAGCCGTGCGGCGTGTACCGGCCCCTTGTCCTGCGTCGCTTCGATCACGCCCTCTCCCCGTACACGAGGCGCGGGCCCGATTGCTCGCGCGCCCGTCCCGTCGCTCCAGGAAGGTAGCGGCCCGGCACCATCCGAGCGCAAGGGTGGCACCGCATTTTCATCCACACCCACAGACCCACTGGCCGCGCCCGACTCAAGGTTGGGAGGAAGCGACGGAATCCGCCGCTCCAGCGGCGACCGTCGCAGGTGACGCGCGGTTCGCGCGCTGGGCCATTCGGTGCTGATGTCAGCCTTGAGTGGCATCAGGCTAGCCTGATGTGAGAGTGTCAGTTCGAGCTGACTTCAGCCCGCGCTGATGTGATCGGTTCTGTTTGCGGCCGTGCGGCTGCCGTCGCCGACGGAGCCTCGTCGGCGGTGCGGCGCGCGCCCTGTCCACGCTGCTCTCCACCTTCACGTGCACGAACCGAAAGTGAGTCCCTTTATGACCGCGACCGAACCCGGCCCCACCGCGCGGCTGCCGGAAGTCGAGGGTTCCTCGATCGTGAGGAAGCTGTCCACCCTGGACCGTTTCCTGGCCGTGTGGATCCTGCTCGCCATGGGTGTCGGCCTGGGGCTCGGCCGGCTGGTCCCCGGCTTGAACGACGCCCTCGCCAAGGTCGAGGTCGGCGGGATCTCGCTGCCCATCGGGATCGGGCTGCTGGTCATGATGTACCCGGTGCTGGCCAAGGTCCGGTACGACAAGCTCGACGCGGTCACCGGCGACCGGAAGCTGATGGTCTCCTCGCTGGCCATCAACTGGATCGTCGGTCCGGCGCTGATGTTCGCGCTGGCCTGGATCTTCCTCCCGGACCTGCCCGAGTACCGCACCGGGCTGATCATCGTCGGCCTGGCCCGCTGCATCGCCATGGTCGTCATCTGGAACGACCTCGCCTGCGGCGACCGCGAAGCCGCAGCCGTGCTGGTCGCCCTGAACTCCGTCTTCCAGGTCATCGCCTTCGGCGCGCTGGGCTGGTTCTACCTCGACCTGCTGCCCCGCTGGCTCGGACTCGGCGACGGCCAGGGCCTGGACGTGCCGGTCTGGCACATCGCCCTGAACGTGATCGTGTTCCTCGGCGTCCCGCTCCTCGCGGGCTTCCTCACCCGCCGCATCGGCGAGAAGGAGCTCGGACGCGAGGCGTACGAGGCGAAGTTCCTGCCGAAGATCGGCCACTGGGCCCTGTATGGCCTGCTCTTCACGATCGTCATCCTCTTCGCCCTCCAGGGGAAGACCATCACCTCGCAGCCCCTGGACGTCGCCCGGATCGCACTGCCGCTCCTCGTGTACTTCGCGGTGATGTGGTTCGGCACCTTCGCCCTCGGCAAGGCCATCGGGCTCGCGTACGACCGCACCACGACGCTCGCCTTCACCGCCGCCGGCAACAACTTCGAGCTGGCCATCGCGGTCGCCATTGCCACCTTCGGCGTCACCAGCGGCCAGGCCCTCTCCGGGGTCGTGGGCCCGCTCATCGAGGTCCCGGTTCTCATCGGCCTGGTCTACGTGTCCCTGGCCTGGCGCAAGCGGTTCACGGCGGAGCGGGTGGCGACCCCGGGCGAGGTGTGCTGATGCACTGCCTCGACTGTCACACGCGAGGGGCTGCGAGCCCGGCCGTCGGCGTCTGCCGAGGCTGCGGCGCCGCCGTCTGCGCCGACCACGCGCGGATCGTCACGTACGAAGTCCGCAGGCGGCCCCTCCTCGCGCCGCCCAGCGAGACGCCGGCCCGGAGCGTGCGCTGCTTCCCCTGTGCGCAGGCCGACAGCCGCTGACCAGGCGGAACGTGGAGGCGTACGGCCAGCCGACCTCTCTACAGCAACACCCCTCGCACCTATCAACAGCATCCACTATTGATAAGCGCAGATGATGGTGCTAATGTGTGGGTATGACAACGACTCTTCCGGTCGCGGTGACCACCCCGGCGGCCCTGCTTTCCGAAGGCGACCGGGCCCGGCTCCTGGCCCCCAAGCTCCGCGCCCTGGGAGACGAGACCCGCCTGACCCTGATGCTCCTGATCGCCGAGCGCCCGCGCACGGTCAAGGAGCTCCAGGAGGCCACCGGGCTGAGCCAGACCCTGGTCAGCCACCACCTGGCCCCCCTGCGTGAGCAGGAGCTGATCAGTGCCAAGCCCCGCGGGCGCAGCAACGTCTACTCCCTGTGCTGCGCCGAGCTCGGCGGCCCGGTCCAGCTCCTCGCCAGCCTCGCCGCCCAGGCCCCCGAGGGTGCGGCGTCCTGCCAGTGACCTGAGGTGGGCGGGTCCCGCCCGGCCCCTCCCCGTACAGCCCCAAGACTGAACTCCCCTCACCGACCGGCAGCGCGCGTCCACGCCGGTGGGACGGCGCAGCGATGTCTGCAAGACCGTGAGGTGCCCCACCCGTGAACCAAGTCCTTGAAGTCCTCGAGACGTTCGGCGTGATCGCCGGGGAACTCGTCCTGCTCTTCATCGCGATCACCTTCCTCATCACCCTGGTGATGAGGAAGACGGGCCCGGAGAAGCTCGCCCAGTGGCTGGGCGGCAGCCACCTGAAGGGCATGATCAAGGGCACCACCTTCGGCGCGCTCACCCCTTTCTGTTCGTGCTCGACGATCCCGGTCCTGGCCGGCATCTTGCGCGCCGGAGTGCCGTTCTCCACCGCTGTGGCCTTCCTGATCGCCTCGCCGATCCTGGACCCGTTCGTGTTCGTGGCCGTCGGCGCCCTGTTCGGCTGGAAGGTGGCCGTCAGCTTCACCGCCGTCGCCGCCGTCGGCACCCTGCTCATCGCGCACGGCATGCAGCGCTTCGGCTTCGCCTCGCAGGTCAAGCGCGTTCGGATCGAGGGCGGCCGGGAGAAGGCGTACGTGCCCTGGCGCGGCCTGCGCGCCGAACTCCCCGGCGCCTGGCGCGAGGCCCTGAATGAGCTGAAGCCCATGATCAAGCCGATGGTGATCGGCGTATCGATCGGCGCGATCATTTATGGGGCCGTGCCCACCGACCTCATGGCCGCCGTTGCCGGAGACGGGAAGTGGTACGCCATCCCGGTCGCCGCACTGATCGCCATCCCGCTCTACATGCGGGCCGAGACCGCCCTGCCCATCGGCTTCGCCCTGATGGAACGCGGCATGAACCTCGGCGCCGTCTTCGCCTTCGTCATCGCCGC
Source organism: Streptomyces sp. NBC_00503 (assembly GCF_036346895.1). Classification (NCBI taxonomy): domain Bacteria; kingdom Bacillati; phylum Actinomycetota; class Actinomycetes; order Kitasatosporales; family Streptomycetaceae; genus Streptomyces; species Streptomyces sp. NBC_00503. The sequence goes on along the minus strand of NZ_CP107855.1, from coordinate 3,369,086 downwards.
GGCCGCCATCAGCCCGCCCGAGATGACCCTCCTGACGAAGCTGTTCAAGCCCAAGCTCCTGGCCACCTTCGGTACTTCGATCTTCGCCCTCGCGCTGGCCGGCGGATTCCTCGTCCCCCTGGTCGCCTGACCGCCCCAGTCCTCATTCCCCGCACCACTCCAAGGAGACACACCTCATGAGCACCAAAACTGGCCTCTTCGCCAAGCTCTTCGGCAAGAACGACACCGCACCCGCCTCCGACTGCTGCGACGTCCAGATCATCGAAGAGGACGAGACCGTCGACCCGCAGCAGCAGCCCGCGGACTCCTGTTGCACCACCGAGAGCTGAACCACGTACGGAACCGCAGAGGGTAGGGAACCCGACCGGCACACTGGTCGGGTTCCCTACCCTCTGCGGTTCCGTACGTCAGCGGCCCAGCAGCTCCGCGATCTCACGGGCCGCGTCGCGGGCGGGCCGGCCGACGCCGATGAGGGTGGCGGAGGCCGGGCCGGTCCAGTCGCCGTAGCCGAGCAGGTGCAGGCGGGGCTCGTCGACGGCTCGGGTGCCGACGGTGGCGACGTGGCCGCGACTGCCGCGCAGGCGCAGCGAAGCGAAGTGGGCCAGGGCCGGGCGGAAGCCGGTGCACCAGATGACCGCGTCGGCCTGGGCGCTCGTACCGTCCGGCCACACGACGCCGTCGGGCGTGAGGCTGCTGAACATCGGCCGCGCGGGCAGGAGCCCGGCATCACGAGCTGCTCGGACCGGGGGCACGGCCACGATGTCGCCGAGGGAGGCGATGCCGCCGGTGTCGGTGCGGCCGGCGTCGAGCGCCTGGCGGCGGGCGGTGGCGGCGTCGAAGAGGGCCCGGCCGTCGATGTCGTCGGGCAGGTAGCGGGGCGGACGCTGGGTAACCCACGTCAGGTCTGCCGTGCCGGCGAGGTCGGCGGCGATCTGGGCTCCGGAGTTCCCACCGCCCACCACGATCACGCGCTGCCCGGCGAACTCGGCCGGGCTGCGGTACTGCACGGTGTGGAGCTGGCGGCCCGCGTATTCGCGCCGTCCGGGGACGGCCGGCAGGAAGGGGCGCGTCCACGTCCCGGTGGCGCTGACGACGGCACGGGCCCGCCAGTCGCCAGAGTCGGTCTCCACACGAAGGAAGTCGCCGTCACGGTGGACGGCGGAGACCCACACACCCCGCTGCACAGGGAGCTCGTACCGCTTCTCGTAGTCCGCGAGGTACGAGACCACGTGCCCGGCGTCCGGGTAGACCTCACCCTCCTGGGCGGGCATGAACCGGCCCGGAAGTGAGGAGTACGCCGCCGGGGAGAACAGGTGCAGCGAGTCCCAGGTGTGCTGCCAGGCCCCGCCGGGCGCCGCCTGGGCATCGAGGATGACGTGCTCGATGCCCAGACGGCGCAGGTGGTACCCGGCGGCGAGCCCGGACTGGCCGCCTCCGATCACCACCGCATCCGTGTGCTGTGTCATGCGGAGGGCTGCCCGCTGTTGCTCGCGGGGCGCATGAAGATGACCGCGACCAGGGCCAGGCCCACGACCGCTCCCACGAGCTGCACGCCGACGAAGGCGGGCACCGAGGCGGGGGCGATGCCCGCGAAGGTGTCCGTGAAGGCGCGGCCGATGGTCACGGCAGGGTTCGCGAAGGAGGTGGAGGAGGTGAACCAGTACGCGGCGCCGATGTACGAGGCCACGGCGACGGGTGCGAAGCGCAGCCGGTCGGTCCGCGCCAGGCCGAAGATCAGCATGATCAGGCCGGCGGTGGCCACGACCTCGCTGAGCAGGAGGTTCCCGGCGGAGCGGTCGTGGGTGGCCCACTTCACCAGCGGCTCGCCGAACATCGCGTCGGCCAGGACCGCACCCGCGATGGCGCCGACGATCTGCGAAGGGACGTAGACGGCCAGCTCGCGGGCGGTGACGCCTGCGCCGCTGCGTCGGCCGGTCCACCACTCGGCGAGGCTGACGACCGGGTTGAAGTGGGCTCCGGAGACCGGGCCGAGGAGGGCGATCAGGACGCCGAGGCCGAAGACGGTGGCGGTGGAGTTGGCCAGCAGCTGCAGGGCCACGTCCTGGGTGAGCTTCGTCGCCTGGATGCCGGACCCGACGACGATCGCGACGAGCGCGGCCGTTCCGACGAGTTCGGCGGCGGCGCGAGCTACCAGCGGGATGGCGGGCGCGCTCGCGCCGGGTGCGGGCTGGGGCGCGTCGGCGGGTATCGCGGTATCCGCTGCGGGTGCGGCGCCGACGTGCTCGGTGGCGGTCAAGGCAGGTTCTCCTCGGGCAGGTGAGGGGGGAACCAAGCGGGCTATGGGCAGGACCGCTTGATGTTCGCTTCGGAAGTGGCACGTGCGGCCTGCGCGAGGCCGGCGAACTGACCGGCGATGGCCTCGATGACTTCCGGGCGGAGTCTGTAGTAGATGAAGCGGCCGCACGGTTCGGTTTCCACGACCCCGGCCTCTCTGAGCACCTTCAGGTGGTTGGAGAGGTTGGTCTGCTTGGCACCGGTCTCCTCGACCAGGTGCGTGGTGCAGAGCGTTTCCCGGGCAAGGAGGGTCACGATCTGAAGCCTGAGGGGATCGGCCAGAACCCGGAGCAGATCAGTGTCGACTGACGTCATCATGGACTGATACTGTCACATCATCCAGGGCTGATACCAGTCGGTGCTGAGTCGTTGCCGATTGGGCGCGATGGACGGTCCTGCTGACCCTGCCGATGAAGGAAGAACCGATGTCCTCCACCCCGCTCGCGTCCGTGTTGTTCGTCTGCATCCACAATGCAGGCCGCTCGCAGATGGCCGCCGGCTTCCTGCGTCACCTCGCGGGCGACCGGGTCGAGGTCCGCTCGGCCGGCTCCGTACCTGGCGAGCAGATCAACCCCTCGGCCGTCGCCGCCATGGCCGAGCTGGGCATCGACATCTCCGACCAGAAGCCGAAGGTGCTGACCCCCGAGGCCGCGCAGGCGTCGGACTACATCATCACCATGGGCTGCGGCGACGCCTGCCCGTACTTCCCCGGCAAGACCTACCTCGACTGGCAGCTCGAAGACCCGGCCGGCCAGGGCGTCGAGGCCGTACGCCCCATCCGCGACGAGATCAAGGGCCTCATCGAGGGCCTCATCGCAGAGATCGACGCCAAGAACACGCAGAAGCAGGAGAGCTGACCGCATCATGACGACCAACCCGACAGGCGCGCAGGACGACGTGCGCGAGGTCATCATCATCGGCTCCGGCCCGGCCGGCTACACCGCGGCGCTCTACACCGCCCGCGCACAGCTCAAGCCCCTGCTGTTCGGCAGCTCCATATTCGTCGGCGGTTCGCTCACCACGACCACCGAGGTCGAGAACTTCCCCGGCTTCCCCAGCGGCATCGACGGCCCCGACCTCATGGACAACATGCGGGCCCAGGCGGAGAAGTTCGGCGCCGAGATGATCGACGACGACATCGTCTCCGTCGACCTCAGCGGGGACATCAAGCTGCTGACCGACTCCGAGGGCACGGTCCACCGCGCTAAGGCCGTGATCATCGCGACCGGCTCCGGCTACCGCAAGCTCGGCCTGCCGAACGAGGACACGCTCTCCGGGCGTGGAGTCTCCTGGTGCGCGACCTGCGACGGGTTCTTCTTCCGCGACCGCGACATCGTCGTGGTCGGCGGTGGCGACACCGCCATGGAAGAGGCCACCTTCCTCACCCGCTTCGCCCGCTCGGTCACCATCGTGCACCGACGCTCCACCCTGCGCGCCTCCAAGGCCATGCAGGACCGGGCGTTCGCCGACGACAAGATCTCCTTCGCGTTCGACAGCGAGGTCGCCGAGATCAAGGAGACCGGCGGCATGCTCTCCGGCCTCGTCCTGCGCGACGTCCTCACCGGCGAGACGAGGGAGCTCGACGTCACGGGCCTGTTCGTCGCCATCGGCCACGACCCCCGTACGGAACTCTTCGCCGACCAGCTTGAACTGGACGGCGAGGGCTACCTCAAGACCCAGGCCCCCACCACCCGCACGAACATCCCCGGCGTTTTCGGCGCGGGCGACGTGGTGGACCACATCTACCGCCAGGCCATCACCGCGGCCGGCTCCGGTTGCGCAGCCGCCCTGGACGCCGAGCGGTACCTCGCGGCCCTCGGTGACGCTGCTCTGTCGGGTGAACCCGAGCTCGTAGCGGCAGTCTGAAAAGACGCCGGGCCCGGCCCATCGTGATTGCGACACGATGGACCGGGCCCGGTTCCTGTTCTGCGTTTCCGATCTCGGAGCCCTGTGCTCAGGTGACTGCCGAGCAGAGCGTCACGGCTTCCGGCAGCTCCAGACGGACCGTGCGGTCGCAGAGCCGCTCCACCTGCGCCGGATCGTGCGAGACGAGCAGGACCGTGCGGTTGCCGCGCAGGGCGGCCACGGACTCCTCGACCGTGTCCCGGCTCCGCTCGTCCAGGGCGCTCGTGGGTTCGTCCAGCAGGAGGGCCGCAGGTTCCAGGGCCAGGGCACGCGCCAGGCACAGCCGCTGGCGCTGTCCGGCGGAGAGCGTCTGAGCCGGGGTGTCCAGCCGGTTGCAGACCTCGCTCCACAAGCCCGCCTCACGCAGGGCCTGTTCCACACGGTCGCGCATGTCCGCCTGGGACGCACGCACCAGGTGGCGGAGTCCGAAGAGGGCATTGTCCAGGATGCTCCCCCCGAAGACCACGGGTGTCTGCGGAACCAGGACGACGGTGCTCCGCAAGCCGGAGTCGCCCTTGCCGCGGCGGACGGTTCGTCCCAGCACCTCCACGTGGCCGTCGCGGGTGAGGCCGTGCGGCAGCAGGTCGACCAGGGCGCGCAGCACCGTGGACTTGCCCGCGCCGGAGGGGCCGCACAGGCCGGTGGTCGATCCGCTGGTCAACTCGAAGGTGACCGGGCCCACCAGGGTCTTCTTGCCGTCGAGAACCCGCAGGTCCCGGACTGCTATCACGTTGTCCATCGTCGTGCTCCTTCGAAGCGGTTGCGCAGTGCCACCGCCAGGCTGAGAAGCACTGCGGTGATCAGGACCAGGACCAGAGCGCTGCCCCATGCCTGGGTGACCGCCTCCGGGGCACCCGAGTCCTGGGACAGGGTGAAGATGTGCGTCGGCAGCGCCTGCACAGGGGAGTCGACGATGCCGGTCGGAAGCGCGGGCGCCCCGAAGAACACCGTGGCGGTGAAGATCAGTGGAGCCGTCTCACCCGCCGCCCGGGCGAGGCCGAGCAGCAGTCCGGTGAGCGTGGCCGGCCAGGTGTAGGGGATGACCACGGAGCGGATGTACTGCGTACGGGACAGACCGAGTGCCAGGGCGCTCTCGGTGAGCTCGCTCGGCATGCTCCGGATGCGGCCCGCAGTGGTCAGAGCGATGACCGGTACGACCACGGGGACCAGTACGACGGCCCCGGCCAGCCAGGACCGGCCCCATCCCATGGCTGTGGAGAAGATGACGTATCCGGCCAGGCCCAGCAGGATGGTGGGCGTTCCGCCGATGGCCACGGTGAGGGTCTCCAGCACGCGTGCTGTCCTCGCGGAGGCCTGGGCGCCGATCAGGACGCCCGCCCCGTAGCCGAGGGGCAGCGCGATCAGGGCCGTTGTGGCCAGCAGCAGGAGCGTGCCGACGATCTGGTCGCGCACACCGCCACCGGCCGCGCCGGCGGAGGACGTGAACCAGAAGGCCGGGTTGAGCGCGGAGCTGCCCCGTGTCACGAGGATGGCGAGCATCCCGACGAGCAGGGTTCCCGGTAGCAGCAGAGCTCCCAGCCGCAGCAGCGTCGTGAGCCGGTCCCGCGGAATGCGCAGCCAGGAGGTGGCCCGGTGGGCGCGCAACCCGCGCTTCACGGAACGGCTCGATGCCCTGCGCGTGCCCCACACCGTGGCCGCGGCCACCAGGACGAGCAGGATGACGCCCAGACCGCACAGCGCCGCGAAGTAGGGACCGGAGGTTCCCGCGAGCATCGGCTCGGGGCCGGCCAGTTTGGTGGTCAGTGTCTGACCGGGGTGCACGAGGGAGGAGAGGAATTCTCCGAACGACTTCGGAAGCCGTCCGTCGGCCCGTCCGATGACGAGGAAGACCGCGATGGCCTCGCCGAGGGCCCGGGCCAGGCCGAGCAGGACACCGGCACGCATGCCCGCGCGGGCCTGGGGGAGCACGGCCGACCGTACGACTTCCCGGCGGGTCAGCCCGAGGGAGTAGGCGGCCTCCCGGTAGCGGCTGGGTACGGCGGCCAGGGCGTCGACGCTGACCGCGACGATCGTCGGCATGATCATCACGGCGAGGACGATGCCCGCGGCGAGCAGGCTGTCGCCGCCCGGGACGTCACCCAGAGCTGCGACGAACGGCCGTACCACCATGATGCCGATGAGGCCGTAGACGATGGAGGGCACCGCCGCCAGGAGCTCGATGCTCAGCCTCAGGGGTCGGGCCAGGCGGGGCGGCAGGTACTCCGACAGTGCGATGGCCGCCGACCAGCCGACCGGAACGGCCAGCACCAGCGCGAGGACACACACGACGGCAGAACCGTAGATCATGGCCAGGGTGCCGAAGGCCGCGTTGTCCGGGCTCCACGTCGGGTCGCCGATCAGGGCGAGCCAGTCGACGTCACCGCTCGCGATGCCGGTGACGAGATATCCGATCAGCACCGTCAGGACGAGGGCCACCGAGAACATCCCGGTGTACACCCAACCCCAGACCCATCTCGCCCGCCCGGGGCGGCCGCCCCTGACGGGCGGCCGCAGCGCGGCGGGGCGGGGCGCCTTGGGCGGGCGCTCCAGAGTGAGAGCCACGGTCACATCCCCATCTGCTCGCGGGTCAGGTAGCCGTGCTTGGGCAGCAGCTTCTGGCCTTCCGCCGAGAGGATGTAGTCGATGTACTCCTTGGCGGAGCCCTGCGGCTGGCCATTGGTGATCACGAACAGCGGCCGGGTCATCGGGTACTTCGAGGACTTCACGTTCTCGAGGGTGGGAGCGACACCGTCCAGGGGCACGGCCACCAGGCCGTCATGGCCCTCGATGAAGCCGGTCGACAGCGGGCCGACGGAACCCCGGGTGGATTCGAGCTTGTTGAGGGTCTCCAGGTTGCCGCCGACGACGGCGTAGTTGTCGGACTGCGGCGGCGGCGGGGGCTTCTCGCCGCCGTAGACGAACTTGTCGAGCACCTCGCGGGTGCCGCGACCGGGCTCCTTGTCGTAGACGAACACCTTCACGTCCGGGCCGCCGACCTGCGACCAGTTGGTGATCGTGCCCTCGAACAGGCCCTTCACCTGCTCCTTGGTGAGGCTCTTGACCCCGCCGTCGGCGACCTCCTTGGTGACGATGATGCCGACCGCGTCCGCACCGATCTGCGTCGGGACGAAGTCGGTCTTGGGGTAGGTCTTGCGGTCCTGGTCGGACAGGGGCTTCGAGCTCAGCGCCACCTTGATCTGGCCGGCGCCGAGCTGGGAGATGCCGCCGGCCGAGCCGCCCTGGGTGGCCACCGTGATCTTCAGACCCTTGGACTTGAGAGCCTCGGCGGCGTCCGATGCGACCGGGGCGACGGTGGTCGATCCGCTGGCCTGCAGCGCGGCCGAGTCGGCGCTGGCGGAACCCGCGCAGCCCGTCAGCACGGTGGCGAGAAGCAGTCCGGCGGAGGCGGCGAGGGTCTGCCGCGTGCGCTTTCCGGAGAGGAGGGACGGTGCCCGGCGGGGCTCGGTGGTGGTGAAGGACATGGGTGTGCCTTTGCTGGTGAACAGTGGATTGACTGAGAGCGGAGGGCAGGTGAATCACCCTGCGATCACGAGTCTGCTCAGTGGGATGCTGCAGGTGAAGGGGTTGCGGGTGGCATCAACCGCGTACGGCACCCACCTGCCTGGCGGGGCACCCCGGGTCGAGTTGAACGGCAGGCAAATAACGGCTGAATAGGATCAGCCAGGGCGCTGGAGGCTGAGTCGGCCGACATAGGGTGATCCGCATGCCCGTAGAACAGGCGACCGGCCACCCCTCGGAACTCCTGCCCTTCATCGACGAGGACCCGACCTGCGGGCCGCCCCTCGAAGTGGACCCCCTGCCCCGCGAACGGGCCGAAGCTCTCGCGCGGAATCTCAAGGGCATTTCCGACCCGACACGGCTGCAGATCCTCAGCGTCCTGCTGGCGGCCCCGGAGGGCGAGGCGTGCGTATGCGATCTGACGCCCCTCCTGGGACTGGCCCAGTCCACCGTCAGCCAGCACATGAAGATGCTCGTGGACGCCGGCCTGGTGAGCCGCAGGAAGCGCGGTACATGGGCCTGGTACGCGGTCACGCCCGAGCGGCGTGCCGTACTCGACGCTCTGATCTGGGGCGATGCGGAGACAGCGGCAGGGAACGCAGAAACCCCCGAGTAGGCCATGGCGGAGACATGGCCTACTCGGGGGCGCGTTGGGACTGACTGTCAGAAGGCGCGTCAGACGGTGACGGCTGCGTGCGCAGCCACCTCGGCCGCGAACGCCTTGATCAGCGGATGGATGTTGCCGGGGCCGGAGACCAGCTCCGGCTGGAAGAGCGTGCCGAGGAAGAACGGGTGGCCGGGGACTTCGGCCGCGCGCGGGGCGCCTTCGGTGTCCCAGCCGCTGAAGAGGACGCCGGCATCGGTGAGCCGGTCTACGAACTCCCCGTTCAGCCCGTACTTGCAGTGGTACGTCTCGGTGGTCATCTCGGCGTCGTCGTAGACGGCGGCCAGCCGGCTTCCGGCCGTGAGCAGGAGCGGAGCCTGCTCACCGGCCAGGCAGCAGCTGAGCGGCACGATCAGAGGCGTCGGCGCCTCCGGGTCGTACTGGACGTCGTCCGCGTCGGTCAGGCCGACGACCGTACGGGCGTACTCGATCAGCGCGTGCTGGAAGCCACCACAGGTACCCAGGTACGGGATGCCGTTCTCGCGGGCGTGCCGGACGGCGGACAGGACGCCGTCCTTGTTCTCGTACGGGGAGCCGGGCACGACCCAGATCCCATCGAAGCCCTCCAGGGACTCGGGGCCGGTGACGTTCTCACTGGGCACCCACTCGGTGTCCACGTCCAGTTCGCCGCGGAAGGAGTCGAGCCGGGCGTGGGCGGGGGACTTGCCGTGGTCGCCGATCAGCGCGATGCGCGGCCGGGAGCCGGTGGCGGTGGTCATGCGGGCTGCTCCTGTGTGGTGTCGGTGCGGTTGTCGTCGCGGGTGATCCGTCCGAGGCGGACGTGGCCGTACGGGGCGAGGCGGGCGACGAGCCGGCCGTCGCGCTCGCTCGTGGTGGAGGCCCCGCCGAGGAAGAGCAGCGGGTCGTCGCCCTCCGGCAGCAGTGCCTCCGGGAACAGGTCCTGGTCCTCGCCGGTGCCGTTGCGCACGGTCAGGACGTGCACCCGGCCGTCGGCGGCACTGGCGACGTACGCCTCGAGGCTGGGGCTGCCGGCGTCGACGGTGCGTACGTCCGCGTCATCGGCGAAGGCGGGGGCGAAAGCAGCTCCGCCCGGGGTCGAGTGGGTGAGGGTGGCGATTGCGGTCACAGCAGACTCCGGCCGGTCATGGCTGGGCCGCTCGGGCGGCCCAGCAGGTGGAGGACGGTGGGTGCGATGTCGGCGAGGCTGCCGCCGTCGGTGAGGTGCTCGCCGACGAGCTGGCCGGGGGCCGGGACGACGACGGCCGGTACAGGGTTGGTGGTGTGGCCGCCGTACGGGCGCAGGGATCCGTCGACACCGGGCTTCGACATGCGCTCGGCGTTGCCGTGGTCGCCGACGAGCAGGACCCAACGACCGGTCGCCGCTGCGGCGGTGAGGATCTTCTCGACCTCGCGGTCCGTGTGCTCGGCGGCCTTGACGGTCGCGTCGTGGTCGCCGGTGTGGCCGACGACGTCGATGTTGGCCAGGTTGGCGATGACCAGCGCCACGTCGTCACGCCGGGCGGCGGCGGTGATGGCTTCGGTCACCTGTGCCAGGTTCATCTCGGGCCGGGCCACGTAGTCGGGAGCGGTTTCCGTAGTGATGCGGACGTGCTCCTCGACCTCGCGGACGCGGTCGTCGCGGCCGTTGACGTAGTAGGTGACGTGCTCGAACTTCTCCTGTTCCGCGATGCGTACGGAGCGCAGGCCGTGGGATTCGAGTGCGTCGGCCAGACCGCCGGAGGCGTCCGCCCGTCCGACGAGGGCGGGGATGGACGCCTGCGTGTCGTACTGGGTCAGGGACAGGACCTCGACGTCGGCGTCGGTCAGGATCTGGACGAGGTCGTCGGCGAGCTGCTGGATGCGGTCGCTTCGGAAGTTGGTGAACAGGACGGTGTCCCCGTCGCGAAGAGCGGCGAGCGGCTTGCCGTCGGCGTCGGTGAGGACGGTGGGGGTGACCCACACGTCGCCGTTCTCGGCTCCTGCCAGGACCTGCCCGTAGTCGCGGGCGGTGTCGCCCTTGCCGTCGGCGATGGCTTCGCTGACCTTCGCGGTGAGCTCCAGGTCGCCGCTCTTGTCGAGGCCGTAGCCCCGGCCGGAGACGGTGGCCAGGGCTCCCACCCCGGTCGAGGCGAAGAACTCCTCGACGCGGGCCAGATAGTGGCCGGCGGTGTGGTCGGCGACGTCGCGGCCGTCGGTGATGGCGTGCACCCACACGTGCTTCACACCGCGGGACGCCGCGATGGACAGGAGCGCGTGGAGGTGGTCGACGTGGGAGTGGATCATCCCGTCGGAGACCTGGCCGACCAGGTGGAGGGCTCCGCCGTTGGACGCCAGCCGGTCGAGGGCCGCGGTCAGGTGGGGGTTGTCGCCGAGTTCCCCGTTGTCGATCTGCCGCTGGACCAGGACGCTGTCGTAGTCGAGCGGCCGACCGGCGCCGATGACCATGTGGCCGATCTCGGAGTTCCCGACGGTGCCGGGCAGCAACCCGACGTGCTCGCCGGAGGCTTCCACGAAGGTGGAGGGGTGCTTGGCGGCGATGGCGTCGAGGACGGGGGTGTGGGCGTTGGTGAGTGCGTTGCCGGGTCCGGGGGCGGCGTGGCCCCAGCCGTCGAGGACGAGCAGGATCCCGTTGGTGCGTGCGTCGCCGGTCATCGCAGGGTGTCCAGGGTGTTCCAGAAGGCCGGGAAGGACTTGGCGACGCAGCCGGGCTCGTTGATGACGACGCCGGGGGTGCGCAGGCCGATGATCGCGAAGGTCATGGCGATGCGGTGGTCGTCGTAGGTGTCGATGACCGCGCCGTGCGGGGTGCCGCCGTGGATGGTCATGGCGTCGTCGTACTCGTCGACGGTGATGCCCATCTTGCGCAGCTCGGTGGTGACGGCCGCGATGCGGTCGCACTCCTTGACGCGCAGGCTGGCGATGTTGGTGATGTGGGTCTTGCCCTGGGCGAAGGCCGCGACCGCCGCGAGGGACGGGACGACGTCGGGCATGGCGTCCATGTCGACCTCGATGCCGTGCAGGTCGCCGCCCTTGACGGTGATGGAGTTCTCGGTGATCTCGACGTGGGCGCCCATCCGGCCCAGGACCTCGGCGAGGCCGACGTCGCCCTGGTGGGAGGTGGAGCCGATGCCGGGGATGGTGACCCGGCCGCCGAGGATCGCGGCGGCGGCGATGAAGTAGGACAGGCCGGAGGCGTCGGGCTCGACGGTGGCGTGGCCGCCCTTGAAGGACTGGCCGGCCGGGATCTTGAAGCGGCGGTAGCCGTCGCGCTCGACGGTGATGCCGTGCTCGGCGAGGGTGGCCAGCGTCATCTCGACGTACGGCTTGGAGACCAGTTCGTCGACGATCTCGATCTCGGTGTCCTGCTGGGCGAGGACCGAGCTGATCAGGATCGAGGAGGTGTACTGGGAGGAGATGGCGCCGGAGATCTGCGTCTTGCCGCCGACGAAGTTGCCGCCGGTGACCTGGATCGGCGGGGAGCCGTTGCCGCGGACCGCGACCGCCTCGACGCCCAGGGCCGGCAGGGCCGCGAGCAGGTCGCCGAAGGGGCGCTCCTGCATGCGGGTGTTGCCGGTGATGGTGGTGATGCCCTCGGCGAGGCCGGCCATGGAGATCAGGAAGCGCAGCGGGGTGCCGGCGCCGCCGACGAAGATGTCGTCCTCGGGGGCGGTCATCGGCTTGCCGGTGGGGGTGAGGGTGAAGCGGTAGTTCTCGTGGTCGACCTCGACGCTCACGTGCCCGAAGGAGGCGACGGCATTGGCGAAGTAGATGGTGTCGTCGGAGACGAGGGCGCCGTCGATCACACCGGTCTTGCCGTTGAGGGCGGCCAGGGCCGCGATGGCGATCTGCCGGTTGGTGTAGCTCTTGGAGCCGAGGACCTTCACGTCGTGGTCGATCGAGTCGATGGTCTCGATGGTGAGCTGTTCGGCCTTCAGGCGCGGGTCGTTGAGAGCGCTCATGGGGTGGGACTCCTGGTGGTGGGGTGTGATCTGGGTCACGCGAAGATGGCGCCCGAGCCGGGCATGGCATCGGGAAGTTGAGGGGTGGCTGAAATTCGCCATTGCGCCAAGGTGGGACTGGAATTCAGTGCGCGACGGCAAATCTCGGCCGCCGCGGACAATGCGCCATCGAGGCTGCTGGTGCGGTGGAAGAACGTCAGCTCGATGCGTCCGGAAGTCGTCTTCGCATGGACGTGTTCGAGGTCGTCACCCGGCATTGCCGCAGCCCAGACGATGTCGGTGACCACGGCTGATTCCAGCTTCGCGGCCTCGGTTTCCCGGGCGGCGACGAGCGTGGCGGTGGCCATGAACATGGGCCCTCCAGGCCGGGCGGTAAGTCCTGGTACGGACCAGACGTGCTGGTCTGCCTCGGCCTGAGTGATGGCGCTGTAGTGCTCCGTGTGGCGGCACTTGGGGCCGCAGCCATGCCCGCCGGCGGGCGAAAAGCCCAGCGCGACAGCGGCGGCTCTGTTGATCAGGCGCAGGGCTCTCCGCGCAGCGGGCATGGCTGTCCTCCGGGTGGTGGGGTGGTGGATTTCGCTTCGTTCAGGGGGCGTTCTCGACGCGCTGCGGATTTCGATTCCGAAGGCTTCCGCTGCCCTGTGATCACCAGTTTGCTGAGCTTTTCGCGGGGGCGGAAGACTTCCTCGCTGGCATGAAGCGCGACCGGCAGGCACCTGCCTGAAGGCGGCCCGCATCACGACGTTCGAGGATTGGGGGGCTGTCCATGACGCTGCCCACCCTGCGGACATCTCTTGTCGGGCGGAGCCCTGACCTGCCAAGATCGGGCTCCGCCGATGGAGTTAAGCGTTTGTCTCGATGTTTGAGACGACAAGCGGGGGGTCGCTGTGCTGGCGAGTTTGGGACTGGATACGGAAGCCGAGTCGATCTACCGGCTGATGCTCACCCAGCAGGACTGGGGAGTTGCGGAAATCGCAGTCCACTTGGCCTGCCCGGAGGAGTCCGTACGCGGAGCCCTGAACCGCCTGGCAGAACTGAACCTGCTACGACGCTCCGTACAGGCACCCGGCGGACTCAGACCCGTCAGCCCGGACCTCGGCTTCCAGCTGCTCCTTCAGCGCCAGCAGGCTCATCTGCTGGCTCAACAGCAGCAGTTCGCCGAAAGCCAGGCAGCCATCAGCAAGCTCCTGGACGAGTATTCCGAGCTGCGGACCGGTGAGCGGCACGGCGTCGAGTACCTCCAGGGCATCGACGCCATCCAGACCCGCCTCGAAGAACTCGCCCACCGCTCCACCAGCGAGTGCCTGTCCTTCATGCCCGGCGGCGCGCAGTCCGTGGCCAGCCTGGACGCCAGCCGGCCGCTGGACGAGGACTTGATGCGCCGAGGCGTGCGGGTCCTGACCGTCTACCTGGACAGCGTCCGCAACGACAACCCCACGGTCGAATACGCCCAGTGGCTCCACAGCAACGGCGGCGAGGTCCGCACTGTGCCGGCCCTGCCGCTGCGCATGGTCCTCTTCGACCGGGAGGTGGCGCTGCTGCCGGTGGACCCGAACAACACGAAGAAGGGCGCGGTCCAGCTGACCGGCCCCGGAGTGCTGACCGCGCTGGCGTCCCTCTTCGAGCAGGTCTGGGTGACCGCGGCCCCCATGGGCAGCGTCCGCGACCGGGACGAGGCGGGTCTGACCGCTCAGGAACGGGAGCTCTTGCGCCAGCTCACGCAGGGCGCCACCGACGAGATCGCGGCCAAGAAGCTGGGCATCGGCCTGCGCACCGCCCGCCGCATGATGTCGGAAATGATGGCCCGCCTCGGCGCCCGCAGCCGCTTCGAGGCCGGGGTCCTGGCGTCGAAGGCCGGCTGGACCGACTGAGACTCCCGCATCCGGTTGCGGCCCCAGATGGGACATAGGCAGGTCCGGTCCGGTGGTGGTCGGCACCAGCCGGGGTCACTGGCGCACCGTCAAGACATGCGACTGGCCCGTGCTCTACGCCATTCCAGCCGGGCCAATAGGGAGAATGTGGCGGTGGCGATCAGCGCCACGACGGCGATGACCGCCTCTAGGGTGCCACTGCCTGCGTCGGGGTCGACTCCGAAGGCCGCCTCGATCCAGTCGGGCCACGCCAGCACCAAGACGAACAGGAGACCGCTGAGGCAGGCCCCGGCAGTCTCCACCCATCCACGCAATTTCATCCCACGGCCCTCCGTGGTGATCAAGCACCCCCGCTCTTTTAGTGTCTGACCTGTTCCAGTGGCCCGCATCTCGGACCAGACCCTGTTCTCCAGCTCACCATCACTTACACGAAGGACTCGACCCTGGTCGACCGGCGGAGACGCCGGGCCGTCAGCCCGGTAGCGGCTGGGTGTGGCGCGATTCATGATGGAAGGAGGGGTAGTCCGGAAAGTTGAAGCCATGGCCAAACTGCCGAGTCAACTGTGCCGCGCGTTCTCCCTCATTCCGAGTGTGCTGAGGCAGTTCCCATCTCTCTTCGCGGTGACGCGTGAGGTCTGCCGGGCAGTCCGGCGGAGCCGCAGGGACCCAGGGCCGGACCGCTGTCACCCGTCGCTACAGGATGTTCATGTACGTCCCGATCCTCTGATCTACGCGCAGTACTACCTGATGGATCAAGGACTGGCTGTCACCTGGGACAACCCCGACATCGCGATTTTCGATGGTGGCGTCGCCGTGGACTCCTCGGCGGTCGAGCCCGACCATCCCTACGATGTGCGAGTTCGCGTGTGGAACGGATCATATTCGGCACCCGCTCTGCGCATGCCGGTGACGCTCACACAACTCGACTTCGGCATCAACACCACCTCGACCACGGTCGGCGAGGACCACATAGACCTCGGGGCAAAGGGCACTCCGGAGCAGCCGGCGTTCGCCCATTTCGCGTGGCGCACGCCGGCGGAGCCAGGTCACTACTGCCTACAGGCTCAGCTGCACTGGGATGACGACGCGAATCCGAACAACAACCTTGGGCAGGAGAACGTCCTGATCGGCGAAGCCGCCTCACCCGCTCGCTTCACCTTCAGGCTTCGCAACACCGCCTCCGTGCGGCAGCGGTTCGTACTTGAGGCCGATTCCTACCAGCTGAGCGCGCGCACCTGCGACGAAGAAGACCAACGTCCATTGGTGGGCGACGACGAACGGCCCACCCGTATTGACGAGAGCCGCAGGCGCTGGGCCTGGGCGATGCGCACGCAAGCGTACGGGCAGTTCCCCGTCCCGGAAGGATGGTCAGTCCTCATCACGCCCAGCGAGCCGGTCGTCGACGCCGGGGAGCAGCTGGAGGTCGAGGTGGTGATCGAGCCCGACGTTCTGGGATTCTCCGGCACGGTGCCCTTCAACATTCACGGATTCGCACTGGGGCCTGGCAACACGCGGCGACTGGTGGGCGGAGTGACGCTCAAGGTGAAGAGTCCGCGACCTTAAGGGAGGAAAGGATGGGTTTCAAAAAATTCACCAAGTGCTACGAGTACGAGCCTGACCTGCAACCCACGAGCAGACCGTTCAAGAAGACAGACCTCCTCCAGGTCGCAGCCCTCCACACCATTTTGGCCCTGACGCTGTGGGGAAGCATCACCTTGATCGGCTTGATCGCAAGTCCGGTCGGTGCCGTCATCGGGGCCATCGTCGGCTTCTTCGTGGGAATCACCACCGGCGTGGCGACCGCCCTCAAACACGTTTCCTATCAATGGCTCTTCCATCGTCTGATCTGCCTGTCCAGTGCTCCAAGATGCGCGGTGGGAACAGTCCGGGAAGGTCCGAAGTACTCGCAGTGGGCCGGAATCTTCGATAAAACGGCGTATGGGGATTTCGACAACGACGAATACTTCGATGTCCGGCTCATGCCACATCGGGTGCAGGACGACTACACCACCCTCTATGATCCCCCGAAGCCAGATTCCGACCAGGTCCCCGGACCTCCTCTGTGCGGTACCACCGGCGATGACCTGAACATCATGAACAACCCTCGGAACGAGATCTACCTGGACGGATTCCAGGGAGAGGCTCTTCTTCGGCCCCGCGAACTACTAATGGACGCGAATCCCGACCACGGCCTCGGATACAACAACCAGGCAAAGGATCGGGACGAGTTTCACACGGCGAGCGGGCTGCACTGCGAGGCGGAGGGGGACTTCTGGGTCCGGATGAACGACATGGCGCTGTGGTTCGGTGTACTAGCGACCGTCCTCGTTACCGCGATAGCCGCTGGAGCGAGCGCCGGCGGCTGGGCCGGCGCCACTGCCGGTTGCGCTGTGGGTACGTGGCTCCTAGGGCCGGTCGGCTGTCTGATCGGTGCGGTGATCGGGGCCCTTCTCGGCGCGCTCGCGGGCGCGGCGGCCGCAGCCGCACTTGGTGAGGCGATACTCCGGACCATCCTGCACGCGGTCTTCTACGCGACTCCCGGTGAGGTCAAAGACGCCAACGTCGGAGACACGACGCTCGGTCCGATCGTGGAGGGGGACGAAGTGGCAGTTCTGGGGGAGCACGTGTACGACGGCTTCCACGAGGGCTGGCACGAATTCCACCCGCTCATGGCGGTTCAGAAGATCGGGAACGGTCCGTCGAAGGCCATCTTGACCTGGGACCCGGATTTTGCTCCTGAGCGGCACACCGCTCCGGAGCTCACGAAGGAATCGATGAAGAAGGGACTCGAAGACGAGGAGTTCAGACGGGTAGCCAAGGATCTGCTGGAGGGCTGGTGCGGAGCGCTCGGCAAGGCATTCGACCCCACGACACGAAAGACGCAGCAGAAGCTTGAGCACCGATGGACCATCCATCCGCGCGTCGACGGCTGCCAGCCAAAAGCCGGAACGCACATCGGATGAGCTCTGCGGCGCGCTGTGACAGATCCGGGGCCTGCACCAGGGCCCGTACGGCCCGCAGGCCCGGCGCGCATTGCGCACCGGGCCTGCTCTGGGGGTGTGGAAATGTGGATCAGGGGCTAGCCGCAGCAGCCGCCCTCCGGCTGGAGGGGCTCGATCGGCGCGTAGGCGGAGCCGCCGAGGAGCTTGGCCTTAAGGCGGCCGATCGCCGTGGTCGGCGCTTCCGCCGTGGTCGCGCCGAGCGCATCGCGCCTGGCCTGGCCGAAGGCCGCGTGGAGCTTGGCGACCTCGGGACGCAGCTCGGTGTCGGTGACCAGGATCGCCGAGCGGATCTGGCGGGGCTTGAAGCCGCGCAGCCGCTTGGCCTCGTCGGCGCCCGGACCGGCCTCGATGGAAGTGACGCCCTCGGCGTACGCGTCGCGCAGCGGACGGTCCAGGACGATCTCGAAGTAGATGCCGCTGCGCTCACCGAGCGCCTCGTAGTCGAAGCCGGCCCACTTCACGAACAACCGCTTGCCCTGGAGGACGGTCACGGAGACCGCGGCGACCTCGTCGTCCTTGTAGGCGAGGTAGGCGCGGACGTCGGCGCCGCCCTCGACGAGGGCGCTGAGCAGGGCGCCGATGTGCGCCTCGTCCTCGCCGCCGCCGTACTTCTGCCGGTTCTGGGTGATCAGCTCGGAGATCCGGCCGACCAGCGGACGCAGCTCGTCGCGGTCCTTGCGCTCTATGCGGGTACCCGAGTTCGCGGCGCGGTCGCGGTCCTCCTTCACGCGGCGCCGCTTGCGGGCCGGGAGGGAGGCGAGGTAGGCGTCGTAGCTGTCGTGCTGGAGGTCGAGGAGGTTGTTCTCGCCGTGGAAGGCGATGTCGCCGCCGTACGCCTGGAGGGCGAGCGCGAGGACCTCGCTGTACGGGCTGTCGTGCAGCCAGGGGGCGACGATCGACCGTACGCCGGCCTCTGCGGCAGCCGGGACGATGCGGTCGATCAGGTCCGCGACCAGCAGCGGGTCCTCGACCGAGGCGGAAGCCTCGGAGCGGTAGCCGAGCGGGGAGCCGAGCAGCAGGGTCGGGAAGAAGAGCTCCGTGCCGAGCGCCTCGACGGTGTCGTTGGTGGTGTCGCAGCAGGACGTGGCCGAGCAGCAGGCGACCGCGCCGTTCTTGGGCTGCCAGCCCAGGTAGGTGCGCGGGTCGGCGTCCACGATCGGGTCCGCGTCGAAGAGGAAGCCCGGCAGGAAGGCGAGTTCGCCCTCACCGCGGTCGGCGACGGTGTACCAGGGCTTGGCACCTTCGAGGCTGGCCTCGGTGGCCTCGAGCCAGTGCGGAAGGACGTACGGCGCCGGGTCGGTGACCTGCGGGACGCTGCCGCCGAGGACGGCGACCGCGTCGTGGAGCGAGAGGCCGGTCCGTACGTCGGCCGGGACCTCCTGCTCGGCGGAGCCGCAGCAGGAGACGGGCTCGGGCTTGGCGGGACCGCAGCAGCCGGTGGCCTGGGCGGGCTCCGGCTCGGCGGCCGGGCCGCAGCAACCGGAAGGCTCCTCGGCCTTCGCGGGTGCGGCCTCCTCTGTGGTGCCGCAGCAGGATGACTCCTCCTGCTTGGCGGCCTCCGGGGCCTCGGTGGCCGAGCAGCAGCCGGTGGCCGGCTCTTCCAGCACCACGAGCGCCGGGACCGGCTCCTCAGTGGTGGCGCTGCAGCAGGTGGTGCTCATCTCTCGTACTCCTTGGGTCACGGCGGGGTGGGGTGAGGTGGGGTGTCTCGGGTCGAGGGGTGATGCGGGGAGTGCGGCAGCGGGTCGGGGATCAGTCCCAGCCCGCGCCGTTGGTGGAGGGGTTGAGCGGGGCGGAGTCCCAGCCGGCACCGGCCAGCGTCATGGGGGCGGTGTCCCAGCCGGCGCCGGCCCGGGAGCCGAGCTGCGAGGAGCCCAGCGCGGAGGCGGAGCCGAGTCCGATCACGGCGACCAGGACGGTGGCGGCGAGGCTCATCGAGGTACGTGAAACAGACATGGCTATCCCCTTGGAAATGACGGTGGCTTTTTGGTGACCGGCGGCCTTGTGGCCGGTTCCGGTGGTCCCGGGGGCTTGCCGCCCTTCCGGTGTTCATGAGTCTGTCCGAGGTCACCCAGGGTGCGGAAGAGATCACTGCTGGCAGGAAGCGCGCCCGGCATCCTCATGCCTGAACATGCCGAAGGGCCCGTTCCTCACGCGTGGCGTGAAGGCAACGGGCCCTTGGCTGAAATGAGTTGGGTCAGGAGGGGAGTAGTTCCGGCGAGGGGTCCAGTGCCTGGCACAGCACTGTCATGCTGCCGGTCGCGATCCGGTAGTACGTCTGGCGCCCGCGGCGCTCGCGCTCGAGGAAGCCCGCCTCGAAGAGCACCTTGAGGTGGTGCGTGACCGTCGGCTGGGTCAGCCCCAGCGGCTCGGTGAGATCACAGGTGCATGCCTCCCCGCCGGGCTGGGTGCGGATCAGCCCGAGCAGGCGCAGTCGGGTCGAGTCGGCGACGACCTTGAGCGCGGCAGCGAGGTCGTCGGCCGCCTCATGGGTGAGCGGACCGGCGAGCACGGGGGAGCAGCAGAGCTCCGAGATGGGCGTAGGCATACCCGATCCAACGATGGCCATCTATGGATTGTTCCCCAAACGCATTGACAGTCATCTATGAATCCGACAGAGTTCAACCCATCGACAGCCGTCTATGAGTTGAGTTGGAGCCCCCCGTGCTTGACACCGTCCTCGACATCCTTGGCCGCACGGCCTCGGACGTCGGCCACTCCATCGCCGCGAACTGGCCGTTCCTGCTGATCAGCGTCATCGTGGCCTCGGCCATTCCGGTGTACATCGGCGCGGACAAGCTCTCGTCCTTCCTGCGCCGCAAGACCCTGATCGCGATCATCGGCGCGATCATCCTGGCGACCCTGACCCCGTTCTGTTCCTGCGGCACCACGGCCGTCGTCCTGGGGGCCCTCGCCTCCGAGGTGCCCTGGGCGCCGGTCGTCACCTTCATGGTCTCCTCGCCGATGACCAGCCCCGAGGAGTACGTGTACTCCATAGGCCTGTTCGGCTTCGACTTCGCGACCACCTTCTTCGTCGCCGCCATGGGCATCGGCCTCTTCGCCGGTGGCGTGACCTGGCTCATCGAGAAGACGGGCTGGCTGAAGGGCCAGGCACGTGTCACGGCCAGCCAGGCGTCCAAGAAGGTCGAAGAGGGCGGCTGCTGCGGCGCGGAAGACGACGAGGAAGCGACCGGCGGCGTCGCCGGCGGCGGAGTGAGCGCGGGCAACCCCGCGGGTGGCGGTGGCGGCCTGGCCCGCACCGCGCTGCTCAACCGCCCCATCGCCCCGGCCCCCGCCCCGGCCCCGGTCGAGGAGGACACCCTGGTCAAGCGCTGGAAGCTGGACGAGTTCGGCCGCGAACTCGCCGTCACCAGCAAGCGCCTGGCGCTCTACTTCCTCGGCTTCGCCACCCTCGGGTTCCTGGTGATCAACTCGATCCCCACCCACGTCCTGACCGGCTTCCTCGGCGAAGGCAATGCGTTCGCCGTCCCGCTGGCCGCCCTGATCGGCATCCCCGTCTACCTCAACTCGGACGGTTCGCTCCCGCTCGTCGCCACGCTCATGCAGGGCGGCATGGCCCCCGGCCCCGCCATGGCCTTCCTGATCACCGGCGCGGGTACCAGCGTCGGCGCCATCAGCGGCATGCTGCTCATCGCCCGCTGGCGCGTGGTCTCCCTGGTCGTCGGCATCCTCTTCTTCAGCGCCTGCGTCATGGGCTTCCTCGCCCCGCTGTGGCTCTCCTGATCCACCCGGCCTGAAGGCCCAACGCAACAGACGGCAACGGCCCGCCCCCTGCTCCGGGGCGGGCCGCAGCCATGTCCGGGGCGGGGCGCCGGAGCGCTGGTCCACTGCTGAGATACGGGCTCGATTGCTGAAATGAATCGGGCCTCTATGCGCCGCCCGGCAGTGACGGATCAGGCAGGGGCGCCGCAGGAGTCCTGTGCGAGCGTCGCCTTCATTGCAGAAAGCTGGCTGATGAGGGCGTCCAGGCGATCGGAACGCACCTGGTAGTACACCTCGTTCGCCCTCCGTTCGGAGGACAGCACCCCGGCCTCCCGAAGCTTCCGCAAGTGATGGCTGATGGTCGGCCCCGAGACGGAGAACTCTGCGGCGATCTCGCCCATGCAGACCTCGCCGGCGGGGCAGCAGGCCACGATGCTCGCGATCCGCAGACGCACCGGGTCGGCCAGCGCCTTGAACGCGGCCGCCAGATCCTCGGCTTCGACGGCGGTCATGGGTTCAGGGCAGCAGGAGGCGGATTTCCGGGCAGGTGCGGGCTCGATCATGCGCCCAATCTGGCTGATGGGAGCCCCCGCCGTCCAGATCTGACCGGGAGGCGGGACGCGCCGCCAAATCCATTGACGACTGTCTATGTGTTCTGTCATCCTCAATCCATAGACGCTCATCTATGAATTGAGGATGTCATGCCGTCCATTCGCCGCTCCATCCGCAAGTTCCGCCGGGCCCGCAACGACGCCTTCGTCGCCCGTGTCCGCTTCTGCGACGGCTGCGCCGAAGTCAGCGACCCCGTAAGCCGCTCCGACGACTTCCGCCGCGCCCACGACTCCGTACTCGCCCTCCATGGCGCACGCATCTGACCCCCCTGCCCCCACACCCGCACCGAACCCCACCCCGAGGACCGCCGTGAGCACAGCAACGCCCGCCCCCGAAGCGATCAGCCCCATCCGCCTGGCCCTGCGGGCGGCGCAGGTCCCGCCGTCCGCGACCGCCGCCCTGGACGCCCAGGCGAAGGCGCTGATCGCGCAGGGAGTGGACGTCATCAACCTCACCAGCGGCGAGCCGGCCTTCCCGACCGTCGAACCCGCGGCCCAGGCTGCCCTCGACGCCATCGCCACCGACTTCACCCGCTACACACCGGCCGCCGGCATCCCCGAACTCCGGGCTGCCACAGCCGACTTCATCAACCGGCACGGGACGGCGTACGAGCCCGGTCAGGTGGTCATCACGGCCGGAGCCAAGCAGGCCCTCCACTACGCCTTCACCACCCTCGTCGAACCCGGCGACGAGATCCTCATCCCGGCTCCCTACTGGGTCAGCTACCCCCACCTCGCCGCCCTGGCCGGAGGCACTCTCGTCCCCGTCCAGCCCGCCCCGGGCGCCGGACTGAAGGTGACCGCGGACCAGCTGCGCGCCGCGGTCACCGACCGCACCCGGGTCCTGCTCCTCAACAACCCGTCCAACCCCTCCGGCGTCGTCTACGACCGGACCGAACTGGCCGCCCTCGTCCAGGTCGCCATCGACCACGACCTGGCGATCATCAGCGACGAGATCTGCGACCACTGGGTCTTCGGCGACTCGGAACACACCTCCGTCGCCGCCCTCAGCCCCGAGGCCGACCAGCGCACCCTCACCATCGGCGGCGTCTCCAAGACCTTCGCCATGACCGGCTGGCGCATCGGCTGGGTCGCCGCCCCCACCCCCGTGGCGGCGGCCATCACCGCCATCCAGAGCCACACTGCCTCAGCCCCGTCCTCCATCTCCCAGAAGGCAGCCCTCGGCGCCCTGACCGCGGACCTCGCCCCCGAGCTGGAACGCCGGCGCCGCGAACTGGACGACCGCCGCCTGACCACCCTCAAGGCCCTGGCAGCGATCCAGGGCATCGAGGTCGACGGCGACCCGACGGGAGCCTTCTTCCTCCTGGCCGACGTCTCCGGCACCTACGGCCACACCCTGGCGGATCGCACCGTCATCTCTGCGGCTGACTTCGCGAAGCTCCTCCTCACGGAGGCCAACGTTGCCGTCGTCCCGGGCGCCGACTTCGCGGCCCCGAACCACGTCCGCATCTCCTACACGGTCCCGCCGGACCGCCTGGCGGAGGCGCTAGATCGAATCGCCGACTTCATCGAACGACTTGGACGGGCCTCCGGTTAGGTCCGACTCATGACCACGGAGTGTCCTCGGTCTCGCCAGCCCAGCCGTGAATCCTCGCCAGGTTCTGGTGTGGGCCCTGGTAGCCCAGTGACTCAAGGACCAGCAGAGACAGGTAGTGCCGGGTAAGCAGCCATGTCTCCATGATCAGGCCCGGGATCCGGTAGATCTTCTCCTGTGCTTCCTCAGGGTGCACGAGTGAGTTGCGGATCCTCGTCACGACGTCCGGTCCATCCAATTGTTCCCCGGTTCGCTGTCGAGCGTCGTCGATGAAGCTTGCGATGGCGGGCAGCTGGGTCCGGTCGATGTCTATGGGGGCGTTGATCCCCTGGAGGACCTTGCGTAGCTTCTTGTGCGCCTTCCACACTCTGGTGTTCTTGTACTCAGCGCGGGTGAGCACCCCGGTCAGGACGAGCCTCTGCCACATGGCGTGCTCCAGCCCAGCGGCGCCGATCATCACGCGCTGTTCCACGAATCCAGTGTCTTGGATCGCGGTGATCGCGTAGCTGATCTGAAGTCGCAGTGGCTCGGACTTGATGGGGTCGGAGAACGCCGGCACGAGACCGTCCATGAACCGGGCCAGCGCATCGGCATCCCACGGCTGCCACCAGCCGGAGGATAGTTTTTTGGCAGGGTCGCAGTGCAGGACTCGCCAGTCTTCCCAAGCAGCATTTCCGTCGGCCCCGATACCGACCGGAAGGAGCGGGGCGACCCACCGGCCCAGGCTGAAGGACATTCCGAACTGCAGGGCCGTGAGTACGTGGGCTGCCGCGGTGGCGGTGAACAGTTGCCCGTCGGCTCGGCTGATCTCCATCGTGTGTGTCATCGCGTAGAGACGGGTCTTGATCAGCTCGTCCCAGATCTCTCCGTGGTCCGGCCGGACGTCCAGAAGAATCTTCCAGCCGTCGACTTCGTGGGACCAGCGGCCGGCGGACCAGGACCGATGAGCACCGTCGATCCGTTCTGTCAGATGCTGCTGGCCTTTGAACCGAGGGAGGTTGAACCAGTGGGCCACGATGCGAGTGAGGGGCGCCTCGCCATCGCCGAGAGTGGCCCCGTTGGTCCAGCCTTCGTCGTGGTTCCGGACCCAGGCATGTACCTCGGCCTCCCCGTAGGGCCGCTGGATTCGCAGGGTGGCCGTGTTCCCGGAGTAGGGGTGGGAGTCTGCTTTTGGGGTGACAGTCCAGTCGAGGCTGAGGGCCGGCGAGCACTGGAGAATGATTTCCCCGGGCAGATGGGTGTCCTGCACACCGCCGATTCCTCCGTGGTGAAGGCCGACCGGCTCACCGACACCGTTGAAGGGGTAGAAGGGCTTGATCGGCGGGAGAGCTGAATCCCAAGGTGAACCGGACATGACGCTCCTGTCTTCGATCTAAAGCCATCCGTTGAGCGAGACCTGCGGCCCGTCGGAGAGAAAAGCGAGCAATGCGCTGCGGGTCGTTGGGACAAACTCGCCCGGCAGAGCGGCAGTGTCGACCCAGCGGACCTCGGAGTGCTTGCGGGGTTCGCGGTTTTCGGGTTCGCCGGTCCATTCGTGGGTGGCAAAGACGACGGTCAGGAAGCCGTTGGGGGCTTCGACGCCCCAGGCGCCGTGGATGATGTGGACGACCTTGAGGGACTCGGGCTTCACAGCGAGGCCCGTCTCCTCGTAGAGCTCGCGCACCGCCGTTTCCGTGATGGGTTCGCCCGGCTCGCTCTTGCCGACGGGGAGGTCCCACATGCCCTGGGCGAACTTGGCGTTCTCGCTGCGCTGGAGGAGCACGACGCGGTTGTTGACCTCGTCGTGGACGATGACGGCGGCGACCAGCAGGGTCATTGAGTCGAGCGCTGGCTTGAGGGCGGGGGAGCGGTCGTCAGTCTGCTGAGCCACGGAGCATTTCCCTTCATCGGGCTGATTGTTGGGCATGTTAGGCGAGGGCCTCGCGGGCGCGGCGGGCGAGATCTGCGGCGCCTGGGACACGTCGGCGCTGGTAGACCGCGAGTGTGGAGCGGATCGAGGTGATCGCCTTGCGGGTGCGGTCGGATGTCATGCCCTCCATGAGGGCGAGGGCCTGCGTCCAGGCGGCGACCGCTTCGTCGGCTCGGACCTGAGCGGCGAGGCTGTCGCCGAGGTCAGCGTGGGTGAGGGCGTGGACGCGCTTGTACTTCTGCGGGTCCCAGCGGGTGAGTGCGTCGCGGTGTTGTTGCTCGGTGCCGATGTGGTCGGCGAGGTCGGTGAGCGTGCGGGCTGTGTGACTGGCAACGGTGCCGGCGGCGGGGCCGCTGACACGGGAGTAGCTGGGCTGGGGTCCGTCCTCGCGCAGGAGAGCGTCTTCGGCGGCGAGGAGGGCGCGTGCGGCCAAGGGGTTCTCGCCGACGGCTGCGTAGGCGCGGGCGTGGGCGATGTGGAGGAGGGCTTCGGTCTGGCCGTCGACGTGGCCGAGGCCGCGGGTGAGGGCGCCCTCGACGAGGTCCACGCAGTGGTGTGGCTGCTTGAGGCTGAGGGACTGGTGGGCGAGGGCGCGCATCATCCAGGCCGCGTGGCCGTGGGGGTCGGCTTCGCAGGCGAGCTGATAGCCGACCTGGTAGTAGCGCTGGGCCGCGCCTTCGTGGCCTAAGTCGTGATGCTTCCACCCGGCGAGGTAGGCCAGCTCGGCGACGGCGCCGAATGCGTCCTGGCGTAAGGCTTCGGAGGGGAAACGGCCGCGGAGCATAGGTGCGGCAGTGTCGGCGAGGTAGGCGGTGACGGTGGTCAGGCCGTGGCCGCCGCCGAGGCGTTCGTCGGCGGCGCTGAAGGCGGCCGTGATCTGCCGCACGACGTCGATGTCCTCGCCGCCGACGAGGGAGCTGCCGGTGCGGGCGCGGAGCATCCGGGAGGTGGCTTCGTGGTCGTGGAGCAGCGGCATGGCGACACCGGCCGTGGTGAAGGCGGCGATGGCGAGGAAACGGCGGCGTTCGACGTCGGCTCGGCCGAGGTCGGTGACGGTCACGACCGGGTCGCCGTTCGAGGTAGCTTCGGTATCCCTGGACTGGACGCCGATCTCGGTCTGGGTGACGACGCGGCCGAGGCGGCGGGAGAGGGCTTCGGCGAGGTACTGGCCGACCTGACCCGAAGGCGTACGGATGCCGTTCGCCCAGTGGGAGATCGCCGACTTATTGGTCTGGAGCAGGTCGCCGTTCTCAGCGGCGATGCGGCGTACATCCTTGGCGAGTGCCTCGTACGTGCACCCGGCAGCGTTGATCGTTTCGTGCAGGCGGGAGTTAGGGATGTTCAGCGCTGGCACGATCGTCTCCGCTCCGGAGCTGTAAACCGCGTATACCGCTTGGCCTCGGTCACACCGTACCCACTCTGCGTAGCGGGCGGTTCACTTGTCGACAGCCGCCCGGTACGGCACACCACCGCGACCAGGCTCCCTCTGGACCGGGCGGCATCCACGTTCCGTACGCCCTGTCCGGGTCCGGGCATTCCTATGCCCCGGCCCGGCTGATCAGAGACGGAGAACCGGTGAACATCATCGACACCGCGACCATCACGGTCGAGCTGCCCGACGCCTTCGACCCGCGCTGGAGCCGTTTGCCCGGCATCCAGGTGGACGGCAGGCGCATCACCATCGACCCGGCCGAGTACTTCTTCCGCTTCGAGTCCAACACCTGGCTCGTCGCCGACTGGGACCTGGTCAGGGCCCAGCTCCTCGACGTGGACGAGACGACCGAGAGCGCGGTCGAACAGCTCGCCCTCGACTTCATCAAGAACCACGGCGAGTCCACCTCCGATGCCGCCCGCGTGCTGGCGACGGCGTACGGGGTCTACTCGTACCTCTTCTGCGAGGAGCACCTGGACGTCCTCGGCCTGCCGCAGATCACCGCCGATCACCTGCGCATGCTGCGCGAGGCAGCCACGCTCATGGCCCTCAACAAGGTCGAGCTGGACGGGCACATCTCCAACGTCGGCCCGTGCTGGTTCTTCCCGGCCGCCACTTCCGTCGTCTTCGACCTGGACGACGAGGTGGGCGGAATGCTGGACGAGGTCTACCACGGCGGCTGGTTCAACGAGCACCGCCGGATCGAGTCCATCAAGGCCCACACCGCGCTCGGCGGCCGGCTCGTGCACGGCTGCCAGTCCGTACCGAACCAGTCCGGCGGGGTCGTCGCGCCCTACGGTGCCTCGATGGCGAACTTCCTTGACGACCTGGCCGAGTTCAAGGCGGGCTGGATCGAGCAGGTCTACGCCCACCGCGTGACCGCGGCCGAGTAACGCCCAACCCCCGTACGGCTCCGGGGCGGGCTGACCCGCTCGCCCGCCCCGGAGCCCACCAGCCCCTGGAGACCCCCATGGACCAGAGCCTCACCGCCGCCCTACTGGACGACCTCTGCACCCTCGTAGGCAAGCCCATCCCCGAACGCGCCGACATCCGCATCTGGGGCATGTCCGGCGTCGAACGCGTCACCTTCCCCGACGGTGAAACCGCCGTCTTCAAGTACGCCAAGGAGCCCTTCGACCGCGAGGCCCAGGCTCTGCGGGTAGCCCACCAGCACGGACTCCCGGTCCCCGAGCTCCACGCCACCGCCATGCAGGGCAAGTGGCTCGGGATGCTCATGGACGACCTCGGCACCCCCGTACGGGATGCCGACGACCTCGATGGCGTCGCCGCCGCCGTGATGCTCCACGCCGCCCGCCCGGCGGGCGGCCTGCCCCTCCTCGACGGCGCGGGCCTTGCGGCCCTGCCCGGCCGAGCACTCGATCACCTCCAGCGGCTGCGAAAGTCCGACCGATGGACGGACTGCGACGACATCGAGACCGCACTGGGGAAGGTCTCCGCTGCGGCCGATGCTCGCGTCCAGGGGGCGACGCTCGACCCGTTCGGCTGGGTCCACTCCGAGTTCCACCCCACGAGCATCCACATCGGGGAGAACGGCTGGCACCTCCTC
Source organism: Streptomyces sp. NBC_00503 (assembly GCF_036346895.1). Lineage (NCBI taxonomy): Bacteria > Bacillati > Actinomycetota > Actinomycetes > Kitasatosporales > Streptomycetaceae > Streptomyces > Streptomyces sp. NBC_00503. The sequence goes on along the minus strand of NZ_CP107855.1, from coordinate 3,341,113 downwards.
GACTTCGCCCGCGCCTTCACCGGCCCGGGCCTGATTGACCTCGCCTCGTACCACGGCACCACCGACGCACCGAGCCCCATCCGGCTGCGGGTGCTCCTGGAGCAGTACGTCGTCGCGGGCGGCCACGAGGACGCCCTCGCCGCCCGGGGCGGCCTGGCCGCCGAGGCATGGGCTCTGGGCTGGCACCGCATGTGGGCCGTGGAGTGGTTCATGGAACAGGCCATCTGCTGGATCAACGACCCGGCCAAGGACCCCGCGTACATCCCCGTCGTCCGCCGCCACCTGAACGACGTGGTCCAACTCCTGGAGGTCTAGGTGCTCGCCCAGATCTCCCCCTGGTACGCCCACGCCGCCCAGCGCATAGCCGCTTCCCCCGCCCAGGCGCTCACCGCACCGGCCCGGATGGAGTGGAGCACCCACGCGGGCCTCGGTCCCGGAGCAGAGATTCTGGGACGGGACCTGCGCGGCAAGCACCTCCTGGAGCTGGGCTGCGGCCCCGGCCACAACGTGGCCCACCTCGCCAAGCACCACCAGGCCCGCGTCACCGGCGTCGACCTGGTCGGACTCCAGATACGCCGCGCCCGCTCCCACTACGGCCACCTCGACGGCGCCACCTTCGCCGCCGGCCACGCGCTGCACCACCTGCAGGCCACCAGCCAGGCCTTCGACGCGATCTACTCGGTCTTCGGCGCCGTCGGCCTCGTCGCCCCCGAGCTCCAGCTCGCCGCGATCTCCCGCCGCCTCAAACCGGCTGGAGTCCTGGCCTTCTCCGTCCCGCACCCGGCACGGGCCGGAAGACAACCATCCACGGACGACCGTCCGCGCGAGGACTACGTCACCATGCCCGACCACACCCGACTACCCATCGCCCGATGGGAGTTCGACGCCCACCGCTGGGAGGCCCACCTCGGCCGCACCGGCTTGCGCATCACCTCGGCGCTGGAACTGCTGCATCCTCACCGCGACCCATGGCCGACGACCCTCCTGATCACCGCCCGCAAACGCTGACCCCGGAGGCACCGATGACCCTGCCCTACCTGCTCCTGGACATCGACGGCGTCCTAATCCCGTTCCCGGCTGCAGATGGCAGCACCCCACCCACCCACGTCCGCCACACCGTCCTGCCCACGGGCCGGCACCCCGACGCCCCCGTCCCGATCTGGCTCGACCCCAGCCACGGCCCGCTGCTCACTGACCTCCTGGCCAGCGGTCTTGTCACCCCGGTGTGGTGCACGAGCTGGCGCAAGGACGCCACCACCATCATCGGGCCGCTCCTGGGACTGCCGGACTTCCCCTACCTCGACCTTCCCCGGCCACAGATCACCACCAGCCATCCCGACGGCTACCTGTGGAAGCGCGACCACGTCGACGCGTGGCTCGGTAGAGCACCTGCCGTGTGGATCGACGACGACTTCACCGCTCTCGATCACGCTTGGGCCGCCGAACGCACCGCCCGCGGCCACTCCACCCTCCTCGTTCAGCCCGATCCGTACGTCGGACTCCAGCCGCAGCACGTCGCAGCCGTCGCGAGTTGGGCGCCATCCAGGGTGTTGCCTGAGGTGGGTGAATCCGTGAACTCGGCAGCAGTGATGGGGTGATGGCGGTGGTCTTATAATTCTGACGCCGCGTCTGCGGTAGCCTTCTTATAAGTTCTTCCGTCGCTCACCGGAGGCTCCATGGCTATGCCCCTCGTCGCCCCTGTTCCCGATGACATCCGAGCCAAGCTGGCGGCTCTCGGAACGAAGTGGGAGTACCTGCACCCGGCGCTGTATGCCGGCGAAGCGGCGCGACGGACGGCCACTCCAAACCACCCGGCGAACACGGCCGGGACCCGGGCATACCAGGAGCACGTACGGCTCCTTCGGGAGGAGCACATCCGCCACGAGGGCTGGAAGCGGCTCCTGCACGACCATCTCGAAACCGTCTGCAACCCGCAGAAGACGCTCGCGATCGGCACGATGGTCGGGGACTCGGCCACGGGCATACAGACCCTTCATGCCACCAACCTCCACAAGCGGGGTGCCGCCACCGAGCGAGCGGCCGAGGCGAACCTGCAGCCCGGCCTCTTCCCCACCCCCGTCGGGCCATATGAGGCTGTCCTCGACGCGGATGAGGCGCGGGCACTGAAGACCTGGTTCCTCGTCTCCTACCGGGTGGAGATCGAGGACGCGGTGCGGATTCACAGTGAGCTGTCGCTGCCCGTCCAGGTCGAGCGCGGATTCGTGGAGAAGTGGGCCCGGCGGATACCGCTGCCCGTCATCAAGATGGACGGAATCGAACGACCTGACGAAGATGGACCCGACGAGATCGACATCCCCGTCGAGTTTCGCTGAGGCCCGTCATGTGGGGTGGCCGCGATACTGGCCGCCCCACCCGCACCACCCAGATCCTGAGGCAGTCCCACCATGGTCACCCCGTCCCGCATCACGCTGGCCCGCAAGCGCCGGGGCCTGACGCTCGCGGAGCTTTCCGAGCTCGCGGGAGTCTCCCTGCAGAGCCTGTCCAACTACGAGACGGGCCGGACCACGCCGCGCCGCACCACCGTGGGACGCCTCGCCGAGGCCCTCGACTTCCCCGAGCACTTCTTCGAAGGTCCGGAGGTCGACGAACTCCCGGTGGAAGGGATCTCGTGGAGGGCACGAAGCAAGACCTCAGCCCGCACCCTGGATGCCGCCCGCGCCGCCGGCACGCTCGCCGCCCTTCTGTACGACTGGATCGACGAGCGCTTCCGGCTGCCGGCTGCCGACATCCCCTCCCTGGGAAAGCCCGATCCGGAGACCGCGGCCGAGATGGTCCGCACTCGCTGGGGCCTGGGCAGCGCGCCGGCACCCAACATGGTCCATCTTCTTGAAGCGCACGGTGTCCGGGTGTTCTCCCTCGCGCCCGAGTACGCCGAAGTCGATGCCTTCGCGCTTTGGCGGGGGCGAAATCCCTTCGTCTTCCTGAACACGATGAAGTCCGTCGAGCGCGGCCGCTTCGACGCGGCGCACGAGCTCGGCCATCTCGTCATGCACGGCAGCGACCGCGAGTGCTCCGGACCCGAGGCAGAGCGGCAGGCGAACGACTTCGCCAGCGCATTCCTCATGCCCGCAGCGAGCGTCATCGGCCACATGCCGGCCGGAGCCCACGTCGACCAGATCCTCAAGGGCAAGACGATCTGGAAGGTCTCAGCAATGGCGCTGACCTACCGGATGCACGATCTCGGACTCCTCACCGACTGGCAGTACCGTTCCGTCTGCACCGAGCTCAGCACGCGGGGCTACCGCAAGGCCGAACCAGAGGGCATGAAGAAGCGGGAGTCCTCCCAGGTCCTGACCAAGGTCTTCCAGGGACTGAGGTCCACAGGCGTGAAGCCGGCCGCGGTAGCCGCCGAGCTAGGTCTCACCTCGGACGAGATGAACAAGATGCTCTTCGGACTCACCATCACGATGGTCGACGGCGGTGGTCAGCGTTCCGCCACAGAGTCGCGGCGAGCCTTGTCGCTGGTTCCCTGACCGGCAGCGTCAGAGTTCATCGCTGCTCCAGGGGACCGTCTGACGTGTGCCGCAGCAGTGAATTCCGGTGTTGCGGGATCCCGGCCTCGCCGTGGAGTGTCAGAGGCCATTGACCTGCAGTGATGGGCTGAACGTTCCAGGAATGGCCGACAGGCGTTTCGTGGGCCTTCGCAGAGAGGCCTCTGACCTGCGGTTCTAGGGTTTCCGTCAAGCCCCACGAAGGCGACGAAGGCGGGGGCTTGTCGGAAGCGTTGCCGGAAACCCCGGAGGGGTTGCGCGGGTTGCTTCGACAAACATGCTGGTCAGATGACGTGCGCACACCCAGGTGGAGATGCCCTCGCGGACACTTTCCCGGGCACACGCCTGGTAGTCGTCTGACCGCTGACAGCCTAGCGGATCGTGCTGGGAGTGGTCGCATGGATTGCCGTGGGAGCGGGCTGAGGCCAAGGCGTGGTTGTGGCCTGGGGTTTCTGAGCGTCCGGGGTGGTGGGCGGGGATGCCGGACCGCGAGGGAGAATCCGGCCGTTGCGGTGTTGTTGGATCAGCCGGTGTCGGTGGTCAGGCGTGCGAGGCGTAGTAGACGAGGCCCCAGCTGGTGATCTGTGTGGCGTACAGGGCGGGCGGGGTGGCGCGTGGCCGCGACCGGAGCCCCGTCCCGGTCGCGGCCGCGTCGGCCTGGGGGCGTGGCGCGGGGGTCAGCAGCTGCTGGAGGAGGCGGGGGCGCCGATCGTCAGGGTGGCCGGGGCTGCGCAGCAGCCTCCGGCGGGTTCTTCCGCGGCCGCGGGCTGGTCGAAGAGGCCGGCGCCGCCGCAGACTCCGGTTTCGGGGAGGGTGAGTTCGACGCGTTCGGCGGCTTCGTGGTCGCCTGCGAGGGCGGCGGCGATGGAGCGGACCTGCTCGTAGCCGGTCATGGCCAGGAAGGTGGGGGCGCGGCCGTAGGACTTCATGCCGGCGAGGTAGACGTCCTTCTCCGGGTGGGAGAGCTCGGTGGCGCCGTGCGGGTAGACGGTGCCGCAGGAGTGCTGGTTGGGGTCGATCAGCGGGGCGAGCGCGGTGGGGGCCTGGAGGCGTTCGTCGAGGCCGAGGCGCAGCTCGGAGACGAAGGAGAGGTCCGGGCGGAAGCCGGTCAGGACGATGACCTCGTCGACCGGGTCGAGGCGGCGGCCGTCCTCGCCGACGAGGATCAGGCGGCCGTCGGCGTCGCGCTCGAAGGTCTCGGTGCGGAAGCCGGTGACTGCGTCGGCATGGCCGTTGTCGACGGCGGCCTTCGCGGCGAGGCCGAGGGCGCCGCGGGCGGGGAGCTGGTCGGCTTCGCCGCCGCCGAAGGTGGAGCCGGAGATGCCGCGGCGCAGGATCCAGACCGCGTGGGTGCCCTCCTGCTCCTTCGCGAGGTCGGCCAGGTGGGCGAGTGCGGTGAAGGCGGAGGCTCCGGAGCCGATGACGGCGGTGCGCTTGCCGGTGTAACGGGTCCGCACGGCCGGGTCCTTGAGGTCCGGGACGCGGTACGTGATGCGGTCGGCCGCGCTCTTCTCGCCGAGGGCGGGCAGGCCGCTGCCGCCGGCCGGGCCGGGGGTGGACCACGTACCGGAGGCGTCGATGACGGCGCGGGCGAAGATGCGGGCCTCGGTGCCGTCGTAGGCGGTGTAGTGGATGACGAAGGGCTGGGCGTCGCGGTCGGCGTCGACGATGCGGTCGCGGCCGGTGCGGGAGACGCCGGTGACGGTGGCGCCGTAGCGGACGCGTTCGCCGAGGACGTCGGCCAGGGGCTGGAGGTAGAGCTCGGCCCACTCCCTGCCGGAGGGGTAGGTGGCGGCATCGGGCTTGGTCCAGCCGGTGGGGGCGAGGAGCTTTTCGGCGGCCGGGTCGACGACCTCGCCCCAGGTGGAGAAGAGCCGTACGTGCGACCAGTCGCGGACCGCGGAGGCGGCGGCGGGGCCCGCCTCCAGCACGAGGGGCTCGATGTTGCGCTCGACGAGCCTGGCCGCGGCGGCGAGGCCGATCGGGCCGGCTCCGATCACGACGACGGGCAGGGCTTCGGTGGATGCGTTCACGGCGGGCTCCCCTGTAGCTGCTTCGACTAGTTGCTTCGACGTTTGTCGATGTCCTGGCGGATCCAGACTGGCACCAGATATCGATGTTCGTCAACATAGACATCCATCTATTTCCTGGGGATGATGAAGGCATGTCCCCTTCGAAGGTGTTGCCCCTGCTGGAGCCGGACGCCGTGGCGGCGTGCTGCCCGCCCCTGTCGGAGCGCCCGCTGACGGCCGAGGAGGCCGAGCGGACCGCGGTGATGTTCAAGGCCCTGGGGGATCCGGTGCGCCTGCGGCTGTTCTCCGCCGTCGCCTCCCACGAGGGCGGCGAGGCGTGCGTGTGCGACATCTCGGACGTGGGCGTCTCGCAGCCGACGGTCTCGCACCACCTGAAGAAGCTGAAGGACGCCGGCCTGCTCTCCTCCGAGCGCCGCGGCACCTGGGTGTACTACCGGGTGGAGCCCGCCGTGCTCGCCGCCATGGGTGCCATCCTGACCCGGGCCGGCACCGTATGAGCCTGCGTGTCGAGCCCCTGACCCGGGCGCACGCGGACGAGGTCCTGGCGATCTACCAAGCCGGAATCGACGAGGGCAACGCCACCTTCGAGGCCGAGGCCCCGACCTGGGCGGCCTTCGACGCGGCGCGGCTGCCCGAACACCGCTTCGCCGCGGTCGACCCGGGCGGGAAGCTGCTCGGCTGGGTGGCCGCCTCGAGGGTCTCCGACCGCTGCGCCTACGCGGGTGTGGTCGAGCACTCCGTCTACGTCCACCCCGGCGCCCGGGGCCGAGGCGTCGCCCGCGCCCTGCTGGACGCGCTGATCACCTCGACCGAGGCGGCGGGCATCTGGACGATCCAGTCCGGAATCTTCCCCGAGAACGCCGCGAGCCTGGCCCTCCACCAGCGCGCCGGCTTCCGGGTCATCGGCACCCGTCAGCGCATCGGCCTCCATCGCGGCGTGTGGCGCGACGTCGTCCTGCTGGAGCGCCGCAGCCCGGCGATCGGCTGACCGCACCCCCGCCGGGCCTACGTGTCCCCGGCGGCGAGCCCGGACTCCGTGGGCTGCGTCATGCCGCGGGCGACGCGCCGTCCGTCGTGCCGCGCATGAAGATGACCGCCACCAGGGCCAGGCCCACGACCGCACCCACGAGCTGCACGCCGACGAAGGCGGGCACCGAGGCGGGGGCGATGCCCGCGAAGGTGTCCGTGAAGGCGCGGCCGATGGTGACGGCCGGGTTCGCGAAGGAGGTGGAGGAGGTGAACCAGTACGCGGCGCCGATGTACGAGGCCACGGCGACGGGTGCGAAGCGCAGCCGGTCGGTCCGCGCCAGGCCGAAGATCAGCATGATCAGGCCGGCGGTGGCCACGACCTCGCTCAGCAGGAGGTTCCCGGCGGAGCGGTCGTGGGTGGCCCACTTCACCAGCGGCTCGCCGAACATCGCGTCGGCCAGGACCGCACCCGCGATGGCGCCGACGATCTGCGAAGGGACGTAGACGGCCAGCTCGCGGGCGGTGACGCCTGCGCCGCTGCGTCGGCCGGTCCACCACTCGGCGAGGCTGACGACCGGGTTGAAGTGGGCTCCGGAGACCGGGCCGAGGAGGGCGATCAGGACGCCGAGGCCGAAGACGGTGGCGGTGGAGTTGGCCAGCAGCTGCAGGGCCACGTCCTGGGTGAGCTTCGTCGCTTGGATGCCGGACCCGACGACGATCGCGACGAGCGCGGCCGTTCCGACGAGTTCGGCAGCGGCGCGGGCCACCAGTGGGATGGCGGGCGCGCTCGCGCCGGGTGCGGGCTGGGGCGCGTCGGCGGGTATCGCGGTATCCGCTGCGGGTGCGGCGCCGACGTGCTCGGTGGCGGTCAAGGCAGGTTCTCCTCGGGCAGGTGAGGGGGGAACCAAGCGGGCTATGGGCAGGACCGCTTGATGTTCGCTTCGGAAGTGGCACGTGCGGCCTGCGCGAGGCCGGCGAACTGACCGGCGATGGCCTCGATGACTTCCGGGCGGAGTCTGTAGTAGATGAAGCGGCCGCACGGTTCGGTTTCCACGACCCCGGCCTCTCTGAGCACCTTCAGGTGGTTGGAGAGGTTGGTCTGCTTGGCGCCGGTCTCTTCCACGAGGTGCGTGGTGCACAGCGTCTCGCGGGAGAGCAGGGTCACGATCTGAAGCCTGAGGGGGTCTGCCAGGACTCGGATCAGTTCAGTGTCGACTGACGTCATCATGGACTGATACTGTCACATCATCCAGGGCTGATACCAGTCGGTGCTGAGTCGTTGCCGATTGGACGCGATGGACGGTCCTGCTGACCCTGCCGATGAAGGAAGAACCGATGTCCTCCACCCCGCTCGCGTCCGTGTTGTTCGTCTGCATCCACAACGCGGGCCGCTCGCAGATGGCCGCCGGTTTCCTGCGCCACCTCGCGGGCGACCGGGTCGAGGTCCGCTCGGCCGGCTCCGTACCTGGCGAGCAGATCAACCCCTCCGCCGTCGCCGCCATGGCCGAGCTGGGCATCGACATCTCCGACCAGAAGCCGAAGGTCCTGACCCCCGAGGCCGCGCAGGCGTCGGACTACATCATCACCATGGGCTGCGGCGACGCCTGCCCGTACTTCCCCGGCAAGACCTACCTCGACTGGCAGCTCGAAGACCCGGCCGGCCAGGGCGTCGAGGCCGTCCGCCCCATCCGCGACGAGATCAAGGGCCTCATCGAGGGGCTCATCGCAGAGATCGACGCCAAGAACACGCAGAAGCAGGCCTGACCGACGCGAACGCCGCCACCGCTGACGCTCGCCGGTCATCGTCGGAACACTCCAAGACAGGCGCGTGATCGTTGTGGCGGGCAGGGCAAGTGCCCGCGCGCGTGCTGGCGCAGACTTGCAGGGCGCGGTGGCCCGACCGGCCGTCGTGGCGGGCCCCTTCCCCTTCGCCTTCCCGTCTCCGTCCCCGTTCCTGCCGATCCAAGGACTGCCGTCGTGAACGAGCGCGTTCTCACTCCCCGCAACCGGGGCTTCCTCTTCCTCGACTCCCACCCGGCCGGGTGCGCGCAGTTGGTGGCCGACATGTGGCAGGCGTGCCCCGCCCCCGCCGACGTGCCGGAGGGGGACGGGCCGGTCGCGCTGGTCGTGGGTTCCTCCGCCGGATACGGTCTCGCGGCCACGCTCGCCGGACTCAAGCGCGTCGGCATCCGCGGTATCGCGGTGTCCTTCGAGAAGGCCCCCACGGTGCGGCGTACCGCGACGGCCGGCTGGTACCGGACGGCCGCCACCGCCGACATCGCCCGCGCCGCCGGACGCGACCTGGTCTTCCTCAACGGCGACGCGTTCTCCGACGCGATGAAGGAGCAGGTCGCCGACCTCGTCGAGCAGCGCTTCGGCGGCCGCCTGGACTACCTGATCTACTCCGTGGCCGCGCCCCGGCGTACCGACCCCGCCACCGGCGCCACCTACGCCTCCGTCCTCAAGCCGATCGGCCGGGCCAGCCGGACCAAGACCCTCGTCTTCGACGACGAGGGCCTCGGCGAGGTCCGCGAGGTGGAGACCGGGCCCGCAGAGGGCGACGACGTGGAGCAGACGGTGGCCGTGATGGGCGGCGCGGACTGGGAGCGCTGGATCGAGCACCTCGACGGGCGGGGCCTGCTCGCCGAGGGATTCGCCACCGCCGCACTGTCCTACATCGGCTCGTCGCTGACGGAAGCGATCTACCGGCAGGGCACCATCGGCGCGGCCAAGGCCGACCTGGAGGCCACCGCCCGCACCCTGAACGAGCGGCTCGGGAAGACGGTGGGCGGCCGGGCCGTCACCTCCGTCAACGGCGCCGCCGTCACCCAGTCCTCCACCGCGATCCCCGGCATCGCCCTGTACACCGGCCTGCTGCGCGGAGTCCTCGCAGACGGCCTGGTCCCGCCGATCCACCAGCTCGCCGCCCTGTGGGACCAGCTCACCGGCGTCGCCCCGCTCGACCTGGACGACGAGGGCCGCGTCCGCCTGGACGGCTTCGAACTGGCCGACGAGGTCCAGACGGCCGTCGCCGAACGCTGGGAGGGCGCCACCACGTCGACCATCGCCGACCTGGCCGACCTCGACTGGTTCCGCGCCGAGGTCCGGCGCCTCTACGGGTTCTCCGTGCCCGGCATCGACTACGCGGCGCCGGTGGCCACCGACGTCCCCTGGCCCGACCACACTCTCTGATCCCCTCGCCCGTCTGATCGTCAGACCGTCACACCGCCCGCCCGCCCGCCCGCCCGCCCGCCCGCCCGCCCGTCAGTCCGTCAGCAGGCGGGCCCGCAGGGCGGCCTTCGTGGCCGGGGTGATGCCGACGCGCTGCGTGAGGTAGGCCTCGACCGAGCCGTGGCGGGTGGTGAGGTCCGCGAGGGTCAGGCGAAGGATGTCGGCCGGAGCGCGGCCGTAGGACGGCCAGCGCATGGTGCGGCCGGGGTTGGCGGTGTGCCAGTCGGCCGTCAGGCGGGCGGTGGCCAGCTCCGTCAGGGCGAAGTCGGCGAGGACCTGCTCCTCGTCGACGCCGAGGAGGGTCAGGACGAGGGCGGCGATCAGACCGGTGCGGTCCTTGCCCGAGGTGCAGTGGAAGACCGCCGGTCCGGGGCCTTCGGCGATCAGCTCGATCGCGGCGCGGATCTCCTCCACCCCGTCCTCGGCGACCTCGGCGAACCGGTCCGCGAGGAAGCGCCAGGGGTCGATTTCCGGGTCGATCTCCGCCTGGTCGTAGGGCCGGTGCTCGATGCTGAGGTTGGCGTACGTGAACCGCTCGGGCTCCGGTATCCGGCCCTTGGCCTCGGCTTCCCACGGGTAGCGCAGGTCGATGACGGTACGGATGTCGAGGCCGAGGAACCGGTCCCAGTCGGCGCCGTCCAGCTTGCCGAGCGAGTCGGCCCGGTAGAGGACGCCCCACGCGACGGTGGCGCCCTCGGCCGTGCGATAGCCGCCGAGGTCGCGGAAGTTGTGGAGTCGCTCGAACTCGATGTGGCGGGTCATGGGCGGTTCCCCCTGGGCTTGAGCCGGTGTACTTCGGTGATCCACATTCAATACATCCCGCCGGATCTGGGCCAGGACCGGCCAGGACCGGCCACGACCGGCCGGAAGCCTCCCCTCCGAGCGGCCCCGCTGGGAAACTGCGCCCCGTGGACTCGTACGCGGGCTCGGGCCCGGACTCGGTGAACAACAGCATCTCCGGCGGGAACTTCTACGGCCCGGTCATCATGGGCCGCGACACCCACATGCCCGAGCATGGCCTCATGGCCGCGCCCGTACCCCGCATGCTGCCCTTCGGCCCCGACGGGTTCGTCGACCGCGAGGTCCCGCGCGCCCGCCTGGACGAGCTGCTCGCCGGGAGCGCCGGCCAATCCGCCCCGCAACTGGTGCTGTTGCACGGCACGCTGGGTGTCGGCAAGACCGGCCTGGCGCTGCACTGGGGCCAGGAGCGCCGGGAGGCGTTCCCCGGCGGGGTGTTCTACGCCGACCTGACCCCGCAGGGGCTCGGCCACCCGGTGGAAGCGGATGCCGTGCTGGAGTCCTTCCTCGGGCAACTCCGCATCCCCGTCGCGGAGATGCCCGCATCGGAGGCGGAGCTGGCGGCCCGGTTCCGCAGCCTCACCGCCGGGCAGCCCGCCCTGGTGGTGCTCGACGGGGTCCCCAGCGCCGCGGCCGTCCGGCACCTGTTGCCCGGGCATCCCGCGAGCATGGTGGTGATGACCAGCCAGTTCCGCCTCGGCGCCTTCGCCGAGGGCCGGCTGCCGGTGCGGCTGCCCGTCCCGGCGCTGGACGAGGAGGCGTGCGCCGCGCTGTTCCGTGCGGTCGTCGGGGAGGACGTGGCCTCGTCGGACGCACTGCGTACGGTGCTGCGCGCCTCGGCCGGGCTGCCGTACGTCGTCCGCATCGCGGCCGCGCACGCGGCGGACCCGGTGAGCGGCGGAGTCGAGGAACTGGCCGCCCGGATCGAGCGGGAGAACATCCTGGAGGTGCTCGAGGTGCCGGGAGACGAGGGCGGCGACCCGGACGGGGCCCTGGATCCGCTCGATGGCCAGGCGACCGCCCGCCGCGTCTTCGATCTGGCGCACGAGCGCCTCGACCCCCGGCTGCGCGCCGGGTTCCGGCTGCTCGGGCTGCACCCCACCCCGGAGTTCCCGGCCGCGTTCCTCGAAGCCCTGGCCCCCGGAACCCTGCGCGGGCTGCACGGTGCCGGGCTGCTGGAGCCCGCCGAGCCGGGCCGGTTCCGGATGAACGGGGTCCTGCACGGCTATGCCCAGACCCTGGCCGCGGCCGACCCCGCCGCGCGGGGCGCGGGGCTGGAGCGGGTGATCGACTGGTACCTGCGCCGGGCGGCCGCCGCCGAGCGGAAGATCTCCCCGCGCTGGCGGGCCGGCGAGCTGTTCCCCGACCCGGACCCGGACCGCGGCACCGGTCCCGACGGCGCCCCCGGCCCCTTCGCCACCAGGGCCGAGGCGATCGGCGCCCTGGAGGCGGACCGGCACACCCTCGCCGCCCTGGCCGAGCTCCGCGAGACCGGCCCCGCCCGGCTCTGCCTGCTGGCCCAGGCCGTCCACGCGATGTTCCTCGACCGGGGCCACCACACCCTGTGGATCCGCATCGCCCGCCTCGCACAGGAGGCCGCTACCGACACCGGGGACGGGCTGATGCTCGCCCGGATGCACTACGAGCTGGCCTTCGCCCTGGGCGACCGCGGTGCGGCCGAGGACGTGGAGGAGGCGCGGCTGCACTACGACGCGGCCCGCGAGAGCGCCCGCCGCATCGGCCACGAGCGCACCGAGTCCTCCGCGCTGGAAGGCCTCGGCCGGATCGCGGTCGCGCAGGGCCGGCCGCAGGACGCCGCGGAACTGTACGCACAGGCCCTCACCGCCCTCGGCTCGGTGGAACACCCGCGCGGGCGCGCCCTGTTGGAGTACCACCAGGGCAACGCGGCCGCAGCCGGCGGACAGTACGACCGGGCCGCCCGCCACCTCGCTACGGCGCTGCGCGCGTTCGAGACGTTGAAGGACGAGGCGAACGTGGCCAAGACCCGGCTCCGCTCGGCCGCCGCCCTCCTCGCCGCGGGCCGCCCCCGGGAGGCGGCCGCCCCCCTGGAGCTGGCGCTGGAGGCCTTCGCCGAGGGGACCCTCAACCGGGCCGACGCCGTCCTCGTACGGGGAGACCTGCGCGCGGCCCTCGGCGACCCGGAAGCCGCCCGGTCCGACTGGCAGGCGGCCCTGGCCGCCTACGAGTCACTGCGGAGCATCCGCGCCGAGGAACCCCGGATCCGCCTCGCCCGCATCCCGGACCAGGGCGAGCCGGGCCACTGAGACCACCCCGCCGGCCCGGATCCCGAACTCGCCCTCCACCTCCCTGCCTTCGCCGAGCAGGGCCACCAGCACCGACCCGGCCAGCGAGGGCTCCGCGCCGCCCGACACCGCGAACTCCCGCCCGTCGCGCAGCCGGAGCCGCCCGCCGGACACCACCAGTCCGCAGTGGGAGTTCCGGGCGAACACGGCCGCCGGATCCGTCCCCGGCCGCGCGACCAGCACGTCGGCCATCCCGCGCAGCCGGGGGTCGGGCTCGGCGGCATCGGCCGTGACGTGCGCGTCGGGCCCGAGGTGGGCGGTCATCCGGCCCTGGAGCTCGGCCGGATGGCGGCGGACCCGTACCTCCCGGTCCCCGATGGCGGTGGAGACGTAGGACGCCGGGACCAGCGGGCTCGGCGCGGCGGCGGGCTCCGGCAGCGGCGCCGGCCGGGCCACGACGGAGAACTCGGGCTCGGGCAGCCGGAGATGGCGGTAGCACAGCACCCGCAGCAGGGCGGCGGCCCGCCCGGCCCGCGAGGTCAGCCGGTCCGCGGCTGCGGGCAGGGCGCGGGCCCGGGCGAGCTGCGCGGCCAGCGGCCGGCCCGGGTCGAGGCGCGGCAGGGCGCCGCCGAGCCAGGCCATGGCGGACCCGGCGGCGACGGCGGAGTCGTCGAAGGCGGCCAGCATTCCGGGCATCCCGCGCGCGGCGGCGTACAGGCTCAGTGATCCGTGGTCGCCGAGGTAGACGTCGGCGGCGCACAGTGCGGCCTTCCAGCCCTGGCCGGCGGGCGGCGGCAGGATCAGCCCGGCCCGCAGGGCCCGCGCCAGCCACCTGCGGATCTGGTCCTCCCCGTGGCCGTACCAGGCATTGGGGTGGACGGCGGCGAGGACGCGGAATTCATCGGAGGGCAATTCGGCGAGGGCGCGCTCGACGAGCGCGATATCGGTGCCGAAGAGGGAATCGCCGCCCCAGGTGGAGGTGATCAGCAGGAGTTTCTGCTCGGGCCCGATTTCGAAGGCCGCCCGGTAATCCGCGCGGAAGGGGTCCGAGGCGTCGAGCTCGTCGGCCACCGGATCGCCCACGACGTGGGCGTACGGGAGGGCTTCGGGGCAGTCGCGGCCCAGGCGGGCGAGCTGTTCCTCGTGTGAGAGGACGATGACGGACGGGACGACCTCACCGTCGTGGAGCAGCCACTCGGCAGTCAGCCCGAAAGCCCCGGCCCCGGCCCCGGCCTCGGATTCCGGATTCCGGATTCCGGATTCCGGATTCCGGATTCTTGCTGAGCTTTTTATTGTATCCAGCCCCGTGCGGGGCGCCAATGAGCGGTGCGGAAATATCTTCCAGATTTCCGCCGCGGCTGGTGCTCACCGCCAGATCGAACCGCTCCTTCAGCGCGCTCTCCCACGGCAGGAAGAACAGCCCGTGCGCGGAGACGAATTCCGCGATCCCGTCCTCGAAGGCCGAGGACCCGGTGCACGTGAACACCACCCGCACCCGGGGGTCCGCCTCGAAGACCTGGAGCACGTCGAGGAGCCGGGTCGCGGAGGTGACGTTGTGGATGACGCCGAGGACCGTGCGTTCGGCCGGCACCGTGAGCCACCGCCGTGCCGGGAGGCCGCGCTCCGTCCGCACCCGCACCACCGCCGCTTTCCCGATCCGCCCGCGCCGCCGCCAGCCTACGGCTAGCGTGCGGACATGGATGTTGCGGCACTGGTGACGGCAGGCGCGACCACGATCGTCGGGCTGATGGCCTCGGACGCGTGGAACTACGCGAGCGGCCGCTTCGCCCGCCTCCTCGGGCGTACGGACGACAGGGCGCGGGCCGGGGCGGACGGCGGCCTGCGCGCTTCGCGCGCCGAGCTCCTGCTGGCCCGCGCCGACGGCGACGAAGCGGCGGTCGCCCAGGTCGAGGAGGGCTGGCGGAACCGGCTGAGGCTGGCGCTGGAGGCCGACCCGCAGGCCGTGCGGGAGCTCACCGAGCTGCTCGACGAGGTGAACCCGGGCTGGCGCGAGGCGGCTTCGACCTCCGTGGTCCAGAACACCATCACCGGCGGGACCTTCAACGGCACGGTCATCCAGGGCCGCGACTTCGGCTCCACCAACCCCGCCTGAGAGCTGAGCCCTGAGGGCTGACGCCTGCGGGCTCACGCCCCCATCGGCGCGTCCGGCCGGGGGAAGAGGATGACCGGCTTGATCATGCCCGGCTCCCCGGCGGCGAGCCGGGCGAAGGCCTCCCCGACGCGGTGGAAGGGGAACTCGTGGGTGGTGATCACCGTCGGGTCCACCAGCCCGTCCTCGATCAGGTGCAGCGCCCGCGCGAGGCGCGCACCGCTGCTCCGGGGCGGCCGGCAGCGGGCGTAGGTGATCCTCCCGCCCTCGGCGAGCCCCCGGCGGGCCGCCGACGCGGCGGCGGACGAGGGGCTCGCCATGATCGCGCGGTCGGCGCCGCGGCCGCCCGTCAGTTCCAGGATCCGCTCGGCGGTGTCCTCGTAGGCCGGGTCGATGACCACGTCCGCCCCGAACCGCAGGGCGAGCCGCTGCCGCTTCATCTCCGGCTCGACCGCGATGACCCGGGCGCCGCGCAGCCGGCCGGCTCCGATGGTCGCGCTGAGTCCCACGGCGCCCTGCCCGAAGACGACGACGGTGCCGCCCGCGGGCGGCCCGGCCTCCTCGGCGGCGGCGAAGCCGGTGGGGAGCGCGCCGGCCGCGTAGAGGGCCTGGTGGTCGGTGATGGTTCCGGGGAGCGGGACCAGCCCGGCTCCGGCCGCCGGGGCGCGGAAGAACTCGGCGAGCCTGCCGTGGCCTTCGACGCCGACGCGCCGGGTGACGAAGGACGGGCAGACCCCGGGGCCCACTGCCTCGACGACGCCCACGGCTTCGTGGCCGAGCCCGGTGGGTGCTCCGGCGGCGGTGTGCCCGTCCCAGGCGCAGATGAGCGCGGCCGTGGTGCGTACGAGGACCTCGCCCGGCCCCGGCTCGGGGACGGGCCGCTCGATCACGGTGGGCGGTGCGCCGGTCCGGGGCAGCGCGAAGGCCTTCAAGGGGTCTCCTGTACGTCGTGACACGGCTGGTCCTTCAACCTTCGCCGTACGGCCGCGGTCCCGCGGGGGGCCGTAGGTCGCGAGACGCCGGGCCGAGCGACTCGATCTGACACCGCTTCCGTCCCGGGCAGGACCGGGCATGACCGGGCAGGCCCCGGCGGGGCGCGGCGTGACGGGGCACCGCGCCGGGTCGGGAGCCGCGTCACGGACGGGTGACCCGGACCTGGTAGCTGCCGTTGCGCAGTTCGCCGACGACGGAGACGCTGATGCCCGCCTTCTCGTCGGTGAAGGTCTCGCCCGGCTTGTACGGGGCGTCCGAGAGCTCCGCGTGGACGTTGGGCCGCCGGGTGCAGCCGCCGCTCGCGCCGGCGCTGTCGGCGACGGTGACCGGTCCGCGGCCGGTGTCCACCTCGGAGTCGACCTTGTATATGAGGACCCCGGGCTTGCAGACGGCCTCGTCGTTCCCGGCCCGGGTGCGCACTTCCACCGCGTAGCCCGCGCTCTCCGAGACGGGGATGAACGCCAGCTTGGTGCCGCCCTCGGTGGCCAGCGGGGACAGGATGTGGTCGCTGGTCCCGGATTTTCCGGCGCAGCTGATCTGGGAGCTGTCGAGCCAGCCCAGCTTCCACTTGTGCCAGCCCAGCAGGTCGTTGTTGGCGCCCCAGTCCTCGCTCATGACGTCCCAGTGCCCGACGGTGCCCCCGCCGTCCGCGGTGTAGAGGTCGGGCAGGCCGAAGACGTGCCCGTTCTCGTGGGGGAGCACGCGGTAGCCGGTCTCCCGGTAGGAGCCGGAGCCGTCGTCCTGGCGGCTGTAGATGAAGGAGGTGTTGGCGAGCGGGACGCCGTCGGCCATCGGGGCCTCGGCGTTGCCGGAGAAGGTGACGGAGAGGACGGTGTCGAGGGCGGAGGGTCCGGCGTTCGGGGTGACCAGGATGTTGATCAGGTCGTACCGGGAGAAATCGACCTCGGCGTCGGCAGCCTTCACGATGTGCTCGACGAGCTGGCGGTAGCCGGGCTCGTACGCGGACCCGCGCTCGATCCCGTACGCCGCGAACGGCATCGGCATCCGCAGCCAGTTCCGTATCGGGGACTCGGCCCGGTAGCTGAGCCGTCCGTAGGAGCTGGTGCGGAACCAGTCCGAGGTCTGCGGGAAGAACTCCGCGAGCCGGTCGGTGGCCGCGCCCTCGCCCTTGGCGTCGGGGAAGTCGATCATCAGGTTCAGGGCCCGGACCTCGCCGGTCGAGCGCGCGTATCCGGGCGGGGTCGGCAGCCCCTCGGACATCTGGACACCCATGGCGCCGGCGATCCGGCAGGGCGCGAGCGCCGATTCGACGCTCGTCGCGGCCACCGGGCCGGCGGCCGAGTGGCCGCGGTTGGCTATGCCGGTGCTGGCGGTCGCGGTGACGCCGAGGGCCAGCGCGGTGATGCCTATGTAGACGCTGGTGCGGTGCGGCTTGCGTATCCGGTGGCGCGTCTGCGGCATGGCGATCGGCCTTCGGGTCCGCGGCAGCCGGCCGGGTCCGGTCTGCGCTCTGTTCGATCACCCTCCGACGGCCGGGACGTGCTCGCGCGCCGGGAGAGGCCAAACGGGAGCAGTGGGCCTGGAGTGGTGTGACCCAGGTCACACGGGAGAGTGAAATAACCGGGGACGCTCTCCCCGTTTGAACGAGAGTCCCCACGAACCGGGGAGCTGCTCCCCGTTTCGAGTGGACGTACGAGCAGACCTACGCGTCACCGTGCCGAGGAGGCCCCGGATGAAGAGCCCCGCCACCACCGCTCCGGCGGCCCTGCCCGTACCGGGACCGGAGGTGGCTCTCGACCTGTCGGCACCGGTCTGCCGGGCATCCGCGGCGGCATCCGCGGCGGCGTCCACGGCGGGGCCCTCGGAGGCGCTCGCGGCCGCCGTCGGCGCGCACCCGGTCCCGCGGCCGCGCGCCGATGCGGTCCGCAACCGGGAGCGCATCCTGGCCGCCGCGCGCGAGGTGCTCGTGGAATTCGGTCCGGCCGCCCCCCTCGACGAGATCGCCCGCCGGGCGGGCGTGGGCAATGCCACGCTCTACCGGCACTTTCCCGACCGGCCCGCGCTCATCCACCACGTCGTGGTGTTCGTGATGGACCGGGTCACGGAGCTGGCCACCGACTCGCTCACCGAGGAGCCCGACGCCTTCGCCGCGCTCTGCCGCTTCACGCACGGGGCGGCGGACGAGCGGATCGGCGCCCTGTGCCCCATGCTCTCCAGCGACTTCGACAAGGAGCATCCGGAACTTCTCGCCTCCCGGAACGCGTTGGAGGATGCGGTGGAGACCTTGCTGGCCGTCGGCCAGTCCACCGGGCTGCTGCGCTCCGACATCGGCGTGGGCGATCTGATGATCGCCCTGTCCCAGCTCAGCCGCCCCCTTCCCGGCACCGCGTGCTTCGACACGGACGTCTTCGTCCACCGTCATCTGCAGCTGTTCCTCGACGGGTTGAGGGCCCCGGCCCGCTCCGTCCTGCCGGGCGCCGCGACGACGCTGGCGGACCTGAGGCGGAAACCCATGTGACGCGCCCGGTCCTCCTCGGTTCTCCTTAGCTTTCAGGCATTTTCAGTCATCTCGCACCAGAAAATGGGTATCCCCATGTCAAAAACAGCCGCGAATCCGCCGCTGGCTGCCTCCGCCGACCCCAGTCGCTGGAAGGCCCTGGTCTTCATAGCCCTGGCGCAGCTGATGGTCGTCCTCGACGCCACCATCGTGAACATCGCGCTGCCGTCCGCCCAGACCGACCTCGGCATCTCGGACGGCAACCGCCAGTGGGTCATCACCGCGTACGCGCTGGCCTTCGGCGGACTGCTCCTCTTCGGCGGCCGCATCGCCGACAAGTGGGGCCGCAAGAACGCCTTCATCACCGGTCTGATCGGTTTCGCCCTGGCCTCCGCGCTGGGCGGCGCCGCACAGGGTGAGGCCATGATGCTCGGCGCCCGCGCCTTGCAGGGCGCCTTCGGCGCACTGCTCGCGCCCGCCGCGCTCTCGCTGCTGGCCGTCATGTTCACCGACGCCAAGGAGCGGGCCAAGGCCTTCGGCATCTACGGTGCGATCGCCGGTGGCGGCGGCGCCGTGGGTCTGATCCTCGGCGGGTTCCTCACCGAGTACCTCAACTGGCGCTGGACCTTCTTCGTCAACATCCCGTTCGCGATCATCGCCGCCGTCGGCGCCTGGATGATCATTCGCGAGCCGGCCGGCGGCCGCAACCGCGCGCCGCTCGACATCCCCGGCGTGATCCTGTCCACGACCGGCCTGGTCGCCCTGGTCTACGGATTCACCCGCGCCGAGTCGGCCGGCTGGTCGGACGGCCTGACCATCGCCATGTTCATCGCCTCGGTGGCGCTGCTCGCCGCGTTCGTCGGCGTCGAGTCCCGCACCCGCTCCCCGCTGCTGCCGCTGCGCGTCCTGCTGGAGCGCAACCGCGGCGGTGTCTACCTCTCGCTGGGCCTCGCCGTCATCTCGATGTTCGGCCTGTTCCTCTTCCTCACCTACTACCTCCAGGTCGTGAAGGGCTTCTCGCCCGTCAAGACCGGCTTCGCCTTCCTCCCGATGATCGCGGGCATGATCACCGGCTCCACGCAGATCGGCGCCCGCCTGATGACGCGGGTCCCCCCGCGCCTGCTGATGGGCCCCGGCTTCATGGTCGCCGCCGCCGGCATGCTGATGCTGACGCAGCTGGAGGTCGGCTCCTCCTACCCGGCGCTGATCCTGCCGGCGCAGGTGCTGCTGGGTCTGGGCATGGGTACGGCGTTCATGCCCGCCATGTCCCTGGCCACGTACGGGGTGAACCCGGCCGACGCCGGTGTCGCCTCCGCGATGGTCAACACCTCGCAGCAGGTGGGCGGCGCGATCGGCACCGCCCTGCTGAACACGATCGCCGCCTCGGCGACGACCGCGTACCTGACCGACCACGCGGCCGCGGCCGCGGCGGGCGGCCCGGCGGCGAAGCTGATCCAGGCGCAGGCCATGGTCGAGGGGTACGCCTCGGCGATCTGGTGGGCCGTCGGCATCCTGGTCGCCAGCTCCCTCATCGCCCTGACCCTGATCACCACGGGCCGTCCGGGCGCGGGTGGCCCGGTCGCCGGCGGCGAGGGCGCGGAGGCCGACGTACAGGTTCCGGTGATCGCCCACTGACCCGCGGGGCCCCGGCTCCGGGGTAGCGCGAATGACTGACGACCCCGCATCGTTCAAATTTGAACGATGCGGGGTTAGTCTTTTCTCAGGCGGCCCGCCGCGACGATTCCTGGAGCCCCTGATGACGACGACCGGCACCACCGGCACCACCGGCCCGACCCACGGCGCGAGTGCCCGGATGCCCGCGCTCTACCTCAGCCACGGAGCCCCGCCCCTGGCGGACGACCCGGTCTGGCCCGGCGAACTGGCTGCCTGGTCCGCGGCCCTGCCCCGCCCCCGCGCCGTCCTGATGGTCTCCGCGCACTGGGAAGAGGCCCCGCTCGCCCTCGGCGCCACGACACGGGTCCCGCTGGTCCACGACTTCTGGGGCTTCCCCGAGCACTACTACCGGGTCCGCTACGGGGCCCCGGGCGCCCCCGGGCTGGCGGCGGCCGTGCGGGGGCTGCTGAAGGCCCCGGGCACCCCGATCCAGGACATCCCCGACCGGGGGCTCGACCACGGCGCGTACGTCCCGCTCGTGGAGATGTTCCCGGAGGCCGACATCCCGGTCCTCCAGATATCCATGCCCACGCTGGACCCCCGCCGCCTGATGGAGATCGGCCGCAGGCTCGCCCCGCTGCGCGACGAAGGGGTCCTGATCGTGGGCAGCGGCTTCTTCACCCACAACCTGGCCGCCCTGCGCCACCCCGGCCCCGGTGTGCCCGGCTGGTCGGCGGAGTTCGACGAGTGGGGCCGCGAAGCGCTCGCCGGCGCCGACGTCGACGCCCTGCTCGACTTCGAGGCCAAGTCCCCGGCCGGCCGCCTGGCGCACCCGCGCACGGAGCACTTCGCCCCGCTGTTCGTCACCCTGGGCGCTGCCGAATCCGACCTCGGCTCGGCGATCGCCACCCCCATCGAGGGCTTCTGGATGGGCCTCTCGAAGCGGTCCCTGCAGTTTGGCTAGGCCCGGAGCGCCCGAGGCCGCCGACGGAGAGCCGCTGTGGTGCCCGAGCGGATCGGCGTACGCGCCCGAGTCGGTGGTGCTCGCGGTCCGCGCCGGACTCGACGGCCCCCCGGCCTACCTCCCGGCCCCGCGCCCGACGGCCGAGGCCCTGGCCGAGCTGGAGCCCGGGACCGAACCGCGCCGACTGCTGCGCCTGGCCTCCCACTGCGTCCCGCACTGCCTCAACCGCGCGGGGGACACCTGCACCCTGGCCGTCCGCCTGACCTCGCCCCCGCCGGGGGCCGCCGCGCTGCCCGACTGCCACCTGCGCCCGGCCTGCAAATGGTGGACCCAGTCGGGCCCCCGCGCCTGCCGCGCCTGCCTGCAGGTCGCTACCCGCAGCCCCGCCCAGGACCGGTGACGTCCTCCCCGACGGCGAAGCCCTTGGCGGGACCGATCGGGATGGTGATCGTGGTGCCGTAGGCCGCCCGGACCTCATCGCGGTAGGTGGCCGCGTCCGGATCGGGGGCGGTCAGCACGGTCACGGTGCCGTTTTCGTCGTGGTCGTCGATGAGGACATAGACGGGAATGCCTGCCCGCGCGTATTCGCGCCGCTTGCGGGTGCGGTCGCGCGTAATGCCGTCGCTGCCGGGGGAGACGACTTCGACGATCAATTGGACGGCGGAGGCCTTGATGCCGATCCCGTCCTCGCTGCTGTGCTCTTCCGCGTCCTCGGGTGCGACCAGGACATCGGGGATCCAGGCCTTCCGTGCCTGGATGACATTGGTGTCCTGGAACGCCGCGAACTCGCTCCGGTCCAGGAACTTGTCCAAGGCGCGGCGGAGACGGTTGGCGGCCTGGCTGTGCGACAAGCGACCCGTGGGTGACACCTCGATGAACCCCTCGACGATCTCGGCGTGGTAGCCCTCGGGGAGTTCCATTGCTTTCCATGCCTGCCACAGGGCGTCGTCCAGGTCCGACGGGGGAGTCGCGACCTTCGGCATTACGGCCTCCAGCGTCTCGTGGGCGAGAGCGGTCATGTGCAGCACCTCCTCTAAGTGTGGGCGTCGCCGGCCGGGCGGCACAAGCGACTCCCCGACGCTAGGAGCGCCCTGTCGCATGCCGCAGGAATATGCCCGAAGCTCACTCGGACGAGTGGCCAGCCGGTTTGGTGCGAAGCGCGCAGTTTGTGACGTATCCGGCGATTCGATCGCCAGTCCAGGCAACCAGAAGCCGGCGCGGGCCGTCTTCAGGGTGGGAGTGCAGTCGTGGGCGGTGCTGTCCGGGAGTGAAAGCGGTCGTGGCGCATGTGACGGCGGTCTCATGGGGCCAGTGGTCACACAGGTCCGTGAGGGGTTCCGGATCGGCCTCGAATCCGGGTCTGACCTGCACCTCTTCGAGCTCTGACGGCATCGCGGATCCACTCGGATCGAGTGGTGGCGGCGCAGGATACTGCAAGATCTCGAAAACGAGGAGGAGGTGTGGGAATTCTGTCCCGATTCCAGTCGTTGTTTCCTTCGGAAGCGGGCACTCGGGAGAGTGTCCAGGCAGCCGCACCACCGCGACAGAACTCATCGCAAAGGGAGCACGCATGGCAACCCGCGCCGTCGCCCGTCGTCAGTCCACGAGCAGCGCTCGCGCAGTGGGCGGGGAGATCGCAGACCGCGACCTGGTCGGCATGTACCTCGACGAGATCGCGCGTACCCCGCTGCTCGACGCAGCCAAGGAAGTCGAGCTCTCGCAGATCATCGAGGCGGGCGTGTACGCCCAGCAGATCCTCGACGGGGCGATAGAGCGCAAGGGCGGTACGCCCTCCCAGGAGGAGCTGGAAGCACTGGCCGCCGAAGGCGAGCGCGCCAAGGAAGTCTTCATCCGCTCCAACCTCCGCCTGGTCGTCGCCGTCGCCCGCCGCTACCCGCGCAGCGGCCTGCCGCTCCTCGACCTCATCCAGGAGGGCAACGCCGGCCTGGTGCGCGCGGTCGAGAAGTTCGACTACGCCAAGGGCTTCAAGTTCTCCACATACGCCACCTGGTGGATCCGCCAGGCCATCACCCGCTCCATCGCCGACCAGTCCCGCACCATCCGCCTCCCCGTCCACTTGGTGGAGGAGCTCGGCCGGATCCGCCGGGTCCAGCGCGAGTTCAACCGCGAGAAGGGCCGGGACCCGGAGCACGCGGAGATCGCCGCCGAGCTGGACTCGACGGAGAAGCGCGTGGGCGACGTCCTGGACTGGGCGCGCGACCCGGTCAGCCTGAACATGTCGGTCGACGAGGACGGCGACACGCAGTTCGGCGACCTGCTCGAGGACACCTCGGCCATCTCTCCGGAGCAGTCGGTCATGTCCTTGCTGCGCAGCGAGGAGCTGGAGGACCTGCTGGGGAAGCTGGACCAGCGAACCGCGTCGATCATCAAGATGCGTTACGGCATAGATGACGGTCGGGAGCGTACGCTGACGGAAGTGGGCAAGCAGCACGGCCTGACCCGTGAGCGGATCCGCCAGATCGAGAAGCACGCCCTGCTGGAACTGAAGCGGATGGCGCGCGACACCGGCTTCGACGCGGTGGCCTGACCGGCCCCCGACGCAGCCCCCAAGACGAGCCCCCGGCGCCTATCCCCCCAGGCGCCGGGGGCTCCCTCGTGTGAACGAGGAGCCGGGAAGCCGGGGAGGGGGAACGCCCCCGCCCGCTAAGCCCCCGCCGACTCCGTCAGGCGCGCGGCCAGCGCGCGGGCTCCGGCCGCCAGGGCCTCGGGCCCGTGCACGGTGAACGGCACCCCCGTCAGCGCCAGCCGGGCCGCCAGCCACTCCGGGGAATCCGCGGACTCGAACCGCACCCGGACCCCGTCCCCCGCGCCGGGCCCCTGCTCCGGCTCCGCCCCCGCGCCGGGCCCCTGCTCCGGCTCCGCCTCCGCCCCCGCCCCCGCCTCCGCCCCCGCGCCGGAGACCACGTGCTCGCGCAGCCACTCCGGCAGCGCCTCGCCGGGTCCCGCGAAGGAGACGTCCACCTGGTGGGTCTCCCGGCCGTGCAGGCCCCGGCGGACGAACTCCACCGGGTCCATCGGCAGCTCCCGGCCCGTGTACCGGGCCCCCGTCGCGGTCGGCTCGGCCATCCGGTCGACCCGGAAGGTCCGCCAGTCCTCGCGTTCCATGTCGTACGCCACCAGGTACCAGCGGCTCCCGGTGCTGACCAGCCGGTACGGCTCCACCAGTCGGCGCGAGGCCGCGCCGTCCCGCGCCCGGTAGGCGAACCGCAGCCGCTCCGGCCCGGCCACCGCCGACGCGATCGCCGTCAGTGTCCGCGGGTCCACGCTCGCGCCGTCCCCCCGGGTCGCGGCGACCGTCGCCGACTGCAGCGCGCTCACCCGGCGGCGCAGCCGCCCCGGCAGGACCTGCTCCAGCTTCGCGAGGGCCCGTACGGACGCCTCCTCCACCCCCTCGATCGCATGCCCGGCCCCTGCCCGCAGGCCCACCGCGATCGCCACCGCCTCCTCGTCGTCCAGCAGTAGCGGAGGCATCGCGGCGCCCGCGACCAGGCGGTAGCCGCCCTCGGCCCCGAGCGTGGCCTCCACGGGATATCCCAGTTCCCGCAGCCGGTCGATGTCGCGCCGGATCGTGCGGGCGCTCACCCGCAGCCGCTGCGCCAGTTCGCTCCCCGGCCACTCGCGCGGGGTCTGGAGGAGGGAGAGCAGGCTGAGCAGCCGGGCCGGGGTGTCGGTCATGGATTCAAGGTTGCCAGCCAAATAGGACACCAACTGACCTAGATCCCGTCTAAGTTTGTACTCATGAGCACCGAGACGACCCAGTCATCGCCCGAAGGAAAGAACGGGCCCGTACAAGAAGAGCGGACCGACACCCCCGTAGAGACCAGCTCTCCCGCCGACCGCCGCCGCTGGCTGGCGCTCGCCATCGTGATGACCGCGTCCTTCATGGACCTGGTCGACGTCACGATCGTCAACATCGCGATACCCAGCATGCGCCAGGACTTCGGCGCCTCGACCAGCGCGATCCAGTGGATCACCGCCGGCTACGCGCTCGCCTTCGCCGCCGGCCTGATCACGGGCGGCCGTCTCGGTGACATCTACGGCCGCAAGCGCCTCTTCCTCGTCGGCGTCGCCGGCTTCACCATCGCCTCGCTGCTCTGCGGCATCGCGGCCGACCCCGCGATGCTCGTCGCCTCCCGCCTGCTCCAGGGCGGCATGGCGGCCATGATGGTCCCGCAGGTGCTCGCGATCATCCACGTCACCTTCCCGCCGCACGAGCGCGGCAAGGTCTTCGGCATGTTCGGCGCGATCGTCGGCCTGGGCGCGGTCTCGGGGCCGATGCTCGGGGCGCTGCTCACCGAGTGGAACCTCTTCGGCCTCGAATGGCGCACGATCTTCCTGATCAACCTGCCCGTCGGCGTCGCGGCCGTGATCCTGGGCCGCAAGTTCATCTCCGAGTCCAAGGCCCCCAAGGCCCTGCGCCTGGACCTGGTCGGCGTCGTGCTCGCCACCCTCGCCCTGGTGATGCTGATCTTCCCGCTCACCAACGGCCGCGAGAACGACTGGCCGGTGTGGGGCTTCGCGAGCATGATCGCCTCGCCCCTGGTCTTCGCCGCCTTCATCGCCTACGAGAAGTACAAGATCCGCAAGGACGGTTCCCCGCTCGTCGAGCTCTCCCTCTTCGAGATCAAGAGCTTCGCCGGCGGCATCACGGTCCAGCTGGCCTTCGGCCTGGCGACCGGCATCTTCTTCCTGGTCTGGACGCTCTACATGCAGATGGGCCTCGGCTGGACGCCGCTGCACGCGGGCAGTACCGGCATCCCCTTCTCCCTCGCCGTCTCCGTCGCCGCCGGCCTCTCGGTCGAGAAGCTCGTCCCGCGCTTCGGCCGCAAGGTGCTCCAGGCCGGTGCGCTGGTCATGGCCGCGGGCGTGCTCCTCTACATCTGGGAGGCGGAGCGCTACGGGAAGGACATCGTGTCCTGGCAGATGGCCGCCCCGCTGATCGTCATGGGCATCGGCATGGGCCTGATCGTGGCCCCGCTGAACGACACCATCCTGTCCGAGGTGCCGCGCGAGCACGCCGGTTCGGCGTCCGGCCTGATCAACACCACCGGCCAGATGGGCAACGCGCTGGGCCTCGCCCTCACCTCCGTGGTCTTCTTCGGGCTGATCGACGACGACATGGTCCTCGGGCTGCCGTACGTCGAGGCCTTCCACAGCGCGCTGTGGTGGGTCGTGGCCGTCCTGGTCGCGATCTTCGCGGTGATGTTCGTGCTGCCGCACAAGCCGGTCCCGATCGACGAACGCGAGGGCGGCCGGGCGCACACCCCCGAGCAGTCCGCGGACGGGTCCCCGGAGCGGGCCCAGGTCGGGTAGACGATCCTCCGCACCCCTGACGGGCATGTCCGCTTCTGTTGGCGGGCATGCCCGTTTATTTTGTTTTCGGGCCGAAACGGGCGTACGGTAAGGAGTAATCCACAGAGTCGGGCATCGAACGGATCTGAAACCACATGTACGCACCGGAGCGCCAGCAGGAGATCCTCCGCCTCGCCCGCGAGGCGGGCCGGGTCGACGTCCTGTCCCTGGCCGACCAGTTCCAGGTCACCGCCGAGACCGTGCGCCGCGACCTCAAGGCCCTCGACCGGGCCGGCCTCGTCCGCCGGGTGCACGGCGGCGCCATACCGGCCGGACGCCTCGACTTCGAGCCGGACCTCACCGAGCGCGAGGCCACCGCCGCCGACGAGAAGGACCGCATCGCGGCCGCCGCCCTCGCAGAACTCCCCGACGGCGGCAGCATCGTCCTCGACGCGGGCAGCACCGTGGCCCGCCTCGCCGCCGCGATCCCGGTGGACACCGCGCTGACCGTCGTCACGCACGCGCTGCCCGTCGCCGCCCGGCTCGCCGACCACACCGGCATCGACCTCCACCTCGTAGGAGGCCGGGTCCGCCACCGCACCCGGGCCGCCGTCGACGCGTGGGCGCTGCGCGCGTACGCCGAGATCCGCGCCGACGTCCTCTTCCTCGCGACCAACGGATTCAGCGCCGAGGGCGGTCTGACCACCCCCGACCTCGCCGAAGCCGCCGTCAAGCGGGCCGCGATGGCAGCCGCCCGCCGGGTCGTGCTCCTCGCGGACTCCGCGAAGGCGGGCCAGGAGCACTTCGCCCGCTTCGGCACCTTCTCGGACGTGGACCTCCTCATCACGGACTCGGGGCTCGACCCCGCTCAGAAGGCGGCGATCGAGGCCGCCGGTACGGAAGTTGTGCTCGTATGATCCTCACCGTCACCCCCAACCCCTCCCTCGACCGGACCTACGAGGTCCCCTCGCTCGACCGCGGTGAGGTACTGCGCGCCACCGGCGACCGGGTCGACCCCGGGGGCAAGGGGGTCAACGTCTCCCGTGCGGTGGCCGCCGCGGGCGTCCGTACGACGGCGGTCCTGCCGCTCGGCGGTGCGCCGGGCACGCTGATCGCCGAACTCCTCGCCGCCCAGGGCGTGGACGTCACGGCGGTCTCCATCACCGGCCAGACCCGTTCCAACATCTCGCTCGCCGAACCGGACGGCACCCTCACCAAGATCAACGCGACCGGACCGGAACTGACCCCCGAGGAATCGGCCCTGCTCCTGGAGACGGTCCGCACCTGCTCGGGCGGCGCCGCCTGGATCGCCTGCTGCGGCAGCCTCCCGCGCGGCCTGCGGCCCGAGTGGTACGCCGAACTCGTCGCCCGCGCCCACGAAGCCGGTGCCCGGATCGCCCTGGACACCTCCGGCCCGGCGCTGCTCGCGGCGCTGCCGGCCCGCCCGGACGTGATCAAGCCGAACGCCTCCGAACTCGCGGCGGCGGTGGGGCGGCCGCTGGCCACCCTCGGCGACGTGCTCAAGGCGGCGGAAGAGCTGCGCGGGCTGGGCGCGGGCGCGGTCCTGGCCTCCCTCGGCGCGGACGGCCAGCTCCTGGTCTGCGAGGAGGGCGCGTACTACGGCACGGCGGCCGTCTCCTCGGTCCGCAGCAACGTCGGCGCGGGCGATGCCTCCCTCGCCGGTTTCCTGATCGCGGGAGGTACGGGGCCCGAGGCCCTCGCCTCCGCGCTGGCCCACGGCGCGGCCGCGGTCCAGCTCCCCGGCAGCGCGATGCCGGCCCCCTGCGACCTGCGCCCCGACGCGGTCCACATCACCCAGGACCTGCCCCTGGACCTCCCTCTGTCCGAAATGAGCGACGAGCGATGAGCGAGATGATCACCCTCGAACTGGTCGACCTCGACCTGTCCGCCGATTCCAAGGAGGGGGCGGCACGTGCCCTCGCCGAACGGATGGTGACCCTGGGCAGGGTCACGGACCTGGACGGCTTCCTGGCGGACGTGGCGGCGCGCGAGGCCCAGATGCCGACCGGCCTGGAGGGCGGGATAGGCATCCCGCACTGCCGGTCCGCCCACGTGACGGCCCCCACTCTGGCCTTCGGCCGTTCGCCGTCCGGCGTGGACTTCGGCGCCCCGGACGGCCCGGCGGACCTGATCTTCCTGATCGCGGCCCCCGCGGGCGCGGACGACGCCCACCTGTCGATCCTCTCCACCCTGGCCCGCCGCCTGATGCGGCCCGACTTCGTCGAAGCCCTGCGTTCTGTCGAGACCCCGGCCGAGGCCGCCGCCCTGGTCGCGGGCGAGCCGGTGGCTGACGCCGGGGCCGGTGCCGCTGCGCGGGGCTCTTCCCCCACGCCGCCCCTTCCCGACCCGGGCTCTGCCCGGACCCGCGCCTCAAACGCCGGCGAGGCTGACATTGCCGCTGCGCGGCAATCCAGCCAGCAGCCGTTCCGGGTGGTCGCCGTCACCTCCTGCCCCACCGGCATCGCCCACACGTACATGGCGGCGGAGTCCCTCCAACAGGCCGCGGCCGAAGCCGGTATGGAGCTCACGGTCGAAACCCAGGGCTCCGCCGGCTTCACCAAGCTGACCCCCGAGGCCATCGCCGCCGCCGACGCGGTCGTCTTCGCCCACGACGTCCCGGTCCGGGAACGGTCCCGCTTCGCCGGGAAGCCCACAGTCGACGTCGGCGTCAAGGCGGGCATCAACCGCCCCGCCGAACTCCTCCAGGAGGCCCGCGACAAGGCCGCCCGCGGCGAGGTCGCCGATCACGCGCCGACCCCCGTCGAGACGGCCGGGGAGGACGGCGACGGCTACGGCGCAAAGCTCCGCACCTGGCTGATGTCCGGCGTCAGTTACATGGTCCCCTTCGTGGCCGCGGGCGGGCTCCTCATCGCCCTCGCCTTCGCCATCGGCGGGTACGAGATCAACACCGCTCCCTCCGTCGCCGACCACTTCGTCTGGACCGAGGCCGCCAGCTGGGCCGCGCTGCTCTTCCAGACCGGCGGTCTCGCCTTCGGCTTCCTCGTCCCCGTCCTGGCCGGTTACATCGCCTACGGCATGGCCGACCGGCCGGGCCTGGTTCCCGGATTCGTCGGCGGCGCCGTCGCCCTCACCATCAACGCCGGGTTCCTCGGCGGTCTGATCGCCGGTCTCATCGCGGGCGGCACCGTCCTCGCCGTCCAGCGGATCAGGATCCCCACGGCCCTGCGCGGCATCATGCCCGTGGTCGTCCTGCCGCTCATCGGTTCCGCCGTCACCGGCTTCCTGATGTTCCTGGTGGTCGGCAAGCCCGTCGCCTCGCTCCAGCAGGCCCTCACCGACTGGCTGTCCGGGCTCTCCGGCGCCAACGCGATCATCCTCGGCGTCATCCTCGGCCTGATGATGTGCTTCGACCTCGGCGGCCCGCTCAACAAGGTCGCCTACGCCTTCGCCATCGGCGGCCTCGCCACCCCCAACGAGGGCAGCCTCAAGGTCATGGCCGCCGTGATGGCCGCCGGCATGGTGCCGCCGCTCGCGATGGCGCTGGCCACCACCGTCCGCGGCCGGCTCTTCTCCAAGACCGAGCGCGAGAACGGCAAGGCCGCCTGGTTCCTCGGGGCCTCCTTCATCAGCGAGGGCGCCATCCCGTTCGCCGCGGCCGACCCGCTGCGCGTGATCCCCGCCTCCATGGCCGGCGGTGCGGTCACGGGAGCCCTCTCGATGGCCTTCGAGTGCACCCTGCGGGCTCCGCACGGCGGCATCTTCGTGATTCCGCTGATCGGGAACCCGTTCCTCTACCTGATCGCCATCGCCGCCGGTACGGCCACCACGGCCGGTCTGGTCATCCTCCTCAAGGGCATGCGCAAGCAGGCCGCGCCCGCCGCGGGCTCCCCGGCCGAGGAGCCCGCGAAGGTGGCCGTAGCGGCCTAGCCGGACCGCCTAGCCGGACCGCCTAGCCCGACCGCCTAGCCCGACCGCCTCACCGGAGCGGCTGCGCGCGGAGCTTCATGGCTCCGCGCGCGGCCGCTTCGGTTTCGTACACCTCACACATGTGCCGCCCGTCCGGAGTCGCCGTGTGCTCGACCTCCCACAGGCTGAACTCGCTCCCGTCCAACAGGATGAAGGCGTGCTCGTACAGGCTGAAACCGGCGTCCCGCCCGTCCGCCAGGTACTGCCGGGTGCCGAACGCCTGGGTGATGCGGTGCGCGTAGGCCGTCCGCAGCAGCAGCGCCACCCGCCCTCCCGGCCGGTCCGGGTTCTCCGCGCGGCGCAGGACCCGGCGGGCGTGGTCCGCGGACTCCTCGACCGCGTACTCGCGGTGCCGCTGGGCCGGGGTCGGGTTCGCGAACAGGGCGCTCAGCACCGCGATGTCGCTCTCCGGCTCCTCCTCGGCCCGCGCCTCCGTCAGGTCCCGCGCCACCGCTGAGGGGACCTCGTCGAAGAGGCGGGCCACCGCCAGGCATATCTCGGGCCTGCTCGCGAAGAGTTCGTACCGGATCGCCCGGCTGCCCTCGGGGCGGTGCGCCAGCTCCCACAGGGCCACCGAATCGCCGTCTGCCAGCAGGTAGGTGTACCGCCGGATCTCCCGCCACTGGCCTGCCGCCGCCGGGCCGTGGCGGGTGGTGTGGAGCGAGGAGCTGTGCGCGAGCGCCGTGGCGAGGCGCTCGGCCAACCGGTCGGGAAGGTCGAAGGAGTTGAGGGCGCGGCCCAGGAGTCGATCGAGGTGGGCCTCGGTTGTCTCGTACGGATCGCTCAAGGTGGGTCTCCAGGCCGTCGCAGCTTGTCACTTCGAGGGAGCTCAACGTAGCCCCTGGGTCTGACATCACGTCCGGGGTTCGGTAAAACGTCCGGGAAGCATCAGGGGTTCCCGCCACCCCTTGGGGTCAACCTCCGTGCGCATGGGCATGGTTGGAGCCGGTATCGGATGGAAGGCGGGACTATGGGCCACATGGCAACGAATACCGTAGGCGTCCCCCGCCAGCAAGGGCAGCCGCATCGCAACGACGCCGAACCGCCCCCCGCGCCCCGTGCGCTGGCCTGGCTGCTGGTGCTCTCCGGGGCCGCCGGGGTGCTGGCCTCCTGGGTCATCACCCTCGACAAGTTCCTGCTGCTGGAGAACCCGGGCTTCAAGCCGGCCTGCAGCCTCAATCCCGTCGTCTCCTGCGGCAGCGTGATGAAGAGCGTCCAGGCGGCGGCCTTCGGCTTCCCCAACCCGATGCTGGGGCTGGCCACCTACGGGGCGGTCGTCTGCGTCGGCGCGGGCCTGCTGGCCGGCGCCCGCCACCGCGGCTGGTTCTGGCTGGGACTGAACGCCGGCACGCTCTTCGGAGTCGGCTTCTGCTCCTGGCTGATGGTCCAGTCGCTCTACGAGATCAACGCGCTCTGCCTGTGGTGCTGCCTGACCTGGGTGGCCACCCTGGTGATGTTCTGGTCGGTCACCGCGTACACGGTCCGTACGGGCATCCTCCCCGCGCCCGCCCCCCTGCGGGTCTTCTTCGCCGAGTTCGGCTGGGCCCCGCCCGCCCTGCACACCGGAGTGATCGGGATGCTGATCCTGACCCGGTGGTGGGAGTTCTGGACGGGCTGAGGGGGCGCCGGACACGCGCGAGGGCCCCGGCAGCTGGAAGCTGCCGGGGCCCTCGCTACATCTCTACATCTGCATCGCTCCACGGGCGCCAGGTGCCCGGACCGCAAACGGGAGCGGAGATCAGCTGCCCGAGGAGAGGTTGCCGGACAGGACCGGGATGTTGTCCAGGATGTGCGAGAGCGGCTCGTCGCCCTTGGCCTGGGTGGAGTTCTCGGTGCACTGCTGGTTCTGCGGGTTCGACAGGACGTTGATGTCCTGGACACCGACGTTGGCGATCAGGGCGACCAGCGACTGGGCGTTGATCTTGGCCGGCAGGCCGATGCAGGGCTTGTTCAGGGTGCCCTGAACGACGCCGAGCTGCGGGCTCATGTCGCCGTGGGTCTTCTGGTTGCCGTAGATCTGCTGGGCACCGTTTCCGTTGACGGTGTTGATCCCGTTGTCGTTGCCGATGGCCATGGCCGGGGCCGCGACAGCAGCGCCCGCGCCGACGGCGGCGGCGGTGACCGCGGCAGCAGTCATGATCTTCTTAAGCATCTTGATCCTTTTCTCGCACGAGTGCCCGCTAGTGGAGCGCCCTGATCAACTGCCCGCACAGAGGGTTGGTTCCGCTGCTTCACTCAAACGGCCTGCGGGCCGTCGGCTTTTCCCCGGGCCGGGCGGGGCCGCCCCCGGACAGGTGCGCGAAGCCCGTACGCAGCCCGGAACGGCCTACGGGCCCACGCGCTCCTGTTGCGGTGCGTAGAGGGTGTTCGCACGGTGGGTAAGGAGGCGGATCGCTCGGGTCCGCTTTCGTACGACCATCAAAGGAACACCCATGCACCGCACCAAGGCCTCCCGCATCCGCGTCCTCGTCCCGTCGGCCCTCGCGGTCGTCATACTCTCCGGCGCGGCCGCCCCCGCGGGCGCCGCCGAAGGTGCCGGTGCCGCCAGGGAACGAGTGGCGGTCACCCAGGAGCTGATCAACGAGCAGGTGGCGGCCGCCGGCCCCATCGACGACCTCCTCGCAACGGTGAGCAAGCTCCTGGCGGACCTGACCAAGAGCCTGGGCAGTCTGCTCCCGGGGGTCAAGATCCCCGAGATCAAGCTGCCCACGCTCCCGGCCCTGCCGGGGATCCCGGACATCAAGCTGCCGGAGCTCCCCGCGATCCCAGGGCTTCCGGACATCCCCAAGATCCCCGACATCCCCGCCATTCCGGCCCTCCCCGTCTCCGATCCGGTCGGAGCGGTGCCGGCGGTACCTGCGGTGCCCGACGTACCGGCGGTGCCGGCGGTGCCTGCGGTGCCTGCGGTGCCTGCGGTGCCCAAGGTTCCGGCGGCGGTTCCGGCCGTGCCGGGGGCCCAGGCCAAGATGCCGATGGGCATGGTGCCCAAGCTCCCCGATTTCCGCTGGTAGGGGGGCTGGGAATCGAATACGGACCCGCACGTGGTTACGACTATTGGGCTGAACAGGTCTGATCGCGTGCGGAACCGTGTCGTCTGGCCAGGTGGACCGTTTCGCTCGATGTGAGCCCCGGAATCGGGGCAGAACATCGAAGAGAAGGTGCACTTCCCATGAACACTGCCAAGAAGGCCGCCCTGGTCCTGGCCACCGCTGGTCTCGCTGCGGCCGGTGCCGCCGGCTCCGCTATGGCCGACTCGTCGGCCGAGGGCGCGGCCGTGGGTTCCCCCGGTGTCCTCTCGGGCAACCTGGCTCAGGTCCCGGTCCACGTCCCGGTCAACGTCTGCGGCAACTCCGTCAACGTGATCGGTGCGCTGAACCCGGCGTTCGGCAACACCTGCGTCAACGACTGACGTCAGACGCATCAAGCGACTGTGGGCGCCCCGGCCTCGCCGGTGGCGCCCACAGTCGTTTCCGCGTGTCCGGCGGCCCTCGTTTCCGACGGTTGCGCCGTTCCCGCGGGGAGACGGTACGGACCCGTCAGTGGCCGTTGGCGCCGCCGTTGAGCTTCACGCCGCCCAGCAGCGGGGACGCCTGGGTGGCCCCGTTCGCGAGGTGCATGACCTCGCCCGGCGCGTTGTTCTTGACCTGGTTGACCCCCTGGACGGTGGTCACGACCTTCTGGACGCTCTCGCCCTGCTCCGCCATCCCGTTGGCCAGGGTGTTCGGGAGCGACTCCGAGACCGGGTTCACCGCGCCCAGCACCTCGGTCAGCCCGCTCGTCGCGCTCATGGGGACGGCCTCCGAGGCGAATGCGGGGGCGGCGGCGCCGAGGGCGGCGACGGAGCCGACGACTACAGCGGCGACCTTCGAGAGCTTCATTATCAAGTCCTTTATCCGGGGGCGGCCAGTGGCGACCGTCGCGCCACTTTCGTCCTGGCTAACGATTCCCCGCCGCTACGGAAACGCGGGAACCGAACACGGCAACGGCCGGAGAGTCCGACAAGGGACTTTCCGGCCGATATTTATTCCGATTACCGGTATTGCCGTCAGGCGATACGGGACCTCCGGTAGAGAATGGCGCCGCCGAGGATCAGGGCCGAGGCGAGAGCCGCCGCGGCGCCGGACTGCCCGGCGCCGGTCGCGGCCAGCTGCGCCGTCTCCCTGACGGTGGCCTGCGCCGGCGGAGCCTGCACCGCGGCAGGGGCGGTCACGGGCGCGGGAGCCGGGGCGGGCGCCGGTGCGACGGGTGCCGGAGCCGGGAGGAGGTGGACGGGGAGGTCACCCGCCGGGGCCGCCGGGGGCTGGTCGGCCGGCTGGACCTCCTGCGGCTGGACCTCCTGAGGAGCAGGCGCCGGGCGCTCCGTGACCTGGCTGCCGTGCGGAGGCATCGGCGCGGGCGCCTCCTCCGCGACGGGGGCCGGGGCGGGGAGCGTGTGCGGCGCCTCCGCTACGGGGGCGGGCGCGGGGACCGGAGCCGGAGCCGGGGCGGGAGCCGGGAGCGGCTGGGGGGCCTCCTGAACCGGTGCCGGGACGGGCGCCGGAGCCGGCTGCGGCGCAGGTTGCGGCGCAGGCGCCTCCTCCACGGGGGCGGGCGCCGGCTGCGGCGCGGGCAGCGGCCTGGGCGCCGGGTGCTCCGCCTCGGGCTTCGCCTCGGGCTTCGGCTTCGGCGCCGGGGGCGCGTGGTGCGGAGCCGGAGCGGGGGCCGGAGCGTGCTCGGCGTGCTGCTGCGGGGGATGCTGCGGCTTGGGCGCCGGGTGCTCCGGGGCGGGGTGGTCGTCGCACTCCTCCTCGCCGCCCTGCGGGCCCGACTCTCCGTAGCCGCCGCCCTGGTGCTGCGGGGCCCGCTCCTCGGGGCCACGGTCCCCGTAGCCGCCCTGTGCGTGCTGCTCCTCGGGGCCGCGGTCTCCGTAGCCGCCCTCTTCGCGGTGTTCCCCGGGCCCGCTCCCGTGCGACTCGCGCCCGTCGCGTTCGTCGCGCTCGTCGAGGTAGTGCTGGAATTCCTCGGCCTGCTCCGGGCTGAGGTAGCGCCCGTAGTCGGCCGCAGTGTCGGAGCCGGCGTCGGAGCCGGTGGTGGTGGCGCAGTTGTTGCCCATCGCGGGGTTGAGGCCCGCTCCGGCGTCCACGGTGTTGCCGCACACGTTGGGTGTGAAGGTGATCGGTACCGAGACGCTGTTGCCGGCCAGCACACCCGGTGAATGCGAGGCCTCGGCCATGGCTCCGGGGTGCGCGTACGCAGCGCCGGTCGCGATCGACAGCAGGCTCGACGCAGCGGCCGCGGTGAGCACCCCCTTGCCCAGTACCTGTCGGCTCAGTACCTGTCGCATGGGTCCTTCCCTGTCTACCGGCTCAGCAGCCGGTGCTGAATCGAAGGTGGCCTCGGAGTGCACCGCCGTGCACTCCGAGGCCACCCCGAGGAGGTCTGCCCTTGCGGGCAAAAGCGCTTCGTCAGGCGTTGACGCAGGTGTTGCCGAACGCGGGGTTCAGCAGCGCGATCACGTTGACGGTGTTGCCGCAGACGTTGACCGGGACGTGCACCGGGACCTGGAGCAGGTTGCCCGAGAGGACACCGGGGGAACCCACGGCCTTGCCCTCGGCCGCGGAGTCGGCCATGGCGGGGGCGGCAGCACCGGCGGCCATCAGAATGCCGGCGGCCAGGACCACTGCCTTCTTGTACGTCATTTGTTTTCGTTTCCTTCCCGCAGAGGCGTATCCACTGCAGAAATAACAACGAGTGGGTCAGGGAAAAGAAACCGGGTGTTTTTGCGGGTGCTGCGCCAATTCACTCAGATGCTCGTGCGTCCTGAATTCCGACCGGATTTCGACGGATCTCCATTCGGGTCCCGGCATGCGGCGAGGCCGCCGCGACCCGAAGGTGCGACGGCCTCGCTGGCGCGGTGCGCGGGGTGCTGTCAGCTGCCCGCGGAGGCGTTGCCGGACAGGACCGGGATGTTGTCCAGGATGTGCGAGAGGGCCTCGTCGCCCTTGGCCTGGGTGGAGTTCTCGGTGCACTGCTGGTTCTGCGGGCTGGACAGGACGGGGATGTCCTGGACGCCGACGTTGACCAGAGCCAGGACGGACTGGACGTTGGCCTTGGCCGGCAGGGCGACACAGGGCTTGTTGAGCGAGCCCTGGATGAGCGCCATCTGCGGGCTCATGTTGCCGTACGTGGCCTGGTTGCCGTAGATCTGCGAGGCGCCGTTGCCGTTCACGGTGTTGATGCCGTTGTCGTTGCCGACGGCCATGGCCGGGGCAGCCATGGCGGCACCCAGTCCGACGAACGAGGCGGCAACCGCTGCGCCGGCCGCAAACTTCTTGATCATGATGGTCCCTTTTTTGCAGGATTGCCCGGTACTCAAGCACCCGGATCAACGGTCCAACCACGGTTCGGGTTGCGTCTGTTCACTCGGATGCCGAAGTTTCGGGCGGCACGGTTGACGTCAGTGGTTGACGCAGGTGTTGCCGAAGGCGGGGTTCAGCAGGGCGATCACGTTCACGGTGTTGCCGCAGACGTTCACCGGGACGTCGATGGGGACCTGGAGCAGGTTGCCGCTCAGGACGCCGGGGGACTCGCCCGTGAAGCCGTTCGCCGTCGCGCCGTCACCACCGTGCGCGGAGGCGAGGCCCGCGCCGCCCATCAGCATCGCGGCGCTTGCGACCGCCATGGTGGTGCCGCGCACCAGCCTCTTCTTCATCTCCGTTTTTCCTTTCGGGTTCGAACAGTCTTGCAAGCCATAACGACCTCCCTGTCCCGAGGGTGCGTGCTATCGCCCAAAAGGCCGTATGAGCGAGTCCGGCGTGATTTCCCGCCGGAGTTCTGACAAAGTTCACTCCTGTTTTGTCCCCTTGATCGAAATTGGAGACAGGGTCATGGGTTCCTCCCGCAGAATCCTCGGCACGCTCGGTCTGCTGTCCTGCCTCACACTTTCGGTGAACGTGCCCGTGGCAGGAGCCGCGGCCCCGTCGGGGGTACGGGCTCCGCTGGTCAAGGAATCGCCGAGGCTTCCCTTCACTCAGCGTTATCAGGCCGTGCAGCACGGCGGCCTGGTCCGGGCCTCCAACTCGTCCATCGGCTGCCGCAAGGAGGAGAGTCCGCAGGCCGAACCCTGCGCGGAGGTCAACAAGGGCGCCGCGGGGACCAACGGCGACTTCGAGATGTTCTACGACGAGGTCGACAAGGACCCGGACACCTACAACTCGACCCGGGCCGAGCTCAGGATCCCGCAGGGCGCGAAGGTCTCGTACGCCCGTCTCTACTGGGGCGGGAACCTGCGCGTCGGCGAGCAGAAGCCGCCGGAGGACAACGGCCGGGTGCTCGTCGCCGAGCCGGGCGGCGCGTACCGGGAAGTGCTGGCCGACACGGTCATCGGGCACCGCAGCGACGAGGGCAGCGACGCCTACCAGGCCTCCGCCGACGTGACCCCGCAGGTCCGCAAGGGCGGCGCCGGGATGTGGACGGTGGCCCAGCTGAACATCGCCATGGGGCACTCGCAGACGGGTGCCTGGGGCGGCTGGACCCTGGTGGTGGCCTACGAGCACCCGCGGGAGCCGCTGCGGAGGGTCTCGCTCTGGGACGGCTTCGAGCAGCTGGCCGCGGGGGCCGGCGAGGCGGCGGGCGAGACGGTGGAGGTCGCCGGTCTCGATGCCGCGCCCGGTGCTTCGGGGCGGGTCGGGGTGGTCGGGTACGACGGGGACCGCGGGGCCCTGGGGGACTCACTCACGGTGACTGCCGACAGCGGCCGCCGGATCAGCCTCAGTGATGGTGAAAATCCTTTTAATGATGTTATGAATTCCACGATCACGGATTTCGGACATCCCTCGTTCGTGCGACAGCCCGAACATATGAATAATCTCGGATATGACGCGGACGTGTTCGATCTGAGCCCCGCCCTGTCCGGTGGCGCCCGCAGCCTAACCTTCGGGTTCACGGGCGAAAGTCAGGGTCATTTCCTCGGTGTGCTCTTCGTTCAGACAGACGCGCGCCGCTGAACGCAGGAGACCGCTCCACGTGCCGAAACAGCCTTCTTCTCCCTCAGCTTCACCCTCGGGTTCACCTTCCTCCGCCTCGTCGCCGCCCGGCCGGGCGGCGACCGTGCTGCACCTCGTCCAGCCCGTGGACGGCGGGGTCGCGCGCGTCGTCGTCGACCTCGTCCGCGCCCAGTCCGCCGCCGGGCTGCGGACCGTCGTGGGCTGCCCGCGCGGCGGACAGCTCGCCGAAGCCGCCCGCGCCGCCGGGGCGGAGGTGCTCACCTGGCGTGCCGGACGGGCCCCCGGGCCGGGGCTCGCCGCCGAAGTGCTCGGCGCCCGCCGCGTGATCGCCCAAATCCGGCCCGACATCCTGCACGCCCACAGCGCCAAGGCCGGGCTCGCCGGACGGCTCGCCGTGCGCGGCGCCGTCCCGACCGTGTTCCAGCCGCACGCCTGGTCCTTCGACGCCGTCGGCGGGGCCACCGCCGCGCTCGCCCTGCGCTGGGAGCGGTTCGCAGCCCGCTGGGCCGACCGGGTGCTCTGCGTCAGCGAGGCCGAACGCCGGACGGGGGAGTCCGAGGGGATCACCGCCCGCTGGTCGGTGATCCGCAACGGCGTCGACCTCGACCACTTCCGGCCCGGCGGCCCGGACCCGGTGCGCGACAAGGCCGCGGCGCGTACCGAACTGCCGTTGCCCGCAGCCTTCCAGGGCGACGGGCCGCTCGCCGTGTGCGTCGGCCGGATCTGCCTGCAGAAGGGCCAGGACATCCTGCTGCGGGCCTGGCCCGAGCTGCTCGGAGCCGTTCCCGGAGCCCGTCTCGCACTGGTCGGGGACGGCCCCGACATGGAACGGCTGCGCCGCGCCGCCCCGCCCGGAGTCCACTTCGCGGGAGCCGCCCGCGACATCCGACCGTGGCTTCGGGCCGCCGATCTCGTTGTACTGCCGTCGCGGTGGGAAGGCATGGCGCTCGCCCCGCTCGAAGCCATGGCCTGTGGCCGCCCGGTCCTGGTCTCCGACGTCAGCGGTGCCCGGGAGAGCCTCCCGCCCGGCCAGGGGCGGCTGTGCCTGGTGGAGCCGGAGGACCCGACGGCGCTGGCCAAGGCCCTCGTAGGGCTGCTGGCCGAGCCGCGGCTGCTCGCCGAACTCGGGGAGCAGGCCCAGCGGCACGCGCGGATGGAATTCGACGTGCGGCGGACCACGGACGCGGTCACCGGTCTGTACCACGAACTGCTGGGCAGGCCCCGGCCCTTGAACCAGGAGCGCATCAGCCGATGACGATGGACAGCGCACCCGCCCGGCACACCGGGCAGGGCGGCACGGGGCCCGTGGGAAGCAGTGCCGGTACCAGTACGGCCGGCACCGCCGCGAGCATCGCCTCCGCGGGCAGTACGACGATGGCCGGCACTACGACTGCCTCCATGGCCGGTGCCACGATGGCCGGCACCACCACGGCCGGAAACACGGCCGGTACCGCCACGGTCGGCGCGGGCTCCGGCGCCGACGGCTCCGGCACCACCGCCGTCCGCCGTACCGTCACCGCCATCCACCCGCCGCGCGGACCCAGGGCCGACCGGGCCCGGCCGGCCGTGCGGCCGCGGCGGGTCCGGCGCCGCGACGGGATCCTGCCGCTGCTGACCGCCGACGCACTGGCCGTCCTGGCGACCGCCGCCTCCATCCCCCGGCTGGAGCTGCCGGGCGGGGCTGCCGGGCCGGCCACCGCCCTGCTGCCCCTGCTGCTGGCCGCGCTGCACGCGCAGGCCGGCCTGTACCGGCCGCGGTTCGCCCCCTCCGCACTCCTCGACCTGCCCGCGCTGGCCGGGCGGGCGGCCGTCCTGTGGTGCGGGGCCGCCGCCGCCCTGGCCGCCTTCGCCCCGCACGCGGCCCTGAACTGGGTGGCGCTGCTCGCGGCGATCTGCCAACAGGCCGTACTGGCCTGCGCGGGACGCGGGTTCGTCAACCAGCTCCGCCGCCGCACCCGCGTCCGCCGGCCCGCCTCCGCGCTCGTCGTCGGACCCGTCGCCGGAGCCGGCGCGGTCGCCGCGGCCCTGCACGGCCGCCCCGAGTACGGGCTGCGCCCCGTGGGGCTCGCCGACACCGGCGCCGCCGAGGACGGGGGCGCGGGGGTCCCCGTACTCGCCACCCACGAGGACATCCGCCGGGCCGTCATCCAGAACTCCGTGCGCCACGCGGTCTTCACCCGCCCTCCCGAGGCCGACGAGCGCACCGCCTCCCTGGTGCGGCTCTTCCACGACCACGGCTGCCGGCTCTGGCTCGCCGACCCGGCCGGTACCGCCAAGGTCACCGGCATGCGCGTCGCGTCCCCCGCAGACCAGCTGTGGGGGTACGCCGTCCAGCCGCTGCTGCCGCGCCCCTCCCGGCCGGTGGAGCGCTGCGCGAAGCGGGTCATCGACTCCTCGCTCGCCGCGTTCGCACTGCTGGCCGCGGCCCCTGTGATGGGCGCCTGCGCCCTGGCCGTACGGGTCTCCGACGGGCCGGGGGTGATCTTCCGGCAGGAGCGGGTCGGCCTGTACGGGCGGCCCTTCACCCTGCTGAAGTTCCGTACCCTGCGCGCCGACGCGCACGAGTCCGCCACCCGCTGGACGGTGGCCGGCGACTGCCGGATGAGCCCGGTCGGCTCCTTCCTGCGCAAGTCCTCGCTGGACGAGCTGCCGCAGCTGTGGAACGTGGTCCGGGGTGACATGAGCCTGGTCGGTCCGCGCCCCGAACGGCCCTTCTTCGTGGCCAAGTTCAGCAGCGTCCACCCCGGGTACGAGGCCCGTCACCGGATGCCGGTCGGCATCACCGGCCTCGCCCAGATCAACGGCCTGCGCGGGGACACCTCCATCGAGGACCGGGCCCGCTTCGACAACCACTACATCGACACCTGGTCGCTGTGGCAGGACCTGTGGATCCTGGCCCGCACCGCGGCCTCCTTCTTCCGCTTCCGGCTGGGGGGCAGCTGAGCATGAGCCTTGCCGTGCACCACTCGTGGGAACGCCCGGACTTCGGGACCCTGCTGCGCCGCCACTGGCCGCTGCTGCCGCTGGCAGGGACCGTACTGGCCCTGCTCGTTCCGGTGCCGGCGGGTGACGCGACCGCCTCCGGGAAGGTCGGCCCGGCCGACGCCGCCTCCCTGTTGCTCGTGTTCGTCTGCGCGGTCCAGGTGCTACGGGGGCGCGTGCGGCCCCTGTCCCCGCTCGGGGTGCTGGTCCTGGGCCTGCCCGCCGTCGGGCTCGCCGTCTCCACCGTGACCGCGGGGGACCCGTACGCGGCCCTGCCCGGCTTCGTGCGCTACCTCCAGGTGTTCGTGCTGGTCCCGGCGGCCATCGTGCTGCTGGTGCGCGACGCCTCGGAGTTCC
The DNA here is from genome assembly GCF_036346895.1 of Streptomyces sp. NBC_00503. NCBI lineage: Bacteria > Bacillati > Actinomycetota > Actinomycetes > Kitasatosporales > Streptomycetaceae > Streptomyces > Streptomyces sp. NBC_00503. Next base: position 3,299,582 of record NZ_CP107855.1, on the reverse strand, counting down.
GGCTGGCCGCCGGGTGCTTCGTGGTGCTGGGGCTGATGCAGGGCGCGGTGGGCGTGGTCCAGTTCGCCACCCACACCGGGGCCTCGTACCAGGGCGAGGACATCCGCGCCGTGGGCACCTTCGGCCCCGGCGACGTGATGGGCATGGCCACGGTCGTCGCCTACGGGCTGGTCGCCGCCACGGCCGCGGCGCTCGCGCCGGGACTGCCGGCGCGGCTGCGCAGGCTCTCCGGCGCGGCCGCACTGGCACTGGCGCTGCCGCTGGTGCTCTCGTTCAGCCGGGGCGCGTGGATCGCGACCTTCGCCGCGGCCGTCCTGGTGATGGGGCTCGCCGGGATCCGGCGGGCCCTGAAGGTGCTCCTCGCGCTGGCCGCGGTGGGCGTGGTGCTGGTGGGCGGGCTCGGCGTCGGCTCCGAGATGGTCGCGGAGCGGCTGACCTCGATCACCCAGGTCTCCGACGCCCCCGACCAGTCGGTGACCGACCGGTACACGATGTGGGCCGCCGCCGAATCGATGTGGCGCGAACGGCCGGCGGTGGGCGTCGGCCTGAAGGGCTTCCCGGCCAACCGGGACGCGCACTCCGGGCTGGCGCTCTCCTCGGGCAGCGACACCGCGGGCGCGGGCCAGGCCTTCATCCGCCAGCCGCTGCTGTCCCCGCACAACATGTACCTGCTGGTGCTGAGCGAGCAGGGGCTGATCGGGCTGGTCGCGCTGGCCGGCGGCTGGGCGGTGCTGCTGGTGGCGGGCCTGCGCAGGTGCGTGGCCGGCGGACCGGCCCTGCGGGACTGCGGGCTGGTCGCCACCGGCCTCCTGGTGTGGCAGCTGACCGACTTCCTCTACGCGGACATCGGCGGCCCGTCGACCGTCCTGACCGGAGTGATCATCGGCCTGGCCGCCTGGTGGGCCCTGCCCTCCGGCGGCGAGCCGGGGCGCCTCGCCCCCGAGGGTGCGGCCGGCCGGTGACGGATACCACGCCCTGGCGGCGGCCCGCAGTCGCGGCGACCGAGGTCGCCGCGACTGCGGGCCGTCCGCCGCACCCGCCGGTCCCCGCCCCGGCCCAGCCGCCGGCCGGCCCCGCCGATGCCGACTCCGGCGCCGCGCCGACCCGTTCGGCGCTCGCAGGCGCGGGCAGCGGACTGGCGAAGGCGGCCGCCGTCACCGCCGGGCTGACCGCCGCCGGGGCGGTGTTCGGGCTGGTGCGGGACCAGACCATCGCGCACCTCTTCGGGGCCGGGCACGACAGCGACGCCTTTCTGATCTCCTGGACCGTCCCCGAGATGGCCTCGACTCTGCTCATCGAAGACGCCATGGCGCTGCTGATGGTGCCCGCGTTCAGCCACGCCCTGGCCCGCCGGGCCGCCAGCCGGGCCGGGCTCACCCGCAGGGAGGCCCGCGCGCAGGACCCCGTACGGCTGCTCGTCGGGGCGACCCTGCCCCGGCTGGCCGTGCTGCTGGCCGCCGTGGCCTCCGTGCTCGTCGTCGCCGCGCCCCTGGTCGTGGGGATCCTCGCACCGGGGCTGCCCGATCCCGGACTGGCCGTCGAATGCACCCGGATGACCGCCCTGACCGTGCTGTCCTTCGGCGTCGCCGGATACTTCAGCGCCGCACTGCGGGCCCACCGGTCCTTCGTACCGCCCGCCGCGATCTACGTCTCGTACAACGTCGGGATCATCGGGACCATGGTGGCCCTGCACGCCCTGTGGGGGGTGCGCGCCGCCGCCGCGGGAGTGGCCGTCGGCGGGGTGCTGATGGCGCTGGTCCAACTGCCCGCCTTCATCCGCAACGTGGGCTTCGGCCCGCCCCGCGCCAAGGGTGCGCCGCGCAGCCAGCGGGACCGGGACCGGCCGACGCTGATCGCCTTCGGGGTCATCGCCCCGGTCATCTTCTTCGCCGTCTTCCGGCAGTCGCAGGTCCTGGTCGAGCGGTTCCTCGCCGCCTCGCTGCCGCCCGGCGCCATCTCGCACCTGAACTACGCGCAGAAGGTCGCGCAGATGCCGATGGTGCTCTCCCTGATGATCTGCACCGTCACCTTCCCCGTCGTCGCCCAGGCCATGGCCGGCGGGGAGCGGGAGAAGGCCCGGCGGCGGGTCGAACGGGACCTGGCGCTGGCCTCGCTCGCCGTGCTCATGGGGACCGCGCTCGTCATCGGGTACGCGCCCCAGATCATCCAAGTGCTCTTCGAACGCGGAGCCTTCACCCATCAGGACACCCTCGCCACCGCCTCCGTCATGCGGGTCTACGGCCTGGGGCTGCTCGGCCACTGCCTCGTCGGGGCGCTGTCCCGGCCCTTCTTCTCGACCGCCCGGCCCACCTGGTTCCCGGCGCTCGCGATGGGCGCCGGGCTCCTCGTCAACATCGTCGCCGGAGCCTTCGCCGTCGGCTGGTGGGGCACCTACGGGATCGCCGCCGCCAACGCGGCCGGGATCTCCACCACCGCCGTGCTCCTGCTCACCGGACTCGGTACGCGGATCATCGCCATCCAGGTCCGCCGGGTCGCCGTCTCCATCGGACGGCTCTCCGTCGCGGCCTTCGCGGCCTGCGTCACCGGCTGGATCGCCGGGCCGATGATCCCCGACCCGCTGGTCAGCGCCGCCCTCGGCTGCCTGCTCGTCCCCGCCATGTTCGGAGCCACGGGCATGGCCATACGGGCGCTGGAAGTCACCGCCCTGCCCGGCCAGATCGCCCAGCTCACCGCTCAGCTCACCTCCCAGCTCACCCAGAGGTTCCGCAATGTCCGCTGACACCGAAACGGCGCCCCCCGCCGCAGTGGTCCCCCCGCGCCGGGCCGCGTCCCCGTGGGTCCTGATGTACCACTCCGTCGCCGAGTTCACCGATCCCGCCGAGGACCCGTACGGCATCACCGTCACCCCGCACGCGCTGGAGGCCCAGCTGCTGTGGCTGCGCTCCCGCGGCCTGCGCGGGGTGTCCGTCGGCGAGCTGCTCCGGGCCCGCGCGGCCGGACGCGGTGCCGGGCTGGTCGGCCTGACCTTCGACGACGGCTACACCGACTTCCTGACCCGCGCGCTGCCGCTGCTGCGCCGCTACGACTGCACCGCCACCCTGTTCGTCCTGCCCGGGCGGCTCGGCGTCGACAACGTGTGGGACCCGCTCGGCCCCCGCAAATCCCTGCTCACCGCCGAGGGCATCCGCGAAGTCGCCGCCGCCGGACAGGAGATCGGCTCGCACGGGCTGCTCCACCAGGACCTCACCGCGGCCGCCGACGACGTGCTCCAGCAGGAGCTGCGGGGCAGCCGCGAGCTGATCCGGGAGCTCACCGGGACCATGCCCGCCGGGTTCTGCTACCCGTACGGGCACCTCGACGCCCGCGTCGTCGCCGCGACCCGGGACGCCGGGTACGGGTACGCCTGCGCGATCGCCCCCGGACGGCTGGCCGGGCCGCACGCGATGCCCCGTACCCACATCAGCCAGGCCGACGGCGGCCCGCGGCTGCGCATCAAGCAGGCCCGCCACCAGGTCCGCGAGCTGCGGCGGGCGGTGCACTGGTGACCCCGGGGAAGATGCTGCACATCATCACGGGCCTGGGCGTCGGCGGCGCCGAACAGCAACTGCGCCTGCTGCTACGGCACATGCCGATGCAGTGCGACGTCCTGACGCTCACCAACCCGGGCCCGGTGGCGGAAGGCCTGCGCGCCGACGGGGTCCGGGTCGTCCACCTCGGGATGCGCGGCAACCGCGACCTCGGGGCGCTGCCGAGGATGGCCCGGTTCATCAGGCGGGGCCGCTACGACCTCGTGCACACCCACCTCTACCGGGCCTGCGTGTACGGGCGCTTCGCGGCCCGCCTCGCGGGCGTGGGCCGCACCGTGGCCACCGAGCACTCCCTGGGGGACGGCGAGATCGAAGGCCGGCCGCTGTCGGCCGGGGTACGGGCGCTGTACCTGGCGAGCGAACGGCTGGGCGTCGCCACCGTGGCCGTGTCGGACACGGTGGCGGCCCGGCTGGAGGCCTGGGGCGTGCCGGCCGCGCGGGTCCACGTCGTGCCGAACGGGATCGAGGCCGTGCGGTTCCGCTTCGACGAGGGCGTACGCCGGGCCACCCGGGCCCGGACCGGACTGCCCGAGCGGGCGTTCGTCGTCGGCGGGGTCGGGCGGCTGGTCCCCGGCAAGCGCTTCGACGTGCTGGTCCGCGCGGTGGCGGCGCTGCCGGGCGCACACCTGCTGCTCGCCGGTGACGGGCCGGAGCGGGCCACGCTGCGCCGACTGGCCGCGGAACTGGGCGCGCAGAGCCGCATCCACCTGCTGGGGGAGCGGGATCCGCTGGGCGACAGCGCGGACGGGCGCACGCCCGGGATCCCGGCGCTGCTCGCCGCGATGGACGTCTTCGTGTCCCCGTCGCGGGAGGAGGCCTTCGGGCTGGCCGTCGTGGAAGCCCTGGCGGCGGGCCTGCCCGTCCTGCACGTCACCTGCCCGGCGATCGACGACCTCCCGGCGGCGCAGGCACCGGGGGCGCGGCGGATCGGCACGGGCACCGAGGAACTCGTCGCCGCGCTGCGGGGGCACATGGAAGCGGGCGTCCGCAGGCTGCCGCCGCCCGCGGTGGTGCGGCGCTACGACATCGCACGGAGCGCGGCGCAGCTGCTGTCCGTGTACGAGCTCGCGCTGGCCGCTCCGCCGGGGCCGGCTGATCCACCCACCCCGAAGGGGCCCCCGAAGCGGGGGCCCGAGAGCACTCCCACCCCTTCAGGAAGGCACGTACATGGCTGACACCGCCGATCAGAAGAAGTCCACCCGCCGTCGCCGGGTACGGCTGGCGCCGCCGCCCGCCTGGTGGCCCCTGCCGGCCGCCGCGCTGCTGGGGCTGGCCGTGGGCGGGGCGTACGGGGTGCTCAAGGCGCCCGAGTACGCCGCCACCAGCTACGTCGTCGCCGTGCCGAACGAGACCACCGAGCCGGCCACCGCGCTGGGCTTCGCCCAGGCCTACGCCCGCATCGCCACCAGCAGTTCGACCCTCGCGTACGCGCAGCCCCGCGCGGGCATCGGTGTGCAGCAGCTGCGTACGCAGGTCCGCGCCGAAACCTCCCCCGAGTCCCCGATGATCGCCATCACGGGGACCTCGAAGAGCGCGAGCGGGGCCGCCGACATCGCGAACGCGGTGGCCGACGCCCTGTCGTTGAGCAGCAACCAGGCCGCCAAGAACACCGGGGTGCAGCTGCTGCTGTTCAGCCAGGCCGTGGCACCGTCCGACCCGGCCTCCGCGTCCGCGCCCCTCAGCGGGGCCGTCGGGCTGTGCGCCGGCGGGCTGCTGGGCGGGCTGTGGATGCTGGCCCGGCCCGCGCGGCGCCGGACGCGGGAAGAGGCGGCCGAGGCAGTGGTCCCCGTCGTCGCCGGGGAGTTCGCCTCGCTGCCGGCGCAGGGTGACCACAGCGAGACCAAGGAGAAGGAGTCCGTCCGATGACCTCGGGCTCCGCAGGGCCCCTGTCGGTGACGCTGTGCCGCGATCCCCGGCAGTTCGCCGCGCTGGAAGAGTCGTGGAACCGGCTCGTACGGAACTGTCCCACCGCCACCCCGTTCCAGAGCCACGCCTGGCTCCACTCCTGGTGGCTGTCCTACGGCAAGGACGGCCGGCTGCGGATCGTGCTCGTGCGGCGCGGGGAGGAACTGGTCGGCGCGGCCGCGCTGATGCTCGTACACCGGCCGCTGCCGCTGCTCGTGCCGCTCGGCGGGGGCATCACCGACTACTTCGACGTGCTCGTGGCCGCGGAACACTCCGACCAGGTCGTCCCGGCACTGGCCAACGGCCTGCACCGGGCCGCCCGGGGCGCGGTCGTCGACCTGCGCGAGGTGCGGCCCGGGGCGGCCGCCGAGGCCCTCTGCGCGGCGTGGCCGGGGATCACCGCCAAGCTCGCCGACTCCACCTGCATGGAGTTGCCGGCCATGCCGTTCGACGAGCTCGTCAAGCGGATGCCGGCCTCCGGCGCGCAGCGGGTGCGGGCCAAGCTCCGCAAGACCGACGCGGCCGGGATCGAGGAGCGCGAGGTCACCGAGCAGGAAGTGCCACGTGCCGTACGGACGTTGCTGCGGCTTCACGAGAAGCAGTGGCGCGGCCGCGGGGTGACCCCCGAGCACCTCAAGCCGCGGTTCGCCGAACACCTGACCCGGGCCACCCGGCGGATGGTGCGGGCCGGGGAGGGCCGGCTGGCCGAGTTCCGGCTCGACGGAAAGGTGGTGGCCGCCAACCTCACCCTGCTGTCCGGTGCGTTGAGCGGCGGCTACCTCTACGGGGCCGACCCGGACTTGCGGGACCGCAAGGTCGACGTGGCGACGCTGCTGCTGCGCTACGAGACCAGCCGGGCGCACGCCGAAGGCCGCCCGGTGGTGAGCTTCCTGCGCGGCGACGAACCGTACAAGAACCACTGGCGGCCGCGGACCGTGGTCAACCAGCGCTTCCTGCTGGCCACTTCGGCGCTCGCGCCCCTGCTGCGACTGCACGAGTCGCAGGTGACGGGGCGCGAGCGGGCGGTGGACGCGCTGCGGGAGGCGCTGCCGGCCGCCAGGGACTGGCGGGCGCGGCTCAACGAACTGCGGGTCCGATGACCCGACCGCCTCGTCTAGAAGGGCCAGTAACCGGAGTCCTTGCCCCAGTCGACCTTGACGCAGACCGACTGCTTGCCGACCAGCTTGGAGAGCCACTCGCCGAAGTTGAGCGGCACGCACCACTGCTTGCTGTTGACGGGCGGCGTCGTCGGAACGGTCGGCTGGGGCTTCGGCACGACCGGCGAGGGCACCGGGGACGGGACCTGCGGGGACGGGACCTGCGGGGACGGGACCGAGGGGTCGGGCTTGGGCACCACCGGGGCGGGGCTGGCGTCGGGGCTCGGATCCACCGGGACCTGCGGACTCGGGACGACCGGGCTGATCTCGGGGGACGGGACCACCGGGCCCGGGTCCACCGGGCTCGGCACGACCGGGCTGGGCACGACGGGACTGGGCGCGACGGGGCTGGGGCTCGGGACGACCGGGACCGGGACCTCCGGGCTGGGCGCGACCGGGCTGGGCACGACCGGGCTCGGGGCGACCGGGCTGACCTCGGGGGACGGGACCAGCGGGCTCGGGACGACGATCGGCGGCGGGGTGACTACCGGCGGGGTGACGAGCGGCGGGGTGACGACCGGGGTCGGGATCTCCGGTGTGGGGATCTGCGGGCTCGGGACCACGGGCGTGGGGACCACCGGGGTCGGGACCACGGGCGTCGGGATCACCGGGCCGGGCTTCTGCGGGGTCAGTGCGTCCCGGAAGGCCTTCGCCGATTCCGGGTTCTGCTTGCACTGCCAGACGCCGTGCGGGCAGTAGTCGGTGATGGTGTGGTAGAGCGGCTTCTGCTGCTCGATCCACTTGAGCATGCGCCGCACGTACTCCGGGTTGTCCCCGTTGCGGTACAGGCCCCACTCCGGGTACGAGATCTGCTTGCCGTGTGCTTTCGCGAAGTCGACGTGCTGCTGGAGCCCGTACGGCTGGCTGATCTGGTCGTCGAAGGTGCGGCCGGGAGCCTGGTCGTACGAATCCATCCCGACGATGTCGACCACGTCGTCGCCCGGGTAGCACTTGGTCCAGCCGATCGCGTCCGTGCCGCGGTTCGGGGTGAAATCGAACTTGAACTCCTGGCCGGGCACGGAGCGCATCGCGTTGACGACCCGCTTCCAGTACGCCTTCCAGTTCTCCGGGTCGGGCCCGCACCGGTGGGTGTACGTGGTGCCGTTCATCTCCCAGCCGAGGACGATCACCGTGTCCGGGACGCCCAGCGACACCAGCCGCTCGGCGAGCTTCTTGAAGTGCCGGTCGTACTGGCCGTCCGCGCCCGCCCGGATCAGCTGGGCCACCTGGTAGTCCGGGATCCGGTCCTCGTTGCGCTCCTGCATGGGCACGTTGAGGACGAACATCCGGTCGTCCTTGGCCCGGCGCCATTCGGCCCAGTCCGCCAGGAAACTGACGTTGCCTTCGATGCCGGCCCACTGGTCACCGGGCAGATAGGTGTGCCCGACCCGGATCTCCTTGCCGCCCAGCCAGTGCGACAGGAAGGGGATCCGGGCCACTCCCGGCGGCCCGTAGTCGAGATAGGCGCCCATGGCGATGTCGGAGCCCGTGTTCTGTTCCTCGGGGGCCGCGAGGGCGGCCCCGGTGGCCAGCAGTCCGGCAGTCACCGTTCCGATGCAGGTGCTCGCCAGTCGGCGACGTGGTCTGGGCATGGCGTCTCCCGAGCTTTCCTGAATCGGTGTGCTTACCAAAGACGTTAGACATCACATCTGACGAATGGCCTGTCCGGTGACGTCCGCATAGGCCATTCGCAGCTGCGCACCCTCCCCGCTTGGTCCGACTAGGTGAAAGACACCGTTTCCATGCACGCGCATCCCAACCAAGTGCCCGCAGTTCTGCTCAGACTCGATCGGAATCCGTTCCACCACGGAACCCTCGGCGCCGTCAGATCCCTTGGGCGCAAGGGCGTGGAGGTCCATGCCGTCGTCGAGGCCGGGGGAGGTCCCATGGGGCGTTCGCGCTACCTGCATGCCGTGCATCCCGGGCCGCCCGAGGGCCTGGATCCGGAGGCGCCCGAAGCGCTGCTGGAGTGCCTGACCGGGGTGTCCGAGCGGATCGGCCGCCCGGCGGTGCTCATCGCGATGGACGATCTGAGCGCGATCGCGGTGTCCAGGGTCGCGCCGATGCTGACGGACCGTTTCCGGATTCCCCATCAGCCCGACAACCTGCCCGCGCGGGTGGCGGACAAGGCCGAGCTGTCCCGGCTGTGCGCCCGGTGGGACATCCCGCACCCGGAGACGGTGATCCCGGCGAGCGGGACGGAGGCGGCGGAGGCGGCCTGGCGGCTGGGGCTCCCGGTGATCGCCAAGTGGAGCCGCCCCTGGCTGCTGCCCGCGGGCACGGGCCTGCGCAGCACCACTCTGGTCCACGCGGCCGCCGAGGCCCGGCGGCTCTACGAGCGTGCCGAGGAGGCGGGCAGCCGACTGCTGCTCCAGCGGTTCCTGCCGGCTGGTCCCGACACCGACTGGTTCTTCCACGGCGCGTTCGGTCGGGGCGGGCACCCGCTGATCGTCGGGTCGGGCCGCAAGGAGATGTCCTGGCCGGTGCGCACGGGGCTGACGGCGGTCGGGCGGTGGCTGCCGGACCCGGCGGTCGAGGAGGCGGGTCTGCGGCTCGCCGAGCGGCTGGCCTACCAGGGCATCCTGGACCTGGACTTCCGCCGTGACGAGCGGGGCGTCTTCCGGCTGGTGGACTTCAACCCCCGGCCCGGGGCGCAGTTCCGGCTGTTCACGGACTCGGCCGGGCTGGACGTGGTCCGGGCGATGTACCTGGACCTGACGGGGCAGCGGGTCCCGGAGCCCTCCGGCGGTCCGGGCCGGATCTTCGTGGCGGAGAACTACGCCCTGCTGTCGGCCGTCCGCTCCCGCTCGCTCCCGCGCCGCGCACCGGCCCCCGTACCCGCGACACCTTCCGGCGCCGGACCCGCTTCTGCTCCCGCTTCTGCTTCCGCTTCTGCTTCCGCTTCCGTGGACGGCGGCGCGGCGCAGCCGGGCCGGGCCGTACGGGCGCTGCCGCGCCGGGAGCGGGTCCGGGTGGAGGCGGCCTGGTTCGCCGCCGACGATCTGATGCCCTTCCTCGCGATGCTCGCCGCGTTCCTGGGCCGGGGCGCGGGCAAGGCCGCGCGGGTGCTGCGCGGGGTCCCCGAGCAGGGGCGCCGCCGGGCCCGGGAGGTGGTCCGCGCGCCGCGCCAGCGCGCCCGCGGCCTGCCCCCGGCCGCGTCCGGCGGTCCGGGGGCCTCCCGGCCCGCTCCGCCGGAGGCCTCGGCGGAGCCGGACGAGCTGGTGACGCGGTGAGGGAATGACGGGGTAGCCCGCCCGGGACCGGATCCCCGGATCCCGGTGCGCAGGAGGTGGTGGACGAACCAAGGGACTGGAGGGACAGCGGTGACACGGATGGACGATCTTGTGGTGATCGGAGCGGGCCCGTACGGGCTGTCGATCGCCGCCCACGCCGCGGGCGCGGGGCTCGGGGTGAGGGTGCTCGGACGCCCCATGGCCTCCTGGCGGGATCACATGCCCGAAGGCATGTACCTGAAGTCGGAGCCGTGGTCCTCCAACCTGTCGGCGCCCGGCGGGCGTTACACGCTCGCCGAGTACTGCGAGGGCCGCGGGATCGCCGCCGGACACGGAACTCCTCTGCCCATCGGGACGTTCAGCGCGTACGGGCTCTGGTTCGCCCGGCATGCCGCACCCCCGGTGGAGGAGGCGACCGTCACCGAAGTCACCCCGCAAGGCGACGGGTTCCGCGTCCGTACCGCCGAGGGGCCGCCCCTGCTCGCCCGGACGGTGGCGCTGGCCGTGGGCGTCATGCCGTTCGTGCGGCACCCCGAGGCGCTACGGGACCTGCCCGCCGCCCATTACTCGCACAGCAGCGGCCACCGCGACCTGACCCGCTTCGCCGGCCGCGAGGTCGCCGTGCTCGGCGCCGGGCAGGCAGCCCTGGAAACCGCCGCCCTGCTCGCCGAGAGCGGAGCCCGCCCGTGCCTCGTGGCCCGGCGGTCCCGGCTGAACTGGAACACCGTGCCGCAGCCGCTGCGGCGGCCCGTGCTGCGGTCCCTGCGCGCACCGCACAGCGGCCTGGGCACCGGCTGGCGCAGCTGGGCCTGGTCGGAGCTGCCCTGGGCCGTGCGCAGGCTGCCCGCGCCCACCCGGGAGCGGATCGCGGCCACCGCGCTGGGCCCGGCCGGAGCCTGGTGGCTGCGCGAACGCTTCGAGCGGAGGGTCCCCGTACTGCTGGGGCACCACCTGCACCGGGCGGTTCCCGCCGGGGAGCGGACCCGGCTGGGGCTGACCACAGCGGCCGGGGAGTCCGTCGTCCTGGACACCGCCCATGTGATCGCGGCGACCGGATTCACCCCGGCCCTGGACCGCCTCGAGCTGCTCGACGCGGGGCTGCGGGCCGCGCTGGCCACCGTGGGGGAGAGCGGGACCCCGGAGCTGAGTCCCGGTTTCGAGTCCTCGTGGCCCGGGCTGTTCTTCGCGGGGCTGCTGACGGCTCCCTCATTCGGCCCTTCCATGCGATTCGTACACGGCGCCGGGTTCACGGCGGGGAGACTGGTGGCAGGAGTCCGCAAGCGCCTGGGCACCCGGGGCCCGCTGGCGGGTTCCACCGGTGCGCCGCGGGCCGACCGGGCTCCGACTGCCGGGCACAGAGCGTGAGAGCCAGTCACACAAGGTGAGAGGTGTCGCGATGGGCGCTGAGCGGGCACAGGGCAACGGCTGGGTGAGGATTCCCGCCAGCCGCGGGGAACAGCAGCCCGCCCAGGCGAGGCCGGCGCCCCCGCAGGCCCCGTACGGGCAGGCCCCATACGCGCAGCCCCCATACGGGCAGGCCCCGCACGGGCAGCAGCCGCAGGCCGGATACGCGCAGGCCCCGTACCAGGGCGCCCCGTACCCGCAGGCCCCGTACGACCCCTCGATGATCTACCTCTCCCTCGTCAAGCGCTGGCGGGAGGCCGGACGGACCCTTCCGGGGCATCCTGACGAGGAGTGGGAGCGGCTCATTTCCCAGCCGTGCTGGCCCGGCCGTTAGGTGGTGTGAGTCTCGTGGCAGCGGCGGAGCGACACGATCGCAGACCGGGCGGGAAGAGCCCGGGGAACCCCCGTACCGGGCCCGGCGAGCGGCTCGCGCTCAACGGCATGGGCAGTTTCGAATGGGACCTCACCGACGGGACCCTGGTGCTGGACGAGGCCGGGATGACGGTCTTCGACCTGGAGCCGGCGGAGTTCGACAACACCCCCGAGGGCCTGGGGCTGCGGATCCCGCCCGATGACGCCGCGCGGCTGGGGGACACCGTGCTGGCGGTGCTGGACGGCGGGGAGGACGCGTACGGCCAGTACTTCACGGTGCAGCGGCGCGACGGCCGCGACCAGTGGACGCACACCCAGGGCCGGGTGGTCCGGGACGAGGACGGGCGGCCCCTGCGGATCCTCGGCATCGTCCGGGACGCGACGGCCGAGCTGGCCCACCTCAACGCGCTGCGGAAGCTGGAATCGGCCCGAGCCCAGCAGGCCACCATCGTGCAGCGGACCACCGAGGCCCTGTCGCGGGCCGTGACGGTCGACGACGTGACGGCCACCCTGACGGGCGCGGGCGCCCTGGAACGGCTGGGCGCGGAGGGTCTCGCGCTCGGGCTGGTCGAGGGCGGCACCATGAAGATCATCGCGTTGAGCGGGGAATCCCTGGAGATCCTCAGCGAGCGCAAGTTCACCCGGCTGGACGGATCGCTGCCGCTGTCCCAGGCGGTGCTCACCAGGAAGGCACGTTTCGTCACCTCGCTCGCCGACCTCTCGGACGAGTTCCCGCTGCTCGCCGACTACCTGCGCCGCATCCAGTACGACGCGGCCGCCTACCTGCCGCTCATCGCGCAGGCCAAGGCCATCGGCGGGCTGGTGCTCTTCTACCGGCGGCGCACCGAGTTCAGCCCCGAGGAGCAGAACCTCTGCCTGGGCCTGGCCGGCATCGTCGCCCAGTCGCTCCAGCGGGCCCTCCTCTTCGACCAGGAGCGCGAGTTCGCCACCATGCTCCAGGCCGCCATGCTGCCCCGCCGGATCCCCGAGATCGTCGGCGGGGAGATCGCCGTGCGCTACCACTCCGCCTGGAGCGGGCGCGAGGTCGGCGGGGACTGGTACGACGTGATCGCGCTGCCACGCGACCGCGTCGGGATCGTGGTGGGCGACGTACAGGGCCACGACACGCACGCCGCCGCCATCATGGGCCAGCTCCGCATCGCGCTGCGCGCGTACGCGGGCGAGGGCCATCCGCCGTCCACGGTGCTGGCGCGCGCCTCGCGGTTCCTCGCCGAGCTGGACACCGAACGGTTCGCCACCTGCATGTACGCGCAGGTGGACCTGGAAACCGGAGGCGTACGGGCGGTCCGCGCGGGCCACCTCGGACCGCTGATCCGGCACACGGACGGACGAACGGGCTGGCCCAACGTGCGCGGCGGCCTGCCGCTCGGGCTGGCCACGGTCTTCGAGCAGGAGGAGTTCCCCGAGACCCGGCTCGACCTCGTCCCCGGAGAGACCCTGGTGCTGTGCACCGACGGGCTCGTGGAAGAGCCCGGCACCGCCATCACCCAGGGCATGGAAGCCCTCGCCCACGCGGTCCGCAGCGGCCCCCAGGAGGCCGGGGCGCTCGCCGACCACCTCTCCGACCGGCTGTGGGAGCGCTGGGGCTCCGGCGACGACGTGGCCCTGCTGGTGCTGCGCAGGGCCCCCGACCCGGGCACCCACCGGGCCCCGCGCATCCACCAGTACGTCCACCAGGCGGACCCCGAAGGGCTCTCGGAGGCCCGCTACGCCCTGCGGCAGGCGCTGCGCGACTGGGGCATGCCCGAGCTCGCCGACGACGTGGAGCTGGCGGCGGGAGAGCTGCTGGTCAACGCCCTGCTGCACACCGACGGCGGGGCGGTCCTGACCATGGAGGTGCTGCCCGAGCCGGTCCGGCGGATCCGGCTCTGGGTCAAGGACCGCTCCAGCGTGTGGCCGCGCCGGCGCACCCCGGGGGAGTCGGCGACCACGGGGCGCGGGCTGCTGCTGGTGGACGCGCTGGCCACGCACTGGGGGGTGGAGTCCCGGGGCGACGGCAAGGCCGTGTGGTGCGAGTTCGACGCGGCGGGCAGCGCGGCCCGCCGCGCACCGTGACCGGGCGCACACGCCGAGTTGTGGAGCCCGCGGGGCGGGGTGATGATGCGGACCATGGAACGGATTTCGTGGATTTCACCGTGCGCCGTCTGAGCAAGGGCGCGGTGACGGGTGCGCTGGCGCTGCTGCTGTTCGCTGCCGGGGCGCCGAAGGTGGTGGACTGGACGACCGGGCGTCCGCACGCGGCTCCCGGATGCCAGACGGTGGCCTTCATGTCGATGACGGGCGAGGCGCCCGCCTGCCGCTGAGGCGCCCGCTTGCCGTTGAGGCGGCCGGGGCCCGGCGACGGCCCTCGCGGCGGCGCCGCCGACGCCCGGGTCCGGGTAGCGGCGGCTACCGGACGGGGCGTCCTCGCGCACTCGGGCGGCTACCGGTGGTCGACCACCATGACCGGGTGGCTGTCCTGCGCGACCGTGTCGATCGACCGCGGCAGCAGTCCGCCGCCGAAGTGGATCTCCTCCAGCCGGGCTTCGGCCAGGGCCTCGCCCGCGTGCACGCCCGGGGTGAACCGGAGCGTGCCGTGGGCCGCCCACTCGTGCCGGGCGCCGTCGCACACGGCGTCGCCGGCGCCGATGCTCAGGCGGACGTCGTCCTGGACCACCGTCGCCTTGATCTGAACCGCTCCGGAGGGTGACGGGTCGGTGCAGTGGTAGGCCCCGAAAAGGTGGATCGTTCCGTCCTCGGCGATGTGAGCTTCCGAAGATACTTCAATTCCATTGCCGTAGGGGGCGGCATTCGCCGGGGCGGTGAATGCCGCCGTGGCGCCCAGTGCGGCGAGTGCGGCCAAGGCCATGCGGGGGCCGGTCGCGGCCATCGTTCCTCCAGTTGGACGGGGGTTGCAAGGGGTTGCGGAATTCCGCCGGAACGCATTGTGCTGGCATATGGGGCGCCATGTGTTCCGCGTGATCGTGTCGGTGTGTGCAATTCCCCGCTCGGGCGCGTGAGACTGGCCGGAATTCGTCCCCGAAGATCCCCGAAGGGATCCCGCATGCGTCAGCTCCCACGACCCGCCGCCCGGTCCGTCGCCCGCCCTGCCCGCCCCGCCCGCCCTGCCCAGGCGCTCGCCGCCGCCGCTCTGCTCCCGCTCCTGCTGTTCGGCGCCACGGGCTGCTCCGGCGGATCCGAGGGCGGCGCGCTGGCCCCGGCCGCGGTGCCCGCCGTACCGGTGGACGACGGAGCGCCCGGCGTGGGGGAGGATCCCGGGGCGGAACGCGAAGGGGTGGTGCGGGCGGCTTCGAAGGACGCCCATGTGGGTGACTCCGTACGGGTCAACGGGCGACAGGTCGGCCGTCACCTCCAGGTGGTCCTCAATGCCTACGTGGACCCGGCGGTCACCGTCGAGAAGAACTTCGCCCCGGCGGCCGGCAAGCGCTGGGTGGCCGCCTCGATGTCCTTCGTCAACGTGGGCGGGGCCTCGTACGGGGCTCTCGGGCGCATGTGGGCGCTCGACGGCGCGGGTCAGCGCCACGCGGTGGTGCCGACGGGAGAGCTCACGACCGGCAAACCCCTCGTCTTCGATTCCCTGGAGGTGGGTGAGCGGGCCGAGGGATGGGTGGTGTTCGAAATCCCGGAAAACGCTCGGATCGTGCGGCTCCAGTACCAGGACGCGAACATCCAGGCGAATTCCGGAGGTGGATTCTGGGCGGTCTAGCCCGCCCGGGTGAAACGCCGTGAAAAGGTCGGGTGGGAGACCACTAAGGTGCGGCGCATGACTTCTATCCAAGCCGAAATCGACCGCTCCCAGCTCGGCACCCTTTCGGTGCTGGCGTGGATCGGCGATCCCTCCGAAGGCCACGACCTCCCCTACCTCATCGCCTACACCCTCGGTGACGGTCCCGGAGGACGAGAGGCGAGCGAGGCAGCCGCGCGCGGGCTGCTGGAGGAGGGCGGCCTGCCCATCGGCGACGTGGTCCTGGACGGCCGCGACCCGGTCCGGAAGTTCCCCGTGCAGGTGCTCCTGGAGGGGAACCAGATCGCGCTCACCCTGCCCGGGATGAACGCCCGCTGCACCGCTCCGGACGAGTGGGTCGCCGCCGCCGACGAGGGCGGCCAGGTCTACTTCCTCTTCGCCACCCGCGCCTGGCCGGAGGCGGCACCCGGCGCCCCCGTCGCGCCGGAGGTGCTCCAGGCGTTCGCGGGCGACCCCGAGGTGCTCAACAGCTGCGCCCACTTCCTGCTCCAGGTGACCCGCCTGAAGCGGTAGCGGCGCACCCCGCTCCGGCCGCCGGGCTCCCAGCCTGCCCGGTGGCCGGTGGCCGGTGGCCGGTGGCCGGTGACCTTCGGCCGGTGGCCCCTTTCGGGGTCAGGGCCGTTCGAAGGCGAAGCGCAGGGAGCGGACCCGGTTGTCGAAGTTGGACCCGGCCAGGTCCGGCAGGCCGACCGCGCGCAGGCCGACGGGGCGGGTCAGGAGCTCGCGGAAGAGCGCCTTCATCTCCACCCGGGCCAGGTGCGCGCCCAGGCAGAAGTGCGGTCCGCCGCCGCCGAAGCCCAGGTGGGGGTTGGGGGAGCGGGTGAGGTCGAAGGCGTCCGGGTCGGGGAAGACGGCCTCGTCGCGGTTGGCGGAGGCGTAGTACAGCACCACCTTGTCGCCGGGGGTGAACAGGTGCCCGCCCAGGGTGTGTTCGGCGGCCACCGTGCGGCGGAACTGGATGATGGGTGTGGAGTGGCGGATCATCTCGTCCACCGCGCCGTCCGCGTACTTCTCGAAGTCGCCCAGCAGCAGGTCGCGTTGGTCCGGGTGGTCGGTCAGCAGGGTCAGCCCGTGGGTGATGGCGTTGCGGGTGGTCTCCACCCCGGCGACCATCAACAGCGAGAAGAAGGCGCCGAGCTGGCGTGCCCCCAGGGCCTGTCCGTCCACGTTGGCGGTGACCAGCGCCGAGATCAGGTCGTCCGTCGGGTTCTTGCGCCGCTCCCGCCCGATCCCCGCCACCATCCGCTGCATGCGCGCCAGCGCCCGCAGCCCGCGTCCGGGCATCCGCAGCCGGGCCGCGATGCCCCGCTCCACGCCGATGTTCTCGGAGGCGTGGTTGACGCGGTCGGCGATCTCGGCGCGGTAGCGCTCCGGGATGCCCATCATGTTGCAGATGACCTCCAGGGGCAGCCGGGAGGCCACCGCCGAGACGAACTCCTCGGGCGCCCCCTCCAGTACGTCGTCCACGATGCGGGCCGCCACCGCGTGGATGTCCTCCTCGGCCGCCGCCAGCAGCCGGGGCGTGAAGGCCCGCTGCACGATCTTGCGCAGCTGCGCGTGGTCGGCGCCGTCCAGATTGACCATCGAGTCCCCGAACAGCGCCCGCACCCACCGGGCCGGCTCGGGCGTGGTCACCCCGGGCGCGCTGGCGAACACCTTGGGGAGCCGGCTCGCCTCCTGCACGTCCGCGTGGCGCACCAGGGCCCAGTGGCCGGCGTTCTTCCCCTCGGGGACGAACACCGGGGAGTCGAGGGCCCGTAGACGGGCGAAGGCGGCCAGCCGGTGGGCGGGGGGCGCCTGCCAGAACGCCGGATCGGCCAGTTCCCGGCCGGGGGCTTGGCCGGGTCGTTGCGCGGGGAGTGTCATGGCCTGGAAACGCTCCCAGGGGCACGGGAGTGACGGTTCGGCGCGGCGCCGTTGCCGCTGGAAATATCCAGCCCCGCCAGGGGGTCCCCCCGGACGAAGTCTGGGGGAGTTTGAGGCGCGGGGTCTGGGGCGGAGCCCCAGGAGCGGCGCCGCACGGGGTCAGTGGCGGGTGCGCCCGGCGAGCGTCATGCCGACCGCGACGGTGGCCGTCGACACCAGGCCCGCGTACAGCACCGCGTACGGGCCCGCCCAGGTGCAGGCGAGCACCAGGAGGGCGGAGACCGGCAGGGTCAGCTGCTGGGCGGCGCCCCGCTTGAAGTGGCGGGAGTGCAGCAGCCAGACCATCAGCAGGAAGAGCGAGGCCGGGACGGTGACCGCCGCGTTCGCGGCCAGCTGCGACACGTGCGCCTTCCCGACCGCGTGCTCGACGCAGACCTCGATGCCCGCCCCGATCGCCGCGCCCGAGGCGAAGATCAGCAGGTGCCCGTACCCCCAGGGGATCGCCTCCCGGTTGGAGGTCAGCCGCTCGTGCATGGGCACGGCGAAGTAGATCCACCAGGCGGCGAAGACGATCAGCAGCCCGCCGGCGGCGATGGGCAGCAGCTCGCCCAGGGCCTCGTGTTCGTCGATGGCGGACTTCACGGCCACCGTGCTCGCGGAGATCGTCTCGCCGAGCACGATGATCGTGAACAGGCCGTAGCGCTCCACGATGTGGTGGGCGTGCCACGGCGTCTGGTGACCCCGCTCGGCCACCACCGGTACGAGCAGTTCCGCGGCGGCCACGATCAGGAACAGCCAGCGCTTGGCGCCGTCCGGGGCGAACAGCAGCGCCACCCAGCCGGCCTGGCAGACGACCAGCCCGGCCGCGTACTTCAGGGCCGCGGCGCGGGCCTCGCCGCTCTCGCCGGAGGCGGCGCGGAGCCACTGGGCGGTGAGCGCGACGCGCATGATCAGGTAGCCGATGACGGCCACCGTCCAGTCGTTGCGGTCGAACGCCGAGCCCACGCCCGCCGCGTAGACGAGCACGCCGGCGATCTGGACGAGCGTCGCGATCCGGTACGGCACGTCGTCGCAGTCGTACGCGGAGGCGAACCACGTGAAGTTCATCCACGCCCACCACACGCCGAAGAAGACGAAGAAGTAGCCGATCACGCCGGTGCCGGGATGGCCCTCGGCGAGGGCGTGCACGAGCCGGGCGCCCGCCTGCGCGATCGCGACGACGAAGCACAGGTCGAAGAAGAGCTCCAGCGGGGTCGAGGCGCGGTGGCCCTCGTCCCGGCTGCGGGCGGTCATGGGTACGTAAGCCAGAGCCATACCGCCCAGGACAGCAGTCCTACGGGGCTCAGCAGGCGAGGCGCGCGGCCCTCAGCACCCGTGTGCCCCGGGCGGACTCGTAGCGGCTGAGCACCAGCCCGGCCAGGCGCGGATGGTCGGCCAGCGGCTCCGAGACCGTCCAGGCGCCCGAGCCGCCCAGGGCGTGCGTGAACCGGCCCGGGGCCAGCAGATGCGCCGCGACCGCGATCCGGCGGTACCCGGCGGCCTGGAGGCGGGCCAGTGCCTCGGGGACGGTGGGCCCGGCCGAGGTGAGGTAGGCCGGGACCACCGGGACGGGGTCGGGGCCGCTGTCGCACTCCAGCAGGGCGGCCAGCTGGGCCGCGCAGGCCTGCGTACCGGCATTGCCGCCGGGGCGGGAGGAGCCCGCACCGGCCACGATCACCGCGTCGGCCCGGGTGTAGGGGCCGCGGCGGCGCTCGGCCTCGCGCAGACGGCCGTGCACGGCGCGGGCGACGTCGCGCTCGCCGCTGAGGCCTTCGGTGAGCACGCAGCCGGTGCCCTCCAGGACGGCGGGGATGTCGACGCGGCGGTGGAAGCCGTCGCCGAGGAGCAGCGGGACGACCACCGAGCGCGGGTGGTCCCGTACGACCTCGGCGAGGGAGGGGCGCTGCACGTCGAGGTGGCCGACGAGCGCGTGGACCCCGCTGACGGCCTCGATGGAGGCGGTCAGGCGGGCGATGGTCGCGGCGGCGGCCGGGGCCGCGCTGCCGTGGACGGCGAGTACGAGCATGTGGTCTGCCTCCCTGGTCCGCCCCCGGGTCCACCTCCCACGCTAGGCGCGCTGCGGACCCCCGGGGCCCTGGCCAAGGGCCCCCGTCGCAGGTCAGAGGTCCTGTGTGGAAAAGGTCCGTCTCCCCGCCCCGAGGGGTCCTTTTCGGTCGTCCGGGGCTGTGGGGCGGACCTACCGTCGAAAGGTCGGAATACATGCACGCGTGACGTTTTGGCCCGGCCGCCTCGACCGCCCCCGGACCGCGCGGCACAGGGACACACGGAGTGAGATCCATGGCGCAGACGCTGGTTGTCATCGGCCACGGCATGGTGGGACACCGCCTGCTGGAGGCGCTCGCCGAGCGTGACGCGCTCGCCGACCCGACCCGCCCCGAAAGCGGCGGCTGGCAGGTCACGGTCCTCGCGGAGGAGGAGCGCCCGGCCTACGACCGTGTGCACCTGTCCGCGGCGTTCACCGGCTCCACCGACGCGGAACTCTCCCTGGTCGAACCCGGTTTCCTGGAGCAGCACGGCATCGACCTGCGGCTCGGCGACCCGGCCGAACTCGTCGACACCGCAGGCCGCACCGTCACCGCCCGCTCCGGGCAGGTCTTCCCCTACGACGCTCTGGTGCTGGCGACCGGCTCCTATCCCTTCGTGCCGCCGATCGACGGCGCCGACGCCGAGGGCTGCTTCACCTACCGCACCCTCGACGACGTCGAAGCCCTGACCGCCTACGCCGCCGACGGCGCGGCCCGCACCGGTGTGGTCATCGGCGGCGGGCTCCTGGGCCTGGAGGCGGCGGGCGCACTGCGCACGCTCGGACTGACCACGCACGTCGTGGAGTTCGCGCCGCGGCTGATGCCCCTCCAGGTCGACGACGGCGGCGCGGCCGCCCTGCGGGCCACCATCGAGTCCATGGGCGTGGCCGTGCACACGGGCGTCGGAGCGGCCGGGGTGCAGATCCATCCCGACGGGCGGGCGCAGGCGCTGCGGCTGACCAACGGCGAGGAGATCAGCTCCGACGTCGTGGTCTTCTCCGCCGGGGTCCGCCCGCGCGACCGCCTGGCCCGCGAGTGCGGCCTGGCGGTCGGCGACCGCGGCGGGGTCGTCGTGGACGCCCACTGCCGCACCAGCGACCCGTACGTCTACGCGATCGGCGAGTGCGCGCAGACCGTCGACGGCAAGGTGTACGGGCTGGTCGCGCCCGGCTACCAGATGGCCGAGGCGGTGGCCGAGGCCCTCGCGGGAGCCGGCGAGCTGACCTTCACCGGGGCCGACACCTCCACCAAGCTCAAGCTGATGGGCGCCGACGTGGCCTCCTTCGGCGACCCCTTCGCCCCCGAGGGCCGCGACGGGGCCGTGTCGGTGGTCTTCTCCGACGCCCGCGAAGGCGTGTACAAGAAGCTGCTGCTCGGCCCCGACGGGGCCCTGCTCGGCGGCATCCTGGTCGGCGACGCGCAGGCGTACGGTTCGCTGAAGCCGCACGCCGGCCGGCAGCTCCCGGCCCCGCCGGAGGCGTTCATCCTGCCGTCGACCGAAGGCGTGGCACTGCCCGGCGCGGACGCGCTGCCCGACGACGCGGTGGTGTGCAGCTGCCACAACATCACCAAGGGCCGGGTGCGCGAAGCGGTCGTCGCGGAGTCCCTCACCGACATCGGCGGCATCAAGAAGTGCACCAAGGCGGGCACGGGCTGCGGCGGCTGCCTCGGCACGCTGCAGGCGGTCCTGGACGCCGAACTGGCCGCGGCGGGCATCGAGAAGCCGCGCGGACTGTGCGAGCACTTCACCCTCACCCGGGCGGAGATCTACGAGAAGATCGCCGCCGAGCACATCCGCAGCTTCAGCGAACTGCTGGAGACCTACGGCGAGGGCGGCGAAGGCTGCGCCGTCTGCAAGCCGGTCGTCGCCAACGTGCTCGGCACCCTCGCCCCCGACCTGGGCATCGGACACATCCTGGCGGGCGAGCAGGCCGCCCTGCAGGACTCCAACGACCTCTTCCTCGCCAACCTCCAGAAGGACGGCACCTACTCGGTGATCCCGCGCGTCGCGGGCGGCGAGATCACGGCCGAGCAGGTCATCGCGCTGGGCGAGGTCGCCCGGGACTACGGCCTCTACACGAAGATCACCGGTGCGCAGCGGATCGGCCTCTTCGGGGTCCGCAAGGAGCAGCTGCCCGACATCTGGCGGCGGCTCGGCGGGGCCGGGTTCGAGTCCGGACAGGCCTACGGGAAGTCCCTGCGCGCGGTGAAGTCCTGCGTGGGAGCCCGCTTCTGCCGCTACGGGCAGGGCGACTCGATCCAGCTCGCGATCGACCTGGAGCTGCGCTACCGGGGTCTGCGCACCCCGCACAAGTTCAAGGGCGGGGTCTCCGGCTGCCTGCGCGAGTGCGCGGAGGCGCGGGGCAAGGACATCGGCGTCATCGCCACCGCCAACGGCTGGAACCTGTACGTCAGCGGCAACGGTGGCGCGACCCCGCGCCACGCGGACCTGCTGGCCTCCGACCTGAACACGGCCGAACTCTTCGCGCTGATCGACCGGTTCCTCATGTACTACATCCGCACGGGCGAGCGCCTGGAGCGCACGGCGGCCTGGCTGGAGCGGCTCGGCGGCAGCGCGGCCGGGATGGAGCACCTCAAGGCGGTGCTGATCGAGGACTCGCTCGGGATCTGCGCGGAGCTCGAGGCGCAGATGGAGCGCCACGTAACGGCGTACGAGGACGAGTGGTCGGCGGTCCTGGAGGACCCGGCGGCGCTGGAGCGCTTCGGGACCGTCGACTTCGGTGCGGCCGGGGCCGCGGGGGCGTCGGCCGCGGACTCGCTGGAGCCGGGCCGCGGGCGCACGGCGGTGCTGCCCGACGGCACGCAGGCCGCGGTCTTCAAGGACCGCGACGGCGAGGTCTACGCGGTGGGCAACCGGGACCCCTTCTCGGGCGCCGACGTCATCGC
Source organism: Streptomyces sp. NBC_00503 (assembly GCF_036346895.1). Taxonomy (NCBI): domain Bacteria; kingdom Bacillati; phylum Actinomycetota; class Actinomycetes; order Kitasatosporales; family Streptomycetaceae; genus Streptomyces; species Streptomyces sp. NBC_00503. The sequence continues at coordinate 3,277,340 of NZ_CP107855.1, read as the reverse complement.
CAACGGGATCATGGGTTCGCGCGACGGAGTGCCGGTCGTGGCCTCGCCGATGCACAAGCAGGTCTTCGACCTGCGGACGGGCATCTGCCTGGACGACCCCGAGGTGTCCCTGCCGCTGGTGGAGCTCAAGTCCTAAGGCTCTGCGCAGGCCGTACCAACGCACTGTGGGCGGCGGGACCTTGTCCTGTCGCCCACCCGACGTTCTCCCCTGACGCGGGGCACCCCGGTAGGCGGACCCTAAGAAGGTCAGGACTCTCAGCTTCATTCTTCTCAACTCCCTCGAACGTTCAGGACGTGTCATGAGTTCCGCCAAGCAGGACGTGCGCTCGGCGACCGGCCGAGTGCAGGCGCCCGATCCGGCGCAGTACCGCCCCGGCCGCACCATCACGGAGTGGACGCCGGAGGATCCGTCCTTCTGGCAGTCCACCGGCAAGAAGGTCGCCACCCGCAACCTGTGGATCGCGGTGCCGGCCCTGCTGGTGGCCTTCGTGGTCTGGCAGGTCTGGAGCATCACGGCGACCAACCTGAAGGACGTCGGCTTCGGCTTCAGCCAGTCGCAGCTGTTCTGGCTGACGGCCGTCCCCGGCATCACCGGCGGAACCGCCCGCATCTTCTACACCTTCATCGGCCCGATGATCGGCCAGCGCCGCTTCACGGCGGTCTCCACCGTCGTGCTGATCGTGCCGCTGCTGTGGCTGGGCTTCGCGGTGCAGAACCCGGACACGTCCTACGGCACGATGGTCGCCATCGCCGCGCTCTGCGGCATCGGCGGCGCCAACTTCTCGTCCTCCCTGGCCAACATCGGCTTCTTCTACCCGAAGCAGGAGAAGGGCAACGCGACCGGCATCAACGGAGGCCTGGGCAACCTGGGCGTCTCCGTGGTCCAGCTGCTCACCCCGATCCTGATCACCTCCTCGGTCCTGGCGATCGGCGCGGGCCAGAAGAAGGCGAACGGTTCGGAGATCTACCTCCAGAACGCCGCGTTCGTCTGGGTCCCGGTCCTGATCGTCCTTGCGGTCATCGCCTGGTTCGGCCAGAACGACCTGAAGGTCGCCTCCACCCCCTTCAGCCAGCAGAAGATCATCTTCAAGCGCAAGCACAACTGGCTGATGACCTGGCTCTACGTCGGCACCTTCGGCTCCTTCATCGGTTTCGCGGCGGCGCTCCCGCTGCTGATCAAGACCACGTTCCCGGCGTACTCCGTGGCCACCTACGCCTGGATGGGCCCGGCTCTCGGCGCGCTGGCCCGCTGGGCCGGCGGCTGGGTCGCGGACAAGTTCGGCGGAGCGCGGGTGACGATCCTGTCCTTCGTGGGCATGGGCGCGTCGATCATCGGCGTGATCACCTTCCTTCCGGCCGGCTCGGACACCGGCTCCTTCTACGGCTTCTTCTTCTGCTTCCTGTCGGCGTTCTTCTTCTCGGGCATCGGCAACGGCTCGACCTTCCGTCAGATCCCGGTGATCTTCCGCGGCCAGCACCTGGCCGGCCTGACGGAGGGCACCCCGGAGTACGCGAAGGGCCTGAAGCAGGCCGAGATCGAGTCCGGCGCGGTGACCGGCTTCACCGCGGCCATCGCCGCCTACGGCTTCTTCTTCATCCCGGCGATGTTCGCCAACTTCGCCGTGACCAGCGCGATGTGGGGCTTCGTCGCCTTCTACGCCAGCTGCGTCGTCGTCGCCTGGTGGTTCTACGCCCGCCCCGGCGCCGAGGCGCCCAGCTAAACCGGCCCTTGGGCTGGCTGGCCCGGGTGTGGTTCGGGCCTCCGCTCCGGCGGAACCCGACCCCGCCCGGGCTTCTCGGGGCCCGGCCCCCTTCGGGGCTGCGCCCCGATCCAGGCGTGGGCTGCGTCCGCGCCCGACCGCGGCGCCGTTCCCGGGGGCCAGCCCCCGGACCCCCGCTCCTCAAACGCCGGAGGGGCTGGATTTCCCCGGCCGTGCTGGATTTCGGGCCGGGTTCGGACCGGCCATCGGACAGACTGAAAGGTCACGCCAGTGCTCGGCATGTTTCTGCAGCTCGCCGTCATGGTGGCGGCCATTGCCCTCGGGTCGCGCAAGGGCGGGGTCGCCATGGGGCTCTGGGGGGCCGTCGGGGTGTTCGTGCTCGCGACGTTCTTCGGGGTGACGCCCGCCGACACCTCGGGCATCGTCGACGTCATGCTGATCATCCTCGCGGTGATCATGGCCGCCGCCGCGATGGAGGCGGCCGGGGGCATCGACTACCTCGTCGGGCTCGCGGAGAAGGCGATCCGGCGCAAGCCCAGCCGCGTGGTCTACGTGGCTCCTCTCGTGTCATGGGCCTTCACCCTGGGCGCTGGCACGGCGCACGTCTTCTACCCCCTGCTCCCCGTGATCCACGACGTCGCCCGGGAGGGCGGGGTCCGTCCGGAGCGGCCCATCGCCGTCGCCTCGATCGCCGCCACCTTCGGTATCACCGCCTCGCCCGTCTCCGCCGCGATGGCCGCCATGATCGTGATGTTCGACGGCGACGGCTGGAACCTGCCGCGGATCATGGCCGTCGCCGTGCCGTCCACGCTGCTCGGCGTGCTCGTCGCGGCCACCGTGCAGTCCCGGGTCGGCAAGGAGCTCGGGCAGGACGCCGAGTACCTGCGCAGGCTGGCCGCCGGCGAGATCGCGGCTCCCGCGCCGGCCGGAGCGGCCGGGCCGCTGCGGCCGCGGGCGCGCTGGTCCGCGTACCTCTTCCTCGGCGGGACCCTCGGTGTCGTCCTCAGCGGGCTCTTTCCTGGCCTGCGCCCCGAGACGGCCAAGGGGCCGCTGTCGATGCCCGCCACCATCGAGATCCTGATGATGGCCGTGGCCGCGCTGATCCTGCTGCTGTGCAAGGTCGACGCCAAGCGGATACCGGGCACGGACGTGGCCAAGTCCGGGCTCGTCGCCGTCGTCGGCGTCTTCGGGCTGTCCTGGCTGGGGCTGTCCTTCATCGGCGCCAACGAGCCCCGGATCACCGGTGCCCTCGGCGGGGTCGCACAGGACCACCCCTGGTTCTTCGCCATCATGCTGCTGCTCCTCTCCGCGCTGCTGTTCAGCCAGGCGACGACCACCAAGGCGCTGATGCCCCTCGGGCTGGCCCTCGGTATCCCGGCCCCCCTCCTCATCGCGATGTGGCCCGCCGTGAACGGCTATTTCCTCCTCCCCACCTACGGCACCTTCATCGCGGCGATCAACTTCGACCGGACCGGCACCACCCGTGTCGGCCGCTTCGTCGTCAACCACTCCTTCATGCTGCCGGGCCTGATCACGACGTGCGTCGCGGTATCCACAGGCTTCGCTCTGGTTCGGATTGTCTGACCGGTGAAGGCCTCCTTCCGGTTCTTTCCTGGCCTCCTCCAAAATCTTGTGAAAGTTTTCACAAGCGCACGAAGGACCTTTGACCTGCTCAAAGTGCCAGCTCAGCGGGGATGGGGGACGCTTGGGTCCGGGGATCGCAGGACCTTCGGGCCCCAGCTCAGGACCAACGCGGCGCCAAATGATCGATCAAAAGGCGTGCAATGGATACAAGCAATGAGGCGACTCGGAAGGTGCGGGCGATGACTGCCACCCCTGCGGAAACCACGAAGAACGGCGAGGCCTGGAACGGCTTCAAGGGCGGTCTGTGGCGCGACGCCATCGACGTCCGCGACTTCATCCAGCAGAACTACACGCCGTACGAGGGTGACGACACCTTCCTCGCCGGCCCCACCGAGCGCACCACCGCCGTGTGGAAGGCGATCACGGACAAGTTCCCGGAGGAGCGCGAGAAGGGCGTCTACGACGTCGCGTACGACATCCCGTCGTCGATCACCGCGCACGCCCCCGGTTGGATCGACCGCGACAAGGACCTGATCGTCGGCCTCCAGACGGACGCCCCGCTCAAGCGCGCGATCATGCCCTACGGCGGCTGGCGCATGGTCGCCGGTGCTCTGGAGACCTACGGCTACCCGGTCTCTGACGACCTGGAGAAGGTCTTCACGGAGTACCGCAAGACCCACAACGCCGGTGTCTTCGACGCGTACACCCCCGACATCCGCGCCGCCCGCAAGGCCGGCATCGTGACCGGCCTGCCGGACGCCTACGGTCGTGGCCGCATCATCGGCGACTACCGCCGCGTGTCCCTCTACGGCGTCGACCGCCTCATCGCCTTCAAGAAGGAGGAGAAGGAGGAGATCAACTCCCTTCCCGCGGGCAACCGCTCGCTGGAGGAGACGATCCGCCTGCGCGAGGAGCTCTCCGAGCAGATCCGCGCCCTCGCCGAGCTCAAGGCGATGGCCGCCTCCTACGGCTGCGACATCTCCGGCCCGGCCACCACCGGCCGCGAGGCCATCCAGTGGCTGTACTTCGCGTACCTGGCCGCCGTGAAGGAGCAGAACGGCGCGGCCATGTCGCTGGGCCGGACCTCCACCTTCATCGACGTCTACCTCCAGCGCGACATCGAGGCCGGAATCCTCACCGAGGAGCAGGCCCAGGAGCTGGTCGACGACTTCATCATCAAGCTCCGCATCGTGCGCTTCCTGCGCACCCCGGAGTACGACGAGCTCTTCTCCGGCGACCCCACCTGGGTCACCGAGTCGATCGCGGGCATGGGCGAGGACGGCCGTCCGCTGGTCACCAAGACCTCGTTCCGCTACCTCCACACCCTCTACAACCTCGGCCCGGCCCCCGAGCCGAACATGACCGTCTTCTGGTCGCCCCAGCTGCCGCAGGGATTCAAGGAGTTCTGCGCCCGGGTCTCGATCGACACCTCCTCGGTGCAGTACGAGTCCGACGAGCTGATGCGCCCGCGCTTCGGCGACGACACCGCCATCGCCTGCTGCGTGTCGGCCATGCCGGTCGGCAAGCAGATGCAGTTCTTCGGCGCCCGCGTGAACCTCGCCAAGACCCTGCTCTACGCGATCAACGGCGGCCGGGACGAGAAGTCCGGCGCCCAGGTCGGCCCGTCCACCGGCGCCCTCACCTCCGAGGTGCTGGACTACGACCAGGTCATGGCCAAGTTCGACGAGCAGATGGAATGGCTCGCGGACACCTACGTCCACGCCCTGAACGTCATCCACTACATGCACGACAAGTACGCCTACGAGCGCATCGAGATGGCGCTCCACGACCGCGACGTGCGCCGCACCATGGCCTGCGGCATCGCCGGCCTCTCGGTCGCCGCCGACTCGCTGGCCGCCATCAAGTACGCCAAGGTCACCGCCGTGCGCGACGAGACCGGCCTCGCCACCGACTACACCATCGAGGGCGACTACCCGGCCTACGGCAACAACGACGACCGCGTCGACTCGATCGCCGTCTGGCTCGTCGAGGAGTTCATGCGGAAGATCCGCAAGCACCCGACCTACCGCGACTCCGAGCACACCCAGTCCGTGCTGACCATCACCTCGAACGTGGTCTACGGCAAGAAGACCGGCAACACGCCGGACGGACGCCGCGCCGGCGAGCCGTTCTCCCCGGGCGCCAACCCGATGAACGGCCGCGACACCCACGGCTACGTCACCTCGGCGCTGTCGGTCGCGAAGCTCCCGTACCAGGACGCCGAGGACGGCATCTCGCTGACCAACACCGTCACCCCCGACGGCCTGGGCCGCACCCCCGAGGAGCGGATCAAGAACCTGGCGGGCGTCCTCGACGGCTACATGGCGGTCGACGGCTTCCACATGAACGTGAACGTGCTCAACCGCGACACGCTCATGGACGCCATGGAGCACCCGGAGAACTACCCGCAGCTGACCATCCGGGTCAGCGGCTACGCGGTCAACTTCGTCCGCCTCACGCGTGCTCAGCAGCTCGACGTGCTGAACCGCACCTTCCACGGCTCTCTCTGACCCCTAGGGGGAGACCCACGAACCGCGCGGCCCGGGGCCGGCCCTCACCCGGCCCCGGGACCGCGCGTCACCAGATCAGTCCACGGAATCTGGAAGCTGGAGCACCTGCCATGACCGTCCTCTTCGGTACGAGCCTCCCCGTCGGCCACGCCAACGCCATCAGCGTGAGCGCCGGCCAGACACTCGCCGCCGCCGCGACCCAGCGGCCGAGCGAGGGCACGGTGCACTCCTGGGACCTGTCCACCGGGGTCGACGGCCCCGGGACCAGGTTCGTGACCTTCCTGTCCGGCTGCCCGCTGACCTGCCTGTACTGCCACAACCCCGACACCATGCGGATGCGCAACGGCAAGCGCACCTCGGCCGACGACGTCATTGCCGAGGCGGGCAAGTACACCAAGTTCATCTCCGCCTCCGGGGGCGGCGCCACCATCTCCGGCGGCGAGCCGCTGCTCCAGCCCGTCTTCGCGGGCGAGCTGCTGCACCGGATGAAGAACGACCTCGGGCTGCACACCGCCCTGGACACCTCGGGCTTCCTGGGGGCCCGCGCCACCGACGCGCTGCTGCGCGATGTGGACCTGGTCCTGCTGGACATCAAGTCCTGGGACCGGGAGACGTACAAGAAGGTGACCGGTCGGCCCCTGGAGCCCACCCTGGACTTCGCCCGCCGCCTCGCCGACCTGGGCAAGGAGGTGCACCTGCGCTTCGTGCTGGTGCCGGGGCTGACCGACGCCCGGGAGAACATCGAGGGCGTCGCCGCCTTCGCGGGCACCCTCGGCAACGTCTCGCGGGTGGACGTACTGCCCTTCCACAAGCTGGGCGAGAGCAAGTGGGAGGCGCTGGACATGAAGTTCACCCTCCACGACACGCCCTCGCCGACCACCGGGCAGGTCGCCGAGGCGAAGGCGATCTTCGCCGCACAGGGGCTGAACGCGGTCTGAGCACCCAGGGGCTCCCGCCCCCGGAAGGGTCCTCACCCGAACGGCGCACCCGGAAACTCTGCAAAACGGGCTGAAACGGTACAGACCACCTAGCGTGGTGCTGTGTCCGAGCCCTCAGATGTCATCGACGCCGCGCCGCCCCCACCGGTGCCCGAGACCCCGCCGCCGGCCGGGCGGTCCGTGACCGCACGGGCCACCCTGGCCGGCACCGTCGTCTCGCTCCTGCTCATCCTCGCGATCGTGCTGGGCAGCCGACTGCTGCGCGACTTCGACTCCGCACTGCTGCCCTACGCCGTCGCCACCGTCTTCCTGGCCTTCGGCGTGGCCTACCGGTACACCGTGTGGGTCTCGGCTCCCGGCGCGCGCCGTCTCTTCAAAAAGGGCTTCGGCAGCTTCTTCTCGGCCGAGAACTTCCGCAAGGCGCCCACCGCCCTGCCGAAGATGATCGCCACCTACCTCGGCTTCCAGAAGTTCCTCGGCGCCCGCTCGCGGCCGCGCTGGATCGCCCACCAGCTCATGTTCTGGGGCTGCCTGCTCGCCGCGGCGATCACCTTCCCGCTGACCTGGGGCTGGTTCACCTTCACCTCGGACAGCGGTTCCGGCCCCGGCTACGACATGCGGGTCTGGGGCTTCAAGGTGCTCGGCTTCGACGCGCTCAGCGTCCTGGGCTGGCTGATGTTCCACGGCCTGGACATCGCCGCCGTCCTCGTCATCCCCGGCGCCACGTACTTCCTGTGGCGGCGGATGAAGGACCGCGGCGCCATCACCGGCCAGCGCTTCGCCTACGACATGCTGCCGCTGATCTGCCTGATCGTGATCTCCGTGACCGGTCTGCTGCTGACCTTCTCGTCGATCTTCCTGCACGGCGGCGGATACGAGTTCCTCGCGATCCTGCACATGGTGTCGGTGGTGTTCACCCTCATCTACATCCCGTTCGGGAAGTTCTTCCACATCGTGCAGCGCCCGGCCGCCGTCGGCATGCAGCTCTTCAAGTACACCTCCCGGCAGGGCGAGGAGCCCTTCGCCTGCAAGCGCTGCGGAGAGGCCATCGACACGGCCCCGTACGTGGAGAACCTGCGCGGCACGATGAAGGACCTGAAGCTCGACTTCGACGCCTGGGCCGAGTACTGCCCCCGCTGCAAGCGGGTGCTGCGCGGCAGCGCCTACCTGACCCAAGTCAAGAAGGGCTTCAAGTGACCGCGACGGACCCCGCCAAGGCCGCGTCCCGGCCCGTACCCGTCTCCATCGACCCCTCCATCGCCCCGCCCGGCACCCGCAACTTCCGCGACGCCGGAGGCATCCCGGCCGACAAGTGGCACGCCGACCAGAACGGCGAGACCCTCGTCCCCACCCATTGCTGCTTCTGTGGAGTGCAGTGCGGGATGTACCTGCGCGTCGACAAGGGCGGCAAGGTCTTCGGCGTGGAGCCGCGCAACCACGACATCAACCGGATGCGGCTGTGCCCCAAGGGCATCAACGCCTACCAGCAGGTCAACCACCCCGACCGGCTCACCTCGCCGCTGATGCGACGCTCGCGCGACGAGGAGTTCAAGGAGTGCTCCTGGGACGAGGCGCTGGACTTCACCGTCTCCGAGATCCGCCGCATCCAGGCCGAGCACGGCAACGACGCCTTCGGGCTGCTCGGCGGGGCCAGCCTCTTCTCCGAGAAGACCTACCTGGTCGGCAAGTTCGCCCGGGTCGCGCTGAAGACCAAGCACGTCGACTACAACGGCCGCCTGTGCATGGTCAGCGCCGCCGGGGCCAACAAGCTGGCCTTCGGCATCGACCGGGCCGGCAACCCCTTCTCCGACATCCTCCTCTCCGACTGCCTGCTCATCGCCGGGTCCAACGTGGGGGAGTGCTTCCCCGTGATGACCCAGTACCTGTGGGGCGCGCGGGACCGGGGGGCCACCCTGATCGTGATCGACCCGCGCGAGACGGCCATCGCCCGCACCGCCGACATCCACGTCGCGCTCAAGCCCGGCACCGACTCGGCCTTCTTCAACGCCGTGCTCAACGTGGTCATCGACCAGGGGCTCACCGACGAGGCCTACCTCGCCGCCCACACCACCGGCTGGGAAGAGGTCAAGAAGACCGTCGCCGAGTACCCGCCCTCCCGCTCCGCCGAGATCTGCGGGGTCCCGGCGTCCCAGATCGTCCAGGTGGCCCGCGTCTTCGCGGGTGCGGACAGGGCCATGGCCTGGCACGCCCGGGGCATCGAGCACCACTCCCAGGGCGTCGAGAACTGCCTGTCCGTCATCAACCTGTGCGTGGCCACCGGCAACATCGGCAAGCCCGGCGCCGGCTACGGCACCATCACCGGCCAGGGCAACGGTCAGGGCGGCCGCGAACACGGCCAGAAGTCCGACCTCCTGCCCGGCGGCCGCTCCATCACCAACCCGGAGCACCGCAAGCAGATCTGCCGGATCTGGGGCATCGAGGAGTCCGAACTCCCCGGCGCCGGCACCTCCATGATGGAGATGGTCTGGCAGATGCAGCGCAAGGAGATCCGCGGGCTCATCGGCATCTGCAACAACCCCTTTGTCTCGCTCCCCAACTACGCGGTGGTCAAGGACGGCTACGACACCGCCGAGTTCCACGCCCAGTTCGACTTCTTCCTCTCCGAGACCGCCGCCAACGCGCACGTGGTCTTCCCCGTCACCACCTGGGCCGAGGACGAGGGCGTGATGGCCAATGCCGAGGCCCGCGTGGTCAAGCACAACAAGGCCCAGGAACCCCCCGCCGGGGTGCGCACCGACACCTGGGTCATCTGCGAGCTGGCCCGCCGGCTCGGCGCCGGACAGCACTTCGACTTCCCCGGCTCCCGCGAGGTGTTCGAGGAACTGCGCATCGCCTCCGCCGGAACGGTCAACGACTACTACGGCATCACCTACGACCGCCTGGACGAGACCGGCGGGATCGTCTGGCCCTGCCCGTCCACCGAGCACCCCGGCACCCCCCGGCTGTTCGAGGACGGCCGGACCTACCACGCCGACGGCAAGATCCACATGCAGGTCGTGGAATGGCATCCGCCCATGGACGCCTACACCGAGGAGTTCCCCCTCTCCCTCACCACCGGCCGCACCGTCGCGCACTTCCTCTCGGGCAACCAGACCCGGCGCCTGGGCGCCCTCGTCGAGCAGACCCCCCGCCCCTGGGTGGAGGTCCACCCCTCGCACGGGTTCCGCAACGGAGACCCGGTCCGGGTGGTCACCCGCCGCGGCAGCGAGGTCTTCCCGGCCCTGGTCACCGAGGCGATCCGCCCCGACACCGTCTTCATCCCCTACCACTGGCCCGTCCCGACGGCTGCGAACGCCCTGACCATCGACGCCCTCGACCCCCGCTCGAAGATCCCCGAGTACAAGGTCTGCGCCGCCCGGATCGAGGCCGCCGAGCGGGTGGACGAGGTGCCCGCGCCGCCCACCGCCCCGGGCCACGAGGCCTATCCGGAGACCCAGGTCTCCCGCACCGACCCCCTGCCCCCCACGGCCCCGCAGGGCCGTGGCACGGCGGAGAGGAGCTGACCCGCCATGATGGGCCGCACGATCTTCATCGACCCGGGTCGCTGCATCGGCTGCCAGGCCTGCGTCTCGGCCTGCCGCGAGTGCGATTCGCACCGCGGCAAGTCGATGATCCACCTGGACTACACCGAACCCGGCATGTCCGTCGCCTCCCTTCCGTCCGTCTGTATGCACTGCGAGGACCCGGTCGCGCCCTGCGCCGAGGTGTGTCCCGCCGACGCGATCCTGGTGACCGCCGACGGGGTGGTCCAGCAGGCCGACACCACCCGCTGCATCGGCTGCTCCAACTGCGTCAACGCCTGCCCCTTCGGCATCCCGAAGATCGACCTCCAGGCGAAGCTGCAGATGAAGTGCAACCTCTGCTACGACCGCACCGCCTACGGCCTCGCCCCCATGTGCGCGACCGTCTGTCCCACCGGCGCCCTCTTCTACGGAACCCTCGAAGAGCTCCAGGCGGAGCGCCCCGGGGTCCAGGTCGCCGACTCCTTCGTCTTCGGCGACGTCGTCGTCCAGACCGGCGTGGCCATGGTCGTGCCCGCCGACAAGGTCCAGTGGCCCGTCCCCGGCGGCCTGCCCGTCGTCGAGATCAACGGAAGGGACGTCCGATGAGCGTCACCGAACAGCCCCCTCCGCACCCAGGGCCACAGGGCGACGGCCATGCGCACGACGGCGCGGCCGCCGACGCCGCGGTCGCGCAGCTGCGCGACCGGATCAGCGCCGACTCCCTCACCACCCGCCGCGACTACCTGCGGATCGTCGCCACCGTCTCCGGCGGCCTGGCCATCGGCGGGGTCGGGGTCGCGGCCGGCATCCTGCACCGGCACGGCGACAGCGAGCACCTGCCCGAGCCGAAGAAGATCACCGACCAGCTGGCCCCCGGCCAGTCCGTGGCCTTCCGCTTCCCGGGCGAGGACGACCGGGCCCTGGCCGTGCGGCTCGGCGACGGCTCCCTCGTGGGCTACTCCGCCGTCTGCACCCACCTGGCCTGCGGCGTGCTGTGGCGCGAGGACCGGGGCGCCGACGGGGAGCTGTACTGCCCCTGCCACGAGGGCGTCTTCGACGCCCGCACCGGCGAGGTGACGGCCGGCCCGCCACCGCGCCCGCTGCCCAGAATCTTCCTGACCGAGCAGGCCGACGGCAGCGTCTGGGCCGTCGCCACCGCCCGGTCGGGAGAGTCGGCCAAGGAAGCACTGTGCCGGCAGTTCAGCGAAACCCGCCCGGACGAGGCCGCCCGCCTGGGCTGCCCCGGGGCGGGCCGCGCCGGAGCCCCCGAGAGGCGGCCCACATGAGCGATACGCCCCTGCCTCCCGGGCCGGAGTACCACCCGGGCAGCGCCCAGCCACGGCTCAACCGTCCGGTGCACGAGCGGTACCCCCAGATCCGCTCCACCAGCGGGTACGGGGACCCCCGGATCCGGCACACGGGCCCGGGGCCCGGAGCGGGCACCGAGCAGGAGCCCGAGCGCTCCTCGAAGCTCAACGCGCGTCTGGCACTGGCCCTCACGGTCGTGATCGGCCAGCTCTGGGCGCTGACGGTGACCGTCAACGAGTGGATGAAGGGAAACACCGGCACGGCCTGGTGGGGAGCGGGATTCCTGATCCTGTCCTTCCTCGTCGTGCTCGGACTGTGGCTCCTCGACCCGAAGGACCGATGACCATGTCGATACCCACGCCGACCCCGGCGCCTCCCCGCAGCCACCGGGCGGAGACCTACAAGCCCGGGGCCACCATCGCCGACTGGCGGCCCGAGGACGCGAGCTTCTGGCAGTCCACCGGCCACCGGGTCGCCCAACGCAACCTCTGGGTCTCGATCCCCGCGCTGATGCTGGGATTCGTGGTCTGGCAGGTCTGGTCCGTGACCGTGGTCAAGCTGAACGACGTCGGCTTCGACTTCTCCAAGTCGCAGCTGTTCTGGCTGACCGCGATCCCCGGCATCACGGGCGGCACCTTCCGGATCCTGTACACCTTCATCGGGCCGATCTTCGGCGAGCGGAAGTTCACCGCGTTCAGCACGATCATCCTGGTCGTGCCGATGCTGTGGCTGGGCTTCGCGCTCCAGAAGAGCAGCACCCCGTACTGGGAGCTGGCGCTGATCGCGGCCGTCTGCGGAATCGGCGGCGCCAACTTCGCCTCCTCGATGGCCAACATCGGCTTCTTCTTCCCCAAGCGGGAGAAGGGCAGCGCCAACGGGCTCAACGGCGGCCTCGGCAACCTCGGCGTGAGCGTGGTCCAGCTGGTCGCCCCGCTGGTGGTCACCGCGGCCGTACTGGGTTCCCCGGCGGGCGGACCGCAGCACGACGCGAAGAAGAACACGGACATCTGGCTGCAGAACGGCGCCTTCCTCTGGGTGCCGCTGCTGGTCATCATGGCGCTGGCCGCCTGGTTCCTGATGAACGACCTCAAGGTGGCGGCGGCCCCCTTCAGCCAGCAGAAGATCATCTTCAAGCGCAAGCACAACTGGCTGATGACCTGGCTCTACGTGGGCACCTTCGGGTCCTTCATCGGCTTCGCCGCCGGCCTGCCCCTGCTGATCAAGAACAACTTCGAGGTGCAGGGCTACCAGGCCACGACCTACGCCTGGATCGGCCCGTTCATCGGGGCGATCACGCGCTGGGGCGGAGGCTGGCTCTCGGACAGGATCGGCGGAGCCAGGGTCACCCTGCTGTCCTTCGTCGGCATGGCGGCGGCCCTGGTCGTGGTGATCCTCGCGCTGCCGTCCGGCAGCGACCAGGGCAACTTCTGGGCCTTCTACGTGGGCTTCCTGGTCGCCTTCGCCTTCTCGGGCCTGGGCAACGGCTCGACCTTCCGGCAGATCCCGGTCATCTTCCGGGACCAGCACATGAAGGCGGCCGAGGGGCAGAGCCCCGAGGTGCAGGCCGCGGCGCTGAAGCAGTCGGAGATGGAGGCGGGCGCCGTCACCGGCTTCTCCTCGGCCATCGCCGCCTACGGCTTCTTCTTCATCCCCGCGATGTTCGCCGCCATGGCCGTCACCAACGCCCTGTGGATCTTCATCGGCTTCTATGCCACCTGCCTGGTGGTGTGCTGGTGGTTCTACGCGCGCAAGGGCGCCGAAGCCCCCAGCTGAGCCCCCGGCTGACCGGGACCGGTGGCGGGGGCGGCCGTACCCTGGAGGCATGAGCAACGCCCCCGCCACCGACCCGCAGGATTCACCGGCCGCGCAGGATCCCCGGACCCCGCAGGCCCCGAAGCCCGCGAAGCCGAAGCCGCGGCTGGTCTTCGACGACCCGCTGGACCAGCAGTCCTCGGACGACACCGACCGCGGCTGGGGCGAGCGGCCCCCCGCCGGCGGAAGCGCGGCCGACCTGGCCCGCTTCCTCGACGAGAAGCCGCCGCACCACGTCTGATCCGTCCGGCCCGTCAGGGCCGGACCCCTCTGAGCCGGACCCGCTAGAGCCGCGGCCCGTAGCCGCCGGAGGCGTCGGTGCCGCCGCCCGCGCCGCGCTGGGCGATCAGCTCGTCCCGGATCTCCTTGAGGACCACCAGCTCGGTGATCTCCATGGTCTCCTGGACGCCTTCCTTCGCCCGGCGGCGCTGCTCCACCTTGGCGAGGTACTTCGCCATCGGCAGCACCATCAGGAAGTAGACGACCGCGGCGGTGATCAGGAAGGTCAGTGCGGCGTTGAGTACTGAGCCCCAGAGGATCTCGACACCCGTCGGCTGGCCGTTCGGGCCGATGCCGCAAGGGTTCTTGATGCACGACTTGTAGCCGTCCAGGCTCTGCGTCCCGACGGCACCGATCAGCGGGCTGATGATCCCCTTCACCACGGAGTTCACGATGTTCGTGAACGCGGCACCGATGACCACGGCGACCGCCAGGTCGACCACGTTGCCGCGCATCAGGAAGGCCTTGAAGCCTGCCAGGACGCTCTCCTTCTTCTTCTCGCTCACCACTGAGCCTTTCTTCGTATCTGCCGAACATGGAGCCAACGGTTCCGAAAGCTACGGCAGTTTGGGCCCGGCGTGTCCAATCGACGCCCACCTCGAGGTGACTTGACCGCGCGCTTGTGCGATTCAACACAAGGTCACCGCCAGTCGGGATACAGTGCCCGCCCCCACCAGATCCCGCGCGGTTTCCCGGGGCACGGACAGGACCACCAGGGCCCCGCCGTCCTCAACGCCCTTCTCCGGAGCGGGTACTTCGGCCACGTGGGCCCCCGCGGCCACGACCCGGGGTGGCCCGCCGCGCTCCGCCGCGACCACGTCCACGCGGTCGCCGGGCCGCAGCAGGCGCACCGTCGCCGCGTCGGCGATCCGCACCGGCGCCGACACCATGCGCACCGGCGCCTCGGCCGCCGCTCCGCGGGAGACCCGCACCTCGGGCGGTGCGGAGCCCCGCGAGGCCTGGGCCTCGGTCCCGCCCACCGCCAGCGCGGCCGCGGCGACGGCCAGTCCCGCCGCGGCGCCGCGCCTCCGACGCCGTACGGCCCTGCGCAGCCGGTCCCCGCCCCGCCCCATCCGCAGCGGGGGGAAGGGCGGGACCGAGCGCGCGGGGGGACACGTAGCGGAAGGGGTGCGGGAAGGGCCCGGGGAGGGGGTCAGGGACGGATTCGGGGACGGATTCGTGGACGGGGTACGGGACTTCGCGGTCATGACGCCACCACCAGACGGAGTGAGATCCGATGCCCGGACCCAGCGCCCGGACACCCCTCACGATCCACCGCCCCGCCGAATCCCGCTCCGGCCTGTGCACGGCCCACAGCTTGTGGATATCGCCGCCACCCACAGGAGTTACTCGCAGGAGTCAGGAGTCAGGAGTCAGGAGTTACCCACAGGGCTGTCCGCCCGCCGCGATCCGCCGCAGCGCCGCCACCGGATCCGGGGCCCGCGTCACCGACCGCCCCACCACGACGTGCGAGGCCCCGTCCGCCAAGGCCGCCCAAGGCGTCCCGGCTCGGACCTCCCCGCCCCGCGGCCCCCGCTGCGTCTCCCCGGGCAGCGTCACGCCCGGCGTGACGATCAGCGGCTGCGGACCCAGCAGGGTCCGCAGCGCCGCCGCCTCCCGGGGTGCGGCGACGACCCCGTCGCATCCGGCCCGCGCCGCCAGCCGGGCCAGCCGCAGGACCTGCTCGTCGGTGCTCGAGGCGATGCCGACATCGGCGAGATCGCCCGAGGTCATGCTCGTGACCACGGTCAGCGCGAGCACCTTCAGCCGCGGGAACTCCCGCGCCGCCTCGACGGCGGCCGCCATGATCCCCGTACCGCCCATGGCGTGCACGGTCACCATGGACGCGCCCAGCGCTCCCGCGGAGCGGACCGCGCCCGCGACGGAGTCCGGGATCTCGAAGAGCTTCAGGTCGAGGAATACCTCGTGGCCCCGTGCGACGAGTTCGCGTACGAGGCCGGGCCCGGCGGCGGTGAGGAGTTCCAGTCCGACCTTGTACGCGCCGCACGCGTCGCCGAGCCGCGCGACGAGTTCGCCGGCGGCCCGGTGGCTGTCGAAGTCGAGGGCGACGATCACTTGGCTGTCCATGGCCGCCATTGTGCGGGGCCCGGGCGCGCAGCCCATGGCCCGCCCCCGTAAGCCCGTACCCCGCCCCCGTAGGCCCGTGGTCCGCCCCCGTAAGCCCGTGCCGCAGGTCAGCGCGCGGCCGGGACCCGGCAGGACTCCGAGAAGCCCTGGCTGGTCAGGCCGAAGGCGCTGTTGACCCGCGAGCGCAGGTTTTCGAGCGCGACCATGGCGGTCAGTTCGACGAAGGCGGCCTCGCCGAGGCGGGAGACGAGCTCGGCGGCGAGCTCGTCGGTGACGGTCGGCTCGGTCTCGGTCATGGCCTCGGCGTACTCCATGACCAGCAGCTCCAGCTCCGTGAACGCCTCCCGGGACTCGCGCCACACCGGGACCTTCTCGGCCTTCTCGGGGGCCAGTCCCATCTTGTCGCCCTCCCAGTAGCCGAAGTCCATGCACCACGAGCAGTTGATGCGGGAGGCCGTGGCCATCACCGCGAGGTGCTTCAGCCCGGCGTCGAGGGCGTTCCACTTCGCCGCGCGCTGTTCGAAGCGCAGGTAGCCGAAGAGCACCCGCGGGTTGTGCCCGTACGCCTGGCCGGGCTCCATCACCTTGCCGTAGGTGCGGCGCGAGTACCAGGAGACGAGGCGGTTGAGGACGGTGCGGGGCGGGGTGAGCGAGATGCGGGCCATGGCTGGTGCCTCCTGGATCGGACGGTCGGTCTCGGTGGTTGTTCGTCCTTCACCAGCTGAGACCGGACAGCCCTGCGGAATGTGACACCAGCCGACGACCAGCGGGCCATCAGTCGACCGCCCGCCTACGGCAGCTCGATGCCCAGGTCCCAGCCGTCGTGCGCGTGCGTGCACAGGCAGTCGCGGGATTCCGTCGGCGGCAGGGCGGTCACCGCGTCGAAGAGGACCTCGCGCAGGCGTCCGACGTTCTCGCCGAAGACCTTCAGGACCTCCGTGTGGGAGACCCCCTCGCCCGTCTCGGCGCCCGCGTCGAGGTCCGTGACCAGGGCCATCGAGGTGTAGCAGAGCCCCATCTCGCGCGCGAGGACCGCCTCCGGGTGGCCGGTCATGCCGACGACCGACCAGCCGGCCGCCGCGTGCCAGCGGGATTCGGCGCGGGTCGAGAAGCGCGGGCCCTCGATGACGACCATGGTGCCGCCATCCACCGGCTCCCAGGCGCGCCCGCGCGCCGCCGCGAGGGCGACGGACCGGCCGACGGGGCAGTAGGGGTCGGCGAAGGTGGTGTGCACGACGTTGGGGACCGAGCCGTCGGGGAGGGGCTCGCCGTCGAAGAAGGTCTGCGCACGCGCCTTCGTACGGTCGACCAGCTGGTCGGGGACGAGCAGCGTGCCCGGACCGTACTCGGGGCGCAGGCCGCCGACCGCGCACGGGCCCAGCACCTGGCGGACGCCGACGGAGCGCAGGGCCCACAGGTTGGCCCGGTAGTTGATCTTGTGCGGGGGCACGGTGTGGCTGCGGCCGTGCCGGGGCAGGAACGCCACGGTGCGGCCCGCCAGCTCGCCCAGGTACAAGGAGTCGCTCGGGGGCCCGTAGGGGGTCTCGACCTGGATCTCGGAGACGTCCTCCAGGAAGGAGTAGAAGCCCGATCCGCCGATGACACCGATCTCTGCATTCGCCATGCGTCCCACCCTAAAGGGGTCCCGCCGCAAGGGGCTCAGCGCAGCGGGGGGTATGCCGAAGGCCCCGGGTCCGGAAGGACGGCGGGGCCTCGGGTGAAGCGTGTGAAGCGGCGGTCAGGCGGCCGAGGTGCTCGACGACGACGAGGAAGAGCTCGACGAAGACGAAGAGGACGACGAAGAGGACGACGACGAAGACGCGGCCGGGGTGGCGGCCGGCGTCGACGCGGGCTTCGAGGCAGGGGTGCTGCTCGACGAGGCGCCGCGGCTGTCGTTCCGGTAGAAACCGGAGCCCTTGAAGACGATGCCGACCGCGGAGAACACCTTCTTCAGGCGTCCGTCACAGCTCGGGCACACGGTCAGTGCGTCGTCGGTGAACTTCTGCACGGCCTCAAGGCCCTCACCGCACTCGGTGCACTGGTACTGGTAGGTCGGCACGAATTTCCTCCTGGCACTCTCACTCAATGAGTGCTAACGACGCTCCATGGTGACGTATTCCGGCGGATCAGTCCACCGTCACCGGCACGCGGTGACCCAGACCACGCTCGTTCACACCCGCGGAGGGTGCCTTCGAGGTGGCCGTCGCGGCCGAGGTGGCCGGCTTGGACGAGCTGACGATCCGGCTCGGGGCCTTCGGAGCCAGCTTCGCACGCAGCGTCAACAGGATGGTCAGCGCGATCGCGGTGGCCACCAGCGGCACGAGGAAGCCGTACGAGGACCCGTGGGCGTCCGTCAGGCGCCCGGCCAGGGTCACGGCGCCGGCCTGCCCGAAGGCGACCGCTCCGGTGAGCCAGGTGAAGGCCTCGGTGCGCGAGGTGGCCGGGATCAGCTGCTCGATCATGGTGTAGCCGGTGATCAGCGCGGGGGCGATGCACAGGCCGACGACCAGGCCGAGCGCGCCGAGCAGGATCATCGAGTGGGCCGCCCACAGGACCGAGGCGGCCGCGGTGAGGCCGATGTAGCCGAGGATCAGGCGGCGGCGCGGGCCGATCTTCCAGGAGATCGCACCGCAGGCGATGCCGGCGATCATGTTGCCCGCGGCGAAGACGCCGTAGAGCAGGCCGTTGGCGCCGGGGTTGCCGATCTCCTCGGAGAAGGCTGCCAGCGACACCTGCATGCCGCCGAAGACGGCGCCGATGCCGATGAAGGCGACGATCAGGACGCGCAGGCCGTGGAACGAGAGGGCCGAGGCGCGCTGCTCGCCGTGCGCCGGACGGGCGACGGGCTTGGGCTGCGTGGCGCGCTGGGCGGCGAAGAGCAGGCCGCCGATCAGGGTCAGCGCGGCCTCGGTGACCAGGCCGGCGGCCGGGTTGATGCCGGTGCACAGCGCGGTGGCGAGCACCGGGCCGACGACGAAGGTGAACTCGTCGGTGACGGACTCGAACGCGGCGGCCGTCGGCAGCAGCGGGGAGCCCTCGAGCTTGGCCGCCCAGCGGGACCGGACCATGGGCCCGACCTGCGGAACGGATGCACCGGCGGGGACGGCCGCCAGTGCGAGCGCCCAGACGGGCGCCCCCAGCAGCGCGAACGCCGCCAGGGAGCTGACTGCGGTGGCGTGCGTGAGGGCCACCGGGACCAGCACGGCGCTCTGGCCGTGGCGGTCGATGAGCTTGCCCATGACGGGAGCGAAGAGCGCCATGGAGATACCGGTGACGGCGGCGACGATGCCGGCGCTGCCGTAGGAGCCGGTGGTGTGCTGGACGAGCAGCAGGATGCTGATCGTCAGCATGCCGAAGGGGAGACGCGCGGCGAATCCCGGGAGAACGAAGCCGAGGGCGCCGGGCGTGCGCAGGAGCTGCCCGTAGCCGGGTCGGGTGGACTTGGCGGACTTTTCGGTCGTGACCGCGGATGTCACGGCCTGGCCTTTCCGCTGCCTGGTAGAACTCCCCGTCTGCGGACGATGCGCCGCTTTTTGAGCGATCGCACCCGTACATGTGGGAGCCCCGAGAGCTGTCCTCTTGCGCCGAACCGAGTGATACCTGGGCACCCACTGCGGGAGGGAGCCACGGCCGCTTTGCGGTCGCGCCAGCTCTGCGTCAGACAGAGTTGGTTCGATGTGTTGTGCCTTAATCGTACAGGCAGATCGGCTTTCACGCCCTGTGATTCGGGCTACAGGGCGTGTCTTCACCTGCGATTAACTGGAACTTCGCATTCAAGCTCAGGCTAAAGCGGGTGAATACGGACATAAGGCCTCGAAGGCGGCCGAATTAGAGCGCTGCTCTAACCCTTGGTACCGCTTCCGTCGTTCCCTTTGCCGTTCCTGCCGCCGTTCCTGCCGCCGTGCCCGTTGCCGTTCCCCCCGCCGGTCCCCAGCCAGCCCGCCAGCTTGCCGCCCCGGGCCACCGCCCGCAGCCGCGCCTCCGCCGCGTCCCGGACCGGATCCGTGGCCACCACCAACAGCTCGTCCCCGCGCCGCAGCACCGTCGACGGAGCCGGTACGAAGCTCTTCGCGTCCCGTACGACCAGCGTGACGGAGGCGCCCGGCGGCAGCCGCAGCTCGCTCACCTCGACGCCGTGCATCCGTGAGGCCGGCGGGATCGCGAAGGACAGCAGGTGTCCGCGCAGCTTCTCCAGCGGGGCCGATTCGATCCCCAGGTCGGAGGCGGTCTCGTCGCTGTCGCCGAGCTTCAGCTTGCCGGCCAGCCAGGGCAGGGTCGGGCCCTGGATCAGGGTGTAGACGACGACCAGGACGAAGACGATGTTGAAGACGCGCTCGCTGCCCTCGATCCCGGTCACCATCGGGATGGTCGCCAGGATGATGGGCACGGCCCCGCGCAGGCCCGCCCACGACATCAGGGCCTGCTCCTGCCAGGGCAGCCGGAACGGCAGCAGCGAGACGAAGACCTCCAGCGGCCGCGCCACCATGGTCAGTACCAGCCCGATGACCACCGCCGGCCAGAAGTCCCCGGCCAGCTCGTGCGGGGTGACCAGGAGGCCGAGCAGGACGAACATGCCGATCTGGGCGATCCAGCCGAGCCCGTCCGCGAATCCCCGGGTGGCGGGCCAGTGCGGCAGCTTGGCGTTGCCGAGGACCATCGCCGCCAGGTACACGGCGAGGAAGCCGGAGCCGTGGGCCATCGCGCCGGCCGCGTAGGCCGTGATGGCGATCGCCATGACCGCGATCGGGTAGAGGCCGGAAGCGGGCAGGGCCACGTGCCGCAGCCCGTACGAGCCCAGGAAGCCCACGGCCAGGCCGATGGCGGCGCCGATCGTCAGCTCCAGGGCGATCTTGCCGATGAGGACGTACCACTGGTCGACCGGTCCGACGGTGGCGAAGGCCACGACCAGGATGACCACGGGTGCGTCGTTGAAGCCGGACTCGGCCTCCAGGACGCCCGTCACCCGGGAGGGGAGGGGGACCTTGCGCAGGACGGAGAAGACCGCAGCCGCGTCGGTCGAGGAGACGACCGCGCCGATCAGCAGGGCTTGCCGCCATTCGAGTCCGACCAGGTAGTGCGCGCCCGCCGCGGTCACACTCACGCTGACGGCGACGCCGACCAGCGACAGCACGATCGCGGCCGGCAGGGCCGGCTTGATCTCTTTCCACTTGGTGCCCAGACCGCCCTCGGCGAGGATGACGACGAGTGCGGCGTAGCCGATCACCTGGGTCAGCTCGGCGTTGTCGAATACGACGTTGCCTATGCCGTCCTGGCCTATGGCTATGCCTATGCCGAGGTAGATGAGCAGGCTGGGGAGGCCGCTGCGTGAAGAGATGCGTACCGCCGCGACGGCGACGAGCAGCACGAGCGAGCAGACCAGCAGTAGCTCGTTGAGCGTGTGGACAGTCAGCGGGCGGCCCTTTCCTCGACGTGCCTGGCGATGGCGGACTACCGATCGCGTCGGGTGGAATGACGGATCGTTCCGGCACGGGCACGGACGGCAAGTACTTCGTTACCTTACCTAATCTTTGACGCGCCCTTTACTCGACAACCACATTGTGAAACGCCGGAGGGGCCCTGTCCTCATGACCTTGACCCCTGGCGGATCAACGCACCCGGTCCTGCGCCTATGGTTGCTCCCAGCACTCCCAGGACCACCCTGCCCCTCGAAGGACAGCGATGCCCGCCAACGAAACCGCCCCTTCCGTCAAGAAGAAGGGACGACGCGCCCGTCTGATCGTGCTCGTCCTGGTCCTGGGGCTCCTCGCGGGCTTCGGCTACGGGGGCTACTGGACCCTGGACAGCGTCCGGGGCTCGTTCCCACAGACCACCGGCTCCCTCAAGGTCCCCGGCATGGCCGGGACCGTGGACGTCAAGCGCGACGCCCACGGAATCCCGCAGCTCTACGCCGACTCCGACGAGGACCTCTTCCGCGCGCAGGGCTTCGTGCACGCGCAGGACCGGTTCTGGGAGATGGACGTACGCCGCCACATGACCTCCGGGCGCCTCTCCGAGATGTTCGGCGCCGGCCAGGTCGAGACCGACGCCTTCCTGCGCACGCTCGGCTGGCGCCAGATCGCGCAGCAGGAGTACGACACCAAGCTCGCGCCCGACACGAAGAAGAACCTCCAGGCCTACGCCGACGGGGTCAACGCGTACCTCAAGGGCAAGTCCGGCAAGGACCTCTCCGTCGAGCACGCCGCGCTCAAGCTCAGCGACGACTACCGGCCCGAGCAGTGGACCCCGGTCGACTCCGTGGCCTGGCTCAAGGCGATGGCCTGGGACCTGCGCGGCAACATGCAGGACGAGATCGACCGCGCGCTGATGACGGGCAAGCTCTCGCCGACGCAGATCGACGACCTCTACCCGCCGTACCCCTTCGACCGGAACCGGCCGATCGTCGAGGGCGGCTCCGTCGCGGGCGGGAAGTACGCACCCGCGACGGGTTCCGGCGGCTCCGGCTCCTCCACGGGGTCCTCGGGCTCCGGCGGACAGGGCAGCACCGTCGGCTCCCAGGCCTCCGCCCGGACGGGTACGGACGCCACCGCCGAGCCGACCGGCCTGACCGGCAACGCCACCGCCCAGGGCGCGACCGTGGGGCTGCGCACCCACCTGAGCGCACTGGCCGACACCCTCGACCAGATCCCCGCGATCCTCGGCCCGGCCGGCAGCGGCATCGGATCGAACTCCTGGGTCGTCTCGGGCAAGTACACGACCACCGGCAAGCCGCTGCTCGCGAACGACCCGCACCTCTCGCCGCAGCTCCCCTCGGTCTGGTACCAGATGGGCCTGCACTGCCGCACGGTCTCGGCCGGCTGCCAGTACGACGTGGCCGGCTACACCTTCTCGGGCATGCCCGGCGTGGTCATCGGCCACAACGCCGACATCGCCTGGGGCATGACGAACCTGGGCGCCGACGTCACCGACCTCTACCTGGAGCAGGTCAGGCCCGAGGGCTACGTCTACGACAACAAGGTGCTGCCCTTCACCACCCGCGAAGAAGTGATCAAGATCGCCGGTGGCGGCGAGAAGAAGATCACGGTCCGCAGCACCAACAACGGCCCGCTGATCTCCGACCGCAGCAGCGAGATCGCCTCGGTCGGCTCCCGCGCCCCCGTCGCCAGCTCCGCACCGGACCGCGGCAACGGCTACGGGGTGGCCCTGCGCTGGACCGCGCTGGACCCCGGCAAGTCGATGGACGCGGTCTTCAAGCTCGACCGGGCCAAGGACTTCGCGGGCTTCCGCGCCGCGGCCCGCGACTTCGAGGTCCCGTCCCAGAACCTGATCTACGCCGACAACAAGGGCGCCACCGGCAACATCGGCTACCAGGCTCCCGGCCGCATCCCGGTCCGCGGTGCGGGCGACGGCCGCATGCCGGCGCCCGGCTGGGACTCGAAGTACGGCTGGAAGGACTTCATCCCGCAGGACGAGATGCCGTACGCCTCCAACCCGTCCCGCGGATTCATCGTGACCGCGAACCAGGCCGTAGCCGAGCCCGGCACCGGCGCGGGCAAGTACCCGAACCTGCTGACCACCGACTGGGGCTACGGCGCCCGCAGCCAGCGGATCAACGACCTCATCGAGGCGAAGATCAAGGACAGCGGCAAGATCTCCACCGACGACATGCGCACCATGCAGATGGACAACAGCAGCGAGATCGCCGCGCTGCTGACCCCGATGCTGGCCAAGATCAACGTCTCGGACCCGGACGTCCGTTCCGCGCAGAAGCTCCTGGAGGGCTGGAACTACACCCAGGAGCCCGACTCGGCGGCCGCCGCCTACTTCAACGCGGTCTGGCGCAACATCCTCAAGCTGGCCTTCGGCGACAAGATGCCCAAGGAACTGCGCGTCGAGGGCAGCTGCATGAACGTCCCCGAGCAGACGACCGGACCGGCCGACGACCTCGCCAAGATGGTCCGCGAGTGCGGTACGCGCGGCTCCGACTCGGCGCAGCCCGACGGCGGCGACCGCTGGTTCGAGGTGGTCCGCCGACTGGTCAAGGACGAGAACTCCAAGTGGTGGCAGGCGCCCGCCGTCGGCCGCAACGTGCCGGCCACCGCCACCCGCGACCAGCTCTTCGCGCGGGCCATGAAGGACGCCCGCTGGGAGCTGACCGCCAAGCTCGGCAAGGACCAGTCCACCTGGAGCTGGGGCCGCCTGCACCAGCTGATGCTGAAGAACCAGACGATCGGCTCCGAGGGCCCCGGCTACATGCAGTGGCTCCTCAACCGGGGTCCGTGGAACCTGGGCGGCGGCGAGGCCACCGTCAACGCGACCGGCTGGAACGCCTCCAGCGGGTACGGGGTCACCTGGGTGCCCTCGATGCGGATGGTCGTGAACCTCAACGACCTCGACAAGTCCCGCTGGATCAACCTGACGGGCGCCTCGGGGCACGCCTACCACTCCCACTACACGGACCAGACGACCATGTGGGCCAAGGGCGAACTGCTGGAGTGGCCCTTCGGCAAGGAGGCCGTGGACAAGGCCACGGTCGAGACGCTGCAGCTGACGCCGTAGCGGCGCCGTAGCTCAGAAGCGGACCACCCCCGACGGGGTGGCCACCGCCCGGACGGGGTGGTCGTGCGGTTCCTCCGGGACCCGCGCGACCACCTCGTTGTCGTAGAGGAGCACCACCAGTGCGGGATGCGCCCCGGCGCGCTCCAGCCGCTCCAGCACCCGGTCGTACGAGCCTCCGCCCCGCCCGAGCCGCATCCCGCGCCGGTCCACGGCCAGTCCGGGCAGCAGCACGGCGTCGGCGCCGGTCACCGCGTCCGGGCCGAGGCGCGGACCGGCGGGTTCGAGGAGCGTCATCTTCCCCGCGTGCGCGGCCTCGGCCAGGCTCCCGGGGCCCTCGTACAGGGCCCAGTCGAGGTCGTTGCCGGGCAGCAGGACGGGCAGCAGCACCCGCTTCCCGGCCGCCCTGAGCGCGTCGATCAGTTCGCGGGTGCCGGGTTCGCTCCCGATGGAGACGTACGCGGCCACCGTGTGCGCGTCGGCCAGTTCGGGCAGTTCACGGGCGGAGCGGGAGAGCGCGCGTGCCGACGTACGCAGGAGGTCGGGGGACAAGGCGCGGCGGGCGGCGAGGAGTTCCCGGCGCAGGGCCGATTTGGCGGCCGACGGTGCGGGCGGGGGCGGGGGAGGCTGGTTCTCTACCACGGCTGGCTCGTATCTCTTCCTCTTGGTACATACCTGATCATGTTCACCTGAATCTCATCTGCCGCAACCCCTCAACGACTATCGTTCGACCATGACTCAGTTGCACCCCGTGATCAAGAAGGCCGTCATCCCGGCCGCGGGACTCGGCACTCGCTTCCTCCCCGCGACCAAGGCGACGCCGAAGGAAATGCTTCCGGTGGTGGACAAGCCGGCGATCCAGTACGTGGTCGAGGAAGCCGTATCGGCCGGCCTGGACGACGTACTCATGATCACAGGGCGTAACAAGCGTGCTCTGGAAGACCACTTCGACCGCAACTACGAGCTGGAGTCCGCGCTCATCGCCAAGGGCGACGACGACCGGCTGAAGAAGGTCCAGGAGTCCAGCGACCTGGCCACCATGCACTACGTCCGCCAGGGCGACCCGCGCGGTCTCGGCCACGCCGTGCTGTGCGCCGAGCCGCACGTCGGCACCGAGCCCTTCGCCGTCCTCCTCGGCGACGACCTCATCGACCCGCGCGACCCGCTGCTGCGTCAGATGGTGGAGATCCAGCAGCGCACCGGCGGCACCGTCGTCGCGCTGATGGAGGTCGAGCCGTCCCAGGTGCACCTCTACGGCTGCGCCGCCGTCGAGCCCACCGACGAGGACGGGGTGGTCCGCGTCACGGGTCTCGTCGAGAAGCCGGACGCGGTGGACGCGCCCAGCAACTTCGCCGTGATCGGACGCTACGTCCTCAATCCGGCGATCTTCGGCATACTGCGGGAGACCGAGCCGGGCCGCGGCGGTGAGATCCAGCTGACCGACGCCCTGCAGAAGCTGGCCGCCGACGAGACCCTCGGCGGCCCGGTGCACGGCGTGGTCTTCCGGGGCCGCCGCTACGACACCGGGGACCGCGGGGACTACCTGCGGGCCATCGTCCGACTCGCCTGCGAGCGCGAGGACCTGGGCCCGGAGTTCCGCACCTGGCTTCACCGTTACGTCACGGAGGAGATGTAGCACCTTGAGCAAGCCCGACGCACCGCAGGACACTGGCCACCAGCGTTTGTGGTCGGTGGACGAGCACCTCGCGGACGTCCTCGCCACCGTCCGGCCCCTGGAGCCCATCGAGCTCCAGCTGCTGGACGCCCAGGGCTGTGTCCTGGTCGAGGACGTCACCGTGCCCGTCGCCCTTCCGCCCTTCGACAACAGCTCGATGGACGGCTATGCCGTCCGGACCGCCGACGTCCAGGGCGCGAGCGAGGAGTTCCCCGCGGTGCTGACGGTCATCGGGGACGTCGCGGCCGGCAGCGGAGACCTGCCGACCGTCGGCCCCGGCCAGGCCGCCCGCATCATGACCGGCGCCCCGCTGCCGCCCGGCGCCGAAGCCGTCGTACCGGTCGAGTGGACCGACGGCGGTACGGGCGGGGGCGCGGCCTCGGGGATGACCCCGGCCAGCGAGTCGCCCGAACTCGCCGCCGGCGAGGTACGGGTCCACCGCGCCGCCGAGGCGCGGGCGCACGTCCGCTCACGCGGAAGCGACGTCCAGGCCGGGGACCTCGCGCTCGCCGCGGGCACCGTGCTCGGCCCGCCGCAGATCGCCCTGCTGGCGGCCATCGGGCGCGGCACCGTACGGGTGCGGCCGCGCCCGCGCGTCGTCGTGCTGTCCACCGGCAGCGAACTGGTCCAGCCCGGCGAGGCGCTGACGGCCGGCACGATCTACGACTCCAACAGCTTCGCGCTGGCCGCCGCCGCGCGGGACGCCGGTGCCATCGCCTACCGCGTCGGCGCCGTCGCCGACGACGCCGAGACCCTGCGCTCCACGATCGAGGACCAGCTCATCCGGGCCGACCTCCTGGTCACCACGGGCGGGGTCAGCGTCGGCGCGTACGACGTGGTCAAGGAGGCCCTCACGGCCGTCTCCACCGGCGAAGAGGGCGTGGACGGCGCCGGAATCGACTTCCGCAAGCTCGCCATGCAGCCCGGCAAGCCCCAGGGCTTCGGCACCATCGGCCCCGACCACACCCCTCTGCTGGCCCTGCCCGGCAACCCGGTGTCCTCGTACGTCTCCTTCGAGCTGTTCGTGCGCCCCGCGATCCGCGCCCTGATGGGCCTGCCCGCCTCCGAGGTCAGCCGGCCCAGCGTGCGCGCGGTCCTGGAGGCCGACAAGGCGATCGGCTCCCCGGCCGGCCGCAGGCAGTTCCTGCGCGGCAAGTACGACGCGGCGAGGGGCACGGTCAGCCCGGTCGGCGGATCGGGCTCGCACCTGATCGCCGCGCTGGCACACGCCGACTCCCTGATGGTCGTACCGGAGGACGTCACCTCGGTGGAGCCCGGAGCCGAGCTCGAAGTGGTCCTGCTCGGCTGAGGTCCGGCGGATGCGGGTAGCGTGTTGCACCACACAGGCCCTTGTGGGGCCCGGACGGGAGCGGCACGCACTTATGGCAGCGATCTCCCGGGGGGAAACCCCCGGACCCCTTGAGCAGAGCGGCGCCGGCGGCGCCGGTGGCACCAAGCTGACGCACATCGACGAGGCCGGTGCGGCCCGGATGGTGGACGTCTCGGAGAAGGCCGTCACGACGCGGACGGCACGGGCCAGCGGACGCGTGCTCGTCTCCCCGCGGGTGATCGAGCTGCTGCGCGGTGAGGGCGTTCCCAAGGGCGACGCCCTCGCCACCGCGCGGATCGCCGGGATCATGGGTGCGAAGAGGACCCCCGACCTGATCCCGCTGTGCCACCCGCTGGCGGTCTCCGGCGTGAAGGTGGACCTGACGGTCGCCGACGACGCCGTCGAGATCCTCGCGACCGTCAAGACGGCGGACCGGACGGGCGTCGAGATGGAGGCGCTGACCGCGGTCGCCGTCGCCGGGCTCACCGTCATCGACATGGTCAAGGCCGTCGACAAGGGCGCCGTCATCACGGACGTGCGGGTCGAAGAGAAGACGGGCGGCAAGTCCGGCGACTGGGCGCGCTCGTGAACCCCCCGCGCGGCGGCGAGGTCCACAGCCACAGCCACGGGCCCGCGTCGGAGGCCGTAGCGGCCCCGGTGACTCCTGTCGCGGAGTCCGGGCTGCGCGCGCTGGTGGTCACCGCCTCGAACCGGGCGTCCGCGGGCGTGTACGAGGACCGGGGCGGCCCGGTGCTCGCCGAGGGGCTGCGCTCGCTCGGCTTCGCCGTGGACGGCCCGCGCGTGGTCCCCGACGGGGATCCCGTCGAGGCGGCCCTGCGCGAGGGCGTGGCCGCCGGGTACGACGTCATCCTCACCACCGGCGGAACCGGCATCTCGCCGACCGACCGGACCCCGGAGGTCACCGCCCGGGTGCTGGACTACGAGATCCCGGGCATCCCGCAGGCCGTTCGCGCCGAGTCGCTGGCGAAGGTGCCGACCGCGGCGCTGTCGCGGGGCCTGGCGGGCGTGGCGGGCCGCACCCTGATCGTGAACCTGCCGGGTTCCACCGGCGGGGTCCGCGACGGGATCGCGGTGCTCTCGCGGGTGCTGCTCCACGCCGTCGACCAGATCCGGGGCGGCGACCACCAGTCGCCTCCCGGAAGACCCTCGGGGAGCACGAACTGAACGGCCCCTCCTGGCCGGTGGTGCTGGCGGACGGCGATGTCACGCTCCGGCCGATAAAGCTGCGGGACCAGGCCGCCTGGCGCGAGGTCAACCGGCGCAACCGCGACTGGCTGCGCCCGTGGGAGGCCACCATTCCGCCGCCCGCGCCCTGGGGGCCGGTGATCCAGCGGCCGACGTACCGCCAGATGGTCCGCCATCTGCGGGCGGAGGCGAACGCGGGGCGGATGCTGCCCTTCGTCATCGAGTACCAGGGGCGCCTGGTGGGCCAGCTGACGGTCGCCGGGATCACCTGGGGCTCGATGTGCGCGGGCCACGTGGGCTACTGGGTGGACCGCGAGGTGGCGGGCCGCGGGGTGATGCCCACGGCGGTCGCGCTCGCGGTGGACCACTGTTTCGCGAAGGTCGGGCTGCACCGGATCGAGGTCTGCATCCGGCCGGAGAACGGTCCGAGCCGACGGGTGGTGGAGAAGCTCGGGTTCCGTGAGGAAGGGCTGCGGCCGCGCTATCTGCACATCGACGGCGCGTGGCGGGACCACCTCGTGTACGCGCTGACGGTGGAGGAGGTGCGGGAGGGGCTGCTGCACCGCTGGCACCGGGAACGGCATCCGCACGCTTAATGGGAATCCGATATTTGTTCGAATTCTTCGAGCGGCGACCGATTCGCCCATAACCTGATCCGAAGAATCACAAAAAAAGTCCGTGATATCAGCGAGATCGTGCGACACGCCGTCCCAATTGGCGGATTCCCCCGGCCGTACCCCTCTACGGTGTGGGGTGTGAGCAGCAGCGGCCTCATCTACGCAGTCATTGTCGGGGCCTGGGCCGCCTACTTGGTGCCCATGTGGCTCCGGAGGCAGGACGAGCTGAACGAAGCCCGTCCGACGGAACGCTTCTCCACCGCCATCCGGCTGCTTTCCGGCCGGGCTGGAATGGAGCGCCGTTACGCCAAGGGACTACGTGAGCGCGGTGACGAGGAGGCGGGACCCCAGCCCCCCGCGGACCCGGATGCAGCGACGGAAACGGTGAATTCCGTGGACGTCGACGACGTCCGGGCTGTTGTCGTGCCCCCGCCGACCCGTGCCGAACCGAGATCGGCCGCCTCCGAGCGGGCCGACCGTGCGGAGCGGGCCCGCCGCGAGCAGCGGCTCGTCGTCCTGGCCCGCCGCCGGCGCACCACGGCGCTCCTCTTCCTGATCTTCACCCTCGGCGCGGTCGTCGCCGCCGTCGGCGGACTCCAGTACCTGTGGGCCCCCGCCGTCCCCGCCCTGCTGCTGAGCACGTACATCGTGCACCTGCGCGTCCAGGAGCGACGGCGCTACGAGTTCACCATGGACCGGCGTCGCGCCGAAGCGGCCGCCCGCCGGCTCCGCGAGAACCGGCCCCGCCGTCGGGAGCCCGAAGCCGCGGCGGGCTCCGACCCGGACCCCGCGCCACCCGTCTCCCCGCAGGAGGCCGGCCGGCGCGCCCTGGTCGAGCAGACGGACCACGCCGAATGGGTGGACCAGCAGCGCGAACGCGAGCGCGGCCCGGCCCGCGGTGACAGCTGGGAGCCCGTACCGGTCCCGCTGCCGACGTACGTGACGGCCCCGGTCGCCCCCCGCGCCACCGGCGGTCCCGCGACCCCGGACCCCTGGAGCGCGACCCGCTCCAGCACGGCCGAGCCGACGGAACCCCGCCTGCGCGCCCAGCCCGCGGCCCCCCAGCAGTCCCGCCCGCGCACCCGCGACGCGGCGCGCACGCCGCTGTTCGACCAGTACGAGGGCGACGAGCGCCCGCGCGCCGCGAACGAATGATCGATGACCTGCGCGGACGCTCCCCGAAACCGGTTTTGGAGCACCCGCGAGGGGATGCTAATGTTTCACACGTCGCAAGGGCCTGTGGCGCAGTCTGGTAGCGCACCTCGTTCGCATCGAGGGGGTCTGGGGTTCAAATCCCCACAGGTCCACAAACGACAGTTCACGGGTTGCTCCCGAGAACGGTGACGAGATCCCGTCCGATCGAAAGATCGGGCGGGATCTTCGTCGTTTCAGGGGTCGGGCGATGTTCCGGACGGCGCGTCAGCGCCGTCCGGAAGCGGGTCAGGCCGGGAGCAGGGGCTTGGTCATGCAGCGGCTGGATTCGTAGAAGCGGTAGTGGCCGAACTTCTCCGACAGGGAGTAACCCGAGGAGAGGTAGAGGGCGATGGCCTCCGGCTGCTGGTCGCCCGTTTCCAGGGCCATCCGGATCCGGCCGGCCGCGCGGGCGTCCGCTTCGAGCTCGGCGAGGATGCGGCGGGCCAGGCCGAGGCCGCGGGCCTCGGGGACCACGTACATGCGCTTGAGTTCGGCGTCGCCGTCCGCGTAGCCCTCGTCGTTCGCGTCCTGGCCGCGCCAGCCGCCGCTGGCCACGGGCGCGCCGTGGGCGTCGTAGGCGAGGAGGTAGAGACCCCTCGGTGGAGTGAACATCGCCGGGTCGAGGAATGTGACATCGCCCTCGCCGTCGTAGCGCGCCTGGTATTCGACCTGCACTTGGTCGTTGAGCTTGACCGCGTCCGGGTGGTCGTACGACACGGCGCGGAGCTGGATCCCCTGAGACATTCGAACATCGTACGGAACGCTCCCGCTATGGTGCAGGGATGCTCATCGTGACCTCTGTGAATGTGAACGGAATCCGCGCCGCCGCCAAGAAGGGGTTCTCCCCGTGGCTCGCCGGGTCCGACGCCGACGTCGTGTGCCTGCAGGAAGTGCGGGCCGAGGAAGGGCAGATTCCCGAGGAGGTGCGGGCGCCCGAGGGGTGGCACACCGTGTTCGCCCCGGCCGCCGCCAAGGGCCGGGCCGGGGTCGCGCTGTACACGCGCCGGGAGCCCGAGCGGGTGCAGGTCGGATTCGGGAGCGAGGAGTTCGACACGAGCGGGCGGTACCTGGAGATCGACCTGCCCGGTGTGACCGTGGCCAGCCTCTACCTGCCGTCCGGGGAGGCCGGGACCGAGAAGCAGGACGAGAAGTACCGGTTCATGGGCGAATTCCTCGCCTACCTGCGGGAGCTCAAGGTGCGGGCCGCCGCGGACGGCCGGGAGGTCGTCGTCTGCGGCGACTGGAACATCTGCCACCAGGAAGCCGACCTGAAGAACTGGAAGACCAACCGGAAGAACGCCGGCTTCCTGCCCGAGGAGCGCGAGTGGCTCGGCGAGGTGTACGACTCGGCGGGGTACGTGGACGTCGTGCGCGGCCTGCACCCCGACACCGAGGGGCCGTACTCCTGGTGGTCCTACCGCGGGCGGGCCTTCGACAACGACGCCGGCTGGCGGATCGACCTCCACGTGGCGACGCCGGGGCTGGCGGCCAAGGCCGTGAAGGCCTTCGTGGAGCGGGCCGAGACGCACCCCGAGCGCTGGTCCGACCACGCGCCCGTGACCGTGGCCTACGAACTCGGTTCCTGAGCCGGGCCGGAAGCCGGGCCGGAAGCCGGGCCGGGAGCCTGGGCGCGCGCCGGTGACGGCGGGCGCAGGCGGTCCATCGCCATCGTGAGCTCGGCCTCGACCACGCTCTTCGCCAGGGGGCGCAGCCGCGCGACCGCCTCCTCGGAGATGTGCGTGGAGATGAGCTCGGTGAACAGGGCCGCCATTGCGTCCGCGTGCTCGCGCACCCGGCGGCCCGTCTCCAGGACGGCCGCCAGCGGTACGCCCTCGCGGACCAGTGCCGAGGAGACGTCCAGCAGCCGGCGGCTGACGTGGACGATCTCCTCGCCGTCGGCGGCCAGGTAGCCGAGGTCGAGCGCGGCCGCCAGGTTCTCCGGGGTGACCTCGCCCTCGAAGTAGTCGGCGAGGGTCTCGGGCGAGAGCCGGACCGGGGTCTCCTCCGACCAGCCGATGCCGAGCAGCTCCCCGAGCTGGCCGACGTCGCGGCCGTTCTCGAAGGCGACGGTCAGCTCGGCTATGCCGCCGAGGGTGTGGCCGCGTTCCAGCAGGGCGGCGATGGTGCGCAACCGGGCCAGGTGGTGGTCGTCGTACCAGGCGATGCGGCCCTCGCGGCGGGGCGGCGGCAGGAGCTTGCGCTCCCGGTAGAAGCGCAGGGTGCGTACAGGGATGCCGGCGGCCTCGGCCAGCTCCTCCGTGCGGTATTCGCGCACTGTGTTCCTTGCTTCCGTGGTTTGCGCTTCGTTCTGCGTCGCATTGTCCGGCACCTGCGCAGCCTAGGGCGTACTCGCAGTAACTTTCCTGGCGCGACCCCTACCCATGAGTACGGGGCTGCTCTACTCTCCCGATTGTGCCAGTGATTGCTGGCAGCATTGGTATCCGAAGGCGGCGGGCATGGGCGGTGGCATGGACGGGCGCGAGCACGTACGAGTGGCGGTGATCGGCTCCGGGTTCGGCGGGCTGGGCGCCGCGGTACGGCTTCGGCGGGAGGGGATCACCGACTTCGTCGTGCTGGAGCGCGCCGACTCGGTCGGCGGCACCTGGCGCGACAACAGCTACCCCGGGTGCGCCTGCGACGTGCCCTCCCACCTCTACTCCTTCTCCTTCGCGCCCAACCCCGACTGGCCGCGGACCTTCTCCGGGCAGCCCGCCATCCGCGAGTACCTGGAGCACGTCGCCGACACCTTCGGACTGCGCCGCCACATCCGCCTGAACCACGAAGTCCGGATGATGCGCTGGGACGCGGACGAGATGCGCTGGGACATCGAGACCTCGGGCGGGGAGTTCACTGCCGATGTGGTCGTCTCCGCCACCGGGCCGCTGTCCGACCCGAAGATGCCGGAGATCCCCGGGCTCGCCGGCTTCCCCGGCAAGGTCTTCCACTCCGCCCGCTGGGACCACGACTACGACCTGCGCGGCAAGCGCGTCGCCATGATCGGTACGGGCGCCTCCGCCATCCAGATCGTCCCCGCCATCGCCCCCGACGTGGAGCGGCTCACCCTCTTCCAGCGCACCCCGCCATGGGTGATGCCCCGCACCGACCGGGCCATCAGCTCCGTCGAGCGCTGGCTCCACCGCCAGCTGCCCTTCACCCGGGCGGCGCGCCGCGGACTGCTGTGGGGGATCCGCGAGCTCCAGGTCAGCGCCTTCACCAAGCGTCCGAACCAGCTCGGGCTGATCGAGTCCCTGGCCAAGGCCAACATGGGGCGCTCCATCAAGGACCCGGAGCTGCGGGCCAAGCTGACGCCCTCGTACCGGATCGGCTGCAAGCGGATCCTGCTCTCCAGCGAGTACTACCCGGCGCTCGCCCGGCCCAACGTGGACCTCATCGCCTCCGGGCTGAAGGAGATCCGGGGTTCCGTGCTGGTCGCCGCCGACGGGACCGAGACCGAGGTCGACGCGATCGTCTTCGGCACCGGCTTCCACGTCACCGACATGCCGATCGCCGACCGGGTGGTCGGCGCGGAGGGGAAGACCCTCGCGGAGGCGTGGAAGGACGGCATGCAGTCGCTGCGCGGGGCCACCGCGGCGGGCTTCCCCAACTGGATGACGATCATCGGCCCGAACACCGGGCTCGGGAACAGCTCGATGATCCTGATGATCGAGTCGCAGCTGAACTACATGGCGGACTACCTGCGGCAGCTGAACGTGCTGGGAGGGCGGGTCGCGCTCGCCGCCCGGCCGTCCGCCGTCAACGCGTGGAACCGGCAGGTGCAGGTGCGGATGGAGCGGACGGTGTGGAACACCGGCGGCTGCACCAGCTGGTACCTGGACGCGCAGGGGCGCAACACCACCGTGTGGCCGGGGACCACGGGGGAGTTCCGGCGGGAGACGCAGGGCGTGGACCTGGCGGAGTACGAGGTCGTACGGGGCCGCGCGCCGGTCCCGGTGGCCGGATCGGCGAAGCCCGCCGCCGAGGACGGTGCCGCGTGAGCCGCCCGGGGTACGTCACCGCCGGGCCCTACGCCCCGCCCGTCGCCCGGCGCGAGCTGGTCGCCACCTCCGCCGACGGATCGCGCCTGCACGTGGAGGTGCACGGGGAGGACGGGGCCCCGGCCGTCGTGCTCGCGCACGGCTGGACCTGTTCCACCGCCTTCTGGGCCGCGCAGATACGGGCCCTGGCGGCCGGCCACCGGGTCATCGCCTACGACCAGCGCGGCCACGGGCGCAGCCCCGCCGCCTCGCGGTACAGCACCGCCGCCCTCGCCGACGACCTGGTCGCCGTCCTGGGGGCCACCCTCGCCCCCGGCGAGAAGGCCGTCGTCGCGGGCCACTCCATGGGCGGGATGACCGTCATGGCGGCCGCCGGCCGGCCGGAGTTCGCCGAGCACGCCGCGGCCGCGCTGCTGTGCAGCACCGGCAGCGGCCGCCTCGTCGAGGAGGCGCTGGTCCTGCCGCTCGGGCCCGGCCGCGCGAGGACCCGTATCACCGGGGCGGTCCTCGGATCCCGGGCGCCGCTCGGGCCCGTGACCCCGGTGGCCAGGAAGGTGCTGAAGTACGCCACCATGGGGCCCGGCTCGGCGCCCGAGAGGGTCGAGGCCTGCGCCCGCATCGTGCACGCCTGCCCGACGAAGGTGCGCCACGCCTGGTCCGAGGTGCTGGCCGGGCTGGACCTCGACGTGAACCTGGCCGCGCTGACCGT
The DNA here is from genome assembly GCF_036346895.1 of Streptomyces sp. NBC_00503. Classification (NCBI taxonomy): domain Bacteria; kingdom Bacillati; phylum Actinomycetota; class Actinomycetes; order Kitasatosporales; family Streptomycetaceae; genus Streptomyces; species Streptomyces sp. NBC_00503. The sequence goes on along the minus strand of NZ_CP107855.1, from coordinate 3,242,336 downwards.
GCCCACCGCCGTCATCGGCGGCAAGAGCGACCGGCTGACGCCGATCGTGCACGCCCGGGGGCTGGCGGCCGCGCTGCCGAACTGCGTGGGGCTGACCGAGCTGACCGGGATGGGGCACATGACCCCGATCGAGGCGCCGGAAGCCGTCACCGAGGCCGTGCGCGAGCTGGCCGCCCTGTACCTGCCCACCCCGCAGAAGGAGAAGACGCCGTGAGTGCTCGCAGGAGTCTGGAAGGCCAGGTCGCCGTCGTCACCGGCGCGGCGCGCGGAGTCGGCGAGCTGCTGGCCCGCAAGCTGTCGGCGCGCGGTGCGAAGGTGGCCCTCGTCGGCCTGGAGCCGGAGGCCCTCAAGGAGGTCTCCGAGCGGCTGCACACCGAGAGCGACCACTGGTGTGCCGACGTCACCGACCACGAGGCCATGGCCCGGGTCGCGCAGGAGGTCAAGCAGCGCTTCGGCAAGGTGGACATCGTCGTCGCCAACGCGGGCGTGGCCTCCGGCGGTCCGTTCGTCGACTCCGACCCGGACGCCTGGCGCCGGGTCATCGAGGTCAACCTCATCGGCGGCGCCGTCACCGCCCGCGCCTTCCTGCCCGTGCTGATGGAGAGCCGCGGCTACTTCCTGCAGATCGCCTCGCTCGCCGCGATCACCCCGGCGCCCATGATGACCGCGTACTGCGCCTCCAAGTCGGGCGTCGAGGCCTTCGCCCACTGCCTGCGCGCCGAGGTCGGCTACAAGGGCGTCAAGGTCGGCGTCGGCTACCTGTCATGGACCGACACCGACATGGTGCGCGGAGCCGACCGGGACGAGGTCATGCGCGAGCTGCGCCAGCGGCTGCCCTGGCCCTCGAACCAGACCTACCCGCTGGGGCCTGCCGTCGACCGCATCGTGGCGGGCATCGAGCGGCGCTCCGCGCACGTGTACGCGCAGTGGTGGCTCCGCGGCATGCAGGGGATCCGCGGCTACCTGCCGGGGATCATCTCGACAGTCGGACAGCGCGAGATGAAGCGGTTCGAACCCCGACTGGCCAGTGTTTCCAAGGGACTTGTCGGGGCCGGCGGGGCGGCGGACGAGCAGGAGCGCACCGGCGGCCGCTGATCACAATGCGAGGAATGTCCACTTATGAAAGCCTGGTCGAGGCCCCATCCCCGAACACCCCTCCAGGAGTGAAGAAGCATGGGCATCAAGGATCAGTTCCAGGACAAGGCGAACCAGCTCGCGGAGAAGGCGAAGGCCGCGGCGGCCGGCCACCAGGACGAGGCGTCCGAGCGCGCTTCGCAGGCTGCCGACCAGGCCAAGGACAAGGCCCGCGACACGTTCGACGAGAACTTCGACAAGTAAGCGCTTAGCGCGCAGCAGGTAAGCGCACAGAGGGGCGCGACCCGCCGTTCCCGGGTCGCGCCCCTTCCGCATGCCCTACGGGATCACCCGCGCGGCGGCAGCTTCGGCCGCCGCCGGTCCGGTACGTCCGTGTAGCCGGGCGGTACCGCCGCCGGGTCCTGTTCCAGCAGCTCCAGCGCCAGGTGCACGGCGTCGTCCAGCTGCGCGTGCCGCCCCTCCGCCCAGTCGAGCGGGGTGCGCAGGATCGGCAGGTCCGGTTCCACGCCCTGGTTCTCCACCGACCAGCCGTACTCGGGGAACCATGCCGCGTTCATCGGCACCGTGATCACCGTGCCGTCGCCGAGGGTGTGCCGGCCGGTCATGCCGACCACCCCGCCCCAGGTGCGCTGGCCGACGACCGGGCCGAGCCCCAGCAGCTTGAAGGCCGCGGTGATCATGTCCCCGTCGGAGGAGGTCGCCTCGTCGGCCAGCGCCACGATCGGGCCCCGGGGCGCGTTGGAGGCGTAGGAGACGGGCTGCGCGTTGCGGGTCAGGTCCCAGCCGAGGATCGAGCGGGTCAGCTTCTCCACCACCAGCTCGCTGATGTGCCCGCCCGCGTTGCCCCGTACGTCCACGATCAGGGCGGGCTTGGACATCTCGGCCCGCAGGTCGCGGTTGAACTGCGCCCAGCCCGAGCCGCCCATGTCGGGGATGTGCAGGTAGCCGCACTTGCCCTCGCTGACCTTGCGGACGACCGCGCGGCGTTTGGCCACCCAGTCCTGGTAGCGCAGCGGCCGCTCGTCGATCAGCGGCACGATCGCGACCCGGCGCGAGCGGCCCTGCCCCTCGGCGGGCTCGAAGGTGAGCTCCACGGTGGTGCCGCCCGCCGCCGACAGCAGCGGGTACGGGCCGGCCACCGGGTCCACGGGCCGGCCGTCGACGTGGGTGAGGACGGCGCCCTCCCGGATGCCGGTGCCCGCGAGCGGGGAGCGGGCCTTGGAGTCGGAGGACTCGCCGGGCAGGATCCGGGCGACGACCCAGGTCCCGTCGCGGGGGACGAGGTTGACGCCGAGCAGGCCGATGGCCCGCTGGTAGTGCGGCGGCCCTTCGTTGCGGCGCGCGGGGGAGACGTAGGCGTGCGAGGTGCCGAGCTCGCCGAGGACCTCGCGCATCAGGTCGGCGAACTCGTCCGGGGAGGCGACCCGTTCGACGAGGGAGCGGTACTGGCGCAGCACCCCGTCCCAGTCGATCCCGCACATCTGCGGCTCCCAGAAGTACGCGCGGATGAGCCGCCCGGCCTCCTCGAAGGCCTGGCGCCATTCGGCCGCCGGATCCACCTCGTGCAGGATGCGCCGCAGGTCCAGGTAGACGGTGGAGTCGTTGTCGCCGGATTCGGTGGCCGGGACCGCCCGCAGGTCCCCGTCGTCGTTGACGACGAGCCGGGTGCCGTCCCCGCTGACCGCGAACCAGTCCAGCCCGGAGGCCAGTTCCGTCTTACGGGCCTTCGTGAGGTCGAAGTGCTCCAGCGTGGGCTTGCCGCTGGTGTCGGCCGGGTTGGCGAAGGTCTCGCCGAGCGCGCCGGAGATCGGCCAGCGCAGCCACACCAGCCCGCCGCCGCTCACCGGGTACAGGGCCGAGTACTTGGACGCCGTCACCGGGAACGGAGTCACCCGGCTCTCCAGCCCCTCCACCTCCACGGTGACCGTGCCGTCGCCGGAATCGCCCTCGGCCGGGTCGAGTCCGCCCGCCGCCGGGCGGCCGTCGGGGGTGAACGCGAAGGGCGAGGGGGTCGCCGAGGAGAGCGGCACCAGGTACGGGCGGCAGCCCAGCGGGAAGGACAGGTCGCCGGTGTGCACGTCGTAGACCGGGTCGAAACCGCGCCAGGACAGGAAGGCGAGGTAGCGGCCGTCGCTGGTGAAGACCGGGTTCTCGTCGTCGAAGCGGCCGTTGGTCACGTCCACGATCGTGCGCGCGCCCGGTCCCGTGATCCGGGCCATCTTGATCTGGCGCAGCGAGCGCCCGACGCCCGGGTGCGACCAGGTCAGCCAGCAGCCGTCGGGGGAGAAGGCGAGGTCGGTGACGGGCCCGTTGTCCGACCGGATCAGCTCGCTGGCCTCCCCGTTGGACTCCTCGGTGGCGTCGATGAGCAGCAGCCTCCCGTCGTTGGAGGCGATGGCGAGCCGCTCCCCGTCCGGATCGGACAGCAGCTCCAGTACGCGGCCCAGCTCGCCCGAGGCCAGCCGGCGCGGCTCCCGGTCCCCGGAGGCCCGGGGCAGGTAGGCGATCTCGATGGCGTCCTCGCCCTCGGCGTCCGTCACGTACGCCACCTGCCCGCCGCTGCCCAGCATCTCGGGCAGCCGGACCCGTACGCCCGGGGTGTCGGCGATGGTGCGGGCGGGCCCGTCGCGGTGCGTGAGCCAGTACAGGCTGCCGCGCACGACGACGGCGCTGGCCCGCCCGGTGGCGTCCACGGAGAGCGAGTCGACGTGGCTGGCGGCCGGGACCTGGTAGGTGCGCCGGCCCGCGCGGGGGCCGCCGAGGCGGACCTCCAGCTTGCGCGGGGCGGCGTCCGGGGCCAGGGATTCGACGATCCACAGGTCGCCGGCGCACTGGTAGACGACCCGGGAGCCGTCGCTGGAGGCGTGCCGGGCGTAGAACTGCTCGTGGTCGGTGTGCCGGCGCAGGTCGGTGCCGTCGGGCAGGCAGGAGTAGAGGTTGCCGATGCCCTCGTGGTCGGAGAGGAAGGCGATCCGGCCGGCCACGAACATCGGGGCGTCCAGGTGCCCCTCGATGCCCTCCAGCAGCCGCTCGCCGTGCAGCCACAGCCGTCCGGTGGCGCCGCCGCGGTAGCGCTTCCAGGCGGCCGGTTCGTGCGGGGGCTTGCCGGTCAGCAGCAGGGTGCGCCGCTCGCCGGGGCCCTCCCCGTCGCCCGGCTCGTCATGGACCGCGATGTCGGAGACGGGCCCCCACGGGAGCCGGCCGCCGGGGCTGCCGTCGGTGGGCAGGCTGTAGGCCCAGGAGTAGTAGGAGAAGGGCTGGGCGTGGGAGGAGACGGCCAGGATGTCGCTGCGGCCGTCCTTGTCGGGCGGGGTCCAGCCGCAGACCCGGGTGTCGGTGGAGCCCCAGTAGCTGAGCCGGCGGGCCGGTCCGCCCTCGACGGGGGCGAGGTGGATCTCGGGGTCCAGGCTGCGCCAGGTGGTGAAGGCGATGTGCTTGCCGTCGGGGGAGAACCGGGGGTGGCCCACCCGGGTCCGGTCGACGGTGATCCGCCAGGCCCGGCCCGCGGGTTCTCCGGGTGGCACCAGGGGGGCCACCCAGAGGTCGTCCTCGGTGGCGAAGCAGAGCAGGTCGTCGTGGAGGTGGGGGAACCGGAGGTACGCCGCGTCGTGACTCACCCCCCAATGCTTTCCGCGGGGAGGGGGGCTGGCAACTCGTACAGGTGATCCATGCGCGTGTCGCGACGCCCCTCCGGAGTGACCGACACCACTGCCGAAACGAAACGGAACGGTTTCGTTTCGCTGGATCCGGGGAGTATCGTCCTACGAGTACGAAACGGTTTCGTTCGGATGGGCAAGGTCGGGAGGAGACGCCGAGATGGTCGAAGAGGTCATGTCGCGCCGCAGCCGGATCACCCCCGAGCGGGAAGCCGAACTCCACGGGGCGGTCCTCGACCTCCTGCGCGAGGTCGGCTACGAGGCGCTGACCATGGACGCGGTCGCCGCCCGTACGAAGTCCAGCAAGGCCACCCTCTACCGCCAGTGGGGGAGCAAGCCCGAACTGGTCGCCAAGGCCCTGCGCTGCACCCAGCCGGTCTCCCTCCGGGAGATCGACACGGGCAGCATCCGCGGGGACTTCGCCGTCATGGTCGAGAACTCCGACGACGCCCAGATGGCGAAGGACACCGCGCTGATGCGGGGTCTGACCCATGCGGTCCACGAGAGCCCGGAGCTCCACAAGGCGCTGCGGGAACTGCTGGTCGACCCGGAGATCACGGGTCTGCAGGCGATGCTCCAGAGGGCGGTGGACCGGGGCGAGATCGCCGCGGGCTGTCCGGCCCTGGCCTTCGTCCCGCACATGCTCATCGGGGCGTTCATCGCGCTCCCGCTCATCGAGGACCGGTCCGTCGACCGGCGTTTCCTCGGTGACTTCATCGACGCCGTGGTCTTCCCCGCCCTCGGCGTCTGATCCCACACCGTCCGGTCCCACACCGTCCGGTCCCACACCGTCCGGTCCCCACACCGTCCGGCCGAGCTGTCCCCGCGCTCGATTCCTGCTGCCTCTGACACGCCGCTCTCGTCGTCGGAACGGCATTCCATGCCCTGATCCATCCCACGACCCGAACGGGAGAACCACCGACGTGGCCACCTTCCTCTACCGACTCGGCAGGGGTGCCTTCCGGCGCCGCCGATTCGTCGCACTCGTCTGGGTGGCGCTGCTGTTCGCCGCCGGCTTCGGCGCGGCTACGGCTTCCGCACCCACCTCAGGCTCGTTCTCGATACCCGGCACGGAGGCCCAGAAGGCCTTCGACCTGCTGGACCAGCGCTTCCCGGGGATGGCCGCCGACGGCGCCACCGCCCGCATCGTCATCAAGGCCCCGGCGGGCGAGAAGGTCGACTCCCCGGCCTCCAAGGCCCAGGTCGAGAAGATCGTCACCAGCCTGAAGGACGGCGCCGGCAAGGACCAGGTCTCCTCGGTCGCCGACCCGTACGAGGCGAAGGCCGTGAGCCAGGACGGCTCCACCGCCTACATCAGCGTCAAGTACAAGGTCAGCGGTATGGAGCTGACCGACCCGACCCGAGAGGCCCTGACGGGCGCCGGTACGCAGGCCAAGGCCGCCGGGCTGAACGTCCAGATCGGCGGAGACGCCCTGATGGCGGCCCCGAAGACGGGCTCCGGCGAGATCATCGGCGTCGTCATCGCCGCGATCGTCCTGGTCATCACCTTCGGCTCGCTGATCGCGGCCGGACTGCCGCTGCTGACCGCGCTGATCGGCGTGGGCATCGGCGTCTCCTCCGTCACCGCGCTCGCCAACGTGCTGGACCTCGGCTCCACCACCTCCACCCTCGCGATGATGATCGGCCTCGCGGTCGGCATCGACTACGCGCTCTTCATCGTCTCCCGCTACCGCGCGGAGCTCGCCGAGGGCCGCGAGCGCGAGGAGGCCGCAGGCCGCGCCGCCGGAACCGCCGGCTCCGCCGTCGTCTTCGCCGGTCTGACCGTGGTCATCGCCCTCGTGGGCCTGGCCGTCGTCAACATCCCGATGCTGACCAAGATGGGCTTCGCCGCCGCCGGCACCGTGGTCATCGCCGTCCTCGTCGCCCTGACGCTGGTCCCGGCCCTCCTCGGTTTCGCGGGCAAGAAGGTCCTGCCCGCCGGCACGAAGAGCAAGCTGTTCGGCAAGGGCAAGCCGGCTCCCGCCCAGGGCGTCGAGCCCAAGCCCAACGGCGGCACCCGCTGGGCCCGCTTCATCCTGCGCCGCCCCGTCATGGTGCTGCTCGCGGGTGTGATCGGCCTCGGCGTCATCGCGATCCCGGCGAGCAAGCTGGAGATGGGCCTGCCGGACGACGGCTCGCAGCCGGTGTCCACCTCGCAGCGCCAGGCGTACGACCTGCTCTCCGAGGGCTTCGGCCCCGGTTTCAACGGCCCGCTGATGGTGGTCGTGGACGGGGACAAGGCGCTCGCCGACAAGACGGTCGACCGGGTCAAGGGCCTGGACGGCGTGGTCGCGGTGACCCCGCCGCAGCTCAACAAGGCCGGGGACGCCGCCATCATCACGGTCATCCCGAAGGACCGCCCGTCCTCCGTGGAGACCGAGAACCTGGTCCACGAGATCCGTGCGGGCAGCGGTGACGACGTCCTCGTCACCGGTGCGACCGCGATGAACATCGACTTCTCGCAGAAGATGAACGACGCGCTGGTGCCCTACCTGGCACTCGTCGTCGGCCTCGCCTTCCTGCTCCTGATGCTCGTCTTCCGCTCGATCCTGGTTCCGCTCAAGGCGGCCCTCGGCTTCCTGCTCTCGGTGGTCGCCGCCCTCGGCGCCGTCGTCGCGGTCTTCCAGTGGGGCTGGCTCGGCTCGCTCTTCGGGGTGGAGCAGACCGGTCCGATCATGTCGATGATGCCGATCTTCATGGTGGGCGTCGTCTTCGGTCTGGCCATGGACTACGAGGTCTTCCTGGTCACCCGCATGCGCGAGGCGTACGTCCACGGCGAGCGGCCGGGCCAGGCCGTCGTGACCGGGTTCCAGTACAGCGCCCGGGTGGTCGTGGCCGCGGCCGTCATCATGATCGCGGTGTTCTCGGGCTTCATCGGAGCCAGCGAGCAGATGATCAAGATGATCGGCTTCGGTCTGGCCGTCGCCGTCTTCTTCGACGCGTTCGTCGTCCGGATGACCATCGTCCCGGCCGTCCTGGCGCTGCTCGGCCACAAGGCCTGGTGGCTGCCGAAGTGGCTCGACCGGATCCTGCCGAACGTGGACGTGGAGGGCGAGAGCCTGCGCAAGCACCTCGGCGAGTCCTCCGACGGCTCCGACGGCTCGGACAAGGACCGCGAGCTGGTCAAGGTCTGACCCGTCGGGCGCCGGGCACTGCCCGGCGCACCAGGCACACGAGGCCGGCCCCGCACCCGAGAGGTGCGGGGCCGGTCCCGTTCGGGCGGGTTGGGCCTAACGGGTGGCCGAGGCCGTGGCGGCGGATGCGGCCGCGGGCGCGGGTGCGTTCGTACGGCGCAGGAAGCGGCGCAGCGCGGCGATGTCGAACTGGACCACCGCGACGCCCTCGGGGGAGTGGAACTCGACCACGGCCTGGACCCGCCCGCAGGGCCAGACGCGTACGTCGCCGGTCCCGGTCGGGGCCTGCAGACCGGCCTCCAGGAGGGCGCGGGGGAAGACCCACTCGTTGTCGGTGCCCTCGGGGGAGAGATCGGCGGGGAAGACGATCCGCACGGCCAGGGGTTCGGCGGGGACGAAGCGCAGCGCGACCGGGATGGCCCGGTAGAGCGGGTCGTCGGTGATCACGCGGGCCCGCACCCGCTCCTCCACGTAGGGCGTGGTCGCGGGCGGATTCTCGGCGGTCGCTGACATCGACAAGACTCCTCGAATCGGAACATATGCGTCCGTATTTCCCCCCAGCCTTGCACATTCCGACGAATCCGCACGAACCTATTTGTGGCACGGCCGCTGTTGCCAACGGTTCGCAATTGGGCACTATTCTTGAACGGTTAAAGATTTTCCCGGTTCAAGATCGCTTCAGGGACCGCCGGACCGCAGGAAGCGGAGCAAAACCATGCATGTGCCCGACGGCTTCATCGATGCCCCCGTCTCCGTGGCCGCAGGTGTCGTCGCCGCCGGAGCCGTGGCGGTCAGCCTCCGCGGCGCCCGCCGCGAACTCGACGACCGCACCGCCCCGCTCGCCGGCCTCGTCGCCGCCTTCATCTTCGCCGTCCAGATGCTGAACTTCCCCGTCGCCGGCGGCACCAGCGGCCACCTCCTGGGAGGCGCGCTCGCCGCGATACTCGTCGGCCCCTGCACCGGCGTGCTGTGCGTGTCCGTGGTCCTCCTCATGCAGGGCGTCCTCTTCGCCGACGGCGGCCTGACCGCCCTCGGCGTCAACATCACGAACATGGGCGTCGTGACCGTGGTCGTCGCCTACGCCGTCTTCCGCGGGCTCCTGAAACTGCTGCCCGACACCCGCCGCTCGGTCACCGTCGCCGCCTTCGCCGGAGCCCTGCTCTCCGTCCCCGGCGCCGCCGTCATGTTCACCCTCTTCTACGCCCTCGGCGGCACCGCCGACGTGTCCACGGACAAGGTCTTCGGCGCCATGGTCGGCGTCCACGTCCTCATCGGCATCGGCGAGGCCGTCATCACCGCAGCCACCGTCGGCGCCGTGATCGCCGTACGCCCCGACCTGGTCCACGGCGCCCGCGGGCTGTCCGCCCCGCTGAAGCTGCGCATCGGCGGCGAACTGGTCGACGCCCCGGTCGCCGCCGCGCCGGCCGCCCCGGCAGGCCTCGCCGCCCGCTCCACGAAGCCCGTGTGGATCACCGGCCTGGTCACCGCCCTCGTCCTGGCCGGCTTCGTCTCCTTCTACGCCTCCTCCAGCCCCGACGGACTGGAGAAGGTCGCCGCCGACAAGGGCATCGACCAGAACGTCACCGAACACGCCTCCGCCGACTCCCCGCTCGCCGACTACAGCGTCAAGGACGTCTCCGACGCCCGCCTCTCCGGCGGCCTCGCCGGGATCATCGGCGTCGGCGCGACCGTCCTCGTCGGCACCGGGATCTTCTGGACCGTGCGGCGCCGCCGCAGCGCCGACCTGACGGCCGCCGCCACGACCGCACCGGTCGCCTGACGTGGGCGCGGGCCACGCCCACCGGCTCTACCGGCACGGGCACTCGCCGGTCCACGACCTGCCGCCGCACTGCAAGCTGGCCGCGACCTTCGCCTTCGTGGTCGTCGTCGTCTCCACCCCGCGCGAGGCGGTGTGGGCCTTCGGGCTGTACGCCGTCCTCATCGCGGCGGTGGCGGCCGTCGCCCGGATCCCGGCCGCCTTCCTGCTGCGCCGGCTCCTGATCGAGGTGCCCTTCGTCGCCTTCGCCGTCCTGATGCCCTTCGTGGCGCAGGGCGAGCGGGTTGAGTTCCTCGGCATGTCGCTCAGCGTCTCCGGCCTCTGGGGCGCCTGGAACGTCCTGGCCAAGGGCACCCTCGGCGTGGCCGCGTCCGTGCTCCTGGCCTCCACCACCGAACTGCGGGCCCTGCTGCTGGGCCTGCAACGGCTCAAGCTGCCGCCGCTCCTCGTCCAGATCGCCTCCTTCATGATCCGGTACGGCGACGTGATCACCGACGAGCTGCGCCGGATGTCCATCGCCCGGCGCTCCCGCGGCTTCGAGGCGAGCGGGATCCGGCACTGGGGGGTCCTGGCCAAGACGGCCGGAGCCCTGTTCATCCGCTCCTACGAGCGCGGCGAGCGGGTCTACCTCGCGATGGTCAGCCGCGGCTACGCCGGGTCCATGCCCGTGATCGACGAAGTGGCCGCCACCCGCACCCAGTGGGCGTACGCGGCCGCGCTCCCCGTGACGGCGCTCGCCGTCTGCCTGATGGGATGGACCCTGTGAACGCACCCTCCGCCCCCGCACCCTCGCTCGAAGTGGCCGGCCTGGCCTACGCCTACCCCGACGGCCACCAGGCCCTCTTCGGGGTCGACCTGACCGTCGGACAGGGCGAGCGGGTGGCGCTGCTCGGACCCAACGGCGCCGGCAAGACCACGCTCGTGCTGCACCTCAACGGCATCCTGAGCGGCGGCGTCGGCACCGTGTCCGTGGCGGGGCTGCCCGTGGAGAAGCGCAACCTCGCGGAGATCCGCCGCCGGGTCGGGATCGTCTTCCAGGACCCCGACGACCAGCTCTTCATGCCGACCGTCCGGGAGGACGTGGCCTTCGGCCCGGCCTCCGCCGGGATGCGCGGCGCCGAGCTCCAGGAGCGGGTGCGCGAGGCCCTGGACCTGGTCGGCATGACCGCCTTCGCGGACCGGCCCCCGCACCACCTGTCCTTCGGGCAGCGCCGCCGGGTCGCGGTGGCGACCGTACTGGCCATGCGGCCCGAGATCCTGGTCCTGGACGAGCCCTCCTCCAACCTGGACCCGGCCTCGCGGCGGGAGCTCGCGGACATCCTGCGCTCCCTCGACGTCACGGTGCTGATGGTGACGCACGACCTGCCGTACGCGCTGGAGCTCTGCCCGCGCGCGGTGGTCCTCAGCGACGGCACCCTCGTGGCGGACGGCCGGACGCAGGACCTCCTGTGCGACGAGGAGCTGATGCGCGCGCACCGGCTGGAGCTGCCCTTCGGCTTCGACCCGCGCACGCCCCTCTTGGCGCGCCCCTCGCACTGATCGGCACTGGCGCGCCTCCCAGGCTTCGGGCCGCTGCGTCGGACTCCGTCCGCCGGTCGGGGGCCGGGCCCGGCGGGCCGCCTCGGGGACTCGGGAAGCAGGGCCGTCAGGCGGGCGTTGCATCCTGTCGTAGGCGCCGTCGGGGCGTCGCGGCACAGTGCTGGGAGTCAAACGTGGATGTCCACGGGACGGTGGCGGAGGGCTTCGAGCCCGTCAGGGACGCGTTCGTACGCAACTTCCAGGTGCTGGGGGACCGGGGCGCGGCCGTGTCCGTGTACCGGGACGGGCGCAAGGTCGTGGACCTGTGGGGCGGTACCAAGGACGCGAACGGCACGGAGCCGTGGGCCGAGGACACCGTGCAGATCGTCCGCTCCGTGACCAAGGGCGTGGCCGCCGCCGTACCACTGCTGCTCCAGCAGCGCGGACTGCTCGACCTGGACGCGCCGGTGGGCTCGTACTGGCCGGAGTTCAAGGCCGGCGGCAAGGAGCGCACCCGGGTCAGGGACCTGCTCGCGCACCGTGCGGGAGTCCCGGCCCTGGACCGCGGACTGACCGTGGCCGAGGCCGCCGACGGGGTCTCGGGACCGCGCGCGGTCGCGGCCCAGCACGCCTTCTGGGAGCCCGGCACCGAGCACGGCTACCACGCGCAGACCTTCAGCTGGCTGCTGAACGAGCTCGTGCTGCGGGCGACCGGCCGTTCGCTGGCCGGCATCCTGGCCGAGGAGATAGCCGAGCCGCTGGGCCTGGACTTCTGGATCGGCCTGCCGGAGGCCGAGGCCCACCGGGTGGGCCGGGTGGCGCCCGTCGATCCGCCGGAGGGCGCCGGCACCTTCAGGACCCGGCCGAGGCGAAACGTTTCCGAGGCCTACGCCGATCCGGACTCACTCACCCGCCGCGCCTTCGCGGCCGTCTATCCGCTGCCGGACGAGAACGACCCCGCCTACCGCGCCGCCGAACTGCCGGCCTCGGCCGGCATCGGCACGGCCCGCGCACTGGCCCGCTTCTACGCCGCCACCATCGGGGTGGTCGAAGACGGCGCGCGGATCTTCACCCCGGCCACCACCGCGCTCGCGGGCAAGGAGTTCTCCTCCGGCCCGGACCGCGTGCTGGTGGTCAACACGCGCTTCGGCCCCGGCTACATGCTGCACGGCCCCGCCTCACCGCTGCTGTCCCCGACCTCCTTCGGGCACCCCGGGCGCGGCGGCTCGCTCGCCTTCGCGGACCCGGAGTCGGGCATCGGCTTCGGCTACGTCACCAACGCCCACGCCAAGTCGGTCACCGCCGACCCCCGCGCCCAGGCCCTGGTCCGGGCCCTGCGCTCGGCGCTGTAGCGCGCAAATGGCCCGCACGGGCCCGGCGTGCCGCGTTAGCGTGCCCGTATGACGACGACCATGCATCCGCGTTTCGCCGAAGCCCTCGCCGAGCTGGGCCTGGAGCCGGACGTACGCACCTTCCCCGACGGCACCCGGACCGCGGCCGACGCGGCGGCCGCGATCGGCTGCGAACTCAGCCAGATCGTGAAGTCGCTGATCTTCGCGGCGGACGGGGTCCCCGTGCTGGTGCTCATGGACGGGGCCTCGCGGGTGGACGTGGAGGCGGTCCGAAAAGAGCTCGGCGCGACCGCTGTGACCAGGGCCGACGCGGCGCTGGTCCGAGAGACCACCGGGTACGCCATCGGCGGCGTACCGCCCTTCGGGCACCGGACCCGCACCCGGGTCCTGGCCGACCGGGCCCTACTGGCCCACACGCAGGTGTGGGCGGCGGCCGGGACCCCGCACACGGTGTTCCCGATGGCCCCGCGCGAGCTGATCGCGCACGCGGGGGCCGTACTGGCCGACGTACGGGAGCGCTGACCGGGGCGGCCTGCCCGCCGCCGGTGTCAGCCCGCCGCGACGTCGGCCTGCTGCCGGGCCGTGTCAGCCCGCGTTCAGGACCGTCGCCACGATCGGGCCGGCCGCGTCGCCGCCGTGGCCGCCGCCCTCGACCATCGCGGCGGCCGCGACGTCACCGCTGAACCCGGTGAACCAGCTGTCCGGGTTCTGCGCGCCGTCGACCTCCGCCGAGCCGGTCTTCGCTCCCTTGTCGGAGCCGCCGACCGCGGACATCGCGCCCCGGGCCGTACCGCTGGTCGCCGTCAGCTTCATCATCCGCACCAGCTGCGCCGTCACCGACGGCTTCATCGGCCGGGAGGCCCTGGCGAGCTCGCGGTCGTCCATGGAGGCCTTGACGACGACCGGCTGACGGAACACCCCGGTCCGGGCGGTGGCCGTGATCGAGGCCATGGTCAGCGGGTTCATCTGGATCTGGCCCTGGCCGATGTACGCGGCGGCCGCCGACGCACCGGTGGCGTCCGGGACCTTGCCGTCCACGGTCGCCACCCCGACCTTCCATTCGACGCCGATGCCGAAGACCTCCCGGGCCTCCTTCGGGAGCGCGCCGTCGTCGTTGACGGGCTTGATCTGCTTGATGAAGGCGGTGTTGCAGGACTGGGCGAAGCTCGTCGCGAAGGTCTCGTTGTCGAGCTTGAAGCCGTTCAGGTTCTTGAAGGTCCGGCCTCCCCACGACACTTCCGCAGGGCATTCGGCGACCTTGTCCGCGGAGACCAGGCCCCGGTCCAGCAGCATCGCGGCGGTCACGATCTTCATCGTGGAGCCGGGTGCCCGGCCGCCGCTGATGGAGGCGGAGAAGCCGTCCGACCGGTGGTCGGCGATGGCCAGGACGTTCCCGGTGCTGGGCTGGACGGCGACCACCGAGGCCTGCGGGAACTTCAGGACCGCCTTCTCGGCCGCCGCCTGCACATCGGCGTCCAGGACGGTCTCGATCCGCCCCGGGGTGCCTTCGACCAGCGTCAGCAGGGACCGCCGGGGGGCGTCCGCGGCGGCCGGCTGGATCCACAGCTCGGCGCCGCCCGTGCCGCCCAGCTTGGCCCCGTACTTCTGGCGCAGGTCGTCCAGGACCTTGCGCAGCGAGGGGTACTTCTCGGCCGTCAGCTCCTTGCCGTTGCGGTCGACGGCCTTGACGGGCGGGCTGGCGGGGGTGCCCGCGCGCAGCCGCTCGTCCTTCTGGAGCTGCGGGTGGAGCACCGAGGGCTGCCAGTCGACCAGCGGCTTGCCGGAGGTGTTGCCGCGCACCACGGTGAGCTTGGACTCGTAGGCGAGGGGCTTGGTGATCCCCTCGTACGTCACCTCGGCGGCGACGGAGTACGCGATCGTGGTCCCGGTCTGTGCGCCGGGGGTGATCGCGACCTTGGACACGTAGGCCGCGGTCTTGAAATCGCCCAGGGCGCCCTGGGCCGCCGCCGGGTTGTTCGTCAGGTCGGCGCCCGCCCGGGAGTCCCCGGCCGACCAGGCGGCGAAGAAGGCCTTGGCCGTCTCCGCCGTCTCCTTGTCCGTGACCGGCCCGGTGCCCTTCCCGGGCACCGGGGCTCCGGTCGTGCTCGTGCTCTTCGCGTCGTCCCCGCCGTCGCCCCCGACCAGCGTGTACATCCCGTATCCGGCTCCGCCCACCATCGCGAGGAACACCCCGCCGACGATGGCCCCCTTCGCCGCCCCGTTCATTGCCACTGCTCCGTCCCCCGTGCCCCGTACCGCGGCTCCCCGGTCGCTGAACGCGTTCAAGGAACCCTTGGTGTGGACCTTACTCGGAGCCCGTGACGGTCCGCAGGGCTGTTATCGGACCGGAACAGCCCCGCCGTGCAGGCCGCGGGAGGGGGATCAGCCGCTTCAAACCCACGTGTCCAGCCACATTCGGTTTCTCCAGGAGTCCATCGGGATGGACTCGCCCGTGTAGATCGGCCAGAAGTAGATGAAGTTCCAGACGATCAGGAGGACCAGGACGCCCGCACCCACCGCGCCCAGGGCGCGGCGGCGTTCCGAGGAGCCGGCCGGGCCGAGGAGGGCGCCGATCAGCATGGCCACCGCCAGGCAGAGGTAGGGGATGAAGACCACCGCGTAGAAGAAGAAGATGGTCCGCTCCTGGTAGTTGAACCAGGGCAGCAGGCCCGCGCCGAGTGCGCACGCGATCGCGCCCGCCCGCCAGTCGCGGCGGAAGAACCACCGCCACAGCACGTACAGCAGGGCGAAGCAGCCGGTCCACCACAGCAGCGGGGTGCCCAGGGCCAGCACCTCGCGGGCGCACTTGGCGCTCTCGCTGGCCGGGCAGCCGTCCGTGCCCGGCGCGGGGGATTCGTAGAAGAAGGAGACGGGGCGGCCCAGGATCAGCCAGCTCCACGGGTTCGACTCGTAGGTGTGGCCGGAGGTCAGGCCCACGTGGAACTTGTAGACCTCGGTCTCGTAGTGCCACAGGCTCCGCAGCCACTCCGGCACGAAGGACCACGAGCTGTGCTGGTCGTTCTTGGCGGCCCAGTCGCGGAAGTAGCCGCCCTTGCCGTTGTCGGGGGAGAGGATCCAGCCGAGCCACGAGGCCAGGTAGACGGAGATCGCCACGGGGACGATGGAGAGGAAGCCGGGCAGGCCGTCGCGGCGCACCATCGCCTTGTACGGGGTGCCCGCGCCCGCGGTGCGGCGCGAGGCCGCGTCCCACATCACGGTCAGCACGCCGAAGAAGGCCAGCACGATCAGGCCGTTCCACTTCGTGCCGAAGGCCAGCCCCAGGCAGATCCCGGCCAGGATCCGGTACGGGCGCCAGCCCAGCTTCAGCGTCTCGGCGATCCGGGCGTCCGGGCGGGTCCGCCCCTCCTCGTCCACGGGGAGCGCCGCCGCGAGCCGGGCCCGCGTCCGGTCCCGGTCGATGAGCAGCGAACCGAAGGCCGCCAGCACGAAGAACATCAGGACCAGGTCGAGCAGCGCGGTGCGGCTCATCACCAGGTGCAGGCCGTCCACCGCCATCAGCAGGCCGGCCAGGCAGCCCAGGAAGGTGGAGCGGAACAGTCGCCGGCCGATCCGGCACAGCATCAGAACGGACAGGGTGCCCAGCAGAGCGGTCATGAACCGCCAGCCGAACGGGTCGAAGCCGAACATCCACTCGCCCAGACCGATCACCCACTTGCCGACCGGCGGGTGCACGACGTACCCGGGGTCCAGGGGGAGGGCCACCCCGTCCGGGTTGGCGAGGATCGACTTGTCGATCTCCTTGGGCCAGCTCGCCTCGTAACCCTGCTGGATCGTGGCCCAGGCGTCCTTGGCGTAGTACGTCTCGTCGAATATCACCGCCTTCGGGGTGCCCAGGTGGGCGAACCGCAGCGCCCCGGCGACCAGCGCCACCAGCACCGGACCGGCCCAGGCCAGCACCCGCTGCCAGATCACGGCGGCGGCCGGGGAGATGCCCAGGGTCGCCCAGAGCTGAACGGACGGCCGGGCGTACGGGGGCACCAGCCGGGTGGCCACGTCCGACCGCTCGGCCGCCCCGGTGGGGGGCACGTACCCGAAGCCGCGCAGTCGGCGCAGCCAGGCTGACGGCCGGTCGGCGGGTCCGGATCCGGGGTCGGGGTCGGACCCCGCCGATGAGGCGGGCGGGGCCCCCGCGGGGCTGGGCGGCGGCGTCGCGGTACTGGTCACCGGGTCATCGTAGGGAACGAGGCTGTGCCAGACCCAGGGGGACGGGAGCGTCGGGGTGAGCCGGGTGGGACGGCTGAGAGGATGGGGCGGTGACCATTGACCGGCCCCGCGCCTCCGAAGCCCCCTCCGAAGCCCTTTCCGGGGCTCCTTCCGAAGCCTCCGCCGAGGGCGGTTCGGAGGTCTTCCCGGCGGCTGCCGAAGCCGAGGCCGAAGTCGAAGCCGCTGAGGGGGCCGAAGCGGAAGCCGCTGACGAAGCCGCTGACGAGGCCGATCTCGCACCGGTCCGGGCGGCTGTTGCCTCCGGTGTGCCCGGGGCCGGTGTGCTCGTCCTCGCCGGGACGCCCATCGGCGACCTCGCCGACGCGCCGCCGCGGCTCGCCACCGAGCTGCTGGCGGCCGACGTGATCGCCGCCGAGGACACCCGGCGGCTGCGCCGGCTGACGCAAGGGCTCGGCGTGTACACCACCGGGCGCGTCCTGTCGTACTTCGAGGGCAACGAGTCCGCGCGCACGCCCGAGCTGGTCGAGGCCCTGGAGGCGGGCAAGCGCGTCGTGCTGGTGACCGACGCGGGCATGCCCTCGGTCTCCGACCCCGGCTACCGGCTGGTCGCCGCCGCCGTGGAGAAGGACATCAAGGTCACGGCCGTACCAGGCCCCTCCGCCGTCCTCACCGCACTCGCCCTGTCCGGGCTGCCGGTCGACCGCTTCTGCTTCGAGGGGTTCCTGCCGCGCAAGGCCGGCGAACGCCTCAGCCGGCTCCGCGAGGTCGCGGGGGAGCGCCGCACCCTCGTCTACTTCGAGGCCCCGCACCGGCTCGACGACACCCTGGCCGCGATGGCCGAGGTCTTCGGCGCCGAGCGCCGCGCCGCCGTCTGCCGCGAGCTGACCAAGACGTACGAGGAGGTCAAGCGCGGCGGGCTCGGCGAGCTGGCCGCCTGGGCCGCCGAAGGGGTGCGCGGGGAGATCACCGTGGTCGTCGAGGGGGCGCCCGAGGCGGCCCCCGGAGACGTGGACGCCGAGGAGCTGGTGAACCGGGTACGGGTGCGCGAGGAGGCGGGCGAGCGGCGCAAGGAGGCCATCGCGGCGGTCGCGCTGGAGGCCGGAGTACCCAAGCGCGAGGTCTTCGACGCGGTGGTCGCGGCAAAGAATGCGGCACAAAAGGTGCCGTAGGTCGGTAAAGAGCTAACCTGAAAAGCAAAGCTCAGACCGCGCACCGGGCACTTTTGGCATGAGTCGCCCAAAGACCGTCCAACAGTCGACAGGGCCTGATGCGCTCCCGCCCGAAGAGGCGTCCACTGGCAATGCACCAGTGGAACAAGAGGAGCTGGCATGAGTGAGATCGCCGAACCCCCGGTACCCGTCGCCGCACCCACCGCGCCCACCGCAACCGCAGTACCCACCGCGACCGCTTCCGCAGTGCCGACCGTGCACGAGGCGTACGCCTTCGCGTGCATGAAGTGCGGATACGGCTGGGAGCAGGGATACGAGATCGAGCACCACGTCGACGGCATGGGACACCCGTTCATCGTCTACACCGTGAACGGGGAGCGGGTTCCGTCGCCGCTGTCCAACCCGACCTGCATGAACTGCGGCGGCCACGTGGTGCGCATCATGCGGGAGGGGCAGGTCAAGTCGGTCCTCGGAATGATCGACCAGCTCTACCACCACCGCGCCGCCCCCGGCATCGCCGGACCGGTGCCCGCGGGATACGAGGCCTCGAAAACCCCGAAGCAGCGCAGGGCCGGCCCGGCGCACGCGAGCCCCGGACCGGTACCGATGGAACGGCGCGGGCTGATGGCCCGGCTCCTCGGGTTCTTCCGCCGGTCATAAGATCGGCCGTATGAGCCGTAGTACGTCGAACGACGCGCCGCCCCCGTTGCCCGAACCGCTCCGGGTGGCGGTCGCCGACTCCCACACCCACCTGGACATGCAGTCCGGCACCGTCGAGGAAGGCCTGGCCAAGGCCGCCTCCGTCGGCGTGACCACGGTCGTGCAGGTGGGCTGCGACGTGAAGGGCTCCCGCTGGGCGGCCGAGACCGCCGCCGCCTACGAGAACGTCCACGCGGCCGTGGCCCTGCACCCCAACGAAGCCCCCCGCATCGTTCACGGGGACCCCGACGGCTGGTCCCGCCAGGGCGCCCGGCAGGGCGGCGGGGAAGCCGCCCTCGACGAGGCGCTCGCCGAGATCGAAGCGCTCGCGCAGCTGGCGCACGTCAAGGCGGTCGGCGAGACCGGGCTGGACTTCTTCCGGACCGGACCGGAGGGAATGGCCGCGCAGGAGCGTTCCTTCCGCGCCCACATCGAGATCGCCAAGCGGCAGGGCAAGGCCCTGGTCATCCACGACCGCGAGGCCCACGCGGACGTGCTGCGCGTGCTGCGCGAGGAGGGCGCGCCCGAGCGGACCGTCTTCCACTGCTACTCCGGAGACGCCGACATGGCCCGGGAGTGCGCGGCCGCCGGGTACTACATGTCCTTCGCGGGAACCGTCACCTTCAAGAACGCCCAGCCGCTGCGCGACGCGCTCGCCGTGGCCCCGCTGGAACTGGTCCTCGTGGAGACCGACGCCCCCTACCTCACCCCGGCCCCCTACCGTGGACGGCCCAACGCCCCGTACCTCATTCCGCTGACGGTCCGGGCCATGGCCGCGGTCCGCGGGATCGACGAGGACGCCATGGCCACGGCCCTGGCATCGAACACGGCACGCGCCTTCGACTACTGAGGCCGTTTTCCGCCCGGCTCCGCCCCCGTGCGGAGCCGGGGACCGATGCTCTCACCCGTTCGCCACAGTACGTAGCCGTCCCGCTTTGTTGCGTGACATCCGCTCCGCTAGGGTGCCGTGCCCGAAGCAGCGGGACGGACCAGGGGAGCGAGCGTCATGAGCGATACCCGAGAGGCCTGGCCGGCCGGTGGACGGGATCCCTGGGCTCCGGATCCGGACCCGGGAACCGCGGGCGTCGTCGGCTGGGCGGACGCGATGGCCGCCCAGGCCGTGGCCGCGCCGCTCGAGCAGCCGCCGGGCACGGCCGCGGCGGACCTGGCCCCGAGCCCGTACGCGGACCCGTACGCGGATTCCTACGCCGACCCCGACCCGCACCCGGACCCCCGCCCGGAGCCCGGGGTGCCCGCCCCACGCGGAGGCTCGCGACGGCGCAGGGCGGCCGCACCCGTGCCGGACACCGCCCCGCCACCGGAGCCCGCCACCGCGCCCGGCACCGGCCGCCGCAGGGGCGGACTCGACACGGTGCCCGCCCCGGCGGGCCCCGGGCCCGGCCCCGGCAGCGGGCGCCGTCGGGCGGCCGGCGAAGCGGTGGTGGCCCCGGCGGGTCCCGGGCGGCGGCGGGGGACCGACCGCGAGCGGCGGCGACGGCAGGCGGGCACGGGCGGAGCCTCCCTCGAGAGCTGGCGGCGGATCGTGCCGCAGGCGCTGGTCGTGGCGTTCCTGGCGGGCGGCACCACCGCCTTCGTCGCCGCCGACAAGGAGGTGCGCCTCACCGTGGACGGGGTCCCGCAGACCCTGCACACCTTCGCCGGCGACGTCGACACCCTGCTCGCCGCCCAGCGGCTCGGCGTCGGCCCCCACGACCTCGTCGCCCCGGCCGGCCGCACGGCCCTCGACGACGGCGACGAGATCGTCGTCCGCTACGGCCGCCCGCTGCGCCTGACCCTCGACGGGCAGCGCCGCGAGGTGTGGACCACCGCCCGCACCGTGGACGGGGCTCTGCGCCAGCTCGGGATCCGCGCCGAGGGCGCCTACCTCTCGGCCCCCCGCGCCGCCACCGTCCCCCGCACCGGCTTGGACCTCGCCGTCCGCACCGAACGCAGCATCACCTTCATGGCCGACGGCCGCGAGAGCACCATCCGCACCAACGCCGCCACCGTCCAGGAGGCCCTGGACCAGGCCGGGATCACGCTCCACGGCGAGGACACCACCTCGGTGCCCCCCGGCGCCTACCCCCGCGACGGCCAGACCGTCACGGTGCTCCGCATCACCGGCACCCGCGAAGTCCGCGAGGAACGCATCCCGTACGAGACCGAGACGGTCAAGGACCCCGCCCTCTTCGCCGGCACCGAAGTCGTCGAACGCGCCGGGCGGCCCGGGGCGCGCAGGGTCACGTACGGCCTGCGGACCGTCAACGGCGTCCGCCAGAAGCCCCGCAAGCTCGCCGAGGAGACCGTCCGCGAGCCCGTCACCCAGCTCGTCAAGGTCGGCACCAAGCCGCTGCCGGACTCCGTCGAGGGCGCGGACGGCCTGGACTGGAGCGCGCTGGCCCGGTGCGAATCCGGCGGCCGCCCCGGCGCCACCGACGCGTCGGGGACCTACGGGGGGCTCTACCAGTTCGACGTCCAGACCTGGCAGTCCCTCGGCGGCAGCGGCCGCCCCCAGGACGCCCCGGGCCAGGAACAGACGTTCCGCGCGAAGAAGCTCTACGTGCAGCGGGGGGCGAGTCCGTGGCCGCACTGCGGCCGTACCCTTTATCGGTGAGCACCGCAGAGCAGCAGCCCGAGCCCGACCAGCCCGAGACCCCCACCGCCCTCCTCGGCGCGGCCGACATCCGGGAGCTGGCCGCCGTACTCGGCGTACGGCCGACGAAGCAGAAGGGCCAGAACTTCGTCATCGACGCCAACACGGTGCGCCGCATCGTGCGCACCGCCGGGGTACGGCCGGACGACGTGGTCGTCGAGGTCGGTCCGGGCCTCGGCTCGCTGACGCTCGCGCTGCTGGAGGCCGCCGACCGGGTCGTCGCCGTGGAGATCGACGACATCCTGGCCGCCGCGCTGCCCGCCACCATCGAAGCGCGGATGCCCGAGCGCAAGGACCGCTTCGCGCTGGTCCACTCCGACGCGATGCTGGTGAAGGAACTGCCCGGCCCGGCGCCGACCGCGCTCGTCGCCAACCTCCCGTACAACGTGGCCGTGCCGGTGCTGCTGACCATGCTCGACCGCTTCCCGAGCATCGAGCGGACCCTGGTGATGGTGCAGGCGGAGGTCGCCGACCGGCTCGCCGCCAAGCCCGGCAACAAGGTCTACGGGGTCCCCTCGGTCAAGGCCAACTGGTACGCGGACGTCAAGCGGGCCGGCTCCATCGGCCGCAACGTCTTCTGGCCCGCGCCGAACGTCGACTCCGGCCTCGTCTCGCTCGTACGCCGCGCGGAGCCGGTCAAAACCACCGCCACCAAGTCCGAGGTCTTCGCCGTGGTCGACGCCGCCTTCGCGCAGCGCCGCAAGGGCCTGCGCGCCGCGCTGGCCGGCTGGGCCGGCTCCGCGGCGGGCGCCGAGGCCGCGCTGATCGCGGCCGGGATCGCCCCGCTGGCGCGCGGCGAGTCCCTGACCGTCGAGGAGTTCGCGGCGATCGCCGAGCACAAGCCGCCGGCGGAGAGGCCGGCCCTGTGAGCAGCGCGGTCACCGTACGGGTCCCCGCGAAGGTCAACGTCCAGCTGGCGGTGGGCGCGGCGCGGGCCGACGGCTTCCACGACCTGGCCAACGTCTTCCTCGCGGTCTCGCTGTACGACGAGGTGACGGCGGCCCCGGCCGCCGAGCTGACGGTGAGCTGCGCGGGCCCGGACGCGGACCAGGTCCCGCTGGACCGCACCAACCTCGCGGCCCGGGCGGCGGAGATCCTGGCGGCGAGGAACGGCCTGGCCCCGGACGTCCACCTGCACATCGACAAGCGGATCCCGGTCGCGGGCGGCATGGCGGGCGGCAGCGCGGACGGGGCGGCCGCCCTCCTCGCCTGCGACGCGCTCTGGGGTCTGAAGACCCCGCCCGAGGAGCTCCTGGCGATCTGCGCGGAGCTCGGCAGCGACGTGCCGTTCAGCCTGGTCGGCGGGGCGGCGCTGGGCACCGGGCGCGGGGAGATCCTGACCCCGGTGGCGGCCGGAGCCTTCCACTGGGTGTTCGCGGTCGCCGACGGCGGTCTCTCCACCCCGGCGGTGTTCCGCGAGTTCGACCGCCTCACCGCCGGTACGCAGGTCCCCGCACCGGAAGCCTCCCCGGCGCTGCTGGCCGCCCTGGCCTCCGGCGACCCGGACGCCCTGGCGGCGACCCTGGCCAACGGCCTCCAGCCCGCGGCCCTTTCGCTGCGCCCGCAACTGGCCGACACCCTGGCCGCGGGCACGGACGCGGGAGCCCTGGCCGGCCTGGTCTCCGGCTCGGGCCCCACGACGGCCTTCCTGGTCCGCGACGCGGAGTCGGCGGCAAAGGTAGCGGCCGCCCTGGAAGCCTCCGGCACCTGCCGCAGCACGCACACGGCAACCAGCCCGGCCCCGGGCGCGACGCTGCTCTGAGCATTTTCAGCCCCTCCGGCGTTTGAGGAGCGGGGTCCGGGGCGGAGCCCCGGGGAACGGCGGAAGGGCGGGGAGGGGCAGGCCCCGCGCAGCGGTACTCACCCCGAAGTGAGTAGCCGAGCCCTGTTCCCGCCGAGCCCCACGCGGGACCGTAAGGCCATGGGAGCCACCGCAAGCGAAATCGCCGCAGCCACCCCCGCCGCACGGGACCGTTACGTGGACCTGCTCAGGGTCGCCTCGCTCGGGACCGTGATCGCCGGGCACTGGCTGATGGCCGCGGTCAGCGGCGACGGCATAGGGAACCTGCTCGCGATCGTGGAGCCGCTCCAGGTGCTCACCTGGGGGCTGCAGGTCATGCCGGTCTTCTTCTTCGTCGGAGGGTTCTCGCACGCCCTCTCCTACCGCTCCCTCGCCCGCAGGACCGAGGGGCCCGTCTACGCCGCCTTCCTGCGGGCGCGGCTGCGCCGGCTGCTGCGGCCCACGCTCGTCTTCGTCGCCGTCTGGACGGGCTTCGCGCTCACCGTGCAGCTGCTCGGCGGTGGCGGCGGGCGGCTGTCGGGGGCCGCGCTGCGCCTGGTCACGCAGCCGTTGTGGTTCATCGGGATCTACCTCGCGATGGTCGCCTTCACCCCGCCCCTGCTCAGGCTCCACCAGAGGTGGGGGTGGGGCGCGTTCGGAGCGCTGGCCGGGGCCGCCGCCCTCGTCGACCTGCTGCGGTTCGCGGGCGGGGTCCCGTACGTGGAGTTCCTGAACTTCGCCTTCGTCTGGCTCGCCGTCCACCAGCTCGGCTTCCTGCGCGCCGACGGCCGCATCCGGCGCCCCGGCGCCCTCGCCGCCGCCGGACTGGCCGGGGCCGTCGCGCTCGTGGCGTACGGGCCGTACCCGCTTTCCATGGTCGGGATGCCCGGCGAGAAGGTCTCCAACATGGCCCCGCCCACCCTCGCCCTGCTCGCACACGGGATCTGGCTCGTCGGGGCGGTGGAACTGCTCAAGGCCCCCGCGACCGCCTGGCTGGCCCGGCCCCGCGTGTGGCGCCGGGTGGTCGCCGCCAACGGGGTGGCCATGACCGCCTTCCTCTGGCACCTCACCGCGATGCTCGCCGTCTACGCGGCCCAGCTCGGCCTCGGGCTCCGGCTGCCCGAGCCCGCCGGAGCCCTCTGGTGGGCCCAGGTGCCGGTGCGGTTCGCGGCGGCCGCCGCGCTGACCGGCGCACTCGTGGCGCTCTTCCGCCGCTTCGAGGCCCCGGCCGCCAGCAGCGGTCCGGCCGCCGGCACGAGCAGCGGTACGGGCCGCGGTCCGGGCCGCGCCGCCACCGGCTCCGGCCCCCGCGCGGCCCTGGGGACCGCCCTCTGCCTGCTCGGGATCCTCGGCTTGTCCTCGACCGGCCTCGGCGGGCTCCTGCACGGGCACAGCGCCACGCTGATCGCCGTCCCGGTCACCGCCCCGGCGGCGATCGCGATGGCACTGGGCGGCTGGCTCCTGGTCGAACGCTCGGGCACTTCCCGGACGGTTAGGCTGGGGAGCTGATCCACCCCCCTTCCCTGGAGCGCTCCTGATGGCCGTCAACCTGGTCAATGTCGAGGCAGTCAGCAAGGTGTACGGAACCCGTACCCTGCTCGACGGCATCTCCCTCGGCGTATCGGAGGGGGACCGGATCGGTGTCGTCGGCCGCAACGGCGACGGCAAGACCACCCTCATCCGGATGCTCGCCAAGCTGGAGGAACCGGACACCGGCCGGGTCACCCAGTCGGGCGGGCTGCGCATGGGCGTCCTCACCCAGCACGACTCCCTGGACCCCAAGGCCACCGTCCGGCACGAGATCATCGGGGACATGGCCGACCACGAGTGGGCCGGCAACGCCAAGATCCGCGACGTGCTGACCGGACTCTTCGGCGGGCTGGACCTGCCCGGCTTCGGACAGGGCCTCGACACCGTCATCGGCCCGCTCTCCGGCGGTGAGCGCCGCCGCATCGCGCTCGCCCAGCTCCTCATCGCCGACCAGGAACTCCTCGTACTCGACGAGCCCACCAACCACCTCGACGTCGAGGGCATCTCCTGGCTGGCCAAGCACCTCCAGGAGCGCCGCTCCGCGCTCGTCTGCGTCACCCACGACCGGTGGTTCCTCGACCAGGTCTGCACCCGCATGTGGGACGTGCAGCGCGGTGACGTCCACGAGTACGAGGGCGGCTACAGCGACTACGTCTTCGCCCGCGCCGAGCGCGACCGCATCGCCGCCACCGAGGAGTCCAAGCGCCAGAACCTGATGCGCAAGGAGCTGGCCTGGCTGCGCCGCGGCGCCCCGGCGCGGACCTCCAAGCCGCGCTACCGCATCGAGGCCGCCAACGAGCTGATCGCCGACGTGCCGCCGCCGCGCGACAAGTCCGCGCTGATGAAGTTCGCCAACGCACGCCTGGGCAAGACGGTGTTCGACCTGGAGGACGTGACCGTCCAGGCCGGGCCCAAGACCCTCCTCAAGCACCTGACCTGGCACCTCGGCCCCGGCGACCGCGTGGGTCTCGTCGGCGTCAACGGCGCCGGCAAGACCTCCCTGCTGCGCGCCCTCGGCGAGGCCGCCCGCACCCAGGGCGAGGTCCAGCCGGCCGCCGGCACCGTGACCGTCGGCAAGACGGTCAAGCTGGCCTACCTCTCTCAGGAGGTCGGCGAACTCGACCCGTCCCTGCGGGTCCTGGAGGCCGTGCAGCGCGTGCGCGACCGGGTCGACCTCGGCCAGGGCCGGGAGATGACGGCGGGCCAGCTGTGCGAGCAGTTCGGTTTCACCAAGGAGAAGCAGTGGACGCCGGTCGGCGACCTCTCCGGTGGTGAGCGGCGCCGGCTGCAGATCCTGCGCCTGCTGATGGACGAGCCCAACGTCCTCTTCCTCGACGAGCCCACCAACGACCTCGACATCGAGACCCTGACCCAGCTGGAGGACCTCCTCGACGGCTGGCCCGGGTCGATGATCGTGATCTCGCACGACCGGTTCTTCATCGAGCGCACCACCGACACGGTGATGGCCCTGCTCGGAGACGCGAGCCTGCGGATGCTGCCGCGCGGCCTCGACGAGTACCTGGAGCGCCGCCAGAAGATGATCGAGGCGGCCTCCCCGGCCCCCGCCGCGGGCTCCGCGGCCAAGTCCTCCTCCTCCGGGGACTCCCGCGCCGCGAAGAAGGAACTGCAGAAGATCGAGCGGCAGCTCAACAAGATGTCGGACCGCGAGAGCAGCCTGCACGCGCAGATCGCCGAGAACTCCACCGACTTCGACAAGGTCGCCAAGCTCGACGCGGAACTGCGGGAACTCATCTCGAACCGGGACGAGTTGGAGATGCGCTGGCTGGAGCTGGCCGAGGAGGCGTAGGTTCCGCCCCCGCCGGCCCCAACTGGCCGGATAACGACGGCATCACGGGCCGGTCCTCCCTTGGGAACAGGGGGTGACCGGCCCGGCGCTTTTCTCGCCGTCAGTGATAGAAAGGTCATCCTCCCACCACCCGAATCCGAAGGTATGCGCTGATGACCGAGCCGCCCCAGCCGCCGAACCAGCCGCCGTCACCTTCGGGTTACGGGCACCTGCCCGGACCGCCGCAGCCGGGTTACGGGTATCCGCCGCAGCAGGGCGAGAACCCGTACGCCCAGCAGCCCCAGCAGGCGCCGCAGGGTCCGTACGGCCAGCAGCCGCCCCAGGCGCCGCAGGGCCCGTACGGCCAGCAGCCCCCCGGCGGCTACGGCTTCCCGCCGCCGCCCCCCGGCATGCCCCCGATGCCGCCCGTGCAGCCGGGCCCGTCCTCGTCGCAGGGCAAGAAGCGCAACGTGGTGATCGCGGCGGCCGTCGCCGGCGTGCTCCTCCTGGGCACCGGCGGCTACTTCCTCTTCACGGGCGACAGCAAGGGCAAGGACCATCCCGTCGCGCAGGACTCCACGGCGCCCGCCGACGACAAGGCCTCCCCGTCCCCTTCCGTGGACAAGGGCGACGGCAGCGGCAACGGCAGCGGCGACAACGAGGACCTCAACGCCGGGCGCAAGCCGGGCGAGGACAAGGTCCTCTGGTTCAAGACCAGCAAGATCGACGGCCCGGGTGCGGGCGTGGACGCCAAGGGCCAGTGGGTCGTCGGCGACACCGTCGTCAAGACCGCCTGGAAGACGATCACCGGTTACACGGTCGCGGACGGCAAGCAGAAGTGGACCCTGACCCTGCCCACCGCGATCTGCTCGGTCACCGACGGCACCACCGAGGACGGCAAGACCGTCGTCATGTACAAGGACGGCGAGTCCGACAGCGCCACCTGCAACCAGATGCGGATGATCGACCTCAAGGCCGGCAAGGAGGGGTGGTCGCACGAGGTTCCCAAGGAGGGCCTCTTCGACATCTTCACCACCCCCGACCTCGCCCTCACCGGGGACGCCCTCGTCGTCAACCGGATGGGCATGAGCAGCGCCTTCAAGGTCAGCACGGGGGACAAGCTCTTCGACAACAAGCGCGACGAGGGCTGCCAGCCCGGCGACTTCGCCGCCGCCAACGGCAAGATGCTCGCCGTCGCCACCTGCCAGGACGCCGACAAGACCGTCGAGGTCATGGACGCGAACCCGGCCACCGGCAAGAACACCTGGATCTACAAGCTCCCCAAGGGCTTCGACGTCAAGACCGTCTACTCGCTCGACCCGATCGTCCTCGACATCGGCAACAGCGCGAAGGAACGCTCCATCGTGGTCCTGGGCCCCGACGGCAAGCAGCGCGCCACCGTCTCCGGCGAGGGCAGCTTCCCGGTCGGCTGCGGCGGCCTCTTCGGCGGCTCCTTCGGCCGCGGCCTGCAGAGTTGCGGCTCCTCCTACGTGGACGCGAACACCCTCTACCTGCCGACCTCGGCCGATGTGGGCAAGGCGAACGAGATCGTCGCCTTCGACCTGACCACCGGCAAGCAGAAGTGGCGCACCCCGGCCGGTGACGGCCGCACCATCACCCCGCTCAAGGCCGCGGGCGGCCAGGTGGTCGTCTACCGCAGGGCGGACAGCGACAAGGGCGGCGAGGTCCTCACGATCCCGGCCGCCGGAGGCACCCCCACGGTGGTCCTGCGCAACCCCTCCGGGGCCTCCGCCCCCGTCGAGAGCTCTTTCTTCGCCCCGAAGGTGGCCTACGCGGACGGACGGCTCTTCCTCTCCGTCGACCACCTCACGGCCCAGAACAAGGACGAGAAGTTCCTGATGGTCTTCGGCAAGTGAGCCATTCCCAGCGAACGAGTCCGCCGAGCCGCCCACCGAGAGGCAGTAGCACCAGATGAGTACCCCGCCGCCCCCCAGTCAGCCGCCGTCCGGCGGTTTCGGCGCGCCCGAGGACCCCCGGCAGGGCGGCTTCGGCGCCACCCCGCCGGCGCCCCCCGTGCCGCCGGCCATGCCCCCGGCGCCCCCGCAGCAGCCGGCCCAGCCGCCGACGGTCCCGGCCGGGCAGCCCGCGCCGGGTGCGCCGCCCGCCGCGCCCGCGCCCGGTGCGCCGGCCGTCGCGCCCGGTGCGTCGTCCGCCGAGCCCGCGTACGGGTATCCGCAGGCGGCCTACGGCTACCCGCAGGAGCAGCAGCCCGCCACCACGCCCATGTACGCGGCCCAGCCCGCGGGCGCGGCCGGCGGCACGGGCTCCGGCGGCGGCAACGAGGTCCGCACCCAGCTGATGATCGTCGGCGCGGCCGTCCTGGCCATCGTCCTCATCGTCGCGGGCGGCTTCTGGTACACCTCCGGCGACGGCAAGGACGGCGGCACGCAGCCCGTCGCCGACGGCACGGCCAGCCCGGGCACCGGCGGCGACAAGCCGGGCGCCGGCGGCAGCGAGAAGGTGCCCGCCAGCACCAAGTCCAAGACGCTGTTCAACCTCCCGATGCCGGCCTCGGACGACATCGTCCAGATCCCGGGCTCCTGGGTGACCGACTCCACCTACGTCAAGTCGGACGTGTCCAAGGTGGTCGGCTACAACCTCGCCGACGGCGCCAAGAAGTGGGAGACCCCGCTCAACGCGAACGTCTGCGGCGCCAGCCGCTTCTCCTCCGACAACAAGGCCGCGATCCTCTTCGACGCGGCCCTGCCGACGGCGGACAAGAAGTACCAGCCGTGCAACCAGGTCGGCGTCATCGACCTGATCAGCGGCAAGCTCCTGTGGTCCGGCACCGCCAAGTCCCAG
Source organism: Streptomyces sp. NBC_00503 (assembly GCF_036346895.1). Classification (NCBI taxonomy): domain Bacteria; kingdom Bacillati; phylum Actinomycetota; class Actinomycetes; order Kitasatosporales; family Streptomycetaceae; genus Streptomyces; species Streptomyces sp. NBC_00503. The sequence continues at coordinate 3,213,179 of NZ_CP107855.1, read as the reverse complement.
ACCGGCGGCGACAAGCCCGTCACCTTCGACGAGATCACCGTCAGCGGCCAGACCGTGGCCGCGGGCGGCACCTCCGGCGGCGCCGCCTGGAACCTCGCCGACGGCAAGCCGCTGTGGGCGCCCAAGACCGACACCGACAACTGCGAGGACCTCGGCTACGGCGGCGGCCCCGCCCTCGCCGCGATCCGCCGGTGCGGCCAGTACCCGAACTACACGATGTACGCGCAGGCCCTCGACCCGGTCACGGGCGCGCAGAAGTCCTCGTACAAGCTCTCCGCGGGCATCGAGTACGGCAAGATCGTCTCCACCAAGCCGCTGATCGTCGCGGCGGACGTCAACAACACCGCCAAGAACGCCTCGGGCGTCAGCGACCTGTTCGTCATCGACGACGGGGGCCAGCTCAAGGCGCACATCCCCCTCACCTCGGGCAACTACGCCATGAAGTGCGGCAGCACCGAGGTCGAGGACTGCCGCCTCGCCGTCGTCGGCAACGGCAAGCTCTACCTGCCGACCGAGGACCACAAGGGCAAGGCCGAGTACGGGGACACCAACGAGCTCGTCTCCTTCGACCTGGAGACCGGCAAGCAGACGGCCGACCGCGCCGACGCGGGCGAGCGCTACTCGATGGTGCCGCTGCGGATGGACGGGTCGAACGTCATCGCCTACAAGGCCCCGCCCTACGACGGCGGCGGCCAGGTGGTCTCCATCGACGGCAAGACGATGAAGGAGACCGTCCTCATGCAGAATCCGGCGACCAAGGAATCCCAGCGCGCGGAGTCCCAGTACCTGGTGGACAGCGGGGAGTACCTCTTCCACAACGGCAGGCTGTTCATCGCGCGCAATGCCGTGATGACGAAGTCCACCGTGGCCACCGACCCGTACTACTCCTTCGTCTCCTTCGCGACGAGCTGACCCGCGGCACGTTCCGCTTCAACGTTCCGCTTCACCCCCGGAGCCCCCGGAAGGTCCGTCCTTCCGGGGGCTTCTGCGCGGTATCCGCACCACACCGTCGAACAAGCGTGTAGCTTGCCGGGTCAGAAGGGTCGGGGGTGGGTGCCTCAATGGGCGTACGGGTCATGGTGGTCGACGAGCACCGGCTACTGGCCGAGGCGCTCGCCTCGGCCCTGAAACTGCGCGGCCACCGGGTCCTGGCGGCCGCCGCCCCGGCCGCGGGCGCCGCCGAACTGGTCATCAGCCGGGCCCCGGAGGTCTGCCTGCTGGGCACCGCCACCCCCGCCGAGCCGGGGGTCTTCGAGCCGATCGTCCGGATCAAGCGGGAGCGTCCGCAGATCGCCGTGGTCGTCCTGGGGCCGGTGCCGAGCCCGCGCGGCATCGCGGCGGCCTTCGCCGCGGGCGCCTCGGGGTACGTGCGCCACGACGAGCGCATCGAGGGCGTGGAGCGGGCCCTGGCCAAGGCCCGGGCCGGGGAAGTGGCCATCGCCCCGCAGCTGTTGCAGGGGGCGTTCGCCGAACTCCTCAACCCCTCGGCCCAGCCCGACGACGAGGGCGGCAGGCTGCTGCGGCTGCTCACCCCGCGGGAGGTGGAGGTCCTGGTCCGGGTCGCGGAGGGCGAGGACACCCGGCTGATCGCCGCGGGCATGGCCATCGCGCCGAGCACCGCGCGCACGCACGTGCAGCGGGTGCTGATGAAGCTGGGCGTGGGCTCCCGGCTGGAGGCGGCCGCGCTGGCCGCCCGTACCGGGCTGCTCGACCGGGCCGTACTGCCGCGACCCGGGGCCGCTTCCCTCTGATGCGGTCCGCGGATTTCCCCGACGGGGCGAGATCGGGTAAGCCGGTCACCAGCATGCGTACCGTGCATGCGGTCCCCGGCGAGAGGCAGTAGGCACGTGAGTGAGACGGCGTCTTCCAAATACCTGGTCACCGGCGGAGCCGGATACGTGGGCGGCGTGGTCGCCGCCCATCTCCTGGAGGCGGGCCACGAGGTCACGGTCCTCGACGACCTCTCCACCGGATTCCGCGAAGGGGTGCCGGCCGGCGCCACGTTCGTCGAGGGCCGGATCCAGGACGCGGCCGAGCACCTGGACCCCTCCTACGACGCGGTCCTGCACTTCGCGGCCTCCTCGCAGGTGGGCGAGTCCGTGGCGAACCCCGGCAAGTACTGGGCGAACAACGTCGGCGGCACCATCGCCCTGCTGGCCGCGATGCGCGAGGCGGGCGTGGCCAAGCTGGTGTTCTCCTCCACCGCCGCGACCTACGGGGAACCGCGCGGCGACGGACCCCTCAGCGAGTCCTCGGTGACCGCGCCGACCAACCCGTACGGGGCTTCGAAGCTGGCCGTCGACCACATGATCGCGGGGGAGTGCGCGGCCCACGGCCTCGCGGCGGTCTCCCTGCGCTACTTCAACGTGGCGGGCGCCTACGGGCGGTTCGGCGAGCGCCACGACCCCGAATCGCACCTGATCCCGCTGGTCCTGCAAGTGGCCCTGGGCGAGCGGGAGTCGATCTCGGTGTTCGGGGAGGACTACCCGACCCCGGACGGCACCTGCGTGCGCGACTACATCCACGTCGCCGACCTGGCGGAGGCCCACCTGGCCGCCCTGCGGGTCGCCGCTGCCGGGGAGCACCTGGTGTGCAACCTCGGCAACGGCAGCGGGTTTTCGGTCCGCGAGGTCATCGAGGCCGTCCGCAAGGTCACCGGCAAGGAGATCCCCGAGGTCCTCGCCCCGCGCCGGGCCGGCGACCCGGCGGTGCTCGTCGCCTCCGCCCGGACGGCCCACGAGCGCCTCGGCTGGACCCCGAGCCGCTCGGACCTCACCGGGATCGTGACGGACGCCTGGGACTTCCTGCGCGCCCACCGCGCCCGAACCAGCTGATTCCTTACGAGGCTTCGGGCACCCCGGTGCCCGCGCGCCCCCGTGCCCGCACGCCTTCCGGCGTCGGCGCGGGGGCGTGTGCGTGTTCGCGGTGCGCCGTGAGCGGGCGCTGTGCGCGGGCGCCCAGCGTGCACACGCCGGGTGAAATGCACCCCGTGCAACTGCCCGTGGCACACCCCGGTCCGGAATGCCTCTTCCGGGCTTTGCGGGCAGTCGATTTCAAGCCATCACAAAGCTCCCCGGAGGACGCCCCGCCGGAAAATCCCTCGAAAAACTTCTGCAATTCGGCCAACCACGAGACGCCCCCGGCCCTACGCTGATGCGTGACACCGGTGGGGGCCGGTGTTGATTCAGGGGTCGAGACAAGTCGGGTACGACGTCCGGTCCGGGGTAGTGCAGATATGTCACGGCGGCGGCCGCGGCGACTGCGGATCACCCGGTCCGGGCGCCGTACCCGCAGCTGTCCGTTCCCCGACCCTTGGGGGTTTTGTGGTCCGTATCCGGGTACTCGTGGTCGACGATCACCGCATCTTCGCCGAATCTCTCGCCGCCGCACTCGCGGCCGAACCGGACGTGGACGTGTCCGCGGCCGGCAGCGGCCCGGCCGCGCTGCGCTGCCTCGAACGCGCCGTCACCGAGGGCCGCCGCTTCGACGTGCTCCTGGTCGACGCCGACCTGACCGCCGCCGCCGGAGCCGTCCCCGCCCAGCGGGAGGCCGGTTCCGGGCCGCAGCCGCCCGGCGCCGACGGGATCGCACTGGTGGCGGGCGTGCGGGTCTCGCACCCCGGGGTCCGGGCGGTGGTCCTCGCCGAGCGCGACGACCCGCGCCGGGCCGCCCTCGCACTCCAGGCAGGGGCCTCCGGGTGGGTGGCGAAGGACTGCTCGCTCTCGCGGCTCCTCGCCGTCATCCGCGGAGTCCTGCGCGAGGAGACGCACCTTCCGCCCGCGCTGCTCACCGGAGTGCTCCGTGAACTGACCGCGGCACGAAAGCACCGTACGGACAGCGAACGGCTCGTGGAGTCCCTGACGCCGCGGGAGCACGAGGTGCTGCGCTGCATGGTCGCCGGGCTGGGCCGCAAGGACGTGGCCGCGCGGCTGTTCCTCTCCCCGCACACGGTCCGCACCCACATGCAGAACGTGCTGGGCAAGCTCGGCGTCCACTCCACGCTCGCGGCGGTCGCCCTGGCCAGGCGGGCCGGCGTACGCCCCGCGGACCTGCCCGGACTGCCCGGCATGCCGGGCCCCGGGCTAGCCGGGGAGGTTGTCGAACGGAGCGGTCAACTGGCGTAGCAGCGCGGCGAGATCGCCACGCTGGGTACGCGAGAGCTGGGCCAGGATCGCCCGCTCCTGGGCCAGCAGCCCGGCGAGCGCCTGGTCGGCGCGGTCGCGGCCCTCGGGAGTGAGCCGGACGAGGACCCCGCGCCGGTCGCTGGGGTCGGGCAGCCGCTCGACGAGGCCCTTCTTGGCGAGCCGGTCGATGCGGTTGGTCATGGTGCCGGAGGTGACCAGGGTTTGGGTCAGCAGTTGGCCGGGGGAGAGCTGGTAGGGCGCTCCCGCGCGCCGCAGCGAGGTCAGCACATCGAACTCCCACGGCTCCAGGCCGTGCTCGGAGAAGGCCAGCCTGCGGGCGCGGTCGAGGTGGCGCGCGAGCCTGCTGACGCGGCTGAGCACCTCGAGTGGTTCCACGTCGAGGTCAGGGCGTTCCCGCCGCCATGCCGCGACCAGTCGGTCGACCTCGTCCTCCATGTCGATCAGTGTAAAGGGTCTGTCGACATGAAGTCTCTTCAAATCGAGTATCTCGAGATCGTGTATCTTGACGTCAAGATATATTCTGCGCCAGCATGGGGCATGGAGGGGGCCGGAGCGGCTTCCGCTTCCGACCGCATTGCCAGCAAGGAGGCTCGAACATGCATTCCGACACCGCATCCGCCAGCGTGCCCACAGCGCCCACGGCGCCCACAGCACCCACCTGGGACCCGCAGCAATACCTCCGGCACGCCGGACACCGGGCCAGGCCCTTCCTCGATCTCCTGACCCGCATACCGGAGCTCCCCTCCAGGCCGGCCCGGGTCGCCGACCTCGGCTGCGGCCCCGGCAACGTCACCGCGCTCATCGCCGACCGCTGGCCCGAGGCCCGCATCACCGGATACGACCTCTCCCCGGAGATGCTCGACCGCGCGAGCGCCGAGTACGCCGGCCCCACCAGCGGTGGCGGCCGGCTCGACTTCCGCCACGGAGACCTGGCCGACTGGGTCCCCGAGGAGCCCTACGACCTGATCGTCTCCAACGCCGCCCTCCAATGGGTCCCGGGCCACCCCGGATCCTTCGCCGCCTGGATCAACGGACTGCGCCCCGGCGGCACCTTCGCCTTCCAGATCCCCGGCAACTTCACCGCCCCCAGCCACCGGATCCTCGCCGAGCTGTGCGACACCCCGCGCTGGCGGGCCCGGCTGGCCGGACACGGGGCCCGCTACATCCACATCCTCGAACCGGCCGGATACCTGGAGCGGTTCACCGAGCTCGGCTGCGACGCCGACGTCTGGGAGACCACCTACTACCAGCTGCTCGAAGGCCCCGACCCGGTGCTGGACTGGGTCAAGGGCACCGCGCTGAGGCCCGTCCTGACCGCACTGGGCGAGGACCGCGAAGCCGTGGACGTCTTCCTCGCGGAGTACCGCACCCTGCTGCGCCACGCCTACCCGCCGGGCCCGCGCGGCACCGTCTTCCCCTTCCGGCGGATCTTCGCCGTAGCCCGCAAGGAGGCCTGACCATGCTCGCCGCGGTCGACCACGTACAGCTCGCCGTGCCGCCCGGATCGGAGGACCGGCTGCGCACGTACTACATCCACGTGCTCGGTATGACCGAGATACCCAAGCCACCGGTGCTCGCGGCCCGCGGAGGCTGCTGGTTCGCCGCCGGGCCCGTCCAGCTCCACCTCGGCGTCGAGGAGGACTTCCGGCCAGCCCGCAAGGCCCACCCGGGGCTCAGGGTCGACGGCATCGAGGCGTACGCGAGCAGACTGGAGGAACGCGGCGCCGAGGTCGTCTGGGACCACGACCTCCCGGGCCACCGCCGCTTCTACTCCGAGGACCCGGTCGGCAACCGGCTCGAGTTCCTGGAGCCGCTGACCGGCTGACGGGCAGCGGCGCACACACGACGGCGCCCCGTCACCGGATCTCCGGTGACGGGGCGCCGTCGTGTGGTGCGGGAGCGCTTAGAAGAGCTCGCCGTAGGTGTTCCAGCCGCCACCGACGACGGCGCGGTCCGAGAAGGTGCTCAGACCCTGCAGACCGGTCGCCGCGTAGCGGTAGGCGGTACCCGAGGAGTCGACGGCCAGCAGGTCGCCGCGGCCGTCACCGGTGATGTCACCGACGGCGGCGAGCTTGTTGAAGCTGTTCCAGCCGCCGGAGCCGATCTGCACGCGATCGGTGAGCGGAGCGGAGCCGGAGCCGGTGCCCGGGTAGACCCACAGCTTGCCGTCGGTGCCGCGGGCCAGCAGGTCCGCGCGGCCGTCACCGGTGAAGTCACCGGCGCCGAGGAGCTTGTTGTAGGAGCCCCAGCCGCCGCCGACGCGGATGCGGTCGGCGAAGTTCTGGGCGTTGCCCTGGCTCGGGTAGAGCCACAGGACGTTCGAGTTGTCCAGGGCGAGGAGGTCGCCGTAGCCGTCGTTGTCCAGGTCGCCGACGCCGAGGAGGGACTTGTAGATGCCCCAGCCGCCGCCGATCGTGCCGTTCGGGCCGTACAGGACGCCGTCGTAGGTCAGCAGCAGGTGGCCGTGGTCGGCCTTGGACAGCGAGGACGCGAGGGTCAGGCCGAAGTCCAGGTCGTATTCGCCCGCGTCGCCGATCTGCTCGCGGTCGACGAAGTTGCCGTTCTGCTTGCCGAGGTAGGCGTACAGGGAGCCGCCGGCGGTGCGCCCGAAGACCTCGCCCTTGCCGTGGTCGGCGATGGCGCCCTGGCCGGCCAGCAGGTCGGTGTACTCCCAGTCGCTGCCGAACCGCACGCGGTCGCCGAGCTGGCCGTTGCCCAGGCTCGGGTACAGGTAGGCGGTGCCGCTCAGCTCGCGGGCGAGGACCCAGGTCTTGCCGCCCTTGTCGACGAGCGGGCTGAGCTGGTTGTACATCGTCCAGCCCGAGCCGGTCTTCACGCCGTCGGCGAAGGGGGAGCCGATGTTCCCCGTGCCCGCGTAGAAGTACATCGCGCCGGTGGGCGTCGTGGCCAGCACGTCCGCGATGCCGTCGGCGTTGTAGTCGGCGCCGCCGAGGATCTGGTCGAACATGCCCCAGCCGGAGCCGACCTGGACGCGGCCGTCGTACGGGGTGTCGGACCCGGCCCGGCCGTTGCCCGGGTACAGGTAGAGCGTCCCGTTGGGGGTGCGGGCCAGCAGGTCGGCGTTGCCGTCGCCGGTCAGGTCGCCCGCGGCGATGAGCTTGTTGTACGCGTTCCAGCCGCGGCTGGACCACGTCACGCCGGTCGTGCCGATCGTGGACCCGGCCTCGGTCATGGAGAGCGTGCCGTTGACCGACAGGGTCAGCAGTTCCGGATACCCGTTGTGGTTGAGGTCGCCGGCCGGGAGGAGGTCCTTGAAGGCGTCCTGGTAGTCGGCCTTCGAGACGTTGAACTTTTCGTCGGCGACGGACGAGCTCGACTGGGCCAGGTAGGTGGCGCCGCCGATGGTGCGGTAGACGATGTCGTCCGCACCGTCGTGGTCCACGTCGAACCGGGCCGGGACGGTCTTGCCGACCGTGGCCGTGGCCGGAGCGTCGGCGCCGCGCTGGAGCTGCTGCTTGGACGGGGTGCCGGCCGTGGGCGCGGCCTTCGGCAGTTCGCCGTGGCCGCGCATGTCGACCTTGGGCAGCGGGCGCTCGGTCACCGGCTTCGGTACGCCGTCGGCGGACGCGGGGCCCGCCAGGAGCATGCCCGCCGCGAGGGCGATGGCGGTGGAGGCCGCGAGTCGGGCGGAGCGCTTGGGGCGCATGAAAGACAAGAGGTCTCCCTGTTGGAAAAGCAGGCGAAACCGGGTTGAAGGCGCTCGTGCAGGGCGCGCGGAGGCGCAGCACATTGCACGGGGATTTGCCATTCCCCCCCGGGAAGTAACCGAAGAGTACATCTGTGACGGGAGTGGCAGAAGCAATTTTCCCGAGGATTTTGATCGCGTTCAGAACCGGCTTCCGGAAATGCCGGTGCCCGGGCCGCCGGGACCCGGGCACCCACACGGTTCCACCGCGCTCTCGGCTCGACGCAAACACCAAACGTCCAGCTCAGCTCTTGCGGTGGCCCACCAGCCGCGGCTTCGCCTCCAGGTTCTCCAGGCCGTGCCAGGCCAGGTTCACCAGGTGCGCCGCCACCTCCGCCTTCTTCGGGCGGCGCGTCTCCAGCCACCACTGACCGGTCAGCGCCACCATCCCCACCAGCGCCTGCGCGTACAGCGGGGCCAGCTTCGGGTCGAAGCCGCGGGCCTTGAACTCCAGGCCCAGGATGTCCTCGACCTGCGTGGCGATATCGCTGATCAGCGAGGCGAAGGTGCCCGTCGACTGGGCGACCGGGGAGTCCCGGACCAGGATCCGGAAGCCGTCCGTGTAGTTCTCGATGTAGTCCAGCAGCGCGAACGCCGCCTGTTCCAGGAGCTCCCGGGGATGCCCGGCCGTCAGCGCCCCCGTCACCCCGTCCAGCAGCTGGCGCATCTCCCGGTCCACGACGACCGCGTAGAGGCCCTCCTTGCCGCCGAAGTGCTCGTAGACCACCGGCTTGGACACCCCGGCCTTGGCCGCGATCTCCTCCACCGACGTGCCCTCGAAGCCCTTCTCGGCGAACAGGGTGCGGCCGATGTCCAGCAGTTGCTGGCGCCGCTCCGCGCCCGTCATCCGGACCCGGCGGGACCGCCTGGGCTTGTCGCTGCTGGAACTGCTGCCGTCGATCGCCACGCCCCCCATCATGCCGCGTTCGACGTCTCTTCCTTGCGCCGGGCGTCGATGCGCTCCTCGGACGGCCAGCGCACGTCGGACGCCCATCCCAGCTGTTCGAACCAACGGATCAGCCGCGCACTGGAGTCGACCTGTCCGCGCAGCACGCCGTGCCGGGCCGAGGTCGGATCCGCGTGGTGCAGGTTGTGCCAGGACTCGCCGCAGGACAGCACGGCTAGCCACCAGACGTTCCCGGAACGGTCACGGGACTTGAACGGGCGCTTGCCCACGGCGTGACAGATCGAGTTGATCGACCACGTCACGTGGTGCAGGAGCGCGACCCGCACCAGAGAGCCCCAGAAGAACGCCGTGAACGCCCCCCACCACGACATGGTCACCAGACCGCCCACGACCGGCGGGATCGCCAGCGAGAAGATCGTCCACCAGACGAAGTCGCGCGAGATGCGGCGGATCGCCGGGTCCTTGATCAGGTCCGGGGCGTACTTCTGCTGGTTGGTCTGCTCCTCGTCGAAGAGCCACCCGATGTGCGCCCACCACAGCCCCTTCATCAGGGCCGGCACCGTCTCGCCGAACCGCCACGGCGAATGCGGGTCGCCCTCGTGGTCGGAGTACTTGTGGTGCTTGCGGTGATCGGCCACCCAGCGCACCAGCGGCCCCTCCACCGCCATCGACCCCATGACCGCCAGCGCGATCCGCAGCGGCCGCTTCGCCTTGAAGGAACCGTGCGTGAAGTAGCGGTGGAAGCCGATGGTGATGCCGTGGCAGGCCAGGAAGTACATGAAGACCATCAGGCCCACGTCCAGCCAGCTCACCCCCCAGCCCCAGGCCAGCGGGATCGCACCCAGCAGGGCGACGAAGGGAACGGTGATGAACAGCAGCAGCGCCAGCTGCTCGACGGACCTCTTGTTCTCACCGCCGAGGGTCGCGGAGGGAGCGGACGCGTCGGAGGGCGCCGAGGCGTCCTCGATCACGTCGGGACTGATGGTCATGGGGTCCCCTGAGGGTGAGGAGTCGGCAGGCGCGCCGCCCGGCCACGATCCCTACGGACCCGTAACCTACGGCAACGTAAGTATGGCAAAGGTCCCGCGCGCGGCAAGGGGAGCGCGCCCGCCGCCGTGTCCTCGGACCCGGCGCCCCGGGCCCATCGGCCCCTCTCGCCCCACCGTCACCGCGGTGCCGTCCCGCCTGATGACACATATACCGAGGCACGAGGACGGGCCACCTATCCTGGTGACGTCGGACAGCGCGGTCCGCACGGGCAGCCCGAGCTGCGCATCAGGAAGCGGCGAAGCCGCGCGCAGTCCCGGAGCCCACCTCCCAGTAGCGCTCGAAACACTGCAAGGAGCCGCACCTGTGAGCAGTGCCGACCAGGCCCCCTCCACCGAGGCCCTCTCGAACACCGCCGTCGCAGCCGCCAACGCCGAGCTGCGCGCCGACATCCGCCGCCTCGGCGACCTCCTCGGCGAGACGCTCGTACGCCAGGAGGGCCAAGACCTCCTCGACCTGGTCGAACGCGTCCGGGCCCTCACCCGCACCGACGGCATCGCCGCTGCCGCGCTGCTCGGCGACACCGACCTGGAGACCGCCGCCAAGCTGGTGCGCGCCTTCTCCACCTACTTCCACCTCGCCAACGTCACCGAGCAGGTGCACCGCGGCAAGGAGCTGCGCGCCCACCGCGCCGCCGAAGGCGGGCTGCTGGCCCGCACGGCCGACATGCTCAAGGACGCCGACCCCGAGCACCTGCGCGAGACGGTCAAGAACCTCAACGTCCGCCCGGTCTTCACCGCGCACCCCACCGAGGCCGCCCGCCGCAGCGTCCTGAACAAGCTGCGCCGCATCGCCGCGCTGCTCGAGGAGCCCGTCGCGGGCGCCGGCGAGCGCCGCCGCCACGACCTGCGCCTCGCCGAGAACATCGACCTCGTCTGGCAGACCGACGAGCTGCGCGTGGTCCGCCCCGAGCCCGCCGACGAGGCCCGCAACGCCATCTACTACCTCGACGAGCTGCACGCCGGCGCCGTGGGCGACGTACTCGAGGACCTGGCCGCCGAGCTCCAGCGCGTCGGCATCGAGATCCCCGCCGGCACCCGCCCCCTCACCTTCGGCACCTGGATCGGCGGCGACCGCGACGGCAACCCCAACGTCACCCCCGAGGTGACCCGGGACGTGCTGATCCTCCAGCACGAGCACGGCATCACCGACGCACTGGAACTCATCGACTTCCTGCGCGGACTGCTGTCGAACTCCATCCGCTACACCGGCGCCACCGAGGAACTCCTCACCTCCCTCCAGGCCGACCTGGAGCGCCTCCCCGAGATCAGCCCGCGCTACAAGCGGCTGAACGCCGAGGAGCCGTACCGCCTCAAGGCCACCTGCATCCGCCAGAAGCTCGTCAACACCCGCGAGCGCCTCGCCAAGGGCACCCCCCACGAGGAAGGCCGCGACTACCTCGGCACCGCCGAGCTGCTCACCGACCTCACCCTCATCCAGACCTCCCTGCGCGAACACCGCGGCGCGCTCTTCGCCGACGGCCGCATGGACCGCACCATCCGCACGCTGGCCGCCTTCGGCCTCCAGCTCGCCACCATGGACGTACGCGAGCACGCGGACGCCCACCACCACGCCCTGGGCCAGCTCTTCGACCGCCTCGGCGAGGAATCCTGGCGCTACGCCGACATGCCCCGCGACTACCGCGGCAAGCTGCTGGCCAAGGAGCTCCGCTCGCGCCGTCCGCTGGCGCCCACCCCGGCCCCGCTCGACGCCGCCGGACAAAAGACGCTGGGCGTCTTCGGCGCCATCAAGGACGCCTTCGAGAAGTTCGGCCCCGAGGTCATCGAGTCCTACATCATCTCGATGTGCCAGGGCGCCGACGACGTCTTCGCCGCGGCCGTCCTGGCCCGCGAAGCCGGCCTCATCGACCTGCACGGCGGCTGGGCCAAGATCGGGATCGTCCCGCTCCTGGAGACCACCGACGAGCTCAAGGCCGCCGACGTCATCCTCGACGAGATGCTGGCCGACCCCTCCTACCGGCGCCTGGTCTCCCTGCGCGGCGACGTCCAGGAGGTCATGCTCGGCTACTCCGACTCCTCCAAGTTCGGCGGCATCACCACCTCCCAGTGGGAGATCCACCGCGCCCAGCGCCGGCTGCGCGACGTGGCCCACCGCTACGGCGTCCGCCTGCGCCTCTTCCACGGCCGCGGCGGCACCGTCGGCCGCGGCGGCGGCCCCTCGCACGACGCGATCCTCGCGCAGCCCTGGGGCACGCTCGAGGGCGAGATCAAGGTCACCGAGCAGGGCGAGGTCATCTCCGACAAGTACCTCGTGCCTTCGCTGGCCCGCGAGAACCTGGAGCTGACCGTCGCGGCCACCCTCCAGGCCTCCGCCCTGCACACCGGGCCCCGGCAGTCCGACGAGGACCTGGCCCGCTGGGACGAGGCCATGGACACCGTCTCGGACGCGGCGCACAACGCCTACCGCGCGCTCGTCGAGGACCCGGACCTGCCGGCGTACTTCTTCGCCGCCACCCCCGTCGACCAGCTCGCCGACCTGCACCTGGGCTCGCGCCCCTCGCGCCGCCCCGACTCGGGCGCGGGCCTCGACGGCCTGCGCGCCATCCCGTGGGTCTTCGGCTGGACCCAGTCCCGCCAGATCGTCCCCGGCTGGTACGGGGTCGGCTCGGGCCTCAAGGCCCTGCGCGAGGCCGGCCAGGGCGACGCGCTGACCGAGATGGGCGAGCGCTGGCACTTCTTCCGCAACTTCCTCTCCAACGTCGAGATGACGCTGGCCAAGACGGACCTGCGGATCGCCCGCCACTACGTCGACACCCTCGTGCCCGAGGACCTCAAGCACGTCTTCGCCCGCATCGAGGCCGAGCACGAGCTCACCGTCCGCGAGGTCCTGCGGATCACCGGGGGCGAGAAGCTCCTCGACTCCAACCCGGTCCTCCAGCAGACCTTCTCGGTCCGCGACGCCTACCTGGACCCGATCTCCTACCTCCAGGTCTCCCTGCTGGCCCGCCAGCGGGCGGCAGCCGAGCGCGGCGAGGAGGCGGACCCGATCCTGTCGCGGGCCCTGCTCCTGACCGTCAACGGTGTCGCGGCGGGCCTGCGCAACACCGGCTGAGGTTTCGTACGGCATGACAGAGGGGCCCGCACACCGTCCGGTGTGCGGGCCCCTCTGCGTCATGTCCGCTAGCTGTTGGCCGCGCTAACTGTTGGCGGTGCTAGCTGTTGTACGTGGACTGCGCCCGCTCCAGCCCCTCCTGGATCAGGCACTCCACGGCGTCCGCCGACCGGTCGACGAACCAGTCGAGCTCCTTGCGCTCCGTGGAAGAGAAGTCCTTCAGCACGAAGTCCGCGACCTCCATACGGCCCGGCGGGCGGCCGATGCCGCAGCGGACCCGGTGGTAGTCCGGGCCCATGGACTTCGTCATCGACTTCAGGCCGTTGTGGCCGTTGTCCCCGCCGCCCAGCTTCAGGCGCAGCGTCGGGTAGTCGATGTCCAGCTCGTCGTGGACCGCGATGATCCGGTCGAGCGGAACCTTGTAGAAGTCCCGCAGCGCCGTCACCGGGCCGCCGGACAGGTTCATGAACGACATGGGCTTGGCCAGCACCACCCGCCGGTTCAGAGGTCCGGGCGGGCCCATCCGGCCCTCCACCACCTGTGCGCGGGCCTTGTGCGCCTTGAACTTCCCGCGCATCCGCTCCGCCAGCAGGTCGGCCACCATGAAACCGATGTTGTGGCGGTTGCCCGCGTACTCCGCACCCGGGTTCCCGAGCCCCACGATCAGCCAGGGCGCCGCGTCGTCCGACATCAAAAGCTCCTTATACGAAGACGACCGCCGTCCCGCTCCAGTGGAGCCGGACGGCGGTCGTTCAGCAAGTGCTGAGGGGGAGAGGCGAGACTCAGGCCTCGGAGCCCGCGGCAGCCGGCTCCTCGCCCTGCGGGGCGACGACCTGGAGGACGGCGAGGTCGCCGTCGACGGCCAGCGTGGTGCCGGCCGGCAGGACCAGGTCCGCGGCGGTGATGGTGGCGCCGGCCTCGAGGCCCGCGATGGAGACGGTGACCTCGGTCGGGATGTTGGTGGCCTCGGCCTCGACGGAGATCGTGTTCTGGAGGGTCTCCAGCATGTTGTTGCCCGCGGCCAGGTCGCCCTCGGTGACGATCGCGACGTCGACGGTGACCTTCTCGCCCTTCTTGACGATCAGGAAGTCGACGTGGGAGATCGAGCGCTTCAGCGGGTGCTTCTGCACGGCCTTCGGGATGACCAGCTCGGTGCCGCCACCCGCGATGTCCAGGGAGATCAGGACGTTGGCGGTGCGGAGCGCCAGCTGCAGGCCGTGGGCCTCGACGTTGACGTGCTTCGGCTCGGTGCCGTGGCCGTAGATGACGGCGGGAACCAGGGCGTCACGACGGGCCTGGCGGGCAGAGCCCTTGCCGAAGGTGTCGCGGACCTGGGCGGAAAGCTTGATCTCGGACATGCTCACTCCTCGTGGGGTGACGGAAATGGACAACGGTCACCCGGCCGGAACACGGCCTGCTACGAAGAGCGCGTCGATAACGGAGCACCGGAACCCGTTCGAAAACAGGTACGGCCTCCCTCGCCGAGCAACTCAAGGAGTGTACCCGGCGGGGAGGCCGTACCCAAAAAGGATCTAGCGCTGAGCGGTGGAGCCTACTGCTGCTCTTCGAACAGGCTGGTGACCGAGCCGTCCTCGAAGACCTCGCGCACCGCGCGGGCGATCATCGGGGCGATGGACAGCACCGTGATCTTGTCGAGCTCCAGGTCGGACGGGTCCGGCAGGGTGTTCGTGAACACGAACTCGCTGACCTTGGAGTTCTTCAGGCGGTCGGCGGCCGGGCCCGACAGGATGCCGTGCGTGGCCGTCACGATGACGTCCTCCGCGCCGTGCGCGAAGAGCGCGTCGGCGGCGGCGCAGATGGTGCCACCCGTGTCGATCATGTCGTCGACCAGGACGCAGACGCGGCCCTTGACCTCACCGACGACCTCGTGGACGGTCACCTGGTTGGCGACGTCCTTGTCGCGGCGCTTGTGGACGATCGCCAGCGGCGCGTCCAGGCGGTCGCACCAGCGGTCGGCCACGCGCACGCGGCCGGCGTCCGGGGAGACGATCGTCAGCTTGGCGCGGTCCACCTTGGCACCGACGTAGTCCGCGAGGACCGACAGGGCCGAAAGGTGGTCGACCGGGCCGTCGAAGAAGCCCTGGATCTGGTCCGTGTGCAGGTCGACCGTCAGGATGCGGTCGGCGCCCGCGGTCTTGAGCAGGTCGGCGACCAGACGGGCCGAGATCGGCTCGCGGCCCTTGTGCTTCTTGTCCTGGCGGGCGTACCCGTAGGACGGGACGATCACGGTGATGGAGCGTGCCGACGCGCGCTTGAGCGCGTCGATCATGATCAGCTGCTCCATGATCCACTTGTTGATCGGAGCCGTGTGGCTCTGGATCAGGAAGCAGTCCGCGCCGCGGGCGGACTCCTGGAAGCGGACGTAGATCTCGCCGTTCGCGAAGTCGAAAGCCTTGGTCGGCACGAGGCCGACACCGAGCTGGTGCGCGACCTCCTCGGCCAGCTCGGGGTGGGCGCGGCCGGAGAAGAGCATCAACTTCTTCTCGCCGGTCGTCTTGATCCCGGTCACAGCACAGTCTCCTCAGACGTGGGAAAGCTGCTCGCCCCCGTGTGCGTCCGTCCCGCACACGGTGAGCCAGCCGAATTGCGTGCACCTATCACGGTACGCCGTCTCGGGCGTAGCCGTTTCCGGTCAGTTCACCTCAGCGTTCGTCGGAGTCCTCTTGGACCGCCGACTGAGCCGCTGTCGCGGCGGCACTTCCCGGACGCTTGCGGGCCACCCAGCCCTCGATATTCCGCTGCTGGCCACGGGCCACGGCCAGCGCACCGGGCGGCACATCCTTGGTGATCACGGACCCGGCGGCCGTGTAGGCGCCGTCCCCGATGGTGACGGGAGCCACAAACATGTTGTCCGAACCCGTCTTGCAGTGTGAGCCGACGGTCGTGTGGTGCTTGTGTTCGCCGTCGTAGTTCACGAATACGCTGGCCGCGCCGATGTTCGTGTACTCGCCGATCGTCGCGTCGCCGACGTACGAGAGGTGCGGGACCTTGGTGCCCTCGCCGATCGTGGCGTTCTTCATCTCCACGTACGTGCCGGCCTTGGCCTTCGCGCCCAGGTTCGTGCCCGGACGCAGGTAGGCGAACGGGCCGACGGTCGCCGACTCGCCGACGACGGCGGTGTCCGCCACCGTGTTGTCCACACGGGCCCGCGGGCCGACGTGGGTGTCCGTCAGGCGGCTGTTCGGGCCGACCTCGGCCTCTTCGGCGATGTGGGTGGTGCCCAGGAGCTGGGTGCCCGGGTGGACGACGGCGTCGCGGCCGAAGGTCACGGTCACGTCGACGAGCGTGCTCGCCGGGTCGACGATCGTCACGCCGGCGAGCATCGCGCGCTCCAGCAGGCGGGCGTTGAGCAGCGCGCGGGCCTCGGCGAGCTGGACCCGGTTGTTGATCCCGAGGATCTGCCGGTGGTCCGCGCCCACGGCGGCGCCGACGCGGTGGCCGGCCTCGCGCAGGATGCCGAGCACGTCGGTGAGGTACTCCTCGCCCTGGCTGTTGTCGGTGCGGACCTTGCCGAGGGCGTCCGCGAGGAGGGCGCCGTCGAAGGCGAAGACCCCGGAGTTGATCTCGCGGATCGCCCGCTGGGCGTCGGTGGCGTCCTTGTGCTCGACGATGGCGGTGACCGCCCCGTCGGCGCCGCGGATGATGCGGCCGTAGCCGGTGGAGTCCGGCACCTCGGCGGTCAGCACGGTGACGGCGTTGCCGTCGGCCTCGTGCGTCGCCGTCAGTGCGGCCAGGGTCTCGCCGGTCAGCAGCGGGGTGTCGCCGCAGACGACGACCACGGTGCCGGCGGGCTCGCCGCCCAGCTCCTCGAGGGCCATCCGGACGGCGTGCCCGGTGCCGTTCTGCTCGTACTGGACCGCGGTGCGGACGTCGGCGTCGATGGCGGCGAGGTGCGCGGTGACCTGCTCGCGGGCGTGGCCGACGACCACGACGAGATGGGTGGGGTCCAGCTCGCGGGAGGCGGCGACTACGTGACCGACGAGCGAGCGCCCGCTGATCTCGTGCAGAACCTTGGGTGTGGCCGACTTCATGCGGGTGCCTTCACCCGCTGCGAGTACGACGACGGCTGCCGGGCGGTTGGCGCTCACGGGTGTGCCCTTCGGCTTCGGGTGGTGGACCCGTGAAGGATACCGGTGGGTCAGGATCCGGAAACGAGGCCGGGTCCCGACTGGAGAAGTCGGGACCCGGACCGGCGCAGCTCCCCCGTCAGGACTCGAACCCGAACTTAAGGCACCAAAAGCCTCAGTGCTGCCAATTACACCACAGGGGAGTGCATTTCAACCAAATCAGACATTACGTCCTCGTGGTTGATTTGACGGCTCCTACTATGCCGCACCAGGCGCCTCCAATGCGACGGTACAAATCGGAGCCCCCGAGGACACGTACCGAGAGGCAACCCCGGTACGTGTCGCCCACGTTCCTCCGGTCGGAATTTCGGTCGGCAGTGGGGCGGGAGCCCTGCGTACGCTGGACCGCATGACCAGTACGGGGGATGTCGTGGAAGGCCGCGCTGGGCCGCCTTTGTGGTGGGCGCGGCGGCGGGACGCCGTGGGGGACGTGGTGCTCGGCGGGGTGTCCGCCGTCGAGTGCGCCTGGGAAGGGGTCGGGTTCGCGCACGAGGCGGGGATCCCGGTCGTGCTCGGGGTGCTGTTCGGATTGCTGATCGGGGCCACGCTCGTGCTGCGGCGGCGCTGGCCGATCGCCGTGGTGCTGGTCGGGATCGCCGTGTCGCCCGCGGCCATGGGGTTCCTGCTCGGCGTGGTCGGGCTGTACACCCTCGCCACCTCCGAGGTGCCCCGGCGGATCACCGCGACCCTGGCGTCGATGTCGCTGGCCGCGACCTTCGTGGTGATGTACATGCGGACCCGCGGGGACGAGGGGGCCAGTCACACCCTCGTCATCGTGCTGTCCGTGTTCGTGGCGGTGGCGCTGACCGTGCCTCCGGTACTGCTCGGGCTGTACACGGCGGCCCGCAGACGGCTGATGGAGAGCCTGCACGAACGCGCGGACTCGCTGGAGCGGGAGCTGTCGCTGCTCGCGGACCGGGCGGAGGAACGGGCCGAGTGGGCCCGTACGGAGGAACGGACGCGGATCGCCCGCGAGATGCACGACGTGGTCGCGCACCGGGTGTCGCTGATGGTGGTGCACGCGGCGGCGCTGCAGGCGATCGCCCTCAAGGACCCGGCGAAGGCCGTGAAGAACGCCGCGCTGGTCGGGGACATGGGGCGCCAGGCGCTGACCGAACTGCGCGAGATGCTCGGGGTGCTGCGCGCGGAGGCGCCGAAGCCGGTGGCCGTGACCGCGCCCCTGGCCCTGGTGGGCGGCTTCGAGGACGGGCCGACGCTGGCGGAGCTGGAGGGGCTGGTCGGGCAGTCGCGGGCGGCCGGGATGACCGTGGAGCTGGACGTGCGGGGCGAGTGCGCGGCCGCGTACGCGGCGGAGGTGGAGCAGACGGCCTACCGGGTGGTCCAGGAGGCACTGACCAACTGCCACAAGCACGCTCCGGGCGCGCGGGTCGTCGTACGCCTCGCGCACCGGGCGGGCGAGGTGGCCATGCAGGTGGAGAACGGCCCGTGCGACGGCAAGGCCGCCGAACCGGGACTGCCGAGCGGCGGCAACGGCCTGGTCGGCATGCGGGAGCGGGTGCTCGGGCTGGGCGGGGTCTTCGTGTCCGGCCCGACGGACGAGGGCGGCTTCAAGGTCTCGGCGGTCCTGCCGAGCGACAGGGGGTAGCGGGATGGTCTGGGATCCGGTGGCGGAGCTGACGGACGAGCGTGGCCATGACGCCGCCGCCGGGGTCCGGGAGTTCCAGGCCTACCTCGCCGGCGGCCTCGCGGCCGATCTGCGGGCGTACCTCTTCCGGCTGGAGGAGGGCCGGGATCCGGAAGCCGGGGAGCGGCTTCCGGAGCTGGGCGAGGGCGGCTAGGCCGTTGTCAGGCGGGTCGGCTGGAGGCCGGTCAGGAGGAGGGTGAGGGCCTCGTCGAGGCCGGCTCCGAGGTACCAGTCGCCGGTGTGGTCCACGCAGTAGACCCGGCCCTCGCGGTCGAGGGCGAGGTGGGACGTTCCGTCGGCCTCGACGCCCAGCGGGCAGAGCTGGGTGGACAGGGCGCGGCCGAGGTCCGCGAAGGTGCGGGCCAGGTGGAGGCCCGTGAGGGGGTCCAGGCGGATCGCGGTGGGGGCGATCTGGCGGCCGGGGCCCGGGGCGGTGACGGTGAGGTTCCCGAACTCCGCCCAGGCTTCGACGGCCGCCGGGAAGACGGTGTGGCGGTGCCCGGCGGGGGTGGTGTGGTCGCGCAGGGCGTCGGCCCAGTACTCGGCCTGCTTGATGTCCCAGCGGCCGGGCTCCCAGCCGGCGGAGCGCAGGGCGGAGTCCACGGCGACCGGGAAGCGGGCGGCCGAGGAGCGGTCGTAGGAAGCGGAGGTGGCGGTCATGGTGGCTACTCGGGGTGGGTGAGGTCGACGGGGCGTACGCCGAAGTGGGCGAGGAGGGCCTCGCAGGAGCGGCAGGGAGGTGCGTAGCTGCCGTGGAGCGGGTCGCCGTCCTCGCGGATGCGGCGGGCGGTGATCTTGGAGTGCTTGAGGGAGCGGCGGGCCTCGCTCGGGGTGAGCGGCTTGCGCGAGGCGCGCTTGCTGCGGGCGCCCTCTACGGCGGCCAGGTGGCGGGAGAGCAGGATCGCCTCCGGACATCGGCCGGTGAAGCGTTCGCGCTGGCCGCTGGTGAGGGTGTCGAGGAAGTCCTGGACGAGGGCGTGCAGTACGGGGGGCAGGTCGGCCTTGCCGGCGGTGCCGGTGAGGGTTTCGCCGCGGACGGAGAGGGCGGCGGCCACGGTGGGCAGGATGCCGTCGCGGCGGAAGCGGAGCGCGGGCACGACGGGACGGCCGTCGCCGCTGCCCCAGCGCAGGCGGGGGTCGCCGGGTCCCTGCGCGGCCGCGCCGCCGGTGCCGTGGCCGGTGGTGGCTCCGGCCTGGTGGCCGGCGGGGTGGCCCTGTGCCGGTATGGACAGGGGATCGACGGTCGCTGTGGGGCCAACGGTTCCCGGGTGTCCGGGGGTTCCCATGGATCCCGATTCGGCGTCGGCCGGTTCTGTGCGAGTTGCCGTGTTCTGCATGGTTGCGCTTTCCCTCCCGTGGCCGCGGTGGTGGCCGCTGTCGCGCACGCCCCCGTGCCGTGGGGACAGCCTGTCAAATGTCCCCTGACATGTGGAAGCGGGGTCGAATATTCGTATCAATTCGGATCTTCCCGGCCCTCGCGCCGGTGCCCCGCTCGCGGGCGGGTGATGCCCTTGCCGGAGCACATAGGCTGTGGTGAACCAGCCAGATCCAGCAGGGGGCTACCGCCATGACGACAGGTCGGCTCGGGCATCAGGCCGCGCCACCCAACGCCGCTTACTCGGGGCAGGTCGTGCATTTCCCGGACCCCGTCCGGGCCGCTCGCCATCCCCACGGAGTCCGCGTCGACGCGAACGGACATCCCGACTTCGCGCCCTACGCGCGCGCGGCGGTGGAGATCGCCGATCCGCCGGAGGGCTTCGGCGTGGACGAGCTGCGCTTGACGGACTGCGTGTCCGCGAACGCCGCGATGCGGGCGACCGGCCACGAACTGTGGGACACGGTCGGCCCGGTGTCCACCCCGCACGGCTGGACCTGGCACCACGTGTCCGGCACCCGCCGGATGGAGCTGGTCCCGGTGGAGGTCAAGGCGCTGCTGCGCCACCACGCGGGCCTGGCCACGGCCGCGGTGGACCACGAGAAGCGCGGCACGCGGGCCTTGCAGGAGGTCCGCCCGGTGCACCTGGGGCTGCCCAAGACGGTGGTCTCGGTGTCCGAGCAGCAGGTGCAGGGGGTCGAGGAGGACCTCGGCTACCGGCTTCCGGAGGCCTACCGCTCCTTCCTCAAGGCGGCCGGCGGCTGCGCGCCCGTGGGTACGGGGCTGGACGTGGAGCTCGGCCTGCTGGTGGACCAGCCGTTCTTCACGGTGCGCGAGGAGGCGGCGGTCAACGACCTCGTCTACGTCAACAAGTGTCTGCGGGACCACCTCACGAAGGACTACCTCTGCGTGGCCTTCGTACAGGGCGGGCTCGTCGCGGTGAAGGTGCGGGGCGAGTCGATCGGTTCGATGTGGTTCTCCCCGTACGACGACGCGCGCGACCAGGACGGCTGGTCGGTCCAGGAGCGCGTGGAGCGGTTGCTGCTGCCGTGCGGTACGGATTTCGACGCCTTTCTGGAGCGGCTCGCGGGCAATCCGCCGGAGCTGGAAACGGTGGCCGGTCTGATGGTGGACGGCGGATTCGCACGCTCGGTTCCCGTGGCCGGGTCGGTTCCGGCGGCGGGTTCCGCGCCGGAAGAGGGGTGACGGCGCGATGGTGACGTTTGCGCAGGCGCAGGAGCGCGCCGAGGAGTGGATCAACGGGGACGTTCCCTCGTACCAGCACCGCGAGGTGCGGGTACGGGAGTTCGGGCTCGGATTCGTCGTGTGGGCGGAGGACCGCCCGGCCGGTCCCGTGTCCGGTGGCGGCCGGCAGCGGCTGGTCATCGCGCGGGACAGCGGGGAGGTGACCCTCTGGCCGGGACTGCCGGTGGGTGAGGTGATCCGCCGCTACGAGGAGGAGTACGGGGCTTCGGCCGCGCCGGCCGAGGCCTCGGTTCCGGTGCCGCGGATCGACTCGGAGCAGACCTCGTTCATGCTGAGTCCGCCGGAGTGGCTGCAGGAGGCGGCGGACCGGGCGGGCATCCCGCCGGCGACTCCCGCTGCTCCCGCCGCTCCGGCGGCGCCGGCAGCACCAGTGGCTCCGGCGGCTCCGGTCGGTTCCGGGGCCGCCGCGGAGCCGGTGCCGTTGCGGCGCGGGGGCGAGGTCCCCTACGAGCCGACGGCCAACGACGGGGTGCCGTCCGGGGCCACGCCCTGGGCCGGGACCGATGTGAAGGCCGACGACTCGGTGTCCGTGCCGCTGCCGGCGACGGTGTTCGCGCCGCCGCTGTCCGGGTCGGACCTGGAGGACGCCCCGCCGTCCTCCGGGGTGGGCCCGGAGGCCAGGACCACGCTGATGCCCAGGGGCAGCGAGCTGCCGAAGACGGCCGTGGCCACGCCCGCGCTGGACCTGAGCGCGGGTCAGCCGGCCGCCGCGGGGCCGGGACCGGTTCCGCAGTCGGCTCCCGCCCAGGCGCAGGCTCCCGCCCAGGCGCCGGGTCCGGTACAGGCGCCGGGTCCGGTACGGCCGCAGCCTCCCGCTCCGGGTGCGCCCTCCGGTGACATCGCCGACGCGCCGACGAGCAAGGCTCGGATCAACCGGCCCGCCGCCGCGCCCGTGACGCCGCCGGGTCCGCCCCGTGCGCCGGGCAGCGGTTCCGAGCAGCCTTCGTACGCCGCCACCATGCTCGCGAGCCCGGGCGGGCCCCAGCAGCCGACGCCTCCGGGTCCGCCCGGTGCCCCCGGTGCGCCCGGTGGCGGGCTGGACCATGCCGCGACGATGCTGGCCGGTCCGGCCGTGACCGGTCAGCCGATCGCGCCTCCCGGGCCGCCCGGTGCTCCCGGTGCGCCGGGTGCGTCTGGCGGGGGCGGAGCCTCGTACGCCGCCACCATGCTGGCGGCCCCCGGTGGCCCGCAGCAGCCCGGCCCGCCCGGTCCTCCCGGGGCGCCCGGCGCGGGTCAGCCGATCGCGCCCCCCGGCCCGCCCGGTGCTCCGGGTGCGCCCGGTGGCGGGCTGGACCATGCCGCGACGATGCTGGCCGGTCCGGCCGTGACCGGTCAGCCGCCCGCGGCTCCCGGCCCGCCGGGGGTTCCCGGTGCGCCCGGTGGCGGAGCGCACCAGGCCGCGACCATGCTCGCGGGTCCCGGCGCACCCCAGCAGCCCGGCCCGCCCGGCCCCGCGCCGCAGGCCCCCGTACCGCAGGCGTCCGCCCCGGCTTCCGGGGTGCCCACGGTCGGTCCCGGCTACCAGGCCGTCCTGCGCTACCGCGCGCCCGACGGCTCCGAGCAGCAGCTCATCCGTCGCTCCGCGCCCGGTACCCCGCACCCGGAATGGCAGATCCTGTACGAGCTGCGCGCGCTGAACGTGCCTCCGCAGCAGGTGCTGGAGCTGCACACCGAGCTGGCCTCGTGCGAGCTGCCCGGTGGCTACTGCGCCCGCATGATCCGGGAGACCTGGCCGCAGGTCCGGATCACGAGCGTGGCCCCGTACGGGACCGACCACGCGGGTCGCCAGCAGGGCATGCGGCATCTGCTGACCCACCAGGGCGAACTGCACCAGGTGGCGGACGGTCCGGCGCGTCCGGCGCCGGTCCGGGTGCCGCTGCCGCAGGTGCCGTTGCAGCCGGCGATCCCGCTGGACGCGATCGCGCAGGAGCTGGCGGGGGCGTTCGGGCCGCAGGGCGTGTTCCGCTTCGAGCAGCGCGCGGTGTCCCGTCAGGGTGTGCCGGAGATCGTGGCGCAGACGCTGATGTGGTCCGGACTGCCGGTCGATTTCGGGCCGTTCTTCTGGGCGCAGGCCGTACCGGGTGCCCCGCTGCCGACGCTGGCCGAAATGGCGGCGCAGCGGCAGGTGCAACCGGCTTCGGACGCGGGCTCGTACCTCGTGGTCGGCAGCGACTTCGGCAAGGCGCTGTGCGTGCAGTACGGGACCGCGCACATCGTCGCGGTGCCGGTCGAGGCCGGTCCGGGCGGGGCCCCGGTGCCTCCGCAGTTCGTGAACTCCTCGCTGCCGCAGTTCGTGCGGTCGCTGGCGATGCTGGGTCACATGTGGCGGCTGCGCCAGCATCTGACGCCGGAGCAGGCGGGCCGTTGGACCGTCGATTTCCAGGCGAATCTGGCCGGGCTCGACAGTGCGGCGCTGGCTTCGCCGGAGAACTGGTGGTCGGTCCTGCTGGAGCAGATGTGGGACGGACTTCTCTAATCGTCGCCCGCCGCGGCTGATCGCTCCCTGATCCGGATGGCCGGGTTGGGACCCTCGAACAGGGTCCCGGCCCGGCCATTCGGGCTTCTGCCATCAAATGACGCATCCTTGACAGGAATCCCCGCGAGAGAGGCGCTTCCAGGATGAGTGCACCCTTTACGACCGTGCGCGGCCGCGGCTACCGCATGGAAGAGGTGGACCGGTTCCTCGCGCGGCTGTCGGGGAGCCGGGACGAGGCCTGGGAGCGGGTGGCCCGGCTGACGGTGCTGGCCCGGCAGATGGAGGCGGAGGCGGAGCGGCTGGGCGCGGAGGTGTCAGCG
This sequence comes from Streptomyces sp. NBC_00503, assembly GCF_036346895.1. NCBI lineage: Bacteria > Bacillati > Actinomycetota > Actinomycetes > Kitasatosporales > Streptomycetaceae > Streptomyces > Streptomyces sp. NBC_00503. Next base: position 3,189,072 of record NZ_CP107855.1, on the reverse strand, counting down.
CTGGCCCCGCAGACGTACGACGAGCTCAGCGAGCGCGCCCGGCGGATCCTGCTGCTGGCCGAGGAGGAGACCGAGACGCTGCGGCTGGACTCGCGCGCGGACGCGCTGGCGGCGGCGGGAGCCGCCGAGGCGCACGCCGACCGGGTGGCGGAGCTGGCGCGCACGGACGCGGAGGCGGTGCGCGAGCAGACCGAGGTCCGGGCCCGGCAGGGGCTGCTGCGGGCGGGGCGCGAGGCCGACGACGCGCGGTCGGAGGCCCGGGACGACGCGGCGGCGTGGCGGGCGGACGCGCAGGCGGCGCTGGCCGAGATGCGCCGCCGGTCGGACGCGCTGCTCGCGGAGCGCGAGCAGGAACACACCGAGCGGTGGGACGCGGCGGAACGGGAACTGGCGGCGCGGGAGGCGGAGCTGGAGGCCCGGCACGTGGAGCTGGAGCGCGGTGCGGAGTCCCGGCTGGCGGAGGCGAAGCGCGGGTTCGCGCAGGCGCAGGAGGCCGCGCGGCACGGGCAGGAGGACGCGGAGGCCAGGGGTCGGGAGCTGATCGCGGAGGCCCGGGTGCGGGAGGAGCGGGTCGGCCGGGAGACGGACCGGATCCTGCGCGAACACGCGGAGTCCCAGGAGGAGATGCGGGCCCACATGAACCACGTCCGCTCCAGCCTCGCCGCCCTGACGGGCCGGGCTCCGGCCGAGGGCTGAGGACTTGAGGACCGAGGAACGAGGGCTGAGGCTTGACGGCTGACGGCTGACGGCTGACGGCTGACGGCTGAGGGCTGAGCCCCTCCGGCCGTTCCGCGCGGCTACGTAGCGGGCTTGTGGCGGGCGTAGTAGCGGGCCACCCGGGCGCGGTTTCCGCAGATCGACGCCACGCACCAGCGGCGTCGCGGATGTGCCGGAAGGAACAGGAGCACGCAGTGTTCGCCCTCGCACTGGCGGACCTCCCCGATCCGCCCTCCGAGCAGCAGCTCCGCGACCGCCTCCGCCAGTTCCGCCGCGAGCCTGCGGGCGGCGGGCACTGCGGGTGCGCGGACGGTGGCGGCCGTCAGCCCGGCCGCGGGGGTCCAGGCGAGCTCCCGGTGGGAGGGGGCGGCGGCCAGTGCGGAGTTCAGGGCGCGCATCGCCCCGGCCGGGGGCTCGGCGCCGCCGCGGGCCGCGGTCAGCGCCGCGCGTGCTGCCTCCCGTACGGCATGGACGGCGGCGACCTCCGCCGCGCCCACCGGACCCGGCTCCGTCAGGCGGCCCCGCTGGGTCTCCAGCCAGTCCGCCAGGCCGGCCGGGTCCGCGACGAGGTCCCCGATCGCGGTGTCGGTGTTGAGGAGGTCCAGGGCGAGGGGTTCGCCGGTGAGGGGGAAAGTCGCAGTCATGGTTCCACTCTAGCCCCGACTAATGGGTGAGACAGGCCTTGACCCGTTAGTGATCTCCGGTGACACTAATGGAAACAATGCCCCTGGAGGAATGTGATGACCGCCGTGCCCGCCATCCGTCACCGCAGCGTCGACGTCGCCGGAGTCCAGGTCGCCTACCGCGAGAGCGGCCCGGCCGACGGCCCCGTCCTGCTTCTCCTGCACGGCTTCCCGACCTCCTCGCACCAGTTCGCCCGGCTGATGGACGCCCTCGGCTCCACCCCGTACCGGCTGATCGCCCCGGACTACCCCGGGTTCGGCCGCACCCAGGCACCGGACGGGTTCACGTACACCTTCGACCGGCTCGCGGACATCGTCGAGGGCTTCACCGACGCCCTCGGCCTGGACAGCTACGCCCTCTACGTCTTCGACTTCGGCGCCCCCGTCGGCCTGCGCCTCGCCGAGCGCCGGCCGGACCGGGTGACCGGCCTGATCGTGCAGAACGGCAACGCGTACGAGGAGGGCCTCTCCGACATGGCCCGGGAGTTCTCCGGGCTGCGCCGGGACGTACCGGGCAACGAGGAGCAGGTGCGCGGGCTGTTCGGCGAGGAGGGCACCCGGTTCCAGTACGAGGCGGGCGTCGCCGACACCTCCCTGATCTCCCCGGACAGCTGGACCCTCGACGTCCACTACCTGGGCCTGCCCGGACGCGCCGACGCCCAGGCCGACCTCGCCTTCGACTACCACTCCAACTTCGCCCACTACCCGGCCTGGCAGGCCTGGCTCCGGACGGCGGGCGTCCCGGTCCTCGTGGTCTGGGGCGAGGGCGACCCCTTCTTCCTGCCCGCGGGGGCGAAGGCCTACCAGCAGGACGTGCCGGACGCCGAGGTGCACGTCTTCGAGGGCGCCGGACACTTCGCGCTGGAGACGCACCTCGCGGAGATCGCCCCGCTGATCGAGGACTTCCTGGCGAAGCTGGGCTGAGCCCCGCCCCGCGCCCCGGGCCCCGGCGCGCCCCGGCCTAGGTCGCCTCGTGCCGGAAGGGGTCGCTGCGCAGCCCCCTGGCGCTGCTCACCACCACGGTGAAGGCGGCCGGCGGCGGGATGGGCAGAGCGGCCGTCAGGGTGGCGCCCGACGTGTCGACGGAGGTGCCGGCGGCCGGGAGCGGTACGGAGTCCAGCTCCACGCGCGGATCGCTCCCGAAGCCGCCGCCCCCGACGAGCAGTCGACCGTCGGCGACCGTGACCTGGGTGATGACCGGATTGGCCCGGGTCGCCATCTTGTTCACCAGGTAGGCCCCGGCCGGGGCTCCCGTCAGCGCCCACATCTGCTCCGGGAGCTTCGGCAGGCCGCCGCCGACGTCGGTCACGAAGAACGCCACCACGTAGAGCACCGTGACCGCGCTCAGGGCGACGTACTGCAGGTCGACCAGGTCGGTGCGCCCGCCGTCGTTCGAGATCAGGTCGTGCAGCGGGCGTCGCCCGGCGCCCTTCGGCGCGGGTTTGGCCATGCTGCCGTTCTCCACGCGAGTGCCGACCACCGCCTTCGCCCCGATCATGGCGGCGTACGGGCCCCCGAGCAGCGGGAGGTAGACGCTCGTCAGCGAGGACAGGGGGCCGTCGGGGCCCTGGAACCAGCCGACTCCGCCGCCCGCGGTGAGCCCGTAGGCGAGGATCGCGAGGAGCAGCCAGACCAGGATCACCGTCCAGGCCAGGGCCAGGGTGGTCGAGGTGGAGAGGCGGCCGTCGCGCCCGGTGACGAAGCCCGGGTGCCGGACGAGCCGCAGGGTGACGGGGCCGGCTACGGCGGCGAGTAACGCGAGTGCGAAGAGTGCGGAAAGCATGGTGTCCCCCGAGGAGTGTGTCTCCGCAAGAGGGTTACTCGTTCGGTCGGGTCATGACAAGTAATCCCCGCGCCACTCCTGTTCCCGCGGTTGCCCCTGTTCCCGCTGTTCCCGCGTCGCCGCTCCTACTCGCGCAGTTCGGGCAGGACCGGGAACCTGCGCGGCGCCACCAGCAGCAGCACCAGCGCCGAGGCGACCGCCGCCAGCGAGGCGCCGAAGAAGATGTGGTCCCCGGCGGCGTCCACCGCGCGCCGCAGGTAGTCGGAGGCGTCCGCGGGGATCAGCCCCGGCTGGGCCAGGGCCTTGGACACGTCGTCCAGGTGCGAGGGGAGTCCGGCCACCGGGGCGTCCGTCAGCCGGCCGGTGATGGTCGCGTTGGCGACGGCCCCGAGCAGGGCCGCTCCGATGCTCTGGCCGACGTTGCGGCAGAACAGCACCGAGGCCGTGGTGGTTCCGCGCTCCGCCCAGCCCACCGTGGACTGGACCCCGACGATCAGCGGGAGCTGGAAGAGCCCGAGGGCCCCGCCCAGCAGGAACATGATCAGCGCGGGCTGCCAGGGGGCGGCGGGGTAGGGGAGCAGGGTGAAGGAGAAGAGGATCACGGCGGCCAGCGAGACCCCGACGGCCGCGCTGTTGCGGAAGCCGATCCGCCGGTAGACGTGCTGGGCGAAGGCGGCGCTGATGGGCCAGCTCAGGGTCATCGCGGAGGTGACCAGGCCGGCGCCGGTGGGGCCGAGGCCGAGCACGCTCTGCGCGTAGGTCGGCATGAACACCATCGGGGCCACCATCAGCAGGCCGAGCGCGGCCATGGCGAGGTTGACGGCGGCGATGGTGCGCCGGCGCCACACCCAGCCGGGCAGGATCGGTTCCGCGGCCCGCCGTTCGATCCACACGACCAGGGCACCGAGCGCCGCGCTCGCGCCCAGCAGCCCCAGTGAGGGCGCGGACAGCCAGGGCCAGGCGACTCCGCCCTGGACGAGGGCGAAGAGCAGCAGCCCGCCGCAGGCGAAGACGCAGAGGGCTCCGGCCCAGTCGACGGGGCCCCGGCGGCCCGGGGCGCGGTGCGGCTCGGCCAGGTGGCGGCTGATGATCCACAGGGCGGCGGCCGCGGGCGGGAGGTTGAGCAGGAAGATCCAACGCCAGTCGGTGTACGAGGCGATGAGCCCGCCGAGCGCGGGGCCGGCCAGTGCGGAGGTGGCCCACACCACGGACATCCGGGCCTGGATGCGCGGGCGTTCCTTGAGCGGGTAGAGGTCGGCGGCCAGGGTCTGGACGGTCCCCTGCAGGGCGCCGCCGCCGAGGCCCTGGAGGATCCGGAAGGCGATGAGGGCGGCCATGTTCCAGGCGCCCGCGCACAGCAGCGAGCCGAGGAGGAAGAGGCTGATGCCGAAGAGCAGGACGGGCTTGCGGCCGTAGGTGTCGGAGAACTTGCCGTAGACGGGCAGGGTGACGGTTCCGGCCAGGATGTAGCCGGAGAAGATCCAGGAGAAGACGGCGAAGCCGCCGAGGTCGCCGACGATCTGCGGGACGGCGGTGGAGACGATGGCCCCGTCCAGGGCGACGAGCCCCATCGTCAGCATGAGCGCGGCGACGACGGCGGTACGTGGCCTCGCGGGCGCCCCGGCCTCGGCCGGGGCGCCGGGTATGCCGCCGGGCGGGCTGTCGCCGACGTCGCCGTCGGGCGGGCTGCTGCCGACGTCGCCGTCGGTACTTGCGCCCGTGCTCTCCCCTGAGGCCATGACCTCTCCTTCCCCCTGTGCGGTACCTGCGCGTACCTGCGCAGATACCTTCTCACCGCCCCGCGGCCGGGCGGTAACCCCCAGGGCGCGTCCTCCGGAAGGCCGAGAACCCCTAGGGGTTGCTCCTCACAAGGGGCCAGGGACGCTTCGTCCCGGCGGAGGAGGAACTCCGGCGCGCGCGGTCTTTAACTGGTTTCTACGGGGACGGGGAGTCCGGGGGGTAGGGCTAGCACCCCTATCAATACGGCGCTTGGCACCAGCGCGCCAGAGCCCCCCGCCCCGACAGACTTCAAGAACAACGCTTCGCGGACAACGGTTCGCATCGATCGAGGGGGACACACCGTGACAACGGCTATGACCGAAACCAGGCACGGGGGCACTGGAGGGCATGGAGCCGTCGCGGCGCGGGCACGGCAGGTCGTCAAGGCCTACGGCTCCGGCGAGACCCGGGTCACCGCCCTCGATTCTGTGGACGTGGACATCCAGGCAGGCCAGTTCACCGCGATCATGGGCCCCTCGGGGTCCGGCAAGTCCACGCTGATGCACTGCCTCGCCGGCCTGGACACGGTGACCAGCGGCCAGATCTTCCTGGACGAGACCGAGATCACCGGCCTCAAGGACAAGAAGCTCACGCAGCTGCGCCGCGACCGCATCGGCTTCATCTTCCAGGCCTTCAACCTGCTGCCCACGCTCAACGCCCTGGAGAACATCACGCTCCCCATGGACATCGCGGGCCGCAAGGCCGATACGGAGTGGCTCAACCGGGTCGTGGAGACGGTGGGTCTGGCGGGGCGCCTCAAGCACCGGCCGACCGAGCTGTCCGGCGGTCAGCAGCAGCGCGTGGCGGTCGCCCGCGCCCTCGCCGCCCGCCCGCAGATCATCTTCGGCGACGAGCCGACCGGAAACCTGGACTCCCGGGCCGGCGCCGAGGTGCTCGGCTTCCTGCGCCGCTCGGTGGACGAGCTGGGCCAGACCATCGTGATGGTCACCCACGACCCGGTCGCCGCCTCCTACGCGGACCGCGTCATCTTCCTCGCCGACGGCCGGATCGTCGACGAGCTGCACGCGCCCACCGCCGACCAGGTCCTCGACCGCATGAAGGACTTCGACGCGCGCGGGCGGACCTCATGACCGTCATGAAGACCGCGCGGCGCAACTTCTTCGCGCACAAGGGGCGGATGGCGCTCTCCGCCGTCGCCGTCATGCTCTCCGTCGCCTTCGTCTGCGGCACCCTGGTGTTCACCGACACCATGAACACCACCTTCGACAAGCTCTTCGCGGTCACCGGTTCCGATGTCACGGTGACCCCGAAGAAGGTCGAGACCAGCGGGGACACCGCCGCCAGCGGACTGCCCCGGACGCTGGCCGCCTCGGTCGTCGAGCAGGTGAAGAAGGCCGAGGGCGTGAAGTCCGTCGAGGGCGGCGTCACGTCGATGGCCGTCACCGTCGTCAACTCCAAGAACGAGAACCTCGGTTCCACCACCGGCGCCCCGACCTTCGCGGGCAACTGGACCGAGAACGAACTGAAGTCGATGAAGATCATCGAAGGTCAGGCCCCGCGCGGCCCCACCGACGTGATGATCGACGGCGACACCGCGAAGAAGCACCACCTGGGGCTCGGTGACGACATCAGGACCATCGCCGTCACCGGCGACATCCGTTCCAAGATCAGCGGCATAGCCGCCTTCACCGTGACCAACCCGGGTGCGACCGTCGTCTACTTCGACACCGCCACTGCCCAGCAGAAGCTGCTCGGTTCCCCCGACGCCTTCTCGCTCGTCAACGTCACCGCCAAGGACGGGGTCAGCGACGAGCAGCTCAAGCAGAACGTCGCTTCGGCCGTCGGGGCGGACGCGTACACGCTGCAGACCGCCAAGGAAGCCGCGGACTCCAACCGCAAGGACATGTCCTTCCTCGACATCATGAAGTGGGTGATGCTCGGCTTCGCCGGGATCGCCTTCCTCGTCGGCATCTTCCTGATCTTCAACACCTTCTCGATGCTGGTCGCCCAACGCACCCGCGAGATCGGCCTGATGCGCGCCATCGGCGCCAACAGCGGCCAGGTGCTCAAGTCGGTGGTCGTCGAAGCCTTCCTGCTCGGGGTCGTCGGTTCGGCCCTCGGGGTCGGGGCGGGCATCGGCCTGGCCGTCGGCCTGATGAAGCTCATGGGCAAGATGGGCATGAACCTCTCCACCGACGATCTGACCATCGCCTGGACCACCCCGGTCGCCGGCATGGTCCTGGGTGTCATCGTCACGGTGGTCTCCGCCTACATACCGGCCCGCCGGGCCGGCAAGGTCTCCCCGATGGCCGCCCTGCGCGAGGTCGGCACCCCCGGGGACAAGAAGGCCGGCCGGATCCGGGCCGCCATCGGCCTGGTCCTCACCGGCATCGGCGCCGCGGGCCTCTTCCTCGCCGCGACCGCCGACAAGGCGGGCCCCGGAGCCCTGTGGCTGGCCCTGGGCGTCCTGTTCACCCTGATCGGCTTCATCGTGATCGGCCCGCTCCTCGCGGGTGTCGTGGTCCGGGCCCTGTCGGCCCCGGTGCTGCGGCCCTTCGGGTCCATAGGCCGGCTCGCCGAGCGCAACGCCCTGCGCAACCCGCGCCGTACCGGCGCCACCGCCGCCGCGCTGATGATCGGCCTCGCGCTGGTCGCCTGCCTGTCGGTGGTCGGGTCCTCGATGGTGGCCTCCGCCACCGAGGAGCTCGACAAGTCGGTCGGCGCGGACTACATCGTCCAGTCGCCGGCCCAGCAGCCGGTCGTACCGCAGGCCGAGGCTGCCATCCGCAAGACCCAAGGGCTGGACCACGTCACGGCCTACCGGGAGGTGGACGTCAAGATCACGGCCCCCGACGGCACCACCGCACAGGACGGACTCGGCGTCCAGGAGTCCACGTACGCCAAGGACATCCGGCGCAAGATGATCGCCGGCGAGCACGCGGCGGCGTACGGGCCGGGCGCGATGTCGGTGGGCTCGGAGTACGCCACCCAGCACCACGTCAAGCTCGGTGACGAGCTGACGGTCGCCTTCACCGGCGGCAAGACCGCCAAGCTCAAGGTCGCGGCGATCACCAGCGACGAGGGCGGCATCGACAAGGGCATGAAGTACACCAGCCTCGCCGTGGCCGAGGCGAACCTCCCGGCCGACAAGCTGCCGATGCCGTTCATGCTGCTGGCCAGCGCGAAGGACGGACAGCAGGACGCCGCGTACAAGGCGGTCAAGGCGGCGCTGGCCGAGTACCCCCAGTACACGGCGCAGAACCAGACCGACTACAAGCAGGCGCTGAAGGACCAGGTCGGCCAGTTGCTGAACGTGGTCTACGCACTCCTCGCCCTCGCGATCATCGTCGCGATCCTGGGAGTCGTGAACACCCTGGCCCTCTCGGTGGTCGAGCGGACCCGCGAGATCGGCCTGATGCGCGCCATCGGCCTCTCCCGCCGCCAGCTGCGCCGCATGATCCGCCTGGAGTCGGTGGTCATCGCCCTCTTCGGAGCCCTCCTCGGCCTCGGCCTGGGCATGGGCTGGGGCGCCACCGCCCACCAGCTCCTCGCGCTCCAGGGCATGAAGGTCCTGGAGATCCCCTGGCCGACGATCCTCGGAGTCTTCGCGGGCTCCGCCCTGGTCGGTCTGCTCGCCGCGCTCTTCCCGGCCTTCCGGGCGGGCCGGATGAACGTCCTGAACGCGATCGCCAGCGAATAGCAGTGAGTAGCTAGGCGGTCGTACGGGGGAAACGCACCGGCCCCGGTCCACCCATTCGGGCGGACCGGGGCCGGTGTCGTGGTGCGCATCCCTCGCGCGAGTGACACACCCGCGTCGTAGGGTGGGAACCCCCGGCCCGTGAGACGTGTCGGGTCCTTCGCGTTGCCGCTCCACGGCACCTCACCGGATGGAAAGCCGCCTTCATGAGCCTGCACGGACTGCTCGATGCCGTCACCCGGGACCCCGCACTCGCCGAGGCGGTCACCGCGGCCGGGGACGGCACCCGCATGCACGTGGACCTTGTCGGCCCGGCCGCCGCGCGGCCCTTCGCCATCGCCGCGCTGGCCGCCCGTACCGAGCGCACCGTCCTCGCGGTCACCGCCACCGGCCGGGAGGCCGAGGACCTCGCCGCCGCGCTGCGCTCGCTCCTGCCTCCGGACGAGGTGGCGGAGTACCCCTCCTGGGAGACGCTGCCCCACGAGCGGCTCTCGCCGCGCAGCGACACCGTGGGCCGCCGGATCGCGGTCCTGCGCCGGCTCGCGCACCCCAGCAAGGACGATCCGGCCGCCGGACCCGTCTCGGTGGTCGTCGCGCCGATCCGCTCGGTGCTCCAGCCGCAGGTCAAGGGGTTGGGGGACCTGGTTCCGGTCAGCCTGCGGCAGGGCGAGAGCGTGGACCTGGGCGAGGTGACGCACGCGCTGGCCGCAGCCGCGTACTCCCGCGTCGAGCTCGTCGAGAAGCGCGGGGAGTTCGCCGTGCGCGGCGGGATCCTCGACGTGTTCCCGCCCACCGAGGAGCACCCGCTGCGCGTGGAGTTCTGGGGCGACGAGGTCGAGGAGATCCGCTACTTCAAGGTCGCCGACCAGCGGTCCCTGGAAATCGCCCAGCACGGCCTGTGGGCCCCGCCCTGCCGCGAGCTGCTCCTCACCGACCAGGTGCGCGAGCGGGCCGCGGCCCTGGCCGAGCTCCACCCCGAGCTCGGCGAACTGCTGAACAAGATCGCCGAAGGGATCGCGGTCGAGGGCATGGAGTCCCTCGCGCCGGTCCTGGTCGACGACATGGAACTGCTGATCGACGTCCTGCCCGCCGGTTCGATGGCCGTGGTCTGCGACCCCGAGCGGGTGCGCACGCGCGCCTCCGACCTGGTGGCCACGAGCCAGGAGTTCCTGATGGCCTCCTGGGCAGCCACCGCCGGCGGCGGCGAGGCACCCATCGACGTCGGCGCGGCCTCGCTGCGCGGCATCGCCGACGTACGGGAGCACGCGCGCGAGCTCGGCATGATGTGGTGGTCGGTGTCCCCGTTCGCCGCCGACGAGGACGAAGCCCTCGGCAGGGACACCCTCACGCTCGGCATGCACGCCCCCGAGGCCTACCGCGGCGACACCGCCCGCGCGCTGGCCGACACCAAGGCCTGGATCGCCGACGGCTGGCACACCGTCTACCTCACCGAAGGCCACGGCCCGGCCGCCCGCACCGTAGAGGTGCTCGGCGGCGAGGGGATCGCGGCCCGGCTCGAGGCGAACCTCGACGCCCTGGAGCCCTCCCTGGTCCACGTCTCGTGCGGCTCCCTCGACAACGGCTTCGTGGCCCCGGCCCTCAAGCTCGCCGTCCTCACCGAGACCGACCTGACCGGCCAGCGCACCGCCACCAAGGACCTCGGCCGGATGCCGACCCGGCGCCGCAAGACGATCGACCCCCTCACCCTGGAGGTCGGCGACTACATCGTCCACGAACAGCACGGCGTCGGCCGGTACGTGGAGATGGTGCAGCGCACCGTGCAGGGCGCCACCCGCGAGTACCTCCTCGTGGAGTACGCCCCGGCCAAGCGCGGGCAGCCCGGCGACCGGCTCTACATCCCCACCGACCAGCTGGAGCAGGTCACCAAGTACGTCGGCGGCGAGGCCCCGACCCTGCACCGGCTCGGCGGCGCCGACTGGACCAAGACCAAGGCGAAGGCCAAGAAGGCGGTCAAGGAGATCGCCGGCGACCTGATCAAGCTCTACAGCGCCCGGATGGCCGCCCCCGGCCACACCTTCGGCCCCGACACCCCCTGGCAGCGCGAGCTGGAGGACGCCTTCCCGTACGCGGAGACGCCCGACCAGCTCACCACCATCGCCGAGGTCAAGGAGGACATGGAGAAGTCGGTCCCCATGGACCGCCTGATCTGCGGGGACGTCGGCTACGGAAAGACGGAGATCGCGGTCCGCGCCGCCTTCAAGGCCGTCCAGGACGGCAAGCAGGTCGCCGTCCTCGTACCGACCACCCTGCTGGTGCAGCAGCACTTCGGGACCTTCTCCGAGCGGTACGCGCAGTTCCCGGTCAAGGTGAAGGCGCTGTCCCGCTTCCAGAGCGACAGTGAGTCCAAGGCCACCCTGGAGGGGCTGCGCGAGGGCTCCGTGGACATCGTCATCGGCACGCACCGGCTGTTCTCGCAGGAGACCAAGTTCAAGGACCTGGGCCTGGTCATCGTCGACGAGGAGCAGCGGTTCGGCGTGGAGCACAAGGAGCAGCTGAAGAAGCTGCGTGCCAACGTCGACGTCCTGACCATGTCGGCGACCCCGATCCCACGCACCCTGGAGATGGCGGTCACCGGCATCCGCGAGATGTCCACGATCACCACCCCGCCCGAGGAGCGCCATCCGGTCCTGACCTTCGTCGGCCCCTACGAGGAGAAGCAGATCGGCGCCGCGATCCGCCGCGAGCTGCTCCGCGAGGGCCAGTGCTTCTACATCCACAACCGGGTCGAGTCCATCGACCGGGCGGCCGCCAAGCTGCGCGAGATCGTGCCCGAGGCGCGGATCGCGACGGCGCACGGCCAGATGTCCGAACAGGCCCTGGAACAGGTCGTGGTGGACTTCTGGGAGAAGAAGTTCGATGTCCTCGTCTCCACGACGATCGTCGAGTCGGGCATCGACATCTCCAACGCCAACACCCTCATCGTCGAGCGCGGCGACAACTTCGGCCTCTCGCAGCTCCACCAGCTGCGCGGCCGCGTCGGGCGGGGCCGCGAACGCGGGTACGCGTACTTCCTCTACCCGCCGGAGAAGCCGCTGACCGAGACCGCCCACGAGCGGCTCGCGACGATCGCCCAGCACACCGAGATGGGCGCGGGCATGTACGTGGCGATGAAGGACCTGGAGATCCGCGGCGCGGGCAACCTGCTCGGCGGCGAGCAGTCCGGTCATATCGCGGGCGTCGGCTTCGACCTGTACATCCGCATGGTCGGCGAGGCCGTGGCCGACTACCGGGCGGCGATCGAGGGCGGGCCGGAGGAGGAGCCGCCGCTGGAGGTCAAGATCGAGCTGCCGGTCGACGCGCACGTCCCGCACGACTACGCGCCGGGCGAGCGGCTGCGCCTGCAGGCCTACCGCTCCATCGCCGCGGCCAACTCCGAAGAGGACGTCAAGGCGGTGCGCGAGGAGCTCACCGACCGCTACGGCAAGCTGCCGGAGCCGGTGGAGAACCTGCTGCTGGTGGCCGGGCTGCGGATGCTCGCCCGCGCCTGCGGGGTCGGCGACATCACCCTCCAGGGCCCCAACATCCGCTTCGGGCCGGTGGAGTTGCGCGAATCGCAGGAGCTGCGCCTGAAGCGGCTCTACCCGGGCTCGGTGCTCAAGCCGGCCGCCTCGCAGGTGCTGATCCCGCGGCCGAAGACGGCGCGGGTGGGCGGGAAGCCGCTGGTCGGGCGGGAACTGCTGGGCTGGACCGGGGAGTTCCTCGCCACCATCCTCGGCTCGTAGCCGGCCCGTCCGGCCCGTCCCCGCATGGCGGCGGCCGCGGCGGGGGACCTTCTCGGTCCCCGGCCGCGGCCGTTCGCGTTTCCGCCGGCCCTACTTCTTCGGGTCGTCGTCGATGCCGAGCTGCTGTTCCATCTGCTGCTGGGCCTTGTCGATCTGATCGGCGTACTTGTTGCCGGTCTTCTCGTTGGCCTCGGCTTCGAGATTGTCCGAGATCTCCTTGGCCTTCGCCTTGCCCTGATCCCTGAACTTGTCGAAGATCCCCATCTGGAGGGCTCCTTCCGTAATCCCTTCTGCGACGCTACGCGCCCTTCGCGCCATGCGCGCGCCGAGCGGTCGCGGCAGGCCGCGGAGCCCTTGGGGGGACTGGCCGGGCCCCGCCTACGCGCCTTCGCCGGCTCCGGCCTTCGAGAGGTCCAGGACGTCCGCGCCCGCCGGGGGAGCGGTGTCGACCGGGGTGTCGAAGGCCGAGTAGGCGACTTCTCCGTCCTTGCCGCCCGAGGAGAGGGCCTTGAGGAAGTAGGGGGTGCCCTGGGTGGCGATCCAGTAGGTCTCCTCGGTCCCCTCATCGGTCTTCGCGGACACCGCCACCGCCGTCTTGCCGTCGATCAGGGAGATCCCGTCCTTGCGGACCTCCACCGCGCTCGCGCCGATGCCCGTCACCGCGTCCATCTGGTCGCAGACGGCTGCCATCTGCGCGGACTGCGGGTTGGAGCGCGGCATTTTCATCCAGCGGGCGGCGAAGGTGCCGACCAGGACGTTTTCCTGCTTCGGCGTGGCGTGCCTCTGCCGGGCGATGTTCCGCCAGAAGTCGGCGTCCCCCTTGATGTGGAGTAGTTCGGGAGACCTGATGACGGTGACCGATCCCAGGCCCTCCGCCTGGATCGTGCCGCTGCAGTTGCCCTTCCTGTCGAAGGAGATGTCCACCTTCACCGACGTGATCCCGGACGCCGTCGTCTTGTCCGCCGCTTGGGCCAGGCTGCCCGTGACGTGGACCGACTGGAGCTTGTCCATGGCCGCGACGGCCCTGTCGAGGATCTCGTTCTCCGGCAGGCTGTCCAGCTTGCCGTCGGTCGCGCCGGGCGAGGGCGGTGCGCTCGGGCCGCTCGCGGTCTTCGCTTCGGCCCCGGGCGCCCTGCGCCGGCCCGGTGCTACGCCTTCTTCCAGTCCTGGCAGTCCTGGGTCTTGAAGTAGCCGTCGCCGGGGGCGATGGTCACGACGGCCTGGCCGGTGGGGTTCTCGTTCGCGATGATCGAGTCGGTGCTGCCCGAGGCGTCCTTGGTGCGCTCCCAGTAGCAGCCGGTGCCGCCCTCGGTGGAACCGGCGGACTTGTAGGTGCCCGGGGCGATGTCCACGCCGACCTTGAGGGTCCCGGCCTTGCCCGGGGCCTCCGCCTTCGGGGTTCCGGTGGCCTTGGGGTCCACGGCCGTCCAGTCCTTGCAGTCCTGGGACTTGAAGATCTTGTCGGTGGCCTCGATGGTGACGTACGAGGAGCCGACCGCGTTCTCGTTGTCGATGATCGAGCCGGTCTCGCCCGAGGCGTCCTTGGCCCGCTCCCAGTAGCAGTTGGCGCTCTCGCCGTTGCCGGTGGAGCGGTAGGTGCCGGGCTGGACGTCGGAGCCGACCTTGAAGGTTCCGCTGCCGCGGATGGTCGTCTTCTTGGCCTGGTCCGCGGGGGCGCTGCTCGCGGCCGCCGGCTTCGAGGGGGCCGCGTCGCCGGACTTGGCGGTGTCGGTGTCGGTGCACGCGGTGAGCGTCACCAGCGCGAGGACCGCACCGCAGCCCGTCAGCGCCTTGTGTCGGGCGATCCAACTCGTGCGCGGGGTATGGGACATGGGGTGGCTCCTGCCTTCGTCGTGGCGGCTCTGCTGTGCGGTGCGATCATCAGAGCAGAGCTTGTGAACCGAGTCAACGAGTTCGTGAGAGATTGCTGAATTCACACTGTGAAGGGGGCTATCGCGTGTACGGCGCCGGTAGGCTCGCGCGCATGCCGGAACAGACCCCCACCTCCCCGGATCCCACCGCCCCGGACATCACCGCCGCCGAGATCGCCCGGCTCGCCGGAGTCGGCCGCGCCGCCGTGAGCAACTGGCGCCGCCGGCACGCCGACTTCCCCAAGCCCGTCGGCGGCACCGAGACCAGCCCCTCCTTCGCCCTCGCCGAAGTGACGCACTGGCTCCGGGCGCAGGGCAAGCTCGCCGAGGTCCCGCTGCGCGAGCGCGTCTGGCAGCACGTGGCCGCCCATCCCGGCGGCTCCGTCGCCGCGCTCGTCAGGGCGGGGGGCGCGCTGCTCCTCGTACGCGAGCGGCCCGGCCAGTGGCTGGAGCTGACGGCCGGCTCCGACGAGCGGATGGCCGCCCTGCTGCCGGCCGCCCTCGACCGGGTGCTCGACCTGCGGCTGGGCGCCGACCACCGGCTCGGTGCGGACCACCCGGACCGCCCGCTCGGTGCGGACCACCCGGACCGCCCGCTCGGCGTCGGCCACCCCCTCGGCGCCACCGGTCCGCTGCGGCCCGAGGCGATGCCCTTCCTGCGGGCCGCCGGGGAGCTGGCCGCCGAACTCGGAGCGCGCGGCGCCTTCGAGTTCCTGCTCGGCCGCCACCTCGAAGCCAACCCCCGCCAGTACACGCTCACCCCGGACGGCCTCGCCGGGCTGATGGCCGCCCTCGCCGGCCCCGCGGCCCGGACCGTCCTCGACCCGGCCTGCGGCACCGGCACTCTGCTGCGGGCCCTCCCCGGGGCCACCGCCCGCTACGCGCAGGACAGTTCGCCCGAGCTGGCCGCCCTCGCCGCGCTGCGCCTCGCCCTGCACGGCGACGCCCTGGTCCGGGCGGCCGCCGCCGACAGCCTGCGCGCGGACGCTTTCGCGCGCCCCGCCGCCGAGCCGGTGGACGCCGTGCTCTGCCATCCCCCGTTCAACGAACGCAACTGGGGGCACGAGGAACTCGCCTACGACCAGCGCTGGGAGTACGGCTTCCCGGCTCGCGCCGAATCCGAACTCGCCTGGATCCAGCACGCCCTGGCCCACCTGCGCGAGGGCGGCACCGCCGTACTGCTCATGCCGCCCGCCGTGGCCGCCCGCCGCTCCGGCCGCCGCATCCGCGCCGACCTGCTGCGCCGGGGCGCACTGCGGGCCGTCGTCGCCCTCCCGGCGGGCGCCGCGCCGCCGTACGGGATCCCGCTCCACCTGTGGATCCTGCGAAGGCCCTCCCCGCACGGGGCGCCGCCCTCCGGGCTGCTCCTCGTGGACACCGCCGGGCTCGCCGCCGAGGGGCAGGGCCGGGTCGACTGGCCCGCCGTGCACGGGGTCGTGGAGGAGACCTGGACGGCGTACGACCGCGACGGCGCGGCCCCGGACGTCCCCGGCGTCAGCCGCGTCGTGCCCGTGATCGACCTCCTCGACGACGACGTGGACCTGACCCCCGCCCGCCACCTGCCGCCGCCGACTGCCGGCGCGGGCGTGGCCGAGCTGGCCGCCGTACGGGAGCGGCTCGACGAGACGCTCGGCCGCGCGGCCCGGCTCAACCCGCCGCCCCCGCCCCCCGCCGGACCCGCCCCCGGCGGCCCGGCGGCCCGGCCGCCGCTCACCACAGTCGGCGAACTCGCCCGCGCCGGAGCCCTGGTGCTGCACGCGGGCACCGGCAGCGGGTCCGGACCGGCCCCGGTGCTCACCGAGCACGACGTGGCCGCGGGGACCGGACCCTCCGGGATCCTGGCGCTCTCCCCGGACGAGCCGCTGCTCACCGCCCCCGGCGACGTGGTCGTCCCGCTCACCGGCGGGGCGGGCGCGGCCCGCGTGGTCGACGCGGCCACCGCGGGCGCGGCGCTCGGCCGGGGCCTGCAGCTGCTGCGGCCCGACCCGGCCGCGCTCGACCCCTGGTTCCTGGCCGGATTCCTGCGCGGCACCGCCAACAACCGCCGCGCCAGCAGCCACGCCTCCACCACCACGCGCCTCGACGTGCGCAGGCTCCGGCTGCCCCGGCTGCCCCTGGCCGAGCAGGAGGTCTACGGGGCGCGGTTCAGGGAACTCGCCGAGTTCGAGGACGCGCTGCGGCTGGCGGCGAGGCTCGGGGAGCAGCTCGTACAGGGGTTGTACGACGGGCTGTCGGACGGCACGGTGCGGCCCGGGTAAGGGCCAGGCCGCGACCGTGCAACGGTTGGGTGCATCGGCTCACTTCCGGCCGGAAACGCTGTATACGCTCAGACCCGGAACACATCCCCGTTCGGCCCGTCAGGAGTATCGATGCACGGCCCCGGCATCCCGCCGCAGCACGGTCAGCAGCCCGGCACCGACTCCGCGGTGGGGCTGCGCGTGCTGTTCTCGCTGCTGCCCGTCCTGAGCTGCGGGTTCCTCGCGTGGGGCACGATGCTTCGGCTCGCGCTGGTCACCCGCAAGCCCCGGGACTGGTGGCTGATGGGTACGACCATGGCGGCCGAGTTCCTGTGGGTGCTGCTGAGCGGGCTCGACACCACCCCCGACAACAACGGCTGGCAGGCCAACCTGGGCGCCGGCGGCACGGTCGTCACCGGCTTCGCCGTCGCGGTGTACTTCCTGGTGTCCGACATCCGTCACCACGCGGCGCTCCGGACGGCGCAGCCCGCGCCCTGGTACCCGGCGCGGCCCGCCCCGTACACGCCGCCGCAGCAGCCTCCGCAGCAGCATCAGGCTCCGTCCTACGGGTACCCGCCCGCGCCCCGGCAGGCCCCGGCGCCCGTCGCGCAGCCCGCCCCCGAGCCCGCCCCGGCTCCGGCGCCGACCCCGCCGCGCATCGGGCAGGTCCGCGCCGAACTCGACGAGCTCAGCGAACTGCTCCGCAAGCAGCCTCCGCACGACGACCACGGCCCGCGCGCGTGACGGACCGCCTCATCGGAGACCGCTACCAGCTCGCCACCATCCTGGGCCAGGGCGGCATGGGCCAGGTCTGGACCGCGTACGACCGCCGCCTGGACCGCCGCGTCGCGGTCAAACTGCTGCGCCCCGACAAGGTGGCCGGCCCCGGTTCCGTGGCCGACGAGCTGCGCCGCCGCTTCGTGCGCGAATGCCGGGTCACGGCGCAGGTGGACCACCCCGGGCTGGTCACCGTGCACGACGCGGGCAGCGACGGCGACGAGCTGTACCTGGTCATGGGGTACGTGGAGGGCTCCGACCTCGCCGACCACCTGGCCGAGCACGATCCGTATCCGTGGCCGTGGGCGGTCTCGGTGATCGCGCAGCTGTGCTCGGTGCTGTCGGCCGTGCACGCGGTGCCGATCGTGCACCGGGACCTCAAGCCGCGCAATGTGATGGTCCGCCCGGACGGGACCGTCCTGGTCCTGGACCTGGGCGTCGCCTCGGTGATGGACACCGACACCACCCGCCTCACCAGCACCGGTTCCCCGATCGGCAGTCCCGCGTACATGGCCCCCGAGCAGGCCATGGGCGGAGCCGTCGGCCCGCACACCGACCTCTACGCGCTCGGCGTGGTGCTCTACGAGCTCCTGTCCGGCAACGTGCCCTTCGCCGGGTCCACCGCCCTCGGGGTGCTCCACCGCCACCTGTACGAACCCCCGGTCCCGGTGCGCCGACTGCGCCCCGAGGTCCCGCAACAGCTCGAAGCGGTCCTGCTGCGCCTCCTGGCGAAGGACCCGCAGGACCGGCCCGCCTCCGCGCAGGAGGTGTACGCGTCCCTCGCGCCGCTGCTGCCCCACCACGGCTCGGGCGCCCCCAGCGGCCCGCTCGACCCGACCCGCCCCTTCCTGCGCCCGCAGGCCCCTTGGCCCGACCGGGCCACCGTGATCCCGCCGCGGCCCTCCGCCCCGCCGGCCCCGGCCCGGCCCGACGTCCCGGCAGCCGTGGAGGAGGCGAAGAGCCTCCTCGACCAGGGGCGGCTCACCCAGGCGGTGGACATCCTCGGCGGCATCCTCCCTGCGGCGGCGCAGCAGCACGGCGAGCACTCGACGGTGGTCCGCTCCCTGCGCAAGCAGTACGCGGCCACGCTGATGGACGACGGCCAGTACCGCCGGGCCCTGCCCGAACTGCGCCGCCTGGCGGAGGAGTTCCCGGCCGGAGACCCGCGGTCGCTGCGCTTCCGCTACGACGCGGCCCAGTGCCTGGAACAGCTGGGCGAGCCGGCGGCGGCCCTGGCGGAGTACCGCTCGCTGCTCCCGCTCTTCGAGAACCACTACGCGAACCCGGATCCGGGCCTGCCCCTGGAGGTCCGCCGCCGGATAGCCCACCTGCTGCTCTCCCTCGGCGACCGCCCGGCGGCCCACGACACCCTGGCCCGGCTCCTGTTCGACGCGGAACGCCTCCACGGTCCCGCGCATCCCTTGTCGGTGGAGGTCCGGCGCACCCTCCTGTGGCTGGGGCAGGTCCGCTGAGGCGGCCGGATCACGACTGCGCATCTCCTCGGGCAGCGGCGAACATTAGTCCGATTTGACCCTCTCGGGCCGTGTAGCGTACGCGCGTTCGTTCACTCAAACGCCCTAGAGGACAGCTCATGACCACCCCGCCCCCCTCGTTCCCCGTAGACCCTCAGCCGGTGTCGCCCGCCGCGCCCTTCGAGGCCGCCGCACCCGCGAAGAAGGGCGGCAAGGGGAAGAAGATCCTTCGGGTGGTCGCGCTGATCGTGGTCGCCGGCCTGGTGAAGTTCGGCATCTCCTACTTCTTCTTCGGCCCGGTGCAGGCCAAGGCCGGTGACTGCGTCTCCGTGACCGGCAGCGACACCAATCCCAAGGTCTCGACCAAGGACTGCGGTGACAAGGACGCCAACTTCAAGGTCGTCAAGGTCATCGACAACACCTTCGACCTCAACGCCTGCGGCGGCACCGGCGAGGCCGCCCTGGCCCAGCAGTGGAAGTCGGAGGAGTTCGTCCTCTGCCTGAACCCGATCAAGGCGTAGTACCCCGGCGTGCGGACCGGGCCCGCCGCATCGCGGCCGGCCCGGTCCGCACTGCTGTCAGGAGGGCGAGCAGCCCCAACAGGGCCGCGCCCGCGACCGCCAGGCCCGGCACCAGCCCCGGGGGGCGGAAGGCGCAGCTGACGGTGGTGGTGCGGCCGTCCAGCTCCACCGCGACCAGGCCCAGGTAGCCGGAGGCCGGGCGGCCGTTGCAGGTCCAGCCCGCGACGGCGGGGGCCGACAGCACCATCGTGCCCGTGGCGCCCGGCGGCAGAACGGCGCCGACCGACGAGGAGCCGACCCGCAGGGACACCGGCGCCGTGGCGCGCAGCCGCGCGACCGCCGAGTCCAGCCGGGTCCGGTCCAGGCAGGACAGCTGCCAGTGGGCCGGGGCGGCGCCCTCGAAGACCAGCTCCGAGGACCGGCCGTGCGAGACGCCCATCGGCTGGAGGGCGGCCCGGTTGCGCGGCGGCCTCGCGTTCAGCCGGAAGGCCGGGCCGTCCGCGAGGCGGGCCTTCGCGTTGTACTCCGGGGCCCACAGGAAGGCCTCCGTGCCCGCGCGGCAGACGCCGGGCGAGAGCGGGTCCTCGTAGACCCGGGCGCCCAGCAGCAGTTCCTGGTTGGCGAAGGGCGAGGCCCCGTAGGACGGGGGCGGGCCCGCCGGGCGGAGCGTGACCAGCGGCGGGACCTCCTCGCGGGCGATGGTGCCGTCCGGCCGCAACCGGGCGCCGACCGCGAAGACGGCGTCCGTCACCGGGTTGTCGAGGCTCTGTACGTTGCGGCCGCGCGAGGTCCAGCCGGCCCCGAGGGCCACCATGGTCCGGGTGAACAGGTCCGGGGTGTGGCTGCTGTAGTACGCCCCGCCCTCGCCGCCCAGCAGCATCGGGTCGTTGCCCGTCAGCGCGGGCCGTCCCGCGTCGGTGCGGTACGCGGGCCAGCCCTCGGCCCCCGCCAGGGCCTCGGACCGGGCGGTGTGGGCCGCGCCCCAGGACGGGTAGTCGTCCAGGCCCGACAGCTTGCCCTTCTCGCCGAACGCGGTGGTCGCGGCGCCCTGGGCGAGGAGGATCAGGACCAGCGCCCCCGCCGCGGGCACGGCCAGCCGGGGCCTGCGCAGCGCCCACCAGGCGGCCGCCGCCAGGGCCAGCCCGCCGCCGAAGAGGCCGAGCCCCCAGGCCGTGGCCAGCGCGCTGCCGCTCGCCGCGAGGGCCACGGCGGCCAGTACGGCCGCGCCGCCCGCCAGGGCCCGCGGCCCCGGCACTCCCGCCGAGAGCCCGGCCCAGGCGGCGATCACCACGATCCCGGCCAGGACGAAGGTCTGCCGGTACGCGCTGCCGTTCGGCGTCGCGAACAGGTGCCAGGCCAGGTGCGTCGGCTTCCACTGCAGGGACAGCAGCACCGCGAGCACCAGCCCCGCCCACCACAGCCGGGTCCGCCCCGCCACGGCCCGGTGGAACGGCAGGGCCGCCACCAGCAGCAGGGTCCCCGTGCCGATGAACAGGGCGGGGGAGGAGAAGGAGTAGGTGGCGGGCAGCAGCCGGGCCAGCAGGTCCTCGGTCGCCACCGGCCGGAACGGCCTGAACCACCCGGGGTAGGCCTGCTTCGAGCTGAGGAAGAGGGGGAGGAGGACCGGCGCGGCCAGGGCGACGCCCAGCACGGTGGTCAGGGCGGCCCGCGCGAGGACCCGTAGACGGGCTCCGAAACCCTCCCGGACGAGCACCACCCGCACCAGCAGCACCAGGACCGCGCCCAGGGTCGCCATGTAGGCGGTGTAGAAGTTCGCCGTCCAGCAGACCGCGACCACGAGCACCGCCGCCGCCGGGCGGCGCGAGCGCAGCGCCCATTCACCCGTCAGACACAGGAGCGGGAAGGCGATCAGCCCGTCCAGCCACATCGGGTTGTACGAGCCCTCGATCACCGACCAGCCGCACAGCGCGTACGAGGCCCCGAGCAGCCCCGCCGCCCACCACGGGCCGCGCCGCTGGGTGCGCAGCAGCCAGGCCATCGCGGCCCCCGCGGCCATCGTCTTGAGCACGACGACCACGTACACCGCGAGGTCTATGTCCTGGCGGGGGAAGAGGGCCACCAGCGGAGCGAAGGGGCTGGTCAGGTAGGTCCCGAAGTCGGGCAGGAAGCTGGTCCCGTATCCGGACTGCCAGTTCAGCAGCAGTCCGCCCGCGGCGCGCCCGTGCAGCAGGTCCCACAGATGGGCGTGGAAGGGCACGAACTGGTTGCCGAGGTCGTTGATGCTGCGGTGGCGCGGCCCGTACGGGAAGACGCGCGCGACGGCGTCCCCGGCGCACACGGCGACGGCCGTGATCAGCGCGGCGAGCGCCGAGCCCAGCAGGCTCGCGCGGCGCGGGGAACGGTGCGGTGAGCGGTGCGGTGAGCGGTGCGGTGTCGACATGGTGGGCCGACCCTGACAGCGCCGGAGGGCCGAAGGATGACCGCAGGGTGAACGCGAACCCCAACACCCCCGGAATCGTTGGTCGAACCGGTGGCTCTGACCACCGGGACTGCATAACATCGATCACCGCACGGCCCTTGTGCACCGACGCACAATCTCCCGGCCCTGGAGGCTCCTTTGCACCGTCGCACAGCGCTCTCCGTCTCCGCCGCCCTGCTCATGGCGGCCCCACTGCTGTCCGCGTGCTCGGGACAAGCCCGTCCAGGCACTGCGGCCGTGATCGGCGGCGAACGGATCACCACCTCCGCGGTCCAGGCCCAGGTGAACGATGTCCGCGCCGCGCAGAACCGTTCCGAACACTCCTCCGAGCTCATCGCGGCCGTCCCGCAGCTGGACCGGGTCAAGCTCAGCGGGATGCTCCAGAGCCGGATCCTCGACCGGATGGCCGAGGACGCCGGGATCGGCGTCACCCCCAAGGAGCTGGAGGAGGAGCGCCAGACCTTCGAGAACGACAAGGGCGCCGAGGCCTTCCAGGCGACGCTGCTCCAGAAGTTCGCCATCGCCCCGGACCAGATCGACCGCTGGGCCACCGACCAGGTGCTCTTCACCAAGCTCAACGCCAAGTACGGGCAGGGCAACCTCGCCGAGCCCGCCTCGAAGGCCGCGGGCAAGCTGGGCATCGAGGTCAACCCGCGCTACGGGGTCTGGGACCCGCAGAAGGTCTCCATCGGCGACTCCGTGACCCCGTGGATCACCCAGGTCACCCGCCCCGAGCAGCAGCCCCCGGCCGGAGCCTAGGCCGTCTCTGGGCCGTCCCCGCGGGGAGGTAGGTTCGGAGGGTGACTGACGACGTGCCCTCCGAGCCCTCCGCCGCGACCGAGCCCACCGGCCGCATCGTGCTGCTGACCACCAGCCACCGGGTCGCCCCCGGCGTACTGTCCTGGCCGGCCTGGCAGATCCTGCACGCCGCGGACCGGGTACTGTGCGCCGACCCGGACCACGTACAGCTGCCCTACCTGCGCGAAGCGGGCGTCACGGTCGAGCACGGGGCCCCGGACGCGCAGTCGCTGATCGAGGACTGCGCCGGCGGGCGCACGGTCGTCGTGGTCCTGAGCGGCGAGGGCGACCGGCGGCTCACCGACGGGCTGGCCCGCTTCGCCGGGTCGGGCCGCGTGGCCATGCCGGACCTGGAACTGCTGCCGGGCTCCTACGATCTGCCCGGCGCGCGGCTGCTCGACCTCGTCCAGGTCATGGACCGGGTCCGCCGCGAATGCCCCTGGACCTCGGAGCAGACGCACGAGGGGCTGGTGAAGTACGCCATCGAGGAGGCGTACGAGCTGGTCGAGGCCATCGAGGACGGGGACCGTGAGGAGCTGCGCGAGGAGCTCGGGGACGTCCTGCTCCAGGTGGTCTTCCACGCGCGCATCGCGGAGGAGGGCGGTCCGGGCGAGGAGGACGAGCCGTTCTCCATCGACGACGTGGCCGGAGCCCTGGTGGAGAAGCTGATCCACCGCCACCCGCACGTCTTCGGGGACGCCGAGGCCAAGACCGCCGAGGACGTCAACGAGCACTGGCAGCGCACCAAGCAGGTGGAGAAGCAGCGGGAGTCGGTGACCGACGGGATCCCGCTCGGACAGCCCGGTCTCGCGCTCGCGGCCAAGCTCGCCGGCCGGGTCCGGGCGAACGGTGTGGACGTGGAACTCCCGAGCGGCGAGGGCATCGGGTACGAGCTGCTGGAACTGGCGGCGCGCGCCGAGGCGGCGGGCACCGACCCCGAGACCGCGCTGCGCGCGGCGGCCCGGGTCTACCGGGACGCGATCCGGGCCGCCGAGGGCGTCGGCGAGTAGCCCCCGGCAAGGACGGCCCCGCTCGGCCGGCTCGGGCTTCCCCGATCAGCCGG
This sequence comes from Streptomyces sp. NBC_00503, assembly GCF_036346895.1. Classification (NCBI taxonomy): domain Bacteria; kingdom Bacillati; phylum Actinomycetota; class Actinomycetes; order Kitasatosporales; family Streptomycetaceae; genus Streptomyces; species Streptomyces sp. NBC_00503. Next base: position 3,165,530 of record NZ_CP107855.1, on the reverse strand, counting down.
CCCGCTCGGCCGGCCCGCTCAGTACGGCCGGGGCGCGCGGCCCGAGGGGTTGTGCCAGTGCGGATCTGGCCGGTTCAGGAACCACTCCCCGAAGCCCATCGGCCGGCCCCCGTGGCCCTGGCCCTTGCCGCCGGCGGGTACGGAGTCGTAGAAGATCCGGCCGGTACGGGCGCCGAGCTCCTCCAGGAGGTACGCCGTCTCGTCGATGAACTGCGGCGGACCGCTGAGGTAGACGTCCTGGTCGGGCCAGAGCCCCCGGTTGCTCAGCGCGGTCGCCAGCCGGTCGGTGGCCTGGTTGCGGTGCTGCCCGGGGGCGGGGGTGATGTAGGTGACGCTCAGCCAGTCGCGGGCGGCCGCGTACTCGTCGATGAGAGGGCGGTCGTAGAGGTGCGCGGCGTCCCGGGCGACGACGAAGAGCCGCGCGTCCTGATCGGGGGGATGCTCCGCCAGCTCCTCCAGCATGGCGCGGACCGGGGCCCAGCCGGTGCCGGCGGCTATGAAGCTGACCGGCCGGTCCTCGCGGCGGAAGGTCAGCTGCCCGCCGGCCGCGCCCAGCCTCAGCATGTCGCCGGGGTGCGCCTCGCGGACCAGGGAGGTGCTGAGGCGGCCGCCCTCGATCCGGCTGACGTGCAGGTCGACCGTCCCGTCGGAGCGGGGCGCGTTGCCGATGGAGTAGGTGCGCCAGGTCGTCGGGACCCGGTCGCTGCTCACGCTCACGTACTGGCCCGGCAGATAGGGGAGAGGGGCGTGCGGGCGCAGCGTCAGGACGGCTATGTCCTCCCCGTACTGCAGGTGGCGCACGATCTCGGCGTCCCACCAGGGCGGGTCCTCGCTGGAGGCGGCGCCGGCCATCATCGCGTCGGCGATGACCTGGTAGGCCTCGCTCCAGGCCTTTTCCACCGGCGGGGTCCAGGCCTCGCCGGAGGTTTCGGCGAGCGCGGCGAGCAGGCTGGCGCCCACGGCCGCGTAGTGCTCGGGGCCCGCCAGGAACTTGCGGTGGTCGCGGCCGAGGTCGCGTAGATAGGGGAGGAGAGTTTCGTTCTCCAGGTGCGCGATCACATGGGTGAGCGCGGCGAAGAGCCGGTCCCGCTGACGCTCCATGTCCTCGAAGGAGGCCGGGAAGAGCTCACGGACTCCGGGGTTGTGCCAGAACAGGTGGGTGTAGAAGAACTTGACCGCGTGCTCGGCCCGTCTCTCCACCACCGCAAAGCTGCTTTTCAAGATCCTCACATCCACAAAACCGAAAGTAGGAATGCCGGAGAACGTGAGGTCAAGCCAGGGCTGATCTACGGACAGCCGCGACGAATGGCCCATATGGGGTGATGGGTGGCGGGCGGGATACGGTCTTCGGGTGCACGAGCAGACCCCCGAAGCCCCTGCGGCCCCCGAGGCCCCCGCCGCCCCCTCTGATTCCCCGGCCGGTCCGACCCTGTTCGACTGGGAGTTCGCGACCGACCCGTACCCGGCCTACGCCTGGCTGCGCGAGCACGCCCCCGTGCACCGCACCCAACTCCCCAGCGGGGTCGAGGCCTGGCTGGTCACCCGGTACGCGGACGCCCGCCAGGCCCTCGCCGACCAGCGGCTCAGCAAGAACCCGTCCCACCATGCGGGATCGGCCCACGCCAAGGGCAGGACCGGGATCCCGGGGGAGCGCAAGGCGGAGCTGATGACGCACCTCCTCAACATCGACCCGCCGGACCACACCCGGCTGCGGCGGCTGGTGTCGAAGGCGTTCACCCCGCGCAGGGTCGCCGAGTTCGCGCCGAGGGTCCAGGAGATCACCGACCACCTCATCGAGCGGTTCGCACAGAAGGGGGAGGCCGACCTCATCCACGAGTTCGCCTTCCCGCTCCCCATCTACGCCATCTGCGAGATGCTCGGCGTACCGCGGGAGGACCAGGACGACTTCCGCGACTGGGCCGGGATGATGATCCGGCACGGCGGAGGCCCGCGCGGCGGAGTCGCGCGCTCGGTCAAGCAGATGCGGACCTATCTCGGCGAGCTCATCCACCGCAAGCGCGACGACCTCGGCGACGACCTGATCTCCGATCTGATCCGGGCCAGCGACCACGGCGACCACCTGACGGAGGCCGAGGCCACCGCCATGGCCTTCATCCTCCTCTTCGCCGGGTTCGAGACCACCGTCAACCTCATCGGCAACGGCGTCCACTCCCTCTTCATGAACCCCGACCAGCGCGAGCGACTCCAGGCCTCCCTCGCGGCCGGCGAGAGCGCCCTGCTCGCCACCGGGGTCGAGGAACTGCTCCGCTACGACGGCCCCGTGGAACTGGCCACCTGGCGGTTCGCCACCGAGCCCTTCGTCCTCGGCGGGCAGGACATCGCGGCGGGCGATCCGGTGCTGGTGGTCCTCGCGGCCGCCGACCGCGACCCCGAGCGGTTCGCCGAGCCGGACACCCTCGACCTCTCCCGGACCGACAACCAGCACCTCGGATACGGGCACGGGATCCACTACTGCGTGGGCGCACCCCTCGCCCGCCTCGAAGGCCAGACCGCGCTCGCGACGCTGCTCACGCGCCTGCCCGATCTGGAACTTGCCGTACCGGCCGGTGAACTGCGGTGGCGCGGCGGGCTCATCATGCGCGGGCTGCGCACGCTTCCGGTCCGATTCACCCCCCAAAACACCTGAAACCAGCCTGACCTGAAGTCAGAAGCCCTCTGAACTTGTGACAGGCGTTCGAAGGCCGCTAGGTTCTGCCGTTACCCCGCCGTTATGCGAAAGGTGCAGCCTCATGCGTTCCGGGAACGGCCGCCACAGACGCCCCCGACAAGTGCCCGCACTTGTCGTCACCGCCGGAGTCACCGGCTCCGCCCTCGCCCTGCCGCTGCTCGCGGCCACCGGCGCGAGTGCGGCCGAGACCTCCACCTGGGACAAGGTCGCCGAGTGCGAGAGCGGCGGTACCTGGAGCGCGAACTTCGGCAGCGGCGCCTACGGCGGGCTGCAGTTCACCCAGGAGCAGTGGAAGAACGCCGGCGGGCTCGACTTCGCCGAGCGCCCCGACCTCGCCAGCCGCTCCCAGCAGATCGCGGTGGGCGAGCGGGTGCTGGCCTCCCAGGGTCCGCAGGCGTGGCCCCTGTGCGGGGCGCCGGCCGGGCTCGCGCAGCAGGGTCCCGCCGCCGAGGTGGACCCGGGCCTGCCCGGGGGCGGCAACGCCGCCTCGCACTCCGCGTCCCGCCCGGACAGCAAGATCCCGTACCTCGGGACTCCCCGGCCCTCCACGGACTTCGGGGCCCCGACCCCGGCGGCCCCGGCCCCCTCCCCTTCCGGGACGCCGTCCTTCCTGCTGCCCGACTACCCGCTGCCCGTCATGCCGCAGCCGGACCTTCCGGCGACGACTCCGGGGCTCCCGGGCGACCCGACGGCTCCCACGGCTCCCGCGGACCCGACGGCCCCCACCGTCCCGACCTCGCCGTCCACGGACCCGACCGTGCCCGCGACGCCCGCGCAGCCGACGACTCCCGCGCACCCGGGCGACCCGAAGGCGCCCACGGTGCCCGCCACGCCGGCCACTCCCGCCGACCCGACCGCCCCGGCGACCCCGGGAGCCACCACCGACCCGGCCGCCCCGGCAGCCGACGGGGCGTCGGGTGCCGGTAAGCACCGCGGCCCGGCCGCGGTTGAGGCCCCCGTCACATCTGATGCCGCGTCGGAGCCTGCGTACACGGTGAAGGCGGGCGACAGCCTGGCCGCCATCGCGGACGCCAAGGGAGTGAAGGGCGGCTGGAACGCGCTCTACAAGGCCAATGAGCAGGTCATCGGCGAGGACGCCAACCTGATCAAGCCCGGCCAGAACCTGGATCTAACCCACCAATAGCGACACTTGGGGCGCCCGAGATCAGTTGATTGTCCGTTTTCTGTAAGTGAGACATGTGTCTCTTCCGGTCAACTGGCGTGTCCGGTCCGGAGGGTTCCGCAAACCCCGTCCTCACCTGCGCAAACGTCCTTGTGGAGAGCGCAAGTAGGCACCGTTTCTCCCCGATGTCGCTCGTTGAACATCGGGGGGAGACCTGTCTACCTTCTGAATCGCTCGCCACCGCGGGCTCCTTCGACCGCATCGCCGAATCCTGCCGGCGGCCGGGGGGAACACTCGTCGCGCAAGCGCCGAAGGCAGGAGCGGGGGAACCAAGGTAGGCGCCGGAACCGGCCGTTGAGAGACGGTCACGGAACCGGCTAGGGGTTAAGACAGGCGCTAGGTCGCCTGGCCGGGCACTCACTCGCCCGAACCCGACAGCTCACCTCGAAGGCGTCGGTGAGGAGAACTCCATGCTGCTTTCCAAGGGCAAGCACCGCCGCGGCTCCAAGGCCGTCCGGCTCGTCACGCTGGCCGGCGTCGCCGGTGTCGCCGTCGCGGCTCCGCTGATGGCCGCGGGCACCGCTTCCGCCGCGACCGCTTCCGAGTGGGACCGCGTCGCCTCCTGCGAGTCCGGCGGCAACTGGGCCATCAACACGGGCAACGGCTACTACGGCGGCCTGCAGTTCTCGTCCTCCACGTGGGCCGCGTACGGCGGCAAGGCGTACGCCGCGCAGGCCAACCAGGCCTCCAAGTCCCAGCAGATAGCCATCGCCGAGAAGGTCCTCAAGGGCCAGGGCAAGGGCGCCTGGCCGTCCTGCGGCGTCGGCCTGTCGAACTCCGGCTCCGGCGGCGGCGGCTCCACCGAGGCCGCCCCGAAGAAGGCCGAGACCAAGAAGACCGAGAAGAAGGCCGAGCCGAAGAAGGAGACCAAGCGCTCCGAGGCCACGACCCGCTCCGAGCGTCCGGCCGCCCCGGCCAAGCCGAAGACCGAGGCCCCCAAGACGGGCAACGGCTCCTACGAGGTCAAGTCCGGCGACACGCTGGGCACCATCGCCGAGGCGAACAACGTCTCCGGCGGCTGGGAGAAGCTCTTCGAGCTCAACAAGGACATCGTCTCGGACGCCGACCTGATCTTCCCGGGTCAGAAGCTGAAGCTCAGCTGAACCTTGCGGCAACAGCCGCAGTAGCGTTCGCAACACGCAGGATTTCCACCGCCCGGCGCGTAACCCCCCACGCGCCGGGCGGTGCTGCGTGCCGGGCCTTCGCCCGGCCTTTGCCGGGCCTTCGGCCTGACGGCGGGTCCGGAGGGGCCCCCGGGCAAGAGCCCTATGTCCTGTAAGAGGGGCATTCAGGCCCTTTTTCGTCCCAGGGGTCGGTTGCTCGGGTCGCCGACGGCCCGGAGCCGGTTAGGCTCTAAGCGGCAAGGCCGTCCCACGGCCTGACACGCCACCGCACACTCTGCGTCACATCCCAGAAGGAGATGCTCGTGCCGTCCATCGACGTCGTCGTAGCCCGGGAAATCCTGGACTCCCGAGGCAACCCCACGGTCGAGGTCGAGGTTGGCCTCGACGATGGCAGCACCGGCCGTGCTGCAGTTCCGTCCGGCGCCTCCACCGGAGCGTTCGAAGCCGTAGAGCTCCGCGACGGTGACCCCAACCGCTACATGGGCAAGGGTGTCGAGAAGGCCGTCCTCGCCGTCATCGAGCAGCTCGGCCCGGAGCTCGTCGGCTACGACGCCACCGAGCAGCGCCTGATCGACCAGGCGATGATCGACCTGGACGCCACCGAGAACAAGGGCTCCCTCGGCGCCAACGCCATCCTCGGTGTCTCCCTCGCCGTCGCGCACGCCGCGTCCGAGGCCTCCGACCTGCCGCTCTTCCGCTACCTCGGCGGCCCGAACGCGCACCTGCTGCCCGTTCCGATGATGAACATCCTCAACGGTGGGTCGCACGCCGACTCCAACGTCGACATCCAGGAGTTCATGATCGCCCCGATCGGCGCGGAGTCCTTCTCCGAGGCGCTGCGCTGGGGTGCCGAGGTCTACCACACCCTCAAGAAGGTCCTGCACACCAAGGGCCTCTCCACCGGTCTGGGCGACGAGGGCGGCTTCGCGCCGAACCTGGAGTCGAACCGCGCCGCGCTCGACCTCATCGTCGAGGCCATCAAGCAGGCCGGCTACGTCCCGGGCCAGGACATCGCGCTCGCGCTCGACGTCGCCGCGTCCGAGTTCTACAAGGACGGCAAGTACGAGTTCGAGGGCCAGTCCCGCTCGGCCGCCGAGATGACCGACTACTACGCCGAGCTCGTCGAGTCGTACCCGCTGGTCTCCATCGAGGACCCGCTGTACGAAGACGACTGGTCGGGCTGGAAGACCCTCACCGACCGCCTGGGCTCCAAGGTCCAGATCGTCGGCGACGACCTCTTCGTCACCAACCCCGAGCGTCTCGCCCGCGGCATCGAAGAGGGCTCGGCCAACGCCCTGCTCGTCAAGGTGAACCAGATCGGCTCGCTCACCGAGACCCTGGACGCCGTCGAGATGGCCCAGCGCAACGGCTTCAAGTGCATGATGTCGCACCGTTCCGGCGAGACCGAGGACGTCACCATCGCCGACCTCGCCGTCGCGGTGAACTGCGGCCAGATCAAGACCGGCGCACCGGCCCGCTCGGACCGCGTCGCCAAGTACAACCAGCTGCTGCGCATCGAGGAGATCCTCGACGACGCCGCGGTGTACGCGGGCCGCAGCGCGTTCCCGCGCTTCAAGGGCTGATCAGTCCTTTAGGGGCGCAAGCCTCCCTACGTCCCCGCACTCGGTCCCGTACCGTGTGCGGGGACGTATTGCGTAGTGCGTATATAGGGGAGGCGGATCAATGGCCGGGAACCGGGACCGGTTCGCCACGTTCTCGACCGCGACCAGGCTCAAGCAGCTGGGCGAGCGGACCGCGGCGCACGTCTACCGCTCGCAGTCCCGCCGCCAGGTCCGTCGCAGCCGGCTCACCGGGCGGGCCGCCCTGCTCGTCCTGGTCCTCTGTACCCTGGTCGTCGCCCTCGCGTATCCGATGCGCCAGTACGTTTCCCAGCGCTCGGAGATCGCGGAGCAGCAGAAGGCCGCCGTCTCCGCGCGGGACCGGCTGGAGAGGCTGCGCGACGAGAAGGCCCGCTGGCAGGACAACGCGTACGCGGAACAGCAGGCGCGCAAGCACCTGCACTTCGTCCGGCCGGGGGAGATCAGCTACATCATGAACGACCCCGGAGCCGAGGCGGCCGAGCACCGCCGCAGCGGACAGGCCGCCACCGACCGGCCCTGGTACTCCAACGTCTGGGACGGCGTCGACAAGGCCGACCGCCCGGGCGACTGAGTCCCACCCATCCACGATTACGAAAAGACTTCCTCCAGGCATGCAGACGCCCCCGCCCCAGACCGACCGGACCGAGCCGACCGCCGCCGACATCGAGGCGTTCCAGCAGCAGCTCGGCCGCCCGCCGCGCGGGCTGCGCGCCATCGCGCACCGCTGCCCCTGCGGGCAGCCGGACGTGGTGGAGACCGCCCCCCGGCTCCCCGACGGCACGCCCTTCCCGACGCTGTACTACCTGACCTGCCCGCGCGCCGCCGGTGCCATCGGCACGCTGGAAGCCAACGGCGTGATGAAGCAGATGCAGGCCAGGCTGGCCGAGGACCCGGAGCTGGCCGCCGCCTACCGGGCCGCCCACGAGGACTACATCACCCGCCGCGACGCCATCGAGGTGCTCGAGGGCTTCCCGAGCGCCGGCGGCATGCCGGACCGGGTGAAGTGCCTGCACGTCCTGGTCGGGCACTCGCTGGCCGCCGGCCCGGGCGTGAACCCGTTCGGCGACGAGGCCCTGGCGATGCTGCCCGAGTGGTGGGCCAAGGGCGCCTGCGTCACCCCGTGCGCGCAGAAGTCCGCGGAGCAGTCCGTCGAGCAGTCCTCGGAGCAGTCCGCGGAGCAGAAGGAGCCGCAGGCGTGAGGCGGGTCGCGGCCGTCGACTGCGGTACGAACTCCATCCGCCTCCTCGTCGCGGACCTGGACCCCGAGACCGGCGAGTTCGCCGAACTGGACCGCCGGATGACCGTTGTCCGCCTCGGCCAGGGCGTGGACAAGACGGGCCGGCTGGCTCCGGAGGCGCTGGAGCGCACCTTCGCGGCCTGCCGCGAGTACGCGGCGGTCATCAAGGAGCTCGGCGCCGAGCGCGTGCGCTTCGTGGCCACCTCGGCCTCGCGGGACGCGGAGAACCGGGACGAGTTCGTGCGGGGCGTGCTGGACATCCTGGGCGTGGAGCCCGAGGTGATCTCCGGGGACCAGGAGGCGGAGTTCTCCTTCACCGGCGCCACGAAGGAACTGAAGGGCACCGACCACCTCGAGAAGCCCTTCCTGGTGGTGGACATCGGCGGCGGCTCGACCGAGTTCGTGGTCGGCGAGGAGCACGTCCGGGCCGCCCGGTCGGTGGACGTGGGCTGCGTTCGGATGACCGAGCGCCACCTGGTGGCCGCCGACGGCACGGTCACCGACCCGCCGACCGGGGCGCAGGTCGCCGCCATACGGGCCGACATCGAGGCGGCGCTGGACCTGGCCGCCGAGAGCGTCCCGCTGGCCGAGGCGCGCACCCTGGTGGGTCTGGCCGGTTCGGTGACCACGGTCGCCGCGATCGCGCTGGGCCTGGCGGAGTACGACTCCTCGGCGATCCACCACTCGCGGATCCCGTACGAGACGGTCCGCGAGGTCAGCGAGCGGATGCTGAGCCTGACGCACGCCGAGCGCGCGGCGATCCCGGTGATGCACCCGGGCCGCGTGGACGTGATCGGGGCGGGCGCCCTGGTCCTCCTGGCGATCATGGAGCGGGTCGGCGCCACGGAGGTCGTGGTCTCGGAGCACGACATCCTGGACGGCATCGCCTGGTCGGTCGGCTGACGGGAGCCCCGAGGGTCCCGGAAGGGTCTCCGGCGGCCCGGTCGGGCCCTTTCGGGGGCCCTTCGGGGGCCTTAGGTCCCGTCGTCCACATGAACTTCGTGAAGTTCTTCACAAGGAAAAGATGCCCGTGAGGGCTCTTGAGGCGCCTTTTGGGTGACCCGGGGGCCCTCCGGGCCTTCTTTTTGCGAGCGTTCGTGCGAATGGCGGACACGGCGAGGGTCCGGCAGTAGGTATCGACGAACCCGGTGGTCTACTCCGCTTAAGGGGCTGGAGGCCAGTTCAGGCCTGGTGTTCAACGACTCCCGTTACACCCTGGTTCCCGCTTCGCGCCATGACCTCGGTCACGTGGGCGGCGGAGTGTAGCAGAGGGTCTCCAGGCCCTTGTGAAGGGGCTCACGAGCGTCACCCCTTGGGGTGCTGGATACTCGTTCCATGAGCACCACGGAGCGTCCCAGGATCCTCGTTGTAGGAGGTGGGTACGTAGGCCTGTACGCAGCCAAGCGCATCATGAAGAAGATGCGCTACGGCGAGGCGACCGTCACGGTCGTCGACCCGCGCTCGTACATGACCTACCAGCCCTTCCTCCCCGAAGTGGCCGCAGGCAGCATCTCGCCTCGGCACGTAGTCGTCCCGCTGCGACGCGTGCTGCCCAAGGCAGAGGTTCTCACCGGCCGGGTCACCAGCATCGACCAGGACCGCAAGGTCGCCGTCGTCACGCCGCTGGTCGGCGAGGCGTACGAGCTGCCTTTCGACTACCTGGTGATCGCGCTCGGCGCCATCTCCCGCACCTTCCCGATCCCCGGCCTCGCCGAACAGGGCATCGGAATGAAGGGCGTCGAAGAGGGCATCGGCCTGCGCAATCACGTCCTTGAGCAGCTGGACAAGGCCGAGTCCACGACGGACGAGGACGTCCGCCGCAAGGCCCTCACCTTCGTCTTCGTCGGCGGCGGTTTCGCCGGCGCGGAGACCATAGGCGAGGTCGAGGACATGGCCCGCGACGCCGCGAAGTACTACACCAGCATCAAGCGCGAGGACATGCGCTTCATCCTGGTCGACGCGGCCGACAAGATCCTTCCCGAGGTCGGGCCCAAGCTCGGCACCTGGGGCAAGGAGCACCTCGAGTCCCGCGGCATCGAGATCTACCTCAACACCTCCATGGACTCCTGCGTGGACGGCCACGTGGTGCTGAAGAACGGCCTCGAGGTCGACTCCAACACCCTGGTGTGGACCGCGGGCGTCAAGCCCAACCCGGTGCTGGCCCGCTACGGCCTGCCGCTGGGCCCGCGCGGCCACGTGGACGCCGACCCGACCCTCCAGGTCAAGGGCACGGACTACATCTGGACCGCCGGCGACAACGCCCAGGTGCCCGACCTCGCCGCCCGCAAGGCCGGCGTGGAGAACGCCTGGTGCCCGCCGAACGCCCAGCACGCGCTGCGCCAGGCCAAGGTCCTCGCCGACAACGTCATCTCCGGGATGCGGGGCTTCCCGCAGAAGGAGTACGCGCACTCCAACAAGGGTGCGGTGGCGGGCCTCGGCCTCCACAAGGGCGTGGCGATGATCGTCATGGGCGGGATGAAGATCAAGCTCAAGGGCCGGCTCGCCTGGTACATGCACCGTGGCTACCACGGCATGGCCATGCCGACCTGGAACCGCAAGATCCGCGTCTTCGCCGACTGGACCCTCGGCATGTTCCTCAAGCGCGAGGTCGTCTCCCTCGGTGCCCTGGAGACCCCCCGCGAGGAGTTCTACGAGGCCGCCAAGCCGGCGCCGGCTCCGGCCGCCGCTCCGGCCGAGAAGGCCAAGGCCTCCTGACCGGGTTCGGTCGGACCTCCACCGCATGACCCCAGCGTGACCCCGAAGGGGCCGCCCGCCATCCGTGGTGCGGGCGGCCCCTTCGGCGTGTCCGGCGGATTGTCCGCCCCCGAGGTGGGGTAGAGGCTTGGGTCGAACCGTTATCGGAGGTGTGTGCCATGACCGACGCCGCGCCGCGGCTGGCCGCTGTGGCCGAGACCCTGCTCGGCGCCCCCCTGCCCGTGCGCGTCAGGGCCTGGGACGGCAGTGAAGCGGGCCCGCCCACCGGCCCCGTCCTCGTCTTCCACAGCCGCCGCGCCCTGCGCCGCCTGCTGTGGAAGCCGGGCGAACTGGGGCTGGCACGGGCCTGGGTCTCGGGCGACATGAGCGTGGAGGGCGATCTGTTCGCCCTCCTGGACCGGGTGGCGCCCCTGTTGTGGGAGCGGAGCCGTCCCCCCGGCGAGGAACCGCCGCCCGAGGCCTCCGCCGGGGCGCTCGCGCTGCTGCGCGATCCCGCGGCGCGCGGCGCCGTACGGGACCTCGTGGGCCTCGCGCGGCCGTGGCCGGCGCCCGCTCCGCCGCCCGAGGAGGCGCTGCGCCGCGGCGGGCCGAGCCACACCAAGGGCCGCGACCGCGCGGCCATCAGCCACCACTACGACGTGGGCAACGAGTTCTACGCCCACGTCCTGGGCCCCTCGATGGTGTACTCCTGCGCCTACTGGAGCCCCGGCTCCACCCTGGAGGAGGCCCAGCGCGACAAGCTCGACCTGGTCTGCCGCAAGCTCGCCCTGCGCCCCGGCGACCGGCTCCTGGACGTCGGCTGCGGCTGGGGCTCCATGGCCCTGCACGCGGCCCGCGAGTACGGGGCCAGGGTCACCGGGATCACGCTCTCGCGCGAGCAGGCCGCGTACGCCCGCAAGCGGGTCGCCGAGGAGGGGCTGGCGGACCTGATCGACATCCGGGTCCAGGACTACCGGGACGTCAAGGACGGCCCGTACGAGGCCATCTCCTCCATCGGCATGGCCGAGCACGTGGGATCCGACCGCTACCGCGCCTACGCCCGCACCCTGTACGGGCTGCTGCGGCCCGGCGGCCGGCTGCTGAACCACCAGATCGCCCGGCGCCCCGAGCCGGTCGAAGAGGCGTACCGGATCAACGAGTTCATAGACGCCTACGTGTTCCCCGACGGGGAGCTCTCCCCGCTCGGCACCACCGTCGGCGAACTGGAGCGGGCCGGCTTCGAGGTCCGTGACGTGGAGGCGCTGCGCGAGCACTACGCGCTCACCCTGCGGGCCTGGGTGGCACGGCTGGAGGAGCACTGGGAGGAGGCGGTCCGGCTGACCTCGCCCGGCCGGGCCCGGGTCTGGAAGCTGTACATGGCCGCCTCGGCCCTCGGCTTCGAGCACAACCGGCTCGGGGTCAACCAGGTGCTCGCCGTGCGCGCCGAGGGACCGGGCCGGGCGGACTCCGGGCTGCCGCTGCGCGCCCGGGAGTGGCCGGCGTAGCCGGGCCCGCGACGACGAAGGGCCCCGCGGCCGCCGGAAGGCGGCCGCGGGGCCCTTCCTCCGTACCGGCCGCTACTCGGTCTTGATGGCGGTGAGCATGTTCAGCCGGGCCGCGCTGCGGGCGGGCCACATGGCGGCCAGGGCGCCGACGATGCCGGCCAGCAGCATGAAGATCGCGATCCGGTCGTAGGGGATGACCAGGGCGTAGTTCGGGATCGAGGCCTTGATGGTCTCGCCGACGGCCCAGGCGATGAAGGTACCGAGGGCCACGCCGATCACCGCGCCGAAGAGCGAGATGACGATGGCCTCCAGGCGGATCATGTTCTTGACCCGGCCGCGGTCCAGGCCGATCGCCCGCAGCATGCCGATCTCCTGGGTCCGCTCGTAGACGGACATCGCCAGGGTGTTGACCACGCCCAGCACCGAGATGATCAGGGCCATGGCGAGCAGGCCGTACATGATGTTCAGGGCGGTGTTGATGATGCCGCCCATCTCGTTGCGGATGTCCTGCTGGGTGGCGAAGGTGATCGCCGGGTTCTTGCCGAGGGCGTCGACGAGGGACTGCTCGGCCTTGTCGGAGGCGCCGGCGTCCATCTTGACGTAGACCTCGCGCAGGTACGGCTTCTCGCTGTGCTGGGAGAGGACGTTGTAGTCGATCACGTAGGGGGAGAGCATGCCCTCCATGTCCTTGAAGATCGCGCCGACCTTCAGGTCCGCCTTCTTGTTGTCCGTGAAGGTGGCCTTCAGGGTGGAGCCGACGGACAGGCCCTGCTCCTTCGCGGTCTTCTCGGAGACCGCCAGCTCGCCCTTGGCGAGGCTGCTGAGCTGCCCGCCGAGCACGTCGAAGTTGAGGAGCTGGCCGATGGTGGCCGGGTTGACGCCGGAGACGGAGCGGTAGTCCTTGGCGTCACCGAAGGCGATGTCGCCGGCCTGCTGCGGGGAGACGGCCTTGACGCCCGGGGCCTTCTCCAGGGCCGGGATCACGGAGGGGTCCAGGCTGCCGAAGCTCTCGCCCATGGAGACCTTGTAGTCGGCCTTGAGGTTGTCCGTGGTCGCCCGGTCGACGGCCTTGCCCATCGTGATGCCGAGCACCGACAGGGCGGTGACCAGGGTCAGGCCGATGGCCAGCGAAGCGGCGGTGACGGCGGTGCGGCGCGGGTTGCGGACCGCGTTCTGCGCGGCCAGCTTGCCGGCCACGCCGAACACCTTCGTCAGGAGCGGGCGGACGGCCGCGATGACCGGGCGGGAGAGGGCCGGCAGCAGGATGATGATGCCGATCATCGTGAAGAAGGCGCCGGTGCCGATCAGCATCTTGCCGTCCTTCCCGATCAGCGCGCCGCCCAGGATGCCGAGCAGGCCGAGGAAGGTGATCGAGCCGCCGATGCTGTTGCGCAGCACCAGGGACTTCGCGGTGGCCGGGAGGTGGGCGCTGCCCATGGCGGCGACCGGGGCGATCCGGGAGGTGCGGATGGCCGGCACCAGGGCGGCGATCACCGTGACGAAGACGCCGATGGCGATCGCGGCGACGATGGTGGTGGGGGCGACGACCAGCGGACCGGCCGGGATCTTGGCGCCGAAGGCGCCGATCGCGGAGCGCATGCCGACGGCGAGGCCGATGCCGGCCACCAGGCCGATGGCGGAGGAGATCACGCCGACGACCAGGGCCTCGGCCAGGACCGAGCTGCGGACCTGGCCGCGGTTGGCGCCGATGGCGCGCAGCAGGGCCAGTTCCTTGGTGCGCTGGGCGACCAGCATGGTGAAGGTGTTGTAGATCAGGAACACGCCGACGAAGAGCGAGATCAGCGCGAAGACCAGAAGCATCTGGTTCATGTTGCCCATGCCGCGCTCGATGTCCTTGGCCTGCTCGGCCGCGAGCGCCGCGCCGGTCTGGGCCTTGGCGTCCTTGCCGACGATCGGCTTGATCTCGGCGAGCAGCTGGTCGGCACTGGCGCCGGCCTTGGCGCTGACCGAGAGCTCGTTGTAGAAGCCGGGCTCCAGGTAGAGCTGCTGGGCGGTCGGGGTGTCGAACAGGACGAGCGAGCCGCCCGCGTTGACCGCGCCGTCCTCGGTGGTGAAGACGCCGGCGAGGGTGTACTCCTTGGCCGGGCCGTTGTCCGCCACCCGGACCTTGTCGCCGACCTGGTACGCGCCGCGCTTGGCCGTCTCCTTGTCGAGGGCGATCTCGCCGGCCTTGGCCGGGCCGTTGCCCTCGGTGAAGGTGTAGCGGGGGTCCTTGCCGTCCTTCAGCGGGACGAAGTTGGCGCCGGTGTTGGCCCAGCCGGTGCCGATCAGCTTGCCGTCCTGGTCGCCCACGGCGGCGAAGCCGTGCACGCGGCCGGAGGCGGCCTCGACCCCGCCCAGGGCCTTGACCTTGTCGAGCGTCTGCTGGCTGATGCCCGGCTCGCCCTCCTTGACGCCCTCGTCGTTGCGGGAGGCGCCGTAGGAGGTGACCGAGACGGCCACGCCGTCGAAGCTCTTGGCGGACTGGTTCGACATCGCCTTGCCGACGGTGTCGGTGAAGACGAGGGTGCCGGAGACGAAGGCGACGCCGAGGACGACGGCGAGCACCGTCATCAACAGCCTGGCCTTGTGCGCGAGCACGTTGCGCAGGGCGGTACGGAACATGGTGGAGGAGTCCAGGGGTGAGGGGTCAGCGGGGACGTGGGGGAGGGGACGTCCCTCAGCTGGTGCGGCCCTTGGCGTCGAAGGCCTTCATGCGGTCGAGCACGCCGTCGGCGGTCGGGTGCAGCATCTCGTCGACGATGCGGCCGTCGGCGAGGAAGATGACGCGGTCCGCGTAGGAGGCGGCGGCCGGGTCGTGGGTGACCATGACGACGGTCTGGCCGAGCTCGCGCACGGAGTTGCGCAGGAAGCCGAGGACTTCGGCGCCGGAGCGGGAGTCGAGGTTTCCGGTGGGCTCGTCACCGAAGATGATCTCCGGGCGCGAGGCCAGGGCGCGGGCGACGGCCACGCGCTGCTGCTGGCCGCCGGAGAGCTGGGTGGGGCGGTGGCTCAGGCGCTCGGAGAGGCCGATCATGCTGATCACCGCGTCCAGCCACTGCTGGTCGGGCTTGCGGCCGGCGATGTCCATGGGGAGCGTGATGTTCTCCAGGGCGGTCAGCGTCGGCAGCAGGTTGAAGGCCTGGAAGATGAAGCCGATCTTGTCCCTGCGGAGCTGCGTGAGCTGCTTGTCCTTGAGCGTGGACAGCTCGGTCTCGCCGATCCGGACGGATCCGGCGGAGAAGGTGTCCAGCCCGGCCACGCAGTGCATCAGCGTGGACTTGCCGGAGCCCGAGGGGCCCATGATCGCGGTGAACTGTCCCTGGGCGAAGTCCACGGAGACGTTGTCCAGGGCGACCACCTGGGTCTCGCCCTGGCCGTACACCTTGGAGAGGCCGGTGGCGCGCGCGGCGACGGCCTGGGCGGTGTGCGGGGCGTAGTTCACGGTGGTCATGGGGGCAGCTCCAGACAGGACGGGGGCCTGCGGACCGGGCTCACGGTCCGCGGTTCGGCGGGACCCTTCCATCGTCGTGGCGGGCATCGCGTTCCGGATCAGCCGTGGTGCCCGTTCTGCAGGCCACTGGAGTCTGACCGCGCGGGGGCCGGTCTCCTCCTCTGGTATGACGGCCGGCTGCCCGGAGTCGGGGGAGGGGTCCGGCGGCGGCCGCGGGGGAGGGGGTGGCGCGCGGGGTGGCGCGGGCCGTCGAAATCCCGTCAATCCCACGGAGTGCATGATCGATGCGGGAAGGGGCCGACCGTGCGTTCTGTGTCCTGACGCCCCATCAATCACCAATAAAATCAGACAACATCGGCTAGATCCCCAGGTGGGGGCGTACGCCCTCCGGATAGACTCGCCCGCAGGGTTTCAGGGTTTGTCCCAGGGGGCCGCTACGCCCTGCCCGGATGGTGGAATGCAGACACGGCGAGCTTAAACCTCGCTGACCTTCGGGTCGTGCCGGTTCAAGTCCGGCTTCGGGCACGAGGACGTTCGCGCGGTGCGGACGCGCGACGGCGGGGGCGCCCGATGGCCCCCGCCGTTCTGCTTCCCGGGGTCCGCCGGGGTCTCCCGGAGTGCGCAGGGGCTCGGCCGGGGCCGCGCCCCCCGGCCTCCGCTTACCGGCCCGTGACGAGGGCTTGCCGGAAAATCCTCCCAGAGCAGTAGGGCGATTCCTTTGCGACCGCATTACTCTTGGGACCAAGGCCGCGCACGGTGGCCACGGAGGAGTGAGATGAGGAGCAGCAACCCGGTCTTCTCGCGACGGGGGTTCAGCCGCGACAACGGTGCTTATGCGGGCTTCGGCACGCAGCAGCCCCAGGCCGGGACCACGACCAACCCGTACGCGACCAACCCTTACGCGACCGACCCGTCCACGGGTATGCCGCAGGCGCCGGTCCGCGGAAACGCGATGACCATCGACGACGTCGTGAGCCGTACGGCCATGACGCTCGGCACGGTCATCCTGACGGCGGTCATCTCCTGGATCGCGCTTCCCGTCGACCAGGACAACCTCAGGACCTCGTACGGCATCGCCATCGGCGCCGCGCTCATCGCGTTCGTCTTCGCGATGATCCAGTCGTTCAAGCGCAAGCCGGTCCCGGCGCTGATCCTGGCCTACGCGGCGTTCGAGGGCGTCTTCCTCGGCGTCATCAGCTCCGCCACCAGCACCTACATCTCCCCGGGCACGGTCATCCAGGCCGTCATGGGCACGATGTGCGTCTTCGCCGGCGTGCTGATCGCTTACAAGATGCGCTGGATCAACGTCAACCGTCGCTTCTACGGCTTCGTGATGGCCGCCGCCATGGGGTTCATCCTCCTGATGGCGGTCAACCTGCTGTTCTCGATCTTCGGTGGCGGCGACGGCCTCGGCTTCCGCAGCGGCGGCCTCGGCATCATCTTCGGTGTCATCGGCATCATCCTCGGTGCCTGCTTCCTCGCCCTGGACTTCAAGCAGGTCGAGGACGGCGTGACCTACGGCGCCCCGCGCGAGGAGTCCTGGCTGGCGGCCTTCGGCCTCACCATGACCCTGGTGTGGATCTACATGGAGATGCTGCGCCTGATCTCCATCCTCAAGGGCGACTGACCGTACCGCCCCTGAGCAGTTGAGCCGAGGAAGGCCCCGCGAGCACACGCTCGCGGGGCCTTCCCGCATGTCGGGGGTCGGATGTCGGATGTCATATGTCGGAGGGGGACTCGGACGGGGGCAGGGGCTCGCTCAGCCGAACTTGCGGGCGGCCCTGCGCAGGTCGTACTCGTGGATGATCGCCTTGGCCTGGCCGTACGAGAGTTCGTGCGCGCCGCGCAGCCAACTGACCTTCTCCTCGAACCGGATGAGGGAGGGGCCCTCGTCCACGGTACGGAGCCAGTCGGAGAGTTCACGACCGGTGGTCTCGGGAATTCTGTCGATCATGTTGCGGTGTGTCTGCTCGGAGAACTCTACGGACATGGGCGCCTCCGGAGGTATCGCCGTCTGCTCTCTTCACGACACCGTGCCGGAGAGTTCGCCCGTTGGCAATGGTGCCGGGGCGGCGCGTAAGGTCGGCCGGGTGCTCGATACCTCACCCCTGACCGCCGCCGTGGAACGCTTCGCCGACCGGCTCCGGGCCGCGCCGCAGAGCCGGCTGCGGCAGGGCGCCGCCGAGGCGGCGCTGGAACTGGCCCGGGAGCTCTCCGTACGGGCGCAGCGGCTGGAGCACGCCGCCGTCGGCGGCGGGGACGGCGAGGGGGCGGCTCCGGCGCGCAGGATGCCGGACGCCGGGATGTTCGTCGTCGGCGATCAGGTGGCCGTGGCCGGAGTGGACCTCGCCGAGGCGCTGCGCGCCGCGGGAGCCGTGGGCGCCGTAACGGGCCCGGACGGCGCGAAGGCCCCGTCCGTGATGCTGGACGAGGCCGTGCGGCTGGTGGAGCAGGCGGAAGTCAGAGCGATGCGATGACGCGGTCCGCGAGGATGTAGACGTTGCTGTCCGGGTCCTCGGCGTCACCGCAGGAGAAGGTCAGGGCGTAGGCGCCGGAGATGCCCGAACCGCCCAGCAGGACCGGGGCGCTGCCCGAGCGCAGGGCGTCGGCCAGGCGTTCCGCGGTCTCCCGGTGTCCCGGGGTCATGCAGAGCGTGGTGCCGTCGGTGAAGACGTACACGTCCAGGGTGCCCAGCGGGCCGGGACGGACGTCCGCGAGGGCCGTACGGGCCTCCGCGAGCTCCTCCAGGCGGCTGACGGTGCGCTCGTGGTCGGCGCCGGGGTGCGAGGCCTGGACCGGTACGAAGTCGGGGTGCGAGGGGTGGCGCCGGCGGGCGGCGGCCAGCTCGGCCGAGTCCTCCGGGTACTCCTCCATGATGTCCTCGCCGATGAGCGGCTCCAGCCCGACCATGTCCACCTGCCGGGGCAGGAAGACCGGGCCGTCCTCGCCGAGGCCGCTCAGCCCGCCCAGCAGGGAGGGCGCGTCGGCCGCGTCGCGGGCCTCCTGGGCGGCCCAGAAGGCGCGTGCCTCGGCGAGCTCGCGCTCGCGCTCCTCGGCAAGGGCCTCGGCCACGGCGGCTCGTATCTCGGCTGCGGGGGACTCCACGGCGCTGCGGGCGTGCGGGACGGTGGCACCGCGGGGGTGGGCCGAGACCACCAGCTCACCGCGCAGGGCCGTGACCTGCTTGCGCAGGCCGTGGACGGCGTGCAGCGCAGCAGCGCCGACGGCCGTGGCAGCGGCCGTGGTCAGCAGTAGGGCAAGAGACATGGCGCTCACTGACTAACTCCTGATTGATTCGATCCCCCGACTTCCTACATCAGCTTGGCCTGACCTGGGAATGGCTGGCAGTGCATTACGTCATGAATTGGACAGGTCTTTCGTCCCTGCGTACCTCGGGGAACCCGCCCTGACCTGCGAAAACAATGATCCCCCAGGACTAAGGTCACATCCTGGGGGACATTTGGTCACAGAATGGCCGCGACAGGATTAGATTCGGCGTCAGTACGGCGTATGGGATCAAGCGGATCCCGTACGGCGTCTGGCATCGGACCTTGATCCCGACGGCTGCGACTGGCTGAGCCGCTCTTCTTCCTTGGTCGCGCTGAACTTCGCCTCCGCGGCGGGCAGGTGCCGTCCTTCGTTCCTCAGGACGACCCCTACCCGCCGCTGCGGCTCAGCTCAGCCGCTCGATGACCATGGCCATGCCCTGTCCGCCGCCGACGCACATGGTCTCGAGGCCGAACTGCTTGTCGTGGAACTGCAGGCTGTTGATCAGCGTGCCGGTGATGCGCGCGCCGGTCATCCCGAAGGGGTGACCCACGGCGATGGCCCCGCCGTTGACGTTCACCTTCTCCAGCGGGATCTCCAGATCCCGGTAGGACGGGATGACCTGGGCCGCGAAGGCCTCGTTGATCTCGAACAGGTCGATGTCGCCGACGCCCAGGCCCGCCCGCTTCAGCGCCTGCCGGGAGGCCTCGACCGGACCCAGGCCCATGATCTCGGGGGAGAGGCCGGTGACACCGGTGGAGACGATCCGGGCCAGCGGGGTCAGGCCCAGCTCGCGGGCCTTGGTGTCGCTCATGACGACCAGCGCGGCGGCGCCGTCGTTCAGCGGGCAGCAGTTGCCGGCCGTGACCAGGCCGTCGGGGCGGAAGACGGGCTTGAGGCCCTGGACGCCCTCCAGCGTGACCCCGGCGCGCGGGCCGTCGTCGGTGGAGACGACCGTGCCGTCCGGGGTGGTGACCGGGGTGATCTCGCGGGCCCAGAAGCCGTTCTTGATGGCTTCCTCGGCCAGGTTCTGCGAGCGGACGCCGAATTCGTCCATGTCGCGCCGGGTCACGCCCTTGAGGCGGGCCAGGTTCTCGGCGGTCTGACCCATCGCGATGTACGCGTCGGGGACCAGGCCGTTCTCGCGCGGGTCCTGCCAGGAGGAGCCGGTGGACTCGGCGACCTGCTTGGTGCGGGCCTCGGAGTCGGCGAAGAGCGGGTTGTGGGTGCCGGGGATGCCGTCGGAGGAGCCGTTCACGGACCGGGAGACCATCTCGACGCCCGCGGAGATGAAGACGTCGCCCTCGCCCGCCTTGATGGCGTGCAGCGCCATCCGGGAGGTCTGGAGCGAGGAGGCGCAGTAGCGGGTGATCGTGGTGGCCGGCAGGTGGTCCATGCCCATCTGCACGGCGACGATGCGGCCCAGGTTGTGCCCCTGCTCGCCGCCCGGGAGGCCGCAGCCCAGCATCAGGTCGTCGATCTGGCGCGGGTCCAGCTCGGGGATCTTGGCGAGGGCGGCCTGGATGATCGTGGCCGTCAGATCGTCCGGCCGGATGTCCTTGAGGGATCCCTTGAAGGCACGGCCGATCGGCGACCGGGCGGTGGAAACG
The DNA here is from genome assembly GCF_036346895.1 of Streptomyces sp. NBC_00503. Taxonomy (NCBI): domain Bacteria; kingdom Bacillati; phylum Actinomycetota; class Actinomycetes; order Kitasatosporales; family Streptomycetaceae; genus Streptomyces; species Streptomyces sp. NBC_00503. Next base: position 3,145,166 of record NZ_CP107855.1, on the reverse strand, counting down.
ATGACTGCTTCGGGCATCGGGGCTCCAAGGGAGGTGGTGTCGTACCGGGACCGCATGCGAAGTTACCGCCCCGTACCGTCGAGGTCACTGCCCTTGCGATGTGACTCCGGTCGCTCCGGTCGCTCTGGCCTCGCCCCCGGCCGCCCCGCCCGCCCCTCCAGTCTGCGCCCCGTGCCCCGCCCGCTGCCCGCCGCGCTCCGCGAGGTCCTCGCCCGGCACCTGCCGCCTGCGCCGGTACTTGAGCAGGACCCAGGGCCCGCGGGCCGCCGTGACCTCCGTACCGGCCAGTCCCGCGGCCGCCGAGGCGGCCTTGGCCACCGGGAGCATGTCCTCGTTGCGCGACACGTCCAGGCGGTCCGACTCGGGCCAGACGCCCAGCGCCGCGCACAGGGTGGGCAGCACGGCCATCGCGGCGGTCGCATACCCCTCCGCCGACGGGTGGTAGGAGTCCGGTCCGAACATCTCGCGCGGGTTCGCCGCGAACTCCGCGCCCATCAGGTCGCCCATCGAGACGGTACGGGCGCCCAGCGCGAGCACTCCGATCGTCTGGGCGGCGGCCAGCTGGCGCGAGACGCGGCGGGCCAGCCACCGCAGCGGCTGGTAGACCGGCTCGATGGTGCCGAGGTCCGGACAGGTGCCGACCACGACCTCGGAGCCCGCGAGCCGCAGCCGGCGGACGGCCGAGGTCAGCAGCCGCACCGACTGGGTCGGGGGCATCCGCCGGGTCACGTCGTTGGCGCCGATGATGATCACGCACACGTCGGGGGCCGGCCCGTCGCCGTCGAGCAGCAGCCCCACCTGCCGGTCCAGGTCGTCGGACATGGCGCCGGACAGGGCCACGTTGCGCAGCTCCACCGGCCGCTCGGCCACCGCGGCCAGCCCCGAGGCCAGCAGCGCGCCCGGAGTCTGTCTCGCCCGCCGCACGCCCAGCCCGGCGGCCGTGGAATCGCCCAGCATGCCGAGCCGCAGCGGTCCCGGACTCATCTCGGGACCGCCGAACTCGCCCCCGTACAGCCCGTCCGCGCGCGGCGGATCCGGCAGCCCGGTGCCGACCGTCCGCTTCGCGAACTGCACCTCCGCCACGACCAGACCCACCGCGGCGACCCCGACGAGCCCGAGCCCGCCACCGCCGTACGCCGCGCCCGCCGCGATCCGGCGGGCCGTCCTCGCCCTAGACACCCTCAGGCCACCTCCTCGGCACCCGGTCCTGTTGACCTTCCTGCCCCGTACGCAAGGTCGGCCAATCCCTTTCCGCATACTCTGGCCGAGCCTCCCGGAGAACCCGTGGAGTCCCCTCCTTGGAGAACATGGTGCAATTCCACGACTCGATGATCAGCCTCGTCGGCAACACCCCGCTGGTGAAGCTCAACCGTGTGACCGAAGGCCTGCAGGCCACCGTCCTTGCAAAGGTCGAGTACTTCAATCCCGGCGGATCCGTGAAGGACCGGATCGCCGTCAGGATGATCGAAGCCGCCGAGCAGAGCGGAGCACTCAAGCCCGGCGGGACCATCGTGGAGCCGACGAGCGGCAACACGGGTGTAGGACTCGCCATCGTGGCGCAGCAGAAGGGTTACCACTGCATCTTCGTCTGCCCCGACAAGGTGTCCGCTGACAAGATCAACGTCATGCGGGCCTACGGTGCCGACGTAGTGGTCTGCCCGACGGCCGTCGATCCCGACCACCCGGACTCGTACTACAACGTCTCCGACCGCCTCGTGCGCGAGACGCCCGGCGCCTGGAAGCCCGACCAGTACAGCAACCCGAACAACCCGCGTTCCCACTACGAGACCACCGGTCCCGAGCTGTGGGAGCAGACGGACGGGAAGATCACCCACTTCGTGGCCGGTGTCGGCACGGGCGGCACGATCTCCGGCACCGGCGGGTACCTCAAGGAGGTGTCCGGCGGCAAGGTCAAGGTCATCGGCGCCGACCCCGAGGGCTCGGTCTACTCCGGCGGCTCGGGCCGCCCGTACCTCGTCGAGGGCGTCGGCGAGGACTTCTGGCCGACCGCCTACGACCGCAACGTCACGGACGAGATCATCGCGGTGTCCGACAAGGACTCCTTCCAGATGACCCGCCGCCTCGCCAAGGAGGAGGGCCTCCTCGTCGGCGGTTCCTGCGGCATGGCGGTCGTCGCGGCGCTGCGCGCGGCGGAGGGCCTCGGCCCGGACGACGTGGTCGTCGTCCTGCTCCCGGACAGCGGGCGCGGCTACATCAGCAAGATCTTCAACGACGAGTGGATGGCCGGACACGGTTTCCTGGAGGACGCCGGACCGTCGGCCCGCATCCGGGACGTGCTGGCGGACAAGGAGGGCGGCATCCCCTCCCTCGTCCACATGCACCCCGAGGAGACCGTCGGCGAGGCCATCGAGGTGCTGCGCGAGTACGGCGTCTCGCAGATGCCGATCGTCAAGCCGGGCGCCGGCCACCCCGACGTGATGGCGGCCGAGGTCATCGGCTCGGTGGTCGAGAAGGAGCTGCTGGCGGCGCTGTTCGCCCAGCGCGCCTCCCTCGGCGACCCGCTGGAGAAGCACATGTCCGCGCCGCTCCCGCAGGTCGGATCCGGTGAGCCGGTCTCCGAGCTGATGGCGGTCCTCGGCGAGGCCGACGCGGCGATCGTGCTGGTCGAAGGCAAGCCGACGGGTGTGGTGAGCCGTCAGGACCTGCTGGCGTTCCTCGCGAAGTCCGCGAAGTAGCGCGAAGCGGTACGGGGGCCCGTGCCTCGGCCGACGCCCTGGCCGCGAGGCCCTGGCCGACGCACAAACGGTACGGGCCCGTCACGTCGCGGCAGCACCGGCTTAACACGGCTGGGGCACAGTGGTGGTTGTCGGCAGGGAAGCCCGGGGAACCGGGACCCGGCCGGCGCCACGAACGGCGTCGACGTACCTCCGGAGCGGCTCCCGGACCGCGTGGACGCCACGGACGCGCGGACGGCCCTGACCCGGCCCGTGTCCCTCGCGGGGACCGCCGTCGTCCCGCCCCCGGGCAACCGGGGTGCGGCGGTCCCCGCGCCAAAACCTCCGCGGGTCCGGCCCGCGACTCAGTCCTGCGGGTCCGGCCCGCGCCGCCGCAGGGACTTCGACGCGTGGACGAAGTTGACGCCCACGATGCCGAGCCAGGCCACGATCAGGCCGGGCAGGTGGGCCTGGGCCGCGCCGATCGCCGAGAGCGGGATCGCCAGCACCAGCGTGACGATCGCGAACCCGAAGCGCTCCCCGAAGTTGCCCGCCGGGGATTCCTCCGGGCGCCGGGGACCGCGGGCCGCGGCCAGCCGGTCCTCCGCCAGCCGCCGCCGGACCTGGGTGTCGACCTTCTCGACGAACGAATCGACCAGCGCGGCCTCGTACTCGGGCCCCAGCTCACGCCGGGCGTCCAAGGTGGCGGCGAGTTCCTTCTTCAACTCCTGGGACTCCATGCCTCCACGGTAGGAACCGTCACCCCGTACGGGCACTGGGGCTAGCCCCCGTATTCGTCCCGGCCGGTCAGCCGGTCAGCCGGTCGGCAGGTCAACAGGCTCGCCGGTCGGCCGCTCCGCCCGCCGCAGGCCGCGCACGGGGCGGACCAGGAGCAGCGCGAGCGCGCAGCCGAGGCCGATCACCGAACCGGCCAGCAGGAAGCGGTGGAGGCCGAACAGCTGCGCCGCGGGCCCCGCGAGGACCTGGCCGAGGGGGACGGCGAGGATCGAGCCGGCGATCTCGTACGCGGTCACCCGGTTCAGCCGGTCCTCGGGTATCTGTGTCTGCACGGTGGTGGCCCACTGCACCCCCCAGAACGCCCAGCCCAGGCCGCTCACCGCGTACATGAGCATGAGCACCGGCAGCGAGGGCACCAGCGCCGCCGCCAGGGGCATCATCGGGAAGAGGCACATCGCGATCCCGCCGCCGAACAGCGGCCGGGCCGGCCGGAGCCGGATCGCGACCAGCCCGCCGAGCATGCAGCCGGCCCCGAACGCGCCCTCCGCGTACCCGAAGGCCGCCTTGCCGTGCTCGCCGATGACGGAGGCCGCGCCGAGCGGGGTGATCGGGCCCCACACGAACACCCCGAGCACCCACCAGATCAGGATGACCGCCCACAGCCAGGACCGGGAGCGGAACTCCACCCAGCCGGTCCGCAGGTTCTCGAGCGTGGAGGCCGACCGGTCCACCTCGAAGGGCGGCAGCCGCAGCGCCAGCAGGCACAGCCCGCTGACCGCGAAGGTGGCCGCGTCGACCGCGAACACCCAGGCCGTCGAGGTGACCGAGACGAGGATTCCGGCGAGCGCCGGCCCGGCCATCGTGGACATCCCCTCGCTGACCCGCAGCACCCCGTTGGCCTTCTGCGGATCGGCGGCGACCTGGGGGACCAGGCCGTTGACCCCGGGCTGGAACATCGCGGTCGCGATCCCGCCGAGCGCCGAGCCGCCGATGACGAACCACAGGGAGGGGTGGCCGAGCCAGAGGTACACGGCGAACGAGCCCTGGATCAGGAAGCGGGCCGCGTCCGCGCCGATCATCTGCGGCTTGGGGTGGAACCGGTCCGCGAACACCCCGCCGAAGACGACGAAGAGCGCGAAGGCCCCCATCCACGTGCCGAGCACGTACCCGAGGCCGCTCACCCCGTAGCCGAGCGAGAGCATCGCGACGGCCATGGCGACGGGCATCATCGTGTCTCCCGCCATCGACACGATGCGGGCGGTGAAGTAGAGGCCGAAGTTCCTGGTCCACAGGTGGGTGCGGGGGGCGGGCGGAGCGGAGACGGACGAGACCATGGGGGCAGCCAATTCGGTCGGAATGGTGGGCTGTTGACCGAACGGGACCTCGTGCGCACCGCCCCCGCCGGCTCCTTTGAACTATGGCCGCGCACGACGGCCGGTCAAGCGATTTGATCTCGGCCCGGAGGGGCGCCCCCGGGGTCTCGGATCGCGGGCGCGGGTTGCCGTCCTGCATAAGCGCATGCAAAGTGCTCCGTGACTGAATATCTGACCGGGGACGTACGGGACGGAGGGGAACGGGATGAGTGAGAGCCCTGCAGCGCGGCTGCAGAAGCTGTTCGAGGGGCACCGGCTGACGCCGACCCAGCGGCGCATCGCGCACTGCATGGTGCGCGGGGCCGCGGAGGTGCCGTTCCTGTCGAGCGTGGAGCTCGCCGAGCTGGCCGGTGTGAGCCAGCCGTCGGTGACCCGGTTCGCGGTGGCCCTGGGCTTCGACGGCTACCCCGCGCTGCGCAAGCACCTGCGGGAGGTGGCCCCCGCGGGGCGGGCCGGGGGCGGGCCCGAGGACGCGTACAACGAGTACCAGCAGGCCGTCCAGGGCGAGATCGAGAACCTGCGGCAGCTGTCGGCGATGCTCGCCGACCCGGCGCCGGTCCAGGAGGCCGGGCGGCTGCTCGCCGCGTCCAGCCCGCTGCCCGTACTGGGGCTGCGGGCGGCGTCCTCGCAGGCGCGCGGGTTCGCGTACTTCGCTGCGAAGGTCCATCCGGACGTCCGGCTGCTCGACGAGGGCGGCTCGATGCTCGCCGACCGGATCGACGCGGCCCGCGCCGCCGGAGCCTCGGCCCTGCTGTGCTTCGCGCTGCCCCGCCACCCCAAGGAGGTCGCGGAGGCGCTGGACCACGGGCGGGCGGCCGGGCTGACCGTGGTGACGGTGGCCGATTCGGCCTTCGCCCCGGTGGCCAGGCATTCGGACCTGCTGATCCCGGCGCCGGTGGGGACCGGGCTGGCCTTCGACACCGCGTGCGCACCGATGCTGCTGGGGCGGGTGCTGCTGGAGGCGATGGCCGACGCGCTGCCGGACGCGCAGGCCCGGCTGGAGGCCTTCGACGCGAGGGCCGCGGCGCGGGGCCTGTTCGTGGAGTAGCGGCCCCGATCGCCCCTCACCGGTAGTTGAGCTCGGCCAGCTCGGTGGCGAGGCGCTTGCGGAGCGCCGGGACGCGGGCGAAGAGCGGGAGCAGGATGTTGCGCACGGCGCGCAGGGCCGGGTTGCGCAGGTGGGCGACACGGGTCATCCGGTCGGTCAGCGCCACCACGCGCAGGGCGACGGGCCGGCGGGTGGCCCCGTACGCGTCGAGGTCGCCGGGATTCCCGGAGGCGAGGGTACGGGCGAGGGCGCGGCCGAGGGCGTGGCCGTCCTGGATGCCGGTGTTCATGCCCTGGCCGCCGGCCGGGCTGTGCACGTGCGCGGCGTCTCCGGCGAGCAGCAGGCGGCCCGAGCGGTAGCGGTCGGCGACCCGGTGGTGGATGCGGAACCGCGAGGACCAGACCAGTCCGGTGACGGTGGCCTGGCCGGGGGCGCGGGCGTCCAGCAGGGCCTGGACGAAGGCGAGGTCGGGCTCGGCGGGGGCGTCGGAGACGGTGGCGACGACCCGGTAGCGCCCCGCTCCCGGGGTCCCGGCGGCGGCGGATGCTTCCCCGGGCAGCGGGGCGACCACGGTGACACCGGCCGCGGCGAAGACGAGGGAGACCTCGCGGGGTCCCGGGGCCCAGTCCATCACCACGTCGGCGAGGACGAAGGACTCCCCGTAGGCACTGCCGGTGAACCCGATCCCGGCGGCCTCGCGGACCGTGCTGTGCATGCCGTCCGCGCCGACGGCGTAGGCGGCGCGCAGGGTCTCGCCGGTGGCGGTGGTGAGGGTGACCCCCGCGCCGTCCTCGTCCTGGTGGACGCCGGTGACCTCGTACGGGCGGTGGACCTCGCCGCCGAGGGCGCGCAGGCGCTCCAGGAGCACGGCCTCGGTCCGGTCCTGGGGGACCATCAGGGCGTATGCGTGGGCCGTGGGCAGGTCGTCGAAGGTGATGGTGGCGAGGGGCCGGGCGCCGTCGCGCATCCGGAACCGGGTGACGGGGATGCCGCGGCCGACCAGCTCGGCGCTCAGGGACCCGGTCGGGTCGATCTCGTCGAGGACCTCCAGGGTGCGGGCGTGGACCACGGCGGCGCGGGAGGTGTTGGCGCCCTCGGCCTGCCGGTCGAGGAGCACGAAGTCGATGCCGGCCCCGGCGAGGGTCACGGCGAGGGCGAGGCCGGTGGGACCGGCGCCGATGATCGCGACGTGGGTGGTGGCGGGGAGCGTTCCGGGCATTCTGGGCCTCCTGCGGGATGCCAACGAGCGTTGGCCAACAACCGTTGACTCAATGGTGCGGCGGTCGGCACCGGGGTGTCAACGGTTGTGGGCCCACAGGTGTTGGCCTACCTTTGTCGGCATGATGCAAGAGGCTCAAGAGGCTCAAGAGGCGGAGGGCCGGGGCGCGCAGACCAAGGCGGCGATCCTGCGGGCCGCGCGGGACCGGTTCGCCGCGCACGGGTACGAACGGACGACCATCCGCGCGGTCGCGGCGGACGCGGCGATCGACCCGTCGATGGTGATGCGGTACTTCGGGAACAAGGAGAAGCTCTTCGACGCCGCACTGGCGGTGGACCTGCGGCTGCCGGACCTGTCGGCGGTCCCGCCGCAGGAACTGGCGGCAGTGGTCCTACGGCACTTCGTGGACCGCTGGGAGGGCGACCCGGCGGATGACGCCCTGCTCGTACTGCTGCGCTCCGCGGTGACCAACGAAGCGGCGGCGCAGCGGATGCGGGAGGTCTTCACGACCCAGGTCGCCCCCGCGCTGGGCGCGGCACTGGGCCCGGAACGGGCGCGGCGGGTGGCGGGCCTGGTCTCGGCGCAGCTACTGGGCCTGGCACTGACCCGCTACCTGCTGCGCCTCCCGGGCGTCACCTCCCTGACCCCGGACGAGGTGGTGGCAGGCCTGTCCCCAGCCCTTGCGGCGACGCTGGATGTTTCCAGCCCGTCCGGCGTTTGAGGACCGGGTCCGGGCAGCGCCCGGGGAACGGTGGAAGGGCGGGTAGGGGACATGCCCCGCGCAGCGGCAGGCAGCCACCGCGCCCTGGGGTCAGAGCAGGGCGTCCGGCACGGCCGCACCCGCCTCGGCGGCGATCGCCGCGAGCGACTGCTCGGCCCGCACCAATGCGAAGCGGACGAAGCCCGGCTCCGCCACCGTGAACCCGTAGATCGCCGGCCGCGGCAGGCTGTTGTAGCCGTAGTGCGCCGTGAAGGCGTACGCACCCGTGTCGGGGATGGCGATCAGGTCTCCGGGGGACAGCAGCGGGAGCTCCCGCGCGGTGGCCAGGAGGTCGCCCGCGAAGCAGGCGGGGCCGGCGATGTCCTGGGGGACCGGCGGTCCCGTCAGGGGGGCGCCCTTGGCGTCGTAGGGCAGGATCCGCAGCGGCCAGGCCGCCGGGGCGTAGACCGTTCGGGTGGCCAGCTGGACCCCGGCGTGGGTCAGGGCGATCGCGCGGCCGCCGGTGGTCTTGGTGTACTCCACGAGCGACAGCACCAGCCCGTGCTTGGCCACCAGGGACCGCCCGAACTCCGTGACCAGCCCGTACGTGCCCGAGAAGAGCCCGGGGGCGGCGGAGCGCAGCGCGTCCACGTAGTCCGCGTAGGTAGGCGTGGTCTCGTCCGATCCGAAGTTGACCGGCAGGCCGCCGCCGATGTCCAGGGTGTCCACCTGCCTGCGGCCGGCCGCCGCGTTGATCTCCTCGGCCAGGGCGTGCAGCTCCCGTACGCCTTCGGCGATCAGGGCGAGGGGCACGCCCTGGGAGCCCGAGTGGATGTGCAGCCGGGTGAGCCACGGCCGGTCCGCGAAGGCCCGTAGGAGCCATGCGCGGGCGCCCGGATCGCGCAGGGCGACTCCGAACTTCGAGGTGGCCGTGGCGGTGGAGAGGGCGTCGATGGCGCCGGCGCCGGTCTGCGGGTTGATCCGGATCCCGAGGGGGGAGCGGGTCGGGGCCGCGGCGACCAGGGCGTCGAGGCGGTGCAGCTCCTGGCGGTTGTCCGCGTTGACGGCGATGCCGAGGGCGAGGGCTTCGCGCAGTTCGGCGGGGGTCTTGGCGGGGGAGTCGAGGACGGTGCGTTCGGGTGCGACCCCGGCCGCGCGGGCCAGGGCCAGCTCGCCGGCGCTGGCGACCTCGCAGCCGATGCCCGCGTCGTCGAGCAGTCGCAGGACGGGGACGAGCGGGGCGGCTTTGACGGCGAAGGCGTGCAGGACCGGGGTGCCGGGTGCGACGGCGGCGGCGAAGGCGTCCGTCAGGGCGGCGGCGGAGGCGCGGATGCCGGCGGTGTCCAGCAGGCAGACGAGGGAGGGGTCCGGATCCCGGCCCGGGTCGGGCCCGATCAGGCCCTGCGCCACGGCGGCCTCGACGGCCAGGTTCCGTCGCGCGGCCGGTGTCGAGGAGGTCGATTCGGTGGTGTGCGTACGCGGGGCGTCGGCCATGTTCTTCATCCCATCACCCGGCGCGGCGGGCCGCAGCTGTTGACTGAATCTATTCAGGGAGTGAAACTGTGAATGGATTGACCAACACCGGAGGAGGCACCGCCATGTCAGGACCCCGCCCCGTACGTGCCGCACGAGGTACCGACCTGAGCACCCTGGGATGGCAGCAGGAGGCCGCGCTGCGGATGCTGCAGAACAACCTCGACCCCGAGGTCGCCGAGCACCCTGACAAGCTCGTCGTCTACGGCGGCACCGGCAAGGCGGCCCGCGACTGGCGCTCGTACGACGCGATGGTGCGCACCCTGCAGACGCTGAAGCAGGACGAGACGATGCTCGTCCAGTCCGGCCGTCCGGTCGGCGTGATGCAGACGCACGAGTGGGCGCCGCGCGTGCTGCTCGCCAACTCCAACCTGGTGGGCGACTGGGCCAACTGGGAGGAGTTCCGCCGTCTGGAGAACCTGGGCCTGACCATGTACGGCCAGATGACGGCCGGTTCGTGGATCTACATCGGCACCCAGGGAATCCTCCAGGGCACCTACGAGACCTTCGCGGCCGTCGCGGCGAAGAAGTTCAACGGGACCCTGGCCGGGACCATCACCCTCACCGCCGGCCTCGGCGGCATGGGCGGCGCCCAGCCGCTGGCCGTGACGATGAACGACGGCGTCGCGATCTGCATCGACGTCGACCCGCGCGCCATCGACCGCCGCATCGAGCACCGCTACCTCGACGTCAAGGCGAACGACCTGCGCCACGCGCTGCAGCTCGCCGTCGAGGCCCGCGACGCCCGCAAGCCGCTCTCCATCGGCCTCCTCGGCAACGCCGCCGACCTGCTCCCGCAGATGCTGGCCGAGGGCGCCCCGATCGACATCGTCACCGACCAGACCTCCGCCCACGACCCGCTGGCCTACCTGCCGGTCGGCGTGGACTTCGACGACATGGCCGACTACGCGGCCAAGGACCCGGCCGGGTTCACCACCCGCGCCCGCGAGTCGATGGCCACGCACGTCGAGGCCATGGTCGGCTTCATGGACGCGGGCGCCGAGGTCTTCGACTACGGCAACTCCATCCGCGGCGAGGCCCAGCTCGCGGGCTACGAGCGCGCGTTCGCCTTCCCCGGCTTCGTCCCCGCCTACATCCGCCCCCTCTTCTGCGAGGGCAAGGGCCCCTTCCGCTGGGCGGCGCTGTCCGGCGAGGCCTCGGACATCCACAAGACCGACAAGGCGATGCTGGAGCTCTTCCCCGAGAACGAGTCCCTGCACCGCTGGATCAAGATGGCCGGCGAGCGCGTCCACTTCCAGGGCCTGCCCGCACGCATCTGCTGGCTGGGCTACGGCGAGCGCGACAAGGCCGGTGAGCGCTTCAACGAGATGGTCGCCGACGGCACCCTCGCCGCGCCCCTGGTCATCGGCCGCGACCACCTCGACTGCGGCTCGGTGGCCTCCCCGTACCGCGAGACCGAGGCCATGCTCGACGGCTCCGACGCGATCGCCGACTGGCCGCTGCTCAACGCCATGGTCAACGTGGCCTCCGGTGCCTCCTGGGTCTCCATCCACCACGGCGGCGGCGTCGGCATGGGCCGCTCGATCCACGCCGGCCAGGTCACCGTCGCCGACGGCACCAAGCTCGCGGGCGAGAAGATCCGCCGCGTGCTGACCAACGACCCGGGCATGGGCGTCATCCGCCACGTCGACGCGGGCTACGACATCGCGGAGTCCGTGGCCGACGAGCGCGGCGTCCGCATCCCGATGCGCGAAGGCGACCAGGCGTGACCCAGGAAGCCGCCGCCGGAGCCTCGTTCCACCAGATGTGGGCCGAGCTCCGGCCCATCGGCCGGGACCAGGGCAGCGGCGGCTACCGCCGCTACGCGTGGACCGGCGCCGACGCCGACTGCCGGACCTGGTTCCAGGCGCAGGCCGAGGCGCGCGGGCTCGCGTACGAGGTCGACCGCAACGGCAACCAGTGGGCCTGGCTCGGCGACCCCCTCGCCGGTGACGCCGTGGTCACCGGCTCCCACCTGGACTCCGTCCCCGACGGCGGGGCCTTCGACGGCCCCCTCGGGGTGGTGTCCTCCTTCGCGGCGCTGGATGAACTCCGCGGGAGGGGAGTGGAGTTCTCCAGGCCCCTGGCCATCACCAACTTCGGCGACGAGGAAGGGGCCCGCTTCGGGCTGGCCTGCGTCGGCTCCCGGCTGGCCGCCGGGCAGCTGACCAAGGAGAAGGCGTACGAGCTCCGCGACGCGGACGGCGTCCGGCTGCCCGAGGCCATGGAGGCCGCCGGGTACGACCCCGCCACCATCGGGGCCGATCCCGAACGCCTGGCCCGCATCGGCGCCTTCGTCGAACTGCACGTGGAACAGGGCCGCGCCCTCGACCTCTCAGGGGACCGGGTCGGCATCGCCTCCGCGATCTGGCCGCACGGCCGCTGGCGCTTCGACTTCCACGGCGAGGCCAACCACGCCGGCACCACCCGCCTGGTGGACCGCCGCGACCCGATGATCACCTACGCGCAGACCGTGCTCGCGGCCCGCGCCGAGGCGGCCCTCGCCGGAGCCGTGGCCACCTTCGGGAAGATCTCCGTCGAGCCCAACGGGGTCAACGCCATCCCCTCGCTGGTGCGCGGCTGGCTCGACTCCCGCGCCGCCGACCAGGCAACCCTCGACACGGTCGTGACCGCCATCGAGAAGGCCGCCCGCGAGAGCGCCGACCGGGACGGGATCGACCTGGACATCGTCCGGGAGTCCTTCACCCCGGTCGTCGAGTTCGAGCACGCCCTGCGCGACGAGATGAACCGGATCCTGGGCGGGGCCGTCCCGGTCCTGGGCACCGGCGCCGGACACGACGCGGGAATCCTCTCCGCGGCCGTCCCGACGGCCATGCTGTTCGTGCGCAACCCCACCGGCGTCTCCCACTCCCCGCGGGAGTTCGCCGCCGAGGACGACTGCGTGGCAGGAGTCCTCGCCCTCGCCGACGTACTGGAAGGCCTCGCGTGCCGCTGAAGACGTACTGGCTGGAGCACGCCTGGCTCGGCACCCATGTCGAGCCGGGCGTCGCCCTGGACGTGGAGAAGGACGGCCGGATCGCCGCCCTGAGGACCGGGGCCGAGGCCCCGCCCCCGGGCGCGGAGGTCCTGCGCGGACTGACGGTCCCCGGCCTTGCCAACGCGCACAGCCACGCCTTCCACCGAGCCCTGCGCTCCCTGGTCCAGGTGGGCTCGGGCACCTTCTGGACCTGGCGCGAGTTCATGTACCAGGTCGCCCAGAACCTCACCCCCGACCGCTACTTCGCGCTGGCCCGCGCCGTCTACGCGGAAATGGCACTGGCCGGGATCACGGCCGTCGGCGAGTTCCACTACGTCCACCACGCCCCCGGCGGAACCCCCTACGCCGACCCCAACGCCATGGGCGAGGCGCTGATCGAAGCCGCCGCCGAGGCCGGCATCCGGATCACGCTCCTGGACACCGCGTACCTCTCGGCGGGCTTCGGGAAGGCCCCCGACCCCCACCAGCTCCGCTTCTCCGACGGGACGGCGGACGCCTGGGCTCAGCGGGTCAGCGCCCTCAAGCCCCGCGAACACGCCCTGATCGGCGCCGCGATCCACTCGGTCCGCGCCGTACCGGCCGGACAGCTCGCCACCGTGGCCCGCTGGGCCCAGGAGCGCCGGGCCCCGCTGCACGTCCACCTCTCGGAGCAGACCGCCGAGAACGAGGCCTGCCTGGCGGCCCACGGCCGCACCCCGACGCAGCTGCTCGCCGACCACGGCGTCCTGGGCCCGCGCACCACCGGCGTGCACAACACGCACCTCACCGACACCGACATCGCGCTCCTCGGCGACAGCACCACCGGCACCTGCATGTGCCCCACCACCGAACGCGACCTCGCCGACGGCATCGGCCCGGCCGTACGCCTCCAGCGCGCGGGCAGCCCGCTCTCGCTCGGCAGCGACAGCCACGCCGTGATCGACCTGCTCGAAGAGGCCCGCGCCATGGAGCTGAACGAGCGCCTCAGCAGCCGGACCCGGGGCCACTGGACGGCGAACGCCCTGCTCACGGCCGCCACGGCCGAGGGCCACGCCGCGCTCGGGTGGTCCGACGCGGGCCGCCTGGAGGCGGGCGCGCTCGCGGACTTCACCACGATCGCCCTGGACTCCGTACGGACGGCCGGACCGCTGCCCCGGCTCGGCGCGGAGACGGCCGTGTTCGCCGCGACCGCCTCGGACATCCGCCACACCGTGGTCGGCGGCCGCCACATCGTCCGCGACGGCGTCCACGCCCTCGTCGGCGACGTGCCGTCGGCCCTGGCCGAGTCCATCGCAGCCCTTCGCGGCTGACGCCGGGAAAGGAACCCCGAAGGGAACCATGACCACCACCGTCATCACCAACATCGGCAGCCTCGTCACCAACGACCCCGCCCTCGGCGACGGCAGCCCCCTCGGCCTCATCGCCGACGCCGCCGTGGTCATCGACGGCGAGACCATCGCCTGGGTCGGCCCCGCCGACGCCGCTCCGGCCGCCGACACCGCGTACGACGCGACCGGCCGCGCCGTCATCCCCGGCTTCGTCGACTCCCACTCCCACCTCGTCTTCGCGGGCGACCGCACCGCCGAGTTCAACGCCCGCATGTCCGGCCGCAGTTACTCCGCCGGAGGCATCCGCACCACGGTCGCCGCCACCCGCGCCGCCTCCGACGCCGAGCTCGAAGCCAATCTGCTGCGCCACCTCGACGAGGCCCGCCGCCAGGGCACCACCACCTTCGAGACCAAGTCCGGCTACGGGCTCACCGTCGCCGACGAGGCCCGCGCGCTGCGGATCGCCGCCGCGCACACCGAAGAGGTCACCTACCTCGGCGCGCACATCGTCTCCCCGGACTACGCCGGGGACCCGGCCGCCTACGTGGAGCTCGTCACCGGCGAGATGCTGACCGCCTGCGCCCCGTACGCCCGCTGGGTGGACGTCTTCTGCGAGAAGGGCGCCTTCGACGGCGACCAGGCGCGCGCCATCCTGACCGCCGGCGCGGCCGCCGGGCTCATCCCGCGCATCCACGCCAACCAGCTCTCCCACGGCCCCGGCGTCCAGCTCGCCGTCGAGCTCGAAGCCGCCTCCGCCGACCACTGCACGCACCTCACGGACGCCGACGTGGACGCGCTGGGCCAGGCCTCGGCCACCACCGTCGCCACCCTGCTGCCCGGCGCCGAGTTCTCCACCCGCGCCCAGTGGCCCGACGCCCGCCGCCTGATCGCCGCGGGCGCCACCGTCGCACTGTCCACGGACTGCAACCCGGGCTCCTCCTACACGAGTTCCATGCCGTTCTGCATCGCGCTGGCCGTGCGCGACATGGGGATGACCCCGGACGAGGCCCTGTGGTCCGCCACCGCCGGCGGCGCCCGCGCCCTGCGCCGTAGCGACATCGGGATCGTCACTCCCGGCGCCCGCGCGGACCTGGCGCTGCTCGACGCCCCCAGCCATGTCCACCTCGCGTACCGGCCGGGCGTTCCGCTGGTCTCCGGGGTCTGGCAGAAGGGCCGCAAGGTGGCCTGAAACAGCCTGAATCGGGACGGCGTCGGAGCGGCCTCGGGGCCGTTGATCCGGCGCCGTCCTTTGTCTTCCCTCCGTAAGGCCCCCGGCGTACCTTGAGCCACCAATCTGATGTGCCGTCAGTAACTTGTGGCCATGGTTCGAGGGGAAGACGAAGGTGTCCGACCGGAAACGCTCCACCGCGCTAGCGCTGGCCTCCGCGCTGGCGGGAACGGCGGTACTGCTCGCCGCCCCCACCGCGCAAGCAGCGGTGGTCGACGTGAACTACAACTGCGAGACCCCCATCGGCCCGAAGTCGGCGGTCTCGCCCATCGACATCAAGGCCGTCAAGGAAGGAAACGGCTACAAGCTCACGATGTCCTTCCAGAAGGGCGTCTCCTCCAGCCCCGTGGAACTCGGCAAGGGTGCGATGACCCCGAGTGCCGTGATCCTGGTGGGCGGGGCCGAAAAGGTGTCCGTACCGGTCTCCGGTGCGCCCAACTCCGAGGCCCTGCCGGCCAATACGCCCATCAAGATCAGCGACCTCTCGGGCACCTACACGCCCAAGAAGTCGGGCAAGGTCACCCTCACCGCCGGTGTCCTCACCATCAAGGCGATGGGCACCACCACCACCTGCACGCCCGGCAACAGCCCGGGGCCCTCCCTCGAACTCGACGTGACGGCCCCCGGCGGCGAAGCCGCGTCCACCACCACCGGTGGCG
The DNA here is from genome assembly GCF_036346895.1 of Streptomyces sp. NBC_00503. Taxonomy (NCBI): domain Bacteria; kingdom Bacillati; phylum Actinomycetota; class Actinomycetes; order Kitasatosporales; family Streptomycetaceae; genus Streptomyces; species Streptomyces sp. NBC_00503. The sequence continues at coordinate 3,129,688 of NZ_CP107855.1, read as the reverse complement.
GCAGCGGCGGAGCCACCCTCCCGCAGACCGGCCCCGAGGACTCCGCCATCGCGCTGGGCACCCTCGGAGCCACCGTCCTGCTCTCCGGCGCCGCCGGCGTGCTCTGGCTGACCCGGCGCGGCCAGCGGGCCCGGTCCTGAACGGAGCACCCCCGGTCATGCCCGTGCTCCACACCCTGAGAAGGGCCGGCGTGCTCCTCCTCGCCGTCGCCGCGCTCCACGGCGCGGCGGCGGCCGGGGCGCCCCCGGCCGCCGCCGACGAACCCGGCTGGACCGCCGAACCCGTCGCGGGCACCGGAGCCGCACCGAAGGCGTCCGGTGCGGCGAACGCACCGGCCGCGCGCCCGTACTTCTACCTCGCGGGCGCCTCCGGCACGGTGCTGGAGGACCGCCTCAGCCTGGCCAACACCAGCGACCAGGAGCACACCGTCACCCTGCGAGGGGCCGACGCCTACAACACGGCGGACGGCGCCTTCGCCGTGCGCCCCGCCCCGCCCGCCGCCGCAGGCGGCTCGCAGGGGCCCGCGACCGGAGCGGGCTCCTGGATCAGCTTCGGCGCGAGCACCACGGTCAAGGTCCCCGCGCACACCCGCGCCGTGGTCCCCTTCGCCGTCACCGTGCCGCCCGGCGCACCGCCCGGCGACCACCCGGCCGCCGTGGTCGCCACCGAGGCCGGACACGAAGTGGGCGTACGGGTCCACCTGCGGGTCGACGGCCCGGCGCTGGCCGCGCTCACCGTGGAGGACGTCTCCGTACGGGGCGAGGGCGCGGCCTCCACCATCGCCTACACCCTGGTCAACCGCGGCAACGTGGCACTCGCCCCCGAGCTCTCCATCGACGCCGAGGGCACCTTCGGGAAGGTCGCGGGCCGCAGCGCCCACACCCTGCCCGTCGAGGTGCTGCCCGGCCAGCGGGTCGAGTTGAGCGAACCCTGGCCCGGCGCACCGGTCTTCGACCGGGTCGCCCTCACCCTCACCGTCACCGCCCCCGGCGGCGCCCGCGCCACGGGCCGCACCTCGGCCTGGTTCCTGCCCTGGGGCATCGCGGGCCGGACCGGCGCGGGGCTGCTCGGCCTCGGCGGGACCACGGGGGCCGCCCTGCTCCTCGTACGCAAGCGGCGGATCCGGGGCGCGGACGGCGCCACGGCGCCGCACGGGAGCGCCGTACCCGACCAGTCCCCAGCACCGGAACACGAGTTGACGGGAGCACCCAGGTGAGAGCCAAGGCCGGTGGGACGTACGGCGCGAGGATCAGGGCCCTCGCCGCGGCGGGGCTCGGAGGGCTGTTGGGGCTGTCGGTGTGCGCACTGACGCTGTTCCCGGCGGCCGGTGCCGCCGCGGACGACGGGCCCAAGCCCGCCGTGGCGCTCTCGCTCAAGGAGGTCGCCAAGGGCACGCAGATATCCGTGACCGGTACCGGCTGGCGGCCCAAGACCATGGTGATGCTGCTGGTCTGCGGGCAGAACATGATCGGCGGCACCAACAGCTGCGCCAACGCCGACGGCGTCGCCGTCTCGGTCGCCGACGACGGGCACTTCTCCGCGCAGCTCCCGGTGACGGCCCCGCCCAAGCCCTGCCCGTGCGTGGTCAACGTGACCTCGGTCAACGGCGACCAGTCCACCGTCGCCGCCCCCCTGAAGATCACCGACCATCCGGTGGCCGACCTGCCCGCCGAGGGCGGCACCGCCCGCCTCGCCATGCTCACCGGGGTCCGGCTCAAGGGCGAGGACGGGGTCCTGACCTGGTTCGGAGCCCCGCCCAGCCGCAAGTTCACGGTCACCGTCGGCAATCTGGGATCCGCCCCGGTCAAGGACCCGGTCTTCCAACTCGGCACCGCCCACGGCGTGTTCGCGCCCCTGTGGGAGGAAGTCCGCTGGAAGGGCACCATCCCGCCCGGCGGCAAGGCGGAAGTCTCCCTGAACACCTCCCTGTCGGCGGGCGCCCACGGCGACTACACGGTCTCCCTCAAGTACGGGGAGACCGTCCTGGCCACGCAGCCCTGGGGCGTGGACCGCCCGTACGGGGTGCTGCTCTTCTGGGGCCTGCTGCTGATCGTGATCCCGGGCGGGATCTTCCGCATCGGCATGGCCGTCGTGGACCGGGTCCGCCCCCGCGACTCCTCCGGCGGCCGCCACCGCGGCCCGCGCCCCACCGACCCGGGCGCCGCCGTGACCGCCCGGCTGCCGCGGATCCCGGCGGTACGGGGACCCGCGCGCGGCCCCGTACGAGGCCTCGCGCCGAGCCGCCCCGAACCGGCGGCCGAACCCCCCGAGACCACCACGGCGGTACTGCCGTGGTTCACCCCGGACGACGCGCCGGGGACACCGGCACCACAGCCAACCGCACCACAGACGTCCGCACCGTCTGAGAACCGTTCGACGACGAAAGGACAAGCGTGAAGACCCAACGGAGGGTGAGCGCGGCCGCGGTCGCGCTGCTGCTCGGCGGCGCGGGCATCGCCATGGGGGCCACGCCCGCGCAGGCGGACGTGATCGACGTCCAGTACAAGTGCAAGACGCCCATCGGGGACAAGGAGGCGGTGTCGCCGATCGACATCAAGGGCGTCAAGGAGGGCGACGGCTACAAGCTGACGATGTCCTTCCAGAAGGGCGTCTCCTCCAGCCCCGTCGAGCTCGGCAAGGGCGCGATGACCCCCAGTGCCGTGATCACCCTGGGCGGCGCGGAGACCGGGTCCGTGGCGGTCTCCGGCCCGGCGAACGCCGAACCGATCCCCGCCAACACCCCCATCAAGATCAGTGACCTCTCGGGCACCTACACGCCCAAGAAGTCGGGCAAGGTCACCTTCACGGCAGGTGTCCTGACAATCAAGGCGCTGGGTACGACCACCACCTGCACCCCGGGCAACAACCCCGGACCGTCCCTCTCGCTCGACGTGACGGCGGGCGGCGGCACCCAGCCGCCGACCAGCCCGCCGCCGCCCACGAGCCCGCCGCCCACCTCGGCCCCGCCGACCTCGCCGCCGCCCACCAGCCCCTCGCCCTCGTCCTCGCCCACCGGCGGAGGCCAGACGGACTTCCCGGGCCAGACCGTCGACGTCTCCTTCGACTGCGGGGCCTACATGCCCAACGGCCCCCTCAAGGGCAAGGTGACGATCAACGCGAAGAAGAGCGGGGGCAGCTTCGCACTGACCGTCACGACCGCCAAGGGCGTGATGAACAGCCCCGCGGACCTTCCGGCCGGGGCCCTCAAGCCCTCGATGGACATCAAGCTCGGCGGCGCCGACAGCGGCACGGTCAAGGTCGCGGGCCCCGGCAACGCCGAGGCCGTCAAGGCCGGCAGCCCGGTCAGCCTCAGCGACATGACGGGCACCTACAAGCCCGGCAAGACCGGAAAGACCACGCTGACCCCTGACAAACTGACGATCGACGTGGTCATGGCCCCGGGCGCGACGCCGATCGTGGTGCCCTGCACCGCGAGCGGCAGCTCCGTTTCGCTCACCCTCGACACCACGGCCCAGGAGGGCGGCTCCGGGACCTCGGGAACCTCCGGGACCTCGGGCACCACCGGCTCGGGCGGCCTCGCCCAGACCGGCGCCGAGGACACCGGCATCAAGGCCCTCGGCCTGGTCGCCGGCACGGTGATCCTGCTCGGTGCCGCGGTGTTCACCTTCACCCCGTGGCGCCGCCTGCGCGGCCAGCGGTAGCCGTAGCGGCAGCGGTGAACGCGCGAGCGGCCCGGCACACCTTCCGGTGTGCCGGGCCGCTCGTGTTCAATGCCGGTGCGCTGGGTCAGTGCGTCAGTGCACGGTGCCCATCAGCGACTGGACCCGCTTGCGGTACGAGTAGACCGCGAAGCCCGCGAGCACCGCGGCGGCGGCCTCGAAGCCGATGATCCAGGTGCCGTTCAGGTCCACCTCGGCGATGGAGAGCAGGCTGGTGATGCAGTCACCGGCGGTGACCGCGAGGAACCAGACGCCCATCATCTGGGAGGCGTACTTCTGGGGGGCCATCTTCGTGGTGACGGAGAGGCCGACCGGGGAGACGCACAGCTCACCGATGGTCTGGATCATGTAGATCGAGACGAGCCACATCGGGGAGACCTTGACGTCGCCGCCCGCCATGTTCATCGGGACGATGAAGACGAAGAAGGAGGCGCCGATCAGGACCAGGCCCATCGCGAACTTCACGATGGTGTTCGGCTCCTGGTTCTTGCGGGCCAGCCACAGCCACAGCCAGGCGAAGACCGGGGCCAGGGCCATCACGAACAGCGGGTTCAGCGACTGGTACCAGGTGGCCGAGAAGCCGAAGCCGAAGACGGTGTCGGCGGTCTTGCCGTCCGCGAACAGGGACAGCGTGGAGCCACCCTGGTCGTAGATCATCCAGAAGACGGCGGCGGCGATGAAGAAGAAGATGTACGCGGTCATCTTCTTCTGCTCGGTGCCCGACAGGTCCTTGTCGCGCTTGATGCGCGTCAGGACGGCGATCGGGATGAACAGGCCGGCCAGCGTCAGCGGGACCAGCGCCCAGTTCAGCGTGTAGGCGCCGAGGGCGACCACGGCGCCGTAGAAGACCGCGATGCCCAGAACGGCGAGGGCGACCTTGGTGAGGACGGCCTTGCGCTCCTCGGGCGACAGCGGGTTCGGGACCAGGCTGCTCTTCGGGCTCAGGTGCTTGGTGCCGAGCAGGAACTGGGTCAGACCCAGGGCCATGCCGACGGCGGCGAGGGCGAAGCCCAGGTGCCAGTTGTGCTCCTTGCCGACCGTACCGACGACCAGCGGGGCGACGAAGGCACCCAGGTTGATGCCGATGTAGAAGAGCGTGAAGCCACCGTCGCGGCGCGGGTCCTCCGGGCCGTCGTACAGGTGGCCGACCATCGTGGAGATGTTGGCCTTCAGCAGACCGGAACCGGCGGCCACCAGGATCAGACCGACGAAGAACATCGCCTGACCGGGCACGGCCAGCGACACGTGACCGGCGATGATCACGAAACCGGCGATGGCGACCGTCTTGCGGGCACCCCAGACGCGGTCACCGAACCATCCGCCCGGCATCGCCATGAGGTAGACCATGGAGACGTACACGGAGTAGATGGCCGTGGTGGTGGCCGCGGTCATCGCAAGGCCGCCGCCCTGGCTGCCCGTGGCGGCGTCGGCGCCGCCCGAGACCAGGTAGTACACGAGAAGGGCGCGCATGCCGTAGTAGGAGAAACGCTCCCACATCTCGGTCATGAACAGAGTGGCCAGGCCACGGGGGTGTCCGAAGAAGGTCTTCTCGGTGGACGGGTCCGCCGAGTCCTTCGTCAGGCTGGAAGCCATGGTCGATCCTTGCTTGCTCGGGACGCGCGGCTTCGTGAGCTCAACAGCGCCCGGGGAGGGTGGCCGGTACCGGCAGCGGGTGTCCCACCCCACGCCCTGGGGTCTCGCTCCATTGCGGCGGAGCGGAGGAACATCCGTAACCGGGATCCACGCCCCTCGTGCTTCTTCGCAGGAGAGGCCCGGCCCATAGGTCATTCACTGTCATCAGGCCCGGAACGGGCGGTCCGACAAACGGTGCCCGTCCGATCAGGACAGAAAGAGGAGCTTTCCACCGGTTTTTGGTGTGGAAAGCCTCTGAGGTAGTGCATCAGGCGTCTCGACACCATACGACACGACACCGCCGCATATGAAAGCACTTGAGATATGGATCACAGGTTATCGCGGAACCAAGTGGGTACATTCGAAGGCGCTTAGTAGCGGATAAGGCCAGATCGGCAGGGGTGTTCGGGCGGGCCCCTGCTTTCCCCCGCCGCGGACTACCATCACCCACATGACGCGTGTACTGCTCGCCGAGGACGACGCATCCATCTCGGAACCCCTGGCCCGCGCCCTGCGCCGGGAAGGGTACGAGGTCGAGGTCCGGGAGGACGGCCCCACCGCCCTGGACGCGGGACTCCAGGGCGGCGTCGATCTCGTCGTCCTCGATCTCGGCCTGCCGGGCATGGACGGCCTGGAGGTCGCCCGCCGGCTGCGCGCCGAGGGCCACGGCTTCCCCATCCTGGTCCTGACCGCCCGTGCCGACGAGGTCGACACGGTCGTCGGCCTCGACGCCGGCGCCGACGACTACGTGACCAAGCCCTTCCGCCTCGCCGAGCTGCTCGCCCGGGTCCGGGCCCTGCTGCGGCGCGGCGCCAACGAGGCCTCCCAGCCCCCCGCCACCCACGGGGTGCGGATCGACGTCGAATCGCACCGGGCGTGGATGGGGGAGGAGGAGCTCCAGCTCACGGCCAAGGAGTTCGACCTGCTGCGGGTCCTGGTCCGCGACGCCGGCCGGGTCGTCACCCGCGACCAGCTGATGCGCGAGGTCTGGGACACCACCTGGTGGTCCTCCACCAAGACCCTCGACATGCACATCTCCTGGCTGCGCAAGAAGCTCGGCGACGACGCGGCCAACCCCCGCTACATCGCCACCGTCCGGGGCGTCGGCTTCCGCTTCGAGAAGAGCTGAGCGGCTTCCCACCCCCGGGTTAGGGCATGCTTTTCGGCATGCGCCGCCGCCTGATCAACTCCACGCTCGCCGTGGTGCTCGTCGTCATCGCCGTCTTCGGCATCTCCCTCGTCATCGTGGAGACCCGGACCATCACCAGCAGCGCCCAGGACCGCATCGAGTCCGAGGCGCTGCGGATGGTCGGCATGGTCGGCAGCGACGTCCTGGAGAAGAAGCCCGTCGACGCCGACGCGCTCGCCACGCAGCTCGACGCCGGCCGGTACGCCCGGATCACGATCCCGGGCCAGCCGGTCATCGAGGTCGGACAGCGCCCCGCCGACAGCGTCATCCGGGGCACCGCCCACGGGGACCAGGGCGAAGTGGTCGTCGTGGAGGAGTCCCGCTCCACGGTCACCAAGGAGGTCGGGCGGACCCTGGCCGTCGTGGGCGCCGTGGCCCTGCTCGCCGTCGTGGCGGCCGTCCTGCTCGCCGTACGCCAGGCCAACCGGCTGGCCTCCCCCCTCACCGACCTCGCCGAGACGGCCGAGCGCCTCGGATCGGGCGACCCGCGCCCCCGGCACAAGCGCTACGGGGTCCCCGAGCTGGACCGGGTCGCCGACGTACTGGACTCCAGCGCCGAGCGGATCGGGCGGATGCTGACCGCCGAGCGGCGCCTGGCCGCGGACGCCTCGCACCAGCTGAGGACCCCGCTGACGGCCCTGTCGATGCGGCTGGAGGAGATCACCGTCACCGACGACCTGGAGACCGTGCGGGAAGAGGCGACGATCGCCCTCACCCAGGTGGAGCGGCTCACGGACGTGGTGGAGCGGCTGCTGACCAATTCCAGGGACCCCCGCACCGGCTCCGCGGTCCCCTTCGACCTCGACGAGGTCGTCAAACAGCAGGTGGAGGAGTGGCGCCCGGCCTACCGCAGCGCCGGACGGGCCATCGTGCGCTCCGGGAAGACCGGCATGAGGGCCGTGGGCACCCCGGGCGCGGTCTCGCAGGTCCTGGCGACCCTGATCGAGAACTCCCTCATGCACGGGGGCGGCACCGTGGCCCTGCGGACCCGCGTGATCGGGAACCAGGCGGTCCTGGAGGTCACGGACGAGGGACCGGGGGTCCCGCCGGACCTCGGCAACCGGATCTTCGAGCGGGCCATCAGCGGCCGCAACTCCACCGGAATCGGCCTCGCGGTGGCCCGGGACCTCGCGGAGGCGGACGGCGGACGCCTGGAGCTGCTCCAGACCCAGCCGCCGGTGTTCGCGCTGTTCCTCAGCCAGACCGCGCCGGCCCGCACCGAACCGCCGCAGACGGTCCGCTGAGCCTCAGTTCGCGGCGGTCTCCGGCGTCCGCGCCGGGACCTCGGCCTGACCGTCCCGCTGCTCGACGACCAGCGAGACCGGCGCCGCCGCGGGCAGGGCCTTGAAGACCCAGGTCCGGTAGGACCAGAAGCGGAACACGGTGCCGAGGCCGATGCCCGCGAACTTGAAGAAGTTCGAGGCCAGGGGTCCGTCCCAGTGGAAGCCGTAGGTGGCGGCGAACAGGATGCCGTTCTCTATGACCAGGCCGATCGCGCTGAACGCGACGAACAGGCCCAGCTCCCGGGTGCGCCCGGACCCGGTGCGCTCGGCACGGTCCCGGTAGGCGAAGTAGCGGAAGCCCAGGTAGTTCGTGCCGATGGCCACCAGTGTGGCTATCACGCTCGCCCGCACGACCTGGAGGTCGGTGAGGCTGCGGATCAGGTTGAAGACACCCAGGTTGACCAGGACGCCGAGCCCGCCGACAGCCCCGAACCGGGCGACCTCGCGTACGAGCGAGCGCACGCGGTCGAGGACGGAACTGCTTTCCGGCTTGCTCATATGAGGCTTCAGTCCTGTCCCTCGGGCCCCCCGTATGAGGCATCAAGCTTTCTCGACGGCCCCATGCTAAGTGTCGCCCCACCGGTACGTCTGCGCCTTCGGGCACCGTGCGACACACGGCACACCACCCCGCCCACCGGCGGGTACCGGCCGGGGTCCCGTCCATATGGCGGAATACCGGCGGATACTCTGGAGGAGTGACGTTCCCGGTAGTCGGTATGGTCGGCGGCGGACAGCTCGCCCGCATGACCCACGAGGCGGGCATCCCCCTCGGCATCAGATTCAAGATCCTCAGTGACACCCCACAGGACTCGGCGGCCCAGGTCGTGAGCGATGTCGTCATCGGCGACTATCGCGACCTGGAGACGTTGCGCGCCTTCGCGCGCGGCTGTGACGTGATCACTTTCGACCACGAACACGTACCCATCGAGCACCTGCGGGCCCTGGAATCGGACGGCATCCCCGTCCGGCCGGGGCCCGACGCGTTGGTGCACGCCGCCGACAAGGGGGTGATGCGCGCCAAGCTCGACGAGATCGGCGCGCCCAGCCCCCGCCACCGGATCGTGAGCGATCCGGCGGACGCGGCGGCCTTCGCGCAAGAGGTCGGCGGTTTCCCCGTCATCCTCAAGACGGTGCGCGGCGGGTACGACGGCAAGGGCGTGTGGTTCGTCCGCACGCAGGAGGACGCCCAGGCCCCGTTCAAGGCGGGCGTCCCGGTCCTGGCCGAGGAGAAGGTGGACTACGTCCGCGAGCTCGCGGCCAACATCGTCCGCTCCCCGCACGGCCAGGCGGTGGCCTACCCGGTCGTGGAGTCCGTCCAGGTGGACGGGGTCTGCGACACGGTGATCGCCCCCGCCCCGAACCTCTCCGAGGAGCTGGCGGGCGAGGCCCAGGCCCTGGCCCTGCGCATCGCCAAGGAACTCGGGGTCACCGGCCACCTGGCCGTGGAGCTCTTCGAGACCACCGACGGCCGCATCCTGGTCAACGAACTGGCCATGCGCCCGCACAACAGCGGCCACTGGACCCAGGACGGTGCCATCACCTCCCAGTTCGCCAACCACGTCCGCGCCGTCCTGGACCTCCCCCTCGGCGACCCGCGCCCCCGGGCCCGCTGGACGGTCATGGCGAACGTGCTGGGCGGGGACTACCCCGACATGTACGCGGCGTACCTGCACTGCATGGCGCACGACCCCCAGCTGAAGATCCACATGTACGGCAAGGACGTGAAACAAGGCCGCAAGGTCGGCCACGTCAACACCTACGGCGACGACCTTGACGATGTGCTGGAGCGCGCACGTCACGCAGCCGGCTACCTCAGAGGAACCATCCAAGAATGAGCACCTCCGCAGCAGCTCCCGTCATCGGCATCGTCATGGGGTCGGACTCCGACTGGCCCGTCATGGAGGCCGCCGCCAAGGCCCTTGACGAGTTCGAGATCCCCTACGAGGTCGACGTGGTCTCCGCCCACCGGATGCCGCGCGAGATGATCGCGTACGGGGAGCAGGCCGCCGGGCGCGGTCTGAAGGCGATCATCGCGGGCGCGGGCGGCGCCGCCCACCTGCCCGGCATGCTCGCCTCCGTCACCCCGCTGCCGGTCATCGGCGTGCCCGTCCCGCTGAAGTACCTCGACGGCATGGACTCGCTGATGTCGATCGTCCAGATGCCCGCCGGAGTTCCCGTCGCCACCGTCTCGATCGCCGGTGCCCGCAACGCCGGGCTGCTCGCCGTACGGATGCTGGCCGCGCACGATCCGGAGCTGCTGGGCCGGATGAACGACTTCCTGCAGGAGCTGAACGACCAGGCCACCGAGAAGGGCAAGCGGCTGCGTACGAAGATCGCGGGCCAGGAGTCGTTCGGGTTCGGAAGGTGAGCGCGGCCAACGGGACGGCCCGCCTCGCGCAGGCGCGCGAGCTGCTCAGCGAGTACCCGGTGGTCGACGGGCACAACGACCTGCCGTGGGCGCTGCGCAACCAGGTCCGCTACGACCTGGACCAGCGGGACATCGCCGCCGACCAGTCCGCGTTCCTGCACACCGACATCCCCCGGCTGCGGGCCGGCGGGGTCGGCGCGCAGTTCTGGTCGGTCTACGTGCGCTCCGACTACGCGGGCGACGAGGCGGTCAGCGCCACCCTGGAGCAGATCGACGTCGTCGACCAGCTGATCGCACGCTACCCGCGCGATCTGGTGCGGGCGCTGACGGCCGACGACATGGAGGCGGCCCGTGCGCAGGGCCGGATCGCCTCGCTGATGGGCGCCGAGGGCGGGCACTCCATCAACAACTCGCTCGCCACCCTGCGCGCGCTGCACCGGCTCGGCGTGCGGTACATGACGCTGACGCACAACGACACCATCGACTGGGCGGATTCGGCGACGGACGAGCCCCGCCACGGCGGTCTGAGCGGGTTCGGCCGCGAGGTCGTCCGCGAGATGAACCGCGTGGGCATGCTCGTCGACCTCTCGCACGTCGCCGCGACGACGATGCGGGACGCCCTCGAGGTCTCGGTGGCGCCCGTGGTGTTCTCGCACTCCTCGGCCCGCGCGGTCTGCGACCACGTGCGCAACGTCCCCGACGACGTGCTGGCGCTGCTGCCGGCCAACGGCGGGGTCGCGATGGCCACCTTCGTGCCGAAGTTCATCCTGCCGGCGGCCGTCGAGTGGACCCTGGCGGCCGACGAGAACCTGCGCGCGCACGGGTTCCACGCCCTCGACACCACCCCCGAGGCGATGGTCCTGCACCGGGCCTTCGAGGAGGCGCGCCCGCGCCCGGTGGCCACGGCCGCCACGGTCGCCGACCACCTGGACCACATGCGCGAGGTGGCCGGGGTCGACCACGTCGGCATCGGCGGGGACTACGACGGCACCGCCTTCACCCCGTCCGGGCTCGATGACGTGGCCGGGTACCCGAACCTGATCGCCGAGCTGCTGACCCGCGGCTGGTCCAAGGCCGACCTGTCCAAGCTGACCTGGTCGAACGCGGTACGGGTGCTGCGCGACGCCGAAGCGGTGGCGCGCGAGGAGTCGGCCTCCCGCGGGCCCTCCAACGCGGTGCTCACGGCTCCGTAGCCCCCGCGGCAACCCCGCGCCGGGCCCGTCCGGCGGATGCGGCGACCTGGTGTGACCTGCCGGTTACACCCGAACGCCACATCCGTCGGGCGCCCGCGGCGTCCCACGTGTCACGGTGGCACCATCTCCCTGCTTCTCTCCCCGCTGCTTCCCGTACAAGCACAGCCGCCGAGACCGGAGCGACTGCCATGGCCGACCTGCAGGATGAACCGCACGCGATCCCGGTGACCCCCGTGGGCCCGGGCTCCCTCGGAGCCGAGGACACCCCCGCCTCCCTGATGCCCAGCGCCCTGGAACGGGCTGCCGCGCTGTTGTCCGTCCATCCCGTCGCGGACGGGTGCAACACCCTCGTCTGGACCTTGCACCAGAGCCCGTACCACGACATCGACACCCCCGACACGGGCGTGGACACCGACATCCCGCGGCTGCGCGCCGGGGGAGTGGGCGCCCAGTTCTGGTCGCTGCTCGTGCCGCCGGGCCAGGAGCGCGCGCCACGCGGGACGCAGGCCCCCGACCAGGTGGTGTCCGACACCCTTGAACAGATCGACGTGGCGCTCGCCCTGATGCGCCGCTATCCCGACAGCCTCTGCCTCGCGCTGAACGCCGACGACCTGGCCGATGCCCGCAACCGCGGCCGCATCGCCTCGTTCCTGGGCCCCGTGCCGGGCCGTACGCTGACCGACTCGCTCGGCGCGCTGCGCGCCTTCCACGCCCTGGGCGTACGGATCCTCGCGCCGGCCGGAGCGCCGTGGGCCGTGGAGGGGCTGACCGCCTTCGGCCACGAGGTGGTCAAGGAGACGAACCGGCTGGCGATGCTGCTGGACCTCACCGGCTGCCCGCCCGCGGCGGCCTGCCAGCTCGCCGCGGCCTCCAAGGCGCCGGTGATCATCTCGCACACGGCGGCGGCCGCGCTCAATCCGCACCCGGACAACGTGACCGACGAGGTACTGCTCGCGCTGCGCGCGGCGAACGGCCTGGCGATGGTCACCTTCGACACCGCGCTCACCGGGGACTCCCTGCACGCGGTGGCGGACCACGTCGAGCACGTACGGGCCGTGGCGGGCCCGCACTGCGTGGGCCTGGGCGCCGGCTTCGGCGCCGAGCCGGGCATCCCCCGGCCGATGGGCCTGACCGACCCCTCGGGCTATCCGCGGCTGATCGCGGAACTGCTGGAGCGGGGCTGGCCCGAGACCGACCTGGCGCTGCTGACCTGGGGCAACGCCCAGCGGGTGGTGCGCGACGCGGAGTTCACCGCCCGCGCCGCGCAGCACCGTAGGACATGCTCGTGACGCGGTACCGCCTGACGCGGTACCACCCGATGCGGTACCACGTGGCGCGGTACTAGACCCGCGCCGGAACCCCCGCCTTGGCCGCGGCCGGGGCCGGGGTCACGGCCTTCGGCCCGGGCTCCGGGAGGCGGGTGACGGAGGCCTTCCACAGCCGCTTGCAGGACAGGACGGCGGCCCAGGCCAGCAGTCCGTTGCGCAGGCACAGCAGGACGGTGCCGACGACGGTGCCCGGCAGGATCTGCGAGCCGTAGGTCAGCGGGTAGATCACCGTGCTGAGCGCGGTGGAGGCGACGATCAGCCAGGCGACCTGGCGCTGCGTGGTGTGCCGGCAGGTCAGGCAGACCGCGGCGAGCCCGACCAGCCAGATCAGGTACTGCGGGCTGAGGACCCGGCTGGTGATGGTGAACACCAGGATGGCGCAGAGCGCGGCGTCCAGCGGGGTCGCGGTCGACCAGCGGCGGGCCTTGACCCGCCACAGCAGCAGCCAGCCGAAGCCGGTGACGGTCAGCGCGACGGAGAGCATGGCCACGCTGGAGACGTACGGGCCCAGGTACTCGTAGGCGCCGTAGCGGATCTCGGTCTTCCCCGACCAGGCACCGACGAGCTTGCCGAACATCAGGGCGGAGCCGCCGAGGGACTCGACCTGGATGCCTCGGTTGCCCTGGTTGCCCAGGAAGCCGAGGGTGTCGCGGAAGAACAGCGCGAGGACGGCGAGCAGCGCGGCGGCGGCCACCACGGCGGCGACCACGGCGTCACGGGTGGTGCGCCCGCGCGGGGTGCCGATCAGGGTGAGCAGCGGCCACACCTTCACCAGGGCTCCGATGCCGGCCAGCACGCCGCCGAGCTTGCGGCGGAAGCGCAGGCACAGCAGCGAGCCGACGGCGAGCAGGGTGACCTGGAGGTCGTAGCGCCCGAAGGGCAGCGACAGCAGCAGCGGCAGCGAGGTCAGCCACAGCACGGCGCCGGCCATGCTGCCGTCGGGGCGCCGGGCGGCGCGGACCAGGCCGACGGCGATCAGGGCGTCGCAGACGACCGTCAGCGCGACGAAGGCCTGGAAGTAGCTGAAGAAGGGGAGCAGGTCGGGCGAGAGGAAGACGGCCGCCGCGGCCGGCGGGTACTGCCACATGACGTCGTTGTGCGGCATCGTCCCCGTGACGAGGACGTCGTACCAGTTGTTGTAGGTCTGGGTGATCTCCACGCGCACCGAGGAGGTGCCGTGCAGGTTCACCACCAGGAGGACCACCATCAGGATCCGGGTGGCCAGCCAGAATCCCGCCATGGCCAGGTGGCCACGGCGGGTCCGCAGGACCGAGTCGATGCGTCCCCGACCGGCACGCGGGGCAGCCCCCGGCGCGCCTGCGGTGGGGCGGACAGCGCTTCTCGTGCTGGTACTGGTCATCGGCGGCGAGTCTAGCCACGCACGAGGTGACGCCCGGGTGCGTGCTGCCAACAATCAGGTGACGGGATGTGAAACCGCCCATTCCGCAACGAAGTGGATCAAGCGCGGGGGCGGCCCATGGCGCGGTAGGTCCAGCCGGCCGCGCGCCAGCGCTCGGGGTCCAGGGCGTTGCGGCCGTCGAGGATGAGGCGGTCGGTGACGGCCTCGCCCAGGGCGGCGGGGTCGAGGTCGCGGAACTCGCTCCACTCGGTGAGGTGGAGGACGACCTCGGCGCCGCGGGCCGCGGCGATCGCGGAGTCGGCGTAGCCGAGGGTGGGGAAGACCCGGCGGGCGTTGTCCATGCCCTTGGGGTCGTAGACGGTGACCTGGCCGCCCTGGAGGTGGATCTGCCCGGCCACGTTCAGGGCGGGGGAGTCGCGGACGTCGTCGGAGTCCGGCTTGAAGGTGGCGCCGAGGACCGCGACCCGCTTGCCGAGGAACGAGCCGCCGACGGCCTCACGGGCCAGCTCGACCATGTGCCCGCGGCGGCGCATGTTGATGGAGTCGACCTCGCGCAGGAAGGTCAGGGCCTGGTCGGCGCCGAGCTCTCCGGCCCGTGCCATGAACGCCCGGATGTCCTTGGGCAGGCAGCCGCCGCCGAAGCCGATGCCGGCGCGCAGGAACTTCTTTCCGATGCGCTCGTCGTGGCCGATGGCCTCGGCCAGCTTCACCACGTCGCCGCCGGCCGCCTCGCAGACCTCGGCCATCGCGTTGATGAAGGAGATCTTCGTGGCGAGGAAGGAGTTGGCGGCCGTCTTGACGAGTTCGGCGGTGGGGAAGTCGGCGACGACCAGCGGGGTGCCCTCGCCCAGGGGGGTCGCGTAGACCTCCCGCAGGAGCTTCTCGGCGCGCTCGCCGTCGGCTCCGCCGCGGACGCCGATGACGATCCGGTCGGGGTGCAGGGTGTCCTGGACGGCGTAGCCCTCGCGCAGGAACTCCGGGTTCCAGGCGAGTTCGATCTCCTCGCCGGCCGGGGCGAGCGCGGTCAGCTTCGCGGCGAGGCGCTCGGCGGAGCCGACGGGCACGGTGGACTTGCCGACGACCAGGGCGGGCCGGTTCAGGTGCGGGGCGAGCGATTCCACGGCGGAGTCGACGTAGCTCATGTCGCAGGCGTACTCGCCGTGCTTCTGCGGGGTGTTCACGCAGACGAAGTGGACGTCGGCGTCGAAGGCGCCGAGCTCCTCGTAGGAGGTGGTGAAGCGCAGCCGGCCCGTGGAGCCGGGCAGTCCGGCCACGTGTGCGGCCAGCAGCTCCTCCAGCCCCGGTTCGTACATCGGTACGCGGCCGGAGGCGAGCACCTCGATCTTCTCGGGGACCACGTCCAGCCCGAGCACGTCGAAGCCCAGCTCCGCCATCGCCGCGGCGTGGGTCGCGCCGAGGTATCCGGTGCCGATCACTGTGATCTTCAGGGGGGCCATGCGTGCTCCTGGTGGTGCGGGGCCGTATGCGGCAACCGAGCATAGTCGGGCCCGTGACCGGGGATGCATTCCGCCGGCGGCCTCCCGGTCGCCCCTGCTGTCACGCAACTCACGTGCGACGCCCATGTCGCGCTCGAGGACCGGACACTAAGCTTGGGTTACTTAACGGTAGTTAGCATCACGCACCACCTGGGGAGTGAGAGATCTTGGCGGGTTCTGCCGACTTCGACCTGTACCGCCCGGCCGAGGAGCACGACATGCTCCGCGAGTCCGTCCGCGCGCTCGCCGAGGCGAAGATCATGCCCTTCGCCGCGGCGGTCGACGAGGAGTCCCGCTTCCCGCAGGAGGCGCTCGACGCCCTCGTGGCCAGCGACCTGCACGCCGTGCACGTGCCCGAGAGCTACGGCGGCGCGGGCGCCGACGCCCTCGCCACCGTGATCGTGATCGAGGAAGTGGCCCGCGTCTGCGCCTCCTCCTCCCTGATCCCGGCCGTCAACAAGCTCGGCTCGCTCCCGGTGATCCTCTCCGGATCCGAAGAGCTCAAGGCCAAGTACCTCGGCCCGCTGGCCAAGGGCGACGCGATGTTCTCGTACGCGCTCTCCGAGCCCGACGCGGGCTCCGACGCGGCCGGCATGAAGACCCGCGCGGTGCGCGACGGAGACTTCTGGGTCCTCAACGGCGTCAAGCGCTGGATCACCAACGCGGGCGTCTCCGAGTACTACACCGTGATGGCCGTCACCGACCCGGAGAAGCGCTCCAAGGGCATCTCCGCCTTCGTGGTCGAGAAGAGCGACGAGGGCGTCTCCTTCGGCGCCCCGGAGAAGAAGCTCGGCATCAAGGGCTCCCCGACGCGCGAGGTCTACCTCGACAACGTGCGCATCCCGGCGGACCGCATGATCGGCGCCGAGGGCACCGGCTTCGCCACCGCCATGAAGACCCTGGACCACACCCGCATCACCATCGCGGCCCAGGCCCTCGGCATCGCCCAGGGCGCCCTGGACTACGCCAAGGGGTACGTCCAGGAGCGCAAGCAGTTCGGCAAGCCGATCGGCGACTTCCAGGGCGTGCAGTTCATGCTCGCGGACATGGCCATGAAGATCGAGGCCGCCCGCCAGCTGACCTACGCGGCCGCCGCCCGCTCGGAGCGCGTCTCCGGCGGAGGCCCCCACGAGGACCTCACCTTCTTCGGCGCCGCCGCCAAGTGCTTCGCCTCGGACGTGGCCATGGAGGTCACCACCGACGCCGTCCAGCTGCTCGGCGGCTACGGCTACACCCGGGACTACCCGGTGGAGCGCATGATGCGCGACGCGAAAATTACTCAGATCTACGAAGGCACCAACCAGGTCCAGCGGATCGTAATGGCACGGAACCTGCCGTAACCGCCGCAGTCGCCGCAGGCGGTCCCCACCGGGTCCGCCTGCGGCTGCTCCGGGTCCCGGCGATGGGCTAGCTTGGGACCTCGTACGCCCGGAACCGGTTGGGGAGAAAGTTCATGACGGAAGCGATCCTGCTGGTCGGCGGGCAGGGGACGCGACTGCGCCCCGTCACGGTGAACACGCCGAAGCCGATGGTTCCCACGGCCGGCGTTCCCTTCCTCGCCCATCAGATAGCACGCGCCGCCGCCGCCGGTGTCACCCACATCGTGATGGCCACCTGCTACCTGGCCGAGGTCTTCGAGCCCTACTTCGGCGACGGATCCGACTTCGGCGTCCACCTGGAGTACGTGGTCGAGGACGAGCCCCTGGGAACCGGCGGAGCCATCCGCAACGCGGCCCGGCTGCTCACCGGCGGACCGGACTCCTCGGTCCTCGTCTTCAACGGAGACATCCTCACCGGCCTGGACATCGCCGGTCTCGTCGAATCGCACAAGGCGGCCGACGCGGACGTCTCCCTGCACCTGGTGCGCGTCGAGGACCCGCGCGCCTTCGGCCTGGTCCCCACCGACGCCGACGGGCGGGTGCTGGCCTTCACCGAGAAGCCGCAGACCCCCGAAGAGATCATCACCGACCAGATCAACGCCGGCTGCTACGTCTTCCGCCGCAGCGTGATCGATTCCATCCCTGCCGACCGCGCCGTCTCCGTCGAGCGCGAGACCTTCCCCGGCCTGCTGGCCTCCGGGGCCACCCTGCACGGAGTCACCGAGAACACGTACTGGATGGACCTCGGCAAGCCGGAGGCGATCATCCAGGCCTCCGCCGACCTGGTCCGCGGAGTCGTCTCCTCCCCGGCCGTCCCCGGACGGCGCGGCGAGTTCCTGGTGCTGCCCGGAGCGCAGGTCGCGACCGGGGCCAAGCTGTCGGGAGGCACCGTCGTGGGCGCCGGCGCCCGCGTCGATGCGGGCGCGGTCCTCCAGGGCTGCATCGTGCTGGAGGACGCCGTCGTGGGCCCCGACGCGCAGCTGAACGCCAGCCTGATCGGCGCCGGCGCCTCGGTGGGCGCGCGGACCGTGCTGGACGCCGTGGTCATCGGCGACGGCGCCGTCGTGGGAGCCGACAACGAGCTCCGTGCGGGCGCCCGGGTCTGGTGCGGGGCGCAGCTGCCCGCCGCGTCGATCCGCTTCTCCCCGGACGCCTGACACCCGACTCCAGGGTCGCGGGTCCGGGGAGCCCGACCGGGCCCCGGACCGGGCCCCGGACCAGGACCAGGACCGGCCCGGCCGCGGTCAGTTGCCGCGGACGGTGACCTTCTCGTCCTTCTGGATCTGCTGCACCAGCTGCTGGACCTTGGCCTTGTCCCAGACGAGGTTGCCGCCGCGCTGCCCGGAGATCGGCATGTTCATCGAGACGCCGTCACCACTGCTGATGCCCTTCATCGCGAAGAACATCTGACCCATGTCCCACAGCGACATGTCCTTGTCCACGATCAGCGTGTCCAGGCCCGCGCCCAGCACCGGGTACAGCGTGAACGGGTTCAGGACCGTGGAGGGGGTCGCCGCCTGGCTCGCCAGCGCCGACAGGAACTTCTGCTGGTTCTTCGTCCGCTGCAGGTCCGACTCGGCGAAGGCGTAGCGGGTGCGCACGTAGGCCAGTGACTGCTCGCCGTTGAGCGTCTGCGTGCCCTCCTTGAAGTCGGCCCCCGACTTCTCGTCCTTGAACCCCTTCTCGATGTTCAGCTCCACCCCGCCCAGCGCGTCCACGATGTTCGCGAAGCCGGCGAAGCCGATCTCGGCGTAGTGGTCGATGCGCAGGCCGGTGTTGAACTCCACCGTCCGCACGAGCAGCTCGGCGCCGTCGTCCGCGTACGCCGCGTTCAGCTTCTCCCGCTTGCCCGTCCCCGGGTACTTCTTCCCCGACTGCGAGCCGACGAAGGAGGGGATCTCCACGTCCGAGTCGCGCGGCAGCGAGATCATCGTGTTCCCGCTGGAGCACTTCGCCAGGATCATCATCGAGTCGGTCCGCTTGCCCTCGGCCGAGCCCGTGTGGAGCTTCTTCTTCTCCTCGGCGGACATGCCCTCGCGGCTGTCGGAGCCCACGATCAGGTAGGTCGTGCAGTCGCCCTCCTTCGGGCGCTCGATGACCTTGGAGAGGTCCACCTCGCGGCGCACCTTGGAGTCGGCCCAGAAGTAGGTGCCGACGCCCGTCACGACCAGCGCCGAGACCAGCACGATGGAGCCGATCTTGATCCGCTTGCCCCAGTTGGGGGCGCCTCCCGCCGGGCCGCCGGTGCCGCCCGGACCGCCGGTGCGCCTGCCCGGCCCGGTGGGGGGCTGCTGGCCGCCATGGCCGCCGCCGTAGACCTGGCCGGTGTTGTAACCGCTGTCGTACCCGTCGCGACCGGCGCCGCCGACGCTGCCGTACGAGCCGTCCTGCTGCCCGGGCACGTACGGGGTCCGGGCAGGGCCGCCGGGACCGGCGGGCGGCGGTACGGGAGGCTGCGCCGGCCGCCGCGGCTGCTGGCCCTGCTGCCCCTGCTGGGCCGGCCGCTGGACGTGCCGCATCCGCTGCGCGCCTTCCGGCTGCGCCTGGCCGCTGCCGCGCCCGTACCCGTCATCGCGGCGGCCGCGCTGGTCCTGCTCGCCGCTCCACCCGTCCCAGTCACTCATGTGCCCAAGAATGCCTGGCCGGGCGTGTCGCCGAACAGCCCGGGAGGGTGTTCGTACCGGTGCTGTTGCAGAGCTGATGCCTCGGCGGCGCACTTAAGGTGGCTGCATGACAGAGATACCGGGCGAGCCGGCGGGCAAGCCGATCTCGGCTTCCCGCACCACCCTGAGCCACATCATGACCGCCAACGACACCAACCTCCTCGGTACCGTGCACGGCGGTGTGATCATGAAACTGGTGGACGACGCCGCCGGCGCCGTGGCCGGCCGCCACTCCGGCGGCCCGGCGGTCACCGCGTCCATGGACGAAATGGCCTTCCTCGCCCCCGTCCGGGTCGGCGACCTCGTACACGTCAAGGCCCAGTGCAACTGGACGGGCCGCTCCTCCATGGAGATCGGCGTACGCGTCCTCGCCGAGCGGTGGAACGAGTCCACCCCCGCCACCCAGGTCGGCAGCGCCTACCTCGTCTTCGCCGCCGTCGACTCCGAGGGCAGGCCCCGCCGGGTCCCGCCGGTCCTCCCGGAGACCGAGCAGGACGAGCGCCGCTACCAGGAGGCCCAGATCCGCCGCACCCACCGCCTGGCCCGCCGCCAGGCGATCATGGAACTGCGCGAGCACCGCGCGGCCCAGGGCTTCGACGAGCTCTGAGGCACCCGCGGGCCCTCTGCGTCGGGCCCTACTTCGCGCAGACGACCTGGTCGCCGGTGACCACGCCGAACTCGCCCTGGTACGGGTCCTCCGCGCGCACCGCCACCACCTTGCGGTAGTCCGCGCCGGCGATGACCACCACGGTCTTGCCCTGGCCGGGAACGGCCCGCAGCTCGCTGCCGGGGAGCGCGGTGGCCACCGAACGGGCCGTACGGTCCCAGCGCGGGTCGTACGTGATCACCGTGCGCTTGACCTCGCGGCTCGCGCCCGTCCCCGGAGCTCCGGTGGTGTCGAAGCCGGTGGCGCGCAGCGCCGAGTCCACCCGGGTGCCCAGCCCGTCGATCCTGGTGCCGTTCTCCACCTGCACCCGGACCTGCTGCGGAGCCACGTCCACCGGTACCGCCGGCTGCTGGCGGGGCGCCGGCCGGCCGGGGGCGGGGGCCGGGGCCAGCGGCCGGTCCTCGCGCAGCGCCTCGAAGAGCTTCGCGGCCTTGGCCTCGTCCCACTTCACGGTGGAGCCGAGGCCCTTGACCGGGAAGGAGGCGTCGCCCACGGGCACCGAGGCGAACTCCGACGAGGAGGGGGTGAAGTCCCGCATGGCCTGCCCGAGCGCCAGCATCTGCTCCGATCCGAAGCCCTTGTCGGCCCGCACCGACCCGAGCAGGGTGGAGCTGACCTCCTTGAACTTGACCGGGTTGAGCAGCACCCCGCCGTGGGTGGCCTGCTTGATCAGGGCGGCGATGAACCGCTGCTGGCGCTGCATGCGGCCGAGGTCCGAGGCCCCGTCCACATGGCGCGAGCGCACGTACTGCAGTGCCTGGCCGCCGCTGAGGCGGTGGGTGCCGGGGAGCAGGTCGAGGCCGGTGTTGGAGTCGTGCAGGGGCTTGGCGGTGCAGATCTCCACGCCGCCCATGGCGTCGACCGTCTTCATGAAGCTGGTGAAGTCCACCTCCAGGTAGTGGTCGATCTTCACCCGGGTCATGTTCTCGACGGTGCGCACGGTCAGGTTGGGGCCGCCCTCGGCGTAGGCGGCGTTGAGCTTCACGGGGTGCGCCCCGTGCTGCTTCCCGCTGGACTCGTCCAGGTGCGCGGGCAGCTCCACGTAGCTGTCGCGGGGGAGGCTGATCACGCTCGCCCGGGTCCGGTCCGCCGAGAGGTGGACCAGCATGACGGTGTCGGTGCAGTGGCAGGGCGCCCCGCCGAGGCGGTACTCGCGCTTCTCGTCCGCGGTGATCTTGTCGCGGCCGTCGGTGCCGACGAGCAGGAAGTTCACCCCGTGCCCGGCCTGCGGGCGGTTCTTCATGTCCTTGAAGGGGTCCACCCGCTGGATGCCGGTGTCCAGCCCGGTCATCACGGCGTGCCCGAGCGCGCCGGAGCCCAGCACCGCCACCGACAGACCGGCCGCGAGCCGGACCCCCCAGCGGGGCTTGTCCGCCCGGCGGGGCTCCCGCTGCGCGCGCTGCGTCGGCCGGGCGGGCCGGGTGGGACGGTGCGGCTGGGGCACGGGGGAAACCTCCGCGGGGTCAGCGGTTCGGGTCGATCCGGAAGCTCACATTCGGCTGATTCGTCAGAACAGTAGGTCCATACGATCAGCCTCTGTCCGTACCGCTCATCCGCCGCGCACCCGTTTCCCCCGTACGCGGTAACGTGACACCGATACCCGACCTTGAAGGACCACATGCCCGTCCAGCAGCCCGCAGTTTCGGTGATCATGCCGGTACTCAACGAGGAGCGCCATCTGCGCGACTCGGTCCGCCACATCCTCGGACAGGAGTACGCCGGGGAGATGGAGGTGGTGATCGCGCTGGGGCCGTCCACGGACCGCACCGACGAGATCGCCGCCGAGCTCGTACGCGAAGACCCGCGGGTCCATACCGTGCCGAACCCCACCGGCCGGACCCCCGCCGCTCTGAACGCCGCGATCAACGCCTCGCGCCACCCGATCGTGGTACGCGTGGACGGCCACGGCATGCTCTCCCCGAACTACATCGCCACCGCGGTCCGCCTCCTGGAGGAGACCGGCGCGCAGAACGTCGGCGGCATCATGCACGCCGAGGGCGAGAACCCCTGGGAAGACGCCGTAGCCGCCGCGATGACCTCGAAGATCGGCGTCGGCAACGCGGCCTTCCACACCGGAGGCGCCGCAGGCCCCGCCGACACGGTCTACCTCGGCGTCTTCCGCCGCGAGGCCCTGGAGCGCGCGGGCGGCTACAACGAGGAGTTCATCCGCGCCCAGGACTGGGAGCTGAACTTCCGGATCCGCGAGGCCGGCGGGCTCATCTGGTTCTCGCCCGAGCTCAAGGTCCAGTACCGCCCGAGGCCCTCCGTGCGGGCGCTCGCCAAGCAGTACAAGGACTACGGGCGCTGGCGCCACGTGGTGGCCCGCTACCACTCGGGCTCCATCAACCTGCGCTACCTCGCCCCGCCGACCGCCGTCTGCGCGATCGCGGCCGGACTGGTCGCCGGCGCGGCCGTCACCCCCTGGGCCTTCGTCGTCCCGGCCGGCTACCTCGCGGCCATCACCGCCGGGTCCGTCCCGGCCGGCAAGGGGCTCTCGCTGAAGGCCCGCGCGCAGATCCCCGTCGCCCTGGCGACCATGCACCTGTGCTGGGGCTTCGGCTTCCTGACCAGCCCGCGCTCGCTCGCCGCCAAGGTGATCGCGAGCCGGCGCCCGTCGGTGCGCCGCGACCCCAGCGAGGTCTGAGCTTCGTACGCACGAGAAAGGGGTGAGCCGGTCCGATCGGACCGGCTCACCCCTTTCTCATGACCCGCGCCGGCTCAGTTCACCAGCGGAAGGGCTCGTAGATGTCCATGCAGCTGGTGTCCGTGCCGTTGAGGATCTCGGCCGACTCCGGGACCGCTCCGGCATCGGGTGCGGCCTGCTGCGGGTAGACGTTGCCCTCCCGCCAGTCCGCGCCCACCACGAGGGTGATCCGGTCGGCCCCGGCGGCCTTCTGCACCGAGCTCGCCGGAATCCCGAGGGCCGCCGCCACGCTCTGCGCCTCGGCCGCCTGGGCGTCCGCGGCGTAGCGCACGACCGTGGTTTTCTCCGGGGTGAGCGTGCTGTCCGCCTTGGCCAGCGCGAACCCCTTGGTGACCAGCTGGCCCGCGACGACCGTGGCCCGCCTGGGCGCCGGGGCCGACCCGACCCCGGTGCCGTTGACCACATGTACGGCGATCTTCGCCGGGTCGGTGGCCGGGGCCTTGGAGGGCTCGGGGGACGGCGACGGGGAAGCGCTCGTACCGGGCTTGCCGCTCTCGGCCGGGTCGCCGTTGGAGTCCATGGCGACGTCCTTGCGGAGCATCGTCCACATCTTCTCGGCGTCCGCGGGGTTGAGAGCCACCCGGTTCTTGTCCCCCGGGTAATCCATCACCGGGATCGTGGCCATCGTGATGCGGTTGATCGGTACGTCCTTGAGCGCGAGGCCGAGGTCGAGGAGCTTCTTGACCGACCCGATCTCCTCCGACACCTTCAGCGACTTCGTCGCCGCCTCCGCCAGACCCGTCAGGCGGGGGATGTCGGTGAAGGCGTTCTGGCTCTTGAGCCCGCGCATCATCGAGTTCATGTACATGTGCTGTGCCTTGGCCCGGCCCATGTCACTGCCGAAGGAGTGCCGGGTGCGCAGCCACTGGAGCGCCTGCTCGCCCTGGACCTTGGTGGTGCCCGCCTTCAGCTTGAGGCCGGATCCGCCCGTCCCCGAGCCCGGCTTCGACTGGTCGAAGACGTTCTGGTTGACGCAGACGTCGACGCCGCCGATCGCGTCGGCCATGCTCACGACACCGGTGAAGTCGATCATCATCCAGTGGTCGATGTAGACGTTGGTCATCTTCTCCCAGGTGGCCAGGGTGCAGCCGGGACCTCCCCGCGCGAGGCTCTCGTTGATCATCGTCTTGGTGGCTTTGTACTTGTCGCCCGTCTTGGGATCGGTGCACTCCGGGATGTCCACCATGGTGTCGCGCGGGACGGAGGTGACCGAGGCGTTCTTCCGGTCGGCGGAGATGTGGATCAGCATCTGCACGTCGGCCCGCGCGGGGCCGCCGATGTTGTCCCAGCCCCCGCCGAGCTTCGCGTTCGCCTCGTCGCGGATGTCGGAGCCGAGCATCAGGATGTTGATCGGGCGCCGGCCCGCGGCGTCGGCCTCGGTCCTGGCGACCCCGCTGTCACCGCTCAGGCGCTGACCGCTCTGGATGTTCCCGTTGAGGTGGCGGTAGTAGAGGTAACCGGCGGCTGCCGTGCCGAGTATGAGCAGCGCCACGACGGAGGCCACCCAGCGCAGCACGCGTCGTTTGCCGCGCCGGGTCGAGCGCTTCCCGCCACCGCTGCCGCTGCCGCCGCGGCGGCGTCGGCCGGACCCGTTCCGCGGCGGGGGTACGGATCCGCTCGCGGCCGGACGGCCGCCGGATATGCCGTCGTCGGCCTGGGCCGACGACCCCTCCCCTTGCACGCTGCTGTGCCTCACACGTCCCCCCTCAAGATCACTCTGTGTCGGCGTACTGCCGGTCCGACAGTCCAGGAATGCTATGTGGTGTTCGGGATCGGCCCGGTGGCCGCCCCGTCGGTCACTTCGCGCAGACCGACTTGTCCGCCTCGACCCGCTGGATGTCCTCGGGCGCCTTCTGCGGAGCCGTCATGGAGACCCCCGCCCCCTTGAAGTCCGCGCCGAGCGTCAGCTTCATCGGGGTCTTGGGATCGGCATCGGCCGTACCCATCTTCAGCGCTGCCGCGGGAAGACCCATCATCTCGGCCAACGCACGGGCCTGGTCGGCCTGGTTGGGCGCGTACTCCAGCTGCGTGGCGTCCACCTTGGCGGGCGCGTTGCCCAGGTTGGCGGACTTCAGGACCTTCTTGGTGTTCTGCAGCCAGGTCAGCGTGGCGGAAGCGGAACCGGCCGGCCCGCCGCCGTTGGAGACGTCCACCCGGACGTCCTTGGCCGCGGCGCGGGGCCCCTGCATGAGCGCGTCCAGCTTGGCCTGCTCCTGCGCGTCCGCCGTGTCCTGAGCTGCCTTCTCCTTCTTCTCGACCTCCGTCAGCGAGACGTCCCCGCGGATCATCTGCAGCAGCGGCTCGGCCTGCGCCGTCTTGACCACCACGGTGGCCGCCGCGCCGGGCGGCTCCGCCGGATTGTCGAGAACCGGAAGAGTGGTGAAGGTGATGTTCTTGAGGTCGATGCCCTTCAACTCACCCGCGAGATCGGTGAGTTTCCCGATCGAACCTATTCCCGAATCCACGCTCAGTGATTTGGTGGCCGCTTCGGCGAGGGAGAAGAACTTCTGCGGACTGGTCAGCGTCTGCTTCGACTTCATTTCCCGCATCATCGAACTCAGGAACTGCTGCTGGGTCTTGATCCGGTCGAGGTCGCTGCGCTGGCCGAAGGCGTGCCGGGTCCGTACGAAGGCCAGTGCGTCCTCGCCCGACAGCCGGTGCTCGCCCGCCGACAGCTTCAGCTTGGAGTCCTTGTCGTCCACGGCCTTGTCCAGGCAGACCGGCACTCCGCCGACCGCCGTGCTCAGGTTCTTCACCGCGTTGAAGTCGGCCATCATGAAGTGGTCGACCTGGATCCCGGTGAGCTCCTTGACCGTGCGCATCGTGCAGCCAGGGTCGCGGCCGTCCTGCCCGAGGCTGGTGTTGAAGCGGACGCCGTGCGCGCCGGCGATGTTCTTCGTCGAACCGTTCGGCTGTTTCGTGGGGCAGTCCGGCACGTTGGTGATCAGGTCGCGCGGAATGGACAGCGCCGTGGCGTTGGAGCGGTCCTTCGCGACGTGGAACAGGATCGTGGTGTCGGCGTGGCCGACGCTGCCGGCGTCCCCGTACCCCTCGTTGCCCGCGCCGCTGCGCTTGTCGGTGCCGATGACCAGGATGTTGATCGGCTGGTCCTTCTTGAAGCCGCCGCTCGTTCCGGCACTGCCGACGTCGGTGACCTTGAGGTTGCCGTTCAGGTGGTCGTAGTAGAGGTACCCGGCGATCGACCCGGCGACCAGCACGAACGCCAGGGATCCGCCGGTGATGACCAGGATCTTCTTGCGCCGTCCGCCGCCGCCCTTGCGCGGCCGTCCGCCGCGCCGGCCTCCGCCGGGCGGGACGTCACCGCGGCGCGGTCCGGGAACCGCCGGGGCGGCGGGGGCACCGGGGGCCGTGCGCGGCTTGGTGCCGGGGGCGCGCCGCTGCCCGGGCGCTTGCGGAGCGGATTGCTCCAGTCGCAGTTCGTAGTTACCGGTGCGGGGGTTGAGCACCCACTGGTCTGCGGGGTCGATCTCGTCGGCCCGTCCACGGCTTTGCGCATCCACGGTTTGCTCGAATCCTCCGTCGGTGCTTCACGACGCGCCTCCCCTTGGGCGCCCGGTCAACGATCCGGCTGCTGGCGCGCGGCCTCTGTACTGGCCGGGCACCGGGTCGCTCACCTTATCCGGACCGCTTCGCCGCAAACCATGCTGGTGATGAATTCCACGTTCTTACAACGGGGCAATCGCCTCAACAAGCTCGGCCCCGTCACCGGCTTTTGGGATTGCTTTACCGGCAGTCCGCGACGCCCGCGGTGGTTCCGGTGAAGGTGGGGACGGGGGCGGGGGCGTCCGCGGTTCCCTCGCCGTCGGCCTTTCCGGGAGCCGTCGAGGGCGCTTTCCCGTCGGCGCCGCTCTCCGCGGCCCGGTCCGCCTGATCGCTCTGAGGAGTGGACCGGGGCGTTGACCGGGGCGTCGGCTCGGGCGGCGCGATGCTCAGCGGCTCGTCCGCCCGCAGCCGCTGGAACAGCTGGCTCGCGTCGGGCTCCCGCAGCTCGTCCCGGTTCGCATCGGCGTGGTACGGCCGGCGCGGCACCGTGAGGAACTTGATCTGGTCGGTCGGGATGTCGCGCACGCCCCGTACGAGCTCGTACAGCCCCCGCAGCGAGGCCAGCCCCGGGTCCGTGGTCACCGAGGACGTCGCCGCGTCCAGCAGCGGATAGAGCTTCCCG
The DNA here is from genome assembly GCF_036346895.1 of Streptomyces sp. NBC_00503. NCBI lineage: Bacteria > Bacillati > Actinomycetota > Actinomycetes > Kitasatosporales > Streptomycetaceae > Streptomyces > Streptomyces sp. NBC_00503. The sequence goes on along the minus strand of NZ_CP107855.1, from coordinate 3,102,560 downwards.
GGATTGAGCAGCACCCCGTTGCTCTGCACCTTCTTCACCAGCGAGCCGAGGAACAGCTGCTGGCGCTCCATGCGCTCGGTGTCGCTGCCGTTGCCCAGGCTGTAGCGGGCCCGTACGAAGCCCAGCGCCTGCTCACCCTCCAGGGTCTGGCGTCCGGCCGACAGCTTCAGCTTGGCCTCCGGGTCGTCCACCGGCCGCTTCAGGCAGACCTCCACCCCGCCGATGGCGTCCACCATCTTCGTGAACCCGCCGAAGTCCACCACCATGTGGTGATCGACCCGGATGCCGGTCATCGCCTCCACCGTGCGGATCGTGCAGGCCGCCCCGCCCCACTCGAACGCCCAGTTGAACTGGGCGAACTGCTCCCTGGTGCGGTTCCCGTCCGGCTTCAGGCAGCCGGGTATCTCCGTCATCAGGTCCCGCGGTATCGACACCGCCGTCAGGCTTGTGCGGTCCGCGGGCAGGTGCAGCAGGATCGTGGTGTCCGAGCGCTGGGTCCCCTCGTCCTGCCCGTAGCGGGAGTTGTCCTTGCCGGAGCGGGAGTCCGAGCCGATCAGCAGGATGTTCTGCGCGCCGCCCGCCAGGTGGACCGGACGCTCCCGGTCGTAGCGCCGCAGCTCGGCGGCGGCGGAGGTGTCCTCGGTGATGTTCCCGTCGAGCTTGGAGTAGACCCACCAGCCGCCGGCCGCTCCGGCGACGACGAACAGGCAAGCCCCGATCCCGGTCCAGCGCAGCAGCCGGCGCCTACGGCCGTTCGGAGGCTTCGCACTGCCTCCGGCCGCTTCGGTGCCGTCCGGTATGCCCGCGCTGTCCCTCACTCGCGTTCCGTCCCCTCACCCGTCCCGGCAGGCCGTACGGGTGAGTACGGCCTGTGCCGATCCTGCCCCCGGGTTGCCGCGGCGGCCCGGGGGCAGGGCCCTGTACAGGGCCATGTGGGTGACAAATAGCCCGCGGGACCCGTTGGGCGGTGTGGGTGACGGGGTGCGGCCGGACGGGTAAGGCGTCCCGGAGGCCGCCGCCGGAAGGGTTGGGCCGACCGGAGGCCCGCCGGTCAGACGGTGTGGGTGACGCGCTCGCTCTCGATCCGCTGCGCCAGCCCCTCGGCCGCCAGCCGGTCCAGGTTCCGGCACAGCACCACGGAGCCGCCGGTGGCCAGAGCCGCGTAGAGCCCGGCGGACAGCCCCTCCCAGCCGTCGTAGCCGAGCCCGGTCAGCACGCGCGAACCCTCCCCGAGGCCGAGCTTCGCCGCGTCCTCGCGGGCCCGCTCACAGATCCGGGCGTACGAGAGCTCCTCGCCGCCGACCACCAGGCCGGGCCCGTCCGCGTCCACCGGCTGGAACGGCGCGAACCGGTCGCCCTGCCCCGGCACCTCCACGGCGTAGTCCGCGAACCCGGCCGGAGGCTGCGGGAACCGCCCGCCCAGCGGCCGCAGCGCGAGCGCGACCCGCTCGCCGGAGCAGGCCAGGGCCGCGTCGAGGGTGTCCGGCCCCGAGACGACGAGATCCGCGTCGGCCGGATCCCCGCCCACCTCGGCGACGACCCCGACCGAGGCGCAGGCGAGCAGCCACACCGCGCTCTGCCAGTGCGCGGGCAGCAGCAGGGCCAGCCGGTCGCCGGGCTCCGCGCCCAGGTCGCCCTGGAGCAGATTGGCGGTCTTGGCCACCCAATTGGCGAAGGTGGCGACGGACAATTCGACGCGCTCGCCCGTGGCATCGTCGTAGAAGGTGACGAGCGGGCGGCCGGGATCGGCGGCGAGCGCGGATCGCAGCAGGTCGGCAGGGGTGCGGTCAGTGGCGTTCACGCCCCAGAGCCTACGCGGCACCGGGCGGCCCCCTCCTCCGTACGGCGGCGGCAAAGTCCCCCGTACGGGGGAGGGGTATGGGCGGCTCCATCAGACGGGGCGTCAGTTCTCGGATGGCGAGCGCCGCCCGGAGTCCACAGCATCCTTTCCATGCGTGGATTCCTTGCTTCCTCGATCGGCGTCGCGACGGCTGCCGTACTGGCCCTGCCGCTCGCGCTCCCCACTACGGCCCTGGCGGCGGAGGCGGCGCCCCCGGCCGCCCGGACCGCCCAGGCCGCCCCCGCGGCCCCCGCCGGGTCCACCGAATCGGTACCGCTCGTCCCCCTGGGACCCGCGGCCGACCGCACCCCCGGCGTCCCCGGAATGAGCGCCTCGCCCCGCCTGCCCGAGACGCAGGGCCTGGCCGCCCGCGACGCCAGGAACTTCTCGCTCGTCGGCGTCGTCTGGGACGACGCGAGCGCCCGGCTCGAAGGCACCGTCCAGGTCCGCACCCGCTCCGCGGCCACCGCGGCCTGGTCCGACTGGCAGGACGTCGAAACCCACAACGGAGAACACGCCGCCGACCCCGACACGGCCGAACGCGGCTCCGGCCGCGTCCACGGCGCCACCGCCCCCCTCTGGGTCGGCGAGTCCGACGGCATCCAGGTCCGGGTCCAGGCACCGAGCGGCACCCTGACCAAGCTCCCGAAGGGGATGCGGATCGACCTCGTCGCCCCCGGGGACACCTCCGGCCGCCCGGCGACGGACGCCAAGAACGGCGCGGCCCCCGAACCCGCGCCCGCGCCGGGCCCCGCCGGAGAAGGCGACGACAAGGGCGAACTGCCCCTGCTCCCCGGCATGACCATGGAGATGACGGAGTCCTCCTCCGCCAACGTCCCCATGGCCCCCCTCGGCGCCAACGAGATCGCCGCCCTCAACAAGGCCGACTCCACCGCCGACGCCGTCCTCGCCGACAGCTCGCTGAACGCCGCCGCCCGCCCCTTCATCGGCCCGCGCCCGCGCATCGTCACCCGCAAGGGCTGGGGCGCCGACGAGAACCTCCGCGAACGGGGCTTCATCTACACGAACACGGTCAAGGCCGCCTTCGTCCACCACACCGCCTCCGGCAACGGCTACGCCTGCAAGGACGCCCCGGCGGTGCTGCGCAGCCTCTACCGCTACCACGTCGTCAGCGAGGGCTGGCGGGACATCGGCTACAACTTCGCCGTCGACAAGTGCGGCACGGTCTACGAGGGCCGCGCGGGCGGGGTCGCCAAGCCGGTCATGGGCGCGCACACCATGGGGTTCAACACCGACAGCATGGGCGTCGCGGTGATCGGCACCTTCACCAACACGGCCCCGCCGAAGGCGGCGGTCGACGCGGTGGCCCGCCTCACCGCCTGGAAGCTCGGCCTCTTCGGAGCGGACCCCCGCGCGAAGACCACCCTGCGCTCGGGCGGCGGCAACCTCTACCCGAAGGGCAGCAACGTCCGCCTGAACGTCATCTCCGGCCACCGCGACGGCTTCGCCACGGAATGCCCGGGCCGCCTGCTCTACGGCGAACTCCCCCCGACCCGCACCTCGTCGGCGAAGCTCCAGGGCCGGTAGGGACCGGGACCCCTCAGAGCCTGCCGATGTCCCCCCGGGGCATCCGGGGGGTACGGCGGGGCGGGACCACGGACGGGCCGGCCAGCAGGATCAGCCGGGCCGCCCGGTGGCGCTGGCCCGCGTACGGCGCGAGCAGCTCCAGCATGGCGGCGTCGTCGGCGTCCCGGTCCCCGGCCAGGGCGTAGCCGACGATGCCCGGGAGGTGCAGGTCACCGGTGGTGACGGCGTCGGCGTGGCCGTTGCTGCGCTGGAGGGTCTCGGCGGAGGTCCACGGCCCGATGCCGGGAACGGCCTGGAGCCGCGCGGTGGCGGCCGGCAGGTCCATCGCGGCGGCCTCCTCGAGGCGGGCGGCGACACGGGCGGCGCGCACGATGGTGGCCGAGCGCTTGGAGTCCACACCGGCCTTGTGCCAGTCCCAGGAGGCGATCATCGCCCAGGTGCGGGCCGCCGGGGGGACGTGGAGGCCCGGCTCCGGTCCGGGAGCGGGTTCGCCGTACTGGACGACCAGGCGGCGCCAGGCGCGGTACGCCTCGTCGGTGGTGACCTTCTGCTCCAGGATCACCGGGATCAGGGACTCCAGGACCAGACCGGTACGGGTCAGCCGCAGACCCGGACGGCGGCGGTGACTGGCGTGCAGGAGCCTGTGCCGGGGTACGAAGGCCGCCGGATCGTCGGCGCCGCCCAGCAGCTCGGGAAGCCGGTCGAGCACCCAGTCGGCGCCCGGCCCCCAGGCCTCGGCGAGCACCTCCCCGCCCTGCGCGGCCACCCGGAGGGTGGCGGGGCCGGCGGGGGTACGGGTGGCCCGCCAGACGGCACCGGCGGCGGTCCGGAAGGCGGGATCGGCCGGGCCGCGCCTCAGCGGCCCCAGGACGAGCCCCAGATCGACGGGACCGGGCGGAGCCCAGGTCCGGGTCTTTCCGGTGGCCGTGCCCGTCGGCTGCTGCGGCGCGGCCGGGGGCACGTCGGTGCGGCCGCCGCGGACCGCGGCGCGGGTGAGTGGGTCGAAGCGGCCGGCCATGCCTCGAGCGTAGCCCTGCGGGGTCAGCGGACCTCGATGAAGTCCTCTGTCGGGCGTTCCCACCGGGTCGGGGCCGGGGATGCCGGGTGGCCCACCGCCACCGCGCCCATCGGGTCCCAGTCCTCCGGCAGGCCCAGGACCTTGCGCACCACCTCGCGGCAGAACATCGTCGAGGACACCCACGCCGACCCCAGCCGTTCCCCGGCCAGCGCGACCAGGAAGTTCTGCACGCCCGCGCCCATGGCGACGACGAACATCTCCCGCTCCGCCGCGTCCCGCCGCGCGTGCCCGTAGTCGTGGGCGCCGTCGCTCACCATGCACGGCACCACCAGGTACGGCGCGGCCCGCAGGACGTCGCCCCGCCGGACCCGCTTGGCGATGGACTCCTCGGACTTGCCGTCGCGCCGCAGGTCCGCGATCCACGCGTCCCGCATCGCGTCGAGGAGTTCCAGCCTGGACCCCTCGGACTCCAGCAGGACGAAGCGCCACGGAGTCGTGTGGTGCGGAGCCGGGGCCGTCACGGCCGCCGCGACCGCCCGGCGGACCGCGCCCGGGTCCACCGGCTCGGACGTGAAGGCCCGTACGGTACGGCGCTGGGTGACGGCCTCGCGGACCGCCTCCGAGGTGCCCAGCCGGAACATGTCGTCGGCGGGGGAGCGGACCAGGTCCGCCGCCGAGGAGCCCTCGCCGAGCACGTGCGCGAGGCCCCGTACGACCGCGACCGGCAGTCCCTCGGACTTCCCCTTGACCAGGTCGCCCGCGGCGGCCAGCTCGTCGGCGGTGGCCACGATCGTCGCGCTCAGCGGGTTCCCGTGGGCGTCGGTGCCCCCGCGCAGGTCGTCGAGGACCCGTACGCCCGCGGCGCCGATCGCCACGTCCGTGAGCCCGGTGCGCCACGGCCGCCCGAAGGTGTCCGTCACGATCACGCCCACGTCCACGCCGAGCGACTCCCGCAGCCCCGCCCGGATCGCGGCGGCCGAGGCGTCGGGGGCCTCGGGGAGCAGCAGGACGGTGCCGGCGGGGGTGTTCGAGGCGTCGACCCCGGCCGCCGCCATGACCAGGCCCTGCCGGTTCTCCACGATCCGCAGGGGGCCCCGGCGCGCGACGACCCGTACGGTCTCGGCGTCGATCGCGGCCTCGCGCGAATCGGCACGGACGATCCGGCCCTCCGCCTTGGAGACGATCTTCGAGGTGACGAGCAGGACGTCCCCGTCGCGCAGGGCGGGCCCGGCGGCCGCGATCAGCTGTGCCAGGTCGTCGCCGGGCCGCACCTCGGGGATCCCGCCGATCGCCCGCACCTCGTACGAGGGCACGTGCGGGTGCGGAGCGTCCGGGGCGTGCGGGGCGGTCACCGGGAGGCCTCCGCCAGTTCCAGCGCGGCCCGCGCCATGGCGGCGGTGGCCTCCAGGTCGGTCATCATCAGCGGAACCGCCCGGCAGGTGATGCCGGCGGCCTCCACCTCCGCGACGGAGTCCGCGTCGGCGGTGTCGACGAGCCAGCCGTCGAGCAGTCCGGTGCCGTAGTGCAGGGCGACGGCGGAGGCGGTGGACTCGACGCCGACGGCGGCGAGCACCTTGTCGGCCATCCCGCGGACGGGGGCACCCCCGACGATGGGGGAGAGGCCCACGACGGGTGCCCCGGCGGTGGCCACGGCCTCGCGGATCCCGGGCACGGCGAGGATGGTGCCGACCGAGACCACGGGGTTGGACGGCGGGAAGAGGATCACGTCGGCGGCCGCGATGGCCTCCAGTACGCCGGGCGCGGGCTTGGCCTGCTCGGCGCCCACGGGTACGACGGCCTCGGCGTCCACCGCGGCGCGCATCCGCACCCAGTACTCCTGGAAGTGGATGACCTTCCGCTCGCCCGTGCCGGGCTCGGTGATCGCGACGTGGGTCTCGACCCGGTCGTCGGACATGGGGAGCAGCCGGACTCCGGGCTGCCAGCGGTCGCACAGGGCCTCGGTGACGGCGCTGAGCGGGTAGCCCGCACCGAGCATCTGCGTGCGGACGATGTGGGTGGCGAAGTCGCGGTCGCCGAGGCCGAACCAGCTGGGTCCGACCCCGTACGCCGCGAGTTCCTCCTTGACGGTGAAGGACTCCTCGGTGCGGCCCCAGCCCTGGTCCTCGTTGATGCCACCGCCGAGGGTGTACATCACCGTGTCCAGATCGGGGCACACCTTGAGCCCGAACAGGTGAATGTCGTCACCGGTGTTGCCGATGACCGTGATGTCCGCGTCGGGAACCGCCGACTTGAGTCCGCGGAGGAAACGGGCGCCGCCGATGCCGCCGGCCAGAACAACAATGCGCATGCAGACAGTCTGTCAGCCGCAGGCTGATCCTTTGAGGGGTGGTGGTCGGGTGACGGGCGGGACTGTCAGGCCGCTACCGGCGGGTGGCGCTCCGGTCAGACCGAGACGGTCTGGAGCCGGGCCGGGGAGCAGTTGTGCATCGGCATCGCGGTCAGGCCGGGGAAGTAGACGTGCAGGCTGACCGCCCCTTCGAGGCCGTCGTTGGCGACCTCGTGGGCGTAGCCGGGGGCGAAGACGCGCTGGGAGCCGGCTCGCAGGGTGAGCGGGCCGCGGGCGGTGTGCTCGGTGAGCTCCCCGTCCAGGACGGTGAGCACGCCGGAGGACGGGCCGTGGTCGTGCAGCCCGCTGCCCTGGCCGGGGACCCAGCTGAGCAGCCAGACCTCGTAGCCGGGGCCGGTGCGCAGCCGGTGGTACCAGCGGGTGGTGGCGTCGTAGCGGACCAGGTGCTCCCACTGGGAGCGGTCCTCGGCGATGGAGCGGGCGAGGCCCACGAACTCGGCGACGGTGGCCGGGTGCTCGCGGGCGGGCTGCAGGAGGTGCTGGACGGAGAGGATGTCGCCGGCGATCTGGAGGTCGCTCTCGACCATCGGGGCGGCGGCGGAGGCGGGGACGGACGTGCGGGGAGCCGTGGTGGGGGCGTGGTTCAGGGTGCTGGTGCTGTTCATCGGGGGGTTCCTCGACGGATGTCAGTCGTGCAGGCGGTCGCTGTGGGGGGCCGGGCTGGAGCTCAGCGGAGCCGGAGCTCCGTGGGCATCAACAGCTGCAACAGCAACAGCGAACCTGGGCAGCGCACAGGAACCCACGAATGGGGGTCCGGGTGGCGACTGCGGGCGCTGACATGGCAACAAGGAGACCGGGTGAGGGGCCGGACTGTCAACCCAATGTCCGGTTTGGTAGAAAAGTTTCACCTCATCCGGTTACCGTGCCCGGAGAAAGGTTTGTGCACCCCCCACCAGGGGATGTGGCGCTGCAAGTCGCGCCACAGCTGCTGTGGCCGTCTCAAACCTGTCAAGAGGTGCGATGTCCCCCTGTGGCTGAAATGTGATCTACGCCGCTTCTTCGGCCGGATCGGAACCACACCACAGAGTGACGCGTCGACTACAGGGGAGGAGGTGCAGCGTGCGATGCATGTGGCATGTGTCACGATTTTTGGCGATATGAACACTTTCTGCATAGGCTTGGTTCCGCAGAGTGAATAAGGGGCCCAATAGCAGATCTCGGCTTGACTGCGCTGGAGCCTCACACTTGTAATTTCACTCGTGTCGTTACGTAGCTATGAGTAACGGCAACACCACGGGGACGCACAGACAGAGCGAGGGGCGCACATGACCGAGCTGGTTCAGGAACTGCTGGTCGAGGAGGCGGACGAAGAGCTCGGATGGCAGGAGCGAGCTCTCTGCGCCCAGACCGACCCCGAGTCCTTCTTTCCGGAGAAGGGCGGCTCCACCCGCGAGGCCAAGAAGGTCTGCCTCGCATGCGAAGTCCGCTCCGAATGCCTTGAGTACGCCCTCGCCAACGACGAGCGATTCGGCATCTGGGGCGGCCTGTCCGAGCGCGAGCGCCGGCGTCTGAAGAAGGCCGCCGTCTGAAACGCCCTCGGCGCGCGACGATCGGCGCCCACGGCACCGCGTACGACATATCCGACGGCGACCCCGACGGCATATCCACCGGCATAGCCGACCGTGCCCGCGACAGTACGCACCGCCGTACGCATAGCGGCACAAATGGCAGTACAGCGAACAGCACGGCAAGCAGTACGACGAGCAGAGCAAACGGTCCGCCTCCCGCACCTTCCCCGCAGGAGGCGGACCGACTTGTTCCCAGCCGTTAGTGTGGGGCGCTGTCCAGCAGCCTCCGAGGGCACAACACCCCCGGACCCCCGGCCGGAGGGCCCGTACCGCGATGTCCCTGCACAGCCAGTCGAGCGCCTCCCACCAGGCTGCCGCCGCACCAGAGTTCCCCCGGCACGTCGTCACCGCGGTCCTCGTCGCCCACGACGGCTCCCGCTGGCTGCCCCGGACCCTCGCGGGCCTCCTCGGTCAGGAGCGCCCCGCCCAGAACCACATCGCCGCGGACACCGGCAGCGCCGACGACTCCGCGCGCCTGCTCGGCGAAGCCTTCGGTGAGGAACGCGTCCTGCACCTCGCCCGCCGCACCGGCTTCGGCGCCGCGGTCGAGGAAGCCGCCCGCACCGCAGGCACCCTGAGCCCCGAAGACCTCCCCTACCTCAAGCGCCCCTCCGGCTGGGATCCCGTCAGCCGCACCTGGCGCGACGACACGTACGACCTGCCCGAACTGCCCCACGGCGAACCCGTCCAGTGGCTCTGGCTGCTCCACGACGACTGCGCACCCGAGCCCGACGCCCTCGCCGAACTCCTGCGCGTCGCCGAGGAGAACCCCGACGCCGCCGTCATCGGCCCCAAACTGCGCGGCTGGTACGACAAGAAGCAGCTCCTCGAAGTCGGCGTCACCATCGCCCGCAGCGGCCGCCGCTGGACCGGACTCGACCGCCGCGAACAGGACCAGGGCCAGCACGACCAGGTCCAGCCCGTCCTCTCCGTCTCCACCGCCGGCATGCTGGTCCGCCGCGACGTGTACGACGCGCTGGGCGGCTTCGACCGCCGACTGCCCCTCATGCGCGACGACGTCGACCTGTGCTGGCGGGCCCAGAGCGCCGGCCACGCCGTCCTCATCGCCCCCGACGCCGTCGTCCGGCACGCCGAGGCCTCCGCCCGCGAACGCCGCACCGTCGACTGCGCCGGCCGCACCACCGCCAGCCCGCACCGCGTGGACAAGGCCGGCGCCGTCTACACGATGCTGGCCAACAGCTCCGGCCGCGCCCTCCCGTACGTCCTGCTCCGCGTCCTCCTCGGCACCCTCCTGCGCGCCCTCGCCTACCTCATCGGCAAGGCACCCGGACAGGCCGTCGACGAGATCACCGGCCTCCTCGCCACCCTGCTCCGCCCCGGCCGCATCCTCGCCGCCCGCAAGGCCCGGCGCCGCCCCGCCGTCCCCGCCAAGGAACTGCGCCCCCTCTTCCCGCCGTCCGGCGCCACCCTGCGCGCCAACGCCGAACAGCTCGCGGGCTACTTCGGCGCCGACGGCGACACCGACAGCAGCAACGCCGGCCGGCACGGCGGAGCCGTCGAATCCGGACCCGGCGGCGACGACGCCGACTACCTGGAGATCGAACAGTTCGCGCGCCTCAAGCGGATCGCCCGCAAGCCCGCGCCCGTCCTCTTCGGACTCCTCCTGCTCGTCTCCGTCGTCGCCTGCCGCTCCCTCCTCGGCGGCGGCTCCCTCATGGGCGGCGCCCTGCTCCCCGCCCCCGGCAGCGGATCCGCCCTCTGGCACGTCTACTCCGACGACTGGCAGCCCGTCGGCACCGGCACCACCACCGGCGCACCCCCCTACCTCGCGGTCCTCGGAGCCCTCTCCACCCTGCTCTTCGGATCCACCAACGCCGCCCTGACCCTGCTCCTCGTCTGCTCCGTCCCGCTCGCCGGACTCAGCGCCTACTTCGCCTCCCGGCCGCTCGTCGAATCCCGACTGCTGCGCGCCTGGGCCGCCGTCGCCTACGCCTTCCTGCCCGCCGTCACCGGAGCCCTCGCCGGCGGCCGCCTCGGCACCGCCGTCCTGGCGATCCTGCTCCCGCTCATCGCCCGCTCCGCCGTCGCCGCCTTCGGATTCGACAGCACGGCCGGCGGCGACGGCCCCGGGGGCAGCTGGCGTTCGGCCTGGACCTACACCCTCCTGCTGACCCTGGCCACCGCCTTCACCCCCGTCGTCTGGCCGCTCGCCGCCGTACTCGCCGCCGCCGCCCTGGTCCTGCGCCGCGCGCACTGGAAGACGTACGCACCGCGCCTCCTCGCGATGCTCGCCGTCCCGCTCCTCGTCCTCGCACCCTGGTCGCTGAGCCTCCTCCTGCACCCCACCCGCTTCCTGCACGAGGCCGGACTGCCCTACGGAGCCGGCTCGGCCGGCGCCCTGGACCTGCTCGGCATCAGCCCCGGCGGACCCCGCACCGCCGGCGGGCTGATCCTCATCGGCATCGTGCTCGCCGCCCTGGGCGCCCTGCTGCGCACCGACCGGCAGTTCGCCGTCCGCACCGCCTGGGCCACCGCGCTCGCCGCGCTCGTCCTCGCCGTCCTCGTCAACCGCACCGCCTGGGCCGGCCCCGCCACCCTCGTCTACGGACTCGCCCTGCTGGCCGCCGCCACCGTCGGCGCCGACGGAGCCAGGGAACGCGTCGCCGCCCGCAGCTTCGGCTGGCGCCAGCCGCTCGCCGCCCTCATCGCGCTGGCCGCCGCCGCCGGACCCCTCATCGGCGCGGCCGGCTGGATGCTCAGCGGCGCCGCCGGACCGCTGGAGCGCCGCGACCCCGTCCAGGTGCCCGCCTTCGTCGCCGAAGAGAGCGGCACCCGCGACCAGGCCCGCACCCTGGTCATCGGCGCCACCTCGCCCGCCGCCCTCTCCTACAGCCTCGTCCGCGGCTCCGGCGGCCGCCTGGGCGACGCCGAACTCGCCGACCAGGCCGGCAGCGACACCCGCCTCGACAAGGTCGTCTCCAGCCTCGTCGCCGGATCCGGCGCCGACCAGAGCGACCAGCTCGGCGGCTTCGCCATCCGCTACGTCCTGGTCCGTGACGGAGCCCCGCAGGAGATCGGCCGCGTCCTCGACGCCACCCCGGGCCTCAGCCGCCTCAGCAAGCTCGAAGGCAGCGCCCTGTGGCGCGTGGACCGCCAGGTCGCCAGGGCCGTCATCGTCTCCGCCAAGCCCGGCGAAGCACCCATCCCCGTCGCCTCCGGCCCCGTCGAAGCCCACACCAAGATCCCGGCGGGCGAGGCGGGCCGCACCCTGCGCATCGCCGACACGGCCGCCCCCGGCTGGCAGGCCACCCTCGACGGCAAGCCCCTCAAGGCCAAGACGCTGGACGGCTGGGCCCAGGGCTTCGAACTCCCCGCCTCCGGCGGCCGTCTCGACCTGGTCCACCAGGACGCCCTCACCCGCACCGCCTGGCACTGGGCGCAGGGCTTCCTCGCCCTCGTGCTCCTGGTCATGGCCCTCCCGGGCCGCCGCACCAGCCTCGACGACGACCTCCCCGAAGAGGAGACCGCGCCCGCCGAGGAGGCCGGCGAGGGCCGCCGCGCCCGCCGGCTGCGCGAGCAGTCCGAGGCGGAGGCCGAAGCCCCCGCCGAGGCGGCCGTCGCGGCCGACCCGTACGCGCAGATCCCGCAGCAGCAGGCGTACGGGGACGACGCGTACGCCTACCAGCAGGCTTACGTGGACCAGGACGGCTACGCCTACGGCGGGCAGGAACCGCAGCAGCAGGCGCCGCACCAGCCGCAGTACGAGCAGTACGAGCCCTACCCGTACCCGCAGCAGCCCCCGCAGCAGCCGCAGTACGGGGAACAGCAGCCGTACCAGGAACCGCAGCAGCAGCAGCAGCCTCAGCAGCAGTACGAGCAGTACCCGTACGAGCCGTACGACGCCTACGGACAGCCGCACGACGGACAGCACGACGGGCAGCACGTCCCGCGTCCGGACGGGAGCCCCCAGCAGTGAAGCAGCGCGTACCCCTGACGCTCGCCGCCGTGACGGCCGCGCTGGCCGCCGTCACCGGCCTGGCCACCCTCATCGCGCCCGCCGCGGACGGCGCCCCCGCCGCCGCGTCCGGCAAGGCCGCGGCCCGGATGCCGGTGGAGCGGTCCCTGCTGGTGTGCCCCGCACCCAGCACCTCCGACATCGCCGAGACCGTGTACACCTCGATCACCCCGGGCGCGGCCGCCGCCGGTGGCAAGGGCACGGCCCGGCTGCTCGGCGCGACCAAGGAGGCCAAGCCGGTACTGGAGCTCAAGGAGCCCGGAAAGCCCGTCGGCGCCAAGGCCTCCGGCGCCGAGGCCCCCGCGCTCACCGGCACCGCCGACGGGTTCCTCGCCCCCGGCTGGACCGCGCAGCAGACCACCGTCGTCTCCGTCGGCCGCGCCCGCGGACTCCTCGGCACCAGCTGCACCGTGCCCGCCACCGACTTCTGGTTCCCCGCCGTGAGCACCGCCAAGGGGCGCGAGGACTACGTCCACCTCACCAACCCCGACGACAACGCCGCCGTGGTGGACATCAAGCTCTTCGGCCCGGACGGAGCGGTCAAGGCCGAGGCGGGCACCAGTGAGAACATCCGGATCGACCCCAAGTCCAGCAAGGCCATCTCGCTGGCCTCCCTCGCCCCCGGCGCACAGCTCGCGGACCTCACCGCGCACGTGACCACCCGGGCCGGCCGGGTCGGGGCCACCGTGCAGGTGGGCGAGGAGGGCGTCGGCTCCGACTGGCTGCCCGCCTCCGTCGACCCGACGGGGACGCTGGTCATGCCGGGCATCCCGGCGGACGCCACTGACGTACGGCTGGTCGTCTTCGCCCCCGGCGAGGAGGACGCGGACCTCAGGATCCGCCTCGCCGGAGCGAGCGGCTCCATCAGCCCGGCGGGCAACGAGGAGATCCACGTCAAGGCCGGGATGACCGCGAGCGTCGACCTCAAGGACGTCACCCGCGGCGAACCGGGCTCCCTCGTGCTGTCCCCGTCCGAAGGCAAGCAGACCGTGCCGGTGGTCGCCGCGCTGCGGGTGGTCCGCGGCAGCGGTGCCAAGCAGGACCTCGGCTTCATCCAGGCGGCCGCCCCGGTGGGCAAGCGGGCGACCGTGGCCGACAACCGCACCGACGACAACGCGACGGTGCTCTCGCTGACGGCGACCGGAGCCGACGCGAAGGTCAAGGTGACGGCCTCGCCGGGCACCGAGGGCGGCGATCCGGCCGGCCAGGAGGTCACCGTCAAGGCGGGCACGACCCAGAAGGTGACCCTCGCCCCGGCGGGCGGCAAGGGCTCCTACGCCCTGACGGTGGAGACCGTCTCCGGCGGTCCGGTCTACGCGTCCCGCACCCTGACCGTGCCGCGAGACGGGACCCCGATGTTCACCGTCCAGACCGCGTCGGACGACCACGCGACGGTCTCGGTCCCCAAGGCCACCCAGGACCTGTCGGTCCTCACGGACTGAACGGCCGACGGGCTTACCGTGGACGCGGCTTACCGTGGATGCATGAGTTTCGAAGACATGTTCGCCGAGGTCATGGCCTCCAGCGACCGGTTCGGCCACCGCCAGCACGTGCACCTCACCTGGCTGGCCGTCCGCCGCCACGGCGTGCCCGCGGCGGCCGAGCTCGTGGCCGAGGGCATCGCGCGCACGGCCACCGCGGCCGGCGCCCCGCAGAAGTACCACGCCACGACGACCCGGGCCTGGGTCGAGCTCGTCGGCCGGGCGGCGGGGGCCGCCGACGTCACCGGCTTCGACACCTTCGCCGACCGCCACCCCGACCTGCTCGACAAGGACCTGCTGTCCCGGTACTACCGCCCCGAGACCCTGGCGTCCGGCAAGGAGACCTGGGTACAGCCCGACCTCGCACCGTTCCCCGGGCAGAGCGAGACGGCCTAGTCCTGCCCGTACCTCGGGTCCACCGTCTCCGGCGACAGGCCCAGCAGCTCCGCCACCTGCTCCACCACGATCTCGTGCACGAGCATCGCCTTCTCGTCCCGCGTCTTCGTGCGGATCTCCACCGGCCGCCGGAACACGACGATCCGCGCCGGCCGCCCGTCCCCCGCCTCGGCGAGGCCTCCCAGCGGCACCGCCTCGTCGTTCCAGCCGGCCTCCGCGCCGCCCGGCGGGCCGGGGACGTCGCCGACCATGAACTCCACGTCCGCCAGCTGCGGCCAGCGCCGCTCCAGACGTTCCACGGAATCCCGTACGAGGTCGCCGAAGAGCTCCGCCCGACTCGCCGACAGCGGTACCTGCGGAGGGGCCACCGGCCCGCGCATCCCCCGACCGTGCCGGTCGCGCCGCCGCACCCGCGGTTCGCCGCCGACAGCGGCCGGGGCATCGGAGTCGTTCGGAAGGGGAGGCAGGGTGCTGTCCGTCACCCCCGCAGGGTAGCCCGCACACCCCCACCGGGGCGGGGCTGATCAGCCGACACGGGGGAGCGGCCGGGGGGAGAGTCGTCGCGGCCCGGTCAAGAGTGCGGTACCGTCCAACGTCGTGAGCCTTGTACGTCGCTGTTCGCGCACTGCGTGCGGCCGCCCTGCCGTCGCGACACTGACGTACGTCTACGCCGATTCGACCGCAGTTCTCGGCCCGCTCGCCACCTACGCCGAACCCCACTGCTACGACCTGTGCGCCGAGCATTCGGAGCGCATGACCGCCCCGCGCGGCTGGGACGTCGTGCGTCTCACCGACGGTTCCCCGCCCTCGCGCCCCACCGGCGACGACCTCGAAGCCCTCGCCAACGCCGTACGCGAAGCCGCCCGCCCTCCGGAGCGCACGGCCGAAGCCCGCGGCGGCACCGGCCAGGGCGGACCCACCACGGGCGAGACCCGGCGCGGGCACCTGCGCGTGCTGCGCTCGCCGGACTCCTGAGCTCGCCGGATTCCTGAGCCGGTCCCGCGACTGTTCGAATCGCCCGACTGGCGGTCAGGTGTCCACGGTAGGTTTGCCCCACCGCACATCACCCTCAGGAGGGCAGGCAGTGGCCACCGATCTATCGAACATCGTCAAGGCGTACGACGTACGGGGCGTCGTGCCGGACGAGTGGGACGAGCCCCTGGCCGAACTGTTCGGTGCCGCGTTCGTCGAGGTCACCGGCGCGAGCGCGATCGTCATCGGCCACGACATGCGGCCCTCCTCGCCCGCCCTGTCCGGCGCCTTCGCCCGCGGCGCCGCGGCCCGCGGCGTGGACGTCACCCTGATCGGGCTGTGCTCCACCGACCAGCTGTACTACGCCTCCGGCAAGCTGAACCTGCCCGGCGCCATGTTCACGGCCTCCCACAACCCGGCCAAGTACAACGGCATCAAGCTCTGCCGCGCCGGCGCCGCTCCGGTCGGCCAGGACACCGGCCTGTCCACCATCCGCGAGCTCGCGGAGAAGTGGAGCGACGAAGGCGCCCCCGCGATCCCCGCAGGCACCGTCCCGGGCACCGTCACCGAGCAGGACACCCTCACCGGCTACGCCGCGCACCTCAAGGGCCTGGTGGACCTCGCCGCCATCCGCCCCCTCAAGGTCGTCGTCGACGCGGGCAACGGCATGGGCGGCCACACCGTCCCCACCGTCTTCGAGGGCCTCCCGCTGGACCTCGTCCCCATGTACTTCGAACTGGACGGGACCTTCCCCAACCACGAGGCCAACCCCCTCGACCCGAAGAACATCGTCGACCTCCAGGCCCGCGTGAAGGCCGAGGGCGCCGACCTCGGCATCGCCTTCGACGGCGACGCCGACCGCTGC
Source organism: Streptomyces sp. NBC_00503 (assembly GCF_036346895.1). Lineage (NCBI taxonomy): Bacteria > Bacillati > Actinomycetota > Actinomycetes > Kitasatosporales > Streptomycetaceae > Streptomyces > Streptomyces sp. NBC_00503. Next base: position 3,086,528 of record NZ_CP107855.1, on the reverse strand, counting down.
TTCATCGTCGACGAGCGCGGCGAGGGCGTCTCCCCGTCCGCCATCACCGCCCTGGTCGCCGCCCGCGAGCTGGCCCGCAACGGCGGCAAGGGCACCGTGATCCACAACCTGATCACCTCCTGGTCCGTACCCGAGGTCGTCCGCGAACACGGCGGAACCCCCGTCCGCACCCGCGTCGGCCACTCCTTCATCAAGGAGGAGATGGCCAAGACGGGCGCCATCTTCGGCGGCGAGCACTCCGCGCACTACTACTTCAAGGACTTCTGGAACGCGGACACCGGCATGCTCGCCGCGCTCCACGTCCTCGCGGCCCTCGGCGGCCAGGACGGCCCCCTCTCCGGCCTGGTCTCCTCCTACGACCGCTACGCCGGCTCCGGCGAGATCAACTCCACCGTCGCCGACCAGGCGGGACGCCTGGCCGCCGTCAAGGAGACATACGGGGGACAGGAGGACGTCACCCTGGATGAACTCGACGGGCTCACAGTGACGAGCACCGACTGGTGGTTCAACGTACGCGCCTCCAACACCGAGCCGCTGCTGCGCCTGAACGTGGAGGCCCGCGACCCCGCGACCCTCGCCAAGGTCCGCGACGAGGCGCTGGCGCTCATCCGGGCATAGCCGACCCCACCAGGGGCCCCGCCGAGTTCACCTCCGGCCCGCACCGGAGGTGACTCGGCGGTAGGCTGACCAGGCCCGATCCACATCCCCGAAGGGAACCGCACCATGCCGCTCGAAGCCGGCCTTCTGGAGATCCTCGCCTGCCCCGCCTGCCACGCCCCCCTCGAGGACAAGTCGGCAGACGAAACGGCCCCCGAGCTGATCTGCACCGGAGGCCGGGAGTGCGGCCTCGCCTACCCGGTCCGCGACGGCATCCCGGTGCTCCTGGTGGACGAGGCGCGCCGACCCGCCTGAGGTTGCCGCAGCCACCCCGCGCACACGCTGAGACTGGTTCCGTCACCACCCTGGTTCGCTCACCACTGGTCACGTCACAGACATAGCCGGAGGCCGCCAATGCTCGACGAGTCGCTCCTCGACGCACCGGACGATCTCGCCCGTGCCGACCGCCGCGGCCTGCTCCGCGGCGCCGCCGACGCCGGGGCCCGGGTGCGCACCGCGGCCCGGCACGCCGCCGAGGCCGGCCTCGGCGACCTGCGCCCGGACGGCCGCCCCCGCGCGGTCCTCATCGCCGGGCCCGGCACCGCCGCCACCGGAGTCGCCGACCTGCTCGGAGCGCTCGCCGGAGCCTCCGCGCCCGTCATCAGGCTCCACCCCACCGGCGTGGCCCACGCCGCCGGAGCCCTGCGCTGGACCCTGCCCGGCTGGGCCGGCCCCGTCGACCTGCTGCTCATCGCCACCACCGACGGGACCGAGCCAGGCCTCGCCGTCCTCGCCGAGCAGGCCTACCGGCGCGGCTCCACCGTCGTCGCCGTGGCCCCCGAGCGCTCGCCGCTCAGCGAAGCCGTGGACGGGGCGCACGGGCTCCTGGTACCGATGGCGAAAGCCCCGTACCAGGAGTACGACGAATCCGCCGCGGCCGGACCCGGCGCCCTGTGGGCCCTGCTCACCCCGCTGCTGGTGCTCCTGGACCGGGTCGGCCTGATCGCCGCCGCCCCCGGCACCCTGGAGGCCGTGGCCGACCGGCTCGACCGCACCGCCGCCCGCTGCGGACCCGCCATCGCCACCTACTCCAACCCGGCCAAGACCCTCGCCTCCGAGCTCGCCGACTCCCTCCCGCTCATCTGGAGCGAGGGCATCGGAGCCGGACCCGCGGGCCGCCGGTTCGCCGCCACCCTCGCCGAGCTCGCCGGCCGCCCCGCACTGGCCGCCGACCTCCCCGAGGCCCTGCCGGCCCACGGAATCCTGCTCGCCGGCTCCTTCGCCGCCGGCGCCGATCCCGATGACTTCTTCCGCGACCGAGTGGAAGAACCGCAGGCCCTTCGCGCACGCATCGTCCTGCTGCGCGACCGGCCCGCAGGCGGACTGACAGCCGCCCCTGCCGCACGAGAGCTCGCCCTCAGCCACGACACGGCCATCAGCGAGCTCGAACCCGAGGAGGGCACCGAGCTGGAACAGCTCGCCGAACTCCTCGCCGTCACGGATTTCGCCACCGCCTACCTGGCGCTGGCCTCCGGGGGACACAGCTGAGGCGCGCCCGCGTGCCTCTCTCACCCAGGAAAGACGACCGATGGACCGCCTCACGAACACGATCCGCCCCTACGCCTGGGGATCCACCACCGCGATCCCGCGGCTCCTCGGAGTCGAGCCCACCGGTGAACCCCAGGCCGAGATGTGGATGGGCGCCCACCCGGGCGCACCCTCCCGCCTCGACCGGGGCGGCGGCGAGACCACCCTCTCGGACGTCATCGCCGCCGACCCGGAGCGCGAGCTGGGAGCCGCGGCCGTGGCCAAGTTCGGCCCCCGGCTGCCCTTCCTCCTCAAGCTCCTCGCCGCGGGCGCCCCGCTCTCCCTCCAGGTCCACCCCGACCTGGCACAGGCCAAGGAGGGCTACGAGGACGAGGAACGGCGCGGCGTCCCGATGGACGCCGGCCACCGCAACTACAAGGACCCCAACCACAAGCCCGAGATGATCTGCGCGATCACCCCCTTCGACGGGCTCTGCGGGTTCCGCCCGCCGCTGGAGGCCGCCGACCTCCTGGAGGGCCTCGGCGTCAACTCCCTGAAGCCCTACGTCGACCTCCTGCGGGCCCATCCCGAGGAGGCGGCCCTGCGCGAGGTGCTCACCGCCGTACTGACCGCCGACCGCACCGAAATGGCCCGCACGGTCACCGAGGCCGCGGCCGCCGCCGCCCGGCTCGGGGGCCCGTACGAGCCGTACGCCTCGCTCGTCCACGACTACCCGGGCGACCCGGGCGTGATCGCGGCCATGCTGCTCAACCACGTCCGACTCCAGCCCGGCGAAGCCATGTTCCTCGGCGCCGGCGTCCCGCACGCCTACATCGACGGCCTCGGCGTCGAACTGCTCGCCAACTCCGACAACGTGCTGCGCGCCGGGCTCACCCCCAAGCACGTGGACGTCCCGGAGCTGCTGAAGGTGGTCGTCTTCGCACCCAGCGACCCCGGAGTGATGCGCCCCGAGGGCAACGGCGAAGAGGTCTACGAGACCCCCATCGACGAATTCCGCCTCTCCCGCTTCGTCCTGGCCCCCGGCGGCGCCCCCCGGGTGCTCCCCGACACCGCCCCGCAGATCCTGCTGTGCACGGCGGGCTCCCCGAAGGCCACCTCCCCGGTCTCCGGCGAACTGGCACTGGCCCCGGGGGAGTCGGTGTTCGTACCGGCGGGCGAAAAGGTTGAACTGTCCCAAACCGGCACCGTCTTCCGTGCCACGGTGGTGGTCTGACGTACCGTCCCTCGAGGCGGCTGTGAGAATCTGCGGCCGTAGCGCGGCGTCCCGGACCGGGGCGCCGCACCGAGGAAGGGACACATCGCAACCATGAGCGCGTCGGGCGGTACCAAGGCGATCGTGGCGGCACTCGCCGCCAATCTCGCCATCGCTGTAGCCAAGTTCGTGGCCTGGTTCTTCAGCGGCTCCTCGTCGATGCTCGCGGAAGGCGTCCACTCGCTCGCGGACTCCGGCAACCAGGGCCTGCTGCTGCTCGGCGGCAAGAAGGCACAGCGCGAGGCGACACCGGAGCACCCCTTCGGATACGGGCGCGAGCGCTACATCTACGCCTTCCTCGTCTCCATCGTGCTGTTCACCGTCGGTGGCATGTTCGCCATCTACGAGGGCTACGAGAAGATCCACGACCCGCACGAGATCACGCACTGGTACTGGCCGGTCGGCGTCCTCGTCTTCGCGATCGTCGCGGAGTCCTTCTCCTTCCGCACCGCGATCAAGGAGTCCAACGAGATCCGCGGCAGCCTCTCGTGGAGCCAGTTCATCAAGCGCGCCAAGGCCCCCGAGCTCCCCGTGGTCCTCCTGGAGGACTTCGGCGCCCTCATCGGCCTGATCCTCGCCCTCGCGGGCGTCGGCCTCGCGCTGCTGACCGGCAACGGCGTCTGGGACGGCATCGGCACCCTGTGCATCGGCATCCTGCTGATCATCATCGCCATCGTGCTCGCCGCCGAGACCAAGTCCCTGCTGCTCGGCGAGGCCGCCGGCACCGAGGAGATCGACAAGATCAAGGCCGCCGTCGTCGACGGGGACACCGTCACCGGCGTCATCCACATGCGCACCCTGCACCTGGGCCCCGAGGAACTCCTCGTCGCCGCGAAGATCGCCGTCCAGAGCGACGACACGGCGACCGAGGTGGCCAACGCCATCAACGCCGCCGAGGCCCGCATCCGCGCGGCCGTCCCGATCGCCCGCGTGATCTACCTGGAGCCGGACATCTTCAACGCCGAGGCCGCGGCGAAGGGCACCAACCCGGGCAACTGAGCCCGCGCCGACGCGCACCGGATACGGAGATGCCCCCCTGCGAAGGCGCAGGGGGGCATCTCCGTATCCGGTCCGTGCCGGGCGGCTACTGGATCTCGCGCAGCACGTCCAGGATCGCGGCCTCGTCCGGCGCGGACTGCAGCCGCTCCCGGAAGCCGGTGTCCATCAGCTTGCGCGACAGGAGCGCCAGGATCCGCAGGTGTTCGTCCCCGGCGGCCGCCTCCGGCACCGAGATCATGAACACCAGCCGGGCCTTCGTCCCGTCCAGGGCGCCCCACTCGATGCCCTCGTCGGACCGGGCGAAGCCCACCGTCGGGCGGGTCACCGCGTCCGTCTTGGCGTGCGGGATCGCGATCGACTCGCCGAGACCCGTCGTGCCCTGTGCCTCCCGCGCGAGTGCGACCCGTACGAGCTCGTCCACGTCGCGGACGTTGCCGGTGGTGGCCAGCATCTCCGCCATCTCGCGGATCGCCGCCCCCTTGGAGTCGGAGGCCAGCTCGGTCTTGACGGTCTGCGCGGTCAGGTACCCGGACAGCACCTCCGGCTTCCCGGCCCCGGTCCCGCCGACGGGCGCCGCGGCCGCGGCCCGGCTCCGTACGGCCGTACCAACACCCGTACCCGCACCCGCACCCACGCCGGCCCCGACCAGGGCGGGCTCCCGCGCGAGCACCGACGGCCCGGCCGGCGCGCCTTCCCGGCGCTGCTTGAACTCGATCAGAGCATTGGTGGTCAGCGCCGTCACGACGGCACCGGCGGCGATGGCGACGAAGAACATCGCGACCCCGCTGATCGCACCGAACAGCGAGACGATCGGACCGCCGTGCGGCACGGAGTCCTGGACCCCGGCCACACCGGCGATCGCACCGGCCACCGCGCCACCGAGCATGTTCGCCGGGATGACCTGGGCCGGCCGGGCGGCCGCGAAGGGGATCGCGCCCTCCGAGATTCCGAAGAAGCCCATGAACAGGGCGGCGAGGCCGGTCTCGCGTTCCTCGTCGCTGTAGAGCTTGCGGCGCAGCAGCGTGGCCAGGCCCTGTCCGAGCGGCATGACCGGGATGGCCGCCGCGGCCATGCCCATGACGTGGTTGTTGGTGCCGATGAGTCCGACGGCGACGAGGAACGCGGTCTTGTTGACCGGACCGCCCATGTCGAAGGCGATCATCAGGCCGATGATGGTGCCGAGCACGATCGCGCTGGAGCCGGTCATCCCGTTCAGCCAGCTGGTCAGGTGCGTGAAGAGCCAGGAGATCGGCTGGCCGATCACGTAGATGTAGACCAGGCCCAGGGCCAGTGTCGACAGGATCGGGATCACGATGATCGGCATGATCGGCTGGATGACCTTGGGGACCTTGACCCTCTTGATCCACACGACCAGATAGCCCGCGAGGAAGCCCGTCGCGATGGCGCCCAGGAAGCCCGCGTTCGCCTCGGCCCCGTAGATGTTCACGGCGTCGGCGGCGAGGAAGCCGCCGATCATGCCGGGTACGAGGGCCGGCCGGTCACCGAGTGCGTAGGCGATGTAGCCGGAGAAGATCGGCAGCATCAGCTTGAAGCCGGTCACGCCCAGGGCGTTCACGTAGAACCAGAAGGTTCCCTCGGGAATGACCAGCCCGCCCTTGGAGTCCGCATGCCCGCCCAGGGACAGCGACACGGCGAGCAGCAGACCGCCCACGACCACGAAGGGGATCATGTGGGAGACGCCGTTCATCAGCGCCTTGTACGCCTGGCTGCGCTGCCTGCCGCCGCCACCGCCCCCGCTGCCCGGGGCCGCCGAGGTTCCGGCCTGCACCGGCGCGCTGCGCACGCGCTCGAAGAGCTCCTCCGGCTTGTGGATGCCGTCCGCGACGCCCGTGGACAGGACCCGCTTGCCGGCGAAGCGCTCGAGGTCCACTTCCTTGTCGGCGGCGATGATGACGCCGTCCGCCTCTCTGACATCGTTGTCAGTGAGGACGTTCTCGGCCCCGATCGAGCCTTGGGTCTCCACCTTCATCGAAATGCCGAGGCGATCGGCGGCCTGCTGGAGCTTCTCGGCGGCCATGTAGGTGTGCGCGATCCCCGTGGGACACGCGGTGACGGCCACCAATTTCACGGGCCTCGGCCCGCTCGTGCCCCCGTCGCCAGGAGCGCCTGCCGGACTGGTCACTGAAATCTCCTCACGCCATCGTGATGCGGACCGCGCTCACGACCCGGCCCACCGGCATCCTCCACCACCGCAGGGGTGGAGTAAAAGTCCGAAAGGCCCTGAAGTGTTCGGCTGGAAGGCCTGAAACCGCGACACTGCACGGAGCAAGATTCCAGACGCCTCACTCCGCCGATCGGTGTAGATTCGTCATCAGTGTCAGGCGTCGCTGCTGATGGCGGTCGGGCGGTCCTTGGAGACCGGCCGAGGGGAGAGAGGACCCCCGACGGACTGAGCGCCGGGTACGTCGTCCCCCGCGGACGGTGTACTGCTCAGCCGTACCCACCCTCTCGATCATCAGGAGCAGCATCTTCATGACTGCCGCATTCACCGACTTCAAGGTCGCGGACCTCTCCCTCGCCGTCTTCGGCCGCAAGGAGATCACCCTCGCCGAGCACGAGATGCCCGGTCTGATGTCGATCCGCAAGGAGTTCGCGGCGACCCAGCCCCTGGCCGGCGCCCGCGTCACCGGCTCGCTGCACATGACCGTGCAGACCGCCGTCCTCATCGAGACCCTCGTCGCCCTCGGCGCCGACGTCCGCTGGGCCTCCTGCAACATCTTCTCCACCCAGGACCACGCGGCCGCCGCCATCGCGGTCGGCCCGAACGGCACCGTGGACAACCCGCAGGGCGTCCCCGTCTTCGCCTGGAAGGGCGAGACGCTGGAAGAGTACTGGTGGTGCACCGAGCAGGCGCTGACCTGGCCGAACACCCCCACCGGCGGCCCGAACATGATCCTCGACGACGGTGGCGACGCCACCCTCCTGGTCCACAAGGGCGTCGAGTTCGAGAAGGTCGGCGCGGCCCCGGACCCGGCCACGGCCGACTCCGAGGAGTACGCCCACATCCTCACGCTCCTCAACCGCACCCTGGGCGAGGCCCCGCAGAAGTGGACGCAGCTCGCGTCCGAGATCCGCGGCGTGACCGAGGAGACCACCACCGGTGTCCACCGTCTCTACGAGATGATGGCCGAAGGCTCCCTGCTGTTCCCGGCGATCAACGTGAACGACGCCGTGACCAAGTCGAAGTTCGACAACAAGTACGGCTGCCGCCACTCCCTGATCGACGGCATCAACCGCGCCACCGACGTCCTCATCGGCGGCAAGACCGCCGTGGTCTGCGGCTACGGCGACGTCGGCAAGGGTTCCGCCGAGTCCCTGCGCGGCCAGGGCGCCCGCGTGATCATCACCGAGATCGACCCGATCTGCGCGCTCCAGGCGGCCATGGACGGCTACCAGGTCGCCACGCTCGACGACGTCGTGGAGACCGCGGACATCTTCATCACGACCACGGGCAACAAGGACATCATCATGGCCTCGGACATGGCCAAGATGAAGCACCAGGCGATCGTGGGCAACATCGGCCACTTCGACAACGAGATCGACATGGCCGGTCTCGCCAAGATCGAGGGCATCGTCAAGGACGAGGTCAAGCCGCAGGTCCACACCTGGAAGTTCCCCGACGGCAAGGTCCTCATCGTGCTGTCCGAGGGCCGCCTGCTGAACCTGGGCAACGCGACCGGTCACCCGTCCTTCGTGATGTCGAACTCCTTCGCGGACCAGACCCTGGCCCAGATCGAGCTCTTCACCAAGCAGGCCGAGTACCCGACCGACGTCTACGTGCTCCCCAAGCACCTCGACGAGAAGGTCGCCCGCCTCCACCTCGACGCCCTCGGCGTCAAGCTCACCACCCTGCGCCCCGAGCAGGCCTCCTACATCGGCGTCCCGGTCGAAGGCCCGTACAAGGCCGACCACTACCGCTACTGAGCCCACCGGATCCCCGAGGATCCCGATCGGCACACCGCGCGAAGCAGGCCCCCGGCACCACGCCGGGGGCCTGCCCCGTACCCGCTCCGAACCCCGCCCCGAAACCACGATCCGCACCCCGCTCCGCACAGCAAGGACCCGCCCCGATGCCCCGCGGCCGCTACTCGCTCCACGACACCCACGACCACACCCCCCTCGGCGAGGAGCACTTCCACTGCGCCCCGGGCCCCTCGGGCTGGCGCTACGTGTCCCAGCTCACCGCGCCCGACGGCAGCCACCGAGGCTCCGTGGACCTGGCCATCGACGAACTCGGCCGCCCCATCCGCCTCGAAGCCAACGCCTCCAGCTGGCAGGTCCGCGGCGCCGCCATCGACGGCGTCACCTGGGTCCGCACCGACCCCCTCGGCGCCGAAGCCACCGAAGGCAACGTCCAGGCCCCCGGGTTCACCGGCACCTCCCCGGCCTTCCTCATCGCCACGACCCGGCTGCTGCGCCTCACCCCGGGCGCCCCCGCCACCCGGGTCCGCCTCCTCGCCCTGACCGACCCCGTCCTGGCACCCCGTACGGTCGACCAGGCCTGGGCCCTGCTGCGCCGTGCCGAGCACGCCACCGACAGCGGACCGCTCCTGGTCGACGAATACCAGGTCAGCGCCCTGGACACCGGCGAGGTCCACACCGTCCACATCGCCGGAGACGTGGTCCTCTCGGCCCCCGGCATCGAGCTCGAACACCTGGAAACCCCGCCCTCGGCCTTCGAGGACTAGGGGGTCTCCCCGAGCCCGTCTCAGGCGGGCGGAGCGAACCCCGTGGCCCGGGGCGGCTGTGCCCCTACGGGCGCTACGGGCGCCACGGCGGGCACCGCGGCCACGACGGGCGGTTGCGCCGGCGCCACGGGCACGCCGGGCATGACCGGCATCCCGCCGTGCGGTCCGGGAGCCACCGGCGCCGGCGCGTACACCGGGACCTGCGGCTGCGCCTGAACACGGGCCGGGGAGAAGGCCCGCGCCGCATCCCGCGACTGCCGCTCGTGCACCACCGCCATCAGGAACGCGGCAGCCGGCACCCCGACGGGCGCGGGCGCCCCCGTACGCGCCACCAGATCGTCCGCCAGCCGCGCCGCCATCGTCGCGCCCGTCTGCGGATCCAGCTGGTTCATCCGCGTCAGGTACTGCCGGATCGCCAGCCACAGGCCGTCCGGTACCCCCGACAGGTCCAGCCCGCCGAAGCGCCCGGCCAGCCACGGCGGCGGCGGAGGCACCGGCATCACCCGGGCCCCGGGCACCCGCTCCCGGATGACCAGGGTCCCCGCGAAGACGTCGCCCAGCCGCCGACCCCGCGCGGAAACCAGCGAAGCGATGCAGGCCACGGCCCCGAAGAACGCGTACAGCTCGATGACCCCCATGGCTCCGCGCACCAGCGCGTGCCGGAAGCGGATCGGCCCGCCGTCATCGCGCACCACGCGCAGCCCGCAGGCGAGCTTGCCGAGCGAGCGCCCGTGGCTCAGCGTCTCCACCGCGATCGGCACGCCGATGAGGACGAGGACGGACGAGGACACGGCCACGGCCGCCTGCGCTGCATCGTCCAGCGAGGCGGTGGCGAAGGTCAGCCCGAGGGTGATCAGCAGATAGCCGGCGACGTAGACGGCCATGTCCAACATGATCGCCAGCGCCCGGCTCGGCAGCCTCGCAGGCCGCAGCCCCAGGACGACCGCATCCCCCGTCACCAGATCACTCACCGGTCCACACACCCTTCACCCGACCTGCCCCGCCCCTTTGGCATCCAGTCTGCCAAGCTGACGACGGAAGAAGTAAGAAAATCAGGGGCCGTTCATCGGAGCACCAGGGGCAGGGGAGCGCCAACCGCATGGATCTCGACGTCTTCGTGGCAGCGCACCAGGCCGAGTGGGCCCGGCTGGAACAGCTCCTGGGCCGCGGCCGCCGCCTCACGGGCGACGAGGCGGACGAGCTCGTCGCGCTCTACCAGCGCACCTCCACCCACCTCTCCCTCATCCAGTCCAGTACCCCGGACCCGATGCTCACGGGCCGCCTGACCCAGCTCGTGGCCCGCGCCCGCGCCACGGTGACGGGCGCCCGCCGGGGCGGCTGGCGCGACGCGGCCCGCTTCTTCACCGCCGGCTTCCCGGCCGCCGTCTACGTCAGCCGCCGCTGGTGGATACCCACGGCGCTGATCTCCCTCGCCGTCGCCGTACTCATGGGCTGGTGGATCGCCACCCACCCCGAGGTCCAGAGCGCCATCGGAGCTCCCGAGGACCTGAAGGCGATGACGAAGCCGGGCGGTGAGTACGAGACGTACTACTCGAGCCACCCCGCGGCCTCCTTCGCCGCCCAGGTCTGGACGAACAACGCCAAGGCGGCCGCGATGTGCCTGGTCTTCGGCGCCTTCCTGGGCCTGCCCGTGCTGGGGATCCTCTGGGTGAACATGGAGAACCTCGCAGCCGGCATCGGCCTGATGGGGGGCGCCGACCGCCTCGACGTCTTCCTCGGCCTGATCCTCCCGCACGGCCTGCTGGAGCTGACCGCGGTCTTCGTCGCCGCCGGTACGGGCCTGCGCCTGGGCTGGACGGTCATCGACCCGGGCCTGCGCACTCGCCGCGAGGCCCTGGCGGAACAGGGCCGCGCCGCTCTGGGCATGGCCATGGGCCTGACGGTCGTCCTGTTCGTCTCGGGCCTGATCGAAGGCTTCGTCACCCCCTCCGGCCTGCCCACCTGGGCCCGCATCGCCATCGGCGTGGCGGCCGAGGCGGCCTTCCTGCTCTACGTCTACGTCCTGGGCGGCCGCGCGGCCCGTGCGGGCGAGGTGGGCGACGTGGAGCTCGCCGACCGGGCGGCGACTCTCCCCACCGCTGCCTGATGTGCGTTCCAGCCGTCTGAGCTGCTAGTCTCCTCCTCTGTCCCGCAAAGACCGTTGACACGGACCGCGCGGGGAGGTAGATTCGAACGGTTGCCTCGAACTGGACAAGTTCGGCAGCGATGGTTTAAAGTCTTTCTCGCCCCCCGGAATTGAATTCCAAGAGGGCACACTCGACTCTCCTTTCAGGAAATCGAAGCCGGTAAATCCGGTGGAAAACTTCTGATAGAGTCGGACTCGCCGGAGAGGGAAAAGCGCGAAAGCGCAGGACCCGGAAGGCGGAAAACAAGCGAGACTGACTCTGATAGAGTCGGAAACGCAAGAACAGAACGAAGGAAGCGCCCGGAGGAAAACCCGCAGGGGTTAGTACAAAGGAAGCGTCCGTTCCTTGAGAACTCAACAGCGTGCCAAAAATCAACGCCAAAAAGTTGATACCCCGTCCACCTCGGTGGATGAGGTTCCTTTGAAAAAAGACCTGTGAGGTCGCGGTTCTGCCGCGTCACTTGTAGGCAATTACACAGCGAGGACGCAGTGGACGGTCGGTCTTATTCCGACATGACTGTCCCGCTCTAAGTGCGTGTGCACCCGATTACGGGTAAACATTCATGGAGAGTTTGATCCTGGCTCAGGACGAACGCTGGCGGCGTGCTTAACACATGCAAGTCGAACGATGAAGCCCTTCGGGGTGGATTAGTGGCGAACGGGTGAGTAACACGTGGGCAATCTGCCCTTCACTCTGGGACAAGCCCTGGAAACGGGGTCTAATACCGGATAACACTCCTGCCTGCATGGGCGGGGGTTAAAAGCTCCGGCGGTGAAGGATGAGCCCGCGGCCTATCAGCTTGTTGGTGGGGTAATGGCCCACCAAGGCGACGACGGGTAGCCGGCCTGAGAGGGCGACCGGCCACACTGGGACTGAGACACGGCCCAGACTCCTACGGGAGGCAGCAGTGGGGAATATTGCACAATGGGCGAAAGCCTGATGCAGCGACGCCGCGTGAGGGATGACGGCCTTCGGGTTGTAAACCTCTTTCAGCAGGGAAGAAGCGAAAGTGACGGTACCTGCAGAAGAAGCGCCGGCTAACTACGTGCCAGCAGCCGCGGTAATACGTAGGGCGCAAGCGTTGTCCGGAATTATTGGGCGTAAAGAGCTCGTAGGCGGCTTGTCACGTCGGATGTGAAAGCCCGAGGCTTAACCTCGGGTCTGCATTCGATACGGGCTAGCTAGAGTGTGGTAGGGGAGATCGGAATTCCTGGTGTAGCGGTGAAATGCGCAGATATCAGGAGGAACACCGGTGGCGAAGGCGGATCTCTGGGCCATTACTGACGCTGAGGAGCGAAAGCGTGGGGAGCGAACAGGATTAGATACCCTGGTAGTCCACGCCGTAAACGTTGGGAACTAGGTGTTGGCGACATTCCACGTCGTCGGTGCCGCAGCTAACGCATTAAGTTCCCCGCCTGGGGAGTACGGCCGCAAGGCTAAAACTCAAAGGAATTGACGGGGGCCCGCACAAGCAGCGGAGCATGTGGCTTAATTCGACGCAACGCGAAGAACCTTACCAAGGCTTGACATATACCGGAAAGCATTAGAGATAGTGCCCCCCTTGTGGTCGGTATACAGGTGGTGCATGGCTGTCGTCAGCTCGTGTCGTGAGATGTTGGGTTAAGTCCCGCAACGAGCGCAACCCTTGTCCTGTGTTGCCAGCATGCCCTTCGGGGTGATGGGGACTCACAGGAGACCGCCGGGGTCAACTCGGAGGAAGGTGGGGACGACGTCAAGTCATCATGCCCCTTATGTCTTGGGCTGCACACGTGCTACAATGGCCGGTACAATGAGCTGCGATACCGTGAGGTGGAGCGAATCTCAAAAAGCCGGTCTCAGTTCGGATTGGGGTCTGCAACTCGACCCCATGAAGTCGGAGTTGCTAGTAATCGCAGATCAGCATTGCTGCGGTGAATACGTTCCCGGGCCTTGTACACACCGCCCGTCACGTCACGAAAGTCGGTAACACCCGAAGCCGGTGGCCCAACCCGTAAGGGAGGGAGCTGTCGAAGGTGGGACTGGCGATTGGGACGAAGTCGTAACAAGGTAGCCGTACCGGAAGGTGCGGCTGGATCACCTCCTTTCTAAGGAGCACAGTACCGATTGCAGACAAACGTTCTGCACGGTCAGCTCAGGGTGGAACGTTGATTAGTTGGCACGGTTTCCAAAACCTTCTGTGAGTACTGCTTCGGCGTGGAAAACGGTTTGAGTGGCGGGGATCGTGCTTGGCACGTTGTTGGGTATCTGAGGGTACGGCCGTATGGTCATGCCTTCTGCGATGCCGGCCCCAGTGAACTCGCCAGCTTGTCTGGTGGGGTGATGGGTGGCTGGTCGTTGCTTGAGAACTACACAGTGGACGCGAGCATCTGTAGGCCAAGTTTTTAAGGGCGCACGGTGGATGCCTTGGCACCAGGAACCGATGAAGGACGTGAGAGGCCGCGATAGGCCCCGGGGAGCTGCCAACTGAGCTTTGATCCGGGGGTGTCCGAATGGGGAAACCCGGCAGTCGTCATGGGCTGTCACCCACTGCTGAACACATAGGCAGTGTGGAGGGAACGCGGGGAAGTGAAACATCTCAGTACCCGCAGGAAGAGAAAACAACCGTGATTCCGGGAGTAGTGGCGAGCGAAACCGGAACAGGCCAAACCGTATGCGTGTGATACCCGGCAGGGGTTGCGCATGCGGGGTTGTGGGAATTCTTTTGATCGGTCTGCCGGCCGGTCGGCGAGTCAGAAACCGTTGATGTAGTCGAAGGACATGCGAAAGGTCCGGCGTAGAGGGTAAGACCCCCGTAGACGAAACATCAGCGGCTTGCTTAAGAATCTCCCAAGTAGCACGGGGCCCGAGAAATCCCGTGTGAATCTGGCGGGACCACCCGCTAAGCCTAAATATTCCCTGGTGACCGATAGCGGATAGTACCGTGAGGGAATGGTGAAAAGTACCGCGGGAGCGGAGTGAAATAGTACCTGAAACCGTGTGCCTACAAGCCGTGGGAGCGTCGCCGTTATTCTTCGGAATAACGGTCGTGACTGCGTGCCTTTTGAAGAATGAGCCTGCGAGTTAGCGGTGTGTAGCGAGGTTAACCCGTGTGGGGAAGCCGTAGCGAAAGCGAGTCCGAATAGGGCGATTGAGTTGCACGCTCTAGACCCGAAGCGGAGTGATCTAGCCATGGGCAGGTTGAAGCGGAGGTAAGACTTCGTGGAGGACCGAACCCACCAGGGTTGAAAACCTGGGGGATGACCTGTGGTTAGGGGTGAAAGGCCAATCAAACTCCGTGATAGCTGGTTCTCCCCGAAATGCATTTAGGTGCAGCGTCACGTGTTTCTTGCCGGAGGTAGAGCACTGGATAGGCGATGGGCCCTACCGGGTTACTGACCTTAGCCAAACTCCGAATGCCGGTAAGTGAGAGCGTGGCAGTGAGACTGTGGGGGATAAGCTCCATGGTCGAGAGGGAAACAGCCCAGAGCATCGACTAAGGCCCCTAAGCGTACGCTAAGTGGGAAAGGATGTGGAGTCGCAGAGACAACCAGGAGGTTGGCTTAGAAGCAGCCACCCTTGAAAGAGTGCGTAATAGCTCACTGGTCAAGTGATTCCGCGCCGACAATGTAGCGGGGCTCAAGCGTACCGCCGAAGTCGTGTCATTGCAGCAATAGGGCCAACGCCCGCTGTGATGGGTAGGGGAGCGTCGTGTGCCGGGTGAAGCAGCAGCGGAAGCTAGTTGTGGACGGTTCACGAGTGAGAATGCAGGCATGAGTAGCGATACACACGTGAGAAACGTGTGCGCCGATTGACTAAGGGTTCCTGGGTCAAGCTGATCTGCCCAGGGTAAGTCGGGACCTAAGGCGAGGCCGACAGGCGTAGTCGATGGACAACCGGTTGATATTCCGGTACCCGCTTTGAAACGCCCAATATCGAATCAGGCGATGCTAAGTCCGTGAAGCCGTTCCGGACCCTTCGGGGAAAGGAAAGTGGTGGAGCCGACGAACCAGACTTGTAGTAGGTAAGCGATGGGGTGACGCAGGAAGGTAGTCCAGCCCGGGCGGTGGTAGTCCCGGGGTAAGGGTGTAGGCCGAGGGGTAGGCAAATCCGTCCCTCATATAAGGCTGAGACCTGATGCCGAGCCGATTGTGGTGAAGTGGATGATCCTATGCTGTCGAGAAAAGCCTCTAGCGAGTTTCATGGCGGCCCGTACCCTAAACCGACTCAGGTGGTCAGGTAGAGAATACCGAGGCGTTCGGGTGAACTATGGTTAAGGAACTCGGCAAAATGCCCCCGTAACTTCGGGAGAAGGGGGGCCAGTCCTGGTGATCGGATTTACTCCGTGAGCTGGGGGTGGCCGCAGAGACCAGCGAGAAGCGACTGTTTACTAAAAACACAGGTCCGTGCGAAGCCGTAAGGCGATGTATACGGACTGACGCCTGCCCGGTGCTGGAACGTTAAGGGGACCGGTTAGTCACATTTCGGTGTGGCGAAGCTGAGAACTTAAGCGCCAGTAAACGGCGGTGGTAACTATAACCATCCTAAGGTAGCGAAATTCCTTGTCGGGTAAGTTCCGACCTGCACGAATGGCGTAACGACTTCTCGACTGTCTCAACCATAGGCCCGGTGAAATTGCACTACGAGTAAAGATGCTCGTTTCGCGCAGCAGGACGGAAAGACCCCGGGACCTTTACTATAGTTTGATATTGGTGTTCGGTTCGGCTTGTGTAGGATAGGTGGGAGACTTTGAAGCTGTGACGCCAGTCATGGTGGAGTCGCCGTTGAAATACCACTCTGGTCGTGCTGGATGTCTAACCTCGGTCCGTGATCCGGATCAGGGACAGTGTCTGATGGGTAGTTTAACTGGGGCGGTTGCCTCCCAAAAAGTAACGGAGGCGCCCAAAGGTTCCCTCAGCCTGGTTGGCAATCAGGTGTTGAGTGTAAGTGCACAAGGGAGCTTGACTGTGAGACCGACGGGTCGAGCAGGGACGAAAGTCGGGACTAGTGATCCGGCGGTGGCTTGTGGAAGCGCCGTCGCTCAACGGATAAAAGGTACCCCGGGGATAACAGGCTGATCTTCCCCAAGAGTCCATATCGACGGGATGGTTTGGCACCTCGATGTCGGCTCGTCGCATCCTGGGGCTGGAGTCGGTCCCAAGGGTTGGGCTGTTCGCCCATTAAAGCGGTACGCGAGCTGGGTTTAGAACGTCGTGAGACAGTTCGGTCCCTATCCGCTGTGCGCGTAGGAATATTGAGAAGGGCTGTCCCTAGTACGAGAGGACCGGGACGGACGAACCTCTGGTGTGCCAGTTGTCCTGCCAAGGGCATGGCTGGTTGGCTACGTTCGGGAGGGATAACCGCTGAAAGCATCTAAGCGGGAAGCCTGCTTCAAGATGAGTATTCCCACCTCCTTGAGAGGGTAAGGCTCCCAGTAGACGACTGGGTTGATAGGCCAGATGTGGAAGCCCGGTAACGGGTGGAGCTGACTGGTACTAATAGGCCGAGGGCTTGTCCTCAGTTGCTCGCGTCCACTGTGTTAGTTCTGAAGTAACGAACTGTGTTCATATCCGGTTGGTTAACTTCATAGTGTTTCGGTGGTCATAGCGTTAGGGAAACGCCCGGTTTACATTCCGAACCCGGAAGCTAAGCCTTTCAGCGCCGATGGTACTGCAGGGGGGACCCTGTGGGAGAGTAGGACGCCGCCGAACAATCATTGTAGAGAGCCCCGTACCAGGGAACTGGTACGGGGCTTTTCTGCGTTTACCCCCGCCCGGTGTTTACGCGGACGTATACTCGGAGCATGTCTGATGCCATGATCCGCGTGCCGGCCGAGGTGAGAGACCGCCTTGCCGTCATCGCTGAGTCCCGTGGGACGTCCATCCGGTCTCTGGTGCAGGAGTTTGCGGAGACGACGCTGACCGCAGAGGAACGGCGGGAGCGGGCAGAGCGCGCTCGGGCCTACATGGCTGAGCACTTCGGGGTTGAAGTGACTGACGAGGAGAGCGGGGCCATGGGGCGGAAGCTCCGTGAGGCCTTCGAGCAACAGCAGAACGCTGCCGCGTGATCCAACACCACCTCGTCCTGGACACGCCGTCGTTGCTTGCGCTGTCCGGGAACCGGCAGGTGTCCGCACTGATCCACCGCGCCTATCTGGATACGGACACGCGTTTGTGGGTGCCGGTCCTGTCGGTTCTCGAGGCCGACGTGGTGCTCGCGGGGATCGCCGAGCACATCGGCCAGCTCGACGTCATCCACATGCTTGACCTCGACTATCCGGCGGTCCTGGCTGTGGCGCAGATGTGCCGCGACGGAGTTCCCGCGGGTATCGGAGCAGCCGTCCACGCAGCACGTCACCTTCCCGAATGGGGCTCCCAGGCTCTGGTCGCCACGGTCGAACCGAAGACCTATGCAGGTCTGGGAGTAGGCGTACTCGATCTGAATCGCTGAGCCCTGCGCTGCTCAGAGCCGGCCGGCGGCCTTGAGGGCGAGGTAGGCGTCTGCCAGGGCGGGGGCCAGGGTGTCCGGGGTGGCGTCGACCACGTGGACGCCGTGGCGGGTGAGCTGGTCCGCCGTGCGGCGGCGGGCCGACTGGGACTGGGTGGCGGCGGCCGCTTCGTAGACCGCTTCGATCGTGGAGCGGGACGTGCTCATCTCCGCGATGTGCGGGTCCGCGACCGAGGCCAGCACGACGGTGTGGCGCTGCGTGAGGCGGGGGAGGACGGGCAGGAGGCCCTCTTCCACGGCGGCCGCGTCCAGGCTGGTCAGGAGGACCACCAGGGAGCGGCGCGGGGCGCTGCGCAGGATGGTGGAGACCAGGGTGCGGGAGTCGGTCTCGACGAGCTCCGGTTCCAGGGTGGCCATGGCGTTGACGAAGGCCGGCAGGGTGTCGGCGGCGGAGCGGGCCTGGACCTGTGCGCGGGTGCGGCGGTCGTGGGCCAGCAGGTCCACGCGGTCGCCGGCGCGGGTGGCCAGGGCCGTCAGGAGCAGGGCGGCGTCCATCGCCGAGTCCAGGCGGGGGGCGTCGCCGACGCGGCCGGCCGAGGTGCGGCCGGTGTCGAGGCAGATGAGGATGTGGCGGTCCCGTTCGGGACGCCAGGTGCGGACGGCCACCTTCTGCTGGCGGGCGGTGGCCCGCCAGTCGATGGAGCGGGTGTCGTCGCCGGGTACGTAGTCGCGCAGGCTGTCGAACTCCGTGCCCTCACCGCGTGTCAGGACGCTGGTGCGGCCGTCGAGTTCGCGCAGTCGGGCCAGGCGTGAGGGCAGGTGCTTGCGGCTGGCGAAGGGCGGCAGGACGCGGACCGTCCACGGGACGGTGTGGTTGCCCTGGCGGGCCAGGAGGCCGAGCGGGCCGTAGGAGCGGATCGTGACGCGCTCGGCCCGGCGGTCGCCGCGGCGGGTGGGCCGCAGGCGGGTGGTCAGGAGGCGGCGTTCGCCCGCGGGGACCGTCAACGCGTGGCGGGAGGCGTCGACTTCGGTGCCGGGCACCCAGCTGCTGGGGGGCCATGCGTCGCGGATCCGGGCGCGAAGGGTGCGCTGGGAGGGGTTGGTGACGGTGAGGTGCACGTCGGCGGATTCGCCGAGGCGTACCGAGGTGTCGCCGGAGCGGGTCAGCCGGAGCGTGCGGACGGGCGCCGCGAGGGCGTAGTCGACCGCGCAGGCCAGGGCGAGCGGGCCGTTGACGGCGAGGATCCCCGTCCAGCTCGGTTCGAGGAGGCCGACGGGGAGGCTGCCGAGGGCCGCCAGGAGGGCGGCGCGTCCGGTGAACCCCATCAGCGCGGTACGGGGACGTGGGAGAGGATCGCGGTGATGACCGCGTCGGCCGTGACGCCCTCCATCTCGGCCTCGGGGCGCAGCTGGACGCGGTGGCGCAGGGTGGGCAGGGCCAGGGCCTTGACGTCGTCGGGGGTGACGTAGTCGCGGCCGACGAGCCAGGCCCAGGCGCGGGCGGTCGCCAGCAGCGCGGTCGCGCCGCGGGGGGAGACGCCGAGGGTGAGCGAGGGCGATTCGCGGGTGGCGCGGCAGATGTCGACGACGTACGCGGCGATCTCCGGGGAGACGCTGGTGGCCTCGACGGCCTTGCGGGCGGCTTCGAGTTCGGCGACGCCCGCGACCGGGCGGATGCCGGCGGAGCGCAGGTCGCGCGGGTTGAACCCGGCGGCGTGGCGGGTCAGTACGCCGATCTCGTCCTCGCGGGAGGGCAGCGGCACGGTGAGCTTGAGGAGGAAGCGGTCGAGCTGGGCCTCGGGGAGGGGGTACGTGCCCTCGTACTCGACCGGGTTCATCGTGGCGGCGACGAGGAACGGCTCGGGGAGCATGCGCGGGACGCCGTCGACGGTGACCTGGCGCTCCTCCATCGCTTCGAGGAGGGAGGACTGGGTCTTGGGAGGCGTGCGGTTGATCTCGTCCGCGAGGAGGAGGTTGGTGAAGACCGGGCCGTTCTGGAAGGAGAACTCGGCGGTGCGGGCGTCGTAGACCAGCGAGCCCGTGACGTCGCTGGGCATCAGGTCGGGGGTGAACTGGACGCGCTTGGTGTCGAGTTCGAGGGAGGCGGCGAGGGCCCGTACGAGGAGGGTCTTCGCTACGCCGGGGACGCCTTCGAGGAGGACGTGGCCGCGGCACAGGAGGGCTACGACGAGACCGGTGACGGCCGAGTCCTGGCCGACGACGGCCTTTCCGATCTCGGTGCGGAGCGCCTCCAGTGCGGAGCGGGCGCTGCTGTCCGTGGTGGCCGTCATGAGGAGCGGACCTCTCTTTCGAGGGCGTCGAGTTGGTCGGCGAGCGCGATGAGCGCGGCGTCGTTGGTGGGGGTGGTGCCGAAGAGCAGGGAGTGGAGGTCGTGCGAGCCGTCGGTGAGGCGGGCGGAGACGGCGGGCACGAGGGAGACGGGGTCGTGGGCCTGGGACGCCGGTACGCCGACCAGTGCGGCCAGGCGTTCGCGGGAGGCGGCGCGTAGCACGGTGGCGGCGCGGTCGCGGGCTCCGGCCTTGTGGTAGAGGCGGGCGCGGCCCTGGGTGGCCTCGGAGGCGGGGACCAGGACGGGCAGCCGTTCGGTGACGAGCGGGCCGAGGCGCCGGGCGCGCCAGAGGCCGGCGACGGCGGCGGCGAGGAAGAGCTGGAGCAGGGCCCAGCTCCAGCCCGCCGGGATCAGTTCGAGGAAGCTCTTGCCCTCGGCCTCGGCGTCGTCCGGGTCGGAGTCGGCGAGCGAGGGCATGTACCAGACCAGGTGGGGCCGGGTGCCGAGGAGTTGGAGCGCGAGGGAGGCGTTGCCCTCCTTGGCGAGGGCGTTGTTGAGGAAGATGCGCTCGGAGCCGATGAGGACGCTGTCTCCGCCGCGGGTGGAGCTCGGCAGGACGAGGAGCGTGGGGTGGCCGTCGCTGGGGTAACAGGCGGTGGCTTTGGGGGTGTTGGTGGTGTAGTGGTAGCCGCCGCCGGTGGTGGCGCGGCCCGCGGAGGTGGCTGCGGGCAGTGCGCAGCCCGGGTCGAGGTCGGTTTCCTCGCCGGTCCCGTCGGGCTGGGCGCGGGTGCCGGGGGCCAGGGCGGGGAGGCTGAGGGTGCTGGGGGCGAGCAGTACGGTGCGGCCGCCCGAGAGGTCCATGGCGGACCGGATCGCGCGCAGCCGGCTGTCTTCGAGCCGGTCGGGATCGGTGACCAGCAGGGTGGTGTCGGGTCCGGCGGCGTCGGCGGCCGCGTCGGCGGTGGTCACGACGCGGGTGTCGACCCCGTGGTTCTTGAGCAGTTCGGCCACGGCCCGGCTGCCGAAGGGGTCGGCGGAGCGGGGGTCCAGGTATCCGTGCCGGGCGCCGGAGTTCATGGCGGCCAGGGCCAGCCCGGCGGTGAGGAGCAGGGCGAGCGCGATGAGGAAGCCGCGGGCGCGGGTCCACAGGACGCCGGGGGTCAGGGGTGCGGCGGCGGTCGCCGGGGCCGGGGCGGGCGCGCCCGCGGGGGCTGCGTCCGTGGCGACTGCGGGGGCTCCGGCCCAGGCGGTCGTGGCGGCGGCGGGCGGGACGCTGGGGTCCTGGGGGCGGGTCATGGGGTGGGGCCTGTCAGGAGCGGCTTCGTGCGGGTCAGGTCCAGGTCCAGGTCGCGCAGGGTGGCGTACATGGCCCCGTTGGCCGGACGTGCGCCGTAGGTGACCTCGTCGAAGGTGCGGGCCGCGGCGCGCAGGGCGGCCTCGTGGGCCGGGAGGGACACGGCGGCTTCGGTGGCCGCCTCGTCGGCCGTGCGGCCGGGGCGGGGGTCCAGGAGGGTGCGCTCCTCCAGGGAGCGGACGACGGCGCGCATGCGCTCCTGGACGGCTTCGTTCCAGCGGCCTTCGGCGGCCAGTGCCTCGGCGCTCGTGCGGTGGTCGGCCGCGCTGCGGACGCCGTCGTCGAAGAGGGTGCCCGCGGCGCCGGCGGCCCGCTTCGGGGCGCCGAGCCGCCACCACAGGGCGGCGAGGACGAGGACGGCGAACACGGCGACGGCCACCAGGCCCAGGGCTCCGCCGGGCGTAGAGGCCGAGGCGTGGTCGAAGAGGCTCCCGACCTTGTCCCAGAACCAGTCCAGGGCGCGCTGGAACAGCCCCGGGTCGTTCTGGTGGTACATCGGCTTGGACAGCTCCTGCGCTGCCGCCTCGCGGGCGGCGTCACGGCCGATGGTGACCGGTGGCGCCGGTGATGCCGATGGTGATGCGGTCGCCGTCGCGGCCGTTGTCGTCGCTGCGAGCAGGCCCCCCGTGCCCCTCATCCGCGGTCAGCCTCCGGTGGGCGGCGCCGCGGCGCCCGTGCCGTAGTTCTGGATGCCGGCGGCCCGCGCGAGCTCCAGGTCCAGGGCCTCGCGCCGGATGCGCTGGTCGACGTAGAGCAGGACGGTGACGCCCGACTGCATGGGCAGGGTGATCGTCAGGGCGATGATCCCGCCGATGCCCGAGAGGATCAGGAAGCCCCAGCTGGTGGTTCCGGTGCCGTCGGTGAGGCCTTCGAAGCCGCCGCCGAACAGGGCCGCGCCCAGCAGCGTCAGCGGCAGGACGATGATCCCCGCGACGATGCCGGTGATGAGGCCGGTGACGAGGGTGATGCCCAGGACGCGCCACCAGGAGCCCTTGACCAGCTTCGAGGAGCGGGAGAGGGACTTGAAGACGGTGGTCTTCTCCAGCATCAGCGCCGGCGAGGCCAGCGCGAACTTGATCCACAGCCAGAGGCCCAGCCCGATGGCCACGGCGCCGCCCAGGATGGCGAAGCCCACGCTCTCGGCGAGGACGCCGGGCAGTACCAGCACGACCAGCAGGACCACCCAGCCCAGACCCAGGAGCACGGTCAGGCCGAAGAGCCGCAGCAGCTGCGAGCGGGACTCGCGCCAGGCGGCCCCCACCGAGGAGGACTGGCCCAGTACGGCACGGCTGAAGATCATGGTGAGCATCGCGGCGGCCACGAGGCCTCCGACGAGCTGGATGAACGCGTCGACCATGTTCACGGCCATGCCGGTGCCGAGGGCGTTGATCTGGTCCTGGACGGGAGCTCCGGCCGACGGGTCGAGGTTGAGCCCGCTGAACGCGAACTTCTGCGTGAGCAGTGTGGCCAGCTGTACGACGACGGCCACGACCAGGGTGATCGGCAGTACCGAACGCCAGTGCTTGCGCATGGTGGTGACCGCGCCGTCCAGGATCTCGCCCAGGCCCAGCGGGCGCAGCGGGATCACGCCGGGCTTCGCCGCCGGGACGTGGTTGCCCCAGTAGCCGGGGTGGCCGCCCTGGCCGGGCGGCGGCGGGTAGCCGCCGCCCGGACCGCCGCCGTACGAGCCCCAGCCCTGCTGGGGCTGCGGCGCCGCGGGCGGCTGCTGGCCGGGCTGGGGCGGGTTCTGGCCTGCGGCCGGGCTCGACCACTGGCCGGGCGGCGGCTGCTCGGCCGACCACTTGGGGTCGCCACCGGAAGGCTGCGCGGGTGGCTGCGTACCGTGGGAGCCCTCACCGTCGGACGGGGAGGATCCGGGCGTAGCCCAGCCCGGAGAGTCGTTCATCGTCGCTCCTTCACGTGCACTGCAGAGTGCGGGGCGCTTGGTCCGGCTGCCATCGTGCCATGTGACAACCTCGAACGGACCAGGCGTCCCCTGGATCCCGGGCCGTCCGCACCTTCATTTGTCGTGCGGATCCGGGGCACACTGGGCGCCTTGATCTCCAAGCAGAAGTCCACGTGGATGGCCACGCGGAAGTCCACGCGCAAACGCACGCAGGTCGGAGGGGCGATTTCCAGCCCCTTTGGCTGTGGGACAGCTCACCGCCAGGTAACGATTAGCTAATGGGATGATGTCAACCATGAAGGGACGCGTCCTTGTCGTCGACGACGACACCGCGCTGGCCGAGATGCTCGGCATTGTGCTGCGGGGAGAAGGTTTCGAGCCGTCGTTCGTAGCGGACGGTGACAAGGCACTGGCTGCCTTCCGGGAGGCGAAGCCGGATCTGGTCCTGCTGGACCTCATGCTGCCCGGACGGGACGGCATAGAGGTGTGCAGGCTGATCCGCGCCGAGTCCGGCGTACCGATCGTCATGCTCACCGCCAAGAGCGACACCGTGGACGTGGTGGTGGGCCTGGAATCCGGGGCCGACGACTACATCGTCAAGCCGTTCAAGCCGAAGGAGCTGGTGGCCCGCATCCGCGCCCGCCTGCGCCGCTCGGAAGAGCCGGCCCCCGAGCAGCTGGCCATCGGTGACCTGGTCATCGACGTGGCCGGGCACTCGGTCAAGCGGGACGGCGCCTCCATCGCGCTGACCCCGCTCGAATTCGACCTGCTGGTCGCACTCGCCCGCAAGCCCTGGCAGGTCTTCACCCGCGAGGTCCTGCTGGAACAGGTCTGGGGCTACCGCCACGCGGCGGACACCCGCCTGGTCAACGTGCACGTCCAGCGACTGCGCTCCAAGGTCGAGAAGGACCCGGAGCGCCCCGAGATCGTCGTGACGGTGCGCGGTGTCGGCTACAAGGCCGGACCCAGCTGACATGCAGCCCGGCAGGCCCCGGGGCGGCTCCCGCTGGGGAGCGCTGCGGGGCGGCCGGCTGTTCCACGACGGAGCGGCCGGCAGCCCCGTGCCGCGGCTGTTCGTACGCCTCGTACGCCGGCCGCTGCTTCCGGCTGTCCGGCTCTGGCGGCGCAACATCCAGCTCCGGGTGGTCGCCGCAACCCTCCTGATCTCCCTCGCCGTGGTCCTCGCCCTCGGCTTCGTCGTCATCGCCCAGGTCAGCAAGGGCCTCCTCGACGCCAAGGAGGAGGCCGCGCAGAGCCAGGCGGCGGGCGGGTTCGCGGTCGCACAGGAGAAGGCGAACACCCCGTACACGGTGGACGGAACCGACGCCTCCGACAACAAGGTCGGCCGCGACGCCAGCACCTGGATGAACTCCCTCGTCAAACAGCTCGCCAGCGGCGGGCAGAGCGCCTTCGAGGTCGCCGCCCTCGGCGCGGGCACCGGCACCGGCGAGGAACAGCCCCCCGGCCGCGGCGCCCTCGGCGTCCGCGGAGCCCGCGCCTCCGGCAACGTGGACCCGACCGCCAGCGTCCCCCTGGACCTGCGCCGGGCCGTCAACCACGCCACCGGCGCCTTCAAGACCTTCTCCCAGGTCCGCTACAC
Source organism: Streptomyces sp. NBC_00503 (assembly GCF_036346895.1). Classification (NCBI taxonomy): domain Bacteria; kingdom Bacillati; phylum Actinomycetota; class Actinomycetes; order Kitasatosporales; family Streptomycetaceae; genus Streptomyces; species Streptomyces sp. NBC_00503. The sequence continues at coordinate 3,061,703 of NZ_CP107855.1, read as the reverse complement.
CGCCGGAGCCGGCGCCAAGGCCGCCCAGCCCGCGCTCGTCGTGGGCAAGCGCCTCACCGACATCAACGGCGACCCCTACGACCTGTACTACCTCTTCCCGCTGACCCAGGAAGAGGAGTCCCTCAACCTGGTCAAGGTCACCATCGCCACCGCCGGACTCTTCGTCGTGGTCCTCCTCGGCGGCATCGCCTGGCTCGTCGTGCGCCAGGTCGTCACCCCCGTCCGGATGGCCGCCGGAATCGCCGAGCGGCTCTCCGCCGGGCGGCTCCAGGAGCGGATGAAGGTCACCGGCGAGGACGACATCGCCCGACTGGGCGAAGCCTTCAACAAGATGGCCCAGAACCTCCAGAACAAAATCCAGCAGCTGGAGGACCTCTCCCGGCTGCAGCGCCGCTTCGTCTCCGACGTCTCCCACGAGCTGCGCACCCCGCTGACCACGGTCCGCATGGCCGCGGACGTCATCCACGACGCCCGCGCCGACTTCGACCCGATCACCGCCCGCTCCGCCGAACTCCTCGCCGGACAGCTCGACCGCTTCGAGTCGCTCCTCGCCGACCTGCTGGAGATCAGCCGCTTCGATGCGGGCGCCGCCGCCCTGGAAGCGGAGCCGATCGACCTGCGCGACGTCGTACACCGCGTCATCGACGCCGCCGAACCGCTCGCCGAACACAAGAACACCCGGATCCGCGTCCTCGGCGACACCCAGCCGGTGATAGCCGAAGCCGACGCCCGGCGCGTGGAGCGGGTCCTGCGCAACCTCGTCGTCAACGCCGTCGAACACGGCGAAGGCCGCGACGTGGTCATCCGGCTCGCCTCGGCGGGCGGCGCCGTCGCCGTGGCCGTACGGGACTACGGAGTCGGGCTCAAGCCCGGCGAGGCCACCCGCGTCTTCAACCGCTTCTGGCGGGCCGACCCCGCGCGGGCGCGCACGACCGGCGGTACGGGCCTGGGCCTGTCCATCGCCGTCGAGGACGCCCGGCTGCACGGCGGCTGGCTCCAGGCCTGGGGCGAGCCCGGCGGCGGCTCCCAGTTCCGCCTGACCCTGCCGCGCACCGCCGACGAACCGCTGCGCGGATCGCCGATCCCGCTGGAACCCGAGGACTCCAGGGCCAACCGGGCCAGGGCCGCCGCGGAGGGCTCACTGGCGCCCTCGGCGTCCCGGGAACCCGCCGGCCGGCCCGACCGGTCCCCGATCCCGCCGCGCTCCGCGGTGGCCGGAGCCATGCCGGTACCGGCCGACCCGACGGCGCTGCCGGGCAGCGGGGCCCGGGTCGTCACCCGGCCCGCCGAGCAGCAGCCACCGCAGCCGCCGACAGGTGGACGGGGCGGGACGACGGGGACAGCAGACCGAGAGGGCGGATCGCGTGGAACCGGTGGGTCGAATGGACGCTGAACCGGGAACACGGCCCGGCCGGGCGGGCAGCGCCCCGAAGCGGCGGGGCCGGCTGCGCACGCTGCGGACCTACGCCTTCGCCACCGCCGGACTGCTGCTGGCCGGCTGCGCCTCGATGCCCGACCACGGCGAGATCCGGCCCGTGCAGGTCTCGCAGGGCGTCGACTCGCAGGTCCGCGTCTTCGGCGTGCCCCCGGCCGACCGGGCCAGCCCGCAGGAGATCGTCGACGGCTTCCTCGAGGCCATGACCAGCGACGATCCGCAGCTCCAGACCGCCCGCAAGTACCTCACCGAGGAAGCCGCGAAGAACTGGAAGCCCGGCGCGGCCGTCACCGTGCTCTCGGCCGGCCTCGACCGGTTCTCCGTACAGGGCGAGAAGGACCCCGCCGCGCCCCGCTTCAAGGTCGCCGGCAAGATGCTGGCCACCGTGGACGAGCGCAGCGCGTACCAGCCCGAGACCGGCGGCAAGCGCTACGAGGAGTTCCTCCAGCTCACGCAGGAGAACAAGCAGTGGCGGATCGCGACCCCGCCCAGCAGCCTGGTCCTGAGCGAGTCCGACTTCCAGCGCATCTACATGCCGGTCAACAAGTACTACTTCGCGGGCGGCACGCTCGTCGCCGACCCCGTCTACGTGCGCCAGCGCAGCGACCCCGACTCCCGGATGGACCCCACCACCCAGACCGTCAAATCGCTGCTCGCAGGCCCGTCCAAGTGGCTCGGGCCCGTGGTCACCTCCAGCTTCCCCAGCGGTACGGAGCTGCGCGAAGGCACCAAGTCCCTTTCGTACGACGGCCAGAACACGCTGCGCGTACCGCTGAACGTCAAGGCCGACAACGTCGCGCAGCCGCAGTGCCAGAAGATGGCCACCCAACTCCTGTACACCGTCAAGGACCTGACGGGCTCCCGGGTCGACCGGGTCGAACTCCTGCGCTCCGACGGCAAGTCCTCGTCGTGCTGGGTCACCGAGGCCGCCGCGGCCGTGGTCGCCAACCGGCCGCTCTCGCCGGGCCACCAGTACTACGTGGACAACGAGAGCCGGCTCATGCGGATGAGCCTGGACCCCAACCGGGAGGAGCAGCAGGACCCGCCGTCCCCGGTCCCCGGTCCGCTCTCCGGGAACCCGCCCTTCAAGGTCGGTTCCGCCGCCATCACCTACGACGAGAAGCGCGCCGCGGTCGTCTCCGAGGACGCGCACGGGCTGTACGTGGTCAACCTGACCACCGCGGGACCCGTGCCGCAGCCGCTGCTGACCGCCAAGGGATCCAAGCCGGCCGGGTTCACCGCGCCCTCGTGGGACGCGGCCGGAGATCTGTGGATCGCCGACCAGGACGACCAGACCCCCACGCTGTGGCGGCTGCCCCACGGCTCCGGACCCGCCGAGAAGGTGGCGGTGTCGGGGCTCGACGGCGGCCGGATCACCGGGCTGAAGACCTCGCCCGACGGCGTGCGGATCGCGCTGCTGGTGCAGAAGGAGAGCCGCAAGAACCTCTTCATCGGGCGGATCGAACGCCCCGACGGCAAGAGCGACGGTCCGGCGGTCTCGGTGCGCGAGCTGCGCCCGGCCGCGCCGCAACTGGCCGATGTGACGGCGATGAGCTGGGCGCCGCGCGGCCGGCTGCTGGTGGTGGGCCGCGAGAGCGGCGGGGTCGTGCAGGCGCGGTACATGCTGGCCGACGGCTCGATGGTCGGGGCCGGCCTGCCGGGCGCGACCGGGCTGGAGGCGGTCGCGGCGAGCGAGGACGAGAAGAAGCCGGTGGTCGCGTTCTCGGGCGAGGACGGGATCGTGTGGCTGCCGCCGGGGGCGCAGTGGCGCACGGTGGCGGCGGGCGGCAAGGCCCCCGTCTACCCGGGCTGACCTGCCCTTTCTCCATGCTTCTACGGTGCCACCCCTGGTTGTCCACAGGGGTGGCACCGCCCTGCCTGCGCCCGGCAGAGTGGAGCCATGCGGCAGCGGTGGCGGGCACTGACGGCGGGCCCCGGGCAGGGTCTCGGGGCAGGCCTGTTGGTGGGCTCGGTGGTGGGCTCGGCGGCGGGCTCGTTGACGGGTCTCGTGGCGGAGCTCGCCGGGCTGGTCCTGCCGGTCGACTGCGCCGGCTGCGGGGCCGTCCGGGTGGCGCTGTGCGGAGCCTGCCGGTCGGAGCTCAGCGGGGCCGGGACGGGCCCCGTACGCCCGTCTCCGGGCCCCGCGGGGCTGCCCGTGGTGCATGCGGCCGCCGCGTACGAGGGGGCCGTACGGGCCGTCGTGCTGGCCCACAAGGAGCGCGGCGCGCTCCCGCTGGCCGCCGCCCTGGGCACGGCCCTGGCGGCGGCGGTCCGGGCGGGCGCCGGCGGCGGCGGCGGGGCGGGTGGGGTGGGCGGGGAGGGGGAGGGAGTGGCGGGGGAAGTGGCCCTGGTTCCCGTGCCCTCCGCACGGCACCGGATCCGGGCGCGCGGCCACGATCCGGCGCACAGGATCGCGCTGGCCGCCTCGGCGCGGCTGCGGCGGGCGGGGGTGCCCGCGCGCGTGGCCCCCGTACTGCGGTTGCGGCGGGCCGTGGCCGACCAGGCGGGTCTGGGTGCGGCGCAGCGCCGGGAGAACCTCGCCGGGGCCCTGGAGGTCCGGCCGGGCGCCGGACGGGTGACGGCCGGGGCGCAGCGGATCGTGGTCGTGGACGACCTGGTGACCACCGGAGCCACGTTGGCGGAGGCGGCGCGGGCGCTGCGCGCGGCCGGGATCGGCCCCCTGGGCGGGGCCGCGGTGGTGGCCGCGGCGGCGGACGCGTTCGTGCGAGGGGCGGGCAAAATCCGGTCCGCAACTCGTACAGAGCAAAAAACTTGTGAATAGATTTGGAACTGGCGGGGAAGGCGCATCGTTGCAGGTAGTAAGAGGGAACGGCCACCTGAACGGAGGTACGTTCCGGTAGCGGGTGCCGACAACCGGCATAGAGGGATATGTTCGGTTGTAAGGAATTGGCGAGCCTTGGGCCCCACGCATCGGAGCGCACGTTTCGAGCGTTCGTACGTTTCGGAATCTTCGTGTCAGAGGTTGTCTCTCGACTCCGAAGTCGGTGGGGTGTAGACCTTGCCGATGGGGGAGGAGGAGGTGGAAGTCGCCAAGTCCGGGGCTCCGGTGTTCACCGGAGTCTGGTGCGAAAGGGAGACGCTTCGCCCCTGGGGCGGAGCTATCCGGGAACGGAGTTCTGCGTGGACATCGTCGTCAAGGGCCGTAAGACCGAGGTGCCCGACCGGTTCCGCAAGCACGTGGCCGAGAAGCTGAATCCGGAGCGGATCCAGAAGCTCGACGCCAAGGTGATCAGCTTGGACGTCGAGGTGTCCAAGGAGCACAACCCGCGCCAGGCCGACCGTTCCGACCGCGTGGAGATCACCCTGCGTTCGCGGGGCCCGGTGATTCGTGCCGAGGCTTCCGCCGCCGACGCGTACGCGGCGCTCGACCTCGCTCAGGACAAGCTGGAGGCCCGGCTGCGCAAGCAGCACGACAAGCGCTACACGCGGCGCGGCGCCGGACGGCTCTCGGCGGCGGAGGTCGCCGACGTGGTCCCGAACGCCGCCACCCTCAACGGCAGCGGCGAGCCGGTCAACGGCGAGAAGACGGACGCGATTCCGACGACCCGGATCGGATCGCTGGAAGTGCAGGGCGACGGCCCGCTCATCGTCCGCGAGAAGACCCACTCGGCCGCACCCATGTCGCTCGACCAGGCCCTGTACGAGATGGAACTGGTCGGTCACGACTTCTACCTGTTCGTCGACTCCGACACCAAGATGCCGAGCGTCGTCTACCGGCGCCACGGCTACGACTACGGCGTGATCCACCTCAACGCCTCCGACGCCGCCTCCAGCTCCGGTGAGCTCGACGGCGCGGGAGCGGGTGGCGCGCTCGGCGGCTGACGCCGCGCATCCCGGATGTCCGTGCGGTGCCCCCGCGTTCGCTTCGGCGGGCGCGGGGGCACCCGTCTGCGGGGATGGCCGGGAATCACCGGCCTGTAATCGTCTGCCCCCACCCGGTTACCTGGGCATGGAATCATGTCGGGCAGTCAGCCGACGGCCGCTCCCGTCGGATTGACCCAGCAGCTCAGCACATGCGGTGCAGGGGGAGGAACGATGGCGGACAGCTTCGGGCCGGTGCGCGTTGACGACGGTGCGGGCTGCCGTGAGGAAAACCAGGCCGCGGAACCGATCCGGGTGCTCGTGGTCGACGACCACGCGCTCTTCCGGCGCGGACTGGAGATCGTGCTCGCGCAGGAGGAGGACATCCAGGTCGTCGGCGAGGCGGGCGACGGCGCGGAGGCCGTGGACAAGGCGGCGGACCTGCTGCCGGACATCGTGCTGATGGACGTGCGGATGCCGCGGCGCGGCGGGATCGAGGCGTGCACCTCGATCAAGGAGGTGGCGCCCTCCGCGAAGATCATCATGCTGACGATCAGCGACGAGGAGGCGGACCTCTACGACGCGATCAAGGCCGGCGCCACGGGGTACCTCCTGAAGGAGATCTCCACGGACGAGGTCGCCACGGCGATCCGGGCGGTGGCCGACGGGCAGTCGCAGATCAGCCCGTCGATGGCTTCGAAGCTGCTGACGGAGTTCAAGTCGATGATCCAGCGGACCGACGAGCGGCGGCTGGTGCCCGCGCCGAGGCTGACGGACCGGGAGCTGGAAGTCCTCAAGCTCGTCGCCACCGGGATGAACAACCGTGACATCGCCAAGGAGTTGTTCATCTCCGAGAACACGGTGAAGAACCACGTGCGCAACATCCTGGAGAAGCTGCAGCTGCACTCCAGGATGGAGGCGGTGGTGTACGCGATGCGGGAGAAGATCCTGGAGATCCGGTAGGGGGCCAGGCCTCCTGGGAGAGGTCCCGGCCTCCTCGGAGTGAGGCCGGCTGCCTCGGAGTGAGCCCGGCCGCCTCAGAGGGCGGCCAGCTCCGACGAGACCGCCGCGGCCTCCTCGGGAGAGCCCGCCCGCTCGATGCGCACTGCGTCGCACCCGACCCAGGACGCCGCCTCCCGGAGGGCCTCCGCCATGGGGCGGGCCGCCTTCGGTGAGGTCAGGGAGAGCTGGCGGGCCACGAGGGTGGTGCCCTCGCGGGCCGGGTCCACCCGGCCCTGGAGGCGGCCGCCCGCCAGCAGCGGCATCGCGAAGTAGCCGTGGATCCGCTTCGGTTTGGGGACGTACGCCTCCAGCCGGTGCGTGAAGTCGAAGATCCGCTCCGTGCGCGGCCGGTCCCACACCAGGGAGTCGAAGGGCGAGAGCAGGGTCGTGCGGTGGCGGCCGCGGGGCGCCTCGGCGAGGGCCGCGGGGTCGGCCCAGGCAGGCTTCCCCCAGCCCTCCACCTCCACCGGGACCAGGCCGGAGTCGGCGACGACCGCGTCGAACTGCGCGCCCGCCAGCCGGTGGTAGTCCGCGATGTCGGCCCGAGTGCCGACGCCCAGGGACTGCCCCGCCAGGGCCACCAGGCGGCGCATGCACTCGCGGTCGTCCAGGTCGTCGTGGAGGAGCCGGCCGGGCACGGCGCGCTCCGGGAGGTCGTAGACCCGCTTCCAGCCCCGCCGCTCGGTGCAGACGACCTCGCCGATGTCGAGGAGCCATTCGACCGCGATCTTCGTCTCGGACCATTCGAACCACTCGCCGCCGTTCTTGGCGCCGCCCAGCTCGGTGGAGGTGAGCGGGCCCTCGGATGCGAGGCGGTCCAGGACGGTCTTCGTCGAGCGGTCCTTGTCCTCCAGGACGTGCCAGCGGCGGCCGCGCGCCTTGCGGGCCCGGCGGCGGAAGGCGAAGTGGGGCCATTCCTCGATGGGCAGGATGCAGGCCGCGTGCGACCAGTACTCGAAGGCGTGCTGGTCCGACCAGTACGCGGCTTCGACGGCGGAGCGGCCGACCGCGCCGAGGCGCGCGTACGGGATGAGCTCGTGGGAGCGGGCCAGTACGGAGATCGTGTCGAGCTGGACGGCGCCGAGGTGCCGCAGGACTCCGCGTACCCCGCCGCGCCGGTCCGGCGCCCCCATGAACCCCTGCGCGCGCAGCGCGATGCGACGGGCCTCGTCGGCGGAGAGCGGGAGGGGCGAAGGTGTGGCGGTCGTCATGACCGCACCCTAGACGCGCCCACTGACAGTCGACGGGGATGGAGACGGCTATGCCGACGGGTGCGGCAGGTACGGCAGGCGGCTCGGCAGGGACAGGTCCGAGGGCAGCAGGGCGCCCGTCCAGCAGTCCCGCAGGGTCCCGCGGGTCTCCATGCCCGCGCGGCTGACGCCTTCGACGAGGAAGCCGGCCTTCTCCGCGACCGCGCGGGAGGCGTGGTTGCCGACGGCGGCCCGCCAGATCATCCGGACGCAGCCGGCCTCGGTGAAGCCCCAGCGCGCGACGGCGGGCAGGGCCTCGCTCAGGTAGCCGCGGCCTCGGTGCTGCGCGACGGCCCAGTAACCGACCTCGTGGGCGTGGTCGCCCCTCGGGGCGAGGCCGATGGTGGCGACGAGCGGGCCGTCGGCGCCGAGGCGGACCGCGAAGTTGTACTCGGAGTCGTCCTGCCATTTGCCAGGGACCCCGGTCACGTAGGCCTCGGCGTCGGTGCGCCCGTACGGGACCGGTACGGAGATGTAGCGCTGGATGAGCGGGTCCTGGCACGCCGCGTGCACCTCGTCGGTGTCCGCGGGGAGGTGCGGGCGCAGTACGAGGCGTTCGGTGGTCAGGGTGATCGGGTCCATGGCAGGGATTCTCCCGGCGCGCGGTACCCCCGGCGAACAGTTTTTCGACAAGAGGGGCCGGCAAGAGGGGGCGCTCACACCGGCACCTTCGGCGCCCCCCACACGTTCTCATTCCGGGCAGTCCTGCCCCGCACAGAGTGCGGGCCTCCCGACGCGACCGCGTCCTCGCTTACGATGGCCGTTGCGGTGGGGCCCACCCTCCGTGCCCGTGTACGAACCAGTGCCAGGCCCGACCGGCAAGGAGACAAACCTCGGTGTCCGTCTTCAACAAGCTCATGCGTGCAGGCGAAGGCAAGATCCTCAAAAAACTGCACCGCATCGCGGACCAGGTCAACTCCATCGAAGAGGACTTCGTCAACCTCTCCGACGCCGACTTGCGTGCGCTCACGGACGAGTACAAGCAGCGTTACCAGGACGGCGAGAGCCTGGACGACCTGCTGCCCGAGGCCTTCGCGACGGTCCGCGAGGCCGCCAAGCGCGTCCTCGGCCAGCGTCACTACGACGTCCAGATCATGGGCGGCGCCGCCCTGCACCTCGGCTACGTGGCCGAGATGAAGACCGGTGAGGGCAAGACCCTCGTCGGCACCCTCCCGGCGTACCTGAACGCGCTGTCCGGCAAGGGCGTCCACCTGATCACGGTGAACGACTACCTCGCCGAGCGCGACTCCGAGATGATGGGCCGGGTCCACAAGTTCCTCGGCCTCGAGGTCGGCTGCATCCTGGCGAACATGTCTCCGGCCCAGCGCCGTGAGCAGTACGCCAACGACATCACCTACGGCACGAACAACGAGTTCGGCTTCGACTACCTCCGCGACAACATGGCGTGGTCCCAGGACGAGCTCGTCCAGCGCGGCCACAACTTCGCCGTGGTCGACGAGGTCGACTCGATCCTCGTCGACGAGGCCCGTACCCCGCTGATCATCTCGGGCCCGGCCGACCAGGCCACGAAGTGGTACGCGGACTTCGCGAAGCTGGTCACCCGCCTGACCAAGGGCGAGGCCGGCCAGCCGCTCAAGGGCATCGAGGAGACCGGCGACTACGAGGTCGACGAGAAGAAGCGCACGGTCGCCATCCACGAGACCGGTGTCGCCAAGGTCGAGGACTGGCTCGGCATCGAGAACCTCTACGAGGCGGTCAACACCCCGCTCGTCGGTTACCTCAACAACGCCATCAAGGCCAAGGAACTGTTCAAGGTCGACAAGGACTACGTCGTCATCGACGGCGAAGTCATGATCGTCGACGAGCACACCGGCCGCATCCTCGCCGGCCGCCGCTACAACGAGGGCATGCACCAGGCCATCGAGGCGAAGGAAGGGGTGGACATCAAGGACGAGAACCAGACCCTCGCCACGATCACCCTGCAGAACTTCTTCCGCCTGTACTCGAAGCTGTCGGGCATGACCGGTACGGCCATGACCGAGGCCGCGGAGTTCCACCAGATCTACAAGCTCGGTGTCGTCCCGATCCCGACCAACCGCGACATGGTCCGCAAGGACCAGGCGGACCTGATCTACCGCACCGAGGTCGCGAAGTTCTCCGCCGTCGTCGACGACATCGCGGAGAAGCACGAGAAGGGCCAGCCGATCCTGGTCGGCACCACCTCGGTCGAGAAGTCCGAGTACCTCTCGCAGCAGCTCTCCAAGCGGGGCATCCCGCACGAGGTGCTGAACGCGAAGCAGCACGAGCGCGAGGCCTCGATCGTCGCCCAGGCCGGCCGCCGCGGCGCCGTCACGGTCGCCACGAACATGGCCGGCCGCGGTACCGACATCAAGCTCGGCGGCAACCCGGACGACCTCGCCGAGGCCGAGCTGCGCCAGCGCGGCCTGGACCCGGAGGAGCACATCGAGGAGTGGGCGCACGCCCTTCCCGAGGCGCTCACGCGGGCCGAGGCGGCCGTGAAGGCGGAGTTCGAGGAGGTCAAGGAGCTCGGCGGGCTGTACGTGCTGGGCACCGAGCGCCACGAGTCCCGCCGCATCGACAACCAGCTGCGCGGCCGCTCCGGCCGTCAGGGCGACCCGGGCGAGTCCCGCTTCTACCTGTCGCTGGGCGACGACCTGATGCGCCTGTTCAAGGCGCAGATGGTCGAGCGCGTGATGTCGATGGCGAACGTGCCGGACGACGTGCCGATCGAGAACAAGATGGTCACCCGTGCCATCGCCTCGGCCCAGTCGCAGGTGGAGACCCAGAACTTCGAGACGCGCAAGAACGTCCTGAAGTACGACGAGGTCCTCAACAACCAGCGCACGGTCATCTACGCCGAGCGCCGCCGGGTGCTGGAGGGCGAGGACCTCCAGGACCAGATCCGTCACATGATGGACGACACGATCGACGCGTACATCACGGCCGAGACGGTCGAGGGCTTCGCCGAGGAGTGGGACCTGGAGCGGCTGTGGAGCGCCTTCCGGCAGCTCTACCCGATCAAGGTCACCGTCGAGGAGCTGGAGGACGCGGCGGGCGACCGTGCGGGCATCACCGCCGAGTTCATCGCGGAGTCCGTCAAGGACGACATCCACGAGCAGTACGCGGCGCGCGAGAGCACGCTCGGCTCCGACATCATGCGCGAGCTGGAGCGCCGCGTGGTGCTGTCGGTGCTGGACCGCAAGTGGCGCGAGCACCTCTACGAGATGGACTACCTGCAGGAGGGCATCGGCCTGCGGGCGATGGCCCAGAAGGACCCGCTGGTCGAGTACCAGCGCGAGGGCTTCGACATGTTCAACGCCATGCAGGAAGGCATCAAGGAGGAGTCCGTCGGCTACCTGTTCAACCTGGAGGTCCAGGTCGAGCAGCAGGTCGAGGAGGTGCCGGTGGCGGACGCCACGGGCCCGTCCCTGGCCAAGCCGGAGATCCGGGCGAAGGGCCTGGACGCTCCGCAGCGGCCGGACCGGCTGCACTTCTCCGCGCCCACGGTGGACGGGGAGGGCGGGGTCGTCGAGGGTGACTTCGAGTCCGAGTCCGGGGACGACGAGTCCGGGATGACGCGGGCGGAGCGCCGCAAGGCGGCGAAGGCCGCGGGCGGCCGCCGCCGCAAGAAGTAACCGGGGCAGCAACCCCTCCGCCGTTCGCGGCGGACCCGCCGGGGCCGGACACCACGTCTTCGTGACGGGGGTCCGGCCCCGGCCGTTTTCGCCCGTGCACCGCGCGGGCCGCCTGCGGCGCGGCCTCACGGGCGCGGGCCGCGCAGTTCGACGGCCGCGCAGCGCCAGCGCAGGTCGGGGCCCTGTTCCAGGCGGAAGGCCAGCGCGGTGAGTCGGTCGCCCGTCGCGATGCGGGCGAAGGCCTCGATGACCCCCGGGCCGGGGGTGAAGCGGCCGCACTGGCGGATGACGGGGCGCGGGCGGTCCTGGACGGGGCCGGCGTCGGCCGTGGCGGCCGCCGGGTCCGCGGTGGCCGGGGAGGCCAGGGTGATCAGCTGGTCGTAGGCGGGGCCGACGGTGTGGCCCATGAGCGAGTGGACCGGGCGGAGCCCGCTGAGCACCGCGAGCAGCCGGTCGGCGAACCAGTGGTGCGGGCCCCGGTGGATCGTGGCGGGCGGGCGGCGCTGGTCGTGGCGGCCGGGGGGCCGGACCGCGTTCCTGCCGGTCCTGCCGGTCCTGGTGATCCTGGTGCTCATGAGGGCCGTCCCCGAGGTGTCCGGGCCCGGTGCGGTACCGGGCGGTAACTTGGTAGGCAGACTTCTACGGGCCCGCGAACACGCTCCGCAACGGCCCCGCCGCCCCGCCGCGGGCCCGGCCCGCCTTCACCTATCCGTGGTGGGTGCCCGCCGCCCCCGCGCTCCCGGCGCCGCCCCGCGCGGAGCGAAGCTGACGGCCCCCGCTCCCGCCCCGGCACCCCGAAGGGGGACGGACCCGTCACCGGACGGAGTCCCGTCGGGGAACGGCCGTATCCTGAAGGCGTTTCCGACTACCGAAAGCAGCCGGCCATGCGCGTGTACGTCCCCCTGACCCTTCCCGGGCTCGCCGAGGCGCACGAGGCGGGTGAGCTGGGTCCGGCTCCGTTGCGGGCGTACGCCGTCACGCCGGGCCTGCGCGAGTGGTACGTGTCGGACGACATCGAGGAGCTGGAGTACGCCGCCCTCGGCCGGGCCGCCGCCGCCAGCCTGCGGATGCTCGCCGAGGACGGGACCGCGCCCCGCAAGCGGGTCGTGGTCGCGGTGGACGTGGACGACAAGGCCGCCGCCGCGACCCCCGGGGTCGACGAGGCCACCCTCGGCCAGGTGGCCCTCGCGGGGGCCGTACGGCTCGCCGTGGCCGCCGCCGTGCACGTGGACGCCCCGGAGGCCCTCGAGGACGTGACAGCGGCCGTGCAGGCCCTCGCGGCCGCCGACCTGGGCGACGAGGACGCACAGTTCGCCGTGGACGGCGCCGAGGACCACGAGCTGCTCTGGTTCGGGATCCAGGAGATTGAGGGGCTGCTGAAGTGAGACCGCAGGACCCCCACATCGTCTGGGACTGGAACGGCACCCTCCTCCACGACATCGACGCGGTCATAGCCGCGACCAACGCCTCCTTCGCCGAGTTCGGCTTCGCGCCGATCACCCTGGAGACGTACCGCGAGCTGTACGTCGTACCGGTTCCCAAGTTCTACGAGCGCATCATGGGCCGGCTCCCCACGGACGCCGAGTGGACCGTCATGGACGAGACCTTCCACCGCCACTACTGGGCCGCCGCCGATGGAGCCGGACTCGCGGACGGGGCCGGGGAGCTGCTGCGCGACTGGCAGACCGAGGGGCTCACGCAGTCCCTGCTGTCGCTGGCGCCCCACGACAAGCTGGTCCCGCTGGTCCGGGCGCACGGCATCGACGGGCACTTCCTGCGCGTCGACGGCCGCATCGGGCCCTCCCACACCACCAAGGCGGGACACCTCGTACGCCACCTTGAGGCCCTGGAGGGGACGGGGGTGACGGCCGGGCGTACGGTGCTCATCGGAGACGCAGTGGACGATGCGCTGGCCGCCGCGCACGTGGGCGCGCGGGCTGTTCTCTACACGGGCGGCTCACACAGCCGCAGCAGTCTGGAATCAGCCGGTGTCCCCGTCGTGGACACCCTGGCGGAGGCCGTACGCGCTGCTCGAGAGTCGGCCGATTAGCCACTTGCACGCACGCGGGGGCCCGTCGCTGTCCAGAGTGTCAAAGTTCCACCCCCGGATTTGTACACATACAGCTCATGACGAGTCGGGGGTGGGGCGAGATAGCCTGGTACCCGTGATCAGCGCGATAGTCCTCGGAGGCACTGAAGCCTCCGGCCAGCGCCCGGCGCACTACCGTGCCCGGGCCATCGCTGATCCCCGCCGCCGGGACCTCCTGCCGATCATGGCCGATTCTCTCCCCGGCGGTTTTCTCGACGACATAGCGTCGATCCCGAACGGACCACGACACCCCGCCTCGCGGCGCTACGTCATTCCTTCCTTCACCTACGTCACGCAATGGCGCGCGACAGGAGCCAGAGGACATGCAGACCAAGCTGGACGAAGCAAAGGCCGAGCTGCTCGCGCGGGCGGCACGGGTAGCTGAGAACAGCCCGGCCGGGGGGCTACTTCCGACTGGGTCCGAGCAAGGGGAGCGTCCTGACCGTCCTGATCAGGACACGATGCTCGCGTACCTCCAGCGCTACTACCTGCACACCGCCCCCGAGGACCTCCTCGACCGGGACCCGGTCGATGTGTTCGGGGCGGCGCTCTCGCACTACCGGATCGCGGAGATCCGTCCGCAGGGCACCGCGAACGTGCGGGTGCACACGCCCACGGTGGAGGAGAACGGCTGGACCTCCAGCCACTCCGTCGTCGAGGTCGTCACCGACGACATGCCCTTCCTGGTCGACAGCGTCACCAACGAGCTGTCCCGCCAGGGCCGCGGCATCCACGTCGTGATCCACCCGCAGGTGGTCGTCCGCCGCGACGTCACCGGCAAGCTGATCGAGATCCTCGGCCCCGACTGCGACGCGCACGGTCCGCGCACCGCGCGCCCCCACGACTCCCTCGTCGAGTCCTGGATCCACGTGGAGATCGACCGCGAGACCGACCGCGCCGACCTCAAGCAGATCACCGGCGATCTGCTGCGCGTCCTGTCCGACGTGCGCGAGTCCGTCGAGGACTGGGAGAAGATGCGCGACGCCGCGCTGCGCGTCGCGGAGGAGCTTCCCGACGAGCCGACCGCGCCCGACCTGCGCGAGTACGAGCTCGAAGAGGCCCGCGAGCTGCTGCGCTGGCTGGCCGACGACCACTTCACCTTCCTCGGCTACCGCGAGTACAACCTCGTCGACGGCGACTCCCTGGCCGCCGTGCCCGGCACCGGCCTCGGCATCCTGCGCTCCGACCCGCTGCACAGCGGCAAGGAGGACGGCCACCCCGTCTCGCCCTCCTTCAACCGGCTGCCGGCCGATGCCCGCGCCAAGGCCCGCGAGCACCGCCTGCTGGTGCTGACCAAGGCCAACAGCCGCTCCACCGTGCACCGCCCCTCGTACCTCGACTACGTGGGCGTGAAGAAGTTCGACGCCGAGGGCAACGTCGTCGGCGAGCGCCGCTTCCTCGGCCTGTTCTCCTCCGCCGCGTACACCGAGTCGGTGCGCCGCGTCCCGGTCATCCGCCGCAAGGTCGCCGAGGTCCTCGCGGGCGCCGGCTTCGCGCCGTCCAGCCACGACGGCCGCGACCTGCTGCAGATCCTGGAGACCTACCCGCGCGACGAGCTGTTCCAGACCCCGGTCGACCAGCTCCAGGCCATCGCCACCTCCGTCCTGTACCTCCAGGAGCGCCGCCGGCTGCGGCTGTACCTGCGCCAGGACGAGTACGGGCGCTACTACTCCGCGCTCGTCTACCTGCCCCGCGACCGCTACACCACCGGTGTGCGGCTGCGCCTGATCGCGATCCTGCAGGAGGAGCTCGACGGCATCAGCGTCGACTTCACCGCCTGGAACACCGAGTCGATCCTCTCCCGCATCC
This sequence comes from Streptomyces sp. NBC_00503, assembly GCF_036346895.1. Lineage (NCBI taxonomy): Bacteria > Bacillati > Actinomycetota > Actinomycetes > Kitasatosporales > Streptomycetaceae > Streptomyces > Streptomyces sp. NBC_00503. The sequence continues at coordinate 3,046,679 of NZ_CP107855.1, read as the reverse complement.
ACTTCGTGGTCCGTGTCCCGCAGGGCACGGAGCTGCCCGTGCTGACGGACGCCGACGTCGACCGCATCGAGGGCCGGCTGGTCGAGGCCGCCCGCTCCTGGGCGGACGGGTTCGGCGAGGCCCTGGTGGCCGAGCTGGGCGAGGAGCGCGCCGCCGAGCTGCTGCGCAAGTACGGCACCTCCTTCCCCGAGGGCTACAAGGCCGACCACTCGCCGCGCGCGGCCGTGGCGGACCTGTGCCACCTGGAGCGGCTGTCCGCGAGCGACCGCGAGTTCGCGCTGTCGCTGTACGAGCCGGTCGGCGCGGGCCCCGGCGAGCGCCGTTTCAAGATCTACCGCACGGGTGAGCAGGTCTCCCTGTCCGCGGTCCTGCCGGTCCTGCAGCGCCTGGGCGTCGAGGTCACCGACGAGCGGCCGTACGAGCTGCGGTGCAGCGACCGTACGAACGCGTGGATCTACGACTTCGGCCTGCGGATGCCGCTCCCGAACGGCAACGGCGACTCCGCAGCGGCATCCAACTACCTCGGCGACGACGCCCGCGAGCGGTTCCAGGACGCCTTCGCGGCGGTCTGGCAGGGCGACGCCGAGAACGACAACTTCAACACCCTGGTGCTGGGCGCCGGGCTGACCTGGCGACAGGCCGTCGTCCTGCGCGCGTACGCCAAGTACCTGCGCCAGGCCGGTGCCACCTTCAGCCAGGACTACATGGAGGACACCCTCCGCAACAACGTCCACACCACCCGGCTGCTGGTCTCGCTCTTCGAGGCGCGGATGTCGCCCGGCCGCCAGTCGGCGGGCAGCGAGCTCGTGGACGCGATGCTGGAGGAGCTGGACGGGGCCCTGGACCAGGTCGCCTCGCTGGACGAGGACCGGATCCTGCGGTCCTTCCTCACCCTCATCAAGGCCACGCTGCGCACCAACTTCTTCCAGTTGAACGACGCGGGCGAGCAGCACAGCTACGTGTCGATGAAGTTCGACCCGCAGGCCATCCCGGACCTGCCGGCCCCGCGTCCGGCCTTCGAGATCTGGGTGTACTCCCCGCGCGTCGAGGGCGTCCACCTGCGCTTCGGCAAGGTCGCCCGAGGCGGTCTGCGCTGGTCCGACCGGCGCGAGGACTTCCGTACGGAGATCCTCGGCCTGGTCAAGGCGCAAATGGTCAAGAACACCGTGATCGTGCCGGTCGGCGCCAAGGGCGGCTTCGTCGCCAAGAACCTGCCGGACCCGTCGGTGGACCGCGACGCGTGGCTCGCCGAGGGCATCGCCTCGTACAAGATCTTCATCTCGGCGCTGCTCGACATCACCGACAACATGGTCGCCGGCGAGGTCGTGCACCCCCGGGGCGTGGTCCGCCACGACGAGGACGACACCTACCTCGTCGTCGCCGCCGACAAGGGCACCGCCACCTTCTCCGACATCGCCAACGGCGTCGCGGAGTCCTACGGGTTCTGGCTGGGCGACGCCTTCGCCTCCGGCGGCAGCGCCGGCTACGACCACAAGGGCATGGGCATCACCGCCCGCGGCGCCTGGGAGTCCGTCAAGCGGCACTTCCGCGAGCTCGGGCACGACACCCAGACCCAGGACTTCACGGTCGTCGGCGTCGGCGACATGTCCGGCGACGTCTTCGGCAACGGCATGCTGCTCTCCGAGCACATCCGCCTGGTCGCAGCCTTCGACCACCGGCACATCTTCATCGACCCGAACCCGGACGCGGCGACCTCGTACGCCGAGCGCCGGCGCCTGTTCGAGCTGCCGCGCTCCTCGTGGGCGGACTACGACACCGCGCTGCTCTCGCAGGGCGGCGGGATCCACCCGCGCAGCGCGAAGGCCATCCCGGTCAACGCGCAGATCCGCGCGGCCCTCGGCATCGAGTCGGGCATCACCAAGATGACCCCGGCCGAGCTGATGCAGACGATCCTCAAGGCCCCCGTGGACCTGCTGTGGAACGGCGGCATCGGTACGTACGTCAAGGCGACGGCCGAGACGCACGCGGACGTCGGCGACAAGGCCAATGACGCCATCCGCGTCAACGGCTCCGACGTGTGGGCCAAGGTCATCGGCGAGGGCGGCAACCTGGGTCTGACCCAGCTCGGCCGCATCGAGTTCGCCCGCAGCGGCGCCGGCGGCGAGGGCGGCAAGATCAACACCGACGCCATCGACAACAGCGCCGGCGTGGACACCTCCGACCACGAGGTGAACATCAAGATCCTGCTGAACTCGGTCGTCGCCGACGGGGACCTGACCGTCAAGCAGCGCAACAAGTTCCTCGCCGCGATGACCGACGAGGTCGGCCGGCTGGTCCTGCGCAACAACTACGCGCAGAACACCGCCCTGGCCAACGGCGCGGCCCAGGCGCCCAGCCTGCTCCACGCCCAGCAGCGCTTCATGCGCCGCCTGGGCAAGGACGGACTGCTCGACCGGGGGCTGGAGTTCCTGCCCAACGACCGGCAGATCCGCGAGCTCCTCAACAACGGCCGGGGCCTGACCCAGCCGGAGCTCGCCGTCCTGTTCGCCTACACCAAGATCACGGTGGCGGACGAGCTCATCCACACCGAGCTGCCGGACGACCCGTACCTCGCCCGCCTGCTGCACGCCTACTTCCCGGGCGCGCTCCGGGCCAAGTTCCCGGACCAGGTCGACGGGCACGCGCTGCGCCGCGAGATCATCACCACCGTGCTGGTCAACGACACCGTCAACAGCGGTGGCTCGACCTTCCTGCACCGCCTGCGCGAAGAGACCGGAGCCTCCCTGGAGGAGATCGTCCGGGCGCAGCTCGCGGCCCGCGAGATCTTCGGCCTGGCCGGGGTGTGGGACGCCGTCGAGGCCCTCGACAACGAGGTCGCCGCCGACGTCCAGACCCGGGTGCGGCTGCACTCGCGGCGCCTGGTCGAGCGCGGCACCCGCTGGCTGCTGAACAACCGGCCGCAGCCGCTCCAGATCACCGAGACCATTGAGCTCTTCGCCGAGCGGGTGGAGAAGGTCTGGTCGGAGCTGCCGAAGCTGGTGCGCGGCGCGGACCTGGAGTGGTACGAGGCGGTCCGGGCCGAGCTGATCGGCGAGGGCGTGCCGGAGGAGCTGGCGGCCAAGGTGGCCGGCTTCTCGTCCGCGTTCCCGACGCTGGACATCGTCGCGATCTCGGACCGTACGGGCGTGGAGCCGCTGGCGGTGGCCGAGGTGTACTACGACCTCGCCGACCGGCTGAACATCACCCAGCTGATGGACCGGATCATCGACCTGCCGCGGGCCGACCGCTGGCAGTCCATGGCCCGTGCCTCCATCCGCGAGGACCTGTTCTCGGCGCATGCGGCCCTGACCGCCGACGTGCTGTCGGTGGGCAACGGCACCTCGACTCCCGAGGAGCGCTTCAAGGCGTGGGAGGAGAAGAACGCGGCGATCATCGGGCGGGCGCGGACGACTCTGGACGAGATCCAGGGCTCGGACGACTTCGACCTGGCGAACCTGTCGGTGGCGATGCGGACCATGCGGTCGCTGCTTCGGGTGCACACGTAGCCCTGGCGGGCTGTGCTTGCCGGAACGGGCCGGGCCCGGGACCTCGTTGGTCCCGGGCCCGGCCCGTTCGTGTGTCGGCGCGGCGCCGTTGCCGGGGGCGCTGCCCCCGGACCCCCGCGCCTCAAACGCCGGCGGGGCTGGATTTCGGCGGGGCTAGTTCTTGCCCGATGTGAAGGCCTCGTACGCGTCGCAGACCTCTGCCGAGGGGCCGTCCATGCGTAGGACGCCCGACTCCAGCCAGATCGCGCGGTCGCAGGTCGCGCGGACCGTGCCGATGCCGTGGGAGACGAGGAAGACCGTGCCGGCCTGCTCGCGCAGTTCCTCGATGCGGGCCTGGCTGCGCCGCTGGAAGGCGGCGTCGCCGGTGGCCAGGGCCTCGTCGATCATCAGGACGTCGTGGTCCTTGGCGGCGGCGATGGAGAAGCGCAGCCGGGCGCCCATGCCCGAGGAGTACGTCCGCATGGGGAGCGAGATGAAGTCGCCCTTCTCGTTGATCCCGGAGAAGTCGACGATGTCCTGGTAGCGCTCGCGGATCTGCTGCTTGGTCATGCCCATCGCGAGGCCGCCGAGGACCACGTTGCGCTCGCCGGTCAGATCGTTCATCAGGGCGGCGTTCACGCCGAGCAGTGACGGCTGGCCGTGCGAGAAGATCCGGCCGGCGGCCACCGGCTGGAGGCCGGCGATGGCGGACAGCAGGGTGGACTTGCCGGAGCCGTTGGTGCCGATCAGGCCGATGGCCTCGCCCTTGTACGCGGTGAAGCTGACGCCCTTGACGGCGTGCACCTCGCGGACCGCGCCGGAGGTCGGCTTGCGGGAGAAGATCCGGCTCAGGGCGGCGGTGGCGCCGCCCCTGCGGCCGCCCGAGCCGTGCACCTTGTAGACCACGTGGACCTCGTCGGCGATGACGGTCGGGACGCGGGTGTCGGGGACCTGCGGGGCGCGGGTCGGGGTGGTGCGGGGTGCGGTTGCGGTATCAGCCACGGCCGTACTCCTCCTCAGCCTTCCAGAAGAAGACGAACCCGCCGACGCCGACGACCAGGGCCCAGCCGAGTGCGATCAGCCAGACGTGGTGCGGGAGCTGGTTCGCCTTGTACGAGTCGATGAGCGCGAAGCGCATCAGGTCGATGTAGACGGCCGCGGGGTTGGTCTTCAGGGCCGTGGAGACCCAGTGCGGCAGGTGGTCCGTGCGGAGCATCGCGTCGATGGACCACATGACGCCCGAGGCGTACATCCAGGTCCGCAGGACGAAGGGCATCAGCTGGCTGACGTCGGGGCTCTTCGCGCCGATCCTCGCCATGATCATGGCGCAGCCCGCGCAGAAGGAGGCCATGAGGAAGAGGGTCGGCAGGACGAGCAGCCAGTTCAGGGAGGGGGTCTGGCCGAAGATCAGCAGCAGGACGATCAGTGCGCCCATGGTGACGAGCAGCTGCTGGAAGAGCTGCACGACGGTGGAGAGGGGAAGGGAGGCCCGGGGGAAGTGCAGGGCGCGCACCAGGCCGAGGTTGCTCTGGACGGCGCGGGTGGAGGCGTTGACGCAGCTGCCGATGAAGTCCCAGATGAAGACGCCGGTGATCAGGAACGGCAGGTAGTTCGGCACGCCGTGGCTGGCGTGCATGACCAGGCCGAAGATGAAGTAGTAGACGGCCGCGTTGAGCAGCGGGGTCACCAGGTGCCAGACCTGGCCGAGGCTGGCCTGGCTGTACTGGGCGTGCATCCGGGCGGTGGCGTAGGCGGTGACGAAGTGGCGACGGCCCCAGAGCTGCCGGATGTAGGAGGGGAGCGAGGGGCGGGCGCCGCTGAGGGTCAGGTCGTGGGCCGCCGCCAGTTCGGCGATCGGGTCCGGGGCCTTGGCCCCGTTCCTGGCGGGCCTGCTCTTCGTGGGGGCCGGGGGCGCGGTGGTCACTGTCACGTGGGTCGCTTTCGACGGGGTCGGGGCGTCGCTGGCGATGGGACGTTGCGATGGGACGGGTCCGTATCGTCGCTACGGCGAGGGTAGGACGTGACGCGTCGAAACGCAACCGTATCGTCGTCGCGGGTTATGCTCTGCTCATGACCACTGAGCCTGCCGCCCCCGCCCCCCGAAGAGCCCCCGCAGGGGCCGCCGTACTGCGCGAGGACGTGACCGAGGCGATCCGGGCGGCCGTGGTCGAGGAACTGGCGACCGTCGGCTTCGCCCGGATGTCGATCGAGGGCATCGCACGGCGGGCGGGCGTCGGGAAGACGGCCGTCTACCGCCGCTGGAAGTCGAAGCTGCACCTGGTCCTGGACCTGGTGGGGGCATTCGCGGTGGACGGACTGCCGGTGCCGTCGACGGGAACGCTCTACGGGGACGTACGGGCGCTCCTGGAAGTGATGTCCCACGTGCTGCGGCACCCGGTCGCCTCGGCGGTGATCCCGGACCTGCTGGTCGAAGCGGCGCGCAACCCCGAGATCGCGGACGCGGTACGGGGAGCACTGCTGGAGGGGCAGCGGCGGATGGCCGAGGGGATCATCTCGGAGGCGGTCTCGCGGGGCGAGCTGCCTGTGGGGGTGGATGCGGGGCGGGCGCTTGATCTGGCGATCGGGCCGTTGTATTGGCGGCAGGTCGTTGTGCGGGACGGGGTCCCCGGGGGGTATCTGGACGACCTGGCGCGGTCGGTGGTCGCTGGGCTCAAGGCCCTGTCCGCCTGACGGGCGTGCGGACCGGCCCGGGCTGCGCCCGGGTTGCCGCTGCGCGGAGCCGTCCCCTACCCGCCCTTCCACCGTTCCCCGGGGCTCCGCCCCGGACCCCGCGCCTCAAACGCCGGCGAGGCTGATCAATTACGGCCAGCGGCCCGAGGTCAAGTGGGCCAGGGTCGGTTCCGGGGTGGCGGACGGGGCTGCCGGGGTGGGGCGGCGGTCTTCCAGGGGGACGATGGGGGATGCGGGCTGGCTGAGGAAGACCCGGCGGACTACGCGCTCCGCCGCGTGGCCGTCGTCGTGCGTGCAGAACCGGGTCCGGAACGAGGCGCGCAGCTGCGCGGAGCGCGAGCCCTGCCAGTGGCCCGTCGCGAAGATGTCCACCAGCTCGTCCTCGGTGCGGGCGATCGCGCCCGGCGGGAAGGCCCTCAGGTCGAAGTAGGTGCCGCGCGAGGCCTCGTACGCCTCCCAGTCGTCCGCGTGGATCACGATCGGGCGGTCCAGCGAGGCGTAGTCGAACATCAGGGACGAGTAGTCCGTCACCAACGCGTCCGAGGCCAGGCAGAGTTCCTCCACCGAGGGGTGGGCCGAGACGTCCAGCAGCCGCGGGTGCGGCTCCGGGGCCGCCGAGCCCGCGTACGTCAGGTGGGTGCGGGTCAGGATCGTGTAGCGCGGGCCCAGGTCGCGCAGGATCCGCTCGAAGTCCAGGTGGTCGGGGCGGCTGCGGCGGTAGTCGCGGTGGGTCGGCGCGTACAGGATGGCCGTCGAGCCCGGCGGGATGCCGAGGCGTTCGCGCAGTTCGAGGACCTCGGCCTGGGTCGCCCGGTGGAAGACGTCGTTGCGCGGGTAGCCGTATTCGAGCGTGGTGTACGAGGACGGCACCGCCTTCTCCCAGACGAGGGTGGAGTGGCGGTTCGCGGAGAGCAGGTAGTCCCACTGGTCCGCGCCCCGCAGCAGACCGGCGAAGTCCGTGGTCGGGGTGGCCGCCGGACGGTCCTGGAGGTCGAGGCCGACCCGCTTGAGCGGGGTGCCGTGCTGGGTCTGGAGGAGGACCTGGCCGGGGCGCTTGACCAGCGTGCGGTCGAAGTTGACGTTCGTGACCAGGTACGTGGCGCGGGCCAGCGCCGTCCAGTACGCCCTCGAACCCGGCCGCAGGGGCACGGTTTCGCGGGGCAGGGTCGAGGCGTGCGCCGGATCGCAGATCCAGGCCGTCCGCATGCGCGGGGCGAGTTCGCGCAGTTTGGCCTCGATGGCCGCCGGGTTGCAGGCGTAACCGCCGTGCCAGTACGCGGAGAAGACCGCCAGCTCCGGGCGCAGGGGCAGCAGGCGCTGCGTGCGGTAGTGCAGGCGCAGGGCGGATTCGCGCAGGCCCCGGCCCAGCGTGAGGCCCGCGCCGCCCGCCGCGAGCGAGGCGGCGCGCAGCGAGGACAGCAGGCGGTACGTGCGCCGCGCGCCCGCCCGCATCAGGAGGTGGCGGACCCGGTCGGTGCGGCTCAGGGACAGGGGGCGCGGGCCGGACACCCGGTAGCGGCGCAGCAGGGCGCTCGCCCGGGCGAAGAACTCGGAGCGGGCCGCGCGCGGGAGCCGGCGCGGGTCCGCGTACAGGGCGCAGAAGTGCTCGGCCATCCGCCGGTGCACGGCGGGCCGCCAGCGCTCCAGCTCGGGGCGGGTGGCGAGGTAGCCGAAGACGCGGTCGTACTGGTCGAAGATGTCGAGGTGGCGGCGGCTGGTGGTGGTCAGGATCGAGCCGGTGCGGCGCTGGCGGTAGTGGACGCACACCCGGTCCAGGACGGCCACGGACTCCGCCGCGAGGAGCGCGGGATAGGTCCAGGGGGTGTCCTCGTAGAAACCGGGCGGGAAGGTGAGCCCCTCGCGCTCCGCGTACTCGCGGCGGTAGGTCTTGTTCCAGACCACCATCAGCATGCCGAGGAGGGAGGGGCGGTCGGCGAGGCGGAAGCTGGCCGGGCCGTCTTCGGAGAGGCGGTGGGAGAGGCTGTTGCGGACCAGTTCGCCGGTCCAGAAGGTGCGCGCGTAGTCGTAGACCAGGACGTCCGGGGAGCCGGTGGCCTTGAGCCGGTCGGTGATGGCCTGCAGGGCGCCGGGGGCGAGGGTGTCGTCGCCGTCGAGGAAGACCAGGTAGTCGCCGGTGGCCCGGGCCAGGCCCGCGTTGCGGGCCGGCCCGAGGCCGAGGTTGTGCGCCAGGTGCACGGCGGTGACCCGGGGGTCCCGGGCCGCGTAGTCGTCGATGATCGAACCGCAGGCGTCCGGGGAGGCGTCGTCGACCGCGATCAGTTCGAGATCCGGGTACGACTGGGTCAGGACCGAGTCCAGACTCTCCTGGAGGTACGCCTGGACCTTGTACGCGGGCACGATGACGCTGAACCGGGGCACGGCACATCCAGGGGTCGGCGCGGGCATATTGCCCAGGAACCCCCGGCGTGGCGATCGGGTTACGCAGGGTGTGGCATTCGGGTTACGCAGCGTCAACCGGGCACGTCAGCACCGTGATCCAGGGGGTGCGCGGGGCTGTTTGACCGGGCTGCTCGACCGGGCTTTCGGGCCGGACTATTTGACCGCTCCCGCCATCACCCCCGAGACGAACTGCCGCTGGAAGGCGAAGAAGACGAGGAGCGGCACCACCATCGACAGGAACGCGCCGGGCGCGAGCACGTCGATGTTGTTGCCGAACTGCCGTACCTGCTGCTGGAGGGCGACCGTGACCGGCGGGTGCTTGGAGTCCGCGAAGACCAGCGCGACCAGCATGTCGTTCCACACCCACAGGAACTGGAAGATGCCCAGCGAGGCGATCGCCGGACCGCCCAGCGGCAGCACCACCCGTGCGAACAGCCGCAGTTCGCCCGCCCCGTCGAGCCGGGCCGCCTCCAGCAGCTCGCGCGGGATCTCCGCGAAGAAGTTGCGCAGCAGGAACACCGCGAACGGCAGCCCGAAGGCGGTGTGGAACAGCACCACCCCGGCGGTGGTCTCGAACAGCCCGATGGAGCCGAAGAGTTCGGAGACCGGGATCAGCGCCACCTGGACGGGCACGACGAGCAGCCCGACCACGATCAGGAACAGCCAGTCCCGGCCGGGGAACTCCAGCCAGGCGAAGGCGTATCCGGCGAGCGCGCCCAGCGTCAGGACCAGCAGGGTCGCCGGGACGGCGATGTACGCCGTGCTGAGCAGGGAGCCGGTGATGGTCTCGTTGGCCAGCAGCCGCTCGTAGTTCCCGGCCGTCAGCCGGGAGGGCGCGGTCAGCGCCTGCCACCAGCCGCCGCGGTTCAGTTCGGTGGGGGAGAGGAAGGAGGAGATCAGCAGGCCGAGGGTGGGCAGCAGCCAGAACAGGGCCGTCAGGACCAGGAAGACGCGCAGCGCGCCGCCGGCCGCGCGCGAGCCGAGGGCGCGCAGGGGGTGCGGGGAGCGCCGCGGGACGGTTCGGGGCGTGCTCATCGGCGGGCCTCCCGGCGGATCCGGCGGATGTTGTAGGCCATGACGGGCAGCACCAGCACCAGCAGCAGGACCGCGATCGCGGAACCGAGCCCCGGGTCCGCGTCGGTGCCGAAGGAGGTCCGGTACAGCTGGAGCGCGAGGACGTTGGCGTCGTCCTGCACCGCTCCCGGCGCGATCACGAACACCAGGTCGAAGACCTTCATCACGTTGATGACCAGGGTGACGAGGACCACCGCCAGGACGGGCCCCAGCAGCGGCACGGTGATCCGCCGGAACACCTGCCACTCGCTCGCCCCGTCCACCCGCGCCGCCTCCAGCAGCTCGCGCGGCAGGGCGGCCAGCCCCGCCCCGATCAGCACCATCGCGAACCCGGCCCACATCCACACGTAGGCCCCGATGACCGCCGGGGTCACCAGCGTCGGGCCGAGCCACTCCACGCCCCCGTACGCCTCCCGGAAGTTCGATGCGGGCAGTCGCAGCAGCGCCCCGTCGGCCCGCGCGGACAGGGTGAAGGTGCCGTCGGCCCGGGCCGTCGCCGTATCGACCACCCGGCCGTCCTTGACCGCCTCGATCCGCAGCCCGGCGAGCGCGGACTCGGTGGGGTCGACCGTGTTCACCGTGCCGCCGCCGCCCCGGGTGAAGTCCTGCCAGGCGGTACCGGTGACCTTCCCGGGCTCGGCGGCGGGCGCCTTCGCCGGGCCCGCGCCCTTGGGCAGGTCCTCCGGGGCGATCCCGACCAGCGGGAGCAGCACGGGCACGCCCGCCCGTACCGGATCGCGGGTCGTGTACCCGCCCCCGTCGGCCGGGAGCAGCGGGGAGTCCCGGCCGGGGCGGGCCTTGGGGAAGGCGGAGGATTCGGCGAAGGTGTCGTGGACGCCGACCCAGACGGCGTTGGCGACGCCCCGGTCGGGGTCGTGGTCGTAGACGAGCCGGAAGATGATGCCCGCCGCGAGCATGGAGATGGCCATCGGCATGAAGACGACCAGCTTGAACGCCGTTCCCCAGCGCACCCGTTCGGTCAGCACCGCGAAGACCAGACCGAGCGCGGTGGCGGTGACCGGGGCCAGCACCACCCACACCGCCGTGTTCTTCAGGGCGGTGCGGATGGTGGAGTCGTGGAGGATCTCCCGGTAGTTGCCGCCGCCCACGAAGGTGTCCCCGGGGCGGTCGAAGAAGCTGCGGTAGACCGAGTAGCCGATGGGGTGCACGACGAGCGCGCCGAGCAGGACGAGGGCGGGCAGGAGGAACGCCACCGCCGTCAGGCGGCGGCGCCGGGCCTCCCCCGCCCGGGTGGGGGAGGCCTTGGGCGCGGTCCCGGTCGTGGAGGCCACGGGGATCAGTTCCCGTAGGCCTTGGCCGCGTCCGCCTCCAGCCTCGCCTGGGTGCCCGCCACGTCCGACGGGTTCGCCAGGAAGTCCTGGAGCGCCTTCCACTCGCCCGCGCCCGGGGTCCCGCCGAAGGCCGCCGGAGCCTGGTCGGACATGTCGAAGCGGAAGTCGTCGCCCGCCGCGATCAGGGCCTGGGCGATGCCGCGCTGGATGTCGTTCGGGTACGCGCTCAGCTCGAGGGACTTGTTCGGGGACAGGAAGCCGCCCTCGCCCGCCTGGATCCGCGCCGAATCCGCCGAGGCCAGGAAGGTCAGCAGCGCCTGCGCGCCCTTCGAGGGCTTCAGCGCGACCGCCACGTCGCCGCCGGAGACCACCGGGGCCTTGGCGCCGACACTGGGGAAGGGGAAGACCAGGGCGTCCTTGCCCACCTTCGCCTCCGTCTGGGCGATGTTGACCGCCACGAAGTCGCCCTCGTAGACCATCGCGGCCGCCGGCCGGTCGCCACCGGTGAAGGTCTGCGTCACCGACTTGGGGAACTCCGTCGCCAGCGCCCCGCTCTGGCCGCCCGCCAGGAAGTCCTTGCGGCCGAACAGCTCGGCGAGCGAGGCCAGCGCCTGCTTGACGCTGTCGTCCGTCCACTTGATCTGGTGCTTGGCCAGCTGGTCGTACTTCTCCGGGCCCGCCTGGGACAGGTAGACGTTCTCGAACCAGTCGGTCAGGGTCCAGCCGTCGGCGCCGGCCACCGAGACCGCCGGGGTACCGGACGCGGACAGGGTGTCGGCCGCCGTCAGGAGCTCCTTCCAGGTCTTCGGGGGCTGGACGCCCGCCGCCTCGAAAGCCTTCGCGTTGTACCAGATCAGCGACTTGTTGGCGGCCTTGTAGTACACCCCGTACTGGGTTCCGTCGACCGCTCCCAGGGTCTTCCAGCCGTTCGAGTAGTTCTTGTCCAGCTGGGCCTGCGCCTCGGCGCCGACCGGCTGGACCCACTTGTTCTTGACCGCCGAGACCAGCGCGCCGACCTGCGGGAGCAGCGCCACGTCCGGCGGGGAGCCGCCCGCGATCTTCGTGCCGAGGAAGGTGACGATCGGGTCCTGCGCGGGCACGAAGGTGACGGTGGCGCCGGTCCGCTGCTCGAACTCCTTCAGCACCTTGGTGAAGTTGGCCTGTTCGGGGCCCGTCCAGACCGCCGCGACCTCCAGCTTCTCGCCGTCCAGCCGGGGTAACGCGACCGCGGGCCCGGCGGGCGTCGCACTGCCGCCCTTCGGCCCCGGCTCCTTGCCGCCGCCGTCGCTGCCGCACGCGGTGAGCGCGAGCGCGCCCGTGGCGATCAGCGCCGCCCAGGCGCGGGCCCTCGTACGGGCTCTCGTACGGGTCCTCGCGCCGGTCCCGGTCTTCGTGCGGTTCGCTCCGTGCAGTCTGCGCATGGCTCTGCCCCCGATGCCTGTGTGGCCGTGGTGTGTCCCGTGCCACAAGGTCTACGCCGCCCCGCGCACCCCCGCAATACCGCCTTGCCGGTGAGCGCGGCCCTTGCGGGCGGCCCTCAGGGGGCGGGCGGGAAGAGCACCGGTATCGCCGAGACCAGGTGCGAGGCCCGGTCCAGGGCGCTGGCCAGCAGCGCGAGGTCGGTCGGGCCGTTGCCCAGTTCGCGGACCGGACGGCGGGTCGGCGGATCGCCCATCCGCTCCCACTCCACCGGCACCACCGTCGGCCGTTGAGTCGCCGTCCGGGGGATCCTGCCGGTGACCCGGCCGCCCTGGAACGGGACGGCGCGGCCGTCGGAGTACCGGAGCAGACCGCGCCCGGGCCCCGGCTGGTCGGGGGCGTCGAGCTCGACCCGCAAGGTGGCCAGCCGGGCCAGCTCGGTGTCGGCGGTCCGGTCCGGGCGGGCGCTGGTGGCCACCAGGTGCACCCCGAGCCGGGCACCCTCGCGGGCCACCGCCTCCAGCGCGCGGACCACCGAACCGGCGGCGGGCCGGCCCGTACTGCCCAGGCCCGGCGCGACCAGCGCGTCGAAGTCGTCCACCAGCACGACCAGGCGCGGCAGCGGGCTCGGCCCCGCCGGGTCGGTGCGGGTGGCGGAGGAGCGCAGCCGCAGGGTGCCGGAGCGCTGGGGCTCCAGATCGCCGCGCAGTTCGCCCGGGGTGGGCTGACGGGGCGAGACCATCCGGTCGGAGACCTCGCGCAGCGCGTGCCACTCGGCGAAGGGCACCCCGTCCAGGAGCTCCGCCCGCCGCTTGAGCTCGGCGCCCAGCGCCTGCGCGAATTCCCGCATGCGCAGCGGGTCGGAGGCCACGAGATGGGCCGAGACGTGCGGCAGCTCGGTACAGGGCAGCAGCCCGTCACCGCGCTCCCCGCCGGCCCCGTCGAGCAGCACCAGGCCGAGCCGGTCGGGCCGGGAGGCGGCCGACAGGGAGGCGGCGACGGAACGCAGCAGCTCGGTGCGGCCGCTTCCGGCGGGCCCCTCGATCAGTACGTGCGGGCCGTCGGTGACGAGTTCGGCGCCCACGGGCCCGCGACGTCCGGAGCCGAGCACGATCTCGGCGAGGCCGCCGACGCTCTGGCCCTGGTCGGTGGCGGCGGCCCAACGGGCCATCAGCGAGGCCGGGGTGGCCCGCGCCAGCCCCAGCTCGTCGAGCAGCCGGGAGGTCGGGGGGAGGGTGGCGGCGGACGGCCGGTAGCCCTCCGTGGCGGGCGAGTCGGCCTTCAGTGGGGCCAGGGCGCGGGCGAACCGCTCCGCCCAGGCCACCGAGACGGCGTCGGCCGTGGCCGTCTCGCCGGGCGGGACCGGCTTGCCGTGGGAGACCGCGAAGGTCCGTACCGCCGTGGCCACGTCCCCGCTGAGCAGGGCGACGGTGCCGCAGTCCCGGAAGGCGGGGGTGGCGGCGCAGGCGCTCTCGTAGGTCTCGGCGACGAGCGAGGCGGGGGTCGTGGCCGGGGACTCGGCGAGCGCCAGCACGTGGATCCCGGCGGCCGGCCCGTGCGAGGCGAGGCGGCCGGTGACGTCCCGCAGGGCTCCGGCGCCGGGATCCCCGTCGAGGACGAGGAGGGTGTAGGGGCCCCGGTAGCCGTACGAGGCCTCGCGGACGGCCTCCGCGGAGGCGCCGGCCCAATGGACGCCGAGGGGACCGTCGTCGAGGCGGCGGGTCAGCTCACCGGCGCGGGCGGCCGCCTGATCGCGGTCGTACGCGAGCAGCAGCCGGCAGTCCTGCCCGTGCGCGGGCCGTACGTGGGGCAGCCAGCCGAGCCAGCCCCAGTCGCGGCGGCGTTCGGCGAGCGGGCGGGCCCGGTCGGCGGAGACCAGCACGATCTCCAGCCGCTGGCCGGGCGCGTGCAGGGCGGCGAGCTGGGCGATCACGGACCGGGCCACGCCGGTCAGGCGGGCCCGGGGCCCGGCGATGCCGAGCGCGCCGGTCTCCAGCAGCGCGACCTTGCTGCCGACGCCGAGCGTGACGTCGAGCCCGGCGGGCCCGGACCACAGCCGCGGGGCCGGACCGAGGGCGGCGAGCAGCAGCGCGGCGGGATCGTCGACCCCGGGCCGCGCGCCGGAGAACCCGGCCGCGGCGGCCGCGGCCACCGCCTCGCCGCCGACCGCCTCGGCGGCCTCCTCCCCGCGCACCCACTTGCGGGCCCAGGCCCCGATCCCGCGCCGGGCGGCCCGACGGGGCGCGGAGGCCCCGCCCGGACCGGCCGCGGAGCCGTCGCCTTGGGCGCCTTGGGCGGCTCGGGGGTCCTGCGGGCCCCGGGCCGCGCCCGAGGGGGCGCCCCAACCGGCTTCGCCGTACTGCTCCACACCGGCGACACCGGGCGATCCCGCGCCGGAGGCAACGTCGCGCCCGTGCTGCGCGGGGACGGAGTCTCCTTCCCGGCGGGCATCGGAGCCGATGCTGCCGTCCCAGCCGGCTCCGCCGGTGCGGCCCCGGCCGGAAGTGCCGGAGTCGTGGCCTGTCGCGGGCGTGCCCCAGCCGGTGCCGGAGGTGTCGGAGCCCTCCCACCCGGCCGCGCCGTGCTGCTCCGGGCCCGGGGCGCCGGAACCGGCCCGGGGGCCGCCGCCCGAGGCGCCGGGGCCGTGGCCCGTCCCGGAGGTGTCCCAGCTCGCGCCGGAGGCGCCGGAACCGGCCCGGCCCGCGCCGGGCATGCCGGGGTCGGGGGCGGAGCCCCCGTTTCGGGAAGGGGCGGGGTGGGGGAACTGTCCCTGCGGTCCCCCGCCGGGCCCCCGGGCTCCGCCGGACCCCGCGCCCTGGCCGGACCCGGACGGAGTGCCCTGCGTAGCGCTCCATGCTCCGCCGGAGGCGCCCGCGCCCGCGCCAGGGCCCGGCAGGGTGAGGGACAGGTGGCCCTCCAGATCGGGGGTCAGGGTCAGCGGCGCGGGCATCGGCCCCGTAGCGAGGCGGAGGGTGGATTCGCCGACCTGCAGCAGCGCCCCCGGCGCCAGCGCCACCGGCTCCGCCCCGACCGCCGCCCCGTCGAGCGCGGTGCCGTTCGTCGAGCCGAGGTCGGCCACGGCCACCCGCCCGTCCGGGAGCACCGTGACGGTGCAGTGCAGTCGCGAGACGTCGGGATCGTCGAGGGGGACGTCCGCGTCGGCCGAGCGCCCGATCCGGATCGCCCCCGGGTGCAGCAGGTGCACGCCGCCCGCGTCGGGTCCGGCCACCACGTGCAGCTGGGGGCCGTCCGCGGTCTCGGTGTCGGCCAGGACGTCGGGGCCGGGCAGGTGCAGGGAGAGGACCGCCCCGTCCACGAGCGGCGGTTCGCCGAGCACGCAGCGCGCGGGATCGAGCCGTTCCGTACCGGCGTAGAGCACGACCGTGCCGCCGGTGTCGGGCCCTCCGACGGTGGCCGCGAGTCCGGAGGCCACCGCGGACAGGGCGGTGCCGACGGGCGCGGTGACGAGCACGTCACAGCTGGCCGGTCCGGCGCCGCCGGAGGAAGCGGAGGAGGTGTGGGCGGTCGTGGCCTGGTGGTGGCCGCTGCGCGACCCCGACCCGAGGACGGTCAGCCGGATCTGCATCGCTGTCAGCGGTCCCTTCTGCGCGGTGCGCGGTGTTAGCGCCCGGCAGGGACCCACGGGGCACGGCACGGGATGGATCCCATGCGTGCCCGACCGCCCCCACCCGGCACGGACGCGTCGTCCGGTCAGGTCTGCCCGGAGCGGCGGGGCTCCCGTCCCGGCCGTTCCGTACGGGTGCATCCTCGCACCTGTCGTACACAACACGCCCGTCACCCACCGACAAGTGATCTTGATCGGTCGCGGACCGGCACCGGACCTGCGGCCGGGCCGATCGCATATGGACATCAAGGCGCGGAAAATCGCCCCCGGCATACGCCGCAAACATCACCCTTCGTGCATATGTGCGGCAACCAACCCTCCATGCCCCGCGTCTTCCCACAGGACACCCCCTAGAGTGGGCCGGAAAACCCAGCGCCGGATCGACCGAATCCGACGACCGGATCCGACGACGGAACCCGACGAGATCACGACGAGATGCACGACGGGATCGACGGCGGGATCGACGACGAACAAGGAGCGCGCGACGTGCGGCCAGTCGGCAGCAAGTACCTCCTCGTGGAGCCGCTCGGACGCGGCGCCACGGGCACCGTCTGGCGCGCCAGCCAGCGGGAGGCGGCCGGCGCCGAAGCGGCCGTCACCGGCCACGCCGGCGAGACCGTGGCCATCAAGGTCCTCAAGGAGGAGCTGGCCCAGGACGCCGACATCGTCATGCGCTTCCTGCGCGAGCGCTCCGTCCTGCTGCGCCTGACCCACCCCAACATCGTCCGCACCCGCGACCTCGTCGTCGAAGGCGATCTCCTCGCGCTCGTCATGGACCTCATCGAGGGTCCCGACCTGCACAAGTACCTCCGCGAGAACGGCCCCTTCACCCCGGTCGCCGCGAGCCTGCTGACCGCCCAGATCGCGGACGCGCTCGCCGCCAGCCACGCCGACGGCGTGGTCCACCGCGACCTGAAGCCCGCCAACGTCCTGCTCGACGAGCGCGACGGCCAGATGAAGCCGATGCTCACCGACTTCGGCATCGCGCGCCTGGCCGACTCCCCGGGTCTGACCCGCACCCACGAGTTCGTCGGGACCCCGGCCTACGTGGCCCCCGAGTCCGCCGAGGGCCGCCCTCAGACCTCCGCCGTGGACATCTACGGCGCCGGCATCCTGCTCTACGAGCTCCTCACCGGCCGCCCGCCCTTCGCCGGCGGTACCGCCCTCGAGGTCCTGCACCGCCACCTCAGCGAGGACCCGCAGCGCCCGGCGAACGTCCCCGAGCCGCTGTGGACGGTCATCGAGCGCTGCCTGCGCAAGGAGCCCTACGAGCGCCCGAGCGCGGAGAGCCTGGCGCGCGGCCTGCGCGTCGTGGCCTCCGGCATCGGCGTGCACTCCACGGCGGCCGAGGTCGAGGCCGCGCTCGGCGTCGGCGCATTGCTCGCCCCGGACACCTCGCCCGCACCGGTCCCCGCGACCCCCGGTTCCCACGGGCCCGCGGACGCGACCCAGGTGCTCCCCGGTGGCGCCGGGGCCTCCGCCGGGGTCTCCCCGATGGGGGCGTACGACCCCAACGGCATGACCAGCGTGCTGCCGCCGGTCGGCGCGGCCGACGCCACGTCCGTGCTGCCCAGCACGGGCGGTCCGGGCGGTCAGGGCGGCGCGGATCCGACCTCGGTGATGCCGCCCGTGCAGCGGCCGGACCAGCCGCACCCGTGGCAGTCGCAGATGCAGGCCGCCCGCGACCGCAACGAGCAGACGCAGATGCAGTACCTCGACCCGAGCGAGGACCCGCTGCGCCGCCGGCCGCAGCGCCAGGCGCCCCCGCCGCCGCAGCAGCAGCCGCCCCAGTACCGCCAGCCGCAGCAGCCCCCGCAGCAGCAGCCGTACCGGCAGGGCCCGCCGCAGCAGCAGTACCCGCAGCAGCAGCGGCCCCCGCAGCACCAGCAACAGCAGTACCCGCAGCAGCAGTACGCGCCGCAGCCCCCGCCGCAGCACTACCAGCCGCAGCAGCAGCCCCAGCAGTACCAGCAGCCGCAGCAGCAGGGGCAGCCCCAGTACCGCCAGCCCCAGCAGCAGCCCCCGCAGGGCCCGCCGCAGCGGCAGCGGCCGCCCGAGCGGGAGCCGGCCGAGCCGCGCCGCCGCAGCGCGAACCCGGTGAAGATCCCGGGTCTGGGCTGCCTGAAGGGCTGCCTGGTGCTCATCCTGGTGTTCTTCGTCGCGGGCTGGCTGGTCTGGGAGCTGACCCCGCTCCAGGAGTGGGTCGGCACCGGCAAGGGCTGGTGGGACCAGGTGTGGACCTGGGGTTCGGACGTAGTGGACTGGGTCAGCACGATCGGCGACGCCACGGGAGGCGGCTCCACCCCCTGATCCGGAACCGGAACCGGCCCGATGATTGGCGCGAAATGGCCCCCGAATCCGGCCTCATAGCGCTGACTTCGTGGATTTGTCGACTTCTGGGACGTGATTTCGCCCGCAGAAGTGAAGGTCGCCGCGATCCGTGGACTCCAACCCCCACCCGGCCGCGTAGCTTTGGTGCGTACGCCAGCCGCTGAGGGAGCAGTTGTGGCACGGAAGATCGGCAGCCGGTACACCGCGCACCAGATCCTTGGGCGCGGCAGCGCGGGCACGGTATGGCTGGGTGAGGGGCCGGACGGCCCCGTCGCCGTCAAACTGCTGCGCGAAGACCTCGCGTCCGACCAGGAACTCGTCGGACGGTTCGTCCAGGAGCGCAGCGCACTGCTCGGGCTGGAGCACCCGCACGTCGTCGGCGTCCGCGACCTCGTCGTGGACGGCAACGACCTCGCCCTCGTCATGGACCTCGTACGCGGTACGGACCTGCGCACGCGCCTCGACCGCGAGCGGCGGCTCGCCCCCGAGGCGGCCGTCGCGATCGTCGCGGACGTCGCGGACGCACTGGCGGCCGCGCACGCGGCCGGGGTGGTGCACCGGGACGTCAAACCGGAGAACGTCCTGCTCGACATGCAGGGCCCGCTCGGGCCGGGCGGCGCGCATCCGGCGCTGCTCACCGACTTCGGCGTGGCCAAGCTCATCGACTCGCCGAGGCGGGCCTCCGGCGGCCGGGTCCCGTCCCCGACCACCCGGATCATCGGGACCCCGGACTATCTGGCGCCCGAGATAGTGGAGGGCCTGCCCCCGCGTGCGGCCGTGGACATCTACGCCCTCGCCACCGTCCTGTACGAGCTGCTGGCGGGCTTCACCCCGTTCGGCGGCGGGCATCCCGGGGCGGTCCTACGCCGCCACGTGACCGAGACCGTCGTCCCGCTGCCCGGGATCCCCGACGAGCTGTGGCAGCTGATCGTCCAGTGCCTGGCGAAGGCCCCCGCATCGAGGCTGCGCGCCTCGGAGCTCTCCCTGCGGCTGCGGGACCTGCAGCCGCTGCTGGCGGGGATGCCGCCGCTGGACGTGGACGAGCCGGACGAGCCCGAGCAGCCGGACGCACCGGAACCGGAGGCCGTGGTGACGGACCCGGTCCGGCGCCGCGGAGTGGTCCCGCTGGTCCCCGGCTCCGGCTCCTCCACGGACTCCAACCGCGACACCCACACCTCGATGCGGGTGCCGGGTCCGGACGAGCTGGCGGGCGGCGCGCTGGGCACCGCCCGCGTCCCGCGCCCCGCGGGCGGCCACCGGCCGGGCTCCGCGCGGCACCGGGCGGAGACGGTCCGCAAGCGCCGGCTGGCGCTGTCCGCCGCGGCCGTTGCGCTGGCCGCTGCGGTCGGGGTCGGGAGCTGGCTGGCCGTCTCCTCCGACTCGGCGCCGCCGCAGGACAGCAAGCAGTCGGGCTCGACGGCCCCGTAGGCACCCTGCGGGGGCGTCGCCCCGTAGGCACCCTGCGGGGCCGTCCCCTACCCGCCCTTCCACCGTTCCCTGGGCTCTGCCCAGACCCGCGCCTCAAACGCCGGCGGGGCTGGATTTACGCCCCCGCCAGCTCCGGATGCCAGCGCCGCGCCACCGCCGGGTGGGCGCGGACCCATCCCTTGAGCTCGTTGCGGCCGTACTCCGCGTGCAGCGGGTTCGACGCGTCCTGCGCGAGCCCGGGGGCGGAGCGCAGGTAGTCGCCGGGGACCGTCTCGATGACGGCGTCCAGGCGCGGGTTGTAGAAGAACGGAACCGAATACCGCTCCACGGCGCCCGCCGGGCTCACCACCCGGTGGTCCGTGGCCGTCAGGTACCCCTCCGTCGCTATCTCCAGCAGCTCGCCGAGGTTGACCACGAACGCCCCCGGCAGCGGGGGAACGTCCACGAAGGCCCCGTCCCGGACCACCTGCAGCCCGCCCACCGTGTCCTGGAGCAGCAGGGTGAGGAATCCGTAGTCCTTGTGGGCCCCGACCCCCTGGTCGGTGCCGGTCGGCGAGGATCCCGGGTAGCGGATCAGCTTCGTGTGCAGGTGGGGGCGGTCGGCGAAGGCCTCGTCGAAGAAGTCGGCGGGGGCGCCGATGGAGGCCAGCAGCTCCTGGAGCAGGCGGTGGGCGACGGCCGCCAGCCGGGACTGCCACTCCAGCACCACGTCCCGTAGCTGCGGAAGGGCCTCGGGCCACTGGTTGGGGCCCTCCAGCCACAGGTAGGCCGGGTCGTCCGGGCCCAGCACGGGCGCGGGCCGCTCCGCGCCGACGTCCAGCTGGTCCCGCCAGTCGGAGGCGCCGCCCGTCAGCTCGTGGCCGATGCGGGTGTAGCCGCGGAAGTGCGGGGAGTTCAGATTGCTCACGGCCAGCCGGTCGGCCTCCGGGAGCGCGAAGAAGGCCCTGGTCAGCTCCAGCATGCGGGTGGTTTCGGCGGCGGTGACGCCGTGCCCGGTCAGGTGCAGGAAACCGCTGTCCCGGGCGGCCGCGTGCAGTTCCTTGCGGAAGGAGTCGCGCAGGGCCGGATCATCGGCCCGGGAGAGGTCCAGGACCGGGAGAGAGTCGGAAGAGTGGGCGGACGGCATGACGGCTCCGTTTCGGATGTCACGGGGTCCTGTCCCCCGGGGATGTCGGGGGTCGTGGCCGAGGGGGGCGGTCGGCAGGGGTTGGCGCCGGGGCCGCGGGGCCACTTACAGGACCAAGTCGGATCGGGGTGGATCAGGCTTGGTGCGGGGCCGGCGGCAGACAGCTCGTCGTCGTGACGCGCATGTGGTCCACATGGCGGCGCTTGACGAGGAGGAGGACAGTCATACGGTGAGCGTACGCCCGTGCGATCGTCCGCCAATACGGGTGATTCGGCCTGGCCGGAGAGGCGCCTCCCCGGACCGGCTACGCTGGACCCGTGGCAGTCGTCGATGTTTCCGAAGAGCTGAAGTCCCTCTCCTCGACCATGGGGTCGATCGAGGCCGTCCTGGACCTCGACAAGCTGAGGGCAGAAATCGCCGTGCTCGAGGAGCAGGCCGCCGCGCCGTCCCTGTGGGACGACCCGGACGCCGCCCAGAAGATCACGAGCAAGCTTTCGCACCTCCAGGCCGAGGTCCGCAAGACCGAGACCCTGCGCGGGCGCATCGACGACCTCGCGGTCCTCTTCGAGCTCGCCGTGGAGATGGAAGACGCGGACACCCTCGCCGAGGCGGAGACCGAGCTGGTCTCCGTGCGCAAGGCGCTGGACGAGATGGAGGTCCGCACCCTGCTCTCCGGCGAGTACGCCGAGCGCGAGGCGCTGGTCAACATCCGTGCCGAGGCCGGCGGCGTGGACGCCTCCGACTTCGCCGAGCGCCTGCAGCGCATGTACCTGCGCTGGGCCGAGCGCCACGGCTACCCGACCGAGATCTACGAGACCTCGTACGCGGAAGAGGCCGGCATCAAGTCGACCACCTTCGTGGTCAAGGCCCCGTACGCGTACGGCACGCTCTCCGTGGAGCAGGGCACCCACCGCCTCGTCCGGATTTCGCCCTTCGACAACCAGGGGCGCCGCCAGACCTCCTTCGCGGGCGTCGAGGTGCTGCCGGTCGTCGAGACCAGCGACCACGTCGAGATCGACGAGGCCGAGCTGCGCGTGGACGTCTACCGCGCCTCGGGCCCCGGTGGGCAGGGCGTCAACACGACCGACTCGGCGGTGCGCATCACGCACCTCCCGACCGGCATCGTGGTCTCCTGCCAGAACGAGCGCTCGCAGATCCAGAACAAGGCCAGCGCCATGAACGTCCTCCAGGCCAAGCTGCTCGAGCGGCGCCGCCAGGAGGAGAAGGACAAGATGGACGCCCTCAAGGACGGCGGAAGCTCCTGGGGCAACCAGATGCGGTCCTACGTCCTGCACCCGTACCAGATGGTCAAGGACCTCCGGACGGAGTTCGAGGTCGGCAACCCGCAGGCGGTGCTCGACGGCGAGATCGACGGCTTCCTCGAGGCCGGCATCCGCTGGCGCAAGCAGCAGGAGCAGACCGCGTAAGCACGTACACGTGACGGAAGGGCCCGGACACCACTCAGGTGTCCGGGCCCTTCCGCTGTGTGTCTTGAGAGCTGTGCGTCTGATCGGGACGTGGCGGCTGAGGAGCTACGCCGTCTGCTGGGCCACCAGTGCGAGCGCGGCCACCAGGATCACGAGCAGCGCGATGAGCGCCATCGGGTTGAGGCCGCCGGAAAAGGGGCCTTCCTGCTGGAGGCGCTGGCGGTTCGCCCGGCACACCGGGCAGCGGCCCTGGTTCACGGGCGCGGCGCAGTTCGCGCACACGAGCCGGTCGTATGTCATGCGCTCCTCCTTTCGTCCCCTCGGGTACAACGGCAGCGGGAACGACTCCGTTCCCCTACCACTGTGCCAGCTCCGGAGACATTAGGCGCGGCCCGTCCGGGCAATCACGGTCGCGCACGCCGGGGACCAGGGGATATATCGGGCAACTCCGGACGCCGGGTCCCCACCTCGCGCCCGTTCGCGTATGGTCACGCACACCTACTCCCGGCGACCGTGGTGCACCCGTGATCCGATTCGACAACGTCTCCAAGTCCTACCCGAAGCAGAGCCGTCCCGCACTCAGAGATGTCTCCCTGGACATCGCGAAGGGCGAGTTCGTCTTCCTGGTCGGCTCCTCCGGCTCCGGCAAGTCCACCTTCATGCGGCTCATCCTGCGCGAGGAGCGGGCGAGCCAAGGCCAGGTGCACGTCCTGGGCAAGGACCTCGCCAGGCTCTCCAACTGGAAGGTTCCGCACATGCGGCGCCAGCTGGGGACCGTGTTCCAGGACTTCCGGCTCCTGCCCAACAAGTCGGTGGCCGACAACGTGGCCTTCGCCCAGGAGGTCATCGGCAGACCGCGCGGCGAGATCAAGAAGGCCGTCCCGCAGGTCCTCGAACTCGTCGGCCTCGGCGGCAAGGAGGACCGGATGCCCGGCGAGCTCTCCGGTGGTGAGCAGCAGCGCGTGGCCATCGCCCGCGCCTTCGTCAACCGCCCGGCCCTGCTGATCGCGGACGAGCCCACCGGCAACCTGGACCCCCAGACCTCCGTCGGGATCATGAAGCTGCTGGACCGGATCAACCGGACCGGCACCACCGTGATCATGGCGACCCACGACCAGCAGATCGTCGACCAGATGCGCAAGCGCGTCATCGAACTCGAGCAGGGCCGTCTCGTCCGCGACCAGTCGCGCGGCGTCTACGGCTACCAGCACTGAAAGGCTCCTGAGACGCGATGCGCGCCCAGTTCGTCATGTCGGAGATCGGGGTCGGTCTCCGCCGCAATCTGACCATGACCTTCGCGGTCATCATTTCCGTATCCCTCTCGCTGGCCCTGTTCGGCGGCTCACTGCTCATGCGCGACCAGGTGAGCAAGATGAAGGGCTACTGGTACGACAAGGCCAACGTCACGGTCTACCTCTGCAACAAGAACGACGCGGAGGGCGCCGGCGGGGTCTGCTCGAAGGGGGCGGTCACCCCCGAGCAGAAGCAGGCCATCCAGGCCGAGCTCGAGAAGATGGAGCTGGTGGAGAAGGTCACCCCCGAGTCCGCCGACGAGGCCTTCAAGCACTACCAGGAGCAGTACGGGCACACCGCCCTGGCCGCTTCCATCACCCCGGACCAGATGCAGGAATCCCTCCGGGTCAAGCTCAAGGACCCGGAGAAGTACAAGGTCATCACGACCTCCTTCTCCGGCCGCGACGGGGTCCAGTCGGTCGAGGACCAGCGCAACGTGCTGGACAGCCTCTTCAAGCTGCTCGGCGCCCTCAACTGGGCCGCCCTCGGCATCATGCTGATCATGCTGGTCGTGGCGCTGCTGCTGATCGTCAACACGGTGCGCGTCTCGGCCTTCAGCCGTCGGCGCGAGACCGGGATCATGCGGCTGGTGGGCGCCTCCAGCTTCTACATCCAGGTGCCGTTCATCATGGAGGCCGCCTTCGCCGGCCTCATCGGCGCCTTCTTCGCCTGCGGGATGCTCGGCGCCGGCCAGTACTTCGTGATCGACCACGGGTTCGGGCTGCGCGCGAGGATGGAGCTCATCAACTTCATCGGCTGGGACTCGGTCCTGACCAAGCTGCCGCTGGTGCTCGTCATCGGCGTGCTGATGCCCTCCCTCGCCGCGTTCATCGCGTTGCGCAAGTACCTGAAGGTGTGACGAGCGCCCCGCGGGCGGTCCGGTCAACCACCGGACCTGCCGCGGGGCTTGTCCTAGACTCGGCGCCATGCTGGGCCTGCCGAGTATTCCCGCCTTCTGTCTCCGGCCCCGCGACCTGCGTCGCGGGGCCGCTTTGACGTTGGCCTTCTGCGCGGCCGTCGGCGCCGGTGCGTGCACGGGCAGCTGGGACCGGGAGGGCGACCGGCCGGACGCCTCCGCGGCCCCGTCCGTCCTGGTGGCCCGTACGGGTCCTGCCGCGCCCTTACGGCCGGGCGGGTCCGGGGAAGCCGCGGCGCCCCGCTCCGCCGCCACGGCCGACCGCGAAGCGGTGGCCGGCGCGGCCGCCGAGGCCGTCGCCGAGGGCAAGTCCGCCAAGAAGGCCGCCCAGGAGGTGGTCAGCCGCAGCGGGGACCGCTGGGGCACGGTGTACGACCAGAGCGAGTACGAGGCCTTCTCCGACGACCTCGATGGCCACTGGACCGGGGTCGGCCTGTGGGCCGGACGCCTGCGCGACGGCCGCATCGAGATCGACCGGGTCCAGCCGGGCGGCCCCGCGGCCCGGGCCGGCCTGCGCGCCGGGGACCGGCTGCTGAGCATCGACGGGCAGGGCGTGACGGGCCTGCGCGTCGCCGAGGTGGTGGCCCTGCTGCGCGGCGCCGTCGGAACCCCCGTCGTCCTGAACCTGACCCGCGACGGCGCGGACCTCACCGAGACCGTGCGGCGCGAGGAACTGCGCGCCGAGCCGGTGACCGTACGGAAGATCCCCGGCGGGATCACCGTCATCAAGGTGGCCTCCTTCACCCGGGGTTCCGGCGACAGCGTCCGGGCCGCCGTCCGCGCCGCCCCGCCCGGCGGCGGGGTCATGCTCGACCTGCGCGGCAACACGGGCGGTCTGGTCACCGAGGCGGTGACGGCCGCCTCGGCCTTCCTGGACGGCGGGCTCGTGGCCACGTACGACGTGCGCGGCACCCAGCACGCCCTCTACGCGACCCCCGGCGGGGACACGGCCCGGCCGCTGGTGGCGCTGATCGACGGCGGCACGATGAGCGCGGCCGAGCTGGTGACCGGGGCCCTCCAGGACCGCGGCCGCGCGGTGGCCGTGGGCACCCGCACCTTCGGCAAGGGCTCGGTGCAGATGCCCACGCAGCTCCCGGACGGTTCGGTGGCCGAGCTGACGGTGGGGACGTACCGCACTCCGGCGGGCCGCAGCCTGGACGGCGGCGGCATCACCCCGGACCTGGCGGTGGCGGACGGGGTCGAGGATCGGGCCCGGACGGTATTGAGTGGCATCGGTGCGGGTCGGTAGTGCGAAAATGACCGCACTATGGCAAAGGAAACAGGGCGCAAGCTGATCGCCCAGAACAAGAAGGCGCGGCACGACTACACGATCATCGACACCTACGAGTGCGGTCTCGTGCTCACCGGTACCGAGGTCAAGTCCCTGCGCCAGGGCCGTGCCTCGCTGGTCGACGGCTTCGTGTCGGTGGAGAGCGGCGAGGCCTGGCTCTACAACGTGCACGTGCCGGAGTACAGCCAGGGCACCTGGACGAACCACAGCGCGCGGCGCAAGCGCAAGCTCCTCCTGCACCGCGAGGAGATCGACAAGCTCGACTCGAAGACGG
Organism: Streptomyces sp. NBC_00503; assembly: GCF_036346895.1. Classification (NCBI taxonomy): domain Bacteria; kingdom Bacillati; phylum Actinomycetota; class Actinomycetes; order Kitasatosporales; family Streptomycetaceae; genus Streptomyces; species Streptomyces sp. NBC_00503. The sequence goes on along the minus strand of NZ_CP107855.1, from coordinate 3,020,607 downwards.
GGGAGACCGGCAACACGATCGTGCCGCTCGCCCTGTACTTCAAGGACGGCCGGGCGAAGATCGAGATCGCGCTGGCGAAGGGCAAGAAGGAGTACGACAAGCGGCAGTCGCTGCGCGAGCAGCAGGACACGCGCGAGACGAACCGGGTGATCTCGGCCGTGAAGCGCAAGGAGCGCGGCCAGCTTTAATCTTCTGGCACACCGTGGTCCACTTCGCGTACGATGGCGTCAGCATCACGCGCTTGCGGGTGGTGAGAACAGTCCTGGCGAGACCGGTACGACCGGTGGAGCCGCCGGGGCATGTTGCCTAACTGAATAGCGTGAAACATGGGGATGATCGGTTTCGACAGCGGATGTCGATGTAGGGGAAGCGAGCCGAGAAAGCGGCAATGATCTCGTTAACCATATGTCGCAAACAATAATCGCCAACTCCAAGAGCGATAACTCCCGCTTCACCCTCGCTGCCTAATAACAGTGAGCTGAAGCCTCTGTGAGGAGCGTCAGCCCGGAAGTGGTCCCGGTCCGGATCCTGGCGTCAACAAGGGATCTAAACCTCTAGCTCCGGTCGCGGGAGCTTGAGGGAAATCAAACAGTGACTGAGCCCGTCGGAGACTTGTCCGTGTGATCTCCGGGGCTGAGAAAAGCGCAGCGGAATGCGCTCGGAGAAGCCCTACTTCTGCACCGTTGGACGCGGGTTCGATTCCCGCCATCTCCACCACCCCATGTGGCCCCTGACCTGCGATTACGTCGCGAGGTCAGGGGCTTTTCGCATGTAATGGCCCGTGGATCGACCTGCGCCGGCTATTGCCCCCACACGGGCGCCGGGGCCCCCGGGGTCCAGCGGGCCAGGTGCAGGCGTGCGTCCACACCGAGGACCGCGGTCGCCACGCAGCCGTCCGAGGCCAGCACCGAGGAGGGTGCGTGTGCCGACAGCGGGCCCGATGCGATCCACGTGGGCGCCGGTTCCTGCACGCCCTCCGGAAGCCAGGCGAAACTGATGGTGCCGCCGTCGTTGCGGGCGGCGAGGGCGATCCTGCCGTCGTGGGTCCGGGTGGCGGTGACGGGGCCGGTGCCGCCGTGGCCGCCGAGCACCTGCGGCTCGGCCTGCCAGGGCCCCTCCGGGCTCTGCCGGTGGTAGCACAGGATCCGGCCGGTGCCGGGCTCGCGCACGAGCAGCAGGGAGCGGTTCTGATCCATTGCGAGATGGGTGATGGGTCCTGCCGGGGCGGGGAAGGGGAGCGCGTCGCCGCGGCTGAAGGGGGACGACGCCTTGTCCCGGCTCCAGCGGATGATCCGGTCGGAGGCCGGGGCGTACAACTCGGGGGCGCCGTCGGGGGAAGTCTCCCAGGCGACGCCTTCCTGGACGGTCCCTCCCAGGTCGTGCCAGGGGCTCCAGGCGCCGGTGGGTTCCTGGCGGCGGTGGCTCAGGCCGTGGCCGAAGTTGCGCACCACGAGTTCGAGGCGCCCGCCGGGCAGAGCGGCGGGTTCGGGCTGGCCGATCTCCCTGCGCTTGATCGGGTTGGGGCCCTCGACGTTGTACGGGTTCCCGAGGTTCTGCCAGCTGCCGAAGGGGCCGCCCGGCTGCTGCTGGGAGACCAGCATGACGTCGCGGCGGTGCTCGTAGCGGCCCGCCGCCAGCGACATGTGGACGCCGAACACGTGCAGCAGTCCGTCGTCGGTGGCGACGACGTTCAACTGGGTTGAGAACGTGCCCCCTTCGGGGGCTCCGGTGCCCAACGGTGCGTGGGTGGGGACACCTTCGTGCTCGTGCCACTGGACGGGATTGCCGTTGAGCACGGTGAAGGCCGTGAGGGCGCCGCTGCCGTCCTGCCGCAGCCATGTCGAGGAGTGGGAATAGCGCGCGTACGTGCTCCGGCCGTAGGGCTTGCGGTGGGCGCGGTCGCCGAGCTGGAAGTCGCCGGGGTCGATGCCGTGCTTGCGCCGGCGGCCGTCCCTTCCTCCGTAGATGTCGAGGCGACGGACCTTGTCCTGGAACGTCGGCCCGCTCAGGTTGTCCGGCCAGACCTTGTTGCCGTAACCCCGGTAGCTCTCGACCACGGGTGCGTCCTGCGGAGCCCGGGTGTCGTAGCGGCGCAGCGCCTCGAAGGCGAACAGCGCGGCCGCGGTGTGCTCCTGGTGGTCGTGGTAGGTGACCCGGCCGTTGTCGTAAGTGGCGTGGTCGGGGTCCGGATCGAGGGTGCGCACCGTCGTGGGCCGGTGCTCGGCCAGAAGGTCGACCAGGGCGTCCAGGAGCCCCTCCCGGGTGATCGCGTTGCGTACGTCCGGCAACGGCGAACCGCTCGGGCGCCGGGCCCACTGCTCCTCGATCTCTCCCGTCCAGAGCCTGTGCAGGCGCATGGGCGGAGTGCCGCCCGCCATCGCCAGGTTGAAGAAGTAGAGGGTGACGGGCGGGCCCTCGCCTCCCAGGACGGCCCGTTCCACCTGGAAACCGCTCGACGTGCCGTACGCCTCGTACGTCCAGGGGGCCGCCGTGTCGGCGCGCGCCGCATCCGCGTACGCCGCGCGCAGACCGCGCTGGCGGGCGGCCACGTACCCCTCGTAATCGACCGGCAGATCATCACGGCCGTTCTTGCCGAGCGGCACGTTGCGCCCGTCCGCCTCGCCCGCGACGAGGTACACGCTGACCACTTCGGCCCCGGCGGCGACCGCATGGAAGAGATCGGGCGCCATGAAGAAGAGGTCGTCGTCGGGGTGGGCGCAGATCTGCACGTGCGTTCCGACGGAGGAGGCGAAGGGTTCGCTCACCCGGCCCTGCAGAACGGGAGGCCGGCGGCTCCGGATCGGCGGAGCGGGAGCGAGGGCGCCTCGAAGTCGCCGGGCGATCGAGCGGACCTTGTTGAGTGGAGGGCGCATGGATTGCTTTCGTCAGTGGTTGATCAATGCCGGGGTGCTGCGGGCGGCCGGTCGTCGGAGCCGATCTAGGAGATGGAATCGGGGGGCGCCGGGTTCCCCGCTACCGGGAATCTCCGCGACGCCCCGGACGGGCTCCGACGAGGAGTGCCAGGAGGGCCGCCGTCGCGGGGAGGGCGTACGGGGTCGTCGTGCCCAGGTGGTCGATCGCGGAGCCGGCGGCGGCGGAGCCTGCCGCTATGCCGGCGAAGAGGGCGGTGACGGCCAGGGTCATGCCCTCGTTGAGGCGGCCCGGCGGGGTCACTCGGTGGATCCGGGACATCGCGGTGACCATGACCGGGGCCGTGGCCATGCCGGCGAGCAGCAGTGCCAGGGCCAGGGGGAGCACCGAGCCGGTGGCCGCCGCAGCCCAGGGGAGCGCCATGGCCCCGGCCAGGGCGGCCAGGCAGGTGGCCAGTCCGCGCGGGCGGAGGGTTCCGTAGAGCAGGCCGGCCGCGCAGGAGCCCGCCGCCTGGAGGCCGAGGACCGGGCCCGAGAGCGCGCCGAGGCCGTGGGCGCCGAGGTGGGCGACGGAGGTGATCTCCAGCGAGCCGAACATCGCGCCGAGGGCCAGGAAGAGCGGGAGGAGGGGGAACAGGCTGCGCAGGCGGGCGCCGGAGCGGGAGGGCGGGGACGGCGGCGGCTCGGTGCCGCGGTGGGCGGTGAAGACCAGCATGCCGGTGAGGAGCAGCGCGGCGCCCGTGAGGGTGCCCGCCTCCGGGAAGACGGCGGTGCACAGGAACGCGGCGGCCACCGGGCCGAGCATGTACGCGAGCTCGTCGGCGGCCTGTTCGAAGGACATCGCCGTGTGGTGCGCGGCGCGGTCGTCCCCCAGCAGGTGGGTCCAGCGGGCGCGGGACATGCCGCCGATGTTGGGGGTGGTCGCGGTGGCGGCGTAGGAGGCGAACAGGGTCCAGGCGGGTGCCTGGGTACGGACGCACACGACCAGGCAGAGCGAGCCGAGGACCGCGATCAGGGTGGCGGGGACGGCGATGCGCGCCTGCCCGTGCCGGTCCACCAGCCGGGCCGTCCAGGGTGCCACGACCGCGGTGGCGGCCAGGCCGGCCGCGACCACGGCTCCGGCGAGGGCGTACGAGCCGCGCTGGCCCGCGATCATCATGACGGCGCTGATGCCGAACATGCCCGTGGGGAGGCGGGCGATGAGGTTCCCGGTGGTGAATCCGCGGGTGCCCGGGAGGGCGAACAGCCGCCGGTACGGGCCGGGGGAGCGGGCCGGACGAGCCCGGGTGGCCGGGGTGGCTGCTGCGGCGGCGAGGACCAGGGTGGCCCCGGTGACGGTCATCAGCGGGCCGGGGGAGCCGGGGCGAGCGGTCGTGTGCGTGGCCGTGGGCGTGGGCGTCGTGGGCATGGCATCAGACTCGGGGCGCCGCCCGTGCCCGGTCCAACACCTGTTCGGGCGCGATTCACCGCTTCCCGTTGTCAATCGCCGTTAGTCTCCTGGGGTGACGCCCCGAGACCTGGACCCCCGGCTGCTGCGCGCCTTCCTCGCGGTGGCCGAGGAGCTGCACTTCACCCGCGCCGCCGCCCGGCTGTACGTCGCCCAGCAGGCCCTGAGCCGGGACGTGCGCCGCCTCGAACAGGGCCTGGGAGCACCCCTGTTCGTCCGTACCACCCGAGCCGTCGAACTGACCGCGGACGGGGAGCGGCTGCTGCCCCTGGCCCGCCGGGTGCTCGCCGCCCACGAGGAGCTGGCCGCCGCCTTCGCCGGGGACGGCGGGTCCCGGCCGCTGCTCGTCGACCTCAACACCGACGGCCCCGGCACCGCCCGCACCGTCCTGGACCGGGCCCGCGAACTCGCCCCCGACTGCGAGCTGATGGCCCGCTTCGAATCCGGGCTCACCCACGCCGCCGCCGAGATCGCCGCCGGCCGCCTCGACGTGTCCTTCGGGTACGCCGACGGCCTCGCCCCGGCGCTGCGGGCCCGCCTCGCGCAGGTGCCCGTACGGTACGAGCCGCTCGCGGTGCTGCTGCCCGACGGGCACGCGCTGGCCGCGCTGGAACACGTACCGCTGCGGGCGCTCGCGGGGGAGACCGTGTACGCCGGGGCCGGCAATCCGCGGACCCTGGAGTGGACCGGGCTGGCCCGCGAGCTGTTCGCCGGGCGGGGGATCGAGGCGGCGCCGCCCGCGCCGGTGGCGGTCGGCAAGGACGAGTTCCGCCGGGTCATGGCCAAGACCGGCAACCCGGTCCTGGCGACGGTGGGCTTCGTCGATCTGCCCGGCTGCGTGAAGCGGCCGCTGACCGGACCGGTGCCGCTGTCGCCGCTGTCGATGGTGTGGCGGAAGGGCTTCGCCCACCCCGGGTTGGACGCGCTGCGCGCCGCCGCGGCGGAGCTGGCCGCCGGGCACGGCTGGCTGGAGGTGCCCCCGGACAGCTGGCTGCCGTCACCCGCGAGCGCGGCGGCGGCCTCGCTCACACCGGGCCGCGGCGGCGGGTGAGAGCAAGGTTTCCCGGCGGTCATCCGGCGGGGACCGGGGCGGAAACGAGCCGTTTCTACGGTCGTCACCACGGACGAGATGCGACGCGACGCTACGAGGCGCGCCGCGATGCGACGTGATCGCAGCAGCTGTGGAGGCGTGTGATGACCAGTACGACCGCTACGACCGCACCGCGCAAGGGAAGCCGCTGGATCGAGCGGTGGGATCCCGAGGACGAGACCTTCTGGAGGGAGACGGGGGAGAAGACCGCCCGGCGCAACCTGGTCTACTCCGTGCTCTCCGAGCACATCGGGTTCTCGATCTGGTCCCTGTGGTCGGTGATGGTCCTCTTCATGGGCCCCAAGTACGGGATCGACCCCGCCGGGAAGTTCTTCCTCATCGCCACCGCCACCTGCGTCGGCGCCCTGGTCCGCGTCCCCTACACCTTCGCCGTGGCCCGCTTCGGCGGCCGGAACTGGACGGTCGTCAGCGCGCTGCTGCTGCTCGCGCCGACCGTGGCGGCGTGGCTGGTCATGGAGCCCGGGACCTCGTACGGCACCTTCCTGCTGGTGGCCGCGCTGACCGGGGTCGGCGGCGGCAACTTCGCCTCGTCGATGACGAACATCAACGCCTTCTTCCCGCTGCGCAAGAAGGGCTGGGCCCTCGGCCTCAACGCGGGCGGCGGCAACATCGGCGTCCCCGTGGTCCAGCTCGTCGCACTGCTGGTCATCGGCACGGCCGGGGCCGGCCACCCGAGGCTGCTGCTCGGCGCCTACATCCCGCTCATCGTGATTGCGGCCGCGCTCGCCGCGCTGCGGATGGACAACCTGGCCCCCGTGCGCAACGACACGGGCGCCGTACTGGAGGCGGTCCGCGAACCCCACACCTGGATCATGGCGTTCCTCTACATCGGCACCTTCGGGTCCTTCATCGGCTACAGCTTCGCCTTCGGACTGGTCCTCCAGACGCAGTTCGGCCGCACCCCGCTCCAGGCGGCCTCGCTCACCTTCATCGGACCGCTGCTCGGCTCGCTGATCCGGCCGGTCGGCGGGGCCCTCGCGGACCGGTTCGGCGGGGCGCGCATCACCCTCGGGACCTTCGTGGGGATGGCGGCGGCCACCGGAGTGGTGATCCTGGCCTCCGTAAGGGAGTCCCTGCCGGTGTTCCTCGTCGGGTTCGTGGCGCTGTTCGTCCTCAGCGGGCTCGGCAACGGCTCGACCTACAAGATGATCCCCGGCATCTTCCAGGTGAAGGCGCTGGTGCGCGGCATGAGCGGCGAGGACGCGGCCGCGTACGGGCGGCGGCTGTCCGGCGCCTCCATGGGACTCATCGGGGCGGTCGGAGCCCTCGGCGGGCTCGGCATCAACCTGGTCTTCCGGGCCGCGTTCCTCGGCTCCGGCTCGGGCACGGCGGCCTTCGTGACCTTCCTCGGCTTCTACGCAGCGTGCTGCGCCGTCACCTGGGCGGTATACCTTCGCCGGCCCGCGCAGGTCATGATCCCCGCGCCGGGCGCGGAGGTGAAGCCGCAGCTCACCTCGGTGTAACGGCCGCCACATCCTGGTTAACGGCACCGAAATACGCGTGAACCGAGCCTGATACGCCCCCGGGGCAGGCTCGGTTCACGCGAACTTCATGCGAGTGCGTGTGAACGCGACACCGGACCCGACGCCGGACCCGACGCCGGACCCGACCACTGCGCGAGGCAGGTCACCATGTACGACACCCCCACCGGGCCGGTCCCGGCCGCCGGGCCGCTCGCGGGCTTCACCATCGGGGTCACGGCCGCCCGCCGGGCCGACGACCTCATCGCCCTGCTCCGCCGCCGGGGGGCCACGGTGCTGCACGCGCCCGCCCTGCGGATCGTGCCGCTCGCCGACGACACCGAACTGCTGTCCGCGACCAAGGAACTCATCGGCTGCGCGCCCGACGTGGTCGTGGCCACCACCGCCATCGGCTTCCGGGGATGGATCGAGGCCGCCGACGGGTGGGGGCTCGGCGAGGAACTGCTCGGGCGGCTGCGGGAGACCGAGCTGCTGGCGCGCGGGCCGAAGGTCAAGGGCGCGATCCGGGCCGCCGGGCTCGTGGAGACCTGGTCCCCGGGGTCGGAGTCGCTCGCCGAGGTGCTCGACCGGCTGCTGACCGCCGGGGTGGCCGGCCGGCGCATCGCCCTCCAGCTGCACGGGGAGCCGCTGCCCGGGTTCATCGAGGCCCTGCGGGCGGGCGGGGCCGAGGTGGTCGGCGTACCGGTGTACCGCTGGATGCCCCCCGAGGACCTCGGCCCGCTGGACCGGCTGCTCGACGCGGTCGTCGCGGGCGGGGTGGACGCGGTCGGCTTCACCTCGGCGCCGGCGGCCGCCTCGATGCTGTCGCGGGCCCAGGAACGGGGCGTACGGGAACCCGTGCTCGCGGCGCTGACCGGCGGGTCGGTGCTGTCGGCCTGCGTGGGCCCGGTGACGGCCCTGCCGCTGCAGGCGGAAGGGGTGGCCACGGTCCAGCCCGAACGCTTCCGGCTCGGCCCCCTCGTACAGCTCCTCTGCCAGGAACTCCCGGGCCGGGCGCGGGTGCTGCCGGTCGCCGGCCACCGCCTGGAGCTGCGCGGCCACGCCGTCCTCCTGGACACCGAGCTCCGCCCGGTCCCCCCGGCCGGCATGGCCCTGCTGCGGGCCCTGGCCCGCCGGCCGGGCTGGGTGGTGGCCCGCTCCGAACTCCTGCGCACCCTCCCGGGTGCGGGCCGCGACGAGCACGCGGTGGAAACGGCGATGGCTCGCCTGCGGGTCGCCCTGGGGGTGCCGAACCTGATCCAGACCGTCGTCAAGCGGGGCTACCGGCTGTCGCTGGACGCGGGGGCCTGCGCGGACTGACGGGGATCCGTTAGCGTGCCCGGATGATCATTGACGGTGTGGAGATGAGGGAGATCCGGCCGGCGGACGCGGCCGGGCTCGCCGAGGTGCTGGAGCGGAACCAGGAATACATGGCGCCCTACGAGCCCCGGCGGGCCGAGGGGTTCTACACCGAGGCCGGGCAGCTCGCGCGGATCGAGGATCTGCTCGCGGACCGGGACGGCGGGCGGGTGCGGCCCTACGTGCTGATCGGCGGCGGGGTGCCGATCGGGGCGATCAACCTGGGCTCCATCGCGCTCGGGCCGCTCTGCAGCGGCGGTGTCGGCTACTGGGTGGATCAGGCCTGGGCGGGCAAGGGGCTGGCCACCGCCGCGCTGGAGGAGGTCTGCCGGATCGCCCGCGACGAGGTCGGGCTGCACCGGGTCGAAGCCGGGACCCGGGTCGGCAACCTGGCCTCGCAGCGGGTGCTGGCGAAGGCCGGCTTCGAGCAGTACGGGCTCGCGCCCCGCTACCTTCACGTCGGCGGGGACTGGCAGGACCACCGTCTCTTCCAGCGGCTGCTCCACGACGACCCGCCCGCCCTCTGATCCGACCGGCCGCCCCCACCCGGTCCCCATCCGTCTTACCGCCGTTCGCCCTCTAGCCGCCCGCCCGCGGGAAGGGCACTCTGGGGGCACGCCCCAAGAGTGAGGCGGTGACGGATATGTGGTTCGACTCCGGGCGGATCTGCCTGGACCTGGTGGCCACCTTCGAGTCCCGCAGGGACGGCGGGGGAGCCGAGGGGATCGGGGACGGGGACGAGCTGCGGCTGTGGCTCGCCGGAGCCGGGCTGGTGCCCGACCGGACCCCGCTCGCCCGGGTGGGAGCCGACTGGGTCCAGGCCTTCCGGGTGCTGCGCGCCGATGTCGAGAGCCTCGTACGGGCCGAGCTCGCGGGGGCCTCGCCGCCCGCGGCCGCGCTGGCCCGGGTCAACGCGGCGGCCGCCGGTCCACCCCCGGGACTGTGTGCCGTACAGGACCAAGAAGGGCACCTCGTGCGGGAGTTGTGCGGCGGCGTCGAATGCGCCGGGCTGCTCGCCGCCGTGGCCCGGGACGCGGTGGAACTGCTCACCGATCCCGGGGACCGGGCGCTGCTGCGGGCCTGCGAGGGGGACGGGTGCGCCCGGGTCTACCTCGACACCTCCCGCGGACACCGGCGCCGCTGGTGCTCCAGCGAGCGGTGCGGGAACCGCGAACGCGTGGCCCGCCACCGGCGCCGCGTGCTCGAATCCAGGCCCGGATGACCCTGCCCGGGGAGGCCGTCCGGCCCCCGCCGGACGTGATCTTCGTCTTGATCCGCGAGCCTTCCCGGAACGGGCGTGCGCGCAGGGGCCCCTTCGCGTACGGTTGACGGTCGCCCATGCACGACCGAAAGGGGCCTTGGTGGCCGCGCAGAATGCCGCTGTCGACAGCACGGCGGATTCCGTCCGCGATCGGGAGATCGCGGTCGAGCAGACGCATCTCGATCACGTGTACCGACGCCTTGAGGAGAAGATCCACGAGGCCGAGTTCCTGATGAACGACGCCGCCAAGCGTGGCCAGGTCGGCACGCCCGGCGCCCTCGCCGAGAGGGACGCACAGGTCTTCCGAGCCGGAATCCACCTCAACCGTCTCAACAACGAGTTCGAGGACTTCCTGTTCGGCCGGATCGACCTGGTCCACGGCAAGGACGGGGAGCGCGGGCCGGACGGCGCGTTCACCTCCGTCGAGCCCGCCGACGATGCGATCCGCGCCGATCTGACGGCGGACATCGCCGAGACGCTCCACATCGGCCGCATCGGGGTCCTCGACTCCGACTACGCGCCGCTCGTCATCGACTGGCGGGCCCCCGCGGCCGCGCCGTTCTACCGCTCCACCCCCAAGGAGCCCGGCCGCGTCGTACGCCGTCGCGTGATCCGTTCCAAGGGCCGCAAGGTGCTCGGCGTCGAGGACGACCTGATGCGACCCGAGGTCACCGCCTTCCTCGACGGGAGCGAACTGCCCGTCATCGGCGACGGCGCCCTGATGGCCGCCCTCGGGCGGGCCCGCACCCACTCGATGCGCGACATCGTCTCCTCCATCCAGGCCGAGCAGGACCTCGTCATCCGGGCGCCCGCCGCCTCGGTCGCCGAGGTCGCGGGCGGACCGGGCACCGGCAAGACCGCCGTCGCCCTGCACCGCGCCGCCTACCTGCTCTACCAGGACCGCCGGCGCTACTCGGGAGGCATCCTCATCGTCTCCCCGACCCCGCTGCTCGTCGCGTACACCGAGGGCGTCCTGCCCTCCCTCGGCGAAGAGGGCCAGGTCGCCATCCGTGCGCTCGGCTCGCTCGTCGACGGGGCCGAGGCGACCACGTACGACGATCCGGGCGTGGCCCGGATCAAGGGCTCGTCCCGGATGCTGAAGGTGCTGCGCAAGGCCGTACGGGGCGCCCTGGAGCTCGGCGGCCCCGGCGGGACGCCCGCCCCCGACCGGCTGCGCGTGGTGGCCTTCGGCCGCCGCCAGGAGCTGGAGGCCCCCGACCTCGAGCGGATCCGGCAGAACGTCCTGTCCGGCACCACCCCGCTCAACCTGCTGCGCCCGCGCGCCCGCAAGCTCCTCCTGGACGCGCTGTACTCGAAGTCCGGCGGCGCTGGCCGGCACAGCGACCCGGAGCTCGCCGCCGAGCTGCGCTCCGCCTTCGACGAGGACATCTCGACCGAGGACGCGTTCATCGAGTTCCTGCACGCCTGGTGGCCCGAGCTGACCCCGCGCGGGGTGCTGGCCTCCATGGCCGACGAGCGGCGCCTGGCGCGCTGGTCGCGCCGCGACCTGAACCCGCGTGAGACCCGGCAGTTGGCGCGCTCCCTGCGCCGGGTGGGCCCGGACGGCAAGGGCGCGCTGTCGGTGCACGACGTGGCGCTGCTCGACGAGCTCCAGCAGCTGATCGGCGCGCCCGCGCGGCCCAAGAAGAAGCGGGAGCTGAACCCCCTCGACCACCTGAGCGGGCTGGAGGAGCTGATGCCGACCCGCGAGGAGACCCAGTGGGAGCGGGCCGAGCGGCTCGCGGCGGAGCGCACCGAGTACGCGCACGTCATCGTCGACGAGGCGCAGGACCTGACGCCGATGCAGTGGCGGATGGTGGGTCGGCGCGGCCGGATGGGCACCTGGACGGTGGTCGGGGACCCGGCGCAGTCCTCGTGGACGGATCCGGAGGAGGCCGCGGCGGCGCGCGACGAGGCGCTGGGCTCGCGGCCGCGGCGCCGGTTCACCCTGACGGTGAACTACCGCAACCCGGCCGAGGTCGCGGAGGTCGCCTCCCGGGTGCTGAAGCTGGCCGCGCCGGGCATGGAGCCGCCGACGGCGGTGCGCTCCACGGGGCTCGAGCCGCGGTTCACGGCGGTGGCGGACGATCTGCGCACCACGGTCCGGGAGGAGACCCGGCGGCTGCTGGAGCAGGTCGACGGCACGGTCGGCGTGGTCGTGGCCATGGACCGGCGGGTGGAGGCCGCGCAGTGGCTCGCGGACCTGGGGGAGCGGGCGGTCGCGCTGGGCAGCCTGGAGGCGAAGGGTCTGGAGTACGACGCCACGGTGGTCGTCTCCCCGGCGGAGATCGCGGACGAGTCCCCGGCGGGCCTGCGGGTGCTCTACGTGGCCCTGACCCGTGCGACGCAGCAGCTGACGGTGGTCTCCACGGCGCAGGACGCCCCGGACGCGCAGGGCGTCGCAGCGCTGCTGCAGCCGTAGCGGGGGCGGGCGGTCCGGGGCCGGGTGGCTGTTCACCCGTGGTCCTCCGGGCCGCTCAGGGCCCCGTACGCCCTTCGGTGGGGGAGGCCGGGCGGGGCGCCGCAGGTGCGTACGGCTGGTTGGTCGGCGGCCACCCGCGTGGTCGTCGGAAGCTTCTGCCGGTAGGGGGATCACATCTGGCGAACCTTTGTTAGCCTGGTGAAGGCACCGACTCGATCCAAGCCCCCGGGCCCAACCTTCGTCGCCTAGAGCGACCACTTGCCGCGAGGCGAGCATGGCGGGTCGGTGTCATAGACGTACGAATCACCAGGTCCGCGTCCTCCACTCCGGTGGGGGGCGCGGACTTTTTTGTATGGGCCACCCATTCCGAAGACCCTGAGAATCTCGTATGGTGGAAGTGTCTTTCCGAAATTTGTAGCTGGTTACCTTGTACCGGCTGGTAGGTGGGACGATCGGACAACAGGTCCTGCCGCACCTGCCGTGTTCTGGGGGTGCGCCGTAGGACCCTGCGTGTACAGAAAAACCAGGGACAGAAGAGGAACACGGCAATGGCAACGGCGCCCAGCGTCTCGTACTCGATGACGGTCCGCCTGGAAGTGCCCGCGAGCGGAACCGCGGTCTCCCAGCTCACCACCGCCGTGGAGTCCTCCGGTGGCTCGGTCACCGGCCTCGATGTGACCGCCTCCGGCCACGAAAAGCTCCGCATCGACGTCACCATCGCCGCGACCTCCACGGCGCACGCGGACGAGATCGTCGGCAAGCTGCGGGGGATCGACGGGGTCACGCTCGGGAAGGTCTCCGACCGAACCTTCCTGATGCACCTCGGCGGCAAGATCGAGATGGCCTCCAAGCACCCCATCCGCAACCGCGACGACCTCTCGATGATCTACACCCCGGGCGTGGCCCGCGTGTGCATGGCGATCGCCGAGAACCCCGAGGACGCCCGCCGCCTGACCATCAAGCGCAACTCCGTCGCAGTCGTGACGGACGGCAGCGCCGTGCTGGGCCTGGGCAACATCGGCCCGATGGCCGCGCTGCCCGTCATGGAGGGCAAGGCGGCCCTCTTCAAGCGCTTCGCCGGCATCGACGCCTGGCCGATCTGCCTGGACACCCAGGACCCCGACGAGATCGTCGCGGTCGTCAAGGCCATCGCGCCGGGCTTCGCGGGCATCAACCTCGAGGACATCTCCGCGCCGCGCTGCTTCGAGATCGAGGCCCGCCTGCGCGAGGCCCTCGACATCCCCGTCTTCCACGACGACCAGCACGGCACCGCCATCGTTGTCCTGGCCGCCCTCACCAACGCGCTGCGCGTGGTGGGCAAGGCAGTTGGCGACGTCAAGGTGGTCATGTCGGGCGCCGGCGCGGCCGGTACCGCCATCCTCAAGCTGCTCCTCGCGGCGGGCGTCAAGAACGTCGTCAGCGCCGACATCCACGGCGTCGTGCACGCGGACCGCCCCGACCTCGTCGACGCGGCCGCGGACTCCCCGCTGCGCTGGATCGCCGACAACACCAACCCCGAGGGCTACACGGGCACCCTGAAGGAGGCCGTGGTCGGCGCCGACGTGTTCATCGGCGTCTCGGCCCCGAACGTACTGTCCGGCGACGACGTGGCCGCCATGGCCGAAGGTGCGATCGTGTTCGCGCTCGCGAACCCGGACCCCGAGGTGGACCCGGCGATCGCCCGCCAGACCGCCGCCGTCGTGGCCACCGGCCGCTCCGACTTCCCGAACCAGATCAACAACGTGCTGGTCTTCCCGGGCGTCTTCCGCGGCCTGCTCGACGCGCAGTCGCGAACGGTGAACACCGAGATGATGCTGGCCGCCGCGACCGCCCTGGCCGACGTGGTCGGCGAGGACGAGCTCAACGCCAACTACATCATCCCGTCGGTCTTCAACGACAAGGTCGCGGGCGCGGTCGCCGGAGCCGTCCGCAAGGCCGCCTCGGCCGCCGTGGCGGCCCCCGCGTCCGCCTGATCCCCGCCTCGGCCCGATATCCACCCCCGCCCGATCCCCGGCGCGTCGCGATCCCCGGCGCGTCGCGGGATGCGGGCCCGCCGGGCCGCCTCTAGGGTTGCGGGGATGCCCGCGTGGCCCGCGGTCGGCGTCCTGATGGCGTCCGGACACCATCCGGACGCCTTCTGGTGCCGACGGAGCGTCACCGCGGCGTGACTGTGGCGCTTTTCGTGTGACCCCGGCGGGTGCCGGATTGGCTTTCCCGCCGCTGGTGGGGGCAGGATGCGTAACCGGGCGAGAGGGTCTGACGTCAGACCCGGGTCCGGGGACTGTCCTAGGGCCCTGGCAGCATCGGCTTCGATCTCACGCCTCTAAGGCACGTTGAACACGGGAGTACAACATGAACCGCAGTGAGCTGGTGGCCGCTCTGTCCGAGCGCGCCGAGGTGACCCGCAAGGACGCCGACGCCGTTCTGGCCGCGCTCGCCGAGACCGTCGGCGAGATTGTCGCCAAGGGCGACGAGAAGGTCACCATCCCCGGCTTCCTGACCTTCGAGCGCACCCACCGTGCCGCTCGCACCGCGCGCAACCCGCAGACCGGCGACCCCATCCAGATCCCGGCCGGCTACAGCGTGAAGGTCTCCGCGGGCTCCAAGCTCAAGGAAGCCGCCAAGGGCAAGTAGTCCGCCCTTGTGCCGGGGGCCGCGGAGGCCCTCGGGACGGCAGGAGTACGTGAGTACTCCGAGAAGTACGGAGAGGCGGCCACCCGGCACCGGGTGGCCGCCTCTCTGCCGTCCCGCCGCGCCTCCCGGGTCCCTGAACGCCAGAACGCCCCCACAGGCCCTGTACGGGGCCTCTGGGGGCGTTCTGGGACGGTCTGTGTCGATCTACGGGACGAGGTCGCCGCCCGGCAGCTCGACCTTGGCGCCCAGCTCCACGAGCTTCTCCATGAAGTTCTCGTAGCCGCGGTTGATCAGGTCGATGCCGTGCACCCGCGAGGTGCCCTCGGCCGCGAGCGCCGCGATCAGGTACGAGAACCCGCCGCGCAGGTCGGGGATGACCAGGTCGGCGCCCTGGAGCTTGGTGGGCCCCGAGACGACCGCCGAGTGCAGGAAGTTGCGCTGGCCGAAGCGGCAGGCGCTGCCGCCCAGGCACTCCCGGTAGAGCTGGATGTGCGCGCCCATCTGGTTGAGCGCCGAGGTGAAGCCCAGACGGGACTCGTAGACCGTCTCGTGGACGATCGACAGGCCCGTGGCCTGGGTCAGCGCCACGACCAGCGGCTGCTGCCAGTCGGTCTGGAAACCGGGGTGGACGTCGGTCTCCAGCGCGATGGCGTTGAGCGGGCCGCCCGGGTGCCAGAAGCGGATGCCCTCGTCGTCGATCTCGAAGGCGCCGCCGACCCGGCGGAAGGTGTTCAGGAAGGTCATCATCGAACGCTGCTGCGCGCCGCGCACGTAGATGTTGCCGCCGGTGGCCAGCGCGGCGGACGCCCAGGAGGCGGCCTCCAGCCGGTCCGGGAGCGCCTTGTGGTTGTAGCCGCCCAGGCTGTCGACGCCGGTGATCCGGATGGTCCGGTCGGTGTCGACGGAGATGATCGCGCCCATCTTCTGCAGTACGCAGATGAGGTCCTCGATCTCCGGCTCCACGGCGGCGTTGCTGAGCTCGGTGACGCCCTCGGCCAGGACGGCCGTCAGCAGCACCTGCTCGGTCGAGCCGACCGAGGGGTAGGGCAGGCGGATCTTGCAGCCGCGCAGGCGCTGCGGGGCTTCCAGGTACTGGCCGCCTTCGCGCTTCTCGATGGTCGCGCCGAACTGGCGCAGCACGTCGAAGTGGAAGTCGATCGGCCGGCCGCCGATGTCGCAGCCGCCGAGGCCCGGGATGAAGGCGTGGCCCAGGCGGTGCAGCAGCGGGCCGCAGAACAGGATCGGGATGCGCGAAGAGCCCGCGTGGGCGTCGATGTCGGCCACGTTGGCGCTCTCGACGTACGTCGGGTCGAGCACCAGCTCGCCCGGCTCGTCGCCGGGGCGCACGGTGACGCCGTGCAGCTGGAGCAGCCCGCGCACGACGCGGACGTCACGGATGTCCGGGACGTTGCGCAGTCGGCTGGGTCCGCTGCCCAGCAGGGCCGCCACCATCGCCTTGGGTACGAGGTTCTTCGCGCCGCGGACACGGATCTCCCCCTCGAGCGGGGTTCCACCGTGAACAAGCAGTACATCGTCGCTGATGCCGGTCATGAATCTCGCGTTCCGGGAGGGATGGGCAGGGGGCCAGTGATAAAGGGTAAGGGGCAGCACCCCCCTGTTCGTAAGGCTGACGGGGCCGTAGGACTGTCATGAATTAGCCACAACACCCTGGGTGCCCGCCAGGTGGCGGAGCGTCTCCTTCCGTGCGGGGTCCTTTCGGGCCCTCCGTGCGCCCTCCCCGCTGCCGCCGTGCGCCCTGAGCTGCGTACGTTCCGAACGCGCCGTCCACTCCCCCTCGCGGGCGAATGTGCGAGACCATGGCGCCATGACCGAGGTGTCCTCCCTCACAGGGCGGTTGCTCGTGGCCACCCCCGCCCTCGCGGACCCGAATTTCGACCGCGCGGTCGTTCTGCTGCTCGACCACGACGAGCAGGGTTCGCTCGGCGTCGTCCTCAACCGGCCCACCCCGGTGGGTGTCGGCGACGTCCTGCTGCCCTGGGCCGGGCTGGCCGGCGCCCCCGGAGTGGTCTTCCAGGGCGGCCCGGTGGGGCTGGACTCCGCGCTGGGGGTCGCGGTCATCCCGGGGGAGGAGGGGCCGCTCGGGTGGCGCCGGGTGCACGGGGCGATCGGCCTGGTGGACCTGGAGGCTCCGCCGGAGCTGCTGGCGGCGGCGCTGGGGGGCTTGCGCATCTTCGCCGGATATTCGGGCTGGGGCCCGGGCCAGCTGGAAGCGGAACTGGGCGAAGGGGCCTGGTACGTCGTGGACTCGGAGCCCGGCGACGTCTCCTATCCGGATCCGGAACGGCTGTGGCGGGCCGTGCTGCGGCGCCAGCGCAGCGAGCTCGCGATGGTGGCCACCTACCCGGACGACCCGTCGCTGAACTGACCCTGCCCGGGATCGGTACCCTGGCTGCATGAGCACTCTTGAGCCCGATCGCGGGACTGGTACGGGGACCCTCGTAGAGCCGACGCCGCAGGTGTCCCACGGTGACGGAGACCACGAGCGCTTCGCCCACTACGTCCAGAAGGACAAGATCATGGAGAGCGCGCTCGGGGGCACCCCCGTCGTCGCGCTCTGCGGCAAGGTCTGGGTGCCGGGCCGGGACCCGAAGAAGTACCCGGTCTGCCCCATGTGCAAGGAGATCTACGAGTCCATGGGCCCCGGCGGGGACAAGGACAAGGGCGGCAAGGGCGAGTAGTCCGGCCCCCTCTTGGCGAGGCCTTCGCAAGGTCTTCGCAGGACCAAGGCCCTCGGGTGCGCTGTGGCGCGCCCGGGGGCCTTTGCCGTGCGCGGAGGGCGGGTTAGGGTCGCCGCGTAAGCGTCCTGTGCGTCCTGTGAAACGTGCGTTGCGCATGCTGCAACGGTGGAGGGTTGAGACCATGCCCGAGTTGATTCCGGAACCCCGGTACGCGCGGTTCGTGCCGGGCGCCGGTGTGCTGGAGCTCGCCGACCCGCTGCTCGCCGCCGGACCCGGTACCGAGGGCACGGCCCGCTGGCTGCGCCGGGAGCTCGGCGCGGCCACCGGCTGGGCGCTGCCGGCCGCGGGGGACCCGTCCGCCGACCGCACGATCGGGCTCGTGCTGCGCCCGGAGATCGCGCGGAGCCTGGGACCGGAGTCCTACGAACTCCACGTCGCGCCCGGGTTCGTACTCCTCGAGGGAGCCGACGAGGCGGGCCTCTTCTACGCGGCGCAGACGCTGCGTCAACTGCTCGGACCCGACGCCTACCGGCGGGCGCCGCTGCCGGGAGCGGTGTGGCGGCTGCCCGTCGGGGGCCTGATGGACGGCCCGCGCTTCGGCTGGCGCGGGATGATGCTCGACGTCGCGCGGCACTTCATGCCCAAGGACGGGGTGCTGCGCTACATCGACCTGCTCGCCGCGCACAAGCTCAACGTGCTGCACCTGCACCTGACGGACGACCAGGGCTGGCGGATCGAGATCAAGCGCTACCCGGAGCTCACCGGGGTCGGCGCGTGGCGGGCCCGCAGCCGCTGGGGCCACCGGGCCTCCCCGCTGTGGAACGAGACCCCGCACGGCGGCTTCTACACCCAGGACGACATCCGCGAGATCGTCGCCTACGCCGCCGAGCGGCACGTGCGGGTGGTCCCCGAGATCGACGTGCCCGGGCACTCGCAGGCGGCGATCGCCGCGTACCCGGAGCTGGGGAACACCGACGTGGTCGACACGGCCGCGCTGGAGGTGTGGGACGACTGGGGGATCAACGAGAACGTGCTCGCGCCCACCGAGGCCGTCCTGCGGTTCTACGAGGGGGTCTTCGAGGAGCTGCTGGAGCTGTTCCCGGCGGAGGTCTCGCCCTTCGTGCACGTGGGCGGCGACGAGTGCCCCAAGGCCCAGTGGAAGGCCTCCGCGGTCGCCCAGGAGCGGATCCGCGAGCTGGGGGTGGACGGGGAGGACGGGCTGCAGTCCTGGTTCATCCGGCACTTCGACGGCTGGCTCGCCGAGCGCGGCCGCCGGCTCATCGGATGGGACGAGATCCTGGAGGGCGGGCTGGCCCCCGGGGCGGCGGTGTCCTCCTGGCGCGGGTACGCGGGCGGGATCGCCGCGGCCGAGGCCGGGCACGACGTGGTGATGTGCCCCGAGCAGCAGGTGTACCTGGACCACCGTCAGGCGGGCGGCGAGGACGAGCCGATGCCGATCGGGTACGTACGGACATTGGAGGATGTGTACCGCTTCGAGCCGGTTCCGCCGAAGCTGTCCGAGGAGGCCGCTTCGCACGTGCTGGGCGCCCAGGCCAATGTGTGGACCGAGGTGATGGAGAACCAGGGCCGGGTCGACTACCAGGTGTTCCCGCGGCTGGCGGCCTTCGCCGAAGTGGTGTGGTCGCGGCTGCCCGAACCGGCCGAACGGGACTACGAGGGCTTCGAGGCGCGGATGGCCGCGCACTACCGGCGCCTGGACGTGCTCGGGGTCGACTACCGGGCGCCCGGCGGCCCGTTGCCCTGGCAGCGCCGGCCCGGGGTGCTCGGACGCCCGATCGAGGGAGCGCCCCCGAACGTGTGACGAGCCCCCCGTGCGGATGAGGCGGGGAGGTGGCGGAGCGGTGGCGGCACGGGGCCGGAGCGGGGCCGTTCGGGGGCCGTGCGGGGGGTGGGACGGGGTCCGCGCGGCGTCCGCGCAGGGTCGGGTACGGGGGGTGGCGAGGTGGTGGCCGACCCTCGCGTCCGGCGTTTCGGAAGATGTGCCAGAGTTGCCACCTCCCGGCGGTGAGCACGTACCGTACGGCGGACAGGCGTGAGCGCCGGGACCGGGACATCGGGAAGGGGCAGCTGGGTTGACCACGCACGCACCGCACGCACCGCAGGCACGGGATTCGTCCCAGGGCCCCCAGGACGACCCGCAGGCGGGCAACGCGTCGGGGAACGCGTCGCAGTCCGCGGCACAGTCAGTGACGCTGCCGACCTCGCTCGACGAGGCCGTGGCGGCGCTCGCCGCCATGCCCGCCGCCGTCCCCGTCGCGGGCGGCACCGACCTGATGGCCGCCGTCAACGCCGGGCAGCTGCGGCCCGCCGCCCTGGTGGGCCTCGGCCGCATCAACGAGATCCGCGGCTGGCAGTACCAGGACGGCCACGCGCTCCTGGGCGCCGGCCTCACGCACGCACGGATGGGGCGGCCCGACTTCGCCGCCCTGATCCCGGCCCTGGCGGCCGCCGCGCGCGCCGCCGGGCCCCCGCAGATCCGCAACGCCGGCACGCTGGGCGGCAACATCGCCACGGCCGCGCCCACGGGCGACACACTGCCCGTGCTGGCCGCCCTGGAAGCCGTACTCGTCATCGTCGGCCCGGGCGGTTCGCGCCGGGAGGTCCCGGTCTCCTACCTGCTGGCCGGCCGGGAGATGCTGCGCCCCGGAGAGCTGATCGGCTTCGTACGGGTGCCGTTGCTGCACGCGCCGCAGGTCTTCCTGAAGGCCACGGGACGTACGGGGCCGGGGCGCGCGGTGGCGTCCGTGGGGCTCGTGCTGGATCCCGCGCGCCGGGGAGTGCGCTGCGCGATCGGCGCGGTCGCCCCGATGCCGCTGCGGCCGCTGGAAGCCGAGCAGTGGGTGGCTTCTCTGATCGACTGGGACGGGGACCGCAGCCTGGCCCCCGAGGCACTGGACGCCTTCGGCGAGTACGTCGCCGCCGCGTGCGTGCCCGACCAGGGGGAACCCGTGGCTCCCGGAGTACTGCATTTGCGGCGGACGGTGGCCGTACTGGCACGGAGGGCCCTGGGGAGGGCGCTGAGCTCATGAGTGAGAACGAGAACACGGGTCCCGCGGGCCCCGCTTGGGGCTGGGAGCCGGTGCCGCACGGCGGCGAGTACGACTCCGAGGCGACGGCTTTCGTGAAGCTGCCGCAGGACATGCTGGACGCGCTCGGCACCGGGGAGCCCCTCGCGGCACCCGGGCACGGGTACGTGCCCCCGCCGATGATCGTGCCCCTGGGCACGGCCAGCACGGACCCTTCGGCCACGGGGACGTGGACGATTCCGGTGCAGTGGCCCGAGGCGGGCGCGGCGGTTCCGGCGGATTCGGGTGCTTCCGGTTCCGGTGGCGGCGGGGCTCCGGTGCGGGCGCCGATCCCGGCCTCGGTGCCGATCCCGGCGTCCGTGGCGGCGGCCTTCGCGGAGCCGCTCGCGGAGCCGTTCGCCGAGCCGTTCGCGGCGGAGCCCGCGGGTGAGGCGTATGCGGGCGAGGCGTATGCCGAGGCGCGGTCCGAGGAGCATTCCGGGACCTATCCCGCCGCGTACTCCGACGGGTATCCCGATGCGTATCCCGACGGGTATCCCGATGGGTATGCGCAGCCGTTCGCCGAGCCCGCCGGCGAGTCCTTCGCGGAGCCCGTCGCCGGGCCGTTCGCCGGGTCGTACGCCGGGGCCGACGCGGCCGGGGAGCGCTCCGGGCGCGAATCGGGGGAGACCGCCGAGTGGCGGTTCCCCGGGGCGGCCGCCTCCGATGTGTGGGTGCCCGGCGGTACGGGTGACACCGGAAGCTTCGGGCAGCTCGCGGCCTCGGCCGACTGGAGCCAGGCTCCCGCGACGCTGCCGGGCGGGGCGCCCGCGGGTACGTGGCGCAGCAGCCGGGTCCGGACGGCGGTCTGGGCTCGGGGGTGCTTCCGGGGGCTCCCGCCGCCGGTGGCGCGGCCGCGACCGCCGGGGGGCCGGTCGGCGGAACCCTCGGCCGGGGGCCCCGGGTGCTCGGGGGCCCGGGGGTCGGCAGCCCGCTCGCGGCGGGGTTCGCCGAACCGGAAGGGGAGCCGGTCCATCCGGCTCCGGACGACATCGAAGCCGCCCACGGCCCGGCGCGGATCCCGGTGACGGGCGAGCGGCCGCATCCGGGGGCGGCGGAGCCCGAGCCGGCGCCTGCGCAGGCGGGGCCGGACGAGGCCGTGCCGGCCCCGGGCGGAGCGGGGGCCGCGCCCGTCCCGGGTGAGGATGCCTCCGACCCGGCTGTGGCGGCGGGGTCTGGGGAACCGGGCGAAGGGACTCCGGGCGGGGAAGCGGCGTACGAAGAAGAAGCGGACTCCGACGGGGCGCAGGCCGCGGCCGTCGCCGGTGACGACACCGCCACCGGTACCGCCGTCGGGCACGGTGAGCAGGTCGGGCAGCACGCCCCCGTCGAGCACCACGAGCACCCGCCGGCCTCCTACGTGCTGCGCGTCAACGGCGCCGACCGGCCCGTGACCGGCGCGTGGATCGGCGAGTCCCTCCTCTACGTGCTGCGCGAGCGCCTCGGCCTCGCCGGCGCCAAGGACGGCTGCTCGCAGGGCGAGTGCGGCGCGTGCGCCGTGCAGGTCGACGGCCGGCTCGTCGCCTCCTGCCTCGTACCGGCGGCCACGGCGGCCGGCAGTGAGGTCCGTACGGTCGAAGGTCTCGCGACGGGCGGGGAACTGTCGGACGTGCAAGAGGCGTTGTGCAGGTCGGGTGCGGTGCAGTGCGGGTTCTGCGTGCCCGGCATGGCCATGACCATCCACGACCTGCTGGAGGGCAACCACGCCCCCAGCGAGCTGGAGACCCGCCAGGCCCTGTGCGGCAACCTCTGCCGCTGCTCGGGCTACGCGGGCGTCATCGAGGCGGTGCGCGAGGTCGCCGCCGAGCGCGAAGCGGCGTCCGAAGCGGCCGCCGCGGCCTCGGCCGAGGCCCGCATCCCGCACCAGGCCCCGCCCGGCGAGGGCGGCATCCACGGGATGCAGGGCACGTACGACGGCTCGCGGGACGGCACGTACGACGGCACGTACGACGGCTCGCGGGACGCCACCTACGACGGCTCGCGCGACGGCATGACCGACGGCTCGCACGGCGACCAGCAGGGAGGCACGGCGTGAGCGCGCACGACGCGGCGACGGTACCGACGGGCCCGGCAGGCCTGACGGGCACCGCGGGTCCGGCCGGCTCCACGGCCCTCTCCGAGGGCTCGGACCGGGCGGAGGGTGCCGAGCGGGACGTCCCGCGCGGCATCGGCGCCTCCGTCCCGGCCACCGACACCCGGGCCAAGACCGAGGGCACCTTCCCCTACGCCGCCGACCTGTGGGCCGAGGGCCTCCTGTGGGCCGCCGTGCTGCGCTCCCCGCACGCCCACGCCCGCATCCTCTCCATCGACACCTCCGCCGCCGCCGAAATGCCCGGCGTGCGCGCCGTCGTCACCCACGCCGACGTCCCCGGCGCCACCACCCACGGCCGCCGGATCGCCGACCGGCCGGTGTTCGCGCACGACGTGGTCCGCCACCACGGCGAACCCATCGCCGCCGTCGCCGCCGACCACCCGGACACCGCGCGCCTCGCCGCCGCCGCGATCGCCGTCGAGTACGAGCTCCTCGACCCGGTCACCGACCCCGAACAGGCCTTCGGCGCCCCCGCCCTGCACCCCGACGGCAACCTGATCCGGCACATCCCGCTGCGCTACGGGGACCCCGACGCCACCGGCGAGGTCGTCGTCGAGGGCCTCTACCGCATCGGCCGCCAGGACCCCGCCCCCATCGGCGCCGAGGCCGGGCTGGCCGTGCCGCGGCCCGACGGCGGCGTGGAGATCTACACCGCCTCCACCGACCCGCACACCGACCGCGACCTGGCCGCCGCCTGCTTCGGGCTCGACCCCGACCGGGTACGGGTCGTGGTCACCGGGGTGCCCGGCGCCATGGCCGACCGCGAGGACGCCGCCTTCCAGCTCCCGCTCGGCCTCCTCGCCCTGCGCACCGGCTGCCCGGTCAAACTCGTAGCCACCCGCGAGGAGTCCTTCCTCGGCCACACCCACCGCCACCCGACCCTGCTGCGCTACCGCCACCACGCGGACGCGGAAGGCCGCCTGGTCAAGGTCGAGGCCCAGATCCTGATGGACGCGGGCGCCTACGCCGACGCCTCCTCGGAATCCCTCGCCGCCGCCGTGGCCTTCGCCTGCGGCCCGTACGTGGTCCCGCACGCCTTCGTCGAAGGCTGGGCCGTCCGCACGAACAACCCCCCCTCCGGCCACGTGCGCGGCGAAGGCGCCATGCAGGTCTGCGCGGCCTACGAGGGCCAGATGGACAAGCTCGCGGCCGCCCTCGGCATCGACGGCGCCGAACTGCGCCTGCGCAACGTCCTGGCCACCGGCGACCTCCTGCCCACCGGCCAGACGGTGACCTGCCCGGCCCCGGTCGCGGAACTCCTGCGCGCGGTCCGCGACTACGAACTCCCCGCGCTCCCGAAGGACGCGCCGGAGGAGGACTGGCTGCTCCCGGGCGGCCTGGAAGGCGCCGGCGAACCGGGCGCGGTGCGGCGCGGCGTCGGGTACGGGGTCGGCATGGTCCACATGCTCGGCGCGGAAGGCACCGACGAGGTGTCGACGGCCACGGTCAAGGTGGTGGGCGGCACGGCGACGGTCATCTGCGCGGCGGTCGACACCGGCCAGGGCTTCTCCACCCTCGCCCGCCAGATCGTCCAGGAGACCCTGGGCGTGGACGAGGTCGTCGTGGCCCCGGTCGACACCGACCAGCCGCCGGCGGGCCCCTCGGCACACGGCCGCCACACGTGGGTCTCGGGCGGCGCTGTCGAACGGGCCGCGAAGATGGTCCGCACCCAACTCCTCCAGCCGATGGCCCACAAGCTCGGCATGTCCACCGAACTCCTCCAGATCGCGGATGGCCGGATCACGTCGTACGACGGTGCGTTCTCCACGACGGTCGCGGAAGCCATAGACGGCAAGGAACTCTGGGCAACGGCCCAGTGCCGCCCCCACCCCACGGAGCCCCTGGACGCGGACGGCCAGGGCGACGCCTTCGTCGGCCTCGCCTTCTGCGCGATCCGCGCGGTGGTCGACGTGGACATCGAACTGGGCTCGATCCGTGTCGTCGAACTGGCCGTGGCCCAGGACGTGGGCCGCATCCTCAACCCCCGTCAACTGCAGGCCCGTATCGAAGCGGGCGTAATCCAGGGCGTGGGCGCGTCCCTAACGGAAAACCTCCGCACCGCGTCCGGCCTCATCCGCCACCCCGACCTGACGGGCTACGCCCTCCCCACGTCCCTGGACGCCCCGACGGTCCGCATCGTCAAACTGGTCGAGGAACGCGACGTGGTGGCCCCCTTCGGCGCCAAACCGGCCAGCGCCGTCCCGGTGGTCACCTCCCCGGCCGCCATCGCCTCAGCAGTCCGCGCAGCCACGGGCCGCCCGGTCAACAGGCTCCCGATCCGGCCATCGGCAGCGGTGGCGGCGCCCAACTCATGACCTTGTGACCCTGATTGCACCTGCAACCCGAAACTTGGGGGCTGTGGGTCGTTGTCGCTAGAGTGATTGGGGACACTGGCGACGTGCGTGTGCGAACGCGGGCGAACCTGGTGTGAACGGGGACGGGGAGCGGGGAGGCCACTGTGGCAGTGAACTATGGACCAGGCTTGTTGGGCGTGGACTTCGGCGTGGGCGTGGCCTCGCCGGCCACCCTGCAGGCGCTGCATATCGAGTACGAATCGCTTTCGGAGTACAAGAAGCGCGTAGACGGTCTGCTGTCGAAGCTGGACGAATCCCCCGCGAGCGACAAGAAGTTGGCGGACGGCACGCTTCCGGAAAACTCCCTCGGTGAGGGCTTCCCGGAGGCCAAACGCCTTTTCACGGCGTACACGAACGTCCACACGCAACTCTTGGCGCTGTCCAAGGGGCTGGCCGACCAGATCGAGGGACTGGGCATCGCGATCCAGACGGCGGGCAAGGGCTTCGGGGACGTGGACGAGGACACGAAGCGCCGGATGATCGCGATCAGTGAGCAGGCGAAGGCGAACTACGTCCCGGAACGGGACCCGCTGGCACCGCCGCCGCCGCATAGCTCGGCTTCGCAGGGGACTAGGCCTGCAAGTACTCACGGGGAGAGCTTCTGATGGCGACCGACTTTGAAGGCCACACTCATCAGCAGCTGCTGGCCATGATCGCCTCGGCGAACGCGGAGACCCTGAAGACGCGCGGCGCCCAGCTGGCGGACGCCGCCAAGGTCATCATGGAGATCGGCGAAGACCTCAAGGACTACCGGGTGACCGGCTGGGAGGGCGAATCGTTCACGGCCTTCCAGGACTGGGTCAGCCGCACGGGCAACGCGACGCTACACCTGAGCAAGTACAGCGCCGAGAGCGGCGAGCAGATGACGCTTGCCAGCCAGGTCGTCATCGAGGTCAAGGCCAACATGCCGGCCTACGACACTGCGGCGGCCGAGAACCTCAAGGCGGCCCGGGAGTTCCACAACGACCCGGACTCGCAGCAGATGGGGCAGCAGGCGAACTCCAAGCTCAACGGTGACCACCAGCAGGCGGTCCAGCAGATGACGAAGCTGGCGCAGAGGTACGAGGCCTCGGCAACCGGGATGGAGATGGCGGAGGTTCCGACGTTTCCGGAGCCGCCGGCGAGGTTTGTTCCGCAGAACGTCGGCACGGACAGTGATCGGGCACGATCTGAAGGCAGTTCCGGCGGCGCTACAGGAGCGCGGGGGTCTTCGTACGCGCCTCCGGGTCCGGGTGGCTCAACGTACGACTCCGGCTCGACGTCCGGACCGCAGCCGTCGCCGGGTGGCACGGTCCATACCTCGACGCCTGGCCCCACTTCGGTGCTCCCGGACCGCAACGTCGGCGTAGGCCTCGACACTGTCGGGACTCTGCCTGACAGGACTGTGCCCCCTACTACGGGACTGCCCGGCGGCGTGAGTCCGGTGGGACCGGGCGGCGGCAACACCGGTGTTGGCCCTGGCGGCTTCGTTCCGCCAGTGACGGTTCCGCCCATCGGCGGTATGTCGAAGCCGGGCGGCGGCTTCGTCCCCACGGTGCCCGGCCCCGGCGGGGTCGGCGGCAAGGTCGGAGGCGGAATCGCCGGTCTGCCCCCGCGGGACAGCGGCATCGTAGGCGGTCGGCCAGTGACGTCCGGTGGACCGAATTCGAGCATTCCTCGTGGCACGGTCATCGGCGGTGAAGGTGCCCAGGCAGCGGGCCGCGGTATGGGCGGCATGGGTGGCGGCATGGGCGCGGGTGGCGGTGGCGCGCACGGCGGTGCCGGCGGTTCCGTGGCCGGTCGTCGTCTTGCCATGGAACCGGGCGGTGTCGTCGGTGGGCGCCAGGCGGGTGCCGGTGGTCGCTCGGTTGCTGGTGGTCAGCCTTTCACCCAGGGTGGTTCGGGGCTGGTCCGCGGTGGATCGGGAGCCGGTCCGTCGGGTGGTCCGATGGGCCACGGTGGTGTGGGTGCTCATACTCCGGGCCGACGGGGTGACGGTCAGCGTGGCGAACGCCCTGACTATCTGGCCGAGGACGAAGAGACATGGCAGGGCGACCATAGTGTCGTTCCGCCGGTGATCGACTGAGTGGAGCAGACGTTGCACGGGATGCGTATGCGTAGGGCGACCGCGACCTTGGTGGGAATCCTGCTGGCCGGGGTCGCGTCTACCCCGGCCCATGCTGAGACCATTCGGTCTCAGCAATGGCATCTTACGTCGATGAAGGCTGATGAGATCTGGAAGACCAGCACAGGCAAAGGCGTCACAGTCGCGGTCATCGACAGCGGTGTGGATCGCATCCCCGAACTGGAGGGGCAGGTACTCCCCGGAAAGAACTTCGCCACGATGCTTGAAGGTGATGAGCGAACGGACGGGGAGAAGCACGGCACCACTATGGCGGCAATCATCGCTGGTAGTGGGAAACACCCCAGTGGGGACGGAGCGTTCGGACTTGCGCCAGGCGCCAAGATTCTTCCGATCCGTGCGCCAGGAAATCTCGATGTAAAGAACTCCATCTGGACTGCTGCGATTCGATACGCAGCAGATTCGGACGCGAAGATCATCAACATTTCCATGGCTTCGGGCGACGAGGATCCGGCACGCCTAGACGCGGTGAAGTATGCACTCTCCAAGGGGAAGTTGATCTTTGCCGGTGTAGGTAACACCGGAGATGGGTCGAACGGAGTCCTGTACCCGGCCGCGACGCCAGGTGTAGTGGGTGTTGGGGCCGTCGATAAGGACGGCAAGGTGACGGCGGAGTCGCAGCACGGCACCCAGGTGGATCTGTCCGCGCCTGGGATGGACATCGTCACAGCCTGCGGCGGCAAGACCGGCCTGTGCACGAGCCACGGCACGAGTGACGCGACTGCCATCGCCTCCGCATCTGCAGCGCTCATCTGGTCCGCCCACCCCGAGTGGACCAACAACCAGGTGCTCCGCGTCATGATGAACACGGCTGGCAAGCCCACAGACGGCGCCGCACGCAGTGACTTCGTGGGATACGGCATCGTCCGCCCCCGTATCGCCGTCGCCACCCCCGGCGACCCCGGTCCCGCGGACGTCTACCCCCTCCCCGACCTGGCGGCAGCCGGCGGCGGAACGGGAAGCAGTACCTCGCCCGCCCCCTCCGCAGACGGCAAGACGCCCCAGTCCGGAGGCGCCTCCACCCCCGCCCCCCAGGCGGCGGACGCGTCAAAGAACGACGACGGCGGCAGCCTCCCCTGGCTCGCCCTGGGCCTCGGTGCCTGCGTGCTCATCGGTGGCGCCGTCACCGCGGTCGTCATACGCCGCCGGAACGGCTGATCCGGGTACCGCGCGCAGAACACACCGAGGCAGAGGGAGCAGGGCGCACCATGTCGTTCGACGAGGAATGGGCCGCAGCCCGGACCACCGCCGCCGCCAGCGTATCCATGCGGCTCAACCACGTTCCGGCCGAGCCCGGCGGTGGCGGCGGCGCCGACCTCGAGCTCAACCAGGACCACATCGGAGAAATCGGCTCCGAGGCCTACAAGCTCCACGCGCGGCTCTCCACGGACGGCAAACACGCCAATGCCTCCACCGCCGAGGCCGCCGCCGCGCTCACGCGCGAGCACTTCGCCAGCGGCGCCGCCCTGCTGAAGGTCAACACCCGCTGGGAGAGCCAGCTCAAGACCCTCGTCGCCGCCTGCGCGACCGTCTCCAACGGCCTGAACTACTCCCTCTCCTCCCACGACAAGGAGGAGCAGCAGCTGCACGCCGATTTCACGTCCTCCAAGATCGACCAGCTCCTCAAGTAAGGCGGCGGACACGTGCTGACGTACGAGAACGTGATGAACGCGCCCCTGGGCCCGCTCCAGACCGCGATCACCGACTGGGCCGCGATGGTCACGAAGCTGAACGAGCTGGCGGAGTCGGCGAGAAGCGGCATGAAGGCCAAGTCGGACAAGGCCCAGTGGAACGGCGTCACGGCGGGCGTCGGCCGCTCCTTCATCGACAAGACGGCCAAGGAGTTCGACGACGCGGCCCAGGAGGCCAAGGGCGTCCACCTCCTCCTCACCGACGGCCACGCCACCATCAAGGCCGCCCGGGACCAGCTCAAGAAGCTGGCCGAGGACGCCCCGGCCGCCGGCTTCCGCATCGACGAGAGCGGCCGCGTCTCCGCCATCCCCCTCACCGACCCACAGGACCAGCAGGCGGCCCGACACGACCCGGACTACCAGGCGAGCCTCCGCAAGAACCACGACCTGTGGCAGCAGCGGATCGACAGGGCCGTCGAGGACGCCCAGGACGCCGACGACTCCCTCGCACGCGCGCTCCAGGCCAACGTCACGGACGACAACAACTTCAGCGGACCGAAGTACAGCTCCCTGGACGCCGAACAGGTCGACCGCGCGGCCGCGTTGATGAAGAAGGTCACCGGGGAAGGCGGCACGGCACGGAACCCCGAGGCGTTGCGTGAGCTGGAGGACCTGCTCGACGACAACCGCGAGGACCCCGAGTTCGCGACGGGCTTCTACCGCACGATGGGCCCCGAGGGCACGCTCCAGGCGTACTCGAAGATGTCCCTGGACTCCACGGGCCTGGGCCCGGCCGGCGCGGACCGTGCGCTCATGGTGGGCAACATTCAGAGCGACCTCGGCGCGATGCTGGGCCTGGCCACGCACAAGGACGTCCCGAACCACCTCGACGCCGCCTGGACGAACCAGCTGATGAAGGCCGGCCACAAGCAACTGGACGTCGGTCTGACCACGAACGTCTACGGGTACCAGGCGCTGGGCTCGCTGATGCGCGAGGGCACGTACGACAAGGAGTTCCTGACGGCGGTCGGCCGCGACATGGTGGCGATGGACCGCAAGAACCCGGGGATCTGGGAGAACAGCACCCCCCTCGACCTGCAGATGAGTCTCAACCCCGGGGGCGATGACGGTCGCGGCTTCTACCCGCTGACCGGCCTGATGGAGGCCCTCGGCAACAACCCGGACGCGGCGACGGCCTTCTTCAACGAGCCGGTACGCGAGGACAGCAACGGCGACGGCATCGTCACCAAGGACGACAAGGCGGTCAAGGGGCAGCACGGACAGGCGCAGGGCATGGTCGATTACATGCTCGACAAGACGCCCTACGCGGACAGCTTCGACGCCACACGAACCGGAGAACAACACCCCGCACAGGAAGCGCTCGGCGGAGCCCTGGAGGCCGCGGTGTCGGGCCGGGCGACGGGCGACGACGACGCGAAGCCCGTACCGCACACCGCGGCGATGACGGACGTCATGGAGCGGGTCGTCGCGAAGATCGGCGACAAGCCGGAGCTGGTGGCAGGGGAGGACGGTCCTCTGAACGGACTGTCCGGTCACTTCGGCCAGATGGCCGCCGAATATATGCCGGATCTGCAGGCTTCCGCCGCGAACCATCCCGGCCACATCAAAGTCACCGGCGAGATGGCGGAGTTCAACAAGGCGGACACGGCGCGCTTCCTGGGGGCGGTTGGCCAGGATCCGGGAGCGTACGGCGCGATCACCAACGCCAACCAGGCCTTCACCGGGGTTCTCGTCAACGACGCCGTTGCGCACCGTGGTGAGAGCGGGGACCTGGGTTCGGCGATCGATAGCGCGGTTCATCCGGGTGCTCGGATCACAGGGATGCTGACCGAGGCCCGGGCCCAGAACCTGCACTCCGAGACGGCGCACAGCAACGAGGAATACACGAAGGGCGTCGAAGACGGCGCGAAATGGATCAACCGTGGCATTAACGCTGCCGGCGGCAAATACATCGAGTTGGTCCCGCTGGCCGGAGATGTCGTGGAGTGGGTCCAGGAGGACGTCACCGAGCACTTCACGGAAGACGCGGAGAAGAGGGCGGAGGACAAGACCGCCGCCACGGAGAAGAAGGTGGCGGTGATGTATGCCGCGGCCGAGGACGGTTCGAGCAGGGCGGCGGAGGCCGCCGTGAAGCACGCGACTGCCGGGACGGATCTGCCGGCGGCGTACGTCCAGACCTTGGCGACGTCCGCTTCCAAGGAGTCGGCCAACGGTCACTCCGTCGGCCGGGACCTGGTGGCGACGGCCGCCGGCCGGTCATGAGCGGAGGGGTGCACGGATGACGTGGGTCAGGACGGCGCGCATCGTGGTGCTCATCGCGGGCGCCGTGCTCGCGGCCGGGTGCGGAGGCTCGGACAACGGGGCGAAAGCCCCCGTGGTGAAGAATCCCGAGGCCGAGGCGAGGGAAGCCTGTCCCGGATTGCTCGACGCGGCGGCCGCGAAAGCTCTGATGCGGGTGCTTGACTCCGGCTATCTGGTTCCGGACGACGATCAGGCTGTAGGTGCATCTGCCATGCGCAAGGCCCTGGACGAGGTACGCCCCATTCCGGTGTGTCTGGCGACGGGACGGGTGGGGTCGGGCAGCAGGGTCGGTGAGATCCGGTTGAGACCAGGGCCCGTTGGGGATGGCGGCGTCGGAGTCCGGGTTGTGCGTAGGGAGAACGCGAGGGGTGTGTCCTTCGACTGCACGAGCTCCCGGTTCGGGTCCGGAGGTACCTTGCGGGTCACCACCACCTTCGAGGACCAGTGGGAGCGCGGTTCCTGGGATCCCAAACTCGGCAACGACTACCTCGTCATCGCGCACTCCGCCGCCCGCGGCATCGCCAAGGAGCTGGGCTGCCGCGACGGCGGCGGCTTGCCGGAGCAGGCTGCGGGGCTGCCCGCCGCGCCGTGAGGTCGCCGGACATGGCGCAGGCCGCTCGGGGGAGCGCCTGCCCCCGAGCGGCCTGCCGCGAAGCCGTGACCGGAATCGAACCGGCGTAACTCGCTTTGCAGGCGAGTCCCTCAACCACTCGGGCACACGGCTGGGTGGTGGTGATGGGTATGACCGTACGAGGCCGCGTGCGGGTGGGGAAGGGATGCGCGGGGGGTGCAATGCGACTGCCATGTCGCGTTCACAGTTCGGGGTCGGGGAGGGGCCGCGGAGGGGCGGGGTGACCTTTGGCCTAGGGCTTGCGGACGAGGGAGGATACGTCGTCGGGACAGGGTCGATATGTGGTCATGCCCCTTACTCTGAGGCGATGAGCGTTCTCCCGCAGCGAGCCACCGCACCTGTACCCGCACCCGTCCCGCCCCACCCGCAGGGCGGGATTTTCGGGGCCGCGTACCGGACGCTCAGCATCGGGATCATTTCGGTCATTTTTCTGATCGCCTTCGAAGCCACCGCCGTCGGGACCGCGATGCCCGTGGCCGCGCGGGAGCTGGAGGGGATCGGGCTCTACGCCTTCGCCTTCTCCGCCTACTTCACGACCAGCCTCTTCGGGATGGTGCTCTCCGGGCAGTGGGCCGACCGGCAGGGGCCGTTGCGGCCGCTGACCGTGGGGATCGGGGCCTTCGCCGCCGGGCTGGTGTGTTCCGGGACCGCCGGGACGATGTGGATCTTCGTGCTGGGGCGGGCCGTGCAGGGGTTCGGCGGCGGGCTCGTCATCGTGGCGCTGTACGTGGTGGTGAGCCGGGCCTACGAGGAGCGGCTGCGGCCCGCGATCATGGCGGCCTTCGCCGCGAGCTGGGTCGTGCCGTCGATCGTCGGGCCGTTGGCCGCGGGGACCGTCACCGAGCACCTCGGGTGGCGCTGGGTCTTCCTCGGGATACCCGCGCTGGTCTTCGTACCGCTCGTGGTGGCGCTGCCGGCGATACGGCGGAGCGCGTCGGGGCCGGTGGATCCCGAGGCTGCGCCCGTGGCGTTCGACCGGCGGCGGATCCGGCTCGCCCTCGGGATCTCGGCGGGTGCGGGGCTGCTGCAGTACGCCGCGCAGGATCTGAGGTGGCTGTCGCTGGTGCCGGGGCTGGCCGGGGCCGCTCTGCTGGTGCCCGCCGTGCTGGGGCTGCTGCCGCGCGGGACCTACCGGGCGCGGCGCGGGCTGCCGTCGGTGGTGCTGCTGCGGGGTGTGGCGGCGGGGTCGTTCATCGCGGCGGAGAGCTTCGTCCCGCTGATGCTGGTCACCCAGCGGGGGCTGAGTCCGACGCTGGCCGGGTTCTCGCTCGCGTTGGGCGGGGTGACCTGGGCGCTGGGCTCGTGGGTGCAGTCGAAGGGGCGGATGGTGCCGCACCGGGAGCGGCTGATGGTGCTGGGCATGGTCATGGTCGCGGCGGCCGTGGCCGGGGCGCCGGCGGTGCTGGTGGAGTGGGTGCCGGTGTGGACGCTGGCGCTGGTGTGGGCGCTGGGGTGTCTGGGGATGGGGCTGGTGATCGGCTCCACGAGCGTGCTGCTGCTGAAGCTGTCGGCGCCGGAGGAGGCGGGGGCGAACTCCGCCGCGCTGCAGATCTCGGACGCGCTGGCCAATGTGGTGCTGCTGGCGGCGGGCGGCGCGGCCTTCGCCGCGCTGGGCGGGGGCGCGGTGGGCGCGGCGCACTCCGTGGCGGAGGGGGGCGGTGCGTCGCATCCGGCGGCCTTCGTGGTGGTCTTCCTGCCGATGGCCTGCGTGGCGCTGGTGGGGGCCTGGGTCGCCACCCGGCTGGATGTGCGACCGGCGACCCCGGTCGCGAAAGCCGGCTGACACCGGCTGACACCGGCTGGTACCGCGCGGTACCATCGACTCATGGCTGGTCTCAACGTCAGGTTCACCGAAGAAGAGCTGGACGCCCTGCGCGAGCGCGCCGAGGCGGAGGGCCGCAGCATGCAGTCCTTCGCCCACGAGGCGGTGATCAGGGCCATAAACGAACACTCCCGGCTGTTCAACGAGGCGGCCGAGCACGTCCTGAAGGTCAGCGGCGAGCTGAACCGGAGGCTTGCGTGACCCATTACCTGACCCTGCCCGAGGTGCTGAACCTCGCGGAGCGGCTCGGGACCAGTGAGGTGCGCGACTTCGGGCTGCTCGACTCGGCGCTCGCGCGCCCCCAGTCGAGCGTGTTCGGTCAGGACGCCTACCCGGACATCTGGGAGAAGGCCGCCGCGCTGATGGAGTCGCTCGCCCGAAACCACGGCCTGGTGGACGGCAACAAGCGCATCGCCTGGTACGCGACCTGGGTCTTCCTCCACATGAACGGCCACCCCCTGGACGCCGGCTTCGATGTCGACGAGGCCGAGAGCTTCGTGCTGGCCGTGTGCCAGGGCTCGCTGGACGTACCCAAGATCGCCGCGCAGCTACCGCGGTTCGCTCGCTGACCCGCCGATGTGACGCTCACCGCACGCGCCGAGGTCACGGGCCTGTCCCTCCGCGAGGGGCGGGCCCGTGCCGGTAAGGTGGCCCGGTTGTCCTACGTACGACTGCCCGTGCCAGTAGATACGCCGAGAGCCCGAACCGGAGACCGTGACTACTACCGCCTCCCACCACCTCTCACCCGCCTTCCCCGGCCGCGCGCCGTGGGGTACCGCCAGCGCCCTGCGAGCTTGGCAGCAGGGTGCGCTGGACCGGTACCTGGAGACCCAGCCCCGCGACTTCCTCGCCGTCGCCACCCCCGGCGCGGGCAAGACCACCTTCGCGCTGACCCTCGCCTCGTGGCTGCTCCACCACCACGTGGTGCAGCAGGTGACCGTCGTCGCGCCGACCGAGCACCTCAAGAAGCAGTGGGCGGAAGCCGCCGCCCGGATAGGCATCCGGCTGGACCCGGAGTACTCCGCCGGTCCGCTCAGCAAGGACTACCACGGCGTCGCGATCACGTACGCGGGTGTGGGCGTGCGGCCGATGCTGCACCGCAACCGGTGCGAGCAGCGCAAGACCCTGGTGATCCTCGACGAGATCCACCATGCCGGTGACTCCAAGTCCTGGGGCGAGGCCTGCCTCGAAGCCTTCGACCCGGCGACCCGGCGGCTCGCGCTGACCGGCACGCCCTTCCGGTCCGATACGAACCCGATCCCCTTCGTGGCGTACGAGGAGGGGAACGACGGGATCCGGCGGTCCTCCGCCGACTACACCTACGGCTACGGGAACGCGCTCGGCGACGGCGTCGTCCGGCCGGTCATCTTCCTCTCCTACAGCGGCAACATGCGCTGGCGCACCAAGGCGGGCGACGAGATCGCCGCGCGCCTCGGCGAGCCGATGACCAAGGACGCCATCTCCCAGGCCTGGCGCACCGCGCTGGACGCGCGCGGGGACTGGATGCCGAACGTGCTGCGCGCCGCCGACCAACGGCTGACCGAGGTCAGGAAGGGCATCCCGGACGCGGGCGGGCTCGTCATCGCCGCCGACCAGGACTCGGCGCGCGCGTACGCCAAGCTGATCCGCGAGATCACGGGGACCAAGGCCACCGTCGTACTGTCCGACGACACGGGCGCCTCGAAGCGGATCGACGAGTTCGCCGCGAGCAACGACCGCTGGATGGTCGCCGTCCGCATGGTGTCCGAGGGCGTCGACGTACCGAGGCTCGCGGTCGGCGTGTACGCCACCACCATCTCGACCCCGCTGTTCTTCGCGCAGGCCGTCGGGCGCTTCGTGCGTTCGCGCAGGCGCGGCGAGACGGCCTCGGTGTTCCTGCCGACCATTCCCTACCTGCTGGGCTTCGCGAACGAGATGGAAGTCGAGCGCGACCACGTCCTCGACAAGCCGAAGAAGCAGGGCGAGGAGGACCCGTACGCCGACTCCGAGAAGGAGATGGAGGAGGCGAACAAGCAGGAGGACGAGGACACCGGCGACGAGGAGCAGATGTCCTTCGAGGCGCTGGAGTCCGACGCCGTCTTCGACCGGGTCCTGTACGACGGCGCCGAATTCGGCATGCAGGCGCACCCGGGCAGCGAGGAGGAGCAGGACTACCTCGGCATCCCGGGCCTGCTGGAGCCGGACCAGGTGCAGATGCTGCTCCAGAAGCGGCAGTCGCGGCAGATCGCGCACAGCAAGCGCAAGCCGGACTCGGAGGCGGACCTGCTGGAGCTGCCGGCCGACCGGCGGCCGGTGGTCTCGCACAAGGAACTGCTGGAGCTGCGGAAGTCGCTGAACACGATGGTGGGCGCGTACGTCCACCAGAGCGGCAAACCGCACGGGGTGATCCACACGGAGCTGCGCCGCGTGTGCGGCGGGCCGCCGAGCGCGGAAGCCACGGCGGGACAGCTGCGGGAGCGGATCAAGAAGGTCCAGGAGTGGGCCACCCGCATGCGGTGATTTCCTACGGAATGTGCGGCGGGGGTCGCGCGGATGTTCGTACGGCCCCCCGCCCGCCCCGGCCTCGTACCGGCATCGGGTCACCCGTGGTGAGGCCGTCCGGGAGCCCTTCGGGCGATGCACCGGTCTCAAGGTGGCGTCGAGACTCCGGAGGTCACGAAATGACAGCTACCCCGGTTCACAACCGGCATAAATCGGCAGTAGGCGCCCGGATTCTGGACGAGCCCTTCCGCTGAGCGGACCAGCTCGCTACTGTCCCCGCATCGAACGCCCCGTGGCAGCGCCGCTGCGGGAGCGCAGCCGGTGCCATGGCCGCTACCGGCGGCCTCTCCGTGCGTCGCCGAGGGACCGGCGGCGCTGTATCCAGAGAGTCACCGCCGCCCACCGAAAGAGGGAGAGGCGTCGTGACCGCGGAAACCTCCCAGACTCTCGACCGAGGACTCCGAGTTCTCAAACTGCTCGCCGACACCGACCACGGTCTGACCGTCACCGAGCTCTCCAACCGCCTCGGTGTGAACCGCACCGTGGTCTACCGCCTCCTGGCCACCCTCGAACAGCACGCCCTGGTCCGCC
This sequence comes from Streptomyces sp. NBC_00503, assembly GCF_036346895.1. NCBI lineage: Bacteria > Bacillati > Actinomycetota > Actinomycetes > Kitasatosporales > Streptomycetaceae > Streptomyces > Streptomyces sp. NBC_00503. The sequence continues at coordinate 2,984,212 of NZ_CP107855.1, read as the reverse complement.
GCGACCTCGGCGGCCGCGCCCGCGTCGGGCTCGGCGTGCTGCGCCTGGGCCGGCAGGTGCACCCGCTGGTGCGCGAGGCGGCCCTGCCGGCGCTGCGCTCCCTCGCCGAGGACATAGGCGCCACCGCGCACCTGACCCTCGTGGACGGAACCGAAGCGCTCGCCGTGGCCGTCGTGGAGCCGACCTGGACCGACTACCACGTCGCGTACCGGCCCGGCTTCCGCCACCCGCTCGATCGCGGGGCCGCCGGCCGGGCCATCCTGGCCGCCCGTCAGGGCACGCTCACCGAGCCCGGCTACACGATCACCCGCGGGGAGCTCGAAGCGGGCGCCAGCGGGGCCGCGGCGCCTCTCGTGGGCATCACGGGGCTGGAGGGCAGCGTGGGCGTGGTGATGCTGGCCGACGCCGTACCCGAGCGGGTCGGCCCGCGCGTGGTGGACGCCGCCCGCGAGGTGGCCGACGCCCTGCGCTGAGCCGCGCGGGACCCGCTTGCCCCATCGGAACACCGGAACACCGAGCCGCGCCCCCGTCCACCGGGGGCGCGGCTCGACCCGTTGGCGGGGGGCCACGCTAGATTGGCCGGGTGCTCTCTCGCCTCACACGTCTGCCGCGTCCCGCCGCCCTCGCCGTCTGCGCCGTGCCCGTGCTCGCGCTGTTCGCCGTCGCGGCCGCCGCACCGCTGCCCTTCGTGATCGCGCAGCCCGGCCTCACGGCCGACGTGCTCGGCTCCCGCGACGGCAAGCAGGTCATCGTCGTCACGGGGGCGCCCACCCGGGAGACCACGGGCCAGCTGCGGATGACCACCATCCAGGCCACCGGGCCCTCCACCTCCGTCGCCCTGCCCGAGCTGGTCGGGGACTGGTTCGACACCACCCGTGCGGTCATGCCCCGGGAGGCCGTGTACCCGTCGGGTGGAAGCGACAAGCAGATCGAGGAACACAACCTGGAGGAGATGACCAAGTCGCAGTCCTCGGCCTCCGAGGCGGCGCTCGGCTACCTCCACAAGGACCCGAAGGACGTCAAGGTCGAGCTGAACCTCGCCGACGTCGGCGGCCCGAGCGCCGGGCTGCTCTTCTCCCTCGGCATCGTCGACAAGCTCGACGGGAACGGCAGCGGCGGCGACCTCACCGGCGGCCGCACCATCGCCGGTACCGGCACCATCGACGCGGACGGCAAGGTCGGCGCGGTCGGCGGGGTGGCCCTGAAGACTCAGGCCGCCCGGCGCGACGGGGCGAGCGTGTTCCTCGTACCGGCGGCGGAGTGCTCGGACGCGCGGTCCGAACTCCCCGAGGGGCTCCGGCTGGTCCCCGTCACCTCGCTGACGGATGCGGTGAACGCTCTGCGGGCTCTGCAGAAGGGCGAGTCGGTTCCGTCCTGCTGACCTCGGCGGCCTCCAGGCCGCGCCAGGCCGGGAACACCACCGGGGAGAGCGTGGTGAGCAGGTAGAGGCTGCCGAAGACCAGCAGGGCCCGCGTCACCCCGAACCCGTCGACGAGCAGCCCGGCGGCCAGCCCGCCCAGCGGCATCGTCAGCTCGCAGCCGGCCGTGGTCACCCCCGCGACCCGGCTGCGCAGGGCCTCCGGGACCTTCTCCAGCATCACCGTGGTCAGGATCGGGTTGAGGACGCCCGCGCCCAGTCCCGACAGCGCCATGGTCACCGCGAGCGGCAGCGGGGTGTCGGTGAAGGCGGCGACGAAGTAGCGGGGGGCTCCGCATATGAGGAAGGCCGCCGCGAACACCGTCCTACGGGGGAACCGTGCTCCCCACGCTCCGTAGAGCAGGGCCCCCAGCAGGGCGAAGCCGCCGAACAGGGAGATCATCAGGCCCAGGGTGGTGGCGCCGCCGAGGGCTTCGCGGCCGTGCACGGGCAGCAGCACCGAGGACCAGCCCTGGTCGATGCCGTTGGTCATCATCACCATCGCGGTGATGCCGAGCAGCAGCGGAGTGCGGGTCAGGAACCGCCAGCCTTCGCCGAGTTCGGCCCGGTATCCGGCGAGCGAGACCTTCCCGGCGGCCTTCTGCGGCTCGGCGGCCGGCACCCCGCGCAGGAAGGCCGCGACCAGCAGGGCCGATATCCCGAAGGTGGCCGCGTCGAGGACCAGGACGGACCCGGCGCCGACCGTGGTGATCAGTACGCCGGCCAGCGCGGCCCCGATCATGCGGGCCCCGCGCGAGACGGCGTCGTAGAGGCTGGCGGCGCGGGCGACGGTGGTGCCGGCGTGCTCGGCGAGGTGGGGGAGCAGGACGTAGCGCGCGGTCATTCCGGGGGTGTGGACGAGCCCGCCGACGGCCATCAGCGCGCACAGCATCCAGAACTCCAGGAGCCCGGCGTAGTGCAGCAGGGGTATCGCGCCGACGGTCAGTGCGCAGATCAGGTCGGAGGCGGCGGAGACCCGGCGGCGGCCGAGCCGGTCGATGACCGGACCGCCGACGAGGGCGGCCACGACCACGGGCAGGGTGGCGCAGAAGGCGACGATCCCGGCCCGGCCGGCGCTGCCCGTGGTCTGGAGCACGAACCAGGGGACGCCGATCAGGGTGAGCGAACTGCCCGCGATGGAAATGGTGTTGGCGGCGAGGACGGCGAGGAAGGGGCGGCGGCTCATGCAGTGCCGCCGTACGCCTGCTGGTACGGGACGCGGGTGATGCGGGCGTGCAGGTGGGCGGGGCGTATCAGCCGGATCCCGGCGGCGATCAGGGCCTCGCCGAGCCGGTCGCGCAGGGCGGGCCCCGAGGGGGCGAGCGGGGTGGCCAGGGCCGCTGCCCGTCCCAGGCGCCAGGCGGCGGCCTCGGCGGTGCGGGTGGCGTGGAGCCCGGAATGGATCTCGTCGTGGGTGAAGGCGTGCATGGCAGGACTCCCTCGGGTGTGGTGCGGTTACTCGCTGACGCGGCGGGGGAAGGCGTGCGTGTGGAAGCGGACCGCTTCCATGCCCTCTTCCGGCGGCAGATCGCGGTAGCTGTTGACCAGGTCGTGCATCTTGAGGATCAGCTCGTGGCTCTGCGCGGCGGTGAGTTGCAGGGTGAAGTCGCTGAGGTCGGAGCCCCGGCGCCACTCCACCGACCAGTTGTGGGTCTGGCCCAGCCAGTTGCTCAGCTCCTGCGTGTGGATCTTCATGATCTCGGCCAGGAAGACCTCGGCCGCGCCACGGGTGGCCGGGTCCTCGTCGAAGACCAGGGACTCGTCGAACGCCGTGCCGTCGTGGGCGGCCCGCCACCAGCGCTCGCGGCCCTTGCCGTGTCCGGGCGCGTCCTCGACGAACCCGTGCGCGGCCAGCTGGCGCAGGTGGTAGCTGGTGGCCCCGCTGGACTCGCCGAGCCGCTCCGCGAGTTGGGAGGCCGTGGCCGGACCGTCGTTGCGCAGGGCGCCGAGCAGGCGGATGCGCAGCGGATGGGCCAGACCGCGCAGCGACTGGGCGTCGAGCAGGCGTACCTCGGGTTCGGCGGGCTTGGAGGGGCGGGCGGGCTCGGAGGGTTCGGGAGGGACGGGCGGTCCGGCGGCTTCGGCGTTCTTCTCGGGCATGCCTCAACAGTAGAGTTGCAAAGAAGTCTATGCAAGGGTTTCTTTGCAACTACTTCTTTGCATCCGTTCCTTTGGAACTCAGCCCTCCTTGATGAACCCCTCCCCGACCAGCCACTCCTTCGCCACGTCGTGCGGGTCCCGCCCCTCCACGTCCACCATCGCGTTGAGCCGCTGCGCGGTCTGCGTCGTCAGCCGCTTCGTCACCGGGTCCAGCAGCCCCGCGATCGCCGGGTGTTCGGCCAGGGTCCTGGCGTGCAGTTCGGGCGCCGCGTTGTAGTTGGGGAAGAAGTGCCGGTCGTCCACGAGCGTGTCCAGGTCCATGGCCTTGATCCGGCCGTCCGTGGTGAAGGCCTCGCCCAGCAGGCAGGAGTCGGACTTCGAGACCTGGGTGTAGATGATCCCGGCGTCCATCTTCATGACGTTGCCCGCCGGGATCTTCATCCCGTACGCCTTCTCCATCCCCGGCAGCCCGTCCTCGCGCGAGGCGAACTCGTTCTCCACGCAGACGGTCACCGCCGACGGGTTCTCGTTCGACAGCCTCGCCACGTCCGACATCGTCTTCAGCCCGTACTTGGCGTTGTTCTTCTTGCTGATGGCCAGCGTGTACGTGTTGTTGAGCGTGGACGGGGGCAGCCAGGCCACCCCGTTCCTCACGTCCGCGTCCCGCACGGCCTCCCACTGCTTGTACGGGTCCTCGATCGGCTTGTCGTGGCCCAGGTAGGTGATCCAGGCCGTGCCCGTGTACTCGTACATCGCGTCCGCGTCGCCCTGTCGGACGGCCTCGCGCGCGCTGATCGAGCCGGGCAGGTTGGTGCGGTCGAGCACCTCCGCCCCGGCGGCCTTGAAGACCAGGCCGATCATCTGGCCGAGGATGATGTTCTCGCTGAAGTTCTTCGAAGTGACCGTGAGCGAGGCGCCCTTGAGGGGCAGTCCCTGCCCGACCGAGCCGGGTACGACGTCGTCCACCATCGGCGATCCGCTCTTGAGGCCGCAGCCCCCGAGCGTCACCGCCAGCAGCGGCAGCAGGGCCGCCGAGACCGCGGCCGTCCGCACTGCGGCGAGCTTGTGCATCTACGCCTCCAGCCCGCGCGGGGTCAGGACCGTCTCGGCGAGCGAGGCCAGCCAGTCCACGAACAGGGCGAGGGCCACCGTCAGCACCGAGCCCAGCACCAGCACCGGCATCCGCTGCGTCTGGATCCCGGAGGTGATCAGGTCGCCCAGGCCGCCACCGCCGCCGAAGGTGGCCAGGGTCGCGGTGCCGACGTTGAGGACGAGGGCGGTCCGCACGCCTGCCAGGATCAGCGGGACGGCCAGCGGCAGTTCCACCTTGGCCAGCGTCCCCATGGAGGACATCCCGATCCCGCGGGCGGCCTCCACCAGCTGCGGGTCGATGGCCCGCAGCCCGGCGACGGTGTTCGACAGCACGGGCAGGACGGCGTAGGCCACCATGCCGATGATCGCGGTCGACGGGCCGATGCCGAGCCAGATGACCAGCAGGGCCAGCAGTCCGATGGCGGGCGTGGCCTGCCCGATGTTGGCGATCGCGGTGACCAGCGGGGCCGCCCTGCGCAGGCCGCGCCGGGTGAGGGCGATGCCGAGCGGGATCGCGATGACCAGCACCCAGAAGGTGGAGACGGCGGTGAGCTTCACGTGCTGCCACAGCCGGAGCTGGACGTTGCCGCCCGCGAGGGAGTTCTCGGCGATCGTGTCGAGGGTGGTGTTGGTGATCCACAGGTAGGTGGCCAGCAGCACCAGCGCGAGCACCAGCGGCAGGGTCACCAGCTTGGCCCAGGTGATCCGCGACGCGCGCCGGGGCGGCGCGGAGGGCTCCTGCCGCGGTTCGACGAGCTCCTCGTCGCGGAAGACGACGCCCCTGACCTCGTGTTCACCCGGCGGGCGTTCGGGGGTGAGCGGATTCCTCGGGCTCATGAGTCGGCCGTGCCGTCGTCCGTCAGCCCCTCCAGGTCCCGCTCGACGCGGTGGTGGCGCAGTTCCTCCAGGTCGTGCGCGTGCTCGGCGGCCGCCAGCCGGTCGGCCTCCAGCATTTCGTGGACGGAGTTCATCAAGGTCTCCATGTCCACGACCCCGATGTACTCGCCGCGCCGCCCGGTCACGGCGACCCGGCCGCCGCTGTCGATGAGGACCGCCTCCAGGGCGTCGTGCAGGGTCGCGTCCCGGGTCACCGTGTCGTGCACGAGCTGACCGGCCCGTGCGAGGGAGCCCTTGGCGCGCATGAGGTCGCCGCGGCGCAGCCATTTGTACGGGCGCCCGCGCCGGTCCAGCATCAAGAGCTCGTTGCCCTGGCCGGTGCGCAGGGTGTTGAAGATCTGCTGGAGCGGATCGTCCACGGACACGGTCGGGAAGTCGGCGATCTCCACGTCCCGCACGCGGGTCAGGTTGAGCCGTTTGAGGGCCGCGCCGGCCCCGACGAATCCGGAGACGAAGTCGTCGGCGGGGTTGGTGAGGATGGCCTCGGGGGTGTCGAACTGCGCGATGTGCGAGCGCTCGCGCAGGACGGCGATCCGGTCGCCGAGCTTGATGGCCTCGTCGAAGTCGTGGGTGACGAAGACGATCGTCTTGTGCAGTTCGTGCTGGAGCCGGATCAGCTCGTCCTGGAGGTGGTCGCGGGTGATGGGGTCGACGGCGCCGAAGGGCTCGTCCATCAGCAGGACGGGCGGATCGGCGGCCAGGGCCCGCGCCACGCCCACGCGCTGCTGCTGGCCGCCGGAGAGCTGGCGCGGGTAGCGGCCGTGGAACTCGCGGGGGTCCAGGCCGACCAGGTCGAGCATCTCCTCCACCCGGTCCTTGACCCGCGACTTGGACCAGCCGGTCATCTTCGGGACCAGGGCGATGTTCTCGGCCACCGTCATGTGCGGGAAGAGCCCGGAGGACTGGATCGCGTACCCGATCTTGCGCCGCAGCTTGACCGGGTCCATGTCGGTGACGTCCTCGTCGCCGATCCGGATCCGGCCGGAGGTGGGCTCGATCAGCCGGTTGATCATCTTGAGGGTGGTGGACTTCCCGCAGCCGGAGGGACCGACGAAGACCACGGTCTCGCCCGCCTTGATCTCCATCGAGACGTCGTCGACGGAGGGGTTGGGGTTGCCCGGGTAGCGCTTGGTGAGGTTCTCCAGCTGGATGGTGGCGCCGGAGGTGGCGTGGGTCTTGTGCGTCGGTTCGGTCGTCGCCGTCGGCTCGGACACGGATTCCCCTGGCTCAGACACGGATTCCCCTAGGGATGGTCAGACGCCCGAGCAGGACGTACGCGGCGTCGAAGAGCAGGGCGAGGACGACCACGCCCAGGGTCCCGGCCAGGACCTGGTTGATGGCGTTGGCGCTGCCGAGCGAGGCGATCCCGCGGAAGATCTCGTTGCCCAGACCCGGCCCGGACGCGTAGGCCGCGATGGCGGCGATGCCCATCAGCATCTGCGTGGAGACCCGGATCCCGGTCAGGATCGGCGGCCAGGCGAGCGGCAGTTCCACCTTGAGGAGCCGGGCGGCGCGGGACATCCCGATGCCCTTGGCGGCGTCGACCAGGGCCGGATCCACCCCGCGCAGCCCCACGATGGAGTTGCGGACGATGGGCAGCAGCCCGTACAGGGTCAGGGCGATCACGGTCGGCGCGACGCCGAGCCCGACCAGCGGGATCAGCAGGCCGATCATGGCGAGGGAGGGGATGGTCAGCACCGTGGAGGTGGAGGTGACGGCGAGGTTCCCGGCCCAGCCGCTGCGGTAGGTCAGGACGCCGATCCCGATGCCGAGCACGGTCGCGATCACCATGCACTGGAAGACCGCGCTGGCGTGCTGGAGGGCGTCGGTGAGGAGCTGCTGGTGGCGGTTGGACAGGTAGTTCCAGAAGCTCACGCCGCCTCACCGTGCCCCTTCGCCCGGGCCGGTCGCCCGGGTCAGTCGTCCTGGGCCGCCTGCTCGACCAGGGGGATGATCCGCAAGGGCACGGGATTTTCCATGACGATCGCGGTCGAAGCCCTCACGATGCCATCGAACCCGACAACCCGGTCGATCACCCGCTGGAGGTCCGCGTTGGACCGGGCCACCAGCCGGCAGAGCATGTCCCCGTGCCCGGTCGTGGTGTGCAGCTCCAGCACCTCCGGCACCCCGTCCAAGTGGGCCCGTACGTCGGCCCCTTGCCCCTGCTTGATCTCCAGCGTGGCGAAGGCGGTCACGGGGTATCCCAGGGCCGCCGGATCCACCTGCGGGCCGAAGCCGCGGATGACTCCATTCGACTGAAGCCGGTCGAGGCGGGCCTGCGCGGTGCCGCGGGCCACTCCGAGCCGCCGCGAGACCTCCAGGACCCCGATACGGGGCTCCCGGGCGAGCAGCACGATGAGCCGGCCGTCGAGTTCATCGATTCCCACGGGCACCTCCAGGGGTGGTCATAGTGCGCAGATATTCCAACCATCCTGGGCTCAGACTGTGCAGCTTGTACAGCAGAAATGGAAACTATTGCGCATCTTGTGGAACGGCGGGACTCTGCGCTCATGACTGAGACCCAGCCTCTCGACACCGTCCCGCACACCGCGCGCAAGGCCGACCCCTTCCCGGTCAAGGGCATGGACGCGGTCGTCTTCGCCGTGGGCAACGCCAAACAGGCCGCGCACTACTACTCGACGGCCTTCGGCATGAAGCTCGTGGCCTACTCCGGACCGGAGAACGGCACCCGCGAGACGGCAAGCTACGTCCTGACCAACGGCGCCGCGCGCTTCGTCCTCACCTCGGTCATCAAGGCGTCCACCGACCGTGGCCGCTTCCTCGCCGAGCACGTCGCCGACCACGGCGACGGGGTCGTCGACCTCGCGATCGAGGTGCCGGACGCACGGGCGGCGTACGCGTACGCCGTCGAGCACGGCGCCCGCGGTCTGGACGAGCCGTACGAGGTCAAGGACGAGCACGGCACGGTGGTGCTCGCCGCCATCGCCACCTACGGCCAGACCCGTCACACGCTGGTCGAGCGCGTGGACTACACCGGCCCCTACCTGCCGGGCTACGTGGCCGTCGAGCCGATGGTCGAGCCCCCGGCCAAGCGGACCTTCCAGGCCATCGACCACTGCGTGGGCAACGTCGAGCTCGGCCGGATGAACGAGTGGGTGGCCTTCTACAACAAGGTCATGGGCTTCACCAACATGAAGGAATTCGTCGGCGACGACATCGCCACCGAGTACTCGGCGCTGATGTCCAAGGTCGTCGCGGACGGCACGCTCAAGGTCAAGTTCCCGATCAACGAGCCGGCGATCGCGAAGAAGAAGTCGCAGATCGACGAGTACCTGGAGTTCTACGGCGGGGCCGGCGTCCAGCACATCGCCCTCGCGACGAACGACATCGTCTCCACCGTGCGCGCGATGCGCGCCGCGGGCGTGACCTTCCTGGACACCCCCGACTCGTACTACGACACGCTCGGCGAGTGGGCCGGCGAGACCCGGGTGCCGGTCGAGACCCTGCGCGAGCTGAAGATCCTCGTCGACCGCGACGAGGACGGCTACCTGCTCCAGATCTTCACGAAGCCGGTGCAGGACCGTCCGACGGTCTTCTTCGAGATGATCGAGCGCCACGGCTCGATGGGCTTCGGCAAGGGCAACTTCAAGGCCCTGTTCGAGGCGATCGAGCGGGAGCAGGAGAAGCGCGGCAATCTGTAGATTGCGGGAGCCCTGGTGAGCGGAGCCCCTGCGGCGCCGCTCCCGGGGCTCCGCCCGGCCCCCGCGCCTCAAGCACCGGCGGGGCTGGATTTGGCCGCAGCCGCAGCCGGCTTCGCCTTCGCGGCCGGCTTCGGCTTCGCCTTGGGGAGCTCCGGGGCCACCCACGGGGTGGTGGGCTGCATGTTCTCCGGGCCGCCCGCCGGGGGCTGGCCGATCGTCGCCAGGGCGTCCTTCGCCAGCGGACCCCGCACCGGCGAGAAGTGCGGGTTGGTCCGCAGCGTCTCCTGGAGGTGGCGCCGGGCCCCCGCCTCGTCGCCCAGGCCCCGCTCGATCATCGCCCGGTGGTACGAGAACTCCGCGAGCCGCAGCCCCTTGTCGGTGGCCTGCTTCGCGTACTCCAGCGCCGCCGTGTCGTCGCCCGTCTTGTGCAGCGCCCAGCCCAGGGCGTCCGCCACCTGCAGGTTCTTGTGCCGCGCCCACTCCGCGGTCAGGCGCCGCACCGCCGCCGCCGGTTCGCCGTGGTCCGCCTCGAACTGGCCCAGCACCAGCTCCTCGTTGACCCCGCCGCTCGCCCCGCCTCCCCGGCTGGCCCGGGCCGCGAGGCCCTCGTACACCGTCCGCGCCTCGTCGCCCCGCCCCAGCGACTCCAGCAGCTCGCCCAGCTCCAGCGACAGCCTCGGCAGCGGCGCCCGGCCCAGCGCCAGCCGGTAGTCCCGTACCGCCTCCCCGCCCCGGCCCAGCGCCGCCAGCACCCGGGCCCGCCCGCCCAGCGCGTCCGCCTGCGCGGGATCGGTGCGCAGCGCGGCCTCGTACTGACGCAGGGCCTCCGTCTCGTCCCCGCGCTCCCAGGCCAGCTCCCCGAGCCGGAACAGCACGTAGGCCTTCTCCGCCGGGGCCTTCGCCGCTCCGCCCGCGTGCTCCATCGACATGGTCGCGTCCTCGCGCCAGCCCCGGTCCCGGTAGACCTGCGAGGCCCTGACGAAGGCCGCCAGTCCCGGCCGCATGTCCACCAGGCGCTCCATCGCCTTCTCGGCCGCCTTGTAGTCGCCGAGCCCGGCGTAGGCGTCCACGAGCACCGGGTACGCCGTCCACCGCTTCGGCGCCTGCGCCCGTACGAGCTCGCCCCAGCGCTTCCCGGTCCCGTAGTCCCGCCGGGCGTTGGCCAGCGCGCCCATGCCGGTCATCGCGTCGAAGTTCCCCTTCTCGACCGGGCGCACCTCCAGCGACCGCTTGAGGGCCTGCTCCGCCTTCGGGTACCAGGCCGGATCGGCCGTCCGGCGCGCCTGCTCCAGGTACGCCGACCCGAGCACCGCCCACGAGGCGTCGTCGTCGCCGTGGCCCGCCAGCCACTTCTCCCGGTCCGCCACCAGCGCGGAGAGGTCCACCGCCGCCGCGGGCGCGCCCATCCCGACCGCCGCGCGGGCCCGCTCGCCGGGCCCCGGCGGCCGGGCGTCGTCGCCGCCGCGGGCCGGCCGGATCAGCAGGGCTCCGGCGATCAGGACCACCGCGACCGCCGCCGCCACCAGGGTCTTGCGGCCGGTCAAGTTCACGGGAGGGGCAGGCCGGCGAGACTCCGCACGCCGCGGCTGCGGCTCCTGGCGGAGCTGCTCCTCGGCCGACGCCTTCTCGGAAGGCGCTTTCTCAGGCGCTTTCTCGGGGTGCACTGCCTGACGCATGGGATCCATGGGGTCACTGTGCGTCAATATGAAGAGCTCGCGGAGGTGTCCGAAGAGCGTCGTGGGCGTGTTCACACCGATGGCCCCGGCTGTCACGCTGGCCCCATGGATGAGGAAGATTCCACCCGGCTCCACGGTTCGCCCCACGGGCGGCTCCACGCGATGCTCCTCGAAGGCCTCCCTCCCGGGGCGCTGCTCACCGATCCCCAGGTGACCGCCTCCTACGCCACCGACATGGCGAGCTTCTGTGCCGCCGGCACCCCGGCCGCGGTCGTCCTGCCCCGCACCGCCGAACAGGTCCAGCACGTCCTGCGCACCGCCCACGCGCTGCGCGTCCCCGTGGTCCCGCAGGGTGCCCGCACGGGCCTGTCGGGCGCGGCCAACGCCTCCGACGGCTGCATCGTGCTGTCCCTCGTGAAGATGGACCGGATCCTGGAGATCGACACCGTCGACCGGATCGCCGTCGTGGAGCCCGGAGTCGTCAACGCGGTCCTCTCCCGCGCCGTCGCCGAGCAGGGCCTGTACTACCCGCCCGACCCCTCCAGCTGGGAGCAGTGCACCATCGGCGGGAACATCGGCACCGCCTCCGGCGGCCTGTGCTGCGTCAAGTACGGGGTCACCGCCGAGTACGTGCTCGGCCTCGACGTGGTCCTCGCCGACGGCAGGCTCATGCGCACCGGGCGGCGGACCGCGAAGGGGGTCGCCGGGTACGACCTCACCCGCCTGTTCGTCGGCTCCGAAGGCAGCCTCGGCGTGGTCGTCAAGGCCGTCCTCGCCCTGCGTCCCGCACCGCCCCGCCAGCTCGCGCTCGCCGCCGAGTTCCCCTCGGCCGCGGCCGCCTGCGAAGCCGTCTGCGCCGTCATGGAGGCGGGGCTGACGCCCTCGCTGCTGGAGCTGATGGACCGTACGACCGTCCGCGCCGTCAACGCGCTGGGCCGGATGGGCTTGCCCGAAACCACCGAGGCCCTGCTCCTCGCCGCCTTCGACACCCCGCACGCGCCGGCCGACCTGGCGGCCGTGGGGAAGCTGTGCACCGCCGCCGGGGCGAGCGCCGTCGTACCGGCCGAGGACGAGGCCGAGTCCGAACTGCTGCTCCAGGCCCGGCGGATGTCCCTGACCGCGCTGGAGGCCCTGCGGCCCGCGACGATGATCGACGACGTGTGCGTACCGCGCACCCGGCTCGCCGAGATGCTCGACGGCACCGCGGCCATCGCACGCGACCACGACCTGCTCATCGGGGTCTGCGCGCACGCGGGCGACGGCAACACCCACCCCGTCGTCTGCTTCGATCCGGCCGACGAGGACGAGACCCGGCGGGCCCGCGCGTCCTTCGACGAGATCATGGCGCTGGGCCTCGCGCTGGGCGGGACCATCACGGGGGAGCACGGGGTCGGCGTCCTGAAGAAGGAATGGCTCGCCCGCGAACTGGGCCCGGTGGGCCTGGAGATGCAGCGCGCCGTCAAGCACGCCTTCGACCCGGAGGGACTGCTCAACCCGGGCAAGCTGTTCTGAGTGTCCTACGGGGCTGCGTGCGCGGGCGGCCGTGCGCGGGCTCACTCCCCGTCCGCGGACTCGTCCGACGGCCACGGGTCGCGCATCCACAGTTCGTCGGCCGGAGTCGGGGTGAGCAGCTCCGCCAGCGCGGCGTCGAGGCCGAGCCGCTCGGCCTCGGTGCCGGGCGGCACGATCCGCAGGGTGCGCTCCAGCCAGGCGGACACGGACGCGGCGGGGGCCTCCAGCAGGGCGTCCCCGTCGGGGGAGCTGAGCGCCATGCACAGGACGGCCTTGTTCTCGACCTTCGTGGGCCAGATCCGGACGTCTCCGTGGCCGCACGGGCGGAACACCCCCTCGACCAGCAGCTCGCGGGCGAAGGTCCAGTTGACCGGGGTGCTGGAACCGGTGTGGAAGGTGATGTGGACGGCGTACGGGTCGTCCGTGAGGTAGAGGAGCCGGGCGGCGACGGGGATGCTGCGCTCGGGGGAGAGGACCAGCTTCAGTTCCAGCTCGCGTTCGATGACGGGGTGGTGCATGACGGCCTCACTTCGGTGCGGTGTACGTACTTCTGCCGGTGGGCGGGGCCGGGAAACCGGTCCCACACCCGCAGAGAGCGCCGAAGTGCCCGGGTATGACGCGACTTCTCGGAGCAATCTCGGGATTGGCCGGATTCTGTCGGCTGACCGGAATTGTGCGTACGGGTCCGCGTTCGCTCAAAGGCTTGGATTCTCCCGTTACCGGACCTGTCGGGGGGCGGTTCTTGGCTATGGTCCACCCCTGCACAAGCCTCAAGCCACGATCGGAGTTGGGGACATTGACGGCCTCCCCTGGTGACGGCGAGCACGCGGCCCGCGAGGGCTACTACCCCGATCCGTCCATCCCCGGGTACGTCAGGTTCTGGAACGGCCTGAACTGGGTTCCCGGTACGAGCCGCCCCGCGGTCGCGGCCGACGAGACGGGTCCGGTGTTCCTCGACGAGACCGGTGTCACGGAGGCGTTGCGCGAACCCGAACGCGAACCCGAACGCGAGCCCGAGCCCGCGCGCTGGCCCGAACCGGAGGCGGAGTTCGGGGCCGAGCCCGTGGTGTGGCAGGCCGACCCCCTCCACCAGTCCGGCTTCGGAGGGCCGCGCGACCACCGGGTGTCCTGGGGCAACGAACCCGCCGCCCGCCCGGCGGGGATCTCGCTGGCCCGTACGCCGGTCCCGGTCTCCGGCCCCGCACCCGTCCCGGTGGCCGCGGCCCTTCCCGCGCCCGCGCCGATGCCGCTGCACGCGCGGGTGTCCGGCTCCGCGGCCCCCGAGGGCATCGGGATCCTGTCGGCCCGCTCCCCGGTCAGCGCGGCCGCCCACGCCGCCCCGGCCCCGGCGGCCCCCGTCCACGCGGCTCCGGTCCACGCGGCCCCCGTCCACGCGGCTCCCGTCCACGCCGCCCCTGCCCCGGCCCCCGCCGCGGCCTGGCCGCCCGCACCCCTCCCGCCCGCGGAGCCGGTGGAGCGCGAGGCGCCCGTAGTGCCCGTGGCGCCGGCGAGGTCCGTGGAGCGGGCCGAGCCCGTCGCGGCGCCCGCCGCATCGAGGCCCGTCACCCAGCGGGCCGTGTTCGAGCGGATGGCGGAGCGGGCCGTGCGCCCCGCCGGGTTCGGGCGCCGCGCCGCGGCCCGGCTGCTGGACACCCTGGTGTACGCGGGCGTCGCGACCGCGGTGGCACTGCCCCTCGTACCCGGGGCGACCGCACACCTCCAGGCCAAGGTGGACGCGGCCCGGGTGAGCGGGCGGACCACCACCGTGTGGCTGTTCGACGGCACCATCGCGGGCGGGCTGGGCCTCGTGCTCGGCGCCGTCCTCGTCTTCGGCGTCCTCTACGAGGCCCTGCCCACGGCCCGTTGGGGCCGCACCCCGGGCAAGAAGCTCTTCGGCGTGCGCGTCCTGGCCGCCGCCACCCTGCGTCCGCCCCGCTTCGGCGCGGCCCTGCGGCGCTGGCTCGTGTACGCCTTCCTGGGGCTCCCCGGGGCCGTGTGGGCCCTCGGGGACCGCCCGCGGCGCCGGACCCTCCACGACCGCCTGGCACGCACGTACGTGGCCCGCTAGGGACTCGTCGGAGGCCCGCCCGCGCGGGGGCGTCCCCCGAATGGCCGCGTCCCCGTTGCGGGTCGGGCCGGGCCGGGTTCGACTCGGGCCATGAGCACCGACCAGCCGCCGCCCGGCCAGCCGCCCGAGGACGACCCGTTCCTCAAGAAGCCCCAGGAACCGACGCCCCCGTCGGGTGGTTCGCCGTACGGCTCACCGCCCGCAGGCGGGTCCGGCTATCCCCCTCCGCCCCCGCCCGGCGGCGGCGGAGGGTTTCCGCCGCCCCCGCCCGGTGGTGGCGGCTACCCGCCCCCTCCGCCTCCCTACGGCGGTGGCGGAGACCCGTACGGCGGTGGCGGCGGCATGCCCGACCCGCTCGCCGGGATGCCCCCGCTCGCCGACTTCGGCAAGCGGCTCGCCGCCCGCATCATCGACGTGGTGATCGTCGCCGTCCCGCTGTTCCTGATCCAGCTGGCCTTCGGCACGAAGCGCTACACGGTGGACACGAGCAACGGCGAGGACGTCTCCGAGGTCATCACCAAGTCCTACAGCGGCAGCGGCCTGATCATGACCTTGATCTCGATCGCCGCCTACGTGGGCTACGACTGGTGGTTCACCAAGAAGAACGGCCAGACCTTCGGCAAGAAGTGGATGGGCCTGCGCGTCGCGATGCTCAACGACGGCAGCGTCCCGCAGTCCAACGCCGCGCTGTCCCGTGCGGCCGTGCTCTGGCTGCCGACGCTGATCTGCTGCTTCTGCCTGTGGCCGATCGCGCTCGTCATCTCGATGCTCGTGGACAAGCCCTACAAGCAGGGTCTGCACGACAAGGTCGGCAAGACGGTGGTGGTCCAGTCCGGCTGACCCGTCCAGCGGTCAACAGGCATACAGGCATACAGGCATACAGGCGTACGCAGCTCAGCGCGCGGGCGGTCTCCCCAGTGGGAGGCCGCCCGCGCCGCGCTGGGCTGTTCGAAAACCGGTGCCCGACCGGTCAGTGGTGCACGGGATGTTCGGAGGCGGAGGCCGCTTCCACGTCCTGGGCGACGGTGTCGGGCACGGTGTCGGGCACCGGGGAGGCGGCGGCCGTCCTCGTACGGGCCGACGCCGCGTGCCGGCCGCGCCGGCGCGGGATCGGCACGGTGAGTGCGACGAGCAGCCCGAGGGCGAGGGCGGCGGCGGAGATGACCGCGACGCCGAGTCCCGTGCTCGTCTGCGAGAGCAGCAGCATGGCGATCGTCGAGACGACGACGGTGGCGGACCCGTAGGTGAGCTGTGCGGCAGTCGGACGCGGCATGGCGATTTCCGTCCTCGTAGCGGGAGGGGGAGTCGGCTCAACCTGGTCGGGCGTCAAGTGACTCTACGACGGTGGATGCCCGAGCGGCACTGCCGGTAAGCGCGACCTAACCCACAGCTGCGGAGCACAGGGGGCGCACGGGGCTCATTCTCCAGCCGGACTCGAGGCGGAGAAGCGCCGTTCGTCCCATATGGCCGGGGTACGTCCGCATAGCGGAACTCCGAACCCGCATAGTGCAGTTGTAAGGATCAAGTCAAGGTCTGTCTTTTCTCGCGACTCTCCGGTCAAATGTCGTCACTTGAGACGCGCGCCGCACGGAACCCCCCGCTCCTATGGAGACGTTCCGCACTTAGTCGCGGCCGCGGGAGGGGAACGACGTCAAGTGACCAGCAATTCCGCGAGAAGACGAGCGCTTCGCGCCGCCGCAGTCGGCGCGACCCTGGCCGTCACGGCGGCCACCGGCGCAGCCTTCTCGATCGCCCAGGCGGACCAGGGCCCGACCGCCCACGCCGCAGACCGTCAGGACCCGACCTCCTCCGCCAAGGAGCAGGTCGACCACAACCTGAAGGGTCCGTTCAGCGACCAGCAGGCGCAGGCCAGGAAGGCCGCCCTGGAGCAGGTGCTCTCGGGCAAGAAGGAAGTCGAACAGCGCGGCGCCTCCAAGGTCGTCAAGCTCGCCGACAAGAAGTACGTCGAGCTCGGCCGCGAGAAGACCGACAAGATCTTCACGATCCTCGTCGACTTCGGTGACCAGGTCGACAGCACCACCATGTTCGACCCGGACGGTCCGAGCGGCCCCAAGCCCCCGGTCGTCAAGTACGGCGGCACCCCGGGGCCGGCGCACAACCAGATCGCCCAGCCCGACCGCGCGACGAACAACAGCACCGCGTGGCGCAAGGACTTCAGCCGTGACTACTTCCAGGACCTGTACTTCGGTACCGGCCAGGGCAAGAACTCGCTGAAGACCTACTACGAGAAGACCTCCTCGGGCCGCTACTCGGTCGACGGCCAGGTCGCCGACTGGGTCAAGATCCCGTACAACGAGGCCCGTTACGGCTCGAACTACTGCGGCCAGAAGAACTGCAACAACGTCTGGGACACCGTCAAGGACGGCGTGAACGCCTGGGCCGACGCGCAGAAGAAGGCCGGCAAGACCGACGCCGAGATCAAGGCGACGCTGTCCCAGTACGACCAGTGGGACCGCAACGACTTCGACGGCGACGGCAACTTCAACGAGCCCGACGGCTACATCGACCACTTCCAGATCGTCCACGCGGGCGAGGACGAGTCGGCCGGCGGCGGCGTGCAGGGCGCGGACGCCCTGTGGGCGCACCGCTGGTACGCCTACGGCACCGACGCGGGCAAGACCGGCCCGGCGAACAACAAGGCCGGCGGCACCCAGATCGGCAACACCGGCATCTGGGTCGGCGACTACACGATGCAGCCGGAGAACGGCGGCCTCGGCGTCTTCGCGCACGAGTACGGCCACGACCTCGGCCTCCCGGACCTCTACGACACCACCGGTGGCGGCGAGAACTCGGTCGGCTTCTGGTCCCTGATGTCGGCCGGCTCCTGGCTCGGCGACGGCAAGGACTCCATAGGCAACCTCCCGGGCGACATGACCGCCTGGGACAAGCTCCAGCTGGGCTGGCTGAACTACGCCTCGGCCAAGGCCGCGACGAAGTCCACCCACAAGCTGGGTGTCTCGGAGTTCAACACCAAGGACAAGCAGGCGCTCCTCGTCGAGCTGCCGAAGAAGCAGGTCAAGACCGACGTCGTCGCTCCCGCCGAGGGTTCCTCGCAGTGGTGGAGCAACATGGGTGACGACCTCAAGAACACCCTGACCCGGTCGGTCGACCTGACCGGCAAGAAGTCCGCCGCCCTGTCCCTCAAGGGCTGGTGGGACATCGAGCAGGACTACGACTTCCTGTACACCGAGGTCTCCACCGACGGTGGCGCCACCTGGACCGCCCTCGGCGGCACCGCCGACGGCACGGCCATCCCGGCCGACGCCTCCGGCAGCCCGTCGCTCACCGGCGCCTCCGAGGCCTGGAAGTCGCTGGCCTTCCCGCTCGACGCCTACGCGGGCAAGAAGATCGACCTCCGCTTCCGCTACCAGACCGACGGCGGCGCGGGCGGCAAGGGCTTCACGGCCGACGCCGTCAACATCACCGCGGACGGCTCCACCCTGTTCACCGACGGCGCCGAGAACGGCGACAACGGCTGGGTGGGCAAGGGCTTCTCGCGCATCGGTGCCGGCTTCACCAAGGAGTACGCGCAGTACTACCTGGCGGAGAACCGTCGCTACGTCTCGTACGACTCCACCCTCAAGGTGGGCCCGTACAACTTCGGCTTCGCCAACACGAAGCCGAACTGGGTCGAGCACTACGCGTACCAGGACGGTCTGCTGATCTGGCTCTGGGACACCTCCCAGAAGGACAACAACACCAGCGTGCACCCCGGCGCCGGTCTGATCCTGCCGATCGACGCCAACGCCAAGCCGATGAAGTGGTCGGACGGCACCCTGCTGCGCAACAAGATCCAGCCGTACGACGCCGCCTTCAGCTCGTACAAGACGGACGCCTTCACCCTGCACAAGAACGGCGAGTCGCTGTTCCTGAAGTCGAAGCCGGCCAACACGGTCTTCGACGACCACAAGGGCACGTACTACTACGACGAGAACCCGACCGGTTCGGTGAAGGTCACTGACACCAACACCAAGATCAAGATCGTCAAGGAGCCGCGCGACGGTCTCCAGATGACGGTCGAGGTCGGTCCCGCCGCTAAGTAATTCGGCAAAACCGCAGGTCAAAGCATGATCGGCCGTCGCCCCTCTAGCGGGCGGCGGCCGATCGCGTTTAGATGCGTCTTGCGAGTTTCTTATTGACGGGGGAGATGAAGGCATGCCCGGTGGCGGTTTCGTCAGATTGCCCGGCGGCAGCGTGGTCGTCGCGCTCACGCTGCCCAGACCGTCCGGAGAGGGCGGAAACGTCCGCGTGCTGGTGCACGCCGCGAACCGGGCCCGCGCCCTGACCAGGCTGCGGAACCTCGGAATGCGCGCCGTCTACCTGCGGGGCAACGCCCAGCCCCCGACCCCGGACGAGATCACCGCCGTCCTGCACCACCCCGACGGCCTGCTCTGGCGCGGCGCGCCCGACCGGGCGCAGGAGCTGTGGCACCCGATCAGGGCCCTGCTGGGCTGAGCGCCGGGAGCGGCCCCCGCTCAGCCGGCCACCACGGGGGTACCGCTCAGCTCGACCCCGGCCTCGCGGAGCTCGGCCAGGGCGCGGGTGGTGGTGTGCGGGGCCACGCCCGCCGTCAGGTCCAGCAGGACGTGCGTACGGAATCCCGCGCGGGCCGCGTCCAGGGCGGTGGCCTTGACGCAGTGGTCGGTGGCGATGCCCACCACGTCGACCTCGGTGACCTGGCGGTCGCGCAGCCACTCCGTGAGCCCGCGGCCGTTCTCGTCCGCCCCCTCGAACCCGCTGTACGCGGCCTCGTACGCCCCCTTGTCGAACACGGCGGCCACGGCCCCCGAGGCGACGGCCGGAGCGAAGTTCGGGTGGAAGCCCACGCCCTCGGTCCCGGCGACGCAGTGCACGGGCCAGGAGGTCTCGAAGTCCGGCTGCGCCGGGGGGCGGGCGAAGTGCGACCCGGGGTCGATGTGGTGGTCCCGCGTGGCCACGACGTGCCGGTACCCGGCGGTGGCCTGCCCGATGAGCTCGGTGATGGCGGCGGCCACGTCGGCCCCGCCGGTGACCGCGAGGCTGCCGCCTTCGCAGAAGTCGTTCTGTACGTCGACGACGATCAGTGCGCGGTGCATGTCCGGTGCCCTTCGGCTTGATGAGTGGTGGGACGGGATCCCGCGGGGGCTCTTCCCCCGGACAGCGGCAAATCAAGCCCCGCCGGCGTTTGAGGCGCGGGGTCCGGGGCGGAGCCCCGGGGAACGGCGGAAGGGTGGGTAGGGGACGAGCCCCGCAGGGCCCCGCCCCCGGCCCCGGAGCTACACGTACTCGGTCGGGATCACGGCCTCGCCGCGCGAGAGCTGCGTGGCGGAGAGCGGCAGGGCCGCGAGGGCCTCGCGGTGGCGGTCGCGGGCCGTCTCCAGGGACTCGCGGGCCACGACCTCACCGGCCTTCACCAGCTGGACCAGGAGCTGCGAGTCGGCCAGCGCGGCCGGCACCGGCCCAACGCCGATGACCTCGGCCTCCGCGATGCCCTCGGAGTCGGTCCGCCGCGCCGCCCACTTGCGGCCCCCGACGGACGTCTTGCCGCCCGAGGACTTCTTCGCGACCGACACCAGCGGCGCCTTCACGTCGGCGGAGGCGGCCCGCGCCACCAGCTTGTAGACCATCGAGCACGTCGGGTGCCCGCTGCCCGTCACCAGCTGGGTGCCGACCCCGTAGGCGTCCACGGGGGCCGCGGCCAGCGAGGCGATCGCGTACTCGTCCAGGTCCGAGGTCACCACGATCCGCGTCTCCGTCGCCCCCAGCTCGTCCAGCTGCTGGCGCACCCGGTGCGCGACGAGCAGCAGGTCCCCGGAGTCGATCCGGACCGCGCCCAGGCCGGTTCCGGCGACCTCCACGGCCGTGCGGACCGCCTCGGCCACGTCGTAGGTGTCCACCAGCAGGGTGGTCCCGTTGCCCAGCGAGGCGACCTGCGCCGTGAAGGCGCCGCGCTCGTCGTCGTGGAGCAGGGTGAAGGCGTGCGCGCTGGTGCCGACGGTGGGGATCCCGTAGCGGAATCCGGCCGCCAGGTCCGAGGTCGAGGTGAAACCGCCGACGTACGCGGCCCGCGCGGAGGCGACGGCCGCCAGCTCGTGGGTGCGCCGGGCGCCCATCTCGATCAGCGGCCGGCCACCGGCGGCCGAGGACATCCGGGAGGCGGCCGCGGCGATCGCCGAGTCGTGGTTGAGGATCGACAGGACCACGGTCTCCAGCAGCACGCACTCGGCGAAGCTGCCCTCGACGCGCAGGACGGGGGAGCCGGGGAAGTAGACCTCGCCCTCCGGGTAGCCCCAGATGTCGCCCGAGAAGCGGTACGAGGCCAGCCAGTCGAGGGTCCGGTCGTCGACGACGGCCCGCTCGCGCAGGAACTCCAGTACGGCGCCGTCGAAGCGGAAGTTCTCCACCGCGTCGAGCACCCGGCCGGTTCCGGCGAGCACTCCGTAGCGCCGGCCCTCGGGCAGCCGCCGGGTGAAGACCTCGAAGACGGAGCGCCGGTCGGCGGTGCCGCTGGCCAGGGCGGCCTGCAACATCGTGAGCTCGTAATGGTCCGTGAAGAGCGCTGTCGACGGCACGTCCACCGGCAGGCCCAGGTCCGCAGGGTTCATGCGACGGATGCTAGCGCACATCTCGTCAGATTGACGAGATGTAGGGGCCCGTTTGTGCGACCGGCCCCCGGCAGTGGCAGCATGGGACAAGTGAGTGTTGCTCCTGTTGAGATCGAACGCACCGAATCGGCCGAAGAGACCTTCGCGGTCCCGGAACCCGACGTCCCCTGGGTGACCCTGGTGCACAACGACCCGGTGAACCTCATGAGCTACGTGACGTACGTGTTCCAGGCGTACTTCGGCTACTCCAAGGACAAGGCGAACAAGCTGATGCTCGACGTCCACCACAAGGGCCGGGCGGTCGTCTCCAGCGGCACCCGCGAGGAGATGGAACGCGACGTGCAGGCCCTGCACGGCTACGGCCTCTGGGCGACCATGTCCCAGGACCGCAACTGATGGGCGGCGTGTTCGAGGCCCTGGAGGGCGGCGGCGCCGCCATCGCGCTGGACGAGATCGAGATCTCGATCCTGCGCTCCCTGGCCGTGCAGCTGCTGGAGCTCATCGGACCCGGCGACCCGGAGCCCGAGCCGGACGCCGATCCGCTCGCCGTGCTCTTCGCGGCCTCCGACGGCCCCACCGAGCCCCCGTCCGACCCGGCCCTGGCCCGGCTCTTCCCCGACGCCTACGGCGGCCCGGAGACCCTGCCCGAGGCCGACACGGAGGAGCTGCGGGCCCACTCGGCCGAATTCCGCCGCTTCACCGAGAACGACCTGCGCACCCGCAAGCGGGAGGACGCGCTGGCCGTCGTACGCAGCCTCGACGGGCTCGCTCAAGCGGGCGACGGGGCGGCCGTCCTGGAGGTGACCGGCGAGCTGCGGCTGCGCTGGCTCGGCGCCCTCAACGACCTGCGGCTCACCATCGCGGCCCGCCTCGACATCACCGAGGACGACGAGAGCGCCGTCCTCTTCCGGCTGCCGGACGACGATCCGCGCAAGCCGATGGTGATGGCGTACCTGTGGCTCGGCGGTCTCCAGGAGACCCTCATCGAAACCCTCGTCGACAACCTCTGAGGATCCTCAAGCGGCATTCGCCCCAGGGAGCCGTTCGCTCAGCGGACGCTCAAATCCGGATAACGATCAGATCACCGCCATGCGGTGATCTGATCTGCTCCAGGGCCTTTGTCCCGATTTTTTTGAGCCTTGCGTCACACTTTCACCCCTCGATCACCCGTAAGCACGTGATAAATCTTCACGACCGCCGACGGGGCGCCACCCATGTCCCCCGGCCTGCTTGAACCGGCTGACCGCCGGCGTGCAACTCCATCCGTATCCGGGGGGATCGAGGACCCGATCCGCAGCCAGACAAGGCGCGGACCGGCGTGGAGAAAGGCGCACCAAGACATGACCTCCGTACAGGTCGACGAGCAGCAGCACGACAAGACGCCCGCACAGGGCGGCGGGGCCGAGGGCGGCGGCGAGGGATACCACCGCGCACTGGGCGCCCGCCAGATCCAGATGATCGCGATCGGCGGCGCCATCGGCACCGGCCTCTTCCTGGGCGCCGGAAAGGCCATCTCCAAGGCCGGACCGAGCCTGATCCTGGCCTACGCCATCGCCGGCCTGGTCATCTTCTTCATCATGCGGGCCCTGGGCGAGCTGCTCATGTACCGCCCCGTCTCCGGCTCCTTCTCGGACTACGCCCGGGAGTTCCTCGGCCCCTTCTGGGGTTACGTGACCGGCTGGACCTACTGGCTCTTCTGGGTGGTCACCGGCATCGTCGAGGTCACCGCGGCCGCGCAGTACATGGCGTACTGGACCCACGACAGCTTCCCGCAGTGGGCGTACGCGCTGATCTTCACCTTCGTCCTCTACGGCGCGAACCTGATCTCCGTGAAGCTCTTCGGCGAGCTGGAGTTCTGGTTCTCCATGGTCAAGGTCACCGCCATCGTCGGCATGATCCTGATCTGCGCCGGCATCCTCACCATCGGCTTCTCCGACGCCGCCGACACGGCGACCGTCTCGAACCTGTGGAACGACGGCGGCTTCTTCCCCAAGGGCCTCGGCGGCACGCTGATGACCCTGCAGATCGTGATGTTCGCCTTCCTCGCGGTCGAGCTGGTCGGAGTCACCGCCGGCGAGTCCAAGGACCCCGAGAAGACCCTGCCCAAGGCCATCAACACCGTGCCGTGGCGCATCGCCGTCTTCTACGTCGGCGCACTGGTCATGATCCTGTCGGTCGTCCCGTGGCACGAGTTCCAGCCGGGCGTCAGCCCCTTCGTCGCCGCCTTCGAGAAGATGGGCCTGGGCGTCGGAGCGGCGATCGTCAACTTCGTCGTCCTCACCGCCGCACTGTCCTCCTGCAACTCGGGCATGTACTCCACCGGCCGCATGCTGCGCGACCTCGCGCTCAACGGCCAGGGCCCGAAGGTCTTCACCAAGCTCACCAGGAGCGGCACCCCGCTCGCCGGCACCACCTTCTCCGCCGCGCTGATGCTGGTCGGCGTCTGGATCAACTACGTCGCCCCCGGCAAGGCCTTCGACTACGTCGTCTCCTTCGCCACCATCTCCGGCATGTGGGCCTGGATCATGATCCTGGTCTGCCAGATCCGCTACCGGGCCGCCTCCGACCGCGGCGACCTCCCGAAGTCGCCGTTCCGGGCGCCCGGAGCCCCGTACACCAGCTGGTTCGCCCTGGCCTTCATCGCGATGGTCATCGTGATGATGGGCATCGACAAGGACGCCCGCGTCTCGCTCTACTGCGCCCCGCTGTGGGGTCTGCTGCTGGGCGTCTCGTACCTGGTGCTGAAGTCCCGCGCCCCGAGCTCCGAGGCCTTCTCGAAGGTCTCGTAGCCCGCCAGGGGTCGCTCCCGAACCGTGAGTCCCGGCCGCCTGCCACGGCCGGGAACCACGCTCCCTCGGGCCTCGTGTCCGTCATTCGGGCCCTCCCGTACCACTCCTCGGTACGGGAGGGCCCGTCTGCTTATCCTGTCGAACATGCTGACCCTCACCCAGGCCCTGTACGACCAGATCGTCGCGCACGCCCGTCAGGACCACCCCGACGAGGCGTGCGGAGTGGTGGCCGGACCGGCGGGCGCGGACCGCCCGGAGCGGTTCGTCCCGATGCTGAACGCGGCCCGGTCGCCCACGTTCTACGAGTTCGACTCGAAGGATCTGCTCAAGCTCTACCGCGAGCTCGACGACCGGGACGAGGAGCCCGTCATCGTCTACCACTCGCACACCGCGACCGAGGCCTACCCCTCGCGCACCGACATCACCTACGCGAACGAGCCCGGCGCGCACTACGTACTGGTCTCCACGGCGGACAAGGACGGCCTCGGAGAGTTCCAGTTCCGGTCGTACCGAATCGTCGAAGGCGTGATCACCGAGGAAGAAGTACGGGTCGTCGAGGCCTACTGACGGGTTACTGCCCAGTATGTGAGCGGTATCCGTCCACGATGCGGGATCACACTCCAAACCAGGGGCCGGGAATCGTTAACATGACCGCATGGTTTCCCACGACGTGAGCATCGAGACGCCCAGCAGGCTGCTGCTCGTGGCGCGGCTGCACGTCGACCTGTGCCGCCTCGCCAGTGCCATCTGTCCGGCTGGCTGAGCCCGGAAGCCCCCGTGCGGGGCCCGTGCGCTCACGCCCGCGCGCCGCACGACCCCACCGCCTTCCTTACTCCCTCACCACCCTGACTGGAGCCTGCCATGGCCATCGAGGTCCGCATCCCCACCATCCTCCGTACCTACACCGGCGGCGAGAAGGCCGTCTCGGGTGAGGGCACGACCCTGTCCGAGCTCTTCTCCGACCTGGAGACCCGCCACAAGGGCATCCGGGAGCGCATCGTCGACGAGGCGAAGGGCAGCGAACTGCGCCGCTTCGTCAACGTCTACCTCAACGACGAGGACGTCCGCTTCCTCGACGGCATCTCCACCGCGCTCAAGGACGGCGACAACGTCACCATCCTCCCGGCCGTAGCCGGCGGATCGAAGTAATGCGCTACGACTCCCCACTGGCAGCGGTCGGCAACACGCCGCTCGTACGCCTGCCCCGGCTCTCGCCCTCGGACGACGTCCGCATCTGGGCGAAGCTGGAGGACCGCAACCCGACCGGCTCGATCAAGGACCGCCCGGCGCTCCACATGGTCGAGCAGGCCGAGAAGGACGGCCGGCTGTTCCCCGGCTGCACGATCCTGGAGCCCACCTCCGGCAACACCGGCATCTCCCTGGCGATGGCAGCCAAGCTCAAGGGCTACCGGATCGTCTGCGTGATGCCGGAGAACACCTCGCAGGAGCGGCGGGACCTGCTGGCCATGTGGGGAGCCGAGATCATCCCATCGCCGGCGGCGGGCGGCTCGAACACGGCCGTCCGCGTCGCGAAGGAACTGGCGGCGGAGCACCCGGACTGGGTGATGCTCTACCAGTACGGCAACCCCGACAACGCGGGCGCCCACTACGCCACGACCGGCCCCGAGATCCTCGCGGACCTCCCGTCCATCACCCACTTCGTCGCGGGCCTCGGCACGACCGGCACCCTGATGGGCGTCGGCCGCTACCTGCGCGAGCACGTACCGGGCGTCAAGATCGTGGCCGCGGAACCCCGCTACGACGACCTCGTCTACGGCCTGCGCAACCTCGACGAGGGCTTCGTCCCCGAGCTCTACGACGCCTCGGTCCTGACCACCCGCTTCTCGGTGGGCTCGGCGGACGCGGTGACCCGCACCCGCGAGCTCCTCCAGCAGGAGGGCATCTTCGCCGGAGTCTCCACCGGCGCGGCCCTCCACGCGGCGATCGGCGTCGGCCGCAAGGCCGTCGCGGCGGGCGAATCGGCCGACATCGTCTTCGTCGTGGCCGACGGCGGCTGGAAGTACCTCTCGACGGGCGTCTACACGGCCGCCACGACCGAGGAAGCCATCGAGGTCCTCCAGGGGCAGCTCTGGGCATAACCCTTCGACGCGGGCGGGGCTGGGACTACCCTCCGGGCATCCCAGCCCCGCCGCACCCTCTCAGCCCCGCCGGCGTTTGAGGCGCGGGCTCCGGGGCGGAGCCCCGGGTCTTCCGGGTCCGGGCGGAGCCCGGGGAACGGTGGAAGGGCGGGTAGGGGACAAGCCCCGCGCAGCGGCACCCCCGCAGCGGGGCCCGGAAGACGGCCCCGGCCCCGGCAGACGGCCCCGGCCCCGGCAGACGGCCCCGGCCCCGGCTCAGGCGAGCATCGCGGCCAGCACCCCGGCGTGGCTGGACTCCGGATCCTTGACCGCGGTCAACAGCGTCACCGGCCCGCTCACCGCAAGGCCCCGCAACCGCTCCAGCTCGGCCACGGCCCCTTCCGCGGAAAGCTCCACCGCATACCGCTCCCGGAACTCCTCCACGGACCCACCCCCGTGAAACCACTTCCGCAGCTCCGTCGAAGGGGCGACAGCCCTCGCCCAGTCGTCGACCCCCGCGGCCTCCTTCGACAGCCCCCGTGGCCACAGCCGGTCCACGAGCACCCGGACCCCGTCCACCCCCGGCTCGGGGGGATCGTAGACCCGCTTCAGTCGGACGACCCCAGCCCCCCGAGTCCCTTCAGCTCGTCCCACACCGCGGGATCCACCGTGCCCAGCGGCCGCGCCCGCTTGAACTCCCATACCGACACCTCCAGCACCCGCTCCGCTTCCACGAACGCCCCCCGCGACCCCACCACCCCCGGCGGCAGCGGAATCACCCCGGCGCTCCGGTCGTCGTACTTCCCGGTGATCCGCGCGATCCGCGCCCGGTGGCCCCGTACGCCCAGCACCAGGCAGCGCCGTCCGTCGGCCAGGGTCCACAGCTCTCCGGCCTCCGGCCGCGGCGGCGGACCCGGCCCGTGCGGCGGTTCCGCGGGCCGCCGCACCCGCCGGGGTATCAGCACCAGCAGGATCACGGCCACCACCGCGGCGGCCGCCGGCCACCAGGACGTGTCCATACTCCGACCGTAGCCGCGCAAGGACACCGCGGCACGGCAGCGACGGCGCCCCCGGGCGGCAACCCGCATCCGCCCTGTCGCTCCCCCGGGTGACAGCACAGGTGATTCCCCCCACAACGGCCCGCCGCGGAGGAGCGACCGGAGGTTTCGCGCCTTACGCTCGACCCACGCACGGCCCGCATTCCGTCCACGGACCGTCCACGGAGGTTCACGCTCCATGAAGCTCACCGTCGTCGGCTGTTCGGGTTCGTTCCCGTCCGCGGAATCGGCCTGTTCGAGCTACCTCGTCGAGGCCGACGGCTTCCGGCTGCTCCTCGACATGGGCAATGGTGCCCTCGGCGAGCTCCAGCGGCACATCGGGCTCTACGACCTCGACGCGATCTTCCTGAGCCATCTGCACGCCGACCACTGCATCGACATGTGCGCGTACTTCGTCGCCCGCTTCTACCGGCACGAGGGCGGCCGCTGCGGCACCATCCCCGTCTACGGCCCCGAGGGCACCGAGAAGCGGCTGTCCACGGCCTACGAGGACGTCCCCGACGAGCGTTCCATGAGCGAGGTCTTCGACTTCCGGACCCTGAAGTCCGGCAGCTTCGAGATCGGCCCGTTCCAGGTCCGTACAGAGAAGGTCTGCCACCCGGTCGAGTCCTTCGGGATCCGCATCGAGCACGGCGGCCGCTCGCTCACGTACTCCGGTGACACCGGCGCCTGCCCCGAGCTGGGGCTGCTCACCGAGGACACCGACCTCTTCCTGTGCGAGGCCTCCTTCACGCACGGCAAGGAGGACATCCCGGACCTCCACCTCAACGGCCGCGAGGCCGGCGAGTTCGCCCGCGGCGGCCGCGTGGGCCGCCTGGTCCTGACGCACATCCCCCCGTGGACGGACGCCCAGCAGAACCTGTCCGACGCCCGCGCGGTCTACGACGGCCCGGTGGACCTGGCGTACGCGGGCGCGGTCTACGAGATCTGACCGGTCCCGGGGCCGGTCCCGGGGCCGGTCCCGGTCCGGACGCCCGAAGCTCGACCACGAAGAAGCCCCCGCCCTCCCTTCCGGGAGAGCGGGGGCTTCTTCGTGGCGTCAGTACGGTCGTACGTACCTACTCGCTTACTTGGCCTCGGCCTTGAGCAGCTCGGCGAGCTCCTCGTCGGACTCGCGGCCCGGCGTCGGCAGGTTCCACTTGGTGATGGCGAAGCGGAAGACGAAGTAGTAGACGACCGCGAAGCAGAGGCCGATGCCGGCCAGGCCCCACGGGTTGTTCGCGATGCCGAGGTTGAGCACGAAGTCGACCGCACCGGCGGAGAAGCCGAAGCCGTCCCGCATGCCCAGGGCCCAGGTGAGCGCCAGGGAGACACCGGTCAGGACCGCGTGGATCGCGTAGAGGACCGGGGCGATGAACATGAAGGTGAACTCGATGGGCTCGGTCACACCGGTCACGAAGGCGGTGAGCGCGAGGGAGAACATCATGCCGCCGACGACCTTGCGGCGCTCGGGGCGGGCGCAGTGGACGATCGCGAGGCAGGCCGCCGGGAGGGCGAACATCATGATCGGGAAGAAGCCGGTCATGAACTGTCCGGCCGAGGGGTCACCCGCGAGGAAGCGGCTGATGTCGCCGTGGACGGCGCCGGTCGGGGTGTCGAAGGAGCCGGCCTGGAACCACGGGAAGGAGTTCAGCAGGTGGTGCATGCCGATCGGGATCAGTGCGCGGTTGGCGACACCGAAGATGCCCGCGCCGACGGCGCCGGAGCCGGTCAGCCACTCACCGAAGTTGTGCAGACCGGTGCCGAGGACCGGCCAGATGAGACCGAAGACGATGCCGGCGACCAGGCCCGCGAAGGCGGAGAGGATCGGAACCAGGCGGCGGCCGCCGAAGAAGCCCGCCCAGTCGGGCAGCTTGGTCCGGTAGAACTTCTGGTAGAGCAGGGCGGTGATGACACCCATCACGACGCCGCCGAGGACACCGGCGTTGACGGTCGCGTCGACCAGGGCGACCTTGTGGTCGACGACCTTCTCGACCTTCGGCAGGTTGCTGTCCGTGAAGGTGGCGAGCACCTTCTGGAAGACCAGGTAACCGGTGACGGCCGCGAGGGCGGTCGAACCGTCCGACTTCTTGGCGAAGCCGATCGCGATGCCGACGGCGAACAGCAGCGCCATGTTGTCGAGGATCGCGCCGCCACCGGCGGCCATGTAGCCGGCGATCTTGTTCACGAAGGCCGGGAAGGTGTCCTTCCCGAGCATGTCGCCCGCGCCCAGGCGCAGCAGGAGTGCGCCGGCCGGCAGCACCGCGACGGGGAGCATGAGGCTCCGGCCGATGCGCTGCATGACGGCCATCACGCCAGCGCCCTTCTTGCTTTCCGCAGCGGTAGCTGTGGACATGGTCTTCCTCCAGTGGACAAGGCGCTGCCAAGGCATGGAAAAGGGGGTTTGGCGGCGTCTCGGAACGGGGGACCGCGGGGCCGAAAGGCCTACGTGGTCTACACCACTCAGTGGTGTAGACCAGTTGTAGCACGGTGAGGTCCGCGTAAGGAACCCACCAATTCCGTGGGGGAGGACACACCCGGGCATACAACGCAAAGGCCTTCGGACCCTGTGGGTCCGAAGGCCTTTGGCACTCGTATGGGCGCCCCGAGCAGGGCGTATGGCGTTCGGGAGGGGGGCTTCGGCCTCCCCGGGGGTAGGCGCGGCTAGCCGCTCACGCCTTGGTGTTCTCCGCCTCCATCGCCGCGATCTCCTCGTCCGACTCCCGGCCAGGGGTCTTGATGTCCCACTTGGTGATCGCGAAGCGGAAGATGGCGTAGTAGACGACCGCGAAGCACAGTCCGATCGGAATGATCATCCAGGGCTTCGTCGCCAGCCCCCAGTTGATGACGTAGTCGATCAGGCCCGCGGAGAAGGTGAAGCCGTCCTTCACTCCGAACGCCCAGGTCACCGCCATCGACACGCCCGTCAGCACCGCGTGCACCGCGTACAGCACCGGCGCCAGGAAGAGGAACGAGTACTCCAGCGGTTCGGTGATGCCGGTGATGAAGGAGGTCAGGCCGACCGACAGCATCAGGCCGCCGACCTCCTTGCGCCGTGCCGGCTTCGCGCAGTGCGTGATCGCCAGCGCCGCCGCGGGCAGCGCGAACATCATGATCGGGAAGAAGCCGGTGGTGAACTGGCCCGCGTTCGGGTCGCCCGCCAGGAACATCGGGATGTCGCCGTGGACGGTCTGGCCGTCCGGCTTGGTGTAGCTGCCGAACTGGAACCACACCGGCACGTTCAGGAACTGGTGCAGGCCGATCACCAGCAGCGCGCGGTTCGCGAGGCCGAAGATGCCGGCGCCCACCGAGCCCAGGCCCACCAGCCAGTCCGAGAAGCTCTCCAGCGCGTCGCCGATCGGCGGCCAGATCCACAGGCAGAGCACGGCGAACACGATCGCCACGAAGGTCATGATGATCGGGACGAGGCGGCGGCCGTTGAAGAAGCCGAGCCAGTCGACCAGCTTGACCCGGTGGAAGCGCATCCAGAACCAGGCGGCCAGCCAGCCCATGACGATGCCGCCGAACACTCCCGGGTTCTGGTAGGTGTACTCGACGAAGGCGTCACCCGCCCCCAGGCAGGCGCCCTTGATGTCCTTGGTGCCCTCCGGGCAGGACTTGGGGAAGGCGTGCAGCACGCTGCGATAGACGAGGAAGCCGACCACCGCCGCGAGGGCGGTCGAGCCGTCCGCCTTCTTGGCCAAGCCGATCGCGACGCCGATGCAGAAGAGCAGCGGAAGGCCGATGTCGGCATTGAGCAGGGCTCCGCCCGCGGCCGCCATGACCTTGGCGACGTCCGTCCAGCCCAGGCCGTCCTTGCCGAACACGTCGTCCTGGCCCAGGCGGTTCAAGATGCCTGCCGCGGGCAGTACGGCGATCGGCAGCTGAAGGCTCCGGCCCATCTTCTGCAGCCCTTGGAACAAGCCGTTCCACCACTTCTGCTGTGGCACTGCTGCGGCGCTGCTCGCGCTCATCCGCGTCCTCCCTGACCGGCCCGTTTTTGGCAGCCGCCCCACGTGCGGCACACTGGTGTAGACCACTTGTGGTGCGATCGCATTTCGCCCGCCCGTAGGGCAGGTTGATGCTGATCGTCATCATTCGGCAGATGGCGGGCATGCGCTCGCGAAGATGGGCCAATCGTGGGCTACCGTGACAAAGCGGACCACGCTGGCTGGTCAGCCGCACCATTCGCCGGCCCACAGGCAACGGTGGCCGCCGAGACTCGTTCTTCGTAGAACTCAGGGAGAAACACATGGCCACCAAGGCTGAGAAGATCGTCGCCGGGCTCGGCGGTATCGAGAACATCGAAGAGGTCGAGGGCTGCATCACCCGCCTGCGCACCGAGGTCATCGACCCGAGCAAGGTCGACGAGGCCGCGCTGAAGGCCGCCGGCGCCCACGGCGTCGTCAAGATGGGCACCGCGATCCAGGTCGTCATCGGCACCGACGCCGACCCGATCGCCGCCGACATCGAAGACATGATGTGAGCTGAGCCCACCGGCTCGCACACACGCCTGCGCACACGCTTCCGCGCACGCCCTCGCGTACGACAAGACCCCGACCGGACGCACCCGGACGGGGTCTTTTCGCACCCCCGCACCGACTAGGCTCGGTGCCATGTCTCGTATCGACGGCCGTACGCCCGATCAGCTCCGCCCGGTCACCATCGAACGCGGATGGAGCAAGCACGCAGAGGGCTCCGTCCTCGTCTCCTTCGGCGACACCAAGGTCTTCTGCACCGCCTCCTTCACCGAAGGCGTCCCGCGCTGGCGCAAGGGCAGCGGCGAAGGCTGGGTCACCTCCGAGTACTCGATGCTGCCCCGCGCCACCAACACGCGCGGCGACCGGGAATCCGTCCGCGGCAAGATCGGCGGCCGCACCCACGAGATCTCCCGCCTGATCGGCCGTTCCCTGCGCGCCGTCATCGACTACAAGGCGCTGGGCGAGAACACCATCGTCCTGGACTGCGACGTCCTCCAGGCCGACGGCGGCACCCGTACCGCCGCCATCACCGGGGCCTACGTGGCCCTGGCCGACGCGATCTCCTGGGGCCAGGGCAAGAAGCTCATCAAGGCCGGCCGCAAGCCCCTGACCGGCACCGTCGCCGCCGTCAGCGTGGGCATCGTCGACGGCGAACCGCTCCTCGACCTCTGCTACGAGGAGGACGTGCGCGCCGAGACCGACATGAACGTGGTCTGCACCGGCGACGGCCGCTTCGTCGAGGTCCAGGGCACGGCCGAGGCCGAGCCCTTCGACCGCAAGGAACTCAACGCCCTCCTCGACCTGGCCGCCGGCGGCTGCGTCGACCTCCAGGCCCTGCAGCTGAGCGCGTTGGAACTCACGCTCTGAGCTCAGCGGCAACCGCGCGGAGCCCGCGCGCGTCTCTTGCGGTACGGGCGCACGGTGTCAAAACCGTGCGCCCGTCCACGCATCCGAACCCGAATCCCCTGGGGGCCCAAGTGAAGCCGAAGCACCGCCTGGCAGCCGTCGCCCTGACGGCAGCCCTCGCCATACCCGCGATCACCTCCTGCGACGCGATCTCGACGGCGATGGACTGCGCGAACACGGCGGTCGCCATCACGGACGGCGCGAACGACCTCCAGCAGGCCGTCTCGCAGGCCGGCAACAGCCCGCAGGACGCCCAGAACGCGCTCAACCAGATCGAGGCGAACCTCAAGAAGGTCGGCGACCAGACGGACAACGCCGACCTGAGCAAGGCCATCACCTCGATGAACACGGCCGTCTCGAACGTCCGCACCTCGCTGCAGAACGGCAACTCCACCCCGGACATCACGCCGGTCGCGGACGCGGCGAAGGAGATCTCGAAGGTCTGCACGCCGGGCTGATCCCCGCTCCGGCCCGGGCGGCGGAGGGCGGGACGGCCGCTATCGGCCCGCCCCGCCCCGCCCCGCCCCGAGATAATGACCCCATGACCTCGACGCCCACGCCCTCTCCCAGCCGCCTGATCCTCGCCACGCGCAACGCGGGCAAGGTCACCGAGCTCCGCGCCATCCTCTCCGCCGCCGGCCTGCCGCACGAGCTGGTCGGGGCGGACGCGTACCCGGAGATCCCGGACGTCAAGGAAACCGGCGTCACCTTCGCCGAGAACGCCCTCCTCAAGGCCCACGCCCTGGCCCGGGCCACCGGCCTGCCGGCGGTCGCCGACGACTCAGGCCTCTGCGTGGACGTCCTGAACGGCGCCCCGGGCATCTTCTCGGCCCGCTGGGCCGGCACCCACGGCGACGACCGGGCCAACCTGGACCTCCTGCTCGCCCAGCTCTCGGACATCGACGACGCCCACCGCGGCGCCCACTTCTTCTGCGCGGCCGCCCTCGCCCTCCCGGACGGCACGGAACGCGTGGTCGAAGGTCGCCTCCTCGGCACCCTGCGCCACACCCCGTCCGGCACGGGCGGCTTCGGCTACGACCCGATCCTCCAGCCCCTGAACGACACCCGCACCTGCGCGGAACTCACCCCGGCGGAAAAGAACGCCATCTCCCACCGGGGCCAAGCCTTCCGAGCCCTGGTCCCGGCGGTCAGAGAACTGCTGGGCTGACACCACTCATGCGAACGGCCTGTGAATCAGTCCTTCGATTCACAGGCCGTTATTGGTGCGGCGGAAGGGATTCGAACCCTCAAGCCGTTTCACGGGCCACAGATCCTAAGTCTGCTGCGTCGCCGTTGCGCCACCGCCGCTAGCCGCTTGCCATGATAGCGGCAGGCGGCTGCGACCGGTCGAACAAGATCAACGACGGGGCTTGTTGCGGCCTCTTCGACACCACGTGGTCGTAATTGCATGGCAGTTGGGGCACAGCAGCCGCAGGTTCTCGCGGCGGTCGTCACTCCAATCGCCATTGATGTGGTCGATCTCCAGCGTCATGGGAAGGCCCAGCCACTCCGGAGCCGTCCCGCAGCCGGCGCACACGTCGGGGACGCCGATCTCGTGCAAGGCGCGGCGCAGTGTCCTGGTCGTGGTCCGCCGTTCTCCCTCGTGTCGAACGAGGACTTCGGCGGCGGGCCGTGCGGTGGTTCCCCTCTTGCCGCGCTGATGTGCCTGCCCCGTGAAATGGGCGGTTGAGAGGGAGGCTTCCTCGATCCATCGCTTGAGCGCGGCATGCTGACTGCCTGACGCGGGCCTGCCCAGGCGGCGCAAGGTCTCTGCTAGAGAGTGTGATCGTGCGACGGCTTCACGCAGGGCATTTTCGTCCGGTTTCCCGCGCCGCACGTACGCCGCACGATTACCGCTGCTCATCGCCGCCCCTTGCCGCGTCCACGGTACGTGTCCGTTGTGGAGTGGCAGTTGGGGCACAGAAGTCGCAGGTTGGCCGCTTGGTTGTTGCGCCACTCCCCGTCGATGTGGTCGACCTCCAGGGGTAGCGGCTCGCCCTGCCAGACCGCCTCTATCCCGCACAGAGCGCAGCGCTCCTCGCGTCCTGTCTCCAGGAGTGCGCGCCTGAGTCTGGTGGGGTCGACCCGAGTGGCGATCGGAGACCGGTCGTCGCGCAGGATTTCCCCGGCGGATCGACGGCGACGGATGTCTCGCGTGCCTGCCGTGCTCGGCGGGGGCGCGAAGTGCGAGGTGTCTATCCCGAACCTCTTGACCTTGCGGCTGATGTGAGTGTGGTGACCGCCGACAACATCGAGGCCGAGTCGGCGCAGCACCTCGCACATCGTCCTCGAGGATGCGACGACTTCGGTCAGGATCTCCCTCGTCCACTTCACCCCCTCGCGCTCGAAGTGCGAGACGTCCACATCCAACTTCCGCATGCGGTCGAGCAGGTACCTTCGTGACGCACTCTTCGGATCCACCCCCAGCTTTGTCAGTGCCTCGGACAGCGTCCGCGAACCCTCCGCCGCCTCCGCGAGGCGTTCCCTCGTGTACGGACTGATCGGCATCGTCCCCTCCATCTCCCGGCCACGCGTGCGGCCCTCGTACGGAGTAACGGACCGATAGTCGGACGGTTATGGGGGATCTCGTCCGATAAAGGGAGCGGCCCGCACCTGGCTGAGGTGCGGGCCGCTTCGTCGGGGACGGGTGGACTCAGATGCCCAGGTCCTTGATGATCTTGGCTACGTGGCCCGTGGCCTTGACGTTGTAGAAGGCGTGCTCGATCTTGCCCTCCTCGTCGACGACGACCGTGGAGCGGATGACTCCGGTGACCGTCTTGCCGTACAGCTTCTTCTCGCCGAACGCCCCGTAGGCCGTCAGGGTCTCCTTCGAGGGGTCGCCGACCAGGGTGACCTTCAGGTGCTCCTGCTCGCGGAACTTCGCCAGCTTCTCCGGCTTGTCCGGGGAGACGCCGATGACGTCGTAGCCGGCCGTGGCCAGAACCGCCAGGTTGTCCGTGAAGTCGCAGGCCTGCTTCGTGCAGCCCGGCGTCAGCGCGGCGGGGTAGAAGTACACGATGACCTTGCGGCCCTTGTGGTCGGCGAGCGAGACCTCGTTGCCGTCCGCGTCGGGCAGGGTGAAGGCGGGGGCGATGTCGCCCGGCTCAAGTCGCTCGCTCATCTAACAGTCTCCTCGGGAGGGGATCGGTACGGTCTCGAGACTAAGCTGCTGACAGACTGTTCATGGTGGGCTACACCCCTCCATACGACCGACCCGGTCACGACCACGACGA
The DNA here is from genome assembly GCF_036346895.1 of Streptomyces sp. NBC_00503. Classification (NCBI taxonomy): domain Bacteria; kingdom Bacillati; phylum Actinomycetota; class Actinomycetes; order Kitasatosporales; family Streptomycetaceae; genus Streptomyces; species Streptomyces sp. NBC_00503. The sequence continues at coordinate 2,948,659 of NZ_CP107855.1, read as the reverse complement.
CGGAGGCAGCGCGGTGCCGGAAGCCAGGACCCCCGCACAGATCGAGGCGGACATCGTCCGCCGCCGCGAGCAGCTCGCCGAGACGCTCGACGAGATCGGTGTGCGCATGCATCCCAAGACGATCATCGGGGACGCGAAGGCCAAGGCCGTCGGACTGGTGGACCACACCGCCGGGCGTGCCGTGGCGACGGTGAACCGCCTCGTCACCGACGCCCGCGACGGGCTGCGCCACGAGGACGGCGCCCCGCGCGTCGAGCGGATCGTCCCGGTCGCGCTGCTCGCGGTCGGTGTGGTGGGGCTGCTCGTGCTGTCGGCTCGCCGCAAGCGCTGATGGCAGGGCTGATGGCGGAGCTCATGACAGGGCTCATGACCCGGCGGGGCGCGGTGCGGGTGCGGGCGGGTAGGTTCGGGGCGTGAGCGAGAACACCACCACCCACGACAAGCTGCCCATCCGCATGCTCCACGACCGCGTGCTCGTGAAGTCCGACTCGCCCGAGGGCGAGCGGCGCTCCGGCGGCGGCATCCTGATCCCCGCGACGGCCGCGGTGGGCAAGCGGCTGGCCTGGGCGGTCGTGGTGGCCACGGGTCAGAACGTACGTTCCGTCGAGCCGGGTGACCGGGTGCTCTACGACCCGGAGGACCGGGCCGAGGTGGAGGTGCGCGGGGCGACGTACGTGCTGATGCGCGAGCGGGACCTGCACGCGGTGGCCGCCGAGCGGCTGGAGGGGTCCGAGGACTCCACAGGGCTGTACCTCTAGCCCCCGAGAGATTTGGGAAACGGCCGGTGACCATCGTCACCGGCCGTTTTCGTGGGGTTTTGCTACGGTGGTGGGGAACCCCCGACGAGACGCGCCGTACCGGGTAGCTGCCAGCGATGGCGGATGACAAGACGACGCACCCCCCGTTCCGCTCTCGTCCCGGAGGTGCCTGTCATGGCCTGGGTTCTGCTTCTCGTCGCCGGTCTGCTCGAAGTCGGCTGGTCGATCGGCATGAAGTTCACCGAAGGATTCACCCGTCTGTGGCCGAGCGTCTTCACGGGCGCCGGCATCGTGGCGAGCATGGTGCTGCTGTCGTACGCGGCCAAGACCCTGCCCATCGGTACGGCGTACGGGGTGTGGGTCGGCATCGGCGCGGCCGGGGCCGCGGTGCTCGGGATGGCGGTGCTGGGGGAGCCCGTGACCGCCGCCCGGATCTTCTTCATCTGCCTGCTGCTGGTCGCCGTGGTGGGGCTCAAGGCGACCTCCGGTCACTGACTTCCGGTCACTGAGCCGAATCGTTCCGGGGTGGCACCCGTCCGTCTGTTGACGGGTGCCACCCGGTGGGCGTCATTCCAGGAGGTCCGCCGGTGGGCGGCGCAAGCCTCCGGTGGTGACGCCCTGGTCGCCGGCCGTGGCGCCGCCGTCCGTCTGGCCGCCCGTGGTCTGGCCCCCGGTGGTCTGGCCGCCCGTCGTTTGGCCGCCGGTGGTTTGGCCTCCGGTGGTTTGGCCCCCGGTGGTCTGACCGCCGTTCGTCTGGCCCCCGTTGGTCTGACCGCCGTTCGTTTGGCCGCCGTTCGTCTGGCCCCCGTTGGTCTGGCCGCCCGTCGACGGGGTCCGGGAAGGCCGGACCGGCGGGCCCGAGGGGCGCTCGCCCGGGGTTTCCTCTTGCGACTGGTTCGGATTCGGGTTCACGGGCGAGGGCGGCGGGGGCTGGTTGGCGCCCTGCATGAGCTCCAGGTCGAAGTCCAGGGGGTCGCTGTCCGACAGGGCCGTCTTCGTGTACTGCGCCCAGATCCGGGCCGGGTAGCCGCCGCCTCCGATGCGGGCCTCGCCCAGGGCCCCGTAGAGGGATTCCAGGGTGCCGGTGTCCGGGTCCTGGCCCATCATCGAGACGACGGTGACCAGGTCCGGGGTGTACGCGGCGAACCAGGCGGAACGGTCCAGTTCGCCGGTCCCCGTCTTGCCCGCGGCGGGGTGGCCGGCGGCGAGGGCGGCCGTGCCGGTGCCGTTGTCCACGACGCTGACCAGCATGGAGGTGGTCGTGTCGGCGGCTTCGCGGCTGACGGCCTGGGTTCGGTCGCGGTGCGGGAGCGGGACGGTGTCCCCCGCCTTGGTGATCTTCTCGACGAAGGTGTGTGGGGTGTGGCGGCCGTGGTCGGCGAGGGTCGCGTAGGCCTGGGTCATGTCCAGGACGCTGGCCTGCATGGTGCCGAGCGCCATGGCCGGACCCGCGTCGAAGTTCGGGGTGTTCTCGGGGATGCCGAGGGCGATGGCGGTCTGCTTGACCTTGTCGGTGCCCACGTCGACGACCATCTGGGCGAAGACGGCGTTGACGGAGAGGTCGGTGGCGGTGTTCACGGTGATGTTGCCGTAGCTGATCTGCCCCTCGTTCTCCGGGGCGTAGGGGATCCGGGTGCCGACGACGCGCCGCTTGTTGTCGCCGTTGTAGATCGTGTACGGGGTGATCGTGCGGCCGTCCTGGGTGCGGGAGTTGTTCTGTACGGCGGAGGCGAAGACGAACGGCTTGAAGGTGGAGGCCACTTGGTAGTCGTGCCGGGTGGCGTTGTTGACGAACTGCTTGGTGTAGTCGATGCCCCCGTACATGGCGACGACCTTGCCGGTGGCCGGGTCGATGGAGACGGCACCGGTGCGCACCAGCCGGTCGGCCTTGCGCTGCTCGGGTTCGAGCTTGCTGACCATCTTGTCGTTGACGGCGTCGACGACGGCGGTCTGGCGGCGCTTGTCGATGGTGGTGGTGATGCGGTAGCCGCCCTCGGCGAGGGTTTTGTCGTCGAGGATCTTGTTCTCGAGGATGTAGTCCTTGATGGCTTCGACGAGGTAGCCGCGCTGTCCGGAGAGGCCTGCGGCCGGGCGGACCTTGCCGGGCTCGGGGAACTGGGTGGTCGCGCGTTCGGCGGCCGTCAGCCAGCCCTTCTTGACCATGCCGTCGAGCACGTAGTTCCAGCGGGCGAGGGCGCGGGGGCGGCCCTGGGGGTGGGCGACGACGTCGAAGGCGCTGGGGGAGTTGAGGAGGGTGGCGAGGTAGGCGCCTTCGGAGGTGGTGAGCTTGTTGACGTCCTTGCCGTAGTAGGCCTGGGAGGCGGCCTGGATGCCGTAGGCGTTGCGGCCGAAGTAACTGGTGTTCAGGTACCCCTCGAGGATGTAGTCCTTGGACTTCTCGCGACCGAGTTTGATCGCGATGAAGAACTCCTTCACCTTGCGCTTGATCGTCTGTTCCTGGCCCAGGTAGTAGTTCTTGACGTACTGCTGGGTGATGGTGGAACCGGACTGGGTGCCCTTGCCGGTCGCCGTGTTCCAGGCGGCGCGGAGCATCGCGGCCGGGTCCACCGCCCGTTCGGCGTAGAAGTCGCGGTCCTCGGCGGCCAGCGCGGCTTCCTGGACGGACCGGGGGATCTGTGAGAGCGGGACGTTGACGCGGTTGACCTCGCCGTCGCGGGCGAGCTGGGAACCGTCGGCGTAGAGGTAGACGTTGGACTGGGCGACGGCCGCCGCGTTGGCGGGCGGGATGTCGACCAGCAGGTAGCCGGCCACGAGGGCGCCGCCGCACAGCAGGGCGAGCAGCAGGAAGCCGCCCAGCACCATGCGCCAGGTCGGGAAGAGGCGGCGCCAGCCGGTGCGCTTGCGCTTGGTCCGCTTGCCCTGCTTCGCCGCGGCCGCTTCCGCCTTGGCCCGGTCCTTCGCCGCCTCTTTGGCTTCCTTGGCGGTCATTTCAGGCCCGGGGGGTGAGGCCGCGTCCGCACCGGTGGCCTGCGGTTCCTCGGGGGTGTCCGGATCGCGCGGGGTCCAACCGGGCGGTGGTGACGGGTCGCTCATCTCCGGGACTCCTCGGCGCCGTACGAAATATCCACATCTGTACCTCATGGTGTCTACCCGATGGCCGTCGATTCCGCTTCGAACGGGCGTAAACCGTTCGCATGGATCGCCCCTCCGCACTAAGCTCGCGCGCTTTGGCCGACGTAGGAACGACGCAGCAACGACGTGGGAAACGGAGGGACACGGTGCGTCAGGGAGTGATGCGCGCAACAGCGCTCTACGGGGCGGTCGCGGCCGGGGGCTTCCGCCGGTACGCCACCTACGGGACGGCCACCGCGGCCGGGGTGTTCACCAACACCGTGTTCGGTTTCATCCTCGCCTGTACGTACGTCGCGCTCTGGGACGAACGGCCCGGACTCGGCGGCTACGACCAGTCCCAGGCCCTGACCTTCATCTGGGTCAGCCAGGGGCTGCTCACCGCCGTCGCGCTGATGGGCGGCGGCTTCCAGGAAGAGATCCAGGAGCGCGTCCGTACGGGTGACATCGCCGTCGACCTGTACCGGCCGGCCGACCTCCAGATGTGGTGGCTCGCGGGAGATCTGGGCCGGGCCGGGTTTCAACTCATGGGCCGCGGCGTAGTACCGCTGACGGCCGGAGCGCTCGTCTTCGACCTGGCGCTGCCCGCCGACCCGCTGCGCTGGCTGCTGTTCCTGGTCTCGGTGTTCCTCGGAGTGCTGGTGAGCTTCGCGCTGCGCTACCTGCTGGGGCTGGCGGCGTTCTGGCTGATGGACGGGGCCGGGATCAACATGATGGCCACGGTCGTCGCGGTCTTCTTCTCGGGGATGCTGCTGCCGCTGAGCGTGTTCCCGGGCGGCTTCGGGGAGTTCGTCCGCGTCCTGCCCTGGTCGGCGATGCTCCAGGTGCCCCTGGACGTCCTGCTCGGCAAGGGCGCGGGGGCCGGAGCCGCGGCCGGGGCGTTCGCCTTCCAGGCGGCGTGGGCGCTGGGCCTGCTGGGACTGGGCCGGCTGCTGCAGTCGGCCGCGACGCGGAAGGTGGTGGTCCAGGGTGGCTGAGGGGACGGCCGGGACGGCGCTGGTACCGGACGGGGCGGGTGACGGGGCGGGTGACGGACCGGGTGGCGGACCGGGTGGCGGACCGGGTCGGGCGCAGGAACCGGCGGCGCTGGAGGCGCGGAAGGGCGAAGGGCCGCTCCTCGTACCGGAGCGGAACCGGGCCCTGGAGGGGCTGCGCGGCTACGGGCTGATCGCGGCGATGTGGATCCGGTCGACGATGACGTACCGCACGTCCTTCTTCCTCTCCACCTTCGGGAACGGGGCGATCACCCTCCTGGACTTCGTCGCGATCTACATCATGTTCTCGCACGTGGACCAGCTGGGCGGCTTCACCCTCCCCGAGATCGCGCTGCTCTACGGCTCCTGCTCGGCCTCCCTGGGCCTGGCCGACCTGCTGCTCGGCAACACCGACCGGATCGGCTCCCGGATCCGCGACGGCTCCCTCGACACCATGCTCGTCCGCCCGGTCCCGGTGCTGGCCCAGGTCGCGGCCGACCGCTTCGCGCTGCGCCGGCTGGGGCGGATCGGGCAGGGGCTCGCGGTGATGGGGTGGGCGGTCTCGGACCTGGGGCCGCAGCTGGACTGGACGGTGGGGAAGGTGCTGCTGGTGCCCGTGATGATCACGGCCGGTGCGGCGATCTTCGGGGCGGTGATGGTGGCCGGTGCGGCGTTCCAGTTCGTCGCCGGGGACGCGGCGGAGGTGCAGAACTCCTTCACGTACGGCGGTTGCACGATGCTCCAGTACCCGCCGACGGTCTTCGCGAAGGACCTGCTGCGCGGGGTGACCTTCATCCTGCCGCTGGCCTTCGTCAACTGGCTGCCGGCCCTGTACATCCTGGGCCGGCCCGACCCGCTGGGGCTGCCCGCCTGGGCGGCGTACGCGAGCCCGCTGGTGGCGTTCGCGGTGTTCGTGCCCGCGTCGCTGGCCTGGCGCGCGGGGGTTCGTTCGTACCGGAGCACGGGGAGCTGAGGGGCTGTGACAGACGGGACCGAGGCGTTGATCGAGCTGGACGGGGTCGAGAAGGTCTTCGACGTACGCCGCCGGACCGGCCTGATGCGCCGGGAGAAACGGCAGGTCAGAGCCGTGGACGGGATCAGCTTCCAGGTGAAGCGCGGAGAGGTGGTCGGCTACATCGGGCCCAACGGGGCCGGCAAGTCGACCACGATCAAGATGCTGACCGGCATCCTCACCCCCAGCGGCGGCCGGCTGCGGGTCGCCGGCATCGATCCGGCGCGGGAGCGGATGCGCCTCGCGCACCGCATCGGGGTGGTGTTCGGGCAGCGCACGACACTGTGGTGGGACCTGCCGCTGAAGGACTCGTACGGGCTGATGCGGCGGATGTACCGGATCCCGGCGGCGCGGTTCGCGGAGAACCTGGAGCGCTGCGTGGACCGGCTCGACCTGGCCGAGCTGCTCGACGTACCGGTACGCCAGCTCTCGCTGGGGCAGCGGATGCGCGGGGACATCGCGGCGGCCCTGCTGCACGACCCGGACGTGCTGTACCTGGACGAGCCGACGATCGGGCTCGACGTGGTGAGCAAGGCGAAGGTACGGGGCTTCCTGCGGCAGTTGAACGAGGAGCTCGGGACCACGGTGCTGCTGACCACGCACGACCTCCAGGACATCGAGCAGCTCTGCGAGCGGGTGATGGTGATCGACCACGGGCGGCTGATGTACGACGGATCCCTGGGCGGGCTGCACACGGCGGGCGGGGCGGGGGAGAGCGAGCGGACGCTGGTGGTGGACCTGGAGCGGGAGCTCCCGCCGATCGAGGTGGCGGGGGCGCGGGTGGTGAAGGTGGAGGGGCCGCGGCAGTGGCTGGCGTTCCCGGCCCGGGCCTCGGCGGCCCCGCTGGTGGCGGCGGTGGCCGCGCAGTACCCGCTGCTGGACCTGTCGGTGCGGGAGCCGGACATCGAGGACGTGATCGCGCGGATGTACGCGGGGCGGGGATGAGGTGGGGGGCGGGGACGAGGTGCGGGGCGGGGATAAATCAGGGACAACCCTGAGCCGGAGGCGGGGTGAAGCCGTACAACTCTCATGGATGACTGCATAGGCTGGTCCTTATGAGTGACGAGCGGCCTGAGAAGTCGTTGTCGGGGAACCCGCCCAGCAATCCGCCTGGGAATCAGTTGCCGGAACTGAGGGCGTCGGACGCCGACCGCGACCGGGTGGTGGAGCGGCTGCGGGACGCCGTCGCCGAGGGCCGGCTCGACATGGAGGAATTCGAGGAGCGGCTCGAGGCGACGTACAAGTCCCGTACGTACGCGGAGCTGGAGCCCCTGACCCGGGACCTGCCCGGGGCAGGCGTCGCGGCCCCGGTGGCGTCCGCGCCGGTCGGCCTGACCAAGAACGTGCCCGCCGGGTCGGACTCCGCCTGGCCGGCCCGGATCGGCGGCGGCGGCCCGGTCGGCGGCCCCGCCCTGGCCGTCGCGGTCATGTCGGGCTTCCAGCGCAAGGGCAACTGGACCGTGCCCGCCCGGTTCCAGGCGGTGGCGTTCTGGGGCGGCGGTGAGATCGACCTGCGCGAGGCGAACTTCGCGGAGCGCGAGGTCGTCATCAACTGCGTGGCCATCATGGGCGGCATCCAGATCACGGTGCCGCCGGGCGTGGAGGTCGACGTACGGGGCATCGGCATCATGGGCGGCTTCGACCGGCGCGACAACCCCGGGCCGTCGGACCCGGGGGCTCCGCGGGTGATCGTCACGGGCCTCGCCTTCTGGGGCGGGGTGGACATCAGGGTCAAGCCGCCGAAGAACGGGTCGAAGAACGGGTCGAAGAACGGGAAGTCGCTCGGGAAGTCGAAGCCGCGCAAGGAGCTGTAGGGGCGTAGCCCGCGTAGTCCGCGTAGAGCTCGTAGATAGGCCGTGGGGCCGCGGCACGGCGCGCCGGGAACTCCCAGGGCGCCTCGGGAGTCGGATGCTATGCAGACAAAACCGACGCCCGGGGGAAGGCAGGAGCACGTGGAGCAGGGCAGCAGTACGAAGAAGACGGCGACGGTGACGGCGCGAGGCGGGTTCGTCTTCAGCGAGGCGGACGAGGAGCGCCGCCGCGGGGTCCGGCAGATGAAGCGGATCGCCACCGGCCTGCTGATCCTGGTGGCGCTGGTCTACGTGGCGGCGAAGTGGGCGCAGCACTCCGGTGCGGGCGGCTGGGCGGGCTACGTCGCGGCCGCGGCCGAGGCGGGCATGGTCGGTGCGCTCGCGGACTGGTTCGCCGTCACCGCGCTGTTCCGGCGCCCGCTGGGGCTGCCGATCCCGCACACCGCGATCATCCCGACCAAGAAGGACCAGCTCGGCGTCTCCCTCGGCGAATTCGTCGGGGAGAACTTCCTCTCCGCCGACGTGGTGCGTACGAGGCTGCACGCCCTCGGCATCGGCGGCCGGCTCGGTGCCTGGCTGGCCGAGCCCGCGCACGCGGACCGGGTCACGGCGGAGCTGGCCACCGCCCTGCGCGGCGCGCTGACGGTCCTGCGGGACTCCGACGTGCAGGCCGTCGTGGGCGAGGCGATCACGCGGCGCGCGGAGACGGCGGAGATCGCGCCGGGGATCGGCAAGACGCTGGAGAGGATCGTCGCGGACGGCGGGCACCACCGGGTCGTGGACCTGCTCTGCTCCCGGGGGCACGACTGGCTGGTCACGCACGCCGAGTCGGTGGAGGCGGCGGTCCAGGGTGGGGCGCCGGGATGGACCCCGAGGTTCGTGGACCGCAAGATCGGCGACCGGGTCTACAAGGAGCTGCTGCGCTTCGTCCAGGAGATGCGGGACATGCCGGAGCACCCGGCGCGGGGGGCGGTGGACCGTTTCCTCAAGGACTTCGCGGCCGACCTCCAGTCGGACACGGAGACCCGGGCCAAGGTCGAGCGCCTGAAGTCGGAGATCCTGGCGCGGGGCGAGGTGCAGGACGTGATCGCCTCCGCGTGGACCGCGGTCCGCTCGATGATCATCTCGGCGGCGGAGGACGAGCGCAGCGAGCTGCGGCTGCGCGTGCGGTCCTCGCTGATGGCGCTGGGGGCCCGGCTGGCCACGGACGGCCGGCTCCAGGACAAGGTGGAGGGCTGGATCGAGGGGGCGGTGGTGTACGTGGTCACCACTTACCGGACCGAGATCACCTCGCTGATCACGGACACGGTGGCGGGCTGGGACGCGGAGCACACCTCGCGCAAGATCGAGGCCCACATCGGCCGCGACCTCCAGTTCATCCGCATCAACGGCACGGTGGTCGGCGCGTTGGCGGGGCTGCTGATCTACAGCGTGTCGCGCGCGTTCGGGGCGTAGGCGGGGCCGACCCGCTCGGGGTCGGCCCCGGCGGAGCGGCGGGTCAGCCGCGCTCGGCGTCGCCCGGCCGCAGGGGAGGGGCGGCCGCGCTCAGCCCCGGTCGGCGACGGCCCAGGACGCCGCGGCCACGACTCCCGCGGCCCCGAAGACGGCCGGCCACGCGCCGACCTTCTTCGCCAGCGGGTGCGCCCCCGCGAACCCGGCGAGGTACAGCGCGCCGAGCCCGGCCGCGGCGGGGATCCCGCCGCTCTTGTGCCACTCCCGCCCGGCGGCGATTCCGGCGGCGCCCAGTACGACACCGCCGAGCGGCCGCTTCTTGGTCCACCGGGCGACGGCGTACCCGCCGACCAGACCGGCGGCCGCCACTACGGAACTCGGTACCCGTGCCATGCCCAACTCCTTCACGTCATCAGCCAGTACGCTCATCGACTCGCATGCTCATCAGGTCACACGTTCACATGCTCATCGGCTCGCAAGCTCGTTCTACGAGGCTAACGCGCGCGCCAACGCGCTGGCGCGAGGCCTTGACCGGCCTAGCGCGAGGCCTTGACCGCCCGCCGGGCGCCCAGCGCCCCCAGCACGAGAACGGCACCGCCGATCACCGCATTCGGAACCGCGTCCCGCACACCGCGCGGCAGTACCGCCACCACGCCCAGGACGAGAAGAAACGCGAGTCCGCACCCGCCGGCGACCCGAAGCAGTCTGTCCACGCGCTGCTCAACGCGGCCGCCCCGCCGCCGACACGGAGGGCGGGGAGGGGATTTGTCGCACACTCGCCGGATCCGTGCGATGTCTGCCCAGGGAACCTGATGGGCATAAATTCAATCTCCCACCCAAAGGGGCAAACCACCTCAGCCCCCGCGGCCCCTTCCGGTGCCCACCACCCCCCTATCAACATCAGGAGCAAGGACATCGTGATCTGCTACGGACAGGCCGTCCTCGACCTCGCGGACGAACTGGTCGACGCCTACGCCGAGACCTTCTCCGCCCCGCCGTGGAACGAAGACGAAGAAACCATTCGCCAGTTCGCTGCCCGCCTCCCGGCCGACGCCAGGCGCCGTGGATTCCGTACGGCCCTCGCCCAGTCCTCCACCGGCATCGACGGGTTCGCGACCGGCTGGATCACCCCGGCGGCCTTTCCGAAGAACCGCGCGTACGCCCAGGTCGCGGCGCAGCTCGGGACGGCCCGGGTGAAGGAGCTCCTCACCGGAGCCCTGGAGATAGACGAACTGGCCGTACGCCCCTACGCCCGCGGCCGCGGCACCGGCCGGGCCCTCCTCACGGAGATCACCACCGACGCCCCGGACCGCCGCGCCTGGCTGCTGACCTCCCGCCTCGCCAGGGAGACGGTGGCCACGTACCGCCGCCTGGGCTGGCACGAGGTCACGGCCCTGCCCGGCACGGAGACGGGCGTGATCGTCTTCCTGTCCCCGGAGCACCCGAACCGGGCGGCGTAGCCGGTCGTCCGCAGGGCGCATCCGGCATTCGCAGGGCGTATCCGGCATTCGCAGAACACGGCCGGCGCGGCGGGGCATCCGAGCCCCCGGGGCGGGGCATACCGCGCCCATGAACCCCACCACACGACCCACCCGCACCCCCCAGGCCACCCACCCCCGCCACCCCCGCCAAGCCACCCGAACCTCCCGCCCTACTGCACCCACGGGCACCCCCACCCACACCATCCCCACCCCCACGACGCCCGTCACCATCACGCACCGGCAGCTCAATCTCGCCACGCGCCACCAACTCACCACCACGGCAGGCATCCCGCCCGGCACGATCACCTCCCGCACCCGGCCCGGCGGGCCCTGGCAGCGCCTGCTGCCCCGGGTCTACCTCCTCCAGACCGGCCCCCCGGACCACCGCCAACGCGTCCTGGCGGCCGTCCTCTACGCCGCCGAGCCCGGCTCCGACCCGCTGTCCGGCGACACCGCCGCCCTCACCGGAGGCGCGGCCCTGGCCCTCCTGGGCATCCGCGAAGCCCCGTACGCCCCGGCCGACGTCCTGATCCGCGCCCCGCGTCGGCTGGGCGGGTCGCCCGCGGTACGCCCGTTCCCCACCACCCGCTGGCCCCGCACCATCACCGTCTCGGGCATCCCCTGCACCCGCCCGGTCCGCGCGGCCGCCGACTTCGCGGCCCGGACGCCCGACCCGGACCTGGTCCGCACGGTCCTCGCGAACGTCGTCCAGTCCGGCTGGTGCCACCCGCAGGACCTGCGCACCGAACTCGGCGCGGCCCGCCTGCTCGCCCGCCCCGCGATCCGCTCGGCGGCGGCGGAACTGGTGGCCGGAGTCCGCTCGGTGGCCGAGGCCCAGGCCCGCGACACCCTCTCGGCCACGGACCTCCCGACCCCCCTGTGGAACGCCCGCCTCCACACCCCGGACGGCACCTTCCTGGCGAGCCCGGACGCGTACTGGCCCGACGAGGGCGTGGCCCTGGAGATCGACTCCGCGGAGTACCACTACACCCGCGACTCCTGGCACGCCACCCTCCTCCGCCGTCTCCGCCTGGAAGCCCACGGCATCCTGGTGGTCAGCGCGACCCCGTCAATGATCCGAGACACCCCGACAGAAGTAGTCGCAGCCCTCCGCACCCTCCTCGCCCTAGCGACCACCCGCCCCACCCCACCCACAGCCCAGGCCCGCGGCCACCAGCAGCTCATGCTGCCCGGATGGGGTCGCTCTCTGCCGGCGGCTGGAAGGGCGAGGGCCCGCTCCGGTCCCTGACCCGACCTTCCTCAGTCCGGCGCGACGGCTGCTTCTGGCACGGCTGTCCGCAGCACGCCACCAGTTCGAAGGTGAATTCGGAATGGTGGCGGGCTCGGGTTGTCGCTGCCGTGAGCGAAAGACGCTGAACCGGCCCTGCTGGTCAGGCTGTCGAGCCGTGACAGTCCCCGTAGGGCCGGCCCGAGGTGCACCAGCAGGGGGTGGCCGGGGTCGGAGGCCAGGGAGTGGCTTTGCCTCGGGCGGCCAGGGTGGTGGCGTACTCGGCCAGGAGGGACGGGGAGGACGGGGAGGTTTTCTCCGAGGCCGCGAAGGCTTCGTAGGAGGGGACGCTTGCCGTGACGATGCCCAGGTTGGTGGTGCCCGAGGCGGCCAGGGCGCGCAGCGAGGCTTCGACCTCGGCCAGGTGGGCGTCGTGTGAGGGGTACTCCGCCGTCAGGGTCGGGTACGAGGTCAGGAGCTCGGCGAGTTCCCGCGCGGGCCAGTGGAGGAGGGCTACCGGGAACGGGCGGGAGAGCGCGGCGCGGCGGTCGCCCAGTTCGGCGCGCAGGCGGGCGATCTCGGCGCGCAGTTCGGCGGGGTCGTCGGAGCCCAGGGCCCAGATGCGCTTGGGGTCGTGGAGTTCGTCCAGCGGGATCGGGCCGATGTGACGGGTGTCCGCGACCATGTCCCAGTCGTCGTGCGGGAGTCCCAGGAGGCGGCGTACGCGGTGGCGGCCGGTGAGGAGCGCGGTCGTGGCGGGGGTGAGGGGGGCGTTGTCCGGGGCCAGGAGGGTCGCAGCTTCTGTGAAGCACTCGTGGGAGGCTTCCAACTCGTCGTGGGCTTCCAGGGCTTCGGCGATGACTTCCCAGGGGGCCGGGTCCGAGGGGGCGGCCGCGCGGATGCCCTGGATGAGGGCGCGGGCCTCGGGCTCGTGGCCGTACTCCCAGAGGTTGGCCGCCTGTAGGGCCTTGATGAGGGACGGGTCGTCGACCGTTTCGCTGGACAGGAGTTGGTCGTAGAGGGCGCTCGCCCGTTCGCGTTCGTCGGCCAGTTCGAGGTGGGCGGCGGCCTGGAGGAGCAGCGGCTCCTGGTCCTCGGGGTAGCGGGTCGCCGTGCGGATGAGGCGCTCGGCTTCGGCGATGTGCTCGGCAGGCGTGTCGGGGCGCATGGTTTGCAGCGTACTGCCGCTGGTCAGTTGAGGGGGGAGGACTTAAGGTGCCGCCCGTGCGAGATCGCGTGCGGGTCGTGGTGCAGGGGAAGGGCCGGCGGACGTGGCATGCGCGTCGGGTCGGTCTCGCGGGTGTGCTGTGGGCGGCGGGTGAACTGGCCGTCACGGTGGGAGTGGTTGTCCTGTTGCTGGTGGTGCATCAGGTGTGGTGGACCAATCGGCAGGCCCTGACCGCGGCACACGAGCGGGTCGCGGAGCTGGAGGGGGAGTGGGGTGCCCCCGGGGCGAGTTCCGGGTCCACCGGCGCAACCGACGACGATCCGGTGTCCGACGACCCTGCGGCCGATGAGGATTCCGCCGTCCAGGGCGGGGGCGATGGGGGCGATGGGACCTCCCGGGCTCCTCGATCCGGCTCCGGCCCGGGTTCCGGCTCCGCCGCCAAGCCGCCGCCGCAGGAGGGTGCGTACGGGGTCCTGCGGATCCCTCGCCTCGGTGTGGTCGTGCCCGTCGCCCAGGGGGTCGACAAGCGGTCCGTCCTGGACAAGGGGTACGCCGGGCACTACGTGGGGACCGCGCAGCCCGGGGCGGAGGGGAACTTCGCGCTCGCCGGGCACCGCAACACGCACGGGGAGCCCTTCCGCTACATCAACCGGCTGAAGGCGGGCGACGAGCTGATCGTCGATGTGAAGGGGCGCAGGTACGTGTACGTCGTGGGGAAGACGCTGGGGCAGACGACCGAGCACGACACCGGGGTGATCGCGCCGGTCCCGCGCAGCACCGTCGATCCGGAGGCCGGCTACAGCGAGCCCGGCGCGTACATCACGCTCACCACCTGCACGCCCGAGTACACCTCCAAGTACCGGCTCGTGGTGTGGGGGACGCTCAAGCGCTGACGGGCGGCAGCAGATATTGCGCATGCGCGCCTTAGTGTGGGGCGGTGCGTGTGAAATGGGTGAAACGTCCGCAGTTGCTGTGGCTGGCCGTGCCGTTCGTGATGTTCGTCGGGGCGCTGCCCTTCGTGAACCGGGTGGAGCCGGCGCCCGGCGGCGTACCGTTCCTGCTCCTCTGGTTCAGCGGGTCGACCCTGGTGACCCCGCTCGCCGTCTGGCTGACCTGGCGCGGTGATCACCGGTGAGCGCGGCGGCCGTTGCGACCTCCGTCTTCGCCGTGTCCATGGTGGCGACCGTCGCGCTGGGGCTGCTCGCGGTGCGCGGGCGCGGCGGGGGCGGCGGCGGGCTCGCCGAGTGGTCGGTGGGCGGGCGCTCGCTGGGGACCGTCTTCATCTGGGTCCTGATGGCGGGAGAGGGGTACACGAGCTTCAGCTATCTCGGCGCGGCCGGCTGGGGCTACAACTACGGCGCTCCCGTGATGTACGTGGTCGCGTACATGTCCTGCGGGTACGCGATCGGGTACGTGGTCGGGCCCGTGCTGTGGGACTACGCGCGCCGCCACGGCCTCGTCGGCATCACCGACATGGTGGCCCACCGCTACGGGCGCCCCTGGCTGGGCGCGGCCGTCGCGGTCCTGGCCACCGTCTTCCTGCTCCCCTACATCCAGCTCCAGATCACCGGTATGGGCGTGGTGGTCTCGACCGTGACGTACGGGACGGTGTCCCTGGAGTGGGCCTACTTCATCGCCTTCGCCGTCACCACCGGCTTCGTCGTCGTCAGCGGACTGCGCGGCAGCGCGTGGGTGTCGGTGCTCAAGGACGTGCTGGTCATCGCCACGCTCGCCTTCCTCGCGGTGTACGTGCCCCTGCACTGGTTCGGCGGCTACGGGGAACTCTTCGACCGGCTCGCGGCCGAGCGGCCGCAGTGGCTGACGCTCCCGGGCGCCGGGAGCGGCGAGGGCGGGCGCGGGGAGCTGGGGGTGGCGTGGTTCGCGTCCACCTCCGTGCTGAACGCGCTGACCGTGGTCATCTTCCCGACCACCGTGGCCGGGTACCTGGGCGCGCGCAACGCCGACGCGCTGCGCCGCAACGCGATCCTGCTGCCCGCTTACAACGTTCTGCTGTTCGTGCCGATGCTGCTGGGCATGGCCGCGCTGTTCGTCGTACCGGGGCTGGCGGGCGCCGATTCCAACCTCGCGCTGTTCAAGCTGGTCGTGGACTCGCTGCCGGCGTGGGCGGTGGGGGTGATCGGGGTGGCGGCGGCGCTGTCGTCGATCGTGCCGATGGCGGTGTTCATGCTGGTCATCGGGACGATGTGGGGGCGCAGCGTGCTCTCGCTCGTGCCGCGTTGGAGCTCGGGCGAGCGGCAGAAACTCGCCTCGCAGCTGGTGGTCGTCGCGGCCGGGACGATCGCGCTGGTGATGACGTACACCGCGCCGAACACCCTGGTGAGGCTCTCGCTCATCTCCTACGAGGGCATGGCGCAACTGGTACCGATGCTGCTGTTGGGGCTGGTGTGGCGCAGGTTCACGCTGACTGCCGCGGTGAGCGGGCTGGTGGCGGGCGTCGGGGTCGTCTGCGGGCTGGTCTTCACGGGCAACGACCCGGTGTGGGGCGTGAATGCGGGCATGGTCGCGCTCGGTGTGAACCTGGCGGTGGCGCTGGGGGTGACCTGGTTCGGTCCGCGGGAAGTGGGGGATCGGCGGCCGGACGAGGAGGTGCTCGCCCGTGATCCACAGCCCCTGCGGGTTGTGGGCACGCGGGGTTAGTATCGGTGTCGAGTACCGAATGTCGTACGGGAGTTCGTGCGCGGGAGCTGGAGGGGGGTGGTTCGCATGGCCGGGCACAGCAGTCTTCGCCACATGCTGTTGCCGCTGCCCGCACCGCTGTTGCCCGCGCGGCTACTTCCGACCCGGCTGCTGGCCGCCCGCCTGGTGGCCGTGCTGCTGCCGCTCGTGCTGCTCGGCGGATTCCTCGGGCTGTTCGCCGGTGAGGGCGGGCTCGGGGCGGTGGTGGTCGTCCTCACCGCCACCCTGGCCGTGGGCGCCTCGGCTCTGGCCGCCCGGCTGGTCCGGGCCGTGCCGCCGCACCGAATACGTACCGCGATCCGTGATCGCGAGGAGCGCACGGCATTCCTGCCGCAGCGCGACCCCGATGCCTCGGGCCGGTCGCGGCCCAGGGCGCCCGGCCGTCTGGTCCCGACGGCCGCGTAGGGGCGCAGCTCCTTCCGATCCCTCCGATCCTTCCGATCACTGAATCAGTGATCGGTGATCGCTGATCACCGTTGTCGCCCCTCGCGGGTCGTCACGCCGAAATGCATGTCTTTCGACGTTCGACGAGACCCCTCGGAGGGCCCACGTGTCCGTATTCACTCATCTTGTTGCCCTGCTGGGCCGGCTCCTGGAGCCGGTACTGGCCGAGTCCGCGACCGCTGCCGCGATCGTGCTGTTCACCGTCCTCGTGCGGCTCGCGCTGCACCCGCTCAGCCGGGCAGCCTTCCGCGGGGCGACCCCGGCGGCCGGCTGCCTGCCGGTCCTGCTCCAGCTGCCGGTGTTCTTCGTGATGTACCGGGCCTTCTCTTCGGCGGAGATCGGCGGGGCCGCCAACGAGCTGCTCGGTCACCGGCTGCTCGCCGCCCCGCTGGGCGGCCGATGGACGGACGCCCTCGGGGAGGGCGGCCCGTTCGGGGCGCAGGGGCTGGTGTTCCTCGGGCTGTTCGCCGCCATTGCGGCGGTGGCCGCGTGGAGCGCGGTCCGCGGGCGCAGGGCCGCGGCGCTGACGGCTGCTGCGGCGGCGGTGGCCGCCGCCGAGGCGGGCGCCAAGGGCGAGAGCAAGGCCGCGGGCAAGGCCGCGGGCAAGGGTGCGGGCGCCGGGAAGGCCGGGGGTGAGGCTGCGGTCGTCGGGGTGAGTGCCGAGCAGCAGGAGGTCATGCGCAAGCTGGGCGGCGTACTGCCCCTGCTGTCGTTCGGGACGCTGATCACGGCTGCCGTGGTGCCGCTGGCCGCCGGGCTGTACCTGGTCACCACCACCGCCTGGTCGGTGGCCGAGCGGGCCTGGCTCCAGTACCGCAAGGAGCGGGCCGGACGGGAGATCGCCGGAGGGGTCCGTTCCAGTCTGTGAACAGGGTCTTGCGGATTGGGTCGACATCTTGGAGGATCGACCAATCCTCCGATGGCCGCAACCCATCGTCCGGCCCGGGGCATGCCCATGGGTCGACCACCCACGACCACGGGAGAATGCCCATGAAGCTGCTGCGTGTAGGACCCGTCGGGTCGGAGCGCCCCGCGCTGCTCGACCAGGACGGCATCCTGCGGGATCTGTCCGGCCTGATCACGGATGTGGACGGCGCGCTGCTCGCCGACGACTCCGTGCTGTCCCGAGTACGGGAAGCGGCCGCGGCCGGGGACCTCCCCGTGCTCGACGCCGAAGGTCTGCGCATCGGGTCCGCGGTCGGCCGCATAGGCAAGGTCGTGGGCATCGGCCTGAACTACCACGGGCACGCGGCAGAGGTCGGCGCCGAGGCGCCGGCCGAGCCGATCCTGTTCCTGAAGGCCTCCGACACCGTGGTCGGCCCGGACGACACCGTGCTGATTCCGCGCGAGAGCGTCAAGACGGACTGGGAAGCCGAGCTCGGCGTCGTCATCGGCAGCACCGCCCGCTACCTGGCCTCGGCCGAGGAGGGCCTCGCCCACGTCGGCGGGTACGTGCTGGTCAACGACGTGACGGAGCGCGCGTTCCAGACCGAGCGCGGCGGCACCTGGGACAAGGGCAAGAACTGCGAGACCTTCACGCCGCTCGGCCCCTGGCTGGTCACCGCCGACGAGATCCCGGACCCGCAGGTCCTGGACGTGAAGCTGTGGGTCAACGGCGAGCTCAAGCAGGACGGCCACACCTCGGACCAGATCTTCCCGGTCGGCGAGGTCGTCCGCTACGTCAGCCAGTTCATGACCCTGTACCCGGGCGACGTCCTCGTCACCGGCACCCCGGCCGGTGTGGCCGCGGGCCAGCCGGAGCCGAAGCCGTTCCTGCGGGCCGGTGACGTGGTCGAGGTGGAGATCGAGGGCCTCGGCCGTCAGCGCCAGGAGTTCAAGGACGCGTAGTTCGCGTAGCTCAAGGGGGAGGGGCGGTGCCGTCGTCGACGGCGCCGCCCCTTTCCCGTGGGCCGACCGGAACTACGGCGAAGTCCGACGGCGCCGGTTGACGAGGACCAGGCCGGCGCCCGCCGCGAGCGCGGTGGCGGCGCCGCCCGCGATCCAGCCGTTCTCGGCGCCCGCGCCCGTGCTCGCGAGGTCGCCGGACGCACCGCCCGCCGGGGTCACCTGGTTTCCGGTGCCGGTCCCCGGCGCGGTGCCGTTGTTGTCGACGATCGGCTTGACGCCCTCGTCCTTGCCGTCGCCCTCGCCCTGGCTCCCGTCCTGGCCGCCGTCCGGCTTGCCGGCCGCTTCCTCGGCGGCCTTGTCCTTCGCGCGCGCCACGTGCTGGCCGGTCTCGAGGAATGCGACGCGGTCCTCGGGCGTGCCGAGCATCGCCGCCCGCGCGGCCTTCCTCACCTCGGGTCCGCCGACGCTCGAGATCTGGGCGATCAGGAGCTCGTTGTCCAGGTCGCGCAGCCCGTGCTGGGTGGTCGTGACGAACTCGCGCAGCTGGGCGGGGGAGGGGTTGCTGTCGAGAAGCCTCTGGATGGCCGCCTTCAGGCTCGGTCCCGCGTCCTCCAGCATCCGCAGGATCGCGACCCTGTCGTCGTCCGCGCGGATCGCGTGCTGCTCCGTCTCTACGAACGCGCGGATCTCCTCCCGCGTCCCGTGGCTGAGCAGGTAGTTGACCCGTTCGGTGATGCCCTTGCCCGCGCCGGTCAGCATCCGCAGCATCTCGAACCTGTCGTCCTCCAGGCGGGCCACGTGCTGCCCGTTCTTGAGGAACTCCGTGAGCGCGGCCTGGGTGCCCGCATTGAGGGCCCTTTCGGCTTCGCGCTTCACTCCGACGCCACCGGTGCTGTGGATCCGCAGGACCTTCACCCGGTCGTCCGTGAACTGCTGCTGCGCCCAGACGACCTTCAGGAAGTGCCGCATGTCCGCGGCCGTTCCCTTGAGCGCCTTCTCCGCCGCCGCGCGCACACCCGGGCCGGTCTCCGGGTCCGCGAGGATCGCCTCGATCGCCGCCCGGTCCTCGGCCGCCTGCCCGTCGCCCTCCGAGGCACCGCCGTCCTTCGTACCGGCGCTCTCCGTCGCACCCCGGTCCGGCGCGGAAGGCGCCGGGGGAGCGGAGGGTGACGAGGTGTCGGCGGCGAAGGCCGGAGAGGAGAACAGGACGGCGGGGGCTATTGCCGCGGCGACGACGGCCGACGCGGCCCGGGGCAGCTTCACGGAAGACTTCCTCAATCTTTACACATGTGACGATCTTTCGCTTAAGCAAACCATAGATCGACTCCTGTCCCTATTTGGTCAGTTTTCATCGCGGATCGGACGCGACCGGACGGATCTCCACGACGCCCCCGTCCCTCGACGACCTGTGCGCCGCCTCCAGCACGTCCAGGCAGTGCGCCGCCTCGTGTGCCGTGACCGGGGCGGGTCCGCCGTCGCGCAGTGCCGCGGCCACGGCCGCGTAGTACGCCGGGTAGTCGCCCGGGGTGGTGGCGACCGGGATCCCGCCGCCGGTCAGCGGCGACTCCCCGGAGCCGAGCCGGCCCCACAGGTGCTCGGGCTCCTCGCCCCACGGCCGGTCGGGGTCGCCGGGCCGCAGCCCTTCGCGCAGGGCGCCCTCCTGCGGGTCCAGGCCGTACTTGACGTAGCCCGCGCTGGAACCGAGGACGCGGAACCGCGGCCCCAGCTGGGCGGTGGTCGCGCTGACGTACAGGTGGGAGCGGACCCCGCTCGCGTGGGTGAGGGCGATGAAGGTGTCGTCGTCGGCTTCGGCGCCGGGCCGGCGCACGTCGGCCTCCGCGTAGACCCGTACCGCCGGCCCGAACAGCACCAGCGCCTGGTCCACGACATGGCTGCCGAGGTCGTACAGCAGTCCGCCGATCTCCTCCGGGGCGCCGGACTCCCGCCAGCCCCCCTTGAGTTGCGGACGCCAACGCTCGAAGCGGGACTCGAAGCGCTGGATCTCGCCCAGTTCGCCGTCGGCGAGGAGGCGGCGCAGGGTGAGGAAGTCGTTGTCCCAGCGCCGGTTCTGGAAGACCGACAGGAAGGTCCCCGTCCGGTCGGCGAGCGCGGCCAGCTCGCGGGCCTCGGCGGCGGTGGCGGCGAGCGGCTTGTCCACGACCACCGGGATTCCGGCGGTGAGGGCGGCGGTGGCCAGCGGGACGTGCGTCTTGTTCGGGGAGGCGATGGCGACGAGGTCGGGCGCGGGGTCCTGTGCGAGCAGCTCGTCGGCGGTGGCGGCGATCCGGACGCCCGGGTAGGCCTCGCGCGCCTGGGCCGCGCGACCCGGGTCCGAGGTGACGACGGTGTCCAGGACGAGGCCGTCGGTCGCGGAGACGAGCGGGGCGTGGAAGACGGAACCGGCCAGTCCGTAGCCGATGAGTCCTACGCGGAGCGGGGTGGTGGGAGTGGAGGGGGTGGTGTCGTTCATGGCTCCACTTTGGCAACAGTGTTTCCTAAGTGCAAGGAGGGTGGACAATGGGCAGGTGGACAGGGGTAGCAGGGGCATGGGGAGCGGCGTGAATCTGCCGGCGCTGCGCGGGCACAACGACGCGCTGGTGCTGCACCTGCTGCGCGGAGCCGGCCCCGTCGGGCTCGGCCGCGGCGACCTCGCCGACCGTACGGGGCTCACCCCGCAGGCCGTCGGCAAGATCACGGCACGGCTCCGGGGCGAGGGCCTGGTGGCCGACGCGGGGCGCGAGGCGTCCACCGGCGGCAAACCGCGCACCCTGCTGAGGCTGGTCCGGGAGGCGCGCCACGCGGTCGGGCTGCACCTGGACCGCGACGAGGCCACGGCGGTACGGGTGGACCTGGCGGGCCGAGCCGTCGCCCGGTGGCAGGGCCCGATGGACTTCGGGGCGGGCCCGGACGCGGTGGTGGAGGAGGCGGTACGGGCGGTCGCGCGGGTACGCGGTGACCGGCCGCTCCTCGGCGTCGGCGTGGCCGCGCCCGGGCCGTTGGACTGGCGCAGCGGGGTACTGGGGCGGGTGACGGGATATCCGCAATGGGAGGGGTTCCCGTTGCGGGAGGTACTGGAGGGGCGGCTCGGAATCCCGGTGCGGGTGGACAAGGACACCAACGCGGGCGTGGCCGCAGCCACCCTCCCCGGGGTCGGGTCCGAGGGCGTCGACCCCGAAGGGGCCGTGGCGTACGTACACGTCGGCACCGGACTCGGAGCGGGGCTCCGGCTGCTCGGCGGCGGCGAGGTGTACCGGGGGCGGCGCTCGGCGGCGGGGGAATTCGGACACCAGGTGCTGCGGTTGGACGGCCCACCGTGCCGCTGCGGAGGGTACGGGTGCGCGGAGGTGCTCTGCCTGGACGCGGTGGCGGCCGGCCGGCCGCAGGAGGCGGCCCGGATCGTGGGGGAGGCCGCGGCGAACCTGGTGGCGCTGCTCGACGTGGACCGCGTGCTGCTCGGGGGGCGGGTGGTGGCGGCCACGCCGGAGGTGTTCCTGGAGGGGGTCCGAGCGGTGCTGGCGGCCCGATCCGTGGCCCTGGCCGGCGGCGAGGGCGTACGGGTGGAACTCGCGCGGGTCGGCGTGGCGGAGGGGGCGGCGGAGCTGGTGCTGGCGCCGGTGTTCGGGGGCGGGGTCTGAGCCGTGCCGCGCCCGCACCGGGCCGTGGCTTGCGGTGGCCACCGGGGGCCGTCCCCGCCCGGTCGGCGCGAGGCTGCGGCTGATCGTCCCTGCGGGGCATGTCCCCTACCCACCCTTCCACCGTTCCCCGGGCTGCGCCCGGACCCGACCCGGGCTGCGCCCGACGACCCCCCGGCTCCGCCCCCATCCCCCGCCCCAGCCATCCATCGGCCAAACGGGGGGAATCCCGCACAACCCAGGCGTGCCCCCGCCAGGCGTTCGCGGGCGCGTGGGAGGGTGCGGGCAGGGCCGGGGTGATTGTCGCCTCGTCCGACTATCGTCCTGTTCGTCGGTCCGGTGAGTAGCGAAGGTCTTCCATGCGACTGCGCAAAGCCCTTGCCCTCTCCGCCGTCCTCGTAGCTGTCACCGCGGCCACCGCTCCCACCGCGGTCGCGGACATCGGCACCGGCGGCGGGGCCCGCCCCGCCCCGGCGCTGCCCTCGCGGGTGGAGGCCAGCTGCGGCGACGGGAAGGGCGCGCAGTTCCCCATCGGCGCGCGGATCCGCGGCGGTCCGGCCGTGTACCGCACCGGCGGCGACGCGCAGACCTGGTACCTCGACCTCACCAACACCACCGGCAGCGAGTGCACGGCCATCCACCCCGTCGTTGTGTTCACCGACAAGGCCCGCGCCTTGCGACCGGCGCATTTCCGGATGGAGTTCGACGCCCCCGGCGCGCCCGCCGGCACCCTCCCCGTCAGCCTGGAGCACACCGACCGGGACGAGGTCATCGCGGTCTTCGACGGCGGCGACGCCTTCTCGGGATTCACCGTCGGCCCCGGCGGATCCCTGACCGTCACCGTCCGCCTCGCCTTCGCCCCCAACACCCCGCACGGCGAGGCCGTCGCCGACGCGGCCCTGGTGCAGCGCAAGGGGGACGACGGCGACTGGGTCGGCGAGGCCGGCGGCTACCGCTTCGACGTCCAGGGGCCGGATGCCGAGACGGGCGAAGCCGGAGCGCTGGCCCAGACCGGCCGCAGCCGCGAGGCCTGGACGTACGGCGCCGGAGCCGCGACCGCCCTGGCCGCGGGTGGCGGACTCCTCCTCGGCGCCCGCCGCCTGCGCGCGAAGTCCGCCGGATCCACGCCTTCCTGACCGCGACCCCCGCCCCCCGGGGGACCGGCCCCCGCACGCAGTCCACGTAGAGTCCGAGGGTGGAAGAACCGATCCAGTACGCGCACCACCACCAGCCCGGCCTGCCCGTCCGGTCCGGGATTCCGGAGCACGGGCGCATCCCCAAGTACTACGCCGTCAAGGCCCGCATCGCCGGGCTCCTCGACGAGCTCGGCGAGGGCGGGCTGCTGCCCACCGAACGGGATCTGGCCGAGCAGTACGAGGTCTCCCGCGAGACCGTCCGCCAGGCCCTGCGCGAGCTGCTGCTGGAGGGCCGGCTGCGCCGTTCCGGCCGGGGCACCGTCGTCGCCGGGGCCAAGCTCGAACAGCCGCTGTCGCTGGCGAGTTACACCGAGGGCGTGCGCCGCCAGGGCCGCAGGCCCGGCCGCAATCTGATCGGGCTGGAGCGGTTCCCCTGCCCGCCCGACGTCGCCGCCGGAATCGGCGCCGATCCCGGTGAGCCGGTCTGGCACCTGGAGCGGGTGCTGCTGGCCGACGACGAACGGGTCGGGCTGGAGAGCACGTACCTCCGGGTCTCCCGCGCACCCCGCCTCGACATCGATTTCCAGCCGGACTCCTCCTTCTACGGATACCTCCGCGACAGCCTCGGCATCTCCTTCGGCGATGCGGACGAGAAGCTGGAAACGGTCCTCGCCACCCCGCGCGAGGCCCTGCTGATCGGTACTCCGCCGGCGCTTCCGATGCTGCTCATCCACCGTTTCTCGCGGGACCAGGACGGCCGGCCGCTGGAGCGGGTGCGTTCGCTCTACCGTGGCGACCGGTTCAGCTTCACGACCCACCTGCGGCCCGAGTAGTCCCCGTCAATCCCGCCAACTCGCCCCAAAGAGGGCGCGCTCAGATCACGTAATGATAACGGGTCTAGTCCAAGAGTCGAGGGCTGTTCACCGGGAGGTCGCCCGCCGGATCCTCCCGGGTCACGCTCCGCCGACACCGTGGACGACGTGAGAGTCATAGTCGTCGGAGGCGGCGTGGTAGGCACCATGCACGCCTGGCAAGCAGTCGAACGCGGCCACGAGGTCGTCCAGATCGAGCGAGAGGCCGAGGCCCGGGGCGCGTCACTGCGCAATTTCGGCCAGATATGGGTCAGCGGGCGGGCCGGGGGCGAGGAGCTCGACACCGCCCTGCGGGCCCGCGAGCTCTGGGAGGGGATCGGCGAGCGGGTGCCCGGCCTGGGCTTCCGCGCCATCGGCTCCCTGACCCCGGTGCGCAACGCCCGCGAGCACGCGGTCGCCGAGGCGGCCGTCGCCCGCCCCGACGCCGCCGCCCGCGGCTACAAACTGGTCACCGCCGCCGAGGCCCGGGCGATCAACCCGGCCCTGCGCGGCGCGTTCGAGGCCGCCCTGTGGTGCGAGCGGGACGCGGCCGTCGAACCGCGCACCGCCCAGCTCCACCTGCGCGAGGCCCTCAAGGCCTCCGGCCGCTACACCTTCCTGCCCGGACGGGAGGTCCGCGACGTCCTGGAAGACGCAGCCGGCCCCGCCGTCCGCGACGACCACGGTGACGTCCACCGCGGCGACGTCGTCGTCCTCGCCACCGGCGCCTGGCTGTCCGGCCTGGTCCGCGAACTGGCCCCCGAACTGCCCGTGCGCCGCGTCCGCCTCCAGATGATGCAGACGGCCCCCCTCGGCGAGTCCCTGACCACCTCGGTCGCCGACGCCGACAGCTTCCGCTACTACCCCGCCTACCGGAGCGCGGCCCTCGACGAGCTCAACGCCGAGCAGGCCCAGGCGCCGATCGCCGCCGCGCACAAGATGCAGCTGCTGATGGTCCAGCGCAAGGACGGCGGACTGACCATCGGCGACACCCACGAGTACAAGCACCCCTTCGCGTTCGACACCCTCGAAGACCCCTACGAGCACCTCACCGAGGTGGTCGAGTCCTTCCTGGGCCGCCCGCTGCCCAAGATCCAGCACCGCTGGGCGGGCGTGTACGCGCAGTGCACCGACACCACCCGCGTCGTCCACCGCCAGCAGGTGCGCGATGGCGTCTGGCTGGTGACCGGACCCGGCGGCCGGGGCATGACCTGCTCGCCCGCCATAGCCGAGACCACCGCGAACGAACTGGGCTGGTAAGCGAAATGACCGACAACACCCCCCACGCGACGACCCCCCACACCGACGCCCCGACCCACCGGCTGGTCGTCCTCGACATGGCCGGCACCACCGTCGCCGACGGCGGCCTCGTCGAGCGCGCCTTCGAGCGCGCCGCCGAGCGGCTCGGCGTCGAGCCCGGCAGCGCCGACCACGACGCGAAGCTCCAGTACGTCCGCGACACCATGGGCGAGTCGAAGATCTCCGTCTTCCGCCACCTCTTCGGCACCGAAGAGCTCGCCCAGCGCGCCAACTCGGCCTTCGAAGAGGCCTACGGCGAGCTCGTGGACGGCGGCCTCATCGCCCCGATCCCGGGTGCCCGCGAGGCCATCGAGAAGCTCCGTGCCGACGGCCGCACCGTGGTCCTGACCACGGGGTTCGCCCGCGTCACCCAGGACGCCATCCTCGACGCGCTGGGCTGGCAGGGCCTCGCCGACCTCACCCTGTGCCCCGCCGACGCGGGCGGCCGCGGCCGACCCTACCCGGACATGGTGCTGGCCGCCTTCCTGCGCACGGGCGCCGTGGACGGCGTACGGGAGATCGTGGTCGTCGGCGACACCGCGTACGACATGCTCAGCGGGGTCCGCTCCGGCGCCGGGATCGTGGCCGGTGTCCTCACCGGCGCCCACGACCGCGCGGCCCTCACCGGGCACGGCGCGACCCACGTCCTGGCCTCCGTCGCCGAACTTCCCTCGGTCCTGGCCGAGCAGGAGCGGGAGTCCGGCGCGTGAGCGGCATCCGCTTCGACGCGGTCTCGGTCGCCTACGGCGGCAACACCGTCCTGGACCGGCTCGACCTGACCGTCGAACCGGGCGAGGTCATGGCGCTGCTCGGCCCTTCCGGCTCGGGCAAGACCACGGCGCTGCGCGCGGTCGCCGGTTTCGTGCGGCCCGCCTCGGGCCGGGTGCTGATCGGCGGCCGGGACGTCACCGCGCTGCCGCCCCACAAGCGCGGCATCGGCATGGTCGTCCAGCAGTACGCGCTCTTCCCGCACATGCGGGTCGCCGACAACGTCGCCTTCGGCCTGCGGGCGCAGAAGGCGCCCAAGGCCGAGATCCCCGGCCGGGTCGCCGAGGCGCTGGAGATGACCGGGATGGCGGCCTACGCCAGGCGCTATCCGCGCGAGCTCTCCGGCGGCCAGCAGCAGCGCGTGGCCATCGCCCGCGCGCTCGCCATCCGTCCCGGGGTGCTGCTGCTGGACGAGCCGCTGTCCGCGCTCGACGCGCAGCTGCGCTCCGGGATGCTGGCCGAACTGGCCCGGCTCCACCGCGAACTGCCCGAAGTATCGATTCTCTACGTCACCCACGACCAGGTCGAAGCGCTGACCCTGGCCGACCGGATCGCGGTCATGGACCAGGCCCGTCTCCAGGACTGCGGCACCCCGCAGGAGCTGTACCGGGCCCCGCGCACCGAGTTCACCGCCTCCTTCGTCGGCAACGCCAACCTGCTGCCGGTCACCGTGGCCGACGGCGGCGCGCTGTTCGCCGGGCACCCGCTCGCCCTCGACCCGGGCCCCGCGGCCGTGGGCGCCAGCGCGACCCTGTGCGTACGCCCGCACCTGCTCGGTCTCGGCGCCGGACCCAACGCCCTGTCCGGCACGATCACCGAGGTCCAGTGGCGCGGCTCCACGCACCGCCTCTACGTCGACATCGAGGGCCACCGCGTCAAGGCGGACCTGCCCGAACTCCGCGAGACCCCGGCCCTGGGCGACCACGTCACCCTGCACTTCGAGCCGAGGGACGCGGTCCTGCTGTCCGCGGGGGTATCCGATGGCTGACCACCCGGCAACGGCCCACCGCCCCCCGGATCCGACAGCCGAACCCGAGGCTGTCTCCGTTCCCCACCAGCCGGTACGAAGCCCTGCCCCGGGCGAGCCCGAACCCCCGGCCGCAGCCCCCGGCGGCACTGCGGCCCAGGCCGCCGGCACGCCCCGTACCGTGCCCGGCTGGCTGTGGGCGGTGCCTCCCGTGGCCGTGCTCGCCGCCGTCTTCCTCTACCCCCTCGCGCTGGTCGTCCAGCAGTCGCTCAGCCCCGAGAACGGCGGCGGGGCCTTCGACGCCTACGCCAAGGTCTTCGCCTCGCACTCCTTCCGCGAAGCCCTCGGCACCACGGTGTGGCTGGCCGTCGGCGCCACCATCGGCTGCCTGGTCCTCGGCTTCGCGCTCGCGCTGGTCATCGCCTTCGTCCCCTTCCCCGGGGCGCGCGCCGTGGCCAAGTTCATCGACGTCTTCCTCTCCTTCCCCTCCTTCCTCATCACCCTCGCCCTCCTCTTCGTCTACGGCACGGTGGGCATGGCCAACGGGCTGTGGACCGACGTCTTCGGAGTCTCGGACGGGCCCTTCCACTTCCTGGCCACCCCCTGGGGGGTCCTCCTCGCGGAGATCACCTACTTCACCCCCTTCGTGATGCGCCCGCTGCTGGCCTCCTTCTCCCAGCTGGACACCGCACAGCTGGAGGTGGCCTCCTCGCTCGGCGCCAGGCCCGCCCGGATCGTCCGGCGGGTGATCCTCCCCGAGTCCCTCCCGGCGCTCGCCGCCGGCGGCAGCCTCGTCCTGGTCATGTGCCTCAACGAGTTCGGGATCGTCCTGTTCACCGGAGCCAAGGACGTCACCACGCTCCCGATGCTCATCTACGGCAAGGCGATCCTCGAATCCGACTACTCGGCCGCCTGCGTGGTGGCCGTCGTCAACATCGCGATCTCCGTCGGCCTGTTCGGCCTCTACCGGGTGGTGAGCAAGCGTGCTGGTGCATAGCAGAAGCGGCCGCTGGGCCGCCTGGAGCCTCTTCGGACTCCTCTTCCTGCCGCTCTTCGCGCTGCCGCTGCTCGTGGTGGTGGCCGCCTCCTTCTCGACCCACTGGTCCGGCGCCTTCCCCTCCGGCCCGACCACCGGGAACTACGCCGCAGCCGTCCGCGGCGAATCCCTCCAGGCCCTGACCACCTCGCTGGTCACCGCCCTGGTCGCCAGCCTGCTCGCGCTCACCGTCGGCACCTGGGCGGCGCTCGCCGCCGCGGGGCTGCGCCGGCGCGGCAAGCGGTCCCTGGACGCGCTGTTCATGCTGCCCGTCGCCGTGCCGTCCGTGGTCGTCGGCCTCGCCGTGCTCGTCGCCTTCAGCAAGCCCCCGCTGCTGCTCAACGGCACCAGTTCGATCGTGATCCTGGCGCACACGATTCTTGTCACGGCGTTTGCCTACCAGTCGGTTTCGGCTGCCATCGTGCGTCTCGATCCCGCGTACGAACAGGCGGCGGCCTCCTTGGGCGCCCGCCCCGGGTACGTGCTGTGGCGGGTCAAGCTCCCCCTCCTGCTGCCGTCGCTCACCGCGGCCGCCGGACTCTGCTTCGCCCTGTCCATGGGCGAGCTGAGCGCCACGATGATGCTCTACCCGCCGGACTGGATGCCCCTCCCGGTCCGGATCTTCACCGCCACCGACCGCGGTTCGCTCTTCAGCGGCTCCGCCGTCGCCGTGGTCCTGATGGCCGCCACCCTGCTGGTCCTCCTGGCCGTCTCACGTGTCCGCACCAAGGCCGCGTACCGCTGAGCCGCACCTCTGCACCCCTGCCGCACCACCCCGCTGAATTCCTGCTGACTCCCTTTCCCCGTGAGGAAGTTCCATGCCCAGCAACAAGTACCTGCGCGTCACCGCGGCCGTCACCGGCGCTCTCGCCCTCGCCGCCGGCCTCACCGCGTGCGGCGGCTCCTCCTCCGCCGACTCCAAGGACGGCGGCGGCGAGAAGATCGTCACCGTCTACAGCGCCGACGGCCTCAAGAGCGAGAAGGGCGACGGCTGGTACGACAAGGTCTTCGCCGAGTTCACGAAGAAGACCGGCATCGAGGTCAAGTACGTGGAGGGCGGCTCGGGCGAGATGGTGCAGCGCGCCGTCCGCGAGAAGACCAACACGCAGGCCGACCTGCTGATCACCCTGCCCCCCTTCATCCAGCAGGCCGACGGCAAGGGCCTGCTCCAGGCCTACACCCCGCAGGGCGCCGACAAGGTCAACGGCGCCGACAAGGCCGCCGACGGCAAGTGGACCTCGGTCGTCAACAACTACTTCGGCTTCGTCTACAACAAGAAGGAGCTCGCCGAGGCCCCCAAGACCTGGGAAGAGCTGCTGGACCCCAAGTACAAGGGCAAGCTGCAGTACTCCACCCCGGGCGTCGCGGGCGACGGCACCGCCGTGCTCATCAAGGCGATGCACGACTTCGGCGGCAAGGAGCCGGGATGCGAGTACCTGAAGAAGCTCCAGGCCAACAACGTCGGCCCGTCCTCCTCCACTTCCAAGCTCGCGCCCAAGACCGACAAGGGTGAGCTGCTCGTCGCCAACGGCGACGTCCAGATGAACTTCGCGCAGTCCAAGTCCATGCCGAACCTGGGCATCTGGTTCCCGGCCAAGGACGGCGGCAAGCCCACCACCTTCGCCCTGCCGTACGCGGCCGGCCTGGTCGACAAGGCCCCGCACACCGAGAACGGCAAGAAGCTCCTCGACTACATGCTGAGCGAGGACGCCCAGAAGCTGGTCAGCTCGGTCGGCGGCGGCTTCCCGGCCCGCACGGACGTCAAGCCCACCGACGCCAACGCCGTCGAACTCACCAAGATCCTGACCGGTGTCGAGATCTTCGAGCCGGACTGGACCGACATCGACAAGAACCTCACCGGCTACGTCGACGCGTGGAAGTCGGCGACCGGAAGCTGACCGGCAGCCGACTGGTCGCCTCCCGGTCATCCACGACCGGGATAGTGACGCTTGCATAACGGGTCTGGACCGAAGGCCGCACTTTCGGTCCTTCGCTCCTTCGGTCCGGACCCGAGGCCTGTCCCCCTGAGTCCTCTCCCACGATTACTCCCGGAGGAGTACGTGCCCGTGCCCACCGTCCTGCCCGGACGCGCCCTCGCCGTGGCCGCCACCGCCACGGCCCTGCTCGCCACCACCCTCGGCGCCGCGGCCACCGCCGCACCCGCCGCCGGTGAGGCCGCCGCCACCACCAACAAGGTCCTCGTGATCGGCATCGACGGAACGGTCCTGGACCGCGTCAAGGCCGCCGACGCGCCCAACCTGAACGGCCTGATGGCCCAGGGTCTGACCGCACGCAGCACCCTGTACGCGAACCCGATGGCCGCCACCTCCTCGGGCCCCGGCTGGTCGACCATCGCCACCGGCGTGTGGCCCGACAAGCACGGGGTGAAGGACAACTCCTTCACGGGCAAGAACTACGCGGCCTACCCGGACTTCCTGACCCGCATCGAGAACGCGAAGCCGGAGCTCAACACCTACGCGGCCGCCGACTGGGAGCCCATCACCTCCACCGACCAGAACGGCCCGATCTTCTCGGCCAAGGTCGACAAGCGGCTCAGCCTCAAGGGCGACCGCGACGGCTACGGCAGCGAGGACCCGAAGATCGCCGCCGCGGCCGCCGCCGAACTCCGCGACCAGAACCCCGACGCCGCCTTCGTCTACTTCGGCGAGATCGACCATGCGGGCCACGCCTCCGGCGCCGCGAGCCAGGAGTACCTGAACACGATCGGCCGCGTGGACAAGCTGATCGGCCAGCTCCTCACCGCCGTCCAGGCGCGCCCCACGTACGGGCAGGAGAACTGGAAGATCCTGGTCACCACCGACCACGGCCACACCGACGCGGGCGGCCACGGCGGCTCCACCATCCAGGAGCGCGGCACCTTCGTCATCGCCAAGGGCGCGGGCATCGCCGCCGGTTCGGTACGCAACGACGTGAAGCTCGTCGACGTGGCGGCGACCGCGCTGTCCCAGGTCGGGGTCTCGGCCGGCTCCGCCATCGACGGCATCCCGCTGGACGCCCCGGACGACAACGACCCCTTCGACACCCTGCGCCCG
The DNA here is from genome assembly GCF_036346895.1 of Streptomyces sp. NBC_00503. NCBI lineage: Bacteria > Bacillati > Actinomycetota > Actinomycetes > Kitasatosporales > Streptomycetaceae > Streptomyces > Streptomyces sp. NBC_00503. Next base: position 2,917,954 of record NZ_CP107855.1, on the reverse strand, counting down.
GTCCTCCAGGCTCGCGTGGACGAGACGGGCATTCCGGCCGCCACCAAGGGGTTCACGCACACCCCGCCGGCCGGCTGGTCGATCGACAACTCCAAGATGGGCACGGGCGGTGTCACCGAGTGGGCCGGATGGGCCTTCGCCACCGACGAGTTCTGGAGCCAGTCGCAGCGCGACCAGTGGCGCGAGCTGAACGTCCGCTCCCGTGACGTGTTCGCCGTCGCCGACTCCGACGAGTGGGACGACAAGAGCCACACCGGCTCCTACGACTCCACCCTGATCACCCCCAAGTGGCCGGTCACCGGCGGCTCGGTGAAGAACCTGACCTTCCAGGCGCACTACCACCACGAGGCCGGCCAGACCGCCCAGGTCCTGGTCTCCTACAACGGCGGTACCCCGTCGGTCGTCAAGAGCTACACCGCCGACGCGGTCGCCAAGTCCGAGTCGATCGCGCTCCAGGTACCGGCGGGCGCCACCGACGTCCAGGTCCGCTTCCGCTACGCCGGCAGCAACAACTGGTACTGGACCGTCGACAACGTCAAGCTCGGCTGACGGGACCTTCGCACCCGGTCCCGTTCCACCGTGCGGTCCGGGCTGTGGACGCCGAACGCGTTCACAGCCCGGCCCCGATAAGGTGGTAGAGACCAGAGGTCACCGTGGTCAGAGGCCACCGAGAGCGGAGAACAGTCCCGTGGCAGAGCGCAAGCCGATCGAATCCTGGCTCACCGACATGGACGGGGTCCTCATCCACGAGGGCACTCCGATCCCCGGCGCCGATGCCTTCATCAACCGGCTGCGCGAGTCCGGCAAGCCCTTCCTGGTGCTGACCAACAACTCCATCTACACCCCGCGCGACCTCCAGGCCCGGCTGTCCCGGATGGGCCTGGAAGTCCCGGTCGAGAACATCTGGACCTCGGCGCTGGCCACCGCGAAGTTCCTCGACGACCAGCGTCCGGGCGGCACCGCGTACGTCATCGGCGAGGCGGGCCTGACCACGGCCCTGCACGACATCGGCTACATCCTGACCGACCACGAGCCGGACTACGTGGTCCTGGGCGAGACCCGGACGTACAGCTTCGAGGCGATGACCAAGGCGGTCCGCCTGATCAACGCGGGCGCCCGCTTCATCTGCACCAACCCCGACGAGACCGGCCCCTCCACCGAGGGCCCGCTGCCCGCCACGGGCGCGGTGGCCGCGCTGATCACCAAGGCGACCGGCAAGCAGCCGTACTTCGCCGGCAAGCCCAACCCGCTGATGATGCGGACCGGCCTGAACGCCATCGGCGCGCACTCGCACAGCAGCGCGATGATCGGCGACCGGATGGACACCGACATCCTGGCCGGGCTGGAAGCGGGCATGCAGACCTTCCTCGTGCTCACCGGTCTGACGTCCGAAGAGGACACCGAGAAGTTCCCGTACCGCCCGACCAAGACGGTCAACTCGATCGCGGACCTCGTCGACCTGGTCTGAGCCCCGGCCGGACCCCCGTGGTCCCTCGCGGCCCCGTTCGGCCTCGTCCGACCGGCCCAGCTATTAGGGCGTACGGCTGACACGTACGGGCCAAGAGAGCGCCGCTCCGGATGCGGAGCGGCGCGCCGCGCGTGAATCTCCTTGTTGAGGAGGTTCACCATGCGCAGTGATCTGATCGCTCTCCGTGTCGCCGGGTTGGCCGTCGCCCTGACGGCCCTCTCCGCCGCGACCGCGCCCTTCGCCTTCGCGGAGGAGCAGTGGAACCGTGGCAGCGTCTCGGCCGACCCCAATCCGGCGGAGCCGGGGGCGCAGGTCAAACTGCGCGTCCGCGGCTGCGACGACGACTGGGCCATCGCCCAGTCACCCGTCTTCGTCTCCGAGGTCCGGCTCTCCAGCGGCCGCGACGACCGCCACACCCTGTGGGGCGACGCGATGATCCGCTCCTGGGCCGACCCCGGGCGCCACCCCATCCGGATCAAGTGCGGAGGCCGCGGCGACGAGAAGGAGTTCGGCTCCATCGAGATCGAGCACCGCCGCGAGCACCCCAACCCCCACCACACGCCGGTCTGGCCGGTCCACGCGGGCGGTGGCGGCATGTCCGAGGAGATCGCCGCGAAGGCGAAGAAGGACGCGGGCTCGGCGGAGCAGGCCAAGGCCGCGGACTCCGCCCAGCTGGCCGCGGCGGCGAAGAAGAGCCACACGGGCGACGGCCCCGGCCTGCCGCACACGGTGATCGGGGCGGTGCTGGCCGCCGTGGCCACCCTGGCGGTCGCCGGCCGGGCGCTGAGCCTGCGCCGCCGTCGCAGCGGCGAGTGAGCGCGGGGTGAGCGGGGAGCCGAGGAGCTCCGGCGGCTCCCGGCTGCTGACCTTCGCCGCCTGGTCGGTGCTGGTCCTGGGCCTGTGGCTGTGGGGCCGGGAGATCACCGGGGTGCCCAGCCCCCTCCCCGGCCAGGCCGGCGGGCCGGCGGCTCCGGGGCTGCCGACGGCGCACGTCCCGCTGGGACCGGCGCCGCCCGCACGGGTCGACGTACCGTCCATAGGCATCCAGGCCCCGGTGATCACCCGGGACCTGGACACGCAGGGGGCGATCGAGCCGCCCCCGTACGAGAACCCGGGCACGGTCGGCTGGTGGCGCGGCGGAGTCCAGCCCGGCACGGCCGGGACCGCGCTGATGGTCGGGCACGTGGACACGCAGTCGAAGCCGGCGGTGTTCTACGGGCTGAGCTCGGCGAAGCCGGGCGACAAGATCCGCGTGGTGCGGGCGGACGGCTCGGTCGCCGAGTTCACGGTCGAGGACGTACAGGTCCACGAGCGCGCGGGCTTCGACCCGGCGAAGGCCTACGGCCCGCGGGTCAAGGGCAGGGCCGAGCTGAGGCTGGTGACCTGCGGCGGCGCGTACGACAAGGCGGCCAGGCAGTACTCGGCGAACGTGGTGGTGTCGGCGTACCTGACGGGCGCCGGAATCCGCTCGGGAGCGGCGGCCTAAGCCCCGCCGGGCCCCGCGGAACAAGGTGAACGAAGAAGCCCCCGTAGCTTTCGCTACGGGGGCTTCTTTGCGTCTGTGCGCCGCCAGGGACTCGAACCCCGGACCCGCTGATTAAGAGTCAGCTGCTCTAACCAACTGAGCTAGCGGCGCTTGGTGACAGGGAAAACTCTACCCCACCCGCACCCGTGCTCGTGACAGGCCGCGCCCACGCTGTCCGATTAACCCATGTTTGGGGGTTTTGTCGTGCACGATATGTCTGGGCCAGGCCGATTCTGATGCCTCGTCAGACGCGGTCCCGGCCGACCAGCGGACGAGCAGGGGAGTGACGGAACCGCATGACGATGCAGCCTCCGACGCATGTGCACGAAGCGAAGCCCACAGCGACACAGACAGTGACACAGGCAGTGACAGGGGCATCGGCACCGATGCCGCCGCCCGCGCTCACCCGCGCCACGAAGATGCCGATGCCGGCCTTCGAGGAATACGAACCCGCCGGCGACTGCCCGTGCAGGGGCTGCGCCCAGCGCCGCCGCACGCTCGCCCGCGCCCGAGCCATACCGCTGCGCGACGGCGGTCATCCCGCCGCGCGCGGAGCCCGCCGGGCGCTGGTCCTGGCCACCGCCGCGGGGGTGGTCCTCGGCGGCGGTACGGGAGCGGCCGTGGCAGTGACCACCCCGGGCCCCGGCGGCACCGTGTCCCTGGACGACCCGGGCTCGCCGCAGGGCGGCCGGGCCCCGCTGCACGGAGGCAAGCAGGGCGCGCCCGCGAAGCCCGCCGGCCTGCCCGGAGCGCCCTCGGCCGTGAAGCGGACCGACCGGTCGACGATCATCAACCGGGCGAAGCTGTGGCTGGACGCGCAGGTCCCGTACAGCATGGAGCAGTACTGGTCGGACGGGTACCGGCAGGACTGTTCCGGCTTCGTCTCCATGGCGTGGAACCTCGGCACGAACGAGTGGACCGGCAGCCTCGACAAGTTCGCGACCCGGATCACGAAGGACGAGCTGCTGCCGGGGGACATGCTGCTCTTCCACAACCCCGCCGACCCCAACAAGGGCTCGCACGTCGTGCTCTTCGGCGGATGGGTGGACGAGTCGCGGACCTACTACACCGCCTACGAGCAGACGCGGCCCACGACGCGGCGCCAGGCCACGCCCTACGGCTACTGGAACAACGCGACGAAGTACATCCCGTACCGGTTCAACGGGGTGGCCGGCGGGGTCGTTCCCGAGAAGCCGGTCCCCGACCCGCCGGCGCCGGGCGGCACCCCGGTCGTCTCTCCGACCTACCCCGGGGCGTCGAAGTTCGGGCCGGGCGCCAACAACGCCTACGTGACCCAGCTCGGCAGGATGCTGACCGAACGCGGCGGCTCCCGCTTCTACCCGCAGGGCATCGGCCCCCTGTGGACCGACTCCGACCGGCAGGCGACCCAGGCCTTCCAGCGCGCCCAGGGCTGGACGGGAGCCGACGCCGACGGCATCCCGGGCGCGGAAACGTGGCGGATGCTCGCGCAGCACCAGGGCAAGGACATCCCGCCGACGACCGGCGGCGCACCGGGCCCGGCGGGCAGGCCCGCCTTCCCGGGCGCCTCTGTCTTCCGCCCGGGGGTGTCCCACCCGTCCATCACCGCCCTTGGCCGCCAGCTGGTGAAGAAGGGCTTCGGCAAGTACTACACATCCGGGCCGGGCCCCCGCTGGGGCGAATCCGACCGCCGCAACGTCGAGGCCTTCCAGCGCGCCCAGGGCTGGCGCGGAGCCGAGGCCGACGGCTACCCGGGCCCGGAAACCTGGCGCCGGCTGTTCGCATGACGGAGGCAACGATGTACCCCACGCGCACGACATCGACCACGGGCAGCTTCCACGTCCCCCCGGTCCCGGAACCCCAGGCCCCGCCGGCCGCCCCGGCCGCCACCACCAGCGGCTGGGCCGCGCAGACGGGCTGGGAGGTGTCCCGGACACCGGAGCCGGAGCACGAGCCGGTGCCCGCGGCTGCCGCCACCCTGACCGAGACCACCGAGCCCTGGCAGCAGGGTCGTGCCGGGGCCCCCGCCGGGGTGCAGGAGCCGTACGCCCGCCCGGCCTGGGCGGAAGCCGCGTCGCGGGCCGCGGACGGGCCGGCCCCGTGGCCGGTCCGGGCCGAGGAGCCGTACGCCCCGGCACTGCGGACCCGGACCGAAGCGGGCCCGCAGCTGCCGCACCTCCCGCATCCGCAGCCGGAGGCGGGCCCGCACTTCCCGCATCCGCAGCCCGAGGCCGTCCCCGAGTTCGCGCACGCCCAGGCCGAGGCGGGGCCCCAGGCGGGCCCCCAGGCGGGCCCCCAGGCGGGTCACGCCGGTGCGACCGCGCTCCGGCTCGGCGGCCTCGAAGCCGAAGCCGGGCGTTCGCACCCGCAGGACGACGTGTGGCCGGTCCCTTCGCCGGTCCGGGGCGAGCCCCTGGCGGCGGCGATTTCCCCCGCCGAGGGCGAAGCCGCCCACCGCATCGGGCTGTTGATCGGGGCGCCCGCCCCGGAAGCCGATCCGGCCGCGCGGGAGCCGTCCTGGTCGGTGCCGGCCCCTGCCGCTGCGGAGGGTGAAGCCGCCCCGCAGGGAGGCCTGTTCATCGGGGCGCCCGCCCCGGAGGCGGAGCCCGTCGCACGGGACCTGTCCTGGTCGGTGCCCGCGCCCGCGGGGGAGGCCGCCGCGCACGCGGAGCCCCGTACCGACACCTACGGCGACATCGGCATCGGCATCGACAGCGGCGTCGACAGCGCCTCCGACGCCCACAGCGAAGCCGGGCATCCGGCGGAACCGGAAGCCGCGCACGCAGACCCGTCCGGCGATACCTCCGAAGCCGAAGCCGAAGCCGAAGCCGAAGCCGAAGCCGAAGCCGAAGCCGAAGCCGAAGCCGAAGCCGAAGCGCCCGATCCCTCCCGGTTCGTGCCCGGACCCGGACCGGGCCCCGGCGTCGTGGAGGTGGTCGCGCGGGCCGTGGCGCGGATGGGGGAGGACGATACGCAGGATCTGCCGCGGATCGGGGCGGTGCGCGGGGTCGCGGTGAGCGAGGTGCCGGTGCACCTCCCGTTCCGGGGCGCCGGCGCCGGCGCCGCCCGGCCCCCGGCCCAGGGCGACGCCCGGTCCCGGGCCCACGCCCCGGCCGGGGAGAAGCCGAAGCCCGCCGTCCGCCCGGCCCCCGGCCGCCGCGTGCCCCGTGGCGACGACCGGCTGCGCGAGCACCACGGCCCCGTGCTGCCCGGCTGGATCGGCGTGGCCGTCGGCGGGCTCGCGCTCGCCGGCTGCGCGGTCGTGCTCTGGCGGGCCGGGGCCGTCCCCGACGCCCTCGCCGTGGCGTTCGGTGCGGAGCCCCGCCCCTACCGCGGGCTCCAGGCCCGGTTCTGGCCCCCGCTCGCCTTCCTCGGGGTCGTCGCCCTCCTGGCCCTCGGCGGTCTGGGCCGCGGCCGGGCCGGGCACGCCTGGGTGCTGACCCTCTTCGGCCGCTACCGGGGCACCGTCCGCCGCTCCGGTCTGACCTGGATCAGCCCGCTGCTGCTGCGCCGCCGGGTCGACGTCCGGCTGCGGCACTGGCGCAGTGACCCGATGTCCGCCGTCGACTCCGGGGGCCTCGCCCTCCAGGTGGTCGTCCAGGTCGTCTGGCAGGTCAAGGACACGGCCCGCGCGACCCTGGCCGTCGCCGACCACGTGGACTACCTCGCCGAACAGGTCGAATCGGCCATGGCCCGCGTCCTGTCCCAGCTCCCCGCCGATGCCTTCCACGAGGACGCCCCGACCCTGCGCGACGCCGAGGCCGTCGGCGACGCGCTGACCCGGATGCTGGCGGCCGAGACCGAGGCGGTGGGCGTGGAGGTGTTCTCGGCGCAGCCGACGCGGATCGAGTACGCCCCCGAGGTGGCGGAGGCGATGCGGCGGCGCCGGGTCGCGGCGATCGACGCCAAGCACCGGGACACCGTCCTGACCTCGGTGGTCGACGCGGTCGACGACACCGTCCACCGGCTGACCTCGCGCGGGATCGTGGAGCTGGACGACTACGAGCGCAAGGCGCTGGTGAAGGACCTGACCGTTGCCTTCTACACGGGCCGCCCGGAGTAGCGCGAACGGGCAATCACTGCAGTGGCGTTGGAGAGCGGGTGGATCCGGAGGGCTCGGACCACCCGTTCTTCCATTGGTCTGGACATGGCCAAGTCCCGTCAATACTGTGGGACTTGGTCTAGACCTAAAGAATCGAGAACGGGCCGTGCCGGTGGCAGCACCGGCGGGGCCCATCCCCACGCGTGCGCACGCTCTCGCCGAACCTCCCCCCACGTTCAAGGAGCATCATGCGTTCCTTCCGCATGCCCAGAGCCCAGCAGGCCGCGGCCACCGCCGTGGGCCTCGGCGTCGCCGCGGCCCTCGCGCTGGTCACGGCCCCCACCGCGAGCAGCCACGGGTACACCGACACCCCCATCAGCCGCCAGAAGCTCTGCGCCAACAAGACCGTCGCCGACTGCGGCCCCATCCAGTGGGAGCCCCAGAGCGTCGAGGGCCCCAAGGGCTTCCCCGCGGCCGGTCCCGCCGACGGTCACATATGTTCGGCCAACCACTCCGAGTTCGCCCAGCTCGACGACCCGCGCGGCGGCGCCTGGCCGGCCACCCCGGTGACCAGCGGGCAGAGCTACAGCTTCCGCTGGCAGTTCACCGCGAACCACTCCACCACCGACTTCCGGTACTACGTCACCAAGAACGGCTGGGACCCGACCAAGCCCCTCACCCGCGCCGACCTCGACCCGCAGCCCTTCCTGACGGTCGCCTACAACGGCGCCCGCCCCGACATGACCACCGTCCACCAGGGCAGGATGCCGAGCGGCAAGAGCGGTCGGCACCTGATCCTCGCGGTCTGGACGGTCAACGACACCACCAACGCGTTCTACTCCTGCTCCGACGTCCAGTTCTGACGCCCGGACCGCCCATGCGGCGTTCAGTTTTGACTGAGCGTCAGCTATCCTCCGGCGGCATGCGGTCAACGACGACACCCGAAACCGTCGCGGAGCTCATCGCGAGCCAATGGGGCGACCACCGGCCCGGCCTGATGCACGCCGAAGGCGTCCTCAGCCACCACCGGACCGCCCTGGCCGCCGCGGCGCGCGCCGCGCTCCTCGTCGACCTGCTGCCGCCGGGGGCGGAGCCGCACATCGGGGTGCTGCTCGACAACACCACCGAGTTCCCGTTCTGGCTCGGCGCGGCGGCCCTCGCGGGGGCCGCCGTGGCCGGGATCAACCCCACCCGGCGCGGCCCCGAGCTGGCCCGCGACATCCTGCACACCGACTGCCGGATCCTGGTCACCGAGCGGACCCACCTGCCGCTCCTGCGCGGACTCGACCTGCCCGGCGTACGCCTCCTGGTCACGGACACGCAGGAGTATGAGGCCCTGCTCGCCCAGTACGCCGGCGCGAAGCCCGGCGACGCCACGCTCGGTGACGGCCCCGGCCCGTCCTCCCGGCTGCTCCTGTACTTCACCTCCGGTTCCACCGGCGCCCCCAAGGCCGCCATCTGCACCCAGGGCCGCCTCGCCGCCGCGGGAGACTCCCTCGCCCGGCACTTCTCGGTGACCCCGGACGACGTCCACTACATCTGCATGCCCCTCTTCCACGGCAACGCCGTCATCGCCGACTGGCTCCCGGCCCTCGCGGGCGGCGCCGCGGTGGCTCTGCGCCGACGGTTTTCGGCCTCCGCGTTCCTGGACGACGTACGGGCCTACGGGGCGACCTACTTCACCTACGTCGGCCGGGCCGTCCAGTACCTCCTCGCCACCCCGCCCGGATACGACGACCGGGCCCACACGCTGCGCCTCGGCTTCGGCACCGAGGCCGGCGCCGTCGACGCGGCGCGCTTTGCCGAACGGTTCGGGGTCCGCCTGGTCGAGGGCTACGGGGCCACCGAGGGCGGCGCCTCCGTCCAGCGGACCCCCGAGACCCCGCCGGGCGCCCTGGGCCGCGCGGGCGCGGGCGACGACCTGGCCGTCATCGACCCGGAGACGGGCCAGGAGTGCCCGCCCGCGGTCCTCGACCCGCAGGGCCGCCTCCTCAACGGCGCCGAGGCCATCGGCGAGCTGGTCAACAAGGGCCGCAGCCTCTTCGAGGGGTACTGGCGCAACCCCGAGGCGGAGGCGGCGCGCACCCGCGAGGGCTGGTACTGGACCGGGGACCTCTTCTTCCGCGACGCCGAGGGGTTCCTGTACTTCGCGGGCCGCACCGACGACCGGCTGCGCGTCGACAGCGAGAACCTGGCGGCGGCCGTGATCGAGAACATCCTGGCCCGCTGGACCCGGGCGGCCGCCGTCGCGGTGTACGCGGTCCCGGACGAGGTGGCGGGCGACCAGGTGATGGCGGCCGTCGCCCTGCGCGAGGGCGCCGTCTTCTCCCCGCAGGGCTTCGAGGCCTTCCTCGCCGCCCAGCCGGACCTCGGTACGAAGATGGCCCCGCGCTACGTACGGATCGTCCGGGCCATGCCGGTGACGGCGACGAACAAGGTCCACCGGGTGTCCCTGCGCCGCGCGGCCTTCCTCCCCGAGCCGCTGCCGGGAGCCGTCTGCGGTCCGGACCCGGTCTGGTGGCGGCCGCCGGGCGAGGCCTCGTACCGGCTGCTGGATCCGGAGGCGCTGGCCGCCCTCCTGGCCTCCTACGAGGCCCAGGGGCGGGCCGATCTGCTGGGCCGCTGAAATGCGGTTTTGAGCACCCCTGAGGACCAGGTAGTATTTTCTCTGTCAGCAGGCGCCGCTAGCTCAGTTGGTTAGAGCAGCTGACTCTTAATCAGCGGGTCCGGGGTTCGAGTCCCTGGCGGCGCACCTGTCCTTCGGGCGGTTTCCGGTTCACCGGGAACCGCCCGAAGTGTTTTCCGGGCCTGTCCCCGGGCCCGGGTCCGAACGGACCAGGGGCCCCTTCCGGGGCCCCGGCCGCTCACAGGGTGAGCGACAGCAGCAGCGGCGCGGCCCTCCGGTTCAGTGCGTCGGCCGCGGCCCGCAGCCGGTGGGCGTGCTCGACCGGCATCGACAGGGCCAGGCAGCCCACCGAGGCCCCGGCGGTGATCGGGACGGCCGCGCAGACCGTGCCGACGGCGTACTCCTGCAGGTCCAACATCGGCACCGTGGCCGGCTGGCTGTCCAGCTTCGAGAACAGGATCCGCTCGTTGACGATTGTCTTCGACGTCAGCCGCGCGATCTTGTGCCGGGACAGGTGGTCGCGCCGCCCGTTCTGGTCGAGCTGGGTCAGCAGGCACTTGCCGACCGCGCTGGCGTGCGCGGCCGAGCGGAAGTCGACCCACTCGTGCACCTTGGGGGTGCGCGGGCTGTCCGCGAACTGGGTGATGCGGACCTCACCGTCCACGTACCGGCTGATGTAGACCGCCGCGCCGACCGAGTCCCGCAAGCGGTCCAGGGTGTCCTGCAGCTTGTTCTGCAGGGCCTGCTGGCGGTCGACGCCGGAGCCCAGGAGGACGAGGGAGTCCCCTATGGCATAGGCGCCGTCGGACACCTGCAGCACGTACCCCTCACGGCGCAGCATGAGGAGCATCGGGGCGAGATGGGCCGCGGGCAGGCCGGTCTCACGCGCGATCTGTACATCGGTCACGCCGCCGGTATGGCGGGCGACCGTTTCAAGTACGCGCAGGGCGTACTGCACCGAGTGGAACGGCGCGGTCGGCTCGGGCTTCAGCGCCACGGTTTCCCCCTAGCAGGTTGTTACCGCTTGCCCTACCACGATAGCCATCAAGAGGCCCACGTGGAGCGCCTGTTGAAGAGTTTGATGGCCAGATCACGTCCCTCTGCCTGGATCTACTCCTATGGCATATGCCATGGTCATGAACCTGCCCCGGTGTGCCGGGAATGCCCGACGGGCGGGCGGCGGTTGCCCCCAGCGTAAGGACGACCGAGCGGAGCGGGGAGCACGATGAGTGACAGGGCCGACAGCACCGAGACCACCGGCGGTGCGGGCGCCGATGAGATCAGAGGAACCGCCCACGGGCACGCCCCCGCGCCGCTCTCGGTACTGGACCTCGCCTTCGTCGGCGCCGGCTCCACGGCCCACGGGGCCCTGCGCACCAGCGTGGAGATAGCCCGGCTCGCCGAAGCCCGCGGCTACCACCGGCACTGGGTCGCCGAGCACCACTCCCACCCCGGCGTGGCGAGCTCCTCCCCGGCCGTGATCCTGGCGCACCTCGCCGCCCACACCTCCCGGATCCGGCTCGGCTCGGGCGGCATCATGCTGCCCAACCACGCCCCGCTGGCGATCGCCGAGCAGTTCGGCACCCTGGAGGCCTTCGCCCCGGGCAGGATCGACCTGGGCCTCGGCCGCGCGCCCGGCACCGACGGGCAGACCGCCGCCGCGCTGCGCGGACCGGGGCGCCGCGAGGAGTCCGTGGACGAGTTCCCCCGGCAGCTCGCGGAGCTGATCCGCTTCCTCGACGACGACTTCCCCGACGGGCACCCGTACGCCCGCGTGCGCGCGGTGCCCGGCCCGGCGCAGGGCGCCACCGGGCGGCCGCCGGTCTGGCTGCTCGGCTCCTCCGGTTTCAGCGCGAGCCTCGCGGGACAGCTCGGACTGCCCTTCGCCTACGCGCACCACTTCTCCGCGCCCGGCACCCTTCCCGCCCTGGACCGCTACCGGCGGTCCTTCCGGCCCTCGGCCGTCCTGGACGCCCCGTACGCCATGGTCGCGACCGGAGCGCTCGCCGCCGACACCGCCGAGGAGGCCCGCGCCCAGGTGCTGGCGGGCGCGCTGTGGGGGCTGCGGCTGCGCACCGGGAAGCTGGGACCGGTCCCGACGCCCGAGGAGGCGGCGGCGTACGCGTACTCGCCGATGGAGCGGGAGATCGTGGACGAACGGCTCTCGAGCGTGGTCCACGGCACCCCCGACGAGGTGCGCAAGGGGCTCGACGCACTGGCCGAGCTGACCGGTGCCGACGAGCTGATGCTGACCTCCAACGCCCATTCCGGCGAGGCGCGGTTGCGCTCCTACGGCCTCATCGCAGATGCGTACGGGATGCCGGGGGAGGACCCCGCACGGCTCTGACCGAAGGCGAACGGGGTTTGGCTGGTTTGTTGCCGAAACCTTGCGCGCGGATGGCATAAGAGGTCCTTAAACTGCTCGTCACCCGGGGTGGCGGGCAGTTTTTGGTATGCGCTCACGCCTCTGACTAGGGGGTTTGTCCCGCGAGTGGTCTAGTCCTTCTTTGGTCCAAACCATTGACGCGGACGGTGCGTGATCGCTATCACTTCTCCCACCTGATGTTCTCGCTCTCCCCTCCCACCCCCCGGAGGCAGTTCATGCACATCCGTAAACCCCTCATCGCGGCCGCCGCCACGGCAGCGCTGGCAGCCGGAGCGCTGGCCACCTTCGCGGGGCTCGGTACGGCCGCGGCCGCCGAATCCTCGACCACCGCGACGGCCGGCAACGTCAAGATCGCTTACTACGACCAGTGGAGCGTGTACGGGAACGCCTTTTATCCCAAGCACCTCGATACCCGTGGCATAGCGAGCAAACTGGACGTCATCAACTACTCGTTCGGCAACATCCACCCCACCGACCTCACCTGTTTCGAGGCGAACAAGGCGGCGGGCGACGACAACAACGCCAGCGCGGGTGACGGTGCGGGCGACTCGTACGCCGACTACCAGAAGTCCTTCAGCGCGGCCGACAGCGTCAGCGGCGTCGCGGACAAGTGGGACCAGCCGATCGTCGGCGTCTTCAACCAGTTCAAGCAGCTCAAGGCCAAGTACCCGAACCTGAAGATCAACATCTCGGTCGGCGGCTGGTCCTACTCGAAGTACTTCAGCGACGCGGCCAAGACCGACGCTTCCCGCAAGAAGCTCGTCTCCTCCTGCATCGACCAGTACATCAAGGGCAACCTGCCCGTCGAGGGCGGCTACGGCGGCGTCGGCAGCGCGGCGGGCATCTTCGACGGCATCGACATCGACTGGGAGTACCCGGGCTCGGCGGGCGGCCACCTCGGCAACCACTACGCCCCCGAGGACAAGCAGAACTTCACGCTCCTGCTCAAGGAGTTCCGCACCCAGCTCGACGCCTACGGCGCGGCCAACGGCGGCAAGCACTACATGCTGACCTCGGCCCTGCCGGCCGGCCAGGACAAGATCAAGAACGTCGAGACGGACAAGATCGGCGCGTACCTCGACTACGCGAACATCATGACGTACGACATGCACGGCGCCTGGGACGCGGACGGCCCGACGTACCACCAGTCCCCGTTGCTGAACTCGGCGGCCGACCCGACCGACGCGATCGCCCCGGGCACCCAGAAGTACAGCATCAAGAACGCCATCGACTCCTGGATCGACGGCAACGCGGCCTACGGGATCACCGGCGGCTTCCCCGCCAACAAGCTGACCCTCGGCTACGAGTTCTACTACCGCGGCTGGAAGGGCGTTTCGCCCGGCACCACCAACGGCCTCGCCCAGCCCGCCACCCTGGCCTCCGCGGCGCGTCCGACCAGCCAGCAGGCCGGCATCGCGCTCTACAAGGAGCTCGGCGGCATCGTCGACAACCCGGCGACCACCTTCTGGGACGACCAGGCCAAGGCCTCGTACTTCTTCAAGGACGGCGAGTTCTTCACCGGCCTGAACCAGAAGTCCATCCAGGCCCGGGTCGACTACGGCAAGCAGCGCGGCCTGGCCGGCGCGATGATGTACTCGCTCCTCGGCCTGGACGACAAGGCCACGCTGCTCAACCAGATCTCGGACTCCCTCGGCGGCACCACCCAGCCGCCGACCACCCCGCCGACCACGCCTCCGACGACCCCGCCCACGACCCCGCCGACCACGCCCCCGACCACGCCTCCGACGACGCCGCCCAGCACGGGCTGCACCGCCGCGGCCTACGTCCCGGGCAACATCTACACCGGCGGCAGCGAGGTCTCGTACAACGGCCACAAGTACAAGGCCCAGTGGTGGACGCAGAACGAGGTGCCCGGCACCACCGGTGAATGGGGTGTCTGGAAGGACCTCGGCGCCTGCTGATTCCCCCCACCCCGCGCCGAGCGCCGGCCGCCCCTGCCCCCTCTTCTCTCGGGGGGCGGGGGCGGCCGTGTTGCCGTGTCACATGGTTAGCGGATTCACCGTCCCGGAGCGTGTCGAAGTCACTACGCTCGGCGATGACTTGATTCCGCACGCGTTCTTCATGGGGGTGACCATCCCATGGTCAACATCCGCGACCTCGACCCCAGCGCCTCGCCGCTGGACTACTACGGCTCCGAACTCCGCCGCCTGCGGGAGGCCGCAGGCCTCAAACAGCAGCAGCTCGGCGACATCATCTTCTGCGCCGCCTCCCTGATCGGGCAGGTGGAGACGACCAAGAAGGTCCCGACCCGGGAGTTCTCGGAGCGGCTGGACGCGGCGCTGGGCACGGACGGGCACTTCTCCCGCCTGGTGGGGCTGGTGCTACGGAGCCAGTTGCCGAGCTGGTTCCAGGTGTACGCGGAGATGGAGGCCCGGGCGACGCACATCTCCTCGTTCCAGCCGCAGTTGGTGTACGGGCTTTTGCAGACCGAGGCGTATGCGCGGGCGGTCCTTCAGGCCGGGTGGGGCGAGAACCTTGAGGAGGCGGTGGCCGCGAGGATGGAGCGTCAGCGGATCCTGCAAAGGGAGCGGCCGCCCCTTGTGTGGGTGGTTCTGGACGAGGCCGTGTTGCACCGCCCGTTCGGTGGTCGCGAGATCATGCGGGAGCAGCTGGATCGACTGCTGGAGTTCCGGGACCGGCGCGAAGTGGGTATCCAGATCCTCCCGTTCAGCGCAGGACAACATCCAGCTACCGTCGGGGCGTTCAACGTCCTTCGGTTCGTTGACGACCCGGACATCGTCTACGCCGAGAGCTACGACTCGGCCAACGTGACAGCTAATCCCGAGACGGCCAGAGACTGCGCTCATCGCTACGATCATCTGCAAGCCGCGGCACTCTCCGTGGAGGATTCGGCGGCGTTGATCGCTCGCGTACGGGAGGAACGTTATGGGGAGCATGCGGGACCTGACGGGCGCGCAGTGGCGTAAGTCCACCTACAGCGGCGGGACCGGCGGCGACTGCATCGAATGCGCCCCCCTCGGCGCAGCTGCCTGGCGCAAGGCTTCGTACAGCGGCAACACCGGCGGCGAGTGCGTCGAAGTGGCCCTCCAGCCCTGCCAGGTGGCCGTCCGGGACTCCAAGCGGCCCGACGGGCCCGCCTTCGCCGTGGGCCCGGAGGCGTTCGGGGCGTTCGTCCGGAGTCTCTGATGGCGATCCAGGATCCCGGCGCCGCCGAGGTGGAGCCGGCCCGGCGGGTCAGGCGCGCCGGGCTGGCCGCCGGTGGGGCGCTCGGGGCGATGGCCGTCGTGACCTTCGTCGCGCGGGGCGCCGAGGTCGCGCCCTGGTGGGTGCTGGCGCCCGGAAGCGTGCTGGTGGCGGCCCTCGCGGGCCTGGCCGGTGCGCGGCTGGGTCGGGAGGACGCCGTGCGCGCGCAGGCCCTGGCGCCCGGTGAGATCGTGCTCGGCGCGCACACCGTGCGACCTCCGTACACGGACCACAGTCCTTCCGGCCCCTACGAGAGCCCGCCGTACCAGCTGCGGGTGACCACGAGGGGGATGCAGCTGTGGGAGCGTTCCGTGCTCCTGTGGAACCACCCGTGGCCGGAGCTGCGCGTGGTGCTCGACGGCCCGCGGCTGCGTGTCCAGCACCAAGGCCTTGAGGCCGGGGTGATGCTGCTCGAACGCGCTGGCGCCGAGCACGAGGTGCTGGCCACCGCCCGGAGGTACGGCGCCGGGTGATCTGACGGCGCCCTCCGCGCATTCCGCGCCGAGCGCCGGCCGCCCCGTCTCCTTCCCGGGGACGGGGCGGCCGTGTCGCGCGATCAGTACTGGTACTGGCCGACCGTCACGAAGTAGCGGAGCTCCTCGGGGGTGCCGTCGATGGCCTTGTCGGCCGCCGCGCGCAGGGCGTCGCTGATGCCGGGGCGGGCCAGGATCCTGGCGACGGTGACGCGGTCGTCCTCGGCCCGGGCGAGCCGCAGGCCGGTGGCGAGGAAGGCCGCGCGGTCGGCGGCGGTGCCGCTCAGGGCCTTGTTGGCCTCGCGCTTCACGGCCCTGCCCGACGCCGGGTCGGCCAGGAGGCTGACGATGGCGAAGGTGTTGTCCTCGTCCCGGGCGATCGCGAGGCCGGTGGCGAGGAAGGTCACGCGGTCGGCGGCGGTGCCGCTCAGGGCCTTGTTGGCCTCGCGGATGACGGCCTTGCCGGAGGCCGGGTCGGCCAGCAGCCGGGCGATGGCGACGGCGTTGTCCTCGTCCGTCGGCGTCGTCGCCGATACGGCGGCGGGCGCGGCGGCCGGGCCGGCGGCGAGGGCCGGGGTGGACAGGAGCAGGGCCGGAGCGAGTGCGCCGGCCGCCAGGACGAGGGCGGCTCGGGTCGGCTTCATGTGGTTCCCCCTGGAGCGAAGAGCTGCCGGCGGTCTGCCGACAGCAAGATCGTTCCAAGGACGGCCCGGCGGCGTAATGCCGGAGACCGGCAACACCCCGGCACCGCTGCTTGCCGCACGCCTCCGTTCCGCCTGGTCGGGCGGCCGTCGGCCCTAGTGGGCGTCTCCGGTGCGCGGCCGGGCCGCGATCATCTCCGCGATCAGTTCCGGGGCCACCGCCCGGGAGTACAGCCAGCCCTGGCCGGTGTCGCAGCCGACGCGGCGCAGCCTCGCCGCCTGGCCGGCCGTCTCCACGCATTCGGCCGTCACCGTCAGGCCCAGCCGGTGCGCGAGCTGGACCATGGCCTCGACGATGGTTTCGTCGGCCGGGTTGGGGTGGGTGCCCTCCTCGTAGCGGAAGCCCCGTACGAAGGAGCCGTCCAGTTTGAGGACCGAGACCGGCAGACGGCTCAGGTAGGCCAGGTTCGAGTAACCGGTGCCGAAGTCGTCGATGGCGATCCGCACCCCCATGTCGCTCAGCGCCTGCAGGGCCTGGAGCGGCCGGCCCGCCGAGCCCATCACGGCGGATTCCGTCAGTTCCAGCTGGAGCAGCTGCGGGGCCAGTCCGGTCTCGGCGAGGATCTCCGCGACGTCGCCGACCAGGTCGGAGTCCCAGACCTGGCGCACCGCGACGTTGACGGAGACGAAGACGGGGGAGTCGCTGGGCTGCTCGATCTGCCAGCGGCGCGCCTGGCGGCACGCCGTGCGCAGCACCCAGCTCCCCAACTGGACGATGGAGCCGTCCTCTTCGGCGATCCCGATGAACCGATTCGGCGTCAGGGTGCCGAACTGCGGGTGGTTCCAGCGCACCAGGGCCTCCACCCCGCGCACCACCCCGCTCTCCAGGTCCACCAGCGGCTGGTACTCCAGGGTGAACTCTCCGCGCTCCACGGCCGGTCGCAGGGTGGAGGAGAGGGCCTGGCGGGTCATCCGGTGGGCGTTGCGTTCGGGGTCGAAGAGGGTCCAGCGGGCCTTGCCGTCCGCCTTGGCCCAGTACAGCGTGGTGTCCGCGGCCTGCATCAGCCCGGTCGCCGAGGTCCCTTCGGCGGCCCGTTCCACCACCCCGATCGAGGCGGAGACCGACAGCCGCTGCCCGGCCAGGTCGAAGGGCTCCTGTACGGCGGCCAGTACGCTCCGCGCCAGGTCCGCGAGCTGCTCGGTGCCGGTGGAGTCCTCGACCAGCAGGGCGAATTCGTCGCCGCCGAGCCGCGCCACCAGGTGGCCGCCGGTGCGTCCGTAGCCGGACTGGTCGGCGCAGCGGGTCAGCCGCTTGGCGACGGCGGTGAGCAGCCGGTCGCCGACGCGGTGGCCCATGGTGTCGTTGACGGCCTTGAACCCGTCGAGGTCCAGGTAGCACAGCCCGATCCGGCCGGTGCCGCCGTGCTCGTACGAGGAGGCCTCCAGGGCGGCGGAGAGCCGCTCGAAGAACAGCGCCCGGTTGGGCAGCCGGGTGACCGGGTCGTGCATCTGGAGATGGCGCAGCCGGGCCTGGAGGTCGCGCCGGTCGCTGATGTCGGCGACGGACAGCAGGATGTCGCCGCTTCCGGGGACGGGCCCGAGGGTGACCTCGGTCCACAGTGAGTGCCCGTCGGGGTGCTTGACCCGGCGGGTGCAGCGCAGCCGGGCCTGACGCCCGCGCAGGACTTCCTGGTAGGCCTGCCAGGTCCGCGCCTCGGAGGCCAGGTCCACCAGGTCGGCGGCGGCCCGCCCGGTGAGGGCGTGCGGCTCGGCGCCGAGGAGGTCGGCGAAGGCCCGGTTGGCGCCGACGACGTGACCGGTGCGGTCGACGACGGCCATGGCGAGGTGGGCCGCGTCGAAGGCGGACCGGTAGTCGGCCGGGAGGTCGGCGGGTTCCGCCGTCGCCGGGTGACGCTGTGTCATGGCCGGTCGGATGCCGTCGGCCGCCGAACCGATTCCTTCTGAGGTTCCGCTCACCGTTGGCTCCCGCAGTGCGTGTGAGTGTCCGTGCAGGAAAGTGTGCCGATCATAGAGGCTGCCGTACGGCCCTATCCAGCGGCGTCGCCGTGTGGGGCGCGGGAGTTCGGCGGGATGACGGATCGTCGGCCCTGGGCAGCGTGATCGTTTCCGCGCATCTGTGAGCACGCGGCGGCCGCCAGTGACCTCACCTGATCGGTCGTGACGTTCTGTAGGCGGGTGCGTGAAGCCCGGGGGTCACCGGCTTGCCCTAGTGCTCACTCGTGTGGGGCAGCGGAACAGGGCATTAGTAAGACAATCGCCCCAAGGTGGATGAAGAGGTATGAAATCCACCACCGGAGGTCGATGTGCCGCGACAGCAGACACCCGGGGGAGTGGACCGCTCCCACTTTCGCACCACGGCGGCGGCGCTCACTTCCCTGGCGGCGCTCGCCGCCATGTCGCTCGTCGCGGGACCCGCGGTCGCCGCCCCCGGAGCCGGACCCTGCGCGCTGACCCGTACCGCGGCCCACCACTCCCTGGGCCTGGACACCTGGAACGCCGCCTACCCCAAGCCGGTGCGCACGCTCAACGCGGTCATGGTCTTCCTCTCCTTCCCCGACCACCGCACCAACCTGACGACCGGGCAGCTCACCGGCGACTACTTCCCCGCGACCAGCGAGTTCTTCGAGCGGGCCTCGTACGGCCGCTTCCGCCTGGTCCCGCACCCGCAGAAGCAGTGGATCAGGATGCCGAAGCCGTCCACCGCGTACGGGATACAGCGCGACTGGGCCCCGGCCGACCGTGCCGCGTACCTGCGCGACGCCGTCGCCGCCTCCGACCCCGAGGTGGACTTCTCCCAGTACGACGTCGTCTACTTCGTCGCCGACCCCGAGGCCCCCGGCGTCGACTCGGATGCCACGAAGGTGGTCAACTTCGACCGCCCGATCGTCGCGGACGGGACGGAGCTGCGCCGCATCGTCACGGTGTTCGAGAAGCACCCGCCGGACCGCAACGTCCTCGCCCACGAGACCGGGCACGTCTTCGACCTGCCCGACCTCTACCACCGGCCCTCGGACGGCAAGGGCGACTGGGACACATACGTGGGCGACTGGGACGTCATGGGCAGTCAGTTCGGCATGGCCCCCGACCTCTTCGCCTGGCAGAAGTGGAAGCTGGGCTGGCTGGACGCCTCCCAGATCGACTGCGTGCCGACGGGCTCCTCCCTGCACACCCTCCAGCCCCTGTCCGCCACCCCGCCCCGGGGCGGTACAGGCGGAACCCGGCTCGCGGTGATCCGTACGGGTACCGGCAGCGCGATCGCCGTCGAGGCGCGGGGCTCCGCCGGCAACGACGGGGACACCTGCACGGAGGGCGTCCTCGTCTACCGGGTCCGCAACGAGGCGGCCTCGGGCGGCGGGCCCATCGAGGTCGTGGACGCGCATCCGAACACGGAGGCCTGCTGGGACCGCTCGGTGTACCCGCCGCTCGCGGACGCGCCGCTGGAGGTCGGGGAGACGTTCACGGTGCCGGGGGAGCGGATCACGATCGAGGTGGCCGACCGGACCCAGTCCGGGGCGTACACGGTGAAGATCACGCGCTGATCCGGGACGCCCGGACACGAAGAAGGCCCCCACTTGCGTGGAGGCCTTCTTCCGTCTGTGCGCCGCCAGGGACTCGAACCCCGGACCCGCTGATTAAGAGTCAGCTGCTCTAACCAACTGAGCTAGCGGCGCTTGGTGACGAGGAAGACATTAGCACCCCGACCGGCGATCCGAAAAATCGATATCCGCAGCTCGGGCGGCCCGGACGAACGCCCACAGCAGGGCCTCGGGTCCGGGCAGCCAGGGCAGCCGCGTATCGGGGGCCACGAGCCACCGGGACGGCCCGGGTACGGCGGCCAGCGGGGGCACCGTGACGGCGTCGCCGCGGCCGTGGCAGAGCGGGGCCGCGACCGGAGCGCCCCATTCCTCCCAGGCGAGCAGGGCCGGGAGCCGGTGGGCGGTGCCGGGCGCGGCGAAGAGCAGCATCCGCCCGCGGTGCACGGCGGCGGGCCCGGAGCCGGGGCCCTCGGCCCACAGCAGGTCGAGCATGCGGCGCCCGAGGACGGGGGTGACGTTGACGACGTCGAAGGCGGTCCCGCAGGGCAGCGCGGCGGGCGCGGTGGGCCGGGCCTGCCAGGCGGTCAGGGTGGCGCGGGGGTGCACGGAGGCGGAGGCCAGCCATGCGGCGCCGCTCGGGGTGACGTGCGTCGCGGGTGCGGCGGTCCGCGCGCCGCGGGTGTCTAGTGCGGGACAGCCGGTCATCGTCGTCATATGCCAGGTCTACCCGGCGTAGCGGACCGATCCCCGGGAGTTACCGAAATCCGGGACAGCCCGCCCGCGGCTGCGGTATGTTGCGCCCGCATATGCCACCGCATATGCCTTAGGGGAGCTCCGGGGCGGTGCCGCGCAGGAGCGATTCGCCGAATTCGATCATCTTGCGGGCGTAGTCCTCGGTCCACTCCGCCTGTTCCGCGATCGCCGCCGCGGGCAGCCGGTCGAACCGCCTCGGATCCGCCAGCTGCGCCGCCGCCACCGCCTGGAACTCCACCGCCCGCTCCTGCGCCGCACGGAAGGCCAGCGTCAGCTCCGTCGCCCGGGCCAGCAGCTCGCGGGGGTCCTCGATCGATTCCAGGTCGAAGAAGTGCTCCGGGTCGGCGACGGTCTGCGAGGGCTCGAAGAGCAGCTGCGCGGGTCGCAGCCTCCGCTCGGCCTGCTGCCGCTCGGGCTCTGCCATGCGTGTCCTCCTGCTGCGCGTGGGAAGGGCTGGGGGCCCGCAACCGTCCGGTCGGAAGGATTCCGGGCCACCGTCCATTGTCCAACCTCGCGCAAGGGCGCCCGAGGGTGCCCGTCCATCGGCTAGAACATCCGTATGGCCGATGGTGTGCACGGGGAACTGGACCGGCTCTGCGACGCGGGTGTCGGGCAGGTGATCGAATGGCGCCGCCACCTGCACCGGAATCCCGAGTTGCCGAACCGCGAGGCCGCCACCGCGCGACTGGTCGCCCGGGAGCTCTCCGGCTTCGGGCTGGACGAGGTGCGGACCGGCATCGCCGGACACGGCGTGGTCGGCGTACTGCGCGGCGGCCTGCCGGGAGACCGGGTGGCCGCGCTGCGGGCCGACATGGACGCGCTGCCCGTCCCCGACCGCTGCGGCGCGGAGTTCGCCGCCCCGGGCGGGGTCTCGCACGCCTGCGGCCACGACTGCCACACGGCGATGCTCCTCGGAGCCGCGCGCGCACTGGCGGGCGTACGGGACCGGCTGCCCGGCACCGTCCTGTTCGTGTTCCAGCCCGCCGAGGAGGGGCCGCCGGTCGGCGAGGAGGGCGGGGCGCGCCTGATGGTGGCCGAGGGGGCCTTCGACGACCCCGTCCCCACCATGGCCTTCGGAATGCACGTCACCCCCCACCCCAAGGGCTGGGTCGGCTACCGGTCCGGCCCGGTGTACGGGGCCTCCTGCCTGGTCCGCATCACCGTCACCGGCCGCCAGTCGCACGCCTCTTCGCCCTGGCACGGCATCGACCCGATGCCCGCCGCCGGAGCCCTGCTGACCGGCATCGGCCAGCTGTACCGGCAGGTCTCGGCGTTCTCCCCGGTCACCGTCTCCATCGGCCACATCGAGGACGTGGGCCGGTACAACGTCATCGGCGAGACCGTCACCCTGTGGGGCACGATCCGCTGCGCCGAGGAACGGGACATGGACGGGGTCAAACGCCGGCTGACCGTGCTGGCCGAGCACACGGCCCTGGCGTACGGGGCGGAGGCGGCCGTCGACCTGCTCCAGGACGTGCCCGCCGTGCGCAACGCCCCCGGCTGGGTCGAGGCCGCGCTGCCCACCCTGCGTCGGGTCGCGGGCGCGGACCGGGTGGTGGAGACCGGCGCCACCCTCGGCTACGACGACGTCTCCGAACTCATCACCCGCTTCGGCGGGCTGTACGTGATGCTCGGCGTCCAGGACACCGCCCTGGACCCGGCCACCGGCGAGCCCATCGCGGTGCCCGGCGGGCGGGGCCTGGCGGGCAACCACCACCCCGCCTTCTACGCCGACGACGACGCGCTGGTCACCGGCGTACGGCTGCACGCGCACGCCGCGTACGACCACTTGACCGGGGCGCTGGTCACGCGCTGACCGGAGCCTTCGCCAGCGCCGCCACCTCGTCCAGTACGCGGGCCAGCTCGCCCGCGAGGCCCTCCGGGGCCCGGAAGCCCTCGGCCGACACCAGCCCGTCGATGCCCGGGACGGCCACCGAGGACTCGGCGGGCACCATGCCCACGGCCTCCAGCACCGGCCGCAGCATCCGGGCGGCCGGGGCCCCGCCGGTGCCTCCGGCGCTGTACGAGACGAGGCCGACGGGCTTGCCCCGCCATTCGGCGTGGAGGAAGTCGATGGCGTTCTTGAAGGGGGCCGTGAAGCCGCCGTTGTACATCGGGAGCACGAAGAGGAAGGCGTCGGCGGAGTCCGCCAGCGCGCTCCAGGCCCGGGTGTGGGGGTGGGCGTAGATCCCGCTGGAGGCGTACTCGGGCTCGTCGAGGAAGGGCAGCGCGAGATCGGCGAGGTCCACGGGGGTGACGTCGAACCCACCGTGCTCGCGGGCCCGCCCGGCGACCCATCCGGCGACGGGCCGGGCGGCGGAGGTCGGGCGGACGGAGGCGGAGACTACGTGCAGGCGCAGGTGCGGGCGCAGGGTCATGGCTGGGCTCCCGGGAAGTGGTTGACGTGTCACCTATGAGACCCTCGAGATGGGTGACGTGTCAACCAGATAGATGACACGTCACCCATCGGTCTACACTCCACCCATGACCGAGACCGAGGACGGGCCGCGCTGGCTCACCGCACCCGAACAGGACGCCTGGTACGCCTGGCGGAGGATGTTCCCGCTGGTCAACGCCGGTATCGCACGGGACCTGACCCAGGACAGCGCGCTCTCCGAAGCCGACTACGACGTCCTGTCCGTCCTCGGCTCCACCGACGGCCACCGCATGCGGATCAGCGCCCTCGCCGTCCTCATGCAGTGGTCCCGCAGCCGCCTCTCCCACCAGCTCACCCGCATGGAGCAGCGCGGGATCGTCCGCCGCGAGGAGGTGCCCGGCGACGGCCGCGGCGCCGAGGTGGTCCTCACCGACCACGGCGTCACCACGATCATGACGGCGGCCCCGCTCCACGTGGAGTCGGTCCGCCGCCACCTGATCGACATCCTGACCCCGGAACAGCTGCACACCTTCGCGGAGGTCGGCGAACTCCTGCGCACCCGCCTGGGCGTCGAGCGCAAGTCGGGCTAGGGACGCCGCGGGCCGTCAGGTCGGGGCGTCAGGGCTTCCAGCTCACGCGGTGTTCCGCCAGGTGGGCCAGGACCGAGTGGTTGGCCTCCCAGCCGTCCGGGAACTTCACCGTCACGCCCAACTGCACCGGTTCCGTCGACGGGTGGTCGTCCAGCAGCTGCGCTATCCCCGCCCGGGCCACCACCACGCACGCGTGCCGGTGCCGCGAGGCGAGCACGCACAGCCGGCCCGTCTCCAGGTGGAAGGCCGTGGCGTCCGGGCGGCCCGACAGCGGGTGGAGGACCACCGTGAGGTCGTACTCGCGCCCCTGGAGCCGGTTCGCCGTGTCCACCGTGACCCCGGTGACGCCCAGCGCGGCCAGTGCCGCGCGGACCGCCGCCGCCTGGTCCCGGTGGGCGGTGCCGACCGCGATCCGGTCGGCCGTCAGCGGGGTCGGGCCGCCGGGCTGTTCGTCCACCGTCACCGCACCGCGGTCCAGCGCCCGGCGGACCACCAGGGCCACCGCCCGCACCGCCTGGGGGTCGGTCCGCGGGGTGTGCCGGGCCGGGAGCTCCAGCAGCCCCCACCCCGACGCGGCGGCCTCGTCCAGCACCCGGTCGGGGCCCGAGCCGTCGCCCGCGACCCCGTAGGACAGCCGGCGCTCGCCCGGACCCGTACCGCTGCGGAACCGCGTGTACGGGTAGAACGCGCGGGAGACCAGCGGCGCGGCCGAAGCCGGCAGCCGCCACGACACCGGCAGCCGGTGCTGCGGCAGGGTCGGGTTGTGGGCGAGGAGCGTGGAGACCGCCGAGGCGGAGGGGTCGTAGGACAGGCCCGCCCACTGCTCGGCACCGACCACGCTGAAGGGGTCCAACTGCCCCGGGTCGCCCACGAACAGCGCCCGGTCGAACAGCCCGGCCACGGCCAGCAGCGCGTCCGAGCGCATCTGGTACGCCTCGTCCACGATGGCGTGCTCCCACGGCTCCACGTCCTTGACCCAGGCCCACTTGGCCGCCGTGGAGATGGTGACCGGCAGACCGGCCAGATCCGCCGGCTTCGCCGACAGGACCACCGAGTCCAGCTCGCGCAGCGCGGGATCGTAGGCCTCGCCGTC
Organism: Streptomyces sp. NBC_00503; assembly: GCF_036346895.1. NCBI lineage: Bacteria > Bacillati > Actinomycetota > Actinomycetes > Kitasatosporales > Streptomycetaceae > Streptomyces > Streptomyces sp. NBC_00503. The sequence goes on along the minus strand of NZ_CP107855.1, from coordinate 2,893,219 downwards.
ACTGCTGTGCAGCCGGCCGACCTTCAGCTCCGGATCCTTCTTGTGCAGCCGCAGCACCAGGTCGTCCACCTGCGCGTTCGTCTGCGCGACCACCATCAGCCGACGCCCGGCCGCCGCCAGCTCCCGGGCCGCCCGCACCACCAGCGTGGACTTGCCGGCCCCGGGCGGGGAGTCGACGACGACGCCCCGCGCCGAGCCGTGCAGGGTGTCGCGCAGGATGGCGTCGGTGGCCCGGTCGGCCGCGGTGCCGGGGTCGAAGGTGGCCGGATCGAAGGTGCCCGGATCGAAACTCACAGCAGGTCCTCGTCGGTGACGGCATCGGGCAACGGCAGCGGCGGTGCGGAGGCGGAGCCGGCGCTCAGGTGCGCGGGCGGGCCGCCGTGGGTCCACGGGGTCTGCTCGGCGTCCGGCAGCTTCGGGCCGCCGCGCGAATCGTGCTCGAACAGCGTCCAGCACACCCGGTCGCCCTTCTCCGGCACCGAACCCGCATCGGGCTCCTTGCCGCGCCCCATCTTGTCGAGCAGGCGCAGCACCGCCCGGCCGTCCTCGTCCCAGCGCACGAACCGCGCGCTCTGCGGCCGTCCGTCCAGCGAGCGGAACACCTTCCCGCCGCCGCTGCCGTCCTCGCCGCCGTCCGCGAGCTGCGGCCGGTCCTCCGTCGCCACCGTCACCAGCGGGCGCGGGCTCGGCCGCTTCGACTCCGTCCACTCCATGACCACTTCGGTGACCTCGCCGGCGAAGGCCTCGCCCGCGAGCCGCCGGCCCGCCATCACCAGCGGATCGTCCAGCGCCTCCTGGGCATCGAGCCTGACCTGCTCGTTCTCCCGGGTCGCGAGCTTGCGCGCCGCCGTCACCGCGTCGTCGCGGCGCGGCTGCGGGGCCTCGCCCGCCCGCACCCGGTCCCGGTGGCCGGTGTACGACCAGCGGTCGCCGGTCCAGCGGTCGACGGTCCGCTCCCCGGCGGGCAGTTCGCGCAGCAGCCCGACGGCCTGCCAGGTCGCCCGCCAGGTGCTCTCCATCTGATCCACGACCAGCCGGCGCACCGCCAGCTCGGCGGCCCGCACCCCGTCGCCGTTGCCGTCGCCGTTGCCGTCCCGGGGACCGGCCGCCCGCGCCGCGTCGAACTTCGCGATCGCCGGAGCCAGCAGCTTGTTGTCGAAGGCCGGATCGGTGGCCGGACCGGCCGGCGGCACCAGCAACTGGCCGTCCGCGCCCCGGCCGAGCTCCGCGCGCAGCGCCCGCTCGGCTCCGGACTCGCCCTCCGGCGGGTCGATCCAGGCCAGCAGCGCCTGGAGGTGCTGGTCCTCCAGGTTGCTCTGGCCGGTCGCCCAGTGCCGGGACAGCAGGTCGGTGGCCGCCAGCAGCATCGAGGACCCGGGCACCCGCGAGCGCTCGGCGAGGTGCGTGAACCAGCGCCCCAGCAGCGGTACCCGGGCGGGCGCCGGATAGGGGTTCTCGGGATCCTCCTCGGCCGTCCGCCGGAACCGCATGGACCGGCCCAGGAGCCGTACGTACTCGATGCCCGCGCGGCTCGGCACGATCAGCTGCGGCGCGTCCAGGCACAGCTCGGAGGTCACCTTGAGCCCGGTCTCGGGATCGGTCTCCCGGCCCTCGATCAGCTCGACGGCGTCCGCGTACTCCTCGAGGTACGGGACCACGTGCCCGGCCAGCTCGGCCAGGAACTCCCACCGCAGGTCGCGGTCGCGCGGCTGCGGTATCACCAGGATCCGCGGCTCCTCGGGGTCGGTCCCGAACATCGCGCCGAGCGGCGCCCCGGCCTCGCCCGCGGTCGTCAGGGGTACGAGGACCATCGGGCGCTCGCTCAGGTGCCGGTGCCGTACGGTCGCCAGGGCCTGGGCCCGGCCCGCCCGGACGGCTTCCAGCCGGGCCAGGGTGTTCAGCAGGGACATGCGGCGGCCTCCGGACGCGTACGGGCGGGGGCGTGCTCCAGCGCTTCGGCGCGCAGCCGGGCGGCGTACCGCAGCGCGGCCGCGGTCGGGTCCCCTTCCAGGTCGGTGCCGGTCCCGGCGTCGCCCCCGGCCGCCGCGAGGGCAGCTTCGACGGTGGTCAGGGAGCCCAGCTCGCCCCGTACGGAACGGCCGAGCGCGCTCACCTCACCGGCTCCGCGCGCCCGGTCCCGGCAGTGGAAGGCCAGCTCGCAGGCGGCCAGGCACTCGGGGGCGTAGGAGGCGGACACGGCCGAGACGGCCTCGGTCAGCTCCTCGGCCGAACGCGCCGGGTCGAAGTCGAGCCCCTCGGGCAGGGCCGCGGCAAGCTCCTCGACCCGGGTGAGGCGCTCCAGCTGGCGCCGGGTCACCGAGAGCTCGCGGCGGACGTCGACGGGGGAGGCGGTGGGCAGGTTGGAGAAGTCCTTGGGGCAGACCAGCAGCACGGTGTGCCCGACCTCGGCGCCGGTCAGCTTCCCGGCGGTCCGCTCCAGTGCCAGCACGTAGACGGCGGCCTGGCGGGCGGCTGCGCCCACCTTCGCGGCGTCGGCGGCCCCGTCGATCATCGGGAACGATTTGATCTCCACGACGGTCCAGCGGCCGTCGGGGTGCACGACGACGGCGTCCGGCTCCAGATAGGCGGGGGAGCCGGCCACCTCCAGGGCGAGCATGGGGTGGTCGAGCAGGGTCCACGCCCCCGCGGCGGTGGCCTCCCGCAGCGCGAGCGCGGTACGGGCGGCGCGGCCCTCGGGCCCGGCGCCGGTGAGATCGGGTACCAGGGCGCCCGCCCCGGGCGGTTCGGACCCGGCGGCCACGTGCGCATGGACCAGCCGCAGCAGCTCGGCGCCGCCGTCGCCCTTGACCTTGGCCTCGAAGGAGATCCCGCGCACGATGGCGAACTGCGACTGCCCGAAGGCGGCCGGCGAGCCGAGCGCCGAGGCCAGGCTCGTCTTGTCCACACCGGCGCCGTCCAGCAGGGCGCGTCTGCCGCAGCCGGGGTTGGCGGCGAGGGCCGCCAGCGCGCGGGCGTCGAGCGGGCGGGGCGGGACCGCGGGGCCGCGCAGGTCAGCGAGTCGCTGCCACAGTGCCGTCGGGCGCTGAGTCGTCGAGGGCTGCGCCGTCGGGGCCTGGGCCCTCGGGAGCCGGGCCGTCTGCTGCGGGGTCTTCGGCGGCTGACCGCTGGGCGGGTAGGAGCTCACCCGCGGAAGTCTCCCATCCGCCACTGACAATCGTGGACTTACGGCGGAAACCGGCTGTTCGGGTGGTGTACGGGCGCCACCCGCCGGCCGCGGCCAGGGAGCGGGCGGCGAGGAATCCGGCGCCCATGACGGCGGCCCCGGCGACCGCGTCGAGGAAGTAGTGGTTGGCCGTGCCCATGACCACGAGGGCGGTGACGGCGGGGTACGCGGCTCCGAGCGCCCGGAGCAGCGGGTGGCGCCCGCAGCGCCACAGCACGATCCCGCACCACAGGGCCCACCCCACGTGCAGGCTGGGCATGGCGGCGAACTGGTTGGTGAAGGCGCCCAGCCCTCGCGGGGCGCTGGCTTCGGTGCCCCACCAGCCGTAGGCGCTGTACCGGGCCATGGTGTCGGTGAACCCGTACGGGGCTTCGAGCAGCCGGGGCGGGCAGGTGGGGACCAGGGCGAAGCCGATGAGCCCGAGGAGGGTGGAGAGCATCAGCCAGGTGCGGGCGAATCGATACTGCACAGGACGGCTGCGGTAGAGCCAGATCAGCACGGCGGGTGTGACGAGGTAGTGCAGGGAGGCGTAGACGAAGTCGGCGGGTATCCCGAGCACGCCGTGGTGGGTGAAGAGCCGGTTGAGGGGCCGTTCGAAGTCGATCCGCAGGAGCTCCTCCAGGCGCAGGATCGCGAGGCCGTGGTCGACGGCGAGGCCGACGTCGCCCCGGGCGAGGAGTCTGCCGCCGGAGTAGGCGCCGTAGACGAGCCCGAGGAGCAGCAGCTCGGCCCACCAGCGCGGGGGTTGCCGCCGATTGGTCATACGGCGTATGACGTGCGTGAGGCGCCCAGGGTTGCGCGCCGTTCATCTGATGGATGATGGTCGGACGACGGAATCCCCGCAAAGCCGTGCGAATGGTTCCGCCCGTTCCGCTACCCCTCCGCCCCCCTCGACCGGGAGAACACACATGGCCCCCCGCATCCTCCTGGCCCGCCACGGCCAGACGGCGTGGTCCCAGCTCGGCAAGCACACCGGACGCACGGACGTGCCCCTGCTGGAGGAGGGCAGGCGGGGCGCGAAGCTCCTCGGCGAGCGTCTCGCCCGCGATCCGTGGGCGAGCCTGCGCGGCCTGGAAGTCCGCACGAGCCCGCTGGTGCGCGCGAGCGAGAGCTGCGACCTGGCCGGCTTCGGCATCCAGGCGGAGCCGTGGGACGCGCTCATGGAGTGGGACTACGGCGACTACGAGGGCATGACCCCGGCCGAGATCCAGGCCGTCCGGCCCGGCTGGCTGATCTGGCGCGACGGGGTTCCGGGCGGCGAGTCCGTCGCGGAGATCTCCGCCCGCGCGGACGAGGTCGTCACCTGGGCCCGTTCGGCCGAGCGCGACGTCCTGGTCTTCGCCCACGGCCACATCCTGCGCACCCTGGCGGCGCGCTGGCTCGGCTTCGACGCCTCCTTCGGCGCCCGCATCCGCCTGGAGCCGACCTCCCTGTCGGTCCTGGGCTGGGCGTACGGGGCTCCGGCGCTGGAGCGCTGGAACGACACGGGCCACCTGGACATGTAGCCACCGCCGGCCGCCTGCCTCCGGCGGCCGACCGCCCGCACCCGTGCCCGGCCACGACCCCGGTCCCGGGCGCGGCTCAGGCCGACGCGTGCCGGGTCAGGAAGGTGCCCACGCGCGGGGAGCGCTGGTGGGGGACCAGGGTCCGGGCCGTCCCCGCCAGCATCGACTGGATGCGCGTCGACTGGACCTCGCTCAGCAGGTCCAGCACCCGGCCGCCCGCCCAGGAGGCCTCGTCGGGGGCGCCCGCGTGGGCCAGGTTGTCGGCGAGCTCCGCCGTGTACAGGGCGACGTTGCGGGCGAAGTGCGGATCCTGGAGGTCCGCCGCCCGGCGGGCGTGCCGGGCCGCGCGCGCGTGCTCGCCGAGCGCCGCCCAGCAGCGCGACTCCAGCGACTCCAGCTCGGCCTCGCCGAAGAAGGACATCCACTCGGGATCGGCCCCCGCCGCGCCGCGCGAGAACTCCGTGTGCGCCCGGGTCAGGGCCTCCTCGCACGCCTTGCGGTCCGCCAGCCCGGCCCAGCCCCCGGCCTCCCGCAGCGCGAGCAGGGACAGGAGCCGTGGGGAACCGAGGGAGCGTGCGGCGCGGCGGCCCGCCTGGGCCGCCCGTACCGATTCGCGCGGCCGCCCGCAGTCCCGTGCGAGGAAGGCCATGTTGCTGAAGGCGTGCGCCTCCAGCCCGGCGTTCCCCGAGACCCGGGCCGTGGCGAGCGCCTCCGCGTAGTGCGAGCGGGCGTCTTCGAAGCGGCCCGAGTCGTGCGCGAGCCAGCCCACCGAGATCGCCAGCTCGCCCGCGCCCGCGTGCAGCCGGTCCTCGGTGGACTGCCGGGTGGCCCCCGCGTCGAGCAACGCGTAGGCGGTGCGCAGCGGTTCCGACGCCCGCCGGTACAGGGCGTCCGCCCCGTGCCGGTCGTCCAGCAGCCGGATCTGGCGCACGGCGTCCTCGACCGCGTCCGCCTCCGCCTCTCCGGCGCGGGAGGGGAGCCGGCGGGTGTCGCCGAGCAGGGTGAGGCCGATGGTCGCGGCCGCCACCGTCGCGGAGCCGCCCGCCATGAACGCGCGACGCAGCACGTCGCTCTCCTTGAAACGCGAAGAGGAAAGGGGGTTGGGGCGTTGGATGAACGGGGAGAAGGGCGAGACCTGCTCGCGCTGGGCCAGCCGGCCGCGCACCGTCTCCCGGGGGGAGAATCCGAGATCGGCCAGGGTCCGGCCGGGGAACATGTGGAGGAAGACCCGCTCGTAGGCGTAGTTGGGGCAGCGGATCTCGCCGGACTCGACCCGGCCGATGTAACGGGCGTCGCAGGAAACCGTTTCGCCGATCTCCTTCGCCGCCCTGCGCACCAGTGCGGCGAACTCGGCCGGGGAGTGCTGACCGCGCAGCCGCCGGAACGTGGAATTGGGTGAGTGGGGGGACGCCGCCATGGACGTGGCCTCTCTGGGGCAAGGGACGCGCTGCCGGTGACTGTGTGACGTCGAGTGCTCGACGTGACGGTGACGGTGGTGCGGGGTGCCCGGCGGGCATGAACGTACCGCCAGCGGCAGCCGGTTGACTCGCTGTTTGGCTACAAAACGGATATCTCACCCGCGATCCGCCATGAACTGCCATCCTTTGCAGCGTCTTGCCGCCGCACCTGTTGACGTCCCCGCGCGTTGAACCCATGCGGAGTGGGAGGAACCTTTCTCGGTTCCCGACCCCCTCCCGCGATGCTCGTACGCGGATCGAGGAGGGGTTCCCTTGGTGGAGGGCGGCATGGAGAGCAGTGGAACGGACACCGCGCCCGAGCCCGGCGCGCCCCTGATGCCCACGGTCCCCCCGGTACCCGGCGAGGCCCTGGTCGCGGGAGCCCCGGATCTGGTCACCGTGCCCACCCGGCAGGGCCTGGAGGCCGTCGACATCATCCGCCGGGCCGCCGGACAGGTGGGCAGGGCCAGCCAGGCCGGCGGCGTCGGCCCGGTCCTGCACGACGGCTCCGGCAGCACCCTCGGCTTCCTCGTCCCGCCCGGCACCGCCGACGCCTGGGACCTCCCGGGCAGCGCCTGTACGCAGACCAACGGGCGCGGCATGCGGTTCGGCGACACCTCGCCCACCGCGGGGGGAACCGGCTGGCTGCTCCCCCCCGAGGCCGTCGGGCCGGTCACCGACCCCGAGGTGCTGCGGGCGGCGCTCGGCGAGGCGGCCCGGCTGATCGAGGCCGCGGACAACTGCCGCTGACCGGTCCGCACCTTCGGTGGGCCGTCCCGCGGCGGGTCTGACCAGCCATAATGGGAACGTGGCAGGCAAGGGCAAGGACAAACGGCGCGGACGCGAATCCTCCGAGGAGATCGCCGGGCAGGTCGACGGCGGCCGGGCGGCGCTGGAGCCCGACCGGGAGCGGTCGCGGGCCTGGACCCTGCTGATCGACGGCGCCCCGCAGTCGCACGTGGACCTGGACGACCCCGGATACCTGGACTTCTCCTACCAGCGCCGGATCGGCCACCTGATCGACCTCTTCGGCCCGGCCCGCCGACCGCTGAACGTGCTCCACCTCGGCGGCGGCGCCTTCACCCTCGCCCGCTACACCGCCGCCACCCGGCCCCGCTCGTCCCAGCAGATCGTGGAGATCGACGCCGGGCTCGTGGCCTTCGTACGGGAACACCTGCCGCTGGACCCGCAGGCGCGGGTCCGGGTCCGCGCGGTCGACGCCCGCGCGGGACTGGCCAAGATCCCGGACGGCTGGGCGGACCTGGTGATCGCGGACGTGTTCAGCGGCGCCCGCACCCCCGCGCACCTGACGAGCGCCGAGTTCCTGGACGACGTACGCCGGGCCCTGGCGCCGGGCGGCTGGTACGTGGCGAACCTCGCGGACGGCCCGCCGCTCTCCCACCTGCGGGGTCAGATCGCTACGGCCGCGACCCGGTTCCCGGAGCTGGCGATGGCGGCGGATCCCGTGGTGTGGCGGGGCAAGCGCTTCGGGAACGCGGTCCTGGTGGCCGCCGACCGGGAGCTGCCCGTGGCGGAGTTCACCCGTCGGGTCGCGAGCGATCCGCACCCGGGCCGGGTCGAGCACGGCCGCGCCCTGGCCGACTTCGCGGGCGGCGCCGCGCCGGTCGCGGACGCCTCGGCCGTGGCCTCGCCGCAGCCGCCGCCCTCGGTCTTCCGCTAGGAGGCCGCCCCCAGGCCGTCTAGTGCGGTGACCGGAAAGGTTCACCGGGTCGCGGCGCCCGGCACGGCACCTCGCCGCGTTGTCGGACCGCGGCGGTACGTCCAGTACGAGCCGCGGTCCTCCGCCTTGCGATGCACCGCACCGGACGCCGCGACCCGGCAAACCTTTCCGGCCACAGCACTAGGGGTCGACGATCTCCACCAGCGGCGGGTGGTCGTGCCAGGTGCAGAACACCGACACCTCGTGCCCGTCGCGGGTGAAGGTGACGCGGATCCAGAACTCCTGCTTCCAGACCTGCATCCGCCAGCCGGCCGCCGGGGTCGCCGAGACCAGCTCGGCCGAGGAGGACCCGAGGCCGAAGACGGCCCGGCCGCCGGAGACGCTGTACGCCTTCACATCCTGGTTCGCGGCCCCCTGCCGGGACGGCTGCGGGGTCGCGGACGGCGCCGAGGGCTTGGCCGGGGAGGGCGCGACGGACCCCGGCTGGGAGGGGGACGGCGTCGCCGAGGGGGATGCGGACGGCGTGGGCTCCACCCCGGACGGGTCCGGCGGCAGTGCGCTGTGCGTCGAGGAGGAGAGCGGCTGCGTGGTCAGCGGCACCGCGAGCGGCGGATCGTAGGCCGTCCCGGACATCACCGTGTGCACGCCCCACCACGACAGCGTCACCGCCGCGCCGGTCGCGAGCGTCCACGCCCCCGCATGTGCAAGTCCTCTTCGCATCGGGGGACATACTGCCCCACCCGTCACAGACCTGGCCCGGCCCCCCTGGGTATCCCCCGAATGGGCTACGGTGCGGGCCATGGCAAGTGTGCTCGTGGTCGAGGACGACCAGTTCGTACGTTCCGCCCTCATCCGGCACCTGACCGAGGCCTCGCACACCGTGCGCAGCGTCGGCACCGCCCTGGAGGCCCTGCGCGAGGTCGCGCACCACCGCTTCGACCTGGTCATCCTCGACCTCGGGCTGCCCGATCTGGACGGGGCCGAGGCCCTGAAGATGCTGCGCGGCATCACCGACGTGCCCGTCATCATCGCCACCGCCCGCGACGACGAGGCGGAGATCGTGCGGCTGCTCAACGACGGGGCCGACGACTACCTGACCAAGCCCTTCTCCGTGGAGCACCTCTCGGCCCGGATGGCCGCCGTCCTGCGCCGGGCCCGCTCCGCCGCCGGGGCCGAGCCGCCCTCCCGGGTCCTGCGCGTGGGCGGCCTCGCCATCGACCCGCTGCGCCGCCAGGCGGAGCTGGACGGGGCGGTACTGGACCTCACGCGGCGGGAGTTCGACCTGCTGACCTTCCTCGCCGGGCGGCCGGGCGTGGTCGTGGCCCGCCGGGAGCTGCTCGCCGAGGTCTGGCAGCAGTCGTACGGAGACGACCAGACCATCGACGTCCACCTGTCGTGGCTGCGCCGCAAGCTCGGCGAGACCGCCGCCAGCCCGCGCTACCTGCACACGCTGCGGGGGGTCGGGGTCAAGCTGGAGCCGCCGCAGTGAGCGGCGGGGCCGCAGGCGGGGCCGGCGGCACGGCCGGGGGCGCGCCGTGAGGTGGGCGCTCGTCAAGGTGTGCCTGGCCGTCACCGCGATGGTGGTCGTGGCCTTCGCCGTACCGCTCGGGCTGGTCGTCCAGGAGATGGCCAGCGACCGGGCGTTCTCCAACGCGGAACGCCAGGCGGCCACCATCGGGCCGACGCTGTCCATCACCACCGATCCGGTGCAGCTGCGCAGGGCCGTGGAGTCCTCGCAGATGGGCGCCGCCGGGCGGATGGCCGTGCACGTCCCGGCCGTGGGCGACAGCCCGCGCGTGGACATCGGCGGCGGCTGGGCCGGTGAGCACGCCGTCCTCGAGACCCGGCGGATCGGCCGGGCGGCCACGGCCCCGGTGGCGGGCGGCGGGTCCGCCCTGCTCCAGCCCATCGCGCTCGGCTCCGGGGACATCGCGGTCGTGGAGATCTATGTACCGGAGAGCGAGGTCAGCAATGGTGTGGCCACCGCCTGGGTGGTCCTCGCCGGCGTCGGCCTCGCCCTGATCGTGGGCTCGGTGGCGGTCGCGGACCGGCTCGGCGCCCGCCTCGTGCGGCCGGCCGAGCGGCTCGCGGACGCCGCGCACCGGCTGGGGGAGGGCCGGCTGGGGGCCCGGGTCCCGGAGGAGGGGCCGAAGGAACTGCGCTCGGCCGCCGTCGCGTTCAACTCGATGGCGGACCAGGTGATGGAACTCCTCGCCAACGAGCGGGAGCTGGCCGCCGACCTCTCGCACCGCCTGCGCACGCCGCTGACGGTGCTGCGGCTCAACGCGGCCTCGCTCGGCGACGGTCCGGCGGCGGAACAGACGCGGGCGGCCGTGGAGCAGCTGGAGCGCGAGGTCGACACGATCATCCGTACGGCGCGCGAGCAGCGCGCGCCCGCCTCCGTCACGGGCGGCGGCGGCGCCGGCTGCGACGCCTCGGAGGTGATCCGCGACCGGATGGCCTTCTGGTCGGCGCTGGCGGAGGACGAGGGCCGCGAGGTGCGGCTCGCGGGGGTGGACCGTACGGTACGGATCCCCGTGGCCCGGCCGGAGCTCGCGGCGGCGCTCGACGCCATGCTGGGCAACGTCTTCAGGCACACCCCGGAGGGCACCCCCTTCGCGGTGGACGTCCACGACGCCGGGGACGCGGTGATCGTGCTCGTCTCGGACGCGGGACCGGGCATCTCCGACCCGGACGCGGCGCTGCGCCGGGGCAACGACGGGGGCCGCGACGGTTCGACGGGCCTCGGCCTGGACATCGTGCGACGGGTCGCCGAGTCCACGGGCGGCGACGTACGGCTGGGGCGTTCGGTGCTCGGCGGGACCGAGGTACGGGTGTGGATCTCGCTCGACGGGCGGACCCGGGGCGAGTCGGCCCGGCGCAGCCGGCGCAAGCGGCGGGGCAACTGATCTAACCCGGGGCCGGTCGGGGGCGCGCCGCGCGACCGGTATGTCCCCATGTCGATACGGTCCGCGCCATGGACACCCTCATCTTCGGCGGCCTCCTCGCCACGCTCATCGCGATGTACCGGGACACGTCGCGGATGGTCGTGCTCGGCGCCTGGTGGCTGATGCTCCTCGCCGTGATCCTGCTGATGGCGCACCACATCACCAGCAGCCTCGCCCTCACCTTGAGCTACTGACGGTGGCCGCGATGTACAGCCTCCTCCCGGAGGCACCGATGGAGGGCGGCCTGCTGGGGCGCGTCCAGTACTGGTTCGCCTGCCTGTTCGTCATCGGCTGGACGGGCGTGGTCTGCGGCGGGCTCTTCTACCAGTTCGGGCTGTGGGAGTACCCGTGCCCGCTCTGCATCGTGCAGCGGATGTTCATGCTGCTGGCGGCGCTCGGAGCGGCGCACATCGTCCGTACGGCGCTGACGCGGGGAGCGGTGACCGGCCGCGACTACATGATGGGCTGGGGCCTGTCCCTCGTCGCCGTCGTCGCCGGCTCGTTCGCCTCGTGGCGCCAGACGATGCTGCACGTCCTGCCGGGCGACAAGGGGTACGGGAGCGAGGTGTTCGGCCTGCACCTGTACGTCTGGGCGTGGATCCTCTTCCAGGCCTCGGTCGTCGCGGTCGGCATCGTCCTCGCCTTCGCCCACTCCACGGCGGACCGCGCCATTCCGGCCGAAGGGCCGGGCGCGTACCGGTCGGTGGGGCTGGCGGCGCTGTGGTTCCTGGGGCTGGTGATCGCCGTGAACGTCGTGGCCGTCTTCCTGGAGGAGGGTTTCCACTGGTTCCTGCCGGACGACCCGTCGCGGTACCAGTTCTTCTACGATGTCGGAATCCTGGACGAGCCGACGGCTCGCTGATCGCCCGTCATTCGATTGGAAGTTGTCATGCGCTACGCAGTCCTCGGCACCGGCATCGTCGGCCGCACGATCGCCACCCGGCTGCTCTCCCTCGGACACGAGGTGGTCATCGGCACCCGGGACCCGGAAGCCACCCTCGCCCGCGGCGACTTCGCCGAGTGGCAGGCCGCCCAGCCGCAGGCGGGCCTCGTAGGGTTCGCGGAGGCGGCCCGGCAGGGCGAGACGCTGATCAACGCCACCGGCGGGCAGGTGAGCATCGCCGCCCTGAACGAGGCCGATGCCGAACACCTCGACGGCAAGATCCTGATCGACATCGCGAACCCGCTCGACTTCTCGCACGGCTTCCCGCCCGTCCTCGACCCGGTGGACAGCGACAGCCTCGGCGAGCTGATCCAGCGGACCTTCCCCGGGCTGCGGGTCGTCAAGACGCTGAACACCATGAACTGCCAGGTCATGGTCGATCCGGCCAGGGTCCCCGGCGACCACACCGTCTTCCTTTCGGGTGAGGACGCCGACGCGAAGAAGGCCGTGCGGGAGCTCCTGGAATCCTTCGGCTGGGGCGAGCGCACCATCATCGACCTGGGCGGCATCGAGACGGCGCGCGGCACGGAGATGCTGCTGCCGATCTGGCTCCGGCTGATGGGGGCCCTGGGGCACGCGGACTTCAACTTCCACATCCAGGGCGCGGCGCCGACGCAGTAGCCGTACGCCGGGACGGGTGAGGGCGTGCCCGGACGGAGGCGGAGATGTTGCCGCCGCCCGGGCCCGCACCGAGGGTGGCCGTGACGAAAGGAGCCGCGCATGAGAGTCATGCTCAGGGCCCATCTCGACACTGCCGCGGCCAATGAGGGCATCAAGAGCGGTGCCCTCGTCCAGGCCGTGAAGAAGCTCATGGAGGCCCTCAAGCCGGAGGCCGCCTACTTCGGCCCGCACGAGGGAGTCCGGTCCATGTGGGTGGTCTTCGACCTCCAGGACAGCTCGCAGCTGCCGGCCCTGACGGAGGACCTGTTCATGCAGTTCAACGCCGAGATCGAGGTCAGTCCCGTGATGAACGGAGAGGATCTGGCGAAGGGAATCGCGGCGATGCAGTCCTCGCCGGGCTGAGCCGCAGCCCCCGTACCCGCCCGGCCGCCGCCGTCGCCACCACCGCGGAGGCGGCCGTCGCGACGCAGGACAGGGCGAAGGCGGCCCGGTGGCCGTGGGCCTCGGCCAGCGGTCCCGCGAGGGCCGCCGCGAGAGCCTCCCCGAGGAGCAGCCCGCTGCCGGTCACGGTCATGGCCTCGGCCATCCGCCGTGCCGGGGCGGCCCGTTCCACGAGCCCGAACAGGGCGATGAGGTGCGGAGCCACGGCCAGCCCGATGCCCGCGACCGCGAAGGCCGCGCCCCACACGCCCGACACCGCGAGCAGGGGCAGCGTCAGCAGGGCCTGGACGGCGATCGTCCGGCGCAGCCGGACCGTCAGATCGGCCCGACCCGGCCGGGCCACCGTCACGAAGCCGGTGACCGAGCTGGTCACGGCCATGGCGGACCAGATGAGCCCGGCGGAGCCCGCTGATCCGGCCGACTCGGCGAGGGCGTTGACCCCGGTGTTGGCCGCACTCCAGGCGGAGCCTTGCAGGACGGCCATGGCGAACAGCAGGGCCAGCCCGGGCGACCACAGTCGTACGTCGCCACGCGCGGCCGTGGTTTGCGGCGTCGGCCCGGGCGCCGTGGGATGCACGGCGAAGAGCGTCCCGAAGACCACGATCAGCACGGCTGCGAGGACCAGCCCCGAGGCGGGGTGCACGGTCACCGCGAGGATCCCGGCCAGCGCGGGCCCCACCATGAAGCCGACCTCGTCGAGGGTGGTGTCGAAGGAGAGCGCGGCCCCGACCAGGGCCCGGTCGTCTCCGGCCAGCCGCGCCCAGCGGGCCCGGGCCAGCGGCCCGATCTGCGGCACGGTCAGACCGGCGGCCACGGCGAGCCCCGTACGCGCGGCCAGCGGCAGCCCGCCGAGGACGGCCGCCACCAGGGCGGCGAGCACGGCGGCGTTCGCGGCGCAGGCGAGGAGCAGGACGGCGCGGTGGCCGCGCCGGTCGGCGAGCCGGCCGATGACCGGGCCGCCGAGGGCCTGGCCGAGCCAGAGGGCCGCGGCGACCGTCCCGGCTTCGCCGATGCCGTCGCGGTCGTTGATGAGCAGGAGCGTCCCGATGGGGCAGAGCGCGGCGGGGAGCCGCGCGAGGAACCCGTAGACAGGGAGTGCGGTACCGCCGAGTGCGAACACCCCGCGGAAGCCGCCGGGGGCGGCGGCGGATGCGGACAGGGACACGGACAACCTCCAGCCGCACGCCGACCCTCCCGTTTCTCCGGCGCGCGCCGTTGCCCGTTGGAGGGGACGGTAGCGGCGGAGCGGCGGCTTGGGTAGGTGTGCGGCTGGCTGGCTGGCTGGCTGGCTGGCTGGCTGGCTGGCTGGCTGGCCGGCTGGCTGGCTGGTCGGCGGTCGGTCGGCGGTTGTCCCCGTCAGTCGGTGTCGCCCGTGCCGGAGGTCAGCCGCTGGGCCTGGGCGCGGCCGACTTCGGCGGCGCGGTGCAGGTAGTCGCCGATGACGGCGAGTTCGGCGTCGGAATAGCTCTCCAGCACGGCGCCGAAGGCCCGGCCGGGGGTGTCCCACGCGGCGCCGATCCGGTCGCGGGCGGCGGGGGCGAGGGCGACGAGCGAGCGCCGGCGGTCGTGGGGATCGGCGTGGCGCTCGACGATGCCGGCCTTGACCATGCGGTCGACCAGGCGGGTGGCGGAGCCGGAGGTGAGGCCGGTGAGCCGGGCGATGTCACCGGTGCTGACGGGGCCGGGCTCCATGTCGAGGAGGGCGACGCACTGCAGGTCGGTGGGGTGCAGGCCGACGTGGTCGGCCATGGCCTGGCTGAAGAGCGAGTAGTCGGCGTAGTGCCGCTGGCTCTCGGTGACGATGCGCGCGAGCAGCTCGGCGCGGCTCCAGGACTCACCCGAACGAGGGTTATTGGTTGACATCGGCTTCTCCGTGCTTCAAATTTAACTGTGTGACGCAGAGAGTGTGCAACGCAGAATCTGCGTCACGTACTCAGTCTACTCAAAAGGAGCGTTCCCCATGTCGGACATCCTCGTCACCGGCGGCCGCGGCGCCATCGCCCGCGGCCTCTCCTCCCTCCTCACCGCCCGCGGACTCCCGCACCGCCTCGCTTCCCGCGAGCCGGACAAACCCGGGACCGTTCACTGCGATCTGAGCGATCCGGCCACCTTCCCCGCCGCCCTCGCCGGAGTCCGCTCCGTCTTCCTCTACGCCGAGTCCTCCGCCATCGACGCCTTCGTCGAAGAGGCCGTGCGGGCCGGCGTCGAGCACGTCGTCCTGCTGTCCTCCTCCTCGGTCCTGGATCCCGACGCCGAGCGGAGCCCGCTCGCCGCGGCCCACCTCGCGGTGGAGCGGGCCCTCCTCGCCTCCCCGCTGCGCACCACCCTGCTGCGCCCCGGCTCCTTCGCGAGCAACGCCCTCGCCTGGGCCTGGTCGCTGAAATCCGGCCGCCCGGTGCACCTGCCCTACCCGGGCTCCTACTGCGACCCCGTCCATGAGGCCGATGTCGCGGAGTCCGCCTTCGCGGTGCTCACCGACCCCTCGCTCGGCGGCCGGGCGTACACACTGACCGGCCCGCAGTCGCTGACCTTCGCCGCCCAGCTGGCCCTACTGGGCGAGGCGGTCGGGAGCCCCATACCCTTCGAGCCCGTCTCCCGCGAGCAGTGGAAGGCCGAGGTCGACGGCTACATACCCGGTCCCTATGCCGAGGCCCTGCTCGACTTCTGGGCCGCCACCGACGGCCTGCCGGTCAGCCTGACCGACGCCGTCGAGCAGCTCACCGGCCACGCGCCCCGGACCTTCGCCACCTGGTCCGCGGACCACGCGGACGCCTTCCGCGGCGAGGCGTCCCGCGCCTAGTGCAGCGAGGCGTCCCGCGCCTGGTGCGGCAGGACGCGGAGCCTCGTGGGAAAGATCCCGGGAAACGCAGAGGGCCCCGCTCCGCTTTCGCGGAACGAGGCCCTCTCGCAGGGTGAGTGACGGGACTTGAACCCGCGGCCACCTGGACCACAACCAGGTGCTCTACCAACTGAGCTACACCCACCATGTCCGGTCGGAAAACCGACCGGCCGAAGAAAAGCGTACAGGGTCCGGGAGGGTGCTCGCGCCCCCCTTTTCCCCCGCCGGCCTCCGGGAGGTGCTGAGGGCGGAGTTACTCGCCTGGGACGACGTGCTTGGCGGCGATGGTCCGCGCCGTGTCCGAGTCCGGTCCGGGCTGCGGAACGAAGACGGCCTCCCGGTAGTAACGCAGCTCGGCGATGGACTCCTTGATGTCCGCGAGCGCCCGGTGGTTGCCGTTCTTCGGCGGGCTGTTGAAGTAGGCGCGCGGGTACCAGCGGCGCGCCAGCTCCTTGATCGAGGACACGTCCACGATCCGGTAGTGCAGGTACCCCTCCAGTGCGGCCATGTCGCGCAGCAGGAAACCGCGGTCGGTACCGACCGTGTTTCCGCAGAGCGGGGCCTTGCGGGGCTCCTTCACGTGTTCCCGTACGTAGGCCAGGACCTGCGCCTCGGCATCCGCGAGGGTGGTCCCGCCGGCCAGCTCGTCGAGCAGGCCGGAGGAGGTGTGCATCTCGCGCACCACGTCGGGCATGGTCTCCAGGGCCGCGTCCGGCGGGCGGATCACGATGTCCACGCCTTCGCCGAGCACGTTGAGCTCCGAGTCGGTGACCAGTGCGGCCACCTCGATAAGTGCGTCGTCCGTCAACGAGAGCCCGGTCATCTCGCAGTCGATCCACACCATGCGGTCGTTCATGCGCCCCACCTTATGCGGAAGGTCCCCCACATCGGTGATTCCGATGCGGGGGACCTTGTCCGAGCAGTGCCCCTACGGGGCTGCGCGCTAGGCGTGCTCGCGCAGGACCCGGCCCGGGCACCTTATGCGGAAGGTCCCCCACATCGGTGATTCCGATGCGGGGGACCTTGTCCGAGCAGTGCCCCTACGGGGCTGCGCGCTAGGCGTGCTCGCGCAGGACCCGGCCCGGGGCGTACAGCTCCGTCACCGTGGGACCCGCCGCGGCCAGAGCCGCCGCGGTGCGCTGCGGCTGCGGAGTGCGCTGGTGCGGAACCGGCGACTCCGACAGCTGGGCCACCTGGGCGGCGTCCGCCTGCGGGCGCCTGGCCCGGTAGGCGGACCGGTAGGCGGCCGGGGAGGACCCCAGCTGGCGGCGGAAGTGCCCGCGCAGGGCGACCGGCGAGCGGAACCCGCAGCGTCCGGCGACCTCGTCGACCGAATAGTCGGAGGTCTCCAGCAGCCGCTGTGCCTGGAGCACCCGCTGGGTGATCAGCCACTGCAGCGGCGCGCTGCCGGTGAGCGAGCGGAACCGCCGGTCGAACGTGCGCCTGCTCATGTAGGCGCGCGCTGCCAGCGTCTCCACGTCGAACTGCTCGTGGAGGTGTTCCAGCGCCCAGGCGACGACCTCGGCCAGCGGATCGGCGCCGATCTCTTCCGGCAGCGACCGGTCGAGGTAGCGCTCCTGGCCGCCCGTGCGACGCGGCGGGACGACGAGCCTGCGGGCCAGGGCCCCGGCCGCCTCGCTGCCGTGGTCCGTGCGCACGATGTGCAGGCACAGATCGATTCCGGCCGCGGTGCCCGCGGACGTCAGCACGTCGCCGTCGTCGACGAACAGCTCGCGCGGATCGACGTGGACGGACGGGTAGCGCTTGGCCAGCGTCGGCGCGTACATCCAGTGCGTCGTCGCGGGCCGGCCGTCGAGCAGACCGGCCGCGGCGAGCACGAAGGCTCCCGTGCACAGCCCGACGATCCGGGCCCCCTCCTCGTGCGCCAGACGCAGTGCGTCGAGCGCCTCCGGCGGTGGCGGTGAAGTGATGGAACGCCACGCGGGCACGACGACCGTGCCTGCCCGGGCGATCGCCTCCAGCCCGTACGGCGCGGTCAGTTCGAGTCCGCCGGTGGTCCGCAGCGGACCGTCCTCACCGGCGCACACGAGCAGTCGATAGCGTGGAACTCCCGCGTCCTGCCGGTCAATGCCGAACACGGAAAGTGGAATGGAGCTCTCGAAGATCGGCCCGCCGCTGAAGAGCAGCACCGCGACGATCTCCCTGCGGCGACGCCCCGCGAGCTTCCTGCCGTCTACGACGACGGCGGTGGAATCCTGGCTCATGGCGCTAAGCCCCCCTTGGGTGTCGCGACTCCTTGGTCTGGTCGCACCTGCACGTTTCCCCTCGGCCTTGCACGTGGATCCCCCGCCGTAAATACATGATCGAATCTACTGCGTCCCGTGGTGTCGGCGTGACAAGTTCAGCACGCAGCGCTATGTCGACTTGGCAACTTGGCGAAAAGCATTCGATCAGGAAGCGTTCCACTCCGCTACCCGGGTGGGAAGCACGCTGTCCGGCCATGGCCAGTACCCATAGGGTCAAAGCCCCCCTCCGGCACCGTCTTCGCTGATGGTGAGGGGGGTGGGGGGACATTCCGGCAAGGGGGGTGACCTGCCGGGAAGTTGGCTGAAAACATGCGGGTGTGGATGTGCGAACCGGTCAGTCGTGAGGGGACATCCCGCCGGAACCATGACAACCGCGGTGCGTTCCGGCCCCGGCGCGCGAGTGCCGGCCGCGCTGGGCGGCCGCCGTGCGGTCCTCCACGAGAACCGCCGCCGCACTCCTTCCGGCCTTCTCCGAGTGGCGCAGCAGCACCCGGCAGGCGGCCGTGACGGCGGCCAGGCCGAGGGTGGCCACCGCCGCCCCGCCGAAGGAGGTCCCGTAGACGACGAGGACGACGGGGACGAGCAGGCAGCTGAAGGCCGCCCAGCGCACCACGTCACCCGCGGGGTCGTCGTGGGGGCGCCTCGCGGATGGCACGGACGGGTGAAGCGGTGGAGGCGGCATGTGGACGGACTGCGTCGGCTGAGCGGGCGACTGAGCGGGCTGGACGGGGTGAACCGGATGACCGGGCACGGCGTGCTCCCTGCGTGCTCTTCCTGGACGGTCGGACTCGTGTCCAACGGCGGGCGGCGCGGCTCGGTCACTGCGCGCACGGGTGGCACGTGCCCGGCGGGGGAGTAGCTCGTCACTGGCTGTAGGGGGCAGCGGCCATTGCCAAGGCAGCGTCGCTGCGGCATGCTCCCTTGGACGCTCTCCAGGGGCGGCAAGCCCTGTGCAGCACAGGAGTGTCGCCGTACCCTGGTGGGTATGGGCTTGGGAAGATGCTTCCCGGACAGAGCTCAGTCACACTGAGTTGCCATTCTCCGAATCTTCACCGCTCGCATCGTCACTTCCGCCCACTGCCGCCCAGCTGCCTTGTCCCTTCGCCCGAGGACCTCTTCGCCGAGACACCCATGGCCGGTCACGAATTCTCCGAACCCGCGGACCGCAAGCGCAAACGCCTCGCCGACCCCGAATCGGCCGACCTGCGCGCGGTGGAACAACCACGTCATCCCTGCGACCCGGCCTTCCGGCACGGGGTCGTCGTGGGATTCGACGGATCCACGTCCAGTGAGCGCGCCCTCGCGTACGCGATCGGCATGGCCCGTCGCTCCGGATCGGGTCTGATCATCGTCCATGTCGCCAACCGGCTCCCCACCACCGTGTGGGCCGGCTGCGAGCCGCCCGTCTTCGTGGACGTGCCGGACCACCGCACCGAGGTGCTGGGTCTGGAGCTGGCCTGCGCGGACTATCTGGCCGAGGTCCCGTGGATCCTCGTCGAGCGGGGCGGGGACATCTGCCACGAGCTGGAGGAGGTCGGCCGGGAGTACTCGGCGGACGCCATCGTGGTCGGTTCCACGCACGGGATCGTCGGCCGGATCTTCGGATCGGTGGCGGGCCGGCTGGCGAAGCGGGCGCAGCGACCGGTTGTTGTCATCCCGTAACCGACTGTATGTCGATTGTGTGGTTGTGAACCCCCTTGTAAGGGGTAGATAAATGCTGCTGGGACGCAGCAAACAACTGCAGATCGAAGGGAGCCCGCCGTGGACAATGGTGTCTCTGCGGGAAGCAAGGCCTCGACTTCGACCCTCGGGCACATCGCCCTGGGGCTCACCCTTCTCGCGTTCGGTATCGGCCAGACCGGAGTCATCAGCGGTGTGACCGTCGCCAACTCCGTGTCGCTCGCGACCTTCCTTGGCGGTCTCGCCCTGTTCGTCCTCGGGATCCTCGAATTCCGCGGCGGCAACGGCTTCAACGGAACGGCGTTCGCGGGCATCGGTGCCTTCTGGTTCACCTGGGCCAACGGCGCTGACGGAAAGGTTTCGGCACACGCGGCCGGAATGTTCCTCGTCCTGTTCGCCATGCTCGCGCTGACCCTCACCGCCGCTGCTTCGGGCGGCCTGTTCGGTCAAGGCGTGTACGGCCTGTTCACCCTCTCGCTGCTGCTCCTGGCGATAGGCACGTTCGCCGACACCGGCGGGCTGGTCAAGGCGGCAGGCTGGGCGGCCGCGCTCTCCGGGCTGCTGGCCTGGTACGGCGCCACCGCGGCGCTGGCGAGCTGGCCGATGGCGCTCGGCAAGGGTTCGAGCGGAGCGGTCGCCGCGAGCTGACGGCCCGAGCGACGGCTCGAGCCTGCGGCGCAGGTACGCGAGAAGGCCCCCGGGGGATCCCCGGGGGCCTTCCTCGTGCGCGGCCGACAGGTGCACGGCCGCTGCGCTGCTACTCGACGGTGACGGACTTCGCCAGGTTGCGCGGCTTGTCGATGTCCCGGCCCAGGGCCAGGGCGGTGTGGTACGCCAGGAGCTGGAGCGGGATGCCCATCAGGATCGGGTCCAGCTCGTCCTCGTTCTTGGGCACGAGGATGGTGTGGTCGGCCTTCTCCTGCTCGCGGTGGGCGACCGCGAGGATCCGGCCGCTGCGGGCCTTGATCTCCTCCAGCGCCGCGCGGTTCTTCTCCAGCAGGTCGTCGTCCGGGACGATCGCGACCGTGGGCATCGCCGGCTCGATGAGCGCCAGCGGGCCGTGCTTGAGCTCGGAGGCCGGGTAGGCCTCGGCGTGGATGTAGGAGATCTCCTTGAGCTTCAGGGAGGCCTCCAGGGCCACCGGGTAGCCGCGCACCCGGCCGATGAACATCATCGACTTGGCCTCGGCGTACTCGGCCGCGAGCTTCTTGATGTCTTCCTCGCCGTCCAGGATCTCCTGGATCTGGGCGGGCAGCTTGCGCAGGCCCTCGATGATCCGCTTGCCGTCGGTGACGGACAGGTCGCGGATGCGGCCGAGGTGCACGGCGAGCAGCGCGAAGGCCACGACCGTGTTGGTGAAGCACTTGGTGGAGACCACGCAGACCTCGGGGCCGGCGTGCACGTAGACGCCGCCGTCGGCCTCGCGGGCGATCGCGGAGCCGACCACGTTGACCACGCCGAGGACGCGGGCGCCCTTGCGCTTGAGCTCCTGCACGGCCGCGAGCACGTCGTACGTCTCACCGGACTGGGAGACCGCGATGTAGAGGGTGTCGGGGTCCACGACCGGGTTGCGGTAGCGGAACTCGGAGGCCGGCTCGGCGTCGGCGGGGATCCGGGCGAGGCCCTCGATGAGGCCCGCGCCGATCAGGCCGGCGTGGTACGAGGTGCCGCAGCCCAGGATCTTGACCCGGCGGATGCCGCGCGCCTCGCGCGGGTCCAGGTTCAGGCCGCCCAGGTGGACGGTGTTGAACCGGTCGTCGATCCGGCCGCGCAGCACGCGGTCGACGGCGTCGACCTGCTCGGTGATCTCCTTGTGCATGTACGTGTCGTGACCGCCCATGTCGTACGAGGCGGCCTCCCACTCCACGGTCTCGGGCGTGGCGGTGGTCGTCGTGCCGGAGGTGGTGTAGGTGCGGAAGTCGTCGGCCTTCAGGGTGGCCATCTCGCCGTCGTCGAGGGTGACGATCTGGCGGGTGTGGGCGACGAGCGCGGCGATGTCCGAGGCGACGAACATCTCCTTCTCGCCGATGCCGAGGACGACCGGGGAGCCGTTGCGGGCGACGACGATGCGGTCGGGGAAGTCGGCGTGCATGACGGCGATGCCGTAGGTGCCCTCGACGACCTTGAGCGCCTCGCGGACCTTCTCCTCCAGGGTCGCGGCCTGGGAGCGGGCGATCAGGTGGACGAGCACCTCGGTGTCGGTCTCCGAGAGGAAGACCACGCCGTCGGCCTCGAGCTTGGCGCGCAGCTCGGAGGCGTTGTCGACGATGCCGTTGTGGACGACCGCGACCTTGTTGTCCGCGTCCAGGTGCGGGTGGGAGTTGGTGTCGCTCGGGGCGCCGTGGGTGGCCCAGCGGGTGTGCGCGATGCCGGTGGTGCCGGCGAAGCGCTTGGGTACCCGGGACTCCAGCTCGCGCACGCGGCCCTTGGCCTTGACGACCTTCAGGGCCGCGGACTTCGGGCTGTTGACGACGATGCCCGCGGAGTCGTATCCGCGGTACTCCAGTCGCTGCAGCCCCTCCAGCAGCAGCGGTGCCACGTCACGCTTGCCGATATAACCCACGATTCCGCACATAAGGTCTTACCCCTCCTGAAGTTCGATTGCTCTTGCCGCTGCCCTGCGCCTGCCCCCACGGGGTGGCGGTCAGCCGTAGACGATGCGCCGCAGTTGCCGGAGCGACAGCTCCGGCGGGGCCACCGCGCGGTGCGGCAGCTCGGCCGCGATCCGCTCGAAGATGTCCGCGTTGACCGCGCCGCCGGACTGGAGCTCACGGTGGCGGCGGCGGACGAACTCCTCCGTCGTCTCGTCGAAGTACGCGAGCACGTCGAGCACCACACGGGCGGCTTCCCCTCGCTGGAGCGAGGTGCTGCGCACCAGGTGGTCGACGAGGTCGTCGTACGACGGGCGGCGGTCGGGCATCCGTCGATATTGACGGTCCGAGCCGCAGAACGCAAAGATCCTGCCCGAAATCGGGCAGGATTGCTCTGGTCTGGACCAGAGGAGGGGTTAATTCCGGTCTAGGACGCTCAGAAACGTCCCAAAATCGCCGCTTTCGCCGTGGTGAACTCCTCGGCCGTCAGGATCCCGGCTCGGTGCAGCTCCCCCAGCTCGCGCAGCCGCCGCAGCAGGACGTCGTGGGTCCCCTCCGAGGGCGCCGCCGCCGGGTGGGGCATGCGGACCGCCACGGCCGCTGCGACCAGCGCCATCAGCGGGTCCTTCTTGAAGCCGGACAGCTCCACCGCGTGCGGGTCGTACTTCGGAGCGGGCGCGGCCGCCGTCGTACCGGCCAGGGTGAAGCGGAGCCACCCGTTCGTCAGCCCCTTCGACGGAGCCCACTCCACCGACCGCACGTCCCGGATCCGGAACTCCCGGGGCCCGCCCGAGCGTTTGGCCTCCTCCGTGGTCCAGTTCCAGTCCAGGGCCACCCGGTCACCGTCGAAGGCCACCGTCCCGTCGCCCGCGCCGACCGTGATCGGCACCGCCGGCCCCGGCAGCAGGTAGGAGTCCGCGGGCCCGGGATCCACCTGGTCCAGCAGCAGCGCATTGCGCACCTCGTCCACGAAGTACTCCGCGACCCCGGCCCGGGCCGACTCCACGGTCAGCCGGTACGGATCGGAGGCCTCCGGTAGCCGCCCGCCCGTCACCTGGAGCAGCGGATCGGCGCCGTCACGCAGGCGCAGCCGCAACCGGCCCGCCTTGCGCCCCGGTTCGTAGGAGACCCCGGCGAGCGCGCACAGCGGGACGACCACCTCGCCCAGCGTCTGGCGCAGCAGTCCCACCGCCTTGTCGCGGCCCGGCACGATGCGCACCGAGTCCCCGTCGAAGGTCCACGTACCGTCCTTCTGGATGATTTCCGCCACCTCGGGATTCTCGCACCGTCCTTGCGGGCCCGTCTGGTCTATACCTGGTGGCATGAGAGTCCCGCACCGCGCGCTCGCCGCCCTGCTCGTCCTCGCCGCCGTCCCCGCCGCCGCGTCCTGCACCGTCGCGCACGGGGCCGACGACGCCCGGCCCGCCGGCGCGGGCTCCGCCGTGCTCGCCCCTTACGCACGGATCCTGCCGGCGCCCGTCTCCGCGCACGCCGCGGGCCCGGGGTACGCCTTCGGTCCGGGCACGGTCGTGCGTACCGGCACCACGGACGACGAGGAGGTCCGCAAGGTCGGGGAACTCCTCGCCGAGCAGCTCCGGGGACCCAGCGGACTGCCGGTGCCCGTGGTCGACGGCGCCGAGGGCGACGGGATCCGGCTGCGGATCGACGAGGGGACGGCAGGGGCGGGCGCCGAGGGGTACCGGCTGGAGTCCGGCCCCGACGGGGTCACCCTCACCGCGCGCACGCCCGCCGGGCTCTTCCACGCCGGCCAGACGCTGCGCCAGCTGCTCCCGGTGTCCGGTCCGGGGACGGTGCCTGGCGGGACGGTCACGGACGCGCCGCGCTTCGCGTACCGCGGGGCGATGGTGGACGTGGCCCGCCACTTCTTCACGGTCGAGCAGGTCAAGCGGTACGTGGACCAGCTCGCGCAGTACAAGGTCAACACCCTGCACCTGCACCTGACCGACGACCAGGGCTGGCGCCTGGCGATCGACTCCTGGCCGAAGCTGGCGCAGTACGGGGGAGGCAGCGAGGTCGGCGGCGGGCCCGGCGGGTACTGGACGAAGGACCAGTACCGGGACCTGGTGGCGTACGCGGGGGAGCGGTACGTGGACGTGGTCCCCGAGATCGACATGCCGGGCCACGTGAACGCGGCGCAGGCCTCGTACGCGGAGCTGAACTGCGACGGAAAGGCGCGCGAGCGCTACACCGGGATCAAGGTCGGCTTCAGCTCCCTGTGCGTGGGCCAGGAGCGGACCTACGAGTTCATCGACCAGGTGCTCGGTGAACTGGCGGAGCTCACGCCCGGCCCCTACCTCCACATCGGCGGCGACGAGGCCCACTCCACACCGGCGGCGGACTACGCGGCGTTCATGGACCGGGCGCAGCAGGTCGTGGCCGAGCACGGCAAGACGGTGATCGCCTGGCACCAGCTCGCGACGGCGCACCCGGCGCCGGGCGCGGTACTCCAGTACTGGGGCCACGACCGCACGGCGGCCCCGGAGAAGGCGGCGGTCGCCGCGGCCGCGAAGGCGGGCCACCCGCTGATCCTGTCCCCGGCGGACCGGCTCTACCTGGACATGAAGTACGACGCGGCGACCAAGCCGGGCCTGGCCTGGGCGGGCTTCGTCCCGGTCCGCCGCGCCTACGACTGGGACCCGGGGACCTACCTGGCCGGAGTCCCGGAGTCCGCGGTCCTCGGGGTGGAGGCCCCGCTGTGGACCGAGACCATCGCCACCCGCCCGGACCTGGAGTACATGGCCTTCCCGAGGGTGCTGGGCCTGGCGGAACTCGGCTGGTCCCCGCCCGCCGCCCACGACTGGACCGCGTACAGCCGCCGCCTGGCGGCCCAGGCCCCCCGCCTGGACTCCCAGGACGTCAACTACCACCGCGCCCCGGACGTGCCGTGGTCGTCGTGACGCGGGCCGGTGTACGGGCGGCGGCCGGATGCGGTCCGCAAGCCGCTCCGCCCGCGCCTCCTCCCATCAGAACTGCTGCTGCTTGGCGTCGGGAGGGAGGAGGCACGGGGTGTCGACGGACAGAGTCCACAGGTCGTCGCCCACATCGCCCGCGGAGACGAACTGCTTGTCCTTCGGACGGCTGGCCTGGAGACCGTACGCACCGCGTTCCTGCCCGGGCCCTTCCTGGTAGCCGACGACCTTGAAGCCCTGCGCCTCGAGTTCGCTCCTCAACGCCTTCAGGGCCTCGGCGTACTGGGCCCGGGGCACCTTGGCGCGTGCATTGAACATCAGGGTGAACCGGCCGTCGTGGGCCGTCTCGCCGTTCTTGCCGGTGCAGTTGTGGAAGTTCGCGCTGAGCGTGTCCGAGATGATCTCGGACTTGGCCGTGCGAGCCATGGAGTCGACCCAGTCCTCCGCCCAGGCCTCCGCATGTGCCCTGCTCATACGGGGAAGCGGATCGTTGGCGCCGTTGTCGGACATGCATCCTCCGAGTACCAGGGTGAGGGCGAGGACAAGGGAGGCCCTGCGCATCGTGGGCATGGGTCGCGGTCTCCTTCCAGCTGATCACGGAGACATCGTCTCCGTGCCCCTCGCTCCACTTTCCCGAGGCGTTCGTGATCGCAGAGATCGTACGCGCATGCGAATGCGGTCGTCGGCCGGGTCGGGCCGCAGGAGTGGGGAAGGGGCGGGTGCGCTGCCGAGGGACCGTAGTCGGCAGCGCACCCGCCCCTTGATCACCGTCGCGCGAACCGCGCGACGGGGTTCTTGAGGGTGCCGATCAGCTGGAGGGCGGCGGAGGGGTCGGCGAGGTCGACCATCTGCTTGTTGTTGCGCAGCTGGAGGCGGTTGAGGCAGGACAGCTGGAACTCGTCCGCGAAGAGGTCGTAGCGGGCGAAGCGGTCCGCCAGGGCCGGGACGGAGTCCTGGTAGTCGTGGGCGCAGTCGGCGACCGCCCGCCAGAAGGCGGACTCCTCGCAGATGCCCTCGGAGACCAGGATCGAGTTCAGGAAGCGGAAGAAGCAGTCGAAGACGTCCGTGAAGATCGACAGGAGCTTCATGTCCTCCGGGATGTCGGCCTTGATGCGCTCCACGGCCGGCGGCAGGACCGCGTCCGGGTCCATGACCACGATCTCCTCGGCGATGTCCTTGAAGATCGCCCGCTTCACCACGCCGTTCTCGATGACGAGGATCGTGTTCTCGCCGTGCGGCATGTACGCCAGGTCGTACTGGTAGAAGCAGTGCAGGAGGGGGACCAGGTAGGCGCGCAGGTACGAGCGCAGCCATTCGGCCGGGGTGAGGCCCGACTCCGCGACGAGGGCGCCGACGAAGGAGTCGCCCGCGGAGTCCACGTGGAGGAGCGAGGCCATGGTGGCCAGCCGCTCGCCCTCCTGGAGCGAGGCCACCGGGGACTCGCGCCACAGGGCCGCCAGCATCTTGCGGTACGGGGAGTAGCGGTCGGTCGCGCGCTCGTACTGGCGGTGGTGGTAGCCGATCGCCGCGCGCTCGCGGATGATCGAGAAGTCGACCGACCGGAGGACCTCGTCCGACTGGATCAGCTGGTGCAGCCAGTCGTTGATCGCCGGGGTGGCCTCCATGTACGTGGCGGAGAGGCCGCGCATGAAGCCCATGTTGAGGACCGAGATCGCCGTTTTGACGTAGTGCTTCTCGGGGGCGCTGGTGTTGAAGAAGGTACGGATCGACTGCTGCGCGAGGTAGGAGTCCTCGCCCTCACCCAACAGGACCAGGCGGCGGTTGGCTATCTCGGCGGCGAAGGTGACCGTGGTCTTGTTCCACCACTGCCAGGGGTGGACCGGGAAGAAGTGGTAGTCCGCCGGGTCCAGGCCCAGGGCCCTCAGTTTCGCCTCGAACCCCTCGACGGCCGCCTCGCCCAGCTCGGCCCGCATGAAGGAGCCGTGGTCCAGGCCGGAGCCCGCCGTGAAGGTGGAGACGTCCTTACGGGCCGCCACCCACACCAGGTGGACCGGGCTCGCGGCCTCCGGGGCGTACGAGAGGTACTCGTGCACGCCGAAGCCGAGGCGGCCGTTGTTGGCGACGAAGCAGGGGTGGCCCTCGGTCATGCCGGTCTCGATGTCCTGGAAGGAGGACTTGGCCAGCACCGACGAGGAGATCTGCGGCTTCGTGTACTTGAAGCCCGATCCGGCCAGGGTGGAGGAGATCTCCTCCAGGTAGACGGGCAGGACCTCGGCGCTCAGTCCCAGGGAGTCCTTGAGCTCGATGTGGAAGTCGATGGCGTCCAGCGGCAGCTGCGCGCCGTCCCGGTGGCGGGTGACGGAGGCCTCGTCCACCGCCCAGTGGTCCAGGGCGTGCAGGGCCGCGGTGAAGCGGTACTCCACGGAGCCGTCGTCGCTCAGGACCGAGTAGCGGGAGTCGCCCAGGGGGGCCGGAGTGAGCAGGCGCTCGTGGGAGAACTCCGCCAGGGCCTTCTTGACCAGGGCCCGGTTGGCGCGGGCCCACAGCTCGGGGGAGAGGTGGGAGACGGCGTCGGCGAGGCTCATATCGACTCTCCCGTGGTGATACCGGTGCTGATACCGGTGGCGGCTTCGAACTGTTCGCGGGTGCAGAAGCTCAGCAGGGCTTCCTTCTCCGGCTTGACGACCGGCCCGTCGGGTACGAAGCCGACGGCCTCGTTCAGTGCGTGGACGGCCGTGTTGCGGACGTCGGGCTCCACCACGACGCGGCGGGTCGCCGGGTCGGCGAAGAGGGAGGCCATGACGGTGGTGATGACCGCGAGGGTGAACCCGTGCACGGGGGTGTCGCTGGGGGCGACGAGGAAGTGCATGCCGACGTCCCCGGGCAGGGCCTCGTAGAGGCCGACCAGTTCCAGCCGACTCGGGTCGTAGTGCTCCATCAGGAAGGCGGGGCGGCCCTCGTGGAGGCCGATGAAGGCCTCGTGGTGCTCGGCGGCGGCGATCTTCATGTACTCGCGCTCCACGTCGGGCAGCGAGGCTTCCTGCATCATCCAGAACGCGGCTTTGGGGTGCGTGACCCAGCCGTGCAGCAGTTCCGCGTCGGCGAAGGGGTCCAGCGGGCGGACCGAGAAGGCGCCGAGGCCCGGGTCGGTGCGGGTGAAGCGGGAATCGGTGGTGGTGCTCATGCGAAGGTGCCTTCCGGGGCGGCGAACTGCTGGAACGCGATGGACTTCTCGACCTTGTAGTACTCGCGGCCGAGCAGCTCGCCGATGATGTACGCGTTGCGGTACGCGGCCATGCCCAGGTCGGGCGAGGTGATCGAGTGGTTGTGGACGGTGCCGTTCTGGAGGAACACGCCGCGGCCGGTGGTGTCGATGCTGTAGTTGCGCGCCGCGTCGGGGCGGCCGTGGCCGTCGAAGTTCAGGCGGCCGCGTACGGGGTTCAGGAACTCGGGGAGTTCGTACCGGTAGCCCGTCGCGAGGACCAGGCCCTGGCTGGAGAGGGAGAAGTCGCGCTCCTGTTCCTCCTGGCGCAGCCCGAGCGTGTACGTGCCCGTGGTGGGGTCGTACGCGGCCGAGTTCAGCGAGGTGTTGGTGAGCAGGGTGGTGGTGACCGGGCCCGGCGAGGTGACCTTCTTCTGGTAGAGCAGGTCGAAGATGGCGTTGATGAGCTCGCCGTCGATGCCCTTGAAGAGGTTCTTCTGCCGGCTCTCCAGGCGGTAGCGGGTGTCCTCGGGGAGCGCGTGGAAGTAGTCCACGTACTCGGGGGAGGTCATCTCCAGCGTCAGCTTGGTGTACTCCAGCGGGAAGAACCGCGGGGAGCGGGTGACCCAGTTGAGCTGGTAGCCGTGCACGTCGATCTCGGCGAGCAGGTCGTAGTAGATCTCGGCCGCGCTCTGGCCGGAGCCGACCAGGGTGATCGACTTCTTCTTCTGCAGCTCGGCCTTGTTCTGCATGTAGGCGGAGTTGTGCGTGAAGTCGCCGCCCACCTGCGCGCACGCCGGCGGTACGAACGGCGGGGTGCCGGTACCCAGGACCAGGCGGCGGGCCAGGTGGGTCTCGCCGCGGTCGGTGTGGACCTCGTAGAGGCCGGCCCGCTCGTCGTAGGTGACCTCGGTGACCGAGGTGGAGTACTGGACGTTGTCGAGCCGGTCGGCGGCCCAGCGGCAGTAGTCGTTGTACTCGGCCCGCAGCGGGTAGAAGCTCTCCCGGATGTAGAAGGAGTACAGCCGGTCCTTGTCCTTCAGGTAGTTCAGGAAGGAGAAGGGCGAGGTCGGGTCGGCGAGGGTCACCAGGTCCGACATGAACGGCGTCTGCAGGTGCGCGCCGTCCAGGAACATCCCGGCGTGCCACTCGAAGTGCGGCTTCGACTCGATGAAGAGGCCGTCGAGTTCGTCGATCGGTGCGGTCAGGCAGGCCAGTCCCAGATTGAAGGGACCGAGACCGATTCCGATGAAGTCACGGGGCTCACGAGTGGACGACAAGGGACTCTCCCAGGAACTGCTCGGCGTGTGCGGCGAGGAGGTCGAGCACGGCCGTGATGTCGGCCGTGGTGGTCTGCGGGTTGAGGAGGGTGAACTTCAGGTACTGCCTGCCGTCCACCTTGGTGCCGGCCACCACGGCCTCTCCCGAGGCGAACAGGGCCTTGCGGGCATGGAGGTTGGCCTCGTCGACCAGATCGGCGCGCACCTCGCCACCGGGCACGTACCGGAAGACCAGGGTGGAGATCTGCGGTTTGACCACGACCTCGAAGCGCGGGTCGGCGTCGATGAGGTCCCAGCCGGCCGCGGCCAGGTCGACGACCTCGTCGAAGAGGGAGCCGATCCCGTCGGCGCCCATCACGCGCAGGGTCATCCAGAGCTTGAGCGCGTCGAATCGGCGCGTGGTCTGGATCGACTTGTCGACCTGATTGGGGATGCTCCCCCGTAGCCCTGCGGGCACGGGAGGTTCCCCCGGCTGCGCCATCTGACGGGGGTTGAGGTAGTCCGCGTGGTACGTGGCGTGCTTCATCGTGTCGCGGTCGCGCACCAGTAGCGCGCTGGAACTGACCGGCTGGAAGAAGGACTTGTGGTAGTCGACCGTCACCGAGTCGGCGAACTCGATGCCGTCGAGCAGGTGCCGACGGGTGGGGGAGACCAGCAGGCCGCAGCCGTACGCGGCGTCCACGTGCATCCAGGCGGAGTGCTCGGCGGCCAGCCGGGCGATCTCGGGGAGCGGGTCGATGGACCCGAAGTCGGTGGTGCCGGCGGTCGCGACGACGGCCATCGGGAAGAGGCCCTCGCGGGCGCAGTTCTCGAGTTCCAGCGCGAGGACGGAGGTGTCCATCCGGCGGCCCCGGTCCACGGGGACGGCGATGACGGCCTCGTAGCCGAGTCCGAGCATGGCGGCCGACTTCTTGACGCTGAAGTGGCTGGCCTCGGAGGTGAAGATCCGCAGTTTGGGGAGGACTTCGGACTTCGGGAGCTCGCCGGCGCTGTCCTTCATCACGATGCGGCAGGCCTCGTCGCGGGCCAGGAGCAGTGCGTGGAAGTTCGACTGGCTGCCGCCGGAGGTGAAGATGCCGTCCGCGCCGGGGCCGAGGCCGATGCGCCCGGCCGTCCAGTCGATGAGGCGGCGCTCGATGAGCGTGCCGCCGATGGACTGGTCCCAGGTGTCCAGCGAGGAGTTGACGGCCGAGAGGACGGCCTCGCCGAGTACGGCCGGGATGACCACCGGGCAGTTGAGGTGCCCGAGGTAGCGCGGGTGGTGGAAGTAGACGGCGTCGCGGAGGTAGACGTCCTCCAGCTCGTCGAGGGCGGCGGCCGCGTCTTCGAGGGGGGCGTCCAGGTCGATGCCGGCGATGACCGGGGCGAGTTCGTCCACGGATATGCCGGTGTGGGGCCGTTCCGTGGTCGCGAGTTTGGCCGCGACGCGCGCGACTCCCTCGGTGACGGAGCGCCGGTAGAGGTCCGCGGTCGTCTCGTTGAGCAGATGCTGACGCATCAACTTTCCTCCGGGCAGGGGGAGAGGGGGGCATGGGGTGCATTAATTAGGTTAGCCTAACCTAACTGTCACTCCAAATGGAGATGGGCCCCGACGGGAAGCCGGGACCCATTTCAAGTGTTCTCGGACGAACGGAAGTTGACTCGACGTCGGCTAGTGCCGTGACCGCACTAGAGGGCCGCGCCCGGGTCCTCGCTGGGCGCCCGGCCCGCGTACGCCTCCGCGAGGAGCTCCTCCTCGCTCGCGCCGAGCCGCCAGTAGCCGGTGAAGCGCACCGCGCGCCGGTCGACGCCGCGCTCCTGCACGAAGTGCCGGCGGACCGCCCGGATCGTCGCGGACTCGCCCGCGATCCAGGCGTACGGGGCTTCGGCGGCCGGTATTCCGGCCGCCCGGACCACCTCCAGCAGGTGGTCGGTGCGCTCGCGGCCCGCGCCGCCCGCGCGGACGACCCAGGTGATGTCGGCGTCGGCGAGCGTCGGCAGGACCAGCCGGTCGTCCTCGTGCGGCACCTCGAACCAGGCCTTGACCCGGGTGCCGTCCGCGAGCCGGTCCAGGATCGCGGCGGCCGCCGGCAGGGCGGTCTCGTCGGCGTACATCAGGATCGCGTCGGTGGCCGCCGGCGGCTGGAAGCGCACGGACTTGTTCTCCGCGACCATCGGTCCGATGGCCATGATCCGGCGGCCGGTGACCGCGCGGCCCGCCCAGTACGAGGCCGCAGAGGTGTCTCCGTGCAGCACGAAGTCGATGTCGACCTCGTCCACGCCCTCGGGAGTCCGCCGCTGCTCGCGGACCGTGTACGAGCGCATCACCGGGCGCTCCTCGTCCGGCATCGCGCGCCACTGCGTGAACCAGGTGTCCTCGGCCGTGGACGGCAGCACGGTGTGCTCCCGGTCGGCGGGCGGCAGGAAGAGGGACAGGCTCTGGTCGTAGCCGCCCGAGCGGAAGCCCGCGAGGGACGCGCCGCCGAAGGTGATCCGCAGGAACGAGTGGCCGAGTCGGCGCGTGCGGAGGACTTCGAGCTCGAAGAAGCCGAAGTCCGGTGTGCCTTCGGCGATTTCGGCGGCCTCGACGGCTGCGGCCGCGGCTGATGCGGTGGCGGTCATGCGGGTCCCCCTGGGAGTCGGGTCGGTGCCGGGTGAGGCGGCGGGGTGGTGCGGCGGGGCAGGCGGCCGGGTGAGGCAAAAGGCCCCGACACCCGCGTGGGGCGCCGGGGCCGGACGGCCTGAGGTCAGCTGACCTTCTTGGCGTTCTGGATGGACTTCGTGAGCTCTTCCAGGATCAGCGCGCACTTCTCGTACGAGTAGATCGGCTCGGTCACGCGGGGGGTGATCTGGCCGGCCTTGACGGCGGGCATCTCGGCCCAGGTCGGCTTGGCCTTCAGCTGCTCGGGCTGGAGGGTGCCGGTGCGGTTGTCGAGGAGGACGACGTCGGCCTTGTACTTGCCGGCGTTCTCCCAGCTGAGGCTCTCGAAGAAGCCGCCCTCCTGCGTCTTCTCCGGGACGACGAACTCGACGCCGAGCGACTGGAAGTACTTCAGGTCGGCGGAGGTGGCCGGGGTGGAGACGTAGAACAGGTCGGCGGAGCCGGAGCCGACGAGGACCTTGATGCCCGGGTTGGCCTTGGTGGCCTCGCGCAGCTTCGCGGAGGCGGCTTCGAAGCGGGCCTTGGCGTCCACGGTCTTCTTGGCGTTCAGGTCTGCGCCCAGGGACCCCGCGAGATCCGCGGTGCGGGCCAGGGCCTTGTCCATGGTGACGTCGCCGCCCACGCCGATCGCGGCGGCCGGGGCCAGCTTCAGGATCTTGTCCTTGGAGGCCTCGGGGACGTACCAGTACGTGCCGTCCCAGGTGTTGGTGACCAGCAGGTCGGGCTGGAGGGCCGCGTACTTCTCGACGTTGAACTCGTCGTAGACGTTGCCGAGGATCTCGACCTTGGAGATGTCCATCGATCCGGCCTGCACATCGGGCTTGCCGTCGGCGGTCTTCGTCGGGCCGAAGACGCCCTTGACGTTGACCCCGTAGTCGTACAGCGCGGCGGCGGTGCCGGTGAACGCGACGACGTTCTTCGGTGTGGACTTGGCGGAGACCTCCTTGCCGAGGTCGTCCTTGAAGCTCCAGGGACCCGAGGCCGCGGAGCCCTTGTCCTTGCTGCCCGACCCGTCCTTCGCGGAGTCGTTGCCGCCGCAGGCGGTGAGCGCGGCGACGAGGCCGAGAGCGCCGCCTGCCGCGATGAGACCGCGGCGGGTGAGGAGGGAGGATCGGGACTTGGGCATGTCGATGTCCGCTTTCATGCGTGCCGGGCGACCGTCGGGCCGTTCGAAAGGAAGGTTAGCCTAACCTTCACTAAAAGCGGTAAGGGGGCCCTAACCAACAGGGCCCCCTCTTCGTGCGGAACGCTCCGGGTCAGCCGGAAAGCCCCAGTTCACGGGCGATCAGCATGCGCTGGACCTCGCTCGTGCCCTCGCCGATCTCGAGGATCTTCGAGTCCCGCCACATCCGGGCCACCGGGTACTCGTTCATGAACCCGTACCCGCCGTGGATCTGCGTGGCATCGCGCGCGTTGTCCACGGCCACCGTCGAGGAGTACAGCTTGGCGATGGCCGCCTCCTTCTTGAACGGCTCCCCGGCCACCAGCCGGGAGGCCGCGTCGCGCCAGCCGATCCGGGCCATGTGGGCGCGCATCTCCATGTCCGCCAGCTTGAACTGGATGGCCTGGTTGTCGCCGATCGCCTTGCCGAAGGCGTGCCGCTCCTTCGCGTACTTCACCGACTCGTCCACGCAGCCCTGCGCGAGCCCGGTGGCCAGCGCCGAGATGGCGATGCGGCCCTCGTCGAGGATGCGCAGGAACTGGGCGTAGCCGCGGCCCTCGTGGCCGACCAGGTTGGCCACGGGGACCCGTACGTCCGCGAAGGACAGCTCACGGGTGTCCGAGGAGTTCCAGCCGACCTTGGAGTACGGGGCGGCCACGGTGAAACCGGGGGTGCCGGACGGGACGATGATCGAGGAGATCTCGGGACGGCCGTCCGCCTTGCGGCCCGTCACCGCGGTGACGGTGACCAGACCGGTGATGTCCGTACCGGAGTTGGTGATGAAGCACTTCGAGCCGTTGATCACCCACTCGTCGCCGTCCCGGACGGCGGTCGTACGGGTGCCGCCCGCGTCGCTGCCCGCGCCGGGCTCGGTCAGGCCGAAGGCGCCGAGGATCTCACCGGAGCACATCCGCGGCAGCCACTCGCGCTTCTGCTCCTCGGTGCCGAAGAGGTAGAGGGGCATGGCGCCCAGCGAGACGCCCGCCTCCAGGGTGATGGCGACCGAGGAGTCGACGCGGGCCAGCTCCTCCAGGGCGATGCCGAGGGCGAGGTAGTCGCCGCCCATACCGCCGTACTCCTCGGAGAAGGGCAGGCCGAAGAGGCCCATGCGGCCCATCTCACGGACGATCTCGTACGGGAACTCGTGCCGCTCGTACAGATCGCCGATCTTCGGCGCCACGACATCGTGGGCGAACGCCTCTACGGTGCGGCGGAGTTCCTCGTGCTCGGGGGTGAGCCGGTGGTCGAGGGCCATGGTCTTCGTTACTCCTTGTGGGAGAGGGCGCGGACGGTACGGGAGGGGCTGGGGCGCCCCAACTGCTCGGCCATCCACACGCTCGTGGCGGTGAGGGCGGCCAGATCGACCCCGGTCTCGATGCCGAGGCCGTCGAGCATCCAGACGAGGTCCTCGGTCGCGAGATTGCCGGTCGCGCTCTTCGCGTACGGGCAGCCGCCGAGGCCGCCGGCGGAAGCGTCGACCGTGGTCACGCCGTGCTGGAGCGCGGCGAGGGTGTTGGACAGGGCCTGGCCGTAGGTGTCGTGGAAGTGCACACCGATCCGGTCGGTCCCGACGCCCTCCTCGTTGAGCTCGCTCAGGAGGGTCTGGACGTGCCCCGGGGTGGCGACGCCGATGGTGTCGCCGAGGCTCAGCTCGTCACAGCCCAGGTCGAGCAGGGCCTTGGCCACGCCCACCACCTGGTGGACCGGGACCGGGCCCTCCCAGGGGTCGCCGAAGCACATGGAGAGGTAGCCGCGCACGTGCGCCCTGCCCTCCTTGGCGCGGGCCACGACGGGCTCGAACATGGCGAGGGACTCGGCGACGGTCCGGTTGAGGTTGCGGGAGGCGAAGGTCTCCGTGGCCGAACCGAACACGGCGATGCGGGTGGCGCCGAGCGCGAGCGCGCGGTCGAGGCCGCGCTCGTTGGGGACGAGGACCGGGAGGTGGACCCCCGGCAGGTCGCCGAGTTCCGGGAACAACTGCTCGGCGTCGGCCAGCTGCGGAACCCACTTGGGGTGCACGAAGCTGGTCGCCTCGATGGTGGTCAGCCCGGCGGCGGCCAGCCGGTGGATGAACTCGGCCTTGACTGCGGTCGGAACCGCCGTCTTCTCGTTCTGCAGCCCGTCACGGGCTCCGACCTCGTGGATCCGGATCCGGGGCGGAAGCCCGGGTGCGGCGACGGCCATGGGCAGCCCGTTCATTCGCCCTCCTCCTCGTCCGGGGTGACGACGGCCAGGATCTGGTCCATGGCGACGGTGGTGCCGGGGGAGACGTCGAGCTCGGTGACGGTCCCGGAGTGCGGGGCGGAGATGACGTGCTCCATCTTCATGGCCTCCACGACGAGCAGGCTCTGCCCGGCCTCCACCCTGTCCCCGACGGCCACCTTCACGACGGTGACGGTGCCGGGCATGGGGGCGGCCAGTGTTCCGGCGCCGGTGTGACCCCGGCCGCCGAGGGCTGCCGCCACGGGGTCGTACGCCTGCACGTGCCAGGAGTCGGCGTCGCGGCCGAGCCAGGTCCCCTCGGGGGAGGGTGCGTAGGCGAAGCGATGCGTGACGCCGTCGAGTTCGACCGTCACGTGGTCGGGGGTGCGTGCGACGATCCGACCCCGGGCCGGTGTGCTGGGGCTCCGCCCCAGACCCCGCGCCTCAAACGCCGGCGGGGCTGGATTTGGGCCGGCGCCGCCGTCAGGTGCGGGCAGTGGGGCCTCGGCCGAGCCGAGCAGGACCTCCGTGGCGACTCCGGCATCGGGCCCGGCGGGCCGGGTGCGGACCTCCACCGGGTCCTGGCCGGGGAGGCGGAAGTGGTGGACCGTCCAGGCGGGGGTCCCGCCCAGGCGCCAGCCGTTGGCGGAATCGAAGGGGTCGACCCATCCTCCCGCCGCCGCGGCACCATCCAGCCCCGCCGGCGTTTGAGGCGCGGGTCCGGGCAGAGCCCGGTTTCGGGAAGGGGCGGGGTGGGGGAAGGCCAGCAGTGCAGCCGCCACGTACACCTCGGCCGGAACCCCCTCCGGCAGGAGCTGGGCCAGGTCCCGCTCGACCAGACCGGTGTCCAGGTCACCCGACACCACGTCAGGGTGCGCCAGCAGCCTCCGCAGGAAACCGGTGTTGGTCTGGACCCCCAGGATCACGGTCTCCGCCAGAGCCCCCCGCAGCAAGCGCAGCGCACTGGCCCGGTCGGGCCCGTACGCGATCACCTTCGACAGCATCGGGTCGTACGTCGACCCGGTGTCCACCCCGGCCACCAGCCCGGAGTCGGTCCGTACCGACCCGCCCGAAGGCTCGGACAGTGCCAGGACCGTGCCCCCGGAGGGCAGGAACCCCCGGGCCGGGTCCTCCGCGCAGACCCGCGCTTCGATCGCGTGCCCGGTCAGGACGACATCCGACTGCGTGAAGCCCAGCTCCGCGCCGGCAGCGACCCGCAGCTGCTGCTCCACCAGGTCGAGGCCCGTGATCAGTTCGGTCACCGGGTGCTCCACCTGGAGCCGGGTGTTCATCTCCATGAAGTAGTACGAGGACGGGTCCCCGCCCGGGACGATGAACTCCACGGTCCCCGCGCCGACGTACCCGCACGAGCGCGCCGCCTCCACGGCCGCCGCGCCCATCGACTCCCGCAGTTCGGGGGTGAGCAGGACCGAGGGGGCCTCTTCGATCACCTTCTGGTGGCGCCGCTGGAGGGAGCATTCGCGCTCGCCCAGGTGCACCACGTTGCCGTGCGCGTCCGCCAGTACCTGGATCTCGATGTGCCGGGGCCGGTCCACCCACCGCTCCACGAGCAGCGTGTCGTCACCGAAGGAGGACCGCGCCTCGCGCCGGGCGGAGGCGATCTCCTCGCCCAGCGCTGCCGCGTCGCGGACGAGCCGCATGCCCTTGCCGCCGCCGCCCGCCGAGGGCTTGAGCAGTACCGGCATGCCGATCTTCTCGGCGGCGGAGACCAGTTCGGCGTCCGAGAGCCCGCTTCCGGAGGATCCCGGGACCACCGGGACGCCCGCGGCCTTCACGGTCTCCTTCGCCCGGATCTTGTCCCCCATCAGGGAGATCGCCGAGGCCGGCGGCCCGATGAAGGCGAGGCCCGCCTCGGCGCAGGCGGCCGCGAAGGCGGCGTTCTCCGCGAGGAAGCCGTAGCCGGGGTGGACGGCCTCGGCCCCCGTCCGGCGCGCGGCGTCGAGCAGCCGTTCCACGGACAGGTAGCTCTCGGCGGCGGCCGCCGGGCCGATCCGGACGGCCGTGTCGGCCTCCCGTACGTGCCGGGCGTCGGCGTCCGCGTCGCTGAAGACGGCGACGGAGCGGATGCCGAGCTCCCGCAGCGTCCGGATGACCCGGACCGCGATCTCGCCCCGGTTGGCGACCAGAACAGTGCTGAACATCGAAGAGGTCCTCACGTCACATACGGAAGATGCCGAAGCCCGAGTCGCTCAGGGGAGCGTTCGCGCAAGCCGTCAGGGCCAGTCCCAGCACCTGCCGGGTCTCCATCGGGTCGATGACCCCGTCGTCCCACAGCCGCGCGGTGGCGTAGTAGGCGTTGCCCTGGGCCTCGTACTGGGCCCGGACCGGGGCCTTGAAGGCCTCCTCGTCCTCCGCCGACCACTCCTGGCCCGCGCCCTCGATCTGGTCCCGCTTGACCGTGGCGAGCACGGAAGCGGCCTGCTCGCCGCCCATCACCGAGATCTTGGCGTTGGGCCACATCCACAGGAACCGCGGCGAGTACGCCCGGCCGCACATCGAGTAGTTGCCCGCGCCGTAGCTGCCGCCGACCACCACCGTCAGCTTCGGGACCCGGGTGCAGGCCACTGCTGTGACCATCTTGGCGCCGTGCTTGGCGATGCCGCCCGCTTCGTAGTCGCGGCCGACCATGAAGCCCGAGATGTTCTGCAGGAAGAGCAGCGGGATGCCGCGCTGGTCGCACAGCTCGATGAAGTGCGCGCCCTTCTGGGCGGATTCGGAGAAGAGGATGCCGTTGTTGGCGACGATCCCGACCGGGTGGCCGTGGATCCGGGCGAAGCCGGTGACCAGGGTCTGCCCGAACTCGGCCTTGAACTCCTGGAACCGCGACCCGTCCACCAGCCGGGCGATGATCTCGCGGGCGTCGTAGGGGGTGCGGGAGTCGACGGGGACCGCGCCGTACAGCCCGTACGGGTCCACCTTGGGCTCTTCGGGGGCCTCCACCGACCAGGGCAGGGCCCCGCGGTCGGGCAGGGTCGCCACGATGTTCCGTACGATCCGCAGCGCGTGCGCGTCGTCCTCCGCGAGGTGGTCGGTCACGCCGGAGGTCCGGGAGTGGACCTCGCCGCCGCCCAGCTCCTCGGCCGTGACCACCTCACCGGTGGCGGCCTTCACCAGCGGCGGGCCGCCGAGGAAGATCGTGCCCTGGCCGCGCACGATGACGGCCTCGTCGCTCATGGCCGGTACGTACGCCCCGCCGGCCGTGCAGGAGCCGAGGACGGCGGCGATCTGCGGGATGCCCGCGCCGGACATGCGGGCCTGGTTGTAGAAGATGCGGCCGAAGTGGTCCCGGTCGGGGAAGACCTCGTCCTGCATGGGCAGGAAGGCGCCGCCGGAGTCGACGAGGTAGAGGCAGGGGAGACGGTTCTCCAGGGCCACTTCCTGGGCGCGCAGGTGCTTCTTGACGGTCATCGGGTAGTACGTGCCGCCCTTGACCGTGGCGTCGTTGGCGACGATCACGCATTCGCGGCCGCTGACCCGCCCGATGCCGGCGATGACCCCCGCGGCCGGGGCCGCGCCCCCGTACATGCCCTCGGCGGCCAGCGGGGCCAGCTCCAGGAAGGGGGATCCGGGGTCGAGGAGGGCGTCCACGCGGTCGCGCGGCAGCAGCTTTCCGCGGGCCGTGTGGCGGGCGCGGGCCTTCGCTCCACCGCCGAGCCGGGCCGCCTCCAGCCGGGCGCGCAGGCCCTCGGTGAGCTCGCGGTGGGCGGCCTCGTTGGCCCGCCAGGCATCGGACGCCGGGTCGGCGGCGCTCGTCAGCACTGGTGCCTGCTGCATCGGTCGAGCTCCCTTGCTCGGTGCGCTCTTGTTAATGAGCGTTAACGCATGTGGGACTTAGGTTAACGACCGCTAACGGCCCTGTCTAGAATGGATTCCCATGAGCACCAGAGCGGCCGCCCCGACCCGGCGTGAGCAGATCCTCGGCGAGGCTGCCCGCCTCTTCGCCGAGCGTGGATTCCACGGCGTCGGCGTGGACGAAATAGGGGCCGCGGTGGGCATCAGCGGCCCCGGCCTGTACCGGCATTTCGCGGGCAAGGACGCCATGCTCGCCGAGCTGCTCGTCGGCATCAGCGAGCGGCTGCTGACCGGCGGCCGCCGACGGGTGGAGGAGGCCGCGGGGGACCCGTCCGGCGTACTGGCCTCCCTCATCGACGGCCACATCGACTTCGCGCTCGACGACCGGGCGCTGATCACCCTCCACGACCGGGAGCTCGACCGGCTCCGCGAGGCCGACCGCAAGCTCGTACGGCAGCTCCAGCGCCAGTACGTCGAGCTGTGGGTCGACGTCGTGCGGGAGCTGCACCCCGAGGTGGGCGAGACGGAGGTGCGGGTCTGCGTGCACGCGGTCTTCGGCCTGCTGAACTCCACCCCGCACCTGGCCGTGCTCGGCCGGGAGGCGACCGAATCGCTGCTGAGGAGGCTCGCGAACGGGGCCTTCGGGGCGCTGTCGGGATGACGGGACGCGTCCGCTGGCCGGGGCGGAAGGGACGGCTCCGGGCAGGCGGCGGCAGAATGGGCCGCATGCCGAAGCCGATAGAGACGCCAGTGCCCAGCCGAGCCGAACTCATCGACCACCTGGTCCGGACGCGGATCGCGGGTGACGTGGCCACCCCGCGCGAGAACTGCCTCTCCCACTACCGCAAGCTCGCCAACGGAGACCGGCACTACTGGCTGGGCCTGGAGCTGGGCGACCGCTGGACGGACGAGCAGGACGTGCTCGCGGTGATGGCGGAGCGCTGCGGGGTCGTGGACGACGCCGCGTACCGCTTCGGCCAGGAAACCATCGACCCGGAACTGACCGTGGCGGGCCTGGACCGGCTCGCGGCACGGCTGCGCAAGGCCGCCCTGGACCGGCAGAGCGTGCTGCTGGCCACCGGGCACCCCGGGGGCCTGCTGGACGTTCACCGGGCGACGGCCGATGCCCTGCGCGCGGCGGGCTGCGAGATCGTGGTGATCCCGCAGGGCCTGACGGCCGACGAGGGCTCGGTGTGGCAGTTCGCGGACGTCGCGGTCCTGGAGCGGGGCGCGACCCTGTGGCACACCCACTCCCCGGAGCCGATGGCGGCGATCCTCGACGGCCTGGCCGCGATGAACCGCCCGCAGCCGGACCTGGTCGTCGCCGACCACGGCTGGGCGGGCTGCGCCGCGCAGCGGGGCCTGGACGCGGTGGGCTATGCGGACTGCAACGACCCGGCGCTCTTCCTGGGCGAGGCCGAAGGCACCCTCCAGGTGGCGATCCCGCTGGACGACCACGTCCGCGACCCGCGCTTCTACGACCCGATGGTGTCCTACCTCCTGGACGCGGCGGGGCTGCTGTAGCCCCGCCGGGCGCCGGACCGGGCCGGCTCAGCGCACCCAGCTGCCCGTAAGGTCCTGCACCGCCGAGCCGTCGAGGTCGGCGAGCTTGGTGGCGACGAACTCGCGGGCCCAGTCCGAGGTCTGGACGCGGAACGCGGGCCGCTCGGCGGTCAGCACCTCGACGATCGGGGCAGCGGCCTCCTCGGAGGTCTGGGCGCCGGCGCTGCCGTAGGACTTCGTGGTGCGCTCGACGTACGCCTGCAGCGCCGGGGCGTAGGGGCCGGCCTCGGCGAGCATGGCCGGGATGTCGAGCTTCAGGCTCGCCACGAACTCGCTGGTCACGGCGCCCGGTTCGACGACGGTGACGTGGACACCGACGCTCGCGGCCACCGGAGCGAGCGACTCCATGAACCCCTCGACGGCGAACTTGGCCGCGCAGTAGGACTCGTTGAAGGGCTGGCCGACCACGCCGCCGACGCTCGTGACGGTGATGACCCGGCCGCCGGAGGCGCGCAGGTGGGGGAGGGCGGCGCGGGTGAGCTCGACGACCCCGAAGTAGTTGACCTCCATGGCGGAGCGGACCGCGTCCATGCCGTGCTGCTCGATGGTGCCGACGGAGCCCGCGCCCGCGTTGTTCACGACGGCGTCGAGCCGCCCGTGCTCGGCGACGACCTCGGCCACGCAGGTGGCGACCGAGGCCGCGTCCGTCACGTCGAGCCGCTTGACCTGCACCAGGTCGCTCACCCCGGCCTCGTCCGCGGCCTTGAGCAGGGCGTCGGCGCGGCTGGTGTCGCGCATGGTGGCGACGGTGTGCCAGCCGGCCCGCGCGGTGGCCACGGCGGCCGCCAGGCCGATGCCGGAGGAGGTGCCGGTGATGAGAACGGTCTTGGTGTCCACGAGGTCTCCCTAAGTTTGTGCGTGCACACACACATTATCTTTGTGTGCGTGTGCACGCAACCCGTATCCTGTCCGCATGGCGCACAACGAGCTCACCATGGGCGGTCTCACCCCCCGCGACCACGCCTTCTACGGACTGGTCTGGGCCGGAACCACCCTCACCGCACGGGTGGACCAGGCCCTCACGCGCCGCCACGACCTGCCACTGTCCTGGTTCGAGGTCATGCTGTGGCTGAACGGCCAGACGGAGCCGGTCGCACCCTCCGAACTGGGGGCCAGGACCCTGCTCAGCCGCAGTCAGGTCTCCCGCGTCACCGACGCGCTCCAGGCCCGCGGGCTGGTCGAGCGGATACCGTCGCCGACCGACGCCCGCTCGACCGGGATCGCCCTCACGCAGGCGGGCCGCCGGGCCTTCGCCGAGGCCGACGCCACCCGCCGCGAGGCGCTGGCCGAGGTGTTCGACGACCGGCTCGACGACACCGACATCGCCGCGCTGGAAGGGATCTGGGCCAAGCTCAAGGCCCGTCCGTCGAAGTAGGCGAAGGCGCAGGCGTCGGCGTGGGCGTGGGCGTGGGCGTCGGGTCCAGGTACACCCGGCGGACCGCCGGGAACCGCTCCCGCAGCTGCGCCTCCGCCACCTCGCACGACTGCTCCACCTGCCGCGCCGAGGCCAGGTCGTGGAAGTCGATCTTCGCCGCGATCAGCACCTCCGCCGGCCCCTGCACCAGCGTGGTCAGCTCCAGCACCGCCTCGATGTGCGGCACCGACAGCAGCTCCTCGCGTACGTCCGCGCGCATCGCGGCGGGCAGCGGCCGCCCGATCAGGTACTGCGCGTTCGAGCGGCCCAGCTCCCACGCCACCCACACCAGCAGCAGCCCGATCAGCAGCGAGGCCACCCCGTCGTACGCGCCCGATCCGGTGAGCTGCGCGCCCAGCAGCCCGCCCGCCGCCAGCGCCAGGCCGATCAGCGCGGCCACGTTCTCCAGCAGGACGGCCTTCACCGCCGTGTCCGGGGTGTGCTTCACGTACAGCCCCAACGGTGCCTGCATCCGGGCCGCCTCGCGCCGTACCTGCCGCCAGGCCACGAGCAGCGAGTAGCCCTCCAGCAGGAAGGCGATGGCGAGGATGACGTACGACAGCGTCGGATTCCCCGGGTCCTCCCCGTGGATCAGCGTGTGGATGCCGTCGTAGATCGCGAACACGGCGCCGCCGACGAACGTGGCGATCGATGCGAGCAGGGCCCAGATGTACCGCTCCGGCCCGTACCCCAGCGGGTGCGCCTCGTCGGCCGGCCTCGCGCTGCGCTTCAGTGAGGCCAGCAGCATCACCTCGGTCACCGTGTCGGCGACCGAGTGCGCGGCCTCGGACAGCATGGCGCTCGACCCGCTGACGACCCCGCCGACCGCTTTGGCGGCCGCGATGCCGAGGTTGGTGACCACGGCCACGACGACCGTGCCGACGCTTTCCTCTTCACTTCCGCTGCTGCTCGACATGGAGTGACGGTACGTCGGACGGCCGTACTACGCGCGCGGGACGCGCACCACGCCCTCCTGGATGACGGTGACGGCCAGCCGGCCGTCCTGCGTCCAGATCCGGGCCTGGCCGAGGCCCCGACCGGCGGCGGCCGAGGGCGACTCCTGGTCGTACAGCAGCCACTCGTCCGCACGGAACGGCCGGTGGAACCACATCGCGTGGTCCAGCGAGGCGCCGACGACATCGCCGACCGCCCACCCGCCCCGCCCGTGCGCGAGCAGTACGGAGTCGAGCAGGGTCATGTCGGAGACGTACGTGGCCAGGCAGGTGTGCAGCAGCGGATCGGCGCTGTCCAGCTTCCCGGCGGTACGGAACCACACCTGCGAGCGGGGCTCGATCGGCTCTCCGACGCTGCCCCAGGGCGGGGTGGTCGCGTACCGCAGGTCGACCGCTCCGCGCGCGTCGATCAGCCGCTCCACCGTGCCCGGGTCGCGGAAGATCTCGCGGTAGAGCGGGAGCGATTCCTCGGCCGTCGGCAGGGATTCCGGGTCGGGCGCGTCGGGCATCGCGGCCTGGTGGTCGAGGCCCTCCTCGTGCGTCTGGAACGACGCGGAGAGGTGGAAGATCGGCTGCCCGTGCTGGACGGCGACGACCCGGCGCGTGGTGAAGGAGCGCCCGTCGCGGATCCGGTCGACCGAATACACGATGGGCGCGCCGGGGTCCCCGGCGCGCAGGAAGTACGAGTGCAGCGAGTGCGCCGTGCGGTCCTCGGGCACGGTGCGCCCGGCCGCGACCAGGGCCTGGGCGGCGACCTGGCCGCCGAAGACCCGCGGTACCAGCGCCGAACGGCTGGTACCGCGGAAGATGTTCTCCTCGATCTGCTCGAGGTCGAGCAGATCGAGGAGCGTCGTCAGTGCCTCGTTCATGAGGGGAAGGGTAAGTCCCTTGTCCCGACGGACCCTTACAGGCCCATCGACTTGGCGATGATCGACTTCATGACCTCGCTGGTGCCGCCGTAGATGCGGTTCACGCGGTTGTCGGCGTACAGGCGGGCGATCGGGTACTCGTTCATGTAGCCGTACCCGCCGTGCAGCTGGAGGCACTTGTCGATCACGCGGTGCGCGACCTCGGTGTTGAACAGCTTCGCGGACGCGGCCTCGGCGGCGGTCAGCTCACCGGCGTCCAGGGCCTCGAGCGCGCGGTCGGCGACGGCCTCGGCGGCGTCCACCTCGGCCTGGCAGGCGGCCAGTTCGAACTTGGTGTTCTGGAAGTGCGCGACCGGCTTGCCGAAGACCGTGCGGTCCGTGACGTACTGCTGGGCGAACCGGACGGCGG
The DNA here is from genome assembly GCF_036346895.1 of Streptomyces sp. NBC_00503. Taxonomy (NCBI): domain Bacteria; kingdom Bacillati; phylum Actinomycetota; class Actinomycetes; order Kitasatosporales; family Streptomycetaceae; genus Streptomyces; species Streptomyces sp. NBC_00503. The sequence goes on along the minus strand of NZ_CP107855.1, from coordinate 2,848,663 downwards.
CCTTGGCCTGCGCGTACGCGCCGAAGGCGATGCCCCAGCGCTCGGAGGGCAGGTTCGCGCCGAGGTAGTAGAAGCCCTTGTTCTCCTCGCCGAGCAGGTCCTCGACCGGGACCTTGACGTCGACGAACGCCAGCTCGGCGGTGTCGGACGTGCGCAGGCCGAGCTTGTCGAGCTTGCGGCCGATCGAGTAGCCCTCGGACTTGGTGTCCACGGCGAAGAGGGAGATGCCGAAGCGGCGGTCGTCCTCGCGCGGGGAGGAGGTGCGGGCGCAGACGATCACGCGGTCGGCGTGCACGCCACCGGTGATGAAGGTCTTGGAGCCGTTGAGGACGTAGTGCGTGCCGTCCTCGGAGAGCTTGGCGGTGGTCTTCATGCCCGCGACGTCGGAGCCGGTGCCCGGCTCGGTCATCGCGAGGGCCCACATCTCCTCGCCGGTGACGAACTTCGGCAGGAAGCGCTTCTTCTGCTCGTCGCCCGCCAGCATCTTGATGTAGGGGAGGGCGAGCAGCACGTGGACGCCCGAGCCGCCGAACTGGACGCCGGCGCGCGAGGTCTCTTCGTAGAGGACGGCCTCGAACTTGTGGGTGTCCAGGCCCGCGCCGCCGAACTCCTCGGGCACGTTGATGCCGAAGATGCCCAGCTCGCCGAGCTTGTAGTAGAACTCGCGGGGCGCCTGACCGGCCGTGAACCACTCGTCGTAGACGGGGACGACCTCGGCCTCGATGAAGGCGCGGATGGTCTCGCGGAACGCCTCGTGGTCCTCGTTGAAAACGGTACGGCGCACGGGCCGACTCCCCTCTTTTGCGGCTAAACCGCCGCCGCTCTCGCGGAGGTGGTTGCGCGCCGTCGTGGTTCCTCAATTGATGGCTGAGGTCTAAGCGCTTGCTCAGATTAAGTTACCGGCGAGTTGTGCTGCGTGTCCAGGGTACGTAGCGCAAACCACAGCTCCATGCGCGTGTCCGGGTCGTCCAGGTCGCGGGCCAGGAGCGCCGCGCAGCGGGCCACGCGCTGGCGGACGGTGTTGCGGTGCACGCCGAGGGCGATGGCCGTACGGTCCCAGCTGCCGTGGTGGGCCAGCCAGGCGCGCAGGGTTTCCGACTGGACGGGGGTCAGCGGCGCCAGCAGCGCACGGGCATGGGCCTCGGCCGCGCCCGGCGGGACCAGGGCCGCGAGGCCGCCCTCGCGGTGCCGCAGCAGCGCGGCGCGGGCCGCTTCGGCCCGGCGCAGCGCCCCGGCGGCCTGCGCGTCGGCCGCGGCGAGCTCCCCGGCGGCGGCCGGGGCGCTGATGCCGAGCCGCCACCCGGGCCGCGGAGCGGGGTCCCGGTCCAGGAGCAGGCGTACGGTCCCGCCCGCGCCGGCGGGGGCGGCGAGGGTCGCGCCGAGACCCTCGGCCAGGGCCGCCACGGCCTCCGGGTCGGCCACCGCGGCGGCCCCGGCCCCCGGCAGGGGCCGGGCGTGGGCCACGGTCCACGGGCCGGGGCCCAGCAGCGCGGCTGCCTCGGCGGCCGGTCCGCCCAGCAGGAGCGACAGCAGGGCCGCCGACCGGGCACCGGCCGCGGCGGCCTGCCGGGGCGCGGTCAGCAGGGTGAGGAGGACGGCGGCGGCGCCCGCGATGGTGTGGTCGCCGGGGGTGCGCTCCGGGGCGGCGAGGAGGAGCACCGGGCCGGGCGCGCCGCCACCCGCGCCGCTGCCGGCCCGGCGCCCCAGGGCGTAGGCGGTCAGGTGCCAGCCCGCCGCGGTGTCCGTCGCGGTCACGGGCCCGCTGCCGCCGACCCGGGCCGCGAGTGCGTCCAGGGCCTCGCGCACCTGCGGCGGGACCGCCCGTTCGGAGGTCTGCGCGTGACCCGCCGGACCGGCCGGACCGGCCGGACCCGCTGGACCCGCCGGACCCGCCGGGTCGATCAGCTCCGCGTGCCCGCCCAGCGCGGCCGCCAGTCGGCCCAGGACGGCCGGGACCGGGTCCGGGCGGGAAGCCGCGGCGGCCAGCGACCGCTGGGCCTCGGCGACCCGGCGCAGCTCCCGGGTCCGGGCCTCCGCCATCAGCCGCCACACGGTGCGCGCGACCGCCGCGAAGGGGGTTCCCGGCTCCACCTCCACGAGCGGCAGTCCCGCCGCGGCGCAGGCCGCCACCAGTTCCTCCGGGACCCGCTCGTGCACCGGGGTCACGCCGAAGCCGAGGGCCGCCACCCCCGCCCGCACCAGCCGGCCGACGTACTCCCGCGGGTCGTCGGACCAGGCCCCCGCCGTGAGCAGCAGTTCGCCGCCCAGCAGGTAGGGGGAGGGGTCGGCCATCTCGGAGGCGTGCACCCCGTGCACCTCGGCCGCTCCGGCCCCTTCGGGTGCGGCGAGCAGTCGCAGGCCCAGGGCCGCCAGCGGCACCGGTGTGGTGGGAGGGGCTCCGGCCCCTTCCGGAAGCTCTGACATGGATGCTCCGTACACTCCGAGGGCGATTCGTGGATGAAACCTACACTTCGGGCGCGCCGGGAGGCGCCGTACGCTCGAAGGACCGCACCGTTCAGTCATCCAGAAGGGCACCCCCTCATGAGCACGCAGCCGCGCGGCCCCGTCGACTCCTCCCGCATCCCGCGCTACGCGGGCCCCGCGACCTTCGCCCGGCTGCCCCGCCTCGACGAGGTCGGCGGCAAGACGGACGTGGCCGTCGTCGGCGTGCCCTTCGACTCCGGGGTCTCCTACCGCCCCGGCGCCCGCTTCGGCGGCAACGCCATCCGCGAGGCCTCGCGCCTGCTGCGCCCGTACAACCCGGCGCAGGACGCCTCCCCGTTCGCGCTCGCGCAGGTCGCTGACGCAGGCGACATCGCCGTGAACCCCTTCAACATCAACGAGGCCGTCGACCAGGTCGAGGCCGCGGCCGACGAGCTCCTCGGCGCGGGCTCCCGCCTGATGACCCTCGGCGGCGACCACACCATCGCCCTCCCGCTGCTGCGCTCGGTGGCCAAGAAGCACGGCCCGGTCGCGCTGCTGCACTTCGACGCGCACCTGGACACCTGGGACACGTACTTCGGCGCCGAGTACACGCACGGCACCCCGTTCCGGCGCGCCGTGGAGGAGGGCATCCTCGACACCGAGGCGCTGTCCCACGTCGGCACCCGCGGCCCGCTGTACGGCAAGCAGGACCTGGACGACGACGCCAAGATGGGCTTCGGCATCGTCACCTCCGCGGACGTCTACCGTCGCGGCGCCGACGAGGTAGCCGACCAGCTGCGCCAGCGCATCGGCGACCGCCCGCTCTACATCTCGATCGACATCGACGTCCTGGACCCGGCGCACGCGCCCGGTACCGGCACCCCCGAGGCCGGCGGCATGACCTCGCGCGAGCTGCTCGAGATCATTCGGGGCCTGTCCTCCTGCAACCTGGTCTCGGCGGACGTCGTCGAGGTCGCCCCGGCGTACGATCACGCGGAGATCACCTCCGTCGCGGCCTCGCACACCGCGTACGAGCTGACCACGATCATGAGCCGTCAGATCTCTGCCGCCAGGCAGAGTCGGTAAGCACAGCGCGGCCGCGAAGGCCGCCGGCTGACGGTGCCGGCGAACCCGAAGGGCGAGTAAGCGCACGTGACGCACGACCACGACCTGGTACTCCGTCCCACCGAAGCCCAGAAGGCGGCGGCGCTCTCGCCGCCGCCGGGGCGCACGGGCGGGGACCTGGTCGTGGAGACGCTGCGCTCGCTCGGCGCCACCACCGTCTTCGGACTGCCGGGCCAGCACGCCTTGGCCCTCTTCGACGCCGTCGGCCGCTCCGACCTCCACCTCGTCGGACTCCGTACGGAGAACAACGCGGCCTTCGCGGCCGACGCGTACGGCCGCATGACGGGCGAGGCGGTCCCCCTCCTCCTCTCCACGGGTCCGGGCGCGCTGATGGCGCTCCCGGCGCTGGCGGAAGCCGCAGCTGCCTCCGCCCCCGTCCTGGCGATCTCCTCCCAGGTCCCGACCGCGGGCCTGGGCGGCGGCCGGCGCGGTCACCTGCACGAGCTGCGGGACCAGGCGGCCTCCTTCCGCGACGTGGTGAAGTCCGTCCACATCGCCCGTACCCCCTCCCAGATCCCCTCGGTCGTCGCCGAGGCCTGGGAGTCGGCCCTGACGGCCCCGCACGGCCCGGTATGGGTCGAGATCCCGGAAGACGTCCTGCGCGCGGAAACCGTCATCCCGCAGGTCACCGGCATGGATGCGACCCCGCACGAGCTGGCCCCCCGCCCCGAGCTCACCGCCCTGGCGGCCCACTGGCTGGAGACTGCCGCCCGCCCGGTGATCATCGCGGGCGGCGGAGTCATCCGTTCGGACGCGGCGGGCAAGCTCAAGCAGCTGGCGGAACGCCTCAACGCGCCGGTCGTCACCACCTTCGGCGGCAAGGGCGCCTTCCCCTGGACCCACCCGCTCTCCCTCCAGTCCTGGATGGAGGACCGCCACACCACGGACTTCCTGGAAGACGCGGACGTCCTGCTCGTGGTCGGCTCGGGCCTGGGCGAACTCAGCTCGAACTACCACACGTTCTTCCCGGAGGGCAGGGTCGTCCAGATCGAGGCGGACCTGGGCAAGCTGGAGTCGAACCACGCGGCCCTGGGCATTCACGCGGACGCCCGCCTCGCCCTCCAGGCCCTCCTGGAAACGGTCGCCGAGCGCGAGGACCCGACCGCCCCCGAGCGCGTCGCCCTGCTCCTGTCCTCCATCGCCGGCCGCCTGGCCTCCCAGGACGTAACCCTGGAGCAACAGCTCCTGACCTCGATCCGCCGAGCCCTCCCGCCCCGCTCCCCGTCCTTCTGGGACATGACGATCCTGTCCTACTGGGCCTGGTCGGCCTTCGACCCGAAGCACCCCAACACCATGCACTCGGCCCAGGGTGCGGGCGGCCTCGGCTACGCCTTCCCGGCAGCCCTCGGCGCCTGCCTCGCGGACCCGGGCACCCCGGTCCTGGCCGTCTCGGGCGACGGCGGCGCGATGTACTCGATCGCCGACCTGGCCACCGCCCGCCAGCACGACCTGGACGTCACCTGGCTGATCGTGGACGACGGCGGCTACGGAATCCTGCGCGAGTACGGCTGCGATACGGGCACGACCCTGACCCGCCCCGACTTCGTAGCCCTGGCCGCCGCCTTCGACATCCCGGCGACCACGACCACCCCGCACTCCCTCCACGAGGACCTCGCCAAGTCTCTCGCCACCCCGGGCCCCTCGGTCCTGGTCCTCCCGGCCACCCTCAAGATGTTCGCCCCGACGCACCTCTGACCTCGGCCCACACCGCCTTGCCGATCCCGTGCCGCCGGGGGCACTGCCCCCACCGCACGGCGAGCGCGGCGACGATGGCGAGCCCGCGGCCCGACTCGTCCCACGCGGTGGCGGCCTGCGGGGTCAGCTCGACGAGGTCTCCCGCATCGGCGACCTCCACACGCAGCACCCCGTCGTACCGGGCCAGCCGGACCCCGATGTCTCGCCCCTGCGGCGCGCGGCTGTGCCGTACGGCGTTGGTGACCAGCTCGGAGAGCAGCAGCTCCGCCGTTTCGGCGGGGTCCTGGTCGACGCCCCACTCGGTGAGTTGCTTGCGCAGTCGTGCGCGTGCCCTTCGCGGAGCGTGATCGCTGCGGGGCAGCAGCCAGAAGATCTCATCGGCGTGCACCAGCGTCTTGGAGTCACCTCTCTAGAGATAGTCCATCCAGTGAAGCGGCCCGGCGACTGGACGGTCAAGCGATTCTCTAGAGATGTCGGCGGATGTCATGCGGTGGCGTGCGCGCCGCCACTTTGGCGCGATGCGGTGCCTAGGATGACTAGAGATGATCAGGGAGGACCCGCATGCCGAGTGATGGAGCCGTACGGCAGCCCAAGTACCAGCGCATCGCTGCCGCACTGAAGGACGCCATCGAGTCCGGCGAGTACGGCCCTGGGGATCGACTGCCTGGTGAGAACGACCTGATGAGCACGTACGGGGTCGCCCGGATGACCGCACGGCAGGCGCTCGGGGTGCTCCAGGCCGAGGGGCTGACCGAGGCCCGCAAGGGGGCCGGGGTCTTCGTCCGCGAGTTCCGGCGGATCCGGCGGCGGGGGATTCAGCGGCTGGCCGAAGGGGTCTGGGGTGAGGGGCGGTCCATTTGGGCCGCCGACACAGAGGACCGGGAACCCGTCGTCGAGCTGCTCTCCGTCACGGAGGAGCCCGCCCCCGACGCCGTCTCCGCCTTGCTCGGGCTCACCGACCACGCACCCGCGTGCGTCCGCCGCCGCAGGTTCCTGCTCGACGGCAAGCCCGTCATGCACGCGACCTCGTACCTCGACGCCGCCCTCGTGGCGGGCACGCCGATCACTGAGCCGGACACCGGCCCCGGCGGGATCTACGCCCGCCTCGCCGAGCTCGGCTACAAGCCCGCCCGCTTCCGCGAGGAGATCCGCTCGCGGATGCCGAACGCGGACGAGGCCGCGAGCCTTGGGCTGGCCGCCGGGACCCCCGTCGTCCTGGTCGTCCGCACCGCCTTCGCCGCCGACGGGCGGGTCGTGGAGGTCAACGAGATGGTCCTCGATGCCTCCGCGTACGTCCTGGAGTACGAGTTCGACGCCCCGTAGGAGGAGCGTGTGGAGGACGACGACGAATCTTCGGCCGAGGCCGAGCGCCGCTGCCAGAGGCTGTGGGCGCTGGAGCAGCTCGTCGCCATGGGTGACCGGGGCGACTTCGACGTTCTCCTGGACGGGGCCGAATATCGCCCCGCGGGTTCACGCCCCCCGTCGCCCGCCCGGCGCCCTCCGCGTGCGCCGGAGACGCCCGGAGTGCACGTTCGAATTGTTGCGGCGGGATGAAATCCGCCGGTCGGAGCGTTGGCGCTTCCGGCAGGACAGGACGAACGGGGAGGCAGTACGTGGCTACGGCGGCGGCGGGAACGGCGGCTGGGGACAAACAGGGGTGGGGGAGGCGGCTCGCCGCCTACACCTGGCGCTACAAGGTCAATGTGCTGCTCGCGCTCGGGTCCTCGCTGGGCGGGATGGCCGTCATGGCGCTCGTGCCGCTGGTCACCAAGGTGATCCTCGACGACGTCATCGGGGACAAGAGCAAGCCGATGGGCCCCTGGGCCGGGATGCTCATAGGCGCGGCGGTTCTCGTTTACGTGCTCACCTACATACGTAGGTACTACGGCGGGCGCCTCGCCCTCGACGTGCAGCACGACCTGCGCACCGACATGTACGACTCCATAGCCCGCCTCGACGGGCGCAGGCAGGACGAGCTGTCCACCGGGCAGGTCATCGGGCGGGCGACCAGCGACCTCCAGCTGATCCAGGGGCTGCTCTTCATGCTGCCCATGACCATCGGCAACTTCCTCCTCTTCGGGATATCCCTCGGGATCATGCTGTGGCTCTCGCCGCTGCTGACCCTCGTCGCGCTGTTGATGGCCCCCGCGCTCTGGTTCATCGCCAAGCGCAGCCGCAAGAAGCTCTTCCCCGCCACCTGGTACGCCCAGAGCCAGGCCGCCGCCGTCGCCACCGTGGTCGACGGGGCCGTCACCGGCGTCCGCGTCGTCAAGGGATTCGGCCAGGAGGAGCAGGAGACCGGCAAGCTCCGCGACGCCGGGCGCGGGCTGTTCGCCGGTCGGATGCGGTCCATCCGGCTGAACTCCCGCTACACCCCCGCGCTCCAGGCCGTACCCGCCCTCGGGCAGGTCGCGATGCTGGCCCTCGGCGGCTGGATGGCCACCCAGGGGCAGGTGACGCTGGGTACCTTCGTGGCCTTCTCCACCTACCTCGCCCAGCTCGTCGGGCCCGTCCGCATGCTCGCCATGATCCTCACCGTCGGCCAGCAGGCCCGCGCAGGCGCCGAGCGCGTCTTCGAGCTCATCGACACCGAGCCCCTCATCGAGGAGGGGACCCACCCGCTTCCCGGCGACGCGCCCGCCACCGTCTCCTTCGAGGACGTGCGGTTCGGGTACGACCCCGAGCGGCCGGTCCTGGACGGGTTCTCGCTCGCCCTCGCCGAGGGCGAGACCGTCGCCCTCGTCGGCGCCTCCGGCAGCGGGAAGTCCACGGTCTCGCTGCTCCTGCCCCGCTTCTACGACGCCGACCACGGCACCGTCCGCATCGGCGGGCACGACGTGCGCGAGCTGACCTACGACTCGCTGCGCTCCGCGATCGGCCTGGTGCCCGAGGACTCGTTCCTCTTCTCCGACACCATCCGCGCCAACATCGCCTACGGGCACCCCGGCGCGACCGATGCGCAGATCGAGGCGGCCGCCCGCGCCGCCCAGGCCGAAGGGTTCATCCAGGCCCTCCCGGCCGGGTTCGACACCAAGGTCGGCGAGCAGGGCCTGACCCTCTCCGGCGGCCAGCGCCAGCGCCTCGCGCTGGCCCGCGCCATCCTCACCGACCCCCGGCTGCTGCTCCTCGACGACGCCACCTCCGCCGTCGACGCCCGCGTCGAGCACGAGATCCACGAGGCCCTGCGGGCCGTCATGGCCGGCCGCACCACCCTCCTCATCGCCCACCGACGCTCCACGCTCGCGCTCGCCGACCGGATCGCCGTACTGGACCAGGGACGGCTCTGCGACATCGGTACGCACGAGGAGCTGGAGCGCCGCTCCGCCCTGTACCGGCGCCTGCTGACCGACCCGGACGCGCTGGGAGCCGGTTCGCCGCGCACGCCCGAGGCCCCGGCCATGGGCGAATTCGAGCGCGAGCTCGACCGAAACATCGAGCGGGACATCGAGCTCGAAGCCGAGATCGACTCCGAGCCCGTCAACGCCAAGCGCCGGGTGTCCGGAGGGATCACCCCCGAGCTCTGGCAGCGCCAGGAGGAGGCGGACGAGAAGACCACCGCCCCGGCCGGCATGCCCGCCACCCCCGAGCTCCTCGCGCAGGTGGCCGCGCTGCCGCCCGCCGAGGACACCCCGGACGTGGACGAGACCCGCGCCGCGTCCGCCGAGGACAGCTACAACCTGCGCCGCCTGTTGCGCGGGTTCTGGGCCCCGCTCGCCATCTCCCTGCTCCTCGTCGCCATCGACGCGGGCTCCGGACTGCTCCTGCCGATCCTGATCCGGCACGGCATCGACAAGGGCGTCGAGCAGGCCGCCCTCGCCGCCGTCTGGGTGGCCGCCGGACTCGCCCTCGCGGTCGTCGTCGCTCAGTGGACCGCGCAGTTCGCCGAGACCCGGATGACGGGCCGCACCGGCGAGCGCGTGCTGTACGCCCTGCGCGTCAAGATCTTCGCCCAGCTCCAGCGACTCGGCCTCGACTACTACGAGCGCGAGCTGACCGGCAAGATCATGACCCGGATGACCACCGACGTCGACGCCCTGTCCAGCTTCCTGCAGACCGGGCTCGTCACCGCCGTCGTCTCCGTCTTCACCTTCTTCGGCATCCTGATCGCCCTGCTCGTCCTCGACGTCGAGCTGGCCCTGATCGTCTTCGCCACCCTCCCCGTGCTGATCCTGGGCACGGTCGTCTTCCGCCGGAAGTCCGTGGCCGCGTACGAGCTCGCCCGCGACCGGGTCGGCCTGGTCAACGCCGACCTCCAGGAGTCCGTGGCCGGGCTGCGCATCGTCCAGGCCTTCCGCCGCCAGCGCGCCGGAGCCGCCCGGTTCAAGGAGCGCAGCGACTCGTACCGCGAGGCCCGGGTCCGCGGTCAGTGGCTGATATCGGTCTACTTCCCCTTCGTCCAGCTGCTGTCCTCCGGGGCCGCGGCCGCCGTGCTGATCGTCGGCGCGGGCCGGGTGGAGGCCGGCACGCTCACCACGGGCGCGCTGGTCGCGTACCTCCTCTACATCGACCTGTTCTTCGCCCCCGTCCAGCAGCTCTCCCAGGTCTTCGACGGGTACCAGCAGGCCACCGTCTCCCTCGGCCGGATCCAGGACCTGCTGCGCGAGCCCACCAGCACCCCCCGCGCGGCCGACCCCCGGCCCGTCCCGGAGCTGCGCGGCGAGATCGCCTTCGAGCAGGTCCACTTCGGGTACGGCACCGCCGAGGAGCGCGGAGAGAAGGAGCCGGCACTGGCCGGAATCAGCCTGCGCATACCGGCCGGCCAGACCGTCGCCTTCGTCGGCGAGACCGGGGCCGGCAAGTCCACGCTGGTCAAGATGGTGGCCCGGTTCTACGATCCGACGTCCGGCCGGGTCACCGCCGACGGCACGGACCTGCGCGAGCTGGACCTGACCGGGTACCGCCACCGGCTCGGCGTCGTCCCCCAGGAGCCGTACCTCTTCCCGGGGACCGTGCGCGACGCCATCGCCTACGGGCGGCCCGACGCGAGCGACGCCGAGGTGGAGGCCGCCGCGCGCGCGGTCGGCGCCCACCAGATGATCGCCACCCTCGACGGCGGCTACCTGCACACCGTCTCCGAACGCGGCCGCAACCTCTCCGCCGGACAGCGCCAGCTGATCGCGCTGGCCCGCGCCGAGCTGGTCGACCCGGACGTGCTGCTGCTCGACGAGGCCACCGCCGCCCTCGACCTGGCGACCGAGGCCCTGGTCAACCAGGCCACCGACCGGCTCGCGGGCAAGCGCACCACCCTCGTGGTGGCGCACCGGCTGACCACCGCCGCGCGCGCCGACCGGGTCGTGGTGATGGACCGCGGCCGGGTGGCGGAGGACGGCACCCACACCGAACTGCTGGCCCGCGGCGGCCGGTACGCGGAGCTGTGGCGGACCTTCGTCGGGGAGGACGAGCCGGCCGCCGCGGCCTAGGAACGCAAGGGATCAGAGCTCGCCGAAGAGCAGGTTCCCCGGGGCGTCCTCGTCGTCACCGGTGTAGTACTCGCGTACGGCACCGAGGAGTTCGTCCACCGACAGGAACCCGTCGTGGTCCTTGTCGATCCGGGTGAAGAGCGCGTCGGCGTCCTCGCGGCCCAGCTTCGTGTCGAAGGCGAGCTGGGCCTTGTGGAACTCCTCGGGGCTGATGCGCCCGTCGCCGTCGGTGTCGACGACCAGGAGCATCGCCTGGACCATGGGCCGGAACGACTTGTCGTACGCCGCGCCGCCGTCGGCGTAGAGCCGGGTCATGCCCTGCTTGTACTCCTCGGGCGTGAGCTTGCCGTCCCGGTCCAGGTCCAGCTCGGTGAACAGCTCCTGCCAGAAGTCGACGAGCCCGCCCATCACCTGGGTCGCCTTGGGGGAGGTGGCCGGCTCACCGAGGGCCGACAGCAGGCGGGAACCGAGCCCGATGATGTCGTGCTCGTCGATCACCTGGTCCTTGTTGACGTCCAGGTGCGTGAAGGCGCGGTGCAGCTTGCGGTCGAGCAGGTCGTTCGTCATTTCAGTTGCCTTTCACGGCTACGGTGCGCGGTCTTGTGCTCACCTACCGTAATCTCCTTCTTGATCGTGAACTCCCGTTCTCCGGCTAGGAAGTTGTGGATGCACTCTTACGAGGTATGGGTCAACGGCGCCGCCGAGCCCGGCACCCGTTGGGTCTACTGGCCCCGGGTGGGTCAACTCCTGCGCGAGCCGTTCGAGGTGCTCGGACTCAAGGCCCGGCTGGAACGCGGCGAGGACCTGCCCTACGACGACCGCCTGCTGGCCGGACGCGTCGCCATGTCCACCCCGGAGCAGGGCCTGCGCGCCCTGGCCGCCGCCCGCGCCGCCCAGCCGGCCTGGGCGGGGGTCCCGCTCGGCGACCGGCTGGAGCTGCTGCACGGGGTCCACCGGGCCGTCGTCGAGCGGCGCGAGGAACTGACCGCGCTGCTGGTCGCCGAAGGCCACCCCGTACGGCTGGCGGCCTGGGAGCTGGCCTCCGTGGCGGCCTCCTTCCATCCGGACTCCGTCGCCGATTTCGCCGAACGGCTGAGGGAGCCCGAGCGGACCGCGGCGGGCCGGCGGATCCGCATGGTGCGCAAGCCGGACGGGGTGGTGTGCCTGAGCCCGCCGCGCAACGCCCCGACCTCGAACTCCTTCTACGGGGCGATGGTGCTCGCCGCGGGCAACGGCCTGGTCGTCAACGCGCCGCCGACCGCCCCGCTGGGCGTCAGCTTCGTCTACCGGGAGATCGTGGCCCCGCTCCTGGAGCGGCACGGCGCCCCTGCCGGCATCCTGAACGTGGTCTCCACGCACGCGCGCGCCGTACTGCGCCAGTGGCTGGACAGCCCCGACTGTGACGACCTGGTCTTCTTCGGCGGCTCCGAGCAGGGCCTCAAGCTGGAGCGGGAGTGCGTGGCCGCGGGGAAGAAGCCCGTACTCGAACTGTCGGGCAACGACGGGGTGCTGGTCTGGCGCGATGCGGAGGCCGATCTGGCCGCGCGGGCCCTGTGCGAGCGGTACTACGGCTCCGGACAGATCTGCATGACTCCGAAGTTCGCCATCGTCCACCCCGAGGTGGCCGACCGGCTGCTGAAGGAGCTGGTGGAGCGGGTGCGGGACATCCGGCCGGGGCCGCCGGAGGATCCGGGCACGGTGCTGAGCCCGGTGGTCAAGCGGGCGGAGTTCACCGAGTTCCTCGACGAGGTGCTGGCGGCCGGCGGAGAACTGCTCTGCGGCGGGGAGTTCGTGGACGTGGACGACGTGCCCGCCGCGGCGGGACCGTTCATCCGTCCGGCGATCGTGCGGGTGGACGGGCTGGCCGCCGCGGGACGGTTGCGGGCCTTCCGCGAGGAGACCTTCTTCCCGCTGCTGTGCGTGGTCGTGCCCGAGGCGCCGGCCGGTCTCGGCGAGGCCATCGGCTTCCTCAACGCCAACCGCTACGGCCTGCGCAATTCCCTGTGGACGCAGGACGAACGGGTCGTCGAGCGGTTCTGCGAGGAGGTGGTCACCGGCGGCATGCTGAAGGTCAACGATTCGCACATCGGCTGCCTGCCGGTGCTCCCGTACAACGGCGGCACGGGCGCCACGGGCGGGATCTTCGGCGAGGCCAATCAGCCCGCCGTGCGCACCACCCACCTCCAGTCGATCGCCGTCGCCACCCTGGTCCGGCCCCGGGAGGCGGTCTTCGACCACGAGCTGGGGTGCGTGGCGGTCCCGGCGGGCTGAGTTTCTTGTCCACGGCAACCTTTCGGGGGCATCGGGCGTCGTACGTGCGTACGCACGTTGTACGTACGACCGATGGGGGACAGGGTGTTGAAGGCGCGGAACCGGCGCGGCCGGTGGGCCACCTGCCTGGGGGTGTTCGCGGCGGCGCTGTGGCTCGGCGCGGGCGGGCTGCTGGCGGCGCAGCCGGCCCAGGCGGCGACCGGCGGGTGCGCGGGGGACCTGGTGCGGACGCTGCCGTTCTCGACCGGCGAGGTCCGCGTGTACAAGACCCGCGACCGCGCCTGCGCCGTGGCGGTCGCCCGCGAGCCCGGAGCGCGCCGTCCGATGTCGGTGAGCATCCAGCCGCGCGGGGGATCCCCGGTCCGCGACGCGGGGCAATTCGCCCGGTATGCCGGACCTGTCACCGCCCACGCGATCGCGCGCTGCGTGTATGTAAAGGGGAGCGTGGGGGCCGGATCTGTCGATTCCGGCTGGATTCTGTGCTGACGGTGCGACCCAACTAGGTCTGGTCAGCTGTGCGTTGACCCCGCTAGGTTCACGGCGACCGAAGTGAACTCAAGGGGAGGGTGAATGCGCAAGACGCTCGGATGGCTGCTGTCACTCGTGGTGCTCATCGGCACCATGGGGGCAGCCGGCTTCACGGCACAAGCGGCCACCGCCGCAGGGCCGGCCGCCGCCACGGATGCCACCGCCGCCACGACCACGGACATCAAGGACCAGATCCTCTCCATCCCGGGGATGAGTCTGATCGAGGAGAAGCCGTATCCCGGATACCGCTTCTTCGTACTGAACTACGAGCAGCCGGTCGACCACCGCGCGCCGTGGAAGGGCACCTTCAAGCAGCGTCTGACCCTGCTGCACAAGGACGTCTCCCGGCCCACCGTGTTCTTCACCTCCGGCTACAACGTCAACACCAACCCGCGCCGCAGTGAGCCCACGACCATCGTCGACGGCAACCAGGTGTCGCTGGAGTACCGTTTCTTCACCCCCTCCCGGCCCGACCCGGCCAACTGGTCCAACCTGGACATCTGGCAGGCCGCCAGCGACCAGCACCGGATCTTCACCGCGCTGAAGAAGGTCTACAAGAAGAACTGGCTGGCCACGGGCGGCAGCAAGGGTGGCATGACGGCCACCTACTTCGAGCGCTTCTACCCCCGTGACATGGACGGGGTCGTCGCGTACGTCGCACCCAACGACGTGGTCAACAAGGAGGACTCGGCCTACGACCGGTTCTTCACCCAGGTCGGCACCAAGGAGTGCCGCGACAAGCTGAACGCGGTGCAGCGCGAGGCGCTCGTGCGCCGCGACCCGCTGGAGGTCAAGTACGCGGCCGCCGCGGCCGAGAACGGCTGGACCTTCACCACCGTCGGCAACCTCGACAAGGCCTACGAGGCCGTCGTGCTCGACTACGTGTGGGCCTTCTGGCAGTACAGCCTGCTCTCCGACTGCGCCTCCCTCCCGGTCGCCGCGACCGCGAGCGACCAAGAGATCTGGGACACCGTCGACACGATCTCCGGCTTCTCGGCCTACGCCGACCAGGGACTGGAGACGTACACCCCGTACTACTACCAGGCGGGTACGCAGCTCGGTTCGCCCGACATCAAGCAGCCCCACCTGGGCAACCTGAGCCGCTACGGCTACCAGCCGCCGCGCAACTTCGTGCCCCGCGACATCCCGATGACCTTCCAGCCGGGAGCGATGAAGGACGTGGACAGCTGGGTCAAGCACAACGCGAACCAGATGCTCTTCGTCTACGGGCAGAACGACCCGTGGGGCGCAGAACCGTTCCACCTCGGCTACGGGGCCCGCGACAGCTACGTGATGATCGCGCCGGGCGCCAACCACGGGGCCAACGTGGCCAAGCTCCAGGACGGCGAGAAGGCCCTGGCCACCGCCAAGATCCTGCAGTGGGCCGGAGTAGCCCCGGCCGCCGCGCTCGCCGATTCGGCGAAGGCCGCGCCGCTGGCAAAGCCGGACGCGCAGCTCGACCGGCGGGACGTGGAGCGCGAGCCGATGCTGCGGCCGTAGTACCGCGGTAGTACCGCCGTAGTACCGACGCCGCAGGGGCCACGCGCCGGCCGGGCGCCAGGGACATTCCCTAGGGCGCGTACGCCAGCCCGTGGCCCAGCGGGTAGCGGCCCGGCACCGGGACCGGCAGGCGCCCGGTGGGCCGCAGCGCCCCGGTGATCACCCGGGCCGCCGCCCGCAGCTCCACGTCGGTCCAGGTGTACGTCGCCAGCTCGGCCGCACACGTCGGCAGCCGGGCCGGGTCGTAGGGGTTGCGCAGCGCGAGCAGGACCACCGGCACCCCGGTGGCCAGCAGTTCCCGGACCAGCTCGCGCTGCGGGCTCTCGCCCTCCGGGACGTTGTACGTGCACACGAGCACGGCGGCGTTCCCGGGCGCGGCCGCCACCGCGCGGGCCGTCGCCACGGCCGTCGCCCGGCAGCCCAGCGCGGACAGCTCCCGGGCCAGTACCGACGTAGGGGGACCCGTAGTACCCGTGGGGGAGGCCGGGTCGGCCCCGGTGACCAGCAGCAGCGGCCGGGCCGTCGGGTCCAGCGGGAGCAGCTTCACCGGATTGGCCAGCAGCGTCGTCGTACGGGCCGCGATCTCGTCGGCGGCCGCCAGGTGCGCCGGGATCCCGACCGTCGCGTCCACGGCCGCGGTGACCGCCGCGGCCGTGACCGCCGTCCGTGCCGTGTCGAACAGACCCCGGCGGGCCTTCAGTTCCAGGATCCGCAGGACGGACTCCTCGATCCGGGCCCGCGTCAGCTCGCCCGATTCCACGGCCGCCAGCACGCTGCGGTGCGCGAGCCCCAGGTCCGGAGGGTTCAGCAGCTGGTCGCAGCCCGCCTTCAGGGCCAGCACCGGGACCCTGTCGTCCCCGTACTTCTGCCGTACCCCGGCCATGTCCAGGGCGTCGGTGACCACCACCCCCTGGAACCCGAGGCGTTCGCGCAGGATGCCGGTGACGATGGGCCGCGACAGGGTCGCGGGATCCCCCGAGGGGTCGAGCGCCGGGAAGACGATGTGCGCGGTCATGACCGCGTCCACACCCGCCGCCACGGCCGCCCGGAAGGGAGGCTCGTCCAGCTCCTCCCACTTTTCGCGAGTGTGGGTCATCAGCGGCAGCCCCACGTGGCTGTCGGTGCCGGTGTCCCCGTGCCCCGGGAAGTGCTTCACGGTGGCGGCCACCCCGGCGCCCTGGTACCCGCGGACCTGGGCGGCGACCAGGGCCGCCACGGCGTGCGGGTCGGAGCCGAAGGACCGTACGCCGATCACGGGGTTGGCGGGGTCGACGTTCACGTCGGCCACCGGGGCGTAGTTGTGCCGGATGCCCATCGCGGCCAGCTCGGCGCCCGCGATCCGCGCGGCCCGGCGGGCCTCGGCGGTGGACCCGTCCTCTCCCCGCGCCAGCGCGCCCAGCGCCATCGCCCCCGGGAGCAGGGTCGCGGGCTTGCCGATCCGTGCGACGGCGCCGTGCTCCTGGTCGATGGACAGGAGCAGCGGGATGCCCGGGACTCCGTCGGTGCCCGGGGCCGTGGCCGCCCGCTGGAGACCGGCCGACAGCTCGGCGATCTGGTGCGGGGTACGGGTGTTGTGCGCCCAGCCGAAGTAGACGATCCCGCCGAGGTGGTAGCGCGAGACCAGCTCGGCGGCGGTGCGCACCCCGAACAGCGCCCGGTTCTGTTCGGCGTCCTCCGGGTCGGGATCGGTCGCCGAATGCCCGTACGCCCGCGACACGAAGAGCTGCCCGACCAGTTCGGCCGGGCTCATCCGGGCCATGGCCGCGCGCAGCGCCGCCCGGTCGGGGGTGCGCGCGGGGACCTCGTCGCCGGGCCGGTGGTCGTCGGGGAGCGGTCCTCCGGGGGCCGGTCCGGCTGGGGCCCGGGAGGTGGTGACGGCGGCCGAGACGGCCCCCGCAGCGGTGACGGCGGCCATGGCGGCCGCGGCGAGCAGGGTCCGGCGGGAGGCTTGGTACGGCACGCGCCGGACGCTACTGCCGGGCCGCGCCCCCGGAGCGGCGGACACTCGACAGGTCCCCCGGACGGGGGCCATCCGGGCCATCGGGGTCATCGGGTCATCGCGGTCATCGGGTCATCGAGGTCAACGCGGTCATCGGGTCCCCGCCGGTCAGTGCTCCTGCCGCCAGTGCTCCTGGAGGGTCCGCACCGCCTCGGTGATCGCGGGCCGGCGGGCCGCTCCGGTCCGCCACAGGGCGTACAACCGGCGCACCGGACCCGGCTCCAGGGCCACGGCCACCGCCCCCGGCGGCAGCGCCCCGGTTCCCAGGCGCGGTACGACGGCCACCCCGAGCCCGGCCGCGACCAGCGCGACGATGGTGTGGTTCTCCTCGGCGACGTGCGCGATGTCGGGCTCGTACCCGACCGCGCGCAGGGTCCGTACCAGCCAGTCGTGGCAGACCCGGCCGGGCGGCTGGCACACCCACCGCAGCCCGCCCAGATCCTCCCTGCGGATGACGGCGCGGCGGGTGAAGGGGTGCCCGGCCGGCACCACGAGGTCGCAGGGGTCGTCCCCGATCACCGCCTGCTCCACCCCCTCGGGGGTGGGCAGCGGGGCGATGTCCCAGTCGTGGGCGACCGCCAGATCGGTGACGCCCCGGGTCACCAGGTCCACCGAGAGGTGGGGGTCCACCTCCGTCAGGCGTACTTCCAGCGCCGGATGCCGGGCGGCCAGATCGGCCAGCACCCCCGGCAGCAGCCCGCGCGCGGCCGAGGCGAAGGCGGAGACGGTCAGCAGCCCGCTCGGCTGCCCGCGCCGCTCCTCCAGAGTGGTCTCGGCGCGCTCCACGATGGCCAGCAGCTCCTGCGCGGTGTCCGCCAGGTGGTGCGCCTCCTCGGTGAGCGCCACCCCGCGCCCGCGCCGCTCCAGGAGCGTGGTCCGGGTCTCCCGCTCCAGCTTGGCGATCTGCTGGGAGACGGCGGAGGGGGTGTATCCGAGTGCGGCCGCGGCGCCCGCGACCGAACCGTGGACGGAGACGGCGTGCAGGGCGCGGAGCCGGGCGAGATCGAGCATGGGAGAAGCGTAAGCGTTGCTTCATCCATCCCGGAAGAGATCCGCGCTGGTGCTAAATGGTCGCGGGGACGATGCTCGGAGCATGCGTCCCGTACACATCGCACTCGCCGTACTCGTCGCCGCCGTCTGGGGCTTCAACTTCGTCGTCATCGAGATCGGCCTCGGCCACTTCCCTCCGCTGCTCCTGTCCGCCCTGCGCTTCCTCGTCGCCGCCGTCCCCGCCGTCTTCTTCGTCGGACGGCCCAAGGTCGCCTGGAAGTGGATCGTGGGAGTCGGAGTCGCCCTCGGCATCGCCAAGTTCGGCCTGCTCTTCACGGGGATGGCGCACGGGATGCCGGCCGGGCTCTCCTCCCTGGTCCTGCAGATCCAGGCCGTCTTCACCGCCGTCCTCGCCGCCGTCTTCCTGCGCGAACGCCCGGGCCGGGTACGGATCCTGGGCATGGCGGTGGCGCTCGCCGGGATCGCCGTCGCAGCCGTGGACGGGGGGACGTCCGGGCCGGTGCTCGGCTTCGTGCTCGTGGTCGCGGCCGCCGCCTGCTGGGGCGTCTCCAACGTCCTGACCCGCAGGGCCGCGCCGCCCGACGCGCTCAACTTCATGGTCTGGGTGTGCGTGATCCCGGTGCTGCCGCTGTTCGCGCTCTCGCTGCTGATCGAGGGCCCCGAGCGGGATCTGGCCGCCCTGAGCGGCCTCGACTGGTCCGGGGCCGCCGTGATCGGGTACGTCGCCTGGGTGTCCACCGTCTTCGGCTTCGGGGCCTGGGGCTACCTGCTGCGCCGCTACCCGGCCTCCGCCGTGGCGCCGTTCTCGCTGCTGGTCCCGGTGTTCGGGATGTCCTCGGCCGCGCTGGTCCTCGGGGAGGGGATCTCGGGGCTGCGTTGGGCGGCCGCGGCCCTGCTCGTCGGCGGAGTGGCGCTCACCTCGCTGGCTCCCGGGAGCGCGAAGCCCCGTACGGCCGACCCCGAGGGGGCGGCGGATTCCGGATGGACCACGGGGCCTACGAGGCCTACGGGTGCTCCCGTAGGGGCAGCCGCCAGTCCTGCCCCGTGAGGGTGACCCCGTAGGACCGGTGGGGGCGTTCGGCGACCAGGGTGAATCCGGCGCGCTGGTAGAGGGCGCGGGCCGAGGTCAGCACGTCGTTGGTCCAGAGCACCAGCTCGCGGTAGCCGACCGAGCGCGCGAAGTCGACCACCGTGGCGGCGAGCAGGGCGCCGATGCCGTGGCCGCGGCCCGCCGGGTCCACCAGGAGCAGCCGCAGCCGCGCGGTGCCGGGGGCGCCGTCCTCGCGCACGCACATCACCGAGCCGACCGGTTGGCCGTCCAGCTCCGCGATGCAGAGCGCGTGATTCACCCGGCTGAGTGATTCTCCCGGTTTCAGCTCAATAGGTGCGCCATTGGCGAAGTACGTTACTGGTCTCTTTCGGGAGCGGTCAGGGCTTGGCCGTCACGATGATCCTAGGGTTGGAGTGAGAAGCCGCCTCATTCGTGAGGGGGAGGAGTCACGGCGCCCGAGGATAGCGAGGCGTGGGTGGGGCGAGGCCGGGGGATGGCTCTCGCCCCACCTTTATGCCTGCCAACCAGGTGTGGCGGGCCGGATTCGAGGGCTACTTCTTGCCGCCGCCCAGGATCTGGCCCAGCAGGTCGCCGAGGCTGCCGCCGGCCGACGGGGCGGCCGGGGCCGCGCCCGCCGCTCCCGGCACGGCTCCGGGGGAGGGGATCGGGGAGTCGGCGCCGGACCCGGCGGCCGACGGGGCGGCGCCGCCCCCGCCCTTGCCGGCGGCCGCGCGCTTGGCGAAGACGGCCAGCAGCACCGGGATCAGCAGCTCGATGACACGGGCGATCGTGGGTGCGGGAATGCCGGTCTTCTTGGAGACGGCATTGGCCACGGGCTTGCTCACCTTGGCCAGCACCCCGGCCATCATCCCGCCGCTGAGCATGCCGCCCAGGCCGCCGCCGAGGGTGGCCACGCCTTCCAGCGGGGCCTCGGTCACCTCGGCGAAGGCCTGGCGGACCTCGTTGCCGTCGTCGTCATCGGTGTCGGCCTTCGCCTGGAGGTCGCCGGTCATCGCGCCGATGGTGGTCGCGACGGTGTCGCGGGCGCCGGTCGCGTCGGTGCCGAGGAGTCCGGCGATCTCGGTGAGCCGGTCTTCGCCGAGCTCGTTGATCACGTCGTCCTGGAATGAAGGTTCGCTCATGCCTGAAACGCTACTTCTGTGGTGATTTACCGGCACCTTGTATCGCGCTGGGGTCACCCTTGGGTAATGGTGGAGTAAAGCTGTGAATCGGCGTGCAACCACCGGCGGGGGTCGCGGGTCGTATGTTGCGTCGGCGCTTCCGGGGAGGGATCTGGGGGGATCGGGAAGTCCGACGAGGGAGGGGTAACCGTGAGGGGGTCCGGCCGGAAGGCCGGACCCCCTTTCGGTTTTCTTCCGCTTTTCCGGGCCGCGGCGGGTAGTTGTCCACAGGCCCGGCGGGCTGTCGGCGCCACGCGGTAGTTTCGGGTCGTGAATACCAACGCGGCGGTGCAACCGGCAGTGGTCGAGGGGGTGCTGGAGCGCATCACCTATGCCAATGAGGAGAGCGGATACACGGTCGCCCGGGTGGACACCGGCCGCGGCTCCGGTGACCTGCTGACGGTCGTCGGATCCCTCCTCGGGGCCCAGCCGGGCGAATCGCTGCGCATGGAGGGCCGCTGGGGCTCGCACCCCCAGTACGGCAAGCAGTTCACCGTCGAGAACTACACGACGCTCCTGCCCGCGACCATCCAGGGCATCCGGCGCTACCTGGGATCCGGACTGATCAAGGGCATCGGCCCGAAGATCGCCGACCGGATCGTGGAGCACTTCGGCACCGACACCCTCGACGTCATCGAGGACGAGCCGAAGAGGCTGATCGAGGTGCCCGGCCTCGGCCCCAAGCGGACGAAGATGATCGGCGCCGCCTGGGAGGAACAGAAGGCCATCAAGGAGGTCATGGTCTTCCTCCAGGGAGTCGGCGTCTCCACCTCCATCGCGGTGCGCATCTACAAGAAGTACGCCGACGCCTCCATCTCCGTGGTCAAGAACCAGCCCTACCGGCTCGCCGCCGACGTCTGGGGCATCGGCTTCCTCACCGCCGACCGCATCGCCCAGGCCGTGGGCATCCCGCACGACAGCCCGGAGCGGGTCAAGGCCGGCCTCCAGTACGCCCTGTCCCAGGCCACCGACCAGGGCCACTGCTTCCTGCCCGAGGACCGGCTCATCTCCGACGGGGTCAAGCTGCTCCAGGTGGACACCGGACTGGTCATCGACTGTCTGGCCGAGCTCGCCGCCGACCCGGAAGGGGTCGTACGGGAATCCGTGCCGGACCCGGCGGGCGGCCCGGACCCCCTCACCGCCGTGTACCTCGTCCCCTTCCACCGGGCCGAGCTCTCCCTGGTCGGCCAGGTCCGCCGGCTCCTGAACGCCGACGAGGACCGGATGCCGGCCTTCCAGGACGTGGACTGGGAGAAGGCGCTGGGCTGGCTCGCCGGCCGGACCGGGGCCAAGCTCGCCCCCGGGCAGCGGGACGCGGTCCGCCTCGCCCTCACCCGCCGGGTCGCCGTCCTCACCGGAGGTCCGGGCTGCGGCAAGTCCTTCACCGTCCGCTCGATCGTGGAACTGGCCCGCGCCAAGAAGGCCAAGGTGGTGCTCGCCGCCCCCACCGGCCGGGCGGCCAAGCGGCTGGCCGAGCTCACCGGGGCCGAGGCCTCCACCGTGCACCGGCTGCTGGAGCTGAAACCGGGCGGGGACGCGGCCTACGACCGCGACCGGCCGCTCGACGCCGACCTGGTGGTCGTGGACGAGGCCTCGATGCTCGACCTGCTGCTGGCGAACAAGCTGGTCAAGGCCGTGGCGCCCGGAGCCCACCTGCTGCTGGTCGGGGACGTGGACCAGCTGCCCTCGGTCGGCGCCGGCGAGGTGCTGCGCGATCTGCTCGCCGAGGGCGGGCCGGTCCCCGCCGTCCGGCTGACCACCATCTTCCGGCAGGCCCAGCAGTCCGGGGTGGTCACCAACGCCCACCGGATCAACACCGGCCTGCCGCCGATCACCGACGGACTGCCCGACTTCTTCCTCTTCCCCGAGGAGGACACCGAGGAGGCCGGAAAACTCGCCGTGGACGTCGCCGCCCGTCGTATTCCGGCCAGATTCGGACTCGACCCGCGCCGCGACATCCAAGTGCTCGCCCCCATGCACCGGGGCCCGGCCGGAGCCGGAAACCTCAACGGCCTCCTCCAGCAGGCCATCACCCCGGCCCGGCCGAACCTGCCCGAGAAGCGCTTCGGCGGCCGGGTCTTCCGGGTGGGCGACAAGGTCACCCAGATCCGCAACAACTACGAAAAGGGCGCCAACGGCGTCTTCAACGGCACGGTGGGCGTGGTCACCGCCCTCGACCTGGACGAACAGCGCCTGACGGTGCGCACGGACGAAGACGAGGAAGTGGAGTACGAGTTCGGCGAGCTCGACGAGCTGGCCCACGCGTACGCCGTCACCATCCACCGCTCCCAGGGGAGTGAATATCCGGCCGTGGTGATCCCGGTCACCACCGGGGCCTGGATGATGCTCCAGCGAAACCTGCTCTACACGGCGGTGACCCGGGCGAAGAAATTGGTCGTCCTGGTCGGGTCCCGCAAAGCCCTTGGTCAGGCGGTGCGTACCGTTTCCGCAGGCAGGAGGTACACGGCTGTAGCACCAAGGCTGTCCGGACGTATACCGGTGGGAAACATCACCTAGATGATCGATCATTTGGGGTTCCACCAACCGGCGTGGAGGGGCAGGATGAGCAGCTTGGCGGCACTGAGTGCCGTCGAAACCGCCAAAGGCCGACCCCGAGTGCACTCTCCTGCGCCAAATGGGGGAAGGTAGAGGCAGTCAGGGCACCTCGAAGAAGAGGCACTACGTCGGTGAGGGATGACGTGAGCGACAACTCTGTAGTACTGCGGTACGCGGACGGTGAATACACCTACCCGGTGGTCGAGAGCACCGTCGGTGACCAGGGCTTCGACATCTCGAAGCTCAGGGCTCAGACCGGGCTGGTCACCCTGGACAGCGGCTACGGAAACACCGCCGCCTATAAGTCCGCCATTACCTACCTCGACGGTGAGCAGGGCATCCTGCGCTACCGCGGATACCCGATCGAGCAGCTGGCGGAGCGCTCGACCTTCATCGAGGTCGCCTACCTGCTGATCAACGGGGAGCTGCCGACCGTCGACCAGCTCGCGTCGTTCCGCAACGAGATCACCCAGCACACGCTGCTGCACGAGGACGTCAAGCGGTTCTACGACGGCTTCCCGCGCGACGCGCACCCGATGGCGATGCTGTCCTCCGTGGTCAGCGCGCTGTCGACGTTCTACCAGGACAGCCACAACCCGTTCGACGAGAAGCAGCGCAACCTCTCGACGATCCGGCTGCTGGCCAAGCTCCCGACGATCGCGGCCTACGCGTACAAGAAGTCGGTCGGCCACCCGGTGGTCTACCCGCGCAACGACCTCGGCTACGTCGAGAACTTCCTGCGCATGACCTTCTCCGTGCCGGCCCAGGAGTACGACCTGGACCCGGTCGTGGTCGCGGCGCTCGACAAGCTGCTGATCCTGCACGCGGACCACGAGCAGAACTGCTCCACCTCCACCGTGCGCCTGGTCGGCTCCTCGCAGGCGAACATGTTCGCCTCGATCTCCGCCGGCATCTCGGCCCTGTGGGGCCCCCTGCACGGTGGCGCCAACCAGTCCGTTCTGGAGATGCTCGAGGGCATCAAGAACGACGGCGGCGACGTCGACGCCTTCATCCGCAAGGTGAAGAACAAGGAAGACGGCGTCCGCCTGATGGGCTTCGGACACCGCGTCTACAAGAGCTTCGACCCCCGGGCGAAGATCATCAAGGCTGCGGCGCACGATGTCCTCTCGGCTCTCGGCAAGGACGACGAGCTGCTCGACATCGCGCTCAAGCTGGAAGAGCACGCGCTGGCCGACGAGTACTTCGTCGAGCGCAACCTCTACCCGAACGTGGACTTCTACACGGGCCTGATCTACCGCGCGATGGGCTTCCCGACCGAGATGTTCACCGTGCTCTTCGCGATCGGCCGGCTGCCCGGCTGGATCGCCCAGTGGCACGAGATGATCAAGGAGCCCGGCTCCCGCATCGGCCGCCCGCGCCAGATCTACACCGGCGAGGTCCTGCGCGACTTCGTCCCGGTCGAGTCCCGCTGACCCGAGGCTCTCGCCGCAGTACCCGTAGGACCGCAGTACCGGTAGGACCCGCAGTACCCGTAGGACCGCATTGCCTGTGAATACAGGAAAAGCGCCCCGCCATCGATCCCCCCACGGGTCGAAGGTCGGGGCGCTTTCCTTACCCCGGAACGGATTCCCCCCACGGGACCCGGACCGGGTGTCTGCGTGCCGGGATCCGTGGATCGGGGAGGCCGCTCAAAGCTCCCCCAGAGGCTGCACGCCCCGGCCGACGATGCCGGAAGTCCCCCAAGACGTTCCCGGCATCGCCCCATTAGACCCACGGGCCTGCCCGATGGTTACGTTGCGGCCCCTGTGATCTGCGTCTCGCGTGAAGGAAGTGTGTGCGAGATGCGAAGGGGGGTCACTAGCGGAAGGAGCGCAGCCGCAGGCTGTTGGTGACCACGAAGACCGAGGAGAAGGCCATCGCGGCCCCCGCGATCATCGGGTTGAGCAGTCCGGCGGCCGCCAGCGGCAGCGCCGCGACGTTGTAGCCGAAGGCCCAGAACAGGTTGCCCTTGATGGTGGCCAGGGTCCGCCGGGAGAGCCGGATCGCGTCCGCCGCCACCCGCAAGTCTCCCCGTACCAGGGTCAGATCGCTCGCCTCGATCGCCGCGTCGGTCCCCGTGCCCATCGCCAGGCCCAGGTCGGCTTGGGCGAGCGCGGCCGCGTCGTTGACCCCGTCGCCGACCATGGCGACCGTACGGCCCTCGGCCTGCAGGCGGCGTACGACGTCCACCTTGTCCTGCGGCAGGACCTCGGCGATGACCTCATCGATGCCCACCTCGCGGGCCACCGTCTCGGCGACGGCCCGGTTGTCGCCGGTCAGCAGCACCGGGGTCAGCCCCAGGGCCCGCAGCCGGGACACCGCCTCGGCGCTGGTCTCCTTGACCGCGTCGGCCACGGTCAGCACCCCGCGGGCCTCCCCGTCCCAGGCCACCAGGACGGCGGTGGAGCCCGCGGCCTCGGCAGCGGCCTTGGCCTCGGCCAGGGCGGCCGGCAGCGTGATCGACCAGTCGGCCAGCAGCTTCTCGCGGCCCACCAGGACGGCGTGTCCGTCGACCACGCCCTGGACGCCGAGGCCGGCGAGGTTCTCGAAGTTCTCCGGGACCGGCAGGGCCCCCGCCCTCTCGGCGGCGCCGGTGGCGATCGCCCGCGCGATCGGGTGCTCGGAGGCGTGCTCCAGGGATCCGGCCAGGCGCAGCAGCTCGTCCTCGTCCACGCCCTCGGCGGGGTGCACGCCGGCCA
The DNA here is from genome assembly GCF_036346895.1 of Streptomyces sp. NBC_00503. Classification (NCBI taxonomy): domain Bacteria; kingdom Bacillati; phylum Actinomycetota; class Actinomycetes; order Kitasatosporales; family Streptomycetaceae; genus Streptomyces; species Streptomyces sp. NBC_00503. Next base: position 2,823,203 of record NZ_CP107855.1, on the reverse strand, counting down.
GGGTCATCCGGCCCGTGGTCACGGTGCCGGTCTTGTCCAGGACGATGGTGTCCACGCGGCGGGTGGACTCCAGTACCTCGGGGCCCTTGATCAGGATCCCGAGCTGCGCGCCCCGCCCGGTGCCGACCATCAGCGCGGTCGGTGTGGCCAGGCCCAGGGCGCACGGGCAGGCGATGATCAGGACGGCCACGGCGGCGGTGAACGCGGCCGTCGGGTTGTCGGTGATCAGCAGCCAGGTCACCCAGGTGCCCAGCGCCAGTACGAGCACGATCGGCACGAAGACGCCGGAGATCCGGTCGGCGAGGCGCTGCACCTCGGCCTTGCCGTTCTGCGCGTCCTCGACCAGCTTGGCCATCCGGGCGAGCTGGGTGTCGGAGCCGATCCGGGTCGCCTCGACGACCAGGCGGCCGGAGGCGTTGACGGTGGCGCCGGTGACCCAGTCGCCGACGGCGACCTCGACCGGGACGGACTCGCCGGTCAGCATGGAGGCGTCCACGGCGGAGCTGCCCTCGACGACCGTGCCGTCGGTGGCGATCTTCTCGCCGGGCCGGACGACGAACCGGTCGCCGACGGCCAGCGCGCTCACGGGGATGCGCACCTCGGCGCCCCCGCGCAGGACGGCCACGTCCTTGGCGCCCAGGCGCATCAGGGCCTTGAGGGCGGCGCCCGCCTTCCGCTTCGAGCGGGCCTCCAGGTAGCGGCCGAGCAGGATGAAGCTGACGACTCCGGCGGCCACCTCCAGGTAGATCGCAGAGGAGCCGTCCGTGCGGGAAATGGCGAAGTCGAAGCCGTGGCGCATGCCGGGCATTCCGGCGTGGCCGAAGAACAGGGCCCACAGCGACCAGGCGAACGCCGCTCCGGTGCCGACGGAGACCAGGGTGTCCATGGTGGCGGCGCCGTGCCGGGCGTTGGTCCAGGCGGCCTTGTGGAAGGGGAGGGCGCCCCAGACGAAGACGGGGGCGGCGAGGGTGAGCGAGAGCCACTGCCAGTTGTCGAACTGGAGGGCCGGGACCATCGAGAGCAGCACGACGGGCAGCGAGAGCGCGGCGGAGACCAGGAGGCGCTGGCGCAGGGCGGCCAGTTCGGGGTCGCGCGGGGCTTCCCCGGACTCCACGCCCCCTGCGGCCCCGGGCTCGGGTTCGGGTTCCGGCGGCGGGGGCTCCTCGGCGGTGTAGCCGGTCTTGACGACGGTCGCGATGAGGTCGGCGACCGCCACGCCTTCGCCGTACGAGACCTTGGCCTTCTCGGTGGCGTAGTTCACCGATGCGCTGACCCCGTCCATCCGGTTCAGCTTCTTCTCGATGCGGGCCGCGCAGGAGGCGCAGGTCATCCCGCCGATGGTCAGCTCGACCTCGGCGGTGCCGGCGGCCGCTGCCGCTGCTTGCGCCACCGCTATGGGTCCGTCGTGCACTGTGCTGCTGCTCATGTTCCGGCTCCAGGGGGATGGCCGGGCCGTACGGAACCAGTATGAGCTGGCCGGTACGGCCCGGCGGGGTACTGCGGGGTACTGCGGGGTTCTGCGGGGTTCTGCCGAAGAGGAAGGGCTCAGACCTGGCCGGCGAGCTCGTACCCGGCCTCGTCGACGGCGGCGCGCACGTCGGCCTCGTCGAGCGGGGCGGCCGAGACCACGGTGACCTCGCCGGTCGCGGCGACGGCCTTGACCGAGCTGACGCCCGCCAGGGCGGAGAGCTCGGTGGTGACCGCGCCCTCGCAGTGCCCGCAGGTCATGCCGGTCACCCGGTAGACGGTGGTGGTCTGGGTGTCCGTGTCGGCGCTCATGTCGTTCTCCTCTTCAAGGGCGTATCCGGGCGGCGGGGAACCGGTGGATCGCTCCACCGTGCCCCGACACTCGAAGACTATACCCCTAGGGGGTATGGATGCGAGCATGCGCCGGGATCTTTCGCGCGGGCCGCGACCGGGCGCCGCACCCGGATACCGTGAAGTGGACAAGCGCTGCAAACCATATGTAAATGGCACATATGGCGCACTCGGGGACAACTCTTATCCTGATCATGGCGATCGCGGTGCTCGCCCCCCTGCTTGCGTACGGGGTCTCGCGCTGGCTGCCCGTTCCGCTGGTGATCTTCGAGATCCTGCTGGGCGTCCTGGTCGGCCCCGACATCCTCGGGTGGGCGCACTCGGACCAGGTCATCGACGTACTGAGCGAACTCGGCCTGGCCATGCTGATCTTCCTGGCCGGCTACGAGATCCAGTTCGCCCAGGTCAAGGGCGACACCCTGAAACGGTCGGCGTGGGCCTGGGTGGCCGCCCTCGCGCTGGGGCTCGGCATCGGGCTGCTGCTGTCGGGCGGCGGATTCGACAAGGGCGTCTACATCGGCACCGCGCTCACCAGTACCGCCCTGGGCACGATCCTGCCGGTCCTGCGGGACGCCGGGGACACCCAGAGCCGGTTCGGCTCCGTGATGATGGCGATGGGCGCGGTCGGCGAGTTCGGGCCGATCATCGCGATGGCGCTGCTGCTCAGCGGGCGGGCGCCGGGCCGCTCGGCGGCCCTGCTGATCGCCTTCGCGGTGCTCACGGCCGCGGCGGTGTTCTGGGCGATGCGGCCCAAGCCGCCCTGGTTCTCCCGGGTCATCGCCCGGACCCTGCACAGCAGCGGGCAGTTCGCGGTGCGGCTCGTGGTGCTGATGCTCGTGGCGTTCCTGGCCCTCGCCGAGGTGCTCGGCCTCGACGTGCTGCTCGGCGCCTTCGCCGCCGGGCTGATCACCCGTCTGGTCCTGCACGGGGCCGCTCCGGAGAGCAGTGAGGTCGTGCTCTCGAAGGTGGAGGCCATGGGCTTCGGCTTCCTGGTTCCGCTGTTCTTCGTGGTCACCGGGATCGAATTCGACCTGAAGGCGCTGCTCGAAGGCGGACGGGTGCTCCTGTTGCTGCCGGTCTTCCTGTTGCTGTTCCTCGTCGTGCGCGGGCTGCCCCTGTGGCTGCTGGCCCCCCGGGACCTCGGGCGCCGGGACCGGTCGGCGCTGGTGCTGTTCGGGTCCACGGCGCTGCCGCTGGTGGTGGCGATCACCACCCTCGGCGTGCAGGACGGCAAGCTCGGGTCGGGGGAGGCTGCGGCGCTGGTGGGGGCCGGGATGGTCTCCGTACTGGTGTTTCCGCTGCTGGGGCTGCGGTTGCGGTCGGGGTCCCCGGGGGCCGGGTCCGGTGCGGGCGGCTCCGGGGCGGCCGGCGGGTCGGGGGTGCGGGTCAGTGAGGAGGAGGCGTGGTGAGCATCGGGTCCAGGTAGCGCAGCAGGACGGTCTTCAGCTCGGCGACGTACGTGGCGCGTTCGGCGCCCTCGCTGGCGAGGATCAGTTCGAGCGAGGCCTTGACGATGCCGAGGACCATGTGGGCGACGTGGGTGAGCTCGGCCGGCTCCGGTGACCCGGCCGCGGCCGGGGTGCAGGCGCGCAGCACCGCCTCGACCCGGGTCAGCATCCCGACGTGCAGCTCCTCGTGCTCCTGGGCGATGCCGGGGATGCCGGAGCCGTGCATGAGCGCCAGGAAGGCCGGGTTCTCGCAGTTGAAGGCGACGACCGGGTCCAGGACGGCGTCGAGCAGCTCCGGCAGCGGCCGTTCCAGGTTCTCGGGGAGGAAGGCCTGGCCGTGTGCCTCGTGGGCGCGCTGGAGCAGCTGGCCGCCCAGCTCGACGGCGATGGCCTCCTTGTTCGGGAAGAACTGGTAGAGCGTGCCCGGGGACACGCCGGCCTCGCGGGCGATGGCATTGGTGCTGGCGGCAGCGTAACCCGTACGGCAGAACACCCCGGCGGCGGCCGACAGCAGCTGGGCGATACGGCGCTCCCCGCGGGCCTGGCGGCGGCGGGGGGCGGTTTCGGGGGCCGCCACGGTGGTCGGGTCGGGGGCCGTTTCGGAGGTCGCTTCGACGGCATCGGGTGCCGTCGCTCCGGCAGCCGTTTCGCCTGCTTTGTCGGTGCTCTTTGCCCTGGAGCTCGCCCGCATGTCCAATCCCTTGCTTCCCGTTGCTTCCCGTGGGTGATTGACAAACGCGAGAGATCGCTCGCATTCTTGGGGAACGCGAGCGACTGCTCGTATTTGCCAGTCTATGTGGCCTGGTAACCACGGTGAAGGGGACACCGAGTCATGTCCGAAGTCAAGAAACCACCGTCGCCCGGGGAGGGCGGCCGGTGGACCCGGTTCGTCACCGCACGTCCGAGGCTCTCGCTGCTGCTCGCGCTCGTGGTCACGGCACTCGCCGTCTTCGCGGGAGGCGGAGCCGCGGACCGCATGGGCAGTGGCGGCTGGGAGGACCCGGGCGCCCGGTCCACCTACGCCACCGAAGCCCTGGAGCGCGAGTTCCCGGGCTCCCAGCCCAATCTGCTCCTGCTCGTCGACGCCGGGGCGGGGGCCGCCGGAGTGGACGATCCGGCCGTCGCCGCCGAAGCCGAGCGGCTGACGGCCGAGCTCGCCGCGGAGCACGGGGTGACCGGCGTGGGCTCGTACTGGCAGACCCGCCTGCCCACCCTGCGCTCCGAGGACGGCCGCCAGGCACTGATCGCCGCCCGGGTCCTCGGAGACGAGAAGACCGTCATCACCGTCCTCGACCGGATCGCCCCGCGCTACCGGGGTGAGCACGGCCCGGTGAAGGTCTCCCTCGGCGGACCGGCCGCCGTCCAGCGCGAGGTCACCTCCACCATCCAGGAAGACCTGCTGCGCGCCGAGCTGATCGCCCTGCCCGTCACGCTCGTCCTGCTCATCCTCGTCTTCGGCAGCGCCATCGCCGCCCTGCTGCCCCTCGGCGTCGGCATCGTCGCCATCATCGGGACCAATGCGGTGCTGCGCGGTCTCACCGAGTTCACCGACGTCTCCGTCTTCGCGCAGAACCTGACCACCGCGCTCGGACTCGGACTCGCCATCGACTACGCCCTGTTCATCGTGCGCAGGTTCCGCGAGGAGCTGGCCGCGGGGCGCGATCCGGTGGCGGCCGTCGGAGCCACCCTGCGGACCGCCGGACGCACGGTGCTCTTCTCGGCGCTGACCGTCGCCGTCTCCCTCTCCGCCATGCTGTTCTTCCCGATGTACTTCCTGCGCTCCTTCGCCTACGCCGGGGTCGCGGTGGTCCTGCTCGCCGCGGCCGCCGCACTGATCCTGCTCCCGGCGGCACTGGTGCTCCTCGGCGAGCGGGTCAACTCCTTCGACCTGCGGCGGCTGTGGCGGCGGCGCCGGAAGGCCGCCGAAGGCAGCACGGCCGGGGCCGCGGCCGGGGGCGGTCGGGGCTGGGACCGGCTGACCGGGCTCGTGATGCGACGGGCCCCACTGTTCGCACTGGCCACCACGGCCGGACTCCTCTTCCTCGGACTGCCCTTCCTCGGGGTGAAGTTCGGCACGGTGGACGACCGGCAGCTGCCGAAGACCGCCGAATCGCATGTGGTGTCACAGCAGATACGGGACGCCTTCCCGGGCAGTCCCGGCGGCACCCTGACCGTGCTGACCGAGGGCGCGCCCCCCAAGGCCGACCTCGACGGCTACAAGCGGCGGGTCGAGGCCCTGCCCGGAGTGCTGCGGGTGGACGGGCCGGTGAGTTCTCCCTCCGGCGGCGGGTACGCGTACCTCTCGGTCCTCACCGAAGGCGAGGCCGTGGGAGAGCGGGCCCAGGACCTGGTCGGCCAAGTCCGCAAGGTGGACGCCCCCTTCGAGACCTCCGTGACCGGACAGGCGGCGGTGCTCGTCGATGCCCGCAGCGCCATAGCCGAGAAGCTGCCCCTGGCGCTGGGCGTCGTGGTGCTGGCCACGCTGCTCCTGGTCTTCCTGCTCACCGGTAGCCTGCTGATACCCCTCCAGGCGGTCCTGCTCAACGCGCTGAGCCTGACCGCGATGTTCGGTGCGGTGGTCTGGGTCTTCCAGGACGGGCACCTCTCCGGACTGCTCTCCTTCACCGCCACCGGTGACATCGAGACCACCCTGCCCGTGCTGATGTTCTGCATCGCCTTCGGACTCTCCATGGACTACGGGGTGTTCCTCATATCCCGGATCAAGGAGGAGTACGACCGGACCGGGGACCACGAGGGCGCGGTGCGCACCGGACTGGCCCGCACGGGCGGACTGATCACCGCCGCGGCCGTGATCCTGGCGGTGGTGATGGTCGCCATCGGCAGCTCGCGGGTGACCAACACCAAGATGCTGGGCCTCGGCATCGCCCTGGCCGTACTCATGGACGCGATGATCGTCCGGAGCCTGCTGGTCCCGGCGGTCATGAAGCTGACCGGGAAGGCCACCTGGTGGGCGCCCGCGCCGCTGCGCAGACTGCACGAACGGTTCGGGCTGAGCGAGGGCGGCGGCGAGCCCGCTCCGGCCGCCGGGGAGGCGGAGGTGGAGCCCGTACCGGCGGGGAGCCGTTAGCGGCCGGCGGACGGGGCCCGGGAGGGCCCGTCCCCGGCCCGGTGGCCGGGATCAGTCCTCGCGGCGCCCCCGGTTGCCCGGACGGCGGGCCACCCAGGTCCGGATGGTGTCGGCGTACCAGTAGGGCTTTCCGCCCTCCACGTGGTCGGGCGCGGGCAGCAGCCCGTGTTTGCGGTAGGAGCGCACCGTGTCCGGCTGGACCCGGATGTGAGCGGCGATCTCCTTGTACGACCACAGCTGTCGGTCGCTCATCCTCGACACCTCCTTGTCCACGCCGCGGGGGCCGGCCGGGAGGCCGTCGGGGGAGCCGGCGCGTGGACACTGACGATCACTCAAGTTCTGCCCGGGGAACGACGGGCGGTGATGTCAGGGGAGGGGCTGTCGGTCGGCTGTGACGGAAAACCCGCGTAATGGGGATATGCGTGACAGAAAGGAGACCCCTGTGACACGGACGGCACATACCGCTCATGCGGCTCATGCCGCCCAAGTGGCTCATGCGGCTCATGCAGCTCATGCCGCCCAAGCGGTACATGTGGCACAGGGGTGAGCCGGAGGGGCGGCCGAGGAGAGGTTGGCCGGAGGTCCGGGCGGAGGTCCGGGCGGGGCCCGGATCAGCGGTAGAGGGCCGGGCGCTCCGCCAGCTCCACGAGGGTCCGTACGCCGCTGCGTGCCGCGGCCAGGCCCGCTTCGGAGACGGCCGCAGCCGCGTAGCCGTCCCACGCGTCGGGCCCGTCCACCCGGCCCCGGGCGGCCGCGGTGACCCAGCGGCGCAGCTGGCGGTCGTAGGCGTCGGCGAACCGCACCGTGAAGTCCTGGTCGATCTCCCCGCCCCATCGGCCCGCCGACTGGACGACCATCGCGTGGCCGTCGCCGATCCTGGCGCTGCCGGACTCGCCGACCGCCTCGCACTGGACCTGGTAGCCGAAGCCGCAGTTGACGAAGATCTCCACGTCCACGACGGCCCCGCCGGAGGTCTCCATGAGGACGAGCCGGGGATCGCGCAGTCCCTCGCGGGCGGCGGAGGTGGGCGTGGGCGAGAGCACGGTCACGGCGGTGATCTCCTGGCCCAGCAGCCAGCGTGCCGCGTCCACCTCGTGCACCACCGAGTCGCTGATCAGCATGTCGCTCGTGAAGAAGGACGGGGAGGAGGCGTTGCGGTGGCGGCAGTGCAGGAAGAGGGGCCGCCCGATGCCGCCCTGGTCGAGCAGTTCCTTGAGCCGGGCGTACTCGGCGTCGTAGCGCCGCATGAAGCCCACCTGGACGAGCCGGCGCCCCTGCCGGGCCTCCGCCTCCATGATCCGCAGGGAGCCCGCCGGATCCGGGGTCAGCGGCTTCTCGCAGAGCACCGGCAGTCCCCGTTCCAGCGCGTGCAGGATCGCTTCCTCGTGGGCCGGACCGGGCGAGGCGATCAGCACCGCCTCCACGCCGGGCGCGGCTATCGCGGCCGCCGGATCGGTGTGCGCGCTCGCGCCCTCCAGCCCGGCCGCGACCTCCTTGACCCGGTCCCCGTCCGGGTCGGCCACGGCCACCACCCGGGCCCCGCCGACGGTCCGCCCGATCCGGCGGACGTGGTCGGAGCCCATCTTCCCGGTGCCGATGACGGCGATGCCGAGCGTGCTGGTCATGTCGGGTTCTCCTCCGTGAGGGGTGGCGGGGCGGTTCGGGGTGCGGTCAGCGGGCGCCGCAGGAGCGCAGGTAGGCGCGGGTGCGGCGGGCGATCGGCAGCGGCCGGTCGGGCGGGCACGGGTACATGTCCTGCTCCACGATGGCGAACAGGTCCACGCCGAGCCGCTGGGCGGCCGCCAGCACCGGTTCCAGCGCGGGCACCCCGGCGGGCGGCTCGCACATCACCCCCCGAGCCACGGCGGGCCCGAAGGGCACCTCCTGCGCGAGGACTTCGGCCAGGATCCGCGGGTCCACCTGCTTGAGGTGCAGGTAGCCGATGCGCTCCGCGAAGGTCTCGATCGCCTGCACGCTGTCCCCGCCGCAGTAGGCGTAGTGCCCGGTGTCCAGACAGAGCGAGACCAGCGCGGGATCGGTGGCGTCCAGGAACCGGGCCACGTTCTGCGGGGTGTCGATGTGCGTGTCCGCATGCGGGTGGACGACGATCCGCAGCCCGTACAGGTCCTGGACCCGGCGCCCCAGCAGCTCGGTCCGGGTGGTCAGTTCACGCCATTGTCCGGGCGTCAGGGTGCGGTCCTCCAGGACCTCGCCCGTCTTGTCGTCCCGCCAGAAGGAGGGGATCACGACGAGGTGCGCCGCGCCCATGGCCCGGGTGAGTTCCGCGATCCGCGACACGTGCTCCCAGGTGTCCTCCCACACGGCGGGCCCGTGATGGAGTCCGGTGAAGACGGTTCCGGCCGACACCCGCAGGCCGCGCTTGGCGAGCTCGTCGGTGAGCCGGACGGGATCGGTGGGCAGATAGCCGTAGGGCCCGAGTTCGATCCACTCGTACCCGGCGTCGGCGACCTCGTCGAGGAACCGCTCCCACGGTGTCTGCCGCGGATCGTCGGGGAACCAGACACCCCAGGAGTCCGGAGCCGAGCCGACGCGGATGCGGGTCAACGCGGGCGATGAGGACGTCATGCGGCCACCTTAAAGTGCGAGGCTCGAAGGGACGGGGAGCATGGGGCCGGGAGGAATGGCGTGGTGACGAGTACGGATCCGTTGGCTTTCGACCTGATCACGATGGGGCGCATCGGGGTGGATCTCTACCCGCTGAAGACGGGCGTACCGCTCGGGGAGGCGGACACCTTCGGGAAGTTCCTGGGCGGTTCCCCGACCAACGTCGCCGTCGCGGCGGCCCGGCTGGGGCGGCGGACGGCGGTGATCACGCGGACCGGCGCGGACCCCTTCGGGGCGTATCTGCGGTCGGAGCTGCGCGGGTTCGGGGTGGACGACCGCTGGGCCGGCGAGGTCGCGCGGTACCCGACCCCCGTCACCTTCTGCGAGATCTTCCCGCCCGACCACTTCCCGCTGTACTTCTACCGCTACCCGAAGGCACCGGACTTGGAGATCCGCGCGGAGGAGGTGGACCTCGACGCCGTCCGGGCCGCGCGGGTGTTCTGGATGACGGGTACGGGGCTCAGCGCCGAGCCGAGCCGGTCGGCGACCCTGGGCGCGCTGGAGGCACGGGCGAAGGCCGGGGTCACCGTCTTCGACCTGGACTGGCGCCCGATGCTGTGGCCCTCGGGGGGCGGGCCGGAATCCGGGGACGCGGCCGGCCCCGCACCCGGGGACCCGAGCGGGCCCGCACCCGGGGACCCCGGACCCGCCGAGTGGTACCGCCGGGCCCTGGCCTTCGCGACGGTGGCGGTCGGCAACGCCGAGGAGTGCGCGATCGCCACCGGCGAGACCGAGCCGCACGCGGCGGCCCGCGCCCTGCTCGCGGCCGGGGTCGAGCTGGCGGTGGTCAAACGGGGCCCCGAAGGAGTCCTGGCCGTCCACCGGGACGGGACGGTGGCGGAGCTCCCGCCGGTCCCGGTGAATGTGGTCAACGGGCTGGGCGCGGGGGACGCGTTCGGCGGCGCCCTGTGCCACGGACTGCTCGCGGGATGGGAGCTGGAGCGGGTGATCCGCTTCGCGAACGCGGCCGGGGCGATCGTGGCCTCGCGCCTCGCCTGTTCCACGGCGATGCCGTTCGCGCAGGAAGTGGAGGAGGTGCTGGGCCGTGCCGGTGGTGTCTGAGCGGGTCATGGAGTGGACGAGGCTGCTCGTGCTCGACCTCGCGCCGGGGGAGGAGTACGCGCACGAGTGCGGGGACGCGGAATGGATCGTGCTCCCGCTGTCCGGCGGCTGCGAGGTCCGCTGCGAGGCCTGCTGCGAGGAGTCCGTCCCGCACCCTGTCCCGCATCTCTTCGAACTGCACGGCCGGCGCGGGGTCTTCGAAGCGGTCACCGACTTCGCCTACCTACCCCGCGACGGGCGCGCCGGGATCGCGTCCGCCGCCGGCGGGCGGTTCGCGCTCGTCGGGGCGCGCTGCGAGCGAGCTCTCCCCGCACGGTACGGGCCCGCCCGGGAGGTTCCCGTGGAACTGCGCGGGGCCGGTCAGTGCTCGCGGCAGGTCAACAACTTCGCCGCCGCCGACTCCTTCGACTGCGACCGGCTCATCGCCGTCGAGGTGCTCACCCCCGGCGGGAACTGGTCCTCGTACCCGCCCCACAAGCACGACGAGCACCGGCCCGGCGAGGAATCCCGCCTGGAGGAGATCTACTGGTTCGAGATCCGGGACCACGAGGGCACGCCCGGCCTCGGCTACCAGCGTGTCAGCCCGTCCCCCGCCGGGAAGACCGACATCCTCACCGAAGTGAGGACCGGGGACGCCGTGCTCATCCCGGACGGCTGGCACGGGCCCTCCATCGCCGCGCCCGGCCATGACATGTACTACCTCAATGTCATGGCGGGACCCGGCGCCACCGGCGCGCCCCGCCAGTGGTTGATCAGCGACCACCCCGATCACGGCTGGATCCGCTCCACCTGGACCGCTCAGGAAGTCGACCCCCGGCTGCCCTTCTACCGCGCGGAGGACCCCGTATGACGCCGACGACCGGGACCGGAGGGCACGTCCGGCTCACCGTCGCGCAGGCCCTCGTCCGGTTCCTCGGCAGCCAGTACACCGAGCGCGACGGGCGGCGCAGCCGGCTGATCGCGGCCACCTGGGGGATCTTCGGCCACGGGAACGTCGCCGGGATCGGGCAGGCGCTGCTGGAGAGCGGCCCCGAGGCCATGCCGTTCCTCCAGGGCCGCAACGAGCAGGCCATGGTGCACGCCGCCGTCGGCTGGGCCCGGCAGAGCGGGCGGCTCTCCGCGCACGCCGTCACCACCTCCATCGGGCCCGGGGCGACCAACCTCGTCACCGGGGCGGCCCTGGCCACCATCAACCGGATCCCGGTCCTCCTGCTGCCCGGGGACACCTTCGCCACCCGCCCCGCCGACCCCGTGCTCCAGCAGCTCGAAGTCCCGTACGCGGGTGACATCTCGGTCAACGACACCCTGCGGCCCGTCTCCCGCTATTTCGACCGCGTCACCCGCCCCGAAGCCCTGATCCCCGCGGTCCTCCAGGCGGTCCGGGTGCTGACCGACCCGGTGCGGACCGGCGCCGTCACCCTGGCCCTGCCGCAGGACGTGCAGGCAGAGGCGTACGACTGGCCGGAGGAGTTCTTCGCCGAGCGGGTGTGGTCCGTGCGCCGCCCCCGCCCCGACCGCTCCGAGCTCGCGCACGCGGCCGAGGCGGTACGGGGCTGCGCGCGCCCGCTGATCATCGCCGGCGGCGGGATCCGGCACAGCGGGGCCGAGGCGGCCCTGGCGGAGTTCGCCGAGGCCACCGGGATCCCGGTGGCCTCCACCCAGGCGGGCAAGGGGGCGCTGCCCTGGGACCACCCCGCCGACGTGGGCGGGATCGGGCACACCGGCACGGCGACCGCCGACACGCTGGCCCGCGGGGCCGATCTGGTGATCGCCGCCGGGACCCGGCTCACGGACTTCACCACCGCCTCCTCGACCCTCTTCCGCGAGCCCGGCGTCCGGTTCCTCGGGCTCAACCTCGATCCGTACGACGCCCACAAATACGCCGCCCGCCCCTTGGTCTGCGATGCGCGGGTGGGCCTGGAAGACCTCCGGGACGCGCTTTCGGGGTACCGCGTGGACCCCGGGTACGTGTCGGCGTACAAAGAGAAGAAGAGGGAATGGGAGCTGCTGGTCGACCGGGCCTGCGCGGCTCCCGACGAGGACGCCCTCCCCACGCAGGCCCAGGTGCTCGGGCTGCTCGACGGGCTCGTGGACGACACCGACATCCTCATCAACGCCGCCGGCTCGCTCCCCGGGGACCTGCACAAGCTGTGGCGGACCCGGTCCCGGGACCAGTACCACGTGGAGTACGGCTACTCCTGCATGGGCTACGAGATTCCGGCCGCGATCGGGGTGGCGCTGGCCGCCCCCGGCCGCCCCGTGTGGGCGCTGGTCGGCGACGGGACGTACCTGATGAACCCCACCGAAATGGTCACCGCCGTGCAGGAGGGAATCCCCGTCAAGGTCGTCGTCCTCGACAACCACGGCTACGCCTCGATCGGAGGGCTGTCGGCGGCGGTGGGCGGCGAGGGCTTCGGGACGGCGTACCGCTTCCGGGCACTGGACGGTTCGTACACCGGGGACCCCCTTCCGGTGGACCTCGCGGCCAACGCGGCCTCCCTCGGGATGGTCGTCATCTGTGCCCGGACCGTCCGTGACCTGCGGAAAGCCCTCGCCGAGGCGCGGGCTTCGGACCGTCCCACATGTGTCTACGTGCAGACCCGAACACCCGACACTGTGTCGGGCCCACCCCCGGCACAGGCATGGTGGGATGTTCCTGTGGCCGAGACCGCGACCCGTGCGGAAGCGGCCCAGGCCCGTGAAGAGTACGACCGGCAAGCCGCGCAGCGACGTCGCCATCTGTGAAGGAGCAAGGCATGAAGACCGTCAACCACTGGATCGGTGGCAAGACCGTCGAGGGCGCGTCGGGCAACTACGGCCCGGTCACCGACCCCGCCACCGGCGAGGTCACCACCCAGGTCGCCCTCGCGTCCGCCGCCGAGGTCGACGCGGCCGTACAGGTCGCCAAGGAAGCGTTCCTGTCCTGGGGCCAGTCCTCCCTGGCCGCCCGCACCAAGGTGCTGTTCGCCTACCGCGCCCTGCTGGACGCCAACCGCGACGCGATCGCCGAGCTGATCGTCGCCGAGCACGGCAAGGTCCACTCGGACGCGCTGGGCGAGGTCGCCCGCGGCCTGGAGATCGTCGAGCTGGCCTGCGGGATCACCGTGCAGCTCAAGGGCGAGCTGTCCACGTCCGTATCCAGCCGCGTGGACGTCTCCTCGATCCGCCAGCCGATCGGCGTGGTCGCGGGCATCACCCCGTTCAACTTCCCGGCGATGGTGCCGATGTGGATGTTCCCGCTGGCCGTGGCCTGCGGCAACACCTTCATCCTGAAGCCGAGCGAGAAGGACCCCTCGGCCTCCACCCTGCTGGCCCAGCTCGCCAGCCAGGCCGGTCTGCCGGCGGGCGTGCTCAACGTGGTCCACGGTGACAAGGTCGCCGTCGACGCGCTCCTCGCGCACCCCGACATCGCGGCCGTGTCCTTCGTGGGCTCGACCCCGATCGCCCGCCACATCCACACCACCGCCTCCGCCAACGGCAAGCGCGTCCAGGCCCTGGGCGGTGCCAAGAACCACATGCTGGTGCTGCCGGACGCCGACCTGGACGCGGCCGCCGACGCGGCGGTCTCGGCCGCCTACGGCTCGGCCGGCGAGCGCTGCATGGCCATCTCCGCGGTCGTGGCCGTCGGCTCCATCGCCGACACCCTCGTCGACAAGATCCGCGAGCGCGCCGAGAAGATCAAGATCGGTCCCGGCAACGACCCGACCTCCGAGATGGGCCCGCTGATCACCGCAGCCCACCGCGACAAGGTCGCCTCCTACGTGACGGGCGCCGCCGCCCAGGGCGCGGACGTGGTCCTGGACGGCACCGGCTACACCGTCGAGGGCAACGAGAACGGCCACTGGATCGGCCTCTCGCTGCTGGACAACGTCAAGACCGACTCCGACGCCTACCGCGACGAGATCTTCGGCCCGGTGCTGTGCGTGCTGCGCGTCGAGACCTACGAGGAGGGCGTGGCGCTCATGAACGCCTCGCCGTTCGGCAACGGCACGGCGATCTTCACCCGCGACGGCGGCGCCGCCCGCCGCTTCCAGCTGGAGATCGAGGCCGGCATGGTCGGCGTCAACGTCCCGATCCCGGTGCCGGTGGGCTACCACTCCTTCGGCGGCTGGAAGGACTCCCTCTTCGGGGACCACCACATCTACGGCAACGACGGCATCCACTTCTACACCCGGGGCAAGGTCGTCACGACCCGCTGGCCCGACCCGTCGGACGCCCCGGCAGGCGTGGACCTCGGGTTCCCGCGCAACCACTGACCGGTTGCACGTTTCGTAGGACCGCTCGCCCCGTAGGACCGCTCGCCGTAGGACCGCTCGCCCCCCGCAACCCTCACCGCGGGGGGCGAGCCCGTTCCCGGCCGCGGTCAGAGCAGGGACCAGACGTCCGTCTCCGCCGTCGCGGACCAGACCGCGTCGCCGTGGCCGTAGCCCGGGACGAGGGTGAAGCCGACGCGCCCGTTGCCGCCCGCGCGGATCAGTGCCGCGCCGCGCGAGTGGTCCCCGCGGCCCAGTTCGGTGTTGATCCACACCACTTCGGCGCCGATCCGGTCCCAGTCGATCGCGTACGTCTTCCCGTCGCCCGCCCACAGCGCCGCAAGATCCCGCATCAGGGCGGTCGGGATCAGCCCGCTGCCCAGGCAGGCCGTGGCCGCGTGCCAGGTGGCGAGCGGGGTGCGGGTCAGGGTGAAACGGTCCTCGGCCGGGGTCCCGCCGAAGGTGTAGGAGCCCGCGCTGTGGCCCTGGGCGTAGATCCAGTTCGCGGGGCCGGGCAGTGCCGAGGTGCGGATCAGCGCGAAGTGGGCGAGCCCGGCGTTGGTGAAGCGCAGCGCGGGATCCGGCGGCCAGGGGACCGGGGAGGGGGCCGCCGGGTCGGTGACGGCCCGCGCGACCAGCGCCGCCAGCCCCGGGTCCGTGGCGTACGTGCCCTGCGCGAGCTGGGCCTCGTACGCGTCCCGGAGCTGGGCCGCCCGCTCGGCCGGGTCACCGGTGTACGGGCCGGTCGTGTCCAGGGCCACCACCCGGGTCAGCCGCGGCGAGGGGTCGTGCGAGGCCGCGTCCAGCGCGAGGGCGGCCCCGGCGGAGTGCCCGGCGTACTGGTACGGCAGCCCGAGTACGCCGTCCAGCGCCGCCACGACCACGGCCAGGTCCCGGCGGTGCGCCGCGAGCCCCCAGTCGGCGGTGACCTCGGCCGCCGTGGCGGAGTCCTCGCGCGGGGTGACGCCGACGACCAGCAGGCCCCGGCGGAGCAGGTGGTGGGCGAGGCCGGAGTCCGGGGAGGCCGCCGTGCGCGGCGTGAGGAACTCGGCGGCGAAGTTCAGGCCGCCGCCCGGCAGGAGGTACGCGATCCCGTGCGGCGGCTGCTGCGGGTCCGCGAGCACGTCCACCGTGACCGGAGCGGGGCCGCCGTCCTCGATGGGGAGGGTCAGCCGGATCCAGCCGTCGCCCGGCAGGTACGCGGCGGTCCCGGTGCCCAGCGTCCGCTCGATGCGGGTCAGCAGCCCGATCCCGTGGGCGGTGGGATCCGGCCCCGCCGGCCCGTCCGCGGACGCCTCCCCGCGAACCGGCCGGCCGGGCCCTTCCTCGCCGTGCTGTCGTTCCATCGGTGGCGCCTCCCCCTGGCGGTGATGGCTGAATGCCATCGCCTGGGGACACCCTTACCGGTCAGAGGGCTCCAGCCAAGTCCGGGACGGATTCCGGCCGTTCGGACCCGGACCGACGGCGCCGGCGCAGCACCCGCAGGGTGATGGCCGCGCCCGCCAGCACCAGGACGAGGCCCAGGGCGGGCCACGGAACGGCGAGGAAGTCCGTAGCGGATTCGGACACCAGGTCGGGGTAGGCCGAGGCGCCGGCCGCGATGTGGACGGTGACCCAGTCCGACTGCGGGGCGTCGGCCCACTCCTCGGTCAGTTCGATCCGCTGGCCCGGCAGCAGCACCAGCTTCAGCTCACGGGCCGGCCGGTCCAGGACGGTGCGGCCGAAGAGGCCCTCCGCGGAGACCGTCACCTTCGGCTCGACGACCACGTTGCCCCGGTTGACCAGCGAGTACGTGATCTTCGCGTGGGCGTCCTCGACCCAGGGCAGCAGCGGCGCCGCCCGGCTCACCTTCACGTCCTCCACGCTCAACCCGGGGGTCACCGGCCCCGGGACCCGGAAGTAGAGCCGGGCTCCGACCTGGCGCTTCACCCCGACCTTGACCTGGCCGTCCTGCTGGACGCCCTCCACGGCCGTGTTGAGGGCGACGATCCCGCCCACGTGGTCACCCGGGGTCGCGTCCGCCGGGACCTTCACCGAGAACGGGACGTCCTTGCGGCCCTTGGCCGGCACGGTGACCGTGCCCTTCGTCTCGGGAGGCAGCGCTATCCAGGTGCCGACGTCCTTGGGCTTGGTCTCCACCGGCAGCAGCGCGAAGCCGCCGCCCACCGGGGTGTTCACGGCGTCGGTGGCGAAGATCTGGAACGTCATCTCCTTGTCGGAGGAGTTCACGATCGTCGCGCTGTCCTCGACGGTGGCGCCGGCCGCGCCCTGGTGGAAGAAGTACGCGCGGTCGGTCATCGCGGCGCCGGCGGGAGGGGTCGGGAAGACCCCCCAGGTGCCGTTGTCCGCGGCGGTCGCGGTGGCCGCGGTGAGCAGGCCCGTACCCAGGAGCAGGAGCGTGACGAGCAGACCGTGGAGCAGGGTGCGGGTGCGGGTGCGCATGGGCGGTTCTCCAGTCGGCGCGGACGGGGGCGGGGAGCGCGGAAGGGTGGTGCGGCGCCGGAGCGCCGCACCACCCGGGTTGGAGCGGGGCCGTACGGGTCAGGCGATGGAGAAGGTGACGACCGACTCGTAGCTGTCCGCGAACATGAACGGCGGGAGCTGGATCATTCCGGCACCGCCGACCTCGAACTCGCCACCGGTCAGGTTGTCCCCGCCCGCGGCCTGCGAGGCGATCTTCATCGGGGTGTCGGAGATCGCACCGGGCGTACCTGCGGAGCAGGTGCTCGGGCTGTCCGCGTTGGTCACCTTGCAGGTCGGCTGGATGCCGATCTGCGCCTTGGCCATGGAGTGGCCGGTGACCTCGTTCAGGAACGGCGTACGGGTCGCCGAGACGTCCCAGCCGAGGGTCCCGCCGCGGAAGTCCTGGACGGCCATCGCGGTGAACTGACCCACGACGGACTGGGACTTGCCGTTGATGGTGACCTTGCCGAAGCTGACGGCCGGGTTGCCGGCCTGCGGGCCGATGGCCAGCGGGCCGGGCAGCACCTCGACGTCGACCGGGTTCTTCACACCGGGCTGGTCGACGACGAAGACGAAGTCCTTGTACGGGGTGATCGAACCGTCGATCTTGATCTGGTCGGCGGCCTTGGTGACGGTGATGTTGCAGGTCGCGACGCCGGCCGCGGTGGCCGTGCCGGCACCGGTGTCACCGGTGGCGACGCCCGCCTTGAGCGCGGAGCAGGTGACCGCGCCGGCCGGGAAGTTGGCGCCCGTGACGGTGACCGCGGTGCCGGCCTTGCCGCTGTTGGGCGTCAGCTTGGTGGTGATCGGGTCCTTGGGCAGGGCCTCCACGGCCACCGAGCCCAGGGAGGCGCTCGGGCGCGGTGCCGGCGTGCAGGTGGTGGTGAAGACCGAGCCTGAGAGGTCCGCGTCGACCACCGACAGGTCCAGCGCGACGTCGACCGTGGTGCCCTCGGTGCCGTCCGGGATCTTGATGGTCCCGGAGAACGCCTTGGGGTCGAGCGGCTGCCCGGCCACGACGCTGACCGTCTCCGGCGGGCTGGTGACCACCTGGGTGGTGGCCCCGACCTTGAGGGTGACCTTGGAGGTGTTCACCGTCGTGACGGAGAAGCCGGGGAGCAGGGGGCTGGCGCCCGGGTCGATGGTGATCGGGACGACATCGCCGGCCTTGGCACCGTCGGGCAGGGTGATCGTGTAGTTCTGGTTGCCGGAACCGTCCGCCTGAGGTGCCGGGGCGTCACAGTTCTCGAAGACGGGGGTGGTCTTCGTCGCGGCCTGCGCGGAGCCTGCCAGGCCCACCACGCCGCCCGTCAGGGCCAGGGACAAAGCGCCCGCCCCGGCCAGAACTCTTCGTCGGAACGTTGTACTCACTGGGTCGCGACTCCTTCGTCATACGAACCCTCCCCCCACCCGCTGTGTGGGGGAGGTCGAGCCGGTGCGGTGGCCGACATTGACGCGTCGCGGGATTGAGAAGTCAATGACTTGCTTTCGCCCGAAGCACACAGAAATTGATGTGCCATCAGGCCGGGTGGCGGACCGGCCGGGATACCGACCGGACGGTGAGCTGGGCGGGTGGGGCGGATGGGGCTGCCGGACGCGCCCGCTCCGCTCCTGAGCTGGGCCTCGGCGCAGGCGGGACCAGCGCCCTCGGCCCGCCCCGGCGGCTCCCCGCCGGGGCGGGCGGGGGCGCCGCCGGCGGGTGTCCCCGTACGGGCTACTCGGCGGCCGGGAGGTGCAGCAGCAGGTTCGGCGTCCCGACCGGCAGGCCCGTGATCCGGGCCGGCACGGCGCTGCGCCGAAGGGTTTCGGCCACCTGCGCGGGCGTCTTGCGCGGGCCCCCGGCCGCGAGGCCCTCCGCGAGCACCAGCGCGGCGACGCCCGCCGCGTGCGGGGCCGCCATGGAGGTGCCGGAGGCGCGGGCGAGGGCCGTCGCGGAGCCCTTCCACGCCGAGACGACGGCTACGCCCGGGGCGGAGAGGTCCACGCAGCGCCCGTAGTTCGAGAAGGTCGCCCGCCGGTCCTCGGCGTCGGTCGCGCCCACGGTGACCGCCTGCGGGACGCCGGCCGGGGAGCCGGTGCAGGCGTCCTCGGCGGAGTTCCCGGCCGCCACGGTGAAGGTGATCCCGGACGCGATCGCCCGCGTCACGGCCCGGTTCAGGGCGTAGCTGTAGCCGCCGCCCAGGCTCATGTTGGCCACGGCCGGGACGCCCGGCGACTTCAGGGAGTCCCGCACCATCCAGTCGATGCCGCCGGTGATGGCCGACAAGGTCGCCTCCCCGCGGCAGTCGGCCACCTTCACGGCGACGAGCGAGACCCCCTTCGCGACCCCGTACGTGGCCCCGCCGACGGTCCCCGCGACGTGCGTGCCGTGGCCGTTGCAGTCGGTGGCGGCCTCCGTGAACACCGCGTTGGCGCCCCAGCGGGCGCGGCCGCCGAACTCCTGGTGCAGGGTGTTGATCCCGGTGTCCACGATGTACGCGGTGACCCCCTCCGCCTTCGTCGGGTACGTGTACGAGTCGTCGAGCGGGAGCCCGGTCTGGTCGAGCCGGTCCAGGGACCAGGGCGCGGGCGCCTGTACGAGGGGCTGGACCTCGGCGTCGTTCGTCCGGAAGACCGCGTCGGGCTCCACGGACGCCACCCGGGGATCGGCGGCGAGTTCGGCGGCGCGGGCCGCGGTGGTGCGGACGGCGAAGCCGTTCAGCGCGGTGTCGAAGACCGTCCCGACCCGGCCGCCGGAGGCCTCGGCCTCGGCGGCGAGGGCGCGGGTGGCGGCGACGGCGGAGACGCGGGAGGTGCTGTCCTTGAGGACGACCACGTAGGGGGCGGTGGGGGGTTCGGCGTCGGCGGCGGCCGCTGAGGCGGCGCGGGGCGCCACGGCGGTGGCCGCCGCCAACAGGGCGGCGGCCGGGAGCAGCGCGGAGAGTGGGCTCATGCGGCCGATGCTCGGCGAGGCACGCTCCGGCCGCGCGGAGGGTGCGCCGACTGGCCCCACGACACGCCGCCGCGGGGGCTAGTGCTGTGACCGGAAAGGTTCACCGGGTCGCGGCGCCCGGCACGGCACCTCGCCGCGTTGTCGGACCGCGGCGGTACGTCCAGTACGAGCCGCGGTCCTCCGCCTTGCGATGCACCGCACCGGACGCCGCGACCCGGCAAACCTTTCCGGCCACAGCACTAGGGGCCGTCGTCAGACGTCCCTTCCGGATCTTGCCGGGCCCGCGCCGCCCGGCGAGATCCGCAAGAGACGGCTCAGACCGGGGTGATGGGCCAGCCGCGCATGGCGAAGACGCCTTCGTCGAGGGCGCCGGCCGCTTCGTAGGTGGCCAGCGCGGCCTCGTTGTCGGTGTCGACGCCCACCCACATGCCGTAACAGCCGCGCGCCTTGGCCTCGGCGGCGAGTGCCTGCGTCAGGGCGCGGCCGATGCCGCGCCGCCGGTAGCCCTCGTCCACGGAGAGTTCGTACAGGCACATCTCGGTGCCCTTGTCGGGGTGGCTCATCTCGATGCCGGAGACCATTCCGGCGGGTACGCCGTCCACGTAGGCGATGAGCATCAAGTGCCCGGGAGCGGCGAGGAACCGCTCGGACCAGTCCGGGCGGACGGGCCCGTCGAAGAGGGGTTCCGCGGCTTGGAGTTCGGCGGGGGTGCGGGCGGCTCGGATGTCCATGGCGGCGACGATAACGGCCCGGTGTCCGGGGGGCCGCGGGATTTCGCTACGGCGTGGCGCGTGGCGCGGCGCGCGGGGCACATGGCGCGCGGGGCGTGGCCGGGGCGCGTGGCGTGTGGCGCGCGGGCGGGGGTGCGGCCCGGGGCGCGGCGACGCCGTGGAGTCGGCGGTAGCCCTGCCCGATGGGCGCGGCGGCGGCCGGGTGCACGCGCCCGGCCGGGTTCACGCCTCGGCGGCCCGGTTCATGCGCCCGGCCCGGGTCAGGTGGCGGTCGGGTCCGCCGTGCGCAGGGCGAGGGCGGCGGCGAAGCCGGGAGGGGCGGGGAGATCCGCCAGGATCCAGCCGGGGAACGGTGCCGGGGTGGCGGCGGAGCCGACGTAGGGCTCGACCAGGCCCAGTGCCACGCCCGTCCCGGTGGCCTTGAGGCAGGCCTCCTTGCGGGACCACACGCGGGCCAGCGCCTGCGGCCGGTCCGGCTCGGCGAGGGCCGTGAGCTCGGCGGTCTCCGCCGGGTGCAGGTTGTCCAGTACGGCTTCCACCGCCGCCGCGCCCGGAACGGCCTCCACGTCCACGCCGACGGGTACCCGCGCGAAGGCGAGGTAGGCCATGTCGTCGCTGTGCGAGAGGGAGAAGTGCGGGACGCTGCCGCCTTCGTGGCGCCCGTCGGCGGCGACGGCGGGCCGGCCGTGCGGGCCGCCGCAGCAGGGGCACTCCTCGCGGATGAACGCGACCTCGGCCGGAGCCAGCCCCAGGTGGGCGCCGAGCAGCACCCGCAGTCCCAGGTGCGAGGCCACGTACCCGTGGCGGGCGTCCGCCTTCAGGAACTGCTCGGCGCGATCGCGCTCGGCCGCGTCCAGCAGCGGCAGCGCCTCGTCGACACGGAGCCCGCCGACCACGTCCAGGGTGGTGTCCAGGGACCACACCGAAGGCAGCACCCCGACGCGCGGCACGTCGGCGCCGAGCCGGTTCACGCCCAGGTCGTCCGCATGCGTGGTCACCGCGAAAGCCTAACCGCACGCGGTGTGAAGGAAATCTGGGCGTGCGGATCAGCGGGCGTGGCTCGTCGCCGGGTGGACCGGGGCGCCGTCGTGCGTCTTCGCGCCGGGGGACGGGGTGCCGTCGGTCCAGGCGTAGACGTTCTTTCCGCGCACCGCGACCTGGTACTGGTAGTAGTCACGGCATTCGGGGCGCGCCTCGGCCCGGATGTCGCCCGGCCACCACTTGGCCGCCAGCGCCGTCCGCGCGTTCTTCTTCGGCTTGCCCGCCGAGCACTGCGGACCGTCGAGCGGGGTCGCGCCCAGCGTGAACCGGATCAGCCGGGCCCCGCCGTCGGTCCGCGCCTTTATTCGGACATCGGTGGCGTCCTTCGGTATCCAGCCGGGCAGTACCCACGCCGGCTTCCCGCGCGTGGGTGCGTCGGCGGCCGTCGCGAACCGCTTGCCCTTCTCCTTGAACACGTGGTCGTTGATCGTGTCGGTCAGGGGGTTGTTCGGCAGGTTGGGGAGGGCGATGGCGGCGGTGGCGAGGACTCCGACGGTTGCGGCGGCGATGACGAGAGGACGGCGGCTCATGTCTACGAGTATTCGTGGCCCGATCCGTAACCCGCGTCCCTCTCGAGGACGAACCGGATCTCTGCCGAAAGAGTGACACCGACTCATACCTGAGTCCCGGTCCTGTCCTTGGACAGGAGGCCGCGGAGCCGGAGCCAGAGGCTTACGTCGTCGCTACGAGGCTCTGGGTAAAGTGCGCTGACCTGCACGAAAACCCTCCCTGGAGGGAGGGTTCGGGACGGGACGCGGGAAGTGCCCCCGGCAGGACTCGAACCTGCGGCCAAGTGCTTAGAAGGCACCTGCTCTATCCACTGAGCTACGGGGGCCGGAAGGTGGCCGTGGTGGCCTGGAGCCCCGGGGTGGGGGTGGGACTGTGGTCCGTGCCGGGTCAAGGATAGGGCTCCGGTTGCCTTGTCCCGGTTGCTTCACCCGCGTGCCACGTTGTGTAGGTTCGGTGAAGCGGTCCCGATAATCGCAGGCAGGTGCGATTCTCGCATCGCTTTTGCGCCGTGGCGCCCTGGGTGTTGTGCACTCGTTATGCCTGCGCCCCACTCGTCCGCACTGTCCAGGATGTCCCAGTGGAGTAGCGCTCGGCGCGCAGAGGACGTATAAGCTTCAAAAATGGTCCCAAATTGGGCATTCTTCGCATGTGGTGACCTTGGATGTTCGGCCTCAGCTGCTCGATGCCCTGTCCGCCCTGCGCGACCGGGTCGCGTCCGTGCGTCTGCCGCTGCCCCTGCCCGGCGCTCCGCGCGCCCGCCAGACCAGAGCCGAGCTGCTCGCGCAGCTCGACGACTACCTCGTACCCCGGCTGAAGGCGCCCGAGGCGCCGCTGCTCGCCGTCGTCGGCGGGTCCACCGGAGCCGGTAAGTCCACCCTCGTCAACTCCCTCGTGGGGCGCAAGGTGAGTGAAGCCGGAGTCCTCCGGCCCACGACCCGGACCCCCGTGCTCGTCTGCCATCCGGATGACCATCACTGGTTCGCCGGGATGCGGGTGCTCCCCGACCTGATGCGGGTCTGGGATCCGCAGGCCGACGAGGACTCCCTTCCGGCCATCCGGAAGACCCCCCACCGTCCGGGCGACAGGCACGCGAACGCCGCCCGGGAAGTCCGCATCGAGACCGTCTCCACCCTGCCCCGCGGTCTCGCCATCCTCGACGCCCCCGACATCGACTCCCTCGTCGTCGACAACCGGACGCTCGCCGCCCAACTCATCTGCGCCGCCGACGTCTGGGTCATGGTCACCACTGCCTCGCGCTACGCCGACGCCGTGCCCTGGCACCTCCTGCGCACCGCCAAGCAGTACAAGGCCACCCTGGTCACCGTCCTCGACCGGGTCCCGCACCAGGTGCTCACCGAGGTCTCCCGGCAGTACGGGGCCCTGCTCACGCGGGCCGGGCTGGGCGACGTACCGCGGTTCACGGTGCCCGAACTGCCAGAATCGGCCGGCGGGGGCGGGCTCCTGCCCGCCAGCGCCGTCGCGCCGCTGTTCGCGTGGCTCGCCCACCACGCGCAGGATCCGGCCGCCCGCCAGTACGCCGTCGGGCGCACCGCGCTCGGCGCGCTCGACTCCCTCGGGCGCCGGATGCCCGAGCTCGCCTCGGCCGTCGCGGCCCAGCACGCCGCCTCCGTGCGGCTGACCTCCGCGGTCGAGGACGCGTACAAGAGGGAGGGCAAGCGGGTCCGGGGCCGCCTCGACCGGGGCGCCGTACTCGCCGGGGACGCGCTGACCCGCTGGCGCGGCTACCCGCTCGACACCAGCGCCGACGAACTCCTCGACTCGCTCGCGGAATCCCTCGCCGCACTCCTCCAGTGCGCCGTCGCCGCCGCCGACGAGCGGATCGCCGACGCCTGGAGGCGCGAGCCCGCGGCCGGCGCCGTGGCCCTGCCGGCCCCCGACCGCGAGGCGGCGGAACGTATCGGCATGTCCGTACGGCGCTGGCGGCGCGTGCTGGAGGAACTCGCCGAGGAGGAGGTCGCGCGGCTCGACAAGCAGCCCGCACCCGACCCCGACGGGATCGCCGCCCTCCTGGTCGCCGCCCTCCTCGGCGGCAAGCGGGCCCGCCCGGCGGGGGAGAAGCTCGCCGAACGGATCGGCGTACAGGCCGCCGTACGCCTGCGCGACCGGGGCGGCGAACTGGTCGCAGAACACCTCGACGAGGTGCTGCGCGCCGAACGCGACCGCCGCCTCGCCCCGATCGAGGCGCTCGAAGTCAGTCCCGAACCCCAGGCCGAGCTGATCGCCGCACTGTCCGTACTGCAGAAGGAGAGGTGACGCGGTGACCGCCTTGACCGACCGGACCGACGACCGCTGGGACGACGGGCTCATCGCGCGCTCGCGCCCCCGGGTCGCCGACGACGACTGGCCCGCGACCGGGGACGACGAGGGCGACGAAGCACTCGTACGGGCGGTCTCCGGCGCAGGCAGCGACGGCGGCAAGGCCCCCGCGCCCCCGCTCAGCCCCGAAGCGCAGGCCCTGCGCGTCCGCCTCGACGCACTGCGCCAGCTCATCGGACTCTCGCGGACCCGGATCCTCGACGGCAAGACCCTCACCGAGGCCGGACGGGTGCTGGACGAGGCGGCGGCGCGGCGCGGGCTGTCGGCGCAGCACACCGTCGTCGCCATCGCCGGGGCCACCGGAAGCGGCAAGTCGACCCTCTTCAATTCACTCGCCGGAGTGCAGATCTCCGAGACCGGGCTGCGCCGGCCCACCACCGCCGCACCCATCGCGTGCAGCTGGTCGGACGGCGCAGCCGGCCTGCTGGACCGCCTCGAGATCCCCGGGAGGCTGCGCCGCCGCCCCCGCGAGACCTCGGAGGCCGAGGTGCTGCGCGGCATGGTCCTCGTCGACCTCCCCGACCTGGACTCGGCGGTCGGCGCGCACCGCGACCACGTGGACCGGGTCCTGGCCCTGGTCGACGCGGTGGTGTGGGTGGTGGACCCGGAGAAGTACGCGGACGCGGTGCTGCACGAGCGGTACCTGCGCCCGCTGGCCGGTCACGCCGAGGTGACCTTCGTCGTGCTGAACCAGGTGGACCGGCTGCCCGGCGAATCCGCCGACCTCGTACTGGACGACCTGCGCAGGCTCCTCGACGACGACGGGATCGCCCTCGGCGAGCACGGCGAGCCCGGGGCCACCGTCATCGGGCTCTCCGCCCTTACGGGTGAAGGCGTCGGGGAGCTGCGGGAGATGCTCGGGCAGTTCACCCAGGAGAAGGGCGCCGCGACCCGGCGGATCTCGGCCGACGTCGACCGGGCGGCGGCGCGCCTGCGGCCCCTCTACATCGCCGACGGCCACACCGGGCCGGAGATCGGGGAGACGGCGCGCGCCGAGTTCGAGGACCGCCTCGCCGAGGCGGTCGGGGCCTACGCGGCCGGCCTCGCCGCCGAGCGGGCCTGGCGGCGCAATGCCGGAAGGGCGTGCGGGACCCCGTGGCTGCGGCTGTGGCGGTGGTACGAGAACCGGCGCGCCCCGCGCTCGCTGGTCGGCCTCGCCGCCCTGGCGGCGATCGGCCGCTCACCGGCGGCCCCCGAGGTGCCGGCCGAGGAGGAGGTGACGGCCCGCCAGCGGGTGGAACAGGCCGTGCGGACCGTCGCCGACGAGGCGATCCGAGGCCTGCCCGACCCCTGGGCGCAGGCCGTACGGGAGACAGCGGTCCGCGGCGCCGAAGGGCTCCCGGAGGCGCTGGACGAGATCGCGGTGACCCTCGGCGCAGCTGTCGCGGTGCCCGGCGCCAAGCCGCCGCGGCCCTCGTGGTGGCCGGCGGCGGTGCTCGCGCAGGCGGCCATGACCCTGCTCCAGATCTACGGCGGGCTCTGGCTGGTCGGGCAGATCGCCGGGGTCCTGGAACCGCGGCTGATGCCGCCGGTGCTGCTGATGGTGGCGGGCATCATCGGAGGCCCGCTGGTGGAGTGGGCCTGCTCGATCGGGGCCCGGGGCCCGGCCAGACGGTACGGGCAGGACGCGGAACGCCGGCTGCGGCAGGCGGCGGCCGGCTGCGGGCGGGCCCGGGTGCTGGAGCCGGTGGCGGCGGAGCTGCTGCGCTACCGGGAGGTGCGGGAGCAGTACGCGACGGTGGCGAGGTTTTCCACAGCCCGTCAGTAATCCACAGGCCCCAGCGGGTTCCGGCGGACCGGGCCAGCATGGTCGTACCTCGTGCGGATGGTCCGGGCGGGTACGGAATGCGGATCGGGGCGGCGCGTTGCCGAGCGCGCGGCCGCGATCCCGGGAGGACGGCCGGGATGAACGACACCCAGGTGACGCTGGTGGGCTACGTGGCCACCCAGATCGACTACAAGGAGACGACGAGCGGTCCGGCGGCCCGGTTCCGCTTCGCCGTCACCCCGAGGTACTACGACCGGAAGAAAGAGGCCTGGGCGGACGCTCCCACCAGCTTCTACACGGTCTGGGCCCGGCGCGCCCTCGCCGTGAACCTCGCCGGATCCGTTTCCGTGGGGGAGCCGCTGGTGGTCCACGGGCGGCTGAGGGTGCGCGACGCACCACCCGACGCGGAGGGGAACAGGTGGATCTCCGCGGAGATCGACGCGACCGCCATCGGGCACGACCTGAACCGGGGAACGGCCGCCTTCCGGCGGGTGGTCAGGACGGACACACCGCTGATGGGTACTCAGAAGGCGGCGGTGGTCTGAGTGTTCGAGGCGGCTAGGATTCCCCGGTACTCACGGGCGCCTGGGCCTTCGGCCCGAAGGGGAAGACTGTGTCGATTGCCGTTCCCGCATCCTCCGTTCCTGCTGCTGCTCACGCCGAAGCTCCGGATTCCGTTTCGGATGACGATCGGACTCCTGCCGTTCTTCCGGCTCCTGGTCGGGCTCCCGGTCCGGCTCGCGTCCCGGCCGGCGCGGCCAGACGGGGCTCCGCGCGGCTGCCCATCGCGGTGGCGCTGCTCGCCGCGGCGCTCACCACGGCGCCGGGCGCACGCGCGGCCGCCGACACCGGCCCGCTCCCACCCCGGGCGCCGGAGGGCGCGAGCGCCGTGCTGGACGGGCTGAAGACCTACGGGCAGGCCGTCCTGCGCGGAGCGGACGGCTCCGTGCGGCAGATCCCGGCCGGACTGTACGAGATGCGGGTCGACGGCGGTGGAATGCTCCAGACGTACGGAGTCGGCATCGCGGGCAACGCGCAGCCCCAGGCCCGGTACGCGGAGAGCGGCTGGAACGGCACCCCCCTGGCCGGAAACGGCGAGGGCGGCCGGGTCCGCTGGGTCCTGGAGCACTCCTACCCCCAGCTGAACGATCTCGCCGGGCTGGCCAAGGCGGCCGGAGCCTCCGGGCTGACCGCAGAGAGCGCCGCGGCCGGGACCCAGGTGGCCATCTGGCGGCTGGCCGACGGCGTGCGGGTCGAGGCGGCGGATCCGCAGGCGCAGAAGCTGGCCGACTACCTCCAGCGGGAGGCGGGCCGGCTGCCGGAGCCCCCGGCCTCGCTGGGGCTGGACCCCGGCGAGGTGTCGGGACCGGCGGGCAGCCGGATCGGGCCCGTCACCGTGCGGACGGGCGCGCAGAGCGTGAGCGTGACCCCGGACGCGGCGGCCGTGGCCATGGGGGTGCGGGTGCTGGACGCCGAGGGACGGCAGGTCGACACCGCCACCAACGGAACGAAGCTGTTCTTCGAGGTGCCGGCGGGGACGCCGGACGGCACCGCCTCGGTCACCGTCCACGGGTCCACGCGGGTTCCGGTGGGGCGGGTCTTCACCAGCGGGGTGCCCGCACAGGCCCAGATCGTGGCCGGCTCCAGCGAGTCCGCCCTCGGGGCCACGGCCACGGCGAAGTGGCCGCGGCCCACGGCGGTCCAGCAGGCCGACGCGAAGGACGCGGCCGCCTCGGGCGCGACGGTGTCGACGCTGGGCACGATGTCCGTCCCCGCCTCGGCGGGCTCGGTGGAAACCTCGGAGGAGCGGCTGGCCACGAGCGGCAGCTCGACGGCCACCCCGGTCATCGCGTCCCTGGCGGTCGGCCTGGTGGTCCTCGGCGGCCTCGTCGTCCTGCTGCTGCGCAAGCGCCCGCTGGAAGAGGGTCCCGGCGCGGACCGGGGGACGGGCGGGCAGTAGGCGCTGCGGCCGGAGCTCCGGTCGCTCGCGACAGCGAACGCGGGTGCGCCCGAGCGTCCTCGTGCGAGGCCGAGATCCGGACGTGTGCGTGGTTTGTCCGGTGTATCGGCGCCCGTAACCGGACGAATTCAATCCACTTCAATTGAAGTGGATCATGCGGTTCTTCGTGGCTAAGGTGAACCGGCAAACGTGATCATTTCAATGTTGAGGTGCTGCTCGTGAAGTTGTCCCGGATAGCCGCGTCGGTCGTCACGGCGGCCATCGCCCCGGCCGTTCTGTTCGCCTCGCCGGCCTTCGCCGCCGACTCGGCGAACCCCGCGACCCCGGCACCCGCGTCCGCCCCGGACGGGGCCCCGGCCGGTGCCGCGGTGGTGAAGGCCGACGGCGGCGGGCAGCAGGCCGAGGACGACCGGGTGGCCATCCTGCGCCTGATGGCGGCGACGCCCGCGGGCTCGGAGTTCCGCAAGGCGGGCAGCAAGGCCATCGACGGCGGCCCGGCGGCGATGCGTGCCTTCCTGGAGACAGGCCAGTACGTCGCCCGGGACCAGGACAACCGGGTGCTGATCGGGCAGATCATGGACCAGGCCATGAGGAACTCCGAGGTCAGTGCCGGCGTGGTCGAGGCGGGCGGCGCCGCCCTCAGGGGCTCGGCGGCCGACCGCGAGGCCTTCCTGAAGACGGGCCAGTACGAGGCCCGGGACGACGACAACCGCGTCTGGATCTCGCGGATCATCCACAAGGCCCAGGCGGGTACCGGCGTCAACCGCGGCGTGATCGAGGCGGCGAAGGCGGCCCTCCAGGGCTCGGCGGCGGACCGCGAGGCCTTCCTGAAGACCGGCCGTTTCAAGGCCCGCGCCTCCGACATCCGGGTCGAGCTGGCCCGCATGGAGGGCACGGCGGGCCCGATCCTCGCCAAGGCGATCGACCAGATCTTCAACACCAGCCCGACCCTGGCCGAGCTGGAGCAGTTCCTCGCGGTGACCCAGTTCGAGCTGCGGGACGAGGACAACCGCCTCGCCATCACGAAGATCATCAGTGTCGGTGGTCCCGAGGTCCAGAAGGCCGGCAAGGCCGCCCTCAAGGGCACTCCCGCCGACCGCGAGGCCTTCCTGAAGACCGGACAGGCCGAGGCCCGCGCGAAGGACGAGAAGGCCGCCGGAGCCAAGCCGGACGCCGGCAGCGGCGCCGGCACCGGGACCGGGACGGGCACCGGCACCCCGGGGGTCGTCGTGGCCGACGCCAAAAAGGGCTCCGGCACCAGCACCACGGGCAACGCCAACACGAATCCGACAGGCTCCACCGGAACCAAGGTGCTCGCCGCCACCGGCACCGACCCGCTGTGGGTGTCCACCGGAGCGGGCGCCGCGCTGGTCGCGGGCGCGGGCTTCGTCTTCGCCGCCCGCACCCGCCGCCAGGGCCCCAAGGCCTGACCCGGACCGGGCGCCGCCCCCGCGGTGGCGCCCGGCCCTCAGCCGCCCGCGGCCGGCCCGTCCGCGCCCCGGCCGCCCAGCTCCATCGCGTCGGCGCCCCGGCCGCCTGCGCCCGGGACGTCCAGGTCACTCGCGCCGACGCCCCGGCCGCCCGCGCCCCGGCCGTCCAGGCCGCGGCCGTCCCTATCGGGTGCGTCCGCGCCGTCCCGTGCGTCCACGCCGAGGTCCACGCGCATCGCGGCCCGCATGCGCTCCCAGCGCGCCCCGAGCCCGAGCAGCTCGGCGTGGATCTCCTCGAACGAGCCGTTCGCGACGGGATCGCCCTGCCCGAGCCGAACCGTCCGGTGGTACGTCCCGGAGAGCGCCTCCGTCAGCAGGTCCAGCTCCGCGAGCACCTCCGAGGACGCGACCATCTGCGCCTCGGCGAACGCCACGTGGTGCGTGCTGCGGGCCTCCTCCAGGACCGTGCGCTCCTCCGGGGTGGCCCGCGCCCCGCGGGCGAGCCACAGGAACGACATGAGGGCGATCCGGTACCTCCGGTACGCGGCATTGGCCGCCGTGTAGCAGTCGCGCCTGCGGGCCTGCTCCGCCAGCTCCCGTTCCCGCAGCCACCGCGTCTGCGCCACCCGCTGCTCGCGCTCGAACTGCGCCGCCTGCACGCCCGCCACCATCCGCTGCGACAGCACGGTCGCCAGCAGCGTCCCGGCCACGCCGACCACCGCGGCTCCCAGCGCGATCAGCCCGTTGTCCACGGCTCCACCGCTCCCCCCGCCCCGGCCGCGACCCCCCGGCCGCCGCCTGTTCCGCGCCATCCTGCCGTGGCGCGGGGCCGCGGGACAGCCGTACCCGCCCACCAGGCCGGGCGCGGGTCCCGCAGTCCTCCACGCGCTTTCCCTCGCGGAACATCCACAGCCCGGAGCGGGCCCCGTGCGACCGCACGCGGCCCCCACGGGCAAAGCGATTCCCCGGAGGCGACCGCCCCTCCCGGTGGTGCCCAGGTCAGGGCGCCGGGACCATACGGGTTTCCCCCGGGGGATGGACGTCAGGCAAGATGGGGTGTATCTGCCCACCCATCGATCTGCCGGACGGTTTCTCTTGGCTGAGTTCATCTACACCATGCGCAAGACGCGCAAGGCGCACGGCGACAAGGTGATTCTTGATGACGTCACCCTGAACTTCCTGCCCGGCGCGAAGATCGGTGTGGTCGGCCCCAACGGCGCCGGTAAGTCCACCGTCCTCAAGATCATGGCGGGGCTGGAGCAGCCGTCCAACGGCGAGGCGTACCTGTCTCCCGGCTTCACCGTCGGCATCCTCATGCAGGAGCCCAAGCTCGACGAGGCCAAGACGGTCCTGGAGAACGTCCAGGACGGCGCGGCCGACATCATGGCGAAGCTGAAGCGCTTCAACGAGGTCGCCGAGGAAATGGCGACCGACTACACCGACGCGCTGCTGGACGAGATGGGCAAGCTCCAGGAGGTCCTGGACCACGCCAACGCCTGGGACCTCGACGCCCAGCTCGAGCAGGCCATGGACGCCCTGGGCTGCCCGCCCGGCGACTGGCCCGTCACCAACCTCTCCGGTGGCGAGAAGCGCCGCGTCGCGCTCTGCAAGCTGCTGATCGAGGCCCCGGACCTGCTCCTCCTCGACGAGCCCACCAACCACCTCGACGCCGAGTCGGTGAACTGGCTGGAGCAGCACCTTTCGCAGTACAAGGGTGCCGTCGTGGCCGTCACCCACGACCGTTACTTCCTGAACAACGTCGCCGAGTGGATCCTCGAGCTCGACCGCGGCCGCGCCCACCCGTACGAGGGCAACTACTCCACCTACCTGGAGAAGAAGGCCACCCGTCTCAAGGTCGAGGGCCGCAAGGACGAGAAGCGCCAGAAGCGCCTCAAGGAAGAGCTCGAGTGGGTGCGGTCCAACGCCAAGGGGCGTCAGACCAAGTCCAAGGCCCGCCTCGCCCGCTACGAGGAGATGGCCGCCGAGGCGGACAAGATGCGCAAGCTGGACTTCGAGGAGATCCAGATCCCGCCGGGCCCGCGTCTGGGCTCGATCGTGGTCGAGGTCAACAACCTCTCCAAGGCGTTCGGTGACAAGGTCCTGGTCGACGACCTGTCCTTCACGCTGCCGCGCAACGGCATCGTCGGCATCATCGGCCCGAACGGCGCCGGCAAGACCACGCTCTTCAAGATGCTCCTGGGCCTGGAGGAGCCGGACTCCGGCTCCGTCAAGGTCGGCGAGACCGTGAAGATCTCGTACGTCGACCAGAGCCGCGCCAACATCGACCCCAAGAAGTCCCTGTGGGCCGTCGTGTCGGACGAGCTGGACTACATCAACGTCGGCCAGGTCGAGATGCCGTCCCGCGCGTACGTCAGCGCCTTCGGCTTCAAGGGTCCGGACCAGCAGAAGGCCGCCGGCATCCTCTCCGGTGGTGAGCGCAACCGCCTCAACCTGGCGCTGACGCTCAAGGAGGGCGGCAACCTGCTGCTCCTCGACGAGCCCACCAACGACCTCGACGTCGAGACCCTGTCCTCGCTCGAGAACGCGCTCCTCGAATTCCCCGGTGCGGCCGTGGTCATCTCCCACGACCGCTGGTTCCTGGACCGGGTCGCCACGCACATCCTGGCGTACGAGGGCGAGTCCAAGTGGTACTGGTTCGAGGGCAACTTCGAGTCGTACGAGAAGAACAAGGTCGAGCGGCTCGGTGCGGACGCGACCCGTCCGCACCGCGCCACCTACAAGAAGCTCACCCGAGGCTGAGGGCTGAGGTCGAGGGCCATGGCCAGACACCACTACCGCTGCCCCCTGCGCTGGGCGGACATGGATGCCTTCGGGCACGTCAACAACGTCGTCTTCCTCCGCTATCTGGAGGAGGCGCGGATCGACTTCATGTTCCGCCTCGCGCCGGGGGAGGGCAGTGAGTCCTTCACGGGCGGTTCCGTCGTGGCCCGCCACGAGATCGACTACAAGCTGCCCCTCGTGCACCGTCACGAGCCGGTCCTCATCGAGTCCTGGGTGACCCGGATAGGCGCCGCGTCCCTGACCATCCGCTACGAGGTCAAGGACGAGGCGACCGAGGACGCGCCCGAGACGGTCTACGTGCGCGCCGAGACCGTGGTCGTGCCGTACAACCTCGCCGAGGGGCGGCCCCGCCGCATCACGGCCGAGGAGAAGCTCTTCCTCCAGGAGTACCTGGACGAGCCGAAGGCGCAGCCGAAGACCGGCGCCGCCGGCGTCGAGGGCATCGCGGCATGAACGAGCAGCTGCACTTCGCCGACTCCGGGGAGGCGGCGGACCTCGCCGCCTTCCTGGGCCGGCTGGTGCACTACGACCGCGCCGCCGCCGTCCGCCTGCAGGCGCAGGCCGGCGGCGGCGCGCTCGCCGTCTTCGGGCGGCCGCCGTCCTTCGACGTGCTGGCCATCCGTACGGTGCGCCTCGCCGTGCCCGTGGGGACGCCGCTGGACGTCACCGTGTCGGCCGGCGAGCTGCTGGAGTCGGTCGACGAGACCTCCGGCGGAGCCCTCGTGCCCGCGGCCGTCACCGGACCGCCCTGGGCCGGGGTGCTCCCGCCCCGCGGCGGCTGGGCCCCGGTCGCCGGGCTGCCGGGACCCGAGGCGATCCGCGGGGCCCTGGCCGCCTCCGTCGCCGAATTCCGGGCCCGTGACGAGGCCCTGCCCCCGCAGCACCGGACCCGGTCCGAGCGCGACCGCATCGGCCGCGAGATCTGGTCCCGCACCCTGGGGGACACCGAACTTCCGCTGCGCGCCGTCCACGCCGCGCAGTCCCTGGGCTTCCTGCGGCCGGTACGGTCCACCGTGCCCGCCGGACCCACCCCGCCCGGAGCCCCCGAAACGGTGGCGCTGTTCGCGTCCGGGGGCTGGCTGCGGCTGCGCACCCCGTACGGGTCGATCGCCACGCGCCGCCCCGGCGGCCTCGGCGCACTGCTGGTGCGTCCGGTCTAACCCGCGGTGTTGACCATGGATGCGGCGGCGTACGTCAGGTAGCGCCACAGCTGCGCCTCGTACTCCGGGGCGAGGGCGAGCTCGTCCACCGCCACCCGCATGTGCTTGAGCCACGCGTCGTGCGCCGCCGCATCCACCTGGAACGGTGCGTGCCGCATGCGCAGGCGCGGGTGGCCGCGGTTCTCGCTGTAGGTGTTCGGGCCGCCCCAGTACTGCATCAGGAAGAGCGCGAACCGGTCCTCGGCGGGGCCCAGGTCCCCCTCCGGGTACATCGGCCGCAGCAGCGGGTCCTCGGCCACCCCCTGGTAGAAGCGGTGCACCAGGCGGCGGAAGGTGTCCTCGCCGCCCACCAGCTCGTAGAAAGTCTGCTCCTGGACCGTACCCCGCGGAATCTCGTTCACCCGACCATCGTCTCAGACGCCCGGACGGAGGTCCCCGGTCCTAGGACTCCCGGGACGGACCTCCCGGGCCGGACCTCCAGAGGTCGCCCGCGAGCCCCGTCCGCAGGACAGTGGAGGCATGGGCGCTGACGCCGGGGTACGCGACATGCGGGAGACCGCGCATGCCGCCCAGGTACGGGAACTCACCGCCGCCGGGGCGCTGGGGGACCCGGCCTGGCGGGCGGCCTTCGCCGCCGTACCGCGGCACGTCTTCGTCCCGTACTACTTCACCGGCCGCGGGGCCGGGCACGAGCGGCTCTGGGCCGAGGACCCCGATCCCGAGCGGCGGGCCCGCTGGCTGCGCGGGGTCTACGCGGACGCCCCGCTCGCCACCCGGCTGCGCGACGGCGAGCTCGTCTCCTCCAGCAGCCAGCCCTCGCTGATGGCGAACATGCTGGAGGCCCTGGAGGTGCGCGACGGGGACAACGTGCTGGAGATCGGCGCGGGCACCGGCTACAACGCGGCCCTGCTCTGCCACCGGCTCGGCGACGGGCTCGTCACCACCGTGGACCTGGACGAGGAGATCACCGAGTCGGCGCGCTCGCACCTGGCCCTGCTGGGCTACCGGCCCGCGGTGGTCACCGGCGACGGGGCGCGCGGATGTCCCTCCAGGGGCCCCTTCGACCGGATCCTGGTGACCTGCACGCTCCCGCTGATCCCGCCCGCCTGGCTCGCCCAGTGCCGTGCGGGGGCGCGGATCCTGGCCCCGCTGTCGACCGGGCTGATCGCGCTGACCGTGCGGGACGAGGGGTTCGCGGAGGGCCGCTTCCTGCACACCCCGGCGTACTTCGTACCGCTGCGGGGCGCCACGGCGGCGCCGCCGGGCACCTACGGGACCCCGCAGGGGCTCCCGTACGAGCTGGTGGAGAACGAGCGCTTCCAGTTCATGCTGGTGCTGACCTCGGGCGCACTGCACCCCCGGGAGGCGCTGGACCTGTGGCGGCGCGAGGACCGGCCGGCGCGCGAGCGCTTCGGCGTGACGGTCACCGCCGAGGGGCAGTGGTCGTGGCTCGACGATCCCCAGGGGCCCTACGTGTGGCCCCTGGGGGAGTCGGACGGCCGGGCCTAGCCCTGCCCGGCCGCGGGCTCAGCCCTGGCGGATGGTGATCGTGGTCCAGGCGCCGACGTGGACGCGGTCGCCGTCGCCGAGCGGGACCGGCACGTAGGGCTGGATCGACTCCTCGCCGCCGTTGATGGTGGTGCCGTTGGTGGAGTTCTGGTCCACCACGGCCCAGCTGCCGTCGGGCTGCTGCACCAGTACCGCGTGCTGGTGCGAGACGCCCGGGTCCTCCGGGGGCACCGACAGGTCGATGTCGGGGGACTCGCCGGTCGAGGCGCGGCGGCGGCCGATGGTGATCTGGCCGCCGGAGAGCGGGAGGTGCTGCTCGGGGGAGTACGCGGGCAGGTTGAGGCCCGCCGCCTCGGGGCCGCTGCGGTGCATCATCGCCATGAAGTACGAGCGGTCCGGGCCGATGGTGGCGGTCCAGGGGCCGCCGCCCTGCCGGTGGGGTGCGAAGGGCTGCTGCGGCTGCTGATGTTGCTGCGGCGGCTGGTACTGACCCGTCGGGGGCTGCTGCTGGTACCCCTGCTGCTGCGGGGGCGGCGGAGGCTGCTGCTGGTACTGGGGCTGCTGGTACTCCTGGTGCGCCGGAGGCGGCAGCATCCAGTCGTCCTCGCGCTGCAGCGGCTCGGCGGCGCGGTTGACCTGGGAGGGGCGCGAGCCCTCGTACTCGAAGTGGTCCTGGGAGTACGCGGGCGGAGCGGACGGCGCGAGCGGAGCCGGGGCCGGGGGCGGCGGCGGAGGACCGGGCGTGCCCTGGTGCTGGCCCTGATTCTGGCCCTGGCCCTGGCCCTGGCCCTGACCCTGGTTCTGGCCCTGGTTCTGGACCCGACTCAGGTCCGGGGCGAGCGGGGTGTACGAAGTCGCCGTGCGCGTCAGGAAGTTGTACCGGCACTCCTCGCAGAAGGGGGCCATCGCCTCGCGCGGGGTCCGGCACTGCGGGCAGAGCTCGGCCTGGGCGGTCGCCTCGCCGGTCGGAGGGTAGCCGTAGCCGTAGGTGGGCGCCGCGGGGGTGCCCGTAGGGGCAGCCATGCGGTGACCGCAGACCTCGCACCAGTCGTCGGAGGCGGACTGGTGCCCGTTCGGGCAGGTCGGCATCGCGGCGCTTCCTCCTTCTTCCTGCGCCATCGCGGCAGGCTCTTCGGCTTCGTCTGTGTCTTGCTTCTTCGTCTGTGCAATCGGCGTGCGGTTGAGCTGAGCTGAGCGTCAGGCTTTTTTCACTCGAACGGTCTGGGTCGAACGCGTTTCAAGGGTCATCTCGTCCGCATCGGCGACCTTCGCCTTCAGCCGCACAGTACCCGCCGCCGCATCGACGACGTCCACCACCTTCGCGAGGAGCTTCGCGGTGTCCGCGTTGCCCGAGCTGCTCGCCAGCTGCACGGCGCGGCCGAGCTTCGCCGTCGCTCCGCCGACATCACCCAGTTTGCGGGCTTCGAGACCCTGCTGGATGGCCTGCGCGAGCTCCGCCTGCCCGGTGTAGTGGGCGACCTGGGCGTTGATGGCGGTCGAGGCGGCGAGGTCGTTCGTCCACACCGCGCGGACCAGCCCCTGGGAGAGGACGGTCGGGGCCTCGCCGGGTGCCCCCGGCATGATGAGCGTGGCGCGGGCGGCCAGCATCTCCTGTCCCACGGCCGCGCCCGGGACCCGTACGCACACGTGGTACTCGCGGGACTCGTCGCCCCAGGAGCCCGTCGGGTAGTCCCCGGCGCGCGGGCCCGCCTCCGTACGGCGGTCGGTGAGGTCCTGGACGGTCGGCGCGACCTGCTTCACGTACTGGATCTCCACGCCCACCGGGGTCCACAGGCGCAACGCGACGTCCGCGACCTCCTTGCCCATGACGTTCTCCATCATGTGCGTGAAGTCCTCGCTGAGGTGGGCTGGGTCGGCCACGATGTCGGCGGTGCCGAGCAGCGCGCTCGCGATGCCGGTGACCTCCCTGACCTCCCAGTCGGTCCCCACGCCGCGGGCGTCACAGGTGAAACGGCCCGCACAGGCGTCGAGGGTGGCGCGGAGGACCTCCGGATCCTCGTGCTCGTTGCGGCCGTCGGTGAGCAGGATCCCGTGCCGGATCGAGGCGGTGGACTGGCGCAGCAGGCCGTCGGCGAGGCGCAGCCAGGTGCCGATGGCGGTGCCGCCGCCGGAGGAGAGGCCGCGCAGGGCCTCCTTGGCCTGGGCGCGGGTGGCGGCGTCGGCGGTGGCGAGGCGGCCCTGGCCGGGGTAGACCTCCTTGGCCACGTGCGTGCCGGCGATCACGGCGAAGGAGGTGCCGTCGCGGAGGGTGTCGATCGCGGCGGCGGTGGCCTCGCGGGCTCCGCGCATCTTGTCCGGCGGGTACTCCATGGAGCCGGAGCAGTCGACCATGATCACGACGGCGGCGCCCTGCACGGACGTCCGGGTGGCGGTGGCCCCGCCGGTGGAGGTGACCGTGACGATGGCGTGGACGTCGCGGCCGCCCTCCGGGAGGTACTCGTTCTGGTAGACCTCCACGTTGAAGCGCGGGGCGCTCGGCTTGGCGAAGTTCGCCATCGGTCGGTACTCCTCGCAGACGGGGATCAGGCCTGGACCGGGGCGGGGCCCTCGGGCGCGGCGAAGGGGACGACGGCCACGGTGACGTTGTCGTGTCCGCCGCCGTCGAGCGCGTGGCCCACCAGCACCTGCGCACTGTGCAGGGGCCGGGCGGCGGCGTCGGCGGGAAGGACCTGGGCCATGTCCCGGGCGGATTCGGCGTAGTTCCACAGGCCGTCGGTGCAGACCACGATCACACCGTCGTGATCGGGCTTGAAGGTGGCGGTGTGCGGTTCCAAGTCGTACGCGTCGGCCCCGAGCCAGCCGGTGATGGCGTGCGCGCGGACGTCGGCGTAGGCCTCGGCCTCGCCCATCAGGCCCGCCGCGACCATCTGGGCGGCCCAGGAGTCGTCCTCGGTGAGGCGGCGGGGGAGCGCGGCGCGGTCGTCGGGGACCCAGTAGGCACGGCTGTCGCCGACCCAGCCGATGGTCAGCAGACCGCCGCTGACGACGGCGCCGACCAGGGTGCAGGCGGGGGCGTTCTGGGCGCCCGGCACCTCCGGAGCCAGCGCGTTCACCGCCGCGGCGGCGGCCAGGATCGCCTCGTGCATGGCCTCTTGGGGGTGGGCGCCGCGGGGCAGGGCCTCGAGCAGCGCCTCGTTGGCGGCAGCCGCGGCGGCGGCCGAAGCCTCGTCGGGGCGGCTGGCGGAGGAGACGCCGTCGCAGACGATGGCCACGGTGGCGGCGGAGCCGTCGGGCAGCGCGGTGGCCGCCACGGCGAAGGAGTCCTCGTTGCGGTGGTGGCGCAGCCCGCGGTCACTGACGGCGGCGACGCTCCCGAGCTCCTCCTCCAGGTGGTCCCGCTCCCGGGGCTGGGCGTGCCCGCAGTGCTCGCAGTACCCGTCGGTGTCCACCCGCCCGGCCCGGCAGGCCACACAGGTCTTCCCGGCGCCTTCGCCCTGCGGGGCGGTGCTCCCGTACGGGGCTTCGCCGCCCGGGGTCTGCGCTTGGCCCTGCGGGGCGGGGCTGTCGTACCGGGCTTCGCCGCCCGGGGTCTGCCCTTGCGGGGCGGGGGAGTCCTGGTGGGCTTCGCCGCCGGAACCGGTGCCCTGCGGGCCGGTGTTCCAGTGGGCAGCGCCCTGCGGGGCGGCGATGTCGTAGGAGGTGTCGGGCCCGCCCTGCGGGGGCGTGCCTTCGTACGGGGCTTCGCCCGCGGAGGTCTGCCCCTGCGGGGCGGCGAGGCCGTACCCGGGTTCGGCCGCCGGGCCCGGATCCTGCGCGGCCGCGGCGCCGTACGGGGCTCCGTCCGCGGGACCTTGTCCTGGGTGGGATGCGGCGCCGTACGGGGCTTCGGGCCGGAGGGGTGAGCCGTGGGGGTCCGGGGCGGCGGCCGTGTCGGACCAGCCGACGGGACCCTCGACCAGCGTGGGGGCGGCGGTGGAGACGCTGCCCCAGCCGGGCGCGGGCTCGCCGGCGTACCCGGCGGCGGCCGGCCCGCCGTATCGGCCGTGGGTGGTGGCGCCGGAGGGCCGGGACACGAGGCCGTCTTCGGCCGCCGCGGCTGAGCGCGTGGCCGGAACGGCGGCCGGAGGCGGGGCGACCGCCGCAGCGGCAGCGGCAGCCGCCGGAGCCGGGGCGGCCGGGGCAGCGGGAGCCGGAGCCACCACCGCAGCCGGAGCCGCCGCCCGAGCCGGGGCAGAGGCAGCCTCAGCCGCGGCCTGGTCCGTGGCGGCCGTCGACGGCGCCGCCGGCCCCGTGGGGTCGGCGGCCGTCAGGGCGTAGCCGCACAGGCCGCAGAAACGGTCACCCTCCTCAAGGGGCTCCGCGCAGCTGGGGCAGCCCGACAGCCGATGCATCGACATCAATCACACCCACGTCCGGGGACGGAAACGGTTTGCCCGCTCCACCAGTTCGATCCTCTCCTCGCCCCGCTGCGCCAGCCGTGCCAGCACGCGGAACGAGCGCTCCAGGCCGAAGCGCAGCCCCCGCTCGTCCAGTTGGCAGCCGAGCAGCGAGGTCGGTCCGGGGTCGGAACCCCGACTACCCGACAGTACCCAGTCGAGCGCCGCCCCCAGAACTTCCGCCCTCAGCCGCTCGTGGCGCACCGAGTCCAGACCGAACCTGTCCAGTGCCTCCACCTGCGCCGCGGCCGCCGTCAGATCGGGCAGCAGGGCGTCGTGCGGTGACCGGTCGCGCAAGCGTGCCCGTACGGCGGCCACCCGGGCGGCAGTGTGGTGGATCGACACCTCGGGCACGGATTCCAGCGTGCGCACCGCTGCGCCCCGGTCCCCGGCGGCCAGTTGCACCCGGGCCAGCCCGAAGGCCGCGCCGACGAACCCGGGGTCCGTGGCCCACACCAGGCGGTAGTACTCGGCGGCGTTGTCCAACTGCCCCAGGACCTCGGCGCACAGCCCCAGTGCCAGCTTCGGCGCGGGTTCGCCGGGGAAGGCGTCGTAGACGGCGTCGAAGGACAGGGCGGCCGTCTCGTCCTCCCCGACGGCCAGGGAGGCGATGCCGCGGGCCCACACCACCCGCCAGTCGTCCGGATGCCGCTCCTCCAGCCGGGCCAGCGCCTCGGCGACGAGGGGCGCGTCGGTCTCGCCCAGTTCGAGCCGGGCCCGGAGTTCCCGCAGTCGCAGTTCGGCGGATTCGGCCGGAGCCGAGCTCAGCGCGGCCAGCAGGTCGGCGGGGGCGGAGGCCAGCAGACCGGCCAGGAAACCGGCGTTGGGGTCCGACGCGTCGACCAGCGGCACGGGCAGCGCCAGCGAGGCCTCGCGGGTGTCCAGCGTCGACAGTGCCGGCTGCCGGGGAGCGGAGCCGTTGCCGGAGACCGACGCCGAAGGCGTGGACAGCGGCAGCGGCAGTGGAGCCGCCGAGGGCGCCTGTCGCGGCGCGGGGACCGCGGGTCCGCCGCCGCCGGCCTTGTGCGTGGCCGTCGTCACCAGCCCGGTGGTCCCGTACCCGGTGAGCGGGGCCGCCGCGGGGGTGGTCGTCGGGACGGCGGGAAGGGAGGCGGGTCCCGCCGCGGACTGCGGGACCGGGGGGAGCGCGGCCGGTGCGGCGCCCCGCCACCGCTTCACGGCGCGTGCGCCCAGCCGGGACACCTCCGCGCCCGGCTCGTCGGCGAACAGCAGGTCGTCCGGGACCCGGAGTTCGGGGCTGAAGAGGGTGGAGACCTGCGGCCTCGGCCGGCCCGTCTGGAGCGCGACGACCTCCCGCAGTACCCCCGTCAGCTGGTCCGCCATCTCCTGGGCGGAGGCGAACCGCCGTCCCGGATCGGGGTCGGTGGCCCGTACGAGCAGCCGGTAGAAGGATTCGTACCGCCCGAAGACCTCGATGTGCTGCGGGTCCGGCAGCGAGTCCACGAAGACGTTCGTGTACCCCTGGAAGTCGAAGGTCAGGACGGCCAGGGTGCGCGCCACCGTGTACAGGTCGGAGGCGACCGACGGGCCGACGTCCCCGACCTCCGGCGCCTGGTAGCCCACGGTGCCGTAGATGGCCGACTCCTCGTCGTCCATCCGCCGTACCGCGCCCATGTCGATCAGCTTCAGCTGGTCGGCCTGCTGGATGGCGTTGTCGACCTTGAAGTCGCAGTACAGGAGGTTCCTGCTGTGCAGGTGGCCGAGGGCCTCCAGCGCCTCGATGCCGTACGCGCAGGCCTGCTCGACCGGCAGCGGATCGCGCCGGCCGTCCGGCCGCCGCCGCTCGTTGGCGATCTCCTTGAGCGATTTGCCGCCGACGTACTCCATGACGATGTACCCGTCCAGCGAACCGGTCCGCTCGTCCAGGTGCTCCACGAAGTTGTAGATCCGCACGATGTTGGAGTGCTCGATCTCCGCGAGGAAGCGCCGCTCCGAGATCGCGGCGGCCATCGCGTCCTCGTCCCCGGTGTCGAGCAGGCCCTTGAGGACCACCCACCGCCGGGCCACGGCCCGGTCCACCGCCAGGTAGACCCAGCCGAGGCCGCCGTGCGCGAGGCAGCCCGCGACCTCGTACTGGCCGTGGACGAGGTCACCCTCGCGGAGCTTGGGGACGAAGGAGTACGGATGCCCGCATTTGGTGCAGAAACCTTCCGTCCGGCCCGGCCGCTCACCCCGGGCCCGGCCCACCGGAGCACCGCAGTCCGAGCGCGAACAGAACCGCTTGCGCTCCGGCACCTCCGGATTCTCCAGCACCGCCTCCGAAGGATCCGGACGAGGCACCTCCGGTACGGCGACCAGCCCGGCCCCGAGGCGGCTGCGGCCCGAAGCCGCCGCGCCCGAGACCGAACTGCGCACCGACACCGACCGGGTGGACGCGGCCCCCGACAGGGCGCGCGAGAGCCGCCCCGACACCGAACGGCGCGAGGAGGAGGAGCGCGAGGACCGGGAGGCCCGCGAGGACGAGGAGGAGGAAGC
This sequence comes from Streptomyces sp. NBC_00503, assembly GCF_036346895.1. Taxonomy (NCBI): domain Bacteria; kingdom Bacillati; phylum Actinomycetota; class Actinomycetes; order Kitasatosporales; family Streptomycetaceae; genus Streptomyces; species Streptomyces sp. NBC_00503. Next base: position 2,781,373 of record NZ_CP107855.1, on the reverse strand, counting down.
CGACCGTCCGGACCCGTGGGAGCCCTGCGACTCCCCGAGGCGCGCCGCGCTCGTCATCGCGGTCGGCACCGACACCAGCGGCTCCGCACCCGCCGCGACCGCGCCGGCCGGCGCCAGCCCGCAGGTGTCGCAGTACAGCTCGCCGCCGCCCATGTCCTCGTACGAACCCGAGCAGCCGGGGCGCATGCACGCCGTTCCGATCAGACTCATGCGTCCCCCTCCCTCGGCCCCTCGGCCCATTCCCGATCCTGCGGTGACTGCGGTGACTGCGCTTGCTGCACCTGTGGTTGTTGCGGTTGCGCTTGCCCCAGGGCAAGTGTCTCCGCCGCCGCCCGCTGGTAGCGCAGAACGGCCTCCTCGGCGGCCCGGAGATCGCACGGCGCGCTCCACAGCATCCGCCGGGCCACGTCGTACCGCTCGATCAGCAGCGGGTCCTCCGCCATGCCGTGCCGGGCCACCTTCGCCTTGTAGGCGTCCAGCCGTCCGCGCAGCTCCGCCCGGACCGCCAGCGGAGCCGTCACCGCGGTCAACGATTCGCGGGCCCGCAGCAGTTCCTCCTCGGCGCGCTCCTCCAGCGACTCCAGCAGCGGCGAGAGCCGGTGCCACTGGGACTGCCGCCGGTACTCGGCCGCCGCCGACAACTGCTCCTGCAGCGCCGTCGGCGGGCCGCTCACCGCGGGCACCTCGGAGGCTGCGATCTTCGCCAGTACCTCGCCGCGCGCCACCCGGGCCTCCGCCAGCGTCCGGTCGGCCCGCGAGAGCACGTCCCGCAGACCGATCAGCCGCTGCTCGGAATCGTGCCGGACGGCCCGCACCGCCTCGACCTCCCGGCGTACGTCCTCCAGCGCGAGCGCGGCCCGGTCGTAGCGCCCGGTGTCCGGACGGCCGCCCCCCGGGGCCGAACTCCCCGCCACCGCGACCCAGAACGCCAGCGGATCCTCGATCACCCGGGCCCGCAGCTCCGCCAGTTCGGCGGTGATGGCCTCCAGGTCGTCGCCCGAGGGGTGTTCCCCCGGACGGACCCCGACCGAGTGGGCCAGGGAGCGGGTCCGGTGCAGTTCGGCGGAGAGCAGGTCGATGCGGGCGGGCAGGGCCGACCACACCGAGTCGGCGGCGACCACCACGTCCAGGGAGCCCGCGTACAGCTCGTTCATCCGGGCCACCAGCTCGGCGAGCGAGAACCGCTCCGCCAGCGCCACGCCCTCCACCCCGGCTCCGGCGATCAGCACCCCGGGTCCGCTCAGCCGGTCCGTCAGCTCGACCAGGTCCTCGCGGGTCGGCCAGCGGCGCCGCTCGCGGATCGCCCGGGCGGCGGCCAGCGCCCCGCTGTAGGCGTCGAAGTACCGCCACAGCCGGGTGATGGACGCGTCGGCCGCGGCCCACCGCTCCTTGGTGACCCCGGTCAGCCCGGCGCCCTCCAGCAGCCGCCGTCCGGCATGGTCCTGGAGCGCGAGCAGGGAGGTCTCGACGGCCTCGTGCTCCGCGCCCAGCCGGGCCAGCGCACGGTCCACGCCGTCCCGGTCCATCACCGCGGGCTGTGCCCCGAACGACCGTGCCTCCACGGGCTCCGCCTCCGCCTTCGTCTTCGGCCTCCTGCCGTCGGGCTCCGAATCCGCCACCGGCCTCAGTCCCGGTACTTGGGCGCGGGCGGGCCGCTCACGCCGGGCAGCACGGGCTGGAGGTGGGTCCGGTAGGCGGTCATCCAGAGGCTGTTGTCACCGCCCGCACGATAGTCCTCCAGCACCTTGTTGACCCGGCGCACCAGATCGCCGGCGTCCTTGTTCATGGCCACCCCGTAGAACTCCTTGGTGAAGGGGGAGCCCACCAGCTGGATCGACGGGTCCTGCGCGGCCTGGCCGGCCGCGAGGGCGTTGTCGGTGATGATGCCGTCCACCTCGCCCAGCTGCAGCCGCACCAGGCAGTCCAGCTGGTTGGGCACGCTGACGGGAACGGAGCCGTACGACTGCGTGGCGAGCGCCGCTTCCGCCGTGGAACCGGCCGCCGTGCAGATCCGCTGGCCCTTCAGCGAGGCGTCGTAGCCGGTGATCTTGGAGACCTTGGGCGCCAGCACCTGCTGGCCGGCCTCGAAGTAGGCCGTCGAGAAGGCGACGTCCTCCAGCCGCTTGCAGTTGATCGTCATGGTCCGCACGACGATGTCGACGGTGCCGTCCTTGAGTGCGGGGATGCGCTGGCTGGTGGGGATCGCCCGGTAGATGACCTTGTTGGGGTCGCCCAGGATGTCCTTCGCTATGGCCTTGACCAGGGCGATGTCGAAGCCGTCGAGCTCACCGGCCGGATTGCGGTAACCCCATTTGAAACTGTTCTGGTCCACGCCCGCGACGAGGTGCCCCGCGGCGCGGATCCGCTGGATCGTCGAACCGTCCAGCCCGCTCGGCCGCAGGCTGGCTTCGGGGTCCTGGCAGGTGTCGCCCGGAGCCAGGGGGGCGACGGCCATCCTGGCCGGCTCGCGCACCTGCGGGACGTGCCCGCTGCCCGGGGCCGCCTGGGCCAGCGGCAGCAGGACGGCGGCGGCCGTCAGCGCGCAGGCGACGGCCATCGCACTGACCCCGCCCCAGCCGCGCAGCCGGCCCGCGAACCGCCGCACGCCGCGCGGCCCGTGGCCCTCCAGGGCTTCGTGGCCCTCGTAGCGCTCCGGGCCCTCGTAGTGCTCCGGGACCCCCTGGACCCCGGTGCCCACGTACCGCTCCGTGCGCCGGACCTCGCGCCTGACACGTCTGCGCACCGCTCTCACCTGTACTCCGAAAGCCTGCGCCCGATGCCGAGCAGTGCCGCCGCCGCGCCGACGACCGCCAGGGCCGCCGCGCCTGTCACCAAACCGTCGAGCGCGCCGAGACCGCCCTCGGCGGCCCGGGTGAACTGCTGCTGCTCGTGGGCCACAGCCTGTTCCAGCGAGGCGTCCACCGTGTCGAAGGCGGCGCCGCTGTACTCCTTGTGTTCCTTGTCCCCGATGACCTGGCCGAGGGCGCCCTGGTAGTCGCCCTTCAAGTCCGTCTGCCGGGCCGCCGCGTGCAGTTCCTTCCACCGCTTCACGCCGTCCGCCGCACGGGTGACCGGCGTCCGGCCGGCCTCGTCGTCGGCGAGCTTCGACGCCGTCGCGAGGCCCGCTTCGAGGTCCTTCATGTCGTTCCCGAAATCCACGTCGTACTTGTCGGACTTCTTGTCCTCGGCCAGTACGGCGCCGCGCGAGATCAGCGTCAGGTTCTCACTGGCCCGCGCCTGCAGCGAGGCGATCCGCGCGTCGTTGAGCACCTTCAGCGACTCCTGCCCCTGGGTGCGGGCCTCGCTCAGCCCCGAACGGGCGACCGTGTGCCCCGCGGCCAGCCACAGCAGCACCACCAGCGAGGCGGCCGTCGCGGCGACGAGCCCGTGGTTGAAGACGCGGTGGGTGCGCAGGTAGTTGCGCCGCTGGGCCCACACCAGGGCGGCGAGCGCGAGCACGCCCGTACCGATCGAGGCCAGCGGCAGGGAGCGGGCGTCGTCGTAGTCGGTGTAGAGCCGGCCGGTCTCCGCCTCGTAGAGCCGCTGGGCGGCCGGCAGCAGCTGGGTGCTCATCTGCTCGTTGGCGTAGCGGAGATAGGCGCCGCCGAGCGGCAGGCCCTGCTTGTTCGTGGCGCGCGCCTGCTCGATCAGGCCCGCGTATCGGGGCAGTTGCTCGCTCAGCAGGGTGATCTGCTTGCGGGAGTCGTCGCCGGCCCCGGTGTTCGCGGCCGCGCTCACCAGCAGCCGCGAGGCGTTGGCTATGTCCTTCTCGTACCGCAGGCGGACCTCGCGCGGCTCGTTGCCGCCGGCGAGGAACCCGCTGGAGGAGACGGTGTCGGCGTCCGCGAGGGAGCGGTAGATGCTGGCCGCGTCGGCGCTCAGCGGCTGGCTGCGGCCCACGACGTCGTCGGCGGCCGTGACCCGGCCGGAGATCTCCCAGACGGAGACCAGCCCGAACAGCAGGACCAGCGCGGCCAGTACCGCGCCGATGATCCGCAGCCGGCCGGGCTCGGTCGTGGCGGCGGCGCGCAGCTGCTCCACGCCCTCGGCCCAGGCGCTGCCGCGTCCGGGCAGGCCGTCGGGTGGTGGCGCCGGCGGGCCGGAGGGCGCCGCGACGGCGCCGCCCGGCGCGGGCGCGCGTGATGTGATGGCCACCGTGACCTCCCCCTCGGTCCTGAGTGCTTGGCAGCAGTATGGCCTTAGTGAGGGTGGACCACAGCACCCGGTGCTGGATCAGTCACAATCCGCCCCGGTCCGTCCCCCTCAAGTCGTCCCGGCCGTCCCTCCCCTTCACCGTGAATACGCCCCGCCGGCCGTCGTGGTTCCGCGTCGGTGCGCGTTCACTCGAAATGGGCACGGAGCTTTTCGTAGGCCTCCGGACCGGCTCCGAGGGCGTCCAGGCCCAGCAGTCCGGCGCCCAGGACCGGCGGGGCCGTCACCACCGAGACCCGGGCGTACGGGGCCCGTTCGGCGAGCAGCGCCTCGATCCGGCCGTTCAGCTGCGGGTGCCGGGCCGCCAGTACGCTGCCGCCCAGCAGTACGGGCGCCTCCTCGGCCAGCAGGCCGAGCCGCTCCAGCGCGACCGAGGCCAGCGCGACCACCTCGTCCGCCTGGCGCTCCACCAGCGCCGATGCCACCGGATCGCCGGCCGCGGCCGTGGCGAACAGCACCGGTACCAGCTCGTGGACGCGGCCGGGCGCGAGCGAGCCCAGGTGCACGGCCTCGATCAGCTCGTACATGGAACCCAGCCCGAAGTGCCCGGGCAGCGCCGCCGCCAGTGCGGTCGGGCCGCCGCGGCCGTCCTCGGCCCTTGCCGCCCACCACATGGCCTCGCCGGCCAGTCCGCCGCCGCCGCCCCAGTCGCCGGAGATCTGTCCGAGCGCGGGGAACCGGGCCGTGCGCCCGTCGGGCAGCATGCCCACGCAGTTGATGCCGGCCCCGCACACCACGGCGACCCCGCGCGGCCCCTCGGCCGCGGCCAGTCCGGCCCGCAGGATGGCGAAGGTGTCGTTGCGGACCTCGGTGGCCGCGCCCCAGCCGCGGGCTCCGATGGCCTGCGCGAGCAGCCGTTCCTCCACGGGGAGGTCCGCGTTGGCCAGACAGGCCGAGACCTGGACGGCGTACGGGTTCCCGGGTGCGGGCCGGGACAGTCCGGCGGCCTCGGCCGCCTCCTCGACGGCCCGCCCGAGGACGTCCACCGCCGTTTCCACCCCGACGCGCGGGGGCTGGAAGCCTCCCGCGCGCCCGGTCGAGAGCACCGTGCCGTCCGCGGCGATCAGGGCCACGTCCGTCTTGCTGTTGCCCGCGTCGACGGCGAGGACCGCCGCGCCCGCGGACGGGTGGGCGGGTCGGCTCACGCCCATGCCAGGTGCTCCTTGTTGTGCGCGAGGAGCCGGTCGGTCAGCCCCTCGGCGAGGTCGTACTGGCCGACCAGCGGGTGCGCCAGCAGCGCCCTGAAGACCCGCTCGCGGCCGCCGCGCAGCGCCGCGTCCAGCGCGAGGTCCTCGTACGCCGTCACGTGGGCGATCAGTCCGGAGTACAGGGGGTCGAGGCGGGGCACGGCCAGCGGCACCGGTCCGGAGCGGTCCACCCGGGCCTGGACCTCGATGACGGCGTCGTCCGGGAGGAAGGGCAGGGTGCCGTTGTTGAGGGTGTTGACCACCTGGTGGGAGCTGCCGCCGTCGCCCAGCAGGGCCGCGGCCAGGTCCACGGCGGCTTCCGAGTAGAAGGCGCCGCCGCGCTTGGCGAGCAGTTCCGGCTTCTCGTCGAGCGCGGGATCCCCGTACAGGCCGAGCAGTTCCTTCTCCATCGCGGCGACCTCGGCGGCGCGCGAGGGCTTGGTGGCGAGCTCGCGGACCACCTCGTCGTGCGCGTAGAAGTAGCGCAGGTAGTACGAGGGGACCACGCCGAGCCGGTCCAGGACCGCGCGCGGCAGGCGCAGGTCGGCGGCGATGGCCTCGCCGTGCGCGGCCAGCAGCTGCGGCAGCAGGTTCTCGCCCTCGGGGCCGCCCTTGCGCACCCCCAGCTCCCAGGTGAGGTGGTTGAGGCCCACGTGGTCGAGGTGGATGTCGGCCGGGGTCAGGTCCAGCATCGCGGCGAACCGCCGCTGGAAGCCGATGGCGACGTTGCAGAGCCCGACGGCCTTGTGCCCGGCCTGGAGCAGGGCGCGGGTGACGATGCCGACCGGGTTGGTGAAGTCGATGATCCAGGCGTCCGGGTTGGAGCGCCGGACGCGCTCGGCGATGTCGAGGACCACCGGGACGGTGCGCAGCGCCTTGGCGAGGCCGCCGGCGCCGGTGGTCTCCTGGCCGACGCAGCCGCATTCCAGCGGCCAGGTCTCGTCCTGGAGCCGGGCGGCCTGCCCGCCGATGCGCAGCTGGAGCAGGACGGCGTCGGCTCCGGCGACGCCCGCGTCGAGGTCGGAGGTGGTGGTGATCAGGCCGGGGTGCCCCTGCTTGGCGAAGATCCGCCGGGCGAGGCCGCCGATCAGTTCCAGCCGTTCGGCGGCCGGGTCGATCAGCACCAGCTCGCTGATGGGCAGGGTGTCGCGCAGCCGCGCGAATCCGTCGATCAGCTCGGGGGTGTAGGTGGAACCGCCGCCCACCACTGCGAGTTTCATGGTCACTAGCCTTTCACTCCGGTCAGGGTGACGCCTTCGACGAACGCCTTCTGGGCGAAGAAGAAGAGGACGATCACCGGGGCCATGACCAGCACGGTCGCGGCCATGGTCAGGTTCCAGTTGGTGTGGTGGGCGCCCTTGAAGGACTCCAGTCCGTAACTGAGGGTCCAGGCGGCCGGGTTGTCGGAGGCGTAGATCTGCGGGCCGAAGTAGTCGTTCCAGGCGCAGAAGAACTGGAACAGTGCGACCGCCGCGATGCCGGGCTTGGCCATCGGCAGGACCACCCGCAGCAGGGTGCGCACCTCGCCGCAGCCGTCGACCTTGGCGGCGTCCAGGTACTCGTCGGGGATGGTCAGCAGGAACTGGCGCAGCAGGAAGATGGAGAAGGCGTCGCCGAAGGCCATCGGGATGATCAGCGGCCACAGGGTGCCGGACAGGTCGAGCTGTTTGGCCCAGAAGAGGTACATGGGGATGACGACCACCTGGGGCGGCAGCATCATCATGGCGATCACGAGCAGCAGCGACAGTCGTCGGCCGCGGAAGCGGAACTTGGCGAGCGCGTAGGCGACAGGCACCGAGGAGACCACGGTCAGCAGGGTGCCGAGGCCCGCGTAGAGCAGGGTGTTGCGCCACCAGGTCAGGAATCCGGGGGTGTTCCAGACCTTGGCGTAGTTGCCCCATTCCCAGGTGTGCGGCCACAGGTTGCGGGTCAGGGCCTGTTGGTCGCTCATGAGCGAGGTCAGGAAGAGGAAGACGAACGGCATGACGAAGAAGAGCGCCGCCGCGACGCCGAGGCTGTGCACGGCGACCCAGTGGAGTGCGGCCCTGCGGCGCGCGGTGCGCACGGCCCGGGCGGAATCGGCGCTACCGGAACCCCGAGGCCGGGTGGTGCCGCGGTCGATTACCTGAGTCATGGTCCTCAGTCACCTGCTTCGATCAGTCCGCCGCGGCGACGCATGAGCAGCGCGGTGAAGGCCATGGAGAGGGCGAACAGCACCAGGGCCACCACGCAGGCGGCGCCGTAGTCGAAGCGCTGGAAGCCGAGGTTGTAGATGATCTGGGGGAGGGTCAGTGTGGACTTGTCGGGGTATCCGGGCTCGACCGGCTGGCCCGAGCCGCCGATCACGCCGGCGGCGACCTTCCCCGCCACCAGGGGCTGTGTGTAGAACTGCATGGCCTGGATCACCCCGGTGACCACCGCGAACAGGATGATCGGGGAGATGTTCGGCAGGGTGATGTGGCGGAACCGCTGGAGAGGTCCGGCCCCGTCCAGCTCGGAGGCCTCGTACTGCTCCTTCGGTACGTCGAGGAGCGCGGCCATGAAGATGACCATGAGGTCGCCCACCCCCCACACCGCGAGCGCGGTCAGGGCCGGTTTGGACCAGGCGGGGTCGGTGAACCAGCCGGGTGCGGTGATCCCGACCGAGTCGAGCAGGACGTCGACGGGGCCGGTGCCGGGGTTGAGCAGGAAGACGAAGGCCAGGGTCGCGGCGACCGGCGGCGCCAGGTAGGGCAGGTAGAACAGGGTGCGGAAGAGGCCGGTGCCGAGCTTGATCTTGGTGATGAGCAGGCCGATGCCGAGCCCGAAGGCCACCCGGCAGGCGACCATCACCACGACCAGCCACAGGGTGTTGCGCATGGCCGGCCAGAACATCGGATAGTCGGTGAACACGTACGACCAGTTCTCCAGCCCGTTGGGGACCGGCGGGCGGAAGCCGTCGTACTTGGTGAAGGAGAAGTAGACCGTGGAGAGCAGCGGGTAGGCGAAGAAGACGCCGAACCCGATGAGCCAGGGCGACATGAAGGCCGCCGTGCGCAGCGCGGACCTGCGGCGCTTCGCACGGAGCTCCGGCGAGGGGGAGGGGGCAGTGGCGGGGGAGGTGCCCGTCGCGTTCATGGGGGCTACTTCGCCTTCGCGATGTCCGTGTCGATCTGCTGGTCGGTCTTGGCGAGACCGGCCGCGATGTCGGCGACCTCGCCCTTCTCGACCGCGTACGCGAAGTCCGCGAAGGTCAGCTGGTAGGTGCCGCCGTCGGCCTGGGCCGGGGTGGTGGTCGACTTCGGGTGCTTGGCGATGTCGAGGAAGGTCTTGAACTCCGGGGTCACCTGGAGTTTGGGGGAGTCCAGCGCGGCCAGCGTGGAGGGCACGTTGTGGATGGCGTTGGCGAAGTCCACGACCGCGTCGGTGTCGGTGGTCATGTACTTGGTCAGTTCCCAGGCCGCGTTCTGCTTCTTGCTCGCCGAGGAGATGCCCATGATCGTGCCCGCGAGGTAGCCCTTGCCGTAGTCGGCGAGCCGGTCGTCGGGGACGGGCATCGGCGCGGTCGCGACCTCGAACTTGACTCCGGCCTCCTTGGCCATGGCCGCCCGCCACTCCCCGTCGATCTGCATGGCGACCAGGCCCTGGTGGAAGGGGTGCTCCGCGCTCCACTCGTCGCCGAAGGTGGTGCGGAACTTCTCCAGCTTCTCGTAGCCGCCGAGCTTGGCGACCAGGTCCTTCTGCGCGGTGAGCATCTGCGCGAAGCCGGGGTCCTTCGCCAGGTTCGACTTGCCCTGGGCGTCGAAGTAGGACGGGCTCCACTGGGCGGCCATGCGCTGGGGGGCGGTCTCGTAGCCGTGGAAGGTGGGCATGATGCCCAGCTGCTCGTACGAATCGCCCTTGGCCACGGTCAGCTTCTGCGCGTCCGCGACGAACTCGCTCCAGGTCTTGGGCGGTCCGCTGATGCCGGCGGCGTCGAAGGCGGTCTTGTTGTAGACGAGGCCGTAGGCGTCGTTGAGGAGCGGCAGCGTGCACTGGTTGCCGTTGAACTGGGTGTACTGCAGGAGGGTCTTGGGGAAGACCTTCTCCTTGTCGACCCCGGACTTCTTCAGGAAGGGGTTCAGGTCGGTGAAGGCGCCGGAGTTGCAGAACTTGCCGACGCTGTCGGTGGTGAAGGAGGAGACCACGTCGGGGGCCTTGTCGCCGCCCGCGCGCAGCGCCTGGTTGATCTTGTCGTCCGTCATGTTGCCCGTGACGTTCACCTTGATGTTCGGGTGCGCCTTCTGGAACCGGGCGATGTTGTCCTCGATGGCCTTGATCTCGCTCGGGGCGGACCAGCCGTGCCAGAAGTTGAGGGTGACCTCCTTGGCCGGGTCGTCGGCGACCGTGTTGGCGGTGGAACCCGTACAGGCGGTGGCGAGTACGGATATCGCGGCGACGGCGACGGCTGCGGCTGTCAGGCGGCGGGTTCGGGGCATGACGGAGTCACTCTCTGCGCGGGGGGACTTCCTGGAGGGGTGTTGCGGGTGGGGTGTACGGGGCAGGGGCTTGTGGGGCTGCCGGTCTACGGGACTGCGTGCGGGGCGGGTGCTGCGGGGACGGAGCGGGGTGGGGCAGATGGGGCGGGTGGTGCGGTTCAGCGGCGCGAGGTGTCGAAGACCTCGTCGCGGGTGGCGGCCAGGGCGCTCTCCAGCGCCCCGCGCAGTACGGGTCGTTCCCGTACCTCGCCGGTCACGAGCAGGGGGCGGGACGGGGCGAGGTCGGCGAGTTCGGCTTCGATGAGCTCGCGCAGGGGTTCCCCGCCCGCGATGGTCAGCGCGCCGGAGAGGACCACGATCTCCGGGTCCAGCACGGCGACCAGAGAGGCGAGTCCGGTGGCGAGCGCGGTGGCGTACTCCTTCAGCAGCCGCAGGTGGGCCCCTTCGGGAGCGGCGGCCGCCTGGGCCAGCAGGGCGGCCGCCGCGGCGACCATCGCCCCGGACTCGGCGCCGTGCACGGCTCCGTGCACCGACCCGGAGGGGGCCGCGGGGGCCTCGACGCCGAGGCGGGCGGCCATCGAGGGCAGTACCTGGGCCCCGGCCAGTTCCTGGTAGCCGCCGGAGTTGACCCGGGTGACCTGGCGGACCAGCGGATGTCCGGGGACCGGCAGGAAGCCGACCTCGCCGGCGCCGCCGGTCCAGCCGCGGTGCAGCCGGCCGCCGAGCACCAGGGCGGCGCCCAGGCCCTCCTCGTTCCACAGCAGGACGAAGTCCTCGTGTCCGCGGGCGGCGCCCAGGCGCTGTTCGGCGACGGCGACGAGGTTCACGTCGTTCTCGTACTCGACGGGCATCGGCAGGGCCGCCGCCAGTTCCTCGAGGAGCGTGGGGGACTGCCAGCCCGCGAGGTGGTCGGCGTAGCGGAGCACCCCGGTGCGGGGGTCGAAGGAGCCGGGGGTCGCGATGACCACCCGGTGGATGTCCCCCAGGTGCAGCCCGGCGTCCTTGACGGCCTCGCCGAGGGCCCGGCCGACTTGTTCGACGGGGCCGGTGCCGGGGGCGTACGGGAGCTCGTGGCTGCCGATCACCTCGCCGGTCAGGTCGGCGACGGAGGCGAGGATCCGGCCCGGGGTGACGTCGAGTCCGGCGACGTGGGCGGCCCGCGCGTTGATCGCGTAGAGCTGGGCGTTGGGGCCGGGGCGCCCGGTGGCGGTGCCCGTGGCGACGACCAGGCCGGCGGCTTCCAGGCGGGCCAGGAGCTGGGAGGCGGTGGGCTTGGAGAGTCCGGTGAGGTGCCCGATCCGGGTCCGGGACAGGGGACCGTGCGTCAGCAGGAGTTCGAGCGCGGCCCGGTCGTTCAGGGCGCGCAACAGGCTGGGCGTACCGGGGGTGGCGGCGGGCATGGGGTGTGTTTTCTCCCTCACCGAGGTGAACTGTTAGGTAAGTTTCCTATCAGGCTGTGAGTCGTGTCAATGGCACTGCCCATACCGTGCTCCCACCGTTGTCCGCGGACGCCCTGAACACGCCGCTGCCCCCGCAGGTGGGACCTGCGGGGGCAGCGGCGTACGGGTGACGGGCGGGGAAGGGGCTACTTGGTGATCCGGGGACCGGAACCCGAACCGCCGACCGCCGGCGGCGGGATCGCCGCGGTCGCCAGCGACTGCGGCGAAGCCGGGTTCGCCAGCGCCGACGGCGGGGCGACGGCGGCCGCGGGATCGGCCGGAGCCTCGTCCTCGGCGGGAGCCGCCGTGCCCCCGATGATCCCGATGCCCGCGGAGTGGAAGGAGTCCTTGATCCGCCAGCGCAGTTCCCGCTCCACGGCGAGCTGCTGGCCCGGCATCGTCTTCGCCGACACCTTCACCGTCATCGAGGCCAGCAGCACCTCGTCCAGGCCCAGCACCTCCACCGGACCCCACAGCCGCTCGTCCCAGGGGGACTCCTTGGCCATGGTGTCGGCGATGCCCTGGATGACCTCGCGGATGTGCGAGAGGCTCTCGGTCGGCTTGACCTGCACGGCCACGCCCGCCGTGGCCCAGCCCTGGCTGAGGTTGCCGATCCGCTTGATCTCGCCGTTGCGGACGTACCAGATCTCGCCGTTGTCCCCGCGCAGCTTGGTGACGCGCAGCCCCACCTCGACGACCTCGCCCGAGGCCACCCCGGCGTCGATCTTGTCGCCGACGCCGTACTGGTCCTCGAGGATCATGAACACGCCGGAGAGGAAGTCCGTGACCAGGTTGCGGGCGCCGAAACCGATCGCCACACCGGCCACACCGGCGGACGCCAGCAGCGGGCCCAGGTTGATGTCGAGCGCGCCCAGCACCATCAGACCGGCCGTGCCGAGGATCAGGAACGAGGCCACCGAACGCAGCACCGACCCGATGGCCTCGGACCGCTGGCGGCGCCGCTCGGCATTGACCAGCAGCCCGCCCAGCGCGGTCCCCTCGACGGCCTCGGCGCCGCGGTTCATCCGGGTTATGAGCTTGGTCAGGGACTTGCGGACCACGGAACGCAGGGCGAAGGCGATGACCAGGATGAGGAGGATCCGCAGGCCGAGGTACAGCCATCCGGCCCAGTTGTCCTCGATGAAACTGGCGGCGTTGGTGACGCTCTCGTGGGTCTCTCTGATCGTTTGGGAAGCGTCCGGGGTGTCGGCTGCGAGGGGGAACAGGGCGGCAGGCCTGGGCACGGCGGGGACCTCCAGATATAGCGGTCTGTCCGCGAAACGGGGTGGCGGGCAGACCAACCACCCTAACGGGGCACTCGACCGAGCTTGTTGCCGTGTTCGAGGGAGAGACCAGACTCACGCGGGGATGAAGCGGATGTGGTCGAAAACACCTCGGACCCGTTACGGGCGCGTGGTGGCGCTTCGACCAGCCGTAAGGGGAGACTGGAAAGCAGATCGTCCCGGCGCGAGCCACGCGCCGCCGACGTACAAGGAGGCAGTCCGTGCCGCACGTCCTGGTCCTCAACGCGTCGTACGAGCCCCTCGGCGTCGTACCGCTCCGCCGCGCGCTCGTCCTCGTCCTGGAGAACAAAGCGATCTCCCTCGAGGAATCCGGCGCCTTTCTGCACAGCGCGACACGGGCCCTCCCCGCTCCCAGCGTGGTCAGGCTCAAGCGCTTCGTGCGGGTCCCCTACCGGGGGCCCGTTCCGCTCACCCGGCGCGCACTGTTCGCGCGGGACGGCGGCCGCTGCATGTACTGCGGAGCCGTCGCCACCAGCGTCGACCACGTCGTCCCGCGCAGCCGGGGCGGACAGCACGCATGGGACAACGTCGTCGCCGCGTGCCGCCGCTGCAACCACGTCAAGGCCGACCGCCACCTGGTGGACCTGGGCTGGCGCCTGCGACACCAGCCCGCTCCGCCGTCCGGACTGGCCTGGCGGATCATCGGCACGGGCCACCGGGACCCCCGGTGGATGCCGTACCTCGAGCCGTACGGCGCCGAAGACGCCCTCGACCGGATCGGAGTCACGGCCGCGGCGTCCTGACCGGCGGCCACGCGCTTCGGCCGGGCCGTCTCTTCCGGACTCCTACGGGGCCGCCGCGAAGGCCTCCGCCGCGATCAGGCTGCAGCCGAAGCGCGTGGCCCGCACGTCGCAGGTGACGCGCACGAACCGCGCGGGCTCCACCGCCGTCAGGCGGACCGAGTCCACCCCGCCCGTCGAGGAGACCGCCGCCGCCTGGGTCCAGGAGACCCCGTCGGCGGAGGTCTCCACCCGGAACCGGGACGGGTACGCCTCCTGCCAGCGCAGGCGCAGCAGCCCGATGCGGGCCGCCGCCGGGAGTTCGGCCTGCCACCAGGCCCCGTCCGCCGCCGGGGAGGACCAGCGGGTGACCGGGGAGTCGTCCAGGGCGGCCGAGGCCGGGAAGGCCGGGGTCTCGTCGGCGGAGGACGTGGCCCGGGCGCCCCGCAGCAGGTTCGGGCCGGCCGTGCGCGGGACGGCGCGGACCTTCAGCGTGTGGGTCTCGGAGCCGGTCCCGGAGCCGAAGGTCACCGGGACCTCGTAGGTCCCCGGGGCCGTGCCGGCCGCCACCGCGACCTCCACCGGGACCACCGCCCGGGTTCCGCGCGGGGCCACCGCGGTCGCCGGGAGCCGGACCTCGATCCCTGCCGGAGCGGCCGCCGCCAGGGGGCCGCGGACCTCGCCGGGCCGCAGCGCGGAGAGCTCCGCCGCAACCCGCGCCGCGGGCCCGCCGATCTCGACGTCCACGGTGTCGGCCAGTTCGAAGCGGGCTTCGGGTCCGTCCGCCGTCCAGGGGACCACGCTGTGCACGGCCGGAGCCGGGCCCGACCAGGTGAGGCGGACCGCGTCGGCCCGCAGGCCGCCGACGTCCGCCTGCGTCCAGCCGGAAGCCGCCGCCTCCGCGACCTTGCGCCAGCCCTCGCCCGGTACGTGTGCCTCGATCGCCGCGCCCCGGCTCCCGGCCGGCAGCGGGTCGGTCATCACGGTCACCGTCGACACCGGCCGGGCGGTGGACAGCTGGACCGTCCAGGAGTCCGCCGCCTTGGAGACGCTCCCGGTGGAACGGGCCGCGCCGGTCCACGCGTCGGCCTCGGCCGCCGCCCTGGAGAGGAAGGGGTCCAGTACCGCCTTGTCCACCCGGACATCGCCCGCCGCCGTCTCGGACAGCGCCTTGCGGGCGGCCGTCAGGGCCTGCGAGGACTGCCAGGCCGCCGCCCCGTCCCCGCGCGCCTGCGCCTGGAGCACGTCCAGGGCCAGTTCCCCGGCCGCTCCGTAGCGCGCCAGGCGTGACAGCCAGGGGCCGGCCTCTCCGGCAAGGCCCGGCAGCCGGTCCGGTGCCTCGCGCAGCACGCGGAACGCGGCCCGCAGCTTTTCCCCCGCCGCCGGATCGCCGGCGGAGCGGGTGCGCCAGAACTCCTCCACCAGCGGCGCCAGATAAGCCGATTCCGGCTGCGCGAGCCCGGAGGAGGCGGTGTTCCCGGCCAGTGCGGCCAGCGCCTCCCGGGCCTTGGGGTCCGGGCCGGCCAAATCGGCGACGGCCGCCACCCAGGATGCGGAGGCCCGGTAGCCGCGCGGGTTCCAGGTGAAGTCCGCCACCGTGAACAGGGGGACGCGGGACAGGGCGCCCTGGGGCATCCCGTTGGCCAGGACGGCCGCCGAGCCGCCCGCCACCGCCGGGTCCCGCCCCGCGTACGGGCCGAGGAAGATGCGGTCCGGATCCCAGTCGTTGACCGGGTAGTTGTCCATGGTGACCAGCGGATGCCCGAGCGCGGAGCGCGCCCCGGCCAGTTCGCGCCCGGTGATCGTGCGCGGCACCACGCCGACGCCCGTCCAGGCGACCTCCACGCGGCCGTCCAGGGCCCCGGCCAGCGCGGTCCGGTAGGCGGTCGCGCCGTCCTGGTAGTACTCGGTCGGCAGCAGCGACAGTGCGGGCGCCCCCGGGTAGCGCGCGGCCAGGTGCGCCGCCAGTTCGCCCGCGACCTCCGCGTGCGCCTTCGCGGCCGCCGCCGGGCCCTTCCCGTAGCGCTCCTGGTCGTCCCGGCAGCCCCACTCCGTGTAGCTGACGTCCTGGAACTGCAGCTGGAACGCCCGGAATCCGAGGTCCCACATGGAGTCCACCTTGCGGGCGAGGGCGGCCCGGTCGGATGCCCGGGACAGGCACATGGACTGTCCCGGTGCGACCGCCCACGCCAGGACGACCTTGTTGGCGCGGGCCCGTTCGGCCAGGGTCCGCAGCTCCGCCGCCCGCTCCGCCGGGTAGTCCCGGCGCCAGTCCGTGGTCCGGTAGGTGTCGTCGCCGGGTGCGAGCAGCAGCCGGTTCTGCTTGGTGCGGCCCATGAAATCGACCTGCTCGAGCCGCTCGGCGGCCGTCCACGGGGTCCCGTAGAACCCTTCGGTGATCCCGCGTACGGGCGCGGTCGGCCAGTCCCGCACGAGCACCCCGGGAACCTTTCCGGCGCCGGAGGCGATCAGCTGGCGCAGGGTCTGTGCGGCGTGGAACAGTCCGTCGTCCCCCACGCCCGCCAGCGCGACCGTGTCCCGCCCGCCGGCCCGGCCCACCGCCAGCCGGTACCCGCCGGCCGGCAGGTCCCCCGCGCCGGCCGCGCCCAGCTCGCTCAACGCCCTTTCCGCATCCGTCCCTTGGAGCCGCACGACGGGGATCCCCGTAGGCAGCGACTCGCCGTCGGCCCGCTCGTACAGGGTCCGGACGCCCGCCCCGCGCAGGGCCTCGCGGACCACCCCGACGGCGTACGGGTCCACGCCGTCGGGCAGTACCAGTACGGCCTCGGCGCCCAGCGGCACCGCCCGGGCCGGATCGGCGGCCATGGACTGCGGGCGCGGCCACACCGAGGGCCCCTCGGCGGCGACCCGCCCCGGATCGGCCCCGGGTTCCAGGACGGGTACGGGCGCGGGCACGGGGTCGAGCGCGGGCGCGGACCCGGGCGCGGCTATAGAAACGGCTGAGGGATCGAGGGCGGGAGAGGGCGTGGAGGGCGCCGCGAAGGCGCCGGGCGGACCCACGGCCACCGACCCGCCCAGCAGCGTCCCTATCACGGCGACGGCCGCAGCCGTCGCCCGCTTGTTGCCCCTGAGCTGCACGTAGCCTCCTCGCCCCGAGTCGTCCCCCGCTCGTACGAATGGGCCCGAGCCCACCATCCGTACGGCCGGGGTGTCAACGCCTGAGGGTGATCTGACCTGGATACGCCAGGAATGCGGTGCGTCCGACTGGGTATGGCTGCGATGTTCTCCGGCGGTGTTCCATGGTTCTGACAGATCCTCACGCACAAAGGAGTGCCTGCCGTGAACACCGTCGATGTCCGGATAGCCCGCCCGCCGCTCGCCCACCTGCCCGCGCAGGGCGGACCCGCCGAGGGGCTCGCCCTCGCCGAAGGACCCCTCACCAGCGAGCCCCCGCTCGCCGATTCCGCGCACGCGCCGCTGACCAGCGAGCCCCCGCTCACCGACGAGGCCCCGCTGACCAGCGAGCCGACCACCTCCGCCGCGGCCGCCGCGGCGGGTGACTAGACAAGGATCCAGATGGACGACCTCGCCCGGCTCGCGGCCCTCTACGGCGTCGCCACCACCTACCAGCCCGCCGAGGACGTCACCGTCCGGGTCCCCGAGGCCACCATCGCCGCCGTACTGCGGCAGTTGGGGGTGGACACCGACACGCCGGAGTCGCTGCGGGCGCACCTGTACGGAGCCGAACGCGAAGCGGCGGGGCGGCTGTTGCCGAAGGTGCTGGTGTGGTGGGCCGGGGCGAGGCCGCCCGCGGAGCTGGCTGCGCCGGCGCCCGGCACCCTCCTGCGGCTGGAACCGGAGGCGGAGGCGGGCTTGGAGGCGGGCGAGGTAAGGGGTGAGGCGCCGGGCGAGGCGGCCGGGTCGGGTGGGCCGTGGCCGCTGCGGGAGCCCGGGGGAGCGCTGCGGGAGCCGCCGCTCGGGGTGTACCGGCTCCATGCCGAGGCCCCCGACGGCCGCACCGCGTCCGCCACCCTGATCGTGGCCCCCGACCGGGCCCCGGCCGCGCCGGAGCGCACCCACGGGCTCCTCGTCCAGCTGTACTCCCTGCTCTCCGAGCGCTCCTGGGGCATGGGCGACCTCGGAGACCTGGCGGCGCTGGCGAGTTGGGCGGGCCGGGTCCACGGAGCCGGGTTCATCCAGGTCAACCCGCTGCACGCGGCCGTGCCCGGCACCCCGACCGACCCCTCCCCGTACCGGCCCTCCTCGCGCCGCTTCCCCGACCCGGTGCACCTGCGGATCGAGGACGTCCCGGAGTACGCCGACTGCCCGGACCGCGAAGCCCTCGCCGAACTGGCCGCCCGGGGCGGGGAGCTGCGCCGCGAAGTCCTGGAGAAGGGTGCGCTGATCGACCGGGACGCCGTCTGGGCCCTCAAGCGGGCCGCCCTGGAGCTGCTCTACACCGTCCCGCGCTCACCCGAACGGGAGGCGGACTACGGGAACTTCCGCGCCGAGCAGGGCGCGGAGCTCGATCTGCACGCCGCCTGGTGCGCCGGGCACGCCGGGGACGACCCGAAGACCCGGGCCGACTTCCACCGCTGGCTGGTCTGGCTGACGGACGCCCAGCTGGCCGCAGCCCAGCGGGCCGCCAAGGACGCCGGGATGGCGGTCGGCATCGTCCACGACCTGGCCGTCGGGGTGCATCCGCAGGGCTCCGACACCTTCGGCCTGCCCTTCTACGCCAAGGGCTGCTCCGTGGGCGCCCCGCCGGACGCCTTCAACGCGCGCGGCCAGGACTGGGGGCTGCCGCCCTGGCGCCCCGACCGGCTGGCCGCCACCGGGTACGCGCCCTTCCGGGCCCTGCTGCGCGGGGTGTTCCGGTACGCCGGCGCCCTGCGCATCGACCACGTCATGGGACTCTTCCGGCTCTGGTGGATCCCCGAGGGGACCCCGCCCGCCGAGGGCGCGTACGTCGGCTACGACGGGGAGGCGATGCTCGCCCTGCTGGTCCTGGAGGCCCACCGGGCGGGGGCCCTGGTCATCGGCGAGGACCTCGGCACCGTGCAGCCGGGGGTCCGTCAGGCGCTGGCCCGGCGCGGGGTGCTGGGCACCTCGGTGCTCTGGTTCGAGCGGGACTGGGGCGGCGACGGGGAACCGCTGGAGCCGGCGCGCTGGAGGTCCGACTGCCTGGCCACCGCCACCACCCACGATCTGCCGCCCACGGCCGCCAAGCTCGCCGGATCCCACGTGGAACTGCGCGACCGCCTCGGCCTGCTGACCCGCCCGCTGGAGCGGGAGCGCGCCGAGGACGCCGCGGACACCGCGCGCTGGCTGGACGTCCTGGAGGGCCTGGGCCTGGACACCAAGGGCGAGGAGGCCGCCGTACGGTCGCTGTACGCGTTCCTGCTGCGCACCCCGGCCCGGCTGGTCGGGGTCTGGCTGCCCGACGCGGTGGGGGACCGGCGGCCGCAGAACCTGCCCGGTACCTGGGACCAGTACCCCAATTGGCGGCTTCCGGTCGCCGACGCGGAGGGCCGGCCGCTGACCTTGGAGGCGCTGACCGCCTCGCCGCGCGCGAACGCCCTGCTGAGCGCGGTGCGGGGCGGGGCGGAACCCCGTACGGCACCCCCGGGCGCGCGCGTCGTTTAGGTGTTCGCTACGTTTGCACCGTGGACAAGAAGAACGCTCTGCGCGCCGGCGCCGTCACGGCCGGAACGACGCTGATGATGCTGCTGATGACGTCTCCCGCCCTCGCGCTCACCCGCGACGACGGTGACGACCCGGGTCCGGGCCTGAGCATTGCCGAGACGCTCGGCCTGTACGTGGCCGCGCCGATCGTGCTGTTCCTGGTCATCGCCGGTCTGGTGATCGTGGGCGACAAGTCGCGCAAGGAGCAGAAGGAGAGCTGACCCCGACGGGGTCTTCGCTCCACTCGACACTTCCGGGGCGCCGGAGGTCCGTATGGACCTCCGGCGCTCAGTCGTACCCGGTCCCGGTTACGGGGCCCCCGCCAGCAGCTTGCGCAGTAGCCCGGTGAGCACCGCGACCTCCGCGTCGTCGAGGCCCGTGAGCGCCGCGCGCTGCACCTCCAGGCCCGCCGTGACCGCCTCGTCGATGAGTGCGAGACCGCGGTCGGTGATGGTCACCTGGAGCCCCCGCCGGTCGTGCGGATCGGGGTTGCGGCACAGCAGCCCGGCCTTCTCCAACTTGTCCAGCCGCCCCGTCATCCCGCCCGTGGTGAGCATGAGGGTGGCCGAGAGCTGCCTCGGTGAGAGCGTGTACGGGGCTCCGCTCCGGCGCAGGGTGGCCACGACGTCGAACTCGCCGCGCGAGATCCCGTAGCGGTTGTAGGTCCGTTCCATGGCGTCGCCCATGGTCTTGGCGATCCGGTAGATCCGGCCGAATACGGCCATGGGTGCGGTGTCCAGGTCGGGTCGCACGGCGAACCACTGGGCGGCGATCGCATCGACGGCGTCGGCGGCTTCGGCCGCGGGCGTGTGCTCGGTCATGGGCGCAGTATCCGGCTTCCGCTTGCTTGTCCGCAAGAAAGTTACTTGACGCTAAGTAGCTTAGCGGTAAGCTACTTGCAAGCGACCTACTCGGGGGAGAAGAAAATGGCGGTCAGGAGCAAGCGGGAGCGGGTGGCGGGCGAGCGGTCCCTGCTCGCCGGAGTGGGGATCAGCGCCATCGGGATCGGCATGTACGTGCCGTTCTCGCTGGTCTTCTTCCACCAGGTCACCGGGCTGTCCTTCGCCCTCGTCGGCGCCGTGCTGACCGTGACCGGCCTGGCCGGCCTCGGCTTCATGCCGCTCGCCGGCTCGGCCGTCGACCGCTTCGGAGCACACCGCCTCAACCTGGTCCTCTACGCGGTCCGGGCCCTCGGCTTCGCCCTCTACCCGCTCGCCGACTCGCTGCCCGCCTTCGCCGCCGTCGCCCTGGTCACCGCACTGGCCGACCGCTCCTTCTCCGTCGTCCAGCAGTCCCTGATCGGGGAGGTCGCCCGGGGCGCCGCCCGCGACCGGCTCCAGGCCTCCGTCCGGGCCCTGCAGAATGCCGGCATGGGCGCGGGCGGCCTGCTCGTCTCCGGGGTCCTGGCCGTCTGGGGTCCGGCGGGATTCGCCTACACCGCCTACGGGAACTCCCTGGCCTTCGCCCTCGCCGGACTGCTCGTCGCCCGGGTCCGCCCACTGGGCGACGCCTCCGACCGCTCCACCCCCTCCGCGCCCTCGGCCGGGCGCCCGGCCGCCGGCTACCGCATGGTGCTGCGCGACCGCCCCTTCCTCGCCCTGACCGGCGCCAACTTCCTGACGGCGCTGGGCTACGCGGCCCTCTCCGTGCTCTTCCCGCTCTACATCTCCACCTGGCTGCACGGCCCCGCCTCCCTCACCGGAGCGGCGTTCACCGTCAACACCGTCCTGTGCGCCGGGATCGGCGTCCTGGTCGCCGGCCGGGTCCGCCGCTCCGGGGCCCGCCGCACCCGCTCGGCCGCGCTGGGCTCCCTGCTCTTCGCCGCCGCCTTCGTGGCCCAGATCGTCCTCGGCACCCTGCGCCCCGGGCCGGGCGTGACCATGGTCGCCCTGCTCGCCGTCGTGGTCGTCTACACCCTCGGCGAACTGGTCCACAGCCCCGCCGGCGGCGCCCTGTCGGTCTCCGCGGCCCCCGAGGCGGTCCGCGGCCGCTACCTCGCCACCTACAGCCTGTCCTACTCGCTGGCCAGCGCGCTGGCCCCCTCGCTCTTCACCGGGCTGATCGCCCTCGACGGCCGCCTGCCCTGGGCCGTCCTCGCCGTCGCCGCCGCCGTCGCGGCCCTGGCGCTGGTCCGGCTGGAGCCGTACCTGCCGGCCGAGGCCGTCCACGCGGAGCCGCCGGCCGTGACCGCCGCCCCAGGGGCCGCGGCCGCCGGTCCGGCCGCGCGGCCCGAGCCCGCCGCCGTCTGAGCCCGCAGCCCCTTCGAACCCCCTGCCCGCGTCCCGCGTTCCTCACCTGCCCGAGGAGTCACCCGCCATGAAGCGCATCGCCACCATCGCCCTGACCGCCCTCGCCCCCGTCTCCTGGGGCTCCACCTACGCCGTGGCCTCCGAGCTGCTGCCGCCCGACCGGCCCCTGTTCACCGGGGTGATGCGGGCCCTGCCCGCCGGGCTGCTGCTCACGGCCCTCGCCCGGACCCTCCCCAAGGGGCAGTGGTGGTGGAAGTCCGCGGTCCTGGGCGGCCTCAACATCGGCGCCTTCTTCCCGCTGCTGTTCCTCTCGGCCTACCGGCTGCCCGGCGGGGTCGCGGCCGTGCTGGGCTCCGCCGGACCGCTGTTCGTCGTAGGACTGTCCGCGCTGCTGCTGGGGGAGCGGGCCCGGCTGCGGACCGTGCTCGCCGCCGTCGTGGCGGCCCTCGGGGTGAGCATGGTGGTGCTGACCGCCGAGGCGGAGCTCGACCTGATCGGGGTCGCGGCCGGAGTCGTCTCCTCGGTCTCGATGGGCGCCGGCACCGTCATGACCAAGCGCTGGGGGCGCCCCGAGGGGGTCGGCCCGCTGGCCATGACCGGCTGGCAGCTGACCGCGGGCGGCCTGATGATCATCCCCGTGGCCGCGCTGGTGGAAGGGGCGCCGCCGGCGCTCGACGGCAGGGCCTTCCTCGGCTACGGCTACATGATGCTGATCAACACCGGGATCGCGTACTGGCTCTGGTTCCGCGGCATCGGGCAGCTCAGCGCCACCTCGGTCACCCTGCTCGGCCCGCTCTCCCCGCTGACCGCGGCCGTCATAGGCTGGGCCGCGCTGGGGCAGGCGCTCTCGCCCGTACAGGTGATCGGCATGGCGATCGCCTTCGGCGCCACCGTCGCGGGGCAGCTGGCGGCCGGGTCCTCGCGGCCCAAGGCGGAACCGTTCAGTTCTGCTGAAGAAATCGATCGAAATGATTCGATGGACCTGACGGGTGATTCGGTGCGACGGTAGGGCGAAGAATCGACAAACCGACCCCGAGGGGGAGACGCACAGTGGCCGTCATGGACCGCGACCAGACCGTTCCACAAGCAGAGCAGCAGCACGGCGACCAGGGCGCCCCGGCCGAGGCCGGGAACAAGAAGGGGTCCGCCGGCCTCGGCGTGCTCCTCGCCCTGCTCGCGACGGTCGTCTGGTCCGGCAGCTTCGTCGCCACCCGCGGCATGGCGGACAGCATCCCGCCCGTCCAAGCCGTCTTCTGGCGCTGGACGATAGCCACCGTCGCCGTCGCACCCTTCGCCGCCCGCCAGGCCTGGCAGCAGCGCGCCCTGATCCGCAAGCACTTCGGCTACACGGCCCTCGCCACCCTCTTCGGCGTCACCCTCTACAACACCCTCGTGCACCAGGCCGGACTGACCACCTCCGCCTCCAACATGGGCATGATCATGGCCGCCTCGCCGGTCATCATGGCCCTCTACGCCCGCCTCGGCGGCGAACGGCTCGGCGCCCGGCGCACCTTCGGCCTCGCCCTCGCGGCCCTCGGCGTCCTGCTCCTCGTCGGCAAGGGCTCGATCCGCTTCGACTTCTCCGCCGGCGACCTGTGGATGTTCGCCGCCGCGCTCTCCTTCGCCACCTACAGCGCGCTCCTCAAGCGCAAGCCCGCCGAACTGGGCGGCCTCGCCTTCCTGATCACCACCTTCGTCCTCGGCGCCCTCATGCTGGCCCCCGCCTACGCCGTCTCCGTCAGCGTCCAGGGCGGCTTCCACGTCACCCCCTCCACCGCCGGAATGCTCCTCTACGTCGGCGTCTTCTCCTCCGCCGTCGCCTTCTTCGCCTGGAACAAGGCCGTCTCGATCATCGGCGCCGCCCGCGCCGGAGTCGTCTACTACCTCCAGCCCGTCTGCGTCGCCGGACTCGGGTTCCTCCTCATCGGCGAGCACACCGGCCCCGCGCAGCTCCTGTGCATGGCGCTGATCCTCGGCGGCGTGAGCCTGGGTGCCCGGCGGTAGGTTCGGTCCCATGATCGAGTGGGACATCAAGAAGCTGCGGATCCTGCGGACCCTCGCCGACCAGGGGACCGTCACCGCCACGGCCGAGGCGCTGCACATGACGCCCTCGGCCGTTTCGCAGCAGCTGACCAACCTGGCCAAGCTGCTGGGGGTCCCGCTGCTGGAGGCCCAGGGCCGCCGGGTCCGCCTCACGGACGCCGCACACCTCGTGCTGCGCCACGCCGAAGCGGTCTTCGCCCAGCTGGAGCGGGCCGACGCCGAACTCACCGGGTACCTGGCCGGGGAGGCGGGGGAGGTGCGGATCGGGGCCTTCTCCACCGCCGTACCGGTCCTGGTGGTCCCCGCGGTGGCGGCCCTGAGGCGCTCGCACCCCGGAGTGGAGGTCCGCGTACGGGAAACCGAGGCTGCCGAGTCCTACGAGCTGCTCTCGGCCGGGGTCGTCGACCTGGCGCTGTCGCTGGCCGCGCACGCCCCGACCGCCCGCGACCCCCGCTTCACCCGGATGACGCTGCTGGAGGACCCCCTCGACGTGGCCCTGCCCCCGGACCATCCGCTGGCCGGAGCCCCGGAACTGCGCCTCGCCGACCTCTCCGGCGCCCCGTGGATCTACGGCGGCAGCGGGCCCTGGTCGGAGATCACCCGAGGCGCCTGCGAGGCGGCGGGTTTCGTACCGGAGCAGGCGCACTCGGCGTCCGGCTGGACGGCGATCCTGGCCATGGTCGAGGCGGGCATGGGCGTCGCCCTGGTGCCCCGCATGGTGTCGAGCCGGGCGTCGGGCGTCGCCGTCCGGGTCCTGTCCCACGACCGCCCCACCCGCCACGTCATCGCGGCCCTGCGCCGCGGCTCCGAATCGGCCCCGGCGGTGGCGCATGCGCTGGCTGCCTTGCGGGCCGTGGCCGCCGCGAGGGCGTAACCGCTGCGCGGGGCTGTCCCCTACCCGCCCTTCCGCCATCCCCCAGACTCCGTCCGGGGGGACCCCCAGCCGGGCTCTGCCCGGACCCGGTCCTCAAACGCCGGACGGGCTGGATACATCCAGCCTCGCCGGCGTTTGAGGCGCGGGGTCCGGGGCGGAGCCCCGGGAGCGGAGCCGCAGGATCAGGCGGCAGCGGCAGCCGCGTCCGCCGCCTGGGCGCGCAGCGCGCGCTCCACGCCCGAGCGGGACTCCGAGACCAGTCGGCGCAGGGCGGCGTTCGGCTCGGCCGAGGCGAGCCAGGCGTCCGTGGTCTCCAGGGTCTGCTGGGAGACCTGGAGGGACGGGTAGAGGCCCACCGCGATCTGCTGGGCGATCTCGTGGCTACGGGTCTCCCAGACCTGCTTGACCACCGCGAAGTACTTCTCGGTGTACGGGGCGAGGAGCTCGCGCTGGTCGGTCTGGACGAAGCCGCCGATCACCGCCTCCTGCACCGCGTTCGGGAGCGAGTCGTCCTCGACGACCGCGGCCCACGCCTGGGCCTTGGCCTCCGCCGTGGGACGGGCCGCGCGGGCGGTCGCCGCGTGGCGCTCGCCCGCCGCCGTCTTGTCGCGCTCCAGCTCGGCCGCGATGGCCGGCTCGTCGGCGACGCCGGTGGCGACGAGGCGCTCCAGGAAGGCCCACCGCAGCTCGGTGTCGACGGCCAGGCCCTCGATCTCGGCCGAGCCGTCCAGCAGCGCCGACAGGTAGGTCAGCTGCTCCTCGGTGCGGGCCGTCGCCGCGAAGGCACGGGCCCACGCCAGCTGGTGGTCGCTGCCGGGGGCCGCCGCGCGCAGGTGCTCCAGCGTGGCCTCGGTCCAGATGGCCAGGCCCTGGTCGCGCCACGCCGGGTCGGCGTACAGGTCGACCGCGAGCCGCACCTGGCGGTGCAGCGACTGGACGACGCCGATGTCCGACTCCTTGCCGATGCCCGACAGGACCAGCGCGAGGTAGTCGCGGGTGGCCAGTTCGCCGTCGCGGGTCATGTCCCAGGCCGAGGACCAGCACAGCGCGCGCGGCATCGACTCGGTGAAGTCGCCCAGGTGCGCGGTGACGTGTCCCAGCGAGACCCCGTCCAGGCGGACCTTGGCGTACGACAGGTCGTCGTCGTTGAGCAGTACGACGGCCGGGCGGGTGCGGCCGGTCAGCTCGGGCACGACGGTCAGGTCCCCGTCGATGTCCAGCTCGATCCGGTCGGTGCGCACCAGCTTGCCGTCGACCAGGTCGTACATGCCGACCGCGATGCGGTGCGGACGCAGGACGGGCTCGCCCTTGGCGCCGGCCGGCAGGGCCGGGGCCTCCTGGCGGACCGCGAAGGAGGTGATGGCGCCGGAGGCGTCCGTCTCGACCTCGGGGCGCAGGATGTTGATGCCGGCCGTTTCCAGCCACGCCTTCGACCAGGCGGTCAGGTCGCGGCCGGAGGTCTCCTCCAGTGCGCCCAGCAGGTCGGACAGGCGGGTGTTCCCGAAGGCGTGCGCCTTGAAGTACGCCTGCACGCCCTTGAAGAAGGCGTCCGTGCCGACGTAGGCCACGAGCTGCTTGAGCACCGAGGCGCCCTTGGCGTACGTGATGCCGTCGAAGTTGACGAGGACGTCGTCCAGGTCACGGATCTCGGCCATGATCGGGTGCGTGGAGGGCAGCTGGTCCTGCCGGTACGCCCAGGTCTTCATGGAGTTGGCGAAGGTGGTCCACGCCTGCGGCCACCTCGAACCCTCGGCGTCGGCCTGGCAGGCGATCGAGGTGTAGGTGGCGAACGACTCGTTCAGCCACAGGTCGTTCCACCACTCCATGGTGACGAGGTCGCCGAACCACATGTGGGCGAGCTCGTGCAGGAGCGTCTCGGCGCGCGCCTCGTACGCGGCGTCCGTCACCTTCGAGCGGAAGATGTACTGGTCGCGGATGGTGACCGCGCCCGCGTTCTCCATCGCGCCCGCGTTGAACTCCGGCACGAAGAGCTGGTCGTACTTGGCGAAGGGGTAGTCGTAGGCGAACTTCTCCTGGAACCAGTCGAAGCCCTGCCGCGTGACGTCGAAGATGTGGTCGGCGTCGAGGAACTCGGCCAGCGAGGGCCGGCAGTAGATGCCGAGCGGGACGGACTGCCCGTCCGGGCGCTCGTAGGAGCTGTGCACCGAGTGGTACGGGCCCACGATCAGGGCCGTGATGTACGTGGAGATGCGCGGGGTGGGCTCGAAGCGCCAGACGTTGTCCTTGACGTCGGCTGCGTCCGGCGTGGGGGAGTTCGAGATGACCGTCCAGCCCTCGGGGGCCGTCACGGTGAACCGGAACGTCGCCTTCAGGTCAGGCTGTTCGAAGTTGGCGAAGACGCGGCGCGCGTCCGGAACCTCGAACTGGGTGTAGAGGTAGGCCTGCTCGTCGACCGGGTCGACGAACCGGTGCAGACCCTCACCGGTGTTGGTGTACGCGCAGTCCGCGACGACGCGGAGCTCGTTGGCACCGGCGGCGAGGTGACCCAGCGCGATCCGGGAATCCCGGAACACGGCGGCCACGTCCAGCGCCTTGCCGTTGAGAACGACCTCGTGCACGGCCGGAGCGACCAGGTCGATGAAGGTCTCGGCGCCGGCCTCGGCGGAATCGAAGCGCACGGTGGTGACGGACGGGTACGTGCCGCCCTCCTGCGCTCCGCTGAGATCGAGTTCGATCTCGTACGAGTCGACGGTGAGCAGCTTTGCGCGCTGCTGAGCCTCTTCACGGGTCAGATTCGTGCCTGGCACGCGTTCATCTCCTTTGATGGTGACGTAGGTCCGCCATCTTTCCACGCGGGGCCGCGAACCCGTCGGGAGATACCTTGCGTGGTCGATTGCCTACCATGAGGCATGAGGATCAGCTTGAGCCTGCCCATCGAGGACATCGACTTCCTCGACCGGTACGCGGAGCGGAACGGCCTTCCCTCCCGCTCCGCCGTTCTCCGGATTGCAGTCGGCCTGCTGCGGGAGCGCGAGGGCGGAAACCCGCCGGACAGCGGCGGGCGGCGGCGCGACGCTGATGGGCATGACCATCAGGTACTGGGCGAGGCCCATCGAGGAGGCGGCGCTCAAGGAGCTCCGCGTACGTGACGACGCGGGGCGGGAGTGCGTCCCGTACGCCGACGGCGAGGGCGGTGCGCCGTTGAGGTGCTGCCTGAGGCCGAGCGCGGCCGGGGAGCGGATCGCCCTCGTCTCCTACGCGCCCCTGCGGCGCTGGGCCGCCGCCACCGGCGCCGAGCCCGGTGCGTACGACGAGCAGGGGCCCGTCTTCATCCACGCCGAGCACTGCGGCGGTCCGGCCGGCCGCGAGGCGTACCCCTTCGGCAGGACGGCGGCGCAGCGCACCGCCCGGCGGTACGACGCCCGCGGGCACATCCTGGGCGGGCGGGTGCTCGATCTCGGCGACGACCCCGACGGTGTGATCGAGGGTGCCCTGGACGAGGCGTTCGGCGACCCAGAGGTGGCCCTCGTGCACGTCCGGGCCGCCGAGTTCGGCTGCTTCCACTACGAGGTGCGCCGGCCCTGACACGAGGAAGGGGCGGCGCCGTGGCGGCGCCGCCCCTTCCGTTCCCGCGTGCGAGGGGGATCAGCCGCGCAGTTCCTCGGCGACCAGTTCCGCGATCTGGACCGCGTTCAGCGCGGCGCCCTTGCGGAGGTTGTCGTTGGAGAGGAACAGCGCGAGGCCGTTCTCGACCGTCTCGTCGACACGGATGCGGCCCACGTACGAGGCGTCCTTGCCGGCGGCCTGGAGCGGGGTCGGGATGTCCGAGAGCTCGACGCCCGGGGCGTCCTTCAGCAGCTCGTAGGCGCGCTCCACGCTCAGCGGACGGGCGAAGCGGGCGTTGACCTGGAGGGAGTGGCCGGAGAAGACCGGCACGCGCACGCAGGTGCCGGAGACCTTGAGCTCGGGGATCTCCAGGATCTTGCGGGACTCGTTGCGGAGCTTCTGCTCCTCGTCGGTCTCGAAGGAGCCGTCGTCGACCAGGTTGCCCGCGAGCGGGACCACGTTGTAGGCGATCGGCCGCTGGTAGACCTTGGGCTCCGGGAACTCCACCGCGCCGCCGTCGAAGGTCAGCTGGTCGGCGGCCTCGGCGACCGCGCAGGCCTGGCCCTTGAGCTCGGCGACGCCCGCCAGGCCCGAGCCGGAGACGGCCTGGTAGGTGGTGGCGATCAGCGCGGTCAGGCCGGCCTCGTCGTGCAGGGGGCGCAGCACCGGCATCGCGGCCATGGTGGTGCAGTTCGGGTTCGCGATGATGCCCTTGGGGCGGTTCTTGATCGCGTGCGGGTTGACCTCGGAGACGACGAGGGGAACCTCGGGGTGGCTGCGCCAGGCGGAGGAGTTGTCGATCACGACGGCGCCCTGCGAGGCGACCTTCTCGGCGAGGGCGCGGGAGGTGGCGCCGCCCGCGGAGAAGAGCACGATGTCCAGGCCGGAGAAGTCGGCCGTGGAGGCGTCCTCGATGGTGATCTCGCGGCCCTGCCACTCGATGGTCGAGCCGGCCGAACGGGCCGAGGCGAACAGCCGCAGCTCCTCCACCGGGAACTTCCGCTCGGCGAGGATGCCGCGCATGACTCCGCCGACCTGTCCGGTGGCTCCGACGATTCCGACCCTCACGGTGACTCCCTTTGATCCGTACGACGCGGGCGCGCGTGAAGCCATCATGCGTTCGACCCCACGAGCCTTGTCCAATCCATTGTCCGAGGAGCGGACGGTGTGCGGAGTGTGAACCACGGTGACAACTCCGTGGCGGCCGTGTTGCACCCCTGCTCACTGCCCTTTTTGCCAGGTCGAAGCCGGTTACGGTCCGGTCTGTCGCGTCCGTAATGCGGACGTGTTTTCCGTACTTCGAACTCGGGGGGAACCACCGTGCGCTCCATCCGCCACCGCCGCCGGTCCATACCGGCGCTCGCCGCCCTCGCGGCCGTCGCCGTCGCCGCACCCGTCCTGCTCGCCGCCACCCCGGCGGCCGCCGCCCACGGGCCGCGCGAGGGCAGACTCGCCAAGGAGCTGGTGGAGGAGGTCACCGCCCGCGGCGCCTACCGGCACCTGGCGAAGTTCCAGCAGATCGCCGATGCCAACGGCGGCAACCGTGCCGCCGGCACGCCCGGCCACGCGGCCTCGGCCGCCTACGTCCACGACACCCTGGCCAAGGCCGGCTACCAGGTCTCGTACCAGGACTTCGACATCTACGAGGCCCGCACGAGGACCGAGAAGACCACTGTCGTCGGCGGCGCCGATCCGCGGGAGCTGGCCACCGCCGCCTTCACCTTCACCAAGTCCACCCCGGCCGGCGGACTGACCGCCCCGCTCGCCCTGGCCCGGGTCGACGAGAGTCCGGGCTGCACCGCCGACGACTACCCGGCCGGTGCGTTCGCGGGGAAGATCGCCCTGGTCAAGCGCGGCGCCTGCACCTTCGTGGAGAAGCAGAAGGCCGCCGCCGCGGCCGGCGCGATCGGCGTGATCGTCTACAACCACAGCGGGACCACCCCGGTCCGGGGCGGGTTCTCCTCGCCCGCCGAGGGGATCGTCCCGAGCGCCGGGATCACCCTCGCCGACGGCGAGGCGCTGACCGCGGCCGCCGCCAAGGGCGAGGTGACCGTACGCCTGGACCTTGACCAGGAGCACGTGAAGAAGACCACCCGCAACGTGATTGCCGAGACCAGGGGCGGCCGCTCCGACCGCGTGGTCGCGGTCGGGTCCCACCTGGACTCGGTCACCGAGGGTCCCGGCATCAACGACAACGGCTCCGGCTCGGCCGGTCTGCTGGAGGTGGCCCTCAAGCTCGCGGACCAGGGCGCCAACAAGAAAGGCAAGGGCAAGCAGACCACCAACAAGGTCCGCTTCGCGTGGTGGTCGGCGGAGGAGCTCGGCCTGCTGGGCTCCGAGCACTACGTGGCGCAACTGTCCGACCAGCAGAAGAAGGACATCGCGCTCTACCTCAACTTCGACATGATCGCCTCGCCGAACCCGGTGCAGTTCGTCTACGACGGCGACGACTCGGACAAGACCGGTGAGGGCGCCGGTCCGGCCGGCTCGGACCGGATTGAGGCGCTGATCAACGGCTTCCTCGACAAGAAGGGCAAGCCGCACGAGGGCAGCGACTTCGACGGCCGCTCCGACTACGGCCCGTTCATCGCGAACGGCATCCCGGCCGGCGGCACCTTCACCGGAGCCGAGGGCATCAAGACCCCCGAGCAGGCCGCGCGGTACGGCGGCACGGCCGGGGCCCCGTACGACCCGAACTACCACGGGGCGGGGGACACCCTGAAGAACCTGGACCTCAAGGCCTTCGACACCAACTTGGACGTGATCGCCCACGCGGTCGGCACGTACGCGCAGGACCTGAGCTCGCTGGGCAGGTGACGTAGCGCCCGAGGGGGGGCAAGCAGAAGGGGCGGGTACCCGATCGGGTACCCGCCCCTCCGTCATGAGGTCATACGGTCACGCTGTCACGCTGTCACGCGGGAACTGCCGTTACGGCAGGACCTTCTCGATCTGCACGCTGCCGGTGCCGGCGGCGGTGCCGCGGGCGTTGAGCAGCTTGACCTCGCCGAAGAACTGGCGGCCTTCCGGAGCGGCGCTGGAGACCAGCACGTTCGCGGAGACGGTCGCCGAGGCGCCGTTGGCGAGGTTGACCGCGGCGGCCTCGTCGACCTGGACGGTGCCCAGGGCGGCCGAGTAGTAGACGTCGCGGTAGTCGTACGTGGTGGACCCGGACGGGATCGCGTAGCCGATCACGTTGACGGTGTAGGTGCCCGCGGCCGGGTTGACCAGGCTCACGGCCTCCTCGGAGTCGCCGTCGGCGGAGGTGCCGACCTTGACGCCGTCCTTGTAGACCTCGAGGTCGAGGTCGGCGGCGGCGTCGGAGACGTTGCCGATCGCGACGTCGAGGCGGGAGACGCCCTCGCCGATGGTGATCTCGGTGGTCTGGGTCTCACCGGGGGCGATGGTCGGCTTGGCGACCTTCGCGGAGCCGAGCGGACCGCCCTGGAGCTTGCCACCGGAGATGGCCGCACCATCGTTCTTGACGGTCCACTGGACCGGCGCCGGGGTGCCCTGCTTGACCTCGGGCAGGACCTTGACCGCGGGGTCGAAGGCCGCGCCGAGCACGGAGACGTCCAGCTTGAACGGGTTGTCGAGCAGCGGAGACGTACGGCGCGACTCGACCTCGATCTCCCAGACGCCCGGCTGCGGGTTCGGGTACGAACGCAGGTCGGGGCGGCACTGGTTCGCCGGGTTGTCGTAGTTCGGGTAGCACTGGGTCGTCGCGCTGTCCTCGACGCCCACACCGTACGGGTGGATCGAGATGAAGCGCGTCTGGCTGCCCGGCTTCAGACCGCCGAGGGCGACCTCGAGGGTCTTGGCGCCCGCGGGGACGGTCACGAAGTACGACTTGTGGCTGTTGCGCTGCACGGACGAGGTGTCCGAGTAGGCGAACGACGGCTTCTCCAGCGGGGTGGAGACCACGACCGTGGAGAGGATCTGCTTGTCGACGCCCTCGGTGAAGGGGTTGTCGAGCTCCAGGATGCCGCTGTGGACGCCGGCCGACTTGGCCTTGGCCTCGACCTTGACGGTGACCGGCTTGTTCAGCGGCAGCATGACGAAGTCAGAGCCGAGGATCTTGAACGTACCGTCGTTGTTGCGCCAGCTGAGCAGCGTCGGGGTGCTGTACGTGGCGCCGGTGGTGCGGGTGACGACGACGTCGTAGACCTTCTTCTGGCCGACCTTCAGGCCGCCCTCGCGGTCGTAGACGCCGGTGCCGAAGCCCGGGGTCTTCAGGAACTGGTCGATCGCGGTGTCGACCGGGGCCTTGACGGTGTACTCGTCGGCCTTGGCGCCGCGCTGGATGGACTCCCACGCGCCGGGGATGTTGATGAGGCCCGCGCCCTGGGCGTGCGCCGGGACGTCGTCGATCTTCTTCGCGCTGCTGGTGAGCGCGACGCGCAGGTTCGCCGGGGTGAGGGCGATGTGGCGCTGCTTGGCGGCCGAGATCAGCAGGGCGGTGGCGCCCGTCGCCTGCGGCGAGGACATCGAGGTGCCCTGCAGCATCGAGTAGCCGGCCGGCAAGGTGTAGCCGGCCTCCTTCACCGGGGAGCCGGGCAGCCACGTCTGGGTGGTGTTGATGGACGCACCCGGGGCGGTGATCGTCGGCGTGAAGCCGCCGTCCTCACGCGGACCGCGCGAGGAGAAGGGGAACATGTTGTACTTCTTGGTCACGCCGGAGCCGTAGTTGGCGGCCCAGGTCTCCTTGGAGACCGCCGCGCCCACGGAGACGACCTTGTCCGCGAGGCCGGGGTCACCGATGGTGTTGATGCCGGGGCCCTCGTTGCCCGCCGAGATGACGAGCTGGACACCGTAGGTGTCGATGAGGTTCTTGTAGAGCTCGGAGCGCGCGTTGTTGCCGTCGTTCAGGGCCGGCAGGCCGCCGATCGACATGTTGACGATGTCCACACCGCGGTTGACGACGAGGTCGATCATGCCCTCGGTCAGCGCGATGTTGGTGCAGCCGCCGGACCAGGAGCAGGCGCGCGAGGAGACGATCTTGGCGCCGGGCGCCTCGCCGTTCATCGCGCCGCCGAACAGGCCGTTGGCGGAGGTGATGCCCGCGACGTGCGTGCCGTGCTCGGACTCGATGATGCCGATGTTGACGAAGTCGGCCTTCTTGCCGACCCAGTCACCACCCAGCGGGTCCATCGGGACGTCCTTGCGGATCTGGATCACGAACGGGATCCGCTCGGCGACCTCGGTCGCCGGGTTGTCCGTGCCGAAGTAGCCGATCTGGTAGCCGTCCTTGTACGGCTTCATCGGCTCGTTGTTCGTGAAGTCGTTGTCCTGGTCGGTGTCGACGCGGACGGTCCCGGCGACCGGGTCGTAGAGCATGCCGAACCGGTCGGTGGTGTCCCCGTCCCGGTTGACGTCGCCCTTCATGTCACCGGTGGCGGTGATCGACTCGGTGAAGCGGCTCCACTGGAACGAGCCCGCCGGAGCCTTCCAGCTCGCGCCGCCCGCGGTGAAGGTGCCACCGGTGACCGGGGTGATCTGGGCACGCCAGGTGGCGTCGCCGTCGGCGATCGGGTCGGTCGCGGTGACCCAGTCGACGATCTTGCGCTCGCCGGTGGTGGTCTTCTGGAGCGCGGGGTGACCGAGGTCGACGCCCGAGTCCAGGATGCCGATGGTCACGCCGCGGCCGTCGGCCGTCGGGTTCTTCTTGAGGAAGTCCAGCGAACCGGTCTCGAAGGACGGGTTGTACGGGTTCTTCGCGGGGGTGTTCTTGTCCGGCCCGGGGTAGGACCCGGGGGCGGGCTTCGCCGCGCCGGACTCCTTGCCCGCATCCGGACGGGGGTCCGGAAGCTGGATCTCCTGCCGCAGGTCGATGCCGTGCACGGAGGACAGCTTGGCGGCCGCCTTCAGTGCGGCCTCGGCCTTGTCGGTCGGCAGGGTGGCGCGGACGTAGCCGAGCTTGTCGTACGTCTGGCCCACCGAGGCGCCCTTGACGTCGTTGAGCTGCTTCGCCACCTGCTGGGTCTCGCCGGGGGCGGTCGCCAGCATGACGGTGACGGTCTTCTCGCCCTTGGACTTGGCTTCCTGCAGCAGCTCGACGTCGGCCGAACCGAGCTTCTCCTCGGCCGACTTCACCGCCGGGTTGGCCGTGGGTTTGGCCGGGGGGACGTCGGTGCCGGTCGCCGCGAAGACGGGCATGGCGCCGGTGGCCGCGAGAGCGACCACCAGGCCGGCCGCGGCCGCGACGCGCACGGCGCGCCGGGACACGGGTATGGAGCTGGGGGAGTCGAGGGTCATCAGCATCCCTGGCTAAGTGAAAGATACGGTCCGGATTTCGGTGCCGGATGACCGGTCAGCTTCGTGTAAGCGACAGCCCTTTGGGGAGAGTTGTCACCGATCGAGACATGACATGGCGGACTCCCGCCAGCTCACGGGATGTGCCAGGAGGTCCGTACCGGGACACAGCGGTACGGACCTCCTGGCTCAGAAATTGATTTATCGATTTCCCGACCATCTGTCAGGGCTGGAGTACGCCCCTGTCCCGGATCGGGTGTGACAACTTCGGGGCGGTCAGCGCTCGCGCGTGCGCGCGTAGTGCCGGGATGCTTTCGCCCGGTTTCCGCAGGCGGCCATCGAGCACCAGCGCCGGGTGCCGTTGCGCGAGATGTCGTGGAAGTGCAGGACACAGGTCTCGGAGGCGCACTTGCGGATCCGGTCCGGGGCGGATGTCAGCAGCTCCAGGTAGTCGCGGGCGGCCGTCCAGGCCGGACCCCATGTCGGGTCGTCGAACTCGGAGCGCTCGCCGGCGCCCTGCGCGGTCAGGGTGATCCGGATCCGGCCGTGTTCCAGGACGGCGTCGATCAGGGAGCGGGCGCTCGCGTCGGACGGGTCCGCGACCGCGCGGGCCAGTGCCTCGCGGGCGGTCAGCAGGTGCACCAGGGTGGCCGCGTCCGCGCGGAAGCGGCCGGCCAGTCCGGCGCTTTCCAGCCAGATCGCGAGCCCCTCGACGCGGGTGAGCCCGAAGGCCCCAGCGAAGAGGTCGGTGAGCTCGCCCTCGTGCATCCAGCGCGTGTTGATCAGGTCCAGGGCCACCGGTTCGCCGGTCAGGGGGCGGGGGTCCGTCGCCGGTGTCGCCATCTCTCGGTCCTCCTGGTGCCCGTCTCGCTAACCCCCTAAGCGTACGGGAACGGTTGACGGTTGCGACTCTAACCGTTAACTTTGTTTTAGAAGGTTGGATCGCTTGGATCGCCCGTGAGGGGCCTGTCGAAAGGACCAGCCATGCCCGAGTACCACTGGGGCTCATTGGCCGTACAGGAGCGGGTCGGCGTCCGCGAGGCCGCGGCCCATGTGGGCCGCTCGGTCGCACCGCGGATCAAGGAGGTCGCCGCGGCCTTCCTGGCGCAGCAGCCGCACCTGGTCGTCGGCGCCGCCGACGCGCACGGGCGGCTGTGGACCTCACTCCTGACCGGCGCCCCCGGTTTCGTGCGGGCCACCGCGCCGGACCGGATCGCGGTCGTCGGCGCGGTGCCGGACGGCGATCCGCTCGCCGGGGTGCTGGCCACCGGCGGTACCCGGGTCGGGACGATCTCCCTCGATCCGCGAACCCGGCGCCGGATGCGGCTCAACGGGACCCTCGAGGCGACCCCCGGCGGGTTCGCGATCACGGCGGAGCAGGTCTTCGCGAACTGCCCCAAGTACCTCCAGAAGCGGCAGCCTGTCCAGCTCGTCGCCGAAGGAGCCGGTGTCGTGCGGCGTGGGTACGCGCTCACCCCCGACCAGGAGCGGGCCGTCCGCGCCGCCGACACCTTCTTCGTCACCACCACCGCCGAGGCGGACAGGGTCGACGCGAGCCACCGGGGCGGGCTGCCGGGGTTCGTGGAGGTGTTGTCGCCGACCGAGCTGACCTGGCCGGACTATCCCGGGAACGCGATGTTCCTGACGCTGGGGAACCTGCTGACGGACGCGCGGGCCGGGCTGCTGTTCCCGGACTGGGAGAGCGGGGCGCTGCTCCAGCTCAGCGGCCGGGCGGAGACCGAATTCGGGCCGGGCGGGTCCCGCCGGGTCCGGTTCCGGGTCGAAGCGGTGGTGGAGAGCGTGCACCCGGGGCGGCTGCGGTGGAGCACCCCGGAGTACTCGCCCGCGAACCCGGCGCTGCCTTAGCCGTGGCCGCCGCCTCACCGGGGGAGTACGACGAGGTAGGCGGCCGGCTCGCGGTCGCCGGACGCGGTCAGGGCGGTGCGGACGACCGCCGCCTGCTGCTCGGGCCAGTCGCGGAGCTTGCGCGGGGTGATGTGCAGGACGGTCACCCCGCACCGCTCCAGCGTCTCCCGCTTGCGGACCGACTCCGACCACTCCTCGTCCTCGCCCTGGCGCGGGGCCCGGGTGTCGATCTCCAGGGCGACGGCCTGCTCGGGCCAGTACGCGTCGACCCCGCCGAGGTGCGGGCCGCCGGGCAGGCGCAGGTCCACGTTCCAGACCGGCTCGGGGAGGTCGAAGCCGCGTACGAGCTGGTACAGCCGGTCCTCGGCGATGGCCCGGCCCTCCGCGAGCAGGGATTCGACGGCGTCGACCACGTGCGGCCGGTTCAGCAGCCGGGCCACCGTCAGCTCCCGTACCACGGCGGCCGGTTCGCAGTGCCCGCCGCGGACGGCTTCGCTGAGCAGCCTGCGGACCGTACCGGCGTCGGAGAGCTGGGCGACGGCGTCGGCGACGGCTCGGGCCACGGGGGCGACGGGCAGGCCGTTGACCTCCATCGGCCGGGGCGGGGTGTGCGTCCGGACGATGCGGACCTGTCCGGCGGACCGCAGCCGGCGGGTGTTCGGGACGAGGACGTCGATGTGGGGGAGGCCGGCCAGGGCGGGGGCGGCGGAGAACCGGTACAGCGCGAGGGCGGCGAGCCCGGTGACCATGACCTCGTCGCCGCGCCGACCCGCGTACAGGAGCGCCGCGTGCAGCCGCTCCTCGCCGGTCGCGGGGCCGGAGTGGAGCAGGAACACCCCGGGCAGGATCTGCTGCCAGTCGCGGTCGGCGGCGTCGGAGGCGGAGACGCCGTGCTCGCGGAGCTGGGCCAGCGAGAGCACGCGGGGGCGGCTGCCGGTGAGGTGGGCGAGGGGGAGGGGTGCGTTGTGGTTCATGACGCGGTGATTCCCTCAGGCCATGGCCTTGCTAACCCCTGTTACACATCCGTCGGCAAATCGGGACAAGCCGGGGCTAAAGTACGGACGTTCGACTGCCGATGGAGTGCGCCGGTTCGCAGGCGCGGCGCCGCTCCCGGGGCTCCGCCCGGACCCCGCGCCTCAAACGCCGGCGGGGCTGGATATTGCCGCTGAGCGGCATCTTCCAGCCCGTCCGGCGTTTGAGGACCGGGTCCGGGCAGAGCCCGGTTTCGGGAAGGGGCGGGGTGGGGGAATGGCCCCGCAGGGCTAGCCCGCCGCGGTGTCGCAGGCCTGCGCCCGCAGGGCCCTGGCCAGGTCGTCCCGGGACTCCACTACCAGGCGGCGCAGAGCCGGGGCCACATCGGCATGCTCGGCCAGCCACGCGTCAGTGGCGTCCAGGGTCTCCTGGGAGCCCTGGAGCGACGGGTACAGCCCGCGCACCACGTCGATGCCGATCTGGATCGACCGGTCCGCCCACACCCGCTCGAGCACGGCGAAGTACGGCGCGACGAACCCGGCCAGCAGCCCCCGCTGCGAAGGCTGCTGCATCCCCGAGATCGTCGCCTCGACCAGCGCGTTCGACAGCGCGTCCGACTCCACGACGGCCGCCCAGGCCTGGTCCTTGACCGCGGCCGAGGGCCGCGCCGCCAGGCAGCGCACCTGGTGGCGCTTGCCCGACGCCGTGTCGTCCCGGGTCAGTTCGGCGGCCAGGACGGACTCGTCCACCGCGCCGTGCGCGGCGAGCGGCAGCAGGAAGTCCCAGCGCAGCTCCTGGTCCACCTCCAGCCCGTCGATCCGCGCCGAGCCCTCCAGCAGGCCCAGTAGCAGCTGGAAGTCGCCCTCGGTGGCCGCGCCCGCCGCGAAGAACCGGGCCCAGGTCAGCTGGTGCTCCGACCCCGGCTCGGCGAACCGCAGTTCCTGCAGCGCGCACGCGGCCAGCACCCGGCCGCCCTGCTCCCGCCACTGGGGGTCCGCGTAGTGGGTGACCGCGGACAGTGCCTGGGAGTGCAGCATCTGGAGCACGCCGACGTCGGTCTCCCGGCCCGCGTGGGCCAGTACGAGCGAGACGAAGTCCCGGGCCGGCATCAGCGCGTCACGGGTCAGGTTCCACAGCGCCGACCAGCACAGTGCGCGGGTCAGCGGGTCCGCCACCGAGCCCAGGTGGGAGCGGAGCGTGGCCAGCGAGTCCGCGTCGAAGCGGATCTTGCAGTAGGTGAGGTCGTCGTCGTTGACCAGGACCAGGGCGGGACGCTCCTGGCCGGCCAGTTCGCCCACCACGGTCCGGGCGCCGGCCACGTCGGCCTCGGCCCGTGCGTAGCGGACCAGCGCGCCGTCCGCGTCCAGCCGGTACAGGCCGACCGCGACCCGGTGGGGGCGCAGTTCGTCGCCGTCCTGGAGCACGGCCAGCTCGGTCACCCGGCCGCCCGCGTCGCAGGTCACCACCGGGGTCAGCGCGTTCACGCCGGCCGTCTGCAGCCAGGCCCGCGACCATTCGGCCATGTCCCGGCCGGAGACCTCCGCGAGCACCGACAGCAGGTCGTCCAGGGTGGTGTTCCCGTACGCGTTGGCCTTGAAGTAGCGCCGCGCGCCTTCGAGGAAGGCGTCCCGGCCCACGTACGCCACGAGCTGCTTGAGCACCGCCGCGCCCTTGGCGTAGGTGATGCCGTCGAAGTTCAGCTTCGCGTCCTCCAGGTCACGGATGTCGGCCGTGATCGGGTGCGTGGACGGCAGCTGGTCGGCGCGGTAGGCCCACGCCTTGCGGCTGTTGGCGAAGGTGACCCACGCCTGGTCGAAGCGGGTGGCCTCGACCAGCCCGAAGGAGCCCATGAAGTCCGCGAAGGACTCCTTCAGCCACAGGTCGTCCCACCACTTCATGGTGACCAGGTCGCCGAACCACATGTGCGCCATCTCGTGCAGGATGACGTTCGCGCGCCGCTCGTACGAGGCCTGCGTGACCTTCCCGCGGAAGATGTACTCCTCGCGGAAGGTCACCATCCCCGGGTTCTCCATCGCGCCCAGGTTGTACTCCGGCACGAATGCCTGGTCGTACTTCCCGAAGGGGTAGGGGTAGTCGAAGATCTCGTGGAACAGGTCGAAGCCCTGCTTGGTGACGAGGAACACGTCGTCCGCGTCGAAGTGCTTGGCCAGGCCCTTGCGGCACATCGCGCCGAGCGGGATCGTCAGGTCCCCGCGCGTGTAGGTGTCCGTCACGTAGTGGTACGGGCCCGCCACCACGCAGGTGATGTAGGTGGAGATCGGCGCGGTCTCGGCGAAGCGGCGGGTGTCGCCCTCGCGGGACTCCTCGGCGCCGTTGCTCCAGACCTGCCAGCCCTCGGGCGCGGTCACCTCGAAGCGGTACGGGGCCTTCAGGTCGGGCTGCTCGAAGTTGGCGTACACCCGCCTCGCGTCGGCCGGCTCGTACTGGGTGTAGAGGTAGACCTCGCCGTCCTCCGGGTCGACGAAGCGGTGCATGCCCTCACCGGTGCGGCTGAAGGCGCAGTTCGCGTCCACGACCAGGACGTTCTCGGCGGCCAGGCCGTCCAGCGCGATCCGGGCCCCGTCGAAGACGGCGGCCGGGTCCAGCTCGTGCCCGTTGAGGGTCACGGAGTTGACCGAGGGCGCGATGAGGTCCGCGAAGGTGGCGGCTCCCGGGGCGGCGGCCCGGAAGCGGACGGTGGTCACCGAGCGGAAGGTCCGGGGCCCGTCGGCCGGTTCGGCCTCGTCCACCGCGGACCTCAAGTCGAGGACCACCTCGTACCCGTCGACGGACAGCAGCTCGGCCCTCTCGCGGGCCTCGTCACGGGACAGATTCTCTCCGGGCACGTGCACTCCTTCGTGCGTGATCGCGATACCTGACCGAATCCTCCCATGGGGAATGCGTGTGCGGTCGGGGCGGTTGGGCAGGGAGGAACGTTCCGATCTGAGGAGAGACATGGCTGACACCCAGGACACCCAGGTGCGCGAGAAGACCCCGGTCGACTTCTGGTTCGACCCGCTCTGCCCCTGGGCCTGGATGACCTCCCGCTGGATGCTCGAGGTCGAGAAGGTCCGTGACGTCGAGGTGAGCTGGCACGTGATGAGCCTCGCCGTGCTGAACGAGAACAAGCTCGACGAACTGCCCGAGCGCTACCGCGATCTGCTCGGCCCCAAGGGCTGGGCCCCCGTGCGCGTGGTCGTCGCCGCCCAGCAGAAGTTCGGCGACGAGATCACCGGCAAGCTCTACACCGCGCTCGGCACCCGTTTCCACAACGAGGGCCAGGGCCCGACCCGCGAGGCGATCGCCGCGGCCCTGGACGAGGTGGGCCTGCCCGCCGAGCTGATCCACTACGCCGACTCCGACGAGTACGACGAGGTCCTGCGCGACTCGCACAACGAGGGCATCAACCGCGTCGGCCAGGAGGTCGGCACCCCGGTGATCTCGGTGCCCGGCGCCGACGGTGAGGAAGTGGCCTTCTTCGGCCCCGTCGTCACCCCGGCCCCGCGCG
The DNA here is from genome assembly GCF_036346895.1 of Streptomyces sp. NBC_00503. Taxonomy (NCBI): domain Bacteria; kingdom Bacillati; phylum Actinomycetota; class Actinomycetes; order Kitasatosporales; family Streptomycetaceae; genus Streptomyces; species Streptomyces sp. NBC_00503. Next base: position 2,741,081 of record NZ_CP107855.1, on the reverse strand, counting down.
GCGAGGCCGCCGCCCGCCTCTGGGACGGCACCCTGCTGGTCGCCTCCACCCCCGGCTTCTACGAGATCAAGCGCACCCGTACCCAGGGCCCGATCTTCGACTAGGTTCGACTAGCAGCGGTCCGCTTCCTCCCTTAACGTCCCCCTATGGGGACCAGCCCGGCACAGGAGGAACCGCTCGGTCGCAGTGGCGGCCGGGCGGAGCCCGCGATACCGAACGACAACGCCGCGCACGCCAGCCTGCCCGCACGCCCCCGAGACCGGGTGCTGCGGGCAGCTTGCGTAGCGGTGCCCCCGCTGTGGGCGGCCCTCGGCGTCCGGCACGCCGCCGGCACCCTGCGGCACTACCTCCGGGGCACGGGCCGCCCGTACCGGGTCGACGCGCGGGCGCTGCTCGCGGTACCCGTCGTACGGGAAGAGGTGGACGCCCGGCTCGCAGAGTGGCGGGCGGCCGCCGGGGCCCTGGGCGAGCCGGGCGCGTACGCGGCGGACAGCGGCTGGCGCGGGGTGCTGATCGGCCGGCGGGCCGGTGCGGGAGGCAGCGCGGACTGGTGGCTGGCGCTGCGCGGGGCCCAGTACCGGATCAGCGGCACGGTACGGGTCCACGAGGACGGGTCCGTGGTGAGCGACTACCGCTTCCAGGTGCACAAGAGCTGGAACTTCGACCGCGGGGAGTCGGAGTTCGGCATCCCCTTCGGCCCGTTCGCGCGGTTGCACGAGACGGGGCTGGCCCGGGAGTTCACGGCGGTCGGCGAGGTGGACGGCCTGGTGGACGCAGTAGGCCCCCGCGAGTCACGTCCTCGCGGGGGCCTTCTGGTGGACACGCCCGCCGGTGAAGGTTGAGAAGACGATCACGAGGCGGACGGGCTCTGGTGGCGGCGATCAGCCCTTGGCGGGGATCAGCAGCGGGGTGTTCGCCTTGGCGTCGGCGTAGCGCCCGGCCACGTCCTGCCAGTTGACGACCTTCCACATCGCCTCGATGAAGTCCACCTTCTGGTTCTTGTACTGCAGGTAGAAGGCGTGCTCCCAGGCGTCGAAGACCAGGATCGGAGTGCTGGCGACGCCGACGTTGCCCTGGTGGTCGTAGATCTGCTCGACGAGCAGGCGGCCGCTGACGGGCTCGTACGCGAGCACGCCCCAGCCGGAGCCCTGGGTCGCGGAGGACGCGAAGGTCAGCTGCTTGCGGAACTTCGCGAAGGAGCCGAAGGACTCGGTGATCGCGTCGGCCAGCTCGCCCAGGCCGTCGGCCGCGGTGGGCTCTCCGCCGCCCTCGCCGGTCTTCGGGCTGGCCATGTTGTGCCAGTAGATGCTGTGGAGGATGTGGCCGGAGAGGTGGAACGCGAGGTTCTTCTCCAGGCCGTTCAGCGCGCCCCAGTTCTCCTTGTCGCGCGCCTCCTCCAGCTGCTCCAGCGTGGTGTTGGCGCCCGTGACGTAGGCCGCGTGGTGCTTGTCGTGGTGCAGCTCGATGATCTGCGGGTTGATCACCGGCTCGAGAGCCGCGTAGTCGTAAGGAAGCTCAGGAAGCGTGTAGATGGCCATGCGTGTGATCCGGTCCCCTCGGCGTGCCAACTGCTTATTGCAATTAATGCGCAACTGCACGCTAGCAGCATCTGATCAAGGGGTGGCGTAAGGGGTCCCGGAGACGACGAAGGCGCGCCCCGTGCCTTCGCACGGGGCGCGCCTGTGTCGTCTCCGGGGCAGGTCAGGCCCTGGCCGCCGCCCGGCGCTGCATCACGTACCCCGTGACGGCCAGTGCGAGGGTCAGGCCGCCGGTGAAGACGAGCTGGACGCGCGTGTCGTCGCCCATGGCCATCAGGACCAGGACCCCGGCCAGTCCGGCCAGCGCGACCCAGGTCAGATACGGGAAGCCCCACATCTTCACGACCAGCTTCTCGGGGGCCTCGCGCTCCATGCGGCGCCGCAGCACGAACTGCGAGACGGCGATGAAGCCCCAGACGACGAGGATGACGCCGCCGACCATGTTCAGCAGCCAGGCGAAGAGGGTGTCCGGATACCAGTAGGACAGCAGCACGGTGACGAAGCCGAAGCCGGAGGAGGCGAGCACGGCGCGGCGCGGCACCCGGCCCGTGACCTTGCCCAGGGCCTTGGGGCCCTGGCCGCGGGAGACGAGGGAGTAGGCCATGCGCGAGGAGCCGTAGATGTTCGCGTTCATCGCGGACAGCAGGGCGATCAGGATGACCACGTTCATGACCTGGCCGGCGTGCGGGATGCCCAGGTGGTCCAGGGTGGCCGCGTACGGGCCCTCGGTGGTGACCGCCGGGTCGTTCCACGGCAGCAGCGTGACGATGACCAGCATCGAGCCGACGTAGACGATTGCGATCCGCCACATGGTGGTCTTCACGGCCTTGGCCACGCCCCGGACCGGGTTGTCGGACTCGGCGGCCGCGATGGTCACCGTCTCCAGACCGCCGTACGCGACGACGGAGGCGAGCAGGCCGACCAGCAGCCCGTCCACGCCGTTGGGCAGGAAGCCGCCGTCGTGCAGCAGATTGGCGGAGCCGGGGGAGTCGGTGCCGGGCAGCAGGCCCAGGACGGCCAGGACGCCGAGGCCCAGGAAGAGTCCGATGGCGCCGATCTTCAGGGTGGCGAACCAGAACTCGAACTCGCCGAAGTTGGAGACGGCGGCCAGGTTGGACCCGCAGAAGAGCGCCATGAAGATCAGCACCCACATCCACGAGGGGGTGCCCGGGAACCAGCCCGTCATGATGTGCGCCGCGCCGATGGCCTCGATGGCCACGCCCACGCACAGCAGGGTCCAGAACATCCAGCCCGCCGTGAACCCCGCCCACGGGCCGATGGCCCGGTCCGCGTGGACCGAGAAGGAGCCGGAGGCGGGGTTGGCGGCGGACATCTCGCCGAGCATCCGCATCACGAACATGACGAGCAGGCCGGAGGCGGCGTAGGCGAGCACGATCGAGGGGCCGGCGGCCGCGATGCCGGCGCCGGAGCCCACGAAGAGGCCGGCACCGATGACTCCGCCGAGGGCGATCATCGAGAGGTGGCGCTGCTTGAGTCCGTTGCCGAGTGGCGAGGAACCGCCGGATCCGGCGTCGGGCTTCGCGGGGCTCTGCTGCTCGGGCGGGGTCAGGGTGCTCTGGCTCATGGAGTGGTGCCTGTCCGGTGTGCGGGTGGACGGGGTGAGGTGTCCCATTCTGCCCACTGTCCGGTTATCGGACATTCGCTGTCCAAGATCCGGACACCGGGCTCGCTCAGGGGCGAACAGCCCGCTTCTCCCGCAGCTCACGGATCCACGCCACCAACAGCACCGCGGCCGCCGCTCCCGAGGACCACAGCAACTGCGGCCGCGCCGAATCGTCGAACAACATCAGCACCAGCACCGTGGCCATCGCGATCAGCGCCGCCCAGGTCGCGTACGGGAAGAGCCACATCGGCAGCGTCAGCCGCTCCGGCATGTCCCGCTCGATCTTCCGGCGCAGCTTCAGTTGCGAGACCGCGATCAGCACCCACACGAAGAGCAGCACCGCGCCCACCGCGTTGAGCATGTAGAGGAAGATCGTGTCCGGCCACAGCAGGTTCAGCACCACCGAGACGAACCCGAAGGCCACCGAGGCGACGACCGCCCGGCGCGGCACCCCGCCGGGCGAGACCTTCAGCAGGGCCTTGGGCGCCTCGCCCCGCTCCGCCAGCGAGAACACCATGCGCGAGGACCCGTACAGGTTGGCGTTGAGCGCCGACAGCAGGGCCACGAAGATCACGACGTCCATGATCTGGCCGGCGTGCGCGATGCCGATCGAGTCGAGGACCGCCACGTACGGGCTCTGCCCCGGCTCGAGGGAATCCCACGGCAGCAGGCTCACGATGACCAGCATCGAGCCCACGTAGAAGAAGAGGATGCGCCATACGGCGCTGCGCACCGCGCGGGCCACGGACCGGGCCGGGTCGTCCGACTCGGCGGCCGCGATGGTGACGACCTCCAGGCCGCCGAAGGCGAAGACGACGGCCAGCATGCCGGCCACCACCCCGCTCGCCCCGTTCGGGAAGAACCCGCCCTGGCCGGTCAGATTGGCCATGCCGACCGGATCGGTGTCAGGCAGGAAGCCGAAGACGGCCAGCGTGCCGAGGATCAGGAACAGCACGATCGCGCCGACCTTGAGGGCGGCGAACCAGAACTCGAACTCGCCGAAGTTGCGCACCGCGGCCAGGTTGCTCACGGTGAAGACCACCATGAACAGGAGCACCCAGACCCACTGGTCCACCGAGGGCAGCCAGCCGCTGGCGATCTTCGCCGCCGCCGTCGCCTCCACGGCCAGCACCACGACCAGCAGGAACCAGTACAGCCAGCCCGCCGAGAAACCGGCCCACCGGCCGAGCGCCTTCTCCGCGTAGACGGAGAAGGAGCCGGAGGCGGGCATCGCCGCCGACATCTCACCCAGCGCCCGCATCACCAGCATCGCCAGGACGCCCGCGAGCAGGTACGAGCAGATGATCGCGGGACCCGCGATGGTGATCCCCGCGCCGGAGCCGACGAACAGCCCGGCGCCGATCACACCGCCGAGGCCCAGCATGGTCAGGTGGCGCTGCTTGAGGCTGTGGCTCAGGGGTTCCGGTGGCAGGTCGTCCACGGGGGAGGGCGGTTCGGGCAGGCGGTCGCGCATGAGGGGTGCTCGTACTCTCTGTGGCCTGGTGGCGGTGGGGGCCGCGAGGATTGGAGGGACCCCACAGTCTCCCCGCACAGCGTCCATCCGCGCAAAACGGACGACCGGTGGCTAGTGGGTCGTGATACGGATCACTTCAACTCGGGCGTCGGACCGGGTCTTTGTGCACTCCCCACCAAACCGGGGAGCGAGGCTTTGTCCCGGGCGACGCTGGGGCGGCGCCGGTCCCCGCACTAACGTCGGTGATCGTCCCTCTCACCACGATCTTCGCGGAGCCCCCGTCATGAGCACTGCTTCCGTCTCCTTCCGGCCCGGCGCCGTCCTCGCCGACCTGCTGCCCGCGTCCGCGAGCCGCGTCCGCGACATCGCGCTCGTCGCCGGCGGAGCCGCGCTCACCGGTCTGGCCGCGCAGATCGCCGTGCCCGTCCCCGGCTCCCCGGTCCCCGTCACCGGCCAGACCTTCGCCGCGCTCCTGGTGGGCACCGCCTTCGGCGCCCGCCGCGGCTTCCTCTCGCTCGCCCTCTACGCCCTGGCCGGCATGGCCGGCGTGCCGTGGTTCGCGGGCGGCACCTCCGGCGCGGGCGGGGCCTCCTTCGGCTACGTGCTCGGCATGCTGCTCGCCGCCACCGTCGTCGGCGCCCTCGCGCGGCGCGGCTCCGACCGCTCGGTCCTGCGGACCGCGGGCACGATGGTGCTGGGCTCCGCCGTCATCTACGGGGTCGGCGTCCCCTATCTCGCGCTGTCCACCGGGATGTCCTTCGGCGCGGCTGTCGCGGCGGGGCTGACGCCCTTCCTGATCGGCGACGCGCTCAAGGCCGCGCTGGCGATGGGCCTGCTGCCGGCCGCCTGGAAGCTGGTGGGCCGCCGCGGCTGAGCCCATGGGCTCACGGACCCGGTGCCGGCGCCCCGGCCCGGGCGGCGGCCGCCTCGATCAGGGTCCAGCCGTCGAGTTCCACAGGACCGCGCTCATCGGGCCGCCATCCGCGGGCCATGGCCTCGTCCAGCAGGGCCCGTACGGCGCCCGGTTCGTGCAGGTTGAGGTCGGAGCCCCGGGTGAAGCCCACATCCCCGGAACCCAAGGGGGCCCCGCCCGGGACGTACCGGCCGGGGCCTTCGGCGAAGACGATCCGCAGCGGGCCGCCGGTGCCCGACGGCTGCGGGGACAGGGTGAGGGTCTGGCGGCAGTCCACGGCCCGGCCGTCCCCGTCCCTGCGGTGACGGTGGCGCATCGTCCACATGTACACGCGCCCGTCGGCCACCAGCCGGCGGGGCTTCTTTTCGTTGCGGGGCACGGGGTCGAGGGTACGGGGCCCCGCGCACCGGACCCGGACGGCGGCAGCCCCGGACCGTGAGCACGGTCCGGGGCTGCCGCCGTCGTTCCTACGGGGCCGCGATCACGCGGCGAGGCGCGCGGCGGCCTTGCGGCGCACGTCGCGGACCACGCCGATGGCGATCACCACGGCCGCCACCAGCAGCGACAGCATGACGGTCTCGCGGTTGTCCTTGTCGTAGACCATGTAGCCCAGGACGAAGGTGATCATCGCAGCGGTGGCCCAGGTCAGGTACGGGAAGAACCACATCTTCACCGTCACCTTCTCCGGAGCCTCGCGCATCAGGATTCCGCGCATCCGCAGCTGGGTCAGGCAGATCACCAGCCACACGAACAGCGCGATCGCGCCCGAGGCGTTCAGCAGGAAGCTGAAGACCGTGTCCTTGAAGGCGTAGTTGAAGTAGACGGCGACGAAGCCGAAGACCACCGAGCCCAGGATCGCGGCCGTGGGCACACCGCGCTTGCTCACCTTGGCGAAGGCCTTGGGGGCATCGCCGCGCTCGCCCAGCGAGAAGGCCATGCGGGAGGCGGTGTACAGGCCCGAGTTCAGGCAGGACAGCACGGCCGTCAGCACGATCACGTTCATGATCTGTCCGGCGTGCGCGATGCCGATCGAGTCCAGGGCGGCGACGTACGAGCCCTTTTCGGTGATCGACTTGTCGTTCCACGGCAGCAGGGTCAGGACGATGAAGATCGAGCCCAGGTAGAAGACGCCGATCCGCCAGATCACCGAGTTGGTGGCCTTGGTGACCGCGCGCCGCGGGTCCTCGGACTCGCCGGCGGCCAGCGTGACGATCTCGCTGCCCATGAAGGAGAAGACGACCATCAGCACACCGGTGAGGACCGAACCCCAGCCGTTCGGCATGAACCCGCCGGTGTCGGTGAGGTGCGCGAAGCCCGCGCCCGGGTTGTCCGAGCCCGGCAGCACGCCGAAGACGGCCAGCATGCCGATGACCACGAAGCTGCCGATGGCGACGACCTTGATGCCGGCGAACCAGAACTCGAACTCGCCGTACGAGGCGACCGAGCCGAGGTTGGTGACCGTCAGCACGGCCATCACGATCAGGGCCCAGGCCCACTGCGGGACGGCCGGCACCCAGCCTTCGAGGATCACGGCCCCGGCGGTGGCCTCCACGGCCAGCACGACGACCCAGAAGAACCAGTACAGCCAGCCGATGGAGAATCCGGCCCAGCGGCCGAGCGCGCGGTCGGCGTACGCGGAGAAGGACCCGGAGTTCGGGCTGGCCGCGGCCATCTCGCCCAGCATCCGCATGACGAAGACGACCATCGCGCCGACGAGCGCGTAGGAGATCAGGATGGCGGGACCGGTCTTGGCGATACCGCCGCCGGAGCCGACGAAGAGGCCGGCGCCGATGACGCCGCCGATGGCGATCATGGACAGGTGGCGGTTCTTGAGACCGGCCTTCAGGCCATCGGAGGGCTGGGCGGAACCGGGTTCACCGGTCGGGTCGCCTGCCTTCTGCAGGGTCGTCATGGAACTCATGGACGGATCCTTAGGTTCTCGGGGTGCGAGCCCGGGCATTCAAACCTGAGATGAACGCAGGGCGGAAGACCCCAATCCGGATCGTTGCGATGGGGCGAACGTCCAGGACCTTGGTCCTACCGTGTCCCATCTGCGTCCTTTGGGTTTACTTGAGCTTTAGAAGTGACTTACGCGACACCCGCTGCGGCCCGCCGGGGGCGCTCGTGCCACACTCGACCCATGCGCGTGTACCTCGGATCCGACCATGCCGGCTTTGAGCTCAAGAACCACCTGGTGGACTGGCTCAAGAACAACGGCCACGAGCCCGTCGACTGCGGGCCCCACATCTACGACGCGGTGGACGACTACCCGCCGTTCTGCCTGCGCGCCGCGGAGCAGACCGCCGCGGACGCCGACGCCCTCGGCATCGTGATCGGCGGCTCCGGCAACGGCGAGCAGATCGCCGCGAACAAGGTCAAGGGCGTCCGCGCCATCCTGGCCTGGAGCGTCGACACCGCGAAGCTCGGCCGCGAGCACAACAACGCCAACGTCATCTCGGTCGGCGGCCGGATGCACACGCAGGACGAGGCCGTCTCCTTCATCGAGGCGTTCCTGGCGACCCCGTACTCCGGCGAGGAGCGTCACACCCGGCGCATCGACATGCTCTCCGCCTACGAGACCACCGGCGAGCTGCCCCCGATCCCGGCGCACCACCCGCAGGGCTGATCCCGCTTTCCGGCCGCGACGCCTTCCGGGGCGGCGCGGCCGGTTTTTCTTTTCCCGTCGGCTTTCCGAGGAGTCCCGCCGTGCCCGAGGGGCATACGATCCACCGCCTCGCCGAGGACCACCTCGACCGGTTCGCCGGCCGCGAGGTCTCCGTCAGCAGTCCCCAGGGCCGGTTCGCCGAGAGCGCCGCCCTGCTCGACGGGCGGATCCTGGACGGTGCCGAGGCGCACGGCAAGCACCTCTTCCTGGCCTTCGAGGGCGGGGACTGGATCCACATCCACCTCGGACTGTTCGGCAAGTACGCCCTCGGCACGCCCCCGGTGCCCCCGCCCACCGACACGGTCCGGCTGCGCATCGCCAACGGCGACCACTACTCGGACCTGCGCGGCCCCACCACCTGCGCGCTGATCGCGGACGGCGAGAAGAAGGCGATACACGAGCGCCTAGGCCCGGACCCGCTGCGCCCGGCCGACGACCCGGACCGCGCCTGGGCCCGGATCTCCCGCTCCCGCACCACCGTCGCCGCCCTGCTGATGGACCAGAAGATCGTCGCGGGCGTCGGCAACGTCTACCGCGCCGAGGTGCTCTTCCGGCACGGCATCGACCCGTACCGCCTGGGCAAGGACCTGGCCCGCCGCGAGTGGGACGCGATCTGGGCCGACCTGGTGCTGCTCATGCGCGAGGGCGTGCGCAACAACCGGATCGACACCGTGCGCGACGAGCACCTGCCGGAGGCCATGGGCCGCCCGCCGAGGGTGGACGACCACGGCGGCGAGGTGTACGTCTACCGGAGGGCGAACATGCCCTGCCACATCTGCGGGGGCGAGATCCGCACCGCCGGTCTCGCCGCCCGCAACCTCTTCTGGTGCCCGGGGTGCCAGGGCCGCTAGACGACCCGGCCGCGGGAACGGGAGCGGGCGGTGCAGCCCGGCGGCGCCGGAGGCCCACCGGGCGCCCCGGGTCCGAGCCGGCCGGGCCGCCGCCGCGCTAGAAGCCGTGCGGCAGCCAGGGGGCCACGTCGCCGGCGAAGCCCCGTGACGCCGCCATGAGCGCCCCCGCGCGGACCTCGCGCACCAGGCCGGCCGCGGCCAGCGAGTTCAGGGTGGTCCCGCCCAGATACGCCGCCCCGAGCTCCCGAACCGACAGTTCCAGGTCGGCCGGGTCCTCCGTCCGGGTACAGGTGGCGGGCCCGTCCGCGTCGGCGGACAGCCGCCAGCGCCCCGCGTTCCACGGGCAGAACGCGTCCTCGACCTCCAGCACCACGTCCAGCGCAGCCCCGTAGGTCCGCGCGGACAGCGCCGCGGGCAGGTCCACGAGCCGCACGTGCAGCGAGTCGCGCAGCCGCGCCCGCGTCCGCCGGACGTCGGAGACCAGGTGGAGCAGCGCATCGTCCGCCGGCCGCTTGTTGGCCCGGACGGTCCAGGTCAGGTCGATGGAGAACACGTACTGCCACAGCGCCGCGTACGCCGCCGGGTCGAGCGCGTCGAGATCGGCGACGTCCACCTTGCCGTCCGAGCCGGACAGCTCCCAGTCGTCCTTGACCCGGTAGCGGGCGTACCCGACCACCTCGCCGTCCGCCCGCTCCGCGACCACGCACTTCAGCGGAGACGCGCCGTTGCGGGAGGACTCCGGGTCCAGCAGCGCCTGCTGCTCCCAGCCCGGCTGCCGGGCCGGCATCCCGGGGCGGCCCGCGACCAGCGCCGCGTAGACCCGCTCGCAGTCGGCCAGAGCCTTGCGCGGATCGACCAGCCGCAGCCGTACGCCGTCGGTCCCCGGCGGCACGGAAAGCCGTACGCGGGTGGTGTCGATCTCCACCGACATCGAGTACGCGCCCGTGCCGTAGCCGAAGCGCCCGTAGATCGCCGGATCCGAGGCCGTCAGCACGGCGAGCGGTTCACCACCCGCACGGACGTCGTCCAATTGCCGGCGCATCAGCGAAGTCAGCACCCCCCGCCTGCGGTGGGTGGGGGAGACGCCCACCATCGTGACACCGGCGGCGGGCACGAGCGCCCCGCCCGGCACGGAGAGGCGGAAGGAGAAGGCCCCGGCCGCGCCCACGCAGGTCTCCCCGTCCCAGACTGCGAGGGAGCGCTCCGTCTCGGTGAGTGATTTGTACAGCTCCCGCTCCTCAGCGGATTCCGGCACCCCACCGAACGCCAGTTCCAGATGGTCGTACCAGACATCCCACTCATCAGCTTGCAAAACGCGCATCTCAAGAGCCATACGGCCATCCCTATCAGGGCAATCCGTCCCGGTCGATCTCTTTTCGGTTGCCGATGGGCCCATCTCAGGGGGTACCCCTGCGCGCGCACAGCCAGGATGGATAGGGTCCCGAAGCAATGGCCGGAGCACACGTGGAGACTCTCCTGGCCCGGACGCGCATGCTGTCGCACCGGGCCCGCACCGCCCTGCGCAAATCCGCCGTCGACTACTTCCGCGGCGACGCCTCCGACTGGCTCGCCTTCGGCGGACTGCTGCTCACCATCCCCGCCATCGCCTGCGGCACCCTGATGCTGCCGGTCTGGTTCTCGCCCTCCGCGCTGGTCCTGCCGATCGTCGCGGGCGGCCTGCTGCTGCGCCCCGCCAGCCTCCTCGCCCTGTACGCGGCCTCCGCGGCCGCGCTCATCGTCGAAGCCCTGGTCCTCGGTCCGTACACCCAGGGCCCCGCCCGGGTCACCCCCGGCACCGTGCTGGTCGTCGCCGCCTGCGGATTCTTCGGACTGGTCATCGCCCAGTTCCGCAGCCGCGTCGGAGTGCCCTGGCGGCGCGGCGGCACCATGCTCTTCGACCTGCGCGAACGCATCCGGGTCCAGAGCAAGCTGCCCGCCCTTCCGCGCGGCTGGCACCGCGAGATGGCCCTGCGCCCGGCCGGCGGCCAGTCCTTCTCCGGAGACTTCGTCGTCGCCGCCCGCACCAACGGCGGCCGCACCCTGGAGATCGTCCTCACCGACGTCTCCGGCAAGGGCATGGAGGCGGGCTCCCGCGCCCTCCTCCTCTCGGGCGCCTTCGGCGGCCTCCTCGGCGCCCTCCCACCGCACGGCTTCCTGCCCGCCGCCAACGGCTACCTGCTCCGCCAGGACTGGGACGAGGGCTTCGCCACCTCCATCCACCTCGTCCTCGACCTGGAAACCGGCGACTACGAACTCCTCTCCGCCGGCCACCTGCCCGCCCTCCAGCTCAGCGCGGGCACCGGCCGCTGGCAGGAAGTCTCCGGCGAGGGCCCCCTGCTCGGCGTCTACGACGGAGCCGAATTCGTACCGGCCCAAGGGAACCTGCGGCGCGGCGACGTCCTGATGCTCTTCACCGACGGCCTCGTCGAGACCGCCGAACGCGACATCAGCGAGGGCATGGACCGCCTCACCGGCGAGGCCGACCGCTACGTCGCCGCCGGCTGGGAAGGCGCGACCTGGCACCTGATCGAAAAGGTCGCCAAGGACGTCAACGACGACCGCGCGCTGCTCCTGATCCGCCGCGCGCCCTTTTAACGCGCCGCTCGCACGGCTCGGCCCTGCGGGGTCGGGTTTACCCCACCACCGGTCCGCCGGCTTCCGCCATGGTCACCGCCCCACCGCCCTCCGTAGCGTCGTGGACACGATCACCACCGGGTGGTCGACCGGCACGGAAGGCGGCACACCATGGGGCTCCGGCGCAGCAAGCGGCAGGCCGACCAGCAAACGCGGCAGCCCGGGCAGACCGGCCAGGCCCACGACCCCGCCGCCGCCGTCGAGCTGCGCGGGGTCCGGCGGAGGTACGGCCGCGGCCCCACCGCGGTCCACGCGCTGCGCGGGATCGACCTCAGCCTGCCCCGCGGCAGCTTCACCGCCGTGATGGGCCCCTCCGGCTCCGGCAAGTCCACCTTCCTCCAGTGCGCCGCGGGCCTGGACCTCCCCACCGAGGGCTCCGTCCGGCTCGGCGGCACCGAGATCACCGGCATGAACGAGAACCAGCTCACCGAGCTCCGCCGCAGCCGCCTCGGCTTCGTCTTCCAGGCCTTCAACCTGCTGCCCTCCCTCACCGTCGAGCAGAACGTCCTGCTCCCGATGCGCCTGGCCGGCGGCCGTCAGGACACCGCGCGCGCCGCCGACCTGCTCGCCCGCGTCGGCCTCGAGGGCAAGGGCAGGCGCCGACCGGCCGAACTCTCCGGCGGCCAGCAGCAGCGCGTGGCCATCGCCCGCGCCCTGGTCACGCGCCCCGACGTGGTCTTTGCCGACGAGCCCACCGGAGCCCTCGACACCACCACCGCCTCCGAGGTGCTCGGCCTGCTCCGCACCGCCGTGGACTCCCTCGGCGCCACCGTGGTCATGGTCACGCACGACCCGGCCGCCGCCGCCCACGCCGACCAGGTGCTCTTCCTCGCCGACGGCATGATCGCGGACCGGCTCCCGCGCAGCTCCGCCGCCACGATCGCGGCCCGGATGACCACGCTCACCGCCGCCCCACGGACGGCCACAACCGTCAACGGCCTCACCGCGCGAGCGCAGTCCAGGGCCCGATCCCGAGCTTCCCCGTGTTCCCCAGATCAACCGGCCGGGTCAGCCGCAGCACCAGCTTCGGCGCACCCGGCCGGGGGACGACCTCCAGCACCCACCCCTCCGTCGCGACCACGTCCGTCTCGGTGACCAGGTTGCGCCACACCATCGGCACATACGCGGACTGCCCCGGCGCGATGACCACCTCCTGCGGGGGAGCGTCCACGTTCGGGGCCCCGGTGGTGATGCCCGCCGCGCCGCGCGCCACGGTCACCTCCACGGGCGCCTGCGCCTTGTCGAGCAGCCGCAGCTGGGGATACCCCTCCACCACGTAGGGTCCGGTCCCGCAGTTGACCAACTGCACGGACTCCGCCCGCAACCCCATGGCGGCGTTCCCGTCCCCCTCGACCAGCCGCACCCCGCCCTCGGGGCACGCCTCACCGGCCGAAGAGGCCCCCGCCCGAGGCCCGCCCGAGGGGGTGCCGGCGGTCGGCCCCGGCGCCGCCGGAGGTGCCGGTGGGGTGTCGCACCCCGCCAGCACCGTCACCAGAACTCCCGCCCCGCCCAGGGCCCGCCCCCACCGTCTCCAGGTCATCCCCCGACCCTACGGCGCGGCGGATCCGGCCCGCCGGGGTCCGCGGCCCGGCGTCCGGGCCACTCGCCCCCGATTGGCCGGTCCGACGCCCTCGCGGGGCGCCTAACCTGCCCCCATGGACCGCACCCTCGCCGCTGACCTGGCCCGCTTCCCCGCACTGCTGGATGCCACCCGCGACGCCGCCGCCGCGACCCTCGCGGCCCTGGACGCGCGTCCCGTCGTAGCGGACGTCCAGGACGGCCCTCCGGCTCCGGAGCCGCTGCCCGAGCGCGGGGCGGGCACCGAGGAGGCCCTCGCCGCCTTCGCCGGACGCTGGGCCCCGCGGCTGTCGGCCTCCGCCGGACCCCGCTACCTCGGCTTCGTCACCGGCGGCGCGACCCCCGCCGCCCTCGCGGGCGACTGGCTGACCGCGGCGCACGACCAGAACTCCAACTCCGCGTTGGACGGCGGCGGTCAGGACCTCGAACGCGAGACCGTCGGCTGGCTCCGCGAGCTCTTCGGCCTCTCCGACGCGCACACCGGCACCTTCGTCAGCGGCGCCACCATGTCCAACACCACCGGCCTCGCCATCGCCCGCGAATGGCTGGGCGAACGCCTCGGCGTCTCTCCGGCCGAGGACGGCGCGGCCGCGCTCGGCCCGGTCCGGGTGCTGTCCGGCGCCCCGCACTCCTCCATCGCCAAGGCCCTCTCGGTCCTCGGTCTCGGCCGCCGCGCCCTGGTCCCCGTACCGACCCTGCCCGGCCGAGAAGCCGTCGACCCCGCGGCCCTGGAACGCGCCCTCGCCGACGAGCCGGGCCGCCCCGCCGTCGTCGTCGCGAACGCCGGCACCGTCAACTCCGTTGACTTCGACGACCTGCGCGCCGTCGCGGCCCTGCGCGAACGCCACGACTTCTGGCTGCACACTGACGCCGCCTTCGGCGCGTTCGCCGCGCTCTCCCCGGACCACGCCCACCTCACCGCCGGACTCGACGCCTCCGACTCCGTCTGCGTCGACCTCCACAAGTGGCTCAACGTCCCCTACGACAGCGCAGTGCAGTTCACCCGCCGCCGAGACCTCCAGGCCCGCGTCTTCCAGAACTCCGCCGCCTACCTCGGCCCCCTCGGCGACCACCCCGACCTGGTGCACCTCACCCCGGAGAACTCCCACCGGCTGCGGGCGCTGGCCGCCTGGTTCACGCTGCGCGCCTACGGCCGCGAGGGCCACCGGGAGATCGTCGAACGGGACATCGCCTGCGCCCGCTCCCTCGGGGATTCCCTCTCCGCGGACCCGTCCTTCACGGTCCTCGCCCCGGTCCGCCTCAACGTCGTCTGCTTCACCCTCGCCGAGGACCCCACCACGGCCCGTCTCGCCGCCCTGCGCGAAGCGGTCGGCCCGGAGGTCTTCCTCACCCCCACCGTCTACGCGGGAACCCCCGCCCTGCGCGCCGCGTTCTCCAACTGGCGCACCACGCAGGCGGATGTGCGCCGGGTCGCGCAGGCCCTGCACACCGCGGCGAAGGAGCTCGGATGACCGATAGGCACCCCCTGACACCCCCGACACCCCTGACCCTCGCCGAGGTCGAAGCCCTGGCCCGCGCCGCGCACGAGGGCCAGACCGACAAGGCCGGCCGGCCGTACGCGGAGCACCTCGCTGCCGTGGCCGAGGGGGTCCGCGCCCGCGGCGGGTCGGACGCACAGCAGGCGGCGGCCTGGCTCCACGACTCGATCGAGGACGACGCCCTCACTCCGGCCTGGCTGGAATCCGCCGGACTCCCGCAATCCGTCAAGGAGATGGTCCTCGCCCTGACCAAACGCCCCGGCGAACCGGTCGAGGAGTACACGGCCCGCATCCTCGCCACCCCGGGCGCCCTGCTGGTCAAGGAAGCCGACCTCGCGCACAACGCGGACCCGGCCCGCCTGGCGGTCCTGGACGCCCCGACCCGGGAGCGCCTGTCCGTTAAGTACCTCTACGTCCGCTCCCTCCTGGGCCTCAAGGCCCCCTGAGGCAAACGCGCCACTGCCGATTCGTCACGAGACGGATAGCCGGGGCGCGTTGGTGGGAGGATGGTCCATGTGGGGGTACGCCTGATCGTGCCCCGGGCCGACCAGGGGACGACCGAAGGTGTGATCAGAAGTGGCCATTTCGCTGTCAGTAGTGGTTCTGTTGGCGATCATCCTCGTGGTGCTCGTCCGCGGAAATCACCTCAAGGCCGGCCCCGCGATCGTCGCGGTCCTCTTCGGCTTCTTCCTCGCGTCCAGCTCCATCGCCCCGGACGTCAACAACTTCCTGGACTCCCTGGCCACCACGATCGCCGGCATCAAGCTCTGATCCGATCAGCCGGAGCCGCGGCCGAAAACAGGCCGCGGCCCGCTGTGAGGTCGGATCAGCTCCCGGCGACCGCGTCGCCGACGGGCGGCGCGACCTCCTGCCAGTCGGTGACGGGCTTGGTGCGGAACATGCCCCGATAGACCTCGCGGGTCAGCACGACGGCCCCCTCGCCGTACTCCTGCAGCTCCTCGAAGGCTTCCTCCGCGGATTCGTAGACGAACTTCCGCCCCTTCGCGTTGCGGATGATCCATTCCCTGTCCCGACTGACCGCGAGTGCCATTCCTGCGCTCATGCGATACCCCCCCGTTCAAGTTGAGGGCTGATCGTACTGAGAGGCGTGGCCGCAAACGCATCAGGGCCAGATCCGAGGAAACATCCTCTGACCTGGCCCTGAGCCATGAAGAGCGGGCGACGGGAATCGAACCCGCGTAGCTAGTTTGGAAGACTAGGGCTCTACCATTGAGCTACGCCCGCACAGCGTGCGCCGCGGATCCGGGGAGCGCGGCACGGACAGCATCCTAGCGGGTCGCGGCGGGGCATCGCACACCCCATTACGGGCCCGCGTGTGGGCGGGGCGGGGGTTGTGCGCAAACACCGCGCGGCAAAGGGTCTTCGGGCATGTACCCTACGTGTCGCACCGACGGGGTGTGGCGCAGCTTGGTAGCGCGTCCGCTTTGGGAGCGGAAGGTCGTCGGTTCGAATCCGGCCACCCCGACCAGCAGTGTCCTCCGACAGATCTCGCGACCTCGCGTTGATGATCGCGTTGTGGGCTGATTGCCGCTTGCGGTTACTATGCAAGCTGCGTGCCCGTGTGTCTGATGTACCGGGCCCGATCCGACGAACCGCTGAATCTCAGCGTGACGGCGGAGACCCCCAGCAGTCAGCCACCAAGGAGACCAAACCGTGAAGAGCGCCGTGGAGACCCTGAACCCGACTCGGGTTCGGCTCACTGTTGAGGTGCCCTTCGAGGAGCTCAAGGACAGCCTCGACGCGGCCTACAAGAAGATCAACCAGCAGGTCACGGTGAAGGGCTTCCGCAAGGGCAAGATCCCGGCCCGCGTCATCGACCAGCGCTTCGGCCGCGGTGCGGTGCTGGAGGAGGCCGTCAACGACGCCCTCCCGAAGTTCTACACCGAGGCGGTCAACGAGGCCGACCTGAACCCGCTGGGCCAGCCCGAGGTCGACATCACGGAGCTGAAGGACGGCGAACTGCTGGCCTTCACCGCCGAGGTCGACATCCGCCCCGCGATCGAGATCCCGGACTACTCCGGCATCGAGGTCACCGTGGACGCCGTCGAGGTCTCGGACGAGGACGTCGAGAAGTCGGTCGAGCAGCTGCGCGGCCGCTTCGCGTCCACCAAGGACGTCGAGCGCGCGGCGGAGGACGGCGACGTCGTCACCATCGACCTCGAAGCCAAGGTCGACGGCGAGGTGCTGGAGGACGGTGTCGCCCAGGACGTCTCCTACACCATCGGCTCCGGTGAGCTTCTCGAAGGCATCGACGAGGCCGTCAAGGGCCTGGAGGCCGGTGGCGAGGCCACCTTCACCTCCCAGCTGAAGGGCGGCTCCGCCGAGGGCAAGGACGCCGAGGTCACCGTCAAGGTCACCAAGGTTTCCGCCCGCGAGCTGCCGGAGCTGGACGACGAGTTCGCCGGCATGGCGAGCGAGTTCGACACCCTCGAAGAGCTCAAGGCCGACAGCCGCAAGCGCCTTGAGAACATGAAGCAGTACGACCAGGCCACGCAGGCCCAGGAGCGCGTCCTGGAGAAGCTGCTGGAGCTGGTCGAGGTCCCGATCCCCGAGAAGCTCCTCGCGGACGAGGTCCAGACCCGCAAGCACAACCTCGAGCACCACCAGCTCGGCCAGATGGGCCTGTCCATCGAGAAGTACCTCGAGATCCAGGGCAAGACGGTCGAGGAGTTCGACGCCGAGACCGCCGAGCAGGCGATCAAGGGCATCAAGACCCAGTTCGTCCTCGACGAGCTGGTCAACAAGGAGAAGCTGAACGTCAACCAGGAGGAGCTCACCGAGCACCTCATGCGGCGCGCTGCCTCCTCCGGCATGTCCCCCGACCAGTTCGCCCAGGCCGTCGTCGAGGGTGGCCAGGTTCCGATGCTCGTCGGCGAGGTCGCCCGCGGCAAGGCCCTCGCGGCCGTCGTCGAGGCCGCCAAGGTCACCGACACCAACGGTGAGGTCGTCGACCTCTCCGACGACGAGGACGACGAGAACGCGGTCGAGCAGGCCGCCGAGACCGTCGAGAACGTGGTCGAGGCCGACGGCGAGATCGCGGCCGACGAGGCCAAGTAACACCTGCCGGGCCACGCCGGGGACACCCTCGGCCGCGGTACCGGAGCACGGCCCGAAGGGCCCGTACGCGGCTGCGTGCGGGCCCTTCGGCATGCCCGCCCGGGACCCCCGGGACCTTGCGCTCCGAGCGAACAGTTCGGGAAGCGGGATGGCGTTGTCCTACCTGCGCGTTAGGGTCCATGAATACGAGGGCACGGGAGTACCCGACGCCGGTGGACATCGTCCGCACGGTTGGTCCGCGCCCCAGAACGAGACGCTGAGACGGCACATGGCCGTCGGAGACGAGCAGGTGGATACGTGACGAATCTGAAGCCTTACGCCGCGGGTGAGCCGTCCATCGGTGGCGGCCTCGGCGACCATGTCTACAACCGGCTGCTCGGCGAGCGCATCATCTTCCTCGGCCAGCAGGTAGACGACGACATCGCGAACAAGATCACGGCGCAGCTCCTGCTCCTGGCCGCCGAGCCGGAGAAGGACATCTACCTGTACATCAACAGCCCCGGCGGCTCGGTGACGGCCGGCATGGCGGTCTACGACACCATGCAGTACATCCCGAACGACGTCGTCACCATCGGTATGGGCATGGCGGCCTCCATGGGCCAGTTCCTGCTCACCGGCGGAACCCCGGGCAAGCGCTTCGCGCTCCCGAACACCGACATCCTGATGCACCAGGGCTCCGCCGGCATCGGCGGCACCGCCTCGGACATCAAGATCCAGGCCCAGTACCTGCTGCGCACGAAGCAGCGCATGGCTGAGATCACCGCCCACCACTCCGGTCAGACCGTGGAGACGATCATCCGCGACGGCGACCGCGACCGCTGGTACACGGCGGAAGAGGCCAAGGCTTACGGCCTCATCGACGAGATCATCTCCGCCGCGTCCCTGGTTCCCGGCGGCGGCGGCACCGGGGCCTGATCCCGGCCCCGGCGCGCAGGGCCCCGTAGAGGGCCCCGCCCGCCCGCACCAGGCAAGCCTCAGCCCGCAGAACGCCACCAGGATGGTGAACACCCAGATGCACATGAACAATCTCTCTCCCGCGAGCGGCCTCTACACCGGCGCACCGGTGGACAACCGCTACGTCATCCCGCGCTTCGTCGAGCGCACCTCGCAGGGCGTGCGTGAGTACGACCCGTACGCGAAGCTCTTCGAGGAGCGCATCATCTTCCTCGGCGTGCAGATCGACGACGCCTCCGCCAACGACGTCATGGCGCAGCTGCTGTGCCTGGAGTCGATGGACCCGGACCGCGACATCTACCTGTACATCAACAGCCCCGGCGGCTCCTTCACCGCGCTGACGGCCATCTACGACACGATGCAGTTCGTGAAGCCGGACATCTCGACGGTCTGCATGGGCCAGGCGGCCTCCGCCGCCGCCGTCCTGCTCGCCGCCGGCGCCCCCGGCAAGCGCATGGCGCTCCCGAACGCCCGCGTGCTGATCCACCAGCCCTCGGGCGGCACCGGCCGCGAGCAGCTCTCCGACCTGGAGATCGCGGCCAACGAGATCCTGCGCATGCGCGACCAGCTGGAGAACATGCTGGCCCTGCACTCCTCGACGCCGATCGAGAAGATCCGCGACGACATCGAGCGCGACAAGATCCTCACGGCTCAGGACGCGCTGGCGTACGGCCTGATCGACCAGGTCGTCGCGACCCGCAAGACTTCGAACTGATCCTTGCCGCCAGTTGGCGTGGGCACGTCGCCGGATTCGGCGATGTGAACCACGTCAAGGGGGCCCCGCACGGGGCCCCCGGCAAGGTACCGTCGGATATGAGGCACCAGGAGCGCTGAACCAGGCGTCTCCCAGGCGAAGGGGAAGCACCTCGTGGCACGCATCGGTGACGGCGGCGACCTGCTCAAGTGCTCGTTCTGCGGAAAGAGCCAGAAGCAGGTGAAGAAGCTCATCGCGGGACCCGGTGTGTACATCTGCGACGAGTGCATCGACCTCTGCAACGAGATCATCGAAGAGGAACTCGCGGAGACCTCCGAGGTCCGCTGGGAAGAGCTTCCCAAGCCGCGGGAGATCTACGAGTTCCTGGAGAGCTACGTCGTCGGCCAGGAGCCGGCGAAGAAGGCGCTCTCCGTAGCGGTGTACAACCACTACAAGCGCGTCCAGGCCGGCGAGAACGGCGGCGGGACGGGCCGCGACGACGCGATCGAGCTCGCGAAGTCCAACATCCTGCTGCTGGGCCCCACGGGCTCCGGCAAGACCCTCCTCGCGCAGACCCTCGCCCGGATGCTCAACGTCCCGTTCGCCATCGCCGACGCGACGGCGCTGACGGAGGCCGGGTACGTCGGCGAGGACGTCGAGAACATCCTGCTCAAGCTGATCCAGGCCGCTGACTACGACGTCAAGAAGGCCGAAACCGGGATCATCTACATCGACGAGATCGACAAGGTCGCCCGCAAGAGCGAGAACCCGTCGATCACGCGCGACGTGAGCGGCGAGGGCGTGCAGCAGGCCCTCCTGAAGATCCTGGAAGGCACGACCGCTTCGGTACCGCCGCAGGGCGGCCGCAAGCACCCGCACCAGGAGTTCATCCAGATCGACACGACGAACGTGCTGTTCATCGTGGGCGGCGCCTTCTCCGGCCTGGAGCGGATCATCGAGTCCCGCGCCGGCGCCAAGGGCATCGGCTTCGGGGCGACGATCCGCTCGAAGCGCGAGATCGAGGCGAGCAACCAGTTCCAGGAGGTCATGCCGGAGGACCTGGTGAAGTTCGGGATGATCCCCGAGTTCATCGGCCGTCTCCCCGTCATCACCTCGGTGCACAACCTGGACCGCGAGGCCCTGCTCCAGATCCTCATCGAGCCGCGCAACGCGCTGGTCAAGCAGTACCAGCGGCTGTTCGAACTCGACGGCGTCGAGCTGGACTTCGAGCGCGAGGCCCTCGAAGCCATCGCCGACCAGGCGATCCTCCGCCAGACCGGCGCGCGCGGCCTGCGCGCCATCATGGAAGAGGTCCTGATGTCGGTGATGTACGAGGTCCCGTCCCGCAAGGACGTGGCCCGCGTGGTCATCACCTCGGACGTGGTCCGCTCCAACGTCAACCCGACGCTGGTCCCCCGGATCGTCCCGAAGGACCAGGGGCCGCAGGAGAAGTCGGCGTAACCACCGACCAGGTACGCGTAAGCAGAAGGGGCGCCCCCGACCGGGGGCGCCCCTTTCGCGTGTGACCGCGAGCCGTCCGCTACCGCTACTTCTTGACGCGGGCGGTGTTGTAGAGCTTCGCGGTGAGGTCCGCGGTCTGCTCCAGGGTGTAGCCCTTCTTGCCGGCCAGGATCGAAGCCAGGTCGCTGGCGGTGACCACGCTCACGGTGCTGTAGTCACCCCAGATGCAGACCGGCAGGGTCATCTCCTTGGGCCCCTTGTCCGTGGTGCTCGTGCTCGTGGAGGTCATCTTCATCTCCTGGCACTTCATCACCGCGCCCTTGAAGCCGGCCGGGGTCATCGCCTGGGGGCTCCCGATCAGCTCCACCTTGAAGTCTTCGTTCTTGCCACCGGCGTTGAGCTTGGCCATGGCGAACTGCGCGTCCACCGTCTTCTCCGGGTCGGCGACTTCGCCGTAGACCCCGGTGAAGTTCAGGCCCTTGGCGGTCAGCGGGTTCTTCGGGTCCCCGGACTGGTAGGCCGACTTCACCTGGGCGGGGTTCTTGATGCCCGCCGCCTCGGCCTCCTGCTTCTCCTTGTCGGTGATGCTGTTGCTGTCCTTCTTCGGGTCCTTCTTGAAGTCGTCGACCGACGCCGGGGTCACCAGCTTGTAGCCCTTGGTGTCGGCCGAGATGGAGGCGCTCGCGCCGCCGCCCTTCGTGAAGTACCAGCCGGCGCCCGCGACCACGGCGACCGCCACGACCACGGCGATGATGACGCCGGCCTTGGACTTCTTCGGGGGAGTGCCGCCGTACGGAGGCTGCTGCGGGTAGCCGCCGTACGGGGGCTGCTGCTGCGGCTGCTGCGGGTAGCCCTGCGGCGGGATTCCGGGGGGAGCCTGCTGCGGGTATCCGTAGCCGGGCTGCGGGGCGGGCTGCTGCCCGTAGGGGCCGGGCTGACCGGGCTGACCGGGCTGACCGGGCTGACCGTAGGGTCCCGGCTGCTGCGGCTGCTGCCCGTAAGGCCCCGGCTGCTGCGGCTGCTGGCCCCCGTACGGCCCTGGCTGGTTGTAGCTCATCCCGCGTCCCCCTGTGAGGTTGCTTATTCGTCCCACACATCCTTGCGGAAGCCGGAGGCGCGCAAGGCCCCGGGCCCCTGGAAAGCCGGTTTCATGACTGGACTGTTACCGCTCTAAACTGTGCCCCGTGACCGAGAACACGCAGACACCCAGCAGCCCTGACTCCGAACTGCCGACCACGTACGCGCCGGCCGAGGTAGAGGGGAAGCTCTACGAGCGCTGGGTGGAGCGTGGGTACTTCACGGCCGACGCGACCAGCGAGAAGCCGCCGTACACGATCGTCATCCCGCCGCCGAACGTCACCGGCGCCCTGCACCTGGGCCACGCCTTCCAGGTCACGCTGATGGACGCCCTCACCCGCCGCAAGCGGATGCAGGGCTTCGAGACGCTCTGGCTGCCGGGCATGGACCACGCCGGCATCGCCACCCAGAACAAGGTCGAGCAGCAGCTCGCCGAGGAGGGCAAGTCCCGCCACGACCTGGGCCGGGACGCCTTCACCGACCGCGTCTGGCAGTGGAAGGAAGAGTACGGCGGCCGGATCCTGGACCAGCTGCGCCGCCTGGGCGCCGGTCTGGACTGGACCCGCGAGCGGTTCACGATGGACGAGGGCCTCTCCAAGGCCGTCCAGACGATCTTCAAGAACCTGTACGAAGACGAGCTGATCTACCGCGCCGAGCGCATCATCAACTGGTGCCCCCGCTGTCTGACGGCCATCTCCGACATCGAGGTGGAGTACCAGGAGGACGCGGGCGAGCTCGTCTCCATCAAGTACGGAGAGGGCGATGACACCCTCGTCGTCGCGACCACCCGCGCCGAGACGATGCTCGGCGACACCGCCATCGCCGTCCACCCGGACGACGAGCGCTACAAGCACCTGGTCGGCAAGCTCATCAAGCTGCCGCTGACCGACCGGTCCATCCCGGTCGTCGCCGACACGCACGTCGACCCCGAGTTCGGCACCGGCTGCGTCAAGGTGACCCCGGCGCACGACCCCAACGACTTCGCGATCGGCCAGCGCCACTCGCTGGAATCGATCACGGTCATGGACGAGCGCGGCGTCATCACCGTCCACGGCCCCTTCCAGGGCCTGGACCGCTTCGAGGCACGCTCGGCCATCGTGGGCGCACTGCGCGAGCAGGGCCGCATCGTCGCCGAGAAGCGTCCGTACCTGCACTCGGTCGGCCACTGCTCGCGCTGCAAGACCACCGTCGAGCCGCGCCTGTCCATGCAGTGGTGGGTCAAGGTCGGCCCGCTGGCCGAGGAGGCCGGCAACGCCATGCGCGACGGCCGCACCAAGATCCACCCCGAGGACATGTCGAAGCGCTACTTCGACTGGGTCGACAACATGCACGACTGGTGCATCTCGCGCCAGCTGTGGTGGGGCCACCGCATCCCGATCTGGTACGGCCCCGAGGGCCAGGTCGTCTGCGTCGGACCCGACGACGAGATCCCGACCGGCGAGGGCTGGGTCCAGGACCCCGACGTCCTCGACACGTGGTTCTCCTCCGGCCTGTGGCCGTTCTCCACGCTCGGCTGGCCGGAGAAGACCCCGGACCTGGCGAAGTTCTACGCCACCGACGTGCTCGTCACCGGTCACGACATCATCTTCTTCTGGGTCGCCCGGATGATGATGTTCGGCCTCTACGCGATGGACGGCGAGGCGCCCTTCCACACGGTCGCCCTGACCGGCCTGGTCCGCGACGAGTTCGGCAAGAAGATGTCGAAGTCCAACCCGAACGCGGTCGACCCGCTGGACTGGATGGACAAGTACGGCTCCGACGCCGTCCGCTTCACCCTGGCCAAGGGCGCCAACCCGGGTGCCGACGTGCCGATCGGCGAGGACTGGGTCCAGGCGTCCCGCAACTTCGCCAACAAGATCTGGAACGCCACGCGCTTCGCGATGATGAACGGCGCCACGATCGAGGGCGACCTGCCGCCGGTCGAGCAGCTGTCCGCCACCGACCGCTGGGTGCTGTCCCGTCTGAACAAGACGGTCGCGCAGGTGGACGCGTACTACGAGGACTACCAGTTCGCGAAGCTCAGCGAGTCCCTCTACCACTTCGCGTGGGACGAGGTCTTCAGCTGGTACGTGGAGCTCTCGAAGACCACGTTCTTCGCCGGCGGGGAGCAGGCCAAGGTCTCCGGCCGGGTCCTCGGCGAGGTCCTGGACGTCCTGATGCGCCTGCTGCACCCGATCGTCCCGTTCGTCACCGACACCCTGTGGACCACCCTCACCGGCCGCGAGTCCCTCGTCATCGCCGAGTGGCCCAAGGACAGCGGCTTCCGTGACGAGGCCGCCGAGGCCGAGATCGAGAAGCTCCAGGCCGTGGTCACCGAGGTCCGCCGCTTCCGCAAGGAGCAGGGTCTCCAGGACGGCCAGAAGGTCCCGGCCCGCCTGGACCTGAGCGGGGCCTCGCTGGCCGCGCACGAGGCCGCCATCCGCCAGCTCCTGCGCCTCCAGCCGGAGGGCGAGGAGTTCCACGCCACCGCGACCCTCCCGGTCGCCGGGGCCACGGTCGCGCTCGACCTGTCGGGCACCATCGACGTGGAGGCCGAGCGCAAGCGGCTGAGCAAGGATCTGGTCGCCGCCGAGAAGGAGAAGCAGCAGGCCGAGGCGAAGCTCGGGAACGAGGCCTTCATCGCGAAGGCCCCCGACAACGTCGTGGACAAGATCAAGGGCCGCCTCGCCAAGGCCGAGGCGGACATCGCCCGGCTCCGGGCCCAGCTGGACGGGCTGCCGGCCGCGTAGCACCCCGTAGAGCACAGGCGAAGGCCCCCACGCCGTCGGTCGACGTGGGGGCCTTCGCGGTATCTGTTCCCCGTGAGGGGGCGGGTGTCACAGCAGGCGGCTGCCGAATTCCGTCAGGATCAGCGCCGCGACCAGCGCGTACAGGGCCAGCGGGACCAGCCAGTGCGGAAGGGCGCGGAGCCGGGAGCCGGCCGGTGCCAGGTGGCGGGTGACGTACCAGAACAGCGGGATCATCACTGCCCATACGATCATGCACCACGGACACAGTGCGCCGATCACGTACAGGCACTGGCTGATCAGCCACACCGTGAAGCCGAACCCGGCCGCGACCCCCGCCCACAGCCCGCGCCACAGCCAGCGGGGGAACACCGCCCCGGCCACCAGGGCCACGCCCAGCGCGGCGAGAGCGGCGAAGCCGGCGATGCCGAGCAGCATGTTCGGGAAGCCCAGCAGGTTGCCCTGCCAGGTGTTCATCACGTCGCCGCAGCTCAGCACCGCGTTGACGTTGCAGCCCGGGGCGAAGAGCGGGTCCTCCAGCGTCCGGATGCGGTCGTAGGTGAGGACTCCGGAGGCCAGCGCGCCGATCAGCCCGCCGATGAGCACGAGCAGGGGCAGGCCCCGCGAGACACGGTCGGGGCGGGTTTCGTCGGGGGTCATTCCTCCGACGCTACGAAGCCGGACACCCCGGGCGGCAGGGCCGTTCGTCCATCATCACAAAATCCGGAGTGCCGTATATCACTTTTTGGGCGGCGCAGGCAGAGCCGATCGGCGGCACCGACCACGGATGATGGGGGACATGCACGTCAAGCCCGCCGTCTCGGCACTCCACCGGGCCCTGGCCTCCGGCCGCCGGTTCCTCGAGAGCCGGACCGGGTCCCCGCGGGCGATGGACGTGCTCACGGCCGTCGGCTGTTTCGCCCTGATGGCCCTGGACCTGCCCGGTCTGGCCTCCGCCGACAACTCCCTCAACGGCCCGCTCGCCGCCGTGGTGCTCGCCGCGGGGTGCCTCGGCCTGCTGGTGCGCCGCCGCTCGCCCTGGGTCGCGTACCTCACCGCCCTGCTCTTCATCGGCTGGCTCCACGAGCTCACCCTGATCCAGTTCGCGCTCTACTCGGTGGGCCGCTACCGCGGACGCCGCGCCGGAATCCTCGCCACCCTCGGCTACGTGGCCTTCGCGCTGGTGGTGTTCAGCGTGCCCGGCTGGCCCGAGCCGCGGGCCGACACGCTCAGCTCCTTCCTCAGCCTCGTCGTGCCCATCGGGGTCCTCGCCTCGGCCGTGGGCATCGCCGCGTACCGCCACGACCTGGTGCGCGAGCTCGCCGCGCGCCGGGCCGAGACGGCCGTGCTCCAGGCGGTGGAGCAGGAGCGGACCTCCGTGGCCCGCGACGTCCACGACTTCGTGGGACGCGAGCTGACCCTGCTGACGGTCCGCTCCGAGGTGCTGTCGATGCGGGCGCGCGAGACGGCGTACGCGAAGGACTTCGAGGAGCTCGCCGACACCGCGCGGCGGGCCCACCTGGTGCTCAACGAGATCATCGTCCAGCGCGGGGAGCGGGCCGCGACCCCGGGCGTGGAGGGGCTGGCGGCGCTCGCGGAGGAGAGCGGGCGCGCGGGTTCCCCCGTACGGCTCGCCCTGGACCCGGGCGTGCACGGGCTCTCGCCGCTGCGCCAGGCGGCGGTCTACCGGGTGGTGCAGGAGTGCCTGACCAACGCCGCCAAGCACGCCCGCGGCGAGACCATCGACGTGACCATCTCGGCGGACGGCCCGCAGCTGCGGATCGCCGTCAGCAACGGCCTGCCGGAGCGGGGCCCGACCCGGGCCCCCGTCTCGGCGGGCTCGGGCACGGCGAGCATGTCCGAGCGCGTGCGCAGCCTGGGCGGAACCCTGGCGGCGCGGCGCACGGAGGGCTCGTACGAGGTCGTCGCGACCCTCCCGAAGGGCTGAACCGTCGCCGGTACGGCTCTCTAAGCCCTCGCGGGGGCCAGCAGGCTGCTCAGCTTGTCCATGTCCTCGACGCAGCGTCCCGAGCCCAGCGCGACGCAGTCCAGCGGGTCGTCCGCGACGAAGACCGGGATGCCGGTCGCCGAGGCCATCCGCAGGTCCAGGCCGGGCAGCAGCGCGCCGCCGCCGGTCAGGACGATGCCGTGCTCCATGACGTCGCCGGACAGCTCGGGCGGGCACTCCTCCAGGGTGGTGCGCACCGCCGCGATGATGGCCTCGATGGGTTCGTCGAGGGCCGCCCGCACGGCGGGGGCGTCCAGCTGGAGGGTCTGGGGCATGCCGCCGACCTTCTCGCGGCCCCGCACGGTGAAGGTGCGGGTCTCCAGCTCCGGCTGGTCCGGCACCGGCCACGCCGAGCCGATGGCGATCTTGATGTCCTCGGCGGAGCGCTCGCCGATGAGCAGCGAGTGCTCCTTGCGGACGTAGTCGATGATCGCGGAGTCCAGCTTGTCGCCGCCGACCCGCAGCGACTGGGAAGTGACGATTCCGCCCAGCGATATGACCGCGACCTCCGAGGTGCCGCCGCCGATGTCGACGACCATCGAGCCGCGCGGTTCGGACACCGGCAGCCCGGCCCCGATCGCGGCGGCCATCGGCTCCTCGATCAGGTGCACGGTCTTGGCGCCGGCCCGGGTCGAGGCATGGATGATGGCCCGCCGCTCGACCGGGGTGACCCCGGACGGTACGCAGATCACCATGCGGGTGCGCACCCGGCGGCCGGGGACCGCCTTGCGGACGAAGTGCCGGATCATCTCCTCGGCGGCTTCGTAGTCGCAGATCACGCCGTCCTTGAGCGGGCGGATCGCGGTGATGGAGCCGGGGGTGCGGCCGATGGTCTCCTTGGCTTCGGTGCCCACGGCCAGGGCGGTGGTCGTACCCGCCTTGACGGCGACCACGGATGGCTCATTGAGGACGATGCCGTGGCCCCGTGCGTAGACGAGGGTGTTGGCGGTTCCCAGGTCGATTCCTATGTCGCGGCTGGAAGGGGTCTTGCTCGGACCCGTCTTTTCTATGCGCGCCTGCGGCATTTGTTCCCCAATCTCCTGTCCGCAAGGCTTGCATAACGATCCGGTCGCTCCGGGCACCGAAGGTCCCGAAACGCCCGGGCCGAAGGTCCTTGCGGCTCCGATCCGTAGACTGGGTCCCGTGAGTGAGCAGCAGCCCGAGAGCCACGATGACAGCTTCGACGAGTTCGACCAGATCGTGGCGGAAGAGTCCGACCGCGATCCCGACCTGGCGGTGATCGCTGCGGGCAGCCGCACCCTGCGCGCGCAGGCCGGTCCGCCGCTGGGGGACCCGGTACCCGATGTCCCGACCGACCCAGAGGTGGCCCAGGCGCTGCGGGAGGTGGAGCAGGAGCTGTCCGGCCGCTGGGGCGAGACCAAGCTGGAGCCGTCCGTCACCCGGATCGCCGCGCTGATGGACGTCCTGGGCGAGCCGCAGCGCGCGTACCCCTCCATCCACGTCACCGGAACCAACGGCAAGACGAGCACGGCCCGCATGATCGAGGCACTGCTGAACGCCTTCGAGCTGCGCACCGGCCGCTACACCAGCCCGCACGTGTCCTCGGTGACCGAGCGGATCAGCCTGGACGGGGCGCCGATCACCGCGGAGCGGTTCGTGGAGACGTACCACGACATCAAGCCGTACGTGGAGATGGTGGACGCGGCCCAGGAGTTCCGGCTGTCGTTCTTCGAGGTCCTCACCGGGATGGCCTACGCGGCCTTCGCGGATGCCCCGGTGGACGCGGCCGTGATCGAGGTCGGCATGGGCGGCACCTGGGACGCGACCAACGTGATCGACGCCGCGGTGGCCGTGGTCACCCCGATCAGCCTGGACCACACGGACCGGCTCGGCTCCACTCCCGGCGAGATCGCCCAGGAGAAGGGCGGGGTCATCAAGCAGGGCGCCACCGTGATCCTGGCGCAGCAGCCGGTGGACGCGGCGCAGGTCCTGCTGAAGAAGGCCGTCGAGGTCGACGCCACGGTGGCCCGCGAGGGCATGGAGTTCGGCGTCGTCACCCGTGAGATCGCGGTCGGCGGCCAGCAGCTGAC
This sequence comes from Streptomyces sp. NBC_00503, assembly GCF_036346895.1. Classification (NCBI taxonomy): domain Bacteria; kingdom Bacillati; phylum Actinomycetota; class Actinomycetes; order Kitasatosporales; family Streptomycetaceae; genus Streptomyces; species Streptomyces sp. NBC_00503. The sequence continues at coordinate 2,712,256 of NZ_CP107855.1, read as the reverse complement.
GCTGCGCGGGCTGGGCGGCGAGTACGACGGGATCTTCCTGCCGATGTACGGCGCCCACATGGCGCACAACGCGGCGGTGGCGCTGGCGGCGGTCGAGGCCTTCTTCGGGATCGGCGCGGACCACGCGCGGGCACTGGACGTGGACACCGTGCGCAAGGCCTTCGCCTCGGTGACCTCGCCGGGCCGCATGGAGGTGGTGCGGCGCAGCCCGACGGTGGTCCTGGACGCCGCGCACAACCCGGCCGGGGCGCTGGTCACGGCGGAGGCGGTCACCGAGGCCTTCGGCTTCAGCCGGCTGGTCGGCGTCGTGGGCGCGAGCGAGGGCAAGGACGTGCGGGGGGTCCTGGAGGCCTTCGAGCCGATCTTCGCGGAGGTCGTGGTCACGGAGAACACCAGCCACCGGGCGATGCCCGCCGATGAACTGGCGGCCGTCGCGGTCGAGGTCTTCGGCGTGGACCGGGTGCAGGTGGAGCCGCGGCTGGACGACGCCCTGGAGGCGGCGATCACGTTGGCCGAGGAAGAGGCCGAGTACGGAGGGGCCGGAGTCCTGGTGACCGGGTCCGTGATCACGGTGGGCGAGGCCCGCCTGCTGCTGAAGAGGGGCTGAGGGATGCGCACGCTGTGTGCTTCGACGCTGATCGGCGAGTTCTTCGTGATCGGATTCGCCGGGCTGGTGGCGATGAAGGGCGACCTGAGCCAGGCCACGGTCTGGACGGTCTGCGGGATCGCGATGCTGGTGTCGGTGCTGCTGTGCGGGATGCTGTCCCGCCCGGGGGCCGTGCAGATCGGCTGGGCGCTGCAGATCGGGCTGATCCTGAGCGGGCTGGTCGTCCCGATGATGTTCTTCCTGGGCGCGGTCTTCGCGGGCCTGTGGTGGTGCTCGATCCACTACGGCCGCCGCATCGACGAGATCAAGGCCCGCTGGGCGGCGGCGAACGCCGAGGCCGAGGCCCAGCCCTCGTAGGAACCCCTGTAGATTCGCCCTACCGCACCCGTATGCCGCAAGGAGCCGAAACATGACCCAGCGCACGCTCGTCCTGCTCAAGCCCGACGCCGTCCGTCGAGGCCTGATCGGCGAGATCGTCGGCCGCATCGAGCGGAAGGCCGGCTGGACCATTCCCGCGCTCGAACTGCGCACGCTGGACCAGGAGACCCTGGAAGCGCACTACGGGGAGCACAAGGGCAAGGTCTTCTACGAGCCCCTCATGGGCTTCATGGCCAGCGGCCCGGTCGTGGCCCTGGTCGTCGAAGGGGAACGCGTGATCGAGGGTGTCCGCCAGCTGGCCGGACCCACTGACCCGATCGCCGCGGCGCCCGGCTCCATCCGGGGGGATTTCGGCACCGTGACCCGGGAGAACCTGATCCACGCCTCGGACTCCGAGGAGTCCGCGGAGCGTGAGCTGAAGCTGTTCTTCCCGGCGCTGTGATCACTCTTTCCTGACGGAACATCAGCCGAATAGCGCTCATGACCTGGGGCGACCGAAGTAATTTCGGTCGCCCTTTGGTATTACCGGTGATTACCGGGAACGCATCGACAGGACACGACGTCACCACTATGGGGGCGGGTATCCATTCCGGCGGGATCGCCGGAGTCCCGTCGCGCGGTGTCCGTACTTGCGGCACTACGATGGGGCCTCCACCCACACACCCACCTCGCCGACCTGACAGCAGCTGCTATCAACTGGAAGGCCAGACGCTCCTCATGGGGAACAAGGGGAACTACATGTCGTTCATCGGCCGTGACATGGCGATCGACCTCGGGACCGCCAACACGCTGGTGTACGTGCGTGGCCGGGGGATCGTCCTGAACGAGCCGTCCGTGGTCGCCATCAACACGAACACCGGCGGCATCCTGGCGGTCGGCTCCGAGGCGAAGAAGATGATCGGCCGGACGCCCGGCAACATCGTCGCGGTCCGGCCCCTCAAGGACGGCGTGATCGCCGACTTCGAGATCACCGAGCGCATGCTCCGGTACTTCATCCTCAAGATCCACAAGCGCCGCTACCTGGCCCGCCCGCGCGTGGTGGTCTGCGTACCCTCCGGCATCACGGGAGTGGAGCGCCGCGCCGTCATCGAGGCGTCCACGCAGGCCGGTGCCCGCCAGGTGCACATCATCGAAGAGCCGATGGCCGCCGCCATCGGCGCGGGCCTGCCCGTCCACGAGGCCACCGGCAACATGGTCGTGGACATCGGCGGCGGCACCACCGAGGTCGCCGTCATCTCCCTCGGCGGAATCGTCACGGCACAGTCCATCCGGGTGGCCGGCGACGAGCTGGACAACGCGATCATCCAGCACATCAAGAAGGAGTACTCCCTCCTCCTCGGTGAGCGGACCGCGGAGCAGATCAAGATCACCATCGGGTCGGCCTACGACCTCGACAAGGACGAGCACACCGAGATCCGCGGCCGCGACCTGGTCTCCGGCCTCCCGAAGACCGTCGTGATCTCGGCCGCCGAGGTCCGCAAGGCGATCGAGGAGCCGGTCAACGCGATCGTCGACGCGGTCAAGACCACCCTCGACAAGTGCCCGCCGGAGCTCTCCGGCGACATCATGGACCGCGGCATCGTCCTCACCGGCGGCGGCGCCCTGCTCCGCGGCCTCGACGAGCGGCTGCGCCGCGAGACGGGCATGCCCATCCACATCGCCGAGGACCCGCTCGACTCCGTCGCGCTCGGATCCGGCAAGTGCGTAGAGGAGTTCGAGGCCCTCCAGCAGGTCCTGGACGCCCAGCCCCGGCGCTGACCCTCTCCGGGGGGTACGAGGAAAACCAACGATCCGCCGTACGGGTGCTACCGGGCCCGTGCGGCGGATCGTTGATATACAGGCAAGGTCCGGTGCGAGCCCCGGCTCCACCGGAGCGGCTTCGCCGCACTGCCCGGTGCGAGCCCCGGCTCCACGGGAGCGGCTTCGCCGCACAGGTATCTACGAGGAAGGCACGGCCGCCGCACGTGAGGGACACACGAGAAAGCCGGCTGCTCCTGGTGCTTCTGATCGCCATCGCGTTCGCATTGATCACGGTGGACATCAGAACGGGCGAGGAGTCGCCGGTCGACGGTGCCCGACAGGCCGCCGCAGCGGTCTTCGGGCCGGTCGAGAAGGGCGTGGCGAAAGGGGTCGATCCGGTCGCCAACGCCATAGGGGCGGTACGGGACTCCGGCGAGCGACACAACCGCATCGCCACGCTGGAGCGCGAGAACGCGGCACTGAAGGCCAAGCTCGGCAGCGACGACCAGACCCGCAGCCGGATCCGCGAGCTGGACGAGATGCTCAAGCGCGCGGGCGCGGGACAGTACGGCATCAAGGGCGCCGAGGTCATCGCCATAGGAGCGGCCCAGGGCTTCTCCTGGACCGTGACCATCGACGCCGGGACCAAGGACGGCATCGAGCGCGACATGACGGTCCTCAACGGGGACGGACTCGTCGGCCGGGTCGCCACCGTCGGCCCCGACACCGCCACCGTGGTCCTGGCCAACGACCCCGACTTCACCGTCGGCACCCGCCTGGAGAAGACCGGCGAGCTCGGCTTCGCCACCGGACAGGGCGACCGCTCGCTGTCCGTGCAGATGCTCAACGGCAAGGCCAAGGTCGCCCCCGGCGACCGCCTCGTGACCTTCGGATCGCGCGGCAACAAGCCCTTCGTCCCCGGTGTCCCGATCGGCGAGGTCGTCAAGGTCGACCCCTCGCGCGGTGACCTGACCCGGACGATCTGGATCCGCCCCTATGTGGGCTTCTCCCGCCTGGACATCGTCGGCGTCGTGGTGATGCCCCCGCGCGAGGACCCGCGCGACGCCGTCCTGCCTCCCAAGCCCGAGGCACCCAAGCCCACCCCGACGGTCACCGTCACGGTCACGCCGTCGCCCGGCGCGTCCGGCAAGCCGGCCGACGAGTAGGAGCCGACCAAACATGCGCTTCAACCGGATCCTGCTCTCGGCGACGCTCGTCGTGGTCGCCCTCGTCGTCCAGGTCTCCATCCTGGGAAGGCTCCAACTCCCCGGAGCCGTCCCCGACCTGGTCCTGCTCACCGTCGTCGCCCTCGCACTCGTGTACGGGTGCGTCAGCGGTGCGCTCATCGGCTTCACCGCCGGCCTCCTCACCGACCTGGCCCCGCCCGCCGACCACGCCGCCGGCCGCTACGCGCTCGTGCTCTGCCTCATCGGCTACGTCGCCGGCCTGGTCCGCCCCGACACCGGACGCTTCCGCTCCGCCTGGGGCCCGATGCTCACCGTCGTCGGCGCGGCCTTCGCCTCCACCCTGCTCTACGCGGGCGTCGGCGCCCTGGTCGGCGACACCGCCGCCCGCCACGTGGGCCTGACCGGGCTGCTGTTCACCGCCGTCCTCTACGACCTGCTGCTCGCGCCCTTCACCGTGCCGTTCATCATGGCGCTGGCCCGCCGCGCCGAGAACGACCCGATGGCCGTCGAGGCCAACGGCGGCCCGCCGTCCGGCGAGGACATCGCCTCCGGCTGGCTGGCCGGCGGCACCGGCCTGCGGATCGGCAGCCAGCGCGGCGGCCTGCGGATGAAGACCGCCCGCAGCCGCGCCAACCGGGCCGGCCGGATAAAGGGCGTCAAGGGAATCAAGGGTGTGAAGAGCGTCAAGAAGCTGTGAGGGAGGAGTCCCCGTGACCAACATTCCGGAGACCGGACGCACCTCCCGGGTGCGGATCCGGCTCGTGATCATCCAGGTCCTCGTCTTCTCCCTGCTCTGCACCCTCGGCGGGCGCCTCTGGTACCTCCAGATCCGCAACGGCGACGAGTACTCCGACGAGGCCAAGAACAACCACGTCCAGCAGGTGGTCCAGCCCGCCGTGCGCGGCTCGATCCTCGACGCCCGCGGGATCCCGCTCGCCGACAACGAGACCCGCCTCGTCGTCTCCGCCAGCCGCACCGAGCTGATGAAGATGAAGGACCACGGCAAGGCCGTGCTCGCCCAGCTCGCCGGAGTCCTCGACATAAGGCCACAGGACGTCGCCTACAAGATCCGGCTCTGCAACAACGAGACCCCGCAGCCCTGCTGGAACGGCTCCCCGTACCAGCCGATCCCCGTCACCAACAAGGCCACCACCCAGCAGGCCCTGCAGATCCGCGAGCGCCCCGAGGACTTCCCCGGGATCACCGCCGAGCCCACCGCCGTACGCCGCTACCCGGCCCCCGGCGGCGCCAACACCGGCCAGGTCCTCGGCTACCTCGGCCCGGTCACCGACGCGGAGATCGTCAAGGCGAAGACCACCAACTCGCCGTTCCTGCGCTCCGACCAGGTCGGCCGCTTCGGCATCGAGCGCACGTACGACAAGGAGCTGCGCGGCAAGTCGGGCGTCACCCGCTACGAGGTGGACAACCTCGGCCGGGTCATCGGCATGGCCCGGAACGACCCGGCCGTCCCCGGCGCCAACCTCGTCACCAGCATCGACGCCCGCGTCCAGGGCGTCGCCGAGTACGAGCTGAACGCGGCGATGCTGGAAGCCCGCAAGCAGATCGACCGCAACACCGGCGTCCCCTACAAGGCGGACGCGGGCGCCATCGTCGTCCTGGAGTCCAAGACCGGCCGCGTCGTGGCCATGGCCTCCAACCCGAGCTACGACCCCAACGTGTGGGTCGGCGGCATCTCCGGCAAGGACTACGCCAAGCTCACCGCCAAGGAGTCCAACGTCCCGCTGATGAACCGGGCGATCCAGGGCCAAGCCGCCCCGGGCTCCATCTTCAAGGTCATCCCGACCGCCGCCGCGGTCAACGCCGGATACAAGTTCGACGGCGAGTACCCCTGCCCCAGTTCGTACTCCATCGGCGGCCAGGTCTTCAAGAACTTCGAATCCCAGGGCCACGGCAGCATCACCCTCGGCCAGGCCCTCGAAGTCTCCTGCGACACCGTGTTCTACGCCCTGGGCCACAAGGAATGGCTCAAGGACGGCGGGCTCAAGCCGAAGAAGAACCCGGCGCAGATCTTCTACAAGACCGCCCATCAGTTCGGCCTCGGCGCCGAGACCCACGTGGACCTGCCGGGCGAGGAGAAGGGCCGGGTCCCCGACCGCGAGTGGAAGCAGCGGTTCTGGGAGGCCAACAAGGCCAGCTGGTGCAAGACCGGCAAGAAGGGCGGCACCTACGTCGAGCTGCTGTCCTACGAGAACTGCCTCGAAGGCAACCTCATGCGCGCCGGTGACGCCGTCAACTACTCCATCGGACAGGGCGACACCCTCGTCACCCCGATCCAGATGGCCACCATCTACGCGGCCATCTCCAACGGCGGCACCATGTGGAACCCCACCATCGGCAAGGCCATCATCAGCGCAGACGGCAAGCACATCGAAGAGATCAAGCCCGAGGCCCACGGCAAGCTCCCCATGGACGAGCACACCCGGCAGCAGATGGTCGGAGCCCTGGAGGGCGTCGCCGTCCGCGGCACCGCCGCCTGGCGCTTCGGCGGCTGGCCCCAGAAGCAGATCCCGATGCACGCCAAGACCGGTACCGCCGAGGTCTACGGCAAGCAGACCACCTCCTGGTTCGCCACCTTCACCGACGACTACACGATCGTCATGACGATCTCCCAGGGCGGCACCGGCTCCGGTGCCTCGGGCCCCGCCGTCCGCAACGTCTACAACGCCATCTACGGTCTCGACATGGCCGGAAAGCAGGACCTCAAGACGGCCCTGCTGCTCCACCCCGAGGCCAAGCTCCCCACCATCCAGGCAGACGGCTCCATCGACTCGCCCGAGATCCGGCCGTACGTGCCCCCGTCCCCGGAAGACCTGGCGCCGGCCCCGCTCGCCGGGCCGCCCGCCCCGCCCGCCGCACGGCAGGACTGAACCCTGATGCAGACCGCGAACAAGTTCTCCGTATCCCGGTACGCGCCGGAGCGCGGGGCGATGGCCAAGCTCACCGCCCGCGACTCCGTGGTGCGCCGGCTCGACTGGCCGATACTCCTCTCCGCGATCGCCCTCTCCCTCATCGGCTCCCTGCTGGTGTGGTCGGCGACCCGCAACCGGACCTCCCTGAACCAGGGGGACCCGTACTACTTCCTCTTCCGGCACGCCATGAACACCGGAATCGGCCTCGTGCTGATGATCGCCACGATCTGGCTCGGCCACCGCACCCTGCGCGGGGCCGTCCCGATCCTCTACGGGCTCTCCGTCGTGCTGATCCTGGCCGTGCTCACCCCGCTCGGCGCCACCATCAACGGCGCCCACGCCTGGATCGTCATCGGCGGCGGCTTCTCGCTCCAGCCCTCCGAGTTCGTGAAGATCACGATCATCCTGGGCATGGCGATGCTGCTCGCCGCACGGGTCGACGCGGGCGACCTCGCCAATCCCGACCACCGCACGGTCGTCAAGGCCCTGTGCCTGGCGGCCGCCCCGATGGGCATCATCATGCTGATGCCCGACCTCGGGTCCGTCATGGTCATGGTCGTCATCGTGCTCGGCGTCCTGCTGGCCTCCGGCGCCTCCAACCGGTGGGTGCTGGGCCTGCTCGGCTCGGGCGTGGCCGGCGCCGTCCTGATCTGGCAGCTCGGCATCCTCGACGAGTACCAGATCAACCGCTTCGCGGCCTTCGCCAACCCCGAGCTCGACCCCGCCGGCGTCGGCTACAACACCAACCAGGCGCGCATCGCGATCGGCTCCGGCGGCCTGACCGGCTCCGGGCTCTTCCACGGCTCGCAGACCACCGGCCAGTTCGTGCCCGAGCAGCAGACCGACTTCGTCTTCACGGTCGCGGGGGAGGAACTGGGCTTCGTCGGAGCCGGGCTGATCCTCGTCCTGCTCGGCGTCATCCTGTGGCGGGCCTGCGTCATCGCCCGCGAGACCACCGAGCTCTACGGCACCATCGTGTGCGCCGGGATCATCGCCTGGTTCGCCTTCCAGGCCTTCGAGAACATCGGGATGACCCTCGGAATCATGCCGGTGGCCGGGCTCCCGCTGCCGTTCGTCTCCTACGGAGGATCGTCGATGTTCGCCGTGTGGGTGGCCATCGGACTGCTCCAGTCGATCAGGGTGCAGCGGCCGATGTCGGCCTGATCGGCCCGCCTGGCGCCGGTTTTCCGCCGCTCTCCGCGTTCGCCCTCACGTCGCCGTCCGTTCAGTACTAGGTTCGGTTCATGGTGGACACGAAGCGCGAGATCGAGCGGAAATTCGAGTTCTCTACGGCGAAACAGACCCGGCGCGGGGTGCCGGACCTGACGGGCACGGCCGCCGTCGCGGCCGTCACCGACCAGGGCACCGTGCACCTCGACGCCGTCTACTACGACACCCCCGACCAGCGGCTCGCGGCCGACGGGCTCACCCTGCGCCGCCGCACCGGCGGCGCGGACGCCGGCTGGCACCTCAAACTGCCCGTCGCCCCCGGCGTGCGCGACGAGATCACGGCCCCCCTCAGCGACACCGTGCCCGGCCCGCTGGCCGCCCTGCTCCGCTCCCGCATCCGCGACACCCCCCTGGAACCGCAGGTCAGGCTGGTGTCCTCGCGCAAGGTCAGCCACCTCCTCGACGCCGACGGCGCGCTCCTCGCGGAACTGTCCACCGACGCCGTACGAGCCTGGGGGTCCCCCCGGACGGAGTCTGGGGGATGCGCCGAGACCACCGCCGCCTGGACCGAGGTCGAGGTGGAACTCGCCGACGGAGCGGACCCGGCGCTGCTCGACGCCGTCGAGAAGAAGTTCCGCAAGGCCGGGCTGCTCGTCTCCGCCGCCCCCTCGAAGCTGGCCCGGGCACTCGCCGAGACCTCCGCAGAACCGCCGCCCCGGCCCTTGGGGGGCGGCCCCGAGGGCACCGCGGGCGCGTACGTGCTCTCGTACCTGCGCGAACAGCGCGACACCCTGATCTCCCAGGACCCCGCCGTCCGCCGCGGCCTGCCCGACTCCGTCCACCAGATGCGGGTCGCCACCAGGAGGCTGCGCAGCGCCTTCAAGACCTACCGCCGGATCCTGGACCCCGCCGAGACCGGCCCGCTCGGCGCGGAGCTGCGCTGGCTCGCCGCCGAACTCGGCGTCGACCGCGACCAGGAAGTCCTGCTGGAGCGGATACAGGCCAGGCTCGACGAACTGCCGCGCACCCTGCAGCTGGGCCCGGTCCGCGGCCGCCTCAAGGTCTGGAACACCGCCCGCCGCACCGGTTCGCGCCGGGCGGCGCTGGCCGCCCTCGACAGCCGGCGCTACGTGGCCCTGCTCGACGCCCTCGACACCCTGCTCGCCGATCCGCCGCTGCAGAAGGCCGCAGGCCGGCCCGCCCGGGCGACCCTGCCCGCCACGGTCCTCGGCGACTACGCACGCCTCGCCGGCCGGGTCGAAGGCGCGCTGGCCATGGAACCGGGCCACGACCGGGACCTCGCCCTGCACGAAGCCCGCAAGGCGGCCAAGCGCGCCCGCTACGCCGCGGAGGCGGCGGCCCCGGCACTCGGCAAACCCGCCCGCCGCCTTGCCGAGGCGGTGCAGGCGGTCCAGACCCTGCTCGGCGACCACCAGGACGGCGTCGTGGCCCGCGACGCCCTGCGCGGCCTCGCCGTCCAGGCGGCGGGCGCGGGGGAGTCGGCCTTCACCTGGGGCGTGCTCTACGCCCGCGAGGAGGCACTGTCCGAGCGCGGGGAGCGGGAGCTGCCCGAGGTGTGGGCGGCGGCCTCGGCGCCCGCGCTCGCGCTGCGCACCGCGGCGGGCGCACGGCCGGCGGGCGGCCCGGGGGCGGCGTGATCTTGCGGCGGGGGGCCGGCGGGCCTCGGGGTACGCTTGAGAGTCGCCCCCTGCCCGCTTCACGAAAGTCGCGTGATGACCGAGTCGGTCTTCCCTCAGCTTGAGGCCCTGCTTCCGCACGTCCAGAAGCCGATCCAGTACGTCGGCGGTGAGCTCAACTCCACGGTCAAGCCGTGGGACAGCGCCGACGTCCGCTGGGCGCTGATGTACCCGGACGCGTACGAGGTCGGGCTGCCCAACCAGGGCGTCATGATCCTCTACGAGGTGCTCAACGAGCGCGAGGGCGTGCTCGCGGAGCGCACGTACAGCGTGTGGCCGGACCTCGAAGCGCTGATGCGCGAGCACAAGGTGCCCCAGTTCACCGTGGACAGCCACCGCCCGGTCGGGGACTTCGACGTGTTCGGGCTCTCCTTCTCCACCGAGCTCGGCTACACCAACATGCTCACGGCGCTGGACCTCGCGGGCATCCCGCTGGAGGCGAAGAACCGTACGCTCGACCACCCCATCGTGCTCGCGGGCGGCCACGCGGCCTTCAACCCCGAGCCGATCGCGGAGTTCATCGACTGCGCGATCATCGGCGACGGCGAGCAGGCCGTCCTCGACATGACCGAGATCATCCGCGCCTGGAAGGCCGAGGGCCGCCCGGGCGGGCGCGAAGAGGTCCTGCTGCGTCTCGCGAAGACCGGCGGCGTCTACGTGCCGGGCTTCTACGACGTCGAGTACCTGCCGGACGGCCGCATCGGCCGCGTCGTCCCGAACCGCTCCGGCGTGCCGTGGCGCGTGTCCAAGCACACGGTCATGGACCTCGACGAGTGGCCCTACCCCAAGCAGCCCCTGGTCCCGCTCGCCGAGACCGTCCACGAGCGCATGTCCGTGGAGATCTTCCGCGGCTGCACCCGCGGCTGCCGTTTCTGCCAGGCCGGCATGATCACGCGCCCCGTGCGGGAGCGAAGCATCACCGGCATCGGCGAAATGGTGGAGCGCGGCCTCAAGGCGACGGGCTTCGAAGAGGTCGGTCTCCTCTCGCTCTCCTCGGCGGACCACACCGAGATCGCGGACATCGCCAAGGGCCTGGCCGACCGCTACACGGACGACAAGGTGGGCCTGTCCCTCCCGTCGACCCGCGTGGACGCCTTCAACGTCGACCTGGCCAACGAGCTGACCCGCAACGGCCGTCGCTCCGGTCTGACCTTCGCCCCCGAGGGCGGCTCCGAGCGCATGCGCAAGGTCATCAACAAGATGGTCTCGGAAGAGGACCTGATCCGGACGGTCTCCACGGCGTACGGCAACGGCTGGCGCCAGGTGAAGCTGTACTTCATGGTCGGCCTGCCGACCGAGACCGACGAGGACGTGCTCCAGATCGGCGACATGGCGGTCAACGTCATCGCCAAGGGCCGCGAGGTCTCCGGCCAGAACGACATCCGCTGCACCGTCTCGATCGGCGGCTTCGTCCCCAAGCCGCACACCCCCTTCCAATGGGCCCCGCAGCTGTCGGCCGAGGAGACGGACGCCCGCCTCGGCAAGCTCCGCGACAAGCTCCGCGGCGACAAGAAGTACGGCCGTTCCATCGGCTTCCGCTACCACGACGGCAAGCCGGGCGTCGTCGAGGGCCTGCTCTCGCGCGGTGACCGCCGCGTCGGCGACGTCATCCGCGCCGTGTACGAGGCCGGCGGCCGTTTCGACGGCTGGCGCGAGCACTTCTCGTACGACGGCTGGATGCGGGCCGCCGAGAAGACGCTGCCCGCGTACGGCGTGGACGTGGCCTGGTACACGACCCGCGAGCGCACCTACGAGGAGGTCCTCCCCTGGGACCACCTGGACTCGGGCCTCGACAAGGAATGGCTCTGGGAGGACTGGCAGGACGCCCTCGACGAGACCGAGGTCGAGGACTGCCGCTGGACCCCGTGCTTCGACTGCGGCGTGTGTCCTCAGATGGACACGAGCATCCAGATCGGCCCGACGGGCCAGAAGCTGCTCCCGCTGTCGGTCGTGAAGTAACCGACGGCCAACTGCTCGGCGCGATGCCCCTCACCGGGAACGGTGGGGGGCATTTCCGTTCGCAGGGCCGGGCCCGGAAGGGCCGCCCGGGCGAAAGCAGGGCCCCCGGCGCAACGGCGTGTGGCGGTGGTGTGTCCTTACGGGCATGGAACTCGACAAGTCGCAGCCGCAACCGCAGGGCGAGGGCTGTCTGGTGGGGGTCGTCCGGGTACCCGTCAAGGTCGTGGCGGTGCTGATCGTGCTGCCCGTACGGGTGGTGTGGGACCTGCTCGTCGCCCTCGCGAGGATGCTGCACCGCTCGGTCCTGGGACCGCTGGGGCGGGGACTGGCCTGGTTCTGGGAACAGGCCGTGGTGCCGGTGCTGCGCGGGGTCGAGTGGCTGATCGAGACCCTGGTCAAGCTGGTCTTCTACTGGCCCTGGGTGGGGCTGTGGCGGTACGGCGTCCTCCCGCTCGGGCGCGCACTGGCCCGGCTGGGGCGGGCGGCGCACGCGTACGTGTTCCGGCCGCTCGGGCGGGGCGCCCTCTGGTTGGCGCGGGCGGTCCACGCCCACCTGCTGCGGCCCGTGGGCAAGGGCCTCAAGTGGGCTTCCTGGGCACTGGCGATGGCGGTCTTCGTCTGGCCGTGGGTGGGGCTGTGGCGGTACGTGGTCGTGCCGGTCTGCGCCTACGGGTTGGTTCCGCTCGGGCGGGGACTGCTGTGGCTCGGGCGGGCGGTCCACGCGCATCTGCTGCGCCCCTTCGGCGACGGGCTCCGATGGCTCGGCCGGGGCAGCGGCCGGTACGTGCTGCGGCCGTTGGGCAGGGGGCTCAAGTGGGCTTCCTGGGCCCTGGCGATGACGGTCTTCGTCTGGCCGTGGGTGGGGCTGTGGCGGTACGTGGTCGTGCCGGTCGGGCGGGGGATCGGGTGGTTGGGGCGGGGGGTTTACGCGTACGGGCTGGTGCCGTTGGGGCACGGCCTGCTGTGGTTCGGGCGCGGGGTGCGGTGGCTGGGTGCGGCGATGGTGCGGTACCTGCTCGTGCTGCCCGCGCTCGGGATCGGGTGGCTGGCCGGCGCCGGGTACCGGCACGTCCTCGTACCCGTCGGGAGCGCTCTCGCGTGGCTCCTCACGCGCGCCCTCGCCTACGGGGTCGTCCGGCCCTGCGTCGCGCTGTGGCGGTACGTGGTCGCCCCGCTCGGGCGGGGCGCGTACACGTACCTGCTCGCACCGCTCGGACGGCTGCTCGTCGGGGCCTGGCACCTCGCGGGGCGGGCCAGCCGGGCCCTGGGGCGCGGGCTCGTCCTGCTGTGGCGCGGTTTCGTCGTCCGGCCGGTCGCCTGGGCCTACCGGCGGATCGCGACTCCCGTCGGGTACGCCGTCCGCGCCGGGTGGAGCGCGGCGCGCCGTGCGGGGCGGACGGCGTACCGGCACACCGTCACTCCGGTCGGCCACCTCGTCCGCGAGGTGTGGAGCACCTCGCGCCTCGCGGTGCGCGAGGCGCGGGCCGACGTACGGCGGATGCTGTTCGGGGGGCCGTCCCGGGAACCAGTGAGGTCACGGGCGCGTACTCTGGGTAGTAACACAGCCGTAGGCGACACGCCCGCCACTCCCGAGATCTCCCTGCACAAGCAGGGGTGAGCCGGAGGGCAGGACGCGGCCCGCCCGCAGGCTCCACAGACCTCAGGGCGACGCGCGAGCCGCGAAGCCCCGCACAAGGAGAAGAACCACTGGGCAAGCGACAGCCCGAAGGCCCGCCTCCCGCACCGGTGGTGCAGCGCATTCGTCTGCGCTACACCAAGCGCGGCCGCCTCCGGTTCACCAGCCACCGGGACTTCCAGCGCGCCTTCGAGCGGGCCCTGCGCCGCTCCGAGGTGCCCATGGCGTACTCGGCGGGCTTCACCCCCCACCCGCGCGTCTCGTACGCGAACGCCGCCCCCACCGGGACCGGCAGCGAGGCCGAATACCTGGAGATCGCCCTCGCCGAGCCCCGCGATCCCGCGAAGCTGCGCGAACTGCTCGACGAGTCGATGCCCGTGGGCCTCGACATCATCGACGCGGTGGAGGCCCACACCTCCGGTCTCGCCGACCGGCTGACGGCCTCCGTCTGGGAACTGCGCCTGGACGGCGTGGATCCCGCGGACGCCGAGCGGGCCGTCGAGGCCTTCCTCGCCGCCGAAACGGTCGAGGTCCAGCGCCGTACCAAGAACGGCATGCGGACCTTCGACACGCGCGGCGCCGTGGTGACTCTGGAAACGGTTCCCGTATCGGCCACCGAACCGGCTGATAGGACCCGGGACAATGCCTGTGCGATACTGCGGCTGGTTGTTCGGCATCTGACACCTGCCGTGCGACCCGACGACGTCCTGTCCGGTCTCCGAGCTGTGGCCGACCTAACGCCGCCGGTCCCCGCAGCGGTGACCAGGCTGGCGCAGGGGCTCTTCGACGAGGAGTCCGGCACGGTGACCGACCCGCTCGCGCCCGACCGCGAGGCAGTCACGGCAGCCCCACCCACGGCGGCCGTAGCCGCCGACGCGAAGGCGCCGGAAGGTCCCGCCGCGTAGGGATCGTCGTCGTCGCGCAGCCCTGGCACTCGGGAGCCACCTGGGTCGGGCCGCGCACAGACCTGAAGACTTCCGCCAGGCCGTACGAACTACCACGTACGGAACCGGCGGCCATTGAACTGAGCTCCCGTGTGGCGAACGCGCCCCGGAGGCCGGTTCCGCATTCACAGTGCGGAGCCGTGCCGGACCGGAAGTCAGCCGCGGCGCCCGGGAGCGTGACGGGAGAAACCCCGCATGCTCAACAGCGAAAACGACAACAACAACACCACCGCCGACAGTGGCAGCCCGAGCGACAACCTGCCTCCGCGCAGGCGCCGGCGTGCCGCTTCCCGGCCGGCCGGTCCCCCCGGCGGCCCGGTAGCCGCCACCGAGGCGGCCCCGGCACCCGTGGTGGCAGCCGCGCCCGCCGAGGAAGCCGCTCCGGCCGCCGCCCCGGCCCGTGCCCGTCGCCGTGCCACCCGCGCCGTGGCCGCCCCTGAGGCTCCCGTGGCCGAGGTCGCGCCCGTCGTGGTCGAGGCCGCGCCGGTCGAGGAGGCTGCTCCGGCCGCCGCCCCGGCCCGTGCCCGCCGTCGTGCCACCCGCGCCGTGGCCGCCCCTGAGGCTCCCGTGGCCGAGGTCGCGCCCGTCGTGGTCGAGGCCGCGCCGGTCGAGGAGGCTGCTCCGGCCGCCGCTCCGGCCCGTGCCCGCCGTCGTGCCACCCGCGCCGTGACCGCTCCCGAGGCTCCGGTCGCCGAGGCCGCGCCCGTCGTGGTCGAGGCTCCGGCCGCCGTGGTGGAGGAGCCCGCCGCTCCGGTGCGTGCCCGTCGCCGTGCCACCCGCGCCGTGACCGCCCCCGAGGCTCCCGCCGCCGAGGTCGTCGCGGAGGAGGCCCCCGTCGCGGCTCCCGCCGCCAGGGCCGTCACCGTCGCCGACGCCGTGGACTCCCCGAAGCGCGGCGGCCGCCGTCGCGCCACGCGTTCCACCACCGCTCCGGCCGCCGCCGCAGCGCCGCAGCCCGCGGCTGCCGCCGCTGCCCCGGCCGAGGCGCCCGCCGCCCCGGCTCGTGGCCGCCGCGCCGGTCGTCCGGCCGTCGCCGTGTTCCAGGCCCCGGTCTTCGCCGAGCCGATGTTCCAGACCCCGGAGACCGCCGCCATGGCCGCGGCGGCCGCTGCCGCAGCCGCCCCGGTCGACGAGTTCGACGAGGTCGAAGAAGAAGAGATCGAGCTCGAGGCCGAGGCCGTCGTGGCCCCCGCCCCGCAGCCGGCCGGTCGTCGCCGCCGCCGCGGCCGCGGCGCAGCCGCCGAGAGCGCCGCTCCGGCGGCTCCGGCTCCGGCCGCGCCGTCCGCTCCGGTCTCGCTGGCCGACGTAGAGCTCTTCGAGGAAGAGGCCGAGGCCGAGCTCGAAGAGGCCGCCGAGGAGGACTTCGACGAGTCGGGCGACCGCCCGTCCCGCCGTCGCCGCCGCGGTGGCCGTCGCCGCCGTCGCGGTGAGGCCGCCGACCTCGACGAGTCCGCCGAGGAAGAGGCCGAGGCCGAAGAGGCCGATGAGGAAGAGGCGGAAGAGGACGAGGAGAACGGGGCCCTCGGCTCCAGCTCCAGCCGTCGTCGCCGTCGCCGTCGTCGCCGCAGCGGTGACGGCGGTACGGACGCCGACGCGGGCGACGAGGACGGCGTACGCACCGTCGTCAAGGTCCGCGAGCCCCGCCCGGCGCGCGAGCGCTCCGAGTCCTCCGTGGGCTCCGGCTCCACCTCCTCCGACGAGGTCCAGTCCATCAAGGGCTCGACCCGCCTGGAGGCGAAGAAGCAGCGCCGCCGCGAAGGCCGCGAGCAGGGCCGCCGCAGGGTCCCGATCATCACCGAGGCCGAGTTCCTGGCCCGTCGTGAGGCCGTCGAGCGCGTGATGGTCGTCCGCCAGTCGGGCGAGCGCACCCAGATCGGCGTCCTCGAGGACAACGTGCTCGTCGAGCACTACGTCAACAAGGAAGAAGCCACCTCGTACGTCGGCAACGTCTACCTGGGCAAGGTCCAGAACGTGCTGCCGTCGATGGAGGCCGCCTTCATCGACATCGGCAAGGGCCGCAACGCCGTCCTGTACGCCGGTGAGGTCAACTTCGAGGCGCTCGGCATGGCCAACGGGCCGCGCCGCATCGAGTCCGCCCTCAAGTCCGGCCAGTCGGTCCTGGTGCAGGTCACCAAGGACCCGATCGGCCACAAGGGTGCCCGCCTGACCAGCCAGGTCTCGCTGCCCGGCCGCTACCTCGTCTACGTGCCCGAGGGCTCGATGACCGGTATCAGCCGCAAGCTGCCCGACACCGAGCGCGCGCGCCTGAAGACCATCCTCAAGAAGATCGTCCCCGAGGACGCGGGCGTCATCGTGCGCACCGCCGCCGAGGGTGCGAGCGAGGACGAGCTGCGCCGCGACGTCGAGCGTCTGCAGGCCCAGTGGGAGGACATCCAGAAGAAGTCGAACCAGATCTCGACCTCTTCGCCGAGCCTCCTGTACGGCGAGCCGGACATGACCGTCCGCGTCGTGCGCGACATCTTCAACGAGGACTTCTCGAAGGTCATCGTCAGCGGTGACAGCGCCTGGGAGACCATCCACGGCTACGTGAACCACGTGGCCCCGGACCTGTCCGACCGGCTCTCCCGCTGGACCTCCGAGGTCGACGTCTTCGCGACGTACCGGATCGACGAGCAGCTCGCCAAGGCCCTCGACCGCAAGGTGTGGCTGCCCTCGGGCGGCTCGCTCGTGATCGACAAGACCGAAGCGATGATCGTCATCGACGTCAACACCGGCAAGTTCACCGGTCAGGGCGGCAACCTCGAGGAGACCGTCACCAGGAACAACCTGGAGGCGGCCGAGGAGATCGTGCGCCAGCTGCGGCTGCGCGACCTCGGCGGCATCGTGGTCATCGACTTCATCGACATGGTCCTGGAGTCCAACCGCGACCTGGTCCTGCGGCGCATGCTGGAGTGCCTGGGCCGTGACCGGACCAAGCACCAGGTCGCCGAGGTGACCTCGCTGGGCCTGGTCCAGATGACCCGCAAGCGGGTGGGCCAGGGTCTGCTGGAGTCCTTCTCCGAGACCTGCGTCCACTGCAACGGCCGCGGTGTGATCGTGCACATGGAGACCCCGACCGTGGTCGGCGGCGGTGGCAACGGCAAGCGCTCCAAGCGCCGCGGTGGCCGTGCCGACGAGCACGAGCACGAGATCGAGGCCGTCGAGACCGACGTCTACGAGATCGAGACCGAGGCGGAGGTGGCTGCCGAGGCCGCCGCCCCGATCGCGCTGCCGGAGCCGTCCTTCGTCGCCGACGAGGAGCTGTACGGCAGCCCGGCCGAGGCCGAGGCCGCCGCGGGTCTGAGCGGCCGTCGCAACCGCCGTCGCGCCACCCGCAAGGCGACCGCTCCGGCGGGCGGCGCGCGCGTCGCCGCGGCTCCGGCCCCGGTGGCTCCGGCCCCCGTGGCCGAGCCCGAGCCGGTGGTCGAGGCCGAGATCGAGGTCGTCGAGCCCGAGCCCGTGGTCGAAGCGGTCGAGGTCGTCGAGACGGTCGTCGCGGAGCCGGTCGTGGAGGAGGCCCCCAAGGGCCGCACCCGCCGCCGTGCCACCCGTAAGGCGACCGCTCCGGCGGGCGCCCCCGCCGAGGCCGCCGAGGCCCTGGAGCCGGTCGTGGCGGCGGAGCCCGAGCCCGTCGTCGAGCCCGAGCCCGCGCCGGTGGTCGTCGAGACCCCCGCCGAGCCCGTGATCGAGCCCGCGGCCGAGGCCGCGCCGGCCCGTCCGCGTCGCCGTGCCACCCGTAAGGCCACCGCACCGGCCGGTTCCCCGGCGGGCGCCGAGGCGGCCGTGGTGGTCGTCCAGGCGCCGGTGGAGACCCCGGCCGAGGTCGTCGTGGAGGAGGCCGCCCCGGCGGCTCCCGCCAAGAAGGCGGTCCGCAAGACGGCCGCCAAGAAGGCGACGACCACGGCGGCCGCGGCGAAGAAGGCACCGGCCAAGAAGGCGGCGGCCGCCAAGAAGACCGTCACCAAGAAGGCGGCGACGGCCAAGACCGCCGCCAAGAAGACCGTTGCGAAGCGGGCGACGAAGAAGACCGCGGCGGCCGAGCAGCAGACGCTGCCCTCCGTTTCGGCTCCGACCGAAGCCTGATCCGCACCTGACCACGGGCCCCGCCGAGCGGCGGGGCCCGTGGTCATGCGGGACCCGGTTTGACCCTCCGGAACCGGCCCCGTAACCTAGACCGTCGGCATGTTTAGACGATTACGTCTAACGCGCGCCGCGCTCCTGAGCACCTTCCTCCCGCCGAGCACCATGCGGGAGAGGCCGCTCGTCCAATCCGGATCGGTGTGGGCTTCGGCCCGCCTGAGCGGCTGGCTTCAGGAGCATCCGCCCCGAGTGAGAGAGAGATCCGCGTGTACGCCATCGTGCGCAGCGGTGGTCGCCAGCACAAGGTTGCTGTCGGCGACATCGTTGAAGTTGACAAGATTCCCACCGCCAAGGTTGGCGACACGGTCGAGCTCTCGACCCTGCTCGTTGTCGACGGCGAAGCCGTGACCAGCGACCCGTGGGTCCTGGCCGGCGTCAAGGTCACGGCCGAGATTGTGGATCACCACAAGGGCGTCAAGATCGACATCCTGCGTTACAAGAACAAGACCGGCTACCGCCGTCGCCAGGGTCACCGCCAGCAGTACACGGCGATCAAGGTCACCGGTATCCCCGCGGCTGCGAAGTAAGAGGGACTGAGACATGGCACACAAGAAGGGCGCATCGTCCACCCGGAACGGGCGCGATTCCAATGCCCAGCGGCTCGGCGTGAAGCGCTTCGGCGGTCAGGTCGTTTCCGCTGGTGAGATCCTCGTCCGCCAGCGCGGCACCCACTTCCACCCGGGTTCGGGTGTCGGTCGTGGTGGCGACGACACGCTGTTCGCGCTGCAGGCCGGTTCGGTCGAGTTCGGCACGCACCGTGGCCGCAAGGTCGTCAACATCGTTCCGGCCGCCTGATTCAGCTCCTGCTGATCTGAAGCGTTCGTAACACCCCGAGGGCGGATCTCAGCTCTTCCCGGCGCGAGCCGGGAAGAGAGGTCCGCCCTCGGCGCGTTGTCACATAGACACGTTTAATGGGTAGCAAGGCCTACCCACCCGGGCTTTCCGGGTTATTCCCGCTGTATCTGGAGGAACAACCATGACCACCTTCGTGGACCGCGTCGAATTGCATGTCGCCGCGGGTAACGGGGGCCACGGCTGCGCCTCCGTTCACCGGGAGAAGTTCAAGCCGCTCGGCGGCCCCGACGGCGGCAACGGCGGCCGTGGCGGCGACGTCATCCTGGTGGTGGAGCAGTCGATCACCACCCTGCTGGAGTACCACCACAGCCCCCACCGCAAGGCCACCAACGGCCAGCCCGGCGCGGGCGACAACCGCTCCGGCAAGGACGGCCAGGACATCATCCTGCCCGTGCCGGACGGCACCGTCGTCCTCGACAAGGAGGGCAACGTCCTCGCCGACCTCGTCGGCCAGGGCACCACCTACGTGGCCGCCGAGGGCGGCCGCGGCGGCCTCGGCAACGCCGCGCTCTCCTCCGCCCGCCGCAAGGCGCCCGGCTTCGCCCTCCTCGGCGTACCGGGCACCGGCGGCGACGTCGTCCTGGAGCTCAAGACCGTCGCCGACGTGGCGCTGGTCGGCTTCCCGAGCGCCGGCAAGTCCTCGCTGATCTCGGTGCTCTCCGCGGCCAAGCCGAAGATCGCCGACTACCCCTTCACCACCCTGGTCCCGAACCTGGGCGTCGTCACCGCGGGCTCGACGGTCTACACGATCGCCGACGTCCCGGGCCTCATCCCCGGCGCCAGCCAGGGCAAGGGCCTCGGCCTGGAGTTCCTGCGCCACGTCGAGCGCTGCTCGATCCTCGTGCACGTGCTGGACACCGCCACCCTGGAGTCCGACCGCGACCCGCTCGCCGACCTCGACGCCATCGAGGAGGAGCTGAAGCTCTACGGCGGCGGCCTGGAGAAGCGTCCGCGCCTCGTCGTCCTCAACAAGGTCGACATCCCCGACGGCAAGGACCTCGCGGACATGGTCCGCCCGGACCTGGAGGCCCGCGGCTACAAGGTCTTCGAGGTCTCCGCGGTCGACCGTACGGGCCTGAAGGAGCTGTCCTACTTCCTCGCCGAGGTCATCGCGAAGTTCCGCGCCCGTGCGCCGAAGCAGGAGGCGACCCGCATCGTCATCCGGCCGAAGGCCGTGGACGACTCGGGCTTCACCATCACCTACGACGAGGCCGAGGACGTGTACCGCGTGCGCGGCGAGAAGCCGGAGCGCTGGGTCCGCCAGACCGACTTCAACATCGACGAGGCCGTCGGCTACCTCGCCGACCGCCTCAACCGCCTCGGCGTCGAGGCGGCGCTGAAGAAGGCCGGTGCCCGCGCGGGTGACGGCGTCGCCATCGGTTCCGACGACAACGCGGTCGTCTTCGACTGGGAGCCGACCATGATGGCCGGCGCCGAGATGCTGGGCCGCCGCGGTGAGGACCACCGTCTGGAGGCGCCGCGTCCGGCGACCACGCGCCGCAAGGAGAAGGAAGCCGAGCGGGACTCCGCGCAGAAGGAGTACGACGAGTTCCGTCCCTTCTGACGGAACCCTCCCCGCCCGCGCTTCGGCCCGGTCCGGGCCCGGTCCTCACGACCGGGCCCGGACCGGGCCGTCCGTGCTGGAGGGGTCACCCGAACGGCCCATGGTCTTAAGGATGCTTTCACTTGCGTGGCCTAGGATCCCAAAGTGACGAGCAGCAATACCCCCAGCGTTTCCGTCATTGTGATCGCGTACAACGATGCAGAGCTCGTGGGTGAGGCCGTTTCCTCGGCTCTCGCCCAGGGCCCCGCGGTCGTCGAAGTCATCGCGGTCAACGACGCGTCGGTCGACGGGACCAGACCGGTGCTGGACGAACTGGCCGCCCGCCACCCCCGCTTGAAGGTCGTGCACCGCACGCGGAACAGCGGGGGCTGCGGCACCCCGCGCAACGACGGGATCGCAGTCGCGACCGCCCGGTACGTCATGTTCCTGGACAGCGACGACGTGCTCCCCCCGGGAGCCGTGGACGCCCTGTTGCGCGCCGCCGAGGAACACCACGCGCCCGTCACGGTCGGCGCCTGCGTCCGCCGCGAACTGCCCTCGGGCCGCGATGTCCCCTGGGTGCCCGGCCTCGGCGCTCCGGGCGATGTCATCGACCGGCCGGCCGACCGGCCGCAACTGGTCCGGGACACGCTCTGCGTCAACAAGCTGTACGACCGGGCCTTCCTCGACAAGCACCGGATCCGCTTCCCCGACGGCCGTTTCGTCTACGAGGACTTCGTGTTCACCGCCCGCGTGCTGGCCGCCGAGCCCCGCATCGCGGTCATCGGCGACCTGGTCTACGTGTGGCACGTGCGCCGGGACGCCGCCCAGGTGTCCATCTCCCTGGCCCGCCAGGACGTCGGCAACTGGCGTGCGCGCATCGAGGCCCACCGCGCCGCCTCCCGGATCCTCTCCGAGTCCTCGCCGGAGCTGGGCCGGGCCTGCCAGGTCAAGTTCCTCGAGTACGACCTGCGCATGTACCTGCGCGAGCTCGGGGAGGACCCCGAGTACCAGGCCGCTTGGTGGACCCTGACCCGCGACTACCTCGCCGGTTTCGCGGACGCCGACATCGAGGCCGCCGCAGCCCCCGCGCGCTGGATCGTACGGGTGCTGCGCGCCCGCGAGGTTCCGCCCGCCCCCGCCGACCTGCGGCGGCTGACCGCCTTCGCCGCCGATCCGCCCCGGCTGGCGCCCCCGTACGCGACCGGCCCCGGCGGGGCCGCGGTGTGGAGCGAGACCCTGCCGGTGGAACTGGACGGGCTGGCGGAGCTGCCCACGTCCGAACTGCCCGTCACCATTGACGCCGAGACCGTGGGCCGCACGGGACTGCGGATCCGCGTGCACGATCTGTACGGACGCCTCGCCGCGGCCGGCCCGCGCACGGTCCAACTGCGCTTCCTGCCCCGGGACGACGAGGGGAAGCCGCTGTTCGCCGCGCCGGTGGAGCTGAGCCCCGCCGAGGACGGCAGCCACTGGACCGGGGAACTGCCGTTCCACCTGATCACACTGGCGGTCGCCGGGCGCGGCGCGGGCCGGCGCGGCATGCAGGCCTGGGACGTCAAGGTGGGCGTGGAGTGCGCGGACGGGAGCTCCCTGCTCACCTCCCCGCGCCCCCTCGGGGGACTGCTCCACCGGAGGGTGCTGCCGAGCAGCCGGTACGGTGTGTTGCTGGCGCAGACCTACCGCACGGCCGGCGGATCGCTGGCACTGCGCCTCGCGCCCGGAGCAGCGGGCGTCATGAGTCTTGTACGCAACCGCCTCGACCGGGCGCGCAAGAGCCGAGGTCGGAGCGCGAGGACCGGCGGACGCCGGAAGAGGCACGAGAAGGAACTAGGGAGATACGCATGACCTTTCTGATCACTGGTGGTGCCGGCTACATCGGGTCGCACGTGGTCCGCGCGATGCTGCTCGCGGGCGAGGAGGTCGTGATCCTGGACGACCTCTCCACCGGCAACGTCGACCGTGTCCCGGAGGGCGTTCCGCTGGTGGTCGGTTCCGTGCTCGACCGCAAGGTTCTGGACGAGACCTTCGCCCGGCACGAGATCACCGGCGTGGTGCACCTCGCGGGCAAGAAGCAGGTCGGCGAATCCGTGGAGAAGCCGCTGCACTACTACGAGGAGAACGTGCAGGGCCTCACGGTCCTGCTGGGCGCGGTGGCCGACGCCGGCATCCGCAACTTCCTCTTCTCCTCCTCCGCCTCCGTGTACGGGATGCCCGACGTCGACCTCGTCACCGAAGACACCCCGTGCCTGCCGCTGAGCCCGTACGGCGAGACGAAGCTGGCCGGCGAGTGGCTGGTGCGCGCGACCGGCAGGGCCAAGGGGATCTCCACCGCCTGCCTGCGGTACTTCAACGTGGCGGGCGCCGCCACCCCCGAGCTCGCGGACACCGGGGTCTTCAACCTGGTGCCGATGATCTTCGAGCGGTTCGACAAGGGCGAGGGCGCCCGGATCTTCGGCGACGACTATCCGACCCCGGACGGCACGTGCATCCGTGACTACATCCACGTCGCGGACCTCGCGGAGGCCCACGTGGTGGCGGCCCGCAAGCTCGCCGAGTGGGGCGCGCGGGGCGAGTACGACGACCTCACCGTCAACATCGGCCGCGGCGAGGGCGTTTCCGTCCGCGAGATGGTCGAGCTGGTCAACGAGACCACCGGGCACACCGACCCCGCCTACGCGCCCGCGGTCTCCCCGCGCCGCCCCGGCGACCCGGCGAAGGTCGTCGCCTCCGCCGAGAAGATCTCGGCCGTGCTGGGCTGGAAGGCCCGCCACGACGTCCGCGAGATGATCACCTCGGCCTGGGAGGGCTGGGAGGCCAACCGCAAGGGCTGACCTCCTGACGAGGACCTACGAAGCCGCCCGCCCCGGACCTTTCCGGGGCGGGCGGCCGCGTACTCACCGGGTACCGGCGGGCTCAGCGCTCCAAGAAGGAGAACAGCTCTTCCCACCGGTCCGTGATGTCGGCGCTGGAGTACCGCTGCACGTCGCGGAAGGCGGTGTCGCCGAGCCGGTCGCGCAGGGCGCGGTCGGACATCAGCCGGTCCAGCTGTCCGGCGAGCTCCATCGTGTTGCCGAGCCGGGCCAGCAGCCCGTCCTCGCCGTGCGTCACGATCTCCCGTACGCCCGGCGCGCAGTCGAAGGCGGCCACCGGCAGGCCCGCGGCCATGGCCTCCAGCAGGGTGATCGGGAACCCTTCGGCGCGCGAGGCCTGTGCGAAGACCGAGGCACCGGTCAGGGCACCGAGCACGTCGTCGGTGCTGCCCATCCACTCCACGGAGTCCTCGACTCCCAGCCCGCAGGCGTGCACGCGCAGCGAGGGTTCTTCGGCGCCGGCCCCGTAGATCCGCAAGGTCCAGTCGGGGTGCAGGGGGGCGGCGTCCGCCCAGGCGTCGAGCAGCAGGTCCACGCCCTTCTCGAAGGAGAGGCGGCCGACGCTCGCCACGACCTTCTCGGTGCGCGGGGCGGGGGAGGCCGGCATGAACGGCAGCGGGTTCGGCATGCTGGCGACGTTGTTCATGCCCGACCGGATCCAGAGGTCCGCGTCCTCGGGGGTCAGCACGAGCATCCGGTCGACCTCCGGGTAGTAGCGGCGTACCCGCCGGGCCCGGGAGGACTTCTGGCTGGCCTCGAAGGACTCGTGGCTCATGCCGATGACGGTGAACCCCTTGGTGTCGGCGAGGGCCACCCACTCCATCGCCCAGATCTGGGTGACGATCACGACCCCGCCGGGGCGGGCCGCGCGCAGCAGGTCGCCGAACCGGTCCGCCTTGGCCTGCATCGTCGCCCGGCGGGCCGCCTGGCGGCGCCGCTCGGGTGCGTTGAGCCGGCCCTTGATGCCGCTGAGTCCGCGCGCGGCGGCCGGGTGGGTCTCGTAGAGCGTCGTCGTCGCGTAGGGGAGGGCGGCGGGCAGTTTCTGCCGGAGCTCTTCGGCGACGGGGGTGATGCCGACGACGTGCACCCGGTGTCCGCGGTCGCTGAACAGCCGGGCCATCTGGTGCGACCAGGTGGTGACGCCGCCGAGCTCGTCGACGCTGTTGGAGACGAGGAAGACGTCCCGGCCGCCGTCGGCGGGGTCCTGCCCGGTGGCGGTGGCGGTGGCGGTCTGCTGGCTCACTTGCCGCTCCTGGTGAAGAACTTCTCGACGATCTGGCGGGCCGCGTCCCCGCGGTCGTACTCGCCGGACTCGGTGAGGAAGCGCCGGCGCGCATGGGCGTACTTGGCGTCCGCCTCGTCGAACGCGGCGATGGCCTGGAGCAGTTCCTCCGCCGTGGCCAGCACCGGGCCCGGGGCCTTCTCCTTCAGGTCGAAGTACGTTCCGCGGATGTCGGTCGCGTACTTCTCGTAGTCGTACGCGAAGAACAGCATCGGCCGGTCCAGGACCGCGTAGTCGAACATCACGGACGAGTAGTCGGTGATCAGCCCGTCCGCGAGCGCCAACAGCGGGGTGACGTCGTGGTACTTGGACACGTCGACGACCCGCCCCGCGACCGACGGCGGCAGCACGGCGCTGTTGAGGTAGTGGGTCCGCACCAGCAGCGTGAAGCGGTCGCCGAGCCGGTCGGCGAACTCCTCGACGTCGAAGGGGAACTCGAAGCCCTCCACCGCGCCGTCCGCGTTCGCCCGGAAGGTCGGCGCGTACAGCAGGACCTTCTTGTCCGGGTCGATCCCGAGCTCGCCGGCCAGGGGACCGCGGATCCGCTCACCGGTGTGCGCCTCGGAGCGGTGCGCCGCGACCAGGGCGTCGTTGCGCGGGTAGCCGGTGCGCAGCAGGACCCCGTCGCGCAGCCGGAACCCCTTGGCCAGGGTGCGGGTGTCGTGCTCGGAGCGGATCAGGAAGTGGTCGAAGCGGTCGAGGGCGCTCTGCAGGCGGTCCTGGCCGGCCTTGCCCTGGGCCTTGGTGCGGGGCTCGTGGAAGCCCATGCGCTTGAGCGCCGAACCGTGCCAGGTCTGGATGTACGTGGTCCCCGGGCGCTTGGCCAGCGCCAGCGGGAAGCCCTGGTTGTCGACCCAGAACTCGGCCTGGGCCAGGGCGCGCAGGTAGGCCCAGCTCCAGCGCCGCACCAGGGTGGCCTCCTTGGGGAAGCCCCTGGGCTCCTTGCCCTCGTAGGACCAGATCGCCTCGAACGGTGCACCGGAGCGCACCAGCTCCTCGTAGATCGCCTTGGGGCTGTCGCTGTACTGCTTGCCCATGTGGCTCTCGAAGACGACGGTGCCCTTCTTGACCGGGAGCTTCGAGAAGACCTCGTGGTAGACCTTCACCTTCTGCTCGCCCGAGCCGAGGTTGCGGCGGGCCCGCAGGGCCTTGCGCAGGCTCCGCTTGACCACGCCGGCGGCCTTGCCGTGCATCGCGTTGTTGATCAGCGACTGGGTGCGTACGGCGGCGGCGCCCTCGGCGGTCAGGACGTAGGAGAGGTTGCCCTTCTTGGTCATCTCCGGTTGGAAGCGGTCCGAGACCAGCCGGGTCAGGCGGGGGCGGACGCGCAGTCGGGCGGCGTTCTCCAGGTCGACCCCGCCGACCGAGACGCGGGTGGTGAGCCGGTCGCTGCCGGCCGTCAGCTTCAGGCGTACGTCCCAGACCGCGTCGATGATGCCGAAGGGGCGGATGGTGCTGCCGATGTCGGCCGTGACTTTCCACTCGATCGTGTCACCGGCGTGGCGCACGGATTCCACCGGGAAGCTGAACGACCGCACCCCGATCTGCCGGCGGGCCCGGAATTCGAGCGAGGCCTTCAGCTCCGATTCCGGCCGGATCCGCCCCAGCGGGTTCACGACGGAACCGGTCAGGGTGACGGTTCCCCGGCCGTCGTCGGCGTACGAGGTGAGGTGGTTGCCCAGGGCGAGCGAGGTGAGCGGTGTGCTGGAGAAGCCCTGAGCGGTGACGTCCAGTATTTTGCGGCCCTCGGCATCGTCGAGGTGATCGGCGCACCAGTAGATGCGGCCGTCGCGCTCGGCGAGCGGGGAGGTGAGCCGGCCCTTGTTGGTCATGGCCTCGGCGGCCGTGAGCAGGTTGTCCCAGTCCTCCTTGCCCAGCAGGTAGGCGCAGATGGCCTGGAGGTACGTGACGTTGCGGTACGCGTCCGGGTCGATGCCGGCGAGGTAGCCGTTGGCGAGCCGGGCGAACTCCCGCCGGTAGTCGTCATCGAGCAGGGGCAGGTCCAGCAGGTGCAGCACCAGGTCGTGCTTGAGGAATTTGGTGTCCTTCGCGGACTTGATCTGCTCGTGGCCCTTGGAGGCCAGCAGCACGTCGACGCGACGGTGGATCTCCATCCGGTGGACGAAGTTCTCGATCTCGTGGCGCCGGTTGCTGATCGACTTCGCCGCCGCCTTCTCGACCACGTTCCAGAAATAGACGTGGTTCGGGATCAGCGTGATGCGGCTGGCGGCGACGTAGGCCTGCGCGGAAAAGAGCAGGTCCTCGTAGTGGATGCCGACCGGGAACTCCAGCCCCTGCTCCAGCAGGAACGCGCGCCGGTAGCACTTGTTCGTGGAGAGGGTGTCGAAGACCAGCAGGTCCGGGTACTCGGTGATCGACTCCAGCGTGCGGGTCCGGGAGTAGATCCACGGGTACCACTCGGTGGTCTTGCCCGACCGGCTGTCCAGGTGCACGCGTACGCACATGCCCGAAACCAGGTCGGAGCCGGTCCGCTCGGCGGCCTCCAGCATGTTGCGGCAGGCGTTGCGTTCCAGCACGTCGTCACTGTCCAGGAACATGACGTACGCACCGGTGGCCTGCTTGATGCCGTGGTTGCGCGGGGCACCGCAGCCGCCGCTGTTCTCCGGCAGCTGGAAGGCGCGTACCCGCCCGGGGTGCGCGGCTTCGAGTTCCCTGGCGACGGCGTAGGACCGGTCCTTGCTGCAGTCGTCCACGATCACGACTTCGACCCCGTGCAGAGTTTGGTCCAAAACCGACTGGACGGCTGCCGGTAGACGCTCTGCGTCGTTGTAGACGATGACGACTACGGAGACGTCAGGCACGTGCACCTCTTATCCCTTTGATTCATTCATTTGTCCCCTCTCCGTCCCCCCTCTGTCCCCCTCCCAAAGCTACCGTGTGCCGCACTCGCCTCAGGCAGCCCTGCCAGGGGCGTGCATACTTTTCTGGTAGAGGTGAATGACCGGTCCGGTCGACGGCATCCACCCGTACGGACCCGCAGGAAGTGTTCATGAAGCTATCCGTAGTAGTCCCTTGCTACAACGAAGAAGCCGTGATCGACAGCTTCGATACGGTGATCCGAAAGGTTCTGGACGCACTCCCTATCGAATACGAGGTCTGCTACGTCGATGACGGTAGTCGCGACGGAACCCTCGAAAAGCTCCGCAAGATCGCCGCGCGATACCGGGAGCAGACCCGGTACGTTTCCTTCAGCCGGAACTTCGGCAAGGAGTCCGGCATGCTCGCCGGCCTGCGCGAGGCGACCGGTGACGCCGTCGTCATCATGGACGCGGACCTCCAGCACCCGCCGGAGCTCATCGCCACCATGCTGGAGTACTACCAGCGGGGGCACGACCAGATCATCGCCCGCCGTACCCGCGAGGGCGACAAGAAGCTCCGCACGGCGCTGAGCCGCCTCTACTACCGGGGCATCAACCGGTGGGTCGACGTGGAGCTCACCGACGGCGTCGGCGACTTCCGGCTGCTGTCGCGTCCGGCCGTGGACGCCCTGCTGTCGCTGCCCGAGTACAACCGCTTCTCCAAGGGGCTCTTCTCCTGGATCGGCTTCGACACGGTCCACTTCGACTACCGCAACGCCCAGCGCGAGGCCGGCGAGACGAAGTGGAAGTTCGGGTCCCTGCTGAACTACGGCATGGACGGCCTGATCTCCTTCAACAACCGGCCGCTGCGAGTCGGCATCTGGGCGGGCGTGTCGCTGGTCGCGCTGACCGGCCTCTACGCGCTGGTGATCACGATCCAGGCGATCACCCAGGGCGTGGACTCCCCGGGTTACGTCACCATCGTCGGAATCATGGTGGGTCTCGGCGGGGTCCAGCTGATCATGCTGGGCTTGATCGGCGAGTACATCGGCCGCATCTACTACGAGACCAAGCGCAGGCCGCACTTCCTCGTGAAGGAATCGCACGGGGTCGAGCCGCGCTCCCGTGACTCCAAGGGCGCCCACGACTCCCGGGACGCCAGGGTGTCGACGGCCGAGGCCGTGGTCGCGGAGCGCAGCAGCTGATGCCCGCACCTGCGACGAACGCGGCGGGCGTGACGCCGCACAAGCCGGGCCGCAAGGAACAGCTCGGCCAGATCTTCCGGTTCGGTCTGGTCGGCGGGGTCAACACCGGCACCTTCTACGTGTTCTACCTGCTGATGCACCCGTGGATGCCGTACTTCGCCGCCTACACCGCGGCCTTCGTCCTGTCGATGATCGGGTCGTTCTTCATGAACACCTACTTCACCTACCGGACCCGGCCGACGTGGAAGAAGTTCCTGCTCTTCCCTCTGACCAACATCACCAACTTCGTGATCCAGTCCGCCGGACTGTTCGCCCTGGTGACCTGGGCCGGCATGAACACCAAGATCGCACCGCTGGTCGCGGCCGTCGTGGCGATCCCGTTCACCTTCGTCCTCTCCCGGAAGATCCTCATCCCGGGGACCGGCGCCAAGGCCGCGGAAGCGGACCGGACCCGCACGGAGTCCACGGTCTGAAACCGGAGGGCGGCCCCGCCCGGCCACCCCGTAGATTGGGCGGGCAGGGTCAGTTTTCCGGTGAGGGGCAAGGGGACAGAAGTGTCAGCGGCTAGGCAGGGCGTCCTCGACGCGCGCAGGATCGTGGTCAAGGTCGGCTCCTCCTCCTTGACCACGGCGGCCGGCGGTCTCGACGCGGACCGCGTGGACGCCCTGGTCGACGTACTGGCCAAGGCGCGCAGCGGCGGCGAGAAGGAGATCGTCCTGGTCTCCAGCGGAGCCATCGCCGCCGGGCTCTCCCCCCTCGGCCTGCGCCGCCGCCCCACCGACCTGGCCCGCCAGCAGGCCGCCGCCAGCGTCGGCCAGGGCCTGCTCGTCGCGCGCTACACCGCCTCCTTCGCCCGCTACGGCGTACGCGTCGGCCAGGTGCTGCTCACCACAGACGACACCAGCCGGCGCGCGCACTACCGCAACGCCTACCGGACCCTGGACCAGCTCCTGGCCATGGGCGCCCTCCCCGTCGTCAACGAGAACGACACCGTCGCCACCGACGAGATCCGCTTCGGCGACAACGACCGCCTCGCCGCCCTCGTCGCCCACCTGGTCCGCGCCGACCTCCTCGTCCTCCTCTCGGACGTGGACGGCCTCTACGACGGCGACCCGTCCCTGCCCGGCACCAGCCGCATCGACGAGGTCCACGGCCCCGAGGACATCGCGCACGTCACCATCGGCAGCGTCGGCAAGGCGGGCGTCGGCACCGGCGGCATGGCCACCAAGGTCGAAGCGGCGCGCATCGCCGCGGCGGCCGGCATCCCCGTCGTCCTGACCTCGGCCAGCCAGGCCGCGGACGCCCTGGCCGGACGGATCACGGGCACCCTGTTCCACTCCACCGGGCGCCGCTCCACGGACCGGCTGCTCTGGCTCCAGCACGCCTCGGCCCCCCAGGGACACCTCGTACTGGACGACGGAGCCGTGCGCGCCGTGACCGAGCGCGGCAGCTCGCTGCTGCCCGCCGGCATCGCCTCGGTCGAGGGCGATTTCGTCGCGGGAGACCCGGTGGAACTGCGTTCGGCCGACGGCCGGGCGGTGGCCCGCGGGCTCGTCAACTTCGACGCCAAGGAGCTTCCGCAGCTCCTCGGCCGCTCCACGCGCGAGCTCGCGCGGGAACTCGGACCCGAGTACGAGCGGGAGGTCGTCCACCGCGACGATCTGGTCCTGCTGCAGGGCTGAGGTTCGGTAAAACCGCCGCGCGGTGAGCCAAGGACTGGTCAACTGTGAGGGGCGGACACGCGCAGCGCAGACAAGGAGGCGGGCTGGTGAGACGAGCGCTGACCAGCGTCGGCACCGGGGACGGTGACGCCGTCGGCGAGAGCGGGAACGGAGAGGAGCGCGACACCTCGCGCCTCTGGCACGTCACCCTGAGCGTCTCCGGCAAGCCCGCGCCGCTGTCCGAGGTCCGCCGCGGGCTGGAGCAGCTCGCCCACGACCACCCCTTCCTACTGACCAGCCGCTATGCCGACGACCATGCGGAGATCCGCTACTGGGAAGAGGCCCGCGACCTCCACGACGCCGCGGCCGTAGCCCTGCGCCTGTGGGGCGAACACCGCTCCTCGGCCCAGCTCCCGCCCTGGGAGATCGTCGGCCTCGAAGTCATCGACCGGTCCACCTACCACCAACGAGTGGCAGAAGGCTACGGCCCACCCCCGGCCCACCCGGTGGGCGTACACCCGTACTGACCGCGCTGCCTCCCAGCCCCGCCGCACCCCTCCAGCCCCGCCGGCTCCCTTCAGCCCCGTCGGCTCCGCTCAGCCCCGCCGGCGTTTGAGGCGCGGGTCCGGGCAGCGCCCGGGGAACGGTGGAAGGGCGGGTAGGGGACTCCGCCCCGCAGGGCCCACCACCCGCACCGGCCCACGCACCAGCCAACGGCCGGACCACGTCAAGACGGCGTCTCGCGAGCTGGAACCCCATCGGGCAAGCCCGACCCGGGCACTACCCTGGCGGCATGACCTCGCTCGATGCCGCCACCGCCACCTCGCCCGTCCTAGCCACCGCGCAGCGGTCCCGTACCGCCGCCGCGGCCATCGCCCCCCTCCCGCGGTCCGCCAAGGACACGGCGCTGCTGGCCATCGCGGACGCGCTGGAGGCCCGTACGGCCGAGATCGTCGAGGCCAACGCCGTCGACACGGCGAAGGCCGCCGCCGCGGGCACCAGCGAGACCGTCATCGACCGCCTCACCCTCACCCCCGACCGCATCGCGGCCATCGCCTCCGACGTCCGCGACGTCGCGGCCCTGCCCGACCCGGTCGGCGAGGTGGTCCGAGGCTCCACGCTCCCCAACGGCATCGACCTCCGCCAGATTCGCGTCCCGCTCGGCGTCGTCGGCATCATCTACGAGGCCCGCCCCAACGTCACCGTCGACGCCGCCGCCCTCTGCCTGAAGTCCGGCAACGCGGTCCTGCTCCGGGGCAGCTCCTCCGCCTACGCCTCCAACACCGCGCTCGTCGCGATCCTGCGCGACGCCATCGTCTCGGCCGGCCTGCCCGCCGACGCGATCCAGCTGGTCCCCGGCGAGTCCCGCGACTCCGTCCGCGAGCTGATGCGCGCCCGCGGCCTCGTCGACGTGCTCATCCCGCGCGGCGGTGCCTCGCTCATCAAGACCGTCGTCGAGGAGTCCATCGTCCCGGTCATCGAGACCGGTACCGGCAACTGCCACGTCTACGTGGACGCCCAGGCCGACCTCGGCATGGCCGTGGACATCCTCGTCAACTCCAAGGCCCAGCGGCCCTCCGTCTGCAATTCCGCGGAGACCCTCCTGGTCCACCGGGACATCGCCGCCGCCTTCCTGCCGCTGGCCCTGGACGCGCTCGCCGAGGCGGGCGTGACCGTCCACGGCGACGGCGAGGTGCTCTCCTACGCCGAGGGCAGCAAGGTCACGGCCGTGCCCGCCACCGACGAGGACTGGGCGGCCGAGTACCTCTCGTACGACATCGCGGCGGGAGTCGTCGACTCCCTCGACGACGCGGTCGCCCACATCCGCCGCTGGACCTCCGGCCACACCGAGGCGATCGTCACCACCTCGCAGGCCGCGGCGCGCCGCTTCACCCAGCTGG
Source organism: Streptomyces sp. NBC_00503 (assembly GCF_036346895.1). Lineage (NCBI taxonomy): Bacteria > Bacillati > Actinomycetota > Actinomycetes > Kitasatosporales > Streptomycetaceae > Streptomyces > Streptomyces sp. NBC_00503. The sequence continues at coordinate 2,679,729 of NZ_CP107855.1, read as the reverse complement.
TCGACTCGACCACGGTTGCCGTGAATGCCTCCACCCGGTTCACGGACGGTGGTCAGTTCGGCTTCGGCGCCGAGATCGGCATCTCCACGCAGAAGCTGCACGCCCGGGGCCCGATGGGGCTTCCCGAGCTCACCTCGACCAAGTACATCGTCACCGGCGACGGTCACGTTCGGTAGTCACCGGCTGAACACGGTGTGGCCGGATTTCGGCGGATGCCCTGCCCAAAGCCGTCCTCCAGGTCTAGGCTGGTGACGTGCCGGACGACGTGGGGGGCCAACCGTTCCCGGACGACGGGGAGCCCGACGAGGACCGCGGAGGCGCGGACAAGGACTTCGCCTCCGTGGTGTTCGACGAGGACTTCGTCCGGAACGCCGAGATCCGTGAACCGAGCGCCGCGGAGCGCCAGCGGGCCGCCGATCGAGCGCGCGCGGAAGCCGCCGAAGCGGCCCGGTCCGCCTTCGCGGGCGGCTGGACGGGCGACGAGGACCACGACGGGTACGGCTACGGCCACACCGACGGCTACCACTCCGACGAGTCCGGCTGGGAACAGGGCCACGGCCACGGCTACCCCGACGGCCCGTACGGGGCCTACGGCGGCAGCCTGCGCCCCTACCGCGGCCGCTCTCCGTGGCTGCGCCCGGTCGCCTGGGTCCTCGCCTTCGTGATGGGCCTCGGTATGGTCGCGCTGGCTTTCAGCGCCGTTTACCGCAGCGCCGCCGCCGGTACGGACCCGGCTCCGGCGCCCGCGAGCACCCCCATGGGCGAAGTCACCGGCGCGGGCAAGTTTATGGACCGCGTCGGCCGCCAACCCTGAAGGTACGACCCCGCTCCCTTTTGCCGGAGCCGGGGGCTTCTCTGAAGCGGGGACAGCGGGGAGAAGCGATGGCCATGTCAGGAGATCCGCCCGGCGGCACCCCCGAGGACACCGGAGGTGGCGACGACGACTTCCGCGCGGACGAATACCGCTCGGTGGTGTTCGACGAGGACTTCGTCCGGGCTGCCCGGCTCCAGGAGTACTCCGCGCAGGAGCGCATGGGCGAGCACGCCCGTGCCGTGCGCAGCCGGTCCATCTGGTCGAGCGGCGCCAGCCCGGCAGGATCCCGCAGCGGCCTGGGAAGCGCGGCCCGGCAGGGCCGGCTCATCGTGCTGTGCATCGCGCTGGCGCTCGCCGCCGCCGTGTACATGGGGCTGCGCAATCCGTACGTGGCACCTGCCACGGGCCAGGCCGAGGCACTCAGCAGCACCGTCGTCCCGCTCGCGCCCTCCGAGCCGGTCCAGGGCGGCCGCCCGGCCGACCTGTTCGCCCAGAGCCAGGCCGCGCAGTACCGGGTCGGGGCGGCCGGGATCACCCTGCCCGCCATGCGCCGCACCCACCACTTCACCGAGGAACAGGTCCAGGCGGCGCTCACCGTGGCCAAGGACTACCTGGTGCAGTCCTCGCTGGACCCCGACGTCCTGTCCGGAGCCGCGTCACGGCCGGTGCGGGTCCTGCTCGACCCCGACCAGCTGCAGCAGTTCGACCAGAGCATGCTCACGCCGACCGGCGACGGGCATCACGCCCTCACCGGCTGGCTGGTCCGCTTCGACCCCGCCGTCGCCGTGGTGGCCGACACCCGGGTCCGGGTGAGCGGCACCCTCGCCGTCGAGGAGGTCGCCCCGGACGCGCTGGAGGTGACCTCCGACCACACCTTCGTCTACGCCGTACGCCCGGCCACCGGCCAGCCGCTCGTCGTGGACGGAGCCTCGCTCTTCACCGTCCGCCGGGAGCTGCGGCTGCGCTTCGGCCGCGACGACCTCACGGCCCGGCGGGTGGAGCTGGTCTCCGCCTACGTGATGGCCGGGCCGCAGGACTGCGCCGCCGACCCGGCAGAGGGCTTCCGCCCGCTTCTGGCCGGGGCCGGGCCGACGACGGTCGGCCCGGCCGCGAGCGACCCGTACGCCAGCGGCCATCCGCGGCGCACTTCGGGGTTGTGCGGGGTCCTGGCGCCGACGGCCATCCCGGACCAGGGCGTCAGCCCTGGTCCGTAGCCCCGTCCGCGCCCTTGTCCCCGCCCTTTTCCGAGCTCTTGTCCCCGGGCTGGCCCCCGCTCCTGTCCCCGGTCCCCGCGAACTTGTCGCGGAGCTTGCCGCCCAGGTCGGCGGTGCCGCCGGCGATGTCGCCGACCAGCTTCATCAGCGGGTCCTTGCTGGTGCGCACGGAGTCGGCGTAGTGCGCGGCGGACTGGCGGAAGGAGTCGGTCACCGAGGTGTCCTTGTCCTCCTCGCGCCGCGGGTAGTGGCCGTCCATGATCCGCTGGTAGTCCCGGTTCTGCGACCACTTCTTCAGCTCGGCCGCCCGCACCGTCGTGAAGGGGTGCGTCCGCGGCAGCACGTTGAGGATCTTCAGCACGGAGTCGCGCAGATCGCCGCTCTTCTCGTACTCCTCGGCCTGGGCGAGGAAGGCGTCGACATTCATCTCGTGGAGGTGGTTGCCGCCCGCGAGCTTCATCAGCCCGCGCATCGAGGCCTGCACGTCCTGTCCCACCAGCAGCCCCGCCCGGTCCGCAGACAGCTCCGACTTGCGGAACCACTCGCGCAGCGCGGTCACGATCGCCATGATCGCCACATTGCCCAGGGGGATCCACGCGATCTTGAGCGCCAGGGTCGTCAGGAACAGCAGGATCGTGCGGTACACGGCGTGCCCCGACAGTGCGTGGCCCACCTCGTGGCCCACCACCGCCCGCATCTCCTCCTCGTCGAGCAGCTCGACCAGGCCCGTCGTCACCACGATGATCGGCTCGTCGAGCCCGATGCACATGGCGTTCGGCTTGGGGTCCTGCTGCACGTACATCTGGGGGACCTTCCCCAGGTCCAGGATGTAACAGGCGTCGAGCAGCATCGCGTGCAGGTGCGGGAACTGCGTCTCGCCCACCCGGACGGAGTCGGACAGGAACAGCAGGCGCAGGCTGCGCTCCGGAAGCAGCCCGCTCAGTGCCTTGAACACGGTGTCGAAGCCGGTCAGCTTGCGCAGCGCCACCAGCGCCGAGCGGTCCGCGGGATGCTCGTACGCCCGCGAGGAAATACCGGGGAACCTCCTTCGGTCCCGCGCCGGTGCCTTTTCGAAACCCGTCTCCGTCATTGCGCCCTCCCCGTTGGTCCGTCCGTCTCGCGGTCCGTCTATCCTCTCCAACGCCTGAGTCGACGTGAGCGTGCCCCAGGCCCCCGCATACGATGTGAGCGAAGTCTCCGCCCGCTCCCCGACTCGATAGGTACCTGCCTGATGAGCCTCGCCTCCACCACCCACTCCCTGGTCGTCCTCGCCGCGGAGGGCGGCGCCGAGCACGGCGGCAACCACGACAGCCTGAACCCGTACCTGACCGGCGGCGCAGCCTTCTTCATCCTGGTGCTGCTGCTCTGGGTCACCACGCGCCTGAACCGCGACCGCTGAAGCCCGTACCTCGCGCACGCGCTCGAAGGCGGGTCCCTCCCGCTCCACCGGGCCAGTAGGCTCTGCGCTCATGGGAGAGCAGGAAATGCCTACCGGCCCGGTCAAGCGCCGGCTCGGCGTGATGGGCGGAACGTTCGATCCGATCCACCACGGACACCTGGTGGCCGCCAGCGAGGTGGCCGCGCTGTTCCACCTCGACGAGGTGATGTTCGTACCGACCGGTGAGCCGTGGCAGAAGTCGCAGCGTGCCGTGTCCTCCGCCGAGGACCGGTACCTGATGACGGTCATCGCGACCGCGTCCAATCCGCAGTTCTCGGTGAGCCGGATCGACATCGACCGCGGCGGGCCGACCTACACGATCGACACCCTCCGTGACCTGAGCGCGCTCAACGACGACGCCGACCTGTTCTTCATCACCGGCGCCGACGCCCTCGCACAGATCCTGACCTGGCGAAACGCCGAAGAACTCTTCGCGCTCGCCCATTTCATCGGCGTCACCCGGCCCGGCCACGTCCTCACCGACGACGGTCTGCCCGAGGGAGGCGTATCCCTCGTCGAGGTGCCCGCGCTGGCCATTTCCTCCACGGACTGCCGCGCACGCGTCGCCAAGGGGGATCCTGTCTGGTACTTGGTGCCCGACGGCGTGGTCCGCTACATCGACAAGCGCGAGCTGTACCGCGGAGCCTGAGCTCCGGGAGAGAGGGGGCCCCGCGGTGAACGACCGACAGGAGCCGTACGACCCGTACGCGAGCCAGGAGCAGCAGCTCGTCGGCTATGACGCGTACGGGCGGCCGGTCTACGGCCAGGTGCCCGCGCAGCCCGCCCCCGCCGCACCCCAGTACGAGCAGCAGCAGTCGTACGAGCAGCAGCCGTACGAGCAGCAGCAGTACGACCAGTCGTACGAGCAGCAGTACGGCTACGACTACCAGGCGTACGGGCAGCAGCAGCCCCAGCAGCAGTACTACCCGCAGCAGCAGGAGCAGTACTCCCAGAGCGGCCAGGCGCAGCCCCAGGCCTACGGGTACGACACCCAGTCCACCCAGCAGTGGATCCCGCAGCAGGCCGCCCCCCAGGCCCCGGAGCAGCCCCAGGCGGCCCCGCAGCCTGCGGCGGCTCCCGAGCCGGATTTCCGGCAGGCGGGCGGGCAGGTCCCGGAGCCCCGCCGGGCCGAGGACGGGGCCGCGCAGGAGGCCTCGTACAAGACCGGGCAGTTCGACTTCATCGACCAGCCGGACGAGGACTCCGAGGACGTCATCGACTGGCTCGCCTTCACCGAGAGCCGCACCGAGCGCCGCGAGGAGGCCCGCCGGCGCGGCCGCAACCGCGTGGTGGCCCTGATCGTCGCCCTGGCCGTCTTCGTCGTCGCCGGGCTGGGCTACCTCTGGTACGCGGGCAAGCTGCCCTTCCTGGACGCCCCCGGGAAGGCCTCGAGCGGCGCCGCCGCCACGGGCCCGCAGAAGCGCGACATGATCGTCGTCCACCTGCACAACACCAAAAAGGGCGGCGTCACCACGGCGCTGCTCGTCGACAACGTCACCACCAAGCAGGGTGCCACCGTCCTGGTGCCGAGCACGCTGAGCGTTCCCGGCGACGACGGTACGGGCACACCGCTCGGCAAGGCCGTCGAGGGCGCGGGCCTGGGCGTACGGGAATCCCTCGACACCGTGCTCGGCACCCACATCGGCGGCACCTGGCGGCTGGACACCCCCTTCCTGGAAACCTTCGTGGACCTGGTCGGCGGCATCGAGGTCGACACCGACGCGGCGGTCCCGGCGGACGACGCGGCCAAGGCCCCGGCCGTGGCACAGGGCTCCAAGCAGAGCCTCAGCGGTGCGATGGCCGTCGCCTACGCCACGTACCAGGCCCAGGGCGAGCCGGAGGCCAAGCGGCTGGACCGCTTCGGCAAGGTCCTCTTCGCCCTGCTGCGCAAGGTGCCCGGGGATCCGAAGTCGGCGGCGATGACCGTCGAGACCACCGGCCAGATCCTGGACCCGGCGCTGAACGCGCAGACCCTGGGCGCGCTGCTGTCCAAGCTCGGAGACCACGCCAAGGTGGGCGCGTACCGCACCGACGTGCTCGCGGTGAAGCCCGACGGCGGCCTCACGGACGAGGCCAACAAGAAGGTGGTCAAGGAGGTCCTCGGCGGCTCCGCCTCGGCGACCCAGGCCGGCGCCACGCCGCGGGTGGGCGTCAAGGACGCCAGCGGCGACGACAAGGCGCAGACGGCGGCGAAGGCGGCCCTGGTCAACGGCGGGTACACGCTGGTGGACGGCGGCAAGGCAGACAAGACCGTTCCCGCCTCGCAGATCACGTACCAGGACGACGCCCAGCGGGACAAGGCGATCGAGGTCGCCAAGACGCTGGGCCTGCCCGAGACGGTCGTGAAGAAGGCCGACAACGCGGTGAACGCCGATGTGGTCGTGACGCTCGGCAAGGATTACAAACCGTCCTGAGCCTTCTGCGGCGGCGCCTGTGAGGTGCGGGTCCGCCCGCGCGGGACGTTCCGCGCGGGCGGTGACGGCGGTACATGAGACCCTTGTAAGGATCTGCCCGCCAACCCGAAAGCATGGCCAGTGACCGCCACGGACCGCTCCATCGAGCTCATCACCGCCGCCGCCCAGGCCGCGGCCGACCGGCTCGCGCACGACATCATCGCGTACGACGTCAGCGACGTGCTGTCGATCACCGACGCCTTCCTGCTCGCCTCGGCGCCCAACGACCGCCAGGTCAAGTCGATCGTGGACGAGATCGAGGAGAAGCTCCTGAAGGAGCTGGGCGCCAAGCCGGTGCGCCGCGAGGGCGACCGCGACGCCCGCTGGATCCTGCTCGACTACATCGACATCGTCGTCCACGTGCAGCACAGCGAGGAGCGTGTCTTCTACGCGCTGGAGCGCCTGTGGAAGGACTGCCCCGAGATCGACCTCCCCGAGGACGCCAAGCTCACCAAGGGCAAGGCCGAGGAGCACGCCGCCCTGCGCGCGACCCAGGGCGACGACGAACTGGACGGTGATCTGTTCTGAGCGCGACCAACGAAGGCACGACCAGTACGGCCGGCACGACTGGCACGACCGGCAGCGGTACGGCCGGCCGGAAGATCGTCCTGTGGCGGCACGGCCAGACCTCGTGGAACCTGGAGCGCCGCTTCCAGGGCTCCACGGACATCGAGCTGACCGAGGACGGTGTGGCGCAGGCACGCCGCGCCGCCCGGCTGCTCGCCTCGCTGGGGCCGGACGCCATCGTCTCCTCGGACCTGCGCCGGGCCTCGGCCACGGCCGCCGAGCTGGCGGGCGTCACCGGGCTGACCGTGACGCACGACGAGGCGCTGCGCGAGACGTTCGCGGGCGAGTGGCAGGGCCTCACGCACGACGAGATCCTCGCGAAGTACGGCGAGCAGTACGCGGCGTGGAAGCGCGGCGAGCCGGTTCGCCGAGGCGGCGGTGAACTGGAGACCGAGGTTGCCGACCGGGCCGCTCCGGTGGTCCTGGAACACGCCGATCGGCTGCCCCCGGGCGGCACGCTCGTCGTGGTCAGCCACGGCGGCACCATCCGTACGACGATCGGGCGCCTGCTGGGCCTGGATTCGTACAGCTGGGAGAGCCTGGGCGGGCTCTCCAACTGCTGCTGGTCCGTCCTCGGCGAGGGCGCGCGCGGCTGGCGGCTGATGGAGCACAACGCCGGCACGCTGCCCGAACCGGTGCTCGGCGACGACGACTGAGACCGCTTCAGGGCGGCTCCCACCCGGATTTCACTTTCCGGCTGGTCACAGGCTAGAGTTCTTCTTGTTCGCAGCGCAGAACACCGGAAACGGGGGGAGCGTCGCGGAGAGCGGGGCTATAGCTCAGTTGGTAGAGCGCCTGCATGGCATGCAGGAGGTCTGGAGTTCAATTCTCCATAGCTCCACAATCAAGATCCCGTCCCCAACAGGGGGCGGGATCTTTGCTTTTGTCCTCAGCTGCCCAGGCGCACCCCGGCATGGCAGAATCGGACGGCCGGAGGGGGACGACGACGGCCCGACGCGGGAGGGAGTCGCTGACGGATGGGTGCACACCGGCGGCGGTGCGACTGGTGCAACAACGGCACGCCGATCGTGCGGGACATGGAGCCGGTCAACCCCGACTACCAGTACTGGTGCGAGGAATGCGCGCGGGCGCTGATCATAAAAGGCGACCCGATCGAGACGTACCGTGAGCTGGAAGGGGAGCCGATCTACGGCCGGCTGCTCGACGAGCACTGCACGCTGAAGCGGTTCTACCAGTTCGCGCGTGCGTGACAGGCCCAGCTAGGACGAACTGCCCCAGAACGGACATGGCCCGGGGCGCGCGGAAACCGATTTTTGGACCAGGGCCATGACCGTGTAATGTTTGGGACGTCGCCAAGGGGAACCGGAAACGGGGAACGAAGCGGCAAGCGGGACAAGGGGCTATAGCTCAGTTGGTAGAGCGCCTGCATGGCATGCAGGAGGTCTGGAGTTCAATTCTCCATAGCTCCACAGTAGGGAAGCGGGTCACCCGGATCGGGTGGCCCGCTTTTCGTTGTCCGCGCATGCGGGCATCCGGGCGTCCGGGCATCCGGGCATCCGGGCGTCCGGGAGGGGGAACGCAAGGGCGCCCCTGGTGGCCGCTGCGGTACCCTGACGCCATGCGTGCCGTACGCCTTCTGCTTACCGAGCCGCGCTGAACAGCACCGACCCCGCGAAACGGTCGGCCTCGGCGCGGCGCCCCCTCCTGTGCGAGGGGTTTTTTCGTTTGGGCAGGCAGAGACGGCAGAGACGATCGATGGAGCTTCAGAAATCATGAGCGAGACGAACACCCCGGCCCCCGAGGCGGCCGAGGCGCACCGCTACACGGCTGCCATGGCCGCCGACATCGAGGCACGCTGGCAGGACGTATGGGACGCGCAGGGCACGTACGAGGCCCCGAACCCGACCGGTGACCTGGCCGGAGACCCTGCGGTCGTGGCGCGGCCCAAGAAGTTCATCATGGACATGTTCCCGTACCCCTCGGGCGCGGGCCTGCACGTCGGCCACCCGCTGGGCTACATCGCCACCGACGTCTACGCCCGCCACCAGCGGATGAGCGGCCACAACGTCCTGCACACCCTGGGCTTCGACGCCTTCGGCCTGCCGGCCGAGCAGTACGCCGTGCAGACGGGCACGCACCCGCGCGTGTCGACCGAGGCGAACATCGAGAACATGAAGGTCCAGCTGCGCCGGCTGGGTCTGGGCCACGACCGGCGCCGGTCCTTCGCGACGATCGACCCGGACTACTACAAGTGGACCCAGTGGATCTTCCTGCAGATCTACAACTCCTGGTACGACGCCGAGGCGAAGACGGCCCGTCCGATCGCCGAGCTGGTCACCGCCTTCGAGAACGGCTCCCGTGAGCTGCCCGGCGGCGGCTCCTGGGCCGCGCTGAGCGCGGGCGAGCGCGCCGACGTGCTGAACGAGTACCGGCTGGCGTACGCCTCGGACGCGCCCGTCAACTGGTGCCCCGGGCTGGGCACCGTACTGGCCAACGAGGAAGTCACCGCCGACAACCGGTCCGAGCGCGGCAACTTCCCCGTCTTCAAGTCCAAGCTGAGCCAGTGGAACATGCGGATCACGGCCTACGCCGACCGCCTGATCGACGACCTGGACGCGCTGGACTGGCCCGAGGCCATCAAGCTGCAGCAGCGCAACTGGATCGGCCGCAGCGAAGGCGCGCGCGTCGACTTCGCGGTCGGCGACGGCGATGCCATCACCGTCTTCACCACCCGCCCCGACACGCTGTTCGGCGCCACCTACATGGTGCTGGCGCCCGAGCACGAGCTGGTCGGGAAGATCGTCCCGGCCGAGTGGCCCGAGGGCACCCACCAGCTGTGGACCGGCGGCAACGCGACCCCCGCCGAGGCCGTGGACGCGTACCGCAAGCAGGCCGCCTCGAAGTCGGACGTCGAGCGGCAGGCGGAGGCCAAGGACAAGACCGGCGTCTTCACCGGCGCGTACGCGACCAACCCGGTCAGCGGCGACAAGGTCCCCGTCTTCATCGCGGACTACGTGCTGATGGGCTACGGCACCGGCGCGATCATGGCCGTCCCGGCCCACGACAGCCGCGACTTCGAGTTCGCGCGCGCCTTCGAGCTGCCGATGCGCTGCGTCGTCGCGCCCACGGACGACCGCGACGCGGACCCGCTGGAGTGGGAGGACGCCTTCTCCTCGTACGACGGCACCATCGTCAACTCGACCGGCGAGGGCGTGTCCCTGGACGGCCTGGGCGTGGTCGAGGCGAAGGCCGCGATCACCGACTGGCTGGCCGGGCGCGGCATCGGCGAGGGGACCGTCAACTTCCGGCTGCGCGACTGGCTGTTCAGCCGCCAGCGCTACTGGGGCGAGCCCTTCCCGATCGTCTACGACGAGGACGGCGTCGCGCACCCGCTGCCCGAGTCGATGCTGCCGCTGGAGCTGCCGGAGGTCGAGGACTACTCGCCGCGCACCTTCGAGGCGGACGACGCGACCTCCAAGCCGGAGACCCCGCTGTCCCGCAACGGGGCGTGGGTCAACGTGGAGCTGGACCTGGGCGACGGGCGCGGTGTGCGCTCGTACCGCCGCGAGACCAACACCATGCCGAACTGGGCCGGCTCCTGCTGGTACGAGCTGCGCTACCTGGACCCGAACAACTCCGAGGCGCTGGTCGACCCGGCCATCGAGCAGTACTGGATGGGTCCGAGCGAGGGCGCGCCGCACGGCGGCGTCGACCTGTACGTCGGCGGCGCCGAGCACGCGGTCCTGCACCTGCTGTACGCGCGCTTCTGGTCGAAGGTGCTGTTCGACCTGGGGCACGTCTCCTCGGTGGAGCCGTTCCACAAGCTGTTCAACCAGGGCATGATCCAGGCCTACGCGTACACCGACTCGCGCGGTGTGTACGTACCTGCGGCCGAGGTCGAGGAGCGCGACGGCGGCTGGTTCTACCAGGGCGAGCCCGTCAAGCGCGAGCACGGCAAGATGGGCAAGTCCCTGAAGAACGCCGTCACGCCGGACGAGATCTGCGAGGAGTACGGCGCGGACACCCTGCGCCTGTACGAGATGGCGATGGGCCCGCTGGACGTCTCGCGCCCGTGGGACACCCGCGCCGTCGTCGGCCAGTACCGGCTGCTGCAGCGCCTGTGGCGCAACGTGGTGGACGAGGAGACCGGCGCCGTGACGGTGGTCGACTCGGAGCCGGGCGAAGACACCCTGCGCGCGCTGCACAAGGCGATCGACGGGGTCGGCGCCGACATGGCGGGCCTGCGCTTCAACACCGCGATCGCGAAGATCACCGAGCTGAACAACACCCTGACGAAGGCGGGCCGGCCGCTGGAGCGCTCCGTCGCGGAGCGGCTGGTCCTGCTGATCGCCCCGCTGGCTCCGCACATCGCGGAGGAGCTGTGGCAGCGGCTGGGCCACGAGGAGTCGGTCGTCCACCAGGACTTCCCGGTCGCGGACCCGGCGTACGTGGTGGACGAGAGCGTCACCTGCGTCGTCCAGATCAAGGGCAAGGTCAAGGCGCGCCTGGAGGTGCCGCCGACGATCTCGGATGCCGACCTGGAGCAGCTGGCCCTGGGCGACGAGGCGGTCGTGGCGGCGCTGGGCGGGGCCGAGATCCGCAAGGTGATCGTGCGTGCGCCGAAGCTGGTGAACATCGTTGTGTGACCGGTGAGGACCCTGGTCTAGGGGTTGTCCCGTACGGGCAGGTTGGGGGTTCGATTGGAACCCGCGGCCTGCCCGTGGCGTTTACGGTGGAAGGGACCTAAACGGCTGGGGAAGGGAACCTCATGGAGGCGGCTTTTATCATCGTGGCCCTGGTGCTGCTGTTCGCCTTCGTGGGGCTCGGTGTCTATGTGACGACGAAGGTGGTCAAGGCCGCCGCGCGCGGCGTGGACCGGACCATCACCCAGGCCCGCCGCACCGTGGAGGACACCACCTTGAAAGCACGCAGCTTCGGCCAGGTCGGTGTCACGGGCGCGCTGGCCCAACTGCGGCTGGACCTGCGGACCTCGATGCGGGCCACGCAGCAGGCGCTGTACGAGGGGGTCCAGGCGGATGCCTCGCTGAAGGAGTCGATCGAGCTGTTCGAGCGGCTGAGCGGGCACGGACACGAGCTGGACGACGAGCTGAAGCGGCTCGAGGCGGAGCCCGACCGCAAGCGGATCGCGGAGAGCCTCCCGCAGCTGCGAGAGCGCACGGCGAAGATCACACAGGCGGCCGACTCGCTGCGCTGGGCGGCGCGCGACCGCGCCCGCCGCTTCGCGGACGACGACCTGTCGGTGCTGTCGGCCCAGATCGAAGTCGAGTCGGGCGCCCTGCGCGACTGGTCCCGGGAGTCCATCGACGACCTCCCCAACCCGGCCCCCGCAGCCTGGAACACCCCCCAGCCCCCGCGCCAGGCCCTGGCACAGCCCACCCCGGCACCCCAGTACCCGTGGCAGAAGGCTCCCCGCCCGGAAACGACGACCTGAGTAGACCGAAGCGCTCACTCAGCCCGTCCGGCGTTTGAGGACCGGGTCCGGGCAGCGCCCGGGGAACGGTGGAAGGGCGGGTAGGGGACAGTCCCGCAGGGCCGATCACCCGCAGCCGGGGCTGACGGACACCGCTCCGCGGAGCCCCCCGCCGGAGGCACCCCGCGGAGCCTCGTCGGCGACTCCGCACCGGCGTTGCCGACCCCACCACCGCCGGAGGCCAGGGGTCGGGCTGCCGGAACACCCCCGCTGCCGGTAACCTCCGCCTCATGTCCCGCCATGTCGCGATCGTCACCGATTCCACGGCCTACCTGCCCCAACCAGCCATGGCGCGCCACGGAATCACCTCCGTCCCGCTGACCGTGGTCCTCGGCGACGAGGCCCTCGTGGAGGGAACCGAGATCTCGGCCCGCAGCCTGGCCCTCGCCCTGCAGAAGCGCCGCTCGGTCACCACGTCCCGCCCGAGCCCGGAGGAGTTCGTCCGGGCCTACCGGGCCGCTGCCGACGCCGGCGCGACCGGCATCGTCAGCCTGCACCTGTCCGCCGAGTTCTCCGGCACCTACGACGCTGCCGTGCTCGCCGCGAAGACCGCCCCGGTGCCCGTGCGCGTCGTGGACACCGGCATGGTCGCGATGGCCCTGGGCTTCTGCGCCCTGGCGGCAGCCGAGGTGTCTGAGGCCGACGGGTCCCTGGACGAAGCCGTCGCCGCCGCGGAGAAGCGGGCCGCGGGCATGTCGGCGTACTTCTACGTGGACACCCTCGACTACCTCCGCCGGGGCGGCCGCATCGGCGCCGCGCAGGCCCTGCTCGGTTCGGCGCTGGCGGTCAAGCCGCTGCTGACGCTGGAGGGGGGCCGGATCGAGATGCTGGAGAAGGTGCGTACGGCCTCCAAGGCCATCGCCCGCCTGGAGGAGCTGGCCGTGGAGCGGGCGGGCTCCGGACCCGTCGATGTGGCCGTGCACCACCTGGCGGCGCCCGAGCGCGCGGAGAAGCTCGCGCAGCGGCTCCGCGAGCGGATCCCGGGACTGGTCGAACTGCACGTCAGCGAGGTCGGAGCGGTGATCGGCGCACACACCGGGCCGGGGCTGCTGGCGGCGGTCGTGTCCCCGCGCTGATCACCGGATCGGGTGACGGGGTTATCCACAACGGGCTGGCCGTCCACCGCAATTGAGGGCTCCGAACGGGGTTCCGGTTTCGGCCCTACCGTCGTGGCATGACTCTCCGTACGCGTACTTCGTCCCCCGCCGGCGCCACCAGCGGCCCCGGCCGCCCCCGGCTTTCCGACGGCCGCCTGCGCCACCGTCGCGGCGACCGGTCCGTCCACCCCGAACCCGCCGTGGTGCGGCGCAGGGCCGAGGCACTCCTGGGCGGCCACCCACCGGGGGCCCCTTTCCCGCACCCGCCGCCGGAGCCGGTTTCGGCCGAGGGCCCCGCTCCTGCTGTCACTTCGGCTGCGGCTCCGCCCCCGGTTCCGGCTGCGACTCCGGTTCCGGCTGCGGCCACGGCGTCGGCGGTCGGGTCGGCTGACGGGGTGGAGCCCCGGGGCGGCGAGGGGGTGCTGCCGGACGGGGTCGCGCGGCGGCTTGCCGTGCGGGAGCGGCTGCCCGTGTGGCTGCAGACCCGGTGCGGGATGGAGCCGCGGGCGGTGGCCGCCGTTTCGGTGGTGCTGGTCGCGGCGGTCGGGTTCGCCGGGCAGCAGTACTGGTCGGCCCGGCCGCAGCCGGTGACCGCGCCCGCCCTGGTGGCACCCTCGCCGACCGCCGCGGGCAGCGGCCGGATCCTGGTGGACGTCAGCGGCAAGGTCCGGGACCCGGGGGTGCGCAGGCTGCCCGCCGGGTCGCGGGTGGAGGACGCCCTGGTCGCCGCCGGGGGCGTGCGGCCCGGGACCGACATCACCGGGCTCAACCGGGCCCGGGTCCTCATGGACGGCGAACAGGTACTGGTCGGGGCCCCGGCCCCGCCACCGACGGGCGGGGGAGCGGCGCCGGCTCCCGGGCCGCTGAGCCTCGGCACGGCCACGGCCGACCAGTTGGACGGCCTGCCGGGGGTGGGCCCGGTCCTCGCGCAGCACATCGTGGACTTCCGGACGGCCCGTGGGGGCTTCCGGTCCGTGGAGGAGCTCCGGCAGGTCAACGGGATCGGCGAGCGGCGCTTCGCCGATCTGCGGAAACTGGTGCGGCCGTGAGCGGGACCGGGGAAGTGGCGCGACCCCCGACCGGCGGGGACACGGGGCAGGTGCGCCCCCGGCCCCCGAGCGGCGGGGACACGGGGCAGGTGTGCCCGCCGGATCTGCGGCTGGTGGTGCCGGCGCTGGCCGCCTGGGCGGCGGCCGCGGTCGCCCTCGGCTCACCCCTCGGGTGGAGCGCCTGGGCGGCGGGGCTGGGGGTGGGCGCCGCCGGGCTGCTGATGGCGGCCGGGGGCAGGCGCCGGGGGCCGTCCTGGAAGGCCGGGACGGCCGTGGCGGCGGCCCTGCTCTGCGCGGCCGCCGGGGCCGCGGTGGCCGGGCTCCAGCGGGCCGAGGCGCGAGCCGGGCCGGTGGCGGGGCTGGCCGGGCAGCACGCCCGGGTGCTGGCGGAGCTCACCGTGGGCTCGGATCCCCGGACCGCCCGCGGCGGGAGCGGGCCACCGGTGGTGGTGCTCGACGCGGTGGTGACCCGGGTGACCGGGCCGGACGGTGCCCGGACCCGGGTGTCCACCCCCGTGCGGGTACTGGCGGGGCATCCGGACTGGGCCCGGTTGCAGCCCTCGACCAGGGTCGCCGTGGTCGCCCGGCTGACGCCGGCCCGGGACGGCGAGTGGGCCGTCGCCCTGCTCCGGCCGGCCGGGGACACGCCACCGCGGGTGACGGGCGGCCCGGACACCGTGCAGCGGATCGCCGGGCGGCTGCGGGCCGGGCTGCGCGAGGTCACCGACGATCTGGCGCCCGATGCCCGAGCCCTGCTGCCGGGACTGGTGGTCGGGGACACCTCCCGGGTGGAGCCCGATCTGCACGAGGCGTTCCGGGCCACCGATCTGCTGCACCTGCTGGCCGTCTCCGGCTCCAACCTGACCGTGGTGCTCTTCCTCCTCATCGGACCCCCGGCCCGCGCACAGCTGGCGGAGCGGGGTGGTCTGGCGCCACGCCTGGGGCTCTCCCTGCGGGCGACGGCCCTGTGCGGAGCGGGCCTGACCCTGGCGTTCGTGGTGGTGTGCCGGCCGGAGCCCAGCGTGCTGCGGGCGGCGGCCTGCGGGTCGGTGACCCTGCTGGCCATCGCCACCGGGCGGCGCAGATCCCTGATCCCGGCGCTGGCCGCCGCCGTACTGCTGCTGGTGCTCTACGACCCGTGGCTGGCCCGCAGCTACGGATTCCTCCTCTCGGTCCTGGCCACCGGAGCCCTGCTGACCCTGGCGCCCCGGTGGAGCGAGGCCCTGCGAAGCCGCGGGGTGTGGCCGCGCCCGGCCGAGGCGCTGGCGGCCGCCGCGGCCGCGCAGGCGGTCTGCGCCCCGGTCGTCGCCGTGCTGTCGGCCCGGGTGAGCCTGGTGGCGGTCCCCTGCAATGTGCTGGCCGAGCTGGCGGCGGGCCCCGCGACGGTCCTGGGGTTCGCCGCGCTGGCGACGGCCCCGCTGTGCGGGCCGGTGGCGGAGCTGCTGGCCCGGTGCGCGGGGGTGCCGGCCGGGTGGATCGCGGCGGTCGCCCGGGGCGGGGCGCGACTGCCCGGGGCGGAGCTGGGGTGGCCCGGCGGGGTGGGCGGAGGGTTGCTGCTCGCCACGGCCACCTTGGCGGTGGTGGCGCTCGGCCGGCGGTTCGGGCTCAGGCGATGGCTTGCCTCCGCCCTGGCCGTGGCACTGCTCCTCGCCGTACTGAGGCCGCCGCTGGTCACTCGTACGATCAAAGGGTGGCCGCCGCCCGGCTGGAGCTATGTGCAGTGCGCGGTCGGGCAGGGGGACGCCGCCGTCCTCGCCGTCGCTCCGGGCACGGCCGTGGTGGTGGACGCGGGCCCCGAGCCCGCTCCGGTGGACGCCTGCCTGCGGGAACTGGGCGTGAAGCGGGTGCCGTTGCTCCTGCTGACGCATTTCCACGTCGACCACGTGGGAGGGCTGGCGGGGGTGCTGCGGGGGCGCACGGTGGGAGTGGTGCAGGTCACCACGTTGGAAGAGCCGGCGGGGCAGGCGGAGTTCGTGCGGCGGACCGCGGCGGCCGCAGGGATTCCCGTCGTCCCCGCGGCGGCCGGCGAGCGGCGCCGGGCCGGGCCGCTGGAGTGGCAGGTGCTGTGGCCGCCGGCCGGGGGAGCGACGGCCGAAGGGCCCAACGATGCGAGCGTGGCCCTGCTGGTGCGGACCGCCGGACTGACCCTCCTCCTGCTGGGCGACCTCGAACCGGACTCCCAGCAGGAACTGCTGAGGAACCATCAGGAGCTCGGGCCGGTCGATGTCCTCAAGGTCGCCCACCACGGCAGCGCCCACCAGGACCCCGGCCTCTACGACCGGGTCCGGCCGCGTCTCGCGATCGTCCCGGTCGGCGCGGGCAACCGGTACGGACACCCCGCGGCGGGTACGCTCGCCCGGCTGCGGGCCTCGGGGGCGGTGGTGCTGCGCACGGACGAGGACGGCTCGATCGCCGTCACCGGCAGCGGCTCGCAGCTGCGGGCATTCCCGGTCATCCGACGGCGGAACCGGCGCGGTCATACCGGGCGCGACCGCTCTGTTTGCCCACAACCCGACAGCATGATCGAATGCGTTTTCGCCAGAGCGGTCCAAGTCCACACAGCACGGGGGTGCATAAACCATGTTCAGTCGCAGACGGGGGATGGATTCGGCGGGAAGTGCGAGTCCCCAGACATCCGCGACACTGACGCTTCCTCATACGGCACGGCTGCTCAGCTGCCGGGTTCTCGACACGGTCCACCAGCCGGTGCGGCAGGCCCAGTTCGAGGTGACCGACCCGATCGGCCGGCGGATCGTCAGCGGGGAGACCGACCCGTACGGCGGCTTCACGGCGACCGTGCCGGCGGGCGAGTACCGGCTGTCCGTCACGGCCGAGGGCTACGCGCCCTTCCACGGGGCGACGCTGGTGGGGGACCCCGCGCAGCCCGGCACCGGGGAGATCATCCTCGATGCGGTGGAGCCGCCGCTGCTGCCGCAGCCCGGCCACTGGGAGCTCGATCCGGCGCATTCCTCGATCGGGTTCTCGTCCCGGCACATCGGCCTGGCCCGGATCAACGGCCGGTTCAACACCTTCGCCGGCGCGGTGCGGATAGCCGACCGCATGGAGGACTCCTCCATGCACGTGATCATCGACGCGGCGAGCATCGACACCGGGCTGCGGATGCGGGACGACCACCTGCGCTCCGCGGACTTCCTGGACGCGGCCCGCCACCCGACCGTGGAGTTCTACAGCGAGCGGTTCATCCACCGGATCGGCAGCCGCTGGTCCGTGGCGGGCGCCCTGACCCTCCACGGGGTCAGCCGCTCCGTGACCCTGGACACCCAGTACCTGGGCCTAGGAGCGGGCATGGAGGGCGAGCCGAGGGCAGCCTGCCGGGCCACGGCCGAGCTGCAGCGGGAGGACTTCACGCTGAACTGGCAGTCGATGCTGGCGCACGGGATCGCGGCGATCGGTTCGAGCGTGGAAGTGGCGTTGGACATCCAGGTCGTGCACAAGGCCTGACCGGGGGGCACCGAGGTCCTACGGGGCTTCGAGCCAGCCGTCGTACTCGGCGGCCAGATCGTCCAGGGCGGTGGCGTCGAGGCCTTCACGGGGGTCCTCGACGACCACCAGCCACTGGGCGTCCTCGGCATCGTCCTCGCCCGCCAGGGCGTCGCGGACCACCTGCGGCTCCTCCGGGAGGCCGAAGCGGTCAACCACCTCCCGGGCCACCTCTTCGGCGGAGTCGCGGTCGGGCAGGACCAGTACATGTCGCACGTTCACCCGGTCATTCTCCGGCACGGGGAACGGGCCGTGGAGCGAGGGGCTGTCAGTACGACATGGGATGCTGGATCCGATGGCCACCAGGAAGAATTCCACCGACGATCCGCTTGCCCCCATCACCCTCGCGGTGGGGCAGGAGGACCTGCTGCTCGACCGCGCCGTGCGGGAGGTGGTGACGGCGGCCCGGGCCGCCGACGCCGACACCGACGTGCGCGACCTCACCTCCGATCAGCTCCAGCCCGGCACGCTGGCCGAGCTGACCAGTCCCTCGCTCTTCTCGGAGCGCAAGGTGCTGGTCGTGCGCAACGCACAGGACCTGTCGGCGGACACGGTCAAGGAGGTCAAGGCGTACCTCGAGGCGACGTTCGAGGAGATCAGCCTCGTCCTGCTGCACGCGGGCGGGGTCAAGGGCAAGGGCCTGCTCGACGCGGCGCGCAAGGCGGGCGCCCGGGAGGTCGCCTGTCCGAAGATGACGAAGCCGGCGGACCGGCTGTCGTTCGTGCGGGGCGAGTTCCGCACGCTGGGCCGTTCCGCGACCCCGGAGGCCTGCCAGACGCTGGTCGACGCGATCGGCAGCGATCTGCGGGAGCTGGCGAGTGCGGCGGCGCAGCTGTGCGCGGACGTCGAGGGCACGATCGACGAGACCGTGGTCGGCCGCTACTACACCGGCCGCGCCGAGGCTTCGAGCTTCACGGTCGCGGACCGGGCGGTCGAGGGCCGGGCGGCCGAGGCGCTGGAGGCCCTGCGCTGGTCCCTGTCCACCGGGGTGGCGCCGGTCCTGATCACGAGCGCGCTGGCCCAGGCCGTGCGGGCGATCGGCAAGCTCGCCTCGGCCCCGCGGGGAGCCCGCCCCGGCGACCTCGCGCGCGATCTCGGCATGCCGCCGTGGAAGATCGACCGGGTCCGGCAGCAGATGCGCGGATGGTCGGCGGACGGCGTCGCGGACGCCCTGCTCGCGGTGGCGGCGGCCGACGCGGGGGTCAAGGGCGGGGGCGACGACCCGGAGTACGCGCTGGAGAAGGCGGTCGTGGCAGTAGCCCGCGCGGCCCGCCGCCCCCGCGGCTAGTGCGGTCACAGCACTAGGGGGTGTCTGATGGATCTCCGCGGCGTCGCGACGCCCGGCACGTGCTCTCGCTGCACCGGCCGAAAGCCCGAGTACGCCCAGTACGCAGGCTTCCGGCCGGCACACCGAGAGCACGCACCGGACGCCGCTCCTTCCCCACGGAGATCCATCAGACACCCCCTAGGCCGTCAGGGCTCAAGGGTGGAGGCGACGCCCACGGCGGCGAGGAGTTGCAAGGGGAACTCCGGATCCGCCTGACCGATCGCCAGGGCGAGCCACCGGGCGGAATCCGGCAGCCGCCACACCTGCATGCTTCCGGCGACGTTGCTCAGCAGGGCGAGCGGTTCGGGAGCCGAGTACTGCGGGTCCGGGTCGTCGAAGCCGAGGTACGGCCACAGCTCGACCGTCTCCGGGCGGCCCCACCGGGAGGTCAGGCTCTTCGACAGCGCGACGAGATCGGCTTCGAGCTCCTGCTCGGCCGCCTCGACGACCTGCTCGCTCCGGTCGTCCCAGAAGTCCCGGCTCTCCCGCAGCACTGCCAGGTGGTACCCCGGCCCTCCCGACCTGCCCTCTTTCCCCGGCCGGAGTTCCTGCTCCGGGAAGGGCAGCGCGATCAGACCGTCGACAGCCGAAAGGTGGGCGTCGCCAGCGCCTGCGGACAGGGAGTAATCGGCCACGGCAGGAGCCTATCCGCCCCTCCCGCGACTGTCGGTGCCCGCTCCTGGGGTGCCGGTATGACCGTGCCCACCGTTGAAGAGTCCTGGATCCGCATCGAGGGCCGGCTCACCCGGCCGGCGTGCGAAACCGGCATCGACACCTACCCGGAGACAGTGCGGGCGCTGGAGCGGATCAGCCGGGACGAACCGGTGGACCTTCCGGCCGACGAGGCCCTCGACCTGCGGATGAGGACCCTGTCCGCGGAGGCCCGTGCGGCACGGGGGCTGCTGGACGCCGCCCGGAACCACCGCGACCGGCGCCCGTCACCGCGGCCGGCTTCACCGCGTGGGCCCTACGGGATTCCGCGGCCGGGGCGCTCGCGGGTTCCTGCTGCTGCCCCTGCCCGCCGCGTGGGGAACGGTCCTGAGCCGACGGCTGTCCGTGCGCCGGCGCGACGACCTCGCGGCGGACCTGGCCCAGGGGGTGTCCGGCAGCCCCGGCCGTCGCCGCGTGGTTGCTCCCCCGCGCGGGTCAGTGGGCCATCGCGTGGGCGGAGGAGACGGCCGGGCGGCCGCGGGGGAGGAGGAGGGGTGCGGCCAGGGCGAGGGCCAGGGCCGGGAGGGCGAGGGTGGTGAAGCCGCCCGAGGCGAAGGCGGCGATGCCGACGGCCGCGCCCAGTTCGTGCGAGGTGCCGACCAGCCCGGAGGCCACGCCGGTGTGGTCGGGGCTCACTTCGGAGAGGGCCGCGGTCGTGGCGCAGACGAACGCCGCACCGAGTCCGAGGGCCAGGAGGGCGAAGCCGGGGACCAGACCCGTCCAGAGCCCGCCGAGGGTGGTCACGGCCGCGCCCGCGGCGGCCAGGGCGAAGGACGCGGCGGCGAGGGGGCGCCAGCCGAAGCGGGGGACGAGCCGGGAGCCGAGGTGTGCGCCCGCCGTGACGGCCACCGCCGCGGGGAGGAAGGCCAGGCCGGTGACGAGCGGGCTCCGCCCGAGGGAGACCTGGATGTGCAGGGAACTCAGGTAGAACGCCGTCACGAGCAGGCCCGCCGCCCCCAGCATCACCGCGGCGCCGCCCAGCAGGTTCCGGCGGCCCGGCAGGGCCCGGGGCATGACGGGGTGGCGCGACCGGCGCTCCGACACCGCCAGGAGCACCCCCGCGGCCAGGGCCCCGACCGTCCAGAGCCAGGAGCGTTCGGTCAGCCCGTAGACGAGCGCGGCCGAAGCCAGGGTCAGGAGGAGGACTCCCGGCACGCCCACCCGGCTCCGGGCGGCCGTCCTCGCACCGCCGGGGGTGCGCGGCGCACGGCCCAGCAGCAGCGGGACGAGGCCGAGGACGAGCGCCCCGACGGGGAGGTTGACGTAGAAGATCCAACGCCAGCCGGGGCCGTCGGTGAGGATTCCGCCGAGCAGCACCCCGATGGCCGCGCCCGCGCCGCCGATCGCAGCCCAGGCGCCGAGGGCGCGGTGCCGTTCGGGGCCCTGGAACAGCGCCGTGACCAGGGCCATGGCGGCCGGGGAGAGCAGCGCCGCGCCGAGGCCCTGCGTGGAGCGCGCCGCGATCAGGGTGGCGGCGTCGGCCGCGAGTCCGGACGCCGCCGAGGCGGCCGTGAAGAGGGCGAGCCCGGCCAGGAACGTCCGCGGCGCCCCGAACCGGTCCGCCAGCCGCCCGCCGGCCATCAGCAGGGCGCCGAAGAAGAGGGTGTACGCGGTGACGACCCAGGTGAGTCCGGACCCGGTGAGGGTGAGGTCGCGGCTGATGGCGGGCAGGGCGACGTTCACGACGGTGACGTCGGCGATCAGCATGAACTGGGCCAGGCCGAGCAGCGTGAGCAGCCGCCACCGCTGCGGATGGGGGCTTCCAGAGTGGTGCGGGGTGTGCGGGGTGTCCGAAGGCATGGCGAAGCCGCTCCTAAAGTTAACAGGGGTGTTAAGAATCTTGGATCCGAGTATGCGGCCCCGCCGGGGGAATGTGAACACCGGTGTTAAGTTTGGCTCCATGGTCACCGACGCACCCCGCCCCCGCCGCGCCGACGCCGAGCGCAACACCGCCGCGATCGTCGATGCCGGCCTGGACTGCTTCCTCGCCGACCCGCAGGCGAGCATGGCCGCCATCGCCCGCGCCGCCGGGGTCAGCCGCGTGACGCTCTACTCGCACTT
Organism: Streptomyces sp. NBC_00503; assembly: GCF_036346895.1. NCBI lineage: Bacteria > Bacillati > Actinomycetota > Actinomycetes > Kitasatosporales > Streptomycetaceae > Streptomyces > Streptomyces sp. NBC_00503. The sequence goes on along the minus strand of NZ_CP107855.1, from coordinate 2,658,045 downwards.
CCCGACCCGCGAGGCGCTCCTCGATGCCGCCCTCGACCGGGCGGTCGCCGAGTCCGCGGCCACCCTCGAGGCGCTCGACAGCGAAGCCGGGACCGAGGCCGGGGCCGGGATCGGGACCGAGCCCGGGACCTTCGAAGAGGCTCTCGCACGGCTCATCCGCGGCTCGTGGCGGCTGCTGGACCGGCACTCCGCCGTCTTCGCCCTGGTCTCCACGACCCTCCCGCCCGAGCAGCTGCGCGAGCGGCACGACCGGGTCCTGGCCCCCGTCCGGCGCCTGCTCGGCCGCGGCCGGGAGGGCGGCGAGGTGCGCTCGGACCTGTCTGTCGACTGGCTGGTCGCGGTGGTCTACAGCCTCGTCCACGCGGCCGCCGCCGAGGTCCAGGCCGGCCGGATGTCCGCCGAGGAGGCGCCGGAGGCCCTCACGGCCACCGTGCTCGCCGCCGTCGCCGGATAGCGCGAAGCAGCGGGCAGCGGGCAGCGGGCGGCCGGCAGTCGGCAGTCGGCAGCCGGTGACCGGTCGCCGCGACCGGCCCCGGGCAATGCGAAGGCCCCGGCCGTCACCCTGGGGAAGGGTGGGGGCCGGGGCCTTCGGTACTGCTGTGTTGCTGTGTTGCTTTGGTTGCGCCGCACCCGCGTGGCGAACGCTTCGTGTGCGGCGCGGGGTGCCGGTCGGGAGCGGGAGAGAGGGCCCGCTGGATCCCTACCCGGCGATCACATCAGGAGCTCAGCCCTGGAGGGAGGCAGCCTTGATCGCCAGCGCCGACTTCTTGTTGGCGGCAGCGTTCTTGTGGATGACACCCTTCGAGACAGCCTTGTCGAGTGCACGCGCGGCGGCGCGAGAAGCCACGGTGGCCTTCTCGACGTCACCGGCGGCGACGGCCTCGCGGGCCTTGCGGATCGCGGTCTTGAGCGAGGACTTGACGGCCTTGTTGCGCAGGCGCGCCTTCTCGTTCGTCTTGTTCCGCTTGATCTGGGACTTGATGTTCGCCACGAAAGAGCCTTTGCAGGTTCAGAGATTTGATCTTCGGATTTGTGTCCCGGAAGCTTAGAGGGCATACGAGACACAGCTGCTCAGGCTACCAGGCGCGCTCCGACCGGCCCAAACCGAGCGCACTGCCCAGTCCATGGGACCATGGAAGCCTGCGTACAGATCCGACTTGGCGCAGACCGACGCTCACCACTTCGTTCCGACTGAGACCCGAGAATCAGGACACTGCGTGCCCGCGATCCCCAGCCACGTGCCCGAGCCGAGCCGTACCGACCCGGCGCTGATCCGCAATTTCTGCATCATCGCGCACATCGACCACGGCAAGTCGACCCTCGCCGACCGGATGCTCCAGCTCACCGGCGTGGTGGACTCGCGGCAGATGCGCGCCCAGTACCTCGACCGCATGGACATCGAGCGTGAGCGCGGAATCACGATCAAGTCCCAGGCGGTCCGACTGCCGTGGGCGCCGAACACGGGCGAGGACCAGGGCAAGACCCACATCCTCAACATGATCGACACCCCCGGGCACGTCGACTTCACCTACGAGGTCTCGCGCTCGCTCGCCGCCTGCGAGGGCACGGTCCTCCTGGTGGACGCGGCCCAGGGCATCGAGGCCCAGACCCTCGCCAACCTGTACCTGGCGATGGAGAAGGACCTGGCGATCGTCCCGGTCCTGAACAAGATCGACCTGCCGGCCGCGCAGCCGGAGAAGTTCGCCGAGGAGCTGGCGAACCTGGTCGGCTGCCAGCCCGAGGACGTCCTGCGGGTCTCCGCGAAGACCGGCCTCGGCGTGGACGTGCTGCTCGACAAGATCGTCGCCACGGTCCCGGCCCCGGTCGGTCCCAAGGACGCCCCGGCCCGCGCGATGATCTTCGACTCGGTCTACGACTCGTACCGCGGCGTCGTGACCTACGTCCGTGTCGTCGACGGCCAGCTCAACAAGCGCGAGCGCATCCGGATGATGTCCACCGGCGCCACGCACGAGCTGCTGGAGATCGGTGTCTCGTCCCCGGAGATGACCCCGGCCGACGGCATCGGCGTCGGTGAGGTGGGCTACATCATCACCGGCGTGAAGGACGTCCGTCAGTCCAAGGTCGGTGACACCATCACCAGCCTGAACAACGGCGCGACCGAGGCCCTCGGCGGCTACAAGGACCCGCGTCCGATGGTCTTCTCGGGTCTGTACCCGCTCGACGGCTCGGACTACCCCGACCTGCGCGAGGCCCTGGACAAGCTCCAGCTCAACGACGCCGCGCTGGTCTACGAGCCGGAGACCTCGGCGGCGCTGGGCTTCGGCTTCCGCGTCGGCTTCCTCGGCCTGCTCCACCTGGACGTGGTGCGCGAGCGCCTGGAGCGCGAGTTCGGCCTCGACCTGATCGCCACCGCGCCCAACGTGGTCTACCGCGTCGTCCTGGAGGACGGCAAGGAGGTCACCGTCACCAACCCGAGCGAGTTCCCCGAGGGCAAGATCAGGGACGTGTTCGAGCCGGTCGTACGGGCCACCCTGCTCGCGCCCTCCGAGTTCATCGGCGCGATCATGGAGCTGTGCCAGCAGCGCCGCGGCACGCTCCTGGGGATGGACTACCTCTCCGAGGACCGGGTCGAGATCCGCTACACCCTGCCCCTCGCCGAGATCGTCTTCGACTTCTTCGACCAGCTGAAGTCCAAGACGCGCGGTTACGCCTCCCTCGACTACGAGCCCACCGGCGAGCAGTCCGGCAGCCTGGTCAAGGTCGACATCCTGCTGCACGGCGACAAGGTCGACGCCTTCTCCGCCGTCTGCCACAAGGACGCGGCCTACGCCTACGGCGTGCGCCTGGTCGCCAAGCTGCGCGAGCTCATCCCGCGGCAGGCCTTCGAGATCCCGATCCAGGCTGCCGTCGGCTCGCGCGTCATCGCCCGCGAGACCATCCGCGCGATCCGCAAGGACGTCCTCGCCAAGTGCTACGGCGGTGACATCTCCCGTAAGCGGAAGCTGCTGGAGAAGCAGAAGGAAGGCAAGAAGCGCATGAAGATGGTCGGCTCCGTGGAGGTCCCCCAGGAGGCCTTCATCGCCGTCCTCTCCAGCGACGAGTCCGGCGGCAAGAAGAAGTAGGTGCCGTAGAGGCGCTGTGGATCGGACAGGCCCCCGTGCTGCGGCGCGGGGGCCTGTTTCGTTATGAATCGGCGCCCCAAGGGCTCTTACGCGCCAGGCGGACGGCCCCTAGTCTGATCACTGCTCGATGGTTACTCGCCAGTTTATTTTTTAACGGGCGCCGCCAAGCCCTGACTCAGCCACCCTGACCCACCACCCAGTCAGTCCGCCCCTGTGAAGAACAGGCCCTGCCGCGTGGTCCGGAGGATGTCCGTGAGCGACACACAGACCTTGATCGAGAACCGTCCGCCCTCCGTGGCGACCCTCTTCCTGGAGCGTGTCGCCGCCACGCCGAACGCCGAGGCCTACCGCTATCCGGTCCCCGCCGCCGACGGGAAGGGCGGCCCCGACGACTGGAAGTCGCTCAGCTGGGGGCAGGCCGCCGAGCGGGTCTTCGCCATCGCGGCCGGAATCATCGAGCTCGGGATCCAGCCGGAGCAGCGCGTCGCGCTGGCCTCCAACACCCGGGTGGAGTGGATCCTCGCCGACCTCGGCATCATGTGCGCGGGCGGCGCCGTCACCACGATCTACCCGAGCACGAACGCCGAGGAGTCGGCGTTCATCCTCTCCGACTCGGAGAGCCGGATCCTGATCGCCGAGGACGGCAAGCAGCTGGCCAAGGCCCGCGAGCGCCGGGCCGACCTGCCCGACCTCGCCCATGTGGTGGTCCTGGAGGCCGCCGACGCGGTGTCCGCCGAGGGCGACCCGGAGGGCTGGGTGCTCTCCCTCGCCGACCTGGAGGCGCGCGGCAAGGAGTACCTCGCCAAGCACCCCGAGGCGGTCAAGGAGAAGGTCGCGGCCATCACCGCCGAGCAGCTCGCCACCCTCATCTACACCTCCGGCACCACCGGCCGCCCCAAGGGCGTGCGGCTGCCGCACGACAACTGGTCGTACCTGGCCAAGGCCATGGCCGCCACCGGCCTGATCGGCAAGGACGACGTCCAGTACCTCTGGCTGCCGCTCGCGCACGTCTTCGGCAAGGTGCTCACCTCGGGTCAGATCGAGGTCGGCCACGTCACCGCCGTCGACGGCCGCATCGACAAGATCATCGAGAACCTGCCGGTCGTCCAGCCGACCTACATGGCGGCCGTCCCGCGCATCTTCGAGAAGGTGTACAACGGGGTCGCCGCCAAGGCCAGGGCCGGCGGCGGAGCCAAGTACAAGATCTTCCAGTGGTCCGCGGGCGTGGCCCGCGAGTACGCCAAGGTCACCCAGGACAACTTCCGCCGCACCGGCAACGCGACCGCGCCCCTCGGCCTCACCGCCAAGCACAAGATCGCCGACGTGCTCGTCTACTCCAAGCTCCGCGAGGCCTTCGGCGGCCGTCTGCGCGCCGCCGTCTCCGGCGCCTCCGCCCTCGCCCCCGAGATCGGGTACTTCTTCTCCGGCGCGGGCATCCACATCCTGGAGGGCTACGGACTCACCGAGTCCAGCGCCGCCTCCTTCGTCAACCCCGGCGAGGCCTACCGCACCGGCACCGTCGGCAAGCCGCTCCCCGGCACCGAGGTCCGCATCGCCGACGACGGCGAGGTCCTCCTGCGCGGCCCCGGCATCATGCAGGGCTACCACCGGCAGCCCGAGAAGACCTCCGAGGTCCTGGAGGCCGACGGCTGGCTGCACACGGGAGACATCGGCGAGCTGTCCCCGGACGGCTACCTGCGCATCACCGACCGCAAGAAGGACCTGATCAAGACCTCGGGCGGCAAGTACGTCGCCCCGGCGGAGATCGAAGGCCAGTTCAAGGCGATCTGCCCCTACGTCTCCAGCATCGTCGTACACGGCGCCGACCGGAACTTCTGCTCCGCCCTCATCGCCCTCGACGAGCCCTCCATCCTGGTCTGGGCCGCCGAGAACGGCCTGGAGGGCAAGACGTACTCCCAGGTCCTGGCCGCCCCCGAGACGGCCCGTCTCATCGAGACCTACGTCCAGACCCTCAACGAGGGCCTCCAGCGCTGGCAGACGGTCAAGAAGTTCCGCCTGCTGCCGCGCGACCTCGACGTCGAACACGGCGACCTCACGCCCAGCCTCAAGCTGAAGCGGCCGGTCGTCGAGCGTGAGTTCAAGCACCTGATCGAGGAGATGTACGAGGGCTCTCGCGAGGCGTAGCAATACCGGCGGGGCGGTCCACCGCCCCGCCGGCAGTGGGGCGCGGTCCGCGCGGGACCTGCCCAGCGGTGGTTGCGGGACAATGGGCCCATGCCTTCCGCACTGCCCGACGGTGAACCCATGCCCGAAGACGGCTCGCTGCCGCCGCACGCCCTGGCGGGCGCCGGGGAGCGGCCCCTCGGGTTCTACCTGCACGTCCCGTACTGCGCCACGCGCTGCGGCTACTGCGACTTCAACACCTACACGGCCACCGAGCTGCGGGGTACCGGCGGCGTGCTCGCCTCCCGGGAGAACTACGCCGACACCCTGATCGACGAGGTCAGGCTGGCGCGCAAGGTGCTCGGGGACGACCCCCGGGCAGTGCGGACCGTCTTCGTGGGCGGCGGCACGCCCACGCTGCTGCCCGCCGGGGACCTCGTACGGATGCTCGCGGCGATCCGGGACGAGTTCGGACTGGCCGAGGACGCCGAGGTGACCACCGAGGCCAACCCGGAGTCGGTGAACCCGGAGTACCTGGCGGAGCTGCGGGCCGGGGGATTCAACCGGATCTCCTTCGGCATGCAGAGCGCCAAGCAGCACGTCCTGAAGGTGCTGGACCGCACCCACACGCCCGGCCGGCCCGAGGCCTGCGTCGCGGAGGCGCGCGCGGCGGGCTTCGAGCACGTGAACCTGGACCTGATCTACGGCACCCCGGGGGAGTCCGACGAGGACTGGCGGGAGTCCCTGGCCGCCGCGATCGGGGCGGGCCCGGACCACGTGTCGGCGTACGCGCTGATCGTGGAGGAGGGCACCCAGCTGGCCCGGCGGATCCGCCGGGGCGAGGTCCCGATGACCGACGACGACGTGCACGCGGACCGGTACCTGATCCTCGACTCGGTCATGGCCGAGGCGGGGTACTCCTGGTACGAGGTGTCGAACTGGGCCACCACGGAGGCCGGGCGCTGCCTGCACAACGAGCTGTACTGGCGCGGGGCCGACTGGTGGGGCGCCGGCCCCGGAGCCCACTCGCACGTGGGCGGGGTGCGCTGGTGGAACGTGAAGCACCCCGGCGCCTACGCCGCCGCCCTGGCCGAGGGCCGTTCCCCCGGCGCGGGCCGGGAGCTGCTCTCCGCGGAGGACCGCCGGGTGGAGCGGATCCTGCTGGAGTTGCGGCTCGTGGACGGCGTCCCGCTGTCGCTGCTCGCCCCGGCGGGCCTCGCCGCCTCCGGCCGCGCCCTGGCGGACGGTCTGCTGGAGCCGGTCCCGTACGAGGCCGGCCGGGCCGTGCTGACCCTGCGCGGGCGGCTGCTGGCCGACGCCGTGGTCCGGGACCTGGTCGACTGAGCCCGTCCGGACAGGACGGCTACGCCGTACCCGTCCGGACCGCACGGCTACGCCGTGACGTGGTCGATCAGGTGTTCCACCGCACCGAGCAGGGTGGGCTCCAGGTCCTTGTACGAGGTCACCCGCGACAGGATGTGCTGCCAGGCGGCGCCGGTGTTCTCCGGCCAGCCCAGGGCCCGGCAGACGCCCGTCTTCCAGTCCTCGCCGCGCGGGATCACCGGCCAGGCCGGGATGGAGAGCGCGGACGGCTTCACCGCCTGCCAGACGTCCACGTAGGGGTGGCCCACGATCAGGACGTGCGGCGAGGTCACGGCGGCCGCGATGCGCGACTCCTTCGAGCCCGGGACCAGGTGGTCCACCAGGACCCCCAGCCGGGCATCGGCGGCCGGGCCGAACTCCGCCACCACGGAGGGCAGGTCGTCGATGCCCTCCAGGTACTCCACGACCACGCCCTCGATCCGCAGGTCGTCGCCCCAGACCCGTTCCACCAGCTCGGCGTCGTGGCGGCCCTCGACGTAGATCCGGCCCGCCCGGGCCACCCGGGCCCGCGCTCCGGGGACGGCGATGGAGCCCGAGGCCGTACGGGCCGGGCCGACCGGGCCCCGGGCCGGGCGGGTCAGGGTGACCACCGCGCCCTCCAGGAGGAAGCCGCGGGGCTCCAGCGGGAACGCCCGGCGCTTGCCGAAGCGGTCCTCCAGGGTGACGGTGCCGGCCTCGCAGCCCACCACCGCGCCGCAGAAGTCGCCGGCGGCCACCTCGACCACGAGGCCGGGGTCGGCGGGCACCTCCGGGACGGGCTTGGCGCGCTTCCACTGCGGGGTCAGGTCGGGGGAGTACTCACGCATCCGGCCGAGGGTAGGAGAGCGCGCGGCCTCAGCCGTCCGACACGCCGAAGCGGGCCGCCAGTGTGTCGCGTTGCGCACGGACAAAGGCCGCATCCACCACCGCTCCGTGGCCCGGCACGTACAGCGCGTCATCGCCGCCCAGTCCCAGCAGCCGGTCGAGCGCCGCCGGCCACTGCCGGGGCACGGCGTCCGGACCCGCCTGGGGCTCGCCCGACTCCTCGACCAGGTCGCCGCAGAAGACCACCTCGCGGGTTCCGGGCACGAAGGCGGCCAGATCGTGCCGGGTGTGCCCGGGGCCCACGTTGGCCAGCAGCACCTGCACCCCGCCCAGGTCGAGCGTCCACTCGCCCGACACCAGGTGGCGGGGGACCACCAGCAGGTCCACGGCCTCGGCGGCCTCGGCCGGGTCCAGACCGTGCCGGACGGCATCGGCCCGCAGGTCGTCGTGGCTGACGGACAGCAGGGCGTCCAGCCCGACCGGACCGTAGACCTCGGCCCCGGCGAACACCGATCCGCCCAGCACGTGGTCGAAATGTCCGTGTGTGAATGCGAGATGGGTCACGCGCCGGCCCGCCAGCCGCTCGGCCTCGGCCCGCACCTGCGCGCCTTCCCGGACGGAGGACCCCGGGTCGATGAGAAGGGCCGAATCGTCGCCCACCACCAGTCCCACGGTGCAGTCCCACACCGGCAGACGCCGCCGGCCGGCCCGTTCGGTGAGCCGTTCCCAGCCCGCCTCTTCCCAACGCACGTCCATGCCGCGACGCTACCTTGGCGGGCCGCCCTTGCTAGGGGTGTACCACCCCGCCGTACACTGACCGGGGGATCTCTGGCACTCGAATGCGCAGAGTGCCAGCAAACCGACAGCAAACCGGCGGCGGTCCGAGCCGCGGGCGAAGGAAACGACGGAGGTGTGCGCGATGCTCAGCGAACGCAGACTCGAAGTGTTGCGCGCCATCGTCCAGGACTACGTCGGGACGGAGGAGCCGGTCGGCTCCAAGGCGCTCACCGAGCGCCACCGGCTCGGCGTCTCGCCCGCGACCGTGCGCAACGACATGGCCGTGCTGGAGGAAGAGGGCTACATCGCCCAGCCCCACACCAGCGCCGGCCGGATCCCCACCGACAAGGGCTACCGCCTCTTCGTCGACAGGCTGGCGGGGGTCAAACCCCTGTCGACGCCCGAGCGCAGGGCCATCCAGAACTTCCTCGACGGGGCCGTCGACCTCGACGACGTCGTCGGCCGGACCGTGCGGCTGCTCGCGCAGCTGACCCGGCAGGTCGCCGTCGTCCAGTACCCGAGTCTGACCCGCTCGACCGTCCGGCACGTGGAGCTGCTCTCGCTGGCTCCCGCGCGCCTGATGCTCGTACTGATCACGGACACGGGCCGGGTCGAGCAGCGGCTCGTCGACTGCCAGACCCCCTTCTCGGACACCTCGCTCGCCGATCTGCGGGCCCGTCTCAACAGCCGTGTCGTCGGCCGCCGGTTCACCGACGTGCCGCCGCTCGTGCAGGACCTGCCGGAGTCCTTCGAGGCCGAGGACAGGGTGACGGTGAAGGCCGTCCTCGACACCCTTCTCGAAACGCTGGTGGAGGAGGCGGAGGAGCGGCTGATGATCGGCGGCACCGCCAACCTCACCCGTTTCGGACACGATTTTCCCCTGACGATCAGGCCGGTGCTCGAAGCGCTGGAGGAGCAGGTCGTGCTCCTCAAGCTGCTGGGCGAGGCCAATGAGTCGGGAATGGCCGTAAAGATCGGGCATGAGAATGCCTACGAGGGACTGAACTCCACGTCCGTCGTCTCGGTCGGCTACGGTTCGGGCGGCGAAGCAGTCGCCAAACTCGGCGTGGTCGGACCGACCCGCATGGACTACCCCGGAACGATGGGAGCGGTACGCGCAGTGGCACGTTACGTCGGACAGATCCTGGCGGAGTCGTAAGTGGCCACGGACTACTACGCCGTTCTCGGCGTGCGCCGCGACGCATCGCAGGACGAGATCAAGAAGGCCTTCCGCCGCCTCGCGCGCGAACTCCACCCGGATGTGAATCCGGACCCGAAGACGCAGGAGCGCTTCAAGGAGATCAACGCCGCGTACGAGGTGCTCTCGGACCCGCAGAAGAAGCAGGTCTTCGACCTCGGCGGCGACCCGCTGTCCTCCTCGGGCGGTGGCGGCGGCGCGGGCGGATTCGGGGCCGGTGGCTTCGGCAACTTCTCCGACATCATGGACGCCTTCTTCGGCCAGTCCCAGCAGCGCGGACCGCGCTCGCGGACCCGCCGCGGCCAGGACGCCATGATCCGCCTCGACCTGGAGCTGGACGAGGCCGCCTTCGGCACGACCAAGGACATCCAGGTCGACACGGCCGTCGTCTGCACCACCTGCTCCGGCGAAGGCGCCGCCCCCGGCACCTCGGCGCAGACGTGTGACATGTGCCGCGGCCGCGGTGAGGTCTCGCAGGTCACCCGGTCCTTCCTGGGCCAGGTCATGACCTCGCGCCCCTGCCCGCAGTGCCAGGGCTTCGGCACCGTGGTCCCGACCCCGTGCCCCGAGTGCGCGGGAGACGGCCGGGTCCGCTCCCGGCGCAGCCTCACGGTCAAGATCCCGGCGGGTGTCGAGAACGGCACCCGGATCCAGCTCGCGGGCGAGGGCGAGGTCGGCCCCGGCGGCGGCCCCGCCGGCGACCTGTACGTGGAGATCCACGAGCTGCCGCACCCGACCTTCCAGCGGCGCGGGGACGACCTGCACTGCACGGTCACCATCCCGATGACCGCGGCGTCCCTGGGCACCAAGTGCCCGCTGGAGACGTTGGACGGCCTGGAGGAGATCGACATCCGGCCCGGCACCCAGTCCGGGCAGGCGATCCCGCTGCACGGCCGGGGCGTGACGCACCTGCGCGGCAACGGGCGCGGCGACCTGATCGTCCACGTCGAGGTCACCACCCCCGCCAAGCTGGACGCGGCGCAGGAGGACCTGCTGCGCCAGCTGGCGAAGCTGCGCGGCGAGGAGCGGCCGCTCGGCCAGTTCGCGCCGGGCCAGCAGGGGCTGTTCAGCCGCCTGAAGGACGCCTTCAACGGGCGCTGAGCCCCGCGCGGGAACCCGTACCGCAAGTACGGCGTGACCCGCAGGAGAACCACCGCGAGCCCGGTCCGGGGATGCCCCGGACCGGGCTCGTCGCATGCCGCCGACGCGTTTGCGACAACCCGCTGAAGCGGACTATGCCAGGCGAATGCCGTGATTCGGTCCCATGAGCGGGACATGGCACGATGCAGTCCATGTCCTCCGCACCGAACGGTCTGTTCGCGTACCCGATCGTGCAGGCGCCCATGGCGGGCGGCGCGTCCTGTCCGCCGCTGGCCGCCGCCGTGTGCGAGGCGGGCGGACTGGGGTTCCTGGCCGGCGGCTACAAGACCGCCGACGGCATGTTCCAGGAGATCAAGCGGCTGCGGGCGCTGACCCGGCGCCCCTTCGGAGTCAACCTCTTCATGCCGCAGACCGGTTACGTGGACCCGGCCGCCGTGGAGGTGTACCGCGGCCAGCTGGCCAGCGAGGCCAGCTGGTACGAGATCTCGCTCGCCGAAGAGGACATCATCGGCACCTGCGACGACGGCTACGACGCGAAACTCGCCATTCTTCTCGAGGACCCCGTCCCGGTGGTCTCCTTCACCTTCGGCCTGCCGTCCCCCGCGGCCTTCACCTGCCTGCGCAAGGTCGGTACGTACACGATCGCCACCGTCACCTCCGTCGAGGAGGCGCGGGCCGCGCAGGCGGCCGGCGCCGACGCCGTCTGCGTCCAGGGCATGGAGGCCGGCGGCCACCAGGGCACCCACCGCGACGACCCGCAGGCCGATGGCACGGCGGGGCTCGGACTGCTCGCGCTCGTGGCGCAGGTACGGGAAACCGTGGCCCTCCCGATCATCGCGGCGGGCGGCCTGATGCGCGGCTCGCAGATCGCCGCGCTGCTGGCGGCGGGCGCGGAGGCGGCGCAGCTCGGCACGGCCTTCCTGGTCTGCCCCGAATCCGGCGCGGATCCGCTGCACAAGAAGGCGATGACCGACCCGCTCTTCGTCCGCACGGAGATGACCCGGGCCTTCTCGGGGCGCCCGGCCCGCGGGCTGGTGAACCGGTTCATGCGCGAGCACGGGCCGTACGCCCCGGCCGCCTACCCGCAGATCCACCACCTGACCTCGCCGCTGCGCAAGGCGGCCGCCGCGGCCGGGGACCCGCAGGGCATGGCCCTGTGGGCGGGCCAGGGGCACCGGCTCGCGCGGGCGCTGCCGGCCGGGGAACTGGTGGAGGTGCTCGCGGCGGAACTCGCCGCGGCCCAGAACGTTTTGAAGGCAATGCAGATGAGGAGTGCGTCATGACCGCCCCGGTGTTCGTGGTCGAAGAAGTCCCCGCGGGGCCGGAGTTCGTGCTGGACGGCCCCGAGGGCCGCCACGCGGTGTCCGTGAAGCGGCTGAACCCGGGCGAGGACGTGGTCCTCACCGACGGCCGGGGCCGGTGGATCGAGGGCGTGGTCAAGGCGGCGGAAGGCAAGGACCGCCTGGTCGTCATGGACCTGGAGTCCTTCATGGACGAGCCGGAGCCCGACGTCCGGATCACCGTCGTCCAGGCCCTGCCCAAGGGCGACCGGGGCGAGCTGGCCGTCGAGACGATGACCGAGACGGGCGTGGACGCCATCGTGCCGTGGCAGTCCTCGCGCTGCATCACCCAGTGGCGCGGCGACCGCGGGGCCAAGTCCCTGGCCAAGTGGCGGGCCACGGCCCGGGAGGCGGGCAAGCAGTCCCGTCGGGTCCGCTTCCCGGAGGTGGCCGAGGCCATGTCCACGAAGCAGGTGGCGGCGCTGCTGGCCGGGGCCGACCTGGCGATGGTCCTCCACGAGGACCGCGATACCCCCTCCGAGGCGCTGGCCACCGCCGAACTGCCCGTCGAGGGCTCCGTCGTGCTGGTGGTGGGCCCCGAGGGCGGGGTCTCCCCGGAGGAGCTGGCCGTGTTCGCCGAGGCGGGGGCCCACCCCTACCGCCTGGGCCACTCCGTGCTGCGGACCTCCACGGCCGGCACCGCGGCGGTGGCGGTCCTGCTGGCCAGGACGGGCCGCTGGTCCTGACGGGCGGCCGGTCCTGACGGGCTTCTGGTCCTGACCGGCTGACGGTCATGGCGGTTCGCCGGTCCTGGCAGGTCGGGGTCGGAGTTGTCCACAGGCGCGGCGGCCGCCGCCCGGCGGTGGATACGATGCCGGAAGCGATCAACGACCGTCACGGAAGGCTCAGCAATGGCCGGGGAACCGCAGGCCGACTGCCTGTTCTGCAAGATCATCGCGGGGAACATCCCGGCGACCATCGTCCGGGAGACCGAGACGACCGTCGCCTTCCGGGACATCAACCCGCAGGCGCCCACGCACGTGCTCGTCATCCCGAAGGCGCACTACCCCGACGCGGCCTCCCTCGCCGCGGCCGAGCCCGCGCTGGCCGCCGACGTGCTGCGCGAGGCCGGACAGGTCGCCGCCGAGGAGAAGATCGACGAGCACGGCTACCGGGTCGTCTTCAACACCGGAGCCGGCGCCGGCCAGACCGTCTTCCACGCCCACGCGCACGTCCTGGGCGGCCGCGGCCTCCAGTGGCCCCCCGGATAAGCCGTGTCCGTACGGGAATTCGTGGTGCTGGGCACCGCCAGCCAGGTGCCCACGCGCCACCGCAACCACAACGGCTACCTGCTGCGCTGGGACGGCGAGGGCATCCTCTTCGATCCCGGCGAGGGAACCCAGCGCCAGATGCTGCGCGCCGGGGTGGCCGCGTACGACATCAACCGGATCTGCATCACCCACTTCCACGGTGACCACAGCCTCGGCCTCGCCGGGGTGATCCAGCGCATCAACCTCGACCGGGTCCCGCACCCGGTCACCGCGCACTATCCGGCCTCCGGGCAGAAGTTCTTCGACCGGCTGCGGTACGCCACGGCCTACCGCGAGACCGTCCAGCTGGCCGAGGAACCGGTGGCCGAGGACGGGATCCTGGCGCGCGGGGACGCGTACACCCTGGACGCCGTGCGGCTCTCCCACCCGGTGGAGTCCTTCGGCTACCGGGTCACCGAGCCCGACGGGCGCCGGATACGGCCCGAACTGCTCGCGCTCCACGGGATCAAGGGGCCGGACGTGGGCCGGATCCAGCGCGAGGGGCACCTCGGCGGGATCACCCTGGAGGAGGTCAGCGAGGAGCGCCCCGGGCAGCGGTTCGCCTTCGTGATGGACACCCGGCTCTGCGAGGGCGTCGAGACCCTCGCGCAGGGCTGCGACATGCTGGTCATCGAGTCGACCTTCCTCGACGAGGACGTCCGCCTCGCCACCGACCACGGTCACCTCACCGCCGGACAGGCCGCCCGGGTGGCCCGGGACGCCGGGGTGCGCCACCTCGTGCTCACGCACTTCTCGCAGCGCTACGGCGACCCCTCGGAGTTCGAACGCCAGGCCCGTGCGGCCGGGTTCGAGGGCGAGCTGACGATCGCGGCCGACCTCGTACGGGTTCCCGTGCCGAAGCGGGCGTAGTCCCGGGGCGGGACCGGCGCCGGGTCCGACAGCGGGCCCAGGCCCGGACTCGGGCCCGGGCTGCGCCAGAGGCCAGGCAGGGGGGACCCGGGGCCGGGGCCGAGGGCGGGCTACCGGGACCCGGCTCCTGCCCGCCGGCGGGCCAGCTCCCGGGTCCGGCGGGCCGCTGTCGGGGCGAGCAACAGCACCCGGAGCGGGGCCAGCCGGAGCGGGCGGGCCGGGAGGCCGGCGAGTTCCACGACCTCCAGTTCCGGCGCGCCGACCCTCGGCACCGAACCGGCCGGGGTCCCGGCGCCCGCGGCCAGCACCGCGGCCGCCACCCCGCCGCGCCGCCGCACCGAACCGGGGGTCAGCGGGCGTCCGCCGACGTGCAGGGCCACGGCGGCCATCGGGCCGGCCACGACCAGCAGCAGGCCCCCGAGGGCCAGGCCCATGCCGGGGAAGCCGAAGCCCTCGGCGAGCAGGCTTCCGGCGACGGGCCCGCAGGCCACGCCGAGGGAGGACGCGGAGCCGACCAGGACCGCCCAGCGCCCGCGCGGGTCCAGCGCCGCCGCGAGGCCGATGGCGTAGGAGAGGACGACCGGGTAGAAGGCGTTCCACAGCACCTCCCCGGCGGCGAAGGTGCCCAGGCCGTGCGCGTGCGAGGCCAGCACCACGCAGCCGGCGATGGCGGCGGTGCCCGCGCCCACCGGGACGGCCCGGCCCAGCCGTGCGCCGAGCGCGGAGGCGGCGGTGACCCCGAGCAGTCCGGCGCCGAGCGCAGCCGCGAAGACGATGCCGAGGGTGACCTCGGACAGGCCCGCCTGCTGCGCGCCGATGCGGCCGCTGACGCCCCACAGGGCGTTTTGCGCGAGGGACCACAGCATCAGGGCCCCGGCCAGCACCATCCCCGCGCGCGGGTACGGCAGCCGCCCGCGGACCCGTACACCCCGGTCCGCCGCGACCCGGCCCCGTACGGTCCGGCCGCGTACGGTCCAGCCCCGTACGGCCCGGTCCCCAGCGGCGGTGTCCCCCGCAGCCGGTGCGCCGAGGCGGCCCGTGGCGGGCCAGCACGCCGTCGCGATCAGCGCGATCGCGGCGAAGGGCAGCCAGTGGCCCCCGCCGAGCCGGGGCAGGGTCAGGTACAGCGCCCCGGCGGTCGCCGAGACCGACAGCAGCCCGAGCGAGGAAGTGCGGTGCGGGTCGCGCTGCGCGGCGATCCCGGAGGCGGCCACGGCGGTGGCCGTACCGGAGCCGAACCCGCCGACGACCGCGCCCGCGACGACGAGCGGGAGCACCGTGGTGGCGGCCGCCGTGCCGTAGCCGAGGACGGCCAGGAGCAGCCCGAGCCGGGCCAGCGGGCGGGGCCCGTGGCGGGGGATGCGGGAGGCGAGGGCGAATCCGGCGGCGGCGGAGCCCAGGAGTAGGACCGAGCCGATCAGCCCGGCCTGCGCGGGACTCAGCGGGAGGTACGCGTCGAGCCGGCCGACGACGGTCGGCAGCAGGTACGGGGCGGTGTAACCGGCGGTGAAGAGCGCGACGAGCGGCCAGGCGGCGGGCGGCGCGGGGGTGTGGTCCGACACGGGTGTTCCAGGTGGTGCGCAGGCGGAGCGAGAGGTTCCGCACGAGAGGCGGGGCCTCTGTCTATCAAGAGGCCGGAGCCCCGGAATAGGGCGTTCGGGCAGTGATCTGCGTCACACTGTATTCCTGCTGTATTCCGGCCGCGCTCCGCCGTCCTTCCAGGCAGGAAAGACCGGGCGACGACCGGGCCCCGACCCGTCGTCGAGACGAACCACCAATAATTTCGAGCAAGACCGATTCCAGCGGAACGCGTGCCGAACGGGGAGTACATCGTGAGCAGTCGGGACAGCCGCAACAGCCAGGACAGCCGAACCGCCGCCGTGGACCCGCTGGGCCCACTGCGCGACCCACAAGAGCCGGGCTGCGACGTGTTCCTGACCGGAATGGTCTTCCTCGACATCATCTTCACCGGCCTGGACTCGGCCCCGGTGCGCGGCACGGAGTCCTGGGCGCGCGGCATGGGGTCCAGCCCCGGCGGCGTCGCCAACATGGCCGCAGCCCTGGCCCGGCTCGGGCTGCGGACCTCGCTCGCCGCCGCCTTCGGCGACGACCACTACGGCGAGTACTGCTGGGACGCGCTGGAACAGGGCGAGGGCATCGACCTGTCGATGTCGCGGACCGTGCCCGGCTGGCACAGCCCCGTCACGGTCTCCATGGCCTACGAGGGCGAGCGCACGATGGTCTCCCACGGCCACGAGGCCCCGCTCCCGGCCGGCCCCGGCCCGTTCCCGCGGTGCCCGCCGCGCGCCCGCGCCGCCGTGGCTTCGCTGGGCCCGGGCGGCGGCGAGGCCTGGGTGTCCGAGGCGGCCCGGCGCGGGGCGCGGATCTTCGCCGACGTCGGGTGGGACGAGAGCGGGCGGTGGGACCTGGGGGCACTGTCCGACCTGGAGCACTGCGAGGCCTTCCTGCCCAACGCGGGCGAGGCGATGCGGTACACGCGCACCGATTGCCCGCGCGCGGCGGCCCGAGCGCTGGCCGAGAAGGTCCCGATCGCGGTGGTGACGATGGGCTCCGAAGGCTCGTACGCCGTGGACGGGCGGACCGGGGAGAGCGCCGAGGTCCCCGCGATCACGGTGGACGCCCTGGACCCGACCGGCGCGGGCGACGTGTACGTGGCGGGCTTCCTCACCGGCACCCTGGCCGGCTGGCCGCTCGCGGACCGCCTCGCCTTCGCGGGCCTGACGGCGGCCCTGTCGGTGCAGGAGTTCGGCGGATCCCTGTCGGCCCCCGGCTGGCCAGAGGTGGCCGCCTGGTGGCGGACCGCCCCGGAGGCCGTGCGCGGGCGGTACGGATTCCTGGACGATCTGGTTCCGCCGGGCGCCGCCCCCGCCCGCAGGCGCCGGGCGGTTCCGACCATCGGCTTCCGCCACTCGGCGTAGGCCCGGAAGGCTTGTAAAACCCCTCGGGGAAGCGGCGGCGGCGACGTAGGCTTGGAGATCCGGAGGCCGTCGACCGGCGAGGCCCCTCAGTGGGAGGTATGTGCAGGCCACAGTGCCGGCCCATGACTCAGACACCGACAGCCAAGACCCCCGCGCCGGGGCAGGCGCGAGCCCACTTCACCGTTCCGGCCACCCACCCGATGGTGTCCGTCCTCGGCTCGGGCGACGCCCTGTTGCGCGTGATCGAGAAGGCCTTCCCGAAGGCCGACATCCATGTTCGGGGCAATCAGGTCAGCGCGATCGGCGCGGCGGCGGAAGTCGCACTGATCCAGCGCCTGTTCGACGAGATGATGCTGGTGCTCCGCACCGGGCAGCCGATGACGGAGGACGCAGTGGAACGCTCGATCGCCATGCTCAAGTCGAGCGGCAACGGCGAGGGCCCGGACGAGTCGCCCGCCGAGGTGCTCACCCAGAACATCCTCTCCAGCCGCGGCCGCACCATCCGCCCCAAGACCCTGAACCAGAAGCGGTACGTCGACGCGATCGACAAGCACACGATCGTCTTCGGAATCGGCCCCGCCGGTACCGGCAAGACCTACCTCGCCATGGCCAAGGCGGTCCAGGCCCTGCAGTCCAAGCAGGTCAGCCGGATCATCCTGACCCGCCCGGCGGTCGAGGCGGGCGAGCGCCTGGGATTCCTCCCCGGCACCCTCTTCGACAAGATCGACCCGTACCTGCGCCCCCTCTACGACGCCCTGCACGACATGATCGACCCGGACTCGATCCCCCGCCTGATGGCGGCGGGCACCATCGAGGTGGCGCCCCTGGCGTACATGCGCGGCCGCACCCTCAACGAGGCCTTCGTCGTCCTCGACGAGGCGCAGAACACCACCCCCGAGCAGATGAAGATGTTCCTGACCCGGCTCGGGTTCGACTCGAAGATCGTCGTCACCGGTGACGTGACCCAGGTCGACCTGCCGGGTGGGGCCAAGAGCGGTCTGCGTCAGGTCCAGGACATCCTCGAAGGGGTTCCCGACATCGCCTTCTCGCGGCTCACGTCCGAGGATGTCGTCCGGCACAAGCTGGTCGGCCGTATCGTCGATGCGTACGAGAAGTACGACGACAGCCAGGACGGGAAGCCGTCCCGGAACGGCTACCAGCGGAAGTAGACCCCAGCGCACCATGTCGATCGACGTCAACAACGAGTCCGGAACCGAGGTCGACGAGCAGGCGATCCTCGACATCGCCCGCTACGCGCTCACCCGGATGCGGATCCACCCGCTCTCGGAGCTCTCCGTCATCGTCGTCGACGAGGAGGCGATGGAGCAGCTCCACATCCAGTGGATGGACCTGCCCGGACCCACCGACGTCATGTCCTTCCCGATGGACGAACTGCGTCCGCCGTCGAAGGACGAGGAGGAGGCTCCGCAGGGGCTCCTCGGTGACATCGTGCTCTGCCCCGAAGTGGCCAAGAAGCAGGGCGAGGACGCGCCGACGCAGCACTCCATGGACGAGGAGCTCCAGCTCCTGACCGTCCACGGGGTGCTGCACCTGCTCGGCTACGACCACGAGGAGCCCGACGAGAAGGCCGAGATGTTCGGCCTCCAGGCGGCCATCGTCGACGGCTGGCGCGGCGAGCGCGGCGTGACCGGCCCGTCCCCGGCCCCGACCGTCTCGTGACCAGCGACCCACAGCTGATCACCGGTGCCGTACTCCTGGTGGTGGTGGCCTGGTTCGCCGCGTGCGCCGAGTCCGGGATCGCCCGGATCTCCACCTTCCGCGCCGAACAGGCCGTACGGGAGGGCAGGCGCGGAAGCGCGAAGCTGCTCCAGGTCGCCGCCGACCCCACCCGCTACGTCAACGTCGCCCTGCTGGTCCGGATCACCTGCGAGATGGCGGCGGGCGTGTTCGTCACGTACGTCTGCCTCGACGAGTTCGGCGAGAACTGGACGGCGCTGCTCGTCTCCATCGCCGTGATGGTGCTGGTGTCCTTCGTCGCGGTGGGCGTGTCCCCCCGTACGATCGGCCGCCAGCACCCGCTGAACACCGCGACGGCGGCCGCGTACGTCCTCGTACCGCTCGCCCGCGTCATGGGGCCGATCCCGCAGCTGCTGATCCTCCTCGGCAACGCCCTCACGCCCGGGAAGGGCTTCCGCAAGGGGCCCTTCGCCTCCGAGGCCGAGCTGCGCGCGATGGTGGACCTGGCGGAGAAGGAATCGCTGATCGAGGACGACGAGCGCCGGATGGTGCACCAGGTCTTCGAGCTGGGCGACACCCTCGTGCGCGAGGTGATGGTGCCGCGCACCGACCTCGTCTGCATCGAGCGGTACAAGACGATCCGTCAGGCGACCACGCTCGCGCTGCGGTCCGGATTCTCGCGGATCCCCGTGACCGGGGAGAACGAGGACGACATCGTCGGCATCGTGTACCTCAAGGACCTGGTCCGAAAGACGCACGTCAGCCGGGAGTCGGAGACCGACCTGGTCTCCACGGCGATACGGCCGGCGGTCTTCGTGCCCGACACCAAGAACGCGGGCGACCTGCTGCGCGAGATGCAGTCGGTGCGCAACCACGTGGCGGTGGTCATCGACGAGTACGGCGGCACCGCCGGCATCGTCACCATCGAGGATATTTTGGAGGAGATCGTCGGCGAGATCACCGACGAGTACGACCGGGAGATCGCGCCCGTGGAGGAGCTGGGCGGGGACCGCTACCGGGTCACCGCGCGCCTGGACATCACCGACCTCGGGGAACTGTTCAAGGTCGACTCCTTCGACGACGAGGACGTGGAGACGGTCGGCGGGCTGCTCGCCAAGGCCCTGGGCCGGGTGCCGATCGCGGGCGCCTCGGCGCTGGTGGACCTGCCGGACGGGCGGCCGCTGCGGCTGACCGCCGAATCCCCGGCCGGGCGCCGGAACAAGATCGTGACGGTGCTCGTGGAGCCGGTGGCCCCGGCGGCCGCGGCGGAGGAAGAGGCGCAATGACACCGGCCGAACTGCGCGAGTTCTGCCTCGGCTTCAACGCCGCGGTGGAGGAGTTCCCCTTCAATCCGGAGATCTCGGTCTTCAAGGTCCTGGGCAAGGTGTTCGCGCTGAGCGCGCTGGACGGGGAACCGCTGAAGGTCAACCTGAAGTGCGAACCGGAGCTGGCGGTGCGGCTGCGGGCCGAGCACGAGGCGATCGTGCCCGGCTGGCACATGAACAAGCGGCACTGGAACACCGTCACCGTGGGCGGGCCCGGCGCCCTCCCCGACGCGATGGTCCGGGAGCTGGTCGAGGACTCGTACGACCTGGTGGTCGCGGGTCTGCCGAAGGCGGAGCGGCTGCGGCTCGACCGGCCGTGACGCGGCGGGCCCGGTCCGCCGCGGTCCGCCGCGGTCCGCTCCGGTCCGCCCCGTGGAATCGCGGTCGGGTCCAAGGTCACAGATCACGGGACCTTCAGGGCCTCGCAACCACTTACGCAGCGCTTAGTTTTATCCCTGCGCCACCAAGATCCCGGGGGGACACCGGGGGTGGAGGGGAGAGCGCGTCAGCGGGGTCGTCGTGCGGCCCCGCCGACGCGCTCCATATGCTTCGGGCCATGACCGACAGCACCGGGACCAACCCGGAAGACATCAAGATCATCACGCTGGCGCGCAGCGCCCGGGCCCGCAACGGGGTGCCCGAAGGGGCGGCGGTCCGGGACGAGACCGGCCGTACGTACGTCGCCGGAACGGTGGCGCTGGACTCCCTGAAGCTGAGCGCGCTCCAGACGGCCGTCGCCATGGCGGTGGCCAGCGGAGCCCAGTCCCTGGAGGCGGCGGCGGTCGTCAGCTCGGCGGACGCCCCCGCCGAAGCCGACCGCGCGGCGGTCCGCGACCTCGGCGGCCCGGACACCCCGGTCCTGCTGGCGGGCCCGGACGGCACCCTGAAGTCCACGACCCCGGCCGGGGCCTGACGCCCGGAGCCCGACGGCCGGAGCCCGACGCCCGGCGCGGGGAATCCGGCCGGTCGGGGGCACCGCGGGCCCTCGAGGGCCTCGCGCCGATCGAGACCCTCGCGCCCTTCGGAGCCCTCGCGGCCGGCCGGGTTCCGGTCAGGCCGTGAGGGGGCCGGTGGTGGGGGTCGGGCGGCGGCGGATGACCATCGCCATCAGGGCGGCCATCGCGCACAGGGCGCCCGAGGCGTACCAGACGAGGTCGTACGAGCCGAAGGCGTCGCGGGCCAGGCCGCCCAGGAAGGCCACCAGCGCCGCGCCCACCTGGTGCGAGGCCAGGACCCAGCCGAAGACGATGGCGCCGTCCTCGCCGTAGTGCTCGCGGCACAGGGCGATCGTCGGCGGGACGGTCGCGACCCAGTCCAGGCCGTAGAAGACGATGAAGAGCAGCATCGGCGGGTGCACGGACGGGGCCAGCAGCATCGGCAGGAAGAGCAGCGAGATCCCGCGCAGGGCGTAGTAGACGACGAGGAGTCGGCGCGCGTCGAAGCGGTCCGTCAGCCAGCCGGAGAACACCGTGCCGATCACGTCGAAGACGCCGATCACCGCCAGGAGCCCGGCCGCCGCAGTCACCGGCATGCCGTGGTCGTGGGCCGAGGGCACGAAGTGGGTCTTGACCAGGCCGTTCGTGGAGGCTCCGCAGATCGCGAAGGTGCCCGCGAGCAGCCAGAAGGGGCCGGTCCGGGCCGCCCTGATCAGCACGGTGACGGCCCGGCGGGCGGCTCCCGGAACGGGTGCGGGCTTGGCGGCGTACGTGCCTCCGTACGGGGCGGTCCCGATGTCCGCGGGGTGGTCGCGCAGCAGCAGCCAGACGAAGGGCACGACGACCAGGGCCGCCAGGGAGACGGTGACCGCCGCCGGGCGCCAGCCGTGGTGTTCCACCAGCCAGGCCAGCAGCGGCAGGAAGACCAGCTGACCGGAGGCGCCGGCGGCGGTCAGGATGCCGGTGACCAGGCCGCGCCGGGCGACGAACCAGCGGTTGGTCACGGTCGCGGCGAAGGCCAGGGCCATGGAGCCGCTGCCCAGTCCGACCAGGACGCCCCAGTACATGACCAGCTGCCAGGCGGAGGTCATCCACACCGTGGCCACCGAGCCGGCGGATATCACCGTCAGTGCGATGGCCACGACCCGGCGGATGCCGAAGCGGTCCATCAGTGCGGCCGCGAACGGCGCGGTGAGCCCGTAGAGCGCGAGGTTCACGGAGACGGCGAGGCCGATCGTGCCGCGGGGCCAGTCGAACTCCTGGTGCAGCGGCTCGATGAGCAGTCCGGGGAGGGAGGCGAAGGCGGCTGCGCCGATGATCGTCACGAAGGAGACGGCCGCGACGAACCAGGCGCGGTGGATGCGGTGAGCGGTGGCCCTGGGGGCGGGGGAGGGTGCTGTCTGCGTCGTCACGACGACAGTTTCCGGCCAGCGGGGCACCGTACGACAGTGGCCTGACTGACATGCTTCGATATGATCGGGCCATGGATGTCGTCGTGGATCCCGTCGTGGAGTTCAAGCCGCACCGTGTCGTCGTGCTCGCGCTCGCCGGGCTGCTGCCCTTCGAGCTCGGCATCCCCCACCGGATCTTCGGCCGGGCCAAGGATCCGGCCGGGCGGCCGCTGTACGAGATCCTCACCTGTGGGCTCGCCCCCGGCGCCGTGCCCACGGACGCCGACTTCGCGATCCAGGTCGGACACGGGCCGGAACTGCTGGCCACGGCGGACACGGTGGTGGTCCCCGCCTCGTACGAGCTGGGCCCGGTCCACGGAGAAGGCCGGCTCACCCCCGAACTCGCCGAGGCCCTCGCGCACATCAGGCCCGGTACCCGCCTCGTCTCCATCTGTACGGGTGGTTATGTGCTGGCCGCCGCGGGGTATTTGGACGGCCGCCGGGCCACCACCCACTGGTACTGGGCCGAGCACTTCCAGCGGACCTTCCCCGCCGTGCGGGTGGACGCGGGCGTGCTCTACACCGACGACGGGGACGTGCTGACCTCCGCCGGAGTCGCCGCCGGCATCGACCTGTGCCTGTACATCGTGCGCCGCGACCACGGCGCGGCCGTCGCCAACGACGTGGCCCGGCGCACCGTCGTACCGCCCCACCGGGACGGCGGGCAGGCGCAGTTCATCGAACGGCCGGTGCCGGAGCCGCAGCAGGCCAGCACCACCGCGGCCCGCGCATGGGTGCTGGACCGGCTGCACGAGCCGGTGCGGCTGAGCGACCTGGCCCGGCAGGAGGCCATGTCGGTACGGACCTTCACGCGCAGGTTCCGTGAGGAGTCGGGGGTCAGCCCCGGCGAATGGATCGTCGGACAGCGGGTCGAGCGGGCCCGGACGCTGCTGGAGCAGACCGGCCTGCCGATGGAACGGGTGGCGCGCGAGGCCGGGTTCGGGACGGCGCAGTCGCTGCGCAAGCACGTACAGGCGGCGCTCGGGGTGAGCCCGACGGCCTACCGGCGGACGTTCCGGGAGACGGAGGCGGAGGCAGGTGTCGCGGGCGGGGGTCGCGAGCGGGGAGCGGGCGCGAGCGGGCCCACTCTGACATCTCCTGATGGGCCATCAGTTGATGCCGGGTCCGTGCATTGACTTATCCCGCCGCCCGCTCGTGAATGGCCCCCAGTCGGGGTACGGGAACCCAGGGGGCGAGCAGTGCGGACATCGGCGCGGAGCAGAGGGTGGTCGGCTGCCGTCGGCATGGCGGTGCTGGCAGCCGCGACCGGAGGCGCGCTGAGCCCGCCCGCCGCGGCCGAAGGGGCCGGGCCGAGCGCCGGGCCGCCGGGTCAGGTGGAGTTCCCGACGCACTGCCTGCCGCCCCAGGAGGCCGGACTGCCTCCCGCGGACGGGCCCACCACGGCCCGGATCACCGTGGACAACCCGGCGCCGCGCGTGGGGGACATCGTCACCGTGACCTATCAGGTGATCCGAACCCCCGCCGTGAACCCCCTCGCCGCCGGACTCCCCGCCGACGTGCTCACCCCCACCGGCCGGATCGTCCTCGGCGGAGCGCAGAGCGGCGAGGTCACGGTCGTCGGAGCCAAGCGCAACGACCCCGTCAACGCGGGCGACCCGCTGCCCGCCGTCACCATGACCGGCACCTTCACGGTCACCGCAGCCGGTGAGATCACCCTCGCCCCGGGCGGCTACACCCTGCACACCAGCCACCTCATGGACCTCGACACGGTCTGCGCCGCTGCCGCCCCGAACCCGGCCCCGGGTCCGGGTCCGGCCCAGGACCCGACCTCGGCGCCCACTCCCACGACGACTCCCACGCCCACTCCCACGACGGCTCCGACCCCGGAACCGAACCCCGTCCCGGCCCCCCTCCCCGTCCCCGTCCTGACGCCGGTCGCCGAGCGGCTCACCGCGACCGCCCTCCCGACGGCCAACCTGCGCTCCGTCGCACTCGCCACGGCCTCCGGGAGCCCCGGCGCCAAGGTCGAGGTCACCGGTTCCGGCTTCGTCCCCGGCGCGGCGGTCACCGTGGCCGGGCGGGCGGGCGTCGCCGAGACCGTCGACCGGGTGACGGCGAAGGCGGACGAGCTGGGCGTGGTCCTGGCGGAGCTGCCGGTCACGGACAAGGCGACCACGGCGGTCGTGGCCTACGAGGGCGCGGCCTGGTCGGCGGCCGAGGGCTCGGGACCGGCGGCGTACACGGTGATCGACGTCCTCCCGGCGGCTCCGGGCACCCAGAAGGTGACGGCCGTCGTGGAAGGGGGCGAGCTGGGCATGACCCAGCAGGGCGAGGCCGTGACCCTGGGCGCGGTCCCGTACGGGGACGGCGGCGCCGCGGCCGGCCGGATCGGCACCGTCACCGTCAAGGACGCCCGGGGCGGCCCGGCGGGCTGGTCGCTGATCGGAAAGGTCACCGATTTCACGGGCTCGGGCGGACTCCGCATCCCGGGCGCCTCCCTGAGCTGGACCCCGTCGTGCGTGGCGGCCGCGGGCAGCCCCAGTGCCTGTACGCCCGGCAGCGCGGGCCCGGTCGGACCGGAGGGCGCGCTGCTGGCGTCCACGCCGGACGCCACGGTCGTCGGGGGAACCTTCACGATCGACGCGACGGTCGCCCTCCAGGTCCCCCCGTACACCGCGCCGGGCGCCTACACCGCGGTGCTGACCCTGACGTTGTCGTGACGGGCCAGGCACCGGACCCGGCCCACCGGCACGGGCTGCGGGCGGCCGTGGCCGCCGCTCTGGTGCTGCTCGCCGCCGTGTTCCTGTTCGCGCCCGCCGGGACGGCCGCCGCCGCCGACAACGGGCAGTGGTCCGTGCTGCCCGCCGCGAACACCCTCGGCCAGCGGCCCTACTTCTACCTCTCCGCCGCCCCCGGCGGAGCCGTCGCCGACACCGTCACCATCGCCAACCGCACCGATCAGCCCCGTACCTTCCGCCTCTACGCCGCCGACGCCTACAACACCGCCCGCGACGGCGGCTTCGCGGTGCGCGGCCCCGACGAGCCGCGCACCACCACCGGTGCGTGGACGAAGCTCGCGCGGGAGCGGATCACCGTCCCGGCGCGTACCGCGGTCGGAGTCGGCTTCACCCTCACCGTCCCCGACCGGGCCGAGCCCGGGGACCACCCCGGAGCCATCGTCGCCCTGGAGGACCGGCCGACGGCCGCCGGGGCGGAGGGGGCGGGGTCGCAGGGGATCGGCCGGCAAGGAATCGGGGTGCAGCAGGCCGTCGCCGCCCGCGTCTACCTCCGGGTCGCCGGACCCACCGCACCGGCCCTTGCCGTCGAGGACCTCCGGGTCACCGGTCGGGCCGCCGCCGGCGCGGAGATCTCGTACACGCTCCGCAACCTCGGCAACGTCACACTGCGCCCCCGCGCGGCCCTCACCGTCACCGGCGCCCTCGGCCGCACCCTGCGTTCCCGCACCCTGACCGGCCTGCCCGCCGAACTGCTTCCCGGCCAGGAGGTCCGGCTCACGGCCGGCTGGGAGGGCCCCCCGGCGCTGGAATGGACCCGGATCACCGTGACGGCGGGGGCCGACGGAACCAGCTCCCGGGCCACCGCCGGCCACGCCGCGCACCCCGCTCTGAACGGTCTCCTGGCGGCCGCTCTCGCGCTCCTGGCCGCAGCCTGGTCGGCGCTGGGAGCCGCATCGGGGAGAATGGCCCGTATGAGCGATCGTTCCCCCGAGACCACCAGCCCGCACCGTGCGGGCTTCGCCTGCTTCGTCGGCCGCCCCAACGCGGGGAAGTCGACCCTGACCAACGCGCTCGTGGGTACCAAGGTCGCGATCACCTCCAACCGGCCGCAGACCACCCGCCACACCGTGCGCGGCATCGTGCACCGCCCCGACGCCCAGCTCGTGCTGGTCGACACGCCCGGCCTGCACAAGCCGCGCACGCTGCTCGGCGAGCGCCTCAACGACGTCGTGCGCGCGACCTGGTCCGAGGTCGACGTCATCGGCTTCTGCCTGCCCGCGGACCAGAAGCTCGGCCCCGGCGACAAGTTCATCGTCAAGGAGCTCGCGGGGATCAAGAAGACCCCCAAGATCGCCATCATCACCAAGACCGACCTCGTCGAGTCCAAGGTGGTGGGCGAGCAGCTCATCGCCGTCCACCAGCTCGCCCAGGAGCTGGGCTTCGAGTGGGCCGAGATCGTCCCCGTCTCGGCGGTCGGCGACAGCCAGGTCCACCTGCTGGCGGACCTGATCGCGCCGATGCTGCCCGAGAGCCCGCCGCTGTACCCGGAGGGCGACCTCACCGACGAGCCCGAGATGGTGATGGTCGCGGAGCTGATCCGCGAGGCCGCGCTGGAAGGCGTACGGGACGAGCTCCCGCACTCCATCGCGGTCGTCGTCGAGGAGATGATCCCCCGGGAGAACCGCCCGGCGGACCGTCCGCTGCTGGACATCCACGCGAACCTCTACATCGAGCGGCCGAGCCAGAAGGGCATCATCATCGGCCCGAAGGGCGCCCGTCTGAAGGAGGTCGGGATGAAGTCGCGCAAGCACATCGAGGCGCTGCTCGGCACTCCGGTCTTCCTCGACCTGCACGTGAAGGTCGCCAAGGACTGGCAGCGCGACCCCAAGCAGCTGCGCAAGCTCGGTTTCTAGGCGGGCCGGTTCCTACGGGAGCCGCAGCACCTTCACCACGTTGTCCGTACGGGTCCCGGGCCGGCCGTCAGGCCGGTCCTGGGCCCGTACGTGTTCCTCCGCCAGCAGCACCTCCCAGGCGCCGGCCTCCAGCTCCAGCCGGTCGACGACCTCTTCGGCGCTCGGGAAATCGATCTCCGGGCGGTCCTGCTGCCAGGACGCCCAGCCCGCGTGGCCGACGACGAGCAGGATCCCGCCGGGGGCCACGGCCGCGGCGGCCCGGCGCAGGATCCGCTCGCGCGGGAACTCGCCGAAGGTGTGCAGGAAGCACGCGGAGACCAGGTCGTACGCCCCGGCCGGGAAGGACTCCGCGAGGTCGTGCCGCTCCCACTGGGTGCGGTCGTCGACCCCGGCGTCGGCGGCGTGGACGGCCGCCCGCTCCAGGGCGACCCCGGAGATGTCCGTCCCGGTGACCTGCCAGCCCCGCCGGGCGAGCCAGACGGCGTCGCCGCCCTCGCCGCAGCCGAGGTCCAGGGCCCGCCCCGGGGCCAGCCCTTCGGCCTCCCGGGCCAGGACGGCGTTGGCTTCGCCGCTCCAGACCTTGTCGCTCTCGCGGTAGCGGGTGTCCCAGTACTCCTCGCCCACGATCTCGGCCTCGGGGGAGTGGTCGTGCTGGTGGTTCTCGTGCGCCATGGGGACCTCCGGTCGGTACGGGTGCCTACGCCTCCGATGCTCCGCCCGCGCAACCCGTCCGGCCAACCAACTTTGCGGTTTCCGCAAACCGCGCCCGACCGCCGGGACCGCCCGACCGCCGGGACCGCCCGGATCCGGACCGCCGGACCACCCGGGTCCAGCCCCGGTCCCCGGCCCCCGCTACAGCGGCCGCTCCGCAATCAGGGCCGTGCCGACCCGGCGGAAGCCCAGGCGGCCGTAGATCCGGGCCACGTCCTCGTCGCCGGCCGAGAGGAAGACCGTACGGGCTCCGTGGGCCAGGGCGTCCGCGACCAGGGCCGCCGTCACCGCGAGGCCGAGCCCCTGGCGGCGGGCCGACGGGAGGGTGCCCACACCGACCACCTCGGCGACGTCGCCGACCGGGATGTACTGGCCGGAGCAGAGCACCGCGCCTTCGCGCACGGCGGCCGCCAGGGCCGTCCGGGCCGACGCGATCATTCCGGAGACCCGGACCCGGCGGGCCTCCGAGGCCGGGTCCACCGCCGCCACCGCGAGCTCCGCCGGGCCGCCCTCGCCCACCGCCGTGCCGGGCGCGGCGAAGGCCAGCATCGGCACGGTCACCGCACTGCGCAGCAGCGGGTCGGCCGCGCCGAGCACGCGTACGTCCGGATCCGCGGGCAGCCGTACCGACGCGGCGGCCGGGTCCAGCACCATCAGCGGGTGCGCGTGGACGTTCAGCCCGGCGGCTTCCACTGCCGCCCGCAGGGAGGGGGTGGTTTCGGCCACCCACTCGAAGGACTCGGGGACCTCCAGCTCCCGCTGCCGGGCCAGCACCCGCTCCACGTCGGCCGCCGAGACCTCCGCGCCGCCGAGCGCGGGGCGCGCGTAGTACGGCCAGCCGTCGCTCTCCTGGACGAACAGGGTCAGCGGACCGAAGTCCTCGGCCCGGGCCCCGCCCGCCCGCGGTGCGGTGTCGTAGTAGCACTCCAGCTCGGGCAGGCCCCCGGGATTCGCAGTCATCCGGCCATCCAAGCAAAACGGCAGCTCAGGGGCACCTCAATAGATGCCCCTGAGCCCCTGAGCCGCTGAGCCCCTGAGCCCCCGCGCCGCTTCGTGCGTGCGCGGCTAGGCGCCTTCCTTCAGCACCCGTGAGATCAGCTCCCGCTGCGCCTCCGAGAGGTTCGGGTCCTGGCAGAGCACCGTCCGGCCGTCCACCGTGATCCGGTACGAGAAGCCGTCCCGGATCCCCTCCGCCGGGGGGCCCGGCGGACCGGGCCGCAGTGCCAGCTGTGCCAGGGCCTGCCACTCGGCCTCGTCGGGCAGGCCCGAGGTGTCCACCTCGGCCCGCCGTTCGATCCCCGCGAAGCCGCCCGTCCGTATTACCTGAATTTGCATGAGGGGCTTTCTACCCCAGGCCGACCGCGGACCACGCCTTCTGGAGCGCCTGGTGTTCCGCGCCGCCTTCCCCGTACCGGGCCACGGCGGCGGCCACCGTGAGGCGGGCGAAGTCCGCGAATCCGGCCTCCGGGGTCAGGTCCCCGCCGGTCAGCGTGTCGTACCAGATCTGGCCGGTCCGCTCCCAGGCCTTGCCGCCGAGCTCGCTCGCCGCGATGTAGAAGGCGTGGTTGGGGATGCCGGAGTTGATGTGCACGCCGCCGTTGTCGCGGGAGGTGCGGACGTAGCCGTCCATGGTCGCCGGCTGCGGGTCCTTGCCGAGCTCGTCGTCCTCGTACGCGGTCCCGGGCGCCTTCATCGACCGCAGGGCCATGCCGCTGTCGACGGCCGGCCCGAGCAGCCCGGCACCGATCAGCCAGTCGGCCTCCTCGGCGGTCTGGTTCAGCGAGTACTGCTTGATGAGGGAGCCGAACACGTCGGACATGGACTCGTTGAGCGCGCCCGGCTGGTCGTGGTAGGCGAGGTTGGCGGTGTGCTGGGTGACCCCGTGGGTCAGCTCGTGCCCGATGACGTCCACCGAGACGGTGAAGTCGAGGAACAGGTCCCCGTCCCCGTCGCCGAAGACCATCTGGCTGCCGTCCCAGAAGGCGTTGTTGTAGAGGCGGTCGTAATGGACGGTGGCGTCCAGCGGCAGGCCGGCGCCGTCGATCGAGTGGCGCCCGTAGGCCTTGAGGTACAGCTCGAAGGTGGCCCCGAGCCCGGCGTAGGCCCGGTTGACGCTGACGTCCTTGCTGACGTCCTCGCCCTCGCCGCGGACCTTCCTGCCCGGCAGCCGGGTGTGGTGCTGGGCGTCGTAGATGGTCCGCCGGGGCGTCTCGGAGGGTCCGTCCCCGGCCGGGGGCAGGACGGACAGCTGCCGCCGGACGCGGTTCGAGGCGTCGAGCTCCAGGGTCCGGCGCGCGGCGGCCGCGCGGGCGGGGTCGGCGGACTGGGCGATCTTGTCCAGGAGGTGCGGCGGCACCACGGTGCAGAAGACGGGGCGGCGGTGGCTGTGGGAGGCATCCATACCCGGCAATGTGGCAGTGGGTAACTGCCGTGTCACTAGAGGCGACCATGATTCATTCAGTTGTCTGAAAGTGATTGCGCCGCGTTGACGGATCGAACGGACCTCGCGCGGACATGGAAGATGAAAAGAGTCTTAGCTCACAAAGGGTGCAAATCGGACCCCCGGGTCTTGCATACTGAAACAGGCCCCCGCACTACGGGGCGGCTCGGTTAGGCTCGGCCCATCATGCGTTTCGGGCTGCTTCTCCTTAGCTGCCGCGGCGAGGGTCTGTAGTCGTAGGCCGGCCCCCTCCCCGCGGAGTTTGGTGTTGCGGTTTTGCGACCGCCCGTCGGCCGTCCCAGCGAACTACACGCGGACACGCGAGGAGCCCTACGTCATGAGCCAGCACACTTTTGTCGGTCGCCCCACGCCCATCACGAACGCGACCCACACCCAGAAGCCCTCCGGGATGCCGATCCACAAGTACGGCTCCTACGAGCAGGTGGACATCCCGGACCGCACCTGGCCCCAGGCCCGCGTCACCAAGGCCCCCCGCTGGCTGTCCACCGACCTGCGTGACGGCAACCAGTCGCTGATCGACCCGATGACCCCCGCCCGCAAGCGCGAGATGTTCGACCTGCTGGTGCGCATGGGCTACAAGGAGATCGAGGTCGGCTTCCCGTCCTCCGGCGAGACCGACTTCGCCTTCGTGCGCTCCATCATCGAAGAGGGCGCGATCCCGGACGACGTGACGATCTCCGTACTGACCCAGGCCCGCGAGGACCTGATCGAGCGGACCGTGGAATCGCTGGTCGGCGCCAAGCGCGCCACCGTGCACCTGTACAACGCCACCGCCCCCACCTTCCGCCGGGTCGTCTTCCGCGGCTCGAAGGAGCAGATCAAGCAGATCGCCGTAGACGGCACCCGCCTGGTCATGGAGTACGCGGAGAAGCTGCTGGGCCCGGAGACCACCTTCGGCTACCAGTACAGCCCGGAGATCTTCACCGACACCGAGCTGGACTTCGCCCTGGAGGTCTGCGAGGCCGTCTGCGACGTGTGGCAGCCGTCCGAGGGCCGCGAGATCATCCTGAACCTGCCCGCCACCGTGGAGCGCTCGACGCCCTCCACCCACGCGGACCGCTTCGAGTGGATGGCCCGCAACCTGACCCGCCGCGCGCACATCTGCATCTCCGTGCACCCGCACAACGACCGCGGCACCGCCGTCGCCGCCGCCGAACTGGCCCTGATGGCCGGCGCCGACCGCATCGAGGGCTGCCTGTTCGGCCAGGGCGAGCGCACCGGCAACGTCGACCTGATCACGCTGGGCATGAACCTGTTCTCCCAGGGCATCGACCCGCAGATCGACTTCTCGCAGATCGACGAGATCCGTCGCACCAGCGAGTACTGCAACCAGATGGAGGTCCACCCGCGCCACCCCTACGCGGGCGACCTGGTCTACACCGCCTTCTCCGGCTCCCACCAGGACGCCATCAAGAAGGGCTTCGACGCGATGGAGGCCGACGCGGCCGCCAAGGGCGTCACCGTCGACGACATCGAGTGGGCCGTCCCGTACCTGCCGATCGACCCGAAGGACGTCGGCCGCTCCTACGAGGCCGTCATCCGGGTCAACTCGCAGTCCGGCAAGGGCGGTATCGCCTACGTCCTGAAGAACGACCACAAGCTGGACCTGCCGCGCCGCATGCAGATCGAGTTCTCGCGGATCATCCAGGCCAAGACCGACTCCGAGGGCGGCGAGGTCACCCCGAAGGCGATCTGGGACGTCTTCCAGGACGAGTACCTGCCCAACTCCGAGAACCAGTGGGGCCGCATCCAGCTGCGCTCCGGCCAGACCACCACCGACAAGGACGGCACCGACACGCTGACCGTCGAGGCGGTCGTGGACGGCGTGGAGACCGTGCTGAACGGCACCGGCAACGGTCCGATCTCGGCCTTCTTCAGCGCGCTGGCCGACATCGGCATCGACGCCCGCCTGCTGGACTACACCGAGCACACGATGAGCGAGGGCGCCTCCGCCGTCGCCGCCTCGTACATCGAGTGCGCGATCGACGGCCGCGTCCTGTGGGGCATCGGCATCGACGCCAACACCACCCGCGCCTCCCTGAAGGCGGTCATCTCCGCCGTCAACCGCGCGGGCCGCTGATCCCCGTTCGTATGTGCGGTCCGGAACCCCGTTCCTCCTTCCGGAGGGCGGGGTTCCGCCGTTTCTGCACCCGTTCGGCCAGGGAGTTCGCGGGGGCGCGGATCGGCCAAGTACGGGGGCCGGCGGATGTTGTCTTGTCACACTGCTGACGCATCCTCACCGATGTGGCTAACATCACCCAACCCGGCGATGTTGCCGGAAGGTTACGGAGGTGCGACGTGCTGCCAGTTCGGGGTGGGGACGGCCGGAAGCTGACGGTCTGGGGCATCCGCACCACCTGGAACACCGTGGGGGACGGGGAGTTCTTCTGCCCCGACTGCGGTGGGGACCGCAACTACCGCCGGCGCACCGGACGCCGCCGGTTCACCGTCCTGGGGGTGCCGCTGCTGCCGCGCGGGCACGCCGGGCCCGTCATCGAGTGCCAGGGCTGCCGCGAGCGCTTCTCCACCGACATCCTCGACCACCTCACCACCACCCGCTTCTCCGCGCTGCTGCGCGACGCCGTGCACACCGTGACGCTGGCCGTGCTGGCCGCGGGCGGGACGGCCTCGCGCAGTGCGCTGGAGGCCGCCGTGGGCGCCGTACGGTCCGCGGGGTTCCAGGACTGCACCGAGGAGCAGCTGGAGTCCCTCGTGGAGGCGCTGGCCACCGACGAGGGGCGGCTCGGGCTCTACGACGGCCCCGACTGCTGCGGCGCGGCGCTGTCGATCGAGCTCCACGAGGCCCTGGAGCCCCTGGCTCCGCACCTGGCGGCTCCGGGGCGCGAATCGATCCTGCTGCAGGGCGCGCGCGTGGCCCTGGCGGACGGCCCGTACATCCCCGCGGAGCGCGAGGTGCTCTCCACGGTGGGCGCGGCCCTGCGCATCGACGCGGACGAGGTGGCGCGGCTGCTCTCGGCGGTCCGGGCGCCGTAAGGCGGGCGCGCGGGGCCTGTGTGCGGTCCCGTGCGGGCCCCGCGCCGGTTCAGGCGGCGCCGCGCCGGACCGGGGCGGGGTGGGCCGCGATGAAGCGGCGCAGGGCCGCGCACAGGGCCTCGGGGTTGTCGAGGGAGATCAGGGTGCGGGCGTCCGGGATCTCCACGTATTCGCCCCGTGGCAGGAGTTCGGCGAGCCGGCGTCCGGTCGAGGGCGGCATCATCCGGTCCTGGGCGCCCCAGACGACGAGGGCGGGGCGGTCGAAGGTGCGCAGCCGCTCGGCGGCCCGGAGGTAGGTGTCCTTGCGGGTGCCGCGCAGGAACGCGGTGAGATCCCGCCGGATCGCCGGGTCGCCGAGCAGCGGGCCGTACCAGCGCAGCACCAGCTCGTGCGGGATCGGCCGTGCGGCCATGCCGCCCAGGGAGGTCTGCATCCCGGCGAGGAAGGGAGAGCGGAAGCTCTGCAGGAGCAGGCGGAGCGCGCCGGGGATCCTGCCGGCGGCGTGCAGGGCCTTGCCCTGGAAGCCCGGCGGGTAGTTGTCGAGGGCCTCGCAGGAGGCGAGGACGAGGCGGGCGATCCGTTCGTCGTGGACGCCCACGAGGAGCTGGGCGATCCCCGCGTCGTTCTGGACGAGGGTGACCTGCCGGAGCGGAGCGCGATGGCGGGCATGCCGGGTCCCTCTCGGTGGATCCAGTGGACGGTCCGATCCGGGCGAGCGCAGACCCGCGTCCGCGAGCCTCGGGGCCCCTTCCGTCTCACCCCTCGGTCTCGGGGCCGATGGAGGGTCTCCGGCCGGTCGGAATCGGCCCCCGGCGAGGTAACGATCCGGCCCTACGTGCCCGTATTCATGATCCTCGCGCGCCGTTTGAACCGCGGAGGCGTTCCATCCGTAGTGAGTGTTTCCGCCAAATGGACAGCCGGACGAAAGCCTTCTGGTTTGCGGGGACGAACGGCTGCGAAGCCTTAGCCCGCACGTCATCCCGTAGGGCCTTCGCGTTCGTGCAGGGAGAACGGTTCGTTCCGTCCGGCGGGGCCCATAGCGCACGCCGAGTGGTCACCGCCACTGGAGAAACCTCCAGATCGAGGGCTCCCGCGCGTCAACACTTTGTAGAAGTCGACGATATCTGTGAGCGGCCACACAGGCGTTCAATTCCGGTCACACGAGGAGACGCCGCAGTTAACACAGCGGAGCTTCGATTCACGTGAATGCACTGACAACCCTGGCGGATAAACGGGTTAACGACCTACTCCGTCGAGGGATAACCAGATTCCTCTCGTTACCTACCTTTTGAAGGGCAAGGCAGAGATGGCACGTGTCGCCGCCCGGCTTTCCAGCGGAGAGCCCAGCACGCACCCGGTCGACGAGGTGCTCCCCCTCCCCAAGCTGGCGCTGTACGGCTTCCAGCACGTACTCGCGTTCTACGCCGGTGCGGTGATCGTTCCGATCATCGTCGGTGGCGCCCTCGGGCTCACCACCGAGCAGCTGGTCTACCTGATCAACGCCGACCTCTTCACGTGCGGCATCGCCTCGATCATCCAGGCGTGGGGCATCGGCCGGATCGGCGCGCGACTGCCGCTGATCCAGGGCGTCACCTTCACCGCGGTGTCCCCGATGATCGCCATCGGTCTCGGAGCGGGCGGCAAGGAGGCGGGCCTGCTCGTCATCTACGGCGCGGTCATCACCGCCGGCCTTGCCACCTTCGCCTTCGCCTGGCTGCCGCCCAAGGTCTTCGGCACGGTCATGCGGCTCTTCCCGCCGGTCGTCACCGGTACGGTCATCACCGTCCTCGGCATCGTGCTGATCCCCGTCGGCCTCAACGACGCCGCGGGCGGCCTCGGCAGCCCCGACTTCGGTGACCCGAAGAACTTCGCCTACGCCGGCGGCACGATGCTCTTCATCCTCATCCTGATGAAGCTCGGCAAGCCCTTCCTCTCCAGCATCTCCATCCTGCTGGGCCTGGTCGGCGGCACCGCGGTCGCGTTCCTGCTCGGCGACGCCAAGTTCGGCGACGTGAGCAAGTCGGACTGGATCGGCATCAGCACCCCGTTCCACTACGGCGCCCCGAAGTTCGAGTGGTTCCCGATCGTCCTGATGCTCATCGTCATGCTGATCACCATGGTCGAGACCACCGGTGACACCTACGCCGTCGGCGACATCGTCGGCAAGAAGGTCGACAGCGAGACGGTGGCCCGCGCCCTGCGTGCCGACGGCGCCGCGACCGCCCTCGGCGGCATCCTCAACTCCTTCCCGTACGTGGCCTTCGCCGAGAACGTCGGCCTGGTCCGGATGACCAAGGTCAAGAGCCGGTTCGTCGTGGTCTCCGCGGGCGTCATCATGATCGTCCTCGGTCTGCTCCCGAAGGCCGCCGCGATCGTCGCGGCCGTCCCGCACGGAGTCCTCGGCGGCGCCGCGACCGTGATGTTCGCGATGGTGGCCCTGGCCGGTATCCAGACCCTGGCCAAGGTGGACCTCAAGGAGGAGAAGAACGCGCTGGTCGTGGGCGTCTCCCTGGCCTTTGCGCTGCTCCCGGCCACGGTTCCGGTGTTCTTCAAGGACCACATGAACTCGGACCTCTCCTCGCTGCTCAACAGCGGTGTGACGCTCGGTGCCACGGCTGCGATCGTCCTGAACCTGATCTTCAACGGCATGGGCAAGGACGACCCGCACAACGTCTCGGAGGACGACGCCCCGGCGGCGGACGACGAGGCCACGGCAGCCATCCCGGCACAGTCGGCCGAGGGCGAGCCCGCCCCGGCACCGACCGCCTGATCCTCCCAAGGGGTGTCCCCGCCGGGCCTCGTGCCCGGCGGGGGCGCTGCCGTTCCGCTCCCGCGGCCGTCCTGTCAGTGGGGTACGGGACAATGGGCCCATGAGTCTGATCCGCGACGACGGCATCGTGCTGCGCACCCAGAAGCTGGGTGAGGCGGACCGCATCATCACGCTGCTGACCCGCGGCCACGGCCGGGTCCGGGCCGTCGCCCGCGGCGTCCGGCGCACGAAATCCAAGTTCGGCGCCGGGCTGGAACCCTTCTCCCACGCCGACGTGCAGTTCTTCACCCGCGGCAACGAGCTGATCGGCCGCAGCCTGCCGCTCTGCACCCAGACCCAGATCATCGCCCCGTACGGCAACGGCATCGCCACCGACTACGCCCGCTACACCGCCGGCACCGCGATGCTGGAGACCGCCGAGCGGTTCACCGACCACGAGGGCGAGCCCGCCGTACAGCAGTACCTGCTGCTCGTCGGCGCCCTGCGCACCCTCTCGCGCGGCGAGCACGCGCCGAACCTCATCCTCGACGCCTTCCTGCTGCGCTCCCTCGCCGTCAACGGCTACGCACCCAGCTTCGACGACTGCGCGAAGTGCGGGATCCACGGCCCCAACCGGCACTTCTCCGTCGGCGCGGGCGGGGTCATATGCGGGGACTGCCGCGTCCCCGGCAGCGTCGTACCCTCGTCGGAGGCCATCGCCCTGCTCAGCGCCCTGCTGACGGGCGACTGGGGGCATGCCGACGCGTGCGAGGCGCGTCACGTGCGGGAGGGCAGCGGGCTGGTCTCCGCCTACTTGCACTGGCATCTGGAGCGCGGGCTACGCTCCCTGCGATACGTCGAGAAATAGGAGCTGGGCACATGGCACGACGCGGGATTCTGGGGCGCTCTCGCCGCGAGTACAAGGTTCCCGAGCCGCACCCCTCCGGTGAGCGCCCGCCGAAGATCCCCGGCGAGCTGGTCCCGAACCACGTCGCGATCGTCATGGACGGCAACGGCCGCTGGGCCAAGGAGCGCGGGCTGCCGCGCACCGAGGGCCACAAGGTGGGCGAGGGCGTCGTGCTCGACGTGCTCAAGGGCTGCCTGGAGATGGGCGTCAAGAACCTTTCCCTGTACGCCTTCTCGACGGAGAACTGGAAGCGCTCGCCCGACGAGGTGCGCTTCCTGATGAACTTCAACCGCGATGTCATCCGGCGCCGCCGCGACGAGATGAACGAGCTCGGCATCCGCATCCGCTGGGTCGGCCGCATGCCGAAGATGTGGAAGTCGGTGGTCCAGGAGCTCCAGGTCGCCCAGGAGCAGACCGTCGACAACGACGCGATGACCCTGTACTTCTGCGTCAACTACGGCGGCCGCGCGGAGATCGCGGACGCGGCGCAGGCCATCGCCCGCGACGTGGCGGCCGGCAAGCTGGACCCCTCGAAGGTCAACGAGAAGACCTTCGCGAAGTACATCTACTACCCGGACATGCCGGACGTGGACCTCTTCCTGCGCCCCAGCGGCGAGCAGCGCACCTCCAACTACCTGCTCTGGCAGAGTGCGTACGCCGAGATGGTCTTCCAGGACGTGCTGTGGCCGGACTTCGACCGCCGCAACCTCTGGCAGGCCTGCTACGAGTACGCCCAGCGCGACCGCCGCTTCGGCGGCGCCGTCCCCAACCAGGGGGAAGGCGCCACCGGCTGACCTTGCCGGAGCTACCCTCGCCGTCATGAACACGACAGACGAGACGGTCGACTTGTACTACGCGGCCGAGCGGGGGGACTTCCGCGAACTGGGCCGGGTCCGGGCACGCAGGACCGAGACGGGCCGCAGGGAGACGGCGCTCTGCCTGCTGATCCCGCTCGTCGCGCTGGGAGGCGGGGGCACGAAGTCGGGCGCCACTGGCGTGGAACTGGCGGTGCTCGCGGGGGTCGGGCTGCTCATCGGCATCGGTGTGCGCCTCGGGGTCTTCCTGTCCGGGGCGCGCCGCCAGTACGCGCGCGTGGCGGGCGGCGGGGAGTGGCAGTGCACGCTCTCCGACGGGGGTCTGACCTACCGGATGCCTGACGGCACCTCGCTCCCGTACTCCTGGGACCGGGTCTCCGGCTGGAGCGAGACCCGGAGCCTGTTCGTCTTCCGCCACCCGGGCACGGACCTGCTCGGCTTCCTGCCCAAGCGCGGGGCCCTGACCTCCGAGGACCTGGACCGGGCGCGAAAGATCGTCGCCAGGAACGCGCCGCCGCTGTAGGGTCCGCTGTCATGGACATGCAGGGGGAGCAGCAGGTCGAGGTACGGCTCGTCTACCAGATCACCGTGGCGGACGTCGCGCAGGCGGTCCGGGTGCGCGATTCCCGGCTGCCCGCGGGGCGCCGCAGGCGCTGGCTGCTGTGCGGATTCGGGGGAGTGCTGGTCTGCTTCGGCGGCCTGGCGGCCTTCGGCCCCGGGACGGGCAGCGGACCGTTGGCCACCCTGATCGGCGGAGTGCTGATCCTCGCGCTCACGCTCTTCGGCCCCCAGCTCACGGCGCGGGCCTTCGCGGGCCTGCTGGCCAAGGCGGGGGAGACCACGGCGCTGGTGACGGCCACGGGGCTGCAGGTGAGCACCAAGGACACCGATACGCGCATCGGCTGGGCCGCGCAGCCGTTCTACGCGGAGACGGCCGACACCTTCGTCACGCTCAGCATCGCCAAGCGGGCGGCGGCGATGACCATCCTGCCCAAGCGGGGGGCGGCGGACCCGGCCGACATCGACCGGCTGCGGGCCCTGCTCGACCAGAACCTTCAGCGGATCTAGCGCGGCTGGGCCGCGGCCGCGCAGTCCGCGCAGGTGCCGAAGATCTCCACCGTGTGGGCGACGTTGACGTAGCCGTGCTCGGCCGCGATGGCCTCCGCCCACTTCTCCACCGCCGGGCCCTCCACCTCGACGGCCTTGCCGCACTTGCGGCAGACCAGGTGGTGGTGGTGGTCCCCGGTGGAGCAGCGGCGGTAGACGGACTCGCCGTCGCTGGTGCGCAGTACGTCGACCTCACCGGCGTCCGCGAGGGACTGCAGGGTGCGGTAGACGGTGGTCAGGCCCACGGAATCGCCGCGGTGCTTGAGCATGTCGTGGAGCTCCTGGGCGCTGCGGAACTCGTCCACCTCGTCCAGCGCCGCCGCCACGGCGGTCCGCTGCCGAGTGGATCGTCCTCGTACTGGCGCGGTATTCGTCTCGCCAGGCGCAGTCGCCACCGGTTCCTCCTCGTTTCGGCCTCGGCCCATTGTGCCAGGCACAAGGGTGCCCGAGGCCTTCAGACCCTTACGTCATCGCGCGTGCAGACCTCTTCGTCGGCCCGCGCGGCCTTCGCCCGGCGCCGGGCCAGGGGCGTGGACGCCGCCGTCATGACCACGAACACGGCGATGGCGAGCAGCACGATGGCGCCACCGGAGGGCGCGTTGACGTAGTACGTCGCGGCCGTGCCGGAGAGCGAGACCAGGACTCCGATCAGCATGGACAGGCTCAGGGTGGCGGCGAAGCCCCGGGTGACGCGCTGGGCGGCGGCGACGGGGATCACCATCATGGCGCTGACCAGCAGCAGGCCGACGATGCGCATCGCGACGGTGACGGTGACGGCGGCGGTGACCGCCAGCAGCAGGTTCAGGAAGCGCACCGGCAGGCCCGTGACCCGGGCGAACTCCTCGTCCTGGCAGATCGCGAACAGCTGGCGGCGCAGGCCGACGGTGACCGCGATGACGAACACGGCGAGGACCACGGCGGTGATGGTGTCCTCGGCCGAGACGGTCGTGATGGACCCGAACAGGTAGCTGGTCAGATTGGCCGTGGAGCCGCCCGGAGCCAGGTTGATGATCATCACGCCGCCGGCCATGCCGCCGTAGAAGAGCATGGCGAGCGCGATGTCCCCGCTGGTCCTGCCGCGGGAGCGGATCAGCTCCATGCCGACCGCGCCGATGACCGCGACCAGGGTGGCCATCCAGACCGGGCTCGTATTGAGCAGGAAGCCGAGTGCGACACCGGTCATGGCCACGTGCCCGATGCCGTCGCCCATGATGGCCTGGCGGCGCTGCACGAGGTACGTGCCGATCGCGGGGGCCGTGATGCCGACGAGGGCGGCGGCGATCAGGGCCCGCTGCATGAAGGCGTAATCGAGGAGGTCCATCAGCTCAGCAGTCCCGTCCGGAGCGGCTCGGCGTCGTGCGCCGCGTGGGGGTGTACGTGGTCGTGGCCGGGCAGCGCGTGCTGGCCCAGGGCCTCCGGGGGCGGCCCGTCGTGCATGACGCAGCCGTCGCGCAGGACGACGGCCCGGTCGATCAGCGGTTCCAGCGGGCCCAGCTCGTGCAGGACGAGCAGGACGGTGGCGCCGGCGGCGACCTGGGTGCGCAGGGCGTTCGCCA
Source organism: Streptomyces sp. NBC_00503 (assembly GCF_036346895.1). Lineage (NCBI taxonomy): Bacteria > Bacillati > Actinomycetota > Actinomycetes > Kitasatosporales > Streptomycetaceae > Streptomyces > Streptomyces sp. NBC_00503. Next base: position 2,617,855 of record NZ_CP107855.1, on the reverse strand, counting down.
GGACCTCCTGGTTGGCGAGGTCCACGCCGGCCATCGGCTCGTCCATGATCAGCAGTTCGGGTTCGACGGCGAGCGCGCGGGCGATGAGCACCCGCTGGTGCTGCCCGCCGGAGAGGGCGTTGACCGAGGCGTCGGCGTAGGAGCCCATGTCGACCAGGTCCAGCGCGCGCTCGACGGCGGCCTTGTCGCCCTGGCGCAGGAACCCGAAGCGGGTGCGCGCGAGGCGGCCGCCGGAGACCACCTCGCGGACGGTGGCGGGCACCCCGCTCGCGGCGGTGGTGCGCTGCGGGACGTAGCCGATGCGCGACCAGTCGCGGAAGCGCTTGAAGTCCGTACCGAAGAGCGAGAGCTCCCCGGCGCTCAGCGGGACCTGGCCGACCACGGCGCGCACGGCCGTGGACTTGCCGGAGCCGTTGGCGCCGAGGAGCGCGACGACCTCGCCGCGGCGGACGGCGAGGTCGATCCCGCGCAGCACGGGGCGCGAGCCGAGCGAGGCCGTGGCCCCGCGCAGGGATATGACGGGCTGGTCCTGCGCCTGCGTGGGCTCGGACTCCATGGCTCGCGCCTCCGTTGCTGTTACTGCCATTACTTGTTGCCGAGCGCCTTCTGCAGGTTCTTCAGGTTGGACCGCATGACCTCGAAGTAGTCAGCGCCCTGGGACTTGTCCGTGATTCCCTCGAGGGGGTCCAGGACGTCGGTCTTCAGGCCGGTGTCCGTGGCGAGGGTCTTGGCCGTCTTGTCGCTGGCCAGGGTCTCGAAGAACACCGTCGAGACATTGTCCTTCTTCGCGATGGCCTGCAGTTCCTTCATCCGGGCCGGGCTCGGCTCGGACTCGGGGTCGACGCCGGAGATGCCCTCCTGGTCGAGCCCGTAGCGCTCGGAGAGGTAGCCGAAGGCGGAGTGGGTGGTGATGAAGGTCTTGGAGGCCGTGTTCTTCAGGCCGTCCTTGAACTCGGTGTCGAGCGCGCCCAGTTTGGCGAGCAGCTCGTCGGTGTTCTTCTTGTAGTCCGCCGCGTGGTCGGGGTCGGACTTCTCCAGGGCCGCGCCCACGCCCTTGGCGATCTCCGCGTACTTGACCGGGTCGAGCCAGACGTGGGGGTCCTCGCCGGCTTCGCCGTGGCTGTGGTCGTCGGCGCCCTCTTCCGAGCCGTGGTCGTGGCCGGAGTTGCCATGCACCTCCAGCTTGGTGAGGGTGGCGGCGTCGACGATGTTCTTCACGCCGGACTGGGCGACGGCCTTGTCGACGGCGGGCTGCAGCGTCTTGAGGTAGAGGACCACATCGGCCTCACCGAGCTGCGCGGTCTGCTTCGGGGTGATTTCCAGGTCGTGCGGCTCGACCCCGGGCTTGGTCAGGGTGTCGACCTTCACGTGCTCCTTGCCGATCTGCTCGGCGAGGAACTGCATCGGGTAGAAGGACGCCATCACGTCGAGCTTGCCGTCCTTGCCGCCGGTGGCTCCGGCAGCGCCCGAGCAGGCGGTGAGGGCCGTGGCGGCGAGGGCAACGGCTCCGGCGAGGGCGGCGGTGGGTATGAGGCGTCGTACGTTCATGACATCCATTTTCATCAAAGATGGAAACGATTGTCAAAAACCCTGGTGGGGGAGGCGCTGGGCGTCCGCGGAGGGGGGTCCCGATTTGAAAGGGGGGGTGCGGGCGCCGGTAACCTTGAGGCTTCGCCGTTCGTCCTCGTAAATGAAGAGAGCACCGTGGCCGCCGACAAGATCGAAACCATCGTCAGCCTGAGCAAGCGCCGTGGCTTCGTTTTCCCGTGCAGTGACATCTACGGCGGCTCCAAGGCCGCCTGGGACTACGGCCCGCTCGGTGTCGAGCTCAAGGAGAACATCAAGCGCCAGTGGTGGAAGGCGATGGTCACCGGACGTGAGGACATCGTCGGCCTCGACTCGTCCGTGATCCTGGCCCCCGAGGTCTGGGTTGCCTCCGGTCACGTCGGCACCTTCTCGGACCCGCTGACCGAGTGCACCTCCTGTCACAAGCGCCACCGCGCCGACCACCTGGAAGAGGCGTACGAGGCCAAGCACGGCCGCGTGCCCGCCAACGGCCTGGCCGACATCAACTGCCCCAACTGCGGCGTGAAGGGCCAGTTCACCGAGCCCAAGCAGTTCTCCGGCATGCTGGAGACCCACCTGGGCCCGACCCAGGACACCGGCTCCAAGGCGTACCTGCGCCCCGAGACCGCCCAGGGCATCTTCACCAACTTCGCCCACGTGATGACCACCTCGCGCAAGAAGCCCCCGTTCGGCATCGCGCAGATGGGCAAGTCCTTCCGCAACGAGATCACCCCCGGCAACTTCATCTTCCGCACCCGCGAGTTCGAGCAGATGGAGATGGAGTTCTTCGTCAAGCCGGGCGAGGACGAGCAGTGGCAGGAGTACTGGATGCAGGAGCGGTGGAACTGGTACCGCGACCTCGGCATCCGCGAGGAGAACATCCGCTGGTACGACCACCCGAAGGAGAAGCTGTCCCACTACTCGAAGCGCACCGCCGACATCGAGTACCGCTTCAACTTCGGTGGCAATGAGTTCTCCGAGCTCGAAGGCGTGGCCAACCGCACCGACTTCGACCTCAAGGCCCACTCCGCCGCTTCCGGCTCGGAGCTCGTGTACTTCGACCAGGAGACCAAGGAGAAGTACACCCCGTACGTCATCGAGCCGGCCGCCGGTGTCAACCGCGCCATGCTCGCCTTCATGCTCGACGCGTACAACGAGGACGAGGCCCCCAACGCCAAGGGCGTCATGGAGAAGCGCACCGTGATGCGCCTCGACCCGCGCCTGTCCCCGGTCAAGGTCGCCGTCCTGCCGCTGTCCCGCAACGCGCAGCTCTCGCCGAAGGCCAAGGGCCTCGCCGCCGACCTGCGCAAGTTCTGGAACATCGAGTTCGACGACGCGGGCGCCATCGGCCGCCGCTACCGCCGTCAGGACGAGATCGGTACGCCGTTCTGCGTCACCGTCGACTTCGACACCCTCGACGACAACGCGGTGACCGTGCGCGAGCGCGACACCATGAAGCAGGAGCGCGTCTCCCTGGACCAGATCCAGAGCTACCTCGGCAGCCGCCTGCTCGGCTGCTAGCGCCGCGTCAGGCAACATTCGCCCCGTCGCGACGCCCGGCACGCACTCTCGCCGCACCGGCCGAAAGCCAAGTACATCCAGTACGAGCGCTTCCGGCCGGCACGCCGAGAGCACGCACCGGGCGCCGCTCCTCCAGGGCAAACGCTGCCCGACGCGACGCTAGGTTCCCGCCGCGAGAACGGCAGTGGCCCGGTGCGCATCGCGCACCGGGCCACTGCCGTTTTTCAGGGCGCGGTCAGAGCCCGGCTACGCGGGCGCCGGACCTCCCGCGGCCGAAGCCGCCAGGGCCGCGGCCCTGGCCTGGCCCTCGGCCTGGGTCCGCTTCGAGAAGCGGATGGTCCAGAAGATCAGCGAGAGCAGGAAGCCGTAGATCAGGAGAGGACTGACCACGACCATCGTGTCCACGCTCAGCAGGTACACCAGCACCACGCGCAGCGAGGCCTCCACCAGGTAGGCGACGCCCCAGACGGTGGTCATCTTCCGCATCGCCTTGCGGAAGTCGGGGTACTGCCAGAGCCCGTTGAAGTACGCCACGCCCTCCTTGGTCCCGTCGGTGCCGAACTTCCGGCCGAAGTAGAACATCAGCGGACGGGGAGTGAAGAGGGTGGCGATGCAGAGCAGGCCGAAGAGCCCGGTCACCCCCGAGTCCTTGATGAGCAGGGCGCGGGCCGAGTGCGTGCCGATCAGCGTGACGAGCGCGGTGATCACCAGGAAGACGAGGGTGACCACGGCGAACTCGTCGACCTTGCGGCGCCAGGCGAGGTGGATCGCGGAATCGACCACCGGCCAGGCTCCGCTGACCAGCAGCGCGGCGAACTCGCTCCAGCCCCGGTCGGTCAGCATGTTGTACGTGAGGATCGGCGCGACCACGTTGAATCCGATGGTCAGGATCCAGCCGATGGCGGCTGCGGCTCCAGACCGGGCCGGTGGGCCGGACTGTGCTGCCGGTACTTCCTGAGCGGACAAGGTTCCCCCTGGAACAGACCTGATGAAGTGCGGTAAGGGGAACGTAAGAACGCCGCAGGGGTGTGACAAGGGGCTGGGGCCCAAAATGATGATCAAGCCGTCCGGAATGGCCGATTCCTGACTTCAGGCGCGCAGGCCCCGGATGATCAGGGCGGTGACCGCCTCGAACTCCGCGATGATGCTCGGCGAAAGCCAGTCCGCCGCGTACTGCGGATCGTGGAAGCGGCCGGTGGCATCGAACACCGCGCGAGCGGCGGCCGGGACGTCGGCCGCGCTGAGCGATCCCTCCGCGACCCCCTCGCCGATGATCCGGGACAACTGCTCGATCAGCTCGGTCAGATGCCGGTCGACCACACCGCTGTTCTCGGCGAGCAGCACGATGTACGTCGCGAACAGCTCCGGGTCGTCACCCGCCTTGTGGCGCTTGGCCTCGAACAGCGCCTCCAGCCAGGATTCCAGCTTGGAGGGGGCCGGCTCGGCCGGCGCCGAGGCGATCTCCTCCAGCATGACCACGCTCTTGGCGAGCCAGCGGTCCGTGACGGCCTCGCGCAGCGCCGCCTTCGACGGGAAGTGCCGGTACACGCTGCCGTGGCTGACGCCCAGGGCTCGGGCCACGTCGACCACGGTCGCCTTGGTGGGGCCGAAGCGGCGCAGCACCTCCTCGGTGGTGGCGAGGATGCGCTCGGGGCTGAGGGGCTCGGCGGCTGCGGGGGGCATGAGTACGACCGTACAGCCGGATCAGTGCTCGCTGTCCAGGTGGGCCATCTGCGCCGCCGGATACCGCTCCCCGGCCGCGGAGCCGACCGGAACCGCCTCCTCGATGGCGGCGAGGTCGGCGGGGGACAGGTGTATCTCCAGGGCGCCCAGCGCCTCGCCGAGCCGCTCGCGGCTCCGGGCGCCCACCAGCGGCACGATGTCCTCGCCGCGCGAGAGCACCCAGGCGATGGCGGTCTGCGCGACGCTGACGCCCTTCGCGTCGGCGACCTTGCGCAGGGCGTCGACCAGGTCGAGGTTCCGGTCGAGGTTGTCGCCCTGGAAGCGCGGGCTCATCCCGCGGAAGTCGTTCGGGGCCAGCTCCCGCTCGCGGGTGAAGTGCCCGCTGATCAGGCCGCGGGAGAGCACCCCGTACGCCGTGATGCCTATGCCGAGCTCCCGGGAGGTCGGCAGGATTTCTTCCTCGACCCCGCGCGAGATCAGGGAGTACTCGATCTGGAGGTCGGCGATCGGGGCCACGGCGGCGGCGCGGCGCAGGGTGTCCGCGCCGACCTCGGAGAGCCCGATGTGCCGGACGTGCCCGGCCTCGACGGCCTCGGCGATGGCGCCGACGGTCTCCTCGATCGGGACGGCAGGGTCCACGCGCGCGATCCGGTAGATGTCGATGTGGTCCCGGCCGAGCCGCTGGAGCGAATAGGCCAGGAAGTTCTTGACGGCCTCCGGCCGCCCGTCGTACCCGGTGAAGCCGCCTTCGACGGTGCGCAGGGCACCGAACTTCACGCTGGTCAGCGCCTTCTCGCGGGCCGCGGCGGGCGCGGTGCGCAGGGCTTCGCCGATGAGGAGCTCGTTGTGCCCCATCCCGTAGAAGTCGCCGGTGTCGAGGAGCGTGACGCCGGCATTCAGGGCAGCGTGGATGGTGGCGAGGGACTCGGCCCGGTCGGCGTCCCCGTAGAGGGCGGACATGCCCATGCAGCCCAGCCCCAGCGGGAAGACGGAGGGGCCGGTGGTGCCGAGGCTGCGGTATGCGGTGCTGGTGCTGGTGCTCTCGTGTGAGGTCATGGAACGAGAATGGCATGACGGGTGACAGATTTCAATATCTGTCACCCGTCATGTGGATGAACCGTAGAACGGGCGCCGTCAGGCCTCGGGGCGGGCCAGTCGGCTGAGGAGGGTCACGGCGTCCTCGCGCGGCACCGGCCGGAAGAACTCCGCGTCGACCTGCTCCACGGCGGCGATCGCCCGCGGGGCCAGCTCGGCCCCGGCTCCGGTGACGCGCAGCCGCTTGGCGCGGGTGTCGGCGGGGTCGACCTCGCGCGCGACGAGCCCCTTCTGTTCCAGGGTCCGCACCACCTGGGAGGTCATCTTCACGTCGGTGCCGGCCTGCTTCGCCAGGGTCTGCTGGTTGGGGTGTTCGCCCTGGCCGTTGAGCCACCAGGTGCAGGCGAGCAGGACGAACTGCACGTGGGTCAGGCCCAGGGGGCCCAGGGCCGCGGTGATGCCGCGCTGCCAGCGCAGCGTGGCGTGCCAGAGTAGGAATCCGGGGCTCTCGCCGGGGGTCAGGGCCATCGGCCGGTCAGCCCTGAGCGGCCCGGACCAGTGCGGCCATGGTCTCGGGCCAGTCGCCCGTGATGGCCGGGCCGATCTCGGGGCCGACCTCGTCGGCGCCCTCGCCGGTGATCTCCATCCGGTACACCACCCGGCTGCGGTCCGGGCCGAGCGCCTCGATCCGGTGGGCGGTCCGCAGGACCAGCCCGGCGAAGCGTGCCTCGTCGACGAACGACTCGCCTTCGACCGCCTCCGCGACGAGCAGTTCCACGGGGTCCTGGCCGGCCGGGGTCATCGTGATCAGGGCGCCCGCCGCGAAGGGGCCGCGGAGCTCGATCTTCTCGATGTCGGCGTTCCAGGTGCCCCAGTTCTCGACGTCGGCCCACAGGGCCCAGATCGCCGCGGGCGTGGCGGTGGTCTCGATGGCGTGCTCGTACTTCCACATGGTGGCCTCCTCGGCAGATGTTCTGTACGCAGACTATCTCCGCGCAGAATATCTGTCCAGGAGGCCGGTCCCGTGTCGCCCGGCGGGGGTCAGGCGGCCAGTCGCAGGACGAGGGCGGCCACCGCGAGCAGGGCGAGGACCGCCGCCGGGGCGAGTTCGTAGTCCTTCACGCGCAGGTGCGCGATGACGGCCCCGATGAAGTAGAGCGTCACGCCTATGGCGGCCGCGACGCCCAGCGGGGCCAGCCACAGGCCCGCGACCAGGCCGATCGCGCCCGCCGCCTTGACGGCGGCCAGCCGCGGCAGCCAGGAGTCGGGCACCTCGACCTTCTGCATGCTCGACATGATCGCGGGGTTGCGCCGGAGCATGAAGGTGGAGGAGGCGGCGAGGGTGAGGGCGAGCAGGACGCCGACGACGGCGTAGGCGATGAACATGAAGAACTCCAACAATCGGCGATGTCAGATCATTGAATAGCATCAACGATCGATAGGCCACAATCATTTCCGAGTTGTTACGATGTGGCCATGACGGCGCCCCAGGAGTCCTCGCACCACCCGCAGCGGCTGGGCCTGCTCCTGGCCTGGCACGGATCGGTCACCCAGACCCGGATGAAGAGGGCGCTGAGCGCCGCCGGGCTCACCCCGCGCCACGCGATGACCCTGATGCACCTGTCCGACGGCCCCGTGGGCCAGCGGGCCCTCGCCGAACGGCTGGAGGTGGACCCGAGCGTGCTCGTGGGGATCCTCAACGACCTGGAGGGCGAGGGCCTCGCCGAGCGCCGCCGGGACCCGGCCGACCGCCGCCGCCACAACGTGGCCATCACCGACGCCGGGTCCGTCGTGCTCGCCAGGACCAACGCCGCCCTCGACGAGGTCGAGCTCGGCCTCTTCGCGGGCCTCTCGGAGCAGGACCAGGACGTCCTGCGCGGCCTGCTGGCCCGGATCGACTCGCGCGCCGAAGACTTCGACTGCGCGGAGTAGAGCGAGGCCGGACACGACCCCGGACGCAACGCCGGGCACGACCCCGGACGCAACGCCAGGCCTACGGTCCGACGCGCGGCGGAGCGCCCGTCCGGGCCGGGTCGGGCCCGGGCTCCAGGGTGCGGGCCGTGCGCAGGGCCGTCCCGCGGGCCCACCGGCCGCTGGTCAGGAGGCCGACGACCAGGACGAGCAGCCCGCAGACCGTGATGATCCACCAGGCGGGCTCGGCCGCCGCCAGGAAATCGGCGGCGGACGCGGGGCCGGAGTCGGCCCCGGGGGCGGACGCGGAGCCCGCCAGTCCGGCGGCCAGGACCGCGCCCACGACGGCCACGCCCAGGGTCCCGCCGGTCTGCCGGCTGGTGGAGGCGACCGCGGCGGCCACGCCCGCCTGTGCGCGGGGCATCCCGGAGACCGCGGTGTTGGTGATCGGGGCGTTGACCATGCCGAACCCGAGTCCGAAGAGCACGTACCCGCAGAACAGCAGCGGCGTCGAGCTCTCGGCGGAGAAGGCGGCGAACAGCAGCCCGCTCGCGGCCATGGTCACTCCGGCGACCACCAGCGGCAGCCGCGGCCCCCGGGTGCCGACCAGCCGCCCCGACACGGGTGCGCACAGGAAGGCGAGCGCCGCCATCGGCAGCATGTACAGCCCGGCGTGCAGGGCGTCGAGGCCCCGTACCTCCTGGAGGTAGAGGGTGTTCAGGAACAGGAACCCGGACAGCGCGGCGAAGGCGCTGACCGCGATCACCGTGGCCCCGCTGAAGGGGGCGCTGCGGAAGAACCGCGGGTCGATCAGGGGCTCCGCCCGCCGGGGCTCGTAGATCAGCAGCCCGGCCAGGGAGCCCACGGCGAGCGCCGCGCAGCCCAGGATGAGCGGGGAGTGCCAGCCGGCGGCCGGGGCTTCGATGATCCCGTAGGTCACGGAGCCGAGCAGCCCCATGACCAGCAGCTGTCCGACCGGATCCGGGCGGCGGGGGTGTTCGGCCCGCGACTCGGGGACGTAGCGCAGGGTCAGCGCGAGGGCGAGGAGTCCGACGGGGAGGTTGATCCAGAAGATGGACCGCCAGCCCACGGTGTCCACGAGCAGGCCTCCGACCAGCGGGCCCGCGGCCATGGAGATGCCGACGACCGCACCCCAGGCGCCGATGGCGCGGGCCCGCTCGCGCGGGTCGGTGAAGGTGTTGGTGATGATCGACATGGCGACGGGGTTGAGCATCGAGCCGCCGACCGCCTGGACCATCCGGAAGGCGATCAGCCAGCCCAGGCTCGGCGCGAGCGAGCAGAGCACCGATCCGGCGGTGAAGAGCACGAGCCCGACGGTGAACACCCTGCGGCGCCCGATCCGGTCCGCCGTGGAACCGGCCAGCATCAGCAGCGAGGCCAGGACCAGCGTGTACGCGTCGATCGTCCACTGCATGCCTGCCACGGAGGCGCCCAGTTCGCGGCGCATGGAGGGGAGGGCCACGTTCAGTACGGTGTTGTCCAGGCTGACGATGAGCAGGCTCATGCAGCAGATCGCCAGGACCAGCAGGCGTCTCCTGGGGCTCAAGTCGCACATGATGCCGATAGTACGCCTAACTAAAGAAATATGAGGACCGGCGCGTCTGCGCGACAATGGGGGGATGACCACGCTCCCCCCGCCTCTCGCGATCGGCCCGCACACCGTGCAGCCCCCGGTGGTGCTCGCGCCGATGGCCGGCATCACGAATGCCCCGTTCCGTACCCTGTGCCGCGAGTTCTCGGGCGGCAAGGGGCTGTTCGTGAGCGAGATGATCACGACCCGGGCCCTGGTCGAGCGCAACGAGAAGACCATGCAGCTGATCCACTTCGACGAGACCGAGAAGCCGCGGTCCATCCAGCTGTACGGGGTCGACCCCGTGACGGTCGGCAAGGCGGTCCGCATGATCGTCGAGGAGGACCGCGCCGACCACATCGACCTCAACTTCGGCTGCCCGGTCCCCAAGGTCACCCGCAAGGGTGGCGGCTCGGCCCTCCCGTACAAGCGCAACCTGCTGCGCGCGATCCTGCGCGAGGCCGTCGCCGGTGCCGGCGACCTCCCCGTCACGATGAAGATGCGCAAGGGCATCAACGACGAGCACCTCACCTATCTCGACGCCGGCCGGATCGCCGTCGAGGAGGGCATCACCGCCATAGCCCTGCACGGCCGCACCACCGCCCAGCACTACGGGGGCACGGCCGACTGGGAGGCCATCGCGCGGCTCAAGGAGCACGTCCCGGAGATCCCGGTGCTCGGCAACGGCGACATCTGGTGCGCCGAGGACGCGCTGCGCATGGTCCGCGAGACCGGCTGCGACGGCGTGGTCGTGGGGCGCGGCTGCCTGGGGCGGCCCTGGCTCTTCAACGACCTGGTCGCGGCCTTCGAGGGGCGTCCCGAGGACTTCCACAAGCCCACGCTGCGGGAGGTCGGGCAGACCATGCTCCGCCATGCCCAGCTGCTGGGGGAGTGGATCGGCGACGAGGCGCGCGGGGTGATCGACTTCCGTAAGCACGTGGCCTGGTACACCAAGGGCTTCTCGGTGGGTTCGGAGATGCGGCAGAAGCTCGCAGTCACCTCCTCCCTGGCCGAACTGGACGCTCATCTGAGCGAGCTCGATCTGGACCAGCCGTGGCCCGAGAGCGCGGACGGTCCGCGCGGCCGAACGTCCGGAAACAACCGTGTTGTCCTGCCCGAGGGCTGGTTGAAGGATCCGTACGACTGCGCGGGCGTGAGCGAGGAAGCCGAACTGGACACGTCCGGAGGCTGAGAAATCGCTGGCAAACCGTGCCAGTGATGGCGTGACATACGCCACGCATGGGTGAGGTTTCGCTCAGATGAGCGCAATAGTCACGGGTAAGACTTTCAAAGGGTGGCACTGGGTGCCACCCTTTGTGTGTTCAAGTATTGAACGCAAATGTATCGATGATCGCTCATCCGAGCGTGAACAGGCCTCAGTGAGCCCCTCAGTCTTCGGGAGATGAAGACTCTTCGTATGTTCTGGCTACTCGCCAGTTACATTCGATCTGCTGGCGGGTGGGTGGTTACGGCCACATGACGGCCAAGTGGACGTACCCATAAGCCTTCGATCTGGGTATGTTCCTGGCCGTCAGGGCAGCCACCGAGCCTCGAGGAGTCGAGACCCGTGTCGGAAAACAAAGATCAGAAGTTCGTCTACGACTTCACCGAGGGCAACCGCGACCTCAAGGACCTTCTCGGCGGCAAGGGTGCCAACCTCGCCGAGATGACCAACCTGGGTCTGCCGGTCCCTCCCGGCTTCACCATCACCACCGAGGCCTGCAAGGTCTACCTCGAAAGCGGCGAGGCCCCGGCCGCGCTGCGCGAGGAAGTCGGCGCGCACCTCGCCGCCCTCGAGGCGAAGATGGGCAAGAAGCTCGGCCAGTCGGACGACCCGCTGCTGGTCTCCGTGCGTTCCGGTGCCAAGTTCTCGATGCCCGGCATGATGGACACCGTCCTCAACATCGGCCTCTCCGACGCGTCCGTGACCGGCCTCGCCACCCAGGCCGGTGACGCGCGCTTCGCGTGGGACTCGTACCGCCGCCTCATCCAGATGTTCGGCAAGACCGTCCTCGGCGTGGAGGGCGAGCTCTTCGAGGACGCCCTCGACCAGGCCAAGGCCGCCAAGAAGGTCACGGTCGACACCGACCTCGACGCCGCCGACCTCAAGAAGCTGGTCACCCGCTTCAAGAAGATCGTCGCGAAGGAGGCCGGCCGCGAGTTCCCGCAGGACGCCCGCGAGCAGATGGACCTCGCCGTCGAGGCGGTCTTCAACTCCTGGAACACCGACCGCGCCAAGCTCTACCGCCGCCAGGAGCGCATCCCCGGCGACCTGGGCACCGCCGTCAACATCTGTTCCATGGTCTTCGGCAACCTCGGTCCCGACTCGGGCACCGGCGTCGCCTTCACCCGCGACCCGGCCAGCGGCCACGCGGGCGTCTACGGCGACTACCTCCAGAACGCCCAGGGCGAGGACGTGGTCGCGGGCATCCGCAACACCGTCCCGCTGGCGGACCTGGAGGCCCTCGACAAGGTCTCGTACGACCAGCTCATGGCGATCATGACGAAGCTGGAGAACCACTACAAGGATCTCTGCGACATCGAGTTCACCATCGAGCGCGGCCAGCTGTGGATGCTCCAGACCCGCGTCGGCAAGCGCACCGCCGGTGCCGCCTTCCGCATCGCGACCCAGCTCGTGGACCAGGGCCTGATCACCGAGGCCGAGGCGCTCCAGCGCGTCAACGGCGCGCAGCTGGCCCAGCTGATGTTCCCGCGCTTCGACGAGGACTCCAAGACCCAGCTGCTCGGCCGCGGCATCGCCGCCTCCCCGGGTGCGGCCGTCGGCAAGGCCGTCTTCGACTCGTACACGGCCGTCAAGTGGTCCCGTTCCGGCGAGAAGGTCATCCTGATCCGCCGCGAGACCAACCCCGACGACCTGGACGGCATGATCGCCGCCGAGGGCATCCTGACCTCGCGCGGCGGCAAGACCTCGCACGCCGCCGTCGTCGCCCGCGGCATGGGCAAGACCTGTGTCTGCGGCGCCGAGGACCTCGAGGTCGACACCAAGCGCCGTCGGATGACGGTCGGCGGTCAGGTCATCGAAGAGGGCGACGTCGTCTCCGTCGACGGCTCCACCGGCAAGGTGTACCTGGGTGAGGTACCGGTCGTACCGTCCCCGGTCGTCGAGTACTTCGAGGGCCGCATGCACGCCGGGGCCGACGACGCCGACGAGCTGGTCGGCGCCGTGCACCGGATCATGGCCTACGCGGACCGTGTCCGCCGGCTGCGCGTGCGCGCCAACGCCGACAACGCCGAGGACGCGCTGCGCGCCCGCCGCTTCGGGGCCCAGGGCATCGGCCTGTGCCGCACGGAGCACATGTTCCTGGGCGAGCGCCGCGAGATGGTCGAGCGCCTGATCCTCGCGGACACCGACAAGGAGCGCGAGGAGGCACTGAGTGCCCTCCTGCCGCTCCAGAAGAAGGACTTCGTCGAGCTGTTCGAGGCGATGGACGGGCTGCCCGTCACCGTCCGCCTCCTCGACCCGCCGCTGCACGAGTTCCTGCCCGACATCACCGAGCTGTCGGTCCGCGTCGCCCTCGCCGAGTCCCGCAAGGACCACAACGAGAACGACCTGCGCCTGCTCCAGGCCGTGCACAAGCTGCACGAGCAGAACCCGATGCTGGGTCTGCGCGGTGTCCGCCTCGGCCTGGTCATCCCCGGCCTGTTCGCCATGCAGGTCAGGGCCATCGCCGAGGCCGCCGCCGAGCGCAAGAACGCCAAGGGCGACCCGCGCGCCGAGATCATGGTCCCGCTCGTGGGCACGGTCCAGGAGCTGGAGATCGTCCGCGAGGAGGCCGACCGGGTCATCGCCGAGGTGGAGGCCGCCACAGGCACCAACCTCAAGCTGACCATCGGCACCATGATCGAGCTGCCGCGCGCCGCGCTGACCGCCGGCCAGATCGCCGAGGCCGCGCAGTTCTTCTCCTTCGGTACGAACGACCTGACCCAGACGGTGTGGGGCTTCTCCCGCGACGACGTCGAGGCCAGCTTCTTCACCGCGTACCTGGAGAAGGGCATCTTCGGGGTCTCTCCCTTCGAGACCATCGACCGCGACGGCGTCGGCTCGCTGGTCCGCAGTGCCGTCGAGGCCGGCCGGGCCACCCGCCCCGACCTCAAGCTCGGCGTCTGCGGAGAGCACGGCGGCGACCCCGAGTCCGTCCACTTCTTCCACGAGGTCGGACTGGACTACGTCTCCTGCTCGCCGTTCCGGATCCCGGTCGCGCGCCTGGAGGCCGGCCGCGCCGCCGCCGAGGCGAAGGGCAGCGACAGCCGCTGACCGCCCCCGGCCCCTTCGTGGGGGCCCGCCTGGCCCTGTCGTGAGGGCCCGCTTGGACTGCGCCTGCCCCCGGGTTCCCTGACACCCGGCGGCAGGCGCGCCTATTTCCCGGCTGTTCGCCGCTGTTCCCGGCTCTTCCGGTCGATCCCGTCGTTCCGGGCCGTTCCGGGCGGGCCCGGCCGGTCAATATTGGTTCAATGTTGTTCCATACGCCTTAACGGCACCAGGCGGTGGACGGATCCCCACCCGTCCACCGCCTGCCGCCAATCCGCCGGACACGTCGGCGCTTCCCGGTGCGACCGACCGCCAGGCCCCGCAAAGCCCCCCACGGCCTTCGCGGAGCGTTTCGGTCGCGCCGGAGTGTGCCCGGCGGAGTACAGGATTTCGGTTGTCACACCTCCGCCGAAAGGGGTTTCAACTGTGGCTGAAAGGCCATGGTGACCACGTGTGACGGCGTGCATACTCATGGGGCGGGGGGTTGCGGTTGCACATGTGGGGGTTCGGTGCTGCGTATCCATTTCACTGGAGTGGACCTCGCTCGCGTAAGGATGGCAGGTCGTCCCGATGCGTTGTGGGAAACGATTCTGAGTTTTCACCGTTTAAGAGACCGGCGAGATACCCGGCTCTTCGGTGAATGGCGTACGGAAACCCGGAGCAGGTTGAATGGTGAAACACGTCTGCTGGGTGCGCTGATACCCAGCCGCGGCTATTTCCCCGATTTCCTGACCCCCGTAGAGGGTCAGTACGGATGGGACGTGGGCCTCGACGCCCTGCGCGGGATCCGTCCCGAGCGGATGCGCCGGGAGCTCGCCATCCTGGGCCGGAGCGCGGGTGCGGGCGCGGGCTCCGGTATGGCCGCGGCCTTCGGGATGCCCGCGGACACGGGTACCCGTGCGGCTACGGGTGCCCGCGCGGCCACGGTCGCCGACGCCCCCGTCCCGCGGCGGCTGCGGGACTTCATGGAGGGTGCCACCGCGCACCTGCCCCGCCTCATGGGCGAGCTGCGCGGCTACCACCGGGCCGCCGTGGAGCCCTACTGGACGCACATCCAGGCCCAGATCGAAGCCGAGCGGGCCGCCCGCGGCCGGGCGCTGCTCGACGGCGGAGCGGACGAGCTACTCGCCTCGCTGCCGTCCATGCTGCGCTGGCGGGCTCCGGTCCTGGAGTGCGACTACCCCGTGGACCGTGACGTACGGCTACGGGGGCGCGGGCTGCTGCTCCAGCCGTCCTTCTTCTGCCGGCGCACGGCGGTGACCCTGCACGACCCGGAGCTGCCGCCGGTGCTGGTCTACCCGGCCGCGGCGCAGCTGGCTTCGGCCCAGCCGGGCGGGGAGGCGGCCCGTCCGGCGGAGGAGCAGCGCCGGTACCGCCAGCGCACCCTGGGCAAGCTCGTCGGGCACACCCGCTCGGTGGTCCTCGAGGCCATCGGCGACGGAGCCACCACGAGCGAGCTCGCCCGCCGGGCCGGGGTCTCGCTGGCCTCCGCGAGCACGCACGCCGGGGTGATGCGGGAGGCCGGCCTGGTGACCACCCTGCGCCAGGGCAACGCCGTCCTGCACACGGTCACCCCGCTCGGGGCGGCGCTGCTCAAGGGGACGTGAGCGCCCGATAGGACATGTGCTCGAACGCACGCTCCGGTTATCGAATTCATGTGCGTTGAATTCCGACCGCCGGAGCGTGTTTTCGGCGCTGTCTGGCCTGATGTGACCTGTCGCGGGACTTTCTCCCCTGGGTGGGCTCCGCCTTGGGGGAGGATGGTGGAGCAATGAACCACTTCGCCGCCGATGCCGACATCTCCGGCCGCGCCGACCTCGACGTCGTGCTGCGCCGCTTCTACACGGCAGCCTTCGCCGACCCGGGGATCGGGCCGTTCTTCACCGAGCTCGCCGGCACCGACCTCGACGTGCACCTGCCCCGGATCACCGACTTCTGGGAGCGGGCCCTGTTCCGCAGCGCCGACTACCGGCGCAACGCCTTCGCCCCGCACGCCGCCCTGCACTCGGCACGCGAGCTGACCGCCGAGGACTTCGGCCGCTGGGTGCAGCTGTGGCGCGCCACGATCGACGGACTGCACCGCGGTCCGAACGCGGAGCGCGCCAAGGCGATGGGCGAGCGGATCGCGCTGACCATGCACAAGCGGCTGAACGGCGCCGAGGCCCCGCTGCGGAGCGAGGACGGGCTCGGCTTCATCCCGCTGGCCGCCCTGGAGCTCGGGCTGGCAACTGCCTGACCCCTGCCCGACCCCGCCTGACCTGCGCTTTCAGGTCATCGGAAAAAAAGTTCGCGGGGAGCGATGAGTTTCCCGGGGCGCCGGGGTCTACCTCTCGAAAGCAACGGAAACACACCGAGAGAAGAGAGACCGCGATGTCCTCCACCATGATCTTCGTCAACCTGCCGGTCAAGGACCTCGAGGCCACCAAGACCTTCTGGAGCAAGCTCGGCTACGGCTTCAACGCCCAGTTCACCGACGAGAACTGCGCCTCGATGCCCATCACCGAATCGATCGTGGCCATGTTCCTGACCGAGGCCCGGTACAAGGACTTCACCCACAAGGCCATCGCGGACGCCACCAAGACCTCCGAGGTGCTGCTGTGTCTGAGCGCCGAGAGCCGCACCGCGGTCGACGAGCTCGTCGACGGGGCCCTGGGGGCCGGGGCCACCGAGCCCCGCCCCGCCCAGGACCACGGCGTCATGTACGGCCGCGCCTTCGACGACCTCGACGGGCACACCTGGGAGATCATGTGGATGGACCCCTCGATGATCCAGGGCTGAGCCCCGGGCCGGGATCCGGCCCGGTCCTCAGGACGAGGTCGCGGCGGTCCGCACCGGGTAGGTCCGGACCGCCACCTCCTCGTCGTCCAGGCAGCGCCCCGACTCCAGGTCGAAGCGCTGCTTGAGCAGCGGGGAGGCCACGAAGGCCCGGCCGGCCGCCGAGCCGACCAGCCCGCGCGAGAGCACGTACGCCCCGGTGAAGGGGTCCCGGTTGCCGATGGCGTACGGGCGCCCCTTGCGGTCGACGAACACCGCGGCCTGGCTCCCGTCGGGGAGCAGGGCCGCGACCCCGCGCCCGGGGACCAGGGAGGACAGCTCGCACACCGTCAGCCAGCCTTCGTCCACCTGCAGTTCGACGGTCATCGGGTGCCTCCTACGGGCTCCAGGGTGAGGATCGCCAGGTCGGGCTTGACCTGGTCGCGCTCGGGGACGAACTTCACGGTCGGGTCGGGGGCGCCGGGCGCGTTGACGAAGGACACGAACCGGCGCAGCCGCTCCGGGTCCTCCAGCGTCTCGGCCCACTCGTCGCGGTAGTGCGCCACGTGGTCCGCCATCAGCGACTCCAGCTCGGCGCACAGCCCCAGCGAGTCGTGCACGACCACGTCCCGCAGGTGGTCCAGGCCGCCCTCCAGCCGGTCCAGCCAGGTGGAGGTGCGCTCCAGGCGGTCGGCGGTGCGGATGTAGAACATCAGGAACCGGTCGATGAGCCGGACCAGTTCGGCGTCCGACAGGTCCTGGGCCAGCAGGTCGGCGTGGCGCGGGGTGGCTCCGCCGTTGCCGCCGACGTACAGGTTCCAGCCACTCGCCGTCGCGATGACCCCGAAGTCCTTGCTCTGCGCCTCCGCGCACTCGCGGGCGCAGCCGGAGACCGCCGACTTCAGCTTGTGCGGGGCGCGCAGCCCCCGGTAGCGCAGCTCCAGGTCGATGGCCATGCGCACGGAGTCCTGGACCCCGTAGCGGCACCAGGTCTGGCCCACGCAGGACTTCACCGTCCGCAGGGCCTTCCCGTACGCGTGCCCGGACTCGAATCCGGCGTCGACGAGCCGGGCCCAGATGCGGGGCAGCTGGTCCACGCTGGCGCCGAAGAGGTCGATGCGCTGGCCGCCGGTGATCTTCGTGTAGAGGCCGAAGTCGCGGGCCACCTCGCCGATCACGATGAGCTTGTCCGGGGTGATCTCGCCGCCCGGGATGCGCGGGACGACCGAGTACGAGCCGTTGCGCTGCATGTTCGCGAGGAAGTGGTCGTTGGTGTCCTGGAGCGCCGCCTGCTCGCGGTCCAGGACGTAGCCGCTGGCGCCCAGGGTGGGGGCGAGCGAGGCGATGATCGAACCGAAGGCAGGCTTGCAGACCTCGCAGCCCTCGCCGCCGCGGGCGCCCTCGCGGCCGTGGCTGTCGAGGAGCTGCTCGTACGAGGTCACGCGCAGGGTCCGGACGATCTCGTAGAGCTCGGCGCGGGTGAAGGGGAAGCAGCCACACAGCCCCTTGTCGGCGGCGGCCGGCAGCAGCTGTCCGATCACCTTGAGGCAACTGCCGCAGCCGGTGCCCGCCTTGGTGCACTTCTTCACCTCGGGCAGGGTGGTGTGCTCGGTGATGGCCTTCTTGGTGACGTTGTGGCAGGAGCAGATCACCGCGTGGTCGGGGAGCGAGGCCGGGCCGAGCGCCACCGGCGCCCCCACCCCGGCGGGCAGCACCAGCTGCTCGGGGGTGACCGGAGGCACGGAGCCGGTGAGCGGGCGCAGCAGGCCGTAGGAATCGGCGTCGCCGACCAGGACCCCGCCGAGCAGGACGCCTTCGGAGGAGACGACCACCTTCTTGTAGACCCCGGAGCGGGAGTCGGAGTAGACGACGTCGAGGCTGCCCTCGGTCGCGCCGTGGGCGTCGCCGAAGGAGGCCACGTCCACGCCGAGCAGCTTGAGCTTGGTGGAGAGGTCGGCCCCGGTGAACTCCTTCTCCCGGCCCAGCAAGTCCTCGGCGGCCGTCTCGGCCATCTCGTAGCCGGGGGCGACCAGCCCGTAGACGCGGCCGTCGGCGGCCAGCGCGCACTCGCCGATGGCGTAGATCTGCGGGTCGGAGGTGCGGCAGTGGGCGTCGACCGCGATGCCGCCGCGCTCGCCGACGGTCAGGCCCGAGTCGCGGGCGAGCTGGTCGCGGGGGCGGACGCCCGCGGAGAAGACGACCAGGTCGGCGGGGACCGTGGAACCGTCGGACAGCTTCATGCCGCTGACCGAACCGTCCTCGCCCGTCACCACCTCCTGGGTGCCGACGCCCGTGTGGACGGTGAGCCCCATGTTCTCGATGGTGCGCAGAAGCGCCGCGCCGCCGCCCTCGTCGACCTGCACGGGCATCAGCCGGGGCGCGAACTCCACTACCCGGGTGGCCAGCCCGAGCCCCTTGAGCGCGCCGGCGGCCTCCAGGCCGAGCAGCCCGCCGCCGACCACGGCGCCGGTCGTGCGCGTCTTGGCGTACTCCTCGATCGCGAGGAGGTCCTCGATGGTGCGGTAGACGAAACAGCCCGGGGCGTCCTTGCCGGGGACGGGCGGCACGAAGGGGTAGCTGCCGGTCGCGAGCACGAGCACGTCGTACGGGAACACCCGCCCCGACCGGGAGGTGACGGTACGGGCCTCCCGGTCGACGGTCTCGGCGGGGTCGTCGAGGTGCAGGGTGATCCCGTGCTCCGCCATGAACCCGGCCGGGACCATCGACAGGTCCTCCGGGGTGCTGCCGGAGAAGTACGAGGTCAGGTGCACCCGGTCGTAGGCGGGCCGGGGCTCCTCGCAGAGCACGGTGATCCGGTGCGTGGCGGTGGCGCCCCGCTCGGCGAGTGCCTCCAGGTAGCGCTGGCCGACCATGCCGTGGCCGATGAGCACGATGGCGGGGGTGGGCGTGGGCGTGGCTGCGGCCATGATCAGGAGCCTCCGTCGTCGGTGAGCAGGTGGAACAGGTCGGTCGGGCCGTGCTCGTCGGTGAGAGCGGCGCTCTCCTCCCAGCTGCGGGCGAGGGCGCCCACGCTGGAGAGTTCGCCGAGCAGGACCCCGCCGACGAGGCGGTCGCCGCGGACGACGACCTTGCGGTAGGTGCGGCGGGTGGCGTCGGTGAGCCGGACCACGTCGTCGCCGGGGAGCGGGGTGGTCTCGCCGAAGGCGGCGAGGTCGAGCGGATGGTCGCCGCCGGCGGTGAGGGTGAGGCGGGTCAGGGCCCGGGTCCCGGTGTATCCGCAGGCGGCGGCGGGGATGCCCTTGCCGGTGCCGAGGAGCACGCCCACGAGGGCGTCGGCCTGCTCCAGGGCGGGGCCGGCCAGACCGTAGACCCGGCCCGCGTGCTCGGCGCAGTCGCCTACAGCGTGGATGCGGGGGTCGCTGGTGCGGAGCTCGTCGTCGACGAGGACGCCCTTGCCGACATCGAGGCCGGCGGCCTGGGCGAGTCCTGTGCGGGGGCGGACGCCGCAGGCGAGGACGACGAGGTCGGCGTCGAGGCGGTAGCCGTCGGCGAGTTCGACCCCGGTGACGCGGCGGGGTGCTCCGGCAATTTCAGCCTCGCCGGCGTTTGAGGCGCGGGGTCCGGGGCGGAGTCCCGGGAGCGGAGCCGCGGAGGTGGTCGACAGCCCGCGGACCCGGCATTCCGTGTGGATCTCCACGCCCAGGCCGGCCAGGTGCAGCCGCAGCAGCGCCGAGGCCTCTGCGTCGAGTTGGCGCTCCATCAGGCGCTCGCCCTGCTGGGCCAGGACCACCTGGGCGCCGCGCTCGGCCAGGGCGCGGGCCGCCGAGACGCCGAGGAGGCCGCCGCCGATCACCACCGCGCGCACGCCGGGACGTACGGCACCGGACAGGGCCAGGCAGTCGTCCATGGTGCGGAACGCGTGGACCCCCTGGGGGAGTTCCCGTCCTTCCGGTTCGAACAGGCCGCGCAGGGCGGGCAGCACCGGGTTGGAGCCCGTGGCCAGGACCAGGGTGGAGTACGGCTCGACCGTTCCGTCGTCGCAGTGCACTACCTGTTCCGCCCGGTCGATCCGGACCGCCCGTACCCCCCGGCGCAGCGCCGGGCCGGGGGACGGGAGCGTGATCACCTCCGGCGCGTACCGGCCCGCGAGGACCTCCGCGAGCAGCACCCGGTTGTAGGGGGAGTGGGCCTCCTCGCCGAGGACGGTCACTCCCGCGCCGAGCCGGGCCGCGACCCGCAGGCCCGCGAGCCCACCGCCGATCACCACCACACGCTGCTGTTCCGAGGTCATGACACGAGCGTGCGCGGCCGCTGTTTCCCCGCCGCATCGCCGTTGTTACCCGCACGGAACGCCGACCTCAGCGTCCGGGTTAAGGGTCCGTGAGGCGTTCCTCAAGGCCGCCTTAAGGATCACCGGGAGGGCCGGGGAGCCGCCCGGAGCGCCCTTAGCGTGGCCCGTATGCGAGATGCGGCGGTACGGGTCAAGGGCGGGATGCTCGGTGGGGCGGGGGTCGTGACCCTGCTGTGGGCCGCCCAGGTGCACCCCTCGGCCCGGCTCGACGCCCTGTTCGCGACCGCCGCCCACCTGTCCGGCCTGCTCGCCGGGTACGGGGTCCTCGTGCTGCTGTTCCTGATGGCCCGGGTCCCCGCCGTCGAGCACGGGGTCGGCGCCGACCGGCTCGCCCGCTGGCACGCGCTGGGCGGCCGCCACGTCCTCCTGCTCTGCTTCGGGCACGGGCTCCTCGCCCTGTGCGGGTACACCGTCCACGAGGGGATCGACGTCCTCTCCGCCGTCCGGGCCCTGCTCGGCTACCCGGCCCTCGCCGCCGCGGCGGCCGGTACCGTCCTGCTGGCCGCCGTCGGCATCACCTCCGCCCGATCCGTACGCCGCCGGGTCCCGCACGAAACCTGGCGCGGGGTGCACCTGCTGGTCTACCTCGCCGCCGCCCTGGCCTTCGGGCACCAGCTCGCCGGGCCCGACCTGGCCCTCGTCGCCTGGTTCTGGGCCCTGGCGCACGCCGTCGTCGCCGTCCTGCTCGTCTGGTACCGCGCCGTGGTCCCCGTACGCCAGGCCCTGCGGCACGCACTGCGCGTCGCCGAGGTCCGCGCCGAGGGGCCGGGGGTGGTCTCCGTCGTCGTCTACGGGGAGCACCTCGCGGAACTGCGCGCCGAGCCGGGGCAGTTCCTGCGCTGGCGGTTCCTCCAGCGGCGGCTGTGGCACACCGCGCTGCCGTTCTCGCTGTCGGCGCCGGTCCGCGGGGACACCCTGCGCATCACCGTGAAGGCCCTCGGAGGCCACTCCCGCCGGATCCGCCGGCTGCGCCCCGGCACCCGGGTCATCGCCACCGGCCCCTTCGGGGCGCTCACCGCCGCCCGCCGGACCCGGACCAAGGTGCTGCTCATCGCCGGCGGGGTCGGGATCACCCCGATGCGGGCCCTGTTCGAGACGCTGCCCGGCGGGCCCGGGGACATCACCCTGCTCTACCGGGCCGGGGCCGAGGAGCAGCTGGTCCTGCGCTCCGAGCTGGAGGCCATCGCCGCCGAACGGCGGGCCGGGCTGCACTACCTGCTCGGGCGTTCGGACGAGGCCTACGATCCGCTGGCTCCGCGGGCGCTGCTCGGGCTGGTCCCGGACCTGGCGGAGCACGACGTGTACCTGTGCGGGCCGCCGGGGATGGCGGACGCCACCCAGTCGGCGCTGCTGCGGGCCGGGGTGCCGGCCGACCGGATCCACTCCGAGTGCTTCAGCTTCTGAGCCACCCGCTCCTGACTCCGCTCCCGATCCTGCTTCCGAGAGGCCGTCGCATCATGCGTCACCCGCTGCACGTCGCGCTGTCCGTGTCCGTACCGGCGGTGTCCGTACCGGCCGGGCCCGGGCCCGGGCCCGGCCCGGCCGTCGCGGCGGTCGCCCGGCACCGCAGGCCGCGTAGCTCCCCGGTGCATGTCGTGCGGGCCGCGCTGGCCTCCGTACCGCCCGCGCGGCGGCTGGCGGCCGGGCTCGGGCTGGCCAGCGTGCTGGCCGCGAGCGTGCTGACGGTGGTGGTGGACCCGGCGGCTCCGGCGGCCCCTGACCGGGTGCCTTCCGGCGGAACCTCAACCTTTGCGAAAGTTTCCCGGGATTGATGGCTGCTACAGCCAACGGCTCCGTAGGGTCGGGCCGTGCCTGACATATCGACAACCATGATCATCATCTTGTGCGTGGCCGCCGCGGCGGCCGGCTGGATCGACGCCGTCGTGGGCGGCGGCGGCCTGCTGCTCCTGCCCGCCCTGCTGCTCGGTCTGCCGAACGCCCACCCCGCCACCGTCCTCGGCACCAACAAGGCCGTGGCCATCGTCGGCACCTCGGGCGCGGCCGTCACCTACCTGCGCAAGACCACGGTGGACGTGAAACTGGCCGTCCGCATCGGACTGGCCGCCCTCATCGGCTCGATGGGCGGAGCCGCCCTGGCCGGCGGGATCAGCAAGGACGCGATGCGCCCGCTGATCATGGCCGTCCTGGTGGTGGTCGCCGGCTTCGTCATCTTCCGCCCCGCCTTCGGCACCGCGCCCGGAGCCACCCCCGTCAGCCGCCAACGCGTCCTGCTGGCCATCGCCCTGGCCGGTCTGGGCATCGGCTTCTACGACGGCCTCATCGGCCCCGGCACCGGCACCTTCCTCGTACTGGCCCTGACCGCCCTGCTCCACCTCGACCTGGTCACCGCCTCCGCCACCGCGAAGATCGTCAACGTGTGCACCAACGCCGGGGCGCTCGCCATGTTCGCCTACCAGGGCATGGTGCTGTGGCAACTGGCCGCCCTGATGGCCGTCTTCAACCTCGCCGGCGGCATGATCGGCGCCCGGATGGCGCTGAAGAAGGGGAGCGGGTTCGTCCGCGGGGTCCTCCTGACGGTGGTCGGCGCCCTGGTCGTCAAGCTGGGCCTCGAACAGTGGGGCTGACCTGGGGCGTAAGGTTCGGGACGTGCCCCGTCTCGAAATATCAGACCTGATCACCGTCACCGACCCGCACAGTCTGGCCCGGTTGCCCGTACGCCGCGCCGATGTGGTCCGCAGGCTCGCGGACAGCGGTGACCGGCTCGGGGCCCGTATCGTCGCGGAACTGCCGGCCGGCCCCGACGACGTACTCGATCCGCTCGCCGTCGACCGCCTGATGATCGGTGTACACACCGGGACGCAGCAGCTCGGCGAGGAACTGCGCCTCGACGAAGGGCTGGCGCGGATCCTCGGCCCGGTCTTCGAAACCGTCCGCGAGCTCACCGGGCGCCGCGGCCGCTTCCGCCTCGTCGACATCGGCTGCGGACTCGGCCACCTCGTCCGCCGGCTCGCCGCCACCGGCGCCCTGGGACCCGGCGTGGAACTCATCGGGGTCGACCTCGATGCCGCGCTGGTCGCCGAGGCCGACCGGCTGGCCCGCTCCGAGGGGCTCGACTGCCGGTTCGTCCACGGCAACGCCTTCGACCTCCCGGAGGTGGCCACCGTCTACGTCTCCACCGGAATGCTGCGCCGGTTCCGCGGCCCCGACCTCGCCGAGTTCTTCCGGGCCCAGGCCGACTCGCCGGCTCTCGCCTTCTGCCACTTCGACATCGCCGCCACCCGGCTGGCACCCGTCGGAGCCTGGATCCAGCACCGCACCCGCACGCGCGATCCGCTCGCCCGCCACGACGGGTTCGCCGCCGCCCTGCGCGCCCACTCCGACGAAACCCTGCTGCGCGCCGCGAGCATTCCGGGCATCCGGCCCCTGGTCTACGGACCCCCGCGGCCGGCCCGTCCCTTCCGTACCGCCATGCGCCCGGTCATCGGCATCCGCCCGGAGCTGGAGGCCCCGCTGCGCGAGGCCCTCGGGCGGTCCTCCGGGCGGCTGATGGGCGCGGAGCGGTTGGGCGCGGGCGGCCCGTGGCCGAGCAGGGACGGTGCCCAGTCCGGCGCCGGCGCGGGTCAGTAGGGGTCAGTAGGTGCCCGTGAGGTGGGCGAAGACGACCACGTTGCCCTGGTAGCCGGTGCGCGGGGAGAAGCCGCCGCCGCAGGTGATGACGCGGAGCTCGGCGCGCGGTGAAGGCCCGTAGACGCGCGCGTCGGGAAAGGCCTTGGCGTCGTAGACCTCCACCGCGTGGACGGTGAACACGGCCGTACGCCCGTCCGCGCGGGCCACCTCGATCAGGGCCCCGCGGCGCAGCGCGCCGAGGTGGTAGAAGACCGCCGGGCCGGTGGCGTCGTCCACGTGTCCCGCGACGACCGCGGTGCCCGTGGCGCCCGGGGTGGTCCCGTCGCGGTACCAGCCGGCCAGGTCCCGGCGGGCGGGCGGCGGCACTTCGAGGCTGCCGTCGGACTGCAGGCCGAGCCCCATGAGCGGGGCGTCCACCCGGATGGACGGGATCCGGATCCGGGTGGGCGGGGATCCGGGGAGCGCGGAGATGGACCCCGGGTACTGCGCCTGGGCGCTCAGCGCCTCGCCGGGGGAGGGCAGCGGGGGCCGGACCTGCTCGCCGGAGCCGCTGCCGACGAGCCAGACGCCGATGCAGGCGGCGAGCGCGACGAGCCCGCCGCGGCGGGCTCGGCCTGTTTCCATGCGGGCCCCCTTGCCGTTGCGCCGTCGGCGCGTTGGTGAGTGTCCGTCGCCCGGCCCCGCGAACGGGGGGGACCTCGCGGGGCGGGCGACGGGGGGCGGTACCGGTCGGACCGCGGCCGGGGCCGCGGTGGGCGTCCGTCAGCTCTGCGTGCCGCTCGCCCGGCGACGCAGGAGCCAGATACCGCCGACGGCGGTGGCGGCCAGCACTGCCACTCCCGCCGTGATCTTGGCGGGGTCGGCGGTGGTGGTCGTGCCACCGCCCACCCCGGTACGGACGTGGCCCTGCGGGCCGCGGTCGTGTTCGGTGACGATCAGGTCGCCGGTGGCGAACTTGCCGTTCGCGCAGGTGGCGCCGATGCCGTAGGTGCCCGGGTGGACGGAGTGGCCGACCTGGAACTGTCCCACGACCACCTCCTTGTGAGTCCCCGGGGCCAGCTTGAAGCGGCCGCCGCCGACGGTGGAGGCATCGCCCTCGGCGTGGCTGTCGGGGCCACAGGCACGGGTGTTCACCGTGACGGTGGTGCCGGGGGAGGCGGACTTGGGCCACACCTCCAGCGGGGCGAAGTCCCCGGGTGCGAAGGCCGCCATCCCCAGGTCCGCTGCGGCGACCGCGCCCGCCACCGGGCCGGCGAACGCGAGAGCGGTCAGCGCGGTGGCGGTGAGCACGTGGGCGGTGCGTCGGCGCATGGTGGGTCTCCTGGGGACACGGGGTCGTGTTCCCGAGGTAACCGGCGGTGGCGACCGGGCGCCTGCTGATGTCCAGTCAGATTCGCCGCGAGCCGTCCTCCGCGGAGCCGTTTGCGCAGCTCAACGCCTGCGAGGCGGCCATCCGTGTACCCCCACCCCGTCCGGGTGACCGCGGCCCGCCGGGGTCACCCCGGGCCGGTGTCACCCTCCGCCGGGGTCGTCCCCGGTGGAGTCCTGCGCCGGGGGCAGGGTGATCGTGGCCGAGGCGCCCGTGGGGGTGGCGTTCGCGAGGGTGACCCGGGCTCCGATGACCTGGGCCTGGCCCAGGGCGATGGTCAGGCCGAGCCCCGTGCCCTGGCCGCGTTCGGCCGTGCCCGTCTGGAACCGCTGGGGCCCGTCGCGCAGCAGGTGCTCGGGGAAGCCCGGACCCCGGTCGAGGACCGTCACCGTGTTCCCCGCCACCGTCACGGTGATCGAGGCCCCGCCGTGCCGGTGGGCATTGACCAGCAGGTTCGTCAGGATGCGCTCGAGGCGCCGTACGTCCGTGCGCACCCGGCTCCCGCCGTCCGCGCCCCGCACGGTCGCCGCCACCCCCGAACGCCGGGTGATCGACTCCACCAGCGGCCCCAGTGGGTGGACGTCCAGCTGGGCCTCCTCCCGGTCCGCGTCCAGCCGGGCCACCTCCAGGAGGTCCTCCGTGAGCGTGCGCAGCGCCGCGACCCGGTCGCGCACCAGCTCCGTGGGCCGGCCCGGAGGCAGCAATTCGGCGGCCGTGTGCAGTCCGGTCAGGGGGGTCCGCAGCTCGTGCGCCACGTCCGCGGTGAACCGCTGCTCGGCCACCAGCCGCCGCTGCAGGCTCGCCGCCATCGTGTCCACGGCCGAGGACAGCTCCGCCACTTCGTTGCGGGTCCCTGGCACCCCCGAAGGTCCGATCCGGGCGTCCAGTTCGCCGGCGCTGATCCGCCGGGCCGTCTCGGCCGCCGACCGCAGGTCCTTGCTGAGCCGGCTCGCGAGCAGCGATCCGCCGAACGCCGCGAGGGTGACGACCGCTGCTCCGGACACCGCCAACTGCTGGTCGAGATCGCGCAGTTCCTGCTGGTTGGCGGTCAGTGACTGCCGTACGGAGAGCACTTGGTCGCCGCCGACCGGCCGGGCGGCCCAGACCGCCGGGTGGGGTCCGTCCAGGTCGAGGTAGGTGGTGCGCTCCCCGGCCAGGGCCGCCCGGCGCAGCGGATCGGGGAGGGAGGGGCAGTCGATCCGGGCGTCGGCCTCGCCGACCTTGTCGAAGTCCAGCTGGCCCGTGAGCTCGTAGACCTGCCGTACGCGCACCAGTTGCGCGGTGGCGCTCTGCCGGGCGGCCTCGGCGACCTGGCGGACCCGGGCCTCGTGGATCAGGACGCCGATGGTGAGGGCGACGAGCGAACAGCCGACGGCGAGGAGCACGGAGATCTTCCAGCGCAGGCCGAGGGCGCGCACGAGCTGGCGGCAGCGCAGCAGGGCGGGCCTCACCGCAGGACACCGCCCTTCCCGGAGGTGGGACCCGTCGGCGCCGGGCACTCCCCGGGGTCGGCGATGGCGTTGCCGAAGTGCTTCTCGTCGCTGACCACGACCATCCGCACCCCGTCCCAGTGGTAGCGGACGGTGTGCGCGGAACCGTCGTCGTCGGCGCTGCGGACCAGCAGGTCGGTGCCCACGGTCTCGGGGCTCAGCCGGCGTCCGCTGGTGTGCAGGATCGGCAGGATCTTCCCGCCGGCCGCGGTGTAGACGGCGAGGATCGAGCGGCCGGTCTCGGTGTCCGCGGCGACGATCAGTTCGGGCTTCCCGTCACCGGTCACGTCCTTGTACCGGGGCGGTCGCAGCCCGGGGCGGCCAGGGGAGGGGATCTCGCTCTTGTTGGTGAAGGACCTCATCTGCCGGTCCGCGTACAGGACGGCCCGTACGTCGACCTTCTCGATCCCTTCGGGCCCCACCGCGGGCGCGTCGTCGAGCGGCGCCGGCGGGGGCGCCTGGCTGGACACCGCCGCGCCGCCCGCCTTCGGGGACTCCTCGGTCCACACCGGCCACAGCGGCTTCGCCCGCGGCTGGGCCGAGACGGCCGGCGCGGGTTCGGCCCGCCCGAGGCCGCCGGGCGCGGCGCAGCCGCCGAGGCCGACGCAGAGCAGGGCGGCGGCCAGGAGGCTGCGGCGGGTCAGTCGAGACATGGGGGGCCAGAACCGTGAGGTGGTGGGGAGGGAGGAGACTGACGGTGGACGGCGTCGGGGACTGTCAGTGTGAGTCGAGGGAGGGCCGTATGGCATCGGTCGATCGGCCGGGGGGCCGGGGCGAAAGTACGAGATCGACACCGGCACCGGCACCCGTGCCCATGCCTGTGCCCGTGCCCGGAACGGAACCGGAGGAGCTCCCGTTCTTCGTCTACGGGACCCTGCGGCCGGGCGAGGTCAACCACGACCTCTTCCTGCGCGGCCGCACCGCCGCCGAGGAGCCCGCCCGCCTCCCGGACGCGGCACTGTACGAGGGCCCCGGCTACCCGTACGCCGTCGACCGCCCCGGCTCCGCCATAGCCGGGGAGCTGATCACCCCGGTCCCGGGGGCGTACGGGGAACTCCTGGCCGCGCTGGACCTGCTGGAGGAGTACGAGGGCCCGGGGAGCCCCGGCAACATCTACGACCGCTCCGCCCGCGAGGCCCTGCGCCCCGACGGCACCGCGGTCCGCGCCTGGGTCTACCTGGCGGCCCCGCCCCTGGCCCGTCGGCTGGCGGACTCCGGTACGGAGATCCCCGGCGGCGACTGGCTGCGCCGCGGCTAGGCCGCCGCGAGGCGGGTGACAGGCCTACAGGCCTTCCGCGCCCCGGTTGCGCAGCCGCTGGCCGTACTGCTGGAGGACCCACAGCTCCTCCTGGACCGCCGCGAGCTGCTCCGGCGAGCCCTGGTGGCCGAGGCGGGCCATCGTGCCCTGGATCTCGTGCACCCGGCGGTCGACGGCGCGCAGCCGGACCTGGACCAGCTGGACCCCGGCGTAGATCTCGTCGACCGTCTTGGCGTGGATGGCTTCGACGACGAGCTCGGTGACGAGCGCGCGGACGGTGTCGTTCGGGGCGGCTTCCCGGACCCGGGTCAGGTAGTCCTCGGTGCCCAGGGAGGCTCCGCCGGCGTCCAGGATGGCCTGGCGGACGGCCGCGTAGGGCGGCGCGGTGAATTCGTCCATGCCGTAGGCGTCGAAGGCGGGGGAGACCAGGGCCGGGCGCTGGAGCGCCAGTTTGAGCAGCTCGCGCTCGGTGATGTGGGCCGGGCTGCGCAGGTTCAGCGCGGGGCCCGCGGGGGCTGCGGCCGGTGCGGCGATGTCCTCGTACGAGTGGGAGGAGTGACCGGCCCGGCCACGGCGCTGCTGCTGGGGCTGGTTGCCGCGCTCCCGGGCCCAGCGGTCGAGCTGGGCGATCCGCTTGACCACGAACTGCTCGTCGCGCATGCCCAGCATGCCCGCCAGCTGGACCGCCGACTCGTGCTGGATCCCGACGTTCTTGATCTTCTTGATGATCGGGGCGGCCTCGTCCAGGGCGGCCGAGCGCCCCGCCGGGTTCTCCAGGTTGTGCCGGGCCACGATGTGCTTGAGGGCGAACTCGAACAGCGGGGTCCGGGCCTCGACCAGCGAGGCCACGGCCGCGTCGCCCTGCGCCAGGCGCAGGTCGCAGGGGTCCATGCCGCCCGGGGCGATGGTGATGGAGGTCTCGGCGGCGAACTTCTGGTCGTCCTCGAAGGCGCGCAGCGCGGCCTTCTGCCCGGCCGCGTCCCCGTCGAAGGTGAAGATCACCTCAGCGGTCGCGTTGTCCATCAGCAGGCGGCGCAGGATCTTGATGTGGTCCCCGCCGAAGGCGGTGCCGCAGGTGGCGATCGCGGTGGTGACCCCGGCCATGTGGCAGGCCATCACGTCGGTGTAACCCTCGACGACGACGGCCCGGGAGGTCTTCGCGATCTCCTTCTTGGCCAGGTCGATGCCGTAGAGCACCTGGGACTTCTTGTAGATCGAGGTCTCGGGGGTGTTCAGGTACTTGGGGCCGTTGTCGTCCTCGCGCAGCTTGCGCGCGCCGAAGCCGACCACTTCGCCGCTGATGTCGCGGATGGGCCACATCAGGCGGCCGCGGAAGCGGTCGATGGGCTTTCCGCTGCGGCTGTCCTGGGCCAGGCCCGAGGTGATCAGTTCCTTGTCGCTGAAGCCCTTGCCGCGCAGGAAGCGGGTCAGGTGGTCCCAGCCGGCCGGGCTGTAGCCCACGCTGAAGTGCGCGGCCGCGGCCTGGTCGAAGCCGCGCTCGGCCAGGAACTTGCGGCCGATCTCCGCTTCGGCGCTGCCCAGCTGCTCCATGTAGAAGAGGGCGGCGGCCTTGTGCGCCTCGACGAGCCGGATGCGCTCCCCGCGGCCGCTGGTGCCGGCGGTGTAGCCGCCCTCTTCGTACCGCAGGGTGATTCCGGCCAGGCCGGCCAGGCGCTCGACCGCCTCCGAGAAGGAGAGGTGGTCGATCTTCATGACGAAGTCGAGGGTGTCCCCGCCCGCCTGGCAGCCGAAGCAGTGGTAGAAGCCCTTGCTGGGGCTGACCTGGAAGGACGGGGACTTCTCGTCGTGGAACGGGCAGAGGCCCTTGAGGTTGCCGCCGCCGGCGTTGCGCAGCTGGAGGTACTCCGAGACCACGGCGTCGATAGGGACCGCGTCCCGTACCGCCTTCACGTCGTCGTCGTTGATCCGTCCTGCCACGCGGGCAAGTCTACGGCCGGGGGCCGACAATCCCGTCAGGCCCCCTCCGCCGGTACCAGGGAGGAAATCGGAACCGTGGGATCCGCCAGCCTTTCGCGGTCTACGGGCGCCTTCGACCTGATCAGGGCCTGGATGTGCTCGGCGACGTCCCACACGTTGACGTTCATCCCGGCCAGGACCCGGCCGTCCGACAGCCAGAAGGCGATGAACTCCCGCTTGCCCACGTCCCCGCGGATCAGCACCTGGTCGTAGCCGCCCACCGGGGCGTACCCGGAGTACTCCAGGCCCACGTCGTACTGGTCCGAGAAGAAGTACGGCACCCGGTCGTAGCTGACCTCCTGCCCCAGCATCGCCCGCGCGGCCGCCGGACCCCCGTTCAGGGCGTTCGCCCAGTGCTCGACCCGCAGCCGGGTCCCCAGCACCGGATGGTGCGCCGCGGCCACGTCCCCGACCGCGAAGATGTCCGGGTCCGAGGTGCGCAGCGAGGCGTCCACGGCGATCCCGCCGCCGTGCTCCCGGTCCACCAGGGCCAGTCCCGAGGTCTCCGCGAGGGCCGTGCGCGGCGCCGCCCCGATCGCGGAGAGGACCGCGTGCGCCGGGTGCTCCTCCCCGTCGTCGGTGCGCGCCGCCAGCACCATCCCGTCGTGCCCGACGATCTCGGTCAGCCGGGCCCCGAAGTGGAACCGGACCCCGTGCGAGGCGTGCAGGTCCGCGAAGAGCCGGCCGATCTCCGGACCGAGCACCGCGTGGAGCGGGGTCGCCTCCGGTTCGATGACCGTGACCTCGGCCCCGTACCCGCGGGCCGCCGCGGCGACCTCCAGTCCGATCCAGCCGGCGCCCGCGATCAGCAGGTGCCCGTTGTCGCGGCCGAGCCCGGCCAGCGCCCCCCGCAGCCGTTCGGCGTGCGCGAGGCGGCGCAGGTGGTGCACCCCGACCAGCCCGGTGCCCGGGATGTCCAGCCGGCGCGGCTCGGCGCCGGTGGCCAGCAGCAGCTTGTCGTAGGGCAGCGCGGTGCCGTCGCCGAGGACCACCTTCTTGGCTTCCCGGTCGAGCTGGACCGCCGGCTGGCCGAGGTGCAGCTCGATGTCGGAGGCCGCGTACCAGGAGGGCTCGTGGACGAAGACGCTCTCGCGCTCCTCCTTGCCCGTCAGGTATCCCTTGGAGAGCGGTGGCCGCTCGTAGGGATGGTCGCGCTCGTCTCCGATGAGGATCACCCGCCCCGTGAACCCCTCGGACCTCAGCGTCTCGGCCGCCTTAGCTCCGGCAAGCCCTGCGCCGACGATGACGAATGTCCGGTGTGCGTCGACCACCTGATGCCTCCTCATAACCTCTCCGCCACATGCGACCACATGCGAGCGTCCCGCACTGAGCCTGCCGCGTGAAGGGGCAGTGGCCCGATCGGCTCACCCTTCGGCGCGTCGCGTGCGCATCGTGAGCCGTGAGTGGAGGGAGCGCGCGGAGGCGTCCGTGAGCATCGCGATCTGGTCGACGACCGCGCGTTTACGGGCCTTGTCGTCCGGTGCGGCGTCGAAGACGGCCCGGAACTGCGGGTCCAGGCCCTCCGGCGCCTGGGCGCTCAGCGCCTCCGCGAGCTCGGCCAGGACGATCCGCTGATCGGCGCGGATCCGCTCCTGCTCGTCGCGCTGCATGACGTACAGATCGGCGACCGCCTTGAGGACGGCGCATTCGTTGCGCGCCTCGCGCGGGACCATCAGCTCCGCCCCGTACCGGGTCAGGCGACCGGTGCCGTACGCCTGCCGGGTGGCCCCCTCGGCGGCCAGGCAGAAGCGGCCGATCAGCTGGCTCGTGGCGTCCTTCAGGCGGGCCTGGGCCACGGCCGAGCCGTCGTACCCGTGCGGCCACCACTCCTGCTCCATCAGCCGGTCCAGCGCCTCGCGCAGCTCCTCCGGCTCGGTGTCGGCCGGTACGTACCGGCCGATCGCCACCCGCCAGATCGCGGTGCGCTCGGGCTCGGCGAAGAGCAGGTTCGGGTCGAGGTGGCCGGCGTGCAGGCCGTCCTCGAAGTCGTGGACGGAGTACGCCACGTCGTCGGCCCAGTCCATGACCTGCGCCTCGAAGCACTTGCGGTCGGCGGGCGCGCCGCGGCGCAGCCACTCGAAGACCGGCAGGTCGTCCTCGTACGCGCCGAACTTCACCGATCCGGGGTCGGTGGGGTGGTCCCCGCGCGCCCAGGGGTACTTGGTGGCGGCGTCCAGGCAGGCCCGGGTGAGGTTGAGCCCCACGCTGACGAGCTCGCCGGTGGCCGGATCCGGAACGAACCGCTTGGGCTCCAGCCGGGTCAGCAGGCGCAGCGACTGGGCGTTGCCCTCGAAGCCGCCGCAGTCCTTGGCGAACTCGTTGAGGGCTTCCTCGCCGTTGTGGCCGAAAGGCGGGTGTCCCATGTCGTGCGAGAGGCAGGCGGCCTCGACCAGATCGGGATCGCAGCCGAGCGCGGCGCCGAGCTCACGGCCGACCTGGGCGCATTCCAGGGAGTGCGTCAGGCGCGTACGGGGACTCGCGTCCCAGTCGTACGAACGCGTACCGGGGGTGACCACCTGGGTCTTCCCGGCGAGGCGGCGCAGGGCCGCGGAGTGCAGTACGCGGGCGCGGTCGCGCTGGAAGGCGGTCCGGCCCGGCCGTTTGTCGGGCTCGGCGGCCCAGCGCTCGGTGTCGGCGGAGTCGTAGGGCGGACGGGCGGACGCGGTGGTGCCTTCCAAGCCTTCCATGCCCGAAACGGTAACCGGAGTCACCGACAAGAGGAGCAATCCGAGCAATCCGAACCAACACGCCCTTTAAGCGGTGGCCAGTTCCAGAGCTCCGCTCCGCCCCCCGTACCCCTCCTCCTGTCGCGCCGCCAGGGCTTCGTCGTAGCGCTGGAGCACCAGGCGGGCCAGCGCCGGATGATCGCCCAGCGGGGCGGCGGCCGCTCCCGGCGCGGCGGCGGCGCTCGCGGAGGCGAACCGCCCCGGTGCGGTGAAGTACGAGGCCACCGCGGGCCGGTGGCAGCCCCGCGCGGCCAGGGCCCGTACCGCTTCGGGCACGGTGGGCGCGGCGGCCGAGGCGTAGGCCGCCACCACGGGCACCCCGCCGAGCCGTTCGGACAACAGGGCGGCGGTGGCCCGCACATCGGCGGCGGACTCGGGGTCGCGCGATCCGGCGGCGGCCAGCACCACCGCCGACCCGGCGGCCCAGCCGGCCTCCACGAGCCGCTCGTAGAGGGCTTCGACCAGCAGTGGATGCGGGCCGAGGGGGGCCGCCACCCGGGTCCGCAGGTGCCCGGCGCGGGCGGCCGCGGCAGGCAGGTCCCGCTTGACGTGGGTTCCGCGCCCCAGCAGCAGCGGCACGAGCACGGCCTCTCCGGTGGCCCGTTCGAGCGTGTGGTCGAGCAGGGGCCGGTTCAGCTCGACGTGCCCGAGCCGGACACGGAGGCGGGGGCGGAGCTCGCGGACCCGCTCGAGCAGGGCTTCGACGGCGGGGAGGGCGCGCGGGTCACGGCTGCCGTGGGCCACGGCGACGAGGGTGGGCTGCATGGGAGGACTCCCTGGTGTCGGGGGCGCAGCCCGCTGAGCTGCGTGCCGAGCTGGGCGGTGAACCGGGTCAGCAGCTCGGCCGTGGTGGCGGGCTGGAAGGGAAGGGACTCGGGAGGGTGCGCCGGCTCCGTCATGAACCGATCCTGCGCGCCGCACGTTGCCGGTGCGTTGCGCCGGGGTGACGGGTCTTTTCCACCTGCTCACAGGGAGGTGGACGGCGAGCGGCGGGCGCGCGCCCCGGCGTCGGCCCGGGTGGCCCCGGCAACCGTGCGATCTTCCTCGGCGTCCTGAGCTGCGGAACACGTACCGGGAACAACACGGGGGTCGGGCATGCGCGGGATCGGGACACGGCTGGCGGGGCGGCTGCGGCGGCTGCGGCCGGGGGCGCTGCTGCCCGGGAGCGTACGGGCCCGGCGGCGGGCCGTGCAGCTGGTGATGGCCGGCTGCGTGGTGGCGTTGCTGCCCTCCGCGTGGACCCACGCGGCCGCCGGACCCCGGCTGCGCACCACCGCCGACGCGCCCGCCGCCGAGGTGGCGGTGGTCTTCGGAGCCGGGCTGTGGAACGGCCGCCCGACCCCGTACCTCGCGAACCGGCTCGACGCCGCGGCCGAGCTCTACCGCGCGGGCAAGGTCAAGGTCGTCCTGGTCACCGGGGACAACAGCCGCACCGAGTACGACGAGCCCGACGCGATGCGCACGTACCTGACCGGCCACGGCGTGCCCGACCAGCGGATCGTCAGCGATTTCGCGGGATTCGACACCTGGGACTCCTGCGTCCGGGCCCGGGAGGTCTTCGGGGTCCACCGGGCGGTGCTCATCAGCCAGGGCTTCCACATCCGCCGGGCGGTCGCCCTGTGCGAGGCCGCGGGCGTGGACTCGTACGGGGTCGGCGTCGCGGACGCACACGACGCGACCTGGTACTACGGCGGCATCCGCGAGGTGTTCGCGGCGGGCAAGGCGGCGCTGGACGCGGTGTTCGAGCCGGAGCCGAAGTTCCTGGGCCCGAAGGAGGAGGGGGTGTCGCGGGCCCTGGCCGCTCTGACAGACTGACGCCACTCATCGGTGTATGCCGATTAGTCATATACCTATCTGTCTCGTGCGTCAGGGGTCGTGGATACCGTGGCTGTAGTGGATCTGAGTGACAAGGTCGTCGTCATCACCGGCGGGGCCCGCGGCCTCGGCGCGGCGGCCGCGCAGGCCGTCGTGGACGGCGGCGGCAAGGTGCTGATCACCGACGTCCTGGAGGCGGAGGGCACCGAGACGGCGGCCGGGCTCGGCGACGCGGCGCGCTTCCTCAAGCACGACGTGACCAGCGAGTCCGACTGGCAGGCGGCGCTGGAGTACGCGGTCGCCGAGTTCGGCCGCATCGACGGCCTGGTCAACAACGCGGGCATCTCCACCGGCCAGTTCCTGGAGCACGAGAGCGTCGAGCACTTCCGCCGGGTCCTCGAGATCAACCTGGTCGGCGTCTTCATCGGCATCAAGGCCGCGATCCCGCTGATGCGGGAGAACGGCGGCGGCTCCATCGTCAACATCTCCTCCGCCGCAGGCCTCACCGGCCTCGCGCTGACCGCCGGATACGGGGCCTCGAAGTGGGGCGTGCGCGGACTGTCGAAGATCGGCGCGGTCGAGCTCGCCGAATCCAGGATCCGCGTCAACTCCGTCCACCCCGGCATGACGCTGACCCCGATGACCGCCCCGATCGGCATCCAGCAGGGCGAGGGCAACTACCCCGGCGCCCCGCTGGGCCGCGTCGGCCTCCCCGAGGAGATCGCCGCCGCCGTCGCCTTCCTCCTCTCGGACGCCGCGGGCTACATGACCGGCGCGGAACTGGCCGTGGACGGCGGCTGGACGGCCGGCCTCACGGTGAAGTACCTCACCGGGCAGTAGGGCCCGCGCTGAGGTGCCCGTACAAGAGGCGTAACCGGGCGCGGCGGCGGGCGTAACACCCGCGACGCATGGTGAGGCGCATGCACACCCCGGGAGCCGCACCGGCCGACACCGCCTCCTCCGCCGTCACCGACACGGCCACCGTGACCGGCACGGCCACGGCCACCGACGCCGTGACCGCCACGCACTGCCCGTACTGCGCGCTGCAGTGCGGCATGAACCTCCGCCCCGGACCGGGCGGAGCGTCGGTGACGGTGGAGGAGCGCGCGGACTTCCCCGTCAACCGGGGCGCGCTGTGCGGCAAGGGCCGCACCGCCCCCGCCGTGCTCTCCTCCCGGGTGCGCCTCACCGAGCCGCTCGTCCGCACCCACGCCGGCCGGCTCGAGCCGGCCACCTGGGAGGAGGCCCTCGACGCCGTCGCCGAGGGCCTGGCCCGTACCCAAGGGGCGTACGGGGCCGACGCGGTCGGGGTGTTCGGCGGAGGCGGGCTGACCAACGAGAAGGCCTACGCCCTCGGGAAGTTCGCCCGCGTCGCCCTCGGGACCTCGCAGATCGACTACAACGGCCGGTTCTGCATGTCCTCGGCCGCCGCCGCGCACCAGCGGGCCTTCGGGCTCGACCGGGGGCTGCCCTTCCCGCTGGAGGACATCCCCCGGACCGGCTGCGTCATCCTCGTCGGCTCCAACCCCGCCGAGACCATGCCGCCCGCCCTGCGCTTCTTCCGGGAACTCCGCGAGAACGGCGGCACGTTGATCGTGGTGGACCCGCGCCGCACGCGGACCGCCGAACAGGCCGACCTGCACCTGGCCCCGCGCCCCGGCACGGACCTGGCACTGGCCCTCGGCCTGCTCCACCTCGTCGTCGCGGGCGGCCACACGGACGAGGAGTTCATCGCCTCCCGCACCACCGGCTGGGAGGAGGCCCGGGCAGGCGCGATGGCGCACTGGCCGGAGCTGGTCGAGCGGATCACGGGCGTGCCCGTGCCCAAGCTCCGCGAAGCGGTGCGGATGTTCTGCGCGCCGCAGTCCGCGATGGTCCTCACCGCCCGCGGCCCCGAGCAGCAGTCCAAGGGCACCGACACCGTCGGCGCCTGGATCAACCTCTGCCTCGCCACCGGCCGCGCGGGCCGCCCGCTCTCCGGCTACGGGTGCCTCACCGGGCAGGGCAACGGCCAAGGCGGCCGCGAACACGGCCAGAAGGCCGACCAGCTCCCCGGCTACCGCAAGCTCACCGACCCGGCGGCGCGCGCGCACGTGGCCGGAGTCTGGGGCATCGACCCCGCGGACCTCCCCGGCCCCGGCCGCAGCGCCTACGAACTCCTCGACTCCCTCGGCACGGACGTCAGGGCCCTGCTCCTGATGGGCTCCAACCCGGTGGTCTCCGCCCCCCGCGCCTCCCACATCGAGGACCGCATCCGCTCCCTGGACTTCCTGGCCGTCGCGGACGTGGTCCTGTCGGAGACCGCGGCCCTCGCCGACGTGGTCCTGCCCGTCACCCAGTGGGCGGAGGAGACCGGCACCACCACCAACCTGGAGGGCAGGGTCCTGCTCCGCCGCCAGGCCCTGACCCCGCCCCCGGGCGTCCGCAGCGACCTGGAGGTCCTGCACGCACTGGCCGCCCGGCTGGGCATGCCGAAGGCCTTCCCGGTCTCGCCCGAGGAGGTCTTCGAAGAACTGCGCCGCGCCTCGGCGGGCGGCCCGGCGGACTACGCGGGCATCAGCTACGCCCGCATCGAAGCAGAACAGGGCGTCTTCTGGCCCTGCCCGGACGAAACCCACCCCGGCACCGAGCGCCTCTTCCTCGACCGCTTCGCCACCGAGGACGGCCGGGCCCGCTTCGTCCCCGTCGTCCACCGCGACTCCGCCGAGGTCCCGGACGCCGAGTACCCCCTCCTCCTCACCACCGGCCGGGTGGTCGCCCAGTACCAGTCGGGCGCGCAGACCCGCCGGGTGGACGAGCTCAACGAAGCCGCCCCCGGCCCCTTCGTGGAACTCCACCCCCGCCTCGCGGCCCGCATCGGCGCGGTCGACGGAGCCCCCCTCGCGGTCACCTCCCGCCGCGGCCGCGCGGTGGCCCCGGCCCGCATCACCGACACCATCCGCGCGGACACGGTCTTCATGCCCTTCCACTGGCCGGGCGAGGGCCGCGCCAACACCCTGACCAACCCGGCCCTGGACCCCGTGTCCCGGATGCCGGAATTCAAGGTCTGCGCGGTCCGGGTGGAGCCCGTCGCCCCTCCTCAGCCCTCGGCGGACTGATCCCCGGCCGACTCCTCCTCGTACTCCTCGTCGTACTGCGCATCGAACTCCGCGAACACCTCGGCATCATCAAGCCACTGCCTGACCCGCTCGGTCGACCGACCCCGGAAGGTCGGATAGATGGCCGCGAGCAGCCGCTCTTTGTAGTCCGCACCCTGTTCGGGGCCGGCCAGATGCGGGTACTCGGCGGCGAAGTGCCGCCACTCCCGGTCGACCCTCGGCTCGATGACGACGTCCTGCAGGTCCGGCTCCCGGCCCATCGTCATCGGCCACGCCTCCGCCGCCCGGAACACCTCCAGCAGCAGCTCGTACGACAGCGGATACTCCTCGGCGAGCAGCACGGCGTCGTACAGGTCCTTGCCCTGCGGGTTGTCGTCGGTGACCAGCCACATCACCTTCCAGGCCAGGGAGAGAGCGGGCGAGGCCGCCAGTACGGTCGCCCCGCAGGCGAGTTCGACCGGCTCCGGTGCGACGGCCAGCTCCTCGTTGAAGACGAAGTCCAGCTGCACCTGCCCGGCGGGCAGCCCCGGCACTTCCCAGGGCAGCACCAGCCGTGTTCCCGGCACCCGGTCGTACGTCCAGATGCCCTCGCGGATCGCGCCGGAATCCTTGATCCCGGCCCGGCCCGCCGCGCTGGCGGCGATCCCCTCCAGCATCCGGTCCGTCCGCCCGTCGTCGATGTGCCAGCTCTGCGGCACCACCACGAAGTCCAGGTCGCCCGGCTCCCGGGCCTCCTCCCCGAACCAGTCGGCGAGCAGCACGCTGCCCCGCAGGACGAGCGAGTCCACCCACTCGGACTCGGAGACCGCCAGCAGCACGGCGTCCATGGCGGCCCGCCGCGCCCGCGCCCAGGCGGCGGTCCGCTGCGGGTCGTCGAAGACCGGATCGCCGGCCCGGTAGGCCCGCGCCAGGTGCTTCAGCGAAGGATCGAAGACCGCCTGCTGGCGCACGTCGTCACCGGCCACCGGCCGCAAGGTGCGGGGCAGTTCCTTCTCGGCCCGGGTGTTCTCGTCCAGGGGTTCCCGGGGCAGCTCGATGGGCTGCCATCCGAACTCGCTCCACTTGCTCATCGCGGTCCCTCCTGGATCCACCCGTCGTCCACCGACAGGTCACTGTCGTACAGCACGAACTCCCGCTCCTCCGAGTCGATTTCGTACCCGGCGCCCACCAGCTCCGCGATCAGCACGTCGCAGGCCCGCTCGGCCCCCGCCGGCCCCGCCGTGCCCGCGCACCGCTGCGTCACGAAGCGTTCGTGGCGTCCGCCGACCAGGGCCCGGCGGGCGTTCCACGAGACGTGCGCCCCGTGGGGGACCACCAGGGACTCCAGGGCGGCGCGGTCGTAGTCGGCCGGGAGCCGGAGTTTGACGTGGTGCTCGAAGTAGCCGCCGCCGGGGCCCGGCCGGTCCGTGGTCCACGGGACGGTCTCCACCTTGACCCGGACCGGGTCGAAGCCGGCCGCCCGCAGCGCGGGGACGAGCCGCTCGTGGCTTTCGCGGTCGGGCAGCGTCAGCATCGGCTGCGAGACCATCCGGCCCCGGGCCAGCAGGATGTGGGTGACCTTCAACTCCCGCGCCCCGGACCACGCTTCGAGCCGGTCCAGCTCCGCCGGATCCGGGCAGCGCACGGTGACATGGGTTTCGTACACAGACATGGCAGTGATCTTCTCGGACATGCGTCCGATCCGCATCGGGGTTCTGGTCCGGGGGTAACGATGGGTTACGCGCCGGACCCAGAAAGTGCCCGCACGCCCCTCGTGGCAGTGATGTGTCGTACGCCACACTGAGGTCCG
This sequence comes from Streptomyces sp. NBC_00503, assembly GCF_036346895.1. Classification (NCBI taxonomy): domain Bacteria; kingdom Bacillati; phylum Actinomycetota; class Actinomycetes; order Kitasatosporales; family Streptomycetaceae; genus Streptomyces; species Streptomyces sp. NBC_00503. Next base: position 2,578,102 of record NZ_CP107855.1, on the reverse strand, counting down.
GTGCCCCCGTCCTCGGAGCCCTGTGGAGGTCGCCCCCGTGCAGACCCAGAGCCTGACCGTCAGCGTGAGCCCGCCCGGAAACGCCGCCGCGGAAGCCGAAGCCGCCGGCGAAGAGCCCGAGGCGGACGCCGTGGACGAGGAGGAGCCCGAGGAGGAGCCCGAGGTCCGTGAGTTGGCCGAACCGGTGCCCGCGCAGCGCAGGCGCACGAGTGACAGCTCCGCCGGAGCGGGCCCGTCCGCCGACCTGTTCCGCCAGTACCTGCGGGAGATAGGCCGCATCCCGCTGCTGACCGCCGCCGACGAGGTCGATCTCGCGCGGCGCGTGGAGGCGGGACTGTTCGCCGAGGAGAAGCTCGGCAGCGGAGAGCGGCTCGATCTCCAGCTCACGCTCGACCTGGACAAGCTCGTCGTCATGGGCCGGATGGCCAAGCGCCGCCTCATCGAGTCGAACCTGCGGCTCGTCGTCTCCGTAGCCAAGCGCTACGTGGGCCGCGGACTGACCATGCTCGACCTGGTCCAGGAGGGGAACCTCGGACTGATCCGGGCCGTTGAGAAGTTCGACTACGCCCGCGGCTACAAGTTCTCCACCTACGCCACCTGGTGGATCCGCCAGGCCATGTCCCGGGCCCTCGCCGACCAGGCCCGGACCATCCGCGTGCCGGTCCATGTGGTCGAGCTGATCAACCGCGTCGTCCGCGTCCAGCGCCGCATGCTCCAGGAGCGCGGCTACGAACCCACCGCCGAAGAGGTCGCCGCCCACCTGGAGCTGACCCCCGAGCGGGTCCTGGAGGTGCTGCGCCTCGCCCAGGAGCCGGTCTCGCTGCACGCCCCCGTGGGCGAGGAGGACGATGTCGCGCTCGGCGACCTCATCGAGGACGGCGACGCCGCCTCGCCCGTGGAATCGGCCGCGTTCTTCCTGCTCCGCGAGCACCTGGAAGCGGTCCTGTCCACCCTCGGCGAGCGGGAGCGCAAGGTCGTCCAGCTGCGCTACGGGCTCGCCGACGGCCGTCCGCGCACCCTGGAGGAGATCGGCCGGATCTTCGGCGTGACCCGCGAGCGGATCCGCCAGATCGAGTCCAAGACCCTCAACAAGCTCCGCGACCACGCCTTCGCCGACCAGCTCCGCGGATATCTGGACTGACGGGGCGGGACGGGGCGGGGCGGGAACGGGGAAGGGGCGCCCCGAAGGACGCCCCCACCCGCTCGCGCCGGAAGGTCAGTCGACCTCGGCCACCGCCTGCGCGAACTGCGCCGCGTACAGCCGTGCGTACGCGCCGTCCGAGCCCAGCAGCTCCTCGTGCGTGCCCTGCTCCACGATCGAGCCGCTCTCCATCACCAGGATCAGGTCGGCGTCGCGGATCGTGGACAGCCGGTGCGCGATCACGAAGGAGGTGCGGCCGGCCGCGAGGCGGGCCATCGCCTTCTGGATCAGCACCTCGGTACGGGTGTCCACCGAGCTCGTCGCCTCGTCGAGCACCAGGATCACCGGGTCGGACAGGAACGCCCGCGCGATGGTGATCAGCTGCTTCTCGCCCGCGCTGACGCCCGCGCCCTCGTCGTCCAGCACCGTGTCGTAGCCCTCGGGCAGGGTACGGACGAACCGGTCGGCGTGCGCCGCCCGCGCGGCCTCCTCGATCTCGGCGCGCGTCACCTCGCCCGCCCGTCGCCCGCCGCCACCCTGACCGAGTGCGCTTCGCGCACCCCCTCCTACTCCGGCTCCGTAGGCGATGTTCTGCGCGATGGTGCCGCCGAACAGCCAGGTGTCCTGGAGCACCATGCCGATGCCGCTGCGCAGTTCCTCGCGGGTCATCTTCGCGATGTCCACGCCGTCGAGGGCGATCCGGCCGCCCGTGACCTCGTAGAACCGCATCAGGAGGTTGACCAGCGTGGTCTTGCCGGCGCCGGTCGGGCCGACGATCGCGACCGTGTGGCCGGGGTCGACCGTGAGCGAGAGGTCCTCGATCAGCGGCTTGTCCAGCTCGTAGCGGAAGGCGACCTTGTCGAAGGTGACCTGTCCGCGCACGGTCTCGGGGCGCTCCGGAACCTCGACGTCCGGGTCCTGCTCCTCCGCGTCGAGCAGCTCGTAGACCCGCTCCGCCGAGGCGACGCCGGACTGCACCAGGTTGGCCATCGAGGCGACCTGGCTCAGCGGCATCGAGAACTGCCGGGAGTACTGGATGAAGGCCTGCACGTCACCGATCGACAGGGTGCCGGAGGCGACCTTCAGACCGCCGACGACCGCGACGAGCACGTAGTTGATGTTCGAGATGAACATCATCACGGGCTGCATGATCCCGGTGACCAGCTGCGCCTTGAACGAGGCCTTGTACAGCTCCTCGTTCTGCTCGGCGAAGAGGGCCGCGGACTCCTTCTGCCGGCCGAAGACCTTGACCAGGGTGTGGCCCGAGTACATCTCCTCCACGTGCGCGTTGAGCGCGCCCGTGGACTTCCACTGCGCCACGAACTGCGGCTGGGACTTCTTGCCGATCTTCGCGGCCACGTACCCGGAGACCGGAATGGTCACCAGGGCGACCAGCGCCAGCACCGGGGAGATCCAGAACATCATCGCCAGCACGCCGACGATGGTGAGCAGCGAGTTCATCAGCTGCCCCATCGTCTGCTGGAGCGTCTGCCCGATGTTGTCGATGTCGTTCGTGGCCCGGCTGAGCACCTCGCCGCGCTTCTGCTTGTCGAAGTACGACAGCGGCAGCCGCGACAGCTTCGCCTGGAGGTCCTCGCGCATCCGGTACACGGTGCCGTTCTGGATGTGGTTGGACAGCCGTGTCGCGACCAGCATCAGCAGACCGGCGAGCGTGAAGACGGCCAGCGCCCACAGCGCCACCGCCCCGACCGCGCCGAAGTCCACGCCCTTGCCCGGGGTGAAGTCGGTGCCGGACAGCATGTCCGCCATGCCGCCGTTGCCGTGGGCGCGCATCCCCTCCAGGGCCTGTTCCTTGGTGAGCCGCGGATCCAGGTTCTTGCCGACGATCCCGGCGAAGACCAGGTCGGTGGCCTTGCCGAGGATCTTCGGACCGGTCACCGAAGCGGCGACGGAGCAGATGACCGCGACGACCATGCCGAAGAGCTTGGCCCGGTCGCGGGCCAGCTCGCGCAGCAGCCGCTTGCCCGAGCCCTTGAAGTCCATGGACCGCGTCGTCGGCGGTCCCATCATCATTCGTCCTCCGGGCCCGCTCATGCGGCCTCCGCCTCCGTCAGCTGGGAGAGCACGATCTCCCGGTAGGTCTCATTGCCGGCCATCAGCTCGTGATGGCGTCCCTCGCCCACGACCTGCCCCTCGTCGAGGACGATGATCCGGTCGGCGTCGCGGATCGTGGAGACCCGCTGGGCGACGATGACCACGGTCGCGTCCTCGGTCTCGCGGGCGAGCGCGGCGCGCAGCGCCGCGTCCGTCGCGTAGTCCAGGGCCGAGAAGGAGTCGTCGAACAGGTAGATCTCCGGGCGCTGTACGAGCGTGCGCGCGATCGCGAGCCGCTGGCGCTGGCCACCGGAGACATTGGTTCCGCCCTGGGCGATGGGCGCGTCGAGCCCGCCCTCCAGCTCGGAGACGAAGCCCTTGGCCTGCGCCACCTCCAGCGCGTGCCACAACTCTTCGTCGGTGGCGTCGGGGCGCCCGTAGCGCAGGTTGGTGGCGACCGTCCCGGAGAACAGGTACGGCTTCTGCGGCACCATGCCGACCGTCTTGGCCAGCAGTTCCGGGTCGAGGCGGCGTACGTCCTCGCCGTCGACGAGGACCTCGCCGCCGGTCGCGTCGAACAGCCGGGGGACCAGGCCCAGCAGCGTGGACTTGCCGCTGCCCGTGGAGCCGATCACGGCGGTGGTCTCGCCGGGGCTGGCCAGCAGGTCGACCCCGCGCAGGACGGGGGACTCGGCGCCCGGGTAGCGGAAGTCGGCGCCGCGCAGTTCGAGGCGGCCGTGGCTCAGCAGCTTGCGGACCGGGTCGGTGGGCGGGACCACGCTGGAGTCGGTGTCCAGGACCTCCTGGACGCGCTCGGCGCAGACCTCGGCGCGCGGCACCATCATGAACATGAAGGTGGCCATCATCACGGCCATGACGATCTGCATCAGGTAGGCCAGGAAGGCCGTCAGCTGGCCGATCTCCATGCCGCCGCTGTCGACGCGCATCGCACCGAACCAGATGACGGCGACGCTGGAGATGTTCACGACCACGATGACGGTCGGGAACATCAGCGCGAGCAGCTTGCCGGCCGCCAGCGAGACGCCGGTCAGGTCGGCGTTGGCCTCGCGGAAGCGGTCCTTCTCGTAGTCGTCGCGGATGAAGGCGCGGATCACCCGGTTGCCGGTGATCTGCTCGCGCAGGACCCGGTTCACGGTGTCCAGGCGCGTCTGCATCGTGCGGAACAGCGGCCGCGTCTTCAGGACGATCGCGCCGACCGACAGGCCCAGGACGGGGACGACGGCGAGCAGGACGCCCGACAGCTTCACGTCGAGGGAGAGCGCCATGAAGATGCCGCCGACGCACATGATCGGAGCCGAGACCATCAGCGTGAAGGTCATCAGGACGAGCATCTGGATCTGCTGCACGTCATTGGTCGTGCGGGTGATCAGCGAGGGCGCGCCGAACTGGCCGAGCTCGCGTGCGGAGAAGCTCTGCACGCGGTCGAAGACGCCGGCCCGCAGATCGCGGCCGAAGGCGGCGGCGGTGCGGGCGCCGAAGTAGACGGCGCCGCAGTTGCAGACGAGCTGCACGAGCGAGACGCCGAGCATCAGGGCGCCGGAGCGCAGGATGTAGCCGGTGTCGCCGTGGACGACACCGTTGTCAATGATGTCGGCGTTGAGCGTGGGCAGGTAGAGGCTCGCGCTGGTCTGCAGCAGTTGCAGCAGGACCAGCACGGCGATCGGTTTCCGGTACGGACCGAGGTGGGTCCGCAGAAGTCGTATGAGCACGCGCAGGCTCCGGTCGGCATATCGAGGGGGTTCACCCCATCTTCGGCCAACCGGGTGCCCGATCCCCACCGGTTTTCGCAAAGCCCGGCCAAAAGGAGTAGACCGGCCCGCTTCGGTCCTAAGCCTCCGCGAGCCGGTCGCGAGCCCGTTACGAGTCTTCGTGCCGGGCCCGCCGGGTTTAGAAGGCGCCCGGGTGGATCTGCTCCCGCGTGGCGATGTACTGCTGGCGCACGCCCTGCCAGGCGGGGTACTCCTCGTCCGGCTCGAAGACCTGCGCGGCCGGGGCGGGCCACACCGGAGGGGTGTGCGGGGTCAGCGTGCCGCGTGCGACGCCCAGCGCCCACGCCGCCTGACGGGCCGCGCCCAGGGCCGCGTAGTCCGCCGGCGCCGGTACGACGATCTGCGTGCCGAAGAGCCCCGGCGCGAAGGCCTGGACCGCGGGCAGCTCGGCCGCCGCGCCCAGCAGGAACACCCGGCGGATCTCCACCCCGCGGCTGCGGAGCACGTCGAGCGCGTCGACCAGCCCGCACAGCATGCCCTCGAAGGAGGCCCGCGCCAGGTGCTCCGGCTTCATGGAGTCCCGGCGCAGCCCCGACAGGGTCCCGGCGGTCTGCGGCAGGTTCGGCGTCCGCTCACCCTCCAGGTACGGCAGGAGTACGAGTCCGTGGGCGCCCGGGGTCGACTTCAGCGCGAGCTCGCTCAGCCCGTCCAGGTCGGTGCCCAGCAGTTCGGCGGTGCCGCGCAGGGCCCGTACCGCGTTGGAGACGTTCACCACGGGCAGGTGCATCCCGGCGGCGTCCGCGAGCGAGGTGATCAGCCCGCCCGGCTCCGACAGCGCCTCGTGGTGCACCGCCATCACCGACCCGGACGCGCCCAGCGAGACCACCGCGTCGCCGGGGCCCATGCCGAGCCCGAGCGCGGCGGCCATGGTCTCGCCGGTCCCGGCGGAGATCAGCAGCCCCTCGGGCGTGGTCCCGGCGGCTTCGCAGGGGCCGAGCACCTCGGGCAGCAGTGCCCGGTGCCCGAGCGCCAGCTCGACGAGGTCGGGGCGCCAGGAGCCGGTGGCCGCCGACCAGTACCCCGTGCCGGAAGCGCCGCCCCGGTCGGTGGTCCGCCGGGCCGGGCGGCCCAGCAGCTGCCACACCAGCCAGTCGTGGGGGGACATCACCACGGCGACCCGGCGGGCGGCCTCGGGCTCGGTACGGGCCAGCCAGGCGAGCTTCGCGAGCGGTTGCGCCGAATGGGGGACGGAGCCGACGGCTTCGACCCAGGCCTGGCGGCCGCCGAGGGACTCGATGAGATCGGCGGCGGCGACCTGGCCGCGCTTGTCGTTGCCCACCAGGGCGGAGCGGACGAGGCCGCCCTGCGCGTCCAGTGGCAGCACGGCGTGCTGCTGGGCGGAGACCCCGATGGCTTCGACGCCTTCGAGGAGCCCGCCGCCGGCGGCCTCTCCGAGGGAGAGCAGCCAGGCCTGCGGGTCCGTCTCGTGCGGTACGGCGTCGCCGGTGGGCTGCGGATGGGGGGCGTACCCCTGGCGCAGCACGGCGCCCGTCTCGGTGTCACAGACGACGATGCGAGTGAAGGCGGAAGAACTGTCCAGCCCGGCGACTATCCCCATGCGGAGAATTCTGCCGCACGTATGGACGAACTCCGCCGCCCCGAGCCCCGCGGGACCCCGGCCGGAGACCGGCCGGGGCCCGCACGGCTTGTCCCGGAGGTTGCCGTCAGGTGTTGCTGGTGCCCCAGTCGTCCTCGCCGGCGCCGCTGCCGCCGACCCGGGCGCGCAGGCCCCGTACCCGCCCGGCCAGGGCGTCGGGCACGGCGTCGCCCACCTTGTCGCTCACCGCGGCGAAGGCCTTGCCCGCGAAGTCGCGGCTGCTGTGACCTGCGGTCTCGGCGGCGTTGCGGACGACCGGACTCTGCGCCAGCTCGCGCGCGGACTTCTTCAACTGTTCATAACGCTCGCGCCCGGCCCGGGTCCCGAGCACGTACCCGAGGGCCAGCCCGACCGCGAACGTGACCTTGTACCGCATGCCTGTCACCCTTCGTCGTGTGGTGCCCGGCCTGCTGTCGATACCGATTGGCGGAGCACCCCCCTGCTTGCGCTAATCTATGACTCGCAACGGGCGCTCGCCCCCTGGCCAAGGCCGGAGGTGGGCTGTTCGGTGCAACGCAGCAATCCCCTGTAGCTCAATTGGCAGAGCAGCCGACTGTTAATCGGCAGGTTACTGGTTCGAGTCCAGTCGGGGGAGCGCGGTCCCCTGTAGCTCAATTGGCAGAGCAGCCGACTGTTAATCGGCAGGTTACTGGTTCGAGTCCAGTCGGGGGAGCAAGAGAGAACGAGGACCCCGTGTGGGTCCTTTTTCTTTTTTTCTGCCCCGGTCCGGAACCGCGCGGAGCCCGATGCGGTCTCTCTGGGCAGGCGAAGCCGATCATGCGAGGCATCCGAGGCAGGAGATCGTATGAGCGGCTATGCTGCGGCAGACGGCGCGCACACATGTACGCGCCACGCCGTGAAGGGGCGGTAGCTCAGCCGGTTAGAGCAGCGGACTCATAATCCGTCGGCCGTGGGTTCGAGTCCCACCCGCCCCACTGCGAGCCGCAGGTGAAGAAACGATCTCACCTGCGGCTTTGGCGTTTCCGGGGCTTTATCCGGTTTTCCTGGCGGGGGAGAAGCGTGGCAAGAGGCGATGAGGCCCGGGTACAGGCGGTCTTCGAGGAATGGCTGGTCGCCCGGGGTTGGAGTCTGCGCGGCGTGGCCGAGCGGGGCCATGTCGACGTCGACGCGGTCCATCGCGACGGCCGACGGCTGCTGGCCGAGGTCAAGGGTGCGACTGCCGCGACCGGGACGGACGTCGACACGGCCTACGGCCAACTCCTGCGCCGGATGACCGATGAGGAACGCACCTCCTATGCCGTCGTGGTCCCCGAGGGAGTCGCCACGACCGCGGCGCGCCGGGTTCCGGACCGGGTTCGGCGGACTCTGGGCATCGCCCTCTACAGCGTCACCTCCGAGGGTGCGGTGCACGGCCCGGTCTGAGCGGCGGGGGCCGCAGGCCGCGGAGTCGGGGGCCTGCGGCCCGTGCGGGCCGGCGGGACGGGTCAGAAGGCCTCCGTTTCGTCTGCCAAGTAGCGCAGGACGTCCGTCAGGTCGCCGCGGCGCGCGAAGGCTGCGCGTTGGCGGTGGGCGCCCGAGCCGTCGCGCAGGAGCGACGCCATGGTTTTCGCGGCGTGGTCGAGGTCGCCGGCGGCGGCCAGGTCGGGGGCCACCAGGTCGAGGAGGGCCTCCGCCAGGTCCGCCGCCGGGAGTTCGGTGCCCGTGTACGGGTCCAGGCCGAAGCCTTCGAGGCCGTCGTGGGCCGCGCGCCAGCGGGCCAGGCGCAGTACGTCGTCCCGGACGGGCGGATCGGGGCGCTGCTCGGCGATCTCCCGCAGGGCCGTCGCGACGAGGGCGCGGGCCAGTTCGGCCTGGAGGACGGCCGAGTCGAGGTCCGGGGACATGTCGGGTGCCCGGATCTCGAGGGTCGGCCAGTTCCCCGAAGGGCGCAGGTCCCAATAGACCATCTTCGTGTCGAGGGCCGCCCCGGAGCCGAGCAGGGTCTGCACCGAACGCCGGAAGTGGGCCGTCGAGGTGAAGTGCGGGGGCAGGCCCGCCGAGGGCCAGCCCGACCAGGCCATCGCCCGCCAGCTCGCGTGGCCGGTGTCGCGGCCGCCCCAGAAGGGCGAGTTGGCCGCCAGTGCGATCAGGGTGGGAAGCCAGGGTCTGACCCGGTTGGACACCGCGACGGCCGTGTCCACGTCGAGGGTGCCGATGTGGATGTGCCGGCCGCAGCTGACGAGGGTGTCGGTGAGGGCGCCGAAGCGCCGGTGCTGCTCGCGCTGGCGCGGCTCGTCATCGGTGAGGTGGAGCGGGCCCTCCACGGCGAACACCGGCGAGGGGGCCGCCAGCAGCCGGCAGCCGTGGGCGCGGGCCGCCCGCGCGAGGGTGCGCCGCAGTCCGGCGAGCTCCCTGCGCAGGGTCGCCGCCGAGTCGGCGACCGGGGTGGAGATCTCCACCTGGTAGCGGGTGCCCTCGGGGTGCAGTTCCTGGGGGAGTCCCGCGGCGGTGGACAGGACGAGCGGGGCGGCCGGGACCACTCTCAGGGTGCGGGCGTCGATGAGGAGGAACTCCTCCTCGACCCCCACGGTGAGCGGGAAGACCGGATCGGCCGCGCTCGGGGTGCTGGTGCTCGTGGTGCTGGTGCCAGGTTCGATCACTGCGCCTCCCTGGACATACGAGTCTTTTCATCATGAGCTGAACTCCAGGCGAGGAGCGCACGTCTATTCGGTCAAATGTCCGGTGATAGTGGCGAGTTACCGGCAGGATCCGGCCCGCCGCGGGGCCCCGGATTCCGGTGGGGCGATTGTTTCGGGCGGGTGGCGGGGGAGTGCGGTCCGCCGAAAATCCGGCCGGACGCCGGGTGGCGCCTGGTTAAGATCCGATGTGACTCGTACAACGGCTCCACCCTCGCCCACGCGCCCCAGGCGCCGCATATTCGCCGACCTGACCCCGCTGAAGACCTCTGCGGACTACCGGCGCCTGTGGATCGGTGGAACCATTTCCTGGCTCGGCCAGGCGATGACGGCCCTCGCGATCTCGCTCCAGGTCTACGAGATCACCGGCTCCAGCTTCTCCGTCGGACTGGTCGGGCTCTTCTCGCTCGTCCCGCTCGTCGTCTTCGGCCTCTACGGCGGCGCCATCGCCGACACCGTCGACCGCCGCAAGCTCGGCCTCTACAGCTCCCTCGGCCTGACTGCCCTGTCGATCGCCCTGGCCTGCGCCGCGCTCCTGGACTACCACCGGGTCTGGCTGCTGTACTCCGTCGTCGCGCTCCAGTCCCTGTGCGGGGCGCTCAACGGGCCGGCCCGCTCCGCGATGATCCCGCGGCTCCTGCCCAACGAGCAGCTGCCCGCCGCCAACGCGCTGAACTCCGTCACCATGACCTTCGGGATGACGGCCGGCCCGATGCTGGGCGGGGTCATCGTCGGCTGGTGGGGCTACCAGGCCGCCTACCTGATCGACGCCGTCACCTTCAGCGCCGCCCTCTACGCGATGTGGCGGCTGCCGTCGATGAAGCCGGAGCGCGAGGAGGGCGACAAGGGCCGGGCCTCCGTACTCGACGGCCTGCGCTTCCTCGGCACCCGGCCCAACATCCGGATGACCTTCTTCTCCGACCTGGCCGCCATGGTGCTGGCCCAGCCGAAGGCGCTGTTCCCGGCCATCGCCGTGCTCTGGTACGGCGGCGACGCCAAGACGGTGGGCCTGCTCGTGGCCGCGCCCGCGGTGGGCGCGCTGCTCGGCGGGCTGTTCTCCGGCTGGCAGGGGCGGATCCGCCGGCACGGGGTGGCGATCCTGATCTCCGTCGCCGGCTGGGGGCTGGCCATCGCGGTGTTCGGGCTGACCCGCAACCTCTGGCTCGGGCTGCTCTTCCTGGCCCTGGCCGGCGCCTCGGACACCGTGTCGATGGTGTTCCGCACCACCATGCTCCAGGCCGCGACCCCCGACGACATGCGGGGCCGCCTCCAGGGCGTCTTCATCGTGGTCGTCGCGGGCGGTCCCCGGCTAGGCGACTTCCTCGCCGGGACCGCCGCCGACCTCACCTCCCCGGGCGTCGCGATCACCGGCGGGGGGCTCGCGTGCGTCCTCGTACTGGCCCTGCTGGCCCTGCGGTGGCGGGGGTTCGCCCGGTACGACGCGCGGTCGCCGCAGGCCTGAGCGGGACCGGAGCCGGGACCGGAGCCGGGATCCGAGGGGCCCCGGGCAGCACAGGCGCGGGGCCTACGCGTCCACCGGCTCCCGGGTGCGCTCGCCGCCCTGCGCGCCGGTGTTGGCCGTGCCGGTCGGCTCGAACAGCAGGATCGCCGTCTCCTCGTCGGCCTGCGGGCAGTGCTCCACCCCGCGCGGGACCACGTGGATCTCGCCGGGGTTCAGTACGACGTCCCCGGCCCGGAGCCGGATCGTGAGGGTGCCGCTGACGACGAGGAAGAGCTCGTCGGTGTCCTCGTGGGTGTGCCAGACGAACTCGCCCTGCACCTTGGCGATCTTGACCTCGTAGTCGTTGACGCGGGCGATCCGGCGCGGGGCCCACTGCTCGGTGAAGCCGGCCAGCTTCTCTGCGATGTTCACCGCGCGCGTGCTCTCGGATGTGGTCATGCGGACAGGCTGCCCGGTGCGGCGGGGCCCGGTCTTGTACGTTCCTGACATGGCCGCGATATCCCGTCCGCGCAGCACGGTCCACGCCTGGAAGCCGCAGGTGCCGGGCATCGCAGAGGTCTTCCACGCCCGGTTCACCGACCACGCCTACCCGGCCCACGTCCACGACACCTGGGCCCTGATGATCCTCGACGGCGGCCGCGTCGACTTCGCGCTCGACCGCGAGCGGCACGGCGTGGGCGTCTCGGACACGGTGATCCTGCTCCCGCCCGGGGTGGTCCACGACGGCCGCACCGTCACCGAGGCCGGCTTCCGCAAGCGCGTGCTGTACCTGGAGACCTCGCTGCTCCCGCCGTCGCTGACCGGAGCCGCCGTGGACGCCCCGCTGCTGCTCGACGGCGCCCTGCGCGAGCGGGTCCACGCACTGCACGGGGCGCTGGGCGGGCGGGACGATCCTCTGGAGGCGCAGTCGCGGCTCGTCTTCGTCCAGGAGCGGCTGCGCGGGTGGCTGGAGGGGCGGCCCGTGATTCCGTACGGGGTTCCGGATGCGCGGACCGCCGTCCGACTGCGCGAGCTCCTGGACGCGCGGGTCCTCGGCGGGATCACCCTGGACGAGGCTTCCGCGCTCCTGGGACACGCCCATCCCACCCACCTGATCCGCAGCTTCCGGCAGGCGTTCGGGCTCCCTCCGCACGCCTACCTCACCGGGCTCCGGGTCGCGCGGGCGCGGCGGCTGCTGCTCGCGGGGATGCGGCCGGCGCAGGCGGCGACGGCGGCGGGGTTCTACGACCAGGCGCACCTGACGCGGCACTTCGGGCGCCATGTGGGGATCAGCCCGGCGAAGTTCGCCCGATCCGGCCGGGTGTGAAGGGAAGTCGGCGGGTTCGTTGCCGTTGCGTTGCCGGGTCTTCCGTTCTCTTTCGATTCGCCATATGACAGCTCGGTAGACCTACTTGCGCCGGTCGCCCCGCTGACTCCCCTTGATCCAGGAGGAAGGCCTTCATGCGCCTTCGTACGCTCGTCACCGCCATCGCGGCCACCACCGCGCTCTGCGGAGCGCTCGCCCCGCAGGCCCTCGCGGCCCCGGTGGGGTCCAAGGCCCCGAGGGAGGACCGGTCCTGCTCCCCGTACCTCTCGGTCGCGGGCTACTCGGACTCCCTGGACAAGACCGGCATCGACGGGAAGTTGGTCGGCGGGCTCTCCGGGATCTCGGTGGACAAGGACGGCACGATCGCCGCGATCTCCGACAAGTCGGCGCTGTACAGGCTGGAGGTGGGCCGCGGTGACACCCCGACGGCCAAGGCCACCGCGCGGCTGCCGCTGACGGTCGACGGAACCGCAACCGGCAAGGTCCTCGACTCCGAGGGGATCGTGGTCGACCGCGACGGCTCGTACCTGGTGACCGACGAGACCACCCCGGCGATCCGCCGCTACAGCCGCACCGGCCGGGTGCTGGAGACGCTGCCGGTCCCCGACGCCTTCAAGCTCGCTCCCGAGGGCCGGGCCACCGTCAACCAGACCTTCGAATCGCTGACCCTGCTGCCCGGAGGGCACACCCTGGTGGCGGGGGTGGAGGGCGTGCTGGCCGGAGACGGGAAGGACGCGCAGGGGCGGACGCTCCAGCGGATCCAGACCTGGGAACGGCGCGGCCGCGACGGGCAGTTCGTGCTGGGCCGCCAGTACGCGTACCCGGTGGACGCCGGGCACGGACTGGTGGAACTCGCGCCCACGCCCGACGGCCGGCTCCTCGTGCTGGAGCGCGGATTCACCCAGCAGTTCAAGATCACGGTCCGGCTGTACGTGGCTGACCCCCTCGGCGCGACGGACACCTCGAAGGTGGCGGCGCTGGCCGAGGGCCCGGGGCTGCGGACCGCGCGCAAGACGGCCATCGGCGACTTCGACGGCTGCCCGACGCTGGGCGCGCCGTCGAAGCTGCCGCAGAACCACCCGCTGGTCGACAACATCGAGGGCATGGCGGTGACCGGCCACGACGGGCTCGGCCGCGTGCGGCTGCTGCTGGTCAGCGACGACAACGAGCTGGCGCAGCAGATCTCCCGGCTGTACCGGATGGACGTGAAGCTGCCGCCGCGCAGCCGGCGTTAGCCCTTCGGCTCCTCCAGCGGGACGATTCCGCGGGCGACGCCCAGGGCGACCAGGTCCTGGGGGCGGATGCGCAGCTGGTCCGCCGTCGCCGGGGCCGCCTCCGGGGGGCGCTTGAGGATGGCCGCCGCCAGTTCGGGGGCGATCACCGAGAAGTAACTGTCCGGGGTGACCCAGGTGTTGCCCGGTGCGGCCAGGGCCAGGGCGCCGCCCGAACCGCCCTCGCCGATCAGCAGGGTGGTCACGGGGACGGTGGCCGAGGCGAGCACCGCGAAGGTGTCGGCGATGGCCGCGCCCGCGCCCGCGTGTTCGGCGGCGGCGTCGTTGGCCGCGCCCGGGGTGTCCACCAGGGTCAGCACCGGGATGCCGAGCCGGTCCGCGAGCCGGATGACGCGGGCCGCCGTACGGTAGCCCGCCGGGCGGGTGGCGGTGCCGCACTGGGCGGCGTACGCGACCGCCCCGCCCTGTCGGAGGCCGAAACCGCACAGCATCCCCGGGTCGGTGCCGCCGGCCCGGTCGCCGGAGAGGGGCAGGCGCAGGTCGAAGTACGCGTCCAGGTACTGCGGTGCGTGCGGCCGGGCGGGGCGGCGGGCCTGGCGCACGGCGTCCCAACCGGTGGGCGGAAGCGGTACGTCGGCCAGCGCGGCCGGCGGCGCGACGGCCTCGGGGGAGCGGGGCGCGGCGAACACCCGCAGCCAGGCCGCCAGGGTCGCGGGCAGCTCCGCCGCGGGGACGACGGCGTCCACGTGCCCGGCGGCGTACTGCCCCTCGGCGGTGTAGGCCGCCGGGTCCGCGTCGGCCGGCCGCACCCGGGAGCCGGCGAAGCCGACCTGGGCCCCCGGCAGCGCGAGCACCACGTCGGCCCCGGCCCCCAGGGTGGCCCAGCCGCCGCCGGTGGTGGGGTCGCGCAGCACGGCGATCTGCGGCAGGCCCGCGGCGCGGGTGAGGGCGCACTGGCGGGCTGCGCGCTGGAGTTGGGTCAGCGCGAGCATGCCCTCCTGCATCCGGGATCCGCCGGTGGCGATCAGCGACACCAGGGGCAGGCGGTGGGTGCGGGCATGGGTGTAGGCGGCTTCGATGCGGTCGCCGGTGCGGTGGCCGAGGGATCCGCCGAGGAAGCCGAACTCGAAGGAGATCAGGGTGGCGGGGTGGCCGTCGACCAGCGCGGTGCCGATGACCACGGACTCGTCCTCGCCGGTCCGCTGCGCGGCGCGCTCGCGGGAGTCGCCGTAGCCGCTCCAGGCGAGGGGCCCGTCGGGGGCCGACTCGCCTGGTGGGACGGGGAGTTCGGCGAAGCTGCCGGGGTCGGTCACGGAGGCGATGGCCGCGCGGGCCGATTGGCGGATCGTCACGGGGTCACCCTAGGGCCTGTCGTCCATTGGCTGGCTGCCCCGTGACGAACGTCGCTCGCAGGCGGCTGGGAGACGACTTAGATCGGGGATTCCCAGGTCAGTGTGGTGCCGCTGCTGCCCGAATCCGTCTGGCCGTCGTCGGAGACGGTGAGGCGGGCGCGGGTGGGGACCGCGTCGACCTCGACCTCGATCGAGGTGACCCCCGAGCGGCGGTGTGCCGCGGCCAGGGCGCCGCGCAGGGCCGAGAGGAGGTCGGTGGCCACCGGTTCCGGGAGCAGGGCGTCCACCGCGCCCGCGAAGTGGACCGACGGCTGGAAGCCCAGCAGGACCGCCGCCCCGCCGGTCTCGCGCAGGACCCGGCCGCGGAAGGTGGTGGGGGCGTCGGTGGGGGGCTGCTGGAGGGTGAAGATGGCGGTGCGGACCTCCTGGATGGTGGAGTCGAGCTCGTCCACCGCCCGGCTGAGCTCGTCGCCGACCGTATCGCCCGCCGGGGAGGAGACGGAGCGCTTCCTCGTGCTCTCCAGCATCATCTCCGTGGCGAACAGCCGCTGGACCACCAGGTCGTGCAGGTCCCGCGCGATGCGGTCGCGGTCCTCGTAGACCGCCAGCTGCTCGCGGTCGTGCTGGGCGTCGGCCAGGACCAGGGCCAGGGCCGCCTGCGAGGCGAACTGCGAGGCGAGGAGCCGGTCCACCGCGTCGTACGGCGGGCCGCCCCGGGACCGGGGCAGGGCCAGGGTGCCGATCAGCTGGCCGCCGCTCTGGAGCGGGAGCATCATGCTGGGGCCGAAGCGCTCCCTCACGTGGGTGGTCATCCGGGGGTCCGTCGCGGAGTCCTCTATGAAGACCGGTTCGCCGCCCAGGAGTTGTTCCAGGACCGGGGAGCCCGGCGCGATGGCCGTGCCGACCAGGTCCCCCGGGTCCCCGTGGGTGGAGGCGGCCACGATCTCCATGCCGCCCTCGGGGGTCGGCTGCAGGACCACCCCCGCCTCCGCGTCCGCCAGCAACCGGGCCCGTTCGGCCACGCACATCAGGGCGTCCGCCGCGGGCCGGCCCGCCAGCAGGGTGGTGGTCACGGCGGCCGCGCCCTCGATCCAGCGCTCCCGGCGGCGCGCGGTCTCGTACAGCCGGGCGTTGCCGATCGCTATCCCCGCCTGCGAGGCCAGGACGCGCAGCAGGGCGAGGTCCTCGTCCGTGAAGGGGCCGCCGCCGCGCTTCTCGGTGAGGTAGAGGTTGCCGAACACCTCGGTGTGGACGCGGATCGGGACGCCGAGGAAGCTGCGCATCGGCGGGTGGCCCGGCGGGAAGCCCGCCGAGCGGGGGTCCTGGCTCAGATCGTCCAGCAGCAGGGGGCGCGGATCGGCGATGAGCGCGCCGAGCAGGCCGGAGCGGCCGTCCGGCAGGTGGCCGATCGCGGCCTTCTCGGCCTCGCTCACCCCGGCCGTGAACAGTTCGGTCAGCCGGATGCGCTCGGGGTCGACGACCCCGAGCGCACCGTAGCGGGCCGCGCACAGCTCGGTCGCCGAGTCCACGATGTGCTGGAGGGTGGTCCGCAGTTCGAGTTCGGAGCCGACGCTGAGCACCGCCTCCAGGAGGACGGGCAGGCTGGAGGGGTGCCCGTCGCCGTCGTCCGGGGGGAGCGGTTCGGCGTGCGTCATTCGGCCAGCGGGTTCAGGACCATGGGGGAGATCTTCCCTTCCAGCATCATGCCGAGACCCAGTACCGCGCAGATGTCGGGCCGTTCCGCGATGGCCACCGGCATTCCGGTCGCGTCGCGGAGCATCTGGTCCAGGCCGGGCAGCAGGGCGCTGCCACCCACCATCATGATCCCTCGGTCCGTCAGGTCCGCCACCAGGTCCGGCGGGCAGTCGCGCAGCACCTTCCCGATGCCGTCGAGCACGGCGGTCAGCGGGGTGTAGATGGCGTCCCGGACGGCCGCGGTGTCCACGTGGACGGAGCGGGCGAGTCCGGTGGACACGTCGCGGCCGTGGATGAGGGTGGAGGCCGGGCCCTCGGCGGTGATGCCGTTGCCGTGCAGGGCCAGCTGGAGCGGGCGGACGGCCTGGCTGGGCAGCATCAGCTCGTGCGCGTGGCGCAGGTGCTGGACCACCGCGTGGTCGATGGCCTCGCCGCCGACCGGGATCCGTACGGCGGTGACGATCGAGCCGAGGGACAGGACGGCGACCTGGGTGGCAGCGGCCCCGCACACCATGATCATCGTCGCGGTCGGCTGCTCCACGGGCAGGCCGCAGCCGACGGCCGCCGCGATCAGGGTGTCGACCAGTTCGACGCGGCGGGCACCGAGTCCGACGAGGGTTTCCACGGTGGCCCGCTGGGCGAGCGGGTCGGCGTCGTGCGGGGTGCAGGCGGCGGCCCGCAGCCGCGGCTTGCGGCGCAGGGCGCGCCGCAGCTTCTCGCCGAGGAGGTGGCGCAGCATGCGCTGGGCCATCTCGATGTCCACGACGGTGCCGCCGGAGACGGGGCGCACGACGCGGATGTAGTCGGGCGTGCGGCCGGTCATCCGTTCGGCGAAGGTGCCGACGGCGATGAGTGCGCCGGTCCGCGTGTTCACCGCGGCGACGCTGGGCTCGTCCACGACCAGCCCGGCGCCCTTGACGTAGACGCGGGTTCTGGCTGCTCCGAGGTCGACGGCAACGTGGCAGCGGCGCAACTGCTCAAGACTGACGGTCACGGCAGATCCTCCCGAGAGCGCTGACGCAAGAAGACCGGCGAGTGCCGGTCACACTTCGTATCTTCTCGGGTGAATTACCCGTATTGCCCGATTTGATGCTCCGGGTGGGGGGTGTCGTGCGATACGGGAGGGGTGCGAGAGGCGCCGGAGGGTGCTGCACGGGGGTGGATTTCTGTCCCGACAGGCGCGACCATGCCCGCACTGATCGTGCTACTGGCGCGTAACAAGGTAAAGGGGACTCCATGCTGACGGCCCGCCAGAGACTGCTCGCCCTCCTGACGCTCTGCCTGGCGCTGCTCGCCGCGCCCGTCCTCCCGGCCCAGGCGGCCGTCCCCGCCTCCGGACACGTTCCGGTGGTCTTCGTCCACGGCTACAACGCCGATCCCGGAGTCTGGGGTTCCCTGCGCGAGGACCTGCGCGCTGACGGGTACGCCGACTCCGAGCTCTTCTCCTTCGGCTACGACACCCACCAGTCCGTCAACGAGGTCCTCTCCGGCCGTCTCGCCGCCTACGTGGACGAGGTCCGCCGCCAGACCGGCGCCGCCCGCGTGGACCTCGTCGCCCACTCCTTCGGCTCGCTCGTCACCCGCTGGTACGTGAAGTTCGGCGGCGGCGGCGCCTGGGTGGACCACTGGGTCTCCCTGGCCGGCCCCAACCACGGCACCTCCACCGCTTGGGCCTGCGCCCTGTGGGACCAGGCGTGCCGCGACATGACCCCCGGCTCGTACGTGGTGAAGAACCTCAACGCGGGAGACGAGACCCCCGGCGCCGTGAAGTACGCGACCTTCTGGTCGAACTGCGACGAGGTCATCAACCCCGACGACAGCGTCCCGCTCACCGGCGCCGCGAACACCCCCGTGGGCTGCCTCAAGCACAACGACCTGCTCGGCGACGACCCCACCTCGGCGGGGGTACGGGCCTTCCTGCGCTCCTAGTGCTGCGTCAGGGGAGGTCCGCCCGTACGGAGACCTCCTGGAGCAGCCCGTACGTGAACTCCGCGACGCACGCCCGCCCCGACGCGGTGAACGCGAGCCGCCACCGCGTCGGTGCCGTCCCCTCCATCGGACGCACCGGCGCGAAGGCCCGCGCCACCTCGTCCACCGTCGCCGACCAGGGCAGCAGGTCCTGCGGCGACTCCAGTACGGGGCCTCGCGCCCCCGGAGCCCGGACCAGCCACTCGTTCCAGACGCCCCCGTCCGGCGCGGCGAGCACCTCGAAGCGCAGGTCGGGCCAGAGCGGTACCCGCCACAGCAGGGCCTCGCAGGTCAGATCCCCGATCGCGCGGGACCCGGTGGACTCCGGCGGGCCGAGCACCGAGCGGTAGCGGGCCAGGGCGCCCCGGGAGCGGGGCGACCGGACCATGGCCTGCCAGCGCTTGTTGGCCTCCCGCTGCTGCGCGAGCGAGGCGCCGAGTCGGTGGCGGGCCTCCTCGGCCAGACCGGGCTGGAAGTCGGCCATCCGGCGCAGCAGCACCAGCTGGAAGTCGGCCGGGCCGAAGGATTCCCGGGCGGCCGGGCTTGGGTTCACGGGCATGGAGGAAACGATTCCACACAGGATCCTTACGTTCCCGCGATGCGGATGTTGCCGCTGAACGCATAGCCTGCGGGCGCCATGAACTACTGCCCCGCCTGCCGGAGACACCTCAACGGCGCGCTCGCGTGCGCCGGGTGCGGAACCCCGGCCGAATACCTGATACCCGCCGCGCCCGCCGGACCGGCCGCGGCTCCCGCCGCGGAGCCGGTGCCCACCGCGCTCGCCGACGTGTACGCCGACTCCCTCGTCGTACTGTCCGGCCCCGAGCGGGGCCGGGCCGGTGCCCGCCGCCGCTCCGGGCGCCGGCGGCGTCGCCGGACCGTGCTGACGGTCGGGCTCGGGCTGGTGCTCGCGACCGGTGCCTCGGTGGCGATGGCCCGGATGGCGACCGACGGGGGGAGCTCCGACCGGGCGGCCAGGGTGGAGCTGACGGACAACGCCGGTCCCACGGCTCCGGCCCCGCTGCCGAGCCTGGAGGGTGCCCCGGCCGCGCCGTCGGCCCTGCCGCCGGGCAAGGGTTCTGCCACCGCGAAGGCCACCGCCGGGGCTGCGAAGACGGCCGGGCCGGGCCGCGCCACCGGGGGGCCCGGGACCCCCGGGGTCACTCCGCCGGCCTCCGCCCCGGGGGCGCCGGGGCCGACGCGGAGCGCTCCCGGGACAGGTGGGACCGTAAAGCCGACCGCACCGGGGCAGCCCGCGCCGAGCGGGTCCGGGACGGCGCAGCCCACCGCGTCGGCCAGCCCGACGCCCACGGCCAGCCCGACCTGCCGGTTCTTCTGGCCCTTCTGCTGAGCAGCTGAGCGGCCGGGCCGGGCCGGGCTCAGCCCAGCATCCGCCTGAGCAGGTCCCGCAGGACCGTCCGCTCCTGCGTGGAGAGGCCGGCCAGCGGTTCGCGCGCGAAGTCCAGCGATTCGCGCAGCCGGTCGGCGGTCTGCAGTCCCTCGTCGGTGGGCGCGGCCAGCTTCACGCGGCGGTCGGCCGGGTCCGGGCGGCGCTCGACCAGACCGCGGGTCTCCAGGCGGTCCACGATGCCGGTGATGTTGGACGGCTCGCACTTCAGTTTCTGGGCGATCTTGCGCATCGCCATCGGCTCCAGCGAGAGCAGATTGAGGACGCGGGCCTGGGCCCCGGTGAGCTGGTGGCTGGCGGCCGCGTGCTCGTATTCCTCGTGGTAGCGGGCCACGACGGTACCGATGAGCTCGACGACCTCAACGGTCAGGGGGTCTACGCGACGACTGGGCATGGAACCAGCGTACCCATTTACTTGACAACATGAAATATCCAGGCGCATGGTTGTTTCACGTTGTGAAGCATTTCCACCCCGCATCTCCACCCCCATCCTGGAGCGACGCATGTCCGAGATCCCTGCCGTCAGCCGTGAGTGGCACCTCGTCCGCCGCCCGCAGGGCTGGCCCGTCGCCGAGGACTTCGCCCTGCGCGAGGCCCCGGTGAACACCGAGCCCGCCGCCGGCCGGATTCTGGTGCGCAACCTCCACATGTCCGTGGACCCGTACATGCGCGGCCGGATGAACGACGCGAAGTCCTACGTCCCGCCCTTCCAGCTCGACCAGCCCATGCAGGGCGGTGCGGTCGGCGAGGTCGTCGCCTCCGCCGCCGAGGGCTTCGCCGTGGGCGACCACGTCCTGCACCCGCTGGGCTGGCGCGAGTACGCGGAGCTCGACGCCGCGCACGCCACCAAGGTCGACGCCTCGCTCGCCCCGCTCTCCGCCTACCTCGGCGTGCTCGGCATGCCCGGCCTGACCGCCTACGCCGGACTCTTCGAGGTCGCCTCCTTCAAGGAGGGCGACGCCGTCTTCGTCTCCGGAGCCGCCGGTGCGGTCGGCAGCCTCGTCGGCCAGTTCGCGAAGCTCAAGGGCGCCTCCCGCGTCATCGGCTCCGCCGGATCCGACGAGAAGGTGACGCTCCTCACGGAGAAGTACGGCTTCGACGCCGCCTTCAACTACAAGAACGCCCCCGTCGCCGAGCAGCTGCCGCAGGCCGCCCCCGAGGGCATCGACGTCTACTTCGACAACGTCGGCGGCGACCACCTGGAGGCGGCCATCTCCGCCCTCAACGTGAACGGCCGGGCCACCCTGTGCGGGGCCATCGCCCACTACAACGACACCGAGGTCGCGCCCGGTCCGCGCAACCTGATGATGGTCATCGGCAAGCGCCTGCGCCTGCAGGGCATCCTGGTCAGCGACCACGCCGGGCTGCAGCCGCAGTTCGTCCAGGACGTGGCCGGCTGGCTGCGCTCCGGGCAGCTCGTGGCCGACGAAACGGTCGTGGAGGGCGTGGAGAACGCCACCGAGGCCTTCCTCGGAATGCTGCGCGGGGACAACACCGGAAAGATGATCGTTTCTTTCACCCGTTAGGCTCACTCCACACCGTCGTGACGCGTGGGCGCGAGTCGCGACGATTTACCAGGAGGATCTTCTTACATGTCCATCCAGCAGTCCGACGTTCTCTACACCGCCGTCGCCACCGCCGAGAACGGCCGTGACGGTCGCGTCGCCACCAACGACGGCCAGCTCGACGTCGTCGTGAACCCGCCGAAGGAGATGGGCGGCAGCGGCGCCGGCACCAACCCGGAGCAGCTCTTCGCCGCCGGCTACAGCGCCTGCTTCCAGGGTGCGCTCGGCGTCGTCGCCCGCAACGAGAACGCCGACATCTCCGGCTCCACGGTCACCGCCGAGGTCGGCATCGGCAAGAACGACGAGGGCTTCGGCATCATCGTCAAGATCTCGGCCACCATCCCGAACGTGGACGCCGCCACCGCCAAGGACCTCATCGAGAAGGCCCACCAGGTCTGCCCGTACTCCAAGGCGACCCGTGGCAACATCACGGTCGAGCTCGCGGTCTGATCTGCGGATCTCGCAGCTCGAAGCTTGTGCTCGCAGAAGGCCGCACCCTGGCACCGGGGTGCGGCCTTCGCCGTGCGCGGGGCCCGTCCTAAACTGGCCCCATGCGTGATCTTGCGGGGGGATTCGGCTATCTGCTGGCCGGACAGCGATGGGTGCTGCGGCACGGCCGGTGGCTCGGCTTCGGACTGCTGCCGGGGCTCGTCTCCCTGGTGCTCTACGCCGGGGCCCTGATCGGCCTCGGCTACGGCGCCGACGACCTCACCGTCTGGGCGACCCCCTTCGCCGACGGCTGGTCCTCGCCGTGGCTCGGGCTCTTCCGCGGGTTCCTGACCGCCCTGCTCTTCTCCCTCGGGCTCTTCGTCGCGGTGATCACCTTCACCGCCGTGACCCTGCTCGTGGGCCAGCCGTTCTACGAGTCCCTCTCGGAGCAGGTCGACCGCACCGAGGGCGGCGAGGTCCCCGAGTCGGGGCTCACGCTCTGGCAGGAGCTGTGGATCTCCGCCCGGGACAGCCTGCGGATCGTCGGCAAGGTCCTGCTCTACGGGATCCTGCTCTTCGGCCTCGGTTTCATCCCGGTCCTCGGGCAGACCGTGGTCCCGGCCGTCGGATTCTGCGTCTCGGGCTTCTTCCTGACCCAGGAGCTCACCTCCGTCGCCCTGATGCGCCGCCGGGTGGAGCTCTCCGGGCAGCTGGAACTGCTGCGCTCCCGGCGGATGCTGGCGCTCGGCTTCGGGGTGCCGCTGGTGCTGGCGTTCCTGGTGCCGCTCGTCGCCGTGTTCCTGATGCCCGGCGCAGTGGCCGGAGCCACGCTGATGGCCCGCGACCTGGTCGGCGCCGACGAGCCGCCGGAGCCGGAGCCGGAGCGGGGCGAGGCGGCCACCGGAGCCCCCGCGCAGGCCTAGGCCGCCGCCCCGGTCCCGTCCGGCCGGCGGAAGAGCGCCGTCCAGAGGAAGGCCTCGCCGAAGGAGGCCGAGGCGGGCGGCTCGTCGTTCATCCGGCGCAGCTCGACCTCATCGAGGTCGCAGAACACCCACCGCAGCGACTCCGGCGTGTACGCGAGGCCGCCTTCGAGGCGGGCCCGGCCGTAGAACTCGGCGTCGGGCAGCTCGGACCCCATCGCGCCCGAGGCGAAGCAGGTGAGGGCGAAGCGGCCGCCGGGCGCCAGGAGCCGCTCCAGCAGGGCCAGGTAGCTGACGCGGCGGTGCGGGGGCAGGTGGTGGAAGCAGCCGGAGTCGTAGATCAGGTCGTACGGTCCCACGAGCGCGGCCCCCGCCGTGCCGAGGGCGTCCCCGCGGTGGAAGCGGACCGCCGAACCCGCCGTGCGGGCGCGCTCCCCGGCCCAGGCCAGGGCGGTGGGGGAGAGGTCGACGGCGTCCACCTCGAAGCCCAGCGAGTCGAGGTACAGGGCGTTGCGGCCGGGGCCGCAGCCCAGGTCGAGGGCGCGGCCGCCGCGGGGGATCAGGCCGCGGTCCAGGCAGGAGGCGAGGTTCTCGTCGGGCTTGGCCGCGAAGAACGGCACGGGCCGGTCGCGGTCCGCGTAGAAGCCGTCCCACCAGGAGGCGCCGTTAGGCGTCCAGCGGTCGGCCTCCGGTGCGAAGAGCGAATCCATCAGGGCGAGCACGTCGTCGACACTGCGTACGTTCCGGTCCATTCGAACCCCTTTCCCGTGTCCCCGATTTTATCGGTGGGTACGATAAAAGGCCAGGTCAGACCTGGTGTGGTGATCGGCTGGCCGGGCCCGTGGTCGCCTGGGGCGCACCGGCCGGTCCGCCCCCTCGCGGGTGCGGGCAGCGGCTGCCCGAGACCCCCGCCGAGGGCCGCCACGGCACCTTCCGCCGCCGCGCGGGGCACGGTTTCGCAAGGAGTTCGCGGGCCGCTGCCGTCAGGCTCCGACGGGCGGTTCGACCTCCGCCAGGGCGAGCGACGGCGTACGGTCGTCGGCCTCGGCCAGCAGTGCCCCGCCCGGGGCCCATACGGCCGCGCCGCCGCATCCGGTCCACGGGCCGGCCGGTCCGACGTGGTTGGCGAGGGCCACGTACATCCCGTGGTCCCGGGCGATCCCGGGGTGGATCGTGCTCCGCTCGGCGATGCCGCCGCCCGTCCCGTAGAGCGAGCTCGCCAGGTGGACCCGGCAGCCGGCGGCCGCACCCGCGCCGGGCACCTCCGGGAAGTGGTTGTCGTAGCAGATGCCCAAGGAGAAGCCGATCCCGCCGAGTTCGAAGCGGCCGGGGACCCCGCCCGCGGCGAAGACCTCCTGCTCGTGCAGGTAGAGGTGCTGCTTGACGTACGTGGTCACGTGCGCGCCCCGCGCGTCGTGCACCAGGGTCGCGATGACGGGCCGGGGGCCGTCCGCGCGCAGGGCGACGTTGACGGCGGTGGCGATCCCGGCGGAGCGTACGGGGTCCAGCCGGGGATCCTCGGGGCCGCTCAGCCACAGGCCGGGGTCGGCGGCGATCGCGGGCAGCGCGTAGCCGCTCAGCACCAGCTCGGGGAAGACCACCAGCTCCGCACCCTCCTCGCGGGCCCGGACGGCGAGGGCGGCCGCCCGCGCGGCGTTGGCGGGCACGTCGGCGGGGGCGCAGGCCAGCTGCGCGGCGGCGATCTTCACTGGATTTCTCTCAGGATGCCCCGGAACTTAGCCCGGGAGGCATGGGTCCTTGGGGCGGAGCCGCGGAGCGGCGGACTTCGCTGTACATCTGACCTGCAGTCTCTTTCGTTGTCAGTGGGGGAGACTAGCTTGGGGAGCATGTCGACAGCATTGATGGACCTTGGGGAGGCCGGGCATGCCCGGCACACCTTCCGGGTCCGCGTGTCGTCCACTGCGCTTACCCGGCTTGAGGCGGAGTGGGCGCGGTGCCGGTGGGTGTGGAACGAGTGCGTGGCCATGTCCCGCAAGGTCCACACCCGGAACAAGACGGCCGGCGAGAAGGTGACGTGTGGTCCGTCGCAGCTCGACAAGACGCTGACCGAGGCCCGACGCTCGATGGCGTGGCTGCGTGAGGGCAGCAGCGTTCCGCAGCAGCAGATCATCCGGGACTTCGCCAAGTCCCGCGCGAAGGCGCTCAAGGACATCAAGGCCCGGTTGCCGATGCGGCAGCGTGCCGGGATGCCGAAGTACAAGAAGAAGCACGTAACGGATCCCACGCTCAACTACACGCAGCGCGGCTTCCGGCTGAAGGACGGGCGTCTGCATCTGGCCGGGGGCATCAGTGTGACCGTGGTGTGGTCGCGGGATCTGCCCAAGCCGCCGTCGTCGGTGCGTGTGTACCGGGACAGCCTTGGGCACTGGTACGCCAGTTTCGTGGTCCCCGCGACCACCGAGACACTGCCCTCCACGGGCGCGGTGATCGGCATCGACTGGGGTGTGAGGGAGACCGCGACCACCACCTCCGACGACCACGACCTGCCCCACGGCGAGTACGGCAGGAGAGCCGCCGGTCGCCTGGCGCACTATCAGCGGTTGATGGCCCGCCGCCGCGCACCCAGGGGAAAGGCCCAGTCGAAGGGCTACCGTGAAGCCCGGCGTCAGGCTGCGAGGGCGTACAAGAAGATCGCCCGGAGGCGCCAGGACACCGGCCGCAAGTGGGCCAAGAAGGTGGTCCGCGACCATGATGCCCTCGCGGTGGAGGACTTCCGCCCGAAGTTCCTCGCCAAGTCCACCATGGCCCGCAAAGCGGCAGACGCCGCGATCGGCGGCGCCAAGACGGCCCTGATCGAGATGGCGCGCAAGCACGGGCGCATCGTGCACCTTGTCCATCCCGCGCACACCACCATGGACTGCGCGCAGTGCGGAGCGAGAACCAAGCACGCACTACCTCTCTCAGAACGTACCTACACCTGCACCGCGTGCGGAGCCGTGTCCCCCAGGGACAAGAACTCCGCCCGCGTCATGCTGGTCCGGGCTGGTCTCAACCCGGCTGGTGCCGATCGTGTAAGACCTGACAGCCCGCTGGGCCGCCAGGCTGCGTGAGCCAGAAGTCCCCTCCCATTAGGGAGGGGAGGATTCAACCGGACAGCATGCCAGCCGGGGCGCAGGCCGCCCGAAGCGGTGCCGGGCGGTGCGGGCCTACGCCGGCGCGCGGCTGGGGAGTTCGCCGCGGCGGCGTACGAAGCCCAGCTCTGTCAGGTTGAGCGCCGCGACCGCCCCGGCCAGCAGGGCGAGCGCGCCCAGGGCGGGCAGCGCCGCCGCGGCGGGGAGCAGGGCGAGGACGGCCGCCGCCGCGGTCAGCCGGGTCAGCGACCACTTGTGGAACAGGTGCCAGCGCGTGTACCCGTACGTGGCGAGGTAGAGCGCGCAGCCCCCGTACAGCAGGGCGGTCACGGCCAGCGGCAGCCGGCCGCCCGGCCGGGCGACGGCCTCCGCCATGCCGACGGCCACGGCGATCACCGAGGCGATGAGGGAGAGGTGCCCGTAGGAGAGCACCTGGCGCACCACGTCGGCCGGTACGGCCGCCGCCTGCAGCCCGTGCCGGATCGCGTCGGCGGCGAGGTGGAAGTACACCCACCACAGGCCGCAGGCCAGGGCGAAGGCGGTGGCCACCGCCAGCAGCGGGCCCGCGGTCAGGTGCTCGCGCGCCGCGACCGGCGCCCCGATCGCCACGATCGACTCACCAGGGCGATCATCACGAACAGCCCGAACCGCTCCGCGAGATGCCCCGAGTCGAAGGGGATGCGGATCATGTGGCGGCGCGTCAGCCGCGGGGAGGCGAGGTCGGCCGCGGCGGCCAGTGCCCACAGCCCGGTCCGCGCCCACCCGTCGAGGAAGGCCCCCGCCACCAGCAGGGGTCCGCTGAAGACCACGGACAGGGCCACCGGGGACGGCCGCAGGCGCAGGCCGGGGTGGACGAGCAGGGCGAGCGCGAGCCGCGCACCGAGGTAGCCGCAGGCGAAGAGCGGTCCGCGCTCCCCGAAGGCGCCGGGTACGGCCAGGGCCATCATGAGTCCGCACAGACCGATGGCGAAGAGGCCCAGCCGGGTCCGCGCGCGGTCCGCGTCATGGGTGTTGGCGTGGACGGTGGCACCGACCCACACCCAGTAGACCGGCACGAAGACGATCAGGGCGCGGCCGACGCCGCCCCAGGTGTGGTCGTGGTGCAGGAGTGCGGACACCTGGGTGACCGCGAACACCAGGACCAGGTCGAAGAACAGCTCCGACCACGCGACCTTCTTCTCGGCGGGTTCCCCCTCCGCGACGGCGCCCACCGCCCCGTCCGCGTTCATCTCTACGGCCCCCATGACCATCCCCCTCGTAGATCCCCGGGGGATAGGATGCCCGGCGGTTGCGGAGGCGTCAGGCCGGGGGGCCCTGGAGGAGCGTCAGGAAGGAGCGGAAGGCGCCGGGCATGTCCACCGACTCCGGGTCGAGCAGCCACTGGTACTGCAGCCCGTCCAGCACGGCGACCAGCAGCGGGGCCACCTGTTCGGGGGTGAGGCCCGAGGGGAGGCGCTCGCCGTACTCGCCGCGCAGTACCGCCGTCATCTCGGAGCGCACCTGCGCGTACCGCTCGGTGAAGAACTCCCGCGCGGGGTGGCCGTCGGTGACGCTCTCGCCGAGGAGCGCCGAGAAGGTCTGCACGATTCCCGGGCGCATGGAGTTGTAGTCCACCAGCGAGGCCAGCAGGTCGAGTCGCCATTCGCCGGCCGCGGGGCGGCTGCCGCCGCCGGTGTCCCAGCGGTCGCGCTCCTGCAGTACGGCGACCAGCAGCGCTTCCTTGGTGGGGAAGTAGTGCAGCAGCCCCTGCTGGGTCAGGCCCACGCGTTCGGCGACCGAGCCCAGGGAGGCGCCGCGGTAGCCGCGCTCCGCGATGACCTCGACGGCCGCGCGGACGATCTCCGCCCGCCGTTCCTCACTTCTCGCCCTGGCCATCGCCCCGGCACCCCTTCCGATTCAGCCTGCCAGCAGGACCGTACGGCATGTTGATATCACGAACAGATAACGAACCCTACCGCTCTACAGGTAATCGGTCCACCATGGAGCCAGCACCCGCGCTCAATGAGGAGGCATGGCCGTGACCGACGCCGATCAGGTTCGCAACGACGCCGTAGAGGCGGCACTGGGCAAGCTGGATCTCGACACCAAGGCCCGGCTGCTGGCAGGCCAGGACATGTGGTCCCTGCCCGCCGTCCCCGAGATCGGGCTGAAGTCCCTGGTCATGTCCGACGGCCCCATCGGCGTCCGCGGCGTGCGCTGGACCGCCGACGACCCGTCCATCGCCCTGCCCTCCCCGACCGCGCTCGCCGCCGCCTGGGACCCGGAGCTCGCCCGCCGCGCAGGCCGCCTCCTCGCCCAGGAAGCCCGCCGCAAGGGCGTCCACGTACTGCTCGCACCCACCGTCAACCTGCACCGCTCGCCGCTCGGCGGCCGCCACTTCGAGTGCTACTCCGAGGACCCGTACCTCACCGGCGAGATCGGCAGCGGCTACGTGAACGGGGTCCAGGACGGCGGCGTCGGCACCACCGTCAAGCACTTCGTCGGCAACGACGCCGAGACCGAGCGGTTCACCGTCGACAGCGTCATCGCCCCGCGCCCGCTGCGCGAGCTGTACCTGGCGCCCTTCGAGGCCATCGTCGCCAACGCCCACCCGTGGGGCATCATGACGGCCTACAACCGGGTCAACGGCGTGACCATGACCGAGAACACCCACCTCGTCAACGAGGTGCTGCGCGCCGAATGGGGCTTCGACGGCTACAACGTCTCCGACTGGATGGCCGCCCGCTCCACCACCGGCGACATCCTCGGCGGCCTCGACGTGGCCATGCCCGGACCCGTCACCGTCTACGGAACCCCGCTCGCCGACGCCGTCCGCGCCGGGGAGGTCCCCGAGTCCGCCGTGGACGAGGCCGTCCGCAACGTCCTGCGCCTCGCCGCCCGCGTGGGCATCCTGGAAGGGGCCCCCGCCGTCGTCGGCGAGGTCCCCGCCGCCATCGACGGCCAGGCCCTGGCCCGCGAGATCGCCGCCCGCGGCTTCGTCCTCGTCCGCAACGAGACCGTCTCCGGCGGCGCGCCCGCCCTGCCGCTCGACACCACCGCCGGCCGTACCGTCGCCCTCATCGGCGCCGCCGCCCGCGACGCCCGGGTCCTCGGCGGCGGCTCCGCCACCGTCTTCCCCGAGCGGATCGTCTCCCCGCTGGACGGCCTCACCGCCGCCCTCGCCGACAGCGCGCTCACCTTCACCGTCGGCGCCGACCCGAGCGACGAGCTGACCCCCGCCGACAAGGGCTTCGAGCTCCGCGCGATCTGCCGCGACGCCTCCGGCGCCGTCCTCGGCGAGGGCTCCCTGCCCACCGGCCAGGTCCAGTGGATCGGCGACGACCTGCCCGAGGGCGCCACGTACGCGACGATGGCGAGCATCGAGGTCACCGGACGGTTCGTACCGCGCGAGAGCGGCGAGCACGCCTTCGGCACCCGCGGACTGGGCGCCTTCACCCTCGCCGTCGGCGGGCAGACCCTCTGGGACGGCGTCCAGGCCATGGGCAACGAGGCCGACCCCTTCGAGGCCTTCTTCGGCGCCCCCAACGAGCGGGCCCGGATCACCCTCGCCGAGGGCGAGGCCGTCGAGGTCTCGCTGACCTACCAGGTCCCCGACATGACCGCGCTGCCGCTCAAGGCGATCATGTTCTCCTTCCTCCACCTCGGCCCGCAGCGCTCCGCCGACGAGCTCATCGCCGAAGCCGTGGAAGCCGCGCGCTCCGCCGACACCGCCGTCGTGGTGGTCGCCACCACCGAGCGGGTGGAGTCCGAGGGCTTCGACCGCAAGGACCTCGCGCTCCCGGGCCGCCAGGACGACCTGGTCCGGGCCGTGGCCGCCGCCAACCCGAACACCGTGGTCGTCGTCAACGCCGGCTCCCCGGTGGAACTCCCCTGGCGCGAGGAGGTCGCCGCCGTGCTCCTGACCTGGTTCCCCGGGCAGGAGGGCGGGGCCGCGCTGGCCGACGTACTCCTCGGCGAGGCCGAGCCGGGCGGGCGGCTGCCCACCACCTGGCCCGCGGAGTTCGCCGACGCACCGGTCACCGAGGTCACCCCGACGGCAGGGGCCCTCGAATACCGCGAGGGGCTCTTCATCGGCTACCGGGCCTACGAGAAGCACGGGATCGCCCCGGCCTTCCCCTTCGGCCACGGCCTGGGCTACACGCAGTGGGAGTACGAGTCCCTGGAGGCCACCCCCACGACCGCGCGGGTCCGCCTCACCAACACCGGCACCCGGCCGGGCCGCGAGACCGTCCAGATCTACCTGGCCCCCGTCGCGACTGCGTTCGACGGCGCGCAGAGCGCGACGGTGGAGCGCCCGGCGAGCTGGCTGGCCGGCTTCGCGAGCGTCAGCGCCGGACCCGGCGAGAGCGTCGAGACCGAGATCGCCCTGCCCGCCCGCGCCTTCGAGATCTGGGACGAGGAAGCCCGCGCCTGGCGGTCGATCGGCGGCGCCTACGAGGTCCGCGCGAGCCACTCGCACGCCGACACCCGCCTGACGGCGTCCCTGGACATCTAGCTCCGGGGCCGGATCCGGCACCCAAGAACCGGACCGGGGGCGGGCCCTGACACCCGCCCCCGGTTCCGCACGTCCGGGAAAGTCAACGCGGAGGCTGCGCAGACGTCACCTGTCGGTGCGCCAGTTCCGCGAGCCGCGCCTGCCCGTCCTTGCCCGGGTGGAACCAGTCCCAGCGGCTCAACTGCTCCGCCGCGAAGGGGTACTGGAACACCGCGCCGCCGTCGTAGCGGCACAGCTCGTCCTTCGCGCAGACCTCGCGCAGCGCCTCGTTGTACTCGACCACGCGCGCCCGCACCTGCTCGCGCCGGGCCGTCGCCGCGGCGGCCGTCGAGGTCGGTTCGGCGAGCATCGACTGGCAGATGCCGAGCTTCCAGATCTGGCGCACCATCGGATCGTCCTTGCCCTGCTCCCACAGTCGCTGCAGGTCCGGCACGCTGGACACGTACACCTGCGAGGCGGGCGAGGCGGCCCGCAGACCGGCCAGCGCCTTCTCGAAGCCGGAGCGGAAGGCCGCCACCGGGGTCATCGACGAAGCCGAGGGGCGGCAGGCGTCGTTCGAGCCGACCATGACCGTGACCAGGCCCGGCTGGTGCGCGGCCGCCGAGGCCAGCTGCCCCGGCAGGTCCGCCATCCGGGAGCCGGTCACCGCGTAGTTCCAGCTGCGCGAGGGAGCCTCGGCCTCCCCGAGCAGCCGGGCGGCCAGCGAGTGGACCTCCGGGTCGTCGCCCGTGGCCCAGGAGGCCTCCGGGCAGTCGGCCAGCACCGAACAGGCGTCGAAACCGCGGGTGATGGAGTCGCCCACGGCGGCCACCGAGGCCGGAGCCGTGTTCCACCGCGGCGCGGACTGTGCCCCCCGTTCGCCCTCGGACTTCGCCCCGTCGGCCGAACACCCGGCCAGCGCCCCCGTCACGGCGATCAGCAGGGCAACCGCCGCGCCCGCACCCGGAAGCGTCCGACGCGCGCGGCGGCGTGGGGCGGTGGTGCGCATGCGGGAGGTCCCTCCTCGTCGCCCCGCGTCCGCACGGGGGCGTCCTGCTGAGTGAATGCTCTGGGTTTACGGGCCTTGGAGCGACCGTACGTCACACCATGACCCCCAGCGCACGGTAGCTTTTTCCCGTGGCGTTTCGGCCGCAAGTCCCGCAACGCAATGTCAAATAATTTCCGTTACATTACATCACGTCACATACTGTCCGTTTTCTGGAGTTTATTCCCGACCTCGTCCCACACTGGAGGTCCCGGTGACGACACGTGGAGTCCTGTACGTGCATTCCGCACCGCGTGCGCTCTGTCCGCACGTGGAATGGGCCGTTGCGGGCGTGCTCGGGGTGCGGGTGAACCTCGACTGGATCCGTCAGCCCGCCTCCCCGGGCACCTGGAGAGCCGAGTTCTCCTGGCAGGCCGAAGCGGGCACGGCCTCGAAACTCGCCTCGGCCCTGCGCGGCTGGCACCTGCTCCGTTTCGAAGTGACTGCGGAACCCTGCCCGACCGCCGAGGGAGAGCGCTACAGCTCCACCCCGCAGCTGGGCATCTTCCACGCCGTCACCGGCATGCACGGCGACATCCTGATCCCCGAGGACCGGCTGCGCGCCGCCCTCGCCCGGTCCGCCCACGGCGAGACCGACCTGGAGGCGGAGATCGCCAAGCTGCTCGGCAAACCCTGGGACGACGAGCTCGAACCCTTCCGCTACGCGGGCGAGGGCGCCCCGGTGCGCTGGCTCCACCAGGTCGTCTGAGCCCGGCTCAACGCGAAAGGCCCACCCGGATTCACCCGGGTGGGCCTTCGTACGTACTGGCTGGGGATCAGACAGACCTGAACGCCAGGGAGACGTTGTGGCCGCCGAAGCCGAACGAGTTGTTGATCGCGGAGATCGGGCCCTCGGCCGGGAGCTTGCGGGGCTCGTTGCGCACGATGTCCGCGTCGATGTCGTCGTCGATGTCGTCGAGGTTGATCGTCGGCGGGGCGAGGCGGTGGTACAGCGCCAGCACCGTCGCGACGGTCTCGATGCCGCCCGCGCCACCCAGCAGGTGACCGGTCATCGACTTCGTGGCCGAGATCGCGATGTGGTCGAGGTCGTCGCCCAGCACCTTGCGCAGAGCCTTCAGCTCGGCCGTGTCACCCTGCGGGGTGGACGTGGCGTGCGCGTTCACGTGGACCAGCTCGGCCGGGTCCAGGCCCGTGTTGTCGAGCAGGTTCTGCAGGGCGGCCGAGACGCCGCGGCCGGTCGGCTCGGGCTGCGCGATGTGGTGGCTGTCCGCGGACAGACCCTGGCCCAGCACCTCGCAGTAGACCCGGGCGCCGCGCGCGGCGGCGTGCTCGGCGGACTCCAGGACCACGACGCCGGCGCCCTCGCCGAGGACGAAGCCGTCGCGGGCCTTGTCGTACGGGCGGGAGGCCGTGGTCGGGTTCTCGTTGTTCTTGGACATCGCCATCATGTTGGCGAAAGCGGCGATCGGCAGCGGGTGGATCGCGGCCTCGGTGCCGCCCGCGACGACCACGTCGGCGCGGCCGGTGCGGATCATCTCGACGGCGTAGCCGATGGCCTCGGCGCCCGACGCGCAAGCGCTGACCGGAGTGTGCACACCCGCGCGGGCGTTGACCTCCAGGCCGACGTTGGCCGACGGGCCGTTCGGCATGAGCATGGGGACGGTGTGCGGGGAAACCCGGCGCACACCCTTTTCCTTCAGTACGTCGTACTGGTCGAGCAGGGTGGTCACGCCGCCGATGCCGGAGGCGATGACGGTGCCCAGGCGCTCGGGCGCGATCGACGCGTCCTCGCCCGCCGGGGCGGTGTAGCCGGCGTCGGCCCACGCCTCGCGGGCCGCGATGATCGCGAACTGGGCCGAGCGGTCCAGCTTGCGGGCCAGCGGCCGGGGAAGGACGTCATTGGGGTCCACGGCGGC
Source organism: Streptomyces sp. NBC_00503 (assembly GCF_036346895.1). NCBI lineage: Bacteria > Bacillati > Actinomycetota > Actinomycetes > Kitasatosporales > Streptomycetaceae > Streptomyces > Streptomyces sp. NBC_00503. Next base: position 2,545,058 of record NZ_CP107855.1, on the reverse strand, counting down.
CAGTGCGGCGATACGAACCGGGAGTTCGGCAAAGCGCTCGCCCTCGAGGGGCTTTACGCCGGAACGGCCGGCAAGCAGACCTTCCCAGGTCGAAGCGCTGTCGCCACCCAGCGGAGTGGTTGCGCCGATACCGGTGACGACCACGGTGCGATTGGTCGGGCTCACAGGAATTCTTTCTCCACGTCTCAGGGGGTGCTGAATTGTCACGGCGCCACCGCCAGGTGGCGACAAACGCTCGTCAGTCTTACTTCTGGTGCTTCGCGATGTAGTCCGCGGCGTCGCCGACCGTCTTGAGACCCTTGACGTCCTCGTCCGGGATCTTGACGTCGAAGCGCTCTTCGGCGGCGACGACGACCTCGACCATGGACAGGGAGTCGACGTCCAGGTCGTCGGTGAAGGACTTCTCGATCTGGACGTCCTCGACGGGGATGCCGGCAATCTCGTTGACGATCTCGGCGAGACCCTCGACGATCTCTTCCTGGGTGGCGGCCATGTGGCGCTCCTTCTATAGCTAACTGGGTTGGATCAGGGTCGGGACGTGAATCCCGGGCCCTAGGGGAGGGTAACGACCGTCGCGGCGTAGACGAGTCCCGCCCCGAAGCCGATGACGAGCGCGGTGTCGCCGCTCTTCGCCGCTCCGGTCGCCAGGAGCCGCTCCATTGCGAGCGGGATCGAGGCGGCCGAGGTGTTGCCGGTGGTTTCGATGTCACGGGCGACCGTGACGTGCTCCGGCAGCTTCAGAGTCTTCACCATCGAGTCGATGATCCGCATGTTTGCCTGGTGCGGGATGAAGACGTCCAGGTCGTCCACGGTGATCCCGGCGGCGTCGAGCGCCTGCTGGGCCACCTTGGCCATCTCGAAGACGGCCCAGCGGAAGACCGCCTGACCCTCCTGCGTGATGGCCGGGAACTTCTCGCCACCGTCCTTGCCGAGGTACTCGTCCCACGGCACGGTCTGCTTGATGGTCTCCGACTTGTCGCCCTCCGAACCCCACACGGTGGGGCCGATGGCCGGCTCGTCCGAGGGGCCGACGACCACGGCGCCGGCGCCGTCGCCGAACAGGAAGGCCGTCGCGCGGTCCTCCAGGTCGGTGAGGTCCGAGAGCCGCTCCACGCCGATGACGAGGACGTACTCCGCGGAACCTTCCACCACCAGGCCCTTGGCCAGGGTCAGACCGTAGCCGAACCCGGCGCAGCCGGCGGAGATGTCGAAGGCGGCGGGCTTGCCCGCGCCGATCCGGTGCGCGATCTCGGTCGCGACGGCAGGGGTCTGCTTGAAGTGCGACACCGTCGAGACGATCACGGCGCCGATCTTCTCCGGGGCGATCCCGGCATCGGCCAGCGCCTTGCCGGAGGCCTCCACCGACATCGCGGCGACGGTCTCCTGGGGCGAGGCCCAGTGCCGCGTCGCGATGCCGGAGCGGGAGCGGATCCACTCGTCGGACGAGTCGATGGTCTCGAGGATGACCTCGTTGGGCACCACGCGGACCGGGCGGTAGCCGCCGACCCCCAGGATGCGGGCGTACGGGGAGCCCTTGGCAGGCTTGATCTTCGACATGCTGTGTGGGCTCCTTCTCTCAGGCCGACTGCTCGGCGACAAGCGCCGCGGCCTTCTCGAGATCGTCCGGGGTCTTCAGGGCCACGCTCGGTACGCCCTTGAGCGCGCGCTTGGCCAGACCCGTCAGGGTGCCACCGGGGGACAGTTCGATGATCCCCGTGACGCCCAGTGCGGCGAACGTCTCCATGCACAGGTCCCAGCGGACCGGGTTGGCCACCTGGCCCACCAGCCGGGCGACGACGTCGGCGCCCGTGGTCACGACCTGACCGTCCTTGTTCGAAACATAGGCCGTCGTCGGGTCCGCCGGGGAGAGGGCCGCTGCGGCCTGCTCCAGGGCGACGACCGCCGGGGCCATGTGGTGCGTGTGGAAGGCGCCCGCGACCTTGAGGGCGACGACCTTCATGGAGCCTTCGGGCTTCTCGGCCTCGAGCGCCGCGATCTGCTCCATCGTGCCGGCCGCGACGATCTGGCCCGCGCCGTTGATGTTCGCCGGGGTCAGACCCAGCTTCTCCAGGTGCGCGACCACGACGTCGGGGTCCCCGCCGAGGACCGCGGCCATGCCCGTCGCGGTGATCGCAGCGGCCTCGGCCATGCCGAGCCCGCGGGTGCGTACGAAGGACAGTGCCTCGGTGTCGGAGAGCACACCGGCCTGGACGGCCGCGGTGATCTCGCCGACGCTGTGACCCGCGACGGCGCCGAACGCCGTACCCGCGCCGAGGGCGTCGGCGCAGAGCAGTCCGGCGGCCACCAGCAGGGGCTGTGCCACGGCCGTGTCGCGGATCTCGTCCGCGTCGGCCTTCGTGCCGTAGTGGGCAAGGTCGAGCCCGATGGCGTCCGACCAGGCGGCGACGCGGTCAGCGGCACCGGGCAGGTCGAGCCAGGGAGTCAGGAAGCCGGGCGTCTGTGCGCCTTGGCCGGGAGCGACGAGTACGAGCACCCTCACACTCTCTCTTGTGTTCGGTCCGCGCCGCCCGTGGGGACAGGGACGAAGAACCTTCGGGGTAATTGTTGATGTCCGACAAAAGTCTAGGACTGGGGATCGCCGTCGGCCAGACGCCCAAGGATCAGGGCGATCCGCAGAGTGAACGCAGAACGGACATCGGAGGGCGACCATCCGGTGACGTCCGTCACACGTCGCAGCCGGTAGCGCACGGTGTTGGGGTGCACGAACAGCATCCGAGCTGCGCCTTCGAGGCTGCTCGCCTGCTCCAGGTACACGCTCAGGGTCTCCAGTAGGGCCGAGCCGGCCTCTTCGAGCGGTCTGTAGATCTCCTCCACCAACTGCTCGCGCGCCGAAGGGTCCGAGGCGATCGCGCGCTCAGGCAGCAGATCATCCGCCAGCACCGGCCTGGGAGCGTCCTGCCACGCCGTGCACGCCTTCAGCCCGGCGGCCGCGGCCTGCGCCGACTTCGTGGCGTTCAACAGGTCCGGAACCACCGGACCGGCCACCACCGCACCCGCGGCGAACGGGCCGATCAGCGATTTGGCCACCTGCATCGGATTGTCGCTGCCACCCGCGATGACCACGAGCCGGTCCCCGAGCACACCGGTGAGGACCTGGAGCTTGTGATGGCGGGCCGCGCGCCGGATCGCCTCGACCGTCAGCTCGCTGTCGCCCTCCGGAGCGGTGCCCAGCACCACGCACACGTGCTCCGGCGAATTCCAGCCGAGCGCCGCGGCCCGTGACAGCGCGCCCTCGTCGGCCTCACCGGAGAGCACCGCGTTGACGACCAGCGACTCCAGCCGGGCGTCCCACGCCCCGCGCGCCTCGGCGGCCTGCGCGTACACCTGGGCGGTCGCGAAGGCGATCTCCCGGGCGTACACCAGCAGCGCCTCGCGCAGGATCGACTCGTCGCCGGGCGCGGCGACCTCGTCGATCGCGGTCTCCATGACCTCGATCGTGGTCCGCACCATCTCGACGGTCTGGCGCAGCGTGATCGCCCGGGTCAGCTCGCGCGGAGCCGTCCCGAACACATCCGTGGAGATCGCCTGAGGGGTCTCCGGGTGCCGGAACCACTCGGTGAACGCGGCGATGCCGGCCTGGGCCACCAGTCCGATCCAGGACCGGTTCTCCGGGGGCATGTTCCGGTACCACGACAGGGTTTCGTCCATGCGCGCGATGGCGTTCGCGGCGAGCCGTCCGGAGGACTTCTCCAGCCGTCGCAGCGTCGCGGCGTGCGGATGCGCGGGGGCCGGATGCGCGGGATGGGTCGCTGGTGATTGCTCGCGTTCGGGTTGGGGCACGTGACAAGACTGCCCTATCGGGGCGGGTGCGCGGAGTCGGGTCTCACCCGGGCCCGCCCGGACGTCCCGGGGGCGCGGCGCGCCCGGGGGCTACGGTGGCCTCCATGATTGATGTACGGCGAGGCGCCTACCGGTACGAGGGCGGGGACCGGGCCGCCGGGATCACCACCCGGCACGCCTTCTCCTTCGGGCACCACTACGACCCGGACAACCTGCGCTTCGGCCCGGTCCTCGCGTGCAACGAGGAGACCCTCGCCCCGGGCGCCGGCTTCGAGGAGCACCCCCACAGCAACACCGAGATCGTGACCTGGGTGGTGGAGGGCGAGCTCACCCACCGCGACAGCACCGGCGCCACCACCCTGGTCCGGCCCGGCGACGTACAGCACCTCGGCGCCGGATCCGGAGCCCGGCACGTGGAGCGCAACGACGGCCCCGGGCCGCTCCGCTTCGTCCAGCTGTGGCTCGCCCCCCTGGAGCCGGCCGGGGAGCCCTCGTACGCGCTGGTCAGGGGCATCGCCGACAGCACGCCCTACGCCGTGCCCGCGGCCGGCGCCGTCCTGCACGTACGCCGTCCGGGCGCGGGCGAGCGGGTCGCCGTACCGGCGGCGGCCCACGTGTACCTGCACGTCGTACGGGGGGACCTGCGCCTGGACGGCAAGGATGCCGACGACGGCGTCGAGCTCGGCCCCGGGGACGCGGCACGGATCACCGGCGAGACGGAGCTGGAGCTGGTCGCCGGATCCCCGTCCGAGCTGCTGATCTGGGAACTTCCCTGACGTTCGGTCCTTCAGGGGGCGGTGGCGAGGGCGGCGGCCCGTGCGCGGATCAGCGGGAGCTGACCGTAGAGGGCGGTGCCGGGGCACTCGGTCGTGAAGCCGTCCCGGTGGCCGGAGATCCGCTGGAGGGTGACGTTCTGGCCGGGCTTGAACCTGCCGTTGTCGATCACGGCGGGGAGGGTGACGCTGCCCGCCGGGTCGTAGCCGTACTGGGCGAGCTTCCAGGCGGCGATCCGGGCGACCGCGTCCGTCGCGGCGTCCGGCGCGTCCTGGTCGGTGTAGTCGCCGATCACGGCGATGCCCGTGGTGTCCGTGTTGAAGCCCAGCGTGTGGGCGCCGGTCACGGGCCGGTCGGTGCCGCCCTTGCGGCCTTCGAAGACCGTGCCGCACTTGTCGACGACGAAGTCGTAGCCGATGTCCTTCCAGCCGTTCGTCTTCACGTGCAGCGTGTGCAGACCGCGCATGATGGCCGCGGAGTCGGCGCAGTCGTAGGCATTGCTCTGCGCGGTGTGGTGCACGAAGACGGCCTTGACCTCGTTGCCATAGGCCGGCTCCTCGGGGCTGAGCGATTCGTCGGCGCCCCACTCGGCGCGGCTGACGATCTGCGGGACCGTCAGGGCTGACCGGGCGGATGCCCTGGCCCCGACCGCGAAGGCCGCCGGCCCGGTGCGCACCGCGCGGGCGCTGCCCGGGTCGACCATGTCGAGGCGCAGGCCGGCCGGGAGGGCGGCGCCCTTGCCGGTGACCCGTACCTCGACGCCGTCGGAGGGGCCCGCCCACATGGGCTCGGACGCCCCGCGCAACCCCGGGCGCGAAGCGCCGTCGCTCGCCGCCCCGCCCTCGGAGCCGAGGGCGGTCCACCGGGACCACTCGCCGGTCTGCTCCGCCCTGGTGCGCACCTGTAAGCCGCCCTCGATCACGCGGCCGGGATCGTTCCAGGAGACGGCCAGCATGCTGAAGACGGAGGTGTCCTCGTCCTTGAACGTGGCCCCGGCACCGCCCGCTTCGAGTGCGACGGTGCGCACCTCGGGGCGGGCGGGACCGTTGCCCGTCACCCGCTGTAACGCGAGAACGCCGCACAGGACCGTGGTCGTGGTGGCAGCCGTCAGCCAGATCCTGCGGGTTCGCACCCGGTTCTCCCCGAGGTTTCACGGTGAATGAGAACCGGAATCTATCGATCCCCGACCGGGCGCCGTGTCAGACGGAGCGGCCGAGCTCCGCGAGCACCGCGTCGGTGAACGGAGGCCAGGCCTCCACGGCCCAGGGGCCGAAGGCGCGGTCCGCCAGCGCCACGCACGCGGCGCGCGCGTCCGGGTCCACCCAAAGGAAGGTACCGGCCTGCCCGAAGTGGCCGAAGGTGCGCGGCGAGGAGCCGGCGCCCGTCCAGTGCGGGGACTTCCCGTCGCGGATCTCCACGCCGAGGCCCCAGTCGTTGGGGGACTGGTGTCCGTAGCCGGGCAGGACGCCCTTGAGGCCGGGGTGGACCACGGAGGTGGCCTCGGCGACGGTGCGCACGTCCAGCAGCCGGGGCTGCTGCAGCTCGGCGGCGAAGCGCACCAGGTCGGTGACGGTGGAGACGCCGTCCTTGGCGGGGGAGCCCTCCAGGCTGCTCGACGCCATGCCCAGCGGCTCGAAGACGGCCTGGTGCAGGTACTCGGCGAAGGGGATCCCGGTGGCCTTCGCGATGTGGTCGCCGAGGACCTCGAAGCCCGCGTTCGAGTACAGCCGGCGCTGTCCGGGCGGGGAGACCGCGCGGTGCTCGTCGAAGGCCAGGCCGCTGGTGTGCGCGAGCAGGTGGCGGACGGTGGAGCCCTCGGGGCCGGCGGGCTCGTCCAGCTCGATGGCGCCCTCCTCGTAGGCGACGAGGGCGGCGTAGGCGGCGAGCGGCTTGGTCACGGAGGCCAGCGGGAAGCGGTGGTCCACCGGGCCGTGGGCGCCGAGCACGGTTCCGTCGGCGCGGACGACGGCCGCGGCGGCGGTCGCAACCGGCCAGTTCTCGATGATGCGCAGACTCTGCAAGCTCTCCATGCGGCCGAGGGTACTTGCTTGGAGTGCACTCCAAGGTTTTAGCGTGGTGGTCATGAGCCTGACGGAGACGCGGTACACGATCAGCGAGGTCGAGGCCCGGACCGGTCTGACCCAGCACACACTGCGCTGGTACGAGCGGATCGGCCTCATGCCGCACGTGGACCGCTCCCACTCGGGCCAGCGGCGCTTCAGCGACAAGGACCTCGACTGGCTGGCCTTCGTGGGCAAGCTGCGCACCACCGGAATGTCGGTGGCGGACATGGTCCGCTACGCCGAACTCGTCCGCGAGGGCGCGCACACCATGGACCAGCGGCGCGAACTGCTGGAGCGCACGCGCTGCGAGGTGCGGGCGCGGATCACCGAACTGACGGACGCGCTCGCGGTATTGGACTTCAAGATCGACATGTATTCGATGAATGCAGCTTCGATGAATGCAGCTTCGATGAATGCAGCTTCGATGAATGCAGCTTCGATGAATGCAGCTTCAGAAAAGGCGGACCGGACATGAGCGGGATCGAGAAGATCGAGAAGGTCGAACTGGGCAAGGGAGGCCCCCTGGTGGGCGTCCAGGGTCTCGGCTGCATGGGCATGAGCGAGTTCTACGGGGACACGGACGAGGCGGCCGCCCGGCTGACCCTGGACGCCGCGCTGGACGCCGGGGTCACCCTCTTCGACACCGCCGACGTCTACGGGCGGGGCGCCAACGAGGAGTTCCTCGCCCCGTTCGTGGCCGCGCACCGCGAAGAGATCACCCTCGCCACGAAGTTCGCCATAGAGCGCAGCGACGACCCGATGTACCGGGGGATCCGCAACGACCGCGCCTACGTCCGCCGGTCGGTGGAGGACAGCCTGCGGCGGCTCGGCACCGATGTGATCGACCTCTACTACATGCACCGCCGCGACCCGGCCGTGCCGCTCGCCGAATCGGTGGGCGCCATGGCGGAGTTGGTACAGGAGGGCAAGGTGCGCCACCTCGGGCTCAGCGAGGTGACCGGCGCCGAGCTGCGCGAGGCGCACGCGGTGCACCCGATCGCGGCGCTCCAGTCGGAGTGGTCGCTGTTCAGCCGGGACGTGGAGCGCAGCGCGGTGGGCGCGGCGGCGGAGCTGGGCGTGGCCTTCGTGCCGTACTCCCCGCTCGGGCGCGGCTTCCTGACCGGTGCGTTCGCGGACGCGGCGGCGGACCTGTCGGCCGGTGACTTCCGCAAGTACCAGCCCCGTTTCACGGGGGACAACGCGAAGGCGAACGCGGCGCTGCTGGCGCCGGTACGGGAGATCGCGGCGGCCCGGCAGGCCACGCCGGGGCAGATCGCCCTGGCCTGGGTGCACCAGCAGGCGCGGGTGCACGGGCTGACCGTGGTCCCGATCCCGGGCACCCGCAAGGCGGGCCGCCTCGCGGAGAACACCGGGGCGACCCGGATCACCCTGACGGACGCGGAGCTGGCGCTGCTGGAGCCGATCGCCGCGCAGGTCTCGGGGGACCGCTACCCGGACATGTCCTCGACCTCGGCGGCGCGCGAGGCGTAGGCGGGGGCGAGGCCAGGGCGAGGCCGGGGCGAGGCCGGGGCGAGGCGGGGGCGAGGCCAGGGCGGAGCCGGACCCGCCCCGCCCCGGCCCTGCTCCGCTCAGGCGCCCGCTGTGAAGCGGTCGCGGAGGGCGGCGTACTCCGCGTCCGTCAGGAGGCCCGCGCTGTGCAGTTCGCCCAGGTGCTGGAGCCGGTCGCCGGAGCGGGCCCGGGGGAGCGAGGCGACCGAGGCGACCGGTGAGCGGCCGCGCAGGGCGGCGAGGACCGCCGCCGCGAACGGCAGGGATTCGTGCACGGCCCCGTAGCCCACGCCGAAGACGGCCGAGGACAGGTCGTGGTCGGGCCGGGGGTCGCCCGGAAGGCTGCGGGCGAGCAGGCGCAGGTGGCCCCCCGCCCGCTCCGGGGAGTGCCACTCGACGCCGGTCAGGGCGGTCAGCGGATACCGCTGGTCGCCCGCCTTCCATTTGGTGCTGGTGGCCCCGGTGCGGGACCAGTGGAAGGTGACGGCGGCGCCGTCGAAGGCGAGCCGGGCGTCGTAGGCCTTCAGAGCGGCCGGGGGGTGCTGGACGGGGACCAGGAAGCGGTCGGCCGGTTCGGGCGGTCCCAGCCGCTCGCGCAGCTCCGCGGCGAAGGCCGCCGCCCGGTCGGCGCCGGCGCCGGGCAGCACCAGGCGGTACGGATCGCAGACCTCTCTCAGCTGTCCCGCCGCGGCTTCCATCAGCGGGTCCGCGCCCGCCCGCGCCGAGGCGCGCAGCACGACGGTGTCCCGCCGTCCCACGCTCAGACTCATCCCCGACAACGCTTCGAGGGGGATCCGGCGTTCCCCGAGGGCATGCCAGAGCCTGGGAGTTCGCATCCCCCGTGCGAAGCGGATGAGTATCGAGTCCGTGGTGCGGTCGAACTCCCAGACGGCATGGTTTCCGGCCAGTACGTCACCCATGCGGCACATCGTAAAGGGACCGACCCCCGCGCGTCCCCCCGCTGTGAAGCCCCTTTTCGGGGCGTCTACGCGTGTCAGGAGCCGTTCGTGCCGGAAATTCCGCGTCGACAGGCGTCTCCGCCGGTGGCGCACACCATGGAACCGAACGTGCCGGTTCCGATTTTGGCGAAGTTGTCCAAAGAAGCGGTGCCTGGCTCGAAGTAGCCGGTGTGGCTCTTGGCTCCGGCCGCCGACAGCACCCGCGCGCCGAAGTCAGGGGAGACCGGATCCGCGCCGTGGCCCAGGCCCCCGACCTCCAGGTGCGGTACGTCCGCGATCCAGTCGCCGGAGTCCCGCATCGCCCAGACCCGCGCCGAGGTCCCGAGGTCCTGCACGCTCTCCGCCCGCATCCCGGGGCTGCCGGCCACCGCGATGTCCGTGACCCGGGAGGGCAGTTCGTGCGCGGCGACCCCGCAGACCACCGAGCCGTAGCTGTGGCAGAACAGCGCCACGCTCGCCTTACCGGGCAGTGAGGAGGCCAGCGCGCGCAGCTTCACGGCGCCGTCCGCGGCCATCCGGCCGGTCGCCGCGTCCATGCCGACCCCGGTGGGCGCGGTGTACCCGGCCCAGGCGATGACCGCCGTCCGGCTGTCGGGCGCGGCCGCGCGCTCGGCCTCGTACAGGGACTCGGCCATGCCGGCGGGGGCGGTGAGGCGGCGCTGGGTGCGCTCGAAGGTCAGCGCGTCCGTGTCGACGCCGGGGACGATCACCGAGATCCGGCGGGCCGCGTCGAGATCGCCGAAGACCTCGGCGACGAGGCCGCCCCCGGTGGGGTCGAAGGTGAGGATCTGCCGGTCCGGCTCGGCGAGGGATTCGAAACGGTGGGCGCGCCGGGTGGCGTTGGTGCGGTCGGCGGGGGCCAGCGTGACGTCGTGTCCGTCGGCCTCCTCCTCCCGGGCCGCCTGCTGCAGGGCGATCCGGTTGGCCCCGTAGCGGGTGTCGGACGGCACTCCGTCGAGGTTGCCGACGACGAGCGGGTACGCCTGCGCCAGCCTGGCGCGCTGGGCTCCGTCGAGCCCGGCGAAGAAGTGGGCCACCAGCGGGGCGGGGGCGTCGGCGGCGGGCAGCGCCCGGCCTTCGAAGCGGTCCCGGGCCCAGGAGGCGAGCGCGGCCTGGCGCGGGGAGATCCCCTCTTCGGGCCGGTGCACCGCGGTCCAGCCGGTGGTCGCGAGCATCAGGAAGACCACCGTCAGCGCGAGCAGGGTGCGCAGGACGGCCGGGCGCGCGACGTGGTCGACGGCGTGGGGGTGGGCGGGGCCGGGCAGGTTCACTGCGCCCAGACTAGGAGACCGCTGCGGGCGGTGGCGCGCGGGGTGACCGGAGTCACCGCCGACCGTGCGAAGCCGCCCGAAGCGGGCGATCTCGTACGGAGCCGCGTACGGGGCCACGTGCGCCGGAGCGTGCGCCACGCGCGCCCGCGGCTCCGGGTGCCCGCGACCGGGCAGGTACCGGCAGGTCAGGCCGGGTGGCTCCAGCCGGCGGCCAGCGCCGGGCCGATCTGGTCGAGGTAGGTCTCGGTCATCCGCCGGATCGTGGCGACGCTGATGTCCTCGCCCTGACCCCAGAGCCGGCCGGTGACCCGCATCACGCCCGAGAACGCGGCGACGGCCACCCGCGGCCGCGGATCGGCGTCCACGTCCAGCCCCTCGCGCTCGGCGATCAGCAGGGCGATCCGCTCCTCCAGTTCGGTGGAGCGGCGCAGGTGCACGGCGAGCAGGGCCGGAGTGGACTCGATGAGCCGGTAGCTGCGCATGTACAGGTCGACCGGGACCACCTCGGAGATCGCCTCGTCCACGGTGTCCCAGGCGTCGAGGACGGCCGCGCGCATCGCTTCGAGGGGCCCCTCGGCGGGCGGGCGGGCCTGCAGCGCGGCGACGAAGTGGGATTCGACCAGGTCCTGGACCGCGAAGGCGACCTCCTCCTTGTTGGCGAAGTACCGGAAGAAGGTCCGCTGGGAGACGTCCACGGCGTCGGTGATCTCGTCGACGGTGGTCTCCTCGTACCCCTGGGCCACGAACAGCAGGAGCGAGGCGCGCAGCAGCGCGTCGCGGGTGCGGCGTTTCTTGCGTTCGCGCAGGCCGTCCGCCGGCGCTGACGGCGCGGGCCGCTGATCGGTCATCACGGCGGGCGGGTCCTTTCTGACGCGCAGCGAGTGGGTGCCCAGGGTATCTGTGACGGACCTGACAGCGGCTGTCCGACCAAGCCGCCTGTGAAGTGTCAGTCGCTGTCACTATCCTGTTCGCATGACTAGTCAGATCACCGTCGACGACCAGGACGATCGGGCGCTCGCCAAGGAATCAGGGCCCGCGCAGCCCCGTACCGGACTGCGCGGACACCCCTGGCTGACCCTCTTCGCCGTCGCGATCGGCGTCATGATGGTCACCCTCGACGGCACGATCGTCGCCGTCGCCAACCCCGCGATCCAGAAGGACCTCGGCGCCTCGCTGGCGGACGTCCAGTGGATCACCAACGGCTACCTCCTCGCCCTCGCGGTCTCGCTGATCACCGCGGGCAAGCTCGGCGACCGCTTCGGCCACCGCCAGACCTTCCTCATAGGCATCGCCGGCTTCGCCGTCTCCTCGGCGATCATCGGCTTCTCCAGCGGAGTCGAGCTCGTCATCGGCTTCCGCGTCGCGCAGGGCGTCTTCGGCGCGCTGCTGATGCCCGCCGCGCTCGGCCTGCTGCGCGCGACCTTCCCCGCCGAGAAGCTCAACATGGCCATCGGCATCTGGGGCATGGTCATCGGGGCCTCGACCGCCGCGGGTCCCATCGTCGGCGGCCTGCTCGTGGAGAACGTGAGCTGGCAGTCGGTCTTCTTCATCAACGTGCCCGTCGGCATCGTCGCGCTCGCCTTCGGCCTGTTCATCCTGGTCGACCACCGCGCCGAGAACGCCCCGCGCTCCTTCGACATCCCCGGCATCCTCCTGCTGTCGGTCGCGATGTTCTCCTTGATCTGGGCCCTGATCAAGGCCTCCGAATGGGGCTGGGGCGACCTGAAGACCCTGCTCTTCCTGGGGCTGTCCGTCCTGTGCTTCGTGGCCTTCGCCCTTTGGGAGAACCGGGTCGCCGAGCCGCTGATCCCGCTCGGGATGTTCCGCTCGCTGCCGCTGTCCGCGGGCACCGTGCTGATGGTCCTGATGGCCTTCGCCTTCATGGGCGGGCTGTTCTTCGTGACCTTCTACCTCCAGAACATCCACGGCATGAGCCCCGTCGACAGCGGCCTGCACCTGCTGCCGCTCACCGGCATGATGATCATCGGCTCGCCGCTGGCCGGCATCGCCATCACCAAGGTCGGCCCGCGCATCCCGCTCGTCGCGGGCATGGTCGCCACCGCCACCGCCTGCTTCGGGATGGCGCAGCTGACCCCGCAGACCGGCACCCTGACCATGTCGCTCTGGTTCGCCCTGATGGGCTTCGGGCTGGCGCCCGTCATGGTCGGCGCCACCGAGGTCATCGTCGGCAACGCCCCGCTCGAACTGTCCGGCGTGGCCGGCGGACTCCAGCAGGCCGCGATGCAGGTCGGCGGCAGCCTCGGCACCGCCGTGCTCGGCGCGGTCATGGCCAGCAAGGTCGACAGCGTCTTCGGGGACAACTGGGCCGCCGCGAAGCTGCCGCCGCTCACCCCCGAACAGACGGACCTCGCGGCGAAGGGGGTCCAGGTCGGCATCGCCCCGGTTCCGCCGGGGGCCCCCGACCAGGTCGCGCGGGCCATCACGGGGGTCGCGCACGACACGTTCGTGTCAGGGATGAGCACCGCCTTCACCGTCGCCGCCGTGGTCGCGGTGCTCGCCGCGATCGTGGCCTCCTTCACCAAACGCGGGGCGAACGCCGCCGCGGGGGCCGGGGCGGCGCACATCTAGGGCCGACACCGAGGGCCCACTGCCGGTGGGCCCGCTGCCTGCGGGCCCACCACCCGCAGGCCACCGACCGGCGCCGCCCGGGCTGCCCGCTGCTGCCCGGGCGGCGCCACCGGCGCTTCCGGCGGCCCCTGCGCCGCCGATCGCGGGGGCCGCCGGAGCGTCAACTCCGTACGTACGACAGCCCCGCCGGGCGGTTCCGGCGGGGCCGTCGCCTATCAGGGTGGACCCGCCCGCGGCCCCTTCCGCTCGCCCGTCGCCGCAGGTCAGCGTGGGGTCGACGGAGCTTCCGGAACCGGTCCGGGGCCCGTCCGTCCACCAGGAGTTGACCCGTCATGCGTACGTGGAACACCCATCGTTTCGGGGGCACGGTCGCCGCAGCCGCCGTACTCGCCGCCACCCTGCTGATCCCGGGCACCGCCGGCTCCGCCCATGCGGCGGCCGGGGCCGGAAAGGGGGCCGGTCAGGGGGCCGGCCACGCCTCCGGGCCGCCGCCGCTGGGGGTCTGCGCCACCGGGCAGTTGTGCCTGTGGGCGAAGCCGGAGTTCAAGGGGGCCCGCAAGACCCACGAGCTCAGCACCCTCGACATCAACAGCTGCACCGCGCTGCCCGCCGGGACCACCGCCCAGTCCATCGCCAACCGCACCGGGCGCCCGGTGACCACCTACCAGTCGGCCGAGTGCGCCGAGACGGGAGAGTTCCAGACCTATCCGGGCGACGGGGTGTGGCTGCCCCAATCGCCCTACCAGGTGCGGGCGTTCAAGGTGTGGGAGAACTGACGACCCCGGCCGTACGGGCCTCTCCGGGCGCCGGAGCCGCAGCCGCGGTCCCGGCCGCCCGGGGAGGCCCGCCCTGGGCCGCGACCCCGTGGTCGGGGGAGGCCGCGGGCGCGCCGCCCGGCCCCGTTGCGCTCAGCGCAGCGATCTCCGCACGCAGCGCCCGGACCTCGCCCGCCAGTTCGGCGATGGCCGCCGTCTGGGCCCGTTCCACCAGGTCGTCGCGTTCGAAGCGGGAGATGAACCAGGCCGCGATGTTGGCGGTCACCACACCCAGCAGCGCGATCCCGGACAGCATCAGCCCCACCGCCAGCAGCCGGCCGAGCCCGGTGGTGGGGGAGTGGTCCCCGTACCCGACCGTGGTCATCGTCGTCACCGACCACCACAGGGCGTCCCCCAGGTTCTTGATGTTGCCGCCGGGGGCGTCCCGCTCCACGCTCAGCACGGCCAGCGAGCCGAACATCAGCAGCCCGACCACCGCGCCCGCCACGTACGTGGTCAGCCGGATCTGCGGGGCCATCCGGGCCCGCCGGCCCACCAGCATCAGCGTGGAGACCACCCGCAGCAGCCGGAGCGGCTGGATCATCGGCAGCAGCACCGCCGCCAGGTCCATCCAGTGGGTCCGGACGAAGGCCTTCTTCGCCCCCGACAGGCCCAGCCGCATCAGGTAGTCCACGGCGAAGGCCGCCCACACCACCCACTCGGCGTGCGTACAGGCCCGGTGCACGGCGGGATCCGCGTCGGGCGCCACGATGGGCACGGCGTAGGCGACGGCGAATCCGAGGGCGAGCAACAGGAGCGGCGTCTGCGTCCGGCGCTCCCACCGCGACTGGCGGGAGGGTTCCTTCATGAGGGCATGGTAAAGAACGAGTAAGGGGCGCTGGGACAGATGTCCCAGCGCCCCCACGCAAGAGTGACGGCTACGCGTCGCCGCCCGCCGCGCCCGGGTCGGCCGCCCTGACGTCCAGCAGCTGGTACCGGTCGATGGCCTGCTTGAGCGCCGAGCGGTCGATCTTGCCCGCCTTGGCCAGCTCGGTCAGGACCGAGAGGACCACCGACTGCGCGTCGATGTGGAAGAACCGCCGGGCCGCACCGCGCGTGTCGGCGAAGCCGAAGCCGTCCGCGCCCAGCGAGGTGTACGAACCGGGAACCCAGCGCGAGATCTGGTCCGGGACCGCCCGCATCCAGTCGGAGACCGCCACGAACGGACCCTCCGCGCCGGACAGCTTGCGCGTCACGTACGGGACGCGCTGCTCCTCCTCCGGGTGGAGCAGGTTGTGCTCCTCCACCGCGACGGCCTCGCGCCGCAGCTCGTTCCAGGAGGTCGCCGACCAGACGTCCGCCTTGACGTTCCACTCGGCGGCCAGGATCCGCTGCGCCTCCAGCGCCCACGGCACGGCCACGCCCGAGGCCATGATCTGCGCCCCGACGGCGCCCGTGGTGCCCGCGGAGACCCGGTGGATGCCCTTGAGGATGCCGTCGGCGTCCACGTCCGCCGGCTCGGCCGGGTGCTGGATCGGCTCGTTGTAGACCGTCAGGTAGTAGAAGACGTCCTCGGCGTCGGGCCCGTACATCCGGCGCAGACCGTCCTTGACGATGTGCGCGATCTCGTACCCGTACGCCGGGTCGTACGCCACACAGCCCGGGTTGGTCGACGCCAGCAGCTGGGAGTGACCGTCGGCGTGCTGGAGGCCCTCACCCGTGAGGGTGGTCCGGCCGGCGGTCGCGCCGAGGACGAATCCGCGCGCCAACTGGTCGGCCATCTGCCAGAACTGGTCACCCGTGCGCTGGAAACCGAACATCGAGTAGAAGACGTAGACCGGGATCAGCGGCTCGCCGTGCGTCGCGTACGCCGAACCGGCGGCGATCAGCGAGGCCGTGCAGCCCGCCTCCGAGATGCCGTCGTGCAGCATCTGGCCCGTCGGGGACTCCTTGTACGCGAGCAGCAGGTCGCGGTCGACCGCCTCGTACTGCTGGCCCAGCGGGTTGTAGATCTTGGCGCTCGGGAAGAAGGCGTCCATGCCGAAGGTGCGGTACTCGTCGGGCGCGATCAGCACGAAGCGCCGGCCGATCTCCTTGTCCCGCATGAGGTCCTTCAGGATGCGGACGAAGGCCATGGTGGTGGCGATCGACTGCTGTCCCGAACCCTTCTTGGCGGCCGCGTACGTCTTCTCGTCCGGCAGCTGCAGCGGCTTGGCGCGCACCACGCGGGTGGGCACGTACCCGCCGAGCGCGCTGCGGCGGTCGTGCATGTACTGGATCTCGGGGGAGTTGCGGCCCGGGTGGTAGTACGGCGGCGCGCCGTCCTCCAGCTGGGCGTCCGTGATCGGGATGTGCAGCCGGTCGCGGAAGCGCTTGAGGTCGTCGGCCGTCAGCTTCTTCATCTGGTGGGTCGCGTTGCGGCCCTCGAAGTTCGGACCCAGGGTCCAGCCCTTGACCGTCTGCGCCAGGATCACCGTCGGCTGGCCCTTGTGGGCCTTGGCCGCCGCGTACGCCGCGTAGACCTTCTTGTGGTCGTGACCGCCGCGGCCCAGGTGCTGGATCTGCTGGTCGGACATGTTCTCGACCATCGCCCGCAGCCGGTGGTCGTCGCCGAAGAAGTGCTCACGGATGTACGAACCGGACTCGGTCGCGTACGTCTGGAACTGCCCGTCCGGGGTGGTGTTCATCTTGTTGACCAGGATGCCGTCGCGGTCCTGCGCCAGCAGCGGGTCCCAGGAGCGGTCCCAGATCAGCTTGATGACGTTCCAGCCGGCGCCGCGGAACTGAGACTCCAGCTCCTGCATGATCTTGCCGTTGCCGCGGACCGGGCCGTCGAGGCGCTGCAGGTTGCAGTTGACGACGAAGGTCAGGTTGTCCAGGTTCTCGCGGGCCGCGATGGACAGCTGGCCGAGCGACTCCGGCTCGTCCATCTCGCCGTCGCCGAGATACGCCCATACGTGTGACTTGGAGGTGTCCGCGATGCCGCGGGCCTGCATGTACCGGTTCATCCG
The DNA here is from genome assembly GCF_036346895.1 of Streptomyces sp. NBC_00503. NCBI lineage: Bacteria > Bacillati > Actinomycetota > Actinomycetes > Kitasatosporales > Streptomycetaceae > Streptomyces > Streptomyces sp. NBC_00503. The sequence continues at coordinate 2,528,326 of NZ_CP107855.1, read as the reverse complement.
GGCCTGGTAGATCGCACCGAGCGGACCGAGGCCCATCGAGACGGTCGGGAACTCCCAGAAGTCCGGCATCAGGCGCGGGTGCGGGTAGCTGGACAGGCCGTACGGGGCCTTCGACTTCTCCTGGCGGAACGCGTCGAGCTGCTGCTCGGAGAGCCGGTCCAGGAGGTAGGCGCGGGCGTAGATACCGGGGGAGGCGTGCCCCTGGAAGAAGATCTGGTCGCCGCCGTCGCCCTCGTCCTTGCCCCGGAAGAAGTGGTTGAAGCCCACGTCGTAGAGGGACGCGGAGGAGGCGAACGTGGCGATGTGGCCGCCGACCCCGATGCCCGGACGCTGGGCGCGCGAGACCATGACGGCCGCGTTCCAACGGGTGGCGTTGAGGACCTTGCGCTCGATCTCCTCGTTGCCGGGGAAGAAGGGCTCGTCCTTGGTGGCGATCGTGTTGACGTAGTCCGTGGAGCGCATCTCGGGCACGGCCACGCGCTTTTCGCGGGCCCGCTCGATCAGCCGCAGCATCAGGTAGCGGGCACGCTCACGGCCCCGCTCGTCGACGGCGGCGTCCAGGGAGTCGAGCCACTCCTGCGTCTCTTCCGGATCGAAGTCCGGGACCTGGCTCGGCAGGCCGCCAATGATGATCGGGTTGCGATCGGATGCGGAAGCCACGCTGTTCCTTCGCTGTCGGGGGAGTCGTGCCTTGGGGTTCGCCGCCTCCCATGGTCTTACGCTCGGCGGAAATCGTCACCTTTACCACTCGGTAATCCCTGGAGTCAGGGGGGATTGCGGGGGTCGGGGTGACGAGACCGGCCAAACCGCAACCTTACGCCCACCTAGATCAACGCCTTCGCAAGGCCGTTCGTCCCTCAAGCAGGTAGGAAAGTCCCGAGGCGATGCCGAATGAGGTGGAATGGTGTGGGATGAATCACCAGAGGTGCATACGGAGGGGCTGAAAGTTGCGGCGAGACGGCCGCAATCGTCACCGTTTCGACGGTCTCGGCGGCCGGGTACTTGCGCGATCCGCCGCGCCCGTGTGGACTACGCCCAATGCTGCGCGTACGCGCGCTGCCGAAGAACATTCACCGAACATGAGCAGGAGGCACCCCGTGAGCGCGACCGCGGACCACGCGGAGAACCTGGCCGCCAGGCTGGGTTTCCAGTCCGAACAGGTGGTCCAGGAGATCGGCTACGACGACGATGTCGATCAGGAATTCCGTGATGCCGTAGAGGATCACGTCAACGAGGTCGTCGATGAGGACTACGACGACGTCGCCGACGCGGTGCTGCTGTGGTTCCGGGAGGACGACGGCGACCTGACGGACGCCCTGGTCGACGCGACCGAGCTGGTCGAGGACGGCGCACTGATCCTGCTGGTGACTCCCAAGACCGGCAAGGACGGTTTCGTCGAGGCCAGCGACATCAGCGAGGCCGCCGAGACCGCCGGCCTCTCTCTGGCCAAGGGACTCCCCGTCGGCAAGGAGTGGACCTCCACCCGCCTGACGACGCCGAAGACGGCCAAGTCCAAGCGCTGAACCGCGCCCCGCAGCCAAGCGGACACATGCACCCCGCCGACCGGACTCGTCCTGGTCGGTGGGGTGTGTGCGTTCGGCGGCGCGGTGGGTCCGCGGCATAGGCTGGCCCCCGGGACATCACCCGAACGGCCCAACGCAGGGATGCAGGAACGAAGGGATGCGACAGATGGCGATCGAGGTCGGCAGCAAGGCCCCGGACTTCGAACTCAAGGACAACCACGGTGCCACCGTGCGGCTCTCCGACTTCAGGGGGGAGAAGGCCGTCGTGCTGCTCTTCTACCCGTTCGCCTTCACCGGCGTCTGCACCGGGGAGCTGTGCGAGCTCCGCGACCAGCTCCCGCGGTTCCAGAACGACGACGTGCAGCTCCTCGCGGTCTCCAACGACTCCGCGCCGACCCTGCGCGTCTTCGGCGAGCAGGAGGGGCTGGAGTACCCGCTGCTGTCGGACTTCTGGCCGCACGGGGAGACCTCCCGCGCCTACGGGGTCTTCGACGAGGACAAGGGCTGCGCGGTCCGCGGCACCTTCGTCATCGACAAGGACGGCGTGGTGCGCTGGAGCGTCGTCAACGGCCTGCCGGACGCCCGCGACCTGAATGAGTACATCAAGGCCCTCGACAGCCTCTGAGGGGCTCTGGGAGCCTGCGGGGAACGTCCGGCAGGCTCGTTGGGCAGGTTCGCCTCGAATAAGCCCGTACAGGCGGGAACCCGTCACTAGGATCGAAACGTTGATCCTGTGAACCGCACGACGGGGCACCGCCCCACACAAAAACCTTATGGAGGACCCGTGGGAGTCAGCCTCAGCAAGGGCGGCAACGTCTCGCTGACCAAGGCCGCGCCGAACCTGACGGCGGTCATCGTCGGTCTGGGCTGGGACGCTCGCACCACCACCGGTGTCGACTTCGACCTCGACGCCAGCGCGATCCTGACCAACGACCAGGGCAAGGTCGCCAGCGACGCGAACTTCGTGTTCTTCAACAACCTGAAGAGCCCGGACGGCTCGGTCGAGCACACCGGTGACAACACCACCGGCGAGGGCGAAGGCGACGACGAGGCCATCAAGGTCAACCTCGCCGGCGTTCCGGCCGACGTGGCCAAGATCGTCTTCCCGGTCTCGATCTACGAGGCCGAGACCCGCCAGCAGAGCTTCGGCCAGGTCCGCAACGCGTACATCCGCGTCGTGAACCAGGCCGACAACACCGAGCTCGCCCGCTACGACCTCTCCGAGGACGCCTCGACCGAGACCGCCATGGTCTTCGGCGAGCTCTACCGCAACGGCGCGGAGTGGAAGTTCCGCGCCATCGGCCAGGGTTACGCCTCGGGCCTGCGCGGCATCGCGCAGGACTTCGGCGTCAACGTCTGAGCCCGATCCGTCAGGGCTGATTCGTCAGACCAGCAGCTCACCCGTCCGGCGCCGTGCACTGTGTGTACGGCGCCGGACCGGCTTTACGCACGGCCGCACCGCCACACGGCCGCGCCGCCACCGCCGTATGCCACACCGCTGTACCGCCACACCGCCGCACTGCCACACCGTTGTCCGGGGAGGACCACAACATGGGCGTCACACTCGCCAAGGGGGGCAATGTCTCCCTCTCCAAGGCCGCACCGAACCTCACCCGGGTTCTGATCGGCCTCGGATGGGACGCGCGCTCGACCACGGGCGCCGACTTCGACCTCGACGCCAGCGCGCTGCTGTGCGGCAACGGCCGGGTGCTCGGGGACGAGTACTTCGTCTTCTACAACAACCTGAAGAGCCCCGAGGGCTCCGTCGAACACACAGGGGACAACCTCACCGGCGAGGGTGAAGGTGACGACGAGTCGATCATCGTCGACCTCACCAAGGTGCCGGCCGCCGTGGACAAGATCGTCTTCCCGGTCTCCATTCACGAGGCCGAGGCCCGCCGGCAGAGCTTCGGCCAGGTCAGCAATGCGTTCATCCGCGTCGTGAACGAGGCGGACGGCCAGGAACTGGCCCGCTACGACCTCACGGAAGACGCCTCCAGCGAGACCGCGATGATCTTCGGCGAGGTGTACAGGTACGGCGGCGAATGGAAGTTCCGTGCGGTGGGGCAGGGGTACGCGTCAGGGCTCCGGGGCATCGCTCTAGACTTCGGGGTCAACGTTTCGTAAAGCCGTACAAGACGATGGGATGCCAGTGGTTCTGAAAACCTTCGGCTGGTCGTTCGCAGTCACTGCGCTCGGACTGGTCGCAGCGGTGCTCTACGGGGGCTGGACAGGGTTCGGGATCGTCGCGATCCTCACCATCCTCGAGATCTCGCTGTCCTTCGACAATGCGGTGGTCAACGCCGGAATTCTGAAGAAGATGAATGCCTTCTGGCAGAAGATCTTCCTCACGGTCGGCGTACTCATCGCGGTCTTCGGCATGCGACTGGTCTTCCCCGTCGCCATCGTCGCGATCAGCGCCAAGATCGGTCCCATCGAAGCCGTCAAGCTGGCGATGACCGAAAAGGAGCACTACCAGCAACTGGTCACGGACGCCCACCCGTCCATCGCCGCCTTCGGCGGAATGTTCCTGCTGATGATCTTCCTCGACTTCATCTTCGAGGACCGCGACATCCAGTGGCTCGCCTGGCTCGAGCGCCCGCTGGCCAAGCTCGGCAAGATCGACATGCTGTCCGCGTGCATCGCGCTGATCGTTCTGGTCGTCACCTCGATGACCTTCGCCACCCAGGCCCACCAGCACGGCGGCGCCCACGTGGACAAGGCCCAGACGGTCCTGATCTCCGGGGTCCTCGGCCTGATCACGTACATGATCGTCGGCGGTCTCTCCGGCTACTTCGAGAACAAGCTCGAAGAAGAGGAAGAGGCCGAGCACGAGGCCGAGGAAGCGGCCAAGAAGAGCGGCAAGTCCCCGGTCTCGGCCGTCGCCATGGCCGGCAAGGCCGCCTTCTTCATGTTCCTCTACCTCGAAGTCCTCGACGCCTCCTTCTCCTTCGACGGGGTCATCGGCGCCTTCGCCATCACCAACGACATCGTGCTGATGGCCCTGGGCCTCGGCATCGGTGCCATGTACGTCCGGTCGCTCACGGTCTACCTGGTCCGCCAGGGCACCCTCGACGACTACGTCTACCTGGAGCACGGCGCGCACTACGCCATCGGCGCGCTCGCCGTCATCCTGCTCGTCACCATCCAGTACCAGATCCACGAGGTCATCACCGGCCTCGTCGGCGTGGTGCTGATCGCATGGTCCTTCTGGTCCTCGGTGCGCCGCAACAAGCGCATGGAGCTGGAGGGTTCCACCGCCGAGGCATGACCTCGGCGGTAATGCGGAACGCTTCTGTGCGGGGCGGTCCGGAGGGTCCACGGACCCACCGGGCCGCCCCGCTTCCGTGTGCAATCAGGCCAACAAGGGCTGCAGGGGGGTTGAGGGATGGGATTCTTCGACGGCATCAGGGGCAGTCGCGGTGAGCACTTCCAGTCGGGCAGTGCCTCGTCCAACGCGATCGAGCTGACCAAACGCCATCCGACGGTGTCGCTCACCAAACAGGGGGCGGTGCACGGCAATCTGCGCGTGAACCTCTCCTGGCGGATGCGCACCTCGGACATCGGCGGCCGCACCGCCGGCCAGAGCGGGCAGCTCTTCCGCCACCCGTTCAAACTGTTCAAACCGGACATGGTGCAGGCGCACACCCAGGGCATGGTCAATGTCGACCTCGACATCGGCTGCCTCTACGAGCTGACCGACGGAACCCGGGGCGTCGTCCAGCCGCTGGGCAACCTCCACGGGGACATCAACAGCCCGCCGTACGTGAAGCTCAGCGGCGACGACCGCTTCGGAGCGCCCTCCGGCGAGACGATCTTCGTCAACCTCGACCACGCCGAGGAGATCAAGCGGCTGCTCGTCTTCGTATACATCTACGACCAGACCCCGGCCTTCGACCGGACGCACGCCCTGGTGACCCTCTTCCCGATCACCGGGCCGCGCATAGAGATCCCGCTGGAGGAGCGCCACCCGCAGGCGCGCTCCTGCGCGGTGGTCTCCCTGGAGAACGTCAAGGGCGAGCTGATCGTGCGCCGCGAGGTCAAATTCGTCTACGGGTTCCAGGCCGAGCTCGACCGGCTGTACGGGTGGGGCCTCCAGTGGGGCCGGGGCTACAAGACCAAGGCCTGAGGCGGGCGGGCGCACACCTCAGGGGCCTCTGCGGTCTCCGTGGCCTCAGCGGCGGATGAACTGGGGGCCCTGCACCGGCAGCCGGAAGGACGGGTCCCCGCCCGGAGCCGGCACGGGCGCAGGGGACACCGGCTGCGGATACCCGTACGCGGGCTCCTCGGCCGGCGGCGCCTGGGTGGGCGGGGTCGGCAGCACCGGGGCCGGCGGCACCGGGGCGGGCTCGGCCGCGGAGGCCGGGGCCTCGGGGGCGCCCTCGTCCACGGAGATCCCGTGGTCGGTGGCCAGCCCGACGAGTCCGTTGGAGTAGCCCTCGCCGAGCGCGCGGAACTTCCACCCGTCGCCCCGGCGGTACAGCTCGCCGCAGATCAGCGCCGTCTCGGCGCCGGTCTCGGGCCGCACGTCGAAGAAGGCCAGCGGTTCGGAGCCGCCGGTGGCGGTGGCGTCGTAGAGCAGGATCCGCAGGTCGTGGACCCGCTGGAAGGGCACGTCCTCGGCGGAGGCGACGACGAGGATCCGGTCCACGGCCGGGGTGACGGCCCGCAGGTCCGCCTGGACGGCGTCGGTGATCCCGTCGCCGAGCTGCTTCTTGCCGAGCCGCCAGACCGCCCCCGAAGGGTGCCGGGGCTGGTTGTAGAACACGAAGTCCTCGTCCGACCGGACCCGTCCGTCCGAGCCCACGAGCAGCGCGGATGCGTCCACGTCGGGAACACCGGGCCCGCCGGTCCAGCGCAGCACCGCCCGGACCGCCACGGCGGCCACCGGGATGTTCGAGCCCTTCTGCATCGCGTGCGTCATGGCGGTCATCCTGCCCTCCCGGGCGGGACGGGGACAATGCGGCCCCCCGTAGACCTTGTCCCCGCGAAAAGTCCTGGGCATGGTGCAAGGGTGGCTACAGGGCGGCCGCGCAGGTGTGTGGTGCACCCGGCCCGGCCGGAACCGTCCGGTACGAAGGTGGTGACCTCAGCGGACCAAAGACCTGCTACGGATCTCTGACCAGCGACGGTTACCTGGATTTCATGTGCATGGGGAACTCTGGAATCTCATTCGTACGTACTATTACCGGCCATGCCAGTCGGGCCGCCGAGGCAGTACGGGGGAAGCACATGCGTCATTTCGGGCACATATCGCCCACCGTCCGCAAGGACCTCTTCCACCAGGAGCCGGCCGAGTTCACCGCCGCCTCCCCCGCCCGCACGCTCGCCGCCGCTCTGGGAGCCACGCTCTACAGTCCCGCCACCCGGACCCAGCTGGCCCGTGACGTCCGCAAGCAGGCCGGCCGGGGAGTCGTCTCCATGGTCCTGTGCCTGGAGGACTCCATCAGCGACGCCGACGTCGCGGACGGCGAGGAGAACCTCGTCCGGCAGTTCGCCGCCCTCGACGCGGCCGCGGACGAGGGCCCGCAGGGGGACCGGGCCGGGGAGCTCCCGCTGCTCTTCGTCCGGGTCCGCACGCCCGAGCAGATCCCCGACCTGGTGCACCGGCTCGGCGGCTCGGCCGCCCGACTGTCCGGATTCGTCCTGCCGAAGTTCAGCGAGAGCCGCGGAATGGCCTTCCTGGACGCCGTGGCCCAGGCGGAAGCGGCGAGCGGACACCCCCGGCTGTACGCCATGCCCGTCCTGGAGACCCCCGAGCTGCTCCACCTGGAGACCCGCGTCGAGGCCCTCGCCGGGATCTCCCGCACGGTCAACAAGTACCGCGAGCGCGTCCTGGCACTGCGCCTGGGCGTCACCGACTTCTGCTCCGCGTACGGACTGCGCCGCACCCCCGACATGACCGCCTACGACGTGCAGATCGTCGCCGGTGTGATCGCCGACGTGGTCAACGTGCTCAGCCGCGCCGACGGCACCGGCTTCACGGTCACCGGGCCCGTCTGGGAGTACTTCCGCAGCCAGCAGCGGCTCTTCAAGCCGCAGCTGCGCCGCAGCCCCTTCCAGGAGGAGGGCGTGGAGGAACTGCGCACCGCCCTGATCGAGCACGACCTGGACGGGCTGCTGCGCGAGATCGAGCTGGACCGGGCCAACGGGCTGATGGGCAAGACCTGCATCCACCCCGCCCACGTCACCCCCGTCCACGCGCTGTCGGTGGTCTCCCACGAGGAGTTCAGCGACGCCCAGGACATCCTGCGCCCCGAGAGCGGCGGCGGCGGAGTGATGCGGTCTGCTTATACGAACAAAATGAACGAGGTGAAGCCCCACCGGGCCTGGGCGGAGCGCACGATGCTGCGCGCCGAGGTCTTCGGTGTGGCGAAGGAGGAGGTCGGCTTCGTCGATCTCCTCACGGCCGGGCTCCAGGTGTGAGCGGGCCGTTGACTGCGAAGAAGGGCAAGAAGATCGAAGCCGTGTGGTCGGGAACGTGGGTCGCGAGCCGGCTGGGCGTCGGCCTGGAGGAAGGCGCCGCCCCCGGGACGCCGACCGGCGGGCCCCGGCTGGCCGAGCTGCTCGGGCTCGCCCTGCGCCGCAACCCCAAGCGGGCGCACCTGCTGGTCTCGCAGGTGCTGGGCAAGCACGTCCCGCAGTCCCCGGCGGTCGTCTACGCCGCCGGGTACGGGCTCGGCGTCCGGGTCCGGGAGCTGCTGGGCGAGCAGGAGGCGGCCTCGGCCGTGGTCCTCGGGTACGCCGAGACCGCGACCGGGCTCGGCCACTGCGTCGCCGACGGCCTCGGCAGCGCCCCGTACCTGCACTCCACCCGGCGCCCCGTGCCCGGCGTGGAGCCCGCGGGCGGCTTCGAGGAGGCCCACTCGCACGCCACCTCGCACCTGCTGCTCCCCGAGGACCCGAAGCTGCTGGCCGGCTCCGGCCCGCTGGTCCTGGTCGACGACGAGTTCTCCACCGGCAACACCGTCCTGAACACCATCCGCGACCTGCACGAACGCCATCCGCGCGGGCACTACGTGGTCGTGGCCCTGGTGGACATGCGCTCCGCGTCCGACCGAGACCGCCTGACGGCCTTCGCCGAGGGCCTGGGCGCCCGCGTGGACCTGATATCCCTCGCCTCCGGCACGGTCTCCCTCCCGGAGGGCGTCCTGGCGAAGGGACAGGCCCTGGTGGAGGAGTACGAGGCGGTGGGTAAATCTCAGCCCCTGCGGCGTTTGAGGAGCGGGGTCCGGGGCAGCGCCCCGGGAGACGACCCGCACCCGATCACCCGCGTCGCCCTCGACTGGCCCACCGGCATACCCGACGGCGGCCGCCACGGCTTCACCCCGACGCACCGCGAAGCCCTGGACGCGGCCCTGCCGGCCATGTCGGACCGGATCAAGGCCGCGCTGGGCACGGCCCCCGCACGAGTCCTCGTACTCGGCAACGAAGAGCTGATGTACGCCCCGCTGCGCCTCGCACAGGCCCTGGAGGCGTCCGGCGCGGCGGCCGAGGTCCGCTTCTCCACGACCACCCGCTCGCCGGTCCTGGCCGTCGACGACCCCGGCTACGCCATCCGCACCCGGCTCGTCTTCCCGGCCCACGACGCCCCCGCGGACGGCCCCGGCGACCGGTACGCCTACAACGTCGCGGGCGCCGGCTTCGACGCCGTGGTCGCCGTCGTCGACTCGGCCGGGGACACCCCCGAGCTCCGCACCGGCCTCCTCGCGGCCCTCGCCCCGCACACCGGCCGCGTCGTGCTGGCCGTCATACCGTCGTACGTCCCCGACCGGCAGGAGCCGATCATGACCGCCGAGCCCCTGCGCGGCCCCGCCTTCTCCTCGTACGCTCCCGAGGACGTCGGCTGGCTGCTCCAGGACTTCTCCGACGTGGAGCTGGAGGCTCCGACCGAGGAGCGCGAGGAGGCCATCCAGGCGGGCGGCGCGCACTACGCGGAGTCCCTGCCGGTCGAGTACCAGCCGTCCCCGGAGTACCAGCAGCTCTACCAGAGCGCGCTGACCGCCTCCGCGGCCCGCATGGCACGCGCCGTCGGAACCGTCACCGAGACGGTGCTCGCCGAGCGGTCCCCGTCGCCGGTGCTCGTCTCCCTGGCCCGCGCGGGCACCCCGGTGGGCGTCCTGATGCGCCGCTGGGCCCGGGCCCGGCACGGCCTGGACCTGCCGCACTACGCCGTCTCCATCGTGCGCGGCCGCGGTATCGACGCCAACGCGCTGCGCTGGCTGGCCGCCCACCACGATCCGGCCGACATCGTCTTCGTCGACGGCTGGACCGGCAAGGGCGCCATCAGCCGCGAGCTGCGCGAGGCCCTGTCCGAGTTCGAGGGGTTCAACCCCGAGATCGTGGTCCTCGCCGACCCCGGTTCGTGCGTGGAGACGTACGGCACCCGCGAGGACTTCCTGATCCCCTCCGCCTGTCTCAATTCCACGGTTTCCGGACTCGTCTCGCGTACGGTGCTCAGGTCCGACCTGGTCGGGCCCGCCGATTTCCACGGCGCGAAGTTCTACCGCGAGCTCGCCGGAGCCGATGTCTCCGTCGCCTTCGTCGACACCGTCGCCGCCCACTTCGAGGAGGTGGCCGAGGCCGTGGACGCCGAGGTCAAGGAGCTCCTCGCCGCCGACCGCACGCCGACCTGGGTGGGCTGGCAGGCAGTGGAGCGGATCAGCGAGGAGTACGGCATCCACGACGTGAACCTGGTCAAGCCGGGCGTCGGCGAGACCACGCGGGTGCTGCTGCGCCGGGTGCCGTGGAAGATCCTCGCGCAGCGCGGCGCGGGGGCCGACCTGGACCACGTACGACTCCTCGCCGAGCAGCGAGGGGTTCCGGTGGAGGAGGTCGACGGGCTGCCTTACACCTGCGTAGGCCTCATTCACCCCCGCTTCACGCGCGGCGCCACCGGCGCCGACGGAAAGGCTGTGTCAGCCAAGTGACCGTCCTCGTAGCCAGTGACCTCGACCGCACGCTCATCTACTCGAACGCAGCGCTCGCCCTGACCATGCCCGACCCACAGGCCCCGCGGCTGCTGTGCGTCGAGGTCCACGAGAGCAAGCCGCTGTCGTACATGACGGAGACGGCGGCGCAGCTGCTGGCGGAGCTGTCGGCCGACCCGGGCGTCGTCTTCGTCCCGACCACCACCCGTACCCGCAAGCAGTACCAGCGCATCCGCTTCCCCGGGCAGCCGGCGAAGTACGCGATCTGCGCCAACGGCGGCCAGCTGCTCGTCGACGGGACCCCGGACCGGGACTGGCGCCGCCAGGTCGCGGCGCGCCTCGCCGAGGAGTGCGCCCCGCTGGAGGAGGTGCACGCGCACCTGCTGTCCACCGCCGACCCGGCGTGGCTGCGCAAGGCCAGGGTCGCCGAGGACCTCTTCGCGTACCTGGTCGTCGAGCGGGCGCTGGTCCCGCCGGAGTGGATCAAGGCGCTGACGGAGTGGGCCGAGGCCCGCGGCTGGACGATCTCGCTCCAGGGCCGGAAGATCTACGCCGTCCCGCGCCCGCTGACCAAGAGCGCGGCGATGCGAGAGGTGGCCCGGCGTACGGGGGCCACCGCCACCCTGGCGGCCGGGGACTCGCTGCTGGACGCGGACCTGCTGCTCGCGGCGGACGCGGGATGGCGGCCGGGCCACGGCGAGTTGGCCGACGCCGACTGGACGGCGCCGCACGTCACTTCGCTGACGCAGGCGGGGGTGCTGGCCGGTGAGGAAATCGTGCGCGCATTCACCCGCGAGGCCGAGCGACTGGGCACACTGGGATCATGACCAAGGGCAACAGCACCAAGATCACAGACGAGCTCTACCGCTACATGCTGGCGCACAACCCGCCGCTGGACGAGGTCCAGCAAGGGCTGGTGGCGTCGACGTACGCGGCGTTCCCGGACTCGGCCGGAATGCAGTCGGCGGAGGAGCAGGGCCCGCTCCTGGCCTTCCTGGTCCGGCTGACCGGCGCCCGGCACATCGTGGAGGTCGGCACCTTCACCGGCTTCTCCTCGCTGTCGATGGCGCAGGCGCTGCCGGCGGACGGCCGGCTCATCGCGTGCGACGTCTCGGAGGAGTGGACGGCGTACGCGCGCGAGGCCTGGGCGAAGGCGGGGGTCGCGGACCGCATCGAACTGCGGATCGCGCCCGCCCTCGAGACGCTGCGCGCGATGCCGGCCGAGCCGCACATCGACATGGCGTACGTGGACGCCGACAAGCAGAGCCAGATCGCCTACTGGGAGGAGCTGGTTCCCAGGCTCCGTCCGGGCGGGCTGATCGTCACCGACAACACGCTGTACCACGGCACGGTGCTGGACGAGTCGGCGACGGGTGCGGCGGCGGGCGTCCAGGCCTACAACGACCACGTCGCGGCGGACCCCCGCATGGAGTCGGTGATGCTGGCGATCTCCGACGGCATCACCCTCTCCCGCAAGCGCTGACCGCAGGCGTCAGCCGCAGCCGCCCCCACCGCAGCAGCCGCCTCCGCCGCCGCCCATCGGCGCGGCGGGGGCGCTGCTGGTCCCGCCGACGGCGACGGCCGAGAGCAGCTTGACGGTGTCGGAGTGCCCGTCCGGGCAGTCGGTGGGCGCGGAGGACTCGGCCATGGGCCGGCTGACCTCGAAGGTGTCTTCGCAGGTCCGGCAGCGGTATTCGTAACGGGGCATGCGGTACAGGCTACGCAGTCGCCCCCCACCCGGGAAGCGCCCCGCCCCGCGGCCCGCAGGCGGGACCGGCGGAGCAGGCATGACCGGCGGGACCGGGCCGCACCCCCGTGTCGACCCGGGCCCGCCGGTGGATCAGCGGGATCAGCGCAGGACCGTGCCGGCCGTTGCCGCGAGGAGGCTGAGCTCCGCCCGGGTGGGGGCGCCCTCCCAGTCGCCCCGGGAGGCCACCGCGAAGGCGCCCGTGGTCACCGCCCGGTCCAGACGGGCGGCGGTGCCCAGGCCGTCCAGGAACGCGGAGAGGTAGCCCGCCACGAAGGCGTCGCCCGCGCCGACGGTGTCCACCGCCCGGACCGGACGGGCGGGGGCGTGGAGCGAGGAGCCGTCCTCGGTGTGGGCCGTCGCTCCGGCCGCGCCGAGTTTGACCACGACCTCGCCGACTCCGAGCGCCAGGAGCTCCTTGGCCTGCACGGCCGGGTCGGCCGGGGCGTCCGGGGGCAGGCACAGGGGGAGTTCGTCGTCCGAGGCGATGAGGACGTCCACGGACGGGGCCCACTCGCGGAGCACCGCCGCCGCCTCCTCGCAGGACCACAACCGGGACCGGAAGTTGACGTCGAGGCAGACCAGCGCCGAATGCTCGGCCGCGAGGCGCAGGGCCATGGTCGCCGCCGAGCGCGCCGAGCGGGAGAGGGCCGGGGTGATGCCGGTGAGGTGCAGGACCCTGGGAGGGGCCGCCGTGAAGGCGCGCTCCAGCGAGCAGGCCTTGAGGCGCGAGCCCGCCGATCCCGCCCGGTGGTAGTGCACCCGGGTCGGCTCCGGCAGGCGCGGCTCCGAGAGCATCAGCCCGGTCGGGGCCCCGCCCTCGTCGCGGGAGGCTCCGCCGACGTCCACGCCCTCGGCACGCAGCGTCCGTAGGACCAGCTCACCGGCCTCGTCCTCGCCGACCGCGCCCGCCCAGCGGACCGAGTGGCCGAGCCGGGCCAGGCCGATCGCGACGTTCGACTCGGCGCCGGCGACGGAGACGTCCATCGTGCCGCCGAGGCGCAGCGGGCCGCTGCCGCGCAGGGAGAGCATCGTCTCCCCGAAGGTGAAGACCTCGATCCCGTCCGTGTCCATACGCGGATTCATGCGCGGATTCATGCGCGGACTCATGCGCAGACCGCCAGGAACTCCGCCGCCCGGCGCCGCAGCGCGCCCAGGTCGCCGCCGTCGGCCGCGTCCCCGACCAGCGGGGAGCCGATGCCGACCGCCACCGCGCCGGAGGACAGGTACTCGGCCGCGGCGGCCGAGTCCACCCTGCCGACCGGTACGAACGGCAGGTCGGGGAAGGGCGCCCGCAGGGCCCGCAGGTACGCCGGTCCGCCGATCGAGCCGGGGAACAGTTTGAGCGCGGCGACCCCCGCCGCGTCGGCCGCGATGACCTCGGTCGGGGTGATGACCCCGGCCAGCACCGGCACGCCCTGGCGGACGGCCTCCTCCACGCCCGCGCCGAGCCCCGGGGTGACCATCAGGTTGGCTCCGGCCCCGGCGGCCCGCTGGGCGTCCTCGGCGGTGAGGACCGTACCGGCCCCCAGCCACGCCTCGTCGCCGAGCTCCTTGCGGGCGCGGCCGATGACCTCCAGCGCGTCTGCCCCGCTGAGGGAGACCTCGACGAGGGACACGCCCTCTTCCACGAGGGTCATGACGGTACGGAAGGACGCCTCGGCGTCCCTGCCGCGGACGATGGCGACGAGCCGCTCCTGTCGCAGCGCTGCGCCGAACTCCATGGGAATGCCTGCCTTCTGATGTGTGGGGGGAAAGGGAATGCCGAGTGGTGGTGGGGGCTCACCACTCGGCGAAGGAGCCGTCGTCGTGGCGCCACACGGGGTTGCGCCAGACGTGCCCCTTCTTGTCGGCGGCGCGGACGGCCGCCTCGTCGACCTCGACCCCGAGGCCCGGCCGCTCGGTGCGGACCCGGCCGTGGAAGTCGAGGCCGAAGTCGCGGTCGTCGCCGAGGACTTCGCGGGCGGTCTCGGCCCGCTGGATGCATTCGCGCACCTCGGAGCGGGTGGCCAGCGGGCTCATGCGGCCGCAGCCGTTCATCTTGACGGCCGTGAAGCCCGCCTCGATCTGGCGCGTCAGCGCGTCCTCGATCTCGTGCGGCTCGTCGCCGCCGACCCAGGCGTAGGCGCGGATCCGGTCGCGGACCGGGCCGCCGAGGAGCTGGTGCACGGGCTTGCCGTACGCCTTGCCCTTGACGTCCCACAGCGCCTGGTCGAGCCCGGCGACCGCCGAGGACAGGACGGGGCCGCCGCGGTAGCCGCCGCCCTTGGTCATGACCTGCCAGTGGTCCACGATCCGCATCGGGTCCTGGCCGAGCAGGTACTCGGACAGCACCTCCACGGCCGCGCGCACCGGTTCGGCGCGCCCTTCGACCACGGGCTCGCCCCAGCCGACGACGACCTCGTCGGTCTCGACGCGCACGAACATCCAGCGCGGTGGGGCCATGAAGGTCTCGATACGGGTGATCTTCACTGCGGACGGTGTCCTCTCCAGGTCGGGTGGCAGGACCGGGATGCGGGGTACTACGGGTACTACGCGTGCTTCGGGTACTGCGGGGGTCGGGCTAGGGGTGGTCGCGCTTGGCCATGTCGAGGAGGTCGAGCACGGCCATGTACGCCCCGTCCGGGTCCCCGGCCCGGACCTGGTCGACCACGGCCCGGTGGATCGCGTGCGGATGCTCGAAGTCCCCCGTCCTGTGCACCGTGCGGTCGCGTTCCACGAGGGCCGGGATGATCACCCGGTACATCTGGGTGAAGAACAGGTTGTGCGAGGCGGTCAGCAGCGCCAGGTGGAACGAGGCGTCCGCCCGTACGTGCAGCACCGGGTCGCTGTCGCTCGCCGCCATCGCGGTCAGCGCCGCGTCCAGCGCGGCCAGGTCCTGCTCGGTCGCCCGTACGGCGGCCAGCGCGGCCGCGGCCGGCTCGATCGAGCGGCGCAGCTCCAAGAGGTCCGAGAAGAAGCAGTCGGGTGCACCGGCCGCGAGCTTCCAGCGCAGCACGTCGGCGTCGAAGAGGTTCCAGTCGGTGCGCGGCCGGACGAAGGTGCCGCGCTTCTGGCGGGCGTCGAGCAGGCCCTTGGCCATGAGCACCTTGATGGCCTCGCGGAGCACGGTCTGGCTGACGTCGAGCTCCTCCATGAGGCGGGGGAGGTCGAGCGTGGATCCCTCGTCGTAGCTGCCGTCGAAGATCCTGCGGGCCAGTTCCTCCACGGCGGCCTTGTGGATCCCCCGGCCGGCGTAGGCGGCTTCGCTGCTGCTCATTCCGGTTCCCCCTCTCCTGTCGGGGCTTTCATCCCTACTTGCTCCCCTGGCAAGGCAAAGAGTTGCACAAGTAATCGTTAATTAGCAATTATTGCGTCGCAGAACCGGAGCATCTGATTCCGGCACTCCTCGCCCCGTCCCCCATGCCCCGGAGACACCGATGTCCCTCAGCAACGACCCGGCCGCCGTGACCGCGCGGCGGGTCCGGCTTCGCCTGGACCTATGCCCTCGCCCAGCTCCCCGGCGGCCGCCCCGTCGACAGGTTCGGCCCCCGCATCGTCTACGCCTGGGCCCTGATCGGCTGGTCCGTGATGACCGCCCTCGGCTCCCTGGCCAAGGGCTTCGGCTTCCTCTTCGCCAGCCGCATGGGCCTCGGCCTCTTCGAGGCTCCCGCCTTCCCGTGCAACGGCCGCGTCGCCGCCTCCTGGTTCCCGCGCGCCGAGCGCGGCCGGGCCGTCGCCGTCTACACCTCCGGGCCGCTTGAAGGAGGAGGGGTATCGGCCTGGGCGTGGCCTTCCCGCTGATCGCGTGGCTGGCCGCCACCCTCGGCCGGCGCCACGTTTTCTGGATCCTCGGCGGCATGGGCATCGCCTGGGCGCTGGTCTGGATGAAGGTCATCCGCAACCGCCCCGAACAGCACCCCAAGGTCGGCGAGAACGAGCTCGTCCACATCACCGAGGACGAGACCTCCGCCGACACCGCCGCCCGGGCCCAGGAGAAGGGCGCCTTCCGCCGCGACATGGCCTTCCTGCTGCGCCGGCGCCGCATCTGGGGCGTCTTCCTCGGCCAGTTCGCGATCGCCTCGACGCTCTACTTCTTTCTGACCTGGTTCCCGACGTACCTCACCGACGAGCGCGGCCTCAGCCTCGACAAGGGCGGCCTGACCGGCGCCCTGCCCTTCGTCGCCGCCCTCGTGGGCGTGCTGTGCGGAGGCAGCTGGTCCGACTGGATGGTCAAGCGGGGCATGTCGGCGTCCTTCGCCCGCAAGACCCCGATCGTCACCGGCCTGGCCCTGGCCGGGGTCATCGTGGCCGCCAACCACGTCACCTCGAACGCCGCGATGATCGCCATCATGTGCGTGGCCTTCTTCGCCAACGGCCTCGCGTCGTTCTCCTGGGTCCTGGTCACCGAGATCGCCCCGCAGCGCATGCTGGGCGTGGCCGGCGGCGTCTTCAACGTCTTCGGCAACCTCGCCGGCATGCCGGGGTCGCCGCTACCTCCACCTCCACCGCCGCTACCGTCGGCCGGCCGTCGCCCGCTGCTCCCGAGCCGCCTGCTCGGGGTGGCGGGCCCGCCAGTACGGGTTGTCGTGCGGCAGGGCGCTGCCCACCCGCCCGTACATCCCGAACCACATCAGCATGACGCCGACCACGAAGCTGAACAGCACGTTCTGGATGTGGAAGGCCAGGAAGTTCATCCCCGTGTCGAGTAGCGCCAGGTTCACGAACCCGCTCGCGATGAAGAGCAGACCCAGCACGATGTTGAGCGTCGAGGCGAAGCTCCCGCCGATCACCATTCCGGCGATGAGCAGGGCCCCGATGCAGATCGACAGGACGCTCAGCGCGCCGTTGGTGTTCAGGGCCAGCACCGTGTCGCCGCCGGTGTTGAAGAACCCGATCCGGTGGACGAGCCCCAGGATCCCGAAGACGACCAGCAGCAGGCCCGTCAGGCCGGCGCCGACCCGGTAGACCTTGTTGAGCTTGTGGTCGGCGGGCAGGTGTTCGTCGAGGCGGGCGTTGACGGGGTGCATGACGCGCTCGAGGCGGTGGGCCAGCGCGTGGGGCTCCGGCGGCACCCGGGAGGGATCGGGCTCGTGGGCGACGTAGGGCGCGTAGTGCTCATGGGGTTCCGTGCAGCCGTAGGCGGCGTGGGCCACGTACGGCTCACGGGACGGCTCATGAGGTGTGGGGGGCGCATGGGGCGCACGGGGCTTGTGGAAAGTGTGGGCAGCCATAACGCCCTCCTCTGGTCCGTTCCCGGCACCTCCCAGCATCCATCGATGCCCACCAGGCGACAACCCAGGACCGGAGTACGAGGTCAGGCCTGGCCGGGGTACGAGGTCAGGCCTGGCCGCGCTCCGTCCGGATCCCGCTCACCACCCGGTTCACCGCATCGCGCACCTGACCCATCTCCAGCAGGAACGCCCAGTAGTCCGGATGCCGGCCCTCCAGCCCCGCGACCGCCCGGTCCACCCGCGCCACCGACTCGTCCAGCGGCCGCGCATGCCGCGGATCGGGCACGCTGCGGCCCGCCATCGCCATCCGCTGCGCATCGCGGATCGCGAACCGGGTCCGGTCCACCTCCGCCTGCGGATCCCGCGCCACCGCCTCCAGCCGCGTCAGCCGGTCCTGCGCCGCCGACACCGCCTCGTCGGTCGAGTCCAGCGCCCCCCGCACGGCCTCGACCAGTGCCGTCACATCGGCCCAGCGCTGCTCGTCCCGGGCGCGGGCGGCCTCCCGCAGCCGGTCCTCCGCCTGCGCGACATCCCGTACCGCCTGGTCGGGCACGTGCTGGAGGTCCTGCCAGCAAGCCGCGCTGAACCGCCGGCGCAGCTCGCTGAGTACGGGATCCACCCGGTCCGCCCGATTGCGCAGCGCCTGCGCACGGGTCCGCAGGCTCACCAGCCGCCGGTCGATCTCCGCCGCCCGCTCCGGGAGCCGCGCCGCCTCGGCCCGTATCCCCTCGGCGTCGCGCAGGATCCGGTCGGCGCGCTGGACCGTCTCCTGCACCCCGTGCTGTGCGGCGCCCTGGTTCAGCTTCGTCAGCTCCGGACCCAGCGCGGCGAGCCGGGCCGCCAGGTCGTCGGCACGGATGCCCTTGCCGCGCACGTCGTCCAGCGCGGTGCTCGCCGCCAGCAGCGCGGCCCTGGCCCGCTCCCGGGCGGGCGCCACCCGCGCCAACTGCGTCTCCGCCTTGTCCAGCAGCGGCTGCAGCCCCTGCGCGAAACGGTCGAGCTCGCCCTTCACCCGTACGAGCTCCTCGCGCGCCCGCGTCAGCTCCTGGGTCGCCCGCGTCGCGGCGGCCGCCTCC
Organism: Streptomyces sp. NBC_00503; assembly: GCF_036346895.1. NCBI lineage: Bacteria > Bacillati > Actinomycetota > Actinomycetes > Kitasatosporales > Streptomycetaceae > Streptomyces > Streptomyces sp. NBC_00503. Next base: position 2,509,837 of record NZ_CP107855.1, on the reverse strand, counting down.
AGCTCGGCGCGATCCAGGTCATGTGCGTCGACGGCCTCGATGTACACCTGGCTGACCTGGTCGATCCGCTGCCCGAGCGCGACGAACCCCTCGCCCGCGCGCCGCGCTTCGGGCGATCCGTCGGCCGCCGCGATCGTCTCGATGGAGATCCGCAGATCCCGCTGCGCGGTGTCCAACTCGTAGAACGCGGCCGCGGCGGCGTCCTTCGCCGCCTGGGCATCAGCCCGCCGACTCTCGTCCCGCCCGCCGCCGAACCACCGCCGGGGTGCCGTCGTCACAGTCGCTTCTCCCGTACCCCGTCCGCAATGCCCCTGCCCCGGTCCATTCTCCCTCACGGGAACGGGTTTGCGTGGGGGGTACGCCCTCCATGTAGGCTGTCCACTCATCCACGGGTGCGTAGCTCAGGGGTAGAGCGCCGCTCTTACAAAGCGGATGTCGGCGGTTCGAAACCGTCCGCGCCCACCAGTGGAAAGACCCCCTGCCGATCATGGCGGGGGGTCTTTTGCGTTGTTGGTCGACGGGGGATCCGAGTGGCCGCGCGGGGCGGGATAGTGGAGGCATGTGCCGATCTATCAAGACGTTGCGTCCGCCCGCGATTGCGGAGAAGGCGACCGAGGAGGAGATCCGGGCCGCCGCGCTTCAGTACGTGCGCAAGGTGTCCGGCTTCAGGGCGCCCGCCGCGCACAACCAGGAGGTGTTCGCCGCCGCCGTCGACGCGATCGCGGAGGCCACGCGGGACCTGCTGGACGGGATCCAGGTCCGGGGGGCGACGGCGACGAGCTAGGCCGTCTAGGCGGCTGCCGGGACGGCGGTTTCCTCCAGGGGGACCACCGCTACCGGGCAGGTGGTGTGGAGCAGGACCGCGTTGGTGACCGAGCCCAGGTGAGGGGAGAGCGGGCGCTTGCGGTGGCGGCCGATGACCAGCAGGTCCGCGGCCTGCGAAGCGGCGACCAGGTGGCCGGCCGCGTCGCCCGGTGCTGTGACCTGCTCGACCCGGACCTCCGGGAAGCGCTCCGCGTGCGGGCGCAGGTGGGCCGCGGCCAGGGCGCCGATCTCGTGCGCGCCGGCCGTCTGGGTGTGGGAGGCCTTGCCGATGGTGCCCGCGGTGGTGAAGGTCCGGCCCGGCCAGGCGTGCGCGATGACGACCTGGAGGCGGGCACCGCGCCGGGCCGCCTCGCGGAAGGCGAAGTGGGTGGTGCTGTCGTCGGGGGCTGTGGTGTTCAGGCCGAGCACGATCTGTCCGTACGGGTCGCGCACGGGCGGCTCGGCCCGCGGTACGACCACCACGGGGCAGGCGGCACGGCTCGCGCAGGCGAGGCCGTTCGAGCCGAGCAGGAGGCTGGCGAAGCCGCCGCGGCCTCGGGAGCCGAGGACCATCAGTTGGGCGTCCGCGCCCAGGCCGGGCAGTACGCGGTCGGGGGCGCCGGGGTGGGAGACGTACTCGATCGGGGGAAGCCCGGCGCGGCCGTCCAGGGCTTCGCGGACCCGGATGAGCACCGGGTCGTCGTCGGGTCCCGGCTCCTCGAACCCGCCGGACAGGGCCGAGCCGATCGAGTTCATGTAGAGACGGGCGTGCACGATGCGCAGCGGTGCCCGGACCGTCAGGGCTTGGGAGATGGCCCATTCCAGGGCCCGGTTGCCGTTCGCGGAACCGTCGACGGCGGCGATCACGGGGCGCGGGCTCTGGTCCATGGCGGGCTCCTTGTGGGGCAGCGGTGCGTGGACTCAGCCTTGCCGCGACGGCCTCCGGGCGGGAGTGGGGAAAGTCCCGAGGGGGATGGGACCATCGGCCACTCCCGATTCCGCTTCTGCTTCCGCTCCGCCTCAGCCGGCGTGGCCCGTGCGGCGGCGCAGGAACCAGGCGCCGGCGCCGAGGGCGCTCGCCACGAACGCTCCGCCGATGGCGATCTGACCCGGGCTCATGGAATCGACGCTGCCGCCGAGACCGCCGCGGGCGGCGCCCGGGGTGATGTTCAGGGCGACGGTGACGCGCTCGCCGCCGGGGCCGCCGCATTCGAAGGTGACGGGATGCGAGCCGGCGCTGACGTTGCGGAAGGTGGTGGCCGCGCCGAAGAGGTTGGTGGCCTCCGCGTTGCCCGGGGTCAGCCATACGTCGCCGAAGGCGCGGGAGGAGGCCTTGCCGGTCTTCGTGCCGCAGCCGGTGATGTTGAGGCTGACCCGGCCGCCCGGGGCGACGTTGGTCGGGGAGACGTTGCCGGAGGGGCCGGCGTGGGCGAGCGTCGCGGGGGCGGCGGCCGAGATGACGAGGGCCGCGGCGGCGACGGCCAGCACGCGGGGGAGCGGGCGGTGCGAGCGGGGGCTGCGGGGGGTGGCGGGCATGGAGAGGACTCCTCGGGCTCCGGGAACAGCGCGGCGCGGCGCGGATTCGGGTGCGCACCGTGCCTTGGACGCTAGGAGCCCGGCGCGGACGCGGCGATCGCTGCCGGGTGAACGGGTGAGCCGCTGCTCCGCCCGGGGGAGTCCCGCACCCGCCCGGGGGGAGGCTGCGCCCGGGCCCGCTCGCTCAGGCGGCCGGGGCCGGGGCGGGGGTCCGGGTGGTGGGGCGGCGGACGACGAAGGCGGCCAGGGCGCCGGCGGCGAAGAGGGCGATCAGGGAGACCGCGGTGCCGAGCCAGGTGGTGCCGAGCCATTGGGTGCCGAAGTAGCCGAGGGCGATGCTGTACCCGGCCCAGGCGATGGCGGCCAGGACCGACCAGGGCAGGAACTCCCTGACCTTGCGCTGGGTCTTCCCCGCGCCGAGGGAGACCACCGAGCGGCCGGCGGGGGCGAAGCGGGCGACCACCACCAGCGCGCCGCCGCCGCGGGCGAGGGCGATCCCGAGGCGTTCCTGGGCGCGAGTGAGCCGGCGGGACCGGGCGATGGCCCGGTCGAGACGGGCCCCGCCGCGCCGGGCCAGCCGGTACGCGGCCATGTCGCCCAGCACCGAGGCGGTGACGGCCGTCACCAGCAGGGCCAGGATGTCGGGCACCTGGGCGTGCACGGGCGCCGGGCCCGTCGCCCCGGCGGCGGCCGCCGCGGCCGCTGCCGCGGTGATCACCAGTACCCCGCTCGGCAGCACCGGCAGGAACACGTCGAGCAGGATGGACAGCGCCACGAGGGCGTAGATCCATGGGCTCGAAGTCAGCGAGCCCAGAGTCTCAAGCAAAGCGGGACTCCCCAGTCCGGTTGACGTGCTTCGGCGTGAAGCGCCGCTACGTCGCGGGGGAGCGGCAGGGGCGGCTGACAGCGGAACAGCGTACGCCGGACGTCCACGGACCGGACGCCCGGGGGGTGGACGGGCCCCGCGGTGTGTCCCGCGCCTGCGTCGGCCGGATCCGAAAGGGACGGCCTAGTGCTGTGGCCGGAAAAGTTTGCCGTGCCGGGCGCCGCGACCCGGTGAACCTTTCCGGTCACAGCACTAGCCCGGCGGCGGTGTGAGGTCCCGGTCCAGGACCGTCACCAGGCGGGGTCCCTTGCGGGCCTGGTCCAGCCGGAGCCGCGCGGAGCGGCCCGACAGTGCGAGTGTCATGAGCTGGTTGCCGAACCAGGGGCCACCCGTACGCCGCCAGCTCAGTGGAGGCCGGCCCGTCCGGCCGTGCCGGGAGAAGCCCCGGCCCAGCCACCGGCCCACCCGTGACCAGCCGAGCCGGAAGCCCCACTTCACCGCGGTGTGGATGGAGTTGTGCACGGGCGAGCACGTCAGCTGGAACACCCGCGCCGTACTGGGTATTCGGGGCTTGGCCACGTACGCGTGATGCACATCCCCGGAGAGCACGCAGACCGTGGCCGGAGCCCGCGGACCCGTCCCCACTTCCTCCAGCAGGTCGCTGAGCGCCGCGAACGAGCCCGGGAATGCCGCCCAGTGCTCCAGATCGCTGCGCCGCCGCAGGTCCTCCCCGATCCGGGCCCACCGGGGTCCCCGCTCCCCGCGGCACAGCGCGGCGTTCCACACTTCCGCGTCGTGCACGAGCGGAGGCATCAGCCAGGGCAGCGAGGACCCTATGAGGAGGTGGTCGTAACCGCCGTGTCCGGCCAGGGCGTTGTCGCGCAGCCACTGCTGCTCCGCCGGGTCGAGCATGGCCCGGCCGTCCTCGTCCAGCACCCGGGCGGCCCGGGTGTCCACCATCAGCAGCCGGGACCGGCCGAAGTCGCGGCGGTAGCTCCAGCGGACCGTGGAGGGGTCGGCGTCCGCCGAGGCGGCGAAGGCCCGTAGCGCGTCGGTGCCGTCGGGGGTCCCGCGGACCGCCGCGTACAGGGGGTCGGCGGCCAGCTCGGCGGGGGAGAGGTTCCCCAGGTGCTGGTACACCCAGTACGACATCAGCCCGCTGAGCACCCGCTCCTGCCACCACGGGGTGGCGCGCATCTCCGCCAGCCACGCGGCGCTGGTGTTCCAGTCGTCGATGACGTCGTGGTCGTCGAATATGTGCAGGCTGGGGACGGTGGAGAGCAGCCAGCGGATCTCCGGGTCGAGCCAGGACTCGTAGTAGAGCCGGGTGTACTCCTCGAAGTCCGCGACCTGGGCGCCGGGCGCCTCGCGGAGGTCCCGGCGGGCCGCGAGCCACTGGCGGGTCGGCTTGGACAGCTGGTCCGCGTACACCTGGTCGCCGAGGAGGAGCAGCACGTCGGGCCGCTCCGACCGCGGATCCGCGGCCAGCTGCGCGGCGAGGGTGTCGAGCGCGTCGGGGCCGTGCGGTCCGCGCCGGCCGGCGGGTGGGGCGGCCTGGCGGCAGGAGCCGAAGGTGATGCGCAGAGCGGGCCCGCCGGAGGCGGCGGCGGAGCCCGGTCCGGCGGTGGACGGCGTCGTGATGGTGCTCGCGGGGAACGGGCTGTCGGGGAGCGGCCAGACGTGGACCCCGTCGAGCAGGACCTCGTACGCCGTGGTGGAGCCGGGGGTCAGGCCGGTGACGGTGACCAGGGCGTAGTGATGGCCCGCGACCTGGAAGGTACGGACGCTGCCGCCGGAGCCGTCGGCGCAGCGCACCTCGGCGGTGCAGGGGCGGTCCGCCTCGATCCATATCGTGGCGGAGCCGCCCGTGTCCCAGTCGACGTGGCGCAGCAGCGGTCCAAGACGCATTGCGGCCATGCAACTCCCCCTCCTCCGAAGACCCGTTGACCAGCCTTGTGGTCGTTCTCGTCGTCCCTGTGGTCACGGTACGACGGGGAGGGGGCGGTCCACCTCCCCCTGGTGGGGGAAAGATCCTTGGCCAGGGGTGGGGGCGGGGTGGTGCGTCAGCAGGCGTCGAGGATTCAGCAGGCGTTGAGGGTTCAGCAGGCGTTGAGGATGTTGACCAGGGCCGTCTTCTCCGTGGAGTCCATGCTCAGGCCCCAGTATTGCTTCACGTCGACCCACATGCGCGCGTACGTGCAGCGGTAGGCCGTGCGCGGGGGCAGCCACTTGCCGGGGTCGAGGTCGCCCTTGGCCTGGTTGACGTTGTCGGTGACCGCGATGAGCTGCGGGCGGGTGAGGTCGTTGGCGAACTGCTGGCGCTTGGCGGTGGTCCAGGAGTTGGCACCGGAGCGCCAGGCCTCGGCGAGCGGGACCACGTGGTCGATGTCGAGGTCCGAGGCGGCGGTCCAGGTGGCGCCGTCGTACTCGGAGTACCAGTTGCCGCTGACGGCCGCGCAGGCGGAGTCCTGGACGACGTTCGAGCCGTCGCGCTTGAGGACGGTCTCGCGGGTGTTGCAGGTGCCGGAGACGGTGCTCCAGTGGGGGAAGAGGTCGCGGCTGTATCCGGTGGTGGTGCCTTCGGTCTTCGGGGTGACCGTGGCCAGGTAGGAGAGGGCGGCCGTGGCGCTGATGGGGGTGGGAGGGGCGGCCGCGGCGGTGGGGGCGGTGAGGAGGGTGGTGAGGGAGACGGCCGTGATTATTGAGGCGAGCATGCCAAGTCGACGCGCGTAGACGGAGGGCGTGGAGAACATGAGGGGCTCCTGGGTGGGGGCGGGAACTCTGTGGGGCGTCGCCATGGTGGCGGCGCCGGGTTTCCTGGGGATGGGCGTCAGATGACAGTGTGAAGACATGGGCATGTCATGGCGAGGTCTTCAACCCGACTGGAAATAGCGGAAGTTGCCATTCCGGGTCGGTCGGCCTACCGGACGCCAGGCCCGCGGTCCGCCCGCCGCCCGGTCTGCCACCCGGCCCGCTGCCCGGTCTGCCCCCCGGCCCGCTGCCCGGCCGGACGGGGTCGACCGCGGTCCGGGGTGTGCCCAAAGTCCTATTTCGGGAGGCGGGGGGCGTCGCGTACTCTGGAGGAGCAGAAGGGGAGTAGCTCTTTGCCGGACCGTCGACATACTGCTGGGTCACACCAGCCGGCGCCCGGAGGCAGACCGGATACGCATGTGTGTCGGGTCGGCCAGCGAGACCTTCGGCCGCAGCGTCCTGCGCGTATGCACGCGTACGTACTTCAGGACGCCGCCGAGCCGAAGCGACCCCTGATTACTCCTGGTCTCTCGGTACCGATGGCGTCCTGCCCGACCGATTGAGGTTCCACCCCGTGTTCAGCTTCACCGTGATGGCGATCGCCTTCGGCGTCGTCTTTCTTGCCGAGCTCCCGGACAAGACGGCCCTCGCCGGCCTGATGCTCGGCACCCGTTACCGCGCCTCGTACGTCTTCGTCGGCGTCGCCGCCGCCTTCGCCGTGCACGTGGCCCTGGCCATCGCCGCCGGCAGCGTGCTCACCCTGCTCCCGCACCGGCTGGTGCAGGCCGTCGTGGGCGTGCTGTTCCTGGCGGGTGCGGCGATGCTGCTCCTGAAGAAGAGCGACGGGGAGGAAACGGTCAAGCCGCCGGCCGACCAGTCCTTCTGGAAGGTCTCGGGGGCCGGCTTCATGCTGATCCTGGTCGCCGAGTTCGGTGACCTGACGCAGATCATGACCGCGAACCTCGCCGCGCGGTACGACAACCCCGTCTCGGTCGGCCTCGGAGCGGTGCTCGCGCTGTGGGCCGTGGCCGGAATCGGGATCCTGGGCGGCCGGACGCTGATGAAGTACGTCCCGCTGAGCCTGATCACCAAGATCGCGGCCGGCGTCATGGCGGCGCTGGCGGTGTTCTCGCTCTACGAGGCGATCGCCGGGTAGCGAGGGGACCGGCCGGCCGGCAGTCCGCGGCGGTGACGCTGCGGATGCTGCCCGGCCCCGGCCCCGGCCCTGGCCCTGGCCCCGGCCCGGCGGCGGCCCCCGGCCCCGGCCCCGGCCCCGGCCCCGGCCCGGCCCTGGCCCCGGCCCGGCCCTGGCCCCCGGCGCCCGGCCCCGGCGCCCGGCCCCGGCGCCGATGGCCGGCCGCGTGCCTGCGCGCCTGCCTGCCGGGGGATGTCGGTGGTGTCTGGGACGCTGCGGGGATGGAGCTGACGTTGCAATTGACCATCGACTGCGCGGATCCCCAGGTGATGGTGGCCTTCTGGACCCAGGCGCTCGGGTACGAGCCGGAGCCGCCGCCGCAGGGCCATGCCACCTGGCGGGAGTACTGGCTGGGCATGGGGGTGCCCGAGGAGGAGTTGCCGGAGGGGGCGGCGGAGAACCCGGAGTCGATCGTCGATCCGCAGGGCCTGGGGCCGCGGGTGTGGTTCCAGCAGGTTCCGGAGCCGAAGTCGGGCAAGAACCGGATGCACCTGGACCTGAAGGTCGGTGGCGGGCGCGACGTGCCGGTGGCGATCCGGGCCCGTCGGGTGGACGAGATGGTGGGGCGGCTCACCGAGGCGGGCGCGACCGTACTGCGGATCATGGACGAGCGGGAGGGCTACTACGCCATCGTGATGCAGGACCCCGAGGGCAACGAGTTCTGCGTCGCCTGACCCGCGCGGTCCGCGTGCCCGCTCCGGGGACCCTCCACGGCTCGACCGGGACCGGGTACGCGGCCGAGCCCGCCTGATGTTCGCGCGGCCCTCGGCCCCGGGCGTCGTCGTCCCGTGACCGGGGGCTGTCTGCGGATCGGCTGCTCCGTGGCCGAGGCGGCCGCAATTCGGACTGCCCGCGGCTTGGCGGTGCGGTGGTCGAGGTGGCCTGTCGCCCGGCTGGCCTGTCGCCCGGCCGGCCCGTGGCCGGGCTGATCCGTGGCGAGGGCTGCGACACGGACGGCCTGTGGCTGCGGGGTTCGGTGGTGGGGGCGGCCCGCCACTCACCGTCCGGTGGCCGTGGCCGTCCCTTTCAGGCCGGTGATGGCTGGTGTCGTACGTCGCCGCGTCGCCGAGGCGTCCGGGTGCGTCCGGTGCGAGTCACGCCCGCCGCGCTGCCGTGCGCTGTGCTGCGCGCCGCGTCGCGACCGGCCGGGCGTTCGAGCTGCGGCACCGGCCGACCGGCGGGGTCCTGTCGCGGCGTTGGCCGGTCCCGGGGGCTACGCCGAGCGGAGGGTGAGGGTGATGTCGCCGTCGGGGGTGGTGGTGACTTCGACGGAGGTCAGGTCGGGGACGTGGGCGGTGGGGGCGTGGGCGGCGGCGCGGGGGCCCACGCCGATGACGCGCATGCCCGCTGCCCGGCCCGCGGCGATGCCGGCGGCCGAGTCCTCGAAGACGATGCAGTCGGCCGGGTCGACGCCGAGGGCGGCGGCGCCCATCAGGAAGCCCTCGGGGTGGGGCTTGCTGGCCTGGACGGACTCGGCGGTGATCCGGACCCGCGGCATCGGCAGGGCCGCCGCGGTCATCCGGGCCGTGGCCAGGGCCGCGTCGGCGGAGGTGACCAGGGCGTGCGGGAGGGCGCTGATGGCAGCCATGAACTCCGGAGCCCCGCCGACCGGGACCACGCCGTCGGTGTCGGCGGTCTCGCGGGCGAGCATCACCGTGTTCTCGGCGAAGTTCTCCTCCATCGGGCGGTCCGGGAGGAGGATCGCCATGGTGGCGTAGCCCTGGCGGCCGTGGACGACCTTGAGGGCCTCCCGCGGGTCCAGGCCGTGGGCGACGGCCCAGTCGTGCCAGCAGCGTTCGACCACCGCGTCGGAGTTGACGATGGTGCCGTCCATGTCCAGGAGCAGGGCCTTGGCGGTCAGGACGGCGTTGGCGGTGGTGGCCTGCACGGCGGGGGCTCCAGACGGGGCGGGAAAAGAGAACAAGTGGTTCCGTCCCCCGGTCAGGGGTTGAGGACGGAACCACTTTGTTCCTGAAGAATACAAAATGAAGCGGGGTCCGCGCCAGCCGAGGGGATGTGTTCTATCCCTCCCGGGCTCCTATCCCTCCAGGACGCGGCGCGTTTCCGGGCCGTAGACCCCGTACGGGTCGCCCTCGATGTCGTTCTCCCACTGGAAGGTCGAGACCGCCGACCGGGTCTGACCACCGAATTTGCCGTCGAACTTGCCCCGGTAGACCCCCTGGGCCGACAGCAGCCGCTGGAGCTTCTCCACTTCCGGGCCCGAGTCCCCGTACTGGAGCGTGACCGCCTGCGACGGCGGGGGAGGGCTGGAAGGGCGGCTCGGGGTGGGGGAAGGGGAGGCCGCCGGAGCCGACGAGCGGCTCTGGCTCGGCGTCGGGGAGGGGGAGGCGGAGCGCGAGGGGCTCGGGGACCGCGAGAGGGACGGGCTCGGCTTGGCGCTCGCCGAGCTCTGCACGGGGGCGGCCGACGGCAGGGCCGTCAGGGGCGCGGTGGGTTGCACGTCGAGGAGGACGGTATCGGCGTCGGGCTTGCCGGAACCCGAGAAGGCGGTCACGGCCAGGGCCGCGGTGGCGACGACCGCCACGGCCGCGGCGATCGGGAGGACGCGTATGCGGCGGCGCGCGCCGGCCTTCCCGGGCGGCGGCCCGGATGGCGGGACGGCGCGCAGCTGAACCGTTTCGTCGGGCCAGGGCACCACCGGAACCCCGTACGCCGGGGTGTGCGCCTCCGGCTCGGCAAGCGGCATCGGCCGCGTACGGGGCTGCTGCGGCGGGGCTGCGGCCTGGCCGGGGTCGGGCAGCGAGACGTAGGGGCGGATCCGCAAGGACTCGCATCGGCAGTCGTCTCTCACGGCGCCGCAATCTGGACAGCGCTCAGCGCTCACTGGTACCCCTCCCTGGCCACTGCCAGCGATTATGCAGACCCGCGGAGCCCCTCCCAACCCGCCCGACAGGCCATAACCGGACACACCGCTCAGGATGGAGTAGTCGATCAGCCCTGAGGAGGAGTCGATGGTTCAGGACGTGGCCACGGAGTCCGACCCGAGGAAGTCCGGTCCCGGCGCCGAACACGCATCGCGCGAGGTGCTCGTCTCCATCGGCGCACTGCTGCTGGGACTGCTGATCGCCGCACTCGACCAGACGATCGTCTCGACGGCCCTCCCGACGATCGTCAGCGATCTCGGCGGGATGGCTCACCTCTCGTGGGTCGTCACCGCCTACATGCTCGCCTCGACCGCCGCCACCCCGCTCTGGGGCAAGCTCGGGGACCAGTACGGGCGCAAGAAGCTCTTCCAGTACGCCATCGTGCTGTTCCTGATCGGGTCCGCCCTGTGCGGGCTCGCTCAGAACATGCCGCAGCTCATCGGGTTCCGCGCGCTGCAGGGCCTGGGCGGCGGCGGGCTGATGGTGCTGTCGATGGCGATCGTCGGAGACATCGTCCCGCCGCGCGAGCGCGGCAAGTACCAGGGCCTGTTCGGCGCGGTCTTCGGAGCGACCAGCGTGCTCGGCCCGCTGCTGGGCGGGCTGTTCGTGGACCACCTGTCGTGGCGCTGGGTCTTCTACATCAACCTCCCCATCGGTCTCGTCGCGCTCCTCGTCATCGCCGCGAGCCTGCACATCCCGGTGCGCTCCGAGAAGCACACCATCGACTACCTCGGCACCTTCCTCATCGCCTCCGTCGCCACCTGCCTCGTGCTCGTGGCCTCGCTGGGCGGGACCTGGGGCTGGAGCTCCCCCGAGATCATCGGACTGGCCGTACTGGGCGTCGTGCTGCTGATCGCCTTCGTCCTCGTCGAGCAGCGGGCCGTGGAGCCCGTGCTCCCCCTCAAGCTCTTCCGGATCCGCACCTTCACCCTCTGCTCACTGATCAGCTTCGTCGTGGGCTTCGCGATGTTCGGCGCGATGGTCTACCTGCCGACCTTCCTCCAGGTCGTCCAGGGCGTCTCGCCGACCATGTCGGGCGTCCACATGCTGCCGATGGTGCTCGGCATGCTGATCACCTCCACCGGCTCCGGCCAGATCGTCAGCCGCACCGGACGCTGGAAGGTCTTCCCGATCGCGGGCACGGCCCTGACCGCCGTCGGGCTGCTGCTCCTGCACCAGTTGGAGCGCACCAGCTCCACCTGGGAGATGAGCGTCTACTTCTTCGTCTTCGGCGCCGGCCTCGGACTGGTCATGCAGGTGCTCGTGCTGGTGGTGCAGAACTCGGTCAGCTACGCCGACCTCGGAGTCGCCACCTCCGGTGCCACCTTCTTCCGCTCCATCGGCGCCTCCTTCGGCGTCGCCATCTTCGGCACGATCTTCACCAACCGGCTCGACGACAAACTCTCCTCCGCGCTGGCCGGGCTCCCGCTGCCGCCCGGGGTGGACGCCTCGCGGCTGGAGGCCGACCCGCGGGCCATCGCGGCCCTTCCCGCCGCCCTGCGGCCGAGGGTGCTGGACGCCTACTCCACCTCCATCACCGACGTCTTCCTCTACGCCGCACCCGTGGTGCTGGTGGCCTTCGTCGTGGCCTGGTTCCTCAAGGAGGACAAGCTGCGCGGCTCGGTGACGGCGCCCGATGTCACCGAGACCCTCGCCTCGAACCCGGTCCACCGCTCCTCCCGCGACGAGGTCGCCCGCGCCCTGTCGGTGCTCGGGACCCTCCAGGGCCGCAAGCACGTCTACGAGAAGATCACCGAGAAGGCCGGCTACGACCTGCTGCCCGCGTCCAGCTGGCTGCTGCTGCGGATCAACAAGTACGGCTCCGCCGAGCCCGCCATGCTCGCCGAGCGGACCATCGTGCCGTTGAAGGCCATCACGGACGCGGCCCGCCAGGTCGAGGAGCGCGGGCTCGCCGTGCGCGAGGGGCTGCCGCTGGTCCTGACGGAGAAGGGCCGGGAGAGCGCGCTGAAGCTGTCGGCGGCCCGCGAGGACTCCCTCGCCGAACTGCTCGGCGACTGGTGGGGCCCGGACCGCCCGACCGACCTGTCGAAGCTGGTCGCCGAGATCAACGCGGAGCTCTGCGGATCCGACGCCGAGGAGCCGTACGAGACCCTGCCGCGCCGGGACCACTCCGCCACGCCCTGACCCCGCCGGACCCGGCCCGACCCCGCCCGACCTCGGCAGCACCGGCCGGCTCAGACCAGGCGCTTCTCGAACCAGTGCTCCGCGTAGGGGCCCGAGTTGTACGCGGGTATCTCCGCGTACCCGTGACGCGCGTACAAGGCACGGGCCTCCACCAGGTCCGACCTGGTGTCCAGCCGGACGCGCTCGGCGCCCAGCTCGCGGGCGGCCTCCTCCAGTGCCCCCAGCAGGGCCGCGCCGCCGCCGGTGCCGCGGGCGCGCGGGTCCACGTACACCCGGGTGAGCTCGGCCGTGGCGGGGTCCAGCAGGCGTATGCCGCCGCAGGCCAGGGGCCGGCCGTCGAGCCTGCCGACCACGAACTGCCCCGTCGGGGCGCTCAGCCCCTCGTCCGGGAAGTCCAGGAGCCCCTGGTCGATCTCGGCCTCGGTGACGGCCCGGTCCCAGTACCGGCCCGCGACCTCCGCGTAGTACGCGCGGCGCAGCACGGTGGCGTCGGGGGTGGTGAATGCCTCGGGGACGACCTGCCAGGTGCCCGCCGTGTCCGTCGTAGTGATTCTCGTGTCGCTGGTCATGGCGTCATTGTGGAGCGGGCGGCACCGGGTCCGCGTTGGAATATCCACAGGCACGGGCCGATGATAGGAAAAAGGACAAACCGTGCGCATGAAGGGCGTGAACCTCATGTCGGAGCATCCTGACTGTGTCCTGGTCCGCCGCGCCTACGAGGCCTTCGGCCAGCGCGACATGGACAAACTGAGCACGATGATGACGGCCGACGTCATCCAGCACATGCCCGGCAGCAGTCCCATCTCAGGGCACCACAAGGGGCGGGAGGCCGTCTTCGACCTCTACCGCCGGCTCTTCGAGGAGTCGAACGGGACGCTCCAGGTCCATCTGGACAAATTGCTCGCGGACGGCCGCGGCCACGTCATGAGTTTCCACACATCGCGCGCGGACCGCGGCGACCGCGGGCTCGAGATCCACGAGGGGATCTTCTTCACCCTCGTCGCCGGGAAGATCAGCGACCTGGACGTCTGCATCGAGGACATCGACGAGAGCGACGCCTTCTGGAGCTGACGGGATTCTGGAGCTGACGGGAGTGACCTGACGCCAGCCGACGTGAGAATCGGATGAAAGTGCAAGGGCCCGGAGCTGATGCTCCGGGCCCCGCGTCGTTCACGCCTGCTTCGGCGCCGCCTGCTGCACGACCTCGAAGGACCACACCGAGGACCCCGTGGAAGCAGGCTTCGGGCGCTCGCCGCCGCCCGCGCCGCCCGCGCCGCCACCCTGGTGGGCCGCCTTCATCGGGCCCTCCATCCACGCCTGGAAGTCTTCCTCGGAGCGCCAGCGCGTGTACACCAGGTACTGGTCGGTGCCCTCGACGGGCCGCAGCAGCTCGAACCACTCGAACCCGTCGGACCCCTCCACCGCACCCGCCCGGGAGGCAAACCGCTGCTCCAGGACTTCTCGCTGTTCGGCCGGGACGGTCAGTGCGTTGATCTTCACGATGCTCATGCGCGCCATCCTAGGTATCGCGCGGGGGATATCGTCGTCCGGGTAAATGAAGGACGCGGTATCAAACGCGGTATCAAACGCGGCAGCCAGGCAAAGTCAGGGTTGCGGTCAACAGGGCGGGAGGCCGGCGAGGCGTGGCTAACGCGGCGGAGCACAGCGGTGCGAACGGACATGCCGGGGTCATAGGCGGTAGCGGCGGCAGGCTTGGGGCGGCACGCCTCATGCTGTGGGCGCTGGCAGGGCTGCTCGCCGTCAGGCAGGCCGCCGTGGTGCTGCGCGTGCCACCGGGCGAGTGGCTCAGCGACTTCCACCTCCCCGGCACCCCGGGCAGCCTGCCGGGCCTGCTCTACGAGAACGGCCAGTTCACCGGGACCCCCTTCGCGGGGCTGGTCCTCAAGCCGCTCCTCGGCTTCGCCACGCCCTCCCTGGAGGTGGCCTGGACCTGCGTGACCCTGCTGTTCGTCGCCGCCATCGGGCTCGTCGCCGCGCGCGGCCTGCCCGATCCCGTGCCCCGGCGCACCGCGCTGCTGGCCGCGCCCGTGCTGGTCGCGCTGATGATGGTCTCGCTGCCCGTCCGCGAAGCCGCCTCGCCCGGCCAGACCGCCGTGCTGCCCGTCCTGCTGGTGCTGCTGGCGGTGTTCCGGGTTCCGGCCGACCGCCCGTCCGGGTTCCTGATCGGCCTCGCCGCCGCCCTCCAGCCCGCGCTGCTGCTCTTCGCCCCGCTGCTGTGGCTGACCGGGCGCAAGCCGACCGCGCGCGCCGCCGTCCTGACCTTCGCCGGAGCCACCGCACTGTCCTGGGCGGCGCTGCCGCGCGACTCGTGGACGTACTGGGTCCAGCACCTGGCGGGCACCGGCCTCGGCGGCGCCCCCGACAGCCTCGCCAACCAGTCCGTGCACGGCGCGCTGCTGCGCCTGGGCCTGTCCGGCCCCGGCGAGATCCTGCTCTACGTCGCCCTCGCGGCCGCCATCGCCTGGTTCGGTCTGCGCCGCGCCGCCCGCTACGCCCGCGACGGACAGCTGCTGCTCGCCGTCGCCATCACCGGCTGCGTGGCCGTCGCCGTATCCCCGACCGGCTGGCGCCACCAGCTGCTCTGGGTGCTGCTCGCGGTCGCCGGCAAGGTCGGCAAGCGGGCCGCGGACCGGCCCGTGTGGCCGGTCGCGGTGGTCCTCGCCATGACCCTGCCGAGCGACGTGCTGCTGCCCAACCTGGCCGCGCTGGCCCCCGTACGGGACAACGTGCTGCTGCTCGCGGCCGTCGCCGCGGCCTGCGCCGTGCCGTTCCTGCCGCGCTCGTCCCCGTACTGGCGCGAGCCCGTACCGACGGCCTACGGGCGGCCCGCCCCCGCACGGTGGGCGCGGATCCCGCTGCTGCCGTTCTGGCGGCGCGTGCTGTCGCGTCCGAATCTGTTGCTGGAACTGCTCCTGATACGGGTCGGGTACTCGCTGTACTCGCACATCCGGGCCGCCGCACCCACCAGTCGCAGCCTCGCCGAGGGCAACGGGAGCCAGATCCACGGCATCGAGAAGGCGCTCGGCATCGACATCGAGCACGCGGTGAACCACGCCGTCGCGAAGACGCCCTGGCTGGAGGCGTTCTTCAACTTCTACTACACCTCCTTCCACTTCGTGGTCCCGCTGACGATCCTGGCCGTCCTGTACTGGCGCCGCCCCAAGGACTACCGCTGGGCGCGGGCCTCCCTGGGCCTCGCCACCGTGCTCGCCCTCATAGGTTTCTGGCTGTACCCGCTCGCGCCGCCGCGCCTGATGCCCGACCTGGGCTTCATCGACACGGTGCACGGGGTGCAGGACCTGGCGAACCCGAGCTACGGGGCCATGACCGCGATCTCCAACCAGTACGCGGCGATGCCCTCGCTGCACTTCGGCTGGTCCCTGTGGTGCGGGGTCGTGATCGTGACGCTCGCGCCGAAGGGCTGGCAGAAGCTGCTGGGGGCGCTGCACCCGACGATCACCGTGTGCGCGATCGTCGCCACCGCCAACCACTGGGTGCTCGACGCGGTCGGCGGCGCGGTCGTCGTCGGCGCCGGTTTCGGACTCGTCTACGTGCTCTCGGGTCCCCGCGGCGATGCCGTGCCGGCCGGGGTGTCCGTGCCGCGGCCGCGGGTGCCGGAGCGGGTCGGCGCGGGGGAGCGTACGAGCGCCTGAGGCGGCGTTCTGCGGCGACGACGAAGGGGTGCCGGGGCGGTGTAGCATCCCGCCCCGGCACCCCTTCGCGCTGGATCGCCGCGTTCTGCCATCGTCCGCCCGGGGGGCTGCTCCCGCCACTCGGGGCGGGGGCCGGCCCTGCGGGGCTTGTCCCCTACCCGCCCTTCGCCCGTTCCCCGGGGCTGCGCCCCGGACCCCCTGGATGAGTTTCGGGCGCGGGTCCGTTGTGGCTGGGCGCGCGGTTCCCCGCGCCCCCGGTCAGTTGCCCGGGAGGTTGGCCACCACCAGGGCTATCGCCGCCGTCGCCGTATCCGTTTCGCCGAGCGTGGTGGTCTGGCGGGGTCCGCGTACGCGGAAGCGGCCGTCGGGGAGGGGCTCGACGGCGGGCGCGGTCACGGCGAAGGGGTGGCCCTCGGAGGCGCTGAACCACAGGGTGAAGTGGCTGGTGTACGGGTACAGCCGGCGCAGCTCCGGTTCGGCGCGGGCGGCCTCGATGAGCGCCAGGACGCCCTGGCTCATGACGCCCTGGCTCAGGGGCTCGGACCCGTTCTCCTCGGCCATCCGCCGCCAGGTGGTGGGCAGCCGCTGCCAGCGTCTGGCGCTGGGGTCCTCAAGGTTCATCCGGGCAGTCTGGGGGCCGGGTCGCCGTCAAGGCAATGATCTCGAAGGCGGCGAGAAGGTAACGACCGCCGGGTAACAACCGAGGGACGGCAGGGGCCGGGCGTGGGAGGTGGGGCCCCTGCCGTCCTGGATCACGGGTCAGCCGTGGCTGACCCGCAGCTCCTTGATGCCGTTCAGCCAGGCCGCGCGCAGCCGGCGCGGGCCGTCGCCGACGAGGCGCAGGTCGGGCAGGGCGTCGGCCAGGGCGTTGAACATCAGGTCGATCTCCATGATGGCCAGCGACTTGCCGAGGCAGAAGTGCGGACCGCCGCCGCCGAAGCCCAGGTGCGGGTTCGGGTCGCGGGTGATGTCGAAGCGCTCGGGGTCGGCGAAGACCTCGGGGTCGTGGTTGGCGGAGGAGTAGAACATGCCGACGCGGTCGCCGGCCTTGATCTTCTGGCCGCCCAGTTCGGTGTCCTGGGTGGCGGTGCGCTGGAAGGACACCACGGGGGTGGCCCAGCGAACGATCTCCTCGGCGGTCGTCGAGGGGCGGGTCGCCTTGTACAGCTCCCACTGGTCGGGGTGGGTCAGGAAGGCGTGCATGCCGTGGCTGATGGCGTTGCGGGTGGTCTCGTTGCCCGCCACCGCCAGGAGGAGGACGAAGAAGCCGAACTCGTCGGAGCCCAGGTTGCCCTGGCCCTCGGCGGCGACCAGTTGCGTGACGATGTCCTGGGCCGGGCACTCCTTGCGTTCCGCGGACAGGTTCATCGAGTAGCCGATGAGCTCCATGGCCGCGTTGCCGCCGACCTCCGCGGTGATCGCGTACTCCGGGTCGTCGTAGGCGATCATCTTGTTCGACCAGTCGAAGATCCGCGAGCGGTCCTCCTGCGGTACGCCGATCAGCTCGGCGATGGCTTGGAGGGGGAGTTCGCAGGCCACCTGCGTGACGAAGTCGAAGCTGCCGTCGGCCGAGGCCGCCAGCGCCTCGGCGACGATCTTCCGGGCGCGGTCGCGCAGGGCCGCCTCCAGTCCGCGGATGGCCCGCGGGGTGAAGCCCCGCTGCACGATCTGGCGTACGCGGGTGTGTTCCGGGGGATCCATGTTCAGCATGATCAGACGCTGGGCATCTATCGCCTCGCGCTGGATGTGCTCGTTGAAGCGGATGATCGCCGTGTTCGTCGTGGAGGAGAACAACTCCGGGTGCGTGGAGACGTACTTGACGTCCGCGTGCCGGGTGACGGCCCAGTACCCCTCGTCGTCGAATCCGGTGATGCCCCGCTCCTGCGGGCACCACCAGACGGGTGCGGTCTCCCGCAGCTGTGCGAACTCGGGGTAGGGAACCCGGTCTTGGAGCAGGTCCGGGTCGGTGGCGTCGAAGCCTTCGGGCAGCGCGGGGCAGGGCATCGGGCGACTCCAAAGTCTGACGGCCCATCAGAAGTTGGCTTGAAGGTAGTAACGAGTTCTAGAAGTGACAAGGGTCCCCGCACCAACTGTTGCGTGTGGAATCCGTGTAAGCCACGTGCAAGACCCTTGCGTACCGGGTGTTCTGGTCATAAGACTGCGGGGAGAACTAGAACGCGTACTAGTTCGGGCGGGGCGCCGGGACGGCCCGTCCGTCAGCTGAGGCGCGCTAGCCGAGCGCGCTGTGCGCTACGCAGGAGCAGGAGAGGACGAGCTCATGGCCGCGGAACCCGTCATCGTCGAAGCCGTACGCACCCCCATCGGCAAGCGCGGGGGCGCACTCGCCAACCTTCACCCCGCCTACCTTCTCGGCGAGACCTACCGCGAGCTCCTCGCCCGCACCGGGATCCAGCCCGACTGCGTCGAGCAGATCGTCGGCGGCACCGTCACCCACGCCGGCGAGCAGTCGATGAACCCCGCCCGCAACGCCTGGCTGGCCATGGGCCTCCCCTACGAGACCGCCGCGACCACCGTGGACTGTCAGTGCGGCAGCTCCCAGCAGGCCAACCACATGGTCGCCAACATGATCTCCGGCGGCGTCATGGACATCGGGATCGCCTGCGGGGTCGAGGCCATGAGCCGCGTCCCGCTCGGCTCCGGATCCAAGCACGGCCCCGGCAAGCCCTTCCCGGACGAGTGGAACGTCGACCTCCCGAACCAGTTCGAGGCCGCCGAACGCATCGCCCGCAACCGGGGCCTGACCCGCGAGGACGTGGACAAACTGGGGGTCCTGTCCCAGCAGCGGGCCGCCGACGCATGGGCCGAGGAGCGCTTCAAGCGCGAGACCTTCGCCGTACAGGTCCCGACCACCGAGGCCGAGCAGGCCGCCGGTCAGGGCATGTGGCGGCTGGTCGACCGGGACGAAGGGCTGCGCGACACCTCCATGGAGGCGCTGGCCCGGCTCAAGCCGGTCATGCCGACCGCCGTGCACACCGCCGGGAACTCCTCGCAGATCTCCGACGGCGCCTGCGCCGTGATGTGGGCCTCGCGCAAGATGGCCCGCGCGCTCAAACTGCGCCCGCGCGCCCGGATCGTCGCCCAGACGCTGGTCGGCTCCGACCCGCACTACCACCTGGACGGGCCGATCGACGCGACGCGGGCGGTGCTCGGCAAGGCCGGCATGTCGCTGAAGGACATCGACCTCGTCGAGATCAACGAGGCCTTCGCCTCCGTCGTCCTCAGCTGGGCCCAGGTCTTCGACCAGGACCTGGAGAAGGTCAACGTCAACGGCGGCGGCATCGCCCTGGGCCACCCCGTCGGCGCCACCGGCGCCCGGCTGATCACCACCGCGCTGCACGAGCTGGAGCGGCGCGACAAGGAATTCGCCCTGATCACCATGTGCGCGGGCGGCGCACTGGCGACGGGCACCATCATCCAGCGCCTGTAGTACGCCGGCGCCGGACTCGGACCCTGTGGGATGGGATGACAGAAGGCCCCGGTGGCCGGACCTGGGGAGGTCGGCCGCCGGGGCCTTCGCATGCGTGCTGCTGCGTCTGCCGCATGGTGCTGCTGCGTCTGGTGCCGCTGGTGGCTTAGTACCAGTGGTGGTTCTGCCAGAAGCTCCAGGCGCCGACGGGGCTGCCGTAGCGGGAGTTCATGTAGTCCAGGCCCCACTTGATCTGGGTGGCCGGGTTGGTCTTCCAGTCCGAGCCCGCCGAGGCCATCTTCGAGGCCGGCAGGGCCTGGACCAGGCCGTACGCGCCGGAAGAGGAGTTCGTGGCGGTGTGGTCCCAGCCGCTCTCGCGGGAAACGATGTTGTTGAACGCAGCGAACTGGGCCGGGTCCTTGATCATCTGCTGGGCGATCGCCTTGGCGCTCATCGGGGCGGCCTGCGCGGGAACCGCGGCCAGCATGGAACCGGCGACGCCCAGGGCGAGGACGGTACCCGCGAGGGTCTTCTTCGAAGCGGCGATGCGGCGGATGACGGCGTTGGACACGGATTGACCTTCCGAAGGGGACAGGGACGGTCGCAGGCATGCCGAAGACATGCGTGAGCCACTCACGCGAAGGAGAGGGGTTCGTCGGGGGGAGCGAGAGACCGGGGGTGAACCCGGGGGGATCTCCGTCCGCCCTGCGACTCATCCAGTTCTACGGGGGTTCCCGGGCCCTGGCAACGACCCCTCTTACTAGTGGTCCTCGCAGCCGGGGCGCAACGACCCCCCTCCGACCGGGCAGGCATCAGGGCAGGTGAGAGCCGGTATGAAGGGGTGCGTAGGGGACGTTTAAGGACTACTATCCCGGCTCGTATGTGACCTAGGTCCTGTGGGGCGGGTCACCGCCCCAGGCCCCGGATCTCACCCAGCGTGCCCGCCCGTACCCCTTTCGGGGGAAGGTTCACGGTCGGATCCGGCCCCCGCATCGAAGGCCACGGGTGCGTCGAAGGCCGCTTTCCGCGTGGCCCGCCGCAACGCCTTCAGCAGGGTCGTGCCGAGCGTGAGGGTCAGTACGACCGTCAGCGCGGCCCGGCCCAGGTCCCAGCCCACCGAGGTCGCCAGGCAGTACGCGAGGAAGCGCGCCAGATTCGCGGCCACCGGCTCACCGGGGTGGAAGGAGATGCCCTGGCCCATGCCTTGCAGGATCACCCAGCCCTGCAGGTTCATGACCGTGCCGTACGCGAAGGAGCCGAGGAACCCGTACGCCGCGAGCAGCGCCAGCTCGGCCCGCCCCCGGATCCGCTCCGGGCCCGGCAGCAGCCCCGCGCCCAGCGAGAACCAGCCCATCGCCAGCATCTGGAACGGCATCCACGGCCCGACCCCGCCCGTGAGCAGGGCCGACGCGAACATCGTCACCGCCCCCAGGACGAAGCCGAAGCCGGGCCCGAGGACGCGGCCGCTCAGCACCATCAGGAAGAACATCGGCTCCAGACCGGCCGTACCCGCACCCAGGGGACGCAGCGCGGCCCCCACCGCGGCCAGTACGCCGAGCATGGCGACGGCCTTGGCGTCCATCCCGTCGTCCGCGATGGTCGCGACGACCACCCCGACGAGGAGCGGGAGCAGGGCGGCGAAGAGCCAGGGGGCGTCCTGGGAGTGCGCGAGGCCCGACTGCGCATCGGCGAGCAGGGGCCAGCCGAAGGCGGCGACGCCGATGAGGGTGACGAGGACCAGTGCGGCGGCGGCACGGGGGCCGATGCGGACGGGGCGGGTGCGGGTCATGGCTTGCCCCCGTCCTGGGCCGGGGGCTGCGCTCCGAGGGCGGCGGCCACCTGGGACACCGTGAGCCAGTGGCCCGGGGCCAGGATCTTGGCCACCTGCGGCGCGAAGGCGGGGGAGGAGACGACCACCTCGGCGGTCGGCCCGTCCGCGACCACCTCGCCACCGGCCAGGATCACCACCCGGTGGGCCAGCTCGGCGGCGAGCTCCACGTCGTGCGTGGCCAGAACGATCGCGTGGCCGTCGGCCGCCAGGCCGCGCAGGATCTCCACCAGACGGGCCTTGGCCGCGTAGTCCAGACCACGGGTCGGCTCGTCGAGCAGGAGCAGCGCCGGGCGGCCGGTCAGGACGAGCGCGAGCGCGAGGGCCAGGCGCTGGCCCTCTGAGAGATCGCGCGGGTGGGTGTCGTCCGGGACATCGGGCAGCAACGCGGTGACGAGGTCCCGGCAGGTACCCGTCGGCCGGCCGGCGTCGTGGTCGGCGGCGGCGCACTCGGCGGCGACGGTATCGGCGTAGAGCAGGTCACGGGGCTCCTGCGGCACCAGGCCGACGCGGGTCACCATCTCGCGGGGAGGGGTGCGGTGGGGGGTGCGGCCGCTGACGGTCACCTGGCCGGTGGTGGGTTCCAGCGTGCCGACGAGGGTGGCGAGGAGGGTGGACTTGCCGGCGCCGTTGCGGCCCATCAGGGCGACGATCTCGCCTTGCGCTACCGCGAGGTCGATGTTGCGGAGGACCTCTGCGCGGCCGCGGCGGAGGGAGAGGCCCTTGACCGTGGCCGGGCCTTGCCCCGGGGGCGGGGCCGGGGCCTGGGTCTCGGGCGTAGGCGTCGTCCGGCCGCGCCGGAGCAGGCGAGCGAGCATGCGGGGGCCGGAGCCGGAGCCGGGGCCCTGCGGGCGGCCGTCCCCTACCCACCCTTCCACCGTTCCCCGGGGCTCCGCCCCGGACCCCTGTCGGGGCTCCGCCCCGGACCCCTGGCCGGGCTGCGCCGAGGGCAGATCCAGCCCCGCCGGCGTTTGAGGCGCGGGTCCGGGCAGAGCCCGGGAAGCGGCGCCGCGGGCCGGGGTGGACGGTGCCTCGTCCGGCCCGGGCAGGTGGGACAGGCGGGACCGGAGCGGAGCGGCTCGGCGGCGGGCGTCGCGGATGGAGAGGGGGAGGGGGGACCAGTCGGCGAGGCGGCCCAGGGCCACCACCGGGGGGTGGACCGGGGAGACGGCCATGATCGAGGAAGGGGAGCCGAGGACGGGTGCGGCGCCCGGCGCGGGGATGAGTAGGACCTGGTCGGCGTACTGGACCACCCGCTCCAGGCGGTGCTCCGCCATCAGGACGGTCGTGCCCAGGTCGTGGACCAGTCGCTGGAGGACCGCCAGGACCTCCTCCGCGGCCGCCGGGTCCAGCGCGGACGTCGGCTCGTCCAGGACGAGCACCCGCGGGTGCGGGGTCAGGACCGAGCCGATGGCGACGCGCTGCTGCTGGCCCCCGGACAGGGTGGCGATGGGGCGGTCGCGCAGCTCGCCGAGGCCGAGGAGGTCCAGGGTCTCCTCGACGCGGCGGCGCATGACGGAGGGGGGAAGGCCCAGGGACTCCATGCCGTAGGCGAGCTCGTCCTCGACCACGTCCGTCACGAAGTGGGAGAGGGGGTCCTGGCCGACCGTGCCGACGACGTCCGCCAGCTCGCGCGGCTTGTGCGTACGGGTGTCACGGCCCGCGACGGTGACCCGGCCCTGGAGCCGGCCCCCGGTGAAGTGCGGGACCAGGCCGGAGACCGCCCCGAGGAGGGTGGATTTGCCGACGCCCGAGGGGCCGACGAGGAGCGTCAGTTCGCCCTCGGGGATGACGAAGTCCGCGTCGCGGAGGGAGGGGGTCGGCGCGCCCTCGTATGTCACCGACACCTGGTCGAAACGGATCACGGCGACGCCTCCTTCGGCGGTACGGGTGCCACGAAGGCGGGAAGCAGGCCGATCAGGATCACCGCGGCGGGCCAGAGCGGGAGGGCCGGGGCGACCAGGGGGATCACGCCGGGGCGCAGCCCCTCCGGGTCCAGGGACGCGGCCCGGATCAGCAGCGCCGCGACCGCCGCGCCCGACCCGGCGACGAGCCAGGACCGCAGGCCCCACCGGTCGGGCCGGTACCGGGTCCGGATCGAGCGGCGGCCGCCGAGCCGCAGCCCGGCGAGGGCCAGGGCGAGGCCGATGAGGAGGATCGGCAGGCCGTACACGGCGCCCTCCGCCGCGAGCAGCCCGTACGTACCGGCGCACATGCCGAGCAGTCCGCCGAGGGTCAGGACGTTGGTGGTGTGCCGGACGGCGGCCGGGACCCGTGCGGTGCGGCCGTAGCCGCGCGCGTCCATCGAGGCGGCGAGGGCGACGGAACGCTCCAGCGCGCCCTCCAGCACCGGCAGGCCGATCTGCAGGATGGCCCGAACCCCGCCCGTGGGCCGCCCGCGCAGGCGGCGGGCGGTGCGGAGCCGGACCACGTCCGCGACCATGTTCGGCGCGAAGGTCATCGCGACGACCACGGCGACGCCGACCTCGTACAGGGCGGCGGGCAGGGACTTCAGCAGCCGGGCCGGATTGGCGAGGGCGTTGGCGGCGCCGACGCAGATCAGGAGCGTGGCCAGCTTCGCGCCGTCGTAGAAGGCGAAGACCAGCTGCTCGGCGGTGACCCGGCCGCCGAACCGGATGCCCTGCGCCCATGCGGGCAACGGGACCTCCGGGAGGGTGAACAGGGTGTGCGAGCCGGGGATGGGGGAGCCCAGGAGCATGGAGAAGAGGAGGCGCAGGCCGATGACGAAGAGGCCGAGCTTGACGAAGGCGCCGTAGGAACGGGCCCAGGGGGCGTCCGTACGGCGCGCGGCGACCACGTAACCGGCGACGCCGACGACGAGGCCGAGCAGCAGGGGATTGGTGGTGCGCGAGGCGGCGGTGGCGAGCCCGAGCGCCCAGATCCACCAGGCCCCCGCGTGCAGGGCATTGCTCCGACTGGCCTCGGGAGGCGTGATCCTTTTGTACGTCGGCACCCGCCGGGCCCCCTTCGCCGCCCGGTTCGCGGCGGGGCGGGCCGGGGTCAGGCCGCCGGGTGCGGCGCCGTGCGTGGTGCCGTTCGTACGGCGGGAGGCCCCCGCGGGCGGCCGGACGGTGTCGCCGTCCGCCCCGCCGGCGCGGGAGCCCGCGTCGGCGGGGTCCGGGGTCACCGCGTGCGGCGGCGGCGCGATTGCCACAGAGCGGCCGCGGCCAGGGCGGCCACCGCCGCGATGCCCGCGAGGAGGCCCGCCGACGGGCCGCCGACGCTCTTGCCGGTGGCCGTGTCGGCTGGGGCTTCCGCGACCGGCTCGCCGCAGCCCTGCTTCGGGTACCCCGAGACGGAGCACAGCAGCGCCGCGCTGTTGTAGCGCAGCGGCTTCGCCACCTCCGCCAGGGCCTCGGCCGCCGTGGCGTCCGGGGCGAGCTGCGCGCACGCCGTGCGCGGGGCGTCCTGCGGCGGGGTGTCGCCCGTCGGGGCGTCCGCCGGGGTGCCGAAGTCGATGACCACGGCGATCCGCTTCTTGCCGTCCACCGCCGGGGTGCCCGCGCAGACCGCCGCGAAGTCGGGGCCGGTGCGCGGCGCGGGGGCCTGGGCGGCGGCGTCCTTGCTGACCACGAAGTGGAAGCCCTGTACGGAGCCGTCCGCCGGACGCGCCGAGGAGGGGCCCTGGGTGGCGTACTTCCACTGGCCGCCCGTGCCGTCCCAGAAGGACCAGTAGCGGTAGGTGGAGGCGAGGGCGGGGGACGCGGCCAGGAGCGTGAGGACCAGGCCGAGCCCGAGGAGCACCGGCGTCAGGCGAAGGCGCATCAGAGCTGGTTCTTCTTCCGGCGGCCGCTCAGCACGATGCCGATGCCCATGCCGGCGGCGGCGCCCGCGCCGATCATCCACCAGACGTTCTTGTTGCCGGAGTCCTCGGAGGTCTTCTTGCCGGAGTCGCTCTCCATGGAGCCGGTGGCCTTGGCGGGCTCCGGGCCCGTCGCGTTCAGCGCCGCCACCAGGTCCGTGGACCCGAAGGCCTTCGGGTCGGTGCCGGTCGCGTGCGCGGCCAGGATCAGGGTGCCGAGGCCGGCCGGGTTGCCCTTGGCCCACTCGGCGGAGTTGGCCTTCAGCCACTCCAGCGCGCCCGCCGCCGACTGCTTGTGCCCGGCCGCGGCCAGGGAGATCACCGCGTCGGCGGTGTTGCCGACGTCCGCGGTCGGCTGGTCGGAGCCCGGGGTGACGGCGGTGAGGTGGCCGTCCTTCTTCAGGGCCTCGGCCAGGTATCCGGCCGCGCCCTGGGCGGCGGCCGCCGGGTCGCCGGCGGTCGCCGGGCAGGTCAGGGGGGCCGCCGGGGTGTCGGTGGCGGCGGGGGCGACGGCGGCGCCCGTGCCGAGGCCGGCCAGGACCGCGGCGGCCGTCGCGTCGGCGTTGGCGGGCAGCTTGCCGTCGGCCGGCTGGTACCCGAAGGCACCCCGGTCGCCGGCCGGCTCGGCGGAGCAGCCCAGCTGGAAGGCGAGGAGGCCCTCGTACGCGGACTTGCCCGCCTTCGACTTGACCTCGGCCGGCTTCTCGCCCGCCGCGGCCAGGGCGCTGATCACCACGGAGGTGGAGCTGGCCTCGCTCGGGGAGCCGGGGACGTAGGCCCAGCCGCCGTCCTCGTTCTGGACGGACTTCAGCCAGTCCACGCTCTTCTTCACCACCGCGTCACGGCCGCCGAGCGCCTTCAGCGCCTGGACGGCCACCGCGGTGGCGTTCGTGTCGAGCATCGTCTTCGCGTCGCACGCGGCCGTCGCGTCCTCGCGGTAGGAGGCGAAGCCGCCGTCGGCGCACTGCTGGCCGACGAGCCAGTCCACGGCCTGCGGGGCGGGCTTGATGCCGGCCGTGTGCTGGCCGAGGAGCGCGAACGACTGCCGCCACACACCGTCGTAGGTCGGGTCGCCCTTGCCGAAGAGTCCGGAAGGGATGACCGGCGCCGGGGTGGGCACGGGCGCGGCGAGGGCCGCCGGGGCGGCACCCACGCAGAGCACGGCGGAGGCGGCGAGCGTTGCGGCGCTGCGGCGGACGTTCATGTGGGGCGGGTGCCTCTCCTGTGGGGATCCGGAGGCAGGCGGCACAGCAGCGGCTGGCACCGGGCTCCGGCTCCGTTTACCTCGACGGTGCCGGCCGCCGGAGGAACCGGCGGCTCGAGCCGCGCACCTCCGGTACGGGGCATTCCGGCTCCCCGCCCCGGCGGAGCCGAGGGAGGGTCACGGTTGCGGGTCAGCGCCGGAATTGCACCGGCTTCCCCCCGTACGAAGGTGTGGACGACGCCCATACTCTACCGGCCCGTAGCCCGCGCACCTGGTGGCGCCGGCCCGGGGTGCCCCTTACCGGGACTCCCGCCCGGCTCCCCGCGGGGGTGTCGGCAGGGGTGTCGGCAGGCGTGTTCGCGGGGCCGCCTACAGCCCGCGGTACGTCACCGGGTCGCTGCCCGGCACCGCCTCCGCGCGGCCCTGCTTCACCAGGCGCCGCAGGTGGGCTTCGGCCTCCGAGACGGCGATGTTGCGGGAGCCGTAGGGGATCTGCTCCCAGGGCCGGTTCCACTCCATCCGCTCGGCCAGTGCCCACGGGGTCAGCGGCTGCGCGACGAGCAGTTCCCACAGCCCGGTCAGCCGCTCCTCGTGGTGGTCCAGCAGCTCCCGTACGCGGCCGGGGGCGTCGGTGAACGCGTACTGGTGGGCCGGGAGCACCTCGGCGGGCTCCAGGCGGCCGATGCGTTCGAGGGAGTCGAGGTAGTCGCCGAGGGGGTCGGTGACCTGCTCCGAGGAGGGATCCTCGTAGAGGCCGATGTGCGGGGAGATCCCGGGCAGCAGGTGGTCCCCGGAGAAGAGGCGGCCGTTGCCGGGCAGGTTCGCCGGGTGCTGTTCCTCCAGGTGCAGGCAGACGTGGCCGGGGGTGTGGCCGGGGGTCCAGATGGCCCGCAGCCGGCGGCCGGCCAGCGGCAGCAGCTCGCCGGGGACGATCTCCCGGTCGGGAACCGCGGCCCGCAGCCCGGGCAGGGTCCGCATCCGGCCGCTCGCGCGGGCGGCCCGCAGCGGGGCGATGTGCTCCTCGGGGGCTCCGGCGGTGGCGAGCTTCTCGCTCATGTAGTCGAACCAGACGCCGGGCTCGGAGGACCGGGTCCGTACGACGACCTCGGTGTCGGCGGCGTGCATGGCGATCCAGGCGCCGGAGGCGTCGCGGACCTGGCCCGACAGGCCGTGGTGGTCGGGGTGGTGGTGGGTGATGACGACGCCGTGGATGTCGGTGATGGAGAGGGAGAGGGCGCCGAGCCCGGCGACGAGGGTGTCCCAGGACTCGGGGTCGTCCCAGCCGGTGTCGATGAGGACGGGGCCGTTGTCGGTGTCGAGCACGTGGACGAGGGTGTGGCCGAGCGGGTTGTCGGGGATGGGGACCTTGATGCCCCACACGCCTCCGCCGTGGTCGGTGACGTGAGGCGTCGCGGCTGACGTGTCCGGGGACCGGACCGGTGACGTGTCCTCTGTCATGAGGGGCTCCGTTCCAACGAGAACATGTTGCAATAGTCGCCCAAGTCGACCATCTTGCAGGCTTCCTGACTAGTCGTTGGATCTTCCGGCCCGCTCACGGTCCCGGTTGTGTCAGGGGCGTGGACTCCTAGAACTAGAACTGGTATCAGTTCTGGAACGCCCAAGCCGCAGGAGGCATCAGCCATGACCGAGCTCGTCGAACACGGACAACTGCTCATCGGCGGGGAGTGGACGGACCCGCTGGGTTCCGACACGATCAAGATCGTCTCGCCCCACACCGAGCAGGTCATCGGCAGCGTCCCGCACGCCTCGAAGGCGGACGTGGACCGCGCGGTGGCCGTGGCCCGCACGGCCTTCGACGAGGGCCCCTGGCCGCGCATGAGCCTCGACGAGCGGATCGCGGTCGTCACCCGGATCAAGGACGCCATAGCCGTCCGCCACGAGGAGATCGCCCGCTCGATCAGCTCCCAGAACGGGTCCCCGTACTCCTGGAGCGTCCTCGCCCAGGCGCTCGGCCCGATGATGGTCTACGACGCCGCGATCACCGTCGCCCGCGCCTACCCCTACGAGGAGTACCGCCAGGGCGTACTCGGCCCGATCCTCGTACGGCGCGAGCCGGTCGGCGTCGTCGCCGCCGTCATCCCCTGGAACGTCCCGCAGTTCGTCGCCGCCGCCAAGCTGGCGCCCGCGCTGCTCAGCGGCTGCGCGGTCATCCTCAAGCCGTCCCCGGAGGCGGTCCTCGACTCCTACATCCTCGCCGACATCGCCCGCGAGGCCGGAGTGCCCGAGGGCGTGCTGTCGATCCTGCCCGCCGACCGCGAGGTCAGCGAGTACCTGGTCGGCCACCCCGGCGTGGACAAGGTCGCCTTCACCGGCTCCGTCGCGGCCGGCCGACGCGTCATGGAGGTCGCCTCGCGCAACCTCACCCGCGTCACCCTCGAACTCGGCGGCAAGTCCGCCGCCGTCATCCTCCCCGACGCCGACCTCGGCGCCACCGTAGACGGCATCGTCCCGGCGGCCTGGATGAACAACGGCCAGGCCTGCGTGGCCCAGACCCGCATCCTCGCCCCGCGCAGCCGCTACGAGGAGTTCGCCGAGGCGCTCGCCGCCAAGGCTGGGGCGCTGGTCGTCGGCGACCCGCTCGACCCGGCCACGCAGGTCGGCCCGCTGGTGGCCAAGCGGCAGCAGCAGCGCTCGCTCGACTTCATCCGGATCGGCCAGGAGGAAGGCGCCAAGGTCCTGTCCGGCGGCGGGGTCCCGGCGGGCCTGGAGCAGGGCTGGTACGTGGAGCCGACCCTCTTCGGAGACGTCGACAACTCGATGCGGATCGCCCGCGAGGAGATCTTCGGCCCGGTCGTCTGCCTGATCCCCTACGGGGACGAGGCGGAGGCCCTACGGGTGGCCAACGACTCGGAGTTCGGGCTCAGCGGCAGCGTCTGGACCGGGGACGTGGAACACGGCGTGGACTTCGCGCGACAGGTGCGCACCGGCACCTTCAACGTGAACACCTTCAGCCTGGACATGCTCGGCCCGTTCGGCGGCTACAAGAACAGCGGCGTCGGCCGCGAGTTCGGCCCGGAGGGCCTGAGCGAGTACCTGGAACACAAGATGATCCACCTCCCGGCCGGCTACGAGCCCCCTGCGGCCGGTGCGTGATGGGCGACGGGATGGGCGACCGGTGGCTGGTTGAGGTCGACCGTGGGGTCTGCATCGGCTCGGGGATGTGCGTGAACCACGCCCCGGAGGGCTTCGCCCTCGACTCGGCCCGCCAGTCGCACCCGAAGGCGGCGGAAACGGACGCGAACGAGCCGACGCTGACCGCGGCCGAGGGCTGCCCGGTCGAAGCGATCTCGATCGCATTGGCGGGGAGCGGGGAGGCGGTGTTTCCGCCGGAGGAGTAGGGAGTGGGGCTGGCCGGGGCTGCGGGTGGGTCGGTGGCTTTGAGGGTCCCTGGGGGCGTCCCTCCAGTCCAGTGTCCTTCCGGGCCGGGTCGGTCCCTCAAGGGCGCTCCCTTCGGTCGCGTCGCTGCGCGATGGCCTGCGGCCACCCTTGACCGACCGACCCGTCCCGGAATGCCACAAGACTTCCGGGATCCCCCCGGGGGGTGGCCGGGGGGTCATATTCGGAGGGGCGGCCGTGTCGCAGCCCCCGGGGCGGGTCCCGCCGGTCAGCCGACGTCCGGACGGTCGGAAGAGGCCTGCTGGTCGGGGTTGGGGGCGCCGGGGAGTTCGGGACATCCACCCGACACCGATCGAGGACCCTTCCCGAGCCCGTCGCACGCCAACCCGCACCAAAAGACGACCACCAGCCCCCCAGGTGCCTTGAGGCGCGTCAGATCGCTACACACCGCCGCTCGGCTCAGCGACTGACGACCGTCTGGGGCTGGACATAGGCCGCACGCGCTTAGGGGGCGGCTGACGTCGCCTAGCGACGATCAGACCGGCTGTGGGGACGGTCGGAGCGTCCCTAGGGCGGTCGGTGCGGTCGGTGCCGCCGTGATCAGTGCGTAAGGATGTCGGCGGTGGGTAGTGGCTGGAGCCCCCCGTTCTCCGCCTGTCCGCCAGCGGCGGGATCAGGCCTTTTCCCGAGTCCCCGCCGACCCGCCTGTCCCCGCCGACCCGCCTGTCCCGGCCGACCCCGCCCCCGTGAGGTCGATCAGGCGGCAGACCGTTTCGATGTCGATCTTGACCTGGGCGATCGATGCCCGGCCCGAGAGCCATGTGATCAGTGCCGAGTGCCAGGTGTGCTCGATGACCCGGACCGCCGACAGCTGTTCCGCGGTCGGGGGGGCGTCCAGGCCCATGGCGTCCAGGATGATCGCCGTCGTCAGTCGGGAGACGGTGTCCACCTCGGGGCTGACGCTGCGGTCGGCGAAGGTGAGGGCGCGGACCATGGCGTCCGCCAGGTGCGGCTCGCGCTGCAGTGCGCGGAAGGCGCGCATCAGGGTCTCCGCGACCCGGGCGGCGGGGTCGTCCCCGGCCGGGGGGCGCTTGCGGAGCGTTCCGTGCATGTGCTGGAGCTGGTCCTGCATGGTGGCGACGAGCAGGTGCACCTTGGAGGGGAAGTAGCGGTAGAGGGTTCCCAGCGCGACGCTGGACGACTCCGCGACCTCCCGCATCTGGACGGCGTCGAAGCCGCCCTTGCTGGCCAGCTGTGCGCTGGCGTGCAGGATCCGCCTGCGTCGTGCCTCCTGGCGCTCCGTCAGGGGAGGGGACGCCGGTGTGGTGACGGCTGAGGTCACGGCCTTCGCTTCCGCTGTCATCTGTCCCGTTCCAAGGCGTTCCCTGTTGTTGCGGGTGGGGTGTTGCGGGGCTGCTGTGCGCCCAGCATGTCAGGCGTCCGAGCCGTGGCGCGAATCACCTGCCACCCCTCTTACGGTGTGGTTTCCGGCCGGTAGATTCAATGGTCTTCGACGGATCAAGTCTGAAACTTGTTCTACATTATGCGAGCGGTTACGCTCCGGCGAAAGTGCAGGGAGAAGGGGGCCGAGAGTGACCGCTGAGGCCATGGTGACGAGCCCTTTCGTGGGTTCCGCCACTGATGACAGCCGCCCGTTGCGGATCGCACTCCTCAGCTATAAGGGGAACCCGTTCTGCGGCGGACAGGGCGTCTACGTGCGCCACCTCGCGCGGGAGCTCGTCAACCTCGGGCACAGCGTCGAGGTGATCGGTGCGCAGCCCTATCCGGTCCTCGACCGTGACGCCGTGACCGGCGCCGGGGCCGCACTCACGGAGCTCCCCAGCCTGGACCTCTACCGCAGCCCCGACCCGTTCCGCACTCCGAAGCGCGACGAGTACCGGGACTGGATCGACGCCGTCGAGGTCGCGACCATGTGGACCGGTGGTTTTCCCGAGCCGCTGACCTTCTCGCTGCGGGCGCGCAGGCATCTGGCCGCGCGCGCCGGTGAGTTCGACGTCATCCACGACAACCAGACCCTCGGGTACGGCCTGTTGGCCGAGCTCGGTGCGCCGCTGGTGACCACGATCCACCACCCCATCACCGTCGACCGCAAGCTGGACCTGGCCGCCGCCAAGAGCCGCAAGAAGCGTGCCTCGGTGCGGCGTTGGTACGGCTTCACCCGCATGCAGGGCCGGGTCGCGCGGCGGCTGCCGTCCGTGCTGACCGTCTCCGGTTCCTCGCGGCAGGAGATCGCCGAGCACCTGGGCGTGCGCGACGAGCGCATCCATGTGGTCCACATCGGCGCCGACACCGACCTGTGGTCGCCCGACCCCTCCGTGGCCGAGGTGCCCGGACGGATCGTGACGACTTCCAGCGCGGATGTCCCGCTCAAGGGGCTCGTCCACCTCGTCGAGGCGCTCGCGAAGCTGCGTACCGAGCAGCCCGACGCCCACCTCGTCGTCGTCGGCAAGCGTGCCGAGCGCGGGCCGGTCGCCCGGGCGATCGAGACGTACGGGCTCCAGGACGCCGTCCGCTTCGTCAAGGGCATCACCGACGCCGAGCTGGTCGACCTGGTGCGCAGCGCCCAGATCGCCTGCGTGCCCTCCCTCTACGAGGGCTTCTCGCTCCCGGCGGCCGAGTCCATGGCCACCGGGACCCCGCTGGTCGCCACCACCGGGGGCGCGATCCCCGAGGTCGCGGGCCCCGACGGCGAGACCTGCCTGGCGGTGCCGCCCGGCGATGCGGGCGCGCTGGCCGCCGCCCTCGGCCGGCTGCTGGAGGATCCTCAGCTGCGCGCCAGACTCGGGGCGGCCGGCCGTGAACGGGTGCTGGAGCGGTTCACCTGGGCCAAGGCCGCCGAGGGCACCGTCGTGCACTACCGCGCCGCCATCGAGCGGGCCGCGCGGGAGCGCCGTAGCGGCGCCAGTAGTGGCGCCCCCAGCGGCAGTGCCCGGTAGTGCGCGGTAGCACCCGCACCCCGCAGTACCCGGTGATCTTCACCTTCCGTCCGATGCCGTACCCCTCTCACCCCCGCGACCGCGAAGGCAGGACCACGTGCTGACCGTCGATTTCTCCCGGTTCCCGCTCGCCGCAGGCGACCGCGTACTCGACCTGGGCTGCGGCGCAGGCCGGCACGCCTTCGAGTGCTACCGGCGCGGCGCCCAGGTGGTCGCCCTCGACCGCAACGGCGAGGAGATCCGCGAGGTCGCCAAGTGGTTCGCCGCCATGAAGGAGGCCGGTGAGGCTCCGGCCGGGGCCACCGCCACCGCCATGGAGGGCGACGCCCTCGCGCTGCCGTTCCCCGACGAGTCCTTCGACGTCGTCATCATCTCCGAGGTGATGGAGCACATCCCCGACGACAAGGGGGTGCTCGCCGAGATGGTCCGCGTCCTCAAGCCCGGCGGCCGCATCGCCATCACCGTGCCGCGCTACGGCCCCGAGAAGATCTGCTGGGCGCTCTCCGACGCGTACCACGAGGTCGAGGGCGGCCACATCCGCATCTACAAGGCGGAGGAACTGCTCGGCAAGATGGAGTCCGCGGGCCTCAAGCCGTACGGCACGCACCACGCGCACGGCCTGCACTCGCCGTACTGGTGGCTCAAGTGCGCCTTCGGCGTGGACAACGACCAGGCGCTGCCCGTCAAGGCGTACCACAAGCTCCTGGTCTGGGACATCATGAAGAAGCCGCTGGCCACGCGGCTCGTGGAGCAGGCCCTCAACCCGGTCATAGGCAAGAGCTTCGTCGCCTACGCGACCAAGCCGCACCTCCCGGTAGCAGCCGCCGCCGCGACGGCCGCCGCGGGCGCCGAGAAGTGAGCTCGCCCGAGCGCACCGCACCCGAGCACCTGGTCCTGGACGGCGTACTGACCGCCGAGGAGGCCGCCCAGACGGTCGCCGGGATCCTGGCCGCGCAGCGCGCGGACGGGGCCATCCCGTGGTTCCGCGGCCACCACCTCGACCCGTGGGACCACACCGAGGCCGCGATGGCACTCGACGCGGCGGGCGAGCACGAGGCCGCGGAGCGGGCGTACGACTGGCTGGTCCGTCACCAGAACGAGGACGGCTCCTGGTACGCGGCCTACGCCGACCGCGCGGACGGGGTCGACACGGACGCGCCGCAGGACGCGAGCCGCGAGAGCAACTTCGTCGCGTACCTCGCCGTCGGCGTCTGGCACCACCACCTGTCCACCGGGGACGACGCCTTCCTCGACCGCATGTGGCCGGCCGTGTACGCGGCCGTGGAGTTCGTCCTGCGGCTCCAGCAGCCGGGCGGCGAGATCGGCTGGAAGAGGGAGGCCTCCGGCGAGGCCGTCTCCGACGCCCTGCTGACCGGGTCCTCGTCGATCCACCAGGCCCTGCGGTGCGCGCTGGCCATCGCCGCCCACCGCGAGGATCCGCAGCCGGACTGGGAGCTGGCGGCGGGCGCCCTCGGGCATGCGATACGCCGGCACCCGGAGCGGTTCCTCGACAAGTCCCACTACTCGATGGACTGGTACTACCCGGTCCTGGGCGGCGCCCTGACCGGCGCGGAGGCCAAGGCCCGCATCGAGGAGCGGTGGGAGGAGTTCGTCGTCCCCGACCTGGGTGTGCGCTGCGTGCTGCCGAACCCCTGGGTGACGGGCGGGGAGTCCTGCGAGCTGGCGCTCGCGCTGTGGGCGACGGGGGAGTCGGACCGGGCGCTGGAGATCCTGCGCTCGATCGGTCACCTGCGGGACGACAACGGCATGTACTGGACCGGGTACGTGTTCCAGGACGGGGCCGTCTGGCCCGTCGAGCAGACCACCTGGACGGCGGGCTCGCTGCTCCTCGCGGTGGCCGCGCTGGGCGGCGACGAGGCCACGGGTGTCGTCTTCGGCGGGCTGAGCCTGCCGGTCGGCCTGGAGCCGGACTGCTGCGGCTGACGCGACTGCTGCGGCTGACGCGACCGGGTGCCCGTCGCCCCCGGATCCGCCGGGGGACGACGGGGCTTCAGCGGCGGTACAGACGGCCCGCCACGGCGTGGCCGATGACCAGGTAGGCGACGGCGGCGATGCCGTAGCCGACCACCACCTGGACCCATGCGCGGCTGAAGGTGAACAGGTCGTAGGACCAGCCGGCCAGCCAGCTCGCCGCGTCGTGGATGAAGTCCACCAGGGCGTTGCCCTGGTTGGCGTCCAGCAGGTACAGCAGGATCCACAGGGCGATCAGGAAAGCCATGACGTCGGCCACGACCGCGACGACGCGGCCCGCCTGGTTGCTTCCTCGGGTGTGCACTCGCGTGTGTGTGGGCATGCAGCGCGTCTTGCCGCCGCCGCGCCGGGTAAACCCGAACGGGTCCCCCGGGTGGCGCAGTCGCGGACCCCGGGTGAGGCTGCCGGAGACACCTCAGTCCCCGGAGGCAACCCGTGTCCCTTCCCACCCGAACCGTACGATTCCGCCGCGCCGTGACGGCGGTGCTGTTGTCCTGCGCCCTGTTGGGCGGCGCCACCGCCTGCGGCTCCCGCGGCGACGACACCGCGGCCCAGAGCGAGGACATCTCGGTCGCCATGGCCGCCTTCGCCGAGGCGGACGCGGCGGCCTCGGCCGAGGACGCGGAGGCGGCGGCCGCTGCCGCGAGCGCCTCGCCCTCGGCCAGCAGCAGCGCGGAGGAGAAGCAGAAGTTCGCCAAGACGCGCTTCGTGGCCAACGCGGGGCTCGCGGCCGGTGCCACCTACCAGTGGATCATCAAGCCGTACCGCGCAGGCAAGTTCAAGAAGGGCGCCAAGGGCCGTAAGTTCGCGCTGGTCAAGGCGGGCCTGGCGGGCGCCTTCGCGTACAACCGGCTGAAGGCGGCGAGCGAGAACGCCAAGGGCGACCCGCTGCTGTCGAAGGCGGTGGGCCCGCTGACGGCGGGCATCGACTCCCTCAAGGGCCTCGGCTCCAAGCTCCGCAAGGGCGACGCGGGAGACTCCGACATCGGCGCCTTCGAGAACATCATCAACGGCGTCAAGGAGGCCGGGAAGAGCGCCGGCGCCACGGTGACCGACAAGGTCCCGAGCGCGGGCCAGCTGACCGGCTGACCTGCTGACCGGCCCAGCCGGTCCGACAGGCGGGCCGCAGGGCGGGCCGGACGGGAGTGGCATCCGTCCGGCCCGCCCTGCTGGTTCAATGGGACGCGTGATCGATTTTCTGGGCGTCACCCTCGGGGTGGCCGTAGGCGGCGGCGTCGGGCTGCCCGTGGGCCTGTGGCTCATGCGCCGCAAGCACCGTCGACGCGTGGCCGCCGGGCCCGCCGCGGGGATCCCCTGCATGACGCGCACGCCCGCGGGGCGGGGCCGCTGGCGCGTGGGCCGGGTGTACGCGGACCAGGGCGCGCCCCGCTGGCAGCCCCGCCGGGGCGAGCCCGTGCTCCTGACCGGCGCCCGGGCCACCGGTGTACGGGCACCCTCGATCAGGGAGGGCATCTCCATCAACCCCAGCTCGCGGATCGTGACCTGGGCGTGGGAGGGCGGGGCGGCCGAAGGCGGCGCCGCCGACATCGAGATCGCCGTGATGCCGCTGGACCTGCGCGAGCTCCTCGGGGCCGTACCGCAGGCTGCCCCGGAGGCGACTCCGTAGGAGACCCCGGAGACGACCCCGGAGGCCCTGCGAGGTCCGATTCCGGCCACCGATTGACGGATGCCTTCGGGGTGCGATTCCGTACGCGCGGCTAGGGTGAGGTCTCCTCAACTAGCTTCGTGGAGACGGAACATGCGCTTATCTGCCCTGTCTGTCACAGTCGCGGTGATGGCCGCGACGGCAGCCGCTGGAGCGGCTCCGGCCGCTGCCGACACCCTGGCGAGCCCGGTCGTCCTGGAGGCCGGTACCGGCCTCCACCACAACACCGCGACCGTCACCTACGAGCACGTCGACGGCACGGTGAACTCGATCAGGATCATCTCGCTGGCCGCCGCCTCCGGCGAGCCCGACTGCGTCTGGGTGGAGTGGAACGACCCGAAGGACACGGGGGACGGCTGGGCCGCCCTCAACGCCGAGCCCGCCTGCCACGGCGGCAGCCTGGAGGAGACCCTCAACCGGGTCATCAAGGCGCCCAAGGGCTACCAGCTCAAGGTGCGCCTGGCCGCCTACCACGACGGCGGGCCCGATGTGGTCCACAAGGACATCGCGAAGCTCCTCTAGCCGGTCGCGCCGGGCGGCGCCCCGCCTCGGGCGGACGCTGCCCGCCGCCGGCCTAGCTGTTCAGCTCCGCCAGCACCCTTAGCGTGTGCGGGTCCGGGGCGGTCAGGAGCAGGTCGGTGACCGGGCCCTTGCGCCACAGTTCGAGGCGTTCCGCGATCCGCTCCCGGGGGCCGATCAGGGAGATCTCGTCGGCGAAGGCGTCCGGGACGGCCATGACGGCCTCCTCCTTGCGCCCGGCCAGGAACAGCTCCTGGATCCGGTGCGCCTCCTCCTCGTAGCCCATGCGGCCCATGAGGTCGGCGTGGAAGTTGCGGGCCGCGTGGCCCATCCCGCCGATGTAGAAGCCGAGCATCGCCTTGACGGGCAGCAGCCCCTCGGCGACGTCCTCGCAGACCTTGGCCCGCGCCATCGGCGCGATCATGAACCCTTCGGGGAGCTCGGCCAGCGAGGCCTGGTAGACGTCGGTGCGGGTCGGCGACCAGTAGAGGGGGAGCCAGCCGTCCGCGATGCGGGTGGTCTGGGCGATGTTCTTGGGGCCCTCGGCGCCGAGCAGGACCGGCAGGTCCGCGCGCAGCGGGTGGGTGATGGGCTTGAGCGGTTTGCCGATGCCGGTGCCGTCGGCGCCCCGGTAGGGGTGGCTGTGGAAGCGGCCGTCGAGCTCGACGGGGGCCTCGCGGCGCAGCACCTGGCGGATGACGTCCACGTACTCGCGGGTCGCGGTGAGCGGGCTGGAGGGGAAGGGGCGCCCGTACCAGCCTTCGACCACCTGCGGTCCGGAGAGTCCGAGGCCGAGCATCATCCGGCCGCCGGACAGGTGGTCCAGGGTCAGGGCCTGCATGGCGGTGGCGGTGGGGGTGCGGGCGGCCATCTGCGCGATGGCGGTGCCCAGGCGGATGCGCGAGGTGTGCGCGGCGATCCAGGTGAGCGGTGTGAAGGCGTCCGATCCCCAGGCTTCGGCGGTCCACACCGAGTCGTAGCCGAGGTTCTCGGCCTCGGCGGCGAGGTCCAGGTGGTCCGGGTTGGGGCCGCGGCCCCAGTAGCCGAGTGCGAGTCCGAGGCGCATGTACGGTCCCCTCCGCGATGCCGGTTCAGCCATATCTGACGATGCGTCAGGTGACTGTAGGGCAACGGCCCCCCACCCGGAAGGGCGGGGGGCCGCTGTGAGGCTACGGGGCCTCGTGCCGGGGTCAGCCGCGCTGGATCCCCGAGGTGTCGTTCAGGACGCCGCGACGGCCGTCCTGGGTCTGCGCGATCAGCGTGGCCGGACCGCGCTGCTCCACGGCCAGGTACCAGGTGCCGGGCGCGAGCTCCGCGATCGGAGCGGGGTTGCCGTCCTCCGCGAAGAGCGGCCGGGCCACCGGAACGGCGAACCAGAACGGCGTGAACTCGGCCGCGGGGGCCGGCGCGGGCGCCGCGTCGTGGTGGACCGGGGCGGCGTCGTGGTGGACCTGCGCGGGCTCGGGGGAGCCGCCGTAGGGCGGGACCGGCTGCGGGGTGGCCCCGTACGGCTGCGGCTCCTGCTGGCCCGGGTACCCGTACCCGGCGCCCGGCTGCGGCTGGGCGCCGTACGGGGACGGCGCGACGGCCCCGGCCGGCTTCGGCTCGGGCACCAGCTGGCCCGCGAGGGCCGGAACCTTCGCACCGAACAGGGTCACGCCCGCCAGCGCCAGGGTGGCGAGGAAGGAGATGACCGCACCGGCGCCCAGGTCGATCCGGCTCGGGCAGGTGATCAGCACCCACAGCGAGGACCAGAGGGCGGAGATGGAAAGGACCGTGCCCCAGGCCTGGAGCGGCAGGCCGGCGACCTTGCGGGACTCGGGCTGGAAGCGGGCGGCGATCAGCAGTCCGGCGGCGGCGAAGCCGACCAGGAAGACGGAGGGCAGGGCCAGTCCGCTGTAGTCGGTGTCCCACGCGCTCGGCATGTCGACATTGGTGCTGGAGTAGAAGTCGAGGAACGAGGCGATGAACAGCAGTACCGCTGCTCCGATCACCACGCCGTCGCCTCGAGTGAGGGAGCGGATGTTCACGTCTGGTGTGTCCTTCTCGGTCTCGTCGTCTCGTGGTGCCGTGGTCGCACGCCATGACGGAGTGGCGGGCGGCACCATGGTACGGAGGTCTACCGCGACCGGGAGGATCGGGGCGGCGGGCCGTCCCGTGGGACGGTCCCGTCGCATCTACCCGCCGAGGAAGCCGACGATGCCGTCCGCGATGCCCTGAGCCGCTTTCTGCCGCCACTCCGGACTCGACAGCTGCGTCGCGTCCTTGGCGTCACGCATGTTGCCGCATTCGATGAACACCTTGGGACGAGTTGAGAGGTTCAGTCCGCCCAGATCGTCGCGGATCACCAATCCGGTGCCGCTGCCCAGGTAGTTGGCGGGTGCCGAACCGGTGGTGCGGGCGAAGTTCCCGGCGATCCGCTCGCCGAGCCGGCGGGAGGAGTCGACGATCGGCGCGGTGTCCGCGCCACCGCCCTTGACCTTGGCCGGGAGGATGACGTGGTAGCCGCGGTTGCCCGCCGAGACCCCGTCGGCGTGGACCGAGACGACGGCCTCGGCGCGGGCCTCGTTGCCGATCCGGGCGCGTTCGTCGATGCAGGGGCCGAAGGGGCGCGCGGCGCCGGCCTCGTGGGTGAGGATCACCTTGAGGCCCTGCGCCTCCAGGACGGTGCGCAGGCGCCGCGAGACGTCCATGCTGAACTCGGCTTCCATGTAACCGGCGTTGGTGGTGGTGCCGGTGGTGTCGCACTCCTTGAGGTTGGTGCCGATGTCCACCTGGCGGTTGATCTCGGTGGTGTGCTTGAAGTTGCCGGTGTTGTGGCCGGGGTCGATGACCACGATGCGGCCGGCGAGGGGCTTGGCCGCCGGAGTGGTCGCGGTGGCTCCGGAGGCGCCCGGGGCCGGAGCGGGGGCGGGGGAGGCCGTGGGGGCCGTCGCCGCCTGCTTGGAGGCCGCGAGCGGCATCACGATCCGGGGCGGGCGGGAGTCGTCGGAGGCGGAACCGCCGAGCACCTCGGTCAGCACCCACCCCGCCAGGCAGGCGGGGGCGAGTGCGGCGACCGCGACGGCCAGGGTGGACCGGCGCGCGTACCAGGGCCGGTCCGGGCTGACCGAGGAGGCGGACTCGGGGGGCGGGGGGCTGTCGTCGTTGCGCACCCGGCGATGCTAGACCGGGGGTCGGCCGGGTGTGCGGACCATGGGCCATCCGGGGGCGCGGTGCGCTTATATGCCAGGACGGCGGGGCCGGATGGCGGGCGTACGCCGGGACCCGGCGGGATGGCCTGGCCTCGTAGTGGCGGGTCCCGGCCGGTCAGATCCCTTCGCCCGTGCGCCGGAGCACGCGCAGGGAGTCGGTCACCGAGACCTCCTCGAAGGCGCCGGAGGCCAGGGCGCGCAGGTAGATGCGGTACGGGGCCTGGCCACCGTCGGCCGGGTCGGGGAACACGTCGTGGATCACCAGCGTGCCGCCCGCGGCGACGTGCGGGGCCCAGCCCTCGTAGTCCCCGCTCGCGTGCTCGTCGGTGTGCCCGCCGTCGATGAAGACCAGCCCGAGCTTGCCGCCCCAGGCCGCGGCGACCTGCGGGGAGCGGCCGACGATCGCGATGACGTGGTCCTCCAGGCCGGCCTTGTGCAGGGTCCGGCGGAAGGTGGGCAGGGTGTCCATCAGGCCGATCTCCGGGTCCACGACGCTCGGGTCGTGGTACTCCCAGCCCGGCTGCTGCTCCTCGCTGCCCCGGTGGTGGTCGACGGTCAGCGCGCTGACCCCGGCCTCCCGGGCGGCGTCGGCGAGCAGGATGGTGGACCGCCCGCAGTAGGTCCCGACCTCCAGCAGCGGCAGCCCGAGCCGCGCCGCGTCGGCCGCGGCCTCGTACAGCGCGAGCCCTTCTCCTACGGGCATGAACCCCTTGGCGGCCTCGAAGGCGGCGAGGGTCTCCGGCTTGGGGCTGGCCATGGTGTTCCTCCTGCGGGGTGGGGGTGCGTCGGCGGCCCATGCTGCCCTACCCGCTGGTAGGACGCCATGCCCGGGTCGGCGTCCCCAGCCCCGGCGGCGTTGTCAGTGGCCCGGTGCACGATGTGAAGGAACAGCTCGCCGAGACGAATTTCGAGGCGAATTTCAAGACGAATGAGGGATCACCGTGGCGATCACGAACGAGCAGGCGGCGGGGCGCGCCTTCCTCCAACCGCTGTACGCCGACGACTACTTCCCCGACTCCGTCCTCGACAAGGGCCGGGGGATCCTGCTGCGGCTCTGCGAGCGGATCGAGGCGGAGCGGCCTGCGGACCTGGCGGCGCTGTACGTGCTGACGGGGGCGGCGACGGAGGAGTTCAACCTCCTGGAGGCGGAGTTCGAGGAGGCGGGCAGCGAGATCGAGACGGTCGCGCGCGAGGAGATAGCCGAGGACTTCTGGTTCGTGGCCTCGGCGTACGGATTCGCGGACGCGGACGTGGAGGAGCTCATCGCCCCCAGGGACTGGTGAGCCTCACGCGGCCGCCGTTGCGTGATGCGGCACTAGCTCCGGCCGGTGATGAGGGCGGCCAGGCGCCGGGCGGGGCCGGTGGGGCCGGCGGGGTGCAGGAGCTCGGTGCGGTGGACCAGGCGCGGGGCCCGGACCGGGACCGCCGTGACTCCGGGGAGGGTCGCGGCCAGCGACCGGGGGAGCGCGGCGAGGCCGTGGCCGGCCGAGGCGAGGGCGGCCAGGCCGTGGACGTCGGTGCCGAGGTGGCGGATCCGGGGGAGGAAGCCGCCGGCGCCGCAGACGGCGCGCAGCCGGTCGAGGGGGACGGCGGCGTCGGGGGCGTCGATCCACTGGGCCTGGGCCAGGTCGGTCAGCCGCACCGCCGTGCGCCGCGCCAGCGGGTGGCCGAGGGGGAAGAGCACGGCCAGGGGCTCCTCGGCGGCGGCGAGGGTCACGGTGGGCCCGAGGTCCGGCAGCGGCAGGGGGTCGCTGGGCGCGGCCACGCCGTCGACGAGTCCGAGGTCGGCGCGCGCGGTCAGCACCTCCTCGATCACCGACTCCCGCCCCAGGACGCGCACTTCGATCTCCACGGGGCCGCTGGAGCGCAGCCGGGCGAGGGCCCGCGCGACGGCCGGGCCGAGGGCCGAGGGGGAACAGGCCAGCGTCAGCCGGGCGTCGGGGGCCCGGTGCAGTCGTGCGATGTCGGCGCGGGCCGCGTCCAGGCGCAGGAGCAGCGCGGGGGCGTGCTCCATCAGCCGCAGGCCCGCCGCCGTGGGCGCGACGGGTCGGCGCTCGACCAGCCGGGTGCCCAGGTCGGCTTCGAGTGCGGCGATGTGCTGGGAGACGGCCGACTGCGTGTAGCCGAGGACCGAGGCGGCGGTGGAGAAGGAGCGGTGTTCGAGGACCGCGACGAAGGTGCGCAGCAGATGCGGATCCATGCGCATCAGTATCGCTTATGGGAGTACCAGGGATCATCGTTGGACCTGATGCCCGGCCGCCTCGCAGGATGGCTCCCATGAACGACACGCACGGCAAGACCGATACGAACGGCACGAACGGCACGAGCCACCACACCGCCCGCATCGCCCTGATCGCGGACCGCTCGGACGCCGTCCGCTCCCACGCCCGCGTCCCCGGCCTGCTGGAGGCGCTGCGTCTGCGCGAGGGGCTGGACCTGGACGCGTACTGGATCCCCACCGAGGAGGCCGGTGAGGGCATGGACGGCTTCGACGCGGTCTGGGTCCTGCCCGGCAGCCCCTACCGCAGCGAGGGCGGGGTGCTGACGGCGATCCAGGACGCCCGCGAGAACGGCATCCCCTTCCTGGGCACCTGCGGCGGCTTCCAGCACGCCCTGCTGGAGTTCGCCCGTACCGTCTGCGGCCTGGACCGGGCCGGCCACGCCGAGAACGACCCCGGGACGGCCGACGAGGACGCCGTGGTCGTCCCGCTGGCCTGCTCGCTCGTCGGCCACGAGGGCACCGTACGGGTCACCCCCGGCTCCCGCGCCGCCCGGCTGCTCGGCACCGACCGGACCGTGGCGCGCTACCACTGCAACTACGGCCCCAACCCGCACCACCTGGACCTCCTGCGGGCCCACGGCATGACCTTCACCGGCACCGACGAGTCCGGCGACATCCGCATCGCCGAACTGGCCTCCCACCCCTTCTTCCTGGCCACCCTCTTCCAGCCCGAACTCGACGGCGACGGCACCCGCGCCCACCCGCTCATCACGGGCCTCGCCGCTGCCGCCGTCGACCACGCCCGGACCCGCTAGCCGCCGGGGGAGGGGCGTCGCACTCGAACCACACCGTCTTGCCGGTGGAGTTCGGGTCCGTGCCCCAGCGGTCGGCCACCGCCTCGACGAGGAGCAGTCCGCGGCCGCCCTCGGCGAGCTCCCCGTCGCCCGTTTCGCGTACCACCCGTGGGGGCGCCGGGCAGCCGTCCGACACCTCCACGCGGAGCCCGTCCGGCCGCCGGAGGATGAGGACGGCGCAGCCCCGGCCGGGGACGTGGCGCACGACGTTGGCGACGAGCTCGGTGAGGGCGAGTTCAGCGGCGTCGGAGAGCCCGGCGAGTTCCCACTGGTCGAGGTACATCCGCAGGATGCGGCGCATGTGGCGGGCGGAATGGTGACCGACGGTGAAGCCCATGCGGTAACTGCCCGCAACTTCGCCTGATGAGTGCCCGGTTGTGAGATTCATGTCACCAGGCTGGAGTGGAATGGTTACGCTCGGCTATGGACCGAAACGAACGCAGCACGGTGTGCACTTGGGGGTGACCGCTCCATGGTCAACATCCGCGATCTCGATCCCAGCGCGTCTCCGCTGGACTACTACGGCTCCGAACTGCGCCGCCTCAGGGAGGAAGCCGGGCTGAAACAGGGGCAGCTGGGGGCCATCGTCTTCTGCACC
The DNA here is from genome assembly GCF_036346895.1 of Streptomyces sp. NBC_00503. Classification (NCBI taxonomy): domain Bacteria; kingdom Bacillati; phylum Actinomycetota; class Actinomycetes; order Kitasatosporales; family Streptomycetaceae; genus Streptomyces; species Streptomyces sp. NBC_00503. The sequence continues at coordinate 2,466,381 of NZ_CP107855.1, read as the reverse complement.
CCCTCCCTGATCGGGCAGATCGAAACGGCGAGGAAGGTACCGACCCGGGACTTCTCGGAACGGGTCGACGCAGCGCTCGACACCGGGGGAGTCTTTTCCCGGCTGGTGGGACTGGTGCTACGGAGCCAGTTGCCCACGTGGTTCCAGGCCTACGCGGAGATGGAGGCGCGGGCCACCTACATCTCCACCTTCCAGGCGCAGCTGGTGTACGGGCTGTTGCAGACCGAGGAGTACGCACGGGCGATCCTGGGCGTACGGGGCGACGAGGGCCTGGACGGCAAGGTGGCCGCCCGCATGGAGCGGCAGCGCATCCTGGACCGCGACCAACCGCCGCTGATGTGGGTGGTGCTGAGCGAGGCCGTCCTGCACCAGGAGATCGGTGGCCGGGAGGTCATGCGAGAACAACTCGCGCATCTGCTGGAGCTGCGGAGGCGGGAGTGGGTGAAGGTGCAGATCCTGCCGTTCGAGGTGGGCGCGCATGCTGGGCTGATGGGCTCATTCACGATCCTGCGATTCGACGACGATCCGGATCTCGTCTACACCGAGGACTTCGTCCAGGGGCATATGACCCCCAATCCACAGGCCCTCAGGGAGGGTTCGAGCCGTTACGATCACTTGCAAGCCGCCGCCCTCTCCGTGGAGGACTCGGCGGCACGGATCGCCCGTGTGATGGAGGAACGCTATGGACAGCATCCAGGACCTGACGGGCGCGCAGTGGCGTAAGTCCTCGTACAGCGGAGACGCAGGCGGTCAGTGCGTCGAGTGCGCCCCCCTCGGCGCCATTGTCTGGCGCAAGGCCTCGTACAGCGGCGACACCGGCGGTGAATGCGTAGAGGTTGCCACCCAGCCCTGCCGGATCGCCGTGCGCGACTCGAAGAACCCTGACGGTCCGGCCTTCACCGTCACCCCCGACGCGTTCGCGGTGTTCGTCCGCGGGCTCTGACCTCGCGGTGGCCGCCACCCGGTCGCGGGAGGCCTGGTTACCGGCGGGCATCGCCCTCGTGGTCGTGCTCTGCTTCGTCGCGGCGTTCGTGATCAGCGTCGTGGGGGATACGCCGGTGGTCGGGATGAGGATCGACGACGGGCGGATCACCGTCAGGGCTCCCGTGTGTCCCGAGGGCGAGGTCGTCTCCGTACGGGTCGCGCATTACGGCTGGGTCGACGGGCACGAGGTCCGCACCCCGCTGTGGAAGGCGTCCGGGCCGCTCACCGCCGCCGGGCGGCGCGGGGAGCTCAGCCTCTGGCAGTCGGCGGACTACCGCCAGGCCAGCAGCGGGGAGCGGCCCGCCCGCCTGCCGGAGTGGCTGGCGGTGGAGGTCTCGGTCGCGGGCGGCGGGCGCGGCTCCGAGGAGGCCTTCGAGACCGCCGAGGTGGCGGCGGCGAAGCTGCCGGCCGGGGTGTACCTGACGCGGAAGGGCCGTAGGACGGCCCAGGAGATAGACGCCCACGCCCGCGGGTGCGCCGACGGCGGGGGTTAGGTCGTCTCTTTCGGATCTTGCCGGGTCCGCGCCGCCCGGCACCGCACCTCGCCGCGCTGCCGGGGCACCCGAGTACGTCCAGTACGCGGGAGCCCCGGCAGCACGGCGAGGTACGGCACCGAACGACGCGGACCTGACCGACAAGATCCGAAAGAGACGACCTAGGGCGCTCGTTCGCGCGTGCGAAGCGGCGGCTACGCTCGCCGGCATGCTGAACCGTGTTCCGTTCGACGAGGCGCTGCGCTCCACCGTGGGCATCCCCCAGCAGAGCAAACTCCTGGACAGCAGTCCGCGGTCACGGGTGTGGCGGGTGCGGCTGGCCGACTGGCGGCTGGTCGTCGTCAAGCAGGTCACCGACGACGGGGACACCGGCGCCGACGCGGACACGCGCTTCGCGCGGGAGGTCGCCGGGCTGCGGCTGGCGGGGCGGGCCTCCGGGCCCGCCGTGGCCCCCGAGCTGCTCGCCGTGGACCCGTCCTCGCGGGTGATGGTCCTGGAGCACTTGGAGGACCTCGGCAAGACGGACGACTGGATGCCGGGGTACGCCGAGTCGCTGGCCCGGCTGCACGCCCTGACCGGGCCCGCCGACGCGGGCGCGCTACCGGTCTGGTCGGGGCCCACGGCCGCCGACGCGGAGTCCTTCCTCGCCCTGGCCCGGGCGCTCGACGTGCCCGTACCGTCCACGGTTCCCGATGAACTGGCCGGTCTCCTGGACCGGTTGGACCCCGGTCCGCACCATGCGCTGCTGCACGGCGACCCCTGCCCCGGCAACGATCTGCGTACGGCCGACGGCGTCCGCTTCGTCGACTTCGAGCGGGCCTCGCTCGGCAACGGGCTGAACGAACTCGCCTACTTCCGCATCGGCTTCCCCACCTGCTGGTGCGCCATGTCGGTCACCGCGACCCCGCTCGCGGAGGTCGAGGACGTCTACCGGACCACCTGGCGCGGCCTCACCGGGAAGGACGTGCCGGGTGATCTCGCCGACGCGTGCGCGGGCTGGCTGATCCAGGGCGACGCGCTCGTCGAGCGGGCCCACCGCGGGACGGTCGACCAGCTCGCCCGGGTGCTCACCGAGGACTTCACGTGGGGCTACGTCTCCGCCCGCGAGCGGCTCGTCCACCGTCTGGGCGCGGTCGCCGACATGACCCGCGACCACGATCACCTGCACGCCGTAGGCCGCCTCGGCTCGGCCCTGGCCGGCCGCCTGCGCGAACGCTGGCCGAAGCTGCGCCCGCTGCCCACGCCCGAGGCCCGCCCCTGGTTCTAGAGCCGGTCCGGGCCTCGGCGGCGGGCCCCTGCTACGACCGGTTGACCGCACAGGGGTTCCCGCTACGCTGTCCGCCGCGCCGCAGCGGCGTGACGCCACCGAGACGGCCGACGGGGGAAGCGCGGAGCCATGGCATTGAGTGCGAAGTGGGAAGAGATCTTCGGCGCCGACCCGGGACCGGTGTCGGCGCAGGGTGGCGGTGGTGCCCGCATGACCCTGGCCAGTGCGGCGGCCGCCGGTGACGGTGGCGGGCCGGGGATCCAGTTCAGCAAGCAGCCCTGGACCAGCGCCTCGGGAGTCGCGGCCCAGCTGCGGACCAGCTCGAACGAGGCCCTCACCGACCTCGGCCACGACGGCAAGGAAGGCTCCGGCGGCACCACGGGTTTCGACGCGACCGCCGCGCTCGCCGAAATAGGGGGCTCCTGGACGGACCGCCTCACAAGCGTGCGGGGGGAGTGCGACCGCCTCTCCGAAGCGCTGCACACCGTGGGCAAGTCCTTCGGCGAGACCGACGACCAGGTCGGCGCCAACCTGAAGGCCGCCACCCCGCAGTCCGCCCCGTCCCCCCGGGCCCGGTGACGCCGCCGTGCCCACCTGGCAGCAGCTGCGCGATCTGAAGCTCTCCGACTACACGACCGCCGCCGACGGTTACGGCAAGGTCAGCAGCCGGGCCGACGCCGCCAAGGGCCGCGTCGACAACGAGATGCTGAGCAAGCTCCACGAGACCCAGGAGAGCGACGCGTCGAAGGCGGCCGTCGGCGACCTGTCCCGGCTCAGCCGCAACTACCAGTACCTGCACTCCGAGTGCGGCCTGATCCGTACCGCACTCAACGGACTCGCCACCGAGCTCGCCGGACCGCAGAAGAAGCTCAAGCAGGCGCTGGAGGACGCCGCGAACCTCAAGTTCACGGTCTCCGCGGACGGCTCGGTGCACTTCCCCGCGCCGGTCCCGCTCATCAACGCCCCGGCCCAGGGGGCGACCGACAGTCCGAGGCCGCCGCTGCTGCCCGACCCGAACCAGGCCAAGGCCCAGGACATCGCGGACCGCATCGCGGGCGCGGTCGGCGAAGCGAACGAGATCGACGGCCGGTACGCGGGAACCCTGCGCAAGCTCAAGGCCGCCCCCGGCCTGGACGTCACCGACGCGATGCTCACGGACGCGGCCCAGGACACCAAGGACGTCCAGAAGGCGGCCGGGCACTTCCTGCCCGAGTCGGCCATCCCCCACGACAAGTCGGCCGCCGACAACCGCGCGTGGTGGGACGGGCTCACCCAGGAGCAGCGCGACGAGTACTCCACCCTCTATCCGGAGCGGATCGGCGCGCTCGACGGCCTGCCGTCGCCCGTCCGGGACGACGCCAACCGGATGGTCCTCGCGCAGAGCCACGCGCAGGTGGACGTCGACCTGAAGAACCTGGGTCCGGAGCCCTCCAAGATGATCGCGAACCCGTCCGGCTCCTACCCCGTGGCCCTCACCAACCCGGCCTGGCAGACCTGGAACGACTCCAAGAACCGCCTGAACGCCCAGCTCAAGGGCATGGACGCGATCCAGAAGCGGTTCGACAACACGGGCAAGGAGGGCCTCCCGCAGGCCTACCTGCTCGGCTTCGACACCAAGGGCAACGGCCACGCGATCATCGCCAACGGCAATCCGGACACCGCCAAGAACACCGCGGTGTACGTCCCCGGCACCACCTCCAAGCTGGAGGGCATCGGCGGCGACATCAACCGCATGACCAACCTGTGGAACGACACCCAGGGGTTCCCCGGCTCACCCAGCACCTCCACCATCACCTGGCTCGGCTACGACGCACCCCAGTCGATCGTGCCGGAGGCCATGGAGAAGCACTTCGCGCACGAGGGGGCGCCCAAGCTCAACCAGTTCATGGACGGACTGGCGACCGCGCAGGGCGGCCCGGACGCGAGCCACACCACGGTCATCGGCCACAGCTACGGCTCGACGGTGGTCGGCGACGCGACCCTGAAGGGCCATCTGGGCGCCGACGACATCGTGGTCGCGGGCAGCCCCGGCATGCTGGTCGGGGACGCGGGCGACCTGGGCATCGGCAAGGACCACGTCTACGCCGAGGCCGCGGGCGACGACCCGGTCCCCCTGGGCGGCAAGATCGCCGGTCTGGGCGGCCACAAATGGGGCGTCCAGACCTGGCACGGAATTCCGTACGATGCCGGATACATCGAGACGGTGCCCTCCGACGAGGCCTTCGGCGCGCACCGGATGAAGACCGACACCAGCGGCCACAGCGACTACTGGAACGCGGACTCCCAGAGCCTGCACAACCAGGCCGCGGTGGTCGTCGGCCGTTACGACCAGGTCAAGGAGTGACCCCCCGCATGACCCGCACCCCGGTCCGGGCCGGTTCGGCCCTCGCCCTCGCGCTCAGCCTCGCCCTCGCGCTCACCTCGACCGCTCTCATGACGGGATGCTCCAACACCGTGGACAAAGCCAACGCCGGTCTCGGCTACGAGCCGACCACCCTGTCCGTCGACGAGGCCCGCACGAAGACGAAGGCCGTTTCCAGCCAGATCTTCGACCTGATCGGCATCAAGGACGCCAAGACGACACCGGCCGGCACGAGCATCTCGCCCAACGCCAAGGACCCCTCGCACCTCTTCATGGTGCGCCACCCCTGGTCGGTCTACGGGGCCTCGGACCAGGAGCTGGAGCAGGGGTTCCTCCGCCTCAAGGAGGCGCTGCCGCAGCACGGCTGGAAGATCAAGGCGTACGGCCCCAACTCGAGCCCGGCGAAGAACCTCGAGTTGACGGCGGACTCCCAGGACGGTCCGTTCTCCGTCAATGTCGTCCTCGCCACCGCGGTCGATCCGGCCAAGAACGCGCCGTCCGCGAACAACGAGTCGGGGATCATCGTGCACGTGGTCTCGGCCTACTTCAGGGCGCCCGAGGGGACGGACCTGAACGGCGAGAACTGACGCCTTGGGCAACTGCCTTTACCCTGAACCCAGTTCGAACGGCTGTGCCGTTCGGTCGACCACAGGGGACCATCGGGGGACGGGCAGCATGGGCAGCGGACTGAGCGACGACGACAACATCGACGGCGGCATAAAGCCGCTCGCGGCGAACGATCCGACCCGGATCGGGCCGTACCTGCTGCTCGGGCGGCTCGGCGCCGGGGGCATGGGGCGGGTGTTCCTGGCCCGGTCCGAGGGCGGGCGGACGGTCGCCGTGAAGGTGGTGCACGAGGAGCACGTCTCGAACGAGCAGTTCCGTGCCCGCTTCCGCCGCGAGATCGACGCCGCCCGGCGCGTCGGCGAGCGGTACACCGCGCCCGTCCTGGACGCGGACCCCGACGCCGACCGGCCCTGGGTGGCCACGGGGTACGTTCCCGGGCTCTCGCTGGAGCAGATCGTGCGCCGGCACGGGCCCCTGCCCGTGGACTCCGTACACGCCCTCGCCGACGGCCTGCTGCACGCGCTGGCGGACATCCACTCGGCCGGGATCGTGCACCGCGACCTCAAGCCGTCGAACGTGATGCTGACCGTCGAGGGCACCCGCGTCATCGACTTCGGCATCTCGCGCGCCCTGGAAACCTCCGTCGAGTCCCTGCTCACCAGCACCGGCCTGGTCGTCGGCTCGCCCGGGTTCATGTCGCCCGAGCAGGTGCGCGGGCAGCGCGCCGGGGCCAAGAGCGACGTGTTCACCCTCGGCTGCGTCCTCGTGTACGCGGCCACGGGCGAGCTGCCGTTCGGACACGGGGCCAGCAACCAGCACGCGGTGATGTTCCAGATCGTGGAGGGCGAGCCGGCCCTGGAGAAGGTGGAGGACGAGGCCCTGCGGGCGTTCATCGGCCGCTGCCTGACCAAGAGCGTCGACGAACGGCCCGGCGTGGACGAGCTGCTGGAGGACCCCGAGCGGGTCCGCCCGAAGAAGCTCGGCGGGGCCTGGCTGCCGCCCAAGGTGGTGGCGCGCCTCGCCCAGCAGGCGGCCCGGCTGCTCGACGCGGAGGCCGAGCCCGCACGGGAGCCGGCGCCGGAGGGCGGCTCCGGGCGCACCGACCGGGCGACGCTCGACCTGCGGGCGAAGGACGGCGCGGCGGTCGCCGTGCCGGTGGCCGATCCGGCGACGGATCCGGTGGTCGGTCCGGCGGCCGGGGGCGCCACGTCCGGGAGCGACCGGCAGGCCCGCCGGAGGCGTTGGACCGTGGCGGTGCCGGCCGTGCTCGTGTTCACGGTCGGCGGTGGCACGGTGGCCCTGATCCAGCCGTTCGGCAGCGGCGGCGGCACCGGCCAGCAGGCTTCGCCCCCGGCCAGCAGCGCGCCCGTGACCCCCGGCGGCGGCTCACCCTCGGCGGTGGGCGGTTCACCGACCCCGGGCTCGCAGAGCCCGCCGACCCCCACCGACCCGGGTCAGGCGGGCCAGGTCGGCGGGGCCGCGGACGCGGGTGGCGGCGCGGTGGGCGGAGCGGGGTCGCCCGGCGGCGGCTCCGGCACCCCTGGCGGAGCGGGCGGCGGCGGTACGGGCAGCGCCACCAAGCCCGGCGGCGCCGCAGCCGGGGGCACTGGCACCGGGGCGACTCCGGGCGGCGCCGGCTCCCCGAGCGGCTCCGGTTCCCCGAGCGGCTCCGGTTCCCCGAGCGGGTCGGGCTCCCCGAGCGGCGGCGGGTCGCCGAGCGGCGGCTCGTCCGGCGGTGACACGGTCCCCTCGTACTTCGCCGGAACCTGGACCTACAAGGGCCAGTTCAACATCGGTCAGCCGGAGACGGTCACCATCACCCGCTCCGGGGCGGTCCGGCTGATCACCGAAACCCAACTGGGCCACTGCGAGCACATCGCCAAGGTGACGTCGTCGGCCAACGGCGGGGCCCGGATCAACATCGGTGCGGCGGCGGTGGACCAGTCCAAGTCCACCGGCCAGTTCTGCGGGGTGCTGGACCCGTCGTTCTTCACCAGGAGCGACCCGGCCGGCATCCAGCACAACGTGGGCCCCTCCCACGGCGAGGGCTACTACTACGAACGGTCCTGACGCGGGGGATCCCTGCGCTCCGCCGGGTCCGTCCCCAGGGCCGCGGCGGCGGGCGTCGCGTACAGCCCGACCGTCCGGTCCTCGTGGTACTCCCAGGTGGACGGGGTCCGCAGGGCCGCTTCGAGTGCGCGGCCCCGGAGCTGGGTCCCGCCGGTGTACGCGGGAGGTTCGGCTGCCCGGAACACTTCCAGGTAGCCCTGTTCCACCCAGGACTCGACCAGGGGCAGGAAGACGGGTACGACGCCCCGCCAGGCCTCCTCGTCCTCGGACTCCGTCCAGTCCGCGAGCAGTGCCCACAGCGAGGCGCCTTCGGAGGCGTTGACGAGGAGGCATTCCTCCTCAGGGGTGAGCCAGTCCACGGTTCCTCCTGATTTCTTCTTTCCGGACTCCAGGATGCCTGCAGAAGCCCCGGGGCCTCGCAGGCCGGTCGGCCGACCCTCGGACGAAGCGAGAACACGTTGCAGTTCTGACCTTCCGTCAGAATGAAACGTGTTCTACTCTGCCGCGCATGGGCATCGGAATCACACAGGAACAGCGGGCGTTGGCCGAAGCCGTGCGCGGCTGGGTCACGCGGACCGTGCCGCCCGAGGAGGTACGCAAGCTCCTCGACACCCCGCCGCAGACGGGCTCCCGGCCCGCCTACTGGGACGGGCTGCTCGCCTCCGGGCTGCTGGACCCGCACCTGGAGGGCGGCACCCTGCTCGACCTCGCCGTCGCCGTCGAGGAGGCCGCCCGGGCGGCGCTGCCCGGGGCGTACCTGCCGAGCGCGCTGGCCTCCGTACTCCTGGACCGGGCCGGGGCCGAGCCCCTCGCCGGGCGGGTCGGGGCCGTCGCGCTCGGGTCCGGGGACCTGACCGCCGTGGCCGTGGAGGGCGGGTACCTGCTCGACGGAACCGCGCCGCCCGTACTCGGCGCGGGCGAGGCCGACCTCGTCCTGCTCGCCGCCGAAACCGCGCACGGGACCCGCTGGTTCGCCGTCGACTCCGTCGCGCTGGACATCCGCACCCACGACAGCGCCGACCCGACCCGCCCCACCGCCGAGGTCCAGGCCCGCGGGGTCACCGCCGGGCCCGGCCGGCTGCTGGAGCTCGACGCCGCACTCGTACGGGACCTCGCCTGCGTGCTCTTCGCCGCCGACGCCTGCGGCACCGCCGCCTGGGCGCTGCACACCGCCGCCGAGTACGCCAAGGTGCGCGAGCAGTTCGGGCGGCCCATCGGCCAGTTCCAGGGGATCAAGCACCTGTGCGCCGACATGCTGGTGCGCCTGGAGCAGGCGCGGGCACTGGCCTGGGACGCCGCGCAGGCGACGCAGGAGCCCGCCGAAGTGCGCTCGCTCGTCGCCGCGCTGGCCGCCGGAACCGCGCTGGACGCCGCCTACTCCTGCGCCAAGGACTGCATCCAGGTGCTGGGCGGGATCGGCTTCACCTGGGAACACGACGCCCACATCTACCTGCGCCGGGCACTCGTGGCCCGCCAGCTGCTCGGATCCGGGGACGGGCACCGGACCCGGGCCGTGCGGCTCGCCGCGGCCGGAGCGCGGCGCGAGCTGCGCCTGGAACTGCCCGCGCGGGCCGAGAAGCACCGCGCGAAGGCCCGTACCGTCATCGAGGACGCGCGCGGCCTCGACCCGGCCGCCGCCCGCCGGATCCTCGCGCCCACCGGATACGCGGCCCCCTACCTGCCGCCCCCGTACGGACTCGGCGCCGGGCCCGTCGAACAGCTCGTCGTGCAGCAGGAGCTGAAGGCCGCCGGGGTCAAGGTCGCCGACCTCGGGATCGCCACCTGGGTCGTGCCCTCCCTACTGGCCTACGGGACCCCCGAACAGCGGGAGCGCTACTTGCTTCCGACCCTGCGCGGGGACGTCGCCTGGTGCCAGCTCTTCTCCGAACCGGGAGCGGGCTCCGACCTCGCCTCGCTGCGCACCAGGGCGGAGCGGGCAGCTTCCGGCGACGGCTCCTGGGTCATCAACGGCCAGAAGGTGTGGACGAGTTCCGCGCAGAGCGCCGACTACGGGATCCTGCTCGCCCGGACCGACCCGGACGCACCCAAGCACAAGGGCCTCGGCTACTTCATCGTCGACATGAAGACCCCCGGCATCGACATCCGGCCGCTCAAGGAGATCACCGGCGAGGCCCTCTTCAACGAGGTCTACTTCGACGACGTGCCGCTCCCCGCCGACGCGCTGGTCGGGGCCGCAGACGGCGGCTGGAAGGTCGCCCGCAACACCCTCGGCAACGAACGCGTCCACATGGCCGACCAGATGACCTTCGACACCGGCCTGGAGGCGCTGCTCGCACGCTCGGGCGACCTCGACGGCGGGTACCGGGTGCGGATCGGAGCGTTGGCCGCCGAGGCACACGCGTTGGCCTGCATCGGGCTGCGCACCACCCTCCAGCAGGTCTCCGGCCTGGAACCGGGCGCCGGCGCGTCCGTGCGCAAGCTCGTCCAGACCCCGCACCAGCAACGGACCGCCGAGCTCACGCTGGAACTGCTCGGCCCGGCGGGAGCGGTGAGCGAGGCGGTGGGCAAGCGGGCCGTCCACGGAATGCTCATGTCCCGCTGCCTGACCATCGCCGGGGGCACCACGCAGGTCCAGCTCAACGTCGTCGCCGAGCGCATTCTCGGCCTTCCCAGGGACTGACCGAAGGGTTTTCGATCCATATGAAGTCGTACATCGTGGGCGTCGGCATGACGAAATTCGAGAAGCCCGAGTCGCGGGACTGGCAGTACTGGGACATGGCCAAGGAGGCCGGGTCGGCCGCGCTCGCCGACGCGGGCGTGGCCTACGACCTGGTGGAGCAGGTGCCGGTGGGCTACTGCTTCCAGGCCTCCACGGCCGGCCAGCGGGCCGCGTACGAACTGGGCCTGAGCGGGGTGCCCGTCTACAACGTCAACAACAACTGCGCGACCGGCTCCACGGCGCTGATGATGGCGCGCCAGTTCGTGGAGGGCGGCCTGAACGACTGCGTGCTCGCCCTCGGCTTCGAGAAGATGAAGAAGGGCGCCCTGGGCGGCGGTTCGGACGGCGGCGACTTCAAGACCTCGCCGGTGGCCCGGCACTACGGGATCATGGCGGCCGGGCACGGCTTCGAGATGTCCCCGCCGACCGCGCAGATCTTCGGCAACGCGGCCCGCGAGCACATGAAGCTGTACGGGACCACGGCCGCGCAACTGGCGGCGGTCGGCGCGAAGAACCACCGCCACTCGGCGAACAACCCGAACGCGCAGTTCCAGGACGTGTACACGGTCGAGGAGATCCTGGCCGCGAAGACGATCCACGAACCGCTGACCAAGCTCCAGTGCTCACCGACCTCCGACGGCGCGGCCGCCGCGCTCGTGGTCTCGGAACGGTTCGTGGAGCGCCACGGACTCGGGGACAAGGCCGTGGAGATCGTCGCGCAGTCGATGACCACGGACACGGAGGCCTCGTTCTCCTCGGGCACCTGCATCGACGCCGTCGGCAAGCCGATGACGGCGGCCGCCGCCCGCCAGGTGTTCGCCGCCTCGGGCCTGGGCATCGAGGAGGTGGACGTGATCGAGCTCCACGACTGCTTCTCGATCAACGAGCTGCTGACCTACGAGGCGCTGGGCATGTGCGAGGACGGCGCCGCCGGTGCGCTGGTGGAGTCGGGCGCGACCACGTACGGCGGCCGCTGGGTGGTCAACCCCTCAGGCGGGCTCATTTCCAAGGGCCACCCGCTCGGCGCGACGGGCCTGGCCCAGGCGGCGGAACTGGTCTGGCAGCTGCGCGGCCAGGCCGGAGCCCGGCAGGTCGCCGGGGCCAGGGTTGCGCTGGCGCACAACATCGGCCTGGGCGGCGCGGCGGTGGTGACGCTGCTGCGGAAGTAGCCCGCGCGGGCCGGCTGCTGGGGCTCCGCCCCAGACCCCGCGCCTCAAACGCCGGCGGGGCTGGATTTGCCCGGCGGGGCTGGATTTGCCGCTGCGCGGCATGTTTCAGCCCGTCCGGCGTTTGAGGACCGGGTCCGGGCAGAGCCCGGGGAACGGTGGAAGGGTGGGTAGGGGACAGGCCCCGCGCAGCGGTAACGGGTCGCTACGGGCCCAGGGCCGGGTCGATGACCGTCTCGCCCCGGGAGGCCCGGCGGATGGACTCCGCCAGATCCTCGACCGGGCCGTCCCGCAGGACCAGACCCACCGCGCCCGAGGCAAGCACCGCATCCGCCAGCCCCGGATGCGCCGAGCCCGTCAGGACCAGGATCCGGCACTCCGGGTCGTCCGCCAGGAGGTCGGGGACGGAGTCCACGGACTCGGTCAGGGCCACCGCCGGGCGGCCGAGCGCCGAGGCCACCACCTCGATGTCCGGCTGGAGTCCGAGCAGGACCGCCAGCGCCGGGTTCGGCGGTGCCAGAAGCACCCGCAGGGATCGGGCGGGGCGCTGGGCAACAGGCATTTCATCCACCCCGCAAGGGTAGGGGCGGAGCGTCCGATCTTCGGGCAACACGCCTTGGCCGAAGTGAAACTGACGTCTCGTCAGGAGTCTTCCCAACTGCTGGGGCGTGCGTTATACATTCCTTCACCGGGTATCTAGAACGCGTTCTAGGACCTGGTCCCGCATACGACCTCGGTGCGGCCGACGGTGCGGACGGCCGCACCGAGGTCTTCCACTTAGTGGAACGAGAAACAAGGAGCAGCATCCTCATGCCGATCGATGCCGCCAAGGCCCTCGCCGCAGATCCCCGTCAGGGGGAGATCGCCTGGGACCACAAGGACATCCAGCTCTACCACCTCGGACTCGGCGCGGGCACCCGCCCCGACAAGCCCGGCGCGGCCACCGACCCCGACGAGCTGCGCTACACCCTGGAGTCCAAGCTCCACGTACTCCCCAGCTTCGCGACCGTCGCCGGCGCCGGCATGGCCATGATGGGCGGCCTCGCGGCCCCCGGCATCGAGGTCAACCTCGCCCACGTGCTGCACGGCGGCCAGTCCATCGAGCTGCACCGGCCCATCCCCGTCAAGGGGCAGGCCACCTCCTCCGCCAAGGTCGCCGCCCTCTACGACAAGGGCAAGGCCGCCGTGATCGTGCTGCGCACCGAGGTCGCGGACGCCGACGGCCCGCTGTGGACCTCGGACGCGCAGATCTTCGTACGCGGTGAAGGCGGCTTCGGCGGCGACCGCGGACCCTCCGTGAAGACCGAGGTGCCCGAGCGGGCGCCCGACCGGATCGAGGAGCGCAGGATCCGCGAGGAGCAGGCGCTGCTGTACCGCCTCTCCGGCGACTGGAACCCGCTGCACGCGGACCCCGAGTTCGCCAAGATGGCCGGCTTCGACCAGCCGATCCTGCACGGCCTGTGCTCGTACGGGATGACCCTCAAGACCGTGGTCGACACCGTGCTGGACGGGGACGTCTCCCGCGTCCGCGCCTACCGCACGCGCTTCGCCGGGATCGTCTTCCCCGGGGAGACCCTGCGCATCCGGATGTGGCAGGAGCCCGGCCGCGTCCTCGTCTCGGTGAGCGCCGTCGACCGGGAGGACGCCCCGGTCCTCGCCGACACCGTCGTCGAACACGCCTGAACCCCGAACCAAGGCCAGACCCCGCGCCAGACAAGGAGCCGCACCGTGCGCGCAGCACTGCAGAGCGAGATAGGCCAGGACAAGCTCGAGGTCGTCGACGACATGGAGGCCGTGGGCTTCGGCCCCGGCAAGGTCAAGATCCGCATCAAGGCCACCGGCCTGTGCCACTCCGACCTCTCCGCCATGAGCGGCGTCCTGCCGCAGCCCGCCCCCTTCATCCCGGGCCACGAGGGCTCCGGCGTGATCACGGACGTGGGCGACGGGGTCACCAGCCACAAGATCGGTGACCGGGTGCTGGTCTGCTGGCTGCCGCCGTGCGGCCACTGTCCCTCCTGCAAGCGCGGCCAGGGCCACCTGTGCCTGGAGGCCTTCGGCAATGTGGCCACCCCCAACTTCAAGCGGGGCGACAGCAGCATCTTCGGCTTCGCCGGCACCGGCACCTTCGCCGAGGAGATGGTGGTCCCGGCGGGCTGCGCCGTCCCCATCCCCGAGGACGTGCCCTTCGACATCGCCGCCCTGATCGGCTGCGGGGTCACCACCGGACTCGGCGCCGCCATCAACACCGCCAAGGTGGAGGCCGGTTCCTCGGTCGCCGTCATCGGCTGCGGCGGAGTCGGCATCTCCGTCATCCAGGGCGCCAAGGTGCAGGGCGCGGCGCAGATCATCGCCGTCGACCCGGTCGCCTCCCGGCGCGAGGCGGCGCTGCGCTTCGGCGCCACCGAGGCGGTCTCCCCGGAGGAGTTCGCCGACGCCAAGAACCGGATCACCGCGGGCGAGGGCTTCGACTACGTCTTCGAGGTCGTCGGCAAGTCCGCGACCACGAAGACCGCGTACGACATGACCCGCCGCGGCGGCTCCGTCGTCGTGGTCGGCGCGGGCGCCCTCGACGACAACTACTCCATCAACATGTTCTCGCTGTTCTTCGACGAGAAGAAGATCCTGCCGTCCATGTACGGCGGCGGCGACGTCCTGCGCTCCTACGAGCGCACCATCGCGCTGTGGCGGGCCGGCCGGGTGGACCTGGCGGGCCTGATCACGCACCGGGTGCAGCTCGCGGAGATCAACGACGCGCTCGACCAGATGCGTACGGGCGTCGCCCTGCGCACCTGCATCGAACTCTGACCCGAGCCGACCCGAGCCGACGAGCCCACGAGCACCCGGGCTCACCCGAGAGGAACCGTACGGATGTCACTGCCACTTGAGGGACTCTCCGCCATCGTCACCGGGGCCGGTCGCGGCCTCGGCCGGTCGGAGGCGATCGAACTCGCCCGGCTCGGCGCGAGCGTGGTCGTCAACGACTTCGGCCAGCCGGGCCGCGACGGATCCGGGGAGGCCTCGGCCGCCCCGGCGGAGGAGGTCGCCGCGGAGATCCGCGCGGCGGGCGGGCAGGCGGTGGCGCACCTCGGCGACGTGGCCGACTTCGAGCAGGCGCGCGAGCTGGTCGAGCTGGCGGTCGCCAGCTTCGGCAAGCTCGACATCCTGGTCAACAACGCGGGCATCCTGCGTGACCGGATGGTCTTCTCGATGTCGGAGGCCGAGTGGGACTCGGTCATCCGGGTCCACCTCAAGGGCCACTTCAACACCACGCACTTCGCCTCCGTGCACTGGCGCGAGCGCTCCAAGGCGGCGGGCGGCCCCGTCTACGGCCGGATCATCAACACCTCCTCCGAGGCCTTCCTCGGCGGCTCGGCCGGCCAGCCCAACTACGCGGCGGCCAAGGGCGGCATCGTGGGCCTGACCACCTCGACCGCCCTGGCGCTCGGCAAGTACGGGGTCACGGCCAACGCCATCTGCCCGCGCGCCCGTACCCGTATGACCGAGGACGTCTTCGCGGGCTTCCAGGTCCCGGAGGAGGGCAAGCTCGACGCCCTCGCCCCCGAGCACGTCTCCCCGCTCGTCGGGTACCTGGCCTCACCGGCCTCGGCCAAGGCCAACGGGCAGCTGTTCGTGGTCCACGGCGGCATCGTGGTCGTCATGGAACGGCCCAAGGTGGCGGCGAAGTTCGACACCACCAAGGAGTCCTTCTCCTACGAGGAGCTCGACGGGCTCCTCACCCCGCACTACGCATCCCGCCCGGCGAACGAGACGTTCGCCGCGGCGGAGGTCCTCGGCCTCAAGCACGAGGGCTGAGGCGCGGCCACACCGGAACGGGCGGCGGCTCACCCCAGCGGAGCCTGCTGCAGCGGGATCGGCCTGGCGGCCGGGGCCGGGAGCGGCTCCAGCCGGATCGGCGGGGGCGGGGCCACCGGGAGGTTCATCCCGAGGAATCCGCACGGCACTTCGGGGGTCGCGTAGGGCAGGTGCAGTCGGCCCTCCGCGCTCCAGAGCCCCGTACCGCCGAGCCACCCGGCGGGGGCTCCGAGCCTGAAGACGTGCCGGTCGGCGGGGCGCCACAGGGCCAGCCCGGCCACGTTCCCGCCGTAGCCGTCGCCCGCTTCGTCGACCCGCAGCGCGACCCCGCAGCTCTCCGGCATCAGCGCCTGCCCCGGCTGCACCGCGAACGGGGTCGCCGTGGCCCCCACGGCCCGCAGGCACTCCGGGAACCGCACCGGGCGGGCGCTGCCCAGGACCCCCCACCCGAGCCGGAGTTCACCCGGAGCGTCCGAGCGGATCAGCAGCAGCCCGCTGTCGGGATCGGCCAGCAGCAGCCGGTCGTTGCTGGACTCGGTGATCTGGAGCAGCGGGGACACCTCGCCGCCCCGCCCCAGATCGACCGCCACCGCCTTGGTCACGGGCCCCTCGGGGCCGTCCAGTTCGCGGTCCAGTGCCAGCAGCCGGCCGGTCCGGTCCAGCCAGACCCCGCCGGAGCAGCGCCCCGGGATCCGGGCCACCCGCTCCGGCCCGAAGGGGGTCCCGGCCACCTGCCAGACCGTGGTCGCGGTGGCGCCGACGGCCAGGGCGAAGGCCCCGTGTCCGTCCGGGGACGGCGGCAGCAGGAGGACCCGTACGCCCTCCGGGCCGCCCTGCGCGTCCTCCGGCGCGATCGCGCCGAGCTGGAGCTCCCCGGTCCGGGGGCCGGTCCCGGCGTCGTCGCCGAAGCCGCCGCCCGTGGGGTAGAGCAGCGCGAAGGCGTGCCGCTCCGCCACCCGCCGGTGGATCAGCACCCGCCCGTCGGCCAGCGGCAGCACCTCGCTGTCCGCGTCCTCGGGCTGCGCGAGCGGCAGCGGCACCGCGTACGGCTCGGGCCCGGTCAGCGTCCACCGCTCCGGATACCGGGCCTCGCCGTCCCCGGCGAGCCGGGCGGCGTAGGACCCGTCCGCGGCGATGGTGAACGGGACCGCGGTCGTCTTCTCGATGGCACAGACGGACATCTGCGGCTCACCTCCGCCGCAGAACGTAGTGATCGCGCTTCCCCTCGGACAACGCGACTACCCCCGCTTCACACATACGGGTGGCGGGGTGGTGATTCAGCTGTGGGAGAGGTGGCGATTGTGCTGTGCGATACCGGGGCGTTTAGGGTGAGGGCGTAGTTAGGCATACCTAACCTACTTTTCGGTCTTTGTCCCTCCCCACCCTCAGGAGAGCTCCCATGTCCCCCCGACGCCGCACGCCCCGTGGCTCCGTCGCCGCCGTCGCCCTCGCCGCCGCCGCGGCCCTCGCCCTCACCGCCTGCGGAGGCGGCCAGGACGGCAAGGGCGACAAGGCGGGCAAGGAGTCCGCGGCCGGAGGCGGCAGCGAGAAGAAGGCCGCGGCCCAGGGCGGCAAGGACTTCTCCGAGGCGGCGAAGAAGACGGCGGCCTTCGGGACCACCGCGGCGGCGGGCCAGTTCCCGCGCACCGTCACCCACGCCATGGGCTCCACCGAGCTGAAGGCCGCACCCCAGCGGGTCGTCGTCCTCGACGTCGGCGAGCTGGACAACGTCGTCTCCCTCGGAATTCAGCCCGTCGGCTACGCGCCCACCGAGGGCGACGAGGGCATCCCCGGCTACCTGAAGAAGGACGCCGGCGAGCCCAAGTCCGTCGGCACCATCAACAACCTCAACCTCGAAGCGATCAACGCCCTCAAGCCCGACCTGATCCTCGGCAGCCAGCTCCGCTCCGCGGACAAGTACGACGCCCTCTCGAAGATCGCCCCGACCGTCTTCTCCATCCGCCCCGGCTTCCCGTGGAAGGAGAACTACCTCCTCAACGCCGCAGCCCTCGACAAGAGCGCCGAAGCCGAGGCCAAGCTCGGGGCCTACGAGGCCAAGGCGAAGAAGCTCGGAGAGGACCTCGGCGAGAAGAAGCCCACCGTCACCATGCTGCGCTACATGCCGGGCAAGACCCGCCTGTACGCGGGAGCCTCCTTCATCGGCACGATCCTGAAGGACTCCGGCATCCCGCGCCCGCAGAACCAGCAGGTCGAAGACCTCGCCGTAGAGATAAGCCCGGAGCGCATGGACGAGGCCGCGGCCGACTGGATCTTCACCGGGGTCTACGGGCCCAAGGACAGGACCAAGCGCGACTCCGCCGAGGACAACCCGCTGTGGAAGGGCCTGGAGGCCGTGAAGAAGGGCCGGGCCAAGGACGTCCCGGACGAGACCTGGTACCTGGGCCTCGGCGTGACCGCCGCCGACAAGGTCCTCGACGACCTGCGCACGTCCTTGATCAAGTAGGCGCCCCGGGGAGGCAACGGGCCGGTACGGGCGGCGTACGGGCACGGGCCGGGCACCGGCCGGAGGGTGGATCGGAGCATCGGGCCGGTCGCCACGGACGGTAGCCTTGGCCTGTGCCCCGTCTCTCTGAAGTCATCGCCGCGCTGGACGCCCTCTGGCCCCCCTCCAGGGCCGAGCAGTGGGACGCCGTCGGCACCGTCTGCGGCGACCCCGACGCCGAGGTCACCCGGGTGCTGTTCGCCGTCGATCCCGTCCAGGAGATCGTCGACGAAGCCGTGAAGATCGGTGCCGACCTGGTCGTCACCCACCACCCCCTCTACCTGCGCGGCACCACCACCGTCGAGGCCGGCACCTTCAAGGGCCGCGTCGTGCACACGCTGATCAAGAACGACATCGCGCTGCACGTGGCCCACACCAACGCCGACACCGCCGACCCCGGCGTCTCCGACGCCCTCGCCGGCGCCCTCGACCTGCGCATCACCGGCCCGCTCGTCCCCGACCCGAGCGACCCCACGGGCCGCCGGGGCCTGGGCCGGATCTGCGAGCTGGACCGCCCCGAGACCCTGCGTGAGTTCGCCGCCCGCGCCGCCGCCCGCCTCCCGCAGACCGCGCAGGGCATCCGCGTGGCCGGGGACCCGGACGCGACGATCCGTACCGTCGCCGTCAGCGGCGGCTCCGGAGACAGCCTCTTCGCGCAGGTCAGGGCCGCAGGGGTGGACGCCTACCTCACCGCCGACCTGCGCCACCACCCGGTGTCCGAGGCCCGCGAGCAGTCCCCGCTCGCCCTCGTCGACGCCGCCCACTGGGCCACCGAATGGCCCTGGTGCGAGCAGGCCGCCGCGCAGCTCGACGCCATCTCCGAGCGCCACGGCTGGGGTCTGCGTACCCACGTCTCGCGCACGGTCACCGACCCGTGGACGGCGCACGCGCCGTCCGTGACACCCACCTCTATCTCTGGAGCCCCCAACTGAACGCCGAGCCCGCCGACCAGATCCGACTTCTCGACGTCCAGGCCCTGGACGTCCGGCTGTCTCAGCTCGCCCACAAGCGCAAGTCTCTCCCGGAGCACGCCGAGGTCGACACGCTGACCAAGGACCTCACGCAGACGCGCGACCTCCTCGTCGCCGCCCAGACCCAGTCCAGCGACGCCGCCCGTGAGCAGACCAAGTCCGAGCAGGACGTGGAGCAGGTGCGCCAGCGCGCCGCCCGCGACCAGGCCCGCCTCGACTCCGGTGCGGGCATCTCGGCCCGGGACCTGGCCAACCTGCAGAGCGAGGTCGTCTCCCTCGCCAAGCGCCAGGGCGACCTGGAGGACGTGGTCCTGGAGGTCATGGAGCGGGTCGAGGGCGCGCAGGCGCGGGTCACCGAGCTCACCGACCGGGTCACCTCCCTGGAGGCCGAGCTGACCGACGCCACCGCGCGCCGCGACGCCGCCACCGGCGAGATCGACGCCGAGACCACCGGCATCGACAAGGACCGCGCCGTCATCGTCTCCACGATGCCGGCCGCGCTGATCGCCCTGTACGAGAAGATCCGCGTCAAGCAGGGCGGCGTGGGCGCCGCCCGCCTGTCGCAGCGCCGCTGCGAGGGCTGCCGCCTGGAGCTCGACCTCGCCGAGGTCAACGAGATCAAGGCCGCCGCCCGCGACGAGGTCGTCCGCCACGAGAGCTGCGGCCGCATCCTGGTCCGCATGGCCGACGCGGGCATCTGATGCCGAAGTTCGTCGTGGAGGCGGACGGCGGCTCCCGGGGCAACCCGGGGCCCGCCGGTTACGGCTCCGTCGTCCTCGACCCGGCCACGGGCGAGACGCTGGCCGAGCGCGCGGAGTACATCGGCGTCGCGACGAACAACGTGGCCGAGTACAAGGGGCTCATCGCCGGGCTGAAGGCCGCCCGCGAACTGGCCCCGGACGCGCAGGTCCTCGTACGCATGGACTCCAAGCTCGTCGTCGAGCAGATGTCGGGCCGCTGGAAGATCAAGCACCCCGACATGAAGCCGCTCGCGGCCGAGGCGGCGAAGATCCTGCCGCGCGCGCAGGTGACGTACGAATGGATCCCGCGCGAGCAGAACAAGCACGCGGACCGGCTCGCCAACGAGGCGATGGACGCGGGCAAGCGCGGCCGGCAGTGGGAGCCGTCGGCCTCTTCGGCGGCCCTGGACGCCTCGGCGGCGCGCGCCCTGGCGGCCGCCCCGCAGGGCCCTCCGGGAGACGCGGCGAAGGGCGCTGCGGCCGTCCGCGCCGCCCTCGCTTCCTCATCCCGTACGTCGACCGCCGCGCCGGTGTCCGCGGAGGCAGGGGCGGACACCCTGTTCGCGGAGCCCGGCGCCACCGCGGCGGACCACGCCCCGGCCCCGGCGTCGGGGCCGGTCCAGGCCTCGTCGGCCGCGCCGGGCTGGGGGCCCGACATGGGGGCCCCGGCGACGTTCGTGCTGCTGCGCCACGGCGAGACCGCCCTGACTCCGCAGAAGCGGTTCTCCGGCAGCGGCGGCAGTGACCCGGAGCTCTCCGAGGCGGGCCGCCGGCAGGCTGCCGCAGTCGCCGAGTCGCTGGCGGTACGGGGCACCATCCAGACGGTGATCAGCTCCCCGCTGCGCCGCTGCCGGGAGACCGCGCAGACCGTGGCGGACCGCCTCGGCCTGGAAGTCACCGTCGAGGAGGGGCTGCGCGAGGTCGACTTCGGCGCGTGGGAGGGGCTCACCTTCGCGGAGGCCCAGGAACGCTTCCCCGAAGACCTCCAGGCATGGCTGGACTCCCCGAAGGCCGCTCCGACGGGCGGCGGCGAGAGCTTCGCCTCCGCCACCCGGCGGATCTCGGCGACCCGGGACCGGCTGCTGGCCGCGCACGCGGGCCGCACGGTCCTCCTCGTCTCCCACGTGACCCCGGTCAAGATCCTGGTCCGCCTGGCCCTCGGCGCCCCGCCGGAGGCCCTGTTCCGCATGGAACTCTCGGCCGCCTCCCTCTCGGCGGTGGCCTACTACGCCGACGGCAACGCCTCGGTCCGCCTCCTGAACGACACCTCGCACCTGAGGTAGCCGACGGGATCCGGCTGCACGCCGAGGCCTCCTGCCCGTGACGGGCAGGAGGCCTCGCCGTTCCGGCCGAAGGTCCTGCATGCTGGTCGTGGTCACGCAGGACGTGTGACAGGAGGAAGGGCCGCTCGTGCCGCCGTACCCGTCCGGCTTCCGGTAGCACCCCAGGAAGGCCCTGGGTGCGACTGGAGGTTCTCCGTGTCCCGCACCGCCCACCACATTCCCGCCCACCGCACCCCGTTCGCCGCGAAGCGGCGCGAGGAGTGCCAGCCGCCCGGTTGGCGTCATCCCACCGGACCCTGGCGTCGAGTGGACCTGCGCAGCCTGCGGTACTCCGCCGCCGAGCTCCGTGCCGCGGCGAAGGAAGGCCGACGTCCGCGGCCGAGGGAAGTCCGGCGCGCCTTCGACAGCTGGCGGTACTGCTGCGCCTTCGCGGGATCCCTGTCCGAGGCTGCCGACTTCGCGGAGCGCGCCGCCCGCGCGCGGGCCCGTACGGCCTGCCGTGCCGCACTCCACGACGCCGGGACGGTCATCGAGCCCTACCGCCCCCGCTACCAGGCCCACTGGGAGGCCTGACCACTGGTACGGCGAAGCCCCCGCCCCGAATTCACGGGCAAGCGGGGGCTGTTCGCCGACAGACGAGCCGGCCTGTACGCCGGGTTCTGTCTCCCGGAGACCTCGCGGTCGCCGGGGAGACGGCCATCCATCTAGGACCGGCGTTGCCGCCGGCCTCGTGCGGTCTACCCGCGAACATCGGGCGGGCAGCCCTCAAACGTCCGCGCAGGACCCGCCGTCCGAAAACGGCCGGCCCTTCTTGACCTTGCTCCAGGTGGGGTTTACCTAGCCGCCTGAGTCACCTCAGGCGCTGGTGGTCTCTTACACCACCGTTTCACCCTTACCGGGGGCCGAAGCCCCAGGCGGTCTGTTTTCTGTGGCACTGTCCCGCGGGTCACCCCGGGTGGCCGTTAGCCACCACCCTGCCCTGTGGAGCCCGGACGTTCCTCGGCGGGATCCTGGGATCCCGACGCGGCCGTCCAGCCGACTCGTCTGTCGTGCCGACCATGCTACCGGCTGCGAAGTTGCGGCTTGACCTTGACGCAGCGGCAGGGTTTCTACTTGGCCGCATGCGGATCGGAGAGATCGCCGCGCTCGTCGGTGTCACCACCCAGGCGATCCGGCACTACCACCACGTCGGCCTGCTCCCGGAGCCGGAGCGCCGGCCCAACGGCTACCGCTCCTACAGCGTGCGCGACGCCGTCCGGCTGGCGCGCGTCCGGCGGCTCACCGAGCTCGGGCTGAGCCTCGACGAGGTGCGCGACGTGCTCGCGCAGGACGCGGGGCGCGAGCTGGCCGAGGTGCTGGAGGAGCTCGACGCCGACCTCGCCCGGCAGGAGGCCGAGCTGGCCGGGCGCAGGCGGCGCCTCGCCGTGCTCCTCGCCGCCCCGCCGGGGGAGGCCGACCTGCACGGCGCGCTCTCGCCCGCGCTCGCCGAACTGCTCGCCTAGGCGCACGCGACCACCTCGCCGTCCGCCGCGCTCGACCGCGAGCACCTGATCCCGTGGCCGGCCGTCCACCGCGTGGTGCTCGTGCTCGACGTGTACGGGGTGCTGGCGGTGCTGGGGCTGCACGCAGCCTGCGTCACCCGCCCGCACGTGGTCGGCCCCGACGGGAGCCTGCGCATCCGCTACGGGGCCCTGTTCGCTGGTCGCGGCCATGACCGCAGCCGGCGCACCGCGGCAGCCCACACCCCCGTGACGGGCTGCCGCGATGCCGTTCCGGTCCGCCGAGCGTGGCAAGCCCGTGTGCCCCTGTCTTGTCAAAAACGGCACGCGGCGCAGGTCTTCAGCCCGACAGCATCACGCTGGTCACCCGGCCCGGCATCCGGTCCAGCGCCGAGCCCGGCGCCAGCCCGCCGCGCAGCCGTACGAACTGCGACGGGGGCAGCCCCGTCATCGCCTTCACCTCGCGGCTCAGGTGCGCCTGGTCGTGGTAGCCGCAGGCCGCCGCCACGTGCGCGGCCGCCGTCCCCGCCGCCAGCAGCCGTAGCGCGTGCTGGAGCCGGAACACCCGGGCCACCGCCTTGGGGGAGAGGCCGACCTGCTCGCGGAACCGGGCCCGCAGGGTGCGGGCGCTCCACCCGGTCTCGGCGGTGACCCGGGTCAGCGGCGCGCTGCCCGCCCACAGCCTGGCCAGCGCCCCGCGCACTTCCGGGGCGCTCGGCGGGCCGTGCTCCAGGCGGGCGCAGAAGACCTCGTCGAGCAGGGCGAACCGGTCCGCCCAGGAGCCGAGCGACTGGAGCCGCTCGGTCAGGTGGCGGCCCGGCGGGCCCAGTACCTCCTCCAGGTCCACGTGGGCGTCCTCGAAGTGCCACATCGGGACGCCGAACAGCCGGTAGGCGCCCATCGGGGCCATGTTCACCTCCAGCCCGCTGACGCGGCCCGCGTGCACCCCGATCGCCGGGACCGTGCGCGGGCCGCTGACCATGGCCCGGGAAGCGGGCCGCAGCCGGGCCGCGCCGAGGTCCTCCGTACGGGTCACCCACAGGCCCTCGGAGAAGGTGAAGACCAGCGTCACGTACCCGGTGGGCAGCTCCAGTCGATGCCGCGGAGCCGCGAACTCGGTCTGGAATCCGGTGTAGTTGACGATGAGCCCGTGCAGTGCGGCGGCAGGACGGCAGCGGCGGGCCGAGCGGCTGCCCGAGGCGGCAGCGGCTCTCCCCTGCATGTCGAAGACGTCGACGGCCCCCATGCCCGGGACCTCCCCCTGCTGTTGCGCGGTCGGCCGATGATGGCAGCCTCCGGGGCGGGTGGCCAGGGGAGTCCGGGTGGTGGCATGCGGAGCCGGTCAGGCCGGGGCGAACAGGATCTTCGAGGTTCCCGGGTCCGCCTGCGTCAGACGGACCCTGATCCGGTCGCCCAGGGGCAGCGTCCCGGACGTGGCTTGGACCCGGCCGATCACCGCCGGCTCCTCCAGGTGGACCGTGCCGACCAGCGGCTCCCCCTCCTTGAGGTCGATGACCGTCGCGTCGAAGACCTCTCCGACGTGGTCCTTGAGCAGCGCCGCCTCCACCAGGTCCACGGATTCCCGCTCGGCGGAGTTCGCCAGCCGGGTGCCGTCCGCCATCTCCTTCGGCAGGTCCGCCAGCGCGGACACCGCCCACTGCGGGGGCTCGGCCCCCGCGACCGCCGCCACGCACAGCTCGCCCGCGTACCGGTCGACGAGGCGGCGCAGCGGGGCGGTGCAGTGGGTGTACGGGGCCGCGACCGCCGCGTGCAGGAGGGGATCCGGGGTCTCGCCGCCGGTGAAGACGGTGTAGCCGGCGCCGCGCAGCAGCGAGGTGCACTCCTGGAGGAACGCCGCGTGGGCCGGGCGGTGCGGGTCGAGGGAGCGCACGAGCTCCGCGTACGGGACGTGGTGCGGCCAGTCGATGCGCAGCGCCTTGGCGGCCCGGCGCAGTCGCCCGACCGCCCCGTCGGGGGCGCTGGGCAGGGTCCGCAGGATGCCCGTCCCGGCGGCGAGCATCAGCTCGGCGGCGGCCATGCCGGTCATCAGGGAGATCTGGGCGTTCCAGCCGTCGGCGGGGAGCGGAGCCCGGTAGGCCAGGCTGTACGAGCCCTCGTGCTCGACGATCTCCTGCTCGGGCACGTTCAGCGAGATCCCGCCGCGCTCGGCCTCCAGGGCTTCGCGGAGGTTCCCGATGTCCTTGAGCAGGGCCACGGCCTCCTCGGCGCTGCCGGTGTCGATGGCCTTCTGGACCCCGTCGTAGTCCAGTTTGGCCCGGCTGCGCACGAGCGCGCGGCGGACGTCGGTGGTCTCCACCCGCCCCTCGGCGTCCAGGTCGAGCCGCCACAGCAGGGCCGGGCAGGTCTGGTCGGGCAGCAGGCTGGCCGCGCCCTCCGAGAGCACGGCCGGGTGCAGCGGGACCTTCGCGTCGGGGAAGTAGAGGGTGGTGACCCTGCGGTGGGCCTCGGCGTCCAGGGCGCCGCCGGGGGTGACGTATGCGGCGACGTCGGCGATGGCGTAGTGCACGCGGTAGCCGCCGGAGGGGCGCCGGGCCAGGTGCATCGCCTGGTCGAGGTCGCGCGAGGTCGGCGGATCGATGGTGAAGAGGGGGAGGTCGGTGGCGTCGAAGTCGGGCAGGCGTGGTGCGCGCACCGCCTGTTCGGCCTCGGCGAGCACGGCCGCCGGGAACTCCTGGGGCACCTCCAGCTTCGTCCGCAGTTCACGCAGCGCGGCCCGCAGGGCGACCCCGTCTGCGCCGGTCATGATCATGTGACGGCGTGGCATGCACCGAGCCTATGGCCGGTGGGCCGGGGCGGCGCGGCGAGCCGTTTACCCTGGGCTGGGGCCGCACCCCTCTGCTGTGCCATGCCCGTCGATAGGAGAACCACCGTGCTCGTGCTGCTGCCGCCGTCCGAAGGAAAGGCCGCCGGCGGCTCCGGCGCACCGCTGAAGCCTCAGGCGCTGTCGCTGCCGGGGCTGGCTGCCGCGCGGGCGGCCGTGCTGGAGGAGCTCGTCGAGCTGTGCGTGGGCGACGAGCTGAAGGCGCGGGAGGTGCTGGGCCTGAGCGAGGGGCTGCGGGGCGAGGTCGCGAAGAACGCGGAGCTGCTCTCGGCGGTGGCGCGGCCCGCGGGGGAGATCTACACCGGCGTCCTGTACGACGCGCTGGACCTGTCGACGCTGCCGGCGGCGGCCGGGGCCCTGGCGGCCCGGTCCCTGCTGGTCTTCTCGGGGCTGTGGGGAGCGGTCGGGGTCACGGACCGCATCCCCTCCTACCGGTGCTCGATGGGGGTGAAGCTGCCGGGGCTGGGTGCGCTGGGCGCGTTCTGGCGCGAACCGATGGCCTCGGTGATGCCGGAGGCCGCCGGTGAGGGCCTGGTCCTGGACCTGCGCTCGTCCGCGTACGCCTCCGCGTGGAAGCCGAAGGGCGAGGTCGCGGGCCGGACGGCGACGGTCCGGGTGCTGCACTCGCAGCTGGTGGACGGCGTGGAGAAGCGCTCGGTGGTGAGCCACTTCAACAAGGCCACCAAGGGCCGCCTGATCCGGGACCTGCTCATGGCGGGCGCGGTCCCCGACTCCCCGGCGGAACTGGTGACGGCCCTGCGGGACCTGGGCTTCACGGTGGAGGCCGAGGCCCCGGCGAAGGCCGGCAAGGCCTGGTCGCTCGACGTGGTGGTCACGCAGATTCACTGACAAGTACAGCCACTGACAAGCACATCCACTGACAAGCACAGTCACTGACGGGCACAGTCACCGACGGGCGGTGCTCCCGGCCGCGGGCTCGCGGCCGGGAACCGCAGGACGAACTAGCGGCCCAGGGGCCAGGCCACGGCCGCGGGGGCGCGGTCGGAGGCGCCCGCGTAGGTGGCGCAGGCGTCCGTGAGGGTTTCCAGCAGGGTGAGGGGATCGGGGAGCGGATGCTCCATGCCCCGCAGCCAGGTCACCGCGAGGTCACCCGGCAGTGCGGCCGGCGGGACCAGGACGTAGCTGCCCCGGCAGTGCCAGCGCAGGCCCGGGTGTTCGTCCATCGTCTCGGGGTGGCAGTCCAGCTCGCAGGGCCACCACTCGTCCTCGTCCTCGGGGGTGCCCCGGGTCGCGGTGAAGAAGAGCATCCGCGCCTGGTCGTCCGTACCCGCGGACTCGGCGACGGGGCCGACGTCGACACCGGCCGCCAGCAGGCGGGCCAGTGCGTTGTGTCCGGCTTCCAGGGGGACGTCCAGGACGTCGTGGACCATGCCGGTCGCGGTGATGAAGTTCGCCTGGGGTTCGTTGCGCGCCCAGCGCTCGACCTGGCCGCGGTCGGTGGTCGACTGGGTCTGCCAGGCGAAGGAGACGGGATGGCGGGCCGGAGTCGGACAGCCGATCCGGTCGCACGAACACCGGTAGCCGACGGGATGGGCGGCGGGGGCTATGGGCAGACCGGCCGCGGCGACCGCCAGCAGCAGGGCCTCGCGTTCTCGTCCGGGGTCCTCGGCGGCGGGTTTGGGCCTGAGGCGCAGCCACTGGGCAATCCTGCTCTGCTCGCCGCGTTTGACGCGGCCGGACTCAGACCCCATCTATCCCCTCACCTACACCGTTGCCCCGGCAGACCCTCACATGGTCCCACCATCCTGAGCACCGGGTGACCGCACCCTCCCACCCGGGCTCCCACATAACCACAGAATTCGGCCATATGTTCTCGGCCATCATGCGGCCATGACCTTTCCCACCCCGCGCAGGCCCCGGTCACGACCCCGCGCGCGCCCCCGCTGCGGCTCCGCCCAGCACCGCGTCCACGAGGGCGTCCGCATACGCGTGCGTGAGCGGCGCGGTCCGCATCAGCCAGCGGTAGGTCAGCGGCCCGAGCAGCATTTCCACGGTCAGCCGCAGGTCCGTGTCCGGTGCCAGCTGCCCGGCCTCGCGGGCCGCCCGCAACCGCTCCTCGTACAGCGCGAGCTGGGGTTCCAGCAGCTGCTCGGTGAAGCGGGCCCCCAGCTCCGGGTCGGTCGCCCCGGCCGCGGTCAGCGCGCGCGCGGGGGCCTCGTACTTCTCGTCGTTGAACTCGTCCACGGTCGCCCGCAGTACGTGCTTCAGATCGGCGGCCAGGTCCCCGGTGTCGGGGAAACCGGCCCATTCGCCCGCCGATTCGGCGTCCCCGGCCAGCGCGAGGGAGGCGTCCAGCAGGACGGCCGCCTTCGAGGGCCACCAGCGGTAGATGGTCTGCTTGCCGACCCCGGCGCGGGCGGCGATGGCCTCGATGGTCAGCTTGTTGTAGCCGACCTCCCCGACCAGGGCGAGCGCGGCGTCGAGGATGGCCCGCCGGGAGCGGTCGCTGCGGCGCGCGGCGTCCGGGGTCCGCGCGGCGGGAGCGGGGGCGGAGGAGGACGGAGAGGTGGCGGAGGAAGACGGGGAGGGGGTGGCGCTGGCGGTCATTCCGGCAATTTAGCAATCCCGTACGGCTCGTCTTTCAGCCGTTCAGGAAACCACCCAATCAGTTCACTGCGCTGCCTCCCTTGAGGAGAGACGATTCTCTTCTCATCACCGTGAGGAGCCCTCGTTGCACAGAGACGCCACACCCCGGCGCTACCTGATGTGCCCGCCCACGCACTTCAAGGTCACGTACTCCATCAACCCGTGGATGGACCCCACGAAACCGGTGGACCTGCCCCTCGCCCAGGCGCAGTGGGAGGACCTGCGGGACCGCTACCGGTCCCTCGGCCACACCGTCGAGACCCTCGTACCCGACCGCGCGCTGCCCGACATGGTCTTCGCGGCGAACGGGGCCCTCGTCATCGACGGCCGGGTGCTGGGCGCCCGGTTCGCCTATCCGGAGCGGGCCCCCGAGGCGGAGATCCACCTCGACTGGTTCCGCGCCAACGGCTTCGCGGACGTCCACGAGCCGTCCCACATCAACGAGGGCGAAGGCGACTTCGCCGTCACCGCCTCCTACATCCTGGCCGGACGGGGCTTCCGCTCCAGTCCGCTCTCGCACGACGAGGCCCAGGAGTTCTTCGGCCGCCCGGTCGTCGGACTCGACCTCGTCGACCCGCGCTACTACCACCTGGACACGGCGCTGTCCGTGCTCGACGGCGACGAGATCATGTACTACCCGGCCGCCTTCTCCGAGGGCAGCCGGGCCGTACTGCGCAGGCTCTTCCCCGACGCGCTGATCGCCGAGGCCCGCGACGCGGCGGCCCTCGGGCTCAACGCCGTCTCGGACGGCCGGCACGTCCTGCTCCCGCAGGCGGCCACCGGACTCCTCGACCCGCTGCGGGCGCGCGGGTTCGAGCCGGTCCCGATGGACCTGGGGGAGCTGCTCAAGGGCGGCGGCAGCGTGAAGTGCTGCACCCAGGAGCTGCGGCCCTAGGGGAGGGACCCCTGGAAACAGGGGGTCGGGCCGCCGGCTAGTTCTCCTCGGACGGCGGCCACTCCTGGCCCCAGTCGATGTCCCGCGCCGCCTTGTAGAGGTCGCCGTGGCGCTTGGTCACGATGGCCCGGGTCAGGCCCGGGGTCTCGTCGCCGACGACCGGACCGCACAGTTCCAGCTGGACGAGCCCCTTGCGGATCTGCGGCCTGCGCGTGATCCGGGCGGTGGCCGGGCGCACCGGGAAGCGGGTCGCGGCCACGTAGCTGAACTTCTCGTCCTCGTACGCGAGGGAGCCACCCTTGACCTGCCGGTGCAGGGAGGAGCGGCTGACCCGCGTCGAGAAGTGGCACCAGTCCTGACCGACCTGGATCGGGCAGGTCCCGTCGTGCGGGCACGGCGCCGCGACCTTCAGCCCGGCCTCGATCAGCTGCTCGCGGGCCTCGCGGATGCGCAGGTAGCCCTCGGGGGTGCCCGGCTCGACCAGCACCACGGCCTGACCGGCGCGCGCGGCCTCGGCGACCACCGAGCGGCGGGCCTCCGGGGTCAGCTCGCCCAGGACGTAGGAGACCGTCACCAGGTCCGCGTCGGGGAGCTCCAGGCCGGTCCCGATGACGGCCTTGTGCCACTCGGCGGCGCGCAGCGCCGGGGAGGAGGAGGCCGCCGCGAGTTCCTTGCCGAGGACCAGCGCCGGGTCCGCCCAGTCGAGCACCGTCGTCGCGCGCGGGCCGTCCCAGACGGAGTCCACCGCCCAGGTGGCGGATCCGGTGCCGCCGCCGACGTCCACGTGCGTGCCCGGGGTCCACTGCGGGGCGGCGTCGGCGAGGCCGTGCAGGGCGGACCGTACGGCTTCGAAGGTGGCCGGCATCCGGTACGCCGCGTACGCCGCCACGTCCGAGCGGTCCCGCAGCACGGGCGTGTTGGTCGGGATCTGGCCGCGGTAGTTGGCGATCAGCCGGTCGACGGCGGCCGTGGCCTGCTTTTGCGAGAGCCCGTCGAGCAGCCCGGCGAGCGCTGCGCGCAGCGTTTGGGCGGTGGTGGACGCGGGGGCGGGGACGGAGTGGTTCACCCGCGAAGTTTACGGCGCGGGGCAGGGTGCCGGGGGCGCTGCCCCGGCACCCGCGCCTCACACGCCGGCGGGGCTGGATCAGGCGGGCTGGATTAGGCGGGGCCGGATGTGGCGGGACCGGATTCGGGCGCGGAGCGCCACGGCCGGCACAGCCCCAGGAAGCAGCCGACCGCCAGCAGCGAGCAGGACAGCTGGACGAGCGCCATCGGCACGGCCGTGCCCTCCCCGGCGATTCCGACCAGCGGCGAGGCCACAGCCCCGACCAGGAAGGAAGAGGTGCCCAACAGTGCAGAGGCCGAGCCGGCCGCGTGCGGGGCGCGCATCAGGGCCTGCGCGTTGGTGTTCGGCAGCACCAGGCCCATCGCCGACATCAGCACGAACAGCCCGGCGCAGATCGGGAAGAGCCCGACCTCGCCGAAGGCCCCGGCCGACATCAGCAGCAGGGCCACCGAGGCCGCCGTGATGATGGCGAGCCCGACGGCGAGGACCTTGTCCAGGCTGACCCGGCCGACCAGCAGCTTGCCGTTGATCTGGCCGACGATGATCAGGCCGACGGAGTTGACGCCGAACAGCAGGCTGAAGGTCTGCGCCGAAGCACCGTAGATCTCCTGCACGACGAACGGCGAGGCGGAGATGTACGAGAAGAGCACCGCGAAGGCGAACCCGCCGGAGAGGGTGTAGCCGGTGAAGACGCGGTCGGCGAAGAGCCCGCGCATGGTCAGCAGCGCGGCGCCGACGCCGCCGGTCTGGCGCCGTTCGGGGGGCAGCGTCTCGTCGAGCTTGCGCCAGACCGTGAGGGTCAGGACGGTGCCGATGACGGTCAGGACGACGAAGACCCCGCGCCAGTCGGCGAAGCGCAGTATCTGGCCGCCGATGAGCGGGGCGATGATCGGGGCCACGCCGGATATGAGCATCAGGGTGGAGAAGAACCGGGCCATCTCGACCCCGTCGTACAGGTCGCGCACGACGGCTCGCGCGATCACGATCGCGGCGGCGCCGGCCAGGCCCTGGAGCAGCCGGAAGCCGATGAGGAGTCCGGCGGTCGGGGCGAAGGCGCAGATCGCGGTGGCGAGCACGTAGACGACCATGCCGATGAGCAGGGGCCGGCGCCGGCCCCACTTGTCGCTCATCGGGCCGATGATCAGCTGGCCCAGCGCCATGCCGGCGAGGCAGGCGGTGAGGGTGAGCTGGACGGTCGCGGCCGGGCTGTTCAGGGCGTTGGTCACCTCCGGCAGCGCCGGCAGGTACATGTCCATGGACAGCGGGGGGAGGGCGCTGAGTCCGCCGAGGATGAAGGTGACGAGCAGTCCGGTCCGGCGGGCCGCCTTCAGGGGGGCGGTGGCCGTGGTGGGGGAGGGGGTTGCGGGCGACGAATCCGGCGCGGGGGCCGTCGCTGGGCCTCTCTCCGACATACGAAACTCCACTCTTCTTATAGGTTCTTCACACCCCCTGATGGAGCCATGCTCTCAGCTATCGGAACGTCCCGGGACTGATGACCGATGTGACGTAACCTGCGGCCCCATGAACGCACGTGTGAACAAGATCGCCGTAGTCACCGGAGCCGGTTCGGGAATCGGCCGCTCCGTGGCCCTCACCCTCGCCGCCGCCGGATGGTCGGTGGCCGCGGCCGGCCGCCGGACCGAGCCCCTGGAGGAGACCGCCGCGGCGGCCAGGGCCGCCGGAGCCGAGGGCGACGTGCTGTGCGTACGGGCCGACGTGAGCGACCCGGCCGAGGTGACCGCGCTCTTCGAGACGGTCCGCGAGCACTACGGGCGGCTCGACCTGCTCTTCAACAACGCGGGCACCTTCGGCCCGGCCGGCGTCGCGCTGGAGGACATCACCTACGAGGCCTGGCGCTCGGTGGTCGACGTCAACCTCACCGGGTCCTTCCTCTGCGCGCAGGCGGCCTTCCGGGCGATGAAGGCACAGGACCCGCAGGGCGGCCGCATCATCAACAACGGCTCCATCTCCGCACACGTGCCGCGGCCGAACTCCATCGCCTACACCGCGACCAAGCACGCCATGACCGGGCTGACCAAGTCCCTGTCCCTGGACGGGCGTCCGTACCGGATCGCGTGCGGACAGATCGACATCGGCAACGCGGCCACCGAGATGACCGAGCGGATGCAGACCGGGATCCTGCAGGCCAACGGACAGCTCGCGGTGGAGCCCGTGATGGACGCGGCCGACGTGGCGCGCACGGTGCTGCACATGGCCGAGCTGCCGCTCGAGGCGAACGTGCAGTTCGCGACGGTGATGGCGAGCGCGATGCCGTACATCGGGCGCGGCTGACGGACCGGGAATGCGGGCCCGGGGGCGGGGGTTGAGGCGATCATGACCGACGTACTGCGTTACACCGCCTTCTCCCAGGACCCCGCGTACGGCAACCCCGCCGGGGTCGTGCTCGACGCGTCCGGGCTGGACGACGACGCCATGCTGGGCATCGCCGCCGACCTGGGCTACAGCGAGACCGCCTTCCTCACCGCGCCGCCCGAGGGCCTCGGCGGCGCGGACGGCCGGGCCTTCACCGTGCGCTACTTCAGCCCGAAGGCGGAGGTCCCCTTCTGCGGGCACGCCACGGTGGCCACCGCCGTGGCCCTGGGCGAGCGGATCGGCCCCGGCGAGCTGGTCTTCGCCACCCGCGCGGGCACGGTCCCGGTCTCGGTGACCCGGGAGGGCGAGGGCCTGCGGGCCACCCTGACCAGCGTCGAACCGCACACCGAGGACCTGGACCCGGCCGACCTCGCCGAGGCGCTGGCCGCGCTCGACTGGCCCGCCGCCGACCTGGACCCGCAGTTCCCGCCGCGGATCGCCTACGCCGGAGCCCGCCACCTGGTGCTCGGCGCCGCCACCCGGGCCCGGCTCGCGGAGCTCTCCTACGACTTCGCCCGGCTGGAGGCGCTGATGCGGCGCCTCGACCTGGTCACCGTCCAGCTCGTGCACCGGGCGGGCCCGGCGGAGTTCCACGTACGCAACCCCTTCCCGCCCGGCGGGGTCGTCGAGGACCCCGCGACCGGAGCCGCCGCGGCCGCCTTCGGCGCGTACGCCCGCGAGCTCGGCCTGGTCCCGGCCGACTCCGTCCTCACCCTCCACCAGGGCGCGGACATGGGCCGCCCCAGCCTCCTCACGGTGGAACTGCGCTCCGGCGACCCCCGGGTCCGGGTGGGCGGAGCGGGCGCCAGGATCGCCTGATGCGGATCGCCGTCCACGAGGCCCGGGCCCTGCCCGCCGGGCTCGCCGCGCAGGTGGCGGCCCTGGAGGCGCAGGCCTGGCCCGGCTCGGCCCCCGGCCACGACCCGGCGCTGCGCCCGAAGTCGGTGCTGCTGCTGGCGCAGGACGGCAGCGTCCTGGCCTCGCTGGCTCTGCTGTACAAGCCGGTCCGGCTCGCGGACGGCCGTACGTACCGCGCGGCCGGGCTGAGCGGGGTGGTGACCCGGGCCGACGTACGGGGCCGCGGCCACGGGGCCCGGCTGGTGGCGGCGGCCCGCGCCGAGCTGGCCGCCGACCCGGCGGTGGACCTGGCGCTGTTCAGCTGCGACCGGGACCTCGTCCCCTTCTACGGGGCCGCCGGCTTCGAGGTCCTGCCGGGCACGGTCCTCGTCGGCGGTACCCCGCAGGACCCGCTGGCCACGGACGCCCCGGGTTTCGCCAAGACCGTCCTGGCCGCCTTCTTCGCCGGAGCCGGAGCCGGAGCCGGAGCCGGGGACGACGAAGGCCGTACGGACCAGGTCCGTACGGCCTTCACCGGCATCCGCGTCCCGCTTCACCCGGGGACCATCGACCGGCTCTGGTGAGAGAGCGCGTCGCTCAGGAGCGGCCGGCCTCCGCCTTGGCCGGCTCCGGCTTGGTCCGCTTGACCAGCGAGGGGGCCAGGAAGAGGAGGAGCACCGGGACCAGGTACAGGGCCCACACCACGAGCTGGAGCACCGTCGGGTCCGGCTGGAAGTTGAAGGTGCCCTTCAGCAGGGTCCCGTACCAGCTGTCCGGCGGGATCGCGGCGCTGACGTCGAAGGCCTTGTTCGCCAGCCCCGGCAGGAAGTCCGCCTCCTGCAGGTCGTGCACGCCGTACGCGAGCACGCCCGCGGCGACCACGACCAGCATGCCGCCGGTCCACGTGAAGAACTTCGACAGGTTGATCTTCAGCGCGCCCCGGTAGAACAGCCAGCCCAGCAGGATCGACGATCCGATGCCGAGCAGCACGCCGATCAGCGGGCCCGCGCCGTCACCGGCCGCGTGCACCGAGCGCCACACGAACAGCGAGGTCTCCAGGCCCTCCCGGCCGACGGCCAGGAACGCCGTGGTCACCAGCGCGCCGGTGCCCATCGCGAGCGCCGCGTCGAGCTTGCCCTGGAGCTCGCTCTTCAGGTTCCGCGCGGTGCGCTTCATCCAGAAGACCATCCAGGTCACCAGGGCGACCGAAATGATCGACAGGGAGCCGCCGATGGCCTCCTGGGCCTTGAAGGACAGCTCCTGCGTGCCGAATTCGAGGCCGGCGCCGAAGGCCAGCGACAGGGCGGCGGCCAGGCCGACGCCCAGCCACAGCGGAGCCAGCTTGTTCTTGTTGCCGGTCTTCACCAGGTACGCGATGAGGATGCAGACGACGAGGCTGGCTTCCAGCCCCTCGCGCAGACCGATCAGATAGTTGCTGAACACGTTCGTTCCTCCCCGTCCCTACGCGAACAGCGCCCGGCCCCACCAGTCGTCCTTGTCACGGACGCCCGGCGGGACGGCGAAGACGGCCGAACCCACGTGCTGGATGTATTCGTTGAGCGAGTCGTTCTTCGACAGGCGCCGCTGGATCTGCACGAAGCCCTTGCGGACGTCGCGCTGGTAGGCGAGGAAGAACAGGCCCGCGTCGAGGCGGCCCAGTCCGTCCGTGCCGTCGGTGAAGGAGTAGCCGCGGCGCAGGATCGTCGCGCCGTCGTTGGTGTCCGGGTGCGCGAGGCGGACGTGCGCGTCCGGCTTCATCGCCTTCAGGAACGGCTCGTCGCGCTCCTTGGACTTGCCCGCGGGAGCACCCTCGCCCTTGTCGCGGCCGATGATGTCCTCCTGCTCACCGAGCGAGGTGCGGTCCCAGGTCTCGATGTGCATCCGGATGCGCCGGGCGACCAGGTACGAGCCGCCGGCCAGCCAGTCGCTGCCGTCGCCCGCGCCGACCCACACGTGCTTGTCCAGCGCCGCGTTGTCGGTGCCCGAGACGTTGCGGGTGCCGTCCTTGAATCCCATCATGTTGCGCGGGGTCTGCGCGTCCGGGGTAGTCGACGAGGTCTTGCCGAAGCCGAGCTGCGACCAGCGCACCGCGGTCTTGCCGAAGCCGATGCGGGCGAGCTGGCGGATGGCGTGCACCGCGACCTGCGGGTCGTCGGCGCAGGCCTGGACGCACAGGTCGCCGCCCGAGCGGGCCGCGTCGAGGTTGTCGCCGGGGAAGGACTCCAGGTCCACCAGGGCCTCGGGGCGCTTGCCCTCCAGGCCGAAGCGGTCCTTGGCGAACAGGCCGGGACCGAAACCGATGGTCAGGGTGAGGCGGGAGGCCTTCAGGCCCAGGGCCTCGCCCGTGTCGTCCGGCGGGGCCTCCGGGAGGCCGCCGTAGCCGCCCTCGCCGACCGGGTGGCCGGCCGTCATCAGCCGGGCCGCCTCGGTCCAGTCCTTGAGGAGCTTGATCAGCTCGTCGCGGTTCTTCGTCTTCACGTCGAAGGCCGCGAAGTGCAGGCGGTCCTGGACGGCGCTGGCGATGCCGGCCTGGTGCTCACCGTGGAAGGGCACGGCCGCACCGGCGGAGGCCGCCGAGACCATGTCCGAGTCCTTGGTGAGGGCCAGGGCCGTGCCGCCGGCCGCGGCGGCGCCGAGCGCCAGGCCCGCACCGCCCCAGCCGAGGACGGAGCGCCGCGAGGGCGCACCCTTGGCCTGCTGCTCCTCGGGTGCCTGCTCGGGTCCCTGCTCGGGCTTGGACACTGACTCGCTCATTCCGGATCTCCCGCCTGCTCTGCCGTTACCGGAATTACTTCGCGACCGCTGCGGCGAGCTTCGAGAGCGGCTCGGCCAGCGCGTTGACGCCGTCCGAGAGCTCCTTGCGCTCGGCCGCGCCGACCTTGTCGTACGCGGTGAACTCGTAGCCGGTCTTGTCCGCGCGGTACTTGTCCAGCAGCGTGTTCAGCGCCGCGAACTGGGTGTCCAGCTGCTTGGCCAGCTCGGCGTCGTTCTTCGAGGCGACCGGCTTGAGCAGCTCGTACGCCTTCTGCGCGCCCTCGACGTTGGCCTTGAAGTCGACCAGGTCGGTGTGGCTGTACGCCTCTTCCTCGCCGGTCACCTTGCCGGTGGCGACCTCGTCGAGGAGCTCCTTGGCGCCGTTCGCCATCGAGGTGGGGGTGATCTCCGCCTGGCCGACCTTCTTCTGCCATTCGGCGAGGTCGGTCATCAGGGTCTCGGCGAGCTTCTTGTCCGCGTCGTCGATCTTGTTCTCGGCGAAGAGGGACTTCTCCAGCTTGTGCCAGCCGGTCCAGTTCTGGCCGGTCTCCAGGCCGTCCTCGCGGACGTCGACCTTCGGGTCGATGTCACCGAAGGACTCGGCGACCGGCTCGGTGCGCTCCCAGCCGATGCGCGAGGGGGCGTACGCCTTCTTGGCGGCCTCGACGTCGCCGGCCTTGACCGCGTCCGCGAAGGCCTGCGCCTTGGGGAGGGTCTCGTCGGCCTGCTCCTGCACGTACTTGCGGTACGCGGCGACCGCGGCGTCGGCCTCGGGGCTGCGCTTCTCGGCGGCGCCCTGGCCGGTGGCCTTGACCTGCTGGCGGATGCCGTCGCCCGTCATGCCGGGCTTGCAGGCGATCTCGTAGCTGCCGGGCTTGATCTCGGCGGTGACGTTGGCCTGGGTGCCCGCGCCGATGTTCTCGCGCTCGGCGACGATGCGGCCGTCGGGGAACAGGACGTAGAGCTCGGTGACCTTCTCGCCCTTGTTCACGACCTCGAACTGCACCTTGCCCGCGGGGAACTCCTTGGCGGAGACGTCGCAGGCGGTGTCGGTGGCCGTCACGTGGATCACGCCGTCGCCGGAAGCGTCGCTCTTCTCGGAGCAGCCGGTGACCGCGGAGAGAGCGGCCACCACGGCGGCCGCGGTGAGGACGGTGAGGCGGGCGGGACGCATGCGGGCTCCTGGCGGTCTGGCGTTCGGCAGACGGACGCCCCGATCAGGTGGGGACGGCCGGTGAGGCGGACCTAACTTAACCGAGGCTTACCTGACCTATACCCGCCCGTCCAGTGATTCAGCCCACACCTTCCGTCGCCGGACACGGAGCCGTCACGGAGGCCTCAAGCGCAGCCCACGGTCAGGTCAAGGGGAGGTCAAGTCCGAGTGATCGTTCCGCAGGGCGGAATGGTTGCCTCCGGCAGCGATCGCCGGTGCGGCCGCCGGCTCGTCCCTTACGGGGACCACCAGCGGCGCCCCCGTGCGCGGGTGCGGGAGCACCTCCACCGGCTGCCGGTAGACCCGGCTCAGCAGCCCGTCCTCGAACACCGGTCCCGGTCATCGGTGGCACCCTCGACTGGGGAGTCCTGGAGAGCTACCGCGCCTACGTCACCACCGCCGCCAACGGCTCGATCACCGTTGCCGACGGCGCCGTGAAGACCGACAAGGGCTTCCAGTTCGGCGAGGCCACCGGCCAGTACGACCCGGCCAACGGCCACGTCGTGACCGCCGCCTTCAAGGGCAGCGTCACCTTCAAGTCCGTCGCGCACGGCTTCGAGGTGAAGCTGGCCAATCTGCGGATCGACTCGGGCAAGAAGATGCTCGTCGTCGACGTCACCCGCGACGGCAAGCTCACCGCGGACGTCCCCTTCGCGAGCGTGGCCTTCGGCCGGGGGCCGATGGCCGACCTGGTCACCACCCTGACCGCGGAGGCCGGCAAGCTGCTCGGTTCCGACACCTACGCGGGCAGGACCGGCGACCCGCTGACCGCCGTACTGAAATTCCCGGCGGAGCCCTCCCCGAGCCCGTCCACCTCCGCGTCGGCCTCCCCGTCGCAGTCGGCCTCGCCCTCGGCCACCCCCTCGGCCCCCGCGAGCTCCTCCCCGGCGGCCGAAGGCCACGGCCCGCAGCAGATCCTGAGCGGCAGGCTGGCCTGGGGCATCAAGGAGTCCTTCCGCAAGTACGTCCAGGGCGCGGGCGGCACCGTCACCCCGGCCGACGGTGCGGCCGCCAACGGCGACAGCTTCGCCTTCGGCGCAGGCAAGGGCACCCTCGACACCAAGGCCCTGAAGCTCGAGGCTTCCTTCGCCGGCAACCTGCGCTTCCAGTACGCGGGCCACGGCATCGACATGACCTTCGGCAACATCCGCATCAACGCCGAGGGCGCCAAGGGCACGCTGGTCCTGGACGTGAAGACGGCGGCCGGCACCAAGGCGGACGTCCCCTTCGCCACGCTCGACCTGGCGAAGGCCGAGTACAGGACCAAGGGCGGCCTGCTGGCCCTGAACTCCGCCCGTACGGCGCTCACCGCCGAAGGCGCCGCGGCCTTCGCCAACGACACCACCGGCTCCATGTACAAGGCCGGCGACCGGGTCGACGACGTCAACCTCGCGGTCTCCGTCGACAAGGACGCCGTTGTGCCGAGCGCCGCGCCGACGGCCGCCCCCACCGCCGCCACCCCCGCACCCGCCGGAGGCACCGGCGGAAGCGTGGGCGGGAGCGTCGGCGGGAACCTGGCTTCCACCGGCGCTGAAATCCCGGCCGGAGCCCTGCTCGGAGCCTCCGGCGCCATCGTGGCCGCCGGTGCCGGAGCGGTGTACGTGGCACGCAGGCGGCGTACGGCCCAGAACTGAGCCGTGCTTGAATGCCCGCGTGAACGATCTCGACGTCCTGAGGGTCTTCTGCGCGGGTGACGGCAGCCACGGCAACCTGCTCGGCGTCGTACGCGACGGCCGGACCTGCCCAGACGATGAATCCCGGCAGGCACTGGCCGCCGAACTCGGCTACAGCGAGACGGTGTTCGTCGACGACCCCGAGCGCGGGGTCGTCGACATCCGCACCCCCGGCACCCGGATGTCCTTCGCCGGGCACCCGCTGGTCGGGGTCGCCTGGCTGCTCGACATCGAAGAGCTCCAGCCGCCGGCGGGCGCCGTATGGGCGCGCGACGACGGGGAGTTCACCTGGATCACCGCCCGCCCGGAGTGGGTTGCGGGCAAGCGCACCGAGCAGTACGCCACCGCCGCCGAGGTCGAGGCGCTGCCCGCCCCGCCGCCGGGCGAGGGCTGGCTGTACGCCTGGGCGTGGGAGGACGAGACCGCGGGCCGGATCCGGGCGCGCGGGTTCCCGCGCCGCCCCGACGGTGCGATCGTCGAGGACGAGGCCACCGGCTCGGCGGCGATCCTGCTGACGGCCGAGCTGAACCGGGCCCTGAACATCACCCAGGGCGCGGGCTCCCAGATCCTCACCGCCCCCGGCCCGGACGGCACGGTGGAGATCGGCGGCCGCGTCCGCTTCGACCCGGGCGGCAACTGAACGACGGCGCAACTGAGCGACGGCGCAACTGAGTACGCCGACGGGCGTGGTTGAGTACCTGCGCCCTGCGGCCGGGGCGCCGCCGGGTGCTGGGATGGAGCCATGAACACGACCGCGCCCTCCGCGACCTCCCCGAGCCCCGCCGACACCCGGCAGCAGCAGTGGCTGCTGGTGCCCGCCCTCTTCTCGGTGCTGGCCGTGGTGGCCGGGGGTTTCGGCTACGCGACCTCGTACCTGCCCGAAGCGCCGTTCTGGCTCTCGCTCCCGTACCTGATCGCACTGGGCCTGGTGGCCGCCACGTGGCGCCGCCCGTGGACGGCGGAGCAGCGCACGAACCGCATCGTCACGGGCATCTTCGGCTGCACGCTCGCCCTGCTCTACGCCCAGGTCGCCCAGGTCGTCCTGGGGTTCGTCGCCATCGCCTTCTGGCTGGTCCAGGGTGACTAGTCCCCAGAGGTACCGCCGGCTGGAGTCCGCCCTCTTCTCGCTGCTCATCCCGGCGATCGGGTGGTACGACCACGCGCACGCGCGCAAGGACGTGTCCCTCTGGGTCTACCTGCTCCCACTGGGCTTCGCCGTCGCCGTGTGGTTCGGCCGCGACCGGCCGCGGCGCATCGGCCTGGGGGTCATCGGCTGCGTGCTCGCCTGGAGCGCCTCCGGACTGCTCCCGACCATCGGGCTCTGGGTCTGGGTGCTGCACGGGGTCCCGTAACGGGGGAATCCGAACGGCGTCGCCGCAGGCGGCTACGCGCTCATCGGGAACTGTTCGCCCAGCTCCCGGAACACGGACCCGTTGAAGTCGAAGGCGCGCTTGCACTCGTCGATGATGCGCTGCTTCTCCAGGTCGTCCGCGGCGATCGCGTCCAGCAGCTCGCGGTAGGTCCGCTTGAAGGCGGCCGGGTTGGAGATGTCGGCGAAGACGTAGAAGCGGACGCCGTCTCCCTTGCGGTCGAAGCCCCAGGTCCGCTCCGCCTTGTCGCGGATGATCTGGCCGCCGGAGAGGTCGCCCAGGTAGCGGGTGTAGTGGTGGGCGACGTACCCGCCGGGCCAGGAGGCCGCGCATTCGGCGACGCGCGCCGCGTACGCCTCGGTGGCGGGCAGCGCCACCAGCGTCTCGCGCCACCGAGGACCCCGCAGGTGGGCCAGGTCGCGCTCGATCTCGGCCACGCGCATCAGCTCGGGCTGGATGAACGGTCCTGCGACCGCGTCGTCCGTGAGGGCCTCGGAGGCGTCCTCCAGAGCCCGGTACACGAACCACAGCTGCTCGGTGTAGCGGGTGTAGGCGTCGACTCCGAGGCGGCCTCCGAGCAGGTCGCTCATGAAGGTCGAGGTCTCTGCCTCGGTGTGCTGCTCGTGCGAGGCGACACGGATGACGGTGGAGAAGGCGTCCAAGGCGGACCTCCGAGAAATCGGAAGAAAAAGGAAAGGGGGAGACGGGCGCGACGACCTTGCCGCCACGCCCGATCCTCCTACTTAGGCTTGCCTAAGTCAAAGTGTTCCCGACGCCTTGTCGGTAAAAACCTCTGCGAGGTGACTTCTTCGGTCAGGGCAGCGTCAGGATCTCCGCCCCGGTGTCCGTGACCACCAGCGTGTGCTCGAACTGCGCGGTGCGCTTGCGGTCCTTCGTGACGACCGTCCAGCCGTCCTCCCACATGTCGTACTCGTGGGTGCCCAGGGTCAGCATCGGCTCGATGGTGAAGGTCATCCCGGGCTCGATGACGGTGGTGGCGTGCGGGCTGTCGTAGTGCGGGACGATCAGGCCGGAGTGGAAGGAGGAGTTGATCCCGTGGCCCGTGAAGTCCCGGACCACGCCGTAGCCGAAGCGCTTCGCGTACGACTCGATGACCCGGCCGATGATGTTGATCTGCCGGCCCGGCCGGACGGCCTTGATGGCCCGGGCGAGGGCCTCTCGGGTGCGCTCCACGAGCAGCCGCGACTCCTCGTCCACGTCGCCGCACAGGTACGTGGCGTTGTTGTCTCCGTGGACCCCGCCGATGTACGCGGTCACGTCGAGGTTCACGATGTCGCCGTCCCGCAGGACGGTCGAGTCGGGGATCCCGTGACAGATGACCTCGTTGAGCGAGGAACACAGGGACTTGGGGAAGCCGCGGTAGCCCAGCGTGGAGGGGTAGGCGCCGTGATCGCACATGTACTCGTGGGCGACGCGGTCCAGCTCGTCGGTGGTCACCCCCGGCGCGATCAGTTTGGCGGCCTCTTCCATCGCCTGGGCGGCGATCCGGCCGGCGATGCGCATGGCCTCGATGGTCTCGGGCGTCTGCACCTCCGGTCCGGTGTACGGAGTGGGCGCGGGCTTGCCCACGTACTCGGGACGGCGGATGTTTCCGGGAACGGAACGGACGGGGGTGAGCTCGCCTGGTACGAGCAGCGACTGGCCAGACATGCAAGCGAGTGTATCGAGCGGGTATGGGGCAGCATGGCGACAGAGACCGGCAGCGAGAGGAGCCCGAGGACGATGGCCCTGTTCAAGAAGCGC
The DNA here is from genome assembly GCF_036346895.1 of Streptomyces sp. NBC_00503. Lineage (NCBI taxonomy): Bacteria > Bacillati > Actinomycetota > Actinomycetes > Kitasatosporales > Streptomycetaceae > Streptomyces > Streptomyces sp. NBC_00503. The sequence continues at coordinate 2,424,588 of NZ_CP107855.1, read as the reverse complement.
CAGGTGGGCAAAGAGGGCGAGTGGTACTACTGCCTCGTCCACAAGAAGGTCGAGGAAGGCCCGGAGTGCCCGGCGAAGGACCGTTTCGGCCCTTACGCGACTCCGGAGGAGGCCACCCATGCCATGGAGACGGCGCAGGAGCGCAATCTCGAATGGCAGAACGATCCGAAATGGAACGACAAGACCCGCGAGGAGGGCGAAGCCGCTCCCTGACCGGCGCCCCCTGACCGGTGCCCCCGACCGGTGCTGCCGGCGGCTGGGGCCCGCGCTACCAGCGGCTGGGCGGCGGCGAGGTCAGCTGGTCCGCCAGCCGCGCCAGCCGGTCCCGGAAGCGCCCGGGCCCGCGCTGCACGGGCAGGCTGTTCTCCCCGGCCGCCGCGCTGACCAGGTGCTGCACGGTGTCCAGGTCCAGCTCGGCGGCGGCACCGGGCACCGACAGCGCCTCGTGCGCGAGCGTCCCCAGATCCGGATCCCCGCCGTCCAGGGACAGGACGGTCGCCCCCGCGCGCCGGGCGTCGTGGACCCGCTCCAACAGCCCCTCGCCGGGCCGCTCCGGAGCCACCACCAGCAGGGTGTGCCCGCGCCGGGCCGCCTCCAGCCGGCTCAGGCCGACCGACAGGTGCGGGGCGTCACCGGGCAGCACGTGGTGGCGTACGAGCGTGGGCGCCAGCTCGGGCAGGCCCGACCAGGCGGCCTCGTCGACCAGGTGCGCGGCCAGGTGCCAGGGCTCGTACGACTCGGTACCGACGAGCAGCAGGTTTCCGCCGGCCGGCACGACCGACCGCCGCAACGTCACGGCGAACCGCCTCGCGGCACCGGGCCACTCCGTACCGGCGAGCACCTCGCGCAGCAGCGCGACCCTCACGGCATCCATACCGGCATCCTGCCGCATAGAAGGGACATACGGGAGCCGTTCCTCCGCATCCGCCCCCTCCCGGGAATCTCCGTGGATCTCACATCCACCGTGCGTTCGACTCTGGGGGTCCCGGCATTACCCTCGCCCCCATGACCTCCACAGACAGCACGCAGCAGCCCCCCGCGAAGGCTCCCGCCAAGGACCCGTGGGACCTCCCCGACGTCTCCGGCCTCGTCGTGGGCGTCCTCGGCGGCACCGGGGACCAGGGCCGTGGCCTGGCCTACCGGCTCGCACGCGCCGGCCAGAAGGTGATCATCGGCTCCCGCGCGGCCGACCGGGCGCGGACCGCCGCCGACGAGCTCGGCCTCGGTGTGGAGGGCGCGGACAACGCCGAATGCGCGCGCCGCAGCGACATCGTGATCATCGCGGTGCCGTGGGAGGGCCACGCCAAGACCCTGGAATCGCTGCGCGAGGACCTCGTCGGCAAGCTCGTGGTGGACTGCGTCAACCCGCTCGGCTTCGACAAGCAGGGCGCGTACGCCCTCCAGGTCGAAGAGGGCAGCGCGGCCCAGCAGGCCGCCGCCCTCCTGCCGGACTCCCGCGTCACGGCGGCCTTCCACCACCTCTCGGCGGTCCTCCTCCAGGACGAGTCGGTCGACGAGATCGACACCGACGTGATGGTCCTCGGCGAGGTCCGCGCCGACACGGACATCGTCCAGGCCCTGGCCGCCCGCATCCCGGGCATGCGCGGAGTCTTCGCCGGCCGCCTGCGCAACGCCCACCAGGTCGAATCCCTGGTGGCCAACCTCATCTCCACCAACCGCCGCTACAAGGCCCACGCGGGCCTGCGCGTCACGGACGTCTGAGCCCCCACCGCTCGCACGCCCCGCCGTACGAAGGCCCCAGCCCCGGAGGCCTTCGTACGGCCGGGCCGTCAGCTCCGGCGTCCGCCGCGCCCCTCGACCGGGCCCAGGTGGGCCACCACGCCCCGGAAGAACCGGTCCACGGCATCGTCCACGCTGCGGATGAACCCGGACTCGGTGTTGCCGCGGGTGCTTCCCATGCCCTTGAGCAGCGACAGCCGGAAGCCGGTGACCGCCGCACCGTCGACGGGCAGCAGGTCGCCCGGTTCCGGCCGCAGCCGCTCCAGGGTGCCGCGCGGCCCGTTCCCGGCCTCGACCAGGCTCTCCACGTGCAGATCGGCCGGAGCCTCGGCGAGCAGCCGCACCAGCCGCTTCACCGTGGCCAGCGGGTACGCGCCCTCGGGGGCCGGCACGTCCACGGACGTACGGACCTTCGAGGTCCTCAGGTCGGCGCTCACGGCGATGACGCTGCTGGTCCCGTCGATGCGCAGCTCCGCGGAGAGCTTCCCCTCGGCGCACAGCCGCTCCGCCGCCGCGACCCGCCTGGCCTGCGGATCGCTGCCCCGCCGGGCCCGCTGCACGGGGAGCGCCTTCTGGCCGAGTTCCCCGCCGAGCCGCAGGCAGACCTGGCGGACGAGCTTCTCCCAGCTCTCCACGACTTCCACGGCGCGCGCGTCGCCCCGGCTGAGGGTTTCCTCCTCGATGCCGTTGCGTACGGGCACCCAGGCGGCGCCCATGTTCTGGAATCCGTGGCAGCCCGACTGCTCGTGCTGGAGGTACTCCAGCAGCTCTTGCAGGAGCCAGGCGTGCGCCGCGTTGCCCACGCCCTCGTGCCGGATCAGTATCTGTGCCTGGTGGGCGACCTCGGCCCAGGAGAGGTGCCAGAGGCTGACCTTGTGCTTGCGGCGGCCGTCGACCTTCACGTCCACCATGGCGCGGCCTTCGAGGGCCACGTCGTTGGAGAGGGTGATCACGGCCTCGTAGCCGCGGCGCGTGGCGATGTCCATGTACTGCTGGATCTGCTCGGGCTTGAGGGGGTTGCCGTTCGTCTTCGTCTCCACGAGCGCCGTCCACAGCTTGCCCGCGCGCTCCACCCGGATCACCCCGTCGGGACGCCGCGGGGTGTCCCCGTGGGGGAGGGAGCCGTGCGGAAGGGAGACCTCGGTGAAGGTCTGCATCCGGCCGGCGGGCGCGCCGAACCCGGCGGTGAGGCGGCGGCCGAACTCCGGTACCTGCGCCATGACCGACAGCAGCACCGAGGTGGCGCGCACCTCGCGCTCCTTGTCGCTCTTGAGCGAGGGGACGGGGAACAGGCGGGCCTGGCTCCAGGAGTCGTTCTCGGCGAGGGAGTTCTTGGTCACCTTGGGCAGGGTGACCTTCTTCCTGGTCGTACGGGGTCCACGGCCGCGGGTCTGGGCCGGTACGACGGCGGGGGCGGGGGTGGCGGCCGCTGCGGGGTCCGGGTCCGGTTCCGTGGCAGGGGTCGGGGTCGGTCCGGCCTCCCCGGGCGGCTGCACGGCCTCGGGTGCCGCCGCGGCTTCCCCGCCCGCCCCGGCCTCCTCGTCCTGCTCCGTCTCCTCGGCCTCTTCCAGCACCGGAATGCCGAAGTCGGTGGCCAGACCGGCGAGCCCGGACTCGTAGCCCTGGCCGACCGCGCGGAACTTCCACTCCTCGCCGCGCCGGTACAGCTCGCCGAAGATGAAGGCCGTCTCCACGCCCGCGTCGTCGATCGAGTACCCGACCAGCGGTTCTCCGGAGCGGTCCGCGACCGTCATCCGCAGATCGTCGAGGTCCCCGAAGCGGGCGCCGCCGTACCGGCTGGCCGCCACGACGATCCGGGCGACCTCCTCGGGAACCGCCGTCAGGTCCACACTGATGCGGTCCTCGTCGCCGTTGTCGGTCGGCGTCTTGCCCAGCAGCTGCACGCTGCCGTCGGCCGCCGCCGGGTTGTTGTAGAAGTAGAAGTCGTTCTCGCTGCGGATCTTGTCGTTCCCGTCCAGCAGCAGCACCGAGACGTCGGCGTCCCCGGCCCCCGAGGCGCTGGTCCAGCTCAGGCTCACCACGACCGCGCCGGCGTCCTCGCTGAGGGCGGTCAGGCTGACGTTGGCGCCCTTTGTGATCTCCTGCATTTCTTCCCCCCGGCGGCCCGGCATCGTCCATGGCGGACCGAGGCGGCCGGGCTCTGCATCTGTGTGTGTCGCTGTGCGTCGTGGGCACTGCACGTACGGTGCGCCCCCGGCGAACCGTAAACCGTGGCGGAGGAAAAGATCACGAGAAGGCGGAAAACAGCCGGACGGGAGCACGCCGGGGCATGGGGGACACTGGAGGGGCTTGAACCGCTTCAGTGTCTTCGAGGAGCTCCAGACATGCCCCGCCTTGCCGTCTTCGCCGTTGTCCTCTGCGTCCTGGCCGTGGCCGCGGCCGTCGTTTCCTTCGTGGAGGGCAGCCTGCTCGGGATCGTGTGGGTGCTGATGGCCGGCATCACGTCGAACATGGCCTGGTTCTACGTGCGCAAGGCGAAGATCGACAAGGCGCGCAGCAACGCGGGCTAGGGCTTCGCTCTACGAGGCCGTGCAGAAGCCGTTGGCGTCCTGCCAGAACCGGTAGAGGTCGCGGCCGCAGTAGCTCTCCAGGTCGCTCACGCCCAGCGCGGACAGCAGCCCGTCCACCACGCCGAAGAAGTACGCGTTGACCTCCGGGATCCACAGCAGCGCGAAGACGGCCAGCAGTCCGAACGGGGCCAGCGGGGCCACCTCGCGGCGTACGCGGTGGGAGAGCCAGGGCTCGATGATGCCGTAGCCGTCGAGGCCGGGAACGGGCAGGAAGTTCAGGATCGCCGCCGAGACCTGGAGCAGGGCGAGGAAGGCGAGCGCGAAGCGGAACGCCATCGGGACACCGTCCAGGGCGTCCAGCCAGAACGGGGCCGTGCAGACGACCGCGAAGGCCACGTTCGTCAGCGGGCCCGCCGCCGAGATGAGGCTGTGCCGCCAGCGGCCCTCGATCCGGTCGCGCTCGATGTACACCGCGCCGCCGGGCAGGCCCAGGCCGCCCATGATCACGAAGAGCACCGGCAGGACGATGCTGAGCAGCGCGTGCGTGTACTTGAGGGGGTTCAGGGTCAGATAGCCCTTGGCGCCGACGCTGAGGTCCCCGCTGTGCAGGGCGGTACGGGCGTGCGCGTACTCGTGCAGGCAGAGGGAGACGATCCACGCCGCCGTGACGAAGAGGAACACCGCCAGCCCGGTGCTGGTCGAGTACCCCGTCCACACCGCCCATCCGGTCACCGCCATGACGGCGAAGATGCCGATGAAGACGGGACTGATCCGCCGCTCGCTGCGGTCGTGACTACGGTTGACGCTCCCCAGGTGACCCATGCGGCGAACCTATCCCGTGGACGGAGCAGGAGGGGCCCCGGGGGCAGGGACAATGGGCCGGTGCGCTACGCGATCCTCGGCACCACCCAGGCCATCCGCGACGACGGGAGCACGCTCCCCGTCGGCGGAGCGCGGCTGCGCGCGCTCCTGACCGCGCTCGCGCTGAGGCCGGGTCGGGCGGTGCCCGCGGCCTCCCTCGTCGCCGAGGTGTGGGACGGGGACCCGCCGGCCGATGCGGTGGCCGCGCTCCAGGCGCTGGTGGGCCGGCTGCGGCGGGCGCTGGGACACGAGCACGTGCGGTCGGGGGAGGACGGCTACCTGCTCGTCGCCGCCCGCGAGGACGTGGACCTCTACCGCTTCGAGCGGCTCGCGCGGCAGGCGGCCTCGGCCGACGATCCGGCCGAAGCGGCCGCCCTGTACGACGAGGCCCTCGCGCTGTGGCGCGGCGAGGCCCTGCACGACCTCCCCGACCGGACGGCGGAGGCCGCCCGCTGGGAGGCGCTACGGCTGGACGCGCGCCGGGGCCGGCTGGGCGCGGCCCTGGCGCTGGGCGAGGCGGAGGCCGCGCTGCCGGAGCTGACCGCGCTGTGTGCCGGGCTGCCGCTGGACGAGCCGTTGCAGGCCCTGCGGATCCGGGCGCTGCGCGACGCGGGCCGCCCGGCGGAGGCGCTGGCCGCCTTCGAGGAGGTCAGGCGCAGCCTCTCGGACCAGCTGGGCACCACCCCGGGCCAGGCCCTGCGCACCCTGCACGCGGCCCTGCTGAGCCCGGCGGCCGCTGCTGCGGCCCCGACGCCGACCCCGGCCACCCAGGCGGCCCCGACCACCCAGGCCCAGGCCTCAGCCCCGGATCCCGTCGCGGGGAGCCCCGTACCGGCCGGGCAGGGCAATCTGCGCGCCCGGCTGACCACTTTCGTCGGCCGGGAGGACGACATCCGGGTCATCGGGGCCGATCTCGCGCGGGCCCGGCTCGTCACGCTGCTCGGACCCGGCGGGGCGGGGAAGACGAGGCTGTCGCAGGAGGCCGCCGAAGCCCATGCCGGGGACGGCTGGCCCGACGGGGTGTGGTTCGTGGAGCTGGCCCCCATCGACGGACCGGCCGGACCGGCCGGTCCGGGCGCCGACTCCGACCCCGCGGAGGCCGCCGGGGCTGCCGAGGACCTCGCCGAAGACGTGGCCGAAGACGTGGCCGAGGCGGGCCTCGCCGCGCTCGGAGCCCGCGAGACCAAGCTGCGCGGTGCCTCCGCCGAGGAGATGCGGGTCCTGACCGACCGCGCCGGGGACAGCGCCCTCGACCGGCTCGCGGAGCACTGCGCACGGCGCCGGATGCTGCTGATCCTCGACAACTGCGAGCACGTGATCGAGGCCGCCGCGGGCCTCGCCGAGCGGATCCTCACCCACTGCCCCGGCGTGCAGATCCTCGCGACCAGCCGCGAACCCCTCGGCGTGCCCGGGGAGATGCTGCGCCCCGTGGAACCGCTGCCCGACCCCGTCGCGCTGCGCCTGCTCGACGACCGCGGTTCCGCCGCCCGCGCCGGGTTCACCATCGACGAGGATCCGGCCTCGGCCGTGGAGATCTGCCGCCGCCTGGACGGTCTGCCGCTGGCGATCGAGCTGGCGGCGGCCCGGTTGCGACTGCTGACTCCGCGGCAGATCGCGGACCGTCTGGACGACCGTTTCCGGCTCCTGACCAGTGGTTCCCGTACGCTCCTGCCGCGTCAGCAGACGCTCCGCGCGGTGGTGGACTGGTCCTGGGACCTCCTGGACGAGCCCGAGCGCACGGTCCTGCGCCGCCTGTCCGTCTTCGCGGGCGGCTGTGATCTGACGGCGGCGGAGGCGGTCTGCGCCGAGGACGGGGACCTGGACGTCGCGGACCTCCTCGGCTCCCTCGTCGACAAGTCCCTGGTCGTCGCCGCCCCCGGCCCCGACGGCAGCGGCATGCGCTACCGGCTCCTGGAGACCGTCGGCGAGTACGCCGCCGAGCGGCTCGCCGCGGCCGCCGGCGACCAGGAGGCCACCGAGCGCCGCCACCTCGTCCACTACCGCGAACTCGCCCGCGCCACCGACCCGCAGCTGCGCGGTCGCGGCCAGCGGGCCGCCGCCCAGCGGCTCGCCACCGAGTACGAGAACCTGCGTACCGCCCTGCGCCGAGCCGTCGGCCTGCGCGACGCGGGCGAAGTGCTCTGCCTGATCCACTCGTTGTACTGGTACTGGCACATGCACGATCTGCGCACCGAGATGCGGCACTGGTCCAACGCGGCGAGCACCTTCGGCCCGGACCCCTTCCTGCCGCCCGCCGTCCCCGCGGAGCCCGTGTACGAACAGATCGTGGACAGCCCACCGCCGTACACCGGGGAGCTCCTCACCGAGGGCTGGCGCGGTGTCCGCCTCATCCAGCTCGCCGCCCGCGACCAGAACAACGAGAGCTGGTACGCGCCTTCGATCCGGCTCCGGATCGAAGGCATGATCAAGGTCTACGGCCCCGGCCTGCCGCAGATCTGCCGCAATCCCGGCGGGCTGTGGATGTACGCCGTCATGCTCTTCGGGGATCCGCAGCTGCTCCGCCGCGTGGTCGACGAAACCGTGGCCACCACCCGCCGGCTCGGCCACCCCTGGGAACTGGCCTCCGCGCTCCAGCTGCGCGCCAACATCCTCGCCAACCGCGCCGACTGGGCCGGCAACGCCGCCCGGGACGCCGAGGAGAGCCTGGCCCTCTTCGAGGAGATCGGCGACGACTGGGGCTGCGCGGAGGCCCTCTCGGCCCGCGCCGAAGCCCGTGAGAAGAGCGGCGAGCACACGCTGGCCGCCGAGGACTACCGGGCGGCCGTCGTGCACGCCGAACGGCTCGGCGCCAAGGCCCAGGTGACGGTCCTGCGGGTCCGCATGGCCGGGGCCCTCCTGGAGAACGGCGACGGCGCGTTGGCCGAGGAGATCCTCACCGGGATCCTGAACACCCCGCAGCGCTACGGCAACGAGGCCATGCCCGCCGCCCGGATGTTCCTCGCGACCCGGCTGGGCTTCACCGGCCGGATCCCCGAGGCCCGCGCCCAGATCCAGAACCTGCGCGAGGACTTCGCGTTCGGGGCCTACGCCCTCTTCGACGCCTTCCTGATGGGCATCCTGGCCTGGCTGGACATCGAGGAGGGCCGGTACGAGGACGCCCTGGCCCAGGCCCGCAAGGCGCTGGAGGCGGTGGAGGATCCGCTCGCCGCCATGGTCGCTCCCCAGATGCGGGCCGTGTACCTGATGACGGGGGCCGACGCGCACGCCGGTCTGGGCGGCGAGGAGCACGCCCGGACGGCGGCGGTGCTGCTCGGGGCCTACCGGGCCCATCTGCCGACGGCCCACGTGCCCGTCAGGATGGAACGCGAGTGCGCCGCCCGGGCCACGGGGCGGGTGCGGGCCGCGCTGGGCGAAGCCGCGTACGAGTCCGCGTACGCCGAAGGCGGCCGCCTCGCGATGGAGGAGGCCGCCGCCCTCGTCTGATCCGGTCCCTCTGTTCTCACGGCCCGTCCGGGACGCGATCCGCACGGACCGCCCGGATCAGGTCTTCTGGCGGAACTTGCGGATGGCCAGCGGCATGGTGACCGCGGTGATCGCCACCGACCAGCCCAGGGTCATCAGGACGGAGTGGCCGACCGGGCCGCCGTTGATCAGCCCGCGGGCCGCGTCGGCCAGGTTGGACAGCGGGTTGTAGTCCGTGAAGGACTGCAGCCAGCCGGGCATCGTGGACGGCGGGGCGAAGATCGAGCTGCCGAACTGCAGCGGCATCAGGACCAGCATCGCCATGCCCTGGACGGCCTGCGCGGTCTTCATGGTCAGACCGAGCAGGATGAAGATCCACATCAGCGAGGCGCCGAAGACCGCCGCCAGGCCGATGGACAGGAACAGGTCCAGGACCGAGGTCTTGATCGACAGGCCGAGGATGAAGCCCACGGTGAGCAGGATCGCGATGGCGACCATCATGCGGCCGATCTCGACCACGATCTTCGCGATGAGCACGGACGACCGGGCGATCGGCATGGACCGGAAGCGGTCCATCACGCCCTTCTTGAAGTCGTCGTTGACGCCGGTGCCGACGCCCATCGCGATGTTCATGCCCATCATGGCCATCAGGCCGGGCACCACGTAGTTGACGTACTCCGCCTGGTTGCCCTTGCCGGAGATCGCGCCGCCGAAGACGAACACGAACAGCAGCGTGAAGATGATCGGCATGAACAGGACGTCGAACATCGACTCGGGGTCCTGCTTGATCTGCAGGGCGTTGCGGCGCACCAGGGCGCCGATGTGCCGCAGGTTGGCCCGCAGGCCGATCCGGCCCTCGCCGTCCGGAACGGTGCGCTGCGCCCTGGAGGGCGCGGGGGCGCTGGGCTTCGTCGTGGTTACGGTGCTCATGCCGCGACCTCCTCGGTCTGCTCGGTGGGGATACGGTCTTCGGTCGCGGAGGGCTTCTGGCCGGTGATGGCCAGGAACACCTCGTCGAGGCTGGGCAGGTAGGTGCCGAGGTCCGCGATCGGGTAGCCGCGGGCGGCCAGCAGGCCTACCACCGCGGTGAGCTGCTCGTCGCTGAGGATCGGGACCAGCAGGACGCCCTCGTCGGGTACGGCCTGGGTGCCGGCGATCCCGTCGAGCCCGGCCTCGGCGAGGGAGCGGGCCATGCCCGGCAGATCGGCGGAGGAGACGGGGCGGATCTTCAGCGTGCGGCCGCCGACCTGCGCCTTCAGCTCGTCGACCTTGCCGTTGGCGATGACCTTGCCGCGGTCGACGACCGTCAGCTCGCTGGCGAGCTGCTCGGCCTCCTCCATGTACTGGGTGGTGAGCAGGACGGTGGCCCCCTCGGCGACCATCCGCTGCACCTCGTCCCAGACCTCGTTGCGGGTACGGGGGTCCAGACCGGTGGTCGGCTCGTCCAGGTAGAGCACGGCCGGGCTGCCGATCATCGAGGCGGCCAGGTCGAGCCGGCGGCGCATGCCGCCGGAGTAGTGCATGGCCGCCTTCTTCGCGGCCTCCGTGAGGGAGAACCGCTCCAGCAGCTCGTCGGCGCGGGCCTTGGCGTCCTTGCGGGACAGGTCCAGCAGCCGGCCGATCATGTAGAGGTTCTCCCGGCCGGAGAGCTTCTCGTCGACCGAGGCGTACTGGCCGGTCAGACCTATGGTGCGGCGCAGCTGCCGGGGCTGGCGGACCACGTCGTACCCGGCGACGAAGGCCGTTCCGGAGTCGGGGACCTCGAGGGTGGACAGGCAGCGCACCAGGGTGGTCTTGCCGGCGCCGTTGGGGCCGAGCACCCCGTGGACGGTGCCCTCGCGGACATCGAGGTCCACACCGTCGAGGGCTTTGGTCTCGCCGTAGTGCTTGACCAGCCCCCGCACCTGTACGGCGTGCGAGCCGTTCGGGGGAATGTTGTCGTTTCGCGTCATGTCCACCATGGGACCACCCGTCACTGACAAAGCACCGACAGGCAACCGACAGGCGACCGACGGCCCGCCGACAGGGGTGTCGGCGGGCCGTCGGTCGGACTGTCCCACTAGTGGAAGGCGTGCTCCGCCTGCGGGAACGTTCCGCCGACCACGTCCTCGGCGAAGGCCTTCGCCGCGTCGCCCATGGTCTGGCGGATGTTCGCGTACTGCTTGACGAAGCGCGGCAGCTTTCCGCTGGTCAGCCCCATCATGTCCGTCCACACCAGCACCTGGGCGTCGCACTCCGAGCCCGCGCCGATGCCGACCGTCGGGATGTGCAGGGACCGGGTGACCTCGGCGGCCAGCTCGGCCGGGACCAGCTCCAGCACCACCGCGAAGGCACCCGCGTCCTGCGCCGCCTTCGCGTCGCGCAGCAGCTGGTGCGCGGCCTCGTCGCCGCGGCCCTGGACCCGGTAGCCCATGGCGTTCACGGACTGCGGGGTCAGGCCCAGGTGGGACATGACCGGGATGCCGGACTGGACGATCAGCTCCGTCTGGGCCAGCGAGCGCTCGCCGCCCTCCAGCTTGACCGCGCCGACCCCGGCGTCCTTGACGAGCCGGGTGGCACTGCGCAGGGCCTGTACGGGGCCCTCCTGGTACGAGCCGAACGGCAGGTCACCGACGATCAGGGCCCGGCTGGTGCCCCGTACGACGGCCGCCGAAAGGATGGTCATCTCGTCCATCGTGACCGGGACGGTGGTCTCGTAGCCGAGGTGACAGTTGCCCATGGAGTCGCCGACGAGCATGACCGGGATGCCGGCCTCGTCGAACACGGACGCGGTCATCGCGTCGTAGGCGGTGAGCATGGGCCACTTCTCGCCGCGTTCCTTGGCGAGGGTGAGGTCGCGGACGGTGATGCGCCGGGTGCCCGTGCCTCCGTACAGCGTGGCGGAGGCGGCTTCGCGGGCAGGCGAAACGGCATGCGTCATTGCAACTGCTCCTTGATGTTCATCTCGAGGCACCCTTACGGCGTCCCCGGACTCACCCACCATGGTGGCACTCGTCCGGCCCGGCGGGGAAGTGCCACGAAGCCCGGTTCGTCCGCCGTTCGTCACACTCCAGACCCGCCCGAGGCCCGCTCCGGGCCCGCGCCCGGTGCCCGCCCGGTCCGTACCGGCCAATGTGCGCGTTTCGTGACAAGCGGAACCCAGGCCGCTCGCCCGTTCGTCCTCCCGGACGTACGGCCGAGACAATCGGCACGGAACGCTCCGCATATCGCCTAGGGTCAAGAGGCGGGGACGGAGCGCGAGCACGGCAGCGAGGGCAGTGGCATGGCACAGGCGTACAAGACGGAGATGGGGAGCGACGGCTCGGAGCCCGAGCCCTCCCGCACCGGCTTCCCGCGCCGGCTGGCCGATCTGCGGGGCGACCGCGGCATCTGGCGCCGCGGCATCGTGCTGGCGGCCCTCGCGGTGCTGCTCTGCCTCGTCATGCTCTTCCACGCCGAGCTGCCCAACGACATCGGCAACCTCGGCAGCCTCACCGAGACCTTCCTGCCCTGGCTCGGCCTGGCCGTCCCCGTCCTCTTCGCCGCCGCGGTCTTCCGCAGGTCCGCGACCGCCCTCATCGCGATACTGCTGACCGCCGCCGTCTGGGTGAACCTCTTCGGCGGCCTGGTCACCGACAAGGCCCGCGCGGGCGGCAACCTCACGGTCGCCACCCACAACGTCGACGCCGACAACCCCGACCCCGCCGGCACCGCCGCGTCGGTCGCCAAGTCCGGAGCCGACGTCCTGGCCCTGACCGAGCTCAAGGGCAGCGCCGTCCCCGTCTACGAGAAGGCCCTGGCGGACACGTACGAGTACCACGCGGTCGAAGGCACCGTCGGCCTGTGGAGCAAGTACCCGCTGGTCTCCAGCCAGCCCGTCGACATCAAGATGGGCTGGACCCGGGCGATGCGCGCCACCGTCCGGACCCCGAACGGGGAGGTGGCGGCCTTCGTCGCGCACCTGCCCTCGGTCCGGGTCAAGCTCAACGCCGGTTTCACCGCCAACCAGCGCGACAACAGCGCCGACGCCCTGGGCGCCGCGCTCGCCGCGGAACCGCTCAAGCGGGTCATCCTGCTCGGCGACCTCAACGGCACGGTCAACGACCGGGCCCTGTCCGAGGTCACCTCGCAGCTGCGTTCCACCCAGGGCGCGTCCGGCGACGGCTTCGGCTTCAGCTGGCCCGCGCAGTTCCCGATGGCCCGCATCGACCAGATCCTGGTCCGCGGGGTCACCCCGGAGGCCTCCTGGACGCTGCCCCGCACGGGCAGCGACCACCTTCCGATCGCCGCCCGGGTCACGGTCAAGCCGTAGGCCCGTAGGCCCGTAGCCCCGTAGGGCCGGGGCTACGCCTGCTCGCGCCAGCCGTTCGTGATGGGCAGCCGGCGGTCCTTGCCGAAGCCCTTCGCGGAGATCTTCGTGCCCGGCGGGTACTGCCGGCGCTTGTACTCGGCGGTGTCCACCATCCGCAGGGTCCTGGCGACCAGCTCGCGGTCGTAGCCGGCCGCGACGATCGCCTCCAGGCCCTGGTCGCGGTCCACGTACAGCTCCAGGATCCCGTCCAGGACCGGGTAGTCCGGCAGCGAGTCCGTGTCCACCTGCCCCGGGCGCAGCTCGGCGCTCGGCGGCTTCACGATGGAGTTCTCCGGGATCGGCGGGGTCTCGCCGCGCTCGGCCGCCGCCCGGTTGCGGTACTCCGCCAGCCGGAAGACGTCCGTCTTGTAGACGTCCTTGATCGGGCCGTACGCGCCCACCGAGTCGCCGTACAGGGTGGAGTAGCCGACGGCCAGCTCCGACTTGTTGCCCGGGGCCAGCACGATGTGGCCCTCCTCGTTGGAGACCGCCATCAGCATGGTGCCGCGCAGCCGGGACTGGAGGTTCTCCTCGGCGAGCCCGGTCAGGCCCAGCGATCCCATGTAGGCGTCGAACATCGGCTCGATCGGCACGGTCCGGAACCGCAGCCCGGTCCGCTCGGCCAGGTCGGCGGCGTCGCCCTTGGAGTGGTCAGAGGAGTACTTCGAGGGCATCGAGATGCCGTACACGTTCTGCGCGCCGATCGCGTCGCAGGCGATGGCGGCCACGAGCGCCGAGTCGATGCCGCCGGAGAGACCGATCAGGACCGAGTGGAAACCGTTCTTGCGGACGTATGCGCGCAGGCCCACGACCAGGGCGTCGTAGATCTCCTCGTCGTCGTCCAGGCGCTCCGCGTAGCCGCCGGTCACGACCGCCTCGTACGGTTCCACCGGCTCCTCGGAGAGGATCACGCGGTCGATGCGCAGGCCGTCGTCCACGGTGCCCTCGACCGGGGTGGCCGGGGCGGCGGGGAGGTCGAGGTCGATGAGCACGCAGCCCTCGGAGAACTGCGGGGCGCGCGCGATGACCTCTCCCGCGGAGTCCACGACGATCGAGTCGCCGTCGAAGACCAGCTCGTCCTGGCCGCCGATCATCGCCAGGTAGGCGAGGGTGCAGCCGGCCTCCTGGGCGCGTTTGCGCACCAGTTCGAGGCGCAGGTCGTCCTTGTTGCGCTCGTACGGGGACGCGTTGATCGAGATCAGCAGCCCGGCCCCGGCGGACCGGGTGGCGGGGACGCGCCCGCCCTCCTGCCAGAGGTCCTCGCAGATGGCCAGGGCCACGTCGATCCCGCGCACCCGGACGACCGGCTGGGTGTCGCCCGGCACGAAGTAGCGGAACTCGTCGAAGACCCCGTAGTTGGGGAGGTGGTGCTTGGCGAAGCGCAGGACGACCTTCCCGCCGTGCAGGACGGCCGCCGCGTTCTCCGGGGACCCCGCCGGGCGGCCGAGCCTGGGCGCGGCCTTCTCCGTACGGTCGAGGTAGCCGACGACGACCGGGAGGTCGCCGAAGCCCTCGGCCGCGAGGCGCTCCGCGAGTTCGCGCAGCGCCGTACGGGAGGCTTCGACGAAGGAACCGCGCAGGGCGAGGTCCTCGACGGGGTACCCGGTCAGCATCATCTCCGGGAACGCCACCAGGTGGGCGCCCTGTTCGGCGGAGTGCCGGGTCCAGTGCACGACCGAGTCGGCGTTGGCGGCGATGTTGCCGACATGCGAGTCGATCTGATTCAGAGCGAGACGAAGTTGAGGCACGGAGCCACTCTAATCGTCTTTCTGACGCGATGTCCTGGACATCGCCGGTTCAGCCGGTTCAGCCGATCGGACCGGCGTACTTCACGGAGGGCAGACGGCCGCCCGGGGTGATGTCGGCGGTCAGGTTCGCGGTGCCCTTGGGGACCTCGTAGGCGATGACTCCCGTCGCCGAGGCGCCCGGCAGGATGTCGCCCTTGACCATCTTCGGCATGTCCCCGTCGAAGACCATCTTGCCGGCCAGGCCCTGCTCGTCGCGGAGGTTGGGCACCGAGTAGATGACTTCGAGGGTCTCGGCCGAGTTGTTGGTGATCGTGAGGGTCACCTGAACCGCGTTGCCCACCTTGATGTACTCGTTGTCGGTGACGTACTTCTTCGGCGCCGACAGCTTCACCTCGACCCCGCTCGGGTACTTGAAGGTCTCGCCGAACGGCAGCGCGCTGGTCATGCCGGGCTTCTGGGTCGGCGAGGGGGACGGAGTCGGCTTCGCCGGGTAGCTGGGGTAGACCGGGAGGGGGTCCTCGTCCCAGCGACCCTCGGAGATCGACTCGTCGAGCTTGCCGACGAGGGCCTGGGTGAGGGCGTAGCCGCCGACCGATGCGCCCATGGCGACGATGCCGAGGACGGTTCCCACCACGGCCATCGTGCCGCGCGGGGCGCCGGAGCGGGACCGGACGACGGCCGCGATGCCGAGTCCGAGGCCGGTCGCGCCGAGCAGGGCGCCGGCCCAGAAGAGGAACGGGATGAGCCCGACCACGATGCCGAGCAGGCCGAGGACCAGGGCCGCGACGGCCATGCCGTTGGCGGGGGGCGGGGGAGCCGGGTAGCCGAACTGCGATGCCGGGTAGGCGCCGTTGGCGGGCGCGGACCAGGGGTTGGCAGGGGCGCCGGGGCCGCCGGGCGCACCCGGGCCGGGGGCGCCGTACGGGGCTGCGTACGGGGCTGCGTACGCGGGCGCCGCGGGGGCGGTCGGCGGGGCGGGGCTGACGGGCGCGAAGGGGGTCGGGGCCGGGGCCGGAGCGGCGGCGGGTGCCTGGGCGGGAGCCTGGGCCGGCGCGGCCGGGGCGGGGGCCTCGGCGGGGGCTTCGGCGGGTGCCTCGGGCCGGCTGTCGGCCGGGGCCTCGGGGGCCGCAGGGGCCGGAGGTGCGTCGGCAGGGGCCGCCGCATCGGCCGGGGGCTTGGTGAGCGACAGGGGCTGCGCCGGTGCCGGTATGGATGCCGCCTCGGGTATGGAGACGCCCGCGGGCTCCGTCGGCGGGCCGGACGGGGTGCTGGGCTGGTTCGGCGGGGTGCTCATACCGGCGGGAAGTCCTTCAGTTCGCAAGCGGCGCGTGACGATCACCAGCCTGTCATGGACGCGCGCCCGTGCGCCCGGCATTTCGGCAGGGTGCGGGCCCGCGGGGCCCGGCGGGGCACCGGCGCCGGGCCCGGTCCCCGCGCGGCGCCCACCCGGTACCGGGCCGGTACCGGGTGGGCGGTGCCTAGCGCTGGTAGCCGAGGACCGTCATCATCCCGGCCTCCGAGTGGTAGACGTTGTGGCAATGCACCATCCACAGGCCGGGGTTGTCGGCGTCGAAGTCCACCGTCAGCTTTCCGCCGGGCAGGATCGCCGCCGTGTCCTTGCGGGCCCCGCCCGCCCCGCCGCCGAGGGCGAAGGTGTGTCCGTGCAGGTGGAGCGGGTGCCACATCGTTGTGGAGTTGTTGAACTCCAGCCGGACCCGTTCCCCGGCCTTCACCGGATGCCGCTGGTCCGGCGCGTACGGCTTGCCGTCGAAGGCCCAGTCGTAGGCGGCCATGCCGCCGGTCAGCTTGATCCGCACCGTACGGTCCGGCTCGCGCGCGGCGAGCGCCACCGGCTCGGCGGCCTTGAGCCCGTCCGCCGTCAGCGGCCGCCCGGACAGCTCGGCGGGCCGGGTCGCGGCGGTCGGCGCCGCCCCCGATCCGGTGCGCAGCAGCGCGAGCGCCGAGGCCGATTCCCCCTTGCCCTCGGCGAGCGCGGTCAGTGGGAACACCCCGTCGCCCGCCGTCACCAGGACGTCGTACCGCTCGCCCATGCCCAGGAGCAGCGAGCGCGCCGTGGTGTGCTGGACGGGGAACCCGTCGGTGTGGGTGACCGTCAGCTCGTGGCCGCCCAGGGCGATCCGGAAGGCGGTGTCCCCGCCCGCGTTGACGATGCGGAGCCGGATCCGGTCGCCGGGGCGGGCGGTGAAGACCGCAGGGTCCTCGGGGGTGCGGCCGTTGACCAGGTAGTGCGGGTACGCGACATCGCCCGCGTCCTTGCCGAGGACCTCGCTGTCGCCGCCCATGAGGATGCGGGACGGGCCTGCGGAGGCCGGGGCCGAGGGGGCGGCCGGGGCGCTGGGCATGCTCATGGAGCCGTGGCCCGCGTGGCCGCCGCCGTCCGAGCCCATGACCATGCCCTTGCGGAGCTCGGCGAGCACGGAGTCGGGGGTGGAGCCGTCCACCCCGTCGAGCCAGTCGTCCAGGACCACCACCCACTCCTTGTCGTAGGAGAGGGGCTCCTTGGGGTCCTCGACGATCAGCGGCGCGTACAGCCCACGGTCCTGCTGGACCCCGGAGTGCGGGTGGAACCAGTACGTCCCCGGGTGCGGGACGGCGAACTCGTAGCTGAACGAGCCGCCCGGGGCGATGTCCCGCTGGGTCAGCCCCGGGACCCCGTCCATGTCGTTGCGCAGGGCCAGGCCGTGCCAGTGCAGGGAGGTGGCCTCGGGGAGGTTGTTGGCCAGGGTCAGGGCGAGGGTGCCGCCCGCGGTGACCCGCACTTCCTGGCCGGGGAGCCGGTCCCCGTACGCCCAGGTGCGCACGGAACGGCCGCCGCCGAGGTCGAGCGGGGTGGCGGTGGCCGTCAGCCGGACCTCGGTGCGCGGGCCGGTGGCCTTGCGGGCGGCCTCGGCGGCCCGGACTTCGGGCCCGGCCGGGTCCATGTAGCCGCCGGGGGTGGCGCGTGAGGAGCCGTCCATGGAACCGGAGCCGGAACCGGAGCCGTGGTCCATGCCGGCCATGCCGGAACCGGAGCCCGAACAGGCGGCGAGCAGCCCGGACCCGGCGAGGGCCGCGCCGGCGCCGAGCACGGCGCGGCGGGACGGGGTCGGGGTCGGGGAGGGAGCGGGTGAGAAGGGGGAACGCATGGCGGAACACCTCGTGATGGCGTGGCGCGGGCAGGTGGGCACCGTCTGCCGCCGCCCCGCAGGCGTGCGGGGGCGACGACGGGGCCCGGCCTATACGCGCTGCACCGCCAGCAGGGTGAGGAGTTCGCGGGGTGGCGGCGGGTCCGGACCGCCCGACCGGCCCGGCGCACGGGCCGCGCCCCCGAGCGGCGCGGCACGGCGCGGGCCGGCCAGTCCGGCTCCGAGGATCAGCAGGGTGAGCGCGCCGAGTACGGCGAGACACACCGACATGGGGTCCATGCCGGTGTGGGGGCGCGGGGCTTCGGCGGCGGCCGTTTCCGGGAGTGCCGCGGCGGCCGGTTCCGGGGCCGTGGCGTGTGCGGCGGCGCCGGTGACGCCGGTGGCGGAGTGTGCGGCGGTGGTGTGGTCCGGCGCCGATCCGGAGGGGGCGTGTGCGGCCGCGGGAACGATGCGGACGGCCGGTACGTCATCCATGACGTGTACGTCATCCATGGCGTGGGCCTGAGTCGGATGGCCCAGCGTGTGCATGCTCACGATGCCCAGCAGCAGCGCGGCGAGCAGGAGCAGCCGGGTCCACCGGACAGCTTCTCGCTCAGTACGCAGGGCAGGGCGCGTCATGGGCGGAACCCTACCCGGGGTGGGTATCCGATCGTAGGACCGGGCCCGGCCGTGTTTAGGATTAGTCCGACTATGTCCGTAAAGGCCTGTTCTTGAAGCCGTGAAGTCCTGGAAGTCCGTGAACAGCAGTCCTTCCCCCGCCGGAGCGCAGAGGCCCGGAATGCCGATGCCCGGAGCGCCGACGGCCGGAGCCCGTGCCGTAGCCCTGCTCATCGGCCTCGGCGCCGCCGCCTACACCGCGTGGGTCCTCGAAGTCGTGCTCTCCACGGGCCTCAACCCCATCGAGACGTACGTCAGCGAACTCGCCGCCCAGGACCAGCCGCTCGGCGGCCTGTTCCGGGCCACCGACTTCACCGCGGGCCTCCTCGCCTTCTTCGGCGGCCTCCTGGCCCTGGCCCGCCTCCCGCGGCACGCCGAATCCCGCCGCTTCTGGTCCGTCACCGGCTGGGCCGGAGTCACCCTCTTCGGTGCGTCCACCGCCGCCGACGCCTGGCTGCCGCTCAGCTGCGCGCCGACCGTGGACCCCGTGTGCGCGGCCCGGGAGACCGCCGGACTGGTCCCCGCCACCCATCAGGCGCATGCCATCAGCAGCAGCCTCGCGATGACGGGTGCGCTCGTCGGGACAGTGGCCCTCACGCTCGCCGCCCGCCGCTACGGCCGCTTCGCCCCGCTCGCCCGGTTCGGCCCCGCGCTCGTCGGGCTGGAGCTGGTCGCCACCGTCTGGACCCTGACCGCCATCGCCATGTTCACCGCCGGGCACGGCACCTGGGCCCTCGGCGCGGGGCAGCGGCTCCAGGTGCTGTTCGTGGCCGTGTGGCTGGGCCTGCTCGCATACTCCGTCCACCAGGAGCGCCGCACGTGACCGGGGTGTTCGTGCGCGTCGGCGGAGTCCCGCTGCACGTCGTGGTCGAGGGCAGCGGTCCGCCCGTGGTGCTCAGCGCCGGGCTCGCCATGGCCTGGTTCGACTGGGACTCCGTGGCCGAGCTGCTCGTCGCCGCCGGCCGCACCGTCATCCGCTTCGACCGGCCGGGGCACGGGCTCAGCGCCCCCGCAGCCCGGCCGCCGAGCGCCGGGGGAGAGGCCGACCGGATCGCCGGGCTGCTGGACGCGCTGGGACTGGGCAAGGTCCCCGTCACCCTCGCCGGGCACTCCATCGCCGGTTTCCACGCCGAGGCCTTCGCCCGGCTCTACCCGGGGCGCACCGCGGCCGTCGTACTGGTCGACAGCAGCATCGAGGAGCGCCCCCGTACCGTCCTGTCGGCCTCCGTGCGGACCGCCACCGCGCGTGTCCTCGGCGTGGCCCTGACCGCCGCGGGAGCGCCCGCCGCGCTGGGGCCGTCGGCCCGGCGGGCCGCCGTACGGGGCTCCCGCACGGGCGGCGCGGACCCGGCCGCGCCCGATCTCGTACGCCGCTGCTACCGGACCGGCCGTGTCTGGCGCGGAATCCTGCTGGAGAACTCCCGCTACTTGGACGTCGCCGCCGAGGTACTGGCGCTGCGCGCGGAGCGCCCGCTGACCGTGCCCGCCACCGTCCTGGCCGGCTACGACGGCACCGCGCGCGGCCCGGCGCTGGCCTGGCTGGCGCGTCAGGCGGAGCTGGCCGACCGGATCGGCGCCCGCTTCGAGGTCGCGGACCCGGCGGGCCACCTGGTCATGCTGGACCGCCCGCACCAAGTGGCACGGGCGGTCCTCGGCGCACCGGAGTCGACGGGGTCTGGGGCGCCCTAGGTAGGGCGGCCTGGGGCGGCCTAGCCCTTGGCGTAGACCGCTTCCGCCCAGCCCGCTATCTGCTCCTCGGACAGGTGCTTGGCCAGATCGGCCTCGCTGATCATGCCGACCAGCCGCTTGTCCTTGATGACGGGGAGCCGGCGGATCTGGTGGCCCTGCATCTCGTGGAGCACCTCGGAGACGTCCGCGCCCGCGTCGATCCAGCGCGGGGTGCCCTTGGCCATGTCGCCCGCCGTGACCACCGACGGGTCGTGCCCCTTGGCCACACAGCCGACGACGATGTCGCGGTCGGTCAGGATGCCGCAGAGCCGTTCGTTGACGTCGCTGATGGGCAGTGCGCCCACGTTGAGGCGGGCCATGAGCTGAGCCGCCCGGTCGAGGGTCTCGGTGGCGGGGATCCACTGGGCCCCGGGGTGCATGATCTCTCCGGCGGTGGTCATCGCGTAAACCTCCTGAGCACGCCGTAGCGGCCTGGCGCGGGTGCGCCCGCCTCGGCGTCCCCATCGTCGTTCGGCCGTTCGGCCCACGCGACCCGACGGGGTCGGCGCAGGGCCGTACGGGTGACACCGGGCCGCCCGGCGCAGCCGCCGCACGGCCCGGCGCCCGCCCGGTCAGCCCACCGGCTCCGCCCCGCGCTGCTTCAGCATGTCGGCCATCAGGGCCAGCTCCGACTGCTGCGCCGCCACCATGCCCTCGGCCAGCGCCCGCTCGGCGGGGGTCCGGCACTGCGCGGCGCACCCCTTCGCCATGGCTACGCCGCCCTTGTGGTGCTCGGTCATCAGCCGGAGGTAGAGCACCTCGGCGTCCCGGCCCTCGGCGGAGCCCAGGGCTGCCAGCTCCTCCTTGGTGGCCATGCCGGGCATCAGAGCGCCGGGCTTGGTCACGGCCCCGCCCATGTCGTGCCCCGCCATGCCCTCCATGCCGGGCATGGCGGCATGGGACCCGGATCCCGATCCGGTCTCCATCCACGACATCGGCGGCTCGTCGGCCACCACCTTCGGCAGCCCCCACAGGTCCAGCCAGCCCAGCATCATGCCGCGCTGGTTGGCCTGGGTGTTGGCTATGTCGTACGCGAGGCTGCGTACCGCCTCGTCCTTCGTGCGGTCGCGCACGATGAAGGACATCTCCACCGCCTGCTGGTGGTGCACGGACATGTCCCGGGCGAAGCCCGCGTCGGCGGAGTAGAGCGCCGGGGCACGGGAGGACGTACCGGCGGAGGAGCCGCCCGCGGATCCGCCCGCGCCCTCGTCCCCGCTCGCGGCGGTGACGGTGGCGCCGACCGCGAAGAGCAGCGCCAGGCCCACGGCCGAGCCCGCGACCCAGTACGTACGGGCCGTGGAGCCGCGGCCGGTACCGCCGCCCGCACCGTCGCCGGTGTCGGCCGCCTTGCGGGTCACTTGTCGGCCAGCCCGTTCGTGCAGGCCGCGCCCGGCTCGGGGGTCTGCGGGCCCTGCACGTACTTGGTGAAGAACTGCGCCACCCGCGGGTCGTCCGCCTTGTCCACGGTCAGCTGCTTGCCCCACGCGCTGAGCATGATCGTGCCGGCCTGCTCCTTGTCCGGGCTCATCAGCGTGTACGGGGTCTTGCCCACGGTCCCGGCGAGCTTCTCGACGTCGGCCTTGTCGGCCTTCTCGTTGTACGTCACCCAGACGGCGCCGTGCTCGAGCGAGTGGACCGCGTTCACCTCGGGAAGCTGGCTCTTGTAGACGTCCCCGTTGCAGTTCATCCAGCGGGGGTTGTGGTCGCCGCCGACGGGCGGGTTCATCTCGTACTTCACCGGGGTTTCCACGTGCTTGCGGCCCAGCGTCTTGACGTCCCAGTTCCGCTCGCCGTCGACCGGAGCCTTGGCGGCCGCCACCTTCGCGTCCTTCTTGTTCTGCTGGTCGATCATCACCCACGCGCCGAAGCCGATCAGGCTGGTGACGACGGCCGCCGAGACGGTGATCGCGATGGCCTTGTTGCGCCGGTCGTTCGCCCTGTCGGCGCGGCGCATCT
The DNA here is from genome assembly GCF_036346895.1 of Streptomyces sp. NBC_00503. NCBI lineage: Bacteria > Bacillati > Actinomycetota > Actinomycetes > Kitasatosporales > Streptomycetaceae > Streptomyces > Streptomyces sp. NBC_00503. Next base: position 2,402,468 of record NZ_CP107855.1, on the reverse strand, counting down.
CGGCTATGCGCGCCTGGCGGGAGTGGTTGTCGGTCCTGTTGCTGGCCATGTGCCCTGGTTCCTTCTGCTGAGGGGGGTGGAGTGATTCGCCGGAGCCGGACCCGTCAGGTCCGCAGCACCTGGAGCACATGCAGGTCGGGGCCGCGCGCGAGCGCCGAGGGCGGCCGGACCCGCCCCTCGCCGGAGCCCCGTGCGGCGGCCGCGGCCGCGCCGCCCGCCATCGCCACGGCGGGCGGCGGCGGGGGCAGCACGCCCGGGGTCACGTGCGAGAGCGGGGAACAGCCGGGCAGGTCGTGCGGCGACACGCAGAAGACGCGCTGCGCGGCGCCCGGCGGGTGAGCGGCGGCTGCATGCCCCGTGGCTGCGTACCCGGCGTACCCGGCGTGCCCCGTACCGGCGGCGGGCCGCGCGCACAGGAACACCGCGCCGGCCAGCATCCCGAAGGCCATCAGGAGGACGGCGCGCCGGGGCAGCGGACGTCGCTGACGTCCCCGCTCCCCGTGCTTCCGGCCCCCCATGGGCGCAGATGGTAATGCTCATGACGGGTCCAAGGTCAGTCCGGGGGTGCCGCAGGCTTCTCGGGGTGCGTAATCTGGCGGAAACCACCGCTGGCGATACTGGGCCGGCCCGACTGTGCCCCGGATGTGCCCCCGGTCTCCGGGATGGTGGTGCACAGCCCGTCTGAACTGCGAGGATGAAGGTATGGACAAGCAGCAGGAATTCGTCCTCCGGACGCTCGAGGAGCGCGACATCCGCTTCGTGCGCCTGTGGTTCACCGACGTACTGGGCTTCCTCAAGTCCGTCGCGGTCGCGCCGGCGGAGCTGGAGCAGGCCTTTGACGAGGGGATCGGCTTCGACGGTTCGGCGATCGAGGGGTTCGCGCGGGTCTACGAATCCGACATGATCGCCAAGCCGGACCCGAGCACGTTCCAGATACTGCCGTGGCGCGCGGAGGCCCCCGGAACCGCCCGGATGTTCTGCGACATCCTGATGCCGGACGGCTCCCCGTCGTACGCGGACCCCCGCTACGTCCTCAAGCGCATCCTCAACAAGACCTCCGACCTCGGCTTCACCTTCTACACCCACCCCGAGATCGAGTTCTTCCTGCTGAAGGACAAGCCGCTCGACGGCACCCGACCCACCCCTGCGGACAACTCCGGCTATTTCGACCACACTCCGCAGAACGTGGGCATGGACTTCCGCCGCCAGGCGATCACGATGCTCGAATCCATGGGCATCTCGGTCGAGTTCAGCCACCACGAGGGCGCCCCGGGCCAGCAGGAGATCGACCTGCGCTACGCCGACGCCCTCTCCACGGCCGACAACATCATGACCTTCCGCCTGGTGATGAAGCAGGTCGCCCTCGAACAGGGCGTCCAGGCCACCTTCATGCCGAAGCCCTTCTCGGAGTACCCGGGTTCGGGCATGCACACCCACCTCTCCCTCTTCGAGGGCGACCGCAACGCCTTCTACGAGTCGGGCGCCGAGTACCAGCTCTCGAAGGTCGGCCGCTCCTTCATCGCGGGCCTCCTGCGCCACGCCGCCGAAACGGCCGCGGTCACCAACCAGTGGGTCAACTCCTACAAGCGCATCTGGGGCGGCTCCTCGCGCACCGCCGGCTCCGGCGGCGAGGCCCCCTCGTACATCTGCTGGGGCCACAACAACCGCTCGGCCCTGATCCGCGTCCCGATGTACAAGCCGGGCAAGACCGGCTCCTCGCGCGTCGAGGTCCGCTCGATCGACTCGGGCGCCAACCCCTACCTCACCTACGCCGTCCTCCTGGCCGCGGGCCTCAAGGGCATCGAGGAGGGCTACGAACTCCCGGCCGGCGCCGACGACGACGTCTGGGCCCTCTCCGACGCCGAACGCCGCGCGATGGGCATCGAACCCCTCCCGCAAAACCTCGGCGAGGCCATCGCCCTGATGGAGCGCAGCGAACTGGTGGCCGAAACCCTCGGCGAGCACGTCTTCGACTTCTTCCTGCGCAACAAGAAGCAGGAGTGGGAGGAATACCGCTCGGAGGTCACGGCCTTCGAACTCCGCAAGATGATGCCGGTGCTGTAGGCGGTCCGTCGCTGCCGACGTACGTGCGAGGCCCTGCTCCCGGGTTGGGGGTGGGGTCTCGTGTGTTGGGGGCCTATGTGGGTTGGACCGCTCGGTGCCAGGTGGGGTGGGTGGGGGTGGGGTGGGCGGTGGTGAGGTGGAGTTCCGCGTCCAGGCCCAGGACTGCCGTGGTGGTGGTGCCGTTCTGTTCCACGGTGGCGGCCGGGGCGCCCGCGTAGAGCATCTTGGACTCCGTCCACGCGGGCGGGCCGCCCAGGGCCGTGGTGCTGATGGTGCCCGAGTCGGCGCGGCCCGACAGGAGGCGGCCGGCGACGGCGACCGCACCGTAGCCGGATCGGCCGCCGGCCTCCGTGATGCTGGAGACGGACGGTTTGGCGGCGCCGGTGCCCGCGGTGACCAGGGCGGTGCGCACGACCCCGGAGTCGGGGCGCCGGAAGTAGAGGCGGACGCCGGCGGCCTCCGCGGCGGCGGTCAGGGGGACGGTGGTGGCCGGGAGCCCGGTCGGGAAGGGGCCGGCCAGCGGGGCGCCCGGGGCGGGCTGGATCCAGGCGAGTACGGACCGGGTGGTGGGGGAGTAGAGGTGGCGCCGCCCGGCGGAGTCGGTGGCCGTCACCGGGTCGCCCTGGAGGTCCTCGCCGCCCAGGCTCTGCCAGTCGCCGAAGGCGCCCGAGGGCTGCTGGGCGCGGGCGCGCAGGGTGCGGCGGGCGTCGCGGGCGTACACGGTCAGGAGCCCGTCCCGGTCCACGGCCGCGGAGGGTGCGCTGATCTCCGAGGTGCTGTCCTCGTCCGGGCTGTTGGGGGTCCCGAGCGGGACCCACGCCCCGAACGGGCCGTCGGGCTCGGACTGGGCGGCGTAGACGATCTCGCGCCGGTAGTCCTGGGGCCGGTCGCCGAAGACGGTCCGGGTGGCGAAGACGGCGACGCGCCCGTCGGGGAAGCGGGCGGTGGTGGCGCCCGGGTCGATGCCGGTGCCGGGCAGCAGGGCCGGGCCCTGCCAGGCGCCGGCCGCATCTGCCGTGCCGGCCGCATCTGCCGTGCCGGCCGCGTCTGCCGTGCCGGTCGTGCCGGTCGTGCCGGTCGTGCCGGCTGAGTCTGCCGCGCCGGCCGCGCCAGCCGCGCTGGTACCCGTACCAGCGCCCGTACCCGTACCCGTACCCGTACCCGTCCCCCCGTCCCCGCCACGCCTCCAGACGGCCATCTGGCCGTCGAGGGCGGCGAAGGCGTACAGGCGGCCGGGGGCGCCCTGGACCAGCCAGGAGGCGTTGTCGGCGCGGGCGTAGCGCAGCGACTGGGCCCAGTTGTGGCCGGTCGGGCTGCCGCCGACCTTGCGGTCGCCGCAGCCGGAGGGGGAGTTGCAGTAGTTCTGCTTGTCCTGCCAGCCGTACGTGCGCAGGTAGTCGATCTTCGTTTCGGCGGTCTGCGGGTCCAGGGCGTGCGGCAGCGTGCCGTTGTGGTAGCCGAGGTAGTGCTGGACGGCGAACCGGGGCCGCTGCCCGACGGGGACCCGCGCGGCGTACGCGGCGGCCGCGGCCTGCGCGAACCGGGCCGCGTACATGTGGTCCTGGTGGTCGGTGTACTTGCCGCTGTCCAGGTACCGTCCCGGCGTCGGATCCAGCATTCGTACCGTCGTCGGCTTGTACCGCTCCAGGATCCCGGCTATCGCCTCGACGACCTGGTCCTTGGTGTGCGTGTGCGGCTGATCGGCCGGGGTCGCGGCCGAGAGCTGGGGGGCGAGCGCCGGTATACGGCCGTTCCACAGGCCGTGCAGGCTGTCCGGGACGTCCGAGGCGGGCGAGCGGGCCTCGCGCAGCTGCAGCCAGATCAGGTGGACGTGCGGTTTCGCGAGGAGGACGTCGAGCTCGGCCTGACCGCCGCCCGCGGTGGGTACGGCCGTACGCCGCCACGCGCTGGTGCGGTCTCCGGTGACCATCTCGGCGTAGGCGGCGCGTATGCCGTTCTGCCGGGCCTCCGCGTACCCGGTGCGGTCGGACGGCTGCTTGGGATCCTTGGCCTCGCGCCCGGCCGCCTCGTTGCGGCCGTCGCTCTCGCCGGCGGTGAGGTAGAGGGAGGTGAGCGGGAGGCCGGCCTGCAGGGAGCGGCTGAGGTCCGGGTTCATGAAGAACAGGTCGTCGTCGGGGTGGGCGAGGATCTGGACGACGGATCCGGCGGTGGTGCTCGCCGCGAGGGCGCCGCCCGGTCCGGCCCCCGGTCCGGTTTCGGGGTGTGCCCCGGTGGCCGTCCGCTGGCCGGCGGCCATGGCGAGGGCGCCGGTGACACCGACGGTGAGCATCGGGAGCACGGTCGCGAGAAGGAAGCGTCGGCGGGAAACGGGCATCGGTTACGCCTCGGGATCGTTCCGGCAGGAAGGACCGCGCGGAGCAGTCGGTCGGTCAGTGAGAGGCCTTTGCCGACGCGTTGGTTCATCGGGTTCGCGGACGTTTCGGACCTCCGGAGATGAACACTTGGGGTCGCACGCCGGATACGGAGATAAGCGAATAATCGACCCCGTGGTGCGCGTCGGTCAGGAGAACGCCCGCTCCGGCTAGTCTCACTACGGGCGGACCGGCGGACCGGCGGATCACCGCACGCAGCCAGGAGCAAGCAGCGCGCAGCCGGCAGCACGGTCCCGCGGAACCGCCCGGCCAGGGCAGAGGCAGAGCCGACGTACGCAGGAGGCGGCGGGATGACAGTCCCGGGACGCAGGAGCAGTACCTTCAGCCGGCTGCTGCGCAGCGGCTTCACCGACCCCTCCGCCGCGGCCCGGCTGCTGGATGCCGCCGCGCTGGCCGCCGTACGCACCGACCCGGTGCTCCTCGACGCCCTCGGTGCCACCGCCGATCCCGACCTCGCCCTGCTCGGGCTGGTCCGGCTCGCCGAGGCGCAGTCGCCCGAGGAGCTGCCCGTCCTGCTCGACACCCTCGTCAGCGCCAAGCCCCTGCGCGACCGGCTCCTCGGTGTGCTCGGCGCCTCCGAGGCCCTCGGGGACCACCTCGCCCGCCACCCCCGGGACTGGCAGGCCCTCGTCACGTACGAGGCCGCCGATCTGCACCCCGGACTGCCGGAGTTCGAGCAGGGCCTGGCAGACGCCCACGACCCCGTGGCCCTGCGGGTCGCCTACCGCCGCTGCCTGCTCTCCATCGCCGCCCGCGACGTCTGCGGCACCACGGACGTGGCGCAGGCCGCCGCCGAACTCGCCGACCTCGCCACAGCCACCCTGCGCGCGGCCCTGCGCATCGCGAGCGCCGCCGCCCCCGAGGACGCGGCGCTGTGCCGGCTCGCCGTCATCGCCATGGGCAAGTGCGGGGGCCACGAGCTGAACTACGTCTCCGACGTCGACGTGATCTTCGTCGGGGACGCGGCCCCCGGGATCGACCCGGCCGACGAGGGCAAGGCCGTCCAGGCCGCCACCCGGCTCGCCTCCCACCTCATGCGGATCTGCTCCGAGACCACCGTCGAAGGGACCATCTGGCCCGTCGACGCCAACCTCCGCCCGGAGGGCAGGAACGGTCCGCTGGTGCGCACCCTCGCCTCCCACCTCGCCTACTACCAACGCTGGGCCAAGACCTGGGAGTTCCAGGCCCTCCTCAAGGCCCGCGCCGTCGCGGGCGACGAAACCCTGGGCGCCGAGTACATCGACGCCATAACTCCCCTCGTCTGGCAGGCCGCCGAACGCGAGAACTTCGTCGCCGACGTCCAGAAGATGCGCCGCCGCGTCGTCGACAACATCCCCGCCGCCCAGGTGGACCGCGAACTGAAACTCGGCCCCGGCGGCCTGCGCGACGTCGAGTTCGCCGTCCAGCTGCTCCAGCTCGTCCACGGCCGCTCCGACGCCACCCTGCACTCCGGCAGCACCCTCGACGCCCTGCACGCGCTGGCCGCCGGCGGCTACGTCGGACGCGCCGACGCCGCCCAGCTGCACGACGCGTACCGCTTCCTGCGCGCCATGGAACACCGCATCCAGCTCTACCGGCTGCGCCGCACGCACCTCGTCCCCGAGGACGAGAACGACCTGCGGCGCCTGGGCCGTTCCATGGGCCTGCGCACCGAACCCGTCGCCGAGCTCAACAAGGCCTGGCGCCGGCACGCCTCCGTCGTCCGCCGCCTGCACGAGAAGCTCTTCTACCGGCCGCTCCTCGACGCCGTCGCCCAGCTCGCCCCCGGCGAGACCCGGCTCTCCCCGCGCGCCGCCGGCCAGCGCCTCGAAGCGCTCGGCTACGCGGACCCCGCCGCGGCCCTGCGCCACCTCGAAGCCCTGGCCTCCGGAGTCACCCGCAAGGCCGCCATCCAGCGCACCCTGCTGCCGGTGCTCCTCGGCTGGTTCGCCGACTCCGCCGACCCGGACGCCGGCCTGCTGAACTTCCGCAAGGTCTCCGACGCCCTCGGCCGCACCCCCTGGTACCTGCGCCTGCTGCGCGACGAGGGCGCGGCCGCCGAGAACCTCGCCCGCGTGCTGTCCGCCGGGCGCCTCGCCCCGGACCTGCTGATGCGCGCCCCCGAGGCCGTCGCCCTGCTCGGCGACCCCGAAGGCCTGCAACCCCGTACCCGCGAGGCCCTCGAACAGGAGGTCCTCGCCGCCGTCAACCGTGCCGAGAACCCGGAAGCGGCCGTGGCCGTCGCCCGCGGAGTACGCCGCCGCGAGCTGTTCCGTACCACCGCGGCCGACATCATCGGCTCCTACGGTACGGAGGAGAGCCCGGCGGAAGAGGACCACGGAGCCCTGGTCGACCGGGTCGGCGACGCCGTCTCCGACCTCACCGCCACCACCGTCGCCGGAGCCCTGCGCGCCGCCGTCCGGGGCCACTGGGGCGACACCCTGCCCACCCGCTTCGCGGTCATCGGCGTCGGCCGCTTCGGAGGCCACGAGCTCGGCTACGGTTCCGACGCCGACGTCCTGTTCGTCCACGAACCCCGCGAGGGAGTCGACGAACAGGAGGCCGCGAAGGCCGCCCAGACCGTCATCGCCGAGATGCGCAGGCTCCTCCAACTCCCCACCGCCGACCCGCCGCTCCTGATCGACGCCGACCTGCGCCCCGAAGGTCGCTCGGGCCCCCTCGTCCGCACCCTCCCCTCCTACGCCGCCTACTACCGCCGCTGGTCCCTGACCTGGGAGTCCCAGGCCCTGCTGCGCGCCGAACCGATCGCGGGCGACCCCGAGCTCGGGGCCCGTTTCATCGAGCTCATCGACCCGCTGCGCTATCCGGTGGAGGGGCTCGGCGAGGACGCGGTCCGCGAGATCCGGCGGCTGAAGGCCCGGATGGAGTCGGAACGCCTGCCCCGCGGCGCCGACCCGACCCTGCACACCAAACTGGGCCGCGGCGGCCTCAGCGACGTCGAGTGGACCGTCCAGCTGATCCAGATGCGGCACGCCTGGTGCGAGCCCGGCCTGCGCACGACGCGCACCCGCCAGGCCCTGGCCGCCGCCCACGCGGCCGGGCTGATCCCGACCGAGGAGGCGCAGATCCTGGACGAGGCCTGGGTCCTGGCCACCCGGGTCCGCAACGCCGTGATGCTGGTCCGCGGCCGGGCCGGGGACACCTTCCCGACCGACAGCCGCGAACTGGGCGCGGTCGGCCGCTACTTGGGCTACGCCGAAGGCACCGTCGGCGAGATGCTGGACGACTACCGCCGCATCACGCGCCGGGCGCGGGCGGTCGTGGACGAACTGTTCTACGGATCCTGAGCCGCACGCCAGCACGCCAGCACGCCAGCACGCCAGCACGCCAGCACGCCAGCACGCCAGCACGCCGGCTCTACGGAGCTGCGGGCCGCTTCCGCTCCGCCCGCTCCGCCCGCTCCGCCCGCTCCGCCCGTTCGGTCCGCTCCGCCCGGTGCGGGCCCAGCTCGCGCAGTACTTCGCCGAGTTGGACGGGGGACAGGGGCGGGCCGGGCAGCGGGGCGGCCGGACCGGCGGTGCGCAGCCCGTCGAGGAAGAGCGCCAGGTGGCGGCGCCAGCCGTCCGGGACGGTGGCGGCCAGCGCGGGCACGGCGCGGCCGAGCGCGGCCAGCGCGAGGAGCAGGTCCTCGGTGGTGACGTCGCTCCGGACCGTGCCCTGCCGCTGCGCGCGGCCGAGCAGCAGCACCATGGTCTCGTGGTTGTGCGCGTGCACGGCGTCCAGGGAGCGGATCCCCTCGATCCCCGTGGTCATCAGGTCGTTGGTGCCGCGGTCGGAGGCCAGCACGGTGAACACCACGTCGAGGTAGCCGGTCAGCCCGGCCCACGCGTCCTCGGCGCCCCGCGCCTCCTCCCCGGCGGCCGTCGTACCGGCGAGCGCGCCTTCGAAGACGGCGTCCACCAGCGCCGCCCGGCTGGGGAAGTGCCGGTACAGGGTGGCGTTGCCGACGCCCGCCCGGCGGGCGATGTCATCGAGCGGGGCGTCCAGCCCCTGGGCCGCGAAGGCCTCGCGGGCGGCGGCGACCAGCAGATCGCGATTGCGCTGCGCGTCACGCCGCAGGGGCACGGTCATGCCGTACGTCCTCTCTTCGCTGCCCGTCCGTACCGGGGATGCCGTCAGTACCGGGGATCGCTCCCCATTATGGATGGTATCCCCGGATCAGGCCCGGCCCCGTCCGTACTCGATCTCTCCCCGTCCGAAGGCCGAGTGCGCACGGAGTCAGACGGCCGTGGCTGCCGTGCAGGAGGTCGGCGGACTCGCGGTGCCGTTCCGGGACGGGGCCGGTGGGGCGGAGGCACGGGAGCCTCGGCGCTCGGACCTGCTCGCCTGCTGCTGGGGCGGGGCCTCGGCCGGGTGTGTTGCCGGCGCTGCCGCGTCCGACCGCCTCGGCCTCCAAGTTGGCCAGCGCCAACCGAGGAGTGCACGCGGGCGCTGTACGAGATCCGGCGGCAGGCGTACTAGCCGGACGTGGTGGAGCGATACTCCGCTGCGTGCATGGCCCGGCAGGGGGGATGTTCCACCGTCAGCCGCCGCCCGCCCTGACCTTCGTGCTGGAACAGATGGCGTTGGAACGGCCGATCGGCGGGCGGCAGGTCCTCCGCAGGCAGTTGGAGAACCTGCTCGACCTCGGTCGGCTGCGCACCGTTGAGATCCAGGTAGGCCCTCAGCCCCGGGAGTCGAGGGTCTTCATCGACAATCTGCTGGGAGAGACATGAGCATCAAGCCCTCGATCGGCGGCCCTTCCGCACTGACCGGGGTCATGAGCAGCTATAGCGCCAGCGACAGCAATGAGTGCGTCGAATTCGCCTGGGCCAAGTGCAGCTATGGCACCAACGATGGCCCGGACTGTGTCGAGGTGGCCGTGCTGCCCGAGTCGATCCTCATCCGAGACTCCAAGGACGTCGCCCGCGCCCCCTCGCAGTGGCCCCCGCCACCTGGACGAGGTGGCGGCGCACCGCACGGATCTCGTCCGGGGCGCGGCGCTGCTCACGGACCGTCGAGGAGCGCCGTACCGCCCGCTCCTCCTCGGGCAGGTCCCGCCAGGCGGCGAACCAGTTCGCGCACTGCTCCACGGGTAGCAACCGCGACTCAGCGACGGCAAACGGCCCCTTTGTGAACCGTTTGGAACTGACCGCAAAGCGGGGTCTCGCGATGATTTTAGGTCAATGGGTTTATCTGGAATTTGAAGTTCCAACAAGCGTCTCGCGTTCAAAATCCCTGTATGTGCTGCTGTTGGAGTGTTGCCCGGACTCCGACTGCAGGGTGATTGTCGGCCACATGCACCTCAGGAAGCTTCCCACGGACCGAAATCCCTTTGATCGGCCACCGTCCCGAGATTTAGCCTTTCGTCAGCCCGGTGGGGGTCGGAGCGGAACGTCTGGGGGCGACGTTGGAGGAACTTCGCATGGATTCATCAGGGGCCGTTCGCCGCCATCTCGGGGTCTTTGCCCACCCAGCGGCTAGGTGGGGATCTTTCAGCTACTCGCTTTGTTCGGAAGAATTAACTGGGGGGACTCGTGTCCACGTTTCGAAAGTCCATAAAGCGTGCAGTAGTTGCCATGGCCACTGTGGTCGGATTCGGCCTGGCCATGCCGCAGGCTTCGGCTGCAGAGGGGCCAAGTAGCGCCGGAGTCCCGGTGGCTCGTATTGCCGGAGTTGCGGTATCTCCTAGGGCAACTGCATCCACGCTGGAAGTCGCTGCCGCCAACCCGCAGGCAGTGCAGGCCACGGCAACTCTGTGCGGGGCTGGGTACAACCTGTTCGAAGCTGTACGGCTTCCCGACGCAAGCCGGAAGGGCACGCTCTTCACCTACAACACTGCGGATCTGTCCGGTACGTGTGCCGTCTTCGACAACAACCTGGCAACATCCAAGTACATGAAGCTCAAGCTGTGCGAGAACAAGATCGGCGGTAAGTGCAGTATTGATGAAGGTAACTTCACTCAGTACGCCGGTCCCGTCAAGATCACAGGAAGCTATGTCTTCTGCGCGCCAGTGACGGCCATCATGAAGGATTCGGCGAGCTCCTCTAAGGCGATCATCGACTTCGTAGCCCCTTCAACTCCCTGCAACTGACCTGATTGAGCTGCTTCCAGCCATCCGAGCGGTGGATGGCTGGAAGCAGCTCGCTACCAGTGATCGCAGGAGTTACGGTCTCGGCGACAGTGCAACTCAGGGTTTGAGTCCGCTGCGGAGAATCCGTGCCCGCTCGAGTCCTCGTGAACTCCACTCACACTGATGACAAGGCGAGAAATGGCTTTCTCTGTACCCATGCCCACGCGTGGAAGCCGACGAGGATCGAAGTGTGTAAGGGCTACGGGGGCCCTCCTCGTGACATTGGCCGCTGGCGCCATGGCTGTGGGCTGCAGTGGGAAGGCTCCGAATGCGGAACCCCGGGCCGGCGTCGCGATACCCCAGGCATCTCCCTCCATCCTGCCGTCTGCCTCCCCGACGACGCACGCGCCGCCTTCGCCGTCTCAGAAGCCCAAGTCGTCGGAATCCGCACGTCCGTCGAGCGTGAGCTCTTCTGACCCCGAAGCCAACGAGCGGGCAGAACGTGAACGGGCCGCGGCTGCTGCCAGTGGAGTTCCCGTACAGCCGGCAGGTCCCGGTTCGGATACTGACGACGGAAATTTCAAGCACCCGATTGCCACGAAGGGCGACGTAACGGTCTACACACCTGTGCGAAGCAGGGACGGGCTGACCGTTCCCGTTGAAATCAAGAACACCGGTGCGAAGCGTGCCTTCTACAAGGTAGATGTACGCGTTCAGGGCGCCGATGGCTTCGATGTGATGCTGCACGTCGACACGGACACGGTTGGCGTTTACCCGGGTACATCCTGGCCGGTTGAGGCCACTGCCAAGGCCCAGGGTAAGCCACTTCCGGACCGCCCGCACGTCACGATCGAGAAGGTCACCAGGGAGGAATTTCGGGGGTGATCGCCCACGTTGGGCTCGTGCGGCACCTTGGCCTTAACTCCTGCGCGTGATCATCAGGCGCCATTCTGTGGACTCTTTGGTCGGCTATTCGTTAGTGATGATGCCTTACATAGTATTGAAAGGAGCAGGCATGGCTGATGGAATGGTGCTCAGGGCTCAGAAGTTCATCAATCAGGTCTATGTGCCCCGAGGTGTTCCCGCCGTAGCAGAAGACGGCCGTACCTCCTGGGAGCTGATGTACGCCCTCACCAGATCTCTCCAGTATGAGCTCGCCATTTCTCCCCAGTCCGACAGTTTCGGGCCGGGCACCCTGTCGGTCCTCACTTCCAAGTACCCCAAGCTGAACTCCGCCACGATGCCTTCGGCCGACTTCTGTCGCCTCATTCAGTCCGCGCTCTATTGTAAGGGTTACGACGGTGGTGACATCGACGGGTTGTACAACTCGCGCGTATCCGCCTCCGTCACCAAGTTGAAGGCCGATATGGGGGTCGACCTCGCTTATCCCGGCGGTGACTTGACTCCGAAGGTATTCAAGGCCCTGCTCACCATGGATCCGTACGTGGTCGTCAACGGGGGAAGTGCCGGAGTCCGCGAAGTGCAGCAGTGGCTCAACGGGCGCTACGTCCAGCGGCAGGACTTCTTCATCATTCCCTGCGACGGCCACCACTCCCGGACCGTGGCCAAGTCGATGCTCTTGGCGATCCAATACGAGCTGGGCATGGCTGACGGTGTCGCCAACGGCGTGTTCGGCCCGGGGACACGCTCCGGGCTGGGCGGGCATTCCGTCTCCCTTCAGTCCCAGGGCACCTGGGTCCTTCTCTTCAGTGCTGCCATGATCCTCAATCAGCGCAATGCGACCTTCGGCGGCGTCTACACCGCGGCACTCGCAGCCGAGGTCAAGGCCTTCCAGGCATTTTGTGTATTACCTGTCACCGGCAACGGCGACTTTTCGACCTGGGCCTCCCTCTTGGTCTCCTACGGAGATCAAGACCGCAGGGGCTCGGCCTGCGACGGCGTCACGAAGGTCACCCAGGCACGCGCCGATGCGCTGAAGGGCGCCGGCTACAAGTACATCGGTCGCTATCTCACCAACCCCGACCCCATCGGAATCGCCGAGAAGGCAATCCAACCAGGGGAGTTGGCCACCATCGCCGGCAGTGGGCTCAGGTGCTTCCCGATCTACCAGACATACGGGCGGGCAGCCTCGGGATTCACCCGCACTCGAGGCAGGGACGCGGCCCTCGCCGCCGCCAATGCCGCCAAGAACCACGGGTTCAAGGACGGCTCCCGCATCTTCTTCGCCGTCGACTTCGATGCCTACGACTTCGAGATCACGGACAACGTGATTCCCTACTTCCAGGGCATTCGCGACGGCCTTGCCATGTTCGGAAATCCCTATGCGGTCGGCGTCTACGGACCTCGGAACGTGTGCATCCGGGTGGGTGAAGCAGGCTTGAGCACTGCTAGCTTCGTGTCCGACATGTCCAGTGGATTCTCCGGAAACTACGGGTACCCGCTGCCCCCCGACTGGGCTTACGACCAGATCGTCACGATCAACGTCGGGAGCGGCGCGGGTGCGATCAACATCGACAACAACATGGCCTCCGGGCGCGACACCGGCCAGGGTTCCTTCAACGCCCCGGCCACAGAGAAACCGGACGTTAATTTCTCCACGGACTACTGGGGAGGGCTGCACGGAGACATCAGTTCCTACATGGTGTCCATCGGCTACCCGGACAGTAGCGCCACCCGCATCTTCACGCACACCCAGTGCTTGGAGACCATCATCGCGAACGACGCACTCGTCACCGCGCTCGCCCGTAAACACAACATGCGCAAGGCGCTCATTCAGACTTCGGCCTACTGGGAGATGCGACACTACGATCCCGTGGACCTCGGAGTGGATGCCGCCGTCACTCTCTACCACACCGGTACCGGTGCGAGTGGGGTCGTGCCCCTGCGCGACTCCAGTACCGGAATCGCACAAATCAGTGGTGAAGTCGGTATCAGAGCATGGAATTACTGCATCGACGCCGGATACATCACGGGTGAGATACTCAACTCCGCCGTCGATGCCGACATATGGAAGATGTGGCACAAGCTGAACCAGGAGAACCCGCACAGTCTCACGACCGTCCCTCTCATCCACATCTGGGGTGCCGGCGGTAAGCCCGGAGGGCAGAACCCTCCAGCCGGAGAGAAGGTACTCCGAACCCCCCAGCTCAACTACACCGACGAGGAGACCTTCGAGATCCTGCGTCGGTACCAGGGATGGGGAACCATGGCCGAAGAGCATGCGCAGAAGCGAATGCCCCTCTACCAACTCTTCGAGAAGTACAACCTCATCATGCGCGGAATGTAAGGACTTTTGATGCGGTCCTCGATGCTTACGGTGGCCTCGGGCTCATCGTCGGGGCACGACCCGGGAGTCCTCCTCTCGGTCGTCCTCCTCTGTTTCGTCGGCCTGGCTGTGTGCGGCGGATATCTCATCGTCTCGACCAGCAGACGCGGCGGCCGGGCGAATACGGCCTGGGGGAAATGGCGAGACGTTGCCCTGGTCTGCGCGTGCGGAGCCCTCGCCTTCTACCTGTGGGGGTGCCTGCACCTCCTGTTCCTGGACGAGACCCGGCAGTTCACGGCGTGCCTGGAAGCGGGTGGGCCTGAGAAGGCGGCGAGGGTGGACGCGTTCGTGGGGGATTTCATCCCCCTGCGTCTGCAGTGCCACATCCGCGGAGGTGGCAGCTACTCGGCGGGCGTGCCGGGGTACGTCAATCCGATCGTCGCCGTCCTGACTCTTGGCGCCGTGGCCACCGCCGCCTGCGCCACCGCCGCCCGCGCTCAGCTCAAGAAGATGTCCACGATGGAAGGAACCGAGCATTGAACCAGCCAGGGATATCCCGCCGTGCGGCCTTGGGTCGGGCCGGCGGCCTCCTCGCCGTCGCGGGTCTGGGGTCGATTCCCGGATCCGCGCTGCTCGCCACACCCGCGTACGCCTCCCCCTCCCCGAAAGTGCCGGAACGGGACGACATCCAGGCGGCCCTACGGCGGCTCAAGGAGGAGCAGGCCAAGATCTTCACCGGGAAGCTCGGCCCGAACAGCTGGGAGATGGAGAAGGTCACGGACGGTGGCGGTTCCATCTGGACGCGGCCGGTCCCCGGAACCGAGCTCGACGGAGTCGCCGTCCGCCTCGGTGAAGCGGAAGCCCTTCTCTTCCACGTGATTCGCCGCTTCCACTACGAGATCGACTTCCTGCGCAAGGGCGACGTGGCCGGCTGGCAGGCGCCGGGGAAGGTCCGCAAGGGCCTGCCCGAGGGCAATCTGGCGTCCGGCACGGCGATCCGGATCCGCCCCGGCCACTATCCGGTCGGAGTCAAGGGGGGCTTCTTTCCCTACGAGATGGTCGTGATCCGGGACATCCTCGCCGAACTGGACGGCGTCGTCCGCTGGGGAGGCGACGATCCCAAGCCCGACGAGGCCCTCTTCTACCTCGCAGTGGGACCCGACGACCGGCGCCTGGTCGAGGTCGCGGCCAAAATCCGCGGATGGAACGAGCGGCCGGACGCAGGCCCCGGCACCGGAGTCGACGTCTTGGACAGCAAGCGTCGCAGCGCGGCCAAGTCCCTGGAGAACAGGCAGCGCAAGGCTGCTTGACCTGACCCGGTCCAGTGCCGGGCATCCGCCGCCGATCCTGGCCTCGGCCTCACGCGCCGATGCGGATCAGTGCGAGGGTGATGTTGTCGGGGCCGCCGGCCTCGATGGCGGCCTTCCACAGTTCGAACGCCGCCTTGCCGTCGTCGTGCACGCGCAGAAGGTTTTCGATGGCCTCGTCGGGCACCGGGTCGGTCAGGCCGTCGCTGCACACCAGGTAGCGGTCGCCCGGGGCCAGGGGGAGGGTCCTGACGTGCGGGGTGAGGACGTGCTGCGCGCGGCTCCCGCCGAGGGTCTGGGTGACGATGGACGTGGTGCGGTGACCCGGCTCCGGTGGTGGGCTGTCGTCCACGCTGACCTGGTGCAACCCGTCTGCCGTCGCCTGGTACACCTTGCTGTCGCCGACGTTGAACGACAGCAGCGAGTCCGCCATGACGAGGGTGCCGGCGACCGTGGTCCCCATGGAGGTCAAGTCGGGGCGGCCCTCGGTGGCCGAGTGCACCGCGCGGTTGCAGCGGTCCAGCGCGTCCTCGATGGCCAGGGCGCCGTCCAGCGACGGCCCGAGCAGGGCGAGCTCGCGGACGACCAGCTCGCTGGCGACCTCGCCCGCAGGCTGCCCGCCGAGCCCGTCGGCGACCGCGACGACGAGCGGTCTGCCGAGGGGGAACAGGAGCGTCTGGGGGCTCCGGGTCGTGGTCCCGCACAGGGTCCAGGGTCCGACGACGAGGCTGTCCTCGTTGTGATCGCGGACCAGCCCGACATGGCTCAGGGCAGTCACGGCTATGTACGCCACCACGAGCTCCCGCCTCTCCGCAATGCAACGCAAGGCAAGGCAACGCAAGGCAACGAGACGCACGGCGGACGCGTCCCTCGTCCCCATTGTCGCGCCGCTCGGCGTCCGGCGCCTCAGCCGCCCGGAGCCGTGGGACCGCCCCGCTCCCCCTCGCTCCGGAGGCTCTCTGCGGCGTACGCCAGGAACGCCGCCAGGCCGACCTCGAAGGCCGCCTCCGCCCGGCCCGGCCCCTGCGCGGCCAGCGCCCCGGCCAGCAGCGGGGTCTGTGGCGAGGGCTCCCACATGGTCTCGGGGGCGGCGAGGTCCAGGGCGGAGCCCAGGACCAGGTTCTCCAGGCCCGTCAGCAGCGGCATGACCTGCTCTGCGCGGAAGCCGGCCCCCAGCAGCAGCGCCACCGCCTGCTCGTACTGCGCGAGCACGGCCGGCGCCCGGACCGGGGTGGTCATCAGCAGCGGGATGGCGCGCGGGTAGGCGGCGAAGGCGGCCCGGTAGGAGCGGGCCCAGGCCTCCAGCGCGCGGTCCCAGGGCTCGGCGGCCAGGGTTCCGCCGTCGATCGCGGAGCACACCCGTTCCCGTATCAGCTCGATCACTCCGGCCCGGCCGTCCACGTGGTGATACAGCGAGCCGGTCTGCACCCCGAGCGCACGGGCGATCTGCGGAACGCTGAACTCGCCCTGCTCCGCCAGGAGTTGCAGGGCGGTAGCGCCGATCCGCTCCCGGTCGAGCAGTGGGGTGCGTGGCCGCGCCATCGTGTTTCTCCCGCCGTCAGGTCTTCCCGTACGCCAAAACCGGAGGCTACATTGCCGCAAACCGAAAGCCTTTAGGTTTTCGAGTTCCCGACGTCTGCCGTTCGCAGAAGGGTGCCCCCGCATGCCCGAAACGCCGGAATCGACAGCAGCCGGACCCGCCGGATCCCAATCACCAGCCCAATCACCAGCCCAATCACCCGCCGGAGGACCCGCCGGAGGACCCGCCGGATCAGGAGGACCGGCAGAAGGCCCCGCCCTCCGCCGCGCGGCGCTCGGCACCGCCGACATCTCCTTCTTCGTCGTCTCCGCCGCCGCCCCCCTCACCGTCATGGCGGGCGTCGCCCCCGTGGCGATCCTGCTCGGCGGCATCGGCGCCCCCGCCGGCTACCTCCTCGCGGGCCTGACCCTCGCGGTCTTCGCCGTCGGCTTCACCACCATGAGCCGCCACGTCCGCAGCGGCGGCGCCTTCTACGCGTACATCGCCCAGGGCCTCGGCAAGCGCGTCGGCATCGGCGCCGCCCTCCTCGCCCTCATCGGCTACAACGGCATGGAGATCGGCGTCTACGGCCTCCTCGGCACCACCACCGCCGACACCGCCCACGCCCTCGGCGGCGTCGACGTCCCCTGGCTGCCCGTCTCCCTCGCCGGGCTCGTCCTCATCTGGTACGGCGGCTTCCGCTCCATCGACTTCGGCGCCAAGCTGCTCGGCATCCTGCTCGTCGCCGAGACCGGGATACTCGTCCTGCTCGCGGGCGGAGTCCTCCTCAAGGGCGGCGCCCACGGACTCTCCGCCGGCTCCTTCGCCCCCGGCGCGGTGCTCGTCCCCGGCACCGCCGCCGTCCTGGCGTTCGCCTTCGCCGCCTTCACCGGCTTCG
Source organism: Streptomyces sp. NBC_00503 (assembly GCF_036346895.1). Lineage (NCBI taxonomy): Bacteria > Bacillati > Actinomycetota > Actinomycetes > Kitasatosporales > Streptomycetaceae > Streptomyces > Streptomyces sp. NBC_00503. Next base: position 2,385,008 of record NZ_CP107855.1, on the reverse strand, counting down.
AGTCCACGGTCATCTACCGCCGCGAGGCCCGCGACCCCGACCGGACCATCCCGCGCGCCACCTACATCGCCGTCGCCTTCCTCGGCCTCTTCTACGCCTTCATCGTCTGGATCGTCATCCAGGCCTTCGGCTCCGAGGAAGTGGTCTCCGCCGCAGCCCAGGACCCCGGCGGCCTCTTCTTCACCGCCATCACCACCTACGTCGGCCCCTGGGCGGCCGACCTGATGCACGTCTTCATCGTCACCAGCGTCATCGCCTCCCTCCTCGCCTTCCACAACGCCATCAACCGGTACGTGCTCGCCCTCGCCGAGGAGGGCGTCCTGCCCGCCGCCCTGGGCCGGATCCACCCGCGCCACGGCTCCCCGTACCTCGCCGGGCTCGCCCAGACCGCCCTCGGCGCCGTCATCGTGCTCGGTTTCGCGCTCGCCGGAGCCGACCCGTACCAGCAGCTCCTGCTCTGGGTGAACACCCCGGGCATGATCGGCCTCATGGCCCTGATGCTGCTCGCCGCCATCGCCGTACCCGTCTACTTCCGCCGGATCCGCCACGACGAGGGCCCCTGGCGGACCCTGATCGCGCCCGTCGCCGCCGCGGTGCTGCTGGCCGTCGCGATCTGCCTGGTGATCTCCAAGGTGAGCCTGTTCACCATGGCCTCCACCACCGTCGACACCGTCCTGGTCGCCCTCGTCCCCGCCGTGTTCCTGGCCGGCCTCGTCCTCGCGCAGCGGCTCAAGACCCGCCGCCCCGAGGTCTACGCCCGGTTCGCCGAAGAGCCCGTAGCCGAAGAGCCCGTAGAAGCGCTCGACCCGCAGGCGCTCGACCCGCAAGGAGAAGCCCCGTGCCCGCTGCCGACACCGTCCTGACCGGAGCCCGCGTCCGCACCCTCGACCCCGCCCGCCCCGAGGCCCGCGCGGTGGCCGTACGCGGCGGCGAGATCGTCGCCGTCGGCGACGAGGCCGACGTGCGCGACTGGCGCGGCCCCGGCACCGAGGTCGTCGACCTCGGCGGCGCCACCCTCACCCCCGGTCTCACCGACGCCCACAGCCACCCCGTCTGGGGCATCGAGATGGCGGTCGGCACGGACCTCTCCGCCGTCGGCGACCTCGACCAGCTGCGCGCCGCCCTGCGCGCGGCCGACCGGGGCCCCGGCGGCTGGGTCACCGGCTTCGGCCTCGACCACAACGCCTTCGGCGGCCGCCCCGTGGACAAGTCGCTGATCGAGGAGGCCCTCGCAGGGGCCCCCGCGTTCCTGCGGCTCTACGACGGCCACTCCGCCCTGGCCTCCGGCGCGGCCCTGGCCGCCGCCGGGATCACGGGCCGGCGCACCTTCGCCCAGCGCTCCGAGATCGTCTGCGACGCCGACGGGCGGCCCACCGGCCACCTGATCGAGCACGCCGCGATGGACCTGGTCGGCTCCGTCGCGCCGAAACCCTCGTACGCCGAGCGCCGCGGCCGCCTCACCCGGCTGCTGGGCGACATGGCCGCCACTGGCCTGACCGGCGCGCACGTCATGGACCTGGGCGACGGGGACGTACCGGCCCTGCTCTCGACCGTGGAGTACGAGGGCGACCTGCCGCTGCGGCTGAAGCTCGCGCCCTGGTGCATGCCGGGCGCCACCTCGGAGGACCTGGACGAGCTGATCGGGCTCCAGCGGCTCACGGGCCGCCACTGGCAGGTCGACGGCGTGAAGTTCTTCATGGACGGCACCGTCGAGGGCGGCACCGCCTGGCTGGAGCACGCCGACTGCCACGGCCAGGGCACCGACGCCTTCTGGCCCGACCCGCACGCGTACGCCGCAGCGGTACGGGTCCTCGACGTGGCCGGGGTCCGCACCGCGACCCATGCCATCGGTGACGCGGCGGTCCGCCACGTCCTGGACACCGTGGCGGGGCTGGGCCCGCAGGCCCGCATGCGACACCGGATCGAGCACATCGAGACGGTCCCCGACGACCAGCTGGAGCGGTTCGCGCAGCTCGGGGTGGCCGCCTCGATGCAGCCGCCGCACACCGCGTACACCCGGGCCGACCACAGCGACGAGTGGTCCAAGCGGCTGGGCGGGGAGCGGGCCGGCCACGCCTGGCGCTGCCGTGACCTGCGCGACGCGGGCGCGGTGCTGGCCCTCGGCTCCGACTGGCCGATCGCCCACTACGACGCCCGCCAGGTGCTGTCCATCGCCCGCAGCCCGCGCGGCGCGGCCTCGGCCGGTACGGGGGCCGGGCCGGGCGCGGCCCTGACCGGGCTGATGGCCCTGGAGGGCATGACCTCGCACGCCGCGCTGGCGGCGGGGGAGGAGCGGGTGGCGGGCCGGATCGCGGCCGGTTTCCGGGCGGACCTGACCGCCTTCGGCGCGGACCCGGTGGACGCGACTCCGGAGGAGCTGGCCGGGGCTCCGGTCCGCCTGACGATGTCGGGCGGCCGGATCACCCACCGGGAGGCGGCGGTCTGATCAGATCCCGGACTCAGATCCCGGAGGCGGCCAGACCGCTGCGGAGCTCCTGCTCGGAGAGGTCGGCGAGGTGGGTCAGGAAGACCCACATGTGACCCGAGGGATCCCTGAGGATGACGGTGCGGTCCCCGTGGAACATGTCCGTCGGCGGCTGCAGGATCTGCGCCCCCGCGGCCTCCGCACGCTCCGCCAGCGCGTCGACGTCGGCGACGAACACGTGCAGGGTGACGGAGGTACCCCCGCCGAGCGCGGCCGGGGCGGCGAAGGGGCCCGCCCCGGTCGCCTCCACGCTCGCGTCACCCAGCATCAGGACCGACGGTCCGATGCTGATCTCGGCGTGCAGGACCCCGCCGCCCGGGGCGTCCAGCCTGAACTCCTCCCGGGCGCCGAAGGCCCGCTCGTAGAACGCGATGGCCGCGGCGGCGTCGTCGACCATGATGTGCGGGACCACGGCGTGGCGGTAACGCTCGGGGATGACGGGGGCCACGGGGTGGGCTGCACGCTCGGTCATGGGGAGCTCCTCCTGGAATCCCGCCGGTCGGTTCCGGCGGCCTCTGGAGCGACCGTAAAACCTCAAGCTCCCTTGAGGTCAAGGTCCGTTGCCGCGCCGAATCCTGGGCATGCGCATGGCATGATCCCGGCGTGAGAACACTGCCATCCGCCGTACGCGCCGTGATCCGCCACCGCAGGCCTGCCCCGTGGTGCTGGGAGGCCGTCGTCGCGGCCGTGGACGCCGGGGCGACGAGTGCCAATGGCGCGTTGGCCCAGGCGGGTCCCGCCGTCCGCGGGCACGCCGATCGGATCGCCGTGTCCCTCGACGGGTATCTCGACCGCCTGTTCCCCACGACCGACGGCTCCATCGAGGCCCTCACCCTCGCCCTCGCCGGGATGGGTGACGTCCGGGCGCTGCCCGGCGCGCGGTTCCTCGCGAAGAAGGGCCGGCTGCCCAGCCTCCGCCCCCGGGCCCACATCCTGGCCCTGCTGCCCGCCGCCGAGCTGCTCCCCGCGGTGCTGCCGGTCCTGCGGAAGAAGACGGAGCGCCACTACCAGAACACCGCCGTCTTCGAACTCCTCGCCGCCTGGGGTCCGGCCGCCGCGCCCGCCGCGCTCGACGTGGTCCGGTACCTGGAGACGGCCTTCGCCTACGACGCCCTGCGCATCCTCGGCCGCATCGGCCCCCCGGCCGCCGCCTTCGCGGACCGGTTGGCCGCCTTCGCCACCGGCCGCGATCCGCAGTCCCGCCGCCACCACGAGGCAGTGGCCGCCTGGGCGCACTGGAGGGCCACCGGGGACGACACCCTGGCCCTGAAGGTGTGCGGAGCGGCCGTGCGGTCCGGGGGCGCAGGCCGCGGCCTGCCCTACCTCGCCGATCTCGGCCCGGCCGCCGCCGCGCACGCGGACGCCGTGCGCGGCCTGCTGGAATCGCCCGGCGCGTGGACCCGGGTCGCCGCAGCGCACGCGTACTGGCGGATCACCGGGGACCCGGAGCCGGCCGTGCCGGTGCTGCTGGCGGCGGTGGACCCGGCCTGGACGGGCAACCCGGCCCTGCCGACGCGGGAGGCGGTTCGCCTGCTGGGGGAGATCGGCGGCCCGGCCGGGGCGGCGGCGCCTCTGCTGCGCCCGATCCTGGCCTCCGAGGAACGCCTCGGGCACCCCTTCGAAGGGGAACGGATCCTGGCCGACGAGAACTACGTCCGCACCCTCACCGAGGCCCTGGAGCGGATCGGGCCGGGCGCCGAAGGCCCCGTACCGGCTTCGCCGCCAGCCCTCGCGGCGGATCCTGCGCCCGCCGTCGGGGCCGGGTTCCACTTGCTGCGGGGATGGCGGGGGTGGCGGGCCCGCTGACCCGGCCCCTCGTGCGTGAGCTCAGGCGCGGGTGCGGACGCGGGCGCGGTTCAGGAGGTCCGCCACCGGGTGGCGGCCGGTCTCCAGCGGGCTGCGCGGCAGGCGGTGCGGGAGGGATCCGTACCAGGCGCGGGAGACGGTGAAGCCGAAGGCCAGGCAGAGCATGCCGCCCACGGCGTCGAGCCAGAAGTGATTGGCGGTGGACACGATCACGATCAGCGTCGCCGCCGGGTAGAGCAGGCCCAGGATCCGGGCCCAGGGGGCGGAGGCGACCGCGAAGATCGTCAGCCCGCACCAGAGCGACCACCCTATGTGCATGGAGGGCATGGCCGCGTACTGGTTCGACATGTGCTTGAGGTTGCCCGAGGCCATGGAGCCCCAGGTGTGGTGGACCAGCACGGTGTCGACGAAGTCCTGCCCGTTCATCAGCCTGGGCGGCGCGAGCGGGTAGAAGTAGTAGCCGACCAGGGCCACGCCCGTGGTGGCGAAGAGGACCAGGCGGGTGGCCGCGTAACGCCCCGGATGGAAGCGGTAGATCCATACCAGGACGCCGATGGTCGTGATGAAGTGGAGCGTGGCGTAGTAGTAGTTCATGCCCACCACCAGCCATGTCACCGAGTTGACGGCGTGGTTGACCGTCTGTTCCACGGCGATGCCGAGCGAGTGCTCCGTCTTCCAGATCCAGTCGGCGTTCGCGAGTGCGGCCGCCTTCTGTTCGGGTACGGCGTTTCGGATCAGCGAGTACGTCCAGTAGCTGACCGCGATGAGCAGGACCTCGAACCAGATCCGTGGCCGCCGGGGTGCGCGCAGCCGGGAAAGCAGGGTTCGCTCGGACGACGCCGGGCGGGTCTGGTCCTCGGTCACGGTGGGTGACGAGGCGTCCGTCCGGGTATCCAGTGTTTTCACGCTCGCTTCACCCATAGGAAAAGAGTCTGCCAGATGCGTTCTCGCCTCCGATCATCCCTTGGGACGGTCTTGGGCGCAGCATGTCCACCTCGCGGACTACTGGAGGCCATGCGCCCCTAGGGATTTTCCCGGGGGTACGGGACCGCGCAGCCTCAGGAGCGGGCCGGACCCCGGCCCTGCTGCGGGCCCGAGGCCGTCGATCCGCGGACCACCAGTTCGGGCAGGAACACGAACTCGCTGTGGGGCGCCGGGGTTCCCCCGATCTCCTCCAGCAGCGTCCGCACGGCCGCCTGGCCCATGGCCTGCACGGGCTGGCGGATGGTGGTCAGCGGCGGATCGGTGAACGCTATGAGCGGGGAGTCGTCGAAGCCCACGACCGAGACGTCCTGCGGGACCTTGAGCCCCTGCTGGCGGGCCGCCCGGATCGCGCCGAGCGCCATCATGTCGCTCGCGCACACCACCGCCGTGCAGCCCCGCGAGATGAGCGCGGCCGCGGCGGCCTGGCCGCCCTCCAGCGTGTAGAGGGAGTGCTGGATGAGCTCCTCGACCTCGTCCTCGCCGAGTCCGAGCCGCTCCTTCATGCCGAGCCGGAAGCCCTCGATCTTGCGCAGGACCGGTACGAACCGCTTGGGTCCGACGGCCAGCCCGATCCGGGTGTGCCCGAGCGCGGTCAGGTGGGTCACCGCGAGCTGCATGGCGGCCCGGTCGTCGGGGGAGACGAAGGGGGCCTGCACCTTGTCGGAGAAGCCGTTGATGAGGACGTACGGGACGCCCTGCCCGCGGAGTTGGTCGTAGCGGCCCATGTCGGCCGTGGTGTCCGCGTGCAGTCCGGAGACGAAGATGATCCCGGAGACCCCGCGGTCCACCAGCATCTCGGTCAGTTCGTCCTCGGTGGACCCGCCGGGCGTCTGCGTGGCCAGCACCGGGGTGTACCCCTGCCGGGTCAGCGCCTGGCCGATGACCTGGGCCAGCGCCGGGAAGATGGGGTTGTCCAGCTCGGGGGTTATGAGTCCGACGAGTCCCGCGCTGCGCTGGCGCAGCCGTACGGGGCGTTCGTACCCGAGCACGTCGAGTGCGGCCAGTACGGATTCACGGGTGCCTGCGGCCACACCGGGCTTGCCGTTGAGCACGCGGCTGACTGTGGCTTCGCTGACCCCCGCCTGGGCTGCGATGTCGGCTAGCCGTGCGGTCACGGATAGGACTGTACCGGTCACGCGTCACCTTGGTAACCGAGGTGCAGGGGGCTTCGGGACGCGGCCGCGCACGGGGTGCCGCTGGAAGGGCTTGCAAGCCGGGGGTCGGCCGACGTGCGGGTCGAACCGGGTCGAGGCGGGTATTCATCCCCTGGTCCGCCGCCTGGTCCGCCGCCTGGTCCGCCGCCTGGTCCGCCCCCTGGTCCGCCCCCTGGCCGCGGGCCTGGAGAGTCCAGGAAGGTTCGAATCAACAGCAAGCTGCGGCAACCGTACGGACACACGGATGTAACGATCACCAGGTCTTGCAGAAAATTGCCGCAAGGTCTTTCGGTCGGCTTGCAGGCTTGTTACGTTCTCGGCAACTCGGGACCGCGAGGCGCGGCCGGGATCATCGAAGGAGTTCATATGCGGCGTGGCATAGCGGCCACCGCGCTGGTCGCGACTCTGGCGCTCGCGGCGACGGCTTGCGGCGGTGACACCAAGGACAGCAACGGCGGCGCCAAGGCCGACGGGGAGCTCTCCGGCACCGTCACCTGGTGGGACACCTCGAACGACGCCGAGAAGGCGTCCTTCCAGAAGCTCGCCGAGGCGTTCACCGCCAAGCACCCCAAGGTGACCGTCAAGTACGTCAACGTCCCCTACGGTGACGCCCAGAACAAGGTCAAGAACGCCTTCAGCAGCGGCTCCGAGGCCCCGGACGTCATCCGCTCCGACGTGGGCTGGGTCGCCGACTTCGCATCCCTCGGCTACCTCGCCGAGGTCCCGGCCGAGACGGCCAAGAAGGTCGACGCCGAGTTCCTGCCCCAGGCCGCGGCCAGCGGCAAGTACGAGGGCAAGACCTACGCCGTCCCGCAAGTCATCGACACCCTCGGCCTCTTCTACAACAAGAAGATGCTCGCCGACGCCGGCGTCCAGCCCCCCAAGACGCTGGAGGAGCTGAAGACGGCCTCCGCCGCGATCAAGGCCAAGACCGGCAAGGCCGGCCTCTACCTGCGCGGCGACGAGTCCTACTGGTTCCTGCCCTTCATCTACGGAGAGGGCGGCGACCTCGTCGACGCGAAGACCAAGACGGTCACCGTGGACAACGCGGCGGGCGTCAAGGCCTTCAAGACCGCCCGCGACCTGGTCACCTCGGGTGCGGCGATCACCAACGCCACCGACGGCTGGACCAACATGCAGACCGCCTTCAAGTCGGGCGAAGTCGCGATGATGATCAACGGTCCGTGGGCCGTCGCCGACAGCTACGCCGGTGACCAGTTCAAGGACAAGGCCAACCTCGGCGTCGCCGCCGTCCCGGCCGGTTCCGTCAAGGCGGGCGCCCCGCAGGGCGGCCACGACCTCGCCGTCTACGCGGGCTCCAAGAACATCGCCGCCGCGAACGCCTTCGTCGACTACATGACCTCGCAGGAGGTCCAGGTCCAGTCCACCAAGGAACTGAGCCTGCTCCCGACCCGGACCGCCGCCTACGAGCAGCCCGACGTCAAGTCGAACGAGATGGTCCAGTTCTTCAAGCCGGCCGTGGACAAGGCCGTGGAGCGCGCGTGGATCCCGGAGAACGGATCCCTCTTCGAGCCGCTCAAGGTCGAATACACCAAGGCGATCACCGGGGCCTCGAGCCCCGAGGACGCAGCCAAGGCGGCCGGCGTCGAATTCCGCAAGATCCTCAAGGGTTGGAAGTAGCGAAGAAGATGGCTGCTCACACCAGCCAGTCGGTGGCGAAGGCCGCGGGCAGCGAGGCCGGTCCTGACGCCGGCACCGCCGCCCGCGGCCGGAGCCGCAGGACTGACGGCAAGGCCGGCGGCAAGGCCGGCGGAAACAACCGTCCGGGGCTGAAGCGGGCCCTCGCCACCCACTGGTACGCCTGGGCCATGGTCACCCCCGTGGTGCTCGTACTCGGCGTGATCATCGGCTGGCCGCTCGTCCGCGGCGTCTACCTGTCGCTGACCGACGCCACCGAGCGCAACGTCGGCCGCACCATCGGCGCCAACCACATCGAGGCGACGTACCAGTTCGTCGGACTCGACAACTACGCCGCCGTCCTGGCCGACCCGGTGTTCCTGCAGCGGCTGGTGTGGACGGTGCTGTGGACCGTCGCCTGCGTGTCGGTCACCTTCGTGCTCGGCCTCGGCCTCGCCGGAGTGCTCAACCGCGAGTTCAAGGGCCGCGCCGCCTACCGGATGGCACTCATCCTGCCCTGGGCCGTCCCCGGATTCGTCTCCGTCTTCGCCTGGCGGTTCCTCTTCAACCGCGACAACGGCATCCTCAACAAGATCCTGGACGGCGGCGGCATCTCCGCCGTCCCGTGGCTCGACGACCCGACCTGGGCCAAGTTCTCGGTCATCGCCGTGAACGTCTGGCTCGGCATCCCCTTCATGATGGTCGCCCTGCTCGGCGGCATGCAGTCGATCCCCGGCGAGCTCTACGAGGCCGCCGAGATGGACGGGGCCGGACCCTGGCAGCGGTTCCGCCACATCACCCTGCCGGGGCTGCGCACGGTCAGCATGACCGTGATCCTGCTCTCCACCATCTGGACCTTCAACATGTTCCCGGTGATCTTCCTGCTCACCCGGGGCGGACCGGGCGACTCCACCGAGATCCTGGTGACCCAGGCCTTCCGCGAGGCGTTCGTGACCAGCCCGCGCGACTTCGCCGTCTCGGCGACCTGGGGCGTACTGATCCTCCTGCTGCTCATGATCTTCGCGCTGGTCTACCGGCGCTCGCTGCGCAAGCAGGGAGAGGTGTGGTGACCACCGTGACGACGGCCTCCAAGACGGCCTCCAAGAAGGCGGCCCCCGTCCGCCCGCGCGGCAAGCGGTCCCCGCTCGCCTCCGCAGGCCTGCACGGCACTCTGATCGTCGCGTCCGTGATCGCCGTGTTCCCGGTGCTGTGGGTCCTGCTGACCTCCCTCAAGCCCGCGAAGCACGCCATCTCCACGGACTTCGTGAAGGAACCCACCCTCGACAACTACCGCTACCTGGTGGAGTCGACCTCCTTCCTCACCTGGTTCGGCAACTCCGTCCTGGTCGCCGGCATCACCACCGTCCTCGGGGTGTTCATCGCCGCCACCACCGGATACGCCGTCAGCCGCTTCAAGTTCCCCGGAATGAAGCCGCTGATGTGGACCCTGCTCATCACGCAGATGTTCCCGATGGCCATCCTCATCGTCCCGCTCTACAACCTCATGGGACAGCTGGGGCTGCTCAACCAGCCGCTCGGCCTGGTCATCACCTACCTCACCATCGCCGTGCCGTTCTGCGCCTGGATGATGAAGGGCTTCTTCGACACCATCCCGGTCGAGATCGACGAATCGGGCCGCGTCGACGGGCTCAACCCCTTCGGCACCTTCTGGCGCCTGATCCTCCCGCTGGCCAAGCCCGGCCTCGCCGTCACCGGCTTCTACGCCTTCATCACGGCCTGGGGCGAAGTCGCGTACGCCTCCGCCTTCATGGTCGGCGACGAGCACCTCACCCTGGCCGGAGGCCTGCAGACCTTCGTCACCCAGTACACCTCCAACTGGGGTGCGATGAGCGCGGCCTCCGTCCTCATCGCCATCCCCGCGGCCTTCTTCTTCCTCTTCGCCCAGCGTCACCTCGTCGCCGGGATGACGGCAGGCGCGACCAAGGGCTGACGCCCTCGCGAGCACGGGCTGACCACCCGCAGCCTGCCCCCTCTCACCCCCGGCCCGATCTCCCAAGGACGACATGACCCAGCACCTCGCCGCCGAAAGCTCGTTGGACGGCCTCCCCACCTCCACCGGCACCCTGCCCGGCTGGTGGAGAGAAGCGGTGATCTACCAGGTCTATCCGCGCAGCTTCGCCGACTCCAACGGGGACGGCATGGGGGACCTCGAAGGCATCCGCACCCGACTGCCCTACCTCAAGGAACTCGGGGTCGACGCCGTCTGGCTCAGCCCCTTCTACGCCTCCCCGCAGGCCGACGCGGGCTACGACGTCGCCGACTACCGGGCCATCGACCCGATGTTCGGCAGCCTCCACGACGCCGACGCCGTCATCCGCGAGGCACACGGGCTGGGCCTGCGCATCATCGTCGACCTGGTTCCCAACCACTGCTCCGACCAGCACGAATGGTTCAAGCAGGCGCTGCGCGAAGGCCCCGGTACGCCACTGCGCGAACGCTTCCACTTCCGCGCGGGGCGCGGCGCGGACGGGGCCGAGCCCCCGAACGACTGGGAGTCCATCTTCGGTGGGCCGGCCTGGACCCGGGTCGCCGACGGCGAGTGGTACCTGCACCTCTTCGCACCCGAACAGCCCGACTTCAACTGGGAACACCCGGCCGTCCAGGACGAGTTCCGCTCGATCCTGAGGTTCTGGCTCGACCTCGGCGCCGACGGCTTCCGCATCGACGTGGCCCACGGCCTGGTCAAGGCCCCCGGCCTGCCCGACCTCGGCCGCGGCGAACAGCTCAAGCTGCTCGGCAACCAGGTCCTGCCCTTCTTCGACCAGGACGGCGTCCACGAGATCTACCGGTCCTGGCGCCGCGTCCTCGACGAGTACGCGGGCGACCGCATCGGAGTCGCCGAGGCCTGGACGCCGAGCGCCGACCGCACCGCCATGTACCTGCGCCCCGACGAACTGCACCAGGCCTTCAACTTCCACTACCTGAACACCGGGTGGGACGCGCAGGCGCTGCGCGCCACCATCGACGAGTCGCTGGACGCGATGCGTCCGGTGGGGGCGCCGACGACGTGGGTGCTGTCGAACCACGATGTCGTACGCCACGTCACGCGGTACGGGGGCGGCGCGCAGGGCCTGGCCCGGGCGCGCGCGGCCGCGCTGCTGATGCTGGCCCTGCCCGGGTCGGCGTACGTCTACCAGGGCGAGGAACTGGGCCTGCCCGAGGTCGTGGACCTGCCGGACGGGGTGCGGCAGGACCCGGCGTTCGCCCGCGGCGAGGGCCAGGACGGGCTGCGCGACGGCTGCCGGGTCCCGATCCCGTGGTCGGGCCACGAAGCCCCGTACGGCTTCGGCGACGGCGGCAGCTGGCTGCCGCAGCCGGCCGAATGGGCGGGCCTGAGCGTGGCCGCGCAGACCGGCGACCCCGCCTCGACCCTGGAGCTCTACCGCACGGCCCTGCGGCTGCGCCGCTCGCACCCGGACCTGGGCGCGGGCGAGGCGGTGCAGTGGCTGGAGGCACCGGAGGGCGTGCTGGCCTTCCGCCGGGGGGACTTCATCTGCACGGTCAACACCACGGACCAGCCGGTACGCCTTCCCGCGCCGGGCACGGTCCTGCTGTCGAGCGGCGGCCCGCTCGAGGACCCCTCGTCCCTGCCCGCCGACACGGCGGTGTGGTGGCAGGGGTGACTTCCCCCCTGCGGCTGACGGACATCGCCGCGCAGGCCGCGGTCAGCGAGGCGACCGTCAGCCGCGTGCTCAACGGCAAGTCGGGCGTGGCGTCCGGCACCCGTCACAAGGTGCTGGCCGCCATGGACCTGCTGGGCTACGAACGCCCGGTGCGGCTGCGGCGGCGCAGCAACGGGCTGGTGGGACTCCTCACGCCGGAGCTCACCAACCCCATCTTCCCGGCGTTCGCCCAGGTCATCGAGCAGGCCCTGGCCGGCCACGGCTACACCCCGGTGCTGTGCACGCAGACCCCGGGCGGGGCCACCGAGGACGAGCTGGTGGAGCAGTTGGAGGAGCGCGGTGTCACCGGCATCGTGTTCCTCTCCGGGCTGCACGCCGACTCCTCGGCCGACCCGTCCCGTTACCAGCGGCTCGCCTTGCGGGGCGTTCCGTTCGTTCTGATCAACGGTTTCAACGAACAGGTCCAGGCCCCCTTCATCTCCCCCGACGACCGCGCGGCGGCCGAGATGGCCGTCCGCCACCTGGAGGACCTGGGCCACCGCAGGATCGGCCTGGCCATAGGGCCCACGCGCTACGTGCCTTCGGCGCGCAAGGAGGCGGGTTTCACCGCCGCCCTCCCGTCGGCGGCGGCCGAGGGGCTCATCCAGCGCACCCTCTTCACCGTCGAGGGCGGCCACGCGGCGGGCGGAGCCCTCCTGGACCGGGGCTGCACGGGCATCGTGTGCGGCAGCGACCCCATGGCCCTGGGCGTCATCCGCGCGGCCCGCGAACGCGGACTGCGCGTCCCCGAGGACATCTCGGTCGTCGGCTTCGACGACTCCCCGCTCATCGCCTTCACGGACCCGCCACTGACCACCATCCGCCAGCCGGTCCGCGCCATGGCCACGGCAGCGGTCGGAGCCCTCCTGGAGGCCGTGGCCGGCACCCCGGTCCAGCGGACCGAATACATCTTCCAGCCGGAGCTCGTGGTCCGGGGGTCCACGGGACAGGGGCCGGGGCCGGGGGAGTAGGGGTTGGGGGGTAGGGGGCTTCGCTTGGTCAGGGCCCTCGCCCCCTCGCGCCACCGCCCTCGGACGGTGGTTGCCCACCCGCCCCGGCGGGGGTGAGACGCCGGCGCGGAGCACTGCGGAGCGGGACTTCGGCGACCTGGGCTGCGGGGTGTTCGGTGGCTTTGAGGGTCCCTGGGGGCGTCCCTCCAGTCCAGTGTCCTTCCGGGCCGGGTCGGTCCCTCAAGGGCGCTCCCTTCGGTCGCGTCGCTGCGCGATGGCCTGCGGCCACCCTTGACCGACCGACCCGTCCCGGAATGCCACAAGACTTCCGGGATCCCCCCCCGGGGGATGGCCGGGGGTCATATACGGAGGGGCGGCCGTGTCGCAGCCCCCGGCCCCGGTCCCGCCGGTCGGCCGACGTCCGGACGGTCGGAAGCCGCCCGCCTGGTCGGGGTTGGGGGCGCCGGGGAGTTCGGGACATCCACCCGACACCGATCGAGGACCCTTCCCGAGCCCGTCGCACGCCAACCCGCACGACAGGACGATGAGATGGCCCTCCGGGGCCCTGAGGCGCATCAGATCGCTATACAGTCGCGCTCGGCTCAGCGACTGACTGCCGGCTGGGGTCGGTAGGGCTTCGGGCAGCCCCGCCTAGCCGATGGCCGGGACCGGCAGCGTCGCCTTGGACCAGGACCTCCCCGGTGTCCAGGTCCTCGTACAGGGTCGGGCAACCGTCGTTGCCGGAGTTGGTATCGATGAACCGGAGTCGCCGTGCCATTGCCGTTCCCCTCCTGCCAGCGGGCAAGTCCCGATCAGGATGGGACGAGCAGGGGCTCCCCGTCCTGCGTGATTCGCAGTGATTCTCGGGGCGTGAGGCAAAAGGCCCCCGGCAGCGCGGAACCTGCCCCGTCCGCCAGCTGTCTTGGGCCGGCTAGAGGCCGGTTGGACGGCGGCGCATCACCACGCGCCAGGCGCCGAACTTCAGGCCTGCCGGGGCCATGTCCCAGGACTCGGCGGTCCAGCCCTTCGCCTCCAGCGTCGCCACTCCCCAGAAGATCTCGTTCGGTGTCGAAGCGCCTCCCCGGGCTATCAGGAGGAGGAAGGAGTACGGGTACGCGTCGATGGCGTTCGGGTTGGCTCGCAGGGTTTCGACGTGGACCGCTCCTTCCGCGAGGAGTGATTCGGCTGCTGTGTCGGTGGTCGACTTCTTGTCCGGGCGCATGGCCCCCACTGTGGCACCCCGGAGCCAGTACTGGCCGGGTGCGGGGGGCGGGGTGTCCGTGATGATGTGCGGATGATCGAGAAAGAGCATGCCGTGCGGTTGGTTCAGGTGCTTGTGGAGCGGAACAACGAGGAGGCTCGGGCGGCCGGGCCGCCTGTGGTGGAGACCGCGGTCTCGCAGGTGACGGAGCATCCGTTGTGCTGGGTGGTGGCCGTGGACAGCGCGGAGTACGTGCGCACGGGCGACTACAGTCACCGGCTGATGGGCGGGAGGCTTTATCTCGTGGACCGGGTCAGTGGCGGTCTCTACGAGATCGGTGGGCGGGCCTTCGCCATTGAGGACTGGGAGCCCAGCTACCGCCGGTTGGTCCGGGGTGAGTCGCAGGACTCCGGCGGGGTGGTGCGCCGGTTGTTCCGGCGAGGGGCGCGCAAGGGCGTGCAGTGGGTTGCTCCCGCGGGTGGTCCGTACTCCTCCTGATTTCGGGGTTCCCCCGACTCCGGCCTGAAACAATTCTGCAATCTCTTGCGCAAGGTCTTGCAGGGCTTCCTCCTGGCACCTACGGTCGCTCCAATCCCCAACTCGGCCGTGACCGGTCCCCACCCGGTCGCGTACCTCTCCGCCAGGAGGAACACCGCATGCTCACCCGTGCTCGCGCCGTCAGAGCCGCCGCCGCGCTGCTTTCCGTATCCGCCATATCCGCCGGAGCCGCCCTCGCCGTCGTCGGCGGGCCCGCGCCGCAGGCCTTTGCCGCCGCGCCCGGTGAGAAGGACGTCACCGCCGTCATGTTCGAGTGGCGGTTCGACTCCGTGGCGAAGGCCTGCGGGGAGAGCCTCGGGCCCGCCGGGTACGGGTACGTCCAGGTCTCGCCCCCGCAGGAGCACATCCAGGGGTCGCAGTGGTGGACCTCGTACCAGCCCGTCAGCTACAAGATCGCCGGGCGGCTCGGTGACCGGGCTGCCTTCAAGGCGATGGTCGACGCCTGCCACGCGGCCGGTGTGAAGGTCGTCGCCGACTCCGTCATCAACCACATGGCGGCCGGGGACGGGACCGGGACGGGCGGGAGTTCGTACACGAAGTACAACTACCCGGGCGTCTACTCCGGTACCGACATGGACGACTGCCGGGCGACGATCTCCAATTACACCGACCGCGCCAACGTCCAGAACTGCGAGCTCGTGCAGCTCGCCGACCTGGATACGGGCGAGGAGTACGTGCGCGGACGGATCGCGGGCTATCTCAACGATCTGCTCTCGCTCGGCGTGGACGGCTTCCGGATCGACGCCGCCAAGCACATGCCCGCCGCCGACCTCGCCAACATCAAGTCGCGGCTGACGAACCCGAGTGCTTATTGGAAGCAGGAGGCGATATACGGGGCCGGGGAGGCCGTCTCACCGACCGAGTATCTGGGCAACGGCGACGTGCAGGAGTTCCGGTACGCCCGCGACCTCAAACGGGTCTTCCAGGGCGAGAAGCTCGCCTACCTGAAGAACTTCGGCGAGGCCTGGGGGTACATGCCCAGCGGTCAGGCGGGCGTGTTCGTCGACAACCACGACACCGAGCGCGGCGGGGACACCCTCAACTACAAGGACGGGTCCGCCTACACGCTCGCGAGCGTCTTCATGCTGGCCTGGCCCTACGGGTCCCCCGACGTGCATTCCGGCTACGAGTGGACGGATCGGGATGCAGGGCCGCCCAATGGGGGTGCTGTGAACGCCTGTTACGCCGACGGGTGGAAGTGCCAGCACGCCTGGCGGGAGATCTCCTCCATGGTCGGCTTCCGCAACTCCGCACGCGGGCAGGCAGTCACCGACTGGTGGGACAACGGTGGAAACCAGGTCGCCTTCGGGCGGGGGACCAAGGCGTACGTGGCCATCAACCACGAGGCTTCGGCTCTGACCCGGACCTTCCAGACCTCCCTCGCGGCCGGGGACTACTGCGACGTGCAGAGCGGTCGCGCGGTCACCGTGGACTCCGGCGGACGGTTCACCGCGACCCTCGACGCCGGGACGGCCGTGGCCCTGCACGTCGGCGCGCGTAGTTGCGGGAGCGCTACTTCTACGCCGACTCCGACCCCCACCTTGACTGCCGCCGCCGGGGCTTCCTTCGCCGTCAACGCCACCACCGCCCTCGGCCAGAACATCTACGTCACCGGCGACCGCGCCGAGCTCGGCAGCTGGAACACCGGCAGCGCCCTCAAGCTCGACCCGGCCGCGTACCCCGTCTGGAAGCTCGACGTCAGCCTCCCGCCCGGCACGGTCTTCGCGTACAAGTACGTCCGCAAGGACGCCGCCGGAAACGTCACCTGGGAGAGCGGAGCCAACCGCTCCGCCACCGTCCCCGCGAACGGCAAGGTCACGCTGACCGACACCTGGCGCAACTGACCCTCCCGCTCCGCCCCGTCCCGCACCCGAGGAGATCCGCCTTGATACGCCCCGCCCTCGCCGGCGCGGCGGGAGTGCTCGCAGCCACCCTGGCCGTGACGCTCCTGCCCGCCCTCCCCGCCGCCGCGGCCGTTGCCGCCAAGGCGCCGCCGGCCCCGCCCTCGGACGCCAAGCTGGCCGCCGAGCCCGCGCGGCACGACCTGACCCGCGAGCAGTTCTACTTCGTGCTCCCGGACCGGTTCGCGAACGGTGATCCCGGCAACGACCGGGGCGGCCTGACCGGTTCCCGGCTGGAGACCGGGCTCGACCCGACGGACAAGGGGTTCTACCAGGGCGGTGACCTCAAGGGGCTGACCGACCGGCTGGACTACATCAAGGGGCTCGGCACCACGGCCATCTGGATGGCGCCGATCTTCAAGAACCAGCCGGTCCAGGGCACGGGCAACGGGGGCACCTCCCAGGCCGAAGGCTCTGGGGGAGTATCGGCCGGCTACCACGGCTACTGGATCACCGACTTCACCCAGGTCGACCCGCACTTCGGGACCAACGCCGACCTGGAGCGGCTGATCGACAAGGCGCACCGCAAGGGGATGAAGGTCTTCTTCGACGTCATCGCCAACCACACCGCCGACGTGGTCGACTACCGCGAGGCCTCGTACGGGTACCTGTCCAAGGGGGCGTTCCCCTACCTGACCAAGGACGGGGTGCCGTTCAACGACTCCGACTATGCGGAAGGGAAGGGGAAGTTCCCCGCCGTGGACGCGGACTCCTTCCCCCGGACTCCCTTCGTCCCGGAGGCGAAGAAGAACCTCAAGTCCCCGGCCTGGCTCAACGATCCGACGATGTACCACGACCGGGGCGACTCCACCTTCGCCGGAGAATCCTCCGGCCAGGGGGACTTCTACGGCCTCGACGACCTGTGGACCGAGCGTCCCGAGGTCGTGGAGGGGATGGAGAAGATCTACGAGAAGTGGGTCAAGGACTTCGACATCGACGGGTTCCGGATCGACACGGTCAAGCACGTCAACACCGAGTTCTGGACCCAGTGGGCCACCGCCCTGGACAAGTACGCGGCCCAGCACGGGCGCAAGGACTTCTTCATGTTCGGCGAGGTCTACTCCGCCGACACCGCCGTCACCTCCCCGTACGTGACCCGGGGCCGGCTCGACGCCACCCTCGACTTCCCGCTGCAGGACGCGATCCGCGCCTACGCCTCCCAGGGCGCGGGGGCCGGGCGGCTGGCGTCCGTCTTCGGCGACGACTACCGGTACACGACCGACAAGGCGAACGCGTACGAGCAGGTCACCTTCCTCGGCAACCACGACATGGGGCGCTTCGGGACCTTCCTGAAGCAGGACCGGCCGGCGGCGGGGGAGCAGGAGCTGCTGGACCGCTACCGGCTGGCCAACGAGCTGATGTTCTTCTCCCGCGGAAATCCGGTGATCTACTCCGGCGACGAGCAGGGGTTCACCGGCGCGGGCGGGGACAAGGACGCGCGACAACCGCTCTTCGCCTCGAAGGTGGCCGACTACCTGGACGACGACCAGCTCGGAACGGCGCGCACGCACGCGAGCGATGCTTACGATCCGGAGCACCCGCTCTACAAGGAGATCAGTGCTCTCTCGAAGCTGACGAAGGAGCACCCCGCCCTGCGGGACGGCGTTCAGAGCGAACGTTTCTCCGACGGGTCCGTCTACGCCTTCGCCCGTACCGGCACCGGCTCCGGCAAGGACGCCCGCACCCGCACCGAATACCTGGTCGCCGCCAACAACGGCACCGAGCCCCGCACCATCGAGCTCGACGCCCCGGCGGGCGCCCAGTACCGCACCCTCTACGGAGGGGGAGCGGCCGGAAGCAACGCCCTGACCCGCGCCTCCGCCGCCGGCAAGCTCACCATCACCGTCCCCGCGCTCGGCTCCATCGTCCTCCAGGCGGCCACCCCGACCGCCGAGCCCGCCGCCAAGCCCACCCTCACCCTCAAGGCCCCGGCACCCGGCGCCACCGGCACCGTCGAGCTCACGGCCGAGGTGACCGGCGACCCGCTGAGCCGCGTCGTCTTCGCCGCCCAGACCGGCACCGACAAGTGGCAGGTCCTGGGCTCCGCCGACCACGCGCCCTACAAGGTCACCCAGAACATCACCGCCCCGGCCGGCACGGCCCTGCGCTACAAGGCCGTGGCCGTCGACCCCTCCGGCCGCACCGCGAGCGCCCTCGCCGCGTCGAGCACCGGCCAGGCCCCGCCCGCCGAGGTCCCCACCGCCACCCAGCGCGAGTACGCGATCGTCCACTACAACCGCCCCGACGGCGACTACACCGACTGGCGCCTGTACGCCTGGGGCGACCTCGCCGAAGGTGAGGCCACTCCCTGGCCCGCCGGGCACGCCTTCACCGGCCGCGACGCCTACGGAGCCTTCGCCTACGTCCGGCTCAAGCCCGGCGCGAGCAGCATCGGCTACCTCGTCATCGACAAGGACGGCAACAAGGACGTGGCCGCCGACCGCACCGTCGACGTGACGAAGACCGGCGAGATCTGGCTCGACCAGGGCAAGGAAGCCCCCCGCCCCGAGCGCCCCGCCTACCCCGCGCAGGACCAGACCAAGGCCGTCCTGCACTACCAGCGCCCCGACGGCGCCTACGAGGGCTGGGGACTGCACGTCTGGACGGGCGCCGCGACGCCGACCGACTGGTCCAAGCCGCTGCTCCCCGTCCGCACGGATTCCTTCGGGGCCGTCTACGAGGTCCCGCTCGCCGCCGGGGCCACCAGCCTCAGCTACATCCTCCACAACGGTGACGCCAAGGACCTCCCCTCCGACCAGTCCCTCGACCTGAAGGCCACCGGCTCCGGCCACGAGGTGTGGATGCTGGGCGGCAAGGAGAAGTACCTCCTCCCGCAGCCCGCCGGTTCCGCCGCCGCCCTGGACCTCACCAAGGCCCAGGCCGTCTGGATCGACCGCGACACTCTTGCCTGGAACGCACCGCCGGCCGCCGCCTCGCTCCAGCTCCTGGCCTCCCGCGACGGCGCGATCACCGCCGAGAACGGCGTCCTCCACGAGGGCGGTGCCGCGTGGCTGCGCCTGTCGAAGACCGAGCTCACCGCCGCCCAGAAGGCGAAGTTCCCGCACCTGGCCCAGTACGCCGCCTTCACCGTCGACCCGCGCGACCGGGACCGGGTCCGCGAGGCCCTGCGCGGCCAGCTGGTCGCCAGTGCCCGCGCCGCGAACGGCGCCGTCCTGGCGGCGACCGGGGTCCAGCTCGCGGGCGTCCTCGACGACCTGTACGCGAAGGAAGCCGGAACTGCCCCGCTCGGCCCCGTCTTCAAGGACGGCCGCCCCACCCTCTCCGTCTGGGCACCCACCGCCCAGCAGGTCGCCCTGGAGCTCGACGGCGGCCGCACCGTCCCCATGCGCCGCGACGACGCCACCGGCGTCTGGTCGGTGCGCGGGGAGCGCGACTGGACCGGCAAGAAGTACCGCTTCGCCGTCACCGTCTGGGCCCCCAGCACCCGCCAGATCGTCCGGAACCTGGTTACGGACCCCTACTCCACCGCCCTGACCGCGGACTCCACGTACAGCCTGGCCGTGGACCTGGCCGACCCGAAGCTGGCCCCGCCCGGCTGGCGCGAGCTGAAGAAGCCCGCCGCCGTCCCCTTCGCCTCCGCCCAGATCCAGGAGCTCCACATCCGCGACTTCTCCGTCGCGGACCGCACCACCACCCACCCCGGCCAGTACCTGGCCTTCACCGACACCGGCTCGGCGGGCATGGGCCACCTGCGCGACCTGGCCGCCGCCGGGACCTCGTACGTCCACCTGCTCCCCGCCTTCGACATCGGCACCGTCCCGGAGAAGGCCGCGGACCGCACCGAGCCCGCCTGCGACCTGAAGGTCTACGCCCCGGACTCCGAGGAGCAGCAGGCCTGTGTGGCCGCCGCGGCCGCGAAGGACTCGTACAACTGGGGCTACGACCCACTGCACTACACGGTTCCCGAGGGCTCGTACGCCAGCGATCCCAACGGCACGGCCCGCACGGTGGAGTTCCGCCGGATGGTGCAGTCGCTGAACGGCGCGGGCCTGCGCACGGTCATGGACGTGGTCTACAACCACACCGTGGCGGCCGGGCAGTCGGACAAGTCCGTCCTGGACCGCATCGTCCCCGGCTACTACCAGCGGCTGCTGGCCGACGGCTCCGTCGCCACCTCCACCTGCTGCGCCAACACCGCGCCCGAGAACGCCATGATGGGCCGCCTCGTCGTGGACTCGGTCGTCACCTGGGCCAAGCAGTACAAGGTGGACGGCTTCCGCTTCGACCTCATGGGCCACCACCCGAAGGCCAACATCCTGGCGGTGCGCGCCGCCCTCGACGCGCTGACCGTGGCCAAGGACGGGGTCGACGGGAAGAAGATCGTCCTCTACGGGGAGGGCTGGAACTTCGGCGAGGTCGCCAACGACGCCCGCTTCGTCCAGGCCACGCAAGCGAACATGGCCGGCACCGGCATCGCCACCTTCTCCGACCGGGCCCGCGACGCGGTGCGCGGCGGCGGCCCCTTCGACGAGGACCCGCGCGTACAGGGCTTCGCGTCCGGGCTGTTCACGGCGCCGAACTCCTCGCCCGCCAACGGCACGGCCGCCGAGCAGCGGGCCCGGCTCCTCCACGACCAGGACCTGATCAAGGTCGGACTGACCGGCAACCTGGCCTCGTACGCCTTCACGGACTCCACGGGCAAGGCGGTCAAGGGCTCCCAGGTGGACTACAACGGCGCCCCGGCCGGTTACGCGGCGGCGCCCGGCGACGCGCTGTCCTACGTGGACGCCCACGACAACGAATCGCTCTTCGACGCCCTGAAGTACAAGCTCCCGGCGGGCACTTCGGCCGCCGACCAGGCCCGTATGCAGGTCCTGGGGATGTCGGTCGCGACCCTCTCCCAGGGCCCGTCCCTGTCCCAGGCCGGCACGGACCTGCTGCGCTCGAAGTCCCTGGACCGCAACTCCTTCGACAGCGGCGACTGGTTCAACGCCGTCCACTGGGACTGCCGGGACGGGAACGGCTTCGGCCGCGGCCTGCCGCCGGCCGCCGACAACCGCTCCAAGTGGCCCTACGCGAAGCCGCTGCTGGCCGCCGCGACCAGCGCGGCCCCCGGCTGCACGGAGATCACCGGCGCCTCGGCCGCCTACCGGGACCTCCTGAAGATCCGCACGAGCGAACCCGCCTTCGGCCTCACCTCGGCCGAAGCGGTCCAGTCCCGGCTGGCCTTCCCGCTCTCCGGGCCCCAGGAGACCCCGGGCGTGATCACGATGACCCTGGGCGAGCTGGTGGTGGTCTTCAACGCCACCCCCGCGCCGCAGGCCCAGCGCCTCCCCGCCCTCGCGGGCACGGCCTACGGACTGCACCCGGTCCAGGGCTCGGGCACGGACGCCACGGTCAAGGGGTCGGCGTACGACGCGGGGACGGGGGAGTTCACGGTCCCCGCGCGCACGGTGGCGGTCTTCAAGCGGAGCTGATTCGCTCGGAGGGGCGGCTCGGACCAGGCTCGGACCAGGCTCAGACCAGGGTGAGCTGATCGAGCCGCTTCTCCAGCAGGATCACCCCGTACACCTGCCCGTTCTTGCCCACCTTGTGGGGGAACTCCCCGACCACCCGGTAGCCCGCACCCTGGTAGTACGCGATCAGCCGGGGGTTGGTGGAGACGCAGTCCAGCCGCGCCCGTTCGCGGCCGGTCCTGGCGATGCGCCGCTCGGCATGTTCGAGCAGCCGCCGGCCGGCCCCGGCGGGCGCGGTCTCGCGTTCGACCATGAGCCGGTGCACGTAGCCCGCGACGGGCGGCTGGATGCCCCAGGCCTCCTCGTCGCACCACCACAGCTCGTACGCCCCGACGGCGTGCCCGTCGCCGTCCGAGGCGAGCCACACCTCGCCCTGCCGCATGACCGCCAGGAAGTGCGCAGGGTCCCTCTCCCCGGGCTTCCACTGCTCGATCCCCTGCGCGCGCATCCAGCGGGCGGCCTGGTCGTACAGCTGCACCAGCGTGCCGGCGTCCTTCTCCTCGGCCTGCCGGAACAAGATCCCGTCGTCAATGATCACGCGGGCATTATCGCCCGACGGATGATCAAGGAGGGTCGTCCGGAGCGTGGTTATCGACGCGGCGCGGGCACGCCCGCCTCCGCGGCAGCCGGTACGAGCGCCGCGAGCCGCCCCACCAGCTCCCCGAACGGCCCGTCGGCCGGCTCGTCCACGAGGATCCGTACGAGGATGCCCGCCATCTCCGCGTCGTAGGCGGCGCTGACCGCGGCCAGGGCCGCGAAGTCGTGCACCAGTTGCAGCTCCAGCTCGGCGCGCGGGATCCGCCGCCCGTCCAGCCAGATCAGCGCGGTGGACTCGGCCAGCGACACCCACGAGCGCACCACCAGCTCCAGCCGTGCGGGCGGAGCCTGTGCGGGGACCCCCAGATGGGCCAGGATCTGCTCGTACGCGGCCTGGCGCACCTCGTCGATCATCGCGTTGGCCCGGTTGCTCCCGACCGCCGGCCCGCCCCGCATCAGCGCCGAGAACCCGGGCCCGTGATCGTCCACGAAGGCGAAGAAGCGCCCCATGACCCGCAGCAACCGCGCCCCGAGCGGCCCCTCCTGCGGCTCCACGAACCGCAGCGCCAGCTCGTCGGCGGCCCGGCGCAGCGCAGCCTCGTACAGGCTGAGCTTGCCGGGGAAGTAGTGGTAGACGAGCGGCCGCGATATCCCGGCGGCCGCCGCGATCTCGTCGATCGACACGTCGTCGGGCGAGCGGTGGCTGAACAGCTCCAGCGCCACCCCGATCAGCTGCTGCCGCCGCTCCTCGACACCCATCCTGCGCCGCACCCCGGTTGTCATGCGGAACACCCTACTGCGCGTCCCCGCGGGGCCGTCCGGACCGTCCCTCAGAGGTCCAGGACCAGGTGGTCCGTGGCCGCGCGGGAGACGCACAGGAGCATCGAGTCCTCGCGTTCGCCGTCCGTCAGGAGGGTGTCGCGGTGGTCGACGGTCCCCGACAGCACCCGGTGCTGACAGGTGCCGCAGAAGCCCTGCTCACAGGAGTACGGGGTGTTGGGGAGTTCGCGGCGCACGGCCGTCAGGGCGGATTCCTCCGCGGCTACCTCCACCAGCCGCCCCGAGCGGTGGAGTTCCACCGTGAAGGCCCTCGCGTCGCTGCCCGAGGCCGCCGGGGTGAAGCGTTCCAGGTGGACCGGGACGGACTCCGGGACCGCCGCCTCGACCGCCGCCATCAGAGGGGCCGGGCCGCAGCAGTAGACCAGGGTGTCCGGGCCGAGCGCGGCGAGCGGCGACAGGTCGGGGAGGCCCGCCTCGTCCTCGGGCACCAGCGTGACCCGGTCCCCGTACGTGGCCGCCAGCTCGGTGGCGAAGGGCATCGAGGCGAGCGAACGGCCCCCGTAGAGCAGGGTCCACGCCGTACCCGCCGCCGTCGCCGCCCGGAGCATCGGGAGGACCGGGGTGATGCCGATGCCGCCCGCGACGAAGGCGTACGAGTCCGCGGGCTCCAGCGGGAAGCGGTTGCGGGGCGGGCGCACCGGCAGCTCCGCGCCCTCCACCAGCTGGGCGTGGGCCTCGCGCGAGCCGCCGCGGCCGTCCTCGACGAGGCGGACGGCGATCGTGTAGCGGCCCTGTTCGGAGGGGTCGCCGCACAGGGAGTACTGGCGGACCAGGCCCGACGGGAGCTGTACGT
Organism: Streptomyces sp. NBC_00503; assembly: GCF_036346895.1. NCBI lineage: Bacteria > Bacillati > Actinomycetota > Actinomycetes > Kitasatosporales > Streptomycetaceae > Streptomyces > Streptomyces sp. NBC_00503. Next base: position 2,361,001 of record NZ_CP107855.1, on the reverse strand, counting down.
CCACGTGCGCACCCGGGGTCCAGGCCGGGAGTTCCGCCGATTCCAGGGTCAGGGACAGGACGCCGTCCGCGGGCTCCGTACGGGACACGATCAGGGCCGGGATCCACCGCCGCGGCGAGTACCCCGAGACCGGGGTCTCCAGCGCGGGCAGGGGCCACAGGGGCGACCCGGCATTGATGCGCCTGCCGATCGCCCGCTTCGTCAGCCAGGCGGCGCCCGCGAGCGCCCCCACCGCCAGTGCCTTGCTCCGCCTCATGCCGTGAAACCACCGTTCGCGCCGGGGGAGGAGGCCAGGTAGGCGACGGCCTGGGCCGTCGAGCCCTCCTGCGAGGGGTGGTAAGTGCGCGACAGGTACGTCGGGATCGACTTCAGCATCGCGCCCGTGGACGGCAGGGTGCCCTTGCGCCCCGAACGGTGGAACTGGCCCACCGAGGCCTTGGAGCCGGGCGGCAGTTCGGGGTCGTGTTCCATGAAGTAGCGCGAGCCGCGCTGCCACAGGAAGACCAGCGCGGTGAAGGCGGTGGCCCAGGTCCGGGCGCGGCGGCGGTAGTTGCCGTCCAGATGCATGAAGAGGTCGAAGGCCACCGAGCGGTGCTCGACCTCCTCCGCGCCGTGCCAGCGCAGCAGGTCCAGCATCACCGGGTCCGCGCCGCGCCGGTCCAGCTCCTCGGCGTTGAGCACCCAGTTGCCCAGGAACGCCGTGTAGTGCTCGATCGCGGCGATCATCGCCACGCGCTCCATCAGCCACCACTTGCGCGCCTTGCCCGGCGGCAGGGTCCGGTCGCCGAGCATCTTCTCGAAGAGCCAGTCGACCTGGGCCGTGTACGGGGTCGGGTCCAGGCCCAGCCGCTTGAGGTGCGGGAGCACGTCGTCGTGCGCGCTCGCGTGCATGGCCTCCTGGCCGATGAACCCGACGACGTCCTCGCGCAGCCGGTCGTCCGTGATGTACGGGAGCACCTGCTTGTAGACGTGCACGAACCAGCGCTCGCCCGCCGGGAGCAGCAGGTGCAGCACGTTGATGGTGTGGTTGGCGAAGGGGTCGCCGGGCAGCCAGTGGAGCGGGGTGTCCTCCCAGGAGAAGGACACGTTCCGCGCCTTGAGTTCTATGTGTTCCGACGCCACGGGGGCGGGCGACGCGGGCGGCGTATTAGACATGGCGTCAATGTACTGATGGGTATGGGGGAGGGAAACCCCTCTGCGTCCATCAAGTTCCGCGCCCCCCGGGGCTCGGGGGGCGCGGTCCGGCTACCGACCCGTCCGCCCGCTCGCGAGCGCCCACTCACGGTTGAGGGTGCCCAGCGGGATGCGGCGCTCGAGGACGGGCGTGCCGAACAGGGACAGCTGGAGGTGGAGCTGCCCGCTCAGGTCGAAGCCGCCGTACAGGGCCCACGCGCCGTCGAGGGAGGTCTTGCCGTCGGTGGACGCGCCCGCCTTGGCGTCGGCCTCGCCGCGCAGGTACGGGGCGAAGTCCGCGCTGACGCCGACGGCCCCGTACAGGCCGACGGAGGCCTCGGCCCCGAGCGCGCCCCTGACCTTCCCGGCGGCGGTGACGCTCGCCCGGAGCGGGGTGCTCCGGACGGTGGACGCGCTGACGGGAGTCCAGCCCTTGCCCGTCGCGTAGGAGCCGCCGACCTTGAAGTCGCCCTTGACGTCCTGCTGGACGTCCAGGGTCACGCGGCCGTCGGCCTCCACCTGGACGTAGCAGGTCAGGTCGAGGTTGACCACGACCGGCACCGGTCCGACCTGGATGACCGGAGCGCTGTGCAGCTTGGCGAACGGGATCCGCTTGGGCGCCCCGGCGCTCGCGGCGGCGCGGCCCTGGAGCTTCCACTGCGAGGACCAGTCGCCGCTCATGCCGAGGAAGGCGGAACGCGGCCCGGCGGCGCCCCCGCCCGGGCTGCCGTCGTACGCGAACTCCACCTGGGGGGCCAGCTGGACGAACCCGGACACCGAGGCGCCGGCCGAGGCGGGGGCGTCCGGGGCGGTGTCCACGGCGGCGTTCACGTCGAGCCGCAGGGTGCCCAGGGGCAGCTTCGCGCCTTCGGGGCCGAAGGTCGTGCCGTGGCTCTTGGCCCAGGAGAAGGTGACGCCCTTCATCAGGGGTTCGACGGTGACCGACGCGGGATCGACGGGGACCTTGCCGTCGGCCTTGTCCTCGTTCAGGACGGACGCCAGTGTCGCGGAGGCGGTTTTGACCTCGGTGCCGAGGTCGGTCTTGCCGACGACCTCGGTGACCTTGGCGAGCAGGCCGTTGGGGGCGCCGGGAGCCGGTGCGCTGGCGATGACGTCGCCGACCGCGACGGGCTTGTCGGCCTCGGGCTTCTTGCCGGGCTCCGGGTTCTTGCCCGGCTCCGGCTTATTGCCGGGCGAGGACGACGGTGCGGCCGAGGACGACGGGGCGGGCCCCTGCGGGGCCTTGGCTATGACGGCCCGTCCGCTCGCCTGGTCGTACGAGGCGACCTTCAGCGAGGACTGCCCGGCCCTGCCCTTCCCGTCGGCGCGGGACACGGCCGCCGGTGTCGGTGTGCCCTGTGGCGCCGCGGCCACGTCGAGCTGCCGCGGCGTGCCCTGGTCCGCGGACGCGAGGGCGGCGGGGGCGGCCGGGTCGGCGGCGCCGGTGTGCGGCGCGGAGGAGCAGCCGGTGGCGGTGAGCGCGAGTGTGGTCAGGCCGGGGAGCAGGAGCCGTCGGGCGAGCATGCGCACGTGGGTGAACCTTCGGTACGTGAGGGGGGTGGGTCGGTTACCTGTCGGTAACCGGAATCCGATCATGTCATGTACGCCTACTGGCAGTCATGTCCGGATCGCGCCAACTACCCGCCCGTTCGCGACGGTTGAAGATTCACCCACCTGCGGGTGCGACTACCGCAGCACCCCCGCCTTCGAGCCGTCCGTCAGCTTGCCCGACAGCTCCACCTGCGCCCCCGCCGGAGCCTTCACCGCCAGCCGGTTGCCCACCGCGGACCCGCTCACCTGGCCGCCGCCCACCGTCAGCGAGGCGAACTGCGCACTGCCCGCGGCCAGGACGTACCACTGCCCGGCCTTCGACTTCCACAGCACCCCGGCCAGCACCCGGGGCTCGCGCGCCCCGCACGCCGGCGAGCCCTCCGCCTTGGCGGCCTGCGCCGCCAACGGAGCCCCCGGGGCCAGGAACTGCGCCTGCACCCGGTCCGCCGTGCCCTGCCAAGTCTCCGCCCGCGTGCACAGCCAGGTCGCCGAGCCGTCGCCCTCGGGCAGCGGCTGCTTCGCGTACGTCCACGCGTTGACCGTGCGCACCCCGTGCGAACGCACCGAAGGCAGCAGGCAGGCGATCCGCGACCAGTCGCCCAGCTCCGCGCCCTCCGTCACGTTCCGCTCGGCGCCCGGCGCCCCCGAGGTCAGCCGGGCCGGGGTCAGCTCGCCCAGGTCGGTGATCAGCCGGGTCGCGCCGTCGCCGGTCAGGGCCAGCGCGTTCCAGCTGGTGCAGGTCCCGTCGGGGGCCGGGCTGGGCACCGGCGGAGTCATCCCGCCCGGCGTCAGCTTCAGCTCGGAGGGGGCTTCGCCCGGCTTGAGCAGGTCCCGCAGCGCGGCCCCCGTCACCCAGGGCGCCGCCAGGTAGCGGACGTTGCCGTCGACCCGGCTGAGTACGAGCGCGGTCGCCGTGTCCGCGGAGGCGCCGTCGGTCCGGGCGAAGTCCAGGGCCGCGATCTCGGTGCCGGAGCGCGGTTCCGCGTACCGGGCCACGCGCAGCCCGTCGTAGAGCAGCACCACGACGGCCTGGTCGACGGTCCCGGCGAACAGCAGCTGCGGCGGCCCCATCGGCGGACCCGACGGGGTGCCGGGGGTGGCCGAGACGACCACCGAGCGGCCGGGCCGGGCCCAGACGGCCAGCGCCCGCCGCAGCAGGGCGGTGTCGTCGGCCCGGTCCCCGCGCGCGGGCCAGGCGGAGTAGTCGGTACGGGAGGACGTGCGCCAGGCCCCCGGCGCGGCCCGGACCAGCTGCCCGGGATCCAGGGCCTGCTCTGCCGCCGCGTTCTTCGCGTACAGCGGGGCCGCGGCCCCGTCGGCCCCCCAGCCCCCGCCGGGCAGGGCGAGCAGCGCCCCGCACACCACGAGGGCGGCCCCGGCGGCGATCCCGGCCCGCGCGAAGCGGCGTCGGCGCAGCAGATCGGTGGGCCGGGCCTGGAGCACGCACGGATCGAACTCGGGGGAGGCGAACAGCTCGTCGGTCCCCGGATCCCCGGACTCGGCGACGGCGGCGGCTGGATTCACGACCCCGGCCTCCGCCAGCACCCGCAGCACCTCCGCCTCGGGCAGCCGCTCCAGCGCCCGCAGGACACAGGCGGCCCGCCCCGGCCCGTCGAGGGTGGCCAGCCACTGGTCGAGCGCCAGCTCCTCGGCGCCGCCCGAGCGCGGGAACAGCCGCAGCCCCCACACCTGGGGGAGCAGCGGCGGCAGTTGGGCCCGCCGGGGCAGCGCGCGGAAGGTCAGCGGGATCCCGGCCTCCAGGGCGGCCCGCAGCACGCGCAGCCGTACGTACGCGTACCCGGACTCGGGACCCGCCCCGCCCCGCTGCCCGGGAACCCCGCCCTGCACCGCGGCCTGGGCGGCGACCGCCCCGTCCCGGCGGCCGCGCGGCAGGGCGCGCTGGGCCAGCGAGTGGGCGGTGAGGACCCGGCGGTTGCGGCCGAGGGCGGGCGGCAGCACCAGGTAGGCCAGCCGCACCAGCCGCGGATAGTGCTCGACGATGGCGGCCTCGGCCTGCTCGACGTCGGGCGAGAGGGGGCGGGTGGCGGTATCCGGCGCAGTCACATTCAGCAGAACGAGCGAATGGTCGGATGGTCACCCGTCGCCAGTGCACGCGTTCGGATCGACCCGTCCCTCGGCGTGGTGACGTCTAGTCGATGAGGCGGGCGCGCAGCGCCTCGACCGTCTCGTCGGAAATGCCCAGGCCCTCGCGCACGTACTTCTCCATCGAGCCGTAGCGGGTGTTCACCTCGTCCATCGCCGCCTCCAGGTAGGAGGGGAAGACGCCGATCAGGGCCAGCGCGATGTCCGGGTCCCCGCCCGCCGCCGTGAACCCCTCGATCATCGGGGCGAAGGCCTGGCGCACCGCCGGGTTGACCGACAGGTACTCGCTCATCAGCGTCTCGTCGTCGGCGCCGAGCAGCGACAGGACGACGGTCGCGCCCCAGCCCGTACGGTCCTTGCCCGCCGTGCAGTGGAAGAGCAGCGGGCCCGACCGCGGGTCGGCGAGCTCGGTGAGCAGCGTCCGGTACGAGGCCTGCGCGGATGCGGAGCTCACCAGCGAACGGTAGACGCCGCCGAACAGCGCCTGCGCCTTGCCGCCGCCCAGGTGCTCCTCGGCGACCGCCGGGTCGGACAGCAGGTCCTTGAGCTGCGCGGCGACGGGCATGCCGGCCGGGCCGGAGCTCATCTTGTCGGCCAGGACGTCGGCTATGAGCAGCCGGGCATCGGCCGGCACCCGGTCGGGGTGGTCGGCGCGCTCGGCGTCGGTGCGGAAGTCGATGACCGTACGCAGGCCCAGCGCGGCCACCGCCGGGTCGCTGTCCACGTCGAGCCGGTCGAGCTGGCCGGAGCGGAGCACCAGGCCGGGGCGGACCGTGCGGCCGCCGGAGAGCGGGGTGCCGCCGAGGTCGCGGAGGTTGGCGACGGTCGTGGCGGGGGTGGCGGTCATCTTGGCGACTCCAGCGTTGGCGTGGCGGTGGATTCACATGGGGCACGTGAATTCAGGAGGTGACGCGTGTCATCCATACGATTTTCGGAGATTTCGCTCCGGAAAGGTAATCGGCGGCCACGGACACCCCCAGTCCGAGCCCCAGCGCCACCAGGTGCCCGGCGTCCGTGAAGGTCCGGCCCCGCATGAGGACGGGCCGCACCGCGAGCGCCAGCAGCCCCGCCCGGGCGGCCGTGCGCACCGGCCCGCGCGGCAGCGCCGAGGTCAGCACGCCGAGCACGGCGTTGAACCCGTAGCTCGTGCCCACGTCCACCGCCCGCCGGGTCCGCGGACCGGCCGTCCTGCGCAGCACCTCGTAGACCAGCAGGGTCGCCGCGCCGTGCCCGAACAGGAAGGCGGCGGCCGTCCACCAGGCCCCGTACGCGTATTCGCAGTAGCCGAGGACCGCCGTCAGCAGCAGCGCGTACGGCAGCGGCATCGGCTCCTCGACGAGGAACGCGCTGGCCGGCAGGGTCTCCCAGCGGCCCGCATCGAGGTTGTCGGCATTGGTCGAGCAGGCGCGCAGCACCCGCTCGCGGGCCGCCGGATCCAGCCGTTCCAGGGCGTACGCCCCCAGCTGGACCCCGCCCGTGTACACGGCGCCCAGCGGCACCTTCCAGCGCAGTGAGTTCACCTGGTCATGATCGGACACCCCCGCGCGTCGGGCGAGGCGGGTATCCATGGCAGCATTTCCCGGTAATGCCACCCAGCCCCGTGCCACTGCGCGCCGCCCGGGCCGCGATGTTCGCGGCGGTGGCTGCCGCACTGGGTGCCGTGGGGCATTCGTACATGTCCGGTACGGACATTCCCGCACTGGGGCTTCTGTCCGCATTCGGGCTGACCGGCGGACTCGCCTGGCTCGGCGCCGGACGGCGCCGCGGACCGCTCTCGATCGGCTCGGCGCTGCTCGGTGTGCAGGCGGTCCTGCACCTGGTCTTCTCGGCGTCCACGGATGCGGGGGCGATGGGGTCGGCGGGATCGATGGGGCACATGGGGTCCATGGGTGCGGCGGGTACGCACGACATGGACGCGATGGACATGAGCTCGGGCATGGACATGGCCTCAGGCATGGACATGGGCATGGACATGGGCGCGGCGATGGCCGGGCACGCCCACGACGGCCTCGGCATGATCGCCGCGCACGTCCTCGCCGGACTGTTCTGCGCGGCCTGGCTGGCCTGGGGCGAGGCGGCCGTCTTCCGGCTCGCCGCCGTCCTCGCGGTCGGAGCGCTGCTCGCCGCCCGGCCGCTCTCCCGGGTCCTCGCCCTGCTGCGCACGCGCGTGGCCCCCGTACCGCCGAGGCCTGCCCTCCGTCCCCGGTACGAGCGGCCGCGCACCCTGCGCGGGGCCGTGCACGCGCACACCGCCGAGCGGCGCGGGCCGCCCCGGCCGGCCCGGATCCGTATCACGGCCCCCGGCCGTCCTGTCCGCGCCTGACCGAACGGCGCACCTCCTTGGTGAGGCGGCGAGACCTGGGGCCGGTCACCCATGTCTGCCACGTCTTCGCCAATACCTAGGACACCCATGTCTTTCGACCAGGCCAGGGGGGCCCGCGCCGCGGGCGCCGGCCAGCTCGACACCACGCCCGACGGCTCCGCACCCGATGCCACGCCCGACGCCGCGCCCGAAACGGCGCCCGCTAGCCCCGGCCGCGGGCCCGGCACCTGGGCCGCGCTGCGGCCGCTGCTCCTGCGGCTGCACTTCTACGCCGGGGTGCTGATAGCCCCGCTGCTGTTCCTCGCCGCCGCCACCGGGCTGCTCTACGCGGGTTCCTGGCAGGCCGAGAAGATCCTCTACTCCGACCAGCTGACGGTCGACGGCGTCGGCGACAGCACGCTGACGCTCGGCTCCCAGGTCGCCGCGGCGAAGAGGGCCGCGCCCCAGGGCACGGTGACCGCCGTGTGGCCCGCACCCGAGGCGGATGCCACCACCCGGGTGATCATGGAGAGCCCGGGACTCGCCGAGGGCGAGACCCTCACGGTGTTCGTCGATCCGTATACGGCCGAGGTGCGCGGGAAGCTCACCACCGTCGGCGACGCGCTGCCCCTGCGGGCCTGGCTGAGCGAGTTCCACGCCAGCCTCCAGCTGGGGGAGTTCGGGCGGAACTACAGCGAGCTCGCCGCGAGCTGGCTGTGGGTCGTCGCCCTGGGCGGGCTCGCGCTGTGGATCGGCCGCAGGCGCACCCGTAAGGCGCTGCTGGTCCTTCCCGACCGGGCAGCGACCGGCCGGCGCCGGACGCTGTCCTGGCACGGATCGGTCGGCGTCTGGCTCGCCGTCGGCCTCGTCGGCCTCTCCGCCACCGGCCTGACCTGGTCGAAGCACGCCGGCGAGAACGTCGGAGAGCTCAAGGACAGCCTCGGCGGGGCCACCCCGGCCGTCTCCGCCACGGTCGGCGGCTCCGCGGCCGGCGCCGCGGGCGGGGACCACGCCGGCCATGTCATGACCGAAGGCATGGAGGGGATGGAGATGCCTCCGGCCCCCGTCGACAACGTGGACATCGACCAGGCGGTGGTGCTGGCCGAATCCGCCGGGGTCACCGAGTACCTGCGGATCACCCTGCCCGCCAAGGGCAAGGGGTACGTGATCAAGGAGCAGGACAAGCAGGTGCCGGTGCACCTGGACGCGGTCTCGATCGACCCCGCCGACGGTCGGGCCATCGACGAACTCCGCTTCGCCGACTACCCGTTGCTCGCCCAGCTCACCCGCTTCGGCATCGACCTGCACATGGGCCTGACCTTCGGGCTCGTCAACCAGCTGGCGCTGGCCCTGCTGGCGGTGCTGCTGATGTGCACGATCGTCTGGGGCTACCGCATGTGGTGGCTGCGCCGCCCGACGAAGGAGCGCAGGCTCTCGGCCGGACGCCCGCAGCCGCGCGGGGCCTGGCGGAAGCTGCCGGTGGCGCTGCTGCTGCCGCTGGCCGCGGCCACGGCGGTCGTGGGCTGGTTCCTGCCGCTGCTCGGGATCAGCCTGGTGGCGTTCCTGGCGGTCGACGTGCTGCTGGGCTTCGCGGCGACGCGCCGGTCGCGGAAGGCCGAGGGGGTCTAGCGGGTCGCGTCCGGTCCGGCGGGCCGGGCATGCGCGTGGGCCCGTACTCCCCCTCGTGAGTACGGGCCCACCCGTCATAGGTCTTGCCGCGTGCGCCGGGTGTCATGCGGGGGCTCAGGGGGCGTACTTGTACCCCACCCGGCGCACGGTCTGGATCGCGCCGCGGTGGGCCGTGCCGAGCTTGCGGCGCAGCCGGGCGACGTGGACGTCGACGGTACGGCCGTCACCGACGTGGCCGTAGCCCCAGACGGTGGTCACCAACTGGTCCCGGCTGTGCACCCGGTGCGGGTTGGCGACCAGGTGGGCCAGCAGCTCGAACTCCAGGTAGGTCAGGTCCAGGACCTGGCCGTCCACCTCGGCGGTGCGCTGTGACGGGTCGATGCGGACCAGGGCGTCCCCGGCGATGGTGGAATCACCCTCGGGTCCGGCCTGGGCGGCGGGAACGGACTGGGGGGCGAAGGCGATCGGCTGCTGATCGGCCGGTACGAGGACCAGGTAGCCGACCATCGGCGGCTGGCCCGGCAGGGTGGGCAGGGTGTGCTGCGGGGCCGGCAGCCAGGTGGCGCCGGGCGGGAGGAGGTCCACGACGCGGGCCACCTCGTCCCGGTCCACGGACCGCAGGCGGTGGCGCGGACTGGGGGGGAAGTTCGGGTAGGTCAGGGGAGAGGTCGCAGCGGAGGAGGCAGGGGCGAAGGAACGGGTGTTTGCCATGAGTGGTCAGCTCTTTCACGCGGAGTAGTCGGCAGGAGACGTACGTGCAGGCGTCGTCTTGTGTCGTACCGCGCAGACCGAAGGCCTCGGGGGAGGTCTGTGAGGAGGTCCCGGAGGCTTTAGAGGGCCGGCGCGTTCTTCGCGCGGCAACACACCCGGTCGAAATCGTGATCCTGACGGGAAGGCCAGAACGGCTCGAGGTCGCTGCGACCGATCGAGGTGTGCGAGTGGCTGGCCATGCGCCCATTCAAGCAGATGTACGGGCGCCAAGGCAGACCTCGTCTCACGTGCTGGATTGGAATCCCATATTCCGCGATCACTCCATGAACGGACCGTCACAATCCCGACAAACCTTCAGCCGTTCAGCCGCCTCCGCCAGTCCAGTCCGGTCACCTGTATCGCATCGTGGGCAGATCCGTCCCACTGCCACTCCAGCCCCACCGCGTCCAGGGCGGCCACGACCTCCCGTCCCACGGCTACGGTCCTCGCCTCGTCGGCGCCTTCGTCGGCCGCGTCGCCATCCGGGGCGAAGCCCCCGTAGAGGAGGTACAGGTCCCCGCCGTCGGCGGCGCCCTCGGTGCACTGGCTGTGGAAGAAGACGAACCCGCGGGCGTCCTTGGCGCCGTCCCCCCAGATCTCCGCCGTACCGCAGCTGCGGCAACAGGTGAAGTTCTCCCGCGCGGTGAGTCCGGCCTCGCCGAGCGCGGCGAAGGCCCGCGCGAGGCGCTCCGGGTCGGTCTCGCCCACCCAGTCGGCCTGCTCGGCCACCCGCTCCCGCCAGAGCCGGTTCACCAGCTGCGCGGCCTGCTGCCGGGACACCGGCCGGACCGTGCCGTCGACCAGGTGGTCCTCGGCGCTCTCGGTGAGGGTCGCCCGGCTGTGGTAGCCGCAGCGCAACCAGCCCCGTACGACCTGCTCCAACTGCGCTTCCACCTCGGGCGGCAGCGGCTCCGCCGGCTCCTCGGCTTGGAATTCGAGCCGCTTCCAGACCGGGCCGAGGTCCCAGCCCTCCTCCTCGCGGGCCCAGCGGGCCATGACCTCCACGACCTCGGTCGCGGTGGGGAGGCGGGTCTGGAAGTGCCGGTCGTGACCGCCGGCGCGGTGCTCCAACAGGTACCCGCCGTCACCCTCGTACGCGACCTGGATGTAGACCTCCAGGTCGCTCGTCAGCCGCTCCACTATGAGGAAATCGTTCTCGTCCGCGTCGAGGCGCCCCACCAGTTCGGACAGGAAGGGCAGCGCGGGGCGCTCGTGGGAACGGCCGTGGGCGGTCTGGACTCTGATCGGCAGCATGCGGACACCGTGCCAGAGGGGACTGACAGGGCGCCAGGGAGGGCCCTGCCCTGTGGAAAACGCCGGCGCCCGCCGGGCCACGGGGGCTCGGCGGGCGCAGGGTCGTGCTGGTGGAGCGGGAGCGGGAGGTCCTCAGACCAGGCCGTCCTTCTCCAGGGCGGTGCAGCAGGTGTCCGTGATGAGGCGGGTCACCACGTACGGGTCCACGTTCGCGTTCGGGCGGCGGTCCTCGATGTAGCCCTTGCCGTCCTTCTCCACCTGCCACGGGATGCGGACGGAGGCGCCGCGGTCGGAGACCCCGTAGCTGTACTCGTTCCACGGGGCCGTCTCGTGCAGGCCGGTCAGGCGCTCGTCGATGCCCGCGCCGTAGTTCTTGACGTGGTCCAGCGGCTTGCTGCCCTCGCCCAGCGACTCGGCCGCGGAGATGATCGCGCGGTAGTCCTCGCGCATCGCCTTCGTGGAGAAGTTGGTGTGCGCGCCCGCGCCGTTCCAGTCGCCCTTGACCGGCTTCGGGTTCAGCGTCGCGGAGACGTTGAAGTCCTCGGCGGTGCGGTAGAGCAGCCAGCGCGCGATCCACAGCTGGTCGGAGACCTCCAGCGGGCCGACCGGGCCGACCTGGAACTCCCACTGTCCGGGCATGACCTCGGCGTTGATGCCGGAGATCGCCAGGCCCGCCGCGAGGCAGTGGTCCAGGTGCTTCTCGACGATCTCGCGGCCGAAGATCTCGTCCGAGCCGACGCCGCAGTAGTAGCCGCCCTGCGCGGCCGGGAAGCCGTTGACCGGGAAGCCGAGCGGGCGGGTCCCGTCGAAGAAGGTGTACTCCTGCTCGATGCCGAAGATCGGGGCCTGGCCCGCGAACTTCTCGGCGATCGGACGCAGCTGCGCGCGGGTGTTCGACTCGTGCGGGGTCATGTCGATGTTGAGGACCTCGCACAGGACGAGGACGTGGTCGCCGCCGCGGATCGGGTCCGGGCAGGTGAACACGGGCTGCAGCACGCGGTCGGAGGCGTGGCCCTCGGCCTGGTTGGTGCTCGAACCGTCGAAGCCCCAGATCGGCAGGGCGTCCCCGTCCGCCATGATCTTCGTCTTGGAGCGCAGCTTCGCCGTCGGCTCGGTTCCGTCGATCCAGATGTACTCAGCCTTGTAGCTCACGGGCCCCATCCTTCGGTGCGTCGCTCCGGCGCAGACTCTGCGGGTGCTGCGGTGGTGTGCTGCAGTCTTCGAACTGCGGTGTCGAACTGCGGTCTCGAACGGCGATGTCCGAACTGCGGTGTAGACCGCAGCGTGCCCGCTCGCGATTTCTCTTCCGTTGCCCGTGTGTGAACCCCGTGTTACCGAGGTTTACGCCGCAGGTGGGCGCGGCTGTGCGGGTTGGCCGCGGGGCACCCGTCCGGGTGGGGCAGACTGGGCAGGTGAGCATTTCGTACGATTTGAAGTCCACCGAAGACGGTTCCGCAGGGGCCGCTTCCGGGCCGCGCCCCCGTGTCGGACTGCTGGGGACCGGCCCTTGGGCCCACCGCACCCACGCCCCCGCCCTCGCCGCGCACACCGGCTCCGAGTTCGCCGGAGTCTGGGGCCGACGGCCCGAAGCCGCGGCCGAGCTCGCACGCCAGTACGGCGTGAAGGTGTACGAAGACCCCGACGCGCTGTTCGCCGACTGTGACGCCGTGGCCTTCGCCCTGCCGCCCGACGTACAGGCCCCGCTCGCCGTCCGCGCGGCCGCCGCCGGATGCCACCTGCTGCTAGACAAGCCCGTCGCCACGACCGCGGCCGACGCCCGCGCGGTCGCCGACGCCGTCGTCGCACACGGGGTCGCCTCCGTCGTCTTCCTAACCCTCCGCTTCGCCGAGCCCACCGCCGGCTGGGTGACGCAGCAGGCGGAGCGCTCGGGCTGGTTCACCGCCGCCGCCCACTGGCTCGGCGCGGTCTTCCCGCCCGACGGCGAGCCCAGCGCCTACGCCGACTCGCCCTGGCGCAAGGCCAAGGGCGGGCTGTGGGACGTGGGCCCGCACGCCCTGTCCGTACTCATCCCGGTCCTCGGTGACGTCACCTCGGTCAGCGCCACCCGCGGCCCGTCCGACGTGGTCCAACTGGCCCTGCGCCACACCTCCGGCGCGGCCAGCACCGCCGTCCTGAGCCTGAGCTCGCCGCGCGCCGCAGCCGGGGTGGGCCTGGAGCTGCGCGGGGCCGAGGGCGTCTTCGGCCTGCCGGAGTGGAGCAACGTCCCGGGCGCCTACGGCAGCGCCCTGGACGCACTGCTCACGGCCGCCCGCACCGGGGTGCCGGACACGCGGGGCGCCGAGTTCGGGGCCCGGCTGACGGAGATCCTCGCGGAGGCGGAGGGCCAGCTGCCGGAGTGACGGGGCGGCGCCCGTTCGACGGGGGCGGTGCCTATGTGATGAGGGCGCCGCGCTTATTTGATGAGGGCGTTGGCCACGATGATGGCCAGCCCGATCGTGGCGTCGGCGACGCCGATCAGGAGCGCGGAGCCGAGCTTGTAGCCGACCCGCAGGGCCACGAAGCAGCCCCAGGCGAACAGCATCGCCGTGTTCAGGCCGAGCCCGATCGCGGTGACCCCGTGCGAGTCCCAGTCGGTGAGCCCGGCGACGAGCAGCAGCAGGACGGTGGGGAGGGTGGCCGCGATCATCGGCCACTCGTTCCACAGCGCCCGCCCCAGCAGCCGCCACCGGTGCCCGGCGGAACCGGGCTGGTGGGTGGCCATGTGGTGCGAGTACCCGTGCGCAAGCCCGGCGGTGGCGGCGGTGACGAGGACCCAGCTGGCGTCGTAGAAGGGCGTGTAGTCCCCGCCCTTCTGGTCGAGCGCGGCGAGCAGCCCGGATGCGAGGACCGTCCCGTACACCCCGCCGAACATCCAGTCCGCGTTCCGGCGGGGCGGGGGGAGGAGGGGCGCTGCGGGGGTTTCCGGAGACTGCTCGGTCACGGAGGGCGGTCCTTGGGTGCGATTCATCCCCGTTTGGGCTGACCTCGGCAAGCGTAGGGGGTGGGGGATGGGGTCCGTGTGAGGGGAGGGGGCCCCTGCCGCGCCGAAGGGTCCGCGGCCGGGCTGGGTCCCGCGGCGGCAGGACCTTGGTCCGCCCGCTCTCGGCCAGCGCGGCCCGGAGAGATGGCCGGTCGATCCATTTCGGGGCCCGGCGCGGCGGCCGTAGGATCCGGCCGCCCGCACGGTGTCCGTGGATCGGCACGGACCGACCCGGGCGTCTTCGGACGCCCGAATCCGGTGGCGGGCCGCGGACGGCGGGGGAGCCATGACCAGTTCGGAGCGGGAGAGTCCGGGTCGGAGCGTCGGCGGCGGCGACGGCCGGGAGGGGGCGGATCCGGGACGGCTGCGCACCGTGGCCGGGTTCATCGAGGCCCTGCGCGCGCTGAAAGCGGTGGAAGGCCTGTCCTTACGGGAGTTGCAGCGCCGCACCGGACTGCCGCACACCACCATCGCGCACGCCCTCCAACCGGAACGCCCCTCGCTGCCCCCGTGGGACCGGGTCCGGGCGCTGCTCGTGGCCTTCGGCGTACCGGAGGCGGCGCTGCCGCGCTGGAAGGAGGCCTGGACGAGGCTCCGGCTGTCCCCGGACGGACACACCGGCCCGGCCCCGGCCGGGGACCCGCAGGCGCCCCTGACCCCGATCGAGGTGGAGGCCTCAACCCCGGTTCACGGTCCCGGCCCTGACCCCGCCCCCGCTCCCGAGGAGCCGACCCCGGGGGTGGACGCGCGGGGCCTCCAGGACCTACGGGTCCCACGGACCGTACGGAGCCCAAGGCGCGGCGGCCCGAGGTGGCGCCGGGCGGTCACCCACACCGTGGCCCTGGTCCTCGGCGCCGCCCTCGGAGCAGCGGCGATGGCCGCGACGGTCCCGCCCCCGACCCCGGCCGCCGCGCACGCGGGCTATCCGGTGGAGGAGCAGGGCTGCCCGTCCGCGAGCCCGGCGCCGCCGGCCAAGTCGCCCAAGCCGGCCCCGTCCACGGGAAGCAGTGCCGCACCCTCGTCGGCCACGTCACCGAAGGCGCCCGCCGCTTGGGTGGCGCGCCCCGCGGGGGACCAGCAGATCCTGTCCGGCACCGATTTCGTGCTGCCGGTCGTGTCCCCGGTGGCGGAGGGGGACGCGCTCGTCGTCAGCCTGATGCTGACGAGCACCTGCCCCGGCCGGGTCGAGGTGACGGACACCGGAGGGGACGAGTTCCGGATCGTGGGCGACGAGACGGACAGCTCCAGGCATCGGACGATGCTCCTCGCCGCGTTCCACGTGCGTCCGCTCACCACGGCCGACTCGATCCACGTGGTCTACCCGCACGCGAGCAAGTACAACGTCACGGTGGACGAGTTCCGCGGGGTCGGTGGGGCCGTGGGCCGTGCGCAGGCCCACGGCGAGTCCGGCAGGACCGCTTTCAGCACCGGTTCGAGCAGGCTCGACTGCGCGGCGGGGGACCTCCTGGTCGGCGCGGTGGGCACCAACACCGGGACCGCTCCGGCGTTCGCGGCCGAGTGGACCGCGCTGCCGGAGAGCAAGCTGTCCTCCTACCGGCTGACCAGCGCCTACCGGACCGTCCCGGCCGCCCAGTCGTGCGCGCTGACGGGAACCACCACGGCCCAGTGGGGCGCGGTCATGACGGCCCTGCGCTGACGCTCCGTCCTCCGCTCCGACACTCCCTAGCCCTTGCGCGAAATCGCCTCCCGGACCGCCTCATCCGACCGGGCCACCACCGCGGTGCCGTCCTGCGCCGTGATGATCGGGCGCTGGATCAGCTTCGGGTGCGCCGCCAGATGGCTGATCCAGCGCTCCCGGGCCGCTTCGGTCTCCTCGCGCGGGAGGTCCCGTACGCCGGTCTCCTTGGCGAGCGGGTCCGAGGTGCGGGTGATGTCCCACGGCTCCAGGCCCAGGCGGCCCAGGACCTCGCGGATCTCGGCCTCGGAAGGCACGTCCTCCAGGTAGCGGCGGACGGTGTACTCGGCGCCCTCCGCATCCAGCAGGGTCAGCGCGCTGCGGCACTTCGAACAGGCCGGATTGATCCAGATCTCCATGCCCGCAAGCTTAGCGAGGCGGCGCCTGGCCAGGTCCTTTGTCAGTGGTCGCCGGTAAAATCGAAGGAGAAGGACAGGATGCCAACTACCGTTTGGGAGGCTGTAGATGGCCACTGCCATGACCCTGCGCACCATCGAGACCGTCAAGAAGAAGCCGCTGCCGGCGGGGCTGCCCCGCGAGTGGTACGAGAGCCACAACCGGCGGCTGAAGGCGATGCGGCTGGCGATATCCCTGCTCGACTCGGGAACCTATGACGTCCGGCGCGCCACCAACCGCAAGATCCGAGCGATGGCCGTCCGCACGGGCATCCACCGGCCGTCCAACGTCACCTGCAAGCTGGTCCGTTCCTTCATCCGCGAAGCCGCGTAACCACCCCACCGGCCGGTCGCCCACCCGGGCCGACCGGCCGGCGAGGTCGTACGATGCCCAGGCCTGTGGCCGGGGGTTCGACCGCAGGCCCGACCGGGCGAAGGGGGCGCTGAAGTGACGGGAAGCGCAGGTTCGGCACCGGCGGTGTCCGGCGGGCCGCAGTCGAAGTCCACGGGCCGGGTCGGTGCGGCGGTGTGTGCCACCGTCCTCGTTCTCGGTCACCTGGTGACGTGCTACTTCGTGCTCACCGCCTACATGGTCGAGCCGGACGGCCCCTGGGACCGGCAGGCCGTGACCAACTGCGGCGTCGCCGCGGGTGCCGCCCTCTGCTGCACCGTCGTGACGACACTGCTCTCGTGGCTGTTCGTGAAGGTGGGCTGGCTGCGCCGGTGGTGGTTCGCGTTGCCGGCGCTGTGGGCCGTCGCCGCCGTTCTGAGGCTGACTCTTCTCGGCCCTCAGCTCTGAGGCGAGGTCGGTCCGTCGTCGAGGGTGACGTTGATGACGGCCTGGCCCTCGTCCTCGGCCGTGTGGAGCAGGGCCGAGCTCGCCTTCAGTCGGGCGGGGGCCTCGATCACCTGGTGCTGCGCCGAGTCGGCGTCGGGGGCCATCGCCTCCTGCCCGGCCGCGCCGAGCACCATCGCTCCGGTCAGCAGGGCCATGGCGCCCGCCGCCGCCAGGACGGCCGTGATTCGCTGGTTGTGCTTCCGCGGTGCGTGCATGGAGTGGGCCTCGGTTTCCGTGCTGGGGGGAGCGGAAAACCGAGCGAAGCACGGAGGATGGCCCAAATGGGTCGTTGTCATCGTTTGATCACATGATCGGTGCCGTGTGGTCATGGCGGTAGCAGTGGAGGCGGCGGTGGCGGCTATCGCGGCCGTCACGGCGTGCCGTGCGCGCCGTCGGGGGCGCCGTCCGGGGAGAGCACCAGCAGCGCCACGTCGTCGCGCGGCCCGCCCCCGCTGAAGGACGCCAGGTCCCGCCACACCGCCTGCGCCAGCCCCGCCGGGTCCGTCGCCAGTACGGGCACCCGCGCGGCCAGCGGGTAGAAGTTCCCCGCCGCGTCGCGGGCCTCCGTCACCCCGTCCGTGTACAGCAGGACCCGGTCCCCGGGTCGGACCAGGAGCTCGGTGGGCTGCGACGGGGCCGGGCCGGCCAGCCCCAGGCCGAGCGGGGGCCCCGGCTCCACGTCGAGCTCCGAGACCACGAAGCCCCGTAGCAGCAGGGGCGGGGGATGCCCGCACGACACGATCCGTACGAGGTCCAGCCCCGGCGGGAACTCCAGCAGCACGGCCGTCGCGAACAGCTCCGCGTGCTCCACCGCGGAGCCCGCCGCGTCCGCCAGCAGCCGTCGGTCCAGCCGGGCCGCCACCGCCGTGAGCTCCGCGTCGTCCAGGACCCCCTCCCGGAAGGCGCCGAGCAGCGAGGCGACCGTACCGACGGCGGCCAGGCCGTGGCCCTGGACGTCGCCGACCACCGCGCGCACGCCGAACGGGCCGACCCGGACGTCGTACAGGTCGCCGCCCACCAGGGTGCCGCGCTGGGCCGCCCGGTAGAGGCCGGAGCAGCGGACCTGGCCGACCCGTTCGGGGACGGGCGGCAGCACCGCCAGCTGGGCGGCCTCCGCGACGGTCCGGACGCTGATCAGCTGGGCGTCACGACGTTTTCGGACCCAGGCCACGACCACGCTCAGCAGGCCGATCGCGGCCACGGTGGCGAGGTCGGAGCCGCGGGCGTGCGCGATGCCGATGCCGGGCAGGCCGAGGAGTACGAGCACCACGCCGGCGAAGACGGCGGTGCCGGCGGCGCCGTACGCGAAGGCTGCCACCGGGGGGAGCCCGGCCAGGAAGTAGCCGAACTCGACATCGCCGGGGGTGACGCGCTGGGCGCAGACCAGCACGAACAGCGCCACCGCGGGCGCGAGCCGGGCCCAGAGCGGCGGCGGCGCCCCGCGGAGCCAGCCCGGCTCCTCGCGTACGCGTCTCACTCCTCCACCCTGGTACCGGCACGGAAGGCGCGCACGCCGGGTGGCCCCGGGCGGCGCAGGCCACGACAGTGGGGGCGTGACGGAAACGACGGACGGCGGCGCGGGCGGCGGCTCGGGCATGGGCATGGGCGCGGGCGCAGGCACGGGCCCCGACGGCGGTACGCAGAGCGCGGCGATCAGCACCCGGCTGAACTGGCTGCGCGCGGGGGTGCTCGGCGCGAACGACGGGATCATCTCGACGGCGGGCCTGGTCGTCGGCGTCGCCGGGGCCACGACCTCGCGGTCGGCGATCCTCGCGGCGGGCGTGGCGGGGCTGCTGGCGGGAGCGTTGTCGATGGCGGCGGGGGAGTACGTGTCGGTCAGCTCCCAGCGGGATTCCGAGAAGGCGGCGCTGGACCTGGAGCGGCGGGAACTGGCGGAATCCCCGGCGGAGGAGCTGGAGGAGCTGACCGGGCTCCTGGTGGAGCGGGGGCTGAGCAGGTCGGTGGCGCGGGAGGCGGCGGAGCAGCTGACGGAACGGGACGCGCTACGGGCCCACGCGCGGGTGGAGCTCGGCATCAACCCCGACGAACTGGCCAATCCGTGGCACGCGGCACTGGCGAGCCTGGTGGCGTTCACGGTGGGGGCCCTGCTGCCGCTGCTGGCGATCGTGCTGCCGGGGCCGTCGGGGCGGGTGCCGGTGACGGTGGGGGCGGTACTGCTGGCCCTGACCCTGTGCGGAGTGCTCAGCGCACGGCTGGGCGGGGCGGGTGCGGCGCGGGCGGTCCTGCGCAACGTCGCCGGTGGCGCCCTCGCGATGGCCGTGACCTACGCGGTCGGCACTTGGCTGGGCGGGGCGTCTTCCTGACACGGGCCCGGTGGTCGGATGCGGGTGGGCGGCCCTGCGGGGGCTTGTCCCCTACCCGCCCCTACCCGCCCTTCCGGCGTTCCCTGGGCTCCGCCCGGACCCGTACGGGGGGTCGGCCCCCCGGCAACGGGCCCGCGCGGCGCGCACGGCCCGGCATCGTGGCCGCGGCTGCCAAGATGAGGCCATGCGTATCGCGATCACCGGTGCCACCGGGCTCATCGGCAGCGCCCTCGGGCGGTCCCTGAAGGCCGACGGACATGAGGTCATCCGGTTCGTCCGGCGTGAGCCGGGTGCTCCGGACGAGGCGCGATGGGACCCCGCGCGGGGCTACGTGGACTCGGCCGGACTCGCCGGCTGCCAAGCCGTCGTGCACCTGGCCGGGGCCGGTGTCGGGGACCACCGGTGGACGGACGCGTACAAGCGGGAGATCCGCGACAGCCGGGTCAACGGCACGGCCGCCATGGCCCGTGCCGTCGCGGCCATGGCCGAGCCGCCGGAGGTGTTCGTCTGCGGGTCCGCCATCGGCTACTACGGCGACACCGGCGACCGGGCGGTCGACGAGAGCGCCCCGGCGGGAGAGGGCTTCCTCCCCGAGGTGTGCATCGCGTGGGAGGCGGCCGCGGCCCCCGCGCAGGACGCCGGCGTCCGGACGGTGTTCGCCCGTACCGGGCTGGTCGTCGCGGCCGAGGGCGGGGCCTGGGGGAAGCTGTTCCCGATCTTCAAGGCGGGGATCGGCGGCCGGCTCGGCAACGGCCGCCAGTACTGGTCGCACATCTCGATGCACGACGAGCTCGCCGCCCTGCGCCACGTCCTCGACACCCCGGCGATCACCGGCCCGGTGAACCTGACCGCCCCCGAGCCCCTGACCAACCGCGAGGTCACGGCCGCGATGGGCCGGGTCCTGCACCGCCCGGCGGTGTTCGCCGTACCGGCTCCGGCCATGCGCCTGGTCCTCGGCGAGTTCGCCCAGGACGTGCTGGGCAGCCAGCGGGTGCGCCCCGCCCGGCTGCTGGAGTCCGGCTTCGTCTTCCGGTACCCCGGGATCGACGAGTCGATCAGGGCGGCGCTGGCCAGCCGGTGACCCGCTGAACCCCTCCGGCCGCCCCGACAAGGGGCCCGGCGGGGTCCGAGGGGGCCCGAGGGGGAGCGTCCCGCGTCCGCGTGCGACCGTACGTGACCCGAATGCGACCGCCGTGCGACCGGAGTTGACCGCACTGCCCGTAATAGCTCCGTCAACTCGGGTTCCGCTGGAGCCGGTTGGGGGAAGGAGGATTCCCACACAGCCGGGCCGACCTCGGGGAGGGGCACGTGCTCAACAGCGCACACGCACACCATGCGGACGTAGTCATCGTAGGAGCCGGAGTCTCGGGACTTGCGGCCGCGCACCACCTGATCGCGGCCGGGGTCACGGTCATCGTCCTGGAGGGCGCGGACGACTCCGGCGGACGGATGGCCACCGAGACCGTGGACGGCTTCCGGCTCGACCGGGTCGGCCAGTTGCTCAACACCGCTTACGCCGAGCCGGCCCGCACCCCCGGCCTGGAGGACCTGGTCCTGCGGCCCTTCGCGCCCGGCGCCCTCATCCACACGGAGGGCCGGATCCTGCACGCCGGCGCACTCACCACCGCCCGCGCCCTGACCAGCGGTTCCCTCGACCAGGCCCGGATCGGCGCCGCCCTCGGCCGCCTCGCCGCGCTGCCCGAGGAACGCCTGCTCGCCCGCCCGGAGCGCACCGCGCACGCCGCCCTGAGCTCCCGGAGCCTCGGTACGGCGCTGCGCCCGCTCCTCGCGGCGCTCCTGCGCGACCCCGCGCTCGCCACCTCAAGCCGCGTCGCCGACCTGGCCCTGCGCACCTTCGCCCGCGGCCGCCTCGCCGTGCCCGAGGGCGGCGCCGCCACCCTGCCCGGACTGCTCGCCGCCGCGCTGCCGCCCGGCACCGTGCGCACCGGGGTCCGGGTCCGGTCGGTGGCCACCAACCTCGTCACCACCGAGGGGCACGGGGACTTCACCTGCCGCTCCGCCGTCCTGGCCACGGGGGCGCGGGCCGCGGCCGAACTGCTCCCGGGGCTGCGCGTGCCCGCCTTCCACGAGGTGACCGTCATCCACCACGCCACCACCGCCACCCTGCCCTGGGACGGCTCGCTGCTCCTGGACGGCGACCCCAAGTGGCCCGTCGCCCACACCGCCGTGATGAGCGCCGTCGACCCGACGCGCGCCCCCGCGGGCCGCAGCCTGGTCACCACCACCGTGCTCGGCCCGCCGCCGCCCGCGCGCACGGTCGCCTCGCGCCTCGCCCGCCTCTACGAGACCTCGACCCGCGAGTGGGAGCTCCTCGCCGTCCACCACACCCCCGAGGCCGTCCCCGCCATGCCCCCGCAGCAGGACACGCGCCGCCCGGTCCGGGTCCTCGCAGGGCTCTACGTGTGCGGCGACCACCGGGACACCAACACCGTCGAGGGCGCGCTGCGTTCGGCCCGGCGCGCCGCCGGAGCCGTCCTGAAGGACTTCGGCATCCCGCTCCCGGCCGCCCCGGAAGCCATGCTTCCGGTGGCGGCCTGAGGGAACCGCGCCGGCGGGGCAAATCCAGCCTCGCCGGCGTTTGCCCCGGCAGCCGACCCGCGCAGGGTCACGACAAGGCAGCCACCCGGTCCCGATAGCTCCGCACCGCGGACGCGTCCCGGTACGGCTCGAGCCGACGCTCGAAGTCCCGTACGTACTCCACCGCCCGCACCGACCGCATCTCCATCGCCTGCTGCGCCGCCTCCGCGCCCAGCGCGCAGGCCTGGTCCAGCTCGCCCAGCCCCAGCCGCGCCGTGGCCAGCACCACCCGGCAGAACAGCCGCGAGCGCGCGTACCCCGGCGCCCGCAGCTGGAGCGAGCGCTCCGCGTGCTGCGCCGAGGCCCGGTACTGCTGCAGGTCCCGGTGGCAGTGCCCGAACTCGTCCGCCAGCTGCCCCTCGTCGTAGGACCGCGCCCAGTGCGGTACGTCGTCGCCCGGCCGGGCCGCGCCCAGCGCCCGCTCGGCCCGCACCAGCGAGGCCGTCGCCGCCCTGACCTCGCCGAGCACCGCGTGCGCGCGGGCCTCCGCCGAGTGCAGCAGCGCCTGCACCACCGGGGGCGGGCCCGAGCCGACGCCCTGCTGGGCCACCCGGGCCAGCTGCACCGCCTCCCGGCCGTGGCCGAGGTAGACCGCCTGCCGGCTCATCGTGACCAGCACGTACGCCCCGTACGGCCGGTCCCCGGCGGCCTGGGCCAGGCGCAGCGCCTGCACGAAGTACCGCTGGGCGAGCCCGTGCGCGGCGATGTCGTACGAGGTCCAGCCCGCGAGCCGGGTCAGGTCGGCGGCGGCCGAGAACAGCCGCCGCCCGGTGGTCTCGCCGTACGTCCCGCGGAGCATCGGCTCCGCCTCGTGCTCCAGGTAGCGCACCAGCGCCTGGCGGGCATGGCCGCCGCCGTAGGCGTGGTCCAGGGTGCGGAACAGCTCGCTCACCGATCTGAGCGCGGCGATGTCCCCGCCCGTGACCCGCTGTCCGGGACCGCGGTCGATCTGCCGCTGCCGGGGCACCGAAGCCCGTACCGGTACGGGTCGGCCCTGCTCGGGAACCCTCGCGGCGGCCTGCTCCGCGCCCCGGCCGACCCGCTCGTCGGCCCGCCCGATGAGCCAGTCCCGGCTGGGCACCACCAGCCCGGCCGGGGTGAAGGCGATCTTGCGCAGCTCGGCGTGCGAGCCGGAGTCCTTGCGCCACAGCCCGCTGGCGATGTCCACGGCCTCCTCCGGGGTTGCCGCGAACTCCAGCCCGGCGTACACGGGGGCGCACGCGTCCAGCCCCAGGTCCTGGGCCGACAGCCGCCGCCCGAGGCGCCGGGTGAACACCTCCGCGATCAGCGCCGGGGTCGTACCGCGCGGCTGTTGCCCGCGCAGCCAGCGGGTCACGGAGGTCTTGTCGTACCGCAGATCGAGACCGTGCTCCAGACCGAGCTGATCGACGCGGCGGGCGAGCCCGGCGTTGGAGAACCCGGCCTCGGCGATCAGTGCCGCGAGCTGCCGGTTGGGGACACGCTGGGCAGGTCGTTCCGTCATCTGCTCCACGGTTTCCTGACGTGACGGACCGGAGTCCCGGCCCTGTGAACGGCGTGAATGTAGCGGCCAACTCCGCCCGCACCGCCCTGTCTGCCCCACATTCATCCGATCGTGTGCAGAACCGGTAGGGCTCTTTACGGACTGACCCCCTCCACCCGCGTACGCTGCGCCCCATGACCCGCCGGCCCACCGGGGCGCACCGCCCCGGCACCTTCGAGCGCCTCTACGGCGACGACAGCTGCGCAGAGTCCACGGCCCCGCTGCATGTACCCGAGCTGGCCGCGCCCGAGCTGACCGAGGCGGAGTGCCGGCGCTGCGGGACGTACATCGCGGGCCTCGACGGGCGGTACGCGTGCGGCGTGTGCGGCTGGGTCAACGACCACTCCGAGGGGCACCGGCGGCTGCCGCGGGCGGACGAGGACCCGGACCGGCCGCCGAAGGGGCGCAGGCGGCCCAGGCAGCTGCCGGAGCCGGCTCCCGAGCTGACGGCGGAGCTGTCGGCGGAACCGACCGGGGAACTGCCCGCGGAACCGACCGGGGGACGGCCCGTGGAACCGACCGCAGAGCTGCCCGCGGAGTCGCCGCCGGGGCCGCGTCCAGAGCCCGTGACGGGCGGCTGAAGGGCCGCGCGCGGGCCGCCGTACCCTTGCTTGGTGCGATACGTGCACACAGCAAGTTCGACGGCAGGTTCAACGAGGAGGCGCCGCGGTGGCTGAGCTTGGGTTTGTCCGTCTGGGCTTCGGACCGGAGGCCGTCGAGTACACGGCCGCGTGGGAGGAACAGCGCCGGGTGCACGCCGCCCGCTTCGCGGACGAGGTCGAGGACACCTGCCTGCTGCTGGAGCACCTGCCGGTCTACACCGCCGGCCGGCGCACCGCCGACAGCGAGCGGCCGCTCGACGGCACGCCCGTCGTGGACGTGGACCGCGGCGGCAAGATCACCTGGCACGGGCCGGGCCAGCTGGTCGGCTACCCGATCATGAAGCTGCCCCGCCCGGTGGACGTGGTCGCCCACGTCCGCCGCCTGGAGGACGCGCTGATCCGCACAGCCGCCGAGTTCGGCCTGGAGACCACCCGCGTCGAAGGGCGCAGCGGGGTCTGGGTGCTGGGCGACCCGGTGGAGGACCGTCCGAAGATCGGCGGGCTCTCCCTCGACTTCGACCCGCGGCTGGCGGACGAGGAGTTCGACCCGCGCCTGAACGGCCCCGAGTACGCCCCGTCCAACGCCGGCCAGCGCCGCGAGGACCGCAAGCTCGCCGCCATCGGCATCCGGGTCGCCAAGGGCGTCACGATGCACGGCTTCGCCATCAACGTGAACCCCGACAACACCTGGTTCGACCGGATCGTCCCCTGCGGCATCCGCGACGCCGGTGTGACCTCGCTCTCGTACGAACTCGGGCGCGAGATCACCATCGCCGAGGTGCTTCCGGTGATCGAACGGCACCTGAAGGACGTACTGGAGCAGGCGGAGCTGCGGCCCCGCGAAATAGAGCCGGCCGCGAGCTAGCCGCGGGCCGTCCCTCCGGGGAATGGGCCGGGCCCCTCGCAGGTTGGCCGACGTAAGAACGTACGAATTACGGGCGTACCCTGGTGGGCGCCGAAGAATCGAAGTCACAGGGAGCCGGTCGTGTCCGCAGTCGCACCCGACGGACGCAAGATGCTGCGCCTGGAGGTCCGTAACGCCCAGACGCCCATCGAGCGCAAGCCCGAGTGGATCAAGACCCGGGCGAAGATGGGTCCCGAGTACACCAAGATGCAGGCCCTGGTGAAGGGCGAAGGACTGCACACGGTGTGCCAGGAAGCCGGTTGTCCGAACATTTACGAATGCTGGGAAGACCGCGAGGCCACCTTCCTCATCGGTGGCGACCAGTGCACCCGGCGCTGCGACTTCTGCCAGATCGACACGGGCAAGCCCGAGGCGCTGGACCGGGACGAGCCGCGCCGCGTGGGCGAGTCGGTCGTCACCATGGACCTGAACTACGCCACCATCACGGGCGTCGCGCGCGACGACCTGGCGGACGGCGGTGCCTGGCTCTACGCGGAGACCGTGCGCCAGATCCACCAGCAGACGGCGGAGCGCGCGTCCGGGCAGACCAAGGTCGAGCTGCTCGCCCCGGACTTCAACGCGGTCCCGGAGCTGCTGGAAGAGGTCTTCGCCTCCCGCCCCGAGGTCTTCGCGCACAACATCGAGACGGTGCCGCGGATCTTCAAGCGGATCCGCCCCGGCTTCCGCTACGAGCGCTCGCTGGACGTCATCACCCAGGCGCGGGCGTACGGCCTGGTGACCAAGTCCAACCTGATCCTGGGCATGGGCGAGGAGCGCGAGGAAGTCAGCCAGGCGCTGCGCGACCTCCACGAGGCGGGCTGCGAGCTCATCACCATCACCCAGTACCTGCGCCCCTCGGCGCGGCACCACCCCGTGGAGCGCTGGGTGAAGCCGGCCGAGTTCGTGGAGCTGGCGAAGGAGGCCGAGGACATCGGCTTCTCCGGCGTGATGTCGGGCCCGCTGGTGCGGTCCTCGTACCGCGCGGGACGTCTGTACCAGCAGGCGATGGAGAAGCGCGCCTCGGTCTGATGACTGTGTGAACTCGCGCACAAATGCTTACTGGTGGGTAACACCGCATCGACGCGGCCCCTAGGCTCTTCAAGGAAGAGTCCGGCGGGCCGCGTAAATGTTTCATCACTGTTTGACCAGCCGGTCACGCCCTGGTAACACCAATCAGTGACGATTGCTCGACGCACCGCGCACGCCACCGCGCACGCGCTGGTGCACACGCGGGGCGCACAGCGCTCCGCACCACGCTCCGCACGCCCCATGTGAGCTCCGTGAAAGGGATCGACATCATGCAGGCCGCGCCCGTACGCGCCATCGCCATCCCGACCGTAGGCGACGCCTTCCGGGGCATCGAGTCGCTGCTCATGAGCGGCGCCCGCCGCAACGCATGGACGGCGGTGCTCGAAGACCGCCGCAGGGCCCAGGACCGGGTCGAAACCGAGCACGTACTCGAGGCCGCGGCGACCCGGACCGAGAAGGCCACGTAAACTTCGCTCCATGGCGAGGAAGTCAAACGCAGAGACTGCTGCGAACCCCGGGCGACTGAAGCAGATCGCCCTGACGTACAAGATGACGCGCAAGGCCGACCCGAAGGTCGGTCTGATCGTCGCGGGCGTGGGAATCGTCACCTTCGGTGTCTTTCTTGCGATCGGCTTCCTGATCGGCCACCCGGTCTACCTGGGCATCCTGGGCTTCCTGGTGGCGTTCCTCGCGATGGCGATCGTCTTCGGACGACGGGCCGAGCGGGCTGCCTTCGGGCAGATGGAGGGCCAGCCGGGCGCAGCCGCGGCCGTGCTGGACAACGTGGGCAGGGGCTGGAACACCACCCCCGCCGTCGCGATGAGCAAGCAGCAGGACATCGTCCACCGGGCCGTCGGCAAGGCCGGCGTGGTGCTGATCGGTGAGGGCAACTCGAACCGGGTGAAGGCACTGCTCGCGAACGAGAAGAAGAAGCTGTCCCGGATCATGCCCGACATCCCGGTCCACGACTTCATCGTGGGTACCGGTGAGGGCGAGGTGCCGCTCAAGAAGGTCCGTACGACCCTGCTGAAGCTGCCCCGCGTGCTCTCGGGCCCCCAGATCACCCAGGTCAACGACAAGCTCCGGGCCATGGGCGACTTGCTGAGCAACATGCCCATCCCGAAGGGCCCGATGCCCAAGGGGATGCGCATGCCGCGCGGCGGAAAGATGCGCTGACCAGCTTTTCGTATACAACGACGCAAGGGCGCCCCGAGCCGATGGCTCGGGGCGCCCTTGCGTTCGTGTCGCGTGTGCTCAGTCGCGTGCTCGGACGCGTGTGCTCAGATCCGGACCTGGACGGCGCGGCCGAGGCGGTCGTGCAGCCCGCGGCCGTCGCGGTCCCAGACCAGGGCCGGGACCACCAGGGCGAGCAGGAGGGTGCGCAGCACCACGCGGCCGACGCCGAGCGGGCCGCCGTCCTGCGAGATGACCCGGAGGCCCAGGATCCGCTTCCCGGGGGTAAAGCCCACGGTGGCGATGGTCAGGATGCTCAGGACCACGAAGAGGGCCAGCGTCCAGTTGCCCGCGCCGGTCCAGTCGCGGCCTGTGATCAGGCCGTATGCGATCAGCTGGCAGGCCAGCCAGTCGATGACCAGGGCCGCGAAGCGGCGCCCGAAACGGGCCACGGAGCCGGGCCCCTGCTGCGGCAGGCCCAGCTGCTTGCCGGGGTAGCCGAAGTCGACACCCATTCCTTCGGCGGCCTCGCGGGGGCCGGAGAGCCAGGATCCGATTGCTTGCCTCTTGTCCACCCGAACACCGTACCCGTGCTGCTTCACGCCGTTCCGCCGGGACCCTGGTTAACTTGTGCGAAACAAATGGGTCATGCTTGGGAAACCCCGTCTGCTTATGGTCGGGTCAGCGTGCGGCACCGCACTGACGCACCACTAGCTATAAAGCCCGCCCCTGCCCCGGGGTCGGGAGTAGGAGGAGTTGGATGTTCAAGAACGCCGACGAAGTGACGCAGTACATCAAGGAGAACGACGTCAAGTTCGTTGACGTCCGCTTCTGCGACCTGCCTGGTGTGATGCAGCACTTCACCATCCCGGGGCGCGCGTTCGACCCGAACGAGGAGCTCGCCTTCGACGGCTCCTCGATCCGCGGCTTCCAGGCGATCCACGAGTCCGACATGGCGCTGCGCGCCGACATCACCACCGCGCGCCTGGACCCGTTCCGCAAGGACAAGACGCTCAACATCAACTTCTTCATCCACGACCCGATCACGGGCGAGGCCTACAGCCGCGACCCGCGCAACATCGCGAAGAAGGCCGAGGCGTACCTGGCCTCGACCGGCATCGCCGACACCGCGTTCTTCGGCCCCGAGGCCGAGTTCTACGTGTTCGACAGCGTGCGCTTCGCGACCTCCGCGAACGAGGGCTTTTACCACATCGACTCCGAGGCCGGCGCCTGGAACACGGGCTCCGAGGAGAACAACCGTGGTTACAAGGTCCGCTACAAGGGTGGTTACTTCCCCGTAGCCCCGGTCGACCACTTCGCCGACCTGCGCGCCGAGATCTCCCTCGAGCTGGACGCCCAGGGCCTCCAGGTCGAGCGTCAGCACCACGAGGTCGGCACCGGTGGCCAGGCCGAGATCAACTACAAGTTCAACACGCTGCTCGCCGCGGCCGACGACCTGATGCTCTTCAAGTACATCGTGAAGAACGTCGCCTGGCGCAACGGCAAGACCGCGACCTTCATGCCGAAGCCGATCTTCGGCGACAACGGCTCGGGCATGCACGTGCACCAGTCGCTGTGGGCCAACGGCGACCCGCTGTTCTATGACGAGGCCGGCTACGCGGGCCTGTCGGACATGGCGCGCTACTACATCGGCGGCATCCTCAAGCACGCCCCGTCGCTGCTGGCGTTCACCAACCCGACGGTGAACTCCTACCACCGCCTGGTCCCGGGCTTCGAGGCGCCGGTCAACATGGTGTACTCGCAGCGCAACCGCTCGGCCGCCATGCGCATCCCGATCACGGGCTCGAACCCGAAGGCCAAGCGCGTCGAGTTCCGCGCCCCGGACCCGTCCTCGAACCCGTACCTGGCGTTCGCGGCCCTCCTGCTGGCCGGCCTCGACGGCATCAAGAACAAGATCGAGCCGATGGAGCCGATCGACAAGGACCTCTACGAGCTCTCCCCGGACGAGCACGCGAGCGTCCCGCAGGTCCCGACCAGCCTCGAGGACGTCCTCAAGGCCCTCGAGGAGGACCACGAGTACCTCCTGGCCGGCGGTGTCTTCACCCCCGACCTGATCGAGACCTGGATCGACTACAAGCGCACCCACGAGATCGCCCCGATCGCGCTGCGCCCGCACCCGCACGAGTTCGAGCTCTACTTCGACCTCTAAGCCGTGCCGTGCTGACGCACTGATCGTCCGGAGCCCCGTCCCCTTCTCAGAGAGGGGGGCGGGGCTCCGTCGTGTGGCGCTACGTTCGGCGGATGGACGACACGTGGAAGACCATCGGGGCGCTCGCGGCACGGTTCGACGAGCACGACCGGGAGCGCGGGATCGGGCACGAGGAGAGCGTGATGCTGCAGATCCTGAAGATCGGCGAGGAGTTCGGCGAGGCCGCGCAGGCCGTCGGCGGGGCCAAGGGGACCAATCCGCGCAAGGGCGACTCGCACACCTGTTATCTCCAGTAGGTCCTGAAGTTCAGTTACCTAAGTGACGTTTGCGCGTTCTCTACGTGACAGACAACTATCTTGGGGGACTTCAGTGACGTTACCCGGACTCTCTTCCGAGCCCCGCGCCTACCGAGCGGAGAAGGCCATCAGGCCCTCCGACGGGGCAACGACGTGGATCGTCATCAGCAAGGACTACGAGATCCACCCTGAGGCGACCTCGTACCTGACCGCGCTGGCCTCCCAGGAGGACGCTTCCGTCAATACCCTGCGCAGCTACGCGGGCCGGGTGGCGCTGTACCTGTCCTACTGTGCGGAGTTCGGCATCTGCTGGTCGGCACCCACCATCGTGCAGCTTGCCCAGTTCCTGCGCTGGCTGGTTGACGAACCGCTGCCGGCCAGGGGCAAGAGGGTGCCCGTCGAGCCACGGCACCGCAGCAAGAAGACCGCGAACGCGATCATGACTACCTCATGCCAGTTCCTCAGGCACTGCTCCCTACACGGGTGGGTCGCTGCAGAGCTGATCGCCCTGCTGACCGAGCCGCGGCTTCTCCACCACATGCCAGCCGGCTACAACACCGGTGAGGACGAGCAGTACCGCACTGTCCGTGCGCGGAAGCTGAAGTTCAAAGTCGCAGTCTCCGGCTACGAGTACCTGACCGACGAGCAGATCGTCCGCATCATCGACCTCACCTGCCACGCTCGCGACCGGTTCCTCGTAACGCTCCTGGCAGAAACGGGTGTGCGTATCGGAGAAGCCCTGGGGCTGCGACGGGAGGACATGCACCTGCTGTCGAACTCGACGTCGCTCGGGTGCCCCACGGCCGGACCTCACATCCATGTGCGTCGTCGCCAGAACTCCAACGGAGCCCTGGCCAAGTCCCGGCAGCCTCGATCGATCCCTGTCAGCGACGACCTGGTCGGTCTCTACGCCGATTACCAGTGGGAACGGGAAGCCGTACCCGAGGCCGCCGATTGCGACATGACATTCGTCAACCTGTTCCGTGCACCCCTCGGCTCGCCGATGAAGTACCAAACCGCATACGACCTGTTCGCGCGGATCGCCGAGCGGGCGGGCTTCGCCACCCGGCCACACATGTTCCGGCACTCGGCCGCCACCCGATGGATTCGCCAGGGCAAGCAACGCCATGTGGTGCAGAACCTTCTCGGTCACGTCAGTGAGCAGTCGATGGAGGTCTACCTGCACGCCAGCGACCAGGAGAAGCGTGACGCTGTAACTGCGGTCTCGGATATGCGAAGGGCTGCCCAGCTGTGACCGGCGTGGCTGACCTGGCCGGGTCCCCGGGTAATACGGCTCTACCGATTGACGATCACCATCTCCGATCCTGGCAGGCCTGGCTTCAGGGCGCCGTCGATGAGAAGTGGAGGCCCGGCGAATGGCATCTTCGTGATCTCCTGTTCGTCGGAGATCCGGAGAACCCGCTCACCGGTACACGGCAGTGCCACCATCCGCGCTGCGACGCTCCCACCGACAGCCCGATGTACTGCGGAAGCTGCGGTATCGACCACCGTAAGTCGAAACTGGCGCCCGAGGAATTCGATCGGACCTTCGTCCCGCAGCGCAATCGGCGATTCCACGCCACTCCTGAGCGGTGCGTTGTTCCCGCTTGTGGACGGGACGGGATCAAAGCGCAGCTCTGCCACAGCCACTACTCGATCTGGCGCAGTCACATTCGCAGGACGTACGGCCAAGGCGCCCGAATCAGCCGTTACGAGGCCGAGCGCACGTTCTGGGCGGCAACCCAGGAGCCGTTTGCCGGACTACCGCTCTGCGCGGTCCACGGGTGCCGAAGCGAGGAGAGTCTTCCGACTCATCTCTGCTACCAACACCGCGGCCTGTGGGCAGCGTACGTGCGTGAGAGCGGCCGGTCCGGCGACGGGGAGCTGACAAGGTGGACCGAGGCGCGGGTGCCGTTTCTTCTCCAGAACGAGTTCAGCCTCGTACCCCTTGAGGAAACGACGCGCCTTGAGCTCCTGTACGCACTCCAGCAGCGGGACAAGCGAGGCCAGGTCCTTCGCCCGACTCTGGTCAGGAAGATCGTCAAGCTGTTCACCGGCATTCCCTCCGTGGCCCTCGCGGTTGGCACCACACCCGGACCCGCCGACACCACGTGTACCGGCACGCAGTCCCTGATCAAAGAGGTCAAGCGGGACATCACCAGGGGTCTCGACGCATTCCGTGGAATCGACGAGACCACGAAACTGGTCTGGGACCTACGAGCACTGGATACTCCTCTTCCTGGACATACGCGGACCGGGTTCCGTATGAGAGAGGGCGAGGTCGACTTCGCCCCCGTCCTTCAGCTATGGCTTCGTGAAGCAGTCATGCACTGGGCTCGTACAACGCTCCCGGGATCGTCGGCTCTGCGGGATCGGCTCCTTTCCTGCACCATCGCCTCGCAGGCCCTCGCCACCCGACACGCGGGCGCCAATCCTGCCCTCCTTGGCTTCGCCGACATGACGGCCGTCGTCGACGAGTTCAGGGCGGCCCTATGCATGGACGGGACGCCCCGTAGCAACGATTCCCGCGCCCGGCTGCTGAAGCTCTTCACGGAACTGCTGGAGTTCGGCCGCGTGGAAAGCATCCTGGACGATCTCTCTCCTCGATTCGTTCCCCATCCGAACGAGCACCGCATCAAAAGGGAAAAGGTCGACGAGGACAACATCGGCAAGGCGCTCCCCGAGTCGGTGATCGCCCAGCTCGACAGACACCTCGACCTGATCGGCGCCGAGATGACCTACGGCAACATGCCGGCCGACTGCATCCAGGCCATGTTCCGCACGATCTACGTACTGCTGAGGGACACCGGACGCCGCCCCAACGAGATCGGCTCCCTCGGCTTGAACTGCCTGGAGTACGACGGGGGCGAGTACCAGCTGCTCTGGGACAACACCAAGGCGGGCAGGCTCCGGAGACGCCTACCTCTCGACAGAGACACCGTCAGCGCGATCAAGGACTGGACAGCGGTCCGAGAGCGACTCGACCTGCCTTCCCGCGCCCTCCCCTTCCTGTTCCCGGCGATCACCGATAGCGCCGCCACCGGCCACCTGACCACCGGGAACATAGGTGCTGCCATCCGGACATGGGCTGGTTCAATCCCGGAGATCCACTCTGAAGAACTCGGCCCGGACGGCACACCATTGCCCTTCGCCCCATCCCTCATCTACCCGTACGCCTTCCGCCACACCTTCTGTCAGAGATACGCCGACGCCGGTATGCCGCAGCACGTCCTTCAAGATTTGATGGATCACAAGTCCGCCGACACCACCGCGGCTTACTACAAAGTGAGCATCAAGATGAAGCGGGAGGCCATCAACACCATCAAGAGCCTGACCACCGACCGCTTCGGCAATCCTGCTCCGATGAGATCGAGCACGGCGTACGAGATGCGGTCGGTAGCGGTGGCCTTCGGGAACTGCATTGAACCCACCAACGTGAAGGCCGGCGGGAAGGCGTGCCCCATCCGGTTCCAATGCGCCGGCTGCGGCTCCTACCGCCCCGATCCGTCCTACCTGCCCGCAGTTGAGGAGCACATCCGTGCACTGAAGGCGGACCGCGAGGTCGCTGCCGCCGCGGGAGCAGCCGATTTCGTCATCCGGAACCTGGCCGACCAGATCACCGCGTTCCAGGCCGTCCGCGAGAATCAGAAGGAGAAACTGGCTTCGATGCCCGATGAGATGCGACACGAGGTCGAGGAGGCCAGCAAGGTTCTGCGAAAGCTCCGTGCCGGGGCCTCGAAGGGTGCTGTGAGCCTGGGCATGCCCGCCTTCGGTCCTCCAGAGGTGGTCGCATGACGAAGGAGCCGCGCACGCCTGCTCAGGTGCTGCTTGAATCCCGGCAGAGGGACAGCCGGGAGAAGCGGGCCAAGGTGCTCGCAGTGGTGGACACGATGAAAGCCGATGGCGACCCGATCACGTTCCTCGCAGTCGCCAAGCGGGCTGGCGTCTCAAACTGGCTTGTCTACGCCGAGGGGGTCCGCGAGCACATCGAAGCCGCTCGTGGAGGCCAGGCAAAAGCCGGAGCACGGAAACGCAAGGAAGGTTCGGCAACCAGCGCCGCGAGCCTGGCCACCGACCTTGAGTTCGCGCGTGCTCAGGTCCGGGCGCTCACCGAAGAACGGGACCGGCTCAGAGCCGCTATGCAGCGCAATCTCGGCGAGCAGGTCAACGTCCTCGCGTCCAAGGACTTGGTAGCCCGTGTTCAAGAACTGACCGTGGCCAACCAGCAGCTCACCGCGGCTATGGCGCAGGCCGAAGCCGACAGGAATGACATCCTGGCCGAACTAGCCGAAGCTCAGGACGACTTGGTTGCAGCTCGGACGGCCCTGCGGAACATGATGCGAGATCAGAATCGCGACGCACCTCAATAAGCACCTGTGTCCACCTTGGACCTCTCCCAGGGTGGCTATGTAGGTGAGTTCCAGGAACGTCTGTCGCTCAGCAGCGAGAACGCCCGGATCCACGGGAGAGTGATGTCGCCGAGTTCTGGAAACACCTGGGTTCTTGCTTCGGGACCATGGTTGTGCTCTGCACGACGAGGGGCCTGGGTGCTGCCGAAGTCCAAGGTCGATCTGTACGCGGCGATCCGCCGTGACGCCAAGGCCGGCCTGTCGCTGCGTGCGGTCAGGACTGCGCGGTCCGGAACACGAGATACCGGCTGAAGGCCTCGTGACTGTCGGGAGTGAAGCGCCACTCCAACAGAGCCGAGTGAAGCTCGGACTCGGTCAGCCAGCCATGCCAGGCGACCTCATCGGGATCGCGGGTCACAGCGTCCGGCACCACGGCTTCATGCACGCCGAGCCAGTGAGGGCTTAGGCCGCTGCGGTTGATGAACGTGAACAGCAAGCGCGGCAGGCCGCGGATGCCCAGCTCTTCGGCCAGCTCTCGCCCGGCAGCCTGTTCATAGGATTCGCCGACACCCACGGCGCCACCGACCATGACCTCATAGAGCCCGGGGAAGCGCGACAGCTGCTCCGACCGCCGATGGACGAGGATCCGACCACGCTCATCACGACACACCGTCGAGGCGATTCGATGCAGCCAGCCCTCCCGGATGGCCTGCCGACGGGTGACTACCCCTAGGACACGATCTTGACAGTCGACGCGCTCCACCAGTTCCTCCACGAAGCACAGAGTGGCAGAACCCACTGACAACGCCGTTTCTCGGCGAGCTGTTCTCAGAACTCGACAACATTCTGGACCCGCTTGATCAACATCTGTTGCCCGAACTCGGCACCAACCGTTCTCGCGTTACACCTACGTAGCCACCCAGGGCGAGGAGAGCTCCAGAACGCCTGACTTGAGGCGCGACATGTTGCAGCTCCCTGCCATCATGTCGTCGTGATCACCATGGATTCCTCAGGCGTTCCCCATCAATCACTTCGCGGCCAGCTGATGCATGTGCTCGGCGGCATCGAGCCCTGGGATGACCTGGAGCGTTCGCACCTTGCCGAAACTGTGGAATGGATCACCGGCGGGGCGCCTCTGTACAGGACGCAGAAGCCCGCGACCCCGGCGAAGCACCTGGTCAGCTACTTTGTCGTGCTCGATGAGACTTGCGAGGAGCTCCTACTCGTAGCCCACCGCAAGGCTGGCCTGTGGCTTCCCAGCGGCGGCCACGTCGAGCCGATGGAAGACCCGTGGAACACCGTCCGGCGTGAATGCCGCGAGGAACTGCGCATCGAAGCCGTACCCGCCTCGATCGCTGGCGACCGCCCGCTCTTCCTGACCGTCACCCGGACTCGCGGCCAAGGGCAGCACACTGACGTGTCCTTGTGGTACGTCCTGCGGGCAGAGGCAGGCCAGGTCACGTCCTTCGACGAAGCCGAGTTCGATGCGATCAAGTGGCTTTCACTGGACCAGGTCCTCGCCACGCCAGAGGACACCCTCGACCCCCACATGCACCGATTCACTCGCAAGCTGATGAGCCTCCTGGCCCTGCAGGGGAGCGCGCGGTGATGGCCTTCGGCCGCCAGGAGTAGACGTGCCTCACGTGGCTGACAACCACAAAAAGCTCTGACCGGCATGTATATACAGGCGACCCCAGATAACAGGTGGGGTGACGTGGAGGCGGAGGTCGCCGACGTCATCGTGACGGCGATGGTCACCCTGGCCCGGATGCGTCCCGACGCTCCCGCCTTCTTCGCCGCGCATCTGGAGCAGAAGTCGCAGCGGTTCCTGCGGCCGACTCAGTAGTCGGCGTGTTCGGGGTGGCCCTTGAGGAGTTTGCCCCAGGCCAGGCAGAGGAGCGGGAAGCCCAGATCGTGCAGGATGCGGCGGGCGGGTTCCACGTCGTCGAGCTTGCTGCCAGACGCGTGGTTGACCAGGTCAACCGGGGTGTGGAGGCCCGTGCCGACGAGCACGTACCACGAGTTGTTCGGCATGTGCTCACTGTGAACGGGCACCAGACGGGCCGACGCCGCCTGGACGTCGAGCCGGCTGATCGTGTGCTTCGTGCCGCCGGCGGTGAAGGTGATCTCGGTCTGCAAGGGGGTCCTCTCAGAGGGAAGGGCGCAGCAGCGGCATCGCGCCCGTGAGGTCGCGCAGGCAGCGGAGTGCCAGGTCCGAGGGGGAGCCGGGGCCCAGGGGCGGGGCGTCCGTGGCGGACCAGAGTTCCAGGGCGATGCGGATCGCGTCGGTGGCCGCCGCCGCGAGGAGGCGGATGGACAGGAGGTCGGCGTCCGGGCCGGCGAGGCGGGAGATCACGGGGACCAGGTTCTCCTCGGAGTCCTGGTTGACCCGGTACCAGACGGCGCGCAGCGCCTCGTCGGTCGCGGCGGCGCGCAGCAGTCCGCGGGTGACCTCCAGGCCTTCGTCGATGGCCTGGGGCTCGGTGAGCGAGCGGGTGACCGCGCGTTCCAGGGCCTGCGCGAGCGGGGTGCCGGGGTCCTCCTCGGCGAGCAGGGCGCGCCAGGCGTCACCGCCGCCCGCGAGCAGTGGGGCCACGGCTTCCTGCTTGTTGCGGAAGTAGCGGTAGAACGTGCGCAGTGCCACGCCCGCCCGGTGGGCGATGTCCTCGGCGGTGGTGCCGTCGGGGCCGTGCTCGGCGAAGAGTTCGCAGGCCGCGCGGGCGATGTCGAGCTGGGTGGCGGCCTTGCGGCGCTCGTTCAGCGACTGGGCTCCGGGGCCTGCCTGGGGAGAGTACGGACGAGGGGATCTCACGAGGGAAGAATACCCTCAGCCCGAGGAGGGATTGCACGCTTTGACAGGGTGGCAAAACGTGTCATGACGGGAGTACGCTCGTCCCCATGAACCGTTACGAAGGACGTCGCGTCCTCATCACCGGCGGTGGCTCCGGCATCGGCCAGGCCACCGTCCACCGCATCCTCTCCGAGGGCGGCCGCGTCCACGCCGTGGACGTCAACGAAGCCGGTCTCAAGATCACCGCTGAGCAGGCCGCCGCCGACGGCCGCGCCGACGGCCTCACCACCTCGGTGCTCGACATATCCGACGAAGCCGCCGTGAAGGCCGGCATCGCCGCCGCCGTGGCCGCCCTCGGCGGGCTCGACGTGCTGGTCAACGCCGCCGGCATCCTGCGGTCCTCGCACACCCACGAGACCACGCTCGAATTCTGGAACAAGATCATCTCGGTGAACCTGACCGGTACGTTCCTGGTCATCCGCGAATCGATCCCGGCGCTGCTGGAGGGAGACCAGCCGGTCGTCGTCAACTTCAGCTCCACCTCGGCGACCTTCGCCCACCCCTACATGTCCGCCTACGCGGCCAGCAAGGGCGGCATCCAGTCGATGACCCACGCGCTGGCCGCCGAATACAGCAAGCAGGGTCTGCGCTTCGTCGCCGTCGCGCCCGGCTCCATCGAGAGCGGCATGACCACCGGCAACGGCCCCGGCCTGCCCGAGGACACCGACTGGAGCCTGTTCACCAAGCTCGCCCCGGCCCTCGGCCAGGGCTTCGCAGGCCCGCAGACGGTCGCCGGCGTCGTCGCGATGCTGGGCTCCGAGGACGGTGCGTTCATCACCGGCACGGAGATCCGCATCGACGGCGGCACGCACTACTGAGCCGCACGCACCACTGGGCAGCACGCACCACTGGGCAGCACGCACCACTGAGTGGCACGCACCACTGGGCAGCACGTAAGAAGAGGCCGCCGGTCAGCCTCTGAAGCGGTCCCACAGCCGGGGGAAGCGCTCCGCGAGCACGGCTTCGTTCTCGAAGTCCAGCGCAGCGCCCTCCGGCTCCGCCGCCTGCAGCGGGATGCCCAGATCGGGTGCGACCGCCCCGGTGAGCTGCTCGTAGGCCTCGTCGGCCGCGTACCCCAGCTCCTCGCCGTCCCCGTCGATCTCCTCGTCGAACTCGCCGAGGAGCTCCGCCAGATGGTCGGGGTCGTGCACCCCGCCCTCGAAGACCTCCCGCCCCTGGCCGATCAGCCAGCACCGGAAGTAGTCGAACGCGTCGTCGCTCGCCCCGTCGAGCAGCACCCACGCGGCGCCCCACAGGTCCCAGGTGTACGCCCGGTTGTACCGCGACTCGAAGTGCCGGGCGAAGTCCAGCACGGAGTCCGGATCGAGCTGCGCCAGCCGCTCCACGAGCAGCTCGGCGTGTTCCTCGGGGTCGCCCTCGGCGGCCTCGCGGGTACGGTCGACGATCTCCCAGAACTCCGTCTCGTCCATCACCGCTCCAGCATCACGGGTCCACCCCCGCGCCGCCACCGCGCATGCCGCGAAAGTCCGGTGCCCGACCCCCACACGGACGCATGCCCGGACCCGGCCGCCAACGCCGTGAGGCGGCCCGCCCCCACAGGGGCGGACCGCCTCACGGTCGGATCGCTCGTTACGCCTTACAGGCCGTAGCGCTCCCGGGCTTCCTTGACGGAGGACGCCGGTACCTCGCCGCGGCGGGCGAGCTGGGCCAGCGCGGCCACCACGATCGACTGGGCGTCGACACCGAAGTGGCGGCGGGCGCCCTCACGGGTGTCGGACAGACCGAAGCCGTCCGTACCCAGCGAGGTGTAGTCCTGCTCGACCCACTGGCTGATCTGGTCCGGGACCTGACGCATCCAGTCGGAGACGGCGAGCACCGGGCTGGTGACACCCTCCAGCGCGCGGGTGACGTACGGGGTACGCATCTCGCCGCGCAGCAGGGCCTCGTCGCAGTCCAGCGCGTCGCGGCGCAGCTCGCCCCAGGAGGTGGCGGACCAGACGTCGGCGGCCACGTTCCAGTCGGCGGCGAGCAGCTTCTGGGCGTCGAGGACCCAGTGGATCGCCGTACCGGAGGCCATCAGCTGGATCTTCGGGGCATCGGCGGCCGGGGCCGCCTCCGCGAGGTCCGCCGCCGTGTTGAAGCGGTAGAGGCCCTTGAGGATGCCCTCTTCCACGCCCTCCGGCATGGCCGGCTGGACCTTCGGCTCGTTGTAGACCGTCAGGTAGTAGAAGACGTCTTCCGGCTTCTCGCCGTACATCCGGCGCAGACCGTCCTTGACGATCACCGCGATCTCGTACGCGAAGGCCGGGTCGTAGTTGAGCGACGCCGGGTTCGTGGACGCGATCAGGTGCGAGTGGCCGTCCGCGTGCTGGAGGCCCTCACCTGTCAGGGTGGTGCGGCCGGCGGTGGCGCCGACGATGAAGCCCTTGCCGAGCTGGTCGGCGAGCTGCCACATCTGGTCGGCGGTGCGCTGCCAGCCGAACATCGAGTAGAAGATGTAGAACGGGATCATCGGCTCGCC
This sequence comes from Streptomyces sp. NBC_00503, assembly GCF_036346895.1. Classification (NCBI taxonomy): domain Bacteria; kingdom Bacillati; phylum Actinomycetota; class Actinomycetes; order Kitasatosporales; family Streptomycetaceae; genus Streptomyces; species Streptomyces sp. NBC_00503. Next base: position 2,322,030 of record NZ_CP107855.1, on the reverse strand, counting down.
GTGCGTCGCGTACGACGTGCAGGCGGCGATGAAGTCGGCCATGGCGCCGGCCTCGGTGATCCCCTCGTTGAGGATCTGGCCGTCCTTGGCTTCCTTGTAGTACATGAGCTGGTCGCGGTCGACCGGCTCGTACGTCTGGCCCAGCGGCGAGTAGATGCCGGCCGACGGGAAGAGGGACTCCATACCGAAGGTGCGGGCCTCGTCGGGGACGATCGGCACCCAGCGCTTGCCGGTCTCCTTGTCCCGCATCAGGTCCTTGACGAGCCGGACGAAGGCCATGGTGGTGGCCATCTCCTGCTTGCCGGAGCCCTTGAGCAGCGGGGCGAAGGAACGGTCCGCCGGGGCGGGCAGGGCCACGTGCTTGACCTTGCGGGCCGGGGCCGGGCCGCCGAGCGCCGCGCGGCGCTCGTTCAGGTACTGCACCTCGGGGCTGTTGGCGCCCGGGTGGCCGTACGGGACCTGGCCGTCGGCGAAGGCGCTGTCCGGGATCGGGAGGCCAAGGAGGTCACGCATGTCCTTGAACTCGTCGATCGTCAGCTTCTTCATCTGGTGGTTCGCGTTCTTCGACTCGAACCCGGCACCCAGCGTGTAGCCCTTGACGGTCTGCGCGAGGATGACCGTCGGCGCACCCTTGTGCTCCAGGGCGGCCTTGTACGCGGCGTACACCTTGCGGGGCTCGTGGCCGCCGCGGGAGGTGTGGAAGCACTCGGCGATCTTCGCGTCGGAGAGCACACCGGCCAGCTGCACGAGCTCGGCGTTGGCGCCGAAGAAGTGCTGGCGGATGTAGGCCACGTCGCGGGTCGCGTACGTCTGGAACTGCGCGTCGGGTACCTCGCGCAGGCGGCGTACCAGGGCGCCCGTGGTGTCGAGCTGGAACAGCTCGTCCCAGGCGGAGCCCCACAGCGACTTGATGACGTTCCAGCCGGCGCCGCGGAACTGGGCTTCCAGCTCCTGCACCACGCGGAAGTTGGCGCGGACCGGACCGTCGAGGCGCTGCAGGTTGCAGTTGATGACGAAGGTCAGGTTGTCGAGCTGCTCGCGGGAGGCGAGGGCCAGGGCGGCGGTCGACTCGGGCTCGTCCATCTCGCCGTCGCCCAGGAAGGCCCAGACGTGCGAGTTGGCGGTGTCCTTGATGCTCCGGTTGTGCAGGTAGCGGTTGAACCGCGCCTGGTAGATCGCCGAGAGCGGGCCGAGGCCCATGGACACCGTCGGGAACTCCCACAGCCACGGCAGGCGCCGCGGGTGCGGGTAGGACGGCAGGCCCTGGCCGCCGGCTTCCTGGCGGAAGTGGTCGAGCTGCTGCTCGGAGACGCGTCCGTCGAGGAACGCGCGGGCGTAGATGCCGGGGGAGGCGTGGCCCTGGATGTAGAGCTGGTCGCCCGATCCGTCGGCCTCCTTCCCGCGGAAGAAGTGCTGGAAGCCGGTCTCGTACAGCCATGCGGCCGAGGCGAAGGTGGCGATGTGGCCGCCGACGCCGTACTTGGAGCCGCGGGTCACCATGGCGGCCGCGTTCCAGCGGTTCCATGCGGTGATCCTGGCTTCCATCGCCTCGTCACCGGGGAACTCCGGCTCGGCGGCGGTGGGGATGGTGTTGACGTAGTCCGTCTCGAGCAGCTTCGGCAGCGCGAGGCCGGCGGCCTCGGCGTGCTGGAGGGTGCGACGGAGCAGGTATTCGGCGCGGCGCGTACCGGCGGCCTTGGCGACTGCGTCGAGGGAGGCCGCCCATTCGGCGGTCTCCTCGGTGTCGCGGTCCGGGAGCTGGTCGAGCTCGCTCGGAAGCTTTCCTACGGGGTCGGACATCGGTGTGCGCCGCCTTCCGGACAAAGGAGAGGTGGTGAAGAAATCCCTGACGGGCAGGACAGGGTCGTTGGACCCGGGTGGGGTCCGCGATGACTGTAAGGCGCTGATCGATGATCGATCAAATGAAAGTGGCGAAGAAATGTCGATATGACAAAAGTCGGCACCCGGTGCCATGAAACAAGGCACCCGGTGCCGGGTAAAACGGTACAAACCGACCTGTAAATAGGGGGGTATCAGCCATAGGGGGGTGGCCAGGGGAGGCAGGAGGGGGCTGGATCAAGCCCGGGGCGCGCACCCGAGGACATGCCGCTTCACGAGCAGGCCGATGTCCGGGTCCTGGTTCCGGAAGGCCTCTACGAGGGCTTCGTGCTCCTCGGCGTAGGACTTCTGGACCGTGCCCAGCCACCGGATGGACAGGGCCGTGAAGACCTCGATGCCCAGGGACTCCCAGGTGTGCAGCAGCACGCTGTTCCCGGCCGCCCGGACCATCTCCCGGTGGAAGCCCACCGTGTGCCGCACCTGCGCCGTGCCGTCCGCGCTGCGGTCCGCGTCCCACAGGGCCGCCACATGCGGCTCCAGGGCCGTGCAGTCGGCCGCCAGCCGGGGCGCGGCCAGCTCGGCCGCGATCTGCTCCAGACCCGCCCGGACCGGGTAGATCTCCTCCAGGTCCGCCGCCGACAGGTTCCGTACGCGCACGCCCTTGTTCGGCGCCGACTCGATCAGCCGCAGCGTCTCCAGCTCGCGCAGGGCCTCGCGCACGGGCGTCTGGCTGACCTCGAGCTCCACGGCGATCCGGCGCTCCACGATCCGCTCGCCGGGCTTCCAGCGCCCGCTGACGATCCCCTCCACGATGTGCTCGCGGATCTGCTCGCGCAGCGAGTGCACGACGGGTGGGGTGATCATCGGGGCTTCATCTCCTGATGGGTGTGCAGGGGCATGCGGTGCCTGATGCGTAGACAATACGGCGGCGTCGCTCGCCGCGTTGCGTTCCTGGTCAGGGGCGCAGGGTGAGGCTGGTTACAGGCGGCCCGCGAAGGACCCGTAGCGGCCCTTTTGGATACGACGACGGCGCCCCCGCCCGGACGTGAATCCCGGGCGGGGGCGCCGTACGCGACAGATGCTGTCGCGGTGAGGCTTACAGGCCGAGCTCGACCTCGAACTCGCCGGCCTCGAGGATCGCCTTGACGGCCGAGAGGTACCGGGCCGCGTCCGCGCCGTCCACCAGGCGGTGGTCGTAGGACAGGGTCAGGTACGTCATGTCGCGGACGCCGATGACGGTGCCCTCGGCGGTCTCGATGACCACCGGGCGCTTCACCGTGGCACCGATGCCCAGGATGGCGGCCTGGTTCGGGGGCACGATGACCGTGTCGAACAGCGCACCGCGCGAGCCGGTGTTGCTGATGGTGAAGGTCGCGCCCGACAGCTCGTCCGGCGTGATCTTGTTGCCGCGGACCTTGCCGGCCAGATCGGCGGTGGCCTTGGAGATGCCCGCCAGGTTGAGGTCGCCCGCACCCTTGATGACCGGGGTCATCAGGCCCTTCTCGGAGTCGACGGCGATGCCGATGTTCTCCGAGTCGAAGTAGGTGATGGTGCCCTCGTCGTCGTTGATCCGGGCGTTGACGACCGCGTGGGCCTTCAGCGCCTGGGCAGCGGCCTTGACGAAGAACGGCATCGGCGAGAGCTTGACGCCCTCGCGGGCCAGGAAGGAGGCCTTGGCCTTCTCGCGCAGCTTCATGATCTTGGTGATGTCCACCTCGACCACGGAGCTGAGCTGAGCCTGCGAGTGCAGGGCCTTCATCATGTTGTCGCCGATGACCTTGCGCATGCGGGTCATCTTGACGGTCTGACCGCGCAGCTCGGACACCGCGGCGGCCGGAGCCTTGGCGGCGGGAGCGGCAGCGGTCGGAGCCGGGGCGGCAGCGGCGGCCTTGGCGGCCTCGGCGGCGGCCAGGACGTCCTGCTTGCGGATGCGGCCACCGACACCGGTGCCGGACACCGCGGACAGGTTGACGCCGGACTCCGAGGCGAGCTTGCGCACCAGCGGGGTCACGTACGCACCCTCGTCACCGGCGGAAACCGCGGCGGCGGGGGCGGCCGGGGCCACGGGGGCGACCGGAGCCGGAGCGGCCACGGGAGCCGGAGCGGCGACCGGGGCAGCCACGGGGGCGGCGACCGCGGGGGCTGCCACGACCGGAGCCGGGGCGGCGACCGGAGCGGCAGCCGCGACCGGAGCCGGAGCTGCGGCGACCGGGGCGGCCGCGGGGGCGGCACCGGCCACGCCGATGACGGCCAGACGCGCGCCGACCTCGGCGTTCTCGTCCTCGGCGACCAGGATCTCCAGCAGGACGCCGGCGACCGGGGCGGGGATCTCGGTGTCGACCTTGTCGGTCGAGACCTCGAGCAGCGGCTCGTCGGCCTCGACGGACTCGCCGACCTGCTTCAGCCAGCGGGTGACGGTGCCCTCGGTGACGGACTCGCCCAGGGCGGGGAGTACGACATCGGTACCGGCGGCCGGAGCGGCAGCGGCGGGAGCCGGGGCCGCGGGGGCCTCGGCGACCGGAGCCGGCGCGGCCGGAGCCTCGGCGACGACCGTCTCGGCAACGGCGGCGGCCGGGGCGGCAGCCGCGACCGGCGCGCCCGAGCCGTCGTCGATGATGGCCAGCTCGGCGCCGACCTCGACGGTCTCGTCCTCGGCGACCTTGATGGAGGCCAGGATGCCCGACACGGGGGACGGGATCTCGGTGTCGACCTTGTCGGTCGAGACCTCGAGCAGCGGCTCGTCGGCCTCGACGCGCTCGCCCTCGGCCTTCAGCCAGCGGGTGACAGTGCCCTCAGTAACGCTCTCTCCGAGCGCCGGAAGGGTTACGGAAACCGACATGGTTTCAGTTGCTCCTAACGAATGTGCGGAAGTGGTCGTCGCGCCCGTGACGATTAGTCGTGGTTGTGCAGCGGCTTGCCGGCCAGCGCGAGGTGCGCCTCACCGAGGGCCTCGTTCTGGGTCGGGTGCGCGTGGATCAGCTGCGCGACCTCGGCCGGCAGGGCTTCCCAGTTGTAGATCAGCTGGGCTTCGCCGACCTGCTCGCCCATGCGGTCGCCCACCATGTGGATGCCGACCACTGCGCCATCCTTGACCTGGACGAGCTTGATCTCGCCCGCGGTCTTCAGGATCTTGCTCTTGCCGTTGCCCGCGAGGTTGAACTTCGCGGCGATGACCTTGTCCGCACCGTAGATCTCCTTGGCCTTGGCCTCGGTGATGCCCACGGAAGCGACCTCGGGGTGGCAGTACGTGACGCGCGGGACACCGTCGTAGTCGATCGGGACGGTCTTGAGACCGGCCAGACGCTCCGCGACCAGGATGCCCTCGGCGAAGCCGACGTGCGCGAGCTGGAGGGTCGGGACGAGGTCGCCGACCGCCGAGATGGTCGCCACGTTGGTCTGCATGTACTCGTCGACCAGGACGTAGCCGCGGTCCATCGCGACGCCCTGCTCCTCGTAGCCCAGACCCTGCGAGACCGGGCCGCGGCCGATGGCGACCAGCAGCACCTCGGCTTCGAAGGTCTTGCCGTCGGCGAGGGTGACCCGTACGCCGTTCTCGGTGTACTCGGCCTTGTCGAAGAAGGTGCCGAGGTTGAACTTGATGCCGCGCTTGCGGAACGCGCGCTCAAGAAGCTTCGAGCTGTTCTCGTCCTCGACCGGCACGAGGTGCTTGAGGCCCTCGATGACGGTGACCTCGGAACCGAAGGACTTCCACGCCGAGGCGAACTCGACGCCGATGACGCCGCCGCCCAGGATGATCGCGGACTCGGGCACGCGGTCCAGGACCAGCGCGTGGTCCGAGGAGAGGATCCGGTTGCCGTCGATGTTCAGGCCCGGCAGCGACTTCGGCACGGAGCCGGTCGCCAGCAGGACGTGGCGGCCCTGGATGCGCTGGCCGTTCACGTCGACGGACGTCGGCGAGGAGAGGCGGCCCTCACCCTCGATGTACGTCACCTTGCGAGAGGCGACCAGGCCCTGCAGGCCCTTGTACAGGCCCGAGATGACCTCGTCCTTGTACTTGTTGACACCCGCGATGTCGATACCCTCGAAGGTGGTCTTGACACCGAACTGGGCGGCTTCACGAGCCGAGTCGGCGACCTCGCCCGCGTGCAGCAGAGCCTTCGTGGGGATGCAGCCGTTGTGCAGGCAGGTGCCGCCGAGCTTGTTCTTCTCGATCAGGGCAACGTCCAGACCCAGCTGGGATGCGCGCAGCGCCGCGGCGTAACCGCCACTGCCACCGCCGAGGATCACTAGGTCGAAAACGGTGCTGGCGTCGTTCGCCACGTCACGTCCTCCATGCATGTGCGCCGAGCACCGGTCCTCTGTGACCGGGCGGCGGCTGGTATACGGCCGCTTGTTTCTTCGGCCCTGTGGTGGGGGCCCTGTCCTGCCGAGAACCCATCTTCGCATTTGTCGGGGGAACGCGGGACGGCGGGCCCGCCCTGTGGACGGTCGATCTGTCCGAACCAGGGGTTACCACGGCGTAGAAACCTACGGATTTCGTTGAGAGTGAACAGGCCCCGGACCTGATCGGGAAAACCGACCAGGTCCGGGGCCCGCACGGTGACCGGAGGCTTGCCGCCCGGTGGGTGGCGGTTACCGGCCGGTGGGCGTCAGGGCCTCAGCCCAGGTCGCCGGTGGCGGTGCGCTCGGCCAGCCGCACCAGGGTGCGCACGGCCGAGCCGGTGCCGCCCTTGGGGGTGTAGCCGTACGGGGCGCCCTCGTGGAAGGCGGGACCCGCGATGTCGAGGTGGGCCCAGGTGATGCCCTCGCCGACGAACTCCTGGAGGAAGAGGCCGGCGATCAGGCCGCCGCCCATCCGGACACCCATGTTGGCGATGTCGGCGGTGGGGGAGTCCATGGTCTTGCGCAGGTCCGCCGGGAGCGGCATCGGCCAGGAGGCCTCGCCGACCTCCTCGGCGATCTCGTGGATCGCCGTGCGGAAGGCGTCGTCGTTGGCCATGATCCCGAAGGTGCGGTCGCCCAGGGCCAGCACCATGGCGCCGGTCAGGGTCGCCACGTCGATGATCGCGTCCGGGTTCTCCTCGGAGGCCTTGGCCAGCGCGTCACCCAGGACCAGGCGGCCCTCGGCGTCGGTGTTGAGGACCTCGACGGTCTTGCCGGTGTACATGCGCAGCACGTCGCCGGGCTTGGTGGCGGAGCCGGAGGGCATGTTCTCGGCGAGCGCGAGCCAGCCGGTGACGTTGACCTGGAGGCCGAGCTTGGCGGCCGCGACGACGGAGGCGAAGACGGCGGCGGCGCCGGCCATGTCGCACTTCATCGTCTCGTTGTGGCCGGCCGGCTTCAGGGAGATGCCGCCGGAGTCGTAGGTGATGCCCTTGCCGACGAAGGCGAGGGTCTTCTCCGCCTTGGGGTGGGTGTAGGAGAGCTTCACCAGGCGCGGCGGGTTCTCGGAGCCCTTGCCGACGCCCATGATGCCGCCGTAGCCGCCCTTGAGCAGCGCCTTCTCGTCCAGGACCTGGACCTTGATGCCGTTCTCCTTGGCGGTCGCGGAAGCGACCGCGGCGAAGGCCTCGGGGGTCAGGTCGTTCGGCGGGGTGTTGACCAGGTCGCGGCTGATGTTGACCTCGGTCGCGACGATGACGGCGCGCTCGGCCGCGGCCTTGTGCTCCTTGTCGCGCGGCTTGGCGCCGAGCAGGGCCACCTCGGCGAGCGGCTGCTTCGGGCCGCCGTTCTTGGCGCCGGCGGCCTTCTTCTCGCCGCCCTGGTAGGCGGTGAAGGCGTACGCGCCCAGCAGCGCGCCCTCGGCCACGGCCGTGACGGCGGAGGCGTCGTCGAGGGGGAGGGCGAAGGCGGCCTTCTTGGAGCCGTGCAGCGCGCGGGCGGCGGAGCCGGCGGCGCGGCGCAGCACTTCCTCGTCGTACGACTCGTCCGCCTCGGGGACGGAGCCCAGCCCGACCGCCAGCACGACCGGGACCTTCAGGCCGTCGGGAGCCGGCAGCTTGGTGGTCTCGCCTTCGGCGCCCGAGGCACCGAGCGCGTCGAGCACGGCGGCGAGCTTTCCGTCGTAGGCCTTGTCCACGGCCTCGGCGCCCGCGGCGACGACGAGGCCCTTGGGGCCCTTCGCTACGCCGACGACGAGGGCGTCGGCACGCAGCGTCGCCGGTCCGGCAGTGCTGAGAGTCAGAGCAGTCACGGTGGTGAAGTCTCGCTTCCGTTTTGGAGGTGTGGGCCGAGTGGGTGGACGGCCATCCGTAGCGATCGTATTCGGGCCCGACGGCCGCCGGAAATGAGCCTACGCGTACGCACTCGTCCGCACGCCACTCGAAGGTTTGGCAAGTTGTTCGATCAAGAGACTCTCAGGTTCACCCATCTGTGGCCTCTGTTCCAGGTTTGCCCCTTAGACCTGACGAGGTCCGAAAGACTCGGGCCACTCTCGCAAGGGGACGCGGGGTTCCTTTGCATCATTTCCACAGAGCTTCCCCGGCCCGGCCGACCGCCTCGGGGCCGTAGTCGAGGAAGCCTGCGGGGGGAAAGGCCGACATGGTCAAGAAGAACCGGACGAACAGGCTCGCCGCTGTGTGCTTCGCGGCTGCGATAGCGTCCGTGGCCGTACCCGGAGTCGCCGCTCAGGCCGCCGTGACTCCGCGCATCGACCTGAGGGTGCTGGTCGTCGACGACGGCGGCAGCTCGGTCCAGGCGATCACGGCGGAACTGCGTGACACCGGGGTTCCGTACACCCGGGTGGACCTGAGCAGCGCAAGCCGCCCGGTCGTGAACGCGGCGTTCCTCGCCGACACGGTCGACGGTCGGCCGCGCGCCAAGTTCCAGGGCGTGGTGCTGCCGAACGAGAACCCGTTCGGCGCCGGCTCGGCCGAGATGGCCGCACTCACCGCGTACGAGACCACGTACGCGATCCGCCAGGTGGACGCCTACACCTGGGCGCACCCGGAGGTCGGTCTGGAGTACACCGACAACGGCGGCTACGGCGGCACCCTCGACGGCACCCAGGCCGCCGTCACCGCCGCGGGCAAGACGGGCCCCTTCGGCTACCTCGGCGGGACGGTCCCCTTCGAGGACAACTCGCCGCTGGTGCTCGAGAGCTACGGGTTCATGGCCAAGCCGCGGACCGGTTACACCAGCCTCATCGACGCCCCCGTCCCGGGCGGCACCGGCCGGGCCTCGCTCGTCGGCGAGTACACCCACGACGGGCGCAGCGAGCTGGTCGTCACCTTCGGCTACAACCAGTACCAGCAGCAGTTCCGGCTGCTGGCGCGCGGCATCGTCGAGTGGGTCACCCAGGGCGTGCACCTGGGCCAGGAGCGCCAGTACTTCGCGGTCCACGTCGACGACGTCTTCGCCCCGGACGCCCGCTGGAGCAAGGACCTCAACTGCACCCCCGGCGACTACGCCTGCGCGGGCGGCGAGGGCAAGGAGTCCACGATCCGGATGACGGCCGCCGACGCCGTGTACCTGGCGCAGTGGCAGACGCAGAAGAACTTCAAGCTCGACCTGCTCTTCAACGCCGGTGCGGGCGAGGAGTGGAAGACGGAGAACGGCAACACCGACGCCCTGACCGCCCAGTTGATCGCCGACAAGGCGAAGTACCGGTGGATGAACCACACCTACACCCACCTGTTCCTCGGCTGCACCCAGGACACCACCACCGTCCCGTGGACCTGCACGAAGAACGCCGCGGGCGCGATCAACTGGATGAGCCGCGCCGACATCTCGGCGCAGATCCGCGACAACAACAACTGGGCCACGTCCAAGGGCATCACCACCGACCGCACCGAACTGGTCACCGGTGAGCACTCCGGCCTCAAGACCCTCCCGCAGCAGGCCCAGGACAACCCCAACCTGGCCGGCGCGCTCGCCGACAACGGCGTCAAGTGGGCGGGCAGCGACAACTCCCGCGAGCCCGCGCAGCGGGCGGTCGGAGCCGCGCTGACCGTCCCCCGGTATCCGATGAACGTGTACTACAACACGGGCACCAACTCGGAAATGGCCGACGAGTACAACTGGATCTACACCAGCCGGGCCGACGGCGGCAGCGGCATCTGCGAGGACAACCCGGGCACCTCCACCTGCCTGCCGGCCCCGCTCGACGCCAACACCGGCTACCTGAACTACATCGTTCCGGCCGAGGCCACCACCGCCCTGCGCCACGTCCTGAACAACGACCCGCGCCCGCACTACGTGCACCAGACCAACCTCGCCGAGGACCGCACCCTCTACCCGGTGCTCAACCAGGTCCTCGACACCTACCGCACGCTCTACGCGCCCAGCGCGCCGATCGTCAACCAGAGCATGAAGGACACCGGCGTCGAGCTCCAGCGCCGTGCGGCCTGGGACGCCGCGGTCGCGAACAACCAGGTCACCGCCTACCGCATCGGCAAGGACGTCACCGTCAAGGCGCCCTCCGGAGTCGTGGCCCCGGTCACCGCGCCCACCGGCACCAAGAAGCAGCTCGTGCTCGGCACCGCCGACTTCGGCACCGCGTACGCCGGCAGCCGTTCCACCTGGACGGCCCCCGAGCTGCTGCAGAGCGGCGTCACGCTGCACCTGCCGTAACGACGTACCTGCCACAACGGGCTACCTGACCCGACCGTCCGGCAGCACGTCCGAGCAAGCCACACGTACCACCTAGCGCCGGCGCTCCGCGGCACGAACCACGGGCGCCGGCCCCTTTCACGTCCTTGGGGGGACACACCGCATGAGCCATGGGCGTCATGTCACCATGCTCACCGAAGGCACCTACCCGCACGTCCACGGGGGCGTCAGCACCTGGTGCGACCAACTGGTCCGCGGTATGCCGGAGGTCGACTTCAACGTCATAGCCCTGACCGGCTCGGGACGCGAGCCGGTCACCTGGGAGCTGCCGCGCAACGTCTACCGCCACACCGCCGTTCCGCTCTGGGGGCCTCCGCCGGCCCGCAGGCTCCGTTCCGGTCTCCGGGGCAAGGCGCAGCGCCGCTTCACCGAGATCTACGAGACCTTCCTGCTCTCCCTGCTCGACCCCGCGCGCGGGGGCTTCTCCGACTCCCTGCGCGAACTGGCCCTGCTGGCCCGGGCCGGCCGGCTCGCCCCGGCCCTGCGCTCCGAGTCGGTGCTGCGCCTGCTGATGGACGTCTGGACCCGCCCCGGACTCCTGACCGCCGAGGCCGAGCCCACCATCCACGACGCGCTCACCGCCACCGACCTGCTGGAACACGCGCTGCGCCCGCTGTCCGTGCGGATCCCGCCCGACAGCGTCGCCCACGCCGTCAGCAGCGGACTGGCCACCCTTCCGGCGCTCGCCGCCAAGTACCTCGACAAGGTGCCCTTCCTCCTCACCGAGCACGGCATCTACCTGCGCGAGCGCTACCTCGGCTACCGCAGCGCCGAACAGCGCTGGCCCGTCAAGGCCCTCATGCTCGGCTTCTACCGCGAGCTCAACACCGAGGGCTACCGGCAGGCCGACCTGATCACCCCGTGCAACCAGTACAACCGCCGCTGGGAGGAGCGCGGGGGCGCCGACTCCGAGCGGATCCGCACCGTCTACAACGGCGTCGATCCTCACGCCTTCCCCGAGGCCGGCCCCGAACCGGAGGTGCCCACCCTCAGCTGGTGCGGCCGCATCGACCCGATCAAGGACCTCGAAACCCTCATCAGGGCCTACGCGTTCATGCGCGAGGAGATGCCCGCCCTGCGGCTGCGCCTCTTCGGCCCGGTCCCGGCCGGCTGCGAGGACTACAAGCTGGAGCTGGAGAAGCTCGCCGCCGAACTCGGGGTGTCCGACGGGATCTCCTACGAGGGCCGCATCACCGAAGTCGCCAAGGCCTACGCGGCCGGTTCCGTCGTGATGCTCTCCTCCATCAGCGAGGGTTTCCCGTTCTCCATCATCGAGGCCATGTCCTGCGGCCGCACCACCGTCTCCACCGACGTGGGCGGGGTCCGCGAGGCCGTGGGCGACACCGGCCTCGTCGTCCCGCCGCGCGAGCCCGAGACCATGGCCCGCGCCACCCTCGCCCTGCTCCGCGACGACGAACGCCGCGCCGAACTGGGCCGGATGTCCCGCAAACGGGTCGTGGAGAAGTTCACCCTCGACCAGTCCGTCGACGGCTTCCGCCACATCTACCGCGGCCTGGCCCTCGAGAAGGACGCGAGCCGGCCCGTGCTGCCCCTCCAGGTGGGCGACGCGTGGACCCCGGGTCTCGCCGACCCCTGGTACAAGGAACTGGCCGCCGACGGGAGCCTGTGGTGAGCGGATCCCTCTGGCTGAAGGTCCCCGGCGGGGACACCCTCCCCGCCATCCCGCGCCCCCGCCGGGGCGCCTCCCCGGCCGCCGATCCGATGGACGAACTCGCCGAGCGCCTCGGCGGGTTCATCGCCGCGGCCGTGCACCCCGACGAGATCGCCGCCATCCTCGAATCCGACGGGATGACCGACGAGCACATCCGGCTCACCTACGGACGCCAGGACTCCTTCGGACTCGCCGAGGAGCTCTACGCCCGGGTGCCGCGCGCCTTCCCGGAGCCCGCGGACGTCCCCGACCCCTGGAAGGTCTCCCTCACCGCCTGCCTGCTGCGCGGGGTGATCTTCGCCCTGCCCGGCCTCGCCTACCTGCTCGGCTCCCCCCTCCTGGAGGGCCCGCAGGACCGGCTGGGGCTGCCCGCCGGGACGCTGACCCTGCTCGCCGGGGCGCTCATCGGCTGGGTCTGGGACCAGACCCTGTCCCACCGCGCCTACTCCTGGCTGGGCCTGGGCGACCGGGCCGCCGCCGGGCGGACCCTGCTGCTCGGAGCCCCTGCCGGGGCGCTGCTGGGCACGGCGGCCGCGCTGTCGGTTCCCGGCGGGCCGCCGTTCTCGTACGCCTTCGCCGCCGGTCAGGCCCTGTACGTCGGGGCCGCCACCGTCCTGCTCGTGCTCGGGCGGGAGCGGGTGCTGCTCGCCGCGCTCGCGCCGATGGCCACCGGCGCGGTGCTCACCCTCTTCACGGACCTGCCCGTCGCGGTACGGGTCCTGCTGCTGGTGGCGTCCCTGCTGGCCGCCTGCGCGCTGGCGGTACGGGAACTGCCGCTGGCCGACGGGGTACGGGCCCTCGTGCTGCGGATCAAGGGCTGGACCGAACGCCGCCCCGGCGAACGGGGCCCGGTCCGCTGGCAGATGCTGCGCGGCGCCGAAGAGGACTACGCCCCGCGCGGCCCCCGGCTCGGGGATTCCGTCCCCTACGGGGTCTTCGGCCTGGGCACCGGCCTCCTCGTGCTCTACGCGGCCCTCGGGGAGGTCCTCGCCGGCGGCCCCGCCGAGGCCGTGGCGGCCCCCTCGGCGGTGGCCCTCACCCTCAGCATGGGCCCCGCCGAATGGCTGCTCCACCGGTTCCGCAGCGGCAGCCTCGCGGGACTGCGCGCGGCCCGCTCGCCCCGGCAGTTCGGGCTGCGGATGCTCGCCACCCTGGCCCGGTGCCTGGCCTGCTACCTCGGGGTGCTCCTGGCCCTGGGCCTCACCGGAACCCTGCTCTGGCCCGGCGCGCCGGGCCTGACCGGAGTCCGCGTCGCCACGCTGCTCCTGCTCGGCGCCGTGATGTGGACCGGGCTGCTCCTGCAGTCCTTCGGTGCGGTGCGGCCCGCCGCGGTGGTCTGTGCCTCGGCCGCCGTCGCGCAGAGCCTGGCCCTGCTCCTGGGGATCGGGCAGCCGCGCGCCGTGCAGCTCGTCGTCGCCGGGGCCGCGGCCCTCGCGCTGGCCCTGCTCGTCTGCCTGCTGCTGGGCCGCGCGACGGCCCACCGCTGAACACGTGAACCCGTACGACCCGCACGAGAAGAAGGACCACATGCTGCTGGTGCCCCTCTACGAGCACCCCGCCGACCGGCCCGAGGACTGGGAGCTGCTCATCCGCTCCGCGGGCCGGCTGCACTCGGTGGTGCTCAACCCCGACAGCGGGCCGGGCGACGCCCCCGACGAGCGGTTCGCCGCCGTCGCCGAGCGGCTGCGCGACGCCGGGGTGCCCGTCCTGGGGTACGCCGACACCGACTACGGTCGCCGCCCGCACGCCGCGGTCGTCCAGGACCTGCTGCGCCACCGGGACTGGTACGCCACCGACGGGGTCTTCCTGGACCAGGCCGCCGCCGACCCGGAGTTCCTGCCGCACTACGCCCGGCTCGCCGTCGCCGCCCGGGCCGCCGGGGCCCGTACCGTCGTCCTCAACCACGGAGTGCACCCGCACCCCGGATACGCCGAACTCGCCGACCTGCTCGTCACCTTCGAAGGGCCCTGGGACGCCTACCGGGACGCGGCCGCGGTACCGCCGTGGACCGTCGACCATCCCGCCCAGCGGTTCTGCCACCTGGTGTACGCCGTCCCGCCGGGCGCCCCGGCCGCCGAACTCGCCGAGCAGCTGGCGCTGGAGCGGGGCGCGGGGGTGCACTGCGCGGTCCCCGGGACCGGCGCGCACCCGTGGGGGACCCTGCCGTACGCCCTGGAGGCCGCCGGATGAACCGCCCGTCGCCGCTGCGCCTGCTGGGCATGCTGCTCCTCGTACCGCTCCTGTCCCTCGCGGCCTGCACCTCTTCCCCCGGAGACGGTGGGGAGGAGGAGCAGCCGGACGACCTCTCGCCCGCCCCGGCGCCGGGGGAGCGCTGGCAGCCGGCGCCCGGGGTGAGCTGGCAGTGGCAGCTCACCGGGAAGCTGGACACCTCGGTGAAGGCCGCCGTCTACGACGTCGACGGGTTCACCACCACCAAGGAGCAGGTCGCCGAGTTGAAGAAGGCGGGCCGGCGGACCATCTGCTACCTGTCCACCGGCGCCTGGGAGGACTTCCGGCCGGACGCCGAGGCCTTCCCGCAGTCGATGCGCGGGGAGGGCAACGGCTGGGAGGGCGAGCGCTGGCTGGACGTCCGGCGGCTCGCCGAACTGGAACCGCTGATCGGCAAGCGGTTCGACATGTGCCGGGAGAAGGGCTTCGACGCGGTGGAGCCCGACAACATGGACGGCTACCGCAACAAGTCCGGCTTCCCGCTGACGGCCGAGGACCAGCTGAAGTACAACCGGCTGATCGCGAAGCTGGCGCACGACCGGGGCCTGTCGGTGGGGCTGAAGAACGACCTGGACCAGATCCCGCAGCTGGTGGGGGAGTTCGACTTCGCGGTCAACGAGCAGTGCATGCAGTACGAGGAGTGCGACCGGGTCGCGCCCTTCGTGAAGGCGGGCAAGGCCGTCTTCCACGTGGAGTACGAGAAGCCGCTCAAGGAGTGGTGCCCCAAGGCCCGGGAGGCGAAGCTCAGCTCGCTGCAGAAGAAGTCCGAGCTGGGGGTCTGGCGCCAGGTCTGCCGTTAGAGCACGGCGAGCCGGTCCACCAGCAGCTCCACCCTCGGCCCGGCGTCCCCGGGCAGCAGGCGGCCGGTTCGGGTCAGGGTCGCCAGGCCGTGCAGGGCCGCCCAGAACACCTCGGTGAACATCCCCGGGTGGACGCCGTCGCCGGCGACCTCGGCGAGGCATTCGAGGAGGGCGGCGAAGGCGTCCTTCAGCGGCTCGGGGGTGTCCTCCCGGGCGTACGCCAGGCCGCCGTCGAGCTGGAACAGGGCGTCGTAGACGGCCGGGTTGTGCTCGGCGAAGTCGAGGTAGGCGCGGGCGAGGGCGGCGACGCGCTCGCGCGGGCCGTTCGCTGCGGCGGCCGCGGCGCGGACCGCCGCGGCCAGCTCGACGGCGCCTTCCAGGGCGACGGCGCCGATGATCTCGCGCTTGCCGCGGAAGTGGCTGTAGAGGACGGGCTGGCTGTATTCGATGCGCTCGGCGAGCCGGCGGGTGGTGACGGCGTCCCAGCCCTGCTGCTCGGCGAGTTCGCGGGCCGTCGCCACGATGAGGCGTTCGCGCTCCGCCCGGTCGCGTTCCTTGCGTTCCCTTACTGACATGACTGGATGCTAGCACTGCTAGACAATCGAGCGTTAGTAGTACTAGCGTTGCCTCATCACCTAGCAACGCTAGCTCTCGGAGGGATCGCCATGCTCAACGCACTCGAGGTCGTCACCACCGTCGTCGTCGGCCTGATGGTGGGAGTGGAGTTCTCCGTCCTCTTCATCATGAACCGGATCCTGGACGCGCTTCCCGAGGACAGCGGCCAGCTCGGCCACGCCCACGGCGGCCGGATGCTCGGCGCCCTGATGCCGTTCTGGTACATCGGATCGGTCGTGCTCAGCGCGATCTGGGCCGTCGCCGGATGGCACCACCACGGCGCCGGACTCGTCGTCACCGCCGCCGGACTGCTGATCCTCAGCGTGGTCATGTCGATCCTGCTGCTCGTCCCGATCAACAACCGGAACAAGACCTGGACCCCCGAGAACCGGCCCGCCGACTGGAAGGCGCAGCTGGACCGCTGGAACCGCTACCACTACGTCCGTGTCGCCGTCATCGTCGCCGCGTTCACCCTGCTGGTCTGCGCGCTCGTATGACGCCCCGCCCGACGCCCCCGCCCGAGGCCCCGGCCTCAGCCCACCGGAAGGATCGCGTGCACCCTGTAGCCGCCCCCGAAGCGGGGGCCGGCGAAGCAGGAGCCGTTCAGGGCGACGGCCCGCTCGCGCATGCCGAGCAGGCCGTGGCCGCCGCCCTCGTCCGGGGGCTCGGCCGCCGCGTCCGCCGGGGAACCGCCGTCGTCCAGCACGGTCACCTCGACCGAACCGCCCACCCGGACCACGCTGACCTCGGCACTGGCTCCCGGGCCCGCGTGCTTGCGCACGTTGGTCAGCGCCTCCTGGATCACCCGGTACGCGGCCAGGTCCACGGCGGCGGGCAGGGGAGCCGCGACGGCGGGCCGGCCCAGCTGCACCATGACCTTCACCGGGAGCCCGGCGTTGCGGAAGGTGTCCACGAGGTCGTCCAGGACCGCCAGGCCCGGCGCCGGCTCGGTCGGCGCCTCGGGATCGCCGGACTGGCGCAGCAGCCCCACCGTCGCCCTCAGCTCGTTGAGCGCAGAGCGGCTGGCGTCGCGGACATGGGCCAGCGCCTCCTTCGCCTGATCCGGGCGCTTGTCCATGACGTGCGCGGCCACCCCGGCCTGGACGTTGACCAGGGCGATGTGGTGGGCCACCACGTCGTGGAGGTCCCGGGCGATCCGCAGCCGCTCCTCGGCCACCCGGCGCCGGGCCTCCTCGTCGCGGGTCCGCTCGGCGCGCTCCGCCCGCTCCCGGATCGCGTCGATGAAGGCGCGGCGGCTGCGCACCGCGTCCCCGGCGGCCGCGGCCATGCCGGTCCACGCGAAGATCCCGATGTTCTCCTGGGCGTACCAGGGCAGCGGGCCGGAGAGCATGGCCACGCCCGTCAGACCGGCCATGGTCAGGACGCCGACCCGCCAGGTGGTGGGCCGGTCGGTGCGGGAGGCCAGCGTGTACAGGGCGATCACCGTGCACATGGCGACGGGCGCCCGCGGCTCCCCGGTGGTCAGCTCCAGCAGCGACAGAGCGATCGTCACGGCCAGCACCACCCGCGGCCGTCGGCGCCGGAACACCAGGGCGGCCGCGCCGAACACCATGAGGACCAGCGAGAACGTCGCGGGGGTGCGGGTCCCGAAGGTCGGCCCGTGGGCGCCGTGCGGGTCGGCGAAGGAGCCGAGGACCATGGAGACGAGCGCCCCGAGCGCCAGTACGGCATCGGTGGCCAGCGGATGGTCCCGCATCCACCGCCGCGTGCGGGCGAACGGCCCGAGCTCTGTCGTCACCCCGATACGGTACGGCCCCGCGGGCGCTCTCAGCCCCGGGGAACCGGAGGCGACGGCGGCGGGCCCGGGGGAGCGCTCCGCGTCCGGACGCCCAGCGGGGTCCGGGAGCGCTCGGGGCCCCACTTCGCGCGGACGAAGCAGAGCGCCATCACCGAGGCGATGGCGGCCAGGTGCTCCTTGCCCGCCAGGTTGTCCTTGAAGAGCAGCTCGCCGATCATCAGCACGATGACCACGGAGCCGGTCAGGTACGCCCGGTAGCGCCAGCAGACGTAGATGGCCAGTCCGACCACCGCCGCCGAGGGCCCGGTGTCGTTGACGATCCGGTCCGTGTCCGGCAGGCCGAAGGGGTGGTCCGCGCCGAGCGAGAGCCCGATCCGCGCGTACGTGGTCCCGGCCAGGGTGGCGACGTAGCCGATGGCCAGCGTCCGCCACCACCCGATGCAGATCTCCGAGATCCCGAAGACGAGCAGGATCTGGGCGAGCGCCCCCCACACCGGAAGGTCCAGCGCGGGCACGAACAGCGACAGGGGGGTGCGCAGCAGGGCGAGCCAGAGCGGGTCGACGGCTTTGACCGACCCGAGGTTCTGGACCGGCTGGAAGCCCCATGACGTGTTCTGCACGATCTGGAAGACCGAGGTCAGCAGGACCGCGCCGATGGTCATCGGGATCGCCCGCCACTTCTTGTGGACGAGCGCGTCCCGGATCGTCCAGTACAGGGGCCCCCACTCGCGGCGGGCGAACCGCCGCAGTGAGGCAGTGGTCAACGCTTGCTCTCCAGATGTCTGCGGTGCATCCACTTCGGAAGGCCGGGGGCTTCCAGGAAGCCCTCGGCCCGGCCCGCCGCGATACCGATCCGCAGCAGGTCCGAACTCTTCTCGAAGAGCATGAACCGCGGTTCCCAGATCGGCCGGTATTTGGCGTTGGCCCGGTAGAGGGACTCGATCTGCCACCAGCGCGAGAAGAAGCTCAGCAACGAGCGCCACATGCGCAGCACCGGACCGGCGCCGAGCTTCGACCCACGCTCGAAGACGGAACGGAACATCGCGAAGTTGAGTGAGACCTGTGTGACCCCGATCTCCTTTGAGCGTTCCAGGAGTTCGATGACCATGAACTCCATCAGACCGTTCTCGGAATCGCGGTCGCGGCGCATCAGGTCCAGCGACAGGCCCTTGGGTCCCCACGGGACGAAGGACAGCACGGCGCGCAGCTCTCCGTCGCCGTCGAAGCACTCCAGCATCACGCACTGGCCGTCGCCCGGATCGCCCAGTCGGCCCAGCGCCATGGAGAAGCCGCGCTCGGTCGCGCCGTCGCGCCAGTCGTCGGCGCGCAGCAGGAGTACGTCCATCTCCTCGGCCGGGATCTCGGCGTGGCGGCGGATGCGGACCGTGTACCCGGCGCGCTTGACGCGGTTGTACGCCTGGCGGACGGTGCGCATGGCGCGGCCCTCCAGGGTGAACTCGTCGGTCTCCACGATCGCCTCGTCGCCGAGCTCCAGGGCGTCGAGTCCGTGCCGGGCGTAGATCTGCCCGGCCTCCTCGCTCGCGCCCATCACCGCGGGCACCCAGCCGTGCTCGCGGGCCTCGGCCAGCCACGGGTCGATGGCTCCGGGCCAGGCCTCGGGGTCGCCGATCGGGTCGCCGGAGGCCAGTGAGACCCCGCCGACGACGCGGTAGGTGACGGCGGCCTTGCCGGTGGGGGACCAGATGACGGACTTCTCGCGGCGCAGCGCGAAGTAGCCGAGGGAGTCGCGGTCGCCCTGCTTGGCGAGCAGTGCGCGCAGCTTGTCCTCGTCCTCCTCGGTGAGCGGGTCGACCGCGCGGCGCGAGCGGAAGGCCGCGAACAGCACGGCGAGCAGCAGCAGCGTGGACATGACGTTGATGGCGACGTCCACCCAGCCGGGGGTGGTGATCGAGTTGTACGCCTTGTCGTCCGGGGCCAGGGTGACCAGGCGCATCACGCCGTACCGCCAGCGGGCCAGGAAGGTGGCGTCGGCGGCGTCCGGGTCGGTGTTGGTCGCGCCCACGATCAGGGCGGCGACCAGCGAGGTCAGCAGCAGGCCGACGGAGGCGACGAGGCTGGCCAGCAGCGGGTTGGAGCGGTCGCCCTTGGCGTAGAACTCCCGGCGGCCCAGCAGCAGGGCGCCGACGAAGAGCGCGGTGAGGGCGAAGGCCACCCAGTTCTGGGCGTGGCCGCGGAACTCCGGGTAGCAGAACTCGTAGTCACCGCCCGAGCAGGGGGTGAAGGAGGCGACGGCGGCCATGGTGAACGCCAGCAGCAGCAGTCCGCTGAGCACCAGGTTCAAGATCCATGCGGCGCGTTTGCGGCGGCCCATGGTGACGGTGAGCAGCAGCGAGAAGGCCGCGGAGGCGAAGCCCGCCGTGAGCAGGTACGGGGTGTAGAAATCGGCGGTGCTGTGCCGGCGCAGGTCCTGGCCGAGCGATACCCACACCGCGCTGAGCAGGTTGACGAAGGTGACGGCGCGCAGGTACCACACCGCGAAGGCGGCGCTGCGCCGCGATCGGGCGCTTCCCCTGCGGTTCTCCTTCTCCTTGCCGTTCTCCCCGTTGCTCTCCCGGCCGGGTTCCCGGCCGCCCCCTGGTTTGCCGTTGCCGTTCGGATCCGTACCGGTTGCTCGGTCGGTCTTCCGCTCGGTCTCTGCGCTGGTCAAACGGACCTCTCCCATAAAAAGCGATGATATGGGGCGTCGCGGTCCGTGCTCGGCGGTCCCAAGGACCACGGCCTGGTCAGGACCGCGGTCCCCGGTGACTCATTCCGTCGGTTCCTGAACCCGCTCAGGGAGTTCCGCCGCGAGTGCGGCGGCCGCCTGGACGAGGGGAAGAGCGAGCAACGCCCCGGTTCCTTCTCCTACAGTGACGCCGTGGTCCAGCACCGGGTTGAGTGCCATCCGGTCCAGGGCCTTGGCCTGGCCCGGTTCCCCGCTGGCCTGCCCGGCCAGCCACCAGTCCGGGGCACGGAAGGCGGCCCGCTGGGCCACCAGTCCGCAGGCCGCCGAGACGACCCCGTCGAGGATGACGGGGGTGCGGCGCACCGCGCACTGGAGCAGGAATCCGGTGATCGCGGCGAAGTCCGCACCGCCGACGGCGGCCAGCAGCGCGACCTGATCCCCGAGGACGGGCCGGGCGCGTCGCAGCGAGTCGCGGATGGCCGCGCACTTGCGCATCCAGGTCAGGTCGTCCACGGGTACGCCGCCGCGGCCGGTGACCACGGAGGCGTCGGTGCCGCACAGGGCGGCGACGAGCGTGGCGGCGACGGTGGTCCCGCCGACGCTCAGGTCCCCGAGCACGATCAGATCGGTCCCGGAGTCGGCCTCCTCGTCGGCGATCTGCATGCCCAGGCGCAGCGCGGCCGAGGCCTCCTCGGCCGTCAGCGCGTCCTCCACGTCGATCCGCCCGCTGCCGCGCCGGACGCGGTGCTTGGTGATCTCCTGCGGAAGCAGATCGAGGTGGCAGTCCAGGCCCGCGTCGACGATCCGCACGGAGGCGCCGAACCGCGCGGCCAGGATGCCCACCGGGCTCGTCCCGTCGAGCACGGCCCGCACCAGCTCGTGGGTGCTGCCGGCGGGCCGGACGGACACCCCCTGGGCGGCGATCCCGTGGTCGGCCGCGAACAGCACGACGCGCGGCCGCTCGATCGGCTTGACCGGAACCTGCCCCTGCGCGGCCGCGAGCCACTCGGCGAGCTCGTCGAGCCGCCCCAGCGCCCCGACCGGTACGGCCTGCCGCTCACGGCGTTCCTCGGCATCACGCCGTACGCCCCCGTCGGGGCGTTCGATCAGATCGGAGAAGTCGTCGAGATTCAGCATGGTCATCTGCCAGAGCGTACAGCCGAGGCCTTGCATACTCAGCCCCGCCGGCGCTTCCCGGACGGGGCCCACAGCTCCGGTGGAGCGGGAGTCACTGCTTGAGGACCACCGGCTGGCCGGCCACCACCAGCAGCACGTGCTCGCACTCGCCCGCCACCCCCGCGTTCAGCCGCCCCAGCTCGTCCCGGAACCGCCGCCCCGAAGCCGTCGCGGGGACCACCCCGGAGCCGACCTCGTTGCTGACGAGCACCACCGGGCGGCGGGTCGCGCGCACCGCCGCCACCAGCTCGGCCGTCCGCTCCTCCAGCTCCTTGCGGCCGCCGCCGGCCCAGGCCGCGTCGTCCCAGGCCAGGGCCCGGTCCATCGCGTCCGTCAGCCACAACGCCAGGCAGTCGATCAGCAGCGGCGGCCCGTCCTCGGCCAGCAACGGAACCAGCTCGCAGGTCTCCACCGTCCGCCAGGACGAGGGCCGCCGCTCCCGGTGCAGGCCGACCCGCGCCGCCCACTCCGCGTCGCCCTCACGGGTGCCGCCCGTGGCCACGTAGACGACCTCGGGGAAGCCGGTCAGCCGGCGCTCCGCCTCGTAGGACTTCCCCGACCGGGCCCCGCCCAGGACCAGGGTCCGGCGCGGCACCCGGGGCAGCGCCCGGTACTCGCCGGTCGACACCGTCGTGCCGTCCGCCACCGTCCGGGCGCCCAGGGCCGCGCACCGGCGCTCCAGCTCCGCGCCGGGCGGGGTGTCGTGGTCCAGGTGGACCGCGATCACGTCCGTCGCCGGGCCCACCGCACCGCTCGCCCGCAGCCGGGCCAGCGCCTCCGGGCGGCCGAGCACGTCCGCGAGGACCACGTCGTACGGGCGCTGCGCGCTGGTCCCGTTGGTTCCCGCGGGCGCCCCGCCCGGCGGCAGGTACAGCAGCCGCGCCCCGTCCGGGCCGGTCACCTCGTACCCGGTGCCGGGCGCGTCCATGGCCACCGCCAGCACCCGGTGCCCGGAGATCACCGCGAGCTCCCGCCCGTCCGGCACCCGCCCGGCGGCGGGCAGCCCCGGCGGGAGCTCCACGGCCGGCCCGTCGTGGGGGTGGGTCAGCAGGACCTGGCGCACGCCGGTCAGTGAATGCCCCGCGCGCGCGCCCGCGAGCACCGCCCCCGGGGTCAGGTCCAGCAGCAGCGCCCCGTCGACGAGCACGGACGTGGCGGCGCGCGCCCGCGGCCCGACGCTGAGCGCGCAGACGGCGCAGGGACAGCCGGGGCGGGGCAGTCCTTCGGGTGTGCCGGTGCCGAGCAGAGTGAGTTCCACAGGATGATCCTCCCGCGTCGCCGAGACTGGTGCGCGCCCGGCTACTCTCTGGGCACACTCAAGACGAGAAGCGTGCGATCAGCGATCAGCGGACGAGCAACGGAGGCGGACATGGCGTGGACGTGGCGGTTCGAGACGGCGGACGGCAGTGAGACGAGCCCGTCGGTGGTTCCGGAGGAGTTCACCACGCAGGGGGACGCCGAGTCGTGGATCGGCGAGTACTGGAAGGACCTGCTGGAGGGCGGCACCGAGCAGGTGAAGCTGTCCGACGACAACGGCGTCCAGCTGTACACGATGAGCCTGCGCGAGGCCGCCGAGCTCTGACCCGGCCGGGCCGGTGACGGCCGAGGACGCGAAGGAGCCCGGGTCCGCGAGCGGACCCGGGCTCCGGGCGTGTTCCGAAAGAGACGGCCTGGGGGCTCAGCCCCGTACGCCGCACAGGTGCAGCAGGGCCGCGACCCCGCGGTAGGGGTCGATCCGCCCGGCGCGGTCCTCGGCGGCGAGCAGCCGCTCCAGCTCCGCGCCCTCGGGGAGCCGCTCCCCGGCCTCGGTGCCGTCCGTGAAGACCCGTACGCCGTACCAGGTCTGCAGCGGGGCGCCGATCCCGGACAGGGTGGCCGTCAGCGCGGCCAGCCGGTCGGCGCGCACGTCCAGGCCCAGCCGGTTCGTGTAGTCGGTGGTGTCGAAGGCGTCCAGCGCGGCCTTCCAGTCGCCGTCGAGGCCGGGCCGCATGGCGAGCGCGTCGCCGTTGCGCACCAGCAGGGACAGCAGTCCGCCGGGGGCCAGCATGCGGGCGAGCCCGGCGAGCATGGCGTCCGGCTCGGGGACGTACATCAGCACGCCGTGGCAGAGCACCACGTCGAAGCTGCCCGGCAGGAAGTGCGCCCCGGTCTCGCGGCCGTCGCCCTCCATGAGGCGGACGCGGTCCCGGATCCCGGCGGGCTCGGCGGCCAGCGCCTCGCGGGCGACGTCCAGCATCGCCGGATCCTGCTCCAGGCCCGTCACCATGTGCCCGGCGCGGGCCAGGCGCAGCGCCTGGGTGCCCTGGCCCATGCCGACGTCCAGGACGCGCAGCCGCTGCCCGACGGGGAAGCGGTGCGCTATCTGCTCGTCGACCTGGCGGCCGACGAGCTCCTGGCGGACGGCGTTGCGGAGCCCGCCGAGGCCCTCGAGCCAGAGGCGGGATCCGTCCGAGAAACCGCTCAGGGCCGTTCCCCGCGCTTGACCTGCGGCTTGGGCAGGCGCAGCCGGCGCATCTGGAGGGTGCGCATGAGGCCGTACGCGACGGCGCCGCGCTTGGGCTCGTCGGGGAACTTGGTGTTCAGGGCCTTGCGCAGCCGGATGAACATGCCGACGGAGTCGACGAGGATCAGCGCGATCACGCCGAGCCACAGCATCAGCGCGATGTTCTGGATGGACGGCACGCGCACCATGCTGAGCACCAGGATGATCACTGCCAGCGGCAGGAACATCTCGGCGACGGAGAAGCGGGAGTCCACGAAGTCGCGGACGTAGCGGCGCACGGGGCCCTTGTCGCGGTTGGGCAGGTAACGCTCGTCGCCACTGGCGAGGGCCTCGCGCTGCTTGGTCATCTCGACCCGGCGGCGTTCACGGGCTCGCTTGGCATCCTCCTTGCGGTTGCCGGTCGAGGCCACCACGGCCTTGCGCTGTGACTGAGCCACGGCACGCTTCGGCGTAGGGCGGCCCTTCGGGGCCTGCGGGTCACGGGACTGCGAGAGGTCGGCGCTCACCTTGTCGGTGGCTGCGGCCTTCTCTTCCTTGGAGGATCGGCTACCAAACACAAAACCCAAGGGTACGTGGTTGTGGGCACGGGCCCCATCCCGGACGGGAACGATCCGGCAACGGCGGGCGTCCTTCCTGTTGGGTAACCGTGAGGGGAGCACCTACTCCTTACGCCTGACACGGCGGCGCAGCAGTCGTCCTGGAGGAGGAGCCCATCCGTACTCGAACAGTGCGGTAATAGATGCAGGGCCCGTACTGTGGGTCTTGTTGGTGACCTGGAGCACAGTCCGTCTAGAAGGGGGCGCGCGAAGCCCATGAGCGGTGTCATGAAGCGTATGGGGATGATCTTCCGCGCGAAGGCGAACAAGGCCCTTGACCGGGCCGAGGACCCGCGCGAGACCCTCGACTACTCGTACCAGAAGCAGCTGGAGCTGCTTCAGAAGGTGCGCCGCGGGGTCGCCGACGTGGCGACCTCCCGCAAGCGGCTGGAACTGCAGCTGAACCAGCTCCAGGGCCAGTCCAGCAAGCTGGAGGACCAGGGCCGCAAGGCGCTGGCCCTCGGCCGCGAGGACCTGGCCCGCGAGGCCCTGTCCCGCCGCGCCTCGCTGCAGCAGCAGGTCAGCGACCTCGAGGTGCAGCACCAGACCCTGCAGGGCGAGGAGGAGAAGCTGACGCTGGCCGCGCAGCGCCTCCAGGCCAAGGTGGACGCCTTCCGCACCAAGAAGGAGACCATCAAGGCCACGTACACGGCCGCCCAGGCGCAGACCCGGATCGCCGAGTCCTTCTCCGGCATCTCCGAGGAGATGAGCGACGTCGGCCTCGCCATCCAGCGGGCCGAGGACAAGACGGCGCAGCTGCAGGCCCGCGCCGGCGCGATCGACGAGCTGCTGGCCTCCGGCGCGCTGAGCGACGCGAGCGGGCTCGCCAAGGACGACCTCCAGGCCGAGCTGGACCGCATCTCGGGCGGCTCGGACGTGGAGCTGGAGCTCCAGCGGATGAAGGCAGAGCTGGCGGGCGGTTCCTCCGCCCCGCAGCAGGCCATCGAGGGCGGCGCCGCGGGCAATGGCCAGCCGTCGCAGACCCAGCACCGGTTCGACAAGCAGTAGGACGGGGCCCGTCATGATTGTCCGCATCATGGGGGAAGGTCAGGTGAAGCTGGCGGACAGCCACTTCACCAAGCTCAACGAGCTGGACGACGAACTGCTCGCGGAGATGGAGTCCGGCGACGAGGAGGGCTTCCGGCGCACGCTGGGAGCGCTGCTCGACGAGGTGCGCCGACTCGGCGAGCCGCTCCCGGACGACGCGCTGGAGCCGTCCGAACTGATCCTGCCCGCGCCGGACGCGACGCTGGACCAGGTCAAGGAGATGCTCAGCGACGACGGCCTGATCCCGGGCTGAAGACGGTGAGGAAGGGCCCGTCCCCCCGGGGGCGGGCCCTTCCGTCGTTCAGCGCGACTCTCCTCCGGCGTCGGACACCTGCTCCTTGTCGGGGGTCCCGCCGATGAAGTTCTCGAACTTGCGGCGCGGCGCGGTCCACCGGCGGTCGTGGTGGAAGGCGCGGAGCCCGGCCTTGGCGCGGGCCCGCGGGCGGTTGGCGTAGAACCTCTTCGCGTACGGGGAACCGGGCCGGGCCAGCCGGATCGAGCCGATCAGCGCCACGAAGGGGATGACCGTGCCGAAGAACGCCGTGCGCGGCTTGCCCTTCCACAGGGCGATCAGCGCGAGGAAGAAGTTGGTCGCCGTATTGATGACGACCAGCCCGCGGCTGTGTCTCTCCTCCTCGGTGAGGTCGTTGACCCCGAACGGCAGGAACCCGCCCAGCACCAGCGCCACGATCGCCGCCGTCAGGACCACGATCTCCACGCTCTTGCGGCCCTGCTCGCTCCAGTAGACGTCGTCCAGGTGCAGGATCAGCGCGAACTCGTCCAGCACCAGCCCCGCGCCCAGCCCGAAGATGACCGCCGACAGCCCCGCCCCGAAACTGTGCCGGCTGCTGCCGACCGCGCCGAACCCGCCGATGATCACGAGGATCACGCCCGGTACCACGTGGTGGATGTGCAGCCCGCCCGGAGTGACGTTCTTGAAGGGCCCCCGGCCCGCCCGGATCAACCGGGTGATCACGCGGGTGACCAGGAAGGACAGGACGAAGGAGACCAGGGCGAGGAGCAGCGGGAGCTTCCCCGGCTCCACAATGTTTCGATACCACCAGTGACCCATGCCACCACCTCCCGGTTTGGGGCGTAATGGGTAACTTACCGTTCCCGGTGAGCGGGTAGCGTTCGCGCCGATGACAGATTCGTACGACGGCCCGTCCCCGACGCCGCCCCCGGACCGGGCCTCGCTGCTCGACGGGGTCCGCTTCGCCTTCGGCACGCTCACCGTGCTGCCCGCCCGCATCACCCGCTGGGACCGCCCCGCCGCCCGCACCGGGATGGCCTGCGCCCCCCTCGCCGGGCTCGTGGTGGGACTCCTCGCGGCCGTGCCCGGCGTCCTCCTGCTGCTGTGCGGCGCAGGTCCGCTGCTCGCCGCGGCCGTCACCGTCGCCGTACCGGCGGCCCTGACCCGCGCCCTGCACCTGGACGGCCTCGCCGACACGGTGGACGGACTGGGCAGCGCCAAGCCGGCCGACGCCGCGCTGCGCATCATGAAGCAGTCCGACATCGGCCCCTTCGGGGTGGTGGCGCTGGTGTTCGTGCTGCTGGTCCAGGTCGCCGCGCTGGCCGACGTGTACGCCGACAGCTGGATCCGGGGCGCCCTCGCCGCCGTGCTCGCCGCCGTCGCCGCCCGCCTCGCCATGACGCTGGCCTCCCGCGACGGGGTCCCGGCGGCCCGCCCCGAGGGGCTGGGCGCGGCGGTCGCCGGAGTCGTCCCGTACGGGGCGGCCGCCGCCGTCGCCGTGCTCACCGTGGTCCTGGCGGCCGTGGCCGCGCTGCCGCTGGGCGCGGGCGCCGCCGCGCAGCACGGGGCGGCGGTACTGGCCGCCCTGCTGGCGGCGGAGGCCCTGCTCCGGCGCTGCGTCCGGCGGTTCGACGGGGTCACGGGGGACGTGTTCGGAGCCCTGGCCGAGGTGTCCGCGACGGCGGTCCTGGTGGTCCTGGCCCTGGGCTAGGCCGCCTCCCGCCCGGTCGGCCGCGCGGGACGACGTAGGGTCGGCTCGTGGAAGAGACCCAGCCCCAACTCCAGGAGCAGGCTCCGGCGCCCATCAGGGTGCTGCTCGCCGACGACCAGGCGCTGCTGCGCAGCGCGTTCAAGGTGCTCGTCGACTCGGAGCCCGACATGCGGGTCGTCGGGGAGGCCTCCGACGGGGCGCAGGCCCTCGAGCTGGCGCGCGAGTTCCGGCCCGACGTGGTGCTCATGGACATCCGGATGCCCGGCACCGACGGCCTCGCCGCCACCCGGCTGATCAGCGCCGATCCCGAACTGGCCGGGGTCCGCGTGGTGATGCTGACGACCTTCGAGGTGGACGAGTACGTGGCCGCGGCCCTGCGGGCGGGCGCCTCCGGGTTCCTCGGCAAGGGCGCCGAGCCCGAGGAGCTCCTCAACGCCATCCGCGTCGCCGCCGCCGGTGACGCGCTGCTCTCCCCGGCCGCGACCAAAGGGCTGATCGCCACCTTCCTCGCCCAGGGCGGCGGCGACGAGACCCGCACCGCGACCGCCGCGGCGCACGCGCAGCGGCTCGCCGCGCTGACGGGACGCGAGCGCGAGGTCCTCGTACTCGTGGCGGCGGGTCTGTCCAACGACGAGATCGCCGGGCGGCTGGAGGTCAGCCCGCTCACCGTCAAGACGCACGTCAACCGGGCCATGGCCAAACTCGGCGCCCGCGACCGTGCCCAATTGGTGGTCATCGCCTACGAATCGGGACTAGTCAGGCCCCGCGCGGAGTAGCCGCAGTAGCACCGACTACTGCGGACGCGGTATGCCGGGCGTAAGGACGGGACCTGGGGCCGACGCCGGCGTGCCCGCGCGCACGACAAGCTGAGGAGCCTTCGCGCGCACCCTCACGGGGTCGTCCGGCGGCATGACTTCGTCGACGTCGTTCGACGTCACCCACGTCACTGCAGAGAGAACCTCATATCCATGTTCCGGCTGTCCCGCTTCAGCCTGGCCCAAAGGGCGCTGATCGGCCTCGTGTCGCTCGTCGCGCTCCTCTTCGGTGCCATAGCCATCCCGCAGCTCAAGCAGCAGCTGCTGCCCTCCATCGACCTGCCGATGGTGTCGGTGCTCGCGCCGTACCAGGGCGCCTCGCCCGACGTGGTGGAGAAGCAGGTCGTCGAACCGATCGAGGCCACCCTCAAGGGCGTCGACGGAATCACCGGCATCACCTCCACCGCCAGTGAGGGCAACGCCCTCATCATGGCGACCTTCGACTACGGCGACACCGGCACCAAGCAGCTCGTCGCCGACGTCCAGCAGGCCGTCAACCGGGCCCGCGTCCGGCTGCCCTCCGAGGTCGACCCGCAGGTGATCGCCGGTTCCACCGACGACATGCCGACCGTGGTCCTCGCCGTCACCTCCGACAAGGACCAGCAGGCGCTGGCCGACCAGCTGAACAAGTCGGTCGTCCCCGTGCTGCAGGACATCACGGGGGTCCGCCAGGTCACCGTCAACGGGGTCCAGGACCTCCAGGTCACCGTCACCCCGGACGCCGCCAAGCTCGCCGCGGCCGGCCTCGACGGACAGGCGCTCGCCCAGGGCCTGGCGGCGGGCGGCGCCACCGTCCCGGCCGGCTCCTTCGACGAGGCGGGCAAGAACCGCACCGTACGCGTCGGTTCGGGCTACACCTCGCTCGCCCAGCTCGAAGACCTGCGCCTGACCGCCGGACCCGGCAAGCCGGCCGTGCGCCTCGGTGACGTGGCGAGCGTGAAGCAGGAGTCCGCCAAGGCGGTCTCCATCACCCGCACCAACGGCAAGCCCAGCCTCTCCCTCGTCCTGACCATGGACAAGGAAGGCAGCGCCGTAGCCATCTCGGACGCCGTCAAGGACAAGCTGCCCGAGCTGCGTTCCACCCTCGGCTCCGGCGCCGATCTGGCCGTGATCCAGGACCAGGGACCGCCCGTCGCCAAGTCCATCTCCGGCCTGACCACCGAGGGCCTGCTCGGCCTGGTCTTCGCGGTGATCGTGATCCTGGTCTTCCTCGGCTCGATCCGCTCGACGCTGGTCACCGCGGTCTCCATCCCGCTGTCCGTGGTCCTCGCGCTGATCGTGCTGTGGACCCGCGACCTCTCCCTCAACATGCTGACGCTGGGCGCGCTCACCATCGCCATCGGCCGGGTCGTCGACGACTCGATCGTGGTCCTGGAGAACATCAAGCGCCACCTCGGCTACGGCGAGGAGCGCGAACACGCGATCATCACCGCGGTCAAGGAGGTGGCCGGCGCGGTCACTTCCTCCACGCTCACCACCGTCGCCGTCTTCCTGCCGATCGCCTTCGTCGGCGGCATGGTCGGCCAGTTCTTCGGCCCGTTCTCCATCACGGTCACCGCGGCCCTGCTGGCCTCGCTGATCGTCTCCCTGACGGTCGTGCCGGTGCTCTCGTACTGGTTCCTGCGCGCGCCCAAGGGCGTCAGCGCCGGGGACGCGGCGAGCGCCGATAAGGCGCGCCGCGAGGCCGAGGAGAAGGAGTCGCGCAGCAGGCTCCAGCAGTTCTACGTCCGCGCGCTGGGCCTGGTCACCCGCCGCAGGATCACCACCCTGGTCGTGGCCGTCGTGGTGTTCGTCGCGACACTGGGCATGACCCCGCTGCTCAAGACGAACTTCTTCGACCAGGGCGAGCAGAACGTCCTGAACGTCAAGCAGCAGCTGCCCCCGGGCACCTCGCTGGCCGCCGCCGACGAGGCGAGCCGCAAGGTCGAGAAGGTCCTGTCCGAAACCGAGGGCGTCGAGGCCTACCAGGTCACCGTCGGGTCCTCCGGCTTCATGGCCGCCTTCGGCGGCGGCACCGGCTCCAACGAGGCCTCGTACGCGGTCACGCTGAAGAGTTCCGACGACGCCGACGCCGCCAAGAAGCACATCGAGACGGCCCTGAAGGGACTCGACGGCATCGGCGACACCACCGTCGCGGCGGGCGACGGCTTCGGCAGCCAGAACCTCCGGGTCGTCGTCAAGGCCGGTGACGCGGGCGTCCTGGCCAAGGCCGCCGAGCAGGTCCGCGCCGAGGTGGCCACCCTCAAGGACGTCACCGACGTCCAGAGCGACCTGTCCCAGTCCGTGCCCCGGATCTCGGTCACCGCCACCCCCAAGGCGGCGGAACTCGGCATCAGCCAGGCCGCGCTCGGCGGGATCGTCGCCCAGGCCGTACGGGGCAACCCGGCGGGCAAGGCCGTACTGGACGACACCGAGCGGGACATCGTCATCAAGTCCGCGCAGCCGGCCACCACCCTGGCCCAGCTGCAGGCGCTGCCGGTCGGCCCGGTCAGGCTCGGCGACATCGCCGAGGTCAAGGAGGTACCCGGCCCGGTCGCGATGACCCGGATCGACGGCGCCCGCGCCGCCACCATCACCGCGAAGCCGGTCGGTGACAACACCGGCGCCGTCAGCGCGGACCTCCAGACGAAGATCAAGGCCCTGGACCTGCCCGCGGGCGCCACCGCCACCATCGGCGGCGTCGGCCAGGACCAGAGCAAGGCCTTCGCGGACCTGGGCCTGGCCATGCTCGCGGCCATCGCGATCGTCTTCATGCTGCTGGTCGCGACGTTCCGCTCGCTGGTCCAGCCGCTGATCCTGCTGGTCTCCATCCCCTTCGCGGCCACCGGCGCCCTCGGCCTGCTCCTGATCACCGGCACGCCGCTCGGCATCCCGGCTCTGATCGGCATGCTGATGCTCATCGGCATCGTCGTGACCAACGCGATCGTCCTGATCGACCTGGTCAACCAGTACCGCGCCCAGGGCTACGGCGTCGTCGAGGCGGTCGTCGAGGGCGGCCGCCACCGGCTGCGCCCGATCCTGATGACGGCACTGGCGACGATCTTCGCGCTGCTCCCGATGGCGCTGGGCGTCACGGGCGAGGGCGGCTTCATCTCGCAGCCGCTCGCGGTGGTCGTCATCGGCGGCCTGATCAGCTCCACCCTGCTGACGCTGCTCCTGGTGCCGACGCTGTACACGATGTTCGAGCTCTTCAAGGAGCGCCGCCGAGGCAAGAAGACGGCCCGCCTGACGGTGGTCCCGTCCCCGTCCCCGTCCGCCTCCGCGGAGGACGAGAGCCCGGTCAAGGTCTGACCGCGGCAGTTCTCCCGTTCGACGCCGAAGGGCCGCCCCTCCAGACGGAGGGGCGGCCCTTCGGGCGTGTACGGGGCTTCGCGCGGCCGGTGCGGTCGGCGCGGCCCGCGCCGCTACAGCGCGAGCATGCGCTCCAGGGCCAGCTTGGCGAAGCTCTCGGTCTCCTTGTCGACCTGGATCTGGTTCACGAGGTTGCCCTCGGCCAGGGACTCCAGGGTCCACACCAGGTGGGGGAGGTCGATGCGGTTCATCGTCGAGCAGAAGCAGACCGTCTTGTCGAGGAAGACGACCTCCTTGTCCTCAGCGGCAAAACGGTTCGCCAGGCGCTGCACGAGGTTCAGCTCGGTGCCGATGGCCCACTTGGAGCCGGCCGGGGCCGCCTCCAGCGCCTTGATGATGTACTCGGTGGAGCCGACGTAGTCCGCGGCCGCCACCACCTCGTGCTTGCACTCGGGGTGGACGAGGACGTTGACGCCGGGGATGCGGGCGCGCACGTCGTTGACCGAATCCACCGAGAAACGGCCGTGTACGGAGCAGTGCCCGCGCCACAGGATCATCTTGGCGCCCTGGAGCTGCTCGACGGTGAGGCCGCCGTTCGGCTTGTGCGGGTTGTAGAGCACGCAGTCGTCCAGGGACATGCCCATGTCGCGGACGGCCGTGTTGCGGCCCAGGTGCTGGTCCGGGAGGAAGAGCACCTTCTCACCCTGCTCGAACGCCCACTCCAGGGCCTTCTTGGCGTTGGACGAGGTACAGATCGTGCCGCCGTGCTTGCCGGTGAAGGCCTTGATGTCGGCCGAGGAGTTCATGTACGAGACGGGCACCGTGGTGCCGGCGATCCCGGCCTCGGTCAGCACGTCCCAGCACTCCGCGACCTGCTCGGCGGTGGCCATGTCGGCCATCGAGCAGCCCGCGGCGAGGTCGGGCAGGACGACCTTCTGGTCGTCCGAGGTCAGGATGTCCGCGGACTCGGCCATGAAGTGGACGCCGCAGAAGACGATGTACTCGGCTTCCGGCTTGGCGGCCGCGTCCTTGGCGAGCTTGAAGGAGTCACCGGTGACGTCGGCGAACTCGATGACCTCGTCCCGCTGGTAGTGGTGGCCGAGGATGAAGACCTTGTCCCCGAGCTTCTCCTTGGCCGCGCGGGCGCGCGCCACGAGGTCCGGGTCCGACGGCGACGGCAGGTCGCCGGGGCACTCCACCCCGCGCTCGCTCTTGGGATCGGCTTCGCGGCCGAGCAGCAGCAGGGCGAGGGGCGTCGGCTGGACGTCCAAAGGCTGGTTGTCCAAAGGCTGGGCGGTGGTCACGACACGCACCCTTTCTGTTCTGCGACAAGGGACTTCTGAAGCCATCGGCTTCGACTTCTCGTCTATTTGACGTTATCTATCATAACCGCTTCACGTCACTTTGACGATGCCGATAGTGTCGATGTGACGCATTCGCCCGCCCGAGGTCCGCCCGAGCTCCGGCCGAGCTCCGGGCGACGTCCGGGCGACGTCCACCCGAGGTCGACCCCCGGTACGGGCTCGCCCCCTCGCGCGGTGTGCGAGCATGGAATTTCTGAAACAAGCGTCGGGTCCCGGAATGAAACCGCGGTCCCGCTCGTTGCCACCGACGGCAAGAGTCCGACGTTTCCCCGCCTTGGAGTGGGGAGCCGCCCACTTCGGGAGTGAATGCAGATGTCCGTACAGGACGAAAAGACCACTGTGAGCGACGGCATCCTCCTGTCCGACGCCGCCGCCGAGAAGGTCAGGACCCTCCTTGAGCAGGAAGGCCGCGAGGACCTGGCGCTGCGCGTCGCCGTCCAGCCCGGCGGCTGCTCGGGCCTGCGCTACCAGCTCTTCTTCGACGAGCGGTCCCTCGACGGCGACGTCGTGAAGGACTTCGACGGCGTCAAGGTCGTCACCGACCGGATGAGCTCCCCGTACCTCCACGGTGCGTCGATCGACTTCGTCGACACCATCGAGAAGCAGGGCTTCACGATCGACAACCCGAACGCCACGGGCTCCTGCGCCTGCGGTGACTCCTTCAGCTAAACCTGTAGGACGACGAGAGGGGCCCCGCGGTCGAACCGACCGCGGGGCCCCTCTCGTGCGCCCGGATCCGCTCCCGGGCCCTGACGGCTACTGCCGGGGGATCGGCTTGCCCGTCGTGGCGTCGATCACCTTCCGGTCGCCGAGCGGCTGCTGGAGCCGGGCCGTGACCGTCATCTCCTGCGCGAGCATGATGCAGGACTGACCCGGCTTGTTCGGGGTGTCGGTGATCTTCACCAGCACCGAACCGGGCTCCTCCCGGGCCTCCAGCGCGTAGGTGCTGCACACCCCGCCCCAGAAGTTCACGGTCAGGGTCCTGTCGGCCTCGGAGTACGAGAATCCGGGCACCGTCAGCGTCTTCCCGGCCGGGGGAGCGGGGGGCGCCGTGCCCGGCGCGGGCTCCTCGGCCAGGGCCGCCGGCTGGGCCACGGTGTGGCTCGCGGCGCCGTCCTTGCCCGCCACCTCGAACAGCCAGGCCGGGACCAGACCCCGGGCCCCGTCGACCGTGCCGGGAACCAGCCCGAGCACGGCGCCCCGTACCGACTCCGTGCGCGGGGGCTTCATCGGGCGGGGGTCCGGGTTGCAGGGCGGCGTGTCCGTCGCGCCGACCGCGGTGTCCGGAGCCAGCGGGACGCTCGTGGCGCAGCCGCTGGGGCCGGGGCCCGTGCCGTCCGCGGGGCCCGCGGACCTCTTGTTCAGCCGGGCCAGCGCGTCGACGGCGCCGATCACCGGCTGCTCGGCGGCGGCCCGCACGGGGAGGGTCAGCTCGCCGCTGCCCGACACCACCTGGGAGTCCGCCCCGACGCCGATCTTGGTGGACCAGCCCTGGGTGGGCAGTCCGCCCACCACCGGGTCGGCACTCACCACCCGCACCGAGCCCTGGACCAGCCGGGCGTCCAGCTTGGCGCCGCTCTGGCCGACGGCCGCCAGTACGGGCGCGGCGGCGGCCTTGGCGGCGGCCTCGGAGAGGGGCTTCCCGGCCGGGGCCTGCCCCTTCTGGGCGGAGCCCTGGTCCAGGCCCTCGGGGAGGGTGGCCGGGCCGCAGGTGTCCTTGCCGCGCTGGCAGTCGTCGCCGGTGCCGCCGACCTGGAAGCGGGAGAAGGTCCAGGTACCGGGGGCCTTGGAGTTCACCGTCAGCCGGGGCCCGGAACCGTCCGCGGTCTCCCCGGCCTGCCACATCTCCCCGCTCCGGCGCGGCGCGCCGGAGATGCCGAGGGCCGCCGCGAGGCGGGCCACGTCGGCGGAGCCGACCTCGCCGGTCGCGGCGAAGGCGGGCGCGGTGGCCGGACCGCCGGGGAGTTCGACGTCCGCCGCGTACGTGACCCCGCCGCCGGACGGATCGGGCTCGCCGACCGCGATGCCGGGACCGGGCGGAGTCGGCGCCACGCGGGGTGCGGAGGCCGCGGAGGAGTCCGTACCGCCGCCCGTACGGCCCTCACCGTGGGCGGTCGACGCCCAGTACGCGGTGCCGCCGCCCGTGACGAGGACGGCGGCCACGATCGCGCCGACGGCCCAGGCGGGCCGCCGCCGCACGGCCAGTGGTGTATCGGATGTGCCCGGTTGTTCGGTGGTCACCGCATCGCTCCTTAGCCCGTCCCGCCAGTGGTGATGCGGATGTGACGGAACAGGCGCCGATCCGGTTCCCCCCGGATCTCCCGGGCAGCCGCTCAGTCCCCGTAGGCGGCGGTGGAGGCGATCAGCCGGGCCGAGGCCGCGGGGACGCGGATCCCGTGGATCTGAGAGGGTGCCACCCGGTCCGGACGGGGGTCGGCGGGGACCGACCAGTGCGGGGCCATCCGGGCGCAGTCGCCCAGCAGCCGTGCGAAACCGGGCCGAGCGTCGGCGGTGTTCTGGGCCGTCTCGGCGTACCCGAAGCCATCGGTATAGGTCATGGGGGCACGGTAGACACGCCAATGCGGGCGAAGAAAGCCCTACTACGGGGTAGTTTCAGCCGGTCGGTCAACCGCCGTCGACCGGGTAGTTTTGACTGTCCCCTTTGCCCTCCCGAGCAGGAGCATCCACCCCGTGCGCATCGCAGTCACCGGCTCCATCGCCACCGACCACCTCATGACCTTCCCCGGCCGCTTCGCCGACCAGTTGGTCGCGGATCAGCTGCACACGGTCTCCCTCTCGTTCCTCGTCGACAACCTCGACGTCCGCCGGGGAGGCGTCGGTCCGAACATCTGCTTCGGCATGGGGCAGCTCGGCACCCGCCCGATCCTCGTCGGCGCGGCCGGCTACGACTTCGACGAGTACCGCTCCTGGCTGGACCGGCACGGCGTCGACACCGCCTCCGTGCGCATCTCCGAGGTGCTGCACACCGCGCGCTTCGTCTGCACCACGGACGCCGACCACAACCAGATCGGCTCCTTCTACACGGGCGCGATGAGCGAGGCCCGCCTGATCGAGCTGAAGGCGGTCGCGGACCGTGTCGGCGGCCTGGACCTCGTCCTGATCGGCGCCGACGACCCCGAGGCGATGCTCCGCCACACGGAGGAGTGCCGGACGCGGAACATCCCCTTCGCGGCGGACTTCTCGCAGCAGATCGCCCGGATGGACGGGGACAACATCCGCACCCTGATGGAGGGCGCGACGTACCTCTTCTCGAACGAGTACGAGAAGGGCCTCATCGAGGCGAAGTCCGGCTGGACGGACGCGGAGATCCTGGCGAAGGTCGGCACGCGGGTCACCACCCTCGGCTCGAACGGCGTCCGCATCGAGCGGGTCGGCCACGACCCGATCGTCGTCGGCTGCCCGGAGGAGACCGCCAAGGTCGACCCGACCGGCGTCGGCGACGCGTTCCGCGCCGGGTTCCTTACGGGGCTGGGCTGGGGCGTGAGCCTGGAGCGCGCGGCGCAGGTCGGCTGCATGCTGGCGACGCTGGTCATCGAGACGCTGGGCACCCAGGAGTACACCCTGGCCCGCGCGCACTTCATGGAGCGCTTCACGAAGGCCTACGGCGACGTGGCGGCGGCGGAAGTCCAGTCCCACCTCGCGGCGTAGCAGTCGGGCCTCAAACGTCGGCGGGGCTGGATTTTTCCAGCCCCGCCGGCGTTTGAGGCGCGGGTCTGGGCGGAGCCCAGGGAACGGCGGAAGGGTGGGTCGGGGACATGCCCCGCAGGGCCCACCCCCCGGCTCACACCACCCGCCGCACCGTGTACGCGACCCCCTCCGGCCGAGGGGCCTCGCCCACGTACACCTGCCCCCGCATCACGCACCACGCCGGGATGTCCAGCCGCGCGACCTCGTCGTCCGACAGCACGGTCACCGTGCCCCCCACCGGCACCCGCCCGATCGCCCGCCCCAGTTCGATGACGGGCTGCGGGCACCGCAACCCCAGGGTGTCCAGTTCGAGGGACTCCACATCAGGGTCGGGCGCCGGCACCGGCTCCGCGACGCCGAGTCGTTCGCGGACCCCCGCCACCACCCCCGGCAGCAGTTCCAGGAACCCGTTGACCTCCGCGGCCGTGGTGCCCGTAGGCAGGGAGACCCGTACGTTGCCCTCCGACAGCACCCCCATCGCGCGCAGCACATGGGACGGAGTCAGGGTCGAGCTGGTGCACGAGGAGCCGGAGGAGACGGAGTAGTCGGCCCGGTCCAACTCGTGGAGCAGGGTCTCGCCGTCGACGTAGAGGCAGGAGAAGGTGACCAGATGGGGGAGGCGCAGGTCGGGGTGGCCCACCACTTCCACGTCGGGGACCAGCCGGGCCACCCGCCGCCGCAGCCGGTCGACCAGGGTCCGCAGCCGGGCGGCCTCCGCGTCGGCCTCGGCGCGCACCGCCCGCAGGGAGGCCGCTGCGGCGACGGCCGCCGGGAGGTTGACGAAGCCGGGGGAGCGGCCGGACTCCCGCTCGTCGGAGGGGTGTTGGGAGGAGTACCGGACGCCCTTGCGGACCGCCAGCAGGCCGACTCCGGGCGGGCCGCCCCATTTGTGGGCGCTCGCGCACAGGACGGACCAGCCCGCGGCGACCGGTCCCCAGCCCAGCGACTGGGCCGCGTCCACGAGCAGCGGCACGCCGGCCGCGCCGCAGAGTTCGGCGACCTCCGCCACCGGCTGGACGGTGCCCACCTCGTGGTTGGCCGACTGGAGGCAGGCCAGCGCGGTGTCGGGGCGTACGAAGTCCCCGTAGGCGGCGGGGTCGACCCGGCCGTATCGGTCGACCGGGACCTCGCTGACGGTGCCGCCGCGCGCGGCGTGGGACTCCGCCGCGTGCAGGACGGAGCTGTGTTCCACCGC
Source organism: Streptomyces sp. NBC_00503 (assembly GCF_036346895.1). Taxonomy (NCBI): domain Bacteria; kingdom Bacillati; phylum Actinomycetota; class Actinomycetes; order Kitasatosporales; family Streptomycetaceae; genus Streptomyces; species Streptomyces sp. NBC_00503. Next base: position 2,284,200 of record NZ_CP107855.1, on the reverse strand, counting down.
TGATACGACCAGATGCCCGCCGACGCGCCGACGGCCCGCGAGTACCCCCGCCATGCCCGAGTGAACCGCGTGCGTCCCCGAAGGAGTGAACACGAGCTCGTCGGGACGGCATCCCACCGAATCCGCCGCGGCCTCCCGGGCCGCGTCCAGCAGCAGCCTGGCCCGCCGGCCTTCGCGGTAGAGCCGGGCCGGGTCGGCCCAGCCCTCGTCGAGGGAGGCCTGGAGCGCTTGGCGGGCCACGGGGTGCAGCGGGGCGGCGGACGCGGTGTCGAAGTACGGCATCCGGTCACGCTAACCGGCCGCCCGCCCGGTGTGGCGTCCGGCCGAGGTCAGGGCCCGTCAGATGTCTTCCGGAGGCCGCCATTCGGGGTCGGTTGGGCCGTCCCCCGTACGGCGGATCCATCCCTTCGGGGTCAGTAACGGCGCGTTGGGCACCCTCCCCGCGCGACCCCAAATAGCGTCCAGTAGGGTTTGGTCCGCATAAACATCCAAACCCCTGCCTGCGTCAGGGCCGGCGACCGACCCGAATACGGCCGCGGCCGGCCGCGCGGGCCGAGACTCTCGGGAAGGCGCTACGTGAGTCCCTACGGCTCCGACCGCTCGCCGCGGCGCCCGATGCGGCGGAAGCTGCTGCAGGCGCTGACTGCGGGCGCGGTTCTGGCGACCGCCACTGGTTGCTCGTACACCTGGAAAGACTTCCCCCGCCTCGGAATGCCCACCCCGGTCACGGAGGAGGCGCCTCGCATCCTCTCCCTGTGGCAGGGCTCCTGGGCGGCCGCTCTCATTACGGGCATCCTGGTGTGGGGCCTGATCATGTGGAGCGTCATCTTCCACCGGCGCAGCCGGACGAAGATCGAGGTCCCCGCGCAGACCCGGTACAACATGCCGATCGAGGCGCTGTACACCGTGGTCCCGCTCATCATCGTCTCGGTGCTGTTCTACTTCACCGCGCGCGATGAATCGAAGCTGCTCTCCCTCTCCGCCAAGCCGGCTCACACGATCAACGTGATCGGCTACCAGTGGAGCTGGGGCTTCAACTACGTCGAGAACGTCGACGGCGACGCGGCGACCCCGAAGGCGGGCGAGGTTCCGAAGGAACTCGCCGCCATCCCGGACCGCTACACCAAGGACTTCCCCGCGGGCGCCGAGGGCGTCTACACCAAGGGCGTCCCCGGAGACCGGAACCCGGACACCAACAACCCGGGCCCGACCCTCTGGCTGCCCAAGGGCGAGAAGGTCCGCTTCATCCTGTCGTCGAATGACGTCATCCACTCCTTCTGGGTGGTCCCCTTCCTGTTCAAGCAGGACGTCATCCCGGGCCACACCAACGTCTTCGAGGTCACCCCGACCCAAGAAGGCACCTTCATGGGCAAGTGCGCCGAGCTCTGCGGCGTCGACCACTCCCGGATGCTCTTCAACGTCAAGGTGGTCTCCCCGGAGGCGTACAAGGCGCACCTGAAGGAGCTCGCGGAGAAGGGTCAGACCGGCTACCTCCCGGCCGGCATCAAGCAGACCGACCCGGCCCGGAATGCGGAAGTGAACAAACTGTGAGCATCCTCAACGAATCTCAGGGTGCCGCCGCCGACTCGTACGAGAACGAGCTGCCGGTGCGGCGCAAGCAGCCGGGCAACGTGGTCGTGAAGTGGATGACCACGACCGACCACAAGACCATCGGCACGATGTACCTGGTCACGTCGTTCGTGTTCTTCATCATCGGCGGGATCATGGCGCTCTTCATGCGCGCCGAGCTGGCCCGTCCGGGCACGCAGATCATGTCGAACGAGCAGTTCAACCAGGCGTTCACCATGCATGGCACGATCATGCTGCTGATGTTCGCCACCCCGCTGTTCGCGGGCTTCGCCAACTGGATCATGCCGCTGCAGATCGGCGCGCCCGACGTGGCGTTCCCGCGGCTGAACATGTTCGCGTACTGGCTGTACCTCTTCGGCTCGACCATCGCGGTGGCCGGCTTCGTCACCCCCTCGGGTGCCGCCGACTTCGGCTGGTTCGCCTACTCCCCGCTGTCGGACGCCGTCCGCTCGCCGGGCATCGGCGCCGACATGTGGATCATGGGTCTGGCCTTCTCCGGCTTCGGCACGATCCTCGGTTCGGTCAACTTCATCACCACGATCATCTGCATGCGCGCCCCCGGCATGACGATGTTCCGCATGCCGATCTTCACCTGGAACGTGCTGCTGACCGGTGTTCTGGTCCTGCTCGCCTTCCCGGTGCTGGCCGCCGCGCTCTTCGCGCTGGAGGCCGACCGGAAGTTCGGTGCGCATGTGTTCGATGCGGCAAATGGCGGCGCCCTACTGTGGCAACACCTCTTCTGGTTCTTCGGACACCCAGAGGTGTACATCATCGCGCTGCCATTCTTCGGAATCATTTCCGAAGTGATCCCGGTCTTCTCGCGCAAGCCGATGTTCGGTTACATCGGCCTGATCGCCGCGACGATCTCGATCGCCGGCCTCTCGGTGACCGTGTGGGCCCACCACATGTACGTCACCGGCGGTGTGCTGCTGCCGTTCTTCTCCTTCATGACCTTCCTGATCGCGGTACCGACCGGTGTGAAGTTCTTCAACTGGATCGGCACCATGTGGAAGGGCTCGCTGTCCTTCGAGACCCCGATGCTCTGGGCCGTCGGCTTCCTGATCACCTTCACCTTCGGTGGTCTGACCGGCGTCATCCTGGCCTCGCCCCCGATGGACTTCCACGTCTCCGACTCGTACTTCGTCGTCGCGCACTTCCACTACGTCATCTTCGGCACCGTGGTCTTCGCGATGTTCTCCGGCTTCCACTTCTGGTGGCCGAAGTTCACGGGCAAGATGCTGGACGAGCGCCTCGGCAAGATCACCTTCTGGACGCTGTTCATCGGCTTCCACGGCACCTTCCTGGTGCAGCACTGGCTGGGCGTCGAGGGCATGCCGCGTCGTTACGCGGACTACCTCGCGGCCGACGGCTTCACCGCGCTGAACACCATCTCCACGATCAGCTCGTTCCTGCTGGGCCTGTCGATGCTGCCCTTCATGTACAACGTCTGGAAGACGGCGAAGTACGGCAAGAAGGTCGAGGTCGACGACCCGTGGGGCTACGGCCGTTCGCTCGAGTGGGCGACCTCCTGCCCGCCGCCGCGGCACAACTTCCTCACCCTGCCGCGGATCCGCAGTGAATCCCCGGCGTTCGACCTGCACCACCCGGAGATCGCGGCCCTCGACCACCTCGCGGACCACGACGCCGGTACCAAGGCAGTCACCGGCGGCAAGGAGGCCGGCAAGTGAAGATCCAGGGCAAGATGTTCCTCTGGCTCTCCTTCTTCATCCTGATCATGGCCGTCGTGTACGGCGTGTGGTCGAAGGAGCCCGTCGGTACCACCGCTCTCTTCCTGGCCTTCGGCCTGAGCGTCATGATCGGCTACTACCTGGCCTTCACGGCCAAGCGCGTGGACGAGATGGCCCAGGACAACCTGGAGGCCGACGTCGCCGACGAGGCGGGCGAGCTGGGGTTCTTCGCCCCGCACAGCTGGCAGCCGCTCTCGCTGGCCATCGGTGGCGCGCTCGCGTTCAGCGGCGTCATCTTCGGCTGGTGGCTCATGTACTTCTCGGCGCCGGTCATCCTCGTGGGCCTGTGGGGCTGGGTCTACGAGTACTACCGCGGCGAGAACCAGAACCAGTAGCAGTACCCGCGTCACCGCCACCGCTTCCGGTGGCGCCCGCAGCCTGAGACCTGGGGCCCGGACACCTCTAACGGAGGAGTCCGGGCCCCTCGTTTGCAGTCACCCCGCGCGCCGTAATTGTCATATCTTCATAGCGTTGGCTCCATGAACCACTCACCGCGTCTTTGGACGGTAATCGGCTGCTCCCTGCTGGTCGCGTCCCTCGGGGCCGGCGCCACCGCATGCGGGTCCGGCGACAAGAACCCGCTGTCTGCCCGCCCCTACGACGCGGGTGACCAAGTCGCCTTCAACCAGGCCTCCGGCAGCCGTCCCGTCGACCCCGAACGGCCCCTGGAGGTCACCGCCAAGAGCGGCGGCCGGATCACCGACGTGAGCGCCGTGGACACCCACGGCCGCCGCCTGGCGGGCGAGCTGTCCGCCGCGGGGGACCGCTGGCACAGCACCGTCCCGATGGCCGCCGGCGTCCGCTACACCGTCAACGTGAGCACCGAGGACGAACACGGCGCCCCGGGCCAGCGCACGATGTCCTTCGACACCACCCCCTCCAAGAAGGTCCTCAAGGTCGAATTCGGCCCGGAGGAGGGCAAGTACGGCGTCGGACAGCCCCTCACGGCCGAACTCAACGAACCCGTCAAGGACAAGGCCGCCCGCGCGATCATCGAGCGGGGCCTGATCGTCGACGCCCCGCCGGACGCCGAGGGCGCCTGGTACTGGGTGGACGACAAGAAGCTCCACTACCGGCCCAAGGACTACTGGCCGGCCAACACCACCGTGTCCGTCCGGAGCAACCTGGAGGGCATCAAGATCTCCGAGGACCTCCACGGGGCCGCCAGCAAGCCGCTGAAGCTGGAGATCGGGGACCGTGTCGAGGTCACCACGGACGCCTCCTCGCACTACCTCACGTTCAAGCGCAACGGAGAAGTGATCAACACCATTCCGGTGACCACCGGAAAGCCGGGCTTCTCCACCCGAAACGGCGTCAAGGTGGTCCTCGGCAAGCAGTACTACGTCCAGATGCGCGGCGACACGGTCGGCATCGGCGGCAGCGAGTACTACAACCTGCCCGTCTACTACGCGACTCGCGTCACCTGGAGTGGTGAATACGTCCACGCCGCTCCGTGGTCCGTCGGCTCCCAGGGCTACGAGAACGTCAGCCACGGCTGCACCGGCATGAGCACGGGCAACGCCGCCTGGTTCTACGAGAACATCAGCGAGGGCGACATCGTCCGGGTCATCAACAGCATCGGCGACGACATGGACACCTTCGGCAACGGCTACGGCGACTGGAACATGGACTGGAAGGAGTGGCGCCAGGGCAGCGCCCTCCTCAAGGGCACCCAGGAAGGCCGCAGCCCCATCGACAAGGACCGGCTGCGCCCGCAGGTGTAACCACCGGGGCGACAGGGCCCGTAGCGCCCCTGCCGGGGCACGGGAGTCCGTACGGGGCTCCCGTGCCCCGGTATGCGTCCGTACGGGCCGTTGTGGGGCCCGTACGGGCCCTGCGGGCGGATCTACGGGCCCGCGGGGCCCAACCGGCCGGTCAGGCCGCCGGGGAGAGCCGTGTGCGCAGCAGACCCGCCAGGGCCTCCGCGAAGCCCACCGGATCCACCGGAAGGGTGACGGCGGCGTCCGCGCGGCTCCACGTGGCCAGCCAGGCGTCCTGCGGACGGCCCATCAGGAGCAGTACGGGAGGGCACCGGAAGATCTCGTCCTTGATCTGCCGGCAGACGCCCATGCCCCCGGCAGGGGCCGCCTCGCCGTCCAACACGCACACGTCGATGCCACCCGCGTCCAGTTGGCTCAGGACGGCCGGGAGCGTGGCGCATTCCAGGAACTCCACCGGCGGCAGGTCGGAGGCCGGCCTGCGCCCGGCCGCCAGCCGCACCTGCTCCCGGGTGCCCGCGTCGTCGCTGTAGACCAGAACCCGCGCAGTCGCCCGCATTTCGTTCCTCCACGTGTCCCGTGAAAAACGCTGATGTTGCGCGGGATGCTACTCCGTCCGACCCGGTGTCAACATCGGTTCGCACAGGCTCGTGATCAGTCGCGCGCAGGCCCGTCTGATGGGCCGTTCGGGCCTTGCACACGGCCCTGACACTCCGAACGGCACCCCCCGGGGTGAGGGCGGGATAAGGGACCGACATAATGTCGGTCGTGGCGACAGCAACGACAGTAGATACCGGGCACGCGCACCCGACGGTCAACAGGCCGAACCTCGTCAGCGTGGGAACCATCATCTGGTTGAGTTCCGAGCTGATGTTCTTCGCGGCCCTCTTCGCGATGTACTTCACCCTGCGATCCGTGATGGGTCCCGAGCACTGGGCAGAACAGGCTTCAAACCTGAACCTGCCCTTCTCGGCGACGAACACCACGATCCTGGTGCTGTCTTCGCTCACCTGCCAGCTCGGCGTATTCGCAGCCGAGCGCGGTGACGTGAAGAAGCTCAGGACATGGTTCATCATCACGTTCGTCATGGGTGCGATCTTCATTGGCGGCCAGGTGTTCGAGTACACCGAGCTGGTCAAGCACGAGGGCATCTCCCTCTCGTCGGACCCCTACGGATCGGTGTTCTACCTGACCACCGGTTTCCACGGTCTGCACGTGACGGGCGGTCTCATCGCCTTCCTGCTGGTCCTCGGCCGGACGTACGCGGCCAAGAGGTTCACCCACGAACAGGCCACGTCGGCCATCGTCGTGTCCTACTACTGGCACTTCGTCGATGTCGTCTGGATCGGCCTCTTCGCGACGATCTACCTGATCAAGTAGCGAACACGCCGGGCCCGAGCCCGGCACTCCATCCAGAAACACCGACGCAGAAGATCCTGACACCGGGGTAATCCGTGAAAAAGCTCTCCGCACGACGACGCCATCCGCTGGCGGCGGTCGTCGTTCTACTCTTCGCGCTGGCGGCCACTGGGGGGCTGTACGCCGTCTTCGCGCCTACGGGCACTGCGAAGGCCGACGAGACCGCCCAGTCCCTCGCCATCGTGGAGGGCCAGAAGCTCTACGCCGTCGGCTGCGCAAGCTGCCACGGAACCGGCGGTCAGGGTTCCTCTGACGGCCCGAGCCTGGTCGGCGTCGGCTCCGCGGCCGTCGACTTCCAGGTGAGCACGGGCCGCATGCCCGCCCAGCAGCCCGGCGCCCAGGTGCCGAAGAAGCCCGTCATTTACAACCAGGCGCAGACCGACCAGCTGGCCGCGTACATCGCGTCCCTCGGTGCCGGTCCGATCACGCCGACCGAGAAGCAGTACGACCCGGCGGGCGCCGACATCGCCAAGGGTGGTGAGCTGTTCCGCAACAACTGCGCGCAGTGTCACAACTTCACCGGCGAGGGCGGCGCGCTGACGAACGGCAAGTACGCCCCGAACCTCGAGGGCGTCGAGCCGAAGCACATCTACGAGGCCATGCTCACCGGCCCGCAGAACATGCCCTCCTTCCCGGACAGCACCATGCCGGAGAAGCAGAAGAAGGACATCATCGCGTACCTCCAGAACGTGAACGGCGAGAAGTCGACCAGCCCGGGTGGGCTCAAGCTCGGTGGCCTCGGCCCCGTCTCCGAGGGTCTCTTCGGCTGGATCTTCGGTCTGGGTGCGCTGATCGCTGTCGCCGTCTGGGTCGCGGCCCACACCGCTAAGGCCAAGAAGTCATGAGTAGCCAAGACATTCCCGAAGAGAAGCACCTGCCGAGCGAGCAGGGCGACACGCACCACGGTGGCGTGGCAGTGGCGGACGACCCGTTCGCCGACCCGGGCCTCCCGGTTCACCGCCCGCGCATCCAGGACATCGACGAGCGGGCCGCCAAGCGGTCCGAGCGCACGGTGGCCATGCTGTTCACCCTGTCGATGCTGGCCACGGTGGGGTTCATCGCCTCGTTCGTGTCCATCCCCGTCGACAAGATCGTCTTCATCTTCCCCATCGGGAAGGTGAGCGCGCTCAACTTCGCCCTGGGCATGACGCTGGGCACGGCGCTCTTCAGCATCGGCGCGGGCGCGGTCCACTGGGCCCGCACCCTGATGTCCGATGTCGAGGTCGCCGCCGAGCGTCACGAGATCGCGGCCCCGGCCGAGGTCAAGGCGCAGGTCATGCAGGACTTCGCGGACGGCGCGCGCGAGTCGGCCATCGGCCGCCGCCCGCTGATCCGCAACACGATGTTCGGTGCGCTGGCCCTGCTGCCGCTCTCCGCCGTCGTGATCCTGCGCGACCTGGGCACGCTGCCCGAGGACAAGCTGCGCAAGACGCTCTGGGCCAAGGGCAAGCTGCTGGTCAACGACAACACGAACCAGCCGCTGCGTCCCGAGGACCTGCTCGTCGGCTCGCTGACCTTCGCCCGGCCGGAAGGCCTGGAAGAGGACCAGCACGACTTCCAGACGCAGATCGCCAAGGCAGCCCTGATGATCGTCCGCATCAAGCCGGAGGACATCAAGGACAAGCAGGAGCTGGAGTGGTCCCACGAGGGAATCGTGGCCTACTCCAAGATCTGCACCCACGTCGGCTGCCCGATCAGCCTGTACGAGCAGCAGACGCACCACGTGCTCTGCCCGTGCCACCAGTCCACCTTCGACCTCTCCGACGGCGCCCGAGTCATCTTCGGCCCGGCTGGTCACGCGCTCCCGCAGCTGCGGATCGGCGTCAATGACGAAGGTTTCCTCGAGGCGCTCGGCGACTTCGAAGAGCCCGTCGGTCCTGCATTCTGGGAGCGCGGATGAGCACTGCGACCGACACTCAAGAGCGCAAGGCCCCGGCCGGCGAACGCGTAGCCGACTGGGCCGACGGCCGGCTGGGCATCTACAGCCTCGCCAAGGCCAACATGCGCAAGATCTTCCCGGACCACTGGTCCTTCATGCTCGGTGAGATCTGCCTCTACAGCTTCATCATCCTCATCCTCACGGGTGTGTACCTGACGCTGTTCTTCCACCCGAGCATGAACGAGGTCGTCTACGACGGCTCGTACGTGCCGATGCAGGGCGTCCAGATGTCGGAGGCGTTCAAGTCGACGCTCGACATCAGCTTCGACGTCCGCGGCGGTCTGCTCATCCGGCAGATCCACCACTGGTCGGCGCTGATCTTCGTCGCGGCGATGCTCGTGCACATGATGCGCGTCTTCTTCACGGGCGCCTTCCGCAAGCCGCGCGAGGTCAACTGGATCTTCGGCTTCCTGCTGCTGGTCCTCGGCATGTTCACCGGTTTCACCGGTTACTCCCTGCCGGACGACCTGCTCTCGGGCACGGGTGTCCGCTTCATGGAGGGCGCGATGCTGTCCGTGCCGGTCGTCGGCACGTACCTCTCGTTCTTCCTCTTCGGCGGCGAGTTCCCGGGCGGCGACTTCGTCTCCCGGTTCTACTCGGTCCACATCCTGCTGCTGCCCGGCATCATGATGGGCCTGCTGGTGGCCCACCTGATCCTGGTCTTCTACCACAAGCACACCCAGTTCGCGGGCCCCGGCAAGACGGAGAAGAACGTCGTCGGCATGCCGCTGCTCCCGGTCTACATGGCCAAGGCCGGAGGCTTCTTCTTCCTGGTCTTCGGTGTCATCGCGGCCATCGCGGCGATCGCCTCGATCAACCCGATCTGGGCGCTCGGCCCGTACCGCCCGGACCACGTGTCCACCGGTGCGCAGCCCGACTGGTACATGGGCTTCTCCGAGGGTCTGATCCGTGCCATGCCCGGCTGGGAGATCAACCTGTGGGGCCACACCCTCGTCCTGGGTGTGTTCGTCCCGCTGATGATCTTCCCGATGGTCCTGGTCGTCATCGCGGTCTACCCGTTCATCGAGTCCTGGGTCACCGGGGACAAGCGCGAGCACCACATCCTGGACCGCCCGCGCAACGTCCCGACCCGTACGGGCTTCGGCGTGGCCTGGCTGACGTGGTACGTCGTCCTGCTGATCGCCGGTGGAAACGACATGTTCGCGCAGTACTTCCACCTGTCGATCAACTCGATCACCTGGTTCGCCCGGATCGCGTTCTTCGTGGGCCCGGTCGTCGCGTTCATCATCACCAAGCGGATCTGCCTCGGCCTCCAGCGCCGGGACCGGGACAAGGTGCTGCACGGTCGCGAGACCGGCATCATCAAGCGCCTGCCGCACGGTGAGTTCGTCGAGATCCACGAGCCGCTCTCGCAGGGCAAGCTCCACACGCTCACCTCGTACGACCAGTACCAGCCGGCCGAGATCGGCCCGACGGTCGACGAGAACGGTGTCGAGCGCAAGGTGGGCCGCATCGAGAAGCTCCGCGCGAAGCTCAGCAAGGGCTACTACGGAGAGAACAACCAGATTCCGAAGCCCTCGGCTGAGGAGTACAAGGAGATCCAGAGCGGCCACGGCCACCACTGATCTCCTGCGCCACTGCTCGTCGTCTGTTTGTCAGATCGCTTGAGGGACTGATTTCGGCCAGTCCTGGTGTCGCCACAGCGGGAGCCCCGTCCAGTGTCTGGGACGGGGCTCTTTGCCGTCCCCCGGCTGGATAGGCTGAAGCCCTTCCCACTCGATGTGACCATGACCAGTAGCAGGAGCGGACCATGAACCTGGTGACCCCGGCGGGCGGCGACAGCGTGGCGGCCCGAGGCTGGCCGGGCGTTCTCGACGCACTGCTGACCGGCCGGGACCTCAGCGCCGACGACACGGCCTGGGCCATGGACCGGATCATGCGCGGAGAGGCCACCGACGCCCAGATCGCCGGCTTCGCGGTCGCCCTGCGGGCCAAGGGGGAGACGGTCGCGGAGATCAACGGCCTGGTACGGGCCATGTACGCGCACGCCAACCTGATCGAGGTGCCGGGCCGGACGGTGGACATCGTCGGCACCGGCGGCGACGGCGCGAAGACGGTCAACATCTCGACGATGTCCGCGATCGTCGTGGCCGGAACGGGTGCCAAGGTGGTCAAGCACGGCAACCGGGCCGCGTCCTCCGCGAGCGGCTCCTCGGACGTCCTGGAGAAGCTGGGCGTCAACCTCGACCTCACCCCGGCGCGGGTCGTCGAGGTCGCCGAGGAGGCCGGGATCACCTTCTGCTTCGCGGTCAAGTTCCACCCGGCGCTGCGGCACGTGGCCGCGGCCCGCAAGGAGCTCGGCATCCGGACCACCTTCAACTTCCTCGGTCCGCTGACCAACCCCGCGAAGGTCCGGGCTCAGGCCACCGGTGTCGCCGACGCCCGGATGGCCCCGATCGTGGCGGGCGTCCTGGCGGAGCGCGGCTCCTCGGCGCTGGTCTTCCGCGGCGACGACGGCCTCGACGAGCTCACCACCACGGCGACCTCCCGGGTGTGGTGGGTCCGCGACGGCCGGTCGGTGGAGCAGGCCTTCGACCCGCGCGACATCGGCATCCCGCTGGTGGACGTCTCCGCGCTCGCCGGCGCCGACGCCTCCTTCAACGCGGACGTCGCCCGCCGCCTCCTGGCCGGTGAGACCGGCCCGGTCCGCGATGCCGTGCTCCTGAACTCGGCCGCGGCCCTGGTCGCGCTGGACCCGGGTACGGGGACGCTGGAGGAGCAGCTCGCCGCGGGCGCGGCCCGTGCGGCCGAGGCCATCGACTCGGGTGCCGCGCGGGCCGCGCTGGAGCGTTGGGTGGCGGCCAGCAACGCCTGACGCGGCGGTCGATCCTTTTCGGCCATGACCCCGGTCCACCATGCGGACCGGGGTCTTGCGTTCGAGGGATCTTGTGGCAGGATCATCGTCAGGTCACGAGTGACAGCGTTTTGGCCCCGGCTCGCTGTCCGGCAACCCTCCTTCCGTGGCGGGGTGCCCCGGGTGATGACCAGGTCGTAGGCAGTGAGGTCTACGGCAAGCGCGGATCCCTCGACACCAGGGATCCTGGTCTCGATCGAGGAGCTTTTTCCGTGAGCAAGCGAATGCGATAGGGCGCTTCCGCCCCTTCTTCAACCCTCGGAACAGGGTCGCTTCCGCGTACCCGGAATCTCCGAGGCTCTTCCCGTACCCCGGACGGCCGCAGCGTCGTACCCCCGTACGGGCACACAGAAGCCATTCAGACCTGCCTGCCGGGAGATACCGCCATGTCCGCAACCCCGAACGCCACCGCCACCGCCGCCGTCACCGCCGAGGGCCCCGCCTGTGCCGAGCCGCTGCCGGTCCTCGGCCGCGACGTCACCGTCCCGCTCGTCACCGGCGGCGAGGTCACCTACGCCGCCCTCGACTACGCGGCCAGCGCCCCGGCCCTGCAGCGCGTCTGGGACGACGTGGCCGCGTACGCCCCGTACTACGGCAGCGTCCACCGCGGCGCCGGATACCTCTCGCAGCTCTCCACCGACCTGTTCGAGCAGAGCCGCGTCACGGTCGCCGAGTTCCTCGACTGCCGCGCCTCCGACCAGGTGATCTTCACCCGCTCCACCACGGACTCCCTGAACCTGCTCGCCGCGGTGCTGCCGGCCGACTGCCAGGTCTTCGTCTTCGAGACCGAGCACCACGCCTCGCTCCTGCCCTGGGTGGACGCGCAGGTCACGTACCTCGACGCGCCGCGCACCCCGGCCCAGGCCGTCGAGACCCTGGAGCGGGCACTGGCCGACCGTGCCCCCTACGGCCCCGCCCTGGTCTGCGTCACCGGCGCCTCCAACGTCACCGGCGAGCTGTGGCCCGTCAAGGAACTGGCCGCCGCCGCGCACGCGCACGGCGCCCGCATCGTCCTGGACGCCGCCCAGCTGGCCCCGCACCACCCCGTCTCCGTGCAGGAGCTCGACGTGGACTGGGTGGCCTTCTCCGGACACAAGCTCTACGCGCCCTTCGGCTCGGGCGTGCTCGCCGGCCGGGCCGACTGGCTGCAGCAGGCCGAGCCGTACCTCGCCGGTGGCGGCGCCTCCCGCAAGGTGGCCCGCCGCGAGGACGGCGGCGTCGACGTCGAGTGGCACACCACGGCCGCCCGCCACGAGGCCGGTTCCCCCAACGTCATCGGCGTCTACTCCATCGCCTCCGCCTGCAAGGCGCTGAACGAGGCCGGGTTCGAGAACCTGGTCGCCCGCGAGCAGCAGCTGATCGACAAGGTCCGCGGCGGTCTGGCCGAGGTTCCCGCGGTCCGCGTGCTGTCCCTCTTCGGCGACGACGCCCCGCGGGTGGGCGTCATCTCCTTCGTGGTCGACGGCTGGAACAGCTCCCACTTCGCGGCCGCGCTCTCCGCCGAGTACGGCATCGGTGTCCGCGACGGCCTGTTCTGCGCCCACCCGCTGGTGCGCACCCTGCTCGACAGCGAGCCGCAGGAGCCGGGCGAGTGCGGTGCGCCGGAGGCGGCCCCGGGGGAGCGCTCGCTCAACGCGATCCGCGTCAGCTTCGGCGCCGGCACCCCCGACGAGCACGTCGAGCGGTTCGTCCGCGCGGTCAAGGAGCTCGTCGCGGACGGCGCGAAGTGGCAGTACCGGACCGAAGAGGGCCGCTGCGTCCCCGCCGTCTGAGACACGACGTCAGGGGGACGCGGGGACCGGGTGACGGGCCCGGGTGCTGTGCCCGGGCCACCGCCGGTGCTGCGCCTGGCCCACTGCTACGCCTGGGCCGCCGGGCGGTAGACGCACACCTGCGTGCCCGTGGACGCGGTGACCGAGGAGACCAGCTCCAGGGGCCGCAGACCGCCGTCCTCGGGGAAGATCGACTTTCCGCCGCCGACCAGCACCGGCATGACCATCAGCCGCAGCTCGTCGACCAGGCCCTCGCTCAGCAGGGTCCGTACGAGCGTGGGGCTGCCCATGACCACCAGGTCGCCGCCGTCGGCCGCGTGCAGCTCACGGATCCGGGCCACCGCGTCGGCGCCGGGGACGAGCGTGGTGTTATTCCAGGTCAGGTCGGATTCGCCCAGGGTGGCGGACACCACGTACTTGGGGATCGAGTTCATCTGGTCGGCGAAGGGGTCGCCGGCCCGCTCCGGCCAGGCCCCCGCCATCGTCTGCCACGTGCGGCGCCCGAAGAGCAGGGCCTCGGCCTTGGCGGTCACCTCGGCGAAGGCGCCGCCCACGACCTCGGCGTCGAAGAACGGGTGCGACCAGCCGCCGTGCGCGAACCCGTTGTCGTCGTCCTCCCCCTGGCCGCCGGGGGCCTGGACGACGCCGTCGAGGCTGATGAACTCGCTGATGACGATGCGCATGAGAGGCTCCTGGGTCCGTAGTGGATCTACACCGTTACAGACCGCGCGGTCACCGGAAACTCATCGCACCGCACAAGATCGCAATTGTGACCTGGGACACGTCGGCCCCGGGCCCCTCGCCGCTACGCGTCGAGGCCGATCGCGAACGCCGCTTCCAGGTCGTGCTGGGAGTAGGTGCGGAACGCCACGTGCGTGTCCGTGCCCTCCACGCCCGGGATCTTGCTGATGCTGCCCGGGATGACGTCCGCCAGGGCCTCGTGGCGGGCCACGCGGACCAGTGCGATCAGGTCGTAGGTGCCGGTGACGGAGTAGACCTCGCTGACGTTCTCCAGCGCCGCGATGGCCTCGGCGATCTCGGGGATCCGGTCCACGCTGGTCTTGATGAGCACGATCGCGGTGATCACGGTTGGCCTTCTCCCTCGCCGGCAGTCACTGGTCGGCCCACTCTAGTCCCCCTCCGGTAACGCACCCACGCGTAGAGGAATCCCGCCGAGAAGCCCACCACATGGGCCAGATAGGCGACTCCCGGACCGCTCTGTGCCCGGTGCGCCGCCAGCCACTGGAGGGCGAACCAGAACATCAGCACGATCCACGCGGGGAACCGCAGCGGCAGGAAGAGCAGGAACGGGAACAGGCTCGTCACCCGGGCCTTGGGGAAGAGGCACATGAAGGCCCCCAGGACCGCCGAGATCGCGCCGGAGGCGCCGACCAGGGTCTGGTCCGAGGAGGCGTTGGCCGCCGCGTACGCCGCCAGGGCCAGGTAGCCCGTGGCCACGTAGAAGCAGAGGAACCCCGTCCGGCCCATGCGCTGCTCCGTCATCTTCCCGAAGACGTAGAGGAAGAGCATGTTGCCCAGCAGGTGCAGCCAGGAGCCGTGGACGAACAGGGCCGTCAGGGGGGTCAGCAGCGCCCGGCCCCCGCCGTGCGGCAGCCCGCCCGTGAAGAGTTCGTCCGGGACCACGCCCCAGCGCCGGAAGTACGCGGTCCCGTTCGCCAGCAGCTCCTCGCCCGTTCCGTAGACCGGATTGAGCCCCGAGGCGGGGCTCAGGACGAACACCACGCAACAGCCTGCGATCAGCGCGTGCGTGACCACCGGGCCCCGGGCGGCCTCGCGCACGGCCTGCCACTTTACGATCATGCGACCGAGCATGACCCAGCCCGACCCACCCGCGGGTGCGGCAGGCCGTAGGGTTACGAGCTACGCACGTCCGCGTGCGCATGCCCGCGTGCGCGACGAGGTGTAAGACATAGAAGGAGAGAGCGGCCTGATGACGGTTCCCCTGCCGACCGACACCACCCGGTGGCGCTGCACCCTGTGCGGCAACCTCACGCGATTCGACGTCACCCGTTCGTCGAAGGTCGTGGAGTACGTCCACCTGGACCTCGCCGGGGAGCCGAAGGTCGAGGAGCGCGAGGTGGTCAATGAGACCATCGAGTCGGTGCGCTGCCGCTGGTGCAACGCGGTGGACCAGATCGAGCTCGTGGACAGGCCGGGCGCGGACTCCTGACGGAGCCCGGCCCACAGGTCAATGACGGTAGGGGTGACGGATTGTGGAGCCAGCAAGCGGCGCTGAGGCGGCCGATGCGGCCGGCGACGCCGCCGAGGTGCTCGACCGCCCGCTCCCGGAGGGCGTGCGGCGCCGGGTCGTCGCGCTCGTCTCGGACGCCTTCGGCGGTCTGACGGTCGCGGACCTCCCGGCGCAGCTGCGCCAGTACGCCCGTTTCACCCCGACCCGGCGTGCCAAGTTCGCGGGCAACGCCATGGCGACGGCCGTCGAGACCGATGCCGTCTTCCGGGGCCGGGTCGCCGAGAAGCTCCGCGAGGCGCAGGCCGACCTGGCCGGGGCGCTGGAGTCCGGGGCGCCGCCCGCCGCCGCCGATCCGCTGGACGTGGCGGCCGCCGCGTACGTGCTGAGGCCGGCCGGCTGGGCCAAGCTGGTGGCCGCCGCGGGCGAGGAGGCCCAGCGCGCCGACGCCGAGCGCGTCGGCGAGGAGGCCCGCAGGGAGATGGACCGGCTCCGCGAGGAGCTGGCCCACGTACGGGAACTGCAGCGCGCCGGCGGTGACCAGGTGCGGGTGGAGCTGGAGGCGGCGCGCAAGGAAGCGGAATCGCTTCAGCGCAAGCTGCGCAGCGCCCTGAGCGACGTCAAGCGGGGCGACGCCGCCCTGCGCAAGATCAACGCCGAGGTCGACGGGATCCGCGGGGAGGCGGCCGCGCAGGTGGCCGCGGCCGAGAGCGAGACCCGGCGGCTCAAGTCCCGCCTCGCGGAGGTGGAGTCGGCGCTGGAGACCTCGCGCCGGGCCACCCGTGAGGGGCGCAGCATCGAGGACATGCGGCTGCGGCTGCTCCTGGACACCGTGCTGGACGCCGCGGCCGGGCTGCGCCGGGAGCTCGCGCTGCCGCCGCTCTCCACGCGGCCCGCCGACACGGTGGAGGCGGTGGAGCCGGGCCGGATGACGCCGAAGGACATCGCGGCGCGTGCGCTGTCGGAGACCGACCCGGCGCTGCTGGACCAGCTGCTGGCGCTGCCCCAGGCGCATCTGGTGGTCGACGGCTACAACGTCACCAAGACCGGCTATCCGACGATGCCGCTGGAGAAGCAGCGGCTGCGGCTGCTGGGCGGGCTGTCGATGCTCGCCGCGCAGACGGGCGCCGAGATGACCTGTGTCTTCGACGGGGCGGAGCTGGCGGCCCCGGTGCTGCTCGCGCCGCCGCGCGGGGTGCGGGTGCTGTTCTCCAAGGCCGGGGTGACGGCGGACGAGCTGATCCGCCAGCTGGTGCGCGCCGAGCCGCTGGGCCGCCCGGTGGTCGTGGTCTCCACGGACCGGGAGGTCGCCGACGGGGTGGCCAAGGCCGGAGCCCGGCCGGTGACGTCCGCCTTGTTGCTGAAGCGGCTTTCGCGCGTTTCGTAACTCCTGGGCCCAATGCCGGAATTGGCAGGGGCTCGAGGGAACGTACCGTCAAGTGCCCTGCACAGAGCGTGCACCGTAGGTAAAAAGCCTGGTCGCAGAGCGAGTTTTTTCCCGACAGGATTTGAACTGATCACAGAAGGGTCACTAGGGTCAGGTCAAACCTTCGTGCGGTAGTTCACTCATTCGGGGTGATGGCGAAGGTGTCGCCGAGTCTGCGTTCTTCGGCGGCTCCAGGAAGAAGGAGCTCGCCTTCGTGGCGTCCCACCGTCGACCCAAGCAGCCGACCCGCACCCGTGTGACCGTCCTGACCATCACCGCCGCCGCGGCGGTCGCCCTCACCGGCCAGGCGGCCAACGCCGCCCCGGCCAAGCCGAGCAAGGACGAGGTCAAGAGCAAGGTCGACGCGCTCTACGAAGAGGCGGAGCAGGCCACCGAGAAGCTCAACGGGGCCCAGACGCGCCAGGACGCCCTCGAGAAGGAGATAGGCCAGCTCCAGGACCAGGTCGCCCGCGGCCAGGGTGAGCTCAACACCCTGCGCGGCAGCATCGGTTCGATGGCCAACGCCCAGTACCGCACCGGCGGCATAGACCAGTCCCTCGCGCTGTTCCTCTCCGCCGACCCCGACAGCTACCTCGACAAGGCCTCCACGCTGGAGCAGTTGAGCGGCAAGCAGGTCGAGGCGGTCCAGAAGATCCAGGCCAAGCAGCGCACCCTCGCGCAGCAGCGCCAGGAGGCCGCGGGCAAGCTCGCCGACCTCGACGCCACCCGCAAGGAGCTGGCCGAGAAGAAGAAGATCTCGACGGACAAGCTCGCCGAGGCCCAGGCCCTCCTCAACACGCTGACCGCGCAGGAGCGCACGCAGCTCAAGGAGGAGGCCAAGAAGGCGGGCGGCAGCGCGGCCGAGCAGGCCGACCTCAGCAACGTGAAGGGTTCCGGCCGCGCCGCCGACGCGCTGCGCGCCGCCGTGACCAAGAACGGCGGGACCTACGTCCGCGGCGGCACCGGCCCGAACGCCTTCGACTGCTCCGGCCTCACGCAGTGGGCCTACCGGCAGGCCGGCATCACCATCGGCCGCACCACCTTCGACCAGGTCAACGACGGCCGGAAGATCAGCCTGAGCGAACTCCAGCCCGGAGACCTGGTCTTCTACGGGAACCTCCAGCACGTCGGGCTGTACGCGGGCAACGGCAAGGTCTTCCACGCCGCCAACCCGAGCGCCGGCATCCTGTACGGATCCCTCAGCGGATTCGCGTACGGGGTCCGCGTCGGAGGCTGACGCCCCCCGTCGGAGGCTGAAGCCCCCCGTCAGAGGCTGACGCCCCCGGACCCGACCGGACGCGCCGCACACCGCCCATCCGGGCGAATTCCGCGGCCCCGCTCTGACCACACGCCCCGCCGGTGACCTGCGTCTCCGGCGGGGCGTCACTGTGTGTGCCCGCCGGAGGTCGTTGGCCGGTGACCGGTGGCGCGGCTACTGTCTGCCAGCGCGGAACCCCGGCACACGGCCGTCCACGGGGGGCGGACCCGGTCCCGCGCAGCGGAAGGGAGCGGTTTCACGTGGCGTCCCATCGCCGGTCCGGGCCCAGCGTCCTCGACCGGAACACGAAGGTCACCGTCCTCACCGCCGCGGCGGCGAGCGCCGCGGTCGCCATGACGGGCGCACCCGCCAGCGCGGCCCCCGGCCTCCCGCACGAGCCCTCGGCCGGCGCCCGCGCCCAGGTCGACCAGCTCTTCGAGGAGGCCGAGCAGGCCACCGAGCGCTTCAACCAGGCAGGCGAGAAGGCCGGCAGGCTCCGGACCGAGGTCGACCGGGTCCAGGACGCGGTGGCCCGCGGCCAGGACCGCATCAACACCATGCGCGGGGTCCTCGGGGCCTATGCCGGAGCCCAGTACCGGGCGGGCGGCATCGACCCCTCCGTCGAGCTGATGCTCTCCGACGACCCCGACGAGTACCTCGCCAAGGCCTCCACCCTCGACCGGCTGACCGGCCGCCAGGCCCGCCAGCTCGAGGAACTGCGCTCCGAGCAGCGCCGGCTCGGCCAGGAGCGGGAGGAGGCCTCCCGCAAGCTCGCCGAACTCGACGCCCTGCGCGCCGACGTGGCGAAGGAGAAGCGGGCCGTCACCGCGAAGCTCGCCGCCGCCCGCCGGCTGCTCAACGCCATGCCCACGCAGGAGCGCGCCGACTTCGAGCGCGCCTCGCGCTCGGGCGGGCGCCCCGACGCCCTGCCCGACCCGGCCGCCCTGCCCGCCTCGTTCGGCCCCTCCTCGGGGCGCGCCGCGACCGCCGTGATGGCGGCCCGCTCCGCGGTCGGACGGCCCTACGTCTGGGGTTCCACCGGGCCTTCCGGATTCGACTGCTCCGGCCTGATGGTGTGGTCCTACCGCCAGGCGGGCGTCGCACTGCCGCGGACCTCGCAGGCCCAGCGGTACGCGGGGCAGCAGGTGCCGCTCTCGCAGGCGCGGCCGGGCGACCTGGTGACGTACCGCTCCGACGCCAGCCACGTCGGGATGTACGTGGGCAACGGCCAGGTGGTGCACGCCCCGTACCCGGGAGCACGGGTGCGCTACGACCCGGTCGGGATGATGCCGGTGTCCTCGGTGACCCGGCCCTGAGGGCGGATCTGCGTACGATCGGGTGATGTTCCCGGGCCCGGTCCGTTCCCGCCACCCCCTGCTGCGCGCGCTGCCGCCGCTGGCGTTCCTGCTGTGCGTGCCGCTCGCCGGCTGCGGCCCGGGCCCGGCGCCCGGCCCTTCTTCCGGTTCCGTTTCGGGTTCCGCTTCCGCCCCGGCCGGCTCCTCGGCCGAGGGGGCCGTCCGCCGGGCCGTCGCCGCCTGGTCGGCGGCCCCGCCCGAGCGGCTCGCGGCGATCCCCCTGGAGGGCTGGTCCTACGAGGTCTCCTCGGTCCGGGTGGACGGCGTACGGGCCTTCGCGCGCGCGGAGCTGCACTACCGGCTCACCGGCTACGACGCGGCCCCCGCCGGATCGGCCCGCGAGGTGGAACTCACCCGGGGGAGCGGCCCGGACGGCTCCGGCGGCCCTGCCGGCCCCGCCACCCCGGGCGGCCCCGGCGGCTCCTGGACCGTGGTGGCCGACCGGCCCGCGCCCGGCGCCCCGCCGCAGCTGTGGGACCAGGGCCCGGTGGGCGTCGCGCGGGGCGCGCACGCGCTGGTGCTCGGCGGCGACGGCCAGAGCCCCGAAGCCCTGGCCGCGATCGCCGCCGAGGCCGACGAGGCCGTCCCGGCCGCGAGCGCCGCCTGGCCGCGGCCCTGGGCGGGCCGGGTGGTGGTCCTGGTCCCCGGGTCGCTGGAGGCGATGGCGGCGCTGCTGGGCCGCCCGGTGGAGGAGTACCGGGGCCTGGGCGCCGTGACCACCGGGAGCACCGGCGCGGGCCCGGCCCCCGCCGACCGGGTCGTGGTCAACCCGGAGGGGTACGGACAGCTCACGGCGGAGGGCCGCCAGGTCATCCTGACCCACGAGACCACGCACGTGGCCACCCGCGCGGCGACCACCGCGAAGACCCCGCTGTGGCTCTCCGAGGGCTTCGCGGACTGGGCGGCGTACCGGGGCAGCGGCCGCAGCGCGGCCGAGGCCGCACCGGCGACCGGCCGGGCGGTGCGCCGGGGCGACCTGCCGGCCGAGCTCCCCGGCAACGCGGCCTTCGCCTTCGGTGGGGACGGGGAGGCGCTGGCGCGGGCGTACGAGGGCTCCTGGCTGGCCTGCCGCCTCATCGCCCGCAAGTGGGGCGACGCGGCGCTGGTCTCCCTGTACGAGAAGGCCGGCCGCGAACCCCTGCCCACGGCCCTGGACGAGGCCCTCGGAACGGACCTCCCCGCCCTGACCCGGGCCTGGCAGCAGGAGCTGCGCGGTGAGTTCCGGTAGGCCGTCTCTTCCGGATCTTGCCGGGCGGCGCGGGCCCGGCAAGATCCGGAAGAGACGACCCAGCTCCGGTAGGGTCGGCTGACGATGCACAAGACGCTGATCGTGACCAACGACTTCCCGCCGCGGCCGGGGGGCATCCAGGCCTTCCTGCACAACATGGCCCTGCGGCTGGACCCCGACCGCGTCGTCGTCTACGCCTCCACCTGGAAGCACTCCGCCGAAGGCCGGGCGGCCACCGCCGCCTTCGACGCGGAGCAGCCGTTCCGGATCGTGCGCGACCGTACGACGATGCTCCTGCCGACCCCGCGGGTGACCCGGCGGGCGGCGGACCTGCTGCGCGAACACGGCTGCGAGTCCGTGTGGTTCGGGGCGGCGGCCCCGCTGGGCCTGATGGGCCCCGCACTGCGCCGGGCCGGGGCGAAGCGGATCGTGGCCACCACGCACGGGCACGAGGCGGGCTGGGCGCAGCTGCCGGCCGCGCGGCAGCTGCTGCGGCGGATCGGCGAGGGCACGGACACGCTGACCTACCTGGGGGAGTACACGCGTTCGCGGATCGCCTCCGCGCTGACCCCGGCGGCGGCGGGCCGGATGGTGCAGCTCCCGCCGGGCGTGGACGAGAAGACCTTCCACCCGGGTTCGGGCGGCGCGGACGTCCGCGCCCGGCTGGGCCTGACCGACCGCCCGGTCGTGGTGTGCGTCTCGCGCCTGGTGCCCCGCAAGGGCCAGGACACGCTGATCGAGGCGATGCCCGAGATCCTGGCGGAGCTCCCGGACGCCGTACTGCTCGTCGTGGGCGGCGGACCCTACGAGGCGGACCTGCGGGCGCTGGCGGCCTCCACGGGGGTCGCGGACTCGGTGGTCTTCACGGGCGCGGTCCCGTGGTCCGAGCTCCCCGCCCACTACGGGGCCGGGGACGTCTTCGCGATGCCCTGCCGGACCCGGCGCGGCGGCCTGGACGTCGAAGGCCTGGGCATCGTCTACCTCGAAGCCTCCGCCACGGGACTGCCGGTGGTCGCGGGCGACTCCGGCGGAGCCCCTGACGCGGTACTGGAGGGGGAGACGGGCTGGGTGGTCCCGGGCGGCGCCCCCGCCGACGCGGCGGAGCGCATCGTGGCCCTCCTGAAGGATCCGGCCCTGCGTGCGCGCATGGGCGAGCGGGGCCGCGCCTGGGTCGAGGAGAAGTGGCGCTGGGACCTCCTGGCGGAGCGCCTGCGCGAGCTCCTGTAGCCACGGCCGGGTGCGACGGGCCGGGCCCCTTTGCGCGGGAGCCGGATTATCGCTCCCGAGGGGCCGGCCGCGGGCAGAGTTGATCAAAGCCTGCGGGCGGGGGCGGGATCCGCATACGGTCGAGCCATGTCTGACTGTTACTCAGAAGCGTGTCAGTGCGGGTTATGGCTGGTTGGGCGGAATCCGCTCATGATGCGGCCATGACACCAAACCTGACGCGCCGTCATGTTCTCGGCCTCGGCGCCCTCCAGACCGCCGCCGCCCTCGGCTTCACCCGGATCGGCCTGCAGTCCGCGGCGGCCGCCGAACCCGCGGCCGCGACGTACGCCCCGGCCATCGTCGTCGGCTCCGGCTACGGGTCGGCCGTCGCCGCGCTCCGCCTCGGCCAGGCCGGGGTGCGCACCGTGGTCCTGGAGATGGGCCGGCTCTGGGACACCCCGGGGTCCGACGGGAAGATCTTCCCGTCCACCTCCGCCCCCGACCAGCGCTCCATGTGGTACCGCACCCGCACCGAGGCCCCGCTCGCCCAGTTCCTCTGGCTGGACGTGGTCAACCGCAACATCAGCCCGTACCCCGGAGTCCTGGACCGGGTGAACTACGGGGACATGTCCGTCTACGTGGGACGCGGGGTCGGCGGCGGCTCCCTCGTCAACGGCGGCATGGCGCCCACGCCGAAGCGCTCGTACTTCACCGAGATCCTCCCGCGCGTGAACGCCGACGAGATGTACGGGACCTACTACCCCCGGGCCCGCGCCATGCTCGGCGTCAACGACATCGA
The DNA here is from genome assembly GCF_036346895.1 of Streptomyces sp. NBC_00503. Lineage (NCBI taxonomy): Bacteria > Bacillati > Actinomycetota > Actinomycetes > Kitasatosporales > Streptomycetaceae > Streptomyces > Streptomyces sp. NBC_00503. The sequence continues at coordinate 2,261,658 of NZ_CP107855.1, read as the reverse complement.
CCCGGCCTGGTTCGAGTCCACGGAGTGGTACCGGTTCGCCCGCGTCTCCCGCAAGCACGCCCAGAACACCGGCCTGAAGACCACTTTCGTGCCCAACGTCTACGACTTCGAGTACATGAAGCGCGAGGCCGCCGGCACCGCCACCAAGTCGGCGCTCGCGGGCGAGGTCATCTACGGCAACAACCACGGCAAGAAGAGCGTCGACAAGACCTACCTCGCCGCCGCCCTGGGCACCGGCAACGTCACCATCGAGACCATGCAGCGCGTGGTCGGCGTACGCCAGGACCCGGCGGGCGGCTACATCCTGACCGTCCAGACCAGCGACACCACCGGCCGGATCACCCAGGTCCGCGAACTCGGCTGCAAGCAGCTCTTCCTCGGCGCGGGCAGCCTCGGCACCACCGAGATCCTGCTGCGCGCCCGCGAGACCGGAACGCTGCCCGCCCTCAACGACAAGGTCGGCCTCGGCTGGGGCCACAACGGCAACGTCATGACCGCCCGCGCCAACCACCTGTGGGACACCGTCGGCGCCAACCAGGCCACCATGCCCGCCATGGGCATCGACGACTGGGACAACGCCTCGAACCCGGTCTTCGCCGAGATAGCCCCGCTCCCGATGGGGATCGAGCACTGGATCTCGATGTACCTGGCCATCACCAAGAACCCGGAGCGCGGGCACTTCACCTACGACGCGGCCAGCGACTCGGCGAAGCTCCAGTGGACCCGGGACCAGAACACCCCGTCCGTCCAGGCGGCCAAGAACCTCTTCGACCGCATCAACCGGGCCAACTTCACCATCTACCGCTACGACCTCTTCGGCGACAACAAGAACTTCGCCGACAACTTCACCTACCACCCGCTGGGCGGCTGCGTCCTCGGGGACGCGACCGACGACTACGGCCGCGTCAAGGGCTACCAGGGCCTCTACGTCACCGACAGCTCGCTGATCCCCGGATCGCTCGGCGTGAACCCGTTCGTGACGATCACCGCCCTTGCGGAGCGGAACATGACGCGGGTCCTCGCAGAGGACCCGCGCTAGCCCTTCTAGCCCCGGTAGAGGGCTTCGATCTCGTCCGCGAAGTCCTTCGCCACCACATTCCGCTTGAGCTTCAGCGAAGGCGTGATGTGCCCGGACTCCTCCGTGAACTGGGAGGGCAGGATGCGGAATTTACGCACCGATTCCGCCTTGGAGACCGCCGCGTTGCCGTCGTCCACAGCCTTCTGGACGGCGGCGACGAGGTCCGCGTCCTCGCGCAGCTCGGCGGCCGTCACACCGGCCGGCTTGCCGTGCTCCGCGGCCCAGCGGCCCAGGAACTCCTCGTCGATGGTGACCAGCGCGGCCACGAAAGGCCGCGCGTCGCCGACCACCATGCACTCCGCGACCAGCGCGTGCGCCCGGATCCGGTCCTCGATCACGGCGGGCGCCACGTTCTTGCCGCCGGCCGTGACGATGAGCTCCTTCTTGCGCCCGGTGATCGCGAGGTAGCCGTCCTCGTCGAGCGTGCCCACGTCACCGGTGTGGAACCAGCCGTCGGTCAGCGCGTCGGCGGTGGCCGTCGGGTTGTTCCAGTACTCCTTGAAGATGTGCTCGCCGTGCAGCAGCACCTCGCCGTCGTCGGCGATGCGCACCACGGAGCCCGGGAGCGGCTGGCCGACCGTACCGATCTTCGTCTTGTCCCACGGGTTGAAGGCCGTGGCCGCGCAGGACTCGGTCAGGCCGTAGCCCTCCAGCACCGTGAAGCCGATGCCGCGGAAGAAGTGGCCGAGCCGCTCGCCCAGCGGGGCGCCGCCGGAGATCGCGTACTCGCCGCGCCCGCCGAGGACCGTGTGGAGCTTGCTGTAGACCAGCTTCGTGAACAGCTTGTGCTTGAGCTTGAGCCCGAGGGAAGGACCGCCCGGGAGGTCCAGTGCGCGGCTGTACGCGATCGCCGTCTCGGCCGCCGCGTCGAAGATCTTGCCCTTGCCGTCGGCCTGCGCCTTGGCGCGCGCCGAGTTGTAGACCTTCTCGAACACGCGCGGCACGCCGAGGATCAGCGTCGGCTTGAAGGACTGCAGCTCGTCGGTGAGGTTCTTGATGTCCGGTACGCAGCCCAGCCGGATCGGCGCCAGTACGGCCGCCACCTCCACCAGGCGTCCGAAGACGTGCGCGGCCGGAAGGAAGAGCAGGACGGAGCACTCGCCGGTGCGGAACAGCGGGCTCAGCCGCTCCACGATGTTCCCGCACTCGGCGAAGAAGCTGCGGTGGGTCAGCACGCAGCCCTTGGGTCGGCCGGTGGTGCCGGAGGTGTAGACGATGGTGGCCGGGTCGTCGGCGTTGGCCAGCGAGCTGCGCGCGTCGACCTCGGCGTCGGAGATGCCTGCGCCGGCGGCGGTCAGCGCCGCCAGCGCGCCCTGCTCGATCTCCCAGACCTCGCGCAGCTCCGGCAGCCGGTCGCGCAGCGCGGCCACGGCGGCGCTGTGCGCGGGGGACTCGGTGACGACGGCGACGGCGCCGGAGTCGCCGAGGATCCACTGGATCTGCTCGGCGGAGCTGGTCTCGTACACGGGGACGGTGACCGCGCCCGCGCTCCAGATCGCGAAGTCGACCAGCACCCACTCGTAGCGGGTGCGGGAGATCAGGGCGACGCGGTCGCCGGGCTTGATGCCGGCCGCGATCAGGCCCTTGGCGGCGGCCCGCACCTCGGCGAGGAACTCGGTCGCCGTGACGTCCTGCCACTGGCCGGCGACCTTGCGCGCCATGACGGCCGTGTCGGGATGCTGAGCGGCGTTGCGGCGGATGAGATCCGTCAGGTTCCCGTCCGACGGGACCTCGTACAGGGCCGGAAGGCTGAACTCGCGCAAGACTGCTGCTCCTCTGGGCGCCATCGCCACCATGTGGACCGACCGGACGTTACCCACCGGTAGTGGGTTCCGGATAGAGGGAACCGGCCGATTGTTCCGTGCGTCACATGCCACGGCCGTGCCCTGCCGACAGTAGTCGACCCCGTTTGCGACTCGGAAGTAACCGCAGGTCCGGCCGCTGCTCCGGAGCCCCTACCCGCGGCGCCCAAGCGCCCCTAGGGTGGCCGCATGGGTGGCACGCACAGCAGTACTCAGGCCAAGGCGGGCGCGAAGCGCGGTACGCGGGTGCACGTCGTCAGCGATGTGCACGGGAACACCGAGGCCCTCGCCAGGGCCGGAGAAGGCGCCGACGCGCTGATCTGCCTCGGTGACCTGGTCCTCTTCCTCGACTACGCCGACCACTCGCGCGGCATCTTCCCCGACCTCTTCGGAGTCGAGAACGCCGACCGCATCGTCGAACTGCGCACCGCCCGCCGCTTCGAAGAAGCCCGCGAGTTCGGCCGCAGACTGTGGGACGGGCTCGACCGGGAGCGGCTGATCGAGGGCGCGGTCCGCCGCCAGTACGCCGAGATGTTCGCCGCCTTCCCCCGGCCGACGTACGCCACCTACGGCAACGTCGACGTCCCGGGCCTGTGGCCCGAGTACGCCGGCCCCGGCCTGACCGTCCTCGACGGGCAGCGGGCCGAAATCGGCGGACGGGTCTTCGGATTCGTCGGCGGCGGACTGCCGACGCCGATGCGCACCCCCTACGAGGTGTCCGAGGAGGAGTACGCGGCCAAGGTGGAGGCCCTGGGCGAGGTCGACGTCCTGTGCTCGCACATTCCGCCGGAGGTTCCGGAGCTCTGCTACGACACGGTGGCGCGGCGGTTCGAACGCGGGAGCGGGGCCCTGCTCGCCGCCATCAGGCGGACCCGGCCCCGGTACGCCCTCTTCGGCCACGTCCACCAGCCCCTGGCCCGGCGGATGCGGATCGGCGCCACGGAGTGCGTGAACGTCGGCCACTTCGCGGCGACCGGAAGGCCGTGGGCCCTGGAGTGGTGAGGCGCGCACGCGCGGTAGCCTTCACGCGGCGGCCCAGACGGCACAGGTCGTCCGCACACTTCCTCGAAAACTCCCCGGAGGAGCGACCGCGATGGCGGAACACACCAGCTCGAGCATCACGATCGAGGCGTCCCCGGCCGACGTCATGGCCGTGATCGCCGACTTCGCCCGCTACCCCGAGTGGACCGGCGAGGTGAAGGAGGCCGAGGTGCTGGCCACCGACGCCGAAGGTCGCGCGGAAAAGGTCCGGCTGCTGCTGGACGCGGGCGCGATCAAGGACGACCACACGCTGGCGTACGCCTGGAAGGGTGCGGACGAGGTCAGCTGGACGCTGGACAAGTCCCAGATGCTGCGACAGCTGGACGGCTCCTACCGCCTGGCCCCGCTGGCGGGCGGCACGAAGACCGAGGTCACCTACCAGCTGACCGTGGACGTCAAGATCCCGATGCTGGGCATGATCAAGCGCAAGGCGGAGAAGGTCATCATCGACCGGGCGCTCGCGGGCCTGAAGAAGCGCGTGGAAGCCCCCGCTTCCTCTTCCTGACGCGCCGTGCCGGTCCTCAAACGCCGGACGGGCTGGATCTTCCAGCCCGTCCGGCGTTTGAGGACCGGGTCCGGGCAGAGCCCGGGGAACGGTGGAAGGGCGGGTAGGGGACACGCCCCGCAGGGCCAGGATCACAACTAGGAGCCACCGCATGCACACCCTCCTCGTCACCGGCCCCGGAGGCGCAGGGCGGACCACCGTCGCGGCGGCCACCGCACTCGCCGCGGCCCGCGAAGGGCACCGCGTGCTGCTGCTCTCCTGCGGCGACCCCGGGGAACCGGTGGCCGAGCCGGGCGGCGGGGTACGGGTGGCCCGCGTCGACTCCGGCCAGGAGTTCCGCCAGGAGCTCGTCGCCCTCCAGGAGCGCGGCTCCGCGCTCCTGGGGATGCTCGGGGCCCGGCCCCTCGGCGCCGACGAGCTCACCGAGCTCCCCGGCGCCGAACAGTTCGCGCTGCTGCGCGCCCTGCGGCGGGCCGCCGCCGAGCCCGACACCGACCTCGTGGTCGTCGACATGCCCCCGCTGCACCAGGCCCTCACCACCCTCGCCCTCCCCGCCCAGCTGCGCCGCTACCTCGCCCGGCTGCTCCCCGCCGAGCGCCAGGCGGCCCGCGCCCTGCGCCCCGTACTGGCCCAGCTCGCCGGGGTGCCGATGCCCGCCCAGTGGCTCTACGAGGCCGCCGCCCGGTGGGACGAGGAGCTGGCGGCCGTCCAGGCCGTCGTGGAGGCCCCCACGACCCGGGTCCGGCTGGTCGCCGAGCCGGGACCCGCCGCCCGCGCGGCCCTGCGCACCGGAGTGCTCGGGCTCTTCCTGCACCAGGTGGGCATCACCGACCTGGTGGCCAACCGGCTCGTGCCCCCGGATTCCGCCGACCCCTGGGTGAAGTCGGTCGCCGCCCAGCAGCTGGACTTCCTCCGGGAGTGGGGCGGGGACGTCCCGATCCGGGAGCTGCCGCACCTGGGCCGGGATCCGCAGGGCTCCGGCGACCTGGCGGAGCTGGTCGACAGCGCCTCCGGGAACGGTTCCTTCGCTCCGGGGCAGCCGGGCCGGGGACGCGGGCCCTGGGTCGTCGAGGACCGGCTCGCCGAGGACGGGGTGCTCGTCTGGTGCGTGCCGCTGCCGGGTGCCGAGAAGCCGGACCTCGACCTGGTGCGGCGCGGCGACGAGCTGCTGCTCACGGTGGGCCCGTACCGCAGGATCGTTTCGCTGCCCGCCGCGCTGCGCCGGTGCACGGTCTCCGGCGCGGCCCTCGCCGACGAGGAGCTCCGCATCCGCTTCACCCCGGACCCGGGGCTGTGGCCGCGCACGCCCTGACGGCGCGGAAGTACTGACGACGCGGACGGCCCTGGGTGGCCCGGTCGGCCCTGGGTGGCGTACCGCCGTTCGGGTAACGTCGAAGGTAGTCCGCACCGCACGCCCAGCCGCCGCCGCAGGAGAGTCCGCCATGAGCGAGGCCACCGACCGACCCGCCGACCGCCCCACCGACGCCTGTGCCGAAGACGACGCATGGGCCAGGGCCTGCGCCGAGGACCTCGCCGCGGAGAAGGAGCGGCGCCGGGCCCAGGGCGCGGGCGCCGACGCGGGCACCGGCACCGCCGCCGAGGAGCTCTTCAAGCTGTTCGAGGCCGTCGCCGACAAGGTGTCCTCGCTGAACAACCCGCTGATCACGGGCGCCGCCCAGGGCGCCGTACGGCAGTTCGTCAACCAGGCGAAGACCGCCGCCAAGCCCGTCATCGAGCGCAATCCGGAGGTCTTCGACCACCTCGCGGCGGCCGGTTCCGAGCTGCTCGCGGCCTACCGATCGGCGGTCGAGGGCCACGAGCGCCGCTGGACGCGCGACGAGAGCGGCGACGAACGCAGCGCCCGGCAGAGCGCGGAGCCCCGTACCGAGGACGGCACCGAGCCCCGTGACGAGCCCCGCGACGAGGGCGGTACCCAGGCCGGCGGCCCCGCCGAGCGGATCGATCTCGACTGATCCTCTTCATCACTCGGGTACGGTTGACAGTGGCGGGGTTTGACCGGAAACCGAGGGACTAATGGGACTCACCATCGGCGTCGACATCGGCGGCACGAAGATCGCGGCCGGCGTGGTCGACGAAGACGGCACCATCCTTGAGACGTACAAGGTGCCCACCCCGCCGACCCCGGACGGAGTGACGGACGCGATCTGCGCCGCCGTGTCCGAGGTCAGCAGCAGCCACACCATCGACGCCGTCGGCATCGGCGCCGCCGGATACGTGGACGACAAGCGCGCGACCGTACTCTTCGCGCCGAACATCAACTGGCGCCACGAGCCGCTCAAGGACAAGGTCGAGCAGCGCATCGGCCTGCCCGTGGTCGTCGAGAACGACGCCAACTGCGCGGCCTGGGGCGAGTACCGCTTCGGCGCCGGCCAGGGCCACGAGGACGTCATCTGCATCACGCTCGGCACGGGCCTGGGCGGCGGCATCATCATCGGCAACAAGCTCCGGCGCGGACGGTTCGGCGTGGCCGCCGAGTTCGGCCACATCCGGGTCGTCCCGGACGGCCTGCTGTGCGGCTGCGGCAGCCAGGGCTGCTGGGAGCAGTACGCCTCCGGGCGCGCGCTCGTCCGCTACGCCAAGCAGCGCGCCAACGCCACCCCCGAGAACGCGGCGATCCTGCTCGCCCTCGGAGACGGCACGCCCGAGGGCATCGAGGGCAAGCACATCAGCGAAGCGGCCCGGCAGGGCGACCTGGTGGCCGTGGACTCCTTCCGCGAGCTGGCCCGCTGGGCGGGCGCCGGCCTCGCGGACCTGGCCTCGCTCTTCGACCCGTCGGCCTTCATCGTCGGCGGCGGCGTCTCCGACGAGGGAGACCTGGTCCTCGACCCGATCCGCAAGTCCTTCAAGCGCTGGCTGATCGGCGGCGCGTGGCGCCCGCACGCGCAGGTGCTGGCCGCGCAGCTCGGCGGCAAGGCCGGCCTGGTCGGCGCGGCGGACCTGGCCCGCCAGGGCTGAACCGCCACTCCGTATCGCCGGACTGCCCGCCGCGCCCTCTGGGGTACGGCGGGCAGTCTCGTTATGTTGCCGGGTATGGAACTGACCGAGCTGCCCAACTCCCGTACCGAAGCCGATGGTTCCGCCGTGATCCGGGTGCTCTCCTACAACATCCGCTCACTGCGCGACGACGAGGACGCGCTGGCCCGGGTGATCCGCGCGTGCGCGCCGGACCTGGTGTTCGTCCAGGAGGCGCCACGGTTCTTCCGGTGGCGCAAGCACGCGGCGCGGCTCGCGGCGAAATGCGATCTGGTGGTCCTGTCGGGCGGCGCGACGGCGGCCGGCCCGCTGCTCCTGTGTTCCCTACGGGCCTTCGTGGAGCGGACCGAGGACGTACTGCTGCCACTCACGCCCGGGCACCACCGGCGGGGCTTCGCGACCGCCGTGGTCCGCCTGGGCGGGGCCCGGGTGGGCCTGCTCAGCGCGCACCTGTCGCTGAACGGGCCGGAGCGACTGGCCCAGTCGCAGGCGCTCCTGGACCGGCTCGCGGGGATGGACGTGCCGTACGCGATCGCGGCGGGCGACATCAACGAGGGCCCGTCGGGGGCCGCCTTCGCGCTGCTGGCGTCGACCCTCCAGGACTGCCGGGCCGTTGCCCCCTGGGGCGGGGAACACACCTGGGTGCGCTCTGATCCGGCGCGGCGGATCGACGCGGTCTTCGCGAGTGCGGGGGTGGAGGTGCTGGGCTGTGGTGTCCCGACGGGCCTGCCGGGCGTCACGTCCGCGGACCTCCTGGCGGGGACGGACCATCTCCCGGTCCTGGCGGCCCTACGGCTCCCGGCGGTGCGGTAGCCCTGCGGGGCAGAGTCCCCTACCCGCCCTTCCGCCCCAGACCCCGCGCCTCAAACGCCGGCGAGGCTGGATGATGCCGCGCAGCGGCATTTCCAGCCCGTCCGGCGTTTGAGGACCGGGTCCGGGCAGAGCCCGGGGAACGGCGGAAGGGCGGGTAGGGGACCAGGCCCCTCGCAGCGGCCGGTCGCGCTCAGACCACCGCTCCGCGCCCCGGATCGTCGTCCTCGTCGTCACCGCTCGCCATCCGGGCGATCAGCGTCGCGAACCCGCCCAGGAACCCGCCGATGCCCAGGGTGGTCAGCCACCACGTCATTTCCCACTGCAACAGCACCGCCAGGAGCAGCAGGACCGGTCCGCCCACCACTGCCAGCCAGGCGAACTTCGACGTCACGTCGGCTTCCGGAAGCTCTGGTTCCGGCGGGACGAAGTGGCCCTCGTCCTTCGCGGCGGCGGCCGCGGCCGCGGGGGAGTCGTCCGGCTCCGCGAGGGAGTGGTCGCGGGGACCCGAGGTGCCCACGCCCGGGGCGAACACCACCGAGCTGCCCAGCGCAGCCGCCGGCGGGGGTTCCGGGGACGGCGGCCGGTCGGGCTGGACGTCCTCCTCCGGCAGGAGCAGGTTCTCGATCGGACGGAACGGTCTCGCGCCCGGCGGGTCCGCCGGTTCCTGGCCGTAGCCGGCGACGATCGCCGCCCACGCCGCTTCCTCGTCCAGCGGAGGAACACCCCCCGAGGACTCCTCGTGCTCAGCCACCGCTGGCCGCCCCCTCCCTGCCCACGCTCTCCGCCAGTCGTCCGACGAACGCATAACTGTCCGCGAAGATCCGCTCCGCGTCATGGTCCAACGTCGCGACGTGGTAACTCTGTTCCAGCAGGGTCTCGGTGACATCGGTGGAGGACACCCGCGCCAGGATCCGTGCCGAGTCGGCCGGCCGTACGACGTGGTCCTGCGGGCTGTGCAGGAGCAGCAGCGGCTGCGTCACCTGCGGCAGCTCGGTGTCCAGCATCTGCAGGAACTTCCGCAGGGAGTGCGCGGCCCGGGTCGGGATCCGGTCGTAGCCGACCTCGTCCGAGCCCGGCTTGGCGATGTCGCTCGCGATGCCCGGCGTCGACCGGATGAAGTGCTTGACCACCGGAAGGGCTACGGCCAGCGGGTCGTGCACCTTGTTGACCGGGTTGACGAGGACGATCCCCTGGATCGAGTCCCCGTGCTTCGCCGCCAGCCGCAGCGTCAGCGCGCCACCCATCGACAGTCCGAAGACGAACACCTGCTCGCAGCTGTCGAGCAGCTCCCGCAGTGCGCGGTCCACCTCGGCGTACCAGTCCTGCCAGCCCGTGAGCTGCATGTCCTGCCAGCGCGTCCCGTGCCCGGGGAGCAGGGGGAGCGACACCGTCAGCCCCCGCGCGGCCAGATGCTCGGCCCAGGGGCGCATCGACTGCGGGGAACCGGTGAAGCCGTGGCAGAGAAGGACGCCGACCTTTCCGCCCTCGTGGCGGAACGGCTCGGCTCCAGGGAGGACGGGCACCAGGATCTCCTTCAAAGGGGGGTGGGGGGTGCGTAGCGCTGTGTGACTTCACCGTACGCGACGGGGGTGGCACCGACCAGGGTCGTCGGGCCGCTCCGGGGACGGCCACGGGATAAGGTCTGTTCGACAGACAAAGGAAGGCTTTCGAGTTGATCTACGGCGCAATGAAGTTCTCCATCGGCGGTTCCCTGAAGCTCGCCTTCAGGCCGTGGGTCGAGGGCCTCGAGAACATTCCCGCGGAGGGGCCGGCGATCCTCGCGAGCAACCACCTGTCCTTCTCCGACTCCTTCTTCCTGCCGGCCGTACTGGACCGGAAGGTCACCTTCATCGCGAAGGCGGAGTACTTCACCTCCCCGGGCGTCAAGGGCAAGCTGACCGCCGCCTTCTTCAAGGGCGTCGGCCAGCTCCCGGTGGACCGTTCCGGCGCGCGCGGGGCGGGCGAGGCCGCGATCAAGAGCGGCATCGACGTCATCGAACGCGGAGAGCTGTTCGGTATTTACCCCGAGGGGACGCGTTCACCCGACGGCAGGCTGTACCGCGGCAAGCCCGGCGGTCTGGCCCGGGTGGCACTGGCCACCGGTGCGCCCGTGATCCCGGTGGCGATGATCGACACCGAGAAGATCCAGCCGCCCGGCAAGGTGGTTCCGAAGCTGATGCGTCCGGGTATCAGGATCGGCAAGCCCCTGGACTTCAGCCGGTACCACGGCATGGACGGGGACCGGTTCATCCTGCGCTCGGTGACCGACGAGGTCATGTACGAGATCATGAAGCTGTCCGGCCAGGAGTACGTGGACATCTACGCCACCGCCGCCAAGCGCCAGATCGCCGACGCGGAGAAGGCCGAGAAGGCTGCGCAGGCCGACAAGGCCGCGGACACCGGCAAGTAGCAGTACGCGGGCGCGACCGCCCGCACGGGGTGGGGGAAATGGCGAAGCGCGAGCGCGTCGTACGCATGTCGGTCGAGCAGCCGCTGTGGCGGGCCCTGACGGCCTATCGGCTGCTGACCATGGTCTACGCGGTGCTGCTCTTCGCCTCCGCGTACAAGGAGTTCGACCGGCCGTGGATCGCGGTCGCCTACCTCACCGTGCTCGTCGGCTGGACCCTGGTCACCCTCCCCAAGGTGGCCAGCGCCGCCAGCTGCACGAAGGGGTTCCTGTGCGCCGACCTGACGGTCGCCTGCGTGGGGATCCTGCTGACCCCGCTCGCCGACACCCACGCGCGGATCGCGGCCGGCGGCCCCACCCTCCCCACCATCTGGACCGCGGGCGCCGTCCTCGCCTTCGCCATCAAGGGCGGCTGGCGCTGGGCCTGTTTCGCCTCCACCTTCGTGGCCGCCACCAACCTCATCCAGCGCGGCGAGCCCACCCGGGACACCCTGCACAACGTGCTGCTGGTCTGGGTCGCCTCCGTCGCCATCGGCTACGTGGTCGAGGTGGCCCGGGCCAGTGAGGCCACGCTCGCCCGCGCCCTGGAGATCGAGGCCGCCACCCGCGAGCGCGAACGCCTCGCCCGCGACATCCACGACGGGGTCCTCCAGGTCCTGGCCATGGTCCAGCGGCGCGGCACCGAACTGGGCGGCGAGGCCGCCGAGCTGGGCCGGATGGCGGGGGACCAGGAAGTCGCGCTGCGCACCCTGGTCTCCAGCGGGCTGACCCGCCCCTCCCGGATCTCCCGGGACGAGTCGCTGGGCGCGCTCGTGGACTCGTACGAGGTGGAGGAGCCGGGGGCCGACGAGGGCGAGCTGGACCTGCGGACCCTGCTGGCCCCGCACGCCGGTTCCCGGGTGAGCTTCGCCGAGCCGGGCACCCCGGTGCCGCTGCCGGTGCCCGCGGCCAGGGAGCTGGCCGCGGCGGTGGGGGCCGCGCTGGACAACGTACGCAAGCACGCGGGCGACGGGGCCAGCGCCTGGATCCTGGTCGAGGACTGGGGCGACGAGGTGATCGTGACCGTCCGCGACGACGGCCCGGGCATCCCGGCGGGCCGGCTCGACCAGGCGGCGGGCGAGGGCCGGATGGGCGTGGCCCTGTCCATCCGGGGCCGGCTGCGCGATCTCGGCGGCAGCGCCGAGCTGGTGTCCGTCCCGGGGCAGGGCACCGAAGTGGAACTGAAAGTACCGAGGGGGAGCACCCAGTGAACGAGCAGAGCACGGCCACCACCGGCGCCGGTGACATCAAGGTCATGGTCGTCGACGACCATCCGATGTGGCGGGACGCGGTCGCCCGCGACCTGGCCGCCGCCGGATTCGACCTGGTGGCCACCGCCGGGGACGGCCCCGAGGCGGTGCGCCGGGCCCGCGCGACCGTCCCGCACGTGCTGGTCCTCGACCTCAACCTGCCGGGCATGCCCGGGGTCCAGGTCTGCAAGGAGCTGGTCGGGGCCAACCCGGCGCTGCGGGTCCTGGTCCTGTCCGCGAGCGGCGAGCACGCCGATGTCCTGGAGGCGGTGAAGTCCGGCGCCACCGGCTACCTGCTGAAGTCCGCGGGCGCCCAGGAGCTCATCGACGCCGTGCGCCGTACGGCGGCCGGTGATCCGGTCTTCACCCCGGGCCTGGCAGGCCTGGTCCTGGGCGAGTACCGGCGCCTGGCCACCGATCCGGCGCCGGCCGCCGCCGACGAGCGCCAGGCCCCGCAGCTGACCGACCGGGAGACCGAGGTGCTGCGGCTGGTGGCCAAGGGGCTCTCGTACAAGCAGATCGCGGAGCGGCTGGTGATCTCCCACCGCACGGTGCAGAACCACGTCCAGAACACCCTGGGCAAGCTCCAGTTGCACAACCGGGTGGAGCTCGTCCGCTACGCGATCGAGCGCGGCCTCGACGAGGTGTGAGCGCGTGTGACGCCGCCCGGGGGGTGGGCCGTTCCTCGTACGAGTGAACGGGTGTGCGGCAACTCCCCTTGATCCCACCGGAATTGACCCTTCCATGGCCCTTGCTGTGACCTGAGTCACCACTAGCGTGACGGTCATGAGGGCCCCGCGGCCTCAGCGGGCCCCGTGGTGAAGGGATGTTCCATGAAGGTCGGAGTGCTGACGGGTGGCGGCGACTGCCCGGGTCTCAACGCGGTGATCCGCAGCGTCGTGCGCAAGGGCGTGCAGGAGTACCAGTACGAGTTCATCGGGTTCAAGGACGGCTGGCGCGGCACGGTCGAGGGGGACACCGTCCCGCTCGGCATCCCCGCCGTCCGCGGGATCCTGCCGCGCGGCGGAACCATCCTCGGCTCCTCGCGCACCAACCCGTTCAAGCTGGAGAACGGCGTCCGCCGTATCAAGGAGAACCTCGCCAAGTACGAGGTCGACGCCCTCGTCGCGATCGGCGGCGAGGACACCCTGGGCGTGGCCGCCAAGCTGTACGAGGAGTACGGCATCCCCTGCGTCGGCGTCCCGAAGACCATCGACAACGACCTGTCGGCCACCGACTACACCTTCGGCTTCGACACGGCCGTCGGCATCGCCACCGAGGCCATCGACCGGCTGCACACCACCGCCGAATCCCACATGAGGGTCCTGGTCGTGGAGGTGATGGGCCGCCACGCCGGCTGGATCGCCCTGCACTCCGGGCTGGCCGGCGGCGCCAACGTCATCCTCATTCCCGAGCAGCGCTTCGACGTGGACCAGGTCTGCGCCTGGGTGAGCTCGCGGTTCAAGGCGAGCTACGCGCCGATCGTGTGCGTCGCGGAGGGCGCCATGCCCAAGGACGGGGACATGGTGCTGAAGGACGCCACCCAGGACTCCTTCGGGCACGTCCGGCTGTCGGGCGTGGGCGAGTGGCTGGCCAAGGAGATCGAGGCGCGGACCGGCAAGGAAGCCCGTACGACGGTGCTCGGACACATCCAGCGGGGCGGCACGCCCAGCGCCTTCGACCGGTGGCTGGCGACCCGGTTCGGGCTGCACGCGATCGACGCGGTGCGCGACGGGGACTTCGGCAAGATGGTCGCCCTCCAGGGGACGAACATTGTGCGGGTGCCGATCGCGGAGGCTACGGCGAAGCTCAAGACGGTGGACCCGGCGCTTTACAAGGAGGCCGGAGTGTTCTTCGGCTGAGCCGTTCGACCCGTTCGGCTGGGCCGGGACGCGTAGGCGGGTCATGGGTCGTAAGGTGACAAACGACCCATGGTCCGAATCTTGCGCGTCATACGGGAGCGAACGTGGAAATCCTGGCATTCGGGGTGCAGGGGGACGAGAAGCCGCTCATCGAGAAGGCCTTCGCGGGACAGCACGAGGTGCGCTGCCTGGACGTCTTCCTGAGCGAGGACACCGCCCCCATCGCGGCCGGGTACGAGATCGTCTCGTCGAGCGTGAACGCCGACCTCAACGGGCGGGTGCTGAGGATCCTGGCCGCGGGCGGGACCAGGATGATCGCCCAGCGCTCCACCGGCTTCAACAACATCGACCTGCCGGTCGCCCGTGAGCTCGGCCTGACCGTCAGCCGGGTGTCGTACTACTCCCCGTACTCGGTGGCCGAATTCGCCTGGACCCTGGCCATGGCGGTGAACCGGCGGATCGTGCGCGCCTCGAACCGCACGCGGGACTTCGACTTCCGGCTGAACGGCCTGATGGGCCGCGACATGCGCGGCCGCACGGTGGGCGTGCTCGGCACCGGCAAGATCGGCGAGGCGTTCACCCGGATCGCGCACGGCTTCGGGATGAACCTGCTGGGCTGGGACGTGGCGCAGAATCCGGCGTGCGTGGAGCTGGGCATGAAGTACGTGGACAAGGACACGCTGTTCGCGTCCTCGGACCTGATCAGCCTGCACGTCCCGCTGCTGGAGTCCACGCACCACATCATCGGCTCCGAGGCCCTGAAGATGATGAAGGACGACGCGATCCTGGTGAACTCCAGCCGCGGCGGCCTGGTGGACACGGACGCGCTGGTCACGGAGTTGCGCAGCGGGCGGTTCGCGGGCGTGGGCCTGGACGTCTACGAGGCGGAGGCCGGGCTCTTCTTCCTGGACAAGTCGCTGGTGGCCGTCGAGGACGACACCCTGGCGCGCCTGATCACCTTCCCGAACGTGGTGGTCACCTCCCACCAGGCGTACTACACGCACGACGCGGTGGGCCAGATCATCGACACCACCGTCGCCAACGTCGCGGACTACCTGGCGGGACGCCGCTCCGAGAACACACTGAGCCCCGCGGAGCCTTCCTGACGCACCCGGAGTTGGGTCGGAGTTCAGGATCCGGCCATGTCCGGTCCGGGGGCGGTGGCCTAATGTCGCCCCTGTGGACATACCCGTTGCGGCCCGTTGGGCCGTGCTCGCCTTCGCTGCACTGAACTTCCTCCTCGCGCTGAGAGCACTGCGCCTCGCGCTCCGGGCCGAACCCGGCGCGCGGACCGGCCACCTCCTCGACGTCGCGGACAACCTGCTCGGCACGGTGCTGATGGGGGCCCTCGGCCTGCCCGGAGAGCACTGGGACATCGCCGGCGGCACGCTGGTCCTGATCGGCCCGCTGGTGGTCTGGAAGGCCGTCCGCGACTTCCGGGCCCGCCGCGCGGAGAAGGCCCGGACCGCCGACGAGGCGCAGGCCGGGACCGCGGCCGAGGCGCAGGCCGGGACCGCCGCCGAGGAAGGCTAGACCCCCGCCGTCACCCTCGCCACCAGCTCCCGGACCAGCTCCGCACCCCGCAGGGTCAGCACCGACTCCGGGTGGAACTGGACCCCCGCGAAGCCGCCCGTGAGGGAGCGCAGCGCGTGGACCTCGCCCGTGGCGGGGTCCCGGGAGACCTCGATCCCCTTCAGCGCCAGCTGCCGCTCCTGCTCCGCCGAGCAGGAGGCCGCGTAGGTGTTGTAGAAGCCCACCACCTCCTGCGTCCCGAACAGCTGGATCCGGGTCTGCGCCCCCTGCGCCGGCTCCGCCTTGCGCACGAGCGGGAGCCCCAGCTCCGCGGCCAGCAGCTGGTGGCTGAGGCAGACCCCGAGCAGTCCGCCCCGGTGCGAGGCCAGGAGCTCCGCCGTCAGCCCGCGCATCAGCGCCATCTTCGGGTCCGAGGCGTCCGCCGGGTTCCCGGGGCCGGGGCCCAGCACGATCGGCCCGTCCCAGGTCAGGGCCGCCGCCCGCAGGCCCGGGGCGTCGTGGCGCAGTACGGTCACTTCCAGCCCGGCCACCCGCAGCACGTGCCCCAGCATCGAGGTGAAGGTGTCCTCGCCGTCCACCACCAGGGCGTGGCCCGTCACCTCGGCCGGCCGCTCCTGCATCCGGAGCCAGAACGGCGCCAGGTCCTGTCGCCGGGACGCCAGCGCCGCCTGGACCCTGGGATCGGAGCCCAGGCCGGGGGAGGCCGCGACCGGGCGGCGGGCCGCCGGGCGGACGCTCAGCGCCGCCAGGACGCCCGCCGCCTTCGCGTGGGTCTCCGCCACCTCGCCCGCCGGGTCGGAGTGGCGCACGAGGGTGGCGCCCACGGGCACCCGCAGCGCGCCGTCCGCCGCGATGTCGGCCGTGCGGATGAGGATCGGGGAGTCCAGCGTCTGCGCCCCGGACTCGTCCACGCCCAGCAGCGCGAGCGCGCCCGCGTAGTAGCCGCGGCCGCCGGTCTCGTACCGTTCGATGACCCGGCAGGCGTTCTGCACCGGGGACCCGGTCACCGTCGCCGCGAACATCGTCTCCTTCAGCACCTCCCGCACGTCCAGCGAGGAGCGGCCGCGCAGCTCGTACTCGGTGTGCGCGAGGTGCGCCATCTCCTTGAGCCGGGGGCCGACGACCACCCCGCCCATGTCCCCGACGGTGCACATCATCTTGAGCTCCTCGTCCACGACCATGGACAGCTCCTCGGTCTCCTTGCGGTCGCCGAGGAAGGCGAGGAGGGACTCCGCGGTCGGACCTCCGGCCGGATACCGGTAGGTGCCGCTGATCGGGTTCATCACGACCGTGCCGCCGGACATCCGTACGTGCACCTCGGGGCTGGCCCCGACGAGGGTGCGGTCCCCGGTGTGGACCACGTACGTCCAGTACGCCCCCCGCTCGCCCTCCAGCAGCCGCCGGAACAGGGCGAGGGCGTCGGCGGGACCGAAGCCCTCGATCCGGCCCTCGTAGGTGCGCCGGATGACGAAGTTGGCGCCCTCGCCGCGGCCGATCTCGTCCTCGATGACCCGCCGGACGGTGTCCGCGTACTCCTCGTCGGGGACGTCGAAGCCGCCGCCGTCGACCCGTACCTCGTGGACGGGCAGCGCGGCCAGCGCCTCGGCGAGCGGGACCTCGTACGCCTCGTCGGCGACCAGCACGCTCAGCGGGGTGCCGTCGTCGCGCACGTCGAACCCGCGCTCCCGCATCTGCCGGAAGGGTACGAGCGTCAGGGCGGGCCGGTCGCCGACGGGCAGGTCGGCCAGGTGCTCTGCCTCGTGGACCGGGCCGGTCAGCACCTCGACGGTGTCGTGGTCGCGGCCGGGCGTGCGGCGGCGCAGCAGCGCGAAGGGCGGGGTGGGACCGCCGGACCGTCCGAGGCGCTCGAACAGGGCGGTCAGTCGGCCGGGGTTGGTGCCGGGGGCCATGGGTACGGACATGGAGGGTGCGTCCTTCCGGGTGGTGGAGGGACGGCCGGCGCTTCGGGAGAAACGCGGAAGGCCGCCCCGTGGGGCGGCCTTCGCGTCGCTCGTGTCTTCTAGGTACGCACGAGGGGCGGGCCGCCGGGAGCGGTCCACCACCAGTTCTTGTTGGAGTGCGCGTACATGCGAAGAACCCTAGCCCACGGGGCGGAGTGAACGGGTCAGTAACACAGTGAGAGACATCCGTCTCACGTAGTGGTCGGCAGGGTCGGACGTGCCATGGGACGCCGTAATGTGTGTGGGGTGACCGTGAACGCTGAATCCCAAGCCCCCGCCTCCAAGGCGACCTGGCGAGACCTTCCCGCGGCGCAGCAGCCTTCGTACCCCGATGCCGAGGCCCTGCGCGCTGTTGTCGCGGACCTCGAGTCGTATCCGCCCCTCGTTTTCGCGGGTGAGTGCGACCAGCTGCGCGCCCGCCTGGGAGCCGTCGCCAAGGGCGAGGCGTTCCTGCTGCAGGGTGGCGACTGCGCCGAGGCCTTCGACGCCGTATCCGCTGACCACATCCGCGCCAAGCTGAAGACGCTGCTCCAGATGAGCGCCGTCCTGACGTACGCGGCCTCCGTGCCGGTCGTCAAGGTCGGCCGCATCGCGGGCCAGTACTCCAAGCCGCGCTCCAAGGACACCGAGACCCGCGACGGCATCACCCTGCCGACCTACCGCGGCGACTCCGTCAACGGCTTCCCCTTCACCGAAGAGGCCCGGATCCCGGACCCCGAGCGGCTGAAGCGCATGTACCACGCGTCGGCCTCGACGCTGAACCTGGTGCGCGCCTTCACCACCGGCGGTTACGCCGACCTGCGCCAGGTGCACGCCTGGAACCAGGACTTCGTGAAGAACTCCCCGTCCGGGCAGCGCTACGAGCAGCTCGCGCGGGAGATCGACAACGCGCTGAACTTCATGAAGGCCTGTGGCACCGACCCGGCGGAGTTCAAGGCCGTCGAGTTCTACTCCTCCCACGAGGCGCTGCTGCTCGACTACGAGGGCGCCCTCACCCGTACGGACTCCCGCACCGGCCGGCTGTACGACACCTCCGGCCACATGGTCTGGATCGGTGAGCGCACCCGCCAGCTGGACCACGCGCACATCGAGTTCTGCTCGCAGATCGCCAACCCGATCGGCGTCAAGCTCGGCCCCACCACCACGGTGGACGAGGCCCTGACGTACATCGACCGGCTGGACCCCGACCGCGAGCCGGGCCGTCTGACCTTCGTCGTCCGCATGGGCGCCGACAAGGTCCGCGACAAGCTCCCCGAGCTCGTCGAGAAGGTCACCGCCTCCGGCGCGAACGTCGTCTGGGTCACCGACCCGATGCACGGCAACACCTTCGAGGCGGCCTCCGGCCACAAGACGCGCCGTTTCGACGACGTGCTCGACGAGGTCAAGGGCTTCTTCGAGGTCCACAAGGGCCTGGGCACCCACCCGGGCGGCATCCACGTCGAGCTCACCGGTGACGACGTCACCGAGTGCGTGGGCGGCGGCGACGAGATCTTCGTCGACGACCTGCACCAGCGCTACGAGACGGCCTGCGACCCGCGCCTCAACCGCAGCCAGTCCCTGGACCTGGCGTTCCTGGTCGCGGAGATGTACCGCGACCAGTAACCACTGCTCATGACGATGGGGCGCGGATCGAATGTGATCCGCGCCCCATCCTCGTTTCCACCTCTTTTAGGCCACCCTAACTTCGGGTACGGTTAGGTAAGCCTCACCGAATAGGGGATGGCTCGCCGAACCATTCCGGTCAGGGAGGTGAACCGCGTGTACGTCTGCTCTTGCTTCGGAGTCACCGACAAGCAGGTCAAGGACCACGCGGCTGCCGGGGCCTGCACCCCCCGCCAGATCGCTTCGGCCACCAAGGCCGGCACCGACTGCGGTGGGTGCGTGCGCACCATCCAGGGCCTCCTCGGCCGCGGGGCCTGCCCGCGCCGTGAGCTGCTGGAGAAGGGCGACGTGGCCGCCGTGCTCGCCGCCGACCCGCTGGTACCCGCGGGTGCGGAGCTCGCCGAAGCCGCGTAGGGCCCTGGTTTCCTCGGCTCCCCTGATTCCCCTGGTCTCCCTGAGGACCGCCTAGCTCTCGGGCTGTTCCAGCAGCTGCGCGATGTACAGCGGCTCGCCGATGGACTCGATGAGCTCCAGCTGGGTGTCGAGGTAGTCGATGTGGTGCTCCTCGTCCTCCAGGATCTCCTCGAAGAGCCGCGCCGAGGTGACGTCACCCTTGCCGCGCATGACCTCGATACCGCGCTTGAGCCGGTCGATCGCCTCGACCTCGACCTGGCGGTCGCACTGGAACATCTCCGTCAGCGTCTGACCCACGCGGACGTGGAAGAGGCGCTGGTAGTTCGGCAGGCCGTCGAGCATCAGGATGCGCTCGGTGATCTTGTCCGCGTGCTTCATCTCGTCGATGGACTCGGCACGGGTGTACTTCGCGAGCTTCGTCCAACCCTTGTTGTCCTGGATCCGGTAGTGGAGCCAGTACTGGTTGATCGCCGTAAGCTCGCCGGTCAGCTGCTCGTTCAGAAACTCAAGGACCTCGGGGTCGCCCTGCATCGCAGAGGCTCCTTCCAAGCAATGTCAGCAATGTGACTGGGCAGTTGCGCGCATCCTCGCACCGCCGTCGGAGGCCGTCCAGTAAGTGCCTCCTTAGTGGGATTAACCTAGATTTGCCCGAATCGGGCCGCAACTGGTCATGACCACCCCGCCAAGTCTGTCACCATGGAGTCATGGGTCAGCCGGAAAGCCGGGAATCTCCGGGATCAGAGCAGCTGGAGCTTCCCCCGGGACAGCGGTTGCAGCGCGGCTGGCCGGTCACCCACTACGGGCCCGTCCCCAAGTTCAAGCCGGAACGCTGGGAGTTCCGCGTCTTCGGCGCGACGGCCGACGGTGAGAAGCACTGCTGGAACCACGAGGAGTTCGCGGCCCTGCCGTTCCAGTCCGTCGTGGCGGACCTGCACTGCGTGACCAAGTTCAGCATGACCGGCGCCGAATGGGGCGGCGTGCTCACCCGCGAGATCCTCGCCCTCGCCCCGCCGTCCCCGCAGGTCACGCACGTGATGGTGTGGGCCGAGTACGGCTTCAGCTCCAACATGCGGCTCGCGGACTTCGCTTCCGACCGCTCCCTCTTCGCCACCCACCAGGGCGGTGAACTCCTCACCGCGGAGCACGGGTTCCCGCTGCGGCTCGTGGTGCCGCACCTGTACGCCTGGAAGGGCCCCAAGTGGGTCCGGGGCATCGAGTACATGACCGCCGACCGCCGCGGCTTCTGGGAGGAGCGCGGCTACCACAACGTCGGCGACCCCTGGCGCGAGCAGCGCTACTCGTACCAGGAGGAGCCGGGGGACGGCCCCGAGTTGTAGGCCCGCAGGCCCGAGGGTCCTTCTGTCGTGTCCCTCAATGGTGGTACTGGTGGACCACCGCGTGACCCTTGCCGCGGCCGATCATCCACCTGTTGACCGGGGTCGTGACGACGAAGGCCAGCGCGAGCGAGATCGCGAGCGCGATCCAGAACAGCGCGTCCGAGAGCGTCGCGTCCATGGCTCCCGGCCAGACCACGATCACCCCGTTGTCGATCAGCTCCATGACGGCGATCGAAAGGGTGTCCGCCGCCAGCGCCACCCGGACGGCCGTACGGAAGTCCACGCCGGCCGCGCGGATCCCGCGCAGGGTGAGCGCGTAGCCGAAGAAGAACGCGAGGACGATCGCGAGGATCATCGTCGGGACGTTCCCCCAGCCGAGCGCGGTGCCGACGATCATGCCGAGCACCTCGCCGATGGCGCAGCCGGTGAGGCAGTGCAGGGTGGCCTGCGCGGCGGCGGCCCAGGTGACCTTTCCGCCGGTGGCGCCGTGGTGGTGGGCGTGCTCTTCGTGCTGGTGCTCGTGGTGCTCGTGGTGCTCGTGGTGCTCGTGACCGTGCTGCTCGTGTGCGTGCTCCATGACGACCCCCTGGCGTGGAACGCCGAGTAACGGTTCTGTCGATATGACAGAACCGTATACCCCCCAGGGGTATTCCTCAAGGGATCATCCGAGCTCGCGGAGCTCCTTCAGCAGTGCCACGTCGGCCGCGTGCCCTTCCTTGCCGCCCGGAGTCTCCGTGATCAGCGGTACGCCCTCCATCGCCGGATGCGTGAACAGCTCGGCGAAGGCCTCCCGGCCGATGTGGCCCTGCCCGATGTTCTCGTGCCGGTCCTTGTGGGCGCCCACGCCCTCCTTGGAGTCGTTCGCGTGGACCAGCTTCAGCCGGCCCTCGCCGACCGTGTCCACCAGCAGGTCCAGCGTCTGCTTCGTCCCGCCCGGCGCCGCCAGATCGTGTCCGGCCGCGAAGATGTGGCAGGTGTCCAGGCAGATCCCGAGCTTCGGATGGTGGTCCAGCGCGTCGAAGTACGGGCCGAAGTCCCAAGTGCGCGAGCACAGCGAGGAGCCCTGCCCGGCGGTGGACTCCAGCAGCAGGAAGGGGTCGTCCTCGTGCGTCAGCTCGTCCAGCAGCGGCAGCATGTGCTCTCTGACCTGCGCGTACGCCGCTGCGCGCGGCCGGCCCCCGGTCGCCGATCCGGTGTGCACGACCACCCCGAGCGCGCCGATCGCGCGGGCCCGGCGCAGCGAGTGCCGCAGCGACTCCACGGACTTCTCCACGGTCGCCTCGGTGTGCGAGCCGAAGTTGATCAGGTAGGGCGCGTGGACGTACGCCGGGATCTCCTCGGCCGCACAGGCCTCGCGGAACAGCTCGTCCTGCGCCGGATTGCCGACCGGGGTGGCCCAGCCGCGCGGATTCGCGACGAAGACCTGGACGGCCTCGGCCCCCATCTCGCGGGCGTACGTCAGACCGACGGAGGCGAGCCCGCCCGCGACGGGAACGTGCCCGCCCACTGGATTACGGCATATGGAACTGGAACTGGAAATGGAACTGGTCATGGCGTGTGGCTAGAGCCCCTTGGTCCTGATGGTGATGGTGCTGCCCTCGGCGGCGCTCTGGCCGGCGGGTACCGACTGGGAGTCGACGGTGTTACTGAAGGAGAGGAAGGGCTTGTCCACCTTCACCTTGAAGCCCAGCCCCTCCAGGGTCTTGCGGGCCGCGTCCGCCTCCTGGCCGGTGACGTCCGGCACCGGGATCTGACGGGGGCCCTTGGACACGGTGAGGGTGACGGTGTCCCCGGCGGCGGCCTGGGTACCGGCGGCCACCGACTGGTTGGCGACCGTACCGGCGGGGGAAGGGGAGTTGACCTGCTCGGGAGCGGTCTCCACCTTCAGCCCGGCGCCCTCCAGGGCCGACCGGGCCTGGTCCACCGGCTTGCCCACGACTCCGGGCACCGGCACCGGGCGGCCCTTGCTGACCACCAGCGCGACCGCCGTGTCCAGGGCGCGCTTCGGGCCGTCCGCCGCCGGGTCCGTGCTGATCACCGAGCCCTGGGGGACGTCCTGGCTGAAGGCCTGCGTGACGATCCCGGGCGCCAGGCCGGCGGAAGTCAGCTCCGCCTTCGCCGCCTCCAGCGGCTTGCCCTTCAGATCGGGGACCGCGACGGTCTCGGGGCCGCGCGAGATGGTCACGACCACCGCGCCGTTGCCCCGTATCCGCTTGCCACCGGGGGGATCGGTGTTCATCACCGTCCCCTTGTCGAAGGTGCTGCTGAACTTCCGGTCGACCCGCTTCACCCCCAGGCCCGCCGCCGACAGCTGGGTCCGGGCCTCCGCCTCGGTCTTGCCGAGCAGGTTCGGGACCTGCGTGAACTGGCCGGAGCTGATGTACCAGACCCCGGTGCCGAGGCCCAGGCAGAGCAGCAGGCCGATGACGGCGAGCAGCGGCCCGCGGCCGCGCAGACCCCGGGCCGACGCCCGGGACGCGGCCCGGCCCGGGCCCGCGGGCTCGGGCAGCGGCGGAGTCGAGAGCCGGGAGGTGTGGGAGACGGGATCGGCCGCGGGCCGGGCGATCACGCTGGTGCGGTCCTCGGTGGAGGTCCGCACCTCGGCCCGCGCCTGCGGCGGTACGGAGTCCAGCGCGGCATCGCCCAGCTGCGCGCGGGCACCCTGGACCAGCCCGAGCAGCGCGGCGGCGTCGTGGGGGCGCAGCTCGGGCTTGCGCGCGGTGGCGTACGCGACGAGCTCGTCCAGCTCGGCGGCCAGCCCGGGCACGGCGGCCGACGGGGGCGGCACGTCCTCGTTGAGGTGCCGGAAGAGGACCTGCGCGGGGCTGTCCCCGGCGTGCGGCTTGGAGCCGGTGAGCATCTCGTAGAGCACGATGCCGCAGGCGTAGACGTCCACGCGGGTGTCGGTGACCCCGTTCTCGATCTGCTCGGGGGCGAGGTAGGAGACGGTGCCGAGGACGGACCCGGTGGTGTGCGTGACGGAGTCCACGGACCGCACCAGCCCGAAGTCGGCCACCTTCACGCGGCCGTCGTCGCCGATCAGCACGTTCTCGGGCTTCATGTCGCGGTGCACGAACCCGGCGCGGTGCGCGGCGCCGAGGGCGGCGAGGACCGGCTCGAGGATGTCCAGGGCCGCGCGGGGCTGGAGCGCGCCGCGCTCGCGCAGTACGTCGCGCAGGGTGCAGCCGGAGACGTACTCCATGGCGAGGTACGTGTACCGGCCGTCCGTGCCCTGGTCGAAGACGGCCACGACGTTGGGGTGGGCGAGGCGGGCGACGGACTTGGCCTCGCGGATGAACCGGTCGACGAAGGCACCGTCGGCGGCGAGCGCCGGATGCATCACCTTCAGCGCGAGGATCCGGTCCAGGCGGGTGTCGACGGCCCGGTAGACCGTGGCCATGCCGCCGGCCGCGATACGGGCGTCCACGCGGTAGCGGCCGTCGAGCGTCTGCCCGACGAGAGGGTCATCCAGGGTCGTGTCCACCCGGTGATTCTACGAGGGGTGGGTGGGGCGCCGTCCCGGGTCCCCGGGGGTTGCAGCGGAGCTGTGACGGTGCGGCGGGGTACGGGGCCACGCGCGTGCGGGGCCCTCACCCCCCGAGCCCCCCGCTCCCGGATCGGCGGCTGCCCACCCGCCCCCCTCGGCGTCGGGCAAGGGCCGGGCGGTCCCGTGCGGCGGAGTCGGGGGACGGCGGGGTCCGGGGCGGCCGGAATCGGAGAGGGTTCGGGGGTTTCCCGGCAGTCTCATCGTCCTTCCGCGTCGGGACGGCCTGTCAAGGGCGCTCCCTGCGGTCGCGTCGCTCCGCGATTTCACCCTTGACAGACCGCCCCGCCACGGAAAAACGAAGACCACCGGGAAACCCCCGAAAGAACGGGCCGGACCAGAGATCCAAGGACGGGCCGATCACAGTTCCCCGGCCCCGCTCCGGGACACGGGCAGGCCTCCGCCGAAGCCCGATCAGGCCCTCTCGGGGAGCGGCAGGCGCATCAGGTCGCTACGCGGTCCCCGCCGATGGCGTCCGCGCCCCGTACGGGGCTGGTTCGTTCTGACGGTTGCGCCGGACGGGGAGCGTCGCGGGTCTTCCTGGGAGCGCGGAGGATCACGTCGTCCAGTTGATCGGGTCGGGTGCTGGCTCCGCGCAGCGACGCGGGTCGCCGAAGGTCCGAGTCCTACCGCTTCTGGATCACTGAAGCCGAACGGTGCGGCTGACCGGGAAGTCCTCCCGGTCAGTTGCGGCTGGACAGGGGAGTGCGCAGTTCCGTGCGGAGCTGAACGGACGTGAGGATGGGTAGTCCGAACAAGGCGTGACGTAGTTCCGTCGATCGCGCGGCGATGAGGTCGAGGTCCCGCAGTTGGCGCTTGAGTTCGTCGATCAGTGCCTTGTCGGTATCGAGAAGGTCGTCCTCTTCCAGCTCGGCGCCGGCGAGGTACTCGAGGTGCTGATCATCGGTGGCCCGGCCGCTGGCCCAAACGGCAAAGTCGGTGCATCCGAAGAGGTACGCATAGGCTGCGTTGAGGGTCGCGGCAGCGGCGGGCTCGTGCGCATCGGCAGGTCCCACCTGGCGGTCGTTGTGGCAGTAGTCGCTGAGCATGTACTCCGCCAAGCCGCGGTTGACGGTGGTATACGCTGCCGGATCGCCGAGGACGCCTTCCCATACCGCGTTCAGGAGCGGACGCAGCCCCAGAGTGAAGCCTGCCCGTTCATCCTCGGGCAGACCCTCGTGCCAGCTCATCAGGCGCTCAGCAATACCCGTGGCGAAAACACCCCGCTCACTGGACGACGCGGCCTCCAGGTGCTCTTTCACCAGCGCTACGAGGTCCTGCCAAGTGTCCATCCGAGCCCCCGTCGAGAAATCGGCCTGCTCACGACCGCCTCGGGGATCATCCCATCCACCGCGGACGACCTTTGAAGCAGTCCCGCAAGCTGACTCGACACCAAAAGGGCAGGCTCGTCCGCACTGCGCCTGTCAGGGACATGGGCCGGCAGGGTCAAGGTCACCCAAGTACGGACCTCTATCCCGCCGCTCGCCAACAACCTCTTCGACGTTTTGGATCGTGGTGGTGAACTCGCGGCCGGAGGCGCCGCGGACGTAGGCCAGTTTCATCCAGTGTTCGTGTGTGACGGAGCACGAGACGTTCTCGTTGATCACGGCCATCAGCTCCCCCTCGGCTCCGGAAGCGATGTCACGGACGCGGCGGTGGAGAAGTCGATGGGGGACGTACTCGTAGCGCTCACTCATCGGGCCCGCCCTCGAAGGTGTCGAGGAAGCGCTCCCAGCCCGTCAACGCCCGGTCGAGCAGGTCTGTGCTGGGTTCGACCGCTGCAGTCACCCCGGCTGAGGGTGTGTCCGAGGTGCTTGCTGTCTCGGGGGTCGAGGTGTCTACGGGGGTCTGACCCATGTGCGCGTCTCCTTGGCATAGCAGGGGCGCCACCGCTCCCCGGTGACGGTGGGTAGTGGCTCGATTGCGAAGCTACTCGCAGTGAATCTGCGAGTCAAGAAAATCTGCTACTCGTAGAAGTTCTGCGTATCTGGGAGACTGGTCACGACTCGAAAGGAGCACGTATGAGCGAGGGATTCGGCCTGGTCGTGCGCTTCAGGCTGCGCGATCAGGAAGCCGCGAAGGCGTTCGACGAGCTGTGTGCAACCACCCTGGAGGGCATCAAGAGCGCTGAGCCGGGCACGCTGGCCTATGTGGTGCACGTACCGGAGGGTGAACCTCTGGTGCGGGTGTTCTATGAGTTGTATGTGGATCGCGCCGCGTTCGACGTGCATGAGGCGCAGTCGCACACGAAGTACTTCCTCGCTGAACGGGAGCAGTACCTTGCCGGTGTCGAGGTCACGTTCCTCGACGTGACCGCCGGGAAGGTGGCAGGGCAGTAGTGAGTTCCGAGGAGCGGCGCGTCTTTGGCGCGCGAGTGGCCGATCTGCGCAAGCAGAGGGGCATGACGCAGGGGGAACTTGCGACGGCCATCGGCCGTACGGCGAGCTGGCTGTCCCAGGTCGAGCGGGGCGTCCAGCCGGTGAACCGCCTGGACGTGCTGCGACTCCTTGCCGACGGTCTTGGCGTGCCGCTCCAGGTGCTGCAGCCCGATGCCCCCGCCCCGGCAGAGGCCGAGACGTCGTCCCCACCGGACGTGAACGATCTCGATCGGGCTCGGCTGGTGCTCTCCGGGCAC
This sequence comes from Streptomyces sp. NBC_00503, assembly GCF_036346895.1. Taxonomy (NCBI): domain Bacteria; kingdom Bacillati; phylum Actinomycetota; class Actinomycetes; order Kitasatosporales; family Streptomycetaceae; genus Streptomyces; species Streptomyces sp. NBC_00503. The sequence goes on along the minus strand of NZ_CP107855.1, from coordinate 2,234,841 downwards.
TCTGCGCTCGATGTCCTCCTGGAACCCCGCCAGGACTTCAGTCCGGATTCCCTTGCCGGGCTGCGAGCATCGGTCGACAGGATCTGGGAGCTCACGCACGGCGGTCAGTTCGCCGAACTTAGCGCGGCCATTACCTCGTCGGTTCCGCTGTTGGAGCAGGCCGTGCGAACGGCGCCGGCTGAGTACCTACCCGAGCTGCATGATCTGCTGGCCAGGATTTACCAAGCCCTGTCTGCAGCCTTCGTTCGCCAGAACGAGGCGGATGCCGCATGGGTTGCGGCGGATCGGGCGGTCCGCGAGGCGGAGCTTTCGGGCAGCGCCCTCGGGGTCTTCGTCGGGATCTACCGCCTCTGCCACGCCTTCGTTCGCCTGAACCGCCTTGACCAGGCGGAGCACGCTGCCGCCACGGCGGTCAGCGCCCTCCTGCGGCATGTCGAGTGCAACGAGCCCACGCCTCAACACCTCTCCGTGCTGGGATCGCTGCACCTGATGCTGGCACTCGTGCACGCCCGATCGGGCGAGAGGACGTCGGCGCGGCAGCAGATCGGCGCCGCCCGGAGGGTGGCGGGTTTGCTGGGCGAGGACCGTAACGACTTCAACCTTGAGTTCGGCCCCACGAACGTGGAGATCCAGGCCGTCTCGACCGCGGTCGAACTCGGCGATGCCGGCGAGGCGCTCGACATCGCCGACGGGCTCCGCATGGACGGGCTGTCCGCCGAGCGACAGGCGCGTCTACTGATGGACCTGGGCCGAGCCCACGCGCAACGCCGTCAGTACGCCGCCTCGCTGGACTGCCTGCTGCGTGCCGAGGGGCTGGCACCCGAGGTGGTCCACACCCATGTGGTGGCCCGGGCAGTTGTCCGCGACTTGGTACTTGTCGCGGGCCGGTCCGCGTCGGACGAACTCCGCGCACTGGCGGGGCGTACGGACAGCCTTGCGTGAGCCGGAGCGAGGCTGTCCTTCGTACGTGGGGCTCAGGCCGCGAGCCTCGGGCGGCGGATGGTGCGGAGCCACCTGCGGGCGGCGGCGATCGCCGTGACGATCACGGCGAGGATGAGGAGGTTGCCCGCGGCCATTCCGGATCCGATGGCGATCCCTCTCGTGAGGGAGGCGAGGAAGGCCCTGGTGCCCCGGTTTGTCCAGGCCTCCGGGGAGGAGGCTGCCGGGGCGAGGAGGCCGGCCAGTAGCCAGCCCGCCGCGGCCACTATCGCGAAGCCGGCTGCGAACCGGGCGAACAGGAGGCCTGCGCTGGTGGTGCGTGCGCTTCGGTTTTTCACTCGTCCCCCTTGGCATTCCCGTTCACTGCGGACGCCACCGTACCAACCGGTAATTTGCCTGTGCAGCCGCCCTTGCGGGTTCCTCAGAACGCCGGGCGTTCCGGATCCAGGGTGGCTCGGCCCTCCGTGGGGGAGGAGGGTTCTGCGAAGCGGCGTTGGGGGATGCGGCCTGCGCGGTGGGCGAGGCGGCCCGCCGAGACCGCGTCGCGCATGGCCGCGGCCATCAGGACGGGGAGTTGGGCCCTGGTGACCGCTGAGGCGAGCATGACCGCTGCGCAGCCGAGTTCCATGGCCAGGGCCGCGTCCGAGGCCGTGCCGGCCCCCGCGTCCAGGATGACCGGGACTCCGGCCCGGTCGATCATCAGCTCGAAGTTGTGCGGGTTGCGGATGCCCATGCCGGAGCCGATGGGGGAGCCCAGCGGCATGATCGCCGCGCAGCCCACGTCCTCCAGTTTGCGGGCGAGGACCGGGTCGTCGTTCGTGTAGGGGAGGACCGTGAAGCCCTCGTCGACCAGGATTTCGGCGGCGTCCAGGAGTTCCACGCCGTCCGGGAGGAGCGTGCGTTCGTCCGCTACTACTTCCAGTTTGATCCAGTCCGTGCCCAGGGCCTCGCGTGCCAGTCGGGCCGTGAGTACCGCCTCGCCCGCGGTGAAGCAGCCTGCCGTGTTCGGGAGTACGTCGATGCCGAGCTTGGTCAGGACGGAGAGGACCGAGCCCTGGACCGTGGGGTCCAGGCGTCGCATGGCGACCGTGGTGAGTTCCGTGCCGGAGGCGGTCAGGGCGCGCTCCAGGATGTCCAGGCTCGGGGCGCCGCCCGTGCCCATGATCAGGCGGGAGGAGAAGGTCCGGCCGCCCAGGGTGAAGAGGTCGTCCGCCGTGTTGTCGGTCATTCGGTCAGCCTCCCTGGACCGCGGTGAGGATCTCCACGCGGTCGCCGTCTTCCACGCGGGTGTGGAGCCACTGGCCGCGCGGGACCACCGTCTCGTTGAGGGCCGCCGCGACCCCCTTGGTGGCCTGGGTGAGGGTGGCGACGACCGTGGCGAGCACGGTGCCGGCCGCGATCTCGCGCGGTTCGCCGTTGACGGAGATGGAGACGGAGACGGATGCGGAGTGGGTCATGCGTACGACTCCTGTCGTGTGAGGGCGAAGCGGCGCGGGGTGAAGGGCTGCGCGATCTCGGGAAGTTCGCCGGTGGTCAGGAGCTCCGCCATGACGTCGCCGGTCAGCGGGGTCAGCAGGACCCCGTTGCGGTAGTGCCCGGTGGCCAGGTGCAGGCCCGGCAGGTCGGTCGGGCCCAGGAGCGGGGCGTTGTCGGGGGAGCCGGGCCGCAGTCCGGCCAGGGTTTCCACGAGCGGGAGCTCGGTGATGCCGGGGACCAGGTCGTGGGCGTCGCGCAGGAGCTCGTAGACCCCGCCCGCGGTGACGGTGGTGTCCCAGCCGAGTTCCTCGCTGGTGGCGCCGATGACCAGTTCGCCGTTCTCGCGCGGCACCAGGTAGACGTGGCTGCCGCGCACGACGGCCCGTACGGTCCGGGAGAGGAACGGCGCGTACGCGGGTGGCACCTTGAGCCGCAGCACCTGCCCCTTCACCGGCCGTACGGGGGCCACGACCCCGGGCGGTACGCCGTCCAGGCGGCCGCTGAGCGAGCCCGCCGCCAGTACCACCTGGTCGGCGAGCAGCTCCGTGGCCCCGGCGTCGTCGAGCACCGCGCCGGTGGCCCGGTCGGCGCCGGTCAGCAGCCGGGACGCGGCCGCCCGGTGGAAGTCGACTCCGGCGCGTTCGCAGGCGGCGAGCAGCGCCGCCGCGAGCCGGCGGGGGTCGACCTGGTGGTCGCCGTCCACGCGCAGCCCGCCGCGCACGCCCGGGGCCAGCATCGGCTCCAGGCGGCGGCACTCGCGGCCGGTCAGCCACTGCGAGTCCAGGCCGCAGCGGCGCTGGAGGGCGTGCAGTTCCCGCAGGTGGAGGCGGTCGTCGGCGTCGAGGGCGACGGCGAGCGTGCCGCAGGCGCGGTAGCCGATGTCCAGGCCGCCGCTGGCTTCGGCGAGCTCGTCGGCGAACTGCGGGTAGCGGGCGGCGGAGGCGAGGTTCAGCCCGAGCAGGGTCTCCTCGCCGTAGTGCAGCTCGGTGACGGCGGCGAGCATGCCCGCCGCGACCTGTGCCGCGCCGCCGCCGGGCGCCGGGTCGGCCAGCGCGGTGCGCAGCCCGAGCCGGGCCGCCCGCCAGGCGGTGACCAGGCCGATGATGCCGCCCCCGATGACGAGGACGTCGTAGCCGGAACTCCGGCTCTTCCTGGATGAGTGCACGTTTGAGTGCATGGGCGTCCAGCCCCTCCCTTCGCCGGCATGACCCGGATCAGGTTCGGACGGTCGGAGGCCGGTCAGCCTCCCTCTCAGCCCGGTGCGCCCGGACTCCCGCGATAGGTTCGGTGGCCAGAGTAGCGCCGAGCCGGACGGCCGGGTAAGGCTGCCTCCCCGAGGCAGCCCGCGGCCGGCTCCCCGGGCCGGGCGCGGTCGAACCCGGCCCCCTATTCCTGACGGACCGTCAGATGATTAGGGTGGGCCGCGTGAGCGAGCAGACGGAACACAGCGAACACACCGGGCCCGGCGTCGTCGTCGTCGGCGCCGGAATGGCCGGGGTCCAGACCGCGGTGGCCCTCCGGGAACAGGGCTGGACCGGCCCCGTCACCCTCCTGGGAGCCGAACCCCACCAGCCCTACGACCGGCCCCCGCTCTCCAAGGCGGTGCTCCTCGGCAAAGCCGAGGACTCGGCCTTCGACGTCGACTTCGAGGGGCTCGGCATCGAGCTCCGGCTCGGCGTAGAGGTCACCGGAGTGCGGGCCGCCGACCACGAGGTGGACACCGAGGCGGGCCCGGTCCCGTACGAGGTCCTCGTGCTGGCCACCGGATCCCAGCCGCTGAACCTGCCCGGCGCGGAGGGGATCCCCGGCGTACACCTGCTGCGCACCCTGGACGACGCGGCCCGGCTGCGGCCCGTGCTGGCCGCCGGGTCGGCGGTGGTGGTCGTCGGCGCGGGCTGGATCGGCGCGGAGTTCGCGACGGCGGCGCGCGAGGCGGGCTGCGCGGTGACCGTGGTCGAGGCGGCCGACCGGGTCCTGGCGGGCGCGCTGCCGGCCGAGGTCGCCGAGCCCATGGGGCGCTGGTACGCGCAGGCGGGCGCCGAGCTGCTGACCGGCGCCCGGGTGGCCTCGGTCGAGGCGGGCCGGGTGCTGCTGGCGGACGGGCGCTCGCTGGAGGCGGGCGCGGTGGTCGTCGGCATCGGGGCCCGCCCGGCCACGGGCTGGCTGGCCGGGTCGGGGATCGAACTGGGCCCCGACGGCGCGGTCGTCGCGGACGAGCACCTGCGGACCTCCCTGCCCGGGGTGTACGCGGTGGGGGACTGCGCCTCGTTCCCGTCCGGGCGCTACGGGGCGCGGCTGCTGGTGCACCACTGGGACAACGCCCTGCAGGGGCCGCGTGCGGTGGCCGCGGACATCGTGGCCGCCGGCTCCGGGGACCAGCCCTACGACCCGGTCCCGTACTTCTGGTCGGAGCAGTTCGGCCGCTTCGTGCAGTACGCGGGCCACCACGGGGACTCCGACACGATGCTGTGGCGCGGCGACCCGGCGGCCGACACCTGGTCGGTGTGCTGGCTGCGCGAGGGCCGCCTGGCCGCGGTCCTCGCGGTGGGCCGCCCGCGCGACCTGGCCCAGGGCCGGCGCCTGATCGAGTCGGGAGCGGCCGTGGATCCGGCCAAGGTCGCCGACCCGGCGGTCGCGCTGAAATCGGCGGTGGCCTGACCGGGCGCAGGGCCGGTCGGGGAACCCGGGCGGGGGCCCGGTGGGGGTCGCGCGCGGGCCCGGTGGGGGCCGGGGCGGGGGCCCGGTGGGGGCCGGGGCGGGCCCCGGACGGGGCCGCCCGGGTACCGGCAGTCAGTCCGAGATGGCAGGCTTGTGTCCGTGACCGAGATTGACGCAAAGATCGATGCCCTTGTCCCCGCCTGGCTGTACCTCCCCGACATCGCGGAGATGCTCGACATCGAAGTGACCAAGGTTCGCCAGCTGGTCAAGGAAGGTCAGCTGCTCGCGGTGCGCCGCGGCGAGAACCGTTCCCTCCAGGTCCCCGCGGCCTTCATCGACGGGGACAAGATCGTCAAGGGCCTGGTCGGCCTGCTGACCGTGCTCCGCGACGACCGCTTCACCGACGCGGAGATCCTGGAGTGGCTGTTCACCGCGGACGACAGCCTGCCCGGCACCCCCGTGCAGGCGCTGAGCGAGAATCGCGGCACGGAGGTGAAGCGCCGCGCTCAGGCGCTCGCCCTCTGACCCGATCCCGCACGACCTGACATCGCAGTACGCGCAACATCGCAGTACGCGCAGCGCAGCGCAATGCCACCCGCGGTGTGCGGGCCCCGGCCCGGGGCCCGCACACCGCGTACGTACGACACACCACCCCGGGGGTACCCATGTCCGCCATCGCCGCCCAGCTGTCCGATGCCCGGCTCTACCTGTGCACGGACGCCCGCCGGCGGCAGGGCGACCTCCCCGAGTTCCTCGACGCCGTCCTCGCCGGGGGCGTGGACATCGTCCAGCTCCGCGACAAGGGCATGGAGGCGGCCGAGGAGCTCGAGCACCTCCAGGTCTTCGCCGACGCGGCCCGCCGCCACGGCAAGCTGCTCTCCGTCAACGACCGCGCCGACGTCGCGCACGCCATCGGCACCGACGTGCTGCACCTTGGCCAGGGCGACATCCCGGTGCCCGCCGCCCGGGCCATCCTCGGCGGCGAGGTCCTCATCGGACGCTCCTGCCACTCCGAGGCCGAGGTGGACGCGGCCGCCGCCGAGCCCGGCGTGGACTACTTCTGCACCGGCCCCTGCTGGCCCACCCCCACCAAGCCCGGCCGCCACGCCCCCGGCCTCGACCTGGTCCGCCATGCGGCCTCGCTCGCCCAGGACCGGCCGTGGTTCGCCATCGGCGGGATCGACGCGTCCAACCTGGACGAGGTGCTCGACGCCGGAGCCTCCCGCGTCGTGGTCGTACGGGCCCTCACCGAGGCCTCCGACCCCGGCGCCGCCGCCGCCGACCTCGCCAAGCGGGTCCGCGCCCGGCTCGGCTAGCGGATCCCGGCGCCCCGCCGGACAGCCCGCCTGCCGCCCTCCGGCAGCCCCCGTCGCCCGATCGGCTGTCTCATTTCGGCGTCCAGTCCGTGGACACCGCTTCGGCGTCCACCGGACCACGTCTAACCTCCCCGTATGGCCCTTGGTACCTCTTCCACCTGGTCGGATCGCGCACATACGGTCCGAGACCTCCTCGCGTCCGGGCGCTCGTACTCCTTCGAGTTCTGGGCACCCAAGAGCGAGAAGGGCGAGCGCAACCTCTGGAACGCGCTGCGCCGGGTCGAGGCGGTCGCCCCGAGCTTCGTCTCCGTCACCTACGGAGCCGGCGGCTCCACCCGCGGCGGCACCGTACGGGCCACCGAGCAGATCGCCGCGGACACCACGCTGACCCCCGTCGCGCACCTCACCGCGGTCGACCACTCGATCGCCGAGCTGCGCAACGTCATCGGCCAGTTCGCCGACGCCGGCATCCGCAACATGCTCGCCCTGCGCGGGGACCCGCCGGGCGACCCGATGGGCGAGTGGGTCGCGCACCCCGAGGGCGTGCACTACGCGGCCGACCTGGTCCGGCTGCTCAAGGAGTCCGGCGACTTCTGCGTCGGCGTCGCGGCCTTCCCCGAGATGCACCCGCGCTCGGCGGACTGGGACACGGACATCCGGCACTTCGTGGACAAGTGCCGCGCGGGCGCCGACTATGCGATCACCCAGATGTTCTTCGATCCTGAGCACTATCTGCGGCTGCGCGACAGCGTCGAGAAGGCCGGCTGCGACACCCCGATCATCCCCGAGTGCATGCCTGTTGTGGGCATCAAGCAGCTCGACCGGCTCCCGCAACTCAGCAACGCAGTCTTCCCCGCGGCCGTGAAAGAGCGCATGCTCGCCGTCAAGGACGATCCGGCCGCTGTACGCTCCATTGGCATCGAGTTCGCCACGGAGTTCTGCGCGCGGCTGCTGTCCGAGGGTGTCCCGGGGCTGCACTTCATCACGCTGAACAATTCCACGGCGACTCTCGAAATCTACGAGAACCTGGGCCTGCACCAGCGGGCCTGATCGGTCGGCCCCCGATTCCTGGGCGGTCGTCCGCACCGAGAGGGGCCCATGCATGGGAATGACGGTCCTCTACATCGCGTTCGGTTTCGTCGCGTTGTGGCTGCTTGCCGAGGTCCTGATGCAGTACAAGGCCCGGTTGCGCTGGCGCCTGCTCGCCTTCGCCGGCTTCCTCGCCGTCGTGGCCGGCGTCGCACTGCCGTCGGTGCTCGTCATCGCCGCCGGTGCGGGCGCGTTCGCAGTCGGCCAGACGCTGGTGACCCTCTCCTTCCGCAAGGGCTTCGTGGCCGGCTGGGCCCTGCGCCGGGGCAAGGCGTCCGCCGCCGCCCCGCAGGCGAACCGGCGCCGCCGGGCCGCGGGCGGAGCGCGCCCGGAGCCGGCGCTCCAGGTGACGGCCCTGGAGTACGGGCCCGAGTCCGGGTTCGACGCGGACGCGGACATGGACGCCGATGCCGTGGATTCCGGCCGGTTCGAGGAGACCGGGGCCGCAGCCCGGTCCACCGACGGTTCCGACGCCCAGCAGTTCTACGCCGCGCAGCCGGTGCCCGAGGAGACCGGCTCGTACGGGATCCAGAGCTTCCAGACCGCCTCCTTCGCCTCGCCGTTCGTGGCGCCGGAGCAGGACGCCCACCAGTACGCGGCGTACTACGACCCGCAGGGCCAGGGCGGTTACGACTACACCACCGGCTACCCGGCCCCCGGCGAGCCGCAGGTCTACGCCGCCTACTCGGACCCGTACATCGGCACCGGCGGCGCCGTGGCCCCGCAGCAGCCCTACGAGTACCCCCAGTCCGGCGGCTACACCGCCTACCCGGACTACACCCCCGACCCGTACGCGGCCGCGCAGCAGCAGTACTCCATGGACACCCCGCCCGGCGGCGTCTGGGTCCCGCAGCAGCGGTCCACGGACGGGGCGGGAGCCCAGCAATACCCGGCGCAGGAGCAGCCGCAGTACCCGTACCAGGGCACGGGCGAGTACGACCAGTACCGCTACTGACCCCGGCCGCCGACCGCCGGCCGCGCTCCTACCGCGAGCCGCGGAACTCCGCGCCCTCCACGATCAGTCCGGCGACCAGGGCCCCCGTCATCCCGGCGTGCGCCAGCCCGCCGCCGGGATGGGCCCAGCCGCCGGCCAGGTACAGGCCGGGCAGCGTCGTCGAGTTGGCGGGGTAGAGCCCGCGGCCGCCGGCTCCCGCGAGGGCCGGCGGGGGCACCGAGCCGCCCGCGGCGCCCGTGGCCGCCTCCACGTCGGCCGGGCTCTGCGCCCGCTGCCACAGCAGCCGCTCGTGCAGGTCCGGGACCGTCCGCGCGGCCAGGTCCAGCAGCTCCCGCGGGTCCGCTCCGGCCCCCGGCGCGCACACCGTGCTCACGGTGACGGCCTCGTGGTCCGGGTCCGGCCGGGTGGCGGGATCGTCGGGGCGCAGTACGGTCACCAGCGCGCCGGGGGAGTGGACCAGGGTCCGGTGCACGGCATCGCCGGGGCGGGGCCCGCGCAGGGCGAGGAAGAGCGTGTGGCGGCTCGCCACCCCGTCGCCCCGGGCCGGGACGGCCCCCGGCGCGGACTCCACGCCCAGCAGCCGCGGGTCCACCCCGCAGACCACGTGGTCGGCCTCCACCGAGGACCCGTCGGCCAGCAGCAGGCCGGCCGCCCGGCCCTCCCGGACCAGGACCTCCCGCACCCCGGCGCCGAACTCGAAGGCCACCTTCCGCTCCAGGCACCGCTCGTACACGGCGGTGGCCAGCTCCCGCATCCCGCCGCGCACGTACCAGCTGCCGAAGGTCTGCTCCATGTAGGGCAGCACCGCCGCCGAGGCGGGCGCGGTCGCCGGATCGATCCCGTACGAGCGCACGCGCGCGGCCAGCAGATCGCCGGGGCCGTCGCCGCCCAGCTCGCGCGCGGCGACCTCGGCCAGGGTCGGCGGGCGGCGGCGCAGCAGCCCGCTGCCGCGCAGCGCGGGGTACGGGTCGCGGCCCAGGACCTCCCAGTCGGGGCGCAGCGGCTCCTCCAGCAGGGGGCGGCGGGTGGCGTCCCAGGCGTCCCGGGCGCGGCCCAGGACCGCGCTCCAGCGGTCCCCGGCGCCCGGCCCGAAGGCCTCGTCGAGGACGGCGGCGGCGCCGCCGTGCGAGCCGCCCGGGAGGGTGACCGTACGGCCGTCCGCCAGGACGTGGCGGACGGCCGGGTCGACCTGGACCAGTTCGGCGCACTCCTCCAGGGGGCGCTTGCCGGTCTTGACGAAGAGGTCGCGGTAGACGGCGGGCAGGTGCAGCAGCCCCGGGCCGGTGTCGAAGGCGAAGCCGTCCCGCTCGTACCGTCCGACGGCGCCGCCGTAGGTCGCCGAGCGCTCGTACACCGCCACCCGGTGCCCCGCCACGGCCAGCCGGGCCGCCGTCGCCATCGCGCCCATCCCGGCGCCGATCACCGCAATTCGTGCCATGCCGCAGAGCCTATCGAGCGACCCGCGCCACTTCGGAAGCGAGTCTCTTCTCCTCGCGGCGCTGGGCGCGGCGGCGCCGGAAGCGGCGGATCTTGGCCCAGAGGTAGATCAGCAGGGCGAGCCCGATGATCAGCAGGACGGCGCAGATGACCGCGGCGGCCTGCGGGTTGAACATGGCGAAGGTGACGATGCCGCCCACGCCGAGGTCCTCGGCGGTGCTCATGACGATGTTGCTGAACGGCTCCGGCGAGGTGTTGATCGCCATCCGGGTGCCGGCCTTGACGAAATGGCTGGCCAGCGCGGTGGAGCCGCCGACCGCACCGGCGGCGATGTCGGAGAGCGAACCGCTCTGCCCGGCCAGCAGCGCACCGACCACGGCTCCGGACACCGGGCGGATCACGGTGTGCACCGTGTCCCAGATCGAGTCCACGTAAGGGATCTTGTCGGCCACGGCCTCGCAGAGGAACAGCACCGCGGCCACGATCAGCACGTCGGTGCGCTGCAGGGAGGCGGGGACCTCGTCGGTCAGGCCGGTCGCGCCGAAGATGCCGAGCAGGAGGACCACGGCGTACGCGTTGATCCCGCTGGCCCAGCCGCTGGTGAAGACCAGGGGGAGCACACTCATCGGCTCATCATGGACCAGTGAGGGGACGGGCGCCTTTCGGCACCCGTCCCCTCACCCGAGTCTGTGGGGCTCACTGCCCCTGATCGTCACGGCGGCGCTGCCACCGGTCCTCGATACGGGTCATCATCGACCGACGCTGCCGGTTCTGGCCTTGGGCCGAACCGCCTGCACTACCGGAGGCGGGCTGCTCACCAGGCTTGGGTGCCTTGCGCCAACCGGTGACCACGAGGACCGTACAGCCCAGCATGACGAGGAATCCCACCACACTGATCCACAGCACGTTCGGCACGATCACACCGGTCATAAGGAGCGCGACACCCACCACGATGCCTGCGACTGCCTGGTAGACCCGTCGCCGGGTGTACGTGCGCAGTCCGCTTCCCTCAAGCGCTGTAGCGAATTTGGGATCTTCGGCGTACAGCGCTCGCTCCATCTGCTCGAGCATTCGCTGCTCGTGCTCCGAGAGCGGCACGGGAGTCCTCCTCATCCGTCGGTCGCGCGGGGCTAGCGACCAGGGGTCCCCTTCAGGATAGGCGGGGAACCGCCCCCGTGATACCCGCCCTCTACGCCGCGTTCTAAAAAACACTGCCTAAAAAAACACTGCCCGAAAAAAATACCTTCCGGGGAAAGCTCAGTCCTGTCTCAAGCATGCGTCGCGCCAAGCCGTACCGCCCTGCGAGCGGCTCTGAGGGCGTTATTCCCCAGAGGTCCGCTCGGCATGCCGGTCACTGACCCCGATCATACGGGTCACACCATCGATTCGGAGGGTGAGTGACGCACCGCGTGCTCCGGAAGGTTCGCAGATCAGGCGGGCTTCTCGCCGAGCACGTGCAGCTGCGTGGCGATCGCGTGGAAGGCGGGCAGCTCGGCGGCGGCCTCCTCCAGGCGCAGCAGGGCCTCGACGGCACCCGGTTCGGTGTCCACCAGGACGCCCGGGACCAGGTCGGCGAAGACCCGGACGCCGTGCACCGAGCCGACCGTCAGGCCGGCGTCGCCGACCAGCGCGGCGAGCTGCTCGGCGGTGAAGCGGCGCGGTACCGGGTCGCCCGAGCCCCAGCGGCCGGCCGGGTCGCCGAGGGCGGTACGGGCCTCCGTGAAGTGCCCGGCCAGGGCGCGGGCCAGGACAGCCCCGCCGAGTCCGGCGCCGAGCAGGCTGAGGATGCCGCCGGAGCGCAGGGCGGCCACCGTGTTGGCCACGCCCTCGGCCGGGTCGTCCACGTACTCCAGCACCCCGTGGCAGATCACCACGTCGTAGGCGTCGCGCTCCACGACGTCGAGCAGGCCCTGCGCATCGCCCTGCACACCGCGGACCAGGTCGGCCACGCCGGCTTCGGCGACCCGGCGCTCCAGCCCGAACAGTGCGTTCGGGCTGGGGTCGACCACGGTGACCCGGTGGCCGAGGCGGGCCACCGGGACGGCGAATTTTCCGGTGCCGCCACCCGTGTCGAGCACGTCCAGCACATCCCGCCCGGTCGCCTTCACCCGGCGGTCGAGCGCCTCCTTGAGGACCTCCCACACCACGGCGGTGCGGAGGGAGGCGCGGGGGCGGGAAGTGTCCGACACGGCTGATGGCTCCTCGGCGTAGGGGGCACGTCCCAGCGGCAGCTGGGGGAGGTGAGCGCTCCGTGCCCACCCTATGGCCTCCGGATGCCGGGCAGGTCATCCCGCGTCCGGACGCTCCGCGCGGGGCTGCGGCAGTTGCTCGGGCCTGTCGTTCGGGGAGTCCCGCCCCAGCAGCTGCTGCAGCGGGAGCATCCGCTCCACCAGGCGCAGGAACATCTCGACGGCACGCACCAGATCGTCCGCGTCCCGGCCGGTGGCCGCGCCCGCTATCCCGGCCTCGGCCCGGGCCCGGCGGGTCGCGCCGGAGGCGAAGAGCGCGCTCCACTCGGTCAGTTCGGGCGCTATCTCCGGAAGTACCTCCCACGCGCTGCGGATCCGGGGCCGGCGCCGCGGATTGGCCGGTGCGGGCCGTCCGCGCGCGGCGAGCACGGCCGCGGCCGCGCGCAGCGCCGCGAGGTGGGCGGTGGCGTACCGCTCGTTGGACCGGGTCAGCCGGGCGGCTTCGGCCAGGCCCGCGCGGGCCTTGACGAGCAGATCGAGGGCGGCGGCAGGGTCTCCCCGCGGCGGGACCGCGGGGGAAGGCGGCGCCGGCTTCCGGGGAAGGGGGTGGACAACAGGGGACGGGGACGGTGTGGCCATGACGAACCTCCTGTCGTTGCGTGCGTGCGGTACTCCATGTCGTTGCGTCCCCCCATCGTGAAGGCCACCACTGACAATCGCGCTGACCTGCGGCTTTGCCTTCCCGGGCGGAGCTGCGGAGGGGCAACTGCCCCCCGCTGCGCACCCCGTGCCGCCGGGGATGCTAGTTTTTGAACTGACTGGTCAGTTCAAAAGAAGGGGGACCGGCGTGGACAGCCCGCACGGAGCTGCCGTCAAAGCCGAGGACTTCGGACTCAAGGGCCCGCGCGGCTGGGTGTTCCGGGGCGTTGGGATCGACGCGGCGCCCGGCTCGCTCATCGCGGTCGAAGGCCCCTCCGGCAGCGGGCGGACCTGCCTGCTCCTCGCGCTCACCGGCCGGATGAAGCCCACCGAGGGGCACGCCGAGATCGGCCGCCACCGGCTGCCGAAGAAGATGGCCGCGGTCCGCCGCATAGCCGCCCTCGGCCCGGTACCCGGGGTCAACGACTTGGACCAGGCCCTCACCGTCGCCGAGCAACTGCGCGAGGGCGCCCTGCTCCAGCGCCGCTACGACGGCCCCCTGCGCTCCCTGCTCCGCCCGCGCGGCGAACGCCGCACCTCCACCGCGGCCCGGATCGAAGCCGCTCTGGCCGCCGTCGGACTGGACCTCGCGGCCCTGCCCAAGGGCCCGCGCACCTCCGTACGCGATCTGGAACGGCTGGAATCCGTACGGCTGTCGGTCGCCATCGCCCTGCTGGGCGCTCCGCGCCTGCTGGCCCTGGACGACCTCGACCTCAAGCTCTCGGACACCGAGCGCGCCGAGGCCTGGGAGCTGCTCCGCTCGATCACCGCCCGCGGCACCACCGTCCTCGCGGTGTGCAGCCAGGCTCCGGCCGACGCGGTGATCCTGCGGACCGTCGCCGAGGAGCCCATCGAGGCGTCCGCCGAGGAGTCCACCGAGGAGCGGCCGGTCCTGCCCCGGCCCACCGGCTCCAAGATCACCTGGGGTGTCCCCGCAGACACCGACACGGAGACCGACACGGAGACCGGCGCCGGGACCGGCACGAAGTCGGACACGAAGACCGACAAGAAGACCGACAAGAAGACCGACACGAAGGGGGACGACGATGCGCTCGCCGAAGCTGGCCGCGCTTGAGCTGAAGCGGTTCGGGCGGGGGAAGCTGCCCCGGGCCGCACTCGTCGCGCTGCTCCTGCTGCCGCTGCTCTACGGAGCGCTGTACCTGTGGTCCTTCTGGGACCCGTACAGCCGCCTCGACAAGGTGCCCGTCGCCCTCGTCAACGCCGACCAGGGCGCCACCGTGGACGGCAAGCGCATCGACGCCGGTGACGAGATCACCCGCAAACTGCACGCCAGCAAGACCTTCGACTGGCGCGAGGTCAGCGCCGAGGAGGCGGCCAAGGGCCTGGAGAACGGTACGTACTACCTCTCCCTCACCATGCCCGCCGACTTCAGCTCGAAGATCGCCTCCAGCTCCGGAGCCGACCCCGCCACCGGCGCCCTCCAGGTCCGCACCAACGACGCCAACAACTACATCGTCGGCTCGATCTCGCGCACCGTCTTCTCCGAGGTCCGCTCGGCCGCGTCCACCAACGCCTCCCGCGGATTCCTCGACAAGATCTTCGTCAGCTTCTCCGACCTCCACGACAAGACCGCCGAAGCCGCGGACGGCGCCGACAAGCTCACCGACGGGGCCGGCAAGGCCCAGCAGGGCGCCAAGGACCTCGCCGACGGCCTCGACACGGCCAAGGAGAAGAACGGCGAGCTGACCGGCGGCTTGAAGAAGCTCAACAGCGCCGCCGGACAGCTGGAGACCGGGACCAAGGACATCGCGTCCGGCACCCAGCGGCTCGCCGACAAGGTCGGCGGCGTCGCCGACCAGGCCCGCCCCTTCCTCAAGGACCCCAAGCAGCTCGCGGACAGCGCGGAACTCGTCGCCGACACCGCCAAGGTCGTCAAGAACCACCTCGACACCTTCGCCAAGGCGGCCCCGGGCGCCGCCACCGTCACCCAGCGCGTCTCCACCGGTGCGGCCGACGTCTACGAGAAGACCTGCACCAAAGCCGCCCAGCCGGTGCCCGCCACCTGCCCGCAGCTGAAGAAGCTCAAGGAGGACGCCGCCGAAGGCGCCGAACTCGCGGGCGACGTCAACACCCTGGTCAAGGACTCCAACGGAGACCTCACCACCCTGCGGGGGCAGCTCACCGACCTGGAGAACAAGGCCCGCGCCCTCGCCGCCAAGGCCCCGGTCCTCTCCTCCGACCTCGACGCCGCCGTGGCCCAGGTCGACGCCCTCAACACCGGCGCCCACAAGGTCGCCACCGGCATGGCCAAGCTGCACACCGGCCTCGGCTCCGCCACCGACGGCTCCGGCGCCATCGGCGAGGGAGTCGGCAAGCTCGGCGACGGGGCGCACAGCCTCGACGGCGGCCTGGTCAAGCTCGTGGACGGCAACGGCGAACTCGCCGGCGGCCTGCACGACGGCGTGGGGCAGATCCCCGACTACGACCAGCAGCAGCGCGAGGCCCGCACCAAGGTCATGGCCGACCCGGTGCAGCTCGCCAACCAGTCCCTGCACAAGGCGCCCAACTACGGCACCGGCTTCGCCCCCTACTTCATCCCGCTCTCCCTCTGGGTCGGCGCGATGGTCGCCTACATGCTGATCGCCCCCCTGAACCGGCGGGCCCTGGCCGCCGGTGCCTCGCCCTGGCGGATCGCCTTCGCCGGCTGGCTGCCCGTGGCCGGGCTCGGCACGTTGCAGGTGGCCGCGCTGATGTCCGTACTCCACTGGGGACTCGGCCTCCAGATGGCCCGGCCGGCGCTCACCATCGCCTTCCTGATGCTGGTCACCGGCTGCTTCGCCGCGATCGTCCAGTGGCTCAACGCCAAGTTCGGGGCCGCCGGACGCATCCTGGTCCTCGCGTTCCTGATGCTCCAACTGACCTCGGCGGGCGGCACCTACCCCGTCCAGACCAGCCCCGGCTTCTTCAACGCCATCCACCCCTACCTGCCGATGTCGTACATCGTGGAGAGCCTGCGCCGCCTGATCACCGGCGGCGACCTCGCCCCGGTCTGGCAGGGCTGCGCCGTCCTCGCCGCCTTCACCGCGGGCGCCCTCGCACTCACCGCGCTCGCCGCACGCGGCAAGCAGGTGTGGACGATGGACCGGCTGCATCCGGAACTGAGCCTGTAGCCGGTGAGGACGGGTCGACCTGTGAGAATCAGCCACATGGAAAGCAGCAGCACCGGTACGGCCGCGGGCGGCGGCCGCCGCCAGGCCACACGGCAGAAGCTCTACGAAGCGGCCGTGACCCTCATCGCGGAGCAGGGCTTCTCCGCGACCACCGTCGACGAGATCGCGGAGCGGGCGGGCGTTGCGAAGGGCACCGTCTACTACAACTTCGCCAGCAAGAACGACCTCTTCGAGGAGCTGCTGCGGCACGGGGTCGGGCTGCTCACCGCATCCCTGCGGACGGCCGCGGAGTCCACCGAGGCACGGGGCGGGACCCGGGTCGAGGCCCTCGACGAGATGATCCGGGCCGGCCTGGTCTTCATCGACCGCTACCCGGCCTTCACCCAGCTCTACGTGGCCGAACTGTGGCGGACCAACCGGACCTGGCAGCCCACCCTGATGCTCGTCCGGCGCGAAGCGGTCGCCGTCGTGGAGACCGTGCTGCGCGAGGGCGTGGAACGGGGCGAACTGAGCGCGGAGATCGACGTGCCGCTGACCGCCGCGGCGCTGGTGGGGATGGTGCTGGTGGCAGCGCTGGACTGGCAGTCCTTCCAGAGCGAGCGCTCGCTGGACGACGTCCACTCGGCGCTGTCGCTGCTGCTGCGGGGCCGGGTCAGCGGAAACCGCTGACGCGGACCGCCCGCCGCGACCCGGGTGCCGCCCGCCGCGACCCGCGGGCCGTACAGGTGACCCCCGATCGGCGGTGCCGCGGGGGCGGTCGGTCCGCGTAGAACTGGTGGGGCGCCTGAGTATCCGTACCTAGACGCGGAAATGAGTACCTGCGCGGATTGGCCCAGACCTGCGCGGACGCCAGACTGGGGGCAACGGACAGGGACCCGGCCCGCACCGCCGACACGGGGCGGCA
This sequence comes from Streptomyces sp. NBC_00503, assembly GCF_036346895.1. NCBI lineage: Bacteria > Bacillati > Actinomycetota > Actinomycetes > Kitasatosporales > Streptomycetaceae > Streptomyces > Streptomyces sp. NBC_00503. The sequence continues at coordinate 2,218,048 of NZ_CP107855.1, read as the reverse complement.
GGTGGGGACCGGGTCTCTCTGGCCGGGGGGAAACAAGACGGCTGCGCCGGGGCTCGGGGGGATCGAGCCCCGGCGTCGGCCGTTTTTCGTGCCTCCAGGTCCGCAGGCCTTCAGCCCCTCAGCCCCCAGAGCCTCAGCCTCCAGGCCTTCAGCCCCGCCCCCGCGCCGGGATGCGGGTCCGCATCCGGGCCAGGGCGGCCGAGACCCGGGCGGCCACGGCCGCGCGCCGGGCCGTCGCCGCCCAGCGCAGCCGGGCCGAAGAGCGCGGCAGGAACAGGGCCCGCAGCCGCGTCGCGCGGGACACCCCGGCCAGCAGGGCGGTCCGCGCCAGCAGGACGTCGGAGGCCAGGCCCTCGTACGAGGGTTCCGCGCCCGGCGGGGCGTACAGCGCGCGCTCCACCGCCGCCGACACCCGCCGCACCGCCTCCGCGGCCTTCGGATCCATCCGGCCCAGCGTCACCACCCGGTCCGCCGCACCCCGCGGGGACAGGGCCTCGTCCGGGTCGATCCCGACGTCCCACGCCGAGTCGCCCAGCTCCCGCCACGCGGACAGGACATCGCCCGGGTCCAGCCGCCGCGCCCGCAGCCGCCTGCGCCACAGGAACGGCAGGAAGGGCAGGGCCAGCAGGGCCGCAGTGCCGGCCGTCCAGGCCAGGACGGTGCCCACGGACGTGCCGCCGCCGCCCGAGCCCGCGCCCGTCTTGGCCGCCGTCCCGCACTCGCCCAGCTTCTTCTCCTCCGGCGGGCAGTCGTCCGCCTTCGAGGGTCCGGCCGAGGGCTGCGCCGAACTGGCGGACGGGGCCGCGGTGGGCTCCGTCGGCCGGGACTCCGGGGCCTCGGTCCGGCTGTAGTCCGGCACCGTGATGCCCGACCGGGGAGTCGGCTCGAAGCGGGTCCAGCCCACGCCCTCGAAGTACAGCTCCGGCCAGGCGTGCGCGTCCCGCATCGAGACGTTGACACTGCCGTCCGACTGCTTCTCCCCGGGCGTGAAACCGACCGCGACCCGCGCCGGGATCCCCAGCGTGCGCGCCATCGAAGCCATCGAGAAGGCGAAGTGGACGCAGAAGCCCTCCTTGTCGGAGAGGAACTTCACGATGGCCTGCGAACCCGTACCCGAGGACACCTTCGTGTCGTAGCGGAACCCTCCGCTCACCGCGAAGAAGTCCTGGAGCTTCACCGCGCGCGAGTAGTCGTCCTTCGCGCCCTTGGTGACCTGCCGGGCCGTGTCGGCGACCACCGACGGCAGATTGTCCGGCACCTTCGTGTACTCGGCCCGGATCGCCTCGTTCGGCGCGGGCGCCGCCTGCAGCTGCTCCGCCGTCGGCTTCAGCAGCAGGCTCCGCACGGTGTACTGCGCGCCCTGGGCGTTCTGGAACCTGTCCTTGCCCAGCTGGTCCCCGACGAGCGTGCGCCCGACCGGCTCGAACCGCCACTTCCCGCCGATGTCCACCTGCATCGCCGGATACGGCATCGGCAGGTAGCGCTGGGCGTACGTCTGCGCCGAAGAGACGCTGGTGCGCACCTCGGCCGCGCCGCTGAGGACCTGGCCGCTCACCCCGGGCGGGTTCGGCAGCCGCTCCGGCACGTCCGTCAGGGGCCGCCCGGAGGCCTCCCACTTGACCCCGTTGAACTCGTCCAGCGCCAGGATCCGCAGGTACTGCTCGCTCAGCTGCGGGTTGTCGGTGCGGTACTTCAGCACCACCCGGTTGTCCTGGGCGTTGAGGCTGCTCTGCAGCGAGACCAGCGGATTGACCGCCTGGATCGACGGGCCGATGCCGGTCCCGTCGCCGTCGCCCCCGCCACCCGTGCCCAGCAGCCCGCCGCCCATCGCGGGCAGCAGCGCAGGCACCACCAGCGCCAGGCCCAGCGCGACCGCGCCGATCCGCCGCCCGGTGCGCACCGGGGCCACGGCCCGGCCGCCGCCGGAGACACCGGCCGACACCCGCCCGCGCGGGGCGGCGCCGAAGACCCGGCCCCACTGCGCGAGCCGGTCGCGGCCCTCGGACAGCAGCAGCAACAGGTAGCCGCAGCCCGCCAGCAGGAACGCGAACCAGGAGGCGCCGCCGGAGCCCGAGACCGTGCCGGCGAGGCCCGCCGCCACCGAGTACAGGGCGAGCAGCGGGAGCCCGGCCGCCGCGGCCATCCGCAGGGTCACCGCCATCAGGTCCACCAGGAGCCCGATGACCAGCACCCCGGTCACCAGCAGCAGCCGGATCCCGTCCGTCAGCGGCGCCGGGATCGCGAACTCGTTCACATCGCGGACGCCCTGGGCGAACAGCGCCCCGAAGTCCGACACCAGGTAGGACAGCACCCCGTCGCCGGCCCCGGAGCGGCCCTTGCCGCCGAAGAGCAGCATGAGCGCCAGCAGCGACACGAGGAGCTGCGCCCCCACGGTCAGCGACCGGGCCAGCGGAACCCGCCGCGCCCCGGCGCCCACCGCGCTCTGCAGCACCAGCAGGACCGCCGCCTCGGGCAGCCAGCTCCCCGTCTCCACCAGCGGATTCAGCGACCACGCCGTGAACAGCGTCGCCAGTGCCGCGAAGACCGTCAGTCTCGCCCGCCCGCTCATCCCCAGCCCCCCGCCGTACTTCCGGCCTGCGCGTTCCCGGCCAGCCGCCACAGTTCCCCGAAGGCCACCCCGGGCGGGGCGGCCAGCGCCGTCCAGCCCGCGTCGCGCAGCCGGCCCAGGCGCTCGTCGAGCGGAGGCAGCCCCTGCGACATCACCGCGGAGAGCCCCGGCGGCCGCCCGGACCAGTCCGCGGAGTCCAGGACGAACGCCACTGCCCCTCCGCTGCGCCGGCACATCTTGGCCGCCAGTTCCGTTTGTACGTCGTCCAGGTCTCCGAAGAAGGCGATGAGGAGCCCGTCGCCCCCCGCTCCGCCGAAACCACCACCGCCGCCGGTGCCACCGCCCCGGACCGCGTCGTAGGCCCGGGAGAGACCGGCGCCGTCGGAGTGGCCGACCACCGCGAGGGTGTCCATCATCAGTCCGGCCGCCTCCGCGGACTCCTGGCCGCCGGAGGTGAAGCCGCCGCCCTCGCGGGGCACGCAGTCCCCGGTGTCGGTCAGCAGCCGCACGGCGTAGCCCTGCTCCAGCAGGTGCACGAGCGCCGACGCGGTGCCGGAGACGGCCCATTCGAAGGCGGAGTCGGGGCCGGCGCCCTCGTAGGCCAGGCGCCGGGTGTCCAGCAGGACGGTGGCCCGGCTGCGCTGCGGCTGCTCCTCGCGGCGCACCATCAGCTCCCCGTAGCGGGCGGTGGAGCGCCAGTGCACCCGGCGCAGGTCGTCGCCGCGCCGGTAGCCGCGCGGGATCACGTCGTCCTCGCCTGCCAGGGCCAGCGAGCGGCGGCTGCCGTCGCCGTAGCCCGAGGACTCGCCGGTGAGGCGGACCGCGGGCAGCGCTTCGGTGCGCGGTATCACCGTGAGGGTGTCGTAGGCGGAGAAGGAGCGGGTCAGCTCGACCAGCCCGAAGGGGTCGGACAGGCGCAGCTGGAGGGGGCCCAGCGGATAGCGGCCGCGCAGGTCGGAGCGGACCCGGTAGGACACCTCGCGGTGGCCGCCCGGCTCCACCCGGTCCAGGACGAAGCGCGGCCGGGGCCCCAGCACGTAGGGCACCCGGTCCTGGAGCATCAGCAGGCCGGTCGGCATCCGGGAGGTGTTGTCCAGGCGCAGCTGCACCCGGGCCTCGGCGCCCGCGGGCACCCGCATCGGGCTCAGCCGGCGGCTGCCGGAGACCCGGTAGCGGGTGCGGTGCAGGGCGAGGACGCAGATCAGCGGCAGCACGGCGAGCAGCAGCCCGACCCGGAGCAGCTCGGACTGGCCCAGGAGGTACGCGCACAGGGCGGCCGCGATCCCGGCGGCCAGGAAGGACCGGCCCCGGGTGGTCAGCCCGGCCAGCGAAGCGCGCAGCCCGCCACCGTCCTCCGGGCCCCGGCCGCTTCCGCCGTGCGGGGCGCCGGCGCTCATCAGAAGCCCCGGATGCCCGCGCCGGGCGGGATCTCGCCGCGCGCGTGCGCGGCCGGTACGGGGGTGCGCTGGAGGATGTCGGCGACGACCTGCTCGGCGGTGCGCCGGCTCAGCTGGGCCTGCGCGGTCGGCAGCAGCCGGTGCGCGAGGACCGGGCCGGCCAGGGCCTGGACGTCGTCGGGCAGGACGTAGTCCCGGCCGGCCAGGGCGGCGGAGGCCTTCACGGCGCGCAGCAGGTGCAGGGTGGCGCGGGGCGAGGCGCCCAGGCGCAGGTCCGGGTGGCTGCGGGTGGCGGAGACCAGGTCGACGACGTAGCCGCGGACGGGCTCGGCGACGTACACCTCGCGGACGGCCTCGATGAGCTTGACCATGTCGTGGGCGTGCGCGACGGCCGTCAGGTCGTCGAGCGGGGAGAGCCCGCCGTGCACGTCGAGCATCCGCAGTTCGGCCTCGTGGCTGGGGTAGCCGACGGAGACGCGGGCCATGAACCGGTCGCGCTGGGCCTCGGGGAGGGGGTAGGTGCCCTCCATCTCCACCGGGTTCTGGGTGGCGACGACCATGAACGGGGTCGGCAGCGTGTACGTGGTCCCGTCGATGGTGACCTGGCGCTCCTCCATCGACTCCAGGAGCGCGGACTGCGTCTTGGGGGAGGCGCGGTTGATCTCGTCGCCGATGACGATCTGCGCGAAGATCGCGCCCGGCTTGAACTCGAACTCGCGGCGCTGCTGGTCGTAGATGCTGACGCCGGTGATGTCGGAGGGCAGCAGGTCCGGAGTGAACTGGATGCGCTGCACCGAGCAGTCGATGGACTTGGCGAGCGCCTTGGCCAGCATGGTCTTGCCCACGCCGGGAACGTCCTCGATCAGCAGGTGACCCTCGGCGAGCAGCACGGTCAGTGCGAGTCGGACCACTTCGGGCTTGCCCTCGATCACGCTTTCGATCGAATCGCGCACCCGCTGCGCCGTGCTCGTCAGATCCGCGAGGCTCGCTCGGTCGTCATACGTGGTCACCTGGTTCTCCTCGACCCTTTCCCCGGGCCGGCGCCACACGGCGCATGATCGGCCCACCCCGAAACACCTCAGAAATTCAAGAGTGCGGACACCGGCCCGGAGGTCCTCCGGGTGACGTCTCACCGCATTCTTGACGGCGTTACGGCCCTGTGTCACTCACGAGGTGGGATCGATCTCCCGCAGGAGCCCGGTGTGCACGTCGAAGACGAAGCCTCGCACATCGTCCTTGTGGGGCAGGAAGGGGTTCGTCCGCACCCGCTGCATGGACTGGCGGACGTCCTGGTCCACGTCGCGGAAGGCCTCGACGGCCCAGGCGGGGCGCTGGCCGACCTCGTCCTCCAGCTCGTGGCGGAAGTCCTCGGTCAGGCTTTCGAGACCACAACCGGTGTGGTGGATGAGTATGACCGCCTGGGTGCCGAGCGCCCGCTGGCTGATGGTGAGCGAGCGGATGGTGTCGTCGGTGACGACGCCGCCGGCGTTGCGGATCGTGTGACAGTCGCCGAGCTCCAGGCCGAGGGCGGCGTGCAGGTCGAGGCGGGCGTCCATACAAGCCACGACGGCCACCCGCAGGACGGGGCGGGCGTCCATGCCGGGATCGGCGAATTCCGCGGCGTAGGCGCGGTTCGCCTCCACCAGCCGGTCGGTGACGGAGCCGGCGGCGGATTCCTGGGGGGAAGCCACGGCCGGCACGGCGGGGACGGGAGTGGAAGTCGTCATGGATACGACGTTAGTGGTCACAGCCTGTCCGGGCATCGAGTGAGGGTGGACAAAGAAGGTCACTACTTCCTGTTGTGAGCTAACCCACAGGAGTGAGCACGGAGGGACCATCCGGGTGATTCAGGGCATTTCCCGGTTCCCTCCGAGTGGGCGCAGCGGCGCGCGGGGCGGTTCGTTGACCGCGGCGACCGTTGCACTAAAGTGACGCGAACCGGCCGGAGCCCGGCCCTGACCGGCCGCCCGGCCCTTTGGTAAGACTCCGCGTGCGCGGCGCGGCGTATGCCTGCCGCGCCGTTATCTGAGAGGGCGCTTTGACTAGCGAGTCCCGACATGTCCCGGTGATGCTCCAGCGGTGCCTGGACCTGTTGGCCCCGGCACTGGAGAGGCCCGGGGCCGTCGTCGTCGACTGCACCCTCGGCCTCGGCGGCCACAGCGAGGCCCTGCTCACCCGGTTCCCCGAGGCCCACCTCATCGGCCTCGACCGCGACAAGGAGGCCCTGCGCCTCTCCGGGGAGCGCCTCGCGCCCTTCGGGGAACGGGCCACCCTCGTCCACGCCATCTACGCCGACCTGGCCGACGTACTGGACGACCTGCGCATCCCGACCGTCCAGGGCATCCTCTTCGACCTCGGCGTCTCCTCCATGCAGCTGGACGAGGCCGACCGCGGCTTCGCCTACGCGCAGGACGCCCCGCTCGACATGCGGATGGACCAGACGACCGGCATCAGCGCCGCGGAGGTCCTCAACACCTACGCGCCCGGCGAGCTGGTCCGCATCCTGCGCCAGTACGGCGAGGAGAAGCAGGCCAAGCGGATCGTCTCCGCGGTGGTCCGCGAGCGGGTCAAGGAACCCTTCACCAACAGCGCACGGCTCGTCGAGCTCATCCGCGACTCCCTGCCGCAGGCCGCCAAGCGCACCGGCGGCAACCCGGCCAAGCGCACCTTCCAGGCGCTGCGCATCGAGGTCAACGGCGAACTGTCCGGGCTGGAGCGGGCCATCCCCGCCGCCGTGGACCGGATCGCGGTCGGCGGCCGGATCGCCGTGCTCTCGTACCACTCGCTGGAGGACCGCCTCGTCAAGCAGGTCTTCGCGGCCGGGGCCACCTCCACGGCCCCGCCCGGCCTGCCGGTCGTACCGGAGAAGTACCAACCGAAACTGAAGCTCCTCACGCGCGGCGCGGAACTGCCGACGGAGGAGGAGATCGCGGAGAACCGGCGGGCGGCACCGGCCCGCTTCCGCGGGGTGGAACGGATCCGGGAGGCGCGGCTGTGAGTCCACGCGGGGGACGCTTCGGCCGCGTCCTGGCCGGGAGCCCGGCCGGACAGGCGGCGCGTACGCCCTTCGTCCTGCTGGTCGTCGCGCTGCTCGGCGGCGGGCTGATCAGCCTGCTCCTGCTGAACTCGGCGCTGAACCAGGGCTCCTTCCAGCTGAGCAAGCTGAAGAAGGAGACCACCACGCTGACGGACGAGGAACAGGCCCTGCAGCGGGACGTGGACGGGTACTCGGCGCCGGACGCGCTGCAGCGGCGGGCGCACGAGCTCGGGCTGGTGCCGGGCGGCAGCCCGGTGTTCATCGGCGCCGACGGCAAGGTCGCGGGGACCGCGTCCCCGGCGGCCGAGCCCCCGCCGCCGTCCGCTCCGCCGGTCGCCTCCGCGCCCGTGCCCGCCTCCGCGGTGCCCAGCCCTGCGGGCTCCCCGGCGCTGGCACCATCGGGCTCGGCCCCGGCCGCCCCGCCGGCATCGGCCGGAGCCACCCAGCCCTCCCAGACCCCTGGACGGTGACGTCGTGACGCGTACCCCTGCGGGGCCGGTCCCCTACCCGCCCTTCCACCGTTCCCTGGGCTCCGCCCAGACCCTCCCCCAGCTACCGCCGGGGGTGCCCCCTGCCTCAAACGCCGGCGAGGCTGAAATTGCCCTCCGGGCAATTCAGGCCGCTGAGGTGCACGTGCAGGCTGACGCCGACACCATCCAGCCCCTCCGGCGTTTGAGGAGCGGGGTCTGGGGCGGAGCCCCAGGGGCTTCGGCGCAGCCGGGCTTCGCGCCCGTCCACGGGGCCTCCGCGTGAGCCCGCAGGAGCCGCCGCGGCGGCGGGTGCCGGGACCCGGCAGGCCCAGGCCCGCCCGGGCCGGGGCCGAGCGGGCCCGGGCCACGGCCCGGCCGGCCTCCAGGCCCGCCACCCGGCGCCCCGCCCCCGCGAGGAAACCGCACACCATCCGGCTCGGCGCCCCCAAGCCCCGGCTGCGCCTCGTCAGCGTCGGGCTGACGCTGGTGATGCTCGCGTTCGTCGTGCGGCTCCTCCAGGTCCAGGCGGTCGACGCGTCCGCGTACTCCGCCAAGGCCTCCCAGAACCGGTTCGCCAGCTACACCCTGGCCGCCGAGCGCGGGGAGATCACCGACCGCAAGGGCGTCGCGCTCGCCACCAGCGTGGACGCGTACGACATCACCGCCGACCCGCAGATGTTCACCCCGCAGGAGAGCAAGGCCCCGGACGCCCCCGAGCAGGCGGCCGCCCTCCTCGCCCCGATCATCGGCAAGGACGTCAAGGAGCTCACCGAGCGCCTGAGGACGAAGAACACCCGCTACGTCGTCCTGGCCCGCCGCCAGACCCCGCAGGTCTGGAACCAGATCAAGGGCCTGAAGAAGGTCTTCGCGGACAAGGCGGCCGCGGACAAGCGGGCCAACGGCCCCGGCGCGAACGTCATCGCGGGCGTGTTCAACGAGAACAGCAGCAAGCGCGTGTACCCGAACGGCGACCTCGCCGCCGGGATACTGGGTTACGTCAACGCCGAGGGCAAGGGCGGCGGCGGCCTGGAGTCCTCCCTGGACAAGAAGCTGTCGGGCAAGGACGGCGAGCTCAGCTACGCCCAGTCCGGCGGCCGCCGCGTCCCGACGGCCGGTTCCCACGAGACGCCCGCCGTGCCCGGCCAGGACATCGAGCTGACCATCGACCGCGACATCCAGTGGGCCGCGCAGAGCGCGATCACCGAGCAGGTCGCCAAGTCGGAGGCCGACCGCGGGTACGTCATCGTCCAGGACACCCGCACCGGCGAGGTCCTCGCCATGGCCAACGCCCCCGGCTTCGACCCCAACGACCTGTCCAAGGCCAGCTCGGCCGCCATGGGCAACGCCGCCCTCCAGGACGTGTACGAGCCCGGTTCCACCGCCAAGGTGATGTCCATGGCCGCCGTGCTGGAGGAGAAGAAGGCGACCGCCGACACCCACGTCGAGGTTCCCAACCGGCTGCACCGCGGCGACCGGCTGTTCAAGGACGACATCGACCACCCGACCTGGTACCTGACCCTCAACGGGGTCCTCGCCAAGTCCTCCAACATCGGCACCATCCTGGCCACCGGCCAGCTGGGTGCGACGCAGCCCGAGTCCAACAAGGTCCTGTACTCGTACCTGAACAAGTTCGGCATCGGGCAGCCCACCGGCCTGAACTACCCGGGCGAGTCGAGGGGCATCCTCGCCAAGCCCGAGGCCTGGTCCACCTCCCAGCAGTACACGATCCCCTTCGGCCAGGGCCTGTCCCTCAACGCCATGCAGGCGGCCTCGGTCTACTCGACCATCGCCAACGGCGGCGTCCGCATCCAGCCGACCCTGGTCCGCGGCACCAAGGGCCCCGACGGCCGCTTCACCCCGGCCCCGGCGCCCCCGCGGACCCAGGTCGTCAGCCCGGAGACGGCCAAGACCCTGGCGCAGATGCTGGAGTCGGTGGTCGACGACCAGGAGGGCACCGGCACCAGGGCCCGCATCCCCGGCTACCGGGTGGGCGGCAAGACCGGCACCTCCAACCGGGTGGATCCGGCCACCGGCCGCTACAAGGGCTACACCGCCTCCTTCGCCGGTTTCGCACCGGCCGACAACCCCCGCATCACCGTCTACTGCGCCATCCAGAACCCCACCAAGGGCAGCTACTTCGGCGGCCAGATCTGCGGGCCCATCTACAAGAAGGTCATGGAGTTCGCCCTCAAGACCCTCCAGGTCGCCCCCACCGGAACCGCTCCGGCCGGGCTCCCGGTCACCTACGAACCCGGTGCGCAGCCCGGCCCGCAGCCGAGCCCGCAGCCGGGCCAGTGACCACCGTCCGTCCGGCCCGCCCCAGAAATGCGTGAGGCACCCCCAGTGACAACGATCACCCCCAAACCCGGGAACCGCGCGGACACCGGCGCCGAGGCCGGGCCCTCGCTTCGCGAGCGGCCCGCCGGGCCCGGTACGCTCACCGCCGTGCCCCACGCCGATCAGCCCAGAACCGCCCAGAACGATGCCCCGGCAGCGCCGCCGGGAGCGCCACGCCCCCTGTCCGCCCGCCCGACCCCTCTCGGCGAGCTGGCGGCCCTGCTGGGAGCGGACGGCCTCGGCGCGCAGACGCGGATCACCGGCATCACGCACGACTCCCGTGCCGTGCGCCCCGGAGACCTCTACGCCGCCCTGCCGGGAGCCAAGCTGCACGGCGCGGACTTCGCCGCGCAGGCGGCCGCCCTCGGTGCCGTGGCCGTGCTGACCGATCCGGCCGGCGCGGACCGCGCCGCGGCCACCGGGCTGCCGGTCCTCGCCGTCGCCGACCCGCGCGGCCGGATGGGCGAACTGGCCGCCGCGATCTACGGACGGCCGGGCGAAGGCCTGCTCCAGATCGGCATCACCGGCACCTCCGGCAAGACCACCACGGCGTACCTCGTCGAGGGCGGCCTGCGCGGCGCCGGACGCAGGACGGGCCTCATCGGCACCGTCGAGATGCGGGTCGGGGACGAGCGCATCAAGTCCGAGCGCACCACCCCCGAGGCCACCGACCTGCAGGCGCTGTTCGCGGTCATGCGCGAACGCGGGGTCGAGGCCGTGGCCATGGAGGTCTCCAGCCACGCGCTGGTGCTCGGCCGGGTCGACGGCTGCGTCTTCGACGTGGCGGTCTTCAACAACCTGAGCCCGGAACACATGGAGTTCCACACCGGCATGGAGGACTACTTCCAGGCCAAGGCGCAGCTCTTCACCGAACGCCGGGCCCGGCTCGGCGTGGTCAACATCGACGACGAGTACGGCCGGCGCCTGGCCAAGGAGTCGCCGATCCCGGTGGTCACCTTCTCGGCCGCCGGGGATCCGGCCGCCGACTGGCGCGCCGAGGACGTGGTCTCCGGCCACATGGACTCCACCTTGACCCTGGTGGGCCCGGACGGTCAGCGCGTGCGCGCCACCGCCCCGCTGCCCGGACCGTTCAACGTGGCCAACACCGTCGCCGCCGTGGTCACGCTCGCGGCCGCCGGCCTCGACCCGCAGACCGCCGCCGACGGCGTCGCCGCGGTCCCCGGGGTGCCCGGCCGGCTGGAGCGGGTGGACGCGGGCCAGCCGTACCTGGCCGTCGTGGACTACGCGCACAAGACGGACGCCGTCGAATCGGTCCTGCGGGCCCTGCGCGAGGTCACCACCGGCAGGCTCCACCTCGTACTCGGCTGCGGCGGCGACCGCGACACCACCAAGCGGGCCCCGATGGGGGCCGCGGCCGCCCGGTTCGCCGACACCACCGTGCTGACCTCCGACAACCCGCGCTCCGAGGACCCCCTCGCGATCCTCGCCGCGATGTTCGAAGGCGCCGTTTCCGTCCCCGCCGCCGAGCGCGGCACCGTCCTCGTCGACGCCGACCGGGCGGCGGCCATCGCCGCGGCCGTGGCGCGCGCCGAGGCCGGCGACACCGTGCTGGTGGCCGGCAAGGGCCACGAGCAGGGGCAGGACATCGCAGGCGTCGTACGTCCCTTCGACGACCGCGCGGTCCTGCGCGCGGCCATCGAGACCCAAGCGCAGCAGCGTGCCCGACAGGCCGAGGTGAACCACCAGTGATCGCCCTTTCCCTCGCCGAGATCGCCGACATCACCGGCGGGCGGCCCCACGACATACCGGATCCGTCCGTCCGCATCACCGGGCCGGTGGTCATCGACTCCCGGCAGGTGGAGCCCGGCAGCCTGTTCGCCGCGTTCGCGGGCGAGCAGGTCGACGGCCACGACTACGCCGAGCGGGCTGTCGCGGCCGGCGCCGCGGCCGTCCTCGCGGCCCGTCCCGTCGGCGTACCCGCCGTCGTCGTCCCCGACGTGGAGAAGGCGCTCGGCGCCCTCGCCCGGGAGGTCGTCGGGCGGCTGGGCACCGATGTGGTGGCCCTGACGGGCTCCGCCGGGAAGACGTCCACCAAGGACCTCATCGCGCAGGTGCTCCAGACCCACGCGCCCACAGTGTGGACACCCGGCTCCCTCAACAACGAGATCGGCCTGCCGCTCACCGCCCTGAAGGCCACCGAGGAGACCCGGCACCTGGTGCTGGAGATGGGTGCCCGGGGCATCGGCCACATCAACTACCTCACCGGTCTGACGCCGCCCCGCATCGGCCTCGTGCTGAACGTGGGGACCGCCCACATCGGGGAGTTCGGCGGCCGCGAACAGATCGCCCAGGCCAAGGGAGAGCTGGTCGAGGCCCTGCCGGCGGCGGCCGACGGCGGCATCGCCGTGCTGAACGCCGACGACCCCCTGGTCCGCCCGATGTCCGCCCGCACGAAGGCCCGTACGGTCCTGTTCGGCGAGGCCGAGGACGCCGACGTACGGGCCACCGGGGTGCGGATGACACCGGGAGGACAGCCCTCCTTCACACTCCACACACCCACCGGGTGCGGCGAAGTGACCTTGCGGCTGTACGGTGAGCACCACGTGTCGAACGCGCTCGCCGCGGCCGCCGTCGCCCACGTACTGGGCATGTCCACCGAGGAGATCGCCACGGCGCTCTCCGGGGCGGGCACCCTGTCCCGGTGGCGGATGGAGGTCACCGAGCGGGCGGACGGTGTGACGATCGTCAACGACGCCTACAACGCGAACCCCGAGTCCATGCGGGCCGCCCTGCGCGCGCTTGCCGCGATGGGCGGCGCCGCCAGGGCAGACGGGGGACGTACGTGGGCGGTGCTCGGTCCCATGGCCGAGCTCGGTGACGCATCGCTCGCCGAGCACGACGCCGTGGGACGGCTCGCCGTCCGGCTCAACGTGAGCAAGCTCGTAGCAGTCGGGGGCAGGGAAGCGTCCTGGCTGCAACTGGGCGCATATAACGAGGGTTCGTGGGGTGAGGAGTCGGTGCTCGTGTCCGACGCGCAGGCGGCGGTCGACCTGTTGCGCAGTGAGCTGCGCCCGGGTGACGTCGTGCTGGTGAAGGCTTCCAGGTCCATTGGTCTGGAGCGGGTCGCGCTGGCGTTGCTGGAGCGCGAGGGCGAGGTCGCCGGCCGATGAGGCAGATCCTGTTCTCCGGAGTCATCGGACTCTTCCTCACGCTCATCGGCACCCCGTTGCTGATCAAGGGTCTGGCCCGCAAGGGCTACGGCCAGTTCATCCGTGACGACGGTCCGCGCGGCCACGCCGGGAAGAAGGGCACGCCCACCATGGGCGGTATCTCCTTCATCCTGGCCACGCTGATCGCGTACGCCCTCACCAAGGTGATCACCGGGAGCAGCCCGACCTTCTCGGGCGTGCTCGTCCTCATGCTGATGGCGGGCATGGGGCTGGTCGGTTTCCTCGACGACTACATCAAGATCGTCAAGCAGCGTTCGCTGGGTCTGCGGGCCAAGGCCAAGATGGCCGGCCAGCTGATCGTGGGCATCGCCTTCGCGGTGCTCGCGCTCCAGTTCAAGGACTCCCGCGGACTCGCCCCGGCCTCCACCAAGCTGTCGTTCGTCACGGACTTCGGCTGGGCGATCGGCCCGGTGCTGTTCGTGGTCTGGGCGCTGTTCATGATCCTGGCCATGTCCAACGGCGTGAACCTGACGGACGGTCTGGACGGCCTGGCCACCGGCGCCGCCGTGATGGTCTTCGGCGCCTACACCTTCATCGGTGTCTGGCAGTACCAGGAGTCCTGCGCCAACGCGCAGACCCTGACCAACCCGGCCGCCTGTTTCGAGGTACGGGACCCACTGGACCTGGCGGTCGTGGCCTCCGCCCTGATGGGCGCCTGCTTCGGCTTCCTGTGGTGGAACACCTCGCCCGCCAAGATCTTCATGGGTGACACCGGTTCGCTGGCACTGGGCGGCGCGCTCGCGGGCATCGCGATCTGCTCCCGCACGGAGTTCCTGATGGCGCTCCTGGGCGGCCTCTTCGTCCTCATCACCATGTCGGTCGTCATCCAGGTCGGCTCCTTCAAGCTGACCGGGAAGCGCGTCTTCCGGATGGCGCCACTCCAGCACCACTTCGAACTCAAGGGGTGGTCCGAAGTCCTTGTCGTGGTCCGCTTCTGGATCATCCAGGGCATGTGCGTGATCGTGGGTCTGGGACTCTTCTACGCAGGATGGGCAGCGGACAAGTGAGCGACGCCGACCAGCACCCCGCCGGGCCCGGCCAGCAGGCCGCGGACCCGGCCCGGTACGGGCTGCCGCACCGGGTCACGGTCGCCGGCCTCGGGGTGAGCGGCGTCAGCGCCGCCCGCGCGCTGGCCCGCTTCGGCGTCGCCGTGACCGTGGTGGACAACGGCGACGGCGACGCCCACCGGGCGCGCGCCGCCGAGCTCGCCGAGCAGGGCATCGAGGTCCGCCTCGGCCGCACCGCCGAGGGCGGCCCGGCCGGAGAGGTCCTGCCGGAAGGCACGGAGCTCGTGGTCACCTCGCCCGGCTGGAAGCCGGACAGCCCGCTGTTCCAGGCCGCCGCCGCGGCCGGTGTCGACGTCGTGGGCGACGTGGAGATCGCGTGGCGGCTGCGCGGGGCCGGAGCGGACCTGCGCGCCGCCGCATCCGGCGAGTCCGCCGGGGTCGGTGCCGACCGGTCCGCGGCCGGGACCGACCGGTCCGCACCCGCGGCCTGGCTCGCGATCACCGGCACCAACGGCAAGACCACCACCACTCAGATGCTCGCCTCGATCCTGAAGGCCGAGGGTCTGCGGACCGCGGCCGTCGGGAACATCGGCACCCCGATCATCGACGTGGTGCTCGGCGAGGAGACGTACGACGTCCTCGCCGTCGAGCTCTCCAGCTACCAGCTGCACTGGGCGCCCTCCGTGCGCGCCCACTCCGCGGCCGTCCTCAACCTGGCCCCGGACCACCTGGACTGGCACGGCTCGATGGAGGCGTACGCCGCCGACAAGGGCCGGATCTACGAGGGCAACACGGTGGCCTGCGTCTACAACGCCGCCGACAAGGCCACCGAGGACCTGGTCCTCGAAGCCGACGTCGAGGAGGGCTGCCGGGCGATCGGCTTCACCCTCGGCGCCCCCGGCCCCTCCATGCTGGGCGTGGTCGACGGGATCCTCGTCGACCGGGCCTTCGTGGAGAACCGGCAGAAGAACGCCCAGGAGCTCGCCGAGGTCGCCGACGTCAACCCGCCGGCCCCGCACAACATCGCCAACGCGCTCGCCGCGGCGGCCCTGGCCCGCGCCTTCGGCGTCGCGCCGCGCGCCGTCCGCGACGGGCTGCGCAACTTCCGGCCCGACGCGCACCGGGTCAGCCACGTGGACGAGGTGGACGGGGTCACGTACATCGACGACTCCAAGGCCACCAACACCCACGCCGCCGAGGCCTCCCTGGCGGCCTTCGATCCGGTCGTCTGGATCGCCGGCGGTCTCGCCAAGGGCGCGACCTTCGACGAGCTCGTGGCGAAGTCGGCGAAGCGGCTGCGCGGGGTCGTGCTGATCGGCGCCGACCGGGCGCTGATCGCCGAGGCGCTGGCGCGACACGCCCCGCAGGTCCCGGTCGTGGACCTCGGGCGGACCGACACTGGGGCGATGCTCGCGGCGGTCCGGGAAGCGGCCCGGCTCGCGGAATCCGGAGACACGGTTCTGCTGGCCCCCGCGTGTGCCTCGATGGACATGTTCGTGAACTACAACAAGCGCGGGGACGCGTTCGCCGACGCGGTGCGCGAACTGGGCGCCGAGAAGGCCTAGGTCCGGAGCTCCCGCCGGCTGCTCGCCTCGCCTCGCCTCGGTACGAGTGGAGGGGAAGATCACAGATGCCGGCCAAGCAAGTACTGCCGGGACGGCGGCCGTCCGCCGACAAGGCCGCCGGATCCGACAAGGCCGAGCGGACCGCCAAGGCATCCGGGGCCGGCCGGACACTGGGCCGCAAGCGCTCCGCGGCGAGCGCGAAGCGGCCCGCCGCGGGCGGGCCGCTGGCCGGGCTGCGGCGTACGCAGCGGCAGTTGCGCCGGGCCTGGGACCGTCCACTCACCGCGTATTACCTGATTTTCGGCAGCTCCCTGCTCATCACCGTGCTCGGCCTGGTGATGGTCTACTCGGCCTCGATGATCAAGGCGCTCCAGCTGGGCCTCGGCGACGCGTACTTCTTCAAGAAGCAGTTCCTCGCGGCCGCGATCGGCACCGTCCTCCTGCTGGTCGCCTCCCGGATGCCCGTCAAACTCCACCGGGCGCTGTCCTATCCGGTGCTCGCCGGCACGCTCTTCCTGATGGCGCTGGTCCAGGTCCCCGGGATAGGCGTATCGATCAACGGCAACCAGAATTGGATCTCCCTTGGCGGTCCGTTCATGCTCCAGCCCAGTGAGTTCGGCAAGCTGGCGCTCATCCTGTGGGGCGCCGACCTGCTGGCGCGCAAGGGCGAGAGGGACCTGCTGAGCCAGTGGAAACACCTGCTGGTCCCGCTGGTGCCGGTCACCTTCCTGCTGCTCGGGCTCATCATGCTGGGCGGGGACATGGGCACCGCGATGATCCTCGGAGCCATCCTGTTCGGCCTGTTGTGGCTGGCCGGGGCGCCGACCCGGATGTTCGCGGGCGTACTGGCCCTCGCGGGCGTGCTCGTCGCACTGCTCATCAAGACCAGCCCGCACCGCATGGACCGGCTCGCGTGCATCGGTGCCACCGATCCGGGCAAAAACGACCTTTGCTGGCAGGCCGTCCACGGAATCTACGCCCTCGCCTCCGGCGGCTGGTTCGGTTCCGGGCTGGGTGCGAGTGTGGAAAAATGGGGGCAACTGCCAGAGGCCCACACCGACTTCATCTTCGCCATCACCGGCGAGGAACTGGGGCTGGCGGGGACGCTGTCGGTGCTCGCCCTGTTCGCGGCCCTAGGCTATGCGGGTATCCGCGTGGCCGGACGCACGGAGGACCCCTTCGTACGCTATGCCGCGGGAGGCGTGACCACCTGGATCACGGCGCAGGCCGTGATCAACATCGGTGCGGTGCTCGGCTTGCTGCCGATCGCCGGAGTCCCGCTCCCGCTGTTCTCGTACGGTGGGTCGGCCCTGCTTCCGACCATGTTCGCGGTCGGACTGCTCATCGCGTTCGCGCGTGAGGAGCCGGCGGCACGCGCGGCGCTCGCGATGCGCAAGCCGAGGAACGGCCGGGCGCGGACCGGGCAGAGATGGAAGTCGATGAGACGGCGCGTCAAGAAGCGTCCGTCCGGAGAGCGGTGAATTTCGGTGCATGTCGTACTAGCCGGTGGGGGGACCGCCGGCCACATCGAGCCGGCGCTGGCCCTCGCGGACGCCCTGCGCAGGCGGGACCCCTCCGTGGGCATCACCGCCCTCGGCACGGAACGCGGACTCGAAACCCGTCTGGTGCCCGAGCGCGGCTACGAGCTGGGACTGATCCCGGCCGTCCCGCTGCCCCGTAGGCCCACGCCCGAGCTGATCACCGTCCCCGGACGGCTGCGCGGCACCATCAAGGCCGCGGAGGAGATCCTCCTGCGCACCAAGGCCGACTGCGTCGTCGGATTCGGCGGCTACGTGGCCCTGCCCGGCTATCTCGCGGCCAAGCGCCTCGGGGTGCCGATCATCGTCCACGAGGCCAACGCCCGGCCCGGACTGGCCAACAAGATCGGCTCCCGGTACGCGTACGCCGTCGCGGTCTCCACGCCCGACAGCAAGCTGCGCGGCTCCCGCTACGTGGGCATCCCGCTGCGCCGCTCGATCTCCACCCTGGACCGGGCCATGGTCCGCCCGGAGGCGCGCGCCGCCTTCGGCCTGGACCCCAACCTGCCGACGCTGCTGGTCTCCGGCGGCTCGCAGGGCGCCCGACGCCTCAACGAGGTGATCGAGCAGGTCGCGCCGACCCTCCAGCGCTCCGGGATCCAGATCCTGCACGCGGTCGGTCCGAAGAACGAACTGCCGCGTGTCGACAACATGCCCGGGATGCCGCCGTATGTCCCGGTACCGTACGTGGACCGGATGGATCTCGCGTACGCCGCCGCCGACATGATGCTGTGCCGGGCGGGCGCGATGACCGTCGCCGAACTCTCCGCCGTCGGGCTGCCCGCCGCCTACGTCCCGTTGCCCATCGGCAACGGCGAACAGCGGCTCAACGCCCAGCCGGTGGTCAAGGCCGGCGGCGGCCTGCTCGTGGACGACGCGGAACTGACGCCCCAGTGGGTGCTCAGCCAGGTCCTCCCGGTCCTCGCCGACCCGCACCGCTTGTACGAGATGTCCCGCGCCGCCGCCGAGTTCGGCCGCCGGGACGCCGACGAGCTGCTGGTCGGCATGGTGTACGAGGCGATCGCCGCCAACAGGACCCGCTGAGCCGGGAGAGCACCGACGCAGGAGGCACAGGAGTGGCCGGAGCGAGCACCGCGCAACGCGGCAATCCCGGACCCGCCCGCCAGGGCAAGGGGTCCGGCTCCCTCAAGCGGCCCAAGGCCCCCAAAGCGCCCAAGTCGCCCAAGCCGCCGAGGGGATCCGGCCCGGAGGGGTCCGGCCGCTCCTGGCCGCGCGGGCCGCTCCTGCCGCGGGGCCTGCGCCGGGGCCCCGCCCTGGTGGCGGGGCTCGTCCTGGCGGTGCTCCTGGCCGCCGGCTGCACCTGGGTGCTCTACGGCTCCTCCTGGCTCCGGGTCGAGAAGGTCGCCGCGGGCGGCACCGAGGTCCTGACCCCGGACCAGGTGCTGGCCGCGGCGGCCGTGCCCGTCGGCGCGCCCATGGTCTCCGTGGACACCGACGAGATCGCGGCCCGGCTCCGCGGCAGACTGCCCCGCATCGATTCGGTCGAGGTGGTGCGGGCCTGGCCGCACGGAATCGGGCTCAAGGTGACGGAACGCAAGCCGGTCCTGCTCATCAAAAAGGGCAATGAGTTCGTGGAAGTGGACGTTTCGGGTGTGCGATTCGACACGGTCGCGAAAGCACCCGGAGGCGTTCCGGTCCTCGAACTGGCCGCGGACCGCTCGGCGAGCGGCCGCCGTTTCGACGAGGAACGGCTTCTGCACGAGGCCGTCGGGATCGCGGGCGGCCTCCCGGAGGCCATCCGCAAGGAGACCGTGCAGGTCAAGGTGGGCTCGTACGACTCAGTGGTACTGGAGTTGACGCGGGGTCGGACCGTGATCTGGGGGAGCGGCGAACAGGGTGACGCGAAAGGTCGCGCTCTGTCCGCACTCCTGAAGGCGTCGCCCAAGGCCGATCGCTTCGACGTCAGCGTCCCCACCGCCCCGGCGGTGTCCGGTAGTTGACGTCAGGTCGAACAGCGACGCACCCTGGTTGGCCACCGATACGGGTGATCACATAGGGTGAAAAGAAAAACGGGAGGTTCGGCGTGTTCGTTGAACACGCGCTACTTGTCGACTTAGTGTCCTGTTCGGAAGAGTCCAAGGAACAGACACACCCCTAACCCTAAACTTCAGGGTGAGGGTTCGGGTCGGCGTTGTACGGACCGTCCCAATTTCGGCATCAGTCGTCGCACCGCAGGCCCGCGAGGCGAACGACACGTAACTCGAGGCGAGAGGCCTTCGACGTGGCAGCACCGCAGAACTACCTCGCAGTCATCAAGGTCATCGGTGTCGGCGGCGGTGGTGTCAATGCCATCAACCGAATGATCGAGGTCGGTCTCAAGGGCGTCGAGTTCATCGCCATCAACACAGACGCCCAGGCGCTGTTGATGAGCGACGCCGACGTCAAGCTCGACGTCGGTCGGGAACTGACCCGGGGCCTTGGCGCCGGCGCCAACCCGGATGTCGGCCGCAAGGCGGCAGAGGACCACCGCGAGGAGATCGAGGAGGTCCTCAAGGGGGCCGACATGGTCTTCGTCACCGCCGGAGAAGGCGGCGGCACCGGAACGGGCGGCGCACCTGTCGTCGCCAACATCGCGCGCTCGCTGGGCGCCCTCACGATCGGTGTGGTCACCCGGCCGTTCACCTTCGAGGGCCGGCGCCGCGCCAACCAGGCCGAGGACGGCATCGCCCAGCTCCGTGAGCAGGTCGACACCCTCATCGTCATCCCCAACGACCGGCTGCTGTCCATCTCGGACCGGCAGGTCAGCGTCCTCGACGCCTTCAAGTCGGCCGACCAGGTCCTGCTTTCCGGCGTCCAGGGCATCACCGACCTCATCACGACCCCGGGTCTGATCAACCTCGACTTCGCGGACGTCAAGTCCGTGATGTCCGAGGCGGGCTCGGCCCTGATGGGCATCGGCTCGGCCCGCGGCGACGACCGCGCGGTGGCCGCGGCGGAGATGGCGATCTCCTCGCCGCTGCTGGAGGCGTCCATCGACGGCGCCCGTGGCGTGCTGCTCTCCATCTCCGGCGGCTCGGACCTCGGTCTCTTCGAGATCAACGAGGCCGCGCAGCTGGTGAGCGAGGCCGCGCACCCCGAGGCGAACATCATCTTCGGCGCCGTGATCGACGACGCGCTCGGCGACGAGGTGCGGGTCACCGTGATCGCGGCCGGGTTCGACGGCGGACAGCCGCCGGCCCGCCGGGACAACGTGATCGGCGCCGCGTCCACCAAGCGCGAGGAGCCGGCTCCGGTTCCGGTCCGTTCCGCCGAGCCGGCCCGCCCGGCCTTCGGCGGACTCGGCTCGGTCACCCCGCGCGAGGAGCCGGTGCGCGAGCCGGTCCAGGTCGCGGAGGCGCCCGCGCCGCAGGTCCCGACGGCCCGCCCGTACCAGGACAGCCCGGCCGAAGAACTGGATGTCCCGGACTTCTTGAAGTGACGCTGGAACATCACAGCGAGAGCGGCGCCCACTTCGCCTTCACCGACAGGTGGGGCGGAGTGAGCGCCGTTCCGTACGAAGAGCTCAACCTCGGCGGCGCGGTCGGAGACGACCCGGCCGCCGTTCGTGCGAACCGGACGGCCGCGGCGAAGGTGCTGGGCATCGAGCCGGACCTGGTGGTCTGGATGAACCAGGTGCACGGGCGGGACGTGGCCGTGGTCGACGGCCCCTGGGCCGCCGGCGAGGACATCCCCTCCGTGGACGCGGTGGTGACCTCCCGTCGGGGGCTCGCCCTCGCGGTCCTCACCGCCGACTGCACGCCCGTCCTGCTGGCCGACCCCGTCGCCGGCATCGCGGGAGCCGCCCACGCCGGGCGGCCCGGACTGGTCGCGGGGGTGGTGACCGCGGCCGTGGAGGCCATGGTCGCGCTCGGCGCCGACCCCGCGCGCATGGTCGCCCGTACCGGACCCGCGGTGTGCGGCCGCTGCTACGAAGTGCCCGCGCAGATGCGGGCGGCGGTGGCCGAGGTGGTGCCCGCCGCCTACGCCGAGACCAGCTGGGGGACACCGGCCGTCGACGTGGTCGCCGGGGTGCACGCGCAGCTGGCCGAGGCGGGGGTGGTGAACTCCTCGCGTTCCCCGGTCTGCACACTGGAGTCG
Organism: Streptomyces sp. NBC_00503; assembly: GCF_036346895.1. Taxonomy (NCBI): domain Bacteria; kingdom Bacillati; phylum Actinomycetota; class Actinomycetes; order Kitasatosporales; family Streptomycetaceae; genus Streptomyces; species Streptomyces sp. NBC_00503. The sequence goes on along the minus strand of NZ_CP107855.1, from coordinate 2,196,839 downwards.
CGGGACCACTTCTCGTACCGCCGCGACCGGGTGACCGGGCGGCTTGCCGGATATGTCTGGTTGGACTGACGAATGACGGATCGTAAGGCAGAGCTCGCCGAGAACCTCGCCCGGGTCGAGGAGCGGATCGCGTCCGCCTGCGCGGCCGCGGGCCGCAAGCGGGAAGAGGTGACGCTCATCGTGGTCACCAAGACCTACCCGGCGAGCGACGTACGACTGCTGGCGGACCTGGGCATCCGTCACATGGCGGAAAACCGGGACCAGGACGCGGCCCCCAAAGCCGCGGCCTGCGCGGATCTGCCGATCGCCTGGCATTTCGTCGGCCAGTTGCAGACGAACAAAGTCCGTTCGGTGGCCGGATACGCGCATGTCGTGCAGTCGGTCGACCGGCCCAAGCTCGTCACGGCGCTCTCGGCGGCCGCGGAGGGCGCGGGACGGGAACTGGGCTGCACGGTCCAGATCGCCCTCGACGCCGAGTCGGGCGAGCGGGGGGCCCGCGGAGGCGCGGCGCCCGAGCAGCTCGCCGAGTTGGCGGACCTCGTGGCGGCGGCGCCCGGACTGCGCATCGACGGTCTCATGACGGTCGCGCCGCTGGCCGGGCAGTACGCGGGACGCGAACAGGCGGCCTTCGAGCGGCTGATGGAATTGTCATCCCGCCTGCGCGCGGACCATCCGGCTGCCACGATGGTGTCGGCCGGGATGAGCGCAGACCTGGAACAGGCCGTTGCGGCCGGTGCGACACATGTACGCGTCGGCACTGCGGTACTCGGCGCGAGACCCCGGCTCGGGTAACGTCGCGAAGAAAGTCGGACCACAGCAGAAAATATGGTCATTACCGCTGATGGGCGGGCAGACCACGTGGATCGCGGGCAGTTGGTGACATTCGTGACACGGCGAGACACCTGCGACAGGGCGATCCACCACAGAGCGGAGGACTCAGAGAATGGCCGGCGCGATGCGCAAGATGGCGGTCTACCTCGGCCTCGTGGAGGACGACCGGTACGACAACCCGGGGTACGACCCCGACGACGAGTTCGAACCCGAGCCGGAACCGGACCGGGAGCGCCGCCGACAGCAACCGGCTTCGCACCAAACGCCCGTATCGGACGAACCGGTACGAGTTGCGCAGCCTCCGGCACCCAGGGAACCCCTGTCAATGCCGGTGGAAAACGGACGTCCTGCGCGAATTGCCCCCGTGGCATCCATCACACCCGAACGCTCGATCCTGGAGAAGAACGCCCCCGTGATCATGCCCAAGGTCGTCTCCGAGCGGGAGCCGTACCGCATCACGACGCTGCACCCCCGGACCTACAACGAGGCCCGTACCATCGGGGAACACTTCCGTGAGGGCACCCCGGTGATCATGAACCTCACGGAGATGGACGACACGGACGCGAAGCGTCTTGTCGACTTCGCCGCCGGACTCGTGTTCGGTCTGCACGGCAGCATTGAACGCGTGACACAGAAGGTGTTCCTGCTGTCGCCTGCTAACGTCGATGTCACGGCGGAGGACAAGGCCCGCATCGCGGAGGGCGGGTTCTTCAACCAAAGCTAGACCGATCCGTCAGATACGGGACCGGGAACTGAGCGGAGCAGGGGAGAGGGAAGCGCGGGATGGGCGTCGCACTGCAAGTGGTCTACATCGCTCTGATGTGCTTCCTGATCGTGCTGATCTTCCGACTGGTCATGGACTACGTGTTCCAGTTCGCACGCTCATGGACCCCCGGCAAGGCGATGGTGGTCGTTCTGGAGGCCACCTACACTGTCACCGATCCACCGCTCAAGCTTCTCCGGCGGCTCATCCCGCCGTTGCGTCTCGGGGGCGTGGCACTCGACCTGTCCTTCTTCGTTCTGATGATCATCGTTTACATCCTCATCAGTTTCGTGAGCACCGCTGCGAGAAGCGTGTGAACGATGAGCTTCCCCGCAGGCGCGGGGACAGTCCCGATACGGTCTTGCCGACTGCCGACGACTACGTAGAGGTGAAGAAGACATGCCGCTGACTCCCGAGGACGTGCGGAACAAGCAGTTCACGACCGTCCGCCTGCGAGAAGGCTACGACGAGGACGAGGTCGACGCCTTCCTCGACGAGGTCGAGTCCGAACTGACGCGCCTGCTGCGCGAGAACGAGGACCTGCGCGCCAAGCTGGCGGCCGCCACGCGTGCCGCCGCGCAGAACCAGCAGCAGCAGGGCATGCGCAAGCCGGAACCCCAGGACCAGCGTGGCCCCGGCGCCCCCGTGCCCGCGGCCATATCCGGCCCGCCGCAGCAGCAGCCCCAGATGGGTCCGCCGCAGCTGCCGGGCGGACAGCCGCAGCTGCCGGCCGGCCCCGGTGGACACGGACCGCAGGGTCCGGGCCAGATGGGCGGCCCCATGCAGCAGCACACCATGGGTGGGCAGCAGCAGATGGGCCAGCAGCAGATGGGCCAGCAGGGCATGGGCCAGCAGGGCCCCGGCCCGATGGGCAACCCCATGCAGCAGCAGTCCATGGGTGGCCAGAACCCGCTCGGCCAGCCGATGGGCCAGCAGATGCAGCCGATGGGGCAGCAGATGCAGCCCATGGGCCAGCAGATGCACCAGCAGCAGCCGCAGCAGCTTCCGCAGCAGGGCAGCCCCGGTGGCGACAGCGCCGCCCGCGTCCTCTCGCTCGCCCAGCAGACCGCGGACCAGGCGATCGCGGAGGCCCGTTCCGAGGCCAACAAGATCGTCGGCGAGGCCCGTTCGCGCGCCGAGGGCCTGGAGCGGGACGCCCGTGCCAAGGCCGACGCCCTGGAGCGGGACGCGCAGGAGAAGCACCGCGTCGCGATGGGCTCCCTGGAGTCCGCCCGCGCCACGCTGGAGCGCAAGGTCGAGGACCTGCGAGGCTTCGAGCGTGAGTACCGCACCCGCCTGAAGTCCTACCTGGAATCGCAGCTGCGCCAGCTGGAGACCCAGGCCGACGACTCGCTGGCCCCGCCGCGGAACCCCGCCGGCCCGGCCCTGCCGCCGTCGCCGACCCCCTCGATGGCCCCGGCCGGTGCGATGCACTCCATGGGCGGTCCCTCGATGGGCGGCCCGTCGCCGATGGGCGGTCCGTCCCCGATGGCCCCGTCCTACGGTGGCGGCCAGCAGCAGATGTCCCCGGCGATGACGCAGCCGATGGCTCCCGTGCGGCCGGCTGCTCCGCAGCCGATGCAGCAGGCGCCGTCTCCCATGCGGGGCTTCCTGATCGACGAGGACGACAACTAAGCGGTATCCGTCGGCAGACGGTCGGGCCGGGCCCGGTTCCCCTTCGGGGGCACCGGGCCCGGCCCGTTTCCGTCCCCGGGCGCGCCGGCTCCTGGGGCTCCGCCCCGGACCCCGCGCCTCAAACGCCGGCGAGGCTGGATGTATCCAGCCCGTCCGGCGTTTGAGGACCGGGTCCGGGCAGAGCCCGGGGAACGGTGGAAGGGCGGGTAGGGGAAACGCGAAGCGGCCCGCACCCCCCGGCCGGGGGACGCGGGCCGCTTCGACCGGGCGGTTACGCCTTGCGGAGGCGGAACGTGAGGCCCAGGGCCTCGTCCGTGAACGGGTCACCGTACGTGGCGTCGGCGTCGCCAGAGGCGTAGTCCGTGGCCAGGACCTCGTCCGCGATCAGCGAAGCGTGGTCCGTCAGGGCCGTCACCAGCTCCGGGTCCGCCGAGGACCACCGCAGCGCGATGCGGTCCGCGACGTCCAGGCCGGAGTTCTTCCGGGCCTCCTGGATCAGGCGGATCGCGTCACGGGCCAGGCCCGCCAGCCGCAGCTCCGGGGTGATCTCCAGGTCCAGGGCGACCGTCGCGCCCGAGTCGGAGGCCACCGACCAGCCCTCGCGGGGGGTCTCCGTGATGATGACCTCCTCCGGGGTGAGGGTGACCGGAGCACCGTCCACCTCCACCGTGGCCTCGCCGGAGCGCAGGGCCAGCGACAGGGCCGCCGCGTCCGCCGCGGCCACGGCCTTGGCCACGTCCTGCACGCCCTTGCCGAACCGCTTGCCCAGGGCCCGGAAGTTCGCCTTGGCCGTCGTGTCCACCAGGGACCCGCCGACCTCGGACAGGGAGGCCAGGGAGGAGACGTTCAGCTCCTCCGTGATCTGGGACCGCAGCTCCGGGGAGAGCGCCTCGAAGCCCGTCACGGCGACCAGCGCGCGCGACAGCGGCTGGCGGGTCTTGACGCCGGACTCGGCCCGGGTGGCGCGGCCCAGCTCCACGAGGCGGCGTACCAGCAGCATCTGCTGGGACAGGACCGGGTCGATCGCCGAGGTGTCCGCGACCGGCCACGTGGAAAGGTGCACCGACTCCGGGGCCTCCGGCGTGACCGGGACGATCATGTCCTGCCAGACCCGCTCCGTGATGAAGGGGGTCAGGGGGGCCAGGAGCCGGGTGACCGTCTCCACGACCTCGTGCAGGGTGCGCAGCGCGGCCGCGTCGCCCTGCCAGAAGCGGCGGCGCGAGCGGCGGACGTACCAGTTGGACAGGTCGTCCACGAAGGAGGACAGGAGCTTGCCCGCGCGCTGGGTGTCGTACGACTCCATCGCCTCCGTCACCTCGGAGACGAGGGTGTGGAGCTCCGAGAGCAGCCAGCGGTCCAGGACCGTGCGGTCCGCGGGCGCGGGGTCGGAGGCCGAGGGCGCCCAGTTCGAGGTACGGGCGTACAGGGCCTGGAAGGCGACGGTGTTCCAGTAGGTGAGGAGCGTCTTGCGGACGACCTCCTGGATCGTGCCGTGGCCGACGCGGCGGGCCGCCCACGGGGAGCCGCCGGCCGCCATGAACCAGCGCACCGCGTCCGCGCCGTGCTGGTCCATGAGCTGGATCGGCTCGAGGGTGTTGCCCAGGTGCTTGGACATCTTGCGGCCGTCCTCGGCGAGGATGTGGCCCAGGCAGACCACGTTCTCGTAGGAGGACTTGTCGAAGACGAGGGTGCCGACCGCCATCAGCGTGTAGAACCACCCGCGCGTCTGGTCGATGGCCTCCGAGATGAACTGCGCCGGGTAGCGCTTCTCGAAGATCTCCTTGTTCTTGTGCGGGTAGCCCCACTGCGCGAACGGCATCGAGCCCGAGTCGTACCAGGCGTCGATGACCTCCGGGACGCGGACCGAGGTCAGGGAGCAGCCCTCGTGCGTGCAGGGGAAGGTGACCGCGTCGATGTACGGGCGGTGCGGGTCCAGGTTCGACTGGTCCGTGCCGGTGAGCTCGCTCAGCTCGGCGAGCGAGCCGATGCAGGTGAGGTGGTTGTCCTCGCAGCGCCAGATCGGCAGCGGGGTGCCCCAGTAGCGGTTGCGCGACAGCGCCCAGTCGACGTTGTTGTTCAGCCAGTCGCCGAAGCGGCCCTGCTTCACCGAGTCCGGGAACCAGTTCGTCTTCTCGTTCTCCCGCAGCATCGCGTCCTTGACCGCGGTGGTGCGGACGTACCAGGACGGCTGCGCGTAGTACAGCAGCGCGGTGTGGCAGCGCCAGCAGTGCGGGTAGCTGTGCTCGTAGGCGATGTGCTTGAAGAGCAGGCCGCGCGCGTCGAGGTCGGCGGTCAGCTTCTCGTCGGCCTTCTTGAAGAAGACGCCGCCGACCAGCGGGGTGTCCTCCTCGAAGGTGCCGTCGGGGCGGACCGGGTTCACCACGGGCAGGCCGTACGCGCGGCAGACCGCGAGGTCGTCGGCGCCGAAGGCGGGGGACTGGTGGACCAGACCGGTGCCGTCCTCGGTCGTGACGTACTCGGCGTTCACGACGTAGTGGGCGGGCGCGGGGAACTCCACGAGCGCGAAGGGGCGCTCGTAGGTCCAGCGCTCCATCTCCTTGCCCGTGAAGGTCTGGCCGGTGGCCTCCCAGCCCTCGCCGAGGGACTTCTCCAGCAGCGGCTCGGCGACGACCAGCTTCTCTGAGTCCTCGCCGCCGGTACGGCGGGCCACGACGTACGTGACGTCGGGGTGCGCGGCGACCGCGGTGTTGGACACCAGGGTCCAGGGGGTGGTCGTCCAGACCAGCAGTGCCGCCTCGCCCGCGAGGGGGCCGGAGGTCAGCGGGAAGCGGACGTAGACCGAGGGGTCGACGACCGTCTCGTAGCCCTGCGCCAGCTCGTGGTCGGAGAGGCCGGTGCCGCAGCGCGGGCACCAGGGGGCGACGCGGTGGTCCTGGGTGAGCAGGCCCTTGTTGAAGATCTCCTTCAGCGACCACCACACGGACTCGACGTACTCGGGGTCCATGGTCCGGTAGGCGTCGTCCAGGTCGACCCAGTAGCCCATCCGGGTCGTGAGGTCGGTGAACGCGTCGGTGTGGCGGGTCACGGACTCGCGGCACTTGGCGTTGAACTCGGCGATGCCGTACGCCTCGATGTCCTTCTTGCCGTTGAAGCCCAGTTCCTTCTCGACGGCAAGCTCGACGGGCAGGCCGTGGCAGTCCCAGCCGGCCTTGCGGGCCACGTGGTAGCCGCGCATGGTGCGGAAGCGGGGGAAGACGTCCTTGAAGACGCGGGCCTCGATATGGTGCGCGCCGGGCATGCCGTTGGCGGTGGGCGGGCCCTCGTAGAAGACCCACTCGGGGCGGCCCTCGGACTGCTCCAGGGTCTTGGCGAAGGTCTTGCTCTCGCGCCAGAAGTCGAGGACCGCGTGCTCGAGGGCAGGCAGGTCGACCTGGGCGGGTACCGGGCGGTACTGCGGCGGTGTGGTCATGAGGCTGAACTCTTCCTCCGGCGGGGTGTCACTTCCGTCCGGAGGGACGAGAGCCGGATTGAAGCTGCTCCCGCGGTACCACCCTCCTTGGCCTTCGGACCTGTGGTCCGCCGGCCCCCTCATTGGGGTGCGAAGCCGGTTCTACGTGCCTACGGGCTCCCCTGCGGGCTCCCTGCGGCCTTCTTCCGGCGGCTCCGGGGTGATCCTTCGCATCGCGCTCGCCCCCGGGCTCTCACCGTCCCCGGGTCGCTCCTGGCTGCGTCCGACGCTACTCGTCCCCATCCATGCCTTTCGCTGGGCCCAGTGTACGGGCCGGGGCGCGGGTCGGCAGACCTGTTTCGGGGTGTGGCGCCGGGGCGCGGCGGACGTGCCGGATGGCGGAGGGGGTGACCCGAATGGACCGAAGGGCCGGTCCGGGGAGCCGTGGGGCGCGAGGGGCGGATTACGGGGCTCCGGGCTGGGCACAACGGATGCAGGTTGGCCTCGATGGACGCGTGCCCCGTTGCCGTGGGGCCGGAGTCGATTTATCGTTCCGGCACGATTCGCGAGCAATGATCACAGTATGTGAAGGGGCCGCGGCCATGGTGGCGAAGAAGACCGCCGGGAGTACTGCCAAGAAGGCTGTCGGAAAGGCTGCGGAGGAGCCGGCGACGGAGTCGGTGACGGAGGCCGTGCCGGCCGGGAAGGCGCCGGCCGCGAAGAAGACGGCCGCGAAGAAGACGGCCACGACGAAGGCGGCCGCCGTCAAGAAGACGGCTGCGAAGAAGGTCACGGCCAAGGCGGCCGGGGCCGAGGGGGAGGCGCACACCGCGCCAGAGACGGGAGCCCGCAAAGTGGTTGCCAAGAAGAGCACCGGCACGGCCAGGAAGACGGCAGCGGCCGCGACCAGCGGGCTGCCCAAGGCGCGGGGCGCCGCGGCCCTCAGCCCAGGAGAGCTCGCCGTACGGCCCGGCGAGGACCCCTGGACCCCGGAGGAGGTCGCCGAGGCCCGCAGCGAGCTGATGAGCGAGGTGCTGCGACTGCGCGCCGAGCTCCAGGCCTCCGACGAGGCCATCTCCGGCCTGATGCGGGACTCCGGCGACGGCGCGGGAGACGACCAGGCCGACACGGGCACCAAGAACATCACCCGGGAGTCCGAGCTGGCCCTCGCGGCGAATGCCAACTCGATGCTGGAACAGACCGAGCGGGCCCTGGAGCGGCTGGAATCGGGTACCTACGGACTCTGCGAGAACTGCGGCCAGCCCATCGGCAAGGCGAGGATGCAGGCCTTCCCGCGGGCCACGCTGTGCGTGGACTGCAAGCAGAAGCAGGAGCGGCGGCACTAGGCGGCCCCGCCGGCCCGGTGGGGCGCGGCAGCGCGCGCGGTACCGGGGCGGCGGCCGAGGGGCCCGCTGACGTACCCTCGTGTCTCGTCAGGGTCCAGGAACCTGGCGGGGCGGTCGGCGAAGTGCTGTCCGACGCGGTGCCGCCCGAAACACCTGGTTCGAGCTAGTTCGAGGGACTCACGTGGCAGAGGCGGAGAGCATCATCGGTACGCCGGAGGTCGGGGAAGACGGCACCCAGCCGGAGTCCGCCGCGCCCAAGGGGCGGCGGCGCATCGTGGCCCTGCTCGTGGTGGCGGTGCTGGCCTACCTGCTCGACCTCGGCAGCAAGATGCTGGTCGTCGCGAAGCTGGAGCACCAGCCGCCGATCCAGATCATCGGAGACCTGCTGAAGTTCGAGGCGATCCGCAATCCGGGCGCCGCCTTCGGCTTCGGCGAGGCCTTCACGATCATCTTCACCTGCATCGCGGCCACGGTCATCGTGGTGATCGTCCGCCTGGCGCGCAAGCTGTACAGCCTGCCGTGGGCGATCGCGCTGGGCCTGCTGCTCGGCGGCGCCCTGGGCAATCTGACCGACCGGATCTTCCGCTCGCCCGGCGTCTTCCGCGGTGCGGTCGTCGACTTCATCGCCCCCGCCCACTTCGCGGTCTTCAACCTCGCGGACTCGGCGATCGTGTGCGGCGGCATCCTGATCGTGCTGCTGTCCTTCAAGGGCCTGGACCCGGACGGCACCGTCCACAAGGACTGATCGGGGACCGACCGGGGAGCCGGTCGGGACTGATCCAACGGCCGGTCGGGACCCGGTGCGGGAGTGATCGCGGGACCGGGCGTCTGTCCGGTCCTGCATACTCGACAGGTGAGTACGATTCCCGAGGTCCGCACCCTGCCCGTTCCCGAAGGCCTTGAAGGCGAGCGGGTCGACGCCGCCATCGCCCGTATGTTCGGATTCTCCCGGACGAAGGCGGCCGATCTCGCGGCCGCGGGGAAGGTGTCGGTCGACGGCAGTGTCGTCGGGAAGTCCGAGCGTGTGCACGGTGGCGCCTGGCTCGAAGTCGAGATGCCCGAACCGCCGCGCAAGGTCGAGCTCGTCGCCGAGCCCGTCCCCGGCATGGAGATCGTCCATGACGACGACGACATCGTCGTCATCATGAAGCCGGTCGGCGTCGCCGCCCACCCCAGCCCCGGCTGGACCGGGACCACCGTCATCGGCGGCCTCGCCGCCGCCGGCTACCGGATCTCCACCTCCGGCGCCTCCGAGCGCCAGGGCATCGTGCACCGCCTCGACGTCGGCACGTCCGGCCTGATGGCCGTCGCCAAGTCGGAGCGCGCGTACACCTCGCTGAAGAACCAGTTCCGCGAGCGGATCGTCGACAAGCGCTACCACGCGCTGGTGCAGGGCCACCCGGACCCGATGAGCGGCACGATCGACGCGCCGATCGGGCGCCACCCCAACGCCGACTACAAGTGGGCCGTGACCCAGGAGGGCAAGCCCTCCGTCACCCACTACGACCTCATCGAGGCCTTCCGCGCCGCCTCGCTGCTGGACATCAAGCTGGAGACCGGCCGCACGCACCAGATCCGCGTGCACATGGCCGCGCACAAGCACCCCTGCGTCGGCGACCTGACCTACGGCGCCGACCCGACCGTCGCCAAGCGCCTCGGGCTGACCCGCCAGTGGCTGCACGCGGTCCGGCTCGGGTTCGAGCACCCCTCGGACGGCCAGTGGGTGGAGTTCTCCAGCACCTACCCGGCGGACCTGCAGAACGCGCTGGACGTGATCCGCAAGGAGAGCGAGTGACGGCCGCCCCGGATTCCGGGGTTTCCGTCCGGGTCGTCGCCACCGAGGCGGACCTCCAGGCCTGCTTCGCCGTGCGGACCGAGGTCTTCGTGGTCGAGCAGGCCGTGCCGGAATCGATCGAGTACGACGCCTACGACGCGGTAGCCGTGCACGTGCTGGCCGAAGGGCCGGACGGGGTCGCCCTGGGCACCGGCCGACTGCTGTACGGGCCGCAGGCCCTGAGCAAGACCGGCTCCGAGGACATCGGCTCGCTGGGCCGCCTCGCCGTACGCAAGTCCGCGCGCGGGCTGGGCGTGGGGGCCCTGCTGGTCCGGGCGATCGAGGCGGAAGCGGAGCGGCGGGGGCTTGCCGCCGTTGATCTGGGTGCGCAGACGCATGCGCTGGGCTTTTACGAGCGGCTCGGGTACGTGGCCTACGGGCCGGAGTTCCAGGACGCGGGGATCCCTCACCGGTCGATGCGGCGCGCCCTCTCGTAGCCCTGCGGGGCCTGTCCCCTACCCACCCTTCCCTGGGGCTCTGCCCAGACCCGCGCCTCAAACGCCGGCGGGGCTGCAGGTGACAGGGTGAGGGAGTGGATCAGCTAGCGCTCTTGTTCGTGCTCCTGCTCGGAGCCGTGGTCACCGTGCCGCTCGGGGAGCGGCTGGGGCTGCCCGCGCCGGTGTTGATGACCCTCGGCGGGGTGGCGCTCGCGCTGGTGCCCGCCGTGCCCAATGTCGACATCCCTCCCGAGTACATCCTGCCGCTCGTACTGCCCCCGCTGCTCTATGCCTCCGTGCAGCGGACCTCCTGGAGGCAGTTCGCCGCCAATGTGCGGCCCATCTTCCTGCTGGCCGTGGCGCTCGTGTTCGTCACCACCGCCGCCGTGGCCGCCACCGCCTACGCCGTCGTGCCCGGTCTCCCGATCGCCGCCGCCGTCGCGCTCGGCGCGCTCGTCGCACCGCCCGACCCCGTGGCCGCCACCGCCGTGGCCGGATCGCTCGGGCTGCCCCGCCGGATGGTGTCGATCCTGGAGGGCGAGGGGCTGTTCAACGACGTCACCGCCATCGTGCTCTACCACGTGGCCATCGCCGCCGCCGTGAGCGGGAGCTTCTCCTGGCCGGCGGCGCTCGGGGAGTTCGTGCTCTCGGCGGTCGTGGCCGTCGCGGTCGGGCTCGTGCTGGGATGGGCCGCCAACCGGCTGATGGGGCGGCTCGGCGACGCCACGCTCCAGATCGGGCTGACCCTGCTGGTGCCCTTCGTGTCCTACGTACTGGCCGAGGAGTTCCAAGGCTCCGGGGTGCTCGCCGTGCTGACCACGGCGCTGTTCCTCGCCGAGTACGCCACCGACGCCGACGACGTGCTGGGACGGCTGGCCGGACACACCTTCTGGGAGGTGGTGGACATGCTGGTCACGGGCGTGGCGTTCGGGCTGATCGGACTGGAGCTGCACAACGTCTTCGGCGTCGCCCGCGGCCGGGAGTGGGAGATGGCCGGGTGGGCGGCGGTGGTGGTCGCCGTGGTGATCGGCGTCCGGCTGGCGTGGCTGCTGCCGGCGGGCTGGCTCGCGAAGCGGCTGCACTCCCGGCGCGACTACGAGGAGGAGATCCCGCTGAGCTGGCGGGAGTCGGTGGTGATGTGGTGGGCCGGGATGCGGGGCGTGGCCTCGGTCGCCCTCGCGCTGGCCATCCCGTACCGGACCGACAGCGGGGAGGCCTTCCCCGCGCGGGACCAGATCGTCTTCATCGCCTTCGCCGTGATCATGGTGACCCTGGTGGTCCAGGGGCTGACCCTGCCCTGGCTGGTCCGCCGGCTCGGCGTGGAGGCGGACTCCGACGCGGAGGCGGAGACCGCCCGCGCGCTGGCGATCCGCGCCGCCAAGGCCGCCAAGCGGCGGCTGAAGGAGATCGAGGAGGTGGAGGACCTCCCCGAGGACCTGGTGGAGGTGCTCTACCGGCGGGCCTACGACGTGGGGGCGAGGATCAGCCCCGACATGGTGGACGAGGAGCGGCGCGAGGCGTACGCGAAGCGGGTGGAGCGGATCCGCGACGTGCAGCGGATCCAGCGGGAGATGATGTCCGCGGCCCGCCACGAGGTGCTCTCCGCGCGGAGCGAGCCCGGTGCCGATCCGGAGATCGTGGACCGGGTGCTCCGGCATCTGGACGTGCGCAGCCTGCGTAGCCCTTAGGCCGTCTCTTTCGGACCTGACCGACAAGATCCGAAAGAGACGGCCTAGGCCGCAGCCTGCGGCTCCCGGCGGTCGAGGGAGCGCAGGAAGCGGACGTACGGCGACCAGTGCGACGGGCGGGACACCGTGCCGGTGCAGGCGGCCTCGGCGCGGTCCAGGGCGTCCTCGACGCAGGCGTCGTGCATCCAGCGGAAGGCCAGCGGCCAGCTCAGCCGGGCCGGTCCGCCGGTCCGCATCGCGAGGGTGTGCCGCAGCGCCGTGCGCTCCCCGTCCAGCGGCAGCGCCGTGAACTCGTGGAAACCGTCGAAACCGCGCGGCCCGCTGAAGGCGAACCGGACCCAGGTGCCCGGTACGTACGCGGCGACCGTGTAGCGGACCGGTCCGTGGCCGCCCGCCGCGCCGACGGCCAGCGGGCTGTCGAACTCCATCGCGGGCCACTGCGGGCTCGGCCACAGCCTGTCCGGCCGGTCGGCCGCCTTGCCGGAGAGGTCGTCGATGAGCGCGCCCACCTCGCTCGCCCCGGCGGCGAGCACGCGTTCGTGCACGTTGTAGACGGGCATGGGTATCTCCCGGAAGTGAATTAGAGAAGTGCCTCTAGTTGTTTTGGAGAGTACTCTCTGATTCATGGCCAGACCACCCCGCTTCGACACCGGCCAGATCCTCGACGCCGCGGTCCTCCTCGCGGCCTCCGGCGGCCCGGCCGGGGTGACCATGACCGCCGTCGCCCAGGCGGTCGGCGCGCCGAGCGGGTCCGTCTACCACCGCTTCCCCGGCCGGGCGGCCCTGCTCGCCGAGGTCTGGCTGCGGACCGTCGAGCGTTTCCAGGACGGCTGGTTCGACGCCCTCGGCAGCGGTCCGGCCCCCGCCCGCGCGGCCCGCGCCGCCGCCCGGCACGTCGTCTCCTGGAGCCGGGCCCACCCGCAGGAGGCCGCGCTCCTCCTGTACGGGCCCGAGGAGTTCGGCCGCGCCGACTGGTCCGAGGAGCACAGGCAACGCGCCGACCTGGGCAACCAGCGCGTGTTCGGCTCGCTGGGCACCCTCGCAGACACCCTCGGCGCGGCCGGCCCCCAGGACCGCGACCGCGCCACCCTGGCCCTGATCGACCTGCCGCTGTCCGTGGTCCGCCGCCACCTGCGCGCCGGCCGCCCGCTCCCCCCTTACGCGGAGGACCTCGTAGAGGAATCCGCAGCGAAGCTGCTGGGCGCCTAGACCTGGTAGCGCCCCGGGGCGAAGAGGCCGAGGTTGGCCGCGATCCACTCCGAGGTGCGGGTCAGGCCCTCGTGGAGGGAGACCTCGGGCTTCCAGCCGGCCCATTCGCGGGCCCGGGTGTTGTCCGACAGCAGCCGCTGGACCTCACTGCCCGAAGGCCGCAGCCGGCTCGGGTCCACGACGACCTCCGCGTCCCGGCCCGACGCGGTGATCAGGGCGCCGGCCAGGTCGCCGATGGAGATCTCCTCGCCGACGCCGAGGTTGACCACCTCGCCCAGCGCCCGGTCGCACTCCGCGACCGCGAGGAACCCCGCGGCCGTGTCCGTCACGTACGTGAAATCGCGGGTCGGGGTGAGGGAGCCGAGCCGGATCTCGCGGGCACCGGAGTGGAGCTGCGCCAGGATCGTCGGGATCACCGCGCGCGCCGACTGGCGCGGCCCGTACGTGTTGAACGGCCGGACCACTGTCACCGGCAGCTCGAACGCGTGGTGGAACGACAGCGCCATCATGTCCGCGCCGATCTTCGACGCGGAGTACGGGGACTGCGGCTGGAGCGGGTGGCTCTCGGAGATCGGGGCGGTGAGGGCTGTGCCGTAGACCTCGCTGGTGGAGGTGTGGACCAGGCGGCGCACGCCGTGGCGACGGCAGGCCTCCGCCATGTTCTCGGTGCCGGTGACGTTGGTCTGGACGTACGCGCCGGGCGAGGCGTAGCTGTAGGGGATCCCGATCAGCGCCGCCAGGTGGAAGACGGTGTCGCAGCCGGCGACCGCGTCGCTGACCCGGCCCGCGTCGCGGATGTCGCCCGCCCACATCTCGACCGGGCCGTCCGGGTCGGCCAGGTACCGGGCCAGGTGGCCCTTCTCCGCGTACGGCTTGTAGTGCACGAAGGCGCGTACCTTCGCACCCCGTGCCACCAGCAGGTCCACCAGTGTCGAGCCGATGAACCCCTCCGCGCCCGTGACGAGCACGGTCCGGCCGGTCCAGTCCGCGGTGGCCGTCGTCGGGGTCGTCGTCATGGCCGTCGTCGTAGCCGTCTTCGTCATGCGAACTCCAAGGGGGAGGGAGTGGGGGAGGGGGTGGGGAAGCCTGCGACGCGCAGGACCTGCGCCGCCAGCAGTTCGGCGGCCCGCGCGTGCGGGCCCGGGTCGGCCGCACCGGCCATCGCGGAGAGCCGGGCCGGGTCCGCCAGCAGCGGGGCGAGCAGCTGGGCGAGGCGCTCGGCCGTGGCCTCGGCGTCCGCCAGCAGCAGCCCGGCGCCCGCGTCGGACAGCACCCGGGCGTTGTGGGTCTGGTGGTCGCCCGGGGCGTGCGGGTAGGGCACGAGGACGGCCGGGACCCCGGTCGCCGCGAGCTCCGCGACGGTGGCCGAACCGGCCCGGCACACCACAAGGTCGGCGGCCGCGTAGACCAGGTCCATCCGGTCCAGGTACGGCACGGCCCGCGCGATCCGCCGCCCGCCCGAGGCCGACAGCCGCGCCACGGTGTCCGCCAGCGCCGCCGGACCCGTCTTGATCAGCAGCTGTACGTCGTCGCGCGCCTGCCAGGCCTCCGCCAGCCCGGCCGCCGCCGTGGTCAGGCGGACGGCGCCCAGGCTGCCGCCGTTGAAGACGACGAGGCGCCGCCCGTGGGGCACCCCGAGCGCATGGCGGGCCCCGGCGCGCAGGGCCGCCCGGTCGGCGGCGGACAACTTCGCCAGCCCCGCCAGCGCCGCCGAGATCGGCATCCCGGTGGTCAGCGCCCGCTCCCCGCCCGCCAGGTGGTCCCGGCTGCGGTCGAAGGCCACGGCCATGTGCGGGGTGAGGCGGGCCGCGAACTGGTTGGCCCGGCCGGGCACCGCGTTCGACTCGTGGATCACGGCCGGGAGCCCGGCCATCCGGGCCCCGAGCACCGCGGGCGCGCTCGGGTAGCCGCCCATGCCGACGGCCACGTGCGCGCCCTGCGCCCGGATCACGGCCTTCGCCTGCGCGGCCGACCGCAGCAGCGCCGCCGGGAGGAGGAAGCGCCGGGCGCCGAGCGCGGGGTCGAAGGGGATCATGTCGACGGTGTGGAGCCGGTATCCGGCGGCCGGGATGAGCTCGGTCTCCAGACCGCGCTCGGTGCCGACGAACGAGATCACGGCGCCGGGGTCGACGGCGCGCAGCGCCTCGGCCAGGGCCAGCCCGGGGTAGATGTGGCCGCCGGTGCCGCCCGCGCCGATCACGACGGAGAGCGGCCAGCGTGAGCGTGAGGGTGAGGGTGAGGAGGTCATGGACGCACACTCCCGGTGCGTCCTAAGAACGTTCTAAGAGGTTCTCTCAGATCCATTTGGGAGGCTTTGGCGCATGCAGAGGATTCTGGTGGTGGACGACGAGCCCGAGGTGCGGGCCGCCGTCGAGGACGGTCTCGCCGTCGAGGGGTACGAAGTACGGGGCGCGGCCGACGGGCTGGCCGCCCTGTCCGAGGTGGCGCTCTGGCAGCCCGACGCGGTGGTCCTCGACGTGATGATGCCGGTGCTGGACGGGCTCGGCGTGTGCCGCCGGCTCCGCGCGGTGGGCGACCGTACGCCCGTACTCGTCCTCACCGCCCTCGACGCGGTCAGCGACCGGATCGACGGGCTGGACGCGGGAGCCGACGACTACCTGGTCAAACCCTTCGCGCTGGACGAGCTCCTGGCACGGGTACGGGCCCTCCTGCGGCGGGCCGCCCCCGACGACCCGGCCGGGGACGCGGACCCCCTGGCCTACGGGGACCTCGTGCTCGACCCCGTGACCCGCACCGGGCGGCGCGGCGAGCGGCCGCTGGAGTTCAGTCGCACCGAGGCGGCGCTCCTCGAACTGCTCCTGCGCAATCGTGGGCAGGTGCTGCCGCGCGAGCTCGTCCTGGAACTGGTGTGGGGGCGCGACTTCGGACCGGACTCCAACTCCCTCGCCGTCTACATCGGCTACCTGCGGCGGAAGCTGGAGGCCGGGGGCGAGCCGCGGCTGGTGCACACCGTGCACGGGGTCGGATACCGGCTGGACTCGGAGTGAGCGGCCGGCGCCTGGGTGCCCGGTGGCGCCGGCGGCGGCCGCTGCGGACCCGGCTCGCGCTGTCGGTCACGGCGGCCGTCGCGCTGGTCGCGGTCGGCGTGTGCGCGGCGGCCTTCTTCGTCGTGCGCGGCGCGCTGTACGAGCAACTCGACCTCAGCCTCACCCAGTCGGCCCGCCTCGCGGCCCAGCGCAACCCGGATTCCGGTCCCGCGACCCTGGCGGGGGAGTGCCGGTTCCTGGCGGCGCCCGCCTGCGCGGAAGTGGTCCCGGCCGATCCGGCCCGCGACCCCGCCACGCCCTACCTGCTGCCGGTGTCCCCGGCCGCTCGGGCCGTCGCGGCGGGCACACGGGCCCCGTACTACACCGACATCGTGCACGCCGGGCATCCGGCGCGGATGCTGACCACCGACTACACCAAGGGGCGGGCGCTCCAGGTGGCCCTGCGGGCGGACACCGTGGAGAAGGGCATCGCCGAGGCCGCGTGGTGGCTGGCGCTGGCAGGGGCGGCGGGGGTCCTGCTGGCCGCACTGCTCGGCCACTGGGTCGCCCGGACCGGTCTGGCCCCGGTCACCCGGATCGCCGCCACCGCCGAGCGGATCACCGCCACCCGGGACCCGCGGCACCGGATCGAACTGCCCCCGCCCGGCCGGGAGGACGAGATCACGCGGCTCGCCGGGAGCTTCAACACCATGCTGGAGGAACTCGAGCAGTCCGTCACCGCCCAACGGCGGCTCGTCGCGGACGCCTCGCACGAGCTGCGGACCCCGCTGACGGCGCTGCGCACCAACGCGGAACTGCTGGCGCGGGGGGAACGGCTGACGGCGGAGCAGCGCTCCCGGGCCTCACTCGCGCTGGGACGGCAGCTGCGCGAGGTCACCGGGCTGGTCAACGACCTGATCGAGCTGGCCCGGGACGAGGAACCGCAGCTGCTGGTGGAGCAAGTACGGCTGGCGCCGCTCGTGGAGCACTGCGTGGGCGCCGCGCGGGCGCACTGGCCGGGGGTGTCGTTCCGGGTCCGGGCGGAGGAGGGCGTCGTGGTGCCGGGGGTGCCGGCGCGGCTCAGCCGACTGCTCTCGAACCTGCTGGACAACGCGGCGAAGTTCAGCCCGGCGGGGGCGGAGGTGGAGGTGGACCTGGCGGTCCGGCCCGGCGGCGGGCCCGAGGTGACCGTGCGGGACCACGGGCCGGGGATCGCGGACGGGGATCTGCCGTACGTCTTCGACCGGTTCTACCGGGCGGGGGCGGCGCGGGCGTTGCCCGGGTCCGGGCTGGGGTTGGCGATGGCGCGGCAGATCGCGCGGGCGCATGACGCCGAGCTGGTGGCCGAAGCCGCGCCCGGCGGGGGCGCGCTCTTCCGACTGGCCTTCGCGGCCCCTGGCTGAGCGGAGCGGGCGGGCCGGTCCGCCGTGCCGGGGAGGGCCCTGCGGGGCTGTCCCCTACCCGCCCTTCCACCGTTCCCTGGGCTCTGCCCAGACCCGCGCCTCAAACGCCGGCGGGGCTGAGTTTGCCCGGCGGGGCTGGATTTGGTCAGGGTCGGGGTGCCGCTTCGGAGGTGGCGATGCGGGGCAGGGCGTACGGGTGGTGGGTGACCAGCCAGGTGATCAGGCGTTCGCGGACCGCGCAGCGCAGGGTCCAGACGGCGTCGGCGTTCGCGGCCGTGACCACCGCGCGGATCTGGACCGTGTGCGGGGTGGTGTCCGTGACGGCCAGGGAGCCGGTGCGGCCGTCCCATTCCGGGATGGTCTTGAGGATCCGTTGGAGTTCCTCGCGCATCAGGTCCACCGGGGCGCTGTGGTCCAGGTGCCAGAACACGGTGCCCGTCATCTGCGCGCCGCCGCGCGACCAGTTCTCGTAGGGCTTGCTCGTGAAGTAGGACACGGGCATCGTGATCCGGCGCTCGTCCCAGGTGCGGACGGTGAGGAAGGTCAGGGTGATCTCCTCGACCGTGCCCCACTCCTTGTCGACCACCACGGTGTCGCCGATCCGGACGGTGTCGCCGAAGGCGATCTGGAGTCCGGCGAAGAGGTTGCCCAGCGCGGACTGGGCCGCGATGCCCGCGACGATGCCGAGGACGCCCGCCGAGGCCAGCATCGAGGTGCCGACCGTGCGCATCTCCGGGAAGGTGAGCAGCATCGCCCCCGCGGCCACCACGATCACCGTCGCCGTGGCCACCCGCTGGATCAGCGTGACCTGGGTGCGGACCCGGCGCACGCGGGCCTCGTCCTCGGCGTCGGCCGCGTAGCGGGCGTAGACGGAGTCCACGACGGCCGTCACGATCCGCACCAGCAGCCAGGCGGCCCCCGCGATCAGGACCAGGGTCAGGGCGTGCCCCACCACGTCCCGGTTGCGGCGCATCGCCTGGAGCAGGGAGGCGGCCAGGACCAGCAGGAACGGCGGCCGGCAGCGCCGCAGCAGACCCCACAGCGGGGTCTCGCTGTGCCGGGCGTCGGCGCGGCGCAGCGCCAGATCCAGCAGCCAGCCCGCGAGCAGGGTGACGGCCAGGGTGGCGGCGACGACGACGATCGGGCGCAGGAGGGGATGCGTGTCCATGGATCTCAACGTAACCGGAGGGGGCCCCGCGGAGCTGGCACGATGGGGGCATGAACATCATGCTTTTCCATTCGACCTATGGGCTGCGGCCCGCGGTGTTGGAGGCGGCCGAGCGGCTGCGCGCGGCCGGGCACCAGGTCCAGGTGCCGGACCTCTTCGAGGGACGCACCTTCGAGACCGTCGAGGAGGGCATGGCCCACCAGGACGAGGTCGGCCGCGACGAACTGCTCAAGCGCGCGGTGCTGGCCTCGGCCCCGCATTCCGACCAGGGGCTGGTCTACGCCGGTTTCTCCTTCGGCGGTTCGCTGGCCCAGCACCTGGCGCTGGCCGACGAGAAGGCGCGCGGGCTGCTGCTCCTGCACGGGACGGCCGACCTGGAGGACGACACCTCGGTCGACGACCTGCCGGTCCAGCTGCACATCGCGGACCCGGACCCCTTCGAGACGCACGACTGGCTGAACGCCTGGTACCTGCGGATGCGGCGGGCCGGGGCGGACGTGGAGGTCCACCGCTACCCGGGGGCCGGTCACCTGTTCACGGACCCGGGGCTGGACGACTACGACGCCGAGGCCGCCGAGCAGGCATGGGCGGCCGCGCTCGGATTCCTCGACTCGCTCTAGACGACTCGCTCCGGACGCCGGGAGCACGCGCGAAGACGGGGCCCCGCACGCGGGGCCCCGTCCTCATGTGCGTCAGGCGCGGTACGCCGTCCACATGCTCTGCATGCGGCTCACCTGGCCCGCGGTGAACTGGTACATGCAGGAGTCGTACGTGTAGTCCATGAAGTTGTGGATCGGGTCCACACCGCTCGCGGTGCAGGTGTCACGGCCGGTCGGGCACTCGAAGGCCGCGCTCTGCTCGGCCGGGGTGTCGGAGACCGAGTCGCCGCTGCCCGAGCAGCCGCCCTGGAAGGTGTGGTAGAGCCCGAGCCAGTGGCCGACCTCGTGGGTGGCGGTGTCGCCCTGGTTGTAGTTGGTGGCGGAGCCGCCGGGGATCGAGCTGTTGAGGATGACCACGCCGTCCATCTTGGGCTGGGAGGCGTAGGAGCTGGGGAAGGTGGCCCAGCCGAGGAGGCCGCCGCCGAGGTTGGCGGTGTAGAGGTTCAGCGCGTTCTTGCCGCCCTTGCGCAGGGCGGTCTTCATGTCCTTCTCGGCCTTGGTGCCGTCGGAGACGGTGTACCAGGTGGAGTTGTTCGTGTAGTCGGTCCCGGCGAGGGAGAACTGGAAGCCGGAGTTCACGTTTCCGGTGCCCTGGCCCGCGTAGGCGGCGTTGAGGACCGAGATCTGCCCGTTGATCTGCGCGGCCGTCAGGTTTCCGGCGGTGCCGGAGGTGATGACGTGCACGTACACGGGGATCGTGATGGTGGCCGCGGCGGCGGACGGGGCGGCCTGCAGGCCCTGGTTCTGGGCGTTCACCGCGGCGAGCTTCTTGGCCAGGTCGGCGTTCATGGCCTTGACCTGGGTGTCGCTGAGCTCGTCGGAGTCGGGGGCGTGCGCGTCCTTGGGGCGGGCGACGCGGGCGTTGGCGGAGGCGGCGCCGCCCGAGGTCTGCTGGGCGCAGGCTTCGGCCGGGGTCCGGGCCTCGTGGGCCGCGGCGACGGAGGTGGGGGCCGTCAGCGGGGCGAACGCCAGGGTGCCGGCTACCAGGGCGGTGCCCATGATGCGGCGGCGGAGCAGGGGGGATATGCGGGCGGCAGCGCGCACGTTGACTCCTCGATGCGTGGTGGGGGAGGTGAGGGGGGAATCCTCACGCGGCGCCGAGCTTACGTGTGCATGTCATTCGGTCGGCAAGGCCTCGGAAGTAAAAGATTTGTTGCGTCTGATGGCGAAGGGGCGCCTCGTGTGCACCAGGCGCCCCTCCGGACAACAGAAATGACAGACGATCAGTGCAGCGGGAATGACAGGAACGGCAGGCGATCAGCGGACCGGCTGGTCCGCCCGCTCCACCTTCTGCGTCCCGCTCAGCGTCCGGTACGAGCGCTCCCAGGAGGTCGTCGCGTCCTGGCGGCGCTTGTCGGAGACCACGTAGTAGTCCATCTGGGAACGCTCGGCCGTCACGTCCAGGACGCCGTAGCCGTGGGCGTCCATATCCAGCCACTTCACGTGCCGGTTGGCGGCCTTGATCGCCGCCTCGGCGACCAGCGAGGCCGTGTCCGCCGGCACGTGCAGCAGGTCGTCGATGTTGTCCGAGGTCACCGAGGTCACCACGAACTCCACGCCCGCCGACTTCGACCACGGGTAGGTGGCCGCCGTCACCGGGACGTCGTTCGCCCACGCCATGTGGATGTCGCCGGTCAGGAAGACGGTGTTGCGGATGTTCCGGTCCGTCAGGTGGCCCAGCAGCTCCCGGCGGTCGTCCGTGTACCCGTCCCACTGGTCCACGTTGATCGCGAGCCCGCCCTTGGGCAGGCCCAGCAGCCCCGCGAGCGGCTCCAGCAGGTGCGCGGGCAGCGCCCCGAAGGCCACCGGCGAGATCATCACCGAGGTGCCCACCAGCTTCCAGGTGGCCTGGGAGCCGGCCAGTCCCGCCTTCAGCCAGTCCAGCTGGGTGCGCCCGGTGATGGTGCGCTCCGGGTCGTCCACCTTGCCGCTGCCGATGCCCGCCTGCTGCGAACGGAAGGTCCGCAGGTCCAGCAGGTGCAGATCGGCCAGGGTGCCGAAGCGCAGCCGACGGTAGACGGTGCCCTCGGTGGAGGTGCGGACCGGCATCCACTCGAAGTAGGCGCGGCGGGCGGCGGCGGCGCGGGCCGCGAAGTCGCCCTCGGTGGCCGGATCGTGGTTCTCGGCGCCGCCGGACCAGCTGTCGTTGGCGATCTCGTGGTCGTCCCAGATCGCGATGATCGGATGGGCCAGGTGCAGGGACTGGAGGTCCGGGTCCGTCTTGTACTTGCCGTGGCGGGTGCGGTAATCGGCCAGCGTGAGGATCTCGTGCGTCGGCTCGTGCTGCCGTACGACGTACTTCGCCTCGGGGTAACCGCCGGTCTTGTACTCGTAGATGTAGTCGCCCAGGTGCAGGACCGCGTCCAGGTCGGCCCGCGCGGCCAGGTGGCGGTACGCGGAGAAGTAACCGGACTCCCAGTTCGCGCAGGAGACCACGCCGAAGCGGACCCCGGGGGTGGTGGTCTCGGCGGCCGGGGCGGTACGGGTCCGGCCGACCGGGGAGACGGTGGCGCCGGCGGTGAACCGGTACCAGTAGGGCGTCTGCGGCCGCAGTCCCCGTACGTCGGCCTTGACGGTGTGGTCGGAGTCGGCGCTCGTGGTGACGGAGCCGCGGGCGACCACCCGGGAGAAGGCCTTGTCCTCGGCCATCTCCCAGTCCACGGCGGTGGCGGGGCCGACGCCGGAGCCCGGTACGGCCGCGGCGGTCGGGGTGACGCGGGTCCACAGGAGGATCCCGTCGGGCAGCGGGTCGCCGGAGGCCACGCCGTGCAGGAAGAGGGGGGCCTCGGCGGCGGCGCCCGCGCCGGACGGGGCGCTCTGCGCGGCCCGGGCGGTGCCGGCGCTCAGCGCGGTCATCGGGGCGAGGGCGGCCGTGGCCGCGGCGGCCAGGACGACCGTGCGGCGGTTCGGGGTCGACGAGGACGCCGACTCCGGGGCAGAAGAGGAGAGTTGACTGGTCACGGCTGGTCACATTACCGACGGGTACGTGTTTCGGACAGTCTTCTGAAAGCAACGGGCGGGCGAACTCTCGGAGTCCGCCCGCCCGTCGGTGGTTCAGCCGGGGATCAGCCCGCGATGGCCTTGTCGATCGCCGTCGTGAACGCCTCGGGCGACTGCGGCAGCGGGTCGATCTTCTTGCCGTCCATCTTCAGCGTCGGCGTGCCCGTCACACCGCTCTTGTCGAAGGTCTTGGACATCTCCAGCGCCCACCGGTTGTACGTGCCCTCCTCGACGGCCTTCTTGAACTCGGCGTTGCCCTTGAGCGCCGGGACCTGGTCCGCGACCGACAGGAGGTAGTCGTCCTTGGCGAACTTGTCGTCCTTCTCGTCCGGGTGGTTCGCCGCGGAGTAGAGGGCCGTCTTGTACTCCAGGAACGCCTCGGGGCTGACGTTGAGGGCGGCGCCCAGCGCGCTCAGGGCGTTCTTCGAGCCACTGCCCGGGATGCCCTTGTCGATGAAGGTGGCGCCGATGTACTGGATCTTGTACTTGCCCGCGTCGAGGTCCTTCTTGACCTGCGGGCCGATCGACTGCTCGAAGGTGGCGCAGATCGGGCAGCGCGAGTCCTCGTACAGCTCCAGGGTCTTCTTGGCGTCGGCCTTGCCTATGACGACGGTGGTGCCGTTCTCGCCCGTGGTGTTCTTCGGCGCGACCACGGCGGCCTTGGCGGCCGCGTCCCACTCGCCCGGCTTGTTGGCCTGCACGACCAGGTAGCCGACCCCGCCGGCCAGGGCGAGGGCCGCGGCCACGCCGGCGGCCACGAACACCTGGCGGCGGATCTTGGCCTTCTTGGCGTGCTGCTCGCGCTCGGCGCGCAGCCGCTCGCGGGCCGCTGCCTTGTTCGCCTGGCTGTTGCGTGAGCTCATCGTGATCTCCGTGGGGTCTGGCTTCGTCCGGAAGCCGGGTGAAAGGGGGGGTGTCCTTGCGTGCGTCAGGCGCGAGCGAGCGCGCCGAAGGCACGGGGAGGTCCCCGCCGTCCCACGGAATGTGCGGGGAACCGGGTACGGGCCCCCGCGCCGGCGGGCACCGGCCGCAGTGCGCGCAGCGCCGGGCCGAAGACCTTCGCCACCCCGGCCGAGGCCAGCCGCAGCGGCCGGAAGGCGCAGGCGGCCGCCGCGTCGAGCAGCCGGCCCAGCGCGCGCTCGCCGTGCCGCAGCCACACCGAGGCGAGCAGCCCGACCGAGAGGTGCGCGCCCAGCAGCAGCCAGGGCGTCCACGCCCCGGGCGCGGCCAGCAGCGCGGCCGCATCGGCGGAACCGCCGCCCACCTGGGTCAGCGGTCCGCCCACCGGGGTGCCGCCGCACAGGTCGGCCAGGCCGAGGGCGCGCAGGGGGCCCGATACGGGCCCGCCCGCAGGCCCGTAGCAGAGGTGCTGGCCGGCGGTGAAGACGGTGTCGGTGGCCAGCTCCAGCGGCAGGAGCAGTCCGGCGATGGGGCCCAGGCCCCGCTCCCGTCCGGCCAGGGCGTAGGCGATCGCGAACACCGCGGCGAAAGCCCCTCCCACCAGGGCGGGAGGCAGCGGCACCCGGGACATCAGGACGTGCGAGCCGGCCGAGAGCAGCACGACGAGCGCGCTGAACAGCGCGGCCCGCAGCCCTCGTAGCCCTACCCCGGATATGTCCATCGCCGCGAGTGTGCCATGAGTCCCTGTGGGGGAGGGCCACAGGTCCCGAAGGAAGACTGAACCATCCCTTTTGTGGCGGATTGGCCGTGTGGCAGACCGTCCGCCCTCCGCCTACGCCCTACGCCCTCCGCGCTACGGCTGCTGCCGCCGGCTCAGGACGTGCCCGTTGCGGAAGAGGTCCACGAAGATCTGGTGGTCGGCGCGCGCCCGGGTCCCGTAGGCGTGCGCGAAGTCCACGAGCAGCTCCGCGAACCCCTCCTCGTCGGCGGCGATGGCCGCGTCGATGGCACGCTCCGTGGAGAAGGGGACCAGCGTCTGGCCGCTCTCCTGCTCGTCGGCGGCGCCGTGCATCGTCGCCGTCGCCCGGCCCAGGTCCGCGACCACGGCCGCGATCTCCTCGGGATCGTCCAGGTCGGACCAGTCGAGGTCCACCGCGTACGGGGAGACCTCCGCCACCAGCTGCCCCGAGCCGTCCAGCTCGGTCCAGCCCAGCCACGGGTCGGCGTGCGCCTGCAGGGCCCGCTGGGAGATCACCGTGCGGTGCCCCTCGTGCTGGAAGTACTCGCGCACCGCCCGGTCGGTGATGTGCCGGGAGACCGCCGGGGTCTGCGCCTGCTTGAGGTAGATCACGACGTCGTTCTCCAGGGCGTCGCTGTGCCCCTCCAGCAGGATGTTGTACGAGGGCAGGCCCGCCGAGCCGATGCCGACGCCCCGGCGGCCCACCACGTCCTTGACCCGGTAGGAGTCCGGGCGCACCAGGGACTCGTCCGGCAGGCTCTCCAGGTACCCGTCGAAGGCGGCGAGCACCTTGTAGCGGGTGGCCGCGTCCAGCTCGATGGTCCCGGCGCCCGGGGAGAAGCGGCGCTCGTGGTCCCGGATCTCGGTCATCGAGTCCAGGAGGGCGAAGCGGGTGCGGCGGCGGGCGTCGCGCAGGGCCTCCAGCAGCGGGCCGTCGGCCGTGTCCAGGGTGAAGGAGGGGAGCTCTGGCGAATCGCTGTGCTTGGCGCCGGTCGCCAGCTGGTGGATCCGCTCCCGGTAGGCCGCCGCGTAGGTCCGCACGAGCCCGCTGATCTGCTCGTCGCTGAGCGCCTTGGTGTAGCCGATCAGGGCGACGGAGGCCGCGAACCGCTTGAGGTCCCAGGTGAAGGGGCCGACGTAGGCCTCGTCGAAGTCGTTGACGTTGAAGACCAGCCGGCCGTTGGCGTCCATGTAGGTGCCGAAGTTCTCGGCGTGCAGATCGCCGTGGATCCACACCCGGCCGGTGCGCTCGTCCAGGTACGGGCCGCCGTGCCGCTCGCGCTCCAGGTCGGAGTAGAACAGGCAGGCCGTGCCGCGGTAGAAGGCGAAGGCGGAGGCCGCCATCTTCCGGAACTTGACCTGGAAGGCGGCGGGGTCTGCGGCGAGCAGCTCACCGAACGCGATGTCGAACACGTCGAGTATCTGCTCGGCGCGCTGCTCGTCGTTGGTCTCGGGAACCGCCATGGCGGGTGCCTCCTGGTGGTGCGGGAACGAATGCTTTTCGGACACTGCCATTGGTCGTGCAACGCATGACCGTACCCGCCGGTGCCCGTGATCTGTCACTCGGGAGACGTAGGATTCATAGCTGCCGTCCCTCTCTCCCCACCGGAGGCCCCCACCGTGACCAAGACGCCGTTCACGCACCTGCACGTCCACACTCAGTACTCCCTGCTGGACGGTGCCGCGCGGCTGAAGGACATGTTCAACGCGTGCAATGAGATGGGCATGACGCACATCGCCATGTCCGACCACGGCAACCTGCACGGGGCCTATGACTTCTTCCACACCGCGAAGAAGGCCGGAGTCACGCCGATCATCGGCATCGAGGCGTACGTCGCCCCGGAGTCCCGGCGCAACAAGCGGCGCATCCAGTGGGGCCAGCCCCACCAGAAGCGCGACGACGTGTCCGGTTCCGGTGGTTACACCCACAAGACGATCTGGGCGGCGAACTCCACCGGGCTGCACAACCTCTTCCGGCTGTCCTCCGACGCGTACGCCGAGGGCTGGCTGACCAAGTGGCCGCGGATGGACCGGGAGACCATCTCCCAGTGGTCGGAGGGGCTGATCGCCTCCACCGGCTGCCCCTCCGGCGAGCTCCAGACCAGGCTGCGTCTCGGCCAGTTCGACGAGGCCCTGAAGGCCGCGTCGGAGTACCAGGACATCTTCGGCAAGGACCGGTACTTCCTGGAGCTGATGGACCACGGCATCGAGATCGAGCGCCGGGTCCGCGACGGGCTGCTGGAGGTCGGCAAGAAGCTCGGCATCCCGCCGCTGGTGACGAACGACTCGCACTACACGTACGCGCACGAGTCGACCGCGCACGACGCCCTGCTGTGCATCCAGACCGGCAAGAACCTCTCCGACCCGGACCGCTTCCGCTTCGACGGCACCGGCTACTACCTGAAGTCCACGGAGGAGATGTACGCCGTCGACTCCTCGGACGCCTGGCAGGAGGGCTGCCGCAACACCCTCCTGGTGGCCGAGCAGATCGACACCACCGGCATGTTCGAGGCCAAGAACCTCATGCCGAAGTTCGAGATCCCCGAAGAGGGCTACACCGAGATCACCTGGTTCAAGGAGGAAGTGCGGCGCGGCATGAACCGCCGCTACCCGGGAGGGGTCCCCGACGACCGGCAGAAGCAGGCCGACTACGAGCTGGACGTCATCATCCAGATGGGGTTCCCGGGCTACTTCCTCGTCGTCGCCGACTTCATCATGTGGGCCAAGAACCAGGGCATCGCGGTCGGCCCCGGCCGTGGCTCCGCCGCCGGCTCGATCGTCGCGTACGCCATGGGCATCACCGACCTCGACCCGATCACCCACGGTCTGATCTTCGAGCGGTTCCTGAACCCCGAGCGCGTCTCCATGCCCGATGTCGACATCGACTTCGACGAGCGCAGGCGCGTCGAGGTGATCCGCTACGTGACCGACAAGTACGGCGACGACAAGGTCGCCATGATCGGTACGTACGGAAAGATCAAGGCGAAGAACGCCATCAAGGACTCGGCCCGGGTCCTCGGCTACCCCTACGCCATGGGCGACCGGCTCACCAAGGCGATGCCCGCCGACGTCCTCGGCAAGGGCATCGACCTCAACGGCATCACCGACCCCTCGCACCCGCGCTACGGCGAGGCCGGCGAGATCCGGGCGATGTACGAGAACGAGCCGGACGTCAAGAAGGTCATCGACACCGCCCGCGGCGTCGAGGGCCTGGTCCGCCAGATGGGCGTGCACGCGGCCGGCGTGATCATGTCCAGCGAGCCGATCGTCGACCACGCCCCGGTCTGGGTGCGGCACACGGACGGCGTGACCATCACGCAGTGGGACTACCCGCAGTGCGAGTCCCTCGGCCTGATCAAGATGGACTTCCTCGGCCTGCGCAACCTCACGATCATGGACGACGCCGTCAAGATGGTGAAGGCCAACAAGGGGATCGACCTCGATCTCCTCGGCCTGCCGCTCGACGACCCCAAGACCTTCGAACTGCTCGGGCGCGGCGACACGCTCGGCGTCTTCCAGTTCGACGGCGGGCCCATGCGCTCCCTGCTGCGCCTGATGAAGCCCGACAACTTCGAGGACATCTCCGCCGTCTCGGCCCTGTACCGGCCGGGCCCGATGGGCATGAACTCGCACACCAACTACGCCCTGCGCAAGAACCTCCAGCAGGAGATCACCCCGATCCACCCGGAGCTGGAGGAGCCCCTCAGGGAGATCCTCGGCGTCACCTACGGCCTCATCGTGTACCAGGAGCAGGTGCAGAAGGCCGCCCAGATCATCGCCGGGTACTCGCTCGGCGAGGCCGACATCCTGCGCCGCGTGATGGGCAAGAAGAAGCCGGACGAGCTCGCGAAGAACTTCGTGATCTTCGAGGCGGGAGCCAAGGAGAAGGGCTTCAGCGACCAGGCGATCAAGGCCCTGTGGGACGTCCTGGTCCCCTTCGCCGGCTACGCCTTCAACAAGGCGCACTCGGCCGCGTACGGCCTGGTCTCCTACTGGACCGCCTACCTCAAGGCCAACTTCCCGGCCGAGTACATGGCGGGCCTGCTCACCTCGGTCAAGGACGACAAGGACAAGTCCGCGATCTACCTGAACGAGTGCCGCCGGATGGGCATCAAGGTGCTCCCGCCGAACGTCAACGAGTCGGAGCCCAACTTCGCCGCCCAGGGCGACGACGTGATCCTCTTCGGCCTCACCGCCGTGCGCAACGTCGGCCAGAACGTCGTCGAGTCGATCATCAAGACCAGGAAGGCCAAGGGGAAGTACTCCACCTTCCCCGACTTCCTGGACAAGGTCGAAGCCGTCGTCTGCAACAAGCGCACCGTCGAATCACTGATCAAGGCCGGCGCCTTCGACGAGATGGGCCACACCCGCAAGGGCCTGGTCGCCCACCACGAACCGATGATCGACAACGTGGTCGCGGTCAAGCGCAAGGAGGCCGAGGGGCAGTTCGACCTCTTCGGCGCAATGGGCGACGAGGACGCCGGCGACGAGCCGGGCTTCGGCCTCGACGTCGAGTTCTCCGACGTCGAGTGGGAGAAGGCCTACCTGCTCGCCCAGGAGCGCGAGATGCTCGGCCTGTACGTCTCCGACCACCCGCTCTTCGGCCTCGAGCACGTCCTCTCCGACAAGACCGACGCCGGAATCTCCCAGCTCACCGGCGGGGAGCACGGCGACGGCGCGGTCGTCACCATCGGCGGCATCATCTCGGGCCTCCAGCGCAAGATGACCAAGCAGGGCAACGCCTGGGCCATCGCCACCGTCGAGGACCTGGCCGGCTCCATCGAGTGCATGTTCTTCCCCGCGACCTACCAGCTCGTCTCCACCCAGCTGGTCGAGGACACGGTGGTCTTCGTCAAGGGCCGCCTGGACAAGCGCGAGGACGTCCCCCGGCTGGTCGCCATGGAGATGATGGTCCCCGACCTGTCCAACGCCGGGACCAACGCCCCCGTCGTCCTCACCATCCCGACCGTCAAGGTCACCCCGCCGATGGTGACCCGGCTGGGTGAGATCCTGCGCCACCACCACGGCAACAGCGAGGTGCGGATCAAGCTCCAGGGGCCGCGCACCACCACCGTGCTCCGCCTCGACAAGCACCGGGTCAAGCCCGACCCCGCGCTCTTCGGCGACCTCAAGGTGCTCCTCGGGCCGTCCTGCCTGGCCGGATAGCCGCAGCGGCACCACGACGCAAGGAAGGGCCCGCCCCGGTCGACCGGGGCGGGCCCTTCTCATGTCCGCACGGAGGCGTCAGTTGTGGCCGAAGCGCTTCTGCTTGCTCTTGTGCGCCATGTCCAGCGGCGACGGCGAAGGAGACGGCGACGAGGACATCGACTCGGACGAGGACTCCGTCTTCGCCGGATCCTGCGAGGAGCGGGCCTGCTGCTTCTGCGGCTGCTTCTGGTTCTTGTTCTTGGCCATGGGGGAACCTCCGTGAGGGTCTAGGGGCCAGGACCGCCTTCACACTCACACAGCGCCGTAAACGGCGCATTTTGGATCATTACCGCGCGTAGTCGAGGCTCCCGCCGCGCACGTCTGAGAGATACGCCACGCCGATGATCGAGTTCCGGCCGTCAAGGCCCGTGCCGTCGGGCAGACTCGGGGAAACTCAGAGGACCCCCAGGGAAGAGGGTGGTACGCGTGGACCGCTGCGTCGTCCTGGTGGACGCCGGCTATCTGCTGGGCGCCGCCGCGAGCCTTCTCGCGGGAGAACCCTCCCGCTCCCGCATCACCGTCGACCATGCGGCGCTCATCCAGGGACTGCGCGAGCGGGCCGAAGCCGACACCGAACAGCCGCTGCTACGGATCTACTGGTTCGACGGTGCACCCGACCGGGTGCCCCAGCCCGAGCACCGCAGGCTGCGCGTCATGCCCCGCGTCACCGTCCGCCTCGGCGCCCTGACCCGCAGCGACGGCCGGTGGGCGCAGAAGGGCGTCGACGCCGCCATGCACGCCGAGCTCACCGAGCTCGCCCGCAACCGCGCCTGCTCGGACGTCGTACTCGTCACCGGCGACGGGGACCTGCTGCCCGGCCTGATGTCCGCCAAGGAACACGGGGTCGCCGTCCACCTGTGGGCCGTCCAGGCCGCCGACGGCGACTACAACCAGTCCGAGGACCTCGTCGCCGAAGCCGACGAACGCCGCGTCCTGGACCGTACGTGGATCACCCGGGCCGTCCGCGCCCGCGACCTCACCGGCCTGTGCGCACCGGCGCCCGCGCCGCGCCCCGAAATCGCCGCCATCCTCTCGGCGCCCCTGCCCGAAGCGGCCCTCGCCGAAGCCGCGCGCGGCAACGGCAGCCGGTCCGAGACCTCCGCGGAGCCCGAGGAGGGCGGCGTACCCGGCCCGGCCTCGCCCGCCACCGCGAACGGCCGGACCGTCCCGACCCCCAAGGACCTCGCGGGCGCCCTGCGCGCCCCAGGCTCCCCGGCCCCCGCCCCCGCGGCCGCCGCGGCGGGCGGCGCGCCCCCGGCCGGCAGCGCCCTGCGCTGGTCCTCCGACAAGGGCTGGATCGACCGGGCCGGGCCCCTCGGCGAGCCCGCCGAAACCGCCTCGCTGCCCACCCTCGCCCAGCTCACCTCCGCCGAGCAGCGCTGGGCGGACCGCGAGGAGGACATCACCACCGTCGGCGGCGACCCCTTCGAGGTCGGCCAGGTCTTCGCCCGGCGCTGGATGGAACGGCTCCCCGAGACCGTCCACCTGCAGAAGCTCGCCACCATGTACCCGCGGATCCCGCACCGGATCGACGGAGAACTGCTGCGCTACGCCGCCCGCTTCGGGCTCCTCGCCCACAAGGACGACCAGATCGACGAGCACGACCGCTACGCCATCCGGGCCGGGTTCTGGCGCGAGATCGACGTACGGGCGGCCGCCGAACACGTGGCTGCCGCCGGTGCGCCGCCCGTCGTGGTCCCCCAGGCCCCCGCGGCCCCCGCGACGGCCACGGCCTCCGTCGCGGTGGCCCCGGCAGCCGAGTAGGGGCGCGAACCCCGTAGGCTGCTCCCTCGTGAGAACGGGCACAGCACAGGCTGAAACGGGCACGGCAACGGCCGCGGGAGTGGCCTCCGACGTGGTCTGCGCGGTGCGTGACCTGGTCAAGACGTACCCCGCGGTGCGCGGACGGCGCGGGGCCCCGGCCCTTCCCGAGACCCGCGCCACCGACGGGATCTCCCTGGACGTCCGGCGCGGCGAGATCTTCGGCCTGCTCGGCCCCAACGGCGCCGGCAAGTCCACCCTGGTCCGCCAGCTCACCGGGCTGATGCGGCCCGACGCCGGTTCGGTGACCCTGCTCGGCCACGACCTCGTACGCCACCCCGAACGGGCGTCCCGGCTGCTCGCCTACCTCGGGCAGGAATCCACCGCCCTCGACGAGCTCACCGTGTCGCTGGCCGCCGAGACCACCGGCCGGCTGCGCGGACTCGGGCTGCGCGAGGCGCGGGCCGAGCGGGACTCCGTCCTGGAAGAGCTCGGGCTGACCGAGATCGCCGGACGGCCCCTGAAGAAGCTCTCCGGCGGACAGCGGCGCCTGGCCTGCTTCGCCGCCGCACTGGTGGGGGAGCGGCCCGTACTGGTCCTCGACGAACCCACCACCGGCATGGACCCCGTGGCCCGGCGGGCCGTCTGGGCCGCCGTCGACCGGCGCCGCGCGCAGAGCGGAGCCACCGTGCTGCTCGTCACCCACAACGTCATCGAGGCCGAAACGGTCCTCGACCGGGTCGCCGTCATCGACCAGGGCCGGGTCATCGCCTGCGACACCCCGGCCGGACTCAAGGCCCAGGTCTCCGACGAGGTCCGCCTGGAACTCGTCTGGCGCGAGTCCGCTCCGCTGGGTTTCCCGGAGGTCGCGGCGCTGCGCGAGCGCGCGGTCGAGACGGGGCGGCGCTGGGTGCTGCGGCTCGGGCCCGACGATGCGCGGGCCGCAGTGGCCGCGGTGACCGGCGGCCCGGCCTTCGCCGCGCTCGACGACTTCACACTGGCCACGCCGAGCCTGGAGGACGTGTACCTCGCGCTGGGCGGGAAATCGAAAGGGCTGGTGAAGTCGTGAGTGAACGTCTGGCAGGCACTGTCGCGCCACTCGGGGCCGTGCAGATGGCGGGCGCGCCCGCACGGGCCGTGCCGACTGCTGCCGCACCCGCCACGGCCGGACAGGGCGTTGCCCCGCCGAGCGCGATCCAACAGCACGCCGCCGCGCCGCTGGCTCCGCGCGCCCGGTTCTTCCCGGCGCTCGCCGCCGTCTACCGGGCGCAGCTGTCCCGGGCGCGGGTCTCGCGCATCCCGCTGCTGTTCGTGGCCACCTTCCAGTCCGTCGGAATCATGATCCTGATGCGGGGCGTGGTCGACGGGGGCTCCGAGGCGCGGGCCGTGGTCGCCGGCTCCTCCGTGCTCGTCGTGGCCTTCGTCGCGCTGAACCTGCTCGCGCAGTACTTCGGACAGCTCAGGGCGAGCGGCGGGCTCGACCACTACGCCACCCTGCCGGTGCCGCCCGCCTCGGTGGTGCTCGGCGCTGCCGCCGCGTACGCCTCCTTCACCCTGCCGGGCACCCTGGTGACGGCCGTCTTCGGATGCGTGCTCTTCGGGCTGCCGATGAGCGGACTGTGGATCCTGGCGGCCGTGGTGCCGCTGGCCGGGGCCGCGCTCGCCGGGCTCGGCGCGGCGCTGGGACTGCTCGCGCCCCGGCAGGAGCTGGCCACCCTGGCCGGGCAGCTCGGGATGTCCGCGGCCCTGCTGCTGGGGGTGCTGCCGCCCGAGCGGATGCCGGACGTCATCGTGTGGGCGCGGGACCTGCTGCCGTCCACGTACGGGGTGGAGGCCTTCGCCCGTACCTTCGAGCCGCACCCCGACTGGGCGGCGGTCCTCCTCGACCTCGGAGTCTGCGCGGCCGTGGGCGTCCTGTCCCTGGCGATCGCCACCTGGGCGTACCGGCGGGCGGCGGTCCGCTGACGCCGGCTCCGGCCTTACCTGGCACGATGTGGGGGTGACCGAAGCCGTGACCTCTCATGAACAGCCCGACGAGCCGCCGCTTCCGTCGGCTTCGCCCTCGCCGGAGCAGGCGCCCGTACTCTCGACTTCGCCCTCGGCCGAGCGGGTGGTTTCCCCGGCCGACATCCGCGACGGGGCCGCCATCGCCCTCGCGGTGGGTGTGACCGGTGTGCTGCTCGGGCTGCTGTGGGCGTGGCTGGCGCCGCGCGTGCAGTACGTCTCGAACGGCGAGGCGGTGTTCCTCCGGGACACCGAGAGCGAGGCGCGGATCGGGGCCGACGCGACGTTCTTCCTGCTGGCGCTCGGATTCGGCGTGCTCAGCGCCGTGGCGGTCTTCCTGTGGCGCCGGCGCGGGGGAGTGCCGCAGGTCGTCGGGCTCGTCCTCGGCTCGGCCTTCGCCGCGGTGGCCGGCTGGCGGCTCGGCCTGTGGCTGGGCCCGTCCACGGACCTGGTGGGCGTCGCCCGGAAGGCGGGGAAGGGAGTCCCCTTCGACGCACCGCTGGAGCTCATGGCACACGGGGCGCTGCTCGCGTGGCCGATGGCCGCGGTGATCGTCCACCTGGCGCTGATGGCGCTGTGGGGGCCGCGGGAGGTGGTGGCCGGACCGCTGTCCTGGCCGTCCTATTACCAGGGCCCTGCCGACGCCGTCCCGGCCGATGCGACTCCGGCCGCCGCTCCGGACCTCCGTCCGGGCCCGTCCGCCGCGGAGCCGCCGCGCCCGTAGCCGGGGGCGGGGTGCGGCCCTGCGGGGCTGGTCCCCTACCCGCCCTTCCACCGTTCCCCGGGCTCTGCCCGGACCCGGTCCTCAAACGCCGGACGGGCTGGAATATGCCGCGCAGCGGCAAATCCAGCCCCGCCGGCGTTTGAGGCGCGGGGGTCCGGGGGCTGGTCCCCGGGAACGGCGGCGCGGCCGACTACGCGCGGGCGATCGGGGCCAGGGTGGCCGCCGTCAGGGTGGTCAACGCCGAAGGGGCAAGCTCGACCTCCAGGCCCCGGCGGCCCGCCGAGACGCAGATCGTGGCCAGGGCGGAAGCCGACGTGTCCAGGACCGTGCGGAGGCTTCGGCGCTGGCCCAGGGGGGAGATGCCGCCCAGGACGTAGCCCGTGGTGCGTTCCGCCAGGGCCGGGTCGGCCATCGCCGCGCGCTTTCCGCCGACCGCGGCGGCCAGCGCCTTGAGGTCGAGGCTGCCCGAGACCGGGACCACGGCCACCACGAGGGAGCCGTCCACGTCCGCCAGCAGGGTTTTGAAGACCTGGGACGGGGAGACGCCGAGGGCCTGCGCGGCCTCTTCGCCGTAGGACGGGTGGGACGGGTCGTGCTCGTACGCGTGGATCTTGAAATCGGCGCCCGCGGCGGTCAGGGCCATGATCGCCGGGGTGCCGGCCGGTGCCGGCTTCTTCTTCGCCATCAGGTCGCCATCAGTTCGGGCTCGTCGGCGCGCGTGTCAGGTCGACCGCCGGGAGCGAGGGGAGGTGGCGGATGACGGCCGTCTCCGCGCGCAGGAGTTTCAGCTCCTCCGCGAGGCGGGTGGCGATGTCCGGGGCCTGGAGCAGCCGCTGCTTCGCCGGGATGTCCAGTACCGCCGCCGCCGCGACCAGGTACGAGACCACCGACGGCTCGTCGGGGAGCTCCGTACTGGTCAGGGACCGCTCGCGGGCTCCCGCGAGCCGCTTCTGGTAGTTGCGGAAGGCGCGCAGGACCCCTTCGGCCAGGGCTCCGGCTCCCTCGCCCGCGTCCTCGGGGAGCTCTTCGAGCTCCGCCGTCAGGTACGGGCCGGTCGCGTCGACCGAGAGGAGGCGGACCCGGACGGTGCCCGTGGCCATGACCTCGAAGCTGCCGTCCTCGCGCTCCCGGATCGAGGCCGCGTCCGCGATGCAGCCCACCCGGTGGAACGCCTGGATGGGGTCCGCACCGAAGCCGGCGGCCGGGCCGCGCTCGGGCAGGGCGGTCTGGTCCGGCAGGCCCGGGGCGGTGGGGGCGACCTCCCGGCCGTCGCGGATCGCGACGACCGCGAAACGGCGCGGCTCGTCCTCGCCCGCCTTCAGCAGTTCGCGCATCATGGCGCGATAACGCTCCTCGAAGATGTTCAGCGGGAGGACGAGTCCCGGGAACAGCACCGAGTTCAAGGGGAAGAGGGGCAGGCGAACGGTGGTCACGAGGCACAGGGTAATGGCCGGAAGGGCGGGGCCGTCACCCTCGCCTCAGCAGCCGGGACGCGCCCGCCGCCACCGTCGTGGCCAGGATCCAGCCCAGTATCACCAGCGCCGCCGCGAGCCACTGCCAGCCGCCCTTGAGATTCCACTGGTCCTGCTGGCCGAGGTCGATCACGGGGAGCAGCAGGTCCAGGGCGAACAGCGAGGGGTTCCATTCGGGGTGCTCGTCCGCCTTGATCGGCGCGGGAGCGTCGTGCCAGGAGAAGAGCAGGGCCCCCGCCGCCCACAGGACGGCCATCCACAGGGCGGCCCGGCCTGGCCGGTACCCGTAGACCACCAGCCAGTCCTGGAAGTACCCCCACGCCCGCAGGGCCGGTGGCAGGGTCGTGCGCCTGCGCCGCTGTTTGGCCAGCAGCACCTCGCGGGCGTCCGCGTCCTCCCCCGAGGCGCGCAGCACGGCGGCGAGGCGCTCGTACGGTTCGGGCGAGTACTCGGGGGTGGCCGCCTCGACCCACTCCAGGCGGCGGGTGAGCGGGAAGTGCCCCCGGGGCGCGAGGTTCTCGTAGTCGAACCCTTCCAGGGAGACCCGGCCCGGGCCCGGCCAGCTGGTGACCATGTCGACGAGCTTGACCACCTTCGACCCCGACACCACCACCCGCCCCTGCTCCGGCCGCTCGCCCACGAAGCGCAGTTCCGGGGTGTGGATCCGGCGCAGCGACACCTCCTGGTCGGCGGTCAGGAGGAAGCGGGCGCCGTAGAAGTCGACGGCGTCGCCGAACCGGCCGTCGTCCAGGCGCAGGCCGCCCTGGCATTCGAACCGCTGCGCGCGCTGGCCCCGTGCGGGGGTCTGGCCGATCCCGTACGGGGGAGTGGAGGAGGGGTCGAAGTCCCCGGTCGTGGCGTCCAGGGCGATCGAGGTCAGGTAGAGGGTGCGCTCGACGGTGAGCTGCGGGGCGTTCAGCGCGCGCCGCCCGTACGGGTTGGACAGCCGGGCCCCGCGCAGGTTCATCGACACGCCGACCTTGGCCCCGCGCAGGCTGACCTCCCCGTACGTGCGCAGCAGCTCGCCCTGGAAGTCCTGCGCGACCGACATCCCGTCGGCCGCCATGGCCCGCCCCTTGTTGTCCCGCTGCACCACGGCCTCGCTGATCAGCAGGTCGGTGCCGATCTGCGCGTCGGTCAGCCGGATGCCGCGCGCCACCCGGCTGCGCCGCAGGTGCAGGTCGCCCTCGGTGTGCAGGCGGGCCGCGTCCACCCGGGGTATCGCACAGTTCACCAGGCGCAGCGTGCCGAAGCGGGCCTCGGAGAGCTGGATCTCCCCGTCGAAGCGGCAGGACTGGAGTTCCACGTACGGGGCGATCGTGCCGCCGGAGAGGTCGAGACGGCCGGTGATGCGTACGCCGCGCAGCTTCAGGGAGGCCACCCGGCCCGGTACCGGGCCCGGCCCGTGGAGCAGCAGCAGCGCCACGATCTGGGCGCGGACGCTCCGCTCGGGACCCCAGGCGGTGTCGGCGTGCGGGTCGTCGCGGTCGGCGGTGCGGGCGCTGAGATCGCATACGCTGCCCGTGCGGTACGCGCTCCACATGCGCTGTTCCGGGTCGGTGAGATCGGGCGGTTCCCCGTCCGGACGTGCTTCGGCCATGGCGGCCCCCCTCCGCAGGCGCGATGCATGTCACCGCGTGTACGTGCACGCTAAGCGGCCGCTGTGACATCCGGGAACGTCCGTGGCGTGTATCAGCCAGTGATACGGACGAACGGTGGCGCGAGGCGGTCTGAGAGAATTGGAACGTGATCTCTCGTATCGACCTGCGCGGTGACACCCTCCCCGAGGGTGGCGCCCTGCGCGATCTGCTGCCCCGTGCCGAGTTCGACGTGGAAGCCGCCCTGGAGAAGGTGCGGCCCATCTGCGAGGACGTCCATCATCGTGGGACCGCGGCGCTGATCGAGTACGCGCAGAAGTTCGACGGAGTGACCCTTTCCCAGATCAGGGTCCCCGTCGAGGCGATCGATGCCGCCCTCGCGGGGCTCGACCCGGCCGTCCGCGCCGCACTCGAGGAGTCGATCCGGCGCGCCCGGATCGTGCACCGCAACCAGCGCCGCACCGAGCACACCACCCAAGTGGTCCCCGGTGGAACGGTGACCGAGAAGTGGGTTCCGGTGGAGCGCGTGGGGCTGTACGCCCCGGGCGGCCGCTCGGTGTACCCGTCCTCGGTCGTCATGAACGTCGTACCGGCCCAGGAGGCGGGCGTCGAGTCGATCGCGCTGGCCTCCCCGCCGCAGGCCGAGTTCGACGGCCTGCCGCACCCGACGATCCTCGCCGCGTGCGCCCTGCTCGGCGTGGACGAGGTGTACGCCGCCGGCGGCGCCCAGGCCGTCGCGATGTTCGCGTACGGCACCGAGGAGTGCCTGCCCGCGAACATGGTGACCGGCCCCGGCAACATCTGGGTCGCCGCCGCCAAGCGCTACTTCACCGGGAAGATCGGCATCGACACCGAGGCCGGCCCGACCGAGATCGCCGTCCTCGCCGACTCCACGGCCGACCCGGTGCACGTCGCCGCCGACCTGATCAGCCAGGCCGAGCACGACCCGCTGGCCGCCGCCGTACTGGTGACGGACTCCGAGGAGCTCGCGGCCGCCGTCGAGAAGGAGCTGGAGCCGCAGGTCGCGGCCACCAAGCACATCGAGGACCGGATCAAGCCCGCGCTCGCCGGCCGCCAGTCCGCGGTCGTGCTGGTCGACTCCCTCGAGGACGGGCTCAAGGTCGTCGACGCGTACGGCGCCGAGCACCTGGAGATCCAGACCGCCGACGCGGCGGCCTGGGCCGCCCGTGTGCGCAACGCCGGCGCGATCTTCGTCGGCCCCTGGTCCCCGGTCTCGCTCGGCGACTACTGCGCCGGATCGAACCACGTGCTGCCCACCGGCGGCTGCGCCTGCCACTCCTCGGGCCTGTCCGTGCAGTCCTTCCTGCGCGGGATCCACATCGTCGACTACACGCGGGACGCCCTCGCCGAAGTCACCCACCACGTGGTGACGCTCGCCGAGGCGGAGGACCTGCCCGCGCACGGCGCGGCTCTCAAGGCACGATTCGGGTGGAAGGTTCCGCAGGCATGACCCGCACCATCGGTATTGACGACCTCCCCATCCGGGACGAACTGCGCGGCCAGACCCCCTACGGGGCCCCGCAGCTCGACGTCCCCGTCCAGCTCAACACCAACGAGAACCCGTACGGGCTGCCCGAGGCGCTCGTCGCCCGCATCGCCGAGCGCGTTGCCGAGGCGGCCCGCACCCTCAACCGGTACCCCGACCGGGACGCGATCGAGCTGCGCACCGAGCTGGCCGCCTACCTCACCCGGACCGGCAAGCACCCGGTAGCCCGGGAGAACGTCTGGGCCGCCAACGGCTCCAACGAGGTGCTCCAGCAGCTGCTCCAGACCTTCGGAGGCCCCGGCCGCACCGCGATCGGCTTCGAGCCCTCGTACTCGATGCACGCGCTGATCGCCCGCGGCACCGGGACCGACTGGATCTCCGGCCCGCGCAACGAGGACTTCACCATCGATGTGGAGGCGGCCGAGCGGGCCATCGCCGAGCACGCCCCCGACGTCGTCTTCATCACCTCGCCCAACAACCCCACGGGCACCGCGGTCGGAGCGGAGACGGTCCTCGCGCTGTACGAGGCCGCGCAGGCGGCCAAGCCGTCCCTGGTCGTGGTCGACGAGGCCTACGTGGAGTTCAGCCACCGGGACTCGCTGCTGCCGCTGATCGAGGGCCGCCCCAACCTGGTGGTCTCCCGGACCATGTCCAAGGCCTTCGGCGCGGCCGGACTGCGCCTGGGCTACCTGGCCGCGCACCCCGCCGTGGTCGACGCCGTGCAGCTCGTACGCCTGCCGTACCACCTGTCGGCCGTCACCCAGGCGACCGCGCTGGCCGCCCTGGAGTACACCGACACCCTGCTCGGCTACGTCGAGCAGCTCAAGGCCGAGCGTGACCGCCTGGTCATCGAGCTGCGGGCGATCGGCTTCGAGGTCACCGACTCCGACTCGAACTTCGTACAGTTCGGCCGGTTCGAGGACTCCCACACCGCCTGGCAGAAGATCCTCGACCAGGGCGTCCTGGTCCGGGACAACGGCGTACCGGGCTGGCTGCGGGTCACCGCGGGCACCCCGGCCGAGAACGACGCGTTCCTGGAAGCGGTTCGCGCACTGAAGAAGGAGCAGCACGCATGAGCCGCATCGGACGGGTCGAACGGACCACCAAGGAGACCTCGGTCCTCGTCGAGATAAACCTCGACGGCACCGGCAAGGTCGACGTCTCGACGGGCGTGGGCTTCTACGACCACATGCTCGACCAGCTCGGCCGCCACGGCCTCTTCGACCTCACGGTCAAGACCGAGGGCGACCTGCACATCGACAGCCACCACACCATCGAGGACAGCGCGCTCGCGCTCGGCGCCGCCTTCAAGCAGGCCCTCGGCGACAAGGTCGGCATCTACCGGTTCGGCAACTGCACCGTGCCGCTCGACGAGTCCCTCGCCCAGGTGACCGTCGACCTGTCCGGCCGCCCGTACCTCGTGCACACCGAGCCCGAGAACATGGCGCCGATGATCGGCAGCTACGACACGACGATGACCCGCCACATCTTCGAGTCCTTCGTCGCGCAGGCCCAGATCGCGCTGCACATCCACGTGCCGTACGGCCGCAACGCCCACCACATCGTGGAGTGCCAGTTCAAGGCCCTGGCCCGCGCACTGCGCTACGCCGCCGAGTTCGACACGCGCGCGGCCGGGATCCTGCCTTCCACGAAGGGCGCCCTCTAGCGTGAACGGGCTCAACTCCATCCTGATCTTCCTCGGCCTGTTCCTGGCCGGTGGCGCCTATTCATTCAAGAAGCAGAAGATCTCCACGTCCGTCGTCGTCCTGCTCGCCCTTGGCTCCGTGATGTGCCTGCTCGCGGGAGTGCTGCGGATCCAGGGGATTTGGGAGTGAGCGCTTTGACCCCCACCAAGAAGGTCGTCGTCTTCGACTACGGCTTCGGCAACGTCCGCTCCGCCGAGCGCGCCCTCGCGCGCGCAGGCGCGGACGTGGAGATCACCCGCGACTACGACAAGGCCATGGACGCCGACGGACTCCTCGTCCCCGGTGTCGGCGCCTTCTCGGCGTGCATGCAGGGCCTCAAGGACGCGCGCGGCGACTGGATCATCGGCCGCAGGCTCTCCGGCGGCCGCCCGGTCATGGGCATCTGCGTCGGCATGCAGATCCTCTTCGAGCGCGGCATCGAGCACGGCGTGGAGACCGAAGGCCTCGACGAGTGGCCCGGCACGGTCGGCCCGCTCAAGGCCCCGATCGTCCCCCACATGGGCTGGAACACCGTGGAAGCCCCGGCGGACAGCCAGGCCTTCGCGGGCCTCGACGAGGACGCCCGGTTCTACTTCGTGCACTCCTACGCGGCCCACGACTGGACCCTGGAAGTCACCAACCCGCTGATCAAGGCACCCAAGGTCACCTGGGCCACGCACGGCGAGCGGTTCGTCGCGGCGGTGGAGAACGGGGCCCTGTGGGCCACCCAGTTCCACCCCGAGAAGTCCGGGGACGCCGGCGCCCAGCTCCTCACCAACTGGATCGAGACCCTGTGATGACGACCCAGAAGAAGCTCGAACTGCTTCCCGCGGTGGACGTGCGCGACGGCCAGGCCGTCCGCCTCGTCCACGGCGTGTCCGGCAGCGAGACCTCCTACGGCTCCCCGCTCCAGGCCGCCCTCGCCTGGCAGGCCGCCGGCGCCGAATGGCTGCACCTGGTCGACCTGGACGCCGCCTTCGGCACCGGGGACAACCGCGCGCTCGTCGCCGAGATCACCGGCGCCATGGACATCAAGGTCGAGCTGTCCGGCGGCATCCGCGACGACGCCTCGCTCGCCGCGGCCCTCGCCACCGGCTGCACCCGCGTCAACCTGGGCACCGCCGTCCTGGAGACCCCCGAGTGGGCCGCCAAGGCCATCGCCGAGCACGGCGACAAGATCGCCATCGGCCTCGACGTGCGCGGCACCACCCTCAAGGGCCGCGGCTGGACCAGCGAGGGCGGGGACCTCTACGAGACCCTCGCGCGCCTGGACTCCGAGGGCTGCGCCCGGTACGTCGTCACCGACATCGGCAAGGACGGCACCCTCACCGGTCCCAACCTGGAGCTGCTGAAGAACGTCTGCGCCGCCACCGACCGGCCCGTCGTCGCCTCCGGCGGCATCTCCTCCCTCGAGGACCTGCGCGCGCTGGCCGCCCTGGTCGGGGACGGGGTCGAGGGCGCGATCGTAGGCAAGGCCCTGTACGCCAAGGCGTTCACGCTCGAAGAAGCCCTGAAGGTGGTATCCGCATGAGTTCCACGAACCCTTTCGAGGGTCGACGCATCTCCTCCGGCGGCGCCTACGAGGACGTACTCGGCTACTCCCGCGCCGTCCAGCTCCCCAACGGGCTGGTCCTGGTCTCCGGCTGCACCGGAGCCGACGCGGGCGGCCCGTACGACCAGACGAAGAAGGCCTTCTCCGTGGCCTTCAACGCGCTGGAGCAGGCCGGACTCGGCCCCGAGCACGTGGTCCGCACCCGGCTCTACCTCACGCACGCCCGTGACGTGGACGAGGTCGGCCGCGCCCACAGCGAGCTCTTCGACAAGATCCGCCCCGCCTCGACGCTGATCATCGTCAACGGGTTCGTCGACCCGAGCATGGTCGTCGAGGTGGAGGTCGAGGCCTTCGGCCCCGTCGCCGGAGGCTCCGCATGACGCTCTCCGTACGGGTGATCCCCTGCCTGGACGTGGACAACGGCCGGGTGGTCAAGGGAGTCAACTTCCAGAACCTGCGCGACGCCGGCGACCCCGTCGAGATGGCCAAGCTCTACGACGCCGAAGGCGCCGACGAGCTGACCTTCCTCGACATCACCGCCTCCTCCGGGAACCGCGAGACCACCTACGACGTGGTGCGCCGCACCGCCGAGCAGGTGTTCATCCCGCTGACCGTGGGCGGCGGCGTGCGCACCGCCGACGACGTGGACAAGCTGCTGCGGGCCGGCGCCGACAAGGTCGGCGTGAACACCGCCGCCATCGCGCGGCCCGAGCTCATCCAGGAGATCGCGGAACGCTTCGGCCGCCAGGTGCTGGTGCTGTCCGTCGACGCCCGCCGCACCGCCTCCGGCTCCTTCGAGGTGACCACCCACGGCGGCCGGCGGAGCGCCGGCATCGACGCCGTCGAGTGGGCCCACCGCGCGGCCGAACTGGGCGCCGGGGAAATCCTGTTGAACTCGATGGACGCGGACGGTACCAAGGACGGCTACGACACCGAGATGATCGCGGCCGTGCGCAAGCACGTCACGGTCCCGGTGATCGCCTCGGGCGGCGCGGGCAAGCTCGCGCACTTCCCGCCGGCGATCGCGGCGGGGGCCGACGCGGTCCTCGCGGCGTCCGTGTTCCACTTCGGCGACCTGCGCATCGGCCAGGTCAAGGACGTGCTGCGGGAGGCGGGCCACCCGGTCCGCTAGAGGTTCCACCTGGGGGCGGGTGCGGGTTGAGCGGGAACGACATCGGCGGGAGCACGGGGTCCGGGAGCGTCTGGCGGGACGCCAACGTCCTGCGCTGGCTCGCCGCCTACGGGGCTTCGCTCATCGGGGACGGGGTCTACTTCCTCTCCCTCGGCTGGACGGCGGCACAGACCGTCGGCCCGGCCGAGGTCGGGGTGGTCATGGCCGTCGGCGCGGTGCCGCGGGCCCTGCTGATGCTGGGCGGCGGAGTGGTCGCCGACCGCTTCGGCCCCCGGCTGGTGGTGATCTCCTCGGACGCCGTGCGCTGCGCGGTGATCCTGGCGCTGGCCGCCCTCGTCGCCCTGACCGCACCGGGCCTGTGGATCCTGGTCCTCGTGGCGCTCGTCTTCGGAGTCGTGGACGCGCTGTTCATGCCGGCCGTCGGCGCACTGCCGCCGCGGATCGCCGCGCCGGGGCAGCTGGTCCGGGTCCAGGGGCTGCGCAGCCTCGCCGAGCGCGTCGGGCACACCGCCGGGCCGCCGGTGGCCGGCCTGGCGATGGGCCTCGGTGGCCCGGCGGCGGCCTTCGGGGTGGCCTCGGCGCTGTTCGGGCTCTCGCTGGTGCTGCTGGTGGCGGTACGGATCTCCCCGCTCGGGGAGCCCTCGGGCCCGGCTCCGGCGTCTACGGCGTCTTCGGCGTCTACGGCGCCGCCCCGGGAGAGCCCCTGGAGCCAGCTCCGGTCGGGCCTCGGGTACATACGGGGGCACGGGCTGATAGGCCCCCTGGTGCTGTCCGGGGCGCTGAGTCAGCTGGGCACGTCCGCGCCGATGACGCTCGGGCTGATCCTGGTCGCGCAGGACCGCGGCTGGGGCGCGGGCGGGGTCGGCTGGATCGTCGGAGGCATGGGGGTGGGCGCGGCGGCGAGCGCGCTCCTGCTGACCCTGATCCCGCGGTTCCCCCGGGCCGGGGCGGTCCAGAACCTCACCCTGATCCTCGGCTCCGCCGGCATCGGCGGACTGGCCCTGGCGCCGAGCCTGCCGGTGGCGGTCGTGCTGGCCCTGCTGACGGGCCTGGTCTGCGGGATCTGCGGAGGCCTGGCGGTCGCCCTGATCCAGACGGCCACGGACCCCTCGTACCTGGGGCGGGTCAGCTCCGTGATGGCCTTCACGGCGGTCGGGCTGGCGCCGCTGGCGTATCCCGTCTTTGGCTTCGCGGCCGATCTGTGGGGCGTGACCCCGGTCTTCCTGGCGGGAGCCGCGGTGAGCATGGCGGGCGCGATTGTCGGGACCTCGGCCCCGGCCGTCCGCCGGGCGGAGCTGGCCTTCGCCTGATCCGTTGTGACGCGGCCCTGCGGGGCCGGGTTCGGCCGGCGTCAGATGCCCAGCTTCGCCACCGTCAGCTTCGCGATCGCTTCCTTCGGCCCGTCCAGTTCCACCGCGGCAGCGGCCTGGCGGCCGAACATGAACA
Organism: Streptomyces sp. NBC_00503; assembly: GCF_036346895.1. Classification (NCBI taxonomy): domain Bacteria; kingdom Bacillati; phylum Actinomycetota; class Actinomycetes; order Kitasatosporales; family Streptomycetaceae; genus Streptomyces; species Streptomyces sp. NBC_00503. Next base: position 2,152,742 of record NZ_CP107855.1, on the reverse strand, counting down.
GGGTCAGCTCTCCCGGCTCGCCCGTGACCGTGACCACCGGGGCGCCCTTGTGGGCCACCGCCGTCTGGCCGTTCGGGCGGCGCAGGACCAGGCCCACCGGGCAGCGGCGGCCCATCAGCCGGGCCAGTTTTTCCAGGCGGGACCAGAGGGAGTCGGAGAAGACCGGGTCCAGCGGACGCGGGGACCAGTCCGGCTGGGCGCGGCGGATGTCCTCGGCGTGGACGTAGAACTCCACCGCGTTGGCCGCCTCGTCGATCTGCTTCAGGGAGTAGAGGGACATCTTCGGCGGGCCGGTGCGGATCAGCTGCACGAGTTCCTCGTACGGCTTGGCCGCGTACTCCGCCATCGCCTGGTCCAGGCGGGCCTTGAGGACGTTCAGCAGGAGCCCGCCCGCCGCGTCCGGGCGGCGCTCGCGCACGACCACGTGCGCCGCGAGCTCCCGCGTCCGCCAGCCGTCGCACAGGGTCGGCGCCTCGGGCCCGGCCGACTCCAACAGGTCGGCCAGCAGCAGTCGTTCACGCTTCGCATGGGTAGACATGCGGGCCAGCCTACGGCCGGAACCCCTACCACGCCTGCCCATCAGGCGGACAGGGAGCCGTGATCCCCGCACCGGCCCGGCACAATGGGATCCATGAGTACGTCCTCCCTCGATCCCGCCATCGGCGCCCGCCTCAAGCGCTCCGCGGACGGTCTGGTCCCGGCCATCGCCCAGCAGTACGACACCGGTGAGGTGCTCATGCTCGGCTGGATGGACGACGAGGCCCTGCACCGCACCCTGACCACCGGCCGCTGCACGTACTGGTCGCGCAGCCGTCAGGAGTACTGGGTGAAGGGCGACACGTCCGGCCACTTCCAGCACGTGAAGTCCGTCGCCCTCGACTGCGACGCCGACACCCTGCTCGTCCAGGTGGACCAGGTCGGGGCGGCCTGCCACACCGGGGCCCGTACGTGCTTCGACGCCGACGTCCTGCCCCTGACCGGTCCCGCAGCTGAACAGCCGCAGCCGAAGAGGTAGGGTCCCACGCCATGGATCTTGAGACGTTCCGCAAGCTCGCGGCCGACCGCCGCGTCATCCCTGTCAGCCGCAAGCTGCTGGCGGACGGGGACACGCCCGTCGGGCTCTACCGCAAGCTGGCCGCCGAGCGCCCCGGGACGTTTCTCCTGGAGTCCGCCGAGAACGGCCGCTCCTGGTCGCGCTACTCCTTCGTCGGCGTCCGCAGCGCCTCCACCCTGACCGTCCGCGACGGCCAGGCCCACTGGATCGGCACCCCGCCCGTCGGCGTGCCCACCTCCGGCGACCCGCTGGACGCCCTGCGGCAGACCGTCGAGGCCCTGCACACCCCGCGCGACCTCTCCTCCACCCTGCCGCCCTTCACCGGCGGCATGGTCGGCTACCTCGGCTACGACATCGTGCGCCGGCTGGAGCGCATCGGCGAGCACACCGAGGACGACCTCCAGCTGCCCGAGCTGACCATGCTGCTCACCTCCGACCTGGCGGTCCTGGACCACTGGGACGGCACCGTCCTGCTCATCGCCAACGCGATCAACCACAACGACCTCGAAGCCGGCGTGGACGAGGCGTACGCGGACGCCGTCGCCCGCCTCGACGCGATGGAGGCCGACCTCGCACGGCCCGCCCCGTACACGCCGATGCCGCTGCCGGCCTCCGAAGTGCCCAGCTTTGAAGACGGCACAGTCTCGGTCCTGTGGGGCGGCGAGAAGTACCAGGCGGCCGTCGAGGACGTGAAGGAGCGGATCCGGGCCGGCGAGGCCTTCCAGGTGGTGCCCTCCCAGCGGTTCGAGACCCCCTGCAAGGCCTCCGCGCTCGACGTCTACCGGGTCCTGCGGGCCACCAACCCGTCCCCGTACATGTACCTCTTCCGCTTCGAGAACGGCTTCGACGTGGTCGGGTCCAGCCCCGAGGCGCTGGTCAAGGTCGAGGACGGCCGGGCCATGGTCCACCCCATCGCCGGCACCCGGCACCGCGGCGCCACCCCGCAGCTGGACAACGAGCTCGCCGACGAGCTGCTGGCCGACCCCAAGGAGCGCGCCGAGCACCTCATGCTCGTCGACCTGGGCCGCAACGACCTGGGCCGGGTCTGCGAGCCGGGCTCCGTCGAGGTCGTCGACTTCATGAGCATCGAGCGGTACTCGCACGTCATGCACATCGTCTCGACGGTGACGGGCCGCGTCGCCCCGGGCAAGACCGCCTTCGACGTCCTCACCGCCTGCTTCCCGGCCGGCACCCTGTCCGGCGCCCCCAAGCCGCGCGCCATGCAGATCATCGAGGAGCTGGAGCCCACCCGCCGCGGGCTCTACGGGGGCTGCGTCGGCTACCTCGACTTCGCCGGGGACTCCGACACCGCCATCGCCATCCGCACCGCGCTGCTGCGCGACGGCAAGGCGTACGTGCAGGCCGGAGCCGGGGTCGTCGCCGACTCGGTGCCCGAACTGGAGGACGCGGAGTGCCGCAACAAGGCCGCCGCGGTGCTGCGCGCGGTGGGAGCGGCGAACCGCCTCCACGGCGCGTGAGCCGGTAGGGGATAGTGGGGGGCGTGAGTGCCGTACCCCCACCCCGAACCGACCGCGCCGCCACCGCCCCAGGGTCCGAACCCGAGGCGACGGAAGGCCGCGGCGCAGGCCGCCGCAGCGTGGCCGTCGCCCTGCTGCTCGGCACCCTCGGTGCCACCGTCGTCCTGCTCGCCTCCGGGCGGGTGTGGGCCCGGGGCACGGCCGCCTTCGGCGGCGGCTCGCTGCCGCTGACCGCGGACGGCCGGAGCGTCACCGGACTGCCGGCCGCCCTGGCCATCGTGGGCCTCGCCGCCCTGGTCGCCGTCTTCGCCGTACGCGGCAAGGGCCGGCTGCTGGTGTCCGCGCTGCTCGCGCTGAGCGGCCTGGGCGCGGCGGCGGCCGCGCTGGTCAACGCCGACGGCCGGAGCGCCCTGGACGCGGCGGCCGCCCGTACGACGGCGGACACCGCGGCCCACGTGGCCGGCCTGACCCATACGGCGTGGCCCTACGTGACGGCCGGCGGCGCGGCGCTTGTCCTGTTGGCAGGACTGCTCGCGCTGCGGTTCGGGCGCGCCTGGCCCGCGATGGGCGGCCGCTACGAGCGCGACGGCAGCGCGAAGCCCCGTAAGGCGGCCGTGGTGGACCCGGACCGGCCCGAGGATCTGTGGAAGGCTCTGGACCGGGGCGAGGACCCGACCGGGACCCCCTGAACCGCGCGGCCTTGCGGTGCGGGACAATGAGCACCGAGCGTTCGACACAGCACGTGCGGCGTGCGACAGAGCACACCCGAGTACGAGGAGCAACTCATGGCGGGCACTAGCCACGGACACACCCCGGCCGCCTGGACCGGTGTCATCATCGCCTTCATCGGTTTCTGCGTCTCCGGCGCCTTCATGGTGCTGGCGAACCCGCTGGGCTTCTGGGCCGGCCTCGTCGTCGTCGCCATCGGCGGTGTCGTGGGTCTGGCCATGAAGGCGGCCGGCATGGGTGCGCCGAAGGTCGAGCACAGGGACCTCTCCGAGGTCATCGCTGCCAACCGCCTGGCCAAGGTCTGAGACGAGTCGGGCCCGACCGGGCCGACGACTTCCAAAGGCGCGGCCCTGTCGGGCTGCGCCTTTTGTCATGAGCGGAGAGAATCAGCGGGTGGACGCCTCTCGCACTCCAGAACGCGCGCCGTCCGCGGCGCCCGCCGTGCCTGCGGCGATACCGCGGCCCGGTCCTGCGCCCGATGCCGTGCCCGGCCCCGCGGCCGGTCCCGTCTCCCGGTCCCGGCGGCTGGCCTCCCCGGCGCTCACACTGGCCATCGCCACCGCGGCCCTCGCGTACGTGGGCACGGTGAACCCGTACGAACCGGGCCACTACCCGGTCTGTCCGCTGTTCCGGCTGACCGGGGTGCTCTGCCCCGGCTGCGGGGGACTGCGCAGTGCGCACGCGTTCGCCCACGGCGATCTCGTGACGGCCCTCGGGGCGAATGCCCTGGCGGTGGTCGGCTACTTCGCCTTCGCGGGTTTCATGGTGCTGTGGCTGGTCCGCGCCTACCGTGGCGGACGGGCCCCGAGGCTGGTCATGAAGCCGGTGTACTGGTGGGCGATCGGCGTGGTGGCCCTGGTCTTCTCGGTCGTCAGGAACCTGCCCGCGGGCTCTTTCCTGGCACCCTGAGGTATAGATGAAGTAAAGATTACGCATGTCCATTTACTGGGACGCCGTCAATCGCGTGCGGAGGGCAAGGCGTCCTGCGGATATCATTTGAACTGCTGACCTTGCGTTGTACGTGTCCGCAAGGCGGCCGACCGCCATCGACCCGGAAGGGGGGCCGCTCGCGTGAGTGTGCTCGACGAGATCATCGAAGGGGTCCGCGAAGACCTTGCCGAACGGCAGGCGCGCGTCAGCCTCGACGAGCTCAAGGAGCGCGCCGCCAAGGCGCCCCAGGCCAAGGACGGCGTCGCTGCTCTGCGCGGTGACAGCGTCAAGGTGATCTGCGAGGTCAAGCGCTCCAGCCCGTCCAAGGGCGCGCTGGCCGCCATCGCCGATCCGGCCGGGCTCGCCGCCGACTACGAAGCGGGCGGTGCGGCGGTCATTTCCGTCCTCACCGAGCAGCGCCGTTTCGGTGGCTCGCTGGCCGACCTGGAGGCCGTCCGCGCCCGCGTGGACATCCCGATCCTGCGCAAGGACTTCATCGTCACGGCCTACCAGCTGTGGGAGGCCCGCGCCTACGGCGCCGACCTCGTGCTGCTGATCGTCGCGGCCCTGGAGCAGGAGGCCCTCGTCTCCCTCATCGAGCGCGCCGAGTCCATCGGGCTCACCCCGCTCGTCGAGGTCCACGACGAGGAGGAGATCGAGCGTGCGGTCGCGGCAGGCGCCAAGATCATCGGCGTCAACGCCCGCAACCTCAAGGACCTCAAGGTCGACCGCTCCACTTTCGAGCGCGTCGTCGGCGAGATCCCGGCCCACATCGTCAAGGTCGCCGAGTCCGGCATCCGCGGGCCGCACGACCTGATCGCCTACGCCAACGAGGGGGCCGACGCCGTCCTCGTGGGCGAGTCCCTGGTGACCGGTCGCGACCCGAAGTCGGCCGTGGCCGATCTCGTCGCCGCCGGAGCCCACCCCGCCCTGCGCCACGGGCGGAGCTGACCCGTCCCATGACCCACGACCGTCCCACCGTCCGCACCCGGCCCGGCTCCCGCCTGGCCGGAGTGCCGACGGCGCACGCGCCCCTGGCGCGCGGCTGCCGCCCCCGCGGCTGCCGCGCCCCGGCCCGGCGCGTGCACGGGCGGCGGGTCCGGTACGTGATCGGTTCCGAGCCCGGTCAGGTCAACGGCATGCGATGGTGTAGCCCCGACGCGCCGTAACGAGGCCGCCCCGGCCGTGGTGTACCCGTACACCACGCCTGTAGGCGCACCCGTACGTCCTGCCGCCCGAGCCGCCGGCTCCGGGGGCGGGTCGCCCCGTGCCGCACGCGCACGCCCCCAGCGGGTGTGGTCGTCGCGGGCGGGCGGCGCAATACGGTGAAGACATCCGCGTCGCATCCGTAGGAGTACCTGGGCATGTCCAGCGCCACCAGTGAGTTCTTCATTCCGGACCCTGAGGGTCACATCCCCAACGCCGAGGGCTATTTCGGTGAGTTCGGCGGCAAGTTCATCCCGGAGGCGCTCGTCGCCGCCGTGGACGAGGTCGCCGTCGAGTACGAGAAGGCCAAGGTCGACCCGGCCTTCGCGGCCGAGCTCAACGACCTGATGGTCAACTACACCGGCCGCCCCAGCTCCCTCACCGAGGTGCCCCGGTTCGCCGAGCACGCCGGGGGCGCGCGGATCTTCCTCAAGCGCGAGGACCTGAACCACACCGGCTCGCACAAGATCAACAACGTGCTGGGCCAGGCGCTGCTCACCAAGCGCATGGGCAAGACCCGCGTCATCGCCGAGACCGGCGCCGGGCAGCACGGCGTGGCCACAGCCACCGCCTGCGCCCTCTTCGGCCTCGAGTGCACCATCTACATGGGCGAGATCGACACTCAGCGCCAGGCCCTCAACGTGGCCCGCATGCGCATGCTGGGCGCCGAGGTCATCGCCGTGAAGTCGGGCTCGCGCACCCTCAAGGACGCCATCAACGAGGCGTTCCGCGACTGGGTCGCCAACGTGGACCGCACCCACTACCTCTTCGGTACGGTCGCCGGTCCCCACCCCTTCCCGGCCATGGTCCGCGACTTCCACCGCGTCATCGGCGTCGAGGCCCGCCGCCAGATCCTGGAGCGCGCCGGACGGCTGCCCGACGCCGTCGCGGCCTGCGTCGGCGGCGGCTCGAACGCCATCGGCCTGTTCCACGCCTTCATCCCGGACGCCGGCGTCCGCCTGGTCGGCTTCGAGCCCGCCGGACACGGCGTGGAGAGCGGCGAGCACGCGGCCACCCTGACCGCGGGCGAGCCCGGCATCCTGCACGGATCGCGCTCCTACGTCCTACAGGACGAGGAGGGCCAGATCACCGAGCCGTACTCCATCTCGGCCGGTCTGGACTACCCGGGCATCGGCCCGGAGCACTCGTACCTCAAGGACGCGGGCCGCGCCGAGTACCGCGCGGTCACCGACGACCAGGCGATGCAGGCCCTGCGGCTGCTCTCGCGCACCGAGGGCATCATCCCGGCCATCGAGTCGGCGCACGCGCTGGCCGGCGCGCTGGACCTCGGCAAGGAGCTCGGCAAGGACGGGCTGCTCGTCGTCAACCTGTCCGGCCGCGGCGACAAGGACATGGACACCGCCGCCCGCTACTTCAACCTGTACGACACCGACGCCTCCGAGGGGGAGACCAAGTGAGCGGCAACATCGAACTCCTCTCGGCCACCCTCGCCAAGGCGAAGTCCGAGGACCGCGCGGCCCTCGTCGCCTACCTCCCGGCGGGCTTCCCGACCGTGGACGGGGCCATCGAGGCCGTCAAGGCCGTCATCGCGGGCGGCGCGGACGTGGTCGAGATCGGCCTCCCGCACAGCGACCCGGTCCTGGACGGCGCGATCATCCAGACCGCCGACGACATCGCCCTGCGCGGCGGCGTCAAGATCGCCGACACCCTGCGGACCGTGCGCGAGGCGCACGAGGCCACGGGCGCCCCGATCCTGGTCATGACGTACTGGAACCCCATCGACCGCTACGGCGTCGAGCGGTTCACCGCGGAGCTCGCCGCCGCCGGCGGCGCGGGCTGCATCCTGCCCGACCTGCCGGTCCAGGAGTCCGCGCTGTGGCGCGAGCACGCGGCCAAGCACGGTCTGGCGACCGTCTTCGTCGTGGCCCCCAGCAGCAAGGACGAGCGTCTGGCCACCATCACGGCGGCCGGTTCCGGCTTCGTCTACGCCGCTTCGCTCATGGGCGTCACCGGCACCCGCGAGTCCGTCGGCAACCAGGCCGCGGACCTCGTCCGCCGCACCCGCGCCACCAGCGAGCTCCCGGTCTGCGTCGGTCTGGGCGTCTCCAACGCCGTCCAGGCCAAGGAGGTGGCCGGCTTCGCCGACGGTGTGATCGTCGGCTCGGCCTTCGTGAAGCTGCTGCTGGACGCGCCGGACCTGGCGGCCGGGCTGGACGCCGTACGGGCGCTTGCGGGCGAGCTTGCGGAAGGCGTACGCAGAAGCTGACGCCGGACGGGCCGCGGACGGGGTTCTGTAGCCCGATCGGGTGGAAGTAGGGGCAGGGAGGCACGAGAGTGCCTCCCTGCTTCGTTTGGCGGAACGTGAGTGACATGAACGACGGTGCGAACCGCGATGCGACGAAACGATCGGCCCGCGAGCGGCTCCAGGCGGAGCGCGAGCGGCAGAAGGCCAAGGACAAGCGCAGGCGCACCCTCGTGGTGTCGGCGGCGGTGGTCGGCGTACTCGGTCTCGCGGCCGTCGTCGGCCTGATCGCGGCGAACACCGGCAAGGGCGGCTCGTCCGCGAAGGGCGGCCCCCTGGTCGCCCCCTCCGGTGCGACCGGCAAGGACGCCCTCGCCATCCAGGCCGGCAAGCCCGAGGCCCCCTCCACGCTGACCGTGTGGGAGGACTTCCGCTGCCCGGCCTGCAAGGCCTTCGAGACCAACTACCGGGACACTATCCACGACCTGGAGGCCAAGGGCCTGCTCAAGGTCGAATACCACCTGGTCACCCTGATCGACGGGAACATGGGCGGCACCGGCTCCCTCCGCAGCGCCAACGCGGCGGCCTGCGCCCAGGACGGGGCCAAGTTCTCCCCGTACCACGACGTGCTCTTCGAGAACCAGCCGGAGGAAACCAACGACGCCTACGGCAAGAACGCCAAGCTCCTGGAGCTGGCCGCCAAGGTGCAGGGGCTGGACACCCCGGAGTTCCGCACCTGCGTGCAGGACGGCACGCACGACAGCTGGGTGAAGAAGTCGCAGGAGGCCTTCCGCGCGGGCAAGTTCCGCGGCACCCCGACCGTGCTCCTCGACGGCAAGGACATCTTCGCGGACCAGGCCAACCCGCTGACCCCGCAGAAGCTCAAGGAGAAGGTGGAGGCGGCCGGCAAGGGCGGCCCGGGGGCCGCGAAGCCGTCCGGATCCCCCTCCCCGTCCGCATCGCCGTCGCCGTCCCAGGCCTCCTCGGCCCGCTCGGCCTCACCCTCGGCCTCCGCGTCGGCCCGGTCGGGATCCAAGACGGGGTCGGGCACCTCCTCGTCGGGCGGCACGTCCACTACGTCCTCTACGTCCACCAAGGCGGCTTCGGACGACTGAGCCCCCCGTCTCGATTCGGCAGCAGCTTGCCGGACGGGTTGTGGTCCGCACCGTCCGGCAAGGTAGCGTCGGGTCTTGCCATGAACCTTGCCTTCATTCCCAGTCCGTCGACGGGCGTGCTCCATCTCGGACCGATCCCGCTGCGCGGCTACGCGTTCTGCATCATCATCGGCGTCTTCGTCGCCGTCTGGCTCGGCAACAAGCGCTGGGTCGCCCGCGGCGGAAAGCCGGGCACGGTCGCGGACATCGCCGTGTGGGCGGTCCCGTTCGGCCTGGTCGGCGGTCGCCTCTACCACGTGATCACCGACTACCAGCTCTACTTCGGCGAAGGCCGCGACTGGGTCGACGCCTTCAAGATCTGGCAGGGCGGCCTCGGCATCTGGGGTGCGATCGCGCTCGGCGCGGTCGGCGCCTGGATCGGCTGCCGGGTGCGCGGCATCCCGCTGCCCGCCTGGGCGGACGCGCTGGCCCCCGGGATCGCGCTGGCCCAGGCCTGCGGGCGCTGGGGCAACTGGTTCAACCAGGAGCTGTACGGCCGCGCCACCGACCTGCCGTGGGCGGTGGAGATCAGCGACGGCCCCAACCGCGTCGCCGGGACCTACCACCCGACCTTCCTCTACGAGTCGCTCTGGTGCGTCGGCGTCGCCCTCCTGGTGATCTGGGCCGACCGCCGCTTCAAGCTCGGGCACGGGCGGGCGTTCGCGCTGTACGTGGCCGCGTACTGCGTCGGGCGGAGCTGGATCGAGTACATGCGGGTCGACGAGGCCCACCACATCCTGGGCCTGCGGCTCAACGTGTGGACCGCGATCGTGGTCTTCGTCCTGGCCGTGGTCTACCTGGTGCTCTCGGCGAAGCTGCGGCCGGGCCGCGAGGAGGTCGTCGAGCCGGACACCGACTCCGCCTCCGACACCGTTGCCGGAGCCGAGGACGGGGACGCCCCGGCGGAGGCGAAGGACGGCGAGGGCGACGCCGAGGCGGTGGACGCCAAGGTGGAGCTCACCAAGGCCGAGGACGCCAAGGCGGAGGACACCAAGTCCGAGGCCCCCGAGGCACAGGCCCCTGAGGCCGAGCCGAAGGACGAGGCCGCCGAGGCCAAGAAGCTCTGACCGGGACTCCGGTCGACACGGGAGGGGCGCCGCGCACATCGCGCGGCGCCCCTCCCGTTTCTCACGAAGGCACCGGCGCGCCGCGCCGGCCCAGGGCCACGACCCGTTCCGCGCCCGCCAGCATCGCCGGGTCCACGAAACGGCCGTCGGCCAGGGCCACCGCGCCCGGGGTGCGGCGGGCCGCCGCCACGATCTCCTCGGCCGCCGTGACCTCCTCCGGACCGGGCAGGTAGGCCCGCGCGATCACCGGGAGCTGGCGCGGGTGGATCGCCGCGCGGCCCAGGAAGCCCAGCGAGCGGCCCCGGGCGCAGGAGGTGGCCAGCGCATCCAGGTCCCGGATGTCGGGGAACACGGACTGGGCGGGCGGCGCGAGACCGGCCGCGCGGGCCGCCACCACCACCCGGGAGCGCGGCCAGTCCAGGCCCGCCTCGGCGGTGATCCCGAGGTCGGCGCGCAGATCGGCCTCGCCCAGGGACAGCCCGCGCAGGGCGGGGTGCGCGCGGGCGATCTCGTAGGCCCGTTCCACGCCGACCGCCGACTCCAGCAGGGCGTACAGGGGCACCCCGCCGGTGCGTTCGGCGACGCCCACGATCTGTTCGGGCGCGGAGATCTTGGGCAGCCGCAGTCCGGCGAGGCCGTGGAGCCCGCCGAGGGCGGTGAGGTCGGCGCCTCCCCAGGGGGAGTCGAGGGCGTTGACGCGGACGTGGACCGGGACTTGGTGGCGGGCGCCGAGGAGTTCGGCGGTGGCGGCGCGGGCGTACTCCTTGCGGGAGGCCGATACCGCGTCCTCCAAGTCCACGATGACGGCGTCGGCCCCGGCGGACAGGGCCTTGGTGACGACTTCCGGGCGGTCGCCCGGTACGTAGAGCCAGGTCAGGATCACAGGGCACCTTCGGTGCGGAGCTCGGCGATCTCGGCTTCGGTGAGGCCGAGTTCGGTGAGGACGGCCTCGGTGTCCGCTCCGTGCGGACGGCCCGCCCAGCGGATCGCGCCGGGAGTCTCGGAGAGGCGGAAGAGGACGTTCTGCATGCGGATCGGGCCGAGTTCGGGGTCTTCGACCTCGGTGACCGTGTCCAGGGCCGCGTACTGCGGATCGGCCATGACGTCCCGTACGTCGTAGACCAGGGCGACCGCGGCCTCGGCCTCCTCGAAGGCCGCCGTCACCTCGTCCGCCTTGTGGCGGGCGATCCAACCGCCGACCGCCTCGTCGAGGACGTCGGCGTGGGCGGCGCGCCCGGAACCGGTGGCGAACCAGGGCTCGTGGATCAGCTCGGGCCGCCCGACGAGCCGCATCACGCGCTCGGCGATGGACTGGGCGGAGGTGGAGACCGCCAGCCAGCGCCCGTCCGCGCTGCGGTACGTATTGCGGGGGGCGTTGTTGGTGGAACGGTTCCCGGTGCGCGGCTGTACGTAGCCGAGCTGGTCGTACCAGAGCGGGTGCGGGCCCAGCACGGTGAGGATCGGCTCGATGATCGCCAGGTCCACCACCTGCCCGTGCCCGGTCCGGTCGCGGCCGGCGAGCGCCGTCATCACGGCGTACGCGGTGGTCAGCGCGGCGATGGAGTCCGCGAGCCCGAAGGGCGGCAGCGTCGGCGGCCCCTCCGGCTCCCCGGTGATCGCGGCGAACCCGCTCATCGCCTCCGCGAGGGTGCCGAAGCCGGGCCGGTGGGCGTACGGGCCCTCCTGGCCGAAGGCCGTCACGCGGGTCAGGATCAGCCGCGGGTTGGCGGCGGACAGCTCGGGCCAGCCCAGGCCCCAGCGCTCCAGGGTGCCGGGGCGGAAGTTCTCGATGACCACGTCGGCGGTGGCGGCCAGCCGCAGCAGGGTGTCCCGGCCGCCGGGGGTGGACAGATCGAGGGTCATCGTCCGCTTGTTCCGGCCGAGCAGCTTCCACCAGAGGCCGATTCCGTCCTTGGCGGGGCCGTGGCCGCGGGAGGGGTCGGGGCGGGACGGATGCTCGACCTTGACCACCTCGGCGCCGAAGTCGCCGAGGAGGGTGGCCGCGAGGGGGCCGGCGAAGAGGGTGGCGAGGTCGAGGACGCGGAGTCCTCGCAGGGGCCCGGAGCCGGGCCGGGCCGCCGTGGCGGGGGTCGCGGTCATCAGCGGATGCCCTGCCCGGCGGCGAACGCGTCGATCTCGGCGCGGGTCGGCATCGAGTCCTGGGCGCCCGGGCGCTGCACGGACAGCGCGGCGGCGCACGAGGCCCAGGCGATGGCGCCGGGCATCGCGCGGCCCTCGTCGAGGCCCACGGCGAGCGCGCCGACGAAGGTGTCCCCGGCGGCGGTGGTGTCCACCGCCCGTACCCGGGGCGCGGGCACGGTCACCGGCTCCCGGCCGCGGGCGGCGTACAGGGCCCCGGCGGCGCCGAGGGTGACGACCACCTCGGGCACGTCCTCGAGCAGCGCGGCGGCGGCCAGGTAGGGATCGGTGAGGCCGGTGAGCGCGGCGGCCTCGTGCTCGTTGGGCACCAACAGGTCGGTGGCGCCGAGGAGTTCCGCGGGCAGCGGCTGGGCAGGGGCCGGGGTGAGGATCGTCCGGACCCCGTGGGCGCGGGCCGCGAGGGCGCCTTCGAGCACGGCCTCCAGGGGGAGTTCGAGCTGGAGGAGGAGGGAGCCGGCGGCGCCGATGCGGGAGGCGTCGCCCGGCTCCAGGGTGGTGACCTGGGCGTTGGCGCCGGGGATGACGATGATGCTGTTGCCGCCCTCGTCGTCCACGGTGATGTGCGCGGTCCCGCTGGCACCCTCGACGGTGCGCAGGGCCGCCGTTTCCACCCCGGCCGAGGCGAGCGCGGAGCGCAGCCGTACGCCGAACTCGTCCGCCCCGACCGCCCCGATCATCACTACCTCCGCTCCGGCACGGGCGGCGGCGACGGCCTGGTTGGCGCCCTTGCCGCCGGGGACGGTGCGGAACGCGCGGCCGGTGACGGTCTCGCCGAGGCGGGGGGCCTTGGAGACGTAGGCGACGAGGTCCATGTTGGTACTGCCGAGCACGGCGATGGCCGTCATGAGCGGGCTGCCTCCTTGGGGGTGGGGCGGGCGAGCCGGGCGGTGAGCCCGGCGAGGGTGTCGAAGCCGATGCCGTCGAAGCCGGGGACGGTGGTGGCGAGGCGGTTCTTCAGCGGGGCGGTCCAGCGGTGGGGGATCCTGTCGGGTGATCCCATGATCAGTCCGGCGAGGGCGCCCGCGGTGGCGCCGTTGGAGTCCGTGTCCCAGCCGCCGGACACGGCGCGGCAGACGGAGCGGGTGAAGTCCCCGTCGGCATGCGTGAGCGCGGCGGCGATCAGGGCGGTGTTGGGGACGGCGTGGACCCAGTGGTAGTGGCCGTAGCGGGCGTGGAGCCGGTCGACGACCTCCTCGAAGCCCTCCGCCCCCGCCGCCGCGGCGGTCGCGATCCCGAAGCGGACGGCCTCGGCGAGGCGCGAGCGGGGCGGTACGACGGCCAGCCCGGCCCGCAGCGCGGTGTGGACGTCGGCCCGGCCGGTGGCCGCGGTGGCGGTGGCGGCGGCGACGAACAGGGCCGCGTAGACGCCGTTGCCGGTGTGGGTGAGGGCGGCGTCCCGGTACGCCTGGGCCGCGGCAGCGGCAGGATTGCCCGGGTTTGTCCAGCCGTGGACGTCGGCGCGGATGAGGGCGCCGATCCACTCGCGGAAGGGGTTGTGGTGGGTGGCGGTGGCGGGGGGCTCCAGCCCGTGGAGGAGGTTGCGGTACGCGACACGCTCGGCGGTGAAGGTACGGCCGGCCGGGAGCTCGTCGAGCCAGAGCCGGCCCAGGTCGGCGGTGGTGAACCCGCGGCCGTGGCGCTGGAGGAGGAGCAGGCCGAGGAGGGGGAAGTTGAGGTCGTCGTCCTCGGGGGTCCCGTTGATGTTCTCGGCGAGGGAGGTGGGGGCGGAGCGGCGGTTCCAGGGGTGGGCGGCGAGTACCTCCGGTGGTACGCCGCGTTCGGTGAACCAGTCGTCGAGGGGCCAGTTCCCGGCGGCCCGGGCCAGGGCCCTGATTCCGTGCAGCGGCAGTTTCTCCACGGGCTTGCCGAGCACGCACCCGACGGCCCGGCCGACCCAGGCGGCCTCCAGCCTGCGGCCCAGCGCGGGGTCCTCGGTGGAGCCTTGGCCGGGGCCCGCGCTCGCCGCCGACCAGGTGGCGGTGATTGCGGGCCAGGGGTCCGGTTCGGCTGCTGCGGCTGCCGCGGGTCGGGGCAGGGCCGCGAGGGCCGTCAGGAGGTCGGACGCAAGGGCCCGGAGCTCGGGCGCGGCCGGAGCGGGGGAGGCCCCCGCGCTGGGCGGAGCGGGGTGGCCGCCCGCCGCGAGCCAGACGCGCAGCAGGGGCTCGGCGGCCTTGCCGCGGCCGTCCTGGGAGGCCTGGCGGAACTCGTGGCCGACCAGGTCCTCCGGCTGGACCCAGGTGAGCCGGACGGGGGCCCCGGACCCGGACCTGGACCCGGCCCCGGCCCCGGATGGGGACACCGTCGGCGCCGGGCTCGGGGAAGCGGTCGTCAGCGGCGGCGGGGCGGCGGCCGTCATCGGGGGGCCGTCAGGGCGGCGAAGGCCGACTCGTGGGCCCGGCGGCGGGAACGGTCCCGGGCGAAGACCTCCCGGGCCACCGCCGCCAGCGCGGCCGCCGGGGCGTGCAGGTCGAGGCGGCTGGCCTCCGCGACCTGCTTGGCCCAGGCCTCCGGGACCGCCGAGGCGCCGGCGAGGGCTCCGGCGATCGCTCCCGCCATGGTGGCGATGGAGTCGCAGTCCCGGCCGTAGTTGACCGCTCCGAGCACGGAACCCTCGTAGGCCCCCTCGGCGACGAGCAGCATGCCGAGCGCGATCGGCAGCTCCTCGATCGAGTGGAGGCGCGACGGGCGCCGAGCCCCCAGCGAGGGGGTGCGGTAGTCGGGGCCGACCGAGTCGTACGGGGCCACGGCCGCCCGCAGCGGGGCCAGCGCCGACTCGAAGTCCCGGTGGCGCGCGGCCACTTCGCACACCGCCGCGATGGCCGCGCGGGTGCCGTCCTTGGCCAGGCCCAGGGCCGTTTCGACCACCGAGGAAGCGGTGGCGCCCGGGATGCAGGCCGCCGCGACCGCCGCCGCGAACACGCCCGCCGCCTCCCGCCCGTACGAGGACTGGTGCGCGCCCGTGATGTCCAGGGCCTCCGCGTACGCCCCGGCCGGATGGCCCGCGTTGACGAGCCCGACCGGCGCCATGTACATCGCCGCACCGCAGTTGACGATGTTGCCGCTGCCCGCCTCGCGCGGGTCCACGTGCGCGTAGTGCAGCCGGGTGACGATCCACTTCTCGGCGAGGAAGACCCGCTGGAGGGGGAGGGCGTCCGCCTCCAGTTCGGGGATCCAGCGCGGGGTGGTCATGAGGTCCGGGACCAGGTGCTCGGCGACGGAGTACGCGTCCAGGTGGCCCCGTACGGCCTCGTAGACCCGTACCAGCGCGTGCGTCATGAGGGTGTCGTCGGTGACGTGGCCGTCCCCCTTGTGGTACGGGGCGATCGGCCTGGCCGTGCGCCAGTCCTCGTGCCACGGCCCGACGACGCCGTGCACCCGGCCGCCGTGCCGCTCCACGATCTGTTCCGGGGTCCAGCCCTCCACCGGGCCGCCGAGCGCGTCGCCGACGGCCGCGCCGACGAGCGCGCCGGTGATCCTGTCCTCCAGGGTGGGAGTGGAGTCCATTGTCATGTTCAGGTCATTCCTTGCGGTCGGGTCGGGGTCAGGGCCTGGGCGAGGTGAGTTCCGTACGGGCGAGCAGGGCGGCGAGTTCGACGAGGTCGGTGCCCGCCAGGCGGGGGAGCGCGCAGCCCGAGAGGGTGCGGCAGGCCTCGCGCCAGGCCGCCGGGATGGAGTCCCCGCCGCCGAGCACGCCGGTCAGGGCTCCGGCGAGGGCGGGGGCGGAGTCCGCGACCCGCGACAGACAGGCGGCGGCCGGCACCGCCTCGCAGACCCGGCCGCGGGCCGCGGTGGCCAGGGCGAGGGCCACGGGGACGGTTTCCGCGGCGGCGATCCCGTAGCTGTAGACGTGGTCGACGATCTGGTGCTCCAGGAGCGGGACGATGGCGAAGGCCCCGCTCCCGGACGGCTCCGCGCGGGCGAGCGAGACCGCGTGCCGGGCGTTGCGGCCGATCTCCGTGGCCTCGGGCAACTGTGCGAGAGCGGCGTCGACGGCGGCGTCCGTGTCCGCGCCGGCCAGGGCGGTGGCGATGGCGGCGGCCATGGCGCGGGCGCCGTGGACCCCGTCGCCGTCCTGGGTGTAGCGGGCGTCGAACTCGGCCAGGTCCGCCGCGGCCTGCGGGTCGCCGGGGTGGACGACGGCGAGCACGCAGGCGCGGATGCAGGCGGCGTCGTCGAAGTAGTGCGGGTTGTCGTGGCCGGTGGCGGGCGGTCGCAGGCCGGTGGCGAGGTTGCCGAGGCCGGCCCGGACGGAGATCCGGGCCCGCAGGGGCAGCACCGCCGACTCCACCTCGGGAGCCCGCTCGGCCGCCGCCGCGACCTCGCTGGCCAGCGCGTTCCAGGCGAGGTCGATGGCGGCGCGCATGCGGCGGGACCGGGAGAGGTCGCTGAGCAGGACCCCGGAGGCGGTGAGGACGGACTCGGCGGCGAAGGCGGCCCACTCGGCGTCGTCGGACGGGCCGAGGCGCAGGGGTTCCGGGGGCTGGTTGAGGGCGATGGGAACGGGGAGCGTGGTGGTGGCGTTCTGCTCGGCGAAGGTGTCGAGCTCGCGGGTGAGCCGGCGGGTCCACTCGGGCATCCGGCTGGCCCGGTGCCGGGCCGCGGGCCACCCGGCGGCATCGCCCGCGGCGAGCCCGAGCAGCAGCCCCTCGATCCGCCGGAGCCCTGGCGGGGGATCGGCGGGCGGTGCGGTGCGGGGCCGCGGCCCCTCCTCGCGGAGCGCGGGCGCGGGGGCCGGGGCCGGGGCCGGGGCCGGGGCCGGGGCGGCCGGTGCGGCCGGGCCGGTCCGTGTGGCCGGGCCGGTCGGGGCGGCTGTGGTCAGGTCGGCTGTGGCCGGGGCGGCCGTGCTCAGGTCGGTCATCGGGGGGTCTCGGTTTCCGGGGTGAGGAGGTCCGCGATGTCCAGGACGTGGTAGCCGCGCATCGAGGGGAGGCAGCTGCCCCGGACCGGGCCGATCGCGGAGGACCAGGCGGCCGGGATGGCGGGGGCCCCGGACATCGCTCCGGCCAGGGCGCCTGCCACCGCCGCGGTGGTGTCCGCGTCGCGGCCCATGTTGACCGCCGTCAGGACCGAGGAGGCGAAGTCGCCCCCGCACGCGGCGAAGGCTCCGAAGGCCAGTCCGACCGCTTCCGGGGCCAGGTCCGTCCAGGGGTAGCCGCCGATGACCACCGCCGAGCGGACCGCCCGTTCGCCGCGCGGGGCGGCCGTCACCGCACGGCGCAGGGAGCGCGCCGTCCAGGAGTCCGAGGGGATGACCGACAGGGCGGCGGAGATCACCGAGGCCGGGGAGCCCCCGGCCATGGCCGCCGCGACCCCCGCCGCGACCGCCTGGCCCCCGTAGATGCCCTCGCCGTCGTGGCTGACGCAGCCGTCGATGGCCACGAGGCGCGCCGCCTCGGCCGGGCGGCCCGCCGCGAAGACCCCGAAGGGCGCCGCCCGCATCGCCAGCCCGTCCGACCACGCGTGCCGGTGCTGCGCGGAGATCGGCGCGGCGAGGCCCCGGCGCAGGTTCTCCAGGGTGCCGCGCTCCGAGAAGCCGGCTCCGCGGAACGGGCCTTCGTCCAGGTCGGCGATCCAGTGGTGCCACGCGCGTTCCACGTGGGCGACGGTGAGCGCCGATCCGTGGCGGGCCAGCAGCAGCCCCGAGAAGATCGCGTACTCGGTGTCGTCCGTGCCGGCCGGGTCGTCCGAGACGAAGCCCTCGATCCGGCCCCATTTCGCCCGGATCTCCGACGGCTTCATGTTCTCCGCGGGGGCGCCCAGGGCGTCACCCACGGCCAGTCCCAGAAGAGCACCCCGGGCCCGTTCGAGGAGGACCTGCGGATTGCATGCAATCAGCTCCATGGCGCGCCTCTCCACTTGATGGGACTCATCTTGAGCCCTTGGGGGATTTGTGCCATGGCATGTGGTTTGTCGCTCGTCGCAAAACACCCCGGCCACATCCCCGTCACCCGGTCGCCGATCCCCAAAACCCCAGGTAAGTACGGCCTACCTTGCTGGCGGGCACCGAAAATCGTGCGTAGTTTCGAGGTGTTCCGGGGGAGTGGGTGCCTGCGTGTCGTGCGCGGCGCGCCTCTGCGTACCCACTCGTACAAAAGGGGAGACATCATCATGTCCATCATCGATTTCGAAGCACCGCTCCACACCGCCCACCGCGACAACCACACCCACCTGGACGTCAACGGTGGCTGGCTGCGCCCGGCCGTGTTCGGTGCGATGGACGGGCTCGTCTCCAACCTGGCCCTGATGACCGGTGTCGCGGGCGGCGCCGTCGCCCCGCACGTCATCGTGGTCACCGGCCTGGCCGGTCTCGCCGCGGGCGCACTGTCGATGGCGGCGGGCGAGTACACCTCGGTCGCCTCGCAGCGCGAGCTCGTCCTGGCGGAACTGGAGATAGAGCGCCAGCAGTTGCGCAAGCACCCCGTCGACGAGATGGAGGAGCTGGCCGAGCTCTACGTCTCGCGCGGTGTCGAGCCGGCGCTGGCCCGCGAGGTGGCCATGCAGATGTCCCGCGACCCGGAGCAGGCGCTGGAGATCCACGCCCGCGAGGAGCTGGGGATCGACCCCGACGACCTGCCTTCGCCGATGGTCGCCGCCGTGTCCTCCTTCGGCTCCTTCGCGCTGGGCGCGCTGATCCCGCTGCTCCCGTACCTGCTCGGCGCCACGACCCTGTGGCCCGCGGTGCTGATGGCACTGCTGGGGCTCTTCGCCTGCGGCGCGCTGGTCTCCCGGGTCACGGCCCGGTCCTGGTGGTACAGCGGACTGCGCCAGCTCGTCCTGGGTGGCGCGGCGGCGGGTGTGACGTACATCCTGGGAACCTGGATCGGCGGAGCCGTAGGCTGACCGGGCAGGGAGTGAGACACTATGCAGTACACAGCATAAGTAGTTCGTTACTCGGCGGTTTCGATACCGTGTCCGCCGGGCATCAGACTCAGGGCGCCGGGCAATGAGGCCCGCCCCGCACGGGACCTTCGCCGCGTGTCCCGATCATCAGGCACCTGCGAAAGTCCCCTCTTATCTGCTTCGTGCAGTGTCCGCATGCTGGAACGCGATATCCGCTTCTCGGGATTGTCGTCATCATGTAATCTGCACGAAATTTCGCAGAGGGCCAACGTCGTCCCTCGGCTATGCACATATGCCACGACGACGACGGGAGAGCCGATGCGTTCCGCATCCACGCACTCCGCGACCGGCCTCAGCAACACCGCCTGGTCGCCCATGGACGGTCGCCCCGCCCAGCAGGGCATGTACGACCCGCGCAACGAGCACGACGCCTGTGGCGTCGGCTTTGTGGCCAACCTCACCGGCGAGGCCAGCCACACGCTGGTCGAGCAGGCGCTGACCGTATTGCGGAACCTCGAGCACCGAGGCGCCACCGGCTCCGAGCCCGACTCCGGCGACGGCGCCGGCATCCTCTCCCAGGTTCCGGACGCGTTCCTGCGCGAGGCGGCCGGATTCGACCTTCCCGAGGCCGGCGCGTACGCCGTCGGCATCGCCTTCCTCCCCGCCGACGGCACCGCACAGGCCGTCGCCGTGGAGCAGATCGAGGCCATCGCCGCCGAGGAGAACCTGACGGTCCTCGGCTGGCGCGAGGTCCCGGTCACCCCGGACCTTCTCGGCAACGGCGCCCGCGCCACCATGCCGGCCTTCTCGCAGCTGTTCGTCAGCAACGGGACTACGGGCATCGAGCTGGACCGCAAGGCCTTCGTGCTGCGCAAGCGCGCCGAGCGCGAGGCCGGGGTCTACTTCCCGTCGCTCTCCGCGCGCACCATCGTCTACAAGGGCATGCTGACCACCGGCCAGCTCGAGCCCTTCTTCCCGGACCTCTCCGACCGCCGCTTCGCCTCGGCGATCGCCCTGGTCCACTCCCGGTTCTCGACGAACACCTTCCCGTCGTGGCCGCTCGCCCACCCGTACCGCTTCGTCGCGCACAACGGCGAGATCAACACGGTCAAGGGCAACCGGAACTGGATGCGGGCCCGCGAGTCCCAGCTGGCTTCCGGCCTCTTCGGCGAGGGCGCCCTCGAGCGGATCTTCCCGATCTGCACCCCGGACGCCTCCGACTCCGCCTCCTTCGACGAGGTCCTGGAGCTGCTCCACCTCGGCGGCCGCTCCCTCCCGCACAGCGTGCTGATGATGATCCCGGAGGCGTGGGAGAACCACACCTCCATGGCCCCGGCCCGCCGCGCGTTCTACAAGTACCACTCCACGCAGATGGAGCCGTGGGACGGCCCCGCCTGCGTCACCTTCACCGACGGCACCCAGGTCGGCGCGGTCCTCGACCGCAACGGTCTGCGCCCCGGCCGCTACTGGGTCACCGACGACGACTTCGTCGTGCTCTCCTCCGAGGTCGGCGTCCTGGACATCGACCCGGCCAAGGTCGTCCGCAAGGGCCGCCTGCAGCCCGGCAAGATGTTCCTCGTCGACACCGCCCAGAAGCGGATCATCGAAGACGACGAGATCAAGGACGCGCTGGCCGCCGAGCACCCCTACGAGGAGTGGCTGGAGACCGGCGAGATCGAGCTCGAGGACCTCCCCGAGCGCGAGCACATCGTCCACACCCACGCCTCGGTCACCCGCCGCCAGCAGACCTTCGGCTACACCGAGGAAGAGCTGCGCGTCATCCTGGCGCCGATGGCCCGTACCGCCGGCGAGCCCCTCGGCTCCATGGGTACGGACTCCCCGATCGCCGCCCTGTCCGAGCGCCCCCGGCTGCTCTTCGACTACTTCACGCAGCTCTTCGCGCAGGTCACCAACCCGCCGCTGGACGCCATCCGCGAGGAGCTCGTCACCTCGCTGCTGTCCTCGCTCGGCCCGCAGGGCAACCTGCTGGAGCCGACCGCCGCGTCCTGCCGCAGCGTCACGCTGCCGTTCCCGGTGATCGACAACGACGAGCTCGCCAAGCTGATACACGTCAACGCAGACGGCGACATGCCGGGCATGAAGGCCGCCACCCTCTCGGGCCTCTACCGGGTCTCCGGCGGTGGCGAGGCGCTGGCCGCCCGCCTCGAGGAGATCCGCGGCGAGGTCGACGCGGCCATCGAGAACGGTGCGCACCTGATCGTCCTCTCGGACCGTCACTCCGACGCCGAGCACGCGCCGATCCCGTCGCTGCTGCTCACCTCGGCCGTGCACCACCACCTCATCGCCACCAAGCAGCGCACCCAGGTGGGTCTGCTGGTCGAGGCCGGCGACGTGCGCGAGGTCCACCACGTCGCGCTGCTCATCGGCTACGGCGCCGCGGCCGTCAACCCGTACCTCGCCATGGAGTCCGTCGAGGACCTCCTGCGCGCCGGTACCTTCCTGACCGGCCTGGAGCCGGAGCAGGCCATCAAGAACCTGATCTACGCGCTCGGCAAGGGCGTCCTGAAGGTCATGTCCAAGATGGGCATCTCCACCGTCGCCTCCTACCGCGGCGCCCAGGTCTTCGAGGCCGTCGGCCTGAACGAGGAGTTCGTCCAGGCGTACTTCGAGGGCACCGCCACCAAGATCGGCGGCGCGGGCCTCGAAGTCGTCGCCAAGGAGGTGGCCGCGCGCCACGCCAAGGCGTACCCCGTCTCCGGCATCGCGGCCACGCACCGCGCTCTGGAGATCGGCGGCGAGTACCAGTGGCGCCGCGAGGGCGAGCCGCACCTGTTCGACCCGGACACGGTCTTCCGCCTCCAGCACGCCACCCGCAACCGCCGGTACGACATCTTCAAGCAGTACACGGACCGGGTGAACGAGCAGTCCGAGCGCCTCATGACGCTCCGCGGCCTGTTCGGCTTCAACACGGAGGCACGCCCGTCGATCTCCATCGACGAGGTCGAGTCGGTCGCCGACATCGTCAAGCGCTTCTCCACCGGCGCCATGTCGTACGGCTCCATCTCCAAGGAAGCCCACGAAACCCTCGCCATCGCCATGAACCAGTTGGGCGCCAAGTCCAACACCGGTGAGGGCGGCGAGGACCCGGACCGCCTGTACGACCCGGCGCGCCGCTCCTCCATCAAGCAGGTCGCCTCCGGCCGCTTCGGTGTCACCAGCGAGTACCTGGTCAACGCGGACGACATCCAGATCAAGATGGCGCAGGGTGCCAAGCCCGGCGAGGGCGGCCAGCTGCCCGGCCACAAGGTCTACCCGTGGGTCGCCAAGACCCGGCACTCCACCCCGGGTGTCGGCCTGATCTCCCCGCCGCCGCACCACGACATCTACTCCATCGAGGACCTGGCTCAGCTGATCCACGACCTCAAGAACGCGAACCCGGCCGCACGCATCCACGTGAAGCTGGTTTCCGAGGTCGGTGTCGGCACCGTCGCCGCGGGCGTCTCCAAGGCCCACGCGGACGTCGTCCTCATCTCCGGCCACGACGGCGGTACGGGCGCCTCCCCGCTCACCTCGCTGAAGCACGCGGGCGGTCCCTGGGAGCTCGGCCTCGCCGAGACCCAGCAGACCCTGCTGCTCAACGGGCTGCGCGACCGCATCGTGGTCCAGACGGACGGCCAGCTCAAGACCGGCCGCGACGTCATCATCGCCGCGCTGCTCGGCGCCGAGGAGTTCGGTTTCGCGACCGCGCCGCTCGTCGTCTCCGGCTGCGTCATGATGCGCGTCTGCCACCTGGACACCTGCCCGGTCGGCATCGCCACCCAGAACCCGGTCCTGCGCGACCGCTTCTCCGGCAAGCCCGAGTTCGTCGTCAACTTCTTCGAGTTCATCGCGGAGGAGGTGCGCGAGCTCCTCGCCGAGCTGGGCTTCCGCACCATCGAGGAGGCCGTCGGCCACGCCGAGCTCCTCGACACCAGCAAGGCCGTCACGCACTGGAAGGCGCAGGGTCTCGACCTGGAGCCGCTCTTCTACGTGCCGGAGCTGCCCGAGGGCGCGGTCCGCCACGCCCTGATCGAGCAGGACCACGGTCTGGAGAAGGCCCTCGACAACGAGCTCATCGAGCTCGCCGCCGAGGCCCTGAACGCCGACTCCGCCGAGACCGCCCAGCCGGTCCGCGCCCAGGTCGCGATCCGCAACATCAACCGGACCGTCGGCACCATGCTCGGCCACCAGGTCACCAAGAAGTTCGGTGGCGCGGGCCTGCCCGACAACACCATCGACCTGACCTTCACCGGCAGCGCCGGCCAGTCCTTCGGGGCCTTCCTGCCCCGCGGCGTGACCCTGCGCCTGGAGGGCGACGCCAACGACTACGTCGGCAAGGGCCTCTCCGGCGGCCGAGTCGTGGTCCGCCCGGACCGCGGCGCCGACCACCTGGCGGAGTACTCCACCATCGCCGGCAACACCATCGGCTACGGAGCCACCGGCGGCGAGATGTTCCTGCGCGGCCGCACCGGCGAGCGCTTCTGCGTCCGCAACTCCGGCGCCCTGGTCGTCTCGGAAGGCGTGGGCGACCACGGCTGCGAGTACATGACCGGCGGCAACGCGGTCGTCCTCGGCGAGACGGGCCGCAACTTCGCGGCCGGCATGTCGGGCGGCGTCGCGTACGTCATCGACCTCGACGTGAACAACGTCAACGTCGGCAACGCGGGCGCGGTCGAAGCCCTCTCCGAGGCCGACGCCGAGTGGCTGCACGATGTGGTGCGCCGCCACGAGGAGGAGACCGGCTCGACCGTGGCCGCGAAGCTCCTGGCTGACTGGACCGCCTCCGCGGCCCGCTTCAGCAAGATCATCCCGACCACGTACAAGGCAGTGCTCGCCGCCAAGGACGCCGCTGAGCTCGCCGGACTCTCGGAGTCCGAGACCACGGAGAAGATGATGGAGGCGGCGACCAATGGCTGACCCGAAGGGCTTCCTCACCACCCCGCGCGAGACCGCCTGCACCCGTCCGGTGGCCGAGCGCCTCCAGGACTGGAACGAGGTCTACGTTCCGGGCTCGCTGCTCCCGATCATCAGCAAGCAGGCCGGCCGCTGCATGGACTGCGGCATCCCGTTCTGCCACAACGGCTGCCCGCTCGGGAACCTGATCCCGGAGTGGAACGACTTCGCGTACCGCGAGGACTGGACCGCGGCCTCGGAGCGTCTGCACGCGACGAACAACTTCCCGGAGTTCACCGGGCGGCTGTGCCCGGCTCCCTGCGAGTCGGCGTGCGTGCTCGGCATCAACCAGCCGGCCGTCACCATCAAGAACGTCGAAGTCTCGATCATCGACAAGGCGTGGGACAACGGCGACGTCACCCCGCAGCCGCCCGAGCGGCTGTCCGGCAAGACGGCGGCCGTCATCGGCTCGGGCCCCGCGGGCCTGGCCGCGGCCCAGCAGCTGACCCGGGCCGGCCACACCGTGGTCGTGTACGAGCGCGCGGACCGCATCGGCGGCCTGCTCCGCTACGGCATCCCCGAGTTCAAGATGGAGAAGGTGCACATCAACCGCCGCATCGAGCAGATGCGCGCGGAGGGCACCAAGTTCCGTACCGGTGTGGAGATCGGCCGCGACATCACCGCCACCGACCTGCGCAAGCGGTTCGACGCGGTCGTCATCGCGGCGGGCGCGACGATCTCCCGCGACCTGCCGGTCCCGGGCCGCGACCTGGGCGGCATCCACTTCGCGATGGAGTACCTCCCCCTCGCGAACAAGGTCCAGGAGGGCGACTTCATGGCGCCCCCCATCACGGCCGAGGGCAAGCACGTCGTCGTCATCGGCGGCGGCGACACCGGCGCGGACTGCGTGGGCACCGCCCACCGCCAGGGCGCGGCCTCCGTCACCCAGCTGGAGATCATGCCCCGCCCGTCGGAGGACCGCCCGACCGGTCAGCCGTGGCCGACCTTCCCCATGCTGTACAAGGTCACCTCCGCGCACGAGGAGGGCGGCGAGCGGATCTACTCCGTCTCGACCACCCACTTCGTGGGCGACGAGGACGGCAACGTCCAGGAACTCCACCTGGTCGAGGTCGCCTTCGAAGAGGGCAAGCTCGTCCAGAAGCCCGGCACCGAGCGCGTCCTCCCCGCGCAGCTGGTCACCCTGGCGATGGGCTTCACCGGCACGGACCAGGAGAACGGCCTGACCGCCCAGTTCGGCCTGGCGATGGACGCGCGCGGCAACATCGAGCGCGACGCCTCCTACGCGACCAACGTCGACGGCGTCTTCGTCGCCGGCGACGCCGGCCGCGGCCAGTCGCTGATCGTCTGGGCCATCGCGGAAGGCCGCTCGGCCGCCCGCGGCGTGGACCGCTTCCTGACCGGCTCCAGCGCCCTCCCGTACCCCGTCAAGCCGACGGACCGCTCCATCACCGTGTAGTTCCGCAGTACCCCTCCCCCCGGGGGAGGGGCCCCTCCCCCGGGAGGACCCCTCATACGGTCCGTACAACGGTGTACGGAACTCTGACACCGCGCCCGCCACGACTCCTTCTGGACGCCGTGCTCGCGCCGCTCGGCCGCAGGCGGCCTCCCGGGCTTCGCCCGGCTGCGCCGGCCTCCGGCCGTCGGGTGGTGTCTTGAGGTCTCGCTGTACCCCCGGCTCGCCGGGACCCCTCATACGGTCCGTACAACGGTGTACGGAACTCTGACACCGCGCCCGCCATGTCCCCGACCAGGGATGGCGGGCGTTGTGGCGTTTCGGGGGCGGGGTCAGGACTCGGGTGCGAACTCGTACTGGAGCTCGTACAGATGGCCGGCCTTCACCATCACGGTGACTTCGATCGGGCGTCCCCCGTCGCCGTACACCGTGCGCAGGGTCCGCAGGACGGGCAGGTCGCCGGGCAGCCGGAGTGCGGCGTACTGCTCCTGCGTCGCGACCCGGGCCGAGATGCGGTCCACGCTGCTGCGGGGCGGGAAGCCCAGCTCCGACAGCAGGCCCGGCGTGCCACCTCGGATGCGGCGCGACAACGCGAGGGCGGTGCCGCGCGCGATGTCCAACGGGTAGTACGAGCTCACCAACTCGGCGGGCTCGCCGTCGATGCTGATCAGCTGGCGGCGACAGACCGCCGGGCTTCCCTCCGGGAGGCCGAGCGCAGCCGCGGTGTCGCCGACAGCCGGTACTTCTTCCACCGCCAGGAGATGGCTGAGCCCGACCGAACGCGGCCCTGCGGCCTCGGCGAGCCACGGGTACGCCGCCCCGGCCGCCGCCGGTGCGAGGGAGCCGGCCGGTCGTACGGTCCGCTGCCGGTTCTCCCGTACGGTCACGGCCGCGCCTGCCCGGCCGACTGCCAGGCCCTCGTCCTTCAGGAGCTGAACGGCCTTCTGGATGGTGGCGTTGGAGGCGTCGAACCGGATCTTCAGCTGCGCGGTCGACGGCAGCTTCCCGCCGGGCGGAAGAGCGCCGCTCATGATTTCGTCGCGCAGATCGGCGGCGATGCGGGCGTGGAGCGCTCGGGGATCGGTCCCTTCGACGTCAGAACGGGGCAAGGTCATCCGATCCTGATCTCGTACTGCAACTGCTGCCGCTCGGCGGGCATGACCATGATGTCCGCCTGGATGGGCCGGTCCGCCGAGTCGTAGGTGGTGCGCGAGAGTTGCAGTACCGGCTGACCTTCGGGGAGGTGCAGTTGGGTCCGCTCCTCGGCGCTGGGCATCCGGGCCGTCACGTTCTCCACGGCCCGTACTCCGACGTGCCCGAGCGTGGCGAGCAGCGTCACCGCGCCACCGCGGATCTTCGCGGTTCCGGCCAGCGGCGTACCTGCGGCAATGTCCGCGGGGTAGTAGGTGTCGGTCAACTCGATGGGCGTTCCGTCACGTTCGATGATCCTGCGGCGTACGGTCACGGCCGCTCCGTCCGGCAGGCCGAGCTTGCGGGCCACCGCGGAGGGGGCGTCGGTCTCGCCGGCGTGCAGGATGCGCTGGCCGCCCCGGTGGCCCGCCGCAGCGGCTTCCTCGGTCCATGCGTCCCTGTCCCCGGCGGCGCGTGGAGTCAGGTAGGGCATCGAGGTACTGGTCCATCCGCTCCCACTCACACTGCCTCCTACGGTCCGATTGGCCCTGCTGCCCCAACGTTAAGGGACGGTGCCGCCCTTCCCTAGCCTCACAATCTTGCTGGTTTTCGTGAATAGCGATACGGTCTGTGAGGTTCTGGAAACTCAGCGTCAAGGCGGTGGGGTGCTATGTCCTTGCCCCGGCAGCAGCGTTTCGGTCGGACTCGTGCGTCGGTGCGTGCGGCCGTCAGTTCGTGGGCGACACGCTTGCCGAGTGGGGTGTGTCCGAGCGGCGGGACGACATACGGCTCTGTGTCTCCGAGCTCGCCGCGAATGCCGTTCTCCACGGCGTCCCGCAGGGGCGCGGGTTCGCGGTGAGGCTGATCCAGGACGTGCCACCGCGCCCGCCATGTCCCCGACCAGGGATGGCGGGCGTTGTGGCGTTTCGGGGGCTGGAGATACTGCCGGTATGGATGTGGAGTTGAGGGCCCCGCGGGTGGGGGAGGTCGAGGTCGTCGCCGAGTTGAAGGCCGTCGTGATGCGGGACGACCTGGAGCGGCTGGGGCGGTACGACGAGGTGCGGGTGCGGCAGCGGCTGCGGGACGAGTTCTCGGAGGTGTACTCCTCGGTCATCGTGAGGGGGGAGGACATCGTCGGGTCCCTGACCGTGCGGCCCTACGGGGGTGGGCTCAAGGTGGAGCACCTGTACCTGGATCCGCGCCACCAGGGGCGGGGAATCGGGTCGCGGGTGTTGCGCGAGGTGCTCGCGCGGGCCGACGCGGAGGGCGTGGACGTGCGGCTGACCGTGTTGCGGGGGAGTGCCGTCCGGGGGCTCTACGAGCGGTACGGGTTCGTGGTGGAGGACGAGGACCCCATCGATGTGCACATGGTGCGGGTGCCCGCCGCCTCGGCGTAGCGAGCGGCGGGCGGCGTCGTGACCCGGCCCGCTACTCGGGCTGGACGACCGTGGCGCCCCAGCGTATGGACGGGGACGAGGCCGTCACCGCGGCGCCGAAGCCGCCGTGGAGGCCGCTGCCGAGGGGGACCGTGACGCGGGCCGGGGTGCCCACGGGGCAGTCCAGGGTGAAGGGTTCCGGGTCCCGGTCCGGGAGTTCGTTGAGGTGGAAGACCACCTCGATGCTGCCGCCGCCTTCGCACGCGAAGGTGGTGAAGGTGTCGAGCGATGAAGAGAGGCCGCCCGATACGAAGCCGCCCGAGCCGGTCTGTTCGGGCACCCAGATCAGTCCGTCCGGCCCCGGGTGGCCGATGAGTTCGTCCGTCCCCGCGGCGACCGCCTGTCCCGCCCCCGCGGTCAGTGCCAGGACGAGGGTGGTGGTCGTCGCCGCGATCGCCGCCGCCGTGCGGGTCCTGTAGGCGTGCCTCTTCTTCATGTTCCCCCCTGGGTACGTGAACGTGTGCTGACTGCTTCGTCCACGCTAAACGCACCCACTGACAGGGCCGGTTCGCCGGATCCCCTCACCCCGTGCGTCGGGCCGTCAGGGCGGCCAGGGCCGAGCGGGTGGTGACGCCCGTCTTGCGGAAGATGTGCGACAGGTGGGTGTCGACCGTGCGAGGGCTGAGGTAGAGGCGGGCCGCGATGGCCGGGGTGGTCAGGCCCTCGGCGACCAGGGCTGCGATCTGCTGTTCGCGCGGGGTGAGGTGGGGGAGGGGGGAGGGAGCGGGCGCCGTCATCGCCCTGGGCGGCGGGAAGAGGTCCGCCAGGCCTGTCAGGAGGCGGGCTCCGCCCGTTTCGGCGAGGCGGCGGCCGTGGTGCCAGAGGGATGCCGCGGCGGCGGGGTCGCCGGCCCGGGTGCGTAAGGAGGAGCCGATCAGCAGGGCCTGGGCCTCCCAGAGGGTCGCGCCCGAGCGGCCTGCTTCCTCGGCCGCCAGGGCGTACAGGTCCGCCGCCGGTCCCGGCTCGCCGCGTCCCGCCAGCAGTTGGCCCGCGCTGCGCAGCGCCGAGGCCCGCTGCGCGGGCAGCCCGAGCCGCTCGGCGTCCGCCGTGGCCCGCCGGGACCAGGCCTCCGCGTCGGCCAGGTCGCCGGTGGTGACGGCCGCCGTGACCAGGGCTTCGAGGAACAGCGGCCGCATCGTCGGCTGGAGGCGGGCGAGCTGCGGTCCGCCGCCCGCCCGCAGCATCGCGGACCGGGCCCGTCGGGGGTCGCCGGCGTGCAGGGCCGTGTAACTCAGCACGCACCAGGCGAGCGAGGCCCACCAGCTGCTCCGCCCCCCGCACAGCGCGACGGCCTCTTCGGCGACGGCGAGCGGGGTGCCGTCGCCCGGGGGCAGGGCCGCGAGCAGCACCTGGGCCTTGTTCGCCAGGACCAGGGCGAGGAGTTCGTCGCTGCCGATGCCCCGGGCGATGGACTCCGCCTCGTCGACGAGCTCCAGCGCCGGGAGCATCCGGCAGGTGCTCATGTGGACGATCGCCTTGCATAGGAGCAGGTGCGGGAGGAGGTGGAGGGGGCCCACCCGGCGGGCGAGGGCCAGGCCCCGGTCGGCGTGCCGCTGCGCGTCCGCGTACCGCTCCAGATAGAACTCCGACCAGCTCAACCGGGCCAACGGTTCGCACAGCTCCGTGAGTTCCCGGTCGGTCAGCGCGTCCACCCGGGCCGCGGCGCGGTCGGTCAGCGCCCGGGCCGTCACCAGGTCGCCCCCGTACGTCTCCCCGAGCGCGGTGATCGTCAGCGCCCCCGCCTCGGCGGGCTCGTTGCCCAGCCGCCGGGCCAGGTCCAAGGTGCGCCGTACGTCCTCCCGCACCTCGTCGTAGGACAGCGCGTGCGGTGCGGACGAGCCGAGTTCGAGACCGAGGGCGAGCGCGTCGGCCGGGCGGGGGGCGGGTCGGCGGGCCAGTTCGCGGCGGAGCAGGGCGACCGCGGACGCGTAGTCCCCGAGATGGCGTTCCATCGAGGCGCACAGGGTGGCGGCGCTCGCGCGCAGCCCGCCGTCCTCGTCGGATCCGGGCCGCGCCATCAGCTCGTGGAGCAGGTCCCGGCTCTGCCGCAACTCCCCGCACACGCCGAGGGCCCGCGCCCGACGCAGCAGCAGCTCCCGCCGCTGCGCGCCGTGCTCCGCGGTGTCCGGCAGCACCCGGAGCACCACCCCGAGCCAGTGCGCACAGCTCGCGGGGGCGGTGGCCTCGGACTGCCCGGCCGCCTCCAGCAGGACCGCCGCCGCCTCCGGGTCCCAGCCGGTCAGCGCCCGCTCGACGTGGTGGGCCCGTACGGCGGCACCCGCGCCCGCACCGGCCAGCGCGGCGGCGGCCCGCCGGTGCATGTCGGTGCGGCGCCGGTGCTCGGTGTTCTCGTGCACCACGGTCCGCAGCACGGGATGGCGCAGCGACCAGCTCCCGCCGGGACCCCGCCGCACCAGGTCCCGCCCGGCCAGCACGGCGAGGTCGGCGTCGAGCGGTCCGGGATCGGTCGGGCCGGGAAGGAGCGGGCCGGGGTCGGGCGCCGACGCGGTGAGCGTGTGCGCCAGCAGCGGAGCGGTGGCGTGGTCGCCGAGCACGGCGACGGCCTCGGTGGTACGCCGCTGCGTGTCCGTCAGCGGGGTCAGCTCGTCGAGCAGCAGTGCGGCCAGGCCCCCCGCCGGCAGGGCGGGGCCGTCGCCCTGGCCCTGGAGCAGGGTCAGGAAGTAGAGCGGATTGCCCTCGCTGGCCGCGTAGAGCCGGGCGGCGCGGGCGGCAGGTAAATCCGGGGCGAGGTGCTCCACGCAGGCCCGCTCCGCGAGGGGGCCGAGGTCCAGGCGCAGCACGGCGCCGGTGTCCACGCCCCGGGTGAGCGCGGCGGTGAGGGACGGGGAGGTCTGGCGGTCGCGGCGGGCCACGACGAGGGTCACGGGGGCGCGCAGGGGGTGGCGTACGAGGTGGTCGAGGAGCTCCAGGGAGGCCGGATCGGCCCAGTGGAGGTCGTCGAGGGCGATGAGCAGGCCGCAGCCGTGACCACCACGGTCACCGCCGTGACCGCCACCTCCACCGTCACCGCGCTCCGCCAGCTCCGTGAGCAGCCGGGCGACCGCCCGGTGCACGGCGAACCGGTCCAGCGGGGCGCTCCGTCCGGCGCCCGGGTCCGCCGCCACGCCGTGCAGGACGGGGGCCACCGACGGGTCCGCGCCCTTCTCCCGCAGCAGCTCCGGATCCAGGTCGGCGAAGGCGTCGGTGAACAGCCGGAAGGGGATGTGCCGTTCGTACTCGGTGGCCCGGCCGCGCAGGACCGTCAGACCGCGGCCGCGGGCCCTTCGGCACACCTCGGTCAGCAGTCTGCTCTTGCCCATGCCCGCCGGGCCCGTGAGGTCGACGACGCCCGGCGATCCGCCGTGCCCGCCGGTCACTTCCCCGATCGCCTCGTCCAGCCGCTCCAGCTCGGCCCCCCGGCCGACCAACGGAGTCCTGCCCACCATGGCGCCCTCCCCGGATGTCCGGTACCCGGATTCGGCGCCGGGGATGCGTAGGCGGTTCTACGGATGCCGCCGGTGGAGCCCGGCTGCCAGCATCGGAAGTGATCCCGGCCGTGCCTGATGTGGAGGCCTGATGCGCCGATTACGTGTGTTAGCCGTACCGTTCCTGACCCTCCCGCTGCTCGTCGTGGCCGGCTGCGCGGGCTCGGGTACCGGCCTGCCCCTGGGGGCGGGCGGGGCCTCCCCCTCGGCGAGCGTCCTCTCGACCCCGAGTCCGAGCCCGACCCCGACCCCGAGCCCGACCCCGTCTCCGGTCCCGGCCCCCGTTCCCACCACGCCGTGCACGGTCACGGCCGGTCTGGACACGAAGGGGCTGACCGGCTATCTGAAGGGGTTGCGCAGCAGCGATCGGCCTGCGGCCTCGGACTCCTCGGCCCTCTTCATGGTGGACAGCGGCGTGTGGCTGGGCCTGCGCAACTCCCAGCGTCCGTGCGAAGCGGTGCCCGTGAAGCTCAGTCACGTCCGGGTGGAGATGACCAAGTCGTCGAGCTCGGCGGGCTACAAGTTCACGTACGGCCCGATCGACACCCGCACGCTCGCCGTGGGCCCGGACGACGGCCTGGTCCGGGGGAGCGTCCCGCCGGCGCCGTCGGGCTGCGGGGGCGCGCTGTCCATCCTCTACGTGGGCCAGGAGCTCGCGGAGAGCGAGCTTCCCGAGCACCTGAGCCTGCCGACCACGGACTCCACGCTGGACTGGACCCTGGTCGACGTCTCCGTGGACCGCGTGCTGGACGCGGTGTTCAAGCCGCCGCCGGGGGCGAAGAGCTGCTGATCCGCCGGGGGCGGTCAGCGGGAAGGCGGCCGGGTGGGGCCGCCGGTACGCCCGGTGGGGCGGTGCGCCGTGGGGGTGCGCACCGCTCCACCGCACCGCCCCACCGCGGTGCGCACCGCCCCACCGGGCGGGCTACCCACGAGTATTGACTATTAGTCAATCCAGGACCATTCTCTGGGCGAGCCGTCGTCGTCTTTGGTGTGGGAGGTCGTCCCGTGCGTACCGATGAGGAAATGGGCCGGTTGAGCGGTGAGTTGGCGGGGGCCCGGCCCCCCGCTTCGTTCGCGGAACTGGACGCCGGGGAGCTCGCGCGGCTCGCCGAGGCGCTGAAGGCCGAACGGGCGCGCCAGGCCGAAGGGTTGAACCGGGCCGCCGAGGAAGCGCTCAAGCTGGTCCCCGCCCTCGCACGCGGGGCCGTACGCAAGGTGCTGTTCCGGTGAGCCGCGCCGAAGTGGAGAAGATCGCCCGCCTGGTGGGCGTGGACGCCGGGGAGCTCGGCTTCCTGCGCGGGCTGCCGGACGAGGACGTGCGGACGTTTCGGGAGCAGGTCAGCGGCGTACTGAACGACGGCGCTCCCGAGATGCTCGACCGGATCGCCGCCGCGACCAAGCTCGTACCGGCCGGGGTCGCGGCCGCCATCTCGCAGAAGGCGCTCGGGCCCCGGCTCGCGGCCGGGGTGGCCGGCCGGCTGGAGTCCGGGCGGGCCGCCGACATCATCGCGAAACTGCCCGTCACCTTCACGGCCGAGGCCTGCGCACACCTGGACCCCCGGAAGATCGCCGGGATCGTCGACCGGCTCGACGAGGGGCTCGTCCTACGCATCGCCGTCACCCTCGCCGAGAACCGCGACCACCTCACCATGGGCCGCTTCGTCGGGCACATGAGGGACCAGGTGCTCCGCCGGATCCTGGACCAGGTGGACGACGCGGCGGTGCTGCGCGCCGGGTTCTACGTCGACCTGCCCGAGCGGCTGCCCCGCATCCTGGAGCTCATGGGCGACGACCGGCTCGCCGCGGTGGTACGGGCCGCCGCGACCGAAGGGCTCTGGGAGGAGGCCCTCGGCGTCGCCGCGATGGTCGGCGGGGAGCAGCGGCTGCGGATCGCCGAACTCACCGCCCGCCTCGGCGGGGCCGAACTCGATTCGCTCGTACGGGTGGCGCACGCCGAGGGGCTGTGGGAATCCCTGCTTCCGCTCGTCGCGCTGCTCGGGGAGGACGACCGGCTCGCCGTGGCCCGGCTGGACTCCCTGCGGGACCCGGAGGTGCTGACCGGGGTGGTACGGGCCGTCGTGGCGACCGCGCTGTGGGGTGAGTTCCTGCCGCTGGTCGGGGTGCTGCCCGAGGAGGGTCGCAAGGTGGTGGCCGACGCCGCCGCCGGGCTGGGTGACGCGGAACTCGAAGGACTCGTGCGCGAGGTCGACAAGCAGGACCTGTGGGAACTGGTGCTGCCGCTCGTCGAGCTCATGGACGAGGCGGGCAAGGAGCGCGTCTTCGCGCTGCCCGCCTTCCAGGACCAGCAGGAGTAAGAGGGGACACCTGCCGGGCCGTACGGGCCGCTCGCGGGGCTCCTCCACTGGGAGGAGGGGCCCCGCGGTCCGCGGTCCGCGGTTCGAAGCGGGGGACCGGGCCGGGCGGGGAGGTCCGGATGGGGAGTCCGGATGGGGGTCAGCGTTCGGCGGCCGGGACGAGGCCCGGAGCGAACCGGTAGGACACGGCCTCCATCAGCGGCTTGCGCTTGGTGTTCTGGAAGGCGGCGATCCGCCACTGCCCGTCCCCCTCGCGGACCAGCGTGTAGGTCTGGATCTTGGCGAGCCTCTCCGGGCGCTTGCCCTTGTAGGTGTCCCCGCGGCCGTTGACCACGGCGACGCCGGGCCCGTGGAAGCGGATGCCGAGGATCTCGTCGGCCAGCCGGGTGCCCTTGAGGAAGCCCGCGAAGAGCGTGCGGTGGCTCTCCACGATGTCGCGGCGCCCCTGGTAGAAGGTGCCGACATAGGTGATGTACGTGGCGTCCTCGGTGAACAGCTCCCCGTAGGCCTCGGCGTCGTGGCGCTCCCAGGCGGTGACGAGGCGGCTCAGCACGGTCTGGACGGAGGCGACGGACTCGCTGGTGGACTGCATGACGGACCACTCCCCATTGGTTAGACTGGAGCAGATACTGAACGAACGCAGTATCTGCATGCGTGCAGATATAAATGTAGGAGGCGGTCCGGGGAATGGCAACAGGCATCGACGACCAGGACGGCGACGACCGGGACGGCGACGGCCGGGACGCGCACACGATCTTCCGGCAGTACCTGGACGCCGTCGGCCTCCAGGGCCTGGCCAGCGCCGAGGCGTCCGGCCTGCACACCTCGGAGTGGTACGCCCTCAGCCTCATCACCCTGGAGGGCGGCCTGTCGTCCGGCGAGCTCGCCACCCGCACCGGACTGACCACCGGCGCCACGACCCGGCTCATCGACCGCCTCGAACGGGCCGGCTACGCCCGCCGGGCCGCCGACCCGGGCGACAGGCGTCGGGTCATCGTGGAACCCGAACCGGACGCGCTGGACCGGATCGAGGACGTGGTCGGCCCGGCCCGCCGGCACATCGCGGCGGTGATCGGCTCCTACTCCCCGGAGCAGCAGGCCCTGCTCTTCGACTACTTCGCCCGCGCCGCGCCCGCGTTCCGCGCGGCCACGGAGGAGATCCGCGCCAACACCGCGCCGCGGCGCGGCAGGAGCCGCCCGACGGCGGGCTGAGCCACGGGCCGGATACCACCACCCGGCCGTGCCCCCGTACCGCCGTCCCGTCAACAGCGGGCCCGCGCCTTCTCGTGCCTCTGAGTCAACGCCGCGGCCTTCTGGTAACAGTGGGTCACATGCCCCCCTCCCACATGATGTTGAGCTGCCTGCTGGGCGCCGCGCTGCTCGCTCCCGTCCCGGTCGGAGCCGCGGACGGTCCCCCCGCCGGCGGCGCCCGCGCCGCCACCGGTGCCGCCGGCGCCCGCCCCGCCGACGGACGCCCCGTCGACTACCGCGGGCTGCACCTCACCGTCCCCGCCGACTGGCGGGTCGTCGACCTCGACCGGAACCCCGACGCCTGCCTGCGCCTGGACCTGCCCACCCTCTACCTCGGGCACGCCGGCACCCAGGGCGACTGCGGAGCGGCCCGCGCCGTCGCCCCGCGCGCCGACACCCTGCACCTGGAGCCCCTCGAGGGGGCCCCGCCGCGCGCCGACATCCCGACCGTCGGCGCGGACGAGGGCGAACCCCTGCCCAAGGTCCGGGGCGACAGCAACGAGATCCGCTACACCCTGCGCCGCGCCGGGGTGATGGCCACCGTCTCCTACGGGGCCACGCCCGAGACCGTACGAGGAGTGCTCGGCCGGGCCCGTACGCTCACCCCGCCCACCCGACCGGCCCCCGCCGAGCCCGCCGTCGCCCCCGGCCCGGGTCCCCGTGCCGCCGCGCAGGGCCCCTACACCGGCGAGGGCTTCGACGCCTGCACCGCGCCCACGCAGAAGGCCATGAACACCTGGAAGGAGGACTCGCCCTTCGGGGCGATCGGCATCTACATCGGCGGCCGGGCCCGCGCCTGCGCCCAGCCGCAGCTCACCGCCGGGTGGGTGACCCGCCAGGCCGCCGCGGGCTGGCACCTGATGCCGATCTGGGTCGGCCCCCAGCCCTGGAACAGCTCCTCCACCGGGCTCTCCACCGACCCCTCCGAGGCCACCGACCAGGGCACGGCCGCGGCCGACGGCGCCGCCCAGGCCGCCGCCGCGCTGGGGCTGGCCGAGGGCACGGTCCTCTACAACGACCTGGAGAACTACACCGACCGGGCCACCTGGGACGGCCCCGTCGTCGCCTATCTCACCGCCTGGACGGTCCGGCTGCACGAACTGGGCTACCGCGGGGCCGCCTACGTCTCGGCGAGCTCCGGGGCCAAGGCGCTGAGCGCCCACTACGCCCAGGCCCCGGACGCCATGCCCGACGTGCTGTGGGTGGCCCGCTGGAACGGGTCGGCCTCGGTCACCGACGCCGACCTCGGACTGCCCGCGGGCACCAAGCAGTGGGCGGGGGCGCGCCGGGCCCACCAGTTCCGGGGCGACCACGACGCCACGTACGGAGACGTGACGATCAACATCGACCGGAACTGGGTGGACGTCGACCCGGCGGCCATGAAGAAGGCCCGCCCGCACCTGAGCTGATCCGCACCTGAGCTGACCCGCACCTGAGCTGACCCGCGCGAGCCGATCAGGCGGGGGTGTCCTCGCGGGCCGGCTCGTCGTCATTGCCCCGGCGGATGGTGCGCAGCCCGCCCGCCGGGGTCCACGACCGGACCACCAGGTCATCGTCCTCGACCCCGACGTGGACCACCTCCGTCAGCTCGGCGCGGAAGAGGTCGAAGGGGTGCGGGCTGTCGGTCTCCTCCGCGTACCGGTGCAGCTCCGGCTGCTCCACGATCTCGATCGCGCGCCCGGCGATCCGCACGTCCCCGTCCGGCATGGTCTCGCCCTCGCCCGGGTTGGTGTGCAGGGCGAAGCGCGGATCGCGCCGCAGGTCCTTGCCCTTCATCGAACCCGGCATCATGCCCAGCCACAGCTCGCCGCCGCGGATGTCCACGTTGAGCCCGGTGGCGCGCGGGGATCCGTCCTTGCGCAGGGTCGCCAGGACGTGGTGCGGGAACTGTGCGAAGCGCGCCTGGACGGCCGCCGCGAATTCGGGTTCCGCCTTCTCGAATACGGCCCAGTTGTTCGTCGTCATAGCTCCATCAAAGCGCGGAGCACCGACAACCGCCGCTCAGGCGCGCACGATGCCCGCCGCGCGGGCCGCCGCCAGCCATGCCGGGAACTCGGCGACCAGGCGGTCGTAGAGCTCCGACTCCACGACGGTCCGCGGGTCCGGGCCGGCGTGGAAGTAGCCCGCGTTGTCCACGGGCCGCTTCGCCGGGACCGGAAGTTCGTCGAGCCGTCGCAGGAAGTCGAACTGCGAGCTACGGGTGTTCCCGAAGCCGACGAACTGCCAGAAGATCGGCAGCCGGGCCGCCTTGCACAGGTACCGCTCGGCGGCGAGCTTGTTGACGGGCCCGCCGTCCGTCTGGAAGACGACGAGCGCGGGGGCGGCCGACCCCGAGTCCAGGTAGTGGTCGATGACCGCGTCCATGGCCGCGTGGTAGGCCGTCTTGCCCATGTGGCCCAGTCCGGCGGCGATCTCGGTGACCCGTCCCTCATGGCCGGCGAGGGAGATCTCCTCCACCGCGTCGACCTCCGTGGAGAAGAACACGACGGGTACGCGGGCGTCGTCGTCCAGGTGCGCGGCCAGGCCCAGCACCCGGTCCGCGAGGGCCTGCACGCTGCCGTCCTCGTAGTACGGGCGCATCGACCCGGAGTAGTCCAGGACCAGGTACACGCAGGCGCGCCCGCCCTCCAGACCGTATTTGCGCAGCGAGACCCCGGCGCTCTTGTAGAGGTTCACCAGCGCCGGGGCGCTCTCTTCGATCTTCCGGAGGTTAATCGCGCTGCCCGTCATGGGCCCGAGGGTACGGGAGCCCGGGCGGCGTTCACCCGGCCGCGAGGAACCCGAGCCGGGCCGCCAGCCGTTCACGGTGTGCGGACGGCGGGCCGAAGAGATGGGCCGAGCCGTGGGCCCGCTTGAAGTAGGCGTGCGCCTCGTGCTCCCAGGTGATGCCGATCCCGCCGTGCAGCTGGATCATCTCGCCCGCCACGTACGCGTAGGCCTCCGAGCACCCCGACTTCGCCGCGGCGGCCTGGCTCGGGGCGGCGTCGGCGGTGGCCGCCGCGAAGGCGAGCGAGCGGGCGCCCTCCACGGCGGTGTGCATATCGGCCAGCCGGTGTTTGACCGCCTGGAAGGAGCCGATGGGCCGCCCGAACTGCACCCGGTCCTTCGCGTACCGCACGGTCGTCTCCAGGGCCCGCGCCGCCGCCCCCGCCTGCTCGGCGGCCAGCGCCGTGCAGGCCAGGTCCCGGACCCGGTCGAGGACGGCCGCGCCGTCGGCGGACAGCAGCCGCGCCGGAGTCCGGTCCAGTGTCAGCTCCGCGAGGGGCCGGGTGGTGTCCATGGTGGCCCGTACGGTGAAGGACGCGGGCGCGGAGTCGAGTTCGAAGAGCCCGAGCCGGTTCTCCGGGGTCACTGCGAAGGCGAGCACCAGCGAGGGCTCCGCCGGCCCGGCCAGCACGTACCGCTTGGCGCCGGTCAGCAGCCAGTCGGAGCCCGCGGGAACCGCCCGGGTGGAGAGGGCCGGTGCCTCCCAGCCGCCCTCCTCCGCCCAGGCCAGCGCCCCCACCACGGAGCCCTCCGCCAGCCCCGGCAGATGCCGTTCGCACGCCTCCCGGTCCCCGGCGGCGAGCAGCGCCCGCACGGTCAGCACCGCCGAGCCCAGGTACGGTACGGGGCTCAGCGCGCGCCCCAGCTCCGCCATGACCACCGCGACTTCGGTCGTTCCGCAGCCCAGGCCGCCGTACTCCTCGGGCACCGCCAGCGCGGCCGCGCCCACCTGGGCCGTCAGCGGGGTCCAGGCCGCGTGGCCGGGATGCCGGGCGAGGACCGCCCGTACCGCGTCGCGCAGTTCGCCCAGCTCCGCCGGCTCCGTCAGCTCCGGGGCGGGTGCCCCCGTACCGGGACCGCTCATGCCGACTCCCCTCGCGCCGCACGGCGCAGCTCGGTCTTCAGCAGTTTGCCGCCCGCGTTGCGCGGGAGTTCGTCGAGCCGGGTGAACCTGCGCGGCACCTTGAAGTTGGCCAGCCGCTCCCGGGTCCAGGCGGTCAGCTCGGCGCCGGTGACGGGCCCGGTGGTGACCACGTAGGCCACCCCGATCTCGCCGAGCCGCTCGTCGGGGGCTCCGACCACCGCCGCGTCGGTGATGGCCGGGTGGGTCAGCAGCACGTTCTCCACCTCCGCCGGATAGGCGTTGAAGCCGCCGACCACGTACATGTCCTTGAGTCGGTCGGTGATGGCGAGGTAGCCGCGCGCGTCGAGGACGCCGATGTCCCCGGTGCGCAGCCAGCCGTCGGGGAGCACGGCGTCGGCGGTGCTCCCCGGATCGTCCAGGTAGCCGGGGGTGACGTGGTAGCCGCGGACCTGCACCTCGCCCGGTTCCCCGGCGGGCAGCACCTCGCCGAGCGGTCCCGCGATCCGTACCTCGGTGTCCGGCAGCGGCAGGCCGACGGTGTGGGCGAGGGTGCGGGCGTCGGCGTCGGTGGGGCAGACGGAGACGACCCCGCCGGACTCGGTGAGCCCGTACGCGGTGAACACGTCGGGGGCGCCCAGTTCGGTGCGGATCTCCTCGACGAGGGAGGTGGGCACGGAGGCGGCGCCGGTGCCGGCCAGGCGCAGCGCGGACAGGTCGTGGGCGGCCCGGTCCGGGTGGCGGATCAGGCCGTGGAAGACGGTCGGGGGGCCCATCAGGCAGGTGACGCGCTCGGCGGCCATGCGGTGCAGGATCCGGTCGGTGTCGTAGACGGCCTCGGGGAGCATGGTGACGCCCCGGAGCAGACAGGCCAGCACGCCCGCCTTGTAACCGAAGGTGTGGAAGAAGGGGTTGACCAGCAGGTACCGGTCGCCGGGGCGCAGGGTGACGAGCCCGGACCAGGAGGCGTAGAGCCGGACGGTCTGGCCGTGGGTGGTCATGACCCCCTTGGAGCGGCCGGTGGTGCCCGAGGTGTAGAGGATGTCGCTGAGGTCCCCGGGCCGTACGGCGGCCGCGCGCGCGGCCCGCTCGGCGTCGGGGACGGCGGCCCCGGCGCGCAGGTACGCGTCCCAGCCGGTGACGGCGGGGCCGCCGGGGCCTGTGGAGTCGCCGGGACCTTCGGCGCGGCCCGGGCCGTCGGCCCCGCCGCGCAGGACCACCGTGGAGGCGAGCGCGCCCAGGTCCTCACCGGAGGCGTGCAGGTCACGGGCGTAGTCGGTGCCGAGGAATCCGCGCTCGGTGAAGAGCACGCGGGCGCCGCTGCGCCGGATGATGTCGGCGGCCTCGGCGGGCTTGTAACGGGTGTTGACCGGCACGAGGACGGCGCCGACACCCACCGCGCCGAGTGCGGCGGTGATCCAGTGGCGGCTGTTGGGGGCCCAGATCGCGACCCGGTCGCCGGGCCGGACTCCATGGGCGAGGGCGGCCCGGGCGGAGGCGGCCGTCTCTTCGGCGAGGCGGGCGAAGGTCCAGCGGACCTCCCCGTCGGCGAGGGCCTCGCGGTCCCCGTACGCGGCGGCGGCGTACCCGGGAAGCCCGGCCAGGGTGGCGGGCAGGGGCAGTTGCGGGGGCAGTGGTGGGAGCACTTGCGGGGTCTGGCGGGGGCCGGACATGAACCCTCCCTACTTGACGAGCGAGCGTGGGCGGTATCCAATCACATGTGTTTCGGTTAGGCATATACCTAGTAGGAACGTCGTGATCAGGAGGTCACCATGCCGACCCTCGCCATCGCCGCGGACATGAAGTCCGCCCTCTCCAGCTTCTGCACCGGCGTCGCCGTCATCACGGCGCGCCGAGCCGACGGCCGTCCCGCCGGGATGGCCGTGCAGTCCTTCTCTTCCGTCTCCCTGGACCCGCCGCTGGTCTGCTTCTGCCCGGCCCGTACGTCCACCACCTGGCCCGAGATCCAGGCCGCCGGAGCCTTCGCCGTCAACATCCTGGCCGCCGGCCAGCAGGACCTGTGCCGCCGGTTCGCCGTCACGGGCGGGGACAAGTTCGGCGGGGTCGCCTGGCGCTCCGGCGGCAACGGGGCGCCACTGCTCGGCGGGGCCCTGGCCACCGTCGAATGCGATCTGGAGGCCGTCCTGGACGGCGGCGACCACGCCATCGCGCTGGGCAGGGTCACCGCCCTGACCGCGCACCGCGAGGGCGCGCCGCTGCTCTACTTCCGGCGCACCTACGGGCGCTTGCCGGGCGCGGCGGAGGCGCCGGGCGCGCCGGAGGGGCCGGTGGTGCCGGATGCGCCGGTTCCCACCGGGCCGGCCGCGCGCCGGCTCTCCAGCTCCGCGATGTCGTCGAGCATGGCGGCGGCGAGGTCGCGCTCGGAGGCGTAGTACCGCTCCGCCCACTTGAGGGTGAGCGTCGGGTACGCCCAGGACGCCTCCTCCTTCGCCCCGTCCGCGTCGGCCACCGCGCGCCGCCGCATCTTCTCCGCGAACTCCTGGTGCTGCGAAAGGACTTCGCGCATCTGCTCCGGCTCCAGCAGGTGGCCGAGCCACAGTCGCAGCATCGGCCCGTGCTTGAGCACCGGCGGGTCGACGGGGGCCTCGCGCGCCCATTCCCGTACGGCGGCCATGCCCTCGTCGGTGATCCGGTAGACGCGTTTGTCGCGGGTCCCGGTCTCCTGGGCGACCATCCGGGAGGAGGCGTACCCGGCCTTCTCCAGCCGCTTGAGCTCGCTGTAGATCTGGCTGAAGGACGGGCTCCAGTAGAAGAAGCGCAGGGACCAGTCCGACCACTTCTTCAGGTCGTAGCCGGAGAGCTCCTCTCCGAAGGAGAGCAGCCCGAGCACCGCCCAGCTGGTCGCCGGGAGCGTGCGCTTGTTCGTCTCGTCTGCCGCCTGTTCTGCCACGCAGCGCAGTCTACGACCGCTCTTCGTGGTGGCTCTTCCTCCGGCGCAATATAGCTGCTAGAAATATTCCTATTAGGAATACACCTTCGCGTGTAGGGGGCTGGGAGGTTCACCTTGACTCCTCCTCGCCCCAAAGGCGGGGATTCCTGGCTCACGTTGGCTGTGGACCTGCGGTCCGGCAGCTCTTGCACGATCGGCACCAGCCGGGTTGAGACCAGCCCGGACCGGCATGACGCGGGCGGAGTTCTTGTCCCTGGGGGACACGGCTCCGCACACGGTGCAGGTGTAGGAACGTTCTGAGAGAGGTAGTGCGTGCTTGGTTCTCGCTCCGCACTGCGCGCAGTCCATGGTGGTGTGCGCGGGGTGGACAAGGTGCACGATGCGCCCGTGCTTACGGGCCATCGTGATCAACTCGCGCTTGGCCGCACCGATCGCGGCGTCGGCCGCGAGTCCGGCGGCGGCCTTCCGCCCGTGCTCGGCATGGGGGAGGTCGTGGGTGTCGCTGGTGGTGGTCGCCGTTTCCCGTACACCCCAGTCGATCCCGATCGCAGCGTCCGTCTCCGGGAGTGGCTGGGGGCTGGTGGCCACGACGAAGGAGGCGTACCAGTGGCCCAGGCTGTCGCGGTAGATCCGAACCGACGAGGGGTCCGCCGGGAGGTGGCGGGACCACACCACGGTCAGCATGACGCCGCCCGAGAGGTGCAGACGGCCGTCCTTGATGCGGAGGCCGCGCCGCGTGTAGTTGAGGCTCGGGTCGGCTGCGTACCTCTTCTTGTACTTCGGCATCCCCGCCCGTTGCCGCACCGGCAACCGGGCCTTGATGTCCATCAATGCCTTGGTGCGGGACTTTCCGAAGTCCCGTACCAACTGTTGCTGCGGAACCGAGGAACCCTCCCGCAGCCACGTATTCGTGGTGCGCGCCTCGGTCAGCATCTTGTCCAGCCGGGCCGGGCCGCACTCCTCGTCCCCGGCGCGGGCCTTTTGCGATCGGGCGCAGCACTCGTTCCAGACCCACCGGCACCGCGCCCACTCACCCAACAGTTTGGTGAGGGCGGTCGACGACACGCGAAGCCGGTAGGTGAACCGGGCGTGCCCGGTCTTCTCCGTCTCCTGAGATGCCGTCACGCGGCCAACCTGGACCAGCCCACTGACAACGACAGAAAGCGCAGGTCACCACAGATGCGAAGAGAACTCCGGCGCTCCGCGCCCACGACGGCTGGACTCATTTCTCCCCGTGCTGAAGCCCGCGGCATCCTGGGAGGTGTCCTGTGAAGTTCTCGATGATCTTCGAGGCGCAGCTCGTCGACCCGACCCCCGAACGCGAACGCCAGGTCATCCACGACTGCGTCGAACAGGCCGTGTTCGCCGAGGAGATGGGCTTCGACCGGATCTGGGCGGTCGAGCACCACGCCCTCACCCGGTACGCCCACATGAGCGCCTCCGAGATCTTCCTCACCTGGGTCGCCGCCCGGACCAAGAGGATCCGCATCGGCCACGGCGTGGTCACCATGCCCTTCGGCTACCAGCACCCCGTACGCGTCGCCGAACGCGCCGCCATGCTCGACGTGCTCTCCGGCGGCCGCGTGGACATCGGCGCCGGGCGCGGGGCCACCCGCCAGGAGATGTCCATGTACGGGGTCAGGCCCGAGGACACCTATCCGCAGATGGAAGAGGCCTTGCGGATCTTCTCCTCGGCCTGGCGCGAGGAGAAGTTCGAGTGGCACGGCTCCATCGACATCGGCCCGGGCGCGATCCTGCCCCGCCCCGTCCAGGACCCGCACCCGCCGCTCTTCATGGCCTGCTCCAAGCACGACACCCTCAAGCTCGCCGCCGAACTGGGCATCGGAGCACTGGTGATGGGCTTCGCCGGCGCCGACGACGTCCGCGAGATGCGCAAGGTCTACGACGAGGCCATCGCCACCCGCACCGGCGACCGCCTCGTCTCCAGCGAGGTCAACGACCACCTCTCCGCCCTCTGCCCCACCATCGTCCTCGACGACGCCGAACGCGCCCTGCGCCTGGGCACGCGCGGCCAGCGCTTCTTCGCCGAATCCATCGCCCACTGGTACGGCAACGCCCCCGAACCCACCGGCTGGTCCGACGAGGAGACCGCCGAGGACCACGTGGCGGCCCTGGAGAAGAGCCGCGGCGAACTCGTCGCCAGGCTCCACGAGGCGAACATCCCGGCACGCCCAGTCGACACGGGCACCTACAACGCCGAGCACGCCTACGGCAACGCCCAGAGCGCCATCGCCTACGTCGAGCAGCTGCGCGAGATCGGCGTCGACGAGGTGATGTGCCTGATCCAGATGGGTACCGTCCCGCAGGAGGCCTGCATGGAGACCATCCGCCAGTGGGGCGAGAGCGTCATCCCGCACTTCCGCGCGCTGGAGGGCTGAACCGTGGTGTCTTTGGACGGGAAGGTCGTCGTCATCACCGGCGCCGGCCGCGGCCAGGGCGCGGCCGAGGCCCGGCTGTGCGCCGAGGCAGGGGCGCGGGTGGTCGTCACCGACATCCGCGAGGACGAGGGCCGCGCGGTCGCCTCCTCGCTCGGCGACCAG
The DNA here is from genome assembly GCF_036346895.1 of Streptomyces sp. NBC_00503. NCBI lineage: Bacteria > Bacillati > Actinomycetota > Actinomycetes > Kitasatosporales > Streptomycetaceae > Streptomyces > Streptomyces sp. NBC_00503. The sequence goes on along the minus strand of NZ_CP107855.1, from coordinate 2,108,617 downwards.
GGGCTGTACGTACGGCACGACGTGGCCGAAGTCGAGAGCTGGGCGCAGGTCGTCCGGGAGGCCGTACGCGCCTTCGGCACGGTCTCGGCGCTGGTCAACAACGCGGCCCTGTGGCGCACGGCCCACGTCGAGGAGCAGAGCGCCGCCGGATTCGAAGCGCTGCTACGGGTCAACCTGCTCGGGCCCTTCCTCGGCATCCAGGCGGTGGCCCCGGTCCTGCGCGCAGGCGGAGGCGGCTCGATCGTCAACATCTCCTCCACCGCCGGCCTGGTCGGCATCCCCGGTCACGCGGCGTACGGATCGACCAAGTTCGGGCTCCGCGGGCTGACGAGGTCGGCGGCGCTGGACCTGGCGGGGGACCGGATCAGGATCAACTCGGTCCATCCGGGGGCGATCGACACCCCGATGGTCGCCGAGGCGGTCGCGGGCCGGGACTGGTCGCACGTGCCGCTGGGGCGGATGGGGCGGCCCGAGGAGGTCGGGGAACTGGTCCTCTTCCTCTGCTCGGACGCGTCCTCGTACATCACGGGCACGGAGTTCACCGTCGACGGCGGGATGACGACGAAGTGAGCGGCTCCGCCCTTTCCCCCGCCGCGCGACGGCTGTGCGACGCGATGGCGGCAGGCTTCCCCGGCCCGGGCGACCCTGCGGCCCTGCGGGCGGCGGCGGCCGGCTCCCCGTCGCCGGGCCCGGAGGTGGCCTCGGTACGGGACGAGGTCGCGGACGGGGTCCCGGTCCGGATCTACGACCCGGCGCCGGGCGCCACCGGCCGCCCCCTCACCCTCTACCTCCACGGCGGGGGCTGGGTGATGTGCGGCCTCGACACCCACGACGCGCTGTGCCGGAACCTGGCCGCCGCCTCCGGCGCAGTGGTGGTCTCCGTGGACTACCGCCTCGCCCCCGAACACCCCTGGCCGGCGGCGCCCGACGACGCGCTGACCGTCCTGCTGTGGGCCCGCGCGCGGGCCGTGGAACTGGGCTGCGACCCGGCCCGCCTGGTCGTCGCGGGGGACTCCAGCGGGGGCAACCTGGCAGCCGTGACGGCACTGCGGGCCCCCGGACTGCTGGCCGGCCAGCTCCTCTTCTACCCGCCCCTGGACGCGTCGATGGAGTCCGGCTCGGTGGCGGAGTTCGCACGGGACCACTTCCACACGGCGGCCCACATGGCCTGGTACTGGGACCAGTACGGCGGCGACCCCACCCACCCCCACGTCTCCCCGCTCCGGGCCCCCGACCTCTCGGCGCTGCCCCGCACCCTGATCGTCCTCGCGGACTGCGACGTCCTGCGCGACGAGGGCCTGGCGTACGGGCGCCGACTGGGCGAGGCGGGCGTGGACTGCGCGGTCCACCTGGTCCCCGGCGTCTTCCACGGCTTCCTGGGCCTACCGCTCCCCGCCGCGGCGACGGCGCTGGCGACTGCCGGGGCCTGGCTGGCGGCCACGACCACGTCCGCGGCCGTGAAGTAAGGGGGGCGGGGCGACCGGATTCGAACCGGCGTCCTCCTCCATGCTGTGTAGGCGCACTACCTCTGTGCTACGACCGTTCCTGTCCAGTGTGCGTGAGCGGGTCTTGGCCCCACTGGTGCGTACTGGGCGCATCCCGAACGGTTTTGGATGCGCTGGGTCTCCGCTTTCTCTTCCCACTCGGCGGCACGTCTCTGGGGGCGTGGTCCGTTGTGGGTGGGCGGTTTCCCTCACGTCCCCGGGTGCCTTTTGCGGCCTGGACGGTCCGATGCCCCGCACGATCACTCTGGTCGTGTGGGGGCGGTGTCGTCCCTCCCCAAGCTCTTCGAGCAGGGGATACCCCATGCCGGATCGGGTGTCCGAGGGCGCGTCGCCCGATCGCGATGCCGGCGGCATCGTGACGGGACATCTTTCGGCGCGGGGTGACCAGCGGCTTCTGCCAGTGCTGGCCTCCCCACTGGGAGGTGTAGGCGGGGTCGACCGCGACGATCACCAGTCCCTGCTCGGCGGCCATCGATACGAGTCGGGCTTTGAGTTTGCCGGTCGGGATGCCGGAGATGACCTGCCGGAACCGTTTCCTGCGGCCGCGCTTCTCCCGTGTCTTCTCGGCTGTGAAGTCGAGGTCCTCGATCGCGATGGCCTTGACGCCGACACTTTTCGTCCAGTGCAGCAGCCGGGAGATGGCGTGGCGGATCTGCGCGTCGCGGTGGTCGGCGGCGCCGGACAGGACGTAGGGGAAACGGTGCGGCTCGCCGGTCGGGTTGCCGTGCGGATCAAGTCGGTAGGCCGCGAAGTGGTCGGCGTTGGTATCGACACCGACCACGCCCATCGCACCGACAGCTGCGAGCGGGACCGCCTGGACGGCGGGGCGTTGCCAGGCTGCGGTCAGGTACCAGCGCCCGCGTGTGACGTCCAGGTGGATGCGGTAGGCCGCGGGCCGGTTCGCTTCGATGCGGTCGGCCCATTCTTCACCCCTGTGCGCGAACGCGATCCGACAGGCCAGCACGTACCGGCCGTGCGTGGCGTTGGCCAGGTGCGCGAGTGGTGCCGGGAGCTTGATGCTGATCTCGCCGTTGGGGGTGACGCGGATCGTCTCGTTCCCGAACCGTTTCCCGGACTCGCCGTCAGCGGCCAGGAACCAGCGTTCGGCCTCCCAGCGGGCACGCCACTGCTCCTCGGTGAGCTGGGCTTCGGCCAGGTTGTGCCGGGTGTTCGCCAGCCGCTTCCCACCCCGGACCACACGGACCCGACCGGCCCGCCAGTCCGCTGTAGCAGCCGCGTGCCGTGTCTCCAGCATGACGAGACGGCGGGACTTGCGAAACCACTCGCTCTTGGAGCGGTAGCCGCCCGCAGCCGCCTTGGAGCCCTTCTGTCCATAGGGAGTGCGAGGCGGTGGCGCAGTGTGCGGATGCCTGCTTCCAGGTTCTGGATGTGTGCGGCCTGGCAGCGGCGCGCGAGCGCCCACTGATCATGGCTGGCCTTGGTGATCGCCCCGGCGATCCGCGACGACGATTCCTTCGTCAGCTCCCGCTTGCGGGCCGCCCACGTGATGGCGGAGTGGTCGAATCCATTTGCGCAACGCTGCTTGAGGTCATGGGAAGCCAAGGAACCCTGATGCGCGCCAACAAGCCGGAGGACTTCCTCGTCCCCCTCGGTCAGACCCTTGAGACGGTCCCGTACCGCCACACCGGACGGACCGACCGCCACAAACGACGGCGTGATGGCACGTAACCTCCGCGCCCTGGGGTTCATGCACCTAACCGTAACGACATACATCAAAGCGCACTATCACTCGCAAGAGTGGACTAAAGAAACAGCCGCTCTCGACGCCGTACTTGCGGTGGATCAGGGGTCGTGGCCCCTGCGGGTGCGCGCGCGAATATCCCCGGCATGATGTGCGCATGTCGATATCGGTTCCCGGGGCAGTGCTGCGCAATTCCCTCGCCCTCGCAGCGGAGTTCGTCGCAATTATGCTGATGCGCGGCCCCGCACCCCACTGGCTTCCGGTCATGCTGGGCCTGGTCGCCCTGATGTCGGGCCTGCCGAACGGAACCGACACCGAGTTCGTCCGGCGGATGCTGCTCGCGATCGGCGCGGTGCTGATCGCGCTGTGCGGCAGCTACGCGTGGGACCAGCACGCGTTGCGCGCCTACGGCCGGGTGGAGCGGGTGGTGGACGTGGGGACCCACCTGCACACGCAGTCGGGGCGCGACCTGGGCGCACTCCCGCTGGGCGGAGGCGGGGGCGGCAACGACGGCCTCCAGGTGCTCGTGGATCCGCACGGCCCGGCCTGGCAATGGGGCACCGAGCCGGACCCGGAGCCGGCGTTCTGGGAGACGGTGACCGGCGGCCTGCTCCTGATCCAGACGATCTCCCTGACCCGGATCTCCCGCCGCCGCCCCGCCCGCTGAAACCTGGTGGCCGGCTCCGCGCACACCTGCCTACGCTGCACCCATGTCCCCTACAACGACCCTGTGGCGCCCGACGGGTCCGACGGAACTCGACCTCGTCCGCGCCCTCGACTGGCGCGCCTGGCCGCCGCGGCTGCCCGAGCAGCCGATCTTCTACCCGGTGATGAACGAGGACTACGCGATCCGCATCGCCAGCGACTGGAACGTCAAGCACTCCGGCTCGGGCTACGTGACCCGCTTCGAGGTGGACTCGGCCTTCCTGGAGCGCTACCCGGTCCAGCAGGCGGGCGGCGAGACCATCCTGGAGCTGTGGGTCCCCGCGGAGGAGCTGGACGAGTTCAACGCGCACATCGTGGGCCGCATCGAGGTCGTGCACGCGTTCCACGCGTGAGCGGACGCCCCCGGCCCCGGCCCGGGGCTCCCGGGGGCGTCCGGCCGGGGGCTACAGCCGCTCGATGATCGTCACGTTGGCCTGGCCGCCGCCCTCGCACATGGTCTGGAGGCCGAAGCGGCCGCCCGTGCGCTCCAGTTCGTGGAGGAGCGTCGTCATCAGCTTCACGCCCGTCGCCCCCAGGGGGTGACCCAGCGCGATCGCGCCGCCGTTGACGTTGACCCGCGCCGGGTCCGCGCCGGTCTCCTTCAGCCAGGCCAGCACCACCGGCGCGAACGCCTCGTTGATCTCCACCAGGTCGATGTCCGAGAGGGACATGCCGGTCTTCTTCAGGGCGTACGCCGTCGCCGGGATCGGCGCCGACAGCATCCGGATCGGGTCCTCGCCGCGCACCGACAGGTGGTGGATGCGGGCGCGCGGGCGCAGGCCGTGCTCGCGGACCGCCCGCTCGGAGGCCAGCAGCATCGCCGCCGCCCCGTCCGAGACCTGGGAGGAGACCGCCGCCGTGATGGTGCCGCCCTCCATGACGGGCTTGAGGCCGGCCATCTTCTCCAGGGTCGTGTCGCGGCGCGGCCCCTCGTCCACGGACACCGGGCCGAACGGCGCGATCTCGCGCTCGAAGCGGCCCTCGTCGATCGCGCGCAGCGCCCGCTGGTGGGACTGGAGGGCGAAGCGCTCCATGTCCTCCCGCGAGATCCCCCACTTCTCGGCGATGAGCTGCGCGCCGTGGAACTGGTTGACGGGGGAGTCCCCGTACCGGGCGCGCCAGCCCGCCGAGCCCAGGTACGGGCCCTCGGTGAAGCCCAGCGGCTCCGCCGCCTGCCGCGAGGCGAAGGCGATCGGGATCATCGACATGTTCTGGGTGCCGCCCGCGACCACCAGGTCCTGGGTTCCCGACATGACGCCCTGCGCCGCGAAGTGCACGGCCTGCTGCGAGGATCCGCACTGGCGGTCGATGGTGACGCCCGGGACCTCCTCGGGGAGTCCCGCCGCCAGCCAGGCCGTCCGCGCGATGTCCCCCGCCTGGGGGCCCACCGTGTCGAGGCAGCCGAACACCACGTCCTCCACGGCCGCCGGGTCGATCCCGGACCGTTCGACGAGCGCCTTCAGGACGTGCGCCCCCAGGTCGGCGGGGTGGACCTCGGACAGGCCGCCCTTGCGCCGCCCCACGGGGGTGCGTACCGCTTCGACTATGTAGGCCTCGGCCATCGGAACTCCTCAGGGATGTAAGGGGGTTACGTGCGTGTGGCGATCCCGTCCAGCACCATCGACAGGTACTGGCGGGCGATCTCTTCGGGACTGTGCTGGCCGCCCGGCCGGTACCAGGACGCCGCCACCCACACCGTGTCGCGCACGAAGCGGTAGGTGAGGCGGATGTCCAGGTCGGCGCGGAAGACCCCGTCCGCGACCCCGCGTTCCAGCGTCCCCAGCCACGCCTTCTCGAACTTGACCTGCGAGTCGGAGAGGTAGTGGAAGCGGGGCTGGGCGGAGAGGGTGCGGGATTCCTTCTGGTAGATGGCGACGGCGGCGCGGTGCCGGTCGATCTCCCGGAACGATTCGGTGACGAGGGCCTCGATGGTCTGCCTGGGTCCGAGACCGGCGGCGAGGACGGTGTCGTACCCCTCCCACAGTTCGGTCAGGAAGGCGGAGAGGATCTCGTCGAGCATCGATTCCTTGGAATCGAAGTGGTAGTAGAGGCTGCCCGCGAGCATCCCCGCGGCGTCGGCGATCTTCCGGACGGTGGTGGCGTTGTAGCCCTGCGCGGCGAACACCTCGGCGGCGATGTCGAGGAGTTCACGCCTGCGCTCGGGCGAGGCCGTCACCTGCTGCTTCTTCTTGTTCGTTGGCACGCGCCCATTCTGGGCCTACGCGTGCTGACTGCTGACCGACACGGTCTCGCCCGTCATGTACGAGGAGTACCCGCTGGCCAGGAAGACGACGACGTTGGCGACCTCCCACGGCTCGGCGTACCGGCCGAAGGCCTCCCGGGCCGTCAGCTCGCGCAGCAGCTCCTCGCTGGTGACCTTCACCAGGTGCGGATGCATGGCCAGACTCGGCGCGACCGCGTTGATCCGTACGCCGAACCCGGCCGCCTCCAGCGCCGCGCAGCGGGTCAGCGCCATCACCCCGGCCTTGGCGGCGGCGTAGTGGGCCTGCCCGGTCTGGGCGCGCCAGCCGATGACGGAGGCGTTGTTGACGATGACCCCGCCTCCGCCGCCGGCGGCCTGGAAGGAGCGCATGGCGGCGCGGGTGCACCGGAAGGTGCCGTTCAGGGTGACGTCGAGGACCTTGGACCACTGTTCGTCGGTCATGTCGACGAGGTTCGCGGTCCCGCCGAGGCCGGCGTTGTTGACGACGATGTCGAGCCCGCCGTGGGTCTGTTCGGCGAGCGCGAACAGCGCCCCCACCTGCTCCTCGTCGGTGACGTCGCAGGGCAGCGAGGTGATGCGGTCGGCCCCGAACTCGGCGGCCAGTGCCTCCTCGCTCTCCTTCAGCCGCCGCGCGTGGGCGTCGCTGATGACTATGCGTGCGCCCTCCTCCAGGAAGCGGCGGGCGGTGGCCCCGCCGATCCCGGCCCCGGCCGCGGCGGTGATGACGGCGGTGCGGTCCTTGAGCAGCCCGTGCCCGGCCTCGTACCGCGGTGCGTTCCCCAGTCCGTTCCCGCGTGCGTTCATGCCCGTACCTCCTTGGGAAGGCCGAGGATCCGCTCGGCGACGATGTTGCGCTGGATCTCGTCCGAGCCCGCGTAGATGGTGTCGGAGCGGGAGAAGAGGAAGAGCCGCTGCCAGTCGTCGAGGTCGTACGGGTCCCCGTGCGCGCCGGCTGCGACGAGCGAGGCCGCGCCGCACACGTCCATGGCGAGTTCGCCCAGGTCCCGGTGCCAGCGGGCCCAGTACAGCTTGGCCGTGGAGGGGGCGACGGCGGGCCGTCGGGCATGGGCGCGCATGGTTTCCAGGCCGATCCAGGCCCGGACGAGCCGGTCGCGGATCAGCGGATCGGCCATCGCGCCGTTGCGCTTGGCGACCGCGGCCAGGGTTTCGAGCTCGCGGCGGAAGCCGACCTGCTGGCCGAGGGTGGAGACGCCGCGTTCGAAGCCGAGGGTGGCCATGGCGACGGCCCAGCCCTCGCCGGGTGCGCCGACGATGTGGGAGGCGTCGGTGCGGGCCCCGTCGAAGAAGACCTCGTTGAACTCGGAGGTCCCGGTCAGCTGTGTGATGGGCCGGACCTCCACCCCCTCCTGGTCCATCGGGACGAGGAGGTAGGACAGGCCGGCGTGGCGGCGGGAGCCCGGTTCGGTGCGGGCGAGGACGAAGCACCACTGGGACTCGTGGGCGAGGGAGGTCCAGATCTTCTGGCCCTCCACCACCCAGGCGTCGTCCACCAGGGCCGCCCGGGTGCGGACGCCCGCCAGGTCGGAACCGGCGTCGGGCTCGCTGTAGCCCTGGCACCACAGCTCCTCCACGGCCCGGATGGGCGGCAGGAAGCGGCGCCGCTGCTCCTCGGTGCCGTGGGCGATCAGGGTGGGGCCCAGGAGCTGCTCGCCGATGTGGCCCACGCGTGCGGGTGCGTCGGCGAGGGCGTACTCCTCGTGGAAGGCGATCTGCTGCTCGGTGCTCGCGCCGCGGCCGCCGTACTCGACGGGCCAGCCGACGCAGGTCCAGCCGTGGGCCGCCATGTGCCGCTCCCAGGCGAGGCGTTCGGCGAAGGCCTCGTGCTCCCGGCCCGGTCCGCCGCGGCCCTTGAGGTCGGCGAACCCGCCAGTGAGGTGGGCCTTCAGCCAACTCCGAACCTCGGTGCGGAACTCCTCGACGCTGCTCATGGCCGTACGTTAACCTACCAAACACTTGTTAGGGAAGGATGCTGGGATGCCCGACGTCACCCCCGTGCTCTACGAGCGCCGCGGCCCGGTCGCGTACGTGACCATGAACCGCCCCCGCTACCGCAACGCGCAGAACAGCGCGATGACGTACGCCCTCGACGACGCCTTCTACCGCGCCGCCGACGACCCCGAGGTGAAGGTGATCGTCCTGGCCGGGGCCGGCGAGCACTTCTCCGCGGGCCACGACATCGGCACCCCCGAACGCGACGCGCACCTGCCCTTCGAACGGCGGGCCGGCCTCTGGTGGGACCACTCCCAGCGCTCCGGCGCCGAATCCCGCTTCGCCCGCGAATCCGAGGTCTACCTCGGCATGTGCCGCCGCTGGCGCGAGCTGCCCAAGCCCGTCATCGCCTCCGTCCACGGGGCCTGCGTGGCCGGCGGGCTCATGCTCGCCTGGGTCTGCGACCTCATCGTGGCCAGCGAGGACGCCTTCTTCGCGGACCCCGTCGTACGCATGGGCATCCCCGGCGTCGAATACTTCGCCCACCCCTGGGCCATGCCCCCGCGCATCGCCAAGGAATTCCTCTACACCGGCGACCGGATGCCCGCCCGCCGGGCCCACGAGATCGGCATGGTCAACCGCGTCGTCGCACGCGCCGAGCTGGCCGCCGAGACCGACCGCCTCGCCCTGCGGATCGCCGAGATGCCCGGCTTCGGACTGGCCCTGACCAAACGGGCCGTCAACCAGGCCGAGGACCTCCAGGGCCTGCACACCGGCATGGACTCCGTCTTCGGCCTGCACCACCTCGCACACGCCCACAACGCCGAGACGGCGGCGGACTCGCTCGGCGGCATGAACATCGCCGCCATGAAGACCGCTGCCGTGAAGACCGCTGCTCTGAAGACCGCTGCTCTGAAGACCGCTGCCGTGAAGGAGGCGAACACCTGATGGACCTCAACCATGCGGCGGACGTGGAGGCCTTCCGGGCCGAGGCCCGCACCTGGCTGGCCGCCCACGTACCGGCCGACCCCCTCCCCTCCCTGGAGACCGAGGAGGGCTTCGCCGCACACCGCGCCTGGGAAGCCCTCCTGCACGCACACCGCTGGTCGGTGGTCTCCTGGCCCGAGGAGTACGGCGGCCGGGGCGTGGACATCGAGCGGTGGCTGGTCTTCGAGGAGGAGTACTGGGCCGCCGGCACGCCCGGCCGGGTCTCCCAGAACGGCATCAACCTCCTCGCCCCCACCCTCTTCGACCACGCCACCGACGAGCAGCGCGCCCGCGTCCTGCCCTCCATGGCCAGCGGCGAGGTGATCTGGGCCCAGGCCTGGTCCGAGCCCGAATCCGGCTCCGACCTCGCCTCCCTGAAGTCCCGGGCCGTGCGCACCGAAGGCGGCTGGCTGCTGTCCGGGCAGAAGACCTGGTCCTCCCGGGCCGCCTTCGCCGACCGCGCCTTCGGCATCTTCCGCACCGACCCGGACGCCCCGAAACCGCACCAGGGACTCACGTACCTGATGTTCGACCTGCACGCCCCCGGGGTCACCGTGCGGCCCATCGGCCGCCTCGACGGCAAGCCCGCCTTCGCGGAACTCTTCCTCGACGAGGTCTTCGTGCCCGACGCGGACGTCATCGGCGAGCCCGGCCAGGGCTGGCGCATCGCCATGTCCACCACCGGCAACGAGCGCGGGCTCACCCTGCGCGCCCCCGGCCGGTTCCTCGCCGCCGCCGACCGCCTCGTAGAACTGTGGCGCAGCGACGGGGACCCGGCCGACACCGCAGTGCGCGACCGGGTCGCGGACGCCGTGGTCGGAGCGCGCGCCTACCAGCTGTTCACCTGGACCAACGCCTCCCGCTTCGCCGCGGGCGAGACCATCGGCGCCGAGTCCAGCCTCAACAAGGTGTTCTGGTCCCAGTACGACATCGCCCTGCACGAAACCGCCCTCGACCTCCTCGGCCCCGACGCCGAACTCGCCGACGGCGCCTGGGCCGAGCCGTGGATCTTCTCGCTGGCCGGCCCCATCTACGCCGGGACCAACGAGATCCAGCGCGACATCATCGCCGAGCGGCTGCTCGGCCTCCCGAAGGGCCGCCGCTGATGCGCTTCCTGCCGACCGAAGAGCAGTCGGACTTCGCCCGCACGCTGCGCGACCTCCTCGCGGCCGCCGAGGTCCCGGCGGCGGTACGGGCCTGGGGCGCCGCGGACCACACCCCCGGGCTGACCCTGCGGACCCGGCTCGCCGGAACCGGCCTGTTCGCCCTCGCCGCCGACGAGGCCCACGACGGCATGGGCCTGCTGCCGCTGGAGATGGCCCTCGGCTTCGTCGAGCTCGGCCGGGCCGCCGTACCCGGCCCGGTGGTGGAGACGGCGGCCGCCTGCGCCCTCCTGACACACCTCGGCGACCACACCCTGGCCAAGCGGTTCCTCCCCGGGCTCGTGGCCGGGGAGACCTCGGCCACCCTGACCCTGCCCGGCGGCAGCCCGTACGCCCTCGACGCGGACGCCGCCACACACCTCTTCACGGTGTCTCCGGCCGGCGAGCTCCGCCTCACCACCGCCACCGCCCCGCCCCGCACCTCCACCGACCCCTCCCGCCGCCTCTCGCTCCCCGAGGACGGCGGCGAACTCCTGGCCTCCGGCCCCGCGGTCCTGACAGCTGCGCGCCATGCCGGGCACTGGGCCCGGCTGCTCACCGCCGCCCAGTGCCTCGGAGTCGGCGAGGCACTCCTGGCCCGCACCGTGGACTACGCGAAGCAGCGCACCCAGTTCGGCACCCCGATCGGCGGCTTCCAGGCGGTGAAACACCGGCTCGCCGACACCCTCCTCGGCCTGGAATTCGCCCGCCCGCTGCTCTGGGCGGCCGCGCTGTCCCTGGCACCCGAGGAGGTCGCGGCGGCGAAGCTGACCGCCGGCGAAGCGGCGTACGCGGCCGCCATGACTGCCCTCCAACTCCACGGCGCCGTGGGCTACACCGAGGAGCTCGACCTCTCGCTGTGGCTCCGCAAGGCCCGCCCGCTGCGCGACGCCTGGGGGAGCCCCTCGCAATGCCGGGCGGCGGTGCTGGGCGGGTAGCGCCGGGGCCGACCGGTCAGGGGCAGGCGGGAACCCGCGTTCCCGCCCGCCCTGCCCTGCCTGACGCCGCCCCGTCCCCGGTGGCTGCACTCGGCCAACTCGTGATCATCCCGCGCCACTGGCCGGGGCCTTCGGGCCGGCCGGACGTGTGCCGATGCGCCACGAGTCTTCTGCCGCGGCGTCATGCCGCCGTTTCACCGTCGGGGCGAGACCGATTTCGCGGTCCGCCCCGACACGGTGTCGGGTACCGCCGACGGCTACCTCGTCTACGCGTTTGCCACCAAGCCCCTCACCGGCCAGGCCGGAGACGGAGCCGGGCTGCCCGCCGGGATGCACTTCTGGGCCCAGCAGCCCGGGGACTGCACCCCTCCGGGGAGAACCTGACTGTCGGCGACCTCGTCGCCCGGGACGCCGACGGCGTTCTCCGGTACTACCGCGGCATCCCCGGCTCAAACCCCCTGGCCGACCGAGTACGCCTGGGAGCCGGATGGAACACGTACAACGCCCTCACCGGCGAGGGCGACCTCAACAACGACGGCAACCCGGATCTCCTCGCCCGCGACGGCGGCGGTGACCTCTGGTGGGGCTGGAACGGCTACGACCAGCTCCTTTAGACACCAATCGGAACCGGCACGGCGGCGGCCCGTCAGTGGCGGGTCCGGTAGTAGGTGGCGAGCACGGTGTTCACGACCACGACCACCGTGAACCACAAGGAGAGCGACCGCTGCCCGAGCGCCAGGAGCGCGAGGGCAGCGGCGCCGAACACCAGCACCTTCACCCCGAGCTGCGCGGCGAGCGGGACGGCGTAACGGGCCTTCGGCGCGGCGAAGAGCCCCCAGAGCACGGCCGCGGCGAGCGGCGCGGCCACCGCCAGGGCTATGGAGCCCACCCGCCCGATGTCACGGGTGAAACCCCACCAGGCGAGAGCGCCGAGGGCCGCGAGCTCCAGGAAGAAGGCGAGCCCCTCGTTGGCGAGGAAGAACGCCCGCAGGGCGGGCGGCAGCGGGGGAGAAGAAGGCGAAGACGTCGGCATGGCGAACAACCTCTCGGGAAGAGGGCGGAAGGGTCCACTCCGTACGGCGGTGTCTCAGATGACGGCCACGCTGACGCTCACCACGTAGGGCTCCTCCACCACCGCGTCCGGGAAGACCGGATCCAGCCGCGCCCGCTCGGCGTCGAGGAACTCACGGGTGCCGGCCTCGCCCAGCAGCAGGAAAGCGGAGTGGCTGGAGAGGTTCGCCAGATGGGCGTCCAGCGGGATCCGCCGGGACCAGGAGACGGTCCGGGTGGTGAAACCGGAGCCGAGGCCCTGGGGGAGGGTGCGGAACGAGACCGGGCTGCCGCCGTTCAGGCTGTGCGGGCCGACCGCTTCGAAGAAGGTGCGGATCCGCTCGCCCTGCTCGGCGACCCAGCCGACCGACTCGTCCAGGTCGTTCCACCAGATCGCGAGCGCGCCCCCGGGTGCCAGCACGCGTCGGGCCTCGGGCACCGCCAGCGCCGGATCGGTCCAGTGCCAGGCCTGGGCGTAGGTGAGGAAGTCGAACCCGCCGCTGACCAGCGGCAGCCGGTCGCCGTCCCCGCGCACGATCGGAATGTCCGGGTGCGTGCGCCGGAACTCGGCCGCCATCCCGTCCCCGGGCTCCACGGCCACGACCTCGGCCCCCCGGGCGCGCATCGGCGCCGTCCCGATCCCGGTCCCCGCCCCCACGTCCGCCACCCGTGCCCCCGCGAACCGGCGCCCGGCGAGCTCCTCGACCGCGTCGTAGAGCGCCTCGGGGTAGCCGGGCCGGTGCCGGCCGTAGAGGGCGGCGGCGGTGTCGAAGGACCGCGCCCGGGAGCGGGGAGTCGTCGTCATGGCGCCATTGTTTTCGATCACGCCCGGGCGGACCAGACCTTGTACCGATATCGCGCAGGAGCCGGAGGCGGCGGCTACGCCGCGCGGACCAGCCCCGCCTCGTAGGCCAGGATCGCGGCCTGGGTCCGGTTCGTGAGGTCCAGCTGCGTCAGGATCCGCGACACGTACGTCTTCACGCTCGCCGGGGACAGGTGCAGGGCCTCGGCTATCTGCAGGTTCGTCCGGCCCTCCCCGACCAGCGCGAGGACGTCGCGTTCGCCGGGGGAGAGGGTGGAGAGCTGCTCCGCGTGGTCGGGGGTCTCGACGCGGGTGTCCGCCCGTTCCAGCAGCGCCCGCATCACCCCGGGGGCCAGTGCGCTGCCGCCCGCCGCGACCGTGCGGATGCCGGCGAAGAGCTCCTCCGGCCGCAGGTCCTTGAGCAGGAACCCGGCGGCCCCGGCCCGCAGCGCGTCCAGGACCAGGTCGTCCGCCGTGTAGCCGGTGAGTACGAGGACGCGCGGCGGGTCCGGCAGCCGCAGCAGCTGCAAGGTGGCCTCGAAGCCGTCGACCTTCGGCATGACCAGGTCCATCAGCACCACGTCCGGCCGGTGGGTGCGCGCCAGCGGCACCGCCTCGGCCCCGTCGGCGGCCTCCGCGACCACCTCCATGTCGGGCGCGCTCGAGAGCAGGGTGACCAGCCCCGACCGTATGAGGCTCTGGTCGTCGACCACCATCACCCGGATCGCCATGTGACCCACCTCCCCTGAAGCCCCGTCTTATTGCGGACATTACCGGCATATCGGGACCTAAGCCCCCGTAACTCTCCCCTCCCAGTCCCCTTTTGCGTCCTCCCTTGTCCTCTTTAGGGGACTTCGGGGACCCACCGTCTTCCCGGACGGTGGTTACCGAGGCCGAACGCACCACCGCTCCACCCGCTCCACCCGGCCTCCGTACATGTCCCCGAAGTCAGGAACTCCGCATGTCTTTCCCCTCTGCTCGTACCTTCGCCGGTCTCGTTGTCGCCGGTCTCGCCGCCCCCGCCGCCGTGGGCCTCGTGGCAATGCCCGCGTCCGCCGCGTCGGTCGGCACGTGGGACGAGGTCGCACAGTGCGAATCCAGCGGTGACTGGAGCATCAGCACCGGGAACGGCTTCTACGGTGGCCTCCAGTTCACCTCCAGCACCTGGGCGGAGTTCGGCGGCACGCAGTACGCCCCGCAGGCCAACCAGGCCACCAAGGCGCAGCAGATCGCCGTAGCCGAGAAGGTCCTCGCCACCCAGGGCCCCGGCGCCTGGCCCTCCTGCGGCAAGCTCGCCGGCCTCCAGCGCGGCGGCCCGGCCCCCGAGTCCGCCGCCGAGTCAGCCGCCCACGAGTCCTCCACCGAGGAGAAGAACGCCGAGGCGCCGGCCGAGCAGTCCGCACCGGCCGCCGAGAACTCCGGCCGGGGCGACGGCACCTACACCGTCGTCAGCGGCGACACCCTCGGCTCCATCGGCTCCGAACTCGGTGTCGGCTGGCAGAAGCTGTACTCCGACAACCGCTCGGTCATCGGCTCCGACCCGGACATGATCCTGCCGGGCCAGAACCTCGCGTACGGCTCGGGCTCAGGATCCGGCTCCGACTCCGGCAGCAGCACCCCCGCCGCGTCGCAGTCCTCGGACTCCTCCGACTCCTCGGAGGCCTCCGACAGCGAGGACGGCTCCAGCAGCTCCAGCAGCGCAAGCAGCAGCGCCGAGGGCGTCCTGCCCGTCTCCGGTGCCTCCGTCTCCGCGCGCTACCACCAGGCCGGCGGCTGGGCCGCCGGCTACCACACCGGCATCGACTTCGCCGTCGGCACCGGCACCCCGGTCAAGGCCGCCGCGGCCGGCACCGTGGTCTCCTCCGGCTGGCAGGGCGCGTACGGCAACGCCGTCGTCATCCAGCACGACGACGGCCGCTACACCCTCTCCGCCCACCTGTCCTCGGCCTCCGCCTCCGAAGGCGAGCGCGTCTCCGCCGGCGAGCAGATAGGCCTCTCCGGCAGCACCGGCAACTCCACCGGACCGCACCTGCACTTCGAGGTCCGCTCCAGCAACAGCTACGGCGCCGACATCAACCCGGTGACCTGGCTGAACGGCCTCGGCGTCTCGGTCTGAGCACGCCACCGAATCTGCGGCCCTCCTCCTGACGGGAGGGCCGCACCACCCCTCAACGCGTCCCCCCGGGATGCCCCTTCGGCGGAAGGCGGGCAACCTGGGGGGACGTTTTCATGTGCTCTGTGCGCATTTATGCCTATGGGGGTGGGGGATTCATGCAGGCTGTGCCCGGTCGCGCCGGACAACTCCTGGAACGCGGGCTGCGCACCTTGACGGGTGAGGGCTCCGGAGCGCCCGACCCGGTACGGGCCCGCCGCACCGACATGTGGCTCGCCGCCCTCTGCGCACTGCTGACCGCCATCAACCTCGAGGACGTCCACCGCTTCGGCCTCGTCACCAACTACCCGCTCAGCCTCGCCGCCGGCCTGCTCGCCGCCGTCACCCTCCTCTGGCGCCGCTCCCACGCCTGGGTGCCGGCCCTCGCAGCCACCTTCGCCACCCTGGTCTCCGACGACCGGGGCCCCCTGGTCTTCGGCGCCTACGCCCTGGCCGCGTACGGCAGCACCCACCGCTGGGGCGGGATCCTGCTGATGGGCCTCTTCTACGCGGGCACGCGCGACCTCTTCCTGCCCCTCGGGTACGCGGGCCGCGACCCGGCCTCCTTCGTCCTCGGCAGCATCGTCGTGCCCGCCCTGTACGGGGAGACCGTGCGCCGCAACCGCGCGGTCATGTCCGCGCTGCGCGAACGGGCCCGCCAGGCCCACGCCGCCGTGGACCAGGCGGCCGACCTGGCCGTCGTACAGGAACGCACCCGTTTGGCCCAGCGCACCCACGACGGTCTGGGCCACCGGCTCACCGCCCTCACGATGCAGGCCGCGGCCCTGCGCCTGGACGCCGGGGCCGACCCCCGGGTCCGGGAGGGCGCCGCGGCCGTGGAGGAATCGGCCCGGGCCGCGATGGCCGAGGTCAGGGAGGTGCTGGACATGCTGAACGATCCCGCCGGGCGCCGCGCGTACACCTCGCCCGTGGACGTCGGCCGGTTCCTGGGCTCGCTGGCCCGGAACATGCGGGCCACGGGCATGGAGATCACCCACCGCACCCAGCCCGGCCTGGGCGAGTTCCCGGCGGCCGACGGGCGCCTCCTGCTGCGGATCGCCCGCGAGGGGCTCACCAACGCGGCGAAGTACGCCCCCGGCTCCGCCGTTCGGATGAATCTTTTTGCGGAGGACGGGGAGGTCCGCCTCGACGTCGTGAACACCGCTCCGGAGGGGGAGCGGATCGTCCTCGACTCAGGCGGGATGGGGATTCCGGGGCTCCGGGCGGCCCTCGCGGAGGTGGGCGGAAGACTCCGTACGGGGGACACGCAGGACGGAGGTCACATGCTCGCCGCGACACTCCCCGACAGACGTGTGCTAGCTTAGAGCTCGTTGCAGTTGTGGTACCCATGAACTTTATGTGCGCCTGACGGGAATGCTCCGACAGGCGCTTTTATTGTTTTGCCGGAATCTCCGGATGGGGCCCTTTGCCGCCTATTCAGGAGATTCAAAAATGGCACTTGGCACCGTGAAGTGGTTCAACTCGGAAAAGGGCTTCGGCTTCATCGAGCAGGACGGTGGCGGCCCGGACGTCTTCGCCCACTACTCGAACATCGCCACCCAGGGCTTCCGTGAGCTCAACGAGGGCCAGCGCGTGTCCTTCGACGTCACCCAGGGCCAGAAGGGCCCCCAGGCGGAGAACATCCTCCCCGCCTAATTCCTTCAGCATGCCGGGGTCCGCGCCGTGAAGGTGCGGGCCCCGGCTTGTCTGCTGTTTCGACCTTTGTTTGCAGTGTCTTTGTGCAGTACCTGCCGGTTTCAGGAGGGCTTTCTCGCATGACCAGCTCCAGCTCCGCACGACCCAGCCGCCGCCCCACCCGGGGTCGAGGTGCGGCTCAGGGACGTCCGAAGGCTGGCGCGGGACGGCAGAAGTCCGCCCCCGTAGCCAGGCCCCAAGAATTCACCATGCCCGAACCGCTGACCCCGGCCCTCCCGCCGGTGGAGTCCTTCGGGGACATGGACATGCCCGAGGCGCTGCTGAAGACCCTCGCAGCCCAGGGCGTCACCGAGCCGTTCCCGATCCAGGCCGCGACGATTCCGAACTCGCTGGTCGGCCGTGACCTGCTCGGCCGCGGCCGTACCGGCTCCGGCAAGACGCTGGCCTTCGGCCTGGCGCTGCTGGCCCGCACCGCGGGCCGCCGCGCGCAGCCGAAGCAGCCGCTCGCGCTGGTCCTCGTACCCACCCGTGAGCTCGCGCAGCAGGTCACCGACGCCCTGGCCCCGTACGCCACGGCCGTCAACCTGCGGATCGCGACCGTCGTCGGCGGCATGTCGATCAACCGGCAGTCCGGCGCCCTGCGCCGCGGCTCCGAGGTGCTCGTCGCCACCCCCGGCCGCCTGAAGGACCTCATCGACCGCGGTGACGCCGACCTCTCGCAGGTCTCCATCACGGTCCTCGACGAGGCCGACCAGATGACCGACATGGGCTTCATGCCGCAGGTCACCGCCCTGCTCAAGCAGGTCGAGCCCGAGGGCCAGACCATGCTGTTCTCGGCGACCCTCGACAAGAACATCGACAAGCTCGTCAAGATGTTCCTGCACGACCCGGTCGCCTTCTCCGTCGACCCGTCCGCCGGTGCGGTCAGCACGATGGAGCACCACGTCCTGTACGTCATGGACGAGACCGACAAGAAGGCCGTGGCCACGCGTATAGCCGCTCGCGACGGCCGGGTGATCATGTTCGTCGACACCAAGCGCGGAGTCGACCGCATGGTCAAGAAGCTCCTCGCGGACGGCGTCCGCGCCTCCGGCCTGCACGGCGGCCGCTCGCAGCCGCAGCGCAACCGCACCCTCGACTGGTTCAAGACGGGCGAGGTCACCGCGCTGGTCGCCACCAACGTGGCCGCGCGCGGCATCCACATCGACGACCTCGACCTGGTCGTCAACGTGGACCCGCCGGTCGACCACAAGGACTACCTGCACCGCGGTGGCCGTACCGCCCGTGCCGGCGAGTCCGGCAGCGTCGTCACCCTGGTCCTGCCGGACCAGAAGCGCGACATGACCCGCCTGATGTCGGACGCCGGGATCTCCCCGCGCACCGCGCAGATCAAGTCCTCCGACGAGGAGCTGGCCCGGATCACCGGCGCCAAGGAGCCCTCGGGCATCCCCGTGGTGCTGGACGTGCCGCAGGCCACTCCGCCGCGCCAGCGCGCCGGCGGCGAGGGCTCCGGCTCGCGCCGCCGCTCCGGTGGTGCGCGTACGGGCTCCGGCACGGGCGCCGCTCCGGCGGGCGGCGGCCGCGGCCGTCGCTCCGGTGGCGGTGGCGCCTCCGGCCAGGCTCCGGCCTCCGGGTCCGGCCAGGCCCGTCGCGGCCAGGGTGGCCAGGGCGCCGCTGCCGGCGGCTCCGGCGAGCGCGGCCGGCGTACCGGAGGTGCCCCCTCCGGCGGCGCCGCCGCCGCTTCGGCCCGCAGCCGGGTGGGTGGCGCGGGCCAGGCCCGTCGCCGTTCCGCCTGATCGGCAACGACACACGTAGGAACCACTGCGCCGGGCGGCACGGAAGTGCTGCCCGGCGCAGTGCTGTGTCCGGTGGCTAGCGGACCATCTTGGCCTGGAGCTTCGCCAGGGTCTTCACGTCCAGGCCGAGGCCCTGGGTGAGGTACCCGTAGAAGCTGCCGTAGTCGGCCTCCATCTGCGTGGTCGCCGAGTCCAGGTAGTCCTGGCGGACCTCCTGGAGCGGGATCAGCAGATCGGGGTTCTGCATCCGGCCGGACTGCTTGAGGCCGGCCCGCACCTGGGCGTCGTAGGCCGCGCGGAAGGTGTTCGAGGCCAGGTAGTCGCGCCCGGCGGCGTCCTGTGGGACGGCCAGCGCGCGCAGCAGGACGTAGCTCATCCAGCCCGTCCGGTCCTTGCCCGAGGAGCAGTGGTACAGCATCGGGCCCTGGTTGCCGTCGGCGATCTCGCGGAGGGTGGTCGCGAACTGCGCCCGGCTGTCGGGGTTGGTCACGAACGTGCGGTAGATGTCGCGCATGTACGACTCGGCGCGACCGCCGCCGAGCATCTGCTCCTGCTTGACGGGGTCGCCGCTGCCTATCGCGCTGACCAGGGTCCCGTACAGACCGAGGTCGCTGACCGAGCGGGAGGTGGAGACCAGTCCGGCGGGCAGCTTGTCGGCGCCGTCGTACTGGACCTCCATCGGGATGCGGAAATCGACGACCTTCGTGAGGCCGAGACCGGAGACGGTGGTGACGTCGGAGGCGGTCAGCTTGGAGAGTGCGTCGGAGCGGTAGACCAGTCCCTGGCGGACCTGACCACCGGTGTAGGTGGAGTAGCCGCCGAGGTCGCGGACGTTGACCGCGCCTTGGAGGGGGATCTGGCGAATCGTTTCCGCCGACAGCGCGTGATGACGCGAGGCGGCGGAGGCGCCGTTCACCGGCGCGGCGTACGCGGCGGCGGGCAGAGTCCCGATGGCGAGGGCGGAAGCGAACACCGCGGTCGCCAGGCGGATTCGGGCACGGCTCATCTGGGGCAACTCCTGTAACGGAGAAGGGAATCACCCTGGTGGTGGCAGGGTGCCGAGCTAGTGCGGGGGGACTTCGTGCGGGGGCACTGCGTGGGGGGAGCTGGGGGAGTGGGGGGAGTCGTAGCCGTGCAGACGTTCCAGCACGGCGTGTGCCTCGGCCATGACGCGGTCGACGAGCTCCGCACAGGACGGAAGGTCGTCGATCACGCCCGCGACCTGGCCCGATGCCATGACACCGAGGTCCGTACGGCCCTCGACCATGGACGCCTTGAGGAGCATGGGGGTGTTGGCGGCGAGCAGCACCTGGCTCCACGACAGGTCCTTGCCGTGTTTCATCGCGAGGCCGTCGCGGACCATCTGCGACCAGGTCAGGCCCGACAGCTTCTTGAAGCCGGCCGCGTGGAGCACGGCCTTGGCCAGCGCCCTCGTACGGCCCGACCGCTCCAGGGACGCGACCAGCTCGCTGCGGAGCATCCGGTGCGGCAGGCCGTCGACGGCCGTGGTGACGGTGATGTCCCTGACCCCCGCCTTCAGGTACTCGGCCTTGACCGCGTCCGGGACGGTGGAGTCGGAGGTCAGCAGGAACCGGGTGCCCATGGCGATGCCGGCGGCCCCGTAGGACAGTGCGGCGACCAGCCCGCGGCCGTCGCTGAAACCGCCCGCCGCGATCACCGGGATGTCCACCGCGTCCACGACCTGCGGCAGCAGCACGGTCGTGGCCACGTCACCGGTGTGCCCGCCGCCCTCGCCGCCCTGCACGATCACCGCGTCCGCGCCCCACGCCGCGACCTTCTCGGCGTGCCGGCGGGCCCCGATGGAAGGGATCACGACCACGCCCGCGTCCTTGAGCCGGGAGATCAGCTCCTTGGACGGGGCGAGCGCGAAGGAAGCCACCCGGACGCCCTCGTCGATGATCAGCCGGGCCCGTTCGGCCGCGTCCCCGGCGTCCGCCCGCAGATTGACCCCGAAGGGGGCGTCCGTACGGGACTTGACCTCGTGGACCGCGGCCCGCAGCTGCTCCAGCGTCATCGTCGCCGAGGCCAGGATCCCGAGGGCGCCCGCATTGGCCGCCCCCGACACCAGGCGCGGGCCCGCCACCCAGCCCATGCCCGTCTGCACGATCGGGTGCTCGACCCCGACCAGCTTGGTGAATGCCGTTTCCATCGGCTGCGTCGCCCCCATCGGATCAGACCCGTACTTCGCGGTCGCGCAGGCCCTTGGGGTCGATGACCTCGCGGATCAGCCGCAGCTCGTCCGGGGTCGGCTCCCGGGTGTACGGGACCTCGCGGTCGATGGAGAGCTCGAAGCCGGTCGCGGCCCGGACCTGCTCCACCGTGACGCCCGGATGCACCGAGACCATCCGCATCGAGTGGTCCGGGCCGCCGAAGTCGAAGACGCCGAGATCGCTGACCACCCGCGGGAGCCGGTGGTAGCGGGTCACCCCGGCCGCCTCCGCGCGGTCGTAGCCCACCCCGCTCACCATGTCGACGCGCTCGACGAACACCCGGGTGGAGTGCTTGGGGATCCAGTAGCTCACCGGGTTGTTCAGGGTGTTCACCGGAGCACCGCGCACCCCGAGGAGCTGGCGGGCCGGCCGCTCCCAGTCGCCGATGCAGGAGATGTTCTGGTTGCCGAACCGGTCGATCTGGCTGGCGCCCATCATCACGTGGCGCCGCCCGCCCGTGACCATGGTGAGGTGGCGGCGGTACGGGAGCCAGCCCTCGGCCGTGCCGTCGAGCCCGACGAGCATGGCTTCGCCGTCGGTGAGCAGGAGGTCCGGGGAGAAGGTCCGCTTCGCGAGGCGGGCACCGAAGGACGGCACCAGGCCCATGGGGCTGGCCAGCACCTCGCCGTTGTCCCGCCAGGCCTCGGCGCAGGCGATCACGCAGTACTCCGAACGGCTGACGGTCGCCGTCGCGGCCGCGGTGGTCTCCGTGCTCACTTCTGCTCCTCGTGCCAGGCCTGGACGGCGGACTGGTAGGCGTGCTCGCTGTCGCCGGAGAGGAAGCGCTCGGCGAACTCGGGCCAGGGGGTGGTCGCGTACAGCTTCTGGAAGGCCTCGTCGCGGTCGTAGTCGGGGGCGCAGGAGGTGAAGTGCGCGCCGTTCGGGGTCTCCACGACCCCGGTGACCGAGTGGCGGCTGACGAGGAGGGACTGCGGGGGCCCGGCCTTGGAGAGCTCCGCGGTCTCGACGATCTGCTCGCAGGAGACGTACGCGGCGTCCGCGGCCTCGCAGAAGAGGTCGTCGAAGTACGGGTCCGGTCCCAGGTACTGGGCGTTGCCGAGGCGGTCGGCGCGGTTGAGGTGGACCAGGGCCGCGTCCATGCGCAGGGCGGGGACGGCGACGAACTCCTCGCCGTCGGCGTAGGGCGAGGTGACCGTCCGCAGCTCGGGGTTGACGCGCATGACGTCGGAGCCGAGGGCGGCGCGGACGGGGAGGAAGGGCAGCCGGTTGGCGGCTGCGTGCAGGCCCCACATGAACATGGCCTCGTCGAGCTCGGTGAGGGGGAAGGCGGCCCGTTCGCGGGCGGCCCGGAAGTGCGGCTCCAGCGGGATCGAGTCGAGGGTCGCGAAGGGGGCCACGAGCTTGCCGATCTTCCCGGCGGCGGCGAGCAGCCCGACGTCGGGGCCGCCGTACGAGACCACGGTGAGATCGGTGATCTCGGAGCGGAGCAGTGCGCGCACCAGGGCCATGGGCTTGCGCCGCGAGCCCCAGCCGCCGATCCCGATGGTCATCCCGCTGCGGAGCCGCCCGACCACCTCGTCGGGGCTCATGGTCTTGTCGGTCATGCGGATTCCGCCTTTGCGTCCGTCTTCGGGTCCGTCTTCGCGTCCGTCTTCGTGTTCGTGTCCGTGGCCGTGCTGCCGAAGGTGTCGCGGACCCGGTCGGCGACCCCGCTGAGGTTGGCCTCGAAGGTGAAGCCCTGCTCGAAGCGGTAGCTGCGGCGCACGTCCACGGGGTCGATGCCGTTGATGGCGGCCTTGGCCAGCCGGATGAGGTAGCCGTCCTTCTTCGCGATCTCGGCGGCCAGCTCCAGGGCGGCGGCCCGCAGCTCTTCGCGCGGCACCACCTTCCACACCGAGCCGTGCGCGTGCAGTTCGGCGGCGGTCGCGGTGCGCGAGGTGTAGTAGAGGGTGCGCATCAGGTGCTGCGGGACGAGCCGGGCCAGGTGGGTCGCGGCCCCGAGGGCGCCCCGGTCCAGCTCCGGCAGTCCGAAGGTCGCGTCCTCGGAGGCCACGATGGCGTCGGCGTTGCCGACCAGGCCGATCCCGCCGCCGAGGCAGAAGCCGTTCACGGCGGCCACGATCGGGACCTCGCACTCGTACACGGCGGCGAAGGCCTCGTAGCAGCCCCGGTTGGCGCCGATGAGCGAGGCGTGGCCGGTGTCGCGCTGCATCTCCTTGATGTCGACGCCGGCGTTGAAGCCGCGGCCCTCGGCGGCGAGGACGACGCACCGGACCTCCGGGTCGCGGCCGGCCGCGCGCAGGGCGTCGGCGAGGTCGTACCAGCCCTGCACGGGCAGTGCGTTGACGGGCGGGAAGTCGACTGTGACGAGTGCGATGCCCTTGTCGGGGCTTGAGGTGGAGACACCCATGAGCGGATCAGCTACCTTTCCACCAAACATTTGTTAGGTGAGGAAGGTAGCAGCCGATGGAGCTCAACGGGAGGGTTGTGGTCGTCACCGGCGGAACCCGGGGCGTCGGCGCCGGGATCGCGCGGTCGTTCCTCGCGGCGGGGGCCCACGTCCTCGTCTGCGCACGGCGGCCGCCGGACGAACCGGTGGCGCACGGCGGCCGCGAAGCGGTGTTCGCCCCCCTGGACCTGCGCGATCCGGCCGCGGTGCAGGAGTTCTTCGCATCGGTAGCCGAGCGCCACGGACGCCTCGACTGCCTGGTCAACAACGCCGGCGGGACCCCGTACCGACTGCTCGGCGAGGGCGAGGCGGAGCGCCACGCGAGGGTGCTGGAGCTGAACCTGACCGCCCCGATGACCGCCTCGCTGGCCGCGTACCCGTGGCTGCGCCGGTCGCGGGGCTCGGTGGTGATGATCGGCAGCGTCAGCGGGACCCGGCCCTCGCCGGGTACGGCGGCCTACGGGGCCGCGAAGGCCGGCCTGGAGAACCTGGCCCGCTCGATGGCCGTCGAATGGGCCCCCGAGGTACGGGTCAACTCGCTGGTCCTGGGCATGGTGCGCACCGAACTCGCGCACCTGCACTACGGAGACGAGGCGGGCATCGCGGCGGTCGGCGCGACCGTCCCGCTGGGACGCCTGGCCGAACCCTCGGACGTGGGGGAGGCGGCCGTGTTCCTGGCCTCCGACCGGGCGGGGTACGTGAGCGGGGCGAGCCTGCTCGTGCACGGGGGCGGCGAGCGCCCGGCGTTTTTGGATGCGGCAACCGCGAACAAGAGCAAGAACGAGGAGAGCTGACATGGGACTGGGACGCGCCGACAGGCTGGCCGAAGGCCGTGTGGTCATCGTGACGGGCGCCGGGCGGGGGCTGGGCCGGGCCCACGCGCTGGCCTTCGCCGCCGAGGGGGCCCGGGTCGTGGTGAACGACCTGGGCGTCGGCCTGGACGGACTGCCCGGGGCGGACAGCCCGGCGGTCCAAGTGGTCGAGGAGATCCGGGCGATGGGCGGGGAAGCGGTCGCGCACGGCGGGGACATCGCCACCTCGGAAGGAGCCTCCTCCCTGATCGAGACGGCCGTCTCGGCCTTCGGGCGGCTGGACACCCTCGTCAACAACGCGGGGTTCCTGCGCGACCGGATGCTCGTGAACCTGGACGAGGACGACTGGGACGCGGTGATGCGGGTCCATCTGAAGGGCCACTTCCTCCCCCTCAAGTACGCGGCCGCGTACTGGCGGGCAGAGGCCAAGGAGGGCCGCCAGGTGGCCGCCCGGGTGGTCAACACCTCCTCGGGGGCCGGGCTGCTGGGCTCGGTCGGGCAGGGCAACTACAGCGCGGCCAAGGCGGGGATCCTCGGCCTGACCCTCGTCTCGGCGGCGGAGATGGGCCGGTACGGGGTCCAGGTCAACGCGATCGCCCCGGCCGCCCGGACCCGGATGACGGAGCAGGCCTTCGCGGAGACCATGGCCGCCCCCGGGGAAGGGGACTTCGACGCGATGGCCCCCGAGAACGTGTCCCCGCTGGTGGTGTGGCTCGGCTCCGACGCCTCGGCCGGGGTCACGGGCCGGGTCTTCGAAGCGGAGGGCGGCCGCATCACGGTGATGGAGGGCTGGCGCCCGGGCCCCACGGCCGACTGCGGGGCCCGCTGGACCCCGGCCGCGGCGGGGGAGACGGCGGCGAAGCTGCTGTCGGAATCGGAGCCCCCGCAGCCGGTGTACGGGGCGCGGTAGGCCGTCTCTTCCGGATCCTGCCGGGTCCGCCCGGGTTCCGGACATCCTGGGGGCCCGGGGAGGCCGGTCGGCCGGCGGGGCGGGGGGAGGCGGGCTGCTGGGGGCGGGCCGGCCGCCGATTCGGACTCGTGGGTTCCGGCCAGGCCGTGCGGGGGCGGGGGTGTTGTCCGTATCGCGTCCTTACCCGGCCCGTGCGCCCGTGGTGGCATGTCCATGCCGAATTCGGCATTTCCCGCGACGGACGGAGCATCCGGACATGCCCCTGCGCAGAGCGGCCCTCGGGGCCGCCTCCCTCACCCTGGTGGCCCTGGCCGCCCCCGCTCACGCCGACACCCCCTCCGCGCCGCCCGGCCGGATCACCGTGGAGGTGGTCGGGGCCAACGGCTCCGGCTGCCCCGCCGGGACCACACAGGTGGCGGCCGCCTCCGACAACACCGCCTTCACCGTCACCTACAGCGACTACCTCGCCCAGGCCGGAGCCGGCTCCGGCGGCACCGAGTTCCGCAAGAACTGCCAACTGGCCCTGCGCGTCCACGTGCCCCAGGGGTACACGTACGCCATCGCCCGCGCCGACTACCGCGGCTTCGCCAGCCTCCAGCGCGGCGCCTTCGGCCAGCAGCGGGCCGGCTACTACTTCCAGGGCGCCGGGCAGACCGCCCGTACCGTCCACCAGTTCAACGGCGCCTACGCCGACAACTGGCAGGCGAGCGACGAGACCGCATACCAGGACCTGGTCTTCGCCCCCTGCGGAGAGGTGCGCAACCTCAACGTCAACACCGAACTGCGCGTCCTCGCGGGCTCGTCGAACCCCCAGGCGCTCAGCTTCATGAGCATGGACTCCACGGACGGCAGCGTCAGCACCGTCTACCACTTCGAATGGAAGGAGTGTCCCGCCACCGCCTGACCGCCGACAGCGCGTACGCAGAAGGAGTGACAACGATGTCGCATTCCCTGTCCCGCACCCTGTTCGTCGGCGGCGCGGCCGCCGCCCTGATCGCCACCGGGGCCCCCGCCCAGGCGGCCGCCATCACCGTCCCGCCCGACAAGATCGTGATCGAACTCGCCACGGTCAACGGCTCCGGCTGCCGCGAGGGCACCGCCGCCATCGCCGTCTCCCCCGACAACACGGCCTTCACGGTCACCTACAGCGAGTACCTCGCCCAGGTCGGCGCCGGCGCCCCGCCCACCGCCTTCCGCAAGAACTGCCAGCTCAACCTGCGCGTCCACGTCCCGAACGGCTTCACCTACGCGATCGTCCAGGCCGACTACCGGGGCTTCGCCAGCCTCCAGCGCGGCGCGTGGGGGCAGGAGCGTGCGAACTACTACTTCCAGGGGATGTCCCAGACCGCCCAGCGCACCCACCAGTTCAACGGCCCCGTCGACGACAACTGGCAGTCGACCGACAAGACCGAATACGCCGACCTCGTCTGGGCCCCCTGCGGCGAGCAGCGCAACTTCAACATCAACACCGAACTGCGGGTGGGCGCCGGCACCTCCGGCCCCCAGGCCCTCAACTTCATGGCCATGGACTCCACCGACGCCAGCGTGAACACCCTCTACCACCTCGCCTGGCAGACCTGCCCGGCGCACAAGCCGTAACGGCCGATACGTAGCGGCCGATACACCGGGGCGGGGCCGACGTGCGACCAGCCCCGCCCCCCCTTTCCCGCTCAGCGGGAACACCCCCTCCCGCCCCCGCCCGGGCCCCGCCTACCGTCTGCGGCACCACACACCACCGCAGCCGGGAGGACCCCATGCTCAACGACCGGCGCCGGCGCGAGGCCGCCGAAGCACTGCGCGGGGCCGAGGCGCGTCGGGCCCCCATACGGCCGCTGACCGAGCTGTTCGAGGGGATCGGCACGCAGGACGCGTACGAGATCCAGCTCCTCAACATCCGCCACCGCGTGCAGGCCGAGGGCGCCCGCATCACCGGGCACAAGGTCGGGCTGTCGTCCCCCGTCATGCAGGCCATGATGGGCGTGGACGAACCCGACTACGGGCACCTGCTCGACGCGATGGAACTGCGCGAGGACACCCCGGTCCCGGCGCACGCCTACTGCGCGCCCCGCGTGGAGGTCGAGATCGGCTTCGTGCTCGGCGCCGACCTGCCCGGCGAGGGCTGCACCGCGGCCGACGTGCTCGCCGCGACCGAACGGGTCGTACCGGCCATCGAGCTCATCGACAGCCGGATCGCCGACTGGCGGATCTCCATCGCCGACACCATCGCCGACAACGCCTCCTCCGCCGGATACGTCATCGGGGAGGGGATCGATCCGCGTCAGGTGGACCTGAAGGCCGTCGAAGCCACCCTCACCAGCGGCCCCGACCTCCTCGCCAGCGGGCGCGGCGACGCCGTGCTCGGGGATCCCGCCGAGTCCGTGGCCTGGCTGGCGCGGACCGTCGCCCGCTTCGGAGTGCCGCTGCGCAAGGGCCACTTGATCCTGCCCGGGTCCTGCACCCGCGCCGTGGACGTGACCGCCGGTCGGACCTACACCGCCGAGTTCACCGGGCTCGGCCCGGTGTCCCTCTCCTTCTGCTGAACCCCCGAGGTGATCACGATCAAGAACACGGTCAAGAACACGGCCAAGAAGGCGACCGCCGCCATCGTCGGCTCCGGGAACATCGGAACCGACCTGCTCTACAAGCTGATGCGCTCCCCGTACATCGAGCCCCGCTGGATGATCGGCGTGGACCCCGACAGCGAGGGCCTCGCCCGCGCCCGCCGGGCCGGGCTCGACGCCTCCCACGAGGGCGTCGACTGGCTGTTCGCCCGGGACGAGCTGCCCGACCTGGTCTTCGAGGCCACCTCCGCCTCCGTGCACCGGGCCAACGCCCCGCGCTACGCGGAGCGGGGGATCAGGGCGGTCGACCTGACACCGGCCGCCGTCGGCCCCGCCGTCGTACCGCCCGCGAACCTGACCGCCCACCTCGACCGCGACAACGTCAACATGATCACCTGCGGCGGCCAGGCCACCATCCCCATGGTGTACGCCGTCTCGCGCGTGGTCCCCGTCGCCTACGCCGAGATCGTGGCCTCGGTGGCCTCCGTCTCGGCCGGCCCCGGCACCCGCGCCAACATCGACGAGTTCACCCGCACCACCTCCCGGGGCATCGAGGAGATCGGCGGCGCCGCCCGCGGCAAGGCCATCATCATCCTCAACCCCGCGGAACCGCCCGTCATCATGCGCGACACCGTCTTCTGCGCGATCCCGGCCGACGCCGACCGCGAGGCCATCGCCGCCTCCGTCAAGCAGATCGCCGAGGACGTGGCCTCGTACGTGCCCGGCTACCGGCTGCGCACCGAGCCGCAGTTCGACGATCCCTCCCCGCTGAGCGGCGGGATGGCCCGGGTCGCGATCTTCCTGGAGGTGGAGGGCGCCGGCGACTACCTGCCGCCCTACGCCGGAAACCTCGACATCATGACCGCCGCCGCCACCAAGGTCGGCGAGGAGTTCGCCAAGGGGATGATGAAGTGAACGCCTATTCCGACACCCTCGACATCCGGATCACCGACTCCTCCCTGCGCGACGGTTCGCACGCCAAACGCCACCAGTTCACGGGCGAGGACGTGCGCTCGGTCGTGACCGCCCTCGACGGCGCCGGGGTCCCCGTCATCGAGGTCACCCACGGGGACGGACTCGGCGGGTCCTCCTTCAACTACGGCTTCTCGAAGACCCCCGAGCAGGAACTCATCAAGATCGCCGCCGAAACCGCCGGGAACGCGAAGATCGCCTTCCTGATGCTGCCCGGCCTCGGCGTGAAGGACGACATCCGCGCCGCGCACGGCAACGGCGGCGCGATCTGCCGGATCGCCACCCACTGCACCGAAGCCGACATCTCCGTCCAGCACTTCGGGCTCGCCCGCGACATGGGCCTGGAAACCGTCGGATTCCTGATGATGGCCCACTCCACCACCCCCGAGAACCTCGCCCGGCAGGCCCGCATCATGGCCGACGCCGGCTGCCAGTGCGTGTACGTCGTCGACTCCGCCGGCGCCATGGTCATGGACGAGGTCACCGACCGGGTGGCGGCGCTGGTCGCCGAACTCGGCCCCGACGCCCAGGTCGGCTTCCACGGCCACGAGAACCTCGGACTGGGCGTGGGCAACTCCGTCGCCGCCGTCCGCGCCGGGGCCCTGCAGATCGACGGCTCGACCCGCCGCCTCGGCGCGGGCGCGGGCAACACGCCCGTCGAGGCCTTCGCGGCCGTCTGCCAGAAGATGGGCATCCGCACCGGCATCGACGTACTGAAGATCATCGACGCCGCCGAGGACGTGGTCCGCCCCGTCATGGACGAAGAGTGCAGGCTCGACCGGATGGCCCTCCTCATGGGCCACGCCGGCGTCTACTCCAGCTTCCTCAAGCACGCCTACCGGCAGGCCGAGCGCTACGGGGTCCCCGGCGCGCAGATCCTGCTGCGCGCGGGCGAACGCCGCCTCGTCGGCGGCCAGGAGGACCAGCTCATCGACATCGCCGTCGAATTGGCTGCCGAGCGCCAGGGCGCGTAGCCCGGTCACCTCCAGCCCAGCCAAATCCACCCCAGCCAAATCCAGCCCCGCCGGCGTTTGAGGCGCGGGGTCCGGGGCGGAGCCCCGGGAACGGCGGCCCGCCGCACCACGAACCGAACCACAACGAAGTGGAGGGCCACCCATGGCCGAAACGACCGCAGCCGACGAAGCGCCCCGTGTCATCGAAGCCGCCCCCGTGCCCGCGAGGTTCGCCCGAGGCTGGCACTGCCTGGGCCTCGCCGCCCCCTTCCGGGACGGAACCCCGCACGAGATCGAGGCCTTCGGCACGAAGCTCGTCGTCTTCCAGGGCGCCGATAACGGAGAGCTCGGCGTCCTGAACGCCTACTGCCCCCACATGGGCGGCAACCTCGCCCACGGCACCGTCAAGGGCGACGCCGTCGCCTGCCCCTTCCACGACTGGCGCTGGTCGGGCGACGGCCGCTGCGCCGCCATCCCCTACGCCCGCCGCGTCCCGCCGCGCGCCAGGACCCGCGCCTGGACCACCCGCGAACGCAACGGCCAGCTCTACGTCTGGCACGACCCCGAGGGCAGCCAGCCGCCGCCCGAGGCCGAGATACCCGTCATCGAGGGGGTGGGCGACCCCGAGTGGTCCGACTGGAGCTGGAACTCCCTGCGCGTGGAGAACTCCAACTGCCGCGAGATCGTCGACAACGTCGTCGACATGGCGCACTTCTACTACGTGCACTACGCCTTCCCGACCTACTTCAAGAACGTCTTCGACGGCCACGTCGCCACCCAGTACATGGAGTCCACCCCGCGCGGAGACGTGGACCTCGGCACCCTGTCCACCGGCGGCGGCCTGCGCTCGGACGCCTCGTACTACGGCCCCTCCTACATGATCGACAAGCTGTGGAGCGATATCGGCGGCGGTGTCGAGCTCGAATCCGTGCTCATCAACTGCCACTACCCGATCGACGAGAACAGCTTCATGCTCATGTACGGGACGATCGTCAAGAAGCTCCCCGGCATGACCGACGAGCAGGCCGCCGACGCCGCCCGCCTCACCTCCGAGGGCCTCGCCGTCGGATTCGAGCAGGACGTCGACATCTGGAAGAACAAGACCCGCATCGACAACCCGCTCCTGACCGAGGAGGACGGCCCCGTCTACCAGCTCCGCCGCTGGTACGAGCAGTTCTACGTGGACCGCGCCGACGTCAAGGACGAGATGGTGCGCCGCTTCGAGTTCGAGATCGACACCACCCGCGCCACCGCCGCCTGGAAGGCCGAGGTCGCCGAGAACCTCGCCCGCCGCGCGGCCGGGGCCCCGTGATGACCCCCGTCGTGTGCGGGGAGTGCGCCGCCGAGGTGCTGTGCGAGAAGTTCAGCCCCGCCCACACCCAGATCCAGTGGATCCACGAGGCCGCCGTGCTCCCGGGGGGATGCCCGCGCATCGCCGCCGAGGTCGCGGCGGGCCGGCCCAGCGCCCGCGTCCGCTCCTGCGGAGCCCTGCGCGCGGGCATCGAGGCAGCCGTCCTGGAAGGCCGTCTGGAGGTGCCGGCCGATGTCTGACACCGACGGACTTCTTACGTCGCCCCGCGCCGCAGGGGTCCGGAGCCCGGCCCCGGCCGCGACCGCGGGCGGAGCATCCGGCAGGCTGCTGGTCCGCGTCACCGAGCGGATCCAGGAGACCGCCGACGCCGTCTCCCTCGTACTCGACGCGCAACTCCCGTACCGGCCCGGACAGTTCCTCACCCTTCGGCTTCCCCCGTCGAGCGGGTCGGGCGGCGCGGCCCGCTGCTACTCCCTGGCCGGCTCCCCGCACACCGGGGACCCGCTGCGCATCACCGTCAAACGGGTCCCCGGCGGCGCCGGATCCGGCTGGCTCTGCCAGGGCGTGGCCGTCGGCGACGAGCTGGAGATCCTGCCGCCCGCCGGCACCTTCACCCCGGCCGACCTGGACCGGGACCTCCTCCTGGTGGCGGGCGGCAGCGGGATCACCCCGGTCCTGTCCATCGCCAAGTCGGCCCTCGCGGCCGGCCGGGGCCACGTCGCCCTGGTGTACGCCAACCGCGACCCCGGCTCGGTGATCTTCCGCGACGAGCTGTGGGGGCTGGCCGAGGCCCACCCCGGCAGGCTCACCGTCGTGCACTGGCTGGAGAGCCTCCAGGGACTGCCGAGCGCCCCGCACCTGGGCCCGCTCGTGGCCCCGTACGCCGGCCGCGAGGCCTACCTGTGCGGGCCCGTTCCGCTGATGGACGCGGCGGAGACGGCCCTGCGGTCGGTGGGCACCCCGGGCGGGTCCGTCCACCGCGAGCGGTACTTCTCCCTGAGCGGCGACGTCTTCGCACCCCCGGCCCCGTCAGCCCCGGAGGCCGGATCCGGGGGAGGGGCCGTCGCCGAGGTGGAGCTCGACGGGGCCGTGCACACCGTGCGCTGGCCGGCCGGGACCCCGCTCCTCGACGCCCTGCTCGCCGCGGGCGTCCCCGCCCCCTACTCCTGCCGCGAGGGCGCGTGCAGCGCCTGCTGCTGCCGGGTGGTGGAGGGCGGGGCCACGATGGTCCGCAACGAGGTCCTGGACCGCGAGGACCTGGCCGACGGCTACGTCCTGGCCTGCCAGGCACTGCCGCTCGGCGACCGCGTCCGCATCACCTACGAGGGCTGAAGGCGGCTGAACACGGCTGATGACGGCTGATGACGGCTGAACGGAACCGGGCCCGGCCCCCTGGCGAGGGGTCGGGCCCGGATCCTTCACTCGTGCGATGGGGTACCACTACCCACTACATCCACTCGCTGAACCGCAGCCACCCCATCATGTTGTCCATCGCCTGCGCGGAGACGGCCGGAGCCTGGTCCTCCGGCGGGGCCACCCGTGCGGCCCGGCCCGCCCGGCCGGGCCCGTACAGCTCCCGCCACACCGACCGCGCGCAGGCCAGTACCGCCGGTGCCAGCCGCGCCGACTCCCGGTCCCCGCGGCCCGAGGACACCGACACGGCGGCCACGGCCCGCCCGGCCCCCCGCAGCGGCGCGGCCACGCAGGAGATCCCGCGGAAGCTCTCCTCCCGGTCGTACGCCACCCCGCTCTCGCGGATCGCCGCGAGCTCGGAGCGCAGCGCCAGTGGTCGGACCAGGGTGCGGGCGGTGCGCGGCCGCAGGCCCTGCGCGAGGACGTGTTCCACCGCCGACGGGTCGCTGAACGCGAGGATCGCCTTGCCGGTGGCCGTGCAGTACGCGGGCATCCGGCCGCCGACCCGCGAGGGCACGGTGGTGGCCTCCGAGCCGCCGATCCGCTCCAGGCACACCACCTCGGCCCCGTCGAGCACCGACAGGTGCACCACCCGGCCCGTCTGCTCGTGGAGCGCGTGCAGCAGCGGCAGGGCGGCCCGGCGCAGCCGGTTGTGGTGGGAGGCGAGCGCGCCCAGCTCCAGCATCCGCATGCCCATGCGGTAGTCGCGGCCCTCGCGGTCCAGCCAGCGCAACTGCACCAGCTGGTCGAGGATCCGGTGGGCGGAAGAACGCGGGATTTTGGAGCGGCGCACGACCTCGGTGAGCGACAGCCGCGGCTGTGGACCCTCGAAGGCGCCCAGCACCCTCGCGGCCTTCTCCAACAGCGACAGCGGTGCGAGCTCGGTCTCCATGACCTGGTCGAGCACGAGAAAACCCCCTGCGTGAGGCGTTGGGGCGACCCTGCCACGGCTCCTGGCCGGAGGGGAAGCACCAGGAGAGGGTTATTTCATTCAGTAATACTTCGGATAGGAGGGTCCGGGTCCCGGAACAGGTGGCGCCGACTCCCGCAGGGCCCTTCCCACTCAGCGGGAACGACACGTTCCACGCCCCCGACACCCCGGCGTACGTTCACCGCACCTCGCAGCCGACGACCCCGAGAAAGGGACACCGATGAGCGACGAAGACGTCCTCGCAGCAGTCCGCGCCCTCGCCCCCACCCTGCGCGAACGCAGCGCCGAGGCCGAAGCGCAGCGCAAGGTCCCCGAGGCGAGCATCAAGGAACTGGCCGCCACCGGCTTCTTCCGCCTGCTCCAGCCCAAGGCCCACGGCGGCCGCGCCGCCGACCCGGCACTCTTCTACGCCGCCGTCAAAGAGATCGCCAAGGCCTGCGGCTCCACCGGCTGGGTCTCCTCCGTCGTCGGCGTCCACCCCTGGCACGTGGCCCTCTACGACCCCCGCGCACAGGAAGAGGTCTGGGGCCAGGACCCCGACACCCGGATCTGCTCCTCCTACGCCCCCACCGGCAAGGTCACCGCCGTCGACGGAGGATTCACCGTCAGCGGCCGCTGGCACTTCTCCTCCGGCTGCGACCACGCCGACTGGGCCCTGCTCGGCGGACTGGTCACCGACGCCGAAGGCCGGCCCGTGGACATGCGGACCTTCCTGATCCCCCGCACCCAGTACCGCATCGACGAGGTCTGGGACACCGTCGGCCTGCGCGGCTCCGGCTCCAACGACATCCTCGTCGAAGACGTCTTCGTCCCCGACCACCGCGCCCTGAGCTTCGGCCCCGTCACCGCCCTGAAGGTCCCCGGCCACCAGCTCAACCCCGAGCCGCTCTACCGGCTCCCCTACGCCTCCGTCTTCACCACCACCATCTCCACCCCCATCGTCGGCATCGCCGAAGGCGCCTACGAGGCCTACGTCGCCGCGACCCGCGAACGCTTCCGCATCTCCTACGGCCAGCAGGTCGCCGAAGACCCCTTCGCCCAGGTCCGCATCGCCCGCGCCGCCAGCGACATCGACGCCTCCTGGCTCCAGCTCCAGCGCAACATCGGCGAGCTCTACGCCCTGGCCGAACGCGGCGAGGAACTCCCGATGGAGCTGCGCACCCGCGCCCGCCGCGACCAGGTCCTCGCCACCGAACGCAGCGTCGCCGCCGTCGACCTCCTGATGGAGAACGCGGGCGGCAGCGCCATGCGCACCGGCGCCAACCCCGTCCAGCGCGCCTGGCGCGACGTCCACACCGGCCGCGGCCACGCCGCCAACGACCCCGAACGGGCCCTGGTCCTCTTCGGACAGGGCGCCCTCGGCCTCGACATCCAGGACACGATGCTGTGAGCCCGCAGGCACTGACGTACGAGAACACCTCCCGCACCGCCCGCGCCGCCGGCCTGACCCTGCACTACCACGAGGCCGGCCCCGCCGACGCACCCGTCGTGATCATGCTGCACGGCGGCGGCCCCGGCGCCTCCGGCTGGTCCAACTTCGGCGGCAACCTGCCCCACTTCTCCCAGCACTTCCGCACCCTGCTCGTCGACCAGCCCTGCTACGGCCGCTCCGACAAACCCGAACCCGACCGCGACTACTTCAGCTTCAGCGCGGCCGCCGTCATCGCCCTCATGGACGAACTCGGCATCGACCGGGCGAACCTCATCGGGAACTCCCTCGGCGGCGGCACGGCCACCCGACTGGTCCTCGACCACCCCGGCCGCGTGGACAAGCTCCTGCTCATGGGACCCGGCGGCATCTCGCTCAACCTCTTCTCCGCCGACCCCACCGAAGGCATCAAACGGCTCTTCGAGTTCAGCCTCGCCCCCGAGCCCACCCGCGAGCAGATGCGGACCTTCCTCACCACCCTCGCCCACGACCCGGCCATCGTCACCGACGCCCTCGTCGAGGAGCGCTGGGCCCAGGCCACCGACCCCGAAGCCAGGCTCGGCAACGCCCGGATGGGCGCCTCCTTCGCCAAATGGCCCGAGGAGGCGATGCTCTGGCGCGAAGCCCACCGCATCAGCCGCCCGGTGCTGCTGACCTGGGGCCGCGAGGACCGCGTCAACCCCGTCGACGGGGCCTTCCTCGCGCTGAAGACCATCCCCGACGCCCGCCTGCACGTCTTCCCGCACTGCGGGCACTGGGCGCAGACCGAGGCCGCCGACGAGTTCAACCGCCTCGCCACCGACTTCTTCCTCCACTGATCCCACCGAGGAGTTCCCCCATGGACATCCGCGCACTCGGCTACCTCCGCATCGAGACCGCCGACCTCGCCGCCTGGCGCACCTACGTCCTCGACATCCTCGGCATGGCCCAAGCCGAAGGCACCACGGACACCTGCCTGAACGTCCGCATCGACGACCGCACCCACCGCTTCCAGTTCGTCACCGGCGACCAGGACCGGCTGCTCGCCGCCGGCTTCGAAGTCGCCAACGCCCGCGCCCTGGAGGAAGCCGCGGCCGAACTCGAGAACGCCGGACACCCGGTCAAGCGGGCCGACGACGCCACCCTCGCCGACCGCCGCGTCCAGGGCCTCGTCCACTGCGAGGACCCCAGCGGCAACCCCCTGGAGATCTACTGGGGCCAGGCCCAGGACCACAGCCCGCTCGCAGCCCCGTACGGCAACCGCTTCGTCACCGGCGGGCGCGAGGGCAATCTCGGCCTCGGCCACGTCGTCCTGCCCGCCGCCGACACCGAGGTCACCCTCGACTTCTACGAGAACCTCCTCGGCTTCCAGCTCCGCGACTCGATGAAGCTGCCCCCGGTCGCCGTCCCCACCGGCAAGCCCGGCCGCGACTTCCACTGGATGCACTTCCTCAGCCCCAACCGCCGCCACCACAGCCTCGGCCTCTACCCCGGCGCACTGCCGCCCGGCATCGTCCACTTCATGGTCGAACTGGAGACCCTCGACGACGTCGGCTACTGCCTCGACCGCATGAACCGGGCCGGCATCCCCATCGCCTCCACCCTCGGCCGCCACTCCAACGACCACATGGTCTCCTTCTACGCCCAGGCCCCCGGCGGCTTCCAGGTCGAGTACGGCTGGGACGGCCTGGTCGTCGACCCCGCCACCTGGACCGCGAAGGAGATCACCGCGGACAGCTTCTGGGGCCACCAGTGGAACGGCTGACCGGGCCCGCGGATCCTGCGGACCCCGCAACCGGAACCGGTCCCGTCGACCCGGCCGCCTTCCGCGAGGTGCTCGGAGCCTTCGCCTCCGGCATCACCGTCGTCGCGGCCCTCGCACGGGACGGCCGCCCGGCGGGGCTGGCCTGCCAGTCCTTCGCCTCCCTCTCCCTCGACCCGCCGCTGGTCCTGCTCTGCATCGGCAAGGGCTCCTCCAGCTGGCCCAAGGTCCGCGCGGCCGGCCGGTTCGGGGTCAGCATCCTCGCCGAGGAGCAGCGCTCCGTGTGCGAGGCCCTCGGCCGCCGGGGAGAGGAGAAGTTCGCCGGAGTCGACTGGGAACCCTCCGCCCACGGAGCCGTCCGCATCACCGGCGCCCTCGCCACCGCCGACTGCGCCCTGGAGAGCGTCCACGAGGCCGGCGACCACTACCTCGTCACCGCCCGGGTCCTCGAACTGACCGCCCGCGACGGCGGCTCACCCCTGCTGTACTACCGCAGCGCCTACGCCACGGGAGCCTTCGGATGACAACTGAACCCGCTGAACCTGCTGAACCTGCTGAATCCGCCTACGACGTGGTCGTCGTCGGCTCCGGCGCCGCCGGTCTCGCCGCCGCCGTCACCGCCCGGCTGCGCGGCCTGAGCGTCCTCGTCGTGGAGAAGACCGACAAGTACGGCGGCTCCACCGCCCTGTCCGGCGGCGCGATCTGGGTCCCCGGCAACTTCCACCTCGACCGGGCCGGCCTCGCCGACACCTACGCCAAGGCCCGCGCCTACCTCGACGCCACCGTCGGCGACCGGGTCCCGGCCGCCCGCAAGGACGCGTACCTCTCCCACGGGCCGCGCATGGTCGAGGAGTTCCACGACCGCACCGAGATCCGCTTCATGTACACCCCCGGCTACTCGGACTACTTCCCCGAGGCCCAGGGCGGCATGGCGCAGGGCCGCTCCATCGAGCCGTGCATCGTCGACCTCAAACGCCTCGGCGAGCTCGGCGCCTCCATGCGCCGGGCCGGACTGCCCACCTACGGGCTGACCATGACCTCGTACGACTTCCGCTTCCTGAACATGGTCAGCCGGACCTGGGCGGGCAAGAAGACCTCCGTCAAGGTCGGGTTCCGCGCGGCTCTGGCGCTGGCCACCGGCCGCAAGCTGCTCTCCCTCGGGGAGGCGCTCGTCGCCCGCATGCGGCTCTCCCTGGACCGGCTCGGCGGCGACCTGTGGCTGTCGGCGCCGCTGACCGGCCTGGTCACGGACCCGGCCGGACGGGTGACGGGCGTACGGGTCCTGCGCGGGGGCCGCGAAGTGACCGTAGCGGCGCGGGGCGGGGTGGTGCTGGCCTCCGGCGGGTTCTCGCACGACCAGGCGCTGCGCGAGAAGCACCTGCCCGCGCCCACCTCCACCGCCTGGACGCACGCCTCCGAGGGGCAGAGCGGAGACGCCCTGAGGCTCGGTGAGGAACTGGGGGCCGCCACCGACCTGCTGGACAAGGTGTGGGGCGCGCCGTCCGTGTGCCCGCCGGGGGAGAAGCCGTTCTTCCTCGTCGCCGACCGCGGCATCCCGGGCATGGTCATCGTCAACGAGGCGGGGGAGCGCTACGCCAACGAGGCCCTGCCTTACCACGCGTTCGTGGACCGGATGTATGCCGCCGACCGGCCCGAGGCCACGACCGTGCCGTCCTGGCTGGTCCTCGACGCCCGTTCCAAGGCCCGGTACATCTTCGCCGGGCTCTTTCCCGGGCAGCCCTTCCCCAAGAAGTGGCTGGAGAGCGGCTTCCTGAAGAAGGCCGACACCCTGGAGGAGCTGGCCCGGCAGATCGCCGCCCCCGGCCTGCCCGCCACGATCAGCCGCTTCAACACCTTCGCCGAGACGGGCGTCGACGTGGACTTCGGGCGGGGCGAGAGCGTCTACGACCGCTACTACGGCGACCCGACGCTCCCCAACCCGAACCTGGCGCCGATCGACAAGGGCCCCTTCTACGCGGTCCCCGTGCACCCGGGGGACATCGGCACCAAGGGCGGACTGGTCACGGACACCGACGGCCGGGTCCTCCGCGAGGACTCCACGCCGATCCCCGGCCTCTACGCCTCGGGCAACTGCTCGGCGGCGGTGATGGGGGAGACCTACCCCGGGCCGGGCGCCACGATCGGCCCCGCGATGGCCTTCTCCTGGGCGGCCGTCAACGCGATCGCCCAGGCACTGGCCCGGACCGTCTAGGAGAGCTTGCCGTCGTAGTCCGGCAGCTTGACGGTGCGCTCGGCGTGGCCGCCGACCAGGTCGCTCTGGTTGTTGCCGATGTTGGCGATGATCGTGTAGCCGCGCGCCTCGATCTCGGCCCGCTTGGCCGTCTTGTACGCGCTGACCTCGGTGAACAGCGCGGGCAGATCGCGGACGTAGAGGCCCGAGACCGGGTAGCCGACGGCCTTGAGGTTGCGCTCGGTGAGGGAGTACACGATCCCGGGGCGGGCGGTGACGAAGAAGATGGCGACCCCGCGGTCGTTGGCGTACCGGGTCAGGTCGCGGACCTTGGCGATCGCGGGTGTCGGGGACGTCCAGAACCAGTGGAAGTCCGTCTCCAGCGAGGAGTTGTCGATGTCGAGGACGATCGCGGGCTTCTCACCGGCGGGCGAGGCGGCGATGCGCTGCTCGATCCCGGGGCGGGCGGCGTCGATGACGGCGGCGACGTCGCCCTGCCAGGTGGCGTAGTCGATGCCGAGGAAGAGCGCGTTGCCGCCGGGCGCGGACGCGGTGCTGGCCGCAGCCGCCGTCTTCGCGGGGGCCGCCTGGGCGGTGGTGGCCGGAAGGAGGGCCAGGACGGCGGCGGCTACGGCCACTGCGGCGGCGGTGGTGGTGCGGGTGCGGGTGCTGCGCATGGGGGACGCTCCTCGGTCACGCGTTGACATGTACGGGACCAGACTGGACAGCGACCGCCCCCGTGTCTACTGGCCGGTAAGTAACTTTTCGTGGCGGGCCGGTGAACCCTCGTCGCGGCCCAACGGCCTAGGTGTCGCACTCCAGCACCGTGTGGCACAGCCCGCAGCGGGCCCGGACCGGTCCACCGCCGGCGGGCAGTCGCAGCCGCTGCTCGCACACCGGGCACGGGAAGCTCACCCGCAACCCGCCCCCGACCTCCTCGAAGCGGTACGCCGCCCCGTGCCCCGGGGCGGCCGCCCCCGCCGCGCGGTCGCGGGCGTACCGCCGCCGCTCCGGGCGGCCCGCTGCCGCCAGGGGGGCCCGGCGCAGGTCCTGATCCGCCAGCGCGCGACCGCGCACGTACGCCTCGTAGGCCTGCGGGCTGGTGAACCACGTGGAGAGGTCCTCGCCGCCCAGGAGCCGGGCGCGCTTGGCGAGGACGTAGCCGAACTCCTCCGGCGTGAGGTAGCCGAGCTTCTGGTGGGTGAGCTCGTCCTCGCGGTAGGCGTCGAGCAGCAGCCAGCCGGCGCCGAGGAGGGTGGCGGCGGTGTCCGTGAGGATCTCGTCGGCCGCGGTGGTGGGGAACCGCAGGCCGAGGCGGTGCAGCAGGACGTGCGTCGCCTCGTGGGCGAGGGCCGCCGCCAGATCGCGGCGATGGATCCGGAACCGGTCGTTGACCTCGACGAAGTACTCGGGACCGGCGGTCAGTTCCACGGTGGCCGCCTCCTCCATCGCGCGGAAGCCCACCACCATGCGCGCATCGGGCAGCCGCAGTGCCCGGACCATCGCGGAAGCCACCTGGTGCGCGCCCAGGTACAGGTCGTCGGCGGGGCCGAAAGCGGCGTCGGCGGGGGCGAAGGAGGTGTCGTAGGAGCGGACCCCGTCGCCGGAGAGCCGCCGGAACAGCGCGGTGACGGCCCGGCGGACCGTGTCCAGATGCGGAAATCCGTGCTCGACCGGGCTGCTGTGCCTGCTCTTCTGCGTCATGGGGCCCCCTGCGCCGCGGATTGTCCGAAAAGGCGTTCTTGAAGCCGCTCGTGCGTGCGATGTGTCATGGACCCGTCATGCAGACGCTCATCGTACGGGCGCTCGCCGTACGGGCACCTGCCGTACGGGCACCCGCCCCGCAGACGTTCGTCGCGCACCCGATGACACGCAAGGCCCGACCCCCCACGAAAGGCAGCGTGCCGACTGTGTCCACCCTTGCCCGCACCTCCGTCCGATTCCTCAAGCGCACCCTCGCCGTGGGCGCCGTCGCCCTCGCGGCCATCAGCCTCCAGCCCGGCTCCGCCACCGCCTCCACGGCTCCCGTCGTCGGCGGAACGCGCGCCGCCCAGGGCGAGTTCCCCTTCATGGTCCGCCTCTCCATGGGCTGCGGCGGCGCCCTCTACACCCAGCAGATCGTCCTCACCGCGGCCCACTGCGTGGACGGCTCCGGGAACAACACCTCCATCACCGCCACCGCCGGAACCGTCGACCTCAACAGCTCCAGCGCCATCAAGGTCAAATCCACCAAGGTGCTCCAGGCCCCCGGCTACAACGGCACCGGCAAGGACTGGGCCCTCATCAAGCTCGCCAAGCCCATCAACCTGCCGACCCTCAAGATCGCCGACACCAAGGCCTACGACAACGGCACCTTCACCGTCGCCGGCTGGGGCGCCACCCGCGAGGGCGGCGGCCAGCAGCGCTACCTGATGAAGGCCACCGTCCCCTTCGTCTCCGACGCCTCCTGCCAGGCCTCCTACGGCAGCTCCCTCGTACCCGCCGAGGAAATCTGCGCCGGCTTCGCACAGGGCGGCGTCGACACCTGCCAGGGCGACTCGGGCGGCCCCATGTTCCGCCGGGACAGCGCGAACGCCTGGATCCAGGTCGGCATAGTCAGCTGGGGCGAGGGCTGCGCACGGCCCGACTACCCCGGCGTCTACACCGAGGTCTCCACCTTCGCCACGGCGATCAAGAACGCGGCCGCGACCCTCTGACCCTGCCGCTCCGCCGCTCGCCTCACCCTCCTCGTCCTTCCGGCCCATGCCCACGGGGCCGGAAGGACGAGGCATGATGCACCAAATGTACGTAAGGTCGTCCCTGATACCGCGAGGCTGGGACACCGCTGCCCCGGCCCCGCGGACCCCTGCCGGCGCTCCGCCGTGCGGTTGCGGGCCGAAGCCCGCGCGGTTCCCATGGGAAGACCCCTGGGGCGAACCCACCAGGTGGGCAGGCACAGTCAGCGGGCGACAGTGGGGCAGGCGGCGCATGACGATCAGAGTGATCATCGCGGACGACCAGGAGATGGTCAGGACCGGCTTCCGGATGATCCTCGAAAGCCAGCCGGACATCGAGGTGGTAGCGGACGTCGAAGACGGCGAAGCCGCCCTCGCGGCCGTCGCCCTGCACCGCCCCGACGTACTGCTCCTCGACATCCGCATGCCGCGCCTCGACGGGCTCGAAGTCACCCGCCGCCTCTCCGGCAGCGAACGCCCCCGCATCGTCATCGTCACCACCTTCGACCTCGACGAGTACGTCCACGCGGCGCTCCACGGCGGAGCGTCCGGCTTCCTCCTCAAGGACGCGAGCCCGGCCATGCTGGTTGAAGCGGTCCGGGCCGCGGCCGTCGGAGACTCCCTCGTCTCACCCGCCATCACCGTGCGCCTGCTCCGCGAAATGGCCCTGCGCACCCCCGCCTCCGTAGCCGCCCGCCGCCCGGCGGAACCCCTGACCGACCGGGAACGCGAAGTCGTACGCTGCCTCGCGCGCGGCCTGACCAACGCGGAGATCGCGGCCGAGCTCTACGTCTCCCTCTCCACGGTCAAGACCCACCTGGCCAACGTCCAGACCAAACTCGACGCCCGCAACCGCGTGGAAATCGCCGCCTGGGCCTGGGAAAGCGGCCTGGCAGGCACCCCGGCGTGAGGGGGGCGGACTTTGGCCGCCCTGCGGGGGAGACCCGGCCCGCAGGGCAAAATCAGCCTCGCCAGGGGGTCCCCCCGGACGGAGTCTGGGGGAGTTTGAGGCGCGGGGTCTGGGGCGGCGCCCCAGGAAGCCGACGAGCAGCGTCCTCCACGACGCCCGCCCCCACGGGCCCCGCCCCCACCGGCTCGTGCCTCGGTACCCGTACCCGCACTCGCACCCGTACCCACGCGACCGGCGAAGCCGGGGTCAACCCGTGAGCCCCCTGGGCCCATGGGCCCGCCGCCACCCCTACATCGCGGACTGGATCCGCATCATCCTCTCCGTCACCCTCCTCGCCCTCGTCAGCTTCGAGGGCGTCGTCCTGGCCCGACAGCCCAGCGCCCCCCACGCCGCCGTCTGGGCGTCCGGCATCCTCGTCTGCCTCAGCGCCGCGCCCTGGCCCGGCATGCCGCTGATCGTGCGCGCCTGGTTCGCCGCCGCCGTCACCTGGACCGTCACGCTCCTGCTGATCTTCGGCAACCACCCCCTCGTCGTCTGGGGCGGCGGCGAAGCCATCGCGCTCCTCGTCCTCCTCAGCCAGATCCTGCTCCGCGCCCCCGCCCGCACCGCCGCCGTGCTCGGCCCGATCCTCGGCCTCGGCTGCATGGCGGTGCCCGTCCGGGACGCCGATCCGGGCCGGTTCACGCTGCTCTTCTCCGTGCTCGCCGTCGTCGTCACCGCCTACTCGCTGCTCCTGCGCCTGCAGTCCGTGCAGCGCGTCCGCGAGCTGCGCGCCGTACGCAGCGCGGAGCGCCTGGAGCTGGCGCGCGAGCTCCACGACCTGGTCGCCCACCACGTGACCGGAATCGTCGTCGAGGCACGGGCGGCCCGGTTCACGAAGGTCTCCGCCGAACGCGCCGGCGAGATCTTCGGCCGCATCGAGGCCGCCGGGGACGAGGCCCTCGGCTCCATGCGCCGCCTCGTCAAGATCCTCCGCGAAGGCGCCGAGGACACCCCCACGGGCACCGGCACCGGCACGGGCACTGGCCCCGGCGCGGCCCCCGACACCGCGCCCGTCGCGGGCCTCCGCGAGATCCGCGGGCTGACGGAACGGTTCGCCGTCACCGGCCCGCCCGTGGTCCTCTACATCGAGGACGGCCTGGAGACCCGGCTCCCCGCCGACGTCGCCGCCACCGCCCACCGCATCGTCCTCGAAGCCCTCACCAACATCGGCAAGCACGCCGCGACCGCCACCGCCGTCCGGATCGGCCTGCGCACCGTCCCGGCCGGCCTGGAAGTCCGCATCGCCGACGACGGCGGCCGCCCCCTCAGGCTCTCCGA
This sequence comes from Streptomyces sp. NBC_00503, assembly GCF_036346895.1. Lineage (NCBI taxonomy): Bacteria > Bacillati > Actinomycetota > Actinomycetes > Kitasatosporales > Streptomycetaceae > Streptomyces > Streptomyces sp. NBC_00503. The sequence goes on along the minus strand of NZ_CP107855.1, from coordinate 2,065,198 downwards.
GAACGCCCGGGGCGGCGGCTACGGCCTCGTCGGCATGGCCGAACGGGCCGAGGCCCTCGGCGGCTCCCTCACCGCCGGCCCCGCCCCCGAAGGCGGCTGGCTCGTCACGGCGCTCCTGCCGCTCTAGTCGGTCCCTTCCGGATCTCGCCGGGTCCGCCCCGGGTCCGCCCCGGGTCCGCCCCGGCCCGGTCTCGGGGGATCCACGTGGGTTCGTACCCCTTGTCGTCTCACTGACCGACTGGCCGAGGAACCGCGGGCGTCCGCGACGTATTCTCGGGAACCATGAACAGCAGCGACATCGACGAGTCCGTCACCGCAGAGCTGGCCCGCCTGAGGGACAGCATCGACAACATCGACGCGGCCGTGGTGCACATGCTCGCCGAGCGCTTCAAGTGCACCCAGCAGGTCGGCCACCTCAAGGCCCGCCACCAGCTGCCCCCGGCCGACCCGGGCCGCGAGTCCAGCCAGATCGCCCGGCTGCGCCAGCTCGCCGAGAACGCCAAGCTCGACCCGGCCTTCGCCGAGAAGCTCCTCAACTTCATCATCGCCGAGGTCATCCGCCACCACGAGACGATCGCTGCGGGCGAAGAGTAGTTCTCTGGGGCCCGGCGCCGTTATCCGGCAGCATGGGCCCCATGTCCGCATTGACGCGCAATGAAGCGCAGCTCCGAGCCCAGCTCCTCGACGTCCGCCACTACGAGGTCGCCCTCGACCTCACCACCGGCGACGAGACCTTCGAGTCCCGCACCGTCATCCGGTTCGACGCCCGCACCGCCGGAGACACCTTCGTCGAGCTGAAACCGGACGAACTGCACTCCGTGGAACTCGACGGACAGCCCCTGGACCCCGCCGCCCTCACCGACGGCCGCCTCCCGCTCACCGGCCTCACCGAAGGCCCCCACGAGCTCCGCCTCGAAGCCCGCATGCGCTACTCCCGCACCGGCGAAGGCCTCCACCGCTTCACCGACCCCGCGGACGGGGAGACGTACGTCTACACCCAAATGTTCCTGGACGACGTCCAGCGGGTCTTCCCGGCCTTCGACCAGCCCGACCTGAAGGCCGTCTTCGAGTTCACCGTCACCGCCCCCGCCCAGTGGACCGTCCTCGCCAACGGCATCACCACGCGCATCGGCGACCAGAGCGAGGGTGACGGCGACGGCGCCGGCGACGGCCCGGGCATCTGGAAGTCCGCCCCCACCCCCGTCATCTCCACCTACCTCGCCGCCGTAGCCGCAGGCCCCTGGCACAGCATCCGCACCGAGCACGCCGGAATCCCCTTCGGCCTCCACTGCCGCCGCTCCCTCGCCCCGTACCTCGACGCGGACGCGGAGGAGATCCTCTCCCTCACCACCGACTGCTACGACCGCTTCCACGAGAAGTTCACCGAGCCCTACCCCTTCGACTCCTACGACCAGGCCTTCGTACCGGAGTTCAACGCGGGCGCCATGGAGAACCCGGGCCTGGTCACCTTCCGCGACGAGTACGTCTTCCGCTCCGCCGTCACCGACAACGAACGCCAGCGGCGCGCCGTGACCATCGCCCACGAGATGGCCCACATGTGGTTCGGCGACCTCGTCACCCTCAGCTGGTGGGACGACATCTGGCTCAACGAGTCCTTCGCCGAATACATGGGCTACCAGACCCTCGTCGAAGCCACCCGCTTCACCGAGCCCTGGACCGGATTCGCCATGGAACGCAAGCCCTGGGGCTACGACGCCGACCAGCGCCCCTCCACCCACCCCGTCGCCCCCGACGCGGCCTCCGTCCCCGACACCGCCTCCGCGCTCCTCAACTTCGACGGCATCTCCTACGCCAAGGGCGCCTCCGCGCTCCGCCAACTCGTCGCCTGGCTCGGCGAGAAGGACTTCCTGGCCGGCATCAACACCCACTTCGCCCGCCACAAGTTCGCCAACGCCTCCCTCGCCGAATTCGTCGACTCCCTCGCCGCCCACACCGACCGCGACGTCCACGCCTGGGCCGAAACCTGGCTCGGCAGCACCGGAGTCGACACCCTCGCACCGCGCATCGAGGAGAGCCGCGGCGGCTGGACCCTCACCGTCGAGCGCACCGGCAGCCGCACCCACCACCTCGCCGCCGGCCTCTACGACCGGGCCACCGACGGAGCCCTCGAACCCCGCGAGATCCTCGCCCTCGACGTCCCCTCCGAGGAGATCCTCTCCGTCAGCGGCCCCCGCCCCGCCCTCCTCGTCCTCAACGACGGCGACCTCACCTACGCCAAGGTCCGCCTCGACGACACCTCACTGGAAGCCGCCCTGCGCGGGATCTCCCGCATCCCCGACCCCCTCACCCGCGCCGTCGTCTGGAACTCCCTGCGCGACATGGTCCGCGACGGCGAACTCGCCGCCGCCGACTACCTGGCGACCGCCGAAGCCCACGTACCCGAGGAAACGAACCTGGAGATCGTCCAGAACGTACTCGGCTTCGCCCGCACCCAGATCGCCGACCGCTACCTCGCCCCCGAACACCGCACCGCAGCCCTCGCCACCCTCACCTCCGTCACCCGCGCCCTGCTGCGCCGCACCGAGGACGGCTCCGACCCCGGCCTGCGGCTCGTCGCCGTCCGCGCCTTCATCGACAGCGCCACCCAGCCCGACACCGTGGCCGCCTGGCTCGCCGAAGGCACCGTCCCCGGCGGCCCCGAACTCGACCCCGAGCTGCGCTGGCGCATCCTGGCCCGGCTGTCCGTCCTGGGCGCCGTCGCCGACGGGGACATCGACGAAGCCCTCGCCGCGGACCCCAGCGCCACCGGCCAGGAAGGCGCCGCCCGCTGCCGCGCCGCCCTGCCCACGCCCGGGGCGAAGGCCGCCGCCTGGGACCGGCTCTTCCACGACGACACCCTGTCCAACTACCTCTTCACCGCCACCGCCCGGGGCTTCTGGCAGCCCGAACAGGCCGACCTCGTACGGGACTACGTAGCCCGCTACTACCCCGAGGCCATCGCCGTCGGAGCCCGCCGCGGCCCGGCCATCGGCGAGGCCGCCGGCCGCTGGGCCTTCCCCGTCCACCACGCCGACGAGGCCAACCTCCAGGCCGGCCACGCCGCCCTGGAGGACCCGGAGATCATCCCGATGCTGCGCCGCGTGCTCGTCGACCAGCTCGACGACCTCACCCGCACCCTGCGGGTACGCGGGGCAGAGACGGCCTCGCCGGCCTAACGGATACAGCCGACGATCTGCACCGACACCTGGGCACTGGCCGTCAGGCCGCTGCCCGGATCGGTCGCGGTGAACACCAGCGGATACGTCCCGTCGGGCAGCAGCGGAACCAGGAAGCTGCCCGACGGGCCCGCCCCCACCGCCACCGGCCCGTTCGGGCCCTTCAGCTGCCAGGCCGTGTACTGCGGATCGGTGATGGCCCGGTCACCCGGCCGGGTCCGCGCCGAACCGGCGAAGTGCTCCTCGCAGCCGCGCCGCAGCTTCCCGCCGCCGGCCGGCTGCGCAATGGCCACCGCCGGTGGCTGCGGCTGCTGCGGGGCGCTCGTCGACGGCTGCGGGTTCCCGCCGTTGGTGGGCCGGCCGGGGGAGGCCCCGGGAGAGTTCGGCGTACCGGACGAGGGCGGGGCACTGCGCCCCGGGGACTGCGACGGCGACACGGACGGGGACACCGACGGAGACGCGGACGGGGACACCGAGGGGGACACCGACGCCGACGCCGCAACGGAAGGATCCACTGCCCCCGGCACCGAAGGCAGCTCGGGCCGCCCCACCGACGTCGGCGAGGGACCCTTCGAGGGCGAGGTGGCCTTCGCGTCGACCGTCGCGCACACCGCGCTGGCGATCATCGGCTGCGCGTCCGGCACCGGGGACGGACGCAGCTGCTGATCGTCCCCGCCGTGCGCCTGCGCGTCGAGGTAGACGTTGCCCGTCGAGGTCTCGGCGTCACTGTGCTCGATCCACGCCGAATCGTGGTAAAGCCCGCCACCCTTCTGCTGGTTCACCCCCGTGACGTGCCACTCCTTCACCCGGCTCCCCGACGGCGTACCCGCCACCGCGGGCCCGTCCGTCCCCGCGAACAGCCAGCCGTCCCCGAAATACCGCTGCGGGGCCTCCAGCGCCCCCACCTCGTTGGCCGCGAGGAAGTTGAAACCGCCCCCCAGCAGCAGCCGGTTCTTGGGACAGCCGACCGTCGCCTGTGCGCTGCCGCCCGCCGCGACCGCCACCTGGGACGTCACCACCGAGACGCTCTTCAGCTTCACGCAGACCGGCCGCACCCCCACCGCGAAGTTCGCCTGCGGCGGCTGAGGAGCCAGCAGCAGCGTCATCCGCAGCACGTCCGTGGAATCCTTCAGCGGGAACGAACGGGAGCTCAACTCCGTACCCGGATTCAGCCTCGCCACGAAATCACTCGCACCGGCAGCGGTACTCGTACCGGCACCGGCCGGGCCGGGTATCGCCGCCTGTGGTGTCAGCCGGTCCAGCGGAACAGGCGCCACCGGCCGCGCCGGCCGGACCCGGTCGGCCTTGAACTCGGCGCCCACCATCGTGAATCCGTCCGCGCAATGCGGCGTGGCCAGTGTCGTGGTCGGCGTCCCCGCGAACGGGCCCTCCGTCGTCGCGTCGTGAATGCCCCCCGGCCCGGCGAGCTTGTTCGACTTGTCCAGGAACGCGTACGCCGGCCACTGGAAATCGAGGTTGCCCTGCATCTCCGGCTTCGCGTTCACACACAGCGCGTACGAGGTCAACGTCGACGGAGCATCACCCGGATTGAACGCCGAAGCCAGCCACGCACCCCCGATGAAATGGCTGTTCGTCGCGAAACCAGACCCGGCGATCGCATACCCGCCGCCCAGCGCCGTCTCATGCGCCAGACACCCCGCGACCGTCAACTGCTCCCCGCCCGCCGGCACCGACACCGACGTACTGCGCTGGACCACCACCACCGGATCGGGCCCATGCGACGTCCACCACACACCCGCACCGGCCGCACCCGCAACCACCACGGCCCCCGCGGCGACCATCGCCACCGTCTTCCCGCCGACCGCACCGGCCACCTTCGCCAACACTCCGGATCCAGCCATCGGGTCCCCTCCCGCAGAGCACGCGCGCCCCGTGCCGAGGGCAATGTAATGCCACCGCGACCGACGTCCCAGAGCCCGGAAACCCAAGATTTCCCCATCCCGACCCGGCCACCCCCACCCCGCCACCGGCCGGCCCCACCCCGAACGGCCCTACCGGCCGGACAGCCGAAAACCGCCCCCGCCGCACCCCCGACGGTTACCCCATTCGGGTCTGATCGTTGTACCGCCCGGGTGCCCGGCCCCCTCGTCGGGGCAACGCCCGCCGACGATCCTTTCCCGTGAGGACACAACCGCATGACAGCGCCCCCCGGCACAGGCAGAGGCACCGCCCCGCTCGCCGGCGGAGCCCACGGCGCCGACGCCCTGCGACCCCTCCTCGACACCGTCCTCGACGCCCTGCGCACCGGAGCCCGCGCCCGCGGCGGACCGCTCCCCGCAGGCGGCCCCGACACGGTGGACGCACGGGTCCGAGCCGCACTGGGCGAGGTGCTCCCCGACCACGGACACGGCGACCACGAAGCCCTGCGCACCCTCGTCCACACCCTCGCCGCAGGCGCCGCCGACCCCGCCGACCCCCTGTGCGCCGCCCACCTGCACTGCCCGCCCCTCGCCGTCGCGGCCGCCGCCGACCTCGCCGCCAGCGCACTGAACCCCTCCCTCGACTCCTGGGACCAGGCCCCCGCCGCCTCCGCCATCGAAGCGCTCCTCACCCGGACCCTCGCCGCCGAGTTCTACGACACCCCGCACCCCGACGCGGTCCTCACCACCGGCGGCACCGAAGCCAACCAACTGGCCGTCCTCCTCGCCCGCGAACGCCACGGACCCGGCCTCACCGTCCTGCACGGCGCCAACGCCCACCACTCCGTCCCGCGCGCCGCCTGGCTCCTCGGCCTGCCCCCCGCCCGAGCCCTCCCCACCCCCAACGGCACCCTCGACCCCGCCACCCTCGCCGAGGCCCTCGCCGCCACCACCGGCCCCGTCCTCGTCACCGCCACCGCGGGCACCACCGACGCCGGCCTCATCGACCCCCTCGGCCCCCTCGCCGACCTCTGCGACCACCACCGCGCCGACCTCCACATCGACGCCGCATACGGCGGCCTCCTCGCCCTCAGCCCCCGCCACCGCCCCAAACTCGCAGGCCTCGACCGAGCCCGGTCGATCACCCTCGACCTCCACAAACTCGGCTGGCAACCCGTCGCCGCCGGACTCCTCACCGTCCCCGACAGCGCCCTCCTCGCCCCCCTCGCCCACCAGGCCGACTACCTCAACGCCGAAGACGACACCGAAGCCGGTCTACCCGACCTCCTCGGCCGCTCCCTGCGCACCACCCGCCGCGCAGACGCCTTCAAAATCGCCGCCACCCTGCGCTCCCTGGGCCGCGACGGCCTCACCCACCTCATCGACCGCACCTGCGCACTCGCCGAACACCTCGCCCGGCTCCTCGAAGCACACCCCGCCTTCGAACTCCACGCGGCGCCCACCATCAGCACCGTCCTGTTCCGGCCCACCCACGCCGACGACACCCGGCTCGCCGCCCTGCGCCGCACCCTCCTCCTCGACGGCACCGCCGTCCTGGGACGGGCCACCGCGGACGGCCGCCTGTGGCTCAAAGCCACCCTGCTCAACCCCCACACCACCGCAGGGGACCTGGACACCCTCGTGAACCTCCTGGAAGGCAGCACCCACCGATGACCGCCCAGCTCGATGCACCCCACGACCTCGTCGGAATCGGCATCGGCCCCTTCAACCTCTCCCTCGCCGCCCTCGCCCACGGCCTGCCCCACCAAGGCGCCGGCGAACTCGCCACCGCCTTCTACGACCAGCGCCGCGACTTCCGATGGCACCCCGGACTCCTCATCGACGGAGCCACCCTCCAAGTCCCCTTCCTCGCCGACCTCGTCACCCTCGCCGACCCGGCCAGCCCCTGGTCCTTCCTCAGCTACCTCAAGCACAAGGAACGACTCTTCCCCTTCTACTTCGCCGAGCGCTTCCACATCCAGCGCGCCGAATACGACGCCTACTGCCGCTGGGTCGCAGGCCGCCTCCCCGGACTCCACTTCGGCCACCAGGTCGACGCCGTCCGCTGGAACCCCGAACGCGACCTCTTCGAAGTCGACTTCACCCAACTCGACGCCGACGGAGAAGCCGAAGCCCTCGGCCGCACCTACACCCGCAACCTCGCCCTCGGCATCGGCACCGCCCCCTACGTCCCCGAACCGCTGCGCCCCCTCGCCGAAGCCCCCACCGTCCCGGTGATCCACTCCTCCGAGTACCTCGACAACCGCCAACGCATCCTCGGCGCGGACCACGTCACCGTGATCGGATCGGGCCAGTCCGGAGCCGAAGTCTTCCTCGACCTCCTGCGCGCCCGCCCCGCCGGCCGAGAGCGCCTCGCCTGGCTCGCCCGCACCCCCTCCTTCGCCCCCATGGAGTACTCCAAGCTCGGCCTGGAACACTTCACCCCCGACTACACCCGCTACTTCCACTCCCTGCCCGAACCGGTCCGCGACCGACTCGTCCCCGCCCAGTGGCAGCTCCACAAGGGCATCGACGCCGACACCATCGCCGCCATCCACGAGGAGCTCTACCGCCGCACCCTCGACGGAGGCTGGCCCGACGCCGTCCTGACCCCCGGAGTCAGCGTCCGCACCGCGGGCCGCGTCGCCACCACCAAGGTCGAACTCCACCTCGAACACGTGGACCAGGGCACCCGCTCCCGCCTCACCACCGACGCCGTCGTCCTCGCCACCGGCTACCGCGAACGGCCCCTCACCAGCCTCCTCGCAGGACTCGACCCCTACCTGCGCAAGGACTCCTCCGGCCGCCCCCGCATCGACGACCGCTACCGGATGATCCTCGACCCCACCGTCACCGGCAGCGTCTTCGTCCAGAACGGCGAACGCCACACCCACGGCGTCGGAGCCCCCGACCTCGGCCTCGCCGCCTGGCGCAGCGCCGCCATCCTGAACACCCTGACGGGCAAGGAGCCCTACCCGCAGCCCACCCGCACCGCCTTCACCACCTTCGGCCTCGAACAGCGGGACCACTCCCGCCCGCGGCCCGCGGGGGAACTGCTCCCACTGGTCGAGCACCCGTGAGAAGAAACGTTTAGAAGACCATCATCCGGAAGGCCTTCGTCCGGAAGATCAACGCTTAGAAGACCGGTACGCCGGCCCGGGTCAGACGCCAGTCCACGGACGCGAACTGCGCCGGGTCCACCGTCCCCTTCGCCTTCACCCACTGGATGATCGTGTTACGGATCTCCTCCGAATTGGCCCACAACTGCTTGGCCTGCGGCACGTGCGGGAAGTTCCCGCCACCAGAAGCCCGGTAGTTGTTCACGGCCAGCACGAACTGCGCCGCCGGATCCACCGGCTTGCCCTGGAAGGACAACCCCACGATCCGCGAACCCACCGGCGCGGACACGTCGATGTCGTACGCCAACCCGTACACCGCGTCGTAGTTGTAGTCCGGCGTGCTCTCGGAATTCGTCAACTTCGCCGGATCCACCACCTCGCCCGGCGCCGTCCGCACGTAGTACTTCGCCGAGTACTCCAGGTACGCCTTCATCTGCGCACCCGTCATCAGCCGTGCCTCCAGCGTGTTCTCGAACGGATACAGACCCGCCGCGTCCTTGATGGTCACCTGACCCGCCGGGATCGCCGCCGTCCGCGAGAAGCACGAAGCCTGCGACAGCACCGGCAGCGCCGCCCACTCCGTACCCGCCAGCGCCGACTTCACCGTCTCGGCCTGCACATGGCTGATCAGATCGATGATCGCCACGTCCTTGAACGGACCCTCCGCCGAGGACATCGCCTGCGTGGACGTACCGATCACCTGATTGACGTAACCCACCACCTTGCGGTGCTCGTCCGACAGCAGCCGCACTATCTTCGGGTCCTCCACCGCCGTATTCGAATTCAGCACCCGCGCCGACACCTTCGCCACCGACCAGCAGCCCTTCGCCCAGGTCAGCTCGAAGTCGAACAGCGTCAGCCGCTGCCCCCACTTCAGCGGCTCCGACAACACCACGTCCTTGCCGGTCGCCTTGTTCTTCACCCGGTACTCCGGGATCTCCGTGTGCGCGTGGCCCACGAGGATCGCGTCGATCCCCGGCACCTGCTCCGCCACCAGACCCGCAGCGTTCTCGATGTACGGCAACTGGTCACCGTACGAAGACGTACCGCTCGAACCCGAATGCGCCGACACGATCACCACATCCGCACCCAGCGACCGCAGCCGCGGCACGTACTTCGCCGCCTGCTCCTCAAGGCCCGGGAACGTCATCTTCCCCTGCACGTTCGCCTTGTCCCAGATCGCGATCCCCGGATTCGTCAGACCCAGCACCGCCACCTTCACATCCCGCCCGTGCGGAGTGCGCAGCCGGTGCATGCTGTACGGAGGGAACGCTGGCCGCAACGTCTTGGCATCCAGCGCATTCGCCCCCAGCAGCGGGAAATCACACTGCTCCTCGAACTTGCGCAGCACCGGAATGCCGTAGTTGAACTCGTGGTTCCCCAGCGCCGCAGCGTCGTACCCGATCGCATTCATCGCCTGCGCCATCGGATGCACCGGACCGCGCCGCGCGGTGATCGGATCCACCTTCGCGTAGTAGTACGACAACTGCGTGCCCTGAATGGTGTCACCGGCATCGATCAGCAGCGTATTGCGCCGCCCCTTCTCCGCCCGAACCTGATTCACCAACGTCGAGATCTTCGCCAGACCGACATCGTTGTGCGCCTTGTCGTCGAACTCCTTGTCCGTGAAGTAGTCCCAGTTGAAGACGTTCCCGTGCAGGTCCGTCGTCCCCATCACCGTGAACGCGTACGTCTTCGACCCCGCGGCCGAGGCCGCACCGACAGCCCCGTCAGCCGCGGCAGCCGGGGAGCTCGTGGCCCCCGCCAACGCCACAGCCGCACCCGTCGCAGCCGAAGTGCCCAGAAATGTCCTACGGTCGAACGCCATGCCATCTCCCCTTGTGAGGTACGTGAGTACAAGTAGGCAACGCGCGTAGATTCTGACGCAGCAGTAACAAGCCGCAACACCCCCCACAGGTTTCGATCCGATGACCACACCCGAACGAGCGGCAGTGCGAGAGTGAATCCATGACCCAGGACGCATCGCACCAGCCCTACGGAACCCCCGAAGTCCCCCGCGTCGCAGTCCGCGGCGAAGCCACCCTCGAAGTCGACCCCGAGATCGCCCGCATCGGCATCACCGTCAGCGCCCGCGGCACCGACCGGCGCACCGCCCTCGAAGACCTCACCCGCCGCAACAACGCCGTCCTCGACCTCGTCAAAAGCTACGGCGACCCCGTCGAAAAACTCGAGACCGGCGCCTTCTCCATCACCCCCGAACTCGCCCGACACGGCCGCGGCGAACGCATCCGCGCCTACCACGGACGCGTCCACCTCACCGCCGAACTCAACGACTTCACCACCCTCGGCGAACTCACCACCCGCCTCGCCGACCTCGAACTCACCCAAGTCGACGGCCCCTGGTGGGCCCTGCGCCCCACCTCACCCGCCCACGGCGAAGCCCGCCGCCAAGCCGTACTCGAAGCCGTCCAGCGCGCCCGCGAATACGCCGCCGCCCTCGGAGCCAACCTCGCCGCCCTCGTCGAACTCGCCGACCTCGGAGCCGAGAACGCCCCCGCCCCCTTCCGGGCGAGCGCCCCCGGAGCCGGCATGCGCTCCATGGCCTTCAACGCCGCCGAAGACACCACCCCCGCACTCGACCTGGAACCCCAGCGCCAGACCGTCTACGCGCAGGTGAACGCCCGCTTCACCATGACCCCTCCCCAGCTCTGAAAACCCCCTTCCGGGACGCACAACCGGTGCCTCGGGGGTGCTCATCAGAGCACCCCCATGCACATTCAACAATTGTCAACAACCTTTTGCCTAAAGGTTGTTGAGTGGACACCCGGAACCAATTTCCTACTGCCTGGTAGGGGCATACCCTCGCCCCATGCGCCGAGCGAAAATCGTATGTACCCTGGGCCCCGCCACCGACTCATACGACCAGATCAAAGCCCTGGTCGAAGCCGGAATGGACATCGCCCGCTTCAACCTCAGCCACGGCACCTACGCCGAACACGAGGAGCGATACCGACGCGTCCGCAAGGCCGCCGACGAAACCGGCCGCAGCGTCGGCGTCCTCGCAGACCTTCAAGGCCCGAAGATCCGCCTGGGCCGCTTCCGCGAAGGCCCCGTACTCCTTGAACGCGGCGACGAATTCACCATCACCGTCGAAGACCACGAAGGCGACCGCCACACCTGCGGCACCACTTACAAAGGCCTCGCCGCCGACGTCACCACCGGCGAACGCGTCCTCGTAGACGACGGCCGCGTCACCCTCGAAGTCACCGCAGTCGACGGCCCCCACGTCCGCACCCTCGTCATCGAAGGCGGCATGGTCTCCGACCACAAGGGACTCAACCTCCCCGGCGTCGCAGTCTCCGTACCCGCCCTCTCCGAAAAAGACATCGACGACCTCCGCTGGGCCCTGCGCATCGGCGCCGACGTCATCGCCCTCTCCTTCGTCCGCAGCGGCAACGACATCCAAGACGTCCACCGCGTCATGGACGAAGAAGGCCGACGCCTCCCCGTCATCGCCAAGGTCGAAAAGCCCCAGGCAGTCGAAAACATCGACGACATCGTCGCCGCCTTCGACGGCATCATGGTCGCCCGCGGCGACCTCGGCGTCGAAATGCCCCTGGAACAAGTCCCGATCGTCCAGAAGCGAGCCGTCAAGCTCGCCAAGCGCAACGCCAAACCCGTCATCGTCGCCACCCAAATGCTCGACTCGATGATCGACAACTCCCGACCCACCCGCGCCGAAGCCTCCGACGTCGCCAACGCCGTCATCGACGGCACCGACGCCGTCATGCTCTCCGGCGAAACCAGCGTCGGCAAATACCCCATCGAAACCGTCCGCACCATGGCCCGCATCATCGAAGCCGCCGAAGAGGACATCCTCGCCAAGGGCCTCCCCCCACTCACCGACCGCAACAAGCCCCGCACCCAAGGCGGAGCAGTCGCCCGCGCCGCCGCCGAAATGGGCGACTTCCTCGGAGCCAAATTCCTCGTCGCCTTCACCCAGAGCGGCGACACCGTCCGCCGACTCTCCCGCTACCGCTCACCCATCCCCCTCCTCGCCTTCACCCCCGACCCCGCCACCCGCTCCCAACTCAACCTCACCTGGGGCGTCGAAACCTTCCTCGGCCCCCACGTCGACTCCACCGACGCGATGGTCGCCCAAGTCGAAGAAGAACTCCTGCGCATCGGCCGCTGCGTACCCGGCGACGTCGTCGTCATCACCGCCGGCTCACCCCCCGGAGTCACCGGATCCACCAACCTGGTCCGCGTCCACCACATCGGCGACGCCGTCCGCTGAAGCCGGCACCCCACGGCCCCGGCCACGCCACCGCCTACAGCACCGCCTACAGCACCTCACGTATAAGACGCACCGCGTCGGGCAACACCACAGCACTCCCACCCGTACTCGGGAAGTGCCCGCCCGACGCGGTCACCCGCGCCTGCGCACCCAACTCCCGCACGAACCGCAACACATGCTCACCGGTCTTCTCACCCGTCACCGGGTCATCCGCCGCATGCAGCACCCGGAACTCCCGCGCCGCCCTGCGGATCCGCTGCCAGTCGAACTCCGGCGTGAAGAACGGCGCCAACGCGTCGTACCCCACCTCGCCCGACATCGACGCCACGAACACCACCCCCGCGAACGCCCCCTCGGCCTCCGTGTCGTGCCGCTGAAGCAGCCGCAGCACATTCACCCCGCCCAGGCTGTGACCCACCAGCACGGTCTCACCCGCAGGCGCCCCCGCCGTCTCCGCCTCCAACTCCTTCAGCCACACATCGGCCTCCGGCGCGAAGGGCTCGGGGAAGTTCGGAATCCGCACCTCGTGCCCCTCGGCCGCGAACTCCTCACCCGTCGCCGCGTACCAGTGCTCGCCGCCATTCATCCCGTACCCGTGCGCGATCACGATCTTGCCCATGGCTCCGCCCCTCCCTGCTCCTCGGCCGGTCCGACCGACCCTCAATCAAAACGCTACGCCGCGTTTTGATAAAACGCTAGGGCTATCGTGAAGCCGTGTCAATCACTCCTTCGGGCAACCCGCCCCGCACCGGCGGACGCCTCCGCAACGAAGACGCCCACCACTCCGTCCTCGAAGCCACCGCCGCACTCCTCGTCGAAAACGGCTACGGCGCCCTCACCATCGAAGGCGTCGCCAAACGCGCCAACGTCGCCAAAAGCACCGTCTACCGCTGGTGGAAATCCAAGCCCGCCCTCGTCATGGACGCCTACGCCCACGAAACCGCCACCCGCGTCCCCGAACCCGACACCGGAACCCTCACCGGCGACCTCACCGCCTTCGTCACCGACCTCTACCGCATCGGCGACGACCCCGTCCGCACCAAAGCCCTCACCGGCCTCATGGCCGAAGCCCAACTCGACCCCGCCTTCGCCGAACCCTTCCGGGCCTGGGCCGCCACCCGCCGCGAGGTCGTAGCCACCCTCCTCACCCGCGCCATCACCCGCGAAGAACTCCCCACCACCACCGACCTAGCCCACGCCACCGACCTCGTCTTCGGCCCCTTCTGGTACCGCCTCCTCGTCGCCCACGCACCCCTGAACCCCGCCGACGCAGAAGCCCACGTCACGACCCTCCTACGGGGCCTGACACGCTAAAACCCCCGCCCCGGCCGACCAGCTCGACCAGAACACGGCCAGCGAGCCCCCGAAGCCCTCGACATGCCACTGAGCGCGCCATCCGGCCCCGTCATGCTTGAGAGGTAGGGCGAGATCACCCAGGGGTCGCAGCAAGACGCAACCCAGGCACGACGCCCGGCGCCGGCGCGCGGCGGAGGATCTTGAGGCAACTCGCACGCCAAACGGGAGGTTGCCATGGTCACCGGGAACACACTGTCCGCCAACGCCAACGCCAACGCCGACATCGCCGCCAACCCGGTGCCGCGCTGGGCGAACCGGATGGCCCACGCCGTACCGCTCGCCGTCCTGCCATCCGGGTTATGGCGCATGGCCATGGCCGTGGGCATCCCCGTCGGCTTCAGCGGCCAACTGGCCAAAGACTGGCAACCCGGCCTCGAAACCTCCACCTACATCACCCTGCTGACCCTCATCACCGAAGGACTCGCACTCCTCACCATCGGCCTCGTCAGGCCCTGGGGCGAGACCGTCCCCCGCTGGATACCCCTCCTCAGCGGCAGACGCATCCCGACATGGGCAGTGGTCATCCCAGCGACACTCGGGGCAGCCGCCGTCACCGCGCTGTCCTTGCGGATGTTCTGGGGAGGCACCCCCGCCGATGTCGGCGGATCCGAAGCCCCCCATGGCGCCGCCGCATGGATCATGAACGCCTGCTACGTGCCGATGCTGCTCTGGGGACCGCTGCTCGCCGTCGTCACGATTGCCTATTGCGTGCGGCGCCGAAGCGCCAGCGCATGAGCCTGGACCTGGTCCCCATCGATCGCGAGCCGGCAGCCGGGGCCGTCCTGCTGACCGGTATCCCCGGGAGCGGGAAGTCGACGGTGGCCGCCGCGCTGGCCGACCGCTTCCCGATGTCGGCCCACATCGAGGTGGACGCACTCCAGCAAATGATCGTCAGCGGTGCCCGATGGCCCTCACCGGCCACCAACACCGAAGCCGACCGACAGATCTTCCTACGGGCCCGCAACGCATGTCTCCTGGCCGACAGCTTCGCGGGGGGAGGCTTCATCCCGGTGCTCGATGACGTCGTGGTCCGCCGCTCCCATCTCGACTTCTACCGCAGGACGCTGACGGCCGTGCCGCTCCACATCGTCGTCCTGGCACCCGGCCCGGCAGTCGCATGGCGACGCAACCAGGCTCGGGAGAAGGCCCTGGCCACGGACTGGTCACCCCTGGACGAGGCGATGCGCTCCGAGCTCGCGCAGCAGGGCACCTGGATCGACAACGCTGCGCAGACGGTCGAAGAGACAGTCGAAGCGATCCTGTCTGCGACGGGCCTGGCCGCCAGCCCTGAAGCCGGGCGCTAGTACTTCGGCCCGATGTGTTCGTCCATGAGGGCGACGGAGGCCTTGCGGGCGATGGACACGTTGAAGGGGTCGCTGCCGCGCGCGAGGATCGTCCATTGGACGCCCACTTTCGCGAGGGTGTCCGTGCAGAGCTTGCGGATGTCGTCGGACTTGTTGGTGAAGAAGTACCGGGGGTACTCGTAGCGCTTGCCGTTGCGGACGGTCCAGTTGGTGATCCGACACCCGTCGGAGTGGATCAGTCCCCGGACGAACTCCCAGGGGTGGGCGTCGACGATGGCCTGCTGCCAGTCCTCAAGGGTGATGCGGCGGTCATGTTTCTTACCGGGTCCATGCTGCGGGAACAGTTGTACGAGGTGTTTCGAGTAGACCTTGACGTCATGGCACCCGAGCTTCCTTGCCCGGCATGTCTGGTTGTACGGGAGCACCTTCCGCATAGCCTCTTCTGCGGCGTTCATGAGGCCTGGCCACTTGTCGTCGCAGGTGATCCGCAGGCTCGGTACGCGGTGACTCGCGGGCTGGCTTATGTGGCCGTCGCCGAGATAGAGCCCGAGCAGGTAGGAGTAGGAGGCCGTGTCGGCGGGGGGTGTCCAGGAGTTGACCTCAGCGCGGCGCGGCACGGGTTCCACTCGTACTCGCCAGGAGCGGATCGAGGCCCGGGAGACACCGGTCTCCTTGCTGACGGAGCTCATACTGCGCCCGTCGGCGAGCAGGCTCAGTGTGTGCATGCGGGTGGCCATGTCGTACATGCGATCGACGCTGACATGCGTAATTCGCTCACCTTGCGCATTTCGAAGCGCTTCGCTGAAACGAGTGAAGGTCACGCGATTGTCGCGTGACCTTGGAAAAGAAGGAAAAGTGCCCCAGGTCGGACTCGAACCGACACTGTATGGGTTTTGAATCCATTGCCTGCTGCCAATTGGGCTACTGGGGCCCAGTGAATCGAAGGTTGTCTCCGACCCGCTGCGTGTCCACCATACCGTAGCTAGGTAGGCTCGGGGGAGCTTGATATGCCCCGCAAAGAGGAGCCCCCCGTGACCGCCGAGCACGAGTCGACGCCCACGCCCGACGCCGACCAGTCGCACGTTCCGCCGCTGACGACGCGTGTCGTCATCGCCGAGGACGAGGCGCTCATCCGTCTCGACCTCAAGGAAATGCTGGAGGAAGAGGGCTACGCCGTCGTCGGCGAGGCCGGAGACGGGCAGACCGCCGTTGAGCTGGCGCGGGAGCACCGGCCCGACCTGGTGATCCTCGATGTGAAGATGCCCGTGCTCGACGGGATCTCCGCCGCTGAGAAGATCGCGGAGGAGTCCATCGCCCCCGTGCTGATGCTGACCGCGTTCTCGCAGCGGGATCTGGTCGAGCGGGCGCGGGACGCCGGGGCCATGGCGTATCTCGTGAAGCCCTTCAGCAAGAGCGATGTCGTACCGGCTATTGAGATGGCCGTGTCGCGGTTCGCCGAGCTGCGCGCGCTCGAGAAGGAGGTCGCCGACCTCTCGATGCGGCTGGAGACGCGCAAGCTCGTGGACCGGGCGAAGAGCATTCTGCAGACGCAGTACGGGCTCTCCGAGCCGGCCGCGTTCCGGTGGATCCAGAAGACCTCCATGGACCGCCGGATGTCCATGCAGCAGGTCGCCGAGGCGGTCATCGAGGACGCCGAGGAGAAGAAGGCCGCCGCGGCCAAGGGGGAGTAGTACCCGTAGAGCACGTACGAGTGAGGCCCGCCTCCCGGATTCGGGGGGCGGGCCTCACTCGTACGTGCGTTGCGGATCAGTCCTCGCCGAGGTACGCCTTGCGGACGTCCTCGTTGACGAGGAGCTCGCGGCCGGGGCCCGAGAGGACGACCTTGCCGATCTCCATCACGTGGCCCTGGTCGGCCAGGGAGAGCGCGGCCTGGGCGTTCTGCTCGACCAGGAGGATGGTCGTGCCCTGGGACTTGAGCTCGGCGATGGTCGCCATGATCTTCTGCATCATGATCGGCGAGAGGCCCATCGAGGGCTCGTCCAGCATGAGCAGCTTCGGACGGGACATGAGCGCGCGGCCCATGGCCAGCATCTGCTGCTCGCCGCCCGAGAGGGTGCCCGCGGCCTGCTTGCGGCGCTCGCCCAGGATCGGGAAGAGGTCGTAGGCGCGCTGGACGTCCTTGGCGATGCCGTCCTTGTCCTTGCGCAGGAAGGCGCCGAGGAGGAGGTTGTCCTCGATCGTCATGCGCGGGAAGATGTGCCGCCCCTCGGGGGAGTGGGCGAGGCCGAGCGCGACGATGTCGTGCGCGGGGATCTTCTTGAGGGACTTGCCCTCGAACTTGATCTGGCCGCCGCGCGGCTTGATCAGGCCCGAGAGGGTGCGCAGGGTCGTCGTCTTGCCGGCGCCGTTGGTGCCGATGAGGGTGACGATCTGGCCGGCGTCGACACTGAAGGAGATGCCCTTGACGGCTTCGATCTTGCCGTAGGCGACGCGGAGGTCTTCGACCTCGAGGAGTGCGGTCACCGGTCTTCTCCGTCCGTGCTGGTCGTGCCGTCCGCCGTCTCGCCGTCCGTCGCTTCTTCGTGTGCGGCTTCGCTGTGTGCCTCTGCCGCTTCGACTTCTGCGAGTTCTTCGGCGCCGGGGGCGCCTTCGAAGGGTTCGCCGAGGTAGGCGGCGATGACGCGTTCGTCGCCCTGGACTTCGGCGGCGGTGCCTTCGATGAGCTTTTCGCCCTGGACGAGGCAGGCGACGCGGTCGCAGAGGTTGAAGATGAAGCGCATGTCGTGCTCGATGACGAGGACGGCGATGCCCTGGTCCCGGATGGCGAAGATGAGTTCTTCGGTGGTCCGGGTCTCCTGCGGGTTCATGCCGGCGGTGGGCTCGTCCAGGAGGATGAGGCCGGGGTCGCTGGCGAGCGCGCGGGCGATTTCGAGCTTGCGCTGGTCGCCGTAGGGGAGGTTGCGGGCGAGGTGGTCGGCCTTGTCGGCGAGGCCGATGAACTCGAGGAGTTCCATGGACCGGTTGCGGCTGGCTGCTTCTTCCCGGCCGAAGCTGGGGAGGCGCAGCAGGGAGGACCAGAGGCCGACCTTGGTGCGGGTGTGGCGGCCTACGAGGACGTTTTCCAGGACCGTCATGTTGTTGAAGAGACGGATGTTCTGGAAGGTGCGGGCGATGCCGGCCGCGGTGACCTTGTAGGACTTGGGGGGCAGGACCGTGCCCTTGTACCGGACTTCGCCCTCGGTGGGGATGTAGAGGCCGGTGAGGCAGTTGAAGAAGGTGGTCTTGCCGGCGCCGTTGGGGCCGATGAGTCCGACGATCTCGCCGCTGCGGACGGTCAGGTCGACGTTCTTGACGGCGGTGAGGCCGCCGAAGCGCATCGTGACGCCGCGTGCGTCGAGGACGGTCTCCGCCGTGGTGGCGGGGGTTTCGGTGGTGGTGGTCGTCATGGGTCAGACCCCTGCCTTGCCGAGGACCGCGGGGAGGACTGTGGGCGCTTCCATGTCCTTGTGGAGTTCGAGCTGGTTGCGACGGTTGGGGATGAGGCCTTCGGGGCGCAGGCGCATCAGGATGATGAGTGCGATGCCGAAGGTGAGGAGCTGGTACTCGCCCAGGGACTGGAGCTTGTTGGGGAGCAGGAAGAGGAGTGATCCGCCGACGAGGGGGCCGGAGATGGTTCCCATGCCGCCGAGGACGACTGCGGCGAGCAGGAAGGCGGAGTTCGGGGGTACGGCGTTGGCGAAGACGTACTGGTCCGGGGTGACGGTGTAGTTCACGTGGGCCTGTACGGCGCCTGCGAGTCCGGCGAGGGTGGCGCCGAGGGCGAAGGCGATGAGTTTGACGCGGAAGCCGTTGATGCCCATGGCTTCGGCGGCGGTTTCGTCTTCGCGGATGGCGACCCAGGCGCGGCCGATGCGGGATTCCGCGCTGCGGCGGAAGACCAGGACCACGATGAGGGTGATCAGGAGCATCAGCAGGAAGTAGTTGGCGAAGCGGCCGATGGTGAATCCGGCGATGGTGTGGCTGGCTCCGAAGTCGAATCCGAAGAGGTCGACGTTGGGGATGTTGGCGATGCCGTTGGGCCCGTTGGTGATGTCGGGGCCGGAGACGCCGTCGAGGTTGTTCATGGAGATGCGGAAGATCTCACCGAAGCCGAGCGTCACGATGGCGAGGTAGTCGCCGCGCAGTCGCAGGGTGGGTGCGCCGATCAGGACGCCGAAGACCATGGAGGCGGCGGCGCCGAGGAGTATGGCGGCCCAGAAGGGGAGCTGTACTCCGAAGGGGGAGTTGGGGGAGCCGGAGACCAGGGCCGCGGTGTAGGCGCCGACGCCGAGGAAGGCGACGTAGCCGAGGTCGAGGAGGCCGGTGAGGCCGACGACGATGTTCAGGCCGAGTGCGACGGTGGCGAAGATGAGGATGTTGACGCCGAGGGTCGCGTACTGGTCGTCGGTCTGGGTGAAGGGGAAGGCTGCCGCTGCTGCGAAGGCGCCGACGAGGGCGACGTTGCGGTGGCGGGTGGTGAGGGTGGTGATGCGGGACATCAGGCCGGCCTTGTTGAGGGCGGCGGCGCCGAAGCCGGCGGTGATCAGGAAGCCGATAAAGAGTTCCTGGTACGGGGTGGTGATGCCGTACGTGAAGACGCCGAGGCCGATGGCGAGGACGATGGCGATCAGGAGGATCTCGGTCCAGGCCGGGAGGGCGCGGGCGGGCTTGATCGGGCCGGCGGTGAAGGCTGCCTTGGCGCTGGTGACCTGGTTGTGGGCGTTGTGCTTGAGCTGTTCCCAGCTGCTGTCGTCCGGGTCGGGTCCTTCGAGGGCGGGGCGTTCGAAGGGGAGCGCGAGGGCTCCGACGAGGGCGAGCAGTGAGGTGGCGGCGACGACGTAGCCGCCGGGCTCGAGGTCGGCGATGGCTCCGAGGGTGGAGATGATCGCGACGATGGTGTACCAGGCGGTGGCGAACGCGGCGAGGGCGGAGAGCTTGATCGCGGCGTCGGCGCCGGCCGGGGCGAGCCATCCGAGGCCCTTGACTCCGTAGGAGGCGAGGCCGAAGAGGGTGGTGAGGAGGCCGCCGATGAGGACGAGCCACTGGAGGCCGCCGGGGTATCCGTTGACGGTGAGGTCGCCGGGGAACCGTGCGGTCCAGGTCCAGGAGAGGAAGCAGGAGGCGACGGTGAGGGCGCCGCCTGCGGTGGCGAGGGCGCGGGCCGTCTTCTCGGGGAGGGGGATGAATCCTCGGGGCGCTGCGTTCATGGTCGTGGTGTCCGTGGTGGTGGTCGTCATGGTTCTCACGCCCTGTCCGCGACGCGCTCGCCCAGCAGGCCTTGTGGCCGGAAGAGGAGTACGAGGATGAGGAGGACGAACGCCCAGGTGTTGCCCCAGGACTGTCCGCCGAGCTGCTGGAAGCCGGGGATGTCGGCGACGTAGGCGGTGGTGAGGGTTTCGGCGAGGCCGAGGACGAGGCCACCGATCATGGCGCCGTAGATGTTGCCGATGCCGCCGAGGACTGCTGCGGTGAAGGCCTTGAGGCCGAGCAGGAAGCCCATCTTGAAGTTGACTTCGCCGTATTTGAGGCCGTAGGCGACGGCTCCGACGGCGGCGAAGACTGCTCCGAGGGCGAAGGCGACCGTGATGATGCGGTCGGTGTTGATGCCCATGAGCTTGGCGGTGTCGGGGTCCTGCGAGGTTGCCTGCATGCCGCGGCCGGTGCGGGTCTTCTTGACGAAGAAGCCGAGGAAGGCCATGGATACGGGGGCGGCGAGGAGGAGGAAGACGTCACCGGTCTGGATGGTGACGCTGCCGATGTTGAAGGGGCCGCCGGGGATCTGGGGGAAGACGACGGAGGACTTCGCGTCGGGGTACCAGGCCCATACCGCTTGCTGGAGGGCGAGGGAGAGGCCGATGGCGGTGATGAGCGGGGCGAGGCGGGGTGCGGTGCGCAGGGGCCGGTACGCGAAGCGTTCGGCGCCGACGGCGATGAGGGTGGCGACGATGACGGCGCCGATGAGCATGAGGGGGAGGGCTATCCACATGGTGGTGCCCCCGGGGAGCATCAGCCAGACGGTGAGGGCCCCGAACCCGCCGGTCATGAAGATCTCGCCATGCGCGAAGTTGATGAGCTGGACGATGCCGTAGACCATGGTGTAGCCAATGGCGACGAGCCCGTACATGGATCCCAGTAGCAGGCCGTTGACCAGCTGTTGCGGCAGTTCGTGCACCGCAGGTCCTCCGAGTCTTTCGACGGATGTGACACCGCGCGGGGCGCTTTTTGTGCGCGCCCCGCGCGGCAGGTGTGGTGGTGCTCCGGTGGCCGGCCGTTCGAGCGGACTACCGGCTACCGGTGGGGGTGGCGGTTCGGCTAGCCGAGGGTGCCGGACTCGACGGACTTCCAGTCGTTGCCCTCGACCTTGTAGACGGTGAGCTGCTTGTTGGTGGCGTCACCGAACTCGTCGAAGGAGACCTTGCCGGTCACGCCGTCGAAGGAGACGGACTGGACGGCGGCGAGGACCTTGGCGCGGGCGTCGGCGGGGAGCTTGCCGTTGTTGGCGTCGACGGCGGCCTTGACGGCCTCGATGATCGCCCAGGCGGAGTCGTAGGAGTAGCCGCCGTAGGCGGAGAAGGGCTCCTTGTACGCGGCCTTGGTGTAGTTGGCCACGAACTCCTTGGCGGAGGGCAGGCTCTCGACGGGTGCGCCGACCGAGGTGGCGAGGTCGCCGGCGGCGCCCTCACCCGCGAGCTCGACGTACTTCTTGTCGTAGATGCCGTCGCCGCCGATGAGCGGGATGTTGGTGCCGGAGGCCTTGATCTGCTTGCTGAGCGGGCCGGCTGCGGGGTACTCGCCGCCGTAGTAGACGACGTCGGCGCCGGAGCTCTTGACCTGGGTCACGACGGCGGAGAAGTCCTTGCTCTCCGGGTCGATGTGGCCTTCGCCGACGACCTGGCCGCCGAGCTTGGTGAATTCTCCCTTGAAGGTGCCGGCGAGGCCTGCGCCGTAGGTCTTCTTGTCATCAATGATGAAGACCTTCTTCTTGCCCGCCTTGTTGAAGAGGTACTGCGCCGCGAACGGGCCCTGGACGGCGTCCGTGGTGGCGGTGCGGAAGTAGCTCTTGTAGGTGCGGACCTTCTCGCCGGTGGCCCACTTCGGCCCCTGGGTGAGGGAGGGGCTGGTGTTGGCCGGGGAGATCTGGACGAGCTTGGCGTCGTCGAAGACCTTCTGCATGGACTCCGAGACGGAGGAGTTCAGCGGGCCGACGACACCGAGGACGTCCTTGTCGGCGACGAGCTTGGTGGCGTTCTGCTGGCCGGAGGAGGCCTGTGCCTGGTCGTCGAGGGCCTGGATCTTGAAGGTGACGCCCTTGACGTACTTCTTCTCGTTGGCCTGCTTGACGGCGAGGTCGGCGGAGTTCTTGATGCCGAGGCCGAGGGCGGAGAGGTCGCCGGTCAGCGGGGCGTCTACGCCGATGACGACGGTGGTGTTGCCGCCGTCGCCGGTGTCGGAGCCGGCCTTGTCGTTACGCGAGCCACAGGCGGTGAGAGTGAGGGCGCCCGCGGCGAGCGCGGCGGTCACGGCAATGAGAGAACGCTGACGCACGATCAGTCCTTTCCTGGCACTGCGTCCCCCCTGGGACGCACCGTGTCGAACGCGGGGAACCGAACTGAAGGAAATCCGGTGGTCGCGGTGACTGGCCGTGACTCTAAGCGGGTCCTGGGACCTTATGGAGGGCTTGGGCCAATGATGTGACGCTCTTGTTATGCCACGGCGTAATACATAGCGGATGTCTGCGGGTGGAACGGGGGAATTCCGGCCGGTTCGTCTTGTCCGTATGGTGAGACTGGTGAGGACCGTTAGTCCGTTTGGGTCCTGTCGTGCCAGGACTCTGAGCCCTTTTGGTCATGACGGCGAGGAGGTGCCCGCGTCTCGGCCTTCGGGACAGGCCCTGGTCAGAGCCACGGAGAGGTCCCTGGCATAACGGTCACCGGGGATGTAGCCGTGCTCTTCCTTCTGGAATTTATTACTCAGGGTTACCTCAAGGAATGGGAGTCCGGAATTCCGTGCCACATGCACGCAGTCCGTGACCCGAATCCGCACGACGAGGTCGAGGACTTCGCCCGCCGCGACCGTGGCCGGAAGTGGCGGTCCGCCCACCTCGGCCGTCAGGCCCCCGGAGGACTGGCTCAGCCGCTCCAGGGTGACCGGCGGCCCGGAGGTGGTACGGACACGGACGGTGAACGCGAAGGCGCTGCCGGCCGGCACCGGATCCACCGGACCGAGGTAGGTCAGGGAGAAGACCTGCGAGGGCGCCGGGGGCGTGTACGGGGCCGGGCGCGGCCGGGCCGCGTACAGCGCGGCGCCGCCCGCGGCCACGCCCGACGCGCAGATCAGGGCCGTGGCGACCAGCACGGCCCGCCGGTGGCCCTCGTAGGCCCTGTGGGCCCACCGCGGCGGGCGGGGCGTACGGGGAGCCGGGCGCGGGCTCTCGTGGGCCTCGGTGCCCTCTCCGGGCTCGATGGGGCCGATGCCGCCGCTCATTGCCAGGGGCCGCCGGTCGGGGTGCCGGAGCGGTAGCGCTCGGCGCAGCGCCGCTGCGCCTCGCGGGCGGTGAGCTCGCGGGCAGCGGCGGGGCCCTTGGCGCGCTGTTCGGCGCGGGCGTCGGCGAGGACGGCGAGCAGGATGTCGTTCTGGCCGCCGGACAGGCCCATGGACTGGTAGTCGAGGTGGCCGGCGTCGTTCTCGCCGGGGTTTTCACCGGCCTCCAGGATCACGCCGGTCCAGTGGGTGATCAGGTCGGTGCAGAGCTTCTGGGGTGCGACGGGCGCCGGAGTGGTCACGGGCCGGGCGCCGGATGGGTCGGGGTCGGCGCAGCCGAGCAGCGCGGCGGCCAGCAGTGCCGTCGTCGCCGCTGTGGCCGCGGCGCGCCACGGCGCCGGTCCGGATCCCATGCGGGAACGCTAGACCGGCGCCGCTGCGAGGGCAACGGCTAGTTGTTGCCGTCCTGTTGCGGGTTGAGGTCGCGCAGCAGGCAGGTGAGGCGGGCGGTGCAGATCCGGCGGTCCTGCTCGTCGGTGATGACCACCTCGTAGGTGGTGGTGGAGCGGCCCCGGTGGACGGGGGTGGCGACGCCGGTGACCAGGCCGGAGCGGGCGCCGCGGTGGTGGGTGCAGTTCAGGTCGACGCCGACGGCGACCTTGGTGCTGCCGCCGTGCATCATCGCGCCGACCGAGCCGAGGGTCTCGGCGAGCACGGCGGAGGCGCCGCCGTGGAGGAGTCCGTAGGGCTGGGTGTTGCCCTCGACCGGCATCGTGGCGACGACACGGTCGGCGGAGGCCTCCAGGATCCGGATGTCCATCCGCTTGCCGAGGTCGCCCGCGGAGAACAGCGAGGGCAGGTCGATGCCCAGGGCCGCGTACTCGTCGATGACCTCTTGCGGGAATTTCACCGCGTGCTGCTCGCCCATGGGGGTGACTCCGTTCGAAAACGATCGTTAACCATCTTGTCCTCGGATCGTTCTATCAGGCCGTTTCGAAGCGCACGACGACGGACTTGCTCGCGGGGGTGTTGCTGGTGTCCGCGGTGGAGTCGAGGGGCACCAGCACGTTGGTCTCGGGGTAGTAGGCGGCGGCGCAGCCGCGGGCGGTGGGGTAGTGGACGACGCGGAAGCCCGGGGCACGCCGCTCCACGCCGTCGCGCCATTCGCTGACGAGGTCGGTGTAGGAGCCGTCGGCGAGCCCGAGCTCCGCCGCGTCGAGGGGGTTGACCATGACGACGCGGCGGCCGCCGGTGATGCCGCGGTAGCGGTCGTCGAGCCCGTAGATGGTGGTGTTGTACTGGTCGTGGCTGCGCAGGGTCTGCAGGAGCAGCCGGCCCGCCGGGACGCGCGGGTACTCCACGGGGGCGGCGGTGAAGTTGGCCTTGCCGGTCTTGGTGGGGAAGCGGCGCTCGTCGCGCGGGGCGTGCGGGAGCTGGAAGCCGCCGGGGCGGGCGACGCGGGCGTTGAAGTCCTCGAAGCCGGGGACGACGCGGGAGATCCGGTCGCGGACGGTGCCGTAGTCCCGCTCGAAGTCCTCCCAGGGGGTGCGGGAGGCGGCGCCGAGGACGGCGCGGGCCAGGCGGGCCACGATCGCGGGCTCGGAGAGCAGGTGCGGGGAGGCGGGGGCGAGGTTGCCGCGCGAGGAGTGGACCATGCCCATGGAGTCCTCGACGGTCACGAACTGCTTGCCGGACGCCTGGACGTCCTTGTCGGTGCGGCCGAGGGTGGGCAGGATCAGGGCGCGCCGGCCGGTGACCGCGTGGGAGCGGTTGAGCTTGGTGGACACGTGCACGGTCAGGGAGGCGCGGCGGATCGCGGCCTCGGTGACCTCGGTGTCGGGGGTGGCGCCGACGAAGTTGCCGCCCATGGCGAAGAGGACCTTGGCCTCGCCGTCGCGCAGGGCCTGGATGGAGCGGACCACGTCGAAGCCGTGTTCGCGGGGCGAGGTGATGCCGAATTCCTTGTCGAGGGCGTCGAGGAAGGCGGGCGCGGGGCGTTCGAAGATCCCCATGGTGCGGTCGCCCTGCACGTTGGAGTGGCCGCGGACGGGGCAGACGCCGGCGCCGGGGCGGCCGATGTTGCCGCGCAGCAGCAGCAGGTTGACGACCTCGCGGATGGTGGCGACGGAGTGCTTGTGCTGGGTGAGGCCCATGGCCCAGCAGACGATGGTGCGCTCGGAGGCCAGGATCATGGCCAGGGCGCGCTCGATGTCGGGCCGGGTCAGGCCGGTGGCGGTGAGGGTCTCGTCCCAGTCGGTGTCCGCGGCGGCGGCCGCGAACTCCTCGTACCCGTGGGTGTGCTCGCGGATGAACGCCTCGTCGGTGGCGCCGCCCGCCTCGATGACCAGCTTGTTCAGGAGGCGGAAGAGGGCCTGGTCGCCGCCGATGCGGATCTGGAGGAACAGGTCGTTCAGGGCGGTGCCCTTGAGCATGCCGAGGGGGGTCTGCGGGTTCTTGAAGCGCTCCATGCCGGCCTCGGGCAGCGGATTCACCGAGATGATCTTCGCGCCGGCGGACTTGGCCTGTTCCAGCGCGGAGAGCATGCGGGGGTGGTTGGTGCCCGGGTTCTGTCCGGCGACGATGATCAGGTCGGCCTGGTGGAGGTCCTCCAGGGAGACGCTGCCCTTGCCGATGCCGATCGTCTCGTTCAGTGCGGAGCCCGAGGACTCGTGGCACATGTTCGAGCAGTCGGGGAGGTTGTTGGTGCCGAACTCGCGGACGAACAGCTGGAAGAGGAACGCCGCTTCGTTGCTGGTGCGGCCCGAGGTGTAGAAGAGGGCCTCGTCGGGGGAGTCCAGGGCGCGCAGTTCCTCCGCGACGACCGTGAAGGCCCGCTCCCAGGAGACCGGCTCGTACCGGTCGCCGCCCTCTTCGAGCAGCATGGGGTGGGTGATGCGGCCCTGCTGGCCCAGCCAGTAGCCGGAGCGCCCGGCCAGGTCGGCCAGCGGGTGCGCGGCGAAGAACTCGGGGGTGACCCGGCGCAGCGTGGCTTCCTCGGCGACGGCCTTGGCGCCGTTCTCGCAGAATTCGGCGGTGTGCCGCTTGTCTCCCTCCGGCCAGGCGCAGCCGGGGCAGTCGAAGCCGTTCTTCTGGTTGACCTTGAGGAGGGTGCGGGCGGTGCGCGCCAGCCCCATCTGCTGCTGCGCGATCTTCAGCGTGTGCCCGATGGCGGGCAGGCCCGCGGCCGCGTGCTTGGGGGGCGTCACCTGCGGTGCGTCCTGTACGGGATCCCCTGCGGGCGGCTTGGTGGCCATGTCGCTCCCCTTCGAGCAGCGTGGCGACGGTGCCACGCGATTTCGACTCGCTTCCGATCCTGTCATGGCCCGCGGACATCGCCGAAGCCGGAATTGTCGGAGGGGGGACCTAGGATCGGGGGCGTGGCAGATTCAGCATCGAAGAAGACCGACCAGCCGACCGCAGCGGACCGCCCCCGCCTGATGCTCATGGACGGGCACTCCCTGGCGTACCGGGCGTTCTTCGCGCTGCCCGCGGAGAATTTCACCACTGCGACGGGGCAGCCGACCAACGCCATCTACGGGTTCGCCTCGATGCTGGCGAACACGCTGCGCGACGAGGCGCCCACGCACTTCGCGGTGGCGTTCGACGTCTCCCGCAAGACGTGGCGCTCGGCGGAGTTCCCCGAGTACAAGGCGAACCGCTCCAAGACCCCCGACGAGTTCAAGGGGCAGGTCGAGCTGATCGGCGAGCTCCTCGACGCGATGAGCGTGCCGCGGTTCGCGGTCGACGGCTTCGAGGCCGACGACGTGATCGCGACGCTGGCCACGCAGGCCGAGGCCCTCGGCTTCGACGTCCTCATCGTCACCGGTGACCGGGACTCCTTCCAACTGGTCTCCGAGCACACCACCGTGCTCTACCCGACCAAGGGCGTCTCCGAGCTGACCCGCTTCACCCCGGAGAAGGTGGAGGAGAAGTACGGCCTCACCCCCCAGCAGTACCCGGACTTCGCAGCGCTGCGCGGAGACCCCTCCGACAACCTCCCCGGCATCCCGGGCGTCGGCGAGAAGACCGCCGCCAAGTGGATCACCCAGTTCGGGTCGTTCAAGGAGCTCGTCGAGCGCGCCGAGGAGGTCAAGGGCAAGGCCGGGCAGAACTTCCGGGACCACCTGGAGGCCGTGAAGCTCAACCGCGTCCTGACCGAGATGGTCAAGGACGTCGCCCTGCCCAAGACCCCCGCCGACCTGGCCCGCGCGCCCTACGACCGCACCGCCGTCACCACCGTCCTGGACGTGCTGGAGATCCGCAACGCCTCGCTGCGCGAGCGGCTGCTCGCCGTGGACCCCGGCGCGGCCGAGGAAGAGGCCCCTGCCCCGGTGGCCGCCGTGGAGCTGGACGCCTCCGTACTGGGCGCCGGCGAGCTCGCGCCCTGGCTGGCGAGCCACGCGGCCGGCCCGCTGGGCGTCTCCACCGTGGACAGCTGGGCGCTGGGCACCGGAGGCGTCTCCGAGATCGCGCTGGCCTCGGCCGGCGGCGCTGCCGCCTGGTTCGAGCCCTCCGCGCTGGACGAGGCCGACGAGCAGGCCTTCGCGGCCTGGGCCGCCGACCCGGCCAGGCCGAAGGTGGTGCACAACGCCAAGGCCCTGATGCGGGTCTTCCCGGAGCAGGGCTGGACGCTGGCCGGGGTCGCCATGGACACCGCGCTCGCCGCCTACCTGGTCAAGCCGGGCCGCCGCTCCTTCGCCCTGGACGTGCTGTCCATGGAGTACCTGCACCGGGAGCTGGCGCCCGCCGCCGCCGACGGGCAGCTCGCCTTCGGCGCCGACGACACCGCCGAGGCCGAAGCCCTGATGGCGCAGGCCCGTGCCGTCCTGGACCTCGGCGACGCCTTCGCCGTCAAACTGCCCGAGGTGGGCGCCGCCGAGCTGCTCCACGACATGGAGCTGCCGACGTCCGAGCTGCTGGCCCGGATGGAGCGGGCCGGCATCGCCGCCGACCAGGCGCACCTCGAAGCCATGGAGCAGCAGTTCGCCGCAGCCGTGCAGCAGGCGGTGAAGGAGGCGCACGCCGCGGTGGGCCACGAGTTCAACCTCGGCTCGCCCAAGCAGCTCCAGGAGGTCTTCTTCGGCGAGCTGGACCTGCCGAAGACGAAGAAGACCAAGACCGGCTACACCACGGACGCGGACGCGCTGGCCTGGCTGGCCACGCAGACCGACCACGAACTCCCGGTGATCATGCTTCGCCACCGGGAGCAGGCCAAGCTGCGCGTCACCGTGGAGGGCCTGGTCAAGACGGTCGCCGCCGACGGCCGGGTGCACACCAGCTTCAGCCAGACCGTGGCCGCGACCGGACGCCTGTCCTCGACCGACCCCAACCTGCAGAACGTGCCGGTGCGCACCGACGAGGGCCGCGCGATCCGCCGCGGGTTCGTCGTCGGCGAGGGCTTCGAATCCCTCATGACCGCCGACTACAGCCAGATCGAGCTGCGCGTCATGGCCCACCTCTCGGAGGACGAGGGCCTCATCGAGGCGTTCTCCACCGGCGAGGACCTGCACACCACCGTCGCCTCCCAGGTGTTCGGCGTGGAGCGGTCCGAGGTCGACGCCGAGATGCGGCGCAAGATCAAGGCCATGTCCTACGGTCTGGCCTACGGGCTCTCAGCGTTCGGCCTCGCCCAGCAGCTGAACATCGAGCCCGGCGAAGCCCGCGGCCTGATGGACACCTTCTTCGAGCGGTTCGGCGGGGTCCGGGACTACCTGGGCCGTGTCGTCGAGGAGGCCCGCGCCACCGGGTACACGGCCACGGTCTTCGGCCGCCGCCGCTACCTGCCCGACCTCAACAGCGACAACCGGCTGCGCCGCGAGGCCGCCGAGCGGATGGCGCTGAACGCGCCGATCCAGGGCACCGCCGCCGACATCGTCAAGGTCGCGATGCTCCGCGTGGACAAGGCCATCGTCGAAGCCGGGCTGAAGTCGCGGATGCTGCTCCAGGTCCACGACGAAATCGTGCTGGAGATCGCCCCGGGCGAGCGCGAGCGGGTGGAGGAGCTGGTGCGCCGCGAGATGGCCGCCGCCGTCGACCTCCGCGCCCCGCTGGACGTGTCCGTGGGCGTCGGCCCCGACTGGGAGTCCGCCGCGCACTGATCCGCGTACCGGCCCGTCCCGCGACGCCCGTCCCCTCTCTACGGAAGGGGGACGGGCGTCCGCGTTTCCTCGTGGCTGCCCTCGTGCAGGTCCCCGTTCCCGTTCGCCGGGCGCCGGCCGCCGCGGTGGCGCAGCCGCACGAGGATCCCGTACAGCAGCAGGGCCACGGCCAGGCCGGCGCCCGCGCCGAAGCAGACGGTCGGGATGATGTCGAGCGGGGTGCGGATGCGGTCGTAGAAGGTGAAGAAGCGAAGCACGCGCAGGGTGACCCCGGCCGCCACGCACACCGTGATCAGCAGGACCGCTCCCCAGGCCTCCGCCCGCCCGAGTACGGGTACGGACGGCGGCGCGGGGGAGCGCGGCAGCCGGCGCAGGGCCGTCACCGTGAACCAGACCAGGGTGCAGGCGGCGATCGCCGAAGTCCCGTACTGGAGGTACGAGTAGAGGGGCAGGCCGAAGGCGCGCACGGCGACGAGGCCGGGCAGTGCGTCAGTACCCCACCGGCCCGGGTGCGTGAAGCTGTCCCACACCACGTGGGTGAGGGAGCCGGCCACCGCCGAGAGGTAGAACCAGAGCGCCAGCGAGGGCAGTTCACGGCCGCGCCAGTCCTCACCCCGCAGGAGGGCGTGGGCGCGGCCCCGCCAGGAGCGGGGCAGGAGAGCGATCAGGGGCTCGCGCAGGAGCAGCCAGCAGGCGGCGAAGGCGGCCGTCAGCACGGCGTCGGCCGTCACCGTGCCGACGAGCGAGTGCGTGAACCCGCCGTACCGCGTGAGCCCCGAGACCACCGCGTCCGCGAAGTAGAAGGTGTCGGGCGCGAACGAACCGAGGACCAGCGCCGAGGCGACGAGCGGCCCCCGGGCGCGACCGGTCCGGCGGATGGCCGGAAGTACCGCGGCCGCGTGGCTGAGAGTGAACGGCATGACACCTCGTCGGGGCTGTTCGAACAGTGCGCTCAGTATGGGTGACCTGCCCGACTCGTGGGGAAGTCGTGAATTCCGGACCGCGATGCGTGCCCTGCGCAGGGAGTTGACGTAGGGTCACGCGCACTTCTAGGGGTAGGGGGTCCGGCTCATGGGCGTTCGGATACGGATACCGGCACGGGCAACGGTACGGGCATCGGTACGGAAGCCGGCGGGGGCGGGTGCCCGGATCGGACGGGTGGTGCGCGGCGCGGCCGCCGTCCTCGTCTCCGCTCTCGTGGCCGCCGTGATGACCGCCTCCCAGGGGCCGGAAGCGGGCCCCCGCGAGGAGACGGCCGCGGAGCCCGGACCGCAGGCCGGTCCCGGGGCCGACGGATCCGCCGGGGACGGCTCCTGGTTCACCGCCCTCCCGCCGCTCGTGAGCCCCGAGCCGCCGGCCGTACTGCTGGCCGAGGACGCGCCCGTGCCGCCCGCGCCGCCGACCCCCGGACCAGCCACGGGCAACCAGCCCGTGGCCATGGGCGGGGGGCCGGGCGAGCAGGGGATACCGGCCACCGTGCTCGCCGCGTACCGGCGCGCGGAGCAGGCGGTCGGCGCGAGCGACCCGCGGTGCGGGCTGCGCTGGCAGCTCCTCGCGGCGATCGGCAAGGTCGAGTCCGGGCAGGCGCGCGGCGGCCAGGTCGATGCCGCCGGTACGACGCTGCGGCCGATCCTGGGGCCCGTGCTCGACGGCAACGGCTTCGCGAACATCTCCGACACCGACGGCGGGGCCTACGACGGCGATGCCCGGTACGACCGGGCGGTCGGGCCGATGCAGTTCATCCCGTCCACCTGGGCCGCGTGGGGCCAGGACGGCAACGGCGACGGCAAGCGCGACCCCGGCAACGTGTACGACGCCGCGCTCGCCGCAGGGCGCTACCTGTGCGCCGGCACCCGCGACCTGCGGGTGGACGCGGACCTCGACCGGGCGGTGCTGTCGTACAACCAGTCCGACGCGTACCTGCGGACGGTGCGCTCGTGGTTCACGTACTACCTGAAGGGGACGCACGAGGTCCCGGACAGCGGCGGCGGCGTTGGCGGCGGCACTCCGGCGGGGACGTCTCCGAAGCCGACGCCCAAGCCGACGCCCAAGCCGACGCCTGCACCTACGCCCAGCCCCACGCCCGTGCCCACCCCCACGCCCACGCCGAGCCCGACTCCTACGCCGACTCCTACGCCGAGCCCGACTCCTACGCCCACCCCGGAGCCGAGTCCCACTCCCACGCCCAGCCCCTCGCCCACCCCGGAGCCGACCCCCACTCCGTCGCCCACGCCCACCCCGACTCCCACGGCGACCCCTTCGCCTTCGGCCACCCCGTCCCCGTCCCCGAAGCCGACGCCGAAGCCCACGCCCACCCCGTCGCCCACCCCCACGCCGTCCGCAGCGACCCCGAAGCCCACGGCAACCCCCTGACCCGCAGGGGCCGTCGAAGTGCGCCGCCCGATCGGTGGCGCAAACGGTTCTCATCTGTCACCCGCATTGCTACGGTGCCACCGCCCTGACGACCAATCAGATTCCGGAGGCCCCGGCATGCGCGCAATCGTCGCCGCCGCCAGCGGTCTCGTCCTCGCGGCGCTCCTCGTCTTCGCCATCACGGCGACGGGGGCGCCGGAAGGCAAGACCTCACCGAAGCCCCTGCTCACCACCGCGCCCGCCGCGCCCGGAAAGTAGAGGAGGGCCCGGCCATGCGACGCAGAGCAAGCCTCGTCCTGCTAGCCGTAGCCGTGTTCCTGGCAGCTCTCTCACCGCTGCTGCGCTGGTACGCGTACCCCAGGCTCGCGAAGATCCCGCCGAACCAGTACCAGGAGATGGTGCTGGAGGCGAAGGACGCGACCCTCGTCGACTACGCCACCCTGCAGCCGAAGAAGGTCGACAAGGTCACCATCGTCCAGACCCTGAAGGGCAACGTCGAGGCGTCCAAGGAGATCGAGGCCAGCGCCGGCAAGGACGTGGTGGTCTGGGACACGCTGAGCTACATCATGGGCCCGGACGGGAAGATGGTCTCGCAGATACCCGAGCGCTACATCTTCGACGCCCACTCCCAGGACCCGGTGCACGCCACCGGCGAGATGGTGGACGGCGACCCGGTCAAGCGCGAGGGCATCGAGTTCAAGTGGCCCTTCTTCACCGAGCCGCGCGACTACCTGTACTTCGACGCGCAGACCCGTACCTCCTCGCCCATCCACTACGTCGGACCGCGCAAGTTCAAGGGCATGGACGTCTACTACTACGAGCAGACCGTCCCCTGGACGAAGGTCACGCTGCCCAAGAAGATGCCGATCGAGGGCATCGACCCGGCGACCTTCGAGCAGGCCACGGGAACCAGCATGTGGTACACGGTCAAGGCGATGTTCTGGGTCGACCCGGTGACCGGCGCGCCCGTCAACGCCGAGCAGCAGATCCAGCAGGAGATGCGCGGCGGCAGCATCGCGGGCAGTGCGCCCGACGGCAAGCTGACCGTCTTCGCCGGGGACGTGAAGATCCGCGAGGACTACAGCGACGCCACCGTCGCCCTGGTCAAGTCGAACCGGACCAAGGTGCTCGCGCTGCACACGTACGCCCCGATCGGCCTGGCGGCCGCCGGGCTGGTGCTGTTCGGGCTCGCGCTGTGGCTGGAGGCGCGCGGCCGGCGGCCCGAGGAGGACCCGGTCGCCTAGCGTTTCAGCCGGGCGTTCGTGTGCCGGGTGGGCTCGGCGGTCGCCGGGTCCTCCGGCCACGGGTGCTTGGGGTAGCGTCCGCGCAGCTCGGCGCGGACGGCGCGGTAGCCGCCCTGCCAGAAGGACGCGAGGTCGGCGGTGACGGCGGCCGGCCGGCCGGCGGGGGACAGCAGGTGGACGAGTACGGGCACCCCCGCGATCCGGGGGGTCTCGGCCAGTCCGAACAGCTCCTGGAGCTTCACGGCGAGTACGGGCTGCCCGTGCTCGGAGGCGTAGTCGACGCGGATCCGGGAGCCGCTGGGCACCTCGATCCGCTCCGGAGCCAGCTCGTCGAGCCGGGAGGCCTCGCCGGTCGCCCAGGGCAGCAGCCGGTTCAGCGCCTGCCCGGCTTCGATCCGGCCGAGGTCGGAGCGGCGGCGGGCCCGCGACAGCTCGGGTTCCAGCCAGTCGTCGGCCCGCTCCAGCAGGGCGGAGTCGTCGGACACGTCGGGCCAGGCGCCGCCGAGGGTGCGGTGCAGGAAGCCGAGCCGGGCCCGGAGCGCTTGCGAGTCCGGGGTCCAGCGGAGCAGGCCGAGGCCCTCGGAGCGGAGGCCTTCGAGCAGGGCGGCCCTGACCAGGGCCCGGTCGGGGTCGCGCAGGGGCCGGGCGGCGAGCTCGATCGCGCCGAGGCGTTCCACGGAGCGGGCTACGAGGTCTCCGTCCTCCCAGTGCACCTCCTCGCCCGCGAGGAACAGGTGGTCGGCGGCCGCCCGGGCGGTGTCCTCGTCGAGGACGGCTCCCAGCCGGACGCGGGCGGACGCGGAGTGCGGTGGCCTGTCGGCGACGGCCACGGCCAGCCAGGGTGCGCTGCGCAGCCCCGACCCTTCGCCGAGCTCGGCCGCCGTGCCGTTGGCCATGAGGAAGGCTCCTTGCCCCTTGGCCTTCGCCACCCGCTCCGGGAACGCCAGGGCTGCGACCAGCCCGGCGGCGGCGTCGTCGGGGAGGTTGCTTTCCCCCACCCCGCCCCTTCCCGAAACCGGGGCTCCGCCCCGGGCCCCGGACGTGCGCTGCGCGCCCGTGCCCTCAAACGCCGGGCGGGCTGGATATTGCCGCGCAGCGGCAATATCCAGCCTCGCCGGCGCTTGAGGCGCGGGGTCCGGGGCGGAGCCCCGGGAATCGGGAAGGGGCGGGGCGGGGGAGAGCCCCGCAGGGTCCCGTTCGGTCGCGGCCCGCTCCAGGCGGCGAGCCTCCGCGCGCCAGCGCGACGCGTACGGGTCGCCGCCCGCCAGGGCCCGGCGCCGGGCGGCGGCCAGATCGTCCCCGTACTCCCGCGGCGGCTCCTCGCTCAGCAGGGCCACCAGTTCCGCCGCCCGCCGGGGGCCCAGCGCGGCGGATCCGTCCAGCAGGGCGCGGGCGAGGCGCGGGTGCAGGCCCAGGCGGGCCATCCGCAGCCCGCGCGGGGTCGGCCGGCCCGCCGGGGTCACCGCGCCCACCGCGAGGAGCACCTCCCGGGCCGCAGCCATCGCTCCGGCCGGCGGCGGGTCGAGCAGCGCCAGTCCGGTCGCGTCGGGGTCGCCCCAGCAGGCGGCCTGGAGGGCGAACTGCGCCAGGTCCGCGATCCGGATCTCGGGGGAGGGGAAGGAGGGGAGGCGGCCGTCCTCGGCTTCGGCCCAGCAGCGGTACACCGTGCCCGGGGCCTCGCGCCCGGCGCGGCCGGCGCGCTGGCGTCCGGCCGCGCGGGAGGCCCGTACGGTCGCCAGCGCGCCCAGGCCCCGCGCGTGGTCCACCCGGGGTTCGCGGGCGAGTCCCGAGTCCACGACGATCCGTACGCCGGGCACGGTCAGGCTGGATTCCGCGACGGCGGTGGACAGGATGATCCGGCGGTGGCCGGCCGGGGACAGGGCCGCGTCCTGGACGGCGGCGGGGGCGCGGCCGTGGATCTGGAGGATCTCCGCATCGGCTCCGGCGAGCTGCCCTGCGACCCGGGCGATCTCGCCGACTCCTGGGAGGAAGCACAGGACGTCGCCGGAACGTTCCGCCAGCGCCCGCCGCACCACCGAGGCCACGTGCGCCAGCTGAGCCGGGTCCACGCGCATCCCGTGCGGCGGCCGCACCGGCCGGGTGGGCGGGGCCCACACCGTCTCCACCGGGTACGAGATGCCCGCGGCCTCCACCACGGGGGCGCCGCCCAGCACCCTTGACCATCCGGCCGCGTCGGTGGTCGCCGAGGCCGCGAGGAGCCGTAGCTCCGGGCGCAGGGTTTCGCGTACGTCCAGGAGGAAGGCGGCGACGGTGTCGGCGTCCAGGTGCCGCTCGTGGCACTCGTCCAGGACCACCAGGTCGACGCCGGTCAGTTCCTGGTCCCGCTGGAGGCGCTGGAGCAGGACGCCGGTGGTCACGACCTCGACCACCGTGTGCGGGCCGGCCACCCGTTCGCCGCGCACCGTGAAGCCCACCGAGGCGCCGACCTGCTCGCCCAGCAGCCAGGCCATCCGCCGGGCCGCGGCGCGGGCCGCGATCCGGCGGGGCTCGGCGACCACGACCCGGCGGCGGGGGCCGTCCCCCACGAGCCCCGCCAGCACCAGGGGCACCAGCGTGGTCTTGCCGGTGCCGGGCGGGGCGCACAGGACGGCGGTGCCGTGGGCGTCCAGCGCGGCGACGAGCTCGGGCACCGCTTCCCGTACGGGAAGGGAGTCGAGGTCGGCCGTGCGGGGCGTAGGCGTGGGCGGGCGCGTCATGCGCTCAGTCTCGCTCGCAGACGAAGATCGCCGTACCGGGGATCAGGTTGCCGCGCAGCGGGGACCAGCCGCCCCACTCCTGGCTGTTCCAGGCGGGCCACTCCGGCTCGACCAGGTCGATCAGGCGGAAGCCGCCCGCGACCACGTCCCGTACCCGGTCGCCGAGGGTGCGGTGGTGCTCCACATATACGGCGGCGCCCTCCTCGTCCTGTTCGACGTAGGGGGTCCGGTCGAAGTAGGAGGCGGCGACGGAGAGGCCCTCGGGGCCGGGCTCGTCGGGGAAGGCCCAGCGGATGGGGTGGGTGACGGAGAAGACCCATCGGCCGCCGGGGCGCAGGACGCGGCGCACCTCGCGCATGACGTTCACGGGGTCGGCGACGAAGGGGACGGCCCCGTACGCGGAGCAGGCGAGGTCGAAGGAGCCGTCGCGGAAGGGGAGCCTTCCGGCGTCGGCCTCGACGAGGGGGACGTCGTCGCCGATGCGCAGGGCGTGCTGGAGCTGGCGGTGGGAGAGGTCCAGGGCGACGGGCCGGGCGCCCTGGGCGGCCAGCCAGCGCGAGCACTGGGCGGCGCCGGCGCCGATTTCCAGGACGTCCTTGCCCTTGAGGGCGGCGGCGGGGCCCAGGAGGGCGGCCTCGGCCTCGTCCAGGCCCTCGGGACCCCAGACGAAGCGGTCGTCGCCGAGGAAGGCGCCGTGCTCGCTCTGGTACTCGTCGGCGTTGCGGTCCCACCAGCCCCGGCTGGCCCGGCTGCTCTCCGCTTCCCCCGCGTCACGGCGGGTGGCCTCGGCGTCGTCCCCGGCGTCCGTTCCGGCTTCGTACGCTTCTTCGGGGGCGTAGTCCTCTTGGTTCATGGGGCCCGTCGTCGTAGTCTGCGAATGTCTGGCGAATGTCTGCGAAAAGTGGGCTGGAGGGGCCATCGGCGCCCGCCTGCCCACGAATTGTGCCGGTAATGCGGCGATCCGCCCGGGGTGTGCGCCTTCGCGCATTGACCCTGTCCGGCTGCCCCCGTATGCTACAAGTTGCGCTGCGAGCCTGTGCTCCTCAGACCTAGCAGGCTGCGCTTGTATCTGTTGATGACCCCTCGGTTTTCGAGGCCCCCACCCCGCGTTTCGCGGAACTGGGGCTTCCTTGGCTGTCCGGCTTCTTCGGCAGATGCCGATAAGGGCTCCCGGCGTAGCAGTACCTACGACTTTCTGTCCGTAACCGGAGCCCTTACCCACATGACGAGCAGCACCGAGACCACCGCCACCACCCCGCAGGTTGCGGTCAACGACATCGGTGACGAGGCAGCGTTCCTCGCCGCGATCGACGAGACGATCAAGTACTTCAACGACGGCGACATCGTCGACGGCGTCATCGTGAAGGTCGACCGTGACGAGGTTCTCCTCGACATCGGTTACAAGACCGAGGGCGTCATCCCGAGCCGCGAGCTCTCGATCAAGCACGATGTCGACCCGAACGAGGTCGTCAAGGTCGGCGACGAGATCGAGGCTCTTGTTCTCCAGAAGGAGGACAAGGAAGGCCGTCTGATCCTGTCCAAGAAGCGTGCGCAGTACGAGCGCGCCTGGGGCACGATCGAGAAGATCAAGGAAGAAGACGGCATCGTCACCGGTACCGTCATCGAGGTCGTCAAGGGTGGTCTCATCCTCGACATCGGCCTCCGTGGCTTCCTTCCGGCTTCCCTCGTCGA
Source organism: Streptomyces sp. NBC_00503 (assembly GCF_036346895.1). NCBI lineage: Bacteria > Bacillati > Actinomycetota > Actinomycetes > Kitasatosporales > Streptomycetaceae > Streptomyces > Streptomyces sp. NBC_00503. The sequence goes on along the minus strand of NZ_CP107855.1, from coordinate 2,027,500 downwards.
GATGCGTCGCGTTCGCGACCTCCAGCCCTACGTGGGCAAGGAGCTCGAGGCGAAGATCATCGAGCTGGACAAGAACCGCAACAACGTGGTCCTGTCCCGCCGTGCCTGGCTCGAGCAGACCCAGTCCGAGGTTCGCCAGACGTTCCTCACCACCCTGCAGAAGGGTCAGGTCCGCTCCGGCGTCGTTTCCTCGATCGTCAACTTCGGTGCCTTCGTGGACCTGGGTGGCGTCGACGGTCTCGTCCACGTCTCCGAGCTGTCCTGGAAGCACATCGACCACCCGTCCGAGGTTGTCGAGGTCGGCCAGGAAGTCACCGTCGAGGTCCTCGACGTCGACATGGACCGCGAGCGTGTCTCCCTGTCGCTGAAGGCGACGCAGGAAGACCCGTGGCAGCAGTTCGCCCGGACGCACCAGATCGGTCAGGTCGTCCCGGGTAAGGTCACCAAGCTGGTTCCGTTCGGTGCGTTCGTCCGCGTGGACGAGGGCATCGAGGGTCTGGTCCACATCTCCGAGCTGGCCGAGCGCCACGTGGAGATCCCGGAGCAGGTCGTCCAGGTCAACGACGAGATCTTCGTCAAGGTCATCGACATCGACCTCGAGCGTCGCCGGATCTCGCTGTCCCTGAAGCAGGCCAACGAGTCCTTCGGTGCCGACCCGGCCTCGGTCGAGTTCGACCCGACCCTCTACGGTATGGCTGCCTCGTACGACGACGCGGGCAACTACATCTACCCCGAGGGCTTCGACCCCGAGACCAACGACTGGCTCGAGGGCTTCGACAAGCAGCGCGAAGCCTGGGAGGGCCAGTACGCCGAGGCGCAGACGCGCTTCGAGCAGCACCAGGCCCAGGTCATCAAGAGCCGCGAGGCCGACGAGGCCGCCGCTGCCGAGGGTGCGGCCGCTCCGGCCGCGGGCAGCAGCAGCAGCGCCGGTGCGGGCATCTCGGGTGGTTCGTACTCCTCCGAGGGTGCGGACGAGACCTCTGGCGCCCTGGCGTCGGACGAGGCCCTGGCCGCGCTCCGCGAGAAGCTGGCCGGCGGCCAGAGCTGATCGCAGCAGCGCAGCCTCAGCGTGAGCTGAGCTGAGTTGATGTTCAACGGTGAGGCCCGTCCCCTTCGGGGGGCGGGCCTCACCGCGTTGTACGGGCCCGGCACGGAAGGCCGTAGGAGAGCACGCGGGAACCCGACGGTTCCGCGCGAGTTCCCGCGAATACGGCCAACTGGGGAATGGTGACGGTCCCTTGGACGTTCTTGGCAGAGAACGCGGCGAGGAGGAGTGGTGACGGTGCTTGATCCACAGGGTTTGTACGAATGGGACGCCAAGGGCCTGGCGGTGGCCGACCTGGCGCTTGCCCAGGACTCGGCCGGGCTGGTCATGCTCTACCACTTCGAGGGGTACATCGACGCCGGTGAGACGGGCGAGCAGATCGTCGAGCGGCTGCTCGACACGCTGCCCCACCAGGTCGTGGCCCGTTTCGACGCGGACCGCCTGGTCGACTACCGGGCGCGCCGCCCGCTGCTGACCTTCCAGCGCGACCACTGGACCGACTTCGAGGAGCCCCTCCTGGAGGTGCGCCTCGTCCAGGACGCCACGGGTGCGCCGTTCCTGCTGCTGTCCGGCCCCGAGCCGGACGTGGAGTGGGAGCGCTTCGCCGTCGCCGTCCGCCAGATCGTCGAGCGCCTGGGCGTGCGGCTCTCCGTGAACTTCCACGGCATCCCCATGGGCGTTCCGCACACCCGGCCCGTCGGGATCACCCCGCACGGCAACCGGACCGACCTCATGCCGGGCCACCGCAGCCCCTTCGACGAGGCGCAGGTACCGGGCAGCGCGGAGTCGCTGGTGGAGTTCCGCCTCGGCCAGTGGGGACACGACGTACTGGGCGTGGCCGCCCACGTACCGCACTACGTGGCGCGCTCCCCGTATCCGGACGCCGCGCTGACGGCCCTGGAGGCGATCACGGCCGCGACCGGACTGGTCCTGCCGGCGGTCGCGCACGGCCTGCGCACCGAGGCCCACCGCACCCAGACGGAGATCGACCGGCAGATCCGGGAGGGCGACGAGGAGCTGGTCAGCCTGGTGCAGGGGCTGGAGCACCAGTACGACGCGGCGGCCGGAGCCGAAACCCGCGGCAACATGATCGCGGAGCCCGCGGAGATCCCCTCGGCGGACGAGATCGGGCGCGAGTTCGAGCGCTTCCTGGCGGAGCGCGAGGGCGAGGGCTGACGGCCGCCGGCCGGCGGCCTTGGCCTGACGCCGGCTGGTCGCGCCCCGGGGGCTGTACGAGGTCCAGGGCGCGGGGGTTAGTCTGCCGGGCATGTTGAAAGTTGGTCTGACAGGCGGAATCGGCGCCGGCAAGAGCGAGGTCTCGCGACTGCTGGCGGGGTACGGGGCGGTCGTGGTGGACGCCGACCGGATCGCGCGGGAGGTCGTCGAGCCGGGCACACCGGGGCTCGAGGCCGTCGTCGCGGCCTTCGGGGAGTCCGTGCTGGGCGTGGACGGGGCGCTGGACCGGCCGAAGCTGGGATCCATCGTCTTCGCCGACCCGGCGAAACTTCAGGTCCTCAACGGGATCGTGCACCCCCTGGTCGGGGCCCGGTCCGCCGAGCTGGAAGCGGCCGCCGTGGCCGCGGGACCGGACGCGATCGTGGTGCACGACGTACCGCTGCTCGCGGAGAACGGGCTCGCGCCGCTGTACGACCTGGTCGTGGTGGTGGACGCGGCGCCCGACACCCAGCTGGCCCGGCTGACCGCACTGCGCGGGATGGCCGAGGAGGAGGCACGGGCCCGGATGGCCGCGCAGGCCACGCGGGAACAGCGACTGGCCGTGGCCACGCTCGTCATCGACAACGACGGGCCGCTTCAGGCGCTGGAGCCGCAGGTGCGCAAGGTGTGGGAGGAACTCACCGCACGGGCGGCGGCGGTGCCGGGCTCCGGCGTCGGCGCATGAAGAGGGCACCCGCGGAATAGCGGGCGGGGCGGGGGGCGTTGAACGCGCCTGTAGAGGGAAGGAACAGACCGTGTCCGACACCACGCCGCAACTCCCGTCGCCGTCTCCGTCGCCCGAGACGCACGTCATCGACTACCGGGCCGCCGAGCAGCTGCTCGCCGCCCGGGACCCGCGTGGCGCGGTGAAACTGCTCGACTCGGTCATAGCCGCCCACCCGGAGAACACGGCGGCCCGGCTGCTGCGCGCCCGCGCCTTCTTCGCGGCGGCCCAGCTGCGTCCGGCGGCGCTGGAATTCGAGCTGGTGCTGGAGCGGGAGCCGGACAACGCCTTCGCCCACTTCGCGCTGGCCCGCACCCACGAGCGCGCGGGCCGGCCGGAGCAGGCCCGCAAGCACTTCCGGCTGGCGGCGGCCCTCGACCCGCAGCCGGACTACCTGGCTGCTGCCCGCTTCGACGAATAGCCCACCGTCGCCGTAGGGGCTACCGTCTCGGGGGCTCGTACGGGGGGATCTCCGGGCCCGGCTGGTAGTGCGGGCCCTGGTGGATGTGGTGGAGCACCACGGCCAGATCCACGGCGGCGAGTACGGTGACGCCCGCGCAGACGGCCGCCCACCCGGGCCGGTCGGCGAGCGAGAACACCGCGGCCCCGGCGGCGGACCAGATCATCCCCCACACGCTCAGCCACAACCGCAACCGCAGCGGACTGCGCGCGGTCACCGGCTCGTTTCCGCTTCGCATGACCATCGCCTCACCTCCATGGTCCCACTGCCCAGCCCGGGGCTCTTTTCAGCCCGTCCGGCGTTTGAGGACCGGGTCGGCAAACGCGCAGCTCAGCCGCATTGTCAGTGCCCGCACCTAGACTCGACGGCAGACGGGATTCGTCTGATCCGATCGCGAGGGGGGAGGGAACGCCATGACCACGCGAACACCGGCGGAACCATCCGCCCTCCTCCGCCACGCCGCCGTGTTCCTCCCCGCCGCCGTCCCCCGGGAGAGCCGCGTCGCCTTCTGGGCCCCCGAAGGCGACCCCCTGCCCGAGGCGGGCTCGCCGCTGCCGCTCACCGTGGTCCGCCCGCACGGCGACGGCGTCCGCAGCCGGACCGTGCCGGCCGTCACGCTGACGGTCACTGCCGCCCTGCCGCTGCTCGTCCGCGCGGTCCGCATCCCCGCCGCTCATCCCGCGACCCGGGCCTGGGGGACCGCCGCCGTGCAGGCTCTGACCCTGGTGGCCCGCGGCCGCCTGCTGCCCGGACTGACCCCCGAGGGCATGGATGCCTGGCGGGCCGGTCCGCTGGACGCCGAGGACATCGGGTACCTGCGGGCCGTGGCCGCGGCCCTGCCCCACGAGGGGTACGCCACCCCGCTCGCCGGCCGCCGCCCGCTGCACCTGCCCGAACCGGAGGCGTTGGTCCGGGCGTTCCTCGACGCCGTCGCCGACAGCCTGCCCCGGACCCCGGCGGCGCCCTTCGCCGCGGGCCGCCCGTTCGCCGCCAGGGAGCCGCAGCACGTTCCGGGGATACAGGAGTGGGCCGCACAGGTCGCCTCCGGGGCCGACACCGGGGTCGGCATCTCGCTGCGCCTCGACCTGTCGTCCTTCCGGCTCTTCGACGAGGCGGAGGCCGATGAGGACGGAGCCGCGCACGGGGAGGGCCTGCGCCGGGCCGGAGCCGCTGTGGTGCAGGTGCACAGCCTCGCCGACCCGACCCTGGTCACGGACGCCTCGACGCTGTGGGCGGGCGCCGCAGCGGCCGGCTTCGGCCCCCGCGCGCGGATCGACGCCGTGCTCGCGCTGCGCCGGGCGGCCCGGGTGTGGCCGCCGCTGCTGCGGCTGCTGGACCAGCCGGTCCCCGATGTCCTGGCCCTGTCGGATCCCGAGCTCGAAGACCTGCTGGGCCGGGCCGCGATCCGGCTGGCGGAGGCCGGGGTCCTGGTCCACTGGCCGCGCGACCTGGCCCGTACGCTCACCGCCAGCGCGGTCGTCCGGTCCACCGCGCCCGGTTCCGCCACCGACGGCACCGCATTCTTCGACGCCCAGCAGCTGTTCGCCTTCTCCTGGGAGCTGGCGCTCGGCGGCGACCGGCTCACCCCGGGGGAGATGGACGCTCTCGCGCAGGCCCACCGGCCCGTGGTGCGGCTGCGCGACCAGTGGGTGCGGGTCGATCCGGAGCTGGTGCGCAAGGCGCGCAAGCGGGAGCTGGGGCTGCTGGACCCGGTGGACGCGCTGGCCACCGTACTGACGGGCACCGCCGAGGTGGACGGGGAGCAGGTGGCCGCGGTCCCGGTGGGGGCGCTGGCCGCGCTGCGGGAGCGGCTGACCGGGGAGCTGGCCCCGTTGCCGCAGCCGGCCGCGCTCAAGGCCACCCTGCGCGACTACCAGGCCCGCGGTCTGGCCTGGCTGGACCTGATGACCTCGCTGGGTCTGGGCGGTTGTCTCGCCGACGACATGGGCCTGGGCAAGACGGTCACCCTGATCGCCCTCCACCTGCACCGCGACCGCCCCGAGCCGACGCTCGTCGTCTGCCCGGCCTCGCTCCTGGGCAACTGGCAGCGGGAGATCGAGAGGTTCGCGCCGGGTACCCCGGTGCGCCGTTTCCACGGGGCCGGCCGCAGCCTCGAGGGACTGGAGGGCGGATTCGTCCTCACCACCTACGGGACGATGCGCGCGGGAGCGGCCCGGCTGGCCGAGCAGCCCTGGGGCATGGTCGTCGCCGACGAGGCCCAGCACGTCAAGAATCCGCATTCGGCGACCGCCAAGGCGCTGCGCACCATCCCGGCTCCGGCGCGGGTGGCGCTGACCGGTACCCCGGTGGAGAACAACCTGTCCGAGCTGTGGGCGCTCCTCGACTGGACCACGCCGGGGCTGCTGGGGCCGCTCACCGCGTTCCGGGCCCGGCACGCCCGGCCCGTGGAGCACCAGAACGAGGAGGACGGCGGCAACGAGGCGGCGGTCGCCCGACTGGCCGCGCTGGTACGGCCGTTCCTGCTGCGGCGCAAGAAGTCCGATCCGGGGATCGCGCCCGAGCTGCCCCCGAAGACGGAGACCGACCACCCGGTGTCCCTCACCCGCGAGCAGGTCTCCCTCTACCAGGCGGCGGTGGACGAGGCGATGGCCGTGATCGAGGCGAGCGAGGGCATCGAGCGGCGCGGCATGATCATGAAGCTGCTGGGCTCGCTCAAGCAGATCTGCAACCATCCCGCGCAGTATTTGAAGGAGGAGCAGCCCCGGATCGCGCACCGCTCCGGGAAGCTGGCCCTGCTGGACGAGCTGCTCGACACGATCCTCGCCGAGGGCGGCTCGGTGCTGGTCTTCACCCAGTACGTGACGATGGCCCGGATCATCGACCGGCATCTCGCCGCGCGCGGGATCTCCCGTCAACTGCTGCACGGCGGGACGCCGGTGGCCCGTCGCGAGGAGCTCGTGGACCGGTTCCAGGCGGGCGAGAGCCCGGTCTTCCTGCTGTCCCTCAAGGCGGCGGGCACCGGTCTCAACCTGACCCGGGCCGGCCATGTCATCCACTACGACCGCTGGTGGAACCCGGCCGTCGAGGAGCAGGCCACCGACCGTGCCTACCGCATCGGCCAGACCCAGCCCGTCCAGGTCCACCGGATCATCGCCGAAGGCACAGTGGAGGACCGGATCGCCGAGATGCTGGAGGCCAAGCGGGCGCTGGCCGATGCGGTGCTCGGCTCCGGCGAATCGGCGCTGACCGAGCTGACCGACCGCGAGCTGGCCGACCTCGTCTCCCTGCGCAGGCCCGTGTGATCACCGCGCGGGACGACCGCCGCCGCACCTTCGAGACCGTGCCGCCCGGGGTGGAGGCCGTCAGCTGGTGGGGCCGGGCCTGGGTGGCGGCCCTCGAAGCCGGGGCCCGCGACGGGGGCCGGCTGGCCCGGGGGCGCACCTACGCGGCCGAGGGGCACGTGGATGCCGTCACCATCACGCCGGGCCGGATCGTGGCCTACGTACGGGGCAGCCGGCCGCGCCCGTACCGCACCGAGCTGTCCCTGCCGGCCTTCGTGGACGCCGAATGGCGCGAGCTGCTGGAGTCGGTCGCGGCCGACCCGACGGCGCTCGCCGCGCTGCTGGAGCGGGAGGTCCCCGAATCGCTCGCGGAGTCGGTGCTGCCCGGGGCGGGCGAGCTCGTGGCGCGCTGCTCCTGCCCGGACGTAGCCCGCCCGCCGTGCAAGCACGCGGCCGCGCTCTGCTACCGGGCGGCCCGCCTCCTGGACTCCGACCCGTTCGTGCTCCTGCTGCTGCGCGGCCGGGGCGAGCGGGAGCTCCTGGAGGAGCTCACCCGTCGCAACGCCGCCCATGCCGCGCGCGAACAGCCCGACACGGCACCGGACTTCCCCGGTGTGCCGGCCCGGGCCGCGCTCGCCCGCGCCGCCGTGGCACTGCTTCCCGCCCCGCTCGCCGCGCCCGCCGCAGTCGGGCTGCCGCCCGCCTATCCGGCGGATCCCGCCGCTCCGGATCCGCTGGCCCTGGACCAGCTCGCCGGGGACGCGGCCGCCCGCGCCCTGGCCCTGCTCACCACCGGCGAGGATCCCCTCGGGGGCCTGACCCGCTGGCAGGACGCGGTCCGGCTGGCATCGGCGCACCACACCGCCGGGCTCACCGGCGCCGCCCGCGTGCTCTACCGGGACCTGGCCCGCGCCACGGGGCGCAGCACCACCGACCTCGCCCGGGGCGCGGCGGCCTGGCGTCAGGGCGGACTGCCCGCGCTGATCGCGCTGGAGGAGCCGTGGGATCCGCCGGCCGGCCCCTTCGACCGGGCCCGCCCGGTGCTGCTCGCCGCGGCCCAGGGTTCCTTCCGCCCCGACCGCAACCGCCTCACGGCCGCCACCCGCCAGCTCCGCCTGGGCCGCGATTCCCTCTGGTACGCCTACGAGTCGGGGCCGGGTCCGGACGACTGGTGGCCCACGGGCCGGCCTTCCCCGGACCCGCTCACGGCGCTCCGGCGCTGAGCCCTGCCGCCCAGCTGTTCAGGGTGGCGAAGTCGGCGGTGCGCAGGCCCTGTCGGGGGTGGATGCGCAGGAGCAGGGCCGGGGCCGGGTGGTGGGCACGGACCCAGGCGCGGTCGCGGGGGGTGATCATGTCGTCCACCCAGGCGAAGGGCCGGCCGGCCGCCCAGTCGACGAGGTGGCGGGTCTTCCAGGAGAGGCCGTCGGGGTCGCGGGCGAAGAGTTCCGGCCATTCAATGACGGGAAGATCAGCGGGAAGTCCTATGTGCGGGGCAATCATCGTGTTGGCCTCGTGGGTCCAGGCGGTGGCCCAGGTGAGTTCGTAGGGCAGGGCCAGCAGGCGGGCGCCGTGGGTCGGGTGGAGGCGTACGCGCGCGCCCCGTCGGGCGCGGCGGGAACCCGGTGTGCGGTAGGACATCCAGACGGTCGGCCACATCCGGTGTCCGGTGTATCCGCGCAGACCGGCGAGGCGGGACTTGAACGGATTGAGGGGGCCGTCGACGTCGAGGAGCAGCAGGGGGCGAGTCATGAAGTAGGGATTACCCAGTACACGATGGAGTGAAATGCCTACCGGCTCTATAACCCGAACGGGTTTACCGCGTTGTTTCCGGTACGGGTGCAACGCCCGTGGATCCCTCCGGAAGGCAGGAAAACTGATGCGTCACAGTCGTCGGAATGGCTTGATCGCGGCGGTGGTTGCGGGAGGTGGACTGGCGGTCGCGGGGGTGGGCGGCTTCGCCTACGCCGACGCGGACGCGGGCGGACAGGCGGAGCGCTCGCCGGGGCTGCTGTCGGGGAATCTGGTGCAACTGCCGGTGCACACCCCGGTGAACGTGTGCGGGAACACGGTGAGCGTGGTCGGCGTGCTCAACTCGGCCGCCGGGAACCGGTGCGCCAACGGGACCCCGGGTGGCGGCGGGCATCCCGGGAATCCGGGGCCGGGGTCCTCGCATCCGTCGTCCCAGTCCTCGCACTCCTCGAAACCCGGCGCCGGAAACGGTGCGGGCAACGGGGTCGGCAGAGGTGCGGCCCGCGGTGAGGGACGTGGCGGGGGAGCGGGCGCCGAGGGGCGCGGAAAGGATTCTCCGGGGCTGCTGTCCGGCAACGGGCTCCAACTGCCGGTGGACGTACCGGTGAACATCAGCGGCAACTCGGTGAGCGTCGTCGGCGTCGGCAACTCCGCCGTCGGCAACACCTCCGTCAACGGCCGGCCCCCGAGCGGCGGCAAGCCCGCCCAGCCGCCCGCCACCGTGCGGCCCGTCACCCCGCCGGCACCGCCGCAGGGCCCCGTGGCGCTCGCCCACACCGGCGCCGAAGGCATCGGCTACCTTCTGCCCGGCGGCGGAGCCCTGCTGCTCGGCGGAGCACTCCTCTACCGCCGCTTCCGCCTCAACTAGGTCGTCTCTTTCGGATCTTGCCGGGTCCGCGCCGCCCGGCACCGCACCTCGCCGCGCTGCCGGGGCACCCGAGTACGTCCAGTACGCGGGAGCCCCGGCAGCACGGCGAGGTACGGCACCGGACGACGCGAACCTGACCAGCAAGATCCGAAAGAGACGACCTAGCCCTTCCGTCAAGCCGCGTCGGCCCCGGCCCGCCAGCCGTCGAGGATCGCGTCGATCCGGGGCGCCAGGCGGGCCCGTGCCGCGAACCTCGGCAGGCCGCTCATCAGCAGGGCGTCGTACTCGGTGTCGAGGTGGCGCACGGCCGCCCGTACCGCGGCATGGACGGCCGGCTCGTCCAGGGCCCGGCCGGCCGCGCTGCGTCCCACCCGGCCGCTGCCGCGCACCGAGGCGTGTGCGGCGATGGCCCGCGCCCGCTCCGCCGGGCAGCCGGGGAACAGCCGTAGGATCTCGGCGGCGAAGGCGGCCGTGAAGCGGATGTCCTCGGCGGCCCGGCGCAGCCGGTCGCGCTCCCGGCGCCGGGCCCGTGCGTCGGCGTCGGCGAGGCAGGCCCGCTCCGCACGGGCGAGGGCGGACTCCTCGACGAGGAGGCCCTGGCGCTCGTAGCGGCGCCGGTTCCGGTGGAAGCGGACGACGACGGCGGAGAGCGAACTGGCCCGGTGGGCCCGGCGGGTCAGGGCCGCGTCGCCGCGCGGCAGGTAGACGAGGTGTCCGAGGTCGGCGCAGTCGAGGCAGCGGGGGACGCCGGCCTCGCGGACGAGGTGGCGGAGCGGGCCCTGCCTGCACTGCGCGCAGTGGATCTGCTTCATCGACTCGAAAACGACCAGACTCATGACGATGTGATACCGCCGTCCGGGCCGTATATCACCTTGTACGTATGGGTGATTGCCCTTTCACAGACCCTTACCCGACCTCGTGATGTTCTTCTACCGTGAGTCGAGTGGGCCGCGGCGGGTGCATGGAGGAGGAACACATGGGTGGACGGCAGGCGACGGTACGACGCCCGAAGGCGGCGGTCCGGCGCTTCAAGGAGGGGACCGCCTCCGACCTCGTGGCGAGAGAGATCGCCATAGAGCCGGGGGGTTGCACCGGCTGGCACTACCACCAGGTCCCGCTGATAGCGGTGGTCAAGTCCGGGACCCTGACCCGGATCCTGCACGACGGCACGGTCGAGGTGCACCGTACCGGCACCAGCTTCGTCGAACCGGCCGGAATCCACCACGTCCACCTCGGCCGCAACCTCGGGTCGGTGCCGGTCGTGCTCTGTGTGACGGCCGCCCTCGCCGAGGACGCCCCCTTCGCGCTGCCCGCCGATGCCCCGCCCGGGGCCACGACGTGTGCGTGCCCCACCCGTACCCGGTGAACCGGCCTGCCGCGGGCAAGTCGCGAACCGGTCAGACCAGTCTGCGGATCTCCCCGCGCACGCGGTAGAACCCTCCCGAAGCCGGGTGCAGCCCGTCCACCACGTACCGGGCGCCCGCTTCCCGGATGCCGCGCGGGAACTGCACGTTCCACGAGGGTTCGAAGCCGCCCGACACCACCTGGACGCGCATTCGGCCGCCCTGCTGCACGCATTCGACGACCACGCCGCCGGCGGGCACCGATGCCACCGTCACCGTCGCGACCGCGGCGGGGGTCGCGGCCGGGGTGAAGACGGGGAGGGCGGCCGCGGACTTCACGTCCACCGCCGTCGGCACCGAACCCTGCCGGGCCGCGGCGATCGCGGCCTCGCTCGCGTCCACGCACACCAGCGACCCGTCCGTGGTCACCAGGTACAGCCGCTCGTCCAGATACTGCATGGACAGCGCGGACCCGCTGCCGGTGCCCAGCTTCCACAGCCGCCGCCCGTCGGCGTCGAAGCAGTACACCGAGGAGGCGAGGTCACCGGCGAAGACGTGCCGGCCGTCCGGCGAGGTGGCGCACGAGTACACGGCCGCGTCGCACCGGTACGAGGCCTCGAGCGCGCCCGTGGCCTTCGACAGCCGCTGCACGGTGTTGCGGCCGGTCCCCGCGTACACCGCGTGGTCCTCCTGCCAGCCGAAGAGCACCGCTCCGTCGGTCTGGGTGTGCCACAACTGTCCGCCGCCGTCCGGCGCGTAGGCCGTGACGCCCTTGCTGTGGCCGTGGTAGACGGCGCGCTCGTCGGCGCGCACCATCCACGCGTTGTTGCCGGAGGAGCGCCGCGACCACTGGAACTCGTCCTCGTGGTCGATGACCGTCAGCCCACCGTTGTGGTCGGCGACGTTCAGCACGCCCTCGTGGATGTCGAGCCAGAAGATGTCCACGTCGGCGGCGATGTCGTACGCCCCGAACGGGACCTTCGACGACAGGTCGTAGACCGTGCCGTCGTCACAGCCCGCGTAGATCCAGAACTCGTCCGCGACCAGGCACTTCACCCCGTCCGGCAGCGAATAGCGGGCCAGCACCTCGCCGCCGTGGCTCAGGGTGTAGACGTCGCCGGCCTGGTTGCCGACCCAGCAGCGGTCCTCGTCCACGTGGATCCCGAAGGCCGCGGAACCCGTACGGAACCGCCACAGCACCGGGGCAGTCGCGCGCGCCGTGGAGGGCGCCGAGGTCACCTGGCGGCGCGTCACCGACCGGGCCGCGCGGCCGCCGCGGACCGCCGGGGCGTAGCCCTTGCGGATCTTCTCGCCGACCTTCTTCGCCGCGGCCGCCCGCGCCTTCTCGATGGTGGGGAAGGAGGAGTTCTGGAGCTGGCCGTCCGCGCCGATGCGCCCGTACCGCACGGACACGGCGGTGCCGTCGACGGTCACTTCGTAGAACTTGTGGGCCCCGCCGTCGTCCTGCGACAGCTCCAGATACGTCGTCTCGGCAGCCATGACAGACCCCTCCCCAAGGTTGGGCCCCCGGCCCCTGTGCGCCGGTGATCCCTCGTGAAAAACGTTAGGGGCCACCACTGACAATGGGTCCGTGCAGCTGGAAGCGATCACATGGCAGCGGATGGCCGAGCGGCTCGCCGGTCACCTCGACGAAGGCGAAGGCGAAGGCGGGAGCGAAGGCGAGAGCCAACGGGGGGACGGAGCCGCCTGGCGGCGGGTGTGCGTCGACGGCGCCCCCGCCGCCCGCACCGGCGTGCTCGCGGAGGAACTGGCCGGGGCGCTGCGCCTGTGCGGCCGTTCGGTCCAGGTGGTGGCGGCCGAGGGGTTCCTGCGTCCGGCCTCCCTGCGCTTCGAGTTCGGCCGCGAGGACGTGGACTCGTACCTCGGCGGCTGGTACGACACGGCCGCGCTGTGGCGGGAGGTCTTCGGCCCGACCGACCCCGGCGGCACCGGCCGGGTGCTGCCCGACCTCTGGGACCCGGTGACCGACCGGGCGACCCGCAGCCCCTACGTCGAACTCCCGCCCGGCGGCGTGCTGATCGTGCACGGCCCGCTGCTCCTCGGGCACTGGTTCCCCTTCGACCTCAGCGTCCACATCAGCCTCTCCCCGGGCGCGCTGGCCCGCCGCACCGAGGAGTCCGCGCGCTGGACCCTGCCCGCCTTCGCGCGCTACGAGACCGAGACCGGCCCGGCGGCCCTGGCCGATGCCCTGGTCCGGGCCGACGACCCGCGCCACCCCGCCTGGACGGGGCTCACCGGCCCCACGGGCTGACCTCCGGGCCCCCGCTGCGTCACGGACGTCCGGGATCGGCAACAGCGCCATCGCGGCTCCGTGACGAAGCGGTTTCGGCCATCGCCGCGGCCGGAACCGGGCGTTACGTTGACGGCACGCTTCGACGGCGGCCACCCGGTGGTGGCTTGGCAGAGGGAGACGGCAATGGGCGGACGCGGCAACGGGGTTCAAGGTCCGAGACGGCTGCGGAGGCAGGCCTTCGCCGCCGCCCTGGCGCTCTGCGGGACCCTGGCCCTCACGGCCTGCAACGCGGACGACGGCGACGCCGGAGCCGGAGCGGGTCCCGGCGGTACGGCGCCCGGCGCGAGCGCGGCGACCCCCTCGGCGCCTTCCGCCCCGGCCGGCACGGCGAAGCCGTCCGCGTCCGCCGCGGCGTCGTCGAAGAAGCCGTCCCCGACCGCCACCGCCCCGGTCAAGCCGAAGCCGCCCACCCCCGGGCCCACCTGCGCCACCCCCAAGGACCTGGTCTCGCCGAACGAGTTCGCCGTCGACCGCTACACGCCCGAGGGCGGCTCCTACGCCCTGATCGGCAAGCGCGGCCACTGGGGCTGCGTCGTGCCGGGTGGCGTGACCCCCTTCGTGACGGTCGGCGAGGAGATCTTCATCCCCATCGCCGAAGACGCCAAGATCGGTGCCCACGCCCCGATCCTCTCCGGCTCCGTGAACAAGCCGATCACCACGCACGAGCTCACCTCGTGGCTGGAAACCCACCCGAACAAGGGCCTGGTCTTCCACTACAACCTGAACCCCGCCGGTGTGATCGACACCCTCGGCCAGGAGGAGTACAGCTCCTGACCGCGGCTCCCGACGCTCCCGACGCTACGGCCGCCCGCCCAACTGCGTCACGGCCCGCGCCGCCGCCCGGCACCCGGCCCCGGCGGCCCACGCGGTGCCCGCGCCGGCCAGCCGGGCCGCGAGGAAGGCGCCGGTGAACGCGTCCCCGGCGCCCGTGGTGTCCACCGCCTCGGCGGTCTCGGCGGCGACCTCGGCGCTCACCCGGCCGTCCTCGGCGATCAAGGCGCCGGCAGCGCCCCGGGTGACCACCACCAGCGGCACCCGCCGGCTCAGTTCCGCCGCCGCCCGCGCGACCCCGCCCGGTCCGGCCGGTCCGGGCAGGCCCGCCAGCAGCAGGGCCTCGTCCTCGTTCGGCAGGAGTACGCCGGCCCCCGCCACGGCATCGAGGAAGCGCCGCGGACCCAGGGCGGCCAGGAACCCCGCCGAAGCCGGATCCACGCTCACCGGCACCTTCCGCGCGCGGGCCGCCCGTAGCGCCACCAGGGCCAGCTCCCGGCTGGTGTCGGCGAAGAACAGATAGCCCGACAGGTGGAGATGGGCGACACCGTCCAGCAGACCGGGCGCCCAGTCGGCGGGGGAGAGCCGCAACGCGGCCCCGCTGTCGGTCAGGAAGGTCCGCTCCGCGTCCTTGCCGACCAGGGCGACCACCGTGCCCGTCGGCTCGGTGGGATCGGTCACCAGGCTCGGCCGCACCCCCGCGTCGAGCAGCGCCTGCTCGTGCCAGTGGGCCGATTCGGCGCCCACCCGCGCGAGGAGCCGTACCTCCGCCGCCCCCGTACGGGCCGCCCAGCAGGCCGCGTTGGCCCCGGCGCCGCCCGGCAGGGTACGGATCCGGGCGGGGGTGTCAGTGCCCGGAGCCAGCGGTTCCGTGTGGACCGCCACCACATCCGTGACCACGTCCCCGACGACGAGCAGGGCGCCGGCGGGAACCCGGTCGCCGCCCGCGCCGCCCCCACTGCTCACGGCCGGGCCGCCCAGGCCCGCGCGATCCGGGCCCCGAGGCGCACGTTGCCCCGTACCGCCGCCAGGTTGGCCTCCAGCGAGGCCCCGCCCGTCGCGCGCACCAGGTACCCCAGCAGGAACGGAGTCACCGCCTGCCCCGTGATCCCCCGCTCGGCGCACGCCGACAGGGCCTCGGCCAGCACCCGGTCGTGCAGCTCGGGATCCAACTGCTCCTCCTGCGGAACCGGGTTGGCCACGAGCAGTGCCGACTGCGCGCCCCCGAGGGCGTCCTGGGCGGCCATCACCGCGGCCACCTCCTCCGGGCGGTGCACCGTCCAGTCCACCGGCTCGCCGGAGTCGGCCAGGTAGAACCCGGGGAAGCGGTCCGTCCCGTACCCGAGCACCCCCACTCCCAGGGTCTCCAGCCGCTGCAGCGTCGCCGGCACGTCCAGGATCGACTTCACCCCCGCGCACACCACCGTGATCCGGGTCCGGGCCAGCAGCGACAGGTCCGCCGACTCGTCCTGCGACCGCGTCCACTCCCGGTGCACGCCGCCCAGCCCGCCCGTGGCGAACACCCGCAGCCCGGCCCGCGCGGCGAGGAAGGCCGTCGCGGACACCGTTGTCGCGCCCGTGGCCCCCGTCGCCAGAGCGGGGGCCAGATCCCGGTGGCCGAGCTTGCGCACGCCCTCGCCGCTCGCGATCCGCTCCAGCCGCGCCTTGTCGAGCCCGGCGTGCGCCACCCCGTCGATCACCGCGATCGTCGCCGGCACGGCCCCCTCCGAGCGGACCAGCGCCTCCAGTTCGGTGCCCACCTCCAGGTTCCGCGGGCGGGGCAGGCCGTGCGCGAGGATCGTCGACTCCAGCGCCACGACGGGCGCTCTGCGGTCGAGCGCCTCGCGCACCTCCTCCGACAGGACGGGCACCCCGTACGAGGAGGGCGGGGCCGATGGCGAGGTCGGGGCCGATGACGGGGCTGCTGCTGTGTGCTGTGACATGTCCCCATCCCTGGCACGGGATTCGGGCCCCCAAACGCACGGACCCACCACCGGCGCGAACCTGTCCGGGTAGCGTTCCCGCATGAGCCTCGAAGACCTGCGCGGGTTCTACGACGAACTCGCCGACCGGTACCACCTCATGTACGCGGACTGGCAGGCAGCCATCACCCGTCAGGGCGCCGCCCTGGACGCCCTGCTCACCGCCGCCCTGGGTCCCGGACCGCACCGGATCCTCGACAGCGCCTGCGGCATCGGCACTCAGGCCCTGGGCCTGGCGGCCCTGGGACACCGGGTCACCGGCACCGACCTGAGCCCCGGCGCCGTGGCCCGCGCCGCCCGGGAGGCCGACGCGCGCGGGCTCGCGCTGCCCGTGGCGGCCGCCGACATGCGGGCGCTGCCCTTCCCCGAGGGCTCCTTCGACGCGGTGGTCTGTGCGGACAACGCCCTGCCGCACCTGCTGACGGCCGGCGAGGTGACGGAGGCCCTGGCCGAAATGGAGCGGGTGCTGCGCCCCGGCGGCCTGCTGCTCCTGTCGACCCGCCCGTACGGGGAACTGCGCCGGTCCCGGCCCCTGGGCGATCCCCCGAAGGTGCGGACCGACCCGGACGGGCAGCGGACCATCACCTTCCAGCTGTGGCACTGGCACGCCGACGGGGCCCGCTACGACCTGGAGTTCTTCCAGCTCCTGCCCACCGGGGCCACCTGGACCACCCAGGTCTCGCGCGCCACGTACTGGGCGCTGCCGGAGGAGGAGACCGCGGCCTTCGCGGCGGCCGCGGGGTTCGTGGACCCGGTGTGGCACGATCCCGCGGTCATCGGATTCCACCAGCCGGTGCTCAGTGCCCGGCGGGGCTGGACAGGGTGACGCGCGGCGGGGGCGCGCGCTGGACGCTCTGGTCACCCCGGGGTGCGGTGCGCCCGGATTAGGCTGACGCGCCATGAGCACCAGTGACCACGGCGACGTCCCCGTCCCCGCCTCCGATTCCCCGTCGGCCCCCGCCCCCGCCTCCTTCGCCGTCTCCGTACCTGACCTCCCGGACGCGGAGCTGGAGGCGGAGGAGCTCGATCCGGCGCAGATCGTCTCCGGCGAGCCCGTCGTCACGGGCAAGGTGCTGTGGGAGGCCGAGGACGGTTCCCAGGTGCGCGGGATCTGGCAGATCACCCCGGGAGTGGTCACCGACACCGAGGCCAACGAACTGTTCGTGGTGGTCAGCGGCCGCGCCACCATCGAGGTGGAGGGCGGCGCGACCCTGGAGGTCGGCCCCGGCTCGGCCTGCGTGCTGCGCGAGGGCGACAAGACCACCTGGACCGTCCACGAGACGCTCCGCAAGGCCTACCACATCAGCTACTGAGGACTGCTGAGGACGGCTGGGGGCTGGCGAAGCTACTGGGCTCCGGCGGACGCCTTCACCGGATGGCGGCGCGAGGTGAACAGCGCGAGCGCCGCCATCGGCAGCAGCAGGGCGGCGCCGACCACGTTGAGCCAGCCGTAGCCGGCCTGGGACATGATCAGACCGGCGGCCGCGCCGCCGATCCCGGCGGCCGTGTTCATCGTGAGGTCGCCCAGGCCCTGTACGGCGGCACGCGCGGCCTGCGGCACCGAGTCCGTCAGCAGCGCCGAGCCGGACACCATGCCGGCGGACCAGCCGAGGCCGAGCAGGAAGAGTCCGGCGGCGCTCTGGGCGTGGTTCGGGCCGGCCGTGCCCGCGAGCAGCGCGGCGACGAGAAGCAGACCGGCCGCCAGGCCGATCACGGTCAGCCGGCCGAGCCGGTCGGCGAGCCAGCCCATCACCGGCGAGAAGGCGAACATGCCGGCGATGTGCCCGCTGATGACCAGGCCGATGAGCTGGAGGCCGGCTCCGTGGTGGCCCAGGTCGACCGGTGTCATCACCATGATCGAGACCATGGCGGTGTGTGACACCGCGATGGTGAGCAGCGCGAGCCGGGCCCTGGGGGAGGCCTTGACCGCAGCGAACCCGGCGCGCAGCGAGCGCCCGGCCGCGGTCTGCTCCGCAGGTCCGGCCAGGGCCCGCGCCGTCAGCAGGGGGTCCGGGCGCAGGAATACGGCGATCAGCGCGGCCGTGAGCACGAAGACGGTGCCGGCCCAGACGAAGGGGCCCGCGGTCTGCGGTACGGAGGTGCCCGCGAAGCTGCGGCTGGCGGGGGCGGAGAGGTTGGGGCCGAGCACGGCACCGAGGGTGGAGGCCCAGACGACCACCGAGATCGCGCGGGCCCGGCGGTCGGGCTCGGCGAGGTCGGCGGCGGCGAAGCGGGCCTGGAGGTTGGCGGAGGAGGCGGCTCCGAAGGCGGCCATGCCGAGCATCAGGAGCGGGAAGCTCTTCACCGAGGCGGCGAGGACCACGAGGGCCGCGCCGGTGGCGCCGATCAGATAGCCGAGGACCAGGCCGGGCCGGCGGCCGCGCCGGGTCATCAGCGCGGCGAGCGGCAGCGAGACCAGGGCCGTGCCGATCACGGAGGCGGTCGACGCGAAACCGGACAGTGACTCCGTCCCGCTGATCTCGGTCGCCAGCACCGGGGCCAGGGCGATGCTGATGGGCACGCCGACGCCGCCCAGTATCTGTCCGGCGATCAGCACGCCGGAGGTGCGGCGCCGCAGCCGGGGCAGATCGGCGGGGGTGACCGGCGGGGCCGACGGCCGGCCCGTACCGGGTATCGCAGGAGTAGTCACTGCCGCAGTTTCCCACCCCTCACCAGATGGGGGAACCGGGATACGGGCGGGCGGTGAGCGGCGGGTCAGGGGGGTGCGCGGGTCAGAACAGCGGTTGCGGGAGGACGCCCTCCAGGGCGAGCAGGATGCGCTTGGTCTCCACTCCGCCGCCGAAGCCGCCGATGCCCCCGTCGTTCTCCACGACCCGGTGGCAGGCCACGACCAGCGGCAGCGGGTTGGAGCCCATGGCGTTGCCGACGGCCTGGGCGGCGCCCGGCTGGCCGGCCCGGGCGGCCAGCTGTCCGTAGCCGACGACCGATCCGTAGGGCACGGAGCGGTCCAGTTCCAGCAGGACCTGCCGGTTGAAGCCGGAGCTGAGCCGCCAGTCGAGGGGCAGCTCGAAGCGGCGCAGCGTCCCGGCGAAGTACGCGGTCAGCTGGCGTATCGGCTCGGCCAGCAGGACCTCCTCGCCGGGTGCGGGACGCCAGGCGTCGGCGCCGAGCCGGGAGATCAGCGCGTCGGCCATCCCGTCGGCCCGGTCCGGCCCGGCGTGGAACTCCACCCGGACCAGACCCTCGGGGGTCGCGGCCAGGAGCAGGGGGCCGATGTCGCTGGGGACGACGGTCCATTCGAGGCGCGGCCCGCGGGGCCGCTCGGTGCTGTCCACCTCTTCACGGTACGGCTACCCACCGACAGCGCTGACAGCGCTGGCAGTGCCCGACAGCCCGGGCAGTGCCGACAGCGCTCAGTACCCGCCGACCGCGTTGCGTACGACGTCGGGCTTGTCGGTGATGATTCCGTCCACGCCCAGGTCCTGGACCTGGCGGGCGGTCTCCGCGTCGTCCACGATCCAGGCGTCCACCTCCATCGCCTTTCCGTGGGCGCCGGCCAGCCCGTGCACCGCGTCCACCCAGTCGCCGTCGATGGTCTTGTACCAGGGGTTGATCCGGTCGGTGAACTCGGCGTACTTGGGCAGCTCGGACACGGCCGGGGTGCCGAGGTAGGCCGTCACGATGTCGGGGCGCAGCCGGTGGACGGTGCGGATGGAGGCGGAGCTGAAGCTCTGGATCACCAGCCGGCGGCTCACGTGGTTCTCGTCGAGCCAGCCGGTCTCCCCCAGCACGCGCAGGGTCTGCTCCTCGATCCCGGGGTAGAGCTCCGGCTTCTTGATCTCCAGGAGCAGCCGCTGATGGTTGCGCTGCACCCGGTCCATGTACTCCCGCAGGGTCGGCACGCGGGCGCCCGCGAACTGCGGTCCGAACCAGCTGCCCGCGTCCAGGCTGCGGATCTCCGCCGCCGTGAAGTCCTTGATGCGCCAGGACTTGCGGTCGGGGAACACCTGCTTGACGTTGGTCGTGCGGAGCAGGGTGTCGTCGTGGATCACGACCAGCTCGCCGTCCTTGGTCCGCTGGACGTCGTTCTCGACCCAGTCGAAGCCCATCGTCATCGCACGGTCGATCGATTCGAGGGTGTTCTCCGGGGCGTACGCAGAAGCCCCCCGGTGGGCGTACACGATCGGGTTGGAGAGCCAGTCCGGACCGGGGGCGGCCGAGGCGGCCGTGGCGCCGAACACGGTCAGGGTGAGTCCCAGGAAGGCGGCGGTGGCCGCGGCGGCGGGTCGGACGTACATGCGCGTTCTCCTCGGGTCGTGAGCCCTGCTCCTGCCTCAAACGGGCTGGGAGCGGCATTCGTTGCGGCGATCCACTTCTTCGATGCGTTTCCGACGCACTTTCAGGGAGAGCTGTGTACGGCGATCATGGGGTTGGCGATCACCGGGCCGCCACCGAACTACGACAAACGGGCGCGACCCGTACGGCCCCGCGGGCCCACCGGAGCGTCGACTGTCAGTGGGGGGTCGTACGGTTGACCCATGCGGCCCGTATCGAAGATCGAACGCACGGTGGCGCCTTTCGAGGTCGTCAGCTCCTACACGCCCAGTGGCGACCAGCCGGCGGCCATCGCCGAGCTGGAGAAGCGCATCCGTGCAGGTGAGAAGGATGTCGTGCTGCTCGGCGCGACCGGAACCGGCAAGTCGGCGACCACCGCCTGGATGATCGAGAAGCTCCAGCGGCCCACGCTGGTGATGGCGCCGAACAAGACGCTCGCCGCCCAGCTGGCGAACGAGTTCCGCGAGCTCCTGCCGAACAACGCCGTCGAGTACTTCGTCTCGTACTACGACTACTACCAGCCCGAGGCGTACGTACCGCAGTCGGACACCTACATCGAGAAGGACTCCTCGATCAACGAGGAGGTGGAGCGGCTGCGCCACTCCGCGACGAACTCCCTCCTCACCCGGCGCGACGTCATCGTCGTCGCCTCCGTGTCCTGCATCTACGGCCTCGGCACCCCGCAGGAGTACGTGGACCGGATGGTCCCCCTCAAGGTCGGCGAGGAGATGGACCGCGACCAGCTGCTGCGCCGCTTCGTCGAGATCCAGTACACGCGCAACGACGTGGCCTTCACCCGGGGCACCTTCCGGGTGCGCGGGGACACCATCGAGATCTTCCCGGTCTACGAGGAACTGGCCGTCCGCATCGAGATGTTCGGCGACGAGATCGAGGCCCTTTCCACCCTGCACCCGCTGACCGGCGAGGTGATCAGCGAGGACCGCGAGCTGTACGTCTTCCCCGCCACCCACTACGTCGCCGGCCCCGAGCGCATGGAGAAGGCGATCACCGGCATCGAGGCCGAGCTGGCCGAGCGCCTCGCCGAGCTGGAGAAGCAGGGCAAGATGCTGGAGGCGCAGCGGCTGCGCATGCGCACCACGTACGACCTGGAGATGATGCGCCAGATCGGGTCCTGCTCCGGCATCGAGAACTACTCGCTGCACATGGACGACCGCGAGCGCGGCTCCGCGCCCAACACCCTCATCGACTACTTCCCCGAGGACTTCCTCCTCGTCATCGACGAGTCGCACGTGACGGTCCCGCAGATCGGCGCGATGTACGAGGGCGACGCCTCCCGCAAGCGGACCCTGGTGGACCACGGGTTCCGCCTCCCGTCGGCCCTCGACAACCGGCCGCTGAAGTGGGAGGAGTTCCAGGAGCGGATCGGCCAGACCGTCTACCTGTCGGCGACCCCGGGCAAGTACGAGCTCGCGCGCGGCGACGGCTTCGTCGAGCAGATCATCCGCCCGACCGGCCTCATCGACCCGGAGGTCGTGGTCAAGCCCACCGAGGGCCAGATCGACGACCTCGTGCACGAGATCCGCCAGCGGGTGGAGAAGGACGAGCGGGTCCTGGTCACCACCCTCACCAAGAAGATGGCCGAGGACCTCACCGATTACTTCCTGGAGCTCGGCATCCAGGTCCGCTACCTGCACAGCGACGTGGACACCCTGCGCCGCATCGAGCTGCTGCGCGAGCTGCGGGCCGGCGAGTACGACGTCCTGGTCGGCATCAACCTGCTGCGCGAGGGCCTCGACCTGCCCGAGGTGTCGCTGGTGGCGATCCTCGACGCCGACAAGCAGGGCTTCCTGCGCTCCGGCACCTCGCTGATCCAGACCATCGGCCGCGCCGCGCGCAACGTGTCCGGCCAGGTCCACATGTACGCCGACAGCATCACCCCGGCGATGGCCCAGGCGATCGACGAGACCAACCGGCGCCGGGAGAAGCAGGTCGCCTACAACACCGAGCACGGGATCGACCCGCAGCCGCTGCGCAAGAAGATCAACGACATCGTCGCCACCATCGCCCGGGAGGAGCTGGACACCGAGGAGCTCCTCGGCACCGGCTACCGGCAGGCGAAGGACGGCAAGGCGCTGAAGGCGCCGGTGCCCGCGCTGGGCGGCAAGGCCGGTGGGGCCAAGGCGGGCAAGGGGGCGAAGGGGGCCAAGGCCGCCGAGGTGCTCACCGACCGTCCCGCCGCCGAACTGGCCGCGCTCATCGAGCAGATGACCGAGCGGATGCGCGGTGCCGCTGCGGAGCTGCAGTTCGAGGTCGCCGCCCGGATCCGGGACGAGGTGAGCGAACTGAAGAAGGAGCTCCGACAGATGAAGGAAGCGGGCCTCGCCTGACCCGGGGGCGGTCAGTAGGGTTGGGAGCCAGTCGCAGGTACGTGCTGCGCACCCACATCGGGGGCGGGCCAGTGAGAGGGGACACGCGTGACGGTCAACATGACCAAGGGTCAGGCCATCAGTCTGCAGAAGGCGGACGGAGGCACCCTGACCGCGGTCCGGATGGGTCTCGGCTGGCAGGCCGCCAAGCGCCGCGGGCTGTTCGGCTCGCGGACCCGGGAGATCGACCTCGACGCGTCGGCGGTGCTCTTCGCCGACAAGCAGCCCGTGGACGTCGTCTTCTTCCGGCACCTGCAGAGCGACGACGGCTCCGTGCGGCACACCGGTGACAACCTCGTCGGCGGCGCCGGCCAGGGCGGGGACGACGAGTCGATCCTCGTCGACCTCCAGCGCGTGCCGGTGCACATCGACCAGATCGTCTTCACGGTGAACTCCTTCACCGGCCAGACGTTCCAGGAAGTGCAGAACGCGTTCTGCCGCATCGTGGACGAGACCAACGGCCAGGAGCTGGCCCGCTACACCCTGGACGGCGGCGGGCAGTACACCGCGCAGATCATGGCGAAGGTGTCGCGCGTCGGCGCCGGCTGGCAGATGACGGCCCTCGGCAACCCGGCCAACGGCCGGACCTTCCAGGACCTGATGCCGTCGATCCTGCCGCACCTGTAAGCAGACTCGGTACAGAGACAAAGCACGGCACAGAAGAAGAACGGGTACGGGGGAGGGGCTGCACGATGACGGCCGAACTGGTCCGGGGGCAGAACCACCCCTTGTCCCGGAGCCGGGTGGAGATCAGGGTCTCGGCGGGCACACCCGTGCTCGCCCTGGCCCACTTCGCCGACGAGGCGGGCCGGCTCGCCGGCCCCGGGGCGGTGGCCCATCCCGGAGCCCGGAGCCTGCCGGGCCTCGAAGTACCCGGGGTCGTCTCCGGTCAGCACCGGATAGAGGTCGACCTCGACACCGTCGGAGCGGCCGTGCACCGGGTCGGGGTGGTCCTCGTCCTGCCGCCCGGCGGCCCGGCACGCTTCGGCGCGGTCCCGGCCTCCTACGTGTCCGTGGCCGAACCGGAGGGCGCCGAGCTCGCCGGGTACACGGTGACCGACCTGGACACCGAGACCGCCGTCCTGGCCCTGGAGCTGTACCGGCGCCAGGGCGCCTGGAAGGTGCGCGCCGTGGGCCAGGGGTACGCCGCCGGACTGGGCGCACTGCTGGCCGACGGGGGCCTGACCGGCCCGGCCGCCACCGAGCTGGCCGCCGCCGCGCTGGGGCTCACGCCTTCGGGGGACATCACCCTGGCGGCCATGCCGACCGGGGCGGCGCCCACCGTGCCCCACGGACTGCGGACACCCGCGCCGGGTCCGGCTCCGGGTCCGGCCGCCCCGGCCCCGGCTCCGGTCCCGGTTCCGGCTCCGGTCCCGCAGGACGGGGTCCCGCCCGGCTCCGCCGATTCCCCGTCCACCATCAGCTACGCCCACCCGCGCCGCCGCACCAGCACCGAACCTCCGGAGCCCGCCCCGCGCCCCGCGGCGTCCGCGCAGCCGGGCGAGGCGCCCCGGCCCGTCGCCGGGGACGCGAGCGGCTGGTCCATGGAGGAGCGGCTGTACAACCAGGTCTGGGGCATGTTCGAGGACCTGGCCCGCTCCGTCGCCGCCTACCGCGGCGCCGTGGAGTTCGCCGACTCCCGCATGGACCGCGAGCTCGACGAGGCCCTGGCCGACCCGCGCCACCGCATGGGCGGCTCCGGCAACGCCGCCCGCGACACCGCCCGGGCCCGGCGCGACGAGCTCGTCGCGCGGGCGCAGGCCGTGCTCGACCGGGACCTCGCCCAGCTCACCGCCGAGTCCGAGGTGGTCGAGCCCGCGCTGCCGACCGCGTACGCCCGCTGGGACAGCCCCGTCTGGCACGCGCACGCCGTCCCCGCGGAGAGCCCGCTGGCGCTGCGCCTGGGCGATCTCAGCCTGCCGGAGGGGCCCGGGCTGCGGATCCCGATGCTGGTGCGGGTCCCGCTGGAGCGCGGCCTGTGGATCGACAACGGCCGCACCGGCTCCGAGTCCGCGATGGCCATGGACACCGACCGGCTGCGCCGGGCCGCCATGGACATGGCCGTCGCGCACGCCGTACGGCTGCTGGGCGCCCACCCCGCCGACCGGTTCGCCGTCCACGTGATCGACGCGGCCGGCGCCGGAGCCGCCTCGCTGGCCCCGCTGGTGCGCGCCGGAGTGCTGGCCGGGCCGCCCGCCGCCGGGGCCGCGGGGGTCACCGAGACCCTGGAGCGGCTGACCCGGCGCGTGGACCTCGTACAGATGGCGGTGCGGGCCGGGGCTCCGGAGGACCTGCCGCCCGATGTGGACACGGCCGATCAGCTGCTGATCGTGCACGACTTCCCGCACGGGTTCGACGACCGTGCCGTCACCCGTTTGCGCTATCTCGCCGATGAGGGTCCGGCGGTCGGCGTACACCTGCTGATGGTCGCGGACCGTGACGAGGCCTCGGCCTACGGGCCGCTGCTGGATCCGCTGTGGCGCTCGCTGATGCGGCTGTCGCCCGTGCCGGACGACCATCTCGCCGATCCGTGGGTCCACCACGCCTGGACCTTCGAGGCGGACCTGCCGCCGCAGGGCAGTCGGGTCCTCGACCAGGTGTTGGAGCGGGTGGCGGCGGCCCGGCGCGGCTCCGGGCGGTGACCGCGGGGCGGTCCGCCGCCCCGCCCCGGATGACCGTCCATTGAGCAGTTCTTGGTCTCCCCTTTACCTTGAGCGGCCACTACGGGTACGCTGATGAGTGCGGAGGGGAGTATTCCTGCTTTCCTGCTACGGCGTGCCCGTCAATACGGACTGCAATCGGTCCCGGGGCGCCGGCCCGTGGCCTCCAGGCCGTCCGGGTGGAAGAGACCTCCGGCAGCGATGACGCTGACAAAGTGCTGAGCCATCTGCCGGAGGCATGTAAATAGTGGACGTTTCCTTGACCCTCTGGGTGCTGACCATTCTCGGTCTGGGCATCCTCATCGGAGCCGATTTCTTCATCGGCCGCAAACCCCATGACGTCTCCATGAAGGAAGCGGGCATCTGGACGGTCGTCTGGGTCGTCCTCGCCGCGCTCTTCGGCCTGGGCCTGCTGTTCTTCGGCCACGGCCAGGCCTCTCAGGAATTCTTCGCCGGTTTCATCACCGAGAAGTCCCTGAGCGTGGACAACCTCTTCGTCTTCGTCCTGATCATGGCGAAATTCTCGGTGCCCACCCACCTCCAGCAGCGTGTGCTGCTCGTGGGCGTACTGATCGCCCTGGTCCTGCGGGCGATCTTCATCGCGGCGGGCGCCGCGATCATCGCCAACTTCTCGTGGGTCTTCTACATCTTCGGCGCGTTCCTCATCTACACCGCGTGGAAGCTGATCCAGGAGGCCCGCAAGGACGAGGAAGAAGAGGAGTTCGAGGAGAACCGTCTCCTCAAGTCCATCGAGAAGAAGTTCGGTGTCGCCGACCGCTACCACGGCACCAAGCTCTTCATCGAGAAGAACGGCAAGCGGATCCTGACCCCCCTGATGGTGGTCATGCTCGCCATCGGCACCACCGACGTGCTGTTCGCCCTGGACTCGATCCCCGCGATCTTCGGCCTCACCCAGGACCCGTACATCGTCTTCACCGCCAACGCCTTCGCCCTGATGGGCCTGCGCCAGCTGTACTTCCTCATCGGCGGCCTGCTCAAGAAGCTGGTCCACCTCAGTTACGGCCTCTCCGTCATCCTGGGCTTCATCGGCATCAAGCTCGTGCTGCACGCCCTGCACGAGTCGGGCCTGCACGTCCCGCAGATCTCCATCCCGGTCTCCCTGGGCGTCATCTGCGGCGTGCTGGTGATCACCACGATCACCAGCCTGATGGCCTCGAAGAAGCAGGCGGCGGCCGAAGCCGCCGCGGCCGGCCCGGAGCGCATCGAGGCCTGATCCGGTGCCACCCCGGTCGCCGCGCGACCGGGGTGGTGCGGGCCTAGGCTGGTGGAACGTTTCTCTCGTCGTCGTACGACAGGAGGCCGACCCATGAGGCCGACCCGCATCAGGATGCGCAGGGCCTGTGTGGCGGCTGCCGCCGCCGGCCTGCTCATCACCCCGGCCCTCGCGGGCTCCGCGTACGGCGCGACCGCCCAGGCCTCGTCCGCGTCCGCCGCCCCGTCCCCGTCCGGCGATACGGAGTTCCCGCAGCTCACCCCGGCCGTTGCGGCCCGACTGGACGCGGCGATCCGCCAGGTCATGGACCTGACGAAGGTGCCGGGCGTGACCGTGGGCCTGTGGGCACCCGGCAAGGGCAGCTACGTGAAATCCTTCGGCGTGGCCGACAAGGCGACCGGCGCACCGATGACGCCCGATCTCGGGGTGCGCATCGGCAGCGAGACCAAGACCTTCACGGTCACCGCCCTCCTGCAACTCGTCGACCAGGGCAAGCTCGCGCTCGACGACCCGATCGGCAAGTACATCTCCGGCGTCCCGAACGGGGACCGCATCACCCTGCGCGAACTCGCGGGCATGCGCAGCGGGCTCTTCAACTACAGCGAGGACCCGGGCTTCGACGCGAAGATCACCTCCGTCTTCACCCCGCAGCAACTGCTCGACATCTCCTTCAAGCACCCGGTGAACTTCGAGCCGGGCGCGAAGTTCGAGTACTCCAACACCAATCTGATCCTGCTCGGCCTGCTCGTGGAGAAGATCACCGGCCGGCCGCTCCACGAGGTCATCGCCCAGGACGTGGTCAAACCCGCGGGGCTGAGCGAGCGCACGGTCCTCGCGCGCGGGACGGACTTCCCCGAGCCGCACGCGAACGGCTACACCAACGACCTGCCCGGCGGAAAGATCGTGGACGCGACCCACCTCGACCCGTCCTGGGCCTGGGCGGCCGGAGCGATGGCCTCCGACCTCCAGGACCTGCGCAGCTGGGCCAAGACCCTGGCCACCGGCACGCTGCTCACCCCCGCTACCCAGGCCGAACGCCTGAAGACCCAGCCGATCGGCATCATCCCCGGCGACGGCTACGGGCTCGGCATCTTCAATGTCCAGGGCTGGCTCGGCCACAACGGCTCGCTCCCCGGGTACGAGACGCTCACCGTCTACCTGCCGGAGGAGCAGGCGACCATGGTCGTCCTGCTCACCACCGACGACCTGCACAAGGGCCAGGAGCCCAGCACCCTCTTCGGCGAGGCGGTCACCAACGTCGTCACCCCCAGTCACCTGTACCCGGGCCACAAGCCGGTGGAGACCAAGTAGCGGCCGAAGGCCGGGGCTACACGGGGGCGGCCGCCCCGGTTGCCCCCTTCTCCGCCTCCGCGGCCCCGCCCGTCCGCTGCCGCACGACCGAGGGGTTGGTCTCCGGCAGCAGCGCGAAGCAGACCAGCGAGACCAGGGCGATCGCCGTCAGGTACACCGCGACGGCCCACGGCGGGCCCGGGCCGTCCGCCAGGGCCGTCGCCACGATCGGGGTCAGCGCGCCGCCCAGCACCCCGCCGAGGTTGTAGCCGACGGCCGCGCCGGTGCAGCGGATCCGCGGGGCGTACAGCTCGGGCAGGTACGCGCCCACCACCGCGAACATCGTCACCATGCCGAGCAGGGCGCCGAGCAGCCCCAGCGTCATCAGCAGCGGGTCGGCCGTGCGCAGCAGGGCCACGAAGGGGAACATCCACAGCGCGCAGGCCGTGCAGCCCGCCAGGCAGAGCGGCCGCCGGCCGTAGCGGTCGCCGAGCACCGCCACCACCGGGGTCGCCAGGCCCTTGAGCGCGATGGCCACCATGACGCAGGCGAGCATCACCGAGCGGTGCACGCCCAGGTGCTCGGTGGCGTACGCGAGGGACCAGGTGGTGGCCGCGTAGAAGACGGCGTACCCCACGGCCAGCGCCCCGCCGGTCAGCAGGAGCAGCCGCCAGTGGCCGCGTACGACCTCGGCCAGGGGTGCGTCCGCCCGGCGGCCGGTCTCGGAGAGCGCGCGGAACTGCGGGGTCTCCTCCACCGAGCGGCGCAGCCACAGCCCGGCCAGGGCCAGCAGCCCGGCGGCCCAGAACGGCACCCGCCAGCCCCAGGAGGCGAACTGCCCGTCGGTGAGAGTGCTCGTCAGGGTCAGCATCAGCCCGTTGGCCAGCAGGAATCCGACCGCCGGGCCCATCTGCGGGAAGCTCGACCACAGCCCGCGCCGCCGCTCGGGGGCGTGCTCGGCGGTCAGCAGTACCGCGCCGCCCCATTCGCCGCCGAGCCCGAAGCCCTGCAGGAACCGCAGCAGGATCAGCAGCACCGGCGCGGCCATCCCGATGGAGGCGTACGAGGGCACGCAGCCCACCGCCACCGTGGCCAGGCCGGTCAGCAGCAGGGAGCCGAGCAGTACGGGGCGGCGGCCGTGGCGGTCGCCGATGTGGCCGAAGACGGCGGAGCCGAGGGGGCGGGCCAGGAAGCCGACGCCGAAGGTGCCGAAGGCGGCGAGGGTCGCGGCGAGCGGCGAGAAGGAGGGGAAGAAGAGCGGCCCGAGCGCCAGGGCGGCGGCGGTGCCGTAGACGAAGAAGTCGTAGAACTCGATGGCGGTGCCGGCCAGGGAGGCCGAGGCGAGCCGGAGCATCGAGGGCGGCGCGGGAGCGGGGGCCCCGGGAGCCTCGGAGGCCGGGGCGGGGGAGGGGTCTTGTTGCATGGTGCAGCAATTACCCCGCCCCACACCCTCAGGACGTGCGTTCGGCCATCATCGACCGGAAGGAGTGCAGCCCGTCGTCAGGTTGACGCGGAGCCGCCGTCCGCTACCAGCCGCGCTCGCGCCATTCGGCCAGGTGGGGACGTTCGGCGCCGAGCGTGGTGTCGCCGCCGTGGCCCGGGTAGACCCATGCCTCGTCCGGCAGCGGCTCGAAGAGCTTGTGCTCGACGTCGTCCACGAGCTGGGCGAAGGCCTTCGCGTCGCCCCAGGTGTTGCCGACGCCGCCCGGGAAGAGGCAGTCGCCGGTGAACACGTGCGGGTGGCCGTGCGGGTCGTCGTAGACCAGCACGATCGAGCCGGGGGTGTGGCCGACCAGGTGGCGGGCGGTCAGCGTGACCCGTCCGACCGTGATCGTGTCCCCGTCCTCGACGAGCACGTCGGTCGGGACCGGGATGCCCTCCGCGTCGTGGGCACCCGCGTACGTCCGCGCGCCGGTCGCCTCGACCACCGACTGGAGCGCGCCCCAGTGGTCGCCGTGCCGGTGGGTGGTGACCACGGACGCGATGCCGCCGTCGCCGATCAGGCTCAGCAGGGTCTGGGGCTCGGCGGCGGCGTCGATCAGCAGCTGCTCGTCGGTGGCCCGGCACCGCAGCAGGTAGGCGTTGTTGTTCATGCCTCCGACCGCGACCTTGGAGATCATGAGGTCCGAGAGTTCGTGCACGTCGGCCGGACCGCCGACTTTGACCGCTCCGCTGTACGTCATGAACCGATCCTAGAGCGGCGGGAGGGCGGGCAGCTGTCCGCCCTCGGTGGTGAGGGAGGCGCCCTTGTCGGCGCGGCCCGAGAGCCAGGCCAGCAGGGCGGCGGCGCTCCCGGTGACGGTGACGGCGGGCTCGCCCGCGGAGCCGGTGCGCCAGTGGCGGCCGTCGGTGGCGGCCAGGGCGGTCGCGGGCACGTCGGGGTGGCCCGACCAGCGCTCGGCCAGGAACTCGATCTCCTGACCGGTGAACCGGTCGGGGAGGTCCGCGAGCTCGTAGCCGATGTTCAGGTCGACGTGGTGCAGCTCGACCTCGACCAGGCGCCGGAAGGGGATGCGGGAGGCGCTGTCGGTGACCCCGTTGCGCAGCTCCAGCGTGCGGGTCCAGTCCTGCGGGGCCTCGGCGACGGCCTGCCAGGCGGCCGCGGAATTCCGGACGTCTTCGAGCTGTTCCAGCAGGGGACGTCCCGAATCGCGCTCGATGTCCGCGTCGCGGGCGGTGCCGCTCTCGTACATGGGGCGGCCCTCGAAGACGTTCACCAGGGCGTCCGCGTTGCGGGCGAGGTGGGCCAGGATGTGGCCACGGCTCCAGCCGGGGAGATGTGACTCTTCGGCCAGGGCGGCGTTGTCCAGCTTCGCGGCCGCTGTCAGCAGCCGGTCGGTGGCTTCACGTACAGATTGCAGGTCGTGCACATGATCAGTCATGCGGCCGAGCCTAGTGGCTGAAAGGCCCGCGCCACACGATCGGGTGAAGCAGTCGGCGGAGTGCCGGAAATCGAATGCACGTGCTATACGCTCGGAGTCCAGTCTCCAAGTCCATCGCAGAGGCGCCCCCCAATACCCTGGGCCGGGGGCCCGTGCCCCGCTCTCTCAAGAAAGGTGCGGACCGGCGTGACCGACCGTCTCATCGTTCGTGGCGCTCGCGAGCACAACCTCAAGAACGTCTCGCTCGACCTGCCCCGCGACTCCCTCATCGTCTTCACCGGGCTCTCCGGTTCGGGCAAGTCCTCCCTCGCCTTCGACACGATCTTCGCCGAGGGCCAGCGCCGCTACGTCGAGTCGCTCTCGTCGTACGCCCGCCAGTTCCTCGGGCAGATGGACAAGCCCGATGTGGACTTCATCGAGGGCCTCTCACCGGCCGTCTCCATCGACCAGAAGTCCACCTCGCGCAACCCGCGCTCCACCGTGGGCACCATCACCGAGGTCTACGACTACCTCCGCCTGCTCTTCGCCCGCATCGGCAAGCCCCACTGCCCCGAGTGCCGCCGGCCGATCTCGCGGCAGTCGCCGCAGGCGATCGTCGACAAGGTGCTCGCGCTGCCCGAGGGCAGCCGCTTCCAGGTGCTGTCGCCGCTGGTGCGCGAGCGCAAGGGCGAGTTCGTCGACCTCTTCGCCGACCTCCAGACCAAGGGCTACAGCCGCGCCCGGGTGGACGGGGAGACGATCCAGCTCTCCGAGCCGCCCACGCTCAAGAAGCAGGAGAAGCACACCATCGAGGTGGTCATCGACCGCCTCACGGTCAAGGAGGGCGCCAAGCGCCGCCTGACCGACTCAGTGGAGACCGCCCTCGGGCTCTCCAGCGGCATGGTGATCCTGGACTTCGTCGACCTCGCCGAGGACGACCCCGAGCGTGAGCGGATGTACTCCGAGCACCTCTACTGCCCGTACGACGACCTCTCCTTCGAGGAGCTGGAGCCGCGCTCCTTCTCCTTCAACTCGCCCTTCGGCGCCTGCCCCGAATGCACCGGCATCGGTACGCGCATGGAGGTGGACCCGGAGCTGATCGTCCCGGACGAGGACAAGTCCCTGGACGAGGGCGCGGTCTCGCCCTGGTCGCTCGGTCACACCAAGGACTACTTCCAGCGGCTGATCGGCGCGCTCGCCGGGGAGCTGGGCTTCCGCACCGACATCCCGTGGGCCGGGCTGCCGCTGCGGGCCAAGAAGGCCCTGCTGTACGGCCACAAGACGCAGATCGAGGTCCGCTACCGCAACCGGTACGGACGCGAGCGCGCCTACACCACGGCCTTCGAGGGCGCGGTTCCCTTCGTCAAGCGGCGGCACTCGGAGTCCGAGAGCGACGCCAGCCGCGAGCGCTTCGAGGGCTACATGCGCGAGGTGCCCTGCCCCACCTGCCAGGGCACCCGGCTCAAGCCGATCGTCCTCGCGGTGACCGTGATGGACCGGTCCATCGCCGAGGTCGCCGCGATGTCGATCAGCGAGTGCGCGGACTTCCTCGGCCGGATGAAGCTGGACGCCCGCGACAAGCAGATCGCCGAGCGGGTCCTCAAGGAGGTCAACGAGCGGCTGCGCTTCCTCGTGGACGTCGGCCTCGACTACCTCTCGCTCAACCGCGCCGCCGGCACCCTGTCGGGCGGCGAGGCCCAGCGCATCCGCCTCGCCACGCAGATCGGCTCCGGCCTCGTGGGCGTGCTCTACGTCCTGGACGAGCCCTCCATCGGCCTGCACCAGCGGGACAACCACCGGCTGATCGAGACCCTCGTCCGGCTGCGGGACATGGGCAACACGCTCATCGTCGTCGAGCACGACGAGGACACCATCAAGGTGGCCGACTGGGTCGTGGACATCGGTCCGGGCGCCGGCGAGCACGGCGGCAAGGTCGTGCACAGCGGCTCCTTGAAGGAGCTGCTGAAGAACCCCGAGTCCATCACCGGTCAGTACCTGTCCGGCAAGCGGTCCATCCCGCTTCCCGACGTACGCCGTCCCGTGGACCCGGCGCGCAAGCTGACGGTCCACGGCGCCAAGGAGAACAACCTCCGCGACATCGACGTGTCCTTCCCGCTGGGCGTGCTCACCGCGGTGACGGGCGTCTCGGGTTCCGGCAAGTCCACGCTGGTCAACGACATCCTCTACACGCACCTGGCGCGCGAGCTCAATGGCGCGCGGTCGGTTCCGGGGCGGCACACGCGGGTGGACGGCGACGAGCTCGTCGACAAGGTCGTGCACGTGGACCAGTCGCCGATCGGGCGGACCCCGCGGTCCAACCCGGCGACGTACACGGGCGTCTTCGACCACGTCCGCAAGCTGTTCGCGGAGACCATGGAGGCGAAGGTGCGCGGCTACCTGCCGGGCCGCTTCTCCTTCAACGTCAAGGGCGGCCGCTGCGAGAACTGCTCCGGCGACGGCACGATCAAGATCGAGATGAACTTCCTGCCGGACGTCTACGTCCCGTGCGAGGTCTGCCACGGCGACCGGTACAACCGGGAGACGCTGGAGGTCCACTACAAGGGCAAGTCCATCGCCGAGGTCCTGAACATGCCGATCGAGGAGGCCGCCGGCTTCTTCGAGGCGGTCCCGACGATCTCCCGGCACCTGAAGACGCTGAACGAGGTCGGGCTGGGGTACGTGCGCCTCGGCCAGTCCGCGCCGACGCTCTCGGGCGGTGAGGCGCAGCGCGTCAAGCTGGCCTCCGAACTCCAGAAGCGCTCCACGGGCCGGACGGTGTACGTCCTGGACGAGCCGACGACGGGTCTGCACTTCGAGGACATCTCGAAGCTGATCAAGGTGCTGTCGGGGCTGGTGGACAAGGGCAACTCGGTGATCGTCATCGAGCACAACCTGGACGTGGTCAAGACCGCGGACTGGGTCGTCGACATGGGCCCCGAAGGCGGCTACGGCGGCGGCCTCGTCGTCGCGGAGGGCACCCCGGAGCAGGTGGCGTCGGTGGGCGCGAGCCACACGGGCAAGTTCCTCCGGGACATCCTGGGGGCGGACCGGATCTCCGATGCGGTGACGTCTCCGGTGAAGCCCGCGGCGAAGAAGGCTCCCGCGAAGAAGGCTCCCGCCAAGAAGGCCACGGCCAAGAAGGCGGTGGCCGCGGCCGAGGCTCCGGCTCCGGCCAAGAAGGCCACCGTGGCGAAGAAGGCCACGCGGGCCCGCAAGGCGTAGCCCTCCGGGGGCGGTGCCGGCCCGTGGAAGGGTGCGGCGCCGCTTCCGGGGGCCAGCCCCCGGCCCCCCGCCTCAAACGCCGGCGGGGCTGGATTGGTGCGGGCCGTATCCGGGCGCTAGCCGCCCAGCTCCGTGGCGTACGGGGGCTCCGCGCCCGCCCGGGTGCAGGTCAGCGCGGCCGCCTCGGCGGCGTAGGTCAGCACCTCGGGCCAGTCCGCCCGGCCGACGCCGTCCGGGAGAGCCGTGAGCCGGTGCAGCAGGGCCGCGTTCACGGTGTCGCCCGCGCCGATGGTGTCCACCACCCCGACCCGGCGGGCGGGCACCGAGTGCTCCGCCCCCTCCCGGGTCCACACCGTCAGTCCCCCGGCCCCCCGGGTGAGCACCACGGCCGAGGGACCCGCCGCCAGCCAGTCCCGGACCCGGCCGCCCAGCCACGTGGCGTCCTCCTCCGACAGCTTGAGCACCGAGACGTACGGGAGCCAGGACAGGAAGCGCTTGCGGTACGCGTCCGGCTCCGCGATCAGCGCCGGCCGGATGTTGGGGTCGAGCAGGGTGAGCACCCCGCGCGCGGACTCCCGGCGCAGCAGGGCCTCGTAGGCGCCGGCGCCGGGCTCCAGCACCAGGGAGCAGGTGCCGAGCGCGAGGGCCTGTACGTCCTTCGGGAACGCGGGCGGCAGCCGGAACAGCCGGTCGGCGGTGCCCTCGACGTAGAAGCCGTACGCCGCCGAGCCGTCCGGGGCCAGCGAGGGCACGGCCAGGGTGGTCGGCTCGGGCCCGCGCTGGACCAGGGACAGGTCCACGCCGGCCGCCCGCAGCCCGGCGAGCAGCGAGGCGCCGAAGCCGTCCGTCGAGACCCGGGAGCAGAAGGCGGCCCGCGCCCCGAGCCGGCCCAGCGAGAGCGCGGTGTTGTACGGTCCGCCGCCCGGCCGGGGCAGCAGGGCGCCCGGCGGCTCCGCGACGGGCACCAGGTCGATCAGGGCTTCTCCACCGACGACGATCACGCGGGGGAAGGTACCCCATCGGGCGGCGGTATCGTCGGGTGGGCCCCGGGCCGAAAGGGGCGCCCGGTCGATCGCACACCCCAGGAGAACCGCATGCCCGCGTCGCAGTCCGCAGCCCGTCGTACCGTCCTCAAGGGCGCGGCCGCGCTCGCCGGGGCCGTCGGCGCCGGAGCGACGCTCGCGGCCTGCTCGACCGCGACCAGCAGCGGCCACGGCAGCCCCGCGGTCCCGGCCGAGCCGGTGGAACTGGGGGCCGCGACCGAGGTCCCGGTGGGCGGCGCGAAGCTGTTCCGGGAGAAGAAGCTGGTCGTCAGCTGCCAGGAGGCGGGCCAGTACAAGGCCTTCAGCGCGCAGTGCACGCACGCGGGCTGCGTCCTGGACAAGATCGTCAAGGGTGAGGGCACCTGCCCGTGCCACGGCAGCCGTTTCGACGTGACCACCGGCAAGGTCCTGCAGGGCCCGGCCACCGACCCGCTGCCGGAGGTCCCGGTGAAGGCGGAGAACGGCAAGCTCGTCGCGGGCTGAGCCCACCCGACCGGGTGGCCTACGTCCAGTCCCAGGCGATCCCCAGGACCCCGCGCCGCACACCTTGTTCCACCAGGTGCACGGCCCGGTGCGGTCCGCTCGGGGTCAGGTCGCACAGGTGCTCGCGCGGGGCGTCCGCCCCGCTGCGGCTGAACCGGCGGCAGCGGACCGGCAGCGCGGCCTCGTCGAAGCGGACCTGGAGCACGTACTGCCCGCCCGTGTAGCTGAAGCCGCGCACGTACTCGGTGCTGAGCCCGCCGGTGCCGTCCTCGAAGCCGTAGCCGAAGACGTAGGTGTCCCCGGCGCGCAGCCGGGCGTCGAAGAGCAGCTCGGCGACGACCACCTCGGCTTCGGCGTGGTGGCGGATCCGCCCGGTCCGGCAGTTCTCGTCGGCGCGCACCCGGATCCGGGCCGGATCGCAGCCCGGGTCCCCGTGGTGGACGGCGATGTACCGGTCGACCCCGTCGCGGTGGGCCCGTACGACGTGCTGCGATTCGCGGCCCAGCAGTTCCCCGGCGGGTCCGATCCGTACCCGCTCGTGGTGGCCGACGGTGTGCAGGCCGCCGTCGGCGGGCAGTTCCATGCCGGTCAGCAGTGCCTCCACGGCCGAGCCCACGCTGAACAGTGCCCGGTACGAACGTGCGGGCGGCCGGGCCGTCCCGGGCGCGGCGGGTTCCGGTGCGGCGAGCAGCCGCAGCAGGGTGCCTTCGGGCAGTTCCAGGATCTGCTCCAGGGCCCGTACGGCCTTGAGGGACTCGGCGCGGCGGGGCCGCCGGGCGCCCTGCTGCCAGTAACTGAGGCTGGTCACCCCGAGCTTGATGCCGCGGGCGGCGAGCCGGTGCTGGACCCGGTGCAGGGGGAGTCCGCGGGCGGTGAGGGCGGCGCGCAGCGCGAGGTGGAAGGGACCGGTGCGCAGCAGTTGCGGTAGGTCCAGGGCGCTGTCCGAGAGTCTGCTGTCCGCGCTCGACCGCATGGGGGCCTCCTGTGAACGTTCACGAAAGCGGGGCGCGGGCGGTCCCGCGGTGACGTCCGAGGACCTGGGTGGACCGATGGCGGGCGTTCACACTCTGGCCCCACCGTTCACACTGCGATGTCACGCCGTATTGAAGCGTGTTGACCTGTTCCCGACAACACCCTGATGCTCCTCCACAGCGTCCGGACGCGCTCCTCCACCCCCCACTCCCCACCTCGGGAGGAACGCGATGCGCAACCGAAACCGGCGGCTTACCCTCGCCGCCTTCGTCACCGCCCTGCTCTTCGCCCTGCCCACCGGTACCGCCACCGCCGCCGATGCCGTCGCCGGTACGGGCACCACGACCGCCACGACCACCACCGGCACCACCCCGTCCGCCGACAGCGCGGCCCTGGCGTCCAAGCGGCTCAACATCACGATGCAGGCGCAGCAGAAGACCAACTGGTGCTGGGCCGCCAGCGGCAACACCATCGCCACCTGGTTCGGCCGCACCTACAGCCAGAACCAGTTCTGCAACGCCGCCTTCAACCGCCAGCAGGGCTACGACTGCCCCAACAACCAGGCCAGCCTGGCCAATGTGCAGACCGCCCTGCGCTGGGCCGGCATCAACTCCGGCTCCTACGTGACCGGCTGGCTCCAGTACTCCACCGTGCAGACCGAGATCAACGCGAACCGCCCGGTCGAGACCCGCATCGAGTGGTCCAACGGCGGCGGCCACATGCACGTCATCTACGGCTACGACACCGCGAACAGCTGGGTGTACTGGGGCGACCCGTGGCCCTCCAGCGACCGCTACAACTGGGCCTCCCACGCCTGGTACGTGGACAACAGCACCTTCTCCTGGACCCACTCCCTCTACCGGATCGGGGCGTGACCCCATGAATCCTCGCCTCGCCGCGGCGCTCGTCCTTTCGACCGCCGCCCTCGCCCTGGCCCCCACCCAGGCAACCGCGGCGCCGGTGCCGCAGCCGCAGAGCGCCACCGCCGAGAACCGGGCCGCCGCCGCGCAGGCGGCCGCGTCCCCGGACACCCTCGCCACCCTGTCCCGGTTCTTCTCCCGGGAGGGCAAGGTCACGCTGACCGCCGCGCAGCCCCGTATCGAGGGGGAAGCGATCGCGGTGAACTACCTGTCGCCGGACTTCGTCGCGGGGAAGACGGGCGCGAGCGTGTCCCGCCTGGAGTTCCTCGCCAGCAAGGCGGTCTCCTCGGACGGCCAGCAGGCCGCGCTGTGGACCGCGAAGACGGAGGCGGGCTGGCAGGTGGTGAACATCGCCACCGGTGACGACGAGTTCCGCTACGCACAGCTCGGCGCGGCGAAACTTCCGGGCGGCACCGTCTTCCGCGAACCGCAAATCGACGCGTGGTACGTGGCCCAGGGCCAGCGGGTGCTGCCGCTGGACGAGGACGCGGAACGGGCCGTCGGCGCGCAGGGCACCAGCCTCGCCGCGTACCGGACCCGGGTCGTGAAGGCGTACGGGGACAAGCTCCCCGGCTCCGCCTACGCCAAGGCCGGGAAGGCCGGTGGCTTCGCCCCCACGGAAGCCACGACCGGCGTCCGGCCCGGATCCGGATCCGGATCCCTCGAGGTCCCGACGGCCGCCGGAGCCGTGGCTCTGGCGCTGGGCGCGGCCGGCGCGGTGGCCGCGCGCCGCTCCCGGCGGCAGCGGGTGGTGCGGGCGTAGCCACCCGGGGGCCCGGCCGCCTGCCAGGCGGCCGGGCCCCGCGGCGCAGCAGGGGAACGGCTCGGTTGTCGGCGGGCGACAGTAGGGTGGTTGGCATGGCCGACCCTTCCAGCTACCGCCCCAAGCCGGGACAGATCCCCGACTCCCCGGGGGTCTACAAATTCCGCGACGAGCACCGCCGGGTGATCTACGTCGGGAAGGCCAAGAGCCTGCGCCAGCGGCTGGCCAGCTACTTCCAGGACCTCGCCGGACTGCATCCCCGTACCGCCACCATGGTGACCACGGCCGCCTCCGTCGAGTGGACGGTGGTCTCCACCGAGGTCGAGGCGCTCCAGCTCGAGTACTCCTGGATCAAGGAGTTCGACCCCCGGTTCAACGTCAAGTACCGGGACGACAAGAGCTACCCCTCCCTCGCCGTGACGATGAACGAGGAGTACCCCCGGGTCCAGGTCATGCGCGGGCCCAAGAAGAAGGGCGTGCGCTACTTCGGCCCCTACGGGCACGCCTGGGCCATCCGCGAGACCGTCGACCTGATGCTCCGGGTCTTCCCCGTCCGCACCTGCTCCGCCGGGGTGTTCAAGCGCTCCGCCCAGATCGGCCGCCCCTGCCTGCTGGGCTACATCGGCAAGTGCTCCGCGCCCTGCGTCGGCCGGGTCACCCCCGAGGAGCACCGGGAACTGGCCGAGGACTTCTGCGAGTTCATGGCCGGCCGCACCGGCAGCCACCTCTCCCGCCTCGAAGGGCAGATGCACGAGGCCGCCGAGGAGATGGAGTACGAGAAGGCCGCCCGGCTGCGCGACGACATAGGGGCCCTGCGCCGGGCCATGGAGAAGAACGCGGTCGTGCTCGCCGACGCCACCGACGCCGACCTGTTCGCGGTCGCCGAGGACGAGCTCGAAGCGGCCGTGCAGATCTTCCACGTACGCGGCGGCCGGGTCCGCGGCCAGCGCGGCTGGGTCACCGACAAGGTGGAGGCCGTGGACACGGCCGGGCTCGTCGAGCACGCCCTGCAGCAGCTGTACGGCGAGGAGAAGGGCGAGTCCGTCCCCAAGGAGGTGCTGGTCCCGGCGCTCCCCGAGGACACCCCGGCGCTCTCCGAGTGGCTGGCCGAGCGGCGCGGCGCCCAGGTCAGCCTGCGCATCCCGCAGCGCGGGGACAAGAAAGCGCTGATGGAGACCGTCCACCGCAACGCCCAGCAGTCCCTGGCCCTGCACAAGACCAAGCGCGCCGCCGACTTCACCACCCGCTCGCGGGCCCTGGAGGAGCTCGCCGAGGCCCTGGAGCTGGACGGGGCGCCGCTGCGCATCGAGTGCTTCGACATCTCGCACCTGCAGGGCGACGACGTGGTGGCCTCGATGGTCGTCTTCGAGGACGGGCTGGCGCGCAAGAGCGAGTACCGCAGGTTCCAGATCAAATCGTTCGAGGGGCAGGACGACGTCCGCTCCATGCACGAGGTGGTCTCCCGGCGCTTCCGCCGCTACCTCCAGGAGAAGCTGAAGACGGGGGAGTGGTCCCCCGGGGACGGCCCGGAAGGCGGGGACGCCGACGGGGCCGACGGGTTCGAGGTGGACGCGGCCGCGGACGACGGCCGGCCCAAGCGCTTCGCGTACCCGCCCCAGCTCGTCGTGGTCGACGGCGGGCAGCCGCAGGTGGCCGCCGCCCAGCGGGCCCTGGAGGAGCTCGGGATCGACGACGTCGCCGTGTGCGGCCTGGCCAAGCGGCTGGAGGAGGTCTGGCTGCCCGGCGAGGACGACCCGGTGGTGCTGCCCCGGACCAGCGAGGGCCTCTACCTGCTCCAGCGGGTCCGTGACGAAGCCCACCGGTTCGCCATCCAGTACCAGCGCAACAAGCGCGCCAAGCGGCTGAAGTCCGGCCCCCTGGACGAGGTCCCCGGACTGGGCGAGAGTCGCAAACTGGCCCTGGTGAAGCATTTCGGTTCGGTGAAAAAGCTCCGGCAGGCGACAATCGACCAGATCTGCGAGGTCCCGGGCATAGGCCGCAAGACGGCCGAGACCGTGGCCGCGGCCCTCGCCCAGGCGGTTCCCGCTGGTCCCGCGGTTAACACGGCGACCGGCGAGATCATCGAGGATGAGACCTCCGCGACCGCGGGAGCCACATCCGAACGGGGGACCGAGCAATGACCGAGCACGAAACCCACAACGAAACCCACAACGAAACCCAGCACGAGACCGACCGAGACCGAGACGGAGCACAGGTGAGTACGGGCACGACAGTGGAGCCCGGAGATACCGCCGAGGCGGCCATCCCCGAGCTGGTGATCATCTCCGGAATGTCCGGGGCCGGCCGCAGTACGGCGGCCAAGTGCCTGGAGGACCTCGGCTGGTTCGTGGTCGACAACCTCCCGCCGGCGCTGATCCCCACCATGGTGGAACTCGGCGCCCGCTCGCAGGGCAACGTGGCACGCATCGCCGTCGTCGTCGACGTCCGCGGCCGGCAGTTCTTCGACGCCCTGCGCGAGTCCCTCGCCGACCTGGAGGCCCGCGGGGTCACCCGGCGGATCGTGTTCCTGGAGTCCTCGGACGACGCCCTCGTACGCCGCTTCGAGTCGGTCCGCCGCCCGCACCCGCTCCAGGGCGACGGCCGCATCGTCGACGGCATCGCCGCCGAGCGCGATCTGCTGCGCGAGCTGCGCGGCGACGCCGACCTGGTCATCGACACCTCCAGCCTGAACGTGCACGAACTGCGCGCCAAGATGGACGCCCAGTTCGCGGGCGACGAGGAGCCCGAGCTGCGGGCCACCGTCATGTCCTTCGGCTTCAAGTACGGCCTGCCCGTCGACGCCGACCTGGTCGTCGACTGCCGCTTCATCCCGAACCCGCACTGGGTTCCGGAGCTGCGCCCCTTCACCGGGCTCAACGAGGAGGTGTCGGCGTACGTCTTCAGCCAGCCCGGCGCCAAGGAGTTCCTCGACCGCTACACCGAGCTGCTCCAGCTCATCGCCACCGGCTACCGCCGCGAGGGCAAGCGCTACGTGACCATCGCCGTCGGCTGTACCGGCGGCAAGCACCGCAGCGTCGCCATGTCGGAGAAGCTCGCCGCCCGCCTCGCCTCCGAAGGAGTCGAGACCGTCGTCGTCCACAGGGACATGGGGCGCGAGTGACCGGACGTACCCTGCGGCTGCGCCGCCTTCGCCGGCTTGCCTCCGGCAAGGGCGAGGTCGGCGCGGCCCGCACCGGGCTTCGCCGCGGCGAAGCCCCCGAGGCGGTCTCTCCCAAGGTCGTGGCCCTCGGCGGCGGCATGGGCCTCTCGGCCTCGCTGACCGCCCTGCGCCGGATCACGGGCGAGCTGACCGCCGTGGTCACCGTCGCCGACGACGGAGGCTCCAGCGGCCGCCTGCGCGAGGAGCTCGGCGTCCTGCCGCCCGGCGACCTGCGCAAGGC
The DNA here is from genome assembly GCF_036346895.1 of Streptomyces sp. NBC_00503. NCBI lineage: Bacteria > Bacillati > Actinomycetota > Actinomycetes > Kitasatosporales > Streptomycetaceae > Streptomyces > Streptomyces sp. NBC_00503. Next base: position 1,986,255 of record NZ_CP107855.1, on the reverse strand, counting down.
GCTGGCCGCGCTGTGCGGGGACGACGACTGGGGCCAGACCTGGTCGCGGGTCATCCAGCACCGCTTCCAGTCCAAGGGCGACCTGCACGAGCACGCGGTCGGCAACCTGCTGATCGTCGCCCTGTGGGAACAGCTCGGCGATCCCGTCCAGGCCCTGGACCTCGTCGGCAAGCTGCTCGGTGCCCAGGGCCGGGTGCTGCCGATGTCGGCGGTCCCGCTGGAGCTCCAGGCCCTGGTCAAGGGCCACGATCCGGCGCGCCCCGAGGACGTGGACACCGTACGGGGGCAGGCCACCGTGGCCCTGACCCCCGGCGAGGTGCTCTCCGTGCAGGTCGTGCCGGCCGACCCGCCGGCCGTGCCGGAAGCGGTCGCCGCGGTGCTCGACGCCGACTGGGTCGTACTCGGTCCGGGGTCCTGGTTCTCCTCCGTGATCCCGCACCTGCTGGTGCCCGAACTGCTCGACGCGCTGGTCGAGACGAAGGCCCGGCGGGTCCTCTCGCTGAACCTCGCACCGCAACCCGGCGAAACAGAGGGCTTCTCTCCGCAGCGTCATTTGGAGGTTTTGGCCCGACACGCCCCTAAACTCGCCCTGGACGTGGTGCTGGCCGATCAGGCTGCCGTGCCCGATCGCGAGTCCCTCGCCGATGCCGCAAAACGGTTCGGTGCCGCGGTCGAGCTGGCGCCGGTTGCCCGGCTGGACGGCTCTCCGAAGCATGATCCGGAGCTGCTGGCCGCCGCGTACGACCGTATTTTTCGGATGCATGGAAGGATCGGCCCATGGCGATGACGCCCGCGGTGAAGGATGAGATCGCCCGCCTGCCCGTCACCCGCACCTGCTGCAGGAAGGCGGAGGTCTCGGCGATCCTTCGGTTCGCGGGCGGGTTGCACCTGGTGAGCGGCCGGATCGTCATCGAGGCGGAACTGGACGCGGGGATCGCGGCCCGCCGCCTGCGCAAGGACATTCTGGAGATCTTCGGGCACTCCTCGGACCTGGTGATCATGGCTCCGGGCGGTCTGCGCCGCGGAAACCGGTACGTGGTCCGCGTGGTCGCCGGCGGCGACCAGCTGGCACGCCAGACCGGGCTCGTGGACGGCCGCGGACGCCCCATCCGGGGTCTTCCCCCGCAGGTGGTCTCCGGGGCCACCTGTGACGCCGAGGCGGCCTGGCGCGGGGCCTTCCTCGCCCACGGCTCGCTCACCGAGCCGGGACGCTCCTCCTCCCTGGAGGTCACCTGCCCCGGCCCGGAGGCCGCCCTGGCGCTGGTCGGCGCGGCCCGCCGGCTCTCCATCGCCGCCAAGGCCCGCGAGGTCCGCGGGGTGGACCGGGTCGTCGTACGGGACGGGGACGCCATCGGCGCCCTGCTGACCCGGCTCGGCGCCCACGATTCGGTGCTGGCCTGGGAGGAGCGGCGGATGCGGCGCGAGGTGCGCGCCACCGCCAACCGCCTCGCCAACTTCGACGACGCCAACCTGCGCCGCTCGGCGCGGGCCGCGGTGGCCGCCGGAGCCCGGGTGCAGCGCGCCCTGGAGATCCTCGCCGAGGAGGTCCCCGAGCACCTCGCCGCGGCCGGCCGGCTGCGCATGGAGCACAAGCAGGCCTCCCTGGAGGAGCTGGGCGCCCTCGCCGACCCGCCGCTGACCAAGGACGCGGTCGCGGGCCGGATCCGCCGCCTGCTGGCCATGGCCGACAAGCGGGCCCAGGACCTGGGGATCCCGGGCACCGAATCCAACCTCGACCTCAGCGACAGCGAGGAGCTGGCCGACAACATGGCCGGCTGAGGCACCCGTACCGGACTGCGTGACTCCACAAGGGGTCCGCACGACTCCGTAAGAGGTCCGCGCGATCACTCGTGCGGACCTCTTTCGGTATGCCCCATTGACATGAGCATGGGCTGATCGTGAGCCTGTCGTCCGAAGCTTTCGTGGCAGACGACGCCCAGGGGGGCACATGAGGCACCGCGCGAGATCGATCCTCGCCGCAAGCGCACTCGTCTTGGGAACCACACTGGCCGCACTACCCGCGGCGGCCAGCGCCCAGGCCCGGGCCGACGCCCAGGCAGCGGCGGACGAGGTACGGGTCTACGACGCCGACATCACGAAGGAACAGGTCCCGCTCGTCCAGGCCGCCGGCCAGGACGCGCAGGAGTTCTCCGGACGCCTCCCGGAGTCCGGGACCGCCAAGGTCGAGCTCTACCTCACCGGCGGCCAGGCCAAGGGGCTGGCCGCCCAAGGCGTCAAGCTCGCCGAACGCAAGGTCGCCTCCAAGGCCGCCGCGCGCTCCCTCACGGCCGCCGGCGACGGCGTGTTCCGTCCGTACAGCGGCAAGGGCGGGCTCCAGGAGGAGATCCTGCGCACCGCGCAGGAGAACCCCGGCCTGACCAAGGTCGTCTCCATCGGCAAGACCGTCCAGGGCAAGGACATCCTCGCCCTGAAGGTCACGAAGAACGCCAAGAAGTCCAAGGACGGCGACAAGCCGGCCGTGCTGTACATGTCCAACCAGCACGCCCGCGAGTGGATCACCCCCGAGATGACCCGGCGGCTGATGCACCAGACCATCGACAGCTACGGCAAGGACCCGCGGATCACCAAGCTGGTGGACTCCACGGAGATGTGGTTCCTGCTCTCCGCCAACCCGGACGGGTACGACTACACCTTCACGTCCGACAGCGCGCGCCTGTGGCGCAAGAACATGCGGGACAACAACGGCGACGGCAAGATCACCGCCGGCGACGGCGTCGACCCCAACCGCAACTTCGCCTACCGGTGGGGCTACGACAACGAGGGCTCCTCGCCCAACCCGTCGAGCGAGACCTACCGCGGCCCCAAGGCCTCCTCCGAGCCCGAGACCCAGGCCCTCGACTCGTTCGAGAAGCGCATCGGCTTCAAGTACGCCATCAACTACCACTCGGCCGCCGAGCTGCTGCTCTACGGCGTGGGCTGGCAGGTGGCCACCCCCACCCCCGACGACATCGCCTACAAGGCGCTCGCCGGAACCCCGGAGAACTCGGCCGTACCCGGCTACTACCCCCAGGTGTCCTCGGAGCTCTACACCACCAACGGCGAGGCCGACAGCCAGGCCGCCAACGCCAACGGCGTCATGATGTTCACGCCGGAGATGAGCACCTGCCAGACGGCCTCCGCCGTCGACCCGAACGACCGCTGGAAGCCCGAGGACTGCGCCTCCGTCTTCAACTTCCCGGACGACGAGAAGCTCATCCAGGCGGAGTTCGCCAAGAACGTCCCCTTCGCCCTCTCCGTGGCCGAGAGCGTCCAGCACCCGGACCAGCCGAAGTCCTCCGTGGGCCTGAGCGCCGCGGACTTCACCCTGGACCCCTTCACCACCTCCTACGTGGCCCGCGGCGAGGACCAGACGGTCGCCGTCACGGCCCGCAAGGCGCTGAAGGACAAGGAGGTCAACTTCAAGATCAACGGGGGCCGCACCCACGACGAGGACCTCAAGGCCTGGCAGGGCGGTGACGTCTACGGCGGCGACGACAACAACTACTTCGACGAGTACCGGGCCAAGGTCGACGGCGCCAAGCCCGGCGACAAGGTCGAGGTCTGGTTCACCGGCCGCGACCACGGCGGCAAGCAGGTCTCCAGCGAGCACTTCACGTACACGGTGGCCGAGCGGCCGCGCGCCGACGTCCTCGTGATCGCGGAGGAGGGCGCTCCGGCGCAGCACGCCCAGGAGTACGTGGACGCCCTGCGCGCCAACGGCAAGAGCGCGGCGGTCTGGGACGTGGCCACCCAGGGGGCCCCGCACCACCTCGGCGTGCTGTCCCACTTCCGCACGGCCGTCCACTACACGGGGGCCAAGTCCCCGGGCGGTCCCACCCAGCTGGCGGTGCGCGACTTCCTCAACGAGGGCGGCAAGCTGATCGAGGCCGGTGAGCTGGCGGGCGGCAACGCCCAGGTCGGCCGCGCCGTGACCGACGACTTCAGCCAGTACTACCTCGGTGCCTACGGGCGCGCGACCGTCAGCGGCCCGAGCGGCTTCAGCGGCGCGGGCTCCCTCTCCGGGGCCAAGGGCGGCCTCGGCAACGCCGCGGGCAACCCGCTCGACCGCCCCGGCTCCTACACGGTCACTTCCGACAGCCTGCCCGCGGCCCAGTTCCCGCAGTTCAAGAGCGCGCAGGCGGGCCAGTACGACGGGGTCGTCAACCCGTACGCCCCGTACGCCGGCACCGGGATGGCCTCGGCCACCCACACCGACGACGACTGGAAGCGGCTCACCCGCACCATCGACCTCACCGGGGTCACCGCGGCAGACCAGCCGAAGCTCAAGATGGCGCTCAACTGGAACACCGAGGAGGGCTACGACCACGCGGTCCTGGAGTCCCACACCGTCGGCGGCGACGACTGGACCACGCTGCCCGAGGCGAGCGGCCTGAGCAGCACCACGGTTCCCGCGGAGTGCGAGGCCGGGTTCTTCGTCAACGACCACCCGTTCCTGCGCCGCTACCTCACGCTGGACTCCGCCGGCTGCGCCCCGCAGGGCACCAGCGGCCAGTGGAACAGCTTCACCGGAGCCTCCAACGGGTGGAAGCAGGTCTCCTTCGACCTGAGCGCGTACGCGGGCAAGACCGTCGAGGTCTCGCTCTCCTACATCACCGACCCGGGCTCGGGCGGCCGCGGGGTCTTCGCCGACGAGGCGCGGGTCTCGGTCGGCGGCACGGACCAGGCGGTCGAAGGATTCGAGACCTCGCTCGGGTCCTGGACCGCTCAAGGCGCGCCTGCCGGAAGTCCCGATGTTGCGGGCGATTGGTCCCGGTCCGGCGAGCTGTTCAAGTCATATGCCGCGGTCACTACGCGTAACACGGTGCTGCTGGGCTTCGGCCTGGAGCACGTGCCGGCGGCGGCCGACCGTGCCGTACTCGTCGGTAAGGCGCTCCGCTCGCTGAACCGCTGATCGGATGCCCCCGTTGCCCTCACTTTGAGTGACGGGGCACAAGGTCCCCGGGGTCCCGTACTCGTCCTGGAGTGCGGGGCCCCGGGGCGTGTCACACGATGGTCGATGTCACCTGGAAGCTCACGGAGAGGTAGGGTCGTAAGCGGTCGGGGACATCCCATACAGCTCGCCGGCGGACAGGCCGGCGCACCAACGAGGAGATCGGTTCGTGACGATCCGCGTAGGCATCAACGGTTTTGGCCGAATTGGCCGCAACTACTTCCGTGCGCTCCTGGAGCAGGGAGCGGACATCGAGATCGTCGGTGTCAACGACCTGACTGACAATGCCACCCTGGTGCACCTTCTCAAGTACGACACCATCCTGGGCCGCCTCAAGGCCGAGGTCAGCCACACCGACGACACGATCACCGTCGGCGGCAACACCTTCAAGACCTTCGCCGAGCGCGACCCCGCGAACCTGCCTTGGGGCGAGCTGGGCGCCGACATCGTCATCGAGTCGACCGGCATCTTCACGAAGAAGGCCGACGCCGCCAAGCACATCGCGGCCGGCGCGAAGAAGGTCCTCATCTCGGCTCCGGCCAAGGACGAGGACATCACGATCGTGATGGGCGTCAACCAGGAGAAGTACGACGCGGCCAACCACCACGTCATCTCCAACGCCTCCTGCACCACCAACTGCGTGGCGCCGATGGCCAAGGTTCTCCTCGAGAACTTCGGCATCGTCAAGGGCATGATGACGACGGTCCACGCGTACACGAACGACCAGCGCATCCTGGACTTCCCGCACTCGGACCTGCGTCGCGCCCGCGCCGCCGCCGAGAACATCATCCCGACCACCACGGGTGCCGCCAAGGCCACCGCGCTGGTCATCCCGGAGCTGGCGGGCAAGCTCGACGGCATCGCGATGCGCGTCCCGGTCCCCACCGGTTCCGTGACCGACCTCGTCATCGAGCTCGAGCGCGAAGTCACCAAGGACGAGGTCAACTCGGCCTTCCAGAAGGCTTCTCAGGGCCAGCTCAAGGGCATCCTGGACTACACCGAGGACGCGATCGTCTCTTCCGACATCGTGAACTGGCCGTACTCCTGCACCTTCGACTCCTCCCTGACCATGGTCCAGGGCAAGAGCGTCAAGGTCATCGGCTGGTACGACAACGAGTGGGGCTACTCCAACCGCCTCGTCGACCTGACCGTGTTCGTCGGCGGCCAGCTCTAAGCACCAAGGCAGCAGGCACCACAATGTGAGCACCGGGGCTCGGGCAGCGCGACGAAGCGCTGTGCGGGCCCTGTTGCTTGCCTTGTACCTCTCACCTCGCACGGACACAGGATCCGGCCGGGGAAAAGGAGTAGTAACAGCAATGAAGACGATCGACGAACTTCTCGCCGAGGGCGTTTCCGGTAAGCGGGTCTTCGTCCGCGCCGACCTCAACGTGCCGCTGGCCAATGGCGAGATCACCGACGACGGCCGCATCCGCGCCGTGCAGCCGACCATCGCGAAGCTCGCCGAGGCCGGCGCCCGCGTGGTCGTGGCCTCGCACCTGGGCCGCCCCAAGGGCGCCCCGGACCCGGCCTTCTCGCTGGCCCCCGCCGCGATCCGCCTCGGTGAGCTGCTCGGTACGGACGTCGCGTTCGCCACCGACACCGTCGGCGCCTCCGCCAAGGAGACCGTCGCCGCCCTCGCCGACGGCCAGGTCGCCGTCATCGAGAACCTCCGCTTCAACGCCGGTGAGACCGCGAAGGACGACGCCGAGCGCGGCGCCTTCGCGGACCAGCTGGCCGAGCTGGCCGACATCTACGTCGGTGACGGCTTCGGCGCTGTCCACCGCAAGCACGCTTCGGTCTTCGACCTCCCCGCGCGCCTCCCGCACGCGGCCGGCTACCTCATCGCCACCGAGGTCGGCGTCCTGAAGAAGCTGACCGCCGAGGTCAAGCGCCCGTACGTGGTCATCCTCGGCGGCGCCAAGGTCTCCGACAAGCTCGCCGTCATCGACCAGCTGCTCGGCAAGGCCGACCGGATCCTCATCGGCGGCGGCATGGCGTACACCTTCCTGTACGCCAAGGGCTACGAGGTCGGCATCTCCCTGCTCCAGAAGGACCAGGTGGAGGTCGTCAAGGAGTACATGGCGCGCGCCGAGGCCAACGGCGTCGAGCTGGTCCTCCCGGTCGACATCCTGGCCTCCAAGGACTTCCCGGACCTGAAGACCAAGGCCCCGGCCGAGTTCATCACGGTCGACGCGGACAAGATCCCCGCCGACCAGGAGGGTCTGGACATCGGTCCCAGGACCCGCGAGCTGTACGCCTCGAAGATCGCCGACGCCGAGACCGTGTTCTGGAACGGTCCCGTGGGCGTCTTCGAGCACCCCGACTATGCGAACGGCACCAAGGCCATCGCGCAGGCGCTCCTCGACAGCAGCGCCTTCACGGTCGTCGGCGGTGGCGACAGCGCCGCCGCGGTCCGCATCCTCGGCTTCGACGAGAACGCTTTCGGCCACATTTCGACCGGTGGCGGCGCCTCCCTCGAGTACCTCGAGGGCAAGACGCTCCCCGGCCTCGCCGCACTGGAGGTCTGAACCGCATGACCACGCGTACCCCGCTGATGGCGGGCAACTGGAAGATGAACCTCAACCACCTCGAGGCCATCGCGCACGTCCAGAAGCTCGCCTTCGCCCTGGCCGACAAGGACTACGACGCCGTCGAGGTCGCGGTACTGCCGCCCTTCGTCGACCTCCGCTCGGTCCAGACCCTGGTCGACGGCGACAAGCTGAAGATCAAGTACGGCGCCCAGGACATCTCGGCGCACGACTCCGGTGCCTACACCGGCGAGATCTCCGGCCCGATGCTCTCGAAGCTGAAGTGCTCCTTCGTGGCCGTCGGCCACAGCGAGCGCCGCCAGTACCACGCCGAGAGCGACGAGATCTGCAACGCCAAGGTCAAGGCCGCCTACAAGCACGGGATCACCCCGATCCTGTGCGTCGGCGAGGGCCTGGACATCCGCAAGGCCGGCCAGCAGGTCCCGTACACGCTGAGCCAGCTCGACGGCGGCCTCAAGGACGTCCCGGCCGAGCAGGTCGAGTCCATCGTGATCGCGTACGAACCCGTCTGGGCGATCGGAACCGGCGAGGTCGCCACCCCCGAGGACGCCCAGGAGGTCTGCGGAGCGATCCGCGCGCGCCTCGCGGAGCTGTACTCGCAGGAGCTGGCCGACAAGGTCCGCATCCAGTACGGCGGCTCGGTCAAGTCCGGCAACATCGCCGCGATCATGGCCCAGCCCGATGTCGACGGCGCCCTGATCGGCGGCGCGGCGCTGGACGCGGACGAGTTCGTCAAGATCGTCCGGTTCCGCGACCAGTGAGTATGCGGTAGGGCGGATCCGTCGTACCCTTGCGGGGGCCAGCAGGCTGAAATCATCAGCCACTGGCCCCCGCGCACGTAATCGGCAATGCGGGAACGCCGGAATGCCAGTAAGCCAGAAGGTAGGAATCAGCCGTGATTATGGGGTTCTCGATCGCCCTGGTCGTCTTCAGCGCCCTGCTGATGCTGCTCGTGCTGATGCACAAGGGCAAGGGCGGCGGCCTTTCCGACATGTTCGGCGGCGGCATGCAGTCGTCGGTCGGCGGCTCCTCGGTCGCGGAGCGCAACCTGGACCGCATCACCGTGGTGATCGGCCTGCTGTGGTTCGCGTGCATCGTCGCGCTCGGCCTGCTCATGAAGTCCGGCAGCTGACCCGTTCTGGCCGTTCCGGCAGTCCGGTCGGCTCTCCCCGGCCTATCATGAGGTCCGGCGTTCACGTCTGGAATGGGTAACTCCAGTCACTGGACGCGCGTTGGGCCTTACGTAGACTTGGGCGCCCGCGGACGGAATCCACTCACGCTTCGCGGCACCATCACGCAGGGAGTTACGACCGTGGCAAGTGGCAACGCGATCCGTGGTAGTCGGGTCGGAGCGGGGCCGATGGGCGAGGCCGAGCGCGGCGAGTCCGCGCCCCGCCTGCGCATCTCCTTCTGGTGCTCGAACGGGCATGAGACGCAGCCGAGCTTCGCCAGCGACGCGCAGGTGCCGGACACCTGGGACTGCCCGCGCTGCGGGTTCCCGGCCGGTCAGGACCGGGACAACCCTCCGGCGCCGCCGCGCACCGAACCGTACAAGACGCACCTGGCATACGTACGGGAACGGCGTACGGACGCCGACGGCGAGGCGATCCTCGCCGAGGCGCTCGCCAAGCTGCGCGGCGAGATCTGACGCTTCCCCGGCAAAAGAACTGATGTGACATCGGGCCCGGCCCGCAGGAGTCTTCCTCTCCCGCGGGCCGGGCCGCTTTGTGTCGGTTGTGCCCCTTCCCATCCCTTAGGTTGGAGAACGGCGGGGCACGACAGGACGGAAGAAGTGGTGATGTCCGAGATGAACGCAGACAGTCGTACGAAGCTCAACCGGATGCCCGAGTGGCTGGCGCTCACCAAGCACCGGGAAGAGCTGGGGCAGACGCATCTGCGGGAGCTGTTCGAGGCGGATCCGGGCCGGGGCGCCGGATACACCCTGCGGGCCGGGGACCTGCACATCGACTACTCGAAGCACCTCGTCACCGACGAGACGCTGACGCTGCTGCGCGAACTGGCGAAGGCCACGGGCGTGGCGGAACTCCGCGAGGCGATGTTCCGCGGAGAGAAGATCAACACGACCGAGGACCGGGCGGTCCTGCACACCGCGCTGCGCGCCCCGAGGGACGCGGTCGTCGAGGTGGACGGGGAGGACGTCGTACCCGGCGTGCACGCCGTCCTCGACAAGATGGCGGCCTTCGCCGACCAGGTCCGCTCGGGCGCGTGGACCGGCTTCACCGGCAAGCGCATCAAGAACGTCGTCAACATCGGCATCGGCGGCTCCGACCTGGGCCCGGCGATGGCGTACGAGGCGCTGCGCGCCTTCTCCGACCGGGGACTGACCCTGCGCTTCGTGTCCAACGTGGACGGCGCGGACCTGCACGAGGCCGTGCGGGACCTGGACCCGGAGCAGACGCTCTTCATCATCGCCTCGAAGACCTTCACGACCATCGAGACCATCACCAACGCCACCTCGGCGCGCGAATGGCTCCTCGCGGGCGTCGGCGGTGACCAGGCGGCCGTGGCGCGGCACTTCGTGGCACTGTCGACCAACGCCGAGAAGGTGACCGCGTTCGGCATCGATCCGGCCAACATGTTCGAATTCTGGGACTGGGTCGGCGGGCGCTACTCCTTCGACTCCGCGATCGGCCTCTCGCTGATGGTCGCGATCGGCCCGGACGCCTTCCGTGAACTGCTGGGCGGGTTCCGGGAGATGGACGAGCACTTCCGCACGGCGCCGCCGGAGGAGAACGCGCCGCTGCTGATGGGCCTGCTGGGGGTCTGGTACGGGGCGTTCTTCGACGCCCAGTCGCACGCGGTACTGCCCTACAGTCACTACCTGTCCCGCTTCACCGCGTACTTGCAGCAGCTGGACATGGAGTCCAACGGCAAGTCCGTGGACCGCGAGGGCAATCCGGTGGAATGGCAGACCGGACCGGTGGTGTGGGGCACGCCCGGCACCAACGGCCAGCACGCGTACTACCAGTTGATCCACCAGGGCACGCGGGTGATCCCCGCGGACTTCATCGGCTTCGCCCGGCCGGTGGCCGAGCTGCGGCCCTCGCTGGCGGCCCAGCACGACCTGCTGATGGCGAACTTCTTCGCGCAGACGCAGGCGCTGGCCTTCGGCAAGACGGCGGACGAGGTCCGATCGGAAGGGGCCCGGGAGCCGCTGGTCCCGCACAAGACCTTCGCGGGCAACCACCCGACGACGACGATCCTGGCGGCCGACCTGACTCCGGCGGTGCTGGGCCAGCTGATCGCCCTGTACGAGCACAAGGTGTTCGTCCAGGGAGCGGTGTGGAACATCGACTCCTTCGACCAGTGGGGCGTGGAGCTCGGCAAGGTCCTGGCGAAGCGCATCGAGCCGGCGCTGGTGGAGGGCGCCGAGGTGGCCGGCCTCGACCCGTCGACCCGGGCGCTGGTGGCGACGTACCGGTCCCTGCGGGGCCGCTGACCCGGGGACGCACGAGGAAGGGCCCGCTCTCCCTGGGGAGGGCGGGCCCTTGCGCGTCCTACGCGGTCAGGAGGAGGCCGGGGGGTACAGGCCCGTCGGGAGCTTCGCGGCCGCAGCGCGGTCGAGGAGCCACAGGGTCCGGGAGCGGCCGTACGCCGCCGCGGCCGGGGCCTGGACCTCGCCGGCCCCGCCCAGCGCGATCGCCACCGCGCCGGCCTTGTCCTCGCCCGCGGCCAGCAGCCACACCTCGCGCGCGGCCCGGATCGCCGGGAGGGTCAGCGAGATCCGGGTGGGCGGCGGCTTCGGGGCCCCGTGGACGCCGACCACCGTGCGCTCGGTCTCCCGCGAGGCCGGGTGCTCCGGGAACAGCGAGGCCACGTGCGTGTCCGGGCCGACGCCCAGCATCAGGACGTCGAAGCGGGGGACCGGCCCGTGGTCCTCGGGGCCGGAGGCCTTGGCCAGCTCCGCCGCGTAGGAGGCGGCCGCCGCGTCCACGTCGACCCCGTAGGGGCCGTCGGAGGCGGGCATGACGTGGACCCGCGCGGGGTCCACCGGGACGGCGTCCAGCAGGGCCTCGCGGGCCTGGACGTGGTTGCGCTCGGGGTCGTCGGCGGGCAGGTACCGCTCGTCGCCCCACCACAGGTCCAGCCGGGCCCAGTCGATGGCGTCCCGGGCCGGGGCCGCGGCCATCGCGGCCAGCAGGCCGTTGCCGTTGCGGCCGCCGGTGAGGACCACCGACGCGCTGCCGCGGGCCGCCTGCGCGTCCACGATCTTCGTGATCAGCCGGGCCGCCGCGGCCTGGGCCATCAGCTCCTTGTCCCGGTGGACGACGACCTGGGGAGTCGTCATACCCATGTGCTGCCGCCTTGTCGGTAGTTCGGAGTGCGGGTGCGTATATGCCGCTGCGCGGGGCTCCCCCGGGGTGGGAGAGCCCCGCGCAGCGGTCGCGTTACTTGGCCGCGGCCTTCTTGGCCGGCTTCGCCGGAGCCGGCTTCGTGGCCGGAGCCTCGGCTTCGGGCTTCGGCTCCGCCGGAGCCTTGGCCGGGGCCGGAGCCTCGGAGTGGGCCGCCAGCTTCGCCACGCCGAACTTCAGCGAGGCCTCGTACGTGTTGTCCGGGTCCAGCCGGCGCAGTTCCTCCGCCAGCAGCTCGGCCGTGTCGCGGCGCTTGAGCGCCACCGCACGGTCGGGCTGTCCCGGCATGCAGAGCGTGGCCAGCGCGCCGTCCGCCCGGTCCAGGACGATCTCGCCGCCCTTGGTCTCCAGGCGGACCGCGGTGAGCCCGGGGCCCGCCGAGGAGGTGCGCTTGACGGGGACCTGGAGCCGGTCCGAGAGCCACATGGCCAGCAGCTCGCAGCTCGGGTTCTCGGTCTCGCCCTCGACGGTCGCGGAGGACACCGAGTGGGTCTGCTGGTCCAGCGCGGCCGCCAGCATGGAACGCCACGGGGTGATCCGGGTCCAGGACAGGTCCGTGTCCCCGGGGGCGTACGCGACCGCCCGCGTACCGAGGGCCTTGATGGGGTCCTCGGTGGCGTAGGTGTCCGTGATCCGGCGCTGGGCGAGCGAACCCAGCGGGTCGCCCGCCAGGTCCTGCGGAGCGCCGTCGGGCCACCAGACGACGACGGGCGCGTCCGGGAGGAGCAGCGGGAGAACCACCGACTGGGCATGGTCGACCAGTTCGCCGTGCAGGCGGAGCACAACCGTTTCCCCGGTACCGGAGTCCGTCCCGACGCGGACTTCCGCGTCGAGGCGGGCACCCTGGCGGCTGCGGGGCGAGCGGCTGGCCCGCTTGATGACGACGATGATCCGCGAGGGGTGTTCGCGGGACGCGTCGTTCGCCGATTTGAGCGCGTCGTACGCGTTCTCCTCGTCGGTCACGATCACCAGCGTGAGCACCATGCCGATGGCGGGCGTGCCGATGTCCCGGCGCGCCTGCACCAGCGCGGCGTTGATCTTGCTGGAGTTGGTCTCCGTGAGGTCGATCTTCATGGCCGGCGCCAGCTCCGTCCGTCTCGTGCGAGCATCTCGTCCGCCTCGACCGGTCCCCAGGTACCCGCCGGGTACTGCGCGGGCTTGCCGTGCTTGTCCCAGTACTGCTCGATCGGGTCGAGGATGTTCCAGGAGAGCTCGACCTCCTGGTGGCGCGGGAAGAGGTTCGCGTCACCCAGCAGGACGTCGAGGATGAGGCGCTCGTAGGCCTCGGGGCTCGACTCCGTGAAGGACTCGCCGTAGGCGAAGTCCATCGTGACGTCCCGGACCTCCATGGAGGTGCCCGGAACCTTGGAGCCGAAGCGCACCGTGACGCCCTCGTCCGGCTGGACCCGGATGACCAGGGCGTTCTGCCCCAGTTCCTCGGTCGCGCCCGATTCGAACGGCAGGTACGGGGCCCGCTTGAAGACGACCGCGATCTCGGTCACCCGGCGGCCCAGGCGCTTGCCGGTCCGCAGGTAGAACGGGACGCCCGCCCAGCGGCGGTTGTTGATCTCCAGGCGGATGGCCGCGTAGGTGTCGGTCTTCGACTTGGGGTCGATGCCGTCCTCTTCGAGGTACCCGACGACCTTCTCGCCGCCCTGCCAGGCCGCCGAGTACTGGCCGCGCACGGTGTGCTTGCCCAGGTCCTCGGGCAGCTCGACCGCGGTCAGCACCTTGAGCTTCTCGGCCACCAGCGCCTTGGGGTGGAAGGAGCCGGGCTCCTCCATCGCCGTGAGCGCGAGCAGCTGGAGCAGGTGGTTCTGGATGACGTCGCGGGCCGCGCCGATGCCGTCGTAGTAGCCGGCCCGGCCGCCGATCCCGATGTCCTCGGCCATGGTGATCTGCACGTGGTCCACGTAGGACCGGTTCCAGATCGGCTCGAACATCGTGTTGGCGAAGCGGAGCGCCAGGATGTTCTGGACGGTCTCCTTGCCCAGGTAGTGGTCGATCCGGAAGACCTCGTTGGGCGGGAAGACGTCGTGCACGAGCTGGTTGAGCTCCTGTGCACTGGTCAGGTCGTGCCCGAAGGGCTTCTCGATGACCGCGCGCCGCCAGGAGCCCTCCTTCTGGTCCGCCAACCCGTGCTTCTTGAGCTGGGCGACGACCTTGGGGAAGAACTTCGGCGGGACGGACAGGTAGAAGGCGAAGTTGCCGCCGGTGCCCTGAGCCTTGTCCAGCTCCTCGATCGTCGACTTCAGCGTCTCGAACGCCTGGTCGTCGTCGAAGTCGCCCTGGACGAAGCGGCAGCCCTGGACGAGCTGCTGCCAGACCTCCTCGCGGAAGGGCGTGCGGGAGTGCTGCTTGACCGCGTCGTGGACCTCCTGCGCGAAGTCCTCGTCCTGCCACTCGCGACGGGCGAACCCGATCAGGGAGAAGCCCGGGGGAAGGAGGCCGCGGTTGGCGAGGTCGTAGACGGCAGGCATCAGCTTCTTGCGTGACAGGTCACCCGTAACGCCGAAAATGACCAGGCCGGACGGCCCCGCGATGCGCGGGAGCCGCCGGTCCTGTGCGTCACGAAGCGGGTTCGCTCCGTTTACAGACAAAGTGTTCAGGCCTCCGTGGGGGCGAGGCGCTCGAGCTCCGCCTCGGTGGACTTCAGCAGGTCGTTCCAGGACACCGCGAACTTCTCGACGCCCTCGTCTTCGAGCAGCTGCACCACATCGTCGTACGAAATGCCCAGCTTCGCGACCGCTTCGAGCTCTTCGCGCGACTGGTCGTAGGTGCCGCGGATGGTGTCACCGGAGACCACGCCGTGGTCGGCGGTGGCTTCCAGGGTGCCTTCCGGCATGGTGTTGACCGTGCCGGGGGCGACCAGGTCCACCACGTACAGGGTGTCCTTGTACGCCGGGTCCTTGACGCCGGTCGAGGCCCACAGAGGACGCTGCTTGTTGGCGTGCGCCTTGTCGAGGGCGGCCCAGCGCTCGGTGGAGAACACCTCTTCGTACGCCTCGTAGGCCAGACGGGCGTTGGCGAGCGCCGCCTTGCCCTTGAGGGCCTTGGCCTCGTCGGTGCCGATGGCGTCGAGGCGCTTGTCGATCTCGGAGTCCACGCGGGACACGAAGAAGGAGGCGACGGAGTGGATCTTGGAGAGGTCCAGGCCCGCGGCCTTCGCCTTCTCCAGGCCCGCCACGTACGCGTCCATGACCTCGCGGTAGCGCTCCAGCGAGAAGATCAGCGTGACGTTGACGCTGATGCCCTTGCCGATGACCTCGGTGATCGCCGGCAGGCCGGCCTTGGTCGCCGGGATCTTGATCAGCGTGTTCGGGCGGTCCACCAGCCAGGCGAGCTGCTTGGCCTCGGCCACGGTCGCCGTGGTGTTGTGGGCCAGCCGGGGGTCGACCTCGATCGAGACCCGGCCGTCCTGGCCCTCGGTCGAGTCGTAGACCGGGCGCAGGATGTCGGCGGCGTCGCGGACGTCCGCCGTGGTGATCATGCGGATCGCCTCTTCGACGGTGACCTTGCGGGCCGCCAGGTCGGCGAGCTGCTGGCCGTACCCCTCGCCGCCGCTGATCGCCTTCTGGAAGATCGCCGGGTTGGTGGTGACACCGACCACGTGCTGCTGGTCGATGAGCTCGGCCAGGTTTCCGGACGTGATCCGCTTGCGGGACAGGTCGTCCAGCCAGATCGCGACGCCCTCGTCGGAAAGGCGCTTCAGTGCGTCTGTCATGGGAATTGCATCTCCTACTGGTCTGGGTACGGTCGTCAGCGCGCGGCGGCGGCGAGCGACTCGCGGGCGGCGGCGGTCACGGCCTCGGCGGTCAGGCCGAACTCGCGGTACAGCACGGCACCGTCGGCCGAGGCACCGAAGTGCTCCAGCGAGACGATCCGGCCGGCGTCGCCGACGTAGCGGTGCCAGGTCAGGCCGATGCCGGCCTCGACGGCGACACGCGCCTTGACCGAGGGCGGCAGGACGCTGTCCTTGTACTCCTGGGACTGCTCCTCGAACCACTCGACGGACGGCATCGAGACCACGCGGGCCGGGACGCCCTCGGCCTGCAGCGCCTCGCGCGCGGCGACGGCGAGCTGGACCTCGGAGCCGGTGCCGATGAGGACGACCTGTGCGTCGCCACCCTCGGCCTCGAAGAGCACGTACCCGCCCTTGGCGGCGTCCTCGTTGCGCTCGTAGGTCGGCACGCCCTGGCGGGTCAGCGCCAGACCGTGCGGGGCGCCCTTGCCGAACACCTTGGTGTGGCGGCGCAGGATCTCGCGCCAGGCGATGGCGGTCTCGTTCGCGTCGGCCGGACGGACCACGTTCAGGCCCGGGATGGCGCGCAGCGAGGCGACGTGCTCGACCGGCTGGTGGGTCGGGCCGTCCTCGCCGAGGCCGATGGAGTCGTGCGTCCACACGTAGGTGACCGGCACGTGCATCAGGGCGGAGAGGCGCACGGCGTTGCGCATGTAGTCGGAGAACACCAGGAAGGTGCCGCCGTAGATGCGGGTGTGGCCGTGCAGCGCGATGCCGTTCATGGCCGCGGCCATGGCGTGCTCGCGGATGCCGAAGTGGATGGTGCGGCCGTACGGGTCGGCCTCCGGCAGCGGGTTGCCCACCGGCAGGAACGAGGAGTTCTTGTCGATGGTGGTGTTGTTGGAGCCGGCCAGGTCGGCCGAGCCGCCCCACAGCTCCGGGATGATCGCGCCGAGCGCTTCGAGGACCTTGCCGGAGGCGGCGCGGGTGGCGACGCCCTTGCCGGTCTCGAAGACGGGGAGCTCGTCCTCCCAGCCGGCGGGCAGCTCGTTGGCGTTGATGCGGTCGAACTCGGCCGCGCGCTGCGGGTTGGCGGTGCGCCAGGCGGAGAACTCCTTCTCCCAGGCGGCCTTGGCCTCGCGGCCCCGGTCCAGCGCCTTGCGGGTGTGCGCGATGACCGCGTCGGAGACCTCGAAGGTCTGCTCCGGGTCGAAGCCGAGCACGCGCTTGGTGGCGGCGACCTCGTCGTTGCCGAGGGCCGAGCCGTGGGAGGCCTCGGTGCCCTGGGCGTGCGGGGCCGGCCAGGCGATGATCGAGCGCGCGGCGATGAAGGAGGGGCGCTCCGTCTCGGCCTTGGCGGCCTGGAAGGCCTCGAACAGGCCCTTCGGGTCGAGGTCGCCGTTGGCCTGCGGGGCCACGCGCTGGACGTGCCAGCCGTACGCCTCGTAGCGCTTGAGAGTGTCCTCGGAGACGGCCGTCTCCGTGTCGCCCTCGATGGAGATGTGGTTGTCGTCCCACAGGAGCACCAGGTTGCCGAGCTTCTGGTGGCCCGCCAGGGCGGACGCCTCGTGGGAGATGCCCTCCTGGAGGCAGCCGTCGCCCGCGATCGCGTAGATCATGTGGTCGAACGGGGAGGCGCCCTGGGCGGCCTCCGGGTCGAACAGGCCGCGCTCGTAGCGGGCGGCCATGGCCATGCCCACCGCGTTGGCGATGCCCTGGCCGAGGGGGCCCGTGGTGGTCTCCACGCCCGCGGTGTGGCCGTACTCCGGGTGGCCGGGGGTCTTGGAACCCCAGGTGCGGAAGGCCTTCAGGTCATCCAGCTCAAGGCCGAAACCGGCCAGGTACAGCTGGGTGTAGAGAGTCAGGGACGAGTGCCCCGCGGAGAGCACGAAACGGTCGCGACCGACCCACTCCGGGTCCGCCGGGTCGTGTCGCATCACCTTCTGGAAGAGGGTGTATGCGACGGGGGCCAGGCTCATCGCCGTACCCGGGTGGCCGTTACCGACCTTCTGGACCGCGTCGGCGGCCAGGATCCGGGCGGTGTCGACAGCACGCTGGTCCAGATCGGTCCAGTCGAGCTCTGTGGTCGTCGGCTTGGTGCTCACCGTTGGTCAGGGCTCCTCTCCACATGTCTAAGTCCCGGTGACGAACGGCGCACCGGCTCGATTCCGAGCCTACCCCCGCCACGGCGTGCAGCTATTCGAGTACCCACTGTCCGGTCATTGCATCTGAGCGCCGATCGGACCAACACGAGGTGACCCCCGCGCAGGGCGAGGTAAGAGCAACGTCTAGAGTGGCTTGGTACGCGCAAGCCTTTACCGGACCTTCATGTTTGAAGGGACCGAGTCGGATGCTTGCTGGATTCTCTGTCAGGGGTGTGCGTGACGGCCGTCGAATCCCGTCCAGCGGGGGTGCTCGGGACGAGCCCCGGTCACCGGCCGTTCGGGGCCCGGGTCATGGCTTTCGTGGCGCTGACCAAGCCGCGGATCATCGAGCTTCTGCTCATCACGACCGTGCCGGTGATGTTCCTTGCCGAGCAGGGCGTTCCTCAGCTGTGGCTGGTTCTCGCAACCTGCTTCGGCGGCTACCTGTCCGCGGGCGGCGCCAACGCGCTCAACATGTACATCGACCGCGACATCGACGCGTTGATGGACCGGACCGCCGGCCGCCCGCTGGTGACCGGCATGGTCAGCCCCCGCGAATGCCTGGCCTTCGGCATCGGCCTCGGCGTGGTCTCCACGCTCTTCTTCGGCCTGCTGATCAACTGGCTGTCGGCCGCGCTCTCGCTCGGCGCGCTCCTCTTCTACGTCGTCGTCTACACGATGCTGCTGAAGCGGCGCACCTCCCAGAACATCGTCTGGGGCGGGATCGCCGGTTGCATGCCGGTTCTCATCGGATGGTCGGCGGTCAAGAACGAGGTCTCCTGGGCCGCGGTCATCCTCTTCCTCGTCATCTTCTTCTGGACGCCGCCGCACTACTGGCCGCTGTCGATGAAGGTGAAGGACGACTACGCGCGGGTCGGCGTGCCGATGCTGCCGGTCGTGGCGGGCAACAAGGCCGTGGCGAAGCAGATCGTCCTCTACAGCTGGGTGATGGTGGCGGTCTCGCTGCTGCTGACCCCGCTCGGCTACACCGGCTGGTTCTACACCTCGGTGGCGCTGCTGGCCGGCGGCTGGTGGCTGTGGGAGGCGCACGCGCTCAACGCGCGGGCCAAGGCCGGGCTGGCGGGCGCGAAGCTCAAGGAGATGCGGCTCTTCCACTGGTCGATCACCTACGTGTCGCTGCTCTTCGTCGCCGTCGCCGTGGATCCCTTCCTCCGCTGACGCTTCCGCTGTTCGTGCTTCCTCTCTTCATTACCTGCCGGTAGCATGCTTTCCGTGGCAGACACCGAGGAGACCGCGAACACGGCGGACAAGAAGCAGGACCGCAGGGCCGCGAAGCTGGCCAAGCAGATCGGCGCGTTCGCCAAGCAGCACGGCGGCGCCGAAGGCCAGCTCGCGCACATCGGCCAGGCGGGCACCCGGATCGTCCTCGTCGGCACGGACGGCGGCTGGGGCGACCTGGTGGCCCCGGAGTACGACACCGCGAAGCTCGCGGCCGAAAAGGCCGGGCTGACCCTCCACGAGGAGTTCGACGGCGAGTTCGCCGCGCGCGTGAAGACCGGTCCGTACGAGTGGTCCCGCATGGCGGGCATGCAGCTGGGCGGAACGCCGAACCCGGTGTCCTAGGCCGTCTCAAACCTGACGGTTTGTAGGGAATGGCCTATTCCGCCAGGAATTTTGGCTTGAAGATCGCGGTCGCGGCCGACTCCGGCCGCGTCACCCTCTCGGTCAACAGCGCGAGCAACACCTCACACCCCGCTCACCCGTTAGGACGTGTGGAAGCCCCTTCCTCACGTCCGCAACGGGATGCCCGGATGATCGAAACGCCGCCCCTGGTGGACCAGTA
The DNA here is from genome assembly GCF_036346895.1 of Streptomyces sp. NBC_00503. Classification (NCBI taxonomy): domain Bacteria; kingdom Bacillati; phylum Actinomycetota; class Actinomycetes; order Kitasatosporales; family Streptomycetaceae; genus Streptomyces; species Streptomyces sp. NBC_00503. Next base: position 1,966,692 of record NZ_CP107855.1, on the reverse strand, counting down.
CTGCCAGGGAGTGCTCCGCACGGAGCTCGGCCTCGCCACCTTCGAGGCCCAGCTGATCCCCTCGGCCGGCCCGCCCGCCGCCGGCACCACCTTCTTCGACACCCAGACCGGCTTCGCCCTGCGCCGCTGGTGCCCGCCGCTGCTCGGGCTGGAACCGCACTGCACCCCGGCCCGCTACCTCGCCCGGCGGCGCGAACTGGGCGCCGCCGAGTCGGCCCGCAGACTGCTGCGAGGCTCCGGGGTCGGCGCCCGGCTGGTCGACACCGGGGTGCCCGGGGACCTCACCGGCCCCAAGGAGCTGGCCCTGGCCGGCGAGGCCGAGACCTTCGAACTGGTCCGGCTGGAACTGCTGGCCGAACAGGCCGCCGACACCTCCGGGACCGCCGGAGCCTTCCTGGTCAACCTCGCCGAGGCCGTCCACCACGCCGCAGCCGTGGCCGTGGCCTTCACCTGCGGACCCGGGGCCGGATACCCGGCCGCCCTCGCGGGCTCGCCCGAGCCGCCCGGTCCGGGCGAGGTGCGCGGGGCAGCCGGGCGGTGGCTGGCCGGACGGGCCAGGGGCGGCGCGGTACGGGACCCCGTACTCCTGCGGCACCTGCTGTGGAGCGCGGTGGCCTCCGGGCTGCCGCTCCAACTGCACGTGGGCGGGGGAGCGGGGGAACCGGAGCCGCTGACGGAGTTCGTACGGGCGACCGCGGGGCTGGGGACGCGGCTGGTCCTGCTCGGGGGATACCCGTACCACCGGCAGGCCGCGCGGCTGGCGGCGGCCTTCCCGCACGTCCACGCCGAACTGGGAACGGCCCTGGGACAATCGGGGGCGCGTGCGGCCGCAGTGCTCGCCGAGTCCCTGGAGAGCGCCCCCTTCGGCAAGCTGATGTACGCCGGAGGCGGGGGGCAGCTGGCCGAACTGCACGCGGTGGGCGCGCTGGTCTTCCGGGAGGCGCTGGGTCGGGTCCTGGGCGGCTGGGTCGCCGAGGGGTCCTGGTCCTGGCGGGACGCGGAGCGCGTGGCGGCGATGGTCGCGGCGGGCAATGCCCGCCGCGTCTACCGGCTGGACGAACGGAACTGACGGATCGGACCGCGGCCAGGGGCCCGGCCGCGGTGAGGCGGACCGGACCCGGTGGGCGGATCAGACCGGACCGGTCGGGCGGATCAGACCGTGGCGAGGCGGGCGTCGCCCTGGGCCGGGATCCCGGCCTGCTCGGACGGGCGCTCGCGCAGGCTCAGCGCGACCCGGAGCACCGAGATCCACACCAGGCAGGAGCCGAACATGTGGGCGGCGACCAGGGCCTCGGGGACCTTGGTGAAGTACTGGACGTAGCCGATGCCGCCCTGGGCGAGCAGCACGATCAGCAGGTCCCGGGCGCGCGCCCGGGTGTCGGTGGGGGCGTCGACCACGCGCAGCACCAGCCACATCGCGACGGCGAGCGCACACACCAGCCAGGCGGAGACCGCGTGGACGTGGGCGGTGGCCGACCAGTCGAACGGCATCCGCTTGATCTCGCTGCTGTCGCCGGCGTGCGGTCCGGACCCGGTGACCACGGTGCCCGCCGCGACCAGGACGACGGTGGCCGCGACCAGGGCCCACGACAGCTTGCGCACGGGGGAGGGGACGCGCGGCCGGGCGGGGCCGTCGCCCTCGCGGGTGCGCTGCCAGGTGATCGTCGTCACGGTGATCAGCGAGGTGGCGAGCATGAAGTGCCCGGCCACGCTGTAGGGGTTGAGCCCCGTCAGGACGGTGATGCCGCCGAGTACCGCGTTGCCCATCACGATGGCGAACTGGAGCCAGCCCAGCCGGGTCAGCGAGCGGCGCCACGGCTTGGCGCAGCGGGCCGCGGTGATCGCCCAGCCAACGGCCGCGCAGAGCACGTAGGTCAGCATGCGGTTGCCGAATTCGATGGCTCCGTGGAAGCCCTGCGCCTGGGTGACGATCAGGCTGTCGCTCGTGCACTTGGGCCAGGTGTCGCAGCCGAGACCGGATCCGGTCAGCCGTACCGCGCCGCCCGTGACGACGATGACGATGCTCATGAGCACCGCCGCGAAGGCGGCCCGCTGGATGGTTTGGGGTGACGGGGTCCAGCGGCGGGCGAGGTATGCGAGTGGGGTCAACACGGCCCTTATCGTACGCGGACCCTTGTGCAAAGTTTCACGAGGGGGTGGCGGCTGGTGCGTCGGGGCCGAACACCCGCCGGAACCGGGCGCCGGCGGGGTCGCCCTCCGCGTGCCACCACACGCGGATCCGCCAATGCGCCCCGTCGCCCGGGTAGTCGGACGAGGCCACGAAGCGACGTACCAATTCGTCCGCTACGTCCTCTGCTGTCCTGTTTCTTACTTCTGCCCCGCTGCGCCAGGGATGTGACATGACGTTCCACAGTCCGTCGGAACCGCGGACCTCGATGCGCCACACCGCGACCCAGGGGGTCACCTCCAGCATCGTGCGGACCTGATCGACCTCCAGGCCCAGCCGGACGGCGATCTCCGGCTCCTCGATCCCCTGGATCCGGGCGGCCACCACGGCCCGGGGCAGCAGCCGTTCGGGCAGCAGGCCCCGCGTGCGCAGATTCACCAGGGAGGCGAACGTCAGGAACCGCAGCCGCAGTTCGAGCTGGCGGCCGATGTGGTCCAGGGCCTCCTCGGCCTCCTGGGACTCCTCCGGCCCGGGATCGGCGAGCAGCAGCCGCCGGAAGGAACCTTCCGCGTCCACCGCCCAGGCCACCGAATCCTCCGCCATGCCCAGCTCCGAGAGCCGGTCGCCGAGGAAGACCTTCGCCTGGGCCAGGCCCCGCTGATTGACCGGATCCTCCTGGTCCAGCCCCGCCCACACCTCCACGGCGCCGCGCGTCAGGTCCCGGGCCCGCTCGCCGGCGGCGCGCTCCATGGCGCTCGGCCCGCTCTCGGCCCCCGGCCCCAGGGGATGCAGCGGCAGCCGCTCCCCGTCGCTGAGCGGCCAGGACAGCCAGACCCCCTGGTTGATCAGGCCCCGGGCGTACCAGCGGGCGTACTCCGGGGCGTGCCCGGCGGCCTGCTGCGAGAACCGCAGGCCCTCCTCGATGGCGGCCAGCGCTCCGCCCCGGTCCCCGCCGGCGAAGCGGCGGGCCGCCAGATCGCTCAGGCGCAGACCCAGCCGGGCCGCGCACTCGGCGTCCCCGCGGGCCGGCTCGCGCAGCGCGCCGATCAGCTCGGCCAGCAGGGCATCCGCCTCCGCGGGCTCCGCCTGCGCGGCCCCCGACCTGATCCGTGCCCACTGTTCGTCCAGCCGCAGAACGGCCTCCCGCTGCGCCATGCCCGCCCCCCGGCGTCTGTGGTGCGTGTCGTGTGGAGGCGCTCATCCTCCTGCCCCGACAACGCTCAGGGGAAGGGATTCACTCCCAGCGGAACCATCGCGCCGCGGCGCCCAGGCCGAGTACGGCCCATGCGGCCAGGATCGCCGCGTCGCCCCAGGGCAGCGCGGCCCCGTGCTGGAGCACCTCGCGCAGTCCGTCGGAGAGCGCGGAGATCGGCAGCAGCCCGAGAGCCGACTGGACGGCGCCGGGGAACTTCTCCAGCGGCACGATCACCCCGCCGCCGACCAGCAGCAGCAGGAAGACCAGGTTGGCCGCGGCCAGGGTGGCCTCCGCCTTGAGCGTGCCCGCCATCAGCAGGCCCAGCCCCGAGAACGCGGCGGTGCCCAGCAGGATCAGCAGGGCCACGGAGAGCGGGTTCCCGTGCGGGGACCAGCCCAGCGCGAAGGCGATCACGGTCAGCAGCGCGATCTGGAGCACCTCGGTGACCAGCACGGACAGCGTCTTGGCGGCCATCAGCGCCCAGCGCGGCAGCGGGGAGGCCCCCAGCCGCTTGAGGACCCCGTAGCGGCGGTCGAAGCCGGTGGCGATGGCCTGGCCGGTGAAGGCGGTGGACATCACGGCCAGCGCCAGGATGCCGGGGGCCAGGAAGTCCACCGACTTGCCCGGGCCCACGTCGATGATGTCGACCGCCGAGAACAGCACCAGCAGCAGCGACGGGATGATCACCGTCAGCAGCAGCTGCTCGCCGTTGCGCAGCAGCATCCGCGTCTCCAGCGCGGTCTGCGCGAGGATCATGCGGGACACGGGCGCGGCCCCCGGGTTCGGGGTGAACGTACCGGCGCTCATGCGCGCAGCTCCTTACCGGTCAGCTCCAGAAAAACGTCTTCGAGGGTGTGGCGCTCCACCGAGAGGCTGTCCGGCATCACCCCGTGCTGCGCGCACCAGGAGGCGACGGTGGCGAGCAGCTGGGGGTGGACCTCGCCGGTGACCCGGTAGACGCCGGGGGTGAGCTCGGCGGCCTGGGTGCCGTCCGGCAGCGCCTTCAGCAGCGAGGCCAGGTCGAGGGCGGGGCGGCCGGTGAAGCGCAGGGTGTTCTCGGCGCCGCCGCGGCACAGCTGCTCGGGGCTGCCGTGGGCGATGACCTTGCCGGCGTCGACGACGGCCACCTCGTCAGCGAGCTGCTCGGCCTCGTCCATGTGGTGGGTGGTGAGCACCACGGACACGCCGTCGGCGCGCAGCTCCCGTACGAGGTCCCAGGTCGCGCGGCGGGCCTGCGGGTCGAGGCCCGCGGTCGGCTCGTCCAGGAAGACCAGCTCGGGGCGGCCGACGACGGCCATGGCCAGGGCCAGGCGCTGCTGCTGGCCGCCGGAGAGCCGGCGGTAGGCGGTGCGGCCGCAGCCGCCGAGGCCGAGGCGTTCCACCAGGGCGTCCACGTCCAGGGGGTCGGCGTAGAGCTTGGCCATGTGGCCGAGCATCTCGACGGCGCGGGCGCCGGAGTAGACGCCGCCGGACTGGAGCATCACGCCGATGCGGGGGCGCAGGGCGTCGGCCTGGGTGACGGGGTCGTAGCCGAGGACGCGGACGGATCCGGCGTCGGGGCGGCGGTAGCCCTCGCAGGTTTCCACAGTGGTCGTTTTGCCCGCGCCGTTGGGACCAAGGACTGCGGTGACCGAGGCCCTGCGGACGGTGAGGTCCAAGCCGTCCACCGCTGTTTTGGGGCCGTACCGCTTCACCAGTCCGCGGATTTCCACGGCGGGGTCGTTGCTCATGGGGCTTGAGTCTACGGAGCCGGGGGAGGCGGCCGGGGCGGGGTCGTAGGTCCTGTCTCCGAAGGGTCGTGGACCTGCGCATTCATGACTTTTACGGCTGCTCGGGGGAGGGGTGGGGCCCTAACGTCGAATGGTGAACAGCATCGCTCAGAACGTCGAAGCCACCTCGGGGCAGGCCGAGCACAAGGCGCATGACCTCGGGTCTCCGCCGCGCTACTTCGTATCGGCCATGCTCGCGGGCGCCTACATCGGCATCGGGGAGGTGCTGCTCCTCGTCGCGATCTCGCCGTTCGTGGCCAAGGGCTCGGCGGCCGTGAAGCTGCTGGAGGGCGCGGTCTTCCCCGTAGCCCTGACGATCGTGATGTTCGCCGGCGCCCAGCTCTTCACCAGCAATGTGATGGTCATGCTGGTCGGCGCCCTGTCGGGGCGGACCGGGCCCAAGGACCTGGTCATGTCCTGGGTGCTCTCGCTGGCCGGCAACCTGGCCGGGGCCTTCGCCTTCGGCGCCATGGTGCACGCCTCCGGGGTGACCTCCTCGCCCTCCGCGCGGGCCATGCTGACGGAGATGGTGCACGGGAAGATGGCGCTCAGCGGGGGACAGCTCTTCTGGCGCGCGGTGCTCTGCAACATGCTCGTCTGCCTGGCCATCTGGATGTTCACCCGGGCCCGTGGCGATGCCGCCAAGATTTTCGTCCTGTGGCTGCCGGTGGCGGTATTCGTGGCCGTCGGATTCGAACACTGTGTAGCGAACATGGCTCTTTTCAGCCTCGCGATCCTGGATGGCTCAGCCGGATTCGGTGATCTTTTCCGCAATCTGATGTTCACCGTGCCGGGGAACATCGTGGGCGGGGGATTGCTGGTGGGAGCCGTGTACTGGTTCACCGGCGGGGCCCTGCGCGAGGGCGGAGCATCCACTTCCGTTTAACGCTCCGTGGATAAATAAGGTAACCCTTAGTGATGGAGGCCACCAGGAGTGGCCTCCATCGCCGCTTGTCGCGCGCCGGTTAATTACGCAACAATGGCGTTGTGAAATACGGCGAACGGATGAGCGAGGCCCACCAGGGCGAACTCGCGACCGGGGAGCGGTCAACCCGCAACCGGGTCGCGCGGTCGATCCTGGACCACGGTCCCTCCACCGTCGCCGACCTCGCCCAGCGCCTCGGCCTCACCCAGGCCGCCGTCCGCCGCCACCTCGACACGCTCGTCGCCGACGACGTGGTCGAACCCCGTGAGCAGCGTGTGTACGGCGCGCGCACCCGGGGTCGGCCCGCCAAGGTCTTCGCGCTGACCGCCTGCGGACGCGATGCCTTCGACCAGTCCTACGACTCGCTCGCCGCGGACGCCATGCACTGGATCGCGCAGGCCGCCGGCGGGGGCGAGCAGGGGGCGGCGGCGATCGCCGCCTTCGCCAAGGCGAGGCTGGCCGCACAGGCGGAGACCTACCGCGAGTCGGTGGAAGCGGCCGACCCCGAGGACCGGACCGAGGCCCTTGCCAGGGCGTTGACCGGAGACGGGTACGCTGCTACGGCGAAGAGCGCTCCCGGTCCGCACAGCGGTGAACAGCTCTGCCAGCACCACTGCCCGGTGGCACACGTCGCCGAGCAGTTCCCGCAGCTCTGCGAGGCGGAGACGGAGATCTTCTCCCGCTTGCTCGGGACGCATGTGCAGCGTCTCGCCACGATCGCCCACGGCGACGGGGTGTGCACGACGTTCATTCCGCGCAGCGGAAGCGGCGCCGGTGCCACAGGCGCCACACAGACCAACACCTCAGTATCTGCAAGTACGGCCGGGAGGAACCCCGCATGACCACGGAGACTGCTCACCCTGAGCTCGATGGCCTGGGCACCTACGAATACGGATGGGTCGACTCCGACGCGGCCGGTTCGGTCGCCAAGCGGGGCCTGTCCGAAGAGGTCGTCCGCGACATCTCGGCGAAGAAGTCCGAGCCGGAGTGGATGCTGAACCTCCGCCTCAAGGGCCTCAAGCTGTTCGGCAAGAAGCCCATGCCCAACTGGGGTTCCGACCTCTCGGGCATCGACTTCGACAACATCAAGTACTTCGTGCGCTCCACCGAGAAGCAGGCCGCTTCCTGGGAGGACCTGCCGGAGGACATCAAGAACACGTACGACAGGCTCGGCATCCCCGAGGCGGAGAAGCAGCGCCTCGTAGCCGGTGTCGCGGCCCAGTACGAGTCCGAGGTCGTCTACCACCAGATCCGTGAGGACCTGGAGGAGCAGGGCGTCATCTTCCTCGACACGGACACCGCGCTCAAGGAGCACCCGGAGCTCTTCCAGGAGTACTTCGGCACGGTCATCCCGGTCGGCGACAACAAGTTCGCCTCGCTGAACACCGCCGTGTGGTCGGGCGGCTCGTTCATCTACGTCCCCAAGGGCGTCAAGGTCGACATCCCGCTCCAGGCCTACTTCCGTATCAACACGGAGAACATGGGCCAGTTCGAGCGGACGCTGATCATCGTGGACGAGGACGCCTACGTCCACTACGTCGAGGGCTGCACCGCCCCGATCTACTCCTCGGACTCGCTGCACAGCGCCGTGGTCGAGATCATCGTGAAGAAGGGCGGCCGCTGCCGCTACACGACGATCCAGAACTGGTCGAACAACGTCTACAACCTGGTCACCAAGCGCGCCGTGGCGTACGAGGGCGCGACCATGGAGTGGATCGACGGCAACATCGGTTCCAAGGTCACCATGAAGTACCCGGCCGTCTACCTGATGGGCGAGCACGCCAAGGGCGAGACCCTCTCCATCGCCTTCGCGGGCGAGGGCCAGCACCAGGACGCCGGCTCCAAGATGGTCCACATGGCGCCGAACACCTCCTCCAACATCGTCTCCAAGTCGGTGGCGCGAGGCGGCGGCCGTACCTCCTACCGAGGCCTGGTCGAGATCGGCGAGGGCGCCCACGGCTCCAAGTCGAACGTGCTCTGTGACGCGCTCCTGGTCGACACCATCTCCCGCTCGGACACGTACCCCTACGTGGACGTCCGCGAGGACGACGTGTCCATGGGCCACGAGGCCACCGTCTCCAAGGTCTCCGACGACCAGCTCTTCTACCTGATGAGCCGCGGTCTGACGGAGTTCGAGGCCATGGCGATGATCGTGCGCGGCTTCGTCGAGCCGATCGCCCGTGAGCTCCCGATGGAGTACGCGCTGGAGCTGAACCGGCTGATCGAGCTGCAGATGGAGGGCTCGGTCGGTTAATCCCGGCCCGCCCCCAGCAGCTCTGCGGTCCGTTTCCCCTGCGGGCCGAGGATCGTAATAAGGAAGAGAGCAACACGACAGCCATGGCTGAGGCTCAGAACATTCCGGCGGGTTCGACCACCGCCGGCGCGATCGCGGTGGCCGCCGAGTCCACCGTCGCCACCCGGATGAGTGCACCCCCGTCCTTCGACGTGGCGGACTTCCCCGTGCCCCACGGCCGCGAGGAGGAGTGGCGCTTCACGCCGCTCGCCCGCCTCAAGGGCCTGCACGACGGCACCGCGGTCGCCAACGGCACCATGAAGGCCCAGATCGACGCGCCCGAGGGCGTCACGGTCGAGTCGGTGGAGCGCGGCGACGCGCGCATCGGCAAGGCCGGCACCCCGGTGGACCGGATCGCCGCCCAGGCGTTCTCGTCCTTCGCCAAGGCCACGGTCGTCACCGTGCCCAAGGAGGCCGTCCTGACCGAGCCCGTGCGCGTCTCGCTGCACGGCGAGGGCGGCACGACCTTCGGCCACACCGTCTTCGACGTCCAGGCCTTCGCCGAGGCCGTCATCGTCATCGACCACACCGGTGACGGCGTGCGCGCCGCCAACGTCGACTTCCTCGTCGGCGACGGAGCCAAGCTCACCGTCGTGTCCGTGCAGGACTGGGACGACACCGCCGTCCACTGCTCCCAGCACAACGCGCTGGTCGGCCGGGACGCGACCTTCAAGTCGATCATCGTCACCTTCGGCGGCGACGTCGTCCGCCTGCACCCGCGCGTGAACTACGCGGGCCCCGGCGGCGAGGCCGAGCTCCTCGGCCTGTACTTCACGGACGCCGGTCAGCACCAGGAGCACCGCCTCCTGGTCGACCACAAGGCCCCGCACTGCAAGTCGCACGTGGTCTACAAGGGTGCGCTGCAGGGCGAAGGCGCCCACGCGGTCTGGATCGGTGACGTCCTCATCGAGAAGACCGCCGAGGGCACCGACACCTACGAGATGAACCGCAACCTCGTCCTCACGGACGGCGCGCGGGTCGACTCGGTGCCGAACCTGGAGATCGAGACCGGCGAGATCGTCGGCGCCGGCCACGCCTCCGCGACCGGCCGCTTCGACGACGAGCAGCTCTTCTACCTCCAGTCGAGGGGCATCCCGGCCGACGAGGCCCGCCGCCTGGTCGTGCGCGGCTTCTTCGCCGAGCTCGTCCAGCAGATCGGTGTCGACGACATCGAGGAGCGCCTGCTCGCGAAGATCGAGAACGAGCTCCAGGGTTCCGTCTGATGACGTACCTCAAGGCTTGTGCGCTGAGCGAGCTCGAAGAGAACACCCCCAAGCGGGTGGAGCTCGACGGCACCGCGGTGTCCATCGTCTCCACCGAGGGGGAGGTGTTCGCGATCAACGACATCTGCTCGCACGCGAACGTCTCGCTCTCGGAGGGCGAGGTCGAGGACTGCCAGATCGAGTGCTGGCTGCACGGGTCGGCCTTCGACCTGCGCACCGGCAAGCCCTCGGGTCTGCCCGCGACGCGCCCCGTACCCGTATACCCCGTAAAGATCGAAGGGGGCGACGTGCTCGTCTCCCTCACCCAGGAGTCCTGAGGTATCCATGGCAACGCTTGAAATCCACGACCTGCACGTCTCCGTCGAGGCCGAGAACGGCGCCCGCGAGATCCTCAAGGGTGTCGATCTCACGGTCAAGGCCGGCGAGACGCACGCCATCATGGGTCCGAACGGCTCCGGCAAGTCCACCCTGGCCTACTCCCTCGCGGGCCACCCGAAGTACACGATCACCGGCGGCACGGTGACCCTCGACGGCGAAGACGTCCTGGAGATGTCCGTCGACGAGCGCGCCCGCGCCGGTGTCTTCCTCGCCATGCAGTACCCGGTCGAGGTCCCCGGTGTTTCGGTCTCCAACTTCCTGCGTACGTCGGCCACCGCCATCCGCGGCGAGGCGCCGAAGCTGCGTACCTGGGTGAAGGAGGTCAAGTCCGCGATGGAGCAGCTCCAGATGGACCCGGCCTTCGCCGAGCGCAACGTCAACGAGGGCTTCTCCGGCGGTGAGAAGAAGCGCCACGAGATCCTGCAGCTGGAGCTCCTGAAGCCGAAGATCGCGATCCTCGACGAGACCGACTCCGGCCTCGACGTCGACGCCCTGCGCCAGGTCTCCGAGGGCGTCAACCGCGTCCACGCGACCGGTGAGGTCGGCACCCTGCTGATCACGCACTACACGCGGATCCTGCGCTACATCAAGCCCGACTTCGTCCACGTCTTCTCCGAGGGCCGCATCGTCGAGTCCGGCGGCGCCGAGCTCGCCGACAAGCTGGAGGCCGAAGGCTACGAGTCGTACAGCACGAAGGGTGGCGCGACCGCGTGACACAGCTGCCTGGCCTCCTCGACATCGAGGCGATCCGCAAGGACTTCCCCCTTCTGGATCGTGTGGTCCACGACGGGAAGAAGATCGTTTACCTGGACAATGCTGCGACCTCGCAGAAGCCGCGCCAGGTGCTCGACGCGCTGAACGAGTACTACGAGCAGCACAACGCCAACGTCCACCGCGGCGTGCACGTGCTCGCCGAGGAGGCCACGGCGCTGTACGAGGGTGCTCGCGACAAGGTCGCGGCCTTCATCAACGCACCGAGCCGCAACGAGGTGATCTTCACCAAGAACGCCTCGGAGTCGCTCAACCTGGTCGCGAACATGCTCGGCTGGGCGGACGAGCCCTACCGGGTCGACCGCGAGACCGAGATCGCCATCACGGAGATGGAGCACCACTCCAACATCGTCCCGTGGCAGCTGCTCTCGCAGCGCACCGGCGCGAAGCTGAAGTGGTTCGGCCTGACCGACGACGGCCGGCTCGACCTGTCCAACATCGAAGAGGTCATCACGGAGAAGACGAAGATCGTCTCCTTCACGCTGGTCTCCAACATCATGGGCACGGTCAACCCGACCGAGGCGATCGTCCGGCGCGCGCAGGAGGTCGGCGCGCTGGTGCTGATCGACGCCTCGCAGGCCGCTCCGCACATGCCGCTGGACGTCCAGGCGCTCGGCGCGGACTTCGTGGCCTTCACCGGCCACAAGATGTGCGGTCCGACCGGCATCGGCGTCCTGTGGGGCCGCCAGGAGCTGCTCGAGGACCTGCCGCCCTTCCTGGGCGGCGGCGAGATGATCGAAACCGTCTCGATGCACTCCTCGACGTACGCCCCGGCGCCCCACAAGTTCGAGGCGGGTACGCCCCCGATCGCCCAGGCCGTCGGCCTCGGTGCGGCCGTGGACTACCTGACCGCGATCGGCATGGACAAGATCGCAGCGCACGAGCACGCGATCACGGAGTACGCGATCAAGCGGCTCGCGGAAGTCCCCGACCTGCGCATCATCGGCCCGACCACGGCCGAGGACCGCGGCGCGGCGATCTCCTTCGTGCTCGGTGACATCCACCCGCACGACGTCGGCCAGGTACTGGACGAGCAGGGCATCGCGGTCCGCGTGGGTCACCACTGCGCCCGCCCGGTCTGCCTCCGGTACGGAATTCCGGCGACGACGCGAGCGTCTTTCTATCTGTACTCCTCTCCGGCCGAAGTCGACGCACTGGTCGACGGGCTGGAGCACGTACGGAACTTCTTCGGCTGAGTCGGCCGGTGAAGAGGGTGGCGACGAAGGCGACGAGGGCGCAGTGAAGCTGGAATCCATGTACCAGGAACTGATCCTGGACCACTACAAGCACCCGCGCGGCCGTGGCCTGCGCGACGGCGACGCCGAGGTGCACCACGTCAATCCGACGTGCGGCGACGAGATCACGCTGCGCGTGAAGTACGACGGCGAGACGCTCACCGACATCTCGTACGAGGGCCAGGGCTGCTCCATCAGCCAGGCCGGCGCGTCGATACTGAACGAGCTGCTCGTCGGCAAGGAGCTGGCCGAGGCGCAGAAGATCCAGGCGACGTTCCTGGAGCTGATGCAGTCCAAGGGCAAGATCGAGCCCGACGAGGCCATGGAGGAGGTGCTGGAGGACGCGGTCGCGTTCGCCGGCGTCTCCAAGTATCCGGCGCGGGTGAAGTGTGCTCTGCTGAGCTGGATGGCGTGGAAGGACGCGACCGCCCAGGCACTGGGCGACGCCGAGAGGAAGACGGCATGACCGAGAACGCGACGCCCGAGGCGTCCATCAAGCCGGCCACCGAGGAAGAGGTCCGCGAGGCCCTCTACGACGTGGTCGACCCCGAGCTGGGCATCGACGTCGTCAACCTGGGCCTGATCTACGGCATCCACGTCGACGACGCGAACATCGCCACCCTCGACATGACCCTCACCTCGGCGGCCTGCCCGCTGACGGACGTCATCGAGGACCAGGCGAAGTCGGCGACGGACGGCATCGTCAGCGAGCTGCGGATCAACTGGGTCTGGATGCCGCCGTGGGGCCCGGACAAGATCACGGACGACGGCCGCGAGCAGCTGCGCGCGCTCGGTTTCAACGTCTGAGACGACCGGTTGGCGCAGGCCGACCGCTGAGTGAACAGATGACCCCCGGCACGGGTGTGCCGGGGGTCCGCTGTTTTCCCGGCGGACCGGTCGTGTGCACCGGGAGTTGGCCACGGTGGCGGAATCTTCTCGACGGCCGTCAGAACACGACGGCGCACACGAGAGGACCTTGCCTTGACCGTTCGCGTTTCACCGGCGCACCGCAGGGGTGCCGTGGGAGCTGCCGGGGCCGCAGCCCTGCTCGTCGCCGGGCTGGCCGTGCCCGCGTACGCCGCGCAGGAAGCCGCCGCCGTACCGACCATCGTGCTCTCCGCAGGACACCTGACCGGGGCCGTCGACGCGATCGGTGACCCCAAGATCGCCGTGGACCTCGCACAGGACGGGACACCCGCAGCCTTCCTCAAGGTCGAGGTGGTCTCCTCCAGCAACCCGGCGGTCGCCCGGCCGGACGACGTGACCCTGCGCCGCACCGGCCACGGCGGCGGCCGCGAGCTGACCGTCCACCCGCGCGGTCGGGGCTACACCGACCTGACGCTCCGGGTGACGGGCCGCGGCGGCAGGACGGCCACCGCCACCCTGTCCTACGCGGCTTCGGCGCGCGTGGGCACCGGGGTCCTCGGCACCCGCTACCTCACCGGCTCCTCCGACTCCTCGGCGGCCGTGGACGTCGGCGGCGGTTACGTACTGGTCGCCGACGACGAGACCAACGTGCTGCGCCTGTACGACCGTTCCCGTTCGGGTGCCCCGGTCAAGACCTGGGACCTCGGCGCCGAGCTCGGCGCCAAGAAGGAAGTCGACATCGAGGCCGCGGCCCGGGTCGGCGACACCGTCTACTGGACGGGTTCGCTCGGCAACAACAAGGACGGCAAGTACAAGGCCGACCGCAACACCGTCTTCACCACCCGGCTCACCGGTACGGGCGCGGGCACCGAGGTCGTCCTCGGCTCCGCCTACAAGGGCCTGCGCGAGGACCTGATCGCCTGGGACACGGCGAACGGGAACCGCTACGGCTTCGCCGCCGGTACGGCGGCCGGCCGGATCCCCAAGAGCATCGACGGGTTCAACGTGGAGGGCCTGGAGTTCGCCCCGGGCTCCACGACCACCGCCTACCTCGGCTTCCGCGCCCCGCTGGCGCCCGCGGTACCCGGCGGCAAGGCGCTGATCGTCCCCGTCACCAACATCGACCAGGTCGTGGCCGGAGCGGCCAAGCCGGTCTTCGGCGCGGCCATCGAGCTCGACCTCGGCGGCCTGGCGATCCGTGACATCCGCAAGAACGCGGCCGACCAGTACCTGATCCTGGCCGGCTCCTGGGCCGCGGACGACAACTCCGACCCCTACGCGCTCTACCAGTGGGACGGCATCCCCGGTCATGCCCCCATCAAGCGGGCCGACCTGCCGACCACCGACCCCGGCGGCTGGGAAGCCGTGGTCGCCGTACCCGACCTGCGGGTGCCCGGCGCCCGCGTCCAGCTGATCACCGACAGCGGCTCCGCCGATCTGTACGGAGACGGCACAGAGGCCAAGGACCTCACCTTCCCCGAGTGGAAGAAGTCCCGGTCCGCATGGTTCACGCTCGGCCCGATTCGTGGAGGACACCGATGAAGAAGAAGCAGCTCGCCGTCGCCGGTATCGCGGCGATGATGCTCGCCGCCGGCATGCCCCTCGTGTCCGCGCAGGCCGCGAGCTACGGCACGCCGACCATCTCCCTGTCCGCCTCCTACCTCTCCGGCGCCGTCGGCGCGGTCGGTGACCCGACGGTGAACGTGACCGTGGCGCAGAGCGGCGCGGACGTCTCCGCGCTCACTGTCAGCGCCTCGGCCTCCAGCAAGACCTCGGTCGCCGGGACGGGCGACGTGACCGTCACCGGGGCCGGCGCCGTCCGGCAGCTGGCCGTCACCGCGCGCGGCCGCGGCTACACCAACCTCACCGTCAAGGTGACCGGGCTGGGCGGCCTGACCGCCACCAAGACCCTGTACTACGCGGCCTCGCCCGCCGTGCAGAACCCGGCCGATGCACGCTACTTCACCGGCGCCTCCGACTCCTCGGCCGCCGTGGACGTCGGCGGCGGCTACACGGTGGTCGCCGACGACGAGAACAACGTGCTGCGCCTGTACGACCGTTCCCGCTCGGCCGCCCCGGTCAAGACCTGGGACTTCAGCTCGCAGCTCGGTGTCACCAAGGAGGTGGACATCGAGGGGGCGACCCTGATCGGCAACACCATCTACTGGACGGGCTCGCTCGGCAACAACAAGGACGGCGTGTACAAGGCGCCCCGCAACACGGTGTTCACCACCACCGTGAGCGGCTCCGGCTCGAGCACGCAGCTCGCGTACGGGCGCTCGTACAAGAAGCTCCGTGACGACCTGGTGGCCTGGGACACGGCCAACGGGAACCGCTACGGCTTCGCGGCCGGTACGGCCGACGGTCAGGCGCCCAAGCAGATCGACGGGTTCAACGTGGAGGGCCTGGAGTTCGCCCCGGGCTCCACGACCACCGCCTACCTCGGCTTCCGCGCCCCGCTGGCCCCTGCCGTGATGGGCGGCAAGGCGCTGATCGTGCCGGTGACCAACTTCGACAAGGTGCTCTCCAGCGGCGCCAAGGCCACCTTCGGCGCGGGCATCGAGCTGGACCTCGGCGGCCTGGCGATCCGCGACATCCGCAAGAACGCGGCCGACCAGTACCTGATCCTGGCCGGCTCGTGGGCGGCGGACGACAACTCCGACCCCTACGCGCTCTACCAGTGGGACGGCGTCGCGGGCCACGCCCCCGTCAAGCGGACCGACCTGCCGACCACCGACCCGGGCGGCTGGGAAGCCATCGTGGACGTCCCGGACCTGACGGTCGCGGGCGCGCGGGTGCAGCTCGTCACCGACAGCGGCTCCGCCGACCTGTACGGGGACGGGGTCGAGGCCAAGGACCTCACCCACCCGGAGTGGAAGAAGGCGCGCGCGGCCTGGTTCACCCTGAACTGAACCGGGCTCAACCCTCCGCGGGGGCCTGGTCGGCCTCGGACTCCCTGGTGAGTTCGGCCGCCAGGCCCTCGCGGCGTATCCGCCGGTCCACGTAGACCAGACCCGCGGCGAGCTGCGGGAAGGACAGCAGCAGGGTCTGCGCGACCATCCCGCCGAGTGCGGCGAGGGTCGCGTGGGCCAGGCCGCCGTCGATCGCCGGGACCAGGCTGAGCGCGCCGGCGAAGGCGAACGGCAGCTGGACCGCGTACGCCGCACCGGTCGCGATCACGGCGGCCAGGGCGGTGACGGCGAAGGTGCGCCACCAGGCCCCGCGCACCAGCCCTGCCGAACGGCGCAGGGCGGCGACCGGGCCGAGGCCCTCGTAGGCGGCGGCCGTGGGCGCGAGGACGAACAGGACCCCGAGTCCGAGCGCGACCGGGAGGGTGGCCGCCGCGAACAGCGGCGGGAGCCCGGCGGCCAGCGCGACGGCGCCGGGTCCGGCGAGGGCGGCCAGGACCAGGAGCTGGGTGCCGAGGACCGCCGCGAGGCGGGGGCGGGCGGCGCGCAGCAGCGTACGGACGGCGGCGGGCCGGCCGAGCACGGCCTCGCGGAGTACGGCCGCGGTCAGGGTGGCGGCCAGGGCGCAGGTCGCCAGCGTGGCCAGGGCCGCGGCCGGGACCAGGACGGTGATGGGCCGCACCCCCAGCGCGAGGGCGCCGGCGGCGGCCGCGGCGAGGAGCAGCAGGGCGCCGAGCTGACCGGGGAGCATGGCGGCGACGAGCCGGGAGCCGTAGCGGCCCAGGGCAGCGAAGGCACCGCCGAGTATGTCCCCGGACTTCAGGGGCCGCAGGGATATCACCCCCGGTTTGGGCGGCTGCGGGGGCAGCCAGCCGCCGCCCCAGTGGGTCCACTGCTCGGCCATGCGGATCTCCCGTCCCCCGGTTGCGCGGACACCGTAGCGGCCGCGGTCGGGGAAGTCCCGTAGGCGCGCAGATGTGTACACCTGTACCCAACGATGCGTACAGTCGTACGCATGCCCTACGTACTGCTTGCCGCCGCGATAGCCGCCGAGGTCGCCGGGACCACCGCCATGAAGTTCAGCGAGGGCTTCACGAAGCTGTGGCCCTCGCTGATCACCCTCGCCGGATACGTCATCGCCTTCTCGCTGCTCGCGCAGACGCTGAAGTCGATGTCCGTCGGCACGGCGTACGCGATCTGGGCGGGCGTCGGCACGGCGGCGATCGCCGCCATCGGCATGGTCTTCATGGGGGAGGCCGCGACGGCCGCGAAGATCGGCGGGATCGTCCTCGTGATCGCCGGGGTCGTCCTGCTCAACCTCGGCGGGGCGAGCCACTGATGGCCCGCCGGTACGACCCCGGGCGCAGGCAGCGCATCATCGACGCGGCGATCCGCGTCGTCGGCGCCAAGGGCATCGCCGGGCTGAGCCACCGGAGCGTGGCGGCGGAGGCGGACGTCCCGCTCGGGTCGACCACGTACCACTTCGCGACCCTGGACGACCTGCTGGTCGCGGCGCTGCGGCAGGCCAACGAGGCCTTCACTCCGCAGCTGCCCCCAGGGGTGGACCTGGCCGCTTCGCTGGCGCGGCTGCTCGGCGAGCTGCTGTCCGGGGACCGGGCGCGGGCGGAGCTGGAGTACGAGCTCTACCTGGCCGCCCTGCGCCGCCCTGCGCTGCGGCCGGTGGCGGTCGAGTGGTGCGACGCCGTGGCCGGCGCCCTCGCGGACCGCCGGGTCGATCCGGCCACGGCGCGGGCGGTGGTGGCGGTGATGGACGGCATCAGCCTCCAGGTCCTCCTGACGGGCACGGAGTACGACGAGGCATACGCCTGCGAGATCCTGGGGCGGGTCCTGGGTCCCGCCTAGCCAAATCCAGCCCGTCCGGTGTTTGAGGACCGGGTCCGGGCAGAGCCCGGGGAACGGAGGAAGGGCGGGGCGGGGACGGCCCCGCGCAGCGGCCCCCTACGCGGCGGCCCCCCCTACGCGCCGCGGACCGCCGCCAGCGCCGCGGCCACGCTCGCGTCGATGTCCTGGATGGGGTAGATCACCTCGCGGACCGTCCGGTCCCGGTCCACGACCAGCGTCAGTCGCTTCAGCCGGCTGACACCCCCCGCCCGGAACGTCGGCAACCGCAGCGCCGCCACCAGCCCGAGCTCCGCGTCCGAAAGCAGCGGGAAGCGCAGCGCTTCCGCTTCCGCGAACTCCCGCTGCTCGTCCGGCCGCTGCGTGGACACCCCGTGCACCGTCGCACCCGCCGCCGTGAACTCTGCGAGCTGGTCCCGGTAGGTGCACGACTCCAGGGTGCATCCCCGGGCGCCGGGGATCCCGCCCCACCCCGGCGGGTAGGCGTCGGCCCGTGCGTACGCGCCCGGGAAGCAGTACAGGACGGTGAACGGGGTGTCCGCCACCGGATCGCGGAGCTCGCCGAAACGGTCCGGCAGCAGCAGCTCCGGCAGTCGGGTGCCGCGCAGCGCGTGGACCCGCGCCGCCTCCCGCGAGGCTTCTTGCGTGGTGGCCGTCATCTCTCCCTCTCCCAGGATCCAGGTGTCTCCCCAGTCCTGGAGGGCGACCAGGACCGGCAGCAGCGCGCGCCCGCGCGGGGACAGCCGGTACTCGTGCCGAACGGGGCGCTCCTGGTACGGCTCGCGGGTCAGTACCCCCGCGTCGACCAGCAGTTTCAGCCGCTCCGTCAACACCTTCCGGGACATGTCCAGTTCGCGCTGGAACTCGTCGAAGCGGGCGACGCCGCGCGCGGCGTCCCGAACGATCAGCAGCGTCCACCAGTCGCCCACGACGTCGAGGGCCTGGGCGATGGAGCAGTCCGCGTCGTCGAGCTGCGTGCGCTGGGCCATGGCACTCCTTTGTCCGTTGACCCGAGGCTGCCATGCTGACATGGTTAGTTCCCAAAGGGAACTCACTCGGGGGCGGAACTGTGCTGCGAAGTTTCAAGGGCGTACCGAGGGCGGTCTGGCTGCTTTCGGCGGGCGGGTTCGTCAACGCCGTGTCCAGCTTCACCTTCATCTTCGTCTTCGTGTACCTGACCGGCCCGCGCGGACTCGGCATCGCCGAGGCGGGTCTGATCACCGGCGTCGGCGGAATCGGCGTGGTGGCGGGCAACTTCACCGGCGGCTGGTACGGAGACCGCTACGGCCACCGCCAGGTGCTGCTCACCGCTTCGGTCCTCGGCGGCGGCGCCCTCACGGTCCTGCCGCTGCTGCCCACGCCCACCCTGTACGCCGCCCTGCCGCTGGCCCAGTACGCACTGGGCACCGTCCGCGCCGCCAACTCAGCACTGGTCGCGGTCATCGTCCCCGAGGGGGCGCGCCGCCAGGCCTTCGCCGTCGTCCGCTGCGCCGCCAACGGCGGCTTCACCCTCGGACCGCCGCTCGGCGCGCTGATCGCGACCGGCCTCTCCTACGACTGGCTCTTCCTCGTCGACGGAGTCGGCACCCTGTGCTTCGCCCTGTGGACCGCCCGCGTCGTTCCGGCGCGCGGCGCCGCACACACCCGCTCCGCGGCCCCGGACGGGGGTCTGGGCCGCGGAGTGTGGGGCGAACTGAGGGCCCGGCCCGCCGTCCTGGTACTGCTCGGCGCGATCCTGGTCGTCGACGTCGTCTACCGGCAGCAGTACACGACCTTCCCGGTCTTCCTCGCCGACCACGGCCTCGACACCAGCGCCTACGGGCTGATCATCGCTCTCAACGGCGCCGTCATCCTGGTCCTGGAACTGCCGACCGCCGTGGCCCTGCGCGCCCGCCCGCCGCTGCGCGTCATCGGCAGCGGACTGGTCCTCGTCGGCGCGGGGTACGCGGTGCTGCTGCTCGGGAGCGGGGTCACGGCCGCCGTCGCGATGATGGTGCTGCTGAGCCTCGGCGAGATCCTCTACAAGACCACCGCAACCGCGTACATCGCCGACGAGGCGCCCGCGCATGCCATCGGCCGCTTCCAGAGCCTGTACGCCGGGGTGTCGGCCAGCGGCGTCGT
This sequence comes from Streptomyces sp. NBC_00503, assembly GCF_036346895.1. NCBI lineage: Bacteria > Bacillati > Actinomycetota > Actinomycetes > Kitasatosporales > Streptomycetaceae > Streptomyces > Streptomyces sp. NBC_00503. The sequence goes on along the minus strand of NZ_CP107855.1, from coordinate 1,947,018 downwards.
CCTCGGCGCGCCGCTCGGCGGAGCGCTGTACTCCGCGGCGCCCGGGTTGCTGTGGCCGGTGTGCGCGGTGCTGGCGGCGGGGGCGGGGGTCGCGGTCCTGCGGATGTCGGCGCGCCCCGTCCGGGAACCGGCCCAGGACCCGGCCGCGGACCCGACCCGGGACCCGGCCGCGGACCCGACCCAGGACCCGGCGCGACACGCGGTGCGCCCGGCACATGAGACCGGTTCGCAACCGCGGGCCGTCGCCGGTTAGGTTTCGGACATGACTGCTACGCGTACCACCGGCGCCGTCGCCGCCGGACTTGCCACCATCACCGCCGACGGCACCGTCCTCGACACCTGGTTCCCCGCCCCCCAGCTGGTCGCCGAGCCCGGCCCGGCCGGCACCGAGCGCCTCACCGCCGAACAGGCCGTGGAGCTGCTCGGAGCCACCGCGCCGAAGGCGATCCGCCAGGACGCGGTCCGCGGCGTCGAGGTCGTAGCCGTCCGCACCGTGATCTCCTCCCTCGAGGACAAGCCGCTGGACGCGCACGACGCGTACCTGCGCCTGCACCTGCTCAGCCACCGCCTGGTCAAGCCGCACGGCCAGAACCTGGACGGCGTCTTCGGCCTGCTGGCCAACGTCGCCTGGACCTCGCTGGGCCCGGTCGCGATCGACCAGGTCGAGACGGTCCGCCTGAACGCGCGCGCCGAGGGCCTGCACCTCCAGGTGACCTCGATCGACAAGTTCCCGCGGATGACGGACTACGTCGCCCCCAAGGGCGTGCGCATCGCCGACGCGGACCGGGTCCGCCTGGGCGCGCACCTCGCCGAGGGCACCACCGTCATGCACGAGGGCTTCGTCAACTTCAACGCCGGCACCCTGGGCACCTCCATGGTCGAGGGCCGCATCTCCGCGGGCGTCGTGGTCGGCGACGGCTCCGACATCGGCGGCGGCGCGTCCACGATGGGCACCCTGTCGGGCGGCGGAAAGCAGATCATCTCGATCGGCGAGCGCACCCTGATCGGCGCCGAGGCGGGCGTGGGCATCGCGCTGGGCGACGAGTGCGTCGTCGAGGCCGGCCTCTACGTCACCGCGGGCACCCGCGTCACCCTGCCGGACGGCCAGATCGTCAAGGCCCTGGAGCTCTCGGGCGCCAACAACATCCTCTTCCGCCGCAACTCGGTCACCGGCGCCGTCGAGGCCCGCCCGTACAAGGCGGCCTGGGGCGGCCTGAACGAGGTTCTCCACAGCCACAACTGACCCTTCCCGGTCAGCCTGCGCCGACGCCCTCCCACCCCGACGGGGGTGGGAGGGCGTTCGCCTGTGCGCCGGCAGTCCCTCCCCACCCGAGCGGGGGAGGGCGTTCGCGCACGCGGGCCCGGTGGTCCGGGGGGTGGGGCTGGGTCAGTGCAGGGGGATCGTGCGGACCAGGCCGGCGAAGGCCTGCTGCTCGGCCTCGGTCAGTTCCACCGACTCCAGCGGGTGCGCGGAGGTGCCGCGCTGGGCCGGGATGACCGAGAGGCCTTCGAAGGCGTCCGGCTGGGGGTGGTGGAAGCGGCTGTCCCACAGCATGTGGCCCAGGCCGATGACCCAGACGAGAGCTGCCACGAGCAGGACGGCGATGCCGATTTCCTGGGCGAGGGAGATGGAGGGGAACACGCGGTCCTCCCAAAGGAGTGCGGTACAAGATCGGGCGTGGGGACACTCAACACCAGAACCGCCCGAATGGGTAGGGATGTGCTGAGCGTCACGCCAGGGCCAAAGGTCCCTATGTCGCACCATGTCGCACGCGGGCGGCCCTAGGCCAGCGGGAGCTTGAAGCCCTCGTGGCTCCGGGCGAAGCCCAGCCGTTCGTAGAAGCGGTGGGCGGCGGTGCGGTGCTTGTTGCTGGTCAGCTGCATCAGGCCGCAGCCGCGCCCGCGGGCCCGCTCGGCGGCCCGTTCCATCAGCTCGGCCCCCAGGCCCCGGCCCCGCAGGTCCGCGCGGATCCGTACCGCCTCCACGAGCGCCCGCTCCCGCCCGCCCTGGCCGAGGCCCGGGATGTACGTCAGCTGCAGGCAGCCCAGGACGGTGCCGTCCTCCACCAGGACCAGCAGCTCGTTGCGCGCGTCCGCCTCGATGGCGGCGAAGGCCCGCTCGTGGGCCTCCGTGACCTCACCGGCCCCCGGAGCGGCCTCCGTGTCGTCGGACTGGGCCAGCAGGGCGAGTACGGCGGGCAGGTCCTGGCGCGTCGCGGTGCGGAAGATCATGTCCCGAGTGTGCCAAAGGGGCCGGGCGGCGGTGCTGCCCGGCCCCCGCACACCACCCGCTACGGGCGGAAGCGCACGACCTGCGGGTCGTGGTCGCTGTTCTGGGCGGAGAACTCCGCGTTGATGTGCACGCTGTCGTAACTGAAGTGCTTGACCGCCGGGCTCGTCAGGATCTGGTCCAGCACCTGCGCGTTGCCCTGGTAGACGTAGGAGTACCGCTCGGCCTTCGGCAGGGACTTGACCGCCGAGTACAGCGCTCCGCCGTCCTCCAGCGCCTTCGTCGTGCCCGAGAACTCGAAGTCGTTGATGTCGCCGACCGCGAGGACCACGGCCTTCTTGTCGACCGCCAGGAGGCTCTTGACGAAGCCGTTGACCGCCTGCGCCTGGAGCAGCCGCTTGGCCTCCGAGGAACGGACCGGAGGCTGGTGCGAGGAGGTCAGGCCCTCGTCGCCGCCCTTCGAGGCGAAGTGGTTGGCGATCACGAAGACCGTCTTGCCGCGGAAGACGAACTCGCCGGCCAGCGGCTTGCGGCTGTCCACCCACGCCGGGTTCGCCGGGTCGATGCGGCCGGGCGAGTGGGTCAGGGCGGCCTTGCCCTTCTCCGTCTTCGTCACCGCGGTCGCCGTCACCGAGTCGCCCGGGGCGCGCTCGGTGAAGGAGACCCGCGCCGGGTTGAAGAGGAACACCTGGCGGATGTTGCCGCCGGGCTCGCCGCCGTCCTTGTTGTTCTCCGGGTTGACGTAGCGCCACTGGTACGCCGGGCCGCCCGCGGCCGCGATCGCCGTCGTGAACTTCGTCAGGGTGGCCTCGGCCGAGACGGTGCCGTCGTTCTTGGCGCCGTTGTCGTCCTGGATCTCCTCCAGGGCCACGATGTCGGGGGAGGCCAGGTTCTCGACCACGGCCTTGGCCAGGTTGTCGAACTTGGTCTGCGGGTCGCTCGGGTCGAGGTTCTCGACGTTGTACGTGGCCACCGCGAGCTCGGTCTTGGCCTGCGCCTTGGTCTTCTCGGGGGCGAGGGTGCCCGCCGTGACCGTACCGAGGGTGCGGGCCACCAGGGTGTAGCCGCCGAACTGGTTGAAGTCCAGCGGGCCTTCGGTGGTGCCGACCAGCTTGTCGCCGACGTTGGCCACCGGGAACGGCTGCTGCGCGAGGGGTGCGAGCTGCTGGATCTGGAGCCGGCCGGTGTTCTGGGACTCGTAGGAACCGTAGAGCGTGCCGCCGCGCTTGACGTTGTTCTCCCGGCTCTTCACCGTGACCCACAGCTCCGAGTACGGGTCGGTGGCGCCGACCACGCGGGAGGTGCCGATCTTGACGTTCATGCCCTCCAGCGACTCGTAGTAGTCCAGGGCGTAGCGCGAGGGGTCCAGGGTCAGGCCGTTGATGCTGCCGCCGGCGGCCGGGTCGCCGGCCGGGGCGTACTGGCACGGGACCGAGTGCTCGTCGACGACGGTGGCCTCGGGCAGCGCGTTGCCCGAAGAGACCACGGTCACCGCAGGCTTGGAGATCTGGGTGACCGACTGGTTGCCGGAGGAGACGCCGCCGGGGATGTACTCGCCGACCGTGCCGTTGACCTTGACGGCGTCGCCGACGGCGACGGTCGGGGCCGAGCTGGTGAAGACGAAGATGCCTTCGCTGGTGGCGTCGTTGTCGTCGGCCTTCGGGTCCTGGATCCAGAAGCCCTTCGAACCGTACGTACGGACGCCCGTGACGATGCCCTCGACATCGGTGACCTGCTTGCCGACGAGCGGGGACGTCCGCGTGGTGCCCTGGATGTCGTGGATGCGTATCGGATCGGCGGACGCGGCGCCTTCGGCCGCGTCGGCGGTCCCCGCCAGGAGGCCGGTGGCCAGAGCGGAGGCGACGAGGGCCGCGACGGCGGCGGAACGGGGATGCGAAGAGCGCATGGGCAGGAACTCCGGTGTGAGGAGGGAGGAGGAGATATCTACGCGCGTCAATTTCCTTCTTGGCCAGCAAAGTTGTCAAGCCCTCCAGGGAATACGGCGGCTGACTGTGGGATGAACCAAAGGGGATGGCCCGCCGGGCGCGCCCGAAATGCGTCTACGCTGGGGCGCCGTACGACCCGAACCACCAGCACCAGCCGAGCCGCTCGGTCCACCCGAGCCGCTCGAACCACCCGAACCACCAGAGCCACCCGTGCCCGCGAGGAGAACCGCCCCCATGTCCGCAGACTCGCACCCCACGCTGCCGCCGGTACGGCTGCTCCCCGACGCGGAACTGGCCCGGGACGCCCTCGGCGCCCCGCTGTTCGCCCGCGCCGTACGCCTCGCCCGCTGGGCCGGACCGGACACCCGTGTGGACATCGGCGGCGAACTCGTCGCCGCGCAGCTGCCCGAGGCCGTCGACGTACTCGGCCTCGACACCGCCGACGAGGACTCCACCGCGTACGCGAGCCAGGCCTGGCGGGTGGCCGTCGACACCGGCCTGGTCGACGTCACCGAGCCGGAGGAGGACGGTCCCGCCGCCGGGGAACCGGGCGGGGAGCACGCGGAGTTCGGTACCGCCGTGCCCGGCGAGGACCTGGCCCTGGTGACCGGCGGAGCCCCCGGCGACGTGCTCGACCTGTGGCTGGCCGCCCTGGACACCGTCCTGGCCGACGCGGCGGTGCCCGCACTGGACGACCTGGTGGACGCCCTCGACGCGGGCGGCGAGATCGACTTCGACCAGCTCGACTGGAACCCGCGCCGCGAGGCCGACTTCCTCGACGGGGTCCTCGCCAACCTCTACCTCCTGTCCGTCGCCGAAGGCGGTGCGGCCGACGCCCCGGTGCCGCTGCCGGTACTGGCCGCCTCGATGGTGGTGCCGCACGACATGGGCGATCCGACCGACGCCGTGCTGGAGCAGGTCTCGGACGCGATGATGCGCCTCGACGACCAGTTCCGGCAGCTGGAGCCGATCGGGCTGGTGGAGTTCCGCCCCGTCGACGAGGACCTGATGGCGGAGGCCGACGACGAGGAGCTCGCCGCGGGCGCGGCCACGGGTACGGGTCGCGGCCAGGTGACCGAGGACGAGGACGTCTCCCGCTACGGGATGGTCCGCCTGACCCCGCTCGGCCTGTACGGGATCCGCGCCCGCATGCTGGAGGCCGGAGTCGAGGCCCCGGCCGTCGGCGAACTGTCCGACAAGGGCGCCGACGTACTGCTCGACACGGTCTCCCACTACTCCGAGGGCGCCGCTCAGGCCGAGATCGACGAATGGCTGGCCGGGCGCCCCGTGCTCCCCGCCGCCGAGGAACTGCTCGCCGGGGCCCGCGGCGCCGACGAGGGCGGACCGCTGCGCCGGCTGCGCTGCCAGCAGGCCCTCGCCCGGACGGGCGCGGAGGCCGAGCCCGCGGTCCGCGCGGTGCTGGACGATCCGGAGCTCGGCGGGCTCGCCCGGGTCTGGCTGGCCGAGCGCGGGGCGGTCGGCGTACCGGCTCCGGGCGAGGCGATGGTGTTCTGGCTGACCATCGACACGATCGCGGCGCAGCTCGCGGCGGACGGCGGGGACCAGACCTCGGAACTGTCGCTCCTCATCGAGTCGCTGACCGCGCACCACACCGGATTCTTCGACCAGGCGTGGCGGGTGGAGCACCCGGCGACGGCCCCCGTGCTGGAGGCGATGGGGCGGCTGCACCCGGACAAGAAGGCGGCGAAGGAGGCCCGGAAGGCCGCGTTCAAGGCCCGGTCCCGCAACGCCTGAGGCGCCGGTAACAAGCCGTTCCCGAAGAGGAGTCGGCCAACACGGCCACCGGGAAGGGGTCGGTTCGTTTTCCCGGGTAGTTCAGCCGGCGTTCACGTGCGGGCGGGAGCGTGTGCGCCGACGACCGTACGACAGCGCAGCCCTCCCCACCCCTGGAGACCCGATGCCGCTCAGCCGTAGAGACTTCACCGCCCGCACCGTACTCGCCGGTGCGGGAGTCGCCCTCACGGGAACGGTCGGCGCACTCGCCACCGCCCCGGGGGCGCTGGCTGCCGACGACGGCGCCCTGGCCGACGGCGCCCTGGCCGACGGGCATGGCCACGGCCACGGGCACGGCCCCGGATACGGCCCGCTCCTCCCCGACCCGGCCGGAATCCTGGCCCTCCCGGCCGGATTCACCTACCGGGTGATCACCCACAGCGGGGTCACGAAGCTGGACTCCGGCGAGATCACCCCGTCCAACCACGACGGAACCGCCGCCTTCGAGGGACACCGGGGAGTCACCCTCCTCGTCAACAACCACGAGCTGAAGGGCCCGCGCGCGAACTGGGCGCACCCCGTCCCGCTCACCGAGGGCCTGGTCTACGACCCGGCCGCGGCCGGCGGCTGCACGGTCGTCGAGGTCCGCCACGGCGGCGAGGTCGCCGAATGGGTCGGCGTCGCCGGTACCTCGACCAACTGCGCGGGCGGCTCGACCCCCTGGGACACCTGGCTGACCTGCGAGGAGACCGAGGACCTGGCCGGCAAGAACGGGATGACCAAGGACCACGGCTACGTGTTCGAGGTGGACCCGAACGACCGCCGCGCCAACCGCGACCCGAAGCCGGTCAAGGCCTTCGGCCGGTACGCGCACGAGGCCGTGGTCATCGACCCGAGGCAGGGCCACGCCTACCTGACCGAGGACGCCTCCGGCCCCAACGGGCTGCTCTACCGCTGGACCCCGCCGAGCGGCTTCCGCCACGGGCGCGGCCGGCTCCGTACGCTCGCCGCCGACGCCGGGGTGCTGGCCGCGGCCAAGTGCTTCGACAGCGCCGGGCGGTTCGTCGACGACCTCTCGCGGGCGACGCAGATCGGCACCACCTACGGGGTGGACTGGGTGCCGGTCGTGGACCGTGACGCGCGCACCACGCCGGTGCGCAAGCAGTTCGGGGAGTCGGCCGTGACCCGTGCGCGCAAGCTGGAGGGCATGTGGTGGGCCGACGGCGGGGCGTACTTCGTCTCCTCCTACGCCCGCGCGGAGAGCCCGGGCGCCGCGCACGACGGCCAGGTGTGGTTCTACGACGCGAAGCGGCGCACGATGCGGCTGCTGGTCCTGCTCGGGGTGAACGCCGACCCGGCGGCGGACGGCTCCCTCGACGGACCCGACAACATCACGGTCTCCCCGTACGGCGGTCTGATCATCGCGGAGGACGGCTCGGGCCTGCAGCACCTCTTCGGCGCGACGGAGTCGGGGCGCACGTACCCGCTGGCCCGCAACGAGATGAACATGGGGACGCCCGAGGCGCCGGAGTACTCGGAGTTCACGGGCGTCTGCTTCTCGCCGGACGAGCGGACCCTGTTCGCGAACATCCAGGACCCGGGCATCATGCTGGCCATCACCGGCCCGTGGCGGCGTACGCGCTGATCCGGCGGGCGCGAGGCACCTCGCGCACATGCAGAGAGCCGCCGGGCCCAGGGGCCCGGCGGCTCTCTTGTCTTGTGCGCTCTTCGTATTTTCTTCGTACGGGTGGATGTCGAGCTAGAAGCAGTCTTCGGCGCGGCTGGCCGCGGCCCATTCCTCAAGGAGGAACTCGTACGCCTCGGAGGGCCACTCGCCGTCCACCCGGCTCTCGACAAGGTGCCGGATCGCGTCGTTCGCCTCGGAGGCGGACGGGCGCGCGGGACCCGCGGGCTGGAGTGTCTGGTGCATGGGTTCAAGGCTACGGGCGGGCACTGACAGCCACCTCCGCTTTAAGGGTGGAATCGATCACCTGGAGCGCCACGGAACGCAGCGCGGTCGCTCCATGTGCCCGCCCACCTGCTCAGAGTGCCTGCGCGGCCGGTTTGACCATGCCCCGCACTGTGCGCGACTTCACAAACTCGCCCATGGCCGTCATCTCCCATTCGCCGGAGAACTGCTTGATCAGCTTCGCCATCATGACCCCGGTCTGCGGCTCGGCACCGGTGAGGTCGAAGCGGACCAGTTCCTCGCCGGTCGCGGCGTCGATCAGGCGGCAGTAGGCCTTGGCGACCTCGGTGAACTTCTGGCCGGAGAAAGAGTTGACCGTGAAGACCAGACCCGTCGCGTCGGCGGGGAGCCGTCCGAGGTCCACGACGATCACCTCGTCGTCGCCCGCGCCCTCGCCGGTGAGGTTGTCACCGGAGTGCTTGACGGAGCCGCCGAGGATGGACAGCTTGCCGAAGTAGCAGCTGTCGATGTGGTTGCGCTGCGGGCCGTACGCGATGACGGAGGCGTCGAGGTCGATGTCCCGGCCGCCGAACGCGGGCTCCCAGCCGAGGCCCATCTTGACCTGGGAGAGCAGCGGGCGGCCGTTCTTGACGAGGGAGACCGTCTGGTTCTTCTGGAGGCTGACCCGGCCCTTGTCGAGGTTGACCTTCCCGGCCCCGGGGGCGGGCGCGGCGGGCGCGGGTGCCGCCACGGGGGCCGGGGGAGCCGCCGCGGGGGTCGCGGCGCCGAGCCAGGGGGAGGGCGGGTACGCGGCCGGCGCGGGGGGAGCCGGGGGAGCCGGGGGCATGGGCGGGGCCACCGGCGCCGCGGCTGCCGCCGGAGCCGGCTCGTCCTCCACCGAGACACCGAAGTCGGTCGCGATGCCGGCGAGGCCGTTCGCGTAACCCTGGCCGACCGCGCGGACCTTCCACACGCCGCCGCGCTGGTACACCTCGACGACCACCAGGGCGGTCTCCGTGCCGAGCTGCGGCGGGGTGAAGGTGGCGATCACCGCTCCGCTCGCCGCGTCCCGCACGGTGGCGGTGGGCTCGATGCCCTGGAAGGTCTGTCCCGCCGCGTCCGGACTGGCGGTGATCACGATCCGCTCGATCCCCGGCGGCACCGAGCCGGTGTCCACGGTGATCGAGTCCGGTGTCGTACCGCCGCCGGACCGGTACGCGACACCGGGGCCGGCCGGCTGGTTGAAGAAGATGAAATCGGCGTCGGAACGCACCTTGCCGTCGGCGGCGAGGAGCAGCCCGGACACGTCGAGCCGCACCGGGGCAGCCACGTCGACCGTCACGCGGACGGTGTTGAGCGGCAGGTTGGAACCAGGGGTCATAGCGGTCATGCCGGGAGAACGACCGGGGTCCCTTTGCCGTTCCCTTACTCTCCGGCGAGATTTCGCCGGGTCCCGTGGCCGGTCAGCCCTTGTTCCGGGGGTGGTTCTTGGCCATCCGCTCGTTCCCGAACTTGTAGGCGCCGGTCCAGCGGGCCATCACCAGCTGCGCGTCACCGGCTTCGACCTCGGCGAGGAACTTGTCGGCCCGGCTGCCCCGCAGGGTGGTCGCGGACCGGCCCTGGTGGGTGATGGCGACCGTGTGGTCGCCCAACTGTTCGTACGAGAATCCGTGTGGTCTGGGCATGGGCGCAGCCTGCCGCCCCCGGGTCGGGGGCGGCAACGCATTAAGCGGGGGCGGCGACGCATCAGGTGGGTGCGGCGACGCATTGAGCGGGGCGGCGACGCACTAAGCCGGCAGGTCGCCCGTGACCCGGCGCGGCAGCCCCAGCGGGTTGGCCTCCCGCAGCTCCGGCGGGAGCAGGGCGTCCGGCACCGACTGGTAGGCCACCGGCCGCAGCCAGCGCTCGATGGCGGTGCCGCCGACCGAGGTGGAGTGGGAGGTCGCCGCCGGGTAGGGGCCGCCGTGGTGCTGGGCGGGGGCCACCGCGACACCGGTCGGCCAGCCGTTGACCACGATCCGCCCGGCCAGCGCCGTGGCCCGGGCGATCAGCTCCGCCGCGGGTCCCGGGCCGCCGGCCGCCTCGGCCGCCGACAGCTGGAGGGTCGCGGTGAGGTTCCCGGGAAGCCGGCCGAGCAGGGTCTGCGCCTCGCCCTGGTCCGCGTACCGGACGAGCACGGTGACGGGGCCGAAGCACTCCTCCAGGAGCACCTCGTAGGGCCCGCCCTCCAGCAGGGTCCGCGCCGGCAGGCTCAGGTAGCCCGCGCCGACGGTGTGCTCGCCGCCGGAGCCGGGGGCGACGGGCGCCTCGACCCCGGGCAGGGCGGCGCGCTCGCGGACCCCGGCGATGAAGTTCTCCCGCATCCGGTGGTCGAGCAGGACCCCGGGTCCGCTCTCGCCGAGCGATTTGCCGAGCGCCCCGGCGAGCCGGTCGCCGTCCGCGCCCTCGGGTACGAGGACCAGCCCGGGCTTGACGCAGAACTGGCCGACTCCGAGGGTGACCGAGCCCGCCAGCCCGGCGCCGATCTCCTCCGCGCGCTCGGCGGCGGCCGCCGGGGTGACCACGACGGGGTTCAGGGAGCCCAGTTCCCCGTGGAAGGGGATCGGTACGGGCCGCGCGGCGGCCGCGTCGAACAGGGCCCGCCCGCCCCGGATGGAACCCGTGAACCCGGCGGCGGTGACCAGCGGGTGCCGGATCAGCTCCAGGCCCGCGTCGAACCCGTGCACCACGGCGACCACTTCGGGCGGCAGCCCGGCGGCGACGGCCGCCCGGCGCAGCAGCGAGGCGCACAGCTCGGAGGTGGCCGGATGGTCGGGGTGCGCCTTGACCACGACCGGGCAGCCCGCGGCCAGCGCGCTGGCGGTGTCCCCGCCGGGGACGGAGAAGGCGAGCGGGAAGTTCGAGGCGGCGTACACCGCGACCACGCCCAGCGGCACCTTGTAGCGGCGCAGCTCCGGGCGGGGCGGGGCGGTGGTGGGGTCGGCGCGGTCGATGCGGATGTCGAGGTGGGAGCCCTCGTCCACGGCGTCGGCGAAGGCGCGCAGCTGCCCGGTGGTGCGGGCGAGCTCGCCGGTGAGCCGGCCGGGGCCGAGCGCGGTCTCGGCGTCGGCGGCCCGGGCGACGTGTTCGACGGCCCCGTCGAGGAGGTCGGCGGCGGCGCGCAGGAAGGCGGCGCGGGCGACGGCGTCGCCGAGCGCGCCGCGGGCGGCGTGGGCCGCGCGCACGGCTTCGTCCACCTCCTGGGGTGTGGCCTCCACCGCAACCTGCTCGCGCTGCTTCCCGGTGCGGGGGTCCACACTCCAGACTGGTGTTGCTGCCATGACGAACTGCCTCCTGGATCTACGCTGACCCGTGCGGATGCGTTCAGTATTCTGAACGCTGTTCCGGTGGATGAATGATCACATCCACCGTGGACTCTATTTCCGCGCCTTCCGGGTTGACAAGACGAGAGCCGGAGCCAGGCACAGCGACAGAGGGGCACGAAGGCGAATGACGACAGCTGAGTCGGGGGGCTCGGGCGCGCCGGCGGCCGTCAAGTCGGCGGTACGCACGGTCCAGTTGCTGGAACACTTCGCGGCGCGACCGGGGCTGCACAGCCTGGCCGACATCCAGAACGACCTCTCCCTGCCCAAGTCCAGCCTCTACATGCTGCTGCGCACCCTGGTGAACCTGGGCTGGGTGGAGACGGACGCGACGGGAACGCGGTACGGCATCGGTGTACGGGCGCTGCTCGTCGGCAGTTCGTACATCGACGGGGACGAGGTCGTCGCGGCGGCCCGGCCGACGCTGGACCGGCTCTCCGACGACACGACGGAGACCATCCACCTGGCCCGGATGGACGGGACGAGCGTGGTCTACCTCGCGACCCGCCAGTCCCAGCACTATCTGCGGCCCTTCACCCGGGTCGGCCGGCGGCTGCCCGTGCACTCGACGGCGCTCGGCAAGGCACTGCTGGCCACGCACACCGACGAAGAGGTACGGGGACTCCTGCCGCGGAAGCTGGAACCGGTCACCGAGCACACCATCACCGACCGGGACCGGCTCATCGACGAGCTGGCCCTGGTGCGGGAGCAGGGGTACGCGGTGGACCGGGAGGAGAACACCCTCGGACTGCGCTGCTTCGGGGTGGCGGTGCCGTACCGGACGCCGGCCCGCGACGCGGTGAGCTGCTCGGTGCCGGTGGCGCGGCTGACGCCGGGGCACGAACAGGTCATCAAGGGGGCGCTGTTCGAGGCGCGGGACCGGCTGTCGGTGGTGACGCGGCGGATGTAGCGGCGCCCGGCGGCTCCGGCGGCTCCGGCGGCTCCCGCGGCCCCCGCGGGCGGCTGAGGGCACACGCAGGCTCGCAGGTGGTGCGGTGGAGGGGGTGGTTCCTCCCCCGGGCGAGGGAGACGGTTCCCCTTCACGGGGGAGGTGGCGGGGGCGCGGACACGGGACCGTTGAGTCATGACCACACGAGCCGTTCCCACGAAGCGACCGCAGGGTCCGCCGTTTGACGAAGCCCGGCCACCGGCCACCCGGCCGGGCGCCGGGCGGAGGTTCCTGCGGGCGGCCGCCATCGCCGCCACCGTGCCCTATCTGACGCTGAAGACCGCCTGGCTGGCCGGGAGCCACATCGGGATACCGGACGGCAGCGTGCTCCTGGAGCCGGGCAGCGTGTTCTTCACCGCGCTCAACGGCCTGTCACTGCTCATGGACTCCAGCGTGGTCCTGCTGGTCCTCGTGCTCACCCGGCCCTGGGGGATGCGCGTCCCGTCCTGGCTGCTCCTCCTCCCCGTCTTCATCGCCACCGGACTGCTGACACCGATCGTCCTCGGCTTTCCCGGCCAACTCCTCCTGCGCGCCATGGGGCTGGGGCCGGACGAGGCCGCGCGAGCGGCCGAGGCGCCCTTCCTCGAACCGTGGGTCTTCAACCTCGTCTACCCCGGCTTCATCATCCAGGCCGTGGCCCTGGCCGGGCTGTTCGTGCCCTATGCGCGAGAGCGCTGGGGTCGGCGCTGGCAGGGCGTCCTCGGTCCGCGGGTCCCCCCGGGCGGAGCCCGGGGGAAGCTCCCGTCACCCACGGGGGTGGTGGCGGGAGCCGCGGCGGCGGTGGCCGCGGTGGTGGCGGCGACCCACCTGTACTGGGCCTTCGGAGGCACGGCCGGGCACGATCCGGCCCAGATCGCGCAGTACTCCTCCGATACGGCCATGGTCTCCGCCGTCCACGCGATATGCGCGCTGACCGCGGCGGCGGGGGCGCTGCTGCTCGCCAAGGGCGGGGACCGGCAGGCGTGGTGGCCACTGGCCGTGGCGTGGACAGGCTCGGCGGCGACCTCGTGCTGGGGGATGTGGATGATGGTCGCGGTGGTGGGCGGGGACCCCGGTCCGGGCGAACGGACGACTGCCGCGACCTACCTGATCTACGCTGGCCAGATGATCATCGGACTGCTCGCGGTCACCGTCATGGCGCGCTTCCTCGCCACACGCCGAGCAGCCTGAGGGAGGCGGCGTGGAGAGGCCGTTCGGGGCGCGGGCCCGGCTGCGCTGGATCCATCTCATACTCGGCGGCGCCCTGCTGATGCCGTACTTCCTGCTGACGCAGGTGGTGGTCGGCGCCGCCGGAGGCGGGGTCAACGCGCTCAACTCGCTGCCGCTCAGCTTCGCCGCCTACGGCGCCGCCCTGCCGCTCGTCGCCGTGACCGGGCTGTTCGGGCTGGTCCGGCCGATGTCGGTGGCCGCCGTCCGGGCCCTGGGCGGGGTGCCGGGGGAGCGGCTCGCGCAGGGGCCGGCCCGGACCTGGGCGGCCCGGGGGCGGACCTCGGCCTGGTGGACCCTGCACCTGGGGGTCGGGGCGCTGGTCAGCGGGATCACCCTGGCGGTGCCGCCCGCGGCGGTGATGCTGATCGCCCTGCCGTTCGTGAGCAGGCTGTGGGAGCCGGCGGTCGGGTTCGGCTGGTTCGGCGTACTGGCCGAGCCCTGGCTGGCCCCGGTGCTCGGGATCGCGCTGTTGGCCGGGGTCGTGCTGTGCGCCGCCGGGGCCGGGGCGCTGCTGGCCCGGCTGGCGCCGGTGCTGCTCGGGCCGACGGCGGCGGACCGGCTGGCGGCGGCCGAGGAGCGGGCCGCCGACCTGGCGGTGCGCAACCGGCTGGCCCGGGAGCTGCACGACGCCGTCGGGCACGCCCTCAGCGCGGTCACCCTCCAGGCGAGCGCCGCCCGTCGGGTGCTCGACAGCGACCCCGGCTTCGTACGGGAGGCGCTGGCCGCGATCGAGGACACCACCCGGCGCACGGTGGGGGAGCTGGACGCGGTGCTGGGCCTGCTGCGCGAGGGCGACGGCGTGGCGGCCGGGGACGCCGATGGCGCCGGGGGCGCCGGGATCGCGCCGACGCTGGCCGCCGACCTCGACGGGCTGCTGGACCGGAGCCGGGCCTCCGGGACACCGATCACCGCCCGCCAGGACCCGGGACCGGCGGGGGACTGGGAGCGGATCCCGGCGATCGCCTCCCGCGAGGCGTACCGGATCGTGCAGGAGGGGCTGAGCAACGCGCTGCGGCACGGAGCCGGACCGGTCGATCTGCGGATCCTCGCACGGGTGCGCGGAGGGAACGAAGAAGAGGAACTGGAGATCACCATGACGAACGATCCGGGCGCCGCTGCGCAGGACCGCACCACCGGGGGCCGCGGGCTGCGCGGGGCCGCCGAGCGGGCCGCGCTGCTCGGCGGGCACGTCGAGGCGGGGCCGCACGGGGGCCGGTGGCGGCTGCGGGCCGTCCTTCCGCTCGGCGGGGGCCCGCGATGACCCCGCCGCCGCGCCCGCCGCTGCGCGTGGTCCTGGCCGACGACGAGCGGATGGTCCGCACCGCCCTGCGGGTCATCCTCGACGCCGAGCCCGATCTGGAGGTCGTCGGGGAGGCGGCCACCGGAGCAGAGGCCGTGTCCGTGGTGCGGGCCCTGGCCCCGGACGTGGTGCTGATGGACGTGCGGATGCCCGAGGTCGACGGGATCCAGGCCACCCGGCGGATCCTCGCCACCATGACCGAGCCGCCGCGGATCGTGGTGGTCACCACCTTCGAGAACGACGCCTACGTCTACGACGCGCTGCGCGCGGGAGCCGCCGGGTTCCTGCTCAAGCGGGCCCACCCCGACGAGCTGGTGGCCGCCGTCCGGCTCGTGGCGCGCGGGGAATCGCTGCTCTTCCCGGCGGCCGTCCGCTCCCTGGCCGCCGCCCACACCCCGTCCGGAGCGGGGCAGGGCGCCGCGCCCTGGGTGGCCCGGCTCACGGACCGGGAGGCCGACGTACTGCGCCTGATGGCCGCCGGGCTGTCCAACCACGAGGTGAGCGAGCGCCTCGGGGTCGGTCCGCAGACGGTGAAGACGCATGTGGCGGCGGTGCTGGCCAAGACCGGTTCCCGGGACCGCACCCAGGCGGTCATCGCGGCGTACGAGGGAGGTTTCCCCATGAAGAAAGGCTGAGAACTCCGCCACAATCGGGGCAGAGCGGAACGGCCGGGGCGGCCCGGACGTCCTTCTGGGGGATGAACAAGACGATCAGGCGTGCGTCGGTCTTCTGTCTGCTTCTGGTGCTGGCCCTTTTGGTGCGGGTCACCTGGGTGCAGGCATATCAAGGCCAGGCCCTCGCAGACGACAAGAACAACCGGCGGAACCTCATCGGGCAGTACGAGAACCCGTTGGGGAACATCATCGTGGGCGGTGAGCCGATCACCGGCTCCACGAAGACGGGCGGACGGGACTTCCAGTACAAGCGGACCTACACCGACGGGCCGCTGTACGCGCCGATCACCGGGTACAGCTCCCAGGCCTACGGCTCCAGCATGCTGGAGGGTGTCTACAAGGACGTCCTCAACGGCTCGGACAACCGGCTCAAGAGCATCATGGACACGCTCACCAACAAGCGTGCCTCCCCGGGCAACGTCCTGACGACCATCGACAAGGACGTCCAGAAGGCCGGCTACGACGCGCTCCAGGGCAAGCAGGGCTCCGCCGTGGCCATCGACCCGGCCACCGGCGAGATCCTGGCCGTGGTGAACAACCCCTCCTTCGACCCGGGCACGATCACGGGCGCCACGGACGAGGACGCCTGGAAGAAGCTCAACGCCGACGAGGGCAAGGCGATGGAGAACGTGGCGCTGCGCAAGCCGCAGGCGCCCGGATCCACCTTCAAGCTCGTCACCCTGGCCGCGGCGATCGAGAACGGCCTGGTCACGAACATCGACACGCCCACCGGGATCCCCGGCAACTACACGATTCCCGGCACCACCACCAAGCTGCGCAGCGAGGTGGACGACTCGATGTGCAACAACGTCTCCCCCCGGACCGCCCTGAAGCTGTCCTGCAACAACGTCTTCGCGGAGTTCGCGCACAAGCTCGGCCAGGACAAGATGCGCGCCATGGCGGAGAAGCTCGGCTTCAACGTGGTCCAGAAGCTTCCCGTCGAGGCCCGCCCCGCGAGCAAGTACCCGGCGAAGAAGATGTCGGTCGACCAGGTCGCGCAGACCGGTATCGGCCAGTTCGACGTACAGGCCACCCCGCTCCAGATGGCGATGGTGACGGCCGCGATCGAGAACGGCGGGAAGCTGGTCTCCCCCCACGAGGTCTCCGAGGTCACCGACTCCAACGGGAACGTGCTGGAGAGCTTCAAGAACCCGAAGTCCCAGCAGGTGATGAGCGAGAAGACCGCCTCGATGGTGCAGGACGCCATGCGGACGGTCGCCACCGAAGGCGGTGGCAAGAACGTCCAGATCCCGGGTGTCGAGGCCGGCGCCAAGACCGGTACCGCCCAGCGCGGAGTCAACAACAGCCTGCCGCCGCTCGCCTGGTACACGACCTACGGGAAGATGGGCGGCAAGCAGATCGTGGTCACCGTGGTGATCGAGAACTCGGACACCGACCGCTCCGAGATCGGCGGCGGCAAGCTGGCCGCTCCCGTCGCGCAGAAGATGATGCAGGCCTGGCTGAAGAAGTAGCCGCGCCGTCGCACCGACCGGAGAAGTCGCACGGACCCCGCGCCGCCTCGTACGCGTGGCCGAATCCGGTGGGTCGTGGACACGCGGGACGCGCGCCGGGAACCGACGGGGTTTCCGGCGCGTTCCCTTGTCCATGATCCGGACCGCGCACCCCGCCGACCTCGACGCCATCGCCGCCCTCCACACCCGGGCCCGTGCCACCTACTACCGGGGCCGGATCCCCGAGGAGAGCTACGGCGGCGCGGCCGAGCTGGCGCGCACCCGCGAGGGCTGGTCCCGGGCGGTCACCCGGACCGGCACCGAGGGCGGGGTGCTCTGCGCCGAGCGGGACGGCGAGCTCACCGGGGTCGCGGCCTTCCGCACGGACGGCGACGAGACCACCCTGACCCAGCTGCACGTGGACCCCGTCCACTGGCGCCGGGGCACCGGGGCCGCCCTGCACGAGGCCTGCCTCGAGGCCTGGCGCCGGGCAGGCATCCGCAGGGTCCGCCTGGAGGTCTACGAGCACAACCTCCGCGCCCAGGCCTTCTACGCCCGCCAGGGCTGGCTCCCGGACCCCGCCGGAGCCCAGGCCGGCTCCCACCGCATCCTCTGGCTCGCGGTGGGGGAACCGTCCGGGGAATGAGACAGGACCGGGAATGGTTGAACCCGGAACAGTTGATTCCATGGAGAGAAGAAGGAACATGCGCGTCGAGATCTGGAGCGACATCGCCTGCCCCTGGTGCTACATCGGCAAGGCCCGTTTCACCAAGGGGCTGGCCGAGTTCGCGCACCGCGACGAGATCGAGGTCGTCTTCCGCTCCTTCGAGCTCGACCCGAACGGCCCCAAGGGCGTGGTGGCGCCCGTCCTGGAGATGCTCGCCAAGAAGTACGGCCGCACCCTCGACGAGGCCCGCGGCATGGAGGAGCACGTGGCCGCGAGCGCGCGCGCCGAGGGGCTGGCGTACCGGACCGAGGGCCGCGACCACGGCAACACCTTCGACATCCACCGCCTGCTGCACCTGGCCGCCGCCCGCGGCCGCCAGGAGGAGCTGCTCGACCTCGCCTACCGCGCCAACTTCGGCGAGGAGCGCTCCGTCTTCGACCCGGAGACCCTGGTCGAGCTCGCCGTCGAGGCCGGGCTGGACGAGGCGGAGGCCCGTACGGTCCTGGCCGACGACTCGGCCTACGCCGCCGAGGTGCGGGCCGACGAGCGCGAAGCCGCCGAACTGGGCGCGAGCGCCGTACCGTTCTTCGTGCTCGACCGCCGCTACGGAATCTCGGGCGGCCAGCCCGCCGAGGTCTTCACCCGGGCGCTGGAGCAGGCGTGGGCCGGGCGCGAGGTCCTCGTCACGGCCGCCCCCGACGGCGAGGTCTGCGACCCGGACGGCAGCTGCGCGGTGCCGCAGCACTGACCCCGCTTACGGGCCGCGCTGCATAAGTAATCCTTTGGTGTGGCCCGTAAAACATGGCAATGGACTTTGGGTTGATCCTGGCGCAGAGTGGAATCCATGGATCTACTGCCGCCCGAAACGGTCCGCGCCGAGTTCGCGCACTCCACCACCTACCTCAACACCGCCACCTGCGGCGTCCTCCCGCGGGCGGCCGTCGCCGAGGTACGGCGACTGGCCGAGGCCGCCGGGGCCGGAATCCCGTCCGGCTTCGGTGACTTCGACCGGGTGAACCGGGTCCGGGGCGCCTTCGCGCGCATCGTCGGGGTGACCCCGGACCGGGTGGCCGTCGGCTCGGCCGTGTCCACCCACGTCGGCCTGGTCTCGGCCTCCCTCCCGGCCGGATCCGAAGTCCTGTGCCCCGAGGGTGAGTTCGCCTCCGTCATCAACCCCTTCGTGGTGCGCGACGACCTCAAGGTCCGCTTCGCCCCGCTGGAGTCGATCGCCGAAGCCGTCGGGCCGGGCACCGCGCTGGTCGCACTGAGCGCCGTACAGTCCGCGGACGGGCGTACGGCGGACCTCGCCGCGGTCCGCGAGGCCACCCGCGGCTACGGGGCGCGCATGCTGGTCGACGCCACCCAGGCGGCGGGCTGGCTGCCCTTCGACGCCTCGCCCTACGAGTACACGGTCACCGCCGGGTACAAGTGGCTGCTGGCCGCGCGCGGGGTCTCGTACCTCACGGTCTCCGAAGAGGCCCAGTCCACGCTGGTCCCGCTGCACGCGGGCTGGGTGGCGGCCGAGTCGATGTGGGACTCCACCTACGGCCCGATGCCCGAACTGGCCCACGGAGCCCGCCGCTTCGACGAGTCCCCGGCCTTCCTCGGCTACCACGCCGCCGAACCCTCGCTGGCCCTGCTCGAGCGGATCGGCATCGAAGCGGTGCACGCCCACGACACCGCCCTGGCCGCCCGCTACCGGGCCGGCCTGGCCCGCCTGGGCCGCGAACCGGTCCCCGGCGACGCCCCGATCGTCTCGGTCCCGGGCCTGGCCGACCGCCAGGGCGCCCTCCTCGCCGCGGGCATCGCCACCGCCGCCCGCGCAGGCAATCTGCGGGCCTCCTTCCACCTCTACAACACCGAGGCGGACGTGGACCGGCTGCTGGACCTGCTCTCCTGAAGCCCTGAAGCCCGTCCGTCAGGCGGACGGCGCCGCCGACCAGGCCGCCCCGGCTGCCGCCAGGCCCGCGGCCGGGTCGAGGGAGAGGGCCGCGGCGAGGGCCCGCAGGCAGGACCGGACGGATTCCAGGGAGGCCGCGGTGCCGTAGTGGTTGACCCGGAGCATCTCCTGGGCCAGGGCGCCGCCGCCCGCCGCGAGGGGGACCGCCGGGTCCGCCGCCAGGGCCTTCGCCGCCACCAGGGAGGCCTCCGGAACCCGCAGGGTGGTGGCGACCGGGGCGGCCGCCGCGTCCTGGGCCACGTACGGGGCGATGCCCAGGGCCGCGGCGCCCGCGCGGGTCGCCGCCGCCGCGGCCGCGTGGCGGGCCGTCACCGCGGGCAGCCCCTCGGCCGCGATGCGGTCCAGGCAGGCCTCCAGCGCCAGCATCTCCAGCTGCGCGGGCGCGTGCGGCAGCGCCATCCGCCCGCCGTCGATCCAGCGCTGCTTCCAGTCCAGGAGGGAGAGGTAGGAGCTCCTCGGGGCGGCGGGGTTCGCGGCGAAGCGGACCCAGGCGCGGTCCGAGACCGACACGGCCGAGACGCCCGCCGGTCCGCCCATCGCCTTCTGTGCCCCGATCACGCACAGGTCCACGCCCCACTCGTCCGGCAGCAGCGGCTCCGCGCCCACCGAGGCCACCGCGTCCAGCATGAACAGCGCCCCGTGGGCCCGTACGGCCTCGCCGATCTCCGCGACCGGGTTCGTGTTCCCGGTGGCCGCCTCCGCGTGCACCAGCGAGACGAAGTCGATCTCCGGGTGCGCCGCCAGGGCGTCCGCCACCTGGGCGCCCGTGACGGCGGTGTCGAAGGGGACCGCCAGATCCACGACGGTCGCCCCGCAGTCGCGCAGCCAGTTCCCGAAGGTGGTGCCGTAGGGGCCGGTGACGATGTTCAGCGCGGTGGAACCGGGCCGCGCGCCGGAGCGGATGCAGCCCTCCAGCGGGAGCAGCGCCTCGCCCTGGGTGATCACCACGTCCGCCCGGGTGGAGAGCAGCTCCGCGACGCCCCGCTCGATCGACGCGAACCGCGTGGCGGTCAGGGGCGGAAGGTCCAGGAGGGGGTGGCTCACGGCGGTGCTCTCTTCGTGTCTCGGGCTTCGTGTCTGGGGTTGGCCGGAATCGTCCGGAGCGACCTGGAGAGCCTACCGATCACGCACGTACAGTGCCGACATGAGCGACGACGTCAAAGGCGACAGGGCACAGGGCGGGCTGCTGCACGTGAAGGGACGGGTGCTGGTCGGCCCCGAGGAGGTGCGCGACGAGCTGTGGGTGATCGGCGGACGCGTCTCCTACGAGCGCCCGCGCGGGCCCGGTCAGGTCACCGAGGTGTCCGGCTGGGTGCTCCCCGGGCTGGTGGACGCGCACTGTCACGTGGGACTCGATGCCCACGGACCCGTGGACGCGCAGACCGCCGAACACCAGGCCCTGGCCGACCGCGACGCCGGCACCCTCCTGATCCGCGACGCCGGATCCCCGTCCGACACCCGCTGGATAGACGACCGCGAGGACCTGCCGAAGGTCATCCGGGCCGGGCGCCACATCGCCCGCAGCCGCCGCTACATCCGCAACTTCGCCCACGAGATCGAGCCGGCCGACCTCGTCGAGTACGTCGGCCGCGAGGCCCTGCGCGGGGACGGCTGGGTCAAGCTGGTCGGCGACTGGATCGACCGCGAAGTGGGGGACCTGACCGCCTGCTGGCCGCGCGCCGAGGTCGAGGCGGCCATCGCCGAAGCCCACCGGCTCGGCGCCCGAGTCACCGCCCACTGCTTCGCCGAGGACTCCCTGCGCGACCTGGTCGAGGCGGGCATCGACTGCGTCGAACACGCCACCGGGCTCACCGAGGACACGATCCCGCTGTTCGCGGAGCGCGGGGTCGCGATCGTGCCGACCCTCGTGAACATCGCCACCTTCCCGAAGATGGCGGCGGGCGGCGAAGCCAAGTTCCCCGGCTGGGCCTCGCACATGCGCCGCCTGCACGAGCGCCGCTACGACACCGTCCGGGCCGCCTACGACGCCGGCATCGGGGTCTACGTGGGCACCGACGCGGGGGGTTCCCTCCCGCACGGCCTGGTCGCCGCCGAGGTGGGCGAGCTCGTCAAGGCCGGGATCCCGCCCCTCCAGGCCCTCTCGGCGACCACGTGGGGGGCGCGCGAGTGGCTCGGCAGGCCCGGCCTGACCGAGGGGGCACCCGCCGACCTGGTGGTCTACGCGGGCGATCCGCGGGCCGACGTACGGGCGCTGGCGCAGCCGCTGCGGGTGGTGGTGAACGGCAACGTGGTCGCCTGAGCGCGATCCGGGCCCTGCGCGGCGGCGCGTTGACGGGGCGTGACCCCAGCCGCCGACCGGTCGTTGACTACCGCTTTCGGGGGTGGGGAACGGCCGCGGGCTGTGGTGGGAGGGAACTGTCGTTCCGGATGGGGCGTATTTATTCGAACCTGTGCGTGGAAACCACCCTTTGGGGTGAACTCACGCCGGGTTGGCACCCGTTCACTCTCGGTGCGTAAAGATTCCGGGGTCGAGGCCGTCGGCGCACGCGATGTCCCCCATTGGCGGCGCGACGGCTCCCATCTCCCTGGGGGTTCCACCACCTTGAACAGCAACACCTTCCGCATGCCCGTGGCCGCACTCCTCGCCACGGGAGCGGTAGCCCTCCTCGCCGCCCCGCCCGCCTTCGCCACCGCGCAGCACGGCGCCGGCGAAGGAAAGGCGGGCGCCGTCGTCCTGCGCACCACCCTGGACGTGGGCCTGCTCAACAAGACCGTGCACGTCCCGCTCACGGCGACCCTCAACGAGGTCAGCGCCCCGGCGGACGCGACGAAGACGGCGCTGAGCGTCACCCTCGACGGAGTCGAAGGGGGAGCGCCGGTGAGCGTGCTGCGCGCCGACGTCGCCACCTCCATGGCCACCGCCGACGGGCACCGGGCCCAGGCGGAGGCCAACCTGGCCAAGGCCCGGGTGCACGTGCCGGGACTGCCGGCGCTCGCCCTGATCGAGGTGGAGAAGGTCACCGCCAAGGCCGTCTGCGAGGCGGGCAAGAAGCCGGTCGCCAGCTCCGCCGTCCCCGGCGCGGTGACCGTCCTCGGCAAGAAGGTCACCGTCGCGGCGAGCGGGCCCACCAAGGTCGAGGTCCCGAAGGTCGGCCTGGTCAGCCTGGAGCTCTCGGCCGCCGAGACCACCTCCTCCACGGCCGCCGCGACCGCGCTGCGGCTCAAGGTGTCGGTCAACCCGCTCGACCTGAACGTGGCGCAGGTGGAGGGCGAGATCGTGCTCGCCGAAGCGCACTGCGAGTCCCCGGCCGGCCCCGCCCCCAGCCCCTCGCAGACGCCCGACATCAAGCCGCAGACGGGGACCGCGGGCACCTCGGCCGGCTCCGGCACCGCGGCCGACCTCGCCGAGACCGGCGGCGGTTCCCTCACCCCGTACGTCACGGGCGGGGCGCTGATCCTGCTCGGCTTCGGCGCCGCCGCGCTGGTCGCGACCCGGCGCGGCAAGGCCTCGTAGCGCGGCAGGGCCTCGTAGCGCGGCGGGCCGTCGTACCTACTTGGTGGCCCGCGTCAGACCCTGTTCGGCGGCGCCCCGCGACATCACGGCCTTGGTGACCTCGCGGTCGACGGCGGTGTAGGTGGCGTCGGCGGATCCGGAGCCGGTGGAGTCGCAGGAGGCGCAGACGACGCGGAACGGCTGCCGCATGTCCGAATACTGCGTGAGGTACTCGGCCTTGGACACCTCCCACCGGCCCGGATGGGCGGCCGAGGGGGCGAAGGTGAAGCGGGGGATCGAGGACATGTTGCCGCGGGCCTTGTCGGCCTCGTAGAAGCTGGCGACCTGGTCGCCCATGCCGTACACGACCCAGGTGCCGTTGATCTTCTCGTAGGGCTGCGGCACGTGGTTGTGGGTGCCCAGGATCAGATCGATGTCGGGAAGGCCGTCCGCCCCGCGCGAAGCGGTCAGGGCCTTTGCCAGGTCCAACTGCTGCTGGTCGGGCGCCGTCTGCCACTCGGAACCCCAGTGGACGCTGAGGACGACGACGTTCGCGCCGGCCGCGCGCGCGGCGCGGGCGTCGGCGACGATCCGCTCCGGGTCGATCAGGTTCACGGCCCAGGGCTTGCCGGAGGGGAGCGGGACGCCGTTGGTCCCGTACGTGTAGTCCAGCTGCGCGACCTTGGCGCCGCCGGCTTCCAGCAGCGCCGGGGCCTTGGCCTCCTCGGCGCTGCGGGCCGAGCCCACGTGGCGGACGCCGACGCGGTCGAGGTTGTCCAGGACGCGGACGAGGCCGTCGTATCCGTCGTCCAGGGTGTGGTTCGAGGCGGTGGAGCAACTGTCGTACCCGGCGTCCTTGAGGGCGTCGGCCAGTTGGTGCGGGGCCTTGAAGAGGGGGTATCCGGTGTAGGGGCCGCCGGGCCGGCCGTACGGTATCTCGTGGTGGCATATCGCCAGGTCGGCGGCGGAGACGATGGGCTTGACCCCGGCGAGCATCTTCCGGAAGTCGTAACCGCCCTTCTCCGCGGAGTCGTCGGCGGCCCGCTGGACGATGGACGGGTACGGGATGATGTCGCCGGTCCCGACGAGCGTGAAGGGTTTCGCGTCGGCGGGGACCGTGGTCCCCGGCGCGGGGCTCGCGCCGGACCCGGGCTTCGCCCCGAGCCGCTGCTCGGTGGAGGCCTTGCCGTCCTTGCCGACGAGGTGAGGTATGCCGAGCGCGGCGCCCCCCACGACGGCCAGTCCGGCCACGGCCGTGCCTATCTTCCCCGCTGTCTTCATTTCCGGACCCCCCGGTCTCAAATGATCTCTACCTGGGGAAATAGTCGCCCAGCCCGGATCCCGCGGCCACACCCACCCCCCGGAATACGGCCGTCCGGGTGACATCGCGCGGGCTTCTTCCCGGCCGGGTCCCTGCTCGTCCGCTTGCCTTGCTCGCTGCCGTCCGCGGTCCGGATCAGCGGCCGGCCAGCGCCACGTCCAGGGCCTGGAGGAGCCGGCCCGTCGTCGCGCGGTCGCGGACCGCCAGGCGCAGCCAGTTGCGGTCCAGGCCGGGGAAGGTGTCCCCGCGGCGGGCGGCGAAGCCCAGCGCGCGCAGCCGGGTGCGGATCTCCATCGCGCCCTCGATCCGGATCAGTACGAACGGTCCCTGCGCCACGCCCGCCACCGAGATCTCCTCGAACTCCGCGAGTCCGGCGAGCAGGTGCTCGCGGTCCACCGCGATCTGCCGGGCCGCGGCCTCCGCCTCGGCCAGCGCCTCCGGGGCCACGCAGGCCTCGGCCGCCACCAGCGCCGGCGTGGAGACCGGCCACAGCGGCTGCGCCGCCGCCAGCTTCGCGATCACCCCGGGCTCGGCCAGCGCGTAGCCGATGCGCAGCCCGGCCAGGCCCCAGGTCTTGGTCAGGCTCCGCAGCACCACCAGCCCCGGTATGTCCGTCCGCCCGGCCAGCGCCTCCCGCTCGCCCGGGACCGCGTCCATGAACGCCTCGTCCACCACCAGGATCCGGCCCGGCCGGGCCAACGCGGCCAGGGTGGCCGCCGGGTGCAGGACCGAGGTCGGGTTGGTCGGGTTCCCGACCACCACGAGGTCGGCCTCCTCCGGCACCGCCGCCGGGTCGAGGCGGAACCCGTCCGCCGCGCGCAGCACCACCCGCTCCACCTGGTGGCCCGCGTCGCGCAGGGCCGCCTCCGGCTCGGTGAACTGCGGGTGCACCACCACGGGCCGTACGCAGCCCAGGGCCCGCGCGATCAGCACGAAGGCCTCCGCGGCCCCCGCCGTCAGCAGCACCCGCTCGACCGGCAGCCCGTGGCGCAGGGCCACCGCCGCGCGGGCCCGGCGGCCGTCGGGATAGGCGGACAGGACGTCGAGCGAAGCCGCGATCCGGTCCTTGAGCCACTGCGGGGGCGTGTGCGCCCGTACGTTCACCGCGAGGTCCACCAGCGCCGCGTCCGAGTCCGCCACCTCCGCGTCCCCGTGGTGGCGCAGGTCGTGCGTGTGGGCCGTCGCGACCGCGCAGGTCGCCGCCACCGACCGGCGCTTGGGTACGAGGAGCTCCCCGCCCCCGGCCAGGGCGGCGGCCTCCGCCACCGACGGGGTGCCGGCGGCCTCGCGCGCCGCGTCCGAGGGGTGCGGCACGGCGATCGTGGCCAGCCGGTCGGCGGGATAGCTGAGCAGAGGCACGCCGAAACGTTCCGCCGCGCCCGCGATCCCCGCCTCCACCGCCTTCGCCTCCACCGTGGCCAGCGCCGTCACGGCCTTCGCCGACAGCCCGGCCCCGCGCAGGGTCTCCTCCACCAGCGCGCAGACCTCGGCCACGGACACCCCCGCGCGGCCGCCGACCCCGACCACCAGCTGCGTCGCGTACTCGCCCACCAGGTTCACCCGTTTCAGTCGATTTCAGTCGTTCGTCGTCGTGGCGGCAGTCACGGCCGTCGTGGCCGTCAACCGCCCGTGGTCCGCCACCCGGGCGCGGAAGTGCGCGGGAGGCGAGGAGTCGGTATGCAGGGGCACATGGCCGTGATCGTGGCGTTGGGTGCGTTCCTGATGACCCTGGCAGGCGGATGGACGGCGCAGCGCGTCACCGACCGCCGCCACCTCGTGCTGGGCCTGGCCGGCGGGCTGATGCTCGGCGTCGTGGGCCTCGACCTGCTGCCGGAGGCCATGCACGCCGCGGGCTCCGAGGTGTTCGGGGTCCCGCTCGCCCTGCTGCTCTTCGTCGGCGGGTTCCTGGTCGCGCACTGCGTGGAACGCGTCCTGGCCGTCCGCCAGGCCTCCCACGGCGGCGAGAACGGGTCCGCGGACGGGCACGGGCACGGCGACCACGGGGAACGGGTCCCCCAGGTCGGCCTGACCGCGGCCGCCGCCATGGTCGGCCACAGCCTCGCCGACGGAGTGGCCCTCGGCGCCGCGTTCCAGGTCGGAGGCGGGATGGGCGTGGCCGTGGCCCTGGCCGTCATCACCCACGACTTCGCCGACGGGTTCAACACGTACACGCTCACCCGGCTCTACGGGAACGCCCGCCGCAAGGCGCTGATCATGCTGTTCGCGGACGCCGTGGCCCCCGTCGTGGGCGCCGCGTCCACTTTGCTGTTCACTCTTCCGGAGGAACCCCTCGGGGCGTACCTCGGGTTCTTCGGAGGGGTCCTGCTCTACCTGGCCGCTGCCGAGATCCTGCCCGAGGCCCACCACAAGCACCCCGCGCTGTCCACGCTGCTGTGCACCGTGGGCGGGGTGGCCGGGATCTGGCTGGTGGTGGGCCTCGCGGACTGACCGCGGCGGCGAGGGTCTTCCGCTCACCGGTGCGCTGCCGCGGCCTCGGCGAACCGCAGGGCCACGGAGGGCTCCGCCGCCCAGTGGGTGTGCAGGTAGCTGGCGTGCACCCCGTGCTGCACGAAGCCCTCCACCCGGCGCTCGGGATGCGTGAAACCCCAGGCGGGCGCGGGGCCTGCGCCCGGCTCGATCACCGTCCGGTGGAACTCGTGCCCGCGCAGCCGGGTACCGGCCGGAGCCAGGACGCTGTCGGACACCGCCACCGCCTCGCGGTAGCCGAGCGTGAGCCGCTCCGACATCCGCGCGTCGGAGTCGAGCACCCCGCACATCGGCTTCCCGTCCAGCGAACGGGCCAGGTACAGCAGCCCGGCGCACTCGGCGGCCACCGGACCCCCGGCGGCCGCGAACGCCGCGACGGCCTTGCGGAGCGGCTCGTTGGCCGACAGCTCCGGGGCGTACACCTCGGGGAACCCGCCGCCGATCACCAGACCGGTGGTTCCTTCGGGCAGCGCCTCGTCCCTGAGCGGGTCGAAGGTGACCACCTCGGCGCCGGCCGCTTGCAGCAGCTCCGAGTGCTCGGCGTACGAGAACGTGAAGGCGGGCCCTCCGGCGATGGCGATGACGGGTGCGCCGCCGTTGCTGGGGCTCCGCCCCGGACCCCGCGCCTCAAACGCCGGCGGGGCTGGAGAATCCAGCCCGTCCGGCGTTTGAGGACCGGGTCCGGGCAGAGCCCGGTTTCGGGAAGGGGCGGGGTGGGGGAACAAGGCCAGGTCCGGAGCCCAGGCTTCGCAGGACAGCGCTGGGGCCGTGCGGGCCAGGGCCATCAGCGCGTCCAGGTCGCAGCCTGCCCTGACCTGCTCCGCCAGCGCCGCCACCGAGGCGACCGCGTCACGCCGCCGCTCGGCGACCGGGACCAGCCCGAGGTGACGGGAGGGCGCGGCCACCTGCGGAGCACGCCGCAGGACGCCCAGCACCGGCATCCCGGCCTCCTCCAGCGCCTCCCGCAGCATCACCTCGTGCCGGTCGGAGCCGACCTTGTTCAGGATCACCCCGCCGAGGCGCACCTGCGGGTCGAACGAGGCGAAGCCGTGGACCAGCGCCGCCACCGACCGCGACTGCGCGGACGCGTCGACGACCAGCACCACCGGCGCCCGCAGCAGCTTCGCCACCTGCGCCGTGGACGCCAGTTCACCCCGGCCCGCGGCCCCGTCGTAGAGGCCCATGACCCCTTCGACGATGGCCAGATCGCATCCGGCCGCGCCGTGCGCGAACAGCGGAGCGATGAGCTCCGCGCCGCACATGAAGGAATCCAGGTTGCGCCCCGGCCGGCCGGTGGCCAGCGCGTGGTAGCCCGGGTCGATGTAGTCGGGCCCGGCCTTGTGCGGGGACACGGCGAGGCCGCGCTCCGAGAAGGCCGCCATCAGGCCCGTGGCCACGGTGGTCTTGCCGCTGCCGGAGGAGGGCGCGGCGATGACCAGTCTCGGTACGTTGAACGAGGTCACCACTCGATGCCCTTCTGGCCCTTCTGGCCGGCGTCCATCGGGTGCTTGACCTTGGTCATCTCGGTGACCAGGTCCGCGAACTCCACCAGCTTCTCCGGCGCGTTGCGGCCGGTGATCACCACGTGCTGGGTGCCGGGACGGTTGCGCAGCACCTCGACGACCTCGTCGACGTCGATCCAGCCCCAGTGCATGGGGTACGCGAACTCGTCCAGCACGTACAGCTTGTGCGTCTCGGCGGCCAGGTCGCGCTTGACCTGCTCCCAGCCCTCCTTGGCCGCCTGCTCGTTGTCGAGCTGCGCGTCGCGCTGGACCCAGGACCAGCCCTCGCCCATCTTGTGCCAGACGACCGGGCCGCCCTCGCCGGAGGCGCCGAGCACCTTCAGCGCGTTCTCCTCGCCGACCTTCCACTTCGCCGACTTGACGAACTGGAACACCCCGATCGACCAGCCCTGGTTCCAGGCGCGCAGCGCCAGGCCGAAGGCCGCCGTCGACTTGCCCTTGCCCGGTCCGGTGTGGACGAAGACGAGCGGGCGGTTGCGGCGCTGGCGCGTCGTGAGTCCGTCGTCCGGAACGACGGACGGCTGTCCCTGCGGCATTACGCGGCCCTCCTGAGGGTCTGGGTCTGGGATGAGGTACGTACGTTCTTGACGAGCCCGGCCAGCGAGTCGGCCCGCAGCCCGTCCAGGGTGATGGCGGGCCCGCCCAGATCGGCGGCCAGCACTCCGGCCAGCCCCAGCCGGACCGGCCCCGACTCGCAGTCCACGACCACGGAGGTGACCCCTTCGGCCGCCAGCAGCCGGGCACTGCGGCCGGACAGCTCACGGGGGTTGCCCTCGACACCGCCGGCCGAAGTGGCCCGCCCGTCGGTGACGACCACGAGCAGCGGCCGTCGGCTGGGGTCCCGCAGCCGCTCGATCCGCAGCACTTCGCGGGCCTTGAGCAGCCCCGCGGCCAGCGGGGTGCGCCCGCCGGTCGGCAGCTTCTCCAGCCGGGCGGCGGCGGAGTCGACGGAGGAGGTGGGCGGCAGGGCCAGCTCGGCGGTGGAGCCGCGGAAGGTGATCAGGCCGACCTTGTCGCGGCGCTGGTAGGCGTCCAGCAGCAGCGACAGCACCGCGCCCTTGACCGCGCTCATGCGCTGCCGGGCGGCCATGGAGCCGGAGGCGTCGACCACGAACAGGACGAGGTTGCCCTCGCGGCCCTCGCGCGTCGCCTGCCGCAGGTCGTCCTTGCGGATCACCAGCCCGCGCCCGGCGCGCCCGCGCGCCCGCTGGTGCGGGGCGGCCGCCTGGATGGTCGCCGCCAGGTGCAGCTTCGTCAGATGGCCCCGGGGGTGCTGGGCGCCGGTGGTGCGCCCGTGCGCGGTGCGGGCGCGCGACCGGCGGCCGGACGCGCCCTCGCCGAGCCCCGGCACGCTGAGCATCTTGGTGCGGAACGGCTCGGAGGCCCGTACGGCGGGCTGCTCGGGCACCTCGGCCTCCTGCCGGGAGGGCTCCGGCTCGGGGGTCTCGGAGGGCTGCTCGGGCCCGCTCTCCGGCTGCCGGTCGTCCTCGGCCTCGGGGGCGTCCGGACCGGACCCCTGCGGGGGTACGCCACCCCCGTCGTCACCGCCGCCGTCCGGACCGTCGCCGTCGCCGTCCGGGCCCTCGCCCGGACCCTCCGGCTCGGGCTCCGGCTCGTGGTCGGGCTCGTCGTCGGGGAACTGGTCCAGGATCCGGTCGAGCTTCTCCTCGTCGAGGCCGGGGGCGTCGAAGGGATTGCGCCGGCGCCGGTGGGGGAGGGCCAGCAGGGCGGCCTGCCGGACGTCCTCCTTGCGCACCTCGGTCCGCCCGGCCCAGGCGGCCAGGGCCGTCGCGGTCCGGGCCATCACGATGTCGGCTCGCATGCCGTCGACCTCGAAACCGGCACAGGTCGCGGCGATCTGCAGCAGCGAGGTGTCGCCGAGGACCACCTTCGGGAGCAGGCCGC
This sequence comes from Streptomyces sp. NBC_00503, assembly GCF_036346895.1. Classification (NCBI taxonomy): domain Bacteria; kingdom Bacillati; phylum Actinomycetota; class Actinomycetes; order Kitasatosporales; family Streptomycetaceae; genus Streptomyces; species Streptomyces sp. NBC_00503. The sequence goes on along the minus strand of NZ_CP107855.1, from coordinate 1,916,937 downwards.
GGGCGGCCACCACCCGGGCGCGCACCTCGTCCTCGTCCCCGGCCCAGCGGCCGGCGAAGGCGGCCGGGTCGTCCTCGTAGGCGAGCCGGCGGCGCACGACCTCGACCCGCTGGACGGGCTCGCGGGAGGCGGCGACCTCCACGGTCAGCCCGAACCGGTCCAGGAGCTGCGGGCGCAGCTCGCCCTCCTCGGGGTTCATGGTGCCGACGAGGAGGAAGCGGGCGGCGTGCCGGACGGAGATGCCCTCGCGCTCCACGTAGGAGGCGCCCATCGCGGCGGCGTCGAGGAGCAGGTCGATGAGGTGGTCGTGGAGGAGGTTGACCTCGTCGACGTAGAGGATCCCGCGGTGCGCGTCGGCCAGCAGGCCGGGCTCGAAGGCCTTCACGCCCTCGGCGAGGGCCCGTTCGATGTCGAGGGCGCCGACCAGGCGGTCCTCGGAGGCGCCGACGGGCAGCTCGACCATCCGGGCGGGACGACCGGTGCCCGCGCCGGGCTCGTGCGGGCCGTCGGGGCAGCCGGGGTCGGGGGCGGCGGGCGCGCAGCTGAACCGGCAGCCGGGGACCACGTCGACCTGCGGCAGCAGTGTGGACAGCGCGCGGACGGCCGTGGACTTGGCCGTCCCCTTCTCGCCGCGCACGAGCACACCGCCGACCGCGGGGCTCACCGCGTTGAGCAGCAGCGCGAGGCGCAAGTCGGTTTGACCGACCAGTGCGGTGAACGGGTAGGGCGTGCTCACGTGTTGCTCACTCCTTCGAAGGTGCGGACCGTTGTCGTCTGCGGCGCCGTTGCCGGGGGCGCCGCCCCCGGACCCCCGCGCCTCAAACGCCGGCGGGGCTGGATTTGGCCCGGCGGGCTGGATTGCGCGCAGCGCAATTCCAGCCTCGCCGGCGATTGAGGCGCGGGTCTGGGCGGAGCCCAGGGAACGGGCGAAGGGCGGGTCGGGGACAGGCCCCGCAGGGTCCCCGTCACGGCGCGCCCGGCGGGAGGAAGGGGAGGCCCGAGGGGGCTCCGTCTTCGATCAGGCGCAGCAGCGCAGCGGTATCGGCGTGTTCCTCGATCAGGTCGCCGAGCAGGTCGAGCTGTTCCTCCCGCAGCGTGCCGAAGGAGGTGTCCGGAGCCGGGATGAATCGGCGGCCCGCCGCAGCCGCCACCTCACGCAGGAACGCCCGGCGGAAGCCGTCCGACTCCAGTGAGCCGTGCCAGTGCGTGCCCCACACCTCTCCGACCCGGCAGCCGTCCAGGAAGGGGGTCCCGCCCAGGACTTCGGCCACGCCGTGGTGGATCTCGTAGCCCTCGACGGACTCGCCCAGCGCCGAACCCACGGGCCGCGCCAGGATCTTCTCCCGCTCGAAGCGGACGCGCACCGGCAGCAGCCCGAGCCCGGGCACGGAGCCCGCCTTCGACTCGACCTCGTCCTCGATGTGTTCGCCCAGCACCTGGAAGCCTCCGCAGATCCCCAGCACCGGCCGCCCCTCGGCGGCCCGCCGCGCCAGCGCGTCCGCGAGCCCGCGCTCCCGCAGCCAGGCGAGGGCCTTCACCGTGCCGCGGGTGCCGGGTACGACGACCAGGTCCGCGTCTGCCAGCTCCTCGGCCCGGTCCACGAACCGCACCACCACCCCCGGCTCCGCCGCGAGCGCGTCCACGTCCGTGAAGTTCGACATCAGCGGGACCGCGCACACCGCGACCCGCAGCACGTCCTCGCCTACGGGCGGGGCGACCACGGATTCCCGTACCGCACCCCGCAGGGAGACCCGCAGGCCGTCCTCCTCGTCGATGCCCAGACCGTGCTGGAAGGGCAGCACCCCGTACGTCGCACGCCCCGTCAGGCCCCGCAGCATCTCCATGCCGGGCTCCAGCAGGCTGACGTCGCCGCGGAACTTGTTGACCAGGTAGCCCGCGATCAGCGACTGGTCCTCGGGCGACAGCAGCGCCGTGGTGCCGAAGAAGGAGGCGAAGACCCCGCCCCGGTCGATGTCGCCGACCACGACGACGGGGAACCGCGCGGCGCGCGCGATCCCCATGTTGACGATGTCGGTGCGCCGCAGGTTGATCTCGGCCGGGCTGCCCGCCCCCTCGCAGATCACGGCGTCATACGTGCCCCGCAACTGCTCCAGGCAGTCCGTCACGATGCCGAGCAACTGCTCCTGGCGGCCGCCGTGCAGTGCTTTTCCGGGGGACGACCCCCCAGCCCCCCCGAAGAACCCGCGGGCGCTCATCTCGCCCACCGGCTTGCCCAGCAGCACCACCTGGCTGCTGCGGTCACTGCCGGGCTTGAGCAGCACCGGGTTCATCAGCGCGGTCGGCTCCACGCGCGCGGCCTGCGCCTGCATGGCCTGCGCCCGGCCGATCTCCGCGCCCTCCCGGGTCACGAAGGAGTTCAGCGACATGTTCTGCGCCTTGAACGGAGCCACCTTCACCCCGCTGCGCGCCAGCCACCGGCAGATGCCGGCCGTGACCACGCTCTTGCCCGCGTCCGATGTCGTACCGGCGACGAGGAGTCCCCCGCCGCGCTTCGCGCCGCTGCTCATGCGCGCCGCCCCTTCTTCTTGCGGGAGTTCGTACGGGAGACCAGCGTCCGGACTGCCACGCAGGCACCCAGCGCCGCCCATGTCACCTGCCGCGAAAGCCTGACCGCCCGCTCGATGTCGGCGACCTCCACCGGCCGCCCCGCCGCTCCGTTGAGCACGGCCCGGTGCTCGATGCGGCCCCCGTACGCCAGGGTCCCGCCGAGGCGGACGCCGAGCGCCCCGGCGAAGGAGGATTCCACCGGCCCCGCGTTCGGGCTCGGGTGCTTGGCGGCGTCCGCGCGCCAGGCCCGTACGGCTCCCCGCCGGTCGGGTCCGGCCAGTACGGCGGCCAGGGCCGTCAGCCGGGCGCCCGGCCAGCCCGCCAGGTCGTCGAGGCGGGCGGAGGCCCAGCCGTAGCGCAGGTAGCGGGGGGACTTGTGGCCGACCATCGCGTCCAGGGTGTTCACGGCACGGAAGGCCAGCAGCCCGGGGACGCCGCCGACGGCGCCCCACACCAGGGCCCCGACCACCGCGTCGGAGGTGTTCTCGGCGACCGACTCCACGACGGCGCGGGCCATCTGCTGTTCGTCCAGGGCCTGCGGGTCGCGCCCGCACAGGTGCGGCAGCCGCTCGCGGGCCGTCTCGGCGTCCCCGGCGGCCAGCGCCCCGCCGATGGCGCGGGCTTCGCGGCCCAGCGAGGTGCCGCCCACGACGGACCAGGTGGCGGCGGCGGTCAGGGCTATGCGGGCGGCGGCGGGCCGGGAGCGCACGGCGCGGGCGCCCAGTGCGCCGATGGCGGCCGCGCCCCCGGCGCACACCAGGGTGTGCAGGGCGCCGCGGGCGCGGTCGTCGCGCCACAGGGCGCGTTCGACCGCGGCGGCGGCTCGTCCGAAGGCGGCCACGGGGTGCCCTCGGCGCGGATCCCCGAGGATCCGGTCGCCGATCAGGCCGGCCGTGGCGCCGTACGCGAAGACGCGATCGGCACGCATGGTGGCAGGTATGTCCTCACTCAGGGTCCGCGCCCTGGTTCGACGTGTCCGGCGGCGAGAGTTCCTGGCTCCCGGTCGCACTCGGCTGGAGCGCTCCGGTGACAGTGGCGGGACCGCGCCGGATTCGCACCGGACTTCCTCTCCATGCCGCCGTATTGGCTCGGGCAGTCCACCACGCACCGCGAAGGCCCGTCAACTCGCCGTTGACCTGCGTCGGGGGCGCCGGGACGGCGGGCTCGGGGGAGCCGGGACGGCCGGGCCGGGTGCGCCGGGAGGGCCCCCCGGGCACGCGAAAGCTCCCCCCGGGGGAAACCCGGAGGGAGCGTTCGCAAGGGGGTGCCCGGTGTCTCAGGCGACGATCAGGTAGATCCCGTAGCTCACGGCCGCCGCGCAGAGCGCGAAGCAGGCGTAGGCGCCGGTACGGGCCAGGGTGGCGGCGCCGCCCTGCTCCGTGGCGGCCTCGTGCTTGGACAGGCCCATGAGACCGAGGGTGAACAGGGTCACGAGGACGACGGTGGCGGTGAGGCTGACCCCGAAGACGGAGCCGAGTGCTGCCCAGTCGATCTTCATACTGCGGATTCCTCTGTCGTTCTCGGGGTCAGACCGCCGCGGCCGGAGCCGCGGGGGTCGCCGGGGCGGCCGGGATGGTGGCCTTGAGGGCTTCGTCCGTCACCGCGGCGGTCGTGCCGGCGGTGCCCGCGAGCGGCGGGACGGCGACGGCGGCCATGGCCGTGGTGACCACGCCGGGCTCCTCGGCGGCGGCCGGGGCCACCTCGTTGACGTTGGTGTGGTCGACGACCTGGCGGCGCGAGATGAACCAGATGGCCACGCAGGAGGCGACCAGGAAGACCGCGACGGCGGTGACGCCGATGTCACCGGTGCGCATGACCAGCTCGGCGCCGGAGGCGACGAGGGCCGCGGCGGGCAGGGTCAGGCCCCACGCGATGAACATGCGGGTGGCGGTGGACCAGCGGACCACACCGCCCTTGCGGCCCAGGCCCGAGCCCATGACGGCGCCGGAGCACGCGTGGGTGGTGGAGAGGGAGAAGCCGAGGTGCGAGGAGGCCAGGATGACGCTGGCGGCCGAGGTCTGGGCGGCGAAGCCCTGCTGCGGCTGCAGGTCGGTCAGGCCGCTGCCCATGGTGCGGATGATGCGCCAGCCGCCCAGGTAGGTGCCCATCGCGATGGCCATGCCGGCGGAGACGATGACCCAGACCGGCGGGTTGGAGCCGGGGGCGATGGCACCGCCGGCGACGAGCGCCAGGGTGATGATGCCCATCGTCTTCTGCGCGTCGTTGGTGCCGTGCGCGAGGGAGACGAGGCCGGCGGAGGCGATCTGACCGGCGCGGTAGCCCTTGGCCGAGGTCTTCTCGCCCATGCCCTTGCCGACCTTGTACGTGACCTTCGCGGCCAGGTACGCGGCGATGCCGGCGACGATCGGAGCGGCGATCGCGGGGATCAGCACCTTGGTGACGACGACACTGCCGTTGACCGCACCCATGCCGGCCGAAGCGACCGCGGCACCGATCAGACCGCCCATGAGGGCGTGCGAGGAGCTGGAGGGCAGTCCGACCAGCCAGGTGACGAGGTTCCAGAGGATCGCGCCGACCAGTGCGGCGAAGATGACCTCCGGCTGGATGCCTTCCTCGTTGACCAGGCCCTTGGAGATCGTCTTGGCGACCTCCACGGACATGAAAGCGCCGACGAGGTTGAGCACGGCGGACATGGCCACCGCGGTCTTGGGCTTGAGGGCGCCGGTCGAGATGGTGGTGGCCATCGCGTTGGCCGTGTCGTGAAAACCGTTCGTGAAATCGAACACGAGAGCGGTGATGATCACGATCCCGAGGAGAAGCGTTATGTGCTCCATTTACCCAGGCTTCTGTTTGACGTCAGTGGTTCGTGGACCGTAGGCAACCTGAATGAACGGAAGGTGAACTGGCGGGGGTCGTACGGTGTATCGATCCGGCACCGGATCGGGACCTTCGTCCTGTTAAAGCCGTGGATCCCTCCATTGATGCACGTCACGGGCGGGTCCGCGCCCGCCCCGGGACGGGACTTCCGGTAGGTTCCGCCGCGCGGACGGGCCGGGGAAGAGACCCAGATCACCCTCCGGCGAGCCCCTCCCGCACCCTTCCGCTCTCCACGGGCTCCCCTTCCCCGCACCCTCCCACCGCCCTCCGCGGCCCCTTCCGTTTCCCCTTCCGCTTCCCTTCCGCATCCCGTCCGGTCGCCCCGGGGGAGCGGGGTGCGGCGCCGGGAACGCCGGGCGCGGCGATCCCCTCCGGTGGCCCGCCGCCCGATCCGCCTCGACACTGGAGCGGTGCGTACCGCCACAGCGACGGCAGCGGCCGTCACCACGACTCTTCTGGGCGCCGGCGCGGCCGTCACCGCCGCCGCCCTCGCCGGGCGGTACGCCGCCGACGCCGCCCTGCGCAACGAGCCCGGCCGCCCGCTCCCCGGCGGCCCCCGGCTCAGCGTCCACTCCACCGCCGCGGGCCGGGTCGAACTGACCCGCTCGCTGGCCTCCCTGCGCCCCGGCACCTACGGGCTGACCGCGCCCGGGGTGCACGCCGTGGTCGGGCCCGTCCTCCCCGACGCCCCCCACGGCCCCGACACCGTGGTGCGCAGACTCCTCGCCGTCACCCACGGCAGCCTCGAACCCGGCACCCGCGTCACCCTCACTCCCCAGGTCCACCTGGGCAATCCGAGCTCCGCCCTCGGGCTGGACCACGCCGACGTGGACGTGCCGGGCGAGCTCGGAGCCCTGCCCGCGTGGTTCGTGCCCGCCGCCCGCGACACCTGGGTGATCACCGTCCACGGGCTCGGAGCCACCCGCGAGCACCCGATGGTGGTGATGCCCTTCCTGAACCGCCAGCGGATGCCCGTCCTGGACCTCGGCTACCGGGGAGACCTCGGGGCCCCCGCGTCCCCGGACGGCCTCGGCCACCTCGGGGAGTCCGAATGGCGCGATCTCGACGCCGCCATCCGCTACGCCCTGCGCTACGGAGCCCGTCGCGTGGTCCTGCACGGCTGGTCCACCGGAGCCACCATGGCCCTGCACGCGGCCGAGCGCTCTGCGCTCTCCGACCGGATCTCCGGGCTGGTGCTCGACTCTCCCGTCCTGGACTGGCACACCACCCTCAGGGCCCTCGCCGCGGCGCGCCGCACCCCGGCCGGGCTGCTCCCGCTCGCGGTCAAGGCCGCCGAGGGCCGGGCGGGGCTGCGCGCCGACCGCCGGGCCCCGGGATCGGATCCCGCGGCGCTGCGGGTCCCCGTCCTGATCTTCCACGGCCCCGACGACACCCTCGCGCCCTGGGAGCCCTCCCGCCGGCTCGCCGCCGCCCGCCCGGACCTGGTGACCCTGCGCCCCGTCCGCGAAGCGGCGCACGGGGCGATGTGGAACGCCGACCCGGCCGGATACGAGGAGGCGCTGCGCCGCTTCCTGACCCCTCTTATGTGACGCCCCATGTGACGGTCCGTCGGCCGCGGTGTCCGAAGAATGTGCGCCGGATGGGACGGGGAGGGTGGTTTATGTCGATCTGCCCCCTCGGTACCCCGTGGCAATGGCCGGTTCCGTTTGGGCTTTCGGCCGGTGACGGGCGAGACTGCTCACGTGACGTCCCGAAAGCCTGATGAGCAGTTGGCTCGCGACTCCAGACTCCGACTCGTCTACCCGCGGTCCGTGGGTACGGCCCGCAAAGCGGTGACCGACCGGCGGACCCGGACCGTCCCCAGGCCTCCGGCGGGCACCCCCGCCACGGCCGACCTGGCGAACAGAGCACGCGCCTCGCTCGCCGACGCCGTACGGCTGGCCCGCTGGGCCGAGCTCAACCTCGGCGCCGGAGACGGCGGCAGGCCCGCACCGGCGGGAGCCCTGCCCGCCGCCGATGTCGAACGCGCCGCCGCACAGCTGCGCCTGACGCCCGGCCAGATCCGGGTCGGCTGGGACCGCTCCCGGCTGGCCGGCCTGGTCGAGGTGCACGGAGGCCATGCCCGGCCGGGCTGGCGCCTGCGCGCCTGGGACCGGGACGACGCCGCCGTACTGCGCGGCTGGGTCGCCCTCTTCGACGCCTGGTCGCTGGTCCACCCCGCCCCCGCCGACATCGCCCCCGCGGCCGTCGCCGAGGTCGTCGAGGCCATGCCCCAGCTGCTCTCCCTGCTCCAGCTCTCCGCCGGTCCCGTGACCGTCCCCGACCTGCTGGACCTGCTCGGGCAGCGCGTCGACGAACTGCGCGACGAGCGGTGCGAGGTCCCCTACGAGGCCACCGCGCAGGCGGACGGCCCGGATCGGGACGACTCCGGACTGGACGACTCCGGGCGGGACGGCTCCGGGCCGGGCGACTCCGGTGCGTCCGACCCCGCTCAGGCCGCGCCCCCGGTACCGCTCGCCCGGCTGCTGCGCTGGGCGCTCGGCGGACTGGCAGCCGTCGACGCCGTCACCCTCGGTCCCGCCCGGGCCACCCTCACCCCGCTCGGGAGCTGGGCCGTCTGGGTCAAGCTGGAGCAGATCTGCGTCGCCGCGCAGAGCCCGGCCGGCAACATCGAGCAGTCCGCCGCCGCCATGCTCCACGGCTGCGCACGGCTGTCTCCGGGCCCGGCCCGCGCCGAGTACCAGGCATGGCTGGCCGCCCGGCCCGTCGGCCACGCCGTCTCCGAGCTGCTGCTCGCCGCCCGGGGCGAGGACGCCCTGCTGCGCGGGCTCGCCTTCGAGGCGCTGCGCGTGGTCGGGGCCCCGGCCGAGCCCGAGGTGCGCGCCGCCACCCGCGAGCCGGCCCTGCGGCCCTACGCCCTGCTCTGGCTCGCCGAGCACGACGGGGTCGACCCCGACGAGGCGCAGGACGTGCTCACCTCCGAGGAGCAGACCTGGCTCTGGGTGGACACGGCGGCCGCCATCGCCGACCACGGCGAAGCCGAGCTGCTCGCCCGCCACCTGGACTCGGCCGTGCGGACCACGGTCCCGCGGCTGCTGGACGAGGTCCGCGCGGTCGGTCATCCCCGGACGGTGCAGGTGCTGGTCGCGCTGGCCGCGGCCCACCCCGACCCGGCTCTGGCCAAGGCGGTCCGCCGGGCGGCCTTCCAGGTCCACACCGGCGGCTCCTGAGGCTCCGCAAGGCCGCGTAGGCCCCCGTAGGACCCGGAAGGGCCCGGCGGGGTCCCGTCCCGGCGGGGTCCCGATCGCCGGAAGCGCGCCGGGCGTGCGCGCCGCGGGTCAGACCTGCGGCGCGTACGTCCCGAAGCTCCAGATGTTGCCCTCGGAGTCCCGGGCCATGTAGTCGCGGCCGCCGTAGTCCTGGTCGGTGGGCGGCATCAGGATCTCCACGTCGTGCTCCACGGCACGCTTGTGGTGGGCGTCCACGTCGTCCACGACCACGTACACCCCGGTCGGGCCGCCGCCGGTCATCGCCGCGTCGAAGGCCCCGCCGCGGCCCTTGCTGCCCAGCATCACCACGCCGTTCCCGTAGGAAAGCTCCGCGTGCTGCACGATCCCTCCGTCCCCCTCGAAGGCGGCGACCTGGGTGAAGCCGAACGCCTCCGTGAGCTGGCGGATCGCCGCCTTGGCGTCGGTGTAGAGCAGTGTCGGACAGATGGACGCAGCGCCTGCCATGACGATCACTCCCTCTCGCTGTCGCGGGTCAGGGTGACCCGGATCACAGCATGGCAGGGGCCACTGACAGTCAGCGGAAGGTGTTGCACTGGGCCATGTCGCCCGTGCGGTAGCCCTGGTAGAACCACTGCTGGCGCTGCTCGGCCGACCCGTGCGTCCAGGACTCCGGGGTCACCCGGCCCTGGAACTTCTCCTGGATCCGGTCGTCGCCGACCGCGGCCGCCGCGTCCAGGCCGTCCTTGATGTCCTGGTCGGTCAGGCTGGTGATCAGCGGCTTGCCGGTGGACTCGTCCGGGGTCTTCGTCGCGTTGTGCGCCCACACCCCGGCGTAGCAGTCGGCCTGGAGCTCGACCCGCACCGCGTTGCTGTTCGCGCCCTGCCGCCCGTCCTGGGCCTTCTGCAGGGTGCCGGTCAGGTTCTGGATGTGGTGCCCGTACTCGTGGGCGACCACGTAGGCCTGGGCGAAGGGGCCGCCGCTCGCGCCGAACTTGCTGCGCAGCTCGTTGAAGAAGCCCAGGTCCAGGTAGACCTGCCGGTCGCCGGGGCAGTAGAAGGGGCCGACGGCCGAGGTGGCGGCGCCGCAGGCGGTGTTCACCTTCCCGGTGAAGAACACGGTCTTCGCCGGGGTGTACTGGGCGCCCCGCCTGGCGAACTCCTGCTTCCAGAAGTCCTGGGTGCTGTTGATCACGGCCACCAGTCGGCAGTCCTCCCGCGCGTTCGCGTCCTGCCCGGTCTTGCAGGCCTGCTGCACCTGGGCGGCGGAGGAGGAGGCCGACGCCGGCTGCGGGTTCCCGTCGGACAGGCCCAGCTGCTCCGGGCCCACCCCGAAGATCAGACCCATGATCAGTGCGATGAATCCCACGATGCCGCCGCCGATGGTGGCCCTCCCGCCCGGGATGCGGCTCCCGCGGACATCGTTGACCTCGGAAGTGTCCAGATTGGCGTTGTCGTCGAACTGCATCCCGCACCGCCCTCTATTCGTGAAGCCGTGGGCGGCCACGTGTCCGGCCCCTGCGGCGAGTACCAACGTGTTCATCCTGATACGCCCCCCGGCCGGGAGCCGCACGCGATGGGCCGAACGGGGGACGCGGCGGAGCGGGCCCGAGCGGCCGCGGATCGGCGTGCGTCAGCGGCGGACCGGTGGCGGACGGGCCCGAAAGTGGTTGCGCACCCCCGGTAGAATGAGTTCCATGGCAAATCTCCTCGCGGATTAGCGGCGTCGAAGCATCGCGTCCTGCCTTCCGCCGTCCCCACCCCGCCCTGGAGTATTTCCGTGATCACCGCCACCGGCATCGAGCTGCGCGCCGGCGCCCGCATCCTCATCGAGAACGCGTCCTTCCGTATCGCCAAGGGCGACCGCGTCGGTCTCGTCGGCCGCAACGGAGCCGGCAAGACCACCCTCACCAAGTGCCTCGCGGGCGAGGGGACGCCGGCCGCCGGCAGCATCGCCCGCTCCGGCGAGGTCGGCTACCTCCCGCAGGACCCCCGCACCGGCGACCTCGACGTCCTGGCCAGCGACCGGATCCTGTCCGCGCGCGGCCTCGACGTCCTGCTCAAGAAGATGCGGATGAACGAGGAGCGCATCTCCAGCGGCTCCGGCGCCACCCGCGAGAAGGCGATGCGCCAGTACGAGCGCCAGGAGACCGAGTTCCTCACCAAGGGCGGGTACTCCGCCGAGTCGGAGGCCGCGACCATCTCGGCCGCCCTCGGCCTGCCCGACCGGGTGCTCGGCCAGCCGCTCCACACGCTCTCCGGCGGTCAGCGCCGCCGCGTGGAGCTGGCCCGGATCCTCTTCTCGGACGCCGACACCCTCCTCCTCGACGAGCCGACGAACCACCTCGACGCCGACTCGATCGTGTGGCTGCGCGACTACCTGAAGAACTACCGCGGCGGGTTCATCGTGATCTCCCACGATGTCGACCTGGTCGAGACGGTCGTCAACAAGGTCTTCTACCTCGACGCCAACCGCGCCCAGATCGACGTCTACAACATGGGCTGGAAGCTCTACCAGCAGCAGCGCGAGGCCGACGAGAAGCGCCGCAAGCGCGAGCGTCAGAACGCCGAGAAGAAGGCCGCGGCGCTGAACTCGCAGGCCGACAAGATGCGCGCCAAGGCCACCAAGACGGTCGCCGCGCAGAACATGGCCAAGCGTGCCGACCGGCTGCTCGCCGGCCTGGAGGCCGTGCGCGTCTCCGACAAGGTCGCCAAGCTGCGCTTCCCGGACCCGGCGCCCTGCGGCAAGACCCCGCTGACCGCCGAGGGCCTGTCGAAGTCGTACGGCTCGCTGGAGATCTTCACCGACGTCGACCTGGCCATCGACAAGGGCTCGCGCGTGGTCATCCTCGGCCTCAACGGCGCCGGCAAGACCACGCTGCTGCGTCTGCTGTCGGGCACCGAGAAGCCCGACACCGGCTCGGTCGTCCCCGGCCACGGCCTCAAGCTCGGCTACTACGCCCAGGAGCACGAGACCCTGGACCCGGAGCGCTCGGTCCTGGAGAACATGCGCTCCTCGGCGCCCGACCTGGACCTGGTCGCCGTCCGCAAGACGCTCGGCTCCTTCCTCTTCTCCGGCGACGACGTGGACAAGCCCGCGGGCGTCCTGTCCGGCGGCGAGAAGACCCGCCTCGCCCTGGCGACGCTCGTGGTCTCTTCGGCGAACGTGCTGCTGCTCGACGAGCCCACGAACAACCTCGACCCCGCGAGCCGCGAGGAGATCCTGGGCGCGCTGCGCACGTACAAGGGCGCCGTCATCCTCGTCACGCACGACGAGGGCGCGGTGGAGGCGCTGGAGCCGGAGCGGATCATCCTGCTCCCGGACGGCGTCGAGGACCTCTGGGGCCCGGACTACCGGGACCTCGTGGCGCTCGCCTGATCCGCTTCCGCAGGTTGATCCAGTTGCTTATGGATCATTCGGCTCAGGCGTGATCCATCATCTGAGTGAGACGGTCTCATACCGTTCGGCGCTCGACTACGGCCCCGGTCGCACCTCTACGGATGTGCGACCGGGGTTTCGTGTTTTCGCGCTCTGGCCCCTGACCTGGCGATTCATCCCGGGGGAGCGGAAATGTGACGGAGGTCATGCAGCGGAAGAGGAGATTCCGTTCTGCATGGGTGTCCACCCCGCGAGAAATGCCGCCGCACCGACCTTGCTGAATGGGTGGCCAGGAAGGCGGGGAGGGGTGATCATGAGAAGTCCAGAGCGCACTTCCCATAGAGGAGGCACGGGTGGCCGAAACTCTGAAGAAGGGCAGCCGGGTAACCGGCGCCGCGCGTGACAAGCTCGCGGCAGACCTGAAGAAGCAGTACGACTCCGGTGCGAGTATCCGGGCGCTGGCCGAATCGACTGGCCGGTCCTACGGATTCGTCCATCGGATGCTCAGTGAGTCCGGAGTCACGCTGCGTGGTCGCGGTGGCGCGACGCGCGGCAAGAAGGCGGCTACGGCCTGAGCATCGGATCAGGGTTCCACTTGTAGTTCCGTTTGTGGTTCCACTTGTAGTTCCTGCAGTTCCGATTCCAGATCCACCGTCTTCGGTGACCCCCGGTCGGCTCCACGGTCGGCTGGGTGGTTACTGTGCAGTCACTTAGGCCGGCAATCCGGCCGACCGACCGCACAGCCCCACCGGAGGCATAGAGATGGCTCTGCTCGACAAGGACGGCGTACGGCTCACCGTCGACGACACGGTAGCCACGGTGACACTGACCAATCCGGCCAAGCGAAACGCTCAATCCCCCGCGCTCTGGCGGGCGTTGGCGGAGGCCGGACGGTTGTTGCCGGGCACCGTCCGGGTCGTCGTGCTGCGCGGCGAGGGGAAGTCCTTCTCCGCAGGGCTCGACAGGCAGGCCTTCACACCAGAAGGCTTCGAGGGCGAGCCGTCCTTCCTCGACCTGGCGCGCGGTTCGGACGAACTGCTCGACTCCACCATCGCCGAGTACCAGGAGGCATTCACCTGGTGGCGGCGCAACGACATCATCTCCGTGGCCGCCGTACAGGGGCACGCGATCGGTGCCGGTTTCCAGCTTGCGCTCGCGTGCGATCTGCGCGTCGTCGCGGACGACGTGCAGTTCGCCATGCGCGAGACCGGCCTGGGCCTGGTCCCCGACCTCACCGGCACCCAGCCGCTGACCGCCCTGGTCGGCTACGCCCGCGCGCTCGAAATCTGCGCGACCGGCCGCTTCGTACAGGCGGACGAGGCGGAGCGGGTCGGCCTCGCCAACCTGGTCGTCCCCGCCGACGAACTCGAGGCGGCGGTCCAGGACCTCGCCACGGCCCTGCTCGCCCCGCCGCGGGACGCGGTCATCGAAACGAAGGCCCTGCTCCAGGGCGCCGGTTCCCGCTCGTACGACGACCAGCGGGCCGCCGAACGCGCCGCCCAGGCCCGCCGCCTGCGCGACCTGGCGGGCCTCTCCGACTAGCCGCGGGCCCGTTCGCCGTTGCCCGACGGGGCTGGATTTTGCCGCGTAGCGGCATATCCAGCCCCGCCGGCGTTTGAGGCGCAGGTCTGGGCGGAGCCCAGGGAACGGTGGAAGGGCGGGTAGGGGACAAGCCCCGCAGGGTCGACCGCCCGCGGCCGAGCCGGGAGAGGCGGCGTACGGACTCCCGACTTAACGTGGTCGGGAGCCCGTACCTGCGAAGGGACACGCGATGACCGAATCCGCCGCTTCGGGCGGCAGCGCCGCCAAGCCCCCCGCCGACCGCGGCCGGACGACCATCGCCGACGGGGTGGTCGAGAAGATCGCGGGCCTGGCCGCAAGAGAGGTGGCCGGGGTCCACGCCATGGGCAGCGGCACCGGCCTCTCCCGTACCTTCGGCGCGGTCCGCGACCGCGTCCCCGGCGGGTCCAAGTCCTCCGTCAGCCGGGGCGTGAAGGCGGAGGTCGGCGAGGTGCAGACCGCCCTCGATCTGGAGATCGTCGTGGACTACGGCGTGTCGATCCGGGAGGTCGCCCGGGCGGTCCGTGAGAACGTCGTCTCGGCGGTGGAGCGGATGACGGGCCTGGAAGTCGTCGAAGTCAACATCGCGGTCAGCGACGTCAAGCTGCCCGACGAGGACGACGAGGAGCCGGAGTCCCGACTGCAGTAGAGGAGCCCGCATGAGCATGGCGGTCGTCGGCCTGATGGCCGGCATGGCACTGGGGTTCGCCGGGTACTTCGGTGGCTTCGGGGCCTTCCTGCTGGTGGCGGCGCTCGGCGCCATCGGCTTCGTCGTCGGCCGGTTCCTCGACGGGGACCTGGATCCCGGCGACCTCTTCCGTCCGCGCGACCGCGGCCGAGGCGGCGACCGTGGCAGCGACCGAGGCCGAGGCGGGGACCGATGAGCACCCAGCCGGGCTCCACCCCGCCGAGGTCCGCCCCGCCCCGGGTGGCCGCCGCCGACCGGGGGGCCACCCGGATCGCCGACCGGGTCGTGGCGAAGATCGCCGCCCGGGCCGCTCGGGAGGCGCTGGAGCGCCCCGCGCCGGACGGATCCCCGCCGCACGCCACCGTCACCGTGCACCACGACATCGCCCGCGTACGCGTGGCCCTGGACCTGCCCTATCCCTGCGACCTCGCCGCCCAGTGCGCGGCCGTACGCCGCCGGGTCGCCCAGCGCGTCGAGGAGTACGCGCAGATGTCCGTACCCGAGGTGGACATCGACATCGAGCACCTGCGCCCCACCGCGGTCCGGCCCGCCGCCGGGCGGGACCGGAGGCTGCGGTGAGCGCCCGGTTCCGGTCGCCCCGCAGGATCCCGGCCGCCGCCCTGGCCGTCGCCGTCCTGGCAGTGGCGGGGCTGTTCCTCTACGACCTGGCAGCCGTACGGGCCCACCGGCCCGGGATGCACTGGCGCCCGGAGCTCGTCCGCCAGCTGGAGCGGCACACCCCGGCGGACCCGGGCGTCCTGATCGGCGGCGGGATCCTCGCCGCGGCCGGGGCCGCGCTGCTGCTGTCCGCCGTCCTGCCGGGCCTGCGCGGGATCCTGCCGATGCGGGCCGAACATCCGCTGGTCCGGGCCGGTCTGGAGCGCGGGGCCGCCGTGCAGGTGCTGCGGGACCGGGCGATGGAGGTGGCCGGGGTGCGGTCGGTCCGGGTGAGCATGGGCCGGGCCCACGTCGGGGTCCGGGCGGTGTCGCACTTCCGCGAACTGGACGACGTACGGGCCGACCTGGACGCGGTGCTGGCCGTCGGGATCGGGGAGCTGGGCCTGGCGCACGAGCTGCGGCCGAGGGTACGGGTGAACCGGCGGTGACCCTCGGAGCGGTGAACCGGGCGCTGCTCGCGCTGTTCGGCCTGGCCCTGCTGGCGGCCGGGGTGGCCGTGCTCACCGGATCCTGGCCGCTCGGGGGCCGCGGGGAGCCGCTGCTGGCCCGGGGGCCGCACGGCGGGCTGCCGCCCTGGTGGGCGGTGCTGGCCGCACTCGCGGCCTGCGTGATGCTGGCGCTGTGGTGGCTGCTCGCCCAGCTGCGGCGGGCCCGGCTGGCGGCGCTGCTCGTGGACACCGGTGACGGGGCGTTCGCGGTGCTGCGCGGCCGGGCCCTGGAGGAGGCCGTCGCCGCCGATGTCCGCGCCGCGGTGGACGGGGTGGCCGACTGCCGGGTCGCCCTGCGGGGCCGCCGCGGAGCCCCGGACCTGTGGGTCCGCCTGGAACTGGAGCCGCACGCGGTGCCGTCCGACGCCCTGGCTGCCCTGGCGGGCCCGGTCCTGACCCGTGCCCGCACCTCGGCCGGCCTACCCACCCTCTCGGCCGAGGCCCGGCTCCGCGTCACCCCCCGGCGGTCCCGGCGGGTGACGTGAGCAGGGTGCGCCCCTCGTCAGAAGCCGTGGCGGGAGCCGCCGTCGACCGGGAGCATGATGCCGGTGAGGTACGAGGCCGCCGGGGAGAGCAGGAACGCCGCCGAGCGGCCGAACTCCTCCGGAGCTCCGTAGCGCCGCAGCGGGATGCGGGACTCGTTGCCGCTGCGCGCGGCGGCCGCGTCCCCGGACAGGGCGTCGAGCTCGCGGACCCGGTCGGTGTCGATGCGGGCGGGGAGCAGGCCGACCACGCGGATGCCGCGCGGACCCAGTTCCACCGAGAGGGACTTCGCGAAGCCGGCCAGGCCCGGGCGCAGGCCGTTGGAGATGGTCAGGCCGGGGATCGGTTCGTGGACCGAGCCCGACAGGACGAAGCCGATGACCCCGCCCTCGCCCAGCTCCGCGGCCGCCGCCCGCGCGAGGCGGACCGCTCCGAGGAAGACCGACTCGAAGGCCGCCGTCCACTGCGCGTCGGTGTTGTCGGCGGCGGAACCCGGCGCCGGGCCGCCGACGCTGATGAGGATGCCGTCGAACCGGCCGAAGCGCTCCCGGGCGGTGGCGACGAGGCGGCCGGCGGCCTCGGGGTCGGAGTTGTCCGCGGCCACGCCGACCGCGTTCGGGCCCAGTGCCGCCGCGGCGGCCTCGGCGCGCTGGGCGTCGCGGCCGGTCAGTACCACCTTCGCGCCGTCGGCGGTCAGTTCGCGGGCGGAGGCGTAGCCGAGGCCCCTGGTGGCGCCGGTGACGACGTAGACACGGTCCTTCAGTCCAAGATCCATGCCCGATACGCTACGCCGCCGGTGACGCCGCCGGCTCCTGGTCCAGCTCAGCGGCCGCCTTCGCCGCGGCCTCCTCGCGGTCGCGCTTCTCGCGCCGTACGAGGATGATCCAGCCCGCCGGCACGCCGAGGGTGAAGAGCCACCACTGCACGGCGTAGGCCATGTGCGGCCCGATCGAGTCGTGATCGGGCTCGGCGACCACCTCGGGGCTGCCGTCCGCCGGGACGGGGGCGGTGAGTTCCAGGTATCCGCCGAGGACGGGCTTGCCGAGGTACTCGGCCTGCTGCGCGCTGTTGATCAGCATCACCTGGCGGTCCGGGAGGCCCTTGCGGTCCTTGATCCCGCTGTCGCCGCTGGTCTCGTCGGCCTTGAGCCGGCCGGTCACCGTCACTTCGCCCGCGGGTGCGGCGGGGACGGGCGGGTAGGCGCGCGGATCGTCGCCGCCCGCCACCCAGCCGCGGTTGACGAGGACCGCCTTGCCGTCGTCCTGGACCAGCGGGGTCACGACCTGGAAGCCGACCTTGCCGTCGTTCGAGGTGCGCATCCGTACGACGACCTCGTGCGCGGAGTCGTAGGTGCCGGTGGCGGTCACGGCGCGCCAGAAGTCGGCGCGCGGGACGGTGTGGCCGGGGGAGGTGACCTGACCCATCGGAACCGGCTTGTCGGTGAGGTTCTTCGCGATCAGCTCGTTCTGCGCGACCCGGTGCTCATGGCGGTGGAACTGCCAGAACCCCAGCTTGATCATCGCGGGGATGAGCACGAGGCCGATGAGGGTGAGGCACACCCACTGCCGGGTCAGCACAAAGCGGTACACGCCCACGACGGTACCCCCAGCGGCGAAGACCCCGGAGGCCGGGTGGCCGTCCGGGGTCGTGGGGAAGGGAGGGGGGAGGGGAGCGGGGAGGGGGGTGCCGAGAGCGGGGGCGGGTCAGACGCGGTCGGTGATGCCCACCTTCCCCTCCGCGCGGGCGCAGTGCCCTCCGCAGAACCACTGCCCCTCCACCTCGACGCCCTGCCCGATGATCTGGACCCGGCAGTGCTCACAGATGGGCGCCATGCGGTGGATGGCGCAGGAGAAGCAGTCGAAGACGTGCACAGCACCCTGTGCGTGGACTTCGAAGGACATGCCGTAATCGTTTCCGCAGACTTCGCAACGTGCCATGCGCCACAGGGTGGGACCGGACCGGCCGGACGGGAAAGCGGACGCCGGGCGAGTCGCCCGACGGTCACCCGTCTGCCGCAGCCACGTCCCGCAGGAGCTGGGTGAAGGCGGCCTCGTCGACGACCGGGGTTCCGAAGGACTTCGCCTTGACCGTCTTGGAGGTCGAGGAGTCCGGGTCGTTGGTCACGAGCAGGCTCGTGAGCCGCGACACGCTCGTCGCGATGTGCAGGCCCGCCTCGACGGCGCGGTCCTCCAGCAGCTCCCGGTCCACGGAGGTGTCCCCGGAGAAGGCGATCCGCATGCCCTGCTTGAGCGGGGTGCCGTCCGCCCAGCGCCCCGGGTTGGGGTACGGGCACGGCGGCCGCTTGCGCGAGGCCCGCCAGCTCGAGCTCCCGCCGTAGGAGGCCTGGTAGCCGACGCGCGGGGCGGCGGGGGAGTCCGACCACTCCGTCAGCGGCCGGCATTCCAGCAGGGGCAGTCGTACGTTGTCCCGCGCGGCCGCGTGCAGGGAGGGCCGGAAGGCCTCCGCGAGGACGCGGGCGTCGTCGAGGGCGTGGTGGGCGCGCTGCTGGACCACGCCGAAGTGCGCGGCGAGCGACTCCAGCTTGTGGTTGGGCAGCGGGAGGTTCAGCTCCTTCGACAGGGCGATGGTGCACAGCCGCTGACGGACCGGAGCGGTGGCCTCGGCCCGCGCGTACTCGCGGGCGATCATCTGCCAGTCGAAGATCGCGTTGTGCGCGACCAGCACCCGGTCGGCGAGCCGGCCGGCGAACTCCTCGGCGATGTCCTTGAACAGCGGGGCGTCCTGGAGCATGTCGCTGGTCAGGCCGTGGATCCACACGGGGCCGGGGTCCCTCAGCGGGTTGACCAGCGTGTACCAGTGGTCCTCGACATTGCCCTGAGCGTCGAGCCGGTAGACGGCGGCGGAGATTATCCGGTCGTCGCGAGCGAGTCCGGTGGTCTCCACGTCGACGACCGCGTACCCCTGTGGGTAGGCGGTCGGCCACATCGTCTCTGCGGTCGTACGGTCGGCGAGCATGGTCACAGAGGATATCGGCCCGCACCGACACCCGGGGCCAGACGGGGTCCCGTCCCCTCCCCGTCCCCTCCCCGTCCCGTCCCCTCCCGGGCCACGGCTCGGCCGCGATCAGCCGCCGACCGTCAGCAGGGCCCGTACCAGCGATCGCACGGACAGCTGGAACAGCCGCTCCGGGTCCACCGGCCGGGCCAGGGCTCGAGCCAGGGGCGGGTCGTGCGGGGCGTCGGCCGGGTCCCACAGTTCGCTCTCGGCGGGGGACTGGGCGGGGGAGCGTTCGCGATTGCGCTCGACCAGGACGAAGCCGATGATCTGGAACTGGATCGCGCGCACCGCGTCGGCGGCCCGCGCGCCCCGCAGTCCGGCCGCGTGCACCTCGTGCACCAGGGCCTGCTGCGCGGGCAGGAACATCCGCTCGGTGAGTCCGCGTTCGTGGACCATCGCGATCAGGTGCGGGCGTGTCCGTAGTTCGCGGCGCAGGATCCGGGCCACAGACAGGATCCGGTCGGCGGGGTTGCGGCCGACCGGGCGGATCGCGCCCATGTCCTGCACGGTCCGCTCCACGAGGGCGTCGAGCAGGGACTCGCGGTTGCCGACGTGCCAGTAGATCGAGGTCACCGCCGTGCCCAGCTCGGCGGCGAGCTTGCGCATGGTCAGGGCGGCCGGGCCGTGCTGTTTGACCAGCGAGGCGGCCGTGTCCAGCACCTCGGCACGGGTCAGCGCGGTTCTGGCCATGGGGGTCGTCCCAACTTTCTGTCGATTCGTCAGATCGTGTCGGTGCAGGGGTCTTTACCCTTCATCGGTCCCGGTGTAACTGTGTTACAGACGAACCTACCGAAGGGTGGTGCTGGACATGGCACGCGTACGGTACGGAGCGCGCACCGAGGCCGAGATCGCGGCGTCGCGCGAGAAGAGTTCCAAGCTCCCCGACATCTGGTCCACCGGCGTGGTGGCCGTCTGGGAGAGCGATCCCGACGTGGTGGCGGCGGTCCTGCCGCCGCCGCTGAAGCCGGCCGACCGGCCCCTGGTCCGGGCCAACATCAGCAAGGTGGACCTGCCCGGATACCCGCTCGGCGCCGGCTCCGTGGCCGTCGCCGCCCAGCACGGCGGGGTCGAGGGCTGGTACCCGCTGGTCATGCCGATGACCATGGAGCGCGCCCTGACCGGCGGCCGCGAGGTCTTCGGAGAGCCCAAGAAGCTCGGCGAGGTCACCGTGGAGCGCGACGGCCTGGTCGTACGGGCCGCTCTGGCCCGGCACGGGATCGCCTTCGTGGAGGTGCGCGGGGCGGTGGACCGTGAACTGCCGCTGCCCGAGCCCACCGTGAAGACCGACTTCTACTTCAAGTTCCTTCCCGCCGTGGACGGTTCGGGCTTCGACTGCGACCCGGTGCTCGTGCACTGCACGCGCAACGAGAAGGTCCGCAAGCTGGAGCACATCACCGGCGACGTGGTGCTCCGGGAGTCGATGTTCGACCCCATCGCGGACCTGCCCGTACGCCGCATCGTCGAGATCACCATCGGCGAGAAGACCACCGACCAGAAGGGCAGGGTCGTCGAGCGGGTCAGCGCCCAGGCCCTGCTCCCGTACATCCACCAGCGCTACGACGACCCCATGCAGATCCTCGACGGACCGCCCGAGGGGAGCGTCTGATGCGACTCGAACCGGGACAGGTGGCCGTGGTCACCGGAGCCGCCAGCGGCATCGGCCTCGCCATGGCCCGCCGCTTCGCCGCCGAGGGACTGAAGGTGGTCCTCGCCGACGTGGAGGAGGGCGCCCTTCGCGAGGCCGCCGGGGAACTCGCGGCGGACGGCGCCGAGGTGCTCGCCAAGCTCGTCGACGTCAGCGACCGGGACTCCGTGATCTCGCTCGCGGACGCCGCCTACGAGACCTTCGGCGCCGTGCACGTGCTCTGCAACAACGCGGGCGTCGGATCCGGCGCCGAGGGACGCATGTGGGAGCACGAGCCCAACGACTGGAAATGGGCCTTCTCCGTCAACGTCTGGGGCGTCTTCCACGGCATCCAGGCCTTCGTCCCCCGCATGATCGCGGCCGGCGGCCCCGGCCACGTCGTCAACACCTCCTCCGGCGACGGCGGCATCGCCCCGCTGCCCACCGCGTCCGTGTACGCGGTCACCAAGGCGGCCGTGGTCACCATGACCGAATCGCTCTACGCCCACCTCAAGGCGGAGGGCGCGGCCATCGGAGCCTCCGTCCTGTTCCCCGGACCGCACATGCTGCGCACCGGGCTGTGGGAATCGCACCGCAACCGGCCCGACCGGTACGCGAAGGAGCGCCCGCGCAAGTCCCCGTACCGCAGCCTCGACCAGTACGAGGCCGCCATGAAGCAGGCCGGGCACGAGGTGAACTTCACTCCGGTCGAGGACGTCGCCGCCCACGTGGTCGACGGCATCCGCGCCGACCGGTTCTGGATGCTCCCGGACAGCGAGCACAGCGACCGGCAGATCCGCGCCCGCTCGCAGTCGATGCTCGACCGGGCCAACCCCGCCTATCTGGAGAGCTTCATCCTCGACTGAGGGAATCGACAGGAGTGCAGTGAGTACGTACGAAGATCCGTATCTGATCATCTCCTCCGACTGTCACGCGGGGCTGCCCACCGAGCAGTACCGCCCCTACCTGGACAGCGCGTTCCACCCCCAGTTCGACGAGTTCCTCGGCCAGCGCGACGCCCGCCGCGCCGAGGCCACCAAGCTGGGCGTGCGCAACGAGGCCTTCGCCGAGAAGTGGTTCCACGACCACGAGGAAGGCCTCAGGGGCGGCTGGGACGTCGCCCAGCGGCTGAAGGAACTCGACGGCGACGGCGTGGCCGCCGAAGTCGTCTTCCCCGACGCCGACGCCGTGGACAGCCAGACCGCCGCCCCCTTCGGGGTCGGCCTCGGGCTCTCCGGCGACCAGGACCCCGAGCTCGGCATGGCGGGCGCCCAGGCGCACAACCGCTGGCTCGCCGAATTCGTCTCCGAGAACCCCGAACGCCACTGCGGGGTCGCGCTGCTCCCCATCACCGGGGAGCCCGACAAGGTCGTCGCCGAGATCCACCGGGCCAAGGCGTCCGGGCTCGGCGCCCTGATGATCCCCGCGATGTGGGTGGACAAGGCGCCCTACCACGACCGCCGTTACGACCCGGTGTGGGCGGCGGCCGCCGAGACGCAGATGCCGATCGTCACCCACTCGGGATCCTCGCCGCGCCACGAGTACGGGGACCATCTGGGCATCTTCGTCTCCGAGGTCACCTGGTGGCCCTCGCGCCCGCTCTGGTTCCTGCTCTGGTCCGGGGTCTTCGAGCGGCACCCGGGGCTGAAGTTCGGCGTCGCCGAGTCGGGCTGCTGGTGGCTGCCGAACCAGCTGTGGTTCATGGACCGGCTCTACCTCGGCGCGCACGGCGGCAAGAAGCTCTCGCCCTTCGAGGAGCTGAAGCGGCCGCCGAGCGAGTACCTGGACCGCCAGGTGTTCATCTGCGCCACCAACACCAAGCGGCGCGAGCTCGCCCAGCGCTACGAGATCGGCGTGGACAACATCCTGTGGGGCTCGGACTTCCCGCACCCCGAGGGGACCTGGCCCGCCACCCGGAACTGGCTGAAGAACACCTTCCACGACATCCCCGTCGGCGAGACCCGCCGGATGCTCGGCCTCGCGGCGGCCGAGGTCTTCGGCTTCGACACCGAGAAGCTGGCGCCGATCGCCCGCCGGATCGGGCCCACCCCGGCCGAGCTGGGCCAGAGTCAGGACCAGGCGGCCGTCGAAGCCTCCTGGGCGCGCTCGCGCGACGTGGGCCGGCACTGGCTGACGGAGAACGACTTCCCGGTGCTGGGGGTGAACGGATGACCCCGGGCGAGGAGCGCGAGGACCGCTACACGGTCATCTCGGCGGACTGCCACGCGGGCGCCGACCTGCTGGACTACAAGCCGTACCTGGAGAGGCGCTACCACGAGGAGTTCGACGCCTGGGCCGCCACCTACGTCAACCCGTACGAGGACCTCCTCGCGGACACGGCGGACGCCAACTGGAACTCCCAGCGCCGGCTCGCCGAGCTGGAGGCCGACGGGATCGTCGCGGAAGTCCTCTTCCCGAACACCATCCCGCCGTTCTTCCCGAAGTCCTCGCTGATGGCCCAGCCCCCGACCCCCTCGGAGTTCGCCCTGCGCTGGGCGGGGCTCCAGGCCCACAACCGGTGGCTGGCCGACTTCTGCGCGGACGCCCCGGGCCGGCGTGCGGGCGTGGTCCAGATCCTGTTGAACGACGTGGACGAGGCGGTCCGCGAGATCCGCCGCACCAGGAAGGCCGGGCTCACCGGAGGGGTCCTGCTGCCCGGGGTCCCGCCGGGCTCCGGGATCCCCGAGCTCCACTCGCAGGTCTACGACCCGATCTGGGCCGTCTGCGACGAGCTCGACGTCCCGGTCAACCACCACGGCGGTTCGGCCTCGCCGCCGCTGGGCGACGAACCGGCCGCGCGGGCCGTCTTCATGGTGGAGACCACCTGGTTCTCCCACCGGGCCCTGTGGCACCTGATCTTCGGCGGGGCCTTCCGCCGCAACCCCGGGCTGAAACTGGTCCTGACGGAGCAGGGCTCCGGCTGGATCCCCGGGGTGATGGACATGCTCGACTACTACCACGGCCGCCTGGTGGCGGCCTCGGCCACCGCCGAGGCCAAGTTCGGGGCGGGCCTGGCGGAGTCCATGGGCAAGGGGCCGAGCGAGGTCTGGCGGGACAACTGCTTCGTGGGAGCGAGCTTCATGCGCCCCCACGAGGTCCCGCTGCGGGGGCGGATCGGCCTCGACAAGATCATGTGGGGCAGCGACTACCCCCACGACGAGGGCACCACCCCGTTCTCCCGCGAGGGCCTGCGCATCGCCTACGCGGGCCTGCCGCGCGAGGAGGTCGCCGCCATGGTCGGCGGCAACGCGGCCCGGGTGTACGGCTTCGACCTCGGCCTCCTCGACGCGCTGGCCGCGAAGCACGGCCCGCTGGTCTCCGAGATCGCGGAGCCCCTGACGGAGGTCCCGGCGGGCGCGACCAGCCCGGCCTTCGCCCGAGGGGGCTCGGTCCGGGTCTGGTGACACCGAGCGCGCAGGCCCCGTAGCCCCGTAGCCCTGTGGCTACGAGGTCCGGTGGCCCGGCGGTGATCCCGCCGGAGCGGCTCAGTCCTTGCGGACGAGCCGCTCCGGCGGGATCCGCTCCGCCCCGGTCACGTGCGTGCCCCGGCGCACCTCGATCACCAGCCGGTCCATGGCCGCCAGCGGGGACAGGTCCACGGTCCCCAGGCATTCGCTCAGCACCACCCGGCGCAGCGCCCCGAACTCGCGCAGCGGCTCCAGCGATCCCTCCAGGGCGCACCGGATCAGCACCAGCCGGGCGAGGCGCTCGTACGGCAGCAGCGCCGCGACCGACACCGGCGCGGCGTGGCGGATCTGCAGGCTGTCCAGGCTCCTGACGGGCAGCGCGCGCACCAGCTGCCGGTACTGGCCGCTCCCGGCCACCGTCAGAGTCGTCACCCCCGGCCAGCGCTCGATCCCGTCCAGGGTCATCCGCCGGGCGCCCTGCCACAGGTGCAGCGCGGTCAGCGACGGGGCCGCCGGAACCTCCCCGATCCGCCGCTCCCGCGGTTCGAAGCCGATGACCAGGGAGCGCAGCCCCGGCACCCCCGCGAGCGGGGCCAGCGACAGGTCGTCCTGCAGGTAGCCGAAGGCGAGGCTGTCCGTGCCCAGTTCGCCGACCACCTCGATCCCGTTCACCTGCGGGCAGTCCAGCACGCCCAGGTGCCGCAGCGTCGGGTGCCCGGCCAGCGGGGACAGGTCGGCCAGCCGCGGATTGCGGTGCAGGATCAGCGACTCCAGGTCCCGGCGCCGTGCGATCTCCTGCGGGACCGGGCCGTCCCAGGTGACGTGCAGCCGGCGGATGTGCGGCAGCCCGTCCAGGGCCCCCAGCTGGCCTGCGGTGCGCACGTGCAGGTGGGCCACGCGCATGGGGGCATCGGCCAGCACCGTCTCCGCGTACACCTCCACGGGGAACCGCCCCCAGGCGTCGGACAGTTCGCGGGCCGCCTCGTAGCGGTCGTCGGTCCGGAAGCCCGCGATCACCTGGAGCGCCCGGTCGCCGCCCACCAGCGCCGCCGTACGGATCGTCGCGGCCGCCTCGCCCTCGGTCAGCCCGGCCGGTTCCGGCAGCAGCTCCAGCACCAGCTCGCCCGCCTTGGCCAGCCCCTCGGCCTGGCTCGGGGAACGCGGGGGCAGCAGCCGCGCCGTACGGGCCTCCACTTCGCGCCAGACCTCCGGATCCAGCTCCGGGGCATGCTCCAGACAGGCCGCCGCGAGCAGCACCAGCCGACTGCGGTCGCGCTCGGACTGATCGGCCCTGGCCAGCAACTGGCGGAGGATGTAGGAGCGTTCGTCGGGCCGGGCGTGACCCACCGCCATCCGGACCACGTTGTCCCAGGTGTCCTCGTGGGCGTTGTGCACCAGCACCCCGAAGTCCCGTGCCTCCACCGCCGCCTTGGCGCCGAGGTAGTCCTGGAAGGTGCGGTGGACGAAGTGCACCGAGCCCGGCACCGGCTCCCGGAGCAGCCCGCTGCGGATCAGCAGGTGGCGGAAGACTGTCTGGGCACTGCCCTGCGCTTTGACCTGCGGCATCGCGTCGAGGGATTCGGCGATCATCCCGATCGCCTCGTCGGCCGCCGCCTCCACCTGCCCGTTGCGGATCAGCCAGTACGCGAGCCGCTGGAGCAGCAGGGTCTGCTCGTCCCGGCTGAGGTAGACGCCCTCGACCCCGGAGATGTCCCGCTCGCTGTCGCGGCGGATCAGGAGCATGTCCAGGGCGGCGTCGTAGAGCTCCTTGCGGGCCCGGGGCAGATGCATCCGCCGGTCCCGGTTCAGCGCGCACAGCAGGGCGCACATCAGCGGGTTCGTGGCGAGCCGGCCCAGGTCGCGGCGCTTGCCCACCGCCTCCAGGAGCGCCTTCTCGTACCGGTCGAGCAGCTCCCGCTCCCGCTGCGGGCCCTCGCCCGGACCTCCGTCGGGGCCGTCGGCCTCCACCTGCGCCCGGGCGGAGGCGTGCCAGTGCGTGATGAAGGCCTTGACGTCCTCGCGCTCCATCGGCAGCAGGGCGAGGGAGGAGAACCCCTGGGCGGTCAGCCAGTCCTCCGGGACGGCCGAGGGGCGGGTGGTGACCACGAAGCGGGCCGCGGGATAGGCGGCCAGCAGCGCCCGGAGCCAGGACTTGGTCCGGCTGCGCAGCCACGGGGGCACCTCGTCGACCCCGTCGACCAGCACCAGTGCCCGCCCCGCGGAGAGCAGCCCCTCCACCCAGCCCGGCGGCGCCGCCAGCGGCACGCCCGTCGCGTGCAGCCAGTCCTGGGGCCGGGGCAGTCCGGTGGGGGAGTTGAAGGAGCGCAGCGGCAGGACGAAGGGGACCAGGGAGTTCCAGTCCCGCAGCTGGGTGCCGAAGCTGCGGCGGGCCGCGTTGAGGGCCAGCCACTGGACGAGGGTGCTCTTGCCCGATCCGGCCGGGCCGCGCAGCAGCACCCGCTCGGTGGCGTCCAGTGCCGGTTCGGCCTTCATCGGCGTCTGCAGGCCGGGCTCTTCGAGGAACTGCGCCCCGCTGACCGCGAGGCTGATGTAGGCCAGGTCCAGCGGCCATTCCTGGCGGGCCTGGCTGAAGGTCAGGCCGAAGAGCTGGACCCGTCCCTGGGTCTGGGCCACGTACTGCGTGTACCGCGCCTCGAAGGCGGTCGAGGCGTTCTCGGCCTCCGTGCGGGCCGCGGAGCCCGGGGGGCCCGCCGCGTGCTCCGGGGTGTACTGGGCCGCGTACTCCAGGGCGTGCGCGCGGCAGACCGCGACCAGCTCGCGGTAGGCGGACCGAGCCTTGGGGCTCAGGGCCGATCCGGGCGGGGGCGGCAGCGGCGCGGTGCGGCCGGTGCCGCCCGCCGGATCCCGGTGCTCCGCCGCCTCCGCCGGGTCCGCCGGGCCGTCCGGGTCCGCCGGGCCGTCCGCCGCGAGGAGGGCCCGTGCCTCCTCCCGGCCCAGCGCGGCGAAGGCCTCGCCCAAGGCCGTCACCGCGGCGAGCCGGTCGCGCTCCGGGAGGTCCTCGCAGGCCCCGGCCAGCCGGCCGGCCAGCCCGCGCGCGAAGCTGCGTAACGCCGGTCTGCCGCGCTCACCCGCGGGCGGCAGCGCCCCCGCCACCACACTCGCCGCCCTTAAGGCGGCCGCCTCGAAAGCCGTCATTCCCCTGCCCTCCCCCTCGGACCGGACATCATCCTCCGAACCGTCGGTAACGCAGATGGATACCGATCGGTAACAACCTCTAGCCGAGTCCCCGAACCCGCCTCTATGGTGCGGACATGCCGAACCTGCCCGATGTCGTGCTGTGGTCCATACCCGCCTTCGTACTGCTCACCGTCATCGAGCTCGTGAGCTACCGCATCCATCCCGACGAGGACGCCGCCGGGTACGAGACCAAGGACGCCGTCACCAGCCTCGGCATGGGAATCGGCAGCCTGGTCTTCGACTTCCTCTGGAAGATCCCGATCCTCGCGATCTACACGGCGGTCTACGAGCTCACCCCGCTGCGGGTCCCCGTCCTGTGGTGGACCGTCCCGCTCATGCTGCTCGCCCAGGACTTCTTCTACTACTGGCAGCACCGCGGCCACCACGTCATCCGGATCCTGTGGGCCTGCCACGTCGTCCACCACAGCAGCCGCAAGTTCAACCTCACCACCGCCCTGCGCCAGCCCTGGACCAGCGCCACCTCCTGGCCGTTCTACCTGCCGATGATCGCGCTGGGCGTGCACCCGGCCGCCATCGCGTTCTGCTACTCGGTCAACCTCGTCTACCAGTTCTGGATCCACACCGAGCGCATCGACAAGCTGCCCCGACCCGTCGAGTTCCTCTTCAACTCGCCCTCCCACCACCGCGTCCACCACGCCTCCCAGGGCGGCTACCTGGACCGGAACTTCGGCGGGATCCTGATCGTCTGGGACCGGATGTTCGGCTCCTGGGTCGGGGAGACCGACAAGCCCGTCTTCGGCCTCACCAAGAACATCAGCACCTACAACCCGCTGCGGGTCGCCACCCACGAGTACGCCTCCATCGCCCGCGACCTCAAGGCCGCCCGGAGCTGGCGCGAGCGCGCCGGACGCGTCTTCGGCGGCCCCGGCTGGCAGCCCTCCGACGCCGCAGCCGCCGCAGCCGCCGCCCCCGCGAAGGCCTCGGAGCACGCCGCGTGAGCGCCACCGAGTCCCGTACGCCGTCCTGGGCGCGCCCCGTCGTGACGCCGGGCGCCGGGCCCGCCGCCCGGCTCCTGCTCGGCGCCTTCGCGGCCGCCACCGCCCTCGACCTCGGATCGCTCCTCGCCGGCTGGCACCCGGGGCACGTCGTCGCCAAGCCGCTGCTGATGCCGCTGCTCGTGGCCTACGTGGCCCGGGCCGCCCGGGACACCGGCCGCCCCGCCCCGAGGCTGCTGATCGCGGCCCTGCTGTGCGGCTGGGGCGGAGACCTGGCCCTGCTCTTCGACGCCGACCCGGCCTTCCTGATCGGCATGGGCTCCTTCGCCGCCGGGCACGTCTGCTACCTCGTCCTCTTCGGCCGCCGCCGGTCCCACCCCGCGCTCGGGGCCGCGTACGCCGGCGCGCTGCTCTCCACCGTCACGCTGCTCTGGAGCGACCTGCCGGCCGATCTGCGGATCCCCGTCGCCGGGTACAGCCTGCTGCTCACCGCCATGGCGTTGCGCTCCAGCGCCCTCGGGTGGCGGGCGGGGCTCGGCGGGGCGCTGTTCCTGCTCTCCGACACGCTCATCGCCACCGGGGTCGCCCACTGGCCGCAGCCGCCCCGGGCGGACTTCTGGATCATGGCCACCTACGTGGCGGCCCAGTACCTGCTGGCCACGGGAGCGCTCGCTCCCGAGCGGGCGTACGGTAGAGAAGTCCTACAGGACTGAACTATCTCCATCCCCTAGCCGGAGGATTGCATCACCATGCGCGCCACCGTCATCCACGCCCCGCACGACATCCGCGTGGAGGAGGTGCCCGACGCTGCGATCCAGCGCCCCGAGGACGCCGTCGTCCGCGTGCTGCGTTCCTGCATCTGCGGCAGCGACCTGTGGGCCTACCGCGGCGAGGCCAAGCGCCAGCCCGGTCAGCGCATCGGCCACGAGTTCCTCGGCGTCGTGGAGGCGACCGGCACGGCCGTCTCCGGCCTGCGCGCCGGCGACCTGGTCGTCGCCCCCTTCATGTGGTCCGACGGCACCTGCGACTACTGCTCCGAGGGCCTGTACACCTCCTGCGTGCACGGCGGCTTCTGGGGCTCGGTCGGCCACGACGGCGGCCAGGGCGAGGCCGTCCGCGTCCCGCACGCCGACGGCACCCTGGTGAAGCTGCCCGCCGAGGCCGTCTCCGACGACCACCTGCTGACCGGCCTGCTGGCGCTGTCCGACGTCATGGGCACCGGCCACCACGCCGCGCTGGGCGCGGGCGTCCGCAAGGGCTCCACGGTCGCCGTCGTCGGCGACGGCGCCGTCGGCCTGTGCGGGGTCCTCGCCGCCAAGCGCCTGGGTGCCGAGCGGATCATCGCACTGGGCCGCCACACGGCCCGTACGGACATCGCCAAGCTCTTCGGGGCCACCGACGTCGTCGCCGAGCGCGGCGAGGCCGCCGAGGCGGCCGTGCGCGAGCTCACCGGCGGCCAGGGCGCCCACTCCGTCATCGAGGCGGTCGGCACGGAGCAGTCCATGCGCACCGCCGTGAAGATCACCCGCGACGGCGGGGCCATCGGCTACGTCGGCGTCCCGCACGGCAGCGGCACCGGCCTCGACCTCGGTGTCATGTTCGACCGCAACATCACCCTGCGCGGCGGCGTCGCGCCGGTCCGGGCGTACATCCCGGAGCTGCTGGCGGACGTGCTCAGCGGCGCGATCGACCCGGCGCCGGTCTTCGACCGGGCCGTCTCCCTGGACGAGGTCCCGGACGGCTACCGCGCCATGGACGACCGCAGCGCGCTGAAGGTCCTCATCAAGGGCTGACGCCGGAACGCGGCAAGGGCCGGACGGGATGCTCCCCGCCCGGCCCTTGCGCGTATCAGCCGCTTGTTTGACCTATCGGCCGGTTACTTGACGGCCTTCAGCGCGTCGACCACGCCGTAGCCGTAGTAGCCCGTCTGGCCCCACGCACTCTTGCAGGTGGTGGCGTCGATCAGGGTGCCCGCGCTGTTGTATATCTGCGTCGGGCAGTCGGCCTTGGTGGCCTGGGCCTTGAGCATCGCCTGGAGCTGCGCCGGCGTGGCCGACGGGTGGGCGCTCTTGAGCAGCGCCGCGACGCCGGCGACGTGCGGGCCGGCCATCGAGGTGCCCTGCTTGTAGCCGTAGAGGCCGCCCGGGATGGTGGACAGCACACGGCCGTTGGCGTCCGGGGTGGCCGGGATCTGCCACTTGTCGCCGCCGGGGGCGGCGACGTCCACGACTCCGAGGCCGTAGCTGGAGTAGTACGACCGCAGGCCCTTGTCGCCGGTCGCCGACACCGTGACCACACCCGGGAGCTGGGTGGGCAGGTCCAGGCAGACCTTCGGGTCGATGGTGCGCGGCACCGGGGTGGCGTCGTCCGGGCTGGTGTCGTCCGTGAGGGAGTCCGCCGCCAGGTCCTGGTTCGAGTTGCCGGCCGAGGCCACGTGGAGCGTGCCCTTGCGCTCGGAGTACTTGGTGGCCCGGCCGATGGCCTCCACCAGCGCCTTCTGGTCGTCGTCCGTCTTGCAGTTGAAGAGGTACGGGTCGACGTAGTAGCTGTTGTTGGTCACCTCGATCCCCTTCTCGGCGGCGAACATGAAGCCGCAGACGACCGCCTCGGTGTAGAAGAGGCTGGTGCCGGGCTCGCTCACCTTGATCGCGGCGATCTTGACGCCGGGCGCGACACCGCTGATGCCGATGCCGTTGCGAGGGGCCGCGATGGTGCCAGCCACGTGCGTGCCGTGGTCGCTGCCGTCCGCGTACGGGCGCCAGGCGCCCTCGGTGGTGTCCGCGACACCGCCGACGCAGTTGGCCGACTGCTCCTTGGAGAAGTTCGCGGCGAGATCCGGGTGAGTGTCGTCGACACCCGTGTCGATGATGCCCACCGTGACGTCCGGGCTGCCATCGTTGATCTTGTGAGCCTGATCGGCCTTGATCGCCCGGAGGTCCCACTGGTTGGACTCCAGCGGCTCCTGACCCTCCGTTGCCGCCGCTGCCGCCTTGGCGGCGTCCGCCGCGCTCAGCTGCTGCGTCGCGCCCTCGTCGGTGGTCGCCACCGACTGGAGGGGGGCCGTACGAGTGGCGCCGACCGAGGCGAACAGGCCGCGGTTGGCGCGCAGCGTCTTGGCGAACTCCGGGTTCTGGGAGTGCGCGACGATGACGCCGATCTGCTCATAGGCCGTCACCACCGTTCCGCCGGCCCGCTCGACGGCCTTCTTGCCCGCCTGCACCGTGGCATACGTGTTCAGGTTCACCACGTACGACAGCTTGGGGCCGGTGAACTCGGCCTGCGATGCCGTGGCCGCGTCCGCCGTGCTGCCCAGCGGGGCGGCTGAGGCCGCGACCGAGGGCAGGAAGGCGAGCGAGGCGGTGAGCGCCAGGCCGACCGGTACGGCGAGAGCACGCCGGCGGCCGGATCCCAGATGAGCCATGGGTTCTCCAGATCATCTTTGAAAAGCCGTCCGGGCGCGGTCGCGACGGACGGGTTCATGACAGGCGAACCTAGCGTTCTCGTTCCCTTCTGCGCCATTAGTTCGAGGAATCAGTTCACGAAGAAGTAAAGGATGTTGAACCGCCCCGACGCGCCGGCCGTGCCGTTGACAGGGGGGATCAGCGCCACCGTCCCCCCACACGGAGGTTGTTTTGTCCGTCGTCCCCACCGCACCCGCGTCACAAGGAGAGCCCCCCGTGACCACCGAAGCAGCGCCGCCCCCGGGCAGCGCGGGAGCGCCGCCGGCGAGCCCCGCGGCCGCAGAGTTCGTACGCGTCCAGCAGAGCCCGGAGTTCGCCGAACTGCGCCGCGCCCACCGCTCCTTCGCCTTTCCGCTCACCGTGGCGTTCATCGCCTGGTACCTGCTCTACGTCCTGCTCTCGAACTACGCGGGCGGCTTCATGGGGACCAAGCTCTTCGGCAACATCAACGTCGCCCTCGTGCTCGGCCTGGCCCAGTTCGCGACGACCTTCCTGATCGCCTTCCTGTACTCGCGGCACGCCGCCGCCAAGCTCGACCCCAGGGCCTCGGCGATCAAGGCGCAGATGGAGGCCGGAGCGTGAGCGCCCCCCTGCTGGTCTCCGCCGGCACCGCGGCCACGGCCGGCACCACCGTCGCCGCCGGAGCCACCGAGCACCGTCCGCTGATCATCACCCTGTTCGGGCTGTTCGTCGTGGCCACCCTGGTCATCACGATCTGGGCCGGCCGCCAGACCAAGGGCGCCGCCGACTTCTACGCGGGCGGCCGCCAGTTCACCGGTTTCCAGAACGGCCTGGCCATCTCCGGCGACTACATGTCCGCCGCGTCCTTCCTCGGCATCGCGGGAGCCATCGCGCTCTTCGGCTACGACGGCTTCCTCTACTCCATCGGCTTCCTCGTGGCCTGGCTGGTCGCGCTGCTCCTCGTCGCCGAGCCGCTGCGCAACTCCGGCCGCTACACGATGGGCGACGTGCTCGCGTACCGGATGCGCCAGCGCCCCGTACGGACCGCCGCCGGCACCTCCACGATCGTGGTCTCGATCTTCTACCTGCTCGCCCAGATGGCCGGCGCCGGCGTGCTCGTCTCGCTGCTCCTCGGCATCACCAGCGACCTCGGCAAGATCGTGATCGTCTCGCTGGTCGGCGTCCTGATGATCCTCTACGTCACCATCGGCGGGATGAAGGGCACCACCTGGGTCCAGATGATCAAGGCGGTGCTGCTCATCGCGGGCACCCTGCTGATCACCTTCCTGGTGCTGCTCAAGTTCAACTTCAACATCTCCGACCTGCTCGGCAAGGCCGCCGACAACAGCGGTCAGGGCGCGAAGTTCCTGGAGCCGGGCCTGAAGTACGGCAAGGACTCGCTCACCAAGCTCGACTTCATCTCGCTGGGCCTGGCCCTGGTGCTCGGCACCGCCGGCCTGCCGCACATCCTGATCCGGTTCTACACCGTGCCCACGGCCAAGGCCGCCCGCAAGTCCGTCAACTGGGCCATCGGCATCATCGGCGCCTTCTACCTGATGACGATCGTCCTCGGGTTCGGCGCCGCGGCCCTGCTCAAGCGGACCGACATCATCGCCTCCAACAAGGCCGGCACCACCGCGGCCCCGCTCCTCGCCCAGGAGATCGGCGGCGGCGCGGACTCCACCGGAGGCGCGGTCCTGCTCGCCGTGATCTCCGCGGTGGCCTTCGCCACCATCCTCGCGGTCGTCGCGGGCCTGACGCTGGCCTCCTCCTCGTCCTTCGCCCACGACATCTACGTGAACGTGATCCGCAAGGGCAAGGCCACGGAGAAGGAAGAGATGCGGGCGGCCCGCTGGTCCACCGTGGTCATCGGCGCCGTGGCCATCACCCTCGGGGCCATGGCCCGGGACCTCAACGTCGCAGGACTGGTCGCGCTCGCCTTCGCGGTCGCGGCCTCCGCCAACCTGCCGACGATCCTCTACAGCCTCTTCTGGAAGCGCTTCACCACCCAGGGGGCGCTCTGGTCCATCTACGGAGGCCTGGTCACCGCCGTCGGCCTGGTGCTCTTCTCCCCGGTCGTGTCCGGAAAGCCCACCTCGATGTTCAAGGACGCCGACTTCTACTGGTTCCCCCTGGAGAACCCGGGGATCATCTCGATCCCGGTCGGCTTCCTGCTGGGATGGCTGGGAACCCTCCTCTCCAAGGAGCAGGCCGACCCGCAGAAGTTCGCGGAGCTCGAAGTCCGCTCACTGACCGGCACCGGCGCACACTGACACGCTGCACCCGAGCGAATTAGTCCGAACACCCAGCGTGGCCGTGTCGTATTTCCCTACGACGCGGCCACGTCCCGTCTCGTTCCTTTGGGCACCCCTACATGTCACAGCGGTCGCGTAGGCTCATTTATAACGACCGCGCTCTACCCACAGCGGCGTAAACCTCTACAAACCGGACAGGGGAGGGGGCCCACAGTGCTTCTCGACACCTACGGCCGCGTGGCCACGGACCTGCGCGTCTCGCTCACCGACCGGTGCAACCTGCGCTGTACCTACTGCATGCCAGAAGAAGGCCTGCAGTGGCTCGGCAAGTCCGATCTGCTCAGCGACGACGAGATCGTCCGGCTGATCCGCATCGCCGTCACCCAGCTCGGCATCACGGACGTCCGCTTCACCGGCGGCGAGCCGCTGCTGCGCCCCGGCCTCGTCGGGATCGTCGAACAGTGCGCGGCCCTGGAGCCGCGCCCCAAGATGTCGCTGACCACCAACGGCATCGGCCTCAAGCGCACCGCGCAGGCCCTCAAGGCCGCCGGCCTGGACCGGGTGAACGTTTCCCTGGACACCCTGCGGCCCGAGGTCTTCAGGACCCTCACCCGGCGCGACCGCCACAAGGACGTCGTTGAAGGCATGGCGGCCGCCCGCGAGGCCGGCCTCACCCCCGTCAAGGTCAATGCCGTGCTGATGCCCGGACTGAACGAGGACGAGGCCCCCGACCTGCTCGCCTGGGCCGTGGAGAACGAGTACGAGCTCCGCTTCATCGAGCAGATGCCGCTCGACGCCCAGCACGGCTGGAAGCGCGAGGGCATGATCACCGCCGGGGACATCCTGCAGTCCCTGCGCACCCGCTTCACGCTCACCGAGGAAGGCGCAGAGGAGCGCGGCACCGCTCCGGCCGAGCGCTGGATCGTGGACGGCGGCCCGGCCACGGTCGGAGTCATCGCCTCGGTCACCCGCCCGTTCTGCGGCGCCTGCGACCGTACGCGGCTGACCGCCGACGGCCAGATCCGCACCTGCCTCTTCGCCACCGAGGAGTCGGACCTGCGCGCGGCCCTGCGCTCGGGCGCCGCGGACGAGGAGATCGCCCGCCTGTGGAAGGTGGCGATGTGGGGCAAGAAGGCCGGGTCCGGTCTCGACGACCCGTCCTTCCTGCAGCCCGACCGCCCGATGTCGGCGATCGGCGGCTAGTCCGTCCGTCTCTTCCTTTCGGACCACGAGGACCCCGAGGGCTCGGCAGCGGCTACAGCCGCTCCGAGCCTTCTGGCTGTACCCACTCCTCGAGCTTCACCACGTCCTTGAGGAAGCCGCGGACCCCCAGGAACTGGGAGAGGTGCTCGCGGTGCTCCTCGCACGCCAGCCAGGTCTTGCGGCGCTCGGGGGTGTGCAGCTTCGGGTTGTTCCACGCCAGCACCCAGGTGGCCGCGTCACGGCAGCCCTTGGCCGAACAGGTGGGTGCCGGGTCGCCGGATGTGTCGTTTCGCGGTGCGTCGTCGAGGGGAGTCACGGCTCAACCCTAAGACGGAAAGGCGACGCCGAGCAGCCACGGGGGGAGCTGCCCGGCGTCGGTCCGTCGCTCCGACGGGGGATGCGGAGCGCGTAGGCAGTATGTCACGCAGGACCCCGTGCGGTGCACTGGAACTTCATGATTGATCTGAGCTTTTCTTGAGGTTTCCCTCGTCCAGTGCGGGGTGCACAGGGGTCGGGATGAAGTGCGAGGGGAGCGAGGGCGTCGACTCGCGCCCCGCGTTGGCGATGACCACCGCCACGTACGGCAGCAGGGCCCCCGCGACGAGCGTCACGATGGCCACGGGCCGCTGCACGTTCCACAGGACCACCGTGGCGATGACCGACAGGGTCCTGATGGCCATCGAGATCACGTACCGGCGCTGACGCCCCCGCACGTCTTCGGCGAGGCTCATCCGAGCCCCCGTGATCCGGAAGACCTCGGCCTTGTTCCGCTTCGACCGCTCCACAACCCACCACCCGATCAACCGCCGAACACTCCCCGGCCCGGACCCTCCCACGGTACGCCCGCCCCTTACGGCCGGGGGAGAGGGGGTATCCCCCGAATGGGGCTGTCCGAAATGCGCCGTACGCCGGACGGGTCGAGACTGGGCCCACATGCGCACGACGCGCCAGGAGGAGGCTCGACATGGGTTGGTTGTGGGCGATCATCGTCGGTTTTGTGCTGGGCCTGATAGCCCGGGCGATCCTGCCGGGCAAGCAGCACCAGCCGCTCTGGCTGACCACCGTCTTCGGCATCATCGGCGCCGTGCTCGGCAACGCGGTGGCCTCGTGGATCGGTGTGCACGACACCAAGGGCGTCGACTGGATCCGGCACTTGCTGCAGCTTGCCGGAGCCGTCGCGGTCGTCGGCCTCGGCGACATGGTCTACAGCATGGTCCGGGGCAACAAGCGCCAGATGACCTAGTGCGGTGACCTCGGTCCGCCGCCCGGCGGACCATGACGGAGGGGCCGGCCGGACAGTGCGTCCGAACCGGCCCCTCCGCCGTGCGCGGCGGGCAGGGCCCGCCGTCGTGCTCTCGTACCGGCTAGCCGGTCACCTCGACCGCGGCCAGGTTCTTCTTGCCGCGGCGCAGCACCAGCCAGCGCCCGTGCAGCAGGTCCTCCTTGGCCGGGACTGCGTCCTCGGCGGTGACCTTCACGTTGTTCACGTAGGCCCCGCCCTCCTTCACGGTCCGGCGGCCGGCCGACTTGCTGGCGACCAGCCCGGTCTCCGCGAGGAGGTCCACGACCAGGCCCGGCTCGGTGATCCTGGCGTGCGGCAGCTCGGACAGGGCCGCGGTCAGCGTGGCCTCGTCCAGCTCCGTCAGGTCGCCCTGGCCGAACAGCGCCTTGGACGCCGCGATCACGGCGGAGCACTGGTCCGCGCCGTGCACCAGCGTGGTCAGCTCCTCCGCGAGCGCCCGCTGGGCGGCGCGCGCCTGCGGCCGCTCGACGGTCTGCGCCTCCAGCGCCTCCAGCTCCTCACGGGTCTGGAAGGACAGGATCCGCATGTAGGTGGAGATGTCCCGGTCGTCCACGTTCAGCCAGAACTGGTAGAACGCGTACGGGGTGGTCATCTCCGGGTCCAGCCAGACGGCCCCGCTCTCGGACTTGCCGAACTTGGTGCCGTCCGCCTTGACCATCAGCGGGGTCGCCATCGCGTGGACGTGCGCGCCCGGCTCCACCTTGTGGATCAGGTCGAGCCCGGCCGTCAGGTTGCCCCACTGGTCGGAGCCGCCCTGCTGCAGGGTGCAGCCGTAGCGCCGGTACAGCTCCAGGAAGTCCATGCCCTGGAGGAGCTGGTAGCTGAACTCGGTGTAGCTGATGCCCTGGTCGGACTCCAGCCGCTTGGCGACCGAGTCCTTCGTCAGCATCTTGTTGACCCGGAAGTGCTTGCCGATGTCCCGCAGGAACTCGATGGCGGACATGCCCGCCGTCCAGTCCAGGTTGTTCACCATCAGCGCCGCGTTCTCGCCCTCGAAGGACAGGTACGGCTCGATCTGCGAACGCAGCCGGTTCACCCACTCCGAGATGACGGCGGGATCGTTCAGGGTGCGCTCGGCGGTCGGGCGCGGGTCGCCGATCTGGCCCGTGGCCCCGCCCACCAGCGCCAGCGGCCGGTGTCCGGCCTGCTGGAGGCGGCGCACGGTGAGCACCTGCACCAGGTGTCCCACGTGCAGGGAGGCCGCGGTCGGGTCGAAACCGCAATAGAAGGTGACGGGACCGTCCGCGAAGGCCTTGCGCAGGGCTTCTTCGTCAGTGGACAGCGAGAAGAGCCCGCGCCACTTCAGTTCGTCGACGATGTCCGTCACGGTTCTGGGTCTCCTTGAAAGATGAAACAGAATGTTGAGGCTTCCCCGCCAGCATAGGCGGGGAAGGCCCGCACGTCAGACGCCTTTCGGGATCAAACTCCCTTGCTGACCGAACTCATGTTGAAGTCCGGGATCCGCAGGGCCGGCATCGCCGTCCTGGTGAACCAGTCGTTCCACTCCCGCGGCAGGGTCTTCTCGGTCCGGCCGGCCTCCGAGGCCCGCGAGAGCAGGTCCACGGGGGACTCGTTGAAACGGAAGTTGTTGACCTCGCCGACCACCCGGCCGTCCTCCACCAGGTAGACGCCGTCCCGGGTCAGGCCCGTGAGCAGCAGCGTCGCCGGGTCCACCTCGCGGATGTACCAGAGGCAGGTCAGCAGCAGCCCGCGCTCGGTCTCGGCGACCATCTCCTCCAGGGACTTGTCGCCGCCCCCGTCCAGGATCAGGTTTCCGAACGACGGGGACACCGGCAGGTCGGTCAGGCCCGCGCTGTGGCGGGTCGTGGTCAGCCGGGCCAGCTCGCCGTTCCTGATCCATTCGGTCGCCGGGATCGGCAGGCCGTTGTCGAAGACGGAGGCGTCGTCGCCGGAGCTGTGCGCGATCACGAAGGGCGCCGACTCCAGGCCCGGCGCGTTCGGGTCGGAGCGCAGGGTCAGCGGCAGCTCGGTCAGCCGCTCGCCGAGCCGGGTGCCGCCGCCGGGCTTGGAGAAGACCGTCCGGCCCTCCACCGCGTCCCGGGCCGCCGCCGACCACATCTGGTAGATCAGCAGGTCGGCCACCGCGGTCGGGGGCAGCAGCGTCTCGTACCGCCCGGCGGGCAGGTCGATCTTCCGCTCCGCCCAGCCGAGCCGTACCGCCAGCTCCGCGTCCAGCACGGTCGGGTCCACGTCCTTGAAGTCCCGCGTCGCGCGGCCGGCCCAGGCCGAGCGCTGGCGGTCCGGGGACTTCGCGTTGAGCTCCAGGGTGCCGTTGGGCTGGTCGTGGCGCAGGCGCAGCCCCGTAGAGGTGCCCACGTAGGTGGAGACCAGCTCGTGGTTGGCGAAGCCGTACAGCTCCCGGCCGCCCGCGCGGGCGCGGGCGAAGGCCTCGCCGAGGGCCGGGGCGAAGGCGTCGAAGACGGAGGAGGAGGTCTCGCCCGGGGCGTCGGTGAAGTCCGGCGAGGACGGGGTCCCCGTGATCAGCGGCTGGGCGTCCTCGGCGGCGGCCGCGTCGCGCGCGGCGGCCTCGGCGGCCCGGACCAGCGGCTCCAGGTCCCCGGCGGTGACGGCGGAGCGCGAGACGACCCCCGAGGCCGTGCCCTCCTTGCCGTCGACGGTGGCGATGACGGTCAGGTTCCGGCCGCGCGTGACCCCGTTGGTCGTCAGGGCGTTGCCCGCCCAGCGCAGGTTGGCCGACGACTGCTCGTCGGCGATGACCACACAGCCGTCGGCGGTGGAGAGCTCCAGCGCCCGCTCGACGATCTCGTGGGGCTTGGTCGTTCGGTTCGTCGCCATCAGCGTCCGGCCTCCTGCGTGGTGTTCAAGATGTTCACGTCGCGGAACAGCGCGGACGGGCAGCCGTGCGAGACGGCCGCCACCTGGCCCGGCTGGGCCTTGCCGCAGTTGAAGGCGCCGCCCAGCACATAGGTCTGCGGACCGCCGACCTTCTCCATCGAGCCCCAGAACTCGGTGGTCGTGGCCTGGTACGCGACATCGCGCAGCTGTCCGGCCAGCTTGCCGTTCTCGATGCGGAAGAAGCGCTGCCCGGTGAACTGGAAGTTGTAGCGCTGCATGTCGATCGACCAGGAGCGGTCGCCGACCACGTAGATACCGCGCTCCACCCCGCCGATCAGGTCCTCGGTCGAGAGCCCGCCCGGATCCGGCTGGAGCGAGACGTTCGCCATCCGCTGCACCGGAACGTGCCCGGGGGAGTCGGCGAAGGCGCAGCCGTTGGAGCGCCCGAGGCCGGTGAGCTTCGCGATCCGCCGGTCCAGCTGGTAGCCGGCCAGGGTGCCGTCCTTGACCAGGTCCCAGCTCTGCGCCTCGACGCCCTCGTCGTCGTACCCGATCGTGGCCAGCCCGTGCTCGGCGGTCCGGTCGCCCGTCACGTTCATCAGGGGGGAGCCGTAGGTGAGCTTGCCCAGCTGGTCGAAGGTGGCGAAGGAGGTGCCCGCGTACGCCGCCTCGTAGCCCAGTGCCCGGTCCAGCTCGGTGGCGTGGCCGATGGACTCGTGGATGGTGAGCCACAGGTTGGACGGGTCCACGACCAGGTCGTAGCGCCCGGCCTCGACGCTCGGCGCCCGCATCTTCTCGGCGAGCAGCCCGGGGATCTGCTCCAGCTCCGCGTTCCAGTCCCAGCCGGTGCCGGTCAGGTACTCCCAGCCGCGCCCGGCGGGCGGGGCGATGGTGCGCATGGAGTCGAACTCGCCGCTGTCGGCGTTCACCGCGACGGCGGTGAACTGCGGGTGGATCCGGACCCGCTGCTGCGTGGTGGAGGTACCCGCGGTGTCGGCGTAGAACTTGTTCTCGTGGACCGCGAGGAGCGAGGCGTCCACGTGGGCCACCCCGTCGGCCGCGAGCAGCCGGGAGCTGAAGTCGGCGAGCAGCGCCGCCTTCTCCGCGTCCGGCACCACGAAGGGGTTCACGTCGTAGGCGGAGATCCAGGTCTTGTCCGCGTGCACGGGCTCCTCGGCGAGCTCGACCCGCTCGTCGGAGCCGGCGGCCTTGATCACCTTGGCGGACAGCTTGGCCATGGCCACGGCCTGCGAGGCCACCTTGGCGGCCCCGTCCATGGTCAGGTCCACGCCGGAGGCGAACCCCCAGCTGCCTCCGTGCACCACGCGGACCGCGTAGCCGAGGTCGGTGGTGTCGGAGCCGCCGGAGGGCTTGGCGTCCCGCAGTCGCCAGGAGGCGCTTCGGATCCGCTCCAGGCGGAAGTCGGCATGGTCGGCGCCCAGCGCGCGGGCCCTGGCGAGCGCCGCGTCGGCGAGCGCCCGCAAGGGCAGCGCGGTGAAGGCCGCGTCGATGGAATGGGGCACGGAGGTCCTCCCGGGGTCGGGGCAGCTGGCACGATCATGTCGCGCGGCGGCTTGCCGTGCCTACATCTTTCTGTAGGGACTCGACAGAGCGCGTACCAAGGCCCTGTGGGAGCCCGATTCTCCGTATGGGGTACCTGACCTATAGGTTTTTGGTATTCAGACCGCTAGTCGAAAGGGTGATCCGTTGAGCCGCTCGGTTCTCGTCACCGGAGGAAACCGGGGCATCGGCCTCGCCATCGCCCGAGCCTTCGCGGAGGCCGGAGACAAGGTCGCGATCACGTACCGGTCGGGCGAGCCGCCGGCGGAGCTCACCGCTCTGGGCGTGCTGGCGGTCCGCTGCGACATCACCGACTCCGACCAGGTCGACCAGGCGTACAAGGAGATCGAGGACGCCCACGGCAACGTGGAGGTCCTGGTCGCCAACGCGGGCATCACCAAGGACACGCTGCTGATGCGCATGTCCGAGGAGGACTTCTCCTCGGTCGTGGACACCAACCTGACCGGCACCTTCCGTGTGGTCAAGCGCGCGAACCGCGGGATGCTGCGCGCCAAGAAGGGCCGCGTCGTCCTGATCTCCTCGGTGGTCGGACTGCTCGGCTCGGCCGGCCAGGCTAACTACGCCGCCTCCAAGGCCGCGCTGGTGGGCTTCGCCCGTTCCCTCGCCCGCGAGCTGGGCTCCCGCAACATCACCTTCAACGTCGTCGCCCCGGGCTTCGTGGACACCGACATGACGAAGGTGCTCACCGACGAGCAGCGTGCGGGCATCGTCGGTCAGGTGCCCCTGGGCCGGTACGCGCAGCCCGAGGAGATCGCGGCTGCCGTGAGCTTCCTGGCGTCCGACAACGCCGCGTACATCACTGGAGCCGTCATTCCCGTTGACGGCGGATTGGGCATGGGTCACTGATCACCATGAGCGGAATTCTCGACGGCAAGCGCATCCTCATCACCGGGGTGCTGATGGAGTCGTCCATCGCCTTCCACACCGCCCGGCTGGCCCAGGAGCAGGGCGCCGAGGTCATCCTCACCGCGTTCCCGCGGCCGACGCTGACCGAGCGCATCGCACGCAAGCTGCCCAAGCCCGCCAAGGTGATCGAGCTCGACGTCACCAACGACGAGCACCTGGCCCGGCTGGCGGACCTGGTCCGCGCGGAGCTCGGCGGCCTCGACGGCGTCGTCCACTCCATCGGCTTCGCCCCTCAGGACGCCCTCGGCGGCAACTTCCTGAACACCCCGTTCGAGTCGGTCGCCACGGCCATGCACGTCTCGGCGTTCTCGCTGAAGTCGCTGACCATGGCGTGCAAGCCGCTGTTCCCGGCGGAGGGTGCGTCCGTCGTCGGCCTCACCTTCGACGCGCAGTACGCCTGGCCGCAGTACGACTGGATGGGCCCGGCCAAGGCCGCGCTCGAGGCCACCAGCCGCTACCTCGCCCGTGACCTGGGCAAGGAGAACATCCGCTGCAACCTGATCTCGGCCGGTCCGATCGGCTCGATGGCCGCGAAGTCCATCCCGGGCTTCTCGGACCTGGCGGACGTCTGGAACCACCGCTCCCCGATGGAGTGGGACATGGCTGACCCGGAGCCGACGGGCAAGGGCGTCGTCGCCCTGCTGTCGGACTGGTTCCCGAAGACCACGGGCGAGATCGTCCACGTGGACGGCGGCCTGCACGCGATGGGTGCCTGATCCCACGACCCGTTCCATCCGTACGGCGGCGGCCGCGGCTCCCTTTCCGGGAGGCGCGGCCGTCGCCGTTTTCGGCTGTGGGGGCTGTGGGCGGCTGGGGCCCCGTAGGCGTCGTGGTGGTGTGCCGGCAGCGTTCCCGCGGGCGGTTCGATCAGATTTTCGGCGGCTGATCAGATCTTCCCGAGTCGAAAATCGGGACATTTGCCTGCAAACTGGCCCCGTCGGGATCTTCCCGGCTCCTGTGGGGAGGAGGTACGGGAGTGCGTGCGAGGCGGAGCCGAGCGGTATCGCTGCTGGTCACCTCGATGGTCCTGACCGCATTCCTGGTCCCGGGGGCCGTTGCCCGGTCGGAGGACACCGATCCGGCGCCCGGCCCCGAGACGGTGGCCCCCGCCGCCGGGGACCGCGCCGTGGTGGACCTGGCCCAGATCCCCGCCGAACCCCCCGTACAGCCCGCTCCGCCCGCCGCCAAGGAGCTCTTCGGCGCCGACTGCGACACCGAGATCGTCGGCTCGCAGGTGGTCGCGAACTGCCACAACGGCTATCCCGACACCGATGTGGTCCGCCTGCACGTGGAGTGCGACCGCTGGTGGGACGTGGACGGCGACGGCGCGGCCGTCGCCGTCGGTCCGGCCGGCCGGGCCGAGCTCACCGGCCGCTGCTGGAAGGAAGTCCGCTCCGCCTGGGTCAGCCACCGTCGGCAGTGACTCGCGCCTCCCTGCCCAGGCAGATGAACGGATAACCGGCCGCCTCCGAGGCGGCCGTGTCCCCGTCCCCGCGCCGGATCGCCTCGATCAGGCGCCCGTGGTCCATTTGCGAGGCGGGATCGAGGTCCTTGCCCACGTCGGCGCGCAGCCAGTCGGCCACCAGGTCGCCGAGGTCCGCGTACAGCTCGATGAGCACGTCGTTGTGCGAGGCCGCCACCACCGCCATGTGCAGGGCCACGTCCGCCGCGACGAACACCTCCGCGTCCCCGCCCGACCACGCCTCCTCGCGCCGCGCGAGCAGCGCGTCCAGCTGTACGAGGTCCCGTGCGGTCCGCCGCTCCGCCGCGAGGCGGGCCGCGGAGGACTCCAGCGTCGAACGCAGCTCCGCGATGTGGCGCGGGTCGGCCCCGGCGAAGCGGCGGTGCATCACCCCGGCCAGCTCGCTGGTGGCCAGGACGTAGGTACCCGAGCCCTGGCGGATGTCGAGGAGGCCGTTGTGCGCGAGGGCCCTGACGGCCTCCCGCACGGTGTTGCGGGCGACCCCCATCAGCTCCACGAGCTCGGGCTCGGTGGGGATGCGGGAGCCGACGGGCCATTCGCCGGTGGTGATCTGGTTCCTGAGCTGGGCGATCACCTGGTCGACGAGCGCGGATCGCCGGGGCGAGGTCAGCGGCATGCGGTCGGGGGTCCTTTCCGGACACGGAAGAACAAACAGACTGGACAACCAATCATCCCATGATTCTATGATGGTTCAATGTCCGACGAAGAAATCCAGACCCTGAACCGGCCCACGGCCGCGCGCACGCACTCACCGCACCCCTCCTCCTCCGCCGCCACGCGTGCCGCGTCCGCCCTCCACGCCGCCCCGCAGCCGGCGTGGCTCGGACCCGTGCTCCTCGTCGGCATCGTGCTGGCCGCCCTCAACCTGCGGCCCGCCATCACCAGCCTCGGCGCCCTCTTCGAAGAGACCCGCACGGGCCTCGGCATGAGCGGCACCGTCGCCGGCCTCATCACCTCCGTACCCGCGCTCTGCTTCGCCGTCTTCGGCGTCACCGCCCCCCGGCTCTCCCGCCGCTTCGGCCCCGCCGCCGTCGTCTGCGCCGGCATGGCCGCCGTCGCCGCGGGCCTGCTGATCCGGCCCCTCGCGAGCAACGCCGCCGGGTTCCTCGCCGCCAGCGCCCTGACCCTGGCCGGCATAGCCCTGACCAACGTGCTCCTGCCGGTGATCGTCAAGCGCTGGTTCCCGGACCGGGTCGCCACCATGACCGGCCTCTACTCCATGGCCCTGGCCGCCGGCACCTCGCTCGCCGCGGCCGCGACCGTCCCCATGACCGAAGCCCTCGGCGGCAGCTGGCGCACCGGCCTGATGATGTGGGGCTTCCTCGCCCTGGCGGCCGTACTGCCCTGGCTGGCCATCGCCGCCGCGGCCCGCAAGGAGAAGGCGGCGGCCGCAGCCGACCCCGCCCGCCCCAACGGCCCCTCCGGCCGCGCCGGAGCCGACACCGGGCCGCGCGTCGTGCGCAGCCGCACCGCCTGGGCCCTCGCCTGCTACTTCGGACTCCAGGCCACCGGCGCGTACATCACCATGGGCTGGCTCCCGCAGATCTTCCGCGACGCCGGAGTCTCCGCCTCCACCGCCGGAATCCTGCTCGCCGTCACCATGGTCATGGGCGT
Source organism: Streptomyces sp. NBC_00503 (assembly GCF_036346895.1). Taxonomy (NCBI): domain Bacteria; kingdom Bacillati; phylum Actinomycetota; class Actinomycetes; order Kitasatosporales; family Streptomycetaceae; genus Streptomyces; species Streptomyces sp. NBC_00503. The sequence goes on along the minus strand of NZ_CP107855.1, from coordinate 1,872,280 downwards.
CCCGCTCGCCTTCGTCATCCCCGGCCTGGCCGGCCGGATGAAGAACCAGGGCCCCATCGCCGCCGTCCTCGGCCTCTTCGGCCTCGTCGGCTACCTCGGGCTCTACTTCGCCCCCGTCGCCGGAGCGTGGGCCTGGGCCCTGCTGCTCGGCGTCTCCAACTGCGCCTTCCCGCTCGTCATCACCCTGATCGGGCTGCGCGCCAAGTCCCCGGCCGGGGTGGTCAAGCTCTCCGCCTTCGCACAGAGCACCGGATACCTCATCTCCATCCCCGGACCGCTCCTCGTCGGCGCCCTCTATCAGCACAGCGGCGGCTGGGACCTTCCCCTGGCCGTCATGGCCGCACTGCTCGTCCCGCAGATCGCGCTCGGCCTGCTGGCGGGCCGGGACCGCACGATCGAGGACGAATGCGGCATGCGAGACTGAACGGCATGTCGCCCGTACTCGAACCCAATCCCCAGAACGGCCACAAGAAGCTCGGCCTCGTGCTGGGCGCGATGCTCCTCGTGACCGTGATCATCTCCATCATCGCGACCATCGCCTCCCCGGGGTAGCAGGGCCGTTGGCACGTCGTTGCGGGGCTGTTCGCGGGGCCGTTCGCAGGGCCGTTGGTGGGGTTATCCCCCCAACCCCTAGGGGGTCAGGCTCAGGGTGAAGTGGGGTGCGTCCCCGATGGGAACCGCCGGCTCGAATCCTTAGATTCGAAGAACAAGAGCGAGCCCGTCCCACGCGCACCCACGGAGGCGGCCATGTCGGCCCCCACGCACACGCCCGCCCCCCGAGCCGTCGGGGCCAACGCCCGCCTGCACTGGTGGACGCTCGCCCTGCCCGCCCTCGCCTTCGCCCTGCTGTTCACACTCCTCGCCGGATCCGGCCAGGCCCACGCCGACTCCGGCGGCGGATCGGCGCTCGTCCAGGTCACCCACCAGCTGCTGCGCGCCGTCGGCTGACGGCGCACCAGGTCCCGGGAGACCGGGCGGTCGCCCGTGCGCCCCGGCGCTCCTCACCCCCCTGGGTGAGCCCCGGAGCACCCTGCGCCCCCTGGCTCGATTCATGCGAAGCTGGGAGCCATGAGCGCCGACACACCCCGCAGGATCGTCCTCCTCCGGCACGCCAAGGCCGAATGGTCGGACGGCACAGACCACGACCGCCCCCTGGCGGAGCGCGGCCGTCACGACGCCCCGGCGGCCGGCCAGAAGCTGGCCCAGACCGGTATCACCTTCGACCTGGCCCTCTGCTCCAGCGCGGCCCGGACCCGCGAGACCTGGAAGCTCGCCGTCCAGGAGCTGCCGCACCGGCCGAAGACCTCGTACGAGGAACGGCTCTACGAGGCCTCGCTCGGCGAGCTCATCGCCCTGCTCAACGAGACCTCCGACGAGGTCGACAACCTGCTGGTCATCGGCCACAACCCCGGCATGCACGCCCTCGCCGACGCCTTGGCCGGGACCGCGGAGGGCGACGTACTGGCCCGGATGAACCGCTCCGGCTTCCCGACCTCCGCGATCGCCGTGGTCTCCTTCGCCGGCTCCTGGAAGTCCGTGGAGCACGGCGTCGGCACCCTGCTCGACTTCTGGACCCCGCACGCCTGAGCGCGGTCCGAGCCCCCGGACACCCACGACGGAGCGGGCCCCGGCACTTGTCCGTGCCGGGGCCCGCTCCGTCGTACGACAGCCACCGCTCACGCCAGGTCGGCGGCCTCGACCTCTTCCCGGGTGATCCCCAGCAGGTACAGCACGGCGTCCAGGAACGGCACGTTCACCGCGGTGTCCGCGGCCTGGCGCACCACCGGCTTGGCGCAGAAGGCCACGCCCAGCCCGGCGGCGTTGAGCATGTCCAGGTCGTTGGCGCCGTCGCCGATGGCCACCGTCTGGGCCAGCGGTACGCCGGCCTCCGCGGCGAACCGGCGCAGCAGACGGGCCTTGCCGGCCCGGTCCACGATCTCGCCGATGACCTTGCCGGTCAGCTTGCCGTCCACGATCTCCAGGGTGTTCGCGGCGGCGAAGTCCAGCCCGAGCCGCTCCCGCAGATCGTCCGTCACCTGGGTGAACCCGCCGGAGACCACGCCCACCTGGTAGCCGAGCCGCTTGAGGGTGCGGATCAGGGTCCGGGCGCCGGGGGTGAGACGCACCTCGGAGCGGACCTTGTCCACGACGGAGACGTCCAGTCCGGCCAGCAGCTCGACCCGGGCGTGCAGGGACTGCTCGAAGTCCAGCTCGCCGCGCATGGCCCGCTCGGTCACCTCGGCGACCTCGGCCTCGCAGCCGGCGTGCGCGGCGAAGAGCTCGATGACCTCGTCCTGGATCAGCGTGGAGTCCACGTCCATGACGACGAGGCGCTGGGCCCGCCGGTGCAGCCCGGCCGAGACCACGGCCACGTCCACGCCGATCTGCGCGGCGGCGGTGGCCAGGGCGGTGCGCAGTGGCTCGGTCTCGGTGCCCGAGACGGCGAACTCCACCGCTGTCACAGGGTACTTCGCCAGGCGGAAGATGCGGTCGATGTTGCCGCCGGTCGCGGTGATCCGGGCGGCGATCTGCGCGGTGGACTCGGCGGTGAGCGGGTGCCCGAGCACGGTGACGTGCGAACGGCCACTGCCGCGCGGCCGGTTGTCACCGGTGCCGGAGAGGATCTCGGCCTGCAGCTTGAGCGAATCGGCCCAGCTGTGGACGGTGGCCCGCAGCTCGCCTTCGGAGCTGTCGGCGGGATGGGTGACGAGGGCGCACAGGACGATGCGGCCTCGGGTGACCACCTGCTCGATGTCGACCACGTCGACGGAGTAGGCGGCGAGGGTGTCGAACAGCCCGGCGGTGATCCCGGGACGGTCCTTGCCGAAGATCTTGACGAGGAGGGTGGGGACGTCGGAGGTCTGCGAAGCGCTCATGGTGGCTTCACCGTATCTCCCCGGCCTGCGGACCAGGACTCCCGTCCCACCTGCCGGAACCGTTTCGCTCCGGACGGCCGCGATCCGGCCTCGGACCGGCCGCGCGATCCGGCCTCGGACCGGCCGCGCGCACCGGCCGCGACCGACCGGTGCCCGTACCCCTCCGGGACGTCCCGCGAGGAGCGCGGGGGTGGTCGGGAAGTCCTGAATCAGACGCTCCGGGCTGCTTTCGCCCCTCTCCCAGAGCCCTCCGGAGCGCCGTGACGTGGCCCGGATTCCCCTTGTGGCCGTGCGCCTGAAATAGTTCCCCCGGATGTTCGCCATCCCTAGACTCCCTGACGTCATGGGGGATTCTCGGGGGACTTAAGTGGGGCTGGAGTGCCGGAACTCGTACTGGAATTGAATGGAAGGACCTGGACGCTCGATCCGTCCAGGTCGTACTCGCTGGGGCGCGATCCCCAGGGAGACGTGGTGATCGATGATGCCCGGGTGTCGTGGCGGCACGCCACCATCGCCTGGAACGGCCAGGGTTGGGGGATCGAGGACCACGGGAGCACCAACGGCACCTATGTGCACGGGGCGAGGGTCCAGCAGGCCGAGCTCGTGCCCGGTACGCCGGTGCACCTGGGCAACGCCACCGACGGCCCGCGGCTGAATCCCGTCGCGGGCGCGGCCGCGCCGGTGCCGCAGCAGGCCGTGCCGCAGCAGGCGCAGGCGCAGGTGCCGGCGTACGCGCAGCCGCAGCAGCCCCAGGCCCCGCAGGCCTGGGAACAGCAGCAGCCGCAGCAGGCTCAGCAGCAGACCCCGCCGTTCCCGCAGCAGCAGGGCGGCGGCACCCCGGGCTACGGGGACCACCGCAGCCCGACGACGTTCCACCAGCTCGCGCTGGGACACGTCATCCGGATCGGCCGTGCGCTGGAGAACGAGCTGGTGGTCTCCGACCTCCAGGTCTCGCGCCACCACGCGGAGTTCCGCTCGATGCCGGGCGGCCGCTTCGAGATCCGCGACCTCGGCAGCCACAACGGCACCTACGTCAACGGCCAGCCGGTGGCGAAGTCGGGTACCGCGCTGCTCGGCCCGAACGACATCGTCGGCGTCGGCCACTCGACCTTCCGCATCGTCGGGGACCGGCTCGAGGAGTTCGTCGACACCGGCGACGTCTCCTTCTCGGCCCGCCACCTCACGGTCACGGTCGACGGCGGCAAGCAGATCCTCAAGGACGTCACCTTCGGCGTCCCGGAGAAGTCGCTGATCGGGGTCATCGGCCCCTCCGGCTCCGGAAAGTCGACGCTGCTCAAGGCGCTGACCGGGTACCGCCCGGCCAACGAGGGCGACGTCCTCTACGACAACCGCAACCTGTACAAGCAGTTCGCGGAGCTCCGCCAGCGCATCGGCCTGGTCCCGCAGGACGACATCCTGCACAAGGAGCTGCGGGTCCGCACCGCCCTGAAGTACGCGGCCAAGCTGCGCTTCCCGGCGGACACCACCGAGTCCGAGCGGGCCGCCCGCATCGACGAGGTGCTGCGCGAGCTCAAGCTCGACATCCACAAGGACAAGAAGATCACCGCGCTCTCGGGTGGTCAGCGCAAGCGCGTGTCCGTGGCCCTGGAGCTGCTCACCAAGCCGTCGCTGATCTTCCTGGACGAGCCGACCTCCGGCCTCGACCCGGGCATGGACCGCGATGTCATGCAGCTGCTGCGCGGGCTGGCCGACGACGGCCGTACGGTCCTCGTCGTCACCCACTCGGTCGCCGAGCTGGCCATCTGCGACAAGCTGCTGGTCATGGCCCCGGGCGGTTCGGTGGCCTACTTCGGCCCGCCGGACGAGGCGCTGAACTTCTTCGGCTACACCACGTGGGCCGATGTGTTCTCCGCCTTCGAGAGCTACCGCGACTACGACTGGGCCGGCCGCTGGAAGGGCTCCCAGCACTACCAGCTGTACGCGGCCGACATCGACGCGGTCGCCCCGCAGTCGGTGCAGCCCGCCGTGCAGCAGACCCGGCCGCCCAAGCCGCAGGGCTGGGGTTCCCAGCTCTGGACGCTGATCCGCCGCTACCTGTCGGTCATCGCGTCCGACAAGGGCTTCATCGGCCTGATGCTGATCCTCCCGGCGGTCCTGGGCGTGGTCTCCACGGTCATCCCGGCGAAGTTCGGCCTCGCGCCCAACCCGGCCGGCTTCAACAGCGCCGCCGGCACGATCACGCTGATCCTCGCGGTCGGCATGTGCTTCTCGGGCGCCGCGAACTCGGTCCGTGAGCTGATCAAGGAACGGGTGATCTACGAGCGGGAACGCGCGACCGGCCTGTCCCGGTCGGCGTACCTGATGTCGAAGGTGATCGTCCTCGGATTCATCACGGCCATCCAGGGCGTGATCATCTGCGGGATCGGCTTCTTCCCCCGCAAGATGCCGACCGAGGGCCTGCTCATGCCCCCGGCCGTCGAGATCTGCCTGTCGATCACCGCGCTCGGCTTCACCTCGATGATGTTCGGCCTGGTCATCTCCTCGCTGGTGAAGACCTCCGAGAAGACGATGCCGCTGCTGGTCATGTTCGCGATCGTCCAGGTCGTGTTCACCGGCATCCTCTTCCAGGTCTACGACTCACCGGGCCTGGAGCAGGTCGCCTGGCTGATGCCGTCCCGCTGGGCCGTCGCCGCGGCCGGTACGACCCTGCACCTTGTGCAGCTCATGCCGCCGTGGGACCGCGACCACCCGGAGAACACCGACCCGCTCTGGGACGCCACGGTCGGCCAGTGGAGCTTCGACATCATCGTCCTGATCCTGCTGGGCGTCGCCTGCGGCTTCGCGGTCGCGCGCCTGCTGCGCCGCCACGAGCCCGAGGTCATGCGCAAGTAGCCCCTCGGACGGCCGCACGGCCCGCACGAACGCCTCAGGGCGGCACCGGAACACCGGGGCCGCCCTGAGGCGCATGGGGGGCGTGGGAGGTCGCCAGCGGCCTAGTAGGCGCTGTTGACGTTGTCCATCGAGCCGTAGCGGTCGGCGGCGTAGTTGCACGCGGCGACGATGTTCGCGACGGGGTCGTACAGGTCGAACTTCGTGCCCTTGACGTGGTAGGCGGCGAAGGTCGGCTGAATGACCTGGAGCAGGCCCTTCGAGGGGATGCCGTTCTGGGCGTTGATGTCCCAGTTGTTGATCGCGCGGGGGTTGCCGCTCGACTCGCGCATGATGTTCTTGTGGATGCCGGCGTACGAGCCCGGGATGCCCTCCTTCTTCATGATGAAGAGGGCTTCCTTGATCCAGCCGTCCAGGTTGTTCGCGAAGACCGGGGTGCGGGCGGCCGACCGGCTGGCGGCCTCCTTCGCGTCACGGTCCTTCTTCGCGTCCGCCTCGGCCTTGGCCTTGGCGGCGTCCTGCGCGACCTTCGCCTGCTTGTCGGCGAAGACCTGCTGGACGGTGAGGTGCTGCTGCATGGCCTGCGTCTGCGCACTGTCGACGACCTTGGACCAGGCGACCGGGGCCGTGGCCACGACGGTCGAGGTCTCATCGGCTCCGGCACCGGCGGCCGGGACGAGGGAGAAGGCGAGGGCGGCGGCGCCCAGGGTGGCTACACCGGCGAGCGAAAGCTTGTTGGCCTTCGTCAGACGACGACTGTGGCCGGGAGTGTTGGTCTCGGACATGCGTAGCAACCTCTTCGAATAGCGGGAGCCGCAGGAAGGCGCCGGGAGATCCGGGGATCAGCGGTGCTGTGCGACGAGGGCAATTCTTAGCGGTGGCAAAAACGCCTGGCAAAGGTGTGACGTACGATGCTGCTTAGTGGATCACGGGCAGTCGATCAGCCCGCATTTGACGGCTCGACGCTAGGCGCGGCAGTGCTGACAGCATCTTTATCTGTCCACTAGGGAGCTTCGTAAGTGATCTGCGTCCTATGCCCGGGCTCACATCGGCCGCGTAACAATCTCACCGACCGTTGCGACAGCAATTCATTGCGTGACCGATCTCATCCTTGAGTAGCAGGCGAACCGCCCGGAACTCCTGCCAGAGGCAGAGAAGGACCCCCGCTCGCACCTCCTCAGGCCGTACGACCGCCCCCGCGACCGCCGCCCCGAGCTCCGGCGGCGGGCGGCCCCGGGCCGAACGGCATGGCGGAATGTCCGTTATATGCAGCCCCTCTTTCCGTAGCGCCCGCCCCCGGCCCGCCCCCGGCCCGCCCCCGGCTCCCGCCGGTCCTAGGCCGATCCCTAGGCCGATCCCTGGGCCGACCCCCGGCCCCAGCCCTAGGACCCGCGCCCGATCCCGAGGACCGGCGCCGCGAGTACGGTGAGGCCATGACCGGTAGCCCCCCGCACGGCGGCCCCTGCACACCCCGAGGCCCCCGCAGCGGCCTGGCCGCCGTGAGCACCGCGCTGCTCGCCATGAGCCGCCGTCTCGAAGTGCGCGACGTCCTGCGCACGATCGTCGCCTCGGCCCGCGAGCTCCTCGACGCCGAGTACGCCGCCCTCGGCGTCCCGGACGACCACGGCGGCTTCGCCCAGTTCGTGGTGGACGGCATCAGTGAGGAGCAGTGGCGGGCGATCGGCCCGCTGCCCCGCCAGCACGGCATCCTGGCCGCGATGCTCCACCAGGACGGCCCCGAGCGGCTGGCCGACGTGCGCGAGGACCCGCGCTTCGAGGGCTGGCCCGCCGCCCACCCCGACATGTCCGACTTCCTCGGGCTGCCCATCCGCGACGGCGAGGAGACCCTCGGGGCCCTCTTCCTCGCGAACAAGCGCACCAATAGCGGCACCGGCACGGGCACGGGCACCGACGGCGACGGCGGGCGCGGATCCGGCTCCGGATCCGGCTCCACCGGCGGATTCACCGACGAGGACGAGGAACTCCTCTCCCTCCTCGCCCAGCACGCGGCGATCGCCCTCACCAATGCCCGCCTCTACGAGCGCAGCCGCGAGCTGACCATCGCCGAGGAGCGCTCCCGCCTCGCCCACGAGCTGCACGACGCGGTCAGCCAGAAGCTCTTCTCGCTGCGCCTGACCGCCCAGGCCGCCGCCGCCCTCGTGGACCGGGACCCGGCCCGGGCCAAGGAGGAGCTGCACCAGGTCGCCGCCCTCGCGGCGGAAGCCGCCGACGAACTGCGCGCCGCCGTCACCGAGCTCCGCCCCGCCGCCCTCGACGAGGACGGCCTCACCGCCACCCTGCGCAACCAGGTCCGGGTCCTGGACCGCGCGCACGCCGCACACGTCACCTTCGCGTGCGACGGCGTACGGGCCCTTCCCGCGGCCCAGGAGGAAGCCGTCCTGCGGGTGGCCCAGGAGGCCCTCCACAACGCCCTGCGCCACTCGGACGGCGAGCGGATCGCCGTCACCCTCACCCGCCGGGAGGCCGGGGGAGCCGTCCTGAAGGTCACGGACGACGGGTCCGGCTTCTCCCCACCCACGGTCCGCCGGGCCGGCCGGCACCTCGGCCTGGTCTCCATGCGCGACCGCGCGGCCGGCGTCGGCGGCCGGCTCACCGTCCACTCGCAGCCCGGTACGGGCACCACGATCGAACTGGAGGTCCCCGGTGGCTGACGCGTCCGGCCGGAGCAGCAGCACCGGCGACAGCGGCATAAGGGTGCTGCTCGTCGACGACCACCAGGTGGTCCGCCGCGGACTGCGCACCTTCCTGGAGGTCCAGGAGGACATCGAGGTGGTCGGCGAGGCCTCCGACGGAGAAGAGGGCATCGCCCGCGCGGAGGAGCTGCGCCCCGACGTCATCCTGATGGACATCAAGATGCCGGGCACCGACGGCATCGAGGCCCTACGGAGGCTGCGCGCGCTGGCGAACCCGGCCCGCGTGCTGATCGTCACCAGCTTCACCGAGCAGCGCACGGTGGTCCCCGCCCTGCGCGCGGGCGCCGCCGGATACGTCTACAAGGACATCGACCCCGACGCCCTGGCCGCCGCCATCCGCTCGGTGCACGCCGGTCACGTCCTCCTCCAGCCGGAGGTCGCGGTGACCCTGCTCTCCGAGGAGGGCCACCCGCCGTCCCCCGGCCGCGGGGGCTCCCTGACCGACCGCGAGCGCGAGGTGCTCCGACACATAGCGGACGGGCGCTCGAACCGGGAGATCGCCCGCTCGCTGGTCCTCTCGGAGAAGACGGTCAAGACGCACGTTTCGAACATCCTGATGAAGCTGGACGTCACCGACCGCACCCAGGCGGCGCTCTGGGCGGTCAGACACGGACTCGCCGAGTGATTCATACGGTCGGGTGTATGTCGCCCACATGGCGCATCCCGTTCGTCGGATGACCGTTCTTCATGACGTGCCGCGGCGGCTGGCCGCGGCAGACGTACGGAGGACCAGAACGTGAAGAACATCAAGAAGGCCGCTGCCGTCACCATGATCGCGGGCGGCCTCCTCGCCGCCGGCGCGGGTGTCTCCTCGGCGCACGGCGGTGCGTCGGCGGAGGGCGAGGCCCTGAACTCGCCCGGCGTGGCCGCGGGGAACCAGCTGCAGCTCCCCGTCCACATCCCGGTCAACGCCGTGGGCAACTCGGTCAACGTGATCGGCCTGCTGAACGGCGCGTGGGGCAACACGGGCGTCAACAACTGACCCGGCCCCTCCCCGCACCGCGGCCCCGTTTCCCCACCTCTCCCCGGGAAGCGGGGCCGTTGCGTTCTCCAGCGATCGGGGCCCGGCGCAGCCAAATCCAGCCCGGCCGGTGATCGGGGCCCGGCGGAGCCAAATCCAGCCCGGCCGGTGATCGGGGCCCGGCGGAGCCAAATCCAGCCTCGCCGGCGTTTGAGGCGCGGGGTCCGGGGCGGAGCTCCAGGAGCCCCGGCGCAGCCCGGAGCCGCCCCGGTCACCCCGGCCCGGCCACAGTGCGCAGCCGGGGGTCAGTCCCGCTCCCGCTCCTCGACGGCCGAGTTGTACGCCGCGACCAGCGCCCGCCGGGCCACCCGCTCCACGGGCCGCAAGGCCTCGGCCCGCGCGGCCATCTCCGAGGCCGCCACCGCCGCCCCGTGTCCGCGCTCGTACGCCAGCGACACCATCAGGTCCACCCGCTGCGCCAGCGACAGCACCCGCACCGCCCGCGGCGGGTACCCGGGGGCCAGTACGTCCCGGGCCGAGGCCTCGGCCCGCGCCCGGTACGCGGACAGCGCCGCCTGGGCCACCGGCCCGGACCCCGCCACGTCCAGCCGGGTCAGCACCACCGTGGCCTCGCGCAGCGCCTCCGCCAGCTCCCGCTCCGCCTCGCCGAGAGACGGCACGTCCGCCGGCGGAGCCTCCCGCACCGGCAGGCAGTGCCAGGTCACCGTGGTGTGCACGTCGCCCTTCGGCCCGACCTCGTACACCTCCGGCACCAGCCCGACCGCCGCACCCACCGCGAGGACCGCCTCCTCGGCGTCCAGCGCCCTCGCGTTGAACTCCGGCGGCCCGCTCAGCCCCAGCGGATGCCCCGGAGCCGGCAGGGCGACCCGCAGCCCGGTCACCCCCAAGGCCCGCAGCCGGCCCAGCGCGAGGGTCAGTCCCACCGGGCCGGATTCCCCCGGAAGCCCCTCCACGCGGTGCACGGCGTCCTCGCCCACGATCGACAACACGGCCTCGTCGGGCGAGACCAGACCGGCCAGCAGAGCGTTCCCCCAGGCGGCGAGCCGCCCTGAACGTGGTTCGAAAAGCATCCCCCTACTTTACGGATGAGCACTGACGGGTCACTAGGACCCGGCCTGGCGCCCGGACCCCTCCGCGAGTGGCGTAGGTTTTCCCCTGGGGCTGCGCCTTCCGGTGCACAGACGAACCGAGACTGCAAGGGGAGACAACACGCTCATGAGCGATGTTCTGGAGCTGGTGGACGTATCCGTGGTCCGCGAGGGCCGGGCGCTGGTGGACCAGGTCTCCTGGTCGGTCAAGGAGGGGGAGCGCTGGGTGATCCTCGGCCCCAACGGCGCCGGGAAGACCACCCTGCTGAACCTCGCCTCCAGCTACCTCTTCCCCACCAAGGGCTCCGCCTCCATCCTCGGCAGCACCCTGGGCAAGGTGGACGTCTTCGAGCTGCGCCCCCGCATCGGCATGGCCGGCATCGCGATGGCCGACAAGCTCCCGAAGCGGCAGACCGTCCTGGAGACCGTCCTCACCGCCGCGTACGGAATGACGGCGACCTGGCAGGAGGAGTACGAGGACATCGACGAGCAGCGCGCCCGCGCGTTCCTCGACCGCCTCGGCATGACGGAATTCCTGGACCGGAAGTTCGGCACCCTCTCCGAGGGCGAGCGCAAGCGCACCCTGATCGCCCGCGCCCTGATGACCGACCCCGAGCTGCTCCTCCTCGACGAGCCCGCGGCCGGTCTGGACCTCGGCGGCCGCGAGGACCTCGTACGCCGTCTCGGCCGGCTGGCCCGCGACCCCATGGCACCGTCCATGATCATGGTCACGCACCACGTCGAGGAGATCGCCCCCGGTTTCACGCACGTGCTGATGATCCGCCAGGGCAAGGTGGTCACCGCCGGTCCCATCGACCTGGAACTGACCTCGCGCAACCTCTCCCTCTGCTTCGGGCTGCCGCTCGTCGTCGAGCGCAACGGCAACGACCGCTGGACCGCCCAGGGCCTGCCCCTGCGCTAGACGCTCCAGGCCGTATCCGGGCCGCCTCCGGGGCTCACGCACCCTGTCCTGACCGCGCCCACCCGACCTACCATGACCATGTGGACATCGACGCGTGGGTGTGGTGGCTCATCGGCGCGGTCGGACTGGGGATTCCCCTCGTCCTGACCGCGATGCCCGAATTCGGCATGTTCGCGGCCGGCGCCGTGGCGGCGGCCGTCACGGCGGCCCTCGGTGGGGGAGTGGTCGCCCAGGTACTGGTCTTCGTGATCGTGTCGGTCGCCCTCCTCGCGGTGGTCCGCCCGATCGCCAACCGGAGCCGCAACCAGAAGCCCCAGCACCGCAGCGGGATCGACGCCCTGAAGGGCCGCAGCGCCGTGGTCCTGGAACGGGTCGACGGCAGCGGAGCCGGCCGGATCAAGCTCGCCGGGGAGATCTGGTCCGCCAGGGCCCTGGACGCGGACAGCAGTTTCGAACCCGGGCAGTCCGTCGACGTGGTGGAGATCGACGGGGCGACCGCGATCGTCATGTGACAAGCAGCCGACTCGCGGCCCCGAGGTCTGCGAGACTCCGCTCAACGGGGCAGCACAGACAGCCGGAAGGGCACGGGGAACCGCATGCAACCGATCATCATCGTTCTGATCATTCTGGTGGTTCTGGTCTTCATCGCACTGGTCAAGACGATCCAGGTGATCCCGCAGGCCAGCGCCGCCATCGTCGAACGGTTCGGCCGCTACACCCGCACCCTCAACGCGGGCCTGAACATCGTCGTCCCGTTCATCGACTCGATCCGCAACCGGATCGACCTCCGCGAACAGGTCGTCCCTTTCCCGCCGCAGCCCGTCATCACCCAGGACAACCTGGTCGTCAACATCGACACGGTCATCTACTACCAGGTGACCGACGCCCGCGCCGCGACGTACGAGGTGGCCAGCTACATCCAGGCCATCGAGCAGCTCACCGTCACCACACTGCGCAACATCATCGGCGGCATGGACCTGGAGCGGACCCTGACCTCCCGCGAGGAGATCAACGCGGCCCTGCGCGGAGTCCTCGACGAGGCCACCGGCAAGTGGGGCATCCGCGTCAACCGCGTGGAACTCAAGGCCATCGAGCCGCCGACCTCCATCCAGGACTCGATGGAGAAGCAGATGCGCGCCGACCGCGACAAGCGCGCCGCGATCCTCCAGGCCGAGGGTGTCCGCCAGTCCGAGATCCTGCGCGCCGAGGGTGAGAAGCAGTCCTCCATCCTGCGCGCCGAGGGTGACGCCAAGGCCGCCGCCCTGCGCGCCGAGGGCGAGGCGCAGGCCATCCGTACGGTCTTCGAGTCCATCCACGCCGGAGACGCCGACCAGAAGCTGCTCGCCTACCAGTACCTCCAGATGCTCCCGAAGCTCGCCGAGGGCGACGCGAACAAGCTCTGGATCGTCCCCAGCGAGATCGGCGACGCCCTCAAGGGGCTCTCCGGCGCGATGGGCAACTTCGGTCCGATGGGCGCCGCTTCGGGCTTCAATCCGGGCAACGTCGGCAAGGATGGCGGCGATGCGGCCGACAAGGCCGCCGCGGAGCGCCGCGAACAGCCCCCCATCGACTGAACCGCCCGTCCCCTCCGGCATGATCAGTGAGGCCCCTCGACCTTCATGGCGGGGAGGCGACTCACTCATGCAAAGGGGACGGCTGTGTCTGCCTTCTCGATGTCTCTCTGGGAATCCCTGGCGGTCTTCGCCGCCGGCGTCGGCGCCGGCACCATCAACACCATCGTCGGCTCCGGCACCCTGATCACCTTCCCGGTGCTGCTGGCCACCGGCCTGCCGCCGGTCACCGCGAACGTCTCCAACACCCTGGGCCTCGTACCCGGTTCGCTCAGCGGAGCCTTCGGCTACCGCAAGGAACTCCAGGGCCAGCGGGCCCGCATCCTGCGGCTCGGAGCCGTCTCGCTCGTCGGCGGACTCGCGGGCGCCGTCCTGCTCCTCACCCTGCCGTCGGACTCCTTCGACACGATCGTGCCCGTCCTCATCGGCCTGGCCCTCGTACTCGTCATCTTCCAGCCCCGGCTCGCCGCCGCCCTGAGGGGGCGCCAGGAGGCCGCCGGAGGCGATGCGGGCCACCCCGACGGCGGACCGGCCCTGCTCACCGGAATGCTGCTCTCCAGCGCGTACGGGGGCTACTTCGGCGCCGCCCAGGGCGTGCTCTACCTCGGGCTCATGGGACTGCTGCTCCGCGAGGACCTCCAGCGGATCAACGCGGTGAAGAACGTCGTCGCGGCGATGGTCAACGGCATCGCGGCCGTCTTCTTCCTCTTCGTCGCCGAGTTCGACTGGACGGCCGTCCTGCTCATCGCCGTCGGCTCCACCCTCGGCGGCCAGATCGGCGCCAAGGTCGGCCGCAAACTCTCGCCCACCGTCCTGCGCGCGGTCATCGTGACCGTCGGGATCATCGCGATCGTCCAACTGCTGCTCCGCTGAGCGACGTACCCCCAGTACGCCGCCCAGCACAGCCGTCTACGCATCAGGACGAAGCGGTCCTACGCCGTCCCCCGCCGGTCCAAGAGGCCCTACGCGGAACGCCCCAGCCACTCCGGCAGAGGATCGCGCCCGCCCACCCCCAGCGCGAGCAGCATGGCGTCCGCCGGCGAGGGAACGAAGGGCTTGCGCAGCAGCGGCATCCCGGCCTCCTCCGGAGTCCGCGCCGCCTTGCGGTGGTTGTCCTCGGCACACGAGGCCACCGTGTTCAGCCAGGTGTCCCCACCGCCCTGGGCCCGCGGAAGTACGTGGTCCACGGTCGTCGCGCGCTTCCCGCAGTACGCGCACCGGTGTTGGTCCCGGACCAACACCCCCCTCCGTGACCAGGGAGCATGTCTTCGGAAGGGCACCCGGACGTACCTGCACAGCCTGATCACCCGGGGCATCGGAAGCTCCATGGTGGCCGCGCGCACACGCAGCTCGGGGTGCGACTGTTCGACCACGGCCTTGTCCTGGAGAACCAGGACCACGGCCCGGTTCAGGGTCACCGTCGACAGCGGCTCGAAGCTCGCATTCAGCACCAGCGTGTCCCGCATCTCGCCCACCTCCCGTGTGCAGGCCCGCGACCACCTTGGCGGCAGGGCCCGCAACCACTCTGGTCGCGCGCGCCACGCGGGACAACGCAATAAAAATGCCCGGTCCTGGCCGTCTTTAGACCAGGACCGGGCAAACGCTCGGAGAACGAGAAGCGGAACGATCAGCCCGCGGGGGCTTCGTACTCACCGATCAGCTGCGCCCGCCCCAGGGTGTGGAAGCGCAGATTGAACCCGACGACCGCCGGCGAGACCTCCGCACCGGGACCCAGCTTCTCCGAGTCCACCGCGTACACGGTGAACACGTACCGGTGCCGCTCCCCGGCCGGCGGAGCCGCCCCGCCGAAGTCCTTGGTGCCGTAGTCGTTCCGTACGTGCACGGCACCGGCCGGCAGCCCCTCGAACTTCCCGCCGCCCGCCCCGGCCGGCAGCTCGGTCACCGAGACCGGCAGGTCGAAGAGGACCCAGTGCCAGAACCCGCTGCCCGTCGGAGCGTCCGGGTCGAAGCAGGTCACGGCGAAGCTCTTGGTCCCCTCCGGGAACCCCTCCCACCGCAGCTGCGGAGAGACGTTCCCACCCGAGAGGACCTGGGCATCCGCCAGATCCGCCCCGGGCTCGATGTCCGCACTCACCACGGAGAAGGTGTGCACCTCGGGGTGGAATGCGTGCGGAAGAGGTGCCCTGCTCTGTTCGGCCACTGCTGAACCTCCGGAATCGGATACGCGTACCACCCCGAGCCTAGAGCGCTCCTAGAACCAGTTGCGCTGAGAACCCACGGACGCGATCCACTGGTTCAGGTACGCCGCCCAGTCGGTCCCCTGGTAGGAGTGCAGCCCCACCTGGAAGCAGCGGTAGGTGTCGCTGCCCTCGCTGAACAGGCCCGGCTTCTTGTCCATCTCCAGAACGACGTCCATCTCGCGGCCGTCGGAGACGAAGGTCAGCTCGACCTGGTTCAGCCCCCGGTACTGCGACGGCGGCAGGAACTCGATCTCCTGGTAGAAGGGCAGCGTCTGGCGCGTCCCCCGGATGTGCCCGCGCTCCATGTCCGCACTGCGGAAGGAGAAGCCCAGCTGGACGAAGGCGTCGAGGATCGCCTGCTGCGCCGGCACCGGGTGCACGCTGATCGGGTCGAGGTCACCGGCGTCCACCGCGCGCGCGATCTCCAGCTCGGTGCTGACCCCGATGTTCATCCCGTGCAGGTGACGGCCTCCGAAGTGGGTGATCGGCGTCTCCCACGGGATCTCCAGCCCGAACGGCACCACGTGCACCGCGCCCGCCTGCACCTGGAAGGCACCGCCGAGGCGCTGCTTGGTGAAGACGATGTCCTGCTTGTACTCCTGGTCGCCGCCCTCCACCTCCACCCGCGCCTGGAGCCCGACGGACAGCCCCTCGATCTGCTGCTCCACGGACCCGCCCTGGATCCGCACCTCGCCCTGGACGATTCCGCCGGGCACCACGTTCGGCTCGGTGATGACCGTGTCGACCGAAGCGCCGCCGGCTCCCAGGCTCGCGAACAGCTTCTTGAACCCCATGCTCTGACTCCCCTTGAAGGCTCTGACGATTACCCCTACAAACGCGGAACCTTAGGCCCCGGTTGCAGGTGTGCCTCTTCCACTACGCTCGACCGGATGAGCGCGCGCCCCGACCGTACGCCCCTGGCCCGGTCCTTCTTCGACCGCCCGGTCCTCACCGTCGCCCCGGACCTCCTCGGCCGCACCCTGGTCCGCCGTACCCCGGACGGCCCCATCGAACTGCGCATCACGGAGGTGGAGGCGTACGAGGGGCAGTCGGACCCCGGCTCCCACGCCTACCGCGGCCGCACGGCGCGCAACGCGTCGATGTTCGGTCCACCCGGACACGCGTACGTCTACTTCATCTACGGCATGTGGTTCAGCCTCAACCTGGTGTGCGGCCCGCCCGACCACGCGAGCGGGGTCCTGCTCCGGGCGGGGGAGATCACGGTGGGCGCCGAGCAGGCCCGTAAACGTAGGGTTTCGGCCAGAACCGACCGAGAACTGGCCAAAGGCCCGGCCCGCCTGGCCACGGCCCTGGACGTGGACCGCTCCCTCGACGGCACGGACCTCTGCGCAGGCCCGGATTCCCCCCTCTCCCTCCTTACGGGGACCCCGACCTCGCCCGACCTGGTGAGCAACGGCCCGCGCACCGGAGTCGGCGGGGCCGGCGCGGCACACCCCTACCGCTACTGGATCACGCAGGACCCGACGGTGAGCCCGTACCGCGCCCACGCGCCACGCCGCCGCTCAACTTGACTCGGCCCGGGCGGACGCCTAACGTAGCCCGAGCCGCTTGAACGGGGCACTGCTATCGGCAGACCCCCAGAGCGGCCAAACCACACCTACGACTTACCCCTGACGGGGTCTTATTCGGCATGCCCGAATTCGATCTCAAGCGGCCGATTATGAGCCGCACGGGATAAGCGCTAATGTGGTGGAGCGCCGAAAGGCACAGGCCCTCCAACGGTCACCGAATTCAAATCCAAGTCGGAAACGACAACGGAAATGATCTGGTAGAGTTGGAAACGAAGGAAGCGCCCGGAGGAAAGCCCGAGAGGGTGAGTACAAAGGAAGCGTCCGTTCCTTGAGAACTCAACAGCGTGCCAAAAATCAACGCCAAAAAGTTGATACCCCGTCCACCTCGGTGGATGAGGTTCCTTTGAAAAAAGACCTGTGAGGTCGCGGTTCTGCCGTGGTGCTTGCAGGCAATTACACAGCGAGGACGCAGTGGACGGTCGGTCTTATTCCGACATGACTGTCCCGCTCTAAGTGCGTGTGCACCCGATTACGGGTAAACATTCATGGAGAGTTTGATCCTGGCTCAGGACGAACGCTGGCGGCGTGCTTAACACATGCAAGTCGAACGATGAAGCCCTTCGGGGTGGATTAGTGGCGAACGGGTGAGTAACACGTGGGCAATCTGCCCTTCACTCTGGGACAAGCCCTGGAAACGGGGTCTAATACCGGATAACACTCCTGCCTGCATGGGCGGGGGTTAAAAGCTCCGGCGGTGAAGGATGAGCCCGCGGCCTATCAGCTTGTTGGTGGGGTAATGGCCCACCAAGGCGACGACGGGTAGCCGGCCTGAGAGGGCGACCGGCCACACTGGGACTGAGACACGGCCCAGACTCCTACGGGAGGCAGCAGTGGGGAATATTGCACAATGGGCGAAAGCCTGATGCAGCGACGCCGCGTGAGGGATGACGGCCTTCGGGTTGTAAACCTCTTTCAGCAGGGAAGAAGCGAAAGTGACGGTACCTGCAGAAGAAGCGCCGGCTAACTACGTGCCAGCAGCCGCGGTAATACGTAGGGCGCAAGCGTTGTCCGGAATTATTGGGCGTAAAGAGCTCGTAGGCGGCTTGTCACGTCGGATGTGAAAGCCCGAGGCTTAACCTCGGGTCTGCATTCGATACGGGCTAGCTAGAGTGTGGTAGGGGAGATCGGAATTCCTGGTGTAGCGGTGAAATGCGCAGATATCAGGAGGAACACCGGTGGCGAAGGCGGATCTCTGGGCCATTACTGACGCTGAGGAGCGAAAGCGTGGGGAGCGAACAGGATTAGATACCCTGGTAGTCCACGCCGTAAACGTTGGGAACTAGGTGTTGGCGACATTCCACGTCGTCGGTGCCGCAGCTAACGCATTAAGTTCCCCGCCTGGGGAGTACGGCCGCAAGGCTAAAACTCAAAGGAATTGACGGGGGCCCGCACAAGCAGCGGAGCATGTGGCTTAATTCGACGCAACGCGAAGAACCTTACCAAGGCTTGACATATACCGGAAAGCATTAGAGATAGTGCCCCCCTTGTGGTCGGTATACAGGTGGTGCATGGCTGTCGTCAGCTCGTGTCGTGAGATGTTGGGTTAAGTCCCGCAACGAGCGCAACCCTTGTCCTGTGTTGCCAGCATGCCCTTCGGGGTGATGGGGACTCACAGGAGACCGCCGGGGTCAACTCGGAGGAAGGTGGGGACGACGTCAAGTCATCATGCCCCTTATGTCTTGGGCTGCACACGTGCTACAATGGCCGGTACAATGAGCTGCGATACCGTGAGGTGGAGCGAATCTCAAAAAGCCGGTCTCAGTTCGGATTGGGGTCTGCAACTCGACCCCATGAAGTCGGAGTTGCTAGTAATCGCAGATCAGCATTGCTGCGGTGAATACGTTCCCGGGCCTTGTACACACCGCCCGTCACGTCACGAAAGTCGGTAACACCCGAAGCCGGTGGCCCAACCCGTAAGGGAGGGAGCTGTCGAAGGTGGGACTGGCGATTGGGACGAAGTCGTAACAAGGTAGCCGTACCGGAAGGTGCGGCTGGATCACCTCCTTTCTAAGGAGCACAGTACCGATTGCAGACAAACGTTCTGCACGGTCAGCTCAGGGTGGAACGTTGATTAGTTGGCACCAGATGATCTGATGGTTCTCAAGTACTGCTTCGGCGTGGAAAGAGGATCCGGAAGAGGTCTGGTGCTTGGCACGTTGTTGGGTATCTGAGGGTACGGCCGTATGGTCATGCCTTCTGCGATGCCGGCCCCAGTGAACTCGCCAGCTTGTCTGGTGGGGTGATGGGTGGCTGGTCGTTGCTTGAGAACTACACAGTGGACGCGAGCATCTGTAGGCCAAGTTTTTAAGGGCGCACGGTGGATGCCTTGGCACCAGGAACCGATGAAGGACGTGAGAGGCCGCGATAGGCCCCGGGGAGCTGCCAACTGAGCTTTGATCCGGGGGTGTCCGAATGGGGAAACCCGGCAGTCGTCATGGGCTGTCACCCACTGCTGAACACATAGGCAGTGTGGAGGGAACGCGGGGAAGTGAAACATCTCAGTACCCGCAGGAAGAGAAAACAACCGTGATTCCGGGAGTAGTGGCGAGCGAAACCGGAACAGGCCAAACCGTATGCGTGTGATACCCGGCAGGGGTTGCGCATGCGGGGTTGTGGGAATTCTTTTGATCGGTCTGCCGGCCGGTCGGCGAGTCAGAAACCGTTGATGTAGTCGAAGGACATGCGAAAGGTCCGGCGTAGAGGGTAAGACCCCCGTAGACGAAACATCAGCGGCTTGCTTAAGAATCTCCCAAGTAGCACGGGGCCCGAGAAATCCCGTGTGAATCTGGCGGGACCACCCGCTAAGCCTAAATATTCCCTGGTGACCGATAGCGGATAGTACCGTGAGGGAATGGTGAAAAGTACCGCGGGAGCGGAGTGAAATAGTACCTGAAACCGTGTGCCTACAAGCCGTGGGAGCGTCGCCGTTATTCTTCGGAATAACGGTCGTGACTGCGTGCCTTTTGAAGAATGAGCCTGCGAGTTAGCGGTGTGTAGCGAGGTTAACCCGTGTGGGGAAGCCGTAGCGAAAGCGAGTCCGAATAGGGCGATTGAGTTGCACGCTCTAGACCCGAAGCGGAGTGATCTAGCCATGGGCAGGTTGAAGCGGAGGTAAGACTTCGTGGAGGACCGAACCCACCAGGGTTGAAAACCTGGGGGATGACCTGTGGTTAGGGGTGAAAGGCCAATCAAACTCCGTGATAGCTGGTTCTCCCCGAAATGCATTTAGGTGCAGCGTCACGTGTTTCTTGCCGGAGGTAGAGCACTGGATAGGCGATGGGCCCTACCGGGTTACTGACCTTAGCCAAACTCCGAATGCCGGTAAGTGAGAGCGTGGCAGTGAGACTGTGGGGGATAAGCTCCATGGTCGAGAGGGAAACAGCCCAGAGCATCGACTAAGGCCCCTAAGCGTACGCTAAGTGGGAAAGGATGTGGAGTCGCAGAGACAACCAGGAGGTTGGCTTAGAAGCAGCCACCCTTGAAAGAGTGCGTAATAGCTCACTGGTCAAGTGATTCCGCGCCGACAATGTAGCGGGGCTCAAGCGTACCGCCGAAGTCGTGTCATTGCAGCAATAGGGCCAACGCCCGCTGTGATGGGTAGGGGAGCGTCGTGTGCCGGGTGAAGCAGCAGCGGAAGCTAGTTGTGGACGGTTCACGAGTGAGAATGCAGGCATGAGTAGCGATACACACGTGAGAAACGTGTGCGCCGATTGACTAAGGGTTCCTGGGTCAAGCTGATCTGCCCAGGGTAAGTCGGGACCTAAGGCGAGGCCGACAGGCGTAGTCGATGGACAACCGGTTGATATTCCGGTACCCGCTTTGAAACGCCCAATATCGAATCAGGCGATGCTAAGTCCGTGAAGCCGTTCCGGACCCTTCGGGGAAAGGAAAGTGGTGGAGCCGACGAACCAGACTTGTAGTAGGTAAGCGATGGGGTGACGCAGGAAGGTAGTCCAGCCCGGGCGGTGGTAGTCCCGGGGTAAGGGTGTAGGCCGAGGGGTAGGCAAATCCGTCCCTCATATAAGGCTGAGACCTGATGCCGAGCCGATTGTGGTGAAGTGGATGATCCTATGCTGTCGAGAAAAGCCTCTAGCGAGTTTCATGGCGGCCCGTACCCTAAACCGACTCAGGTGGTCAGGTAGAGAATACCGAGGCGTTCGGGTGAACTATGGTTAAGGAACTCGGCAAAATGCCCCCGTAACTTCGGGAGAAGGGGGGCCAGTCCTGGTGATCGGATTTACTCCGTGAGCTGGGGGTGGCCGCAGAGACCAGCGAGAAGCGACTGTTTACTAAAAACACAGGTCCGTGCGAAGCCGTAAGGCGATGTATACGGACTGACGCCTGCCCGGTGCTGGAACGTTAAGGGGACCGGTTAGTCACATTTCGGTGTGGCGAAGCTGAGAACTTAAGCGCCAGTAAACGGCGGTGGTAACTATAACCATCCTAAGGTAGCGAAATTCCTTGTCGGGTAAGTTCCGACCTGCACGAATGGCGTAACGACTTCTCGACTGTCTCAACCATAGGCCCGGTGAAATTGCACTACGAGTAAAGATGCTCGTTTCGCGCAGCAGGACGGAAAGACCCCGGGACCTTTACTATAGTTTGATATTGGTGTTCGGTTCGGCTTGTGTAGGATAGGTGGGAGACTTTGAAGCTGTGACGCCAGTCATGGTGGAGTCGCCGTTGAAATACCACTCTGGTCGTGCTGGATGTCTAACCTCGGTCCGTGATCCGGATCAGGGACAGTGTCTGATGGGTAGTTTAACTGGGGCGGTTGCCTCCCAAAAAGTAACGGAGGCGCCCAAAGGTTCCCTCAGCCTGGTTGGCAATCAGGTGTTGAGTGTAAGTGCACAAGGGAGCTTGACTGTGAGACCGACGGGTCGAGCAGGGACGAAAGTCGGGACTAGTGATCCGGCGGTGGCTTGTGGAAGCGCCGTCGCTCAACGGATAAAAGGTACCCCGGGGATAACAGGCTGATCTTCCCCAAGAGTCCATATCGACGGGATGGTTTGGCACCTCGATGTCGGCTCGTCGCATCCTGGGGCTGGAGTCGGTCCCAAGGGTTGGGCTGTTCGCCCATTAAAGCGGTACGCGAGCTGGGTTTAGAACGTCGTGAGACAGTTCGGTCCCTATCCGCTGTGCGCGTAGGAATATTGAGAAGGGCTGTCCCTAGTACGAGAGGACCGGGACGGACGAACCTCTGGTGTGCCAGTTGTCCTGCCAAGGGCATGGCTGGTTGGCTACGTTCGGGAGGGATAACCGCTGAAAGCATCTAAGCGGGAAGCCTGCTTCAAGATGAGTATTCCCACCTCCTTGAGAGGGTAAGGCTCCCAGTAGACGACTGGGTTGATAGGCCAGATGTGGAAGCCCGGTAACGGGTGGAGCTGACTGGTACTAATAGGCCGAGGGCTTGTCCTCAGTTGCTCGCGTCCACTGTGTTAGTTCTGAAGCAACGAACGGTTGCTGGTTTCTAGAGCTAGAACATAACTATAAAGTGTGCTTGTTCGCTCGAAACCGATTAGGGTTTCGGTGGTCATAGCGTTAGGGAAACGCCCGGTTACATTCCGAACCCGGAAGCTAAGCCTTTCAGCGCCGATGGTACTGCAGGGGGGACCCTGTGGGAGAGTAGGACACCGCCGAACAATTTTTCAAAGGACCCCTGGTCCAGCGTTCAACGCTGGAGCAGGGGTCTTTTTTGTTTTCCAGATCTTTACGCCGAAGCGCGGCCATGGGTTGGTTGCGCGAGAATGACTAGCGGTACCCCGACGACAGGAGTCACACCCATGTCCAACTCTCCCGACGATCGTCCGGAGCGCGAGCCTCGGCGCAACGACGGCGGTGACAGGGGCGGCTACCGCGGGGGCCGTGACGACAGCCGTGGCGGCGACCGTCCGCCCTTCCGTCGCGATGACCGTGGTGGCCGTCCGACCGGCGCCGGAGCCGGTGGCGGCGGCGGTTTCCGCCGTGACGACCGTGGTGGCCGTCCCGCCGGCGCCGGTGGCGGTGGCTTCCGCCGCGACGACAGCCGTGGTGGCGACCGTCCCAGCTACCCGCGTCGTGATGACGACCGTGGTGGACGTCCCACCGGTGGTGGCGACCGTCCGTCCTTCCCGCGTCGTGACGACCGTGGTGGGGACCGTCCGCCGTTCCGTGGCAACGACCGGGGTGAGCGTCCCTCCGGTGGTGGCTTCCGCGGCAACGACCGTGGCGACCGTCCCAGCTACCCGCGCCGTGACGACGACCGTGGCGGCCGTCCCACCGGTGGTGGCGACCGTCCCTCCTTCCCCCGTCGTGACGACCGTGGTGGCGACCGTCCCTCGTTCCCGCGTCGCGATGACGACCGTGGCGGCTTCCGCGGCGGTCGTGACGACAGCCGCGGTGGTGACCGTCCGTCCTTCCCGCGTCGTGACGACCGTGGTGGGGACCGTCCGCCGTTCCGTGGGAACGACCGGGGTGACCGTCCGACCGGTGGTGGCTTCCGCGGCAACGACCGTGGCGACCGCCCGTCCTTCCCGCGTCGCGATGACCGTGGTGGGGACCGTCCGCCGTTCCGTGGCAACGACCGGGGTGAGCGTCCCTCCGGTGGCGGTTTCCGCGGCAACGACCGTGGCGACCGCCCGTCCTTCCCCCGTCGTGACGACCGTGGTGGCGACCGTCCCTCGTTCCCGCGTCGCGATGACGACCGCGGTGGGTTCCGCGGCGGTCGTGACGACAGCCGTGGTGGCGACCGCCCGTCCTTCCCGCGTCGTGACGACCGTGGTGGCGACCGTCCGCCGTTCCGTGGCAACGACCGGGGTGACCGTCCGACCGGTGGTGGCTTCCGCGGCAACGACCGTGGCGACCGCCCGAGCTACCCGCGCCGTGACGACGACCGTGGCGGCCGTCCCACCGGTGGTGGCGACCGTCCCTCCTTCCCCCGTCGTGACGACCGTGGTGGCGACCGTCCCTCGTTCCCGCGTCGCGATGACGACCGCGGTGGCTTCCGCGGCGGTCGTGACGACAGCCGCGGTGGCGACCGTCCGTCCTTCCCCCGTCGTGACGACCGTGGTGGCGACCGTCCCTCGTTCCCGCGTCGTGATGACGACCGCGGTGGCTTCCGCGGCGGTCGCGACGACAGCCGTGGCGGCGACCGTCCCAGCTATCCGCGCCGTGACGACGACCGTGGTGGCCGTCCCACCGGTGGTGGCGACCGTCCCTCGTACCCGCGTCGTGACGACCGTGGTGGCGACCGTCCGTCGTACCCCCGTCGTGATGACGACCGCGGTGGCTTCCGCGGCGGTCGCGACGACCGTGGCGGCGACCGCCCGTCGTACCCGCGCCGTGACGACCGCGGCGGCGACCGCGGTGGGTTCCGTGGCCGTGACGACCGCGGCGACCGTGACTTCCGCGCGGACCGCGACCCGGTCAAGCGGCTTCCGATCGACGACGACGTCACCGGTTTCGAGATCGACTCCGATGTCCGTCAGGAGCTCCTGAGCCTGCCCAAGGGCCTGGCCGAGGAAGTCTCCAAGAACCTGGTGATGGTGGCCCGGCTGATCGACGAGGACCCGGAGCAGGCGTACGCGTACTCGCGCATCGCCCTGCGTCTGGCCTCCCGTGTCGCCGCCGTGCGCGAGGCCGCCGGCTTCGCCGCGTACGCCACGCAGAAGTACGCCGAGGCGATCGCGGAGTTCCGTGCCGCCAAGCGCATGACCGGTTCCGTCGAGCTGTGGCCCGTCATCGCCGACTGCGAGCGCGGCCTCGGCCGTCCGGAGCGGGCGCTGGCCATGGCCGGTGAGCCCGAGGTGCAGAAGCTGGACAAGGCCGGCCAGGTCGAGATGCGTCTGGTCGCGGCCGGTGCCCGTCGGGACATGGACCAGCTCGACGCTGCCATCGTGACCCTGCAGAGCCCCGAGCTGGCCTCCAGCTCCGTACAGCCGTGGACCGCGCGTCTGCGGTACGCCTACGCCGACGCCCTGCTGGCGGCCGGCCGCGAGGACGAGGCGCGCGAGTGGTTCGCCAAGACCCTCGAGGCGGACAAGGACGGGGCCACGGACGCCTCCGACCGGCTCGCCGAGCTGGACGGCGTCGAGTTCGTCGACGCGGCCGCCGATGACGAGGACGAGGTCCAGGACGGCGCCGGCGTCGAGGACGAGTTCGACGACGAGGACGAGGACGAGGACGACGACCCCGAGGTCGCGGCCGCGGAGCGTGCTTCGGACCAGGCCGAGTACTACGACGAGGACGACGACGAGTACGAGGGCAGCGCCGACGGCGACGCCGATGTCGACGTCACCGACGAGATCGTGGTCCTGGACGAGGATGACGAAGACGTCGCCGACGACCGCGACGCGGACCGTCGTGACGCGGACAAGGCCCGTGACAACGGCTGAGTGAACTGAGAAAGGGCGGTACCCCCGATGGGGGTACCGCCCTTTTTTGTTGGTCGGCGCCAGTCAGTCCAGGCTCCGCAGCACCAGGCCCGTGGCCGGCTTGGGGCCGAAGGAGGTGGACTTGCGGGGCATCGTCACGCCCTGGCGGGCCAGGTCCCGGACGACCGCCTCCCGTACGGGGTGCATCAGGACCGCCGTGCCTCCGTTGCGCTCCGCCATGTCGACGGTGGCCGCCGTGTCGTGGATGTACACGATCTGCTCGGGGGTGTCGGGGATGCCCCAGAGGGTGTCGAGGAGGGTCGCGTGGAGCACGGTGGCGTCCAGCCGGCGCCAGGCCTCGGGGCGGTCACGGCGGACCGTGCGCTCGATGAGGGCCGGATCGGGGTCGGTGACCAGGTGGAAGGTGCCGTCCCCGGTGAGCAGGAAGGCGTTGCCGCGCTCCGCGGCCTCCTCCAGGGCCTCCATGGCCATCGGCAGCGGGCCGTCGACCGGGCGGACCCGGAAGTGGCCCTCGAGGGCGGCCAGCGCGGTGGGCAGCGGGAGGCGGCGCAGCATCCGGTGGATGGCGCGGACCTGGAGCGGGTAGCGGGCGGTGTCCACGAGGAGGACCAGGCCGAAGTCCCACTCGGTGGGGGAGCCGTGCTCCTCCTGGAGGCGCAGGTACGTGGCCCAGCGGTGGTGGCCGTCGGCGATGAGGGCCTGGCGGTCGCCCAGGTCGGCGGTGATGGCCGCCAGGCCGGCGGGGTCGCTGATGGCCCACAGCCGGTGCTGGAAGCCGTCCTCGGTGGTGGTGGAGAACAGCGGGGTGCTGCGCGCCGTGCGCTCGACGAGGGCGGCGGCGCCCGCCGCGGGATCGTCGCCGAGGTAGGTGAGCAGCAGCGGTTCGAGGTTGGCCGAGGTGGCCCGCATCAGGCCGGCCCGGTCGGTGACCACGTGGGGCATGACGTCCTCGTGGGGGAGGACGATGCCGGCGTCGGCCGTGGAGAGGGCGAGGGCGCCGATGATCCCGCGCTGGAGCAGATCGCCCTTGCGCTGCTCGTAGACGTAGAGCGCGGGCTCGGGGTCGGCGCTGAGGATGCCCTCGGCGAGCCAGTCGCGCAGGGTGCGGGCGGCCTGGAGGTTGCGCGCGTCGGGGGTGTCGGCCTGCGGCAGGATCAGGCGGACGATGTTGTGCGGGTCCGCGGACTCGAGGTGGTCGAGTCCGTCGGGGCGCACGACCACGTCGTACGGCGGCGAGGTGACGGCGGCCAGGCTGCCGACACGCTCGGGAACATAGCGCAGGCCGTGGAAGGGGATCAGCCGCAGTCCATGGTCGGCGGTGCCAGAGGTGGTCATTGGAGAATCGTAAGACCCGTCTCGCCATGCGGGATGATCAGGGTGTAGGGAAACCGGACAAGATCGATGCAGAACGACTAGAGGAGGAGCGGACACCATGACCCGGCAGAGCAGGACCAGCCCCGCGGGCAGTGAGCGGAGTCTGCACCAGGCGTACGACACGGCCCTGCTGGACCTCGACGGGGTGGTGTACGCCGGCGGCGAGGCCATCGCGCACGCCGTGGACTCGCTGGCCGCGGCGCGGGCCGACGGGATGCACCTCGCGTACGTCACGAACAACGCGCTGCGCACCCCGGACGCGGTCGCCGAGCACCTGAGCGAGCTCGGGATCCCGACGGAGGCCGCCGAGGTGATCACCTCGGCGCAGGCCGTGGCCCGCCTCATCGCCGAGCAGGTGGCGCCGGGTTCGAAGGTGCTGGTGATCGGCGGCGAGGGGCTGCGGGTCGCGCTGCGCGAGCGCGGACTGGTGCCGGTGGACTCGGCCGAGGAGGAGGGGCTCGCCGCGGTGGTCCAGGGGTACGGGGGCCCCGACCTGCCGTGGGGGCGGTTCGCGGAGGCCTCGTACGCGATCAACCGCGGGGTGCCGTGGTACGCGTCCAACACCGATCTGACGATTCCGGGGGCGCGGGGGATCGCGCCGGGCAACGGGGCCGCGGTGGAGGTCGTCCGGATCGCGACGGGCGCGGAGCCGCAGGTGGCGGGCAAGCCGCTGCCCCCGATGCACCGGGAGACCGTGCTGCGGACCGGGGCGAAGCGGCCGCTGGTGGTGGGGGACCGGCTGGACACCGACATCGAGGGCGCCTTCAACGGGGAGGTGGACTCGCTGCTGGTGCTGACCGGGGTGACCGACGGGGCGCAGCTGCTGCGGGCCGAGCCGAAGTACCGGCCGACGTACGTGGACCGGGACCTGCGCGGGATGCTGACGGGGCAGCCCGAGGTGGTGCCGGCCGGCGGGGCCGAGGGCGGGTTCCGCTGCGGGGACTGGACGGCGGTGGCGCGCGGCGGCGTACTGGAGCTGCGGGGCGAGGACGGCGACGCGTCGGATGTGCAGGGTGGGAGTGGCGCCATCGACGGGCTGCGGGCGCTGTGCGCGGCTGCCTGGACCCACGCCGGGGACGGTGCGTGCGACCTGGACGCGGGGAAGGCGTTGGCCCGGCTGGGGTTGTAGGAGGCGGGCTGCAGGAGGGCCGCTCGGGGGGAACCGAGCATCGCGCAGGGTAGGCTAACCTAACTTTCGTGTTGGTTGAGAGTCCCCCCGAACAGAGCGCGGCGCCGCCGGCGGCCGCCACCCGCCCGCGCCACGGCGCGCGGGCCGCCGGTCTGCTGGCCGCCTTCGGCGTCCTGGCGCTGATCGCGGTGGCGAGCATCGCCGTCGGCGCCAAGCAGATGCCCGTCCAGGAGGTCTGGCACGGCCTGTTCCACTACTCCGGAACGACCTCCGACGTCGTGGTGCGGGACCTGCGGGTCCCGCGCACCCTCCTCGGCATGCTCGTCGGGCTCGGCCTCGGCCTGTCCGGGGCCGTGATGCAGGCACTGACCCGCAATCCGCTGGCCGAGCCGGGCATCCTCGGCGTCAACGCCGGGGCCGCGGCCGCCGTCGTATCGGCGATCAGCTTCTTCGGGGCCGACTCGCTGAGCGAGTTCGTCTGGTGGGCCTTCCTCGGCGCCGCCCTCGTCTCCGTCCTCGTGTACGTGCTCGGCGGCAGCCGCACCGCCACCCCGGTGCGCCTCGCGCTCGCCGGTACGGCGGCCAGCGCGGCCCTCGTCGGCTACATCAACGCCGTGCAGCTGATGGACAGCAAGGCGCTGGACAAGCTGCGCTTCTGGACGGTGGGCTCGCTGGCCTCCGCCAATATGGACACCGTCAAGCAGGTGGCGCCGTTCCTGGTCGTCGGCGCCGTGCTCGCGCTCATGCTGGGGCGCCCGCTCAACGCCATGGCGATGGGCGACGACACCGCCCGCGCGCTCGGCGCGAACCTGACGCGGACCCGGATCGGCGCGATGGCCGCCGTCACCCTGCTGTGCGGGGCGGCGACCGCGGCCTGCGGGCCGATCGTCTTCGTCGGCCTGATGATCCCGCACCTGGTGCGGGTGTTCACCGGTCCGGACATGCGCTGGGTGCTCGCCTACTCGGCGGTGCTCTCGCCCGTGCTGCTGCTCGGCGCCGACGTCATCGGCCGGGTGGTCACCCGGCCGGCCGAACTCCAGGTCGGCATCGTCACCGCCCTCATCGGCGGACCCGTCTTCATCCACCTCGTCCGGCGCAAGAGGATGGCCCAGCTGTGACAGTGACCTCCGTACGCCGGAAGGGACGCACGGCCCCGGCCGGCCGGCCCGGACCCCGGACGCTGCACCTGCCCGGCGGGACATCGCTCCGGGTGGAGCGGCGGGCGCTGGGCGTCGGGGCGCTGCTCCTGGTGCTCGCGCTGGCGATGGCCGTGCTCCTCATCGGCACCGGCGACTTCGACATCGCCCCGTGGGACGTCGTGCAGACCCTGCTGGGCAACGGCACCCCGGCGCACGAGTTCATCGTCAACGACCTGCGGCTGCCGCGGGTGCTGGTCGCCGTGCTCGTCGGCGCGGCCCTCGGCATGGCCGGGGCCGTCTTCCAGTCCGTCTCGCGCAACCCCCTCGGCTCCCCGGACGTACTGGGCTTCGGCTACGGCTCGGCCGTCGGCGCGCTGCTCGTCATCATCGTCTTCAAGGGCGGCGCCGGCGAGGTGGCCGTCGGGGCGCTGGTGGGCGGCCTGGTGGCCGGACTCATCGTGTACCTGCTCGCCTACCGGAAGGGCATCCACGGCTACCGGCTGGTCCTCGTCGGAATCGGCGCCTCCGCGATGCTGACCGCCGTCATCCAGTACCTGCTGACGAAGGCCCAGCTCGTCGACGCCACCCGGGCGATGGTCTGGCTGACCGGGTCGTTGGCGGGCCGGGACTGGGCGCAGGTCTGGCCGCTGCTGGCCACCTGCGCGGTGCTGTTCCCGCTGGTCCTCGGCCAGAGCCGGGCCCTGCGGATGATCGAGATGGGCGACGACGCGGCGTACGCGCTCGGCGTGCGGGTCGAGCGGGTCCGGCTGCTGCTGATGGTGGCGGCGATCCTGCTCACCACCGCGGCCAGCGCCGCGGCAGGTCCCATCAGCTTCGTGGCGCTGGCCGCACCGCAGTTGGCGCGCCGGCTGACCCGGTCGCCCGGAGCGGGCCTGCTGACCGGCGCGCTGATGGGCTCCCTGCTGCTGCTGGTGTCCGACTGGGTCTCCCAGCGGGCCTTCGGGGCCGACCAGCTGCCGGTGGGCGTGGTGACGGGCCTGGTCGGCGGCGTCTACCTGTTGTGGCTGCTCGTCACCGAGCGCAAGGCGGGCCGGATATGAGGAATCAGAGCAGTACGGGCGACCAGAGGAGCAGGCAAGTGCAGCGGCTGACCGCGGAGAACGTGACCCTCGGCTACGACCAGCGGGTCATCGCCGAGAACCTGTCGGTGGAGATCCCGGACAACTCCTTCACCGTGATCGTCGGCCCCAACGCCTGCGGCAAGTCCACGCTGCTGCGCGCCCTGTCGCGGATGCTCAAGCCCTCGCGGGGGCGGGTGCTGCTGGACGGGCAGGCCATCGGGTCGATGCCGGCCAAGAAGGTGGCCAAGACGCTGGGGCTGCTGCCGCAGTCCTCGATCGCACCCGACGGGATCACCGTCGCCGACCTGGTCTCGCGCGGCCGCTACCCGCACCAGGGGCTGCTGCGGCAGTGGTCGCAGGAGGACGAGCGGATCGTCGCCGAGTCGATGGCCTCCACCGGGGTCGCCGAGCTCGCCGACCGGGCCGTGGACGAACTGTCGGGCGGCCAGCGCCAGCGGGTGTGGATCGCGATGGCGCTGGCGCAGCAGACGCCGCTGCTGCTGCTGGACGAGCCGACCACCTACCTGGACATCCAGCACCAGATCGACGTGCTCGACCTGTGCGCGGAGCTCCACGAGAACCGGGGCCGGACGCTGGTGGCCGTGCTCCACGACCTGAACCACGCGGCCCGCTACGCCACCCACCTGATCGCGATGCGGGACGGGAAGGTCGTCGCCGAGGGGCCGCCGGCCGAGGTGGTCACGGCGGAGCTCGTGGAGCGGGTGTTCGGGCTGCGCTGTCAGATCATCCAGGACCCGCAGACGGGGACCCCGCTGGTGATCCCGGCGGCCCGCAAGGCCCGTAAGAGGGCCGCGGCCGTGGCCGGGGCCGCGATCTCGGCCGTGGCCTAGGCGGGGGCCTGGGCGAGGGCCTTGAGGCGGCGCGGGAGCGCTACAGCAGGCTCTTGAGGCGGAGCAGGTCGCGGAAGCCGGCTTCCAGGCGGATCCGGCCGGAGGCCCAGGCCTTGGCGAACTTCAGCTCGCCCGCGACCAGCGCGACCAGGTCGTCGCCGGTCATGGCCAGGCGGATCTCGGCCTTGGCGGGCGGCGGCCCGGGCACCACCGCGTCCACCCGGATCCGGCCTCCGTCGAGGCGGCCCGTGAACGTCCGGTCCAGGTCGGTGATGTGGCAGCTCAGCGAGCGGTCGAACGCGGTCGCACCGCGCACGTCGCCTTCGGCCCGCGCCAGGTTGTCGGAGAGTTGGTCGAGTGCTTCACGGCACTCCTCGATCGTAGCCATCGTGATCACGACGGTACCGCAGAGCCGTGCGCGGCCGCGGGCGCGGTTGGGGGTAGCGTCGGGGCATGACCGACGAAGCGGCCCAGGCGCCATTCCAGGATCCGCCGGCGCAGGCCCCCGGGGCCCCGGAAGCCGGCCACGGGCCCGCCGAAGCCGACCCCGGGCCCGCCGGGCCGGCCGCGCTGGGCCTCGTACGCACCCCCACCGGGCACGCCGAGGTGGACGCGCGGCTGGAGCGGCTGGCGGACGCGGACGGGCTCCCGGCGGACGGACACGTCGAGGTGTACGAGGATGTGCACAGGGGGCTGCGCTCCGCGCTGACCGCGCTGGACGCGCCGACCGGCCCCCGTCCGTACGAAAACAGGAGCTGAACCGAACGTGGCAGGAGTGGCACGCCGCCGCCTGGACGCCGAACTGGTACGCCGCAGCATGGCCCGCTCACGCGAGCACGCCGCGCAGCTGATCGCGGCGGGCCGGGTGACCGTGGGCGGCAACACGGCGACGAAGGCGGCCACCCAGGTCGAGACCAGCGCGGCCCTCGTCGTCCTCAAGGACGAGGACGATCCCGACTACGTCTCCCGGGGCGGCCACAAGCTGGCGGGCGCGCTCGCGGTCTTCGGGCCGCAGGGGCTGCTCGTCGAGGGCCGCCGAGCCCTGGACGCGGGCGCCTCCACGGGTGGTTTCACCGACGTGCTGCTGCGCGCGGGCGCCGACCACGTGATGGCCGTCGACGTGGGCTACGGGCAGCTCGCCTGGTCGCTGCAGAGCGACGACCGGGTCACCGTGAAGGACCGCACGAACGTGCGCGAGCTGACGGTCGAGCAGCTCGACGGGGTCCCGGTGGACCTGGTCGTCGGCGATCTGTCCTTCATCTCGATCGGCCTGGTGCTGCCGGCCCTCGTACGGTGCTGCGCGCCGGACGCGGACCTCGTGCTGATGGTCAAGCCGCAGTTCGAGGTGGGCAAGGAGCGGCTCGGCAGCGGCGGGGTGGTGCGCAGTACGGAGCTGCGCGCCCAGACCGTGCGCGATGTCGCGGCGCAGGCCTGGAAGCTGGGCCTGGGCGTGGTCGGGGTCACCGCGAGCCCGCTTCCGGGTCCGTCCGGCAACGTCGAGTATTTTCTGTGGCTGAGGGCGGGGGCACCGGCACTCGACCCGGCGGATGTTGACCGTGCAGTGGCGGAGGGGCCGCAGTGACCAGTAAGTCGTGGGAATCAGCGCAGTCGGGGGAATCAGGGCAGGCCGAGTCGGGGCAGCGGACCGTCTTCCTGCTCGCGCACACCGGGCGGCCCGCGGCCATCCGCAGTGCCGAGCTGGTCGTACAGGGGCTGCTCAAGCACGGACTGGGCGTACGCGTGCTGGAGCACGAGGCGGTGGACCTGCCGCTGCCGCCCGAGGTGGAGCTCGTGGCCGAGTGCACCCCGGAGGTGTTCGACGGGTGCGAGCTGCTCATCGTGCTGGGCGGCGACGGGACCCTGCTGCGCGGAGCGGAGTTCGCGCGCGGCTCGGGGGTGCCGATGCTGGGCGTCAACCTGGGCCGGGTCGGGTTCCTCGCGGAGGCCGAGCGGGACGACCTGGACAAGGTCGTGGACCGGGTCGTGGCGCGGTCCTACGAGGTCGAGGAGCGGATGACCCTCGACGTGGTCGTGCGGACCAACGGGGACGTGGTGCACCGGGACTGGGCGCTGAACGAGGCGGCCGTCCAGAAGGTGTCCCCGGAGCGGATGCTGGAGGTGGTCCTGGAGATCGACGGGCGCCCGGTGTCCGGCTTCGGCTGTGACGGGATCGTCTGCGCGACTCCCACGGGCTCGACCGCGTACGCCTTCTCGGCCGGCGGGCCGGTGGTCTGGCCGGAGGTGGAGGCGCTGCTGATGGTGCCGATCAGCGCGCACGCGCTGTTCGCGAAGCCGCTGGTGACCTCTCCGGACTCGGTGCTGGCGGTGGAGGTGCAGACCGGCACCCCGCACGGGGTGCTGTGGTGCGACGGGCGGCGGACGGTGGAGCTGCCGGCCGGGGCCCGGGTCGAGGTCCGGCGCGGGACGGTGCCGGTGCGGCTCGCGCGGCTGCACCACGCTTCGTTCACGGACCGGCTGGTCGCGAAGTTCGCGCTGCCGGTGTCGGGGTGGCGCGGGGCGCCGCACTAGGCGCTGGCGGGCCGAGAACGGGCCGGGGACGGGTGATCCTACGTAAATCGTATGACTGTTCGAGTCGGTCTGGGCGGGTGACGTCACATGGCACCCGGGAAACCTCGGTATCGTCGTCCCGTGCTTGAGGAGATGCGGATACGGTCGCTCGGGGTCATCGACGACGCGGTGGTCGAGCTGTCGCCCGGTTTCACCGCGGTGACCGGCGAGACCGGCGCGGGCAAGACGATGGTCGTCACCAGCCTCGGGCTGCTGCTCGGCGGGCGCGCCGATCCCGCGCTGGTGCGGATCGGGGCCAAGGCGGCGGTCGTCGAGGGCCGCATCGTCATGCGCCCGGACGCCCCCGCCGCCCTGCGCGCCGAGGAGGCCGGGGCGGAGCTCGACGACGGCGCCCTGCTGATCAGCCGGACCGTCTCCGCCGAGGGCCGCTCGCGCGCCCACGTCGGCGGCCGCTCGGTCCCCGTCGGGCTGCTCGCCGAACTCGCCGACGACCTCGTCGCCGTCCACGGCCAGACCGACCAGCAGGGCCTGCTGCGGCCCGCCCGGCAGCGCCAGGCCCTCGACCGGTACGCGGGCGACGCCGTCGCCGTCCCGCTGGAGAAGTACGCCGCCGCCCACCGCAGGCTGCGCGCGGTCTCCGCGGAACTCGAAGAGATCACCACCCGGGCCCGGGAACGCGCCCAGGAGGCCGATCTGCTGCGCTTCGGGCTCGACGAGATCGCCGCCGTGGAGCCGGTCGCGGGCGAGGACGCCGAGCTGGCGGCGGAGGCCGAACGCCTCGGGCACGCCGAATCGCTGGCCTCGGCCGCGCAGATCGCCCACGCGGCCCTCGCGGGCAACGTGGAGGACCCCGAGGGCGTGGACGCGGGCGCGCTCGTCGCCGGGGCGCACCGCGCACTGGAATCCGTACGCTCGCACGACCCGGCGCTCGGCGTGCTCGCCGAACGGATCGGGGAGCTGGGGATCCTGCTCGGGGACGTGGCCGGTGAACTCGCCGGATACGCCGACGACCTGGACTCCGACCCGCTGCGGCTGGCGGCCGTGGAGGACCGGCGGGCGGCGCTGACCCAGCTGACGCGCAAGTACGCGTCCGCCGACAACACGGTCGACTCCGTACTGGAGTGGGCCGAGCGGGGTTCCGTACGGCTGCTGCAGCTGGACGGCGACGACGAGCGGATCGGCGAGCTGACCGTGGAGCGGGACGGGCTGCGCCTGGAACTCTCGGCCCTGGCCCAGGCGTTGACCGATGCGCGGGGCGAGGCGGCGACCCGCTTCGCGTCCGCGGTCACCGAGGAGCTGGCCTCGCTGGCGATGCCGCACGCCCGGGTCACCATCGACATCCGCCAGACCGAGGACCCCGAAGGGGTGGAGGTCGGCGGCCGCCTCGTCGCGTACGGGCCCTCGGGCACCGACGAGGTCGAACTGCTGCTGGCCCCGCACCCCGGCGCCCAGCCGCGGCCGATCGCCAAGGGCGCGTCGGGCGGTGAGCTGTCCCGGGTGATGCTGGCCGTCGAGGTCGTCTTCGCGGGCTCCGACCCGGTGCCCACGTACCTCTTCGACGAGGTGGACGCGGGCGTCGGCGGCAAGGCGGCCATCGAGGTCGGGCGCCGGCTCGCCAAACTGGCCAAGTCGGCGCAGGTCGTGGTCGTCACCCACCTGCCGCAGGTGGCGGCCTTCGCGGACCGCCAGCTGCTGGTGGAGAAGACCAACGACGGCTCCGTGACCCGCAGCGGCGTCACCGTCCTGGAGGGCGAGGACCGGATCCGCGAGCTGTCGCGGATGCTGGCCGGCCACGAGGACTCGGCCTCGGCCAGGGCGCACGCCGAGGAGCTGCTGGCGGCGGCGCGGGCGTCGTCGTAGGCCTTGGCCGAGGCGGGGCTCGGTCGTGAGACTGACGCCCCGCTAGCCCGTGTGGGTGAGGCTCGGGGGTGCACAGCGGTATCTCGTACGGGATCCGCACCCGTATGGTCCCGGAACGCGCGTGCGGACTGGCATCCTGGGCGACGTCTCTGCCTCCCTCACCCTGGAGCTTCGGCCCGTGAGCAGCTCCCCGGTCAACGTCCCTGTCCTTCGCACCGTGCAGGTGCTCGGCGGCGCGAGCGGTGGTGCGCACGTGCGGTCGCTGGCCACCGGGCTCGCCGCCCGGGGCGTACGGGTCACCGTGTGCGCCCCCGTCGAGGCGGAGGGGGAGTACGACTTCACCGGCGCCGGAGCGCGGTTCACCCCCGACGCGGTCAGCGCCCTGCGGGCCGCCTGCATCGAGGCCGACGTGGTGCACGCGCACGGCGTACGGGCCGGCATGCGCGCGACCCTGGCCCTGCGCGGCCGCCGGATCCCCCTGGTCGTCAGCTGGCACGGCGGCGGCCCCGGCGCGGGCCGCCTCAGCCTGCTGCTGGAACGGCACGTCGCCAGGGCCGCCGCGATCGTCCTCGGGGCCTCCTCTGCGCAGGTGGACCTGGCCCGGCGGCTCGGCGCGCGCGACGCGCGGCTGGCGGCGGTGGCCGTACCGGTGCCGGAGGGGCCGGTGGCCGTCCCCGACCCGGGCGACCCCGGCAAGGTTCGGGCGGAACTGGGCGTCGTGGGAAGGCCGTTGCTGATCGCGGTCGGCAGCCTGGTGCCCCGGCGCGGGTACTCCGTCCTGCTGGACGCGGCCCGGGCCTGGCGCACCCTGGACCCCATGCCGCTGCTGGTGATCGCGGGGGAGGGCCCGCTGCGGGCGGAACTCGCACGGCGCATCCACCTCGAAGGCCTGCCGGTACGGCTGCTCGGCCGCCGCCGGGACGCGGCGCGGCTGCTGGCCGCGGCGGACGTCGCGGTGCTGTCGAGCCGGTGGGAGGCGCGGTCCCCACTGGCGCAGGAGGCCCTACGGGTGGGCGTGCCGCTGGTGGCGACGGCGGTGGGCGGCCTTGCCGAGCTGGTGGGGGAGGCCGGTGTACTGGTCCCGTACGGGGACCCGGAGGCGCTGGCCGCGGCCGTGTCCGGGCTCTTGGCGGACCCCGACCGTCGGGAGGCCCTGGCCGTGGCGGGGCGGGCCCAGGCGGGGACGTGGCCGTCGGAGGACGACACGGTGGCGCAGGTCCTGTCGGTGTACGACGAGCTGGTGGAGCGGCGGCGGTAGGCAGCGACGCGCAGGTCCCCCCCGACGGACGGAGTCCGGCGCAGCGGCGCGAAGCCGGGGAGGCCCGCCAGGGCCGAGCCGCGCGAGCGGCGCGTTAAGAAGGAGAAGGAGTGGCGTGGCGGCGCGCCCGGAGCGCCAGGCTCAGGGAGAGGACCGTCTCCGGGTCGTCCAGGTCCGCGCCCAGGAGTTCCGAGATGCGGGCCAGGCGGTTGTACAGGGTCTGGCGGTTGAGGTGGAGCTCGCGCGCGGTCTCCGCCTTGCGGCCCGCGTGGGCCAGGTACGTCTCCAGGGTGGGGAGGAGGGGAGGCCGGGAGACGGTGTCGTGGACCCGCAGGGCCCCGATCGCGCGGTCCACGAAGGCCGCCAGGTCGGGGTGTTCGCGCAGCCGCCACAGGAGGAGGTCGATGTCCAGGCGCCGGGCGTCGTACCAGGGCCGGGCGGGGAGTCCGTGCGCGGCCGTCGCGGTTTCCGCGGCGTGGCGCAGGCCGGCCGAGGCCGCCGCCCAGCTGCCGCAGACTCCGACGACCACGGCCGGCGGGGCCCCCGCGCGGTCGAGGCCGGCGCGTTCGACGCCGGCCCGCAGCGCCGCGGCGACCCGGTCGGCGACCGTGGTGCGTTCGGCGTCGCTGCGCAGGGAGACCAGCAGGGGGACGCGGCCTTCGACCGGGCGGACTCCGAGGAGCACCGGGACGCCGACCGAGGAGAGTTCTTCCAGGACGGCGCGGGCCAGGACCGCCCAGTTCCCGGACGGGGCCAGCTCCGAGGAGAGCCGCATGACGACCGGGAGCAGGGGGCCCGTCCCGGGCTTGAAGCCCAGTACGCGCGCTTGCGCGGGGGCGTCCTCCGCGGAGATCCGTCCCTCCGAGAGGTCGGTCAGGAAGTCCCCGCGGCCGCGGGCCGCCAGCTCGTCCTCCTGCCGGGCCTGCATGAGTACGACGGCGAGTACGCCCGCGGTCCGTTCCGCCGCCATCCGGTGCACGGGCAGCAGCGGGGAGCCCACGCCGAGCAGGACGAGGCGGGCCCGGACCGATCCGCTGCCGTGGCCGCCGCCGGGGACGTCGACCACCACGGCGTTGCCGGACGGCTCGGCCGGGCGCTGGCCCCGTAGGCCCTCCCACACCTGGAGGGGATCGGCGGCGGCTTCGCCGGCGACCGGTCCGGCCGCGTAGAGGAGCTGTCCGTCGGGGGTTTCCAGGAAGACCGGGTTGGCCGTGAAGTCGGCCAGGATGTGCAGGACCTGGGGGATTCCGCCGCCGCCCAGCAGGGCTTCGGTGCAGCGCCGGTGGACCTCTTCGGCCCGCTGGAGCAGGGCGTAGTGGCCGTTGACGATCTCGGTGTGCACCTCCTCCGTCACGGTCACGAAGGGGACCTCGCGGTGCAGCTGGACCAGCGGGAGGCCGGCGGCGCGGGCGGTCTCCACGATCGTGGCGGGCAGCCGGGTGAACCGCGGGCCCAGTTCGACGACCAGAGCGGCGATGCCGCGGTCCGCGAGGCGGCGTACGAAGGCGCGCTGCTCGGCGGGCCGGGTGCCGAGGCCGAGCCCCGTGGTCAGCAGCAGCTCGCCGCCCTTGAGCAGGGACGCGATGTTGGGGACCTCGCCCGCGTGCACCCAGCGCACGTTCCGGCCGAGGCGGTCGGCGCAGGCCACCACCTCGGGCAGTCCGCTCCGCAGCCCCGGCAGCTCCAATGCCCGCTGAACCGTGATCCCGCCCTGGTTGTCCATATCGCGGACGGTACCGGGCACCCTGTTCCCGGAACATCACCGGGCGGTTACGGCGTCCGTTATGCCCCCGTCCGGCCTGACAACTCGTCGGCATTACAAGGGGATTATCGGACCGCATGCCGATTGTGGTCTACGTCACTCAGGCAGAGAGTAGGCGCCCTCACGACAGGAAACGAGGAGCCATGAGTACGGAAAGCAGCGCGGGCAACGGCGTACCCCAGGTCCAACGGCTCAAAGCCAATTCGGTGGGCCTGGTCGGCGTCGTCTTCATGGCCGTCGCCACCGCCGCCCCCATCACCGCGATGACCGGCAACCTGCCCATCGCCGTCGGCTTCGGCAACGGCATCGGTGCGCCCGCCGGCTACCTCTTCGCGACCGCCGTACTGACCGTCTTCGCGGTCGGCTACGTGGCCATGGCCAAGCGGATCACCGCCGCCGGCGCCTTCTACGGGTACATCTCGCACGGGCTCGGCCGGATCGCCGGCATGGCCTCCGGGATGCTCGCGGTCCTCGCGTACATCGTCTTCGAGGCCTCGATCGTCGGCGTCTTCTCCTACTTCACCAAGACCACCGTCCACGACCAGCTCGGCATCGACCTGCCGTGGATCGTCTACGCGGCCGCCATGATCGCGATCACCGCCGCCCTCGCCCACTTCGACATCAACCTCACCGCCAAGGCGCTGGGCGTGATGCTCGTCGCCGAGATCGCGGTCCTCTTCGCCGTCGCCACCGCCGTCCTGATCGCGGGCGGCGGCCCGGACGGGATACCGGTCGCGCCCCTCAACCCGAAGAACGCCTTCACCGGCACCTCCGCCGGGCTCGGCCTCTTCTTCGCCTTCTGGTCCTGGGTCGGCTTCGAATCCACCGCCATGTACGGGGAGGAGTCCAAGAACCCGAAGAAGGTCATCCCCAAGGCGACCCTGATCTCCGTCGTGGGCGTCGGCCTCTTCTACATCTACGTCTCCTGGATGACCATCGCCGGCAACGGCCTCGCCAAGTCGGTGGAGCTCTCCGCCTCCGCGAGCCCCCTCGACCTGTTCTTCGCCCCGACCCAGACCTTCATCGGCGCCTGGGCCGTCGACGCCTTCCAGTGGCTGCTGCTCACCGGCTCCTTCGCCTGCGGCATGGCCTTCCACCAGTGCGCCGCCCGCTACCTCTACGCCATCGGCCGCGAGGGCTTCCTCCACCCGGGCCTGGGCCGCACGCACCCCAAGCACGGGTCCCCGTACATCTCCTCCATGGTGCAGACGGCCATCGCCACCGGCCTGGTCGCGCTGTTCTGGCTGACCGGCCAGGACCCCTACGTCCACCTGTACACGCTGCTCGCGATCCTCGGCACGATGGCCATCCTCATCGTCCAGACCCTGTGCTCCTTCGCGGTGATCGGCTACTTCCGCAAGAACCACCCCGAGGACCGGCACTGGTTCCGCACCTTCACGGCCCCGCTCGTCGGCGGCATCGCCATGGCCGCCGTGGTCGTGCTGCTGCTGGTCAACATGAAGACCGCGGCCGGGCTGGCCGCCGACTCGTTCTTCTTCACGCTGATCCCGTGGATCGTCGGGGCGGTGTTCTTCGGCGGGCTCGGACTCGGCCTGTGGCTGAAGTTCAAGGCCCCCGAGCGCTACGAGATCATCGGCCGCGTGGTCCTGGAGGACGCGGCCGAACGCGCCGACGACCCCGCCCCCGCCGCCCCCTCCGCCGCGACCGTCCGATAAGGAGCCACCGCCATGGCCCGTACGCCGCTGATGCACGCGCTGCGACAACTCGCCGCCGAACACGCCGCCGCCCGCCGCCTGGGCCTGCCCGTGGCAGAGGTCCGCGGATCCACCCGCCGCCAGCTGCTCGGCCGGGCCGCCGCCCTGGGCCTGGGCACCGCCCTGGCCTCCTCGGCGGGCGCCACCGCCCACGCGGTGGAGGCGCTCCCGGAGAAGAAGCCCGTCACCCCCGCCCGGATCGCCATAGTCGGCGCCGGCATCTCGGGGCTGACCGCGGCCCTCACCCTCCAGGACGCCGGGGTGAACTGCACGCTCTACGAGGCCAATCCGAGCCGCGTCGGCGGCCGGATGTGGAGCCAGCGCTCCCTGTGGGGGTACGGGCAGACCTCCGAGATCGGCGGCGAGCTGATCGACACCAGCCACAAGAAGATCCTGGAGCTGTGCCGCCGCTTCAACCTGCCCACCGAGGACTTCCTCGGCGGCGGGCCCAACGGGGCCGAGGAAGTCCTCTGGTTCAACGGGACCTACTACCCGCGCGAGCAGGCCGACGCGGACTTCAACGCCGTCTACCAGGCGCTGCACCGCGACCTCCAGGAAGCCGGCGAGGTCGCCTGGAACTCCACGACCCCCGCCGGCACCGCCCTCGACAACATGACCCTCTACCAGTGGATCGAGACCCGGATCCCCGGCGGCCACGGCTCGCAGCTCGGCCGCTTCATCGACGTCGCCTACAACGTCGAGTACGGGGCCGACACCGATCAGCAGTCCGCGCTCGCCCTCGTCCTGCTCATGGGCTACCAGTCCAACCCCGGCAACTTCAACGTCTGGGGGCTGTCCAACGAGCGCTACCACATCACCGGCGGCAACGATCAGCTGCCGAACGCCATCGCCAAGGCCCTGCCCGCCGGTTCGCTCGTGATGGGCCGCGAGCTGACCGCCGTCCGGGTGGCCGCCGACGGCACCCAGACGCTGACCTTCAACGACGCGGGCGCCACCCGGACGGTCGTCGCGGACCACACGATCCTGTGCCTGCCGCTGCCGATCCTGCAGCGGATCGACCTCACCGGGGCCGGCTTCGACCCGCTGATGAAGAACCTGCTGCGCGATGCCCGCATGGGGTACTGCACCAAGCTCAACATGCAGTTCACCAGCCGCCCCTGGCGCGGCACCGGCCCCTGGCCGGGGGTCTCCTCGGGCGACTGCTTCACCGACACCGAGGTCCAGCAGACCTGGGACACCACGAAGGTGCAGCCCGGCAACGCGGGCATCCTGCTCCAGTACGGCGGCGGCACCCTGGCCGGCTCGCTCACCCCGGCGACCCCCTTCGCCACCGACTCCGACCCCTACGTACGCACCCTCGCGGGCCGGATGCTCACCGGGATCGACGCCTTCTTCCCCGGCACCAAGGCCGCCTGGACCGGGCGCGCGCAGCTCTCGGCCTGGCACCGCAACCCGTACTCGCTCGGCGCGTACTCGTACTGGCCGACCGGCTACCTCCACAAGTACGCCAAGTACGAGGGCACCGCGCAGGGCCGGATCCACATCGGCGGCGAACACTGCAGCTACGACTTCCAGGGCTTCATGGAAGGCGGGGCCACCGAGGGGGAGCGGGCGGCGAAGGAGGTGATCACCGCCCTGACCGTCTGACCCGAGGGCTCTAAGCGGGCTTGATGTTGTGGTTGAAGCGGAAGACGTTGTCCGGGTCGTACGTCCGCTTCACCGCACCCAGCCGGGCCAGGTTGTCCGCGCCCAGCCCGGCCACCACGCGCTCCGGGCCCTCGTCGCCGGTGAAGTTGAGGTAGACCGCGCCGCTGCTCCACGGCCGCACGTCGGCCCGTACGTCCTTGACCCACTGGCGGCAGCGGGCGTCGTCGGCGGGGTCCTCCCAGATGCCGAAGGGGTGCACGGCCCACGGGGAGTCCCGGTACGGAACGGGGAACTCCGTGGGCCCCTGCGCGATGGCGCCGCCCAGCGGGAACATCACGTGCTGGGTGCCGGTCGGCACCGGCATCGTGTCCGCGCGGGCGCAGAACACGTCCACCAGCTCGTCCGGGAGCCCGGTCAGGTACTCCGCGGACCAGTAGTTCCGCAGTCCGGGCGGATCGTCC
Organism: Streptomyces sp. NBC_00503; assembly: GCF_036346895.1. NCBI lineage: Bacteria > Bacillati > Actinomycetota > Actinomycetes > Kitasatosporales > Streptomycetaceae > Streptomyces > Streptomyces sp. NBC_00503. The sequence goes on along the minus strand of NZ_CP107855.1, from coordinate 1,830,344 downwards.
ATCATGCACTGGAAGTCCGGGTACGGGATCGCCGTCAGCACCTCGGCCACGTGCGGCAGCGCCAGCAGCGGCCCGGCTATCTTGCGCAGGGCCTCCTCGCCGCCCGCGTACGTCACCAGGGCGCCCGCGAGCAGGGTCCCGACCAGGTGCTCCGGCACGAAGGGCTCCGGCGGGCCGGTCATGTAGATGACGCCGCCGCTGACCTCGGGTCCGGCGGTGGCGATCAGCTCCCGGTACGCGCGCAGCACCTCGGGTCCCGACTCCGGCGGGTAGAGCAGCAGGCAGATCGCGTACTCGGGCAGCTCGTGCAGGCGCAGCGTCAGGGAGGTGGCCACGCCGAAGTTGCCGCCGCCGCCGTGCAGGGCCCAGAACAGCTCTGGATGCTCCTCGGCGGTCGCGGTCAGGGTGCCCCCGTCGGCGGTGACCAGGTCCACGCCGAGCAGGTTGTCCACGGCCAGCCCGAAGTCCCGGTCCAGCCAGCCGGATCCGCCGCCCAGTACGAAGCCCGCGACTCCCGTGGTGGAGACGCGGCCGCCGGTGGTGGCCAGGTCGTAGGGCTGGCAGGCCCGGTCCAGGTGGCTCATCACCGCGCCGCCGGCCACCCGGACGGCCTTCGCCCCCGGGTGCACGGTGACCTCGTTCATCCGGCGCATGTCGACGACGACCCCGCCGTCGTTGAGGGACATCCCCGCCACGCTGTGGCCGCCGCCGCGGACCGCGACGGGGAGGTCCAGCTCACGGGCGAAGCGGACCGTGGTGACCACGTCCGCTTCGCTCTCGCACCGGGCGATGACCGCCGGGCGCCGGTCGATCATCGCGTTGAAGAGCGTGCGGGCTTCGTCGTAGCCCGGATCGCCGGGGGCGAACACCTCGCCGGCGAGGTCCTCGCGGAGCGCGGTCAGGGCCGTGCCCGCCTTCGAAGTGGGGGCCATCGCTGTCGCCCCTTTCCGCGCGGAGCCAGGGGACCACTCCAGCGTAGGCGGGGGCCCCGCCGGGGGCACGGCGAGCGGCGCCCGTGCGGCGCCGCTGCCGTCCCCCGAGCGCCTACCCCCCGTACGCCCCGCTCGCCGTGAGCCGCAGGGCCGTGTCGATCAGGGGGACGTGGCTGAAGGCCTGGGGGAAGTTGCCCACCTGCCGCTGGAGCTTGGGATCCCATTCCTCGGCGAGCAGGCCCAGGTCGTTGCGGAGCGAGAGGAGCTTCTCGAAGAGGCGGCGGGCCTCGTCGACGCGGCCGATCATCGCCAGGTCGTCGGCCATCCAGAACGAGCACGCGAGGAAGGCCCCCTCGTCCCCCTCCAGGCCGTCCACGCCCGCTTCCTCGCCCGCCGTCGGATAACGCAGGATGAAGCCGTCGGGGGTGGACAGCTCGCGCTGGATCGCCTCGATCGTGCCGATCACCCGCTTGTCGTCCGGCGGCAGGAAGCCCATCTGCGGGATCAGCAGGAGGGAGGCGTCCAGCTCCTTGGAACCGTAGGACTGCGTGAACGTGTTGCGTTCCTTGTCGTAGCCCTTCTCGCACACGTCCTGGTGGATCTCGTCGCGCAGCTCGCGCCACCGCTCCAGCGGCCCGTCCGCGTCCCCGCTCTCGATCAGCTTGATCGTGCGGTCCACGGCCACCCACGCCATCACCTTGGAGTGCACGAAGTGACGGCGCGGGCCGCGCACCTCCCAGATGCCCTCGTCCGGCTGGTCCCAGTGGGTCTCCAGGTAGCGGATCAGTTTCAGCTGGAGCAAGGACGCGTAGTCGTTGCGCGCCAGACCCGTCATGTGACCCAGGTGCAGGGCCTCGGTGACCTCGCCGTACACATCGAGCTGGAGCTGCCCGGCGGCGCCGTTGCCGACCCGGACCGGGCGCGAGTTCTCGTACCCCGGCAGCCACTCGAGCTCGGTCTCGCCGAGCTCCCGCTCGCCCGCGATCCCGTACATGATCTGCAGGTTCTCCGGGTCGCCGGCCACCGCGCGCAGCAGCCAGTCCCGCCAGGCAGCGGCCTCGTCGCGGTAACCCGTGCGCAGCAGCGAGGACAGGGTGATGGCGGCGTCGCGCAGCCAGGTGTAGCGGTAGTCCCAGTTGCGGACCCCGCCGATCTCCTCGGGCAGGGAGGTGGTCGGCGCGGCGACGATCCCGCCCGTGGGGGCGTACGTGAGGGCCTTGAGGGTGATCAGGGAGCGGATCACCGCCTCCCGGTACGGGCCGTGGTACGTGCACTGCTCGACCCAGTCGTGCCAGAACCCGGTGGTGGCCGTCAGGGCCTCCTCGGCGTCCGGCTGCTGCGGCGGCTCCTTGTGCGAGGGCTGCCAGCTGATGCAGAAGGCCATCCGGTCGCCGGGGCCGACGGTGAAGTCGGAGTACGTGGTCAGGTCCTTGCCGTAGGTCTGCGCCTCGGTGTCCAGCCAGACCGAGTCGGGACCCGCGACGGCGACCGTACGCCCGTCGACCTTGTGCACCCAGGGCACCACGCGGCCGTAGCTGAAGCGCATCCGCAGGGCGGAGCGCATCGGGACGCGCCCGCTGATGCCCTCCACGATGCGGATGATCTGCGGGGCGTGGTTCTCGCGCGGCGGCATGAAGTCGATCACGCGGACCGTGCCGCGCGGGGTGTCCCACTCGGATTCCAGGACCAGCGAGTCACCTCGGTAGCGACGGCGCGAGGCGCGCGGGGCCTCGGCGCCGGCCGGGAACGCCGGACCGATCCGCCAGAACCCGTGTTCCTCGGTACCGAGGATGCTCGCGAAAACAGCATGGGAGTCGAAACGTGGCAGGCACAACCAGTCCACTGCCCCGTCCCGGCAGACCAAAGCCGCGGTCTGCATGTCCCCGATCAGTGCGTAATCCTCGATGCGCCCGGACACGTTGCATCTCCAGTCGAACAGCACGTCCGCCCCGTAGGGCGCTGGCATTGCGCGGTCGCGCGGTGAGGCGGAGCTCCCGTCCCTGTGTGTGTGGAACGCCGCGCCCCGCCCATAATTCCGGAACCGGGCGGGTTACGCCGTTCGCGGGGCTGCTCGACGGTGTATTGATCGATCTCCGAGCAGGATAAGACGGAACCCTAGTGATCCAGCTGAGTCCCGGGACAATGGCGCTCGGCCGAACGGGTGAGCAGGAACGATGTCCCCGTGACGAGGGTCCGGACAGGCTCCGGCGCGTGGCCGGAAGCGGACCGGCCCGGGCGCTGATAGGCTGGTATCCCGTGGACCGGTGGTCTGCCTGTGCGAATCAGGAGCCCCGAAACCGCAGCTTCGGCGCCGCCTGAGACCCCTCCGGATCGACGGTGGCAGGCGCCGGACGCACCTCACCTCGCGACCCACGGGAGCCCCCTCTTGGCGATGCCGCCCAAATCCATGACGACCAAGCACATCTTCGTCACCGGGGGTGTCGCTTCCTCCCTCGGCAAGGGCCTGACGGCCTCCAGCCTGGGTGCGCTGCTGAAGGCGCGCGGTCTTCGGGTCACGATGCAGAAGCTCGACCCGTACCTGAACGTCGACCCCGGCACGATGAACCCCTTCCAGCACGGCGAGGTGTTCGTCACCAACGACGGCGCCGAGACCGACCTGGACATCGGTCACTACGAGCGCTTCCTCGACGTCGACCTCGACGGCTCGGCCAACGTCACCACCGGCCAGGTCTACTCGCAGGTCATCGCCAAGGAGCGGCGCGGCGAGTACCTCGGTGACACCGTGCAGGTCATCCCGCACATCACCAACGAGATCAAGCACCGCATCCGCCGCATGGCGACCGCGGACGTCGACGTGGTCATCACCGAGGTCGGCGGCACCGTCGGCGACATCGAGTCGCTGCCGTTCCTGGAGACGGTCCGCCAGGTCCGCCACGAGGTCGGCCGCGACAACGTCTTCGTCGTGCACATCTCGCTGCTGCCCTACATCGGCCCCTCCGGCGAGCTGAAGACCAAGCCGACCCAGCACTCGGTCGCGGCCCTGCGCAACATCGGCATCCAGCCCGACGCCATCGTGCTGCGCGCCGACCGCGAGGTCCCCACCTCCATCAAGCGCAAGATCTCGCTGATGTGCGACGTCGACGAGGCGGCCGTGGTCGCGGCGATCGACGCCAAGTCCATCTACGACATCCCCAAGGTGCTGCACACCGAGGGCCTGGACGCCTACGTCGTGCGCAAGCTCGACCTGCCGTTCCGCGACGTCAACTGGACGGTGTGGGAGGACCTGCTGGACCGGGTCCACAACCCCGACCACGAGGTCAAGGTCGCGCTCGTCGGCAAGTACATCGACCTGCCGGACGCCTACCTGTCGGTGACCGAGGCGCTGCGCGCCGGCGGTTTCGCCAACAAGGCCCGCGTCGAGATCAAGTGGGTCACCTCCGACGACTGCAAGACCCCGGCCGGCGCCGCGGAGGCGCTCGGCGACGTGGACGCGATCTGCGTGCCCGGCGGCTTCGGCGACCGCGGTGTCAACGGCAAGGTCGGCGCGATCACCTACGCCCGCGAGAACAAGATCCCGCTGCTCGGCCTGTGCCTGGGCCTGCAGTGCGTGGTCATCGAGGCCGCGCGCAACCTGGCGGGCATCGAGGACGCGAACTCCACCGAGTTCGACGCCTCCACCCCCAACCCGGTGATCTCCACGATGGAGGAGCAGCTGGCCTTCGTCGAGGGCGCGGGCGACCTGGGCGGCACCATGCGCCTGGGCATGTACCCGGCGAAGCTCGCCGAGGGTTCCATCGTGCGCGAGGTCTACGGCGACCAGGCGTACGTGGACGAGCGCCACCGCCACCGCTACGAGGTCAACAACGCCTACCGCGGCGAGCTGGAGAAGAAGGCCGGTCTGGTCTTCTCCGGCACCTCCCCGGACAACAAGCTGGTCGAGTACGTCGAGTACCCGCGCGAGGTGCACCCCTACCTGGTGGCCACCCAGGCCCACCCGGAGCTGCGCTCGCGCCCCACGCGCCCGCACCCGCTGTTCGCGGGCCTGGTCAAGGCGGCCGTGGAGCGCCAGCAGGCCGCGAAGTAGAGGTACGACCGCATAACGTTGGCAGCCGGGGTACGGAGATCCGTACCCCGGCTGTCGCGCGTTGTGGAGGGCTTCGGGGCATGGACATCGGGATCGGCATCAAGGACACGGCGGAATCCTGGGAGACGGTGTCGGCCGAGCGGCCGTTCCAGGGCGCGAAGACGGCGGTGGCCTCGGACCGGGTCCGGATGCCGGACGGCTCCGTGGCCCGCCGCGACTACCAGGTGCACCCGGGATCGGTGTGCGTACTGGCCCTGGACGACGAGGGGCGGGTCCTGGTGCTGAGCCAGTACCGCCACCCGGTGCGGCGGCGGCTGTGGGAGCTCCCGGCGGGCCTGCTGGACGTGGTGGGGGAGAACCCGCTGCACGGGGCGCAGCGCGAGCTCTACGAGGAGGCGCACGTCAAGGCCGAGGACTGGCGGGTGCTGGCCGACTTCTACGCCTCGCCCGGCGGCTCGGACGAGGCGATCCGGGTCTTCCTCGCCCGCGGGGTCTCGGACGCGGAGGGGGAGCGGTACGAGGAGTCCGGCTCGGAGGAGGCGGACATGGAGGTGGCCTGGGTGCCGCTGCCCGAGCTGGTGCGCGGCGTACTGGCGGGCGAGCTCGGCAACCCGGGGATGGTGACGGGGGTCCTGGCCCTGTCGGTGGCCCTTGCCTCCGAGGGCGGCCTCGACTCCCTCCGCCCGGCCCAGTCCCCGTGGCCGGCCCGCCCGTACGAGGCGTAGCTCGCGCGGCGCCGGCCCTTACGCCAGGTGGCGGTGCCGGCACCCCGTCCACACGGAAAAGCCCACCATCGGCTGATCCGATCGGGCGATTTGTCCGCCGCGCTCCACCCGGGTCGTCGCTCTGTGTGAACTACGCTCGCAATCCGAAGGCAGCGAGAGGAGCGGATCCGTGACGGATTTCGTCGGGCGGCGGCGTGAGCTCAAGGAGCTGCGCGAGGACATCGCGCGGACCGGGCTCGACACCCTCTCGGGCCGCAAGGCCAAGGCGCCGCGGGCCCGGGTCCTGCTCGTCGCGGGGCGGCCGGGATCCGGCCGCACCGCCCTCGCCGAAGCCCTGGTGCGCGAGATCGCCGACGACTATCCGGACGGGGTGCACAAGGTCCGCCTCACCGCCCCCGGCGGCGAGGCCGTCGCCACCGAGCGCGCCATCCGCACGCTCCTGGAGGGGCTCGGCCAGCCCACCCCGCCCGGAGCCGCCGAGGACGAGCTCAGCTCCGTCCTGCGCACGGCCCTCGCCGGCCGCCGGGCCGTGCTCCTCGTCGACGACGCCGCCGACCCGCACCAGGTCGACGCCCTGCTGCCGGACACCCCCGAGTGCCTGGTCGTGGTCACCGCCGAGGGCCCCCTCACCGGGATTCCGGATGTCCGCCCCTGCACCCTCGGAGGCCTGGACACCCCCTCCGCCGTCCGCATGCTCGTCCAGCGCATCGGCGACATCCGGGTGGCCAACGACCCCCGCGCCGCCGAAGCCCTCGCCGAGGAGTGCGGGGGCCAGCCCGCCGCGCTGAGTCTGGCGGGCGGCTGGCTCGCCGCGCACCCCAAGGCCTCCATCACCGATGTGGCCAAGCAGCTCCACGACATGCCCGCCGGCACCAGCGGCCCCCTCGCCCGGACCTTCCGGCTCGTCTACGAGTCCCTGCCGCAGCCCGCCCAGCGGACCCTGAGGCTGCTTCCGCTTGCCCCGGCCGGGCTCGTCGACTCGCACACCGCCTCCGCCCTGGCCGGCTGCTCGGTGGCCGCCGCGCAGTCGATCCTGGAGGACTTCGCCGCGCTGGGCCTCGTACACAGTGCCCACGACGGGCTGTTCCTGCTGCCCGGCTGCCTCGCCCCCCTGCTCCAGGCCCTGCTGAAGGCCAAGGAGCGCCCCGCCGAGGTCCAGCTGGCACGGGCCCGGATGCTGGAGCGCACCGTACGGCTGCTGCTCTCCTGCCGGGCCATGGCCGAGGACGACGAGGGCAGCGGTCTCGGTGTCCCGGAGAAGCTGGACGGGCTGCCGCGCGCCCTGCGCTTCGCCGACCGGCGGGCCGCCGCGACCTGGCTGGACACCCGGCTGCCCGCGCTGACCGCGGCGGCCTGTCTGGCCGTCGCCGACGGGGAGCTGGACACCCTGGCCCGGCGCCTGGTCGCGGCGCTCGCCGGGGCCCTGGCCGACCACCGAGGCACCGCGGAGGCCGCTCCCGAGCTGTACGGGCTGCACCGGCTGGTCCTGGACGTGGCCCAGCGGCGCGATCTGCACCGGGAACAGGCCGCCGCGCTGCTGAACCTGGCCGATCTGGACGCCGAGACCGGCCGTACCCAGGAGGCGCTGGAGCGCTACCGGGCCGCGCTGGACGCGGGAAGGGCGGCGAATGACCCGTACGCGGCGGGCCGCGCGATGGAATCCGTAGGCGGCGCGTACCAGGAGCTCGCGGACTGGCACCGGGCCTCCGACTGGTTCGGCCGGGCCCTGTCGCACTCCCTCGCGCGGGGGGAGCGGGCCGACGAGGCGAGGCTGTACGGACGGCTCGGGAACGTGCACACGTACGCCGGCCGGTACGGGGAGGCGCTGCGGAGCTGGCGGGCGGCCTCCGCGGGATACCGCAGGCTCGCCGATGTCCCGGGCCAGGCAAAGGCGTTGAGCGAAATGGCGCGGGTCCAGGAGTACGCGGGGCGGCCCGAGGAATCGCTGCACACCTGCCGTGAGGCGGTGGAGCTCGCGCGCAAGGCCGGGGACCTGCGGCTTCAGGCCGCGCTCCAGGTGCGGCTGGCCGACACCCTCGACCGGCTCGGCGATCCCGCGGCGGCCCGGCTGCACCGGTCCGCGGCCGACAGATTGTTGGGAGATGACCCCGCAGCCTGCGAAATCCGTAGTGGTTCCGACTGAGATTATTGGTTTGCAAGGCTAGACAGCAGCTCGTCCTTCATTAGACTGGGTTCACCAGGGCAGTCCCTGGGGCATCCCGTTGCGTGTTCTTGTAAACGGGTTTGTATGGAAGTACCCCGAAACATCCCCTGAGCCAAGGACCGTGAGCCACGATGAAGGTCGGCATCCCCCGCGAGGTCAAGAACAACGAGTTCCGGGTCGCCATCACGCCTGCCGGCGTGCATGAGCTGGTCCGCAACGGCCACCAGGTCTTCATCGAGCAGAACGCCGGTGTGGGCTCCTCGATCACGGACGCCGAGTACGTCTCGGCCGGCGCCGAGATCCTGGGCACCGCCGACGAGGTCTGGGCTACCGCGGACCTGCTGCTGAAGGTCAAGGAGCCCATCGCGGAGGAGTACCACCGCCTCCGCAAGGACCAGACCCTCTTCACCTACCTGCACCTCGCGGCCTCCCGCGAGTGCACGGACGCCCTGCTGGAGTCCGGCACCACCGCCATCGCGTACGAGACGGTCGAGACGGCGAACCGCGCCCTCCCGCTGCTCGCCCCGATGTCCGAGGTCGCGGGCCGCCTCGCCCCGCAGGTCGGCGCCTACCACCTGATGCGCTCGGTCGGCGGCCGCGGCGTCCTCCCCGGCGGCGTGCCCGGCACCCACGCCGGCGAGTGCGTGGTCATCGGCGGCGGCGTCTCCGGCTGGAACGCCGTGCAGATCGCCGTCGGCATGGGCTTCCACGTGACCCTGCTGGACCGTGACATCAACAAGCTCCGCGAGGCGGACAAGATCTTCGGCACGAAGATCAAGACGATCGTCTCCAACGCCTTCGAGCTGGAGAAGGCCGTGGTCGAGGCCGACCTCGTCATCGGCGCGGTCCTCATCCCGGGTGCGAAGGCCCCCAAGCTGGTCACCAACGAGCTCGTCGCCAAGATGAAGCCCGGAAGTGTCCTTGTCGACATTGCGATCGACCAGGGCGGCTGCTTCGAGGACTCCCGCGCGACCACCCACGCCGAGCCGACCTTCCAGGTCCACAACTCGGTCTTCTACTGCGTCGCGAACATGCCGGGCGCGGTGCCGAACACCTCCACCTACGCGCTGACCAACGCCACGCTGCCCTACATCGTGCAGCTCGCGAACCTCGGCTGGGTCGAGGCGCTGCGTCGTGACCCGGCGCTCGCCCTGGGCCTCAACACCCATGACGGCAAGGTCGTTTACCGCGAGGTCGCCGAGGCCCACGGTCTCGAGACCCTCGAGCTGAGCACGCTCCTCGGCTGATTCCGAGCCGCTCCGTCAACGACTGACGTCAATCTCACGTATCCGGCCGGACCTTGCCCGCAAGGTCCGGCCGGACGTGTTTGCGGGACCGTCGGCGGGGCCGCTCAACTCGCCTCGAACGTAACCCTTTAACCCTTTCGCACACCTGCGAAACTTCCCGGCGACAGCTCGTACGCCCTTGACAGAGTGGTGTTCGGTTGCCGACACATCGTGCCGGGTCCGGCGGATTGTGTTGCCGCTGAGTGGTGACACGCCATAGAGTCGCCAACCGTCGGCATGGTGCCACGCTGACCTATCGATAAGTGTCCTGGTCACGTCCGAGGAGGTAAGACGACTTGTGAATGAGTCGACATTTGCTCCTGGGGGTGGTCGAGCAGGTACGCCTGCGCGGGGTCAGGGCCCTGCCGGAATCGAAGCTGTCGGCTCCGTCGCAGTCCGCACCTTCGCAAACCACCAGCGCATGACGACGCCCCAAAAGAGCATGGACGGCCTAGACGTGAACTCCAGGGCCGGCGACCTGAGCGGCGAAAAGCCCGTGGGTTTCGCCGACTACGACAAGGTGCCCGAAGGGCACTTCTACGACCCCGACGCGGAGTACGAGCCGGACCCCGAGTACGCGGCCACTCTCGCCCCCGACGCTGCCCGCCAGCGCCGTGAGCGGATCGGCCCGACCGGACGCCCGCTGCCGTACTTCCCGATCCCGGGTCCGCTGACCGACCACGGTCCGGCGACGATCATCGCGATGTGCAACCAGAAGGGCGGCGTGGGCAAGACCACGTCGACCATCAACCTGGGTGCCGCTCTCGCCGAGTACGGGCGCCGCGTGCTGCTCGTCGACTTCGACCCCCAGGGCGCACTGTCCGTGGGTCTCGGCGTGAACCCGATGGAGCTCGACCTGACGGTCTACAACCTGCTCATGGAGCGGGGCATGTCGGCCGACGAGGTGCTGCTCAAGACGGCGGTTCCGAACATGGACCTGCTGCCGAGCAACATCGACCTGTCCGCTGCGGAAGTGCAGTTGGTCAGTGAGGTCGCGCGCGAATCGACGCTGCAGCGGGCCCTGAAGCCCCTGATGGCCGACTACGACTACATCGTGATCGACTGTCAGCCCTCGCTCGGTCTGCTGACCGTGAACGCCCTGACGGCGGCTCACAAGGTCATCGTGCCGCTGGAGTGCGAGTTCTTCGCACTGCGCGGCGTGGCCCTGCTGACCGAGACCATCGAGAAGGTGCAGGAGCGGCTCAACCCGGACCTGCAGCTCGACGGCATCCTCGCCACGATGTACGACTCCCGTACGGTGCACAGCCGCGAGGTGCTGGCGCGCGTGGTCGAGGCCTTCGACGACCACGTCTACCACACGGTCATCGGCCGCACGGTGCGCTTCCCGGAGACCACGGTCGCCGGTGAGCCGATCACCACGTACGCCTCCAACTCCGTCGGCGCCGCCGCCTATCGCCAGCTGGCCAGGGAGGTGCTCGCCCGGTGTCCCGCCGAGTGAGTCTGCCCGGAGCCGACGAACTGTTCCGTACGACCGGGGGGATGGCGCTCACGTCGTCCTCGCCGGCGTCGCGGGGAGTCGAGCACGCCGCCTCGGCGGCGGAGGGCACGGCGGGGGAGGGCCGCAGCCGGGAGGCGGCGGCCGGTACGGAGCCGGGAGTGGGCGCGCAGCGGCGTCCGCAGGAAGGTTCCGGTGGCGTCGCCGTCCCGGCCCCTTCGCCCGGTCGGGTCAAGGGACAGGGCCGCGGTGCGAACCGGCGGCCCAGCGGGCGCGAGCGGCACGACGAGAAGATCACGGTCTACGTCTCCGCCGAGGAGCTCATGGACCTGGAACACGCGCGGCTGGTGCTGCGCGGGGAACACGGTCTGGCGGTCGACCGCGGCCGCATCGTCCGAGAAGCGGTGGCCGTGGTCCTGGCGGACCTGGAATCCCGCGGCGACGCCAGCATCCTGGTGCGCCGCCTGCGGGGTCGCTGACCCCTTTTTGACGCGCCGCTCGCACGGCTCGGCCCTGGCGGGCCTCACCGCCACGCTGCGGAGCAGCTCGTGTCACAGCGCGCCGCTGCGCCGGACTCCGTCCGTCGAAGTCCGGGCGGGGTCCCGGCCACCGCCGCCGGCGGGTCCGCCCTGGCGGGTCCGCCCTGGCGGGTCCCCGCGCCGGGGCCACGGCCGCGCGTGGGAGCCTTGGGCACGGGCCCCCCGGCCCCGGCCCGACCGGCCGCTCCCTTCCGCACCACCCTGGACCGCGATGCCCTCTCCCGACGAACCCGGCCACCCGTCCCGCCGTCGGCTGGGCCGCGGCCCGGGTGCCCCCGTAGCGGTGGAGGAGGCGCCCGCGGGCTCCGTGGCCGCTCCGGGCGACTCCGTGGGCCCCGTAGAGCCCTCAGGGGCCCCGTACGGGCCCGGCGCGGCCCCGGAGGCCGCCGGTGCGACCGAGGGGGCCGAGGCGGCCGACGGGGCGCCCGCAGGGCCCGAGGGGGACGGTGGGGCGCCGGGGCCCGAGGCCGGGTCCGGTGGCGACGGGCGGTTCACCCTGCGGCTCGCCAACTTCGAGGGGCCCTTCGATCTGCTGCTGCAGCTCATCTCCCGGCACAAGCTCGATGTCACCGAGGTCGCGCTCTCGAAGGTCACCGACGAGTTCATGGCGCACATCCGTGCCATGGGGCCCGACTGGGACCTCGACCAGACCACCGAGTTCCTGGTGGTCGCCGCCACCCTGCTCGACCTGAAGGCCGCCCGGCTGCTGCCCGTCGCCGAGGTCGAGGACGAGGCCGACCTCGCGCTGCTGGAGGCCCGGGACCTGCTCTTCGCGCGACTGCTCCAGTACCGGGCGTACAAGCGGATCGCCGAGATCTTCCAGGAGCGGGCGGAGAGCGAGGGCAAGCGGTACCCGCGGACCGTCGCCCTGGAGGCCCGCCTCGCCGAACTGCTGCCCGAGGTGGTCATCGGCATCGGCGGCGAGGGGCTTGCGCGCCTCGCCGTCAAGGCCATGCAGCCGCGGGCCAGGCCGCAGGTCTACGTGGACCACATCCACGCACCGCTGGTGAGCGTCCGGGAGCAGGCCGGGCTGGTCGTGGCGCTGCTCAAGGCGCGCGGCGAGGCCACCTTCCAGGAACTCACCGAGGACGCGGGCGACACCCTCACCGTGGTCGCGCGCTTCCTGGCCCTCCTGGAGCTCTACCGGGAGAAGGCGGTGGTCCTGGACCAGGAAGAGGCCCTGAACACGCTCACCGTGCGCTGGAGCGGCGGGGACGGGGACGGCATGCCGAAGGTGACGGACGAGTTCGACCGGATCGTGGAGGTCCAGGAGTGATCGCGGGAACGGGCGGTACGGGCGGTACGGGCGGTACGGGCGAGGGCGCGCGCCCGGCGGGCGGCGGCGAGGTGGCCGCGCTGGCCCTGAAGCCGGCGCTGGAGGCCGTCCTCATGGTCGTGGACGAGCCGGCGACCGAGGCGCACCTCGCCAAGGTGCTGGAGCGGACCCCCCGGGAGGTCGCGGGGGCGCTGCGCGAGCTCGTGGACGAGTACGAGATCCAGGGCCGCGGATTCGAGCTCCGGCTGGTCGCCGGGGGCTGGCGGTTCTACAGCCGCGGGACCTACGCGCCGGCGGTCGAAGCCTTCGTACTGGACGGCCAGCAGGCCCGGCTCACCCAGGCGGCCCTGGAGACGATGGCCGTCGTCGCGTACCGCCAGCCGGTCAGCCGCTCGCGGGTCTCGGCGGTCCGCGGAGTCAACTGCGACGGGGTCATGCGCACCCTCCTCCAGCGGGGTCTGGTGGAGGAGGCGGGGACGGAACCCGAAACAGGTGCGATCCTGTACAGGACGACGAACTACTTTCTGGAGCGGATGGGCCTGCGTGGCCTGGACGAGCTCCCGGAGCTCGCGCCCTTCCTCCCCGAGGCGGACGCGATCGAAGCCGAGACGCAAGAGGGTGTTCCGTCGTTCGATCCGGACTCTCCGGATACCGATGAAGACGACAAGACGACGGAACTTTGATGCGAAGCAGCGGCAACGGCAACGGTGGCGGCAACAGGAACAGTGGCGGCGGTGGTGGCGGCGCGCGCGGTGGCTCCCGCGGCGGCAGCTCGGGCGGCAGCAGCGGCGGTGGCTACCGCGGTAGCGGCTCCGGCGGCGGCAGCGGCTCGGGCGGTGGCTCGCGCGGCGGCTCCTCCGGCGGCGGCTACCAGGGTGGCGGCTCGCGCGGCGGCAGCTCCGGCGGCGGTTACCAGGGCGGTGGCTCCCGTGGCGGCTCCTCCGGTGGCAGCTCCTCCGGCGGCTACCGCAGCGGCGGCAGCTCCAGCGGGGGCGGCTACCAGGGTGGCGGCTCGCGCGGCGGCAGCTCCGGCGGCGGCTACCAGGGCGGTGGCTCCCGTGGCGGCTCCTCCGGTGGCAGCTCCTCCGGCGGCTACCGCAGCGGCGGCAGCTCCTCCGGCGGCGGCTACCAGGGTGGCGGCTACCAGGGCGGCGGCTCCGACTCGCGTGACCGCGACCGCGAGCAGGCCCCCCGCATCCGCAACCCCCGCCCCGAGGAGCGTCGCTACGACGTAGGCCCCGAGGGCGAGCGCAACGGCCGCGGCGGAGCCAAGGCGGGCGGCGGCGGTGCCCGCGGCGCGGCCGACGGCAACCGCGGTGGCGGTGCGCGCGGCGCGGCGGCCCGTGGTGGCGCCAAGGGCGGCCCCAAGGTCTCCCGTACCCCCGGCATCGGCGGCGCGGGCGGCCCGCGCATCGGCCCCGGCTCCCGCAGCGGCCAGTCCAAGCCGCGCGAGCTGGAGGCGCGGATCGAGGAGCGCGTGCGCGACCGGTACGCCGACAAGCCCGTGATCAAGACCCCGAAGACCTTCCCGGGCGCCGAGGAGGAGGGGGAGCGCCTGCAGAAGGTGCTCGCCCGTGCCGGCATGGGCTCGCGCCGTGCGTGCGAGGAGCTCATCGAGCAGGCCCGCGTCGAGGTCAACGGCCAGATCGTGCTGGAGCAGGGCAAGCGCGTCCAGCCGTCGGACGAGATCAAGGTGGACGGCCTGACCGTCGCCACCCAGTCGTACCTGTTCTTCGCGCTGAACAAGCCGGCCGGCGTCGTCTCCACCATGGAGGACCCGGACGGCCGCCAGTGCCTCGGCGACTACGTCACCAACCGTGAGACGCGTCTCTTCCACGTCGGCCGGCTCGACACCGAGACCGAGGGCATCATCCTGCTCACCAACCACGGTGAACTGGCCCACCGCCTCACGCACCCGAAGTACGGCGTGAAGAAGACCTACGTCGCCGCGATCACCGGCCCGCTGCCGCGTGAGATCGGCAAGCGCCTCAAGGACGGCATCGAGCTGGAGGACGGGTACGCCCGCGCCGACCACTTCCGCGTCGTCGACCAGCTCGGCAAGAACTACCTGGTCGAGGTGACCCTCCACGAGGGCCGCAAGCACATCGTCCGCCGCATGATGGCGGAGGCCGGCTTCCCGGTCGAGAAGCTCGTCCGGACCGCCTTCGGCCCGATCGAGCTGGGCGACCAGAAGTCCGGCTGGCTGCGCCGCCTGACCAACACCGAGGTCGGCATGCTCATGCGCGAGGTCGGCCTGTAAGGCCCACCCCCCTGGGCCTGTAAGGCCCACCCCCTCGTCACCGGAAAACCCGCGACGCCTTCGGGCGCCGCGGGTTTTCCGCGTCCGCAGGGCCGTTTTTCAGCTTGTGCGGCGCCCCGGCCCTGTTTATAGTCAGTCTGACTATAAAGGGAGTGGGGGCCGTCATGGGGTGGCAAACGAACTGGACCGAGGTCCTCGGATTCGTCACAGGGGCCCTGTGCGTCTGGCTGGTCGCCCGGCAGCACATCGCCAACTGGCCGATCGGCATCGCCAACAACATCTTCTTCATCGTGCTCTTCGTCCAGCCCGAGACCGGCCTCTACGCCGACGCCGGGCTGCAGATCGTCTTCATCGCCCTCGCCGCGTACGGCTGGTGGTCCTGGACCCACGGGGGTGGACCAGGATCGTCCGAAGCCCTGCCGGTGCGCCGCACCACGGCCACCGAATGGGCCTGGCTGGCCGCGGCGGGGGCGGTGGGGGTGCTCGGGCTGACGCTCCTGCTGGGCCGCGCCACCGACTCCACCGTCCCGTTCTGGGACGCGCTCACCACCGGGCTCTCGCTCGCCGCCACCTACGGGCAGTGCCGCAAGCTCCTCGAATCCTGGTGGCTGTGGATCGCCGCCGACCTCGTCTACATCCCGCTGTACGTCTACAAGGGGCTCTACCTCACCTCGCTGCTCTACGTGGTCTTCCTCGCCCTGTGCGTGGCCGGACTGCTCGGCTGGCGCCGGGCGCTCCCCGCACGGGACGCCCGTAAGACCCTGGGGGCGACGGCATGAGGCGCCGCGACGAGCCCGTCCACGGCGAGCCCCGCCACAAGCGCGGCCTGGTGCTCGGCAAGTTCTATCCGCCGCACGCCGGCCACCACCACCTGGTGCGCACGGCCCAGGACCAGTGCGAGCGCCTGACCGTGCTCGTCTGCGCGGCCTCCGTGGAATCGGTGCCGCTCGCCGACCGCGTCGCATGGATGCGCGAGGCCCACCCGGGAGCCGAGGTCGTCGGCGCGGTCGACGACATCCCGGTCGACCTGCACGACCCGGAGGTCTGGGAGGCGCACATGGAGATCTTCCGGCGCGCGGTGGGCCACCGGATCGACGCCGTCTTCACCTCGGAGGAGTACGGGACCGAGCTCGCCCGGCGGTTCGGGGCCGAGGAGGTCTGCGTGGACCGGGACCGGACCCTCTTCCCGGTGTCCGGAACGGCGGTACGGGCGGACCCGGCCGGGAACTGGGAGTTCCTGGGACCCGCCGTACGGGCCGCCCTGACCCGGCGGATCGTCGTACTCGGCGCCGAGTCCACCGGTACGACCACCCTCTCGCGGGCGCTGGCGGAACACTGGCGGCGGCGCGGCGGAGTCTGGGCCAAGACGGGCTGGGTCGAGGAGTACGGCCGGCGCTACAGCGAGGAGCGGCTCGCCGCCGCCCGCGCGGCGGACCCGACGGCGACCTGGGCCGATGTGAGCTTCACCTCGGCGGAGTTCCCCCTGATCGCGCGACGCCAGGACGAGGAGGAGGAACGCGCGGCCCGGCTGGGATCGCCGGTCCTCTTCTGCGACACCGACTCCCTGGCCACCGGCATCTGGCACGAGCGCTACATGGGCGGGCGCAGCGAAGAGGTCCAGCGGATCGCCGCCGGGACCCGCCGGGACCTGTACCTGCTCACCGACCACGCCGACGTGCCCTTCGAGGACGACGGGCTGCGCGACGGACCGCAGCTGCGGCCCTGGATGACCGGACGGTTCCGCGAGGAACTGGAGCGGACCGGCCAGCGCTTCCTGGTGGTGAGCGGGGACCGCGAGACACGGCTGGCGACGGCCGTGGCCGCCGTGGACGAACTGCTCTCCGAGGGCTGGCACTTCGCCGACCCCCTGCCCGAGCGGGTACGGGAGGACAGTCGATGAGCAGGGCCGCCGGCCCCGGCTACGACCCGTACGCCTTCGAGCCGTTCGCGGTGACCGTGGACCTGGCGGTGTTCACCGTGCGCGGCGGACTCCTGCACGTCCTGCTGATCCGCCGCGGCCAGGAACCGTACGCGGGCGCCTGGGCCCTGCCCGGCGGCTTCGTCCTGCCCCGGGAATCCGCCGAGACGGCCGCCCGGCGCGAACTGGCCGAGGAGACCGGCCTGTCGGCGGAACTGGTCGCCGCGCTGCGCCTGGACCAGCTGCGCACCTACAGCGAACCCGACCGCGACCCCCGGATGCGGGTGGTCTCGGTGGCCTACACCGCCCTGGTCCCCGACCTGCCCGAACCGGCGGCCGGCGGAGGCGGGGACGCGGACCGCGCCCGCTGGGTTCCGGTGGGGGAGGCGTCCGGGGCGGGTCCGGGCGCGGGCTCCGCACCGGACCCGGGCGCGGGCTCCGCACTGGCCTTCGACCACGCCGAGATCCTGGCGGACGCCCGTTCCCGGGTGGGCTCGAAGCTGGAGTACAGCTGCCTGGCCACCGCCTTCTGCCCGCCCGAATTCACCCTCGGCGAGCTCCGTGCCGTCTACGAGACCGTCTGGGACACCGCCCTGGACCGGCCCAACTTCCGCCGCAAGGTGCTGGCCACGCCCGGCTTCGTCGAGGCCGTGCCCGGAGCCGCCCGGCTCACCGGGGGACGCGGCAAACCGGCCGCGCTGTACCGGCCCGGACCCGCGACCACCCTGCACCCGCCCCTGCTCCGCCCCACGGAAGGACCCACGCGATGACGAAGACCGCGAAGCGAGCGGCGACGGGCGCCATGATCGGCCTGGCCCTGGGGGACGCGCTCGGCTTCCCCACGGAGTTCAACGACGTACCCGGGATCCTGGCGAAGACCGGACCCTGGCGGCAGATGGCCCTGCCCCGCCCGGCCATCGTCACGGACGACACCCAGATGACCCTGGCCTTCGCCCGGGGCATACGGACCGCGACGGACCGCGGCCGGGTCGGACCGCTGCGCCTCGCCCGCCCGGTCCGGGAGGAGTTCGTGGACTGGTACCACTCCCCGGACAACAACAGGGCCCCGGGCAACACCTGCCTGAAGGCCTGCAGCCTCCTCAACCAGCCCGAGCGGGACTGGCGCGACGCCAGCCAGCTCGGCTCCAAGGGCTGCGGCGCGAACATGCGGGTGGCGCCGGCCGGGCTCGTGCCCGGCTGGACGGAGGAGGAGCGGGCCGGCGCGGCCCAGCTCCAGTCCGGCCTCACCCACGGCCACCCGACGGCGCTGGCCGCCTCCGACCTCACGGCGCGGGCCGTCCACCTGCTGGCGCAGGGCACCGAACCGACCGGCCTGGTCGGCCTGCTGCGCTCCTACGCGCTGGAGAACCGCACCCGCTACCACGAGCGCTGGCTCGGCGACCTCTGGACGCGCACCTCCTCCGACGCCTCGGCGGAGTCCTTCATCGCACGGGGCTGGGACGAGTGCCTGGGCGTCTTGGACCGGCTGGCCGCCGCCCTGCGGAACCCGTCCCCGGAGACGGACCCCTGCCTGACCACCGGCGCGGGCTGGATCGCCGAGGAGGCCCTGGCCACCGCCCTCCAGTGCTTCCTGCTCTTCCCGGAAGAACCCCTCCTGGCCCTGCGCCGCGCGGCCTGCACCTCGGGGGACTCCGACTCCATCGCCTGCCTGGCCGGCGCCTTCGCGGGCGCCCACCTGGGGGCCGACGTCTGGCCCCGCGACTGGGAGGGCCGCATCGAGTACCGGGACGAACTGCTGGCCTTCGGCGCACTCTGGGATGCTTGATCCATGCTGGATGCACTGAGTTTCGACCTGACGTCCGTCGTCGAGGAGCAGCCCGACCCGCTGCTCTTCGCGACGGTCTCGGGCGCCCACCTGTACGGATTCCCCTCCCGGGACTCCGACATCGACCTGCGCGGAGCCCACCTGCTGCCCGCGGCGGACCTGCTCGGCCTGCGCGAGCCCGAGGAGACCCGCAGCCGGATGTGGTTCCGCGACGGCACCGAGATGGACCTGGTCACGCACGACGTGCGCAAGTTCGCCCGGCTGATGCTCAACCGCAACGGGTACGTCCTGGAGCAGCTGCTGTCCCCGCTGGTGGCGCACACCACCCCGGCGCACCAGGAACTGGTCTCGCTGGCCCCCGGGGTCCTGACCTCGCACCACGCCCACCACTACCAGGGCTTCGCGAAGACCCAGTGGCGGCTCTTCGGCAGGACGGCCGAGCTCAAGCCGCTGCTGTACACGTTCCGGGCGCTGCTCACCGGAATCCACCTGATGCGTTCGGCGCAGGTCCAGGCGCACCTGCCGACGCTGCTGGACGAGGTCCCGGAGGCCCCCGGGTACCTGGCGGGGCTCATCGAGGCCAAGGTTGAGGCCGAGCACGGAGCGGCCGTGGGGCTCGAGGCCGGACGGGCGGAAAAGGACTTCGAGGCCCTGCAAGGGGTGCTGGCGCAGGCGCAGGAGCGCTCGGGGCTGCCGGAGTACGCGAGCGGGTTCGACGCGCTCGACGAGTTCGTCGTACGGCACCGGGCGCCGGGCGCGCTCGCAGCGGAGACGGCCTAGCCCTCGCCCAGCGCCGACGCGCGGCGGCTGCGCAGGAGGAAGTCCGCCACGCGGGGGAGGTCCGGGTCCTCGGGGAGCGGGGTCGTGGTGAGGGCGGACTCCGACTCCTCCACGAGGCGGGTCATCCAGGCGTCGACCTCGTCCCAGGTGAACTCGCCGCGCCGGACCGCGAGGAGGCGGTCTCGGTGGGGGCCCGCGTCGATCACCAGACGGCCCGTGCGCAGCAGGTCGCGGCAGGACAGGAGCAGGCGCAGCAGGTGCATGGCGTGCTTCCAGCGCGGGGCGCCCTGGTTGCGCAGGTCCGCGAGGAGTTTGCCGCGCTGGGTGGCCGCGTACCGGCTGAAGGTGGTGTGGGCCCGACGGGAGAGGAACGCCTCGCGCAGGGCGAGGAGTTCCTCTCCGATCGGGGTGAGCTCTTCGACGAGGGGGGAGTGGAGGCACTCCAGGATGTTCGGGTTGGCGCGCAGGGCGAGCTCGCAGAAGCGTTCCAGCTCCCAGGAGAACTCCTCGTCCCGCGGCCCCTCCACGTGCGTCGGCGGCTTCTCGAAGCGCCAGAAGAGCGGGGTCGGCGCGAGGTAGACGCCGCGCCGGTCGGTGTCGCTCGCCGCCGTCGCCAGGCCGAACGCCCTCGAACCCATCACGCAGGCGTAGACCGTGTGGTCCCTGACCAGGGTGAGTTCGAGCGGTTCGGGCGTCGGCTTGTCGTTCATCCATGGAGCCTAAAGCGGCAGGTCACCGCTAGGCGAGCGAGATTTCGCCCGCCGGGGAGACCACGATCTTCTGCTCCGCCAGCGGCCGGGTGGCCGGGCCGTGCGCCACGGCCCCGTCCGCGACCTGGAACTTGCTGCCGTGGCACGGGCAGTCGATGGTGCCGGCCTCCACCTTGTTCACGAGGCAGCCCTGGTGCGTGCACACCGCCGTGAAACAGCGGAAGGAACCGGCCGTCGGCTGGGTGACGACCAGCTTCTGGTCCTTGAGGACCGTGCCGCCGCCGACCGGTACGTCGGCGGCCTTGACCAGGGTCTTGCCCCCGCCGGCCGGAGCCGAGGCGGGCGCCGAGGCCTGCGGGGACTGCGCGACGGGCGAGCTGCCGCCCTCGGCCTCCGGCTTCTTCGTGTCGTCGCCGCCTGCGCACGCGGTGAGCACGCCGCCCGCCAGGACGGTCGCGCCGGCCGCCAGGACGGTGCGCCGGGCGGTGGAGTTGGGGTCGCTCATGGGTTCTCCTCGGGTGATCCACGGATGGCGAGAGGCATCCTGGCGTGTGAACGGGATTCGGGAAACCCCGCCGCGCTCCCGCCGGGTCAGTTCTCCGGCCGCCAGGGGGCGAGCTCGGCCGGGGAACCGGGTGTGCGTACGACCTCCCACACGTAGATCACGGCGTCCCGGTTCAGCGGACCGTGGACGTGCGGGTAGCGGGCCCCCGATTCACCCTCCCGGCGGACCTCCGAGGCCAGGGCGGACTCGTCGAGTTCCAGGGCCAGCAGGGTGCCCGGTACGTCCGCGTAGTGCGAGGAAGCGATCGCGAGCGCCGTCTGCGGGTCGGCCGAACAGTGCACGAACCCCTCGGAGCCGAGCGAGGCGGGGGCGTACGGGAGCGCGGGCTCGGCGGTCCAGTCGGCGAGCGGTACGAGGTGGAAGATCATGCCGATCGTTCTACCGCAGCGGCCGACCCCTTCCGTACGCCGTTCTGCTCCAAGTGGCGGACCCGCCCGGTCTGGGTGACATTGTCCGTATCTCGAAGCCGGGTACGCCCTCTTCCGCGTGCCCCGGTCCCTCTTCGAAAGGCAGCACCATGGCGGGTAATGACCTCGGTTCCCTTCTCGGCGGCCTCCTCGGTGGCGGCGGCAGCGGCGGCGGTGGCAACATCCTCGGCGCACTGCTCGGCGCGCTCATGGGCGGCGGTGGCGGAGCCCAGGCGGCCGGCGGAGGCGCGAACAACCCGCTCGGCGGCCTGATGGACATGCTGACCAAGTCGGGCCTGGTGGACCAGGCCCAGTCCTGGGTCGGCACGGGAGAGAACCAGCCGGTCAGCGGTGCGCAGATCGCCGAGGCGCTGCCGGGCGACACCCTGCAGAAGGTCGCCGAGCAGGCCGGCGTCAGCCAGGAGGACGCGGCCGCCCAGATCGCGCAGGCGCTGCCGGTGGCCGTCGACAAGCTGAGCCCGGAGGGCTCGCTGCCGACCGGCTCGCTGGCGGACATCATCAAGCAGCAGAACCTGTAAGGCAGTCGGCTGCGGCGAGGGCCCGGCACTCCGTCCCACCGGACGGACGGCCGGGCCCTTCCGCGTCCCGGCTGGCTACCCTGAGGAAGGCACCGCCGCCACCGTCCTGATCTTGGTCCTACCCTCTCTGGAGTGCCTGTGAGAACCGCCGTCGTCATCGGAACCGGACTGATCGGCACCTCCGCGGCCCTTGCCCTGTCGGCCCGCGGGATCGCCGTCCACCTGGTCGACCGCGACGCCGCGAACGTCCGGACGGCCGCCTCGCTCGGCGCCGGTTCGGAGGAGCCCTGCGAGGGCCGGGCCGACCTCGCGATCATCGCCGTACCGCCGGCCCACGTGGCCGCGGCCCTCGCCGACGCGATCGGCCGGGACCTGGCCCGCGCCTACGTGGACGTGGCCAGCGTCAAGGGCGGCCCCCGCCGGGAGCTGGACGCCCTGGGCGTGGACACGAAGACGTACATCGGTACGCACCCGATGGCGGGCAAGGAGCAGTCCGGGCCGCTCGCGGCGACGGCCGACCTCTTCGAAGGCCGCCCGTGGGTGCTGACCCCGGCCCGGGAGACCGACCACGAGGTGCTGAACCTGGCGCTGGAGCTGGTGGCGCTGTGCCGGGCCGTCCCGGTGGTCATGGACGCCGACGCGCACGACCGCGCCGTCGCACTGGTCTCGCACACCCCGCAGCTGGTCTCCAGCATGGTCGCGGCCCGGCTGGAGGAGGCCGACGAGACGGCCGTGCGCCTGTGCGGACAGGGCATACGGGACGTGACGCGGATCGCGGCCTCAGACCCGCGGATGTGGGTGGAGATCCTCTCGGCGAACCCGGGACCGGTGGCGGACGTCCTGGCCGGCATCGCCGCCGACCTGGAGGAGACCGTGGAAGCCCTACGGGGCCTGCAGTCGGCCGACGAGGACAAGCGGCGCGGCGGGGCGGCCGGCATCGAGGACGTGCTGCGGCGCGGCAACGCCGGGCGGGTCCGCGTGCCCGGCAAGCACGGTGCGGCTCCCGCGGCCTACGAGACGGTGGCCGTGTTCATCTCCGACCAGCCGGGCGAGCTGGCACGGATCTTCGCCGATGCCGGGCGGGCCGGGGTCAACATCGAGGACGTGCGGATCGAGCACGCGACGGGCCAGCAGGCGGGCCTGGTGCAGCTGATGGTGGAACCCAGGGCGGCCGCGGGCCTGGCAGCGGACCTGCGCGACCGCGGCTGGGCGCTGCGCCAGCAGTAGACAGATCCTGGTCCGGTGGGCGGCGGCGAAAAGCCCGGTAACCTGGAGGAGGGGCGCTATTGGCGCGCCCGGACACGTAGCGCAACCAGGAAGGTGCCCGCACCGTGGAAACCGTAGCTCCGTCCGCCGTGATCGTCGCCATCGACGGTCCCTCCGGCACGGGCAAGTCCAGCACTTCCAAGGCCGTGGCCGCCAAGCTCGGGCTGCGCTACCTGGACACCGGTGCCCAGTACCGGGCCATCACCTGGTGGATGATCACCAACGGTGTCGACACCGCCGACGCGCAGGCCGTCGCCATCGCGGCGGCCAAGCCCGTCATCGTGTCCGGCACGGACCCGTCCGCGCCCACCATCACGGTGGACGGCCTGGACGCCTCCGGCCCGATCCGCACCCAGGAGGTCACCTCGAAGGTCAGCGCCGTGAGCGCCGTCCCCGAGGTGCGCACCCTGATCACGGAACTCCAGCGGTCCATCGCCGCCCGGGCGGCCGAAGAGGCCGAGGGGATCGTCGTGGAAGGCCGGGACATCGGCACCACCGTGCTGCCCGCCGCCGACCTGAAGATCTTCCTCACCGCCTCGGCCGAGGCCCGCGCGGCCCGCCGCAGCGGGGAGCTGCGCGGCAAGGAGGCCTCGGACCTCGCGGCCACCAAGCAGGCGCTGCTCCAGCGCGACGCCGCGGACTCGGGCCGCAAGACCTCCCCGCTGGCCATGGCCGGCGACGCCGTCGAGGTGGACACCACCGAGCTCACGCTCGACCAGGTCATCGAGTGTGTGGTGACCTTGGTGGAGGAGAAGATGGCGGGGCGCAAGTGAGCGATACGCCCTCCCTCAAGGGTGCGGCGGTCGGCCGGCGGATCGGCATCGGTCTCATGTACGGCCTGTGGAAGCCGCGCGTGCTGGGTGCCTGGAAGGTCCCCGCATCCGGCCCCGTGATCCTGGCCGTGAACCACTCCCACAACATCGACGGGCCCATGGTCATGGGCACGGCCCCCCGGCCGCTGCACTTCCTGATCAAGAAGGAGGCGTACGTCGGCCCGCTCGGCCCCTTCCTCGAAGGGATCGGGCAGGTGAAGGTGGACCGCTCCGGCGCCGACCGGGGCGCGATCAGCCGCGCGCTGGGCGTACTGGAGAACGGCGGGGCCCTGGGGATCTTCCCCGAGGGCACCCGGGGCGAGGGAGACTTCGCCTCGCTGCGCGCGGGCCTCGCGTACTTCGCGGTCCGCGGCGGGGCACCCATCGTGCCGGTCGCCGTACTGGGCAGCACCGAGCGCCGCGGCCGCGTCGTCAAGGCGCTGCCGGCATTCAAGAGCAGGGTCGACATCGTCTTCGGCGATGCCTTCGACGCCGGGGACGGCAGTGGCCGCCGTACCCGTACCGCGCTGGACCAGGCCACCGTACGCATCCAGGACCGGCTGACCGCCCACCTGGCCGATGCCAAGCGCCTCACCGGGCGCTGAGCGAGACTTGACCTAGTAGTGGAACCGCGCTGCGCGGGCCCCACCGATCACCACGAACGACGAGGAACGGACTTCATGAACGACCAGCAAGACCACGGAGCACTTGGCGACGCCGAGTACGCGGAGTTCATGGAGCTCGCCGCGGAAGAGGGCTTCGACATCGAGGACGTCGAAGGCGCCCTTCAGGAAGCCGGCCACGGCCCGCTGCCCGTCCTCGCCGTCGTGGGCCGCCCGAACGTCGGCAAGTCGACCCTGGTGAACCGGATCATCGGCCGCCGCGAGGCGGTCGTCGAGGACAAGCCCGGCGTCACCCGCGACCGAGTCACCTACGAGGCCGAGTGGGCCGGCCGCCGCTTCAAGGTCGTCGACACCGGCGGCTGGGAGCAGGACGTCCTCGGCATCGACGCCTCCGTCGCCGCCCAGGCCGAGTACGCCATCGAGGCCGCCGACGCGGTCGTCTTCGTCGTGGACGCCAAGGTCGGCGCCACCGACACCGACGAGGCCGTCGTCCGGCTGCTGCGCAAGGCGGGCAAGCCCGTCGTCCTGTGCGCCAACAAGGTCGACGGTCAGAGCGGCGAGTCCGACGCGGCGTCCCTGTGGTCGCTCGGCCTCGGCTTCCCGCACCCCGTCTCCTCCCTGCACGGCCGCGGCACCGGCGACATGCTGGACGCCGTCCTGGAGGCCCTCCCGGAGGCGCCCGAGCAGAGCTTCGGCACCGCCGTCGGCGGCCCGCGCCGGATCGCCCTCATCGGCCGTCCGAACGTCGGCAAGTCCTCCCTCCTGAACAAGGTGGCCAAGGAGGACCGGGTCGTCGTCAACGAGATGGCCGGCACCACCCGCGACCCGGTCGACGAGCTGATCCAGCTCGGCGGGGTCACCTGGAAGTTCATCGACACCGCGGGCATCCGCAAGAAGGTCCACCTCCAGCAGGGCGCCGACTACTACGCCTCGCTGCGTACGGCCGCCGCCGTGGAGAAGGCGGAGGTCGCGGTCATCCTGATCGACACGACCGAGCAGATCTCCGTCCAGGACCAGCGCATCATCACCATGGCCGTCGAGGCCGGGCGCGCGATCGTGATCGCGTACAACAAGTGGGACAACCTCGACGAGGAGCGCCGCTACTACCTCGAGCGCGAGATCGAGACCGAGATGCAGCAGGTCGCCTGGGCGCCCCGGGTGAACGTCTCGGCGCTCACCGGCCGCCACATGGAGAAGCTGGTCCCGGCCATCGAGACCGCGCTCGCCGGCTGGGAGACCCGTATCCCCACCGGCCGTCTGAACGCCTTCCTCGGCGAGGTCGTCGCCGGCCACCCGCACCCGATCCGCGGTGGCAAGCAGCCGCGCATCCTGTTCGGCACCCAGGCGGGCAGCAAGCCGCCGCGGTTCGTCCTCTTCGCCTCGGGCTTCCTGGAGCACGGCTACCGCCGCTTCATCGAGCGCCGCCTGCGCGAGGAGTTCGGCTTCGAGGGAACCCCGATCCACATCTCGGTCCGGGTGCGCGAGAAGCGCGGCGCCCAGCACAAGCGCAAGATGTAGTGACGCGGCAGGGCCGCCGGGGCCGGGCGCTGTTCGCCTAGTAGCCCCGGCGAGGAGCGGGCGGCAGGGCCGCCGGGATGTGCTGCATCCCGGTCTGGTGCTGCCGCCCGCCCGCGTATCCGGAGCCCGAGCCGGCGTACGAGTACTGGGGCTGGGGCTGCTGCGGGGCGTGGGCGGGCTGCCAGGCGTCCGCCTGCTGCCATGAGGAACCGTTCCAGCCGCTGCCCTGGGCGGCGGCGTGGGAACCGCCGTACGCGCTGCCGTGGGAGCCGCCGTAGCCGCTCCCGTACGTGCCCGCGTACGTGCCTGCGCCGGGGTACGGGCCCGCGTGGCCGCCCGTGTACGAGCCGCCGTAGGAGAACGCCGTGAAGCCGAGGTCCTCCTCGCCCGTGCGGTCGCCCGGCAGGGCCCGGAAGGCGCGCAGGTACTCCGAGTACAGCAGGTCGTAGATCGGGGTGTGCGAGGCGGCCGGAGCGCTCTCCAGCTCCCGTGCGGGGCGCATCGGGGGGACGCTGCTCGGATAGGACGGGGCGCGGGAGACATCGTAGGAATGCACGTATCTGCCAACGAAACCGACGGCCCACGGATGCGGGGTCACGGGGCGGAAAACGCAGATCGCCGGGGGTGCGCGGGACGGACCGCGCACCCCCGGCGCATGCCGCCCGGCCCCCTGGGGGGCGGACGGCGGTTCGGGGGAGACCCTGCGGATCAGGCGCCCGGGGTGCCCGCCAGCGGCATCGAGGCGGCCACCAGCTTGCCGTTCGCGGCGGCCTTGTCCAGGGCGGCGCGGAGCAGGTCCTCGCGGGGCTGCTGGCCGATGGAGTCGACCGGGGCGGCGTAGACCAGGACGCGCTGGGTCTTGTTGACCGCGGCCCGCCAGCCGTCGGTGACCGACAGCGGCTTGTGCGCCTGCCACCAGGCGATCTGGCCGGGCTGGAGCACGGAGTGCAGCTGGCCGGCGGCGAGCAGGATCGACCAGCCGCTCAGCGCGGACGGGACCTCGTCGGTGTCGGTGACCGGGACGAAGCCCTGCTCGATGAGGAGCGGGAGGAAGTCGTCGCCGGGACCGGTGGTGCCGGGGCGGGCGATGGGGGCGGTGGGCTCCACGACCAGGGCGGGGTGCAGTTCCCCGTTGATCAGGATCAGTCCGCTGGTGATGCCGAGGACGGCCTGGCCGCCGGGTACGGACTGCGGTACGTCGCCGGCGGGGGAGGAGGGGCTGTCGCCGGTGATGGAGCGGACGGCGCCCTGGAGGTGGGCCTCGGGGACCGAGACCACCTGCGAGGGGATGCAGCCCGCGTGGGCGAAGGCGAGGACGGCGGTCTCGTCGCCGACGAACAGCACGGTGCTGGTCTGCTCGCGCTCGGAGTCGCCGGGGGTGCGGCAGGACGTGCAGTCGTAACTGCCCGGGGACCCGTCACCGGCGAGCAGCCGCTCGGCCTCCTCGTCGCCGATCTCGGCACGTACCTCATCACTGACTTCGAGCATGCGCGGCACGGGGTGGCTCCTCGGACTAGGCGTGCGGGGCCGGTGGGTTCCGGCTCGCCGGGCTCAACGGGGGAGTGGCGGCCGGGGTCACGCCGTTTGAGGGAACGGAATCGAACCGGACCCCCGAAGGAGTGAACGGTCTGACCGGGGCGTTGTTTTCGTGCCAACTGTTTTCCTGTTGTGCGCAGTTGGTGGCCGGTGCGGACCGTTTCGGCGATGGGTCGACCGGGCCCGGGCGGGGCCGAGCGGGTGGCGGCGGCCGGGGCGCGGTGTGGCGGGCCCGGGCCCCGGTACGGGGCTGCGTAGCGTGACGCGATGCGCAACTTGGGGTTCCCGGCCGCCGCCCGCGCCGCCGCGCTGGTGCTCGTGCTCGTTCCGGCGTTCTTCCCGCTGCCGCAGGCGGCCGCCGCGGCCGCGCCGCCGCCGCCCGCACCGGGTGCGCACGGCCGGTCGGTGGACTGCGGACCCGGCGGGAAGTGGCCGTGGGACTGCGTGGCCGACTGCGAGAGCGGGGGCCGGTGGGCGGTGAACACGGGGAACGGCTTCTACGGGGGACTGCAGTTCTGGCAGCCGACCTGGGAGGAGAACGGAGGGCTGCTGTTCGCCCCGAGGGCCGACCTGGCGACGCGGGAGCAGCAGATCCGCGTCGCGGAGGACCTGCTGGGGACCCAGGGCTGGGAGGCGTGGCCGGTGTGCGCCACGCGGTACGGGCTGGCGGGGCGGATGCACGTGGTGCGGAGCGGGGACACGCTGGCGGGGATCGCACGGCGGCACCGGGTGAAGGGCGGCTGGCAGGCGCTGTACGCGGCGAACCGGGCGGTGATCGGCCCGCGCCCGGAGGCCCTGCGGATCGGCATCCTCCTGACCCTTCCGCCGGCGACCCCGGCACCGGCCGCCCCGGCGGTGCCTTCGCAGGCTCCGGTCCAGGCTCCGGTTCAGGCCCCGGCTCCGGCCCGGACCCCCGTCCCGGCCGCGCCGAAGGCCTGACCCCGGCGGCCCGGTCCCGGCGGCTCAGGTCCGACGGCTCGGACCCGGCGGCTCAGGCCGGGCGGCCGACCGCCGGGTCGACGGTGCCCGAGGGCTGCGCCGGGATGCGGGCCCCGGAGGCCGGGGCCGGGACCTCGGGTCCCGGCTGCGCGGGGACCCGTACCGGGCCCCGGTCCTGCTCGGAGGCCTCGGGATCCGCGCACTCCATGGTGCGCGGGAGCTTCAGCGCCATCAGGGCTCCCGCGAGCAGCAGGGCGGCGCTGACCACCAGCGTCACGTGCAGTCCGTGGACGAACGAATGCCGGGCGGCCGCGTAGAGGGAGTCCCCCGCCGCTCCGCCGATCTGCCCCGCGATCTGGTAGGCCTCGCCCAGCGAGTGCGCCGCGTCGGCGGACTGCGCCGCGGAGACCCCCGGCACTCCGGTCAGCCCGGGTGCGTAGGCCGCGTTCATCACGCTGCCGAGCAGCGCGATGCCCATGCCCGCGCCCAGCTGGTACGAGGTCTCGCCGATCGAGGCCGCGCCGCCCGCGGTGGCCGCCGGGGCCTCGCTGAGCATCGACTCGTAGGCGGCGAAGAGGGTGGTCTGCAGGCCGAAGCCGAGCAGGATGAAGCCCACGGTGAGCAGCACCGGCCGGTCGTGCTGGCCCATGAGGGTCAGCAGCAGCACCGCGAAGGCGGTCAGGACGAAGCCCAGCGAGACCATCCGGCGCGGCCCGGTGCGGGCCAGCGTGTACGAGCCGGTCGCGCCCGCCGCCATCGCGGCGAAGGTGAGCGGCAGCAGGCGCAGCCCGGTCTCCAGCGGGCTCAGGTGCAGCACCAGCTGGAGGTACTGGACGGCGATCAGCTCGAGCCCGACCAGGGCGAGCATGGCCAGCACGATGCAGCCGACCGAGGTGGTGAAGGCGGGCCGGGAAAACATCCGCATGTCGATCAGCGGGTGCGCGCGCCGCTTCTGCCGGCGCACGAACAGCACCAGCAGGGCCGCGCCGAGCAGCAGTGGAACCAGGGCTTCGAGGTCGGCGACCTGCCGCTCCGCGCCGAACCGCTTGACCCCGAGGACCGCGCCGAGGACACCGCCGGCGGCCATCAGCGCGCCGAGCACGTCCCAGGGACCGTCGCAGGTGCCCTTCGACTCGGGCAGCAGCCACCGGCCCAGGGGCAGGAGCAGGATCATCAGCGGGATGTTGATGAGGAAGACCGAACCCCACCAGAAGTGCTGGACGAGGAAGCCGCCGAGGACCGGTCCGCTGGCCGCGCCGATGGCGGCGACGGCGGTCCATATGCCGATGGCCAGGGCCCGCTCGCGGCGGTCGGGGAAGACCTGGCGCAGGATCGACAGGGTGGCCGGCATGATCATCGCGCCGCCGACGCCGAGCAGGGCGCGGGCGCCGATGAGCACCTGGGCGTTGTCGGCGAGGGCGGCGACGGCCGAGGCCACGCCGAAGAGCCCGTAGCCGAGGAGGAGGACGCGGCGGCGGCCGATGCGGTCGCCGAGGGTGCCGAAGAGGATCAGCAGGGAGGCGCACACCAGCGGGTAGGCGTCGACGATCCACAGGAGCTCGATCGAGCCGGGCCGCAGGTCTTCGGTGACGGAGGGGACGGCCACGTGCAGGATCGTCGCGTCGAGCGCGACGAGGACCAGGCTGACGCACAGGACCGCGAGCACCGCCCAGCGGTTGGGCCCGCCGGAGGCCGCGCCGAGTCGCCGCAGTTGCTGCCGGAGGGAAGGGTTCCTGTCGCCGGTGGTCACGTTCGTCCCCGACATGCATGTACCTCCCAGGTGATCCCTCGCACTCGGCGGACCAGCGTCTTCTCAGAGCCACAGGGGGTGAAGGTGGCGTCCTACGGGGTCCGGCGTCGACACGCGAGTGAAGAGTCAGCGTACGCGAGTTCGGCTCTGGCACACGTGGTCAAGCTCTCATCCCGCCTCGGGCCGCCGTGTGGTGTGTGCCACTCGCGGCGCGCCGCCGCCCCCCTTCGCCCCGCGCCGCGCCCCGCGCCCGCGTGCACGCACGCCCGGGCCCGCTCGCGCCATCGATAATCATGCCCGTGAAGGATCTTGGATTTCGCCGGGCCGCGCCCGCCCTCGCCGTCTTTGCGGCGGTCCGGCTGCTGGGGCTGACGGTGCTCGCGGTGTGGGGGGCGGTGGCCGGCAGCAGTGCGCACACGCTGCTCTCGGCGCGCTGGGACTCCCTCTGGTACGCCCGGATCGCCGCCGAGGGGTACGGGTACGAGGTGGCCCTGCCCAACGGGGACGTCCACTCCAACCTGGCCTTCTTCCCCTTGCTGCCCTGGCTGGAGCGGCTGGTCTCGGCCGTCACCGGCCTCGGCTACGGGTCCGCGGGCCTGGTGGTCTCGGCGGTCGCCGGGCTCGCTGCCGCCTGGGGGATCTTCGCGGTGGCCGACCTGCTCCACGGCCGCCGGGCCGGGGTGCTCGCCGTCGGGCTCTGGGCCGCGCTGCCCGTGGGGATCGTGCAGTCGATGGCGTACAGCGAGTCGCTGTTCACCGCGCTGGCCGCCTGGAGCCTCTACGGGGCCCTGCGCGGCCGCTGGCTCACCGCCGGCCTGCTCGCGGCCGGGGCGGGGCTGACCCGGCCGGTCGGGGCCGCGGTGGTCGCGGCGGTCTGGGTGGCCGCGGCGCTGGCCCGGCGCCGCGGGGAGGGCTCCGGCCGTGCGGTGGCGGGGGCCCTGCTGGCTCCGCTGGGCGCGGCGGCGTACGTCCTGTGGGTCGGCGCGCGGACCGGCGGCGGCCTGACCGGATACCTGGACGTGCAGGGCGGCTGGGGCAACGGCTTCGACGGCGGCTGGGCCTTCGCCCGCTTCATCGGCGCCCGCCTGGCCTCCTCCGCCTTCCCCGCCGGGATCGGCCTGATCGCCGGGGTGGCGCTCGTGCTGTGGCTGTACGGGCTCTGCGTACGGCAGCGGCAGCCGCTCCCGCTGCTCGTGTACGGCGGGATCGTGGTCGCGCTGGCGCTGTGCGCCTCCGGCTACTTCGGCTCCAAGCCCCGGTTGCTGCTGCCCGCCTTCCCGCTGGTGTTCCCGCCGGCGGTGGCGCTGGCCGGGTGGCGGCCGGGCCGGGCGGCCGCGGTGCTGGGCGCGCTGGCGGTCGTTTCGGCCGGGTACGGGGCCTTCTGGCTGAACGGCTCGGGCCCTCCCTAGGCCGTCCGCAGACCCGCGGTACAGGCCCGACATCACGGAATGGAGCATTCCGTTCCATCTTTGAGCAAAGCGATTGAGCCTTGTCGATAAAGTCCGCCTAAGTGTGCGAGGAAATGGCCGGACCAAGGGACCGGCGGCGCTCCAACCAAAGGCCTATTGGCGGGAATTAAGTCCCGCGTGAGACCAACTCCACATCACATGGTCATCACAAAGCCCGCGATTCGACCGGGCCGCCCATCGACGCGCGGTAACGTCGATTGAGTGCGTACCGACCAAATCCTGCCCAGACTGGAGCGGGTGTTCGCCCGGCTGGACCGGGAACCAGAGCGACCGGCTCATCTGCAAACCCCGCAGATGAGCCGGCACCGCGTCGTGCTCCTCGGAGCGACACTCGCCTTCTACCTCGCGATCGTCGTGGCCGTCCTGACCACCTCCTGGCTCGTCCGCCTGGACTGGCAGGTCATGTTCTTCCGGCCCTACGAGCAGTGGCCGCAGCTCCACGCCTTCCTCGACTACCTCGTCGTCCTGGGCCAGCGCGGACCCACCGCCGTGATGGTCGCCGCCTGGCTCGGCTGGCGCTCCTGGCGGCAGCACACCCTGCGCCCGCTGATCACCCTCGGCGTGGCGCTGCTGCTCCTCAACATCACCGTCGGCGCCGTCAAGCTCGGCCTCGGCAGGCTCGGTCCGCACTACGCCACCCAGATCGGCTCCGCCGAGCTCTTCGCCGGCGGGGATATATTTCCTTCCGGCCACACCGCCAATGCCGTGGTGACCTGGGGAATCCTGGCCTACCTGGCCTCCACGGTGGTCACCCGCCGGGTGCTCTCCGTGGTGTCCGCGGTCGTCTCGCTGAGCGTCGGCGCCACCACCGTGTACCTGGGCACCCACTGGGTCAGCGACGTCCTGCTCGGCTGGTCCGCCGGTCTGCTCGTGCTGCTGGCGCTGCCGTGGTTCGAGCCCCTCATCGCCCACGCGGAGGCCTACGTGTTCGCCGTGCGCGCGCGGCTGCGCTCCCTCGTGGAAGCCGGCCGGGTGCCCGAGCCCCTCACGGGGGTGCTCGTCCCGCTGCTCTCCGCGGGCGGCAAGTGGCAACTCCAGCGCCCCGCCCGGCCCTCCGTCGCGGTGCCTTCGGAGCCCGCCGCGCCGCCGGCCGCGGTTCCGGTCGCGGCCCTGGCCGCGACCGCCCTGCCGGCCACGGCCGGGCACTACCCGGCCGCCCGGCCCGCCGGCCACCTCGCGGCCCGTCCGCACCTGGTCCGCTCCGAGCGGCCCCCGGCCATCCCGGTCGGCAGCCGCCGTCCGGCCCACGCCGACCGCACCCCGGCGCGCGGCACGGTGACCCGCCCGGCCGCCGGAGGCTGAACCGCGGACGGTACGCACACCCTTCCGCAGTGACGGCGGGCCCCGGTCGAGGACCGGGGCCCGCCGTCGTCGTAGGTCCGGCCCGGCCGTCAGCCGTGCGCCCGGACGTTCCTCCGTACCGGGTCACGCTTGTGTCACGGAATGTCGACAGTCCTGTGGCCGTCGAATTTGTCTGGACCATTCTTTTTGCGGCCCGCGACACGCCCGGCATGAATTCTCTTTCGAATTCCCCTGGAACTTCCCGGAATTCCCGCCGGAACCCACTCCGGACCCCCGCTGCTTCCTTACATCTCCTTCACTCCTGTGGGTACTTCGCGAGGTTCCAGAGACCTGCCGAGGAGATCTCGCAGAGCCCTGATCCGGTCCGTCAGCTCGACGGGCTCGACGACTTCGAACTCACAGCCGATCAGCATGATGTGAATCACCAGAACGTCCAGGTTCACGGCCCCCGTGCGCAGGATGCAGCTCCCCTCGTCGAGGGGCTCCAGGGTCCCGTCGGCCGGCCCGACGATCTGTGCGGCCCGCGCCATCGGCACCCGCAGCCGGACCACCGCCCGGACCGCGTAGGCCCCTTGGGAGATCCCCCGGGAGACGTACGCGGCGAGGTCGTCGGCGGGCGGCGGGCGCGGGGTGAAGCGCGGGCCGTGCGGGGGTCTGGGCTCGATCCGGTCGGCCCGGAAGGTCCGCCAGTCCTCCCGGTCGAGGTCCCAGGCGACCAGGTACCAGCGCCGCTCGGTGCACACCAGCCGGTGCGGTTCGACGGTGCGCCGGGTGACCGTGCCCCCGTGGTCGCGGTAGCCGAAGCGCAGCCGCTCGCCGTCGCGGCAGACCGTGGCCAGATCGGTCAGCACGGCCGGGTCGACGGTGGACGGGCCGTTCCCGCGCAGCATGGGCACGGTGAACCGGTTCAGCGCCGACACCCGGCCCCGCAGCCGGGACGGCAGCACCTGTTCCAGCTTGGCCAGGGCCCGGACGGAGGCCTCCCCGATCCCCTCGACGCCGTTGCCGGCGGCGGTCCGCAGCCCCACGGCCACCGCGACGGCCTCGTCGTCGTCGAGCAGCAGCGGCGGCAGCTCGGCCCCGGCCCCCAGCTGGTACCCGCCGCCGGTGCCGGGGCTGGCGTTCACGGGATATCCGAGCTCCCGCAGCCGGTCCACGTCACGCCGCACGGTGCGCGGGGTCACCCCGAGCCGGTCGGCGAGAGCGGATCCGGTCCATTCCCGGTGGGCCTGCAACAGGGACAACAGGCGCAGCAGCCGCGCGGAGGTCTCGAGCATCCCAGCAGTCTGCCCCCATCCGTGCGGGCTCCCGAACCGGACCGAACCGTACCCGGCTGTGCCCGGCCGCAGCGGGCCGAACCGGACCGGCACCCGGCGCGGGTGGACCGCGCGGGGGCGGAGCGACAAACTTGCACTGCTAGGTTTCCGCACACCCCGGCATGCCAGGAGGCTCCGTGTCCTTCGTTCCCACCGACCCGCTCGGGCTCGACGATCTCCTCACCCCCGAGGACCTCGCCATCCGGGACACCGTCCGCGGCTGGGCCGCGGACCGGGTGCTGCCCCACATCGCCGAGTGGTACGAGAGCGGCGAGCTGCCCGGGATCCGCGAGCTCGCGAAAGAACTGGGCGCGCTCGGGGCGCTCGGGATGTCCCTCGAGGGATACGGCTGCGCCGGGGCGAGCGCCGTCCAGTACGGGCTCGCCTGCCTGGAGCTGGAGGCCGCCGACTCCGGGATCCGCTCCCTGGTCTCCGTACAGGGCTCGCTGGCCATGTACGCGATCTGGAAGTACGGCTCCGAGGAGCAGAAGCAGCGCTGGCTGCCCGGCATGGCCGCCGGCGAGCTCATCGGATGCTTCGGGCTGACCGAGCCCGACGTGGGCTCCGACCCGGGCGCGATGCGCACGTACGCCAAGCGCGAGGGCACCGACTGGGTGCTCAACGGGCGCAAGATGTGGATCACCAACGGATCGGTGGCATCCGTGGCCGTCGTCTGGGCGCAGACCGACGAGGGGATCCGCGGGTTCGCCGTGCCCACGGACACCGCCGGGTTCTCCGCGCCCGAGATCAAGCACAAGTGGTCCCTGCGCGCCTCGGTCACCAGCGAGCTGGTCCTGGACGACGTACGGCTGCCCGCGGACGCGGTGCTTCCGGGAGTCACCGGGCTCAAGGGCCCGCTCGGCTGCCTCAGCCACGCGCGGTACGGGATCGTGTGGGGCTCCATGGGAGCGGCGCGCGCCAGCTTCGAGGCGGCGCTCGACTACGCGAAGACCCGCGAGCAGTTCGGCAGGCCCATCGGAGGGTTCCAGCTCACCCAGGCCAAGCTCGCGGACATGGCGCTGGAGCTCCACAAGGGGATCCTGCTCGCCCACCACCTGGGCCGGCGGATGGATGCGGGCACCCTGCGGCCCGAGCAGATCAGCTTCGGCAAGCTCAACAACGTCCGCGAGGCCATCGATATCTGCCGCACCGCGCGGACCATCCTGGGTGCCAACGGGATCTCCCTGGAGTACCCCGTCATGCGGCACGCCACCAACCTCGAATCGGTCCTCACCTACGAGGGCACCGTCGAGATGCACCAACTGGTGCTGGGCAAGGCACTCACCGGGCTCGACGCCTTCCGGTGAGCCGGCCGGCCTTCAGCCGGTGAGGGCCCCGCTCAGCTCTGGTTGAAGAAATCGCGCGAGCGGCCGCCGGCTTCGCCGCTCACGACCTGGGTGTCGGCCGGGGTCAGCAGGAAGACCCTGGTCGCCACCCGCTCGATCGAACCGCGCAGTCCGAAGGTCAGACCGGCCGCGAAGTCGACCACGCGCTTCGCGTCGCCCGGGTCCATCGACGACAGGTTCACGATGACCGGGACACCGTCGCGGAACAGCTCGCCGATGCCGCGCGCGTCACGGAAACCGTCGGGGGTGACCGTCGCGATGCGCCGGCCCTGCTCCACGGCGGACTCCGACGCGACCTTGACGCGCGGGTCGGTGACCCACTGCTCGCCGGGGCCGACCACCGAACCACCCTGCGGGGCCTCCGCGTAGTCGTCGTCGTAGTAACGCTCGTCGTCGCTGTCCTCTACGAGACCCAGCCAGGCACTCGCTTTGCGCACCGAACCCATGGACGCCTCCTTTCATCGCGGTCAGTCTGTCTTCTCTTCCGCGTCCCTATCGTCGTCCATGATGCTGACAACGCGCCAAGTGGATAGTCGCCGCGCAGGGGTTTCGTGACGGTACTGGTGCAGAACATCCGTTGCACGGTCAAGGATCCTGGCGGGTACCGCTGCTGTATGAGTGAAAATACGACCAGTGCCGCCGTACGGGTGACCGACGGGGACGTACGGGTGAAGGGCCGGGCTCGTTACGATGCCCGTCGAGCACGCGTATGACACACAGGGGAGCACCATGTTCGGCATCGTCAGACCTTGCACGCACAGACTGGGGGAGCGGTTCAAGGCGGAGTGGATGGCTCATCTGTGCGGTCTGTGCCTGGCACTTCGGGGGGACCACGGCCAGCTCGCGAGGATCGTGACCAACTACGACGGGCTGCTCGTCTCCGTTCTGACGGAGGCTCAGTCGGGTCCGGCACCCGGCGCCCGGCGCACCGCCGGTCCCTGTCCACTGCGCGGGATGCGCACCGCCCCGGTCGCCCAGGGCGAGGGGGCGAGGCTCGCGGCCGCCGTCTCGCTCGTCCTGGCCTCCGCGAAGGTACGCGACCACGTGGCCGACCGGGACGGGCTGTTGGCCCGCGCCCCCATCGCCCTGGCCGCGCGCCGGGTGGCCCGGGGCTGGGACCGCGCGGGCGCCCGCACCGGGGCCTCGCTCGGCTTCGACACGGCCGTGCTCGTCGACGCCGTGGACCGGCAGGCGGGCATCGAGACCCTGGCCGGCATCGGCACGCCGGTGCTCGTGGTCACCGAGCCGACCGAGACCGCCACGGCCGCCGCCTTCGCCCATACCGCAACCCTCGCCGGACGGCCGGGCAACGCCCCCGCGCTCGCCGAGGCGGGCCGCTACTTCGGGCGGCTCGCGCACCTGCTGGACGCCGTGGAGGACCAGGGCGCCGACGCCGCCGCCGGGGCCTGGAACCCCCTGACCGCCACCGGGACCTCCCGGGCCGAGGCCCGCAGGCTCTGCGACGACGCCCTCCACGGCATCCGGCTGGCACTGCGCGAAGCGGAGTTCGCGGACGCGGGCCTGGCCCACCGGCTGCTGGTGCACGAGCTGCGCACCTCCGTCGACCGGGCCTTCGGCACGGCCGGCTGCGGCCACACCGTGACGGACTCCGCCGGCCAGGGCGGCTTCGGTCCGCCGCCGATGGACTTCGGCCCGCCGCCGCCCCCGCGCAAGCCCCGCCGGGACCTCCTGTCGGGCTGCGCGGTGGCCCTCGGGCTGTTCTGCACCTGCCAGCTGTGCTGCACGGAGCACGAAGGGCCCTGGTCCCGCGAGAAGCGGCAGCCCTGGTGTGACAACTGCGACGGGGGCTGCGACGGCTGCGACTGCTGTTGTGACGGCTGCGACTGCTGCTGCTGTCCCTGCGACGGCTGCTGAGGCCGCGTCAGATCCGCGCAGGCCCGGACGGCGTACCTTGCGGTTCCCGCCCGGGCCGGTGTGGAAGGGTTGAGCGGCATGAGCGCTGACGCACTTTCCCCAGACGACCCGGCCACCGCCTGGAAGCAGTGGCACGAGCATCGGGTGGCCACCGTGTCGGCCCCCTACGGGCCGCTCTCGCTGACCGGAACCCACTGGCTCGCCGACTACCCGGAAGGTCGAATTCCGGCCGTTCCGGGGAACTGGCGCGTCACCGGCGGCGCGGTGACCCTGACCGCGGGTACGGAAGACGGGATCCTCCTGGACGGTGAGCCCTTCACCGGCGAGGCCGTCCTCGCCACCGACGACACCCCGCCCTCGCACTCCCGGGTCGCCGCCGGGGACGTACGGCTCGTCGTGATGCGGCGCGAAGGGGAGTGGGCGGTACGGGCCTTCGACCCCGCCGCGGCCGGCCGCACAGCCTTCACCGGGATCGAGGCCACCCCGTACGACCCGGCGTACGCGGTGGCGGGTCGGTTCAGCCCGTACGGGGAGGAGCGGACCGTCCAGGTCGAGAACGCCGACGGGCGCTCGCGCGGACTGGGCCTCGGCGGCGAGCTGAGCTTCGACTTCGAGGGCGCGCGCCACGCCCTCCAGGTCGCCGTGGACGAGGACGACGGCAGCCTCTGGGCGGTCATCGGGGACGCCACCGGCGGGCGTTCCAGCTACCGCTTCCGCTTTCTGAAGCCCGGCGTCCCGGCGGCCGACGGGTCGATCGCCGTGGACCTCAACCGGGTCCAGCTGCCGCCCTGCGCCTTCGCGGACCACTTCGTCTGCCCCTTCCCGCCGCCCGGGAACACGCTGCCCTTCGAGCTCGCGGCGGGCGAGCGGCGGCTGAAAGGCGCCCTTGCTCCCGCCATCTGACGCCAGCACACTCCCGACAGCGTCTCTCGAGGCTTGTCAGGGGCACGTCGAACGGCCTGGTGCCGCTCGTGCCCCCGGCCGCCCCCCACGGGCACCGGTACCCCACTCCGGCCGGGCCCCCGATCCCTTCCGGGAGGACGACAAGTGAGGATCACCCGCATCATCCGCTCCAGGCTCTTCGCCGTGGCCACCGGCATGGCCGCGGTGGCCGCCCTCGCCGCCCCCACCACCGCCCACGCCGACGGCGGCTTCAGCGCCGACCGGCTCGCCACGGCCGGCGCCTCGGTCCTGCGCGCCGACGTCGCCGGCACCGCCTGGCACACCGACCCCGCCACCGGAACCCTCGTGGTCACCGCCGACTCCACCGTCTCGGCCGCCGGGCTCGCCAGAATCCGCCGCGAGGCCGGGGCGGACGCCGCCGCCCTGCGGATCGAACGGATCCCCGGCAAGCTGACCAAGCTGCTCTCCGGCGGAGACGCCATCTACACCTCCGGCTGGCGGTGCTCGCTGGGCTTCAACGTGCGCAGCGGCAGCACCTACTACGTGCTCACCGCCGGCCACTGCACCGACGGCGCGGGCACCTGGTGGACCAGCTCCGCACACACCACGGTCATCGGGTCCACGGTCGGCTCCAGCTTCCCGACCAACGACTACGGCCTGATCAAGTACGCCAGCAACTCCCCGGTGCCGCCCGGCACCGTCGGCAGCCAGGACATCACCAGCGCCGTCAACGCCACCAACGGCATGTCCGTGACCCGGCGCGGCTCCACCACCGGCATCCACGGCGGCACGGTGACCGGCCTCAACGCCACCGTGAACTACGGCGGCGGCGACGTGGTCTACGGAATGATCAAGACCAACGTCTGCGCCGAGCCCGGTGACAGCGGCGGTCCGCTCTACTCCGGCACCCGCGCCGTCGGCCTCACCTCCGGCGGCAGCGGCAACTGCTCCTCGGGCGGCACCACGTTCTTCCAGCCCGTCGTCGAAGCCCTCAACGCGTACGGCGTCAGCGTGTATTAGAAGCGTCCATGGGAACTGTGCGCCCCGTCGGGCCCCTGGACGTCCTCCCGCCTTCTGGGAGGATGTCCAGGGCGTCCGTGTCCATGGGGGGAGCAGGTCTGCGAATGAAACGAATCGGCGTGACCGGCCACAGGTCGATCCCGGACGAGGTGCTCGGCCACGTGGAGGAGGGCCTGCGGGCCCTGCTGGGAAGCCACGAAGGGCCGCTGGAAGCCCTCTCCAGCCTCGCCGAGGGGGCGGACCAGCTGTTCGCCGCCATCGCGCTGGAATGCGGCGCGGACCTCACCGTGGTCATCCCCAGCGGGGACTACGAGGAGGGCTTCGAGGGCGCCGAGGCCCTGGAGCGCTTCCGGGGGCTCAAGGGCCGGGCCACCCAGGAGGTCCGCATGGACTTCGCCCGCTCCACCGACGAGGCCTACTACGCCGCCGGCACCTACATCGCCGACTCCTGCGACCGCCTCGTCGCCGTCTGGGACGGCCTGCCCGCCCGGGGGCACGGCGGCACCGCCGAGATCGTCGCCTACGCGCGCACGCTCGGCAAGCCCGTCACCGTGATCTGGCGCGAGGGCGTGACCCGGGACTGAGGCCACGCCCCGCACGACGAGGCGGGTCTCAACTGCTGTGCCGTCTCAACTGCTGGGCCGTCTCAACTACTGAGCTGTTTCAACTACTGTGCCGCGCCAGCCAGTCCGTGTGCTGCGGGGACACGTACCGCTCCGTCTCGTAGACCGCGGAGGGCCACTGCGTCTCGGTGATGGTCGTCTGCATCACGACCATCATCGCGGAGAGGTCCTGCTCGATCAGGGTGTGCGCCTCGATCAGCGGATGGTGGCGGCGCACCTCGTTCCAGGCGATGCCTGCCGTCGCGGCCGCGCTCAGCAGCCCCGTCAGCCTCGGCCCCGGACCCGAACCGAACGCCCCGAAGAGGGCGAACAGCAGCGCCAGCAGGGTCAGCAGCACGATCGACCACGACCACAGGGCCGTGGCCCGCCGGGACACCTCCGTCTTGCGCTGGTACCAGTTGCGCTGCTCGATCAGCCGGTCACGGACGTACGTCTCCCTGCGGACCTGGTAGTCCAGTCCCCGCAGCCTGAACATCGCACCGGTGATCTCGCCGCCCTCCGGCACCAGCCCGGCGGTCCGCGGATCCTCCCAGCCCATCTTCCGCAGCTCGTTCAGTCCCGCCTCCAGCCGGGTCCGGTACGTCTCCTCGACGCCGGGGGCATCGCCGCCGAAGGGCGCGCCGTGGACGGCGTACCGCCAGGCCAGCGATTTGATGAACTCCGCGGCGCTGCGGTTGAGCTGCCACTGCGGGCGGGCCCGGCGCCGGGTGGCCCGTACGCCCACGCCGAGCACCCCGGCGTACGCGAGCACGCTGAGGAGCCCGGACAGGTAGGCGGAGCCGAGCTTCGGCCCCTCGGGCAGGGCGGCGATCCCGGCGGCCAGGACGAGCAGCATCAGCTGGGCGCGGGTGGCCTGGGTGGACTCCCGCTGCCGGGTGATCGCCGCCTGGTCGGTGTGGTGGAAGAGGGCCGGCAGGTCCTCATTGCGAAAGGTCATGCTGTCAGTCACAGCGAACCCCCCAGTCTGCTGGTTCTGCGTTCGGCGTCTGTCGGGAGGGGAGGTGCGGGGGCGGCGCCCGGCGGGAGCCGCCCCCTGTCGGATCAAACCTGTCGGATCAAACCTGTCGGATCACACCGCCAGCGGCTCCAGGTCCCGGTGGACCCGCCGCTCGTCACGCGCGTACCGGGTCAGGCCGTGGTCCTCGCCCAGCAGCCGCGTCAGCTCGGCCACCGCCTCAGCCCGCACCCGGTTCGCCTCCTCCTTGCGTCCCATCATGTCCAGGCTGACCGCCATGTTCGACGAGCTCGCCAGGGTCTCCGGATGGTGCACGCCCAGGGCCTCGCGCAGCCGCATCACCGAGATCCGCTCCAGCTCCAGCGCCCCCTCCGGATCGCCCAGGTCCGCCCGGGCGTTGGCCAGGTTGAGGTTGGCGAAGATGGTGTGCGGGTGGTTGTCGCCCAGCACCTCGCGCATGTGGTGGATGGTCTGGCGCAGCATCGGCTCGGCGGTCTCCGCCGCCCCCGTGCCCCAGTGGAACACCGCGAGGTTGTTGACCGCGGCCAGGGTGTACGGGTGCCGCTCGCCCGGCACCTTGATGTACTCGTCCACCACCTCCTGGGCCAGGTCCCTGGCCCCGCCCGGGTCCCCGGTCGCGAACATGTCGGCCGCCAGGTTCAGTTCGCAGGCCAGCAGGTCCGGGTTGACCGAGGTGTACTTGGCCCGGTAGCGGTTGCGGGTCGCGGTCGTCAGCCGCAGCGCGTCCTCCACGTCTCCCGCCCGGCGCAGCGACACCGCCAGGTTCTTGGCCGCCGACAGGGTGCCCGGGAAGGCCCGGCCCAGCGTCCGCTTGTAGATCTCGTACGTACGGCTCAGCAGTTGCACCGAGTCGTCGTACCGGCCCACCTCGCGCAGGTCGCGCGCCAGGTTCTGCGCCGAGGACAGGGTGTACGGGTGGTCCGTGCCCAGGACTTCGGTGCGCCGGTCGAAGACCTCCTGGTCGATCTCCCTGGCCCGCGCGTACTGACCGATCATGCGCAGGTTGAGCGCCAGGTTGTTCGCGGCGGCCAGGGTGCGCGGGTGCGCCTCGTGGAAGATCTGCCCGAAGCCCTCGTGCGCGGCCGTGGCCAGTTCC
The DNA here is from genome assembly GCF_036346895.1 of Streptomyces sp. NBC_00503. Classification (NCBI taxonomy): domain Bacteria; kingdom Bacillati; phylum Actinomycetota; class Actinomycetes; order Kitasatosporales; family Streptomycetaceae; genus Streptomyces; species Streptomyces sp. NBC_00503. The sequence goes on along the minus strand of NZ_CP107855.1, from coordinate 1,788,586 downwards.
ATCGCCTCGCCGTACCGGCCGAGCGCGCCCAGGTCCATCGCCAGGCCGCTGGTGGTCATGTAGGTGTGCGGGTGCGAGGCGCCCAGGGCCGCCTGCTGGCGCTCCAGCGTGCCCTCGTCGAGCTCCATCGCCTCCACGAACCGGCCCTGCGAGCGCAGGATGTTGGAGAGGTGGAACCGCAGGTACAGGTACTGGAGGTCGTCGCCGCCCAGGGTTTCGCGCCAGGTCTCGCGCAGCTCCTCGCCCAGGCTGTACGCGGCCTTGAAGTCACCGCGCTTCCACAGGTACCGGACGCGGTCGATCAGCAGCCGGCGGGTCTCCGGCTCCTTGCAGAACCGGGCCTCCGACGGGGTCAGGTGCGGCCAGATGGTGTTGAACCGCGGCCAGGTCTCCGGGTTGTCTATCGGCTCGTCGTCGTCCGGCCGCGCACCCGCCAGGATCCGGTGCACCGCGTGCCGGGCCTCGCGCTGCTCCTCCTCGGACAGCTGCGCCCGGATCACCGCCTGGACCAGGCGGTGCACCTGGATGCTGTTGCTGACCTGGTCGACCTTGGCCAGGGCGAACCGGCCGATCTCCCGGATGACGCGGCCGAGCACGAGCTTCTCCTGGAGGGAGGAGTCGTACGGCTTGAGCGCGTCGATCATCTCCTTGCTGTAGAGCAGGTTCGCCGAGATCGGCTCGGGCGCGAAGAAGGCGCACAGCTGGAGCAGCCGTACGGCGGCGGGGGACCGGGACTGGAGCCGCTCGATGGAGACGTTCCAGGTGGCGGCCACCGGCTCCGGGTACCCGGGCGGCTGGTTCAGCGCCAGCACCCGGGCGGCCTGCTGGGCCAGCTGCTCGATGTACGCGGACACCGGGGTCGCGGTCTCCGCGATCCAGGCGCCCGCCTGCTCCACCGCGAGCGGCAGGTCCCCGACGGCGACGGCCACCTGCTCGGCGTCGTCCTTGCTGAGCCCGGGGGCCCGGCGCTGGAGGTGCTCGATGGACTCCTCGCGCAGGAACACGTCCACGGGCAGCGCGTCGCCGTACTGCGACCAGGACTGGTTGCGGGAGGTGACGAGCACGTGCCCGGGGCCGCCCGGCGGGAAGAACCGCTTGAGCGTCTCGGGATCGTCGGCGTTGTCGAAGACCAGTAGCCACCGCGAGGAGGGAACTCCGCGCCGCAGCAGGTCGATCGCCTCCTGGGAGGCGGCCGAGATGTCCTCGCCCGTCTGCGCGCCGAGGCGTACGGCCAGCTCGGCGAGGGCGGCGACCACGTCCTCGGTCTGCTCCGAGGAGATCCACCAGACCAGGTCGTAGTCGGCCATGAACCGGTGCACGTACTCCAGAGCCACCTGCGTCTTGCCGACGCCGCCGAGCCCGTACAGGGTCTGCGGCTGCGGCAGCACCACGGCCATGCCGCCGCCGAGCTGGTCGCGCATCCGCTCCAGCACGATGGAGCGGCCGGTGAAACCGGGGTTGCGGGGCGGCGCGTTCCAGATCTTGGGAACCGTCCCGGGGAAGCGGGGGCCGGGCGCGGAGGCGCTGGCCACGCTGTCGGGCAGCGCCATCGGCCGCTCCACCGCGCGCAGCAGGGCGGTGGTGGCGTGCACCTCGTCGAGGCGGAAGAGGTCCACCGGATTGCGGTCGATGTACGGGGTGGACAGGCGTACGTCGCCCACCCTCAGCGGCACCAGCTGGCGCCGGCCCCCCGTCGGGTCCTCGGCGGCGGCCCGCTCCCAGACGTCCACGGCGCGGGCGGACTTGAGGTAGGCGCTGGAGAGCAGCACCACGGTCCGCGCGGCGGTGTCCACGGTGAGACCGGCCCCGCCCAGGGTGTCCCCGGCGGCCGTGTTCGGAACCCGCTCGGCGGAGACGTCCTTGGGCACGACCCGGAACCCGGCCCGGGTGAGCACCGATTCGATCCAGTCGGCCCACATGCGGTTCTCGGCGACGTAGGAGAGGAAGAGGTCGGCGGGCAGGGCGGGGCGGCGCCGGGTGAAGGCGTCGCGGATGCGCAGGCGGACCTCCTCGCCGATGGCGGGCATGGAGGTGACGTCGCCCTCGGTGACGACGGTGGTGAGCCGTTCGAAGGCGGAGAGCAGGGAGTTGGTCAGCCCGGCCTCGTCCCCGAAGGTGGCCAGGGTCTCCTCGTAGGCGTAGTAGGGGCGGTACGGGATCTCCACCGCGCCCCAGTAGGAGGTGAGTTCGTCCCCGACCAGGCCGTTGGGGAAGCGGTCGAACTTGATCCGGGCCAGCGCGCGGCCGGCGTCGGCCTTCTCCTTCTCGCCCTCGTCGATGCGCATCGGGACCGGGTAGATCTTGATGCCGCGGTCGTTGAACCGCTCGTCGATCTGCCGGGCCACGGAGGCGGCGCCGTCGATGGACTGGTCGGAGAGGGTGAAGCAGTCGACCAGGACGTCGGGGAGGTGGACGGTGCAGATGTCGGCTATGTCGGAGAGGCCGGTGCGGCTGTCGATCAGGACGTAGTCGTAGTTGTGCTTCATGTCGGCCCGCAGGGCGTCGAAGAAGAGGCCGCCGCCGAGCCGGTCGTAGAAGTTGTCCCAGTCGAAGGTGGAGACGGTCGCCGAGTACTCGCGGTTCTGCCGGCCCGCCGAGACGAAGTCGAGGGTGCCGCCGTCGGGGAACTCCCAGCCGAGGGTCTCGGGGGTGAGCGAGACGGCGTGCGGCTGGATCCGCGCGTAGTCCTTGTGCCAGTCGTCGGCGCGCTGCACCGGGCTGGTGGCCGCCCATGCGTACTCGCTGATCAGGTCGATGACCCCGGTGGTGGCGCCGAGGGTGGAGGGGTCCAGGAAGGGGTGGAAGAACCGGTGCAGGCCGGGAGCCTCCAGGTCCCAGTCCACGGCGAGGACCCGCTTGCCGTTGGCGGCGAGGATCCAGGCGGTATTGGCCAGCGCCATCGTGCGGCCGGTGCCGCCCTTGTACGAGTAGAAGGTGACGATCCGCCCCTCGCGGTGTCCGTCACGGCCGCTGTGCTGGCTGTCATGGCTCTGGCTGTCACGACTCGCTGTCATCCGCGTCCCCCCGGTCGTTGTCGTTGGTGTGCTCCGGCGTCCCGGTCCTGCCGCTTCCCTGGGCCGTGTTCGGCGGGAAGGGTGCGACGGGCGGTGGCGCCGGGGGTCCGTTCATCCCCATCGGCCCCAGGAGCCGGGGCCGTTCGGAGCCGCCGGCGGGGCTGCCCGCCGGCGGATAGACCTGGGCGTGTCTGAGGAACTGCTGGGCGGCCGCCTCCACCACCTGCGGCAGGATCTGCCCGAGCGTCTCCATGTTGGCCACGCCGTTGGCGGCGGCCCGGCAGGCGGCCCGGCCCTGGCTCATCTTGATGGGCATGGTGTCCTCGAGCCGGTGGGCCAACTCGCCCTCCTTCGCGCGGCTCTGGTGGTCGTAGCGGTTCCACGGCACGACCACGTTGATCCACGGCCGGGACTCCTGGTCGAAGGCGGCCAGGCGCTGGCGACGCTGTTCGTCCTCCACCGCCCACCGGTCGACGATCAGGATCTCGGGCCGGGTCGGCGGCTGTTTGGAGTCGAAGTGCCCGGCCTCGTCGTCGAAGGACCCCACGCTCGTCTGGTAGTTGAGGTTGCGGACCAGGTCCTCGGCCACGTAGGCGATGGGCCGCTGGGACACCGGGTGGTACGGGTTCCACTCCAGGGCGCTGTCCCCGTAGTACTCGGGGCTGCGGCCCTCCGGCAGATCGTGCCGCGAGGCGGCGGCCACCGTGACGTGGAGGGTGCGGGCGGTGCTGCTAGGGGAGCCGAAGGCGCTCGGCACCAGCCGGTAGTCCAGCGGACGGATCGGCCCGAGCCGGACGGTCTCGGCGACCCGGACGATCCGCTTGGCGAGCTCGTACACGGCGCTCTCGTACTGCTCGGCGTAGCCGCGCAGTTTGATCAGGCCGTACAGCCCGTCGGTGACGTAGCGTTCGCCGAAGGTGTTGTGGTTGAACTGCAACCGCTCTGCGGGGAGCGGCAGTTGGGAGGGCGGAACCGGTACCCACAGGGCGGGCACGATGGCTTCGGCGGGCTGGTTGCTCAGCGCCTCGTGCTGGATGGCGCGCTGCGCGAAGGCGAACCACTCCTTCCCGCACATCTCGCTGGCGAAGTAGCGCGGCGAGAACAGGGGGACGAAGACCCGGCAGGTGGCGAGCGCCGCACCGAGCCGTTCCGACCAGCCCTCACCGCTGCGTATCTCCCGGTCCATGAAGCCCGCCTCGGCTCCCGCCGGCAGATTCGTCAGCGCCATGACATGGCTGCAGAGATCGCGGAAAAGGCGCTCCACCCACATGTCCGGATCGGGTCCCCCCGCTCCGAACCTCGGTGTATGCGCATAACTGAGAAAAAAGTACGGCTGCACTGATGCGGGCACACGACCCCCGTCCCGAAGATACGAGCGAAGAAACATCATTCCGGAGCTTCTCCGCCGCTTCCCCTCATCGTTCAGTCAATCAGCGTCTGTTTTCAGTCATCCATTTCTGCGCGTGATCGACGGCATCCGGAAGGGAGAAGAGCATGGCCGATGCTCCTCCCACCCGCCCCCGGTGCACCCGGTCTTCCGGGAAAGAACTGCCGATCTCGGCGAAATCGCTGTCGTCCAGCGAGATGTCCTCGTACGCGGTCCACCCTTCCCCCCACGGAGCCCCGTCGCGGCGACGGGGCTGCCCCCCCGGAAGCCCCGGAAGGTTCACCTTCACCACACACTCGTACATGCGCAAGAGGGGCTTCGGAATTCGATACTCCGCGAGATGGAATGCGGTGCAGACCGAAAATCCCACATTGATCATCAGCACCTGCCATCCCTCCCCGCACATTTTTCCCAGGGGTGATTCCTCACCCAAATGGCTGGTCAGCGGGTGTCCGGCGCACAGCTTTTGGGCGCCCGCGCCGACCGCCGCGAAAGAGGTCTGCGGATGCGCGCTGCGCACGGCCCCCGGGGCGGTGCGGACGGACTCGGCGAAGGCGCCCATGCCGTGGCTCGGGGTGCGCGCCGGGTCGAAGGCGGGCATCCGCGCGCGGAACGCCCGTACCTCCTCCCCGGAGAGGCCCGCGATCCGCTCCAGATGGGCGCTGGAGGTCTTGGAGTTCTCCGGGGTGAAGGCGGGGACCGCCAGGGTGCCGCGCGGGCCCAGGAGGCCGAGGAGGGCGTCGCGCAGGGCCTCGGCGCGCAGCCCCGTACCGCCGAGGGAGGCGTGTGCCATCAGGCGGGCGCCGGGGCGCACGCCCAAACGGCGTAAGCCTCCCTCGGGTTCGGCGCCGGGGTCGGCTTCGGGGGCGCGGGCGGCCGCGGCCGCAGGGGCCGGGTTCATGCGTCGACCGCCTTGAGCTCCCAGCGCATCTCCTCCACGAGCCGCTTCCCGGTGCTCGTCAGCTCCGCCGCCTCCGCCAGGCGGTCCAGCGCCCGGCCGATCCGGTCCGCCCCGCCCGGCTCGGCGCTCGCCGTCGCCCGCCGGTAGGCCTCCACGGCCACCCGCTCGTGCACGTCGGCCAGCAGCCGGGACACCGGCACCGGGCGCTCCCGCCACGGGGAGGGGTGCTGCCACTCCCCGTCCAGCGCGTACAGGTCGCTCACCTCGGTCAGCGCCTGCAGCCGGGCCCGCCGCCACCCGGTCAGCAGCGCCAGCGCGGTCTCCCGCACCCCCGCCGCGTACGGGACCCCGAGCGCGCCCGGCCCGTGCCGCCCGGCCTCGCCCCAGCCCGCCGTCCGGGGGCCTCCGGCCAGCGGGGTCAGCGTGGTCAGCCCGGCCCGGGCGGCCCGGGCGGACTCCGGGACGGCCTCGTGCAGCAGCGCCCAGGCCGCGCGCAGCCGCTCCCGCCACTCCTCGGCCTCCCCGGCGCCCAGGCGCAGCCGGGGCGGGCGGGCGAAGCAGTTGCGGTGCGGGTCCAGGTCCTCCAGGGCCACCGGGGCCTCGTCCGGCCCGGGGGACCAGGTCCGTACGGGCTGCCAGCGGGCGTCGCCCGCCGTAGGGCCGAAGCGGTGCTCGCGGCGGCCCCCCTCGCGGACGGCGTACCCCTCGTCGGTGGCGTGCAGGGCGGCCCGGCCGTCGGTGCCGGGCTCGCCCAGGCGCAGCAGCCCGAGCGTCGGCAGGTACACCTCGCCGTCCCGGTAGGCGACCTCGGCGGGCAGGTCGAGCCCGCCGCGCAGGACGGCGGCCGCCGCCAGCGCGGTCAGCCTGCGGGCCGCGTCCGGCCCGTCGCCGCGGCCCTGCCGCTCGGCCTCGATCGAGGCCATCACCCACGTCCGGGTGAACGGGTGGGCCAGTACGGCGTCCAGCGCGTCCTCGCCCGCGTCCCCGGCCCGCTCCACGGCGCCCAGCAGCTCCCAGGCGCGCGCCCAGTCGGGATCACCCGTCCGGCCGTCGTTCAGGAGGGCGAGCAGGTTGCGGGTGAGCTGCTCCTGGGAGCAGGCGAGTTCGGCCGGGTCGGAGAGTTCGGGAGCGCTCGCGAGGGCCCCCGTACGGCCTTCGACCCCGTCGACGAGCTCGCGCAGATCGGTGCAGTAGACGGAGGGGTTGTCGAAGCCCCCGCGGTCGCTCCCGCCGTCGCTCCCGCCGTCCGGGGAGTCGGTTGCGGCGGCCTTGTAGCGGTGCGTGTAGAGACCGCCCCCGCACGAACGTACGACGGGGCACCGGCGGCACGTATCGCTGACGCCGGCCAGGCCCAGCTGCCGGGCGCGGACCCCGGGATGGGCTGCGACCTGGTCAAATGCGTGGTCGAAGACGTTGAACCCGGTGGCGGCGGCCCCCTCGAAGGCGCTCTTGAGGGAGTCGACCTGCTCGAGGTTCCCGTCGGTCTCCACGACGACCAGGTCGGTGGGCGCCAGGCCCAGGGCCTCGGTGAGGCTGGGCCCGCCGCGCAGGGTGGAGAACAGGGACTCGAAGATCCGTACCGGGACCGGGCGCCCGAGGCGCTCCCAGTGGTCGAAGACCCGCAGCAGCCAGCGCGCGTAGGTGTCGGGCGCGCCGTCGGGCCTGACCGGAGGCGTCTGCCAGGTGGCGTGCGGGAGGAGGAAGTCCACGCGCGGGGGAGCCAGTTCGACGAGGGCGTCGAGGACGGCCACGGGGTCGTTGGCCACGTCGATGGTGCAGAGCAGGCCCTGGTAGAGGTGGCGGTAGGGCTCGGTGCGCAGGAGCTCCACGGCGGCCAGGACGAGCGGGTGGCTGGTGCGTCCGTCGGCGAAGCGGCGGTGGCGGTCGTTGGCCGCGCGGTCCCCGTCGAGGGAGACGCTGACCTTGACGCCGAATTCGGTGAAGAGGTCCAGGCAACGGCGGCCCAGCTGGAGCCCGTTGGTGTGGATGCGCAGGTCGAGGGCGGCGATGCCGTCGAGGGCGCGGGTGAATTCCTCGCACACGAGCCGCAGGCGTGCCGTGCCGGCCAGAAGCGGTTCCCCTCCGTGAAGGATGACCGTGACGGAGGGGAGTTCGTGTGACTGTGCGTGTTCGGCGAGCCGTGATGCGGTGCGGGAAATGACCTCGGGGGAGATCACTTTCGGCCGGCCTCGCCAGCTCTGGTCTGCGTGTTCATAGACATAGCAATGATCACAAGCAAGATCGCATCTGCTGTGAACCTTCAGGACGATCTCGCGAAAAGCGATCAGGCCGGTCATTCCACCAGTCTAGAGCGCGGACTTCCGGGTCAGAGTGCAGAGTTGAAGATCGGCGCCTGAACCTGTCGACCGGATTCCGTCGAGAGGACGCGACCGAGGGTCGCGGCCGCGCGCGCACCGCGGACGTCGATCCGGTCGAGCGGGACGCGGCGGGACTTGACCGTGCTGGTCGGGGGGGTTGCGGAGGTGTTCATGACGCCGTCCTCGGGGAGGTCATGGGGAATGGGAAGGGTTGACACCGGCGAGTAAGCCGGTGCCTGGCGCGGACTTTACCCTCCCGGGTGCCCATCGGCGTGCTAAACGACCAAGGGGTTGCCTATAACGTGACCTCTCGTACGCCCGGATGTGACGAGTGGTCACCCACCCCTGGAAAACATGACCGAATTCCCCGGTGCTCCGTATTCGGCCGTTTGCCTGACGGCAAGATCCTTTTCTTTTCCGGGGAGCTCCGCGCCCGTTCCCCGGCCCGTCCTATGCGGGCTGCTGCTCGTTCACGGGAGGCGCGGGCACCTCCCTGAGCAGCCACGTCAGTACGTCGGGCAGCGCGTGCAGCGCTCCGAAGTGCGCGGCGGCCGGGTCGATGGTGGTGGTGGCGCCGGGGATGCGGCGGCCCAGCCAGCGGGAGTGGCCCACGGGGGAGAACTCGTCGAGGCCCCCGTGCCAGATCAGCACCGGGCAGCGGATGTCGGCGGGGTCGAAGCCCCAGGGGCTGCTGAAGGCGATCATGTCGTCGATCCAGCCGTAGGCGGAGGTGCGGACCCCCTCCCGGTAGTTCCGCAGCAGCATCGAGCGCAGGCCGGCGTCCGCGACGACCATCCGGTCGCTCTCGGTGAGCTCGCGGCGCAGTTCGTCCAGGAGCCGGCCGGGGTCCGCTGCGATGCCCGCGGCGCGCGGGATCATCCCGGCGGCCAGCTCCTCCGGATCCCGGCCGGCCGTGGAGTACGCCGTGACGTTCGAGGCGGTCATCCCCTCGAACCAGTCGAGGTCCTCCGCGTCCCGGGGGGCGAGGGGAACCAGGGCGGCCGTCCGGGTGACCCGCTCCGGGAGGAGGGCCGCGCAGGCCAGCGCGCCGGGGGCGCCGCCGGAACGGCCGGCCACGGCGAAGGTGTCCAGGCCCAGGGAGTCGGCGACCGCGGCCACCTCCTGGGCCACGTCGGCGACGGTGCGGCCCGGGTGGCGGTCGGAGCCCCCGTAGCCGGGTCTGTCGTAGGCGATGAGCTGCATCCGGCGCTGGTAGAGCACCATGCCCCGCGGGGCGGGCCCCAGCCTGCTGCCCGGCATGCCGTGGAGCAGGAAAACGGGTCGGCCGTCCGGGTCGCCCCAGCGCTCCACCGTCAGATTCCGTCCGTCCGCGACGCGCACCTGACTGCGCACGCGCTCCCTCCCTCACGGTCGACGCGACTCGTCACGGTGATTGTGCTCGCTGGGGGAGGAGCGCGGTAGGGCGCACTCCGCTCGAAATTCTTGTGAAAGTTTTCACAAGCGCACAGGGGTCTTAAGTCCCTCGGTGTATGTGCAGGTCAGGAGCATGATCCAGGAGATGTGAACGGGTGTGAACGGCCCTTCGGCCCGGCGGGAAAGGGCTTTTTCGGCACCACTGCTTCCGCTTTTGGGTGTCGAATTGAGTCATCAGGAAAGCGGTTCGAGTTGAGTCGAAATGAAGGAGTCCTGCCATGCAGGCCAACGAGATGGTGGATGGACTGGTCCAGGGGGCGCTCAAGGCGCTCGACCAGTTCGCGTCGTTCAACCAGGAGCAGGTCGACCACATCGTCAAGAAGGCCTCGCTGGCTGCGCTGAGCCAGCACGGTGAGCTCGCGCAGCTCGCCGTCGAGGAGACCGGCCGCGGACTCTTCGAGGACAAGGCCGTCAAGAACCTCTTCGCCTGCGAGCACGTCGTGAACTCGATGCGCGGGCTCAAGACCGCCGGCGTCATCCGCCGCGACGAACTCAACGGCATCACGGAGATCGCCGAGCCGGTCGGCGTCGTCTGCGCGATGACCCCGGTCACCAACCCGACCTCCACCACGATCTTCAAGGCGCTGATCGCGCTGAAGACCCGCAACCCGATCATCTTCGCCTTCCACCCCTCCGCGCAGAACTGCTCGGCCGAGGCCGCCCGCATCGTCCGCGACGCCGCCGTCGCCGCCGGCGCCCCCGAGAACTGTGTCCAGTGGGTGACCGCCCCCTCCATGGAGGCCACCGGCGCCCTCATGAACCACCCGGGCGTCTCCACCATCCTCGCGACCGGCGGAAACGCCATGGTCAAGGCCGCGTACTCGTGCGGCAAGCCGGCCCTGGGCGTCGGCGCGGGCAACGTCCCGGCGTACGTCCACAAGAGCGCCAAGCTCGGCCGCGCGATCCACGACATCGTGCTCTCCAAGGCCTTCGACAACGGCATGATCTGCGCCTCCGAGCAGGCCGTCATCCTCGACGCCGAGATCTACGAGAAGGGCCTCGCCGAGTTCAAGCGGCTCGGCGCCCACGTGGTCTCCGCCGCCGAGAAGACCAAGCTGGAGCAGTTCGTCTTCGGTACCACCGCCTACGCGGCCGACGCCAACGGCGCAAAGCTGAACCCGGCGGTCGTCGGCAAGTCCCCGCAGTGGATCGCCGAGCAGGCCGGCTTCACCGTCCCCGCCGACGCTTCGATCCTCCTCGCCGAGTGCAACGAGGTCGGCGAGAACGAGCCGCTGACCCGCGAGAAGCTCTCCCCGATCCTGGCCGCCCTGAAGGCCTCCGACACCGAGCACGGCCTCGAACTGGCCGCCGCGATGGTCGAGTTCCACGGTCTGGGTCACAGCGCCGCCATCCACGCCGAGGACGAGGCCCTCGTCGAGGAGTTCGGCAAGAAGGTCAAGGCGATCCGCGTCATCGCCAACTCGCCCTCCACCTTCGGCGGCATCGGCGACGTCTACAACGCCTTCCTCCCCTCGCTCACCCTCGGCTGCGGCTCCTACGGACACAACTCGGTGTCCAACAACGTCACCGCGGTCAACCTGATCAACGTCAAGCGGATCGGACGGCGCAACACCAACATGCAGTGGTTCAAGGTCCCGCCGAAGATCTACTTCGAGCGCAACTCCATCCGGTACCTCGGTGAGATGGACGGCATCAGCCGCGTCTCGATCGTCACCGACAAGACGATGGTCGCCATCGGCTTCGTGCAGAAGGTCGTCGACATCCTGCAGGCCCGCGAGGGCGCGGTGTCGATCCAGATCATCGACAACGTCGAGCCCAACCCGGAGCTCGCCACCGTCCAGGCCGGCGCCGCGATGATGCGCGACTTCAAGCCCGACACGATCATCGGCCTCGGCGGCGGCTCGCCGATGGACGCCGCGAAGATCATGTGGCTGATGTACGAGCGCCCGGAGGTCGAGTTCGGGGACACGAAGGAGAAGTTCTTCGACGTCCGCAAGCGCGCCTACAAGTTCCCCTCGCTCGGCGAGAAGGCCAAGATGGTCGCCATCCCGACCACCTCGGGCACCGGCTCCGAAGTCACCCCGTTCGCCGTCATCTCCGACCCGGCCGCGGCCCAGAAGTACCCGCTCGCCGACTACGCGCTGACCCCCAACGTCGCCATCGTCGACCCGATGCTGCCGATGGGCCTCCCGCCCAAGGTGACCGCCGACTCCGGCTTCGACGCCCTGACGCACGCCACCGAGGCCTACGTCTCCGCCTACTCGAACGACTACACCGACGGCCTGTGCCTCCAGGCCATCAAGCTCATCTTCGAAAACCTGCAGCGCTGCGTGGTCGACGGTCCCAACGACCCCGAGGCCCGCGAGAAGATGCACAACGCCTCCACGGTGGCGGGCATGGCCTTCGCCAACGCCTTCCTGGGCATGGTCCACGCCATGGCGCACACCCTGGGCAACACCTTCCACGTCGCCCACGGCCGCACCAACGCACTGCTCCTGCCGCACGTGATCCGCCACAACGGCACCGTCACGCACAAGGCCACCCCGTGGCCGAAGGCCGAGGTCTACCGGGCGCCGGAGCGCTTCCAGGAGATCGCGAAGATGCTGGGCCTGCCGGCCGCCACGGCCGCCGAGGGCGTCGAGTCCTACGCCAAGGCCGTCGAGGAGCTGCGCGCCAAGTGCGGCATCACCGCCTCCTTCGCCGAGGAGGGCGTGGACGAGCAGGCCTTCATCGAGGCCCTGCCCACCCAGGCCATGAACGCCTACGCCGACCAGTGCGCCCCCGCCAACCCGCGGATGCCGATGATCGACGACCTGAAGCAGCTCATGCTCCAGGCGTACTACGGCAACGCCGAGGGCGCCCCGGCCAAGAAGGCCGCCGCCAAGAAGAAGTAGGACCCCTCCCATGATCGTCCGCTAAGGACAGGAAGAGCCCGCCCGGGGCGCTAAGACCCGGGCGGGCTTTCCACATGTCCGAGCCGGCTGTTTGCGGCTGCCGTGCGCCGTACGGGCCTACGTGTGCGGGACCAGCAGGGCCGCCGCCGAGTGCGCGCGCTCCAGGGACGTGGCCCGGTCGGCGCCGCGCTGGCCCAGCACCACCCGGGTGCTCAGCCCGTCCAGCAGGGCCAGCAGCTCCGAGGCGCGGGCGGGGACGTCCAGGCCGGCGGCGAAGCGGCCCTGGTCCACGCCCTTGGCGAGCAGCGACTCCAGGTCCTGCTGCCAGCCGTCGTCGATCTCCTGCTGCGCGGTGCGCAGCTGCTCGTTCGAGGGGGTACGGGCCCACAGCTCGATCCAGAGCGTCCAGCGCGGGTCGCGGGGGCCGCGCGGCAGGTACAGCTCAAGGAAGAGCGCGAGCTTGCGGTGGGCGGTGACCCGGCGGCCCAGCAATTCGGTCCGCTCGACGGCCAGTTGCTGTTCGCTCCAGCGCAGTGCGGCCAGCAGCAGCCGGTCCTTGCTGCCGAAGTAGTAGAGGATGTGGCCGCCGCTGGTGCCGAGCCGCTCGGCGAGCGCGGACATGGTGAGCGTGGCCAGTCCGTCCTCGGCGATGGCCGTCATGGCCTCTTCCAGCATCCGCTCCTGGGCGATCTGCCCGTCGCGCCGCCGGGCCCCTCCCGCCGCGCCCGCTGCTCCTGCCACCCCGTGCCACCTTCCCGATCTTCGTGGGCCGACCTTATCCCGGACAGGGTCTTGACGCGGCCCCGGTCGGCAGCGCATCTTGAATGCCATTCAAGAACTTAGAACGCCATTCAAGGTCAGGCGTGGCGGTTCACCGGGTCGAAGGTCAGGGACGCACACATGACGCAGCAGGAGACGACGGCCGACGTCGACGAGGTCTTCAGAGTCGAGACGCACGGCATCGACCCCATCCCCGACGCCGAGCGCCACGGCGACGCCAAAGACCTCTTCTGGCTCTGGTTCGGCTCCAACCTCACCTTCACCTACGTGATCAACGGCGCCCTCGCCGTCGCCTTCGGCCTCTCCTTCTGGCAGGCCACCGCCGTGGTCGTGGCCAGCGGGCTCTCCTTCTTCGCGGTCAGCGCCGCCGGACTCAGCGGCATCCGCACCGGAACCGCCACCCTGGTCATCTCCCGCGCCGCCTTCGGCGTACGGGGCAACTGGCCCGCCGGCGTCCTCAACTGGGTGGTGAGCATCGGCTACACCATCGTCAACACCGTGGTCGGAACACTGGCTTTGGAAGTCTTCTTCGAAGAAGTCGGCCTGGGCAGCGGCACCTTGGTACGGGCCCTCGCGCTCGGAGTCACCCTCGCGCTCACCTTCGCCGTCGCCATGTGGGGCCACGCCACCGTCCAGTTCGCCGAACGCTGGATGGCGTACGTCCTCGCCGTCGGCTTCGCGGCCCTGCTCGTCTTCGTCCTGCCCGGCACCGTGACCACCCCTGCCGCCGACGCCGTGGCTCCCGGCCTGTCCGGCTGGAGCCTGGCCTTCGTGGTGATGCTCGCGGGGCCGTTCTCGTACCTGCCCATGCCCGCGGACTACACCCGCTACCTGCCCCGCACCACCTCGCTGAAGTCGATCACCTGGATGGGCGCGCTCGGCGGGTTCGTCTCCTCCGTAGCCCTCGGGATCGCGGGCGTCGCCGCTGCCACCCAGACCGATATGACCGACGCCGTCGCCGGGGCCGAGAGCCTGCTGCCGGGCTGGTTCAAGCCGCTGTTCCTGGCCCTGGTGCTGGGCGGCTCCGTCACCAACTCGATCATCACCCTCTACTCCTCCAGCCTGAACCTCCAGGTCCTCGGCATCCCCTGGAGCCGGGCCCGGGCCATCGTGATCAGCGCCGCCGTCACCGCCGCCGGATCGCTCGCCGCGCTCTTCCTCACCGACTTCACCACCTCCCTGCTCTCCTTCCTCTCCCTCCTGATCATCGTGTTCGCCCCCTGGGGCGGGGTCTTCCTCGCCGACATGCTGATGCGCCGCTGCCGCTACGACTCCGAAGCGCTGCACGCCGGGATCCGGGGCGCCTACTGGTACCGCTCCGGTTACCACCCCGCCGGAATGACCGCCCTCCTCGCCGGCATGGCCTTCGCCGCCCTGACCTGCGACTCCGAACTGTGGACCGGACCGCTCGTGGCCCCGCTCGGCGGCGCCGACCTCACCCTGCTCGGCTCGGTGGTCTCCGGGCTCACGTACTGGGTGCTGGCCCGGCGGGTGCCCGCGTACGCACCGGCCGCCTGAGCCCGCCCCCTTACGCACCTCCTCCCACGTACCCCTCTGCTGCACAGGAGCACCACCCCATGACGCACCCCGTCCCCGCCGATCTGCTGCTCACCGGAGCCCGCATCCACACCGTGGACCCCGCGCTTCCCGAGGCCGAGGCCCTGGCCGTACGCGACGGGCGGATCGTCTGGGTCGGCCCGGACACGGAGGCCGCCGCCTGGTCGGGCCCCGGCACCGAGCGGATCGACGCGGGCGGCCGGCTGGTGCTCCCCGGGTTCATCGACGCCCACAACCACGTCCGCCTCGGCTCCGACGCCGCGTGCGTACAGCTCGCCGGGGTGCGGACCCTCGACGCCATCCTCGAGCGGATCCGCACCTGGCGGGAGGCCAACCCGGACGCCGAATGGATCGAGGCCGAGGCCTTCGACTACTCCGCCATCCCCGGCGGGCGCATGCCCACCGCCGCAGACCTGGACCCCGTCACCGGGGACGTCCCGGCGATCGTGCTCTCCTACGACGTGCACACGGCCTGGCTGAACACGGCCGCCATGCGCCGCCTCGGAGTCGCGAAGGACCGTACCGACCTGCCCTTCGGTACCGCCGCGGTGGACCCGCAGACCGGCGAACCCACCGGATTCGTCAAGGACTTCGCCATCAAGGGCCTCTCTCGCGACGGCCACCGCGCCCTGCGCGACCTGGGCGTGCCGTGGGCCTCGCCCGACCGCCAGTACGGGCGCCTCGCCAAGAGCCTCGACGACGCCATCGGCTTCGGCATCACCACCGTCGTGGAACCCCAGAACTCCCTGGACGACCTCGAACTGTACGAGCGGGCCCGCGCCGAGGGCCGGCTGCGCTCGCGGATCGTGGCCGCCCTGTTCCACCCGCGCGGCACCACCGAGGAGGACCTCGACCTCTTCGCGGCGGCCGCCCGCATGCACGCCGGGGACCGCTTCCGGGTGGGCCCCCTCAAGCTCTACATCGACGACGTGGTGGAGCCGCGCACGGCCGCGCTGCTGGAACCGTACGCCGGCTGCGGCTCGCACCGCGGCGAGACCTTCTACCCGGCCGAGGAGTTCGCCGAGCTGCTCGCCGCCCTGGACGCGCGCGGATTCCAGTGCTTCGTCCACGCCACCGGCGACCGGGGCATCCGCACGGTCCTCGACGCCGTCGAGCACGCGCGGACGGTGAACGGCCCGCGCGACGCCCGCCACCAGGTGGTGCACGTGGAATGCCTGGACCCCCAGGACGTGCCGCGCTTCGAGCAGCTCGGGGTCGTGGCCTGCATGCAGCCCCGGCACTGCGCCCCGGAGATCGCGGGCCCCGGCCAGGACTGGGCGCGCAACGTGGGGGAGGAGCGCTGGCACAAGGCGTGGCCGATGCGCAGCCTCTCCGAGGCCGGGGCGGTGCTGGCCTTCTCCAGCGACTGGAACGTCGCCGAGATGGACCCGATGATCGGCATCTACACGGCGCTGACCCGGCGTTCGCTGGACGGCGGCGAGCCGTGGCAGCCGGAGGAGACGGTGGACATCGAGACGGCGGTGTACGGCTACACGATGGGCTCGGCGTACGCCAACTTCCTCGACCAGGACCGGGGTTCACTGACCCCGGGCAAGGCCGCGGACTTCGTGATCCTGTCCCGGGACATCTTCGCGGTGACCCCGGACCGGATCCCGGGCACGGTGGCCGAGACGGTGGTCGTCGCCGGCGAGGTGGTCCATCGGGCGGGATAGGTTGGCGGCACTTTTGGCCTGAGCTTCTGGGGGACCGTATGGACGCTTTGCTCGACCTGCTGGTTCAGCTCCTTCTCCTGGTCCTGGCCCTGGCACCGGCCAGATGGTTGATACGGAGGTCCAGGAGGCGTGCAGTGGACCGGCGGGCGGCGGATGCCGTCATCGCCGCCGCAGTGGGCGTGCCCTGCCAGGCGCGCTGGCGGCAGGGGGCGCGGCGTCGGTTCTTCGGATACGGGAGGCTCGGCGCCGACGCGAGCTTCAAAGCGCCACTGCGCTCCGCGGTGGCCCTGCCCGTCGGTGGTCGAGCGAACCTCCGGGAGAGCTGGCGGCCGGGGATGCGGGTTCTGGAGTACCGAGCCCCCGACGGGCAGCGGATCGACTTCCAGGTGTACGCCGGCGAAGTCGGGCTCGCGGGCCGTTTCCTGCGGGTTCCGGACTCGGACTGGGTCAGGCCCTTCGGGAATGTGGACGGCCGCTCCAAGTGGTTCTGACGTCCGGGGGCGCTGGATGTAACGCGGTCGTGGCCGGCGGACGACAGGTGCGTGGTCGAACGGACCTGACAGGAAAGGGCCGTTGCGCCACGTGATGGCGGATGGCTAGCTTCGGCGCATGGTGACGAGATCTCCAGGTCTGACCAAGCGGCGCGCGATCGACTTCATGCGCGTCGCCGGTGCGCTGTGTTGGTGAGGGTTCCGCCCGGCCCGTCCGGGCTGTCCGATCCTTCCGCCCCGAAGTCCACCCGCCAGGAGTATCCGTGAAGCCGCCCCGTTCCGCCCTGCTCGCCCTGGGCGCCGCCTTGGTGCTGTCCGCCACGGCCCTCGCCCTCCCGTCCGCCGCCCAGGCCGCGCCCGCCGCCGACGGCGGGGCCGTCGTCCGCGAGTGGTACGACACCACCGCGCAGACCGTCGGCGCCGCCGGTGCGCCCACCCAGGTCACCAACAGCCGGACCTGGGCCATCAGTTGGCTCGCCGCCGCCCGCGCCGCCGGGGAGGCACCCGGCGGGCGGGATCGGGCCGCCTTCCAGGACGCGGCCGTCGCCTCCGCCGTCCACGACGCGCTGGCCGACCTCGCACCCACCCGCAGGGCGGAGCTCGACTCCGCGCTCGCCGCCACCCTCGGCCGGATCCCCGACGGCCGCGCCGAGGACCGGGGCGTCGCCGCCGGGGCCCGGCAGGCGAAGCTCGCGCTCGCCTCCCGCCAGGGCGACGGCCTCGACCCCGCCTCCGTGAACGCGCCGTACGCCGTGGAACCCGCCGCGCCCGGCGTCTGGCAGCCGACGCCCGACGGCTACGCCCCCGCCGCGCAGTACGGCAACCGGGTGGCCAGGCCGTTCCTGCTCGACTCCCCGGACCAGTACCGGATCGGCCCGCCGCCCGCGCTGGACTCCCGCCGCTACCGGGACGACCTCGCCGAGGTGCGCGCGTACGGAGCCGCCGGCTCCACCGTCCGCAGCGCCCGCCAGACCGAGACCGCCACCTTCTGGTACGGCTCCTCGCTGACCCTGTACACCGAGCCGCTGCGCGTCGCCGTGACCCGCTCGCACGGCTCCACCGCCGAACGGGCCGGGCTGATCGGGCTGTTCCACGCCGCCCTGGTCGACACGCAGATCGCCACCTCCGACAGCAAGTACGCGTACACCCGCTGGCGTCCGGTCACCGCGATCCGGACCGGGGACATCGACCCCGACCCGGCCTGGACCCCGCTCCACCAGACCCCGGCCCACCCCGACTACCCCAGCGGCCACACCACCTACGCCGGAGCGGCCGAGGTGATCCTGGACGCCCTCGCGGGACCCCGTACCGCCCCGTTCGCCGTGACCAGCCCGACGGCGCCCGGCGTACGGCGCACGTACACGAGCTGGGAGCAGCTGACCCGCGACAACGTCGACGCGCGGATCCTCTCCGGCATCCACACCCGCTCCGCCGACGAGGCGGGGGCCACCCTCGGCAAGGCCGTGGCCCGCCACACCCTGCGCGGCGCCGACCGACTGCTCGCACCCCTCGGCTAGGCCGTCTCTTTCGGATCTTGTCGGGTCCGCGCCGCCCGGCACCGCACCTCGGCACGCTGCCGGGTCACCCGAGTACGTCCAGTACGCGGGAGCCCCGGCAGCGTGCCGAGGTACGGCACCGGACGACGCGGACCTGACCGACAAGATCCGAAAGAGACGGCCTTGCCGGCCCGGTCCGGCGGGCCCGTGCTCAGATGCGCCGCAGGTGCTCCGTGAACAGGGCGCGGGCCCGGTCGAGGTCGGCGGGGGAGGCCGCTCCGCGCTTGGGCAGCACGAGGAAGTGCTCCAGGCTGCCGGTGAGGACGAACAGCTCGGGGGTCTCGAACCACCAGGGGTAGCCGCTCCAGTCGACGTGCTCGTCCCGCCCGGCGGTGCCGGTGGTGGTCAGGCCGTCCCCGGTGAGCGTGGTGCTCCAGGTGCCGCGGGCCGCGTCGGCCTCGTACTGGCGGCGCATCCGCGACCTGCGGACTTTTTGGCGCACCCAGAACAGCGCCACGACGCCGGCCACGACCGAGATGACGACCGCGTCCGCCCCGAGGCCCCACATCTTGATCCGGATGTACGCGGCCGCGGCCGCGAGCGCGGCCGCCAACGCGACCGTCAGCAGCTGCGTGCCGACGATTCCGGGCCTGGTCCCGCGGCTGTACCGCCGCAGGGCCTCGTCGTAGTCGGCGGCGGCCGGAGCGAACTCGAACCGGGCGGTGCGCAGGGTGTCGGCCTCGGCCCGCCCGGCTTGATCCATGTCCATGACAGCGGAGCGTACGACACCGCCCGCGCGGGCCCGCGGCCAGGTGGAAGGGTCCCCGGAAGGGGCGGCCTAGTGCTGTGGCCGGAAAGGTTCACCGGGGCGCGGCGCCCGGCACGGCACCTCGCCGCGTTGTCGGACCGCGGCGGTACGTCCAGTACGAGCCGCGGTCCTCCGCCTTGCGATGCACCGCACCGGACGCCGCGACCCGGCAAACCTTTCCGGCCACAGCACTAGCGCTTCGGCCAGTACCAGAGGGGCTCGTCCAGCGGGCCTTCGCGACCCTCGACCTCGGTCTGGCCGAAGTCCTTGAGCAGGGTGATCGTCCGCAGGTCCACCCGGTGGCGGCGGGTGCCCGCCGCAAGGGCGTCGGCCAGCGGGGCGGCGTGCGTGACCACCACCGTCTGGGTGTCCCGGGCCACCGTCAGGATCAGGTCGGACAGGGGGCCCAGCAGATCCGGATGGAGGCTGGTCTCCGGCTCGTTGAGCACCATCAGGGCGGGCGGGCGCGGGGTCAGCAGGGCCGCCGTCCACAGCAGATAACGCAGTGTCCCGTCGGAGAGTTCCGCCGCGCCCAGCGGGCGCAGCAGCCCGTGCTGGTGCAGCTCCAGCTCGAAGCGGCCGTCGCGCTCCGCGATCGCGACGCGGCTGCCCGGGAAGGCCGCCTCGACGGCGGTGTCCAGGGCCTCGTGGTCGCCGATCTCCCGGATCGTCTGGAGCGCGGCCGGCAGGTCGGAGCCGTCCGCGGCGAGTACGGGCGTACGGGTCCCCACGCGCGGGCTGCGGGCCGGGGCGTCGGCGTCGGTGCGCACGTGGTCGTAGAACCGCCAGGACCGGATCAGCTCGCGCAGGTGCAGGAGGTCGGGGGCCAGCTGGGGGTCGGCGAGCTCGCTGAGCATGGAGTCGTACGGGCGCAGGGCGCCCTGGGTACGGTGCCAGCCCCCGTCGGCCGTCCGGGTCCGCACGGCGGGCCCCGCCCGGTCCGAGAGGAGGGCGGCCGGGCGCAGGACCGGACCGGTCCAGGTGCACTCCCGCTTGATCTCGGGGTCCAGGGCGAAGAGGGAGCCGGGCACTGGCGCCGGATGGCCGAAGTCCACGGCGTACCCGAACTCGTCCCCGGAGAAGCCGAGCCGCAGGCCCACCGGTTCGGAGCGGACCGTGGGCTGGACGGCGTACCGCCCCTCCCGCACCCCGCGCCCGGTCTTCTCCGGCCCGGCCCACAGCGTGGAGGGCAGCCCGCCCTCCCGGGCCAGCGCGGCGATCGCGCCGCCCCGCGCGGAGTCGGCGAGCAGCCGCAGCGACCGGTAGAGGCTGGACTTGCCCGTGCCGTTGGCGCCCGTCACCACGGTGAGCCGGCCGAGGTCGACGATCAGCCTGCGAAGGGAGCGGTAGTTCTCGACCGCGAGCGTCGTGATCACGCGGTCAGGTCTCCGGGTGTTCCTCGGGGGCCAGGAAGCGGCCCATCGGAAGCACCTGGCGGCCCCAGGTGCTCGCCATGATCTGGCCGGCGAGGAGGTACGTGGCCCCGAGCGCGGCCAGCAGCCCGCTCCAGCCGGTGATCCGGTTCCAGATCACCGAGCCGGTGAACCCGCTGACCGTCATGGCGACGAAGACCACCAGCACGCACGTGAACGTGGACAGCAGCACCAGGTGGATCCGCCAGCTGCCGATCCACAGCACGAACACCACGAACACCCACGGCAGCGTGAACAGGCCGCTGACGTCCCCGCGCAGGGCCGGATCGGTGGCGGGCAGCACCCACTGGAGCAGGCAGGCCTTCGCCATCCAGAAGAGTCCGAAGCCGCCGAACACGGTCGCGTGCCAGGTGTCGCCGCGCTGCGCCTGGAAGAGCCCGGCCAGCAGCTGGGCGAGCCCGCCGATGAAGAAGCCGACCAGCGGGAGCACCGAGTGGCCGAGCTTCTCGGGGAAGACGCCCGCGTCGATCCCGGTGGCGATGGTCGTGACGACGATGAAGCCGGTCAGGCCGAGCGCGCCCAGCTGCGCCTGCGCGCTCGGCTCCATCCGCTTGACGGAGACGGCCTGTTCGGCCGGACCCTGACGGTTGAGGTGGAGGGGATTGTTCATCGGCCCGCGGCCTTCGCGGTCGGGTCGGAGACGTCCAGGTCATCGGGCCCGTCGGGGAGCCCGCTGCCCACGGCCGCCCCGGCCCTGCCCCGGCGGGACACCGCGCAGGCCATGGTGACGGCCGAACCGAGCACCGCCCAGCCGCTGAGCACCAGCAGTGGGCCGGTGATGTCGTTGCCCTTGAAGTACGCGATCGAGCGCGCGGCATAGGTGCCCGCGCCCGGCGGCAGCCACGGGCCGATGGCCTTCCAGAACGGCGGCAGCAGCGGGTACGGGTAGGCGCCGCCCGCGCTCGGGTTGCCGAAGACCACCACCAGCAGGATCGCCAGGCCGATGCCGACCACCCCCGCGAGCCCCTGGAAGGCCAGGGTGATCGCTCCGACCGCGAAGACCACCAGGGTGCCGAGTCCCCACAGGGCTGGGATGCTGCCGGACAGGGCGCCCAGCACCGGTCCGGCGATGACCGCGCCGAGGAGCCCGGCCGCGACGGCGTATACGAACAGCGCGCCGAGCCGGACGACGGCGCGGGCCGCGTTCGCGGGCCGGGCGCCGGCGCTGATCGCGAGGATCGCGGCGCAGAGGTAGCCGCCCACGCACCAGCCGATGACCAGGTAGAAGGAGCTCAGACCCCGCCCGTCACCGGCGGCGGCCGGAGCCACGTCGACGATGGTGAAGGTGCGGCCCTGGGCCTGCTCGACGCGGCCCACCACCTCTTCGACGGCCTGCGACAGCGAGGCTCCGGCGCCGCTCGCGACCAGGAGTTTGTCGGTCTTGCCGGCCGGGTCGATGATCAGCGCGCCGTCCACGTCCCGGTTCTTGATCTGCCGGGCCGCGGTGGCCTCGTCCTTGACGGCGCGCGGGTCGAGCGGTTTGCCGGGCAGGGCGGCGAGCTGCTTCGCCGACTGCTCCGCGACCGGTGCCACGGGCGCCGACACGGCGATCGGGATCTCGCTGGGCTTCGGGTGGTGGAAGGCCCCGACGTAGGACGTGATGAAGGCGAGCTGGAGCGCGAGCACGCCGAGGACCAGCAGGGCGGCCCGGGTGGTCACCGCGTCCTTGATCTCGGCGAGGAACCCGCCGGACTGCCCTGGATCTGCGTTGGTGGGCTGGGTCATGTCTCACACGCTCGGCGTACCGGCGGCGGCGCGCAGCAGGGGTGGGCCGAATGGATGAATCCCGCCCGGCGGGTCGCCGTCGAACCCGGCTCATCTTTTACCGACGCGTAACTTCCCAGTCTTGCTACTCGCCCGTAATTTAGCGGCAGCAGCACCCCTTGTGATCCGGATCACGGGATGAACCCCCACGTAATTCCCGAGCCGTCCCCGCGTTGTCCCCCTCGAACGCAAGGAGATCACACGATGCTGCCCTGGAGACGCCTGCTCCGCCCGCTGGCCGTCCTCACCCTGACCACCGCCGCACTCGTCGCCCCCACCGGCGCGGCCCAGGCCGCCTCGGCGCCGAGCAGCGGCTGGAACAACTGGTCCTGCAAACCGTCCGCCGCCCACCCGCGCCCCGTCGTCCTGGTCCACGGAACCTTCGGGAACTCCGTCGACAACTGGCTCGGCTTCGCCCCGTACCTCGTCCACCGGGGCTACTGCGTCTACTCCCTGGACTACGGACAACTCCCCGGGGTGCCCCTCTTCAACGGGCTCGGCCCCATCGACAAGTCCGCCGGCCAGCTCGACACCTTCGTGGACAAGGTCCTCGCCTCCACCGGGGCGGCCAAGACCGACATCGTCGGCCACTCCCAGGGCGGCATGATGCCGAACTACTACCTGAAGTTCCTCGGCGGAGCCGCCAAGGTCAACGCCCTGGTCGGGCTCGCCCCCGACAACCACGGGACCACACTGGACGGGCTCACCCAGCTCCTCCCGTACTTCCCCGGCGCCGAGGACCTGATCAGCACGGCCACCCCCGGACTCGCCGACCAGATCGCCGGATCCGCCTTCCAGAAGAAGCTGAACGCCGGCGGGGACACCGTCCCCGGAGTCAAGTACACGGTGATCGCCACCCGCTACGACGAGGTGGTCACCCCGTACCGGAGCCAGTTCCTCGACGGGCCGAACGTCCGCAACGTGCTGCTCCAGGACCTGTGCGCGCTGGACCTGTCGGAGCACGTGGCCATCGGCCTCACCGACCGGATCGCCTGGCACGAGGCGGCCAACGCCCTCGACCCGGCACACGCCGAACGGACCACCTGCGCGTCGGTCTTCGACTGACCGGCCGGCTGACAGCACAGTGGCAGGCGGTCCGCCCCCCGGCGGACCGTCCGCCGCTGTCGGTCGTCAGCGGCCGTGGCGGCCCGGCGTCGCACGGCGGCGGGCCAGCCCGAACAGCACGGCCGCGCCGACGGCCAGGGTGCCCGCCCCGGCGATCGCGATCGCCGGGGTGGCACTGCTGGCACCCGTCTCCGCGAGGTCGGTCCCGCTCTGCGAGGGGATCGGCGACGGGGAGCCGTTGGAGTTGGTCTTCGGGTCGTTGTCCCCGTGCCCGCTGTGCTCCACCGTGGACTTGCTCGCGCCGTCCGCGATCTGCTGGTCGGAGGGGGCCTTGGCCAGCGGGCAGTCCTCGTCGGTGCCGGGGACCCCGGTGCCGGGCTTGCCGCCGGGGGCGGAGGGCTGGTTCGAGGGCTTGGAACCGGGCTTCGAGCTGGGCTTGCCGCCCGTGGAACCCGTACCGCCGGTGGAGCCCGTACCGCCGGTGGAGCCCGTACCGCCCGTGGAGCCCGTACCGGCCGTGCCGCCCGTGCTGCTGCCGCTCCCGCCGTTGTCCTTGCCGAAGACCACGTCCGAGCAGGAGTAGAAGGCCTCCGGGCTGTCCGAGCGCTGCCAGATGCTGTAGATCAGGTGCCGGCCGGTCTTGTTCGGGACGGTGCCGGAGAAGACGTAGTCGCCGCTCTGCATCCCCGGATCGGAGACCTTCACGAACGGCGCCGGCTCCAGGTCGGACCACTTCAGCGGCTTCGTCGGGTCGTAGCCGTCCTTCGTCACGTACAGCTCGAAGGAACCCTTGTGCGGGGCGGTCCCCTTGTAGCGGAAGGTGTGGGCGCCCGAAGCCATCGGGCTCGCGGGCCAGTCCGCGCGCGCCAGGTCCAGGCCCTTGTACTTGTCGTTGCCCGCCGAGCACAGCTGCCCGTCCGGGATCAGGGACTTGCTCTGACCGGCCGCGTTGGCGATGTTCACCGCGTTCCAGTCGTAGAACGCCTGGGCCCCGCTCGCCGCGACCGCCGCCTTGCAGGCCGCCGACTTCGGGGCCTCGGGTCCCTCCGCGTAGCACGCCGCCACCCGGCTGACCGGGTCCGTCATCGAACCGTGGGCGGCCGCGGGCGAGGTGGCGTACGCGGCCACCGCGAGCGGAGCGAGGCCGACGGCGGCGATACGGGCGGCGGTACGGCGTGCGGACATGGTGGATCTCCTCTGGGGCACGGCAGGGGGCGGCGCGAGTCGTGGACGGGCCAGTGGTCCGGGGCTGTGCGGCGCCGCCCCTCACGGGTGTGCGGCGCCGCCTCCGGCCCTCCCTGGCTCAGCCAAACTAACCGCCCGCACGCCGCGTTCGCCCGGCTTGGGGCCCCGCAAGGCGATCCTTAGGGTCCGCTTAAGGAGCCGCTAAGCGGGCCCACAGAAAACCCGTGGTCCGGGAACGGATCAGGCCAGGAGCGCGGCGATCCCGGCCGTGGAGCGGGCCTGGGCGTCCAGGGCGTCGAGGGCCCGGACGGCCTCGGCGGCCGCTTCGGGGTCGGTGGCGGACAGGCCGCTCCCGGCGAACTCGTCCTCGTCGAGGCGCAGTACCTCGCTGCCGTCCGCCGACACCCACAGGTCGAGGTCCAGGTCCTCCACCAGGATGGCGCTGCCCGTCACCACCGCCGGGCGGGTCACGTCGCAGTACCAGCCCTTGAGGACGCCCTCGCCGGTGCGGACCTCCTTGACCGCGTACCAGCGGTCGCGCCAGAAGTGCTCGGTGAACACGTCGCCCGGCTCGAAGCGCACGAACCCGAAGTCCCGTACCCCTTCGGCCGCCCAGGGGGCCCGTACGGTGATTCGCGTGCCGGTGTCGGCCACCGGCTCGGCGGGGTAGCTGATCTTGGTGCGGCCCGCTTTGGTGAGGGTGACGGTCAGTCTGTCGGTCATCGCAGGGTCTCCAGTCGTTTCGTGAAGCGGGTCTCGGTCGCGCAGACCTCGTACCCGAACCAGGTGTTGACGGCGAGCATCGGGCCGTTGCCGGTGTCGTTGCCCGTGAAGGCCTGCGTGTAGCCGGCCGCGCGGGCCCGCAGCAGCGAGTCGTTCTTCGCGAGCTTGGCCATGCCCAGGCCGCGGAAGCCCCGCAGGGTGCCGGTCATGGCCGAGGAGTAGCGGGTGGCCCCGTCGGTGTGGGCGGCGGTGAAGGCGGCGACCTCGCCGTCCACCAGGACCACGGTGGTCAGCGATCGGTCCAGGTAGGGGTTGTTCCAGGTGTGCCGCAGCCAGTCCTCGTAGTCCTCGAACTCGACCGCCACGTCGCCCGGTTCGTCGAGGGACGTCGCCGCGTCGGCCTCGAAGAGCGGCCGCGGATCGGCGGCGAAGGCCGAGGCGGGGCGCAGTTCGACACCGGCGGGCAGGTTCCGGGGGAGCGCGGGCAGGGCCGCCGAGGTCAGGTCCAGGCGCAGGAAGTGGGCGGAGCGGGAGGGCCGGTACCCGTGGCGCCCGGCGAACGCGCGGTGGGACGGCTCGTCGAGCACCCAGGCGTACGAGTCCTTCGCGCCCTCGGCGGCGAGGTGCTCCTCCGCCGCGCGCAGCAGGGCGCTCCCGGCGCCGAGCCCGCGCCGCGCGGGGTCCACGTAGGCGTTGACGAAGCCCTGGCCGGGCTCGGGGCTGTCGTAGACGATCCCGACCTGCGCGGTGCCGATGACCTGCCCGTCGGCGGATTCGGCGACGAGGAGCCGGTAGCGCTTGGCGGGGTGGGCGACGGCCAGTTCGAAGGCCACCCCGCGGGCCGTGCCGATCATGAAGGGGAGTGCCGCGCGGCGCACCCGTACGACGGACTCGGCGTCGGCGGGGTCGTTCGGGCGCAGGTCGCGGATGGTGGTGGGCATGGTGGTGACCGTACGGGCGGCCGAGGGGCGCGCGCCCGCGAATTTCGGGGCCGCGAGCCCGGCCTGACCGGCAAGACACCCCCTGGGGCCGGGCCGATGGGGGACAATCGGCCCTGTGACCTCGACTTCCCCGCACCTGAAGATCCGCATCGACGGCGCCGCCGGCGCGGCCGCCCCGTACGAGCAGCTGCGCGCCCAGATCGCGGAGGGGGCGCGGGCGGGCCGGTTGCCGGCCGGGTTCAAGCTGCCGACGGTACGCGGCCTCGCGGAGGAACTGGGACTGGCCGCGAACACGGTCGCCAAGGCCTACCGGGCGCTGGAGTCGGACGGGGTCATCGAGACGCGCGGCCGCAACGGCACCTTCGTCGCGGCGGCGGGTGACGGGGCCGCCCGGGAGGCGGCCACCGCCGCGCAGGCCTATGCGGAGCGGGCGCGGCGGCTGGGGCTGACCTTCGAAGAGGCGACGGCGGCGGCACTGGACGCGCTGCGCGCACGGTACGGGGCCTGAGCCCGGTCCTGACTCCGGTTCTGAACCCCGCTCCTGACCCTGCTCCTCATGCTGGTCAGTCCTTGCGCGGGCGCAGCTGCGCCCGGAGGTGGTGCTGCATGGGCTGTCCCACCGCGGCCATCTCCTGCACGATCGTCAGCTCGCCGTCCTGGAGCGTGTACCGGCGCTTCATGCCGGTCACTTCCTTGGCCCGGGGCGTCAGGCCCACGGTGTCCGTGGCCATCTCGATCTCCGTACCGGACACCCGGCCGACGTACGTCTCCACGATGCCCGTCGGGTGCGCGAGCGTGACCTCGATCGAGGCGTCCGGCAGGATCCGCCACCAGCCGGTCTCCCGGCCCGCGGGGCGCAGGGCCGTCCCGGAGGTGTCGATCAGCCACGCGCGGGACTCGTAGCAGAGGAAGGGCCGGCCGTCGTGGCTGAAGGTGATCTCCTGCTCGTACCGGAAGCCGTGCTCCAGGGTGGGGTACTCGCCGCTTCCCTGGCCGTGCCAGCGTCCGATGAGGCCCAGTACCGGCTGGAGCTGCGGGTGCGGCTCCGGGCCCTCGCCGAGGACGTGGCTGTCGGGGTAGGGGTTGTCCTGCGCCGGTTCGAGCACGGTGCGTTCTCCTGTTCGTGGGTCCCCCGGAAAGGGTGGCTCTCGGTCGACGGGGGCCTTCGTCCGCGGCCCCATTGTCGTCGCCGTGCGCCCCGGACCGGCGCGCGCCCCGCGCCGGAGGTCCGAGGGGACCGTCCCCGCGGTCCGGGCTACAGGTACAGCCCGGCCTCGGAGTCGTGGCCCTGGGCCGGCAGCAGGGCCGAGGGCCCCGTCGTGCCGCGGCGCAGCGCGTAGAGCTCCGCCAGCGTCGCGCCCTCGCGGGAGATGCCCTCGTCGGTGCCGAGCCAGTCCACCGCCTCGCGGTGCGTCAGGCGCCCGACCTCGATCCGGGCCAGGCAGCGGCCCGGGCGGACCACCGCCGGGTGGAGGCGCTCCAGGTCCTCGTTGGTGGTCACGCCCACCAGTACGTTGCGGCCCTGGCCGAGCAGACCGTCCGTCAGGTTGAGCAGCCGCGACAGCGCCTGCCCGGCGGTGTGCCGGGCCTCGCCGCGGATCAGCTCGTCGCAGTCCTCCAGGAGCAGCAGCCGCCAGCGGCCCTTCGCCGTGCCCTCGTCCTCGCCGATCGCGATGTCCATCAGGTAGCCGACGTCGTTGAACAGCCGTTCCGGGTCCAGTACGCAGTCCACTTGGCACCAGTCGCGCCAGGACCGCGCGAGCGTGCGCAGGGCCGAGGTCTTGCCCGTGCCGGGCGGGCCGTGCAGCAGGAGCAGCCGGCCCGCGATGTCGTCGGGGGTGACCTTCATCAGCCGGTCCATCGCGGAGGCCACCGGGGCGGTGTAGTTGGGCCGCACCTCGGGCCAGGTGCCGGCCGCGATCTGCCGGGTCGTGCGGTAGGGGCCGCGGCGCGGGGAGACGTACCAGAATCCCATCGTGACGTTCTCGGGCTGCGGTTCGGGCTCGTCCTGCGCACCCGCCGTGGCCTCTTCGAGCACCCCGGCGGCGAGTTCGTCGCTGACCGCGGTCACCGTGACGTCCGCGCCCCGGCTCCAGCGGGAGACGAGCATGGTCCATCCCTCGCCCTCGGCGAGCGTGGCGCTGCGGTCGGTGTCGCGCGCCGAGCGCAACACGGTTGCCTTGGGCGGCAGCAGGGTCGCGCCCACCTTCACCCGCTCGATCGACACGCTGTGCGAGAAGGGCTGCTCGCCGGACGCGAAGCGGCCGAGGAACAGCGCGTCGACGACGTCCGACGGGGAGTCGCTGTCGTCGACGTTGAGCCGGATCGGCAGCGCGTCTTGCGGGTTGGCTGGCATGGCGCCCATGATCCGGCACGAACTGCCCCCGTGCACCCGTGTTTCGCCGGATCGAGTGGCGGAGTTCCCTCTTCAAACGCCATGCGGGTGAAGATTCGGACCGTATGTCTGCCCCGAATATTCTTGGCATGAACACTTCCAGAAGTACCTCGGTTCCTTGTACCACGGACTCAGGAGTAACCCCCCCCACAAGGAGCCGCATACATGAGCATGAAAATGCCGCGCTTCGCTGCTTTGACTTCCGCCCTCTTACTTGCCGCGGGCGCCGCCCTGTTCGGGGCGGGCCAGGCCTCCGCCGCCGCCGACTTCGGCTACGTCGCCCTCGGCGACTCGTACTCCTCCGGCGTCGGCGCCGGCAACTACGACAGTTCCAGCGGCGACTGCAAGCGCACCACCCGCGCCTACCCCGCGCTCTGGGCCGCCGCCCACTCCCCGCAGACCTTCTCCTTCGCCGCCTGCTCGGGTGCCCGTACCGGGGACGTGCTGAACAACCAGCTCGGACCGCTGAACTCCGGCACCGACCTGGTCAGCATCACCATCGGCGGCAACGACGCCGGATTCTCCGACGTCATGACGACCTGTGTGCTCCAGTCCGAGTCCACCTGCGTCAGCCGGGTCAACCAGGCCAAGGCCTACGTCGACTCCACCCTCCCCGGCCAGCTCGACCAGGTCTACAACGCCATCCACAGCCGGTCCCCGGGCGCCCACGTGGTCGTCCTCGGCTATCCCCGGTTCTACAAGCTGAACGGCACCTGCGTGGCCGGACTGACCGAGGGCGAGCGTTCGGCCATCAACGGCGCGTCCGACTACCTCAACGCCGCCATCGCCAAACGCGCCGCGAACCACGGCTTCACCTTCGCCTCGGTCTCCGGAGCCTTCACCGGCCACGAGATCTGCTCCGGCAGCGAGTGGCTGCACAGCCTCAACTGGCTGAACATCGGTGAGTCGTACCACCCCACGGCCGCCGGACAGTCCAGCGGCTACCTGCCCGTCTTCACCAGCGCGGCCTGACGGGCCGGCCGTGCATCCCCGAAGAGGGGACGCACGGTCACGGGCTGACGGTCGGACCCGGATTCGGTGACGGGGAGCCGCTCGGTCCGGAGGTTCCAGGGGAGGAGGTCCCGGCGCTCGGGGTCTCCTCCTCGCACGTCACCGAGAACTCCAGCCAGGCGGAAGCCGCCTCCGGAGCGGCCGCCCCCGGGGTCCGGATCTCCAGCCGCACGGCATCCCGGTAGGCCGTGTCCTCCTGGTACGTGAGCTCCGTGTGGTCCAGGCGCAGGCTCGCCGGGCCGCCCGCCGGGTAGTTGACGGACTGCCAGCCGGGACCGGTGGTCTCCCCGCTCCGGGTGGCCCAGCGGTACTCCAGCACGGCCGGGGTGCGGTCCACCGCGACGGTGGCGCTGAAGGCGGGCGCACCGGTGGCGGGCGGCGGGCAGGCGCCGCGGTAGCTGTCCCGGACCGCCTGGACGGCCGACACGGTGAAATTCGGCGCGGCGGAGGCCGAGGGGGACCCGGAGGGGGAGGGGCTCGGCGTCGGGCTCGGGGAAGGAGTCGCAGAGGGGCTCGGGGAGGGCGAACCGCTCTGCGAGGCGGTCGGCGCACCCGTCGGGCCGCCCCCGTCGCCGCCGGTGCCCCCGCGGTCCCTCAGCAGCAGCCAGCCCAGCATGGCCAGCGCCACCAGCATCAGCACGATCCCGCCGGTCAGGACCGCCCCGGCCCGCCCCTGCCGGGCCGGCGGCGGGACCGTGCTCCCGGGCACCGGCGCGGGAGCCGGCCCGGGCATCGGCATCGGAGCGGGCATCGGCGGGGTGTGGCGGCCGTACCGGTGCGCTGCGACGGAGGTCGGGGAGTCCGGTCCCGTCCACCCGGGCCCCGGTCCCGCGGCCGGCCCCGACACCGGCCCGCCGGAGGCCCGTACGGTCCCTCCGGCGCCGATGATCCGCAGCATCCGGGCAGCCTCCGCAGCGGGCAGCCGCCCGGCGGGATCCTTGACCAGGAGTCCCTCCAGTACGGGCGTCAGCGCCCCGGCCGCCCGCGGCGGCGGGAACTCCTCGTCCACCACGGCCCGCAGCGTGGCCAGCGGGGTGTCCCTGCGGAACGGCGAGACGCCCTCGACGGCGGTGTACAGCATCACCCCGAGCGCCCACAGATCCGACTCGGGACCTGGCTCCTGCCCCAACGCCCGCTCCGGCGCCAGGAATTCGGGGGACCCGACCACCTCGCCCGTCATGGTGATGGCGCTGGATCCCTCCAGGCTCGCGATCCCGAAGTCCCCGAGCACCACCCGGCCGTCGTTGGCGATCAGCACGTTGCCCGGCTTCACGTCCCGGTGCAGCACCCCGGCCTCGTGCGCCGAGCGCAGCGCGGCCAGCACCTGTTCGCCGATGTGCGCGGTCCGCTGCGGGGGGAGCGGCCCGTCCGCCTCCAGCACCTCCGCGAGCGAGAGGCCCCGTACGATCTCCATCACGATCCAGGGCCGGCCGTCCTCGGTGGCCACGTCGTAGACGGTGACGACCCCGCGGTGCGAGACGCGGGCCGCGGCCCAGGCCTCCCGTTCCAGGCGCCGGTACATCCGGCCCACCTCGGCGGGGTCCATTCCGGCGGGCGCGCGCACCTCCTTGACGGCGACCTCGCGGCCCAGCACCTCGTCCCGGGCCCGCCACACCATCCCCATTCCACCGCGCCCGAGCGGGCCCAGCAGGCGGTACCGCCCGGCGATGACGCGCTCGACGCTCCCGCCCTCGTTCGACGCGGACTCAGTCACCGCAATCCTCATCATTCACGCGCGTCCACAGATGCGTTACCGGACGATCACTCCAAGTTAGCGCAGTGGGCGCGGCGTGACCCCTGCCGTGACAGGAGTCGGGCGCTCTATGCGGAGAGTGACTGTCGACTCCGCTGAGTAGTCGTCAACTCCCGGTCACCGCACGGGCAATTCACACCACCGGGATACCCGCGCGCGACGTGGGGGCGGTAGGGTTACCCTGCCCGGTGGGCCGGGTGCCCTCGTACGGGTGGGGAGAGACATGGAACAGATAGCAATGCGCAGCAGGCCGCCTCGCGTGCCTGCCATCACGTGCGGAAGCGGTGCGACCAGCTCGCGCCTCGACCGCCACCTTGCCGTGCTGGGCGGTCCCGCCGTCCCGCACCGGGAGACCGCCGAGGCGACGCTGCTCATGCGGGAGCTCACCTCGCGCGACCACACGCACCGGCTGCGGAGCCGCAGCGCGCGCGTTTCGCTCTTCGCGCCGCTGAGGCGGCTGCGTCGCACGCTCTTCGGCAGCCGCCGTTCGTAACCGTCCGCACCGTCAGCAGTCCCGTCCCGGCAGCGAAACCGCTCCGTCCCCGGCCTGATCGGCAGTCCGATCGACCCTGCCCAGTCAGCGAACCACACCGTCCCGGCGCAATGCCGTGATCTGTTCGCCCGTCATCCCCAGGGCGTGCAGCAGGGATTCGGTGTGTTCGCCGAGCGCGGGCACCGCACCCATGTGCGGTGCCGCGCCGCCGGGCAGCCCGATCGGCGGCAGCAGGGCCCGCAGCGGACCCGCAGGCGAGCCCACCTCCCGCCAGCGGTCCCGGGCCGCCAGCTGGGGGTGCGCGGCCAGCTGTGCCACCGAGTTCAGCCGCGCGCAGGCGATGCCCGCCGCCTCCAGCCGGCCGATCGCCTCGTCCGCGCCGAGCCGGGCCAGCGCCTCGGCCACCACCGCGTCGGTCTTCTCCCGGTTCGCGGTCCGCGCCGCGTTCGTCGCGTATCCCGGATCCTCGCCCAACTCCGGCTGCTCCAGCACCTGTTCCGCGAGCCGCCGCCACTCCCGGTCGTTCTGCACCGACAGCAGCACCCGGTCCCCGTCCGCCGTCGGGTAGGCGTCGTAGGGCGCGATCACGGCGTGCGCGAGGCCCGTCCGCACCGGCTGCTGCCCGCCGTGCATCGTGTGGTGCAGCGGATGCCCCATCCACTCGGCGAGCGCGTCCAGCATCGACACCTCCACCCGGCCCCCGCGCCCGGTCACCCCGCGCCGCAACAGGGCCGCGAGCACCCCTGAGAAGGCGTACATGGCGGCCGCGATGTCCGCCGCCGGGATGCCGGCCTTGACGGGCCGCTCCGGGGTGCCGGTCACCGAGACCAGCCCCGCCTCGCACTGGACGAGCATGTCGTAGGCGCGCTTGTGGGCGTACGGGCCCTCGGGTCCGTATCCCGAGACGTCCACGGCGACCAGCCGCGGGTAACGCCCGCACAGCGCCGCCGAGTCGAGCCCGAGCCGGGCGGCTGCGCCCTGGGCGAGGTTCTGCACGAACACGTCGGCGCCGTCCAGCAGTCCGTGCAGCACCTCGCGGCCGCGCGGATCCTTCAGGTCGAGCGCGATCGACTCCTTGCCCCGGTTGGCCCACACGAAGTGCGAGGCGAGGCCGTGTGCGGCGGTGTCGTAGCCGCGCGCGAAATCACCGCCGTCGGGCCGCTCCACCTTGATGACCCGGGCGCCCAGGTCGGCGAGCTGGCGGGTGGCGAAGGGGGCCGAGATCGCCTGCTCGACGGAGACGACGGTGATGCCGTCGAGGGGGAGCGGGTCGGTGGCGAGGGTGCCGTCGCCGGTGTCGTCGCGGGTGTCGGGAGTCATGGACCCCTCCCTACCGGTTCGGACCGGGACCTGTCACCACACGGCGGGTAGATATCCCACACTGCGGGGGATTTGTCTGCGTATGGTATGGCGCGTCTTCGTCCCTCGCCTCGTCCCTCGCCCCGTCCATCGCTTTGTTCGAAGGGTTGCCCATGAGACGTTCGACCGCACCGAATCCGCGTTCCGCCGTCCGGCGGGTGGCGGTCGTGGTGATGGCGCTGCTGGCCGGTCTGGTGCTGGGGGCGGCCCCGGCGACGGCTGCGGGCCTCGCCCCGCAGCCGCTGGGCATCTCCGTCTCCAACACCGACGCCAACGTGACGAGCACCGGCTCCGACTGCACGAGCGGCCCCCTCACGGAGACCCGCCGCGTCACCGGCAGCCAGTCGGTCCCGGCGGGAGCCTTCTCCTCGCTCCCGAGCCAACTGGCCTTCGACCTGCCGGTCCTGCTCGGCTCCACCCAGGCGGCGCTGCGCGGCTCCGACGGCCGGGTCACCCTCACCAACGCCCGCGGCAGCCTGACGCTGGCCCTGAGCAGCGGAAGCTGCGCCTCGCCGAGCATGACCAGCAACGGGACGAACGTCAGCGGGACCGGCACCTGGACCGTCGTCGCCGACACCGCGGCGGGCAACTCCTACCGCCAGGCCACCGGCTCGGGCACCTTCAGCATCACCGCGGGAATCACCGTAGGCGGCGGCAGGGCGTGGACCCTGCAGCTCCTCGGCACCGCCGACGTCCTGCAGCCCACGCTCGCCGTGACCCACCGGGCCTTCTGGGGCGGCCCGTTCAACTACCTCTCGCGGACGCTGAGCGTCGAGTACCGGATCCGCAACACGGGACCGGGTGACGCCTTCGGCGTGGTCCTGACCGACGCGCCGCCGACCGCCCCCGGGATCACCCGGATCGGCACCGTGCCCCAGACGGTGGGCGCCGTGCCCGCCGGTACCGAGAAGGCCGTCGTGGTCCGCTACCGGGTGTGCGGCATCGCCGCCATCGGCTGCCGCTTCACCGCCGACGTCCAGCTCCACGTGGCCGACGCACTCGACGCGGGCGGCACCGTATCCGTCCAGCGGACCGTCCAGGTGCCGGTGTCCCCGGTCCCGTAGTCCTTTCAGCCTCGCCGGCGTTTGAGGCGCGGGGTCCGGGGCGGAGCCCCGGGGAACGGTGGAAGGGCGGGTAGGGGACTTGCCCCGCAGGGCAGCCACCAAGGGCCCGCCGACTCCGGGCTCCGGGCTCCGGCCTCCGGGCTCAGCGCTCAGAGCAGCGCGAACTGGCCGCCGGGCCCCTCCTCCTGGTGGTCCAGGACCGAAGCCGGGCGCCGGGCCCAGCGCGGCGGCGGCAGGATCCCGGCCGCGCGCAGCCCGGCGGCCTCCAGCGGCGGCCCGGCCTCGAACGCGGCCCGCTCCGGTGCCAGATCGGCCAGCAGCGCCAGGGTGGTCACCAGGGCCAGCAGCTCCGAGGTCCAGCCCTGCGGCCACTGGGCCGGACCCAGCGCCTCCAGCCCGTCGGCCTCCGGGTCCCGGTGGGCGAGCCGGGCCGCGAACCAGGACTCCAGGACCCGGACGCCCTGGACCTCGTACTCCCAGGCCCCGGCCGGGACGGGCGAGAGGGTCCCGCCGCCGATGTCCAGGGTCTCGGTCTCCGGGTCGTACGAGAGCTCGCGCGGCCACGCGGGCAGCGCGGAGCGGACGTAGGGCCGGCGTCCGCCGGGCAGTCGGGGCGGCTCGCCCCCGCGGGCCCCGCGCAGCTGGACGGAGAGCAGCCGGTGGCCCAGCTCCAGCCCGGCCCGCCAGCACGCGGGATCGGCGGTGAGCGGGACCTCGTACCCCCCGGGTCCCGGGCGGCCCGCGGCGAGGATCCAGCAGAGCACGTCCTCGGGGGTGACCCAGGTGCCGTAGTGCTCGCCCAGCAGCGGCAGCAGGCCGGGGGCGAGATTGGGCTCGGCGCCGCCCGGCCTGCGGTGCAGCGGCCGGATCCGGCCGAGCCGCCCGGCCGGTAGGTGCGCGCTGACCAGGGGCGGCCCGGCGGTCTGCGGGGGCTCCATGACGAACAGCTGGTGCTCGTCCAGGACCCGCCACAGCTCCGGGCGGGCCAGGTCGATGAACCGCTGGTCGGGCAGCAGCCACTGCTCGTCGAAGGGCTCGCGCAGGACCCGTACGGGCTCCGGGCAGGGGCCGGGCACGTCCGTGAAGCGGGCGGTCGAGCCCGCGCGCTGGCCCGGCAGCGCGGCGGCCCCGGCACCCGGGGTCCGGGCCCGCGTCGGGCGGAACAGCCGCTCCCGCTCGGCCCCGGCGGCGCCCGCCAGGGCGGCCCAGCGGGCCCGCAGGGTCGCCGGGTCGGGTGCCGCCACCCAGGCCCGGCCCAGGCGCAGGGAACCCACGGCCCAGGGCATCAGATCGTCCAGCAGCGGGACCTGTGGAAGTGGTGCGTCAGCGCTCACCCGGCCGATGGTAGCGACGCCGCTCCGTGGCCGGGCCGCGCCCAGGCCGGAGAGTTAGGCTCCTTGTGTAGGGAATCCGAGGCACTCCGGGAGACCCGGGAGGCGGTCATGAGCCAGTACGACGAGTACTCGACCCCGTCGCAGGCGGAGGGGGAGCGGCTCGACGAGGACATGGACGAACAGCAGAAGAAGCAGCGCCACGCCCAGACGATGCGGACCACGCCTTCGCAGGCGGAGGGCGAGCGGGGCACGGAGGGCGAGGAGAAGTAGCCCGTATCCCGGCCGACCGGCCGTACGGTCCTACGGCGGCCGGTCGGTCAGCGGCCGGTCGGTGCGCGTCGACCGTCGGTCGGTGCGCGTCGACCGTCGGTCAGTGTGCGTCGACCGTCACGGTGAAGGAGAAGCGGTCGCCGCGGTAGCGGATGCGCGCCACGTCGACCACCCGGCCGCCCTTGTCGTACGTCACGCCCGTGTAGTGCAGGATCGGGCTCAGCAGGGGCACCTGGAGCAGCTCGGCGGTGACCGGGTCCGCGAGCCGCGCCTCGACGGTGTCCGTGATCCGGCTGATCTCGACCTTGGCGATGTCGCGCAGCACCTTCGTCATCGGCCAGCGCTCCAGGTCCGCGAGGTCGATCGCCTCCGCCAGCTCCGGACGGACCGCGTTCTCCGCCCAGTTGGTGGGCTCGCCGCTCTCGCTGTCGTGGCGCAGCCTGCGGTACGTGACCACCTCCGGCGTGTCCGGGAAGTGCTCCAGCAGTTCCCCGGACACCGCCGTCCGCGCATGGCCGAGAATCGTTGTACGGTCGCCCGACTGCTGCGCCACGATCGCGTCCACCGACCCCAGCAGCCGGACCGGGGCGCCGCGCATCGCCGCCGGCTCGATGAAGGTCCCGCGCCGCCGGTGGCGGCTGATGAGGCCCTCGGTCTCCAGCTCCTTGAGGGCCTGCCGCATGGTCAGCACGCTCACCCCGTAGTGCTCGGCGAGCCGCTCCTCGGTGGGCAGGCGCAGCGAGGCGTCCGCGGTGCGCCCGAGTATCGAGGCGCGCAGCGACTGGGAGACCTGGTACCAGAGCGGCAGCTTCCGGTTCAGTACCAGCGAGTCGGGGGCGAAGGCGGTCACGGGTGGTTCTCCGTACGACGGGGTCTGTACGACGGGGTCCGGCGGGGGTGCGGCGGGTTCTGATGTTAGGCGCGGAAGTGGCGCTGGAGACCCTCCCAGACATTGTCGTATCCGCTCTGGAGGTGATCCGCCCCGGCGGCCTGGGCGGTGGCGGTGATCGGCCAGCGGGTCTCGAACATGAAGGCCAGGCCGTCGTCGATCTTCTGCGGCTTCAGCTCGGCGGCGCTCGCCCGGTCGAAGGTCTCCCGGTCCGGGCCGTGCGCGGACATCATGTTGTGGAGCGAGCCGCCGCCGGGGACGAAACCTTCCGCCTTGGCGTCGTAGGCCCCCTCGATCAGGCCCATGTACTCGCTCATCACGTTCCGGTGGAAGTACGGCGGGCGGAAGGTGTCCTCGCCGACCAGCCAGCGCGGGGCGAAGACCACGAAGTCCACGCCCGCCAGGCCCGGGGTATCGGAGGGCGAGGTCAGCACGGTGAAGATCGACGGGTCGGGGTGGTCGTAGCTGATGGAGCCGAGGACGTTGAAACTGCGCAGGTCGTAGACGTACGGGACGTGCGTGCCGTGCCAGGCGACCACGTCGAGCGGCGAGTGGTCGTAGGTCGCCGTCCAGAGGTTGCCGCAGAACTTGTTGATCACCTCGGTCGGGCGTTCGTGGTCCTCGTACGCCGCTACGGGCGCCCGGAAATCACGCGCGGCGGCCAGCCCGTTGGCGCCGATCGGGCCCAGGTCGGGCAGCTCGAAGGGGCGGCCGTAGTTCTCGCAGACGTAGCCGCGGGCGGTCTCGTCCTGGAGCTCCACGCGGAAGCGGACCCCGCGCGGGATCAGGGCCATCTCGCCGGGACGGGCGCTCAGCAGCCCGAACTCGGTGCGCAGCAGCAGCCCGCCGCGCTCGGGGACGATCAGCAACTCGCCGTCGGAGTCGCTGAACACCCGGTCGGTCATGGGGGAGTTGGCGGAGTAGAGGTGAATGGCCATGCCGGTGCGCTGGGCGGCGTCGCCGTTGCCGCCCAGCGTCCAGAGGCCGGCCACGAAGTCCGTGCCGGGGGCCGGGTCGGGCAACGGGTTCCAGCGCAGCCGGTTGGGGTCCGCCGGAGCCTCGGTGAAGGGCCCGGTGCGCAGGGAGCCGTTCCCGGTCCGGGTGAAGGGCGGATGCGCGGCCGAGGGGCGGATCCGGTAGAGCCAGGAGCGGCGGTTGTGGGACCGGGGCTCGGTGAACGCACTGCCGCTGAGCTGCTCGGCGTACAGGCCGAGGGGGGAGCGCTGCGGCGAATTCCGGCCGATCGGAAGCGCTCCGGTCACGGCCTCCGAGCTGTGCTCGTTGCCGAAGCCGGTGAGGTAGGACAACCCCTCGGCCGTCTTCCCGGCCAGTCCCGTGCCGCCACCACTGCTACCGCCGTCGCCGCTCATTGCCCGCTCCCGATCTACCGAAGGAATCCTATGTCTGACAGTAGGATTCCCACGCCGACACGTCAACGGGATCATTCCGGCCTGCGGCCCCGGCCTGCGGCCCCGGCCTGCGGCCCCGGCCTGCGGCCCCGGCCTGCGGCCCCGGCCTGCGGCCCCGGCCTGCGGCCCCGGCCTGCGGCTGATCGCTTCCTGCTGCTGGCTGCCCTGCCTGTGGCCTGGTGGGTGCGACTCGTCAGCCGCTGCGTGAGGTTTGGTGGCAGTCGACCGTCGCCTGCGGCTTGCCGGCCGCTGCCTGAGGCGGGCCTCGCCGGCTTGGCCTCGCCGACCCTGCGCGTGGCCTGCCGGTAGCTGTCAGCGACTTTTGGCCACGGGCTGCCGGTCGGGGCCCGCGGCCCCGGCTCGCCAGTCGCCGCCTGCCAGTCGCTGCCCGAACCGCGCTGCCCGCGCCGTGCAGTCCACGGCCCCGCCGCCCGCGCCCCGCCGCCCGCGCCCCGCTGAAGTCAGGCCGCGACCCGTCGTCGTCCTGGAGTGGCGGCCCGCTCCTTGCCCGGCTCCTCATCATCCCCTCCCGGCGGAACATCCCGGTATGGGGCGACCCGTCCTCGTCCGAACGGGGGCCGTCGGATATCGAGTTGGTCAGGTCGGGGCCGATTGACGCGCGAGGGGATCCGAAAAGGTGAACATTCCTCTACTCTCACGCGCATGTCGTGGACCCGCAGGTTTCCTGCCGTGCCGGCGGCTCTCCTCGCCGCCCTCCTAGCCTTCCTGTCCCTCCTCGTCGCCGCGCCCGTCGCCCGCGCGCACGAGGAACGCCCCGTCGAGCTCCCCGACGGAACCGGCTCCGTACCCCAGTACCGGGCCGGTGAGCCCGACCTGATCGTCTGCAAGACGGACCGGCCCGCCTTCGAGCGCCGGATATCCGCCTATCCGGACGACCTCAAGCAGCGCAACCTCGCCCTCTACGAACGCTGCGAGAAGAACGGCTACCGGGACCTCCAGGCCGCCGTCGACGCCGTGGACCGGCCGGGCATGAACATCGCGATCCTCCCCGGCCTCTACGAGGAGGAGCCCTCGCTCCCCAAGCCCACCGGGGAGTGCGCCTCGCTCAAGGCCCCCAACTCCTCGCTCGGCTACCAGATCCTGAGCTACGAGCAGCAGGCGGCCTGCCGCCACAACCAGAACCTCGTCGCCATCCTCGGCAAGACCAACCTCCAGATCGAGGGCACCGGAGCCTCCCGGCAGGACGTGGTCATCGACGCCAAGTACCAGAAGCTGAACGCGATCCGCGCCGACAAGTCCAACGGCATCTACTTCCGCAACTTCACCGCGCAGCGCACCACCTTCAACTCGCTGTACGTGCTGGCGGGCGACGGCTTCGTCATCGACGACGTCCTGACCCGCTGGAACGACGAGTACGGCTTCCTGACCTTCGCCAGCGACCACGGCCTGTACAAGAACTGCGAGTCCTACGGGAACGGCGACTCCGGCATCTACCCGGGCAGCGCCTCCAACATCAACGACGGCCGCGGCTACGACGTCCCCCGCTACTCCATCGAGATCACCGGCTGCCACAGCCACCACAACATGGTCGGCTACTCCGGCACCGCGGGCGACTCGGTGTGGGTGCACGACAACGAGTTCGACCAGAACATGGGCGGCGCCTCGATGGACAGCGCCTTCCCCGGTCACCCCGGACTCCCGCAGAACCACGCCCACTTCGAGCGCAACCTGATCCACGACAACAACGCCGACTACTACCACTACGTCGCCGACGGCACCTGCGCCAAACCGCCGATCGAGCGCGGCTACGAGCAGGGCGTGGTCTGCCCGCAGATCTCCATGCCCCCCGGCACCGGCATCATCACCGCCGGCGGCAACTGGAACCTCTACGAGAACAACTGGGTCTACGGGCACCAGCGCGCGGGCTTCTTCCTCACGGCCGTGCCCGCCTTCATCCGGGGCGAGGAGAAGCTGTCCAAGCAGGCGGACACCTCCCACCACAACCGCTACGCCGGCAACATCCTCGGCAAGGACAAGTCCGGAGCCTCCCGCCCCAACGGCATGGACGTGTGGTGGGACGGCCAGGGGCGCGGCAACTGCTGGCAGCAGGGCCCGGACGGCTCCACCCCGGGCACGCTCCCGGAGTGCGGCGGGACCCGGGGCGCGGTCTCCGGCGGCTCGGCCCGGCTGGCCGGCGAACCGGTGAAGCTGGCCCAGCTCCTCGTCTGCGCGGACTACAACGTGCAGGCGCGCAAACTCCCCGCCGGCTGCGACTGGTACGGAGCCCGGGGCCTCCAGCGGGTGGAGACCCAGATCGCCCTCGCCGTGGCGGTGGTCCTGCTCCTGGTCGGCGGCCTCCTGTGGTGGCGCCGTCTGCGCGCCTCCCGGCTGGCCACCACGGCCACCCTGCTCGGCCTCGCCGGCCTGGTCCTGGACGTGGCGGGCTCCACCATGGGGCTGGTCGCCGGCCCGGTGCCCGCCCTGGCGCTGCTCTGCCTCGGCCTGTGGTGGACCGGCGTCGGCCTCGCCCTGCGCCCCGCCCGGCCCTGGCTGGCGCGCCTGACCCTGCTCCTGGGCGCGCTCACCCTCCTCGACGCCTTCGACAAGGCCGTCCTGATGATCCCCTGGATCCCCCTCAGCCCCGCCTGGATACGAGGCCTCGTCGCGGTGGTGTGGGTTCTCTGGGCCGTCATCGCCTCCGCCCGGCCGGGCGGCACCCCGGTTCGCCCCGAGGGCCCGGGCGGCGACCCGGCGGGCGACCGTGTCCCGGTCCCGGCCGGACCGGCCCCGGCGCTGAGTGCGCAGGCCGAGGCTGCGGCCCCGGCCGACCCGGAGCCCGGCGCGGCCGCGGGGGAGCAGCGGTGACCGGCACCCCGGACGACCACCCCGACATCCGGTTCCGGTGCGACGGCTGCGCCACGCCGCCGCGCCGGAACCGGCGGGCGGGCCGCACCGCCGCACTGCTGGCGCTGGCCGTGCTCCTGGCCGGCGGCGCGGTGGCGGGCTGTGGTGGGCGGGCCACCACCCACCACAAGCCCGGCACCAGCCACGAGCAGGCCTCCGGCAGCGTGGGCACGCTGCTCACCACCGATGACGGCGCCGGCCACCGGCTTCGCGAGGTCCCGGCCGAGGGCGCGCCGGAGGTCCAGCTCACCGCCCGGCCGGACTCCGAGGACGGCTGGAACCTCCAGCTGACGGTGAAGAACTTCCGCTTCACCCCCGACAGCGTCGGCGGCGCCGCCCTCCCGGGTGCCGGGCATGCGCACCTGGAGCTGGACGGCCACAAACTGGCCCGCCTGTACGGCCCTTGGTTCCACCTGCCCGCGGCGCAGGTCCCCGAGGGCGCGCACACCCTGACCGTCCGCCTCTACGCGGACGACCACACCGCCTGGGCCGTCGCCGGCAAGCCGGTCGAGGGCACCCTCCAGCTCACCGCGGCCCCGGGTCAGACCGGGCACAGCCACCCCCCGGCCTCGCCTTCGGCCCCGCCCTCACCCTCACCCGCACCCGTGTCTCCGTCCCCGGAGGCGCAGGCACAGGCCGACCGCCCGGTCGTGATCACCATCCGGGACGGCAAGGTCACCCCCGCCCCGGGCCGCGTCGAGGTGAAGCGCGGCGAACGCGTTGCCCTGCGCGTCACCAGCGACCGCGCGGACACCCTGCACGTCCACGGCTTCGACAAGGAGCTCGCCCTGCCGGCAGGCCAGGAGGCCACCCTGATCCTGACGGCCGACCGCACGGGCCTCTTCGAGGTCGAGACCCACGCGTCCGACCTCGTCCTGACCCAACTCCTCGTGCGATGACCGCCCTCCGCCCCGCACCACGACACACATCCACCCCGGATGTGTTCCCCGGAACTCCCGCCCGCCTCCCGGCGTGCGGCCCGGCGCGTGGCCCAGCGGTCAGCCCGGCGTGCGGCCCAGCGGTCGGCCCGGCGGGCGCCCCGGTCCCGGTCCCGGTGGCCCGGTGGTGACCCCGCTCGTGGCAGCGGTGGCCGAGGTGGCCGCCGCGGCCCCGGTCCGGTCCGCAGGGCTCCCGCTCGCGTCCCGGCCCGTGCCGGGGAACCTTCCGCACATGCCGTCCGGCGGCGGCTACGGCCAGGGCGTGGTCCTTCACCCGGCCGACCCGCTCACCGTGCTCGCGCACGGCATCGGCTCCCAGCACGATCTGCCCATCTCTCCCTTCTACGCGTTCGCCGGCGCCTTCACCGCGCTCTTCGTCTCCTTCCTCGCACTCGCTCTCCTCTGGTCGGCCTCCCGCTTCCGAGGCGACCGCTCCGGCATGGCCCTGCCCGCCCGGCTCCAGCGGGTGGCCGACGCGCCAGCCACCCGTGGCGCCTTGCGAGGCCTCGGCCTCGCGGGTGCGCTCGCTGTCCTCCTCCACCTCCTCCTCGGTCCCGACGACCCCGCCCGCAACCCCGCTCCCGGCGCCGTCTACGTCCTCCTCTGGGTCGGTCTCGTCCCCGCATCCCTCCTCTTCGGTCCCGTCTGGCGCCTCCTCAGCCCGCTCCGCGCCCTGCACCGGCTGCTCTCCCGGCTGTGGCAGCCGGCGCCCCGCCCCCTTCCCGCCCGGCTGGGGCAATGGCCCGCCGCCGCCGGGCTGTTCGCCTTCACCTGGCTCGAGCTGGTCTCTCCCGATCCCGCCTCCACCACCACCCTCCTGATAGCCCTGACCGGCTACGCCGCCGTCCAGCTCCTGCTCGCCGCCCGCTTCGGCGAGCGCTGGTTCGCCGACGGGGACGCCTTCGAGGTGTACTCGGCCCTCCTGGCCGGGCTCTCCCCCCTCGGCCGTCGCAGCGACGGCCGCCTGGTTCTCCGTAACCCCTTCCATGGACTCGACGCGACGCCCGAGCGGCCCGGACTCGTCGCCACCGTCTGCGTCCTGCTCGGATCCACCGCCTACGACGGCTTCTCCGACAGCCCCTCGTGGATCAACGCGATCCAGACCTCCCCCCTCGGCCGCACCCCCGCGGCCTCGCTCGGACTCCTCGGGTCCGTCACCCTCGTCGCCGCCCTCTACTGCCTCTGCGCGGCGGTCACCCGCCTCGTCTGCGGTCCGCACCCCGGCCCGCTGACCGCCTTCGCCCACTCACTCGTACCGATCGCGCTCGGCTATCTCGTCGCCCACTACTTCTCCCTCCTGGTAACCGAAGGACCACGCACAGTCATCGTTGCACTCGGCACTGACAGCGCCCCGGAACCCTTGCCACCACTGGGTCCGGGCGCTCTCGCCGCCCTCCAGGTCATCGCCGTCGTCACCGGCCACGTGCTCGGTGTGATCGCCGCGCACGACCGTTCTGTACGCCTCTTCCCACCCGCGAAAGCCGTGGCCGGACAGCTGCCGCTGCTCGCGCTGATGATCACGTACACGGTCGGCGGCCTCAGCCTGCTCCTGAACTGAAGGCTCCCGACCGACACCGCCGCCGAGCCGGACATCCAGGAGCGGCATGATGGACCCCGTGCCCCCAGCCCACTCCCTGCGCCGGACGCCGATCCAGCAGCGCAGCGCCGACCGGCTCGCCCGGATCCTCGACGCCTGCGCCGAACTCCTCGACGAGACCGGTTACGAGAACCTCAGCACCCGGGCCGTCGCCCTGCGCGCCGGCGTGCCCATCGGCTCGGTCTACCGGTTCTTCGGCAACAAGCGGGCCATGGCCATCGCGCTCGCCCACCGCAACCTCGACCGCTACGCCGACGGCATCGAGGAACGGCTCGCCCAGCTCCCCGCCACGGCCTGGCGGCCGGTCGTGGACGCGGTGCTGGACGAGTACCTCGTCATGAAGCGCAGCGTTCCCGGCTTCGCCCTCGTGGACTTCGGGATCCCGGCGCCGCCGTCCGAGGGTCCGGCCTCCGACCCCAACCACCAGGTCGCCGTCCGCCTCACCGAACTCCTCGGCGCCCACCTGGGCCTCACCCCGGACCCCGTCCTGCAGCGGGCCGTCCTGGTCGCGGTCGAAGCCACCGACGCCCTGATCCAACTGGCCTTCCGCAACGATCCGGACGGAGACCCCGACATCGTCGCCGAAACCCGCGCGATGATGCACGCATACCTGGCCCGGGTCCTGGACTGACGGCGCCTTCGCCGACCGCCCCCCCGGCTGCCCGTCCGTCGGCCCGGCCGCCCCCGCCCTCCCGCGCCGTTCCGATGGTGTGGACCCCTCCCCACCGTCCCTACCGGTCGGTATGCTCGGTGCCCGCCCGCGTGCCGAACGGCCCGCGCACCCGTGCCGCAGCCTGCCGCCCCTGGGAGGGCCCATGCCCCGCACCGCCCTGCGCATCTGCCCCCTCTGCGAAGCCACTTGCGGCCTCACCCTCACCATCGAGGGCGCCACCGTCACCGGCGCCCGCGGTGACCGGGAGGACGTGTTCAGCCGCGGTTTCATCTGCCCCAAGGGCGCCGCGTTCGGGGCCCTCGACGCTGACCCCGACCGGCTGAGGGGCCCCCTGGTCCGGCGCGACGGCCAACTCCGGGAGGCCACCTGGGAGGAGGCCTACGAGACGATCGCGGCGGCCGTCCCCGCGCTGGTCCGGGAGTACGGGGCCCAGTCCGTCGGGGTCGTCCTCGGCAACCCGAACGTCCACACCATGGCGGGCCACCTCTACCCGCCGCTGCTCCTCAAGGCCCTCGGCACCCGGAACCTCTTCACCGCCAGCACCCTCGACCAGATGCCCAAGCACGTCTCCAGCGGGCTGCTCTTCGGCGACCCCTTCGCCATCCCGGTCCCCGACCTCGACCGCACCGACTTCCTGCTGCTCCTCGGGGCCAACCCGGTCGAGTCCAACGGCTCCCTGTGCACCGCCCCCGACTTCCCCGGCCGGCTCAAGGCGCTGCGCGCCCGCGGCGGGACCCTGGTCGTCGTCGACCCGCGCCGCACCCGCACCGCCAAGCTCGCCGACCGCCACCTCGCGCCGCGGCCCGGCAGCGACGCGCTGCTGCTCGCCGCACTCGCCCACACCCTGCTCGCCGAGAAGACGGCCGAGCCCGGCGCGCTCGCGGAACACGTCCTGGGACTCGGGGAACTCGCCGAGGCGCTCGTTGGTTTCACTCCTGAGGCCGTCGCCCCCGCCTGCGACCTCCCGGCCGAAGAGATCCGCGACCTCGCCCGCGCTCTCGCGGCCGCGCCGACCGCCGCCGTCTACGGGCGGATCGGCAGCAGTACCGTGGAGTACGGCACGCTGGCCAGCTGGCTGGTCGACGTGCTGAACATCCTGACCGGGAACCTCGACCGGCCGGGC
This sequence comes from Streptomyces sp. NBC_00503, assembly GCF_036346895.1. Lineage (NCBI taxonomy): Bacteria > Bacillati > Actinomycetota > Actinomycetes > Kitasatosporales > Streptomycetaceae > Streptomyces > Streptomyces sp. NBC_00503. The sequence continues at coordinate 1,743,588 of NZ_CP107855.1, read as the reverse complement.
GGCGCCCTGTTCCCGCTCTCCGCGACCGACCGCGCACCCCGGCCGGCCGCTCCCGGCAAGGGCTTCGGCCTCGGCCGCTGGCACAGTCGGGTCAGCGGCCACCCCGAGGCCAAGGCCGAGTTCCCCATGGCCGCGCTGGCGGAGGAGATCGAGACCCTGGGGGAGGGGCGCATCCGCGCCCTCGTCTCCATCGCCGCGAACCCCGTACTGTCCGCCCCCGACGGCCGGCGCCTCGACGCGGCCCTGGCCGGGCTCGACTTCATGATCAGCATCGACCCGTACCTCAACGAGACCTCACGCCACGCGCACGTGGTCCTGCCTCCGCCGCCGCCCGCGCAGAGCGCCCACTTCGACTTCGCCTTCAACGCCTTCGCCATCCGCAACCAGGTCCGTTACTCGCCGCCCGCCATCCCGCTGGAGGAAGGGCGGATGGACGAGTGCGAGATCCACGCACGCCTGGTCCTGGCCGTCTCCGGCATGCACGGGGCCGCCCCGGCGGCCGTGGACGACCTGGCGGTCCAAAGCGCCCTCGCCCGGGAGGTCGCCGACCCGCACTCGCCGCTGCACGGTGAGGACCCCGCGCGCCTCGCCGGACTCCTGGCGGGCGACAGCGGCCCCGAGCGCCGCCTCGACCTGATGCTCCGACTCGGCCCGTACGGCGACCGCTTCGACGCCGGCCCCGGCCTCGGGCTGGAGCGGCTGCGGGCGCGGCCGCACGGGATCGATCTGGGGCCGCTGCGGCCCCGGCTTCCCGGGCTGCTCAAGACGCGCAGCGGTCGGATCGAGCTGTTGCCGGAGCCGATCGCGGCCGAGCTTCCCAGGCTGCGCGCGGCGCTCGCCGACCGCCCCGCCACCCTGGTGCTCGTGGGCCGCCGCCATCTGCGGTCCAACAACAGCTGGTTGCACAACGTCCCGGCCCTCACCGGAGGTTCCAACCGCTGCACCCTCCAGGTCCACCCGGACGACGCGCAACGCCTCGGCCTCGCCGACGGCGGCCGGGCCCGGATCGCCGCGGACGGCGGCAGCCTCGAGGTCCCCGTCGAGGTCACCGACTCGATCCGCGCCGGGGTCGTGAGCCTCCCGCACGGGTGGGGCCACGACCGTTCCGGGACCCGCCTCTCGGTGGCCTCGGCCACCCCCGGAGTCAACGTCAACCAGCTCCTCGACGGCACCCGGCTCGACCCGCTCTCCGGGACGGCCGTGCTCAACGGTTTCCCCGTCGAACTGACACCCATCCCCTGAGCTGGGGTTTTGCTCGTATTGCTCACGCGTGGACGTCTTGTTGGGCCCCGGAGGAGGCACCTAGGTTCCCCCCATGCTGACCTTCCTCGGCTTCGCCATGATCGCGACTTTCCTCGTGCTGATCATGCTGAAGAAAATGTCGCCCATCGCGGCGCTCGTCCTCATCCCCGCGCTCTTCTGCGTGTTCGCCGGACAGGGCGCGCAGCTCGGCGGCTACGTCATCGACGGAGTCGGCAAGCTCGCGCCGACCGCCGCCATGCTGATGTTCGCCATCGTCTACTTCGGCGTCATGATCGACGTCGGCCTCTTCGATCCGATCGTGCGCGGCATCCTGCGCTTCTGCAGGGCCGACCCGATGCGCGTCGTGGTCGGCACGGCGGTCCTCGCCGCGATCGTCTCGCTCGACGGGGACGGGTCGACCACCTTCATGATCACCGTCTCCGCGATGTACCCGCTCTACAAGCGGCTCGGCATGAGCCTGGTGGTGATGACCGGAGTCGCGGCCACCGCCAACGGGGTCATGAACACCCTGCCCTGGGGCGGCCCCACGGCCCGCGCCGCCACCGCCCTCAAGCTCGACGCCGCCGACATCTTCGTGCCGATGATCCCCGCGCTCGCGGCGGGCCTGGTCTTCGTCTTCGTTCTCGCCTACGTCCTCGGCATCAAGGAGCGCCGCCGCCTCGGCCTGCTGTCGCTCCCCGGCGCCGCGCCGCAGCAGGCCGAGAAGCAGGCCGAGAAGTCCGCCCCGCAGCCGGCCGAGGAGCTCCTGGTCGCCGCCGCCGGTACGGGGCAGGCCGCCGGAGGTACCCGTACGCCGGTCGAGCCGTCCACCCCGCCCACCGCCGTCGGCACCGCCGCCGGCACCGCGTCCGGCACCCCGTCCGCCTCCGCCTCCGCCTCCACCTCCGCCTCCGACACCGCCTCCGCCGCGGGATCCGTTACCGCCCCCGACGAGGGCGGTTTCCAGGGCCTCGACCCGCACCGCGCGACCCTGCGCCCCCGCCTCTACTGGTTCAACGCGGGCCTCACCGTCGCCCTGCTCACCGCCATGATCATGGAGCTGCTCCCCATCCCGGTGCTCTTCCTGCTCGGTGCGGCCCTCGCCCTCACCGTCAACTACCCCCACATGCCGGACCAGAAGGCCCGTATCGCCGCCCACGCCGACAACGTCCTGAACGTCGCGGGCATGGTCTTCGCCGCCGCCGTCTTCACCGGTGTCCTCACCGGCACCGGCATGGTCAAGCACATGGCCGACTGGCTCGTCGGTGCCATCCCCGAGGGCATGGGCCCGCACATGGCCCTGGTCACCGGCCTGCTCAGCCTCCCGCTCACCTACTTCATGTCCAACGACGGCTTCTACTTCGGCGTCCTGCCCGTCCTCGCCGAGGCCGGCGCCGCGCACGGGGTGTCCCCGCTCGAAATCGCCCGCGCCTCCCTGGTCGGCCAGGCCCTGCACATGTCGAGCCCGCTGGTTCCGGCCGTATACGTCCTCGTCGGCATGGCCAAGGTGGAGTTCGGCGACCACACCCGTTTCACCGTGAAATGGGCGGCTCTGACCTCCCTGGTGGTCCTGGGGGCAGGGATGCTTTTCGGCATCATCTGACCCCGTCCGCCCCTGGCGCCCACAAAACTACCGGCGCTAGTTTGTAGGGTGTTGGCGACGTCTACAGGTCCACGTGCTCGCGCGTGCTCGGGAGGAATGCCATGAAGGCCCACGACGGGATGTACATAGGCGGCGAGTGGCGGGCCGCCGTAGGCCGCGACCGCATCGAGGTCCTCAACCCGGCGGACGAGCAGGTCATCGCCTCGGTCCCGGCGGGCACGGCCGAGGACGTGGACGAGGCGGTACGTGCGGCACGTGCGGCCTTCCCGTCCTGGGCGGCCACGGCTCCGGCCGAGCGGGCGGCCCTGATCGGAGCCCTGCGCGACGTGCTGGTCTCCCGCAAGGGCGAGTTGGCCGAGACCATCACCGCCGAGCTCGGCTCCCCGCTGGGCTTCTCGGAGATGGTCCACGTCGGGGCGCCGGTCGCGGTGGCCTCCTCGTTCGCCGAGCTCGGGGCCTCGTACGCCTTCGAGGAGCGGCTCGGGAACTCGACCGTGCTGCTGGAGCCGGTCGGTGTGGTCGGCGCGATCACGCCCTGGAACTACCCGCTGCACCAGATCGTTGCCAAGGTGGCACCCGCTCTCGCCGCCGGCTGCACCCTCGTCCTCAAGCCGGCCGAGGACACCCCGCTGACCGCACAGCTCTTCGCCGAAGCCGTGCACGAGGCGGGGATCCCGGCCGGGGTCTTCAACCTGGTGACCGGCACCGGCCCGGTCGCCGGTCAGGCCCTGGCCGCGCACGAGGGAGTCGACCTCGTCTCCTTCACCGGATCCACCGCCGTCGGCAGGCAGATCGGTGCCACGGCCGGCGCCGCCGTCAAGCGGGTCGCCCTCGAACTGGGCGGCAAATCGGCCAACGTCATCCTGCCCGGAGCCGACCTGGCCAAGGCCGTCGCGACCGGCGTGGGCCACGTCATGAACAACTCCGGCCAGAGCTGCAACGCGCTCACCCGCATGCTCGTCCACCGGGACCAGTACGAGGAGGCCGTCTCCCTCGCGGCCGCCGCCGTCGCCAAGTACCCCTCCGGCGACCCCCGCGACCCGGGCACCCGCCTGGGCCCGGTGATCAACGCCAAGCAGCGCGACCGGGTGCGCGGGTTCATCGCCAAGGGGGTGGAGGAAGGCGCACGCCTCGTCGCGGGCGGGCCCGAGGCGCCGCACGGACAGGGGTACTTCATCGCCCCGACCGTGTTCGCCGACGTCACGCCGGAGATGACCATCGCCCAGGAGGAGATCTTCGGCCCGGTGCTGTCGATCCTCTCCTACGAGGACCAGGACGAGGCCCTGGCCATCGCGAACGGCACCGTGTACGGGCTGGGCGGAGCCGTCTGGGCGGCGGACGAGGAGACGGCGGTGGCCTTCGCCCGCCGGATGGACACCGGCCAGGTGGACATCAACGGCGGCCGCTTCAACCCGCTCGCGCCCTTCGGCGGGTACAAGCAGTCGGGCGTGGGCCGCGAGCTGGGCCCGCACGGCCTCGCCGAGTACCTCCAGACCAAGTCCCTGCAGTTCTAGTCCCTGCAGTTCTCACCGCCTCAGTCCCGGCCCCCGCAATCACGGAGACATCGATCATGGTCCGCGCCGCCATCCTGCCCGCCGTCGGAGCACCGCTGGAGATCCGGGACATCGTGCTGCCCGATCCAGGGCCCGGGCAGGTCCGGGTGCGGCTCGCTGCGGCCGGGGTCTGTCACTCAGACCTCTCGCTCACCAACGGCACCATGCGGGTACCCGTACCCGCCGTCCTCGGCCACGAGGGCGCGGGCACGGTGCTCGCCGTCGGCGAAGGGGTCACCCATGTCGTGCCCGGCGACGGGGTCGTCCTCAACTGGGCCCCGTCCTGCGGGGAGTGCCACCACTGCTCGATCGGCGAGGTCTGGCTCTGCGTCAAGGCCCTCGCCGGGGTCGGGGCGGTCTACGCCCACGACGCCCGGGGGACCGAGCTGCACCCCGGGCTGAACGTGGCCGCCTTCGCCGAGGAGACGGTGGTCGCGGCCAACTGCGTACTGCCCGCCCCGGCCGGGATCCCGCTCACCGAGGCGGCCCTGCTCGGGTGCGCCGTCCTCACCGGATACGGAGCCGTCCACCACAGTGCCCAGGTCCGCCCCGGCGAATCGGTGGCCGTCTTCGGAGTCGGCGGGGTGGGACTCGCCGCGCTCCAGGCGGCCCGGATCGCCATGGCGGGCCCGATCGTGGCCGTGGACGTCTCCCCGGCCAAGGAGGAACTGGCGCGGGCGGCCGGGGCCACGGAGTTCGTGCTCGCCTCCGACACCACCGCCAAGCAGATCCGGTCCCTGACCGGCGGGCACGGCGCGGACGTCGCCATCGAGTGCGTGGGCCGTGCCGAGACCATCCGCGGCGCCTGGGAGTCCACCCGCCGTGGCGGCCGTACGACGGTCGTCGGCATCGGCGGCAAGGAGCAGCAGGTCTCCTTCCACGCGCTGGAGATCTTCCACTTCGCCCGCACCCTCACCGGCTGCGTCTACGGCAACAGCGACCCCGCCCGCGACCTCCCGGTGATCGCCGCCCACGTCCGGGCCGGCCGGCTCGACCTCGGCGCCATGGTCACCGACCGCATCACCCTCGACGGGATCCCGGCCGCCTTCGACGCGATGCTGGCGGGCAAGGGCGGCCGGTCGCTGATCGTCTTCTGACACCGGGCGCCCGCCGCCTCCGCTGGCGGTCCGGCCCGGACCTCATCGCTCCCGGGCCGGCCCGCGCGCCGGAGCTACGGGGTCTGCGCCAAGGCCGCGTACTGGAGGGCCAGGCCGTCCAGCAGGGCGGCCAGGCCCGTTTCGAAGGCGCCCTCGTCCACTTCCTGCTGCCGTTTCGCCAGCAGGTGGGCCTGGCCCAGGTGCGGGTAGTCCGCCGGGTCGTACGCCGTGCGGTCGTCCACGAAACCCCGGGCGAACGAGGCCACCGCCGAGCCCAGGATGAAGTACCGCATCAGTGCGCCGATCCGGGTCGCCTGCGCCGGGGGCCAGCCCGCGGCGGTCATGGAGCCGAAGACGGCGTCGGCCACCCGCAGCCCGGCCGGCCGGCGCCCCGGGCCGCGCGCCAGCACCGGGACGATGTTCGGATGGTCGGACAGGGCAGCCCGGTACGAGTGCGCCCAGTCGTGCAGCGCGACCTGCCATTCCCGTCCGTCCCCGGGCTCGAACATCGACAAGTCGACCCGAGCGCTCACCGCGTCCGCGACCGCGTCCAGGATCTCGTCCTTGGTGCGGAAGTGGTTGTAGAGGGAAGGGCCGCTGACCCCCAGCGCCGCCGCCAGCCGCCGCGTGGAGACGGCCTCCAGGCCCTCCGCGTCCACCAGCGCACCCGCCGCCTCGACGATGCGGTCTCTGCTGAGGAGGGGCTTGCGCGGTCTGGCCATGCGCCACATAGTAGGGCCTGCCCGCCATAAACTACCGGTGCTAGTTAACCTCCCGGTTGACCCCGCGCCGACGCTGCGACCTCGCAGTCCGACCGGAGGTGCCCGGTGAATCTGGAACTCAGCGCGGAGCAGTCCGCCGTCCGCGATCTCGCCCGCGCGTTCACCGAGCGGGAGATCGCCCCGTACGCCGCCGCGTGGGACCGCGCGGAGAGCGTGGACCGGGCCGTCGTCAAGAAGCTCGGCTCCGTCGGCTTCCTCGGCCTGACCGTCCCCGAGGAGTACGGCGGCTCCGGCGGCGACCACCTCTCCTACGTCCTGGTCACCGAGGAACTCGGCCGCGGCGACTCCGCCGTCCGCGGCATCGTCTCCGTCTCCCTCGGCCTGGTCGCCAAGACCATCGCCTCCTGGGGGAGCGAGGAGCAGAAGCGGGCCTGGCTGCCCCGGCTGTGCGCCGGCGAGGCGCTCGGCTGCTTCGGCCTCACCGAGCCCGGCACCGGCTCCGACGCGGCCGCCCTCACCACCCGCGCCACGCGCGAAGGGGACTCGTACCTCATCAGCGGCAGCAAGATGTTCATCACCAACGGCACCTGGGCCGACGTGGTGCTGCTCTTCGCCCGGACCGACGACGAGCCCGGCCACCGCGGCATCTCCGCCTTCCTCGTCCCCGCCGACAGCCCGGGCCTGACCCGCCGCGAGATCCACGGCAAGCTCGGACTGCGCGGCCAGGCCACCGCCGAACTCGCCCTCGACGGGGTCCGGGTGCCCGCCTCCGCGATGCTGGGCCCCGAGGGCAAGGGCTTCTCCGTGGCCATGTCGGCCCTCGCCAAGGGCCGGATGTCAGTGGCCGCAGGCTGCGTAGGCATCGCCCAGGCCGCGCTGGACGCGGCCGTCTCCTACGCCGCCCAGCGCGAGCAGTTCGGCAAGCCCATCGCCCACCACCAGCTGGTCCAGGAGCTGATCGCCGACATCTCCGTCGACGTGGACGCGGCCCGGCTGCTGACCTGGAGGGTCGCCGACCTGATCGACCGGGGGCAGCCCTTCGCCACCGAGTCCTCCACGGCCAAGCTCTTCGCCTCCGAGGCCGCCGTCCGCGCCGCGAGCAACGCCCTCCAGGTGCACGGCGGTTACGGCTACATCGACGAGTACCCCGCAGGCAAACTACTGCGCGACGCCCGCGTGATGACCCTGTACGAGGGCACCAGCCAGATCCAGAAGCTGCTGATCGGCCGCGCCCGCACGGGAGTTTCGGCGTTCTGACCCCGGAGCCGTGCCGGGATGAGTACGTGCGTGAGTACGCGTGCGGATGTGACGCGGGCCGCACCGGGCCAGGCTGGAGCCATGAACGAGACACCGGTTAAGCAGCAGAGCACGGGGGCTTACTACGGTCAGGCCGTCGCCTCCTTCGGAATCGCCATCGCCGCCGTCGGCCTGGGGATCTACAACATGAACGCCGACGGCTGGGTGCGCGCCTTCCTCGGCATCGCGGTCCTGTACCTGACCACCTCCGCCTTCACCCTCGCCAAGGTCGTCCGTGACCGGCAGGAGGTCACGCAGATCGTCAGCCGCGTCGACCAGGCCCGGATGGAGAAGATGATGGCGGAGTACGACCCCTTCGCCCCGAAGTAGCACCGGCCCGGGGCCGGAGGCCGAGAGACGGCCTAAGCGCTTGCTCACCCTCCGGTAAGCTGTCCCTTCCCTCCCCATCGGGGCGAGGGCACTACAGGCAGCGCGAAGAGGGTGAGACGGCGATGGACGGCGTGCAGGAGACGGTCGACGGCTACCGGCCGTGGTCGGAGGTCACCCCCGACGCCGCGCGGCGGCTGCTCGTCGCCGCCGTCGAGGCCTTCGCGGAGCGCGGGTACCACGCCACCACCACCCGCGACATCGCGGGGCGGGCCGGCATGAGCCCGGCCGCGCTCTACATCCACTACAAGACCAAGGAAGAGCTGCTCCACCGGATCAGCCGGATCGGCCACGACAAGGCCCTGGAGATCCTGGACACCGCCGCCTCCGGGCCGGGGACCGCCGCCGAGCGACTCGACGTGGCCGTACGGGCCTTCGTGCGCTGGCACGCGGCCCATCACACCACTGCGCGCGTGGTCCAGTACGAGCTCGATGCTCTCGGTCCGGAGCACCGCTCCGAAATCGTGGCACTGCGCCGGCGGAGCGACGCCGCGATCCGCCGCATCCTCTCCGACGGGGTCGCCGCGGGGGAGTTCGACGTCCCCGACGTCCCCGGCACCACCCTCGCCGTGCTCTCGCTCTGCATCGACGTCGCCCGCTGGTTCAGCACGGAGGGCCGCCGCACGCCCGACGAGGTCGGCGCGCTCTACTCCGGCCTCGTGCTCCGCATGGTGGCGGCCCGGCCGGGGGCCCCCGGGGCCCCCGCGGCTCGGACGGCTCAGAAGTAGTAGCGGGAGACCGACTCCGCCACGCACACCGGCTTGTCGGCGCCCTCGCGCTCGACCGTGACGGTCGCCGCCACCTGTACGCCGCCGCCCGCCTCCACGACCTCCGTGATCAGCGCGGTCGCGCGCAGTCGCGAGCCGACGGGTACCGGCGCCGGGAAACGGACCTTGTTCACCCCGTAGTTGATGCCCATCTTCATGCCCTCGACCCGCATGATCTGCGGCACCAGGCTCGGCAGCAGCGACAGCGTGAGGTACCCGTGCGCGATGGTGGAGCCGAAGGGTCCGTCCGCCGCCCGCACCGGGTCCACATGGATCCACTGGTGGTCGCCGGTGGCGTCCGCGAAGAGGTCGATCCGCTTCTGGTCCACCTCCAGCCAGCCGCTGGGGCCGAGCGGCTCGCCGATCCCGGCGGTCAGCTCCTCGGCGGACGTGAAGATCCTCGGTTCGGACATACCCGTACCTCTCCCTGACGAATAAGCGCTTGCTCAGCAGCTCAGCATGCTGGGGCCGTATGTATCTGTCAACGACGGGTCCACCGATCGATGTCGGTCCGGCCGACTACCCTCGGCGGTGTGCCGCAGATTCCCGAAAAAGTCCACGAACTCACCGTCGGCCAGCTGTCCGCCCGCAGCGGCGCGGCCGTCTCCGCACTGCACTTCTACGAGACCAAGGGCCTGATCACCAGCCGCCGCACGGCCGGGAACCAGCGCCGCTACACCCGGGACGCCCTGCGCCGCGTGGCCTTCGTGCGCGCCGCCCAGCGCGTGGGCATCCCCCTCGCCAGCATCCGCGACGCGCTCGCCCGGCTCCCCGAAGGCCGCACCCCCAACCGCGAGGACTGGGCCCGCCTCTCCGAGAGCTGGCGCACCGAGCTCGACCACCGCATCAGCCAACTCAGCCGCCTGCGCGACCATTTGACCGACTGCATCGGCTGCGGCTGCCTCTCCCTGGAGAACTGCGCCCTGTCCAACCCGGACGACGTCTTCGGCGAACGCCTCACCGGCTCCCGGCTCTAGGCCGTCTCTTTCGGATCTTGCCGGGTCCGCGCCGCCGCCGCGACCAGCTCCGCATTCGACCGCGCCGCCCGGCCGTCCGGCAGGTGCAGCACATCGCCTACGCCGGTCCGCGCGCCCGTACCGCAGCGCGCGGCCAGCCGCAGCACGGGCCAGGAGGCCGCCTCCCGCCCGAACAGCAGCACCGGCACGGGCGGCAGCCGTCGCAGCAGTTCCAGGGTCGCGCCCGGGTCGGCGAAGGCCGGCTCGGCGCAGAGCCGGACCCGCGCGCGGTCCCGTACCGGCCAGGCCAGGAACCGGGCCAGCGGCTCCGGCGGCCCGCCCACCGCGACCTCCGCGTCGACCGCGACCCCGCGCTCCAGCAGGGCCTCGGCCAGCTCCCGGGCCCCCGGCTCCGCGAAACGCACCACCGCCCGGTCCGGCAGCACCGTCCACGACCGCACCCGCTCCAGCCGCCCCACCGGATCGGGCTCGGCGGCGACACTGGCGAGCACGCAGAGCGGCACACCGGCCGAAGGGCGCAGGCCGTCGGACCCGCCCCCGCTCCCGCCCCCGGACCCCGACCCGATCCCCGCGTCCCGCAGGGCCTCCAGTAGCGGTCCCACCACCCGGGGGGAGAGGCTCTCCCGGCCGCACGGGGTGCGCGGGTGCACCAGTACCTCCCCGGCCCCCGCGGCCACCGCCCCCAGCGCCGATTCCACCAGGTCACCGGGGGACACCGGCACGGCCGCCCCGTCGGCGGCCCCCCGGGAGCCGTTCAGCGACACCAGCAGCGGAGGCCGCGACCACTCGGGACCCGGCCCCTGCCCCGCGGGTCTCACGCCGCGCCCGCCAGGCCGGGGCCGGCCGGAGCCGAGGCGGCCAGGGCGGAGTCCGCCAGGGCCGGTCTGGGAACCACGATTCCGCAGCCCGCGCACACCGGGCCGTCCCATCCCCACGCCGTGGCGCCGGACGCCGCCCGCACCGGCCAGTGCAGTTCCCGGGCCCCGCACACCGGGCAGACCGTGCCCGGCTCCGACTCCAGCGCCACCACCAGCCGCCGCAGCACCTCGCCCAGCGCCCCCTGCGGCCGGACCCCCGGATCGGCGCACCGCACCACCGCGTCCCCGCTCCCGCCCCAGGCCCACTCCGGCCGCCGCTGCCCGTCGTGCTTCTCCCGACGGCGCCGCTCCGCGAACTGGCGCTCGTACTCCAGCCAGACCGCCCGCGCCTCCTCCAATTCCTCCAGCGCCGCCACCAGCCGCAGCGGGTCGGCCGCCCGGTCCTCGGGGCCGATCCCGTGCCGGTCGCACAGGTGCCACCAGGTCGCGCGGTGCCCGTAGGGGGCGAACCGCTCCAGGCAGCGGCGCAGCGAATGGCGCCGCAGGGCACGGTCGTTGCGCGCATCGCGCACCTGATGGGCCAGACTCCGGAAACCCGCCATCACACCTTCACCTCCGCCGAGCGCCCAGCATCGAGCGCCGAGCGCGGCGCCCGCCGAGCACCGCGCCGTTTTGCCCAACATGCCCGGCCCGGCGTGGGCGCATGCGGGGGCGGTCGAGGCGTGCGGGTGGCACATGGCCGGAACTCAGCGCCCCATGCGCCCCGCGACGACCACCAGCCGGGCCAGCTCCTCGTGGCAGATGTCGCTGTGCGCCCCCGAAGGGGCCCCGCCGCTGCGCACCACGGAACCGGCGTCGACGCTGACGCAGCCCGCCGCCGGGAGGCCGCCGCGCAGGGCGGCGTCGAGGGTCAGCCGGAGTGCGCCCGGCACCGCCTGGACCCCGTCGTGCCCGATGGCGCCCCACCGCTCGTCGAATCCCATGAGACCGGCCGAATCGCCCGCCATCCGGGAGGCCAGCGGGTAGAACACCTTGAGGGCCGAGTCGTACGGGGAGTGGCAGGCGGCCACCGGGCCGTCGACCCGGCCCTGGAGTCCGCGCAGGGCGCCGCCGCGGTCCCGGTCGTGGGGCAGGCTCTCGGCGAACGCGTAGTGGGAGAAGGCTCCTTGGAGGAGCGTCAGGGACTTCACGTTGCGCGCCCCGGCCGGCAGCGCGCGCAGGGCGAAGGACACCACCCGGCCGCCGAAGCTGTGGCCGATGAGGTGGATCCGCAAGGCCGGGCGGCGGCGGGCCAGTTCCGCCAGCACCGGGCCGAGGCCGTGCTCGCCGACCACCCCGGCCCGTGCCTTCATCTGGTAGTACGTGGCCTGGCGCAGCACCTCCTTGGCGCCGTTCCACAGCGTCCGCATCCCGCCTCCGACCGAGAAGGCCTCGCCCGTGCGGCCGCCGGGGAACTCCCCGGGGAGCGTGGCGCCCGCCTCGACCAGGGCCTCGGTGAAGCTGCGGCACACCTGGATCACGTCCTCGGTGAGGAAGGCGGGGACCTCGCGGGGGGTGAAGGCCGCCGCCAGGTCGTCGCCCGCGCCCACCCCGTCCACCCCGGCCAGCTCCCGGACCAGCGCCCCGAACTCGGCGAACGCGCCCTCCTCCGCCGGCCGTTCCTCCAGCAGTTCGCAGATCCGGTCCAGCTCGGCGGCCCGGCCGGGCCAGAACGCGCCGAGCGCCTGCCGGGTGGCCGGCCCCAGGGCCGCCCCGTGGCCCGGCTCCGCGAGCACGCCCGACGCACTGGGCCGTGCGTCGAAGTCGGGGATCGGCTCGTCCGCGAACCGGATCGAGGGCCACACGACCCCCACGTACCCCAGCCGCACCCCGTTCCCCACCAGATCCGCGAAGGGAGCGTAGAACCGGTCGAAGAGCCGGATCGCGGTGGACCGTTCGGAGTTCCATCCGTGGGCGAAGACCAGCAGGTCCGTGGCCTCGATCCCGAAGAGCGCCTCCCGGGCGCCCGCGGCCGCGTCGCCCTCGGAGTCGAAGGTCAGCTCCAGGTACGGGCGGACTCCGATCCCCGCCGTCTGTGCCGCCAGTCCGCCGATGTCCACCATGACGTCCCCCTCCACGCCGGGTCCCTGTGCCTGTCCGCAGCATCCTGCGAGGACGCCCACCCGGCCAGACCTCGGGAAGCACCGGCTCACGGATAGAGGAGGTACTTCTCCCGCACCGCCGCGAATCCCGCCAGGCCCGCCGCCCAGTCGCCCGCGACCTCCTCCACCCCGGCCCCCGCGTCGATCATCCGCCGGACCCGGTCGGAGCCCGTGAGCCGGTCGATCCACTGGTCCGGCCGCCACGCGAAGCCGCTCCACGTCCGCTTCGCCGTGACGAGCAGCCCGATGCCGGCCCGTACCGGGTCGAAGGCCTCCCGGTCGTGCACGATCAGCCGGACCCCGCCGCAGACCTTCCCCGCGTGCTTGGAGAAGGACGGCGTGAAATACGCCTCCCGGAACCACACGCCCGGCAGTTCCAGCGCGTTCGCCGCCTGCGCCCAGCGCCGGTCGACGCCCTCCGCGCCGACCAGCTCGAAGGGGGTGGTGGTGCCGCGCCCCTCGGACAGGTTCGTCCCCTCGAACAGACAGGTGCCTGCGTACGCGAGGGCCGTGGCCGGGGTCGGCATGTTCGGGCTGGGCGGCACCCAGGGCAGCCCGGTCGCGTCGAAGAACGACTCCCGCCGCCACCCCGTCATCCGCACCACCCGCGGCCGGACGGCTCCCGGGCCCAGGAACTCGCCCGCGAAGAGCCCGGCCAGCTCGCCCGCCGTCATCCCGTGCGCGAGCGCGATCGGCTCCCGGCCCACGAAGCTCGCGTACGGGCGCTGCAGCACGGGTCCGGCCGCCCGCCGGGCGCCGACCGGGTTGGGGCGGTCCAGCACCACCACCGCCTTGCCGGCGAGGGCGGCCGCGCGCATGCAGTCGTAGAGGGTCCAGATGTAGGTGTAGAAGCGGGCGCCGACGTCCTGGATGTCGAAGACCACCGTGTCGATCCCGGCGGCCGTGAAGACGTCCGCGAGCTGCTGGCCGCTCTTGTCGTACGTGTCGTACACGGGCAGCCCGGTCGCCGGATCGCGCCCGGCCCCCTCCGAATCGCCCGCCTGCGCCGTACCGCGGAAGCCGTGCTCGGGGCCGAACACCGCGACCAGGTGCACGCGTTCGTCGGCGTGCAGTACGTCGACCAGGTGGCGGGCGTCCGTGGTGATCCCGGTGGGGTTGGTGACCACCCCGATCCGCTGACCGGCCAGGGCGGCGTACCCGTCGGCGGCGAGAACCTCGAAGCCGGTCCGCACCCTGTCGGGGACAGGCGCCCTCCCGGCGCCCCCGGCGACCCCCACGGCCGCAGCCGTCCCGGCGGCCCCCACGGCGCCCAGGCTTCCCGCAGCCCCGGCCAGTCCCAGCAACCCGCGTCGCGACAGCGTCATCGCGCCAAACTAGGGCGCCGACCTCTTCCGCCCCGACATACCGACTGGTTAGTCTGCCGGTGTTTCGAAGTGCGCCGGCCCCGAGGTGGCTGCCGGCGGCCGGCCATGAAGGGTGATCCGCGTGAACGCGTTCCAGGACCAGCGAGTCGTCGTCACCGGAGCGGGCGGCGGCATCGGCGCCGCCCTCGCCCACCGGTTCGCCGCCGAGGGAGCCACGGTCGTGGTCAACGACCTCGACCCCGCCAAGGCCGCCGCCGTCGCGGAGGCGATCGGCGCCCGCGCCCTCGCGGTCCCCGGCGACGCCTCAGCCGTCGTCGCCGCCGCCCGCGAAGCCCTCGGCGGCACGGTGGACGTGTACTGCGCCAACGCCGGACTCGCCTCCGGCGGCGACGCCTTCGCCGAGGAAGCCGTCTGGGAGGCGGCCTGGGACACCAACGTCATGGCCCACGTCCGCGCCGCCCGGCAGCTGCTGCCCGACTGGCTGGAGCGCGGGAGCGGCCGCTTCGTGTCCACCGTCTCGGCCGCCGGGCTGCTGACCATGATCGGAGCGGCCCCGTACAGTGTCACCAAGCACGGCGCGCTCGCCTTCGCGGAATGGCTCTCGCTGACCTACCGCCACCGCGGGCTCCAGGTCCACGCCATCTGCCCGCAGGGGGTCCGGACCGACATGCTCACCGCCGCGGGATCGGCGGGCGAGCTGGTCCTCGCGCCGACCGCGATCGAGCCGGAAGCGGTCGCGGACGCCCTGTTCGACGGCATGGAGAAGGGCCGGTTCTTGATCCTCCCGCACCCCGAGGTCGCGGACTTCTACGCGGCCCGCGCCACCGATCCGGAGCGCTGGCTCGGCTCCATGAACCACCTCCAGCGCAAATGGGAGGCCCGATGACCCAGGACGCCCCGGAATCCCCGCGGACGACCCCGCCCTCCCGCTACGCCGCCAAGCCCTGGCTCGCCCGGCTCACCCCGGTCCAGCGGGCCCCCGTCGCACCCCTGCCCAGCGTGCTGCACGCCTTCCGCGCGGCCGTCGCCCGCGCCCCCGGGCGCACCGCGCTCGCCTACTTCGACGGCCGGCTCGACTACGCCGAGGCCGACGCGCTCTCCGACTCCCTCGCCGGGTACCTCGCCGCGCAGGGCATCGGCCGCGGGGACCGGGTCGCGGTCATGCTCCAGAACACCCCGCACTTCGTGCTCGCCGTCCTGGCCGCCTGGAAGGCCGGCGCGGTCGTGGTCCCGCTCAACCCGATGTACAAGTCCGGCGAGGTCGGCCACATCCTGCGCGACTCCGGGGCCGCCGCGCTGGTGTGCGACGCCCGCGCCTGGCCCGCGTACCTGCGCGAGGCCGCGTACGGCACCGGCGTCCGCCTCACCCTGACCGCGTCCGACCTGGACTTCCAGACCCGTGACGACGTACGGGTCCTCGCGCCGGGACCTCGCCCGGAGCAGGCGGCCGACGCCGCCGACCTCGCCGAGGTGGCCCGGCGCGGCCACCCCGCACCGCCGGATCCGGGTCTGACCGCCGCCGACACCGCCCTCATCAGCTACACCTCCGGCACCAGCGGCACCCCCAAGGGCGCCATGAACCCGCACGGCGCCCTCACGCACAACGCCACGCGCCAGGTCACCGGGCACCCCCTCCCCGAAGGCGCCGGCTACTTCGCCCTCGCCCCCCTCTTCCACATCACCGGCATGGTCTGCGAGCTCGCGGCCTGCTTCACCAACGCCGGCACCCTCGTCCTCGCCCACCGCTTCGACGCCGGCGTGGTCCTCGACGCCTTCCTCGAACACCGCCCCGCCTACACCGTGGGACCGGCCACCGCCTTCATGGCGCTCGCCGCCCAACCCGGAGTCACCCCCGAGCACTTCGCCTCGTTCCGGGTGATCTCCTCCGGCGGGGCCCCGCTCCCGCCCGCCCTCGTCGAACGCCTCCGCGACACCTTCGGCTTCTACCTGCGCAACGGCTACGGCCTCACCGAGTGCACCGCCCCCTGCGCCTCCGTGCCCGCGCACCTCGAAGCCCCCGTCGACCCCGTCTCCGGCACCCTCTCGGTGGGCGTGCCCGGCGCCGACACCCTCGTACGGATCCTCGACGGGAGCGGAGCCGAGGTCCCCTTCGGCGAAACCGGGGAGATCGCCGTCCGCGGTCCCCAGGTCGTCCCCGGCTACTGGGGGCTGCCCGACGACACCGCCAAGGCCTTCCCCGACGGTGAACTGCGCACCGGAGACGTCGGGTTCATGGACGCGGACGGCTGGCTCTACGTGGTCGACCGCAAGAAGGACATGATCAACGCGTCCGGTTTCAAGGTCTGGCCGCGCGAGGTGGAGGACGTGCTCTACACCCACCCCGCCGTCCGCGAGGCGGCCGTCGTCGGCATCCCCGACCCCTACCGCGGCGAGAGCGTGAAGGCCTACGTGAGCCTGCGCCCCGGGACCACGGCCGACCCGGCGGAACTGTCCGCGTACTGCGCCGCCCGCATCGCCGCGTACAAGTACCCGCGCCAAGTGGAGATCCTGCCTGTCCTTCCGAAGACGACCAGTGGCAAGATCCTGCGACGGGAACTGCGCGACCGCGGCTGAAAACAGCCGCACGCCGCACGACCGAGGGATCAGGAAAGGAAGGCGAGCGCCATGGCCGCCAAGACCACGACGGAGACCGTCGGCGCACACGAGGCCCCGGTACCGCAGCGGCTGCTGGCCGTCGCGACCAGGCTGTTCGCCGAGCGCGGCTACGACCGCACCTCGGTGCAGGAGATCGTCGAGGCGGCCGGAGTCACCAAGGGCGCGCTCTACCACTACTTCGGATCCAAGGACGATCTGCTGCACGAGGTGTACGCGCGCATGCTGCGCCTCCAGCAGCAGCGGCTCGACGCGGTGGCCGAATCCGATGCCCCCGTCGAGGAGCGGCTGCGGGCCGCCGCCGCCGACGTGGTGGTGACCACCATCGAGAACCTCGACGACGCGGCGATCTTCTTCCGGTCGATGCACCAGCTGAGCCCGGAGAAGTTCAAGCAGGTGCGGGCGGAGCGCCGGCGCTACCACGAGCGGTTCCGGGCGCTGGTCGAGGAGGGGCAGCGCTCCGGGGTCTTCTCCACCGCGACCCCGGCGGACCTGGTGGTGGACTACCACTTCGGGTCCGTCCACCACCTGTCGACCTGGTACCGCGAGGACGGCCCGCTCACCCCGCAGCAGCTGGCCGACCACCTCGCCGACCTGCTGCTGCGGGCGCTGCGCCCGTAGGGATCCCTCATATCGACGCGGTCGCCAGGGCCGGGTAGTCGTTGTACCCCTCCGCCCCCTGTACGTGCATCAGGAACTCGGGGCGGATCTCGTTGAGGGGGGCGTCCGCGCGCAGCCGCTCCACGAAGTCGGGGTTGGCGAGGAACCCCCGGCCCAGCGAGACCAGGTCGGCGCCCTCGGCCAGGAGCCGTTCGGCGACGCCCTTGCCGCCGTCGGCCGCGAACTGCTCCCGGGTGAGCATCTGGTTGGCGATCAGCGTGCCCGGCCAGGCCTTGCGGTGCTCCTGGAACCGGGCCCGCTCCCGGTCGGCGTAGAGGATGTGGAGATAGGCCGGGTCCATCTCCGCCAGGGCCGCCAGCAGCGCCGGATAGATCTCCCCGGTGTCGCCCTCCTCGATGCCGTTGACGCCGACTCCGGGCGAGATCCGTATGCCGACCCGCTCCCGGCCGATGGCCCCGGCGACGGCCCGGACCACCTCGACGGCGAACCGGATCCGGTTCTCCACCGGGCCGCCCCACTCGTCGGTCCGCAGGTTGGTGCCCTTCGCCAGGAACTGGTGGGGCAGGAACCCGTTGGCGGCGTGCACCTCCACCCCCGCGAAACCGGCCTCCACCGCATTGCGGGCCGCGGCCCGGAAGTCGGCGAGGGTGGACCGGATGTCCTCGGCCGTCATCGCGCGCGGAGCGGCGGCGTCCCGCAGCCCGCCGGGGGTGTGCAGCTGCTCGGGGAGCCGTACGGCGGACGGCGCGAGCGGTACGTGGCCACTGGTGTCGGGGTGGCCCACCCGGCCGCCGTGTTCCAGCTGGAGGAACATCGCCGCGCCGCCTCCCCGGCCGTCGGCGCCCGCCCGCACCGCGTCGGTGACCCGGCGCCAGCCGGCGATCTGGTCCGCGGTGTGGATCCCGGGGATGTTCGGGTAGGCCTGCCCCACGGCGCTGGGCGCGGTGCCCTCGGCGATGATCAGACCGGCCGAGGCGCGCTGCGCGTAGTGCACGGCCATCAGCTGCCCGGGGACTCCGTCGGCGCCCGCCCGGTTGCGGGTCAGGGGCGCCATCACCAGGCGGTTGGGGAGTTCGAGCCCGCCGAGGGTGGCGGGGGCGAAGAGGCGGGAGACGGCGGGAAGGACCTGCTGCGTGTTCGTCATGCCCGTAACCTAAAACCTGACATCAATGTCAGATTCAAGTCCGGAAACGACGGAAACGACGGAAACGACGGAGACGACGGGGGCGGCGGGGCATGCGGATCGGCGAACTGGCGGCGCGCACCGGGGTCAGCGAGCGCTCGCTGCGGTACTACGAGAAGCAGGGGCTGCTGGTCTCCGACCGGACCCCCGGCGGCCACCGCGACTACGCGGAGCGGGCGGTGGACCGGGTCATCCGGATCCAGGAGCTCTACGCGGCGGGCCTGCACAGCACGAAGATCGCGCAGATCCTGCCGTGCATGCGCGACGCGGACGGCGGGCCGAACGTACGGGCCACCCCGCTGCTCGTCGCCGAGCTGAAGACGGAACGGGACCGGATCGACCGGCTGATCGCCGATCTGATCCGGTCCCGCGAGGTACTGGACGAGGTCATCGACACGGCGGCGGGTCGCACCATCGAGCCGCTGGCCGCGGCCGTCGAAAGGCCCTAGCCGACAGCGGCCCTAGCCGAGCGGGGCCACGTCGCGCCCCCAGGTCTCCTTGGCCACCACGGCGAAGGAGATGTACCAGGCGACGCCCGCCGTGAACAGGCCGAGGAACCCGCCGGTGTGGCCGAGCGCGGTGCTCTGGGCCAGGTCGCCGAGGGCGAGGAAGAGGAAGGTCAGCGCCAGCGAGACGAACAGCACGCGGTGCGCGACGTCCAGCTTCATCGCGGCGATCGACATGTACGCGGTGAAGATGAACCAGCCCACGAGGAACCAGCCGGTCGCCACGTGCGCCTGGTCGGCGGGCAGCGTCGGGACGACGAACTTCACGTAGGCCGCGAAGGACATCCAGAACGCGCCGTACGAGACGAACGCCGTGGTCCCGAAGGTGTTGCCGCGGCGGAACTCCAGCAGGCCCGCGGCGAACTGCGCGAGGCCGCCGTAGAACAGCGCCAGCGGCAGCACGACGGCGCTGAGCGCGGCGTTCGAGATCAGGCCCGAGTTGAAGAGGCTGAGCACGAAGGTGGTGAGGGCGAACGCCGCCAGCCCGAGCGGGCCGGGGTTGGCGACCTTGACCGCCGGAGCCGCGGACGCGGGTGCGGGGGCGACGACGGCCGGGGCCGCCGGCGCCGGGGTCAGGGTGGAGCTGGGCATGACGGTGTCCACTTTCGGTTTGGGTGTATACCGAATATATCGGACCTTTCTAGTGGTCTGGACCAATCGGGGATCGGTGCAGGTCAGCGATACCGCTTGAGCTCCCGGTGCGCGAGCGAACGCTGGTGCACCTCGTCCGGGCCGTCCGCCAGGCGCAGCGTCCGCGCCGCCGCCCACAGCTCCGCCAGCGGGAAGTCCTGGCTGACCCCGCCCGCACCGTGCAGTTGCACCGCCTGGTCGAGGATGCCGACGACCGCCCGCGGAGTCGCGATCTTGATGGCCTGGATCTCGGTGTGCGCACCCCGGTTCCCGGCCGTGTCCATCAGCCAGGCCGTCTTCAGCACCAGCAGCCGCAGCTGCTCCACGGTGACCCGGGCGTCCGCGATCCAGTTCTGTACGACGCCCTGCGCGGCCAGCTCCTTGCCGAAGGCGGTACGTCCGATCGCGCGCCGGCACATCAGCTCGATGGCCCGCTCCGCCATCCCGATGAGCCGCATGCAGTGGTGGATCCGGCCCGGACCGAGCCGGGCCTGGGCGATGGCGAAGCCGCCGCCCTCCTCGCCGATCAGGTTCGCCGCCGGGACCCGGGCCCCGTCGAAGACCACCTCGGCGTGACCGCCGTGGTCGTGGTCCTCGTACCCGTACACCGTCATCGCGCGCCGGACCTCGACCCCCGGGGTGTCCCGGGGGACCAGGATCATCGACTGCTGGCGGCGCGGGTCGGACCCGTCCGGGTCGGTCTTGCCCATCACGATGAAGATCTTGCAGTCCGGGTTCATGGCGCCGGAGATGAACCACTTGCGGCCGGTGACCACGTACTCGGCGCCGTCCGCGGAGCGCTCGATCCGCGTCTCGATGTTCGTCGCGTCCGAGGAGGCCACCTCGGGCTCGGTCATCGCGAAGGCCGACCGGATCTCACCGGCCAGCAGCGGCTCCAACCACTGCTTGCGCTGCGCCTCGTTCCCGAACTGCGCCAGCAGCTCCATGTTCCCGGTGTCCGGAGCCGCGCAGTTCGTCGCCATCGGCGCCAAGTGCGGGCTGCGGCCGGTGATCTCGGCGAGCGGGGCGTACTGGAGGTTGGTCAGCCCGGCGCCGTGCTCCGAGTGGGGAAGGAACAGGTTCCACAGCCCCTGACGGCGCGCCTCGGCCTTCAGTTCACCGAACACGGCCGGGGTGTCCCAGGGCGAGGCCAGCCGTGCGCGCTGCTCGGCGGCGACGGGTTCCGCCGGGTAGACGTACTCCTCCATGAACGCGAGCAGCCGCTCGCGGAGTTCCTCGGTCCGGGCGTCGAATGCGAAATCCATCGTGGGCTCCTCAGCCTTCCTGGAGGGTGGTCAGACCGTGCTCGATGAAGACCGGGACCAGCTCGCCGATCCGGTCGAAGCCCGCGCCGACGGTCTGCCCGAGCGTGAAGCGGTAGTGGATCCCCTCGAGGATCACCGCGAGCTTGAACCAGGCGAAGGCCGTGTACCAGGCGATCTCCGAGGTGTCCCGGCCCGAACGGGCCGCGTATCGCTCGATCAGCTCGGCGGGCGCCGGATGGCCAGGGGCGCCGCTGGTCGTGCTCACCGGGGACTCGGTCAGCCCCAGGTCGGAGCTGTACATCACCAGCAGCCCGAGGTCGGTCAGCGGATCGCCGAGCGTGGACATCTCCCAGTCCAGCACCGCCCGGATCGTGTCGTCCGGACCGCCGATGAGCACGTTGTCCAGCCGGAAGTCCCCGTGCACGACGGTCGGGGCGGGGGAGTCGGGCAGGGCGCGGCCGAGCGCGCCGTGCAGTTCGTCGATCCCCGCCAGCTCACGCCCCCGGGAGGCCGCGAGCTGCTTGCCCCAGCGGCGCAGCTGGCGGTCCAGGAAGCCCTCGGGACGGCCGAAGTCGCCCAGCCCCACCGCCTCCGGGTCCACCGCGTGCAGGTCGACCAGGGTGTCCACGAGGCCCAGTACCGCCCGCCGGGTCCGCTCGGGGCCGAGCGCGGCCAGCTGGCCGGCCGTCCGGAACGGCACCCCGTCCACGAACTCCATGACGTAGAACTGCGCGCCCAGCACGGCCTCGTCCTCGCACAGCAGCAGCGGCTCCGGCACCGGCACCGCCGTGCCGTGCAGCGCCTCGATGACCCGGTGCTCGCGCCGCATGTCGTGCGCGGTGGCCAGCACGTGCCCCAGCGGCGGCCGGCGCACCACCCAGCGGGAGGTCCCGTCGCCGACCTCGTAGGTCAGGTTCGAGCGGCCGCCCTCGATCAGCCGGCCGGTCAGCGGCCCGGCCACGAGCCCCGGCCGCACCCGGTCGAGATGACCGCGCAGCTGCTCCAGATCGAGGCCTCGCGGGTGGGACGGGGAAGGTCCCGGAGCTGAGGTCATGGTGCGCACCTCCGTACGGAGTTGACGACGACGGAACGAACGCGACCCATCATGCCGACCAGTCGGTATGCCGTCCAGTGGGTGAGCCGAGGAACACCCCGCCGGTCGCCGGAAAAAGCGGGCCTGACCGGGCCCGCCGGGGAAAGCGGGCCCGCCGGCGCTCGGGCCCGCCGTGCGTCAGGCGTGGCAGAGGATCGGCGTCCCGCCGTTCATCACCGTCATGTCCCGCAGCACCGTCAGGATGTCCAGCGCCGCCCCCTCGGGTTCACCGGCCAGCTCCGCGTACGCACGGTGCAGGTTCGCCACCAGCCGCTCGCTCTCCCGCCAGGCCGCGAACTCGCCGAGATCGGCCTGCCGGGCCGCCTCCAGCGGGCTCTGCCCCTTCGCGCGGCTCTCCAGGGCCAGCTCGGCCACGTACCGCAGATAGCGCTCGGTGGCCTCGTAGGCATCGGGATCCGTCAGCGGCCCGTGCCCGGGTACGACCGTCTCCGCCCCCAGCGAGCGCAGCAGCTCCAGGGCCCGCAGGGACCCGGCCAGGGAACCCATCGCCAGGAACGGCGTGCCCTGCGCGAAGACCAGGTCCCCGGTGAACACGATCCGCTGCCGGGGCAGCCACACGACCGAGTCGCCGGTGGTGTGGGCGACGCCGGGGTGGATCACCTGGACCTCGGTCTCGCCGACGTGCAGCGTCATGCGGTCGCTGTACGTCAGGTCGGGGGCGGTGATGTCTATCGCGCCGAAGTCGGTCGCCGGCCAGATCATCTCCAGCTGGTGCCCGGCGGCGAGCTGCTCGGACCGCGCGTTGTCGTGCCCCAGGATCAGCGCCTCGGGGGCGAACACGCCGTTGCCGTAGGTGTGGTCGCCGTGGTGGTGGGTGTTGACCACCGTGCGGGGGAGGGGTGCACCGGCGGCCTCCACCGCGGCGCGCAGCGCCAGCGCCCGCCGCTCGGTGGCGGCCGTGTCGACCAGCAGGGTCCGGCCGCCTCCGGTCACGAAGCCCGCGTTGTTGAGGCACCAGCCCCCGTCGGGCTGCACGTAGGCGTACACCCCGTCCGCCGGCTGGACGAGGTACGGCTCTTCTACGGGCATCTGCGCTCTCCCCGGGTCGCTGTGACGGGCTGTCGGCATCCTGCCAGTCGCGGCGGCACGGGGGGAGGGCGGGGGTTCGGCCTGTGGACAAGGGGACCGCCGGGAGGCCGCCGGGAGTCCCCGGAGGCCGTCAGCGCCGGTCAGAGCCCGTCAGCGGCCGTCAGTGATCGTCGTAGTGTCCGTCGTGCGCGGCGTGCCGGTGTCCGTCGTGCAGGTAGTCGACGTGGTCGCCGTGCGGGACGGAAGCGTGCCCGCAGTCCGAGCCGTGCGCGTGCTCGTGCCCGCCGTGTTCGGTGTGCGTGGCCGGTTCGCATTCGTCCCAGTGGCCGGAGTGCTCGCGGTGCAGATGGCCGTCGTGCGCGTAGTCGACGTGGTCGCCGTGCTCGACCTCCGTGTGGCCGCAGTCGGGGCCGTGCGCGTGGGTGTGCTCGTCCGTGGGGTGCTCTCGGTGCAGGGTCGTCATGGCGCCGACGCTAGTGCCGAGCGGCCCGGATCGCCCGTTGTGTCCGCTGCGCGCCGGAGTGGCGCGAAAGGCGGACCATCGGGCCTTCGGCTCTTCGGTCATCCGGTTCTTCGGCTCAGATGACGACCGCCATCGCGAAGACGGCGAGCGCCACCGTGCACGCCGTCGCCGCGAGCGCCGCACCCGGACTCATCCCGGTCGGCCGGGCCGCCGCCAGCTCCCGCATCCGCCGGTGCGCCACCCCCAGAAAGGCCAGCATGACCAGCGCGATCACCGCCACCCCGGCCAGTTCCACCGGGGAGCCGTTCTTGTGCACGGCCTGGCGCAGCGCCAGTACGGCCGCCACCGCGCACGAGAGCGTCGTACGCCGCCACGCGAGCCGGGTCCGCTCCGGCTGCAGCCCCGCGTCCCGGCCGCCGGGACCGTCGCCGCCGCCCGCGTGGGCGTCCTTGCCGTCTTTGCCGTCCTTGCCGCTGAGCGCCCCGCCGCTCACCGCCCGGTGGTCCAGCCCAGCAGCACGACCACCACCATCGCCGCCGCGACCAGCCCCACCCCCAGGCTCAGCACCACCGGGAACCGGGACAGCGGCAGGTCCTCGCCGCGCCGCATCGCCCGCTCGCACTGCACCCAGTGGTTCACCGCCCGCAGCGCGCAGGCCCCGCCCACCGCGAGCAGCGCGAAGGCCATGCCGACGCGGACCCCCCAGCGCAGGTCGGGCAGGAACTGGTCGACGGCGAAACCGCCGCCGACCAGGGCCAGGGCGGTCCGGATCCAGGCCAGGAAGGTCCGCTCGTTGGCCAGCGAGAAGCGGTAGTCGGGGGTCTCGCCCTCTTCTTTCACCCGCTCCGGTGCGAACCAGAGCCGTACGTCCCTGCCGAAGTCGATCACCTGCACCAATCTACTGGCCTACGCGCCATCCGCACGGAACGCCCGCAGCCGTCGGTACGCCGCCAGGCCGTCCGCCACCCAGGGCCACGAGCCGTCCTCGACCCGCCGCGCGACCTCCTCCTCCGGGAGCCAGGTGTGCCAGGCCACCTCCGAGGCCTGCGGCCGCACCGGCAGCTCGCAGCGGACCTCGTGGACGTAGGACCACCAGGCCCCGCCCGGACCCTCGTACAGGAACTTGAACAGCGGCTCCGGCTGCGCCAGCCCCGATACCCCCAGCTCCTC
This sequence comes from Streptomyces sp. NBC_00503, assembly GCF_036346895.1. Taxonomy (NCBI): domain Bacteria; kingdom Bacillati; phylum Actinomycetota; class Actinomycetes; order Kitasatosporales; family Streptomycetaceae; genus Streptomyces; species Streptomyces sp. NBC_00503. The sequence goes on along the minus strand of NZ_CP107855.1, from coordinate 1,719,066 downwards.
CTCGGCCTCCCGCAGGGCGGCCTCGGCGTAGCTCTCGCCGGCCCCGACCACCCCGCCCACGAACATGTCGTAGTGCGAGGGGAAGACCAGCTTCGAGGCCGTGCGGCGGTGCACGAACACCCGCCCCCGTCCGTCCCTGGCCAGCACGAACACGCACCGGTGGATCAGTCCGGCCGCGTACACCTCGCCGCGCCGGGCCCGCCCCGTCACCCGGTCCTCCCGGTCGACCACGTCCAGTACCTCGTCGGCCGCGCCCATGGCTTCGTCCCCTCACTCCTGTTGACTGGTTACCGCTCCGTAGCAAAGGATCGCCCCACCATCGACGGAGGACGGGTTCCACATGACGTACGACGCAGACGTGATCGTGATCGGGGCCGGGCTCGCGGGCCTCGTGGCCACCGCCGAGCTCGTCGACGCCGGCCGCAAGGTCATCCTGCTCGACCAGGAGCCCGAACAGTCCATCGGAGGCCAGGCGCACTGGTCCTTCGGCGGCCTGTTCTTCGTCGACTCGCCCGAGCAGCGCCGCATGCGGATCAAGGACACCCGCGAGCTGGCCCTCCAGGACTGGGCCGGCACCGCCGGCTTCGACCGCGAGGAGGACGCCTGGCCGCGCCGCTGGGCCGAGGCCTACGTGGACTTCGCGGCCGGCGAGAAGCGCCCCTGGCTGCACGCCCAGGGGGTCCGCTTCTTCCCCGTGGTCGGCTGGGCGGAGCGCGGCGGCTACGACGCGAACGGCCACGGCAACTCCGTCCCCCGCTTCCACATCACCTGGGGCACCGGCCCCGGCCTGGTGGCCCCCTTCGAACGCCGGGTCCGCGCCGGGGTGGCCCGGGGCCTGGTCCAGCTGAAGTTCCGCCACCGGGTCACCGGGCTCGCGCGCACCGGCGGCACCCTCGACACCGTCACGGGCGAGATCCTGACCCCCTCCGACGCCGTACGGGGCACCGCGAGCGGACGCGGGAGCACCGGGGAGTTCTCCCTGCGCGCCCAGGCCGTGATCGTGACCAGCGGCGGCATCGGCGGCAACCACGACCTCGTGCGCAAGCAGTGGCCGGCCCGGCTCGGCACCCCGCCCGAGCGGCTGCTCTCCGGGGTCCCGGCGCACGTGGACGGCCTGATGCTGGGCATCGCGGAGGAGGCGGGCGCCAGCCACATCAACAAGGACCGGATGTGGCACTACACCGAGGGCATCGAGAACTGGAACCCGATCTGGTCCCGGCACGGCATCCGCATCCTGCCCGGCCCGTCCTCGCTCTGGCTCGACGCCACCGGCAAGCGGCTGCCCGTACCGCTCTTCCCGGGCTTCGACACCCTCGGCACGCTCGACCACATCATGAAGACCGGCCACGACCACACCTGGTTCGTCCTCAACCAGCGCATCATCGGCAGGGAGTTCGGGCTCTCGGGCTCCGAGCAGAACCCCGACCTGACGGGCAAGTCTGTCCGCGGGGTCATCGACCGCGCACGCCAGGCCGTACCCGGCCCGGTGAAGGCCTTCATGGACAACGGCGCAGACTTCGTCGTCGAGAAGGACCTCGCCGCCCTGGTCCGCGGCATGAACGCGGTGACGAAGGAAGGGCTGCTCGACGAGGAGACGGTCCGCCGGGAGATCGTCGCCCGGGACCGGGAGATCGCCAACCCCTTCACCAAGGACCTCCAGGTCACGGCGATCCACGGAGCCCGCAAGTACCTCGGCGACAAGCTGATCCGCACCGCCGCCCCGCACCGGATCCTGGACCCGGCGGCGGGCCCGCTGATCGCCGTCCGGCTCTCGATCCTGACCCGCAAGTCACTGGGCGGACTGGAGACCGACCTCTCCTCCCGGGTCCTGACGGAGACGGGCGAACCCCTGCCGGGCCTCTACGCGGCGGGCGAGGCCGCGGGCTTCGGCGGCGGAGGCGTCCACGGCTACCGGGCCCTGGAGGGCACCTTCCTCGGGGGCTGCATCTTCTCGGGCCGCGCGGCCGGCCGCGCCGCGGGCCGGGCGGTGGGCTGAGCGGTCCCCGGCCGCGCCGCGGGCCGGGCGGTGGTGTAACTCCCCGTGGAACGAGCACCATTCGGCCACTGACGCGCGACCCCCGCCCTGCGCGGGGGCGTGCGTGAGGTCCACGTGCCGAGACGCGGCGCTCCCGCGGCCGTCACCTCCAGTACAGCCGGCCGACATCGGGCGGGGTGCGCGGCCGCCTGCCGCCCGGCCCCCATCGCCAGGTCACAGGCCGTCGCGGACCCGCCCCGCGAGCCCGGCCGCTATCGCCGCGGGGCGTCGCGAACCCGGCCACGAAGAGGCGTAAGTCAGTCAACTACGCAACTTTTCGGACCAGTTGAAACGCGCCAGCCAGTGGACTGGACCTTGACGCGGAGCTGTGCGTACCGCTTTGCTGTGCGTGATCATTCGGCAACACCGCCCAACCGCCCGCGCCTTGGAGGGAAACCGCGGATGTCTCCGCCTCCGCCGCCCCTCGGCCGCGCCCGCAAGCGGGACGCCCAGCTCTTCGATCCGGCGCTCTGCGACTCCGAACTCGTCGACGTACGGACCCAGTTCACCCAGGGCCGCTGGGCCAAGGCACGCTCCCTCCTGGTGGCCACCGGCGACGACTGGGACCGCCGCGGCCACCGCCTCGTCGTCCTCGCCGAGACCCCGGCCGCCACCGCCTGGGCACGCGAATGGCTCCTCGCCGAACCGGAGAGCGCCGACGCCGTCACCCTCCTCGCCTGCGCGGCCGTCTTCACCGCCCTGCGCCGCAAGGGCACCCCCGAGGCCGCCGAGGAAGCCTGCCACCGGGCCGCCGCCCTCTTCCCGGCCGACCCCACCCCCTGGCTCGGCCTGCTGCTCCTGAGCCGGGCCTTCGGCACCGAAGAGGAGTTCAGCCGCCACTTCGACCAGGTGCGGGCCCGCCACCGCGAACACCACCACGCCCACCACCTGATGGTCTCCCTGCTGGCCGAGCGCACCCCCGGCTCCGGCCACGACCCGCTCCACGAGGTCTACGACTTCGCCGCCTGGGCCGCCGAGGAATCCCCGGCCGACTCCCCGCTCGCCGTCCTCCCCGTCATCGCCCACGCCGAGCGCTACCGGGTCCTCGCCGCCGTCCACGGGCACACCCCCGACGGGATCGCCGCTCACTGGTCCGGCCGCCGCGCCCGCCAGGTGCTGCGCTCCGCCTTCGACTGGTGGCTGGAGTGGGAGCGCGAGGACCACCCCCGCAACCGCGTGGACCTCAACTTCCTGGCCCACGCCAAACTCTGCGAGGGTCGCCCCGCCGAAGCCGCGGCCCTCTTCCACCGCATCGGCAGCCACGCCACCCGCGCCCCGTGGTCCTACCCCGACCTCGACCCGCACAAGGCCTTCCTCGCCGCCCGCAGCGCCGCGCTGGGCACCTGAACCTCCGCCCGGGCCGCCCGCGGCCGCAGTCCAGCTCGCCCCGCTCGTCCCCGCCCCGCAAGACTTCCCCGCCGAAAGGACCACCCGCCATGCCGACGGGCAGATCCACCACGCTCACCGACCCGGCCGAGATCAGCACGTACAAGGGCCAGGACCGCGCCCTGCGCGCCGACCGCCTCGGCACCGCGGGCCTGCTGCTCTCCGTACTCGCCGCGAGCGCCCCCCTGATGGTGGTGGCGGGTGTCATGCCCACCACCTTCGGGGTCATGGGCATCGTCGGACAGCCCCTGCTGTTCGTCATCCTCGGCGTCGTCCTCGCGCTCTTCAGCATCGGCTACGCCGAGATGAGCCGGCACGTCCACAACGCCGGCGCCTTCTACGCCTACATCGCGCGCGGGCTCGGCCCCACCGCCGGCGCCGGCGCCTCGCTCGTCGCCCTCGTCGCGTACAGCGCCATGCAGGTCGGCGTCTACGGCATCCTCGGCTTCGAGGTCTCCAGCCTCTTCGCCACCTACCTCGACATCACACTCGCCTGGTGGATACCGGCCCTGGCCGCCGTAGCCCTCACCGGCGCCCTCGGCTGGCTCAAGATCGACCTCAACGCCAAGGTGCTGGGCGTCCTCCTGCTCATCGAGGTCGTCCTCGTCGTCGTCTTCGACGCCGCGGCCCTCGGCAAGCCCGGCCCCGACGGCCTCTCGCTGCACGCCTTCGACCCCGCGACCCTCAGCGGCGCCGGCCTCGGCACCGCCCTGTGCTTCTGCATCGCCGCCTTCGTGGGCTTCGAGCAGTCCCCGGTCTACGCCGAGGAGACCAGCAAGCCGCACATCGTCGTCTCCCGCGTGATGTTCCTCGCCGTCGGCTTCGTCGCCCTCTTCTTCGCGCTCAGCGCCTGGGCCCTCACCGTCGCCACCGGCCCCGGCGAGGTGGTCAAGGCCTCCGCCGAAGCCGGCCCCGGCCTGCTCTTCCAGCTCACCGAGAGCCGCCTGGGCACCGCCTTCACCGACGCCCTGCACGTCCTGTTCGTGACCGGCATGTTCGCGGCGATGCTGAGCTTCCACAACGTCGTCGCCCGCTACGCCTTCGCCATGGGCCGCGAGGGCCTGCTGCCGGCCTCCTTCGGCCGCACCAACGCCGGTACCGGCGCCCCCGCCACCGGCTCGCTCCTGCAGACGGTGATCTCCGTGGTCGTCGTCCTCGCCTTCGCGTTCACCGATGACCTGCCCGCCGGCGACCCCACCACGCCCGTCCTGCACCTGTTCACCTGGATGGGCAGCGTCGGCGCCCTCGGCGTGACCCTGCTGATGGCCGCGGCCTCCTTCGCCGTCATCGCCTTCTTCGTCCGCCGGGGCACCGCGGGCGCCCAGGTCTGGCGGCTCGTCGCGGCGGGCCTGGCCGGCATCGCGCTGCTCGCCATCGCCGTCTACACCGTCAGGGACTTCGGCGTCCTGGTCGCCGCCGAGGAGGGCTCCGCGCTGAGCTGGGTGCTGCCCGGCATCATCGGCGCCGCGGCCGTGGTGGGCCTGGCGTACGGCCTGTTCCTGCGCTCCTCGCGCCCCGAGGTGCACGCCCGCATCGGCCTGGGCAACGAGGCCTTCCGCCTCGACCAGGCGGCCGAGGCCATCCCGGGCGACTGACCGCGCCCGACCCGGGCCGACCGCGCCCGATCGGGACCGGACACGAGGAGAGGGGCCCCGCCACGGCGGGGCCCCTCTCCTCGCATCCGCCCGCGGTCAGGCCTTCTTGACCACGCTGGACTTGAGCTGCATCGCGCCGAAGCCGTCGATCCTGCAGTCGATGTCGTGTCCGTCGACCCCGTCGATGAGCCGGATGTTACGGACCTTCGTGCCGGCCTTGATCCCCGAGGGGCTGCCCTTGACCTTGAGCGCCTTGGCCACGGTCACGGTGTCCCCGTCGCTGAGCACATTGCCCACGGAGTCCTTCACGACCCGCTCCCCGGAGCCCGCCGAGGCCTGCGCGTCCTCTTCGGCGGGCACCCACTCGTGACCGCACTCGGGGCACACCACGAGCGCGTTCATCTCGTAGGTGTACTCGCAGGAACATTTGGGACAAGGAGGAAGATTCTCATTCACTTCCCCAGAATATCCCCACCGGACCTTCGCCCGTCCCGTGCCCCACAAACGCAGAAAACCCCACGTGAAGTGGGGTTTCCCGTTGGTGTCCGAGGGGGGACTTGAACCCCCACGCCCGATAAAGGGCACTAGCACCTCAAGCTAGCGCGTCTGCCATTCCGCCACCCGGACAAGGTGTCTGTCTCGCGTCCCTCGCGGGCCGTTCCGACGTGGAAAACATTACCAAACATTCCGGGGTCCTCGATCACACCCCCCGACGGCCGGGTCCGGCCTTGGGCGCAGCGGCCCGGAGCGGGAGGATGGGAGGCAGTTCGGTACCGATCAGTGGTCAGTGGGAGGAAGCAGCGTGAGCGAGTCGAGCGCGGGCAGGACCGTATCCGGCGAGGACGAGGTCGTCGACCTCTGCCGGGACCTCATCCGGATCGACACCAGCAACTACGGGGACCACTCCGGCCCCGGCGAGCGCAAGGCGGCCGAATGGGTCGCCGAGCAGCTCGCCGAAGTCGGGCTGGAACCGCAGATCTTCGAATCGCACAAGGGGCGCGCCTCGACCGTGGCGCGCATCGAGGGCGAGGACCCCTCGCGTCCGGCGCTGCTGATCCACGGGCACACCGACGTGGTCCCCGCCAACGCGGCCGACTGGACCTATGACCCCTTCGCCGGCGAGATCGCCGACGGCTGCGTGTGGGGCCGCGGCGCGGTCGACATGAAGGACATGGACGCGATGACGCTGGCCGTCGTGCGCGACCGCATGCGCAGCGGCCGCAAGCCCCCGCGCGACATCGTGCTGGCCTTCCTCGCCGACGAGGAGGCGGGCGGCACCTACGGCGCCCGGCACCTCGTCGACAAGCACCCCGGGCTCTTCGAGGGGGTCACCGAGGCGATCGGCGAGGTCGGCGGCTTCTCCTTCACCGTGAACGAGAACCTGCGGCTGTACCTGGTGGAGACGGCCCAGAAGGGCATGCACTGGATGCGGCTCACCGTCGAGGGCACCGCCGGCCACGGGTCGATGACCAACAACGACAACGCCATCACGGAGCTGTGCGAGGCCGTGGGGCGCCTGGGCCGCCACACCTGGCCGGTACGGGTCACCAAGACCGTGCGCCACTTCCTGGACGAGCTCTCGGACGCGCTGGGCACCCCGCTCGACCCGGACGACATGGAGGCCACGCTCGCCAAGCTCGGCGGCATCGCCAAGATGGTCGGCGCGACCCTGCGCAACTCGGCCGCCCCGACCATGCTCGGCGCCGGCTACAAGGTCAACGTCATCCCGGGCCAGGCCACCGCCCACGTGGACGGCCGCTTCCTGCCGGGCTACGAGGAGGAGTTCTTCACCGACCTCGACCGGATCCTGGGCCCGCGCGTGAAGCGGGAGGACGTCCACGCGGACAAGGCGCTGGAGACGGGCTTCGACGGCAAGCTCGTGGACGCCATGCAGACCGCCCTCAAGGCCCATGACCCGATCGCGCGCGCGGTCCCGTACATGCTCTCCGGCGGTACGGACGCCAAGTCCTTCGACGACCTCGGCATCCGCTGCTTCGGCTTCGCGCCGCTGCAGCTGCCGCCGGAGCTGGACTTCGCCGGGATGTTCCACGGTGTGGACGAGCGCGTGCCGGTGGAGGGCCTCAAGTTCGGCGTGCGCGTGCTCGACCGGTTCATCGACGAGTCCTGACGAGTTCTGACGAGTCCTGAGGGTTCCCCGGGGGACCGGGAGGAATCGGGAGGTAGCTAACGCCGGAGAATCGGGAAGGTGTGCGGATTCCACTGAGAAGAGTGAATGCGCTCATACGCTCGTAGCCCTGGTGATCCCTCCTCGTTACAGGTGGTGCGGTCCGCGGCTGGGACCGCGCTTGCCTACTAGGAGGAACAATGTTCAAGAAGGTTGCCGCCGCTGCGGCTGTCACCGGTGGTCTGGTTCTCGCGGGTGCGGGTCTGGCTGTCGCCGACGCGGGTGCGCAGGGTGCGGCCATCGGCTCCCCCGGTGTCCTGTCCGGCAACGTCGTCCAGGTTCCGATCCACGTTCCCGTGAACGTCTGCGGCAACACGGTCTCCGTGATCGGTCTGCTGAACCCGGCTTTCGGCAACACCTGCGTCAACGCCTGAAGTTTCTGAAGTTCTGGCCCCGGAGCGCATTCCAGCGCTCCGGGGCCGCCGGGCTTTACGGCCCGACATCGATCTTCCGGCGCACCAGGCGGGGGAGCCTGTGCGGCCAGTGCGCCGGCCGAGCGTGCGCGCGCGTGCGCGTGCACCACGCACACCAGGGGACGAAGTACAGATGCGACGACAGGTACAGGTCACCGGCAGGAAGACCTTGATCACCATGGCGGCCGCGGGGGGTCTGCTCGCGATCGGCGGGGGATACGCACACGCGGACTCCGCGGCCTCCGGCCACACCGCACACTCACCGGGCCTGCTGTCCGGGAACACCGTTCAGGCACCCGTGGACGCACCGGTGAACGCCTGCGGGAACACGGTGACGGTGGTGGGGGCCCTGAACCCGGCCTTCGGCAACCGCTGCGCGAACGTCTCGGGCCGACCGGGCCACCCGCAGCACCCGGAGCACCCGGGCAACCCCGACGAGCCGTGCGACGAGGGCGACCACCCGGGAGACCAGGGGAACCCGGGCGGGCCGGGCGATCACGGCACCCCGGGCGACCACGGGAACCCGGGCGACCACGGCACACCCGGCGACCACGGGAACCCGGGTACCCCCGGCGATCACGGGAACCCGGGCACCCCGGGCGATCACGGCACTCCGGGCGACCACGGGAATCCGGGCGGGCCGGGTGACCACGGGAACCCGGGCGGGCCGGGTGACCACGGGAACCCGGGCACCCCCGGCGACCATGGCAGCCCAGGGGACCACGGGAACCCCGGCGGCCCCGGTACGCCGGGCAATCCGGGCGGGAACCCGGGGAACCCCGGTACTCCCGGCACCGGGCAGCCCGGAACGCCCACCGGCCCGGGCACAGGCACTGGCCCCGGCGCCGGCTCCGTGACCCCGGTCACCTACCCCGCCCAGGGAACCGGCACCGGTACGGGTTCGACCCCGGCCGGGGGACTGGCCGAGACCGGCGCCGGTGACGCCCTCACCGTCGGAGTGCCCCTGGCCGCGGGCATGCTGCTGGCCGGCGCCGTGCTCTACCGCCGGGCGCGCAAGGCCGCCTGACGGCTGTTCACCCGGAATCCCTCCGCATCGCGGGTGCCCGCCGGCCACGGCCGGGAGGCGCCCGCGAAGCGGATCCGGGTCACCAGGTCGCGCGGACCTGACGGATGATCCGGCGGCGCAGCCGGACACGGCGACTGCCGTCCCGGAGCAGCGTCAGCCGGTCGAGCTCCCAATGCCCGTACTCGGCATGATCGGTCAACAGGCGGGTCGTTTCCTGGCGCGGAACCCCTCGGGGCACGTACAGGTCGACAAATTCGTATTCCGGCATCGCATCTATTGTGCGTGCAGAGCCCTGCTACGGATAGCGTCTGCACTATGTCTGATGCCGCTCTGCCCACTGTTGCCGAGGTACGCGCCGCCGCCGAGGCGGTCAAGGCCGCGCTCGACCGTCACCTCGCCGCGGTCGAGAGCAGGACCGGGGACGATGACCCGGACGTCTACACGGCGTTCAACGAACTCGCCGCCGCCGCCGAGGAGTACGACGAACTCCTCTACGACCGCTACGACGAGGTCACCCCCTTCGAGATCCCCACTCCCGAGGACGGGCTCCCGTACACCGGGCCCGCCGAGCCCGCCGCCTTCAGCGTGCTCATCCGCCGCGACTACGCCGTCGTCGAACCGGCCCGCCTGATCGCCCAGGCCGAGCGGGTCGTCGCGCACGACCGCGAAGCCGAACTCGACCGGGACGGCGGTACCGCCGACGCGATCGGGGTGCTCTTCGGCGAGTACGAGCCGGACGAGATCGCCTCCCGTGCCAAGGACTTCGGTCTGGAGGAGGGGGACTCCACGCTCTGGATCGCCGCCTCGGAGGAGGTCACGGAACCGGGGGAGTGGCTGAGCACGCCCTTCACGCACATCGATCCGCAGGACGTGATGCACCGCTTCGACGTCAGCTCGGTCTTCGACGAGGAGCAGGACGGCGAGTACCTAGACGAGGACGCCGAGGACGCCGAGGACGCCCAGGACGAGGCGGCCCAGCCGGGCCTCGCCCCGGCCTGACCGGACCCCGCGCACGGCGAAACGCCGCGGCCCCCGTCCCACCCGGGACGGGGGCCGCGGCGCGTCTCCTACTCGGGCTGCGCCTGAGCCGCCGCGGCGAGCGCCCGGAGCAGGGCCGTCAGCCGGGTCGTACGGGGCTTCGCGAGCACCTCCGCGACGGCGCGGGGCAGGGCCTGGTCCACCCCGTGCACCACCGACAGGTGGCGTCCGGCGCGCCCGAACGCCGTGTACACCCACTCCCGGGACAGGGCCTGCGCCGCGTCCCCGGGCAGTACGACGACCACGGCCGGCCAGCGCGAACCCACGGCCTGGTGCGCCGTCACGGCCCAGCCGTGCCGCACCTGGGACTCCACCCGCTCCTTCGGTACGAGGATCCGCGCGCCCGCGGCTGCCTCCAGATGCAGCCCCTGCGCGTCGGCCGACACCACCCGGGCCGGCAGCGCCCGCCCGGCGGAGGGCACGTGGACCACGCGGTCCCCCGGATCGAAGCCGCCGAACCGGCCGGGACCGGGGTTCAGCCGCTCCTTGAGGGCGGCGTTGAGCGCCCGGGTACCTGCCGAGCCGCCGTGGCCCGGGGTGATGACCTGGACGGCGTCCGCCGGGATCCCGAAGGCGCGCGGCACCGACTCGGAGACCAGCTGCACGGTGCGGTGCACGGCCTCCCCGGCGTCGCGCACCGGAACGATGACGACCTCCTTGCCGGGGGCGTCCACCTGGTTCAGCTCCCCGATCCCGACCCCCGAGACCAGCTCGCCGATCGGGCCGGGATCCGGGACGCGGGAGACGAACTGCGGGAAGGCGCGGGCCGCGAGCACATCGGCGAAGACCCGGCCGGGGCCGGCGCTGCCGAGCACCCCCGGATCGCCGGACAGCACCAGGCGGGCGCCGTCGGGCACGGACTCCACCAGCGCCGCCGCCGTCTCCACGTCCAGCTGCGGGGCGTCCAGCACGATGAGCAGGTCCAGCGCGAACTGCCCGTCAGCATTCCGGCCGGGGCCCTCGGCCCCGGCCAGCAGACCGGCCACCGTGACGGCGCCCTCGGCGCCCTGTCCACCTTCGGCGGCCGGGGCGTGCGCCGCCAGCCAGGCCCGCAGACCGGCCTCCCGGGCGGCCGCGAGCAGGGCGAAGGGCTCGGCGCGGGCGGCCTCGCCGCCGGTGTGGGTGACCAGCCCGTGCGCGGCGACCGCGCGGATCAGCTCGGCGCCGGGGCCGTTGCCTCCGGCGGCCTTGTCCCAGTCGGCGGGGTCCGTGAAGGTGTTGGCGAGCCGCGCCAGGCCCTCGGCGAGGCTCTCCTCGGCCATGGCGGAGCCTTCCAGGCCCACGAGGATCCGTACGGGCTGCTCCTCGTCCTCGGCGACGGGCGGGCCGACCGGCTCCTCGAAGGTGAGGACGGCTCCGTCCCCGACGGCCGCCTCCAGCGCCTCGGCCGGGTCGGGCACGCCGTACTGGGCGAGGGCGGACTCCAGGGTGGGTGCGTCGAGCACCGTGTGCCCCTTGGCGGCGGCCTGGCCGAGCAGCCAGCCCACCAGGGCGGCGGCCCGCCGCTCGTCCCCGGGACCGGTCTCGTCGGGGCCGAGGAGGGCGCGGGCGAACCCGTCGGCCTGGGTCGGGCGGACCCCGGCGACGGCGAGGAGCCGCCAGGGGGATTCGGCGAGCTGACCGGCAGCGTCGGCGCCGAGCGCGAGGGCCGCCTGCGGGGCCAGGGACTCGGGGGCCCCGCCGCGGGCGAGGAGGGCGCGGAGCGCCTGCACGGCGTCGGGGGAGGGCTCCCGCGGGGGCGTGGGCGTCGGCGTGGGGGCGGGTGCGGGTGCGCGCTCCGGCGCGGGCGCGGTGGCCTCCGGCGGGGCCGGTGCGTGTGCCTGTGCCGGTGCGTGTGCCTCCGCCTGGGCCGGGCGGCGGAGCGGGGCGGGGGGCCGGGCGCCGCTCTCCACGGCCCGTACGGCGGCCAGGAGATCGGCGGCCGTCCCGCTGAGCTTCGCCCCGGCCTCGATGGGGGCCTCGCGCTCGGCCTTGCGCCGGGCGATGCGCTCCCGCTCGATCTTCTGGGCGGCCAGTTCCGCCGCCGCTTCGCTCAGCGCGGGCTTGGCCTCGGCGGCCTCGGTGGCCTCCCCGGTGGTGGTCTCGGCGTCGGCCTGCGCCGGGTCGGCTCCGTCCGCCGCGCCTTCGACGGGCCCGTCGGGGTCGGTGGCCCCTGCGGGGCTTTCCCCTACCCGCCCTTCCACCGTTCCCTGGGGCTCCGCCCCGGACCCGTCCCCACTCCCGGCTTCGCCGGAGTCCGGCTCGGGGGCGGTCGCCCCGGCAGGCTCGGCGTCCTGCGACTCCCCGTCCCCGCTCCCGGCTTCGCCGGAAGGCGACGCCTCCGGGCCGCTGTCACCGGCTTCGCCGGACGCAGCGCCGAGCGCCTCCGAGGCCTCGGCGTCACCGGCTTCGCCGGACCCGGCGGTGGTGTTCGTGGGTGCGGGCGGCTCGGCCTCGGCTTCGTCGGCCTCGGGCGTGGCGTCCGTCTGCAGGGTCGTGTCGGCCTCGGCTTCGCCCGACTCGGAGGCCTCGTCACCACCGGCCTCGGTGCGGTCGGCTTCGCCGGACCCGCCGGCCTCGGTGCGGTCGGCTTCGCCGGACCCGCCGGCCTCGGTGCGGTCGGCTTCGCCGGACCCGCCGGCCTCGGTGCGGTCGGCTTCGCCGGACCCGCCGGCCTCGGTGCGGTCGGCTTCGCCGGACCCGCCGGCCTCGGTGCGGTCGGCTTCGCCGGACCCGCCGGCCTCGGAGCTGTCGGCTTCGCCGGACCCCGGGGTCTCGGTGTCACCGGCCTCGGCGCCAACGGCTTCCGCGGCAGCGGTGTCGGCGGGGCCGGCCTCGGGGCCGGGGGTGGCCGGGGTTTCCGCGGCGGCGGTTTCGCTCACAAGGTGCTCCAGTCCTGATCGGGATAGCGGTGGACAGGCGCCGAGACGTCGTCCAGGGCTCGGCGGATCTCCTCCGGAAGACTAAGCGTCTCCACCGACAGGGCCGCCCCGAGCTGCGCCGATGTCCGCGCGCCGACGATGGGGGCGGCCACCCCCGGACGGTCCCGGACCCATGCCAGGGCCACCTGGAGCGGGGTCACCGCCAGTCCGTGGGCGGCCGTGGCGACCGCGTCCACGATGCGGCTCGCCGCGTCGTCCAGGTACGGGTCCACGAAGGCGGCCAGGGTTTCCGAGGCGCCCCGGGAGTCGGCCGGGGTGCCGCCCCGGTACTTGCCCGTCAGGACGCCCCGGCCCAAGGGGGACGAGGGGAGGAGGGATACGCCCAGGTCGAGGGCGGCCGGGACGACCTCGCGCTCCACGCCCCGCTGGAGCAGGGAGTACTCCATCTGGGTCGATGCCAGCCGAGTCCGTACCCCCTGTGCGGCGATCTGCCAGGTCGCCGCCTTCGCCAGCTGCCAGCCGCTGAAGTTGGACACCCCGGCGTACCGTGCCCGGCCGCTGCTGACCGCCAGGTCCAGTGCCTGGAGGGTCTCCTCCAGCGGGGTGCCGGGGTCGAAGGCGTGGACCTGCCAGAGGTCGACGTAGTCCGTGTTCAGCCTGGCCAGGGACTCGTCCAGGGCGGCCAGGAGGTGGCCGCGGGAGCAGTCGAAGGGGCGGTCCCGGTCCGCGACCCCGCCCGCCTTCGTGGCGATCACCAGATCCCGCCGCGGCACGACGGAACCGATCAACTGCCCGAGGAGGTACTCCGCCTCCCCGCCCCCGTACACGTCGGCCGTGTCGACGAGGGTGCCGCCCGCGTTCCAGAACGTCTTCAACTGCGCGGCGGCTTCCGCCTCGTCCGGTCCGTCCGCCGACCGGCCCCAGGTCAGTGTGCCGAGACCGATCCGGGAGACGCGCAGTCCGGTGCGGCCGAGATGCCTCTGCTCCATGAGGGCTGAGACTACTGGGGCACTGACGCGGGGCACCCGGGCGCGCTACAGTCCCCGCAGACTGACGTTACTCATGAGTACTGACCGCTAAGGGGACTGCACATGCGGCTCGGCATCAATCTCGGTTACTGGGGCGCCGGCATGGACGCCGACAACCTCGCCGTCGCGCAGGAGGCCGACCGCCTCGGCTACGACGTGTGCTGGGCCGCCGAGGCCTACGGCTCCGACGCCCCGACCGTCCTGGCCTGGGTCGCCGCCCAGACCGAGCGGATCGACGTCGGCTCCGCGATCCTGCAGATCCCGGCCCGCCAGCCCGCGATGACCGCGATGACGGCCGCCACCCTCGACTCCCTCACCAAGGGCCGTTTCCGGCTCGGCCTCGGCGTCTCCGGACCGCAGGTCTCCGAGGGCTGGTACGGGGTGAAGTTCGACAAGCCGCTCGCCCGCACCCGGGAGTACGTGGAGATCGTCCGCAAGGCGATGAGCCGCGAGCGGCTGTCCTACGAGGGCGAGCACTGGACCCTGCCGCTGCCCGGCGGACCGGGCAAGCCGCTCAAGCTCACCGTGCACCCCGAGCGCGAGCACATCCCGCTGTACATCGCCGCCATCGGACCCAAGAACCTCGAGCAGACCGGCGAGATCGCCGACGGAGCGCTGCTGATCTTCCCAGCCGCCGAGCACCTGGAGGCCACCGCGCTCACGCACATCCGCGCGGGCCGCGAGAAGGCCGGGCTGACGATGGACGGCTTCGACGTCTGCCCGACCGTGCCGCTGGCCCTCGGCGAGGACGTGGCCGGCCTCGCGGACATGTTCCGCCCGTACACCGCCCTGTACGTGGGCGGCATGGGCAGCCGCAAGCAGAACTTCTACAACCAGCTCGCCCAGCGCATGGGTTACGAGAAGGAAGCCGCCGAGATCCAGGACAAGTACCTGGCGGGCGACAAGCAGGGGGCGGCCGCCGCCGTCCCGCACTCGCTGATCGACTCCACCACCCTGCTGGGCCCGGTGGAACGCATCGCGGACGGGATGCGGGCCTACGCGGAAGCCGGGGTCACCACCCTGACGCTCGCCCCGGCCGGCTTCACCCTGGACGAGCGGATCGCCGCCCTGCGGGCCGGCACCGAGGCCATGGAGATCGCGGGCCTCGCCTGACGGACCGGAGCCGCATGCTCTGCGGCCGTGGTGGGGGCTCGGGGGGTCTTCCCCGCCACGGCCGACACAGCCAACAACGCGCCCGGTGCCCGCGGGGTTACGCTCCCGGGGCCATCGGCCGTCTTCGTTCATTCGGCCGAACCCCACGGCGCACCCGGTTGCCCGGTCCGCCGATCGGCTTTTGACTCGATGCATGCTCTCCGCACGCAGCCTGTTCCAGGAGATCGTCGACCACGACGACTCCTTCCAGCTGTTCTGCTCCATCGCCGCCGGCGGCGAGGCCCAGGGAGGCTGGGAGAACGCCCGGATCGCGGCACTGGTCCCCGACTCCATGCGCGATCTCGCACCCAAGATCACCCGGCACGGGGCCGACGAGGACAAGCACGGCCGGATCTTCAACGCGCTGCTGCGCAAGCGCGGCCTGGCGCCCGTACCCGTCCCGCCCGGGACCGACTACACGATGCTGCTGGAGCGCCGCGGCATCGGCCTGGCGCACGAGACCCTGCGCGGGCAGCGGGCCCTGAGGGAGGAGGACGTCGTCGTCTACCTCGCCCACAGCCGGGTCACCGAACAGCGCGCCGCCGAACAGATGGTCATGCTGGTCCGCCACTTCGGGGACCACCCCGACCTCGGCAAGGCCGTCCGCATGATCAGCGCGGACGAGGACAACCACCTCGCCTACTGCCACGAGGAGCTCCTGCGCCTCGCCCGCGCCGGCCACGCCCGGACCATCCACCGGGTGCTGCGCGAGAGCGCGCTCGCCGAGATCGCCGTCTACCGCGACGTGAGCCTCGCCGTCATGGGCCACATGGGACGCCTGCTGCACTGGCCCGCGCCCAAGGCCGCCGCGCTCGCCGCCGGGATCCGCGCGGTGTACGCCTACGAGCGGTTCGGCGGCTGGCACCGGATGGTCGCCCTGCGCCCGCCGGAGCACAGGAACGCCCTGGGCGGCGTGGCGACGACGGCGCCCGAGTTCGCCTGACGGCCCCGCCGTACGGGGCCCCGCCGTACGGGGCCCTGCGCGTCGGAGCCTGCCGCGTCGGAGCCGGTCGCGTCAGAGCCAGCCGCGGCGCTTGAACATGCGGTGCAGCCCCAGACACAGGACCACCATCACCACGACCACCGCCGGATAGCCCCAGCCCTGCTTGAGCTCCGGCATGTGCTCGAAGTTCATGCCGTAGATCCCCGCCACCATCGTCGGGACCGCCGCCATCGCCGCCCAGGCCGAGATCTTGCGCATGTCGTCGTTCTGCCGGACCCCCATCTGCGCCAGATGTGCGGCCAGCGCGTCCGAGAGCAGCCGGTCCAGGCCCTCGATGTACTCGTTGGCCTTCGTCAGATGGTCGGCGACGTCGCGGAAGAACGGCTGGGCGTGCTCGTGCACGAAGGGCACGCTCCCGAAGGCGAGCCGGTCCATCGGCTGCAGCAGCGGGCTCGTCGCCCGGCGGAACTCCAGGACCTGCCGCTTGAAGCCGTAGATCCGGGCCGCCGTGTTCTTGGTGTCCGCCGGGTTCGGCGAGAACACCTCCGCCTCCAGCTCCTCCAGATCCGCCTGGAGTTCGGCGGCCACCTCGATGTAGTGGTCCACCACCGCGTCCGAGACCGCGTACAGCACCGCCGTCGGACCGTGCTTGAGCACCTCCGGCTCCTGCTCCAGCCGGTGGCGCACCGCGGCCAGCGCGGCCCCCTCGCCGTGCCGGACCGTGACCACGAACGAGTCGCCGATGAACACCATCAGCTCGCCCGTGCTCACCGTGTCCGTGTTGTCGTCGTAGCGCACCGGCTTGAGCACCACGAAGAGCGAATCGTCGTACACCTCCAGCTTCGGCCGCTGGTGCGCGGTCAGGGCGTCCTCCACGGCCAGCGGGTGCAGCCCGAACTCCGCACTGACGTGCTCGAATTCCGCCTCCGTCGGCTCGTGCATGCCCACCCAGAGGAAGGCGTCACCGGTCGCCCGCGCCTCGTCCAGGGCATCCGAGAAGTCCTCGGGCGCCTGGGAGCGGCGGCCGTTCCGGTACATCGCGCAGTCCACAATCACCCGCGCATTCTCCCTGCCCCGCACCCCGTCCGCACACCGCCGCGAACGCCTAGGCCGTCTCTTTCGGATCTTGCCGGGTCCGCGCCGCCCGGCACCGCACTGCCGCGGCACCCGAGTACGTCCAGTACACGGAAGCCCCGGCAGCACGGCGAGGCACGGCACCGGACGACGCGGACCTGACCGACAAGATCCGAAGGAGACGGCCTAGGCTGGCCGCATGGCCACGCTGATCCTCGTACGACACGGGCGGTCCACCGCCAACACCGCCGGACTGCTCGCCGGATGGACCCCGGGAGTCAACCTCGACGAACGCGGCCGGGAGCAGGCCGCGGCGCTCCCCGGACGGCTCGCCGGCGTACCGCTCGCCGCCGCCGTCACCAGCCCGCTGGAGCGGTGCGCCCAGACCCTGGCCCCGCTGCTGGCCGCCCGGCCCGGACTCGCACTCCACACCGACGAGCGCATCGGCGAATGCCACTACGGCGACTGGTCGGGCCGCAAACTCTCCGAACTCTCCGAAGAACCCCTGATGCGCATCGTCCAGCAGCACCCCTCGGCCGCCACCTTCCCCGCCGGCGAGTCCCTGCGCGCCATGCAGGCCCGCGCCGTGGACGCCGTACGGGAGTGGGACGCGCGCATCGAGGAGGAGCACGGCGCCGACGCCGTCTTCCTGATGTGCTCGCACGGGGACATCATCAAGTCCCTTGTCGCGGACGCCCTCGGCATGCACCTCGACCTCTTCCAGCGGATCCACGTCGACCCCTGCTCGGTCACCGCGATCCGCTACACGCCGACCCGGCCCTTCCTGCTCCGGCTCGGCGACACCGGAGACTTCGCCTCCTTCACCCCCCGCGAAACCCCGGCCGGGGACCCCGCCGCCTCCTCGGACGAGGCCGAAGCGGGCGGCGAAGCCGTCGTGGGCGGCGGCGCGGGCGCGGTGTGATCGAACGGCGCAGTAGGCTGGACGGGCCAACCCATGGGCCCAGCCCTGCCCCTGCCTCCCCGGACCCCGTCCGGGGACCCCCGGACACTTGGAGACTGGACGTGCCCCGTCAGGTGTTCCTCTACGACCCGCCGGACCGCTTCGTCGCGGGCACGGTCGGGCTGCCTGGACGCCGTACGTTCTTCCTGCAGGCCTCCGCCGGCCCTCGCGTCACCAGCGTCTCCCTGGAAAAGACCCAGGTCGCGGCGCTCGCCGAGCGGATGGACGAGCTGCTGGACGAGGTCGTACGGCGCACCGGCGGCAATGCCCCGGTCCCGGCCGTGGCCCCCGCCGAAGTCACCGACACCGCGCCCCTGGACGTCCCCGTCGACGAGGAGTTCCGCGTCGGCACGATGGCCCTGGCCTGGGACGGCGAGGAACAGCGCATGATCGTCGAAGCGCAGGCCCTCGTCGAACTCGACGCGGACTCCGAAGAGGACCTTGCCGAGGCCGAGGAGCGGCTCCTGCAGGACGAGGAGAACGGCCCGCCCATGCTGCGCGTGCGCCTCTCCGGCGCCCAGGCCCGGGCCTTCGCCAAGCGGGCCCTGGACGTGGTCAACGCCGGCCGGCCGCCGTGCCCGCTGTGCAGCCTCCCGCTGGACCCCGAAGGGCACGTCTGCCCGCGCCAGAACGGCTACCGGCGCCAGGCGTGAACACCACGGGGGAACTGGAAGAGCTGCTGGCCCACGGCGAGCTCACGGTCGTCGGCCGGATCCGCGAGGCGTCCAACGCCGTCCTGCTGTGCAGCGTCACCCACGAGGGCGTCAGCGCCGACTGCGTGTACAAGCCGGTCAAGGGCGAGCGCCCGCTGTGGGACTTCCCCGACGGCAACCTCGCCCAGCGCGAGGTCGCCTCCTACCTGGTCTCCGAGGCCACCGGCTGGGGGCTGGTGCCCCCGACCGTGCTCCGCGACGGACCCTACGGCGAGGGCATGGTCCAGCAGTGGATCGAGACGGGGGAGACCGAGGAGCCCGCGGCCGGACTCCTCGCGCTCGTGGAGGGCGAGGAAGCGGGAGAGGGCTACAAGCCCGTCGCCTTCGCCGAGGTCGGCGAAGGCCGCACCGCGCTCCTGGTCCACGCCGACGACGAGCGGCTGCGCCGGCTCTCCGTCCTCGACGTCGTCATCAACAACGGCGACCGCAAGGGCGGCCACCTGCTGCCCGCCCCCGACGGACGGCTCTACGGCATCGACCACGGCGTGACCTTCCACACCGAGGACAAACTGCGCACCCTGCTCTGGGGATGGGCGGGGGAGCCGCTGACCGGGGAGGCCCGCTCCGTGCTGACCTCCCTGGAGGCCCGGCTGGCCGCAGGAGAGCCCCTCGCCACCCGACTGGCGGAACTGGTCACCACCGCCGAGCTGGCCGCCGTACGGGCCCGGGTGGCCCTGCTGCTGCGCACCGGCAGGCACCCGCAGCCTTCGGGGCAGTGGCCGGCGATCCCCTGGCCGCCCGTCTGAGCCCGCCCGCACGAGCGCGTCTGAGCCCCCCGCGGCGCGTCTGAGCGGGGTCCGAGACCGGCCGCGCACCGCAGGCCCCGTACGCATAGAACCGGCCATGGCGCAAGAGTGCCGTTCAGGACAACAGTGCAGGTCCGGTTCGTTTTCGGAACACCCGTCCGGTTACGCTCGACGCATGCATGCCTGGCCCGCTTCTGAGGTCCCCGCCCTGCCTGGCAAGGGCCGCGACCTCCAGATCCACGACACCGCGACCCAGGGGACGATCACCCTCGCCCCCGGTCCCGTCGCCCGAATCTACGTCTGCGGGATCACCCCGTACGACGCGACGCACATCGGTCACGCGGCCACGTACAACGCGTTCGACCTCGTGCAGCGCGTGTGGCTCGACACCAAGCGGCAGGTCCTCTACGTCCAGAACGTCACGGACATCGACGATCCCCTGCTGGAGCGGGCGCTGCGCGACAACCAGGACTGGAGCGAGCTCGCCGAGCGCGAGACGGCCCTGTTCCGCGAGGACATGACCGCCCTGCGGATGCTGCCCCCGCAGCACTACGTCGGCGCGGTCGAAGCCATACCCGGCATCGTGCCCCTCGTCGAACGGCTGCGGGACGCGGGCGCCGCCTACGAGCTCGACGGCGACGTCTACTTCTCGGTGGAGTCCGACGCCAACTTCGGCAAGGTCTCCAACCTCGACGCCGAAGCCATGCGCCTGCTCTCCGCGGAGCGGGGCGGCGACCCCGACCGCGTCGGCAAGAAGAACCCCCTCGACCCGATGCTGTGGATGGCCGCCCGTCCGGGCGAGCCCAGCTGGGACGGCGGCTCCCTGGGCCGCGGCCGCCCCGGCTGGCACATCGAGTGCGTGGCCATCGCCCTGGACCACCTGGGCATGACCTTCGACGTCCAGGGCGGCGGCTCCGACCTCGTCTTCCCGCACCACGAGATGGGCGCCTCGCACGCCCAGGTGCTGACGGGCGAGTTCCCCATGGCCAAGGCGTACGTACACGCCGGCATGGTCGCCCTGCACGGCGAGAAGATGTCGAAGTCCAAGGGCAACCTGGTCTTCGTCTCCGCCCTGCGGCGGGCGGGAGTGGACCCGGTGGCGATCCGCCTGGCCCTGCTCTCGCACCACTACCGCGAGAACTGGGAGTGGACCGACGAGGTCCTCGCCCAGGCGGTGGCCCGCCTGGAGCGCTGGCGCGCGGCCGTCTCCCGCCCGGACGGCATCTCCGCCGACGCCCTGGTCGAAGAGGTCCGCGAGGCCCTGGCCAACGACCTGGACGCGCCTGCTGCTCTCGCGGCGGTGGACCGCTGGGTCGAGCTCCAGATCGCCACTGACGGCGACGACGAATCGGCCCCGGGCCTGGTCTCCCGCACGGTGGACGCGCTGCTCGGCGTAGCCCTGTAGGAGCACCTCCAGCCCCTCCGGCGTTTGAGGAGCGGGTCCGGGCAGCGCCCGGGAAACGGCGAAAGGGCGGGGCGGGGAGAGAAAACTCCCCGCCCCGCCCTTTCGCACGGGCTACGCCTCCGGAGGCGTCTCCTCCTCGTCCGGCGAGGCCGCCGGAGGGGCCGGGGGTTCGTCCCCCGAAGGCTCCGGCTTGCGCTTCGGCGGGCGCGGCAGGCCACCGGAGGTGTCCCGCAGGTACGACCCGTCACCCGCCTCCGCGCCCGCGGAAGGGTCACGCCGCCGCAGGTACCGCTCGAACTCCCGGGCAATGGCGTCCCCGGACGCCTCCGGCAGGTCGGCCGTGTCCCGGGCCTCCTCCAGCGTCTGGACGTACTCCGCCACCTCGCTGTCCTCGGCCGCCAGTTGGTCCACGCCCACCTGCCACGCCCGCGCGTCCTCCGGGAGTTCGCCCAGCGGGATCCGGATGTCGATCAGATCCTCCAGGCGGTTGAGCAGCGCCAGTGTCGCCTTCGGATTCGGCGGCTGGGAGACGTAGTGCGGCACCGCCGCCCACAACGACACCGCCGGGACCCCGGCATGGGTGCAGGCCTCCTGCAGGATGCCCACGATGCCCGTCGGGCCCTCGTACTTCGTCTCCTCCAGATCCATCGTCCGCGCCAGGTCCGCATCCGAGGTGACCCCGCTGACCGGCACCGGCCGGGTGTGCGGGGTGTCCCCGAGCAGCGCGCCCAGGATCACGACCATCTCCACGCCCAGCTCGTGCGCGAAGCCCAGGATCTCGTTGCAGAACGACCGCCACCGCATGGACGGTTCGATGCCCCGCACCAGCACCAGATCGCGCGGCTTCGCACCGCCGATCCGGACCACCGACAACCGGGTCGTCGGCCAGGTGATCTTCCGTACCCCGTTGTCCAGCCACACCGTCGGCCGGTTGACCTGGAAATCGTAGTAGTCCTCGGCGTCCAGAGCCGCGAAGACCTCGCCCTTCCACTCCCGGTCCAGGTGCGCGACCGCACCGGAGGCCGCGTCACCCGCGTCGTTCCAGCCCTCGAACGCGGCCACCATGACCGGGTCGATCAGCTCGGGCACGCCCTCAAGCTCGATCACCCAGGTCTCCTTCCGAAGTTCCCTTGCGTACGTGGGTCAGCCTAAGCCTTGATGGGTCGTCGGCCACAGCCCACGACAGAGGGGCGGTTCCCCCTGGAACCGCCCCTCTGCCCGCTCACGGAGCCGGTTATGCCTTGTCGGCCAGCATCTCCTCGACCCGGCCGCGCACTTCGGCGCTGTCCAGGCCGCGGACCGTCACCGTCGTACGGCGGCGCAGCACGTCATCGGCCGTCTCGGCCCACTCGTTGTCCCGGGCGTAGGCGACCTGCGCCCAGATCTCCGGACCGTCCGGGTGGATCCGCTCCGCGAGCGCCGGGTCCTCGTTCGCGAGCCGCGCGATGTCGAAGGCCAGCGACCCGTAGTGCGAGGCCAGGTGGCGCGCGGTCAGCGGGTCCATCCGCGAACCGGGCTCCCGGTCCACCAGCAGCCGGTGCGCCACCGCGTTCGGGTTGGCGACACCGGGCAGCGCGATCCGGCGCACCAGCGACTTCACCGGCTCCATGTCCTCGGTCAGCGGGCTCCCCGGCAGCTTCGCCAGCTTGTCCATGACCACCCGGCCGATGTGCCGGTACGTGGTCCACTTGCCGCCGGCCACGGACAGCATGCCGCCCGCGCCCTCGGAGACGACCGTCTCGCGCTTGGCCTTCTCGACCCCGCCGGGGCCGCCGGGCAGCACCCGCAGGCCCGCGAAGGCGTACGTCATCAGGGAACGGTCCAGATCGGCGTCCTTCACCGAGAAGGCCGCCTCGTCCAGGATCTGCTGGATGTCTGCCTCGGTGGCGCGCACGTCCGCCGGGTCGCCCTCGTAGACCTCGTCCGTGGTGCCCAGCAGGAGCTGGTCCTCCCACGGCAGGGCGAAGGTGATGCGGTACTTGTCGATCGGGGTGGCCATCGCGGCCTTCCACGGCGACTTGCGCTTCATCACGATGTGCGCGCCCTTGGACAACCGGATGGACGGCATCGAGTGCTTGTCCTCCATGCGCCGCAGGTGGTCCACCCACGGGCCGGTGGCGTTGAGCACGACCCGCGCGTCCACACCGAACTCGGTGCCGTCCAGACGGTCCTTCAGCTCGGCGCCGGAGACCCGGCCGCGCGTCATGCGCAGACCGGTGACCTCGGCGTGGTTCAGGACGACCGCGCCCGACTCCACGGCCGCGCGGACCGTCATCACGGCGACCCGCGAATCGTTCATCTGGTGGTCGTAGTAGACGGCGACGGCCTTGAGGTTGTCCGTCTTGAGACCCGGGTTGTCAGCGGCCGCCCGGGCCGGCGAGATGATCTTGCCCATGCCGTCGCCGAAGGCCGACAGCGCCGAGTACGCGAACACGCCCGCACCCAGCTTCGCGGCGCCCACCGGGCCGCCCTTGTACACCGGCAGGTAGAACGTGAGCGGGTTGACCAGGTGCGGGGCCACGTCCTTGGCCAGCACCCGGCGCTCGTGGTGGTTCTCCGCGACCAGCTTGACCGAACCGGTCTGCAGGTAGCGCAGGCCACCGTGGACCAGCTTGGAGGAGGCCGAGGATGTGGCGCCGGCGAAGTCGCCGGCGTCCACCATGGCGACCCGCAGACCCGACTGCGCGGCGTGCCAGGCCACCGAGGTGCCCAGGATCCCACCGCCGATGACCAGCAGGTCGTACGTGGCCTTCGCCAGCTGCTCACGGGTCTCGGCGCGGCTCGCGTTCGAACCGGCGGTCGGGTGCGAACCCAGGGTGGGAACGCTCTGCAGGCTGCTCATATCTCTCTTAGCTCCTCGTCGATAGCGTCAGCTGAGTGCGGTCAGCTGGCGTCTTCGTCGTCGACCCAGCCCATGGACCGCTCGACGGCCTTGAGCCAGCTCTTGTACTCGCGCTCCCGCTGCTCGGCGGGCATCCGCGGGGTCCACTCCGCCGCGCGGCGCCAGTTGGCGCGCAGGGCGTCGGTGTCCGGCCAGAAGCCGACGGCCAGGCCGGCGGCGTAGGCGGCGCCGAGGCAGGTGGTCTCGGCGACCATCGGGCGCACCACGGGGGCGTCCACGAAGTCGGAGAGCGTCTGCATCAGCAGGTTGTTGGAGGTCATGCCGCCGTCGACCTTCAGGGCCGCGAGCTCGACGCCCGAGTCCTTGGTCATGGCGTCGGTGATCTCACGGGTCTGCCAGGCGGTGGCCTCCAGGACGGCACGGGCGATGTGCGCCTTGGTGACGTACCGGGTGAGGCCGGCGATCACGCCGCGGGCGTCGGAGCGCCAGTACGGGGCGAACAGGCCGGAGAAGGCCGGCACGAAGTACGCGCCGCCGTTGTCCTCGACCGAGGACGCGAGGGTCTCGATCTCGGCCGCGGTCTTGATCATGCCCATCTGGTCGCGCATCCACTGGACGAGCGAGCCCGTGACGGCGATGGAGCCCTCCAGCGCGTAGACCGGCTTCTGGTCGCCGATCTGGTAGCCGACGGTCGTCAGCAGGCCGCTGTAGGAGTTGATGATCTTGTCGCCGGTGTTCATCAGCATGAACGTGCCGGTGCCGTACGTGGACTTCGCCTCGCCCTCGGCGAAACAGGTCTGGCCGAACAGCGCGGCCTGCTGGTCACCGAGCGCCGAGGCGACCGGGACGCCGGCCAGGACGCCCTCCTTGACGTGGCCGTAGACCTCGGCGGAGGACTTGATCACCGGGAGGACGTTGAGGGGCACGTCCATGGACTCGGCGATCTTCTCGTCCCAGGCCAGGGTGTGCAGGTTCATCAGCATGGTGCGCGAGGCGTTGGTGACGTCGGTGACGTGCACACCGCCCTGGGCGCCGCCGGTGAGGTTCCAGATGACCCAGGAGTCCATGGTGCCGAAGAGGATGTCCCCGGCCTCGGCGCGCTCGCGCAGACCCTCGACGTTGTCGAGCAGCCAGCGCACCTTGGGGCCGGCGAAGTAGCTCGCCAGCGGGAGGCCGGTCTCGCGGCGGAAGCGGTCCTGGCCGACGTTGCGGCCGAGCTCCTTGCACAGGGCGTCGGTACGGGTGTCCTGCCAGACCAGTGCGTTGTGGACCGGCTCGCCGGTGTGGCGGTCCCACAGCAGGGTGGTCTCGCGCTGGTTGGTGATGCCGACGGCCTTGACGTCGGCGGAGGTGATCTCGGCCTTGGCCATGGCCCCGGCGACGACCTCCTGGACGTTGGTCCAGATCTCGGAGGCGTCGTGCTCGACCCAGCCCGGCTTCGGGAAGATCTGCTCGTGCTCCTTCTGGTCGACGGCGACGATGCGGCCGTCACGGTCGAAGACGATGCAGCGGGAGGAGGTGGTGCCCTGGTCGATCGCGGCGATGAAAGGACCGGTGCTGGTGGTCATGGTGGCTGCTCCTGGCAGGTGTCGAAGTAGGCGGAATCAGAATGGCGGTGCGGGTGGCGCCGTGGTGCCGATTGCTGATCAGGCGAACGCGAGGTTGTACAGACCGCCGGCGAGCGCGGCACCCGCGAGGGGGCCGAGCACCGGGATCCAGGAGTAGCTCCAGTCCGAGCCGCCCTTGTTGGGCAGCGGCAGCAGGGAGTGGACGATGCGCGGGCCGAGGTCGCGGACCGGGTTGATGGCGTAGCCGGTGGGGCCGCCCAGGGAGAGGCCGATGCCGACGACGACGAACGAGGTGATCAGGACGCCGATGACGCCGAGGCCCTTGCCGTCGTCCTGCAGGCCCTGGGTCAAGATGGCCAGGACCAGGACGGCGGTGCCGATGATCTCGGTGGTCAGGTTCTGGACGACGTTACGGATCTCGGGGCCCGTGGAGAAGATGCCGAGCACCGGGCCGGCCACGTCGTGCGGGTGCGGGTCCTCGGGGCCGAGCTTCGCGTCACGGATGTGCTCCGGGTCGGCGAGGTGCGCCCGGAACTGTCCGTAGTAGGCGAGCCACATCAGGACCGAGCCGATCATCGCGCCGAGCAGCTGGCCGGCGAAGTAGACCGGTACGTCGCTCCAGTCGCCGCTCTTGATGGCGAGGCCGACCGTGACGGCCGGGTTGAGGTGCGCACCGGAGAGCGGTGCGGACACGTAGGCGGCGATCAGGACGGCGAAACCCCAGCCGAAGGTGATCGCGAGCCAGCCGGCGCCCCGGGCCTTGGAGCTCTTGAGCGTCAGTGCGGCGCAGACGCCGCCGCCGAGCAGGGTGAGCAGGGCGGTACCGATGGTCTCGCCGATGAAGATGTCGGAGCTGGACACCCGCGACTCCTTTGTCGTTCAGGGGTGGTCGGCCACCGGGTCCCTCCGGTGGCCCACGCACTCGGTGAGTGCTGCACCGGTCCTTGGCCTTGCCACACCCTAACGCGTATTGCCGGTAGGTGTTCGGCAATGCCGACCGATGAACGGCAGTTTTCCGCCACGTGAAGCGGGCGTCAAGGGCTCGACGGGCCAAGGGGCCGGATTGTTACCACTCGGTGTGATCGACCAAATCGGGCCATTGAGTGATCATAAAACGCCAAAAACCGCCCAGATGCCATATTTGAGTGGCCTCTGGACGGTCAGGACAGGGCGACGGGGGACGGCCGGATCAGAACCGGCCCGCCCCCAGGTCGCGGGAAACCGCCCGCGCGCAGTCCCGTACGGACGCCACCAGGGACGCCCGGGGGTCCCCCGAGTCCCCGCACATCCGCTCCACGGCCCCCGCGACGGCCACCGCGCCGACCGGCATCCTGCGCCGGTCGTGGATGGGGGCCGCCACCGAAGCCAGCCCGTCCCAGGTCTCCTCGATGTCACTGGCCCAGCCGCGGGCCCGGGTCAGCTCCAGGATCTCCTCGAAGCCCGCCCCGTCCGTGACCGTACGGGGGGTGAACGCCTCCCGCTCCACCTCCATGACCTGCGTGTGCGCCACAGGGTCGTACGCCGACAGCACCTTGCCCAGGGCCGTGGAGTGCAGCGGCTGCATGGCCCCCACCTCCAGCACCTGACGGCTGTCGTCGGGCCGGAACACGTGGTGCATGATCAGCACCCCGCTCTTGTGGAGCACCCCCACGTACACGCTCTCCCCGCTCGCGCGGGCCAGGTCGTCCGTCCAGACCAGGGCGCGGGCCCGCAGCTCGTGGACGTCCAGATAGCTGTTGCCCAGGCGCAGCAGCTCCGCGCCGAGCTGGTAGCGGCCGGAGGCCGGGTCCTGCTCCACGAAGCCCTCGGCCTGCAGAGTGCGCAGGATCCCGTGTGCCGTCCCCTTGGCCAGGCCGAGGGAAGAGGCCACGTCCGAGAGCCCCAGCCGGCGCTCGCCGCCCGCCAGGAGCCGCAGCATCGCAGCGGCTCGTTCGAGCGACTGGATGTTCCGTGCCATCGCGCAGCCTCCTGCTGACGTAGTTCGACAATGCTGAACACTATCGGTCGATGCCGACTTCGTGCATGGTGGGAAGAGTGTTCGGAAACGATGCGGCCAGGTCGCCCCGGCCGAAAGTCGTCGCCATCCCCGCGCACAGAATGCAGTCCGCCACGTGGGACGACCCCACCGGGGCCCGTTCGTCACCGTTACCCTGGCCGCGTGCACCCTTGATACCGAGGGGGTGCAAAGCCGACAGCCGTCGCAGCCCAGGGAGCAGAACCATGGCCTCGTTGCCGAACCCGCCCGCAGACACCCAGACCCGGGCCGATGCCCTCCGCCAGGCACTGGCGACCCGCGTGGTCGTCGCCGACGGAGCCATGGGAACCATGCTCCAGGCGCAGGACCCGACGATGGAAGACTTCGAGCAGCTCGAAGGCTGCAACGAGATCCTGAACGTCACCCGCCCCGACATCGTGGCGAACGTGCACCGCGAGTACTTCGAGGCCGGGGTCGACTGCGTCGAGACCAACACCTTCGGCACGAACTACGCGGCCCTGGCCGAATACGACATCGCCGACCGCAACCTCGAGCTGTCCGTCGCCGGTGCCCGCATCGCCCGCGAGATCGCCGACGAGTTCACCGCCTCCACGGGACAGCAGCGCTGGGTCCTCGGCTCTATGGGCCCCGGCACCAAGCTCCCCACGCTCGGCCACATCGACTACGCGACCATCCGCGACGCCTACCAGATCAACGCCGAAGGCCTGATCACGGGCGGCGCGGACGCACTCCTCGTGGAGACCACCCAGGACCTGCTCCAGACGAAGTCCTCCATCGTCGGCGCCCGCCGCGCCATGGAGGCCCTCGGCGTCTCCGTCCCGCTGATCTGCTCGGTGACGGTGGAGACGACCGGCACGATGCTGCTGGGTTCGGAGATCGGTGCGGCGCTGACGGCTCTGGAGCCGCTGGGCATCGACATGATCGGTCTGAACTGCGCCACCGGCCCCGCCGAGATGAGCGAGCACCTGCGCTACCTGGCGCGGAACTCCCGTATCCCGCTCTCCTGCATGCCCAACGCCGGCCTGCCCGTCCTCGGCAAGAACGGCGCCCACTACCCGCTGTCCGCGAGCGAGCTGGCGGATGCGCAGGAGACCTTCGTCCGCGAGTACGGGCTCTCGCTGGTCGGCGGCTGCTGCGGCACCACCCCCGAGCACCTGCGCCAGGTCGTGGAACGGGTCCGCGGCCTGAACCCGGGCGTGCGCGACCCCCGCCCCGAGCCGGGTGCGTCCTCGCTGTACCAGACGGTGCCGTTCCGTCAGGACATCTCGTTCATGGCGATCGGTGAGCGGACGAACGCGAACGGGTCGAAGAAGTTCCGCGACGCGATGCTCGAAGCCCGCTGGGACGACTGCGTGGAGATGGTCCGCGACCAGATCCGCGAGGGCGCGCACATGCTCGACCTGTGCGTGGACTACGTCGGCCGCGACGGTGTCGCCGACATGCAGGAACTCGCCGGCCGCTTCGCTACCGCCTCCACCCTGCCGATCGTCCTGGACTCCACGGAGGTTCCCGTCCTGCGGGCGGGTCTGGAGAAGATCGGCGGCCGCGCCGTCATCAACTCCGTGAACTACGAGGACGGCGACGGCCCCGAATCCCGCTTCGCGAAGGTCACCGCCCTGGCCCGGGAACACGGCGCCGCACTGATCGCCCTGACCATCGACGAAGAAGGCCAGGCACGCACCGTCGAGCACAAGGTCGCCATCGCCGAGCGCCTCATCGACGACCTGACGGGCAACTGGGGGATCCACGAGTCGGACATCCTCATCGACACCCTCACGTTCACGATCTGCACCGGTCAGGAGGAGTCCCGCAAGGACGGCATCGCGACGATCGAATCGATCCGCGAACTCAAGCGCCGCCACCCCGACGTCCAGACGACCCTGGGGTTGTCGAACATCTCCTTCGGCCTGAACCCGGCCGCCCGCGTCCTGCTGAACTCCGTCTTCCTCGACGAGTGCGTCAAGGCCGGCCTGGACTCGGCGATCGTGCACGCCTCGAAGATCCTGCCCATCGCCCGCTTCGACGACGAACAGGTCGGCACCGCCCTCGACCTGATCTACGACCGGCGCGCCGAGGGCTACGACCCGCTGCAAAAGCTCATGGCCCTCTTCGAAGGCGTCAACACCAAGTCCCTGAAGGCAGGCCGTGCCGAGGAACTCCTCGCACTGCCCCTGGAGGAGCGCCTGCAGCGCCGCATCATCGACGGCGAGAAGAACGGCCTGGAGGCCGACCTCGACGAGGCCCTCCAGACCCGCCCCGCCCTCGACATCGTCAACGACACCCTCCTGGAGGGCATGAAGGTGGTCGGCGAGCTCTTCGGCTCCGGCCAGATGCAGCTCCCCTTCGTCCTCCAGTCCGCGGAGGTCATGAAGACCGCGGTCGCCCATCTGGAACCGCACATGGAGAAGAGCGACGACGAGGGCAAGGGCACGATCGTGCTGGCCACGGTCCGTGGCGACGTCCATGACATCGGCAAGAACCTCGTCGACATCATCCTGTCCAACAACGGCTACAACGTCGTCAACATCGGCATCAAGCAGCCGGTCTCCGCGATCCTCGAAGCCGCCCAGGAGCACAAGGCCGACGTCATCGGCATGTCGGGTCTCCTGGTGAAGTCCACGGTGATCATGAAGGAGAACCTGGAGGAGCTCAACCAGCGCAAGCTGGCAGCCGACTACCCGGTCATCCTCGGCGGCGCCGCCCTGACCCGCGCCTACGTAGAGCAGGACCTCCACGAGATCTACGAGGGCGAAGTCCGCTACGCCCGCGACGCCTTCGAAGGCCTGCGCCTCATGGACGCCCTCATCGCGGTCAAGCGCGGCGTCCCCGGAGCCTCCCTCCCCGAACTCAAGCAGCGCCGCGTCGCCAAGCGCGACACCCCGGCACTCCAGGTGGAGGAGGCCGAGGAGCCCGGTGGCCGCTCGGACACCGCCATCGACAACCCGGTCCCCACTCCGCCGTTCTGGGGCACCCGCGTCGTCAAGGGCATCCCGCTCAAGGACTACGCCTCCTGGCTCGACGAAGGCGCCCTGTTCAAGGGCCAGTGGGGTCTCAAGCAGGCCCGTGCGGGCGGAGCCACGTACGAGGAACTGGTCGAGTCCGAGGGCCGGCCGCGTCTGCGCGGGCTCCTCGACAAGCTGCACACCGAGAACCTCCTCGAAGCAGCCGTCGTCTACGGCTACTTCCCGTGCGTCTCCAAGGGCGAGGACCTGATCATCCTCGACGAGGCCGGCAACGAGCGGACCCGCTTCACCTTCCCCCGCCAGCGCCGCGGCCGCCGCCTGTGCCTCGCGGACTTCTTCCGCCCCGAAGAATCCGGCGAAATCGACGTCGTCGGCCTCCAGGTGGTCACCGTCGGCTCGAAGATCGGCGAGGCCACCGCCAAGCTCTTCGAAGCCGACTCCTACCGCGACTACCTCGAACTCCACGGACTGTCCGTCCAGCTCGCCGAAGCCATGGCCGAGTACTGGCACGCCCGCGTCCGCGCAGAACTCGGATTCGGCGGCGAGGACCCCACCCAAGTCGAAGACATGTTCGACCTCAAATACCGCGGAGCCCGCTTCTCCCTCGGCTACGGCGCCTGCCCCGACCTCGAAGACCGCGCGAAGATCGCCGACCTCCTCAAGCCCGAGCGGATCGGCGTCCACCTCTCCGAGGAATTCCAGCTCCACCCCGAGCAGTCCACCGACGCCATCGTCATCCACCACCCGCAGGCGAAGTATTTCAACGCACGCTGACACGGACCGGCGTACACTTGTCGGTCCCATACAGGCCGGTCACCTGTTCCTCCGGGCATGCCCCCGGAGGTGAGGTGACCGGCCTTGTCGTCCCTCAAGACCTTCAGAGAGGTGCGCGCATGACGAGCACAGTTCCCGCCCCCGTCGCCCGTACGGCCGACGGACATGCCCTGCAGGCGGTGCTGCTCGACATGGACGGCACCCTCGTCGATACCGAGGGGTTCTGGTGGGAGATCGAGGTCGACGTCTTCGGCGAACTCGGCCACCGCCTCGACGAGTCCTGGCGCGACGTGGTCGTCGGCGGCCCCATGACCCGCAGCGCCGGATTCCTCATCGAATCCACCGGCGCCGACATCGGCCTCGCCGAACTCAGCGTGCTCCTCAACGAACGCTTCGAAGCCCGCATCGCCGACCAGGTGCCCCTCATGCCCGGCGCCGAACGCCTGCTGGCCGAGCTGGCCCGGCACAACGTGCCCACCGCCCTGGTCTCCGCCTCCCACCGGCGGGTCATCGACCAGGTCCTGCTCACCCTCGGCCGCGACCGCTTCCACCTGACGGTCGCCGGCGACGAAGTCGCCCGTACCAAGCCGCACCCCGACCCCTACCTCATGGCCGCCCGGGCCCTGGGCGCACACCCCTCGCGCTGCGCCGTCATCGAGGACACCGCCACCGGCGTCGCCTCCGCCGAGGCCGCCGGCTGCCGGGTCGTCGCCATCCCCTCCGTCGGCCGGATCGCGCCCGCCCCGGGCCGGACCATCGTGCGCTCGCTCGAAGACGTGGACCTGCCCTTCCTGCGCTCCCTCATCACTCCGATGAACTGACCGCGCACGCTCCGTACCGCACGATCCGCCCGCAGGACTCCGGTCCCGCGGGCGGATCTTTCGCGCGATACCCCGGAGGCCGAAATTCCATCCCTCCCGGGGCAGTTGTCCCGGGTGACCTTAGTCACCCACAAGGCCCCCTTCGCACCACTCCGGACCACTCCATGCCACCCCTTGTGTCCACATTGATGAGTACCTGACCGAATCTGCGAACGCCCCCGCGCTCACACCCGGTCCGCTCCCATAACCGTGCGATGACGCACCCGCTCCAACCGGTTCAAGCCACCCCTCCGCAGGCCACTAATGTCGATCCGGGCAAAGCGCCGCACCTCAGCCGTCCCGGACACACACCCCTGTTCCGGAACCGCGTGGACCGATCGTCACAACACCGGCCCGATCGTTCCGCCCAGAACGGGCGACCGCCGCGATGCCCTCCACGCCGCTTTGAACAAGTGCCGGGTTGAGGGAGTACTTCCAGCATGAACCGCAAGACCATGGTGCTGACGGCCGCCGCCGGACTGCTCACCCCCGCGCTGACCGCATGCGGCAGCACCAGCGGCGGAGGAGCAGGATCCGGAGCGATCATCGTCGGAACCACCGACCGGTTCGAGGCCGCCGACTACGCCCCCGCCCCGCTCGACCCCGCCTACGCCTACGACGCCGGCAGCTGGAACATCCTGCGCCAGACCGTCCAGACGCTGATGCACACCCCGCGCGGCGGCGGCCAGCCCGTCCCCGAAGCAGCCTCCGACTGCCGCTTCACCGACACCGGCAACGAGAGCTACCGCTGCACCCTGCGCCCGGACCTCAAGTTCGCCGACGGCAGCCCCCTCACCGCGCAGGACGTCAAGTTCTCCATCGAACGCGTCATCGCCATCAAGGACGAGAACGGCCCCTCCTCGCTGCTCTCCACCGTCGACACCGTCGAAACCAAGGGCGCCGACACCGTCGTCTTCCACCTGAAGACCTCCGACGCGACCTTCCCGTACAAGCTCTCCACCCCCGCCACGGGCATCGTCAGCGCCAAGAAGTACGACGCCAAGAAGCTCCGCGCCGGCTTCACCGTCGAGGGCTCCGGCCCCTACACGATGAAGGCCGAGGTCAAGGACAACCACCTCGTCCGCGCCGTCTTCACCAAGAACCCGAACTACAAGGGCGACCTGAAGCTCCAGAACGACAAGGCCGAACTGCGCACCTTCGAGGACTCCGACACGATGGGCAAGGCCCTGGAACAGGGCTCCATCCACCTGGTCTCCCGCACCCTGTCGCCCGCGCAGATCACCGAGCTCTCCGCCCACCCGCCCAAGGGCATCAAGCTCGTCCCCATGCCCGGCCTGGAGATCCGCTACCTCGGCTTCAACACCGAAGCCCCCGTGGTCAAGGACAAGGCCGTCCGCCAGGCCCTCGCGGCCGCCGTCGACCGGGGCGCCCTCATCACCAAGGTCTACGGGAAATCCGCGCAGCCCCTGTACTCGCTGGTCCCCACCACCGTGACCGGCCACGTCAACTCGTTCTTCAACAAGTACGGCGAGGCCAACACCGCCAAGGCCGCCGACCTGCTGAAGGCCGCCGGGATCAAGACCCCGGTCAAGCTCACCCTCAACTACACCAACGACCACTACGGCGACGGCACCGCGGCCGAGTTCGAAGCCCTCAAGACCCAGCTGAACTCCACCCAGCTCTTCGACATCACCGTCCAGGGCGCCGACTGGGCCGACTTCCGGCCCGCGCAGAAGAAGGGCGACTACGCCGCCTACGGGCTCGGCTGGTTCCCCGACTACCCCGACGCCGACAACTTCCTCGCCCCCTTCCTGGAGCAGGACAACTTCCTGGGCACGCCGTACGCCAACAGCGCGGTGCGCACCAGGCTCATCCCCGAATCCCGACGGGCGGTCGACCGAGGCGTCGCCGTCCCCGCGATCACGGAGATTCAGGACATCGTCGCCGAGGACGTACCCGTCCTGCCCCTGTGGCAGGGCAAGCAGTACGTCGCCGCGCGCGACGGGATCACCGGAGTGGAGTGGTCGGTCAACGCCATCTCCGACCTCCAGCTGTGGGAACTCGGCCGCGGCGTCAGCGGCTGACCAGCAAGGCCGCCGGCCGCGGACCACGCGGGCCGGAACAAGTAATCGGATCACCCAGTGAGACTGTGAAGGACGTTCGCGTGATGAGACGTAACCAGTGGTTGGTGGCCCCGCTCGGTGCAGCCACCGCCGCCGCGCTGCTCAGCGGTTGCGGTTCGACCGATGGCTCGAACGCCGGCGGCGGCAAGGGCGTGGTCATGGGCATATCCGACAAGGTGAAGGCCACCGACCCCGCCTCGGGCTACGACCCCGGCTCCTGGCTGCTCTTCAACAACGTCTTCCAGTCCCTGCTGAGCTTCCCCAAGGGCGGCACCACCCCGGAGCCCGACGCGGCACAGTCCTGCGGGTTCGAGGGCAGCGAGAGCAAGGTGTACAAGTGCACCCTGCGCGGCGGCCTGAAGTTCAGCAACGGTGACAGCCTCACCTCGAAGGACGTCAAGTTCTCCTTCGAGCGCACGCTGAAGATCAACGACGACAACGGCCCGGCCGTCATGCTGGCGTCGATCGCCTCCATCGACACCCCGGACGACAAGACCGTCCTGTTCCACCTCAAGACCCCCGACGCCACCTTCCCGAGCAAGATCGCCTCGGGCGCCGGCTCCATCGTCGACCACGCCGAGTACCCCGCGGACAAGCTCCGCACGGACGGCAAGGCCGTCGGCTCCGGGGTCTACAAGCTGGACTCCATCAACGACAAGAGCGCCAGCTTCTCCGTCAACGATGCCTACAGCGGCAAGGCCAAGCCCCGCAACAGCGGCGTGACCATGAAGTTCTTCAACGAGGACCAGGCCGCCCTCAAGAAGGTCCTCGAAAGCGGCGACGTCGACTTCGCCTTCCGCGGCCTGGCCGCCAAGGACATCGCCGGCCTGGCCTCCCAGAGCGGCGACCAGAAGGTCGAGGTCGTCCAGGGCGCCGGAGCCGAAGTCGAACACCTCGTCTTCAACATGAACGACCCGGTCGCCGGAAAACTCCCCGTCCGCAAGGCCATCGCCTACCTCGTCGACCGCGAAGCCCTCGTCAAGCAGGTCTACGACGGAACGGCCACCTCGCTGTACTCGATCGTCCCGGCCGGCATCGCCTCGCACACCACCGCCTTCTTCGACCGCTACGGCGGCACCCCCCAGCCCGACAAGGCCAAGGCCGTCCTGCACGCCGCCGGCATCAAGGACAAGGTGAAGATCACCCTGTACTCGACGCCCTCGCGCTACGGCCCCTCCACGGACCAGGAATTCCAGCTGATCGCCAAGCAGCTGAACGACAGCGGCCTCTTCGAAGCCACCGTCAAGTCCGTCGAGTTCGACCAGTACGAGAAGGACATCGCCGACGGCAAGTACGGCGTCTACGTCAAGGGCTGGGTGCCCGACTACCCGGACGCCGACAACTTCACGCAGCCGTTCTTCGGCCCGGACAACATCCTGCACAACAACTACGACAACAAGGAGATCACCGGGACGATCATCCCGTCGACCTCCACCAAGTCCGACCGCGCCGCCGCCAACGCCGAGTACAGCAGGCTCCAGGACATCGTCGCCGACGAGATCCCGCTCCTCCCGCTCTGGCAGAGCAAGCAGTACGCCGTCACCCGCCCCAACGTGACCGGCCTGCAGTGGTCCCTGGACGCCTCCACCGTCTTCCGCTTCTGGGAGATCAGCAAGGGCTGACCGGCCCGCACACGGCAAAGGCCCGCCTCCGCACGCAGCGGAGGCGGGCCCTTCCCGTACCGGAGGCGTACCGAAGGACGCCGCTACTGGCCGGCGCCCGGCCGCACCAGACCGCTCTCGTACGCGTACACCGCCGCCTGCACCCGGTCACGCAGACCCAGCTTCGTCAGCACATGACCCACATGCGTCTTCACCGTGGTCTCGCTCACGAACAGATCCGCCGCGATCTCCGCGTTCGACAACCCGCGCGCCACCAGCTTCAGCACCTCGACCTCGCGCTCGGTCAGCGTTCCCAGCGCATCCGGAACACTGTCCTCACCCGACGGCAGATGACCCGCGTACTTGTCCAGCAGCCGCCGCGTGATGCTCGGCGCCAGCATCGCCTCACCACCCGCCACCACCCGGATCGCCTGCACCAGCTCCACGGCGGGCGCATCCTTCAGCAGGAACCCACTGGCCCCCGCCCGCAGCGCCTCCACCACGTACTCGTCCAGATCGAAAGTCGTCAGGACCAGCACCTTCGCCGGACCGTCCCGGCCCGGACCCGTGATCTGCCGGGTCGCCTCCACCCCGTCCATCCGCGGCATCCGGATGTCCATCAGCACCACATCGGGCTGCAGCGCCCGCACCTGGTCCAGCGCCTGCAGACCGTCCCCGGCCTCGCCGACCACCGCCAGGTCCTGCTCCGCCTCCAGGATCATCCGGAAACCGGTGCGCAGGAGCGGCTGGTCGTCGACCAGCAGTACGCGGATCGCCACGGGGTCTACCTCGTATTCGTCGGACGCCATCGGGGGACGCCGCCCATTGTGCCCTGAGGCGAAGATCAGGACTCCGCCCGGCGGTAGCCGGGAGAGATCGTCAGAGGGTAGGCCGGGGGAGTCCCCCCGAACTCGGGACACACCGCCTGATGATCACACCAACCGCACAGCTTCGTCTGCCGCGGCAGCCACTCACCCGTCTCCGTCGCCTCCCGGATCGCGTCCCACAACGCCAGGAGCTTGCGCTCCATCCGCTCCAGATCCTCGATCACCGGGTCGTACGTCACCACGTCCCCACTGCCCAGATACACCAGCTGCAGCCGACGCGGCAAAACCCCCTTCAGCCGCCACACCACCAGCGCGTAGAACTTCATCTGGAACAGCGCACCCTCGGCATACTCCGGCCGCGGAGCCTTCCCCGTCTTGTAGTCGACGATCCGCACCTCGCCCGTCGGAGCCACGTCCACCCGGTCGATGATCCCGCGCAGCCGAAGCCCTGAATCCAGCTCCGTCTCCACGAAGAACTCCCGCTCCACCGGCTCCAGCCGCGTCGGGTCCTCCAACGTGAACCACCGGTCCACCAGCGCCTCGGCCTCCGACAGCCACCGCGCCAGACCCGCCCCCTCATCACCCTGCGGGAACAGCTCCGTCAACTCCGGCTTCGACTCCAGCAACCGGTCCCACTGCCCCGGAATCAACGCCTTCGCCCGCGGCGCCGTCCGCTCCGGCGCCGGATGATCGAACAGCCGCTCCAGCACCGCGTGCACCAACGTCCCCCGGGTCGCCGCCGCACTCGGCTTCTCCGGCAGCTTGTCGATCACCCGGAACCGGTACAGCAACGGACAGCGCATGAAGTCGCTCGCCCGCGAAGGAGACAGCGAAGCGGGCGCCACCGCCCCCGCCCGGCCGGACTCGGGACCAGGACCGGACTCGCGACCGGGATCGGCACTGGGCTCACTACTGGCTGCCGCATCCTGCGGACCGCTGCCGGGGCTCGTCGTCATACCCAAAACCCTACGACCCGCCACCGACAGCACGCGCATACCATCGACTCAAAGCCCCCTCGCACTGCATGATCGGAGCATCACACCGCGCTACGGCGCACCCGGACACCACCGGGAAAAAGCAGAAAAACCGCCGACGCCCCCACTGCGCCGGACAGCAGCGAACGAAGGAAAACCGTGGCAGACACCGAGGAAACCGGCGAGCGCACGGGCCGGCGCCGAGGACCGGGCGGCGGAATCCTCATGGGCCGCCCCTTCGGCGTGCCCGTCTACGTCTCGCCCAGCTGGTTCCTCGTCGCCGCCCTCATCACCTGGGTCTTCGGCAACCAGCTCGACCGGATCCTCCCCGAACTCGGACCCGCCCGCTACCTCGTCGCCCTCTTCTTCGCCGTCGCCTTCTACGCCTCGGTCCTCGTCCACGAACTCGCCCACACCATCGCCGCCCTCCGCTTCAAACTCCCCGTCCGCCGCATCCAGCTCCAGTTCTTCGGCGGCGTCTCCGAAATCGAGAAGGAATCCGAAACCCCCGGCCGCGAATTCGTCCTCGCGTTCGTCGGCCCCCTCCTCTCCCTCCTCCTCGCCGGCGCCTTCTACCTCGGCATGAAAACCGTCGAACCCGCCAGCGTCCCCGGCGTCCTCCTCGCCGGCCTGATGATCTCCAACCTCCTCGTCGCCGCCTTCAACCTCCTCCCCGGCCTCCCCCTCGACGGCGGCCGCATGCTCCGCGCCGTCATCTGGGGCATCACCGGCAAACCCATGACCGGCACCGTCGCCGCCGCCTGGGTCGGCCGCGGCCTCGCCGTCACCGTCCTCCTCGGCCTCCCGCTCCTCACCCACACCGGAGCCCTAGGCAACCCCACCCAGGAAATCGGCGGCATGGACACCGTCATGGACGCCCTCCTCGCCGCGATCCTCGCCGCCATCATCTGGACCGGAGCCGGAAACAGCCTGCGCATGGCCCGCCTGCGCGAACACCTCCCGGAACTCCAAGCCCGCAAACTCACCCGCCGCGCCATCCCCGTCGAGAACGCCACCCCCCTCTCCGAAGCCCTGCGCCGCGCCAACGAAGCCGGCGCCCGCGCCCTCGTCGTCGTCGACGGACTCGGAGACCCCCTCGGCATCGTCCGCGAAACCGCCATCGCCTCCGTACCCGAACACCGCCGCCCCTGGATCGCCGTCAGCACCCTCTCCCAGGACCTCACCGACGGAATGAAGGTTTCCGCGGACCTCACCGGCGAAGAACTCCTCGACCACCTGCGCGCCACCCCCGCCTCCGAATACCTCGTACTCGAAACCGGCGGCACGATCTACGGAGTCCTCTCCACCCTCGACGTCGAGAAGGCCTTCGTGAAGGCCATGGCGCGGCCCCAGTCCTGAAGCCAATACACTGGTCACATGTCCGAACCGACCGGTGCCGCCCGCCGACGCGGGCCCTTCGAGGTCGGGGACCAGGTTCAGCTCACCGACCCCAAGGGCCGCCACTACACGTTCACGCTCGAAGCCGGGAAGAATTTCCACACCCACAAGGGTTCCTTCCCGCACGACGAGCTGATCGGCTCCCCCGAGGGCAGTGTTGTCCGTACCACGGGCAACGTCGCCTATCTCGCGCTGCGTCCCCTGCTCCCCGACTATGTCCTGTCCATGCCCCGCGGTGCCGCCGTGGTCTACCCCAAGGACGCGGGCCAGATCCTGGCCTTCGCCGACATCTTCCCCGGCGCCCGAGTCGTCGAAGCAGGTGTGGGCTCCGGCTCCCTGAGCAGCTTCCTGCTGCGCGCCATCGGCGACCAGGGCATGCTCCACAGCTACGAGCGCCGCCCGGACTTCGCCGAGATCGCCACGGCCAACGTCGAGCGCTACTTCGGCGGCCCCCACCCCGCGTGGCAGCTGACCGTCGGCGACCTCCAGGACAACCTGTCCGACACGGACGTCGACCGCGTGATCCTCGACATGCTCGCCCCCTGGGAATGCCTGGAAGCCGTCTCCAAGGCGCTGGTCCCCGGCGGCATCCTCTGCTGCTACGTGGCCACCACCACCCAGCTCTCCCGGACCGTCGAATCCATCCGCGAGTTCGGCTGCTACGCCGAACCGCAGCCCTGGGAATCGATGATCCGCAACTGGCACGTCGAGGGCCTGGCCGTCCGCCCGGACCACCGGATGATCGGCCACACCGGCTTCCTCGTCACCGCCCGCCGCCTCGCGGACGGCGTCGAAGCGCCCATGCGCCGCCGCCGCCCCTCCAAGGGCGCCTACGGCGAGGACTACGACGGCCCGGGCAGCCAGTCCGGCAGCAAGGCAGCGGCGACCGCCCCGGCCGAACCCGCCGTCACGGACACCGCCGCCGACTCCGCCGACCTCGGCTGAGCCACGCAACAACCGGCCGCCCGCGAAGGCCACCCAACACACAGACGCTGTGGCGCAGTTCCCCGGACCGACCGGGAACTGCGCCACAGCGTCTTTTCGTTGTCCCACACATACGCCCGACCGGGCCGGACCCACCCGTTCCACCCCACTGTGAGGTGTGGCACGATGCTGGCTCCCCGTCACCCTTCGCACAGGAGACACCCCGCGTGCCGCACAGCCCCGCCGAGCCGGCGCCGAACCCGCAGACCCCGGCACACCACCGGGCCCGGCCCGTCCACTGGCTCGCCACCGCCTCGGCCCTGGCCGCCGTCATAGCCGGCGCGGGATTCCTCCAGCCCGAACGGGCCACCGGAGCCTCGGCAGGACCACCGGCCCCTCCAGGGCCCACCGGCCCCGCGAGCCCCACGCCCTCCGCGGACGGCCCCGCCGCACCGGCTCCCGACGCGCACGCAGTCACGTACCCCCTCGACTGCAGAGGCGCCCCGCAGACCGTCACGGCCACCGCCGAAGGCGACCTCGACGGCGACGGCCGCCCCGAAACCGTGGCCGCAGTCCGCTGCGACGCCGGATCCGGAACCCCGCCGCACGCCATCTACGTACTCACCCAGGACAAGGCCAAGGGCTCGGCCCCCCGCGTCGTCGCCACCCTGCTCGAAGCCGGACGCAAGCAGACCGCGACCGACCTCACCCTGCGCGACGGAACCGTCACCGCCACGCTCCACGGGTACTCATCACCCGAAGTGCCCCGCTACAGCCCCGACACCAAGCAACTCGCCAAGTGGCGCTGGACCGGCGGAAAATTCCGCCAAGAGCTTACGGACTCGACCGCCACAGGAGTTTGAACCCCTATTCGGCGTCGGGACCGAAGACCTCGACCCTGTCCGAAACACGCCTTACATGGATGCAGTCGCCAGGACATTCCTTCGCCGAATCCACCACGTCCTGCAACAGCACCAGAGGAACCGGAGTGGTCGCCCCCGCCTCCACGAGCAGCTCGTCGGCGGGGCTCTTCACATACGCCAGACCATCGATGTCCAGCTCGAACACCTCCGGCGCGTACTGCACACAGATGCCGTCGCCGGTGCAGAGGTCCTGGTCGATCCAGACCTCAAGGGGCTCTGAGGCCCCGCCGGCGCCACCCGCCGGCGCCTCCTGCTGCACGGTCATATCTCCTGCCGTTCCCTGCTCTGAGTGATCCATCCCGGACACAACTCGCGGCAAGTCGCACGAGCTCTGACGGGTGTTGAACACTTCGACCTTACAACCGGCTGCTTTCCGATGTTGATGGGTGGGTATTTCCTTGACGTGAGGGAGTACGCAAGGGTGAAGATCGGACACACCCCTACCGTCTTTGTGATCTAGGGGTTTCAATCACCACCAGCCCAGGTAGGGTCAGAAAGCGTCCAGCTCCCCTTGGAGGAGGTGAGGACCGTGGCAGCCCACGACGACGACATCAACCGCGGCATCCGGCCCGCGCGAGGGTCCGAGGACCCCGCCGGCCAGGTTGCCTACCTAGAGCAGGAAATCGCCGTCCTGCGACGTAAGCTCGCCGACTCTCCGCGACACACGAGGATTCTCGAAGAGCGGATCGTCGAGCTCCAGACAAACCTGGCAGGCGTCTCCGCCCAGAACGAACGCCTGGCGAACACCCTGCGCGAGGCCCGCGACCAGATCGTGGCCCTCAAGGAAGAAGTCGACCGGCTCGCACAGCCGCCGGCCGGCTTCGGAGTCTTCCTGCAGTCCAACGAAGACGGCACCGTCGACATCTTCACCGGCGGCCGCAAACTCCGAGTGAACGTGAGCCCCAGCGTCGAACCGGAAGACCTCCGGCGAGGCCAGGAGGTCATGCTCAACGAGGCCCTCAACGTGGTCGAGGCCATGGAATTCGAGCGGGCCGGGGACATCGTCACCCTCAAGGAGATCCTCGAGGACGGCGAGCGCGCCCTGGTGGTCGGGCACACCGACGAGGAAAGGGTGGTGAGGCTCGCCGAGCC
The DNA here is from genome assembly GCF_036346895.1 of Streptomyces sp. NBC_00503. Taxonomy (NCBI): domain Bacteria; kingdom Bacillati; phylum Actinomycetota; class Actinomycetes; order Kitasatosporales; family Streptomycetaceae; genus Streptomyces; species Streptomyces sp. NBC_00503. The sequence continues at coordinate 1,677,678 of NZ_CP107855.1, read as the reverse complement.
GCTCCTGGACGTCACCATCCGCCCCGGCGACTCCCTGCTGCTCGAACCCCGCTCCGGCTACGTCTACGAGATCGTCCCCAAGAGCGAGGTCGAAGACCTCGTCCTCGAAGAGGTCCCCGACATCGACTACGACAAGATCGGCGGCCTGGGCGACCAGATCGAGCTGATCCGCGACGCCGTCGAGCTCCCCTACCTCTACCCCGACCTCTTCAAGGAACACGAACTGCGGCCCCCGAAGGGCATCCTGCTGTACGGCCCCCCCGGCTGCGGCAAGACGCTCATCGCCAAGGCCGTCGCCAACTCCCTTGCCAAGAAGGTCGCCGAAGTCACCGGCCAGCCCACCGGGAAGTCCTACTTCCTGAACATCAAGGGCCCCGAACTCCTCAACAAGTACGTCGGCGAGACCGAGCGGCACATCCGCCTCGTCTTCCAGCGTGCGAGGGAGAAGGCGAGCGAGGGCACCCCCGTCATCGTCTTCTTCGACGAGATGGAATCCCTCTTCCGCACCCGCGGATCAGGCGTCAGCTCGGACGTGGAGAACACCATCGTCCCCCAGCTGCTCGCCGAGATCGACGGCGTGGAAGGCCTGGAGAACGTCATCGTCATCGGCGCCTCCAACCGCGAGGACATGATCGACCCGGCCATCCTGCGCCCCGGCCGACTCGACGTGAAGATCAAGATCGAGCGCCCCGGAGCCGAGGCCGCGAAGGACATCTTCGCGAAGTACCTCAAGGCCTCACTGCCCCTCCACTCGGACGACCTGTCCGAACACCAGGGCTCCACGGCCGACACCGTCCACAGCATGATCCAGACCGTCGTCGAGCAGATGTACGCCGAAACCGAGGAAAACCGCTTCCTCGAGGTCACGTACGCCAACGGCGACAAGGAAGTCCTCTACTTCAAGGACTTCAACTCGGGCGCGATGATCCAGAACATCGTGGACCGTGCAAAGAAGATGGCCATCAAGGCCTTCCTCGAGCACAAGCAGCGGGGCCTTCGCGTCGCCCACCTCCTCCAGGCATGCGTGGACGAGTTCAAGGAGAACGAAGACCTCCCCAACACCACCAACCCCGACGACTGGGCCCGAATCTCCGGAAAGAAGGGCGAGCGGATCGTATTCATCCGCACCCTCGTCACCGGAAAGCAAGGCGCGGACACCGGACGCTCCATCGACACGGTGGCCAACACCGGTCAGTACCTCTGACGAAGCGGGCCGGCTGCGGGAGCCCGCAAGGGCACCCGCAGCCGACTGCTTTACCGACTGCTCTTTTCAGCCGGTGACAGGGCGAAATTCAATGACTGAAATGATCTCCCCACCAGCGCGGAGTGGTTCTAGGCTCATCCGTACCGCAGGTCGCGCAGTGCGGGGACGGGCACCGCACACGACGCACCTCAGCACCAGCGGTACTTGAGCGCCGCTCCCGAACGGGAGCGCCGCCGGGCAAGGAGGGCCGCATGACCGTACGGCGAGTAATGGGGATCGAGACGGAGTACGGGATCTCCGTCCCGGGGCACCCGAACGCCAATGCCATGCTCACCTCGTCCCAGATCGTCAACGCCTACGCGGCGGCGATGCACCGGGCGCGACGCGCCCGCTGGGACTTCGAGGAAGAGAACCCGCTGCGGGACGCCCGCGGCTTCGACCTCGCCCGCGAGGCCGCCGACAACAGCCAGCTCACCGACGAGGACATCGGCCTCGCCAACGTCATCCTCACCAACGGCGCACGCCTCTACGTCGACCACGCACACCCCGAATACAGCTCCCCGGAGATCACCAACCCGCTCGACGCCGTCCTCTGGGACAAGGCCGGCGAGCGGATCATGGCCGAGGCCGCCGTCAGGGCCGCCCAGCTCCCCGGGGCCCAGCCCATCCACCTCTACAAGAACAACACCGACAACAAGGGCGCCTCCTACGGCACGCACGAGAACTACCTGATGAAGCGGGAAACCCCCTTCTCGGACATCGTGCGCCACCTCACCCCCTTCTTCGTCTCCCGCCTCGTCTTCACCGGCGCCGGCCGCGTAGGCATCGGCCAGGACGGCCGCGAACACGGCTTCCAGATCAGCCAGCGCGCCGACTACTTCGAAGTCGAGGTCGGCCTCGAGACCACCCTCAAGCGCCCCATCATCAACACCAGGGACGAGCCGCACTCGGACGCGGAGAAATACCGCCGCCTCCACGTGATCATCGGCGACGCCAACCTCTCCGAGATCTCCACCTACCTCAAGCTCGGCACCACCGCACTCGTCCTGTCCATGATCGAAGACGGCTACATCAACGTCGACCTCGCCGTGGACCAGCCCGTACGCACCCTGCACCAGGTCTCCCACGACCCCGACCTGAAACACCTCATCACGCTGCGCAGCGGGCGGACACTGACCGCCGTACAACTCCAGATGGAGTACTACGAGCTGGCCAGGAAGTACGTGGAGGAGCGTTTCGGCTCCGACGCGGACGAGCAGACCAAGGATGTGCTGGCCCGCTGGGAGGACGTCCTGGGCCGGCTGGAGAGCGACCCGATGAGCCTGTCGGGAGAGCTCGACTGGATCGCGAAGCGGGAGATCCTGGAGGGCTACCGGCGCCGCGACGGCCTCGGCTGGGACGCCGCCCGCCTCCACCTGGTGGACCTGCAGTACGCGGACGTACGGCCCGAGAAGGGGCTGTACAACCGCCTCGTGGCCCGCGGCAAGATGAAGCGGCTCCTGGACGAGACGGCCGTGGAGCGGGCGCAGAGCAAGCCGCCGGAGGACACCCGGGCGTACTTCCGGGGCCGGTGCCTGGAGCAGTACGCCGACGACGTGGCCGCGGCCTCGTGGGACTCGGTGATCTTCGACCTGCCGGGCCACGACTCCCTCCAGCGGGTCCCGACCCTGGAACCCCTGCGGGGCACCCGGGCCCACGTGAAGGAGCTCCTGGACCGCTGCCGCACGGCGGAGGACCTGGTGCGGGTGCTGTCGGGGCGCTGAGTGGGCGCTGAGTCTTTCCGATCCCCGGACGGGGGCTGAAAGGCCCCCGGTCCGGGAATCATGAAGACACCCGGACGTTATGAAAGTACCGGGACGGATGTCGGACCCTCCTTGTAGGGTCCGAAGTAGAGTCTGATCTTGAGGGATCCCGAATTCGCGGGGTCTTTCGACGTGAGCGTGCGAACCGAGCGGGGTGAGCTAGACATGGCGACCAAGGACACCGGCGGCGGACAGCAGAAGGCGCAGCGCTCGACCGAGGAGGTCGAGGAGGCGGCGGTCGAAGAGTCGACCGACCTCAAGGAACGACAGGAAAAGCTCTCCGACGACGTCGACTCGGTACTTGACGAGATTGACGATGTACTCGAGGAAAATGCCGAGGACTTCGTTCGGAGTTTCGTACAAAAAGGCGGCGAATAGCCTTCGAATCTAAGGCGAATCCGCCAGTGTGTGCTCCATGTCCAATGGAACGAAGTGGTGCCGCGGGTGTGCCCGTGACATACCACTGAGCGGATTCGCCTCGGATCGCAACCGGAGCGACGGGCTTCAGCCCAGATGTCGTGAATGCGTGGCAGCGTATAACGCCGAGCACTACCGACGCCGCCGGGCGGCCATGGGTAAGGCCGTCAGAGAGCACGTGGAAGTGCCGACTGGGTGGAAGCTCTGCAGGCAGTGCGGTGAGGTGAAGCCGCACAGCGAATGGCACAAGAACGCAACAGCGTCTGACGGGCTGTCCACTCGCTGCAAGGCATGCCGGGCCATCCAGGGTCGGGTAGATCACCTCAAGCGCTCGTACGGCATGACCGAAGCCGATCGTGACGAGATGATCGCGGCGCAAGGCGGCCTCTGCTTGACCTGTAAAAAGGCTCCGGCCGTACATGTTGATCACTGCCACACCACGGGTAGGGTCCGAGGCGTACTTTGCTTCAACTGCAACACGGCCATCGGCAAGTTGGGAGACGATCCCGACGTAGCTCGTAGGGTCGTCTCATATCTGGAAGGAAACCTGTGGAACCCAACACTCGAAGCACAGGGCGTCTACCGGCAGCCTTCCTGACGCCGGGGTCGTCGTCCTTCATGGACTTCTTGGGCGCGCACCAGCCCGAGATGCTCCCGGGCAACCGGAAGCTGCCCGACGGGGTCATCGAGGCGCCGCACGGGACGACCATCGTGGCCGCCACCTTCCCCGGCGGGGTCGTGCTCGCCGGTGACCGGCGGGCGACCATGGGGAACATGATCGCGCAGCGGGACATCGAGAAGGTGTTCCCGGCGGACGAGTACTCCGCGGTCGGGATCGCCGGTACGGCCGGTCTGGCCGTGGAGATGGTGAAGCTGTTCCAGCTGGAGCTGGAGCACTTCGAGAAGGTGGAGGGGGCGACCCTTTCCCTCGAAGGCAAGGCGAATCGGCTCTCCACCATGATCCGGAGCAATCTGGGGATGGCGATGCAGGGGCTGGCCGTCGTGCCGCTCTTCGCGGGGTACGACGAGGCCAAGGAGAGGGGTCGGATCTTCTCCTACGACGTGACCGGCGGCCGTTCCGAGGAGCACGGGTACGCCGCGACCGGGTCGGGCTCGATCTTCGCCCGGGGGTCGATGAAGAAGCTGTACCACTCCAAGCTGACGGAGGAGGAGGCCACGACGCTGGTCGTCCAGGCGTTGTACGACGCCGCCGACGACGACTCGGCGACCGGCGGCCCGGACCTCTACCGCCACATCTATCCCATCGTCACCGTCATGACCGATGAGGGATTCCGCAGGCTGACCGACGAGGAGTCCTCGGAGCTGGCCCGCAAGATCACGAATCGTCGGCTGGAGCAGCCCGACGGCCCGCGCGCCGCCCTGCTCTGACCATCCGTCGCCCCGTAGGAGCCCAGAAGAAAGGGACGGACAGCCGGTGTCGACTCCGTTCTATGTGTCACCCCAGCAGGCCATGGCCGACCGGGCGGAATACGCCCGGAAGGGCATCGCCCGGGGCCGCAGCCTTGTAGTGATCCAGTACGCCGACGGCATCGTGTTCGTCGGTGAGAACCCGTCCCGTGCGCTGCACAAGTTCAGCGAGATCTACGACCGGATCGGCTTCGCGGCCGCCGGCAAGTACAACGAGTACGAGAACCTGCGGATCGGCGGTGTGAGGTATGCCGATCTGCGCGGATACACCTACGACCGTGACGATGTGACGGCCCGTGGGCTGGCGAACGTCTACGCGCAGACGCTGGGCACGATCTTTTCGAGTGCGGGTGAGAAGCCGTACGAGGTCGAGCTCGTCGTCGCGGAGGTCGGTCCGACGGCGGCGGGTGACCAGATCTACCGGTTGCCGCACGACGGTTCGATCGTGGACGAGCACGGTTCGGTGGCGGTCGGCGGCAATGCCGAGCAGATCAGTACCTTCCTCGATCAGCGGCACCAGGACGGGATGACCCTGTCCGAGGCGTTGAAGCTGGCGGTGCAGGCGCTGTCGAGCCAGGCGAACGGTACGGACAAGTCGATTCCGGCGGAGCGGCTGGAGGTGGCGGTGCTGGACCGTACGCGGGCTCAGCAGCGCAAGTTCAAGCGGATCCGGGGCCGGCAGCTGTCGCGGCTGCTGGAGGCGGACGTTCCGGCGGCCGCTCAGGCGGATGCCGTCTCGAACGACGAGGCTCCGGACGAGGAAGCCGAGTAGAGCGAGCCTGTAGTGAGTGGGCGCCCCTGGCCTTCGGGTCGGGGGCGCTTTCGCGTTCCCGGGGAGTTCAGGGGGTCGGTGCGGGGCCCGAGGAGTCGCGGACGACGAGTTCGACGGGGATGTCGGGGGCGGTCCAGGGGGTGCCTTCGAGGACGGCGAGGAGGGCGGTCATGCCTTGTTCGCCGACGCGTTCGGCGGGGAGTCGGACGGTGGTGAGTTCGGGTTCGACGGCGGTGGCGAGGGCGAGGTCGTCGAAGCCGGTGACGGAGAGGTCTTCGGGGATGCGCAGGCCGAGGCGGCGGGCGGCCTTGCAGGCTCCGGCGGCGAGGATGTCGTCGTCGCAGACGATGGCGGTGGGTCGGTCGTGGGGGGCCGCCAGGGCGGTTTCCATGGCCGTACGGGCGGCGTCCACGCTGAGGTGGGCCCGTACGGTGCGCAGCTCGGTGGAGGGGTCGAGGAGGGCACTGAGGGCTTTGGCGCGGACGTCGAAGGTCCAGGAGTCGATGGCGGAGGCGAGGTGGAGGAAGCGGCGGTGGCCGAGGTTTTGGAGGTGTTGGGTGACTTGGCGCATGCCGTCGGCGATGGCGAGGTTGACGTGGGCGGCGGCTGTGTGGGCGCTGGGGTCGCTGTCGAGCATGACGAGGGGGAGGGTGTCGCCGCCGAGGGCGTGGAGGGCGTCGGCGGCCATGGAGGAGGCGATGACTCCGTCGAGGGCGGCGCGGGCGGAGGCGAAGGGGTTGCGGGCGGGGCCGGTGCCGTCGGGGGAGGGGTAGAGGACGACGCCGAAGCCGTGGTCGGAGGCGATGCGGGCGGCGCCGGTGTAGACGCGGGCGAAGAATTCGTTGGTGAGGGCGGGGACGACGAGGAGGGCGGTGCGGGTGGAGCCGAGGCGGAGGTTGCGGGCGGCGAGGTTGGGGCGGTAGCCGAGTTGGGTGGCGGTGTGGCGGACGTGGTCGGCGGTGCGTTCGGAGACGCGGCCGCGCCATTTTTCGCCGAGTACGAGGGAGACGGTGGCCTGGGAGACTCCGGCGGCGGTGGCTACGTCGCGGCTGGTGGGTCTCGTCACATGGTGCTCCTGTAGTGCGAGGTCAGGTGGGGTTTGGGGGGTTCGGTGGGTGGACCGGCCGTCTGTGGCCATGGTACGTATGACGCGTCAAGTTATACGTATTACCCCGGCGGGGTCCGGGCAGGAGGGGGCGGAGATGGCCGCGGGTTATGCGGAGCTGCTCAGGACCCGGCACGCCGCGAGGCTGCTGGTGGGCACGTTGATAGGTCGGTTGCCGAACGGCACGGCGCCGATCGCGATCGTGCTGTTCACGCGGGCGGAGGGGGGCAGCTACTCCCTGGCGGGGGCGCTGGCGGCGGTGTACGGGGTGGCCAATGCGGTGGGGCAGCCGTTGCTGGGCCGGGCGGTGGACCTGTACGGGCAGCCGCGGGTGCAGTTGCCGGCGGCGGTGGTGTCGGCGCTGGGCATGGTGTGGCTGGCGTTGGCGGGTACGGGTTCGGCGGTGTCGGCGTACGGGGCGGTGGTGGTGGCGGGTCTGTTCACGCCTCCGCTGGAGGGCGGGTTGCGTGCGCTGTGGCCGGGGGTGCTCGGTGGCCGCCAGGAGCGGGTGCATGCCGCGTACGCGATGGACGCGGTGGCGCAGGAGGTCATGTTCACGGTCGGCCCGTTGCTGGTGACGTTGTGCGTGGCGCTGTGGGATCCGGCGGTGGCGCTGCTGGTGATCAATGCGATCGGTGTGCTGGGTGCGCTGTCGGTGGTGGTGTCGGAGCCTTCGCGGACGTGGCGTTCGGAGCCGCGTGAGGCGCATTGGCTGGGGGCGCTGCGTTCGCGGGGGCTGCTGGCGTTGCTGGGTGCGTTCTTCTTCGTGGGGACGGCGCTGGGGTCGATCACGGTGGCCGGTGTGGCGTATGCGGACGATCACGGGAACCAGGCGGTGTACGGCTGGCTGATGGCGGCGCTGGGTCTGGGTGCGCTGGTGGGTGGTCTGGGGTACGGGGCGCGGCAGTGGGCGGGTGCGCCGGAGCGGCGACTGCGGTTGCTGGTGGCGTTGCTGGCGGTGTGTTATCTGCCGTTGATGCTGGTGCCGGGTCCGTGGGCGATGGCGGGTCTGGCGGCGTTGGCCGGGGTGTTCCTGGCGCCGTGCCTGGCCTGTGCGTTCATCGTGGTGGACCGGCATGCTCCGGTGGGCACGGTGACGGAGGCGTTCTCGTGGCTGGTGACGTTCTTCGGGGTGGGTGCGGCGATCGGTACGGGTGCGGCGGGTCCGGCGGTGGAAGCGGGCGGTACGGCGGCCGGGTTCGCGGTGGCGGGTGTGGCGGGTGCGGCGGCGGTGCTGGTGCTGACGGTCACTCGGAAGGTGCTGGAAGGTGCCCGGGTGAGCGGTCCGCTGGGGGACTCCTCGGAGGGTTCTCGGGAAAATGATCGAAACGACGCTCGCGAACTCGGTTTCAGAACAGAGCAGAAGGCGTAATGTTCAGTCATGGACCGCCGCATTTTCGGGCTGGAGAACGAGTACGGCGTCACGTGCACGTTCAGGGGACAGCGCCGACTGTCTCCTGACGAAGTGGCGCGCTACCTCTTCCGCCGTGTTGTGTCATGGGGCCGCAGCAGCAATGTCTTCCTGCGGAACGGCGCCCGCCTCTACCTCGACGTGGGTTCGCATCCGGAGTATGCAACTCCCGAATGCGACAACCTGATCGAACTGGTCACCCACGACAAGGCCGGCGAGCGCATTCTCGAGGGCCTGCTCGTCGACGCCGAACGCCGCTTGCACGAGGAGGGAATCGCGGGCGACGTCTATCTGTTCAAGAACAACACCGACTCGGCGGGAAACTCGTACGGCTGCCACGAGAACTACCTGGTGGCCCGGCACGGGGAATTCTCCCGGCTGGCGGACATTCTCATCCCGTTCCTCGTCACGCGGCAGTTGATCTGCGGCGCGGGCAAGGTGCTGCAGACGCCGCGGGGTGCGGTGTACTGCGTGAGCCAGCGGGCCGAGCACATCTGGGAGGGCGTCAGCTCTGCCACGACCCGTTCGCGGCCGATCATCAACACGCGAGACGAGCCGCACGCGGATGCCGAGCGGTACCGCCGTCTGCACGTGATCGTGGGCGACTCGAACATGTCCGAGACGACCATGCTGCTCAAGGTCGGGGCGACCGATCTGGTGCTGCGCATGATCGAGGCGGGCACGGTGATGCGGGATCTGACGCTGGAGAACCCGATCCGGGCGATCCGCGAGGTCAGCCACGACATCACCGGTCAGCGCAAGGTGCGCCTGGCGAGCGGCCGGGAGGCCTCGGCGCTGGAGATCCAGCGCGAGTACTACGACAAGGCGGTGGACTTCGCCGAGCGGCGGGGCATCCGCGAGGGTGTCGTGGACCAGGTGCTGGAGCTGTGGGGCCGGACCCTGGACGCGATCGACGCGGAGGACCTGGACCGGATCGGGACCGAGATCGACTGGGTGATGAAGTACCAGCTGATCGAGCGGTACCGGGCCAAGCACAACATGACGATGTCGAATCCGCGGGTGGCTCAGATAGACCTCGCCTACCACGACATCCACCGCCGGCGCGGGCTGTACTACCTGCTGGAGCGCAAGGGGCAGGCGGCGCGGATCTGCAACGACCTCAAGATCTTCGAGGGCAAGTCGGTGCCTCCGCAGACGACGAGGGCGCGGCTGCGCGGTGACTTCATCCGTCGTGCGCAGGAGCAGCGGCGGGACTTCACGGTCGACTGGGTGCATCTGAAGCTCAATGACCAGGCGCAGCGCACGGTGCTGTGCAAGGACCCGTTCCGGTCGGTGGACGACCGGGTGGAGAAGCTGATCGCGGGGATGTAGGGCGCCGCGGCGCGTGGTGTGACGTACCACTGATCTGGGACAGGGCCCCGTACGAATCTCGTACGGGGCCCTGTGCACGCCTTAGAGTGGCGACGACCTATGTGCCGTCTGAGATCTGAGGAACACGTGCGCCGACTTGCCGGCCTGCTTGTCGTACCCCTTCTGCTGCTTTCGACAGCGGCCTGTGGCGACAGCGGCTCCGAGATGAAGAACGGGGTGCCCGCGATCACGAAGGGCGCCAAGTTCGGTGAGAGCCCCACCCTGGCGAAGGGGTCGGGCACCCCGCCGAAGGAACTGAAGGTGGTGACCATCAGTGAGGGCGACGGCCCGGCGCTGAAGAAGGGCGACGCCGCCCAGGTCAACTACCTCGGTCAGGTCTGGGACGGTACGAAGCCGTTCGACCAGAGCTTCGGCAAGGGCAAGCCGTTCGACGTGACCATCGGCGCCGGCCAGGTCATCAAGGGCTGGGACCAGGGCCTTGAGGGCAAGAAGGTCGGCAGCCGTCTGGAGCTCGTGATTCCGCCGGACCTCGGGTACGGGGCGCAGGGTCAGGGCGCCGACATCAAGCCGAATGCCACGCTGGTCTTCGTCGTGGACATCGTCAAGGGAACGTCCATCCCGGCTTCGGCCAAGGGCAAGGAAGTTCCGCAGGAGAACAAGGACCTGCCCAAGGTCGGTACGAACACGGACGGCAAGGAAGTCGCCGTGACGGTCCCCAAGGACGTCACGCCGCCGGCCAAGCTGGTGTCGGACTACGTGCTGGAGAGTGACGGCGCGGTCGTCAAGGACACCGACAACGTGGTGGTCAAGTTCAACGGCAAGACGTGGAAGGACGACAAGTCCTTCGAGAGCACGTACGCCACCGACCAGTCGGTGACCTGGCCGATGGCCCAGCTTTCGGTCAAGGGTCTCAAGGACGGTCTGGTCGGCAAGAAGGTCGGCAGCCGCGTCCTGCTGGTGATCCCGCCGGACCAGGGGTTCGGCGACAAGGAGCAGGGCACCATCCCGGCCAACTCGACGCTGGTCTTCAGCCTCGACATCCTCGCCGTGGTGTAAGACTGTCCCGGTTGTCCCCCTGTTCGTACGTTTGAGGAGCAGTACCGTGAGCGACAAGCTCGAGAAGCCCGAGATCGACTTCCCCGAGGGCGATGTCCCGGCCGACCTCGTGATCGAGGACATCTGGGTCGGCGACGGCGCGGAGGCCAAGGCCGGATCCAACGTGTCCGTCCACTACGTGGGTGTGGCCTTCTCCACCGGCGAAGAGTTCGACGCCTCCTGGAACCGCGGCGCCCCGCTGCCGTTCACGCTCGGTATCGGCCAGGTCATCTCCGGCTGGGACCAGGGTGTCCAGGGCATGAAGGTCGGCGGCCGTCGCAAGCTGACGATCCCGGCCCACCTCGCGTACGGCGACCGTGGCGCCGGCGGTGCCATCAAGCCGGGCGAGACGCTGATCTTCGTGTGCGACCTGATGGCCGCCTGACCGGTCGGCTGTGAAGTCGTGGGGCCCCTGCCGTTCGGCAGGGGCCCTCGCTTTTGCCCAGGCGGACCGGGGCGGTACGGTCAACGGTCACGAGGGTGTACGCGGTCGGGGTGCGAGGGACCGCGCGGCGAGAAGGGCGGATGGGGCTCGATGGCGATTGCCAAGGCCGAGCGGCTGATGAATCTGGCGCTGTGTCTGCTGGGGACGCGTCGGCCGCTCAGCAAGCGCGAACTGCGCGGTTCCATCGAGGCGTACATGGAAGCCGGGAACGACGACTCCTTCAACCGGATGTTCGAGCGGGACAAGGACGATCTGCGGGAGCTCGGGCTGGTCATCGAGACCGTCGAGAACCTGGAGGGCGACACCGGTTACCTGGCACGCCGCGACAGCAACCGGCTTCCGCCCGTGGCGCTGGATGCCGAGGAGGCCGCGGCCCTGGGGCTCGCGGCGAAGGTGTGGCAGCAGGCGCGGCTGGCCGGAGCGGCCAGTGGCGCCCTGCAGAAGCTGCGGGCCGGGGGCATGCCCGAGGCCGGGGATCCCTACGAGGGCCAGCACAGTGCCATCGAACCGCGGATCCCGGTCCACGAGGCGGCGTTCGAACCGCTGATGCTGGCCTGCCGCGACCGCCGTCCGGTGGTCTTCGACTACCGCAGGTCCAACGCGGCCCGCCCCGAGACCCGTCAGGTCGAGCCGTGGGCGCTGGAGTGCTGGCGCGGCCACTGGTACCTGGCCGGCTTCGACCGCGACCGCGGGGCGGAGCGGGTGTTCCGGCTCTCCCGGATCACGGGGAAGGTCCGTTCGCGCGCGGCCAAGTACACCGCCGAGGTCCCCGACGTGGTGACGGTGCGGGAGACCGTGGCGAGCTGGGCCGGTGAGGGCGGGGACCGCTCCGCGCTGATCCGGCTGCGGGCCGGTGCGGGTTATCCGCTGCGGGCCAAGGCCACCGCCGTGCGCGAGAGCGCGGGCGGGGAGGGCTGGGACGAGCTGGAGATCCCGTACGGGCACGGGCTCGACGCCTGGCTGGTGGAGTTCGGCCCCGACGTGGTCGTGGTGGAGCCCGCCGATCTGCGGGCCGACGTGATCGACCGGCTGCGCGCCGTGGCCAAGGGCTGACCCAGTGCCGCGTCAGGCAACGTTCGCCCCGTCGCAACGCCCGGCACGCACTCTCGCCGCACCGGCCGAAAGCCAAGTACGTCCAGTACGAGCGCTTCCGGCCGGCGCACCGAGAGCACGCACCGGACGCCGCTCCTCAACGGGCAAACGCTGCCTGACGCGGCACTAGCCCGTTCGCGCAGGTCCGGCGCCGATCCGGTGGCCGGGCCCGGTTCCGCGGGGAGGTCCCGCGGGGCTGCCCCAATCCCGTAGCACGTGCCCTGAGGGGGAGACGTACCAGCATGGCTGCCAACGCCATCGACCAGACGCGCCGGATGCTGTCCCTGGTGACGTACCTGCGCGAGCGCCCCGGCGCGCACGTCGCCGACGTCGCCCGCGCGTTCGGGATCACCGAGGACGAGCTGATCTCGGACCTCGACGTGCTCCCCATGTGCGGAACCAGTTTCCGCGGCGGGGACCTGCTCGACATCGACACCGACGGGGAGCGCATCTGGTGGCGCAACCCCGACGCCTCGGGGGAGTCCACCGCGGAGCCGCTGCGGCTGGCCGCCGACGAGGCGACGGCGCTGCTGGTCGCCGCCCGCGCGGTGGCCACCCTGCCGGGGCTGCGCGAGAGCGACCGGGACGCCCTGCTGCGGGCCACCGCCAAGCTGGAGGCGGCCGCGGGCGAGGCCGCCGGGGCCAGCTCCCGGCTCTCGGTGACCTTCGAGTCCGAGGGCGGGGTCTTCGCCGATGTGGACCGGGCCATCGCGGAGCGGCGCCGGCTGTGGCTGCGCTACTACTCGCCCGCCCGTGACGAGCTCACCGAGCGCAAGGTGGATCCGATCCGGCTCTTCGCCGTCGGCCACACGTACATGGAGGGGTGGTGCCACCTCTCGGAGGCGCGGCGCACCTTCCGGCTGGACCGGGTCGCCGAGATCCGGCTGCTGGACGAGCGGGCCGATCCGCCCGCGATCGAGCCGCGCGACCTGTCGGAGGGGCTGGTGCAGCCGGCTGCCGAGGACCCGGAGGTCGTGGTCGAGGTCGGTCCCGGCGGGCGCTGGGTCGCCGAGTACTACCCGCACGACAGTGCGGAGGAGCTGCCCGAGGGCGGTCTGCGGATCACCCTGCGCAGCCCCGATCCGGCTTCGCTGCGCCGTCTCGCGCTGCGGCTGGGCCGCGAGGGGCGCATCGTGGCCCCCGTGGAGCTGGCGGACAGTGCGCGCCGGGCGGCCCGGGAGGCGTTGGCCGCGTACGAGGACTCGGCTGCTGGGGAACAGGTCTGAGGGGGCTCCGCACGATGTCGCCGACGCCACCAGGACCGCGGGACGTGCCGGTGCGGGCCGTACCGTCCGATTCCGCCGGTCGGGCCGCCTCCGGTCCGGCTGCTTCGGGTCCTGCTGCTTCAGGTCCGGTCCCTTCAGGTCCGCTCCCTTCCGGTACGGGCGCTCCCGGGGCGGCGGCTCCCGGGCCGGTCGCCTTCACGGCGGCCTGTCCCGACTGCCGGGCCCGCTTCGAGCTGGACGCGGGGGCCCTGCGTCTGGCGATCGGCGGCAGCAGGCGGACCACCTTCTACTCCTTCACCTGCCCCGAGTGCGGGGCGGCGGTCCGCAAGCCGGCCGGTGAGCGCATCGTGGAGCTGCTGACCGGTGGCGGCGTGAGCACCCTGCGCAGTGTCTGACCCGGCCGGTGGCCTAGGCTCTGGTCATGCTGTGGCCGATGTTCGCAATCGCTCTGGGCTTCCTCGGGCTCGCCGTCCTCGCCGTGCTCGCGGTACGGGTCTTCGTGGAGGTGCGCAGGCTCTCCTGCCAGGTGGCGGACGCCGGCCGACGGATCGCGGACGCCTCGAGTGATCTGGAGCGGGCCGCGACCGACCTGGCCAGGTCGGGGCGCTCCGCGATGCCGTAGTACCTGTGCGAGGCCGCAGTACCTGGAGGCCGCAGCGCCTACAGGAACGGTCCGGCATCTATAGGAACGGTCCGCGAACCCGCCGTTCTCGCAGGCCATGGCCCGGGGCCATAGCCATGGTGGGGCAACCGTCGTACTGTCTGACCACGCGCGCGGCGATGCCTCAGGGGATTGCCGGGCGTTAACCCCCGGGGGTTACGATCCTTGTCAGAGCGGTTCACGGATCCAGGTCCGGGCCGCCTGCGACCACAACCAGCCGTTTCGGTGAGAAGGAAGACACACATGATCGGCAACCTGAAGCCCCTCGAGATCCTCCTGATCGTCGCCGTGATCTTCCTGCTGTTCGGTGCCAAGAAGCTTCCCGACATGGCCCGCTCGCTCGGCAAGTCCGCCCGCATCCTCAAGAGCGAGGCGAAGGCGATGAAGAAGGACGGCGAGGCCGAGGACGGCACTGCCGCTTCCGTTGCCGACCCGGCTCCGCAGCAGCAGGCCGCGGCCCCGCGCACGATCCAGGCCTCGCCCGGTGACGTCACCAGCGCCCGGCCCGTCAACGAGACCAACCACACCACCCAGAGCTGACTCCGGCCGGCCACGGCCGGGCCAGTCATCTGCGACGAGACAAGGGACGTGGGTTGCTCAAGTCTGCCCGCAAGCAGGAGAAGCTGGATCAGAAGGCGAAGGACGCCGAAGGGCGGATGCCTCTCGTCGAGCACCTGCGTGAGCTGAGAAACCGTCTGCTGAAGGCGGTCGTCGCGGTCCTCCTGATCACCATCGTGGCCGCGGTGTACTACAAGGACATCATCGACTTCATGCTGAAGCCGATGCTGGACTCCGTCGGCTGCACCAACGGTGTGGTGGAGCAGCGCAACGGCCGTCCTTGTGCCGACATGACGGTCAACGGCCTCATCGCGCCCTTCTCCATCGCGCTCAAGGTTTCCCTGACGGCCGGTGTGGTGCTTTCCGCGCCGGTGTGGCTGTACCAGCTCTGGGCCTTCGTGGCTCCGGGTCTGCACAGCAACGAGAAGAAGTACGCGATCGGCTTCGTGGCGGTCGGCGCCCCGCTGTTCGGTGCCGGCGCGGTTCTCGCGTACAAGATCCTTCCGCAGACCGCGGTGATCCTGCTCGAGTTCACTCCGGCCGACGCGCGAAACCTGCTGCCGGTCGACGACTACCTCGACCTCGTGACGCGCATGGTCGTCGTCTTCGGTCTGGCCTTCGAGCTGCCGCTGCTGCTGATCCTGCTCAACTTCACCGGCGTGCTGACCGCGAAGCGGCTGCTGAGCTGGTGGCGCGCGATGGTGCTGGGCATCACGATCTTCGCGGCGTTCGCGACTCCCACCGGTGACCCGCTCACCATGATGTCGCTGGCCTCCCCGATCATCGCCCTGTACTTCATCGCGCTGGGCATCTGCATGATCAACGACCGCAGGCGCAAGAAGTCCAACCCCGACGCGGAACTCGACGACGACGAGGCCGCCGAGCTGGACCTGACCCCTGGGGCGCTCGGCGAGATCGAGTCCGTTCCGTCCCCCAGCGCCCTGCCCGAGCAGGCCGACGGCGGCCGGGCGCGGATCAACGGTTACGACGACGCCACGTGATCGACGCCGACCGAGCCTGACAGGTACATTCCCCCGGGTGAGTGCTGAGATCACCCTCTTCGTCAATCCCACAGCCGGACGCGGCCGGGGCGCGCACGCCGCGCAGCCGGCCGCTTCCGCGCTCCGGGACGCCGGTTTCTCCGTACGGACCGTCGTCGGTGCCGATGGACCGGACGCCCTGGCCCGGCTGCGCGCGGCCGTCCGAGCGGGCACCGGTGCGGTGATCGCGGTGGGCGGCGACGGCATGGTCTCCCTGGCGCTGCAGGCGGTGGCCGGGACCCTGGTACCGCTGGGAGTGGTCGCGGTGGGCACCGGGAACGATTTCGCGCGCGCCACGGGACTGCCCGTACGGGATCCCGCGCGGGCGGGGCGGCTGGCCGCCGAGGCGCTCAAGGCGAGCCGGATCCGCGAGATAGACCTGGGCCGGGTCACCCCGGGCGCCGGAGCGAGCGGCAGCGCGGGCGGGGGCGCCGGTGGCGGTGACGGCACCTGGTACGGGACCGTGCTGTGCTCCGGCTTCGACTCGCGGGTCAACGACCGGGGCAACCGGATGCGGCTGCCGGTCGGGAAGTTCAAGTACGACCTGGCGATGGTCGCGGAACTGGCCGCCTTCCGGCCCTTCCCGTACCGGATCACCCTGGACGGCGGTCCGGTCATCGAGACCGAGGCCACGCTGGTGGCCGTCGGCAACGGGTCCTCGTACGGCGGCGGGATGCGCATCTGCGCGGACGCCGAGCCGGACGACGGGCTGTTCGACGTCACGGTCGTCGGGGACTGCAGCCGCGCCACCCTGCTGAAGGTGTTCCCGCGCGTGTACCGGGGAACCCATCTCTCGCACCCGAAGGTCACCGTGCACCGGGCCGCGAAGGTGACCCTGGAGGCGGCCGGCATCACGGCCTACGCGGACGGGGAGCCGCTGGGGCCGCTTCCGGTGGGCGCGGAGTGCGTCCCGGGGGCCCTGCGTCTCCTGTCGTAGGACGGCGGGACCTCGTGTCGTAGGACAACCGGACCTCGTGGGAGCTCGCCATAAAGATCGCGACTGTTGTCGGAGGCGGCGGGTAGGCTCGATAACAAGATGACCGAAGAACTTTCACCCGCCGAGCGGTACGCCGCTTCCCGGATCCGCGCCGCCGAAGAGGCCACCGCCCTGTGGCCGTTCCGCGAGATGTACGAATTCGATCTGGATCCGTACCAGATCGAGGCCTGCAAGGCACTTGAGGCAGGCAAGGGCGTCCTCGTCGCCGCCCCGACCGGCTCGGGCAAGACGATCGTCGGCGAGTTCGCCGTGCACCTGGCGCTCGCGCAGGGCCGCAAGTGCTTCTACACGACGCCCATCAAGGCCCTGTCGAACCAGAAGTACGCCGACCTCGCCAAGCGCTACGGCGCCGACAAGGTCGGCCTGCTCACCGGCGACAACAGCGTCAACTCCGAGGCTCCGGTGGTCGTCATGACCACCGAGGTGCTCCGCAACATGCTGTACGCGGGCTCGCAGTCGCTGCTGGGTCTGGGCTACGTCGTGATGGACGAGGTCCACTACCTCTCCGACCGGTTCCGCGGAGCCGTCTGGGAGGAAGTGATCATCCACCTCCCCGAGTCGGTGACCCTGGTCTCGCTCTCCGCCACCGTCTCCAACGCCGAGGAGTTCGGCGACTGGCTGGACACGGTGCGCGGCGACACCCAGGTGATCGTCTCCGAGGAGCGGCCCGTACCGCTGTGGCAGCACGTCATGGCCGGCCGGCGGATCTACGACCTCTTCGAGGAGGAGTCCGACCACGGCGGCCGCGGCTCCGCGCGCCGCGAGGTCAACCCCGACCTCCTGCGGATGGCGCGCGAGGAGAACACCAGCCGCTACAACCCGAAGGACCGGCGGCGCGGAAAGATGGTCCGCGAGGCCGACCGCGAGCGCGAGCGGCGCTCGCGCGGCCGGATCTGGACCCCTTCGCGTCCCGAGGTCATCGCCCGCCTCGACGGTGACGGGCTGCTGCCCGCCATCAACTTCATCTTCAGCCGGGCCGGCTGCGAGGCCGCCGTCCAGCAGTGCCTGTACGCGGGGCTGCGGCTCAACGACGACACGGCGCGCCTTAAGGTCCGCGAGATCGTCGAGGAGCGGACCTCGGCGATCCCCGCCGAGGACCTGCACGTCCTGGGGTACTACGAGTGGCTCGAAGGCCTGGAGCGGGGCATCGCCGCGCACCACGCGGGCATGCTGCCCACCTTCAAGGAGGTCGTCGAGGAGCTGTTCGTACGGGGTCTGGTGAAGGCCGTCTTCGCCACCGAGACCCTGGCGCTGGGCATCAACATGCCCGCGCGCACGGTCATCCTGGAGAAGCTGGTCAAGTGGAACGGCGAGCAGCACGCCGACATCACCCCCGGCGAGTACACGCAGCTCACCGGCCGTGCCGGGCGGCGCGGCATCGACGTCGAGGGCCACGCGGTGGTGCTGTGGCAGCGGGGCATGGACCCGGCGGGTCTGGCCGGGCTCGCGGGTACCCGTACGTATCCGCTGCGTTCCAGCTTCAAGCCCTCGTACAACATGGCGGTCAACCTGGTCCAGCAGTTCGGGCGGCACCGCTCGCGCGAGCTGCTGGAGACCTCCTTCGCGCAGTTCCAGGCCGACCGCTCGGTCGTCGGGATCTCCCGGCAGGTGCAGCGCAACGAGGAGGGGCTGGAGGGCTACCGGGAGGGCATGACCTGCCACCTGGGGAACTTCGAGGAGTACGCGCGGCTGCGCCGCGACCTCAAGGACCGTGAGAACGACCTCGCCAAGCAGGGTGCGGCGCAGCGCCGGGTGCAGGCGGCCTCCTCGCTGGAGAAGCTGAAGCCGGGCGACATCATCCACGTGCCCACCGGCAAGTTCGCCGGGCTGGCGCTGGTCCTGGACCCGGGCGTGCCGGCCGGGCGGTCCAACGGGCACCGCGGGCACGAGTACACCGAGGGTCCGCGCCCGCTGGTGCTCACCGCGGAGCGGCAGGTCAAGCGGCTCGCCGCGATCGACTTCCCGGTTCCGGTGGAGGCCATCGAGCGGATGCGGATCCCCAAGACGTTCAACCCGAAGTCCCCGCAGTCGCGCCGGGACCTGGCGTCCCAACTGCGCGTCAAGGCCGGGCACATCACGGTGGAGCGGCACCGGGGCGGCCGGGCGGCCGCGGCGGACGACCGGGAGATCTCGCGGCTGCGCACCGAGCTGCGGGCGCACCCGTGCCACGGCTGCGACGAGCGGGAGGACCACGCCCGCTGGGCGGAGCGCTACCACCGGCTGCAGCGGGACACGCAGCAGCTGGAGCGGCGCATCGAGGGCCGGACGAACACCATCGCCCGCACCTTCGACCGGATCCACGCGCTGCTGACCGATCTGGACTACCTGCGCGAGGACGAGGTCACTCCGCACGGCCGGCGTCTGGCCAGGCTCTACGGAGAGCTCGACCTGCTGGCGTCGGAATGCCTGCGGGCGGGCATCTGGGAGGGGCTGAGTCCGGCCGAGCTGGCGGCCTGCGTCTCGGCGCTGGTCTTCGAGGCGCGGCAGTCCGACGACGCGGTCGCGCCGAAGGTGCCGGGTGGCGCGGCGAAGGCGGCGCTGGGCGAGATGGTCCGCATCTGGGGCCGCCTCGACGCGTTGGAGGAGGAGCACGGCATCAACCAGGCGGAGGGCGTGGGCCAGCGCGAGCCGGACCTCGGCTTCGCGTGGGCGGCGTACCAGTGGGCCTCCGACAAGGGCCTGGACGAGGTGCTGCGCGAGGCGGAGATGCCGGCGGGCGACTTCGTGCGCTGGTGCAAGCAGGTCATCGACGTCCTGGGGCAGGTTGCCGCCGCGGCGCCCTCCTCCTCCGCTCCGCCGTCCTCGGCGGGCGGCAGTACGGTGGCCCGTAATGCCCGTAAGGCCGTGGACGCGCTGCTGCGGGGTGTGGTGGCCTACAGCTCCGTGGGCTAAGGGGACTTGGACCTTCCTCTAGTTCCGGTCATGGCCGGATCTGACCTCTCGCCATGATCAATTCGGCCAGTGCTGTGCGACGATCGGGCCATGACTGGGGGAACGGGCGAAGGTCCGAGACGGGTCGGTCGGCCACGCGCCGATCAGCTGAGGCCGGACAGCGGCAGGCCGCCGCGGGAGGAACTCCTCTACGCGGCGGCCGAGCTGTTCACGGTCAAGGGGTACGCGGCCACCACCACGCGGGCGGTGGCCGAACGGGCCGGAATGCGCCAGGCCACGATGTACCACTACTTCTCCGGCAAGGAGGAACTCCTCGCCGAACTCCTGGAGTCCACGGTCGCACCCTCGCTGGTGCTGGCCCGAAGGCTGCTCCTGGAGACGGACCGGCCCGCCACCCGCCGGCTGTGGGAGCTGTGCCGCGCCGACGTGCTGCTGCTGTGCGGCGGTCCGTACAACCTTGGCGCCCTCTACCTGCTGCCCGAGGTGGACGGCTCGCGGTTCGCCCACTTCGTGCGGATGCGCCTCGAACTCAAGGACGCCTACCGGGAGTTGCTCGACGCCACCTGTGTCGGCGTCGAACTCGCCGGTGACCGGGCCGGATTGGTGCTCCGCAACGACCTGGTCTTCGGCCTCATCGAAGGGGTCATGCTGATCCACCGCTCCGATCCGGCGCGCCCCGTGGCCGCTTTCGCGGAGGCCACCGCCGACGCGGCGCTGCGGATCGCGGGAACCGGCGGCCGGTGAGACCCCCTACTGGGGTGAGTGCGGCCTACTGGGGTGGGTGCGGCTCTGCGGCCGCGCTCGCGGGGCCCGCTTCCCAGGCGGACCGGTCCTCCCAGGCCTGGAGGTTCAGGCCGCTTTCGATGCGGTGCGCGATCCCGGTGACCGGATCGGTGAACTCAAGGGTGCGGGCCAGGAGTTGGAGTGGGCGGCGGTAGTCGTCCGGCGCGGGATCGCCGACCACCGGATACACCGGGTCGCCCAGGATCGGCAGACCGAGACTGTTCATGTGCACCCGCAGCTGGTGGGTGCGCCCGGTGTGCGGAGTCAGCCGGTAGCGACCCAAGTCGCCCCTGGTCTCGACGAGTTCGGCCAGGGTCTCGGCATTGGGCTCCACGCCCTCCACCTCCACCGCGGCCATCACCCCGCGGACCTTCTCGATGTGGCTGCGCAGGATCCGGGGGAACTCCACCGCCGGGTCGTGGGGCGCCAGCGCCTCGTACTCCTTGCTGATCCGCCGCTCCTGGAAGAGCAGCTGGTAGGCGCCGCGGTCCTCGGGGCGGATGCTGAACAGCACCAGCCCGGCCGTCATCCGGTCCAGCCGGTGCGCCGGGCTCAGCGCGGGCAGGCCCAGCTCCACCCGGAGCCGGGCCAGGGCCGTCTGGAAGACGTGGCTGCCGCGCGGGGTGGTCGCCAGGAAATGCGGCTTGTCGATCACCAGCAGGTGCTCGTCGCGGTGCACGACCCCGATCGGGAAGGGCACCACCGGCTCGGGCGGCATGTCCCGGTGGAACCAGAGGAAGGCCCCCGGCTCGTACGGGTCCTCCGGCCGCAGCACCCGGCCGCCGACGCCCAGCACCCGGCCGCCCGCGAGCAGGCGGGCCATGGACTCGGAGCCGCGCGTGCCCTCGTAGCGCGCCGTGAGGTAGGAGCCGAGATCCGGCCACATCCCGTCCGGGTCGGGGGGCAGCCGCATGCGGACCGGGTCGATGCCGGAGACCTGGGGCAGGGGCGATTCGGGGATGTGGGATCTGCGCTTCATCGCGATACAGGCTAGGGGGTACGGGGCGTGCGGCTATCCGCGGGTGAAGGTGCCCAGGTGGTTGGCGTCGAGGTGTTCGACGCGCAGGGCGCCGTCGGTGAAGAACACCCCGGTGCGGCCCACCGCGTTCTCGCCCGCGGTCTCGAAGCTGAAGGTGTCGCCGTCGTAGTGGGTCAGCGGGTAGCGCTGGGGTTTGGGACCGAGGGAGAGGGTCAGGCCGCTGCCGTCGGGGTTCGCGGCGACGGTGGCCTTGCCGTAGTACGGGCTGTTGTAGGTCCCCGTGTACGCGGTGTCGGCCTTGGCGGGCTTCGCCGCGGTCGGCGGGTGGGCGTAGTCGGTGGGGGAGTGGCCGGCGCCGAGGACCTGGGCGTAGAGGGAGGCCAGCAGGGGGAGCCAGTCGGCGGTGGACTTGCCGTTCTGGGCGATGTCGAAGAAGTCCAGGGCGATGGCGTCGGCCACGCCGACGGGGGCGCCGTTGGTCAGGACGACGATCCCGAGCTTCTCCAGGGGGAGCATGGTGGCGTTGGTGTTGGCGCCGAGTTCGAAGCCCCCGGAGTGGCTGAGGCGGAGCCGGCCGGCGCTGTCGTAGGAGACGTTCCAGCCGAGCCCGTAGAAGTCGGGCCTGCCCTGGGCGTTCTTCGGCTGGGAGACGATCTCGGGGAGGCGGGTGCGGGCGAGGTTGTCGGCGGGGATGATCCGCTTCCCGTCGAGTACGCCGTCGCCCAGCTGGAGGCGCAGCCAGCGGGCCATGTCACGGGCGGTGGAGCTGACCCCGCCGGCCGGTGCCTGGGCATCGGGATCGCGGACGTAGCGGGGGCTCCAGGTGCCGTCGGGGTTCTTGACGTGCGTGGCTGCGTGGTCGGGCGCGTGCGCGAAGGCGGAGAACTCGGTGCTGGTGTGCGTCATGCCGGCCGGTTTGAAGAGGGTGTCTTCGGCAAGCTTCTGCCAACTGACCCCGTGCGTCCTGGCGATGGCCTCGGCGGCGGCGGTGAAACCGAAATTGGTGTAGGCGTAGCTCGCGCGGAACTCGGTCAGCGGCTCCAGGCGCATGTGGTCCAGGATGTACGACTGGTCGTACCCGAGGTCTTCGAGGAGGTCCCCGGCGTGGTCCGGGAGGCCGCTGCGGTGGGACAGCAGGTCGGCGGCGGAGACGTGCCCGGTGACCCAGGGGTCCTTGAGCGTGAAGCCGGGCAGGTCGACGGGCCGGTCGAAGTCTTGGGGGGCCTTGAGGGCGCCGGCGGCGATGGTGGAGGTGATCGGCTTGGAGACGGAGGCGAGTTGGAAGACGGTGTCCGGGTCGATCGCGCCCGGCTCGCCGACGCGGCGGACGCCGAAGCCCTTGAGGTAGATCACGTGGTCATCGTGGACGACGGCGACGGAGATGCCGGGCACACCGGTGCTCCGCATCATGTCCGCGACGGTCTGGTCGAGGCGGTGCACCGCCCTGTCGACCTGGGCGTCGGTGAGCTGCGCCTTCGGCTGCGGAGGCGGGCTGGGTGGGGTGGCCGCCGCGGCCGTCCCGGTGGTGACCAGGAGTGCGGCGGCTCCGGCTGTGCCGAGTGCACGGAGCGTACGCATGCGGCCATTGTCCCGCCGCTTGGGTGAACCCGCCCGGCAGGACGGTCGGTCCGCAGACGTCAGAGTTGTCCGGCGGTCAGGACGCCGTGGCGAGGAGCTGTTCCTGCTCCGCTTCCACCCGCGCGTTCCAGTCGCTCTTGATCGCGCGCCAGCCCTCGTCGGTTTCGCCCAGGCGCCAGTACCCGGAGATCGACAGGCGTTCGCGGGGGATGCCGCGTTCCAGGCGCAGGTGGCGGCGGAGCGACTTCACGAAGCCGGCCTCGCCGTGGACGAAGGCGTGCACGTCCGTGGAGGGGAAGGACAGGGCCCGGACGGCTTCCGTCAGGGCCTCGCCCACGGGGCGGGAGCCGCGGTGGATCCAGACCGGGACGATGCCGTCCGGGGTGGCGATCCGCTGCTCGTCCTGCGGTCCCTCGACCTCCACCAGCGCGTGGACCCGGGCGCCGGCCGGCATCCGCTCCATCGCCGCGCCGATCGCCGGCAGCGCGCTCTCGTCGCCGACGAGGAGGTGCCAGCCGGCCGCCGGGGCCGGGGCGTAGCCGCCGCCCGGGCCGAGGAATCGTACGAGTTCACCCGGCTGGACGCGGGCCGCCCAGGGGCCGGCCAGTCCTTCGTCCCCGTGGACCACGAAATCGAGGGTCAGCTCACGGAGTGCCGGGTCCCAGGCGCGCACGGTGTACGCGCGCTGGCGGGGCCATTCCTCGCGCGGATGCGTCATGCGGATCCGGTCCAGGTCCCACGGGGAGTCGTAGGTGACGCCCTCGGGCGGGAAGAGGATCTTCACGTAGTGGTCGGTGTACGCGCCCGCGCCGAAACCGGCCAGCCCGTCACCGCCCAGCACGATCCGCACCATGTGCGGGGTCAACCGCTCGGTGCGCACGACGACTGCGGTGCCGACCTTGCGGACGCGTCCTTCTGCCACGACGTCTCCTTGACTCCCTGACCCTGACTTCCGTGAAGCTTAGGATTACCTAAGTTAGCACCTCATCGGCGCAGCGCGCTGCTCAGGCGTTCAATTGCTCCACCCAGACCCCACCGGTGGCCCAGAGCGGCGAGCACGTCGGGGTGGGCGGGCACGGCCGGGAGGGCCGGATCGAAGGCGGGCAGTTGAACGTCCCGGGCCACCTGGACCACCTTGGGGGCCACCGCCAGATAGGGCCGGGACTCGTCCAGCCGCTTGCGCTGGGTGGGGGTCAGCTTCGACTTCGGATCCCCGATCGCGGCGATGATTCCGGCCAGGTCCCCGTAGGCGTCCAGCAGCTTCGCCGCGGTCTTCTCGCCTACGCCGGGCACGCCCGGCAGGCCGTCGCTCGGGTCGCCGCGCAGCAGTGCCAGGTTCGCGTAGCCGGGGCCGTCGACCCCGTACTTCTCGTGCAGCCAGGACTCGTCGGTCACCTGGAGGGTGCCGACCCCCTTCAGCGGGTACAGGACGCGCCGCTCCTTCGCGTCGTCGACCAGCTGGTAGAGGTCGCGGTCGCCCGTGACGATGTCCACCGGGCCCGTGGCGCGGGTGGTGAGGGTGCCGATCACGTCGTCCGCCTCGTAGCCGGCGACGCCCACCCGGGCGATCCCGAAGGCGTCCAGGGCGGCCTCGATGATCGGTACCTGCGGGGCGAGGGTGTCCGGGGTCTCCTCGAGGTCCGGGCCCGTCTCGGTCTCCTCGGCGACCCGGTGGGCCTTGTAGGAGGGGATCAGCTCCACCCGCCAGTGCGGCCGCCAGTCGGCGTCCATGCAGGCGACCAGGTCGTCGGGCCGGTGGTCCTGCACGAGGCGGCCGATGAAGTCGAGCAGGCCGCGCACGGCGTTGACCGGGGTGCCGTCGGGGGCTTTCACGGAATCCGGCACACCGAAGTACGCGCGGTAGTAGAGGGAGGCGGTGTCCAGGAGCATCAGGCGTCGTGTCGTCGTCACGATCTCGATGATGCCTTGAGGCCCGGTGGAAAGTGCGTGAGGTTCGGCCTCCTCGGCTCTTGAGCGCGAAACCGGAGCCGGTTGCTGCGTAAGGTGCTTACAGCACACCAACGTGCGATGTGTGATGTGTGACGGATCAGGACAAGGGGAGGGCAGCCCCGCCATGGACGACAGGGATGGCACCGACGGCAAGAACGGCAGGAACGTCAGCAACGGCGTCAGCGGCGCGGACGACAAGGACCGGGACAGGGACAAGGACTCCAAGGAACCGCTCCGGGTGGGCGTGGCCGTGCGCAAGCGCCGCCGGGCCCTCGGTCTGACCCTCGCCGCGGTGTCGGGCCGCAGCGGCCTCTCGGTTCCCTTCCTGAGCCAGATAGAGAACGAACGGGCCCGGCCCAGCATGCGGTCCCTGGAACGGGTCGCCGACGCGCTGGAGACCACGGCCGTGGAACTGCTGGCCGCCTCGGACACCGCGCGCACCGTGGACCTCGTACGGGCCGGTGACGATTCGGGGCTCACCCCCGTTCCCGGCGTACGGCCCCTCGTGCGCGGGCACCACCAGCTGCACGCACTGGAGTTCACCGGGGACCAGGACGCCGGCCGCGAGTACCAGCACCGCAACGACGAGCTGATGTACGTGGTCTCGGGCGCCTGCCAGGTGGAGGCCGAAGGGCGGGCGTACCGGCTGGAGAACGGCGACGCGCTGTTCCTGTCCGGTGGCGTACGGCACCGCTGGCGGGCCGTCACCGAGGACACCCGGATCCTGATCGTCGCGGTCGGCGACCACATCCACGCCACCTCCGAACCGCCCTCGCCCGGACACTGAGCGGGACACCGGGCCGGATGCGCAGCCGGATGCGGGTCGTCTCCCTCGTACCGTCCCTGACCGAGGCGATCGCGGTGAGCGCGCCCGGGGCACTGGTCGGTGTGACCGACTGGTGCACCCACCCGGCCCCCGCCGAGCTGGGGGACGTGGCGCGCGTCGGGGGGACGAAGAACCCGGACGTGCGCGCGATCGCGGAGCTGCGCCCTGACCTGGTCGTGGCCAACGAGGAGGAGAACCGGGCCCCCGACCTCGCGGAGCTGCGGGCGGCCGGGCTCCAGGTGCTGGTCACCGAGGTACGGGACCTCCCGCAGGCACTGAGCGAGCTGGAGCGGCTACTGGTGGGGGCCATGGGGCTGAAGCGGCCCGGGTGGCTGTCCGACGCCGAGGCCGCGTGGGCCCGGGTGGTCCCGGCCGGGGTGCCGCGCCTGGCCTTCGTACCGATCTGGCGCAGGCCCTGGATGGTGCTGGGCCGGGACACCTTCGCGGGGGACCTGCTGGCCCGCCTCGGAGTGCGCAACGCCTACGCCGGGCACGCCGAGCGCTACCCGAGGATCCCGGCGGCCGAGCTGGCTGCGGCGGGCTGCGATCTCGTGGTGCTCCCGGACGAGCCGTACCGCTTCACGGCCGGGGACGGGCCCGAGGCCTTCCCCGGCCTGCCCGCCGCGCTCCTCAGCGGACGCCACCTGACCTGGTACGGACCCTCGCTGTCCGAGGCTCCGGCCGTGCTGGCGGCGGCCCTGCACGCGGCCGACACGCACTAGGCACTAGCGGGGCGCGGCCAGCAGCCGGCCGGTGTACAGGCCGCGCAGGGTGTTCGCGGCGGCCGCCAGCCAGGCGGTGACCAGGGCCAGGAACAGGGCGGCGGCCAGCCAGTCGAAGGCGGCGAGGCCGGTGTGGCGGGCGAGCCCGGCGGCGCCGGTGACGCAGGTGCCGACGGGGAAGGTCAGCGCCCACCAGGTCATGGCGAACCCCATGCCGCCCCGGGCGGCCCGCACCAGCATCGCGGCGGCCAGCGCCAGCCACAGCAGGGCGAATCCCATCACGGGGACCCCGTAGACCACGGCGAAGGCCCCGAAGGCCCCGGAGTAGGGGGCGGATATCGACTGGGGGGCCATGTCGGCGAGGGAGTTCACTGCGGTGGTGGACTGGCCGAGGGGGCCCAGGACCAGGAACAGGGTGGGGGTGAGCGCCAGGGGGAGGGGGCCGCTCACGATCAGCCGGCCGAACACCAGGGGGAGCATCAGCAGGGTGGCGAGCAGGCTGATCCCGAACATGGCGTAGCAGGCGAGCAGCATGGCCTCGCGGGCCTGCCCGGCGGCCAGGTGGGGGATCAGCAGGGGGCCCAGCGCGGCGGAGACCATGGGGGCGACCACGGGGAGCAGCCAGACGGGGGTGGCCTGGTGGGCTTCGACCTTGTGGCGGACCACCATCAGGTAGGGGATGCCGGCGGCGGCCAGCAGGCCGATCACGGTGCCGGCGGTGAACAGGACGGTGTCGACGGCGACGGCGGCGGGGACCCCGATGAGGTCCTTGCCGACGATGAGGGTGCCGCCGCCGACGGCCAGCAGGGCCATCGAGAGGCAGCCGTAGAAGGGGGCCACCGCGGGGTCCAGGAGGTGGGTGCGGGCCTGGTCGCGGTGGTGGAGCCAGTGCCCGGCGCGGGCGGTCAGCAGTACGGCGAGGGCGGTGGCGGCCAGCACCCAGAAGATCTGGCAGAGCACGCGCTGGCCGGGGAGCTGGTAGGGGAGTGTCGCCCCGGCGTTGGCGATGATCGCCGTGCCCATGACGGAGGCGTACCAGTTGGGGCCGAGGTGGCGCAGTGCGGGGGCCTTGTGGGGCCGGGCGATCCCAGGGGTGGCGGGACGGGGACGTACGAGGGTGGTGGCCATGGATCCAGCCTGCCGCCGGGCGGGGGCGGGCGGCAGAGGTGATGTTCCTATGAGGGCATAAACTGCGGTTATGGGTAATGAGCAGTGGGCCGAGGCACGCATACCGCTGGCGCACCGGGTCCCGGACCTGGGCGCCATGGAACTGCTGCTGGCCGTGGCCCGGGTCGGCAGCCTGAGCGGGGCCGCCCGGCGGCTGGGGATCACCCAGCCCGCCGCCAGCAGCCGGATCCGGGCGATGGAGACCCGGCTCGGAGTGGCGCTCGTGGACCGCTCCCCGCGGGGATCGACGCTGACGGCGGAAGGCGCGCTGGTCACGGACTGGGCGCGGCGCGTGGTGGAGGCGGCCGAAGCCTTCGACGCGGGCGCCGAGGCGCTACGGGGCCGCCGCGACTCCCGGCTGCGGGTGGCGGCCAGCATGACCATCGCCGAGTACCTGCTGCCCGGCTGGCTCATCGCCCTGCGCGGGCAGCGCCCCGGCACGGCGGTGTCCCTGCACGCGGGGAACTCGGCGGTCGTCGCCGAGCGGGTGCTGGCGCACGAGGCGGACCTGGGCTTCGTCGAGGGGCTCAGCGTCCCGGAGGGGCTCGACGCGGTGGTGATCGCGCAGGACCGCCTCGTGGTGGCGGTGGCTCCGGGGCACCCGTGGGCGCGGCGTTCGAAGGGGGTGGAGGCGGCGGAGCTGGCGGCGACCCCGCTGATCCTGCGCGAGCGGGGGTCGGGAACCCGGCAGGTCCTGGACGCGGCACTGGCCGGGAGCGGGGGGCTGGCGGAGCCGCTGCTCGAACTGGCCTCCACCACGGCGGTGAAGGCGGCGGCGGAGAGCGGAGCCGGGCCGTGCGTGCTGTCGGAGCTGGCGGTCGGCGCCGAGCTGGCGGCCCGCCGCCTGGTGTCCGTCCCGGTCCTCGGCGCCCCGCTGGACCGCGCACTGCGCGCGGTCTGGCCCACGGGCTCCCGCCCGGCGGGCCCGGCGCGCGACCTGCTGTCGCTGACCCGGGCCCGCTGACCCGGCGGGGCCGGACGGGGATGCCCTGCGGGGCTCGTCCCCTACCCGCCCTTCCACCGTTCCCCGGGGCTCCGCCCCGGACCCCGCGCCTCAAACTCCCCCAGCTACCGCTGGGAGGGGCCCCCGGGCGGGGCTGGATTCGCTGAGGGCCCAGGTGGAAGCAGCCGCGATCAGGGCGGACATCACGCGGGTGTCCTTGTCGCGTTCCGGGTGCCATTGGACGCCCAGGGCCCAGTGGGAGGGGTCGGTGAGTTCGATGGATTCGATCGTGCCGTCCACCGCGTGGGACGAGGCGACCAGGCCGGTGCCCAGGCGGTCCACGGCCTGGTGGTGGTAGGTCGGGACCTCCGACTCCTCCGGGACCAGGGCCGCGTACCGGGTGCCCGGGACCGGGCGGACCGGGTGCCAGGAGACGATCCCCGCCCCCGCGACGTGCCCGTCGATGTGCTGGATCAGCGTCCCGCCCAGGGCCACGTTCAGTGCCTGCATGCCCCGGCAGATCCCGAGCAGGGGCATGTGGGCGGAGAGCGCCGCCGTGATCAGGGCCAGTTCCCAGTCGTCGCGCTGGGTGGCCGCCGGGCCGGTACGGGGATCGCGCGCGGCCCCGTAGCGGACCGGGTCCACGTCGGGGCCGCCCGCGACGACCAGGCCGTCCAGTCGGTTCAGCACCTCCGGCGCCGCCTGCGGATCGTCCGGCGGGAGCAGCACGGCCGTGCCGCCGGAGGCCTGGACGAGCTCGTAGTACCCGGTGGGGACGAGGGCCGTGGGGACGTCCCACACCCCGTAGCGGGTGGAGGCCTCGATGTAGGTGGTGATGCCGATGAGCGGCCTGGGCACGGTTGTTACCTCCGGCAGGAAAAGGAAGGGGACGGGGATCAGTCGCGGGACAGCTCGGCCTCGGCTTCCGCCAGCGCCGCGAACTCCTCCTCCGGCGCTGAGGCCACCAGGTGGTGCCGACTGTAGAACGCGAAGTAGGCGAGGGCGACGGCGTACACGGCCAGCGCGATGAATGCGGCGTCCTTGTCCACCAGGAAGGTGGCGACCAGGGCCGAGATGGCGAGGACGAAGGCCACCGAGGAGGTCGCGATGCCGCCCGGTGTGCGGTACGGGCGCTCCAGGCCGGGCTCGCGGCGCCGCAGCACGATGTGGGAGAGGGCCATCAGGGCGTAGGAGATGGTCGCGCCGAAGACCGCCATGTTCAGCATGCGCGGGCCGTTGCCGGTGGCGGCGGCCAGGGCGAAGCCGATGGCTCCGGGGATGAGCAGGCCCAGGTACGGGGCCTTGCGCTTGGAGGTCAGGGACAGGAAGCGGGGGAGGTACCCGGCCCGGGAGAGGGCGAACAGCTGGCGGGAACCGGCGTAGATGAGGGAGAAGAAGGAGGCCACGAGCCCGGCCAGGCCCGCGTAGTTGACGAAGGTCTTCAGCCAGGAGAGGCCGGGGTCGCCCTCCAGGGCGACGACCAGCGGGTTGCCCGCGTCCTTGACGGCGTCCGCGCCGCGCGCCCCGGTCGAGGCGAGGAAGGTGACCAGGGCGAGCAGGACCAGGACGCCCATGGAGATCGACAGGGCGCGCGGTACGGAGCGGACCGGGTCCTTGGCCTCTTCGGCGGCCAGCGGCACGCCCTCGACGCCGAGGAAGAACCACATGCCGAAGGGGAACGCGGCCCAGATGCCGAGGAAGCCCAGCGGCAGCCAGGAGCTCGCGCCGGTGGCGGTGGTGTCGACGGCGATGTTGTCGAGGTTGGCCGGGTCGAACTGGGTGAAGGCGCCGAGGGCGAAGACGATCAGCGCGATCACGGCTATGGCGGTGACGACGAGCGAGAAGCTCAGGGCCTCGCCGACGCCCCACAGGTGGATGCCGATGAAGACGACGAAGCAGGCGAGGTAGACCGGCCAGCCCGAGGTGAGGCCGAAGAGGTGGAGGGATTCGACGTAGTCGCCGATGAAGATGGCGATGGCGGCCGGGGCGAGCACGTACTCGATGAGGATCGCGGTGCCGGTGAGGAATCCGCCCCAGGTGCCGAGCGCCCGACGGGCGAAGCCGTAACCGCCGCCGGCGGTGGGCAGGATGGCCGACAGTTCGGCGAGGGAGTAGACCAGGCACGCGTACATCACGCCCATCACGACGGTGGCGATGGCGAGGCCACCGAAACCGCCCTGGGCGAGGCCCAGGTTCCAGCCGGAGAAGTCGCCGGAGACGACGTACGCGACGCCGAGACCGGTCAGCAGCAGCCAGCCGGCGCTGCCGCGGCGCAGGGTGCGGCGTTCCAGGTAGCCGTCGCCGTTGCCGTCGCTGCCGCTTCCGGGGGCGGCCTTCTCGAGGGAGGTGGTGGGTTCGGGCACGGCTGCCAGCCGTGCGCCGGTGTCGTCGGCCATGTGCGCTCCTGCCTAGGGCAATGGTTGTGGGGCGTACCTTTGCCGTTCGGGAGTGGCGGGCGCAAGACCCCTGCGTTAAACGGGGGTTACGAAAGCCTCTCGAGCCCCTCGGTCCGGATCAGGTCAGGAACCCCCGCAGCAGCGCCGCCGTGCCGCAGCAGTGCTCGCGCATCACCTCGCGCGCCGCGTCCGCGTCCCGCTCCAGCACCGCCTCCACCAGCACGCTGTGCTGCTGCTGGGAGTGCTCCAGGTTGCGCACCAGCAGCGGGATGCAGTCGAGCAGGTCGTTCACGGTCGCCCGGACGGCCGCGTACTGGGCCGTCAGGGTGGCGGATCCGGCCAGTTCGCACAGGGTGAGGTGGAAGAGCGTGTCCTGGCGGCGGTAGTCGGGCAGCGGAGCGTCGTGGGTGGCGGTCAGTGCGGAGAGCAGCCGGTCGGCGTCCTTCTCCGACAGTCCCTGGGAGGCGCACAGCCCGGCCGCGCCGACCTCCAGGACCTCGCGGAAGCGCAGCACGTCCTCGATGTCCACGCCGGCGACCCGCCGCCGCAGCTCCTCCTCGGCGCCCCCGGCCGGGGTGTCGGGGCGGTGCAGGACAAACGTTCCGCCATAGCGCCCGCGCCGGGCCTCCACCAGGCCCTGGTCCTGGAGTACCTTCAGCACCTCGCGGAGCGTGACCCGGCTGATCCCCATCCGCTCGGCCAACTCGCGCTCGGGCGGAAGCCGTTCCCCGCCCGGTACCAGTCCGAGCCGGACCACCTGGAGGATCTGCTCCAGCGCCTCCTCGAAACCGTTGCCCGCCCGTACCTGTCGCAGTACGGGATTGAGCCGCGCGATCGCGTCGCCTTCGCTGGCCGTATCGGTCATCTGAGCTCCTCCCCTTCCCAAGCAATGGTTCTATTCAATACCTTAGGCCCTCTCGGCTCACCGAAGGAGAGATTCCCGTGGTAGACCGCAAGCCGCCGCTGTCGCCCGAAGAGCTCCGTGCTCTCGTCGCCAGCGGTGAGATCGACACAGTGGTCCTGGCCTTCCCCGACATGCAAGGGCGGCTCCAGGGCAAGCGGTTCGCCGCACAGTTCTTCCTCGACGAGGTCCTCGCGCACGGCACCGAGGGCTGCAACTACCTGCTCGCCGTCGACACGGACATGAACACCGTCGACGGCTACGAGATGTCCTCCTGGGACCGGGGCTACGGCGACTTCGCCATGCACCCCGACCTCGCCACCCTGCGCCGGATCCCCTGGAACCCGGGCAGCGCCTTCATCCTGGCCGACCTCGCCTGGAACGACGGCTCGCCCGTGGTCGCCGCGCCCCGCCAGATCCTGCGCCGCCAGCTGGAGCGGCTCGCCGATCACGGCTACACCGCCATGGTGGGCACGGAACTGGAGTTCATGGTCTTCCAGGACACCTACGAGCAGGCCTGGGACGCCAACTACCGCGGCCTGACCCCCGTCAACCAGTACAACATCGACTACTCCGTCCTCGGGACCGGCCGCGTCGAACCCCTGCTGCGCCGCATCCGCAACGAGATGCAGGCCGCCGGCCTGGTCGTCGAGTCGGCCAAGGGCGAGTGCAACCTGGGCCAGCACGAGATCGTCTTCCGCTACGACGAGGCGCTGAAGACCTGCGACCAGCACGCCGTCTACAAGACGGGGGCCAAGGAGATCGCCTCCCAGGAGGGCGTCTCGCTCACCTTCATGGCCAAGTTCGACGAGCGCGAGGGCAACTCCTGTCACATCCACCTCTCGCTCAACGATGCCGACGGACGCAGCGCGATGGCCGGTGAGGGCTCCGACGCGGACGCTCACGACGGTATGTCACCCGTGATGCGGCACTTCCTGGCCGGCCAGCTCGCCGCGCTGCGCGACTTCTCCCTTCTCTACGCCCCCAACATCAACTCGTACAAGCGTTTCCGGCCGGGATCCTTCGCGCCGACCGCCGTCGCCTGGGGCGTGGACAACCGCACCTGCGCGCTGCGCGTCGTCGGCCACGGCCGTTCCATGCGCTTCGAGAACCGCCTCCCCGGCGGCGACGTCAACCCGCACCTCGCCGTCGCGGGCCTGGTCGCGGCCGGGATCTACGGCATCGAGAACCGCCTGGAACTGCCCGAGCCCTGCGCCGGCAACGCCTACACCGCCGACTTCGCACACGTCCCCACCACCTTGCGCGAGGCCGCCGAGCTCTGGGAGAACAGCGAGATCGCCAAGGCCGCCTTCGGTCCCGAAGTCGTCGCCCACTACCGGAACATGGCCCGCGTCGAACTGGACGCGTACGACTCCGCGGTGACCGACTGGGAGCTGCGCCGCTCCTTCGAACGCCTGTAGGACCGCCAGGCGGCACCGCACCACCGCACCCACCGCACCCGAACGTCTGAAAGGACACCGCGTGTCCGACGCGCCGGCCCCCTTCAATCTGACCGTCTTGAATCCGGCCACCGAGGAAATCGTCGCCGTCGTCCCGGCCGCCACACGGGACGACGTCGATGCCGCCGTCGTACGGGCCTGCGCGGCCCAGCGGATCTGGGCGGCGGCGGCACCCGCCGACCGGGCCAGGCTGCTGCGCCGCTTCGCCGCCGTCGTCGACGCGAACATCGAGGAACTGGCCCGGCTGGAGGTCCGCGAGGCGGGCCACACCATCGGCAACGCCCGCTGGGAAGCCGGCAACGTCCGTGACCTCCTCGAATTCGCCGCCGGGGGAGTCGAGCGGCTCTCCGGCCGGCAGATCCCCGTCGCCGGCGGCATCGACGTCACCTTCCTCGAACCCCTCGGCGTCATCGGCGTGATCGCCCCGTGGAACTTCCCGATGCCGATCGCCGCCTGGGGCGCCGCCCCGGCCCTGGCCGCGGGCAACGCGGTCATCGTCAAGCCCGCCGAGACCACCCCGCTCACCGCGCTGCGCCTCGCCGAGCTCGCCCTGGAGGCCGGACTCCCCGAGCACCTCTTCCAGGTGCTGCCCGGCCTGGGCGCCGTCGCGGGCGACGCCCTCGTCGAGCACCCGGGCGTGGCGAAGATCGTCTTCACGGGGTCCACCGCCGTCGGCAAGCGGATCATGGCCAAGTGCGCCGACCGGGTGAAGCGCGTCACCCTCGAACTCGGCGGCAAGAGCCCCAACATCGTCTTCGCCGACGCGGACCTGGAGGCCGCCGCGGCCGCCGCCCCGATGTCCTTCCTCGACAACACCGGGCAGGACTGCTGCGCCCGCACCCGGATCCTCGTACAGCGCTCCGCCTACGACCGGTTCATGGAGCTGGTGGCCCCCGGGATCGAGAACGTGGTCGTCGGGGACCCGTCCGACGAGAAGACCCAGATGGGGCCGCTGATCTCGCGGGTGCAGCTGGACCGCGTACGGTCCTACGTCACCGACGACCTCACGGTGATCCGCGGCTCCGCCCCCGAAGGGCCCGGCTTCTGGTTCCCGCCGACCCTGGTCACCGGAGTCGGCCCCGACGCGCCGGTCGCCGCCGAGGAGGTCTTCGGCCCCGTGGCCGTCGTCCTGCCCTTCGAGGACGAGGAGGACGCCGTACGCCTGGCCAACGCCACCGAATACGGCCTCTCCGGATCCCTGTGGACCCGCGACATCGGCCGCGCGCTGCGCGTCTCGCGCGCCGTCGCCGCGGGCAACCTGTCGGTCAACTCCCACAGCAGCGTCCGCTACTGGACCCCCTTCGGGGGCTACAAGCAGTCCGGGCTCGGCCGCGAGCTCGGACCCGACGCCCTCACCGCATTCACCGAGACCAAAAACGTCTTCATCAGCACGGAGGCCTGACCATCATGACCACCCAGCACACCGACGAGACCGAAGAGATCGTCTGCCGCCGCCTGGTCGGCCGCACCGCCGTCATCACCGGGGCCGGCAGCGGCATCGGCCTCGCCACCGCCCGCCGACTGGCCTCCGAGGGAGCCAACGTCGTCTGCGGCGACATCGACGAGACCGCCGGCAAGGCCGCGGCCGAAGAGGTCGGCGGCACCTTCGTGAAGGTGGACGTCACCAGCCCGGAGGAGGTCGAGGCCCTGTTCAAGACGGCCTTCGACACCTACGGCTCGGTCGACATCGCCTTCAACAACGCCGGCATCTCGCCCCCGGACGACGACTCGATCCTCACCACCGGGCTGGAGGCCTGGAAGCGCGTCCAGGACGTCAACCTCACCTCCGTCTACCTGTGCTGCAAGGCGGCCCTGCCCTACATGCAGCGCCAGGGCCGCGGCTCCATCATCAACACCGCCTCCTTCGTCGCCCGGATGGGCGCCGCCACCTCGCAGATCTCGTACACCGCCTCCAAGGGCGGCGTGCTCGCCATGTCCCGCGAGCTCGGCGTGCAGTTCGCCCGCGAAGGCATCCGCGTCAACGCGCTCTGCCCGGGGCCCGTCAACACCCCGCTCCTGCAGGAGCTGTTCGCCAAGGACCCGGAGCGGGCCGCCCGCCGCCTGGTGCACATCCCGCTGGGCCGGTTCGCCGAGCCCACCGAGATCGCCGCAGCCGTCGCCTTCCTGGCCAGCGACGACTCCTCCTTCATCAACGCCAGCGACTTCCTGGTCGACGGCGGCATCTCCGGCGCGTACGTCACGCCGCTCTAGCCACCCCCCGGGCGTTCACCCGGAAGCCATCCCCCCGACAGCCGGGCGTCGCACGACGCCCGGCTGTCGTGTTTAGCGTCCGAGATGATCTTCGTAGGAATCAGGAGTGTCCACCTCAGTGACCCGACCCGACACCGTACGACGGCTCCAGGCCGTCGGCGCCGCCGTCGCGATAGCCGCCGGCGCCCTCGTGGCCGCCGCACCCGCCGCCCAGGCGGCCCGCCCCGGCGCCCAGTGCACCACCCCGCAGCTCAAGGCGGGCTGGTACGGGGACAACCAGGCCCGGCTCCAGCAGCTCATCGACACCTACGGCAAGTGCGGCCCGCACCGGCCCGGCCGCAACAAGCCCGTCGCCGTCTTCGACTGGGACAACACCGTCGTCAAGAACGACGTCGGCGACGCGACCATGTACTGGCTGCTGCGCAACGGCAAGATCCGCCAGCCCGCCGAGGGCGACTGGACCACCACCAGCCGCTACCTGACCCCGGCCGCCGCCAAGGCCCTGGCCGAGGCCTGCGGAACCCTCGCGAAGCCCGGAGCCCCGCTGCCCACCGGCACCCCCGAGGGCGTCGGCTGCGCCGACGAGCTGAACGCCGTCTACGGCACCGCCGCGACCCGCGCGGCCGCGCCCGCCTTCGCCGGCTGGGACCACCGGACCATCGAGCCCGCCTACGCCTGGCTGCCGCAGCTCATGCAGGGCTGGACCGCCCGCGAGATCCGCGGCTTCGCCGCCGCCGCGCAGAGCGAGAACCTGGCCGCGCCGGTCGATGCCAAGCAGCAGGTCGGCTCCGCCACCGCCACCGGCTGGGTGCGCTACTACGACCAGCAGAAGGACCTCATCAACGGGCTGCAGAAGGCCGGCTTCGACGTCTGGATCAGCTCGGCCTCGCCGCAGCCGGTCGTCGAGGTGTGGGCCAAGGGCGTCGGCGTGGACCCCTCGCACGTCATCGGCATCCGCAACACCACCACGGACGGTGGGAAGTTCACCTCCCACCTCCAGGGCTGCGGGTCCGTCAAGGACGGCGAGGACACGATGATCACCTACGTGGACGGCAAGCGCTGCTGGATCAACAAGCAGGTCTTCGGGGTCCGCGGCGCCGCGGCCGAGAAGGTCCAGCCCGCCGCCCGCCGCCAGGTGTTCGCCGCGGGCGACTCCGACACCGACGTGACGTTCCTGCGGGACGCGACCGCGCTGCGGCTCGTCGTCAACCGCAACAAGAACGAGCTGATGTGCCGCGCCTACGACAACAGCGACGGCAAGTGGATCGTGAACCCGATGTTCATCCAGCCCAAGAAGCAGAAGGCGGCCGCGTACCCGTGCGCCACCACCGGCTTCACCGGCCGCGACGGCACCCCGGGGCCCGTGCTCCGGGGTGACACGAGCGTCATCCCGGACCAGACGGACACCGTCTTCTAGGAGCCTGCCGGCGCTTGCCGGCCGGCCCGGTCACAGGAAGGTGCGGCCCTCGCCCCGGTAGGTCGGTGCGGTGGCCGTCACCCGGTCGCCCTCGACGAGGTGCAACTCGTCGAAGCGCTCGCACAGTTCGCCGGCCTTCGCGTGCCGGAACCAGACCCGGTCGCCGATCAGCAGATCGTCGGCCGGGCTGCCGAGCAGCGGGGTCTGCACCTCGCCCGCCCCCTCCTGGGGGTCGTAGCGCAGGCCCTGGGGGAGGTACGGAACCGGCAGCCGGT
This sequence comes from Streptomyces sp. NBC_00503, assembly GCF_036346895.1. Classification (NCBI taxonomy): domain Bacteria; kingdom Bacillati; phylum Actinomycetota; class Actinomycetes; order Kitasatosporales; family Streptomycetaceae; genus Streptomyces; species Streptomyces sp. NBC_00503. The sequence goes on along the minus strand of NZ_CP107855.1, from coordinate 1,640,593 downwards.
CCGCCCCCGGCGCCCCGGAGGCCGGATACCCGCCGCCGAGCACCGTCACCACCCCGACGCCGGGCCGACGGACCACCGGCTGGGCGAACAGCGCCGCGGGCCGGCCGCTGAAAGAGGTGTAGTTGTCGAACAATCGCGGTACGTAGAGCCCCGAACCGGCGGCGATCTCCGTGACCGCGTCCTCGGCCGCGGTCTGCTGCACGCTGCCGGTGCCGCCCCCGTTGACGAACTCCAGGTCCGGGACCACCGCGCGCACGGCCCGTACGGCCTCGGCCCGGCGGGCGGCCAGCTCCTTGCGGGCGGCGCCCTGCATCAGGCGGATGACGCGCGAGCGCACCGGACGCCCGGCGAGCGCGTCGCCGACCCCGGCCACGTGGCCCTCGTAGCCCATCAGTCCGACGACCCGGAAGCCGGGCCGGGAGACCACCGCGCGGGCCAGCGCGGCCAGCTGGGCCGGCTCGCGCAGCGGGGAGCGGCGGGCGCCGACGCGCACCTTGCCGCCGAACAGCTGCAGGGCGGTGTCCAGCTCCAGGCAGACCCGGATCTCCTGCGTGCCGCCGTCGCGGGCCCGGTCGATGAGCTCCAGCTGGGCGGGGTCGTCGATCATCACGGTCACCGCGCCGGCCAGCTTCGGATCGGCGGCGAGCTCGGCGAATCCGGCCCGGTCGGCCGACGGGTAGGCCAGCAGCACGTCCTCGAAACCGGAGCGGGCCAGCCAGATCGATTCGCCGAGGGTGTAGGACATGATCCCGGCGAACCCGGGCCGGGCCAGGACCCGTTCGAGCAGCACGCGGCACCGTACGGACTTGCTGGCCACCCGGATCGGCTTCCCGCCGGCCCGGCGCACCAGGTCGTCGGCGTTCGCGTCGAACGCCTCCAGGTCCACGAGGGCGAGCGGGGCGTCGAGGTGCGCGGTGGCCCGGTCGTATCGGGCCCGGTCGGCGGCGGGGGAGTTCATGGGCGGCAGCCTGCCAGATGGGTGTACCCGTGGGTAGGGGGGTGAGCCGGGATCCCGGGCTCCCGGCCAGGTCAGGGACCCGGGTGAAGGGCGGGTCAAAATTTGGTCTCGACCAGTGGATGCCCGTTTTGGCCGTTGAGACGTCCGTTCGAATGTGACTACTCTCGCCCGTCCCCGGCCGATCTCCGGCGGGGAGTCACTATTCAGGGGGAAGCGCCAGATGGCGATCCGCAAGTCCACCATGCAGGAACAGGTCGCACAGGCCATCCGCGAGATCGAGCCGACCGACCGCCCGGTGGTCACCTTCCACACCATCACCGGCCCGAGCCCCTGGCTGATGAACGAGCTCGGCCTGATCGGCCAGCTCTTCGTGAAGTACTACTTCGTCACCCTGACCGAGCAGGTCGTCGTCGTCCACCGCGCCTCCCGGGTCAGCAACCGCCCCAAGGAGCTCGTGCACGTCATCCCGCTCGCCGAGGCCCGTGACAAGGTCACCGACGTGAACCGCAACACCCTGTGGTCCTCCCTGCGCTTCCTCTTCCCGGGCGACGAGAAGCCGACCCGCCTGAACATCAACCGGTACTGGCGCAACGAGCTCGACCAGTTCGTACCGGCACTGAGGGGCAATCAGATCGCCCAGTAGACCCCCGGCCCCGCGGGCCCGCGCAGGCGGGTCCGCGCGGGCGGGCGCGTAAGGTTGTCGGCAGGCAGCCGTACGGAACGGGGGGCGGAGCCGCCGGATGAGCACGTCCACACCGCACGGCGAGGTCCTGACCGCGCCAGACCGGCCCCCTGCCCCGCCCAGGCACAGGCCCGCAAGGGTGTTCGCCGCCGTGGTGTGCGGCCTCCTGGGCCTCGGTCTCACGGGAGCCGCCGGCTGCACGGCCGTCACCGAACACCGCGCGAAGAACCGGCCCCTGGCCGCCGGCGCCGCCTACCTCAAGGCCGCCTCCCTCTGGCACGAGACCCCCGTCGACGCCCTCTTCCCGCCCGTCCTCAGGGCACAGGACGCCGGGCCCGGCGGCGCCGACCGCACGTGGACCCGTATCGCCCTCGCCCCGGACGCCGACTGTCCCGCCGCCCTCGGCGCCGACTGGCGGGCCCTGCTCGCCGGAGCCGGCTGCACCCGGGTGCTCCGGGCCACCTACACCGACGCCACCCGCAGTTCGCTCGTCACCGCCGGCATGGTCTTCACCCCCGGCGACGCCGCCGCCATGAACTCCCTGCGCGGCCGGCTCACGGCCCCGCCCGGCTACGGATTCCCCGACGACCGGCGCGCCGCCTGGACGGCCTCCGTGCTGCCCGAGGCCCCCGTCGTCGTCTACGGAGTCTCCGCGTTCACCGACGGCCGTATCCTGGACGCCCCCCGCCCCGCCGAGGACACGATGGCCAAGGACGCCACCGGAGCCGTGGCCCAGGCGGGCCTCGGTTACGAGGCCAAGGCCGTCACCGATCAACTGGCGCGCGCCGTACGGGCCCTCGCCGCGCCTCCCGCCCCGGAGCCGGCCCGATGAGCGGCTCGGGGGCCCGGCCGGTGCAGGGCTCGGGAGCCGGTCCGACAGCCGGTCCGACAGTCGGTCCCACCAGCCGCTCCGGAGCCGGTCCGGTACGGCGGCGCGCTGCCGCCGCGGGGATCGCCCTCGGAGCCCTCCTCGTCGCCGTCGCCGTGCCCCCGGCCGCCGCCGACGCCATCCGCGACCGCCAGTGGGGCCTCAGCGCCCTGCGCGCCGAGGAGGCCTGGGGCACCACCCGTGGCCAGGGGGTCACCGTCGCCGTCCTCGACACCGGGGTCGACGCCACCCACCCCGACCTGGCCGGCCAGGTCCTCGACGGCACCGACCTCGTCGGCATGGGCGCCGGCCCGGGGGACCGCGCCTGGGCCCGGCACGGCACCGCCATGGCCGGGATCATCGCCGGACACGGCCACGGCCCCAACCGCCGGCAGGGCGTCTTCGGCATCGCCCCCCAGGCGAAGATCCTCCCGGTCCGCGTGATCCTGGAGGAGGGCGACCCCGGCCGGGCCAAGGCCCGCGACAGCAAGGGCGGCGCCCTCGCCGAGGGCATCCGCTGGGCCGCGGACCACGGCGCCGACGTGATCAACCTGTCCCTCGGCGACGACAGCAGCTCCGCCCACCACGAGGCGGGCGAGGACGAGGCCGTCCAGTACGCCCTCGCCAAGGGGGTCGTCGTCGTCGCCTCCGCCGGCAACGGCGGCGAACAGGGCGACCACGCCTCCTACCCGGCCGCCTACCCCGGGGTCATCGCCGTCACGGCCGTCGACCGGGGCGGCAAGAAGGCCCCCTTCTCCACCCGCAGCTGGTACGCCACCGTCAGCGCCCCCGGAGTCGACGTGGTCATCGCCGACCCCGACCGCTCCTACTACGAGGGCTGGGGCACCAGCGCCGCCTCCGCCTTCGTCTCCGGTGCGGTCGCCCTGGTCAAGGCCGCCCACCCCGGACTGTCCCCGGCGCAGATCAAGAAGCTGCTGGAGAGCACCGCCTCCGGCTCCCCGGCCGGCGGCCGCGACGACTCCCGCGGCTTCGGCCTGGTGGACCCGGTCGCCGCCCTCCAGGCCGCCGAGTCGCTCCCCGCCGAGCCGCCGGTCCCGCTGCCCGTCCCGACCGGGCAGCCCTACTTCGGCTCCGGCCCCGACCCGGTGCGCAGCCCCGAGCGCGGTGCCCGCCTGGGCGCTCCGGCGGGAGCCGCCGCGGGGCTGGCACTGCTCGTGGCGGCCGGGGTACTGGCCCGGCGGCCCCGGGCCGCGCGGGGGGATAGGGTCGGGTAACTGTGGCGATCAAAAACATGGCGATCAAAGACATGGCGACCAAAAACATTCCGGACCCGGGCTTCTCCGACGACGACGGCTCCGCGGACCCCCGGCTGAGCGCGGCCCTGGCCGCCTGGGCCGAGGACCGGAGCACGGAGCCGCAGGTGCTGGCCGCCCTGAAGGACGCCCGCCTGCTGGTGCCCGTCGTCGCCGTCCTCGGCGAGGTGGAGACCGACCCCGAGACCGGGCTCAAGCGGGAGAAGACCAGCGACATGGCGGTCCCCACCCTGCGGGCCGGGGACCGGCGGGCGCTGCCCGCCTTCACCTCCATCGCCTCGCTGGCCCTGTGGGACCCGGCCGCCCGCCCGGTGGCCGTCCCGCTGCACCAGGCGCTGGCCGCCGCGGCCCACGAGAAGGCCGACACCGTCGTCCTGGACCTGGCCGGTCCGGTCACCTACCAGCTCACCGGCCCGGCGCTGCTCGCGCTGGCCGAGGGCCGCACCGACGCCGGGCCGCTGGCCGACCCCGCGGTGCGCGAGGCGGTACGGGCCGTCGTGGCGGCGGAGCCGGCCGTGCTCGGCGCCCACCTGGGCCCGGGCGGCGAGGACGCCGACGGCACCCTGGCGATCGTGCTGGCCGCGGGTCCCGAGGCTCCGGCCGCGGCCCGGCGGGTCGCAGAGGCCCTCGCCGGCGACCCGACCCTGCGCGCACGCCTCGTAGGAGGGCTGGACCTGGCGCTGCTCCCGCAGGGGGCACCGGTTCCGCCGGGCGAGCCGCTGTTCGCCCGCTGAGACCGGCGGGCCCCGCACGCCCCGTAGAACGCGAAAGAGCCGCCGGGAACCTTCCCGGCGGCTCTTGTGTGTCGGTGGGGGGTTACGAGTACACGGGACCCGTGAACTTCTCGCCCGGTCCCTGGCCCGGCTCGTCCGGTACCAGCGAGGCCTCGCGGAAGGCGAGCTGGAGGGACTTCAGGCCGTCGCGCAGCGGGGCGGCGTGGAAGGAGCTGATCTCGGTGGCGCTCGCGGTGACCAGGCCGGCCAGGGCGTTGATCAGCTTGCGGGCCTCGTCGAGGTCCTTGTGTTCGGAGTCCGGCTTGTCCAGGCCCAGGTTGACCGCTGCCGCACTGAGCAGGTGGACGGCCACCGTGGTGATGACCTCGACCGCCGGCACGTCCGCGATGTCGCGGGTCATGTCGTCGTAGTCGGGGGAGTCGTGCGTGGAACCGGAGGGCGTCGCGTCAGTCATGTGCCACACGATATGCCGTGCGGCAGGCTTGCAACGCGGGTGCTAGTATGTACTTCGACCGGCCGGACACTTATGTGCCCGGCCCACAAGTGGAGGCTCCGATTCTCCCACCTGACCACCCTCACGGGAGGCAGGTCACCGGTCAGGTGGTATCCATCGTTCCGTACGGACGATGGAAAGCTGCCCGATTTTGCGCCCCGCGGTTCGCACGCGACGGTGCTCCGGTTGTATTGGAGCCCCTCCCTGTGCCCGGCGGGGCTTTTTTCATTCCCGCCGCGGTCGGTCTGACGGAAAAACGTCAGCGGCTGTCCTCCAGGCAGCCGTGTGGTGCTACCGAGGAGGATCCATCAGCACCGAGCCCCGCATCAACGACCGGATTCGCGTTCCCGAGGTACGACTCGTCGGCCCCAGCGGCGAGCAGGTCGGCATCGTGCCGCTTGCGAAGGCGCTCGAGCTCGCGCAGGAGTACGACCTCGACCTGGTCGAGGTCGCGGCGTCCGCACGCCCGCCGGTCTGCAAGCTCATGGACTACGGCAAGTTCAAGTACGAGTCGGCCATGAAGGCCCGTGAGGCGCGCAAGAACCAGGCGCACACGGTCATCAAGGAAATGAAGCTCCGACCGAAGATCGACCCGCACGACTATGACACCAAGAAGGGTCACGTCGTTCGGTTCCTCAAGCAGGGCGACAAGGTCAAGATCACGATCATGTTCCGTGGTCGCGAGCAGTCCAGGCCGGAACTCGGCTACCGACTGCTGCAGCGCCTCGCTTCGGACGTCGAGGACCTCGGGTTCATCGAGTCGAACCCGAAGCAGGACGGCCGAAACATGATCATGGTTCTCGGTCCGCACAAGAAGAAGACCGAGGCGATGGCCGAAGCCCGCGAGGCGCAGGCCGCCCGCAAGGCCGAGCGCCAGGGTGTTGCGGTCAGCGACGAGAGTGGTGACGAGGCTGCGGCCGCCGACGCCGCGCTCGAGGCCGAGAACGCCGCACTCGAAGCCGAGGACGTGGACGCAGAGGACGCCTCCGACGAGGCGACCGACGCCCCCGACGAGGCAGCCGCCTCTCACGAGGCTCCTGCCGAGGCCTGATTCCGAGGCAGCCCGTCTCGGATTCACCGACACAATATGACGCTCCCGAGCCGGTCCCGAGCAGGACCGGTGGGGACGCCACCGACGAGGAGATAACGGCGCTATGCCGAAGAACAAGACGCACAGCGGGACCAAGAAGCGCTTCAAGATCACCGGCTCCGGCAAGGTGCTCCGCGAGCGCGCTGGCAAGCGCCACCTGCTCGAGCACAAGTCGTCCCGTGTCACCCGTCGCCTCACCGGCACCGCGGAGATGGCCCCCGGCGACGCCGCGAAGATCAAGAAGCTTCTCGGCAAGTGACGTCCCTCCGCTCCCCGTCAGAGGGAGCGGGACGTCAGTACCGGGACCCCATCGAATTCGGGCCGTGTGAAGAACACCACGGCCCCGCTACAAGGAGTTAAAAGTGGCACGCGTCAAGCGGGCAATCAACGCCCACAAGAAGCGCCGGGCAATCCTCGAGGCGGCCAAGGGCTACCGCGGTCAGCGTTCGCGCCTGTACCGCAAGGCCAAGGAGCAGGTCACCCACTCGCTGGTCTACAACTTCAACGACCGCAAGAAGCGCAAGGGCGACTTCCGTCAGCTGTGGATCCAGCGCATCAACGCTGCTGCCCGCCAGAACGGCATGACGTACAACCGCCTCATCCAGGGTCTGAAGGCCGCCAACATCGAGGTGGACCGCAAGATCCTCGCCGAGCTGGCCGTCAACGACGCCAACGCGTTCGCCGCGCTGGTCGAGGTTGCGCAGAAGGCCCTTCCGGCCGACGTCAACGCCCCGAAGGTCGCTGCCTAAGCAGCACGCCTTCAAGGCTGCAGTAATTTGCCCGGACCCGCAGGCCTCGCGCCTGCGGGTCCGGTGCGTTGTCCGACCGAGTTCCACCCGCAGTACGCACGGAAGCGAGCCGACCGCCATGGGTACCCCCGCCGAGCTGATCTCCCCCCGGTCCACCCGGGTGGCCGCCGCCAGGCGACTGGCGCGCCGCAACTTCCGCACCAAGGAGCGCCGGTTCATCGCCGAGGGCCCGCAGGCCGTGCGCGAGGCCGTCGAGCACCGGGGCGCCGAGGGCGCCTCGACCCTGATCGAGCTGTTCGCCACCGTCGAGGCCGCCGAGCGCTACTCCGACATCGTCGACGCCGCGCTCGCCGCCGGGGCCCGCGTCCACTACGCCTCCGACGAGGTGCTCGCCGAGGTCTCGCAGACCGTGACCCCGCAGGGGATCGTGGGCGTCTGCCACTTCCTCGACTCGCCCTTCGAGGAGATCCTCAAGGCCGGGCCGAAGCTGGTCGCCGTCCTCGCCCACGTCCGCGACCCCGGCAACGCCGGTACGGTGCTGCGCTGCGCGGACGCCGCCGGAGCAGACGCGGTGGTGCTGACCGACGCCTCCGTGGACCTCTACAACCCCAAGTCGGTACGGGCCTCCGTGGGCTCCCTCTTCCACCTCCCGGTGGCCGTCGGAGTCCCCGTCGAGCAGGCCGTCGCGGGGCTGCGCGCGGCCGGCGTACGGATCCTGGCCGCCGACGGGGCCGGTGACGAGGACCTCGACGCCGAGCTGGACGCGGGCACCATGGGCGGACCCTCGGCCTGGATCTTCGGCAACGAGGCCTGGGGCCTGCCCGAGGAGACCCGGGCGCTCGCCGACGCGGTGGTGAGGGTCCCGATCCACGGCAAGGCCGAGAGCCTGAACCTCGCGACGGCCGCCGCCGTGTGCCTCTACGCCTCCGCTCGTGCACAGCGGGCGCCCGGAGGGTGCCGCTCCGTGACCCCCAGCTAGTAATGTGGCGGCCCGGGGGCCCACTGCGGTACTCGGAGATGTGGGGTACGGGGACATGACCGTCGGTACGAACAGTTCGCCGGGGTCCGCCACGGCGGCCGGCACACCGGTCCTGGCGGCCGCGCCCCAGCGGGCCGAGACCGCCCGGGTGCCCGCACAGCCCGCGCAGGCCTCCCACCCCGCGCACGCATGCCCCGTAGGCCTCTCGGGTGCCGGGCCGCAGGGCGCGCAGGGGCACGGGGAGTTCGCCGGGCTCGGGATCGACCCCGACGACCTGCCCGACGGGCTCGTCATCGCCGATGCCACCGGCCGGGTCGTCTGCTTCAACTCCGCCGCCGCACGCATCACCGCCCTCCCGGCGGGCGACGCGATCGGCGTGGGCATCGAGCAGGCGCTCCCGCTCGAAGACCTCGAAGGCCGCCGCTGGTGGGCGCTGACCGACCCCTACGGGGGCCTCCTCACCCGGCGCGGACAGCCCGAGCGCAACCTGCTGCTCCCCGGCGGCCGCGAGGTGCTGGTCTCCGCCCGGTACGTGCGCACCCACCCCAGGGGCCCGCTGAGCCGCCTCGTGGTCACCCTGCGCGGCACCGAGGCCCGGCGGCGCACCGAGCGCAGCCACGCCGAGCTGATCGCCACGGTCGCCCACGAGCTGCGCTCGCCGCTGACCTCGGTCAAGGGGTTCACGGCGACGCTGCTGGCCAAGTGGGAGCGGTTCACCGACGACCAGAAGCGGCTGATGCTGGAGACCGTCGACGCCGACGCCAACCGCGTCACCCGGCTGATCGCCGAGCTGCTCGACATCTCCCGCATCGACTCGGGGCGACTGGAGGTCCGCCGCCAGCCCGTCGACATGGCCACCGCCGTCGGCCGGCACGTCCAGGCGCTCACCGCGAACGGCCAGGCCCCGGAGCGGTTCCTCGTGAGCGTGAGCCGTCCGCTGCCCGATCTGTGGGCGGACCCGGACAAAATTGACCAGATCCTCGGCAACCTGCTCGAAAATGCGGTGCGACACGGCGAGGGAACGGTCACCATCGAGGTAGCGCCGACCAGCTTCGCGAACGCCGCGGGCAAGACCGAGAAGGGAACCGCCGTCACCGTGACCGATGAGGGCCCCGGGATCCCCGAAGAGTCGATGGGCCGCGTCTTCACCCGCTTCTGGCGGGGCAGCAAGCGCGGCGGCACCGGCCTGGGCCTGTACATCGTCAAGGGGATCGTGGAAGCCCACGGCGGCACCATCAGGGTCGGCCGCGGCCCCGGCGGCGGGGCCGAGTTCCGATTTATCCTGCCCGTCGCCGCCCCGGCGTACCTCACGCAGTAGACCTGCGGAGCGTCCCGCCAGGAAGCCCGACGGGCCCCTTCACCCCCAGCGACCTTTAGACTCGACCTTTGGCACCTTTGTGTCCTTGTGCCGAGCGCGTCGTGCGTATCGCGGCGGGGACCCACCAGCCAGCCATCGGAAGTACGGGAAGAGATGTCGGCACCGAACAAGTCGTACGACCCTGTTGAGGTCGAGGCACTGAAACCGGAAGAGATCGAGCGCATGCGGGACGAGGCGCTCGCCGCCTTCGCCTCCGCCGGCGACCTCGACGCGCTGCGCGAGGCGAAGACCGCGCACATGGGCGACCGCTCGCCCCTGGCGCTCGCCAACCGCGAGATCGGCGCGCTGCCGCCGCAGGCCAAGGCCGCGGCGGGCAAGATCGTGGGCCAGGCCCGCGGTGCCGTGAACAAGGCCTTCGGGGCCCGCACGGTCGCGCTCGAAGCCGAGCGCGACGAGCGGGTGCTGGTCGAGGAGGCAGTGGACGTCACGCTGCCCTACGACCGGGTTCCGGCCGGCGCCCGGCACCCCCTGACCACGCTGATGGACCGCATCGCGGACATCTTCGTGGCCATGGGGTACGAGGTCGCGGAGGGCCCCGAGGTCGAGGCGGAGTGGTTCAACTTCGACGCCCTCAACTTCACTCCCGACCACCCGGCACGCCAGATGCAGGACACCTTCTTCGTCAAGGGCCCCGAGGGCACCGAAGGCGACGAGTCCGGCGTCGTGCTGCGCACCCACACCTCCCCGGTGCAGGCGCGCTCGCTGCTGGAGCGCAAGCCCCCCGTCTACATCGTGTGCCCCGGGCGGGTGTACCGCACCGACGAGCTCGACGCGACGCACACCCCGGTCTTCCACCAGGTCGAGCTGCTCGCCGTGGACGAGGGCCTGACCATGGCGGACCTCAAGGGCACGATGGACCACATGGTCCAGGAGCTGTTCGGCGAGGGCACCACCACGCGCCTGCGCCCGCACTTCTTCCCCTTCACCGAGCCGTCCGCCGAAATGGACATGCAGTGCTACGTGTGCCGCGGCGCATCGGTGGGCAACCCCGACCGCCCGTGCCGCACCTGCTCCAGCGAGGGCTGGATCGAGCTCGGCGGCTGCGGCATGGTCAACCCCAAGGTGCTCATCGCCTGCGGTGTGGACCCGGAGAAGTACAGCGGATTCGCCTTCGGGTTCGGCATCGAGCGGATGCTGATGTTCCGCCACAACGTCGAAGACATGCGAGACATGGTCGAGGGTGACATCCGTTTCACCCGGCCGTTCGGGATGGAGATCTGATGCGGGTCCCGCTTTCTTGGCTGCGGGAGTACGTCGACCTCCCCGCGGGTGAAACCGGTCGCGACGTCGCGACCAAGCTCGTCGACGCCGGCCTCGAGGTCGAAACCGTCGAGCAGCTCGGCGGCGGGCTCAAGGGCCCGCTCGTCGTCGGCCAGGTGCGATCCATCGAGGAGCTGGAAGGCTTCCGCAAGCCGATCCGCTTCTGCACGGTGGACGTCGGCCAGGCCAACGGCACCGGCCTGCCGCAGGAGATCGTCTGCGGCGCCCGGAACTTCTCCGTCGGCGACAAGGTCGTCGTGGTCCTGCCCGGCGCGGTGCTGCCCGGCGACTTCGCGATCGCCTCGCGCGAGACCTACGGCCGCACCTCGCACGGCATGATCTGCTCCGGCGACGAGCTGGGCATGGGCGACGACGGCACGCACGGCATCATCGTGCTGCCGCACGAGCACGAGGTCGGCACCGACGCGATCAAGCTCCTGGAGCTGGTCGACGAGGTCCTCGACATCGACATCACCCCGGACCGCGGCTACTGCATGTCCATGCGAGGTGTGGCCCGTGAGGCCGCCACCGCGTACGGCCTGCCGCTGCGCGACCCGGCGCTGCTCGACGTGCCCGCGCCGAACTCGTACGGCTACCCCGTCAAGATCGAGGACCCGCAGGGCTGCGACCGCTTCACCGCGCGCACCGTGACCGGTCTCGACCCCGAGGCGCGCTCCCCGATCTGGCTCACGCGCCGCCTGCAGAAGGCGGGCATGCGCCCGATCTCGCTCGCCGTCGACATCACCAACTACGTGATGCTCGAGCTCGGCCAGCCGCTGCACGCCTACGACCGTTCGCGCATCGACGGCGCCATCGGCGTCCGCCGCGCCGAGCAGGGCGAGAAGTTCACCACCCTCGACGGGGTCAAGCGCACCCTCGACGCCGAGGACCTGGTGATCACCGACAACAGCGGCCCCATCGGGCTCGCCGGCGTCATGGGCGGGGCCAACACCGAGATCGCCGACTCCGTCACGGACCCGGCGACCGGCGTGGTCACCGGCACCACCGAGGTGGTCGTGGAGGCCGCGCACTTCGACTCCGTGTCGATCTCGCGCACCGCCCGCCGCCTCAAGCTGTCCTCCGAGGCCTCCAAGCGCTTCGAGCGCGGTGTGGACCCGCAGGCCGCCGCCGCGGCCGCGCAGCGCACCGTGGACATGCTCGTCCTGCTCGCCGGCGGCACCGCCGAGGCCGGAGTCACCGAGCTCACCGCCCCGGGCGCCCCGCGCACCATCGCGATGAGCGCGGACCACCCCGACCGGGTCGCCGGCATGGAGTACGGCCGCGAGACCGTCGTACGCCGCCTCCAGGAGGTCGGCTGCGACGTCTACGGCCAGGACGAGCTCGTCGTCACCGTCCCCTCGTGGCGGCCCGACCTCGCCGAGCCCAACGACCTCGCCGAAGAGGTCATCCGGCTGGAGGGCTACGGGAACCTCCCGTCGACCCTCCCGCAGGTGCCCTCCGGCCGCGGTCTGACCGCCCGGCAGCAGCTGCACCGCCGGGTGGGCCGCGCGCTGGCCGGCGCGGGCTACGTGGAGGCGCTCAGCTACCCCTTCCTCGGGGAGGGCGTCTTCGACCAGCTCCAGCTGTCCGCGCACGACGCCTCCCGCCAGGTCGTCAAGCTGGTCAACCCGATCTCCGACGAGGAGCCGGCGCTGCGCACCACGCTGCTGCCGGGTCTGCTCGGCGCGCTGCGCCGCAACGACAGCCGGGGCAGCCACGACCTCGCCCTCTTCGAGACCGGCTCGGTCTTCCGCGCCGCCGCGCAGCCGGGCGTCGCGGTACGCCTCGGCGTCGACCGGCGTCCCACCGACGAGGAGATCGCCACCCTGAACGCGGCCCTGCCCGCGCAGCCGCGCTACGCCGCGGTCGTGCTGGCCGGGGCCCGCGAGCAGGCCGGCTGGTGGGGCAAGGGCCACCCGGCCGACTGGGCCGACGCGATCCAGGCGGCCCGCTCGCTGGCCGTCGAGGCCGGTGCGGAGCTGGTCGTGCGCCAGGGCCAGTACGGCCCCTGGCACCCGGGTCGCTGCGCCGAACTGATCGTCACCCTCGACGGGGTGGAGACGGTCATCGGCCACGCCGGTGAACTCCACCCGCGGGTGGTCAAGGCGATGGGCCTGCCGGCCCGTACCAGCGCGATGGAGCTCGACCTGGACCGCCTCGCGGCGGCCGGCGGCGAGGCCCTCCAGGCGCCCCGGATCTCCTCCTTCCCGGTGGCGACCCAGGACGTGGCGCTGATCGTCGACGCGTCGGTTCCGGCCGCCACGGTCGAGGCCGCGCTGCGCAAGGGCGCCGGTGAGCTCCTGGAGTCGCTGCGGCTGTTCGACGTCTTCGAGGGCGAGCAGGTGGGCGAGGGCAAGAAGTCCCTGGCCTATGCGCTGCGCTTCCGGGCGGCCGACCGGACGCTGACCGCCGAGGAGTCGACGGCGGCGCGCGACGCGGCCGTTGCCCTGGCCGGTGAGCGCACGGGCGCGGTGCTGCGCGGAGCGTAGCCGCTGGCGCTTGGCTTGAGGGGGTGCATCCCGATTCGGGGTGCGCCCCCTTACGCGTTCCCCTGCCCTGGCTGCGCGGGGGCGGGCCGGGCCCTGCGGGGCATGTCCCCTACCCGCCCTTCCACCGTTCCCCGGGCTCTGCCCGGACCCGCGCCTCAAACGCCGGCGGGGCTGGATTTTCCAGCCCCGCCGGCGTTTGAGGCGTTTCGGGAAGGGGCGGGGTGGGGGAGCTGCCCGCAGGGCCCCGGGGTCGGGCGCGCAGCGCCGGGGCGCGGACGTCCGGGCGGCTGGGTGCGGGCGTCCGCGCCGGAATCGGGGGCCACGCGGGCCGGGCCCGGTGGGTGGGCCCGGCACGCGTTCGGTCCGGCTCGGACGGGGCCCGGCGACCAACCAGGGCCCGGCGGAGCCGAAGCGCGCCGCCCGCCTGCCGTGGAGTGTCGGGCAGACAACAGGACGGGCGGCGCGGTTTTCGGGTCGTCGCACTGTACGAGGGGGAGCCGACGACCCGGGCTACCTCTTGGCGAGGCCCTTAAGTGAAGCGCCCGCAGGGGGTCCTCCGGGAGGGTGCGTATCGCATTTATGCGCGTACTGGGTTCACACCCTGTGTGAATTGGACACAGTGCACCCCGTGTGAACCGCGCACCCATTAGCCTGGGTCCGACGAGCCCTTGGAGGGGCCTATGCAGCCCAACGCACTGCTCGATGCCCTCCTCGCCGAGGCGGGCATGTCCCACGCCGGACTCGCCGCGCACGTGAACCAGGCGGGCCGCACCCGGGGACTGGCCCTGCGGTACGAACACACCGCCGTGGCGCGGTGGTTGAAGGGGCAGCGGCCCCGCGGGCAGGTGCCCGACCTGATCTGCGAGGTGGTCGGAGGCCGGCTGGGCCGGGCGCTGTGCCTCGACGACGTCGGGTTCGGGGTGCCGGGGCAGCACGGCGCGGGCTCGCACGCGTCCCCGCTCAGCGGCTTCGTCGACCGGGCGGCCGCCCTGTGGCGCTCCGACGGGCAGGGCCGGCTCCCGATGCTCAACGCCGAGGCGCTCACGGGGACGCCCGCCGTGATGCCGGTGTGGGAGTGGGAGAACCCGCCGGAGGACGCCGACGTGTCCCGCGAGGGGCCCACCCGGGTGGGCCCGGAGCACATCGAGATCCTGCGGGCCGCCCGCGCGCACTACGAGCTGATGTACCGCCGGGCCGGCGGTGTGGCCACCCGCGACCGGATCGTGCGCTTCCTCGGCAGCGAGACCGCTCCGATGCTGCGCGGCAGTTACTCCGACGGGCTCGGCCGCAGCCTGCACCGGGCGACCGGTTCCCTGGTGGCGGTGGCGGGGATCTGTGCGTACGACTCGGACGCGCACGGGCTGGCCCAGCGGTACTTCCACCAGGCCCTGCGGCTGGCCAAGGCGAGCGGGGACCGCGGGCTGGGGGCGTACGTGATCGCGCTGATCGTCAACCAGTCCCTGCATCTACGGGAGTTCCGCCAGGCCGTGGCCTTCGCGGAGGCGGCCCTGCGTGCCGCGGGCCGGCACACGACCCCGGCGCTGGCCGCCGACCTGTACGCCATGCAGGCCAAGGCGTACGCCCAACTCGGGGACACGGCAGCCGCGTTGGCCTGCATCCGCAACGCGGAGGCGGCCGCGGAGCGGATCAGGCCCGGCACGGAGCCCGATGAGACGGGGTACGTGCAGCCCGGGCTGGTCAACGTACAGGTGGCCGAGGCGCTGCTGGGGATGGGGGACCTGCGGGGGGCACACGAGCAGGCCGCGGCGGCGGTGGGGACCCCCGCGCACGACCGGGGCCGTGTGCACCGCCTCGCGATGCTGTGCGAGATCCAGTTGCGCCAGGGCGAGGCCGACCAGGCGGTGGCTTCGGCGGCGGAGATGGCGGAGCGGGCCAAGGGCATGGAGTCGCTGCGGCTTCGCGACCGGCTGCGGGCGGTCCGCGAACAGCTGCTGACCAGCGGTTGTTCGGGTGCGGAGGAGACCGCGGAGCTCATCGACGGAGCGCTGCGCGTTCCCCTGTGACCGGGTGAACTGCTGCCATGTTGCCACCTACTCGATCGGAAGGTGGCAGAACCGTGCAGTGGATGAACCTGAGTGAGCAAACCGTGTATGCCAACCGTTGGTTCGACGTGAACCTCGCCGATGTGGAACTCCCCGACGGCCGGCACCTGGACCACTTCGTGATCCGGCTGCGCCCGGTCGCCGTCGCCACGGCCGTCAACGAGGCCAACGAGGTGCTGCTGCTGTGGCGCCACCGCTTCATCACCGACAGCTGGGGCTGGGAACTGCCCGCCGGGGTGGTCGAGGACGGCGAGTCGCTGGAGGACGCCGCCGCCCGGGAGATGGAGGAGGAGTCGGGCTGGCGGCCCGGCCCGCTCCGCCATCTGATGACCGTGGAACCGTCCAACGGGCTGACCGACGCCCGCCACCACCTCTACTGGGCGGACGGAGCCACGTACATCGGCCACCCCGAGGACGCCTTCGAGTCCTCGCGCCGGGAATGGGTCCCGCTCAAACTGGTGCCGGACATGATCGCGCGCGGCGAGGTCCCGGCCGCCAACATGGCGGCCGGGCTGCTGCTACTGCACCACCTGCGGCTCGGCTGACGCCGTGACGGGTACTGGCGCCGTGACCGGGCCGGGCGCCGGTGACCGGTACGGCGGTCAGCCGTACGGGTAGAAGCCCGAGCCGGTCTTGCGGCCGAGGCGGCCGGCGTCGACCATCCGCTGGAGCAGCGGGGGAGCCGCGTACAGGGGCTCCTTGAACTCCGCGTACATCGAGTCGGCCACCGAGGCCACCGTGTCCAGACCGATGAGGTCCGCGAGCTTCAGCGGGCCCATCGGGTGGGCGCAGCCCAGCTCCATGCCGTTGTCGATGTCCTCGCGGCTCGCGATGCCCGACTCGAACATCCGGATCGCGGACAGCAGGTACGGGATGAGGAGCGCGTTGACGACGAAGCCGGAACGGTCCTGGGCGCGGATCGCGTGCTTGTTCAGCACGCCCCCGACCAGGGCCTCGGCCCGCTTGATGGTCTCGTCGCTGGTGGTCAGCGCCGGGATCAGCTCGACGAGCTGCTGCACCGGGGCCGGGTTGAAGAAGTGGATGCCGATGACCTGGTCGGGCCGCGAGGTCGCGACGGCCAGCTTGACCAGCGGGATCGAGGAGGTGTTGGAGGCGAGGATCGCGTCCGGGCGGGTGATCACCTGGTCGAGGACCTGGAAGATCTCCGTCTTGACCTGCTCGTTCTCGACGACCGCCTCGATGACGAGGTCGCGGTCGGCGAACTCGCCGAGGTCGGTGGTGAACGACAGGCGGGCCAGGGTCGCGTCCCGCTCCTCCTCGCTGATCTTGCCGCGTTCGGCGGCCCTCGTCAGCGAGGTGTGCAGGCGGGTCCGTCCGAGCTCCAGGGCCTCGCCGGTGGTCTCGGCGACCATCACCTCGAGACCGCTGCGGGCGAACACCTCCGCGATGCCCGCGCCCATCTGGCCACAGCCCACTACGCCGACGCGTGCGATGTCGTCTGGGAGGTCCGTCACATCGTGCCTTTCGCTGCTCTCCATCGCGGGTCCCCCGTACTCGTGCAGTGGTAACTGCGTTCCGGCGCCCGCCACGCCCCCCGACGTTACCCCCGTCCTTGCCCGGCGTGTCGGGCCGGGGCGGGCATGCTGGGCGGACAGCAGGCAATGTCACGGAGCGGAACGGAGTCGTCACATGGCGCACATCGGGAGGCGGGGGATGTTGGCCGGGGCAGCGGGGGTGCTGGCGGCCGCGGCGACGGCCGCCCCGGCGAAAGCGGTACGGGGATCCGAGGGCGCGGCGGCCCCGGAGCGCAAGGCCGCGATCAGAGCCCCCGAGGCGGAAAAGACCGAGTTCAGGGGGGTGTGGGCGGCCTCCGTGCAGAACGTGGACTGGCCCTCCGAGAGCGGACTGCCCGCCTCCGAACAGCGCGCCGAGCTGCTCCACCTGCTCGACCGGGCCGTCGCCCGCCGCCTCAACGTGGTGATCCTCCAGGTCCGCCCGACCGCCGACGCGATGTGGCCCTCGGCCCGCGAGCCGTGGTCCCAGTGGCTGACCGGTGAGCAGGGAGTGGATCCCGGATGGGACCCGCTCGGCACCGCCGTCACCGAAGCGCACGCCCGGGGGCTGAAACTGCACGCCTGGTTCAACCCGTACCGGGTGGCCAACCACACCGATCCGGGCCGGCTCGTCCCCGAGCACCCGGCCCGCCGCAACCGCGGCTGGACCGTCCCCTACGGCGGCAAGCTGTACTACAACCCCGGGCTGCCCGAGGTGCGCCGCTTCGTGCAGGACGCCATGCTCGACGCGGTCGCCCGCTACCCGCTCGACGGGGTCCACTGGGACGACTACTTCTACCCGTACCCCGTCGAGGGCCGCGATTTCGACGACGACGCCGCGTACGAGAAGTACGGCCGGTCCTTCGCCACCCGCGCCGACTGGCGCCGCCACAACACCGACACCCTGGTCCAGGAGATGTCCGGGCGGCTACGGGCACTGCGCCCGAAGACGCGCTTCGGCATCAGCCCCTTCGCCATCTGGCGCAACTCCGACCGCGATCCGCTCGGTTCGCCGACGAAGGCGGGCGTGGCCACGTACGACGACCTGTACGCGGACACCCGCAAATGGGTGCGCGAGGGCTGGATCGACTACATCGCACCGCAGGCCTACTGGCAGATCGGGCACCCGGCCGCCGACTACGCGGCCATCGTCCCCTGGTGGGCGCAGACCGTCGCCGGCACCCGCGTCCAGCTCTACGTGGGGGAGGCGCTCTACCGCTGCGACGCCGAAAGCTCCACCGCGGCCTGGCGCGATCCGCGGGAGCTGTCGCGGCACGTGCGCTTCGCCGCCGGATACCCGGAGGTCCGCGGCCATGCCTACTTCTCGGCGAAGCAGGTGGACGCGGACCCCAACGGGGCGATGGCCAGGGTGGTCGCGGACCACTACCCGACGGTGGTGGCGCCGCCGTCCTGAATCACTGATCGCGGTCAGTGGCCGCGGTCAGTGGTCGTGGTCGGCGGGGTGCTTCACGATGCAGTCGGGGCCGGGGGACATGACGGCCTCGTGCCCGTCCGTGAAGCGGACCCGGTAGGGAGGGGTGCCGTTCTCTCCCAGGACCTGGGTGATCTCTCCGACCTTGTCGTGCTGGCCCACGATCCTGCCGTGCTGAACCAGCTGGTCGCCCTCGGTCGCGCGCATAGCTGACCTCCTACGGTGGCGGTCCGATCCGGTGCTAGCAGTTTAGGTCGTTTCACTGCTATTTGGCCCGTTGGGTCACGGCGATGCAGACCAGCACCGCGCAGGCGGCGACGGGCGCGGCGGGGGACAGGTGTTCGCCGAGCAGCACCACCGACCACACCAGGGTCAGCAGCGGCTGCGCGAGCTGCAGCTGGCTCGCGCGGGCCGCGCCGATCTCGGCCATGCCCCGGTACCAGAGGTAGAGGCCGAGGAAGGCGGAGCCGACCGCGACCCAGACGAGCCCGGCCAGCCCGTGCCGGCTGAGGTGGGCCGGCTCGTACGCGAGCCCGAGCGCGGAGCCGGCGATGCCGATCGGCAGGCACAGCACCAGCGCCCAGGCCGCGACCTGCCAGCCGGGCATCAGCCGGGCCAGGCGGCCGCCCTCGGTGTATCCGGCCGCGCACACCAGGAGGGCGGCGAAGAGGAGGCCGTCGCCCGCCGAGAGGGAGCCGCCGCTCTGGGACACGGTGAAGCCGAGGACCACGGTGGCCCCGGCGGCGGCCGCCACCCAGAACCTCCGCGAGGGCCGGGCCCCGGTGCGCAGCGAGGAGATCACCGCGGTGGTCAGCGGCAGCAGGCCGACGACGACGGCGGCGTGCGAGGTCGTGGAGGTCTGGAGCGCGAGGGTGGTGAGCAGCGGGAAGCCGATGACCGTGCCGCCCGCGACCACCGCGAGGCCCAGCCAGTGCGCGCGGTCGGGGAGCGCCACGCGCCCGGCCAGCAGGCAGCCGGCGGCGACCAGGCCGGCGAGCAGGCAGCGCAGTCCGAAGAGGGACCAGGGGCCGAAGCTCTCCAGGCCCCAGGCGGTGCCGGGGAAGGTCAGCGAGAACGTGACGACACCGGCCGAGGCGAGGACGGTGCCTCCGCCGAACCGGCTGCGGGGGACCGTGTCCGTCGCCGGGCCGTCCGTCGCCGGGCCGCTCGCGGCCGGGCTGCCGGTGGCCGAGGTCCGAACCGCTATCGCCTTGGGGAGGGTAGCGCTATTCTTTGCTGTCATGTACGAGCGTAGCAGTGTGGCGGAGCTGGCGGAATCCCTGCGGTCGGAGCTGAACCGCTACCCGTTGGGTGGAAAGCTCCCGTCCAGCCGGGCTCTTGTCGAGAGCTACCGCGTCAGCCCCGTCACCGTGACCCGGGCCCTGGCGCAGCTCGCGGCCGAGGGCCTCGTGGTCACCCGCCCCGGAGCCGGCGCCTTCCGCGCGCAGCCCCGTACGCAGTCGCCCGCGCCCGGGGACACCTCCTGGCAGGCCGTCGCGCTGAGCGCCGAGGGTGCCGGCGAAGTGGTCCCGCGCTCCGTCGACGCCTCCGGGGTGCTCGCCACCCTGACCGTGCCGCCGACCGGGGTCATCGAGCTCAACGGCGGCTACCTGCACCCCACCCTCCAGCCCGAGCGGGCCATGGCCGCCGCCCTCGCCCGCGCCGGACGGCGGCCCGGCGTGTGGGGGAGGCCTCCCGTGGAGGGGCTGGCGGAGCTGCGGGACTGGTTCGCGCGGGAGATCGGCGGACCGGCCGGGACCGTCGGCGCGGCGGACGTCCTGGTCACCGCGGGCGGGCAGAGCGCGCTGACCACCGCCCTGCGGGCGCTCGCCCCGCCCGGGGCGCCGATCCTCGTCGAATCCCCGACCTATCCGGGGCTGCTGGCCATCGCCCGGTCCTCCGGGTGCCGGCCCGTGCCGGTCCCGATGGACGCGGACGGGGTCCGGCCGGAACTGCTGGCCGCCGCCTTCGAGGCGACGGGGGCGCGGGTGTTCGTATGCCAGCCGCTGTTCCAGAACCCGACCGGGTCCGTGCTGTCCGACGAGCGGCGCGCCGAGGTGCTGCGGATCGCGCGCGCCGCCGGGGCGTTCGTGGTGGAGGACGACTACGCGCGCTCCCTGGTCCACGAGGACTCCGGCCCGCTGCCCCCGACCCTGGCCTCCGAGGACACCGACGGGGTGGTCGTGCACGTCCGCTCGCTGACCAAGACCACCTCGCCCAGCCTGCGGGTGGGCGCCCTGACCGCCCGCGGCCCGGTACGGGACCGGCTGCGTGCGATCCAGGTCGTGGACAGCTTCTTCGTGCCCCGTCCGCTCCAGGAAGCCGCCCTGGAACTGGTCGGCGCGCCGGCCTGGCCCCGCCACCTCAAGGTCCTGGCCGAGGAGTTGCGCCACCGCCGGGACACCCTGCTGGGGGCCCTGCGCCGGGAGCTGTCGGAGCTGGAGGTGCCCCACCCGCCGCGCGGCGGCTACCAGATGTGGGCCAGGACCGGCGGGGGCCTGGACGACGTCGCCTTCACGGCGGCCGCGCTGCGCGCCGGGGTGCAGGTCGCGCCCGGGCGGCCCTTCTTCTGCGCGGAACCGCCCGCTCCGTACGTCCGGATGAGCTTCGCCGGGGTGTCCGGCGCGGGCGAACTGACCGAGGCGGTCAGGCGGCTGCGGTCGGGGCTCGGTCCGGACGCTTGACCCCGTGGCACATGCGGCTCACCATCGCCGCATGCATGTTCGGGTTTCGCTAGTAGCAGCAGCCCGTAGTAGCTCGCTGCTCGCAGAGCGCTTCGACGACGACCGCCCCATCGACGTGGACGGCTGGCGCGCGGTGGAGTCCGCCGCGCGCGGGCTCGTTCCGCTGGGCTCGGCCGACCTCCGCTACTGTTCGCCGACCTCGCGCAGCCGGGCCACCGGCGCGGCCCTCGGGTACGCGCCGATGGCGCAGCCCGCGCTGCGCGAGTGCGACATGGGCCGCTGGCGGGGGCTGACCCTGGCGGAGGTGGCGGCCCGGGAGCCGGCCGCCGTGGACCTGTGGCTCGCGGACCCCCGGGCCGCCCCGCACGGCGGGGAGTCCCTGCTCTCCTTCATCGCCCGGATCGGCGGCTGGCTCGACACCCGGCCGGCGGACGACGGGGGAGCGATCGTGGCGGTGGCGGAGCCCTCGGTGGTCCGGGCCGCGCTCGTCTACGCCCTGAACGTGCCCCCGTCGACCTACTGGAGCGTGGACGTCCGTCCCCTGTCCACGATCACGCTGGCGGGCCGGCCGCGGCGCTGGAACCTCTCCCTCCAGGCGCCCGTCTGAACCGACAAAATCGGTTGAGGCGCAGGTGGGGTGTGCTTAGCCTGCGGGCATGGACGAGACCACAGACATCGGCGGCCCGGGCATCCGGATCACCACGCTCGCGGAGCGGCCCGAACTGGCGGCCCGGCTCTGGGACATGAAGGACTCGTGGCCCGAGTTCGCCCAGCACGACGCGCTGGCCTGGCTGCTGTACCCGCGGATGGTGGCCGAGTTCCCGGAGTACGTCCTGATCGCCACGGACGGCGACGCGGTGGTCGCCCGCGGCTTCAGCGTGCCCTTCGCGCAGCACGCGCCGGGCCGCGAGGGGGTGCTGCCCCCGCAGGGCTGGGACCGGATCCTGATGTGGGCATTCTCCGACCTGCGGCGCGGGGTCGAGCCCGACACCGTGAGCGCGATCGAGATCAGCATTGCGAGCGACCGGCAGGGCGAGGGCCTGTCCGGCCGGATGCTCGCCGCGATGCGCGAGACCGCCCGCGCGCGCGGCTTCACCGAGGTGGTGGCGCCGGTCCGGCCCAGCGGAAAGCCGGCCGAGCCGGACACCTCGATCCACGAGTACGCGTACCGCACCCGCGAGGACGGTCTCCCGTACGACCCGTGGCTACGGGTCCACGTGCGGGCGGGCGCCGTCATCGACTCGGTGGCCCCGCTGTCGATGACGATCACCGGCTCCCTCGAGCAGTGGCGCGAGTGGACGGGCCTGCCCTTCGACACCGCCGGCCCGGTCCGCGTTCCGGGCGCCCTGTCCCCGGTCCACTGCGATCCGCAGCAGGGCTACGCGGTCTACGTCGAGCCGAACGTCTGGGTCCGGCACGGGCTCACGGCCTAGAGGAGCGAGACGGGGGCGGTGGCGGAGGAGCCGAGGTAGATCCCGCCGATGCCCGCGTAGTTCGCCCGGTAGCCGCGCAGGATCTCGTCCAGCGGGATCGTCAGCCGGGCCGGGGTGTCGCAGCGGGCGGCGCCGAACTGGTCGGTGACGGCCGTGCACAGGGTCCGGCCGCCGAGGGTGGTGAAGGTGACCGGTACGCCGTCCAGCCCGGCCGGTGCGTCCGCGATGCGCACGGTGGCGCTGAGGTTCTTGACGCCGAACAGCAGCCCGTTCAGCTTCGCCGGGCCGGCCGTCGCGGCCGTCGCGGCGGTGGCCACGGCGGGACGGACCCGCTCGGGGTCGTCGCAGAGCTGGCGCTCGGGGGCGTAGACCTGGCCGGTGGGGCAGGCCAGCACGGTGGCGATCCCGCCCCCGCACTGCACGTAGAACCGCTGGTCCTGCGCCCGCGGCAGCCGCCCGGTGACCCCGCCCGCGCACGAGCCCTCGGTGGTGCCGACGGCCCCGGCGGGTACGACCCCAAGCCCCAGGGCGAAGGCCGCCCCGGCGGCCAGTGCGGCGAGTCCCTTGACGATGCGTAACACCCTTGCCCCCAGATCACTCACTGTGACGTAATGAATACGAGGTGACTATAGGGGCGGGCGCGCGACGGGCGCAGTGCATTGCGGGGACCGTCCAGACGTGCGAATGTCCGCCGGCTCGAAGGCGCCGGCGGACTGGTGGGAGCTCCTCTGCCTGTGCGGCAAGATCCGAAAGGGACGGCCTAACGCCCGCGGGGCTTGCCGCGCTTGCCGGTGGACTTGGCCGTGGCCTTGCCGCCCTTGGGGGCGCCGGCGCGCGGGTTCCTGGCCGTCGGCTTGCCGCCCGACTTCGGGGCCGGCTTGCGCTGCGGCTTCGCCTTCTTCGGCTCGGGCTCCGGCTGGGTGCGGCCGCGGCCGCGGGAGCTGTTGACCGTCCGCCCGCGCACGATCCCGATGAACTCCTCCACCAGGTCGGGGGTCTCGTCCTCCTCGGGCCAGGACAGCGCCACGCGCGAGGCGGGGGCGTCCAGGAGGGTGCGGTACGTCAGGTCCTTGCGGTGGTGCAGACGCGCGAGCGACTGCGGAACGGCGAGCACCCCGATCCCCGCCGCCACCAGCTCGATCGCGTCGGCGGTGGTCTCGGGGCGCTGCAGTGCGGGCTTGCCCGGCAGCTGCTCCCAGTCGAGGGTGTCGTCGAGCGGGTGGAGCACGATCTCGTCGGCCAGATCTGCGAGCGAGACCTCCTCGGCCGACGCGACGAGGTGGTCCTTGGGGATCACGACGACCGTGGTCTCGGTGTAGAGCGGGATCGCGCTGAGGTCCGTACGGTCGATCGGCAGCCGGACGAATCCGGCGTCGGCGCCGCGCTCCCGCAGCAGGGCGGGGGCTTCGGCGGGGGTGACCGGGATCAGGGTCAGCGGGACGTCGGGCAGCCGCTCCTTCCAGACCCGGACCCACTTGGTGGGCGTCACCCCGGGTACGTACGCGAGCTTGAACGTCGGGGGTGTCCGGGAGTCTGTCACCCGGCCAGATTACCGGCCGTGGTCGGAGGGGGCGCACACGCTCTATACCCTTGACACCATGACGTCGCAGCAGAACGCCCAGACCATGAAGCCCGCGACCGCGGCGAAGAAGCTGGGTGTGTACCTAGAGGCCACCCCCGCAGAGTTCCAGGAGGGTGTCGTCTCGCGCACCGAGCTGGCCGCCCTCCAGACCGAGCCGCCCCAGTGGCTGCAGGACCTCCGGAACAACGGTCCGCACCCCCGTCCGGTGGTCGCGGCGAAGCTCGGGATCTCCATCTCCGGCCTGGCCCGCGGCGGTGTCACCGAGGCGCTCACCACCGAGCAGATCGAGGCGCTGAAGGAGGACATGCCCGAGTGGCTCGCCAAGGAGCGCGCCACCCAGGCCGATGTCCGCAAGGAGACCGTCCGCATCAAGCAGATGCAGGCCGAGAAGGCGGAGAAGGCCGAGAAGGGCGCCAAGGGCGAGAAGTAGGCCCGACCTCGAGCCAGTAGGCCCGATCCCGAGCCAATAGGCCCGATCCCGAGCCGGGCCCCGTGCGGGGCCCGGTTTTGCAGCACCGGACGGCTGCCGTCCGCCGCCCCCGGCGTGCCATGCTGGTGCACGTGATGCTTGAGGACCTGGTGCGGCTGCGCCGTGCCCGCGATGCGATGGACCGCGATTACGCGAGCCCGCTGGACGTCGCGGCACTGGCGGGCATCGCCCTCATGTCGCCGGGGCACTTCTCCCGCAGTTTCCGCGCGGCCTTCGGCGAGACCCCGTACAGCTACCTGATGACCCGCCGCGTCGAGCGGGCGAAGGCGCTGCTGCGCCGGGGCGACCTGAGCGTCACCGAGGTCTGCTTCGAGGTCGGCTGTACCTCGCTGGGGTCCTTCAGCTCGCGCTTCGCCGAGCTGGTCGGCGAGAGCCCCAGCGCCTACCGGGCCCGTTCCCACGAGGCGGGCGCCGCCCTCCCGGCCTGCGTGTCCAAGATCCTGACGCGCCCGGTGAGGAACCCCCGGCCGGGCGGTCCCGCGGCGGCCGGCCCCGACTTCGCACCGTAGCGCGGGCGGGGCGACCGTACGGCCCGCCCCGGCGAAGCCGTCCATGCCTGCCCGTTTCCCCACCGCGTGGCCGACCCCGGAACCCTTTGCATAAAACTGCGGAGATACGTATAGTCATGCCATCGATGAGGAGGGTCCGATGGTGGTACGTGTAGCGGTGGCCGGTGCGAGTGGATATGCGGGCGGAGAGCTCCTGCGCCTGCTCCTGGCCCACCCCGAAGTCGAGATCGGCGCGCTGACCGGGAACTCCAACGCCGGGCAGCTGCTCGGTTCGCTCCAGCCGCACCTGGTGCCGCTGGCCGGCCGGACCCTGGAGGCGACCACGCCCGAGGCGCTCGCCGGGCACGATGTCGTCTTCCTGGCGCTGCCCCACGGGCAGTCCGCCGCCGTCGCCGCCCAGCTGGGCGAGGACGTCCTCGTCGTCGACATGGGCGCCGACCACCGGCTCAAGGACTCCGCCGACTGGGACAAGTTCTACGGCGCCCCGCACGCCGGGACCTGGCCCTACGGCCTCCCCGAGCTGCCCGGAGCCCGCGCCGCGCTGGCCGGCAGCAAGCGCATCGCCGTGCCCGGGTGCTACCCGACGGCCGTCTCGCTCGCGCTCTTCCCCGCCTACGCCGCGCAGCTCGCCGAGCCCGAAGCCGTGATCGTCGCCGCCACCGGCACCTCCGGGGCCGGCAAGGCGCTCAAGCCGCACCTGCTCGGCTCCGAGGTCATGGGCTCCATGAGCCCGTACGGGGTCGGCGGCGGCCACCGCCACACGCCCGAGATGATCCAGAACCTCAGTCCCCTCGCCGGTGAGCGGGTCTCGGTGTCGTTCACGCCGATGCTGGCGCCCATGCCCCGCGGCATCCTCGCCACCTGCTCCGCCAAGGCGCTCCCCGGCACCACCGCCGACGCGGTCCGCGCCGCGTACGAGAAGGCGTACGCCGACGAGCCCTTCGTGCACCTGCTGCCCGAGGGGCAGTGGCCGGCGACCGCGTCCGTCTACGGTTCCAACGCCGTTCACATCCAGGTCGCGTACGACGAAGCCGCCCAGCGGATCATCGCGATCAGCGCCATCGACAACCTCACCAAGGGCACCGCCGGCGGCGCTGTCCAGAGCATGAACATCGCCCTCGGGCTCCACGAGAGCCTGGGTCTTTCCACGATCGGAGTCGCACCGTGAGTGTCACGGCAGCACAGGGGTTCACGGCAGCCGGCATCGCCGCCGGGATCAAGTCGAACGGCAACCCGGACCTCGCCCTCGTCGTCAACAAGGGCCCGCGCCTGGCCGCAGCCGGCGTCTTCACCTCCAACCGTGTCAAGGCCGCACCCGTCCACTGGTCCGAGCAGGTGCTGCGCGGCGCCGCCGTCAGTGCGGTGGTCCTCAACTCCGGCGGGGCCAACGCCTGCACCGGCCCCAAGGGCTTCCAGGACACCCACGCCACCGCCGAGAAGGTCGCCGAGGCCCTGGGCGCCGGGGTCAACGCCGGCGAGGTCGCCGTCGCCTCCACCGGCCTGATCGGCGTACTGCTCCCCATGGACAAGCTGCTCCCCGGCATCGACGCCGCGGTCGCCGCGCTCAGCGCCGACGGCGGCGAGGCCGCCGCCATCGCCATCAAGACCACCGACACCGTGCACAAGACCGCCACGGTCTCGCAGGACGGCTGGACGGTCGGCGGCATGGCCAAGGGTGCGGGCATGCTCGCCCCGGGCCTGGCCACCATGCTCGTCGTCCTCACCACCGACGCCGACCTGGACAGCGCCACCCTCGACAAGGCGCTGCGCTCCGCGACCCGCAAAACCTTCGACCGGGTCGACTCCGACGGCTGCATGTCCACCAACGACACCGTGCTGCTGCTCGCCTCGGGCGCGTCCGGCCAGGTGCCGGCCTACGAGGCGTTCGCGGAAGCCGTCCGCACCGTCTGCGACGACCTGGCCCGCCAGCTGATCGGCGACGCCGAGGGCGCCAGCAAGGACATCCGCATCGAGGTCATCGGCGCGGCCACCGAGGACGACGCGGTCGAGGTCGGCCGGTCGATCGCCCGCAACAACCTGCTCAAGTGCGCCATCCACGGCGAGGACCCCAACTGGGGACGGGTCCTCTCCGCCATCGGCACCACGAAGGCCGCCTTCGACCCGGACCGCCTCAACGTCGCCATCAACGACGTGTGGGTCTGCAAGAACGGCTCGGTCGGCGAGGACCGCGACCTGGTGAGCATGAAGGGCCGCGAGGTCCGCATCACCGCCGACCTGTCCACCGGCTCCGAGTCCGCGGTCATCTGGGCCAACGACCTGACGGCCGAGTACGTCCACGAGAACAGCGCGTACTCCTCATGAGCACCGCACGCAAGCACACCGCGCTGCCCAAGGCCCAGATCCTCATCGAGGCCCTGCCCTGGCTGACCCGCCACAACGGCAAGGTCGTCGTCATCAAGTTCGGCGGCAACGCCATGATCGACGAGGACCTGAAGGCGGCCTTCGCCCAGGACGTGGTCTTCCTGCGCCAGGCCGGCCTCAAGCCGGTCGTCGTGCACGGCGGCGGCCCGCAGATCAACGCCCAGCTGGACAAGCAGGGCCTGATCAGCGAGTTCAAGGCCGGTCTGCGCGTCACCACGCCGGAGGCGATGGACGTCGTACGGATGGTCCTGGCCGGGCAGGTCCAGCGCGAGCTGGTCGGGCTGCTCAACCAGCACGGGCCGCTCGCCGTCGGCATGACCGGCGAGGACGCCCACACCATCACCGCCACCAAGCACACCCCCGAGATCGACGGCGAGCTCGTCGACATCGGACGGGTCGGCGAGATCACCGCCATCGACACCGGCGCGATCGAGGCCCTGCTGGCGGACGGCCGGATCCCGGTCATCTCCTCCATCGCGCGCAGCGCCGACGACCACCACGTGTACAACGTGAACGCCGACACGGCCGCCGCGGCGCTCGCCGCCGCACTCGGCGCCGAGACGCTGATGGTCCTCACCGACGTGGAGGGGCTCTACGCGGACTGGCCCAACAGCGACGAGGTCATCAGCCGGCTCACCGTCAGCGAGCTGGAGAAGCTGCTCCCCGAGCTGTCGAGCGGCATGGTCCCCAAGATGGAGGGCTGCCTGCACGCCGTCCGCAGCGGTGTGACCACCGCGAGGGTGATCGACGGCCGGGTCCAGCACTCGATCCTGCTGGAGATCTTCACGGACGAGGGAATCGGCACGATGGTCGTGCCCGACGCACAGGCAGTCGATACACCGGGAGGGGACCCCGCATGACCGGCAACCAGGAGTACGCGACCCGCTGGCAGGGGTCGCTGACCAACAACTACGGCACGCCCGCGCTGGCCCTCGTACGCGGCGCCGGCGCCCAGGTGTGGGACGCGGACGGCAAGCAGTACACCGACTTCGTGGGCGGGATCGCGGTCAACGCCCTCGGCCACGCCCACCCGGCGATCGTCTCCGCCGTGACCGGGCAGGTCTCCACCCTCGGCCACGTCTCCAACCTCTACGCCTCCGAGCCGGTCCTCGCGCTCGGCGAGCGGCTGCTCCAGCTCTTCGGCCGCGAGGGCAAGGTCTTCTTCTGCAACTCCGGCGCCGAGGCCGTCGAGGCCGCCTTCAAGATCGGCCGGCTGACCGGGCGGACCCACATGGTCGCCACCGACGGCGGCTTCCACGGCCGCACCATGGGCGCCCTGGCGCTCACCGGCCAGCCCAAGAAGCAGGACCCCTTCCGCCCGCTGCCCGGTGACGTCACGCACGTCCCGTACGGCGATGTGGAGGCCCTGCGGGCCGCCGTCACCGAAGAGACCGCGCTCGTGATCATCGAGCCGATCCAGGGCGAGAACGGCGTGGTCGTCCCGCCCGCGGGCTATCTGACGGCCGCCCGCGAGATCACCCGCGCCACCGGCACCCTGCTCGTCCTCGACGAGGTGCAGACCGGCATCGGCCGCTGCGGCCAGTGGTTCGAACACCAGGCCCACGAGGGCGCCCTGCCCGACCTCGTCACGCTCGCGAAGGGTCTCGGCGGCGGACTGCCGATCGGCGCCTTGGCCGCCTTCGGCCCGGCCGCCGATCTGCTCCAGCCCGGCCAGCACGGCACCACCTTCGGCGGCAACCCGATCGCGTGCGCCGCCGGCCTCGCCGTCATCGACACCATCGCGTCCGAGGGGCTCCTCGGCCAGGTCAAGGAGCGCGGGGAGCGGCTGCGGAGCGGAATCGAAGGATTCGCACACCCGCTCGTCTCGCATGTCCGCGGTGCGGGGCTTCTGCTGGGTATCGTGCTGACCGAGCCGCTCGCACCGCAGGTGCAGCGCGCGGCTCAGGACGCCGGCTTCCTGGTCAACGCGCCCGCCCCCGACGTCGTACGGCTCATGCCCCCGTACGTGCTCACCGAGGCCGAGGCGGACGCGTTCCTCCAGGCCCTGCCGGGCGTGCTGAACGCAGCGAAGTCCGCCGCGGACGTGGACGGATGATCAATCGGGGAATGGGACGACGATGAGTCAGGCGCAGGAACACGAATCGAACGGCCAGTCCGTTCCGCAGACTCGCACCGCCCGCCACCGCCGGATCGTGGACATCCTCAACCGGCAGCCGGTCCGCTCCCAGAGCCAGCTGGCCAAGCTGCTCGCCGACGACGGACTGAGCGTCACCCAGGCGACGCTCAGCCGCGACCTCGACGAGCTCGGCGCGGTGAAGATCCGCAACACGGGCGGCGAGCTGATCTACGCGGTCCCCAGCGAGGGCGGCTTCCGCACCCCGCAGGCACCCCTCGGCGAGTCGGCGAAGGAGGAGCGCATGCGGCGCCTCTCCGGAGAACTGCTGATCTCGGCGGAGGCCTCCGCGAACCTCGTGGTCCTGCGCACCCCGCCGGGTGCGGCCCAGTTCCTCGCCTCGGCGATCGACCAGGCCGAGCTCCAGGCGATCCTCGGCACGATCGCGGGCGACGACACGCTGATGCTGATCAGCCGGGACCCGGCGGGCGGCCAGGCACTGGCCGACCACCTGCTGCGGCTGGCCCAGAAGGAAAGCTGACGCGGCAGGAGAACTGACGCGGCAGGAGAGCTGACGCGGGGCCCGCGCAGGGCCGTCAGTACCGGGTGACCGCCAGGGGCCCGGACTCCGTACCGATCGCGATGTGCGGGTGCCTGCGCGGGTTCGCCCAGCGCAGGATCTCCCGCATGGCACCCTCCGGGACGGACACGCAGCCGGCCGTGGCGCCCCTGCCGTTGACGTGCAGGAAGATGCCCGCGCCCCGGCCCCGTACCGGCCGGTCGTAGTTGAAGGCGATGACCAGCGCGTGCGCGTACTGCTTCGCGTACCCGGCCAGGTGCTCGGCCTCGCCCGGCGCGCAGTCCGCGGGCAGCGGCTCCACCCAGCGGTTGTAGCTGCCCGAGGCGTTGTCCTGGCACCACCAGGAGGCCGGGGTCACCCGCCGGTAGCCGACCTGCGTCCCCGCCGGGGCGTGCGCGATGCCGAAGGCGTACGGGAGTGCGTACAGGCCGGCCGGCGTGGTGTCGGTGCCCTGGGTGCGGGTCGCGCCCTCGGTCAGGCCGTTCGCCCCGAAGCGGGCCGGCGCGCTGCCGGCCTCGTACCAGCGCCCCGCCCGCCGGTCCCACCAGGTCACCCGTCCCGACGTGGAGCCGGGCGCGGGGGCGACCGCGGTGATCAGCTGGCTGCCGCCGCCGGTGTCGGCGAGCCGGGCGGCCAGCGGCGGCGAGCCATGGGGGCCTTGCAGGATCAGGGTGGTGACGGCCAGTGAGGCGGCGAGAAGCGCGGTACGCAGCACACGTCAGACGGTACGGGGCGGGAGGGGCAGCGGCAGCGCAGGCAGGCCGTCGACGCTCACCCCGATGAACTCCTTCTTCTCGCAGTACGCGTTGAACTCCTCGTCCGTCTTGCGGCCGAAGTACTCCGCGTGGAGGGTGCGCTCGCCCTGGTACTCCATGAAGGGGATGGCGTAGCCGCACACGTCCGCGATCCGACGGGCCTTGACGAGGATGACGGCGCGCGCCGAGGGTCCGTCGGCGTCCCCGAACAGCTCGACCAGCCCCTCCCAGCGAGGGTCGTCGCGGAAGACGGCCTCGCCGTCGCCGTGGATGCGCACGATGTTCGGCGGCCCGGAGAACGCGCACCACATCAGTGTGATGCGGCCGTTCTCGCGGACGTGGGCGATGGTCTCCGCGCCGCTGCCCCCGAAGTCCAGGTAGGCGAGGGTCTGCTCGTCGATGACGACGAGGGTTCCGGCGCGGCCCTTGGGGGAGAGGTTGATGTGCCCGTCACCGGACAGCGGAGCGGTGGCGGTGAAGAAGATCGGCTGCTCCTCGATGAACTTGCGCAGCCGGCCGTCGATACGTTCGTAGAGCTTTCCCATGAGCCGATTATCAGTCAGGGTGACCCGGCCCCGGTCAAGGGGATTTCAGCTGGTGGGACCGAGCCGGGAGCGGAGCAGAGCCAGCTGGTAGTCGCCGAACAGGTGCGCCGACCGCGTGAGCAGCCCGCCGAGTTCGGCCGCGTCCCCTTCGCCCGCGCGCAGGCCGGCCTGCCAGTCCCAGAGGGACACGGTCTCCCGTGCCGTCTCGCGCAGCCCGGGATCGGAGTCCTCCAGCAGGGCCACCGAAGCCCGCAGCCCGGCGATCCCGCCCCGCTCGCGCAGCAGCCGGAAGGCCGCCCGACGGATGTGCAGGGGCCGTTCGGGGGCGATGCGCTCGGCGAGGTGGTCGGGGTCCAGCCGCCGGGCCACCGGGAGCAGGCTCAGCGAGGCCTCGCGGGTGACCGACGCCGAGGGCTCGTCGAGCAGGCGGATCAGCACCGCGTCCTCCACGTGGCCGTTCATCCGGCGCAGCCCCGCCAGGGCGGCGGCCCGCACCGCGCCCTCGGGATGCTCCAGCAGGCCGCGCACAAGCGGCGCGTCGGGGCGCCCGGCGCATTCGGCGAAGCCGGTCACCGCGTACGGGGAGACCGGCTCGGGGCCTTCGAGCAGTGCGCGGTAGTGCGCGTACGGGTCCCCGCCGTCCTGTTTGACCAGCCAGCGCGCGCAGGCCCGTACGAGGCTGGACCGGTCGACGAGGTGCCGGGAGGCCTCCCGGGCCCGCCCGGACCGGCGCAGCGCGGTGACCCCGGCGGCGCGGACCATCGGGATCCGGGCGCGGAGCAGGGTGTCGACGGCTTCGTCGTCCGGCCCGTCGGCGGCGAGCGCCGCCAGGGCCGCGTCGTTCCACAGCCGGGCCGTCAGCGGGTCCGGCTCCGCGGCTGCCCGCCGCGCGAGCTCCCGTACGCCGATCCCGTGCCCCGGGGCCACGGCCAGCCGGGCCGCGAACTGCCGGGTCGCCAGGTCGCGGCTCAGGTGCAGCCGGTCCACGACGGAGGTGCGCTGCGCGTCGGTCAGCGACTTCGGGCCCGATGTCGTCGATAGCTGCTCGGGACGCCACCATGCGGCGAAGACGGAGTCCCGGCCGCCCAGGGCGGCCTCCAACTGCTGCACCGCCCAGGCGCCGTGCTCGCGCCGGCCCAGCCGCAGGACGAGCGGGGCGAGAGCGGGCAGCGCGTCTTCCGGGTCCTTGGCCACGGCTCCGCCGAGCACCTCCCGGGCGCGTTCGCGGACCGCCGGGACCCAGTCGGTGCACCGGATCAGGACCAGCTCCGGCGGCGGGAACCGCGACGCTCCAAGCGCGGCCGCGCGGACCCGCCCGTCGGCGTGGCACAGCCGGGCCTCGACCCGGGTGCTCCTCAGGACCCCGTACGCGGTGTATTGCAGGCGCCGCACCTCCTTGTCGAAGGCGATCCAGGCCCTTGGCCCGGTCCAGGTCTCGGGCCCGGTCCAGACTTTCGGTTCGGTCCAGGTGAGCCGGCCGCCGACGGCCGTGCCGTCCCCGCCCAGCAGAGCCGCCGCGGCGGCGCGCCCCTTCTCCGCTTCCTGCCCCATGTCCCGCACAATGCCCTCCCCGAATCGCCTCGCCCGCCGATCGTAGGCGGGTGATCGCGGTCGCGCCGCTGATATTCGGGCTGGTCAGGCCCTTGCGCGGGGCGTAATTGACGAAACATACGGAGTAGTGCATAGTTATGCCTGTCGTTGAATGCACCGTAAGGAGAAACCCGTGACCGAGCGCGTCGTACTCGCCTACTCGGGCGGCCTGGACACCTCCGTCGCCATCGGCTGGATCGCCGAGGAGACGGGCGCCGAGGTCATCGCTGTCGCCGTGGACGTCGGCCAGGGCGGCGAGGACCTGGACGTCATCCGCAAGCGTGCGCTCGACTGCGGTGCGGTCGAGGCTGAGGTCGCGGACGCCTCGGACGAGTTCGCCAATGAGTACTGCCTCCCGGCGATCAAGGCGAACGCCCTCTACATGGACCGCTACCCGCTGGTCTCGGCCCTTTCCCGGCCGGCCATCGTCAAGCACCTGGTCGCCGCCGCCAAGAAGCACGGCGCCACGACCGTCGCCCACGGCTGCACCGGCAAGGGCAACGACCAGGTCCGCTTCGAGGCGGGCATCGTCGCCCTCGCCCCGGACCTCAAGTGCATCGCCCCGGTCCGCGACTACGCGATGACCCGGGACAAGGCCATCGCCTTCGCCGAGAAGGCGAACCTGCCGATCGCCACCACCAAGAAGTCCCCGTACTCCATCGACCAGAACGTCTTCGGGCGCGCCGTCGAGACGGGCTTCCTGGAGGACATCTGGAACGCGCCGATCGAGGACATCTACGAGTACACCTCGAACCCGTCCCTGCCGCGCGAGGCCGACGAGGTCGTCATCTCCTTCAAGGAGGGCGTCCCGGTCGCCATCGACGGCAAGCCCGTCACCGTGCTCCAGGCGATCCAGCAGCTCAACGACCGCGCCGGCGCCCAGGGCATCGGCCGGATCGACATCGTCGAGGACCGCCTCGTCGGCATCAAGTCCCGCGAGGTCTACGAGGCTCCCGGCGCGATCGCCCTGATCACCGCCCACCAGGAGCTGGAGAACGTCACCGTCGAGCGCGAGCTGGCCCGCTACAAGCGGCAGGTCGAGCAGCGCTGGGGCGAGATGGTCTACGACGGCCTGTGGTTCTCCCCGCTCAAGCGGGCGCTGGACGGCTTCATCAACGAGGCCAACCAGCACGTCACCGGCGACATCCGGATGACCCTGCACGGCGGCCGCGCCGTCGTCACCGGCCGCAAGTCCGACGAGTCGCTGTACGACTTCAACCTCGCGACCTACGACTCGGGCGACACCTTCGACCAGTCGAAGGCCCAGGGCTTCATCGAGATCTTCGGTCTCTCCGCGAAGATCGCGGCGCGCCGCGACCTCGCCTGATCCCACACGCTGTACAAACGGCCTCCCCGTTACCTCCGCGGCGGGGAGGCCGACGCACATCCCAAGTCATGCAGTCATGAGGAGCAGTAGCTGTGAGCAGCAACAACGGTGGTGACGTCCGGCTCTGGGGCGGCCGGTTCGCCGACGGTCCCGCCGAGGCCCTCGCGAAGCTGTCCGCGTCGGTCCACTTCGACTGGCGCCTGGCGCCGTACGACATCGCCGGCTCCCGTGCCCACGCACGGGTGCTCGCCAAGGCGGGCCTGCTCACGGCCGAAGAGCTCGACCGCATGATCGACGGCCTGAACCGGCTCGAAGCCGACGTGGCGGACGGCTCCTTCGTCGGCACCATCGCCGACGAGGACGTCCACACCGCCCTGGAGCGCGGCCTGCTGGAGCGGCTCGGCGCCGACCTCGGCGGCAAGCTGCGCGCCGGCCGGTCCCGCAACGACCAGGTCGCCACCCTCTTCCGGATGTACCTGCGCGACCACGCCCGGACTGTCGGCGGCCTGATCGCCGAGCTCCAGGACGCGCTGGTCGGCCTGGCCGAGACGCACGCGGATGTGGCCATGCCGGGCCGGACCCACCTGCAGCACGCGCAGCCGGTGCTCTTCGCCCACCACGTGCTGGCCCACGTGCAGTCCCTGTCCCGGGACGCGGAGCGGCTGCGCCAGTGGGACACCCGGACCGCGGTCTCCCCGTACGGCTCGGGCGCCCTGGCGGGCTCCTCGCTCGGCCTGGACCCGGAGGCCGTCGCCGCCGAGCTGGGCTTCGAGCGCGGCTCGGTCGGCAACTCCATCGACGGCACGGCCTCGCGCGACTTCGTCGCCGAGTTCGCCTTCATCACCGCGATGATCGGGATCAACCTGTCCCGGATCGCGGAGGAGATCATCATCTGGAACACGAAGGAGTTCTCCTTCGTGACCCTGCACGACGCCTTCTCCACCGGGTCGTCGATCATGCCGCAGAAGAAGAATCCGGACATCGCGGAGCTGGCGCGGGGCAAGTCGGGGCGCCTCATCGGCAACCTGACCGGCCTGCTGGCCACGCTGAAGGCCCTTCCGCTGGCCTACAACCGCGACCTCCAGGAGGACAAGGAGCCGGTCTTCGACTCCTGCGACACCCTCGAGGTCCTGCTCCCCGCCTTCACGGGGATGATGGCGACCCTCACGGTCAACCGGGAGCGGATGGAGGAGCTGGCTCCGGCGGGCTTCTCGCTGGCCACCGACATCGCCGAGTGGCTGGTCAAGCAGGGCGTCCCGTTCCGGGTGGCGCACGAGGTCGCGGGCGAGTGCGTCAAGGAGTGCGAGGGGCTCGGCATCGAGCTCGACGAGCTCACCGACGAGCAGTTCGCGAAGATCTCGGAGCACCTGACGCCGGAGGTCCGCACGGTCCTCAACGTCAAGGGCGCGCTGGCCTCCCGCGACGGCCGCGGCGGCACCGCCCCGTCGGCGGTCGCCATCCAGCTCACGGAGCTCAAGGCCGACCTGGTCATCCAGCACGCCTGGGCCGCGCACAAGCAGTAGTCACCAGTCCGCAGTGCCCCGAGGGGCGGTGGGAGCCGGCGCCGGCTCCCACCGCCCCTCGGGCGTGTGCGGGTGTCAGCAGACGATGGTGATCGAGAACGGCCGGTCGCTGTCCACGGCGGCGCTGCCGCCGCTGGACGGGGTCGCGGTGCGGATGAAGAGGGTGTTCGCGTTCACCTGTCCGACCAGGATGGAAGAGTTGCCCGGACCGGGGTCGTTCCCGCCGTTGGTGTTGATGGTGCCCAGGAGGGCGCACCCGTTGAGACCACCGGACGTGGTGATGTTGTAGCGGCCGATGCCGAACTTGTTGATCCCGGTGATGCCCTGCCCGCCCAGGATCTGCCCGTTCGCGGCGACCTTGGCCCAGGCGGTGGTGGTCGCCGCCAGCTGGGCGGCCCGGTGCGGCTCGGCCGACGCCGAGGACACCGCGACCGCGCCACCGATCGTGAGCGCCATCGCGGCGGCCCCGAGGGTCAGCTTCTTGGACACGTTCATGGTTCTCTCCGGTAGGAGCGCTCGAATCAGCCTTCGGATCCACCGGCCCACCCGGCCAGCGCGTCGAAGTCGGCCCGGACCAGGCCGATCTGCTCGTCGATCCGCAGCAGCAGGGCGTGCGCGGGATGGTGCTGCTCGACGTACTCGCGGTCCAGGTCCGTGATGTCGTCGTCGATCCAGGCGAAGGGCCGGTTCCCCGCGTACTCCAGGATGTACTGGGTCTTCCAGAAGGTCCCGCGCGGCGCCCGTCCGTGCATCTGGGGCCAGTCGATGTACGGGAGCCTGGGCAGGCCCAGGTGCGGGCCTATCCAGTCGTTCGCCTCGTCCTTCCAGGTCGTCGCCCACACCAGTTCGTACGCGTCCGCCAGCGCGAGCAGCTCCGCGCCGTGGTCCGGATTCAGCCAGACCCGCAGCGGCTTCGCGCTCTCGGCCTCCCGCCAGCCCGTGGGTCGCATCCGGTGCGTCGCATACCCGGCGGGACGGCGCTGGGCCTTGGCCGCGTAGGGGTTCAGGGGGCCGTCCACGTCGATCAGCAGCAGCGGCCTGGCGTGCGGGTTCTTCGCCGTCTTCGTCATTTCGGAAGGATTCCTTTCGTGCCCCGGTGGGGCACTCCATTTATTCAATGAGACATGACTGTCTCATTCGGGGTATGCTCGTCTCATGGCCATGGATCGTGATCAGGTGCTCCGCTCTGCCGCCGCCCTGCTCTCCCGCAAATCGACCGCGACGATGGACGAGGTCGCGCGAGCGGCCGGCATCGGCCGCGCGACCCTCCACCGGCACTTCGCCGGGCGCGACGCCCTCGTACGGGCGCTCGAAGAGCTCGGCATCCGGGAGTTCGAGGCGGCGTTCGACAACGCCCGCCTAGAGGAGGGACCGGCCCCGGAGGCGCTCAAACGCCTCGTCGCCGAGGCGGAGCCCAACGGCGAGCTGCTGGCCTTCCTCGTCACCGAGAACCAGCTCTTCGAGGGCGACCAGGTCAACGAGGGCTGGGCCCGG
Source organism: Streptomyces sp. NBC_00503 (assembly GCF_036346895.1). NCBI lineage: Bacteria > Bacillati > Actinomycetota > Actinomycetes > Kitasatosporales > Streptomycetaceae > Streptomyces > Streptomyces sp. NBC_00503. The sequence goes on along the minus strand of NZ_CP107855.1, from coordinate 1,603,662 downwards.
CTCGACGCCCGCGTCGGCGCGCTCTTCCGGCGCGGCCAGCAAGAGGGCGACATTCGGATCGACCTGAGCCCCGCATGGCTCACCGAGGCCTTCTTCGGCCTCGTCGGCACCTGCGCCTGGGCCGTCATGGACGGTCGGGTCGCGACGAAAGACTTTCAGTACATGATCACCGAGTTGCTGCTCGGTGGCGCAAGACGGAGTGTGGAGAAATGAGCCGTACCGAACAGCTGACCCAGGCGAAGGGGACGGAGGGCAGGAGTCCGGGGCGCTGGGTCGCGCTCTCCGTGCTCGTCCTGGCCGTCCTGCTGGTCGCGGTCGACGCCACCGTACTCGGTCTCGCCACGCCCTCCCTCAGCGAGGACCTCAAGCCGTCCGGCACCCAGCTGCTGTGGATCGGCGACATCTACTCCTTCGTCATCGCCGGACTGCTCGTCTCCATGGGCTCCCTCGGCGACCGCATCGGCCGAAAGAAGCTCCTGCTCGTCGGCGCGACCGCCTTCGGCGCCGTCTCGGTCCTCAACGCCTACGCGACCAGCCCCGAGATGATGATCGTCGCCCGCGCCCTGCTCGGCGTGGCCGGCGCGACCCTGATGCCCTCCACCCTCGCGCTGATCCGCAACATCTTCCACGACCCCAAGGAGCGCAGCCTCGCCATCGGTATCTGGGGCGCCACCGCCTCCGCCGGCGCCGCTGTGGGCCCGGTCGTCGGCGGAGCCCTGCTCCAGCACTTCTGGTGGGGTTCGGTCTTCCTCATCAACCTCCCCGTGATGATCGTCCTGGTCATCGTCGGCATCAAGCTGCTGCCCGAGTCCAAGAACCCGGTCTCGGGCCCCTGGGACCTGGTCAGCGTCGGACTCTCCCTCGTCGGCATCATCGGCGTGGTCTACGCCGTCAAGCAGGTCGCCACCCACGGCATGGGCTGGGAGGTGTGGGCGGCCGCCGCCATCGGCGCGGGCGCGCTCTACGCCTTCGTACGCCGTCAGTTCACCCTGACCGCCCCGCTCCTGGACATGCGGCTCTTCAAGCACCGCGGCTTCTCCGGCGCGGTCCTCGCCGATCTGCTCACCGTCTTCGGACTGTCCGGACTGGTCTTCTTCCTCTCGCAGTTCCTCCAGCTCGTCCAGGGCCGCGAGCCGCTCGAAGCCGGCCTGGCCGAACTGCCCGCCGCCATCGGCGCGGTGGTCACCGGCCTGGTCGCGGGCAAGTACGCCCGCAAGTACGGGGTACGGGCCATCGTGACCGGAGGCCTCGCCGCCATCGGCATCGCCCTGGCCGCGCTCACCGTCATCCACAAGGAGACCGGCTACCCGCTGCTCGGCGCGGCCCTGCTCATCGTCGGCCTCGGCGCGGGCTTCTCCTTCACCGTCACCGCCGACGTGATCCTCTCCAGCGTCCCCAAGGAACAGGCCGGTTCGGCCTCGGCCGTCTCCGAGACCGCGTACGAACTCGGCGCCGCCCTCGGCATCGCCCTGCTCGGCTCGGTCGTCACCGGCGTCTACCAGAGCTTCACCGCACCGGCCTCGGTCTCCGGACCCGTGGCCGACGCCGCCCACGAATCCCTCGGCGGCGCCGTCGAGGCCGCCAAGTCGCTGGACCCGGAGACCGCGCAGCGGATGGTCGGAGCCGCCCAGGACGCCTTCGTGGACGGCCTGAGGCTGGCCTCCGGCGTCGGCGCGGCCGTCCTGCTGGCCACCGCGGTGGCCGCCTGGTTCCTCCTCAAGGGCCAGGAGCTCCAGGACGGCATCGAGCACTGACGCCCAGCCAGAGGGTGGTGTCCCGCCCGGAGTTGACAGTCCGTGGAACCCCGGGACACCATCCCCGCGATGGAGATCACCGAACTGACCCCGGCCGAACGCCGCGTATGGGACGCCTTCCCGCGCGGTGAGGGTGTCGACTTCCGCGAGCACCCCGACGAGACCGGGGCGGTCGGGGAGACCTGGGGGCCGGAGCGGACCGTACGCGCCGAGGTGCTCAGCGCGTTGCTGCTCGGTGGCCCCACCGCCGCGGGACAGGTCGCGGGGATCAACATCCGGGGCGCCCGGATCGTAGGCAAGCTGAACCTCAAGTACGCCGTCGTCGAGCACCCGATCCGGCTCCGCGCCTGCTGGTTCGAGCGCAAGCCCCTGCTCTACGGGGCCCAGTTGCGGGTCTTCGTGGCCAACGACTCGACCCTTCCCGGCCTGACCGCCGACACCGTCCGGGTCGACACCTCGCTCAGGCTGTCCTGCTGCACGATCACCGGCCCCGTCCGGCTCTCCGGGGCCCGGATAGGGGGCGGCCTCTTCATCCGCCGCGCGGTCATCGGAACCCCGCAGCCCGCCGGGGAGGCCACCCAGGAGCGCCCGGAGCCCCTGCTCCAGGTCAACCATGCGGACATCGGCACCGACATCATCGCCATGGAGCTCACGGTCCACGGCCAGACCCGCATCAACGGCACCACGGTCGGGGGCCAGATCAACCTCGACGACTCCCGGCTACTGGCCCCCGGGGCCATCGCCCTGCACGCCGAGAACCTGACCGTCGGCACCGACCTGCGGGGCCACCGGCTGGAGGCCCGTGGCCTGTTCAACCTCACCGGCTCCCGGATACCGGGCCAGCTCTACCTGGGCCGCGCCGTCCTGGGCAACCCCGGCGGAGTCGCCCTGCGCGCATCCAGCTGCGTCATCGGCGAGGTCTGGCTGAACTCCGTCGCCACGATCCAGGGGACGGTGACGCTGCGCCGCTCCCAGTTCGACATGCTCCTCGTGCCGCCCACCACCTGGCCGGAGAAGATCCGCATGGAAGGGCTGACCTACCGCACCCTCGCCCCGCACCTGCCCGCCGAGGAACGGCTGCCCGCCCTGGAGCGGGAGGAGTCGGGCTACCTCCCGTACTCCTACGAACAGCTCGCCGCGTCCTACCGTACGGTCGGCGACGAGGCGGCCGCCAGGACCGTGCAGCTCGCCAAGCTGCGCCGCCACCGACGCACCCTGCCCCGCCGCGCCCGGCTCTGGGGGCTGCTCCAGGACGCCACCGTGGGCTACGGCTTCCGGCCGCTGCGCGCCGCGGGCTGGCTGCTGGCGCTGCTGATGAGCGGGACCGTCGCCTTCTGGCTGCACCACCCCCGGCCGCTCAAGGCGGGGGAGGCGCCGGAATTCAATCCGGTCTTCTACACGATCGACCTGATGCTGCCGATCATCGGCTTCGGCCAGGAGGAGGCCTTCGCGCCGGCCGGCTGGTACCAGTGGCTGTCGTACCTGCTGATCGTGACCGGCTGGGTCCTGGCCACGACGACCGCGGCGGGCGTCAGCCGGTCACTGCAGCGGCAGTAGGAGCGCTACGGGCGCTACGCGGCTTCCTTGGCTTTGGTCGCGTACATGTCCACGTACTCCTGGCCCGAGAGCCGCATGACCTCGGCCATCACCGAGTCGGTGACGGCGCGCAGCACGTAGCGGTCGCGGTCCATGCCCTCGTAGCGGGAGAACTCCATCGGCTCGCCGAAGCGGACGGTGACCCGGCCCGGACGCGGCATGCCGGCGCCGCCGGGCTGGAGCTTGTCGGTGCCGATCATCGCGAAGGGGACCACGGGCGCGCCGGTCATCAGGGTCAGGCGGGCGATGCCGGTGCGGCCGCGGTACAGGCGGCCGTCGGGGGAGCGGGTGCCCTCGGGGTAGATGCCGAAGATCTTGCCCTCTTCGAGAATCCGACGGCCGGTCATCAGGGCGGCGACGCCGCCGTTGGCCCCGTCCCGGTCCACGGGGATCATGCCCGCGCCGGTGAAGAACCAGGCCATGGCGCGGCCCTTGATGCCCTTGCCCGTCACGTACTCGTCCTTGCCGATGAAGTGGACCGTGCGGTCGCACACCAGCGGCAGGATCATCGAGTCGATGAAGGTGAGGTGGTTGCCCGCCAGAATCACCGGCCCGGTGCCCGGGATGTTCTCGATGCCCTCCACGCGAGTGCGGATGATCAGGCGCATGAGAGGTCCGACGGTGGCTTTGATGAGGCGCGTACGGAACAACGTGGGCCCTCCGGCATCGAAAAGCGGTTCGCAACCACCACACGGCGGTGGTGCAGGTGAGGACGATACTCGCGGGTCAGCCCTGATCGCACATCGGGTTCACGAGGTGGATACGCAGTGTTGACGCACGTTTCCGCCATGTTCCGCCCACGCACCCCCGCCAGCCACCACCCCTTGCCTACCATCGGCACGCGGATTCGGGCCGTAGGACCCGGAGATCCCGGGATCCCGGCCCCGGTCGGATGGGGAGTGGCATTCATGACGCAGGGTGGGGCAGCACGGCGCACGGTACTGGGGGCGGCCGTTCTGGCGGCGGGCGGCGCGGCGGTCGGACTCACGGCGGGCGCCACCACCGCGTCGGCCGCGACGGGCGGCCGCGACGGAGGCTACCGGGACCTGCCGTCGCCGACGGTCATCGGGCACCGGGGCGCCGCCGGATACCGGCCGGAGCACACCTTCGGCTCCTACCAGCTCGCACTGGACCTCGGCGCCGACGTGATCGAACAGGATCTCGTGCCCACCAAGGACGGCCACCTGGTGTGCCGCCACGAGAACGAGATCGGCGGCACCACTGATGTCGCCGACCACGCGGAGTTCGCCTCCCGCAAGACCACCAAGACGGTCGACGGGGTCGCGGTCACCGGCTGGTTCACCGAGGACTTCACCCTCGCCGAACTGAAGACCCTGCGCGCGAAGGAACGCATCCCCGCCGTCCGCCAGCGCAACACGCTCTACGACGGCCGCTGGACGGTCCCCACCTTCGAAGAGGTGCTGCGCTGGGCCGACCGCGAGGGCCGGAGCCGCGGGAAGAAGATCTGGCTGCACGTCGAGACCAAGCACCCCAGCTACTTCCGGGCCCTGGGCCTCGGCCTGGAGGAGCCCCTCGCCAAACTGCTGCGCCGCTACGGGCGCGACGGGCGCGGAGCCCCGCTCTTCCTGCAGTCCTTCGAGCTCTCCAGCATCCAGCGGCTCTCCCGGCTGGTCTCCGCCCCGCGCGTGGTGCTCCTCTCCGCGGCGGGCACCCGCCCGTGGGACTTCGAACTGGCGAAGGACCCCCGTACGGTCGCCGACCTCGTCAAGCCCGAGGGGCTGAAGTGGATCGCCGGCTTCGCCCAGGGCATCGGGCCGACCATGGACCTGATCCTGCCGCGCGACGCGGCGGGCAAGCTCGGCGCCCCGACCACCCTGGTCAAGGACGCCCACGCGCAGGGGCTGATCCTGCACCCCTACACCGCGCGCAACGAGAACACCTTCCTGCCGGCCGAGTACCGCAAGGGCACCGACCCCAACGCCTACGGCGATGCCTTCGGCGCCTTCAAGAAGTACTTCGAACAGGGCATCGACGGCATTTTCACCGACCAGGCCGACACCGGACGCCTCGCGGCCGAGGCCTTCCGTCCGGGCCGGGGCGTCAACCCGTAGCCGGGGCTTCTCGTACGAGTGGGCCGCGCCCGGCGGGGAAACCGCCCGGCGCGGCCTTCGCGTCCCGCCCGGCATGGACCTGCTGAAGGCTGACCTCCTCGACAAGCTCCGCCCGTTGCTCCGTGCCGAAGCGGCCGCGGAGGCCGCCGGTACCGGGGTGGACGCCGCCGACCTCGAACAAGCCGTCTGGGTCAGGCTGCTGGAGCACCGGCGCACCCTCGCGGAGCCGGCGGACTGGCTGCGCCGGGCGGTGCGGGCGGAAGGCCGCCGGGCGCGGCGCCGGGCCCGGCGCGAAGTCCCGTACGACTCCCGCCACCACTCCGTGGACGGCCCCCGCCGGCCGTCCGGCGATGGCGGTAGCAGCTCGGGCGCGGAACCGGAAGACGCCCTTCTGCACGGCGAGGAGAACCGGGCCCTCCGATCGGCGGTCGCCCGATTGCCCGGAAGGTGTCCGGAGCTGATGAAGGCACTTCTGTCGCCCAGGGACCTCACCTACCGTGAAATCGCAGGAGAGTTGGGTATCTCACAAGGAAGTTTGGGGCCCGTCCGTTCCCGTTGCCTGGGATGTCTGCGCAGAATGCTGGCCGTAGAGGTTGCGGCTCCCGTCCTTCGGGGAATGGAGCGGTAGACCAAAAGGCCACCAGGTGAGCGGGAGGCATGCGCACATGGGCATGAGCGTGACCATTTCGGCGGCAACTGCCGAGGATGCCGAGCAGATCATCAAGTTGCAGTACTTGGCTTTCCAGAGCGAAGCCGAGCTGTACGGCAACTACCTCATCCAGCCGCTCACCCAGTCCCTGGACTCCCTCAAGGCCGAGCTGGCCTCGGACACCGTCCTGGTGGCCCGGCTCGGCGGCGAGATCGTCGGGGCCGTGCGCGGCAACGTGGACGAAGAGGGCACCGGCAAGATCGCCAAGCTCTGCGTCCACCCCCGGCTCCAGGGTCACGGCCTCGGCGCCCGGCTGCTGAAGGCGGTCGAGGCCGCCCTCTGCGGGTTCGACGGGACCACCCGCTTCCGGCTGTTCACCGGCCACAAGAGCGAGTCGAACCTGCGGCTCTACCGCAAGGCCGGCTACACCCAGGTCGGCGGGCGCACCGCGTCCGACGGCGTCCGCCTGGTGATCCTGGAGAAGGAGGCCAAGGAGGCCACCGACTTCGCGGTCAGCGCCTAGAAGCCGACGGTCAGCGCTTGGCCCGGAGCCAGAGCATTCCGGTGATCGGCAGGATCACCGGAATGAACAGGTAGCCCATCCCGAAGTCCGACCACACGGTCGAGTCGGGGAAGGACTCGGGCCGCACCAGGGTCCAGGTGCCCACGACGAGGACGCCGGTCAGCTCGGCGGCGCAGCAGATCAGCGCCGCCTTGCGGGCCGCCTCCCCGCCGCGCACCAGCGAGTACGTGATGAAGCAGTAGACGAGTGCGGCCAGGCCGGTCAGCGTGTAGGGCAGCGGCGCCTGGTCGAACTCGGTGGAGATCTGGTAGACCGAGCGCGAGACCGCGCCGACCGTGATCACTCCGTAGAGCCAGACCAGCAGCACCCCCGGCCCGGTGACCAGACGCTTGCGTTCGGCGGGCGGCGTGGAGCCCGTGCCGGTGTCCGTGTTCGCGTTCGTGTTCGCGTTCGTGTCAGGCACCGGCGTTTCCCCAGATGTCGTAGAGCCGTACTTCGAGCACGGCGAGGACGACCGCGCCCGCGGCCACCGTCACCGAGCCCCACTTGGTCCGCTCGGTCAGCGAGAGCATCCCCGCGGCCGGGATCGTGGCGAAGGCGCCCACCAGGTAGGCCACGAAGAGCACCGTGCCCTGCTCCGGCTTCTCGCCGCGGGCGAGCTGCACCAGGCCCACCACCAGCTGGCCCAGGACCAGGACGCTCACCACGGCCATCCCGATGAAGTGCCAGTCCTTGGTCGGCTGGTCCCGCCAGGCGGCGAAACCGCACCAGGCGGCGAGGGCGAGTGCGGCCACGCCGATGGCGACCGTCAGGGCTTCGAGCATGCAGCGAGGGTATTACGGGCCGAAAGACCCGATGCGCTCACCCCTGCTCCGGGGCTTTCCTGGAAGGCATGAAGCTGCAAGGAGTACACGGCCCGAATTTCGACGCGCTGCTGTTCGACAACGACGGCACGCTCGTCTCCTCGATGGAATCGGTGTTCCGCTGCTGGGCCCGCTGGGCCCGGGAGTACGGGATCACGGAGGAGGCCTTCGCCGCGGTCGAGCTGAACGGCCGCCCCGCCGCGGAGATCATCGCCGAGCTCCTGCCCGAGGAGGTGCGGGCCGGGGCGCTCGCCCGGATCGAGGCCCTGGAGGTCGAGGACGTGGCGGGCGGTGTCGTCCTGCTCCCCGGCACCAAGGAGCTGCTCTCCGCCCTCCCCGCCGGCCGCTGGGCCGTGGTCACCTCCGCCACGCGCCCGCTCGCCGAGGCCCGGCTGCGGGAGGCCGGCATCGACTTCCCCGAGATGGTGGCCGCCGACGACATCACCCGGGGCAAGCCCGACCCGGAGCCCTTCCTGCTGGCGGCCGCCCGGCTCGGCGTGGACCCGGCCCGCTGCGTGGTCTTCGAGGACGCCCCCGCCGGGCTGGCCGCGGGCCGCGCGGCCGGGATGACGACGGTGGCCTTGACCACAACGCACACCGCGGCCGAGCTCGAGGCCGACGTGGTCGTACGGGACCTGTCGGCCGTGTCGGTGCTGGTCGGGGCCGAAGGCGTGAGGGTCGAGACGGAGGATTCGGCCTGACCGAGGTTGTCCGGTATGTGGCCGAAATCCGTCCGCTATTCGGACATCTTTGATCGGTCACGGGAATCGTCTGGTTTACTGGGCCCATGACCACGACGAGCAGCCGCACCCTTGCGACCGAGGCGACGATGACGCCCGGTGCTCGTTGTATGTGTCGAATGCGCGCCTTCTGAGGGCCCCCTTCCCGCACTCTCGCGCCCCGAAGCGAGACCCGGCGAGCTCCATCCGCGCCACGCATTCCATGTGAAACCGGATCGCTCCTGCCCCGCGCACGCGCCGACACCGCCGTTTTCGGACGGTTCGAGCCGTATCGCGTCCCCAGATGTTTGCCCCGTGCCCGGCACCCGCTGCGCCGTGCACTCGACAGCGACGGAAATCCTGTGATCACCACATCGGGCCTCACGAAGGTCTACCAGTCCCGTGGCCGCGAGGTCACCGCCCTGGACGGCGTCGACCTGCACGTCCGCGAGGGCGAGGTCTACGGAGTCATCGGTCAGAGCGGCGCCGGAAAGTCCTCCCTGATCCGCTGCGTGAACCTGCTGGAACGCCCCACCACCGGCACCGTGAGCGTGGACGGCGTCGACCTCACCGCGCTCGCCGGCCGGGGCCGCCGCGCAGGCAAGGAGCTCCGCGAGGCCCGCAGCCGCATCGGCATGGTCTTCCAGCACTTCAACCTGCTGTCCTCGCGCACCGTCCAGGGCAACATCGAGCTGCCCCTGGAGATCCTCGGGATATCCGGCCGCGAGCGCTCCCGCAAGGCCGCCGAACTCCTCGACCTCGTCGGCCTCGCCGACAAGGCCAAGTCCTACCCCGGTCAGCTCTCCGGCGGCCAGAAGCAGCGCGTCGGCATCGCCCGCGCCCTGGCCGGCGACCCCAAGGTGCTGCTCTCCGACGAGGCCACCAGCGCCCTGGACCCCGAGACCACCCGCCAGATCCTCCAGCTGCTGCGCGACCTCAACCGCCGGCTCGGTCTGACGGTGCTGCTCATCACGCACGAGATGGACGTGGTCAAGTCCGTCTGCGACTCCGCCGCCCTGATGAAGCAGGGCCGGATCGTCGAGTCCGGCACGGTCACCGAGCTGCTGGCCACCCCCGGCTCCGAGCTCGCCCACGAACTGTTCCCGCTGACCGGTTCCGCGACCACCGCGGAGCACACGGCTCTCGACGTCACCTTCCACGGCGAGACCGCGACCCGGCCGGTCATCTCCCAGCTGGCCCGCACCTACAACATCGACATCTCGATCCTCGGCGCCGCGATGGACACCATCTCCGGACGCCAGGTCGGCCGCATGCGCATCGAACTGCCCGGCCGCTACGAGGACAACGTCGTGCCGGTCGGATTCCTGCGCGAACAGGGGCTCCAGGTGGACGTGGTCGAGGCCGACGCGGACACGGGTGTGCAGGACGTCGACGGCGAACTCGCCGAGCTGGTCAAGGATGGTGCGAAGTGACCTGGTCCGAAATGCAGCCGCTGCTCACGCAGGGCACGTTCGACACCCTCTACATGGTGCTGTGGTCCACCCTGGTGACCATCCTGGGCGGCCTGCCCATCGGCATCCTGCTGGTCCTCACCGACAGGGGCGGCCTGCTCCAGAACCGCCCGGTCAACAAGGTCCTCGGCGTGATCGTGAACATGGGCCGCTCGCTGCCCTTCATCATCCTCCTGATCTTCCTGATCCCGGTCACCACGGCGGTCGTCGGCACCTTCATCGGCCCCACCGCGATGATCGTCCCGCTCGCCATCGGCGCCATCCCCTTCTTCGCCCGGCTCGTCGAGACCGCGGTCCGCGAGGTGGACCACGGCCTCGTCGAAGCCGTCGAGTCCATGGGCGGAGGCATCCCGACCCTGGTCGGCAAGGTGCTCCTGCCGCAGGCCCTACCCTCGCTGATCGCGGCCGTCACCACCACCGTGATCACCCTGATCGGCTACTCCGCCATGGCCGGCGCGGTCGGCGGCGAAGGCCTCGGCTCCAAGGCCATCACGTACGGCTTCCAGCGCTTCGAGACCGGCTTCATGGTCGCGACCGTCGTGGTCCTGATCGTGCTCGTCACGGTGATCCAGCTCGCGGGCGACGGCGTGGTACGCCTCCTCGCGCGCCGGGGTCGGACAGCCTGATCCGGGCCCGGCCGGACAATCCAGACTTTTCTCCCAAGAAAGCCCGCACTTGTCGTGCTTGGGCCACCACCGCAATACAAGAAGCAAGAAAGGCACTCTTCGTGCGTAAGAACATCAAGCTCACCGCCCTCGCCGCCACCGCCGCCGCGCTGACCCTCTCCCTGAGCGCCTGCGGCAGCTCCTCGGACCCGTCCTCCACCAAGGCGGACGGCGGCAAGGTCGACGAGAGCAAGGCGCTGGTCGTCGCGGCCTCCCCGACCCCGCACGCCGACATCCTGAAGTTCGTCAAGGACAACCTGGCGGCCAAGGAAGGCCTCAAGCTGGAGGTGAAGGAGTTCACGGACTACGTCCTGCCGAACACCGCCACCCAGCAGGGCCAGGTCGACGCGAACTTCTTCCAGCACGTGCCGTACCTGAACGACTTCAACAAGAAGAACGGCACGGACATCGTGCCCGTCGTGAACGTGCACCTGGAGCCGCTGGGCCTGTACTCCAAGAAGGACAAGGCCCTCACCGACGTCAAGGCCGGCCAGACCGTCGCCGTCCCCAACGACCCCACCAACGAGGGCCGCGCGCTCCAGCTGCTCGCCGCCAACAACCTCATCACCCTCAAGGAGGGTGTCGGCACCGGCGCCAAGCTGTCCGACATCACCGACAAGAAGGGCCTGCAGTTCAAGGAGCTGGAGGCCGCCACGGTCCCGCGCGCCCTGAACGACGTGGACGCCGCCGTCATCAACGGCAACTACGCCATCGAGGCCAAGCTCGTCCCGGCCAAGGACGCGCTCGTGCTGGAGAAGGCCGAGGGCAACCCGTACGCCAACATCCTCGCGGTCAAGAACGGCAACCAGAACGACCCCCGGATCCAGAAGCTCGCGAAGCTCCTGAACTCCGACGAGGTCAAGAAGTTCATCGAGGACAAGTACCAGGGCTCGGTCATCCCGGCCTTCGGCAAGCCGACTTCTTGATCCACTAGTTCGACCGGCCCGATCCGGCCAAGCCGCCCGGCCCCGTACACCCCTTCGGTGTACGGGGCCGCACGCTGCCCGCTTCCGGGCAACCCGGGCCTGCACATCACCAGGCCGATGCTGCATGCTGTGGCCTACGACCCGCACAAACGGTCCAGCACCACGGTCGAAACGCATCACGGTCGCACCAAGGTCACAGGCATGGAGCTGCGCATGACTACCACCTTCCCGGACGTCACCATCAGCACGGACCGGCTGGTGCTGCGCCCCTTCGAGGAAGAAGACGTCACCGCGCTCACCGAGATGATGAACGACGAGCACGTCACCGCCTGGACCTCGGTCCCGCACCCCTACACCCAGGCCGACGCGCTCACCTGGGCCACCCGCACCGCCCACGCCGAGCGCACCGAGGGCCGCGGCATCGTCTTCGCCGTCACCGAGTTCCTCACCCACCGCCTGGTCGGCATCGTCCACCTCCAGGGCACCAACTGGCGCACCCGCACCACCGAAGTCGGCTACGTCACCGCCCCCTGGGCCCGCGGCGAGGGCTACGCCAGCGAATCCGTACGCTCCGTCGCCCGCTGGGTCTTCCGCGAACAGGGCTTCGAACGCATCGAACTGCGCACCGCCGCCGACAACACCGCCTCCCAGCAAGTGGCCCAGAAGATCGGGTGCATCAGTGAGGGCGTCCTGCGCAGCGCCTGCATAGTGCGCACCCAGAACTCCGACGGCTCCTGGTCCGACGCCCGCAGCGACCTCATCGTGTGGGGCCTGGTCCCCGAAGACCTCGACGACGAGGCCGACGGCTACTCCGAGGGCTACGCCGACGAGTACTCCGAAAACCAGCCCGGCAGCCACTCCGGAAGTCACTCCGCCAGCCACTCCACCAGCCACTCCGGTGGTCACCCGGACGGCGGATCCGGCCGGTACGACGGCTACGGGATCCACCCGTCCGACGCGAACGGCTACGCGGTCTCGTCGGACTGGAACTGACCCGATGACCAGGTAGTCTCACCGTGCCCGACCCCATGGAAGCTCCGCCCGCCCCCACCTCAGGAGACTGACGAAGATGGCCGACCGGGTCACGGTGATCGGCTGGGACGGCTCCCCCCTGACCGCGGCCGCCCGGTCCGCGCTCTCCGCCGCCACCCTGGTGGCCGGCGCCGCCCACCACCTCGCGCTCCCCGAAGTCCCGCCCACCGCCGAACGCATCCGCCTCGGCAGCCTGGGCCTGGCCGCCGGCCGGATCGCCGCCCACCGCGGCACCGCCGTGGTCCTCGCCGACGGCGACCCCGGCTTCTTCGGTGTCGTACGCGCCCTGCGCGCCCCGGAACACGGCCTGGAAGTCGAAGTCGTACCGGCCGTGTCCGCGGTGGCCGCCGCCTTCGCCCGCGCCGGGATGCCCTGGGACGACGCCCAGGTCGTCGTCGCCCACCGGCTCACCCTGCGCCGCGCGGTCAACGTCTGCCGCGCCCACCCCAAGGTCGCGGTCATCACCTCGCCCGGCGCCGGCCCCGCCGAACTCGCCCTGCTGCTCGAAGGGGTCCACCGCACCTTCGTCATCTGCGAGGAACTGGGCACCGACAAGGAGCAGGTGACGGTCCTCACCTCCGACAAGGCCGCCGACCACAGCTGGCGCGACCCCAACGTGGTCATCGTCATCGGCGGCCAGAGCGCCGCCACCGACCCCGCCTGGCTCCTCGGTCAGAGCGCGGCCCAGACCTCCGGCCGCGGCTGGGCCCGGCCGCAGATCGACGTGGGAGAAGGGGAGTCGGCGCAACTGCGCGCCGCCCAGCTCGCCCGCCTCGGACCGCGCACCGGCGACCTCGTCTGGGACATCGGCTCCGGCTCCGGAGCCCTCGCCGTGGACGCCGCCGCCCTCGGCGCCGCCGTCATCGCCGTCGACGCGGACCGGCACGCCTGCGAACGAGCCGCCACCGCCGCCCGCGCCCGGGGCGTACAGCTCCAGGTCGTCACCGGCCGCGCCCCGCACGTACTGGAGACCCTGCCCGAGCCCGACGTGGTCCGAGTCGGCGGAGGGGGCGCCGAGGTGGTCGCCGCCGTGGCCGACCGCCGTCCCGAACGGATCGTCACCCACGCCTCCACGCGCGACGAGGCGGAGGCCATCGGCCGGGTCCTCGCCGCGGGCGGGTACGCCGTCGAGTGCGCGCTGCTCCAGTCCGTCGGCCTCGACACCCGGACCTGGACCGAACAGCAGCGCTCCGTGGTCTTCCTCCTGGCCGCCGAACGCCCCGTCAAACCTGCCCGTCCACTTCACTAGCGACGGCCCCGGGGTAGGCTGGCCGATCGTCGCACCGCCCGGACGATTCGGGCATGCGGGACCGGCAGGACGCGGGACGTGGCGTAGTCCACAGAGGACCGTGGCGGTTATGGCCGCCATGATGGCGAACGAGCAGGACAATACTTACTGGTTGTCGTGCAGGCGTACGTGAGGCGAATGGGCCCCACGGCAATCCGGCACGGCATCAGCGCTCGGCGGGCTCGTGGCCGACCGGGCGGTAGAAGAGGCAACACCGATGGGCGAGGGGTACGCATGACTGACACCGGCCAGGTTCCGGGCGAGGGTCTCCCGGACAACACGGGCATGGTGGGTCAGCCGGGCATCCCCGCCCCGGTGCCCATGCAGTCCCCCGCGACCGGGGGCTACGCCTTCCAGGACCTCGTGGACGACCCGGCCGAGCCGGAGGACGAGGAACTGCTGCTGATGCCGAGCAGCCAGGGCGCGTGGAGCGACCCGCAGGTCGTCCCGCAGATGCCCGTCTTCCCGGAGCCCCCGGCGTACGCGGACGCCCCGTACACCGAGTACGCCGAGCAGACCGCCTACGCGGAGCCCGCCGCGTACGCCGAGTACCAGCAGCCGGCCGCCCCGGTGGCCTACGAGCCCTACCCGCAGCCCGGCTTCCCCGAGCAGTCCTTTGCCGACCCGGCCTCCTACGGCGCGGGTGCGCACGAGGCCGGCGGCCGGGACTCCGGTGCGCTGGACCTCGGCGGCCTCGTGGCCCCGCAGGAACAGGGCCAGGGGGTTGCGGCCCCCGTCGCCCCCGCCCCCGTCCGGCGGCCGCTGCACATGGGCCCGCCCGTGCCCGATGCCACCGGGGGAGTCGTACGTTCCCTCGCCGACCGGGGTCCGGCCGCGGCGCCGGCTCCGGCCCAGGCGCAGGTCCCGGCTCCGGTCCCGGTCCCGGCCTCCGTGCAGATCCCGGCTCCGGTTGCCCCCGTGGCTCCCGAGCCCGTGGGCTCCCTGCTGAGCACCCCCGCGGTGCCGGTTCCGGTGCGCCAGCCCGGTCCGCCGACCACGGGACCCGAGTACCTGGACATCCCGCACCCGGAGGCCGTCGCGGCTCCCGGCGCCCCGCAGCCGGCCGAGATCCCGGTCCAGGCCGGGACCCCGTGGACGGTGGAGCAGGCTCCCGGGTCCGTGACGGAGGCTCCGGCCGGGGTTCCGGCGGAGCTCGCGGTGGAGACTCCGGCAGCGCTTCCGGTGGAGGTTCCGGCCGAGGCCGAGGCCGAGGCCGCGGCTCCGGTCGCCGACGCGGTGGCCGAGCCGGCCCCCGTCGCCGCCCCTGCCCCCGTGGCTGTGGCCGTCGTCGCGGAGCCCGAGCCCGTCGTGGCCGCGGAGCCCGCGCCCGAGCCCGTGGCGGCCCCCGAGCCCGAGCCGGTCGTCGCCGAAGCGGTGGCCGTGGTGGATGCCGAGGCCGAGGCCGAGCAGCAGCCCGTCCCGGCCGCCGAGCCCGCGCCGGTCGAGGTGGCGCAGCCGGAGCCCGTGGTCGCCGAAGCCGAAGCCGTGGCCGAGGCCGTGGCGGAGGCCGCGCCGGTCGCCGTCGCGGAGCCCGAGCCGCAGGTCGCAGAAACGGTGGTCCAGGCCGCCGGGCCGGAGCCCGTCGCGGCCCCCGAGCCCGCGCCGGTCGACGTACCGGCGCAGCCCGAGGCGCAGCCGGAGTCCGAGCCCGCAGCCGTGGCGGAGACCGCCCCCGCGGACGAGCAGGACTCCGGTCAGGAGTCCGAGCCCGAGGCCCCGGCCGCCGAGGCCGCCACCGAAGCGGCCCCGGCGTACGCCGACGCCGAGCGCGAGGCCGTCCTGCGCGTCATGCGCGAGCGCCGCGACATCCGCAAGGGCTTCCGCAGCGACCCCATCCCGCACGAGGTGCTGCTCCGCGTCCTGGAGGCGGCCCACACCGCCCCCAGCGTCGGGCACTCCCAGCCGTGGGACTTCGTCGTCATCAAGTCCGCGGAAACCCGCCGGACGATGCACGAGCTCGCCGAACACCAGCGCGAGGCCTACGCGAAGTCGCTGCCCAAGGGCCGCGCGAAGCAGTTCAAGGAACTCAAGATCGAGGCCATCCTCGACACCCCGGTGAACATCGTGGTCACCGCCGACCCCACCCGCGGCGGCCGCCACACCCTCGGCCGGCACACCCAGCCGCAGATGGCCCCGTACTCCTCGGCCCTCGCCGTCGAGAACCTCTGGCTCGCCGCCCGCGCCGAAGGCCTCGGCGTCGGCTGGGTCAGCTTCTTCGACGAGCGCGAGATGGTCCGCGCGCTCGGTCTGCCGGAGCACCTTGAGGTCGTGGCCTACCTGTGCGTCGGCTACGTGGACGAGTTCCCCGACGAGCCCGAGCTCGCCCAGGCCGGCTGGTCCCAGCGCCGGCCGCTGGCGTGGGTCGTGCACGAGGAGACGTACGGGCGCCGCGCGCTGCCCGGCGAGGAGCCGCACGACCTGCTCTCCGAGACGGTCGCCAGCATCCGCCCGCTCGACGCCAAGGCGCTCGGCGAGGCCTGGGAGCGGCAGAAGCGCATGACCAAGCCCGCCGGGGCGCTCGGCATGCTCGAAATCATCTCGGCGCAGCTGGCCGGACTCTCCCGGGTCTGCCCGCCGCCGATCCCGGAGCCGGCCGCGGTCGCGATCTTCGCGGGCGACCACGGTGTGCACGCCCAGGGCGTCACCCCCTGGCCCCAGGAGGTCACCATGCAGATGGTGGCCAACTTCCTGGGCGGCGGGGCCGTCTGCAACGCCTTCGCCAACCAGGTCGGCGCCGAGGTCTGCGTCATCGACGTGGGCGTCGCGGGCGACCTCCCGGCCACGCCGGGCCTGCTCCCGCGCAAGGTCCGCCCCGGCACGGCCGACCTGTCCACCGGCCCCGCGATGACTCGCGAAGAGGCCGTCGCCGCCATCGAGGTGGGCATCGAGACGGCCCGCGACCTGGTCGCGGCCGGCAACAAGGCGCTGCTCACCGGCGAGATGGGCATCGCGAACACCACCGTGTCCGCCGCCCTGATCTCGGTCTTCACCGGGGTCGACCCGGCGGAGGTCACCGGCCGCGGCACCGGCATCAACGACGAGACGCACGCCCGCAAGGTCGAGGTCGTACGCCGCGCCCTCGAGCTCCACCAGCCCGACCCGGCGGACCCGATCGGCGTCCTGGCGGCCATCGGCGGCCTGGAGCACGCGGCGATCGTCGGCCTCCTCCTCGGCGGCGCCTCCCTGCGC
Source organism: Streptomyces sp. NBC_00503 (assembly GCF_036346895.1). Lineage (NCBI taxonomy): Bacteria > Bacillati > Actinomycetota > Actinomycetes > Kitasatosporales > Streptomycetaceae > Streptomyces > Streptomyces sp. NBC_00503. The sequence goes on along the minus strand of NZ_CP107855.1, from coordinate 1,586,914 downwards.
ACCCCGGTGATCCTGGACGGCGTCAGCGCCGGCGCGGCCGCCCTGGTGGCCCGCGCCATCGCCCCCGAGTCCCTCTCCGCCTGCATCGCCGGCCACCGCAGCGCGGAGCCGGGCCACGTCGCGGCGCTGAACAAGCTCGGCCTGCGTCCGCTGGTCGACCTGGACCTGCGCCTGGGCGAGGGCACCGGCGCCCTCCTGGCCCTCCCGCTGGTCCAGAGCGCGGCCCGCGCGATGCACGAGGTCGCCACCTTCGACTCGGCCGGAGTCACGGAGAAGTAGCCCCTGCCGGCGGGGCTGGACATGCCGCTGCGCGGCATTCCAGCCCGCCCGGCGTTCGAGGGCACGGGCGCGCAGCGCACGTAGGGGGTCTGGGGCGAAGCCCCGGTTTCGGGAAGGGGCGGGGTGGGGAAGCCGCCCGCAGGGCCCGCCCCGCGCCCCCGCACGGCCCGCGCCGTATGGTGGACCCGCACCACACAACCGCACGTCAGTACCCGCCGCTCCAGCGCCGCAGCGGCACACAAGAGAACCGCCGCTGCCCCAGGAGCCGCAACCGCCATGGCCGACACCCCCGCCTACCCCGTCGGACTCCGCCTCAAGGGCCGCCGCGTCGTCGTCATCGGCGGCGGCCAGGTCGCCCAGCGCCGCCTCCCCGCGCTCATCGCGGCCGGCGCCGACGTCCTGCTCGTCTCCCCCTCCGCCACCCCCTCCGTGGACGCCATGGCGGAGACCGGCGAGATCCGCTGGGAGCGCCGCCGCTACGAGGCCGGCGACCTGGCCGGCGCCTGGTACGCCCTCATCGCCACCCGGGACCGCGCGGCCAACGACGCCGCCTCCGCCGAAGCCGAGCGCGAGCGGGTCTGGTGCGTCCGCGCCGACGACGCAGAGGCCGCCACCGCCTGGACCCCGGCCACCGGCCGCGTGGAGGGCGTCACCGTCGCCGTGCTGACCGGCAACGACCCCCGCCGCTCCGCCTCCGTCCGCGACGCCGTCGTCGAGGGCCTGCGCGACGGCACCCTCGCGGCCCGCGGCCACCGCCACCACACCCCCGGCGTCTCCCTCGTCGGCGGCGGACCCGGCGACCCCGACCTGATCACGGTCCGCGGCCGCCGCCTCCTCGCCGAGGCCGACGTGGTCATCGCCGACCGGCTGGGCCCCCGTGACCTCCTCGACGAGCTCGGGCCGCACGTGGAGGTCATCGACGCCGCGAAGATCCCGTACGGCCGGTTCATGGCCCAGGAGGCCATCAACAACGCCCTCATCGAGCACGCCAAGGCCGGCAAGGCCGTGGTCCGGCTCAAGGGCGGGGACCCGTACGTCTTCGGGCGCGGCATGGAGGAGCTCCAGGCCCTCGCCGAGGCCGGCATCGCCTGCACCGTCGTCCCGGGCATCTCCAGCTCCATCTCCGTGCCCGGCGCGGCCGGCATCCCGGTCACGCACCGCGGCGTGGCGCACGAGTTCACCGTGGTCAGCGGCCACGTCGGCCCCGACGACCCGCGCTCCCTCGTGGACTGGGCCTCCCTCGCCAAGCTCACCGGCACCCTGGTCGTCCTCATGGGCGTGGACAAGATCGGCCTGATCGCCGAGGCGCTGGTGCGCCACGGCCGCCCCGCCGACACCGCGGTCGCCGTCATCCAGGAGGGCACCACTGCCTCCCAGCGCCGCGTGGACGCCACCCTGGCCACGGTCGGCGAGACCGTCAGGGCCCAGGAGGTGCGCCCGCCCGCCGTCATCGTCATCGGCGACGTGGTCAACGTGCACCGGCCCGCCGCCGAGTAGGGCGGTACGCCCGCCGCCCCGGGCGGCAACCGCACAACCGAGCAGAGCCGTTGGCACCGCACCCAGGACAAGGCAGTATCACCCTGTGGCTGATCTCATCACCGTCGAGGACCCCGACGACCCGCGCCTGCGCGACTACACGGGCCTGACCGACGTAGAACTCCGGCGCAGGCGCGAGCCCGCGGAAGGTCTCTTCATCGCAGAGGGCGAGAAGGTGATCAGACGCGCCAAGGACGCCGGGTACGAGATGCGCTCGATGCTGCTCTCCGCCAAGTGGGTCGATGTCATGCGCGACGTCATCGACGAGCTCCCGGCCCCGGTCTACGCCGTCAGCCCGGAGCTCGCCGAACGCGTCACCGGCTACCACGTGCACCGCGGCGCCCTCGCCTCGATGCAGCGCAAGCCGCTGCCCACGGCCGAGGACCTGCTGGCCACCACCCGGCGCGTGGTCATCATGGAGGCGGTGAACGACCACACCAACATCGGCGCCATCTTCCGCAGCGCCGCCGCCCTCGGCATGGACGCGGTGCTGCTCTCGCCCGACTGCGCGGACCCGCTCTACCGGCGCTCGGTCAAGGTCTCGATGGGTGCGGTGTTCTCCGTGCCCTACGCCCGCCTGGAGGCCTGGCCCAAGAGCCTGGACTCGGTCCGCGAGGCCGGCTTCAAGCTCCTGGCGCTCACCCCGCACCAGAAGGCCTCGCCGATCGACGAGGCCGCCCCGCAGAACCTGGAACGGGTCGCGCTGATGCTGGGCGCGGAGGGGGACGGGCTCTCGACGCAGGCCCTGGTCGCCGCCGACGAATGGGTACGGATCCCGATGGCGCACGGGGTGGACTCGCTGAACGTGGGCGCGGCCGCGGCCGTCGCCTTCTACGCGGTGGCCAGCGGCCGCCCGTAGCCGGGCGGAAGGCGGCGGAAGTCGCTGCTGCCCCTGGCCAGCACTCCGGGGTTCGAGCAGCATCGGCCATATACTTGTGAGCCGATGAACAAGCTGCCTCGAAAGCCAGCCGGTGGCGTCTGGTCGCCACCGCACGGATCCTGGGCATCCTCTGCCGCGAACCGCCGCAGCATGCTCGGGAACCGGAGCCGGGACACCACCCCGGAGCGCGCCCTCCGCTCTCTTGTCCACGCCACCGGGCTCCGCTACCGGGTTGCGGCCAAGCCGCTTCCGGGGATGCGCCGTACCGCTGACCTCGTCTTCCGTCCGACCCGCGTAGCCGTCTTTGTCGACGGCTGCTTCTGGCACGGCTGCCCGGAGCACTTCGTGCCGCCGAAGACGAATCCGGACTACTGGCGGGAGAAGATCGGGAGGAATGTGCAGCGCGATAGGGACACTGACGCGCGTCTCGAGGAAGCAGGGTGGCTCGTCCTGCGGTTCTGGGAGCACGATCCGGCCGAGGCGAGTTCCGCGATCGTCTGCGCGGCGGTCGAGGCGCGCCGACGCCCGGCAGCGGTCCGGGCCGAATCGGAGGGCTAGCCCGGAACTCGGCACGGCCCGTACGCGAGTTCAAGAACTCAGACGTAGAGCCTCCCCCGCCTCGTCTACCGTATCGATCAGCGCAGCTACGACTGCGCTGGTCCAGGTCGAACGCGGCCTGAGCCGGAGCAGCAGGGCGGGGACACCAACGTATGGCAGTCGAACGTACGAACCGGGACATCAAGACGCTCATCGGCCAGATAGCCGATGGGGAGATCATGCTCCCAGAGATCCAGCGGGGCTATGTATGGCGGGCGTCGCAAGTCGCGAAGCTCGTGGAGTCGATGTACCTCGGCTATCCGGCGGGAACGCTCCTCCTGTGGAAAACGGATGAGGGAGCGGAGACCCGCACCGCGGCGATCGGCGCCGGGCAGGGGCTTCCCAGCGTGATGCCGCTGTACCTCCTCGACGGGCAGCAGCGGCTCACCTCGCTGTTCCGCGTCTTCAAGGACCACCCCACAGCGCAGATCGTCTTCAACATCGAGACGGAGGCGTTCCAGAATCAGAGCAACGCCACGCTCAGGAGCCCGAAGTGGGTCAAGGTCTACGATGTCGTCGGCCCCGACGCTGATCCGTTCACGCTGCAGATGCAGCTCCGTTCGGCCGGGCTGTCCATCGACGGCGCGGAAATCGGGCGGCGCCTCAAAGCGCTTGAATCGATCTCGCAGCGCGACTTCCACATGGAGGTCCTCCACGGCTTCAGCTATGAGGAGGTCACTCAGATCTTCGTCCGGGTCAACAGCGGCGGCCGCCCCCTGAAGACGACCGATCTAGCGATGGCGACGCTCTCGGCCCGCTCGCCGGGATTCCTCGGAGAGCTCGAGAAGGAGTCGGCGCGGTGGGCGGAGCGCGGCTACCGGGCTGTCGATGCCAACTTCCTCATCAAGGCGATCACGCTCAGCCTGTCTATCTCAGGCAAGCGGACCTCATCGGTCTCCAGGCTGACCACGGCCAGTCCGGAGGCCGTCGCGGAAGGCTGGGAGCGGGTACGCCGCGGACTCGAGCGGGTCGTTCCGCTGCTCTGCGAGCAGCTGCTCGTCCCGACCACGGCGCTCATTTCGTCCGTTACTGCCCTGCACCCGCTGATCGTCTTCTACGGTCGGCTGCCTGCCGGCGCCCGTGTAGACCCCGAGGTAGAGAAGGGCCTGCTCTACTGGTTCCTGGCAGCGAGCGGGAACAACCGCTACGGCGGGGCGACTGACAGCGCATTGACCCAGGACGTCAACGCCCTCGACTCCGACGAGCCTGTCCGCGCGCTCCTCGCCAACCTGCGCTTGGACGAGAACGGCTTCAGCGTGACCGCCCGCGATCTGTCGGGGCGCAACATCCAGAGCCCGTACATCATGCTCTCCTACCTGGCAGCTGCCCACTCCGGCGCTGAGGACTGGTGGGCTGGCGGGCCGATCTCCATCACCGCCGAGGGGACCGACAAGCTGCAGTACAGCATGCTGCACCCGGCCGCGCAGCTGCGTAGCCACCCGAACAAGTACTCGTCGGCGGAGATCAACGAGTTGGCGAATATCGTCTTCGTCTCGCAGCAGACGGCCAAGAACATGATCGGCAACCGGTCTCCCGCCGAGTACACCAAGGAAGTACAGGCCGACGACCTGGCCGCCCATGCTGTTCCGACTGACCCCCGGGTCCTGGAGGCCGATGGGTTCCGGGACTTCCTCGTCGCCCGCCGTACGCTCCTCGCGGAGAGGATCTCCGCCCTCCTCGAGTGCTTCCGCCCGGCCTTCATCGACGCAGGCGGCGCCAGCGGCCTGCGGTCCGAAGCCCCCCGCAAGTCCCTCGTGCTCATGGGGTACGCCGCAGGAAGCCGCACTCTGTTGCTCGCGGAGGCGCAGGCCGGGGCGCAGCACTGGGTTGGCAGGATCGACACGGCTGAGCTGGACGCCGCGCTCGACGCAGCTGCCAGCGGCCTCGACAGCGATGTCACCGTGGCCGGCGAGACAGCGCCTCTGAAGGTTGATGAGGACGGGGTGACCCTGCCGGTCGGTCCCTTCAAACTCCGCGGCACTGCGGACCAGTGGCGGGCGGCATTGAAAGACGCGTTCTCGGATGCCCTGCCTGCGGCCGACTGTCCCGAGGCGGAATCACCGGCGTGGGTCGGCGAAGCCGAGGAGTTCCTTCTGGCGGACATCGGCATCCAGGGGGCGTAAGAATCCTCCGATCGAGGCGGGAGGGCTGTCGCAGCGCTCCCGCCTCGAGCCGCTCTACGCGCTTTGCAGCAGCCCGGCCCTTCCTGCGCCGAGCAAGGGGGCCAGCCGCGGGATGCCCGGGACAACCGCATCCGGAGGAACGTCGAGTCGGCATGCCTCCCAGCGCCCGAAGGGCCCCGTATCCTGCGGAACCTGGGCGGTGATCCACTCTGCAGCGACGGAGGCGACCGCAGCGATATCGAGGTCCCGGGTGAGGTGTACGACCACGAGTTGCCACGCGGGGTCGCGCCGCATCGTCTCGTACTCATGGCGGGACAGGTAGAAGGTGACTCTCCCGCGCCGCACCGTGCTCTTCGCCTCAATGTGCAGCGGCTGCCGCCTCGCATGTACGGCGATGTCGTACCCGAAACCATCGGAATACGCGGCTACGTGCTCGACCCGGACGTCAGTAGCCTCAGCGATGAGATTGACGAGAGCCAGTTCACCGGCGCTGCCGATAAGGGCCCGCGCCTCCGTATCTACCTTGCCCCAGACCGCACTGACCTGCTCGTATGCCTCGTTCTCAGGGATGCCCAATGCCTCCGCAGCCCGTAGGGCGTCCTCCGGGAGCTCTTCCGGGCCGCGCACGAGGAGGTCTGCGTCCGGGAGCCAGGGCGCGCCGCTGGAGGCGAGAGCGGCACGGAAGACGCGTTCGCCCACTGCGGCGCTGCTGACAAGGTCCTTGAGCAGGCCGTTCTCTCCGAGCCACGAGTAGGCCGCTTCGTACTGAGTGGGGGTGAGGTCGCTGAAGTCGGCATGGTTCGTGAACAGCGCGCGGCACCGTGCAGTGCTGGAGGACGGGAGCCGTTCCAGCCACCGCACGGCGGCACGCAGGACAGGATTAGGCGGAACGGGCACGGAGGTGGCCCATCAGTGCCTGGAGGTCCCTCTGGTCGAGACCGCCGCCGACGGCAGGCTCCTCGTCGAGGTCTGCGAGCTCTTGGACGGCGGAGTCGTCGAGGATGCGCCCCATGAAGAGCAGCTTGTCGCTCAGCCGCTGATCGACGACCTCGTCGATGCTCCCTTCGGCGGCGAGCACGGTGATGCGGGTCTCCGTCTCGGGCGCGAGACCGAGCCGGTGGATTCGGTCCAGGCTCTGCAGGAAGCGCCCGGCCGCGAAGTCGCGGTCGACGTACACCGCGTCGTGGCAGTCATGGTGCAGGCTGATGCCCTCACCGAGGGTAGCCGGGTTGGAGAGCAGCACCATGCAGTCCGGGTCCTTCCGGAAGCGCTCGATCTCTGCTCCGCGGTCCTCCGTGCCTCCGTGGACCATCGCCGGCCGGAACTCCCTGAGGACCCGCTCCAGGGTGTTCAGGCTGCGGATGAACGTGGACCACACCAAGGTCTTGCGGCCCCGGGCCGCGTTCTCCGCGACGATGGCCAGGACTTCGCGGTACTTCGGCGACATCTCGTAACTGGGGAGGTCCCGCATCAGGTCGAAGAGCGGGCTCCCTTCAGGGACTGCCAAGGGCGGGACCTGGTACGTCAGCGGTTCGTACCGTGTAGTGCCGACAGCGAGCAGGGCAGGGCTGGTGGCCGCCATGAGCATATAGACGATGATCTTGCCGAGGGCCTGGAAGTCGCCTTCAGATCCGGCAGCCCGTGCCGAGAACCGGCCGACCAGGGCTTCGTACACCTCCTGGTGCAGCGGGGGCATCGGCAGTATCCGGAGAGTCGTCTTCACCGGGGGCAGCCCCAGTTCGCTCTTGGTGGTGCGGGTGAACAGCGGACGCAGGACCTGGCTCGCCTTGGCGAGGTCGCCGCCGGCCACGGCCTGCGTCACTTTCTGGCGGCCGTGCCCGGGCCACACGAAACCGAACAGGTTCTCGATGTCCTTGACGCCGTTCGGAGCCGGTGTGCCGGTCAGGATCAACCGGTGGCGGGCCCGCGGACCCAGGGCCAGGCAGGCTGCCCCGTACGTCCCCTCCGCGCCGAGCTTCATCCGGTGCGCCTCATCGAGGAGGACCATGGAAGGACGTGCGGTCAGCCACTGGCCGAGCTCGTCGACGGACGGGCTGAGGCGTTCGTAATTCACGATGAGCACGTCCGCAGCCGGGTCGACGTCCCGGGACAGGACTTCCATGCGCAATGGCTCGCTGAGGCATTGCGCATTCTCGTCCTGCCACGACTCGTAACAGGATTTCGGACCGACGACCAGCAGGCGCTCGATGCCCTTGGTTCGGCGCAGTGCCTGGAACACAGCGAGCCCGACGCGCGTCTTACCGGCGCCGGGGACGGAGAAGTTGGCACCGTGGCGCAGTGAGAGGAGCTTGGCGATGTCCCGGCGCTGGAAAGACGTGAGGTCTGCAGTCCAGCCAGGACCGAGCAGCCCGTCGACCTCGTCCTCCTGTACTTCACCGGCGCCTCCGGATACCGGGTCGAGGCGTTCGGCCACAGTCTGGGCGTCCGCGGCGGAATCCGTTGCAAGGGCTGCCAGTTGGCTGTCCCATGAGACGCTCGTCTGCGCAGGCCATGTCGTAAGCGCCACGAGGTTCGTGAGCAAGTCGTCGATGTCTACATCCATGCTCCCGGGGGAGCGCTGCACACTGGTGCGGAAGCGCAGGGCGAGGCGGCGCAGGTCGCCCTCGTGCCCGGAGCCGGCCCGCAACCGGGCTTTCGTCACGCTGTCGCCGAAGCCGATCTCCAGGCTCGGTACAGCTGCAGACCCCGTCATCAGTTTTCCCGGGTAGCGTTGAGCAGCCACTCGACGCCGTCACCCGGCGAGCTGAACGTACGGCCCGCCTGCTTGGCCAGGCGCGCGAGGCTCGCGCGGAGGGTGAGCAGGGCGTCGTCGAAAGCGTCTTCGTCGAGTGCGCGCTTCGACTTCGCCTCGGCGAACTCCGACGCGCACTGGTTCACATAGTCGGCAGCGTCCGTCAGACGCTCCGGTACCGCGATCTTCCGCTTCTGCAGCTGGGCATTCTGGCCGGCCATCTTGACGGCGACGTCGAACGTGCCGCGGGCCGCCTTGATCTTTGCAGCGGCCTGCGTCACCTCCGCGGGCGTGAGCTTGTCGCCAGCGAGAGTCGCAGCCTTGGCCTGCAGCAGGCTGTCGGTGAGGGCCCGGGTCGTCTTCACCGCAGCGGTAGCGTCCGGGACCGCGACGCCCGGCAGGCCGGGGATGGACACTGCGGCGGATGCCTGCGCGGCAGGGCGCAGGTCGTCCGGCAGCCGCTCGTCGAGGAAGCGGGTGTGGAAATCGGCCTCAGCGAGTCGGACCGAGGTCTTCGGATAGTTCAGGATGACCATCGCGAGCCGGGACTCCTTCAGCTGCTCGGCTGCATCCGGGTCCGTCTTCGCGAGCTTCGTGCAATCGCGCTGCAGCTCGCGGAGCTTCTCCTGGTGGTCTTCGAAGTCGACCAGCCGCAGCCCGACGCCGCTGACTGGGCCCTTGCTGCGTTCGATGGCGTCGTTGACCAGCTCGTAGACCCACCGGTCCTGGCGGAGCGTAGTGGTCTTGATGTTGAAGTCCCTTGCTACGTCTTCCACGCGGCGCCCGTTCGCCAGTTCCTCCTCGATCGCGATCAGGCGGTTGATGTAGGAGTACTCGCGCCGCTTGTCCTTCCGCAGCTGGAGGGCGAGCTCGACGCTGTTGATGTCACCCCGCGAAGTATCCGCAGGCAGCACACCCACGCGGATGTCCTTGATTCCGAGTTTGCGAAGGGCCGCGCAGCGGGTGTTCCCGTCGACAAGGATGCCGTCGGGGCTGATGATGCCGGGTTCCTTCTGCCCGAAATCGTCGAGCTCGTCCTGCAGTGCGGTGAAGTCAGGGTCGGTCTGGTTCGGATTCGAGGGGCTGCGGCTGAGGAGGTGGGCGAGGTAGTCCTGGGCGGTCTCGCTCCAGGGCTGCTCTTCCAGCACCTGGTTCTGGTCGGGGTCCAGCGTGCGCTGTGCGCGGATGCGGTGGGTGTCGGGGTTGAAGTAGAGGAGGTCTACCGGCATGGAGATCACGCTCAGGTGCTTCTGCTCACCGCGCCACTCCACTGTGATCTTGGCACCGTTGTCGGCCATGGCCTGCTTGAGCCGTTCCTCGACCATGGACCGGATCCGCTCGCCCTCGGGCGGAACACCGAACTTCGCAGCCATAGCCAGAACCTCTCCTAGGTAACAGTCGCTCACTCGTCAGGAATAATGGCAGGAGCTGCTGACAACCGGTCTGGTGATCACCCAGACTCGGTCATCTGAGGACCCGAAGAACGGAGCAGAGGTGCCCCTCCCCGCTTGGAACGACCCGGAACTCAAGGGCGGAACCATGATCAGGGGCGCGCTGTGGCTCGTCCAGGAGATTGGTGAAGGCAACACCTTCACCAAGGAGCAGCTCCGCTACGCGTTCCCCGGCATCGCCCAGGCAGACCGCCGCCTCCGCGACCTCCGGGCCTTCAAATGGGTCATCCTCACGAACACCGAGGACGCCTCGCTCATGGCTGAGGACCAGCGGTTCGTAGAAGCCGGGGTCCCGGTGTGGGATCCGGTCGCCCGCCGAGCGGCTGCACCGCAGAAGGCAATCACGGCCAAGCAGGTGCAGGCCGTGCTCGCAGGCGACGGTTACATGTGCACGGTGTGCGGTATCGGCGGAGCAGAGCCGTACATGGACGACTCGAACCAGACGGCAGTCCTATCGGTTACCCGGCGCCCCACGATCCTTCCAGACGGCCGGGAGGAGACGCTCCTGGTCACGGAATGCAAGCGCTGCCGGGCTGGAGGTGACGGCCAGGCTGCACGTGCTGACGAGGTTGTCGCCGAGATGAAGAACCTCGACCCGGCTGACCAGCGGCGGCTGGCGCGCTGGGCAGAGCGGGGCCGCCGGGGATCGACACCGCTTGAGCGGGCTTGGAACGCCTACCGCCGCCTCCCTGGGGATGCCCGACCGGAAGTCCTGAGGGTGCTGGACGTCTGACCAGCGCCGGCAGCGCTCCCCATGCGGATGTCCATGATGGAAGCTGTCAGTGGCGCCGCGTAGACTTCACTCCTTGTCCGGCTTGCAGTGGCGAAGAGCCACCGCTCTACCGCCACCTGCGACTATGGTGCTGCCGCGGGGCCTGTGCTGCCGGATGCGTGTGTGTTTATTTAGGCGGTCGCAGCAGCACCGCCGGTTCTGCGCTGGGGAGCCTGGCGTGCCTGGAGGGAGATCGCTATGTCGGCTATCGAGCATGGAAAGCCGCTTGAGGTCGTCGAGATCTGTGCGGGCGCGGGCGGCCAGTCCCTCGGACTGGAGCGGGCAGGCTTCCGCCACCGACTCGCTATCGAACTCGACCACCAGGCTGCCGAGACCCTGCGCTGCAATCTTGTGGAATTCCTCGGATACAGCGAGAAGGAGGCGCAGGACTCCGTCAGGGTCGGCGACGTCGCTGACCCTGCTGTCTGGAATCCGGTCCTCGATGCGGAGAAGGTCGACCTCCTCGCGGGGGGAGTGCCCTGCCCGCCCTTCAGCATCGCAGGGAAGCAGCTGGGCACGAGCGATGAACGTGATCTGTTCGCTTGGGCAATCGAGCTCTGCGGCAAGGTGCAGCCGAAGGCGCTCCTACTGGAGAATGTGCGAGGACTCAGCGCCAACCGCTTCGCCGGTTACCGCCAGCACGTGCTCGACCGGCTCAAAGAGCACGGGTACATCGCAGAGTGGCAGCTCCTCCAGGCGGACGACTTCGGTGTCTCCCAGTTGCGTCCGCGCTTCGTACTGGTTGCGCTCCAGCAGGAGTTCGCTCCCTACTTCGAGTGGCCGGAGCGTCGGCCCGGGAGCGCCATGTCGGTAGGCGAGCTCCTGGTGGACCTCATGTCGGAGAAAGGCTGGAAGGGTGCCCAGGAGTGGGCCGAAGCAGCCACCGGTATCGCGCCCACCATCGTCGGCGGGTCGAAGAAGCACGGCGGCGCCGACCTCGGTCCCACCCGTGCTAAGCGCGCATGGGCAGAAAAGGGCGTGGACGCGATGGGTGTTGCCAATGAGGCGCCCCCTGCCGCCGGGCCGCCTGTCATTGAGGGCCGACCGCGCCCGAAGCTCACCACGGCCATGGTCGCCCGCATCCAGGGTTGGCAGGATGCGGATGCCGAGGGCGACAAGGGGGAGAACGATTTCCGCTGGAGGTTCCACGGCCGGAAGACCAGCGTGTACCGCCAGATCGGGAACGCATTCCCGCCGCCCGTCGCCAAGGCGCTCGGCGTATCGATCAGGAACGCGCTGAACAAGGTCGGCGAGCCCCGCGAGCTCGTGGAGACCGCGGATGTCGTCACCGACCCTGTGTACAAGCTGCTGCGCAGCAGTACGCGGGCCCTGTCAGTCGACCAGATCATCACCAAGCTCGAGGCAGCGGGAACTGCCATGGACCAGCCCGGGGTGGAGCGGCACCTCAACCACTTGAAGCACGACTTCGAGGTGACTACGGTGACGCGTTCCAATGGGGCCGTCGCGTACAGCATCGGCGAGTTCAAGGCATTCGTAGGCCAGGACGACCACCAGCGCCACGACCTCTTCAGCCAGCACCGCTCCAAGATCAGCTGACGGCGCGGGACAGCGCCCTGCGCGGCGGCCAGGTCACGCGTCGAGAGACGCGATCAGCTTCTCCTGCTCTGCCTCAGGCAGGGAGGACTTCTTGATCGTCTTGGCGACGAGGGCTTGTGTCTGCGTAGGATCGAGGTCGAGTGATACCAGCAGGTAGCAGCCGGCTCCGTCACGCTTCACCGAGTCGATGCGGAGGCCTAGTTCGCGGAGTTCGCGTATGCGCCGTTCAGTGTGGATGTCATCCGCGTTGATGGCGCGCAAGACGTCCGTCCCTACCGGCTTGCCCATGTGCTCATGGAGAAGTCCGAACAGGTCCTGGTTGGCGACGGTGTCATAAGGGACGGCCAGGTATTTTGGGGGGATCCGGTCTCCGAACCGCTCCTGCAGGGATTGGCTGACACGCGAGCGCATCTCTGCGAAGGCGGGACGGGACGGCGGCAGGGTGGCGCGAAGCAGTTCCTGCATTGAACGGGCCAGATCCTTCTTCGCCACCAGATAGGCGCCGAAGACCGCGTCGGCAGATTCGTCGTTCTCTTCAAGCAGAGTCGCCAACTGCCCCACAGCGAACTGGGTATTGGGCTTGTGGCGTTTCCAGGAGGCGTACGCTTCCTCGTTCTTCATGGTTCCTCTTCAGTACTGTGCTCGGCAGCAGGGACGGGTGGCTATGCGGGGTGCGACACGCTTGTTCCGGCGGGAGGCATTCGTGGCGGTAATCGGGATCACTCGAAGGCAGGCCGGTTCGCCTCAGCCTGCTGCGCGGCAAGGCTCCGGAGAACCGCGTGGTCGGACTGCGGCAGCTCCTTGAAAAGCCGGAGGAACCAGGATGCGATCCAAGAGGAATCGCGGTGGACCCAGTCCCCGGGCCTGAACACAGTCGCGGGTTCCCACGAGCCGGGCGGGGCCTTGTCTCCCCGGTAAGCAGCAGCGATGTCTATCTTGCATTCAGCTGAGGAAGGCTCGCGCCGCCCCAGCTGCGCAGTAACACCGATCAGCCACCACTGGAAGGTGCGGAAAGACGGCGCCGCCGATTCCAGAGCAGTCCGCGTCCCGGCCGTGGTGAGCTCGACAGAGCGGGATGCTTCGTTGGCGAGGCCTGGAGGCGGTGTCGTATGGGCCGCGTTGTGCACGGTGACAAGGTCGGCCTCCTCCTCTACCAGCAGGTCCTGAACTGAAGAGACGCGTTCGATCTCTTCGTACGTGGTCGCGTTCAGATCGGTGTGGAGGAACTGCTTGATGCCGGCGTAGAACAGTGAGGGGGTCTCGATACGGAGCTCCGCATCGGCCCGCGTCCGCACTTCCTCGAAGAGCATCGGCCAAGGGCGCTGAGTGCCTCCCGCTCCCCTTCTGGTCTCGTACCAGTCCTCCTTCGTGTCGTTGGACACGAAGAGGATGCGGCGGGAGCCGGTTGGAAGGTTCTTTGCATGTTCGACTACCTCCTCCCAGAGGAGGAAGTCGCCTGCGGCCTTCAGCGGGGTGTCTTTGCCGAGGTCCCGGTAGCCCGGAGGGATCTCGTTGGGGAAGCGGAAGCCGACAGCTTCCTCGATCCGCGCTCGCAGCACGGAGTCGTCGGGCTGAGTGCCGATCCGGTCGCCGTACATACGGGCGACGCGGAGGAGGACGGGATCGTCAGCCTCGGCGAGGTCCGCTGGCAGCCCGTGCTGGGACTTCAGCGCATCGAGGTGTTTCTTCAAAGTGGCGCGGTATTCCTGCAGCAGGTTGTTCGCCGCTGAGTCGTTGATGAGCCGTGCCAGTTCCTCGCCCGCGTCGAGCGCCGCTCCGTACTTCGCAAGCTGCTTGCTCACGACGTTGCGGGCCGCAACGACTGACTTCACCGCTTGCATCAGGTGCTGGTTGACCTCCTTCGCAGCGTCGGTGAGAGCGACCTTGCGGGATTCCAATGTGCTCCGCCGTCCGCGTACGAACTCCAAACCCACCTGGTGCGGCATCCAGAGGCGATCCGATACCGACTCCAGCGCTGTGAACACGTCCTCGCGAGCCGACTCGGTGTACTCGTACAGGCTGAGCAGGATGTTCGTATCGAGGACGATGAGACCGTTAGTGAAGAACGGCTCCCGAGTGGCGTCCTCCGCTGAAGGCGCTGGCTGGAGCCAGGACCTGAAGCGCTGGATCAACAGGGGCTCACTCGGGTCCACTTGCTCTCCTTGGAACTCGCCATCACCTGACACGAAGATCATGCTGTCATGAGATCGATCCTGGTGGAGACGAGTACGAGCACCTCGTAGGCTGAATGGATAAGAGCATTAGCCGACCGCGAACCACTCAATCCAGACTCGATCAGCTTTGGTGGGCATCCGAGGTCAGAGGCCAAGTCCCGGGGGAGACCAGCGGGGCACGCTGCTGCTCTCGCCCGACTGCGCGGACCCGCTCTACCGGCGCTCGGTCAAGGTCTCGATGGGTGCGGTGTTCTCCGTGCCCTACGCCCGCCTGGAGGCCTGGCCCAAGAGCCTGGACTCGGTCCGCGAGGCCGGCTTCAAGCTCCTGGCGCTCACCCCGCACCAGAAGGCCTCGCCGATCGACGAGGCCGCCCCGCAGAACCTGGAACGGGTCGCGCTGATGCTGGGCGCGGAGGGGGACGGGCTCTCGACGCAGGCCCTGGTCGCCGCCGACGAATGGGTACGGATCCCGATGGCGCACGGGGTGGACTCGCTGAACGTGGGCGCGGCCGCGGCCGTCGCCTTCTACGCGGTGGCCAGCGGCCGCCCGTAGCCGGGCAGCCCAGACGGCCTAGAGCTTCTGGGCGGCCGCGATGCCCAGCGCGACGATCAGCGTCACCACGACGAAGACGATCAGGCGCTGGCGCATCAGCTTCGGGTCCGGCCGCGAAGGCCGCCGCCCCGTGCCCGTCGTACGAGGCGCCGGGCGGCCGCCCGTGCGCCCGGCGGTGGAGCCGGTGCCCCGCGAGCCGGTGCCCCGCGCCGACGAGGGCCGCGAGTGCGGTCCGCTCTGCGGTCCCTGGCCGCCCTGCCCGCCCTGTCCCTGTCCCTGGGACGGTCCCGGCCCCTGGGGCTGCGGCGTGGGGTGGTCGCCGGTACGGAGCTCCGCGCGCTGGTCGGCGTACCCCTCGGCGAGGCGCCCCGTCGGCCGCTCGGTGCGGGCCCGCTGCACAGGCGGACGGCTCTCGCCCATCCCGTGCGCCTCGCGGGCCGCGATCTCCTTGAGCCGCATGGACAGCTGGAGCGTGGTCGGCCGGTCCTCGGGGTCCTTGGCCAGGCAGGCCCGTACGAGGGGCGCGAGGGCGTCCGGGACGCCCTGGAGGTGCGGTTCCTCGTGCACCACGCGGTAGAGCATGACCTCGGAACTGCCGTGCCCGAAGGGGGAGTCGGCGGTGGCCGCGTAGGCAAGGGTGGCGCCGAGCGAGAAGACGTCCGTGGCCGGGGTGACGGCGGCGCCGCGCACCTGCTCGGGCGCCAGGAACCCGGGGGAGCCGACGGCCGTTCCCACGTGGGTGAGGGTGCTCGCGCCGGTGGCCCAGGCGATCCCGAAGTCGATGATGCGCGGGCCCTTGGGGGACAGAAGAATGTTCGAGGGCTTGAGGTCGCGGTGCACGACCCCCGCCTCGTGCACGGCGACCAGGCCTTCGGAGAGCGCTGCGCCGATGGAGGCGATCTGGGAGGCCGTCAGCGGGCCTTCCTCGGCCACCTTGTCGTGCAGGGAGGGCCCGGGTACGTACTGGGTGGCGAACCAGGGGCGCTCGGCCTCCAGGTCCGCGGCGACCAGGCGCGCGGTGCATCCGCCGCGGATCCGCCGGGCGGCGGACACCTCGCGGGCGAAGCGGGAGCGGAACTCCTGGTCCTCGGCCAGATCGGGCCGGATCACCTTGAGCGCGACGCGCTGTCCGCGCCGGTCGGAGCCCAGGTAGACGACGCCCATGCCGCCGGCGCCGAGGCGCCGGTGCAGCCTGAACGAGCCGACGACACGCGGGTCCTCGCGCCGGAGCCGCATCATCGCCATGTCCACCCCGCTGACCGGTCGTCCTGTTGACGTGCCACAGCTTACGGACCATCCGGCATGCGCGCTCAGAGGCCGCGCCCTCGCCGGGGGATTCGATAGTCAGTACGGGGCAGTCCACTTGAGGGATTCCCGGACCACCGGTCGGACGCATGTACGGAGCGGGGTGCCGCGGCCAAACGGTGCACGGGCCAAGGGAATTGGGGTGACGGGCGGGGTAATCGCGGGGTACGGGACGGGGTGCGGGCCGGACCCGGCCGGGTGATCTTGGGAGTGCCTGGTCGGAGGCGTGGTGTGTGCGGGGAGTGACGGAAGTGAGCGAAGTCACTACCCTCTGGTCATCCCCTCCGGGAAGACCCTCACCCCTGGGGGTCGACCTCCACCCAGGGGAGTACGCCGGAGGGGGGCTCGTCATCCTCCCGGAGGCCCGGCAATGGGTACGAGGGCATGAGGCCAGAGGCCTTCTCCGCGCCTAGTGTTGAAGACAAGCGGCGGGTGGAGCACTCGTCCCCCGAGGTCACAAACCCGCCGCTGCCAATCGACAGGGAGAGGACCATGGCGGACATCGCACGGCAGGGACGCAAGGCATTCGCGTTCAACGGCCATGAGTCCGGCCGTCGCCACCCGCTGGTGGCCGCGGCCATGGTGCTCCCCCTGGCCGCCCTCCTGCTCTTCCTCTTCGGAGGCTTCGACCAGGTGGTGGCGCAGGCGTCGTCCGTAAGCGTGATGCTGGGGCGCTGAGCGGCGCCCCGGGCCCAGGAGAGCGGCCTGGGCCGGGACTGTCACCGGTCGAACCCCGTGGGGACGGGGGAGCGGCCAACGGACGGCAGGTGAAGGGTGTTGCCCGTACGACTGGGGAGTCGGACGGGCAGCACCCTTTTTCATGCCCGCGGACCCGTGCCCACGGTCCGCCCCGCCCCACCCCACCCCTTCGATGTCAGTGGCGCTGCGTACCCTCGTGCCGAGGAGCATCCGCCGGGTGCGGTGGCGGGGACACGGGGGAGTCGTCATGGAGGTGGGGCTGGAGCCGGAGCGGCCGGGCCGGCCGGAGGGCAGCGTCTGGCAGCTCGTGCGCCAAGGGGAGCCGCTCGGCGCGGTCGTCGTGGAATCGGCCGATTTCCCATGGCTCCACGGCCGCTTCGCGCCGGAAGCCGGCTTCGAGCGCGTCCGTTCCTGGTTCGAGGCCGTGCAGACGCTGATGGCCGAAGAGACCGACGACAACCTCTCCGACCACCTCTCCAGCAACCTCTCCGACGAGCGCTTCGGCGAGCGCTTCGACGAGGCGTACGCCCCGATCGCCGAGGAGTTGACCCTCCTCACCCCCGCCGGGCTCCCGACGTCGGGCTTCCTGCTGCACATCGACGGCGCCGAGGCGTGGTTCCGCTGGAGCGAGTGAGCGCGGCCGCGCTGGCGGCGCACGCGGGGGCCGGGCAGTACCAGGTCCTCGCGGACCGGGCCGACGGCACCGTCGTGCGCTGCGGGGAGGTCGTGGTCAAGGCGCACGCGGGGGACGGCGATCCCAGCGCGCTGGGGGTACGGATCCGGATCGCGGGGGACCCGGCGCTGGCCGGGGTCCTGCTGCCACCGCTGCGGACCGGGCTGGGCCAGGTCGACGGACGCCCCGTCTCCCTGTGGCCCTACGGGGCTCCGGTCGACCCGGACCACCCGGAGGACGCCCCCTGGGAGGCGGCCGCCGAACTCCTGGCCGCCCTGCACCGAACCCCCCTCCGCCCCCTCCCGACCCCGATGCCCCCTATGCGCGGCCCCGCCAAACTGGCCCGAGCCCTCCACAGACTCGCCACGGCCTACCCGGACCCGGACCCGGAACGGGCCACCGGCCCGGCCGCGGCCCCCGGAGCCGGGGGCTCGGCGGGGTCTCGCCCGGGTCGGGATCGGGATGCCGTGCGGCTCGTGCGGTCCGTGTGGGCTGCCGCGGGGACGTTGCCCGGTTGGGCCCGGGGGGAAGGGGTGCAGCCGGAGGGTGGGGTGCTGTGTCACGGGGACCTGCACCTCGGGCAGTTGGTGCGGATCGCCGGGCCGGCGGGGTGGCAGTGGCGGCTCATCGACGTCGACGACCTCGGACTCGGAGCCCCGGCCTGGGATCTCGCCCGGCCGGCGGCCTGGTACGCCGCCGGGCTGCTCGATCCGCCGACCTGGCTGCGCTTCCTCGACGCGTACCGCGCCGCCGGTGGCCCCGCCGCCGGTCCGCCCGGCAGTGACCCCTGGCCGGAACTCGACGTCGCCGCCCGCGCGCTCACCGTACAGACGGCCGCACTGGCCCTGGCCAAGGCGGCCCGGGAGGAGCGCCGACTGGACGACGTGGAGCGGCTGATGGTGGAAGCCTGTGTCCGAATTGCGGCTCTCCCGGCCGACTTGGAGCTACTGGCTCCGTCGTAGGGTGAGCTTCACGCCACCGGGTACGCATCCGGTGTCGACCAGACGGCGAGGAGTTGATCCGCTCATGCAGTGTCCGAAGTGTCACGCGATGATGCACACGTACAACCGCAACGGTGTCCAGATAGAGCAGTGCAGCGGCTGCCGCGGCATCTTCCTCGACTACGGCGAGCTCGAGGCGCTGACCCGTCTGGAGTCCCAGTACACGGCCCAGTACGGCCAGGTCCCGCCGCCCGCCGCGCCGCCGGCCCCGGCGCCGTATCCGGCCCAGCACGCCCCCGCGCCCGCCTGGGGAGCCCCGCAGCACGGCGGCTACGGCCATGGCCACGGACACGGTCACGGACACCACAAGGGCGGCTTCGGCCGGATGCTCTTCTCCTCCTGACGGCTGCCGGGGCCCCGCGAACCAACCACCGGGGCCCCACCCCGCCCGTCGTACCGCCCGCGCCGGCAGGCATGCGCGTACACGCACCGCACACGCGAAAGCCCCGGCCGTCGTAACGGCCGGGGCTCCCGGATGCTGGTGCGCGATACTGGGATTGAACCAGTGACCTCTTCCGTGTCAGGGAAGCGCTCTCCCGCTGAGCTAATCGCGCGGGACCACGGTCTGAAACCGCAGGTGGTACGTGTACTGCGTGCGCGATACTGGGATTGAACCAGTGACCTCTTCCGTGTCAGGGAAGCGCTCTCCCGCTGAGCTAATCGCGCGGGGATCCTTGCGGACCAGTGGACGATACTGGGATTGAACCAGTGACCTCTTCCGTGTCAGGGAAGCGCTCTCCCGCTGAGCTAATCGTCCTTGGAGGTGGAGACGGGATTTGAACCCGTGTAGACGGCTTTGCAGGCCGTTGCCTCGCCTCTCGGCCACTCCACCATGGAGCAAGAGCGGGGGTTCTCGGGAAGATGATCCCCCACCACAGAGCGGACGACGAGACTCGAACTCGCGACATCCACCTTGGCAAGGTGGTGCTCTACCAACTGAGCTACGTCCGCAGGTCACCGTGTTCGCTCCGGGGTTTTACCCCTTCGCTCCCTGGCGACGAGTTGAACTCTAGCGGATTCCCGGGCCAGCTCAAAAACGCGTTTCCGCAGCGTGCTGCCGCTCGATCACCACCGGTCACCTGGCGGACGCCTCACCGGCGCCGGCGCGTCACCGGTCATAGACTCGCAGCCGTGCACGACCTGCCTCCCCTCGCCCGCTTCGGCGGCCTTCTCGCGACCGATCTCCGAGATGTCACCCATGACCCCGCCGCCCTGGAGTCCACCGGCTTCTGGGCGGTCGCCGCCGACTTCGAGGGGCGGCTCGTCTGCGCGCGCTTCGGAGACATACGCCCCGACCCGGTACGGGCGCCTGTTCCGGGGGCCTGGACCGGCCCCGACGCGGACCAGTGGACCTCCTCCCTCGACCGTGCCGCGTACATCGCGGGCGTGCGCCGTATCCGCGAGCACATCGAGGCGGGCGAGGTCTACCAGGCCAACCTCTGCCGCGTGATGTCCGCGCCCCTTCCCGAGCCGCCCGGTGCCGGCGGCACGGCCGATGTCGACGCCCTGACCGCGCTGCTCGCGCGCGGCAACCCGGCCCCGTACGCAGGAACGATTCGCCTGCCGGCCCACGGCGTGGAGATCGCCACCGCGTCCCCCGAGCTCTACCTGCGCCGCACCGGCCGCCACATCGAGTCCGGCCCCATCAAGGGCACCGGCCGTACCGCCGCGGACCTGCTGCCCAAGGACCACGCCGAGAACGTGATGATCGTGGACCTCGTACGCAACGACCTCGGCCGGGTGTGCGCCACCGGATCCGTCGCCGTCCCCGAGCTGTGCGCGCTCGAAGAGCACCCGGGCCTGGTCCACCTCGTCTCCACCGTCACCGGAGAGCTCGCCGAGGGAGCCGGCTGGCCCGAGCTGCTGGCCGCCACCTTCCCGCCCGGATCGGTCACCGGCGCCCCCAAATCCTCCGCCCTGCGGATCATCGAGGCCCTGGAGACCGTCCCCCGCGGCCCCTACTGCGGCGGCATCGGCTGGGTGGACGCCGACCGGGGCACCGCCGAGCTCGCCGTCGGCATCCGGACCTTCTGGATCGACCGCGAGACCCCCGGCGGCCCCCGCCTCTGCTTCGGCACCGGCGCCGGGATCACCTGGGGCTCCGACCCCGACCGCGAGTGGGCCGAGACCGAGCTGAAGGCCGCCCGCCTGCTGCGGGTAGCGTCAGGGGAGATCGCGGCGCACGCGAGCGAAACGCAGGCGACTTGAAACGCGCGTGACCGAGACGCATGTGACCGAGACGCGCGTGACCGAGACGCGCGTGACCGAGACGAACGCGAACGAAAGCGGGAGGACCGTACGGTGAGGATCTGGCTCGACGGAGCACTGCGGGACGCCGACGACGCGAAGGTGTCCGTGTTCGACCACGGCCTCACCGTCGGCGACGGGGTCTTCGAGACGCTCAAGGCGGAACACGGCACGACCTTCGCCCTCACCCGCCACCTGGAGCGGCTGACCCGGTCCGCCCGCGGCCTGGGCCTGCCGGACCCCGACCTGGACGAGGTCCGCCGCGCCTGCGCGGCCGTACTGGAGGCCAACCCGGTCCCCCTCGGCCGGCTGCGCGTCACCTACACCGGGGGAGTCTCCCCGCTCGGCTCCGACCGGGGCGAGACCGGCCCGACGCTGATCGTCGCCCTGGCAGGGGCCACCCGCCGCCCCGACACCACCGCCGTGATCACCGTGCCCTGGGTGCGCAACGAGCGCTCCGCCGTGACCGGGCTGAAGACCACCTCGTACGCCGAGAACGTGGTCGCGCTCGCCGCCGCCCACCGGGCCGGAGCCTCCGAGGCCCTCTTCGCCAACACGGTCGGGCGGCTCTGCGAGGGCACCGGCTCCAACGTGTTCCTCGTCCTCGACGGGGAACTGCACACCCCGCCCGTCGCCTCCGGCTGCCTCGGCGGCATCACCCGCGCCCTCGTCGCCGAGTGGTCCGGGGCCAAGGAGACCGACCTGCCCTTCGAGGCGCTGGAGCAGGCCGAGGAGGTCTTCCTGACCTCCTCGCTGCGCGATGTCCAGGCCGTCCTACGGATCGACGGGCGCGAGCTCGGCACCGCCCCCGGCCCCGTCACCGCCGAGGCCATGCGGATCTTCGACGCCCGCTCCGCCGAGGACGCCGACCCCGCGTCCTGACCGGGCCGGGGCAAACTCCCTGTGCTTCGGGCCGCGGGGCGGGTAGAACTCGACTGATGACCACCACCCTGCGGCCGAGCGGGCCGCTTCAGCAGAGCACCGGCGGGGCGCGCTCGCGCCCGTACGAGATCCGCGTCAACAGCAGGCGCGTCGGCGCCCTGCTGCTCGCCGCCGACACCCCCTTCGGGCCGACGGTCGCCGAGATCCGCGACCTCGCCGTCGAGGAGCCCGACCGGCGGCGCGGCCGCGCCACGGTCGCCGCGCTCGCCGCCGAGGAAGTGCTGCGGAGCTGGGGCTGCCGACGGGTCCGCGTCTCGGTCCCCGCCGAATCTGCGGGCGGCCTGCGGATGGCCGACTCCCTCGGGTACGCCGAGTACAGCCGCAACATGGCCAAGGAACTCCCGGCCGAGCCCCCCACCCTGCCCGAGGGGGTCTCCGGCCGCCCGATGACGGAAGCCGAGTTCGAGACCTGGCTCGCCGGAGCGCGGGAGAGCTACGCGCAGAGCTGGATCAGCCGCGGCATGCCGGCGCAGGCCGCGCACGCCAAGTCGGTGGCCGACCACGAATCCCTGCTGCCCGGGGGGCTGGCCACCCGGGGAGTCAGCTTCGGCGTCCTGGAGGCGGCCGGCACGCCCGTCGGCACCGTGTGGGTCGCGCCGAGCGGGGAGGCCTCGTACGTCTTCGACGTCGCGGTGGCCGAGGAGCACCGCGGCCGCGGCTACGGCCGGGGCCTGATGCTCCTCGCCGAACGCACGGCACTCGCCGCCGGCCACAGGGTCCTGGCGCTGCACGTCTTCACCGACAACACCCCGGCCCTGCGGCTCTACGAGTCCCTCGGCTACCGGACGACCGACTTCAACTACGCCAAGGACCTGATCTAGGCCGTTTCTCCCGCTACTCAGCCAGCAGTCGGTCGGTGATCTCCTCGATGCGGGCGCGCAGGCCCTCCTGGCTCTTGCCGCCGTCGAGGCGCTGGCCGTCGATCACGTACGTCGGGGTGCCGGTCACGCCGATCGCCTTGCCCTCGGCCTGGTCGGCGTCCACGATCAGGATGTGCCGGCCGTCGATCAGGGCCGTGTCGAACTCCTCGGCGTCCAGGCCGAGTTCACGCGCCACGTCGACGAGTACGGCCTCGCCGCGCTTGCCGAGCTCCGCGGTGCGGGCGAGCACGGCCTCCACGTACGGCCAGCCCTGCCCCTGCTCGACGGCCTCCTCGGCCGCCTGCGCGGCGGCGAAGGCGTGCTTGTGCTTCTCCAGCGGGAAGTGGCGCAGCCGGATGTCCAGCCGGTCGCCGTAGCGGGCCCGCAGGGCGCGTACGTCGTCCAGGGCGCTGTTGCAGTCCGGGCACTGGAGTTCGCACCAGACATCGAGGATCACGGAATCGGTCATGCGGACAGTCTCCCAGCCCCCGGCCGGGGCGGCCGACCGGGACCTCGGGATGAGGGACGACCCGGAGATGTCCCGGAGATCCGCTCGGGGCGGGCTCCGGACATGGCCGGGACGGTGGTCGCCGGTGCAGGATGGATGGGGACAGAACGCCCGGCCCGCCCGGCCGGGTCCGACCGACCGCACCGCCCTGGAGGCCCGCATGCTTGCCGAGACCATTTGTTCCGCGGTGGCCGCGGCGGGCCTGGGCATCGCCGCGCTGACCGCCTACCGCAAGCGTTTCCTCGCGGCCACGCGGATCGCGGCGTACTCGTTGGTGCCCCTCGGCCTGGTGATGACCGGCGTGGTCCAGTGGGCGTCCGGGATCGTCTTCAAGCCGACGGTGTGGATCGGGTTCGGGGTGCTGGGGCTGGCCTGGCTGCTCTTCATCACCACGCGCGCCGTGGAGCGGCGCGGGCTCGGCGCGGGAGAGAAGCCGGCGAAGGAGCCGAAGGCCACGGGCAAGGGTCGAGGCGCTGGCGCACAGGCCGTGGCTCCGGCCGCCTCCGCGCCCTCCCTGGGGGGCGGCAGCCGTCCGCAGGCGCCCCCGGCCGCTTCCGCGCCGGGCGAGGACTTCTCCGACATCGAGGCCATCCTCAAGAAGCACGGCATATGACATCCCCCCGGTCCTCCGGGGGGATTCCGGCCGGGAACCACCTGATCTGACGGGATCCGGCGAACTCGGGCGCGGAGTCTGGCGTGTTGAGCGGCGGACCGGGGCGGGCTGCGCCATCATCGGCCCGACATGCTCGACACATCGCAGGGTGAGCCGGCCGTTCCCGCGCCGGCCACCGCCCCCGCCGTTGCCGAGGAGCCGCGAGGCTGCCTCTTCGCGCTCTCCCAGCCGCCCCTGATGATCTTCCTAGGCGTGATCGGTGGTCTGCTGCTGCTCGCCGCCGTGCACGATCTCTTCCTGCTGTGAACCGGTCCCCTGCTCGGGTCCCTGCTCCGGTCCCGGGTCCGAACCCAGCTCCGACTTGCGCCGGGCCCGGTACGCCGCCACGTGCAGCCGGTTCCCGCAGGTGCGGCTGTCGCAGTAGCGCCGGGAGCGGTTGCGGGACAGGTCCACGAAGGCCCGCCGGCAGTCCGGGGCCTCGCAGCGGCGCAGCCGCTCCTGCTCGCCGGAGACCACGATGAACGCCAGCGCCATGCCGCCGTCGGCGGCCAGGTGGTCGCCCACCGAGGCGCCCGGCGCGAAGTAGTGCACGTGCCAGTCGTAGCCGTCGTGGTTGGTCAGCTGCGGAGTGGTGCCGGCCGTCGCGACGAGCTCGTTGATCAGTACCGAGGCTGCGCGCGAGCTCGGTGCCGCGAAGATCTGGGCGAACTTCCCGCGCACCGTCCGCACGCCCGCGAGGTCGCGGGCGCCGAGCTCGCCGACGTCGCTGATCGCGTACTCCCGGACGAACCCGCGCAGCGCGTTCACGTCCGCCAGCACGTCGGACTGGTCCGCCTCGGCCGAGGTGTTCACCAGCGCGACGACGACGTCGAGCGCGCGACGGGTGTCGTGGGGGATCTGCAAGGGGTCTCCCTCAGGGGCCGGGCCTGCGGTGGCGGTCTGCTGCCGCCGCTGGTGGCCGACTCTAGCGGGTGCCTACAAAGCGCACCGGCGCCGTCCACGCGGGTGGCTTCCGCGTGAACAGCGCCGGCACTTCCGTATGTGGTTGTCCGCCGCACACCGTCGCCCCGAGTCGGACGGTGTCGTGCGGCTCCCGGCCGAGGCCGGGAGAGGGTTCCCTCTGTAGGCCTGGCTCAGGATTCGGCCAGGATGTGGGAGAGCTCCTTGTCGAGGTCGAAGTGCCGGTGTTCGGTCCCGGGTGGGACCGCGGCGTCCGTCCGCTTGAGGAACGATTCGAGTGCTCGGGCGGGTGCTTCGAGCAGTGCTTCTCCCTCCGGTGAGCTCAGGGCGATGCAGACGACTCCCTGACCGTGGCTACGGGACGGCCATACGCGGACGTCGCCGGTACCGGTGGGCCGGTGAAGGCCCTCGGCGAGGAGGTCGCGGGCGAATACCCATTCGACCGTCTCCTCGGCGCCGGTGTGGAAGGTGGCGTGCACGGCGTAGGGATCGGCCGTGTCATACCGCAGGCCCGCGGGAACAGGCAGTGAGGACTCGCTCGACACAACGAGGCGCAGGTGCAGCTCGCAGCTGACCGTGGTGTTCATAAGCGCCAGGGCCTTTCGCTCAGTGTGCGCTCGGGGATTCGCACGTCGGCGAAATCGACATGCCACCTACGGTGCCGTTGTAAACCCCTCTGACCGTTTTGCGGACCTCTGGGTCCCTCGAACGGCGGATCCAAACGCCCATTCACGTGTGCTTCGCGCTCCGGTAGATTCGACCCCATGAACACGGGGAGTGACCGCGAGACCAACGAGTCCGCAACCGAGTCCGCCGCCATCGAGCCTGCCGCCGGGGCCGCCGCAGCAGGGTCCGCCGCCGGGTCCGCCGCCGGGTCCGGCGCCAAGGAGGAAGCGCCGCACGTCTCCAAGGCGCCCGCCTTCATCAAGGCCCGCCGCGGGCTGCACCTGAGCTGGCAGGTCGGAGTCTTCGTCGTCGGCCTCGCCGTCATCGGCGCCGGCATCGCCATGCTCGTCCTGCCCGGCCCCGGCTGGGTCGCGATCTTCGCGGGCCTCGCGATCTGGGCCACCGAGTTCGCCTGGGCCCACCTCGTCCTGCGCTGGACCAAGCGCAAGGTCAGCGAGGCCGCGCAGAAGGCCCTCGACCCCCGGGTCCGCCGCCGCAACATCGTCCTGACCAGCGTCGGCCTCGTCATCGCGGGCGCCCTGATCGGCTTCTACCTCTGGAAGTACGGGCTCGTCCTGCCCTGGAACCTCAAGGACCAGTGAGCGCTCCGGCCCGTGGCCGGGAGCACCGCTGACATGCGGTAATGTTTGCGGTGCGTCCGGGCGATTAGCTCAGTGGGAGAGCACTTCGTTCACACCGAAGGGGTCACTGGTTCGAACCCAGTATCGCCCACCCGGACCAGAGGCCCGGAGACTTTCACAGTCTCCGGGCCTCTGGCGTTTTCCCCCGTTCGGCCCCCCGATTCACCTCAGACGGCCGATCGCCTCCCGCAGCCGCCGGGCGTCGCGCAGCCGCTTCTCGTACGTGGCCCCCACCGCCAGCAGCAGCACCCCGGCCAGCGCCGGCGGCAGCCAGCGCGGCAGCGCGTCCACGACCTGCACCACGTACGGGGTCAGCTCGTGCAGGGCCACCGCCACCAGCGTCGCCCCGCCCAGCAGCAGCGGGGCCTTGAGCCGGCGCCGCGCCCCGGCCAGGGTCACCGCCAGCGCGGCGAGGCCCAGCAGCAGCGGCCGTAACCAGTGCGGGTCCGCCCACACCGCGAGGGTGCTCGGCAGCAAGGTCGCCGCCAGGCCCGGCCCGTACGCCGTCCAGGAGGCCGCCTGCGGATCCCGGCGACGCCGTACGAAGCCCACCGCCAGCGCCGCCGCCGACACCGGCACGGTGTACGCCTCCGGCACCGTCACCCCGGAGGCCGCCAGCCGCACCCAGGTCGCCGCCAGGAACAGCGCCCCGGCCGCCCAGCCCGCCGACCGGCGCTCCGGGCGCACCGCCGCCCCCGCGCAGACCGCCCCGGCCAGCCCCAGGACCAGCGCGAGCAGCGGCGTGGCCGCCCGCTCGGCCCCGAGGGCCAGCAGCACCGCGAGGGACACCGCCCCGGCGGCCGTGAGCTCCGCCGGAGCCCTGACGGGGCCCAGCCGCGGCCCGAGCGCCACCACCACCGCGGGAACCACCAGCACCGGCGGCCCCCACCACGCCACCGGGAGCTCCAGCAGCGCGCCCAGCGCCACCGCCAGCAGGGCCGCGTACCCGACGGCGAACGCCGCCGCCGTGCGGCGGGCCCACGCGGAGCCGGGCCCGTACGCCGCACCCGCCGCCGAAGCGGCCCCCAGCAGCCCCAGCACCCCGACGGTGGCCAGACGGCCGTCCAGGGCCGCCAGGGACACGTTCAGGGCCCCCGCCCCGGCGCACGCCGCCGCCGCGATCCCGCGGCCCGCGTCGACGGCCGCCGTCCGCAGCGCGAGCGTCCCCGCCGCCAGCGTCACCGCCAGCTGCGCCACGAGGACCGCGCCCGCCGGCAGGCCGGCCGCCACCGGGGCCGTGAACAGCCCCGCCCAGGCCAGCGCCACCGCCACGGCGCCCGCCGCCGGCCTCAGGCGCTGCGGAACCACCCGCAGCAGCCACCACGCGGCCGCCGCCGTCAGCAGCAGCGCCACCACCGGGGCCGCGCCCGTGCCGTGCCCGGCCGCCGGGGTCGGGGTCGTCGGCGCCCACACCTCGTCCAGCACCCGCAGCCGCTCCACCAGCACCGTCACCACCCACGCCGCACCCCACACCGCCGTCAGCGCGGCCACCCCCGCACCGGCCCACGCGAGGCCGCGCCGGACCGGAGCCGGGAGCACGAGGACCCGTACCGCCCCCAGCAGGGGCAGCGCCACCACCAGGTACGCCACCGCCGCCCAGGAGGAGTCCAGCCCCGGAGCCAGCAGCCCGCCCGCCGCCGCCACCGCCGCGACACCGGCCGCCACCGCGAAGGCCGGGAGCCCCGCCGGACGCCAGGCCACCGCCACGCCCAGCGCGCACACCGCCGCCAGCAGCGCGGCCGCGCCCAGCGGCAGGCCACCCGACTCCGGCGCCACCGACTCGGCCAGCCCCGTCAGCAGCGCCGCCCCGCCCACGACCGAACCGGCGACCGCGGCCCAGAGCGACCAGCGCCCCGGGCGGACCAGCGCGAGCGCCGCGTCCAGCGCCGCCGTCGCCAACAGCGCCCAGCCCAGGGCGATCCCGTTGCCTCCCGCCGCCACCGCGGCCAGCGGCAACGGCAGCTGCGCCGTCAGCACCGCCGCGGGCAACGGGATCCGCAGCCCCGGCAGCGCCAGCCCGTACCCGGCCCACACCGCCGCCAGCACCGCGGCCGCCCCCGCCGCGTAGGCGGTGGAGTCGGTGTCCGGCATCCCGACCGCGTACAGCGCGTACGCGTCGAGCACCGTCAGCAGCAGCCCGACCGCGCCCACCGCCTCGGCCGTCGACCGCAGCCCGCGGCGCAGCAGCGCCGCGGGCGCGCCCAGCGCCGCCGCCGTCACCACGGCGAGCACCGCGCTGCGCCCCGCGATGCCCAGGGATCCCCAACTGACCAGCGTGAACGCCAGCGCCGCCACGGCCAGCAGCACCGCGCCCAGGATCAGCAGCACGTTCTGCGCACCCGGCGCCGAGGCCTCCGGCCCGCCCTGCACCGGCTTCGGACCGGCGGGATGGGCGGGCACTCCCCAGGCCAAGGGGGCCCGGCCGCGCAGCAGCCACTCCCGACGGCTCAGCAGGTAGTGACGCCGGGCGTCGAGTTGGAACAGCTCGCGGTCGATGAGCACCAGCTCTTCGGCCGGTGGCAGAGGGTTCTCCATGTGCGGAGTGTGGCCCCCATCACGCCCCGGGCACATGGGTGCGCGTACTCATCCCCGAGCCAATTCCGGCTGAGTAGGGATGTCGCGTCCCGCCACGGGTCAGACTGGGCCCATGGACCCGAGCCGTGGCCGCCGCGCCCGCTGGACCCACTACCGCTTCCGCAGCGTGTGGGACCTCGACGCCCCACCCGCCCGCGTCTACGCCGCCCTCGAGCGGCCCGAGGCCTACCCCCTGTGGTGGCCGCAGATCCGCGAGGTCGTCCCCTCCGGCGACGAGCGGAGCGGCACCGCCCTCATCCGCTCGACCCTCCCGTACACCCTGCGCGTGAGCGCCGCCGAAGTCCTGCGCGATCCCGCGCGCGGAATCCTGGAGGTCGCCCTGAGCGGTGACCTCGAGGGCTGGGCGCGCTGGACCGTCGCTCCGCGATCCGGCGGAACGCGGGCCCTCTACGAGCAGGAGGTCGAAGTCCACCGGCCCCTCATGCGGTGGCTCTCCGTCCCCGGGCGACCCGTGTTCCGGCTCAACCACACCCTGATGATGAGGGCCGGGCAGCGCGGACTGGCAGCACATCTGGCAGCCGGAGCGGAAGCGGTTTGAACCAGCCCCGAGCCTTCTGTATTGTTCAGTCCGTTCCCGGGCGATTAGCTCAGCGGGAGAGCACTTCGTTCACACCGAAGGGGTCACTGGTTCGATCCCAGTATCGCCCACCGGGACAGGCCGGTCCGTCTTATGACGGACCGGCCTTCCGCATGTACGGGCCCTCCGCGCGCCGTGGCACCTGCGCACGCAGCGGGCCCCTCCGCTACGCCGCCTGCGGCAGCTCCGGACGCAACGGCCAGTGCGGATCCACCGGCTCCGGCGTCCCCTGCCGGGCGAACCAGGCCTGCAGCCCCCGCGCCTGCGCCGCGTGCCAGACCTGCTGCAAGGTGTGCAGCTCCGCCGGGGACAGCCTCTCCAGCCGCCCCGCGAACCGCCGCCCCACCGCCCGTACGAGCTCCAGCGAAGCCAGCGCGTCCGCCGCCGCGTCGTGCGCGGCCTCCAGCTCTATCCCGTAGTGCGCGCACAGGTCCGTCAGCGTCCGCCGCCCCTTGCGGTAGCGGTCCAGGTGCTTGTCCAGCACCCGCGGATCCAGCACCGTCAGCGGCCGGTTGTCCAGATAGCGCGACAGCGAAGACGCCCGGTGTCGACGCAACTCCCGGTCCAGCAGCGTCAGATCGAACGGCGCGTTCATCACCACCACCGGCCGCCCCGCCACCTGCTGCTCCCCGAGCGCCCGGGCTATCTCCTCCACCACCGGCGCGGGCCAGCGCCCGTTGCGCTGGAGGTGGTCATCGGTCAGACCGTGCACTTCCGTGGCCCCCGGAGGCACCGGGACACCGGGATTGACCAGCCAGCGCGTCGAGCGGACCCGGCCGCCCGCGCACTCCTGGACGATGAGCGCGGCGGACACGATCCGGTCCCGCTCCACGTCCACCCCGGTCGTCTCCGTGTCGAATGCGGCCAGCGGGCCCTCGTACCAGCGTGTCATGGCGAACTCCTCGTCACCCGTGGACGGATGGGGCGCATCCGGGCACCGCTGCCTCGAGCCTGCCACCCTCCCGAATCGGTTGTACCCGGGCTCTTTGCCGCGTACGCCGTTTGCGCCACGCCGACTGCGGAGACAACTCCAGTGGGGGACCGCACACATGACCGGTCGTCACCCCGAACCCCTCGTAGAAGAGCCCGGAAGGCATGGGGAGCCGGCCATGGCGCTCGCGCAGCCCGAACCGGGTGGGGTGCTCGCCGGCCAGATCGAGCCGCGGACCGACCCGCGGAGCGGACCGCTGCGCGGCACACTCGCCACCACCGCCTGCATGGAGACCCTCCAGGTGGGATACCTGCACGCCGTCGTCGCCGCGGCCGGCTGCTCGCTCTCCCAGCCCTTTCCGGACAACGGCATCGACTGGCACGTCAGCCACGGCGCCCCCGAGCACGTGATCGACGACGAGGTGACCATCAAGGTCCAGCTCAAGGCGACCTACCAGATACCGGCCGGACCGGCCGGGCCCACCTTCGGCTTCACCCTCGACAACGAGCACCTGGTGAAGCTCGCCCGCAGCCCGGTCGCCGTGCACAAGATCCTCGTCGTGATGCTCGTACCGCGGGAACGCGACCAATGGCTCAGCGCCGGACACGACCGGCTCGACCTGCGGCACTGCTGCTACTGGACCAATCTCGCCGGACACCCCGTGACCGGCCGGCGCCGGACCACCGTACGGATCCCGACCACGCGGATCTTCGACGACCGGGCGCTCTGCGAGATCATGACCCGGGTCGGGTCGGGAGGGACACCCTGATGAACTGGCAGTCACCGCACCTGGAGCCGTTCCCGCTCCCGTCCCCGCAGTACGGCGCCGCCGCACCCGATCCCGCGCAGGTCGATCCGCTCGTGCTCGGCGCCCTGCTGCACCGGCACGGCTGGCTGCGCCGCGGCGGCACGGCCGGACGCTACGGGCGCTGGACCCCGCCTGCCCCCCACGGGACGGACAGCAGCCGGAGCACCAGCCTCCTGATCCCCGAGAGCCGCGCCTTCCCCGACTGCGCCGACCTCCTCGAAGAGGCCCTCACCGCCCTCTCGCGCAGCGCCCTGCCCTCGGCGCGCGAAGTGCTCTACGGGCTCAGCGTGCCGAGCGACGAGATCCGCTGGGAGCGCGAGATCCCGCAAGGGGCGTACGGGCTCCGGGGCGAGGCCGACTGGACCGTCCAGGAACAGTTGCGCTCGGCCGCCCGCCAGCTGCTCCTCGCCGGGGCCCTGGCCGACCGGGCCCGGGCCGGGTACTACGGGGCCCGGCACCGGGGGCAGGCGGAGCGGGCGCTGGACGGGGTCCTGGTCGGACCGGCCCCCGGCGGGCGGCGGCTCACCGCGTACGTCCCCGTGGACGGGGGCCGCGGCACCATGACCCGGCTCCACCACGCCCTGCACGCGGCCCGCGAAGCCGTGGACTACCAGCGGGCCACCGGAGGCATGGAGGCCTTCGACGCGGCGGTCGAAGCCGGGGTCAGCCGGGAACTGGCCGAAGCGCTCATCGCACTGGTCCGCGGCTCCGAAGGGGCCAGGGTCTCCCTCGCCTGGGCCCCGGCCGCGGGCGTCCCGGCGGGCTGCGCGGCCAGGCCGGAGCCGGTGGAGTTCTCGCCCGGGGACCTCCCGGTGCTCCGGGACGCGGCCGCGCGCTACACCCGCGACGAGCCGGCCGTCCCCGTCCGGGTGGCGGGCGCGGTGGTCCGGATGCGGCGCTCGGCGCCGGGTGGTGGCGGCACGGTCCGGCTGCGGGTCCTCGCCGGGGCGGAGATCCCGTACATCCGGGTGGTGCTCGACGAGGAGTCGTACCGGGTCGCGGGGCACGCGCACCTGGTCGGGCTGCCGATCCGCGTGAGCGGTCGTCTGCAGCGGCGGGGCGGGTTCCGCCGCCTGACTGACGCGACCGACGTCCGGCCGGTGCCGCTGGACGAGGTCGAGCGGGACAGGTTGATGAAGTCCCTGGACGGGGACGGAACCCTCGACCCGGGGGACGTTCTCCCGTCGGACGACTGACAGGTCCCTGCGGGGCGTGTCCCCTACCCGCCCTTCCACCGTTCCCCGGGCGCTGCCCGGACCCGGTCCTCAAACGCCGGACGGGCTGGAAATGCCGCTGCGCGGCATCGTCCAGCCCCGCCGGCGATTGAGGCGCGGGGTCCGGGGCGGAGCCCCGGGAACGGCGGCCCGGAACAACCGTTTAGCGGCGCAGCCCATCGGCTCGGTACGATTCAGGCGCGCGGTATTCCCTCGCGCACCCCCCTGAGTCAGGAGAGACCGTGTCAGACGTCCGTGTGATCATCCAACGCGATTCCGAGCGGGACGAGCGCGTGGTGGCCACGGGCACTACGGCGGCGGAGCTCTTCGCCGGCGAGCGCACCATCGTCGCCGCGCGCATCGCCGATGAACTGAAGGACCTCTCCTACGAGGTGCGGGACGGTGAGAGCGTCGAGCCGGTGGAGATCTCCTCCGAGGACGGCCTGAACATCCTGCGCCACTCGACCGCGCACGTCATGGCGCAGGCCGTGCAGGAGCTCTTCCCCGAGGCCAAGCTGGGCATCGGCCCGCCGGTCCGGGACGGCTTCTACTACGACTTCGACGTCGCGAAGCCCTTCACCCCCGATGACCTCAAGGCCATCGAGAAGAAGATGCAGGAGATCCAGAAGCGCGGCCAGAAGTTCGCCCGCCGCGTGGTCACCGACGAGGCGGCCCGCGAGGAGCTCGCCAACGAGCCGTACAAGCTGGAGCTCATCGGCCTCAAGGGCTCCGCGGCGACCTCGGACGACGGTGCGGACGTCGAGGTGGGCGGCGGCGAGCTGAGCATCTACGACAACATCGACGCGAAGAGCGGCGACGTCTGCTGGTCCGACCTGTGCCGCGGCCCGCACCTGCCGACCACCCGCAACATCCCGGCGTTCAAGCTCATGCGCAACGCCGCCGCCTACTGGCGCGGCAGCGAGAAGAACCCGATGCTCCAGCGCATCTACGGCACCGCGTGGCCGTCGAAGGAGGAGCTGAAGGCCCACCTCGACTTCCTCGTGGAGGCCGAGAAGCGCGACCACCGCAAGCTCGGCACCGAGCTCGACCTGTTCTCCGTACAGGACGAGATCGGCTCCGGCCTGGCCGTCTTCCACCCGCGGGGTGGCGTCATCCGCCGCACCATGGAGGACTACTCGCGCAAGCGCCACGAAGAAGAGGGCTACGAGTTCGTCTACACCCCGCACGCCACCAAGGGCACCCTCTTCGAGAAGAGCGGTCACCTGGACTGGTACGCGGAGGGCATGTACCCCCCCATGCAGCTCGACGGTGGTACCGACTACTACCTCAAGCCCATGAACTGCCCGATGCACAACCTGATCTTCGACGCGCGCGGCCGCTCCTACCGCGAGCTGCCGCTCCGGTTGTTCGAGTTCGGCACCGTCTACCGGTACGAGAAGTCGGGCGTGGTGCACGGCCTGACCCGCTCGCGCGGTTTCACCCAGGACGACGCGCACATCTACTGCACCAAGGAGCAGATGGCGGAGGAGCTCGACCGCACGCTGACCTTCGTGCTGAACCTGCTCCGCGACTACGGTCTGACCGACTTCTACCTGGAGCTGTCGACCAAGGACCCGGAGAAGTTCGTCGGCTCCGACGAGATCTGGGAGGAGGCCACCGCCACCCTCCAGCAGGTCGCCGAGAAGCAGGGCCTCCCGCTGGTCCCGGACCCGGGCGGCGCCGCGTTCTACGGCCCGAAGATCTCGGTCCAGTGCCGCGACGCGATCGGCCGTACCTGGCAGATGTCGACCGTGCAGCTCGACTTCAACCTGCCGGAGCGCTTCAACCTGGAGTACACCGGCCCCGACGGCACCAAGCAGCGGCCGGTCATGATCCACCGCGCGCTGTTCGGTTCCATCGAGCGGTTCTTCGCCGTGCTGCTGGAGCACTACGCGGGCGTCATGCCGCCGTGGCTCGCCCCGGTCCAGGCGGTCGGCATCCCGATCGGCGACTCGCACATCGAGTACCTGCAGGAGTTCGCCGCCGAGGCGAAGAAGAAGGGCCTGCGGGTCGAGGTGGACGCCTCGTCCGACCGGATGCAGAAGAAGATCCGCAACCAGCAGAAGCTCAAGGTCCCGTTCATGATCATCGTCGGTGACGAGGACATGGCCGCGGGCACCGTCTCCTTCCGCTACCGCGACGGTTCGCAGGAGAACGGCGTCCCGCGCGACCAGGCGCTGGCCAAGCTCGTCGACGTCGTGGAGCGCCGCGTACAGGTGTGACGGGATCCCCGCCGGGCGCGGGGACACGGGAGCCCCCGGGGAACTCAGTTCCCCGGGGGCTCCGCCTCGTCCTGGCGCCGGAACACCTGGAGCATCCAGGACGAGAAGGAGCCCGTCACCGCGCCCAGCAGGGCCAGGCCGCCCGCCATCAGACAGGCGGCGATGATCCGGCCCGCCGGGGTCACCGGGGCCATGTCCCCGTAGCCCACCGTGGTCAGGGTTTCGCAGACCCACCACACCGCGTCCCCGAAGGTGCGGATCGTGGCGTCCGGGGCGCGGCGCTCGAAGTGGTAGACCCCGAGCGCGCCCGAGAATCCGAGCAGCCCGGCCGACAGGCCGGCGTACGACATCACGCGCCCGTACAGCCCCCGGCGCGGGTGGTCGCTCTTGGCCTGGATCGCGTCGTGGACCCTGACCATGCGCAGCGGCCGCAGCAGCGGCAGCGCCACGATCAGGGTGTCCAGCCAGTGCAGGCGCACGAAGTGCAGGGGCCGCATGCCGCTCAGGACCAGCCGGGCCAGGTAGTCCACGAGGAAGCAGAGCCAGGTCAGCGCGACGAGGGCGAGGCCGATGTCCCGCCACAGGGGGTGGACCCGGAAGGCGAGCACGGAGACGGCGAAGCCGGTGAGGAAGATCAGGGAGGCGTAGAACAGCGGCAGTTCGGTGCGGCGTTCCCAGATCTGGTCGCGGGTCCCGGGTGCATCGTGCATGGGCTCAGCATCGCGGCCCCACCACTGGTCTTCGCCCCGGCGACACGCCGCGCGGGGGCAAGGTCATATGCTGCATCCCATGACGATTGAGCCGGAGCAGCAGATCGGTGTGGGCACGCAGGACGCGTTCCAGCGTCTGTGGACGCCCCACCGGATGGCCTACATCCAGGGGGAGAACAAGCCGACCGGGCCGGAGGCCGGGGACGGCTGTCCCTTCTGCGGGATTCCGGAGATGTCCGACCAGGACGGCCTGGTCGTGGCGCGCGGCAAGCACGTCTACGCCGTGCTGAACCTCTACCCGTACAACGGCGGCCACCTGATGGTCGTGCCGTACCGGCACGTCGCCGATTACACGGACCTGGACGCCGCCGAGACTCTCGAGCTCGCGGACCTCACGAAGCGGGCGATGGTCGCGCTGCGCAAGGCTTCCGGGGCGCACGGGTTCAACATCGGGATGAACCAGGGGCAGGCCGCCGGAGCCGGGATCGCCGCGCACCTGCACCAGCACATCGTGCCCCGCTGGGGCGGGGACACGAACTTCATGCCGGTCGTGGGCCACACCAAGGTGCTGCCCCAACTCCTCGCGGACACCCGCCAGATGCTCGCGGACGCCTGGCCGAACGACTAGAACGACCAGAATGGCCAGGCCGGACGCGGCCCCCGGCGCCGGCCGGGGAGCCGCGCCCTACGCGTCGTAGACGTCCGCCTTGCGCGGGGCCGCGTCCTGGATCAGGCCGCTGACGATCGACGAGCGGTTGGTGAAGCGCTCGGTGTCCACGCCGTTCTCGTCCAGGACCCGCATCGCGGCGGCGTGCACCGCCCGCAGGACGGGGGTCGCGGCGCGCATCGCGTCGTCCGCCATGAAGCGGTGGCGCCACGGCTGGCCGGCCCAGACGTGGCGGACGCCGAAGGGCTCGGGCAGGACCAGCTTGCCGCCCAGGAAGTCCAGGAGCGGCGGGTACCAGGTGAACGGGGCGCGCACGGCGAGGCGTACGACCTCGTTCGCGTCCACCAGGGGCAGCGCGCGCTCCTCGGTCTCCCAGAACCTTATGGACTTGGGGACCTCGATCACCGGGGCCTTCGACTTGGTGGTGAACAGGCCGTGCACCGGGCCCAGCGCGTGGCCGGTGACCTCCACGCGCAGGGTCTTGTAGAGCACGGTGACCGTGACCAGCATGGTGATGACGAGCTGGCCGTCCCAGAGCGGGTACTGGATGCCGAGGTAGTGCCGGTTGCCGGCGCTGAACTGCTGCTCGTTGCAGATCCGGGTGATCTCGTGCGGTTTGATCAGGAAGGTGTCCACGTCCGCGCCGGTGGGGCGGGCGACCTCCTTGGCGCCCTCGCCGACCGGGGTGACGATCCAGTGCATGATCGAGGCGGGCGGCAGGCCACCGGTGTGCAGGGGGCCACGCTCCAGCTTGCGCAGCTGGGTGTCGATCGCGCGTATGACGTCCCAGCTGCGGAACGGGTGGATCTCGGCGCCCTCGGTCTTGGGGGCCAGCTCCTCGGCCATCTGCCAGCTGCCCCAGCGGGTGCCCATGCCGAGTATGCCCTTGGGGCCGGCGTAGAAGACGGAGTTGCTGCGGTCCTCGGCGGTGAGCTTGGCGAGGGAGTGGCGCAGGTCCTCGCGGGCCTTCTCGTCGGGGTTGCCGGGGACGGCTTCGGGGATCTTGGCGGCGACCCCGCCGCCGCCGGCCAGCAGGCCGTCCCAGCGGGAGCGCATGTCCTCGGCGGTGGCCTCGCAGAGCCGGCGGGCGAAGAACCAGCCGAGGGCGGGGGCGATGACCATGGCGCGGACGTAGAGCCCGAGGACCCCGGTCACCGGGAGCCGGAACATCAGGACGGCGACGACGATTGCCACGCCGACCAGGAGCGCGGTGCCCATCCAGGAGGCGCGCTTGGCCTCGGAGGCGGCCAGGGCCCGGCGGCCCCAGAAGAGGCCGAGCCACAGGAGCAGGCCGGGGAGGAACACGACTCCGCAGACGAGCATGATCCAGCGGAGCTTGCGGTCGCGCTCCTTGCGGATGCGGGAGGCGGCCAGGCAGTGCTCGACGACGGTCTGCGGGTCGGCGCCGAAGGACTGGATGAGCGGTTTGCGGGTGGCCGGGATGGTGCGCGCCTCGACGGCGCGGCAGAAGGCCTCGCCGAGGTTGGGTTCGAGGAGGGAGATCTTGCCGGGTTTGACGACCGACTCGTGGTACTCGTTGTTGGCGTCGAGGATGCTCGGCAGTTTGGTGTCCTGCGCGCCGTCCCGGTAGGCCGCGGAGGAGAGGGCGTTGGTCGCCGCGGTCTGCCCGCTGCCGCCCTGGAGCGGGATCTGTGCCCCGGGCCTGAAGTCGAATCCGTCGTCCGCCACCGTTGCCCCCATCGCTGTGCGTCGTGCTCGTGTGCGGGTCCGCCCGCCTGCCCGCTCGATTGCGTGCTGTATCGGTCTACCCGCTCCACCCCGCCGAAGAGCCTATCGGCGGATTCCTCCCCATGGTGATGGGACAGGCAAATGCCGCCCACCGCAAGCGGGTTGGGTGGGCGGCTCAGGTGGCGCTATGTCAATTGGCTTCCCTTCTCTGTCTGTTCGCGTAGCTTGTCCGCCAGCTGTGGCGGCATCGGCTCGTGGCGCGCGTACGTTCGGCTGAAGCGTCCGGTGCCGTGCGATACGGAGCGCAGTTCGACGGCGTAGCGGCCGATCTCGATCTCGGGGATCTCCGCGAGGACGCGGCTGCGGCCCGGGGCGGCCTGGTCGGTGCCGACGACCCGGCCGCGGCGGCCCGCGAGGTCGCTCATGACGGGTCCGACGTACTCGTCCGGGACGAGTACGGAGACCTCGGCCACCGGTTCGAGGAGGCGGATGGCGGCCCCGGCGGCCGCTTCGCGCAGGGCGAGGGCGCCGGCGGTCTGGAAGGCGGCGTCGGAGGAGTCCACCGAGTGGGCCTTGCCGTCGAGGAGGGTGATGCGTACGTCGACCAGCGGATAGCCGGCCGCGACCCCCCGGGCGGCCTGCGCGCGGACGCCCTTCTCGACTGAGGGGATGAACTGGCGGGGGACGGCTCCGCCGACGACCTTGTCGACGAACTCGACGCCGCTGCCGGGCGGCAGCGGATCGACCTGGATCTCGCAGATGGCGAACTGGCCGTGGCCGCCGGACTGTTTGACGTGCCGGCCGCGCCCGGCGGCCTGGGCGCCGAAGGTCTCGCGGAGGCTGACCCGGTGGGGGACGGGGTCGACCTGGACCCCGTACCGGGTGCGCAGGCGTTCGAGGGCGAGGTCCTGGTGGGCTTCGCCGAGGGACCACAGGACGAGCTGGTGGGTGTGCGGGTTCTGTTCGAGCCGCATGGTGGGGTCTTCGGCGACGAGGCGGGCCAGGCCCTGCGAGAGCTTGTCCTCGTCGGCCTTGCTGTGGGCCTCGATGGCGAGGGGGAGCAGCGGGTCGGGCATCGACCAGGTCTCCATGAGCAGGGGCTGGTCCTTGGCGGAGAGGGTGTCCCCGGTCTCGGCGCGGGTGAGTTTGGCCACGCAGGCCAGGTCGCCGGCGATGCACTGGGTGAGGGTGCGCTGCTGTTTGCCGAAGGGGGAGGTGAGGGTGCCTATGCGTTCGTCGGCCTCGTGGAGGCCCTGGTCCTGCCGGGAGGTGTGGCCGCTGACGTGGACGGTTTCGTCGGGGCGCAGGGTGCCGGAGAAGACCCGGACGAGGGAGACGCGGCCGACGTAGGGGTCGGAGGAGGTTTTGACGACCTCGGCGAGCAGGGGGCCGGAGGGGTCGCAGGTGACGGCGGGGCGGTCGGCGCCGCCGGGGGTGGTGACGGTGACGGGGGCGCGTTCCAGGGGGGTGGGGAAGCCGCCGGTGATCAGTTCGAGGAGTTCCACGGTGCCCAGGCCCTTGCGGGCGCCCTCGGCGGCGGGGGCGGCCATCAGGACGGGGTGGAAGGTGCCGCGGGCGACCGCGCGCTCCAGGTCGTCCACGAGGGTCTTGAGGTCGATGTCCTCGCCCGCCAGGTAGCGGTCCATGAGGGTCTCGTCCTCGCTCTCGGCGATGATCCCCTCGATCAGGCGGGCGCGGGCGTCGGTGATGAGGGCGAGTTCGGCGGGGTCCGGATCGCGTTCGACGCGGTCCCCGGAGGAGTAGTCGTAGACCCGTTGCGAGAGCAGGCCGAGCAGTCCGGCGACCGGGGCGTGGCCGTCGTGGCCGGCGGGGCCGTGGAGGGGCAGGTAGAGGGGGCGGACGGCGTCGGGGTCGTCGGCGCCGAAGGCGTCCCCGCAGACGCTGGTCATCTGGTCGTAGTCGGCGCGGGCCGCTTCGAGGTGGGTGACGACGATGGCGCGGGGCATCCCGACGGCGGCGCATTCGTCCCAGACCATGCGGGTCGGGCCGCAGAGCCCGTCGCCGTCCTCGGCGGCCGAGACGACGAAGAGGGCGGCGTCGGCGGCGCGCAGGCCGGCCCGGAGCTCTCCGACGAAGTCGGCGTATCCGGGGGTGTCGAGAATGTTGATCTTGATTCCGGCCCACTCGACGGGGACCAGGGAGAGCTGTACGGAGCGCTGGCGCCGGTGCTCGATCTCGTCGTAGTCGGAGACGGTGGCCCCGTCCTCGACGCGGCCGGCGCGGTTCACGGCCCCCGCGGTCAGGGCCAGGGCTTCGACCAGGGTGGTCTTGCCGGATCCGCTGTGGCCGACCAGCACGACGTTCCGTACGGAGGCGGGGCGGTCGGCCGTCGGTGCCCTGCCGGCGGCTCCGGCTTGGTGCGATGTGGCTCCCATGATGCTCGTGCCTCCCGATTGGAGAGGAAATGGGCTCCTTCGAGCTTTGCACTGCCGTCACACCGCGTCCATACGTCGTACCGGAGCCGCTCACCCCGGTGTGCGGGAGGCGGGCGCCGGGGAGGGCCGCGGGGCGGGCCGCGGGCAGGTACGGAGCCGCGCCGGAGCCGTACCGGAGCCGCATGGGAGCCGTACCGGAGCCGCACTGGAGCCGTGCCGGAGGCGGCTCTCCGCGGCGGGCCGCAGGCGCCTTCCGGGGCGGGCCGCAGGGGTGCCGATGGCGGAAGAACGGCTTCCGCGGCGCGAACCGGTGGGTGCGCGGCGCCGAGGAGCCGGGGTGCTGGCTACGATGGGCCAGCCGGTGGCCGTGGTGGCCGTGCGGCCCAGCGACCCTCCGGGAAGGCCATGCTGAACAAGTACGCGCGTGCATTCTTCACGCGTGTTCTCACGCCATTCGCCGCTTTTCTGCTCCGGCTGGGAGTGAGTCCCGACGCGGTCACCCTCATCGGCACGGCCGGAGTGGTGGCGGGAGCACTGGTCTTCTTCCCCATGGGCGAGTTCTTCTGGGGCACGATCACCATCACGCTCTTCGTCTTCTCCGACCTGGTGGACGGGAACATGGCCCGCCAGGCCGGGTCGTCGAGCCGCTGGGGCGCGTTCCTCGACTCCACGCTCGACCGGGTCGCGGACGCGGCGATCTTCGGCGGGCTCGCGCTCTGGTACGCGGGCTCCGGGAACAACAACGCCCTCTGCGCGGTCGCGATCTTCTGCCTGGCCAGCGGCCAGGTGGTCTCGTACACCAAGGCGCGCGGAGAATCGATCGGCCTGCCGGTGGCCGTGAACGGGCTCATCGAGCGCGCCGAACGACTGGTGATCACGCTGGTCGCGGCCGGTCTGTCCGGGCTGGAGACCTTCGGGGTGCCCTCGTGGATCGGCGTACTGCTGCCGATCGCGCTGTGGGTCGTCGCGGCGGGCTCGCTCGTGACGCTGATCCAGCGGGTGGTCACCGTACGGCGCGAGTCGGCGGAGGCCGACGCGGCCGCGGCTGCCGCCGCCTCCGCGGCTCCGCCCGCCCCCGCCTCTCCCGAAAGCGGTACGGCCTGATGGGCAAGGCGCAGGACAAGCTGGTCGACGGGCTCTACGGGCTCGGCTGGGCCGGGGTCAAGAAGCTGCCCGAACCCGCGGCGGCGGCCCTCGGCCGCCGGATCGCGGACTTCACGTGGAAGCGGCGCGGCAAGAGCGTGCTGCGCCTGGAGTCGAATCTGGCCAGAGTGGTGCCGGACGCGACGCCGGAGCGGCTGCGCGAGCTGTCCCAGGCGGGCATGCGCTCGTACATGCGGTACTGGATGGAGTCCTTCCGGCTGCCGACCATGGCCAAGGAACGATTCAGCACCGACCTGGACATGAAGGACGACCACATCCTGCGCGAGGCCCTGGCCTCCGGGCGCGGAGTCGTGGTCGCCCTGCCCCACCTGGCCAACTGGGACCTGGCCGGCGCCTGGGCCGTCACCCACATCGGCGTCCCGTTCACCACGGTCGCCGAGCGGCTCAAGCCCGAGACCCTCTACGACCGCTTCGTCGCCTACCGCG
This sequence comes from Streptomyces sp. NBC_00503, assembly GCF_036346895.1. Lineage (NCBI taxonomy): Bacteria > Bacillati > Actinomycetota > Actinomycetes > Kitasatosporales > Streptomycetaceae > Streptomyces > Streptomyces sp. NBC_00503. The sequence continues at coordinate 1,545,726 of NZ_CP107855.1, read as the reverse complement.
AGAGCCTGGGCATGGAGGTGCTCCCGCACAGCGGCGGCGCCGCCTTCGGCACCCTCGCGCGCAGGCTGCGCTCCGGCGGGCTGGTCTGCCTGGTCGCCGACCGCGACCTGTCGGCGTCCGGGGTGGAAGTGGACTTCTTCGGCTCCGCCGCGCGCATGCCGGCCGGACCCGCGCTCCTGGCGCAGCAGACCGGCGCGGTACTGCTGCCCGCCACGCTGTACTACGGGGACTCGCCCCAGATGTACGGCCGCATCCACTCCCCGGTGGACGTGCCCGAGAAGGGGACCCGGCAGGAGAAGACGGCCGCCATGACCCAGGCGCTCGCCGATGCCTTCGCGCAGGGGATCGCCGAGCATCCGGAGGACTGGCACATGCTGCAGCGGCTGTGGATCGACGACCTGGAGCCCCAGGGCGAGGAGCGCTCCGCGTGAAGATCGGCATCGTCTGCCCGTACTCGTGGGACGTGCCGGGCGGAGTCCAGTTCCACATCCGCGACCTGGCGGAACACCTGATCCGCCTCGGCCACGAGGTGTCGGTCCTGGCCCCGGCGGACGACGAGACCCCGCTGCCCCCGTACGTGGTCTCGGCGGGCCGGGCCGTACCGGTGCCCTACAACGGCTCGGTCGCACGCCTGAACTTCGGCTTCCTGTCGGCCGCGCGGGTGCGGCGCTGGCTGCACGAGGGCGTCTTCGACGTGGTCCACATCCACGAGCCGACCGCGCCTTCCCTCGGCCTGCTGACCTGCTGGGCGGCGCAGGGCCCGATCGTGGCCACCTTCCACACCTCCAACCCGCGCTCGCGGGCCATGCTGGCCGCGTACCCGATCCTCCAGCCGGCACTGGAGAAGATCAGCGCACGGATCGCGGTGAGCGAGTACGCGCGGCGCACGCTCGTGGAGCACCTCGGCGGCGACGCCGTGGTCATCCCCAACGGCGTGGACGTGGACTTCTTCGCCAAGGCCGACCCGAATCCCGAATGGTCCGGCCAGACCCTCGGCTTCATCGGCCGCATCGACGAACCGCGCAAGGGCCTGCCCGTCCTGATGGCGGCCTTCCCCCGCATCGTCGAAGCCTGCCCGGACGTACGCCTCCTCGTGGCCGGCCGCGGCGACGAGGAGGAGGCCGTCGCCACTCTGCCCGCCGAACTCCGCTCCCGGGTCGAGTTCCTCGGCATGGTCTCCGACGAGGACAAGGCGCGGCTGCTGCGCAGCGTCGACGTGTACGTGGCCCCGAACACGGGCGGCGAGAGCTTCGGCATCATCCTCGTCGAGGCCCTCTCGGCCGGAGCGGCGGTCCTCGCCGCCGACCTGGACGCCTTCGCGCAGGTCCTGGACCAGGGCGCGGCGGGGGAGCTCTTCACGAACGAGGACCCGGACTCCCTGGCGGAATCGGCCATCGCCCTCCTGCGCGACCCCGAGCGCCGCGCCGGCCTCAGCGCCCGCGGCTCCGCGCACGTGCGCCGCTTCGACTGGTCAACGGTCGGCGCCGACATCCTGGCCGTCTACGAGACCGTGACGGACGGGGCGACCGCGGTGGCGGAGGACGAGCGGGTCCCGCTGCGGACCCGGCTGGGACTTTCGCGCGAAGCGTAGGCGGCGCTGCCGGGCGCACGGGCCCGGCACCCGGCCGCGGGGCGCGAAAGCGGTGACCGGGCCGGCGAAAGGTAAAGTCGCCGCCCGTGATCGAAACCCTTGTCTGGACTGCTCTGGCACTCGGTGTCGTCGGGGTCTACCTCAGTTGGACCGCCGGGCGGCTCGACCGGCTGCACTCGCGGATGGACGCCGCCCGCGCCGCGCTCGACGCACAGCTCGTCAGGAGGGCCTCCGTGGTGGTGGAGGTCGCCGCCTCGGGGGTCCTCGACCCCGCTTCCTCCATCGTGCTGTACGAGGCCGCGCACGCGGCCCGGCAGGCCGAGGAGGAGCACCGGGAGGTCGCCGAGAGCGAACTGAGCCAGGCGCTGCGCGCGGTGTTCGCCGACGCCGGCCAGGTCGACGCCCTGAAGGCGGCCCCGGGCGGGGTGGAGGCGGCCGAGGAGCTCGCGGCGGCCGTCCGCCGGGTGCCCATGGCCCGCCGGTTCCACAACGACGCCGTGCGCGCGGCCCGCGCCCTGCGCAGGCACCGCAAGGTCCGCTGGTTCCGGCTGGCGGGGCACGCACCGTTCCCGTTGGCCTTCGAGATGGACGACGAGCCTCCGGTGGATCTGGCCGAACGCCCGTAACTTGTACCCAATGGCCAAAATGCGAAGAGCCACCGGCTGCACATTGGCCCTTGCAGTGGACTGCTCCAGAGGGTTTCCTCGGTCGAGTACCACCTGAATCTTCCTTTCGAGTGAGGTCAATCCGTGAGCACGCTTTCTTCCAACCAGTCCGCTGAGTCGGCTATCGGCACGTCCCGCGTCAAGCGCGGCATGGCCGAGCAGCTCAAGGGCGGCGTGATCATGGATGTGGTCAACGCCGAGCAGGCGAAGATCGCCGAGGACGCCGGCGCCGTGGCCGTCATGGCCCTGGAGCGGGTCCCCGCCGACATCCGCAAGGACGGCGGCGTCGCCCGGATGTCCGACCCGAACATGATCGAAGAGATCATCGAGGCCGTCTCGATCCCGGTCATGGCCAAGTCGCGCATCGGCCACTTCGTCGAGGCCCAGGTCCTGCAGTCCCTCGGCGTCGACTACATCGACGAGTCCGAGGTCCTGACCCCGGCCGACGAGGTCAACCACTCCGACAAGTGGGCGTTCACCACCCCCTTCGTCTGCGGTGCCACCAACCTGGGCGAGGCCCTGCGCCGCATCGCCGAGGGCGCGGCCATGATCCGCTCGAAGGGCGAGGCCGGTACCGGCAACGTCGTCGAGGCCGTGCGTCACCTGCGCCAGATCAAGAACGAGATCGCCCGCCTGCGCGGCTACGACAACAACGAGCTGTTCGCCGCCGCCAAGGAGCTGCGCGCCCCGTACGAGCTGGTCAAGGAAGTTGCCGAGCTCGGCAAGCTCCCGGTCGTGCTGTTCTCCGCCGGTGGCGTCGCCACCCCGGCCGACGCCGCGCTGATGCGACAGCTCGGTGCCGAGGGCGTCTTCGTCGGCTCCGGCATCTTCAAGTCGGGCGACCCGGCCAAGCGCGCCGCCGCCATCGTGAAGGCCACCACCTTCTACGACGACCCGAAGATCATCGCGGACGCCTCCCGCAACCTGGGCGAGGCCATGGTCGGCATCAACTGCGACACCCTCCCCGAGTCCGAGCGCTACGCCAACCGCGGCTGGTAATCACCTCATGACGAACACCCCCGTAATTGGTGTCCTGGCACTCCAGGGCGATGTACGGGAGCACCTGATCGCCCTGGCCTCGGCTGACGCCGTGGCCAGGCCGGTCCGGCGTCCCGAGGAGCTCGCCGAGGTCGACGCCCTGGTGATCCCCGGCGGCGAGTCCACGACGATGTCGAAGCTCGCCGTGCTGTTCGGCATGCTGGAGCCGCTGCGCGAGCGCGTGCGGGCCGGGATGCCGGTCTACGGCACCTGCGCCGGCATGATCATGCTCGCGGACAAGCTCCTGGACGGCCGTGAGGACCAGGAGACCCTGGGCGGCATCGACATGATCGTGCGCCGCAACGCCTTCGGCCGCCAGAACGAGTCCTTCGAGGCGCAGGTCGACTTCGCGGGCATCGAGGGCGGCCCCGTCGAGGGCGTCTTCATCCGCGCCCCCTGGGTCGAGTCCGTCGGCGCCTCCGCCGAAGTGCTCGCCACGTACGACGGTCACACCGTCGCCGTGCGCCAGGGCAACGTGCTCGCCACCTCGTTCCACCCCGAGCTGACGGGTGACGACCGGGTCCACGCGTACTTCGTCGACATGGTGCGCGCGGGGCTCTGACGGCGTCCCGGTAGGATCTGAGGCGAACATTGTTGGTGACGCGAAGGAGACAGGCAGATGTCCGGCCACTCTAAATGGGCTACGACGAAGCACAAGAAGGCCGTGGTTGACGCCAAGCGCGGCAAGCTCTTCGCGAAGCTGATCAAGAACATCGAGGTCGCGGCCCGTATGGGCGGCGCCGACATCGATGGCAACCCGACCCTCTTCGACGCCATCCAGAAGGCGAAGAAGAGCTCGGTCCCCAACAAGAACATCGACTCCGCGGTCAAGCGCGGCGGCGGTCTCGAGGCCGGCGGCGCCGACTACGAGACGATCATGTACGAAGGCTACGGCCCCAACGGTGTCGCGGTGCTCATCGAGTGCCTCACCGACAACCGCAACCGTGCCGCGTCCGACGTGCGGGTCGCCATGACCCGCAACGGCGGTTCGATGGCCGACCCGGGCTCGGTCTCGTACCTGTTCAACCGCAAGGGCGTCGTACTGCTGCCCAAGGGCGAGCTCTCCGAGGACGACGTCCTGGAGACGGTGCTCGAGGCGGGCGCGGAAGAGGTCAACGACCTCGGCGACCAGTTCGAGATCATCAGCGAGGCCACCGACATGGTCGGCGTCCGTACCGCGCTCCAGCAGGCGGGCATCGACTACGACTCGGCCGACTCCAACTTCCTGCCGACCATGCAGGTCGAGCTGGACGAAGAGGGCGCGCGCAAGATCTTCAAGCTGATCGACGCGCTGGAGGACAGCGACGACGTGCAGAACGTCTTCGCCAACTTCGACGTCTCGGACGAGGTCATGGAGAAGGTCGACGCCTGATAAGCGTCCACCGCGCACAGCGTCGGGCCGCGGGCCGACGGGGACACACCCCGTCGGCCCGCGGCTTTGTCAGTGGCACCCGATAGCCTGCGTAACCTGCACGTACGTGCGTACGGGCGAGCGAAGGAGGGGCGGGGTGCGGGTACTCGGCGTTGACCCGGGGCTGACGCGATGCGGCGTCGGCGTGGTCGAAGGCGTGGCCGGACGCCCCCTGACGATGCTGGGCGTGGGAGTCGTACGGACGCCCGCGGACGCGGAGTTGGGCCTGCGGCTCGTCGGCATCGAGCAGGGCATCGAGGAATGGCTCGACGAGTACCGCCCCGAAGTCCTCGCCGTGGAGCGGGTGTTCAGCCAGCACAACGTCAGCACGGTGATGGGCACCGCCCAGGCCAGTGCCGTCGCGATGCTGTGCGCCGCACGGCGGGGGATACCGGTCGCCCTGCACACCCCCAGCGAGGTCAAGGCCGCCGTCACCGGCAGCGGCCGCGCAGACAAGGCCCAGGTCGGGGCCATGGTGACCCGGCTGCTGCGGCTGTCGGCCCCGCCCAGGCCCGCGGACGCCGCGGACGCCCTCGCCCTCGCCATCTGCCACATCTGGCGGGCCCCCGCCCAGAACCGACTCCAGCAGGCGGTGGCCCGGCACGCCACCACCCTGAAAGGCCGCACCTCATGATCGCCTTCGTCAGCGGCCCGGTCGCCGCGCTCGCCCCCACCCTGGCCGTCATCGAGGTCGGGGGAGTGGGCATGGCCGTGCACTGCACGCCGAACACCATCGCCGGACTGCGGACGGGCGAGACGGCCCGGCTGGCCACCTCCCTGGTCGTACGGGAGGACTCGCTGACGCTGTACGGCTTCGCCGACGACGACGAGCGGCAGGTCTTCGAGCTCCTGCAGACCGCGAGCGGGGTCGGGCCGAAGCTCGCGCAGGCGATGCTGGCGGTGCACAGCCCGGACGCGCTCCGCATCGCCGTCTCCATGGGGGACGAGAAGGCCCTGATGGCCGTCTCCGGCATCGGGAAGAAGGGCGCGCAGAAGCTCCTGCTGGACCTCAAGGACAAGCTGGGCGCTCCGCTGGGGTCGAGCGGGATGGTCGGCGCGCAGCGCGCGGTGGCCTCCGGCCCGGCGCCGTGGTCGGAGCAGCTGTCGGCCGCGCTCATCGGCCTCGGCTATGCGTCCCGGGACGCGGACGACGCGGTCTCGGCCGTGACCCCGCAGGCCGAAGCCGCCATCGCCGCCGGTGGCTCCGCCCCCGTCCCGCAGCTCCTGCGCGCGGCCCTGCAGTCCCTGAACCGGGCCCGGTGACGACCGTGCGGCGCCGTTGCCGGGGGCCGGCCCCCGGACCCCCGCGCCTCAAATGCCGGCGGGGCTGGATTTACGAACTGAGAAGGCAGACTGAACACCGTGAACTGGGATGACGAGAGCGACGACCGGATCGTCGCGGCCGCGGCGGACGGCGAGGACACCGCCGTCGAGGCGGCCCTGCGGCCCAAGGACCTCGGCGAGTTCGTCGGCCAGGAGAAGGTCCGCCAGCAGCTGGACCTCGTCCTCAAGGCGGCCCGCCAGCGCGGGGCGACGGCCGATCACGTCCTGCTCTCCGGCGCGCCCGGCCTCGGCAAGACCACCCTGTCCATGATCATCGCCGCCGAGATGGGCGCGCCGATCCGGATCACCTCCGGCCCGGCCATCCAGCACGCCGGCGACCTCGCGGCGATCCTCTCCTCCCTCCAGGAGGGCGAGGTCCTCTTCCTCGACGAGATCCACCGCATGTCCCGGCCCGCCGAGGAGATGCTGTACATGGCCATGGAGGACTTCCGCGTCGACGTGATCGTCGGCAAGGGTCCGGGGGCCACCGCGATCCCGCTGGAGCTGCCCCCGTTCACGCTGGTGGGCGCCACCACCCGGGCCGGGCTGCTGCCCCCGCCGCTGCGCGACCGCTTCGGGTTCACCGGGCACATGGAGTTCTACGCCCCCGAGGAGCTGGAGCGGGTCATCCACCGCTCCGCGCGCCTCCTCGACGTGGAGATCGACACGGCCGGCGCCGCCGAGATCGCCGGACGTTCCCGCGGCACTCCCCGCATCGCCAACCGGCTGCTGCGCCGGGTCCGGGACTACGCCCAGGTCAGGGCCGACGGTGTGATCAACCGCGAGGTCGCCGGTACCGCCCTGAAGGTCTACGAGGTGGACGAGCGCGGGCTGGACCGCCTCGACCGGGGTGTCCTGGAGGCGCTGCTGAAGCTCTTCGGCGGCGGGCCCGTCGGGCTGTCCACGCTCGCGGTGGCCGTCGGCGAGGAGCGGGAGACCGTCGAAGAGGTGGCCGAGCCGTTCCTCGTGCGCGAGGGGCTCTTGGCCAGGACCCCCCGGGGCCGGGTCGCGACCCCGGCCGCATGGGCTCACCTGGGACTTGTTCCGCCGCAGCAGACCGGTGGCGGATCAAGCGGACAACAGGGGCTGTTCGGGGCCTGACGGCGCGGAGGTTCGCCTCGTCAGGAACTGCGGTGACATGCTGGGCGTTGTTCCATCGGTGCGGACTCGCCTAGACTCCGCCGATGCCGACCCTTACGGTCGGCGTACCCACCCCCCGTAGAAAAGGCCGCGCACTCGTGCGGTCGATGCGAAGGACCTGCGTCCCTTGAATATCATCTCCCTCCTTCCGTTCCTGCTGATCATCGGCGCGATGTTCCTGCTGACCCGCAGCCAGAAGAAGAAGCAGCAGCAGGCCGTGCAGATGCGCGATCAGCTGACGCCCGGCACCGGTGTCCGCACCATCGGCGGCATGTACGCCACGGTGAAGGAGATCGGTGACGACACGGTCACCCTCGAGATCGCTCCCGGCGTCCACGCGATGTTCGCGAAGAACGCCATCGGCGCCGTCCTCGAGGACGAGGAGTACAACCGCATCGTCCACGGCGTGAGCGATGATCTGACCATCGACACGCCGGTCGTCCCGGACGACGCGTCCTCCCTGACCGAGGGCGAGGCTCCCAAGCTCGACCTGGGCAAGAAGGACGAGCCCAAGGCCGACGAGCCCGCGGCGCAGGAACCCAAGGACGACGAGCCCAAGGACGGCAAGTCCGACGGTGAGGCCGGCGCGAAGTAGCGCCTGGCAGGGGACCGTGCAGGGAGCCTGACCGGCATCCCGGGCGGTCCCCGCCAGTGACCCTTCTGCGGGGGGCAGGGGTCCCCACACACATTTCGTGGCCGTCCACGCGCTGACCCGGCGCGGGACGGTTGGACAGGGAGATACGACAAGGTGGCAGCACCGAAGAAGGGCCGGCGGCCCACGGGGGCTCAGGGGAGGCCGGGGCGTTCCCTGGCCATCATCCTGATCGCGATGGTGGCGCTCACCGCGGGGATGTTCCTCACGAAGCAGACGACGCCGCGACTCGGCATCGACCTCGCCGGCGGTACGAGCATCACGCTCAAGGCCAAGAGCGAGCCCGGCAAGCCGGACGCGATCAACGAGACCAACATGAACACGGCGGTCGGCATCATCGAGCGCCGTGTCAACGGTCTCGGCGTGTCGGAGGCCGAGGTTCAGACTCAGGGCACCGACCACATCATCGTGAACATCCCCAAGGGGACGAACGAGCAGCAGGCGCGCGAGCAGGTCGGTACCACCGCCCAGCTGTACTTCCGCCCTGTCCTGGCGATGGCGGACGGTGCCCCGATCACCCCCGAGGCCAACGCGAGCGGCTCCCCGAGCCCCTCCGCCAGCGGTTCCGGCTCTCCGTCCGCAGGTGCGCCCACCCCGTCGTCCAGCGCCACTTCCCAGGGCCGTGCGCTCAGTGAGGCCCTCAAGGCCCCGAACGCCCCCTCGCCCTCGCCCTCGGCGAGCGCTTCGAAGAAGGCAGACGACAAGGCCACCACCCCGCCGGCTTCCCCCTCGGCGAGCACGCCGCCGAGCGCCGACCAGGCCGCCGCCGCGGACCTGCAGGCGAAGTTCGCCGCGCTGGACTGCAGCAACGAGACGCAGCGCGCCGCGGTCGGCAAGAACGTCAAGCCCGAGGACCCGACGCTCGCCTGTGGCAAGCGCGGCAACGCCTGGGGCAAGTGGGTACTCGGCCCGGCGCAGGTCAACGGCCAGGACGTGAAGGACGCCAAGGGCGTCATCGACCCGCAGCGCGGCATGTGGATCGTCACGATGCAGTTCACCGACAAGGGCGCCGACAAGTTCGCCAAGATCACCGGTGAGCTGGCCGCCAAGCAGTCCCCGCAGAACCAGTTCGCGATCGTGCTCGACGGCGAGGTCATCTCCGACCCGTCCGTCAGCCAGGCGCTGACCGGCGGCAACGCCGAGATCTCCGGCGGCTTCACCCAGCAGTCGGCGATGGACCTGGGCAACATGCTCTCGTACGGCGCCCTGCCGCTGTCCTTCCAGGAGGACAGCGTCACCACCGTCACCGCCGCGCTCGGTGGCGAGCAGCTGAAGGCCGGCCTCATCGCCGGTGCCATCGGCCTCGCGCTCGTCGTGATCTACCTGCTGGCGTACTACCGGGGCCTGGCGTTCATCGCCATCATCAGCCTCCTGGTCTCCGGCATCCTGACCTACACGATCATGGCGCTGCTCGGAAAGGGCATCGGCTTCGCGCTGAACCTGCCCGCCGTCTGCGGTGCGATCGTCGCGATCGGTATCACCGCGGACTCGTTCATCGTGTACTTCGAACGCATCCGGGACGAGATCCGCGAGGGCCGCACCCTGCGTCCGGCCGTCGAGCGCGCCTGGCCGCGGGCCCGGCGCACCATCCTGGTCTCCGACTTCGTGTCGTTCCTGGCCGCCGCGGTGCTGTTCATCGTGACCGTCGGCAAGGTGCAGGGCTTCGCCTTCACCCTGGGTCTGACGACCCTGCTCGACGTGGTCGTGGTGTTCCTCTTCACCAAGCCCGTCATGACGCTGCTGGCCCGCACGAAGTTCTTCTCCAGCGGCCACCCGTGGTCCGGACTGGACCCGAAGCGACTGGGCGCGAAGCCGCCGCTGCGACGTTCGCGTCGTACGGGCTCCGGCGCGCCCACCGCGAACCTCGAAGCTCCCGTCGACGCAAAGGAGGCGTGAGAGATGTCGAAGCTCGGAGATCTCGGCGCCAAGCTGTACCGAGGTGAGGTCGGCTACGACTTCGTCGGCAAGCGCTTCGTCTGGTACGGCGTTTCCATCCTGATCACGATCACGGCGATCGTGGCCCTGGCCGTCTCTGGCCTCAACATGGGCATCGAGTTCAAGGGCGGGGCCGTCTTCACGACCCCGAAGACCTCGCTCTCGGAGGCCCAGACCCGCACCGCCGCGCAGAAGGCCTCCGGCCACGAGGCGACCGTCCAGAAGCTCGGCACCGGCGGCATGCGCATCCAGATCTCTGAACTGGACACCGCCGCCGCCGCCGACGTGAAGACCAAGCTGGCGACCGACCTCAAGGTCGAAGCCGGTCAGATCAACGCGGACCTGGTCGGCCCGTCCTGGGGCGAGCAGATCGCCAACAAGGCCTGGACCGGCCTCGGCATCTTCATGGTCCTCGTGGTGATCTACCTCGCCATCGCCTTCGAGTGGCGGATGGCGGTCGCGGCGCTCATCGCGCTGATCCACGACCTCACGATCACGGTCGGCGTGTACGCGCTGGTCGGCTTCGAGGTCACCCCGGGTACGGTCATCGGTCTGCTGACCATCCTCGGTTACTCCCTCTACGACACCGTCGTCGTCTTCGACGGTCTCAAGGAGGGCTCGAAGGACATCACCAAGCAGACCCGCTGGACGTACAGCGAGGTTGCCAACCGCAGCATCAACGGCACCCTGGTCCGCTCGATCAACACCACCGTCGTGGCGCTGCTCCCCGTCGGGGCGCTGCTCTTCATCGGCGGCGGCATCCTCGACGCCGGCATGCTCAACGACATCTCGCTGTCGCTGTTCGTCGGCCTCGCGGCCGGTGCCTACTCGTCGATCTTCATCGCGACCCCGCTGGTCGTGGACCTGAAGGAGCGCGAGCCGGCGATGAAGGCCCTGACCAAGCGGGTGCTCGCCAAGCGGGCGGCCGCGGCGGCCAAGGGCGAATCGGTCGAGGACGACTCCGAGACCGATGAGGCGCCGCAGGTCGTGGCGCAGGGCCGGTCCGGACGGCGCCGGTGACCGCGGAAATCTCCACCGAGGTACGGGACCTGCTGCTCAGCCGGATCACGGACGTGGCGGACTACCCGAAGCCGGGGGTGATGTTCAAGGACATCACCCCGCTGCTGGCCGACCCGAAGGCGTTCGCCGCCCTGACGGACGCGCTGGTGGAACTGGCCGCGAAGTACGGGGCGACGAAGATCGTCGGACTGGAGGCGCGGGGGTTCATCCTGGCGGCTCCGGTCGCCGTGCAGGCCGGCATCGGCTTCGTCCCGGTGCGCAAGGCCGGAAAGCTGCCCGGGGCGACGCTCCTGCAGTCCTACGACCTGGAGTACGGCTCGGCGGAGATCGAGATCCACGCCGAGGCGCTGTGCGCCGAGGACCGGGTCATGGTCATCGACGACGTGCTCGCCACCGGTGGCACCGCCGCCGCTTCGCTGGAGCTGATCCGGCGGGCCGGGGCGGAGGTCGCCGGGGTGGCGGTCCTGATGGAGCTGTCGTTCCTGCCGGGCCGTGAGCGGCTGCTCGCGGCGCTGGGCGATGCTCCGCTCGACGCGCTGATCGTGGTCTGACGACGCTGTCTGCGAAGCGGGCGTGCACCGGGAATCCCGGTGCACGCCCGCTTCGGCGTGTGCGGGCCGCTGCGGTCGCGGTGGACTCGGGGAACGGCGGGACGCAACCCTCGCTACGATGGGTTGTCCGGACCGGAACACGGGCACCGGATCCTCCCCCACACTCCGTGCGGGGGGACCCCCTGAGGAGCGCTCTTGCCAGACGAGGTCCAGCCAATCTCCGCCGCGCAGCCCGACCCGTCGGCCGAGCCGGCCGCCGCGGGCTCCGCCACGCCCCCGCCGGCCGCCCCGGCCCCCGCGCCGCCGGTCAAGCCCGTGCCCGCGAAGTCGGCCGGGTCCTCCAACCGGGTGCGCGCACGGCTGGCCCGCCTCGGCGTCCAGCGTTCCAACCCGTACAACCCGGTCCTGGAACCGCTGCTCCGCATAGTCCGCAGCAACGACCCGAAGATCGAGACGGCCACGCTGCGCCAGATCGAGCAGGCCTACCAGGTCGCCGAGCGCTGGCACCGGGGTCAGAAGCGCAAGAGCGGCGACCCGTACATCACGCACCCGCTCGCGGTGACGACCATCCTGGCCGAGCTGGGCATGGACCCGGCCACGCTGATGGCCGGGCTGCTGCACGACACCGTCGAGGACACCGAGTACGGGCTGGAGGACCTGCGGCGCGAGTTCGGCGACGCGGTGGCCCTGCTCGTCGACGGGGTCACCAAGCTCGACCGGGTCAAGTTCGGCGAGGCCGCGCAGGCCGAGACCGTGCGCAAGATGGTCGTCGCCATGGCCAAGGACCCGCGCGTCCTGGTCATCAAGCTCGCGGACCGCCTGCACAACATGCGGACCATGCGCTACCTCAAGCGGGAGAAGCAGGAGAAGAAGGCCCGCGAGACCCTCGAGATCTATGCCCCGCTGGCACACCGCCTGGGCATGAACACGATCAAGTGGGAGCTGGAGGACCTCGCCTTCGCGATCCTCTACCCCAAGATGTACGACGAGATCGTGCGGCTGGTGGCCGAAAGGGCACCCAAGCGGGACGAGTACCTCACCGTCGTCACCGACGAGGTGATGGCCGACCTGCGGGCCGCCCGAATCAAGGCCACCGTCACCGGACGCCCCAAGCACTACTACAGCGTCTACCAGAAGATGATCGTGCGGGGCCGCGACTTCGCCGAGATCTACGACCTGGTCGGCATCCGCGTCCTCGTGGACACGGTGCGGGACTGCTACGCCGCCCTCGGTACGGTGCACGCGCGATGGAATCCGGTCCCCGGCCGGTTCAAGGACTACATCGCGATGCCCAAGTTCAACATGTACCAGTCGCTGCACACCACGGTCATCGGCCCCAGCGGCAAGCCGGTCGAGCTCCAGATCCGCACCTTCGACATGCACCGCCGCGCCGAGTACGGCATCGCCGCGCACTGGAAGTACAAGCAGCAGACCGTCGCGGGTACGTCCAAGGTACGGACCGACGTGCCCCAGGCCGCCAAGGGCAGCGCGGGCCACGACACGGTCAACGACATGGCCTGGCTGCGCCAGCTGCTGGACTGGCAGAAGGAGACCGAGGACCCGAGCGAGTTCCTCGACTCGCTGCGCTTCGACCTCTCGCGCAACGAGGTCTTCGTCTTCACGCCCAAGGGCGACGTCATCGCGCTGCCGGCCGGCGCCACCTCCGTGGACTTCGCGTACGCCGTCCACACCGAGGTGGGCCACCGCACCATAGGAGCGCGGGTCAACGGGCGGCTCGTGCCGCTCGAATCGACCCTGGACAACGGCGACCTGGTCGAGGTCTTCACCTCCAAGGCCGAGGGCGCCGGCCCGTCGCGCGACTGGCTGGGCTTCGTCAAGTCCCCCAGGGCCCGCAACAAGATCCGCGCCTGGTTCTCCAAGGAGCGGCGCGACGAGGCGATCGAGCACGGCAAGGACGCCATCGCGCGGGCCATGCGCAAGCAGAACCTGCCGATCCAGCGCATCCTGACCGGCGACTCGCTGGTCACCCTCGCGCACGAGATGCGCTACCCCGACATCTCCTCGCTCTACGCGGCGATCGGCGAGGGCCACGTGGCCGCGCAGGGCGTCGTACAGAAGCTGGTGCAGGCCCTCGGCGGCGAGGACGCGGCCAACGAGGACATCGAGGAGAGCATCGCCCCGGTCCAGGGGCGCAGCAAGCGGCGGAAGAACGCGGACCCCGGCGTGGTCGTCAAGGGCGTCGACGACGTGTGGGTCAAGCTGGCCCGCTGCTGCACGCCGGTGCCCGGCGACCCGATCGTCGGGTTCGTCACCCGGGGCAGTGGCGTATCGGTCCACCGCAAGGACTGCGTCAACGTCGACTCCCTGTCCCAGCAGCCCGAGCGGATGCTGGAGGTCGAGTGGGCCCCCACCCAGTCCTCCGTCTTCCTGGTCGCCATCCAGGTCGAGGCGCTGGACCGGTCCCGGCTGCTGTCGGACGTCACCCGGGTCCTGTCGGACCAGCACGTGAACATCCTCTCGGCGGCCGTCCAGACCTCCCGCGACCGGGTGGCCACCTCCCGGTTCACCTTCGAGATGGGCGACCCGAAGCACCTGGGACACGTCCTGAAGGCCGTTCGGGGTGTGGAGGGCGTCTACGACGTCTACCGTGTGACATCGGCAAGAAGGCCCTGACCGGGCATCCGGCCGAGCCGACCGGCAGACCGGTCGGCCGGGTCGCCCGGCACCGATGCCACCCGGGGGAGACCAGTGGCAGCAGGCAACGACGTGTTCCCCGCGAAGCTCGCCCAGCGCTACCAGCCGCTCCGGGTGCTGGGCCGCGGCGGGATGGGCGTGGTGTTCGAGGCTGAGGACACCACGCTGCGCCGCCGGGTCGCGGTGAAGGTCCTGTCGGCCTCCGCCAAGAACCTGTCGCGCGAGATGCAGCGCCGGTTCGTCTCCGAGGCCATCGCACTGGCACGCATCAGCCACCCGGGGGTCGTGGGCATCTACGACTCCGGGGTGGACTCCGGCAGCGGTACGCCGTACCTGGTGATGGAGATGCTCGACGGGGCCGACCTCTTCGTCCTCGGGGCGGGCGTCCCCTTCGCCGTCCCGGCGGCCTGCTGGATCGCCGTCGAAATGCTCGGGGCCCTGGAAGCGGCCCATACGAGCGGGGTCCTGCACCGCGATGTGAAGCCGGGCAACGTCCGCGTCACCCCGGACGGCAAAGTGGTGCTCTACGATTTCGGCCTCGCCCTGGTCGCCGAGGAGCGGCGGATCACCGCGACCGGCTCCGACATCATCGGCACGGCCCAGTACATGGCCCCGGAGCGGGTCCGCAGGCTTCCCTCGTCGGGTGCCACCGACCTGTACGGCGTGGGGGTCTGCCTGCACTTCATGCTGACCGGGAGACCGCCGTTCGGCGAGGAGACCGTGGACGTCGGGGCGCTGGTGCTCAAAGCCGCCGAGGGCGTCTCCCGGATTCGCGAGAAGGGGCTCGGCCTCCCCGATGAGCTCGCGGCGGCCGTGGACGCGCTCTGCGCCCCGGACTACCGGGAGCGGCCGGACAGTGCGGCGTCCGCCGCCGCCCTGCTGCGGCCCTGGGCGGGCGGAGGCGGGAGCCAGGTCCTCCAGCGGGTCACCGGCTACCTGGCGCGGCCCGTGCCGCGCGCCCAGCGCCGCCGGCCCCCGGCGGCGCACATTTTCGCCGAAGCCGAGCGGACGTCCTTCAGGGGCCCCGTGGCCGACCCGAACCCGGCGGCCTTACCCGGACCGTCCCCCGTGCCGCGCGGCGACGAGCACCGGGTGGAACCGGAGTACGACTGGTGGCACGGCGACGAGGGGCGCGGCCGCGGCGACGAGGGGCACAGGGACGAGGGGCACAGGGACGAGGGGCGCGGCCACGACGACGGCCGGGGCGTCGCGCGCGCGGCGGCGCCCGCCCCCGCCCCCGCCCCCTTCCCGTATCCCCAGAGCCCCGCCCCCTTCCCGTATCCCCAGATCCCCGCCACGCCCCCCGCCGTACCCCCCGGCGCACCCACCGTCGAGTCGACCGTCGTGCCGGCCCCCGCGTCCTCCGTCGCGCCCACCGTCGAAGCGGTCGTGGCCGTCGTTGCGGAGGCACCGAACCCGCTCGCGCTGAGCGAGATCACCCGCCGCCTCGTCCACGGCCGGATGACCGAGCACGCCGCAGTGCAGCGCCAGCGCGAGGCCGTCGGGCTCGTGATGCGCGGAAAGCCCCAGGAGGCCTCCCAACTCCTGGACGGTGTCCTGCAGTTCTGCCAGGAAACGCTGGGTCCGGGCCACCCGACCATCCTCGCCTGCCAGTTCTGGCAGGCTGTGTGCCTGGCCCGGACGGGCCAGTCCGCACGGGCGCTGCAACTGTTCGCCCGGGTACGCGAACACCAGGGACAGGGGAGGACCGGAGCAGGATGACCGACTTCGCATTACGGGTGGACCCGAGCGGCGCGTGGGAGGACCCGGAGGCCGAACTGCGCTCGCTCCAGCGGTGGCTGGCCGCGGACGAGAGCCTGGGCCGCGGATTGTCCGTACGCCTGGGGAGCGCCCCTGGCGGGGACTCCGCCACCGCCGGGGAACCGGTCCCGGGGACGCTCATGGGCTCCGGGTTCGACCTGCTCCAACTGGCCGTCGGCAGCAGCCTGTCCGGCGCCTCCCTGGTCTTCTCCGTGCTCCAGTGGCAGGTCTCGCGCCGGACGCCACCCACCCTCGTCCTGAGCAGGGACGGGTACGAGATCCGGCTCACCGGGGACGCCGCCGCCGACCCGGAGGCGGTGCGCCGGATCGTCGCCGCGCTGGACCCCGTGCAACCCGCAGCCCCGTCCCGGGGTGACGGGGGCAGCCGGGGATGACGGGGCTGCCCGACCCGGCGGCCTCCCGGGCCGTCCTCATCGGCACCGCCGGATACCGGTACCTGGCCGGACTGCCGACCGTCGAGGCCAATGTCAGGGACCTCGCGGCCGAGCTGTGCGACGCCACGGTCTGGGGGCTGCCCGAGCCGCACTGCACGAGCGTCCTGGACCCGGAGCACCCCGCCGACCTCCTCGACGCCGTGCACCGGGCGGGGGACGAGGCCACCGACACCCTCCTCGTCTACTTCGCCGGCCACGGCATGCGCGACACCGAAACCGACGACCTCTACCTCGCGCTCCACGGCTCCCAGCAGAACGTCGGCTACACGGCCGTCGGCTACCAGCACCTGCGCTCCGCCCTGCGCGACTCGCAAGCCCAGCGCAAGGTGGTCCTGCTCGACTGCTGCTTCAGCGGCCGGGCGGCCCGCATGCTCGCGGGCGAGGAGGACGCCCTCGCCGAACAGGCCGCCGTCGAAGGCGCCTACGTCCTGACGGCCTCCCCGCGCGACCGGGCGGCCCTGGCCCCCGACGGAGAGCGGCACACCGCCTTCACCGGGGAACTGCTGAGGATCCTGCGCGACGGCATCCCGGACGGACCCGAGCTGATCGACCTGGACACCCTCTGCCGCACGATGGAAGCCCGGCTGCGCAGCAAGAACCGGCCGCTCCCGCAGCGTGCCACGGAGGGCGGGGTGGGCCGGCTGAAACTCGTACGCAACCGCGCGCTCGGCCTCCGGGACGTCGACGTCCTGGAGGCGGACGTCCGCGCGGCCATGGCGGGCGCGGGCATCGTCCTGGCCCGCTCGCTGCGGGCGGCCGGGCGCAGCGGGGACGCCCTGCCGATCCTGCGCCTCACCCTCCAGGAACGTGCCCCCGGCGGGGAGGGCGACCTGCTCGCCGTCCAGCTGGAACTGTCGGAGGTGCTGTCCGAGACCGGCCGGACCCGCGAGGCGATCGAGGTGCTGGAGCAGGCGTTCGCGCAGGTCCACCGCTTCTACGGGCCCGAGGCCGTACAGGTGTGCCGGCGGCTCGCCGCGCTGCTCCAGGAGTCCGGCAACCACATAGAGGCCTGCGCGGTACTGGAACACGCGCTGGACCTGCTCCAGGACGGCAGCCGCGCCCTGGCCTGACCCCGCCGGACGACGTGAAGGGCCCCGGTACTGAAACCAGTACCGGGGCCCTTCACGTGTGCGGGGTGGCCGGAATCAGCCGCCGAACTCCTCGAGACCCTTCAGCGCCTGGTCCAGCAGGGCCTGGCGGCCCTCCAGTTCCCGGGCCAGCTTGTCGGCCTTGGAGTTGTTGCCCTGCGCGCGGGCCGCGTCGATCTGACCGCGGAGCTTGTCGACCGCCGCCTGGAGCTGACCCGTCAGGCCGGCCGCACGGGCCCGCGCCTCCGGGTTCGTACGGCGCCACTCGCCTTCCTCGGTCTCCTGGATGGCCCGCTCGACGGCGTGCATCCGGCCCTCGACCTTGGGACGCGCGTCCCGCGGTACGTGGCCGATGGCCTCCCAGCGCTCGTTCAGCGAGCGGAACGCGGCACGGGCCGCCTTCAGGTCGGTGATCGGGACGAGCTTCTCGGCCTCGTCGGCCAGCTCCTCCTTGAGCTTCAGGTTCTCGACCTGCTCGGCGTCGCGCTCGGCGAAGACCTCGCTGCGCGCCGCGAAGAACACGTCCTGGGCGCCGCGGAAACGGTTCCACAGGTCGTCCTCGGACTCGCGCTGCGCGCGCCCCGCGGCCTTCCAGCTCTCCATCAGCTCGCGGTAGCGGGCCGCGGTCGGACCCCAGTCGGCCGACTTCGAGAGCGCCTCGGCCTCGGCGACCAGCTTCTCCTTGACCTTGCGGGCGTCCTCGCGCTGCGCGTCGAGCGAGGCGAAGTGCGCCTTGCGGCGCTTGGAGAAGGCGGAGCGGGCGTGCGAGAAGCGGTGCCACAGCTCGTCGTCCGACTTGCGGTCGAGGCGGGGGAGACCCTTCCAGATGTCCACCAGCGCCCGGAGCCGCTCGCCCGCGCTGCGCCACTGGTCGCTCTGCGCCAGCTGCTCGGCCTCGGCGACCAGCGCGTCCTTGGCCGTACGGGCCTCGTCCGTCTGCTTGGCCTTCTGGACCTTCCGCTCCTCGCGCCGCGAGTCCACGGTCGACACCAGCTTGTCCAGCCGGCCGCGCAGCGCTTCGAGGTCGCCCACGGCGTGGTGCTCGTCCACCTGCGTGCGCAGGTGCTCGATGGCTGTCTGGGCGTCCTTGGAGGACAGATCGGTGGTCCGCACTCGTCGTTCGAGGAGGCCGATCTCGACCACCAGGCCCTCGTACTTGCGCTCGAAGTAGGCCAAGGCCTCCTCCGGGGTGCCCGCCTGCCACGATCCGACGACCTTCTCGCCATCGGCAGTACGCACGTACACGGTGCCGGTCTCGTCGACTCGGCCCCACGGGTCGCTGCTCACAGCGCCTCCTCCACCTGATGCCTTGCGAGGGGTTCACCCCCTGGGCATCGTCCACAGTTTCCTGGGGCGGGCCGCGCCCGCCCTGCACAACGCCAACATAGGCGACCGCCGGGCCGGCTGTCCGCATCCAGCACGACGGAATATCGGCGTGCGGGTGCGGTGCCGGCCGGGCCCGGTCCGCCCGGTCCCCGTCAGTTCTGGGTGACCGTGCCCTTCTCGATGGTCACGGGGGTCTTGGGCGCGCCGTCCGCGCCGCCGTCGGCCGTACCGGCCTTGGCCACCTCTTCGAGCACCTTCAGACCGGCCGCGTCGATCTTGCCGAAGGGGGTGTACGAGGGGGCCAGCGGGCTGTCCTTGTAGACCAGGAAGAACTGGCTGCCGCCCGAGCCGGGCTGACCGGTGTTGGCCATCGCCACGGTGCCGGCCGGGTAGACCACCTGGCCCTGGTCGTTGGCCTTGCCCAGCGAGTCGAGGTTCTCGTCCGCGATGGTGTAGCCGGGGCCGCCCATGCCGGTGCCCTGGGGGTCGCCGCACTGCAGGACGAAGATGCCGTTCGTCGTCAGGCGGTGGCACTTGGTGTTGTCGAAGAAGTTCTTGTCGGCGAGCGACTTGAACGAGTTGACCGTCTGCGGGGTCTTCGCCGCGTCCATCTCGAACTTGACGTCGCCCGCGCTCGTCTTCAGGTCGAAGGTGTACTTCGCCTTGGCGTCGATCGCCATCGCCGGCGAGGGGGACTGCTTCGGAGTCGGCGAGGCCGACGGGTTCGCGGCCGGATCGGCCGCCTCGTTCTTCTTGTCCTTGTCGAAGACGCCGCCGACCACGAGGCCGACCAGCGTGGCTACGACCACGGCCACCGCCGCCCCGACCACGGCCAGGCGCTGGCGCGTCTTGCGCCGCGCGTCGGCACGCCGCTTCTGCTGGCGTTCGTACTTCTCCCTGGCGAGCTGGCGCCGCCGCTGATCGCTCGTGACCACGGGGTCGTCTCCTTGTGCGTATCTGGTACCACTGTCCGGGCTGGGTTAGGCCGTACCGTATATGGGTTCGCTGTGTAATGAGCGGCGCCGGTAGGCTCTGAGCAGCGACCTTCCGACCTTCGGCGGCCGCCGAAGCTCCCGCCGGACGACGATTTGAGGGACGAACGTGCTGATTGCCGGGTTCCCCGCCGGGGCCTGGGGGACCAACTGTTACGTGGTCGCCCCCGCCGCCGGTGAGGAGTGCGTCATCATCGA
Organism: Streptomyces sp. NBC_00503; assembly: GCF_036346895.1. Classification (NCBI taxonomy): domain Bacteria; kingdom Bacillati; phylum Actinomycetota; class Actinomycetes; order Kitasatosporales; family Streptomycetaceae; genus Streptomyces; species Streptomyces sp. NBC_00503. The sequence goes on along the minus strand of NZ_CP107855.1, from coordinate 1,525,925 downwards.
CCCCGGCCACCAGGCCACCCGGGGCGTCGAGGAGACGCTGAAGAAGCATCGGCTCAAGCCCGTCGCGGTCGTCCTGACCCACGGCCACATCGATCATGTGGCCTCCGTGGTCCCGGTGTGCGGAGCACACGACGTACCGGCCTGGATCCACCCCGCGGACCGCTTCATGATGAGCGACCCGGAGAAGGCCCTGGGCCGCTCCCTGGGAGCGCAGCTCATGGGCGAGCTCACGGTGGGGGAGCCCTCCGAGGTCAAGGAGCTCACCGACGGCGCGAAGCTCGCCCTGGCGGGCATGGAGCTCACCGTGTCGCACGCCCCCGGCCATACACCGGGGTCGGTGACCTTCGGGACGCCCGAGGCCGCGGACATCCCTCCGCTGCTGTTCTCGGGCGACCTGCTCTTCGCCGGCTCCATCGGACGCACCGACTTCCCCGGCGGCAGCCACGCCGACATGCTCGAGTCGCTGGCCCGCGTGTGCCTGCCGCTCGACGACTCGACCGTGGTGCTGCCCGGACACAACGAGCACACGACCATTGGCCGTGAGCGCGCCACCAACCCGTACCTGCGGCAGGTGGCCGCCGGCCTGGGAGACGGTTTCACGTCTCCACGACGAGGAATGTGACGAGAGTTTCGTGGCTACTTTTCAGGCCCCCAAGGGCACGTACGACCTGATCCCGCCGGTCTCCGTGAAGTACCTGGCGGTACGCGAGGCCATCTCGGCCCCGCTGCGCAACTCCGGCTACGGCTACATCGAGACCCCCGGCTTCGAGGACGTGGGTCTCTTCGCCCGCGGTGTCGGCGAGTCCACCGACATCGTCTCCAAGGAGATGTACGCCTTCGAGACCAAGGGCGGTGACCAGCTGGCCCTGCGTCCCGAGGGCACGGCCTCCGTACTGCGCGCGGCGCTGGAGGCGAGCCTGCACAAGAAGGGAAACCTGCCGGTCAAGCTCTGGTACTCGGGCTCGTACTACCGTTACGAGAAGCCGCAGAAGGGGCGCTACCGCCACTTCTCGCAGGTCGGCGCCGAGGCGATCGGAGCCGAGGACCCGGCGCTGGACGCCGAGCTGATCATCCTGGCCGACCAGGCGTACCGCTCGCTTGGCCTGCGCAACTTCCGGATCCTGCTGAACTCGCTGGGCGACAAGGAGTGCCGCCCGGTGTACCGGGAAGCGCTCCAGGCCTTCCTGAGCGGACTGGACCTCGACGAGGAGACCGTCCGCCGGGCCGAGATCAACCCGCTCCGCGTCCTCGACGACAAGCGGACCGACGTACAGAAGCAGCTGGTCGGTGCCCCGATGCTGCGCGACTACCTCTGCGACGCCTGCAAGGCCTACCACGAGGAGGTCCGGGCGCTGGTGACGGCGGCCGGGGTCGTCTTCGAGGACGACGAGAAGCTGGTGCGCGGCCTGGACTACTACACGCGGACCACCTTCGAGTTCGTCCACGACGGTCTGGGCTCGCAGTCCGCGGTCGGCGGCGGCGGCCGCTACGACGGCCTGTCCGAGATGATCGGCGGACCGGCACTGCCTTCGGTCGGCTGGGCGCTCGGCGTGGACCGTACGGTGCTGGCGCTCGAAGCCGAGGGCATCGAGCTGGACATCCCGGCCGCGACCTCCGTCTTCGCGGTGGCGCTGGGCGGGGCGAAGCCGGTGCTGTTCGGTCTGGTGACCGAGCTCCGGCGGGCCGGTGTGGCGGCGGACATGTCCTACGGGGGCAAGGGCCTCAAGGGTGCGATGAAGGACGCGAACCGCAGCGGGGCGCGGTTCGCGGTGGTCGCGGGTGACCGCGACCTCGAAGAGGGCGTGGTCCAGCTGAAGGACATGGAGTCCGGGGAGCAGAGCCCGGTCGCCGTGGCCGATCTCGTGGACACGGTCCGCGCGAAGCTGGCCTGACGGTCGCTGCCGCCGGTGGGGGCGGGTGCGGGGGAGCCGCTGCGCGGAGCTCTCCCCGCCCCGCCCCTTCGCCGTTTCCCGGGGCTCCGCCCCGGACCCCGCGCCTCAAACGCCGGCGGGGCTGGAATTGCTACAGCAGGCCGTGCCGCATGGCCGTCGTCACCGCCGCCGTGCGGTCCGTGACCTCCAGCTTCGCGAAGACCCGCAGCAGGTGGGTCTTCACCGTGGACTCCGCTACGAACAGCTGCCGCCCGATCTCCGCGTTCGTCGCGCCCCCGGCGACCAGCCGTAGCACCGACACCTCGCGCTCCGACAGCCGCGGCAGCGACGGGCGGGTGCGCAGGCGGTCCACCAGGCGGCCGGCCACCGAGGGGGCCAGGACCGTTTCGCCGCGCACCGCAGCCCGCACCGCGTCCGCCAGTTCCGCCCGGGCCATGTCCTTCAGCAAGTAGCCCGCGGCCCCCGCCTCCACCGCCCGCAGGATGTCCCGGTCGTCCTCGTACGTGGTCAGGACCACCACTCGTACCGCCAGCCCGGCCGCGGTGATCCTCGCGATGGACTCGACGCCGTCGCCGCCCGGCATCCGCAGGTCCATCAGGATCAGGTCCAGGCCGGGGAGCAGCCGCGCGGCCAGGGCCTCCGCCTGGGGGCCGTTCGAGGCCTCCCCGACGACCTCCAGGTCCGGCTCCGCGCTGAGCATGCCGCGCAGGCCCTCCCGTACCACCGGGTGGTCGTCGGCCAGCAGGATGCGGATCATGTCGTACGGCTCCTCAGCGGATCGGGAGTGTCACGGTGACGGTGGTGCCGGCGTGCACCGCGCTGATGATCGAGGCCGTGCCGCCCGCCTCCGCGGCGCGGGCGCGCAGTCCGCGAAGGCCGTAGCCCGTGGCGGGGGCCGTCGGGTCGAAGCCGCGTCCGGTGTCCTCGACCGTGACGGTCAGTTCGGCGTCACCGTAGGCCAGGGAGAGCGAGCAGCGGGCCCCGGGACCGGCGTGCTTCGCGGCGTTGGCCAGGGATTCCTGGCAGGACCGCAGGGCCACCACCTCCAGCGCCGCCGCCAGCGGCCGGACCTCCCCGGTCACCGAGACGGCCGCGGGCGGGTCCTGCCGGGCCGCGAGGCGGCGTACGGCGTCCGGCAGGGAGCCCGCGTCCAGGTCGGCGGGGGCGCCGCCCGAGACCAGGGAGCGGGCCTCGGCCAGGTTCTGCCGGGCGGTGGCGGCCATCAGCTCCAGGTGCCGGCGGGCCTGTTCCGGGTCCGTTTCCAGCTCCGACTGCACGGCCTGGACCAGCATCAGCAGACTCGTGAAGCCCTGGGCGAGGGTGTCGTGGATCTCGCGGGACATGCGTTCCCTTTCGGCATGGGCGCCCTGGGCGGCGGACAGCCGGGCCACCTCCTCCCGGCTGGCGTCGAGTTCGGCGATCAGTGAGGCCCGCTCCTGGCTCTGCTGGATGATCCGGGTGATCCAGGCGCCGATGAAGGCGGAGAAGACGAAGGTGACGGACGAGCCGAGGGCGCTGACGAACACGTCGTGGCCGGGGGGCCGCCACAGCAGCGCCCAGCCGGCCACCGGCGCCAGGGCGACCAGGGCCACGGCGGCCACCGCCCGGCGCAGCGGCAGCAGCATGAAGCAGGGCGGAACGAGTGCGAAGGTGGCCAGCCGGGCCTCGCCGACGAGGACGGAGGCCGGGAGGAACAGCGCCAGGTTCCCTGCCAGGTAGCGCAGCGACTCCCGGAGCCGGGCGTCGGGCTCCAGCAGGAGCAGCGGGCGCCCGACCCACACGTACCAGGGGGCGAGCGGCACGAGGAGGGCGGCGGAGAGCATCCGGTAGCCGGCCGCCGGGAACCCGGCCCCCAGCACGAAGGTCATGGTGGCGACCCACACCACCCCGAAGTAGAGGTCCCACGGCCCGAACGCGCGGTCCCAGACGTGGGCCTCGCGCGCTCCGGCCGCCCCCGTGAAACCGCTCAGCCGTCGCGGTTGCTCTTCCATTTGAAGGTCAGCAGGCACAGGACCAATCCTCCGACGACCCAGGCCCCGAGGACCAGGGCGACCTTTCCGTACTCCCAGCTGCCCGCCTGTTCCAGCACGGCCGCGGACTCCGGCAGGAACACCCCGCGCAGACCCTGGCACATCCACTTCAGCGGGAACAGCGCACCGATGTTCAGCAGCCAGTCGGGGATCTGGCCGATCGGGATGTAGACGCCGGAGATGAACTGGAGGACGAGGAAGGGCAGGACGACCACCGAGCTCGCGCTCTTGCCGGACTTGGGCAGGCTGCTGATCGCGATGCCGAGCAGCGCGCAGCCGGCCAGGCCGAGGACGAAGATCCAGGCGAAGGTGAGCCATTTCGTGGCGGAGGACGGCAGGTCCAGGCCGAAGAGCGTGGCGCCGACGAGCAGCAGGATCACGGTCTCGGCGAGTCCGGTGACCAGCACCATCCAGACCTTGCCGAGGAAGTACGCGGCCGGCGGCATCGGGGTGCCGCGCAGCCGGCGCAGCACCTTCTCGTCGCGTTCGACGGCGATGGAGATGCCGAGCGACTGGAAGCTGGTGGACATGATGCCGGCGGCGACCATGCCCGCCGCGTAGAGCTGGGAGGCGGTGATCCCGGTGCCCTCCACGGTGCCGCTGAAGATCGAGGCGAAGAGGGTGAGGAAGACGATGGGGAAGGCGAAGGTGAAGATCACCGAGTCGCGCTGGCGGGCGAACTGCTTGATCTCCAGGGCCCCGCGGCTCAGGCCCAGGGCCCACGCGCCGGGCAGGGCCGCGGCGGCCTCGGTGACATCGGTGACGTCGGTGCTCATCGGGCTTCCTCCTGCTGCCGCTCGGTCGCGGGTACGAGCTGTCCGGTGAGGCGCAGGTACACGTCCTCCAGGGTGGGACGGCCGATCTTCAGACCCGGGATCTCGCCGTCGAAGCGGGTCATGAGCTCGGCGACGGTACGGGTGGGGGTCTCGGTGGAGACGCTGCGCGGGGTGCCGTCGGCCTCGGTCCACTCGACGGTGGCCCCGGTGCCGAAGCGGGAGCGCAGCCCGGCCGGGTCGCCCTCGGCGACGACCTTGCCGTTGGCGATGACGGCGAGACGGTCGGCGAGGGCCTCGGCCTCCTCCAGGTAGTGCGTGGTGAGCACGATGGTGGTGCCCTCGGCGGAGAGCAGCCGGATCAGGTCCCAGAACTGCCGCCGTGCCGCCGGGTCGAAGCCGGTGGTCGGCTCGTCGAGGAGCAGCAGCTCGGGGTTGCCGATGACGCCGAGCGCCACGTCGAGCCGGCGCCGCTGGCCGCCCGAGAGCGCCTTCACCCGCTCCTCGCGCTTGTGCTCCAGGCCGACCAGGGCGATGACCCCGGCAGGGTCGCGCGGGGCCGGGTAGTAGCGGGCGAAGTGCTCGACCGTCTCCCGTACCGTCAGTTCGGCGGGCGCCGACTCGTCCTGCCAGACGATTCCGACGCGCGAGCGCCAGGCCCGCCCCGCCACGGCCGGGTCCGCGCCGAGCACGCTGACCTCGCCGCCGTCCCGCCGACGGTGGCCCTGGAGTATCTCCACCGTGGTGCTCTTGCCGGCGCCGTTGGGCCCCAGGAGTCCGAAGACCTCGCCCTGCCGGATCGTCAGATCAAGTCCGTCCACCGCGGTGACCTCGCCGTACTGTTTGCGAAGCCCCCGCACCTGCACCGCGTTTCGTGTCATGTCTCAAATGGTGTGGCGGAACACGCCAGACCGGTCCCCCCGTGCGTACTTCCTTATGTCCACCGAACGGTGGACAGCGGACCGGTACGGCACAATGGCCGGTGCTTGTGGACCTTGACGATGTGGAGCGGGCGGTATGACGACACGAGGTAAGGACGCGGACGCCGCTCCGCGGACGGCCGTCGGCGGCAGCCGGGCCCTGGCCCTGCTGCTGGTGATCACCGGAGCCGCGGGCCTGCTCGCCGCCTGGGTCATCACGATCGACAAGTTCAAGCTGCTGGAGGACCCGAACTTCACGCCGGGCTGCAGCCTCAACCCGATCGTGTCCTGCGGCAACATCATGAAGAGCGACCAGGCGTCCGTCTTCGGGTTCCCGAACCCGATGCTGGGGCTGGTCGCCTACGGCATGGTCGTCTGCGTGGGCATGAGCCTGCTCGCCCGCGCCCGCTTCCCTCGCTGGTACTGGCTGACCCTGAACGCCGGAATGCTCTTCGGCGTCGGCTTCTGCACCTGGCTGATGTACCAGTCGCTGTACAACATCAACTCGCTGTGCCTGTGGTGCTGCCTGGCCTGGGTCGCCACCATCGTCATGTTCTGGTACGTCACCTCGCACAACGTCCGCAACCGCATGCTGGGGGCCCCCGGCTGGCTGCGCGCCTTCTTCGACGAGTTCACGTGGGTGCTGCCCGTCCTGCACATCGGGATCATCGGAATGCTGATCCTGACCCGCTGGTGGGACTTCTGGACCTCCTGAGCGGGGGCGGCCCTGTCAGCGGGCTCGCATAGGCTTCCGGTGTGGAACCAGATCTCTTCACCGCAGCCGCCGAGGACCGCCAGGCGAAGGACCCCTCCAGTTCTCCGCTCGCCGTCCGGATGCGCCCGCGCACCCTGGACGAGGTCGTCGGCCAGCAGCACCTGCTCAAGCCCGGCTCCCCGCTGCGGCGGCTCGTCGGCGAGGGGGACGGGGGTCCGGCCGGGGCTTCCTCGGTGATCCTGTGGGGTCCGCCGGGGATCGGGAAGACCACCCTCGCCTACGTGGTGAGCCAGGCGACCAAGAAGCGGTTCGTGGAGCTGTCCGCGATCACGGCGGGCGTCAAGGAGGTCCGGGCGGTCATCGAGGGCGCCAAGCGGGCGGCCGGCGGATACGGCAAGGACACCGTCCTCTTCCTCGACGAGATCCACCGCTTCAGCAAGGCGCAGCAGGACTCGCTGCTGCCGGCCGTGGAGAACCGCTGGGTCACGCTGATCGCGGCGACCACGGAGAACCCGTACTTCTCGATCATCTCCCCGCTGCTGTCGCGCTCCCTGCTGCTCACGCTGGAACCGCTGACGGACGACGACCTGCGCGCGCTGATGCACCGGGCGCTGACGGAGGAGCGGGGCCTGGGCGGCGCGGTGACGCTGCCCGAGGACGCCGAGGCGCACCTGCTGCGGATCGCCGGCGGCGACGCGCGGCGCGCGCTGACGGCGCTGGAGGCGGGCGCGGGCTCGGCGATCGCCAAGGGCGAGCCAGAGATCACCCTCCAGACGATGGAGGAGGCCGTCGACCGGGCGGCGGTCAGGTACGACCGGGACGGCGACCAGCACTACGACGTGGCGAGCGCGCTGATCAAGTCGATCCGGGGCTCGGACGTGGACGCGGCGCTGCACTATCTGGCACGGATGATCGAGGCGGGGGAGGACCCGCGGTTCATCGCGCGCCGGCTGATGATCTCGGCGAGCGAGGACATCGGGCTCGCGGATCCCACGGCCCTGCCCCTCGCGGTGGCGGCGGCCCAGGCGGTGGCGATGATCGGCTTCCCGGAGGCCTCGCTGACCCTGTCGCACGTGACGATCGCGCTGGCACTGGCCCCGAAGTCGAACACGGCGACGACGGCGATCGGCGCCGCGCTGGCGGACGTGAAGGCCGGGCTGGCCGGGACCGTGCCCGCGCACCTGAGGGACGGGCACTACAAGGGGGCGGCGAAGCTGGGCCACGCGGTGGGGTACGTGTACCCGCACGACGTGCCCGGCGCGATCGCGGCGCAGCAGTACGCGCCGGACGAGATCCACGGCAAGCGGTACTACGAGCCGACCCGGTACGGGGCCGAAGCCCGCTACGCGGACGTGGTGGAAAAGGTCCGCGAGCGGCTGCGGGGCGGCGGGTCCTGACCGGCTCCGCGCAGCGGCGTCGTGTCGGCCTCGCGGGGCGAGGCGGCCCGGCCTAGGCTCCGGGCATGGGACGCCGGGCTTCGCTCATCGCCATGACGGCAGTACTGCTGCTCAGCGGGTGCCACCACGGGGACGCCGAGACGGCTCACGCCAGCGCCGCGGCGCTCCTCGCGGAGGCACCGCTCGCCAGTGCCGGGTTCCCCCCGACCGCGGCCACCGCCAGGACGCAGCTGGCGAAGCTCACCGTCGAGTGGGGCAAGAACTGGGAGACGTACAAGCGGGAGAACTTCGGCAGGTACTGGTCCGACGAGACGGACGCCGTCGGCGGGCGCAACGGGTGCGACACCCGGGACGACGTACTGCGAAGGGACCTCAGCGAGCTGCGGGAGGGCGACCGGAACCCCTGTGTGGTCGTGTCCGGGACGCTGCACGACCCGTACACGGGCAAGGAGCTCCCCTATTACTACCGGCGCGCCTCGCAGATCCAGACCGACCACGTCGTCGCCCTCGGTGCCGCCTGGCGCGCGGGTGCGTACGCCTGGACCCCGGAGCGCAGGCTGGCGTACGCCAACGACCTCGACGTGCTGCTCGCCGTGGACAAGCAGACCAACTACGAGAAGAGCAGCAAGACCGCCGACAAGTGGAAGCCGCCGGTCAAGAGCTACTGGTGCGAGTACGCGCGGCGCTACACGGGGATCAAGGCGAAGTACGGGCTGTCGGTGACCCCGCCGGAGAAGGAAGCGCTGCGGGAGATGCTGGGCACCTGTCCGGAGTAGGGACCGCTAGGCGAAGAGGGTGCGCATCGCCCGGCGCAGTCCGCAGACGTCGCCGACCGGCTCGGGGAAGTCGAAGCGGGCGTCGAAGGCGGTGGTCCCGCGGGTGAAGCGCACCCGCAGTCCGAGGCGGTCCAGTGCGAGGGGGACCGCCTTGAGGTCCGCTTCCTCGCCCCGCGCGCCGAGCAGCGCGCACAGCTCGCCCATCCGGTCGCCGTGCGAGGCGGCCAGGTGCTGGAGGATCTCCGCCTCGTGGGCCGTCATGGGGTCCGGCTCGGCCGCGGCCAGCAGCTCGGGGTCCACGTGCTCGGCGCCCCACAGGTCGTCCACCGAGATCTCGCCGACCTCCAGGCGCAGCAGCATCCACGCGGGCCGGCCGCCGTCGTGAAATGAACCAGTGGACGGGTCGAGCGAATCGGACATTCCGAGGAGTTCCCCGACCGGGTGACGCTCGGCCATCAGCGCCGCGCAGGCCGCCCGGTCGGCGGCGTCGCGCACCGGGGTGAGCCACCCGGCGAGCCACGCGCGGCCTCGGATACGATGGGGCACGGACACCGGCGCCACATCCGTGATCTCGATCACGGCGGTGAGGTCGTCGTCCTGGGCGTGAGCGGCTGCCCTGGCAGCCGCGGATTCCCCTGATACCAGGAGAATCACGTCCCCGTCCGGGGTGACGGTCCTTGCGGCCGGCACCCCTGTTCCGAGCTCTCCTTGGTCCAAAGCACCTGGGAGCGTGAGGGATACTGAGGCGTTGGACTCTACGAGGGTTCGTACGCGTTCGGCTCCGGTGAGCTGCCGAACGCCTTCCCTGGGACGCGGCTGACCCTGCCAATCGTCGTCGAAAGCAGATCCTGTTTCGTTTGGATCTGAACTTCGATGCGCACTGGGCAGGGGGATCCCATGTGGTCGAGACATTACGTCCTCCTCGCTAAGGTAAGCCTCACCTAACTTACATGGAGGTAGGTTCCACGTGAACCAGAAGCGACCCAAGGTCAAGAAGTCGCGTGCCCTCGGCATTGCGCTGACCCCGAAGGCCGTCAAGTACTTCGAGGCCCGCCCCTACCCGCCGGGCGAGCACGGCCGTGGCCGCAAGCAGAACTCGGACTACAAGGTTCGTCTGCTGGAGAAGCAGCGTCTGCGCGCTCAGTACGACATCTCTGAGCGTCAGATGGCCCGCGCGTACGACCGCGCCAAGAAGGCCGAAGGCAAGACGGGCGAGGCGCTGGTCGTCGAGCTCGAGCGTCGCCTCGACGCCCTGGTCCTGCGTTCGGGCATCGCCCGCACCATCTACCAGAGCCGTCAGATGGTCGTTCACGGCCACATCGAGGTCAACGGCGACAAGGTCGACAAGCCGTCGTTCCGCGTCCGTCCGGACGACGTCATCACGGTGCGCGAGCGCAGCCGCGAGAAGGTTCCGTTCCAGGTTGCCCGTGAGGGTGGCTACGCAGGCGAGGGCGAGACCCCCCGTTACCTGCAGGTCAACCTGAAGGCCCTGGCCTTCCGCCTGGACCGCGACCCGAACCGCAAGGAAATCCCGGTCATCTGCGACGAGCAGCTCGTCGTCGAGTACTACGCCCGCTGATCTCGTACCAGCGGACGTAGCCTCACAGGCTGGTCAGCCCGCCGGTTCCCCCTTGGGGGAGCCGGCGGGTTTCCTGCTTCTCGGGAACCCCGTCGCAGCCCCGTCCGTCGTACGGGGCCTCGGCAGCGGGGCCGCGCTCCTCGGCGCGGGCGCCGGCTCCGGCTCCGGCCCCCGCAGGGCCCGCTCCACCAGCGCGTCCACCGACAGGGTCCCCCCGTGCCGGGCGCAGGACGCGTACCGCTCCGTGCCCAGCAGCTCGCCCGCCCGCTCCTGGCACATCAGGCGCGGGGCGTTGAAGTACCCCGAGCCGAAGAGCTGCATCCCCACCCCGTCCCACATCGGCTCGGCCGCGCCCTGGAGCACGGCCGCCTCCGCCGGATGCCCCTCGGCGACCGTGACCAGTGCCAGCAGCTCCACCGCCAGCACCAGCCCGACCAGGTCCCGGAAGGTGTGGTTGATCGCCACGCACTCGCTCAGCAGCCGCCGTGCCCCGGCCGGGTCGCCCGAGTCCAGGGCCGCGTAGGCCAGGACGTACAGGGCGTAGGCCTTCGTCCAGCGCTCCCCGCGCTCCTCGCAGATGTCCCGGACCTCCTCGCACAGCGCGAGCGCGCCCGCCGGCTCCCCCTGGAAGGCCAGCGTCATCGCCAGCTCCACCTGGCACATCAGTACGTTGCTGTTCAGCTCCCCGGCCTCCCGGTAGCGCTCCAGCGCCCCGCCCAGCAGCTCCCGGGCCCGGGCCATGTCGTCCGAGATCAGCGCCAGGCAGCCCAGCCGGTGCACCGCGTACGCCGCCGCCACCGGGTTCCCGCTCTGCGCGGCCCCGTCCCGGCACTCGTACAGGGCGCTCATCGAGGCCACCGCGTCGCCCTGCAGCGCCGCCACGTACCCGAGCACCCACAGGGCCTTCAGCCGCGAGCTCTCGTACTCCCGGTCCCGGTCCGGGTCCGCAGGGCCTGCCGGGCCCAGCCCGAGCTCCAGGCTCAGGTCCAGCCCGAGGTCCAGACCCGAGAGGTCGAGGCCGTGCCCGGGGCCGCCCTCCAGGGTCCGGTCCAGCCAGTGGCGGCCCTCGGCGAGCCGGCCGCAGCCCGCCCAGTAGAACCAGAGGGTGCCCGCCAGGTACTGGCCGAGGTGGATCTCCTCCGGCTCGTCCAGGCAGCACTCCAGGGCGAGCCGCAGGTTCGCCAGCTCCGCCTCCACCAGCGCGGCCACTTCCTGCTGGCGCGGGCTGAACCAGTCCAGCTCGCACCAGGTCGCCAGACCCATGTACCAGTCCCGGTGCCTGCGCCGCAGCCGGGTGGCGTCGCCCAGCGACTCCAGCCAGCCCGCCCCGTAGATCCGTACGGTCTCCAGCATCCGGTAGCGCACCCCGGCCGCCGTCTCCTCCCGGACCAGCAGGGACTGCCCCAGCAGCTCCCCGACCAGGTCCAGCACCGAATCCACCGGCAGGTCCGGGCCCGCGCACACGTACTCGGCGGCGTCCAGGTCGAACTGCCCGGCGAAGACCGACAGCCGGGCCCACAGCAGCCGCTCCCCGGCCGTGCACAGCTCGTGGCTCCAGCCGATCGCCGTCCGCAGCGCCCGGTGGCGGGGCAGCGCCCCGCGCCCGCCGCCCGTCAGCAGGCCGAAGCGGTCCTCCAGCCGGGACAGCACCTGGGCGGGGGACAGCGTGCGCAGCCGGCCCGCCGCCAGTTCCAGGGCCAGGGGCAGGCCGTCGAGGCGGACGCACAGCTCGGCCAGCACCGCCCGGTCGGCCTCCGTCGGGGCGAAGCCGGGGTCGGCCGCCACGGCCCGCTCGGTCAGCAGGGCCAGCGCCTCGTCGGGGGCCAGCGGGGCCAGCGGCCAGGACAGCTCCCCGTCGAGGGTCAGCGGGCGCCGGCCGGCCGCCAGCACCCGCAGGCCGGGGGAGCGGCGCAGCAGTTCCCGTACCAGGGCCGCGGTCTCGTCGACCAGCTGCTCGAAGCCGTCCAGGACCAGCAGCAGCCGCCGCTCGGCCAGGTGTTCGGCGAGCACGGTGCGCAGCGGCCGGGTGGTGTGGTCGGTCAGGCCCAGCGACTCCGCGATGGTCAGCTCCAGCAGCGCGGGATCCCGTACGCAGGCCAGCTCGGCCAGCCACACGCCGTCGCAGTAGCGTTCCTGCGCCGGGTCGGCCGGATGGGCGGGGTCCGCCGGATCGGCCTGCCCCGCCTGCGCCGCCGCCCTGGCCGCGGCCAGCACCAGCCGGGTCTTGCCGACACCGCCCGCGCCGGTCACCGTGACCAGCCGCGAGGAATCCAGCAGTCGCCCCAGCTCGGAGAGTTCGACACCCCGCCCGACAAAGCCGCTCAGGTCCGAGGGAAGATTGCCCGGCGTCCTGTGTCCAAGGGGTCTGTGTCGCATGGGACACGGAGGGTACTCGTCCGCATGCTCTGGGTACAAGGCGGGGCCGGGCCGCCGGGCCGCGTCCGGGAATTGCGGTACTGCGGCGGATCTCCGGCGCGATAGGGTCGGAGGACGACTTTTTCGCTTAGTGATCAATGTGTAGAGAGCGGTGTGACGTGTCCGGTGGAGAGGTGGCCGGGATCCTCGTGGCCGTCTTCTGGGCCATTCTGGTCTCCTTCCTCGCCGTGGTGCTGGTGAGGCTGGCCCAGGTGCTCAAGGCGACCACGAAGCTCGTGGCCGACGTGACCGACGAGGCCGTCCCGCTGCTCGCGGACGCCTCCACCACCGTCCGCTCCGCCCGCACCCAGCTGGACCGGGTCGACGCCATCGCGAGCGACGTCCAGGAAGTCACCTCCAACGCCTCCGCGCTGTCCTCCACCGTCGCGTCCACCTTCGGCGGCCCGCTCGTGAAGGTCGCGGCCTTCGGCTACGGCGTCCGCAAGGCGCTGGGCAAGGGCGGCGCGGCCGGAGCCGGCTCCGAGGACGTGCCGCGCAGGACCGCGCGACGTACCGTGATCGTTGGCCGTACGGTGCCGTCGCCCCGGCGCCGGAAGCAGAAGGGCTGAGACCTCCGATGTTCCGCCGAGCCTTCTGGTTCACCGCCGGCGCAGCCGCCGGCGTGTGGGCCACCACCAAGGTCAACCGGCAGCTCAAGAAGCTGACCCCGGAGAGCCTCGCCGCGCAGGCCGCCGACAAGGCGGTCGAAGCGGGGCACCGCCTCAAGGACTTCGCCCTCGACGTCAAGGCGGGAATGTCGCAGCGCGAGGACGAGCTGAACGACGCACTGGGACTCCACCAGGATCCCGACCGGCCCGACAACGTCACCGCCCTTCCCGGGCCGCGGCGGCTGCGGGCCATCGAGCACGGCCAGACCAATACGTTTACGTACAACCGGAATGAGGACCACTGATGGAGTCGGCTGAAATTCGCCGCCGCTGGCTGAGCTTCTTCGAGGAGCGCGGTCACACCGTTGTCCCTTCGGCGTCGCTCATCGCGGACGACCCGACTCTGCTGCTGGTCAACGCGGGCATGGTCCCCTTCAAGCCGTACTTCCTGGGTGAGGTCAAGCCGCCCGGGTCGACGCTCACCAGCGTGCAGAAGTGCGTCCGTACGCCGGACATCGAAGAGGTCGGCAAGACCACCCGCCACGGCACGTTCTTCCAGATGTGCGGCAACTTCTCCTTCGGCGAGTACTTCAAGGAAGGCGCCATCAAGTACGCCTGGGAGCTGCTCACCAGCTCCGTGGCGGACGGTGGCTACGGCCTGGAGCCCGAGAAGCTCTGGATCACGGTCTACCTCGACGACGACGAGGCCGAGACCATCTGGCGCGACGTCGTGGGCGTGCCCTCCGAGCGCATCCAGCGCCTGGGCAAGAAGGACAACTTCTGGTCCATGGGCGTCCCGGGTCCCTGCGGCCCCTGCTCCGAGATCAACTACGACCGCGGCCCGGAGTTCGGCGTCGAGGGCGGCCCCGCCGTCAACGACGAGCGCTACGTGGAGATCTGGAACCTGGTCTTCATGCAGTACGAGCGCGGCGCCGGCGACGGGAAGGAAGACTTCCCGATCCTCGGCGACCTGCCGTCGAAGAACATCGACACCGGTCTCGGCCTCGAGCGCCTCGCCATGATCCTGCAGGGCGTACAGAACATGTACGAGACCGACACCCTGCGCGTGGTCATGGAGAAGGCCACCGAGCTGACCGGCGTGCAGTACGGCGCCGCCCAGGGCACGGACGTCTCGATGCGCGTGGTCGCCGACCACATCCGCACCTCCGTCATGCTCATCGGCGACGGGGTCACCCCCGGCAACGAGGGCCGCGGCTACGTGCTGCGCCGCATCATGCGCCGCGCGATCCGCAACATGCGTCTCATGGGCGCCACCGGCCCCGTGGTCCAGGAACTCGTCGACGTCGTGATCAACACGATGGGGCAGCAGTACCCGGAGCTCGTGACCGACCGCAAGCGCATCGAGACCGTCGCGCTCGCCGAAGAGGCCGCCTTCGTGAAGGCCCTGCGCGGCGGCACGAACATCCTCGACACCGCCATCACCGAGACCAAGGCCACCGGTGGCTCGGTCCTGGCCGGCGACAAGGCGTTCCTGCTCCACGACACCTGGGGCTTCCCGATCGACCTGACCCTGGAGATGGCCGCCGAACAGGGCCTCTCCGTGGACCAGGACGGCTTCCGCCGCCTGATGCAGGAGCAGAAGGACAAGGCCAAGGCCGACGCCAAGGCCAAGAAGACCGGTCACGCGGACATGTCCGCCTACCGGGAGATCGCCGACGGCTCCGGCGCCACCGAGTTCACCGGCTACGCCACCAACCAGGGCGAGTCCACCATCGTCGGCCTCCTGGTCAACGGCGTCTCCTCGCCCGCCGCCTCCGAGGGCGACGAGGTCGAGGTCGTCCTCGACCGCACCCCCTTCTACGCCGAGGGCGGCGGCCAGCTCGCCGACCAGGGCCGCATCAAGCTCGACTCCGGCGCGATCATCGAGATCCGCGACGTCCAGCAGCCGGTCCCCGGCGTCTCCGTGCACAAGGGCTCCGTCCAGGTCGGAGAGGTGACCGTGGGCGCTTCCGCCTACGCCGCCATCGACGTGAACCGCCGCCGGGCCATCGCCCGCGCCCACTCGGCCACGCACCTCACCCACCAGGCGCTGCGCGACGCGCTCGGCCCCACGGCCGCCCAGGCCGGCTCCGAGAACTCGCCCGGCCGCTTCCGCTTCGACTTCGGCTCCCCGAACGCCGTCCCCGGCTCGGTCCTCACCGACGTGGAGCAGAAGATCAACGACGTGCTCTCCCGCGAGCTCGACGTCACCGCCGAGATCCTGAGCATCGACGAGGCGAAGAAGCAGGGCGCCATCGCCGAATTCGGCGAGAAGTACGGCGAGCGCGTGCGCGTCGTCACCATCGGCGACTTCTCCAAGGAGCTGTGCGGCGGCACCCACGTGGCGAACACCAGCCAGCTCGGCCTGGTGAAGCTGCTCGGCGAGTCCTCCATCGGCTCCGGCGTGCGCCGCGTCGAAGCCCTCGTCGGCGTGGACGCGTACAACTTCCTCGCCAAGGAGCACACGGTCGTCGCCCAGCTCCAGGAGCTGGTCAAGGGCCGTCCGGAGGAGCTGCCGGAGAAGATCGCCTCCATGCTCGGCAAGCTGAAGGACGCCGAGAAGGAGATCGAGAAGTTCCGCGCGGAGAAGGTCCTCCAGGCCGCCGCCGGCCTCGCCGCCGGCGCCCAGGACGTCCGCGGCGTGGCCGTGGTCACCGGCCAGGTGCCGGACGGCACCGGCGCCGACGACCTGCGCAAGCTGGTCCTCGACGTCCGCGGCCGCATCCAGGGCGACCGCCCGGCCGTCGTGGCCCTGTTCACCACCGCCAACGACCGTCCGCTGACCGTCATCGCCACCAACGAGGCGGCCCGCGAGCGCGGCCTCAAGGCCGGCGACCTGGTCCGCACGGCCGCCAAGACCCTCGGTGGTGGCGGCGGCGGCAAGCCCGACGTGGCCCAGGGCGGCGGCCAGAACCCGGCCGCCATCGGCGACGCCATCGCGGCCGTCGAGCGACTGGTGGGGGAGACCGCCTGATGACGCTGCGCCGCGGCCGCCGACTGGCCATCGATGTCGGGGACGCCCGGATCGGGGTCGCCTCGTGCGACCCTGACGGGGTGTTGGCCACACCGGTGGAAACCGTCCCGGGCCGGGACATTCCCTTCGCCCACCGGCGGCTGCGGCAGCTCGTCGAGGAGTACGACCCCATCGAGGTGGTGGTCGGCCTGCCCCGCTCGCTCAGCGGGCGGGAGGGGCCGGCGGCCGCCAAGTGCCGGGCCTTCGCCATGGAACTCGCCAAGGGCATCAAGCCCGTGACGGTGCGCCTGGTCGACGAGCGGATGACCACTGTCACCGCGGCCGCGGGCCTGCGGGCCTCGGGGCGCAATGCGAAGAAGGGCCGCTCGGTCATCGACCAGGCGGCCGCGGTGGTGATCCTCCAGAACGCTCTGGAGACCGAACGGGTATCAGGTAATCCGCCCGGTGAGTGCGTCGAAGTGGTTGTCTGATCGCGATACGGTAACGTTCCGCGCGAAGTGGCGGCATTCGAACAGCCGTCGCCCACCAGCAGAGGCGGAACAGGGTGCCGCGGCGGAAAGCGCCGCGGCCAACGCCCCGCGGCGCGCTAGGGGATCGATGACTGAGTATGGCGGGGGCCCCAACCCCCAACCGTGGCACCCCGATGATCCCCTTTACGGGGACCAGGGGTGGACCGGGCATGCGGCCCAGCAGGGCCAGCCGCCCTACGTCGACGACCAGCAGCAGCAGCCCCAGCACCCCCACTACGTGCAGCAGCAGCCGCAGCACCCCCAGTACGTGCAGCAGCAGCACCCGGGCCAGTACCAGCAGGCTCCGTACCAGCAGGCTCCGTACCCACAGGCCCAGCAGGCTCCGCAGCACCAACAACCCCAGCAGCACCAGCAGCAGCCCCAGTACGTCCAGCAGGTTCCGCACCCGCAGCAGCACGCGCCCCAGCAGCACCAGGAGACGTACGGGGGCCAGATCTGGGACACCGGCCAGGCCCAGTACGTGGGCGTGGCCCAGGCCGCCGACCCGTACGCGGGGGCGGACCCGTACGCCCAGCAGCAGGCGGGCGGTTACCCCGGCGAGACCCCCGACCTCTACGGCACCCCCGACGCCTACCCGCCGCCGCGCCCCCCGGGCCGCCGGCACCTGGAGCCCGAGGCCCAGTGGCAGGACGAGGACGTCAAGACCGACGAGGCCGACGAGGCCGATGACTCCTTCCTCGGCGGCGGCGGACGCGACGGGGACGACGACGGGGACGACGGCAACTCCGGCGGCGGCCGCCGCTCGGGCCGTTCCGGCGGCAAGCCGAAGAAGCGCAGCGGCATGGCCTGCCTCATCGCGGCCGTGGTCATCGTGGGCGTGCTCGGCGGTGGCGGCTACTACGGCTACACCTACCTCAAGGGCAAGTTCGGCGCGGCCGAGGACTTCGCGGGCTCCGGCACGGACGAGACCGTGGACGTGGAGATCCCCAAGGGTGCCGGCCTGGGCCAGATGGGCCGGATCCTCAAGGACAAGGGCGTGGTCGCGAGCGCCCAGGCCTTCGTGAACGCGGCCAACGCCGACCCCAAGGGCAAGTCGATCCAGCCGGGCATCTATCCGCTCAAGAAGAAGATGTCGGCGGCTTCCGTGGTCGCGTTGATGACGGACCCGACCAAGCTCCGGGTGATCACCGTCACCGAGGGCATGCGCAACGCGACGGTCTACAAGGCGATCGACGAGAAGCTCAACAAGCCCGCGGGCACCACCGAAGGCATCGCCAAGAGCGAGGTCAAGAACCTCGGCCTGCCTGCCTGGGCGAACAACGACCCGAAGATCATGGACCCGCTCGAGGGCTTCCTGTACCCGATGCGGTACGACCTGACCAACGCCAGCACCCCCGAGTCCCTCCTCAAGCAGATGGTCAAGAACGCGACCGACAAGTACACGGAGCTCGGGGTCGAGGGCAAGGCCAAGAGCCTGGGCCTGCAGAACCCGCTCCAGGTCATCACGGTCGCCAGCCTCGTCAACGCCGAGGGCAAGAACCACGACGACTTCCGGAAGATGTCGGAGGTGGTCTACAACCGCCTCAAGAAGACCAACGACGTCACCAACCAGAAGATCGAGTTCGACTCGACGTACAACTACATCAAGAACCAGAGCGAGATCAACTTCAATCTCAAGGAAGCCCAGGCCTTCGACCACCCGTACAACACGCACCACGTCAAGGGACTGCCCCCGGGCCCCATCGGGAACCCGAGTGCGGACGCGGTGAGCGCTACGCTCGACCCGGACCACGGCGGCTGGATGTTCTTCGTGTCGGTCGACGGCAACAAGACGACCTTCACCAAAACCTACGAGGAACACCTCAAGCTCGTCGCCGAGTTCCAGGAACGGCAGAAGCAGAAGAACGGCGGGTAGCAGGACATGTCACGGATACGGGCCGCGGTGCTGGGTTCTCCCATCGAGCACTCCCTCTCACCGGTGCTGCACCGCGCCGCGTACCGGGAGCTCGGCCTCGACGACTGGTCGTACGACCGCTTCGAAGTCGACGAGGCCGCGCTCCCGGAGTTCATCGCGGGACTCGGCCCCGAGTGGGCCGGGCTGTCGCTGACCATGCCGCTCAAGCGGGCGGTCATCCCGCTGCTCGACGGCATCAGCGACACCGCCGCCTCCGTCGAGGCGGTCAACACGGTCGTCTTCACCGAGGACGGCCGCCGGGTCGGCGACAACACCGACATCCCCGGGCTGCTGTCCGCCCTGCGCGAGCAGGGCGTGGAGAAGGTGGAGTCGGCGGCCGTCCTCGGCGCGGGCGCCACCGCCTCCTCGGCGCTGGCCGCGCTCGCGCGGATCTGCACCGGCGAGGTCACCGCGTACGTACGCTCCGCGGCCCGGGCCGCGGAGATGCGGGAGTGGGGCGAGCGGCTCGGCGTGGACGTGCGGACGGCCGACTGGGCGGACGCCGCGCAGGCGCTGAGCGCGCCGCTGGTCATCGCGACCACCCCGGCCGGCTCCACGGACGCCCTGGCCGCCGCCGTGCCCGCCCGGCCCGGCACGCTCTTCGACGTCCTCTACGACCCCTGGCCGACCGCCCTCGCGGCGGCCTGGTCCGGTCACGGGGGCAAGCTCCTCGGCGGCCTGGACCTGCTGGTCCACCAGGCCGTGCTCCAGGTCGAGCAGATGACGGGACGCCCCGACGTCCCGCTGGAGGCCCTGAGGGCCGCCGGAGAGCGGGCGCTCGCCGCGCGTTAGGCTCCTTACCTGCCACAACGGGGTTGAGGGGGGTACGTGGACGGGATCGTCACGGGTCAGGTGCTGGCGTCGAAGTGGGACGCCGTGTACGGGGTGGGGGTCTTCCTTCGCGTCCTGTTCGGCACGCTGCCCGCCTGGGCGAAGTGGATCATCTCCGGGCTGCTCGGCGCCACGGCCCTCTGGGAGGGCTGCCGGTGGTGGTACCGGCGCCGGGAAGCCGTCCGATAGCTGGACCGAGGGGGGTTTCGCGGCCCGGACATGGGAGGATCAAGGGTGAAGGCGGGTCCGGGCCGCGCACCCGATCGCGCCATCGCTGGATCAGGCGCGAGCATGAGGAGCATCGTTGAGCAGGTTGCGTTGGCTGACGGCCGGAGAATCGCACGGCCCGGCGCTGGTGGCGACGCTGGAGGGTCTTCCCGCCGGCGTCCCGGTCACCACAGAGCTGGTGGCCGAACACCTGGCCCGGCGTCGGCTCGGCTACGGCCGAGGCGCCCGGATGAAGTTCGAGCAGGACGAGATCACCTTCCTCGGCGGTGTTCGCCACGGGCTCTCGCAGGGTTCGCCGGTCGCCGTCATGATCGGCAACACCGAGTGGCCCAAGTGGGAGACCGTCATGTCGGCCGACCCGGTCGACCCCTCGCTGCTCAAGGAGACCGGCCGCAACGCGGCGCTGACCCGTCCCCGCCCCGGCCACGCCGACCTGGCGGGCATGCAGAAGTACGGCTTCTCCGAGGCCCGGCCGATCCTGGAGCGCGCCAGCGCCCGTGAGACCGCCGCCCGTGTGGCCCTCGGTGCCATCGCGCGCTCCTTCATCAAGGAGGTCGCTGGCATCGAGATCGTCTCCCACGTGGTGGAGCTGGCCTCCGCCAAGGCCCCGTACGGGGTCTACCCGACCCCCGCCGACGTCGAGAAGCTCGACGCCGACCCGGTGCGCTGCCTCGATGCCGACGCGTCGAAGCAGATGGTCGCGGAGATCGACCAGGCCCACAAGGACGGCGACACCCTCGGCGGTGTCGTCGAGGTCCTCGCCTACGGCGTGCCCGTCGGCCTCGGCTCGCACGTGCACTGGGACCGCCGCCTCGACGCGCGCCTCGCGGCCGCGCTCATGGGCATCCAGGCCATCAAGGGCGTCGAGGTCGGCGACGGCTTCGACCTGGCCCGCGTGCCCGGCTCGCAGGCGCACGACGAGATCGTCTCCACCCCCGAGGGCCTGAGGCGCACCACGGGCCGCTCCGGCGGTACCGAGGGCGGTCTGACCACCGGTGAGCTGCTGCGCGTCCGCGCCGCCATGAAGCCGATCGCCACCGTGCCCAAGGCCCTGGCGACCGTGGACGTGGCCACCGGCGAGGCCACCGTCGCGCACCACCAGCGCTCCGACGTCTGTGCCGTGCCCGCCGCGGGCATCGTCGCCGAGGCCATGGTCGCCCTGGTGCTGGCCGACGCCGTCGTGGAGAAGTTCGGTGGCGACTCCGTCCCCGAGACCCGCCGCAACGTCCAGTCGTACCTCGACAACCTCCAGATCCGGTGACGGGCACCCCCGCAACCCCCGCGACCGGACCCCTGGTCGTTCTCGTCGGGCCCATGGGGTCCGGCAAGTCCACGGTGGGCGAACTGCTCGCGGAGCGGCTCGGAGTCTCCTACCGGGACACCGACGCCGACATCGTGGCGGCGCAGGGCCGGGAGATCTCCGACATCTTCATCGACGAGGGCGAGCCGCACTTCCGTGAACTGGAGCGGGAGGCGGTCTCCGCCGCCCTCGCCGGGCACGACGGAGTGCTCGCCCTCGGCGGCGGCGCCATCCTCGACGACACGACGAGGGAGCTGCTGGCCGGCCGGCCCGTGGCCTATCTCTCGCTCGAGGTCGAGGAAGCCGTCCGGCGCGTGGGCCTCGGAGCCGCGCGCCCGCTCCTCGCCGTCAACCCGCGCCGCAAGTGGCGCGAGCTGATGGAGGCCCGGAGCCCCCTGTACACCGAAGTCGCGCGCGTCGTGGTGGCCACCGACGACCGCACCCCCGAAGAGGTCGCCGACGCGGTCCTCGACGCTCTGGAGTTGAAGAACGCATGACAGACCAGGTGACGCGGATCCAGGTCGGCGCCAGCGCCGGGCACGACGCGTACGAGGTACTGGTCGGCAGCCAGCTGCTCGGCGAGCTGGGCTCCCTGATCGGTACCAAGGCCCAGCGGGTCGCCGTCATCCACCCGGAGGCCCTCGCGGCCACCGGTGAGGCGCTGCGCGACGACCTCGCCGCACAGGGCTACGAGGCCGTCGCCATCCAGGTTCCCAACGCCGAAGAGGCCAAGACGGTCGAGGTGGCGGCGTACTGCTGGAAGGCCCTCGGGCAGTCCGGCTTCACGCGCACCG
This sequence comes from Streptomyces sp. NBC_00503, assembly GCF_036346895.1. Taxonomy (NCBI): domain Bacteria; kingdom Bacillati; phylum Actinomycetota; class Actinomycetes; order Kitasatosporales; family Streptomycetaceae; genus Streptomyces; species Streptomyces sp. NBC_00503. The sequence continues at coordinate 1,504,269 of NZ_CP107855.1, read as the reverse complement.
ACGTCATCGTCGGGGTCGGCGGGGGATCCACGACCGACCTCGCGGGCTTCGTCGCGGCCTCCTGGCTGCGCGGCGTGCGCTGGATCGCCGTACCGACCACCATCCTGGCCATGGTGGACGCGGCCGTCGGCGGCAAGACCGGCATCAACACGGCCGAGGGCAAGAACCTCGTCGGCGTCTTCCACCCGCCGGTCGGCGTGCTCTGCGACCTGGCGGCACTGGAATCGCTGCCGGTCAACGACTACGTCAGCGGTCTCGCCGAGGTCATCAAGGCCGGATTCATCTCCGACCCGGTGATCCTCGACCTGATCGAGTCGGACCCCGAGGGCGCGCGCACGCCCGCCGGCCCGCACACGGCCGAGCTGATCTGCCGCTCCGTCCAGGTCAAGGCGGACGTGGTCTCCGCCGACCTCAAGGAGACCGGGCTGCGGGAGATCCTGAACTACGGGCACACCCTCGCGCACGCCATCGAGAAGAACGAGCGCTACAAGTGGCGCCACGGCGCGGCCGTTTCGGTCGGCATGGTCTTCGCGTCCGAGCTGGGCCGGCTCGCCGGCCGCCTCGACGACGTGACGGCCGACCGGCACCGGGCGATCCTCGCCTCGGTGGGGCTGCCGCTGACCTACCGGGGCGACCAGTGGCCCAAGCTGCTGGAGACCATGAAGCTCGACAAGAAGTCCCGCGGCGACCTGCTGCGCTTCATCGTCCTGGACGGGCTGGCCAAGCCGACCGTTCTGGAGGGCCCGGACCCGGCCGTCCTGATGGCCGCGTTCGGCGAAGTGGCGGCCTGATCCGCCCGACGGCGTGACCGCGTGACCTTCCGGGCCTCCCGGGTCATATAACGTTCTCGCATCAGTCAGGGCGGAACGGGACGGAGTGGCAGCGGATGCAGCACGGAGTGGGGGGCGGGGGCTGGGAGCCGCCGGGGGGTCAGCACCCGGCGGCGCCGTCGCGGCCGCCGGTACCCCCGGGACCGGGCTGGCCCGTGCCGCCCGTGCCCGTGGCACCGGCGCGGATGCCGATGCCCGTGCAGGGGGTGCCGGAGGGGTCCACCGGGCACATTCCGCTCCCGCCCGCCGTCCCGGGCACGGGCGGCGCCACCCTCGCGGTCCTGCTCATCGGCCCCGCGGGCGCCGGCAAGACCACGGTGGCCCGCCACTGGGCGGGCACCCGGCCGGTCCCCACCGCGCACATCAGCCTGGACGACGTACGGGAATGGGTGTGCTCGGGGTTCGCGGACCCGCAGGCCGGCTGGAACGACCACTCCGAGGCCCAGTACCGCCTGGCCCGCCGCACCTGCGGGTTCGCGGCCCGCAACTTCCTGGCCAACGGCATCTCGTGCATCCTCGACGACGCCGTCTTCCCGGACCGCCCGGTGGTGGGCCTCGGCGGCTGGAAGCGCCACGTGGGGCCCGCGCTGCTGCCGGTGGTGCTGCTGCCCGGCCTGGAGATAGTCCTGGAGCGCAACGCCGCCCGCTCCGGAAACCGGCGGCTCTCGGACGAGGAAGTCGCCCGCATCCACGGGCGCATGGCGGGCTGGTACGGCTCCGGGCTGCCCATCATCGACAACTCCCACCTGGACATCGAGGGCACCGCCCGCGCCCTGGACGAGACCCTGGCCCGCGCCATCTCGGCTCCGGCCTACTGAGCCGGATCCCGGCTCCGCACCGGGCCCGCCCCCGTACGGTCGCGCTCACCAGGCCGGATGCGCGTGGCGCTCGTAGGCTCGGAAACATGTCAGACGTGTACGCGGCCCGCCGGGGCCTGCTTCGCGACCGCTGTGCGGCCGCCGGGAACGCCGCCGCACTCATCACGCGTCCGGCGAACGTGCGCTACCTCTCCGGGGCGTCACCGCTGGGCGCCGTCCTGCTGCTCGGACCGGGCGGCGAGGACATGCTGTTCTGCGCCGGAGCGCCGACCGGTGAGGCGGACGAAGGAAGACTGGACGAGAACCTGCCGGTCTCCGTGCTGGCGGGTCCGGGCGCGGATCCCGCCGTCGCCGCCGCCGACCTGGCCGCCTCCGGGCGGGCCGAATCCCTGGCCGTGGAGGAGCACCACCTCACGGTCGGCCGGCACCGCGCCCTGGGCTCCGTGGCGCCGGGGCTGCGCCTGTCCGATCTGGGGACCGCCGTTGAACAGCAGCGCCTCGTCAAGGACGAGGAGGAGATCGCCTGTCTGCGGATCGCCGCCGAGATCGCCGACCAGGCCCTCGGTGAACTGCTGGAATCGATCCTGGTGGGCCGCACCGAGCGGCACCTCGCCCTGGAGCTGGAGCGCCGCCTCGTGGACCACGGGGCCGACGGTCCGGCCTTCCCGACCTCCGTCGGCACCGGCCCGCACTCCGGCCGCTCCCGCCACCGCCCCTCCGACCGCCGGGTGGAGGAGGGGGACTTCCTTTCGGTCTGCCTGGGCGCCAACTACCGGGGCTACCGCTGCGAGATCGGCCGTACCTTCGTGATCGGCACCACCCCCGCGGACTGGCAGATCGAGCTGTACGACCTGGTCTTCGCCGCGCAGCGGGCCGGGCGGGAGGCGCTGAGGCCGGGGGCCGCGTACCGAGATGTGGATCACGCGGCCCGCTCCGTACTCGACTCCGCAGGTCATGGCGAGGCCCTCGCGGCGTGGATGGGACACGGAGTCGGCCTCGAAATCGACGAGGACCCGCAGCTTGCACCTACGGCCATGGGTAAACTGGACGCTTGCGTGCCGGTCACCGTCGAACCGGGGGTTCACCTCCCCGGCCGGGGAGGTGTCCGGATCGATGACACGCTCGTCGTGCGCCCCGAGGCGGACGGCGGTCCCGAGCTACTCACCATTACGACCAAGGAGCTGCTCGCGCTCTAGTCCGCCCCGGCGGACTGTGCGCGCACCCGTGGTCTTCCAGTGCAGGAGATTCCCAAACCGTGGCTTCCACGAACGACCTCAAGAACGGCATGGTGCTCAAGCTCGACGGTGGCCAGCTCTGGTCCGTCGTCGAGTTCCAGCACGTCAAGCCCGGCAAGGGCCCGGCCTTCGTGCGCACCAAGCTCAAGCACGTGCTCTCCGGCAAGGTCGTCGACAAGACGTTCAACGCCGGCACGAAGGTCGAGACGGCCACCATCGACCGCCGTGACATGCAGTTCTCGTACATGGACGGCGAGTACTTCGTCTTCATGGACATGAACACCTTCGACCAGCTGATGGTCGACCGCAAGGTCGTCGGCGACGCCGCCAACTTCCTGATCGAGGGCTTCACCGCCTCCGTTGCCCAGAACGAGGGCGCGGTGCTCTACGTCGAGCTGCCGACCTCCGTCGAGCTGGTCATCGAGCACACCGACCCGGGTGTCCAGGGCGACCGCTCCACCGGTGGTACCAAGCCCGCGAAGCTGGAAACCGGTTACGAGATGCAGGTCCCGCTCTTCGTCAACACCGGCGAAAAGGTCAAGGTCGACACCCGCAACGGCGACTACCTCGGCCGGGTGAACAGCTAACCGTGGCTGCCCGGAGCAACGCGCGCAAGCGCGCTTTCCAGATCCTGTTCGAGGCCGACCAGCGCGGGGTCTCCGTGCGCGAGGTCCTCGCGGACTGGATCCGCCACTCGCGGTCGGACACCGACCGCCAGCCCGCGGTGAACGAGTTCACCATGGAACTCGTCGAGGGGTACGCCGACAAGGTGAACCGCATCGACGATCTGATCGCCACCTACGCCGTGGACTGGGACCTCGACCGCATGCCGGTCGTGGACCGGAACATCGTGCGTCTCGGTGCCTACGAGCTGATCTGGGTGGATGGCACCCCGGACGCCGTGGCCATCGACGAGGCCGTCCAGCTGGCCAAGGAGTTCTCCACGGACGAGTCGCCCTCGTTCGTGAACGGGCTCCTCGGCCGCTTCAAGGACCTCAAGCCGAACCTGCGCCGCAGCGAGAGCTGATACGCGCGCCGGACAGGCGACAACGGCAGGGCCCGCAGCGCACGCGCGCTGCGGGCCCTGCCGTTTCTCCGGTCGGCGGTACGAAAAAACCGACGGTACGAAAAAACCGGCGGGTGCCGGGGGCCTCTCGGCTCCCCGGCACCCGCCGGTAACGTTTCTGCTGGGCCTGGGCCCGGTACTACTGGCGGACTAGATGTCCTCGTGCGCCACCGCGCGACGCGCGTCCGCGTCCAGCACGCCCCAGCTGATCAGCTGTTCGGTCAGGACCGAGGGGGACTGGTCGTAGATGACGGCGAGGGTGCGCAGGTCGTCCTGGCGGATCGAGAGCACCTTGCCGTTGTAGTCGCCGCGCTGGCTCTGGATGGTCGCCGCGTAACGCTGCAGCGGGCCGGCCTTCTCTGCGGGTACGTGGGCCAGGCGCTCCAGGTCGAGGCGCAGCTTCGGCGGCGGCTCGGCCGCTCCGCCGGGGGTCGTGCCCGGCAGCAGCTCCTGCACCGGCACCCCGTAGAAGTCCGCCAGCTCGGCAAGGCGCTGGACGGTCACGGCGCGGTCCCCGCGCTCGTAAGAACCGACCACCACGGCCTTCCACCGGCCCTGGGACTTCTCCTCGACACCATGGAGGGAAAGGCCCTGCTGGGTGCGGATGGCGCGGAGCTTGGCCCCGAGCTGTTTGGCGTATTCGCTGGACATAACGCTCCCGGACGCTGTGACAAGAGTGCGGCTCCGCCGCGCGGCTGGTAACTCACTGTGAGGTTACGCAGCGTTACTTGGATGCGTCAAGCCGAATGGTCACCAACGCCCACTTAAGAGGGGTCCTGGGCTGCCCCGATGCGAGATCGCGGGAATCCCCCTGGTACCTTGGGAGGCGTACATCAGACGTCCTTTAAGGTCCGTCCCGTGAGGCGGAGAAGGAGGTCCTTTTCATGGACACCCAGCACGATCCCGCATTCGATTCCGATGTCATGCGTCCCGTTCTCGACGCGCAGGACATCGCACGGGTCCTGACCCGTATCGCCCACGAGATCGTCGAACGCGCCAAGGGCGCCGACGACGTGGTGCTGCTCGGCATTCCCACCCGCGGTGTGTACCTGGCCCGCCGGCTGGCGGCCAAGCTCGAAGAGATCACCGGTGCCAAGATCCCGGTCGGTTCCCTCGACATCACCATGTACCGCGACGACCTGCGGATGAAGCCGGCCCGTGCGATCGGCCGGACCGAGATCCCCGGCGACGACATCGACGGCCGCCTGGTCGTCCTCGTCGACGACGTCCTCTTCTCCGGACGCACCATCCGCGCCGCCCTCGACGCCCTCGGCGACCTCGGCCGCCCCCGCGCAGTGCAGCTCGCGGTCCTCGTCGACCGCGGCCACCGCGAGCTGCCGATCCGCGCCGACTACGTCGGCAAGAACCTCCCCACGTCGCTGCGGGAGAACGTGTCGGTCCAGCTCCAGGAGGAGGACGGCCGGGACGCCGTACTGCTCGGCCAGCGGACCGCCCGGACATCGGGCGGGCAGTAGCCCCTACGAGCGCCGGACCCCTGGGGTCCGCGCCCGGGCCCGCCCTGCCCGCACCCCGGCCTGCCAGCCGGACCCGTCTGCCCTCCCCACAGCTCTGATCACACCGACGTACGGAGTACCCGGATGAAGCGCCACCTCATCTCGGCCGCCGACCTCACCCGCGACGACGCCGTCCTCATCCTCGACACCGCCGAGGAGATGGCCCGCGTCGCGGACCGGCCGATAAAGAAACTGCCCACCCTGCGCGGCCGCACCATCTGCAACCTCTTCTTCGAGGACTCGACCCGCACCCGGATCTCCTTCGAAGCCGCCGAGAAGCGCCTGTCCGCCGACGTCATCAACTTCGCGGCCAAGGGCTCCAGCGTCTCCAAGGGCGAGTCCCTCAAGGACACCGCCCAGACCCTGGAGGCCATGGGCGTCGACGCCGTGGTCATCCGGCACCACGCCTCCGGCGCCCCCTACCGGCTCGCGACCTCCGGCTGGATCGACGCCCCCGTCATCAACGCCGGTGACGGCACCCACGAGCACCCCACCCAGGCCCTGCTCGACGCCTTCACCATGCGCCGCAGGCTCGTCGGCAAGGACGCCGGGCTCGGCAAGGACCTCAACGGCCGCCGGATCACCATCGTCGGCGACATCCTGCACAGCCGCGTGGCCCGCTCCAACGTCCACCTGCTGCACACCCTCGGCGCCGAGGTCACCCTGGTCGCCCCGCCCACCCTCGTGCCCGTCGGCGTCGAGGCCTGGCCGTGCGAGATCTCGTACAGCCTGGACGCTGTACTGCCGAAGTCCGACGCCGTCATGATGCTGCGGGTGCAGCGCGAGCGGATGAACGCGGCCTTCTTCCCGACCGAGCGCGAGTACTCCCGCCGCTACGGCCTGGACGGCGCCCGGATGGCGCGGATGCCCGAGCACGCCGTCGTCATGCACCCCGGCCCGATGGTCCGCGGCATGGAGATCACCGCCGAGGTGGCCGACTCCGACCGGTGCACGGTCGTCGAGCAGGTCGCCAACGGGGTCTCGATCCGCATGGCCGTCCTGTACCTGCTGCTCGGAGGCTCCGAGCCCGCCGTCTCCACCAGCACCCCCGCCGCCGCCCGTACCGAGGAGAAGAAGTAACCATGAGCAAGATCCTTATTCGTGGCGCGAAGGTGCTCGGCGGCGAGGCGCAGGACGTCCTGATCGACGGCGAGACCATCGCCGAGGTGGGTCAGAACCTCTCCTCGGACGGCGCCACCGTCATCGAGGCCGAGGGCAAGATCCTCCTCCCGGGCCTCGTCGACCTCCACACCCACCTGCGCGAGCCCGGCCGCGAGGACTCCGAGACCGTCCTCACCGGCACCCGCGCCGCCGCCTCCGGCGGCTACACCGCCGTCTTCGCGATGGCCAACACCTTCCCCGTCGCCGACACCGCCGGCGTCGTCGAGCAGGTGTGGCGCCTGGGCAAGGAATCCGGCTACTGCGACGTGCAGCCCATCGGCGCCGTCACCGTCGGCCTGGAGGGCAAGCAGCTCTCCGAGCTGGGCGCCATGCACGAGTCCGCCGCCCGCGTCACCGTCTTCTCCGACGACGGCAAGTGCGTGGACGACGCCGTGATCATGCGCCGCGCCCTGGAGTACGTGAAGGCCTTCGGCGGAGTCGTCGCTCAGCACGCCCAGGAGCCCCGCCTCACCGAGGGCGCCCAGATGAACGAGGGCGTCGTCTCCGCCGAGCTGGGCCTGGGCGGCTGGCCCGCCGTCGCCGAGGAGTCGATCATCGCCCGCGACGTGCTCCTCGCCGAGCACGTCGGTTCCCGGGTGCACATCTGCCACCTCTCCACCGCCGGCTCCGTCGAGATCGTCCGCTGGGCCAAGTCCCGCGGCATCGACGTCACCGCCGAGGTCACCCCGCACCACCTGCTCCTCACCGACGAGCTCGTGCGCTCGTACAACCCCGTCTACAAGGTCAACCCGCCGCTGCGCACCGAGCGCGACGTGCTGGCCCTGCGCGAGGCGCTCGCCGACGGCACGATCGACATCGTCGCCACCGACCACGCCCCGCACCCGCACGAGGACAAGGACTGCGAGTGGGCCGCCGCCGCCATGGGCATGGTGGGCCTGGAGACCGCGCTCGCCGTCGTCCAGCAGACGATGGTGGAGACCGGACTGCTCGACTGGGCGGGCGTCGCCGAGCGGATGTCCTTCGCCCCGGCCCGCATCGGCGGCCTCCCGAATCACGGACGCCCCGTCTCGGCAGGTGAACCCGCGAACCTGACCTTGGTCGATACCTCGTACCGTGGTGTCGTGGACCCCGCACACTTCGCCTCCCGCAGCCGCAACACGCCTTACGAGGGCCGTGAGCTGCCGGGTCGCGTCACTCACACCTTCCTGCGGGGCCGGGCAACGGTCGTGGACGGGACGCTGGCGTGACACCTGCAGTAATCCAACTGGCCGCCGAGGCAGCCGAACGGCAGTCGGCGGAGGTGACGGACTGGGGCGCCCGCATCGCGTGGGTGCTCGGTCTGCTCGTCTTCATCGCGTTCGTGTACTGGCTGATGCGGCAGGGCTGGAAATGGCGCGGCACCCTGCAGAGCGATCTGCCGGAGCTGCCCGCCGCCCCCGGCGGTCTCCCCGAGCACCGGCTGGCCCTGACCGGCCGGTACCACGGGTCCACCACCGCCGGGCAGTGGCTCGACCGGATCGTCGCCCACGGTCTGGGCATCCGCAGCCGGGTCGAGCTCACGCTCACCGACGCGGGGCTCGACGTGGTCCGTCCGGGTGCCACCGACTTCTTCGTACCGGCCGCGCAACTGCGCGGCGCCCGCCTCGACAAGGGAATCGCGGGCAAGGTACTCACCGAGGGCGGTCTCCTCGTCGTCACATGGGCGCACGGCGACAGGCTGATCGACTCCGGATTCCGCTCCGACCGCGCGGCGGAACACGCCGCCTGGGTCGAGGCGGTCAACGCGATGAACATGACGGAACACCCACTCACAACGACGGAAGGCGCCGAACGATGACGACCTCCACCAGGGGAGCAGCCAAAGCTCCCGCCGTACTCGTCCTGGAGGACGGCCGCATCTTCCGCGGCCGCGCCTACGGCGCTGTGGGGGAGACCTTCGGCGAGGCCGTGTTCTCCACCGGCATGACCGGCTACCAGGAGACCCTCACCGACCCGTCGTACCACCGGCAGGTCGTCGTGATGACCGCCCCGCACGTGGGCAACACCGGCGTCAACGACGAGGACCCCGAGTCCTCCCGCATCTGGGTCGCCGGATACGTCGTACGCGACCCCGCGCGGGTCCCCTCCAACTGGCGCTCGCGGCGCTCGCTGGACGAGGAGCTCGTCAAGCAGGGCGTCGTCGGGATCTCCGGCATCGACACCCGGGCGCTCACCCGCCACCTTCGCGAGCGCGGCGCCATGCGCGTCGGCATCTTCTCCGGCGAGACGGTGGCCGACGACGCGACGCTGCTGGCCCGCGTCCTGGAAGCCCCGCAGATGAAGGGCGCGAACCTCTCCGCCGAGGTCGCCACCAAGGAGACGTACGTCGTCCCCGCCATCGGTGAGAAGAAGTTCACCGTGGCCGCCGTGGACCTCGGCATCAAGGGCATGACCCCGCACCGGATGGCCGAGCGCGGCATCGAGGTCCACGTCCTGCCCGCCACCGCCACCGCCGAGGACGTGTACGCGGTCAACCCGGACGGCGTGTTCTTCTCCAACGGCCCGGGCGACCCGGCCACCGCCGACCACGCGGTCTCCGTCATGCAGGACGTCCTCGCCCGCAAGACCCCGCTCTTCGGCATCTGCTTCGGCAACCAGATCCTGGGCCGCGCGCTCGGCTTCGGCACCTACAAGCTGAAGTACGGCCACCGCGGCATCAACCAGCCGGTGCAGGACCGCACCACCGGCAAGGTCGAGATCACCGCGCACAACCACGGCTTCGCCGTGGACGCGCCCCTCGACAAGGTCTCGGACACCGCCTACGGGCGCGCCGAGGTCTCCCACGTCTGCCTGAACGACAACGTCGTGGAAGGCCTCCAGCTGCTCGACCAGCCGGCCTTCTCCGTCCAGTACCACCCCGAGGCGGCTGCCGGCCCGCACGACGCCGCGTACCTCTTCGACCGCTTCGTAAATCTGATGGAGGCCGAGCGTGCCTAAGCGCACCGATATCCAGTCCGTCCTGGTCATCGGCTCCGGCCCGATCGTCATCGGACAGGCCGCCGAGTTCGACTACTCCGGCACCCAGGCCTGCCGGATCCTCAAGGCCGAGGGCCTGCGGGTCATCCTGGTGAACTCCAACCCCGCCACGATCATGACCGACCCGGAGATCGCCGACGCCACGTACGTCGAGCCGATCACCCCCGAGTTCGTCGAGAAGATCATCGCGAAGGAGCGCCCCGACGCGCTGCTCCCGACCCTCGGCGGCCAGACCGCGCTCAACACCGCCATCTCCATGCACGAGCAGGGTGTGCTGGAGAAGTACGGCGTCGAGCTGATCGGCGCCAACGTCGAGGCCATCAACAAGGGCGAGGACCGCGAGCTCTTCAAGGGCGTGGTCGAGGCCGTCAAGGCGAAGATCGGCTACGGCGAGTCCGCCCGCTCCGTCATCTGCCACACGATGGACGACATCATGAAGGGCGTCGACACCCTCGGCGGCTACCCCGTCGTCGTGCGCCCCTCCTTCACCATGGGCGGCGCCGGATCCGGCTTCGCCCACGACGAGGAAGAGCTGCGCCGCATCGCCGGCCAGGGCCTCATGCTCTCCCCGACCACCGAGGTGCTCCTGGAGGAGTCCATCCTCGGCTGGAAGGAGTACGAGCTGGAGCTGATGCGCGACACCAAGGACAACGTCGTCGTCGTCTGCTCCATCGAGAACTTCGACCCGATGGGCGTCCACACCGGCGACTCCATCACCGTCGCCCCGGCGATGACGCTCACCGACCGCGAGTACCAGCGGCTGCGCGACATCGGCATCGCGATCATCCGCGAGGTCGGCGTCGACACCGGCGGCTGCAACATCCAGTTCGCGATCGACCCGACCGACGGCCGGATCATCGTCATCGAGATGAACCCGCGCGTCTCGCGCTCCTCGGCGCTCGCCTCGAAGGCCACCGGCTTCCCGATCGCCAAGATCGCCGCCAAGCTGGCCATCGGCTACACGCTCGACGAGGTCCCCAACGACATCACCGAGAAGACGCCGGCCTCCTTCGAGCCGTCCCTCGACTACGTCGTCGTCAAGGCCCCGCGCTTCGCGTTCGAGAAGTTCCCGCTCGCCGACGCCACCCTCACCACCACCATGAAGTCGGTGGGCGAGGCCATGGCCATCGGCCGCAACTTCACCGAAGCCCTCCAGAAGGCCCTGCGCTCCCTGGAGAAGAAGGGCTCGCAGTTCACCTTCGTCGGCCCCGCCGGCGACAAGGACGAGCTGCTCGCCACCGCGGTCCGCCCGACCGACGGCCGCATCAACACCGTCATGCAGGCCATCCGCGCCGGCGCCACCCAGGAAGAGGTCTTCGAGTCCACGAAGATCGACCCCTGGTTCGTCGACCAGCTCTTCCTCATCAAGGAGATCGCGGACGAGCTGGCCGCCGCGGACAAGCTCCACCCCGAGCTGCTCGCCGAGGCCAAGCGCCACGGCTTCTCCGACGCCCAGATCGCCGAGATCCGCGGCCTGCGCGAGGACGTCGTCCGCGAGGTCCGCCACGCGCTCGGCGTGCGCCCGGTGTACAAGACGGTCGACACCTGCGCCGCCGAGTTCGCCGCGAAGACCCCGTACTTCTACTCCTCGTACGACGAGGAGTCCGAGGTCGCGCCCCGCGAGAAGCCCGCGGTGATCATCCTGGGCTCCGGCCCGAACCGCATCGGCCAGGGCATCGAGTTCGACTACTCCTGCGTCCACGCCTCCTTCGCGCTCAGCGACGCCGGCTACGAGACCGTGATGGTCAACTGCAACCCGGAGACCGTCTCCACGGACTACGACACCTCCGACCGCCTGTACTTCGAGCCGCTGACGCTCGAAGACGTGCTGGAGATCGTCCACGCCGAGTCCCTCGCCGGCCCCATCGCCGGTGTCATCGTCCAGCTCGGCGGCCAGACCCCCCTGGGTCTCGCGCAGGCCCTGAAGGACAACGGCGTCCCCGTCGTCGGCACCCCGCCGGAGGCCATCCACGCCGCCGAGGACCGCGGAGCCTTCGGCCAGGTCCTCGCCGACGCCGGCCTGCCCGCCCCCAAGCACGGCACCGCCACCACCTTCGCGGGCGCCAAGGCCATCGCCGACGAGATCGGCTACCCCGTCCTCGTACGCCCCTCGTACGTGCTCGGCGGCCGCGGCATGGAGATCGTCTACGACGAGGACCGGCTGTCCTCGTACATCGCCGAATCCACCGAGATCTCCCCGACCCGCCCCGTGCTGGTCGACCGCTTCCTCGACGACGCGATCGAGATCGACGTCGACGCCCTCTACGACGGCACCGAGCTCTACCTCGGCGGCGTCATGGAGCACATCGAGGAAGCCGGCATCCACTCCGGCGACTCGGCCTGCGCCCTGCCCCCGATCACCCTGGGCGGCTACGACATCAAGCGCCTGCGCGCCTCCACCGAGGCGATCGCCAAGGGCGTCGGCGTCCGCGGCCTGATCAACATCCAGTTCGCGATGGCGGGTGACATCCTCTACGTCCTGGAGGCCAACCCGCGCGCCTCCCGGACCGTCCCCTTCACCTCGAAGGCGACCGCGGTCCCGCTCGCCAAGGCCGCCGCGCGCATCTCGCTCGGCACCACCATCGCCGAGCTCCGCGAAGAGGGCATGCTCCCCAAGAACGGCGACGGCGGCACCCTGCCGCTCGACGCGCCGATCTCCGTCAAGGAGGCCGTCATGCCGTGGTCGCGCTTCCGCGACATCCACGGCCGCGGCGTCGACACGGTCCTGGGCCCGGAGATGCGCTCCACCGGCGAGGTCATGGGCATCGACTCGGTCTTCGGCACGGCGTACGCCAAGTCGCAGGCCGGCGCCTACGGCCCGCTGCCCACCAAGGGCCGTTGCTTCATCTCGGTCGCCAACCGCGACAAGCGCTCGATGATCTTCCCGGCACGCGAGCTCGTCGCCCACGGCTTCGAGCTGATGGCGACCTCGGGCACCGCGGAGGTGCTGCGCCGCAACGGCATCAACGCCACCGTCGTGCGCAAGCTCAGCGAGGGCGAGGGCCCGAACGGCGAGAAGACCGTCGTCCAGCTCATCCACGACGGTCACATCGACCTGATCATCAACACCCCGTACGGGACCGGCGGCCGCCTCGACGGCTACGAGATCCGTACGGCCGCCGTGGCGCGCGGCGTCCCGTGCCTCACCACGGTCCAGGCGCTCGCCGCGGCCGTCCAGGGCATCGACGCGCTCAACCGCGGCGACGTGGGCGTCCGCTCGCTCCAGGAGCACGCGGAGCACCTGATCGCGGCCCGCGACTAGGTCCCCGCCAGGACCCACAGCCCGTACGGCCCGTAGAGGGGAGGGGGACACCGTCAAGCGCGATGCGCGACGGTCGTCCCCCTCTTCATGAGCTTCATGAGCGCACAAGGGAACCCCACGACGATGTACAAGCTCTTCTTCAACCTGGTCTTCAAGCGCATGGACCCGGAGCAGGCCCACTACATGGCCTTCCGCTGGATCCGCCTCGCGGCCCGCACGCCGGTGCTCCGCACCTTCGTGGCCGCCTCCCTGGCCCCGCGCTACGAGGCCCTGCGCACCGAGGCCCTGGGCCTGCGGATGCACGGCCCCTTCGGGCTCGCGGCCGGCTTCGACAAGAACGCCGTCGCCATCGACGGGATGTCGATGCTCGGCTTCGACCACATCGAGATCGGCACGGTCACGGCCGAGCCCCAGCCCGGCAACCCGAAGAAGCGGCTGTTCCGGCTGGTCCCGGACCGCGCGCTGATCAACCGGATGGGCTTCAACAACGAGGGCTCGGCGGCCGTCGCCGAGCGCCTGGCCGCCCGCAACCCGGTCTTCAGGACGATCGTCGGCGTCAACATCGGCAAGACCAAGGTGGTCCCGGAGGAAGAGGCCGTCGCGGACTACGTGGCCTCCACCGAGCGCCTGGCCCGCCACGCGGACTACCTGGTCGTCAACGTCTCCTCCCCGAACACCCCGGGCCTGCGCAACCTCCAGGCCACCGAATCCCTGCGGCCGCTGCTGAGCGCCGTACGGGAGGCCGCGGACCGCGTGGTGACCGACCGCCGGGTCCCGCTCCTGGTCAAGATCGCACCGGACCTCGCGGACGAAGACGTGGACGCGGTCGCCGACCTGGCCCTGGAACTGGGGCTGGACGGCATCATCGCCACCAACACCACGATCGCCCGCGAGGGCCTGGGCCTGAAATCCTCCCCGTCCCTGATCAAGGAGACCGGCGGGCTGTCCGGCGCCCCGGTCAAGGAGCGCTCGCTGGAGGTCCTGCGCCGGCTGTACGCCCGCGTGGGCGACCGCCTGGTGCTCGTGGGCGTCGGCGGCATCGAGAACGCCGAGGACGCCTGGCAGCGGATCCTGGCGGGCGCCAGCCTGATCCAGGGCTACAGCGCCTTCATCTACGAGGGCCCCTTCTACGCCCGCGCCATCCACAAGGGCCTGGCCGCGCGCCTGGCCGCCAGCCCGTACGCGACGCTCGCCGAAGCCGTGGGCGCCGAAACCCGAAAGGCCGCGCTGTGACCTCTGCCCCTGTGATCCCGTTCGGTACGCGCCTGCGCGAGGCGATGGACACCCGCGGCCCGCTGTGCGTCGGCATCGATCCGCACGCGGCGCTGCTGGCTTCCTGGGGCCTGGACGACGACATCGCGGGCCTGGAGAAGTTCTCCCGCACCGTGGTCGAGGCGCTGGCCGACTCGGTGGCCGTCTTCAAGCCGCAGGCCGCCTTCTTCGAGCGGTTCGGCTCGCGCGGCATCGCAGTCCTGGAGCAGACGGTCGCGGACGCCCGGTCGGCGGGCGCGCTGGTGGTCATGGACGCCAAGCGCGGCGACATCGGCTCGACGATGGCCGCCTACGCCGAGACCTTCCTCTCCCCGTCCTCGCCCCTCTTCTCCGACGCGCTGACGGTCTCCCCGTACCTGGGCTACGGCTCGCTGGCTCCGGCGGTCGAACTCGCCCGTGCCTCGGGCGCCGGCCTGTTCGTCCTGGCCCTGACCTCCAACCCGGAGGGCGCGGAGGTCCAGCGGGCGGTGCGTGCGGACGGCCGGACGATCGGCGCGACGATGCTCGCCCACCTGGCGGCGGAGAACGCGGGCGCCTCCCCGATGGGCTCCTTCGGAGCGGTGGTCGGCGCGACCCTGGGGGACCTGTCCTCCTTCGACCTGGAGATCAACGGGCCCCTGCTGGCCCCCGGCATCGGCGCGCAGGGCGCGACGGCGGCGGACCTCCCGGCGGTCTTCGGCGCGGCCGTGCGCAACGTCGTCCCGAACGTGTCCCGGGGCGTCCTGAAGCACGGCCCGGACGCGGCTGCCCTGCGTGCCTCGGCGCACGCCTTCGCGGAGGAGATCCGCGCAGCCGTGGCGTAGCCGCCCTGGGGCTCCGCCCCAGACCCCGCGCCTCAAACGCCGGCGGGGCTGGATATTGCCGCTGCGCGGCATCTTCCAGCCTGCCCGGCGTTTGAGGGCCGGGTCCGGGCAGAGCCCGGCTGGGGGTCCCCCCGGACGGAGTCTGGGGGATGGTGGAAGGGCGGGTAGGGGACGGCTCCGCGCAGCGGCAAGGGCGTACGGCCCGCAGGGTCGGGGCTTCGGACCGGTGCCTCCGCAGGGCCGCGCGGGCGACGATGGGGCAGGGGGTTACGCCCCCTACCCCGGACGGAGCGCCCCGCGTGCCTCCCGTACAGACCACCGCCACCATCCGGCGGATCACGCCCGTCGGCGCCTACCACCACCTGGTCCTCGACGCCCCCGGCGTCACCGGCGTACGCCCCGGCCACTTCGGCGCCCTGGCGATCGGCGGCCGCGACTCCGCCACACTCCTCCGCCGCGCCTTCTCCATCCACCGCACCGACCCCGCCAAAGGCACCGTCGAGTTCGTCTTCGCCGAAGCCGGCCGGGGGACCAGGGCGCTGGCCGCGCACCGGCCCGGGGACACCGTCGACCTGATCGCCCCCCTCGGCACGCCCTTCCCGCTTCCCGCCGGCCCCGTTTCCGCGGTTCTGGTCGCCGGGGGCTACGGCAGCGCCCCGATGTTCGGCCTCGCCGAGGAGATCCGCGCCCGCGGCGGCCGGGTGGCCTTCGTGCTCGGCGCCGCCACCGAGGACCGGTTGTTCGGGGTCGAGCGGGCCGAGGCCCTCGCCGAGCACGTGTACGTGGTCACCGACGACGGGTCGGCCGGGCGCAGGGGCCGGGTCACGGACCCGCTGCGCGAGGCCATCACGGCGATCGGGGCCACCGAGGTCCACTCCTGCGGCCCGATGGGCATGCTCCGGGCCGTCACGGAGATCGCCACCGCCGCCGGAGCGGCCAGTCACACCGCCGTCGAGGAGGTGATGGCCTGCGGGATCGGGATCTGCATGAGCTGCGTCCTGCCCGTCACCGGCTCCGACGGCGTGACCCGTTTCCTTCGCTCCTGCACATCCGGACCCGTTTTCGACGGCTCCGCCGTCCGCTGGGAGCAGGTCGCAACCCTGCCGCCCGATCTCGAGGGCGCCGGTGCGATGACCCCGAAGGAGGCCCGGCGATGAGCGCCGTCCCGATGCCCGTCCCGATGCCCCCGGTGGAGCCGCTGCGGCCCGAGGACGTCGACATGTCGGCACCCCTGGGTGCCCACGTCACCCTTCCGAACCCCGTCTCCACCGCCTCCGGCTGCGCCGGCTACGGCCGGGAGCTGCACCGTTTCACCCCCCTCGGCGAGCTCGGCACCATCACCACCAAGACCGTGATGCCCTACGTCCGCTCCGGCCGCCCCACTCCCAGGACGGCGGAGACCCCCAGCGGGATGCTGAACTCCATCGGTCTCCAGGGCTCCGGCATCGACCACTTCGTCGAGCAGGAGCTGCCCTGGCTGGCCGAGCACGGGGCCCGCGTCCTGGTGTCGGTCGCGGGGGAGCACCCGGAGGAGTTCGCGGCGGCCGCGGCCCGGCTGACCGGGCAGCCCGGCGTGGTCGGCATCGAGGCCAACATCTCCTGCCCCAACGTCGCCTCCCGCGGGCTCGTCTTCGCCTGTGACGCGGATGCCTCCTTCGAGGTGGTCGAGGCGGTCCGGGCGGCCGCCGATCCGGCGCTGCCCGTCTACGCCAAGCTGACCCCCGACGTGACGCGCATCACGGACATCGCGGCCGCGTGTACGGAAGCGGGCGCCGACGGGCTCTCGATGATCAACACCGTCCTCGGGACGGCCATCGACACCGAGACGATGCGCCCGGCCCTCGCGGGGGTCACCGGAGGCCTCTCAGGGCCCGCGATCCGGCCCGTCGCCGTGCGCTGCGTCTTCCAGGTCCACGGGGCGATGCTGGCCGGCGGCGTGCGGCGGGTCCCCATCCTCGGCATGGGCGGGATCGCCTCCGGCCGGGACGCGCTCGAATTCGTCCTCGCCGGTGCCTCCGGAGTGGCGGTCGGGACGGCGCTCTTCAACGATCCGTCGTCGCCGATGCGGATCCGCGACGACCTGCGTTCGGCACTCGCGGTACGCGGAATCGGAGCGTTCGAGGACGCTGTCGGGCGCGCTCATCGCACTGTCTGACGAAAATCGAACGTCTTTCACCGGACAAAACCGGGGTAGTTTGTCCGTGATGTACGGTTCAGTGGAGGCTGACCAGGACTTTTCGTCCGTTCTCGCTGACTGGAGCGGTCATGGCCGCTAGTCTCCGACCAGAGTGAACGAGCAGCGATCGAGCACCACCGCTGTTCGGGAACTCGCCTGGTGTGATGCCTTCCGGCATTCCACCGGTCCGTATCCGACAGTTCGACATCCGAGGTGACGTAGGCGTGGCTCTTCCGCCCCTTACCCCTGAACAGCGCGCAGCAGCGCTCGAAAAGGCCGCCGCGGCTCGCCGGGAGCGGGCCGAGGTGAAGAATCGACTCAAGCACTCCGGCGCCTCCCTCCAGGACGTGATCAAGACGGGCCAGGAGAATGACGTCATCGGCAAGATGAAGGTCTCCGCACTTCTGGAGTCCCTGCCTGGCGTGGGCAAGGTGCGCGCCAAGCAGATCATGGAGCGTCTTGGCATCTCCGAGTCCCGGCGTGTCCGAGGTCTCGGTTCCAACCAGATCGCCTCTCTGGAGCGTGAGTTCGGCACCCCCGCCGGCTGACGCGTCGCCTGAAGTTCTCCCGGCGTTCTCAGGCAGTCCCGAGAAGCTGGATAATCGCTCTATGGCAGCAGAGGTTCGTCCGCGGCTGACCGTGCTCTCCGGCCCTTCGGGGGTCGGCAAGAGCACGGTCGTCGCGCATATGCGCAAGGTTCACCCCGAGGTATGGCTCTCGGTGTCGGCCACCACCCGCAAGCCGCGGCCCGGTGAGCGACACGGAGTCCACTACTTCTTCGTCAACGACGACGAGTTCGACAAGCTGATCGCCAATGGCGAGCTGCTGGAGTGGGCCGAGTTCGCGGGCAACCGCTACGGCACACCGCGCGGCGCAGTACTGGAACGCCTGGAGAACGGCGAGCCGGTCCTGCTGGAGATCGATCTCCAGGGCGCACGGCTCGTGCGCGAGTCCATGTCCGAGGCACAGCTGGTCTTCCTGGCTCCTCCGAGCTGGGACGAGCTGGTCCGTCGGCTCACCGGCCGGGGCACCGAATCGCCGGAGGTGGTCGAGCGCCGTCTCGGCGCCGCCAAGATCGAACTGGCTGCCGAATCCGAGTTCGACACCACCCTGGTCAACACCTCGGTCGAGGACGTGGCGCGCGAGCTGCTAACGTTGATGAATGTCGTTTGATCGCTGATTGATGTTCTGTCGATCAGTGTTTGATTTTTCACCCATCTTCGGAAGGTAGAGCGTGTCCTCTTCCATTACTGCGCCCGAGGGCATCATCAACCCGCCGATCGACGAGCTGCTCGAGGCCACGGACTCGAAGTACAGCCTCGTGATCTACGCGGCCAAGCGTGCCCGTCAGATCAACGCGTACTACTCTCAGCTCGGCGAGGGCCTGCTTGAGTACGTCGGCCCGCTGGTGGACACCCACGTCCACGAGAAGCCGCTTTCGATCGCGCTGCGCGAGATCAACGCGGGTCTGCTGACCGCCGAGGCCATCGAGGCCCCGCCGCAGTAGGCACGTTTTTCTTTCACCACAGGCCCGGCAGACCATCTGCCGGGCCTGTGGTGTGTCATAGGTGTCATAGGTGTCGCAGGTGTCATGGGTATGCGTACGGGGATCAGTCGAAGGGGCGTGTGTGGTGGCGGGTAAGCCGAAGGTCGTACTCGGAGTCAGCGGCGGGATCGCCGCGTACAAGGCCTGCGAGCTGCTGCGCCGGCTGACCGAGTCGGGGCACGACGTGCGCGTGGTGCCGACAGCGGCGTCGCTGAACTTCATCGGCGAGGCCACCTGGGCCGCCCTCTCCGGGAACCCGGCCTCCACCGAGGTCTGGGAATCCGTCCACGAGGTGCCGCACGTGCGCATCGGACAGTCCGCCGACCTCGTCGTCGTGGCCCCGGCCACCGCCGACATGCTGGCCAAGGCCGCCCACGGGCTCGCCGACGACCTGCTCACCAACACCCTGCTCACCGCACGCTGTCCGGTGGTGTTCGCACCCGCGATGCACACCGAGATGTGGGAGCACCCGGCCACCCAGGAGAACGTGGCCACGCTGCGCCGTCGCGGCGCCGTGGTCATCGAGCCCGCGGTCGGACGGCTGACCGGCAAGGACACCGGCAAGGGGCGGCTGCCCGACCCCGAGGAGATCTTCGAGGTCTGCCGGGGCGTCCTGCGGCGCGGTCCGGCCGGTGCGGCCGGGCCCGACCTGGCCGGCCGCCACGTGGTGATCAGCGCGGGCGGCACCCGCGAGCCGCTGGACCCGGTCCGCTTCCTCGGCAACCGCTCCTCCGGCAAGCAGGGCTACGCGCTGGCCCGTACCGCCGTCGCGCGCGGGGCCAGGGTCACCCTGGTCTCCGCCAATGCCGCGCTGGCCGATCCGGCCGGGGTGGACCTCGTACGCGTCGGTACCGCCCTGCAGATGCGCGAGGCCGTGCTCAAGGCGGCCGCCGATGCCGACGCCGTGGTGATGGCCGCGGCCGTGGCCGACTTCCGGCCGTCCCAGTACGCGGGCGGGAAGATCAAGAAGAAGGACGGGCAGGAGCCCGAACCGGTCTTCCTGGTGCGCAATCCAGACATCCTCGCCGAGGTTTCCGCGGACCGGGCCAGAGAAGGCCAGGTCGTTGTCGGGTTTGCCGCGGAGACGGACGACGTACTGGCCAACGGGCGCGCCAAACTCCTGCGCAAGGGGTGCGATCTGCTCGTCGTGAACGAGGTCGGAGAGTCGAAGACCTTCGGTTCCGAGGAGAACGAGGCGGTCGTCCTGGCCTCCGACGGCACCGAGACGGCTGTGCCCCATGGTCCGAAAGAAGTACTCGCAGAAGTGATTTGGGATCAAGTCGCACTGCGCCTGTTGCCCCGGCGCGCCTGAGCGTCGGCCCTTCTCGGGGGCACCTCCGTGCGTAAGAATGGAGTGCCGCAGGTCATCCGCCCTCCCACAGGGCGAGACGGGTGGTCCTAAGTACGGTGGCGACCGATAAACTGCATCCGGAACGTGATCGGGCGCAGCCCCCGGTGTGGTTCCGCCAATAGATTCAGCCAGCAGCCGCTGCAACCCCAGGGAGCGTTGTGTCCCGTCGCCTTTTCACCTCGGAGTCTGTGACCGAGGGTCACCCCGACAAGATCGCTGACCAGATCAGCGACACCATCCTCGACGCGCTCCTCACCGAGGACCCGACCTCGCGCGTCGCCGTGGAGACCCTCATCACCACCGGTCTCGTCCACATCGCCGGCGAGGTGACGACGAAGGCGTACGCGCCGATCGCCCAGCTCGTCCGCGACAAGATCCTCGAGATCGGCTACGACTCCTCGAAGAAGGGCTTCGACGGCGCCTCCTGTGGCGTGTCGGTGTCCATCGGCGCGCAGTCCCCGGACATCGCGCAGGGCGTGGACACCGCGTACGAGAAGCGGGTCGAGGGCGACGAGGACGAGCTCGACAAGCAGGGTGCCGGCGACCAGGGCCTGATGTTCGGCTACGCGTGCGACGAGACCCCCGAGCTCATGCCGCTGCCGATCCACATCGCGCACCGCCTCTCCAAGCGGCTGTCCGAGGTCCGCAAGAACGGGACCATCCCGTACCTGCGCCCCGACGGCAAGACCCAGGTCACCATCGAGTACGACGGCGACAAGGCCGTCCGCCTCGACACCGTCGTCGTCTCCTCGCAGCACGCCGCGGACATCGACCTGGACTCGCTGCTCGCCCCGGACATCCGCGAGTTCGTCGTGGAGTACGTGCTGGCGCAGCTCGTCGAGGACGGCATCAAGCTCGACACCGAGGGCTACCGCCTCCTGGTGAACCCGACCGGGCGCTTCGAGATCGGCGGCCCGATGGGCGACGCCGGTCTGACCGGCCGCAAGATCATCATCGACACCTACGGCGGCATGGCCCGCCACGGCGGCGGCGCCTTCTCGGGCAAGGACCCGTCCAAGGTCGACCGCTCCGCCGCGTACGCCATGCGCTGGGTCGCCAAGAACGTCGTCGCCGCGGGCCTCGCCTCGCGCTGCGAGGTCCAGGTCGCCTACGCGATCGGCAAGGCCGAGCCCGTCGGTCTCTTCGTCGAGACCTTCGGCACCCACAAGGTGGACGTGCAGAAGATCGAGGACGCGATCGGCCAGGTCTTCGACCTGCGTCCGGCCGCGATCATCCGCGACCTCGACCTGCTGCGCCCGATCTACGCCCAGACCGCCGCGTACGGCCACTTCGGCCGCGAGCTGCCGGACTTCACCTGGGAGCGCACCGACCGCGTCGACGCCCTGCGCGCCGCCGCCGGTCTGTAAGACCTCGTAGGACCTGCAAGACCCGTAGACCCGCTGTACGCAAGGCCCCGGACCCCTGTGGTGGTCCGGGGCCTTCCGCGTCCCCGCCGGGCGCCGCCGTTGTCGGTGGCGTTTGGTAAGAATGCGGGTGTGAGCAGCACCAATGACGCGGACGGGTACAGCGGGCCGGGTGGCCCGCCGGAGCAGCTCGCGCTGATCCGGGAGACGATCGCCGAGGCGAAGGCCAAGGCGCCCAAGGCCAAGCCGCGGACCTGGCGCGGGGCCTCCGTCGCCGAGGAGCTGCCCGTCGCCCGGGTCCTGGTGAACAAGGGCGTGCTCCACCTCGACCGGCTCTTCGACTACGCGGTGCCCGCCGAGCTCTCCGAGTCCGCCCAGCCGGGCGTCCGGGTCCGGGTGCGCTTCGGTGCGGGCTCCCACCGGGTGCACGGCGGCCGCCGCGAGGGCGGCGGGCTCATCGACGGGTTCATCGTCGAGCGGCGCGCCGAGTCCGACTACAACGGCGCGCTCGCCGCCCTCGCCCAGGTGGTCTCCTCCGAGGTCGTCCTGGGCCCCCGGATGCTCGCGCTCGCCCGCGCCGTCGCCGACCGGTACGCCGGCAGCCTCGCCGACGTGCTCCAGCTCGCGCTGCCCGCGCGCAGCGCCCGCGCCGAAGCCAAACCGTCCCCCGAGCCGCTGCCCCCGCCCTCCGCGCCCGAACCCGCCGGCTGGGAGCGGTACGGGGCCGGCCCCGGCTTCCTGCGGGCCCTGGCCGCGGGCTCCGCCCCGCGCGCCGTGTGGACCGCCCTGCCCGGCCCCGGCTGGGCCGACGAGCTGGCCCGCGCCATGGCCGCCACCCTCGCCTCCGGCCGCGGCGCCCTCGCCGTGGTCCCCGACGGACGCACCGCCGCCCGCGTCGACGCCGCCCTGACCGCCCTCCTCGGCGAGGGACGGCACGCGCTGCTGACCGCCGAGTCGGGGCCCGAGAAGCGCTACCGCCAGTGGCTCGCCGTCAGCCGGGGCTCGGTGCGGGCCGTCGTCGGCACCCGGGCCGCCATGTTCGCGCCCGTACGGGACCTCGGGCTCGTCGCCGTCTGGGACGACGGGGACTCCAGCCACAGCGACGACCACGCCCCCTTCCCGCACGTCCGGGAGGTACTGGAGCTGCGCGCGGTCACCGACGGCTGCGCCTTCCTCGTGGGCAGCACCAGCTGCACCGTGGAGGCCGCCCAGCTCGTCGAGTCCGGCTGGGCCCGGCCGCTGGTGGCCGACCGCGAGACCGTACGCACGTACGCGCCCCGCATCCGCACCGTCGGCGACGAACTGCTGGCCCGGGACGGGGCGGCGCGGGCCGCGCGGCTGCCGAGCCTGGCGTGGGAGACCGTACGGGAGGGCCTCAAGACGGGGCCCGTGCTGGTCCAGGTGCCCCGGCGCGGCTACGTGCCCCGGCTGGCCTGCGAGCGGTGCCGCACCCCGGCCCGCTGCACGGTGTGCGCGGGACCGCTGGAGGCCCCCGACGAGCGGGACCTGCACTGCGGCTGGTGCGGGCGCCAGGAGACCTCCTGGCACTGCGAGGAGTGCGGCTCGTTCCGGCTGCGGGCCCAGGTGGTCGGCGCCCGGCGCACCGCCGAGGAACTGGGGCGGGCCTTCCCGGCCGTGCCCGTACGGACCTCCGGGCGCGACCACATCCTCGACGAGGTCCCGGACCGGCCCGCACTGGTGGTGTGCACGCCCGGCGCCGAACCGGTCGCCGCGGGCGCCGGGTACGCGGCCGCGCTGCTGCTCGACGGCTGGGCCATGCTCACCCGGCCCGACCTGAGGGCGAGCGAGGAGGCGCTGCGGCGCTGGATCGCCGCGGCCTCGCTGGTACGGGGGGACGGGCAGGTCGTGGTGGTCGCCGAGCCGACGCTGCGGCCGGTCCAGGCGCTCGTGCGGTGGGACCCCGTCGGACACGCCGTGCGGGAGCTCGCGGAGCGGGCCCAGCTGGGCTTCCCGCCGGTCTCGCGGATGGCGGCGGTGGCGGCGGGCAGCGCGGAAGCCGTCGAAGCCTTTCTGGCGGGGGCGGCGCTGCCGCCCGACGCGGAGGTCCTGGGCCCGGTACCGCTGCCTGGGCGGCGGGGGGAGGCCGCGCCGGGGGAGCGGGCGCTGGTGCGGGTGCCGCCGGGCAGCGGGGCGGCGTTGGCTGCGGCGCTGAAATCGGCGCAGGCCGCGCGGCTGGCCCGGGGGGCGGCTGTCTCGGAGGCGGTCCGGATCCGGATCGACCCGCCGGATATCGGGTAGGGCGGGCGGGCGGGCCTGGCGGGGCGGGTCTGGCGGGGTGGGTGGGCCCTGCGGGGGCTGTCCCCTACCCGCCCTTCCACCATCCCCCAGACTCCGTCCGGGGGGACCCCCAGCCGGGCTCTGCCCGGACCCGGTCCTCAAACGCCGGACGGGCTGGAATGTTCCGCGCAGCGGCGATGTGCCGCGTAGCGGCAATATCCAGCCCCGCCGGCGTTTGAGGCGCGGGGTCTGGGGCGGAGCCCCAGAAACGGACGCCCCCGGCGGGGCGACCGGGTGGGTCGTCCCGCCGGGGGCGGTGGCCGTCGGGGGTCGGCGTCCCGGCGGCGCGGGGGCCGGGAGGTCAGCCGTTGCGGGGACCCGGGAAGGCGCCGGTACGGGCGGACGCGGTAGCGTCCTCGCGCGCCGGCTGCGGCGGGACCGAGCGGGCCGCCGGGATCGTGGGCAGCGGGCCCAGGGTGCGGGTGGTCGTGCCCTCGGCCAGCGGCTCGCGCTCGCGCTCGACGGACTCGGAGCTCTGCGCCCGCCGGGCACCGTAGCGCCGGTGCACGGCCTGCTTGGTGACGCCGAGCGCCGAGCCCACCGCGTCCCACGAGAAGCCGAGCGAGCGGTCGAAGTCCACCGCGGCGGTGACCAGCGTCTCTACGCTGTCCCGCAGTTCCTGTGCGAGGCGGACGGTGGGCGCGGGCGCGCGGCCGTAGACGACGAAGCCCGTGGAGGGGCCCGAGCGGCGCGGGCGGTACACGTTGCCGAGCTGGGCGGTGAGGGTACGCAGAGCATCCACCTGCCGGCGAACCCGCTCGATGTCCCGCACCAGGAGGTGCAAGCTGGCCCGTGCTTGGGCGTCGTGGGTGGCGTGGTCGGCCATGAAGAAGCCTCTCGAACCGGTGCTGAAGAGCGGATCGGGCCGCAGACACCGTTCTGTTTCGCGGCCCGTTTCGGTCAATCTCTCTTGACCAACGCGCTACCCGGCGGCCAGGTCACGCTATGGGGGCGTGTCGGCATATGCGAGGAGCGCGCGTGTGTGCGTACGCCCCCTCGCGGGGCCCCGTGAGCGGGGGCGCCGTGCAGGTGGGACGGTGGGCGCGCAGACCATAGACTGGTGCGCTGCTGACAGCCGAGATAGCGAGGTAGACCCCAGTGAAGCTCGTCTTCGCAGGCACCCCCGAGGTCGCCGTGCCCGCCCTGGACGCCTTGATCGCCTCCGGGCGACACGAGGTCGCCGCCGTCGTCACCCGGCCCGACGCACCGGCCGGCCGCGGCCGCCGCCTCGTCGCCAGCCCCGTCGCCGAGCGCGCCGAGGAAGCCGGCATCGAGGTCCTCAAGCCCGCCCGGCCGCGCGACCCCGACTTCCAGGCCCGGTTGCGGGAGATCGGGCCCGACTGCTGCCCGGTCGTCGCGTACGGCGCGCTGATCCCCAAGAGCGCCCTGGACATCCCGAAGCACGGCTGGGTCAACCTGCACTTCTCCCTGTTGCCGGCCTGGCGCGGTGCCGCGCCGGTCCAGCAGTCGATCATGGCGGGGGACCAGGTCACCGGTGCCTCCACCTTCCGGATCGAGGAGGGGCTGGACACCGGCCCCGTCTTCGGGATCCTCACCGAGGAGATCCGGCCCACCGACACCAGCGGCGACCTCCTGACCCGCCTCGCGTTCGCGGGCTCCGGGCTGCTGGTCGCCACCATGGACGGCATCGAGGACGGCACCCTGCGGGCCGTGGAGCAGCCCGCCGACGGGATCTCGCTCGCGCCGAAGATCACCGTCGAGGACGCCCGGGTCGACTGGACGGCGCCCGCGATGCGCGCCGACCGGCTGGTGCGCGGCTGCACCCCGGCGCCGGGCGCGTGGACGGTCTTCCGCGGGGAGCGGCTCAAGCTGATCTCCCTCGGCCTCGTCACGGACCGGACGGACCTGAAGCCGGGGGACCTGGCCGTGGGCAAGAACAACGTCCACGTCGGCACCGGCTCGCACGCCGTGGAACTGCTGTGGGTGCAGCCCCAGGGCAAGAAGCCGATGAAGGCCGCCGACTGGGCGCGCGGGGTGCGGATCGCTCCCGGCGAGCGGCTGGGCGGGTCCGACGTAGGCTGATTTGCGCAATCGTTCCTTCGTTTCATCCCCGAAGCCTCATCCCCGAAGCTTCATCCTCAAAGCGTTACGTAACCCCGGAGCACCTTTCACGTGAGCGAACAGCCTCCTCGCCGACCGGCCGCCACCAAGGCCAACGGCAAGCCCGCCAAGCCCTACCGCCGGCCACAGAAGGACCCCGTCCGGATGCTGGCCTTCGAGGTGCTGCGGGCGGTGGACGAGCGCGACGCGTACGCGAACCTCGTGCTGCCGCCGCTGCTGAAGAAGGCCCGCAAGGACGAGACCTTCCAGGCGCGGGACGCGGCGCTGGCCACCGAGCTGGTCTACGGGACGCTGCGCCGCCAGGGCACGTACGACGCGGTCATCAAGGCCTGCATCGACCGGCCGCTGCGCGAGGTGGACCCGCCGGTCCTGGACGTGCTCTCGCTCGGCGCGCACCAGCTGCTCGGCACCCGCATCCCCACGCACGCGGCGGTGTCCGCGAGCGTGGAGCTGGCGCGGGTGGTGCTCGGCGACGGGCGCGCGAAGTTCGTGAACGCGGTGCTCCGCAAGATCGCCGCGCACGACCTGGAGGGCTGGCTGGAGAAGGTGGCGCCGCCCTACGAGGACGACGCCGAGGAGCACCTCGCGGTCTACCACTCGCACCCCAGGTGGGTGGTCACCGCGCTGTGGGACTCGCTGGGCGGCGGGCGGGCCGGCATCGAGGACCTGCTGGAGGCCGACAATGAGCGGCCCGAGGTCACGCTGGTGGCACGCCCCGGGCGGTCCACCCAGGAGGAGCTGATGGAGGCCGTCGGCGAGGACTCGGCGCTGCCGGGCCGCTGGTCCCCGTACGCGGTCCGGATGGCCGAGGGCGGCGAGCCCGGCGCGCTGGAGGCCGTGCGCGAGGGCCGCGCCGGTGTCCAGGACGAGGGCAGCCAGCTGGTGGCGATGGCCCTGGCGGCCGTCCCGGTCGAGGGCCGCGACGAGCGGTGGCTCGACGGCTGCGCGGGCCCCGGCGGCAAGGCGGCCCTGCTGGCGGCGCTGGCCGCGCAGCGCGGGGCGTTCCTGCTGGCCTCCGAGAAGCAGCCGCACCGGGCCCGGCTCGTCGAGCGGGCGCTGGCGGGCAACCCCGGCCCGTACCAGGTCATCACGGCCGACGGAACGCGCCCGCCGTGGCTGCCGGGCTCCTTCGACCGGGTCCTGATGGACGTCCCCTGCTCCGGCCTGGGCGCGCTGCGCCGCCGCCCGGAGGCGCGGTGGCGGCGCCGGCCGGAGGACCTGGAGAGCTTCGCGCCGCTCCAGCGCGGCCTGCTGCGCGAGGCCCTGTCGGCGGTCCGCGTGGGCGGGGTCGTGGGCTACGCGACCTGCTCGCCGCACCTGGCCGAGACCCGGGTGGTCGTGGAGGACGTACTGAAGGGGCGCGGGGCGGGCATGTCCCCGGTGTCCGCGGAACTGATCGACGCGCGGCCGTACATGCAGGAGGTGCCGGCGCTGGGCGACGGCCCGGACGTACAGCTCTGGCCGCACCTGCACGGGACGGACGCGATGTACCTGGCGTTGATCAGGCGCACCGCGTAGCGGCCGGGAGGGGTGGGGGCCGCGGGGCCGCCGGGGCAGGCCCGGTTCCCGCGCTCCCGCCTACTTCCGGGGTAGTGGCCGGAAGCCGTCTGCGGCATGGCACGCTTGGGGCATGGCCGTTCAGATCAATCCCAGCATCTTGTCCGCCGACTTCGCCCGGCTCGCCGAGGAGGCGAAGGCCGTCCAGGGGGCCGACTGGCTGCATGTCGACGTCATGGACAACCACTTCGTCCCGAACCTCACGCTCGGCATGCCGATCGTGGAGTCGCTGAGCCGTGCCACGGACATTCCGCTGGACCTGCACCTGATGATCGAGGACCCCGACCGGTGGGCCCCCCAGTACATCGAGGCCGGCGCCGGTTCCGTGACCTTCCACGCCGAGGCCGCGGCCGCGCCGGTGCGGCTCGCGCGGGAGATCCGGGCCAAGGGGGCACGGGCGTCCATGGCGCTCAAGCCCGCGACGCCGATCGAGCAGTACGAGGACATCCTTCCCGAGCTCGACATGGTGCTGATCATGACCGTCGAGCCCGGCTTCGGCGGGCAGCCGTTTCTGGACATCATGCTGCCCAAGATCCGCCGCACCCGCGAGCTGATCTCCAAGCACGGCCTGGAGGTGTGGCTCCAGGTCGACGGCGGGGTCTCGGCCTCGACCATCGAGCGGTGCGCGGAGGCCGGCGCGGACGTGTTCGTCGCGGGCAGCGCGGTCTACGGAGCGGTCGACCCGGCGGCCGCCGTACGCACGCTGCGTGAGCAGGCGGGCGTGGCGATCGCCGCGGCGCCCTGGGCTTGCGACCACTGAGACAAGGCTTGGTGAACAGCTCGGTGAACGGGAGCTGTCCAGGCTGATCAACGGCCGTCGGATCTGACAGGATGAACGGCGAGTCGAGAGTGTGAACAGCAGTGAGGAGAACGCGGTGTCTGCAATGTCGGCGGGACGGTCAGCCCTGCGGATGGGACCCGCGGAGCTGGTGCAGGCGGCGGCCATGGCGCGCCGCTTCTACCTGGAGGGGAAGTCCAAGATCCAGATCGCCGAGGAGTTCGGCGTGAGCCGCTTCAAGGTGGCCCGGGTCCTGGAGACCGCTCTGGAGCGCGACCTCGTACGCATCGAGATCCGGGTGCCGGCCGAGCTGGACGCGGAGCGCTCCGACGCGCTGCGCGCACGGTACGGGCTGCGGCACGCGGTCGTGGTCGAGTCCCCGGCCGATGCCACCGAGGACGCCCCGGACCCGGAGAACCTGGGCGCCGTGGCCGCCGATCTGCTGGGCGAGCTCGTCAACGAGGGCGATGTACTGGGCCTCGCGTGGGGGCGCTCCACCATCCACATGGCCGCCTCCCTGCACCGGCTGCCCCCCTGCACCGTCGTCCAGCTGACCGGCGTGTACGACGCCGGGACGGCCGAGCGCGGGTCCGTGGAGGCCGTGCGCAGGGCCGCGCAGGTCTCGGGCGGGGACGCGCACCCCATCTACGCCCCGATGCTGCTGCCGGACCCGGCCACCGCGGCCGCCCTGCGCAACCAGACGGGGATCGCGCGCGCCTTCGAGTACTTCGACAAGGTCACCGTCGCCGCCGTCTCGATCGGTTCCTGGGAGCCGGGGATCTCGACCGTCCACGACATGCTGAGCGACGAGGAGCGGGCGCACTACGCCTCGCTGGGGGTGGCCGCCGAGATGTCGGCCCACCTGTTCGACTCGGAAGGCCGCCGGGTCGGCCGGGACCTCGGAGAGCGCTGCATCACCGTGGAGGCCGACCGGCTGCGCCGGATCCCCGAGGTGGTGGCCATCGCCGGCGGGCTGCGCAAGGCCTCCGCGATCGGTGCGGTGCTGCGGTCGGGACTGGTGACCAGCCTGGTTACCGACACCGCTGTGGCGGATTACTTGCTCACGGAATCGCAGCCCGGTCTGCGTCCCGCGTTGGAGCGGGCCGACCCCGACGAGTGACCCTCGACGAACGTTCGGCCGGATTGGTCCGATTGTTCGGATGAATGGCGGCCAAACCCGGGCGCGAGATGTTCGCTGATGCGGATGGTGCCGTAATCGATATCCGAACGGCGGACCGTTCGACCGCCTGCTGGGCGCATACTGGGTGCAATGACTAAGTCCGCAGTACCTCGCCGTCATCTGCCGTCCAGCCCGTTCAAGGCCCCTGTGGAAGCGCCGCTCCGGCACTTCAGCGTCGGCGACCGGGTTACTCACGACGAGCACGGCCTCGGCCGTGTCGTCGCAGTAGAGGAGGGGATCGCTGTCCTCGTCGAATTCGGGCCCGAGGTCCGGAAACGAATCCTGAGTCCCTACACCAAGATGGCCGCTCTCTGAAGCCAGCTCGGAAGCCAGCTCGCGATTCGCGGGAGAATCGGATATTTGGCACGATCGGTGCATGATCTTTCGGAACGTGCCCCGATCGTTGCTGCGTGTGCTGGGAGCTGTGCTCCTCTGCGCGGCACTGGTCGGTGCGGTGGGCTGCAGCGGGAAGAATCCCGCGCCTACCGCCGCCGCCAGTACGAGTGCCAGTAGCGGTGCCCGGAGCAGTGCAGGCCCCGGCACCGGTGTGGAAGCGGTCCCGAGTGGTTCCGCCGCGCCGACCGCCGCGCCCGGATGGGCGAAGGGGATGGCGACGGTACGGGCTGCCGCGCTGCCGCAGCAGGCCCGTGACGTGCTCGCGCTGATCGACAAGGGCGGGCCGTACCAGTACCGGCAGGACGGCACGGTCTTCGGGAACTTCGAGAAGGCCCTGCCCCAGAAGAAGCGTGGCTACTACCACGAGTTCACCGTGAAGACCCCCGGTGAGCGAGATCGCGGGGCCCGGCGGATCGTGACCGGTGAGGGCGGGGAGTTCTTCTACACGGACGACCACTACAAGACCTTCAAGGCGGTTCTCCGATGACCCCGGACCCCCAGCAGCCCCTGGCCCCCGCCGTCGCCGCCGCCGAGGAGGCGGGGTGGGCGGTGCTGAGGCTGGACCTGGACGGGGTGCGGAGCAAGGCCGAGCTCATGCGGCGGTGCGGCGAGGCGCTGGCCCTGCCGGAGTGGTTCGGCGGGAACTGGGACGCACTGGCGGACTGCCTGATCGATCTGTCCTGGCTGCCGGGGGCGCCGGGGCGACTGCTGGCCGTGACCTCGTGGGGCGGGTACGCGCAGGCCCGGCCGGGGGACTGGGCGACCTTCGAGGACGTCCTGGAACAGGCCGTGGACTTCTGGCGGGACTCGACCGAGGGCGCGCTGACCGTACTGCTGGCCGCGCCCGAGCCCAGGCCCCGGCCGAAGCCGGGTCCGCCGAAGCCGGGTCCGCACCAGCGGTGAGACACGGACGCCGAAACGCGTGGGGCAGGGGCTGAGCCCCTGCCCCACGCGTTCCACGGTGCGGTCAGCCCTTCGGGATCCAGGGTGGTGTCTGCCCCCAGGACCAGACCGGGATGTCGGCCGCGTTCACGGGCGGCGGATTGGGGCCCGAGTAGATCAGGGCCATCCGGGTGCCCCACTCGATGTAGTACGCGAACACCGCGCGGAACTCCGGGTCGGTGGGCAGCCCCACCTCGTCGGCCGTGTCCATCAGCAGGTCCACCCAGCGGCGGCGCTGCCGTTCGGTGATCGCGCGGCCCAGGTGCTTGGTGGCCATGTGCTGGTGGCCGCCGTGGGCCGCGGTGTACTCCTTCGGGCCGCCGAAGACCTCCGACAGCCAGACCGCGACGTGCTGGGGGTGCTCCGAGTCCATGCCGGCGAAGACCGGGGCCAGGATCTCGTCCCGCAGGGCGTGGGCGTAGAAGACGTCCGTGAGGCGGTTCATCGCCTCTTCCCCGCCCATCCACTCGTAGATGGTGGGCGTGGTGCCGGGTGTGGTGCTCATGAGGGGTCGGCGGCCTTTCCGGGCCCGGCGACCTCGGTGACGAGGTAGTGCTGCATTTCCTCGATGGCCGTCACGTACGGGCGGATCGCGCTGAAGAAGGCCGGGAAGTGCTCGCCCTTGCGGAATCCGTTGAGGTGGGCGTCGACCGAGGTCCAGCGGATGCGCAGGATGTAGTGCTCCCGGTCGTTCTCCTCCTCGCAGCGCGCCAGTTCGTAGTCGATGCACTCCGGCGAGGCCGCCAGGGCCTCGGCCGCCTTGACGTACGCGCTCTCGAAGGCGGGCTGGTCGTCCAATGCGATCCGGTAGCGGATGTATTCGACGGTGGTGGTCATGGTGCGTGCCTCTCCCTGGGGTCGGGCGTTGATCGCCGCTGGTCTGGTGCCCGGTCAGCGTGGCGTGATCATGCGCGGATGCGGAGCCGTTTGCGCGTTATGGCGCAGACTTCTGGGAGTCGGTGACGTCCGGGCCCTCGGCGCGGACCTGCTGGACCCGGGCCAGGGACTCGCGGAGCTCGGTGAGCCAGGGGTCGGTGTTGCGGCCGACCAGGCGGACGCACCAGGCCAGGGCGTCGGCGCGGCTGCGGGCGACCCCGCCCGCGACCAGGGTGTCGAGCACCTGGCGTTCGGACTGGCGCAGCCGGGTCATCACCGGGACCGCGAGGTGGGTGAAGACCGTCTTGTCCTCGCCCGACTGGACGGCCCAGGCGACCTTGCGGCGGTAGAGCTCCTCCGCCTCCCGGGCCACTTCGATGCGCTGTTCGCGGGTGCGTTCGCGGAAGGCCGCGACGGATTCGGCCGCGGGGATGGCGCCGAGGACGGTGATCTCCTCCCGGTCCACCGTGACCGAGAGGAGGGACTCGTAGATGTCCACCGGCAGGCGCTCGGCGAACCAGGCGCGAAGCTGTTCGTTCTGCTCGGATGTAATCATGTAATCAACGGTGCGTCCGGTCCCGGCTTGATCGCAAGGGCGCCGGGGCCCTGTTCGCTCTCAGCCCATCGAGCGGTAGCGGTGGATCAGCGAGACCGCCATGGCTCCCTCGCCGACGCCCGAGGCGACCCGCTTGACCGAGTGGGCCCGTACGTCTCCCGCCGAGAAGACCCCGGGCACGCTCGTCTCGAGGGGGTACGGGGCGCGCTCCAGGCTCCATTCCTCCGGGAGCTCGCCGCCGTTGGAGATGAGGTCGGAGCCGGTGAGGACGAAGCCGAACTCGTCGCGCTCCACCACCCCGGCCAGCCAGTCGGTGTGCGGGCGGGCGCCGATGAAGGTGAACATGAAGCGCGCCGGGATCTCCCTGTCCTCGCCGGTGTCCGCGTCGTGCAGGGTCAGGCGTTCGAGGTGGTCCTCGCCGTCGAGGCGCACGACCGTGGTGCGGACCTTCACCTCGATGTTCGGGGTGCGCCCGATCTCGTCGATCAGGTACCGGGACATGCTCGCGTCCAGGGACCCGGCGCGCACCAGGATCGTCACCCGGGCCGCGTACTTCGCGAAGTGCACCGCCGCCTGGCCGGCCGAGTTGGCGCCGCCCACGATGAACACGTGCTGCGAGATGCACGCCGAGCTCTCCGTGGTCGCCGCCCCGTAGTACAGCCCGGCGCCCTCGAACCGGTCGGCGCCGGGGGCGTCCAGGCGGTTGTACGAGACCCCGGTCGCCAGGAGCACCGTCTCGGCGCTGATCTCCGTACCGTCCGCCAGGGTCAGGATCTTCGCCGGGTCGTCCCGCGTCAGCGAGACCACCTCCACCGGGTGCAGGATCTCGGCGCCGAACCGGGCCGCCTGGATGGTGGCGCGGCGGGTCAGGTCGCCGCCGGAGAGGCCGGAGGGGAAGCCGAGGTAGTTCTCGATCAGGCTGGAGGTGCCGGCCTGGCCGCCCGGGGCGCGGGAGTCCAGCATCAGGGTGGACAGGCCCTCGGACGCCGAGTACACGCCGGCCGCGAGGCCCGCCGGGCCCGCCCCGACGATCACGCACTCGTAGTGCGGGCGGGAGGCGGTGGTGGCCAGGCCCAGGCGCTGGGCGAGCTGGGTGTCGCTCGGCGCGGAGAGCACCGAGCCGTCGGGGAAGCGGACCAGCGGGAGCGCCGCGTCGGCCTGGGCGGCGGCGATCACGGTGAGCGCCTCGGGGTCCCGCTCGACGTTGAGGAAGCGGAACGGCTGGCCGTTGCGGGTGAAGAAGTCCCGGACGGCGTGGGTCCCGGGGGAGACCAGGTGGCCCGCGACGATGATCCCGTCGTACGCGGGGCGGTAGGTGGCCAGCCAGTCGGACAGGAGGTCGTCCAGGACGGGGAAGAGCCGCTCGTGCGGCGGGTCCCACGGCTTGAGCAGGTAGTAGTCCAGGCGGACCCGGTTGATGGCGGTGATGGCCGCGTCCGTCTCGGCGTACGCCGTCAGCAGGACCCGGCGGGCGTCCGGGAAGCGGGAGACGGCTTCGAGGAGGAACTCGACGCCGGTCACGTCGGGCATCCGCTGGTCCACGAGGAAGAGGGCCGGGTCGTGGCCGCGTTCGTCGAGGGAGTCCAGGATCTTGAGGGCGTCGGCGGCCGAGGAGGCGCCGAGGACCCGGTAGCGGTCGCCGTACGCGCTGCGCAGGTCCCGGCGGACGGCGCGCAGCACCTGCGGGTCGTCGTCCACGGCCAGGATGACGGGCTTGCGGTTCTCCGCGCGCTCGGCGGCGGCCGCGGCCGCGGGGGCCGTGGTGGTCGGGGCCGTGGTCGCAGGGGCCGTGGTCGCCGGGGCCCCCGCGGTCGGAGCCGCGGTGGCGTTCTCCGGGGCCGCGTTCACGCCGCGTCCAGCATGAGCTTGTCGGCGTAGCACCAGGCCCAGTCCTCGCCGGGCTCGTGGGAGGCCGCGATGGGGTGCGCGGTGGTCCCGTAGTGCCGGGTGGCGTGACGGTTCTTCGAGGAATCGCAGCACCCGACGTGCCCGCAGCTCAGGCACATCCGCAGGTGTACCCAGCTGTCCCCGGAGACGAGGCACTCCTCGCAGCCCTCGGTGCCGGGCTTCACCGGACGTATCTGATCGATGTGTGTGCACAGCAGATCCACCGTCATCGTCCCCGTCCCTCTCTCGCGCTCTCACGCTCTCGCGCTTCGCGCCCGTGATTGCAGTGCGCCCGTGATTCACGGCGCGTCCAGACCATAGGGCGGAGGCCCCGCGGGGGTTCAGGGATTCGGCCGAAGTCAGGTAGTCCGGAAGCTACTTCATGACATCGTCGGACGACTTCCTGAGGTGCCCCCATGACCTGGGCCACTACCTCACGAAGTCGCACACCGGCGCTTTGACGAGAACCCCCGACGCGGCCAGTGTGGGGGACGCCAACGACAACAGGCGGCGCCTGGAGGAATCCGTGAGCAGAAAGATTCTGGTCATTGTCTCCGAACACGGTTACTGGGCCGAAGAACTGATCGGCCCCGTATCGAAGTTCGACGAGCAGGGCTATGAAGTCGTATTCGCCACGCCGACCGGAAAGCGTGCGCACGCGCTTCCGCCGAGCCTCGACGCGAACTACATCGATCCTCCACTGGGACGCTCGGTCACCACCGAGGAGAACGCCCGGCTGGGCCGGGAGTTCGAGCAGTCGAGCCGGCTCGACTCCCCCCTCGACATCGAAGCGTGGGCGCCCGAGCGCCCGTACACGAGCGACGAGGGATATCTGCGCAAGCTGGAGCAGTACCACCGCGATCTGGACAAGCTCCAGGCCGACATCGCGGGTTACGACGCGATCCTCATCGTCGGGGGCAGCGGACCCATCGCCGACCTCGCCAACAACGAGCGCGTGCACGCCCTGATCCTGGCGTTCAAGAACGCCGGCAAGGTCGTCGCGGCCGAGTGCTACGGGGTCGCCTGCCTGGCCTTCGCCCGCGACTGGGGCGACCGCCGCAGCATCATCTGGGGCAAGCACGTGACCGGCCACTGCAAGGAGTACGACTACAAGGACGGCACCGGATTCCTCGGTACCGACTTCAACATGGGTCCGCCGCCCTATCCGCTGGAGTACATCCTGCGCGATGCGACCGGGCCGCGCGGGGCCTATCACGGGAATTTCGGCCACCCGCTCTCGGTGATCGTCGACTTCCCGTTCGTGACCGGCCGTTCCACCCCCGATTCATATCTGACGGGGCAGAAGATCGTGGAAACCCTGGAAGACGGTCTCACCCGGTACGGCTGGTAATCGGCGAAGCGTCCCGGCAACGCAGCGGAAAAAGAGGGGGAGTTCGATGAGTTCCGGAGCCACTCCCGGACGGGAAAGGCTGATCGACCAGTTCAAAGCGGACGGCCTGAACATCATGTTCGGAAATCCGGGGACGGTGGAACAGGGATTCCTCGACGCGGTCGACGCGGCGGAGGACTTCCAGTACGTGCTCGCCCTCCAGGAGACCGTGGCCGCCGGCATCGCCGACGGCTACGCACGGGCCACCGGCGGCGCGGCCCTCCTCCAGCTCCACTCCGGGGTGGGGCTGGGCAACGGGATCGGCATGCTCTACCAGTCGCTGCGCGGCCACACCCCGCTCGTGGTGATCGCCGGCGACGCCGGAGTGCGCTACGACGCCATGGACGCGCAAATGGCCTCGGACCTGGTGGCCATGGCGAAGCCGGTGACCAAGTACGCGACCCGGGTCACCGACCGGCACTCGGTGCTGCGCACCATCCGCCGGGCGGTGAAGATCGCCCTGACCCCGCCGCGCGGCCCGGTGTTCGTGGCGCTGCCGATGGACGTGCTGGACGAGCTGAACTCCGAGCCCGTGCTGCCCGCCACGACGGTGCTCACGGACGTGGCGCCCTCGCCGGCCTCGGTGGGGCGGGCGGCCGCACTGCTCGCCTCCGCCGAGCGGCCCGTCGTCCTCGTCGGCGACGGAATCTCCCTGTCCGGGGCGCAGCGCGAACTCGTCGCCGTCGCCGAGCTGCTGGGCGCCGACGTGTACGAGGTCGACTCCTCCGAGGTGAACATCGCGGCCTCGCACCCGCTGCGCCGCGGCCAGACGGGCCACATGTTCGGCCCGCACAGCAAGGAGCTGATCGGGGAAGCGGACGGGGTGCTGATCGTGGGCACCTACGTCTTCCCCGAGGTGTTCCCCGAGCTGGAGAGCCCCTTCCGGGCGGGCGCGAAGGTCGTGCACATCGACCTGAACGCCTACGAGATCGCCAAGAACCACCCGGTGGACCTGGGTATCGCCGCCGATCCGCGCCGGGCGCTGAGCGCGCTGGCCGGCGTACTGGAGCACCTGCTCACCCCCCGGCAACGGGCGGCGGCCGCCGGGCGGCTGGACGCGCGGATCCGGGAACGGGCCCGCGCGGGACTCCTCGCGGGATCCGAGGCGGACGGTACGCCGATGGCCGTCTTCCTGCGGACCCTGGCCGAGCGCACCGGCGGGGACCTGATCGTCTTCGACGAGGCGCTGACCACCTCCCCGCTGGTCACCCGGTACCTGCCGCCGGAGCGGCCGGGGGACTACCACCTCACCCGGGGCGGCTCGCTCGGGGTGGGCTTCCCGGGGGCGGTCGGAGCCAAGCTCGCCCGCCCGGACCGGCTCGTCGTCGGCTTCGCGGGCGACGGCGGGTCGATGTACACCTACCAGGCGCTGTGGACCGCGGCCCGGCACGGCATCGAGGCCAAGTTCGTGGTCTGCAACAACCGCAAGTACCGGCTGCTGGACGACAACATCGCCCAGTACTGGCGGGAGCGGGAGATCCCCGAGCACGGGTTCCCGGGCTCCTTCGACCTCTCCCGGCCCGAGATCGACTTCGCGGGGCTGGCCCGGTCGCTCGGTGCGGGCGGGATGCGGGTGGAGAAGCCGGACGAGGCGGTCGCCGCCGTGGGCCGGATGCTCGCCCACCCCGGACCGTTCCTGGTCGACGTACAGATCTGAACAGCTGAACAGCCCCTACGGATCCGAACACCACCACGGACAGAAGGAGACCGCATGCCCGCCGAGCGGCTGACCGAGGACGCGATCCGCGCCTTCGCCGACAACTGGTACGTGGCCCTGGACCAGCACGTCGCACCGGACCAGGTGCTCGCCCTGATCACCGAGGACCTGGAGTTCAAGGTCCCCGAGGACACCTTCCTCGGCCACCAGGGCTTCGGCCGCTGGTACGAGGCGGTCACCCACCGCTTCTTCGACGAGGTGCACACGGTCACCAAGGTGGAGCCCGTCATCCAGGGGGACCGGGCGATCGTCCGGGTCCTCGTCAACTGGCAGGCCAAGATCTGGGACCCGCCCGCCGCCCGCAGCCGGTGGCTCGGCTTCGACGCCGACCAGACCTGGACGGTGGTCGCCGGCCCCGACGGGCCGCTGATCCAGCAGTACACCGTCAACGAGCTGGCGCCCATGCCCGGTTCCGCCTCCCTCTGACCGCCTGACCGCCCGCGCGCCCGACGCAGCGCAGCCGAAGGAGAAGCGACGATGACCGAAGTGACACGGGAGCGGGTCGAGGCGGCGTACCGCGCCCTCGGTTCCGGCGACCGGGCCAGGATCCTGGAGTACTACGCGGAGGACCTGCGCTGGCAGGTCCCCGGCAACCACCCGCTGGCCGGCTGGTACGAGAGCCTGGACGCCTTCCTGGAACTGATGGGCCAGACCCACAAGCTCACCGGGGGCACCTTCCGCATGGAGCTGGAGGCGGTCCTCGTCGGCGAGGACTGCAGCGCGGACGTCTGCCGCAACGTCGCCCTGCGCGGCGGCGCCGACGAGTCGAGCAGCTCCCCGTACGAGCGGATGGACTACCGGGTCTTCCATTTCATGCGCTGGCGGGACGGCCGGATCGTGGAGGGCCACGACGGCCTGTTCGGCGACTCGGCCACGGCCTTCAGCCAGTTCTGGGCGCCCTTCGCGCCGGACGGAACCCGCAGGGACCAGTAGGGGGTTGGCCTGTTCCTCTCCCTATGGGGAGAGGAATCCGACCCTCGCGGGTGGGGGTTCCTGCTTCACCACGGATTGCCCGGACCGAGAGGAGGACTCCCGTTGAGGTCTTACATCCGCTCCACAGGCAGTAGCCGCCAGCCCGGCGGCCAGAAGATTCACTGCTGCGTTCTCGTCCCGGTCATGGGTCGTCCCGCACTCGTCGCAAGTCCACTCGCGGACGCTCAGGTCCATCTTGTCGGTGATGCTCCCGCAGACAGAGCACAGGCGTGTGCTGGGGAACCACCGGTCCATGGTGATCAGCTGACGTCCGTACCAGGCGGCCTTGTACTCCAGCATGGTCCGCAGTTCACGCCATGCTGCATCCGTGATCGCGCGGGCGAGGCAGTGGTTCCCCAGCATGTTGCGGACGGTGAGCTCCTCGATCACGAGCGTTTGGTTTTCGCGCACGAGTCGAGTCGTCAGTTTGTGCAGGTGATCCTTGCGGCGGTCGGCGATTTGGGCATGGATCCTCGCCACGCGGGTTCGGGCCTTGGCCCGGTTGTTGCTGCCTTTTTCCTTCCGGGACAGCATCCGCTCGGCGCGTGCCAAGCGTTCCCGGTCCTTCCGTTCGTGCCTGGGGTTGGCGACCTTCTCCCCGGTGGAAAGGGTGACCAGTGCCGTCAGCCCGACGTCGATGCCCACGGTGTTCGTCGTGGCGGGCAAGGGCATGGGGGTGTCCTCGCACAGCAGGGATACGAACCATCGGCCAGCGCTGTCACGGGACACAGTGACCGTCGATGGCTCCGCCCCATTCGGGATGGGGCGGGACCACACGATGTCCAGTGGCTCGGCCAACTTCGCAAGGGTGAGTCGCCGTTCGGTATAGCAAAAAGCGCTGCGCGTGTACTCGGCGCTGGCGCGGGACTTCCGCTTCGACTTGAAGCGGGGGTACTGAGCCCGCTTCCCCCAGAAGCCGGTAAAGGCTGCCTGCAGATGCCGCAGCGCCTGCTGGAGCGGAACCGAAGACACCTCGGCCAGGTAGGCCAGCTCCTCGGTCTTCTTCCAAGCCGTGAGCATCGCCGAGGTCTGCGGATAGCTCACCCGTTCCCCATTAACCGTCCACGTGTCGGTGCGGGCCGTGAGGGCGAGGTTGTAGACCTTCCGCACGCAACCGAAGGTCCGCGACAGCTCCGCGGCCTGCATGTCGGTCGGGTAGAAGCGGTACTTGAACGCCCGCTTCACGGAGGAATTCCGCATGCCCTGAACGCTATGGGCGGTCATGATCCCAGCACAAGTCCAGGTCAGAGCATCACGCAACGGAATTTCACGGATGCACTGCTCCGGGCCGAGGAGGCGTCTTCCTTCCTTGGCCATGTCCGGGGGTTTCCACGCAAGAAGATTGGGATGAGCGCGATGGATTCACGAACGATCCTCACTAAGTACTACGAGTACGCCAACTCCGGTGACTGGGACCGGTGGTGCGACCTCTTCGCCGAGGACCAGGTCATGGACGAGCAGCTGGCCGGCCACATCGAGGGCCTGGAGCTGCTGCGGTCGATGATGAAGGGCATGGGCACGATGTACCGGGTCTTCCGGAACGAGCCCGTGCACTTCCTCGTCGACGGGGAGAAGGCCGCGGCCGTCTCCCACCTGACCGCGGTCACCCCCGAGGGGAAGAACATCGAGGCCGAGGTCATGAACTTCTTCCGGATCGTGGACGGAAAGATCGCCTACATGGCGAACTTCCACGACACCGTTCCCTTCCAGGTGCTCGGCCAGGGCTGAGGGGGCGCGCGATGGCCGTAGACGAGTACGACGAGTACGACTACATCGTGGTGGGATCCGGCACCGCGGGCAGTGTCCTGGCCAGCCGCCTCTCCGAGGACCCGGACGTCACCGTCCTGGTCCTGGAGGCCGGCGCGGGCCGCATCCCGCCCGAGGTGGACGACCCGTCCTCCTGGTACAAGCTGCTCGGCGGGCCCGTGGACTGGGGTTACACCAGCGTCCCGCAGCCCGGCCTCGACGGCCGCCGCACGTACGAGCCGCGCGGCAAGGCCCCCGGGGGCAGCAGCAACCTCTACATCATGATGCACATCCGGGGCCACGCCTCGGACTTCGACAACTGGGCCTACCAGGGCGCGGCCGGCTGGGCCTACGAGGACGTGCTGCCCTACTTCGCCCTGCTGGAGGGCCAGGAGGACGCCACCGCCGCCACCACCGGCACCCGGGGACCCCAGCGGATCACCAACGCCGGTCGGCACGGCCCCAATCCGGTCTCCCGCGCCTTCATCGACGCCGCCGTCGAGCTCGGCCACGAGGAGATCGCGGACTTCAACACCGACGGCCCGCGGCGCGGGCTCTTCGGCACCGGCTGGCACCACATCGACGTGGCCGAAGGCCGCCGCCAGGGCGTCCTCGCCTCCTACCTGGAGCCGGCCCTGGACCGCTCGAACCTGACCCTGCGCACCAGCGCGCAGAGCACCCGGCTGCTCTTCGACGGCGACACCTGCACGGGGGTCGAGTACGTACAGCTGGCGGCTCCCGCGCAGATTCCGGGGCGGACGGTGCGCGACAGCCACAGCACGCCGGCCGGGCCCGGGCTGCACACCGTACGGGCCCGCCGGGAGGTGATCGTGGCCGCCGGGGCGATTGAATCGCCGAAGCTGCTGCTGCTCTCCGGGATCGGGCATCCCGGGCAGCTGGGCGAGCACGGGATCCGCACGGTCGCGGCGCTGCCCGGGGTCGGCGAGAACTTCCACAACCACGTGCTGACCGGGCTGATGGCCGAGGTCAACCAGGAACTCCCGCCGCCCGCACAGAACTTGTCGGAGAGCGCGCTGTTCCTCTCGTCCCGGCCCGGGCTGCCCGCACCGGACCTGCAGATCGCCTTCGTACACGTGCCGTTCGACGTGATCGTCGGCCGGGACCACCCCGACACGGTGTCCATCCTGCCGGGTGTCGTACGCCCGGTCTCGCGCGGCTGGATCAAGCTGGCGAGCGCCGATCCGCTGGCCCACCCGCTGATCAACCCGAACTACCTGGGCGACCGCTGGGACCTGGAGCGGATGGTGCAGGGGGTCAAGCTCGCCCGGGAGATCTTCGCGACCTCCGCCTTCTCGCCCTGGTACAAGCAGGAGCTGCAGCCCGGACCCGGCTACGTCTCCGACGAGGACCTGCGCACCTTCGTGAAGCAGAAGTCGGAGAGCTACCACCACCAGGCGGGCTCCTGCCGCATGGGCATCGACGACCTCGCGGTCGTCGACCCCGAACTGCGGGTGCACGGCGTACGGAACCTGCGGGTGGTGGACGCGAGCGTGATGCCGGCCGTCCCGTCGGGCAACTGCCACACCGCCATCGCCATGATCGCCGAACGCGCCGCGGACCTGATCCGCGGCCTGGACAGGGGGGTTCGCGGTGCCTGAAGCCGTACTGCGCGAGGGCGCGCTCTCCGGGACCCGGATCGCGGTCCTGGTCGAGAGCGACTTCTACGAGCCGGAGATCTTCTACTACAGCCGCCGCTTCGCCGAGGAGGGCGCCGAGGTCGACTTCCTGACCCGGCTGTGGGGCAACGACTCCATCACCTTCTCCGGGCACGAGTACCGGGCGCCGTTCACCGCCGAGAAGTCCCTGGAGGGGCTGAGCGACGAGGACCTGCGCCGGTACGCGGCGATCATCGTGCCCTCGGGCATGGTGGCGGACCGGCTGCGCTACACCGAGGACGTGGACGTACTGGCCCCGGCGACGGAGCTGCTGCGCCGGGCCTTCGAGGAGCCGACGGTCCTCAAGGGGATCATCTGCCACGGCATGTGGCTGGCCGCCTCGATCCCGGACAAGGTGCGCGGCCGCAAGGTCGTCTGCCACAACAACCTCATCGGCGACGTCCGCAACATGGGCGCCGAGTACGTGGACGAGGACGTGGTGGTCGACGGCGACCTGGTCACCGGCCGCACCGGCGCCCACCACCACCTGTTCGCCCGCCGGATCATCGAGCTGATCGCGGCCGGGCGGGGCCGGAGGGCCGGCTGATGGGGCCGGGCGCAACCGGCAGCGCGACCGGGCCGATGCGCTGGTCGCACGTGGGTCTGAACTGCGTGGACCAGAAGACCACCGAGGAGTTCTACACCCGGCACTTCGGATTCTCCCGGGCCCGGGTGGTCGACCTGGGGGAGTCTCGCATCGTCTTCCTGCGCCAGGGCGAGGTGTACCTGGAGCTCTTCGCGGCCGGCACCGACCCGGCCCGCGCGGCGCACGAGGACGGGCCGCAGGCCCCGGGGCGGATGCGCCACCTGGCCTTCCAGACCGACAGCGTGGACGCGTTCCTGGCGCAGCTGGGCGACGCGGCCGAAGTGACCCTGGGGCCACTGGACTTCGACGACTTCATCTGCGGGTGGCGGACCGTGTGGGTCCGCGATCCCGACGGGGTGATCGTCGAGGTCAGCCAGGGGTTCGAGGACGAAAGCTCCCACGACAAGGACGGTGTATGACATGGCGGATGCCGTGAGCTTCTCCTTCTCCGACACGATCGCCGGTTACGTCGGACGCTTCGACTCGGAGTCCCGGCTGCTGCGCCTGAAGACCTCCGACGGCCGTGAGTTCGAGGTCTCGCTGGCCGGCGACCCCAGCGCCGAGCTGGTCCGCAACCTGGACGAGCCGTACATCGACGCCTCCGGGCACATCGACGAGATGCTCTCGCCGGGCCGGTTCCTCTACGTCTACGGGGTCCACTACCCCGAGCACGGCGGCCGCTTCGAGGCCAAGCGCCTGGTGTTCCTGGGCCGCGGGGCCGAGGACTACCGTTTCGAGGAGCCCAGCTGGTGGATCAAGCAGATCGAATCGCTGGCCGACTTCTACAAGCGGGCGCAGTTCGGCGACGGGCCGGTGGACTTCACCGAGTACCGCACCGAGATCCGCCTCGGCGGCGACAAGACCGCCAGTCATGTCCAGGAGACCGACACGATCTCCCGGCTGGTCTACGGCATGGCCTCGGCCTACCTGCTGACCGGCAAGGACGAGTACCTGGAGGTCGCCGAGCGCGGCACCGAGTACCTGCGCAAGCACATGCGGGTCGTGGACAGCGAGGAGGACGTGGTCTTCTGGTACCACGGCATCAGCGTCGACGGGGACAGCGAACGCAAGCTGTTCACCTCGGAGTTCTCCGACGACTACGACGCGATCCCGATGTACGAGCAGATCTACGCGCTGGCCGGGCCGATCCAGACCTACCGGGTCACCGGTGACATCCGGATCAAGAACGACGCGGACGCCACCATCCGGCTGTTCGACAAGTTCTTCAAGGACCCGGAGCAGGGCGGCTACTACTCGCACATCGACCCGATCCTCTTCAGCGCCGACCACGAGTCCCTCGGGGAGAACGCGGAGCGCAAGAACTGGAACTCGGTCGGCGACCACGCGCCCGCGTACCTGATCAACCTGTACCTGGCGACCGGCGAGCAGCGCTACGCCGACTTCCTCGAGTACACCTTCGACACGATCGCGGACAAGTTCCCGGACTACAAGAACAGCCCCTTCGTCCAGGAGCGCTTCTTCCGCGACTGGTCGCACGACACCGCGCACAGCTGGCAGCAGAACCGCGCGGTCGTCGGCCACAACCTGAAGATCGCCTGGAACCTGATGCGGATGAACTCGCTGAAGGCCAAGCCGGCCTACGAGCAGCTCGCCCGCAAGATCGGCGAGATCATGCCGGCCGTCGGCAGCGACGTACAGCGCGGCGGCTGGTACGACGTGGTCGAGCGGGTCAAGGAGGGCGACCAGGAGACGTATCGTTTCGCCTGGCACGACCGCAAGGCCTGGTGGCAGCAGGAGCAGGCGATCCTCGCCTACCTCATCCTGAACGGCACCGTCGGCGGGGACGAGTTCCTGCGCGAGGCCCGGCAGGCGCAGTCCTTCTACAACACCTTCTTCCTCGACCACGACGAGGGCGCCGTCTACTTCAACGTGCTCGCCAGCGGTACCCCGTACCTGCTCGGCACGGAACGGCTCAAGGGCAGCCACTCGATGTCCATGTACCACTCGGCGGAGCTCTGCTACCTCTCCGCCGTCTACAACAACCTGCTGGTCAACGGCCGGGAGATGGACTTCCACTTCCAGCCCGACCCGACGAACCTCCCCGACCGCGTGCTGCGCGTCTCGCCCGACCTGCTCCCCGCCGGCTCGGTGCGGATCGCGTCCGTGGAGATCGACGAGAAGCCGTACGAGGAGTTCGACGCGGACGAGCTGACCGTCCACCTGCCCGACGTACAGGGCCGGGTCAAGGTCAAGGTCCGGCTGCGGCCGACCGCCCAATAGCGCTCAACGGGGGCGCCCCACTCAGAGGGGAAAGCAATGACCCTGAACGTGAAGGAACGCCGCAACAAGACGGGCACCGTGCTCGTCGCCACCGGCGAGATCAACAGCGAGACCTCCGGATCGCTGCTGCAGACCCTGCTGCCGCTGGTCCGCGAGGGCAAGCCGCTGCGCATCGACCTGACGGCCGTCACCTACGTCTCCAGCGCCGGGCTGCGCACCCTGCTCGTGGTCTACCGCGAGGCCCAGCACGCCGGGGTCGCCGTCACCCTCTACGGGGTGAGCGAGGAAGTCCGGTTCGTCATGTCGGCCACCGGGTTCCTCGACTTCTTCTCCGCCGGAGAAGCCGAGGCGGCCGCCGCCAAGGCCGCCGCCAAGGCCGCGGCCAAGACCACCACCCAGGCGCGGGCCGCGCGATGACCGAGCCGGCTTCCGAACAGGTGCTGCGCGTGGACGCGTACCCGACCCACGAGGTGGGCGGGTACCGCGTCCGGGCCGGCAAGCCCTTCCCCTTCGGGGCCAACGTGGTCCCCGGCGGGGTCAGTTTCTCCGTCTTCTCCGACCAGGCCACCTCCATGACCCTGGTCATCTACAAGCGCGGAGAGCCCGAACCGACGGCCGAACTGGAGTTCCCCCAGGAATTCCGCACCGGCAGCGTCTTCGCCATGACGGTCTTCGGCCTCGACCACGAGAACATCGAGTACGGGTACCGGGCCGACGGGCCCTACGACCCCGTCACCGG
Organism: Streptomyces sp. NBC_00503; assembly: GCF_036346895.1. Taxonomy (NCBI): domain Bacteria; kingdom Bacillati; phylum Actinomycetota; class Actinomycetes; order Kitasatosporales; family Streptomycetaceae; genus Streptomyces; species Streptomyces sp. NBC_00503. The sequence goes on along the minus strand of NZ_CP107855.1, from coordinate 1,459,276 downwards.
CCACCGCTTCGACGCCCGCCAAATCCTCTCCGACCCCTACGCCCGGCTGATCGCCGGCCGCGACGTCTGGGGCGTGGAACCGGACCGCAGCCGCGGCTACCAGTACCGCTCCCGCGTCTGCCTCCAGGACTTCGACTGGGGCGACGACACCCCGCTGGGCATCCCCGCCGAGGACCTCGTCGTCTACGAGACCCACGTACGCGGCTTCACCCGGCACCCCTCCTCGCGCGTCACCGCCCCCGGCACCTTCGCCGGGCTGCGCGAGAAGATCCCGTACCTCAAGGAGCTCGGGGTCAACTGCATAGAGCTGCTGCCGGTGTTCGAGTTCGACGAGAGCGACAACCCGCGCTCCAACCCGGAGACCGGCGAGAAGCTCTTCGACTACTGGGGCTACAACACCGTCTCCTTCTTCGCGCCCAAGGCCGGCTACGCGGCCACCGGACGCTACGGCATGCAGGGCGACGAGTTCCGGACCCTGATCAAGGACCTGCACGCGGCCGGCATCGAAGTCATCCTCGACGTCGTCTTCAACCACACAGCCGAGGGCAACGAGCAGGGCCCCACCATCTCCTTCAAGGGGCTCGACAACGCCACGTACTACATGCTCACGCCCGAGGGGTACTACTTCAACTTCAGCGGCACCGGCAACACCGTCAACTGCAACCACCCCGTCGTGCGCAACTACGTGCTCGACTGCCTGCGCCACTGGGTCGCCGACTACCACGTGGACGGCTTCCGCTTCGACCTCGCGGCCATCCTCGGCCGTGACCTGGACGGCACCCCGCTGCACAACCCGCCGCTACTGGAACTGCTCGCCTACGACCCCGTCCTGCGGCACACCAAGCTCATCGCCGAGGCCTGGGACGCGGGCGGCCTCTACGAGGTCGGCAACTTCCCGGCGTACGGCCGCTGGGCGGAGTGGAACGGCAAGTACCGCGACACCGTACGCAGCTTCCTCAAGGGCGACCCCGGGATCACCGGCGACCTCGCCACCCGGATCGCCGGCTCGCCCGACCTGTACTCCAGCCGCGGCACCTCGGCGTCGGTCAACTTCCTGACCGCGCACGACGGCTTCAGCCTGGCCGACCTGGTCTCCTACAACGACAAGCACAACGAGGCCAACGGCGAGGGCAACAACGACGGCGGCAACGACAACGCCAGCTGGAACTGCGGGGTCGAGGGCCCGACCGACGATCCCGAGGTCAACGCGCTGCGCACCCGCCAGATGAAGAACGCCATGGCCATCCTGCTCACCAGCCAGGGCGTGCCGATGCTGCTGTCCGGCGACGAGGTGGCACGCACCCAGCAGGGCAACAACAACACGTACTGCCAGGACAACGAACTGTCCTGGTTCGACTGGGACCAGGTCGACGAGAACTCCGAACTGCTCCGGTTCACACGGGAGATGATCGCCTTCCGCAAGCACCACCGCGAGCTGCGCTCCACCGCCCACCCCACCGGGCAGCTGAGGGACAGCCTGGGGCTGCCCGACATCAGCTGGCACGGGGAGCGGGCCTGGCAGCCCGACTGGTCGCCGGAGAGCCGGCTGCTGGCGGTGGCCCGCTGCGGAACCGGGGACGACGACGTGGTGTACGTGGCCATGAACTCCCACTGGGAGGCGCACGACCTGGAACTGCCCGCCCTGCCGGGCGGCCGCAGCTGGCACCTCTTCGCGGACACCGGGGCCGAGGCCCCGTACGACATCCGCACCCCCGGCGGCGAACTCGAACTGGAGAACGCCGGCAAGTACCTGATCGGTCCGCGCGCGGTCGTGATCCTCGTCGGCCGCACGCCCGACGCCGAGCTCTAGGGGGTGTCTGGCGGATCAGGGCCGGGCCCGGGTCGCCAGACACCCCCCAACCCACCGCACCGAAGGAGCCTCACATGCCGCTTTCCGTGTCCCTGAGCATCGAGGGCGACACCACCGTGATCGAGCTGGCCGGCGAACTGGACGCCAAGACCGCGCCGGACTTCCACCAGACCATCGAGAAGGCCGCCGGGCACGGCACCAGCACCGTCGAGATCCGGATGGCCGGCGTCGGCTACATGGCCAGTGCCGGACTGCGCTCCCTGGTCTTCGCCCAGCAGAAGGTCGCCGACCACGTCACCATCAAGGTGGTTGGCGCCATCGAGCCCGTCTCCCGGACCATCCGGACGGCCGGACTCGACCGCAGCATCGTGCTCTCCGACGACTGAGCCGATGGATGAGGCGGTCAAAACGGCGGGGACCTCCGCCGAGCTCGAAGTGCCCGCCACACTGGGGGCGTTGGGCGACATCGCCGCGCTCGTCCTGCGGCTGGCCGCACGGGCGGGCCTGGACAAGGGCGCCGCGTACCGGATCCGGCTGGCCGTGGACGAGCTGGCCACGAACACCGTGATGCACGGGTACCGGGGCGGCGACGGACGGATCACCGTCCGCGGCCGCTCCGGGCCGGGCCGGGTCCAGATCTCCATAGAGGACTCGGCGCCGGCCTTCGACCCCTCCCGGGGGCGGCTGCCACCCGATCCGGGGACCGCCCCGGAGCGGCGCCGGATCGGCGGGCTCGGCATCCACCTGGCGCTGACCAGCGTGGACGAGTTCGGCTACGTACGCAGGGACGGCCGCAACATCAGCACGCTGACAGTGATGGCTGAGGGGACGGACCCATGCCCTCCACGACCGTGATCATCCTCGATCAGTACCCGCCACCGCCCACCGAACTGCTCGACGCGCTCGGCGAGATGGGCGCGGACCTGGTCCGGCGCACCCTGCCCGAACTGCTGGCCGGGCCACTGGACGAACTGCCCGAAGCCGATGTGCTGCTCGTCCCCGCCGAGGCGGACGGGGAGTCGGTGCGAACGGCCGTGCGCAGACTGCGTCGCTGGGCCGGCGCCCCCATCGTGGTCGTCTGGACCGTGACGGGGTTCGCCGCCCTGGAGGAACACGTCCGGCTCGGCCACGACTACCTCGTACCGCCCTTCCTGCCCTCCCTCGTCGGGGCCCGGCTGCACAGCTGCTCGGAGCGCGCCGGACTCGGCCGCACCCTGCGCGAGGCCGACGCCCGCGCCGAACTCATGGGCTACGAGAAGGAACTGGAGATCGGCCGCGAGATCCAGGCCGGCTTCCTGCCCGAATCGCTGCCGGTCCCCGAAGGCTGGGAGATCGACGTGTGCTTCCGGCCCGCCCGGCAGGTCGCCGGGGACTTCTACGACGTCTTCGAGCTCTCCCGCGGCCGCCGGCTCGCCTTCGTCGTCGCCGACGTCTGCGACAAGGGGGTCGGCGCCGCGCTCTTCATGGCGCTCATCCGCTCCCTGCTGCGGCACACCGCCGAGAACAGCGGGCTCCAGCACCTGGTGGCCGCCGGCCGCACCGGCAACAGCCGGCGCATCCCGGTCGTCGGCGCCACCCCGCTGCTCAACGCCGTCACCGCCACCAACGGCTACCTCACCCGCAACCACCTGCGGCAGGGCTACTTCGCCACGCTCTTCTTCGGAGTGCTCGACCCGCTCACCGGATCCCTGGTCTACATCAACGGCGGCCACAACCCGCCGCTGCTGCTGGCCGCCGACGGCGCCGAACCGCTCGCCCTGGAGGTCACGGGCCCCGCCGTCGGGGTGCTGCCGGACTGTGTGTACACACTCGGCTACGCCCAGTTGAACCCGGGCGACACCCTCTTCGTGTTCACCGACGGAGTGCCCGAGGCGCGCTGCCCCAGGGGCAGCTTCCTCGGCGACGAGCGGATGCTGGAGCTGCTCGCCGGCCCCCCGGTGAGCGGCAGGGAGGTGGTCGACCGGATGGACACGGCCGTACGCGAACACACCGGAACAGCCGAACAGCACGACGACGTCACCATGCTGGCCCTGCACCGGCCACGCGCGGCGCGGGGGCCGCACGCGGACGGTGCCGGCCGCCAGGTCGTGGCCTGATGACCCAGATCATCGTGGTCCACTCGTACCGCGGTGGCACCGGGAAGTCCTCGGTGCTGGCGAACCTGGCCCTGCTCATCGCGGGCGGGGGGCGCCGGGTGGGGGTGATCGACACGGACATCCAGTCGCCCACCATGGACCTGCTCTTCCGGCTCGACCCCGGCCCCTCGCTGGCCGACTACCTGCTGGGGCGCTGCGAGATCGAAGCCGCCGCCCAGGAGGCGGTACCCGGGCTCTACGTCGTACCGGCCCGGACCGGGACGGCCGCGCTGCGCGAGCTCATGACCACCGGCTACGACGTCGGGCTGCTCCCCGAGGGCTTCGACCGACTGGCCGTCCACCACGACCTCGACGTCCTGTTCCTGGACACCCACGCCGGGCTCAACAACGAGTCGGTCACCGCGATGGCGAGCGCCGACGTACTGATGATCATGGCGCGGGCCGACCCGATCGACCTCCTCGGCGTCGAGGAGACCATTGCCCTGACCGGCAGGCTCGCCTGCCGCCGGACCCTGGTGATGAGCATGGCGCCCGAGGGCATCGACCGGGAGGCCGCCCGGCGGCGGGCCGAGGAGGTCTACTGCACCCCCCTGGCCGGAATCCTGCCCTATGTGCCGGAAATGGCCGCGCTCTACGGTGAACGCATATTCGTCGAAGCCCATCCCGACCATCCCCTGGTCGGTGAATTCCGCACCATCATCTCGGCGTTGGACGCACGTGACGAAGTATCGCGGGCCTGACGTCAGCCCCTTACGCCCCTAGCGGAGGGCGTGTTGAATCGGCAGCGAATCCGGCAGTGAATCAAGCAGCATCCAGTGCATCCGGCACACGCAGACAAGGAGAAGAGTCATGAAGATTCTCGTCGTCATGACGGCCAAGGCCACGCTTCATCTGCTGGACGGGGAACAGCACCCCTCGGGATTCTGGGCCGAGGAATTCGCCGTGCCCTTTTCCCTCTTCAAGGCCGCCGGCCACACCGTGGACGTGGCGACGATCGCGGGCCGGGTCCCCACCGTCGACCAGACCAGCATCGACCCGCAGTTCCTGCGGTGGGTGCGCCCGGAGGGCTCGCCGGACGAGGACGCCGCCAACGCGGCCGAGTACGTCCGGGTCATCGAGGACGCCCCGCAGCTGAGAAGCCCGATCGCCCTGGAAGGCCTGGGCGAGAAGGACATCGCGGACTACGACGGCATCTACATCAGCGGCGGGCACGGAGCCATCGGTGACCTGCCCAAGTCCGACGAGCTCGCGCAGATCCTGCGCTGGGCCATCGCCCAGGACAAGCCGCTCGCCACCGTCTGCCACGGCCACACCTCACTGCTCGCGCTGCGCGACGGCGAGGGCAGGTGGCCCTTCGAGGGCTACCGGATGACGGCCTTCTCGCACAGCGAGGAGCTGGTCACCAACATGGCGGGGCGCCTCCCGCTGATCCTGGAAGTCGAACTCACCCGGCTCGGCGCCCGCTACGAGAAGGCCGAAGCGATCTGGGACTCGCACGTGGTCGTGGACCGCAGGCTCACCACCGGCCAGAACCCGTACTCCTCCAGGGCCCTGGCCGAAACGTTCCTGACACAGCTCGCGCAGGGCTAGCCGGACCGCCCTGCCCCCGTACCCCGACACCGGAAGGCAGCCCCCAGTCATGACCAAGCGCGTGATCGGCGACCGGCCCCTGGCCAACCCCGGGAAACTGTTCATCGGCGGCAAGTGGGTCTCGGCCCAGGACGACCGTACCGAACCGGACATCAGCCCCGTGGACGGCACGGAGATCGTACCGGTGGCCCAGGCGGCCGCCGCCGACGCGGACGCGGCCGTCGCCGCGGCCCGCCGGGCGTACGAGGAAGGTCCCTGGAGCAGACTCTCCGCACAGGAGCGCGCGCTGCGGCTGAACCGGGTCGGGGAGCTCATCGAGCGCGACCTGGAGGAGATCGCCCTGCTGGAGACGGTGGACATGGGCAAGCCGTTCGCCTTCTCCTCCACGGTCGACGCTCCCATGGCCGCCCAGCTCATGCACTACTACGCCGGCGCCGTGACCAGGGTGGACGGATCCTCCCGGGCCCCGGCCGGCGGGCAGCTCGCCTACACCCTGCGCGAGCCGGTGGGCGTGGTGTGCGCCATCACCCCCTTCAACTTCCCGCTGCTGCTGTCCATGACGAAGATCGCCCCGGCCCTCGCGGCCGGGAACACGGTCGTCCACAAGCCCTCGCCCGCCACCCCGCTGACCGCCCTGAAGATCGCCGAGCTGTTCCAGGAGGCGGAGATCCCGGACGGGGTGCTCAACGTCATCACCGGTCCGGGCGTGGAACTGGGAGAGACCCTCACCGACCACCCGGGCATCGACAAGATCGCCTTCACCGGCTCCACCGCGGTCGGCCAGTCGATCATCCGCAAGTCGGCCGGCACCCTGAAGAAGGTGACGATGGAGCTCGGCGGCAAGTCCGCCAACATCATCTTCGCCGACGCCGACCTCGACGCCGCCGAGGAACTGGCCTTCTTCGGCATCTACTACAACAAGGGCGAGATCTGCACGGCCGGCTCCCGGCTGCTGCTCCAGCGCCCCATCCACGACGAGATGGTCGAACGGCTCGTCACCCGGGCCGCCGCCCTCAAGCCCGGCGACCCGCGCGATCCGGCGACCCTCTTCGGACCGCTCGCCCACCGGGGCCAGTTCGACAAGGTCAGCTCGTACATCGAGGTCGGGGAGAAGGAAGGCGCCGTCCTGCGCACCGGCGGCACCGGCTGGACCCCCGAAGGGGCCTCGACCGATCTGTCGGCGGGCCTGTACTTCCTGCCGACCGTGTTCACCGGCGTGGACAACGGCATGCGGATCGCCCAGGAGGAGATCTTCGGCCCGGTCCTGTCGATCATCCCCTTCGACACCGAGGCCGACGCCGTGCGCATCGCCAACGACAGCGCCTACGGACTCGCCGCCGGGGTCCACACCAAGGACCTGCGCCGCGCCCACCGGGTCGCCTCGCAGATCAAGGCCGGGACCGTCTGGGTCAATTGCTACAACCAGTACGACCCCTCCGTGCCCTACGGCGGCTACAAGGCCTCCGGGTACGGGCGCGAGTGCGGCCCCGAATCCCTCGAGAGCTACACCCAGACCAAGTCGGTCTGGATCGGCATGGACTGACACCGGGTTCCGTCCCGGACCCGGATCTACCTGAGGAGTCTTCATGCGGATCGGCGTCATCGGTACCGGGCGGATCGGATCGACCCTGGCCAGGATCCTGGTGGCCGCGGACCACGAGGTGGTGCTCGCCAACGCCCGGGGGCCGCGGAGCCTCGCACCCCTGGTGGCCGAACTGGGCCCCGCGGCCTCGGCGGCGCACCCCGCCGAGGCCGCGGTCCGCGCCGAGGTCCTGGTGCTGATGGTGCCCTTCGACAGCGTCCAGGGGCTGCTGCCGCAGGAGTCCGTGCGCGACACCGTGCTGGTCGACGCCACCAACGCGTTCAACGGGCCCGGTGCGCCCCGGGATCTGGGCGGGCGGGGCTCCAGCGAACTCGTCGCCGACTGGTATCCCGGCGTACGGCTCGTGAAATCCCTGAACACCATGCATTTCGAGACACTCGCCGTCGCCGGCACCTCCCAGGGCCCGCGTCTGGCCCATTTCACGGCGGGCGACGACGGGAAAGCGAAGGAAATCGTCGCGGGAATCATCGCGGATCTCGGATTCGCCCCCGTCGACACCGGCCCGCTGCACTCCGGAGGAATTCTCCAACAGCCCGGCGGGCCCCTCTTCAACCGGCCGCTCACGGAAGCGCAGGCGCTGGCATGGACCTCTCACTGAACGTGAACGGAAGACCCGAGCAGTTCTCGGCGGAGCCGAACGAACTGCTCGTCGAACGGCTCCGCGACGGCCTGGGACTGACCGGCACCAAGGTCGGCTGCGACACCGGCCAGTGCGGCTCCTGCGTCGTCCGGCTCGACGGCCGCTCCGTCAAGAGCTGCCTCATCCTCACCGTGTCGGCCGCCGGCTCCGAGGTGGCCACCATCGAGGGAGTCACCACCCCGGGCGGTGAACTCAGCGGCCTCCAGGAGGCCCTGCGCCAGGAGCACGGCACCCAGTGCGGCTTCTGCACCCCCGGCATGGTCATGGCCCTCGGTGAACTCGTCGAGAACACCGCCGCCGACCCCGAACCGCCCACCGAGCCCGAGATCCGCGAATGGCTCACCGGGAACCTGTGCCGCTGCACCGGCTACCACAGCGTCGTACGGGGAGTGCAGCGCGCCTGCTCCGCGGCCCGCGCCCAGGAAACCGCGGAGCCGGCCACCGCCGCCACCGCCACCGCGTCCGGACAGGAGGGGTCGGGGAGATGACCGCAGTAACGGGGGAGACCCCCCTCCAGGGCAACGGACTGCTCGGGCAGCCGCTGGACAGCCGCGAGGACCCGCAGCTGCTGCGCGGCGAAGCCACGTACGTGGGCGACATCAACCTGCCGGGCACCGCCCACATGGCGATCCTCGGCAGCCCGGTGGCCCACGCGAAGATCCTCTCCATCGAGACCAAGGCCGCCGAGCAGCTGCCCGGCGTGCTCAAGGTGGCCACCGCAGCCGATTTCACCGACGTGATGCCGCTGCCGTGCATCTGGATACCCGGCGGGGTCGAGAGCCACTTCCCGCCCCACCCCTACGGACTTCCCGGCGCCCGCCCGGTGCTGACCGGCGACGCCGTGCGCCACGTCGGCGACCCCATCGCCGTGGTCGTTGCCGAGACCCCGCGCCAGGCCGCCGCCGCACTGGCCGCGATCTCCGTCGAGTACGAGCCGCTGCCCGTGGTGACCCGGGCCGACGAGGCCCTCGCCGAAGGCGCGCCCCAGCTGCACGAGGCCGTCCCTGGCAACCTGAACGCGTACTGGACCTGCGGGGACAAGGACCGCACCGACGCGGCCATCGCCGCGGCCGAGGTCACCGTCGAGCTGGACCTGGTCAACCAGCGCACCATCAACAGCCCCATCGAGCCGCGCGGCGCGGTCGGCGACTACAACGCCGTCACCGGCGAGTACACCCTCTACGCCTCCACCCAGGGGCCGCACAACCACCGCTTCCTGCTCTCCGCGCTGGTCCTCGGCATCCCCTTCAACAAGCTCCGCGTGATCGCCCCGACCGTGGGCGGCAGCTTCGGCACCAAGGGGTACCTGTACCCCGACATGGCGCTGGTCCTGCTGCTCTCCAAGGCGCTGGGCAGGCCCGTGAAGTGGGTGGACACCCGTACCGGGCTGATGAACTCCACCGTCCAGGGCCGCGACCACCGCCAGCACGTCACCCTGGCGGGCACCCGGGAGGGCCGGATCACCGCCGTGCGGGCCACCAGCTACGCCAACCTCGGCGCGTACCCCTCCACGATCGGCCCCGGCGTGGCCACCGCCCTGATGGGCCGCTCCATCAGCGGCATGTACGAGATCGACGCCGCCTTCTGCGAGGTCTACGCCGCCTTCACCAACACCGTCTCGCTCGGCGCCCAGCGCGGCAGCGGACGCGCGGAGGCCGCGTTCCTGATGGAACGGCTCGTCGACCGGTACGCCTCCGAGATCGGCATGGACCCGGCGGCCGTACGCCGCAAGAACCTGGTGCCCAAGGAGAAGTTCCCGTACGACAACGGCCTCGGCTGGACCTACGACTCCGGGGACTACCAGCTCAACTTCGACCGGGCCATCGAGCTCTCCGGCTACGCCGACATGCCCGCCCGCAAGACCGAGGCCCGCGCCCGCGGCAAACGGCTCGGCGTCGGCATCGCCTCCTACGTCGCGATCTGCGGGGTCGGCCCCTCCACCCGGATGTCCAAGGAGGGCATGCTGGGCGGTACGTGGGAGAGCGCCAACATCCGCGTCCACCCGACCGGCGAGGTCACCGTCACCGTCGGCTCCGCCTCCACCGGCCAGAGCCACGGCACGGTCTTCGCGCAGGTCGCCGCCGACGAGCTCGGCATCGACCCCGAGCAGGTCCAGGTGTTCGAGGGGGACACGCAGAAGGCCCCGTACGGCCAGGGCACTTACGGCTCGCGCTCCTACAGTATGGCCGCGCCCGCCGTCGCCCTCACCGCCCGGAAGATCAAGAGCAAGCTGATCAAGGCCGGAGCCGTGTTCCTCGGCCTCCCCGAGGACAAGGTCGTCTACGAGGGCGGCAAGGTCCACGAAGAGGGCAACGAGGAGAACGCCAAGACCTTCGCCGAACTGGCGATGGCCATGTGGTACGGCTGGGGACTGCCCCCCGAGATCGAACCGGCCCTCGACGAGACCACCCACTTCGACCCGCCGGACTTCAACTACCCCTTCGGTACGCACGTGGCGGTCGTCGAGATCGACGAACTGACCGGCGAGACCGAGGTGGTGGCCTACACCGCGGTCGACGACGCCGGCAACATCGGCAACCCCAAGGTGGTGCTCGGCCAGATCGAGGGCTCCATCGTGCACGGCCTCGGCCAGGCCCTGATGGAGGCCGCCGAGTACGACGGGAACGGGCTCCTGATCAGCCGCGACCTGGGCCACTACGCCCTGCCGCGCGCCATCGACGCACCCTTCTTCTCCCTCGACAAGACCACCACCCCCTCCCCGCACAACCCGCTCGGCGCCAAGGGCGCCGGCGAGATCGCCACCGTCCCGCCCGCCGCGGCCGTGGTCAACGCCGTCGTCGACGCCCTGTCCGACCTCGGCGTCCAGCACATCGACATGCCGCTCACCCCCGAGAAGGTCTGGCGCCGCCTGAGAGGGGAATCCCAGTGATCCTCACCGAGTTCGAATACGTCCGCCCGGTCGGCCTGGACGAGGCCCTGGCCCTGCTGGCGGGACAGCCCGGAGCCCGGGTGCTCGCCGGCGGACAGAGCCTGCTGCCCGGCCTGCGCACCGGCGAGGAGCGCGCCGCCCTGCTCGTCGACGTACGCCGCCTGGAGGAGCTCCGGGGCATCGAGGAGACAGCGCAGGGGATCCGGATCGGGGCGCTCACCACCCTCGCGGAGATCGCCGCCCACCCGCTGCTGCTGTCCCGGGCCCCCGAGATCGCGGCCGCGGCCCGCGCCAACGGCGACCCCCAGGTCCGCAACCTGGGCACCGCGGGCGGGAACCTCGCCGCCGGAGGCCGCGCCACCGACCTGCCGGTCGCGGCCATCGCCGCAGGGGCCACCGTCGAACTGGCCGGCCCCGGCGGGCTCACGACCGTCACCGCCGAGGAGCTCGCCGCCTCCGGGGTCCCGGCGGGCACCCTCGTCACCGCCCTGCTGGTGCCCGCCGCCGGACGGGCCGCAGCCTTCACGAAGACCGCCGACCGGGCGACCCGCTACCCGGTGTGCGCCACCGCCGTACGGATCACCCCCGACGGGCCGCGCATCGCGGTCACCGGGGCCACCGCCCGCCCGCTGCGGCTGCGCGGGGTCGAAGACCGGCTGCGCGGGGGCCCGTACACCACGGACGCCGTGCTCGCGGCCTTCCGGGCCGAACCCCGGGAGCTGTTCGTCCCCGGGCGCGGCACCTCGGCCGAATACCTCGGCCACCTGGCGGGGGTGCTCACCGCCCGCGCGCTCGCGAGGGCGGCGCAGGCACCCGCCTGACCGACCACCACGGGGGAGTTGAAGCAGTGGAACCGCGCCCACCGACCACACGGTCCGAACGGACCGCGCCGACCGCGACCACCACGGGGGTCACCTTGCACCCAGCCGCCCACACGGCCAGTGCGCCCAGAGGCTCCGGCTTCTGGGTGGTGGGCGCGGTCCTCGTCCTGCTGATGCTCTCCTCCTCCGTCCCCTCCGCCCTCTACGTGCTCTACCAGCAGAAGTGGGGCCTGTCCTCCGGCGTGATCACGGTGGTCTTCGCCCTCTACGCCGTCACCGTGCTCGCCGGGCTCCTGCTGTTCGGGTCGCTGTCCGACACCCTCGGCCGGCGGCCCGTACTCGGCGCCGGACTGGTCCTCGCCATCATCTCCATGGGCCTCTTCGCCGGAGCCCGGGGACTCGGACTGCTGCTCGCCGCCCGCGCCGTACAAGGACTCGCGGTGGGCCTCGCCACCGGAGCCATGGGCGCCGCCCTGCTGGAACTCACTCCGCGCTCCCGGCCCGCGCTCGGCGCCCAGGTCAACAGCGCCGGACCCACCATCGGCATCGGCCTCGGCGGGATCGGCGCCGGGCTCCTGGTCCAGTACGCGCCCGCACCGACCGTACTGACCTACCTGCTGCTCGTCGGGGCCTTCGCCGTCACCCTGGTCGGCGTCGTGCGGATGCGGGAGAGCGCCCCGGACCGGAGCCGCGGCCGCCTGCGGATCGCGCCGCACCGGATCCGGATCCCCGCCGCCGCGCGCGGACGCTTCGCCGTGCTCATCCTGACCATCGTCGCCGTCTGGTCGGTCGGCGGGTTCTACCTCTCGCTCGGCCCGCACCTGGCCCTCTCCCTGCTCCGGTCCACCAACTACCTGGCCGGCGGAGCCACCGTGGCGCTCCTCGCGGGCGCCGCCACCGTCGCCCAGCTGCTCCTCGGCCGCACCGAGGCCCTGCGCACCGCCGTCATCGGCCTGCTCGGCCTGCTCGGAGGCCTGGCCCTGGTGCTCCTCGGACTCGGACTCGGCTCGGCCACCGTGTTCCTGGTGGCCACCGCCGTCCTCGGGGCCGGCTGGGGCGCCGCCTTCCTCGGCTCCTTCCGGGCACTGAGCGCCCTCGCCGAACCGGCCCACCGCGGCGAACTGACCGCCGCCGTCTACGTCTTCGCGTACCTCGCGATGAGCGTGCCGGCGGTCCTCGCCGGGCTGTTCACCAACATCCACGGCCTGCAACGGACTTCGGTCGGCTTCATGGCGGCCGTCGCCGCGGTGTGCGCACTGGCCCTGTTCGCCACCCTGCGGCTGGCCGCCCGCACCCGGTCCGAGGGGAGCACGGCATGAACACCACCGCACTGCGGGCGGCCCTGCACGGGCTGGAGATCTTCTCGGGACTCACCGGGGAGCAGCTGGACTGGCTGGTCTCGGTCTCCGAACCCCGGGTGCTCGCCGACGGGGAGGTCCTCTTCCGGGACGGGGAGGAGGCGACCGGCTTCCACGTCCTGCTCTCCGGCGGGCTCGTGGTGACCAAGGTCGTCGACGGCCGGGAGGAGGTCCTGACCCGGCACTCCACCGAGGAGGAGAGCGCCGCCGCCGACGACCACGACGGCAAACCCGCCGCGGCCCACCGCTTCACCGGCGAACTGCCGCTGCTCACGGACGGGGCCTACGTGGCCACGGCCGCCGCGAGCGGACCGGCCACCACCGTGGTCGCGTACCCGAAGCCGGTCTTCTTCGAGATGCTGACCCGCTGCCACGGGGTGGCCGCCGTTCTGATCCCCGTGCTGGCCTGGCGCATCAAGTCCTCCGAGGTCCAGGCCCGCAAACGGGCCACCGTCGAGGCCCTGGGAACCCTCGCCGCGGGCCTCGCGCACGAGCTGAACAACCCGGCCGCCGCCGTCGCCCGCGCCGCGCAGGAGCTGGCGCCCGCCCTGGAGCAGCTGACCCGGACCGCCCAGGCCTGGGGATCGGCCGCCACGGGCGCGGAACGCTCCGTATTCGACCGGCTCGCCGAGGAGTTGGACAAGGTGGCGCCGCCGGTGGTCTCCGATCCGCTGGCCCAGGCGGACGCCGAGGAGGAGATCGCCGACTGGGCCGAGGAGGCGGGCGCCGAGCGTCCCGGACTGCTCGGCTCGGGGGTCAGCGACCTAGGGCTGGAGCTGGGCTGGCTGCTGGAACGGCTGGAGGGGGTCGGCGAGCCGGCCCTGCCCGCCGCCCTGGACCACCTCGCGGCGCTCCTGGAGATCCGCTCGCTCGCCGCCGAGCTGCGGGCGGCCGGTCCGCGGATCTCCCAGCTGGTGTCGGCCACCCGGGATTACGCCAATCTCGACCGGGCCCCCGAACAGCGCTTCGCGGTGACCGACGGACTGGAGAACACGCTGGTCGTCCTGCGTGCCAAGCTCGCCGGAATCACCATCGTGCGTGCGTACGAACCGGATCTGCCCGAACTGACGGGCTATCCGAGTGAGTTGAACCAGGTGTGGACCAACCTGGTCGACAACGCCTCGGCGGCCATGGAGGGCGCCGGCACGCTCACCCTGCGCGCCCGGATCGAGGGCGTCTGCATGGTCGTGGAGATCGCCGACACGGGCTCGGGAATCCCGGAGGAATCCCTGCCGAGGATCTTCGAACCCTTCTACACCACCAAGGACGTGGGCAAGGGCACGGGCCTGGGGCTGCACCTCAGCTACCGCATCGTGACCCAGCGCCACCACGGTTCGATCACGGCCCACTCACGTCCGGGGGAGACCCGGATGACCGTCCGGCTGCCGCTCTCCGGCACCGACCCGGGCTGCGCACCGCCGACCGGGTCACCCGCCCCAGTTGAACGAATGGAGTCGACATGACCAAGTACGACATCGCCACGCTGCACCCGGTGTTCGTCCGCCAGATGGAGGCGCTGGCCGCGCTGGACATCGAGGCGGTGATGAAGAACTACACCGAGGACGCCGTGCTGTTGCGCTTCGAGGGCGTCTCGGTCGGCATCGAAGCGGTGCGCGAGACCTTCACCGGCTACCTGACGGTCAAGCCCACCCTCGTGGAGCTGCAGGAATACGTCGAGACCGACGACACGATCTTCTACCGGGCGATCATGAATTTGAACGGCCAACCGGAGCATGCGTTCGGGACACTCGTGGTCCGCGATGGCCGGATCTGGCGGCAGACGGCTGGGTTCGGCGGCTGACGTCCGATATCTGGGTAGCGTGTGCGGGGAGGGCGGGGCAGAGTCCTCCCCGTGCGCGTGGGATCGTGTGCGCGGTGCGGCCGAAGGGGAGGTCATGGAACAGGAAACAAACAGGGTCGAGGCATTCAGTGACGGCGTATTCGCCATCGTGGTCACGATCCTGGTGCTGGAATTGAAGGTTCCGGAGGGGCAGGGCAGCGAGCTCTGGCACGGGCTGCTGGAACAGTGGCCGCACTACGCGGCGTACGTCGTGAGTTTCCTGATCATCGGCGTCATGTGGGTCAACCACCACACCATCTTCAGTCACCTCAAGCGCGTCGACCGGCCCCTGTTGTTCCTGAATCTCCTGGTGCTGATGGTGGTATCGGTGATTCCATATACCACCAACATCCTCGCCGAACACCTCATGGACGGGGATTCGGCCAACGTGGCGGCCGTTCTCTACAGCGGCTGGACCGTGGTCTACGCCCTCGCCTTCCTTGCTTTCTGGTGGTACGTCACTCAGGTCGGGCATCTTTTCCATGAAACGGTGGACAAAGAAGGCGCGCGGGCAACCCGGTTGAGATTCGGACTTGGCGCGATCGCTTACCCCTTGACCGTCGTCCTGTCCTTCTTCTCCGCTCCGCTCACTCTCGTCGCACACTTCCTGATCGCGCTCTACTATGCGGCGAACCAGATCCCCATCCCCCTCGTGGTAGAGGAAGAGCGGCTCGAATCTGCCAGCGACCTCAGGAAGTAGCCGCCGGGGCCTACGGCCGTTCTCCACGGTCAAGTAGGGTATTGGATCTAGCTGGTCGCGGGGGAGGCCCAGATGGCTCGCGTAGTCCTGCCGGAGGAATCCACCAGGGAAATCTCCGAATTGATCGACGTATTGATCTCGCTTTTCTTCGAATCGTTACCCCGGCGGGACCAGCGAAACTGGGCCCGCGTATATCTGAACGGCCTCGTGCGGACCAGCGGAAAGAAAACAATCCGTAACATCGCCGGAACAGGGGCCAGTTCCGTCGAGCAGAGCCTCCAGCAGTTCATCAGCAAATCCCCGTGGGACTGGACCCCCGTCCGCCGCTCCCTCGCCCAGCACCTCGAACGCACCGCCCAGCGCCCGCTGGCCTGGGTGGTCCGGCCGATGGTCATCGAGAAGGCCGGCGACCGCTCGGTCGGCGTCGGCCGGCAGTTCGTCCCGCAGCTCGGCCGCACCGCCAACTGCCAGCAGGCCAGCGGGATCTGGCTCGCATCCAGCGAAGCCGGATTCCCCGTCGAATGGACCCTCACCCTCCCCGGTCCATGGACGGCCGAACTCCTGCGCCGCCGCCGGGCCGGCATCCCCGACACGGCACGCTCGCTCACCCCCGCCCAGGACGCCGTACACGCGGTCCAGCGGATGGCCGCCAGCTGGCAACTCCAGCGCAGGCCCGTGGTGATGGAGGTGTCCAACACCGAACTCCCGCAGTGCATCGAATCCTTCGCACTCCAGGACATCCCCTTCGTGTTCAAGGTGGACGGCACCCTGCCCGTCTCCTTCGGCGGCGCCGGCCGGCACAAACCCGGGCCGCACACCGCGCCCGCCCGCGAACTCATCGACTCCCTGCGCTCCCAGCGCCGCGTCGTCGAATGGACCCGCCACGGCCGCGCCGAGGGAGCGGTGACCCTGCTGACCTCGGCCGCCATCTTCGCCACCCCCGGCGAGGACCGGCTCGTGCCCGCGGCGCCCACTCCGCTGCTGCTGGTCGGCGCCTGGACCGAAGCGGCCCTGCTGCCCTCGGAGTTCTGGATCACCAACATCGGGGACCGGCCGCTCGCGCAGCTGTTCCTGCTCGCCAAGCTCACCGACCGGGTCGCGCTGGACTTCACCGAGGTGTGCGAACCCGCCGGCATCCGGGACTTCGAAGGCCGCTCCTTCCGGGGCTGGCACCACCACGCCACCCTCGCCAGCGTCGCCCACGCCGCGATGCTGCTGGGCCGGCGCGGACGGGACCCCGAGCCGTACCCCGGCCCGGCCCGGTCCGCAGCCACCGCGCGCCCCGCCGCCCGCGTGGCCGCGCCCCCGGTGCTGCCGCCGAGACCGGTCGTCCCGGGGCAGAGCTCCCGCCGCGAATACATCCGCTGATGCTCGACATCGCCGCGGAGCTACGCGCGTGGTACGCCTCCGACCGGGACTTCGCCGTGGCCACCGTGGTCGCCGTCAGCGGCAGCGCGCCCCGCGGACCCGGCGCCTCACTGGCCGTCGACGACCGGGGCACCGCGCTGGGGTCCCTCTCCGGAGGCTGTGTGGAGTCGGCCGCCCACGAGATGTGCCTGGAGGCGATCGCCTCCGGCGAAGGCGGCGTGCACCGCTTCGGATACAGCGACGACGACGCCTTCGCGGTCGGGCTGACCTGCGGGGGGATCCTCGACGTCCTGATCACCCCGGTCCGCCGGAACGACCCCGTGCGGCCCGTCATCGGCGCGGTGCTCGACGCCGCCGGCTGCGGGTCCCGCAGCGCCCTGGGCCGGGTGGTCTGCGGCCCGCCCGAGCAGCTGGGCCGGGCGCTGGCCGTGCACGCCGACGGCTCCTACGAGGGCTGCCTGGGCGGGAGCGCCGAGCTGGACGAGGCCGCCGCCGCGCGGGTGGGGGCCCTGCTCGCGGCCGGGCGCACCGGCACCGCCGAGCTGGGCACGGCCGGCGGGCTGTGCGGGCAGCCGCTGACCCTGCTGGTCGAGTCGGCCGCCGAACCGCCCCGGCTGCTCGTCTACGGGGCCATCGACTTCGCCGCCGCCCTCGCCCGGATCGGGGCCTTCCTGGGCCACCGGGTCACGGTGTGCGACGCCCGGCCGGTCTTCGTGACGGCCGCCCGGTTCCCCGAGGCCGACGAGGTCGTCGTGGACTGGCCGCACCGGCACCTGGCGGCGGAGTGGGAGGCGGGCCGGCTGGATGCCCGTACGGCGGTGTGCGTTCTTACGCACGACGCCAAGTTCGACATCCCGCTGCTCACGCTCGCCCTGCGGCTGCCGCTCGGGTACGTGGGGGCGATGGGCTCGCGGCGCACCCACACGGAGCGGACCGAGCGGCTGCGGGCCGAGGGGCTGACGGCGGCCGCGCTGGCCAGGCTGCGCTCGCCCATCGGCCTGGACCTCGGCGGGGGGACCCCCGAGGAGACGGCCCTGGCCATCGCCGCCGAGTTCACGGCGGTCCGGTACGGCAGAGAAGGAACGATTCTCCCCCTGGCGCGGCGCCGGGGCCCGGTCCACCGGCCCGCACAGCCCCCGCCCGGCCGCCCAGCGGCACTCGTCCAGACAGCCGCCGCCGTCCACGGAGGGACCGAAGTCCCGTAGGAAGCGACCATCCGGATCAAAATGTCCTGGACGATCGCCCCGGGCGGTGTGAACACCAGGACGTGGGAGAATGAAGTACGTGCGTTCCTCGGCTGCCCTGTCGGGGTTACCTCCGATCGACTGGGATGTTCAGCACGTGCGTTTCCTCAATGACCTGAAGCCGCCGTACGACCTGACGTACGACGATGTATTCATGGTGCCGAGCCGCTCCGCGGTCGGCTCCCGTCAGAGCGTCGACCTCTCCGCGCCCGATGGCACCGGCACCACCATTCCGCTGGTCGTGGCCAACATGACCGCCATCGCCGGACGCCGGATGGCCGAGACGGTCGCCCGCCGCGGCGGCATCGTCGTCATCCCGCAGGACATCCCGATCGAGGTCGTCACCGACGTCATCTCCTGGGTGAAGACGCGCCACCTCGTGCTCGACACCCCGATCACGCTGGCGCCCACCCAGACCGTCGCCGACGCGCTGTCCCTGCTGCCCAAGCGGGCCCACGGCGCCGGCGTCGTCGTCGACGCCGACGGCCGCCCGGTCGGTGTCGTCACCGACCACGACCTGACCGGCGTGGACCGCTTCACGCAGCTCTCCGAGGTCATGTCCAAGGAGCTCCTGCTCCTCGACGCCGACATCGACCCCCGCGAGGCCTTCAACAGGCTCGACGCCGGCCACCGCAAGCTGGCCCCCGCCGTCGACAAGGACGGCAGGCTCGTCGGCATCCTCACCCGCAAGGCCGCGCTGCGCGCGACCCTGTACACCCCCGCCACCGACGCCAACGGCAAGCTGCGCATCGCCGCCGCCGTGGGCATCAACGGCGACTTCGTCGCCAAGGCCAAGCAGCTGCTCGACGCGGGCGTGGACACGCTCGTCATCGACACCGCGCACGGCCACCAGGAATCCATGATCAGCGCGATCAAGGCCGTCCGGGCGCTCGACCCGCAGGTCCCGATCGTCGCCGGCAACATCGTGGCCGCCGAGGGCGTCAAGGACCTGATCGACGCCGGCGCCGACATCATCAAGGTCGGTGTGGGCCCCGGCGCCATGTGCACCACCCGCATGATGACCGGCGTGGGCCGCCCGCAGTTCTCCGCGGTGCTGGAGTGCGCGGCCGAGGCCAAGAAGCACGGCAAGCACGTGTGGGCCGACGGCGGCGTCCGCCACCCGCGCGACGTGGCGATGGCGCTGGCCGCCGGTGCCTCGAACGTCATGATCGGCTCCTGGTTCGCCGGTACCTACGAGTCCCCGGGCGACCTGCAGCAGTCGGCCGACGGCCGCCTGTACAAGGAGTCCTTCGGTATGGCCTCGGCGCGCGCGGTGCAGAACCGCACGTCCGAGGAGTCCGCGTACGACCGTGCGCGCAAGGGACTCTTCGAGGAGGGCATCTCCACCTCCCGGATGTTCCTGGACCCGGCCCGTCCGGGCGTCGAGGACCTGATCGACTCGATCATCGCGGGCGTCCGCTCCTCCTGCACCTACGCCGGTGCCGCCTCCCTCGCGGAGTTCGAGGAGAAGGCCGTCGTCGGCATCCAGTCCGCGGCGGGCTACGCCGAGGGCAAGCCGCTGCACGCCAGCTGGAGCTAGTACCTCCCACCGCGGCCCCGCCCCCGTCCACCACGACGGGCGCGGGGCCGCGGTCGTTTCCGGCGGAGCCGGGGCGGCGGTCACCCTGCGCGGAAGACCGTTCGGCGACGCGGAGGGACCGGTCGGCGCCCGGCGCCGGGTGGCGGATGACTCCGCCGCGTGACCGGCGGGACACTCACGGCATCCCGACCCGGAAGGGATCGCCATGCCCGCCACCACCGCAACCCGTCGCCGCACCGACGCCCATGCCCTGGCCCGGCTCCAGCGCGACCACGGCAAGGCGCTCTACGGTTTCCTCCTCGGCCTGAGCTTCGGCGACCGCCACCGCGCCGAGGACCTCCTCCAGGAGACCCTGTTCCGCGCCTGGACCCATCCCGAGGCCCTGGAGAGCGGGGCCCACGCCTCCGTGCGGCCCTGGCTGTACACCGTCGGCCGGCGCGTGGCCATCGACGCCCGCAGGGCCCGGCTGTCGCGGCCCGTGGAGATCGGGCCCGACGTGCTGGAGCAGTCGCCCGCCGACGAGGACCGCACCGAGAGATCCGTCGCCGTCCTCGACGTCCGCGAAGCCCTGCGCTCGCTCAGCCCCGACCACCGGGCCGTACTCGTCCAGATCTACTTCCACGGGGCCAGCGTCTGCGAGGCCGCCGAAGCGCTCGGGGTGCCCGCCGGAACCGTCAAGTCCCGTACGCACTACGCCCTGCGGGCCCTGCGCGACCTCCTGCCCGGCTACGGGCAGGGCCCCGTCCGCATCGCCGGCTGAGCCCCGACCATGACCGAAGGGGGTCACCGGCGGTGTGCCGGTGACCCCCTTCAGCTGGCCCGCAGGAGAGTGTCTACTCGTCCAGGAGGTCGAACAAGCCTTCCCAGCGGCTCACGATCCGGTCGGTCGAGTAGCGCTGGATGTTCTCGCGGGCAGCCTCGCCCATACGGTCCCGCAGCTCCTTGTCCGCCAGCAACTTCCCGAGCTGACGGGCCAGTTCGGCGGTGTTGCCGGGTGTCGCGAGCAGTCCGTCCTCGCCGTCGGTGATGATCTCCCGGACTCCGGGAGCGACATCGAAGGCGACACACGGCACGGCAGTGGCCATGGCCTCCATGGGAGCGAGAGGGAAACCCTCGCCACGGGAACTCAGGACGAACACGGAACCGTCGCGCAGGGCCCCCGGGACGTCGCTGGTACGGCCCATCCACTCCACGGAGGACTCGATGCCCAGCGCCGCGCTCTGCTTGTGCAGCGCCTCCTGCTCCTCGCCCGCGCCGTAGATGCGCAGCGTCCAGTCCTGGTGGTGCGGCGCCACCTGGGCCCAGGCGTCGAGGAGCAGGTCGACGCCCTTCTCCTCGTGCAGACGGCCGATGCTCACCACCGTCTTGGACGCGCGCGCGGACGGCTCGTCCGGGAAGAACGGCAGGGGGTTGGGCATGAAGCCGACGTTGTCGAACCGCTGGCGGATCCAGAGGTCCGCGTCCTCGCGCGTCAGGGTGAGCATGCGGTCCACGTCCTTGTAGAACCGCTGCACGCGCTGGAAGCGGGAAGAGCCGCGGCAGGTCTCGAAGGACTCGTGGCTCATGCCGATCACGGTGAGGCCGGCGGTGTCGGCGAGCGCCACCCATTCCATGGCCCACACCTGCGTGACGATGACGATCCCACCGGGGCGGGCGGCCCGGAACAGCGCCGTGAGCTTCGCGGCCTGCTCGCGCATGCCGGCGTCACGGGCGGCATTGCGGCGCTGGTCGGCGAGGTTCAGCCTGCCCTTGAGCCCGCGCAGGGGCTTGGGGCTCGGCGGGTGGACGTCGTAGAGCGTGGTGGTCCGGTAGGGCAGGTCGTCGCCGAGTTCCTGGCTGCGCCCCTCGGGCGCCGGCGTGATGCCCAGGACGTGCACCTGATGGCCCCGTCCGCTGAAGAGGCGGGCCATCTGGTGGGTCCAGCTGGTGATGCCTCCCAGCTCGTTCACGCTGTTGGAGACGAAGAATATGTCCCGGGTCGTGGCTGCGGTCTGCTGGGTCATTAACGCCTCCAGTGCGCGAAGAACTGATCGATGATGCTCCGGCTGGCAGTGCCCTGGTCGTACTCGCCGAACCGCGCGCCGAACTGCTCCCGCTTCGACGCGTATTCGGATGCCTGGGCGTCCAGAGACCTCACCGCCTCGTGGAACTCCTCCGCGGTGTTGAACACCGGACCGGGCGCCTCCTCCAGCAGGTCGAAGTAGGTGCCGCGGTCCTGGTGGACGTACTCCTCGTAGTCGTACGTGAAGAAGAGCATCGGCCGGTCGAGCAGGGCGTAGTCGAACATCACGGAGGAGTAGTCCGTGATCATCGCGTCCGCGAGGCCCAGCAGCGGCGTCACGTCGTGGTGCGCGGAGACGTCGATGACCCGGCCGCGCACGGTGGGCGGCAGCACCACGTGGTTGAGGTAGTGCGCCCGCACGAGGAGCACGTAACGGTCACCGAACTCGTCGGCGAAGCGCTCCACGTCGAAGGGGAGCTCGAAGTGGGAGAGCCGGCCCCCCGCGTTGCGGAAGGTGGGGGCGTAGAGCAGGACCTTCTTGTCGGCGGGGATGCCCAACTCGGCCGCGAGCGGGCCCCGCTCGCGTGCTCCGCCGTCCGCCTCGTGCTGACGGGCCTGCGCCAGCGCGTCGTTGCGCGGATAGCCCACCCGCAGCAGGGACTTCTCCGGCAGCCGGAAGGCCTTGGCCAGGGTCTGCACGTCGTGTTCGGACCGGATCAGGAAGCGGTCGAAGCGGTCCAGGCCGTCCTGCTGCTCCTGCTGGCGGGCGCGCGTGGCGGCCTTGAGCTCGGGCAGGTCGAAGCCCATGCGCTTGAGCGCCGAGCCGTGCCAGGTCTGGATGTAGGTGGTCTCGGGACGCTTCGTCAGCTTGAGCGGGAAGCTCTGGTTGTCCACCCAGAACTCGGCCTGGGCGAGCGCCTTGAGGTAGGGCAGCGACCAGGCGCGCACCAGGGTGGCGTCCTTGGGGAAGCCCTTCGGGGAACCGCGGTAGGACCAGATCGCTTCGAACTCGAGGCCCTGGCGCCGCATTTCCTCGTAGATGGCGCGCGGGCTGTCGCTGTACTGCCGGCCGATCATGCTTTCGAAGACGACCGTGCGCTTCTTGATGGGCAGGCGGCTGAAGACCTCGTGGTACAGGCGGAGCTTCGTCTCGGCGGAAGTGAGGTTCTTGCGCACCGACTTGGCCTTGCGGTACCCCGACTTGGCCAGGGCCCCGGGCTTGCCGCGCACGCCGCGCTCGATCAGTTCGAGGACGCGCTCGTTCGTGTGGTTCTCGGTGACGAGGCGGAAGGCCAGGTGCCCCTTGGCGGAGGCGTGGGGCTCGAGGTGGTCGGCCACCATGCGGGTCAGCCGGGGGCGCACCGGCAGCACGCCGCCGGACAGGTCGATGTCGCCCACGGTGAGCCGTGTCGTCGTGCGGGAGCCGTTCACGTCCAGGGTCAGGCGCACGTCCCAGACGGTGTCGATGATCCCCAGGGGACGCAGGTCCTTGGTGAGGTCCGCCTCCGTCTCCCAGTAGACCGACTCGCCGTCGTGCCGGACGATGCGCACGGGGAAGGCGAAGGACTGCAGGCTGCGGCGCCGGGCGCTGAACAGCAGCTCGCCCTCCAGCCGGGCACCGGCCGGAATCACGCCGAGGGGATTGGTGATGCGGCCGGTCATGTGGATCTGGTTGCCCTCGGCAGCGAGGTGGGTGACTTCGTTGCGCAGGAACATCTGGGCGACCGGCTTCTGGTGGTAACCGAGGTTGGTCACGTCCAGGACCCCGCGGGCGAAGTCGTCGTCGAGGTACTCGTCGCACCAGTAGATCCGGCCCTCGCTCTCGGCCAGGGGGGAGGAGATCTTGTCGCGGTTGGTGAGGCTGTCGACCGCCGGGATCAGCCGCTCCCAGTCGCCCTGGCTGAGGAGGTAGGCGCAGATGGCCTGGATGGGCAGGACCTTCTCGTAGGCCTCCGGAGCGATGCCCTTGAGGTACTCCTGCGAGTGCTTGGCGAACTCCAGCCGGTAGGCCTCGTCGCGGAACGGCAGGTCCCGCAGGTGCAGCACCAGGTCGTGCTTGAGGAACTTGACGTCCTTCGCCAGCTTGAGCTCGGTCAGCCCGTGCTCTTCCAGCAGTGCGTCGATGCGGCGGTGGATCTCCAGCCGGTGGATGTAGTTGGCCATCTCGTGCCGGCTGTTGGTCACCGACTTCTCGGCGGCCTGTTCGTGAACGTGCCAGAAATAGACCTGGTTGGGGATCAGCGTGATGCGCTTGGCCGCCAGATACGCATCGGCGATGAACATCAGGTCCTCGTAGAGCATCCCCTTCGGGAAGCGGAGGTCGTTCTCGAGGAGGAAGTCACGGCGATAGCACTTGTTCGTCGACAGGGTGTCCCATACGAACAGGTCGGGCATCTCGGTGACGGATTCCAGCGTGCGCGTGGCCGAGTAGATCCACGAGTACCACTCGTCGCGCTTCTGGTTCCGGGTGTCCTTGTGCAGTCGGACGCACAGTCCGGACACGATGTCGGACTGGGTCTCCTCCGCCGACTCGAAGAGGTTCCTGCACGCGTTGCGCTCCAGGACGTCGTCGCTGTCGAGGAACATGACGTAGCGGCCCGTGGCGTGCGCAATGCCGACGTTGCGAGGCTCGCCGCCGGCGCCGCTGTTCTCCGGGAGCTGGAAGGCACGGACCTTTCCGGGGTGCGCTGCGGCCAGCTCCTGGGCTACCTCGAACGAGCGGTCGGGACTGCAGTCATCAACGATCACGACCTCAACGCTCTGCAGCGTCTGCTCCAGTACGGACTGGACCGCAGCCGGCAGCCGGTCGGCATCGTTAAACACGATCACGACCACGGATATGTCCGGCACAGCAACCTCAACCTTCTCCTCGACGGCATTGCCTTCAAACGTATCTCCCCATCAGTCACACAATGGTCACAGGAGGGGGTGTCGCTGGCTGGCGATGCGCGATTGCATTTCTGGGTAAGTCGGTTCGTTAGGGAAACGTGATGGGACAGCCGATCTTCCGGCCGGTCCCGGCGGCGTGCACGTCGATCTTCGTGGAGCCCGTTCCGTCCGGCCCACGGCAACGCCCGCCGCACCACGCACGTACTTCCGCCGCCCCACCGCGCTCTCCGGCGCGCGGACGGCGTCCACACCGTTCCCTGCCCGACCCGGCTTCTGGAGGACGGGCGCCTACTCGTCCCGGGCGTCCGCGGACGCGTACTCGCCCGGCCCCGCGTAGGCGTGGCAGTCAGGGCGGTGCGCCATGGAGTCGAAGTAGTCCACACCGCACGCGCAGTCCGGCGGGTCGGTGAGGTACGTGTCCTTGGTGTACAAGGTGATCTCCTACTGGCGGGGGTGTTGTCGGGGCCTGATGTCTTCAGGCCCCGACGACAGGAACCTCTGGGCGTGGCCAGCGGTCCGCGCTCAGCGGCGGTGGATCCGGTCGATGTCGTACCACTTCGAGACGCAGGCGGAGACCCAGTCGCGCTGGTAGTTCTTGGTGTAGAAGGGCTCGGCGAGGTTTCCGATGTAGAGGGGCTTGTAGCCGACGTCGGTGGTGCCCTGCCGGGCTTCCTTCTCGATCCGGGCGTTCTGGGCGTCCCAGGCCACCGATCGGGTGACGGTGGTGGTGGTCAGCGTCTGGACGGCGGGGACGAGAGCGGCCATCGAGGCCAGCGCGAAGGCGCCTGTGGCGATGACGGCGACGGGTGCGTACCTGGTGGTGGTCGCCCGGCTCGCGAGGTGGCGGCCGGCCCACTGGCCGAGCAGGGCTCCGTAGGCGCAGAGGGCCAGCACCATGGGGACGAGGTAGTTGGTCCAGGTCCGGGCGTAGGTCCAGCCGGTGGGGCCGTAGCCGCTGCGCAGGCCTGCGGCGACGGCGAAGGAGCCGAGGACGACGACGAGTGCGGGGAGGAGCCACAGGGCGATGCGGGTCAGTCGCGGGACGGTGTGGTCCAGTGCTCGCCGGCCGGTGGTGGTGCGCAGGCCGATGGCGAGGCCGATGAGGATGCCTGCGGCGGCGGCTCCGAGGTAGGCCCACTGGCCGGTGACGGAGTCCCACATGAGGAGCCAGTCGTGGGTGGTGGCGCGCAGGCCCTTGCGGGTGAGGAGGGATTCCTTGGAGGGGTTCTGGGCGCGGCGCCAGCGGGCTCCGGGGGAGGTGTAGAGGAGGAGCAGGCCGCTGAGGAGTCCCAGGCACCAGGTCAGGCACCAGGTGAAGGGGCGCCAGGTGGTGGCGAGCCGGAACCGGGGGATGGCCAGGAGTCCGGCGCCTGCGCCGAGAAGTCCGGTGACGAGGGTGAACGGCTCGCTCAGGGTGCCGAGCGCGGCAGCGATGAGGAACGTCGCCACGAACCCGGCGGTGCGCAGGGGGCCGCTGGGCCGGCGGACGGTCCAGATCCCGAGCAGGAGCGTCCACACCCCGATGATGCTGGGAATGGTGTGGGAGATCGTGGCGGGGGCCCACAGCAGCGCCTGGTAGTTGCGGGTTCCGGCGAAGTAGAGGAGGGCCTGGAGGATCAGGGCGGTGGCGGTGAGGAGGAGCAGGCGGGGCTTTGCTCCGAGGAACCGCATGAACTGGGCGCCGAGGAGGACCAGGCCGAGGGTGAAGGTGACGGCGATGACGGTCGGCAGGATCTTGGTGCCGATGAGTCCGTCGCCGTAGATGACACCGCTCAGGAAGGCGTTGGCGACGCGGCCGTTCTGGGTCATGTAGAAGTCGGAGGTGATGCCGAAGACGCCCATGTCACGGGATTTCCAGGCGGCGCACCAGTCGTCCGAGGTCGGTCGCACGTAGAGCCCGAGGAAGCATCCGACGGCGACCAGCGCCCCGGACACGGTCACGAGGATCCCGGCAGTGCCGAGCATGAACCCGCGGCCGAACGCCCGCCGGTCACTGCCCCGGACCGCTGCGGGGGAAGTTCCGGAGGAATCCGCCCCCGGGTCCTGCTCCCCCTCGAACCCGCGCTCGGCTTCGTCTTCCCCTATCCCCTGGGGCACGTCAGTCCTCATTCACCAAATCCTTCACAGCGGCGCCGGTCGGGCCGTCGGCCGATCGCGCCTGCCGTCGAGGTCAGCGCAGGGGTGGGCCCGGTCGCATCAACGTGCACGGTGCGCGCCCACCGGCATCCGGAGGTCGCGCGGGACCGTATGAGCCTCTGTACACACCATGGAACTTACTCCATGTGAGTGAGCGAGACCCCATTGGGCCCTTCGGCCACAGGGCCGCGGGCCCGTCCTGGCAGACGCTGAGAGCCCCGTCCGCGAGGGGTGCAGATGGGTGTAAAACGACGCCGAGGCCCGGTCAGCGCCGGGGGAAGCGGCCGGGCGGGGTCGAGCTGTGTACGCCCGCGCGGTACTTCGGGATCCGTACGGTGATCTTCATGCCCGCGCCCACCCCGGTCTCGATGACGAGACCGTGGTCGTCCCCGTAGACCTGGCGCAGCCGATCGTCCACATTGGGCAGCCCGATGCCGGAGGACGAGCCGGAGTGCTCCCCGGCCAGGATGCGGCGCAGCAGGGCCGGATCCATCCCGACGCCGTTGTCCTCGATGGTGATCAGCGCCTCCGCGCCCGCGTCCCGGGCGGCGATGGTGATTCGGCACTCCTCGGTGGAGTCCTCCAGCCCGTGCTTGACCGCGTTCTCCACCAGCGGCTGCAGGCACAGGAACGGCAGCGCCACCGGCAGTACCTCCGGAGCCACCTGCAAGGTCAGCTTGAGCCGCTCCCCGAACCGGGCCCCGGCCAGCGCCAGGTACTGCTCTATGGAGCGCAGCTCCTCGGCCAGCGTGGTGAAGTCACCGTGCCGGCGGAAGGAGTAGCGGGTGAAGTCGGCGAACTCCAGCAGCAGGTCCCGGGCCCGCTCCGGATCGGTGCGCACGAACGAGGCGATCGCGGCGAGGGAGTTGAAGATGAAGTGCGGGGAGATCTGTGCGCGCAGCGCCCTGATCTCCGCCTCCATCAAGCGGGTCCGCGAGCGGTCCAGCTCGGACAGCTCCAACTGTACGGAGACCCAGCGCGCGAGCTCGGTCGCGGCCCGCACCAGCACCGCCGACTCCCGGGACCCGTAGGCCACCAGCGCGCCCAGCATCCCGTCCTCGCCGGTCAGCGGGGCCACCACCACCCACTTCAGCGGGCAGTCGGGGCGCTCGCACTCGGTCCGCACGCTCTGGCTGCGCCCCGATTCCAGCATCTGGGCGACCCGGGCCATCGCGCGGCGCTCGTGGTGGTCGGCGCCCGGACCGTCCCAGGCCAGGACGTGTGCGCGGTCGGTCAGGCACAGGGCCTCGGTGCCGAGCAGCGAGCGCAGGCGTTTGGCGGCCTTGCGGGCGGCGTCCTCGGTGAGGCCGGCGCGCAGCGGGGGAGCGGCGAGCGAGGCGGTGTGCAGGGTGTGGAAGGTGGCCCGTTCGACGGGGGTGCCGAGGTCGAGGCCGAAGGCGCGTTCGCCGCGCCGGGCGTGCCACCGGCCGCCGGCCCAGCCGAGCCCCAGGAGCACGACGGCCCCGGCCGCGGCCAACACCGAGAGCAGTGCTCCGCTCATGGAGCACCGCCCCCGCCCGAGAGCACCGTCCCGCTCATGGAGCACCGCCCTTGGCGCCGGTCCGGGGGCCGTCCGCCGCACGGGCCGGGGGCTCGCCCGCCACGGCCTCCGGCAGGTGCAGCCGGGCCAGCGTCGCCGCCGTCCCCGCCGGGATCCGCCCGCGCGTGCCCAAGGACACCACCACCATCGTCAGGAATCCGAGCGGCACCGACCACACCGCCGGCCACGCCAGCAGCGTGTTCGGCCAGCCCGCCGGAGCCAGGCCCGCCCGGGTCGCCAGCACCGCGCTCAGCGCCGCACCGCCCCCCGTCAGCAGACCGGCCACCGCCCCGGGCGGGGTCAGCCCGCGCCACCAGATCCCCAGCACCAGCAGCGGACAGAACGAGGACGCCGACACCGCGAAGGCCAGCCCCACCGCGTCCGCCACCGGCACGTCCGTCGCCGCCACGCTCCCGCCCAGCGGCACCAGGATCGCCACCAGCACCGCCACCCGGAAGCTCCCCACCCCGCGCCACGGCAGCACGTCCTGGTGCAGCACCCCGGCCACCGCCATGGTCAGCCCCGAAGCCGTCGACAGGAACGCCGCGAAGGCGCCCCCGGCCAGCAGCGCCCCCAGCAGTTCCCCCAGCGTCCCGCCCACCATCCGGGCCGGCAGCACCAGCACCGCGGCGTCCGTCTCACCGGTCAGGGCCAGCTCGGGGGCGTAGATCCGGCCCAGCGCCCCGTAGACCGGGGGCAGCAGGTAGAACGCGCCGACCAGCCCCAGCACCACCAGCGTGGTCCGCCGGGCCGCCCGCCCGTTCGGGCTCGTGTAGAAGCGGACCGCCACGTGCGGCAGCCCCATGGTCCCGAGGAAAGTGGCCAGAATCAGCCCGTACGTCGCGTACAGCCGCAGCTCCGGCCGGGCCCCGGAGAGCGGCTCCGACCAGCTGGACACGGCGGGCCCGGTGTCCGCCCGGGTCCCGGGCACGGGGGAGTCCGGGTCGAACACCAGCTGCGCGTGGGCCCGTACGGAATGGCTCCCGGCGGTCAGGGTCACCGACTCGCCCGCGTACGGGCGCCCGTCCACCTGCCCGGTCACCTTCACCGTCAGCGGCGCGTCCAGGGACAGCCGGACGTCCTGGGCCAGGGTCACGGAGGTGTGGGCGCGGAAGGCCGCCGGGGCGTCGAAGGAGGCGCGCGGCGCGCCGTCGCCCACCCAGGCCGCCAGCAGGAAGAACACCGGCACGAGCAGCGCGGTCAGCTTCAGCCAGTACTGGAAGGCCTGCACGAAGGTGATGCTGCGCATCCCGCCGGCCGCCACCGCCGCCGTCACCACACAGGCGACGACCACCCCGCCGACCCAGTGCGGGGCCCCCGTCAGGATCTCCAGGGTCAGGCCCGCGCCCTGGAGCTGCGGCAGCAGGTACAGCCAGCCGACCCCGAGCACGAACAGCACCGCGATCCGGCGCACCGCCTGCGATTCGAGGCGGGCCTCCGCGAAGTCGGGCAGCGTGTACGCGCCCGAGCGGCGCAGCGGGGCCGCGACCAGGACGAGCAGCACCAGATAGCCGGCGGTGTAGCCCACCGGGTACCAGAGCATCTGCGGACCCTGGAGCAGCACCAGGCCGGCGACACCGAGGAAGGAGGCGGCGGAGAGGTACTCGCCGCTGATGGCCGCCGCGTTGAGGCGGGGGCCGACCGTGCGCGAAGCCACGTAGAAGTCGGAGGTGGTCCGGGATATCCGCAGGCCCAGCGCGCCGAGCAGCACCGTGACCAGGACGACGACGGCGACCGCGGTCAGCGCGTACGTCTGGTTCACCGGACTTCTCCCAGGATGCTCCGGGCTTCAGCTTGGGGAGGAATGGGTCCTGCCGTCGTAGGTACGGAGCGCCGGAGTTGGTTCGGGACTTCGGGAAGTCCCGCGCCAAGGCTTTGAAGGACGTCAAGGCCCGGTTGCCGGTGCGGCAGCGGGCGGGGATGCCCGGGTACAAGAAGAAGCACGCGGCTGACCCGAGCCTGAATTACACCCGGCGCGGTTTCCGGATCATGGACGGCCGTCTGCATCTGGCGGGCGGCATCGTCCTGACCGTGGTGTGGCCCCGCGATCTCCCGGCGGACCCGTCGTCGGTGCGGGTCCACCGCGACAGTCTCGGCCACTGGTACGCATCCTTCGTCGTGGCCACCAAGCCCCAGCCACTCCCGGAGACGGGTGCGGTGATCGGGATCGACTGGGGTGTGAGGGAGACCGCGACGACCACCAGCGACGCCCATGACCTCCCGCATGCCGGGCACGGGCGGAAGGCCGCCGTCGGGCTCGCCCGCTATCAGCGGATGACGGCCCGCCGGAAACCGGCGAAGGGCAAGCCCGGTTCGCGGCGCTACCGGGCGGCGAAGAAGCTGACGGCGAGGCTGTACAAGAAGGTGGCCCGGCAGCGGCAGGACACCGCCCGTAAGTGGGCGAAGTCCGTGATCCGTGACCACGATGCTCTCGCGGTGGAGGACTTCCGGCCGCGTTTCCTGGCCAAGTCGACCATGGCCCGCAAGACGGCCGACGCGGCGATCGGTGTGGTCAAGCGTGAGCTGATCGCCATGGCGCGCAAGCACGGTCGCATCGTGCACCTTGTCCATCCCGCGCACACCACCATGGACTGCGGGCAGTGCGGAGCGAGAACCAAGCACGCACTACCTCTCTCGGAACGTACCTACACCTGCACCGTGTGCGGAGTCGTGTCCTCCAGGGACAAGAACTCCGCCCGCGTGATGCTGGTCCGGGCTGGTCTCAACCCGGCTGGTGCCGATCGTGTAAGAGCTGACGGACCGCAGGTCCACAGCCGACGTGAGCCAGGAATCCCCGCCCTCTAAGGCGGGGAGGATTCAAGGGAGTCTACGCATGCCCGCGGACCCGGCGACAGGCCGTCCCCGGCCCAGTCCGTCTCTTCCGGATCTTGCGGACTGACCGGCAGGATCCGGAAGAGACGGCCTAGCGGCCGGATGGCGTCAGAGCGCGGGATCGCGGTGTTCCGCGCAGTCCCGCAGGGCGATTTCCAGCTCCACGTACGATTCCTCCGCGCGCCGGAAGGCCAGCGTCAGCGCCGCCTCGGCCCGGGGCGGCACCTGCCCGCGGGCCCCCTCGCGGGACTCGTACAGTACGTCGGCCCAGCGCGCGGCCGCGCTGCGCAGGCGGGCCAGGAGGGCCTCGGCCTCGGCGGGTCCGGCCGGCCGGGTGCGGGGCAGTCCGGTCAGCGCGTCGAGCAGCGCCTGGATTTCGGACATGTGCCTCCTCCCGGGGCCGAAGATCCACGATACGCGCGGCCGGTCGTCGCGTCGGGCCGTCGGGCCGCCGCTGCGGCCGACGGCTCCGGCGGATCGCCGTACGCCCCTCCCGGTGCGACGAACGGCTCGCCCGCGCGCCGGACGGTCGGGCGCCGGGCGCTCCGGCGCCGGGCGGGCCGCGCGCCGTCCGGCCCGGCGGCTGCCCGGCGGCTCCCCGTCGGCTCTTCGCCGTCCGCCCGGTCGCCCGTCCGGCGCGTTCAGCCCATCGCCTGGCGCATCAGGAGGTCCCGCAGTTCCCGTGTGTGCCGTCGGCTCACCTGGAGTTCGGCCGATCCGACGCGGACGGTGGTGGTGCCCGCGTCCAGCCGGAGTTCGTCTATGCGGCCGAGCGCCACCAGGTGGCGGCGGTGGATCCGGACGAACCCGCGCGCGGCCCACCGCTCCTCCAGCGTGGCCAGCGGGATCCGCACGAGGTGGCTGCCCTCGTCGGTGTGCAGCCGGGCGTAGTCGCCCTGGGCCTCCACGTACGCGATGTCGGCGATCGCCACGAAACGGGTGACGCCGCCCAGCTCGACGGCGATCTGGTCGGGGGCGCGGTCCGCGCCGGCCCCGGCGGAGACCTCGGCAAGGGCGCGGCGCGGGACCGGTACGGGGGCCATCGCCCCGGGCACGGGACCGGCCCCGGTCGGCGGGGCCGCCGGTCCGCCCGGAGCCGGCGGCTCCGTGGTCCGCCCGGACTGCGCGCAGGCCCGCCGCACCGCCTCGGCCAGCCGCTCCGGCCGGACCGGCTTGAGCACGTAGTCCACGGCCTTGAGGTCGAAGGCCTGTACGGCGAACCCCTCGTGGGCGGTGACGAACACGATCAGCGGCGGCCGCGCGAACCCGGCCAGCAGCCGGGCGATGTCCAGCCCGGTCAGCCCCGCCATGTGGATGTCGAGGAAGACCACGTCGATGCCGTCGGGCCCGTCCGGGCCGCTCTCCAGCGCACGCGTGATCCGGCGGAGCGCCTCGGTCGCGTCCGAGGCGCCCTCGGCGCTGCGCACCCGGGGGTCGGAGCGCAGGAGGTAGAGGAGCTCTTCGAGCAGGGGCTTCTCGTCGTCGACGGCCAGTACGCGCAGCATGCGAGCGAGTCTAGATTCCGCTTCGCCGGGGCGAAACGGTGCGCGGCCCCCGCCCGGGGGGAGAGGGGCGGGGGCCGCGCGGTCAGGTGGCCTTCCGGCGTGGTGCGGGCCGGGAACAGGCGTGGTGCGGGTGGGGCGGGCGGGGCGCCGGCGGCCGGAGGCCGGAGGCAGCGCTCCGGAGCCGGGGCGCCGGCGGGGCCGGCGCGCTGCTACTGGCCGGTGATGAGCTTGCCGTCGGGGGCCACCGCGTACCAGGTGCCGCCGACGCCCTGGCCGTTGATGTCGCCGGCCTTCTTGTCACCGGTGAAGGTGTAGACGGGCCAGCAGTTCACCGTCTGCTGCTTCTTGCCGTCCGGGCGGTCCAGCACGAGGTAGTTCTTCTCGATGATGCCCTTGGCGTTGGCCTGGTCCACCGGGGGCACGACCGGCCACTTGGCCACGCAGTCGCCCTCGCACTTGGAGACCATCGGCCACGCGGTGTCCGGCTTGAACCGGTAGACGGTCATTCCGTTGCCGTCGACGATGTGGTCGCCGAGCTTGGGGTCCTTGGCCACGGTCAGCGCGCCCGCGGCCCCGGCCGCGCCGGGGGCCGGGGCCGCCGCCTTCGCCGCCTTCTTGCCGTCGGGCGCCGCCGCGAACCAGGTGCCGCCGACGCCCTGCCCCTTGGTGTCGCCCGCCTTGGTGTCCTTGCTGAACCGGTACACGGGCCAGCCCGCCACCGTCAGCTGCTTGCTGCCGTCGCTGCGGACCACCTCGCCCAGCAGCGCCGGGTCCTGGCCCGCGGCGGCGGTGGCGTCACCGGCCGCCACCACCGGCCAGGTCTTCGCGCAGTCCCCGTCGCAGTTGGACTTGGAGGGCTTCGCGGTGTCCTTGTCGAAGCGGTACAGGGTGAAGCCCGCGCTGTCGGCCAGGACCGAGCCGAGCTGCTCGTTCGCCGCGATGGCCAGCTGCCCGGCGGGCTTGGCGGATCCGGCCGCGGCCGGATCCGTGCCCCCGGATCCGTAGCCGTCGCCGTAGCCGTCGCCCGAGGCGGAGTTCTGGGCGGGGGCGGCCGCACCGGCCGGCTTGGTGGTGTCGGCCGCCTTGTCGTCCCCGCCGCAGGCGGTCGCGGTGAGTGCGACGACGACCGCCACGGCCGCCAGGGTGGTTCCGCGCTTGATGCCCATCTTGATCTCTCCCACATGTGTGTCCTACGACCGCCTCCGCTCCCGCGCCCTTTCGGAGCGGTCGCGTCGGCAACTGTGTGCAGGACACGCCTCGTTGGAGCAGTTCTGTTCAATCCGTCCGATGTGGGCTGTTTCACTCACCCCGCGTCGAACCCGGCCCGCCGCATGGCCGTGGCCACAGCGAGGCCGAGCGTGCGGTGCCCGGCGTCGTTCGGGTGCAGGCCGTCCGCCAGGTGCTCGGGGCCCAGCAGGTCCCGGCCCGGCAGCAGGGCGAGCCGGTCGTCCCCGGCGGCGATCCGGTCCCGGGTGGCCCGCTCCATCGCATCGCGCAGGGCGCCCAGGGTGGCGCCCAGCCTGTTCGGGGTGCGCTCCGCGTCGGGGCGCAGCACCGGGGAGAGGAGGAGCAGCGGTGTCCGGGGGTGGCCCTGGCGGACCAGGTCGAGGAACACGCGGGTGGTTTCGTACAGGAGCGGGACCGAAAAGGGCACGCGGGACCAGCAGTTGGTGCCGAAGGCCAGGGTGATGACGTCGGCGGGGAGGTCGGCGAGCTGCTCGGCGGTGGCCAGCTCCCCGCGCGCGGCGCCCGCGTAGCCGAGGTTGACGGTGTCCCAGCCGAGCGCCCGGCCCGCGACCGCCGGCCAGCCGTGCGCGGGCCGGGTGGACCACCAGCCCTCGGTGATGGAGTCGCCGTGCACCACCCAGCGCGGAGCTGGCGGCGCCGGGCTCACCCCGCCGCCGATCCCGCGCACGCCGAGGATCAGCGGGGACTGCGTCTCGGGCGGATGGATGATGAACGGGCCCGGTCCGCCCGGCAGTTCGATGCGTACGACGGCCTCCGCGGCCGGTTCGGTGTACAGCTCCCGGACCACCCCGTGCCGGTCCCAGAGGGCGAAGCCGTGGGCGAGGTCGTGCAGCGCGTCGGTGGGGCCGGGCACGGTCGCCCGGTAGCGGATCTCCACCGCCTGCGCCCCCTGCGCGGTGAACTCCAGGCGCACCCCTATGGGCAGGGTGGCCCGCTCGCCGGTGTCCCAGGGCAGCCGCATGGTGTCGGAGGGGTCGGCGCGCACGGGACGGCCCTTGTCCAGCCAGGCCACCCCGCGCAGGAAGGGCCCCGGGTCCAGCCAGTGGTCCGTGCCGGTCGCCTGGGCGGGGACCCGGGCCCCTGCCTGTGCCCCGATGTCCTCTCCGATGTTCTTTCCGGCGTCCTCTCCGGCGTCTCTTCCGGCGTTCTCGGTTCTCCACGTGCTCATCGCTCGCCTCCGATCGTCGGGTAGGGGAACTTCACGCCGACGCCGCCGTCGACCACCAGGGTCTGTCCCGTGATGTACGAGGACTGCGGCGAGGCCAGGAAGTACAGCGCGGCCGCGATGTCCGCGGGCTCGGCGACCCGTCCCAGCGGGGCGTTCTCCGCGTTGAGCCGTCGCCCCTCCGCGCCCAGCAGGGCCGCGACCCGCGGTGTCCAGACCACCCCCGGTGCCACCGCGTTGATCCGTACCCCGCGCGGTCCCAGTTCGACCGCCGCGGAGCGCACCAGTGACATCAGCCCGGCCTTCGCGGCCCCGTACGCGGCGTGCAGCGGGGCGCCGGTGAGCCCGGAGACGGAGGAGACGAAGACGAGCGGGCCGCCGCCGGCCGCCGCGAGGGCTTCGCCGCCGTACTGGACGGTCAGCCAGGCGTGCCGCAGCACCAGGTCGAACTGCCACTCCCAGCCCGCGTCGTCCAGTTCGGGCAGCGCGGCGTACCGGGCCATGCCGACGATGTCGACCACCCCGCCGAGCGGGTGGCCGCCGAGCAGCTCCGGCGCCTTCGCGAAGAGCTCCCGTACGCGGTCGCGCCGGGTGACGTCGGCGGTGTACGGGATCCCTCCGGTCTCGGCGGCCACCGCCCGGGCCCGCTCCGCGTCCACGTCCACGCACAGCACCCGGGCCCCGCCGGCGGCCAGGGCGTGCGCGGTCTGGCGGCCGATGCCGTTGCCCGCGCCGAGCAGGACCATCCCGCGGCCGTCGAGGCGGCGGCCCGCCACGTAGTCGGGGACGGGGGAAGTGTCGGGGACGGAGGAAGTGTCGGGGGCTTCGGGGCCTCCGGGGGTCTCAGTGGCCGCCCGCGGGGGTCCGGCGCTCACGCCGAGGCCTTGCGGGGCTCGTAGCGGGCCAGCTCCGGGATGACTTCCCTGCCCAGGATCTCCAGGGTCCGCAGGATCTCCCGGTGCTCCAGGTATCCCCACTGGACGTAGCAGATGAGCTGGTCGACGCCGAGGTCCGCGTACCGCTTGGCCTTCGCGACGATCGTCTCCGCGTCCCCGATGAGGATCATGTCGCCGTCGCTGAACTCCCGTACGGGCACGTTCCCTTCGAGGATCGGCGTGAGCAGCGGGAAGGTCTGCTCCCGCTCCTCGGGGCTCAGGTGGGGCAGTTCCCACTCCAGGGTGAACCGTGCGAGGTTCGAGTACCACCAGGCGACCGATTCCCACACCCGGGCGTCCGGTCCGGTGTGCGGCCCGGTCGCGTGGACGAGGGTGTAGGCGGCGACCCGGTCCGTGGTGACGTCGGTGAGCGGGCGCGGGGCGGCGGCGGCCGTCCGGTACGCGGCCACCTGCCGGGCCATCGCCTCCAGCGGCTGCATGATCGAGAAGGAGAGCAGTCCGAGCCCGTGCGCGCCCGCGACCTCCGCCGAGCCGGGGGAGGTGGCCGCCATCCAGGCGGGAGGGTGCGGATCCTGCACCGGCTTGGGGGTGACCATGCGGCGCGGGAAGCGGAAGCGCTCGGATTCGTAGGCGAAGTACTCCTCGCGCCACATTCCGGTCACGATCTCGATGGCCTCGCGCCAGTCGTCGCGGGACTTCTCCCGGTCCACCCCGAAGGCCGTCTGCTCCATGGGCGTGGAGCGGCCGGTGCCCCACTCCACCCGGCCGCCGGAGAGCACGTCGACAGTGGCGACCTTCTCCGCGATGCGCTGGGGCGGGGTGAAGGCGAAGGGGGTCAGGGTGACTCCGAAGCCGAGCCGGATCCGCTCGGTGAGCCCGGCCAGGTGTCCGAGGAGCACCTCGGGGGCCGGGCAGTGCGAGCGGCCTTCGCGGAAGTGGTGTTCGACCGCCCAGACGGTACGGAACCCCATCCGGTCGGCGAGCCGGATCTGTTCCACGGCCTCCCGGTAGGCGCGCTGCTCGGCGGCCCGCTGGCCGTGCGGATGGGCCCCCTGCCAGGGCCGCGGCACGTCGATCTCGTAGAGCACGTCCAGGTCCATGGCGGCACGCTGCGGCAGATCTGACGAAGTGTCAAGAATGCCGGTCGGGATCCCCTGCGCACTGATCGATCATCCGCACGCAACAAAGGACCACCCCGGACAGATCCGCGCAACGATCAGTCGCCAATGTGCAAGGATGGTGCATTACGGGCGGTATCACTCAGCTCGTAGGCTCACTCGCTGTACGTGGAGTGGCGAGGACCGCCTGCTCGGCGGTCCCCATGCCCAGGCCTCAGGCCTGCTCCTGCTCCGGACCGCTGCGGTCGACGCCTGACAACCCCACCCGCAGTGACAAAGGAGTCCCCTCGTGCTCGATCACGGCCAGGCGCCACCGCTCACCTCCGAGCCCCGTAAGGCTGCCCACCCCCTGTTGCGCCGCAAGCCGGTGGAACAGCTGGTCGCCGAGGGCGGCCAGGGCGAGGGCGGCGCGCTGAAGCGGTCGCTCACCATGTGGCAGCTGACCATGATCAGCATCGGCGCGACCCTGGGCACCGGCATCTTCGTCGTCCTCGGCCAGGCCACGCCGATCGCCGGTCCGGCCGTCTTCATCGCGTTCATCGTCGCGGGCCTGACGGCGCTGTTCTCCGCGCTCTCCTACGCCGAGCTGGCCGGTTCCATACCGGTTTCGGGCTCCTCGTACTCCTACGCCTACGCCACGATGGGCGAGCTCGTCGCCTGGATCTGCGGCTGGTGCCTGGTCCTGGAGTACGGGGTCTCCGTCGCGGCCGTCGCCGTCGGCTGGGGTCAGTACCTCAACGAGTTCCTCGACGGCACCATCGGATACACCATCCCCCAGGGCTTCTCCGCGCCGCTGGGCGAGGGCGGCTACATCAACCTGCCCGCACTGGTCGTGGTGCTGCTCTGCATGGTCTTCCTGCTCCGCGGGGCCAAGGAGAGCGCCCGGATCAACTCGATCATGGTCGCCGTCAAGATCGTGACGCTGGCGGTCTTCTGCGTCATCGGCTTCATGGGCATCAAGGCCGGCAACTACACCCCGCTGGCCCCGCTCGGCGTCACCGCCATCAGCACGGCGGCCTCCATGCTCTTCTTCTCCTACATCGGCTTCGACGCCGCCTCCACCGCCGGTGAGGAGGCCAAGAACCCGAAGAAGGACCTGCCGCGCGCGATCATGCTCTCCCTGGCCATCGTCACCGCCCTGTACTGCCTCGTCGCCCTGGTCGCCGTCGGCGCCATGCCGTGGCAGGAGTTCGAGGGCAGCGAGGCCACGCTGGCCAAGATCATGGAGAACGTCACCGGGCACGCCTACTGGAGCGTCGTCCTCGCCGCCGGCGCGATCGTCGCGATCGCCAGCGTCGTCTTCGCAGTCCTCTACGGCCAGACCCGCATCCTCTTCGCGATGTCCCGCGACGGCCTGATGCCCAAGGCATTCGCCAAGGTGGACCCGAAGACCGGCACGCCCCGCGTCAACACGATCATCGTCTGCGTCTTCTGCGGACTCCTGGCCGCCTTCATCCCGCTGGGCGAGCTCGCGAACGCCACCAGCATCGGCACGCTCTTCGCCTTCGGCCTGGTCAACATCGCCGTCGTCATCCTGCGCTACACCCGGCCGGAGATGAACCGCACCTTCAAGGTCATGCTCTTCCCGGTCACCCCGATCCTGGGCTTCCTCTTCTGCGCCTACCTGATGACGGAGCTGCCGGGAATCACCTGGTTGGTCTTCGGTGGCTGGATGGCCGTCGGGCTCGTGATCTACTTCCTTTACGGCATCCGCCGCTCCCGACTGGCCACCGCCGAGCCGACCACCGCAGAGCCGGCCGCAGCAGAGAAGTGATCCACGCGCAGTGCGACTGAACGATCTCGACGAACGCATCGTGCACGCCCTCGCCGAGGACGCCCGCCGCTCCTACGCGGACATCGGCTCCGAGGTCGGGCTCTCCGCCCCCGCCGTCAAGCGGCGCGTGGACCGGCTGCGTGCCGAAGGGGCCATCACCGGCTTCACCGTCCGCGTCGACCCCGCCTCCATGGGCTGGGAGACCGAGGGCTTCATCGAGATCTACTGCCGCCACAACACCTCGCCGGACGACATCCGGCGAGGTCTGGCGCGCTACCCCGAGGTGGTGTCCGCGTCGACCGTCACCGGCGACGCGGACGCCCTCGTCCAGGTCTTCGCCTCCGACATGCGGCACTTCGAGCGGGTCCTGGAGCGGATCGCGGGCGAGCCCTTCGTGGAGCGCACCAAGTCCGTCCTCGTCCTCTCCCCGCTGCTACGACGTTTCACCTCGGGCGCCCCGGCGTAGTCAGGCGTGCTGCGGCGCCTCGTCCTTCATCAGAGTCTGCAGCGTCGCGCGGAACTCAGGAGTGTCCTGGTGGCCGTGCACGTCGACGGAGTGCAAGACCGCCGCCCGCATGACTTCCTCTTCCTCACCCGCGATGGTGAGGGAGCAGTGCGATTCGCTGGGGTACTGCCTGCAGTCCATGACCTTGCGCATGATGTACCTCCCGGGATGGCAGGTGCAGGTGGACTCGCCTCCCACGATCCTCTTCCCGGGCCCGGTGCGAAAGCCGGGGCGCCGAGCCGGCCACAGCACTAGCGCCCGAGGTACCCCCGGCGGGCCCACTCCCCGGCCAGCAGCCGGTACGAACGCACCCGGTCGGCGTGGTCGTGCGTGATCGTGGTGATCAGCAGCTCGTCCGCGCCGGTCGCGTCGCGCAGCCGCTCCAGCTGGTCGGCGACGGTGGCCGGGGACCCCGCGAACTGGGTCTCCACCCGGTCGGCGACCAGCTTGTGGTCCGTCGCCGACCAGCCCCGGACCAGCTCCCGGGCCTCGGCCGGGGAGGGGAAGGGGATCGCGCCCTCGGCCGTGCGGATGCTGTGCACCCACGGCCCGTACCCGGCGGCGAGCTCCCGGGCCTCCGCGTCGGTCGGCGCCACCACCACATCGGCGGAGACGCTCAGGTGGGGCCGGTCCAGCCCGCCCGGCCCGGCCGAGGGTTTGAAGGCCTCCCGGTACGCCGAGGCCGCCGCCAGCACGTTCGCCGGGCTGACGTGGTAGTTCGCGGCGAACCGCAGCCCGCCCGCCCCGGCCGTCTCCGCGCTCACCCCGGCGCTGCTGCCCAGCACCCACACCTCCACCTCGGCGCCCTCCCCGGGCACGGCGTGCGCTTCCACCCCTTCCGGCGAGCGGTACTCCCCGCGCAGCAGGGCCAGTACGTCGGCCACCTGCCCGGAGTACTCCTCGGACTCGGCCCCCGGCAGATGCAGCAGCCGCTGCTGGAGCAGCACGCGCGGGTGGCCCCGTAGATGGGCGAAGGAGAACGGCTCCGGGATGCGCAGCCCGTTCTCCGTCGTGTGGGCCCGCGCCGGCTCCCCGGCCGGGCGCTGCGGCGGGCCGCCCGCCGAGCGGCCCAGGCCCAGGTCGATCCGGCCCGGGAAGGCCGCGTCCAGCAGGCCGAACTCCTCGACCGTGGACAGGGCCGTACGGTGCCCCAGCTGGACCGCGCCCGAGCCGATCCGGATCGAGGTGGTCGCCGAGGCGGTCAGCGCCACCACGACGGCGGGGGAGGACCCGGCGACCCCGGGATTGAGGTGGTGCTCGGCGAACCAGTACCGGGCGTAGCCGAACTGTTCGGCCTGCCGGGCCAGGTCGACGGTGCTCCGCAGGGCCTCGGCGGCCGTGGAGCCCGACGGGATCGGGACGAGGTCGAGGATCCCGAGCGGGACGGTGGCGGGCATGGGGGTCTCCTCAGTGGTGGGCGTGGGCCAGGGGGCGGGGGCGCGGAGCCGCGAGACCGAGGTGGTCGCGCAGCGTCGGCCCCTGGTACTCGTCGCGGAACACCCCGCGCTCCTGGAGCAGCGGGACGACGGTGTCGGCGAAGCCGTCCAGGCCGCCGGGCGTCAGGTGGGGGACCAGGATGAAGCCGTCGGCGGCGTCCTGCTGGACCAGGTTGTCGATCTCCCGCGCGACCGTCAGGGGCGAGCCGACGAAGGACTGCCGGCCGGTCGTCTCGATCACCAGCTCCCGGATCGACAGCCCGCGGGCGGCCGCGAGCTCGCGCCACTCCCGCGCGACGGCCACCGGATCCCGGTTCAGGCGTACGCTCGCCCGTCCCAGCGCGATGGTGTTCTCCCCGGGGTCCGGGTCGATCTCCGGCAGCGGCCCGTCCGGGTCGTAGCCGGACAGGTCCCGGTTCCACACGTGCTCCAGGTACTTGATCGCTGTCGCCCCGCTGACCTGCTCGAGCCGCACCTCGCGGGCCAGCTCCCGGGCCTCGGCATCGGTGTCGCCGAGCACGAAGGTGGCCGCAGGCAGGATCTTCAGCTCGTCGGGGGTGCGCCCGTAGCGGGCCAGGCGCCCCTTGACGTCCGCGTAGAACGCGCGGCCCGCCTCCAGCGTGCTGTGCCGGCCGAAGATGGCGTCCGCACCGGCCGCCGCGAACTCCCGGCCCTCGTCCGAATCGCCCGCCTGGAAGACGACGGGCCGCCCCTGGGGGCTGCGCGGCACGTTGAAGTGGCCGGAGATGTCGAACTGCTCGCCCCGGTGGGCGAAGGCCCCCGCGCCCGCGTCCCGCAGGAACTCCCCGGAGACCGGATCGGCGAGGACCTCGCCGCCGTCCCACGAGTCGAACAGCTCGTGCGCGGTGGCCAGGAACTCCCGGGCCCGCTCGTAGCGCTGCTCGCGCGGCAGGAACCCGCCGCGCCGGAAGTTCTCCCCGGTGAAGGCGTCCCAGGAGGTGACCACGTTCCATGCGGCCCGGCCGCCCGACAGGTGGTCGAGGGAGGCGAACTGGCGGGCCACCTCGTAGGGCTCGTTGAAGGTGGAGTTGATGGTGCCGGTCAGCCCGAGGTGCTCGGTGACGGCGGCCAGGGCCGCCA
This sequence comes from Streptomyces sp. NBC_00503, assembly GCF_036346895.1. Classification (NCBI taxonomy): domain Bacteria; kingdom Bacillati; phylum Actinomycetota; class Actinomycetes; order Kitasatosporales; family Streptomycetaceae; genus Streptomyces; species Streptomyces sp. NBC_00503. The sequence goes on along the minus strand of NZ_CP107855.1, from coordinate 1,417,629 downwards.
GCACGGTGAAGGTGTCGGGCCGCCCGACCACGTCCAAGTCGTAGATCTCACCGCCCTGTTCGCGCAGGCGCAGGCCCTCGGCGAGGAAGAGGAAGTCGAACTTGGCGCGCTCGGCGGTACGCGCGAAGTGGACGAAGGAATCGAAGTCGATATGGCTTCCGGCGGCCGGGTCGCTCCACACGGTGGTGTTGTTGACCCCGGGGAAATGCGCCGCGAGATGGATCTGCTTGAGCGGCTTGCTCATGGCTGTGGTCCTTCCGGACGGGGTCAGGCGGATGCGGATGCGGATGCGGATGCGGGGGCGGGGGCCGGGGCGGGAGTGGGTGCGGGAGTGGGCGTGCGGGTGGCCCCGGGCGCGGCGGCGTACCGGTTCGCGGGGCGCTCCAGCCCCAGCAGGCCGCGGAGCGAGGAGGCCTCGTACGCGCTGCGGAACACCCCGCGGCGCCGCAGTTCCGGGACCAGGCCGCGGGTGATCGCCGGCAGGTCGTGCGCGAGCACCCCCGGCCGCAGCCGGAAGCCCGTCAGCCCGGCCCCGTGCCACTCCAGCAGCAGATCGGCCAGGAGGGCCGGGGTGCCCGCGAAGACCAGGGCGTCACTGGTGTACGCGGCCCCGTGCGCGGCGTCCAGCCGCTGCAGCCGGCGCTCCGCGGCCGCCGGCTTCTCGTCGAGGAACACCGTCAACTCGCCGAATACGTGCGGGAGTCCGGGGAGCGCGGCGGCCGCGGAGCGGGCCTCGTCCGCGGTGCGCGGGGTCACGTAGCCGATGTCGGCGGTCCGGGCCAGGAACGGGTACGCGGCGGCGTCCGAGGCGAGTGCGCTGACCGGCGGCCTGCCCTGCGGCGGCCGCGGGGTGATGGAGGGACCCCTGACGCTGAAATGGGGTCCCTCGAAGTCGATGTAGTGCAGCTTTTCCCGGTCGACGAAGCGGCCCGTCGCCACGTCGCGGATCTCGGCGTCGTCCTCCCAGCTGTCCCACAGCCGCCGCACCACCTCCACGTGGTCGGCGGCCTCCCCGTACAGCACGGCGGCGCCCTCTCCCGCCGCACGGCGCCCGAAGTGGCGTACCTCGTCCGGTCGTTCGGAGATCTGGATGCGCAGACCGGCACGCCCGCGGCTGACGTGGTCCAGGGTGGCCAGCGCCTTGGAGACGTGGAACGGCTCGGTGTGCGTGGCCACCACGCTCGGCACCAGCCCGATGTGCCGGCTCAGCGGCGCCACCCGGGCGGCCACCAGGACCGCGTCGAGCCGGCCGCGCACCAGGTCGGTGCGGCCGTCGGGCCCGGCCGGATCGGTGGACTGGAGGCCGAGCGAGTCCTCGAAGGTGACGAAGTCCAGCAGGCCGGCCTCGGCCTCGGCGACCAGCGCGGCCCAGTACCCGGCGGTGAACAGCCGGCCGGCGTCGGCGCCCGGCTCGCGCCAGGCGGCCGGGTGCCAGCCCGCGCCGTCCAGGGCGACGGCGAGACGGATCTCGGGGGAGGCGGAAGGGTCGGTCGAACGGTGAGCGGGCATGGCGGAGCTGCCTCCTGATCAGGCGGGCGGTCGGGCCGGCGACCGGCGCGGCGAAAGGCGCGCGGATCGCGGCCCGCGGAACGCGGAACGCTGATCAGGAACGACAGAGGGAGGCGGCGACCCGCTGGAGGTCGATGTGCGCGCGGGAGTGCAGGTGCACGGCGCGGCTGGGGGTGACGGGGTCACCCCCGGTGCGTACGGTCATGCCCTTGCCACCCCCTTCCGGTCGTTCTTCCGACGCTAGGTCAGAGGGGGCCGGGCCGCAACGCCCGCAGGGCCGATCCGTGTTAAGCCTTCGTGTCGGTGTCAAGCCTTCGTGTCGGGAGTGCGAAGCCCGATGAAGAACGGCTCCCGGCGCAGGGTGAACCCCATCGCCTCGTAGAGGGCGATCGCCGAGGTGTTCTGCGCGGCCGCGTGCAGGAACGGACTGTCCCCGCGCCCCTCCACGGCGGCCACCACCGCGCGGATCAGCCGCCCGGCCAGCCCCTGGCCGCGGTGCTCGGGGTGCGTGCACACCGCGCTGATCTCCGACCAGCCCGGCGGGCGCATCCGTTCCCCGGCCATCGCGACGAGCCGGCCGCCCCTGCGGATCCCGAGGTACGTGCCCAGCTCGACGGTGCGCTCGCCGAACGGGCCGGGCTTGGCCAGCGCCACCAGCTCGAGCATCTCCGGCACGTCGGCGGGCCCCAGCAGGACCGCCTCCGAATCCTCCTTGCCCCGCACTGGCCGCCCGTCCAGCTGCACGCCCGGTATCGACAGCAGGGTCTCCCAGCCGGGCGGCGGGGTCGGCAGCCCGGTCACCCAGACCTCCTGGCCGGGCCCGACCAGCGCGGCCAGATCCTCCCAGGCGTGCGGGTCCTCGGGATCGCAGAGGGCGGCGAAGGGGGACACGCCCGCGGCGTAGCGGGCGGCGAGCCCGGCGGGGCCGGTTTCGGCGAAGCCCCGGTGCGGGCCGTCGAGCGCGGCCCAGACGGGATTGTCGAGGACGCTTCCGGGCCGGAACTGGGCGGACATGGGCGGAGCTTCCTTCCATCATGCGGGCACTCTTGACGGCCTCAGGGCGGTGCCATGAGACTGCCAACGTCAGCCTAACGGGGCCGCGGACAATGAGGGGGACCCGGTGGATCAGCTCATCACGCCACCCGCGCCCCTCCGCCGCTCCTGGCTCACCCGCCGTCTGCACATCGATCTCCTCCGCGTCTGCAGCGCCTCGGCCCCGGCCTCCTAGACCCCGCCGAGCACGCGCGTACGTACCCATGCAGGCAGCCGGAGGAGAACCGTGTCCCAGACCCCTGTGCAGACCCATGTCCAGAGCCCTGCCCCGACGCACGCCCAGCCCCAGCCCCAGGCACGCCTGCGCGGGCGGATCGGGGCCGGGTTCTCGCCGGTCCCGCACCGGTACCGGGTCTTCCTGGCCGCCGACGACTGTCCGCACTGCCGAGGCGTCGCCGCCGCACTCGCCGAACCGGGGCTCCGGGACGCCGTCGCCGTGACCGTCCTCGGCTCCAGCACCGACAGTGACAGCGACACCCGCACCGACAGCGCCGGGCACCAGGCGCTCCGCCGCGCCTACGAGGCCTCCGGACACCACCACGACGGCCCCCTCACCGTCCCCGCCCTCTGTGACGGCTGGAGCGGCCGGGTGGTGTCCAACCACACCCCCGACATCCTGGAAGACCTGCGCCGCCTCAGCGCGGACCCGGCCTTCCGCAAGGCCTCGTAGGGGCTGGGTCGGGGCCTCATAAGGCGCCCGCGCGGGGTCCGTACAACGCCCGCGCAACGAATCGCCGGGTCCGCCCCGCAAGACGCAACGAATCGATGCGCGGAGCGCAACGGTCACGGCTTGTCGGGGTCGAACGCGCGAACGTACCGTCTTATGACCCCCACCCCTCCTGCCACAGAGGTACGTCCATGCCCCCGTTGCGCACCGCCCTCCTCCAGAGCTCCGGACGGCTCGGCGACACCGCCGCCAACCTGAAGGCGCTCGACGAGGCCGCGGCACGCGCCGCACAGGCGGGGGCCGGGCTCCTCGTGACCTCGGAGATGTTCCTGACCGGCTACGCGCTGGAGATCGCGGACATCGCCCGGCTCGCCGAACTCGCCGACGGCATGTCCGCCCGCGCCATCGGCGAGATCGCCCGCCGCCACGGTGTCGCCGTGCTCTACGGCTACCCCGAGCGGGACGGCACAGCCGCCGACACCGTCTACAACGCGACCCAGCTCATCGGCCCCGACGGCGACCGGCTGGCGAACTACCGCAAGACCCACCTCTTCGGCTGCTTCGAACAGGACGCCTTCACCCCCGGAGACGTCCCCGTCGTCCAGGCGGACCTCGGCGGACTGCGGATCGGCCTGATGATCTGCTACGACGTGGAGTTCCCCGAGAACGTACGGGCGCACGCGCTGGCCGGCACCGACCTCCTCCTGGTGCCGACGGCGCAGATGCACCCCTTCCAGTTCGTCGCCGAACAGCTGGTACCCGTACGGGCCTTCGAGAACCAGATGTACATCGCGTACGTCAACCGGACCGGCCCGGAAGGCGAGTTCGAGTTCGTCGGGCTCAGCTGCCTGGCCAGCCCCGACGGGGTCACCCGCACCCGCGCCGGGCGCGGCGAGGAAATGGTGATCGGCGAGGCCGACCCCGAACTGCTGCGGGTCTCGCGCGAGACCAACCCGTACCTGCGGGACCGCCGCCCCGGCCTGTACGCCTCGCTCGTCTGAGCCTCCCGCCCGGTCCCGCCGGGCCCTCCAAGCCTCTTTCCCCCTGCCCCACCCCGCTAGGAGTCGTACCCCATGACGTCCACGGTGCCCACCACCGCCGTCCCGCACAGCGACGGTCAGCCGCCGATCACGATGTTCGGTCCGGACTTCCCCTACGCGTACGACGACTTCCTCGCGCACCCGGCGGGCCTCGGCCAGATACCGGCGACCGAGCACGGCACCGAGGTCGCGGTCATCGGCGGCGGACTGTCCGGCATCATCTCGGCGTACGAGCTGATGAAGATGGGCCTCAAGCCCGTCGTCTACGAGGCCGACCAGATCGGCGGCCGGCTGCGCACGGTGGGCTTCGAGGGTGCGGGCACCGAGGAGCTGACCGCGGAGATGGGCGCCATGCGCTTCCCGCCGTCATCCACCGCCCTCCAGCACTACATCGACCTCGTCGGCCTGGTCACGGAGCCCTTCCCGAACCCGCTCTCCCCGGCCACTCCCTCGACGGTCGTCGACCTCAAGGGCGAGACCCACTACGCCGAGACCATCGCCGACCTCCCGCAGGTCTACCGCGACGTGTCCGCCGCGTGGAACGCCTGCCTCGAAGAGGGTGCCGACTTCTCCGACATGAACACCGCGATGCGCGAGCGGGACGTCCCGCGCATCCGCGAGATCTGGGCCAAGCTCGTCGAGAAGCTCGACGACGAGACCTTCTACGGGTTCCTCTGCAAGTCCGAGGCCTTCAAGTCCTTCCGCAAGCGCGAGATCTTCGGCCAGGTCGGCTTCGGCACGGGCGGCTGGGACACCGACTTCCCGAACTCGATCCTCGAGATCCTGCGCGTCGTCTACACCGAGGCCGACGACCACCACCGCGGCATCGTCGGCGGCTCGCAGCAGCTCCCGCTGCGGCTGTGGGAGCGCGAGCCCGAGAAGATCGTCCACTGGGCGCAGGGCACCTCCCTCTCCACCCTCCACGAGGGCACCCCCCGCCCGGCCGTGACGCGCCTGCACCGCACCGCGGGCAACCGCATCACGGTCACGGACTCCTCGGGCGACATCCGCACCTACCGTGCGGCGATCTTCACGGCCCAGTCCTGGCTGCTGCTCTCCAAGATCAGCTGCGACGACTCGCTCTTCCCGATCGACCACTGGACGGCGATGGAGCGCACCCACTACATGGAGAGCTCCAAGCTCTTCGTCCCCGTGGACCGCCCCTTCTGGCTGGACAAGGACGAGGAGACGGGCCGCGACGTCATGTCGATGACCCTCACGGACCGCATGACCCGCGGCACGTACCTCCTGGACAACGGCCCCGACAAGCCGGCCGTCATCTGCCTGTCCTACACCTGGTGCGACGACAGCCTGAAGTGGCTGCCGCTGTCCGCGAACGAGCGGATGGAGGTCATGCTGAAGTCCCTCGGCGAGATCTACCCGAAGGTCGACATCCGCCGCCACATCATCGGCAACCCGGTGACCGTGTCGTGGGAGAACGAGCCCTACTTCATGGGCGCCTTCAAGGCCAACCTGCCGGGCCACTACCGCTACCAGCGGCGCCTGTTCACCCACTTCATGCAGGACCGCCTCCCCGAGGACAAGCGCGGCATCTTCCTCGCGGGCGACGACATCTCCTGGACGGCGGGCTGGGCCGAGGGCGCGGTCCAGACGGCGCTGAACGCGGTCTGGGGCGTCATGCACCAGCTCGGCGGCGCCACGGACGCCACCAACCCCGGCCCCGGCGACGTCTACGACGACATAGCCCCGGTCGAACTCCCGGAGGACTGACGGTTCCCGACCCCTCCGGCCCCCTGACACGGGCCGCCCCCGCGCGCGCGAGCGCGGGGGCGGCCCGTCCTCATGCCCGGCGCCGCCAGATCAGCTTCCACCGGGACTTCGGCGCGTCAACCAGGGCATCGGGCTCCCAGCGGTACTCCAGCTGCACTCCGCATTCCGCGCAGAGGCCGCGGTACACGCCGTGGGGGACCCGCCACTCCTTCGTACCGCCGTCCCGTTCGCAGACCGGGCAACCCTGGAGGTTTCGGCGGGCGGCGCCCATGATGCGCGGCATGACCGTGGGCAACGGCTCCGTCGGATGCGATTCGGGGTCCGGACAGTAGAGCATGCGCAGGGGCTCGGGCGGGTCCGGCTGCCGGACCCCGGCGGCCTTCTGGAGCTTGCGGCGCTCCTGCCACGGCAGGAACTCCGCGAGCCAGACCTCCCGCGCCGCGTGCAGCTCCTCCACCGCCCGGACCAGCGCCTGCGGATCCTCCTCCAGGTCCACGGGGATCCCGGCGCTGCGGTACAGGTGGTGGTAGGTCGCGTGGAAACCGTACGGGGCGAACTCCGTGATGCACGTGCGCAGCGCGGCGAAGCGCTGCTGCGGCGTACGGGAGGTGTCGTGCACGCGGAGCCGATGGGTGGTGAAGCTGGCCATGGGCCGGAGCCTATGTGCGCGGCGGCAGCTTCGCACCGGGGTATCGGACCGTCGGAGTCAGCCCGTCTGCGTCAGCCCGTCGGAGTCAGCAGGCAGCGGCCGACCAGGCCTACGCCCGCGTCGAGGGACTCGGTGAACTCCTCCGCCAGGTCGGGGGAGCGGCGCAGCGACCACAGCAGGCGGGCCGAGGCCCAGGCTCCCGCGCGGGCCCGTTCCAGGCTCCACGCGCCGAGGAGGTGGGTCAGGGGGTCCGCGATCTCGAGGAGGTCGGGGCCCGGCATCAGTTCTTCCCGGATGTGTTCCTCCAGGGAGACCAGATGGTCCCCGACCCGGTCGAAGTCCGCTTCGAGCGCCGCCGGATCGCAGTCCAGGACGTGGCAGGTGGAGACCACCGCCAGCGCCAGGTCGTGGCCGATGTGCGCGTTGATCCCGGCCAGCGCGTGCTGGAGCGGCCGGATCCCGGGGTGGCGGCGGTATTGGAGGAGCGGCCGCCAGCAGGCCGGGGCCCGGTCCGCCTCCACCGCCGTCAGGTAGCGCTCGGCGAAGCGGACGCTGAGGGTCTCCGCCCGTCGCGGCGCGGGGAACGCACCGTGCGCGATCCGCTCGTGGAGCGTCTGCGTCACCGTGAGGTACACCCGGTTGAAGACGGCGACGCCGTCCCGCTCGGGGAGCCGCTCGTCCAGGGCGCGCATCCGCGCCAGCACCGCTTCCATGGGGGCCATGTCAGGCAGCGTCGCAGCCGCGGGCCGGGATCAGGGGAACTTGGCCGTACGCTTCGCCGGTTCGGGCGAAACTCCGTCAACCCCGCTTGTCGCCCGGCTCCCCGGCAGGGTTCCCGTCCGTGCCGTCGTACGCCGAGGTGCCCGCGTCCAGCAGGGGTTCCTGCTGCTTCATGTGGGCCGGAGCGAAGTACCGCAGGGCGTGGTAGCCGGTGATGACGACGATCGTGCCGAGCGCGATCCCGCCCAGTTCGAAGCTGTCGCTGATGTGCAGCTTGACGCCGCCGACGCCGATGATGATGCCGGCCGCGGCGGGCACCAGGTTCAGCGGATTGCGCAGGTCCACGCGGCCGTTGAGCCAGATCTGCGCGCCGAGCAGGCCGATCATGCCGTAGAGGATCACGGTGATCCCGCCCAGCACCCCGCCGGGGATCGCGGCGACGACCGCGCCGAACTTCGGGCACAGGCCGAAGAGGAGGGCGAATCCGGCGGCCGCCCAGTAGGCCGCCGTCGAGTACACCCGGGTGGCGGCCATGACGCCGATGTTCTCGGAGTAGGTGGTGTTCGGCGGGCCGCCGAGCGCGGTGGAGAGCATCGAGGCGGCGCCGTCGGCCGCGATGGCCGTGCCCAGCTTGTCGTCGAGCGGGTCGCCGGTCATCTCGCCGACGGCCTTGATGTGCCCGGCGTTCTCCGCGATCAGGGCGATGACCACCGGCAGCGCGATCAGGATCGCCGACCATTCGAAGGCCGGCGCGTGGAAGCTCGGCAGGCCGATCCAGTCGGCCTTTCCGACCCCGGACAGGTCGAGCCGCCAGTGGTCCACGGCCTCGGGGCCGCCCATCGGGGAGTGGATCTTGCCGAAGACCAGGTCGAAGATCCAGGAGATGCCGTAGCCGAAGACCAGGCCGAGGAAGATCGCGATCCGTGACCAGAAGCCCCGCAGGCACACCACGGCGAGCCCGGTGAACGCCATGGTCAGCAGGGCCGTCCACTGGTCCTGGGGCCAGTACGTGGAGGCCGTCACCGGGGCCAGGTTGAAGCCGATCAGCATCACGACCGCGCCGGTCACCACCGGCGGCATCGCCGCGTGGATGATCCGCGCCCCGAATCGCTGGACGGCCAGACCGGACAGGAAGAGCGCCGCGCCGACCACGAAGACGGCGCCCGTGACGACCGCGCTGTCCCCGCCGCTGGCCCGGATCGCCGCGGCCACGCCCACGAACGAGAGCGAGCAGCCCAGGTACGAGGGGATCCGGCCGCGGGTCGCGAGCAGGAAGATGACGGTGGCGACACCGGACATCATGATCGCGAGGTTCGGGTCCAGCCCCATCAGGACCGGTGCGACGAAGCTCGCTCCGAACATCGCCACGACGTGCTGGGCGCCCAGCCCGGCGGTCCGCGGCCAGGTCAGCCGCTCGTCCGGCCGCACCACCGCGCCGGGGGCGGGGGTCCGCCCGTCTCCGTGCAGGGTCCAGCGCACGCCGAGGCCCATGTTCCACCGCTTCCGTTCGTCGGTCAGGTCAAGCTACGAGGCCGCAGGCGGCCAGGCGATATATTACGGCCGGATAGCAGCAGGTTCGTCCTGGTTCGCGGTGGAGGCTCCCGCCGCCACCGGCCGTCGGCGCAGCACGGTCGCCCCCAGGATCAGTGCGAACGCCAGCAGGGTGACCAGCCCGAAGGACACCACGAGCGAGGTCGCGTCCGCCACCGCGCCGATCGCCGACGGGGCGATCAGGCCCGAGGTGTACGTGATCGTCGCGACACCCGCGATGGCCTGCGCCGGGGCCGGACCGCTGCGGGCGGCCGCCGCGAAGGCCAGCGGGACCACCACCGCGATGCCGAGCCCGATCAGCCCGAAGCCGGCCAGGGCCGCGGCCGGTTGGTGGACCGTGACGACGAGGAGCCCGCCCGCGGTGGCCAGCGCCCCGCCCGCGCGGACCGTCCGTACGGCCCCGAACCGGTCGACGACCTTGTCCCCGACGAGCCGGGCGAGCGCCATGGTGAGCGCGAAGGCCGTGGTGGAGGCGGCGGCGAGGCCGGCGTCCGTGTGCAGCACGTCCCGCAGGTAGACCGCGGACCAGTCCATGCTCGCGCCCTCCGCGAAGACCGCGCAGAAGCCGATCGCCCCGATGAACAGCGCGGACCTGGGGGGCAGCGCGAAGTGCGGCGGAGCTTCGCCGTCCGTGTCGGTGCGCAGGTCCAGCACGCCCCGTACGGCGACCAGCCCGGCCGCCGTCAGGGCGAGCGCGGCGATCAGGTGGTGGAGGCGGGCGTCGGTGCCGGTGTGCGCGGCGACCGTGCCGGCGGCCGAGCCGATCAGGGCGCCCACGCTCCACATGCCGTGCAGCGAGGACATGATCGAGCGGCCCATCCGGTTCTCCGTCTCCACGCCGAGCGCGTTCATCGCGACGTCGGACATGCCGGCGGTGGCCCCGTAGACGAAGAGCACGAAGCAGAGCGTCGCCAGGTTCGGGGCGAGGCTCGGGAGGATCAGGGCGAGGGTCCACAGGGACAGCAGCACCCGCAGGGCGGTGCGGGCGCCGAGCCGGTGGTTGATCCGCCCGGCCAGCGGCATCGTCAGCGCGGCGCCGAGGGCGGGGAAGGCGAGGGCCATGCCCAGGGTGCCCGCGCTGAGCTGCGCGTGGTCCTGGATCCACGGGATGCGGGTGGCGAAGGAGCCGGTGACGGCGCCGTGGGCGCAGAAGACGGCGGCGATGGCGAAGCGGGCATGGCGCAGTCGCGCCGGGCTGAGGTCGGTTTCCCCGGTCATGACACGTAAACTATCAGGGACCCTGCCTGATAGTTAGACCCCGGGAACTCGTAGGATGGGCCGCGTGACTCCTGCCAAGGTCCTGACCGCCACCGCACCGTCCCCCGCCTCCCCGAGCACGGCGCGGGCCATCAACGACCGGCTGGCCCTGCAATTGCTCCAGGACGAGGGCGCGCTGACGGCCCCGCAGCTCAAGCAACTGACCGGCCTGTCCCGCCCCTCCGTCGCGGACCTGGTGGAACGCCTCACCGAGGCCGGACTCATCGAGGTGGTCGGCGAATCGGGCGAGCAGCGGCGCGGACCCAACGCCCGGCTCTACGGGATCGTCGCGCGGCGGGCGCACCTCGCCGCGCTGGACGTACGCGTGGACAGCGCGACCGCGGTCGTCACCGACCTGCTCGGAAATCCGCTGGCCGAGGCGGCGCTGCCCGTCGACGCGGTGGAGGAGGCCGTCGACCGCCTGCTGGAACTCGCCCGGGAAGCGGGCGCGGACCGGCTCCACACGGTGGTGATCGGCGCACCGGGCCTGGTCTCACCGGGCAGCGGCGAACTCGGCAGCACCATCGGACTGCCCGCCTGGCACCGGGACCTGGTGGCGGCCCTGCAGCGGCGGCTGCCGGCGACGGTCGTGGTGGAGAACGAGACCAACCTGGCGGCGCTGGCCGAACAGCGCCTCGGAGCGGCCCGGGACGTGGACTCCTTCGTCCTGCTCTGGCTCAGCGCGGGGGTGGGAGCGGCGGTGGTCCTCGACGGCCGGCTGCGCCGCGGAGCCTCCGGCGGGGCGGGCGAGATCGGCTTCCTCCCGGTGCCGGGCGCGGGCGGGCTGCCCTCGGCCACGAACTGCGAAGGCGGGTTCCACTCGCTGGCGGGGCGCGGGGCGGTGGCCGCGCTCGCGGCGGAGCACGGCTTCGAAGGGACCGCCGAGGAGGCGGTCGCGGGCGGCGCCGGTCCCGCCTTCCTCGACGCACTGGCGGAGCGGCTCGCCCTCGGGGCGGCGGCGGTCGCGGCGATCCTGGACCCCGGCTGCGTGGTGCTCGGCGGGGAGCTCGGACGCGCCGGCGGTGCGGAGCTGGCCTCCCGGGTCGCCTCCCGGCTCGCGGTGCTGAGCCCGGTCCCGATGGAGGTCCGGGCGAGCACCCTGGGCGATCCCGCGGTGCTCCAGGGCGCCCGGCTGGCCGCCCGCGAGGCCGCGCAGGCGACGCTCTTCGGGGCCTGACGCCGGGTGCGGGTGGTCGGCCCTGCGGGGCGTGTCCCCTACCCGCCCTTCCACCGTTCCCTGGGGCTCCGCCCCAGACCCCGCGCCTCAAACTCCCCCAGACTTCGTCCGGGGGGACCCCCTGGCGAGGCTGGAACGTCAAAGGCGGGCCAGGAACTCGGCGAACGTGCCCCGGCCCACCGCGTGCGACGGAGTCAGGTGGCCGCCCCGCTTGAAGCCCGCGTAGACCTTCCCCACCAGGGGGACCGGGAGGAGCGGGCGGCGCTTGCCGGTCGCCGCGAGGTAGGCGCGGGCCGCCTCCTCGAAGGTGAGGACCTCCGGGCCGCCCATGTCCGGGACCCGCCCGGCCGGCGGGCCCGACGCCAGCGCGGCCAGCCGGTCCGCGACCTCCTCGACCGCGATCGGCTGCCCGCTGACCCCGGCGGGCAATGGCATCACCGGCAGCTTCGCCGCCGCGGCCAGCGCCTGGGCCACCAGGTCGTGGAACTGCGTCGTCCGCAGGATCGTCAGGCCCAGCCCCGACGCCTCCAGCATCCGCTCCACCTTCAGCTTCGTCCGGTAGTACGGGAGCGGGACCTCGTCCACACCCACGATCGAGATGTAGACGAGGTGCCCGACCGTCCCGGCCCGCTCGGCCGCCCGGATCAGGTGCCCGGCCGCCACGTCGTCGCCGCCGCGCGGGCTGCTCGCGCAGTGCACGATCACCTCCGCGCCCGCCATCGCCGCGTCGAGACCGCTGCCGTCCCGCAGGTCGACGGGGAAGTCCGGAGCGCTCCGGCTCAGGACGCGGACCTCGTGGCCCGCCGTCCGCAGCCGTTCCACGACCGGCCTGCCCAGGGTTCCGGTGCCTCCGGTGACGAGGATGGTGCTCATGGTGACCGTTCCTTTCGGCGGGCGATGCGTTCACCAGCTGGGACCGGACGGCCCTCAGGAATGTGACAGCTGCCGCTCGATGAATTCCAGCTTCGCCGGGTTCATCACCGCCCGCGCCTCCTGGACCAGCCCGTCCTCGAACTCCACCTGGAGGACCCCGACCCCGCCGACGACCAGCGTCGGCTCCCCGTTGACCTCCGCGAAGGAGACCGGCAGCTCGCCGGAGTACTTGCGCAGCACGCCCAGCAGGAACCGCGCCACGTTGCCCCGGCCCACGACCGGCCGCCGCGCCGCGCTGACCACGCCGCCGCCGTCGGACACGAACCGCGCGTCGGCCGCCAGCAGCCCTTCCAGCCGGGCCAGGTCCCCGCTGTTCGCGGCTTCGAGGAAGCCCTCCACCAGGGACTGCCACTGCGCCGGGTCCGGCTGGAACCGCCGCTCGGGGGCCTTCGCCGCGCTCACCCGTCCCGCGGCCCGCCGGTAGAGCTGACGGCAGTTGGCCTCGGTGAGGTCGAGGAGCCCGGCGATCTCCCGGTGGCCGTACGCGAAGGCCTCGCGCAGCACGTACACCGCGCGCTCCATCGGGGTGAGCTGCTCCAGCAGCACGAGCAGGGCCATGGACACGCTGTCCCGCTGCTCCGCCGACTCCAGCGGGCCCAGCGCGCCCTCCCCGGTGAGGACCGGTTCGGGGAGCCAGGGGCCCACGTACTCCTCGCGCCGGGCCCGCGCCGAGGTGAGGCGGTTGAGGCACAGGCGGGTGACGACCTTGGCGAGCCAGGCCCCGGGGTGCTCGATGGGTTCGGGGGGTTCGCGGTCGACGGCCGAGCTCCAGCGCAGGTAGGCGTCCTGGACGGTGTCCTCGGCCTCCGAGGCCGAACCGAGCATGCGGTAGGCGATGGCGAACATCCGGGGCCGGTGCTGTTCGAAGTCCGCGACGGGGGCGGTGACATGTGCGATCACGGCACCAGCGTACGAAGTGCCCGTACGCGCACGCACGAGGACCCGGTGGCCGCCGGGCCACCGGGTCCTCACGCCTTCCCCCGAAACCACTGGGAACAGGGGTCCTTCATCCGACGCCTATCCGGTCAGCAGGCGCCCTGGTCCTTCCAGACGCCCCAGTCACCGGTGGTGCCGGGCTCCTCGTTCTGCGTCCACCACTGGGCCTTCCAGTTGTGGCCCTTGTGGGAGACGACCGTCCCGCCCGTGTACACGTTGCCCGCGACGTAGGCCGGGTTGGCACAGGTGCCGCCCGTCGGAGGCGTCGTGGTCGGCGGAGTGGTCGTGGGAGGCGTCGTGGTCGGGGGAGTGGTGGTCGGCGGGGTCGTGGTCGGCGGGGTGGTCGTGGGAGGGGTCGTCGCGCCGCCCGGCTCCACCACCGTCGTACCGCGGGCCAGGTCGCCGGCGATGCCGTACGTCTTGCCGCCGAAGGTCACCGTCCAGTTGGACGGGGTCGAGGTCGGCAGGTAGTAGACGAAGTCCAGCTGGACCGAGGCGCCGGGGGCCAGCGTCTGCCAGGCCGGGAGCTTCAGGGAGCCCCGGTTGTAGTCGCCCTTCAGGCCGCCCGCGTTGCTGCCCGTGTGGTCGCTGCGGATGATCGTGGTGTTCCAGCCGGACTGGTCCTTGGCGTTGCTCGGCGCGGAGGTGGAGTAGTCGAACTGGAACTCCGTACCGCCCGGCAGGGTCGCCGTGGTGTTGTTGGTGATCGTCAGCTTCGGGCTGATCGGGTAGTTCGAGTCGCCGAGCGGGAAGGCGCCGAAGTCGGCGTCGACCTTGATCGCCTCGGTCGGCATGGTGATGGTGGCGCGCTTGGCGCCGTAGGGGGCGGCCGACTTGAACTTGTCGTACATCGCCGTCGTCAGGGTGTCGCCCATCTCGTACTGGCCCTTGGCCGCGTTGTACGAGTAGTCGCCGGCGAGCTCCCAGACCATCGTGCCGCCGATGCCCTTGTTGACCACCCAGTCGGCCTTGGCGTTGACGGACTGCTCGTCCTCGGTGGAGAGGAAGACCTTCTTCTGGTCGTTCCACAGCCACGGCGCCACGAGGTTGGAGTCGTACTTGCGGACGTAGGTGCCGGTCAGCTTGGTGTCGGCCGGGAAGCCGTACTTGGTGACGTAGTCACCGACGACACCCTTCTCCAGGTTCTTCGCGTGCCACATCGGGTTGGACCCGGCCGGGGCCTCGACGCCGTTGCTGTCGAGGTCGTGCCACAGGTTGTCGATGCCGACCGCGCCGTCGCCGCACTTGGTCAGACCGGCGCCCGCCGGGCAGTTGGTGGCCGGGGCCTTGCCCCACAGGCCGTCCGTGCCGCCCTGCACGTTCTTGAAGCCGCGGGTGTAGTACGGCAGGCCCATGTTGATGCGGCCGGCCGGCATGGAGCCGCGGAAGTAGTGGTAGGCCCAGTCCGTGTTCAGGTAGCCGATGCCGCCGTACTGGGAGGTGGAGTAGACGCCGGCCGCGGCGAGTTCGCCGTCTTTGCCGTCGTCGAAGAGCGAGGCGTTCGGACCGACGTACTCGTTCCAGGCGCCGTGCAGGTCGTAGGACATGACGTTGACGTAGTCCAGGTACTTCTGCATCTGGAACGTCTCCATGCCCCGCAGCAGGTAGCCGGAGGAGGGGGCGGCGACCGAGAGCAGGTAGTGCTTGCCGTCGGAGGCGCCCGCGCGGTCGAGCTTCTCGCGCAGCGACTTCATCAGGGCCGCGTAGCCCTTGACCAGACCGGCGCGCCGCGCGTTGGACAGCTGCCAGTCCAGCGGGTTGCCCGCGTCCTTCATGGTGGTCGGGTACTCGTAGTCGATGTCGACGCCGTTGAACCCGTACTTGCGGATGAACTCGACGGAGGAGTCCGCGAAGGTGTCGATGCCGGCCTGGTTGACCGAGCCGTCGGCGTTGGTGGCCATCGAGTAGAAGCCGCCGGAGGCGACGCGGTTGCCGTCGTCGCCGAAGTAGCCGCCGGTCTCGGCCCAGCCGCCGACCGAGATCAGGGTCTTGACGTTGGGGTTCTGCTTCTTGAATTTGTTGAGCAGGTTGAAATTGCCCTTGTAGGGGAGGGCGGGGTCCATCTCGGCGCCCGCCACGCCCGGCCAGGTCATACCGGTGGCGGAGTTGTTCGCGTTGTCCGCGCCGACCGAGATCTTGTTGTTGCCGTCGACGTGGGCGAAGGCGTAGTTCAGGTGGGTGACCTTGGACCACGGAATGTTGTTGGGCAGGTAGGCGGGGGTGCCGTCCTTGCCCGTGCGCCAGCCGGTGAAGTAGCCGATGACGCGGCGCTGGTGGTCGGCGCCCATCTTCTCGCGGCCCTCGGTGTCGTAGACCGAGCAGTACGGGACGTCGACGCCCGGGGTCTTGTACAGACCGTCGGGGCGACAGGACTCGTTGTCGGCGGCGTGCGAGACGCCCGCCGAGAGGCCCGCGACCAGCAGTCCGGCGATTGCGGCGCCGGACGTCAGGAGCATGGCTCTCGTCCGTGTGGGGGACAGCATTGTGCCTCCTGGGGAGGGGAGGATGGCAGGACACAACAGGCAGATATGTGGTGCGTGTTGGCCCGTGACGTGCGCACATCTGACGGGCTGTCTCCCGGGGAAGATGAAGGGAACGTTAAGAGGACTAGACCAACCCGTCAATAGGTCTGGACCAAAGCGGCCGATGCGGCCGGGGCGTACGGGGGTGTGAGGGGGGCCGTGAGGGGGGTCGCCGAGGCGGTCGCGAGGGAGGTCGCGAGGGGGGTCGCGAAGGCGGTCGCGGGAAGGCGCCGCGCGCGGGCTGTCCGGATGCCGGGAGGGCTCCGCCGGATGGCGCAATGGAATCGCTCGAGAATGGCCGATGTGTGACCCAGGCCACATTGACTCACTCGCATGGCTGCCGATCACCCGTGGCACACTGGCTCTAGTACCAGTAGCAGCGCACTCCGGGGTCGGTGTAATTCCGAACCGGCGGTATAGTCCGCGACCCGTCCGCATCCAGCGGCCGGTTGACCAGGTGAAATTCCTGGACCGACGGTTAAAGTCCGGATGGGAGGCAGTGCGCGGCGGGCCAGTCACCGGTACGCCGCCGTCGGCGGTTCCATCGGCACATCCCTCGGGATGCGCGAGCGAAGGGACCGTGTTTTCGGCCTCGGCGTCCCCGCGTGTGCTAACCCGCTTCATCTGTCGTATCCCGACAGGCCCCGGAGTCCGTGCCCGATGAGGCAGGAGGACCCGGTGGCGACACACGCCGACGCGCAGGACAGCGGCACATCCGACAGCGATGCCCGCGACGGCCGTGCCTTCGAGGTGCGGGCCATGGCCCGGGCCATCGAGCTCGCCGCCCGCGGAACCGGCTCCACCAGCCCCAACCCGGTCGTCGGGTGCGTGATCACCGACGCCTCCGGCACCGTCGTGGGCGAAGGCTGGCACGAGCGGGCCGGCGGCCCGCACGCCGAGGTCCACGCCCTGCGCGCCGCAGGCCCCGCCGCCCGCGGCGGCACCGCCTACGTCACCCTCGAACCCTGCAACCACACCGGCCGTACGGGGCCCTGCGCGCAGGCGCTCATCGAGGCCGGCATCACCCGCGTCCTCTACGCCGTCCCCGACCCGAACCCGCAGGCCAGCGGCGGCGCCGACACCCTGCGCGCCGCCGGGATCACCGCCGCGGCCGGGCTGCTGCGCGCGGAGGCCGAGGAGGGCAACGCCCCCTGGCTGACCTCCGTACGGCTCGGGCGCCCGTACATCCTGTGGAAGTACGCCGCCACCCTCGACGGCCGCGTCGCCGCCGCCGACGGCACCAGCCGCTGGATCAGCTGCCCCGAATCCCGCGCCGACGTCCACCGGCTGCGCGCCGAGGCCGACGCCGTGGTCGTCGGCTCCGGCACGCTGCGCGCCGACGACCCGCACCTCGCGGTGCGCGGACCCGACGGCGTCACCCCCGGCGGCCAGCCGCTGCGGGTGGTCCTCGACACCCACGCCACCATCCGGCCCACCGCCCGGGTGCTGGACGACGCCGCCCCGACCCTGGTGGCCGTAGCCGAGGACGCCGATATTCGCCACCTGGCCGGAGTCGAGCTCGCCCGGCTCCCGTACGACAAGTACGGGATCTCCGTGGACGCCCTGCTCGGCGAACTCCACCGGCGCGGGGTCCGCTCCGTACTCCTCGAAGGCGGCCCGACCCTGGCCGGCGCCTTCGTCGCCGCGGGCGTGGTCGACAAGGTCGTCGGCTACCTCGCTCCTGTCCTCCTCGGCGCTGGCCCCAACGTCCTCGCCGATGCCGGCATCGGCACCCTCGCCGAAGCGCTCCGGCTCCGGATCACCGAGACCGTCCGCATCGGCACGGACATCCGTGTCACCGCCGTCCCGATGGTCCAGTCCGTCCCCACCGTCCTGACCTCCCACACCGCCCTCAAGGAGCACTGAGTGTTCACCGGAATCGTCGAAGAACTGGGCGAAGTCACCGCCGTCGAGGAACTCCCCGAGGCCTCCCGCTTCCGCCTGCGCGGCCCCGTGGTCACCGAGGGCGCCAAGCACGGCGACTCCATCGCCGTGAACGGCGTCTGCCTGACCGTCGTGGAGACCGCCGAAGGCGAGTTCACCGCCGACGTCATGCAGGAGACCCTCAACCGCTCCAGCCTCGGGGCGCTGGCCAAGGGCTCCCGGGTCAACCTGGAGCGCCCCATGGAGCTGGGCGGACGCCTCGGCGGCCACCTGGTCCAGGGCCACGTGGACGGCACCGGCGAGATCCTCTCCCGCACCCCCTCCGAGCACTGGGAACTGGTCAGGATCGCGCTCCCGGCGAACCTCTCCCGCTACGTCGTGGAGAAGGGCTCCATCACCGTCGACGGCGTCAGCCTCACCGTGGTCGAGGCCGCGGCCGACTGGTTCACCATCAGCCTCATCCCCACCACCCTCGCGCTGACCACCCTCGGCATCAAGGGGGCCGGCGACCCGGTCAACCTCGAGGTCGACGTCCTCGCCAAGTACGTGGAGCGCCTGCTCGCGGCCGGCGTGAACCCGCTGGCCGCCAACCCGTCGGCCACGGACGCGGCGACCGCCGAGGGGGAGTCGAAGTGAGCGCCCTGACCTGGCTCAACACCGAGGCCTTCGAGGTCTTCGGCCAGAAGGTCATCTGGTCCGACATGATCGGCAACCTGATCGGCCTGGGCGCCCTCGCCCTCGGCTGGCGCCGCTCCATATGGACCTGGCCCGCCCAGCTCCTGTCCGGCCTGATCCTCGTCGGCGCCTACGCCTCCGCGCACCTCGCGGGCGGAGTCGGCAAGCAGCTCCTCGTCATCGGCGTGGCCGTGTGGGGCTGGCGCGCCTGGCAGCTCGGCAAGCAGAAGGCCCAGGACGGCTCCATCGCCGTCCGCACCGCCACCTGGAAGGAGCGCGGGCTGCTGCTGGCCGGCGCCGCCGCCGGGACCCTGGCCGTCGGAGGCCTGTTCACGCTCGTCCCGAGCCTGTCGTGGAGCCCCTGGGCCGACGCCTACATCTTCGTCGGCACCATCGTCGCGATGGTCGCCCAGGCCCGCGGCCTGGTCGAGTTCTGGTTCGCCTGGCTCCTCGTCGACCTGGTCGGCGTCCCCCTCGCCTTCAACAGCGGACTGGCCTTCTCCGGCCTCGTCTACGTCGTGTACTTCGCCCTCGTCGTCTGGGGCGCCTACGACTGGTACCAGCGCTCGCGCACCACCCCCGCCCCGGCCCTGGAAGGAGCAACGGCATGACCTCCCTGAACCCCGTCCTGAAGCCCGTGCCCGACGCGAGCGACTCCGAGTCCTTCCGGCTCGACCCCGTCGAGCAGGCCATCCGCGACATCGCGGCCGGCCGCCCGGTCGTCGTCGTGGACGACGAGGACCGCGAGAACGAGGGCGACCTCGTCATCGCGGCCGAGAAGGCCACCCCCGAGATCGTCGCGTTCATGATGAGCGAGTGCCGCGGCCTGATCTGCGCCCCCATGGAGGGCCCCGAGCTGGACCGGCTCGACCTCCCGCAGATGGTCCACCACAACACCGAGTCCATGCAGACCGCCTTCACGGTCTCCGTGGACGCGAGCGCCGCGCACGGGGTCACCACCGGCATCTCGGCCGCCGACCGCGCCACCACCCTGAGGCTGCTGGCCGACGGAGTCTCGGGCCCCGGCGAGTTCGTCCGCCCCGGCCACGTCTTCCCGCTGCGCGCCAAGTCCGGCGGGGTCCTGGTCCGCAACGGCCACACCGAGGCCGCCGTCGACCTCGCCCGCCTCGCGGGGCTGCGCCCGGCCGGCGCCATCGTGGAGATCGCCGGCGAGGACGGCGTCATGCTGCGGCTGCCCGAGCTGATCCCCTTCGCCCGCAAGCACGGCCTGACGATCATCTCCATCGAGGACCTGATCGCCTACCGCCGCTCCGCGGAGCCGACCGTCCGCCGCGAGGCCGAGGTCAGCCTCCCGACCTCCTTCGGCCAGTTCACGGCCTACGGCTACCGCTCCACCGTCGACGGGGTCGAGCACGTCGCCCTCGTCCACGGCGAGATCGGCGACGGCGAAGAGGTCCTGGTCCGGATGCACTCCGAGTGCCTGACCGGGGACATCTTCCAGTCGCAGCGCTGCGACTGCGGCCCCCAGCTGCACGCCGCCATGGAGCGGGTCCAGGCCGCGGGACGCGGTGTGATCGTCTACCTGCGGGGCCACGAGGGCCGCGGCATCGGACTGCTGTCCAAGCTGCGCGCGTACGAGCTCCAGGAGCGCGGCCGCGACACCCTCGACGCCAACCTCGAGCTCGGCCTGCCCGCCGACGCCCGCGACTACGCGGCCGGCGCCCAGATGCTCGCCGACCTCGGCGTCCACAGCGTCCGGCTGCTGACCAACAACCCCGACAAGGCGGAAGCCCTGGTACGGGGCGGCATCAAGGTTTCCGACCGGGAGCCGATGCCCATGGAGGCGGGCGAGCACAACCTGCGCTACCTGCGCACCAAGCGGGACCGGATGGGCCACGACCTGCCCTGGCTGGACGCGGCCACCACCTCCGCCTGCGGCAACCAGTAACACCGACCAGACCGACCGACGTACAACTGACGCAACGAGGAGCAGAGCTGTGAGCGGCAAGGGCGCACCCGAACTGAGTGTGAAGAACTGCGGAGACCTGCGAGTCGCCGTGATCGCGGCCCAGTGGCACGAGAAGGTCATGGACGGCCTGGTGGACGGCGCCCTGCGGGCCCTGCACGAGCTGGGCATCGACGAGCCCACCCTGCTGCGCGTCCCCGGCAGCTTCGAGCTCCCGGTCGTGGCGAAGGTACTGGCCGGTCGCGGTTACGATGCCATCGTCGCCCTCGGCGTGGTCATCCGCGGCGGAACCCCGCACTTCGACTACGTGTGCCAGGGCGTCACCCAGGGCCTGGTACAGGTGTCGATCGACACCGGAGTCCCCGTCGGCTTCGGCGTACTGACCTGCGACAACGACGAGCAGGCGCTGGACCGCGCCGGCCTCGAGGGGTCGAACGAGGACAAGGGACACGAAGCGGTCACCGCCGCCGTCTCCACCGCCATGACGCTGCGGACCGTCAGCGAACCCTGGCGCTGATCGGTATCCACGCACCCCGTATTCTGAGGACCATCATGGCCAACGAACCTTCCAAGAGCTTCGAAGAGCTCTTCACCGAGCTCCAGCTCAAGGCCGCCAATGGCGACCCCAGCACCTCCCGTACCGCCGAGCTCGTGGGCAAGGGCGTCCATGCCATCGGCAAGAAGGTCGTCGAGGAGGCCGCCGAGGTCTGGATGGCCGCCGAGTACGAGAGCAAGGAAGCCGCCGCCGAGGAGATCTCCCAGCTGCTCTACCACGTCCAGGTGATGATGGTGGCGCGCGGAATCTCCCTCGACGACGTCTACGCGCACCTTTAGACCGCAGCAGGTCCGCGCGGGCCCCGGCACACGCTGCCGGGGCATCCGCGCGCCTCGCACACGTAACCAGCACACCCTTTCGCACCTACGCACCAAAGGAAGCCCCATGCTGCGCATCGCCGTCCCCAACAAGGGTTCTCTCTCCGGACCGGCGTCGGCGATGCTCCATGAGGCCGGCTACCGGATGCGCAAGGAGTCCAAGGAGCTCGTGGTCGTCGACCCCGACAACGAGGTGGAGTTCTTCTACCTCCGCCCCAAGGACATCGCGATCTACGTGTCCTCCGGCAAGCTGGACATCGGCATCACCGGCCGCGACCTGCTGCTCGACTCCGGCGCCAGCGCCGAGGAGATCCTGCCGCTGAACTTCGGCCGCTCGACCTTCCGCTACGCGACCATGCCCGGCACCGCGAAGGGCCCCGAGGACTTCCACGGGATGACCATCGCGACCTCGTACGAGGGAATCGTCGCCAAGCACCTCGCCGACAAGGGCATCGAAGCCTCCGTCGTCCACCTCGACGGCGCGGTCGAGACCGCCATCCAGCTCGGCGTCGCCCAGATCATCGCCGACGTGGTCGAGACCGGCACCAGCCTGCGCAACGCCGGCCTGGAGGTCATCGGCGAGCCGATCATGACCTCCGAGGCCGTGGTCATCCGCGGCAACGGCACCGACCCCGAGGACCCGCGCGCCCAGCAGTTCCTGCGCCGCCTCCAGGGCGTCCTGGTCGCCCGCAGCTACGTGATGATGGACTACGACTGCCGCGCCGAGCACCTGGAGCGCGCGGTCGCCCTCACCCCGGGCCTGGAGTCGCCGACCGTCTCCCCGCTGCACAACGAGGGCTGGGTCGCCGTCCGCGCGATGGTCCCCGCCAAGGAAGCCCAGCGGATCATGGACGACCTGTACGAGCTCGGCGCGCGCGCGATCCTCACCACCTCGATCCACGCCTGCCGCCTCTGAGGGCCGGGGCATCCGCCCCGCCCCGCCGTACCCCACTGGCACCACCCGAAGGCATCTGACGAACATGGCCGACGCCGCCCAGCCCGTACCGCCCACCCTGCCGGTCACCTTCCGGCCGACCCGCACCCGGGCCGTCCTGCTGGGCGTCGGCCTCGCCATGTTCGTCACCATCACGGCCATCGCACTGCTCCTCGACACCCTGCACCCGGGCGAGCGGATCAGCTTCGTCTTCACCGCCGTCCTGCTGTCCTCCGTCCTCGTCCTGCTCAGCCGCCCCAAGGTGGTCGCGGACGAAGGCGGGGTCACGGTCGTCAACCTCACCAACACCCGCCGCCTGGAGTGGGCGCAGATCGTGCGCGTCAACCTCCGCCCCGGCGACGCGTGGGTCTTCCTCGACCTCAGCGACGGCACCAGCCTGCCCGCCCTGGGCATCCAGCCGGGGGTCGCCAAGGCCCAGGCGATCGCCGACGCCCGCGCCCTGCGCGCCCTCGCCGACGCCCGCGGAACCGGTTCAAAGAACGACTGACCCCGCCCGACCTCGTCGCTGCGTCCCATTGCGGGGACGATCTCAGTGACTACCCTGGTACGGGGGCGCGACGGTGCGCCCTCCCACCGGCCCCGGAACCCCGCGGCCCGTGGACACCTGCAACTTGAGGAGTGACTCCCTCCAGCAATGGACGGATCGTCCGGTAGTACACGCGCCGCCCTCCCTCCGGAGGCGGCGGCATGACCATCCCGCTACTCCTGCTCGTGGCGGCATTCGCCCTGATCCTCGCCAACGGTTTCTTCGTGGCAGCCGAATTCGGCCTCGTCACGGTCGAGAGACCCGAGGCCGAACGCGCCGCCGCCGAAGGCGACCGCCGTGCCCGCACGGTCGTCAAAGCCCTGCGGGAGCTGTCCTTCCAGCTCTCCGGCACCCAACTCGGCATCACCATCACCTCCCTGGTCGTCGGCATGCTCGCCGAACCGGCCCTCGCCGCCCTGCTGGCCGGACCGCTCGAAGCGACCGGCCTCCCCAAGGGCGCCGTACCCGGCGTCGCCGTGGTCATCGGCATGCTGCTCGCCTCCGCCGTCCAGATGGTCGTCGGCGAGCTCGTCCCGAAGAACTGGGCGGTCTCCCGGCCGCTCCAGGTGGCCCGCTTCGTCGCCGGCCCGCAGCACGCCTTCTCCCGGGCCTTCCGGCCGGTCATCGCGGCCCTCAACGCCATCGCCAACCGGCTGGTCCGCGCCCTCGGCGTCGAGCCGACCGACGAGATGGCCTCCGCCCGCACCCCCGGCGAACTGGTCTCCCTGGTCCGCCATTCGGCCCAGGCCGGCGCCCTGGAACAGGACACCGCCGACCTCTTCGTACGGACCCTCTCGCTGGGCGAGCTCACGGCCCAGCTGGTCATGACCCCCCGGGTCAGGGTCAAGGCCCTCCAGCACACGGCCACCGCGGCCGACGTGCTCAACCTGACCCGCGCCACCGGCCTGTCCCGCTTCCCGGTCTACCGCGAGCGCATCGACGAGATCACCGGGGTCGTCCACCTCAAGGACGCCCTCGCCGTGCCCGAGTCCGACCGCGCCCGCACCAGCGTCAGCCGGATCTGCGTCGCCCCGCTGCTGGTGCCCGGCTCCCTGCCGGTGCAGCCGCTGCTGGAACGCCTGCGCAGCGAACAGCCCATGGCCGTGGTCGTCGACGAGTACGGCGGCACCGCCGGGGTGGTCACCCTGGAGGACATCGTGGAGGAGCTCGTCGGCGAGGTCCGCGACGAGCACGACCTCGCCGAGGACGCCGGCCCGGAACTGGCCGCCGTAGCCGCCGAGGACGGCCGCCCCTCCTGGGAGGCCGACGGCAGCTGCCGCGTACAGACCCTGCGCCGGATAGGCCTGGAGGTCCCCGAAGGCCCCTACGAGACCGTCGCCGGCCTCGTCGCCGACCTGCTCGGCCGCATCCCCGCCCCCGGGGACCGCGCCGAACTCCCCGGCTGGAAGCTCTCCGTCCGCCAGGTCGGCCGCTTCCGCGCCGAACGGGTCCGCCTCGTGCGCACCACCCCCCTGGGTGCGATTCCCGCCCCGGCCGAACTGCAGTCGGCGGGTGTCCGGTGACCGCGCTCCAACTCCTCTTCGCACTGCTCCTCGTCCTGGCCAACGGCTTCTTCGTCGGCGCCGAGTTCGCACTCGTCTCCGTCCGCCGCAGCCAGATCGAGCCCCTCGCGGCCGGCTCCAAGCGGGCCCGCCAGGTGCTCCACGGGCTGGAGAACCTGCCGCGCATGATGGCCGCCGCGCAGTTCGGCATCACCATGTGCTCGCTCACCCTCGGCGCGGTCGCCGAGCCCACCGTGGCCCGGCTGCTGGAGCCCGTCTTCCACGCCGCGCACGTGCCCGAAGGCCTGATCCACCCCCTCGGCTACGCGTTCGCGCTCGCCGCCGTGGTCTTCCTGCACCTGGTCATCGGCGAGATGGTCCCCAAGAACCTCGCGATGGCCGCACCCGAGAAGACCGCCCTGTGGTTCAGCCCCGGCCTGGTCGCCTTCGCCCGCGTCTGCGGGCCGGTCACCACCGGGCTGGGAGCCTGCGCCACGCTGGTCCTGAGGCTCTTCAAGGTGGAGCCCAAGGACGAGGTGGAGGCCGTCTACACCTCCGCGCAGCTGGGCCGGCTGCTCAAGGACTCCCGGCAGGCCGGGCTCCTGGAGCCGGTCGAACAGGAGCGCCTGGAGGACGCGCTGGAACTGGGCAGCCGCCCCGTCACCGACGTCCTCCTCGCCCGGGACCGCCTCGTCACCGTCGGCCCCTCCGTCACCCCGCGCCAGATCGAGCAGCTGACGGTCCGCACCGGGTACTCCCGGTTCCCCGTCCGCGCCGACACCGGTGCCTTCATGGGCTACCTGCACGTGAAGGACGTACTGGACCTGGAGGACCGGGAGCGGGCCGTGCCCCAGCGCGTCTGGCGCAGGATGACCACGGTCTGCTCCACGCTCCCGCTGGACGACGCCCTGACGGTCATGCGACGCGACGCCACCCACTTGGCGCAGGTCGCGGACCCGGCGGGCCGGGTGCTGGGCCTGGTCACCATGGAGGACGTCCTGGAGACCCTGGTCGGCGAGGTCCGCGACCCGGCCCACCGGGGGTACGCGCGCAGCGCGTAGCGCGTTTCGGCGGGGCTGGATCTGCCGCTGTGCGGCAGATCCAGCCCCGCCGGCGTTTGAGGCGCGGGGTCCGGGGCGGAGCCCCGGTTTCGGGAAGGGGCGGGGCGGGGAGCAGGCTCCGCGCAGCGGCTACAGCGGCGGCGGATCCGGCCGTTCCTGCGGCCCCCGGCCCGACAGGACCTCCCCGTAGGCCTGCATCAAATCCGCGAGCCGCAGCGTGGCGAGGTCGTCCCGGGTCGGATCACCCGCGAAGCCCGACAGCCGCAGATCCCGGTACGCGCAACTCTTCTCGTACAGCGTCCGCAGAAACCGCCCGTTCCCCAGCTCGTCGATCCAGCCCTGCTCCACCACGTGCCCGCTGATGCTCCGCAGCTCCTCCAGCGCCTCCGCGTCCCACCGGTCGCCGTTGGCGTCCGCAAGGACGCCGCCGATCGAGGTCAGCTCCAGCGGCCGGTAGCTCGGGAAGTCCACCCGGGTGGTGAACCGCGAGGACAGGCCCGGGTTGGTGGCCAGCAGCCGGTCCATCCCCGCCGGGTAGCCCGCGAGGATCACCACCAGGTGGTCGCGGTTGTCCTCCGCCCGCTTCAGCAGCACTTGCAGGGCCTCGTCGCCGTACGCGTCGCCCTTGCTGTAGCCGGAGTTGGAGAGGCTGTACGCCTCGTCCACGAACAGCACCCCGCCGATCGCCGAGTCGATCAGTTCGTTCGCCTTCACCGCGGTCTGGCCGAGGAACTCGCCGACCAGGTCCGCGCGCCCCGCCTCCACGAGGTGGTCGCCGCCGAGCAGGCCCAGCGCGTAGAAGACCCGGCCCAGGATCCGTGCCACCGTGGTCTTGCCCGTGCCGGAGGGTCCGGAGAAGACGAAGTGCCGCTTCGGCGGCTGTACGGGCAGGCCCTGGCCCGTCCGCAGCCTGGCCATGTGCAGCTGCGCGGAGAGCGCCTTCACCTGCCGTTTGACGGGCTCCAGGCCCACCATCCGCTCCAGCTCCGCGAGCGCCTCGGCCAGCGCCGCCGGATCCGCGGGCCCGGCCGGCAGCCCCGCCGGGCCCGGCTGGGAC
This sequence comes from Streptomyces sp. NBC_00503, assembly GCF_036346895.1. NCBI lineage: Bacteria > Bacillati > Actinomycetota > Actinomycetes > Kitasatosporales > Streptomycetaceae > Streptomyces > Streptomyces sp. NBC_00503. Next base: position 1,391,424 of record NZ_CP107855.1, on the reverse strand, counting down.
GGCAGCGCCACCTTGTGGCGCACGCCGCCGGGGCGGCCGGGGGCGGGAACGGCCGGAGCCCCCGGGCCGTGCCGGGGCTCCGGCGGCTCCAGCGGGTCCGCTTCCACCTGCCCGTCCGCCGCGATGTCCTGGACCGGGCCGCCGCCGCCCAGCGCCACCGCGGCGAAGTCCCCGCCCGACGGGGACGGGCCGTGCCCGGCGAGACCCTCGTAGCCCGAGACGCCCGCGTATCCGGCGAGGCCGTCGGCGTCCTCGCCGTCCTCGATCGCCGTGAGCCGGGCCGCCGTGTCCATGAACGCCGGGTCCACCCGGTGCACCGCCCGGTACAGCGGCAGCGCCGCCGCGCTGCGCCCGGTCCCCTCGTGGGCCCGCGCCAGCCAGTAGCGGAGCTCCTTGCGCTGCGGCTGCTCGCTGCGGCAGCGCATCAGCGAGGCCGACAGCAGCGGCTCCGCCTGCCCGTACATCTCCAGCCGGACCCGGGCCATCCCGCCGAACAGACCGGACTCGATGCCCAGCAGCGGATCGTCGACGAGGGAGTCGGTGTGCCGCACCAACTGCTCCCAGTCCTTGACGAGATAGGCCCGGCAGGCGTGCAGGAACCGGACCTGGGGATCGGTGTCCACGGGCGGCAGCGCGGCCAGGGCCTGGTCCAGTTCGGGCACGTGGCGGCCGTCCAGCCAGTGCGAGGCGTGGGCGAGCAGCAGGTCGCGCCGGCTCTCCAGCACCGGCTGGACCCACCAGCCCAGCCAGTACCAGGAGTTCAGGGTCCGCCGGTGGCGGGTCCGCTGTTCCCCGAAGCGGTCCCGGTGGGCGTACATGCGCAGTAACGCGTTGGTGGTGTCGACGCGGAGCGCGTGCAGGCCCAGCCAGGCGTCGGCCATCGCCGGATCGAGTCGTACGGCCGTCCGGAACTCCTCCTCGGCCTGCGGGTAGGCGCCCATCGTGCAGGCGTCCACTCCTCGCAGCCAGGCGAGTTCGGCCGGGGCGTGTGCGCTGCCCACCGCGGCGAAATCCATCACGTCCCCCACAAGCCTGCCCCCGTGGTGCGCAGCAACCCCCGCGACGCGCACGCGAGTTGGCCCTGCGCCGATGAAATCAGGGGTGCATCGTACCTGCGGTTACGCACCTTACCCAGGGTGCGTCGCAGACGGTTCGGGTGTGCGCCCACGGCGTAAATGGTGACGCAGGGTGAAGGATCTGCGGCGGTCCGACCCGCGCGAACCCGGCACGAAAGTCCGCCGGGGGCCGGATCGGAGGCGGATCGGGGGCAGAACGAAGCCCCCGATCACGGGGGAACGATCGGGGGCTTCGCGTCCGCGGCGGCCGGTGAGAGCCGCACATTCAGAACGTAAGGCCGGTGCGGCCCCCGGGTCAAGGAGCGGGCGGGGGCCTCGGTCGAGGCCGACTCGCGGGCTCCGTCAGGCCCGGGGGAGTCCGTCACCCTCGGTGATGGAAGCGGGGGTTCCCGCGGTCGCAGCAGCCCCGGAAGACCACTCGTATCCCGTACCGCTCTGCCGCACCAGGGTGTCCGCGAAGGGGCGCGAAGGATCGTCCGAGAAGTGCGCGAGCTCCGCGCGCTCCCATCCGTCCCAGAAGTCGGAAAGTTCGCGCCCGTCCCGGTTTCGCCCGCGCCCCCAGGACTTCGCGCGCGGCATCTCCATCCACAGCAGCCGCGCCAGCCACGGCCGCAGCGCCCGCCGCCCGGCCCCGACCCCCTCGACGAGCAGCACCGGAGCCGGCTCCAGCACCCGCTCCGGCCCGAAGCGCCGCTCGACCCAGTCGTACGGGGCCCAGTGCGCGGGCCGTCCCGCGGCGAGCGGCTCCAGCACCTGGACGCGCAGCCGCTCGTCCCACCCGAAGAGCTCCTCATGACTGGCCACATCGTCCAGGTGCAGCACGGGCGCGCCCCCCAGCGCCTCGGCGAGACGCCCGGCAAAGGTGCTCTTCCCGGACCCGGCATGCCCATCGATCCCGACCAGCCGCACGGTCCCCAGCGAGGGCGGCAGCGCGGAGATCTCGCGCGCGAGGGCCTGAAGGGGCTGGCGTGACTCCTGAGCTTCCACCCGCCCAGGGTAAGGCTGCGACCCATTCCGGCCTCGGACAGATCCAGGCCGCCGGGTAAATCCAGCCCAGCTCAGCTGAATCTGGCCTCGCCCGGGCAAATCCAGCCCCGCCGGCGTTTGAGGCGCGGGGGCCCGGGGGCTGGCCCCCGGCAACGGCGCCGCAGACGACAACGGGTCCGGGCGGAGCCCCGGGGAACGGAGGAACTGGGGGTCCCCCCGGACGGAGTCTGGGGATGGGTAGGGGACGGCCCCCGCAGGGTGGCTCCGCGGCCCCGGCCGGACCGGCCCGTCACCCCGACACGACCCCGTGGCTTCGCCGCCCGGTGCGCGGGAACTGGAAGGGTGGAGCCAACCACCGCACCGACCCCTGGGGGCCACGCCGATGACCGCACCCACACCCCGCCGGGCCCTGCTGGCCGTAGCCCTGGCGGCCGCCACCGCAGCCACCGTCCCGGGCGGCCGAGCCTCGGCCGCACCCGCGCGGGCCGGGGCCGGCCCGGACCCCGCGGCCCCGTCCGGAGCCACGGCGGCGGACCTCCCGGCCGCGGCCGAAGCCGCCGAAGCCGCCGAAGCGGCCACCGCCGAAGCCGCCCGCAAGACGGTGGACAACCGCTTCTGGTACTCGTACGCCCACTGGCGCGCCGGCATCCACCAGGGCACCACCGCCGTCGGGGGCGCCCGTCCCGGGCTGGAGATCAAGACCCCGGCCGGCCGCAGCGAGTACGCCGACCCGCACACCGGGAAGAAGAGCACCTGGGAGTACGCCACCTGGACCTCCCCGGTGCACGCCTCCACCGTGCCCGCCACCGAGGCCGTCGCCTCCTGGAACGCCCGCACCCCGACCGGGACCTGGCTCCAGGCGGAGCTGCGCGGCACCTATACCGACGGCACCGCCACCCCCTGGTACGTCATGGGCCGGTGGGCGTCCGGCGACGCGGACATCCGGCGCACCTCCGTGGACGGCCAGACCGACGGGAGGTCCACCGTGTGGACCGACACCCTGGCCCTGGACGCCCCCGCGAAGACCGGCGGGCTGCGGATCAGGGACTGGCGGCTGCGCCTGACCCTCTACCGAAAGCCCGGCGCGAAGAACACCCCGACCGTATGGCTGGCCGGGGCCATGGTCTCCGATCTCCCGGACCGCTTCACCGTCCCCGCGTCCGTCCCCTCCGGTGCGGGCGCCCACGAGCTGAAGGTCCCGCGGTACTCGCAGGAGACGCACGCGGGCCAGTACCCCGAGTACGACAACGGCGGCGAGGCCTGGTGCAGCCCCACCTCCTCCCAGATGATCATCGAGTTCTGGGGCCGCAAGGCCAGCGCCAAGTCCCTGACCTGGGTCAAGAAGGGCTACGCGGACCCGCAGGTCTGCCACGCGGCCCGCTCCACCTACGACGCCGCGTACAAGGGCTGCGGGAACTGGCCCTTCAACGCCGCCTACGCCGCCACCTACCGGCAGCTGGCCGGGGTCGTCACCCGGCTCGGCTCCCTCGCCGATCTGGAGACCCTGGTCCGGGCCGGCATTCCGGCCATCACCTCGCAGTCCTTCACCGCCGAGGAGCTCACGGGCGCGGGCTACGGCACGGCCGGTCACCTGATGACCGTCATCGGCTTCACCGCGGCCGGCGACGTGATCGCCAACGACCCGAACTCCCGGGACAACCAGGCCGTGCGCCGCGTCTACCGGCGCCGCGAATTCGAGAACAACTGGCTGCGGACGAAGCGCCACAACGCGGCGGGCAAGGTCGTCTCCGGTACCGGGGGAGTCTGCTATCTCTACGGTCCGGTCCGGCCGAACGCGGCGCAGATCCTCGCACTGCGGACGGTCGGAGTGCTGTGAAAAGTTCCAGTTGACCCGAATGTATGACAAGCGGACGATAAGGGAATAAAGGTCGCGTAAAGGCTTCACGCTTCATAGGAGGCGGCCCCCCATGACCACCCACTCCATCGAACACCACCCCGACCTCGCCGAGATGCGCACGCGGTTCGAGCGCGTCACCAGTACCCCGGCCGCCCAGGCCGTCGAGGCGTTGGCCCTCCTGACGGGCCTGTACATCGCCGCCTCGCCCTGGATCGCCGGATTCAGCGGACTCAGCTCGCTGGCGATCAACAACCTGATCGCGGGCCTGGCGTACTGCCTGTGCATGAGCGGACTGGGCTCCGCCTACGAACGCACCCACGCCATGGCCTGGACGGCGGTCGGTCTCGCCGCCTGGACGATCGTCGCGCCGTTCGTCATCTCCGGGGACGTCAGCACCACCCGCACGGTGGTGAGCAACGTGATCGCCGGTGGCGTCGCACTCTGCCTCGCCCTGGCGATGGCGGGCATGGCGGGCCGCGAACGCGCCACCTGATCCCGCAGTCCGCGCCCCTCGCGCCCCCGGCCCGCACCACGCGGCCGGGGGCGTGAGACATGCCACCCGTGACCATCGTCTCTACCGCGAAGGCCACCACCGCTGTCACATTGGACGGCATGACCGCACACAGCGCAGCCCTCACCTCCCGTGCCCGCAACCTGGTCCGCACCGGCGGACCCAAGGACGGCTCCGCCTGGCTGGAGCACGTGCTCGGCTGGACCCTGGTGGTCGTCATCGCCATGTTCGTCACCCAGGTCGGCTGGCTCTAAACGCAGGTCCCGGCCCTGGATCGGGCTCGACCCGCCAGTGCCCGTCCGGAACGCCCACCAGCGCGTAGAGCCTGCGCACAGGTGACCGCGCGGGCAGCAGCACCACCCCGGCCAGCAGGGCGAACAGCCCCAGCCCCGGCCACCACCCCAGCAGCCGTACGAGGAGACTGGCGCCCAGCGCCCCCGCGAACGGCAGCCCGTAGACCCCCGCCCCGGCGATCGCCACCGCGATCACCCTGGGCACCTTGAGGTCCGCCGCCGCCCCGGGCAGCCGCCAGCCCTCCACCAGCCAGCCGATCTCGGCCAGCAGCATCGTGCCGATCACGGCCAGGCCGAAGACCAGCAGGGCCAGGAAGGTCCCCGAGGTCGCGAAGGCCAGGACGTGGTTGATTGCCGAATCCCCGCCGCCCCCGGCCGCACCGTCCGCGGGCCAGCCGGCGAAGGCCCGCGGATCGGCGCTCAGCAGCCGCTGGTACCCCGTGCCGTCCCACCCGTGGATCAGGGTGAAGAACAGCAGGAAGTACCCGGCCACCGCCTGGAGGTACCCCCAGTACCCGGCCCCGACCAGGACGAACAGCCGCGCCGCCAGGAACCCGAGCAGCGCGCCGACGACCACCGAGGCCACGTAGAAGAGGGCGAAGCCGGCCCAGACCCCGTCGTGGTCGCGCGCGACCTGCATGGTCGCCCAGGCCGGGTTCTGCCACAGCAGGTACACCCCGGTCGGGGCGGGCAGCAGGGCCGCGTAGAGCAGGGTGAGCGCGAGGTACGGATTGGCCGCGCGGCTGCGCGTACGGACCCCTTCGCCCTGGACCGAGCGCTCCCACCACTGGAGCTGGCGCCCGGCCGCCACGGCGAAGGTGGCGCCGATGGCGTACGCCCACAGCGGCGCGGCCTGTACGGGGATCACGAGGCCTCCAGCCGCAACCCGTCGGTCCTGATCACGTCGGAGGTGACCAGCGCCTGCTCCGCGCTGACCTGGGTCATGAACACGAACGGCGGGATCACCGGGGGAGCGGGCAGCCCGTCCGGGCTGAAGGTGACGCAGAGCAGCCCTTCGATGCAGCCGCTGAACCTCGTCAGGTACAAGGTCACGTCGCCGCTCAGGTTCAGGGTCTTGGCGGCGAGCCCGTACTCCTCGCCGCCGTCGCGGGTGCGCAGCCGGTAGTCGGTGAGCGTGGCCGCGCGCATCCGCAGCACCAGCACCTTCAGCGGGCCGTCCGCCGTGGGCACCTGGGTGACCCCGGCGAAGGCGAAGCCCTGCGGTGCGAAGAGGGAGGTGGTCACGGTCGGGGGAGTGCGCGCCGCCATCGGCGCCGCCGACCCGTCCGCCCTGGCCTGCGGGGCCCCCGCGGCCGTCACGAGCGCGGCGAGCAGCACCACCGGCAGGGCCGCGGCCAGCGTGCGCGGCCCGCTGCCGTCGAGGCTCGGGATGTACGGTCCCTCCTCGCCCTCGTCGGGATCCGGCAGCGGGGTCCAGCCGAAGGCCAGGGCGCTGCCCGCGATGCCCAGCAGCATGCCGAGCAGGAAACCGCCGAGGTTGGTCGCCACGAAGGACAGCACCGACAGCAGCAGCGCGTGGACGGAGACGTACGCCCGGGTCTGCGGCAGGAGCCACAGGAACAGGCCCGCGGCGATCAGCGCGATGCCGATGCCGATCGCGGCGATCCCGCCGAGACCCAGGCTGACCAGGACGGTGAGCGGGGAGAGCGGGACCAGCAGCAGTTCGGTCCCGCCCAGGATCACCAGCAGCCCGCCCCAGAACGGGCGGGTGCGCCGCCAGACGCGCAGCCGCCGCCGGGGGCCGGGGTACGGGAGCCGCCGCTCCAGCCACCCGGTCCCGGGCGCGGCCGGGCGGCGTGGGCCGAGGCGGTCTAGAAGCACTTCTTGCCGTCCAGGCTGACGTTGAGCTTCATGCCCTTGAGGTGGAAGTTGCCGCCGGTCGCGGACCAGGCGTGCGATTTCACGTCCAGGACCTCGATGTTCCCGGCCTGCAGCCCGAACTTCCCGGCCTCGCCCGTGACCCCGCTGACCTGGTCGAGGGTGGAGGCGTCGCGGCCGATCTGGGCGGTGCCGAAGGTGGCGTCGCCGGCCAGGTCCTCGCCGTCGATGACGAGATTGCTGGCGGTGACCTCCCCGGCCGGGCCGCCGGCGGTCAGTTTGAAGGTCACCTTGCCGAGCGGGGTGTCCACTTCGGCGGCCTGGCAGATGTCGGTGAGGGTGGCCTCGCCGATGCCGAGCAGTGCGACCGGGTGCCCCTTGCCGTCGACGGAGCGGTCCGTCTGCACGTACGAGGCCAGGCCCTTGCTGCTCAGTTTGGACGAGGAGACCTGGAAGCTGGTCCCCGAGACGGCGAAGGAGGCGGCGAGCGCGCCCTGCGCCATGACCATGGCCATCGCCCCGACCGCGAGGACCGCGGGCATCGCGACGGCGGCGGTCTTCTTCCAGTTGGCCCGGCCCTCGGGTGCGTTTCCGGTCGTCTTCCCGGTCGTCTTCCCGGTCGTGTTTCTCGTCGTGTTCGTCTTGCCGTTGCCCATGATGTGGTCCTCCCGTACGTCGTCCGGTGCGCAGGGGGAGTGCAAGGTGCAAAGGGGAGTGCCCAGGAGGGGTCTGCCATACTTCGGGCTTCCTGTGGCAGTTCGAGGCTAGGGCTGAATTTGAATAATAGTCAACAGCGCGGAACGACCGGGCGTTCGCAGGTTCGGCGAGCCGAACTGATAGCGATCGGACGCAAGTTGTTCGCCGACACCTCGTACGACGCGCTCAACATGGACGACATCGCCAAGCACGCCGGCGTCGCCAAGGGCCTCATCTACTACTACTTCAAGAGCAAACGCGGCTACTACCTGGCCATCGTCGAGGACTCGGTGGCCGAGCTGGTCGCCCGCGCCGGGGGCGAGAGCGATGTCCCGAACGCCGAGCGGGTGCGCGCCACCATCGACGGCTACCTGCACTACGCCGAACACCACCAGGCGGCCTACCGCACCATCGTCACCGGCGGCGTCGGCTCCGACTCCGAGGTCCTGGCCATCCGCGACGCCGTGCGCGAGGAACTGATCGCGGCCATCGCCGAAGGCGCGTACGGCCGCCGCACCGTCCCGCCGCTCGCCCGGCTGGCACTCGTGGGCTGGCTGTCGGGGGTCGAGGGCAGCACCCTCGACTGGATCGGCTCGGCGGACGGCCTCCCGGACGGGCCGCCCCCGGGCGGCCTCGCGGGCGGCCTCCCGGACGCTTCCGGCCGCCCCGACCGGGCCGGGTTCGGAGCCCTGCTCGTGCGCACGCTGCGCGCGACGCTGACCGTCATCGAGGAGTTCGTCCCCGAGTGCCCGGCTCCGCCGGCGGCAGGGGACGAGCTCCGGGGGAGCGATCCGCGCGGGGGCGATCTCCGTGGGGATGATCTCGCACCCGTGACGGGAAGCGCCTGATCGGGCATACTCAACCGCCGCAGCCACTTGAACTGGACTTTCCCGCGATCCGGGGAGGGCACCATCGGCTGTGAGCCCCGAGACCCGGCGACGCGTCCCACCCCCACGCGCCGCCCCGTGCTTTGCGAATGAGGAGAGCGCCGCCATGGCCGACCGCGCGCCGCAGCAGGTGGACCGTCAGCTGCCGACCGAGGAGTCCCGCGACCTGCTCGCGCTCGTACGCGAGATCGCGCAGCGGGAGATCCGGCCCCGGGCCGCCGAGGAAGAGGATCACGGCCGCTTCCCGCGGGAGATCTTCACGCTCCTCTCCGAGTCCGGACTGCTCGGTCTCCCGTACGCCGGTGAGTACGGCGGCGGCGACCAGCCGTACGAGGTCTACCTCCAGGTGCTGGAGGAGCTGGCCGCGGCCCGCCTGACCGTCGGCCTCGGCGTCAGCGTGCACTCCCTGGCCTGTCACGGCCTGGCCGGCTACGGCACCAAGGAGCAGCGGAGCGCCCACCTGCCCGCGATGCTCGGCGGCGGCCTGCTCGGCGCGTACTGCCTCTCCGAGCCGGGCGCCGGCTCGGACGCGGCCTCCCTGACCACCAAGGCGGTCCGGGACGGCGAAGACTGGATCATCAGCGGCACCAAGGCCTGGATCACCCACGGCGGGGTCGCCGACTTCTACACGGTCCTGGCCCGCACGGGCGTGGACGGCCCCAAGGGCATCACGGCCTTCCTGGTGCCGGGCGACGCCGAAGGCCTGACCGCCGCGATCCCCGAGAAGAAGATGGGCATGAAGGGTTCGCCCACCGCCCAGCTGCACTTCGACGGCGTACGGGTCCCCGACACCCGCCGCATCGGCGAGGAGGGTCAGGGCTTCACCATCGCCCTGGCCGCCCTCGACGCGGGTCGCCTGGGCATCGCCGCCTGCGCGATCGGCGTGGCCCAGGCCGCGCTGGACGAGGCCCTGGCCTACGCCCTGGACCGCAAGCAGTTCGGCCACCCCATCGCCGACTTCCAGGGCCTGCGGTTCATGCTGGCCGACATGGCGACGAAGATCGAGGCGGGCCGCGCGCTGTACCTGGCGGCGGCGCGGCTGCGGGACGCGGGCAAGCCGTTCTCCCGGCAGGCGGCGATGGCCAAGCTCTTCTGCACCGATGCGGCGATGGCCGTCACCACGGACGCGGTCCAGGTGCTCGGCGGCTACGGCTACACGGCGGACTTCCCGGTGGAGCGGCTGATGCGCGAGGCGAAGGTCCTCCAGATCGTGGAGGGCACCAACCAGATCCAGCGCATGGTCATCGCCCGCCACCTGGCGGGTCCGGAGTCCCGGTAGCAGTGGGGAGCGGGGTGGAGTTGACGGCGCGGGAGCCCCTGGCCGACGCCGAGCTGAACGCACTGTTCGCCGCGGCCTGGCCGGGGCACCGGGACACGTCCTTCGCGCCGGTGCTGGAACGCAGCCTGAGCTGGATCGCGGCGCGCCGCGAGGGGCGGCTGGTCGGCTACGTGAACGTCGCCTGGGACGGGGGCGTGCACGCCTTCGTCCTGGACACCACGGTGCACCCGGACGAACGCCGGCGGGGCCTGGGGGTGCGCCTGGTCCGGGCGGCCGCCGAGGCGGCCCGGGGCGCGGGCGCGCAGTGGCTGCACGTGGACCACGAGCCGCACCTCGGCGATTTCTACGCCCGGTGCGGTTTCCGGCCGACGGCGGCGGGCCTGCTCGCGCTGTGAGCGGCCGCCCCGAGCGGGCGGCCCGGCCCTCCCGGCTCCGGCCCGGTCCTCCCGGCCCCCTCTTCGGGCTCAGCCCCCGAAGAGGGGACCGGTCGGCCAGATGGGCGAGGAGGCGATCTTGGTCCACTCCGGATCGCGCCGGCCGGGCACGGTGCGGCCGTCCTCGGCCCAGTGGGTGAGCAGCGCGCTGTAGATGGGCGGGTCCGGTGTATGCCGAACCGATTCTTCGTGCTCTGCGGCCGGCGCCCGCCGCCGGCGCCCCACCCTCGGCGTGGAACTCTCCATCGTGGTCATGCCCGGCCAACGCTCCACCGGATCCACGGGTAACCCCGCCCATCCGTTCGACCCTGCACCCCCGGTCGGCGGGGAGCGCCCCGATTCCCCTCGCACGACGTGTCTTCCTGACAGTCCGTGCCACACCTCTGGTCTCCACCCCCAAATCTGACGTACCGTCATCTCCGCTCAAGGTGCCAGCTCCCGCATGCCCCGCACCCACACACGGAGGTTCGTCATGCCCGCCGACCGGCCCATATCCCTCGACGAATACCCCATCCACCAGGCCCCGTTGTCGATGAAGCACCTCGTCACCGGCGACCGCAACGCCTACGACCGCTGCATCTTCCACGTCTTCGACCACGCAGGCCGCGCCGTCCTGATCCTCGGCCTCGGCGTCTACCCCAACGCCGGTGTCATCGACGCCTACGCCACCCTGCGCATCGGCGACGAACTCCTCGCCGTCCGCGCCTCCGACGCCCTCACCGACGACCGCATGAACCTCTCCGTCGGCCCGCTGCGGATCACCGTCGACGAACCCCTCAAGCGCATCGGCCTCAGCTGCGCCGCCGACCCGGACGACCCCGACGGGCTCTCGTACGACATCACCTGGACCGCCGAGTTCCCCGCTGTCTGGGAGCCCCACCACACCCAGCGCCGCGGCGACCGCCTCATCCTCGAAGGGCGCCGCTTCGTCCAGGCAGGCAACGTCACCGGCACCATCCGGGCCAAGGGCGAGGAGTTCACCCTCGACACCGCCGAGTGGACCGGAACCCGGGACCGCAGCTGGGGCGTGCGCCCCATCCCCGGCGAGGACGGCGGCCGGGCAGCCGAGGAACACCGCCCCGAGGGCTTCCACTGGCTCTGGATCCCCGTCCGCTTCGAGGACCGCTTCCTCATGGTCATCGCCCAGGAGGACGCGGACGGCCTGCGGGGCCTGAGCGAAGCAGTCCAGGTGTTCCCCGAGGACAGCGGCAGGGGCGACGTGCAGCTCGGCTGGCCGCACACCGACATCCGCTACCGCTCCGGCAGCCGCCACCCCGAGAGCGCCGTCGTCCACCTCACCGACCCGGCCGGCCGAAAGCCCCTCGAGCTCGGCGTGGAGATCCTGAACTCCTCACCGCTGGCCGTCGGCGCCGGCTACCCGCCCGCCACCGACTGGCAGCACGGCACCTGGCAGGGCCGCGGCTGGACCGACCGCCGCGTCTACGACCTCTCCGACCCCGCGGCCCACCCCATGGCCGCCTTCGGAGTCACCGACCACTCGGCCCGCTTCACCCTCGAAGGCCGCACCGGCTTCGGCATCTTCGAGCACGGCAGCTTCGGCCGCCACGACCCGAGCGGCTTCACCGACTACGGCTCGGTGGCCCCGTAGGGAAGCAGCAGCCGCAAGCCCCCAGCAGCACGCAGGAACAGGAAGGGGTACCCCCAATGGCAGGACCGGCACCACGCCCCCGCACCTCCACCCGCGAACCCGAGGAACTCGGCCGGCGCCTCGCCGCCTGGCTCGACACCGAGCTCCCCGGGGCCGAGGTCACCAACGTCTCCGTCCCCGGCTCCAACGGCATGTCCAGCGAGACCCTGCTCTTCGACATCGAGCACCCCGACGCCCCCGTCCGGGCCTGCGCCCTGCGCCTCGCCGCCGACCCGGCCGCCTACACCGTCTTCCCCACCTACGACATGCCCCGCCAGCACCGCGTGATGAGCCTGGTCGCCGCCCACACCGACCTGCCCGTCCCGCGCGTGCAGTGGCTGGAAGAAGACCCCGGCCCGCTCGGCGCGCCGTTCTTCGTCATGGCCCGCGCCGAAGGCCGCGTACCGCCCGACGTGATGCCCTACACCTATGAGGGCAACTGGCTGCACGCCGCGAGCGACACCGAACGCGCCACCCTCCAGGAGGCGAGCGTCTCCCTCCTCGCCCGGCTGCACGACCAGTTCCCGCCCGGGGAAGCGGAGTTCCTTCTGCCGGAGGGCGAAGGCAGCCCGCTGCGCCGCCACGTGAACGGCCAACGGGCCTACTACGACTGGGTGGTGGCGGGAAAGTCCCGATCCCCGCTACTGGAACGGGCCTTCGACCGCCTCGAAGAACTCTGGCCGGCCGACGAAGGCGGACCCGCCGTGCTCAACTGGGGCGACGCCCGCATCGGCAACGTCATCTTCGACCCCGACGGCTTCGAGCCCGTGGCCGTCCTCGACTGGGAGATGGCGGCCTTCGCACCGCGGGAGGTCGACCTCGGCTGGAGCGTCTACCTCCACCGGTTCTTCCAGGACCTGACCGTGAGTTTCGGCCAGCCGGGCCTGCCGGACTTCCTGCGCCGCGAGGACATCGAGCGCCGGTACGCCGAACTCACCGGGCACACCCCGCGGGACATGGAGTTCCACACCCTCTACGCCGCCCTGCGGCACGGGATCGTGATGCTGCGGATCGCCTACCGGCAGGCGCACTTCGGCGAGGTCGAGGTCCCCTCGGACCCGGACAGCCTGATCCTGCACCATGCCAGTCTCGCCGCCATGGTGCAGGGAACGTACTGGTAGCTCCTGCTCGCCGGCCCGTACGGGCGGATCAGGCGGCCTGCGCGTGCTGTCGCATCTGCGGCAGCGCCGCGGGCACCGGCGTCCGTACCGGACGCGAGCCGGGGCCGCCGACGTGCGAGAAGGGCTGCGTGCGCCAGTCCAGCCCCTGCGGCAGCGCCAGGTGCACGACGGGCTCCAGCTCCGGGCCCTCGTCGACGCCGAGGCCCAGGGTGGGCAGGGCGTCGGAGGCCGGCCGCCCGGTACCCGCGCACACCGTGAGCCCGAACGGGTTCCACGGGGTCAGGCAGAGGGCGTGCTGCGGCAGGTACTCCTCGTCCGCGACCAAGGCGATCGCCTGACCGCAGTCGGGGCAGGTCGCGTGGTGGATCTCGAATCCCTCGGCGTATTCGAGGTAGTCGTCGTCGTCGGCATAACCGCCATCGACGATTTCCAGGGGCTCCGGTTCGGTGCGACCGGCGCGCTTGGTGTTCAGCATGGATGTACTCCCCCTTGGGTGGGCCGGGCGGGCAGGTTCTTCGGCCACGGCCACCCCAAGCACTTCCCGTCACGCGGCACGAGTAACCACTTCCGGCCGCCGTACGCCCGCATACTCCTGTGGCCTTGGTCACATGCCCGCCGCAGGTGCCACGTCAATCCGTGGACACGGCTGGGCGGAACCGGTCCGGGGCCGTAAGTTGTGCGGCTATGAGCGCAATGGAGGAGCTGGACCGCCAGATCGTGGATCTGCTCGTGCGGGACGGGCGGATGAGCTACACGGACCTGGGCAAGGCCACGGGACTGTCCACGTCGGCCGTCCACCAGCGAGTACGCCGCCTGGAGCAGCGCGGAGTCATCCGCGGCTACGCCGCCGTCGTCGACCCCGAGGCCGTAGGGCTGCCGCTGACGGCCTTCATCTCCGTCAAGCCCTTCGACCCGAGCGCACCCGACGACATCGCGGAACGCCTCGCGGGGGTCCCGGAGATCGAGGCCTGCCACAGCGTCGCGGGCGACGAGAACTACATCCTCAAGGTCCGCGTCGCGACCCCGCTGGAACTGGAAGACCTCCTGGGCCGCCTGCGCGCCCTGGCCCACGTCTCCACCCGCACCACGGTGGTCCTCTCCACCCCGTACGAGGCCCGCCCGCCCCGCGTTTAGCCCCCGCTGGGCAAGTCCAGCCCCGCCCGGGGGCACCTCCCAGCGGTAGCTGGGGGAGTTTGAGGCGCGGGGTCTGGGGCGGAGCCCCAGGAAACGGCGAAAGGGCGGGGCGGGGAGAGCCGCCCTCAGGGCCCGCCCCGCACCCGCGTCCCGCCGCGCCCCCCGCACACGCGAAACTTGTCCCCATGACCGAGCGCGCGACACCCGCCCCCAGCGACCCCACCCGTACCGTCCTCCTGCGCGGCGGCGAGGTCCACAGCCCCGCCGACCCCTTCGCCACCGCGATGGTGGTCGAGCGCGGCCACATCGCCTGGGTCGGCTCCGAAGGCGCCGCCGACGCCTTCGCGCAGGGTGTGGACGAGGTGGTCGACCTCGACGGCGCGCTCGTCACGCCCGCCTTCACCGACGCCCACGTCCACACCACCTCCGCCGGCCTCGCCCTCACCGGCCTGGACCTCTCCGAGGCCGCCTCCCTGCCGGAGGCCCTCGCGCAGGTGCGCGCGTACGCGCTGGCGCGCCCGGCCGACCGGGTGCTCCTCGGCCACGGCTGGGACGCGGCCCGCTGGCCCGAGCGCCGCGCCCCCCGCCGCCGGGAGCTGGACGAGGCCACCGGCGGCCGGCCGCTCTACCTCAGCCGCATCGACGCGCACTCCGCCGTGGTGACCACCGCCCTGCTGGACCTCGTACCCGGTGTGCCCGCCGAGCAGGCCGACGGCGACGAGCCGCTGACCCGCGACGCCCACCACCTCGTACGCCGCGCGGCCTTCGGCGCCCTCACCGCGGCGCAGCGCGCCGAGGCCCAGCGGGCCGCACTCGACCGGGCCGCCTCCCTGGGCATCGGCTCCGTCCACGAGTGCGGCGGACCCGACATCTCCTCCGCCGAGGACTTCACCGCCCTCCTGGAGCTCGCCCGCACCCACCCCGGACCCCGCGTCTTCGGCTACTGGGCCGACCGGGACATCGACCGGGCCAAGGCGCTCGGCGCCGTCGGGGCCGCCGGGGACCTCTTCGTCGACGGCGCCCTCGGCTCGCACACCGCCTGCCTGCACGCCCCCTACGCCGACGCCGCCCACACCGGCACCGGCTACCTCGACGCACGGGCCGTCGCCGAACACGTCGCCGCCTGCACCGAGGCGGGGCTCCAGGCCGGCTTCCACGCCATCGGGGACGCCGCGATCACCGCCGTCGTCGAGGGCGTCCGGGCCGCCGCCGAGAAGGTGGGCCTGGCCCGGATCCGCGCCGCCCGGCACCGCGTCGAGCACGCCGAGATGATGACCGCGGCCACCATCGCCGCCTTCGCCGACCTCGGACTGACCGCCTCCGTGCAGCCCGCCTTCGACGCGCTGTGGGGCGGCGAGGAGGGCATGTACGCCGACCGGCTGGGCGCCGAGCGCGCCCGTACCCTCAACCCGTACGCGGCCCTGCTCAAGGCGGGCGTCCCGCTCGCCTTCGGCTCCGACGCCCCCGTCACTCCGCTCGATCCCTGGGGCGCGGTCCGCGCGGCCGCCTTCCATCGCACGCCGGCCCACCGGGTCTCGGTACGGGCCGCCTTCGCCGCCCACACCCGCGGCGGCTGGCGGGCCATGGGCCGCGACGACGCCGGGATCCTGGTCCCGGGCGCCCCGGCCGACTACGCCGTGTGGCGGACGGCCGAACTGGTGGTGCAGGCCCCCGACGACCGGGTCGCCCGCTGGTCCACCGACCCGCGTTCCGGCACCCCCGGACTGCCGGACCTGACCCCCGGCACGGACCTGCCGGTCTGCCTGGCCACCGTGGTCGGTGGCCGGGAGGTATTCGTACGGCCACAGGGGTGATCCGGGGGGCCACGGTTCGGTAAGGGCGACCGGACCCGGATAGGTTCGGCCGGGTCCACCACCGGACGTCCGATCCGGACGGAGCCGTTCGCTCAACCGCGCCCGCGCCTCGGGGGCGAGGGAAGGTTTCGCCGGAATGGAGTCCCCCCTGCTCTCCAGGAGCGTGGGGGAGGGTGGCCTCAGATCGGGGCCCGGCGGTCCAGTAGACAACGGTCAGGCGGCCCGCAGCCAGCGGGAGCCGGTCCGGCCCGAAGGACCGCGGGCTCCGATCGCTGTTCTAAAATCACCTCTGCGACACCACGTACACGACGTACAGGATGTACGGAACGCCAAAGGGGACTCAGTGAGCGACGGCGGACAGCGAAGCTACGGACCGCTCGGCACGGCCTTGGTGATCATTCCGACCTACAACGAGGCGGAGAACATCGGGCTGATCGTCGGCCGCGTCCGCGCGGCTGTGCCTGAGGCCCACATCTTGGTCGCGGACGACAACAGCCCGGACGGCACCGGAAAGCTCGCCGACGAGCTGGCCGCCGGGGACGACCACGTCCACGTCCTGCACCGCAAGGGCAAGGAAGGGCTCGGAGCGGCCTACCTGGCCGGTTTCACCTGGGGCCTGGACAACGGCTACGGGGTCATCGTCGAGATGGACGCTGACGGCTCCCACCAGCCCGAGGAACTGCCCCGGCTGCTCACCGCCCTGGAGGGCGCCGACCTGGTGCTGGGTTCCCGCTGGGTGCCGGGCGGCCGGGTCGTCAACTGGCCCAAGAGCCGCGAGTTCCTCTCCCGGGGCGGCTCCACGTACTCCCGGCTGATGCTCGGCGTCCCGATCCGCGACGTCACCGGCGGCTACCGAGCCTTCCGCCGCGAGACCCTCGAAGGCCTGGGCCTGGCCGACGTGGCCTCCGCCGGCTACTGCTTCCAGGTGGACCTGGCCCGCAGGTCCGTGCGCAAGGGCTTCCGCGTCGTCGAGGTGCCCATCACCTTCGTCGAGCGCGAGTTCGGCGACAGCAAGATGAGCAAGGACATCGTGGTGGAGGCCCTCTGGCGGGTCACCCAGTGGGGCATCAAGGAGCACGCGGACAAGCTGACCGGCAAGATCCGCGGGAAGTAGGGCCCGACCCCGAGCCGCCTAGGGCCCGGCCCCGAGCCGCCGGACACCCCCTAGGGGATGTCCGGTACCTCCGACTGAGGACGCTTTTACGTCGGCCCAGGCACACTGGTGGGTATGACGACCGGAGTTCCGACACAGACGGCCCCCCGGCGCCGTTCGCCCGCCCGTACGATCCTTCCCCTGGCCGTCGCGGCCTGGCTGATCCTGGAGATCTGGCTGCTCGGCCTGGTCGCCGGAGCCGCCGGCGGCGGTACCGTCGCCCTGCTCCTCGCGGGCGGTATGGTGCTCGGGGTGGTGGTCATGAAGCGGGCCGGACGGCGCGCCTTCAAGAACCTCACGGAGACCTTCCAGCAGGCCCAGGCGGGCGCTGCGCCGACCCCGCAGCAGCCCGGCACGGGCAACGGCCTGACCATGCTGGCCGGCCTGCTCCTGATCGTGCCGGGCCTGCTCTCGGACGCTGCGGGCCTGTTCCTCCTGCTCCCGCCGGTCCGCGCCTGGATCAGCCGCCGGACCGCCCGCGCACTGGAGCGCAAGATGGCCTCCGCGCCCGCCGGCACCTTCGGCGACGCCTTCCAGCAGGCCCGCATCCACTACCCGGACGGCAAGGTCGTCCAGGGCGAGGTCGTCCGCGAGGACCGGCCGCAGCAGTCCGGTCCCGCCTCGGGCCCCGACGCCGGCGGCTACCGGCCGCCGCTCACTCCCTGATCCCGATCCGTCCGGCTGTCCGTCCGTCCTCACGGGAACGGACGGACAGCCGGGACGGACGCACGGCAAAGCCGAGGGCCCCCGCCACACACTGTGTGGCGGGGGCCCTCGGCTTTGGCGCTGTGTTGCTTTCGTCCGGCTGTCAGGCGGACTTGCGGCTGTCGCGCGGATGCACGGCAATGTTCATGGCGCCGGAACGAAGGACCGCCAGCCTCTCGGCCAGCACTTCCTCCAGCTCCTCGCGGGTGCGCCGCTCCATGAGCATGTCCCAGTGCGTTCGCGCAGGCTTGCCCTTCTTCTCTTCGGGCCCGTCCCCGTCGACCAGGAGTGCCATGGCGCCGCACGCCTTGCACTCCCACTCCGGCGGAATTTCTGCCTCAACCGAGAACGGCATCTCAAATCGATGTCCGTTCTGGCATGCGTACTCCACCGCCTGGCGCGGGGCCAGATCGATGCCGCGGTCCGTCTCGTAGCTGGTAACCACGAGCCGCGTACCGCGGAGAGCTCGCTCACTCATGAATCGTGCCTCCCGGGCTTGTCGCCCACAGGACAGGTGTCGCTGTCGTCGTCATCCGGTCAACGTCCGGTCGGCGGTATAGATTCCCGCTCCGGGTCATGCGTCGCCCGTCGTGCCGCCCCTTGTTGTACCCACCAATGCCCGTTTTGTCACATCTGGCAGCAGATGTCACCCAACGTCTTCACTCAGTGAGCACGCAGTAACGGTCCGCCTGGCAGGCCAAAGGCGTACACTACCGGCCCTTCGCTTGAACGTCGAAATCTGTTCCGAATTCGCGTCCCCGGATCCGCTCAGATCCGTTCCGGTACAGGATTCCCCGCCGCCTCCACCGCGCGCCGGACCGGCACTCTGGCGAGCAGCACGAAACCCAGTGCGAAGAACACCACCAACGAGATGATCGCGTACCGGTAGCTCCCCGTGACCTGGTAGGTGATGCCGAAGACCAGCGGTCCCACCCAGCTCAGGCCCCGGTCGCTCATCTCGTACGCCGAGAAGTACTCGGCCTCCTTGCCCGCCGGCACCAGGTGCGAGAAGAGCGAGCGCGACAGCGCCTGGCTCCCGCCCAGCACCAGCCCGATCATCGAGGCGAGCGCGAAGAACCAGACCGGGGTGCGGGCCGGCAGGAAGTACCCGGCGGCCAGCGTGAGCCCCCAGGCGGCCAGCGAACCGAGAATCGTCCGCTTGGCGCCGTAGAGCGCGGCCAGCCGGCCCATCCCCAGCGCGCCCGCCACCGCGAGGATCTGCACGAGCAGCACGGCCACGATCAACGTCGACTGCTCCAGCTCCAGCTCCTCCGAGCCGTAGATGGAGGCCTGGGAGATCACGGTCTGCACGCCGTCGTTGTAGATCAGGTACGCCAGCAGGAACGACAGGGTCAGCGGGTAGCGCCGCATGTCCTTCAGGGTGGCGATGAGCTGCTTCCAGCCGCTGACGGTCGGTCCCGCCTCCCGGACCACGGCCCGGTCCCGCAGCCGCCGCAGCGGGATGATCGTGAAGGCGCCCCACCAGAGCCCCGCCGAGGCCAGGCAGATCCGTACGGCCGCGCCCTCGGAGAGCCCGAAGGAGTCGTGGCCCTGGAAGAGCGCGAGGTTCAGTACGAGGACGAAGGCGCCCGAGGTGTACCCGAAGGCCCAGCCGCGCGAGGAGACGGTGTCCCGCTCGTCGGGGGTGGAGATCTGCGGCAGATAGGCGTTGTAGAGCACCATCGAGACCGACAGCGAGGCGTTCGCGACGATCAGCAGCAGCCCGCCGAGCAGGTAGCGGTCGCCGCCCAGCAGGAACATCCCGGTGGTCGCTGCGGCCCCGGTGTACGCGGCCGCCGCCAGCAGCGGCTTCTTGCGGCCGCTGCGGTCGGCGATCGCGCCGGCCAGCGGCATGATCAGGACGGCCAGGATCACCGAGGCCGACACGGAGTACGCGAAGTACGAACCGGCCCGGACCGGGATGCCCAGCGGGTGCACGTACCCGTCGGCGTCCGCGGCGGCCTTGGCCACGGCGGTCAGGTACGGCCCGAGGAACACGGTGAGCACGCTCGTCGAATACACCGAGCAGGCGAAGTCGTAGAAGTACCAGCCGTGCTGCTCGCGCTTGCGCGCCGCCTTCGAGGCCGCCGCGGCGGTGGCCGCCGAAGCCGCTCCTCTGCCGTCCTCCGCCCCGGATTCCGCTTGATCTGTGGTCTGCGCACTCATGAGTGCCCCCTCGCTGGTCCCCGTACCGCCTCGGCCGCCTTACCGGGTGCGCAGGCCCACGGGCTCGTCAGGCCCAGGCCCCGCGCCGGTCCAGCACCGTGCGCAAGATGTCGATCCGGTCGGTCATGATGCCATCGACACCCAGGTCGAGTAGAGCCTCCATGCGTTCCGGTTCGTTCACGGTCCACACGTGCACCTGCAGACCTCGCTCGTGCGCGGCGCGGACGAACCGGCGGTCCACCACCCGGATGCCCCCCTGGGTCTCCGGAACCTGCGCCGCCACCGCCCCCGCGCGCAGCGCGGCCGGGATCGCGAAGGAGCGCAGCCGCAGCCCCAGCACCCCGAGCACCCCGTACGAGGTCGCCAGCCGGGGACCGGCGATCTTCTGGGCCCGCGCCACCCGCCGCTCGGAGAAGGAGCCCACGCACACCCGGTCCCAGGCCCCGGCCCGCGCGATCAGATTGACCAGCGGGTGCAGGGCGGACTCGTCCTTGATGTCCACGTTCCAGCGGGCGTCCGGGAACTCCTCCAGGAGGTCCTCGAAGAGCGCGAGCGGCTCGGTCCCGCCGACCCGGGCCTCCCGGA
Organism: Streptomyces sp. NBC_00503; assembly: GCF_036346895.1. Classification (NCBI taxonomy): domain Bacteria; kingdom Bacillati; phylum Actinomycetota; class Actinomycetes; order Kitasatosporales; family Streptomycetaceae; genus Streptomyces; species Streptomyces sp. NBC_00503. The sequence continues at coordinate 1,371,238 of NZ_CP107855.1, read as the reverse complement.
TCCGGCTCCACTGCTGCTCGCGGATCCGGCCCTGCCCGTCGGTGACCCGGTCCAGGGTCGCGTCGTGGAAGGCCACCAGTTTCCCGTCGGCGCTGGCGTGGACATCGGTCTCGAAGTACCGGTATCCCGCGTCGGCGGCCCGCCGGAAGGCCGCGGCGGTGTTCTCCAGCCCGTCCGCGGCCCCGCCGCGGTGCGCGAAGGGGATCGGTGCCGGGTGGTCGAGATAGGGGTGGGGGAGGTGTACGTGCGTCACCGCGGCAGTATGCCCCCTGTCCCCGCCTCAACGGGAGCGGCCCGGTGTCCGCCCGGTGAACGCCCCCCCCGGGTCAGGCCGCTACCCGGTCGGGACGGACCCCTGGCGGGCCCTGCGGGTCGGAGCGGGGGTGCCGCGTGGCATTCTGGACCTGCGGAATCAAGCCAATCCCGGCCCTTGGCGGGACGGCAGAGGCCAATTTTACGAAGGTGGACCGGATCCCATGGCGCAGTGGACCTCGGCGGTAGGTGCCGCACAGCTCGGCCGGCTCATCACCTCCCAGCAGGGCCGGGCCGCGGTGCCCGGCGCGCGCAAGCCGCCCGCGTACCGCAGCCTCGCCGACGGGATCCGCCTCCTCGTCCTCGAAGGCCGCGTCCCCGTCGCCGCCCGGCTCCCCGCCGAGCGGGAGCTCGCCCTCGCGCTCTCCGTGAGCCGCACCACTGTTGCCGCCGCCTACGAGGCCCTGCGCGGCGAAGGGTTCCTGGAGTCCCGCCGGGGTGCCGGGAGCTGGACCTCCGTGCCCGCCGGCAACCCCATGCCCGCGCGCGGCCTGGAGCCCCTGCCCCCCGAGTCCCTCGGGTCGATGATCGACCTCGGCTGCGCCGCCCTCCCGGCCCCCGAGCCCTGGCTCACCAAGGCCGTCCAGGGCGCTCTGGAGGAACTCCCGCCGTACGCGCACACCCACGGGGACTACCCGGCCGGGCTGCCCGCGCTGCGCCGGATGCTCGCCGACCGGTACACCGAGCGCGGCATCCCGACCATGCCCGAGCAGATCATGGTGACCACGGGCGCGATGGGCGCCATCGACGCCATCTGCAGCCTCTTCGCCGGCCGCGGCGAGCGGATCGCCGTCGAATCCCCGTCCTATGCCAACATCCTCCAACTCATGCGGGCCGCGGGGGTGCGCCTCGTGCCGGTGGCGATGGGGGAGGGGCTGACGGGCTGGGACATGGACGTCTGGCGCCAGGTCCTGCGCGACTCCGCCCCCCGCCTCGCCTACGTGGTCGCCGACTTCCACAACCCCACCGGGGCGCTCGCCTCCGACGAGCAGCGCCGCGCGATGGTGGAGGCGGCCCGCTCGGCCGGGACCGTGCTCGTCGCCGACGAGACCATGATCGAGCTCCAGTTCGACCCGGCGATGGAGATGCCGCGCCCGGTCTGCTCCTTCGACCCGGGCGGCTCCACGGTCATCACCGTCGGCTCCGCCAGCAAGGCCTTCTGGGCCGGCATGCGCATCGGCTGGGTCCGCGCGGCCCCCGACGTCATCCGCAGCCTCGTGGCGGCCCGCGCCTACGCCGACCTCGGCACCCCCGTGCTGGAACAGCTCGCGGTGGACTGGCTGATGCGCACCGGCGGCTGGGCCGAAGCGGTGGAGATCCGCCGGAACCAGGCCCGCGAGAACCGGGACGCGCTGGTCGCGGCGGTGCGCAGGGAGCTCCCGGACTGGGAGTTCCGGGTGCCGCTGGGCGGTCTGACCCTGTGGGCCCGCGCGGGCGGGCTGTCGGGCTCCCGGCTGGCCGAGGTGGGCGAGCGGGTCGGCGTACGGGTCCCCTCGGGGCCCCGGTTCGGCGTCGACGGGGCCTTCGAGGGGTACGTACGGCTCCCGTTCACCGTCGGCGGCCCGGTGGCCGAGGAGGCGGCGGCCCGGCTGGCGGCGGCGGCCCGGCTGGTCGGCACCGGAGCGGGCGGCGGCGGCGCGGAGCCGCCGCGCACCTTCGTCGCGTAGAGGTCCGGGGAGAGGTCCCCGAGGAACTGCCTACGGGGCGTCCGCCGGGACCTCGGGGATCTCCGAGGCGTCGATCGCCGGGCCCTGGGACTGGGCCGGCGGCTGCACGATGTGCAGGGGCTTGCTCAGCGTGACGTGGTCCGGGACGGGCTTGGGCTGCGCCTGCCGCTCGGGCAGCAGCTCCAGTACCGCCTGCCGGGGCCCCGGGTGGGTGGTGTCGTCGTACGGGTCCGGGGTGGCGGGCACCTGCAACCGGTGCACGGGACCGGAGCCGAGCCGGGCGTACCCGCGCCCCGGCGGCACGGCGGCCGTGGGCGTGGTGTGCGGGGGCAGCCCCAGCACGTCGGCGATCTGCTGGATGGTGGCAGCCCCGAGCACCACCCGGGCCCTGGTGTGCTGCCAGACCGAGTCGTGCAGCAGCTCGAGATGGTCGAACTGCTCGGCCACCACCACGGTGACGTGCGCGGCCCGTCCGTGCCGCAGCGGCACCTGGAGCTGAGCGAGCGGGTCGGGGGCGCCCTCGGCGGTGGCCAGGTGGGCCAGCACGGTGGGCCGGTCGAGCAGGATCCACAGCGGGCGGCGGGTGTCCTCGGGGGCCGGCCTGCCGGCTTCGCGGGCCCGGTGGGCGGCGATCAGGCGCCGCTCGGTCTCGCGCGCGGCCCACTCCAGGGTGGACAGGGCCCCGCTGGGTCCGCACTCCACGGCGAGGACCCCGGAGCGGCCGGAGAGGCAGGAGTACTCGCCGCTGCCGCCGCCCTCCACGATCAGTACGTCGCCCCCGTGCCGCAGGGCCTGCAGGGCGACCGAGCGCAGCAGCGTGGACGTGCCGCTGCCGGGCTGGCCGACGGCCAGCAGGTGGGGTTCGGCGGAGCGGGAGCCGGTGCGCCAGATGACCGGCGGCATGTCGCGGGGTTCGTCGCCCTCCAGGACGGGCAGGGTGCGCTGCACGCTGCCCGGGTCGGTGAAACCGAGCACGGTCTCGCCGGGGGAGGTCACGAAGGGCTGGGCGGCGATGCCTGTCGGCAGCGCCGCCAGCACGCTCAGGTCGAGCTGGTTGCCCTCCTCGTCCCAGTCGAAGAGATACTCCCGTCCGCGCCCGGACTTGGCGTGCAGCAGTGCCTCGATCCGGGCCCGTGACGCGGCCTCGCCATCGGTGAAGTAGGCCGGGTAGCGGATGTGGAGCCGGGTGACGCGGCCCGCCTCGTCGAACTCGTAGCCGCTGAAGGCCTTGTCCCACTCCCCGCCGTGGGCGAAGAGCGGACTGGGGTCCTCCGGGATGGAGAAGTACGGCACGAGGGCTTCATAGAGGGAGCCGAGGCGTTCGGTCTCGGCATCGCTGGGCCCGGTCTTCACCGGGGTGCGGTCGCGTCCCTGCCAGGCCGCCGCCGCCATGAGGGTGATCAGGGCGGTGAGCGGTCCGTAGGGGACGAGCGCGACCACGAGGACGCAGGCGGCTCCCAGGAACAGCGCGGGACCACGCTTGTCCTTGGGGGTGTCGCACCATTTGCGCCGCCCGGCCGAGGCCAGGATGCGCAGCCCGCGTCCGATGGTGAGGAGCGGATGGAGGACGTCCGTGGCGCTGTCGGCGGCCGTGCGAGCGAAGTCGCGGCCCCGGGTCAGCGACACGGTGCCGCTGCTGAGGATGCGGGGAAGTGGGCGCCGGGCCACGGGCGTCTCCTGGAGTTGTGGATGCTTCGGACGGGTTCCGGGTGCCGGGCGCTAGAGCTTGATCCCGCCGAGAAGGCTCGCGAGGCTCGCCGTGCTCGCCGTGATGCTGGGGGCGATGGCCGAGCCGGCGAGGAAGAAGCCGAAGAGCGCGCAGACGAACGCGTGCGTCAGCTTCATGCCGTCCTTCTTGAAGAACAGGAAGGCGATGATGCCGAGCAGGACGACACCTGAGATGGACAGGACCATGAGTCAGTTCTCCTGGTGGGTGGGGACGGTCACCATCAGTTCTTCCAGGCTCACAGGAAGTATCAATGCGACAAAAGGTGCATACGGGTGAATCGCCGGGTTTTTCACTTGACCGGCCCAGCCCGGCTGGCGCGCCGGGGGCGTAGGAGGCAAGAGGCTCGCGGGGTGATCATTGCCTCGGCCCGGCCCGCTCATGTGCAGGTCCGGGCGCTACGCTGGCGATTCACCCGTACGGACGCATTGCCGTACGCACCCCTGCCCGCGCAACCCCGGGTAACCCCGTGAAAGGCGGTACGACCGATGAGTGAGCACGTCGAGGACAGCTCCCAGGACGTTCCCGACGAGGACGTCATCGAGCTGGCCACCAAGATCTTCGACCTCGCCCGTCGGGGTGAGACCGAGACCCTCGCCGCCTACCTGGACGCGGGCGTCCCGGCGAACCTCACCAACGACCGCGGCGACACCCTCGTCATGCTCGCCGCGTACCACGGCCACGCCGAGGCCGTCACGGCCCTGCTGGCCCGCGGCGCCGAGGCGGACCGCGCCAACGACCGCGGCCAGACCCCGCTCGCGGGGGCCGTCTTCAAGGGTGAGGAAGCCGTCATCCGCGCGCTCCTCGCCGGCGGGGCCGATCCGGAGGCCGGAACGCCCTCCGCCGTGGACACGGCCCGCATGTTCGCAAAGGCTGACCTGCTGGAACTTTTCGGAGCCAAGTAGTCCGCTTTTGGCAGCCCCGTGCGCGGCCTTTGGCCGTTCCAGACCTCACGGATTGGTCACGGCGGCCTTAAATGTGGTCGCGGTGCACAAACCGCCTGGGTCATCATGACGTCGGATTCGATTCGCGGACAGGACGGACGGGCAGGAGCGGGCAGGACACAACGGGTGTCCGAACCCACACCTGCCGGGGGACCGCCGCCCTGGCCGCGAAGCACCGACGAGAGTGAGAAGGCAATGGTCTACATCGAGCGGAACATGACGGCGGACGTCCTCACATGCTGTTACGCGGCCCTGTGAATTTTGATTCCCGGTTGCGTCCCCAGCTTGATTTGAGGCCATTCCCATGTTCGAACCAGTCATAGCGCCAAGCGGCACCCTGCTCGGGCTCCTCCAGCGGGGGCGCGGCGACGGAACGCTGCACGCACTTGCCGCGCCCAGGGCCGAGGCCCTGTCGGCGCTCAACCAGTGCGTGGCCGGCGATCCCCGCCAGGACTGGCAGGTCGAGAACCGCTCCTTGTACTACGCCCGCCTGTACGTGGACCTCGACGGCCCCCTCGGCGAGATCGAGAACCACCTCTTCAGCGTCGACGACCTCGTCGACGAGGACGAGCGCCGCACCGGCCTCGCCCTGTCCGTGCTCGGACACCTGGCCTCGTACGGCCGCGACGACGCACTCATGCTGCTGCGCCGCTACGCCGCCACGGGCGCCGGCTGGTCCTGGGCCCTCGACGAGCTCGCCCTGCGCGACGACGACGAGGGGCTGCGCTCGCTCGCCGCCCCCGTGCTCGCCCGCTTCCCCGCCACCCCGGAGGGTGAGGCGCGGCTCGCCGCCGCCGTCCGCGACGCCTACGAACCCAGGCCCTGGTGCCTGTGGGAGGAAGACCCCGCCTACGGCGAGCGCCTGCGCGCCGCCCGCCAGCAGGGCTCCTTCGACCGCTGGCAGCGCCAGCTCACCCCGCGCGGCCCCCAGCCCGGCTGGGGCGTCCAAGCCGTCTTCGACTGGGCCGCCGACGGCCTGCGCCGGGGCACCCCGCTGCACGTCCCCGCCGCCCGCTGCCTCGCCGCCGTGGCCACCCCCGAGGACCGCTCCGCGATCCTTGCGGCCGCCGCCGGCGCCAACGGCGAGGCCGCCCGCGCCACCGCGCTGCACCACCTGGTCCTCGCCGAGCCGGAGAACCCGGCCGTACTGGACCTCATCGAAGCCGCCGGGGACGAGCCCGCCGTGGCCGCCTACGAGCGCATGTGCGGCCCCGCCGCCCTCGAACGGGCCCGGCGCTGGGCCCACCGCCCCGACGCCCTCGGAGGGGCCGCTGCGGCCCTCCTGGCCGCCCGCGGCGGAGCCGAGGACGCCGGCCCGGTGCTCGGAGCACTGCGCTCCACGGTGCGGGGCTCCGGCCCCGACTCGGTCCGCCTGTTCGCCCTGGTCGACGGAGCCGGCCGGCTCGCGATCGCCTGCTCGGCCCCGGTGCTGCGCCACATCTACCGGGAGACGGCCTCGTCGCACCTCAGGGGCCGGGCCGCCCGGGCCCTGGCGGCCACGGACCCGGCCTTCGGAGCGGGCTTCGCGGTGGAATGCCTCTGGGACTGCGAGGAGACCACCCGCGAGGTGGCCGCACGCCACGCCGAGACGGCCGACGCCCGCGTCGCGCCCAGGCTGCGGCGACTGGCCACGGACCCGGCCGAGGAAGAGGACGTCCAGTCGGCGGTGCGCAACCGGATCGCGCCGGAGTCGGCGGTGTAGTCGGCGGTGCGGTCGACTCTCCAGGGCCCGGGGGGGGCCTGGAGGGCCCAGAGCCTCGTATGAGGTAATGGGCCGACGGCCAAAGGGGGTTGCGTGATGGGCGGAACAGTTCGCCGGCGGGTTGCGCCGGTGGTGGGGGCCGCGGTCGCGAGCCTCGGAACCTACGACCACGTGGACGCGGTGGCGGTGGACGTGGCGCCCGGAACGAGCGCGGAGGACTTCGTCCGCCTCGTCTCCACCGGAAGTCCCGCCTGGGTGGGCCGGCTCCTGGCCCTGCGCGACAGGCTGGTCGCTCCGTTCGGCCTCCAGGTGCAGGAGCGGGCGAAACCGGCCGAGACCCGGATCGAACCGGGCGTCAAACGCGGGCCCTTCCGCGTCCTGTCGGTCACGCAGGACGAGGTCCTGTGCGGGGACGACGACAAGCACCTCGCCTTCCGGGCCTCCTTCGCCGTGCGGCCCAAGGCCGACGGGTCGGGGTCGGAGGGCGTCTGCACGACGGTGGTCCGGTTCGAACGGACCGCCGGGCGCCTCTACTTCCGCGCCATCGAGCCCTTCCACCACCTCGTCGTCCTGAGCCTGCTCCGCCCCCGCACGTCGTGACCGCACCGCCCTTCGACCGCGAACTGGGCGAGGCCCTCGCCGCGTCGGGGGACGCGGTGCGCGAGCCGTTCACCCCCGGGAACCTCGCGGCCCGCCAGGAGCGGGACGCCGCGACCCGGGCACGGCCCACCGTCCGCGAACTCGCCGACGGCGGCCGCTTCGAAGTGGCCGAGCTGCGGGCACCGGGACCGCCGGGCGGACCGGACGTCACCCTCGTGCACGCACGGCCCGCCGCGGCCTCCGGGCCGCTGCCGGTGCTCTACTACATGCACGGCGGCGGAATGATCATGGGAAACGCGTGGTCCGTGCTCCCGCGGCTGCTCCGGGACTGGGCCCTGCCGCTGGGGCTGGCCGTCGTCTCCGTCGAATACCGGCTGGCGCCGCGGACCCAGTACCCGGGACCGCTGGAGGACTGCTACGCCGGGCTCGTGTGGACGGCCGGGCACGCGGACCGCCTCGGTGTGGACGCGGACCGGATCCTCGTCGGGGGCAAGAGCGCCGGCGGCGGACTCGCGGCGGCGCTCGCGCTGCTCACTCGCGACCGCGGCGGCCCCGCACCCATCGGACAGCTGCTCCTGTGCCCCATGCTCGACGACCGCGACCACACCTTCTCCAGCCGCCAGATGGCCGGAGTCGACACCTGGGACCGGACCTCCAACGCCACCGCCTGGCGGGCGGCCCTGGGCGACCGGTACGGCGCCGAGGACCTGCCGCCGTACGCGGCCCCCGCCCGCGCCACGGACCTGTCCGGGCTGCCACCGGCGTACATCGAGGTCGGGTCGGCGGAGACGTTCAGGGACGAGGACGTGGCCTACGCCAACGCGATCTGGCAGGCCGGAGGCCAAGCCGAACTGCACGTGTGGCCCGGGGCCTTCCACGGGTTCGACACCCTCGCGCCGGACGCAGCCCTCAGCCGGGACGCCCGCGAGGCCCGCCTCCGCTGGCTCGGGCGGGTCCTCTCGTAGTCCTGCGAACGCCTCCTGCAAACGCCTCCTGCGAACGCCTCCTACGACCGCACGAAGCGCACGGCCAGTCCCGGCCCGGCCTGCGCCGCCGCATCCAGGGCGCGGCCCGGGGGGACCACGCCCACGACCGGGTAGCCGCCCGTCACCGGATGGTCGGCCAGGAAGACCACCGGGTAGCCGTCCGGGGGGACCTGGACCGCGCCCAGGACCATGCCCTCGCTCGGGAGTTCCCCGGACCGGGCGCGGAGCAGCGGCGGCCCCGCCTCCGTGCGCAGGCCGATGCGGTTCGAAGCCGGGGAGACGCGGTACGGGGCGCGCAGCAGGCCGTCCGTCAGCGAACGGGCGTCGAACCAGTCGGCCCTCGGGCCCAGGCGCAGCGGGAGGACGAGCTCCTGGGGCGGGCCCGGGACGGCGAGGGCGTCCACCCCGGCCACCGGATCCGGGCCGGGCGGGCCCACCGGCAGCAGGGCTCCCGCCGCCAGGACCGGGGGGCCCAGGCCCGACAGCAGGTCCGTCGAGCGACTGCCCAGGACCGGGTCCACGGCGAACCCTCCCCGCACCGCGACGTAGCTGCGCACCCCCGACTCCGCCCGGCCCACGGAAAGCTCCGCCCCGGCGCGCAGCAGGACCGGGGCTCCCCAGGGTGCGGCCCGCCCGCAGACCCGTACCGCACAGGGGGCGCCGGTCACGGCGACGAGCAGGGGGCCGGCCAGGGCCCGCAGGCCCACGCCGTCGAGGGTCGTCTCCAGCACGGCGGCCCGCGGCGGGTTGCCCAGGAGGCGGTTGGCCAGGGTGTGGGCCGCCGAGTCGAGGGCGCCCGAGCGGGGCACGCCCAGGTGCGCGTAGCCGGGGCGGCCCCCGTCCTGGACGGTCGTCAGCGCGCCCGGCCGCAGCACTTCGAAGGCCCTCATGCCGCCACCTCCGCGAACCGGACCCGTACTCCCGGTGCGAGGAGGGCGGCCGGTTCCCGCGCCGGATCCCACAGCACCGCGTCGGTGGAGCCGATCAGCTGCCAGCCGCCGGGGGAGGAGCGGGGATAGACCCCCGCGTACTCGCCCGCCAGCGCCAGCGAGCCCGCCGGTACGGCCGTACGGGGCGTCGCGCGGCGGGGCAGCCGCAACCGGGCCGGGAGGCCGGTGAGGTAGCCGAAGCCGGGGGCGAAGCCGCAGAAGGCGACGCGGAAGGAGACGGAACCGACGATGCCGGGGACCTCCTCGGGGGCGACCCCCCACAGGGCGGCCACCTCCTTCAGGTCGGGCCCGTCGTAGCGCACCCGGACCGTGACCAGGGGGCCGTCGGCCGGTGCGAGCGGCGGGATCACCCAGCGGCCGATGCGGGCGGCCAGGGCGCGCGGCTCGCGCACCCCGTCGAGCAGGACGGTCCGGGCCGCGGGCACGATGTCCCGTACGCCGCCCGGCCCGCCGAGTTCGCCCGCGTCCCGGCGGCGCAGCAGTTCCGCGTGGAGCGCGGCCACCTCCTCCGCGGAGTCCACCTCCAGGAGCAGGGCCTCGGCGCCCACGGGCAGGGCCCTCACCGCACCGGTCACGCGAAGGCCTCCACCCGGACCCCGGCCGCGCCGAGCGCCGCCCGGACGCGCAGGGCCAGGTCCGCCGCCCCGGGGGTGTCCCCGTGCAGGCAGAGCGAGCGGGCGGCCACCGGGATGCGGGATCCGCCGGCGGCCACCACCGAGCCCTCGGCGGCCATCGCGACCGCACGGGCGACCACCGCGTCCGGGTCGTGCACCACGGCTCCCGGCTCACCGCGTGGTACGAGGGTGCCCGCCGGGGTGTAGGCGCGGTCGGCGAAGGCCTCCGGGACGGCGGTCAGTCCGGCCCGTTCGGCGGCGGCCAGCAGCAGCGAGCCGGGCAGCCCCAGCACCGGCAGCCCCGCGCGCCCGGCCGCCAGCAGCACGCCCGAGACGACGGCGGCGGCCTGATCGGCGTCGTGGACGGTCCGGTTGTAGAGCGCGCCGTGCGGTTTCACGTACGACACCGTGGAGCCGGCCGCCTTCGCGAACACCTCCAGCGCCCCGATCTGGTACGCCACCTCGTCGGCCAGCTCACCGGCCGGCACGTCCATGGAGCGGCGCCCGAAGCCCGCCAGGTCGCGGTACGAGACCTGCGCGCCGATCCGTACCCGGCGGGCGGCCGCCAGTTCGCAGACGCGGCGCATGATGGACGGGTCGCCCGCATGGAACCCGCAGGCGACGTTGGCACTGGTGACGACCGACAGCAGGGCCTCGTCGTCGGTCAGCGTCCAGCGGCCGAAGCCCTCGCCGAGATCGGCGTTGAGGTCGATCACGGGGGCGGGGCCGGACGGATCCGGTGTGATCATGGAAGCCATGCGGTGAGGGTAGAACAGCGCGCGGTCCGTGTTCACGTGTCCCGGGTTCCGTCGGGGACGAAGATGCCGAACCATCCCGTTTGGGATGTTGTCACTGTCAGCGCCTAGTCTTTGTCCGTGACTTTCCCTGCCCCGGCGAAGACCCTGCCGTCCCCGGCGCCCGGCCCGGCCGCCGACGAGGGCCTGGCCCGGCGGCTGCGCGCGCTCGCCTGCACCGCCCCGCTGCACGACCTCGACGTCCGCAAGGCCAATCTGGCCGGCGAGTACGGCGGCTACGCGATGGCGGAGGTCGCGCTCGCCGCGATCGACCTGGTCACCCTCAACATGGACTTCGACACCGGAGCCGACCACGACCAGATAGTGGCCCGGTTGCTCCCGCGCATCGCCGCCCAGGCTCCGGGCCGCCCGGCGGCCGAGCACGAGCGGGTGGCCCGCTGGGTGCTGGAGAACCTGATCAACGTCGGCAGCGTCGACCGCGGCTTCCGCGCGATCTACGGCACCTTCGGGCCGGACGGGGTGTACGTCCGCCGCGACTACGACTTCAAGCTGATCGAGGAAGTCCCCGGCTACGGCGGCGCGGTGTACCTGCGGACCACCGACGAAGCCGTCAACGTCCTGGTCGGCGCCCTCGACACGGATGTCACCAGCGCGCAGATCGCCGCCGAGGTCAAACTGGAGGTCCTCATCAGCCGGGGCCGGCTCGCCGACGCCCAGCTCGCCGCCGAACAGGCCCGCTACCGGACCGTCCAGTACGCCGAAACCCTGCGCCGCACGCTCGACGCGACCCGGCGCAACGTGCGGGCCGTGGACTGGCTGGTGACCGTCCCCGACATGATCGCCGAGGCCCTCGACCACGTCGCCGACCGCTACCGCCACGAGAACGCGATCCTCACCAACATCCGCAAGGCGCGCGACGAGGCCGAAGAGCCGGAGAACAAGCGCCGCGCGGCGGAACTGGTCGACATCGTCAAGGACTGCATCCGCCGCCACACGCAGCTGCAGTCCCGGCTGCTCGACGCCGGCCCGCTCTTCCGCGCCGAACAGGACCGCCAGGCCTTCGCGGCCCCCGCTCCGCGTTCCGGAATCGACCTGTACGGGCAGCTCGTGGCCCCCCTGCTGCCGCTGCCGCTCTCCCAGGCCTCCCGGGTCACCGACGCCTTCTTCGCGGCGGGAGCCGGCCTGCGCACCCCCGTCTCGGTCCGGGTCGCCGACCTGGTGGAGATCCTCCTGACCCCGCCGGTGGAGCGGGAGCACCTGGGTCTGGAAATGCCGGAGCCGGACCTGATCGCGACCCCCGACGACAGCCGGTTCAGCGAGGAGCAGCTCGCCGCCGCGATGGAGCTCCTGGAACTCCCGCACGACGCCCCGCGCCGCCTCTCGGGCCTGCTCGCCGAGGCCCGCCGCTCCGACCCGGACCTGCCCTACCTGGTCGCCCTCCTGGCCGTCCACGCGGCCAGCCCGGCGGTGGGCACCGCGTACCGCCAGGGCGAGGAGCGGCTCCTCTTCGCGGTAGACGACGGCACCGCCCTGGAAGACCCCGAATTCGGCGGCGCCGACCTCATCGTCGGCACCGCCCTCCTCGACGCGGCCGCCATGACGGCAGACCGCACGGAGGCGGCATGACCCCACCCGTGCCCATGCCCCGGCCGGGTCGCGGGACGGACCCCGCAGCCACCGCCCCGCGCCCCCCGGCCGCCGCCTCGATGACCCGCCCCTCCGGGCCCGGGGCCGCCGCCTCGATGACCCGCGCCTCCGGGCCCGGGGCCGCCGCCTCGATGACCCGCGCCTCCGGGCCCGGGGCCGCCGCCTCGGCCGCTCCGCGCTGCCCGGCCGCCGCCTGCGACGCCGGGCGCTCCGGCCCCGGGGCGGTTTCCCGCCCGGGGGACCGCCCCGTCCGGCCCACGGCGCCGTACGCGTCGGCCGACGCTCCCGTCGCGGCGCCCGCGTACACGGCCGTGCCCGGCACCGGGGCGCAGGCCCCGGCCCGGCGGCTCCGACCGGGGGTGTGGGGGTTTGCCCCTGCTTTCGGGAAGGGGCGGGGTGGGGGAGATGCCCCACCCGCCGCCGGAGCCACCGCACCGCACACCACCACCCGCACCGCCGAGGAGACGTACCCGTGAGCGACCACCACGCCGAGCAGCACCCCGCGTGGAGCGCGCCCGACGCCGACGAGGCGTCGGCTCCGGCGTGGGCCCCGGCATCGGCCACCCTCCCGGCTCCGCCCCAGGGACCCGCCCCGGTTCAGGCCCTGCCCCAGGGACCGGCTCCGACCCAGGGACCGGCTCCGACCCCGGGACCCGGGGTCGCCCCCGTGACCCCGGCCGACGCCGCCGACGCCGCGCGGCTGGTCGCCTTCGGGCTCCAGCCCAAGCTGCTGCCCGCCCGTGACGCCGAGTACGCGGAGCTGCTGCGCCGCTACCGCGAGGACCCCGCCTTCGGCCGGCTCGCCGATGCCGTCGCCACCGGCCTCGGACTCGTCGTCCTGGAGGTGTCCCCGCGCGCCGGGATGGCCGTCGCCGCCGGCGAGGACTCCGTCTTCGCCGTCCGCATGGGCGACTACGCCCGCCGCGCCACCGCCGACTCCGCGGACCGCTTCCTGCACGGCCTCGCCCACCTCGCCGTCGCCGCCCTCGCCTTCCCCCGCCCCGAGGACCTCGCCGACGACGGCTACATCGGCCGGATCACCGTCAACGGGGTCGACGCCTTCGTCCGGCAGACCTGCCGCCGGCTGGAGGAGCGCGCCGAGGAGCTCGGCGAGAACACCGACCCGGCCTCCGACGCCCCCGGCCTGGAGGCCGCCTGGCGGGTCTACGCCCGCCGCAGCGCGACCGGAGCCACCAAGGACGCGCGCCGCCTGGCCGGTTCCACCACCGGCATCGTCGGCAAGGCCGCCGCCTTCCTCACCGACTCCGGCTTCCTCCAGCGCACCGGCGACGACTCCGGAGGCACCTACCGCACCACCCCCCGCTACCAGCTCCAGGTCCGCGACATGGCGGGCAGTGCGGCCATGGCCGAGCTGCTGGAGCTGGGAGTGGTCCCCGTCAGCGACGGCAGTGCCAGTCTGCTGCCGCCGCCCGAGGGCGACGACCTGGAGCTCGCCGCCGACGCCGGGCTGCCCTTCCACGCCTGAGCCGCCGGGCTGCCGGACTCCCCGCCGCGGAGCCGCCGCCCGTCGACCCGCCGAGTCACTGATCCCCGTACGAACCACGAGAGACCGCGAGAACCCGCCGCCATGTACGAGCTGTCCCGGATCCGCCTCTACTCCATCGGGCCCGCGGGCGCGCGCTACGCCGACACCGTGCTCGACCTGCGCGGAGTCGGCGAGCCGGTGCCCCACCCGGCGCCCGCGCAGGCGGAGTTCTTCGAGGACGAGCCCACCGGACCGCCGCGCCGCCCCGCACCCGCCGGCGTGCTGTTCCTGGAGAACGGCGGCGGCAAGTCCGTCCTGCTCAAGCTGATCTTCTCGGTGATGCTGCCCGGCCACCGCAACACCCTCGGCGGCGCCAGCTCCGGCGTGCTGCGCAAGTTCCTGCTCGCCGACGACTGCGGCCACGTGGCGCTGGAGTGGCAGCACACCCAGACCGGCGAATGCGTGGTCGTCGGCAAGGTCAGCGAATGGCGCGGACGCCAGGTCTCCAACGACCCGCGCAAGTTCGCCGAGGCCTGGTACTCCTTCCGCCCCGGTCCCGGGCTCAGCCTGGACAACCTCCCGGTGGCCGAGGCCACTTCGGTGCGCCCGCCCGTCGAAGGCGTCTCCGGCGCCCGCGGGCGGCGCCGCACCATGAAGGGCTTCCGCGACGCCCTCACCGAAGCCGGCAAGGCCTACCCGCACCTCGAGGTGTACTTCGAGGAGATCCACGACCGCTGGAACGAACACCTCACCGAGGTCGGCCTCGACCCCGAACTCTTCCGCTACCAGCGCGAGATGAACGCCGACGAGGGCGAGGCCGCCGGCCTCTTCGCGGTGAAGAAGGACTCCGACTTCACCGACCTCCTGCTGCGCGCCGTCACCGACACCCGGGACACCGACGGCCTCGCCGACCTCGTCCACGGCTTCGGCAACAAGCTCGGCCGCCGCGCCGAGCTGATGGCCGAACGGGAGTTCACCGCGGGCTCCGTGGACCTCCTCACCCGGATCGTCGAGGCCGCCGAGACCCGCACCCGGCTGCGCGACGTCCACGCGGGCGCCGAACGCCGCACCCGCTCCCTCGCCCGGCGGCTGTCCGCCCGCGCGACCGGGGAACGCGGCCTCGCCGCCGACCTCGCGCAGCGGGTCACCGGCGCCGCCCACGAGGTCACCGCCGCCGAGTCCGCCCGCTCCCGCAGCGCCGCGGTCTCCGCCGAACTCGCCTACCGGCACGCCTCGCTGGCCCTGACCGTCGCGGACAAGGCCGCCGCCGCGCAACGCCGCGAGCTCCTCGAAGCCCGCACCCTGCACTCCGCCTGGCAGGCCGCCGAGATCGTCCTGCGCCACCGCGCCGCCGCCGACGGCTCCGCCCGGGTCGCCGCCGCGATCCTGGAGGCCGAGCGGGACGCCGCCCCGGCCCTGGCCGCCCGCGCCACCGCCGCGGGAGAGCTCGTACGGGCCCTGCACACCGCCGCGGAGCAGGGCGAACGGGCCGCCAACGAGGAGGAGGAGCGCTCCGCCGTCCTCCAGGCCACCGGCGAGGCCGCCCACCGCGACGCCACCGCCGCCGCCACGGCCGCCCAGCGCACTCGCAGCGAAGCCGAGCACCTGCGCGCCCGCCTCGCCGAGGTCCAGCAGGAGACCGACGAGGCCGTCCGGGCCGGCTGGCTCGACGACTCCGCCCCCGACGCCGACCCGGCGCGCGCCGCGCTGGCCGCCGCCGACGCCGAGAAGACGGCCGTGGCCGCCTGGGAGGAGTCCCGCGAGGCCGCCCGCAGCGCCTCCGAAGCCGCCCGCGAGGCCACCGGGGCGGAATCCCGCGCCGAACTCACCGCCGCCCGCGCGGCGGACGCCGCCGACGCGGCCGAGGCCGCCCACGAAGCCGAGGAACGCGCCGCCGCCTCCCTGGCGGCATCGCCCCGCCTGGCCGCCCTGCTCGGCCTGCCTTCCGCCCCCGAGCCCACCGACGCATCCGACGCCCCGGTCCCCGGAGCCGACGCGGGTACGGGCCTTCGTGCACCGGCCCCCGCCCCCTCCGCCGGAGCCCCCGGCGGGCTCACCGTCGCCGACCTCGACCGGGGCTCCGACGAACTCGCCCGGATGCTGGCCGACACCGTCGGCTCGGCCGAACGCCAGCTCTTCGAGCTGCGCACCGCCGCCGCCGACGACTCCCGGATCCTCGGAGCCCTCGGCGACGGCGGCCTGCTGCCGCCCGGCCCCGACGTCCTGGCCACCGTCGAGTACCTCGGCGAACACGGCATCCCGGCCCTCCCGGGCTGGCGCTACCTCGCACAGTCCGTGGACCCCGCGGCCCACGCCGCCGTCCTCGCCGCCCGTCCCGAACTCGTCGACGGCGTCGTCATCACCGACCCCGACACCCACGCCCGCGCCCGCGAGGTCCTCTCCGGCGCGGCCCTGCTGCCCCGCTCCACCGTCGCCGTCGGCACCGCCGCCGCGCTGCTGGCCCCCGTGCCTCCGACGGACGCAGACGCCGACACCGGCGTCGGGGGCATCTTCATCGTCCCGCCGAACCCGGCGATGCACGACGAACAGGCCGCCGACGAGGAGCGCCAGGCGCTGCGCACCCGCGCCACCGCCCGCGACACGGAGATCCGGGAACTGGCCGCCCGCCTCTCCGGCGACCGCGAACTCGCCGCCCGGCTGCGCTCCTGGCGCACCGGCTGCCCGCCCGGCCGGCTCGCCGAGCTCGCGGAACAGGCCGCCGCCGCCCGCTCCTTCGCCGAGGAGGCCGAGGCCGAGCTCGCGCAGGCCCGTACCGTCCGCGCCGAGGCGGACGAGGTCTCCGCCGACGCCGTCCGCATCCGCGACGAGCGCCAGGACACCGCCCAGCGCGCCCGCCGCGTCGCGGACGCCCTCGCCGGACTCGCCTACCGGCTGCGCGAGCGCGCCGGCTGGCAGAGCAGGCTGCGCGAACTCGCCGAGGACACCGCCGAGTCCGAGGCCCGCGCCGAGGTCTTCCTCGACCGGGCCCGCGCCGCCGACGAGGACCGCCGCGCCGCCCAGCGCGCCGCCGACGACGCCCGCCGCACCGCCCGCGCCCTGCGCGGCGAACGCGCCGAGGTCGCGGGCGCACCGGACCCGCTGCCCGCCGACGACGGCACGGCCAAGGCCCCGCTCCCCGACCTCCGCGAGGCCTACCGCGCCGCCTCCCGGCTCTACGAGAAGGTCGGCGTCGGCGCCGACCTGCGCGCCGAACAGGCCCGCGCCGAGAGCGACGAGAGCGCCGCCCTCGCCGAGCTCGACCGCCTCACCAACAAGGTCCGCACCCGCGCCGCCCAGCTCCTGGAAGGCACCGACGGCGCCGACGGACCCTCCCGGCAGGCCGCCGCCGCCCGCGCCGAGGCCCTCGTACAGATGCTGGAAACCCGCGCGTCCACCGCGAGCGAGCACCTCGGCCGACTGCGCGGCGAAGCCGAACGGCACGCCCCCGCCGAGGGCGGGGCGCACACCGAACTGCCCGAGGAGCTCGTCCCCGACGACGTCGAGCAGGCCCAGGCGCTGCTGCGCACCTCCACCGCCCAACTCGGCGCCCACAGCTCCGCCCTGGACTCCGCGCGGGCGGCCCACGCCGACCTGCTGCGCGCCCACCGCACGGCCGAGGACGGCGCGGGCGGCTTCGACGAGACCGCCGCCATGCTCCGGGACCTGCTGCGGGACCACGCCCACCAGGAGGACGAGCAGGAGCCGGTGTCCCACCCCGGAACCCTGGAGGAGGCCCGCCAGTCGGCCACGGAGGCCCGCCGCTCGCTACGGGGCTGCGCCGCCGACCTGTCGGCCGCCGAGGCCGCCGTCCGCGAGGCGAGCGACCTCCTGGTCCGCCACGCCAACGCCAACCGCTACGAGCAGGTACGCACCCCCGCGCGCCAGCAGATCCGCGAACTGCCCGCCTCCGCCCTGCCCGAGCACGCGGCGGCCTGGGCCGTCGCCTTCGCCCCCCGGCTGCGCGTCCTCACCGACGAACTGGCGCAGCTGGAGCGCAACCGCGACAGCATCGTGGACCGGCTGCGCGGACTGGTGGAGTCCGCCCTGGCTACCCTGCGCTCCGCCCAGCGGCTCTCCCAGCTCCCCGAGGGCCTGGGGGAGTGGTCGGGCCAGGAGTTCGTGCGCATCCGCTTCGAGGAGCCCGACCAGGCCACCCTCACCGAGCGGCTCGGCGAGGTCATCGACGAGGCCACCAGCGCGGCCGTGAAGAAGAACAGCACCGCCTCCTTCGGCGAAGGCCGCCGCGACGGCATGTCGCTGCTGCTGCACGGGGTCCAGGCGGCCCTGGAGCCCAAGGGCATCTCGGTGGAGATCCTCAAGCCGGACGCGGTCCTGCGCGCCGAGCGGGTCCCCGTCGGCCAGATGGGCGACGTGTTCTCCGGAGGCCAGCTGCTCACCGCCGCGATCGCGCTCTACTGCACGATGGCCGCGCTGCGCAGCAACGACCGGGGCCGGGACAAGCACCGGCACGCGGGCACGCTGTTCCTCGACAACCCGATCGGGCGCGCGAACGCCACGTACCTGCTGGAGCTCCAGCGGGCCGTCTCCGACGCGCTCGGGGTCCAGCTGCTGTACACGACGGGCCTGTTCGACACCACGGCCCTCGCCGAGTTCCCGCTGGTCATCCGGCTGCGCAACGACGCCGACCTGCGGGCAGGGCTGAAGTACATCAGCGTCGAGGAACACCTGCGCCCGGGGCTGCCCCAGCAGTCCCCCGACGAGGAGACGATCCACGGCGAGATCACGGCGACCCGCATGTTCCGCCGTTCGACCACCCCGAGCCCGAGCCCGAGCCCGGTCCCCGGCCCGGTCGGCGGCTGAGGCCGGCCAGCCCCGTCAGCCCCGCCCGGTGCCCGAGGGCGGCGGCCAGATGCCGGTCGCGTCGCCGCGCCCCCGTATTCGCTCACCGGGAGCAGCCTGCCGGGGCCCGGCCCCCGCCGGCTGCGACCGGACCTCGCGGCGGGCCCGGCGCCGCTCGCGCCGACGACCCCGCGCGGTGCTGCTGGGCTCGGAGAAGACCCCGTACCGCTGGTTCCACATCTGCCGGGTGATCAGCACGTCCAGCACGCCCCAGGTGGCCACGACGGTCCCGGCTATCGCGCAGAGCGACAGCGGGAAGGCCAGCCAGGAGCCGGTGACCGCCAGGAAGAAGGCGATCGTCGCGTCCGTCAGCGTCACGGCCACGATCAGCACCGCGCGCACGGCGGAGTCCCGCACCGGGTCCGGCATGCGGCGGTGCCCCGCCGCCTGGTCCACCCACAGGGCCCGCCCGGCCGACGCCCCGGATCCCGCGTCGCCGTCCTCGTACTTCTTCGCCATGCCCCGCTCCCTCCCCTCCACGCGGCCGCTCATGCCCGCCCCGAACAGCTAGACGTACGGCGTCCTCGAGAGATTCCCGCTTCGCGGACCTTCGGAACGCGCCGCATCATCGCGGAACGAATAATTCCAGCCATCCATTCCGGTACGGGAACTGACGCCGCACCAAGTGTCATCTGCCACATATCGGGCCGCTCCCGACCGGAACTATCGGACAACTCGTGATCTTCACCCGGTGCCTCGGCCGAAAACGTCCGGACAGGCCTTCGAGGGTGCCCTGTGGCAGTAGTAGGCTCACGCCGTTTAAATGACGGAACACCAACCCCCGGTAACGGGGTTGAGCTGGGGGAGGCTGGGGAGGCCATGCGCTTTCGCGGGAAGTCCATCCGCCGGAAGATCGTGGCGTTGCTCCTTGTGCCGCTCGTCTCCCTGACCGCCCTCTGGGGCTTCGCCACCGTGATCACGGGTCAGGAGGCCTTCCAACTCCTCGGCGTGGCCTACGTCA
Source organism: Streptomyces sp. NBC_00503 (assembly GCF_036346895.1). Taxonomy (NCBI): domain Bacteria; kingdom Bacillati; phylum Actinomycetota; class Actinomycetes; order Kitasatosporales; family Streptomycetaceae; genus Streptomyces; species Streptomyces sp. NBC_00503. Next base: position 1,352,028 of record NZ_CP107855.1, on the reverse strand, counting down.
TCGACAAGGTCGGCTACCCCGTCGAGGACGTCGTCCGCGTCATCCAGAAGGAGCGCCGCCAGACCCTCGTGGTCATCGGCGACCCCCGCGCCTCCACCGCGACCGCCGAACTCGCCAAGCGGCGCGGCGCCACCGACGAGATGGTCGCGAAGATCGCCGCCGACGCCGCCGACCCCGAGGTGGCCGACGAGCTCACCCCGCTCGCCGCCCAGCGCCTGAACTCCATCCTGGAGGCCTTCCACGGCATCGGCGCCCTGCGCGGATCCGTGGACGCCGGCTCCCTCGACACCAGCCAGGCGCTGGAGCTGTACAACCGGCTCGTCGACCCCTGCTACGAGTTCCTCATGAACCTCCACGCGCTCGAGAACGTGGAGATGGACAAGCAGGGCCGCGCCCTCGTCGGCATCACCCGCGCCCGCGAGACGCTCTCGCGCGAGGACGCCGTCATCGCCTCGGCCCTGGCCTCCCGCAACGTCAGCCAGGAAGACGTCCGGCACGTCACCGACTTCGTCGCCAACCGCAAGCTGCTCTACGAGTTCAACCTCGCGATCCTCCCGGCCGCCGACCGGGAGCAGTTCGAGCAGTACTGGAACAACCCGGAGAGCCGGGGCCTGCGCGAGGCAGAGGAACGATTCATCGCCTCGGGCCCCGGCCACAACAACCCCCGCGGCGTCAACGCCGCCCAATGGGACAAGGGCGCGCAGAGGGTCCTCGACGACCTCGCCACCATGGGCACCGCCGCCGGCGACCGCTACCAGAAGCGCGTCGAGCCCGTGGCCATGAACGTGCTGGTCCAGGCCGCCGTCGCCGGAATCCTCGGCTTCATCGCCCTCATCGTCTCCCTCGTCCTGTCCGTGCGCATCGGCCGCGAGCTGATCCGCGACCTGTCCCGGCTCCGCAAGGAGGCCCACGAGGTCTCCGGCGTCCGCCTCCCCGGCGTCATGCGCCGCCTCGCCGCCGGCGAGAACGTGGACGTCGAGACCGAGGCGCCCCGCCTGGAGTACGAGAAGGACGAGGTGGGCCAGGTCGGCCAGGCCCTCAACACCCTCCAGCGTGCCGCCATCGAGGCCGCCGTCAAGCAGGCGGAACTGCGCCGCGGGGTCTCCGAGGTGTTCGTCAACCTCGCCCGCCGCAACCAGGTGCTCCTGCACCGCCAGCTCACCCTGCTCGACACCATGGAGCGGCGCACCGAGGACACCGAGGAACTCGCCGACCTCTTCCGCCTCGACCACATGACCACCCGCATGCGCCGCCACGCCGAGGGCCTGGTGATCCTCTCCGGCGCCGCCCCCTCCCGCCAGTGGCGCAAGCCCATCCAGCTGATGGACGTCGTACGGGCCGCCGTCGCCGAGGTGGAGGACTACGAGCGCATCGAGGTACGGCGACTGCCGCGCCTGGGCATCGCCGGCCCGGCCGTCGCCGACGTCACCCACCTCGTCGCCGAACTCCTCGAGAACGCCACCGTGTTCTCCCCGCCCCACACCGCGGTCCAGGTCCTCGGCGAACGCGTGGCCAACGGCTTCACCCTGGAGATCCACGACCGCGGCCTCGGCATGACCCCGGAGGCGCTGCTCGACGCGAACCTGCGCCTCGCCGAGACCCCGGAGTTCGAGCTCTCCGACACCGACCGGCTCGGCCTGTTCGTGGTCAGCCGCCTCGCGCAGCGCCACGACGTCAAGATCGGCCTCCAGCCCAGCCCCTACGGGGGCACGACCGCGGTGGTCTTCCTCCCGGTGGCCCTGCTGACGGAGGCTCCCGAGACCGACGGCACCGGCATCCGCCTGGCCGGCGGCAAGGCCGTGGGCGGCCCCAGGCGTCCCGCGGCGGCCGCCGTCGAGGGCGGGCCCGCCGACCGCCGGCTCCCGGCCGGCGCCGAACTGCGCGGCCCCGTCGAACTGGAGGCCCCGGTCGGCATCCCGGGGCTGGAAGACCCCGTCACGGCCCTGGAGGGGACCTCCAGCGGCATCACGGGCCTCACCGGGATCTCCGGGGTCTCCGGGGTCACCAACAACCCCGGAGCCAAGGGCCGGCCCGCCATGGCCACCCTCGACGACGAGACCCCGCCGAACGGCACCCCGCGCAGCGCCCTGCTCGGCCTGCGCCCGGCTGGCCGCCCGCACGCGGAGCGGCACGCCGAGCGCGGCACCCCCTGGAAGGGCGACCGCATCGGGGAACGCATCGGCGACCGCGACGGCTTCCGCGACCGGAGCGGCAACGGCGCCCCGGACCGCGACCGCGGTTCCGACCGCGAGCCCCTGGCCCCCACCGGCCCGGTCCGCCTGGAGTCCCCCCGCCCTGACCCCGCCCGAGCCGAAGGCTCCCGCACCACGGGCGCCGTACCGCTCCCGCGCCGCCGCCCCACGCCGACCCTGGTCGCCGAGCACGGCCGCCGGGTGCCCCGGCCGGTCTCCGCCGTCCCGGACCCCGATCCGGCCCAGGGCGCTCCGGAAGCGGCCCGGGCCGAGCCCGGCACGGCCCAGGGCACGGCCCTGCCGCGCCGGATCCGGCAGGCCAGCCTCGCGCCCCAGCTCAAGAACGCCCCGGCCCCGGCATCCGCCGAAGCCGCCGCCGACACGGTGGAGGACCGCGACGCGGAGGACGTGCGCCGCCGCATGTCCGCGCTCCAGCGCGGCTGGACGGCGGGACGCGACCAGCACGCTCAGCAGCACGCACAGCAGAACTCGCAGCAGGACGCACGCCGCGACGCCCGGCAGGACGTCCGGAACCCAGCACCGCAGCCGTCCGGGACCGAGGCCGGCACACCTGCCGCCACCGGGCCCGGATACGAGAACGAAGGGGACGGTCGATGACCGCACCGCAGTCCGGGAACGACACCAGGGGCCGCGGCTCCGGCCCGCTCAACTGGCTTCTCGACGAGCTCGTGGACAAGGTCGCCAGCATCCGCAAGGCGGTGGTCCTCTCCGGCGACGGCCTGCCCACCGGCAGCTCCAAGGACCTCACCCGCGAGGACAGCGAGCACCTGGCGGCCGTGGCCTCCGGATTCCACAGCCTGGCCAAGGGCGTCGGCCGCCACTTCGACTCCGGCAAGGTCCGCCAGACCGTGGTCGAGCTGGACGAGGCGTTCCTGTTCGTCATGGCAGCCGGAGACGGCAGCTGCCTGGCGGTCCTCGCCGACTCCGACTCCGATGTCGGGCAGGTCGCGTACGAGATGACCCTCATGGTCAAGCGCGTCGGTGACCACCTGGCGACCGCCCCGCGCACCGGGCTGCCAGCCGGAGGGTGAGTCGTACGGCATGAGCGATTCAGGCCAGGACCACCCCACCCGCCTCCCCGACCCCGACCCCGCCCTCGACGAGGCGCCCGACCGGGCCCACCAGGCCCGCCAGGCGCCCGATCAGGCCACCGACCAGTGGTTCGACGACGAGGCGGGCCCCGTCGTGCGCCCGTACGCGATGACCCGCGGCCGGACCAGCCACGCCGGCCAGCACCGGCTCGACCTGATCGCGCTCGTGGTCGCGGAGCCCGCGGCCGACGACCCGGTCTGGGACGCGACGCTGTCCCCGGAACACGCCCACATCCTCGGGCTGTGCCGGCAGCGCCCGCAGTCCGTCGCGGAACTCGCGGCGGAACTCGACCTGGCGGTCGGGGTGGTACGCGTCCTGATCGGCGATCTCGTCGACGACGAACTGGTCCACGTGACCAGGCCGGTCCCCCCGGCCGAACTTCCCGACGAATCCATACTGCGTGAGGTGATCGATGGCCTTCGGGCGCTCTAGCCGCACCGGCGCCATGCATGCCGTGACGCCGGTCGAACCGCTGACCCTGAAGATCCTGGTCGCGGGCGGTTTCGGGGTGGGCAAGACCACCCTGGTCAGTGCGGTGAGTGAGATCAGGCCGCTGCGGACGGAGGAACGGCTCTCCGAACCGGGCCGCGGCATCGACGACACCGGGGGAGTGGAGGGCAAGAACACCACGACCGTGGCCATGGACTTCGGGCGCATCACGCTCCGCGAGGACCTGGTGCTCTACCTGTTCGGCACGCCCGGACAGGACCGGTTCTGGTTCCTGTGGGACGAGCTGGCGCAGGGTTCGCTCGGTGCGGTCGTCCTCGCGGACACTCGGCGCCTCGCCGACTGCTTCGCCGCCATTGACTACTTCGAACGGCGCGGGATCCCCTTCGTGGTGGCGGTGAACTGCTTCGACGGCGCCGACCGCCACCCGGTGGTGTCCGTGCGCGAGGCCCTCGACCTCGCTCCGGAGGTGCCGGTCCTGCTGTGCGACGCCCGGGACCGGGAGTCCGTGAAGGACGTCCTGGTGGGGGTCGTGGAACACGCGATGACCCTGGCCAGGGCCCGCCGGCAGAGCCTGACGGCCGGGGCCTGACCGCCGGGGCCCGACATGGAGGCGGCCCGTACCCCCGCCGACTGGGGTACGGGCCGCAGCTCTCATGGGGGGATCCGGGGTCCCGGTCGCGGAGCGGGACTGTGGAGCGAGTGTGAACCCGCTGTCAGGGGCCGTCAAGCGTGCGGACAACAGCTCCTGTTCAGCGAGGGTCGGGCAAGGGCCGGCCCAGGGTCAGCGCACCGCGACCACCGCGGATCCGTGGCCGAACAGCCCCTGGTTCGCGGTGATTCCGGCCCGCGCCCCAGGCACCTGCCGGTCCCCTGCCGTACCCCGCAGCTGCCAGGTCAGCTCACACACCTGGGCGATGGCCTGCGCCGGCACCGCCTCTCCGAACGAGGCCAGCCCGCCGCTGGTGTTGACGGGAATCCGCCCGCCGAGCGCGGTCGCTCCCTCCCGGACGAGCTTGGCCCCCTCGCCCTGTCCGCACAGGCCGATGTCCTCGTACCACTCCAGTTCCAGGGCGGTGGACAGGTCGTACACCTCGGCCAGCGAGAGGTCGTCGGGCCCGAGCCCCGCCTCCTCGTAGGCGGCCCGTGCGATCGAGGCCCTGAACGACCCCGCCGCGGGCTCCACGGCGGTCACCGAGTCGGTGGCGATGTCGGGCAGGTCCAGGACCGTACGGGGATACGTGGGCGTGACCGTGGACACGGCCCGGATCCGCACCGGGTCCAGGACCCCGCGCGAGCGGGCGAAGTCCATGCTGCTGAGCACGAGCGCCGCGCCCCCGTCGGAGGTGGCGCAGATGTCGAGCAGCCGCAGCGGATCGGCGACGATCGCCGAGGCGGCCACTTCCTCGGCCGTCACGGCCTTGCGGTAGCGGGCGTTCGGGTTGAGCAGCCCGGCCGCCGCGTTCTTCACCTTGACCTGCGCGAAGTCCTCCCCGGTGTCCCCGTAGAGGGCCATGCGCCGGCGGGCGTACAGCGCGAAGTACGCGGGGTTCGTGGCCCCCAGGACCCGGAAGCGCAGCCAGTCCGGGTCGTCGGGCCGGTCCCCGCCCGCCGGGGCGAAGAACCCCTTGGGCGCGGCGTCCGCCCCGACCACCAGCACCACGTCGGCCAGCCCGGCCAGGATCTGCGCGCGGGCCGCCCCGATGGCCTGGGCCCCGGACGCGCAGGCCGCGTACACGCTGGTCACGCGGGCGCCCTGCCAGCCCAGCGCCTGGGCGAAGGTGGCGCCGGCCACGTAGCCGGGGTAGCCCGACCGTACGGTGTCGGCCCCGACGATGGACTGGACGTCGGTCCACTGGAGCCCGGCGTCGGCGAGCGCGGTCCGGGCGGCGGCCCGCCCGTACTCGACGAAGCTGCGCCCCCACTTGCCCCACGGGTGCATACCGGCCCCGAGGACGGCGATATCGCCGGCGGAGGCGCTCATTCCGTCACCCCCACGGGCCGGAAGTGCCAGGTGGTCCAGGTGGTGGCGGTGGCGGGGTCCTCGTTGAGCACGCCGCCCACCACCTCGACCTCCATGCCGACCGCCAGATCGGCGACCGTCACCCCGGGCACCGTCTGGCCGAGCACGACCATCCCCTCGGCCTCCAGCTCCACGGCGACCAGGGTGTACGGGGTCCAGGGCGCGTCCGGGTCGGACACGTACGGCGCGGGCGGCCGGTACCGGCCGTCGGTGTAGGACCAGACCCGGCCGCGCGGGGACAGCCCGGTCTCGGCGAGCTCGCCACCGCCGGGGCAGTGCGGATTGCGGCAGTACGCGTCCTCGCGCGGGAAGAACACGGCGGCGCAGGCGGAGCACCGGGTGCCGAGCAGCCGGAAGCCGCCGGCGGGCGCGTCGTCCCCCGTCGCGTCGTCCCCGGTGAACCACCCGCTGACGACGGGTGTGCGTGTGCGTTCCAAGACCCCTCCCGAAACAGACTCCTGATGATCTGACGATCCGTCAGGAGTCTGTCACGGGAACACCCTTAGGGGCACCGGTTCTCGGCGAGCCACTTCTGTGCGATCTCGCCCAGCTCCGCGTCCCGCCCGGCCAGCATCATCCGGATCATCTGCGCGTCCCCGCGCAGCGACCAGCCCGGATTCCCGAAGGTGGCCGGGTTGTTCCCCTCGATGAGGAAGTGCGCGGGCCAGGCCGTCCCGTACCCGATGAGGGGGAGCGCGGCGAGGTAGCGCCTGCGGCCGCGCGCCAGTCCGTAGGCGGTGACGGCGAGTCCGGTGAGGGTGCCGGTCAGGTGGATCCAGCGGGTGGCGGCGCGGGAGTGCATGGCCACGTAGTAGGGCCAGAACTCCTCGTACGAACTGAATGTCATACCTGGCAACGTACTCAGGGGTGGACGGCGGCGACAGAGACGGGGAAGTCGAAGTACGTGTCCGGGAACACCTCCGGCTTGTACGTGAAGTGCCACCACTCCTCGGGCAGGTTCACGAACCCCTGGGCGGCGAGCGCGCGCCCGAGCAGATCGCGGTTCTCGCGGGCCGGGCCGGTGACGAGCGGGTTGTCGGTGTGGGCGAGCGGATCGAAGTGGTCGAAGGGGGTCCCCATGTCCACGGGCTCCCCGCTGGGTCCGGTCAGCGTCAGGTCCACCGTGCTCCCGCGGCTGTGCCCCGACTTCTCGGCGATGTACCCCTCCGGGATCAGCCGGTCCTTGTCCACCCGGGGGTAGTACTCCGCCTTCGTGCCCTGGTCCGCCGGGTCCCCGGCCCAGTGCACGAACCGGTCCACGGCCCGCTGCGGCCGGTAGCAGTCGTAGACCAGCAGGGAGTACCCGCGCCGCAGCACCTCGCGCTGCGCCCGCCGGAGCGCCCGGGCGGCGGGCCGCGCGAGGAGGCAGACGGGCTCCTCGTAGCCGTCGACCACGGCCCCGGTGAAATTGCGCGCGGTGGCGTACCGCATGTCCTGGCCGATGGTCGGATCGACCTCCGCCAGCACGGCGAACCCGGGGGCCGGTGGCGGGGAGCCGCGGCCTCCCGTACCTCCTGCAACGACCGCGACAACTGCAGTGACCACAACGAGAGCCGTCCTCATGTCCCTTGGCTTACCATCGCCGCATGCCGGCGCATCTGAGGGACTCGCACTGCTCCACCTGTGGAGCGCTGTTCGATTCGACCGAGTGGCCCCGTACGTGCCCCTCGTGCGGCGACGTCGCCTACCGCAACCCGCTCCCGGTCGCGGTGGCCCTCCTCCCCGTCGAGGACGAGCTCGGCACCGGCCTGGTGGTCATCACCCGCACCATCGAACCGGCCCTCGGCGGCGTGGCCCTGCCCGGCGGGTTCATGGACTTCGGCGAGGACTGGCGCACGTCGGTCGTCCGCGAACTCCGCGAGGAGACCGGCATCCAGGTTCCGGCCTCGGAGGTCACCCTGGCCGCGGCCCACAGCTCCCCGGCCGGCCACCTGATCCTCTTCGGCCTCCTCCCCGCCCGCCCGGCCGCCGACCTGCCCGCATCCGCCCCTACGGACGAGACCACGGGCTGGCACGTCCTGCGCGGCCCGGAGCCGTTGGCGTTCCCGCTGCACACGCGGGCGGCGGGGGACTGGTTCGCGGGCCGGTACGCGGAGCAGGGCCACGGGTAGCGGCGCCCTCGGTGTCCGCCGAGCGGTGAGGGGAACACCTTTACCGAACTCTGATGGCATGCTCCGGTCAAATCTGCCAGGCTTCCGGCAGCCGTCACCCCCGCGGCTGCCCTCCGGCGCACCCAAGCCGGGCGGGCAGCCACCGAGCAGGCCGCAATCCCGGCCGCCTCAAAGGAGTTTCGTGTGAGATCGACCCCCCACAAGGTCCTCGCCGCGAGCGCTTTCGCCATCGCCGCGCTGATCGCCGCCGCACTCCCCGCCACCTCGGCGGCAGCGGCCCCGGCCGCACCCGCCGCCTGCACACCGACCCAAGTGGTCGGCAACGGCGGTTTCGAAAGCGGTACTTCACCCTGGAGCCAGTCCCAGACCAGCGTGATCACCAACCGCGCCGGCCAGAGTGCCCACGGCGGCACCTACTTCGCCTGGCTCAACGGAGTCGGCAGCACGCACACCGACACCCTCTCCCAGAGCGTCACGATCCCCTCCGGCTGCAGCACCGCCACCCTGACGTTCTGGCTCCACATCGGCACCGCCGAGACCACCACGTCCACGAAGTACGACAAGCTGACGGCGAAGATCGGCACCACGACGCTGGCGACGTACTCGAACCTCGACAAGAACACCGGCTACGCCCAGAAGTCCTTCGACGTCTCCGCGTTCGCGGGCCAGACCGTCAGCGTCGCCTTCACCGGCACCGAGGACTCCAGCCTCCAGACCAGCTTCGTCGTCGACGACATCGCCCTCGACACCTCCGGCGGAACCGTCCCGCCCGCGGACAGCACCCGCACCCCGGCCGCACCCGCCTACACCGTCAACCTGAGCAGCAACGCCAGCGGCACCGGCTGGACCGGCCACGAGAGCGCGAGCTTCACCAACGCCTCGGCCACCGCCCTCAGCGAGGTGTACCTGAGGCTGTGGGACAACTACCACGGCACCTGCTCCGCCATGCCGATCACGGTCACCAACGTCACCGGCGGCACCGCGGGCGCGCTGTCCGTCGGCTGCACCGCCCTCCAGATCACCCTGCCGACGCCGCTGGCACAGGGGCAGAGCGCCACGATCGGCTTCGACCTGGGGATCACCGTTCCCAGCGGCGCCGACCGGTTCGGCTACGACGGGGCCTTCAGCATGGTCGGCAACGCCCTGCCGGTGCTCGCGGTCCGGGACGGAGCGGGCTGGCACCTGGACCCGTACACGAACAACGGCGAGTCGTTCTACTCGCTGGCCTCCGACTTCAACGTGACCCTGGACCACCCCACCTCCCTGCTGGTGCCGGCCACGGGCGCCTCGGTCGACACGCCGGGAACCAGCGGTCGCACGGTCACCACCGCCACGGCCACCAAGGTCCGTGACTTCGCCTGGGCGGCCGGCCCGTTCAGCAAGATCTCCGGCACCTCGGCCTCCGGCACCCCCGTCAACATCTACTCCGTCTCGGGCATCAGCGCCTCCGACTCGCAGTCGATGCTGACCACCGCGAAGTCCGCGGTGGATGCCCACTCCGCCCGGTTCGGGGCCTACCCGTACGGCGAGCTGGACGCGGTCATCGACAACAACTACTGGTTCGGCGGCATGGAGTACCCCGGGTTCGTCCTGGACCTGGTCAGCACCACGGCCCTCACCCACGAGATCGCCCACCAGTGGTGGTACGGCATCGTCGGCGACGACGAGTACACCAGCCCCTGGCTGGACGAGTCGTTCACCGACTACGCCACCGACCTCGCGCAGAACAAGACCGGCGCGAGCTGCTGGAACAGCGTCTCCTGGGCCTCGTCGGCCGAGAAGATCACCAACTCGATGGGCTACTGGGACGCCCACTCCTCCCGCTACTCCACCGTCGTCTACGGCTACGGCAAGTGCGCCCTGCACGACCTGCGGCGCGTCCTCGGCGACACGGCCATGGCCAAGCTGCTGAAGGACTACGCCACTTCGCACTGGTACGGAGTCTCGACCACGGCCGAGTTCAAGGCGGCCGCCCAGGCCGCCACGACCACGGACCTGACCTCGTTCTGGACCACGCACCGCATCGACGGCTAGCAGGACCCGGTTCCGCCGCGGGAGCGCCTACGTCCCGGCGCCACCCGCGGCGGATCCGGTCCGCCGTCAGAGCCCCCGCACCACCACGCCCTCCACCGGCGCGCCCGCCTCGTCCTCCACCACCACCGCGTCCCCCGCCCAGCGCACGGTGTACCGCTCCACCTCGCCCGGCTCGAAGCCCGGCCCCGGATCGCGGACCACCAGCCCGCCGCCCGTACGGCCCCGCGCCGGAGCCCAGGCCTCCAGGACCACCGACCCGTCGGCCGCGACGACCGGCAGCAGCGAGCCCGCCCGGGCCAGCACCGGGATCCGGTCCGCCGGGGCGTCCAGCAGCACCTGGCCCGGCCCCTCGTGCGCCGCGCCCGTCGCCGTGTCGTACCAGCGGCCGCGCGGCAACCGCACCGCCCGCCGGTCCGAGCCGCACTCCAGCACCGGAGCCACCAGCAGCGCGTCGCCCAGCAGGAACGCGTCCTCGCAGTCCCGCAGCGCCCGGTCCTCCGGCGTCCCCCACCACAGCGGCCGCACGTACGGGGCTCCCGTCCGCCGCGCCAGATGGGCCAGCGTCACGAAGTACGGGCGCAGCCGCTCCCGTTCCAGCAGCACGGCCCGGGCCGCCTCCGTCGTCCCCTCGCCGAACTCCCACGGCTCGCGCCGCCCCGCGAAGATCGCCGAGTGCGTCCGGAACAGCGGCAGGTACGACCCCAGTTGCAGCCACCGCAGGTACAACTCCGGTGAGGGAGAACCCCAGAAGCCGCCGACGTCGGGGCCCGAGTACGGCACCCCGCACAGTCCGAGCCCCAGGACCAGCGCCAGCGAGGCCCGCAGCCCGTCCCAGCTGCTCTCCACGTCCCCCGACCACGTGCCCCCGTACCGCTGCATGCCCGCCCACCCCGACCTGGAGAAGAGGAACGGCCGCTCGGCCGGGCGCAGTCGCACCAGCCCCTCCCAGCCGGCCCGCGCCATCCCCAGGGCGTACACGTTGTGCGCGGCCCGGTGGTCCCCGCCCGCCCCGTCCAGGACGTGCCGCGCCGAAAGGGGGAGCGTCCGGTCCCCGAACGGGGCGAAGGAGACCGGCTCGTTCATGTCGTGCCAGACCCCGGCGAAGCCCTGCGCGAGCCGCTCCCCGTAGAGCCCGCCCCACCACTTCCGCGCGGCCGGATCGGTGAAGTCCGGGTACGCGCACTCGCCCGGCCACACCTCGCCGCGGACCTCCCGCCCCGCCGCGTCCCGTACGAAGGCCCCGTGCTCGCCGACCTCCAGGCCCGAGGCGTGCACGGGGTCGCCCGCCTTCACCGCCGGGTCGACGATCGAGACCAGGCGTACGCCGCCCTGTGCCAACTCGGCGGCCAGCCCCGGCAGATCGGGGAACCGCTCGCGGTCCACGGTGAAGACCCGGTGGCCGTCGTAGTGGTCGATGTCCAGATGGACGGCCGAGAGCGGCAGACCCCGGTCCGCGTACCCGGCCACGATCCGGCGCACCTGCGCCGCGTCCCCGAACCCCCACCGCGCGTGCTGGTACCCCAGCGCCCACTCCGGCGGCACGGCCGCGCCGCCCGTCAGCCCCGACCAGCCCTGCAGCACCCGCGCGGGCGGGCCCACCAGCACCCAGCAGCGCAGCGGACCGCCCTCCATGCGCAGCTCGCAGCTCCCCGGCCGGTCCGCACCTGATCCGGCCCCCTCCTCGCCCTCCCGCAACACCACCCGCCCGTCCCAGGTGTTGTCGTGGAACACCAGGTGCGTGCCGGCGTCCGCCACCACCAGCTGCACCGGCATCGTGATGTACAGCGGATCCCCGGTCAGACCGAAACCGTGCTTCGGGTCGGTGTTCCACAGCCGGTAGGAGCCGTCCCCGAGCCGGGGCCCCGTCGCCCGCCCGCCGAGGCCGAACACCCGCGCGTCCGCCGGGACCTCGCTGCGCAGCAGCCACCGGGCCCCGTGCCCGCCGCCGCCCTCCACCGGTTCCCACCAGCGCGGCGGCAGCTCGCGGCGCAGCACCGTCCCGCCCGGGGTGCGCACCTCCACCGCCCCGTGCCGGGACACCGCGACGGTCACCCGCTCGGAGACCACCCGCCAGCCGCCCTCGGTGTCCGGTTCCAGCACCGCGCGCGGATCGGCCTCCGGTCCGCTGCCGACCACCGCGTACGAGGGGGTGGGCGCGGCCCCGTCCCAGCCCCAGAACACCGCCCCGCCCACGGTGACCCGTATCAGCAGCTCCGAACGGGTGAACCGCAGCACGCCCCCGCCCGGCCGGGGCTCCGTACCGGTCAGCAGACCCGGCACCCGCGCCCGCTCCGCGCCCCGGGGTGCGAGCCCCTCCCTGTCCACGCGCCGGTTGCGCCAGGCCGAGCGCCAGGCGCGCCGCCCCCGCTCGCTGCCGAGCTCCTTCACCGCACGCACCAGCTCACGACCGTCCATGGCGCCCACCCTGCCACCGGCACCTGCCCGAGATGGCTGCGTTCAACTGCCGTTCACTCTCAAAAGGATCACTGCCGACCACCGATGACGGCTCTGGTGCGGATGTCGATCACATGGCATCGTCCCTGTGTGCCTCCGCGCTCCCACCCCGCGCGCGGTGACACCGTACGAACACCACAAGACGCACCACAGCCGCACCGCACGACACACCAGCCGACACGACACGCCCACGAAGCGCGAGCCGCAGACGTGACCGGGAGCCGACGCATGACCGCAGCAGCCACCCCCTCCGAGCCCCTCTGGTCCCCGGGCCCCGACCGGATCGCCGCGGCACGGATCACCGCCTTCCAGGCCTGGGCCGCCGAACACCACGGCGCCCCCGCCGAAGGCGGCTACCCGGCCCTGCACAGCTGGTCCGTCGACGCGCTCGACACCTTCTGGCAGGCCGTCGCCGAATGGTTCGACGTCCGCTTCACCACCCCGTACCAGTCCGTCCTCGCCGACCGGTCCATGCCCGGCGCCCACTGGTTCCCCGGCGCCACCCTCAACTACGCCGAGCACGCCCTGCGCGCCGCCGAGGACCCGGCGCGCGCCGACGAGGCCGCCCTGCTGTACGTGGACGAGACCCACGATCCCACCCCCGTCACCTGGGCCGAGCTCCGCCGCCAGGTCGGCGCACTCGCCGCCGAACTGCGCGCCCTGGGCGTACGCCCAGGCGACCGGGTCAGCGGCTACCTCCCCAACATCCCCGAAGCCGTCACCGCGCTCCTCGCCACCGCCGCGGTCGGCGGAGTCTGGACCTCCTGCGCCCCCGACTTCGGCGCCCGCAGCGTCCTGGACCGCTTCCAGCAGGTCGAGCCGGTCGTCCTCTTCACCGTCGACGGCTACCGCTACGGCGGCAAGGAGCACGACCGCCGCGACACCGTCGCCGAGCTGCGCGCCGAGCTCCCCTCCCTGCGCGCCGTGGTCCACATCCCGCTCCTGGGCACGCCGGCCCCCGCCGGGGCCCTGGACTGGTCGGCCCTCACGGCCGGCGCCGCCGAACCCGTCTTCGAGCCGGTCCCCTTCGACCACCCGCTCTGGGTCCTCTACTCCTCCGGGACCACCGGCCTGCCCAAGGCGATCGTCCAGTCCCAGGGCGGCATCCTCCTGGAACACCTCAAGCAGATCGGCCTCCACTGCGACCTCGGCCCAGGGGACCGGTTCTTCTGGTACACCTCCACCGGCTGGATGATGTGGAACTTCCTCGTCTCCGGCCTGCTCACCGGGACCACCGTCGTGCTCTACGACGGCAGCCCGGGATTCCCCGACACCGGTGCCCAATGGCGCATCGCGGAGCGGACCAAGGCCACTTTGTACGGGACTTCCGCCGCCTACGTGATGGCCTGCCGGAAGGCCGAAGTCCATCCGTCCCGGGACTTCGACCTGTCCTCGGTCAAGTGCGTGGCGACCACCGGCTCCCCGCTGCCGCCCGACGGCTTCCGCTGGCTGCACGACGAGGTGGCCGAGGACCTCTGGATCGCCTCCGTCAGCGGCGGCACCGACGTCTGCAGCTGCTTCGCCGGCGCCGTACCCACCCTCCCGGTCCACATCGGCGAGCTCCAGGCCGCCTGCCTGGGCACGGACCTCCAGGCATGGGACCCCTCGGGGAAGCCCGTCATCGGCGAGGTCGGCGAGCTCGTGGTCACCAACCCCATGCCGTCGATGCCGATCCGCTTCTGGAACGACCCGGACGGCAGCCGCTACCGCGACAGCTACTTCGAGATGTTCCCGGGCGTCTGGCGCCACGGTGACTGGATCACGATCACCGACCACGGCTCCGTGGTCATCCACGGCCGCTCCGACTCCACCCTGAACCGCCAGGGCGTCCGGATGGGCTCGGCCGATATCTACGAGGCCGTGGAACGGCTCCCGGAGATCAAGGAATCCCTGGTCATCGGCCTGGAGGAGCCGAACGGCGGCTACTGGATGCCGCTCTTCGTCCACCTCGTACCCGGCGCGGTCCTCGACGAGGACCTCCGCGCCCGGATCAAGGCGACCATCCGCGAGGAGCTCTCCCCGCGCCACGTCCCGGACGAGATCATCGAGGTCCCGGGCGTCCCGCACACCCTGACCGGCAAGCGCATCGAGGTCCCGGTCAAGCGCCTCCTCCAGGGCGCCCCCATGGACAAGGCCGTCAATCCCGGCTCGGTCGACAACCTGGACCTCCTGCGCTTCTACGAGGAGCTCGCCCGCACCCGGCGCTGAGCCCGGAGGTCACTGTCAGTGGCTCTGATTACTCTGAGTGAGCAAGCGATCGCGCCACTCAGGGGGACCCCATGCCACGCTCGAACGACAGCAGGACCGGTGCCACCGCGGGACGGCCCGCCCGTACCGCTCGTAGCGCCCGCGCCGGCAGGCGCCGCACCCTGCGCCGCGAAGTCCCCGGAACCGTCGGCCTCCTGGCCGACGCCGGGGACTTCGCGGCCATGCGCGGATACCGCAGCTTCACTTTCGAAGACCACCGCGACTACCTGGACCAGATCGACGGCCTGCTCCGCTCCCTCGCGGCCCAAGGCATCCACACCACCGTGACCCTCTTCGATCCCGAGGAGTACGCCGACTTCTGCACGGAGCACGGGATCGACCCGGACACGCCCGCGGCCCGGACCCGCTTCACCGCCGAACTGGCCGGCACGGGCCCCGGCCTCCCGTACGCGGGCCAGCCCATCGACGAACTGGTCCCGCTCCTCGTCGACGAGGCCGTCCGACAGGCCACCTGGGAGTACGCCACCACCCTGCTGGCCGCCGTGGGCGGCTGCGCCGACTGCGGGGAGGACATTGGAACGGCCTCCTTCGAACGCGCCGCCGCCGCACTGGAACACCTGGTGCGACGGGCCGGACCGGGCCACCACCACCTGGTGTGCAGCGTCCCCACCGAAACCGAACAGCTCGTGGCCGTGCTCCATGCGGACACGAGCTCCGAAGGCCCGCCGGAGATCGAGGGCCGCGAGGGCCTCGACTTCGTGACCGTCCTCGCCGCGGGCCTGGCCCTCGGCGGACCCGGGGGACTGGTCCTGCGCAGCGCCACCGAAGGACACCGGGACCGCGTCCACGGCTGGCGCCTGGACCACGGCCGCCTGGTACCCCTCTCCGCGGCGGCCGTCTTCAACGCCTACTGCACCGACGCCGACACCGGAGACCCCGTGGCCCCGGAACCAGGGGTCGAGTACCTCCCCGGGTACGAAGTGGACGAATCGGGGCCGCACCACTGACCCGAACGGGTGAGCACCGGGAAACGGCCGAGGGGCCCTCGCCACCGGCGAAGGCCCCTCGATCGAAACGGACACGGTCGGGCGCGGTGGCCCTCCCGTTCTACTCGCCGGACAGCACCGCCTGGGCGGCCACACGGGCCTCCTCGGCACTGTCCGCGGCACGAGCGGCGGCAGCCGCACGCTCACACTGCGCGAGGGTGTACTTGGCGAGCGTCGCCCGGACGTAGGGAATCGAAGCGGCACCCATCGACAGGGAGGTGACACCCAGACCCGTCAGCACACAGGCCAGCAGCGGGTCGGAAGCGGCCTCGCCACAGACACCACAGCTCTTGCCCTCGGCCTTGGCGGCGTCGGCCGACATGGCGATCAGGTCGAGCAGCGCGGGCTGCCACGGGTCCTGCAGTCGCGAGACGGCACCGACCTGGCGGTCGGCCGCGAAGGCGTACTGCGCGAGGTCGTTGGTGCCCAGCGACAGGAACTCGACCTCCTGCAGGATCGAGCGCGCCCGCAGCGCGGCGGAGGGGATCTCCACCATCGCGCCGAACTTCGCCTGCAGCCCGGCCTCGCGGCACGCGTCCGCGAACGCCTTGGCGTCGATCCGGTCCGCCACCATCGGGGCCATGACCTCGAGGTAGACCGGCAGCCCCGCGGAGGCCTTGGCCAGCGCGGTGAGCTGCGTACGCAGTACGTCCGGGTGGTCGAGCAGCGAGCGCAGACCACGGACACCCAGAGCCGGGTTCGGCTCGTCGGCCGGGGTCAGGAAGTCCAGCGGCTTGTCGGCGCCGGCGTCCAGGACGCGTACGACGACTCGACCCTCGGGGAAGGCCTCGAGCACCTTGCGGTACGACTCGACCTGCTTCTCCTCGGTCGGAGCCTTCTTGCTGTCGTCCAGGAAGAGGAACTCGGTGCGGAACAGGCCCACACCCTCGGCCCCGGCCTCGACGGCCGCCGGCACGTCGGCGGGACCGCCGATGTTGGCCAGCAGCGGCACCTTGTGACCGTCGGACGTCGCACCCGGACCCGAGGACGCGGAGAGAGCGGCCTTGCGCTCGGCGGCCGCGGCCTCCAGCTCGGCCCGCTTCTCCGGCGACGGGTCCACGAACAGGTCACCCGTGCTGCCGTCGACGGCGATGAGGGTGCCCTCGGCGATCTCGCCGGCGCCGGGCAGCGCCACGATGGCCGGCACGCCCAGTGCCCGCGCGAGGATCGCGCTGTGGCTGGTCGGGCCGCCTTCCTCGGTCACGAAACCGAGGACCAGCGCCGGGTCGAGCAGAGCGGTGTCGGCGGGAGCGAGGTCCCGCGCGATCAGCACGTACGGCTCGTCACTGTCCGGCACGCCCGGCATCGGCACGCCGAGCAGGCGCGCGACGATGCGGTTGCGCACGTCGTCCAGGTCGGCCACCCGGCCGGCCATGTACTCACCGGCGCCCGCGAGCAGCTCGCGGTACTGGGAGAAGGCGTCGTACACACCGCGCTCGGCGGTGCTGCCCACGGCGATCCGGCGGTCGACGTCGGCCATCAGCTCAGGGTCCTGAGCGATCATGGCCTGAGCCTCGAGCACGTGCTGAGCCTCGCCACCGGCCAGCTGGCCGCGCGCGATCAGGTCGGCCGCAACAGCGTCCACGGCCTGACGGGCGCGCCCCTGTTCGCGCTCCGCCTCGTCCGCGTTGATCTGCTTAGCCGGCGGCTCGAGAACCGCCGTACCCATGTGCCGAACCTCGCCGATCGCCACACCGTGGCTCACGCCGACGCCTCGCAGCGTTGTCTCCATTTCACCGTCTCCGATAGAGCGACGACTTCAGCCGTCGCGGTGGATGTCCGACTCGCCTCTGCAGGCGGACGCGTCACTGCCAGCTGAAGAGGGCGTCGTCAGCTTTGACGTCGCCGGACTCGACGACGTCGGAAAGGGAGTCGGGAGTCGCCTCAAGGGCCACGATGGGGCAGATGGGGGACTTCCCGGCGGCCTCGACCGCGGCAGGGTTCCAGCGGATGACGGCCTGGCCGCGGCTCACGGTGTCGCCCTTGCTGACGAGCAGCTCGAAGCCCTCGCCGTTGAGCTGAACGGTGTCGATCCCGAGGTGGGTGAGGACGCCGTGGCCCTCACCGTCCACTACTACGTACGCGTGCGGGTGGAGGGAGACGATCACACCATCTACGGGGGACACCGCCTCCGAGGGCTCACGTACGGGATCAATAGCGGTGCCCGGTCCCACCATCGCGCCGGAGAACACCGGATCGGGCACTGCCGCGAGTCCGATGGCGCGCCCGGCGAGTGGGGACGTCACGCTGGTCATGGGGGGCCTCCCAGGGGTGGGGCTTCTTCGTGTCGCCGTCACTACCTGTCGCGAACGGCGTACTCTTCAGAAGGATAAGTCACACGATGTTCGGTTTCGCCCGGTGTTGGTCCTGATCCGGACTGGTCCTTCGGCACGGAGACTAGTGGACTAGACCGGTGGACTAGACCATACGCCTGAATCGATTTGCTTGGGCACCGGCGGACCTGTACTGTCGAGACTCCCGCCAGGAAGCCCCGCGTGAACATTTCGCGAACGGCTGATGGACGGGACTCCTCCTCTTTCTTACTGATCTTGTATCTCGACTTCTTTCCGCGTGCCCATTTCGGCAAAACGGAGAGTGGTCAGGGAGCGGGAAAAGGACTGATAGAGTCGGACTCGTCGGAAAGGGAAAAGCGCGAAAGCGCAGGACCTGGAAGGCGGAAAACAAGCGAGACTGACTCTGATAGAGTCGGAAACGCAAGAACAGAACGAAGGAAGCGCCCGGAGGAAAACCCGAGAGGGTGAGTACAAAGGAAGCGTCCGTTCCTTGAGAACTCAACAGCGTGCCAAAAATCAACGCCAAAAAGTTGATACCCCGTCCACCTCGGTGGATGAGGTTCCTTTGAAAAAAGACCTGTGAGGTCGCGGTTCTGCCGTGGTGCTTGCAGGCAATTACACAGCGAGGACGCAGTGGACGGTCGGTCTTATTCCGACATGACTGTCCCGCTCTAAGTGCGTGTGCACCCGATTACGGGTAAACATTCATGGAGAGTTTGATCCTGGCTCAGGACGAACGCTGGCGGCGTGCTTAACACATGCAAGTCGAACGATGAAGCCCTTCGGGGTGGATTAGTGGCGAACGGGTGAGTAACACGTGGGCAATCTGCCCTTCACTCTGGGACAAGCCCTGGAAACGGGGTCTAATACCGGATAATACTCCTGCCTGCATGGGCGGGGGTTAAAAGCTCCGGCGGTGAAGGATGAGCCCGCGGCCTATCAGCTTGTTGGTGGGGTAATGGCCCACCAAGGCGACGACGGGTAGCCGGCCTGAGAGGGCGACCGGCCACACTGGGACTGAGACACGGCCCAGACTCCTACGGGAGGCAGCAGTGGGGAATATTGCACAATGGGCGAAAGCCTGATGCAGCGACGCCGCGTGAGGGATGACGGCCTTCGGGTTGTAAACCTCTTTCAGCAGGGAAGAAGCGAAAGTGACGGTACCTGCAGAAGAAGCGCCGGCTAACTACGTGCCAGCAGCCGCGGTAATACGTAGGGCGCAAGCGTTGTCCGGAATTATTGGGCGTAAAGAGCTCGTAGGCGGCTTGTCACGTCGGATGTGAAAGCCCGAGGCTTAACCTCGGGTCTGCATTCGATACGGGCTAGCTAGAGTGTGGTAGGGGAGATCGGAATTCCTGGTGTAGCGGTGAAATGCGCAGATATCAGGAGGAACACCGGTGGCGAAGGCGGATCTCTGGGCCATTACTGACGCTGAGGAGCGAAAGCGTGGGGAGCGAACAGGATTAGATACCCTGGTAGTCCACGCCGTAAACGTTGGGAACTAGGTGTTGGCGACATTCCACGTCGTCGGTGCCGCAGCTAACGCATTAAGTTCCCCGCCTGGGGAGTACGGCCGCAAGGCTAAAACTCAAAGGAATTGACGGGGGCCCGCACAAGCAGCGGAGCATGTGGCTTAATTCGACGCAACGCGAAGAACCTTACCAAGGCTTGACATATACCGGAAAGCATTAGAGATAGTGCCCCCCTTGTGGTCGGTATACAGGTGGTGCATGGCTGTCGTCAGCTCGTGTCGTGAGATGTTGGGTTAAGTCCCGCAACGAGCGCAACCCTTGTCCTGTGTTGCCAGCATGCCCTTCGGGGTGATGGGGACTCACAGGAGACCGCCGGGGTCAACTCGGAGGAAGGTGGGGACGACGTCAAGTCATCATGCCCCTTATGTCTTGGGCTGCACACGTGCTACAATGGCCGGTACAATGAGCTGCGATACCGTGAGGTGGAGCGAATCTCAAAAAGCCGGTCTCAGTTCGGATTGGGGTCTGCAACTCGACCCCATGAAGTCGGAGTTGCTAGTAATCGCAGATCAGCATTGCTGCGGTGAATACGTTCCCGGGCCTTGTACACACCGCCCGTCACGTCACGAAAGTCGGTAACACCCGAAGCCGGTGGCCCAACCCGTAAGGGAGGGAGCTGTCGAAGGTGGGACTGGCGATTGGGACGAAGTCGTAACAAGGTAGCCGTACCGGAAGGTGCGGCTGGATCACCTCCTTTCTAAGGAGCACAGTACCGATTGCAGACAAACGTTCTGCACGGTCAGCTCAGGGTGGAACGTTGATTAGTTGGCACGGTTTCCAAAACCTTCTGTGAGTACTGCTTCGGCGTGGAAAACGGTTTGAGTGGCGGGGATCGTGCTTGGCACGTTGTTGGGTATCTGAGGGTACGGCCGTATGGTCATGCCTTCTGCGATGCCGGCCCCAGTGAACTCGCCAGCTTGTCTGGTGGGGTGATGGGTGGCTGGTCGTTGCTTGAGAACTACACAGTGGACGCGAGCATCTGTAGGCCAAGTTTTTAAGGGCGCACGGTGGATGCCTTGGCACCAGGAACCGATGAAGGACGTGAGAGGCCGCGATAGGCCCCGGGGAGCTGCCAACTGAGCTTTGATCCGGGGGTGTCCGAATGGGGAAACCCGGCAGTCGTCATGGGCTGTCACCCACTGCTGAACACATAGGCAGTGTGGAGGGAACGCGGGGAAGTGAAACATCTCAGTACCCGCAGGAAGAGAAAACAACCGTGATTCCGGGAGTAGTGGCGAGCGAAACCGGAACAGGCCAAACCGTATGCGTGTGATACCCGGCAGGGGTTGCGCATGCGGGGTTGTGGGAATTCTTTTGATCGGTCTGCCGGCCGGTCGGCGAGTCAGAAACCGTTGATGTAGTCGAAGGACATGCGAAAGGTCCGGCGTAGAGGGTAAGACCCCCGTAGACGAAACATCAGCGGCTTGCTTAAGAATCTCCCAAGTAGCACGGGGCCCGAGAAATCCCGTGTGAATCTGGCGGGACCACCCGCTAAGCCTAAATATTCCCTGGTGACCGATAGCGGATAGTACCGTGAGGGAATGGTGAAAAGTACCGCGGGAGCGGAGTGAAATAGTACCTGAAACCGTGTGCCTACAAGCCGTGGGAGCGTCGCCGTTATTCTTCGGAATAACGGTCGTGACTGCGTGCCTTTTGAAGAATGAGCCTGCGAGTTAGCGGTGTGTAGCGAGGTTAACCCGTGTGGGGAAGCCGTAGCGAAAGCGAGTCCGAATAGGGCGATTGAGTTGCACGCTCTAGACCCGAAGCGGAGTGATCTAGCCATGGGCAGGTTGAAGCGGAGGTAAGACTTCGTGGAGGACCGAACCCACCAGGGTTGAAAACCTGGGGGATGACCTGTGGTTAGGGGTGAAAGGCCAATCAAACTCCGTGATAGCTGGTTCTCCCCGAAATGCATTTAGGTGCAGCGTCACGTGTTTCTTGCCGGAGGTAGAGCACTGGATAGGCGATGGGCCCTACCGGGTTACTGACCTTAGCCAAACTCCGAATGCCGGTAAGTGAGAGCGTGGCAGTGAGACTGTGGGGGATAAGCTCCATGGTCGAGAGGGAAACAGCCCAGAGCATCGACTAAGGCCCCTAAGCGTACGCTAAGTGGGAAAGGATGTGGAGTCGCAGAGACAACCAGGAGGTTGGCTTAGAAGCAGCCACCCTTGAAAGAGTGCGTAATAGCTCACTGGTCAAGTGATTCCGCGCCGACAATGTAGCGGGGCTCAAGCGTACCGCCGAAGTCGTGTCATTGCAGCAATAGGGCCAACGCCCGCTGTGATGGGTAGGGGAGCGTCGTGTGCCGGGTGAAGCAGCAGCGGAAGCTAGTTGTGGACGGTTCACGAGTGAGAATGCAGGCATGAGTAGCGATACACACGTGAGAAACGTGTGCGCCGATTGACTAAGGGTTCCTGGGTCAAGCTGATCTGCCCAGGGTAAGTCGGGACCTAAGGCGAGGCCGACAGGCGTAGTCGATGGACAACCGGTTGATATTCCGGTACCCGCTTTGAAACGCCCAATATCGAATCAGGCGATGCTAAGTCCGTGAAGCCGTTCCGGACCCTTCGGGGAAAGGAAAGTGGTGGAGCCGACGAACCAGACTTGTAGTAGGTAAGCGATGGGGTGACGCAGGAAGGTAGTCCAGCCCGGGCGGTGGTAGTCCCGGGGTAAGGGTGTAGGCCGAGGGGTAGGCAAATCCGTCCCTCATATAAGGCTGAGACCTGATGCCGAGCCGATTGTGGTGAAGTGGATGATCCTATGCTGTCGAGAAAAGCCTCTAGCGAGTTTCATGGCGGCCCGTACCCTAAACCGACTCAGGTGGTCAGGTAGAGAATACCGAGGCGTTCGGGTGAACTATGGTTAAGGAACTCGGCAAAATGCCCCCGTAACTTCGGGAGAAGGGGGGCCAGTCCTGGTGATCGGATTTACTCCGTGAGCTGGGGGTGGCCGCAGAGACCAGCGAGAAGCGACTGTTTACTAAAAACACAGGTCCGTGCGAAGCCGTAAGGCGATGTATACGGACTGACGCCTGCCCGGTGCTGGAACGTTAAGGGGACCGGTTAGTCACATTTCGGTGTGGCGAAGCTGAGAACTTAAGCGCCAGTAAACGGCGGTGGTAACTATAACCATCCTAAGGTAGCGAAATTCCTTGTCGGGTAAGTTCCGACCTGCACGAATGGCGTAACGACTTCTCGACTGTCTCAACCATAGGCCCGGTGAAATTGCACTACGAGTAAAGATGCTCGTTTCGCGCAGCAGGACGGAAAGACCCCGGGACCTTTACTATAGTTTGATATTGGTGTTCGGTTCGGCTTGTGTAGGATAGGTGGGAGACTTTGAAGCTGTGACGCCAGTCATGGTGGAGTCGCCGTTGAAATACCACTCTGGTCGTGCTGGATGTCTAACCTCGGTCCGTGATCCGGATCAGGGACAGTGTCTGATGGGTAGTTTAACTGGGGCGGTTGCCTCCCAAAAAGTAACGGAGGCGCCCAAAGGTTCCCTCAGCCTGGTTGGCAATCAGGTGTTGAGTGTAAGTGCACAAGGGAGCTTGACTGTGAGACCGACGGGTCGAGCAGGGACGAAAGTCGGGACTAGTGATCCGGCGGTGGCTTGTGGAAGCGCCGTCGCTCAACGGATAAAAGGTACCCCGGGGATAACAGGCTGATCTTCCCCAAGAGTCCATATCGACGGGATGGTTTGGCACCTCGATGTCGGCTCGTCGCATCCTGGGGCTGGAGTCGGTCCCAAGGGTTGGGCTGTTCGCCCATTAAAGCGGTACGCGAGCTGGGTTTAGAACGTCGTGAGACAGTTCGGTCCCTATCCGCTGTGCGCGTAGGAATATTGAGAAGGGCTGTCCCTAGTACGAGAGGACCGGGACGGACGAACCTCTGGTGTGCCAGTTGTCCTGCCAAGGGCATGGCTGGTTGGCTACGTTCGGGAGGGATAACCGCTGAAAGCATCTAAGCGGGAAGCCTGCTTCAAGATGAGTATTCCCACCTCCTTGAGAGGGTAAGGCTCCCAGTAGACGACTGGGTTGATAGGCCAGATGTGGAAGCCCGGTAACGGGTGGAGCTGACTGGTACTAATAGGCCGAGGGCTTGTCCTCAGTTGCTCGCGTCCACTGTGTTAGTTCTGAAGTAACGAACTGTGTTCATATCCGGTTGGTTAACTTCATAGTGTTTCGGTGGTCATAGCGTTAGGGAAACGCCCGGTTTACATTCCGAACCCGGAAGCTAAGCCTTTCAGCGCCGATGGTACTGCAGGGGGGACCCTGTGGGAGAGTAGGACGCCGCCGAACAATCATTGTAGAGAGCCCCGTACCAGGGAACTGGTACGGGGCTTTTCTGCGTTTACGGCCGGGTCGGACGCCTCCTGTAGGGTCAGGGGGCATCGTTCGACGTTTTTTCTACAGTCAGTGGAGGCCCCCGGGTGGAGGTCCAGGAGACTCGGGTTCAGACCGACCGAATTTTCACCATTCCGAACATCCTGAGCATGGCTCGCCTTGCCGGCGTACCCTTGTTCCTGTGGCTGATCCTGGCCAAGCACGACGGTTGGGCACTCGCCGTTCTCATGCTCAGCGGGATCAGTGACTACCTCGACGGGAAGTTGGCCCGGCGCTGGAATCAGATCAGCAACCTAGGAAGGCTGCTGGATCCGGCTGCAGACCGGCTCTACATCCTGTCCACCCTGTTCGGTCTCACGTACCGCGGGATTCTGCCGATCTGGCTCACGGCGGCCCTTCTCGCACGGGAGCTGATGCTTCTGGTGATGGTCTGGATCCTGCGCCGCCACGGCTATCCGCCGCCGCAGGTCAACTTCCTCGGCAAGGCGGCGACCTTCAACCTGATGTACGCCTTCCCCTTCCTGCTGGTCAGTGAAGGGACGGGCTGGTTGGCCTGGACCGGGTCCGTTTTCGGATGGGCGTTCGCCGGATGGGGTACAACCCTCTATTGGTGGGCAGGAATCCTTTACGTGGTGCAAGTCCGCCGGCTCGTGAAGGCGGACGCCACGGCCGATTGAGCTCGCTCGGCGCCTGACTGACGCGCAGGAGTGGTGCCAGTCACCGTCCGGGAGGGGCGAGGTCGGCGAAGACGCCGTCTCTCAAGGAGGACCTTTCCGACATGAAGGCCGTCGTGATGGCTGGTGGTGAAGGCACTCGCCTTCGTCCCATGACCTCAAGCATGCCCAAGCCGCTCCTGCCGGTGGCCAACCGGCCCATCATGGAGCACGTGCTGAGGCTGCTCAAGCGGCACGGGCTCAGCGAGACCGTGGTCACCGTGCAATTCCTGGCATCACTCGTCAGGAACTACTTCGGGGACGGCGAAGAGCTCGGAATGGAGCTCACCTATGCCAACGAGGAGAAGCCACTCGGGACCGCCGGCAGTGTGAAGAACGCCGAGGAGGCCTTGAAGGACGACACCTTCCTGGTCATCTCCGGCGACGCGCTCACGGACTTCGACCTCACCGACCTCATCGCCTTCCACAAGGAGAAGGGCGCACTCGTCACGGTGTGCCTGACCCGGGTGCCGAACCCGCTGGAATTCGGCATCACGATCGTGGACGAGGAAGGCAAGGTGGAGCGCTTCCTCGAGAAGCCGACCTGGGGCCAGGTGTTCTCGGACACCATCAACACGGGCATCTACGTGATGGAGCCCGAGGTCTTCGACTACGTGAGCCCGGACGTATCGGTGGACTGGTCCGGCGACGTCTTCCCCCAGCTGATGAAGGAAGGCCGGCCCATCTACGGCTACGTGGCCGAGGGCTACTGGGAGGACGTCGGCACCCACGAGAGCTACGTCAAGGCCCAGGCCGACGTGCTCGAGGGCAAGGTCCAGGTCGACATGGACGGCTTCGAGATCTCCCCCGGGGTCTGGATCGCCGAAGGGGCCGAGGTGAGCCCTGACGCGCTGCTGCGGGGGCCGCTGTACATCGGGGACTACGCCAAGGTCGAAGCCGGTGTGGAGATCCGTGAGCACACCGTCATCGGGTCGAACGTGGTCGTCAAGAGCGGCGCGTTCCTGCACAAGGCCGTCGTGCACGACAACGTGTACATCGGCCCGCACAGCAACCTCCGGGGCTGTGTCATCGGCAAGAACACCGACATCATGCGGGCCGCCCGGATCGAGGACGGGGCCGTCATCGGTGACGAGTGCCTCGTCGGCGAAGAATCGATCATCCAGGGGAACGTGCGGGTCTACCCCTTCAAGACGATCGAGGCGGGCGCCTTCGTCAACACCTCGGTCATCTGGGAGTCCCGGGGGCAGGCACATCTGTTCGGCGCCCGTGGGGTCTCCGGGATCCTGAACGTGGAGATCACCCCGGAACTGGTGGTCCGGCTCGCAGGCGCGTACGCCACGACCCTGAAGAAGGGCGCGACGGTCACCACCGCCCGTGACCACTCCCGAGGCGCGAGGGCGCTCAAGCGCGCCGTGATCTCGGCCCTCCAGGCCAGCGCGATCAACGTCCGCGACCTGGAGAACGTACCGCTGCCCGTGGCGCGCCAGCAGACCGCCCGCGGCAGCGCCGGCGGGATCGTGCTGCGGACCTCGCCCGGTGTGCCGGACTCGGTGGACATCATGTTCCTCGACGAGCGGGGGGCCGACCTCTCGCTCCAGGGTCAGCGGAAGCTGGACCGGGTGTACGCGCGCCAGGAGTACCGGCGGGCGTTCCCCGGCGAGATCGGCGACCTGCAGTTCCCGGGCAGCGTCTTCGACGCCTACACCGGTTCGCTGCTGCGCCGGGTGGACATCACCGGGGTCGCGGATTCCGGTCTCAAGGTGGTCGTGGACGCCTCCAACGGCAGCGCCGGGCTCGTGCTGCCCAGCCTGCTGGGCCGGCTCGGGGTGGACGCCCTCACCGTCAATCCGGGGCTCGACGAGTCCCGGCCCACGGAGACCGTCGAATCCCGGCGGGCCGGGCTGGTGCGGCTGGGCGAGATCGTCGCCTCCTCCCGGGCCGCCTTCGGGGTGCGCTTCGACCCGGTGGGGGAGCGGATCTCCCTCGTCGACGAGCGCGGGCGGATCATCGAGGACGACCGGGCACTGCTGGTGCTGCTCGATCTGGTGGCCGCCGAGAAGCGCAGCGGCAAGGTGGCGCTGCCGGTGACCACGACCCGGATCGCCGAGCAGGTGGCGGCGTACCACGGCACCCAGGTGGAGTGGACGACGACCTCGCCCGACGATCTGACCCGGGTGGGCCGGGCGGAGAACACCATCTTCGGCGGCGACGGGCGGGGCGGCTTCATCGTCCCGGAGTTCAGCAGCGTCTTCGACGGGTCGGCGGCCTTCGTGCAGCTGATAGGGCTGGTGGCGAGGACGCAGCTCACCCTGAGCCAGATCGACGCCCGGATCCCGCGGGCGCACGTGCTCAAGCGGGACGTGCCGACCCCCTGGGCGGTGAAGGGGCTCGTCATGCGGCGGGTCGTGGAAGCGGCCGGTGACCGGCAGGTGGACACCACCGACGGGGTACGGGTGGTCGAGGCCGACGGGCGGTGGGCGCTGGTGCTGCCGGACCCCGCGGAAGCGGTCACCCACGTGTGGGCCGAAGGTCCCGACGACGCCTCCGCGCAGGCGCTGCTGGACAGCTGGGCAGCGGTGGTGGACGGCGCCGGGCACTGAGCGGCGGGCACGGAACGGCGTAAGTACACAAGTCCGGTGGGCCGGGCGGGGTGAAGCCCCCGCCCGGCCCACCGGACGGGCGCATTCGGCGTGTGCGGTGCCGACATGCGACGATGTGCGGCATGTCGCAGCCGCCCCACAACCGGAGTTCGGCGTCGCCTCCCGCGCGCCCGGACGCTTCCATGTCGCTGCTGACGCACGTGATGGACCACAGTCTCGACGAGGGCTACGCGGAGGCCTCCGCCCGGCGCGAGTCGGACGGCACGGCGGGCCTGCCGCGCACGCTCAAGGCCAAACTGGGGCTCGCCGCCGGGCTGGTGCTCGCCGCGATGGTCGTCACGCTGGGTGCGGCGCAGGCGCGGGTTGCCGCGCCGGTGCTGGCCAAGGAGCGTCAGGAGCTCATCGACCGGGTCGACCTGGCCGATGCGCACGCGGACGGCCTGGAGCGGGACATCGAGAGGCTGCGGGGCACCGTCGCCGACCGGCAGCGCGAGGCGCTCAAGCAGCACGGCGGTGAACAGGGCCAGCTCGTGGCCCTGCTGTCCGGGGCCACGGAGGTGCGCGGGCCCGGGATCAAGCTGACGGTGGACGACGCGAAGGGCGCGTCCACGGGCAA
Organism: Streptomyces sp. NBC_00503; assembly: GCF_036346895.1. Classification (NCBI taxonomy): domain Bacteria; kingdom Bacillati; phylum Actinomycetota; class Actinomycetes; order Kitasatosporales; family Streptomycetaceae; genus Streptomyces; species Streptomyces sp. NBC_00503. The sequence goes on along the minus strand of NZ_CP107855.1, from coordinate 1,324,339 downwards.
CGGTTCCAAGCCGCGCGAGAACACCGGTTTCTCGGATACCGGCCGGCTGCGCGACCATGACCTGCAGAAGGTCGTCAACGGGCTGTGGCAGTCCGGGGCCGAAGCGATCTCGATCAACGGGCAGCGGCTGACGTCGCTGTCGGCGATCAGGGCCGCCGGTGACGCGATACTGGTCGACAACAGGCCGCTGGTGCCGCCGTACGAAGTGCTGGCGATCGGCGACAAGAAGAAGCTCGGAACCGCCTTCCAGGACTCCGCGGACGGCCAGTACCTGCACGTGCTGCAGGAGAGCTACGGGATCCGCTACACCCTGTCCCCCGAGGACGAGGTACGGCTCCCCGCCGCGTCGAGCCTGACCGTACGTACAGCCACAGCAGTAGAGAAGGGTGCATCGTGATCGCGGTACTGGGCCTCGTGGTCGGAGTGGTGGTCGGACTTCTGGTCCGCCCCGAAGTGCCGGCCGTGGTGGAGCCTTATCTGCCGATCGCCGTGGTGGCGGCGCTGGACGCGGTGTTCGGGGGCTTGCGCGCGATGCTGGACGGCATCTTCGTGGACAAGGTCTTCGTGGTGTCGTTCCTGTCCAACGTGGTCGTGGCCGCGCTGATCGTCTTCCTCGGCGACAAGCTGGGCGTCGGTTCGCAGCTGTCCACGGGTGTGGTCGTCGTTCTCGGCATCCGCATCTTCTCCAACGCCGCGGCCATCCGCCGGCACGTGTTCCGGGCGTGAGGCCGATGAGTACGAACGACACCCCGCCCGAGGAGCCGATGGGTCCGGGGCAGCCGCCGAAGGAAGGGCCGGCCGCTCCCGTCGGTCCGGCCGAGCCCGAGGAGACCGGTCGGCAGCGGCTGGCGGCCGGCCTGTGGCCCCCGCGGGTGAGCCGGGCCCAACTGATCGTCGCGGTGCTGCTGTTCGTCCTGGGGCTCGGTCTGGCGATCCAGGTACGGTCCAATAGCGACTCCAGCGCGCTGCGCGGGGCCCGACAGGAGGACCTCGTACGCATCCTCGACGAGCTGGACGGCCGGACCAAGCGGCTGGAAGACGAGAAGCAGAAGCTCGACGAGCAGCGCAGGGAACTGGAGAGCAGCTCGAACCAGGCCGAAGAGGCCCGGAAGCAGACGGTCGAGAAGGAACGCCAACTCGGGATCCTGGCCGGTACGGTGGCCGCGCAGGGGCCGGGGATCGTGCTGAAGATCTCCGATCCCAAGAACCAGGTGCAGTCGGACAAGCTGCTGGACACCCTCCAGGAGCTGCGTGCCGCCGGGGCCGAGGCGATCCAGATCAACGGTGTGCGGATCGTGGCGGGCTCGTACTTCTCGGACGAGGGCAGCGGGGTCGCGATCGACGGTAAGAAGATCACACAGCCCTATGAATTCAGGGTGATCGGCAAGCCGCAGGACCTGGAGCCGGCGCTCAACATTCCGGGTGGCGTGGTCCAGTCGCTGGAGAAGGAGCAAGCGGTCGTCACCGTCACACGACCGGCGAAGATCGTCGTGGATGCCTTGCGGGCTGCGAAGCAGCCTGACTACGCTCGGTCGTCATCGCCGTGAGGCGGGACGCAGAGCAGACCGGCTCAGGCGGGCGAATGCCTGCGGGGGGTCGGCGCACCGAAGTCGTGGTACGTGGTGGAAACTGTCTGATGGTTACGGACGTTGTGAGAATGTCCGGGTCGGCAGGTGTTGCATTCGGAGTTCGTCCTGCCCCACGGGCGGGTCTGTTTCGGTCAAGGGGAATCGCCCGTGAAGTTGTTTGAGAAGTTGTTCGGCAAGAAGAACCGCGAGGAAAGCGGTGCGGCCAGGCACCGCGCGGGGCATGGAGACGTGGAAGGGCAGGGCGACCGGCCGCTCTTCCGCGACGAGGTCGCGGGCGCGGGTGATATTTCGGGCGCGCAGGGCGCGTCGACTGTTGACCCTGCCGGTACCGGACGCATAGGTTTCGGTGAACCATCAACCTCAAGTACGGGTGGAGGGTTTAACCCCGACCCGTATGCCACCAATGCCTCCGCGGGGCAGCCGCGGCGCGAGGAGCCGTCCATGTCGGCCGAGCAGATTTGCAGCAGGTGCGGGCACCGCAGCGATGCGGCGAGCCGATTCTGCTCCAACTGCGGGGCGCCGCTGCGGGCGGGTCTGACGCCGGAGCGTGCCTCGGAGACCACGTCCACCATTTCGATCTCGGGCCTCGAGGCCTACGAGGCCGAGGTGTCGGGACAAGCGCACGCGTCGTCCTCGCTGTCCCCCGAGGCCCAGGCCGCGGTGGAAGCACTGCCTCCGGGTTCCGCTCTGCTCATCGTGCGGCGCGGCCCCAACTCCGGCAGCCGCTTCCTCTTGGACGGAGAGCTGACGACGGCCGGCCGGCACCCGCAGAGCGACATCTTCCTGGACGACGTCACCGTCTCCCGGCGCCATGTCGAGTTCCGCAGGAGCCACGACGGCGGCTTCACCGTCGCCGATGTCGGCAGCCTCAACGGCACGTACGTGAACCGTGAACCGATCGACTCCGTCTCCCTCCACAACGGCGACGAAGTGCAGATCGGCAAGTACCGGCTGGTCTTCTACGCGAGCCTGCGGGGCATCTGACCCTCCTCCGGATCCTGTCCGGGGGACTCCCCAGGGAAGGTCCCATGCTGCGCACCCCGACAGGCGGTGCCGGAAACGGCACCGCCGCCTCGGCCCGACGGCTGGTGAGCATCGGCACGGTGCTCACGATGCTGCGTGAAGAGTTCCCCGAGGTCACGATCTCGAAGATCCGCTTCCTGGAGGCGGAGGGGCTCGTGGAGCCCCGGCGCACACCTTCCGGATACCGCAAGTTCAGCACCGACGACGTGGAGCGCCTCGCCCACATCCTTCGGCTCCAGCGCGATCACTACCTTCCGTTGAAGGTCATCCGCGAGCAGCTCGACGCGCTCGTCCGCGGCGAGCAGATCCGCATCCCGGCGCCCACGGCGCACGGGGAATCCGTCGACCCCATGAGCCCCGTGGTCATCTACGGCGAGGTGGGCCGGGAGCGGCCGACCGTGGCCCGGGTGGGCCGGGCCGAGCTGATCGCCGCCGCGGAGGTGGACGAGGTGCAGCTCGTCGAGTGGGAGTCGTACGGGCTGATCGCGGAGGCGCCGGGCGGCGGGTTCGACGCCGAGGCGGTCACCGTGGCCCGTCTGGTGGCCGATCTCGGCCGGTTCGGGCTGGAGCCGCGCCACCTGCGCGCGATGAAGGCCGCCGCCGACCGGGAGGCCGGTCTGGTCGAACAGGTCGTCTCACCGCTGCGCCGCCACCGCAACCCGCAGACCAGGGCACATGCCGAGGCCACCCTGAAAGAGCTCGCGGGGCTCTCCGTACGGCTGCACGAGGCCTTGGTGCAGACGGCGCTCGGGGTGCGGCTGCACTGATCCGGGGGGCTCTCGGAGGAGTCGCGGGGGGCTCCTGCGGGCAGCCTTGGGGGAGCCCGACTACCCAAACCGGCCGGGCAGGTCCTAGGGTTGCTGTGTGAACGAGCTCGACGTTGTGGGTGTCCGGGTGGAAATGCCCTCCAACCAACCGATCGTTCTCCTGCGTGAGGTGGGAGGCGATCGATACCTCCCCATCTGGATCGGACCAGGGGAGGCGACCGCCATTGCCTTCGCGCAGCAGGGCATGGCTCCTGCCCGGCCGCTGACGCACGACCTGTTCAAGGACGTGCTGGAGGCGATCGGCGAGGAACTCACCGAAGTCCGGATCACGGATCTGCGGGAGGGCGTCTTCTACGCGGAGCTCGTCTTCGCCAGCGGGGTCGAGGTGAGCGCGAGGCCGTCCGACGCCATAGCGCTGGCCCTGCGCACCGGGACGCCGATCTACGGCAGCGACGGCGTGCTGGACGACGCCGGAATCGCGATCCCGGACGAGCAGGAGGACGAGGTGGAGAAGTTCCGCGAGTTCCTCGACCAGATCTCGCCCGAGGACTTCGGCACCGGACCGCACTGAGTCCGGGGCCGCGGCGTCCTCCGGGCGTTCTCGACGCAGCCTCAAAGGAGATTGCAGCCCATTCGAGTAGCCTTTCCCCGCAATGGGGTACGGGAAACCACTCTCAGGGTGATTATCACTCGGCGTGCCGAGTGTGGCGATCGTTGACGCACCCCGGGTGACTGCCTACCTTCGAGGTGGCAGGTCAAGGACGGAGGGTCGGCGTGAGAGTCACGGGCGACGGTACGACCGGGGGCATCCCCGCACGGAGTGACGGTGGGCCGTACCCGCTGCACGGTGGTGCGGTGAGTTCCGCGCGCCGTCAGCCGGAGCCCGCGCCGGTCGGTTCGATGGGGCCGGTGGGGCCCCAGGGTGGCGAGGCGGCACCCGAGCAGGTCGGATACCGCGGGCCGACGGCGTGTGCCGCGGCCGGCATCACCTACCGGCAGCTCGACTACTGGGCGCGCACGGGGCTGGTGGAGCCGAGCGTGCGTCCCGCGTACGGGTCGGGCACGCAGCGGCTGTACAGCTTCCGGGACGTGGTCGTCCTCAAGATCGTCAAGCGCTTCCTGGACACCGGGGTGGCGCTGCAGAACATCCGCACCGCCGTGCAGCACCTGCGTGACCGCGGGTTCTCGGACCTCGAGCGCATGACGCTGATGAGCGACGGAGCCACGGTCTACGAGTGCACCTCGCCGGAACAGGTCGTCGGCCTGCTCCAGGGCGGTCAGGGAATCTTCGGGATCGCCGTCGGAGTGGTCTGGCGCGATGTCGAGAACGCCCTGTCGCAGCTCCACGGGGAGCGCGTGGACACCGGTGAGACGGTGGTCGGGCACAACCCCGCCGACGAGCTGGCCGCGCGGCGCAACCGGGCCGTCTAGGTCGTCCAGGTCATTTTCAGGGCACGTTCACCGAGGCCGTCCGGCCCGGCCCGCCTCCGCGGCGGGTCCGGTCGGACGGCCTCGGGCGTTTTGTCAGTGGCGTAGGGCAGCATCGGTGCTGTGAGAGCCGCGCCGACCATCATGCATCTGGACATGGACGCCTTCTACGCGTCCGTGGAGCAGGCGTCGAAGCCGAGCCTGCGCGGCAAAGCCGTCATCGTCGGCGGGCTCGGTCCGCGCGGGGTCGTCGCCACCTGTTCGTACGAGGCCAGGCGGTTCGGGGTCCACTCGGCGATGCCGACCGCCCAGGCGCGGCGGCTCTGCCCGAACGGCGCGTACCTGATCCCGCGCTTCGGCCTGTACCGGGCGGTCAGCGACACCGTCATGGCCCTCCTGCGCGAGCTGTCGCCGCTCGTGGAGCCGCTGAGCCTGGACGAGGCCTTCGTGGACCTGGAGGCGGGCGGGGTCGCCTTCGACGCGGAGTCCGCCCGGGCCGTGGGAGAGCGGCTGCGGGCCGACATCATGGCCGCGACCGGGCTCAGCGGATCGGTCGGGCTGGCCGGGTCCAAGATGCTGGCCAAGGTGGCCTCCGAGGAGGCCAAGCCCGCGGGGCTGCTGCTGATCGAGGTCGGCACCGAGCGGGCGCATCTCGCGCCGATGTCGGTACGGACCCTGCCCGGGGTCGGCCCGGCCACCGGGGAGCACCTGCGGCGGGCCGGGATCACCACGGTGGGGGAGCTGGCGGGGGCCGGCGAGGACGAGCTGGTCCGGATGGTGGGGCGCTCGCACGGGGTCGGGCTGTACCGGATGGCCAGGGGTGTGGACGAGCGGCCGGTGGTCGCCGAGCGCGACGCGAAATCGGTGTCGGTCGAGGACACCTTCGACGTGGACCTGCACGACCGGGTCCGGATCCGGGGCGAGGTGCAGCGGCTCGCGGACCGGTGCGTGCGGCGGCTGCGGGAGTCCGGGCACTCGGGGCGGACCATCGTGCTCAAGGTGCGGCGGTACGACTTCTCGACGCTGACCCGCTCCGAGACCCTGCGGGGGCCGACCGACGACCCGGCGGTGGTGCGCGAGGCCGCGGCGCGGCTGCTGGAGGCCGTGGACACCACGGGCGGGGTGCGGCTGCTGGGGGTGGGGGTCACGGGGCTGGCGGACTACACGCAGGAGGACCTGTTCGCCTTCGCGGTGACGCTGGCCGCCGATGCGGAGGCCGCCGAAGCCGAGGCGGCGGAGGCGGCGGCGGAGGGGGAGGCGGAGCCCGCTGGGCCGGATGGGGTCGGTGGGGCCGAGGAGACGGCTGCGGTCGCCGATGCGGAGGGCTCCGTAGAGCTGGAGCACGGCGGCAAGGGTGCCGGGCCGGCGGAGGCGGAGGGGAAGCGCGGACACGGGGAGCCGGGCGGGGAGCCGAGCCTCGGGGAGCCGGGCCGGGAGCCGGGCCTCGGGGAGCGCGGCCCCGGAGAGGCCCCGGCCGCGGCGGCCTCCGAGGACGGTGGCGGACCGCCCGGTGGGGGCGATGCCGGCGCCGGGCGGCTGTGGCACGCCGGGAGCGACGTGCGGCACGCGGTGTACGGGCCGGGCTGGGTGCAGGGCAGCGGGGTCGGGCGGGTGACCGTACGGTTCGAGGAGCCCGGCTCGGAGCCGGGCCGGGTGCGGACGTTCCGGGTGGACGACCCCGAGCTGGAGCCGTCCGATCCGCTTCCGCTGGTGGGGACGAGGGGCGTGACCTGCTAGGGGGTGTCCGCAAAGTAGCGCCAGACGCCACGGGCCAGGCGTTACTTTGCGGACACCGCCTAGGCCTGGCCCTCGTCGCCCGCCAGGCGGCCGAAGTCGCGGTGGAACTCGCTGGGGAGGGCCACGTCGAGGCCGTAGTGGTGGTAGAGCTGCAGCTCCTGTTCGGGGGAGAGGTGGCGGCCGACGCCGAAGTCGGGGGCGTCCTTGATGAGGGAGCGCTCGAAGGGGACGCGCAGGGTGTCGCCCACCATCTCGCTGGGTTCCAGGGGGACGAAGGCGTCCCTGCTGAAGAGGCCGGTGCGGACGGCTGCCCATTCCGGGACGCCCGTGGCATCGTCGAGGTAGACCTCGTCGACGGTGCCGATCTTGGCGCCATTGCGGTCGAATGCCTTGCGGCCGATCAGGCTGCGGGGATCGATGTCGGTCTGCACGGTCCGGTCCCTCCATTGGGGCGCAACTCCTCCGTAATGACTACAAAAGTGCATTTCCGGGGAGGGGGCCACTCGGGGAGGGCCCGAGATCCTCGCTGGTAGGCTGGGTGACGGCTGTTGACCCTGTGCGGGAGAGTCCTCCGAGTGAGCAAGACGGGGGCGCCGAAGGAGCAAATCCTCCCCGGAATCTCTCAGGCATACGTACCGCACGTAGGTGAGGCCACTCTGGAAAGCAGGGGCGGTACCGGGCGCGCAGTGCCGGTTCCTCTCCTCACCGACGGTGAAAGCCGGACCCCCGGGAGACCCCCGCGTGGCCCGGTGAAGCTCTCAGGTTCGATGACAGAGGGGGAGGCCGTCCGGGTGCCCGCGCCGTGGTGCCCCTCGCAGGTCGTACGACCCAGGAGGCCTCCGTACATGACCGCCAACCGCATTCCGCTCTCCCAGCTGGAGCGAGGCATCCCCTTCGAGCAGCGCCACATCGGCCCTGATGCCGAGGCGCAGGCGAAGATGCTCGCCCAGGTGGGCTACGGCTCGCTGGACGAACTGACCGCCGCAGCGGTGCCGGATGTGATCAAGACCACTGCCGCGCTGAACCTGCCCGAGGCGCGGACCGAGGCCGAGGTGCTCGCCGAGCTGCGTCAGCTCGCCGACCGCAACCAGGTCCTCTCCTCCATGATCGGCCTGGGTTACTACGGCACCTTCACGCCGCCGGTGATCCTGCGCAACGTCATGGAGAACCCCGCCTGGTACACGGCGTACACGCCGTACCAGCCCGAGATCTCCCAGGGCCGCCTGGAAGCCCTGCTGAACTTCCAGACCGTCGTCGCCGAGCTGACCGGACTGCCGACCTCCGGTGCCTCCCTGCTGGACGAGGGCACCGCGGCCGCCGAGGCCATGACGCTGGCCCGCCGCGTGGGCAAGGCCAAGGGGAACGTCTTCCTCGTCGACGCCGACGCGCTGCCGCAGACCATCGCCGTGATCCAGACCCGCGCCGAGCCGATCGGCATCGAGGTCGTCGTCGCCGACCTCTCCGAGGGCATCCCGGCGGAGGTCGCCGAGCGCGGCATCTACGGTGTGCTCCTCCAGTACCCGGGCGCCTCCGGTGCCGTACGGGACATCAAGCCGGTCATCGACCAGGGCCACGAGCTCGGCGCCATCGTCGCCGTCTCGGCCGACCTGCTCGCCCTGACCCTGCTGACCTCCCCGGGCGAGCTGGGCGCGGACATCGCGGTCGGCACCACCCAGCGCTTCGGCGTCCCGATGGGCTTCGGCGGACCGCACGCCGGCTACATGGCCGTCCAGGCCAAGCACGCCCGCTCGCTGCCCGGCCGCCTCGTCGGCGTCTCCGTGGACGCGGACGGCAACAAGGCCTACCGCCTGGCCCTCCAGACCCGCGAGCAGCACATCCGCCGCGAGAAGGCCACCAGCAACATCTGTACCGCGCAGGTACTGCTCGCCGTCATGGCCGGCATGTACGCGGTCTACCACGGCCCCGACGGCCTGCGGACGATCGCCCGCCGCACCCACCGCTACGCCACCCTGCTCGCCGCCGGTCTGAAGGCCGGCGGGGTCGAGGTCGTGCACGGCGCCTACTTCGACACCGTCACCGCCCGGGTTCCGGGCCGCGCCGCCGAGGTCGTGGCCGCGGCCCGCGAGGGCGGGGTCAACCTGTACCAGGTGGACGCCGACCTGGTCTCCGCCGCGTGCGACGAGACCACCCTGCGCGCCGACGTGGACGCGGTGTGGGCGGCATTCGGGGTCTCTGCCGACCTTGAGGCCCTGGACGCCACCACGGCCGACGTGCTGCCCGAGGGGCTGCTGCGCGAGGACGCGTACCTGACCCACCCGGTCTTCCACCAGCACCGCTCCGAGACCGCCATGCTGCGCTACCTGCGCAAGCTCGCGGACAAGGACTACGCACTGGACCGCGGCATGATCCCGCTGGGCTCCTGCACCATGAAGCTCAACGCGACCACCGAGATGGAGTCGGTCACCTGGCCCGAGTTCGGCCAGCTGCACCCCTTCGCCCCGGTGGAGCAGGCGGAGGGCTACCTCACGCTCATCACCGAGCTGGAGGAACGTCTCTGCGAGGTCACCGGCTACGACAAGGTCTCCATCCAGCCGAACGCCGGCTCCCAGGGTGAGCTCGCCGGCCTGCTGGCCGTCCGCGCCTACCACCGGGCGAACGGCAACGAGCAGCGCACCGTCTGCCTCATCCCGTCCTCCGCGCACGGCACCAACGCCGCGAGCGCCGTGATGGCCGGCATGAAGGTCGTCGTGGTCAAGACCGCCGACGACGGCGAGGTGGACGCGGCCGACCTGCGCGCCAAGATCGAGCAGTACCGCGACGAGCTCGCCGTGCTGATGATCACGTACCCCTCCACGCACGGTGTGTTCGAGGAGCACGTCGCCGACATCTGCGCCCAGGTGCACGACGCCGGCGGCCAGGTCTACGTGGACGGCGCCAACCTCAACGCCCTGGTGGGCCTGGCCAAGCCGGGTCACTTCGGCGGCGACGTCTCGCACCTGAACCTGCACAAGACCTTCTGCATCCCGCACGGCGGCGGCGGCCCCGGCGTCGGCCCGGTCGGCGTCCGGGCGCACCTGGCCCCGTACCTGCCCAACCACCCGCTGCAGCCGACCGCCGGTCCCGAGACGGGTGTCGGCCCGATCTCGGCCGCGCCGTGGGGTTCGGCCGGCATCCTGCCGATCTCCTGGTCGTACGTGCGCCTCATGGGCGGCGAGGGCCTCAAGCGCGCCACCCAGGTGGCGGTGCTCGGCGCGAACTACATCGCCAAGCGCCTGGAGCCGCACTACCCGGTGCTCTACACCGGCCCGGGCAACCTGGTCGCGCACGAGTGCATCATCGACATGCGCCCGCTGTCCAAGGCCACGGGCGTCAGCATCGACGACATCGCCAAGCGCCTGATCGACTACGGGTTCCACGCGCCGACCATGTCCTTCCCGGTCGCCGGGACGCTCATGATCGAGCCGACGGAGTCCGAGGACCTCGCCGAGATCGACCGCTTCTGCGACGCGATGATCGCCATTCGCGCCGAGATCGAGCGGGTCGCGGGCGGCGAGTGGCCGCTGGACGACAACCCGCTGGCCAACTCCCCGCACACGGCGGCGACGCTGGGCGGCGAGTGGAACCACCCGTACACCCGCGACGAGGCCGTCTTCCCGGGCGGGATGTCGGCCGCGGAGAAGTACTGGCCGCCGGTGCGCCGCATCGACGGTGCCTTCGGTGACCGGAACCTGGTGTGTTCCTGCCCGCCGCTGGACGAGTACGACAACTAGGCCCTCGCGGCCCCCACACCGGGGGCCGTGCGGCTTTGAGGCATGAGGAAGGGGCCGGTCCGGGAGTGGTTGCTCCTGGGCCGGCCCCTTTCGGCGCTCACTGCCAGCGGACGGGTCCGGCTAGGCGGCCTTCATCACGTGCGCCGCGGCGAGCGCGCGGTGCGGGGCGATGATCTGGCCGTCCGGCAGCAGCTCACCGGTGTCCTCGAAGAGCAGGACGCCGTTGCACAGCAGGCTCCAGCCCTGTTCCGGGTGGACGGCCACGGGGTGTGCGGCCTCCCGGTCGGCGGAGTCGGCGGACGGGCACGCTGGCTTGTGCTGGCACATGGATGCGTTCTTTCGCTGCGGTGTGGTCTGTGTGCTGCGGCTCGATGCGTTGTTCATGGCCGCCCCCCGTATCAACGATTTGGCTTGGTCAGGGTCCCCAGTGTTCCTCTAGGACTCGGTGTCCGCAGGGATTTCCCGGCAGCTGTCCTCATAGATTGATGACGCATCACCCGTGCGGGCGGTTCAAGTCAACTCCCCTGTCATTTAGGGTGGTTCGCAGGGGGCCCGAGTGGGCTAGGCCGAATGGGCAGTTCCGGCCACCTCCTCGTTCAGGCGGCCGGGGCCGCCATCGAGGGCGGGACCGGAGGCGCCGTAGGCGTGAGCCGGTGGGTCATCACGGGCAGCAGTTCGGAGACCGGGTGCGGGCGGTAGGCGGCGATGCCGGGCGGGGCCGGCGCCAGCGGGACCAGCAGATCGGCGGCGGCGGGCATTCCGGACGCCGCGTCGGCGCCCACCGCCCCGTGCAGCCACAGTGTCAGCATGTACAGCTCCGGTACGGACAGCAGCCTTGGCTGGTAGCTCTTGCCGAGGGATTCCGCCTGGCGCAGCGCGCGTTCGGTGGCGGCCACGTAGGGGCCCTCGAAGAAGTGGGAGAAGGTCCACCCGTCCGGGGTCAGCCGGGTGTCGGCCGCCGCCACGTAGCGGTCCCCGCTGCGGATCAGGAACCGCCAGCCGGTCAGCCTGGTGCGCGGGGGCCGGCCGCCCGACGCCAGACCGGCGAGGTTCAGCCGGTCCAGGACGTGGACGGGCAGCGGCAGTTCGGCGGTCATCGGACCCTGGAGGGCGCGCAGGGCCGGGGTGTGCGCCTCATGGACGGCGCTGGGGGAGCCGAGGGCCGCGAGGACACTGCGCAGGGCGGGCGCGGGGGCCGGAGGGACGTGCAGCGGCATGGTGGGTCGCCTCTCACTTGGGAGACCGGTGGATCGGGGGAGGTGCGGGACGGCGCTGTCGCATTCTGGGGCCAGAGGGGGGCTGAGGGGCAATGGCCGCGCGCCAACTCTCTGCCTCGTTTGCGGAGTTTATACGACATGTGTTCACGCAGTGTTTCGGCTAGCTGTCCCGCCCATTGCCGGCAAGGCGCTTACCGGTCCCTCTGACATGGCATTCATGCCGGGTGCGCGCAAAAATTCCGCGCTGACCTCGGAGGTTACCGGACGGGGGCTCGGCTGGAAAGCGTCGGTTATCCGGAACCGGCAAATCCCACGGGGTATTTGCTCATATCGGCTTGCCAGGTGAATGTGCCAAAGCGCCTGTCGGCCAAACCGGCGCGCGCTCCTCGCCAGTCACGCCCCTTCCGCGTTATCGATCACGCCGCCGGGGCATCATCGACCGTAAACGCGCGCCTGGGGTGATGGATCTCTTCCACCGGCCAGGCCCAGTCGAGGAGGGACGCTTCGATGGGGGAGAAGGTCGTGGCGGGCGGATTCGACCTGTCCGATCGGCAAAGGTACCGGAGGAAGCTTCACGAGTGCCTGGAGGGGCTGGAGCGGCTTCTGGCGGAGAAGAGGTTCGATCGACCCAAGAACATGATGGGGCTCGAGATCGAGTTGAATCTGGCGGGTGCCGACGGGTTGCCGAGAATGGTGAATGCGCAGGTCCTCGAGCGGATTGCGAGCCCCGATTTCCAAACGGAACTGGGAATGTTCAACCTGGAGGTGAACGTACTCCCGCACCGGCTCGGCGGCCGGGTATTCGACCAGCTCGCGGAAGAACTGAGCGCGGGTCTCGGCTATGCCCACCGGCAGGCCGTGGAGATCGACGCCGGGGTGGTGATGATCGGCATTCTGCCGACGATCTCCCGCGCGGACCTGGTCACCGCCAACCTCTCGGCGGTGGACCGCTACTCGCTGCTGAACGAGCAGATCCTGATGATGCGCGGCGAGGACTTCACGCTCGACATCGACGGAGTCGAGCGGCTGATCTGGACCTCGGGTTCGATCGTGCCCGAGGCCGCGTGCACCTCCGTGCAACTGCACCTGCAGGTGACTCCGGCCCGGTTCGCGGACGTGTGGAACGCGGCGCAGGCGGTGGCCGCCGTACAGATAGCCGTCGGCGCCAACTCGCCGTTCCTGTTCGGGCGCGAACTGTGGCGGGAGTCGAGGCCGCCGCTCTTCCAGCAGGCCACCGACACCCGGCCGCCCGAGCTCCAGGCGCAGGGGGTGCGGCCGCGCACCTGGTTCGGCGAGCGGTGGGTGGACTCGGCGTACGAGCTCTTCGCCGAGAACGTCCGCTACTTCCCGTCCCTGCTGCCGATCTGCGACGAGGAGGAGCCGCTGCGGGTCCTCGCCGAGGGCGGGGTGCCCAGCCTCCAGGAACTGGTCCTCCACAACGGCACGGTCTACCGCTGGAACCGGCCCGTGTACGGGGTCGCCGACGGGGTGCCGCACCTGCGCGTGGAGAACCGGGTGCTGCCGGCCGGGCCGACGGTGGCCGACGTCGTCGCCAACGCCGCCTTCTACTACGGGCTCGTACGGACTCTCGCGGACGAACAGCGCCCGGTGTGGAGCCGACTGCCCTTCGCCGAAGCGGAGGCCAACTTCGACGCGGCCTGCCGCTACGGGATCGACGCCCGGCTGCGCTGGCCGCGCCGGGGCCGGGGCGGGGGACTGGCCAGCGTGCCGGCGGTACGGCTGGTGCTGGACGAACTGCTGCCGATGGCGGCCGCCGGACTGGACGCCTGGGGCATCGAGCCCGCCGACCGGGACCACTACCTCGGCATCATCGAGGAGCGATGTCGGCGACGGGCCAACGGAGCGACCTGGCAGGTGGAGACGTACCACCGGGCGCTCGCGGCCGGACTGGAGCGGGACGCGGCGCTCGCCGCGACCACGCGCCGCTACAGCGAGCTGATGCACAAGGGCGACCCCGTGCACACCTGGCCGGTCGGTCTGGCGGAGGTGGAGGTGAGCGCCGTCGACGATCCCCTGCGTTGATCCCGTGCGTTGATCCTGTCCGTTGAGTCCGTCCGTTGAGTCCGTCCGTTGAGTCCGTCCGTTGATCCGGTTCCCCCGCCGACGAGGCAGTATGGGGGGTGATCGCAGTGGTCGGTGGACGGGAGACGAGCGTGCGGACGGAGCCGGAACCGGTGGTCGGGGAGCTGGGCGAGGGCCGGGACGGGCGCAAGCTCCTGCGCGACGAGACGCTGCTCGTGCTCGCCCTGTCCCTGGGCGCGAGCGGCGTCTCGGCGCTGATCAGCTTCATCGGCTCGCTGACCAAGCCGGGCGGGCTCAAGGACCAGGCCGCCACGCTCAACGGCTCGTACGCCCCCGGCAGGCCCTGGCTCGACCTGGCCTGGCAACTGTTCGGCATCGCTGGCGCGCTGGTCCCCGTACTGCTCGTCGCACACCTGCTGACCCGTGAGGGCGCCCCCGGGCTGAAGGCGCTGGGCTTCGACCGCACCCGGCCGGTACGGGACCTGGGCCGCGGTGCGCTCGTCGCCGCCGGGATCGGGAGCGCCGGGCTCGCCTTCTACCTGGTAGCGCGGGCCACCGGCTTCAACCTGACGGTGGTGCCGGAGGCACTGCCCGACGTGTGGTGGAAGTTCCCGGTGCTCATCCTCTCCGCGGTGCAGAACTCCGTGGTGGAGGAGGTCATCGTGCTGGCCTACCTGCTGCGCCGGCTCGGCCAGCTGGGCTGGTCGCCGATGGCCGCGCTGATCGCCAGCTCCGTGCTGCGCGGTTCGTACCACCTCTACCAGGGCATCGGCGGCTTCATCGGCAACATGGTGATGGGCGTCGTCTTCGTGCTCGCCTACCGGCGCTGGGGCCGGGTCGGGCCGCTCGTCGTCGCCCATGCGCTGCTGGACATCGTGGCCTTCGGCGGGTACGCCCTGCTGGCGGGCAAGGTGGGCTGGCTGCCCACCCCGTAGCCCGCCGTAGGTCTCGCGCTCTCGCGCTCTCGCGCCTCAGGGGGAGGTGAGCAGTTCGCCGTCGATGACGGTGACGGCGCTCCCCGTCAGCAGCGTACGGTCGCCCCTGAGCCGGACCGTGACCAGACCGGTGCGTGCCCCGCCCTGGAGGCCGACGAGCTCGGTGCGGCCCAGGCGCGCGGCCCAGAAGGGGGCCAGCGCGGTGTGGGCGCTGCCGGTGACGGGGTCCTCGTCGATGCCGAAGGCGGGGAAGAAGCCGCGGGAGACGAAGTCGTAGCCGCGGGAGGGGTCCTCGGCGGCGGCGGTGACGATGATCCCGCGGCGGGCGTAGCCGCGCAGGGCGGCGAGGTCGGGGTCGAGTTCCCGTACGGTCCGCTCGTCCGAGAGCTCCACCACCAGGTCGCCGATGTGGGCGGAGGTGTCGTGGACGGACTTGATCCCGGCGCCCAGGGCGCGCTCCACCTCGGCGACGGGGTCGACCCGGGTCAGGGAGGAGGTGGGGAAGTCCATCGTGATCGTGCCGTCCTCGGCGGCCTCGGCGGTGAGGATGCCGCACCGGGCGGAGAAACGGATCGGCCCGCTCGCGAGGCCGCTGGTGGCGAGTACGTGGGCCGTGGCCAGGGTGGCGTGGCCGCACATGTCGACCTCGCTGGTCGGCGTGAACCAGCGCAGCGCCCAGTCGGCGTCCCCGCCCGGGGGCAGGGGGTGGGCGAAGGCCGTCTCGGAGAGGTTGACCTCGGCGGCCACCTGCTGGAGCCAGGCGTCCGGGGGGAATCCGCCGTCGGGGCGGTCGAGGCCTTCCGGCCCGTCGAGGAGCAGGACTCCGGCGGGGTTGCCGGCGAAGGGGCGGTCGGTGAAGGCGTCCACGATTCTGATGCGCATGCCGTCGACCGTAGGGAGCCGCCGGCAGCCGCCGCAAAGGCCAATCCGGGACGACTGGCCTGGTCGGGGGCCCGGCGCGCACGCCAGTGGCTCCACCGATGCGAAACCCCGTGGCGTCCGGGCCGGACGGCCCGGAGAATCACGGCACATGGGGACGGACATTCATGGATTCGTGGAGTGCGTGGACGGAGAGGGCGAGCCCTGGGTGGCGGCCATCGACATCTCCCTGCTGTACCACGGTCGGAACTACGACGCCTTCGGCTGCCTCTTCGGGATGCGCAACTTCGCCGGCTTCCGGCCGCTGGCCGAGGACAGGGGGATCCCGGAGGACGCCTCCGAAGGCGTCCGCGCCGAGTTCGCGGAGTGGCGGTACGACGGGCACAGCGCCACCTGGATCGGCTGGGCGGAGCTCAAGCGGGTCGACTGGTCGGAGCCGGCGGAGCAGGTCGACGCCCGCATCCACCAGTACCGCCGTACGCCGGACGGCTGGGTGATGTCCGGCAAGTCGGCCTGGGACGGGCGGGTCGCGGAGGTGACGGGGCTGTCGATCGAGCGTGACCCCGGGCGGCTGTTCAGGTACGAGGCCCACGATTGGCCCGAGGGCACGGAGTGGCCCGATGGCGACGACCTCCTCTACCGCGTCGGGCGGCTGACCCGGCGCGACGCCGTCGCGCTGGACGGGGAGTGGAAGCCGCTCTGGACGGTCATGGAGACCCTTGCGGGGCTCTACGGCGACGAGAACGTCCGGCTCACCGTCTGGTTCGACAACTGACGCCCCGCCAGGCCTGTGCGGATCGGCGACGAGGCGTCTGAGCACGCCGCCACGGCCGCGACCTTGCCGAACATTCCAGACATGCGATGTCTCCCCTTGACGAATTGTCATCCATCGGCACTCACACCACCGGTGGTCGAGGTCCTCGACTCACCTCGTGGTGCTGTCTTCAGCGGAGAATTTATGGCCGGGCGGCGTGGGGTGGTGTGCAGGGAGTGCCGGGTTCGTGTGCTCCGCGTGCCGTGCGGCGGCCAGGGCGTTCGCGCGGTGTTCGGTCGGGGGTGATGCCGTAGGCCTCGCGGAATGCGCGGCTGAACCCGGTGGCGCCGGAGAAGCACCACCGGGCCGCGATCACCTGGACGGGCCGACCGCTCAGTTCCCCGGATGCGAGGTCGGTGCGGGCACGCTCCAGCCGGTCGTGGCGGATGCGCGCCGCGACGGTCAGGGGTTGGTCGGCGAAGAGAGGGTGGAGGCGCCGCAGGGGCATGTTGTGCCGGTCGGCGATCACCTGGGGAGTCAGGTCGGGGCCGCCGAGGTTGTTTTCGATGAAGCGGTGGATCCGCTGCAAGGCCTCCTGCGCGCGGGCCTCGGCGGGCGCCAGACCAGCGTCACCGAGCTGCCGTGCGAGGAAGACGGTGGCCAGGTCGAGGGCTACGGTCCCCAAGCCGCGCAGTTCCTCCGGTCGGCAACGGGCCTCGTGCGAGCAGCGTCCTCAGGAAGTCGGCGAGGACGGCCCCCGAGCCCATATGGCGACCGCCTCGATCTGCCCGTCCGGGCATGCCCCCTCGCTCGGCCGTGAGGTGTCGGTCAGTACGAGTCCCCCGCGACCACCGATTCGTTGCCCCGCTGGGAGATCCTGACGGCGCCTCGTGTGAGAAGCGCCAGTTGAAGGTGCTCGGGATCGCCGCGACGGACATGAGTCGCGGTGCGGCGCGAGAGCACCGGTGAGCAGGCCAAGCCCGTCAGGCGCACCGCCCCGAGGTCACAGCGCTGTTCGTTGAAGTTGTTTCCGATATATCGTTGACGCATCGCGATGGGTCAGCGATAGTAGACGTATCGCAACAGCGACAACCAGATCACCGAATGACGAAAGGAGCGCAGTCATGCGTTCACACGGACAGCACGAACGACGCGGACACGATCACGACCACGAGCACGGGCGGGGTCACGGCCACTGCGGGCCGGACCGTCGGGAGGAGTTCCAGGGGCGGCGCGCCGCCTTCGGGCCGTTCGGTCCGCCCTTCGGCGGCGGGCCCTTCGGTGGGCGGGGCGGGCGCGGCGGGCCGCGTGGCAGGGCCCGGCGTGGTGATGTGCGGGCCTCCATCCTGGCGCTGCTCGCCGACCGGCCGATGCACGGCTACGAGATGATCCAGGAGATCGGCGAGCGCAGCGGCGGGGCGTGGAAGCCCAGCCCCGGGTCGGTCTACCCGACCCTGCAGATGCTCGAGGACGAGGGGCTCATCACGAGTGTGAGCGAGGGCGGCAAGAAGCTGTTCACGCTCACCGACGCCGGCCGCACCGAGGCCGAGTCCGGTCCGGACGCCCCCTGGGCGGAAGCCGGGCGGGGCTTCGACTTCGAGGCGATGAACGAGATTCGGACGGCCGGTTTCGGTCTGATGGAGGCTTTCGGCCAGGTCTTCAAGACCGGCACTCCCGCGCAGCGGGAGAAGGCCCTCGCGGTCATCAACGACGCCCGCAAGAAGCTCTACCTGATCCTGGCCGACGAGCACTGAGCCCGGACGGCGGGACATCCCTCCCGTACACAGCAGCGCGCCCCGCGAGGAACCTCGCGGGGCGCGCTGCTGTGTACGGGAGGGATGGAGGTGTGGGTGGGGCGGGCGGGGCGGCCTGTGGTCAGGCTACGAGGCCTGCGAGCTTGCGCAGCGACTCGTTCAGGGCGGCCGTGGCCGAGTCCTTGAGCTTGCCCGCCATCAGGGCGACCGCGGCGCCCGTGAACTCTCCGTCGATGCGGACCGTGGTGGCCTCGCCGTCGGGGGTCAGGGTGTACCGGGTCAGGACGGCCACGCCCATCGGGCCCTTGCCGGTGATGGCGATGACGTGCTCCTCCTCCAGCTCCGAGATGGTCCACAGGACCTCGGCCGGGAAGCCCATCATCTTCATGTTCTCGGCGAAGGTGGACCCGATCGCGAGGGTCTCGGGACCGCCCTTCGGGAAGTTGGTGTGGGTCATGCTCCACTGGCCGTAAGCGTCCCAGTCGGTCAGCTGGGACCAGAGCTTCGCGGCGGACGCCTCGATGCGTGATTCCGCGGTGACTTCAGCCATGCGACCACCCCTTCTCGTCAGGTACGTGCGGCGGAACGTAGTCGTGGTGGACGCAACATTCAAGACTGACGACCTGTCAGATATTGAGGTACGGGCCGGGTCCGGCCGCGCCCGGTGTCGACTGCGTCTCAACAGGTGTCACCGTCGTGTCGCTCCTGACGGGCCCTGCCATGATGTCCGGATGCAAGCGTCAGGGAAACGTTCCGGACTGGGCCTCGCCCTCGTTTCGGCGATCGCGTTCGGTGGTTCGGGTGTGGCGGCGAAGCCGCTGATCGAGGCGGGTCTGGATCCGCTCCACATGGTCTGGCTCAGGGTGGCCGGGGCGGCTCTCGTGCTGTCCCCGCTGGCCTGGCGCCATCGCGATCTCGTACGCCGCAAACCCCTGCTGCTCGCCGGCTTCGGACTCGTCGCGGTGGCCGGTGTCCAGGCCTTCTACTTCGCCTCCCTGTCCCGGATCCCGGTCGGAGTGGCCCTGCTCCTGGAGTACCTGGGCCCCGCGCTGCTGCTCGGCTGGATCCGCTTCGTGCAGCGCAAGCCCGTGACCCGGGCCGCCGCGGCCGGAGCCGCCGTGGCCGTCGTGGGCCTCGCCTGCGTGGTCCAGATCTGGGCCGGGCTGAGCCTGGACCTGCTCGGGGTGCTGCTCGGCCTCGCGGCCGCCTGCTGCCAGGCCTTCTACTTCGTCTTCGCCGACCAGGGCAGCGACGGGGACGACGTGCCCGACCCGATGGGCGTGATCGCGTACGGCATGATCGTCGGCACCCTCGTCATGACCGTCATCGCCCGCCCGTGGCAGATCGACTGGCAGGTGCTCGGCGGCTACGCGGCGGTCGGCGACCTGAGGATTCCGGCCCCGGTGCTGCTGGGGTGGGTGATCCTGATCGCCACGGTGTTCGCGTACCTGACCGGCGTGGTCTCCGTACGCAAGCTGTCGCCGCAGGTCGCGGGGGTGGTGGCCTGCCTGGAGGCGGTCGTGGCGACCGTACTGGCCTGGGTGCTGCTCGGCGAGCACCTCGCGACGTGGCAGATCGTCGGCGGCGCACTGGTCCTGGGCGGGGCCTTCATCGCCCAGACCTCCCGGCCGGTCCCGCCGGGCACCGCGGAGCCGGTGGCCGCGCTGGACCGGGATCCGAGCAAGGTCTAGAGTCCGGGACATGCCGCAGACCGTGCTTCCGCCTCCCGCCTCCTAGCGCGGGCGGCTGCCACCACGTAGAGAACCCGGCCCGGGTCGTGTCCCGGGCGGGTTCGCGCTGTCCGCGAAGCGATGAGTCCTGCTTCCTTCATCCTTCACGCACGCGCGGAGACCTCTCGTGTCGAACCCTTCACGCTCTTCCCGTCCGGGGCCTGTTTCCCCCGGACCCTCCACCGGTCGCGGTCTGCTCTACCTCGTCGTCGCCGGAGCCGCCTGGGGCACGGCCGGGGCGGCGGCCTCGCTGCTCTTCCTCGCCAGTGACCTCGGCCCCCTCGCCCTGTCGTTCTGGCGGTGCGCGGGCGGGCTGGCGGTGCTGCTCGCCGTGCTCGCCGTACGGGGTGCACGGCGGGCCTGGGGCTCCCGCGGATCCCGGGGCTCCGGCCGGTTCCGGCGGTCCGGGTCCGGGGCGGCGGCCCGGCCGGGGCCCTCGGTGGGGTCGCTGATCGGGACCGGACTGCTGTTCACGCTCTTCCAGTCCGCCTACTTCGCCGCCGTCCGCGAGACGGGCCTCGCCGTCGGCACCGTGGTCACCCTCGGAGCCGGGCCGGTGCTCATCGCACTCGGCGCCCGCCACTGGATGGGGGAGCGGCTCGGCCGGGGAGGGGTGGCCGCCGTCGTCGGGGCGCTGGCCGGGCTGGCCGTACTGGTCCTCGGCAGCGGAGGCGGTGAGGTCCGGCCGCTCGGCGTCGGCTGGGCACTGCTGTCCGCCGCCGGATACGCGGCGATGACCCTGCGGGCCCGGCTGCTCGGACAGCGCGGGGCCGGCGGAGATCCGCTGGTCACCACCGCCTGGTCGGTGGGGGTGGGCACGGTGTGCCTGTTGCCGCTCGCCGCCCTGGAGGGGCTCGTCGCGCACACCGCCGAACCGGTACGGGTGCTGTGGCTGCTCGTGTACATGGCCACCGTGCCGACCGTGCTGGCGTACGCGCTCTACTTCAGCGGGGCCGCCGTGGTGCGTTCCGCGACGGTGTCCGTGATCATGCTGATCGAGCCCGTCAGTGCGGCGGTGATCGCAGTCCTGCTGCTCGGGGAGAGGCTGACCGGCGCGGTGGTGCTGGGCACCGTACTGCTGCTGACCGCCGTGGGCGCGCTGATCGCCGCCGAGTCGCGGGGGCCGGCGGGTGGGAGTGCCGACGGGCCTGAGGCCGGATTCGGGGACGTGGGCGGGGGCGGGCCGGAGGTCCGGCCCGCCCCTGAGCCTCAGAGCGCGGCGATGTAGTCCGGGGTGGCCATCCCGGGGGTCAGGTCCTCCGCCGGGATCGGGGTCCCGTACGCCGGTGCGACCGGGACCACGCCCGACCAGAACGGCAGCCCCAGGTCCTGGGGGTCGTCGTTCGGGCCGCCCGTACGGAGCTTCGCGGACACCTCGTTCAGGTCCAGGCGGATCACGGCGGTGGCCGCGAGCTCCTTGGCGTTGGCGGGCCGCGAATCGGCGGAGCGGCCCGGTACGACGTGGTCGACGAGAGCGTCGAGCGCCGTCCGGCGCTCCTCGGGGTCGGTGACCTCGTAGGCGATGCCGTGCACGACCACCGAGCGGTAGTTGATCGAGTGGTGGAAGGCCGAGCGGGCCAGGACCAGGCCGTCGACGTGCGTCACCGTCAGGCAGACGGGCAGTCCCGGGTCGGCCTTGCCGGCGGCGAGGAGGGGGCGGGAGCCGGTGGATCCGTGGATGTAGAGGGTCTCGCCGACCCGGCCGAAGAGGGTCGGCAGGACCACCGGGGCGCCGTCGCGGACGAAGCCGAGGTGGCAGAGGTAGGCCTGGTCGAGTATCGAGTGCACGGTCTCGCGGTCGTAGCGGGCGCGGTCGCGGGCCCGGGTCGGGACGGTGCGGTCGGTGGGCTCGTACCCGGTGGCCGTGTCCGTGGCCTTGTCCGTGGTCGCGGGTGTCGCCGTGGCGGGTTCCGCGGCGGGGTCCGGGATCGTCTCCGTGTCGGGCGTGGCGCTCATAGTGCGGACTCCGTTGTACTAGTGCATACTTGGCTTTGTGCTAGGAGATTATCTGATCATTGGGCGTCGCGCATCGGAAATCGCGGCCAGTGTCGAAGCGGGCGTCGGATCGGGCGCGCTGCAGCCGGGAGCGCTGTTGCCGCCGATGCGGGAGCTCGCCGGTGTGCTCGGGGTGAACCCCAACACCGTGGCCGCGGCGTACCGCACGCTGCGCGACCGCGGGGTCATCGAGACCGACGGGCGACGCGGCAGCCGGGTTCGCGGCCGCCCGGCGAGCGCACCGCGCGACGAGCTGCGGATGCCCTTCCCCGAGGGAGTGCGCGACATCGCCTCCGGCAATCCGGACGTACGGCTGCTGCCCGCGCTGGACGGGGCGCTGGCGGGCGCGGCGCGCCGGTACGCCGCGGAACCGACGCTCTACGGGCAGGAGCCGGTGGTTCCCGAACTGGCGCGCCTCGCCAGGGCCGCCTTCGACGCGGAGGGGGTGCCGGCCGGGGCCGTGGCGGTGACCTCGGGCGCCCTGGACGGCATCGAAAGGGTGCTGGCCGCGCACCTGCGGCCCGGGGACGCGGTGGCGGTCGAGGATCCGGGGTGGGGGAGCGTGCTGGACCTGGTCCCCGCGCTGGGGCTGCGGGTGCTCCCGGTGGCCGTGGACGACGAGGGCCCGCTGCCCGGCTCGGTGGAGCGGGCGCTGGCGGAGGGCGCGCGGGCGCTGCTCGTGACGGCCCGGGCGCAGAACCCGACCGGGGCGCTGGTGAGCGCGGAGCGGGCGGCGGAACTGCGGTCGGTGCTGTCCGGGCATCCGGAGGTGCTGGTCATCGACGACGACCACGGACACGGCCTCGTGGACCTGCCGCTGCACTCCCTGGGCGGGGTGACCCGGCACTGGGTGCTGATCCGCTCCACGGCGAAGGCGTACGCGCCCGACCTGCGGCTCGCCCTGCTGACCGGCGACGCGGTGACGCTCGACCGGGTGCGGGGCCGGCAGCGGCTGGGCCCGGGATGGGTGAGCCGGCTGCTCCAGTACACGGTGGTGGAACTGTGGAACGCCGGGGCGGTCGACCGGGCGGCGGTCGCTCGGTCCTACGGGGCGCGGCGCGAGGGGCTGATCGCCGAGCTCGCGGAGCGCGGCGTACCGGCGCGCGGGCGCAGCGGCATGAACGTGTGGGTGCCGGTCGCCGACGAGACGGCGGTGGTGACGAGGCTGCTCGGCGCGGGCTGGGCGGTGTCCGCCGGGAGCCGGTTCCGGGTGGAATCGGCGCCGGGCGTACGGATGACGGTGTCGAGGCTCTCGCTCCCGGACCTGCCGGGGCTGGCGGACGCGGTGGCCGCGGCGGTGCGGCCGACGGGCGGGGGGCGCTTCGGCTAGGCCGTTTCTTCCGGATCCGACCGACAAGATCCGTAAGAGATGGCCTAGCGGCGGCGGGCCTGGCTGAGGGCTGCGCCCGCCAGGACGACGGCGGCGCCGACCGGGGTGTTCCAGTGGAGCTGTTCGCCCAGCAGGAGGACGCCCGCGGTGGTGGCGATGACCGGGATGAAGTACGTGACCATCTGCGCGGTGGTCGGGCCGATCTCCGTGACCAGGCCGTACTGCATCTGCAGCGCCAGGCCGGTGCCCAGTGCGCCCAGGGCGATCACCGACAGGGTCGGCCAGAGCGGGAAGGAACTGGGGGCCGTGGTGAACAGGGCACTGACCGCGGCGAGTTGGAGGGTGGAGACCAGGAGCTGCGCGCCCGTCAGGGCAACCGGGGAGTCGGGGGTGGAGGCCAGCGTGCGGCGGACGTAGATCCAGCCGATCGGGTAGCAGAGCGAGGCCAGCAGGGCGAGCGCGGTGCCCTTGGCGTCGATGCCCGAGAAGCCCTGCCAGGCGCCGAGGACGGTGAGCACGCCGAGGAACCCCATGCCCAGGCCGGCGAAGCGGCGCCGGGTCGGGCGGTCCTCGGAGAGGGCGACCAGGGACAGGGCCATGCCCCACAGCGGGGACGTGGCGTTGCAGATGCCCGCCAGGCTGGAGGGGATGCTCAGCTCCGCGTACGCGAAGAGCGAGAAGGGGGCGGTGTTGAGCAGCAGTGCGGCCACCGTCAGGTGGACCCAGGTGCGCCGGCCCCGGGGGAGCGGTTCGCGGCGGATCAGGAGCACGGTGAGCAGGGCGAGCGCGCCGAAGAAGACCCGGCCGAGGGCGACTTGGAAGGGGGCGTACGCCTCGGTGCCCACCTTGATCAGGAGGAAGCTGAAGCCCCAGATCACGGAGAGGATCGCGAAGCGAAGGCGCCAGTCCAGCCGTCCGGCGGAGGTGGGAGCGGCGGGAGCCGAGGAAGTGGCGGGGGTGGCCGCGGGGGTCTGGGAGAGGGGCGGGCGGGGGGTCGTGGGAGCGCTCATGGCCTCACTCTGGCCCTGCCGACCTCTTAGGACAAGCGAGAGTTTTTTTGGGTGACGGCGTAGCATCGCTTACATGTTGAACCTGGAGCGACTGCGCACCCTCGACGCCCTCGCCCGCCACGGCTCGGTCAGCGGCGCCGCCGACGGGCTCCACGTCACCACGTCCGCCGTGTCCCAGCAGATGGCGAAGCTGGAGCGCGAGGTCGGCCAGCCGCTGCTGGCCAAGAGCGGGCGCGGGGTCCGGCTCACCGATGCGGGCCGGCTCCTCGCCGATCACGCGGCCCGGATCATCTCCCAGGTCGAGCTCGCCCAGGCCGACGTCGAGGCCCGGCGCGGCCGTGCCGTGGGAGAACTGCGGATCGGCGCCTTCCCGACCGCCATGCGCGGCCTGCTGCCCCCGGTGCTGGCCGCCCTGCGCGTGGACCACCCCGAACTGCGGCCCCGCGTGAGGGAGCAGGAGCCGGGGGAGGGCATGGCCGCGGTGGTGCGCGGCGACCTCGATCTGGCCCTGGCCATCGACTGGCACAACAAGCGGATGCCGGTGCCGGGGGAGCTCACCCGGATGCACCTGCTGGACGACTCCGTGGACATCGCGGTGCCGGCCGGCCATCCGCTCGCCGACCGGGCGGAGGTCTCGCTCGCGGAGTTCCGCGAAGACGACTGGATCTCGTGGAACGAGGGGCAGTTCTGCCACGAGTGGCTCGTCCACACCCTGCGCGGTACCGGCATCGAGCCCCGGATTGCGCACATCGCCGAGGAGCACCACACCCAACTGGCCTTCGTCGAGGCCGGGCTCGGGGTGTGCGTGGCCCCCCGGCTGGGGCGCGGACCGGTACCCGACGGGGTCCGGCTGCTGCCGGTGAGCGACACCGTACGCCGCCACGTGTACGCGGTCTGGCGGGCGGACGCCGACCGCCGGCCGTCGATCAGGGCCGCCGTCGAAGCCCTCCGGCAGACCGCCGCCTCTCTCTAGTGCTGTGGCCGGAAAGGTTCACCGGCACTAGATCTTGCGGAAGTCCCAGGAGACGATCGACTCCGGGGTCAGCCGGATCCAGGCGTGCCGCCCGTCGTGCGGCATCTCCTCGATCCCGAAGTTCTTCACCGGGAAGATCCGTTCCGGCTCGGCGAGTTCCTCGCACGGCTCTCCCGTACGCGGGGCCTCGCCCACGAAGACGGCGTTGCCGGACAGTTCCACGCCGCGCAGTTCGTCGTAGCCCTCGCCCGAGTCCACGACCACCGAGATCCGGGGGTCCTTGCGCAGGTCCGACCAGCGCCGGCTGCGGGTGATCGAGTACAGCCACAGCGAGGTGCCGTCCCAGGCGAACCAGAGCGCGCCCACGTGCGGGCGCCCGTCCGGGGAGACCGTGGCCACCCGGCAGGTGCGCTGCTCGCGCAGGAAAGCGTCCAGTTCCTCGCCGGTCATCATGATGCGGCGGCCGCGCCGCTGCGCCCTGTCCGGGTGGCTCCCTTCGGGGTGCGTCCTGTCCGCTCGGGTCTCGTCCGCGTGGGCCCCGTCCGTGTGCGCCTCGTCCACTTGGTCCGTCACCTGGTCCGCCATCCGTTCCGCACCCCTTCACATCTGACTGTGTGTCAGGAATCATGCGGGCTCTTGCGTCGTCACGCCAGGGGGAGCCATGGCCGAACCAGATCCAGCCACCACCGCCTTGCTCACCGTCGAGTGCCAGAGCGGAGTCGTCGGCGAGGAGAGCGCCCTGCCGGAACTCGCCAAGGAGGCCCGGGACTCCGGAATGCTGGACCGGGTCGCCGCGCTGGTCGAGGCCGCGCGCGGGGCCGGGGTGCAGGTGCTGCACGCGATCGCCGAACGGCGGCCGGACGGGCTCGCGGCCAATACCAACGCCCGGCTGTTCCGGGCCGCCGGGAGACTTCCCGTGCGCCAACTGACCGGCAGCCCGGCCGTCGAGGTCGCCGCACCCATCACGGTCGCCGAACAGGACCTGGTGGTGCGCCGACTGCACGGGCTCTCCCCGATGGCCGGAACCGACCTGGACGCGCTGCTGCGCAACCTCGGCATCCGCACCCTCGTCGTCACCGGAGTGTCCTCGAACATCGCGATCCCGAACACCGTCTTCGACGCGGTGAACCTCGGCTACCAGGTGATCGTCCCCTCGGACGCCATCGCCGGGGTGCCGGCCGCCTGCACCGCCGAGGTGATCCGCAACTCCCTCTCCCTGGTGGCGACCATCACCACGGCCGAAGCACTGATCGAACAGTGGCTACCCGGCTCCGAGTCGACCGGCTGACCCGCAGGCCGGTCGAGTCATGAGCCGCCGCCTGTGCCGCCGGCCGGACGAATGTCGTTCAAGCTCTCCACGATGACCACCGGCGGCGGAGGCGACGGCGTGGGCACCTGGATGAGCACGGGGATGTAGACGATCTTTCCGTGCCGGTACTCCGCCTTCAACGAAGTCCGGTAGCACACCACCGACTCCGGGCTGCTCCGCGCCGCGTAGCACCGGGGCACCGACGCCGAGGGCGCGGCCCGCACACTCCGGGACGGGCCGGCCGCCCCGCTCGCCGGTGCGCCCCATGCGCCGAGTGCCATGCAGCAGCAGGCCGCAGCCGCAAGACCGGTACGTCGAAGGGCTGTTCTCTTCATCCTCATCACCTGAGCTCGGACCGGAGGAGCCTGCGGGCGGCTTCGTGGCGGGTGTGGACGCCCAGTTTGGTCAGTACGGCGCCCACGTGATGTCCGGCGGTCTTGGGCGTGATGTAGAGGCGGGCGCCGATCTCGGCATCCGACAGGCCCTCGCCCAGCAGCTTCAGGACGTCCAGCTCCCGGTTGGTCAGCCCGTAGGGGTTGGCCCGGGTCGCCGCCCGCGGGCCCCGCCGGACCGGGCGGACACCGCGGGTACGCATCAGGGCGCGGGTGCGCACCACCGCAGAGCGGGCGCCGAGGGCCTCGAAGGCGGCCAGGGCCTGGTGCAGAGCGGGTACGTCTCCGGACAGGCGGGCCAGCGCGGCATCGTACGGGCAGCCGAGCCTGTCCCACAGTGCCGCGGCGCCGGCCCAGTCGCCGGCCAGCTCCAGCGCGTAGGGTCCGGCGGCCGGCACCGGCGGCGGGGTTCCTCCGGTGCGCCGGATCCAACAGGCCAGGGGTCCGGACAGCCAGGGGTGGTCGCGCCCCTGGGCCTTCAGCGCGGCCAGGGCGCGCCCGGCCTCCGCCCGCACCCGTTCGTGGTCGCCGACCAGCCAGGCCGCCTCGACCCCGGCCTCCCGGCCCAGGCCGGTGTCCAGCAGACAGCTCGGGTCGACCAGGCCCGCGGCTCGTTCCAGCAGCGGCCACACCCGGGCCTTGCCCTGCCGGGCCTGTCCGAGGCCCAGGACGGTCAGGGCCACGGACCGGGCGACGGGCGGGGAGCCGGGATGGGACAGCACGGCCTGCGCGGCATCGGCGGCCGGGACCCACAGGCCCCGGTTCAAGAGCCCCCAGCTTCCCCAGGCCCTCGTGCACAACAGGTAGGACAGCAGGTCGCGGTCCAGACAGTGCGATTCCGCCCGGCTCAGCGCCGCGGTGGTCCGGACGGCATCACGCTGCAGCGCCGTGAACCAGCAGGTGACGACTGCCAGGAGGCCCGCGTCCACCGGCAGATCCTGGGCCGTCGCATCGGCCAGCGCGTGTTCGCACTCCTCCCAGCCGGCCCCTTCGCACAGCATGCGTGCCGCCGCGGCATGGAACCGGGCCTGTACGAGTACGCCCGCATCGCCGAAGCGCTCGCCCAGCGCGATCGCCTTCCCGGCGTAGGCGGCGGTCGCCTCCACCCCCTCGTGGCCGTAGCAGGCCAACCGGCACAGGTTCAGGTACGCCCGGGCCAGTTCCGGGCTCGGCCCCAGCGCTTCGAGCACCCGTACGGCGTCCAGGCCAGTGGCTCTGGCCTCGGAGGCCCGCCCGGCCGGCCACAGCCACCCCGACAACCAGTGCAGGTCGTCGCCCTCGTGCAGCCGGTCGCGCAGCGCACGGCGCAGCCTGACGGCCGTACGTCCTGACGCGATCCCCTCGTCCAGCCCGCCGGACAGAAGGCAGGCCTGCGCATGGCCCTCCAGCAGGGAGGCCGACTCATCGGGCGGCAGGCGGCCGGCGTACGACAGTGCGCGGGCGTACTGGGCGGCTGCTTCGCGATACGCCCCCGACGACGCGGCGTGGGCGGCCGCAGCGGGCGCGTACTCGAGCACGGCCGTCGGATCCATGGCGCCCTCGGCGTGATCGGCGAGCAGCGCCAGATCGTGCGCGGCGATCGGAGCGGACCGCATCACCGCCAGCACCTGCCGGTGTACGCGAAGGCGGCACGCGACGGGGACGGCATCGAGCACCGCTAGGCGGGTCAGCTCGTGGCGGAACTCGGTCACCTGCCCGTCGGTGCACACGATTCCGCAGGCCACGGCCTCATCGAGCGGTTCCTCCGGGGTCGGCAGGATGCGGGCCAGCAGGTGCAGCGACACCTGGCGCCCCAGAACGGCCAGGACGTCGACGACCGTCCGCGCGGGGGCCGAGAGGCCGGCCAGGCGACCGGCGACGGCCTCGCGCACCGTGGCCGGTACGGGTTCGGCGGGGGCGGCCAGGACCTCGGTCACGATGAACGGATTGCCCGCGGAGAGGTGGTAGAGCCGCTCGGCATCGACGGCGTGTCCGCCGGCGAGGCGGGCCACGGCCCGGCGGCTCAAGGGTGCCAGATCCTGGCGGTACACCCACGGATAGCCGGCCAGGGTGCCGAGGAGGCCGGTCAAATGGTGGGTGCGGCCGATCTCGTCGTCGCGGTACGTGACCACGACCAGGGCCGGAACGCTCGGCAGCCGCCGGACCAGGTAGCGGAGCAGGTCCAGCGTGGCCTCGTCGGCCCAGTGGACGTCCTCCACCACCAGGAGCCCGGCACAGGTGCTCAGGTCCGCGAGCAGGCAGTCGAAGACCTCATCGGTACGGCAGGTACCCGCCAGGGCCCCGGCCAGGGCGGTGCGTACCGTCGGGCCCAGCCGCGGGGCCAAGTCCATCAGGGGGCCGAGGGGGCGGGGTGTGGCCAGTGGGTCACAAGCGCCGGTCAGGACCCGGATGTGGGGATCGGCCAGCTGTGCCAGACGCCGGATGACGGCGGTCTTGCCGATCCCGGCTTCGCCCCGCAAAAGGACCAGACGTCCTGGGCCGCTCTCGGTCGCTTGCAGGTGACCGACGAGGGCCTGGAGCACGGCCTCTCGCTCTAGCAGGTCCATCACCAGCCAGTTTCCTCCCCCGGTCGGAGCCTCGCAAAAGATCCAGACCGAGCGGGAGGGCCGGGCGCGGGGCTGGCGCCAGGGGAGCCCCCGGGGGGACATGGGGAGTGCCGGAGGGGAATTTGGGGTGAGCCGGGGTCGAATCTGGGGTGTCTGCCCGATGTGCCACCCGCTACCGCGGAGCATCCTGGCGAAAGAGTTCCAGAACCCGGGTCTCTCTGGTTCGCATGTCCCACCGGCCCCCGTGCAGGGCATGCCGTTCGGCATGCCGTCGAACCCGCGCCTCCTGTGATTGACACCGGCAGTGAATCCGGTGTCCGGGCGCCGAGGGTGATGGCCTGTGAGGCCGAGGCTGGGGTGCGAACCGACAGGGTTCATACGGAAAGGAATCGTCATGCTCAACAAGTTCGCAAAGCGTGCGGTGATGCTGGCTGCATCGGCTGCTCTGGCCGTGGGGGGCGCTGCGGTGCCCACAGTCGCCTTTGCTGCCACGACGCCGACGATCGCGCACGTGACGGTACCGAATGACGACGGCGGGAACAATAACAACAATAACAACAACGGCGGCAAGGGCGGAAACAACAACAATAACAACAACAACGGCGGCAAGGGCGGAAACAACAACAACAATAACAACAACGGCGGCAAGGGTGGGAACAACAACAATAACAACAACAATGGGGGCAAGGGCGGGAACAATAATAACAACAACAACAACGGAGGTAAGGGCGGGAACAACAATAACAACAACAACAACGGCGGCGGTGGCGGAGCCAACAACAACAATAACAACAACAACGGCGGCGGAGGCGGAGCCAACAACAATAACAACAACAACGGTGGTGGGGGAGCCAACAACAACAATAACAACAACAACGGCGGAGGTGGAGCCAATAACAACAACAATAACAATAATGGCGGTGGGGGTGCGAACAATAACAACAATAACAACAACTGAACTTCAAAATCCGGCGGCCGGTGTTCGAAGTCACCCGGCCGCCGGATTGTCACGTGCGCGCCCTGCTGTGGGCGGATGGCAGAGGGTGGAGCCGGTTGGTCGGCGCCGGTACGTCCACGGCATCGGCCGACACGGGTACTCGGGGCGGGAAGGGTTCGTGTCGGCCTCGCCCGGTCTGTGGC
This sequence comes from Streptomyces sp. NBC_00503, assembly GCF_036346895.1. Classification (NCBI taxonomy): domain Bacteria; kingdom Bacillati; phylum Actinomycetota; class Actinomycetes; order Kitasatosporales; family Streptomycetaceae; genus Streptomyces; species Streptomyces sp. NBC_00503. The sequence continues at coordinate 1,294,057 of NZ_CP107855.1, read as the reverse complement.
CCCGTGGTGAGGGACTCCGCCTGCCGGGTTCAAGGGGCGGCGGCGCGGGCGGAAATCGCTTGCGAAGGGCAGGGGCTGACCCGGATGGGCGTCAAGGCTGCCATTGACAGGCTCGCGAGCCGAGCCCGCACTTGCGGCGATCTTTCCGCTGTGATCTCTGCGCTGCCGAACCCATGGAAAGGGTCGATGCACGTGAATTATTCCGTGCCACCCTGCCGCTCCCTGCCGGGCCGGCACCCTTAATGCTGGTTGCAGCTGATGTTCAGAGTGCCGATATAGGTGTCGCCCAGTCCGGCTTGCTCAATCGGATAACAGGTCTGAAGGTGAGAGCGTGTCGCGTCTTCGATAAGCGCTCGCACTCCTCCAACGCTTCGCGTCGCGGCGTCGTCGTGAGCGTCGACTGCCTTGTCTTTGGCGCCGCCATTGTTATTGTTGTTGTTATTGTTCGTCCCCTCACCCCCGTTGTTGTTATTGTTGTTGTTCGTCCCCCCGCCGATGTTGTTGTTATTGTTGTTGTTGTTCACGCCTCCGCCGTTGTTGTTATTGTTGTTGTTCGTTCCTCCACCGAGGTTGTTGTTGGTGTTGTTGTTCTGGGTTTCGGTGTAGCTGTTGCCTTCTCCGACCTGCACCGAGTATGAGGCTGGAACGAGTGCCGTCTTGTGCAGGAGCGAGAAGAGTCCCGAGTCGTCGTCGTCGTGCGATTGAGTCCGGCCTCCGCTGTTGTTGTTATTGTTGTTGTTGTTCACGCCTCCGCCGATGTTGTTGTTCGTGTTGATGTTCTGGGTGCCGATGTAGGTGTTTCCGTGTCCGACCTGGACCGGGGTCGAGGCCTGGGGGAGTGTCGTGCTGCCGAGGAACGAGAGGAAATCCCCGTCGTCTTGTGCCTGGGCGCCGCCGGCGCTGAGGAGTACCGCTGCCGTCGCGGCGGTGCTGATCGTGACAAGCCGCTTGGTGAGCTTCATTCGGCCAACCTTTCGTCGTCCCTGAAGTCCGGATCCTGAGTCTCAGTCGACAGGATGGCGACCGGAGGGATTGAACGATCATCAGGCACGCTGAAGTGCCGGCCTTTTCCCCCGGACAGCCCCAGAGCTCCGCTCGGCCGCCCGTCGGTCGCACAGCCCTTGGAAGAGGCCTGACAGGAAGGCCCCGGCGGGGCATGATCGGGCAGCCCATTCGGATGGGTCCGCCCTGCCCCGAGCGGTCGCCGAGGCCGAGCCGGACTCCCCGGTCCTTCCCGGACCGGCTCCGTCCGCGGTCCGTGCCGCGGGGCACCCCGTACGTCGTCCGCGACGAGATCGGCCCGGTCCGCCGGCCAGGCGAGGTCGCCGCCCGCCAGCAGAACGGGCCCTGGAACTGTGCTCGACGAGGCTCTTGCCGGGAGCCGCGGCGGCCTTCTCTCCGGGTGCCGTGATGCTCGGGGCCGGTAGGCGCGCGCCGGGGCGCCGCCGCCGTCGATGGCTTCGTCGAGCAGGGTGGCTTCACGCGGCCGCGGACCTCCGGGGCCGAAGACGGGATCCGGTGATCGGCGGAGCCGAAGATGCCGGATGCCTCGGCGGCCTGCCGCGCGTCCGCGAGTACCTCGCCGGATCAGGGGCGGGAGACCGTACTCGCGGCCCGACGGCGGATCCCGGACGGCGGCCCGGGCCCGGCCTCAGCGAGCGGGAACTCGACGCGGTCGAGGGGCGGTTCGGCTTCACCTTCTCGCCGGACCACCGGGTCTTCCTCGCCGCCGGGCTTCCGCACGGGTCGACGCGGTGGCCCGACTGGCGGAACGGCGACCCCGAGGACCTGGCGGCCCGGCTCTCCGCGCCGGTCGAGGGCGTGCTCTTCGACGTGGAGCGCAACGGCTTCTGGCACCCCGCCTGGAGTCCGAGGCCCGCGGGGACATCAGAGGCGCTGCGGATCGCGCGGTCCGAGTTGGCGGCCGCTCCGCGGCTGGTGCCCGTCTACGGCCACCGCTACTTGCCCGGCACCGCGGGCGAATGCGGCCACCCCGTACTGTCCGTCCACCAGACCGACGTCATCGTCTACGGGAACGACCTCGCCGACTACATCCGGCACGAGTTCACCGGTCGGGCGAGCACGCTCCCCGCCCGTGCGACCGTCGGCTTCTGGTCGTACTTCGTCCATGGCGGTCCCGGCACCGACACCGCCATGCCCACCCCGCACACCCCCTACGCCGCCAGCGCGCGGGAGGCTGTCGAGTACCTGCGGATGCTGGCACTGGAGCGCCTGATCGGCCGACGGCACCATCCGCACCAGCTGATCGAGGCAGGGCTCACGGCGCTGGTCCTCGACCTCGAGACGGAGTCGCTCGCGCTGCTCGCCGGTCTTTCGCGCACCGAGCACGAGAACGCCGATGCGCTCTTCGACCAGGTTCTGGCTGAGCTGGGTCTGACCGCGGATCTTCCCGCCGATGACACCGGTCTTCCCTGGGAGGCGGTGCGCTGGGAGCTCGTGCGCTGGTGGCTCCGGCTGATCGTGAACGGGAGTCTGGATCCCGGGGCCGGCGGTGACGTGATCGCGTACGAGGGCCGGGGCGCACTGGCCGGGCCCTCGTCGCTTCGGCCGCTGGTCGACACGGTCGATGCGTACAACGACTGGGAGGCGATTCTGCGCGGCACGCGCGAGCAGCTGGCCGGAGCGATCGTCGCGGAGGCCGAGCGCCTGCTCGCCGGTCCCTGGCCACCCCCGGAGTGATCCGGCTGCGCAGGTACTCCGCGGGCCGGGGTGCACGCGGGGTGCACGTGCTCAGGATGTGTTCGGGTTGGGCCCGGCGCCGTCCCGCGTCAGCCGCAGGTAGGCGCAGGCGGCCAGGGCCAGCCAGGCGGTGGCGAACAGCCAGCCGCCGAGGACGTCGCTGAACCAGTGCACGCCGAGGTGCACCCGGGTCAGGCCCACGGCCGCGCCCCAGAGGCCGATCAGGACGGCGGCGAGCCGGGGGAGGCGCGGGCCCCTCAGGAGGAGGGCGGCGATCAGGAGGCCCGCGGTCATCGCTCCGGTGGTGGCGTGGCCGGAGGGGAACGACCAGCCCGAGGCGTGCGTCGCCCAGTCGCCGAGCGCCGGTCGGGGGCGGGCGACCAGCGTCATGACGGCGTACCGCAGGGCCTGGCCCGCGCCCAGGCAGAGGGCGAGTCCGGCGGCGGTGGTGACGCGCTGCCGGGGGGTGCGGCCCACGGACAGGCCCGCCGCGACGACCGCCGCGAGGGGGATGACACCGGTGCCGGTGGCGGTGATCGCCCGGGACAGTGCCACGGCGACGGCGGGCCGGTGGGCCAGGGACCACTGGTGCAGTGCCGCGTCGCCCGGCAGCGGCCCGGGGTGCGCGTGGAGCACCGCCGCGGTCAGCAGGGCGAAGGCGGCGGCCGCGGCCAGGGCCGTCCAGCCGCACCGTCGGGCGGCCCCGGGGCGGGTCACCCCGCGGCCAGCAGGGGGCGCAGCGGGCCGTGCCCGAGCCGGGTGGCGAGCGCGCTCTGCTTGCGGCGCACGGCCCAGGTGGCGAGGAGGGCCACGAGGGCGCCGACGGCGAACCCGATGAGGACGTCGTGCGGGTAATGGACGCCCACCCAGACCCGGGAAGCCGCCATGAGGATCGCTCCCGCCAGGGCGATGAGGCCCAGGCGGCGCGATACGAGGAGCAGCGCGAAGGCCGCTGCGGAGGCGATGGCGGCGTGGTTGCTGGGGAAGGACCAGTCGCCGGGTGCGGGGCAGGCTTCGAGGGTGGCCGCGTGCAGCTGCCGGCAGGGCCGGTCCTCGCGGACGGCCGGTTTCAGCAGGGAGTCGACGGCGAAGGCGAGAACGGTGACCAGGGGGACCGCGAGGGCGGTGACCGCGGCCGGGGTCCCCGCGCGGCGGGCCTGCCACCAGGCGATGAGCATCAGCAGCGCGAAGGCGCCCAGGCCGTAGGCCGACCAGCCCGTGATCAGGCTGTCGAGCCAGCCCGGGGCCCGGTGGGCGAGGTCGACGACGTCGAGGTAAGCGGGGCCGTCGATGGCCGAGCCGTCGTACGCGAGATGCATGAAGGGGCCTCGTTCCTCTCCCTGACCGCGGGCAGGGGGCAGGCGGATGGAACAACCGGGCGACTGCAGTCACGTAGACGGTCTACTGAACTGTAGACGATCGGGAGGTGAGGGGAAGGCAACGGCCGAGGGGGCCGGTGAGCGGTGGCCGCCGCGCTGCCCGTGCCGGGCGCTGCTCGGTCGCCAAGTCACCGACGGCGGGATGGATATCGGTGCATCCCTGATGGTGCGTCCGCTCTCACGCGCCGGTGCGTGCCCGTCAGGGAACGGCCGCGGCGGCGGTGAAGGCGGTGGCCCGGACGGTGGTGCCGCAGAGCGCGAACTGCCCTCCGTCGTCAGGGGCCAGCTGGAGACCGCCCCCTCCCACGCCCAGCACGATCGAGGGAGCGATGGTCGGCTCGGCGCCGGAGGGGCAGTACCCGCCGGCCTCGCCGAGGACCGGAGCGAAGGTGAGCCGGGTCGAGGCCCGGTCGCCGGCGGCCAGCCGTACGGGGTGCGCCCGGCCCTGAGGGGTCACGGTCAGGGGCTCGTTCCGGTCCGGGGAGCCCTGGCCGGCCAGGGCCACGGTGGGGAAGCCCCTCAGGACGCACGCCCCCGGACCGTCGTTGACCACGGTGATCCGGACCTGACTGGCGCCGATCCGCTCCGCGCCGTCCGCGATGAGCCGCTCGCTCGTACACGGAGCGGTGGACCCCCGCAGCCAGGCCGTCTCCTGCGCCGATGCGCCCGCCCCCGTACCCGCGGCCAGCAGCAGACCGCAGGCCATGGCGCCCGCCGCGAGCCGGGTCCGGGACGCGCCGCCCCGCCCCGTGCCCGTTCGTACCGTTCCCGTCATGGGGGTCTCCTCGCGGTCAGCGGGACGCCCCGCCCCGGCCGGGTGACGCGCTCCCCGTTGGCTGCGCTCTCCTCTCAGCGTCGCGCGCCCCGGGCGGCCGCGCAGTCTTTAACCCAGGCCCACGAGGGTGTCAAGTCCCGAATTCCCGGCACATGACCGGGGTGTGTCCGCCGGGGCTTACTGGTGGAGCGGAAAGGACCTCACCGAAAAGGAAACGAGGGAACATCCGCACCGACCCGGATCACGGGACAACCCAATGAATCATCTGAATCGGTAGGAGAAGGTCATGAACTTCAAGGCTCGCACCAACAACGTCGTCCGCCCCAACCGTCGAGGTTTCCGCATCGCGACGCTGGTGGCCTCGGCCGCAATGATCTCCGGAGGGGTCCTCATTCCGGCCTCCATGGCCACGGCGGCTCCGATGCCGGCTCACGTAGCCACCGCACTGCCCGCGGCCGGCGGCGCCGGCGGGGACGGCGGTGAAGGCGGAGGTGGCCTCATCGGGGGCGGCGGCGGCTCCGGCGGCTCCGGCGGGGGCAGCGTCCTCGGCGTCGGCGGCAAGGGCGGCAACGGCGGCAAGGGCGGCACCGGCGTCCTGTCCGGTGGCGGCGGCGGTGGCGGCGGTGGCGGCGGCGACGGCGTGATCGGCGGCAACGGCGGCAAGGGCGGCGACGGTGGCGGCGGCCTCTTCGGTGGCAGCGCCGGCAACGGCGGTGGCGGCGGCAGCGGCACCCTGATCGGCGGCAACGGCGGCAAGGGCGGCAACGGCGGCTTCGGCGTCTTCCAGGGCGGCAACGGCGGCAAGGGCGGTAAGGGCGGCTTCGGCGGTCTCTTCGGCGGCCTCGGCGGCGGCGGTGGCGCCGGCGGCGGAAGCATCTTCTGATCGCAGCACCGCAGCACCGCAGCACCCGGCTCTTCGGGGTGGAGGCCTTCCGGGCCTCCACCCCCCACATCCCTTCTCATCCCCCCACAAGCGACACCCGTGCTCACGAAACGGAGAATCCCCATGTTTACAAGCCCCTGGAAGCGTCCGCTCATCCTGGCGGCGGCCTCGCTGGCCCTCGTCACCGGAACGGCCTGCGCCGCGCAGGCGTCGGTTTCCCACACCCCGGCCGGTGTCAGCGCCTCGGTCCTGGCGGACCTGCCCTCCCACTGCGGCAAGGGCGGCGAAGGCGGCGAAGGCGGCAAGGGCGGGGAGGGCGGCAAGGGCGGGCAGCCCGGTCAGCCGGGTGAGCCCGGCAAGCCCGGCGGAATCGGTTGCTTCCGGTTCGAGGACCTGCCCGACAAGCCGAAGTCGGAACTGACGGTGGTGGACAGGGTGCGCATCGTGGTGACTCTGCTGGCCGACGACTCCGACGCCACGAGGGAGAAGATCGCCAAGAAGTACAAGATCTCGGAGGAGCAGCTCGACACCTGGAAGCAGCAGTACCAGGACGGCGACTGGATCGCCCTGATGGGAGGCAACCTCGCAGTCGCTCCGTGAGGTACGAGGGCACAGCAGGGGACGGAAAGGCCGAGGAAGACCAGAGCAGGACCAGGGGAAGACCACACGGGCCCGTCCGGTCATTGGCCGGCCGGGCCCGCGTCGTCCCGGTAGCCATTCGCTCCCGTGCCCCCGTGCCCCCGCTGTTCGCCCCGCTGGATCCCGTGTCACGGAAAGCCATTTCTCGGAAAGGGAGAACGTCATGCGCATACGAACTTGGAAGATCCGTCTTGGTCTGGTCGTTTCGGCGACGCTGCTCGGCGCCGGTTCGATGGCCTCCGTCGCCGCGGCGGCCCCGGCCCCGGCGAACATGGCAGCCGCTCCGGCGCTCGCCGCCCAGCACCACGGCTCGGGCTCCGGCGGCGGTGACTTCAGGCCGGGCGTGGCCCGGTACGGCAGCGGGGCGCTCGGCGGCGTGAAGGTCGGCAACGGCAGTGTCCGCGTGGGCGACAAGGTGTGTGCGGGCAACTGCAACGGAACGGTGAACGGCACCAACGGCAGCGGCGGCGGGGTCTGTGCCGGCCTGTGCAACGGCAGTGCCAATGGAGGCAAGGGAGCCGAAGGCCGGCCGGGCGGCGGCACCGGTGCCAACGGAGGCAAGGGCGGGGTCTGTGTCGGGGTGTGCGGCGGCAGCGCCAACGGAGGCAACGGCGGCACCGGCGGGACGTCGGCGCCCGGCGGCGACGGCGGCACCGGCGGGCGGGGAGGCGACGGCGGCATCTGCTTCGGATCGGGTTGCGAGACAAGCGGTCGGGGCGGCAACGGTGGTGCCGGTGGCGACGACTGAACCCGCCGAACGCAAGGACCACGCGTCCGTGGCCGGTCCCTCGGGGACCGGCCACGAACGCGTCCGTCGTCGGCGGCGGCCACCCGCCTGCCCCTCCCGTCCCGGACGGGCAGGCGGGTGGCCCACTGGATAGACTTACAGGCATGGAAGATCGGCCTGCCGAGTCGATTCCGGGCCGGCCCTCCGGCCTGATAGGGCAGCAGATCGCGGGCTACCGGATCGAGCGCCTGATCGGCCGCGGCGGCATGGCCGTCGTCTACTGCGCGAAGGATCTGCGTCTGGAACGTACGGTCGCGCTCAAGCTGATCGCCCCGGAGCGCGCCCGCGACGAGGTCTTCCGGCGCCGCTTCACCCACGAATCACGGGTGGCCGCGCGGATCGACCACCCGCACATCGTGCCGATCTTCGAAGCCGGTGAGACCGACGGCCTCCTGTACATCGCCATGCGCTACGTATCCGGCCCGGACCTGCGGGTCCTGCTCCAGCGGGAGGGCCCGCTCCCCGTCGCGACCGCGCTGCGCATCGCCACCCAGGTGGCCTCCGCGCTCGACGCGGCCCACGCGCACGATCTGGTGCACCGGGACGTCAAGCCCGCCAACATCCTGGTCGCCGAGGGCACCGACAGCGAGCACCCCGAGCACGCCTACCTCACCGACTTCGGGCTGACGAAGAAGTCGCGGGCGCTCACCGGGTTCACCACCGTGGGCGAGTTCGTCGGCACGGTCGACTACATGGCGCCGGAACAGATCTCCGGCCGGCCGGTGGACGGCAGGTGCGACGTCTACAGCCTCGCCTGTGTGGTCTACGAGTCCCTCGCCGGCGGGCCGCTCTTCGAACGCGACGACGCCCCGGCGCTGCTCTGGGCACACCAATACGACCGGCCGCCCCTCCTGGTGGAGAGGCGGCCGGATATCGCGCCCGCTGCGGACGAGGTGCTGACGAAGGCCCTGGCGAAGGTGCCGGAGGACCGCTACGGGTCCTGCCTGGAATTCGTGGCGGCCCTGCGCGTCGCCACCGGGGGCGGCGTGGGCCGGGGAGCTCATCCGCCGACCCTGGTGGTTCCCCGTCCCCTCGGGGTCCCGGGGATCTCCGTGCCCCCGCCGACGCCCCCGTCCTGGGCGCGGCCGGTGTTCCGGGGACGGTCCGGCGAGACGGCCTAGGTGTGTTGTTCGGGGAGGTCGGTGACGCGGCTGGCGGGTGTTTGCAGGGCCGCTGGTAGGCCCATTCCCCGAGCAGAGTGTGGTGGAAGCGTTCGACCTTGCCGTTGATCCGGGGCCGCCATGGCCACCAGTCGATCCAGTCGGTGAACGCGGTCTGGCGTTCGCTGTCTGAGGCGCCGGGTTCCTCACCCGCGCCACCGCCTGGTTGGCGTCCCTGGGCATCACCGTCGAACGGGACCGCCGCCGTCCGGGATCCGGCCGAGTTTCTTGACGTCGACGTGGATCAGTTCGCCCGGCCGAGCCCGTTCGTAGCGGCGCAACGGACCGATGCGGTGCTCGCGCCGCAGGCGCAGGACGTGTTCCTCCACCTCTGCCGCAGTGCGCCGTGGCTGCTGGGTGGGGGCGGCTGGACCGGTCACTCATTCCGGCGATGCCGAGCTGCCGGTAACGGCCGGCCCAGCGGGCCGCGGTCGTGTGGCCAACGTCCCGGGACAACACACCTGGCGCCTTGTGCTGCGTAGGGCCGGAAGAAGGGTCACAGGCCCAGGGAGATGGCCATGCGGGTCAGTTCCGCGGTGGTGTTGATGCCCAGCTTGGCCCGGATACGGCGGAGGTAGGCGTCGACCGTGTGCTTGGAGAGTCCCATGGAGTGGGCCGTCTGCACGTAGGTGCGGCCTGCGGCGATGTGTCCCAGTGCCTCCTGCTCGCGCGGGGCGAGTGCGGGGGCTTCGGCCTGCGGGGTGGCGAGGGTGAGGCTCATGGGATTTCCTCCGACGCATCGGCTCGGTCATCGCTGCTCACACCTTCGGAAGCAGGGGACATATCCACGAATGTGGGTGTATGTCCGTGATAAAGAGCCTGTCGGTCGGACTTCATGGAGCTGTCCGTCGACTGTCACGGGCGTGTCACAGGGAACGCCGACGCGCGTGGCGCGGGCACGAACGGGGCAGAGCGCCTCCTCAGGGCCCGACGAGGGTCTGCTCGGCCCAGATGGTCTTGCCGACGAGGGTGTGCCGGGTGCCCCAGCGCTGGGCGAGCTGGGCGACCAGCAGCAGACCTCGCCCTCCCTCGTCGAATATCCGGGCCCGCCGCATGTGCGGGGCCGTACCGCTGGCGTCGGAGACCTCGCAGATCAGGGTGTTTTTCTCGTGGATCAGCCGCAGCTGGATGGGCGGCTCGCCGTAGCGGATGGCATTGGTGACCAGTTCGCTCACCACGAGCTCCGTGACGAAGGCGGCGTCGTCGAGCCCCCACGCCGTCAGCTGGTCGGTGGCGTCCCGGCGGGCCTGGGCGACGACGGAGGGGTCGGGCGGTACGTCCCAGACGACGACCTTGTCGGCGTGCAGGGCCCGGGTCCGGGCGACGAGCAGGGCGACGTCGTCTTCGGGCGGGTGCGTCAGCAGAGCCGTCAGTACGCGGTCGCAGACCGCGTCGAGCGTGGAGGCGGGCCGGACGAGGGCGGTGAACATGCTGTCCAGGGCCTCGTCGATGTCGTGCTCGCGGGCCTGGAGCAGCCCGTCGGTGTACAGGGCGAGGATGCTCCACTCGGGAAGCTCGACCTCGACGGTCTCGAAGGGCAGGCCCCCCAGGCCCAGCGGCGGCCCGGCCGGCACGTCCAGGAGGTACGCGGAGCCCTCCGGGGAGACCACGACGGGCGGCGGGTGGCCCGCCCGGGCGACGGTGCAGTGCCGGGTGATCGGGTCGTAGACCACATACAGGCACGTGGTGCCGATCCCCCCGGCGGCTTCCCCGTCGCCCTGGCCCCCCTCGTCTGCGGACAGGCGGATGACGAGGTCGTCGAGATGGGTGAGCAGTTCGTCGGGCGGCAGGTCCACGTCGGCCAGGGTGCGCACCGCGGTGCGCAGCCGGCCCATGGTGGCGGTGGCGCGGATGCCGTGTCCGACGACATCGCCCACGACCAGGGCCACCCGTGCACCGGACAGCGGGATCACGTCGAACCAGTCGCCGCCCACGCCGGCCTCGCCACCGGCGGGCAGGTAGCGGGAGGCGATCTCGAGTGCCGACTGGTCGGGCAGCGTGTGCGGGAGCAGGCTGCGCTGCAGCGTCATGGTGCTGGTGTGCTCCCGTGGGTGCCGGGGCGCGTTGCGGATGCTCACGGCCGCTCGGCCGGCGAGCTCCTCGGCCTGCCACAGGTCCTTCGGACGGAACGGCTCCCGGTGCTGGTGGCGGCCGAAGACGGCCGACCCGACGGTGGTACCGCCGGCCCGCAGCGGCACCACCATCACCGAGTGGGTCCCGTATTCGCCGATCCAGGCGGCCCCGGGGTCCTGGGCCACCCATCGGGCGATGGCCGGGTCCGTAGTCCCGTAGACCGTGCCGCGCCCCGCGGTCAGGCACTCGACGGGGGGTGACAGCGCCGGGTAGACGGTCGTGTCGCCGACCGCCACCCCGGACTGCGGGCTCGTGCCCAGGACCGACCGCACGGCGGTCCGGCGTACGGTGACCACCCCTTCGACGGCACCGGAGGAGGGATCGTCGCCGCGCGGGAGGGGGTCCAGCAGGTCGACGACCGCGAAGTCGGCGAGCTGGGGGACGGCGGCGTCGGCCAGTTCCCGCGCGGTGCGGGCGCTGTCCAGGGTGGTGCCGATGCGGGCGGCGTCGAGGTCCGGCGGCAGGGCCGGCTGCCCGTCGCTCCCGGTCGCGGTCCGCTCGTGCGCGGCCAGGTACACGGCGCGCACGCGGCCGTCCGCGTCCCGCAGGGGGGTCAGCGAGGTTGCCCAGCCGTGCTCCGTGCTCACGCCCGTCGGGCGGACGAGGCCGTCCGCGTGCTGCGTCTCGCCGGTCTCCAGGGCCAGGCGCATCCTGCGCTCCGTCTCCTGGCTGACGGGATCCGGGGCGATGTCCGGCAGGCGCAGCCCGCGCATCTCGTCCTCAGTGAGGGACAGCACGCGCTTCATCACGGCGTTCGCCCGCACCAGCCGCAGCTCCGCGTCGAAGATGGCCAGGACGCAGGGGGACTGGGCGAACGCCCATTCCCCGAGCGGTTCCTCCCAGGGCGTGCCGGTCGTGTCCGCCGCACCGGACCCGCCCGCCACGGCGGACACCACGGACCACCTGGTGTTCCCCCCGGTCGACGTCCAGCGGTGCGCGAGCAGCCCCAGTTCCGTCCGACGGCCGTCCCGGTGCCGCAGCGCCACGGTGCCGCTCCACCGCTCCTGCCCGGGCGGGATCCGCCGCGCCCCGTCGGCGGCGGAATCGGCGAGCAGGTCCGCGGCGGGCAGTCCCACGACCTCGGCGGGCGGGTAGCCGAGCAGCCGATGGGCCTCGTCGCTCCACTCGGTCACGATGCCCTGCTCGTTGATGGTGGCCGTGGCCGTGTACGCGGCCTCGTGGAGGGGGTTCGTCTCCTCGGGCCGCTCACCAGGAGAGGTGGGAAGTCGCTCCATCGCAGCTCATCTCGCCCTCGCTAGATCCTTTGCCGCGTCCCGCGGCAACCCGCACGGCCAGGGGCTCCACTGACAAGCATGATCCGGCGGGGCGGGGAGCACCAACGCAGTGCCGTCACGGGAGGCGGGGCGGCGCGGCCGGCTGCGCGAGCACCAGGGCGAGCACCGCGTCTCCCGCCTGCCACACCATCGCGCGGCGCCGTCCGCCGAGTACGGGCGGCCGGAGGCCGAGTATCTCCACGCCGCGCGCGGCGGCGCCGAAGATGCCGCTCCGGTCGGCCTTGACCGCGGCCTCCTTCAGGGCCCAGGCGCCGGCCAGGGCATCGGGCCGGTCCGTGCCGATGAGGGAGACCTCCGCGGGGGACAGGACGTGGCCGGCGACGCGCAGTACCGCGGCGGCCGAGTCGGTCGCGCACAGGTCCACTCCGACCGGTTCCGGCGCGAGGGCCGCGGCGACGTGGCCGGCGGTGTGGCTGATCGAGACGTGCAGGCCGGGCACCGGACCGCCGCCGACCAGGACGCCGGGACTGCCGTCGGCGCGGGGAAGGACCTCCACCTCGTCGGCCCGTACGGAGAGGAACTCGCGGACCACCTGCTTGGCGAGCAGACGGCCCGCCGCCCACTCGGCCTGCCGCCGGGCCGACAGCGCCCTGACCACGCGCCGTTCGGCGGGCGAGAGCAGTGGTTCCCGGTGGAGGCCGGAGCGCCGGGCCACGGCGATGGCGGCTCCGCCCCATCGGTGGACGTGTCCCGGCGCGATCGGCGGGAAGCCCGGGAAGAGGGTGTGCACGGCCGCGGCGGGGGTCATGCGACCGCGGGGGCCGTGTCCGGCTGCCGCAGCTCGCGCTCCAGCGCGTTCACGGCGTACCGGATCTGGTCGGGCGTGTGGTCGCAGGTGATGAAGAAGCGCAGCCGGGCCATTTCCTCGGGCACCGCCGGGTGGAGGATGGGATTGACGCTGATGCCCTGCTGGAACAGGGCCTCGGCGAGGCGCAGGGTCTTCAGCGAGTCCCCGACGATGCACGGGACGATCGCCGTGTCCCGGCTGTCCCCGATGTCGATCCCCGCGTCCCGCGCGAGGCGGGCGAACAGTGTGGCGTTCTCCGCGAGCCGGGCCACGCGCTCCGGCTCCTCGCGCAGGACCCGCAGCGCGGTCAGGGACGCGGCGGTGTCCGCCGGGGTGAGGCCGGCGCTGTAGACGAAGCCCGGAACGGTGTAGCGCAGGTACTCGACGACCCGTCGATTCCCGGCGACGTAGCCTCCGCAGCTCGCCAGGGCCTTGGACAGCGTTCCCGACCACAGCTCGACGGCCGAGCGGTCGACGCCGAAGTGCTCGCCGATGCCTCCGCCCGTCGCGCCGATCGTGCCGACGCTGTGCGCCTCGTCGATCATCAGCAGTGCGCCGTGCCGGCGCTTGACCTCCAGGAGGGCGGGCAGATCGGCGATGTCGCCGTCCATGCTGTACACGCCCTCGACGACGACGAGTACCCGTCGGTACTGGTGGCGGACCTGCCCGAGGAGGGCGTCCAGGGCGGCCGCGTCGTTGTGCGGGAACGGCCGCCGGGTCGCGCCGGACAGCTTGCACCCCTGCAGGATGCTGTCGTGGGCGAGGGAGTCGTGGACGACGAGGTCCCCGGGGCCCACGAGGTGCCCGATCACGGTGACGTTGGTGGCGTGCCCGTTGGCCAGGGCGAGCGCGGCCTCGCACCCGAGCAGGCCGGCGAGTTCCGCTTCGAGTTCCAGGTGGAGCGGACGGCTGCCGGAGAGCAGCCGGCTGGCGGACACCGAAGTGCCGAAGCGTTCGATGGCCTCCTTGGCCGCCTCGTTCACCCGGGGGTGCGTCGCCATGCCCAGGTAGTTGTAGCTGGAGAACGAGAGGAGCTCCCGGCCGTCGATGACCGTCGTGTCCGTCATCCCGCCTTCGTGGACCAGGAAGTACGGATTCGCCAGCCCGACCCGGCCGAGCAGGGCGACGCGCTCGCCGTGGGCGGTCACCTCGGGGAAGCACTCGATCCGCGTGTGCTCCTCGGGCAGCGGGGCGGGGGAGCAGGGCGGCTCGGCGGCCGGGGGGACCACCGCCACGCGGACGGGCGCCGGGGGCGGGGATTCGCCGCCGTGGTCGGCGCGCTGCCCGGGGACGGCTACCGGTGCGCCGTCCGCGGCGGGGGAGCCCGCGATCACCGCGGCTATCCTCGCGACGGTCGGCCGGTCGGCGGCCTTCTCGTCGAACCTCCACTGCGGCCACTGCCGCTTGAGGGCGACGAACAGGTCGGTCAGCATCAGCGAGTCGAAACCGAGGTCGTCGATCAGCAGCTGGTCCTCACGCAGACCGCTCACCGGGAACGCGCTGATCCGGGCCACGTGCGCGAGGACGGCTTCGGTGACCTCGTCGAGGCGGCCGGCCGGTACGGGCATCTCGTCGGCCGGAGCCGGAGCCGCGGGGGCCGGTGGGGCGGGTGTCTGCTCGGCGGCGTTCGGAGCGGTGAGGGTCTTGCCGAGGCGGGAGAGCAGGGTGACCTGCTGCTGGACCAGCTGGAGCAGTTCGCCCATGGAGTCGTTCACGGAGTCGTTCGTCGAGTCGTTCATCGGGGTCTCCTCGGTCGGTGCGGACTTGGTCGGTGCGGACTCGTTCGCGGTGCGCCGGTCCGCCACCCAGTAGGACCGGGTGTCGAGCTTCGCCACCGGCAGGTCCAGCAGGCGGCGGTCCTCCCGGCGGACCAGGGCGCGCGGGTCGACGGGGGCGCCCAGGACCGCGAGCCGGGCGAGGGCCAGCGCGAGGCTGCGTCCGCCGTCCGGCGCTCCGCCCTCGACCGGGACGACGTGGACGTCGCCGTGGCCGGTGAGGTTGCGGCGCACCGAGGTGAGGAGCGAGCTTCCGCCCGTCACCTGGAGGAAGACGCGGGCGCCCTGCTCGTATGCGGTGTGGACGGCGTCTTCGAACAGGACGGGCGCGGAAGCGTGCCGGGCCCACAGCTCGCGCAGCCCCTCGGGGTCGGTGCAGACCTCCGCGTTCACGGTCGAGACGAACGGCAGGACCGGGCTGCTGACGGGACGGCCGGCGAGGCCGGATCGGATGGTGTCCTCGACAGAGGCCAGCCGTGGAGAGTGGAAGGCGTTGGACACCTCCAGTGCCGCGGTCACCACCCCGGCCCCGGCGCAGGCCCGCCGCATGGCGCCGAGCCCCTGCTGCGTCCCGCTGACCACGACCTGGCGCGGCTGGTTGAAGCAGGCGAGCCAGACGTCGCCGATGCCGTGCATGAGCCGGCGGCACGTCTCCTTGTCGGTCTGCACGGCAAGCATCCCGCCCCGGAAGCCGGATTCGGCCCGCCGCAGGGTCGCACCCCGGTGGACGAGCAGCCGGATCGCGTCCACCGGGGTGAGCGCTCCGGCCGCCGCGGCCGCGGCGAACTCTCCGGCGCTGTGGCCGAGGGCGAGGTCGGGGGCGATCCCGCAGTCGGCCAGGACTCGGGTGGTGGCCATCTGGACGGCGCCGAGCAGCGGCTGGCACACGTCGGTGGCGGCGAGCCGCAGCCTGAGTTGCTCGGTGTCGCCCCCGGACGTCGCGGCCTCGCCGTACAGCAGGTCGGCGAGGTCGGTGCCGAGGTCCCGCCGGGCCACCGCGCCGAGGACGCAGACGGCCGACCGGAAGCCGGTGAACCTCTCGTGGAGGTCCCGCATCATGCCCGGCCGCTGACTCCCCTGACCGGGGAAGAGGAAGGCGATGCGGCGCTGCGCGTCCGGCAGCGGGGCGTCGGCGGCGAAGGCGCCGTCGCCGAGGTCGCCCCGAGTGCCGGTGAGGAGCTGCTCACGGGCGTGACGCAGCCGCCGGAGGAAGGAGTCCGTGTCGGCGGCCACGATCGCGAGCCGGGCCTTCAGGGGCTCGCGCGAGCCCAGGGTGTGGGCCACGGCGGCCAGCGGGGCGCGGTCCGCCGTGTCGAGTGCGTCGAGTACGTCGCCGATGTGCTGGTCCAGCAGTTCGGCCTTGCCGGCCGTGAGGAGGACGAGCTGCGGTCCGGAGCCTTCGGCGTGTCCGGTGCCGTCGGCGCGTTCCGGGCGGCGCTCGGGGGCCGGGGCGGGCTGCTGCTCTTCCAGCACCACGTGGACGTTCGTGCCGCCGAATCCGAACGAGCTGACGGCGGCACGCCGGGGAGTTCCCGTGCTCGGAAAGGGACGTGCGGTGTCCGCGAAGCGCAGGCCCGCGGCCGAGACGGGCAGGTCGGGATGGGGGGTGGTGCGCGGCTGCGGCACGATCGTGCGATGGTGGACGACCAGGGCCGTCTTGATCAGTCCGGCGATGCCCGCCGCCGACAGGGAGTGCCCGATGAGGGCCTTGCCCGCGCCGAGGTAGCACAGACCGGGGTCGTCGTCGGGGTACTCGGTGCGCAGCCGGCGCAGCGCCTCCGTCTCGGCACGGTCGCCGGCGGCGGTACCCGTGCCGTGGGCCTCCAGGAAGCCCACGGAGGACGGGGAGACGTCCGCGTCGCCGTAGGCCCGGAGCATGGCGCGCAGCTGGCCTTCGGCGGTGGGAACCAGCGGCCCCGGAGACGCCCCGTCGTTGGCGGAGCCGATGCCCTTGATCACCGCGTAGACGCGGTCGCCGTCCGCGAGGGCGTCGGCGAGCGGCCGCAGGACGACGGTGCCCGCGCCTTCGCCGAGGACGAATCCGTCCGCCTCCTCGTCGAAGGGGCGGCACACCCCGGCGGCGGACAGCGCGCGGAGCCTGGAGAAGCCGACCAGGCTGTCGGGGGTGAGGTTGAGGTACACGCCGCCGACGAGGGCGGTCCGGCAGGTGCCCCGGCGCAGGTGGGCCATCGCCTGGTCCAGGGCGACCAGTGAACCGGAGCAGGCGGCGTCGACGGCGAAGCTGGGGCCGCCGAGGCCGAAGTACCGGCTGACCGTCCCGGCCGCCATGTTGAGGAGGCTCCCGGGAAGGGTGAAGGAGTCCACGGTGCCGAGCTGCCGTGCCCGTTCCTTGGCCGCGTCGAGGGCGCCCGGGTCGTCCGCCGCGTACGAGTCCTCGGCCAGGGCGATGGCCCGCAGGGGGGCCGTCATGAGGTCCTTGTACTCGGAGACCGAGATTCCGAAGAAGACCCCGGTGTTCTCCCGGTCGAAGTCGCGGCGGCCCAGCCCCGCGTCGTCGAGCGCCTCGCGGGTGACGTCGAGCATCAGCCGGTGCTGCGGGTCCATGGCCCGTGCACGGGCGGGCGCCACCCCGTAGTGCGCCGCGTCGAATTGGTCCACGTGGTCCAGGAAGGCGACCTGGTCGGTGTAGGCGGCATTGGGGCCGGACCGGGTGCCGGGCTCGTGGAAGGCGCCGTGGTTCCAGCGCTTCCCCGGGACGGCGGAGAACTGCCGCTCCCCGCTCAGCAGGAGCTTCCAGTAGCCGTGGACGTCGGGGGCCCCGGGAAAGCGGCAGCCGAGTCCGACGATGGCGATGTCGTTCACGATGTCGTTCATGACGGATCTTCCTTGTCGTACTGGTCGTGGCGCCCTGAGCGGCCTGCGGCCGCGATGGCGAGGGAGGGAGGTGTGCGCCCGGTGGTCAGCGGCGCGCGGGGGTGTGCGTACGGAGGGGGGAACGGGCGGGGGTGCGGGCCGGGTTGCAGCGGCCGGGGGGACACCGCCCGGGGGCGGCCGGCGGAGTCCGGGGGGCCGGGCTCGGCGCCTTGCGCCTCAGCGGCCGCGGCGCCCACCAGTTCAGGCCGCCGGCCAACCGCATCAGTGCCGGTACGAGGACGCCCCGTACGAGCGTGGCGTCGAGCAGGACGCCGAGACCGGCGCCGATCCCGAAGAACTGCAGGAGGGAGACCCGGGAGGTGCCGAAGCTCAGGAGGGTGAACGCGAGCAGGGCTCCGGCGGTGGTCACGATGGATCCGGTGCGGGAGACGCCGGTGACGATCGAGCGGGCGTTGTCCTGCCCGGCCTCGTGCGCCTCCTTGATGCGGGCGAGGACGAACACCTCGTAGTCCACCGAGAGCCCGAAGACGATGCAGAACAGCAGCACCGGCATGGTCGTGCTGAGCGGTCCGGGCGTGAAACCGAGCAGGTGGCTCAGGTGGCCCGTCTGGAAGATCCACACCATGGCTCCGAGGACCGCCGTCAGGCTGAGGGCGTTCAGCGCGATCGCCTTGAGCGGCAGGAGCAGGCTGCGCGTGAAACCGAACAGCAGCAGGAACGTCGTGAGGGTGATCAGGGCGAGGGCCACCGGAATCCGGTCTCCCACCGTGTCCTTGGCATCGACCAGTACCGCGCCGGCTCCGCCGACCAGGACCTCGGTGCCCGCCGGGGCGGGGGCCTCGTCGCGGATCTCGTGGACGAGCCGCTGGGCCGCGCGCGATCCGGGATCGGCCAGCGGCACCACGGTGAGCAGGGCCGGGCCGTCGCCGACGGGCCCCACGACCCGGGCGACCTGGGGGAGCGCGGCCAGCCGGCGGGCGTAGTCCTGCTGCGCGGGCCGGGGCGCATGGCCCGTGATGACGACGGTGAGGGCGCTGGAGCCCTTCATGTCGAACGCTCCGCGCACCAGGTCGCCGGTCTGCCGGCTGGAGGCGCTCACCGGCAGCGCCCGGTCGTCGGGGGTGGCGAATCCGGCGTGCGCGAACGGCCCGGCGAGCACCAGCAGCAGGCCGATCACCGGCAGCGCCGCGAGCAGCGGACGGCGTACGACGATCCGCGCCAGCCCCTCCCAGAAGCGCGAGCGGGAACCGGTGTGGACCCGGCGTCGCCACGGCACGGGCCAGGCGTTCACCCGCTTCCCGAGCAGTGCGAGCAGAGCCGGCAGGACGGTCAGGGCGCTCACCGCGGCGATCACGACCACGGCGATGCCCGCATAGGCGAAGGAGCGCAGGAAGTACGGCGGGAAGACCAGCAGGGTGGCGAGGGCGGCGCAGACCGTCGCGGCGCTGAAGCCGATCGTGTGGCCCGCCGTGCGCACGGTCCGGATGGCGGCGTTGCGCGGGTGGTAGCCGTGGGCGAGCTCTTCGCGGAACCGCGAGACGATCAGCAGTCCGTAGTCGATTCCCAGCCCCAGGCCGAGCGCGGTGGTGAGGTTGAGCGCGAACACGGACACGTCGGTGACGGAGCCGAGGACGCTCAGGACCAGCAGGGTCCCGGCGATGGCGAGGACCCCGATGAGCAGGGGCAGGGCGGCGGCGACCACACTGCCGAAGACCAGGACCAGCAGGACCAGCGTTCCGGGCAGGACGACGGACTCGGCCCGCTTCAGGTCGGACTCCGCGATGTCCTGGAGCTGGGCGTCGGTCAGCGCCGGCCCTCCCACGTCGACCGTCAGGGCCGGACCGGCGGAGGTGGGGGCCGTCAGCTCCTCGCTCAGCCGCTCGACCCGCGCCGAGAGCTGTTCGCCCTCTCCGTCCACGTGGGCGGTCAGCATGGCCGCCCCGCCGTCCCGGCCGCGCAGTTCCGCCGCGTGGCCGGTCCAGTACGAGGTCACGGCGCTCACGTGCGGCTGGGCGGCGAGGCGGCCGGTCAGTTCCTCACCAGCGCTCCGGGCCGCCGGGTCGTCCACGGAACCGCCGAGGGAGCGTGCCACGACGACGAGGTTGGGGGAGGCCCCCAGGTGTTCGGCCGCCACGCGGGCGGCGCGGCTGGACTCGGACCGCGGGTCGTCGTACCCCTGGGTCTTCAGCCGGCCGGTCGCCTGGGCACCGAACACGGCGGACACCAGGAGGAACAGGAGCGCGGCGAGGAGGACGAGGCGGGGACGGCGGGTCACGAAGACCCCTGCACGATGGGACATCGGGGCCTCCGGTCGGGGTGGGGGTCCGTCCCGCTCGGTGCGGGACGGTCGATCTCCACCGTGCCCGGAGCGGGGACGAGGCCGTAGACCCGGATATTCGTTGCTTGACAGGCGACCCGAAAGCCGCATTTCGGGAAAACCCTTTGATCGTGAAGCACGTCCGCCCGTTAGCCTGGGAAAATGCTCACAGAAGTGATCGCGACCCGCTACGTCACGCCCCTGCGTGAGGGCGGCTCCCTGCCCGGGATCGTCGAGGCCGACGATCTCGGCACCTACGTCATGAAATTCACCGGAGCCGGCCAGGGGCGCAAGACCCTGGTCGCCGAGGTCATCTGCGGCCGGCTGGCCCAGCGGCTGGGGCTGCGCGTCCCGCGGCTGGTGCAGATGCAGCTCGACCCCGTGATCGGGCTCGGCGAGCCCGATCAGGAGGTCCAGGAGCTGCTCAAGGCCAGCGGCGGCCTGAACCTCGGAATGGACTACCTCCCCGGCTCGATCGGCTTCGATCCGCTCGCCTACCAGGTGGACCCGGTCGAGGCGGGGCGCGTCGTCTGGTTCGACGCCCTGATCAACAACGTCGACCGGTCCTGGCGCAATCCGAACATGCTGGTCTGGCACGGGGACCCGTGGCTCATCGACCACGGCGCCACCATGATCTGGCACCACAACTGGCCCACCGCCGAGAGCGCCGCCGCCAAGCCGTACAACGCCTCCGACCACGTGCTGGCCCCGGCCGGTCCGGACATCGCGGCGGCCGCCGCCGCGCTCGCCCCCCTCGTCACGAGGGAGCTGCTCACCGAGGTCGCGGCCGACGTGCCCGACGAGTGGCTGGTCGACGAGCCCGGCTTCGACTCCACCGACGCGCTGCGCCGCGCCTACGTGGACGTGCTGCTGCCGCGCGCGGCCACGATCCACGAGAGGATCTCGATGGAGGCCGAGGTGAAGCCCCGGTCGGGTCCTCCCGGCTGGCTCGCCGACCGCCTCGACCCCCGTCCCCGGAAGAACAAGAGCGACAACGAGTGACCAAGCGGGACGTGTTCGAATACGCGCTGGTGCGTGTCGTGCCCCGGATGGAGCGCGGCGAGTGTTTCAACGCCGGCGTGATCGTCTACTGCCGTGCGCACTCCTACGTGGCTGCGCGCACCCACCTCGACGAGGCCAAGCTCCTCGCCCTGGATCCGAAGGCCGACGTGGCCGGGGTCCGGGCCGCACTGCGCGGGGTCGAGGGGTTGTGCGCGGGCGGAGAGTCCGCCGGTCAGGCCGCGGGTGACGACGCGGGCCGCCGGTTCCGCTGGCTGATCGCGCCGCGCAGCACGGTCGTGCAGCCGGGGCCCGTCCACACGGGGCTGACGGCCGACCCCGCTGCCGAGGTGGAGCGGCTGCTCGACCTGCTGGTCCGCTGACCGGCATGATCTCGGGAGCCCTGGCGCCTGGTGGCGTTGACACCGGGTGCCAGGGCTCCTAGCGTCTCCTCAGCTGAAGCTACTAAGCGGTTGCTCACCCATGGGGAGCCGCTTTCCTAGGGCGAGGAGATCCAGCATGTCCACCACCGAGCAGCGCGTCGCGATCGTGACCGGGGCGGCCCGGGGCATCGGCGCGGCCACCGCCGTGCGCCTGGCCGCCGAAGGACGGGCGGTCGCCGTACTCGACCTTGACGAGGCGGCCTGCAAGGACACCGTGGAGGCGATCACGGCGGCCGGCGGCACGGCCGTCGCGATCGGCTGCGACGTCTCCGACAGCGCGCAGGTGGAGGCGGCCGTCGAGCGCGTGGTGAGCCTCCTCGGCGCCCCGACCATCCTGGTCAACAATGCGGGCGTGCTGCGCGACAACCTGCTCTTCAAGATGAGCGACAACGACTGGGACACCGTCATGAACGTGCACCTGCGCGGTGCGTTCCTGATGTCGAAGGCCTGTCAGAAGCACATGGTGGCCGCCAAGTTCGGCCGCATCGTGAGCCTCTCCAGCAGCTCGGCGCTCGGCAACCGCGGCCAGGCCAACTACTCGGCGGCCAAGGCCGGCCTGCAGGGCTTCACCAAGACCCTGGCCATCGAGCTCGGCAAGTTCGGCATCACCGCGAACGCCGTCGCCCCCGGCTTCATCGTCACCGAGATGACCGCCCACACGGCCGCCCGGGTCGGCATGGACTTCGAGGACTTCCAGGCCGCGGCCGCCACCCAGATCCCGGTGCAGCGCGTCGGGCGCCCGGACGACGTGGCCAACGCGATCGCCTTCTTCACGGGCGAGGCCGCCGGCTTCGTCTCCGGCCAGGTCATGTACGTGGCCGGCGGCCCGCTCAGCTGACGAGGGACGGGACCGACCGGATGAGCGACGAAGGGGCAGGCGGCGCAATGGACAGTGGAACGGACAGCGGCAAGGTCGCGCTGATCACCGGCGCGAGCCGCGGCATCGGCTACGGCATCGCCGAGGCGCTGGTGGCACGCGGGGACCGGCTCTGCATCACCGGGCGCAACGAGGAGGCCCTCAAGGAGGCCGTCGAGCGGCTCGGCGCGGACCGGGTGATCGGGGTCGCGGGGAAGGCGCACGACGAGGCCCACCAGGCCGTCGCCGTGGAGCGCACGATGGAGGCCTTCGGCCGCGTCGACTTCCTGATCAACAACGCGGGGACCAATCCGGTCTTCGGGCCGATCGCGGACCTGGACCTCGGGGTCGCCCGCAAGGTCTTCGAGACCAACGTGATCTCGGCGCTCGGCTTCGCCCAGCGCACCTGGCACGCCTGGCAGAAGGAGAACGGCGGGGCGATCGTGAACATCGCCTCGATCGCCGGAGTCTCCGCCTCGCCCTTCATCGGGGCGTACGGGATGAGCAAGGCCGCCATGATCAACCTGACCCTGCAGCTCGCCCACGAGATGGCGCCGGGCGTCCGGGTCAACGCGATCGCGCCCGCCGTGGTGAAGACCAAGTTCGCGCAGGCGCTCTACGAGGGCCGGGAGCAGGAGGCCGCGGCGGCCTATCCGCTGGGCCGGCTCGGGGTCCCGGAGGACATCGGGGGGGCCGCAGCGTTCCTTACATCTGCACAAGCGGAATGGATCACCGGACAAACTCTCGTCGTTGACGGTGGAATGTTCCTCAATGCCGGAGTGCATTGACCGATAGTCGGACGCATTTGCCTCCCAAGAGGAGGCAAATGCGTACCGAATACCCACTAACTCGGTCAAGTGCCTCACGAAACCTGCCCATTGGATTTGTGAGGCACTGCGGTAGGGTCTGCCGCACCCCTGGCTGATCGAGGAGCGTGCACGTGTTCAACCGGACCAGATGCCTGCAGATCACTGCGGCCCTTGCGTCCATATCCCTGCTCTCCGGATGCAGCCTGTTTTCGGACAGTAGCGGCGACGGGGCGAAGCGGATTGTCGTGGGAACCACGAGCGCACCCAGCACACTCGATCCGGCCGCGGCCTGGGACGGCTCCTGGGAGCTGTACCGGAACGTCTACCAGACGCTGCTGGCCTTCCCCACGGGTGCCACCAAGCCCCAGCCCGACGCGGCCCAGAGCTGCGATTTCACGGACTCCGGGAACGAGTCGTACCGCTGTGTCCTGAAGAAGGGCCTGAAGTTCTCCGACGGCGAGACGCTCGACGCCAAGGCCGTCAAGCACTCCCTCGACCGGATCATGACCATCGACGCCCCGGCCGGCCCCAAGGCCCTCTTCGGCAGCCTGGACAAGATCGAGACGCCGGACGCGCAGACGGTGGTCTTCCACCTGAAGACCCCCGACGCGACCTTCCCCTTCGTGCTCGGCTCGCCGGCCGCCTCGCTGGTCGCGCCGAAGGAGTACCCCGCCGACAAGCTCCGCGAGGACGACAAGGTCACCGGCTCCGGCCCGTACACCCTGGAGTCCTACAAGGAGGGCTCCGAGGCGGTCCTGAACAGCAACGGCAGCTACACCGGCTTCGCCAACCGCCGCAACGACGGCGTGACGATCCGCTACTTCGCCGACTCCAAGAAGATGATCGCCGCGCTCAGGGGCAAGGAGATCGACGCGACCTACCGGGGCCTCTCCGCCCAGGAGGTCAAGGACCTGCAGAGCCCCGAAGCGCACAACGAGGGCGTCCAGGTCGTCGAGAACGTCGGTTCGGAGATCCGCTACCTGGTCTTCAACCCGAAGGACCCGCAGGTCGCCAAGCTCCCGGTGCGCCAGGCCATCGCCCAGATCGTCGACCGCGGAGCACTGGTCTCCAAGGTCTACCAGGGCACCGCCGAGCCGCTGTACTCGATGGTCCCCAAGGGGGTCGTCGGCCACAAGACGCCGTTCTACGACAAGTACGGCCAGGCCGACGTGGCGAAGGCCAAGAACATCCTCAAGACCGCCGGGATCACCCAGCCGGTGGAACTGACCTTCTGGTACACCACCGACCGCTACGGCGCCTCCACGGCGGAGGAGTTCACCGAGCTCAAGCGCCAGCTGGAGGAGAGCGGACTCTTCAAGATCACCCTGCGCGGCCAGCCCTGGAAGGCCTTCCAGGAGGGCTACAAGAAGGGCGAATACCCGGTGTTCGGCCGCGGCTGGTTCCCCGACTTCCCGGACCCGGACAACTTCATCGCACCGTTCGTCGGCAAGGACAACGCGGTCGGCACCCCGTACGAAGCCCCCGTGATCACGGGCGAGCTGCTGCCCAAGTCCCGCCGCGAGAGCGACCGGTCGGCCGGAGTCCACGAGTTCGAGCAGGCCCAGCAGATCTTCGCGGACGACGTCCGGCTCCTGCCGCTGTGGCAGGGCAAGCTGTACGTGGCCGCGCGCGACGACATCGCGGGAGCAGAGCGCGCGCTCGACCCGCAGACCGTCATGCAGGTGTGGGAGCTGTACCGCAAGACCAGCTGGTAGCCGCCGCGGCGGTACGGGCGGGTGGGGCGTTGTCAGTGGCCCCCGGTAGGTTCTTGAGCAGTCGCGCGAAGCAGTTGCGCGAGGTGAAGACGCGAAGTCTTGAAGAACGTGTACCGGAGGTTGTCGCCGTGACCCAGATGCTGCCCGAGTCCTGGCTCCCCGTCCTCGGCGGGGAGCTGGACCAGCCCTACTTCAAAGAGCTCCTGGAGTTCGTAGAGAAGGAGCGGGCGAACGGGCCGGTCTACCCGCCCCGCGAGCAGGTCTTCGCGGCCCTGGAGGCCACTCCCTTCGACCAGGTGAAGGTACTGGTCCTCGGCCAGGACCCCTACCACGGCGCGGGCCAGGGCCACGGGCTCTGCTTCTCCGTGCAGCCCGGCGTGAGGACCCCGCCCTCGCTGCGCAACATCTACAAGGAGATGAACGCCGAGCTGGGCACCCCCATCCCGGACAACGGCTATCTGATGCCGTGGGCCCAGCAGGGCGTCCTGCTCCTCAACGCGGTGCTCACCGTCCGCGAGGCCGAGCCCAACTCGCACAAGGCCAAGGGCTGGGAGAAGTTCACCGACGCGGTGATCCGCGCGGTGGCCGAGCGCCCCGACCCGGCCGTCTTCGTCCTCTGGGGGGCGTACGCGCAGAAGAAGCTCCCGCTGATCGACGAGGAGCGGCACGCGGTCGTCAAGGGGGCCCACCCCTCGCCGCTGTCGGCCAAGAAGTTCTTCGGCTCGCGCCCGTTCACGCAGATCAACGAGGCCGTCGCCGCCCAGGGGCATGCGCCGATCGACTGGCGGATCCCGGACCTGGGCTGATGCCCGACCGCGCCTAGGCCCCATTGCCGGTGCCTCCGGCTAGCGTCTTGATGATCAGACCGGAGCAGGTCTGGCAGAGCTAGCCGGAGGCCGCGTTGACGGAGCAGCAGGAGGCGTCTGAGGACGCCGTCATGACCAGGATCGGCCAGGCGGTCATCCTGCTGCACGCAGGTGACCGCGAGGAGGCCCGCAACCGGCTCGGCGAGATCTGGTCCGAGATCGGCGAACAGGGCGACTCCCTGCACCGCTGCACGCTCGCCCACTACATGGCCGACGCCCAGGACGACCCCGCCGAGGAACTCGCCTGGGACCTGCGCGCCCTGACCGCCGCCGACGGGTCCCTTCCGCCGCCGGCCGTACGGGTCTTCTACCCCTCGCTGCACCTGAACCTGGCCGCCGACTACGTCAAACTGCGGCGGCCCGAGACGGCCCGGATCCACCTGGCGCGGGCCCGCGCCGCCACCGGCGCGCTGGCCGACGACGGGTACGGGAACGGCGTACGGGCCGCCATCGCCCGACTGGAGCGGCGGCTCGCGGCGGAACCGGGCGACGGGCCCAGGTCGTTCCCGGAACAGCATCCGCAACAGGGTCCGCAATAGGGTCCGGGCGGGGGTCAGCCGCCGTGGACGCCCGCGCAGATACGGGCCTCCGGGCTGTCCGGATGCCAGCGTCCGTGGCGGCGGCCCAGCGCGCACACGTCGGCCGGCCGCACCGGCAGCTCGCCCACCAGCTCGCGCGGAACCTCGGCCTCCCCCGACCGGGGGCGGTGCTGACGGTGGCCGCCGGGACGCCCGTCGCCCTCGCCCCGGCCCGGCTTGCCCGCCTGTTCGCCGGGCTTGCGGGGCTCGGGGATGTCCGGGACCGGAGGGGCGCCCCCGCCCCCCGAGGCCGTCTCCCGCGCCGCAGCTGCGGCGTCCGGGCCCGCCGCCGGGCCCCCGGAGCGCGGGGCGGACTGCCGGCCGGCGGCCGGGGACGGCCCGGCCGACTGCCCCGGCACCGCCTCGAGGGCCTCCAGAGCGGGCGCCTGAATGACCACCGGCGCGGCTCCGGGCCCCCCTCGCGGCTCGTACCGGGGCGCCGCCCCCGGGGTGCTGGGGGCGGCGGCCGGCTGCATGGAAGCCGGGGTCACGTTCACGCAGCCGGAGACGGCCGAGACCGCACAGGCGACTCCGAGCAGCAGTTTTGTCGTGGTTCGGGTTGGATGCACTCGCGCAACTCTGGTGTGCGAGGACCCCGTTGCGAAAACCCGCAGCCGATATTCACCCCGCATGGGCTACGGCCGTCCGCCCGTTGACACGGGGACGTCCGTCCGCCCGCCGTCCCTGCACTACTCCCCGGTGGCGCCGTCGATGTGCTCCCGGAGCAGGTCCGCGTGGCCGTTGTGGCGCGCGTACTCCTCGATCATGTGGGTGTAGACCCAGCGCAGGCTGAACACCTCGCCCCGGTGATGGCTCGCGGCCGACGAGGCGAAGTCCAGGGAACGCCCGGCGGCGGCCTGCCGGGACAGCGCCACCTCGGTCTGCCACACCTGCTCCGCCTCGGCCCAGGTGTCCTTCTCGGTGAAGCTGAAGTCCCCGTCCCGGTTCTCCTCGGTGCTGTACAGCTCGGGCAGGTCCTCACCCAGCATGATCTCCCGGAACCAGTACCGCTCCACTTCCGCCATGTGCCGCACGAGCCCCAGAAGACTCAACGAGGACGGCAGGAGCGGGGTCGTGCGCAGCTGGTCCTCCGACAGTGCCTCGCACTTCCAGGCGAGGGTGGAACGGTGGTAGTCGAGCCAGCCGTCGAGCATGTCGCGCTCATTGGCCGTGGTCGCGGGTTCGGTGCGCTGTGATCCGTTGCTGAGAGTCATGGGCCCCATCCTGGTCGAACACGGTCGGGGTCACCACCGATTAGGCTGCGTACTTCCCACAAGGAACGAACCTGGAGGCTCCCGGTGAAGGTCGGCTGCATCGGACTCGGCGACATCGCGCAGAAGGCGTACCTGCCCGTCCTCACCACGCGCCCAGGGCTCGAACTGCACCTGCAGACGCGGACTCCGGCCACCCTGGAGCGGGTCGGCGCCCACCACCACCTCCCGCCCGGGCAGTTGCACACCGACCTCGACTCGCTGCTCGCGCAGAAGCTCGACGCGGCCTTCGTGCACGCCCCGACCGCCGTCCATCCCGAGATCGTGGAGCGGCTGTTGGAGGCGGGCGTGCCGACGTACGTGGACAAGCCGCTCGCCTACGAGCTCGCGGACTCCAGGCGTCTGGTCGAACTGGCCGAGGAGCGCGGGGTGTCGCTCGCCGTGGGCTTCAACCGCCGTCACGCGCCCGGCTACGCGCAGTGCGCCGACCACCCGCGCGAGCTGATCGTCATGCAGAAGAACCGGGTCGGCCTGCCCGAGGACGTACGGACCTTCGTCCTGGACGACTTCATCCACGTCGTCGACACCCTGCGCTTCCTGCTGCCCGGCGAGGCCGACCACGTAGACGTACGGGCCGTGGTGCGCGAGGGGCTGATGAGCCAGGTGGTGCTCCAGATGTCAGGGGCCGGGTTCACCGCGCTCGGCATCATGAACCGGCTCTCCGGTTCCACCGAGGAGGTGCTGGAGGTCTCCGGACAGGACACCAAGCGCCAGGTCGTCAACCTCGCGGAGATCATCGACCACAAGGGGCAGCCCACCGTGCGGCGGCGCGGGGACTGGGTGCCGGTCGCCCGCCAGCGCGGCATCGAGCAGGTCGTGGACGCCTTCCTGGAGGCCGTGGAGACGGGCACGACCCTGAGCGCGCGCGACGCGCTGCTCACCCACGAACTGTGCGAGCGGGTGGTGAGCTCGGCTCTGGAGCAGGCCTCCTGAAGGGTTCCCCGCCGGTTTTCAGGCCGGGTTCCCCGCCGCTTTCCCCACCGGCTTCCCCGAGGGCGTCCCGACGCGCAGCGAGCGGGCGCCCGCGGCCGCGGCGTAGAGCGCCAGGGCGGCCAGCGCCGCGCCCACCGGCCAGTCCCCGAAGCGGACGTAGAGGGTGGTGCCGCGGGCGAGCGGGACCTCGTACACCGTGGCCGTGCTCGCCGAGGTGGGCAGCGCCGACCCGATCGGTTCGCCGGAGGGGCCGCGCACCCCGCTGATGCCGGTCAGGGTGGCGTGGACCATGGGCCGGCCGGTCTCGGCGGCGCGCAGCGCGGTCAGCGAGGCGTGCTGGGCCGGGGCCCAGCCGTCCTGGAACGTGGACGTGGACGACTGGTCGATCAGCAGGGTGGCGCCGTCGCGGGCCAGGTTGCGGGTCATGTCGGGGAACGCCGACTCGAAGCAGACCAGCGGTCCGAGGCGGACGTCCGGCCGGCCGGGCAGGTCCATCACGACCTGGGCGCTGCCCGGCACCCGGTTCTCGGTGGCCGCCTTGCCCACCGAGGTGGCCCAGCCCAGCAGGGCCCGGGCCGGGACGTACTCACCGAAGGGCACCAGGCGCATCTTGTCGTACCGGTCGCCCGTCGGGCCCCCGGGTCCCACGAGGACCGCCGATTTGCGGATCCCGGGCCGGTCGGCGGCGCGGGCGTCGACATTGACCAGCAGCGGAGCCCCGACCTGCGCCGACAGGGCGGCCAGCCGCCGGGCCAGGTCCGGGCGGGTCGTCAGGTCCTCGCCCACGCTGCTCTCGCCCCACACCACGAGGTCCGGGTGCTGACCGGCCAGGGTCCGGGTGAGCTGCTCCCCGAGGGCGAACCGCCGCTCCGGGCCGTCCGGTCCGTCCGCCACCGGGCCCGGCTGTACGACGGCCACGCGCAGCGTTCCCGAGGCCTCCGGGCGGGGCACCCACAGCCACACCACCCCCGTCAGCACGGCGCACCCCGCCACCCCCGCCACCGCGGGCATCCGCGCCCCCGGAACCGCGAGCAGCAGCACCAGGGCGCAGTTCACCGCCACCACCAGCAGGCCGACCAGCCAGACCCCGCCCACCGAAGCCAGCCGCAGCGCTGGGGGCACCTGCCACTGGCTGGCTCCGAGCAGCCCCCACGGCCCGCCCAGCCCCTGCCAGGACCGCGCCAGCTCCGAGAGCAGCCACCCGGCCGGTACGAGGACCAGCGCGGCCGTGGCCCGGCCTCCGCCCGGAGTTCCGCCGAGCAACTCCCGCACCAGCAGCGCCCAGGGGATCCAGAGCACGCCCAGCAGGGCGGCCAGGGCGAACAGGAACACGTGCAGGCTGGGCAGCAGCCAGTGGTGGACCGCGAAGATGAACCCGGCTCCGCCGAGCCAGCCCTCCAGGGCGGCCCGCCGCCCGGTGGGGGCCGACCTCAGCAGCAGCATCCAGGGCACGAGGGCGACGTAGGCGAACCACCAGAGCGCGGGGGCGGGGAAGGCGAGGCAGGGCAGCGCCCCGGCCGCGACGGCCGCCGCGGCACGCCACCACCCCACCCGCTTCGGGACCGTCAGCACCATGAGGGGCCTCCGTTTCCAGTGTGGAACAGCCCTGCGGTTCCGGCCCTGCCTGGCCTGCCCGTCGGCCTGTCCGGCCTGCCTGCCCGCCGGACCGGAGCGCCGGTCAGAAGGCCATGTGGCGCCACTTCTCGTGGACGGTGACCCGCGAGAGCCGCCACCCGTCGCGGGCGGTGCGCGCGACGGCGAAGGTGTAGCGGCCCGCGGCGACGAAGTTGGGCGCGGTGACCGTGCCGTCGAACTCGTCGCCGGCCAGCCGCATCGGATTGAGGAAGTCGGCCCGGACCTCCGCCGTGTCACCGGGGGAGCCGCCCAGGTCCGCCACCCGGATCAGCCGGTTGACGATGAGGTGCTGACGCACCGGGAAGAGCCGCATCGTCTCCTCGAGCCAGTCCGCCACCTCCCCGGCCGGGCCCTCGACCCCGCCGGCCGAGACGTAGTCGGCCCGCCCGCCCGGGGCGAACAGGGCGCGGTAGGCGGTCCAGTCCCCGTCGTCCACGGCCACCGCGTACCCCGTGACCAGCTCGTCGATCGCCAGCCGGTCCATCACGGTCGCAAGGTCCACACGCTGCGTCATCGGGCAAGTGTGGAGGTGCGGGGCGCGGAGGCCAAGAGGCGTGCGCGGCCCGGATCCGCCCCGCCGCGGATCAGTGGCCGGAATGCGCCTCCCGGGGGCGGACCACGACGAGGAACGCGTCGCTGGCCAGATCCATCACCACCTCGGCCGGCACGCCCTCGCGCGTGCGCTGTGCCGCGTACTCCTCGGCCGGCCAACTTCCCCTCGGACTACCGGCCGGAAACCGTTCCAGCACCACTCGACCCATGGGACACCCCCTGCTGCTTGCCTTCAGGTCTCTCCAGGCACAACGACGCGCAGGCCGCCCGGGAACGTTCCCGGGCGGCCTGCGATTCACGCGAAGCGGTGAGCAGGGGCGGATCTAGCCCGCGGACTCTCCGGCGTGGGGGCTGAGCACACCCATGCCGATCAGGGCGAACAGCACGATGCCCAGCAGGATCCGGTAGATCACGAAGGGCATGAAGCTCTTGCTGGAGATGAACTTCATGAACCATGCGATCACCGCGTAGCCGACGACGAAGGCGATGACCGTCGCGAAGATCGTCTGACCCCATGCGATGTGACCGGGCTCCTCGATCACGTCCTTGATCTCGAACAGGCCCGAGGCCAGCACGGCCGGGATGGCCAGGAGGAAGGAATAACGGGCCGCGGCCTCACGGGTGAAGCCCAGCAGCAGACCGCCGGAGAGCGTCGCGCCGGAGCGGGAGACACCCGGGATCAGGGCCATCGCCTGGCAGAGCCCGAAGATCAGACCGTCCTTGACGCCCAGTTCCTTCAGGGTCTTGCGCTCCCGGACGGCGCGGTGGCGGCCGCCCTCCTCGTCGCGGGCGGCCAGCCGGTCGGCGGCGCCGAGCACGATGCCCATCACGATGAGGGTGGTGGCGATCAGCCGCAGATCGCGGAACGGACCCTCGATCTGGTCCTTGAAGACGAGCCCGAGCACACCGATCGGGATCGAGCCGACGATCACCAGCCAGCCCATCTTGGCGTCCTGCTCGGAGCGCAGCGCCTTGGTGTACAGCGAGCGGAACCAGGTGGAGACGATCCGCGCGATGTCCTTGCGGAAGTAGATCAGCACGGCGGCCTCGGTGCCGATCTGCGTGATGGCGGTGAAGGCCGCTCCCGGATCGGTCCACCCGGCGAACGCCGCGGTCAGCCGGAGGTGGGCGCTGGAGGAGATCGGGAGGAACTCCGTAAGTCCTTGGACGAGACCGAGGATGAGGGATTCGATCCAGTTCATGTCGGGGTGTGCTCGTCCTTGTGATCGTCGGGCAGTTCGGGTCCGATGCTAGGGCCCGTGCGGAACGGCCGTGACCACAGGGGGGTGGTTGGCCGTCAGTTCGCGTACCGGTACGGACGCCCGCGCGCTCTCGCGCACCGGCGCGAGGTGGTGCCGTTTGCGCCACGCGACGATCGCGGCGCCCACTCCGGAGACGGCGATGAAGCCGAACGAGGCGAGGAAGGCGGGGGAGCCGGGAGAGGAAGCGGTGGCCCCCGCGACCACGTACGCGGCGGTGTTGGGGATCACGCCGATCGCCGTGGCGAGGAGGAAGGGCCCCCAGCCGCAGCGGGACATCGCGGCCGCGTAGTTGGCCGCCGCGAAGGGCAGACCGGGGAAGATCCGCACCGCCAGCATCGAACGGAAGCCGTGCCGGGCCAGCTGGTCGTCGGCCGCCTGCAGCCACCGGCCGCGGATCAGCGGCCGCAGGGCCTCGCGGCCCATCATCCGGCCGAGGCCGAAGGAGATCCCGGCCCCGATCACCGAGCCGGCGACCGCCGCGAGCAGGCCGAACTGGGATCCGAAAAGTGCGCCCGAGGCGAGATTGAGCAGCGGGCGCGGCACCAGGGCGGCCGTGCACACCCCGTACGCCGCCGCGAAGAGGAGCACCGCCGCGCCCACCGGGAGCCCCGGGGGCCAGCCCTCCGACAGCAGCCGCTGGGGCTCGTACAGCACCACGCAGACGCCGGCGGCCAGGAGCAGCACGACGAGCAGCGAGAGCCGGGTCCACGGCGCGAGGAGGAGGGACATTCCGGGAGACTAACCGACCCCCGTGACCCGGCGCCGTAATCCGGGTCTCATGCGGACGAACGACCGGCGGCGTCCGCGGGGCGAATGACCATGGGGTGAATAACCATTCGACGGGCCGGGGCCGGTCCGGCAGGATCGGCGGCATGAACCGGTACGCCTTCCCCGCAGCGCCGTCCGCAGTCGCGGACGCGCCGGAGGCTGCCGTCCTCGCAGAGGCATCTGCCCCCGCCGCATTCGACGGCGCACGAAGCTGACCCTTCCCGGATCGTCCGGCGGACCCCACAGGGGGAGGGTCGGTTCGCTTCGGGGGTCCCGTATTTCCAGCTTCGGATCACACGGGAAGACATCATGGCCAAGACGGCCTTCGTGCGCACCAAGCCGCACCTGAACATCGGCACCATGGGTCACGTCGACCACGGCAAGACGACGCTGACCGCCGCCATCACCAAGGTCCTCGCCGAGCGCGGCGGCGCCTCCTTCGTGCCCTTCGACCGCATCGACCGGGCCCCCGAGGAGGCCCGGCGCGGGATCACCATCAACCTCACGCACGTCGAGTACGAGACCGACACCCGGCACTACGCGCACGTGGACATGCCCGGCCACGCCGACTACGTCAAGAACATGGTCACCGGCGCGGCCCAGCTCGACGGGGCGATCCTCGTGGTCTCCGCGCTCGACGGGGTCATGCCGCAGACCGCCGAGCACGTGCTCCTCGCCCGGCAGGTCGGCGTCGACCACATCGTGGTCGCCCTGAACAAGGCCGACGCGGGAGACCCCGAGCTCACCGACCTCGTCGAGCTGGAGGTCCGCGAGCTGCTCACCGCCAACGGCTACGGCGGGGACAGCGCCCCCGTCGTACGGGTCTCCGGGCTCGGGGCGCTGGAGGGCGACCCGCGCTGGACCTCGGCCATCGAGGCCCTGCTCGACGCCGTGGACACGTACGTGCCGATGCCCGTGCGGTACACGGACGCGCCGTTCCTGATGCCGGTGGAGAACGTCCTCACCATCACCGGGCGCGGCACCGTGGTCACCGGAGCCGTCGAGCGGGGCACCGTCCGCACGGGCGACCGCGTCGCCCTGCTCGGCGGCGACGGCGAGCCCGTCGAGTCCGTGGTCACCGGGCTGGAGACCTTCGGGAAGCCGATGGAGTCCGCCGAGGCCGGGGACAACGTCGCGCTGCTGCTGCGCGGGGTGCCCCGCGACGCGGTGCGCCGAGGGCACGTGGTGGCCGCGCCCGGCAGCGTCGTACCCACCCGGCGGTTCACCGCCCGGGTCTACGTCCTGTCCGCCCGGGAGGGCGGCCGCACCACGGCGGTGGCCTCCGGCTACCGGCCGCAGTTCTACATCCGCACCGCCGACGTGGTGGGCGACGTGGACCTGGGCGAGGCCGGTACGGCCCGGCCGGGGGAGACGGTCACCATGACCGTCGAGCTCGGGCGGGACGTCCCGCTCGAGAGCGGGCTCGGCTTCGCGATCCGCGAGGGCGGGCGCACGGTCGGCGCGGGGACGGTGACCGCGGTCGGATAGCCGGGACAACCGACGGGCGGTACCCGTTGTGGTGGCGGTGGTCGGCTTGCGCCAGACTGCCGTCACCACTGGCATGCGGGGAGGAGCGGTTCATGGGCGGCGACGGCCACGGCAACACCGACGGCCACGGCAACACCGACGGCCACGGCAAGACCAACGGCAAGACCGACGGCCACGGCAACACCGACGGCAAGGGCACGGCGCTGGTGCTCGGCGGCGGCGGGCTGACCGGCGTCGGCTGGGAGGCCGGAATGCTGTACGGGCTCGCCCGCGCGGGCGTCGACCTGTCCGGCGCCGACCTCGTCGTCGGCACCTCGGCCGGCTCGGTCGTCGGCGCGCAGCTCACCTCCGGTCTGCTCACCCCGCAGGAGCTGTACGAGCGCCAGCTCGGCGACCCCGACGGGGAGCTCCCCGCGAAGCTGGGCACCGGACTGATCGCGCGCTACGCCGTCGCCATGGTGCGCTCCCGCGACCCCAAGGCCTATCGGCGCCGGGTCGGAGCCATCGCGCTCGCCACCGACGCCGGGGCGGAATCGGAGCGCCGCAAGGTGCTGGAGGCCCGGCTGGTCTCGCACGCCTGGCCCGAGCGGCGCCTGGTGGTCGCGGCGGTGGACGCACTGACCGGCGAACTCGCCGCCTTCGAGCGGGGCAGCGAGGCCGGGCTGGTCGACGCCGTCTCGGCGAGCTGCGCCGTACCCGGGGTGTGGCCGCCCGTCACGGTCGCGGGGCGCCGGTTCATCGACGGCGGGATCCGCTCGGCGACCAACGCCGACCTGGCCACCGGCTACGCCCGCGTGGTGATCCTCGCGCCGATGTCCATGGGCGGCGGGCTCGTCCCCTCGCCGGCCTCGCAGGCCGCACGGCTGCGGGCGGCCGGGGCGAAGGTGGCGCTGATCACCCCGTCGGCGGCGGCCCGCAAGGTCTTCGGGCGCAACGTACTGGACCCGGCCCGGCGCGATCCCGCGGCCCGGGCGGGACTGGAACAGGCCGCCGAGCACGCCGCGGAAGCCGCCGGTGTCTGGGCGGATCCGGCGGCCTGACAATGGTGCGGTGAGTGACGAACAGATTCCGGTGATCCGGGACGTGGCCCAGGGCACCGCCAAACTGATGCCGGACGTCGACGGGGAGCGGGCCTGGCTGCTCACCGTGGACGGCGCCCCGCAGTCGTACGTGGACCTCGACGACCCGGAGCACCTGGAGTTCGAGTACGTACGCCGCCTCGCGCACGTACTGGACTGCGCGGGCGAGCCGGGGGCCCCGCTGGACCTGCTGCACCTGGGCGGCGGCGCCCTGACGCTGCCCCGGTACGCGGCGGCGGCCCGGCCGGGATCGCGGCAGGACGTGGTCGAGTTCGACGCGGGACTGGTCGGGCTGGTCCGCGAGTTCCTGCCGGTGGCGGACGGCACCGGGATCACGGTGCACGTCGCCGACGCGCGGGCCTGGCTGGAGGCGGCGCCGGACGCGAGCGCGGACGTGGTGGTGGGGGACGTCTTCGGGGGATCCCGGGTGCCTGCTTCGCTGACCTCCGTGGAGTACGCGCGGGAGGTGGCCCGGGTGCTGAGGCCCGGCGGCGTCTACGCGGCGAACCTCGCGGACGGGGCGCCCTTCGGGTTCCTGCGCGGGCAGCTGGCGAACTTCGCCGCGGTCTTCGGGGAGCTGGGGCTGATCGCGGAGCCGGGGGTGCTGCGGGGGCGGCGGTTCGGGAACGCGGTGCTGCTGGCTTCGGACCGGGAGCTGCCGGTGGCGGCGCTTTCGCGGGTGTGCGCGGGGGATGCGTTTCCCTCCCGGGTGGAGGTGGGGGTGGCGTTGCGGCGGTTCATGAAGGGGGCTCTGCCCGTGGCCGACGCCGACGCGGTGGCTTCGCCCGAGCCGCCGGAGGGGGCGTTCAGCCTCGGCTGAGGGGGTGGGCGGCCGCTGCGCGGGGCCGTCCCCTACCCGCCCTTCGCCCGTTCCCCGGGGCTCCGCCCCGGACCCCGCGCCTCAAACGCCGGCGGGGCTGGAAGTGGCGGGGGTGGATTCGGTGAGGCTGGAATCGGCTGGGCTGGGCTCTGCAGGGGTGGACGGTTTGCGGGTCATGTGGCGGACGTCCGGGACCAGGAGGACGGCCGCGGTGACCAGGACGACCAGGGCCGCGCAGCCCCAGAGGGCCGAGGTGCGGCCGATCGCGGATTCGACCGGGCCGGCCACCGCCGTGGCCAGCGGGAGCATCGACAACGAGCCGAACCAGTCGTAGGCGGAGACCCGGGAGAACATCTCCTCCGGGATCTCCTGGTGCATCGTGGTCATCCAGCTCACGCCGAACACCTCGATGGCCGTGCCGCTCACGAACATCACCGCGCACAGCCCCCACACCGGCAGCGGCACCGCCAGCCCCGCCGAGGGCAGCGCCAGCGGGAACACGCACAGGGTTCCGACCAGCAGCAGGCGGCGCGGTTTCCACAGCATCATCAGGAGGGCCCCGCCGATGGTGCCGAGGCCGAAGAAGCCGAGCGCCAGGCCCCAGGGTGCCGGGCCGCCCAGTTGGTCCCGGGCGACCAGGGGACCGTAGACCGCCTCCGCGGCGCCGACGACGGCGACGACGACGGAGAACTGGAGCACGATGCTCCACAGCCAGGGGCGGCTCCTGAACTCCACCCAGCCCTCGCGCAGATCGGCCAGCAGGCCGCCGCCGGAGGTCCGTTCGGCTACGCGGCCGACGTCGAGGAAGGCGCGCAGGGCGCCGGCGACCGCGAAGGCGGCCGCGTCCAGGGCGAGGACCCAGCCGGGCCCGATCGCGGCGATCATGGCTCCCCCGAGGGCCGCTCCGCCGATGCCGGCGCCGTTCATCGCCATCCGGAAGAGGGCGAAGGCGCGGTTGGAGTGCTCGCCGGAGACGCTGGAGAGGAGCATGCCCTCGGCGGCCGGGTTGAAGAAGGCCGTTCCGGTTCCGCACAGCGCGGTGAGCAGCATCATCTGCCACAACTGCGGGTCGCCGGCGAGGACGAGCACGGCGAAGGCCGCTTGGGAGAGGCAGTTCAGGATGTTGGCCGCGACCATGACGTGGTGGCGGGGTATCCGGTCGGCTATGGCTCCGCCGATGAGGAGGAAGAGGACGAGCGGCAGGGTACGGGCGGCGGCCACCAGGCCGACGTCGCCGCCGGAGCCGCCGGCGTCGAGTACGGCGAACGCGGCCGCGATGAGCGCTCCGTGGCTCCCGAGGTTCGTGACGACCGCCGCACCCGTCAGCAGGGTGTAGTTGCGGCCGGCCCAGGCCGGCCGGCGTGGGAACACGGACGAACGGGACCCACCGGGGGAGGGGTCGGGGAGAGGGCTCACCCCTGGACTATCCCCGTACCGGGCCGGGAATCCAAACGGATTCCCGGCCCGTGGGGCGTGCCGCGGGAAATCAGCTGGCGCTGATGCGGACGGTGCTCAGGATCTTCTCGAAGGTCTCCTGGGTCACCTCGCCGGGGACGTTCGCGGCGCCGTAGAGGATCCAGCTGGAGAGGTCACCCTTGGGGGTCAGGAAGCTGAAGGCGATCGACTTGCCGTCGGAGGAGCACTTGTTCTCCTTGGGCAGGCCGGTGACGGTCGCGGTCGCCATGGAGCCCTTGAGCCCGGAGGTGGTGGTGTACTCCTTCGGGTCGGTGACCTTGACGGTGCCCTTGGGCGCCTTCTGCGCGTACGCGGCGAACACCCAGTTGCCGGCCTCGTTGCGCGCGGCCTCGTTGAGGTCCTTGGCGCCCTGGCCGCCCTTGCTTCCGGTGCCCGCCAGCGAGGTGCTCTCCTCCTTGCCGTCCTTGTTGGCGTCGACCTTGCACCAGTCCTCCTTGAGGAAGGCGGGTGCGGACATCATGACGAGGGGGGAGCCGTCGCCCTTGACGTCGTCGGAGAAGCCGACGGACATGCCCGAGGACAGGACGTTCCACTCCGGCGGGACGTCGAAGGCGGTGCCGTACTTCGGGTTGATGACGACCTTCCAGCCCGGGATGACCGGCTTGACGTCGCCGCCGCCGCGCGGGTTGGCGCCCGAGCTGGCCGGGGCCGGCGTACCGGAGGAGGCGGGGGCCGTGGGGGCGGTGGTCGGCTTGTCGTCCGCCCGGTCGCTCTTGCCCTTGTCGTGGTTCATGACGACCACGCCGGTGACGACGGCCGCGACGACCACTGCCGAGGCCGCGACGATGGCCACGGTCTTGGTCGCGAAGGGGCTCTTGCCCCCGGGAGGCTGGGGGGCTGCGGGCGGCGGAGCCCCCCACTGCTGTACGGGAACGGTCTGCGGCTGCTGCTGGCCCCACTGCTGGGGGGCGGGCGGCTGCTGCGGATATCCGTAGCCGGGCTGCTGTTCGCCGTTCGCCGGCGGCTGCTGCTGGTACGGGTTCGGCGTTCCCGGCTGCTGCTGGTACGGGTTCTGATGCGCGTCCTGAGGGTTCTGTTCTCCCCCGGGCGGCTGCTGCTGTCCTGGCCACATGGCCGGTAACGATAGTGGGAGCGGGAGCGGGGAGCCACGGCCGCCCCCGTACAGGTATGGCCAATGCCGCTTACTGGCGGGTAACATTTGGTCGCATGAGCGCTGAACAGATGAACGTGGGCGAACTCCTCGCCGCCACCGTGCCGATGGCCAAGACCCTGAAGCTCCAGTTCCTGGAGACCACCCCCGAGCGCGCGGTCGTCCGGCTGCCGGACCAGGCCGAGTTCCACAACCACCTCGGCGGCCCGCACGCAGGCGCGATGTTCACCCTGGCCGAATCCGCCAGCGGCGCCATCGTCCTGGCCGCCTTCGGCGACCAGCTCTCGCGCGCCGTGCCCCTCGCCGTGAGCGCCGAGATCGGCTACAAGAAGCTCGCCAAGGGCGTCGTCACGGCCACCGCCACGCTCGGCCGCCCCGCCGCCGAAGTGGTCGCCGAACTCGACGCGGGCGGCCGCCCCGAGTTCCCCGTCACCATCGCCATCCAGCGCGAAGACGAGGCCGTGACCGGCGAGATGACCGTCGTGTGGACGCTGCGCCCGAACGCGTAACGGCGCGGGCCCGGCACCGATAGAGTCCCTGCCACACCGGATGGAGGGGGTCTCGTGACGAGCCGGGCCAAGGTCAGCATCAGCCTCGACGCCGAACTCGTCGTGGAGGTCATGGTCCTCGCGGGGATCGGATCGCCCCAGGACGCCGTAGAGGCCGTCGTACGCGACTACATCGCGCGCGGCCACCGCACCGAGGCGCGGGTCCAGCTCCAGGACGAGCCCCGCCGGGACCCCGACACCGCGCAGCCGCCGCCGCAGGGCTGAACGTCGGGCGCGCGATGGCGCGCCTGAGGCGGACCCGGGCCGACGGCGGCGCACAGTGGGCGGCGGGAGCGGTCCGGCGCGGGCCGCTCCCGCCGACCGGCGCCCGAGGCTCCCCGCGGACGGCGTTGCCGAAGTCCACGCCGCAGGGAGCGCCCATGAGCGAGGCCGTGTCCAGACGCCAGGTGATGGGCCTCCTCGGGGCGGTGGGCGCCGCCCTCGGCGCGGCCGGCTGCGTACCGGCGCCACCGCCAGGCGCGCAGTCCCGTAAGGCCGCAGTCCAGACCGCGCCCAGGGCCGGCAGTGCGGCCAGGGTCGACGGGCTGCTGGGGCGGCTCACCCTGGAGGAGAAGACCGTCCTGCTGCACGGAGCCCCCGACCCGGCCCCGCTCGGGCAGGCCGGATACGTGCCCGGCATCCCCCGCCTCGGCATCCCCGCGCTGCGGCTCGCCGACGGACCGGCCGGGGTCCGCGTGGGCAAACCCGCCACCGCGCTGCCCGCGCCCGTACTGCTCGCCTCCGCCTTCGATCCGGCGCTCGCCCGCGAGTACGGCCGGGTCATCGGGCGCGAGGGTCGGGCGCTCGGCCAGGACGTGCTGCTCTCGCCGATGGTCAACCTCATCCGCACCCCGTACGCCGGACGGAACTTCGAGACGTTCGCCGAGGACCCGAAACTCACCGCCGACCTGGTCGGCGAGGTCGTCCGGGGCATCCAGGACGAGGGCCTCATCGCCACCGTCAAGCACTTCGCGCTCAACAACCAGGAGAAGGGCCGCGACACCGTCGACGTCGTCGTCGCCGAACAGACCCTCCACGAGACGGAGCTACGGGGCTTCGAAGCCGCCGTGGCGGCCGGCGCGGGCGCCGTGATGGGCGCCTACAACAAGGTCAACGGGGTCTACGCCTGCGAGAGCAAACCCCTCCTCGACGAACTGCTGCGCGGCCGCTGGGGGTTCGACGGCTGGGTGATGTCCGACTGGGACGCCGCCCACAGCACCGTCGCCGCCATCGGCGCCGGCCTCGACATGGAGATGCCCGGCGGCACCCACTACGGAGCCCCGCTGCGCGAGGCGGTGCGCGGCGGCTCCGTCCACGAGAGCGCCGTGAACCTCGCCGTCCGCCGCATCCTGACCACCATGGACCGCTTCGGGCTGCTCGCGGAGCACCCCGCCGCCCGGCCCGCCCGGGACGCGGCCGCCGGGGCCGAGGTCGCCCGCCGGGTGGCCGTGGCCGGCGCGGTCCTGCTGCGCAACGAGCGCGCCACGCTGCCGCTGACCGGAGCGGCCGCCCGCTCGATCGCCGTCATCGGCCCCACCGGAGGGACCCCGTTCGTCAGCGGCGGCGGCAGCGCGCACGTGGTCCCCGACGCGGCCGCCGTCCCCCTCGCCGCGATCCGGCAGCGGGCCGGTACCGGCGCCACCGTGCGCTACGCGCTCGGCGAGGACCTGTACGGGCGCCCGCTCCCGGCGAAACTGCTGACCCCCGACACCGGCCTCGACGACCGGAAGGTGGACGCCGGGCGCACCTGGAGCCACGAGGGCACCTTCCGGCTCGCGGCCGACGACGAGTGGACCCTGCTCGTCCACTACACCGGGAAACGGCCGGTGGTCAGGCTCGACGGGGAGGAACTCTTCCCGGTCCGCCAGGGCGTGGCCGAGTACTTCGCGGGAGGGCTCCTCGGCGCCGCGCCCGACGGGCTCGCGGTGCGCCGCCGCACCCTCGCGCTCAAGGCGGGCGAACACCGGCTCGCCGTCACCGCCGAAGGCGGCCCGCAGGGACAGCGGCTGCGGCTGCGCCATACGACGGGGGCGACCCGGGCCGCCGACCTCGCCGAGGCGGTGAAGACCGCCAAGGAGGCGCACAGCGTGGTGCTGTTCGCCTACGAGGACGCCACCGAGGGCAGCGACCGGACCTCCCTGGGTCTTCCGGGCGGCCAGGCGGCGCTCATCGAGGCGGTGTCCGCGGCCAATCCGCGGACCACGGTGGTGCTCAACACCTCCTCCAGTACGACGATGCCCTGGCTGCCCCGTACCGGAGCGGTCCTCCAGATGTACTACCCGGGCCAGGAGGGCGCGGGAGCCACCGCCGACGTGCTCTTCGGCGACGCGGACCCGGGCGGCCGGCTCACCCAGACCTTTCCGGCCGACGAGCACGCGACCCCGGTCGGCGGCGACGCCGCCCGCTACCCGGGGGTGGGCGGCCGGCAGGAGTACTCCGAGGGCGTCCACGTCGGCCACCGCTGGTACGACGCGCAGCGGGTGGCTCCGCTGTTCGCCTTCGGGCACGGGCTCTCGTACACGACCTGGGAGTACGAGAAGCTGGCCGTCCGGCCGGGCCCCGGCCACGGGA
This sequence comes from Streptomyces sp. NBC_00503, assembly GCF_036346895.1. NCBI lineage: Bacteria > Bacillati > Actinomycetota > Actinomycetes > Kitasatosporales > Streptomycetaceae > Streptomyces > Streptomyces sp. NBC_00503. The sequence continues at coordinate 1,252,812 of NZ_CP107855.1, read as the reverse complement.
AGGGCGGCGGGCTGCGCGTGGAGTTCACCGTCCGCAACACCGGGCGCCGCAAGGGCACCGAGGTGGCCCAGGTGTACGTGGGCCCCTCGCCGGACCTGTCGCTGGAACAGCCGGTGCGGTTGCTGGCCGGCTACCGCAAGCTCACCCTGGAGCCCGGCGAGGCGCAGCGGGTGGTCCTCGACATCGACGCGCGCACGCTGTCCTCGTGGGATCCGGAGCGCCATGCGTGGGTGGTCGGTTCAGGCCGTCGGGAAGTGTTCGCCGGTCGTTCCTCGCGCGAACTCCCGCTGCGGGCAAAGGCTGTGGTGGCGACCGGATAGGCTGCCCGTTCGGCCTGTCACAGGGGGCGGGCCGGGCGAAGAACTCGGGAGGACGTACCGGTGCACATCCAGGAATGGCTGGAGACGATTCCGGCGGTCAGCATCTATCTCCTGGTGGGGCTCGTCATCGGGGTCGAGAGCCTCGGAATTCCGCTGCCCGGAGAGATCGTGCTGGTCAGCGCCGCGCTGCTGGCCTCGCAGCAGGGTCATATCGACCCCGTGGTGCTGGGCGCCTGCGCGACCGCCGGGGCCATCGTGGGCGACTCGATCGGCTACGCGATCGGGCGCAAGGGCGGAAAGCCGCTGCTGGAGCGGCTCGGGCGGCGTTTCCCCAAGCACTTCGGGCCGGACCAGGTGGCCGTGGCGGAGCGCTCCTTCGAGAAGTGGGGCATGTGGGCCGTCTTCTTCGGGCGGTTCGTGGCGCTGCTGCGGATCTTCGCCGGGCCGCTGGCGGGCGTGCTGCACATGCCGTACTGGCGGTTCCTGATCGCGAACGTCCTCGGCGGAGTCCTGTGGGCGGGCGGCACGACGGCCGTGATCTACACCATCGGGGTCGTCGCCGAGCCGTGGCTCAAGGGGTTCTCCTGGGTGGCCCTCGCGCTGGCGCTGCTGTTCGGGCTCGCGGTCACGGTGGTGGTGCGCGGCCGGATGAAGAAGGCCGCCGCGGCGGCGCGCGCCGAGGCCTCTTCCGAGTCGGAGTCGCCTTCCGCCTCGGCCGTGCTCGCCGACTGAGCGGCTCTTCCCCCGAACCGCCCCGTCCGGCCCCGCCCCGGGTTGTGGGGCGGGGGAGGGATCCTCAGGCGTCCGGGGTCACCGAGGCGCGGTGCTGCTTGGCCAGCTCGTTGTACATCAGGGCGTTGACCTTGATGCCCTCGCGCTCCTCCTCGGTCAGCTCGCGCCGGACCTTCGCCGGGACGCCGGCGACCAGCGAGCCGGGCGGGACGATCATGCCCTGCGGGACCAGGGCCTGGGCCGCCACCAGCGAGCCGGCGCCGATCACCGCGCCGTTGAGGACCGTCGCGCCCATGCCGATCAGGCAGTCGTCCTCGACCGTGCAGCCGTGCACGACGGCGTTGTGGCCGATGGAGACGCGCTCGCCGATGGAGACCGGGAAGCCGGGGTCCACGTGCACGGTGCAGTTGTCCTGCACGTTGCTGTCGGCGCCCAGGGTGATCGGACCGCAGTCCGCACGGAGCACCGCGGAGTACCAGATGCTCGCGCCCGCGCCCAGCCGTACGTCGCCGACGACCACGGAGGTGGGCGCCGTGAAGGCGGAGGGGTCGATCTCGGGGTTCTTCCCGTTGACACCCGCCACGAGTGCCTGGGCCGCCTGCTGCGTCATGTGTTCTCTTCCTCCGGCTGTACGTCGTGTCGCGCTACCGGCACCGTAGGGCACGCGGTCCGCGCCTCCCGAGATGGGGTGAAGATCACGGCGCGGTGCGGGGTCCGGCACGCTACGGTGACCCGGTGGCGAAGAACCAGAACACGTTCTCATCCCTGACGGCCGTGCGCCGTCGGCTCGCGGCACGCGTCGTCCACGCGGGCTGGCGCTGGATGCAGCGGGCCGGTGCGGTCACCGCGCAGACCCCGGGACCGTTGCGGTTCGGCGCGATCGGGCACGCGACCCGGCTCGCCTTCCCCCAGGGCACGGTCTTCGGCGAGCCCTGGATCAGGCTCGGCGACCACTGCATCATCGGTGAACAGGTCACGCTCACCGCCGGCATGATGCCGGACCTCGACCTCGGCGCCGAGCCCATGCTGATCCTCGGCAACGGCGTGGTCATCGGGCGCGACAGCCACGTCATCGCCGACGCCCGGATCGAGATCGGGAACGACACCTTCTGCGGCCCCGGGGTGTACATCACCTCCACCAACCACAGCTACGACGATCCGCACGAGCCCGTCGGCAAGCAGTGGCCGCGCAGCGCCCCGGTGGAGATAGGGCCGGGCTGCTGGCTGGGCACTGGCGCGGTGATCCTGCCCGGAGCGCGACTGGGCCGCAACGTGGTCGTGGCCGCGGGGGCCGTCGTACGGGGCGAGGTGCCGGACCACGCCGTGGTCGCCGGGGCGCCGGCCCGGATCGTCCGCCGCTGGGAGCCCGGCACGGGCTGGCAGCCGCCCCTGCGCACACCGGCGCCCGTGCCGATCCCCGAAGGGGTGACGCCGGAGCAGCTCCGCGCGCTGGCCGAAGTGGGGGAAGCCGAATGAACACCACGATCCGGGTGGGCCGGGCGGCCCGCGCCACCGGGCTCGTACTGCGGCCCTGGTGCGAAGCCGACGGCGAAGCGCTGGTCGAGGCGCACCGGGATCCCGCGATGCGGCACTGGCTGACGCGGCACGTGGACGACGCCGAGGACGCGCGGCGCTGGCTGGAGGAGCAGCGGCTCAACTGGGAGAGCGGGGACCGGCTGGGGTTCGCCGTGTACGAGGCTGCGGGCTCGGGCGAGGACCTGGACGCGGGCTCGGGGTCGCTGGCCGGGAACGTGGTGCTGAAGCGGGCCGCCTCCCGCTCGGGCTCGGCCGAGGTCGGCTACTGGACGGTGGCGTCCGCGCGGGGCCGGGGGGTGGCCTCCCGGGCCCTCGAAGCCGTCACGGACTGGGCGTTCGCAACCTTCTCGGCCGACGGCCCGGACCGGTTGGACCGGCTGGAGCTGATGCACCAGGTGGACAACCTCGCCTCCTGCCGCGTCGCGGAGAAGGCCGGTTACCGCCTCGACCGGGTCCTCCCGGCCGTTCCGCCCTACCCGCTGGACGGACATCTGCACGTCCGCGGGGCGAAGGACTCGAAGCTCTCGGCCGTCTCTTTCGGATCTTGCCGGACCTGACCGACAAGATCCGAAAGAGACGACCTAGCCGGCCGCGAGGAGGACCGTGCCCGCCAGGGCCAGGCCCGCGCCCGCGGCCTGGACCGTGCGCAGCCGTTCCTTGAGGACGGCGAAGGCGGCCAGCGCGGTGATCACCGGGTAGAGCGAGGAGAGCACGGCGGCCACGGTGACCGGTCCGTGCTGGGCGGCGAGGGAGTAGGTGCCGTTCGCGGCGACGTCCGCGAGCCCGACGAAGGCGAGCGCCGGCAGCAGCCCCCACAGGATCCGCAGCCCGCCCGCATCCGCGGGGAGGGCCGGGACTCCGCGCCGGGTCTGGACCCAGAGGGCGGTGCCGCCGACCGCGACGTTGGTGACGCGCTGCACGAAGAGCGCGAGGAACAGCCCCGGGATCGTGGAGGAGGCGGGTGCGATCAGGGCCATCACCGCGCCGAAGCCGAAGGCCGCCACGAGCGTGAGGACGACGGCCCGCCGCTGTACGGGGGCGCCGCGCAGCTCGGGGCCGCCCGCGAGGACGATGCCCGCGACGGCCACTGCGATCCCCGCGAACTGGCCGATGCCGGGCCGCTCGCCCAGCATCAGCCCGGCAGCCACCGGGACCACCACGCCGAGCGAGCCCAGCGGGGAGACCACGCCCATGGGGCCGAGCGCGAGCGCCTTGTAGAAGCTGAGCATCGCGACCGGCCCCACCAGGCCCGCCCCGACCGCGAACCAGAGCTGCGGTCCGGCCTCCCGCCAGGCGCCGGTGCCCAGCACGACCGCGCCCAGCGCGATGACGGCGACGATCTGGGAGGCCACGACCACGGTGAGGGCCGGGAGCCTGCGGGTCAGCAGCCCGCCGCCGAAGTCGGCCAGCCCCCACAGGACGGCTGTGGCAAGCGCGAACAGGGCGGTCATGGCAGGACCTCGCAGTACAGTGCGGTGGATGATGGAGTGCAGCGTCTTATACGACGTGCACACCGCACGATAGTTCAGCCTGTTGCACTGTGTCATTCAAAATCTTGGACTCCACGTCCATGATGTTGGACGGATTGGACGGTAGGGGTGTCGGACCTCGAACAGCTCACCCAGGCGCTGGCCCGGAATCTCAAGCGCTGGCGCGGTGAGCGCGGCTTCACCCTGGAGGCCCTCGCGACCCGTGCGGGGGTGAGCCGCGGCATGATCATCCAGATCGAGCAGGCCCGTACGAACCCCAGCGTCGGCACCACGGTCAAGCTGGCCGACGCGCTCGGCGTCAGCATCACCACCCTGCTCGACTACGACCGCAGCCCGCAGGTGCAGGTGGTGCTGCCGGGACAGGGGGTTCGGATGTGGTCCACCGCGGGGGGCAGCGGCGCGAGCATGCTGCTCGGCGACGACCGGCGCGGGCCGGTGGAGATGTGGACCTACCGCCTGGAGCCCGGCGAGGGGACCGCCTCGGATCCGCATCCGTCCGGCACCTTCGAGATGCTGCACGTCACGGCGGGGGAGCTGACGCTGGTGGTCGACGACGAGAAGTACCTCGTACCGGCGGGCGGTGCGGTCTCCTTCGAGGCGAACGCCCCGCACGCCTACCGCAACGAGGGCTCCGGGCCGATGGAGATGACCATGGCGGTCTCGATCCCGCCGGTGTCCCTGCCGACCGTTTCCGAGGCGCCGGCTCAGCGCTGACCGGCCGCCGTCCGCTGGCGAAGGAGCTCCGGCGGTCCACGGGGCTGCCCTTGGTCGCCGTGCGCAGGGCGGCGCGCTTCCCGCCGGGCAGGGCCGGAGCCGTGGTGAGCGAACCGGTGCAGCGGCCGCGCCGGAACTCGGCCCGCATTCCGTGGGCCTCGCCGATGCCCAGTTCCGCCGCCGCGCGCCGGACGATCTCGTACGGGCTCCCCGAGATCAGCACCGTCCGCAGCCCGGCCGAGTGCAGCAGCCGCACCAGCTCGTCGGCGAAGGGGAGGATCCGCTTGCGGGCCGCGGGCCAGGCGGCCTCGCCCGCCTGCTCCACATCCCTTCGGGGCGCACCGGCGAGGGCCCGCGCGAAGTGGGCGTAGAACCTGGCCGCGGTGGCGGCGTGGGCGGCGGCCCGCTCCTCGCCCTCGTGCCCGTCGGCCTTGCCGCCGGCGCCGTCACGGGCGCCGTCCTTGCCGGTGTCGTCGTGGTAGCCGGCTATCGCCGCGAGCGCCGCCCGGCCGGCCGCCGGATCGCAGACGCCGCCGGTGATCAGGGATTCCACGAAGGGGGCGGCGAGCGAGCCTTCCGCCAGGGTGCCGTCGAGGTCGAGGAGCCGAAGGTGTGCGCCTCAGAGCGCGGGGATCTCGATCGCCGGGCAGCGGTCCATGACCATGTCCACGCCGGCCGCACGGGTGCGGTCGTAGGCGGCCTCGTCGATCACGTTCAGCTGGAACCAGACCGCCTCGGCGCCCTTCGCGACGGCCGCGTCCGCGACCGCGCCCGCCAGGGCGCTGTTCACGAAGACGTCCACCACGTCCACCTTGAACGGGATCGCTTCCAGCGAGGCGTACCCCGGCTCGCCGTGGACCGTCTCGGCCTTGGGGTGCACGGGGACCACGCGCTTGCCGTACCGCTGGAGCACCTCGGCCACGCGGTAGGCGGCCCGCTCCTGGTTGTTGGACAGGCCCACCACGGCCCAGGTGTCGCCGAGCTCGGTGAGGATCTTGCGGATGGTCGCGGAATCGCCGTACACGTGTGCCGCCTCCTGCTGTTTTGCATGCCTGGTGACTACTGCCAGCTGGATCAACGGAAAAGACACATGTCCGATTCCCCGTAGGGTGGACCGGTGAAGGCAGACCAGTACGTGACGGTGTCCCGCGAGGGCGTGCACGAGACGGAGATCAACCGCTCGCGCTTCCTGTGCGCGCTCGCCCCCGCAGCGACCGAACGGGAGGCGCAGGAGTTCGTCGCACGCATCCGCAAGGAGCACCCCACCGCCTCGCACAACTGCTACGCCTACGTCATCGGCGCCAACGCCTCCGTCCAGAAGGCCAGCGACGACGGGGAGCCCGGCGGCACCGCCGGGGTGCCCATGCTCCAGATGCTGATGCGCCGCGACATCCGCTACGCCGTCGCCGTCGTCACCCGCTACTACGGCGGCGTGAAACTCGGCGCCGGCGGGCTCATCCGCGCCTACGGCGGGGTCGTCGGCGAAGCCCTCGACGCGCTCGGCACCGTCACGCGCCACCGCTACCGGCTGGCCACCGTGACCGTCGACCACCAGCGGGCCGGGAAGACCCAGAACGACCTGCGCTCCACCGGCCGGACCGTGGTGGACCTGCGCTACGGGGCTGCCGTGGAGATCGAGGTCGCCCTCCCCGAGGCCGACCTGCCCGCCTTCGAGTCCTGGCTGGCCGACAGCACCGCCGGCAGCGCCACCCTCACCCTGGGCGGGGAGACGTACGCGCCCTGAGCGGCCGGTGCGGGGCGGGGGAGGCGTTAGCGTAGAGGGGTTCAGGGTTCATCCAGCAGGGGGATACGGTATGCGCGGCGGGGCCGGCGAGTGAAGTTCCTGCACACCTCCGACTGGCATCTGGGCCGGTCCTTTCACCGGGTGAACCTGCTCGACGCCCAGGCCGCCTTCATCGACCACCTGGTGGAGACCGCGCGCGAGCGCGAGGTCGACGCCGTGCTCGTCGCCGGTGACGTCTACGACCGGGCCGTGCCGCCGCTGCCCGCCGTCGCGCTGTACGACCAGGCCCTGCACCGGCTCGCCGAGCTCGGGGTGCCCACCGTGATGATCTCCGGCAACCACGACTCCGCCCGCCGCCTCGGGGTCGGGGCCGGGCTGATCGGCCGGGCCGGGATCCACCTGCGGACCGACCCGGCCGGGTGCGACGACCCGGTGGTGCTGGCCGACACACACGGGGACGTGGCGTTCTACGGGCTGCCGTACCTGGAACCCGCGCTGGTCAAGGATGAACTCGGGGCAGGAAAGGTGAGCCACGAGGCGGTCCTGGGCGCGGCCATGGACCGGATCCGGGCCGACCTGGCCGGGCGCGCGCCCGGCACCCGCTCCGTGGTCCTCGCGCACGCCTTCGTCACCGGCGGGCAGGCCAGCGACAGCGAGCGCGACATCACCGTCGGCGGGGTCGAGGCCGTGCCGGTCTCAGTCTTCGACGGGGTCGACTACGCCGCCCTCGGCCACCTCCACGGCTGCCAGACGATCAACGAACGGGTCCGCTACTCCGGTTCCCCGCTCGCCTACTCCTTCTCCGAAGCCGACCACCGCAAGACCACGTGGCTGATCGAGCTGGGCGCGGAAGGGGAGATCGCCGGCGCCGAGCGCATCGACGCTCCCGTGCCGCGCGGGCTCGCCCGGGTTCGGGGGCCGCTGGAGGAACTGCTCTCCGAGGACGCGTACACCCGGTACGAGGACCGCTGGCTGGAGGCCACCCTCACCGACCCCGTCCGACCCGAGGACCCGATGGCCCGGCTCACCTCCCGCTTCCCCCACACCCTGAGCCTCGCCTTCGACCCCGAGGGGCGCACCGAGGACGGCGGCGGTTCTTACGCCCAGCGGCTCAAGGGGCGCAGCGACCAGGAGATCGCCGAGGACTTCGTCACCCACGTGCGCGGGGGCGGCGGCTTCTCCGACGAGGCCGAACGGGCCGTCCTCCAGGGCGCCTTCGACGAGGTACGGGCCGAGGACAGCCGGCAGGAGACCCACCGATGAGGCTGCACCGGCTGCGGATCACCGCCTTCGGCCCCTTCGCCGAACCGCAGGAGATCGACTTCGACGCCCTCTCCGGCGCCGGGATCTTCCTGCTGCACGGACCCACGGGAGCCGGCAAGACCTCCGTCCTGGACGCCGTCTGCTACGCCCTCTACGGTTCGGTGCCCGGCGCCCGCCAGGCCCCCGGCACCAGCCTGCGCAGCGACCACGCCGCCGGCGACACCCCGACCGAGGTCACCCTCGAACTCACCGCGGGCGGGCGCCGCCTGGAGATCACCCGGCGCCCCGAGCAGGACCGGCCGAAGAAGCGCGGCACGGGGACGACGAAGGACAAGGCGCAGAGCTGGCTGCGCGAGTACGACCGCGAGTACGACCGCGAGGGCGCAGGTGACGGGGGCGGGGAACGCTGGCGCGCGCTCAGCCGTTCCCACCAGGAGATCGGCGAGGAGATCGAGCAGCTGCTCGGCATGAGCCGCGAGCAGTTCTGCCAGGTCGTGCTCTTGCCGCAGGGCGAGTTCGCGCGCTTCCTGCGGGCCGACGAGGCGGCGCGGGGCCGACTGCTGGGCCGGCTCTTCGACACCCGCCGCTTCGCCGCCGTCGAGACCCTGCTGGGCGAGCGGCGCCGGACCGCCGAGGCCAAGGTCCGCGCCGGGGACGAGCAGGTGCTGCACACCGCCCAGCGCCTGGCGCAGGCCGCCGGAGACAGCGCCGACCTGCGGGCCTGGCCGCTGCCCCGGCACCAGCCCGGCGACCCCGGACTCGCCGAGGCGATCCGCGCCTGGGCCGCCGTCGCGCGCTCCTGCGCCCGTGAGCGGCTCACCGTCGCCGAATACGCGCTCGCCGCCGTCGAGGGGCGCCACGCCGCCGCCCGGCGGGCCGCCGAGGAGGCGCGCGAGCTCGACCGGCTGCAACGCCGGCATGCGGAAACCACCCGCCGGGCGGCCCTGCTCGCCGAGGCCGCTCCGGAGCGGGAGAGGGTGCGCGCCCTGCTCGACCGGGCCCGCCGCGGAGCCCTCGTCGCCCCCGCGCTGGAGCTGCGCGGAGCCGCCGCCGGGGCGCACATGGCCGCCGCGCACGCGGAAACCGTGGCCCGGGCGGTGCTCCCGCCGCAGTACGCCGAAGCGGGCACCGAGCAGCTGGCCACGCTGGAACAGGGGCTGCGCGGGGACCTCGGAGCGCTCGGAGCCGCCCGCCGGGCCGAGCAGCGCAGCGCCGAGATCCGCCGCGAACGCGCCCACCTGGAAAGGGAATCCCGGGCCGCCGAGGAACAGCAGCAGGAGGCGGCCGAATGGCTCGGCCGCTGGGACGACGCCCGGGCCGCCCTGGCCGGGCGGGTGGACGCCGCCCAGCAGGCCGCGACCCTGGCCGAGCAGCTCGCGGGCAAGCTGGAACCCGCCCGGCTGCACCTGCACGCCGCCGAGCGCCGCGACGCCTTCGAGGCCGACGCGGAGCGGGCCCGCGGCGAACTGCTCACCGCGCGCGAGGAGTCGACCGCCGCCCGGGAGCACTGGCTGGAGCTCAAGGAGACCCGGCTGCGCGGGATCGCCGCCGAACTGGCCGAGGCCCTGGTGGCGGGCGAGCCGTGCGCCGTCTGCGGAGCCGCCGAACACCCCGCCCCGGCCCGGCCGGCCCCCGGGCACGTGGACAGCGCCGCCGAGGACGCGGCGCACGCCCGCTTCGAACAGGCCGAGGAGCGCAGGGCCGAGGTCGAGCGCAGGCTGGCCGCAGCCCGGCAGGCCCGCACCGAAGCCGCGGCCGCCGCGGGCGGGGCCACCACCGCCGAGCTGCGCGCACTCGCCTCCGACCTGAGCACCCGGCACGCCGCCGCCCACACCGCGGCCGCCGGACTGCACGCCGCCCGCGAGCGGCTCGACCGCGCCGAGCGGGAGCACGCCGTGCGCAGCGCCGACCGGCTGGAGGCCGAGGTCCGGGCCGCCGGGCGGGCCACCCGCCGCGAAGCCCTCGACCAGGAACAGGCATCGCTGGAGACGGAGCTCGCACAGGTACGGGGAGACGCGCCCAGCGTCGCCGCCCGCGCCGAGGTCCTCGAGGACCGGGTCCGGATGGTCACCTCGGCCTCGGCCGCGCTGCGCCGGGCCGAAACCACCGCCGCACGGCTGAAGGAGGCCGACGGGCAGCTGGCCGACGCCGCCTTCAAGGCCGGGTTCGACACCGTCGAGGAGGCGGCCGACGCCGTACTCCCGGAGTACCAGCGCACCGGCCTGCAGCACCGGATGGACGCCTGGCAGGCGGAGGAGGCCATGCTGGCCGACCGCCGCGGGGAGCAGGACACCGCCGCGGCGGCGGCCCTGCCCCCGGCCGACCCGGAAGCCGCCGGGGCCTACGCGGACCGGGCCGCCGCGAAGCTCCGTAGCGCCGGATCCGCCGTCGACGCCTCCCGGGTGCGCTGCGCCGAACTGGACCGGCTCTCGCAGCAGGCGGAACGGGAACTGCGGGCCCTGGGCCCGCTGCGCCAGGCCTACGAGCGGGTGGCCCGGCTCGCCGGACTCACCGCGGGCACCTCCGCCGACAACGAACGCAAGATGCGGCTGGAGGCGTACGTGCTCGCGGCCCGGCTGGAGCAGGTCGCGGCGGCCGCGACGGTACGTCTGCTGCGCATGTCCGGCGGCCGCTACACCCTCGTCCACTCCGACGCCAAGGCCAGCGGACGCGGGCGTTCCGGGCTCGGACTGCACGTGGTCGACGCCTGGACCGGCAGCGAGCGGGACACCGCCACGCTGTCCGGCGGCGAGACCTTCTTCGCCTCGCTCGCCCTCGCGCTGGGCCTGGCCGACGTGGTCACGGACGAGGCGGGCGGTATGCGGCTCGACACCCTCTTCATCGACGAGGGCTTCGGCAGCCTCGACGACCAGGCGCTGGACGAGGTGCTCGACGTACTGGACTCGCTGCGCGAACGCGACCGCAGCGTCGGCATCGTGAGCCACGTCGCCGACCTGCGGACCCGGGTGCAGGCACAGCTGGAGATCGTCAAACAGCGCGGCGGCTCGGTGGTGCGCCACCGCACGGCCGCCGGAACGGGCTGAGCGGACGACGCGACGGACCGGCCGGCCCCCGTACGGAGGCCGGCCGGTCCGTCCGCGGTCAGAGCTTCGACAGCTCGTCCACCAGGTCGTCCAGGCCCAGCGAACCCTGGGACAGCGCCGCCATGTGCCACGCCTTCAGGTCGAAGGAGTCCCCGTGCGCGGCCCGCGCGTTCTCACGGCCCAGCAGCCAGGCGCGCTCGCCCAGCTTGTAGCCGATCGCCTGGCCCGGCATCGACAGGTAGCGGGTCAGCTCGCTCTCGACGAAGTCGGCCGGCCGGCCGCTGTGCAGGCCGAAGAACTCCTGCGCCAGGTCCGCCGTCCAACGCTCGCCCGGGTGGAACGGCGAGTCCGCCGGGATCTCCAGGCCCAGGTGCATGCCGATGTCCACGATGACCCGCGTGGAGCGCATCATCTGGGCGTCCAGGTAGCCGAGGCGCTGCTCGGCGTCCTTGAGATAGCCCAGCTCGTCCATCAGCCGCTCGGCGTACAGCGCCCAGCCCTCGGCGTTGGCGCTGACGAGGCCGACGCTGGCCTGGTAGCGGGAGAGCTGGTCCGCGACGTGCGTCCACTGCGCCAGCTGGAGGTGGTGGCCCGGAACGCCCTCGTGGTACCAGGTGGAGACCAGGTCGTACACGGGGAAGCGGGTCTGGCCCATCGTCGGCAGCCAGGTGCGGCCGGGGCGGGAGAAGTCCTCGGAGGGGTTCGTGTAGTACGGGGCCGCCGCGCCGCCGGGAGGGGCGATCCGCGACTCCACCCTCTTGACCCGCTCGGCGAGTTCGAAGTGGGTGCCGTCGAGGTTCTCGATGGCCTCGTCCATGAGGCCCTGGAGCCAGGCCTGGACCTCGTCCACGCCCTCGATGTGGGTGCCGTGCTCGTCCAGGTACTTGAGCACCTCCCAGGGGCCCGCTTCCGGCAGGATCTTGGCGGCTTCCGCCTTCATCTCGCCGAGCAGCCGGTGGTACTCCGACCAGCCGTAGGCGTACGCCTCGTCCAGGTCCAGGTCGGTGCCGTTGAAGTAGCGCGACCAGCGGGCGTAGCGCTCGCGGCCCACCGGGTCGGGCTGCCCCTCGATCGCCGGGGCGTACACGTCCCGCATCCAGTCGCGGAGTTCGACCACGGCGGCGGTCGCGGCGGCGGCCGCTTCGTCGAGCTCGCCGCGCAGGGCCTCGGGGCCGCCGGCCGCGAACTCGGAGAAGAAGCCGACGGAGGCCTCGCCCGCCTCGTCGGCCGCCCCGCCGGCCCAGCCGGTGAGCTGCTCGATGAAGGTGGCGGTGGGGCGCGGGCCGCCGTACAGGCCGCGGTCCAGGCCGAGGGCGAGGCACTCGCGGTAGCCCGCGTAGGCGGTGGGAACGGCGCGAAGCCGCTCGGCGATGGCGGCCCAGTCCTCGTCCGTGTCGGCCGGGGTCAGGGTGAAGATCTCGCGGACCGAGTGCGCCGGGGAGTGGATGTTGCTGACGGCGCGCAGGTCCTCGTCGGCCTCGTGGACCGCGAGCTCGGCGGTGAGGCGCTCGCGCAGCAGACGGGCGCAGCGGCGCTCGACGTCGGTGTCGGCGCCCGGCTGCCGCTCGGCGGCGTCGAGCAGTACGAGGGTGGAACGGGAGAGCTCGGCCGCGGCGGCGCGTCCCGCGGGGGAGAGGTCCGGGAGCTTGTCGGAGGATGCGGCGACACCGAGGTAGGTGCCCATGATCGGGTCGATGGCGATGAGGTCGTCGACGTAGGAATCGGCGACCTGGCGGGGCAGTCGTGCGGCGCTGTCGCTGGCGAGGATGTCTGACATGTGGACATCTTCATACGGGGGACGGGGCCGCGTCATCACCGAGTGGCCCCAAACTACTGTCGGGACGTCCGCGGGAGGGGCGCCGGACGTTTCCCGGAAGGCCGACACCGCCGCCGGAACCGGGCCGGATCCTGATCGGATCCGGCCCGGAGGTCAGTGCTGCGTACGGGGCAGACCGCGGGATTCGGCGGGGAGCTCGTACGGAAGCCGGGAGTTGACCGGGGTCGCGTCCAGCCGGGCCGTGATCACCAGGGTGCCCTCCTCGATCTGGTAGTCGAGGGGCAGACCGAGGCCGCGCATGGCGGCGACCATGCCGGTGTTGGAGGCCTGGGTGACGGCGTACACGCTGTCGCACCCGGCCTCGATGGCCATGCCGATCAGCCGGCCCAGCAGCTCGGAGCCGATGCCGCGGCGCTGCCAGTCGTCCTCGATGAGCAGCGCGACCTCGGTCTCGTCGCCGTCCCAGAGCAGGTGGCCGAGGGCGACGAGCTTGCCGGAGGCGGTGGTCGCGGCGAGGGTACGGCCGAAGCGCGGGCTCAGCAGGTGGCCGAGGTAGCGGTCGGCGTCGGCGACGGGGCCGTGGTAGCGCAGCGACAGGGTGCGCTCCGAGCAGCGGTCGTGCATCGCGCGGGCGGCGGCCAGGTCGGAGCCGTCGGCGCGGCGGACGGTGATCTCGTTGCCCTCGGGCAGCGTCAGTACGTCCTGGCTGCGCGGGACGCGCGGCCCGAGCCGGGCGTCGAGCTCGACGAGCGCGCGGGCGCGGGCGAACTCGGTCGGGGTGAAGGGCAGGTAGGGCCGCTCGATGGTGATCGCTCCGCCCGACGGGTCGCGCAGCCGCATGACCGTGGCCTCCAGGACCCCTTCGACCGGGGCGTCCGCGCCGGCGTTGGGGCGGCCGGAGAGGGTGGTGGCCGGGATGGAGTGGATGGTGCAGCGGCCGAGCAGCTGGCGCAGGGCGAGCGGGAGCTCGGCGGCGTCCAGCGCGGTGCGGGTCGCCAGGCCCAGGACGCGGGTCGGGGTGTCGACGAGGTCGTGGGCGTCGGCCCGCTCGATCCAGGTGCTGTGGCCGCCCGCGCCGGCGATGGCCCGGATGAGGTCGGCGGAGGGCAGCTGCTGCGGGGCGCGCAGCAGGAACTCGTCCACCGTGCCGCCCTCGGGGAGCGGGTGCGTCTGGAGGGTCAGGATGTCCACGCCGCTCCGGGCGAGGGCGGTGCAGATCGCGGCGAGGCTGCCGGGCTCGTCGCGCACCGTGGTCCGCATCCGCCACAGCGTGGTGGTGAGTGCGGAGTCCGAGGCCGGTCCGGCCGCGGTGGCGGTCGTGGTGGACACGGCGACGGCCGCCGCGCCCGGAGGGGCGGGAGCCGTACCCGGGGGCGGCGGCGCATGGCTGTGGCGCCGTGCCCACCAGGTGTGGAACGCGGCCGTGACCAGGAGCGCCACGGCCGAGGCGACGAGCATGACGGGGCCGCGCGGACCGTGTGCGACGAGATTGGCGATGCCGTCGGCGACCGCTACGGCGCAGAAGAGGGCGGCGAGTTCGACGAGGTCCCGGCGCCAGTGGTGGCGGTGGGGACGCTGGGAAGAGGCAGGAATACGCTCAGTCATGCAGACCACTGTGACGCAGGGGTGTTGCGTGATCACGAACGATCTGTGACCGACTGGTTAAGGATCCATCTGGCCGATTTCGCCCTGTTTTCCGGCTGATTTCAGATACCGCGCGTGAGGCGGGCTCCCGGGGCGCCCGCCGGGACCGGCCTCCGGGGGCGCCCGCCGGGACCGGCCTCATCCCCCTACTGTCCCACCCTTCCGGGCTGCAGCGTCTGTGTGAAGAGCACCCCGCCGCCCTGGCGCCGCAACCGGACGGTGAGCTCGCCACCGTCCCCGTCGATCTCTACCTCGCCGTAGTACGGGGGGTTCTCGGACGGGGACATGTTGGCGAGCGGCGCGGACTGCACGTACGCCGCCTCCGGGCCGAAGGTGGCGTCGAGCCGGCCCGCCGGGAAGCCGCCCGCCCCGATGGGGCCGGAGACGAACTCCCAGAACGGCGCGAAGTCGGTGAAGGCGGCCCGCTCGGGCGCGTAGTGGTTCGCGGCCGTGTAGTGGACGTCGGCGGTGAGCCAGAGGGTGCCGGTGACGCGCTGGTGCTTGATGTGGCGCAGCAGTTCGGCGATCTGGAGCTCGCGGCCGAGCGGCGCACCGGGGTCGCCCTGGGCCACGGCCTCGAAGTTCGCCGTCCCGTCGGCGACCACGATGCCCAGCGGCATGTCGGCGGCGATGACCTTCCAGGTGGCACGGGAGCGCGAGAGCTCGCGCTTGAGCCAGGCCAGCTGCTCCGAGCCGAGGATGCCGATGGGGTCGTCGGTCTGGCGGTCGGGGGAGTTGGCGTCGCGGTAGGTGCGCATGTCGAGGACGAACACGTCGAGCAGCGGCCCGTAGCGCATCACCCGGTACATCCGGCCCTCGGCGCGGCCGCCGCGCAGGTCGGTGACGGGGAAGTACTCGCCGAATGCCTGGCGGGCCCGGCCGGCGAGGGTGTCGATGTCCTTCACCGTGTACCGGGGGTCGTCGAGGATCTGGCCCGGGTACCAGTTGTTGCGCACCTCGTGGTCGTCCCACTGGGCGAGGACCGGCACCTGGGCGTTGAAGTCGCGCAGGTTGCGGTCGAGGAGGTTGTAGCGGAAGTTGCCGCGGTACTCGGCGAGGGTCTCGGCGACCTTCGCCTTCTCCTCGGTGGTCACGTTGTGCCACAGGGTGCCGTCGCGCAGGGGGACGGAGGCCTGGAGCGGCCCGTCGGCATAGATGGTGTCCCCGCTGAAGAGGAAGAAGTCGGGGTCGCGCAGCCGCATCTCGTCGAAGACGCGGTAGCCGCCGATCTCCGGGTTGATGCCCCAGCCCTGGCCCGCGAGGTCCCCGGACCACAGGAAGCGCACGTCGCGGCGGCGGGAGGCGGGGGTGGTGCGGAAGGTGCCGTGGACCGGCTCGCCGGTGCGGCGCGGGTCGTCGGGGTCGGCGAGGACCACCCGGTAGTGGATCTGCTGGCCGGGCGGGAGCTCGCGCAGGGAGGCGGTGCCGGTGAAGTCGGTGCCGGGGTCGAGGAGCGGGCCGCGGTGGCGGCGGACGGCGTAGCGGAACGATTCGCTCGGCGAGGTCTCGACGTACATCCGCGCGGGCCGGTCGGACCGGGTCCAGACGGTCGCCGAGTTGGCGGTGATCTCACCGGACTGGACGCCCCAGAGGGCGTTCGGGCGGCCGGACCGGGTGAAGGCGGGCGCGGGGGCGGCGTACGCCGGGAGGGCGAAGGCGCCGGACAGGGTGCTGGACAGGGCGAGCCCCACCGGAACGGCGAGGGATCCGCCGAGCAGGGAGCGTCGGGTGTGCGGCATCGGTGCCATCGGTGCGTCTCCATGGGCCGGCGGGACGGGCCGGACCAGTGTGCCGCCGTACACCGGCCGCACACCGGCCCGCCCACGTCGTGCACGCGAACCGTGCGTGAACACTGATGAGCGGGCGGGCCGGGCGGTGGCCGGGCGGATGAGTCTCCGTCAGCAGGTCACGGGGCGGGGCTGGTTGTGGCCAGGGGCGTCGTGCTCCTGCCGGCCTCCGTGCCCGTCGCCGTACGGGCCGTGTCCAGGACGACCCGGGCGACGAGCGCCGGGTCGTCGTTCATCGGGACGTGCCCGCAGCCCGGGAGCCGCACGAGGCGCGCGCCCGGGATGGTGTGCTTGGCGCGTATGCCCTGGCGGCGCAGGAGCAGCCGGTCGCGGCTGCCCCAGGCGATGGTGACCGGCAGTCCGGGCAGGTCGTCGGTGAACCGTACGGAGCCGCCCGCCGCCAGGGTGTCCTCGAAGCCGGTGGCCTCGCGCAGGGCGAGGGTCTCGGCGACCACGGCTTCGGGGGAACGCCGGGCGGGGCGCGCGTAGATCGTGCCGGTGAGCGCCGCCCGGCCCGCGCCGCTGCGGGAGAGCCGCTCCACGGCGGAGCGGGGCAGCGCGGTGGCGCCGACGCGCATGGCGCGCAGGGCGGCGAAGGCGTAGCGGCGCTCGCCCTCGGACCAGAAACCGGCGGGGGAGAGGGCGGTGACCGAGCGGGCCAGGCCGGCGCGGCCCATTTCGAGCGCGAGCAGACCGCCGAGGGAGTTGCCCGCCACGTGCGGGCGCTCGACGCCGAGGGCGGCGCAGAGCGCGCCGAGCGCCGGGGCGACGGTGCCGAGGTCGTACGGAACCCCGTGCGGCAGCGGCTCCGAGGCGCCGAAGCCGGGCAGGTCGACGGCGATCACGTCGTGTTCCGCGGCCAGGATGTCGGTGACCGGGCGCCAGGCCTGGAGGTGGTGGCCGATGCCGTGGAGCAGCAGGAGCGGCTCGCCCGCGCCCTTGCGCTCGTAGGCGGCGGTGGTCGTGCGGGTGCCCAGCGGCGAATCGATCGTGAAGGAGACCGTGGCGGTCATGCTGCTCCTCGTCGGGGTCGGGCGGACGCGTGTGAGACAGGTTGTCAGTAGTGTCTCCCGCCATGATTACCGCCGGGTAGCCCCCGACATCAAGAGCTCTGGTAGCGGCTGCCCGCGAACATCCCGTGAACGGGTTGATACATATGCCCGATCTGCCCGGCAAAGGGATGAGGATTGGTCTTGACCAAGGGGTAGCGCCGTCCTATCGTCGCAGGGATAGTGCAGGAACCTTTAATAAACAAAGGCGCGGAACTGCCGCTGGAACACGGCGATTGCAGCGATTGCAGGAGGAGTCAGGGTGGGGACCACGCAGCTCGAATCGGTGCCGGAGCCGAAGTACTGGCACCTCAAGACCGTCCTCACTGAGGCGCTCGACCGGGACTTCGCCGTGGGCGAGGTGCTGCCCAACGAGCGTGAGCTCGCCGCCCGCTTCGGCGTCGCCCGTGCCACCCTGCGCCAGGCCCTGGAGCAGCTGGAGCTCGAAGGCCGCCTGCAGCGCCGCCGCGGCGTCGGCACCACCGTCGCCCCGCCGCGCGTGGGCGTGGCCGTCGGCAACACGCAGCACGGCTGGCCCGGCGAGAGCATCGACGGCTGGGACCCGGTGGACGCGGCGGAGGCCGTGCCCGGTGCGGCCGTCCTGAAGCTCCTCGGTACCGCCGCCGGCGAACCGGTCCTCGCGGTGCGCCGGACCCGCATCGAGCAGGGCCAGGTCCTCGCCGCCGAAATGCTCTACGTGCCCGCCGCCTCGGTGCCCGGTCTCTCCGGGATCGACGCCCCGGCCGGTCCGGCGCGCGCCCGCGCCGTCATGCGGGAGCTGCAGCGGCTCGCCCTCGACGGGCAGGACCGCTCGGTGGAGCTCGGCTCGGCCCGCGCCGACGACGCGAAGGAACTGGACCGGCTGCCCGGCGCCCCGGTGCTCCTGGTCACCACCCGCTACTTCACCGCGGCGGGCACGGCGGCCGTCTCGGTGGCCACCTACCGTGCGGACACCTGCCGCCTCACCTTCGGTGACTCCGGCGACGTCCAGATCACGCACGACGCGCGCGTCGCTTCCTGACCCGACCCACCAGCTGCCGGGCGGCCCACAAGCTGCCGGCCGGCCCGCGAGGGCCGGCCGCGTCGGCTCCGGCTGCGAAAGCTCCGCGGAGCGATCCGCCGGCCCGGCCCTGGGTACGGGCCTTCGCGGGGCCCGGCCGCGCCCCGGGCCGACCGTGCCGCCCCCGCCCCCGAGAGGAACTATCGGCGGCGGGCCGTCACCGTCTTCTCCACCGCGAACAGTTCCTCTTCCACGTGGTCCAGGGCCAGCCGCAGCGCTCCCGTGGCCACCGCCGCCTCGCCGAGCATGGACAGGGCGACGCGCGGCGGGCGCAGGCAGTACCGCTCCAGCTCCCGGCGCAGGGGGTCCAGGACCCCGTCCAGGCCGGCCGCCCAGCCGCCGACCACCACCAGCTCCGGATCCATCGCCAGCACCAGCGCCGCCACGTCGTGGACCAGCCGCTGGATGAACCGCTCGACCGCGGCCACCGCGCGCCCGTCACCGCGCCTGGCCATCGCGAAGACCTCCGCCACGGCCGGCTCGTCCAGCGGGTGCAGGGGTTCATTCGTGGTCGACAGGAGCCTCTCCGGGGTGACCTCGCGGCCCAGCAGGTGCAGCGCGCCGATCTCGCCGGCGGCCCCGCCGAAGCCGCGGTGCAGGCGTCCGCCGATCAGGGAGCCCGCGCCGGGGCTCAGCCCGGCCATCACGAAGACCATGTCGTCCGTGTCGCGCGCGGCGCCCTTCCAGTGCTCGGCGACCGCAGCGGCATTCGCGTCGTTCTCCACCTGCACCGGACAGCGGAAGGAACGGCGCAGCCGTTCGCCGAGCGGCAGCCCGGTCCAGCCGGGCAGGGCCGTGCCGAGACGTACGGTGCCGTCGGCCTCCACGATTCCGGGGCTGCCCACGCCGACGGCCCGCAGGGAGTCCCGGGGCACTCCGGCCTTGCGCAGCAGATCGGCCACCGCCGTGCGCACCCGCTCCAGGCGCTCGTCGGCCGAAGCGGTCTCGGCGACCTCCTTGGTACCGGCGCCGATCACCCGCCCGTCCAGCCCGGACAGCAGCACGGCGATCCGGTGCGAACCGATCTCCACGCCGAGCAGGTGTCCCGCCTCCGCGCGGAAGCGGAAGCGTCTGGCCGGCCGCCCCTGGCGCCGCGCGCCTTCCTCCGCATCCGCTTCGACCACGAGCCCGGTGCCGATGAGTCCCTCGACGACCCCTTCGACGGTCGGCCGGGAGAGCCCGGTCACCCGCGTGAGATCGGTGAGGGTCGGTGATTCGGCGGCGCGCAGTGCCCGCAGTACGACGGCGGAGTTGATCCGCCGGAGCAGAGAGGGGTCCCCGCCGGTCAGCTGCCCCAACGTGTGTCCTCCCAGCTAGCGAGCTTGTCAGGCGGATCGTACTGCGGACCCGATGCGACGGCGAGAAGCAGCCCCCCATCGGCCGGAATCAGCCCCTCCTCCCGCTGGCGCTCCCGCGGCTCCCGCCGGTCAGGCAGGGGACACGAACCCGGACTCGTACGCGGTGATCACGGCCTGGGTCCGGTCGCGTGCGCCGATCTTTCCCAGGATCGCGCTCACGTGGGACTTCACCGTCTCCGTCCCGACGATCAGCTCGCGGGCGATCTCGATGTTGGTCAGTCCCTTCGCCATCAGCCGCAGCACGGCCTCCTCGCGCTCGGTCAGCGCGGCCCGCTCCAGAACCGTCCGGGCCTGCCGGTTTCCGTACTCGGCGGCGAGGGCGCGCACCGCCGCGGGGAAGAGCAGCGTCTCTCCTTCCGCGACCAGTCGTACCGCGTGCACGATCTCCGACGGCCGGGCCCTCTTCAGGAGGAACCCGTCCGCGCCCGCCCGCAGTGCCTGGTAGACGTACTCGTCGTTCTCGAAGGTGGTGACCACGAGGATCTTCGGCGGGGAGTCCACCGACCGCAGGACCGCCCGGGTCGCCTCGATCCCGTCGAGCAGCGGCATCCGGACATCCATCGCGACGACATCCGGTCGCAGCTGCCGTACGAGCGGGACCACGGAGGCGCCGTCGGCGGCCTCGCCGACCACCTCGATGTCGGGCTGGGCATCCAGGACGGCGCGCAGACCCGCGCGCACCAGGGGTTCGTCGTCGACGAGCAGTACGGTAACCGGCATCCGGTCAGCGTATTCGCTCCAGCGGAAGCCGTGCGCGCACCCTCCAACCGCCCCTGTGCAGCCCGGTGTCGACTTCCCCGCCGAGCAGTGCGGCCCGTTCCCGTATTCCGCGCAGTCCGCTGCCGCTGCCGGCCATGACGGTCGGCCGCTCCGGCAGCGGATTGCTCACCTCCAGGTCCAGCCGGTCGGCGACCATGTCGATCCGCACCCGTACCGGCACGGGACCGCAGTGCCTCAGCACATTGGTGAGGGCCTCCTGAAGGATCCGGTACCCCTCCTGGGTGACCGGTCCCGGCAACTGGTCCAAAGGGCCCGTGAGTTGCGCGTCGACGGTGGCGCCGGAGGCGCGCGCCGACTCCAGCAGCCGGTCGGCCTCCGCCAGGGTCGGGCGCTGGGAAGGCCGCTGACCGGACTCCCGTAGGACGAGCAGCACCCGTTCCAGGTCTTCCAGCGCGGCCCGACCCGTCTCCTCGATCGCGTTCAGGGCGCGGGCGGTGAACTCGGGGTCGCCCGCGGCCCGCGCGGCTCCCGCCTGCACGACCGCCACGGTCAGCGCGTGGCCGATCGAGTCGTGCAGCTCCCGCGCGATGCGGGTGCGCTCCAGCAATTGCTCGGTACGCGCCTCCAGCGCCGTCAGCCGCTCCGCCGCCGAGGGGCCCAGCAGCCGACGGGCTATGGCGGTGATCAGGTCGCCGAGCAGGACGATGACGACGAGCAGCAGGACCAGCGGCACCGGGGCCAGCAGCCACGCGGCCCAGGGCGGGGGAGTGAACGGCAGCACGTTGTCCGTGGTGACCGTCCCCCCGAGCGCCGTCGTGATCAGTTCGACCGTCAGCACCGGCAGCCATACCGTGGAGAACAGGGCGGCCATCGAGACCACGAGCCGGATCTCCAGCCACAGCAGCGTGCGCCAGCGGTCGCTCCACCGCTTGGACGCGACGGTGCTGAAGCTGTTCTCCTCCTCGCCCCGGGAGTCACGGTCGCGCGGCGTGAGGAGGAACTGGGCCTGGAGGCCCTCCGCCAGGCGCATCCAGGGCAGCAGCCCCAGCGGGACGACTATCAGCAACGGCGCCCACGGAGCCGCAGGTTCTATGAACATCCACACGGCCAGCATGAGCACGGGCACACACAGGTGCACCCAGCGCGAGTAGGTCACCGGTCGGAGCGCGGCGCGGAACAGTCGGTACATGCCCTCATCGTGGCAGGTCGCGGCTTTGTGGCGTCTCCCCCACGTGGGGGAGACGCCACCCTCGCTTGGGGGAGGAAGAGGGGTGGGTCGCACGGCGAACCTTGAGACATGAACAGCATCGAGATCCGAGAACTGACCAAGGAGTTCGGCCGTACCCGGGCCGTGGACCACCTCACCTTCGACGTCATGCCCGGCCGCGTCACCGGGTTCCTGGGGCCCAACGGCGCCGGGAAGTCCACCACGATGCGGCTGCTGCTGGGCCTGGACCGGATCACCTCAGGGACGGCCACCATCGGCGGCCGGCGGTTCACCGACCTTCCCGACCCCCTCCACCAAGTGGGCGCCCTGCTCGACGCGCAGTCGGCGCACGGCGGTCGGACCGCCAGGGACCACCTCCGCTTCATCGCCGCGGCCAACCGTGTTCCGACGAGCCGGGTGGAGGCGGTCCTCGAGCAGTCGGGAATCGCCGCGGCGGCCAAGCGGCGGATCAAGACCTTCTCCCTCGGCATGCGCCAGCGCCTGGGCATAGCGGCAGCCCTGCTCGCGGACCCCGGCGTGCTGCTGCTGGACGAGCCCACCAACGGCCTCGACCCCGAAGGCATCATCTGGATCCGCGAGCTCATGCGGGGCCTGGCCGCCGAGGGCCGCACGGTGCTCGTCTCCAGCCACCTGATGACCGAGACCGCCGCCCTCGCCGACCACTTGGTGGTGCTCGGACAGGGCCGCCTGCTGGCCGACACCCCGATGGAGGACTTCATCGAGGCCCGCAGCACCCCGAGGGTACGGCTGCGCACCACCGACCCGGTCCGGCTCCGGGCGGCCCTCGCCCGGGAGGACTTCGAGCTGGTCACCGCCCAGGACGGGCGGTGGACTGTGGAGGGCATACAGGCCGAGCGGCTCGGGGTGCTGGCCGCCGCCGAAGGCATACCGATGCTGGAACTGGTCGACGAGCGGGCCTCGCTGGAGGAGGCCTACCTCGATCTCACCGCCGAACACGCCCAGTTCGCCGCCACCCGCTGACCCGTCACTTCCAAGGAGGCTCCTTCATGAGCACCGCTCTGCCCACCGCCCCCGTCCTGCACTCGGAATGGATCAAGATACGTTCCCTGCGCGGCACTTTCGGAGCCCTGATAGCGGTCTTCGTAGCCACCGTGGGAATCCAGGCGCTGGCGGCCGCGCTGATAGGCCGGACGGAGGCCGGCGCCATGGGGGATGATCCGCTCCTCGCGGCCTTCTACGGGATCAACTTCGGCCAGGTCGCGGCCTTCGCCTTCGGCGCCACCGCGCTGTCCGGCGAATTCCGCAACGGAGCCCTGCGCACCTCGCTGACCGCGGTCCCCAACCGTGCACGGTTCTACCTGTCGAAGATGGCCGTGGTGGGCGGACTCGCCTTCCTGGCCGGACAGCTCGCCGGCATCGCGACGTTCCTCGGCGGTCAGGCGTTCATGGGCTCCTACGCCCTCGACCTGGGCAGCCCGGGAACCTACCGTGCGATCTTCGGCTGCGGCATGTACCTCACGCTGATGGCCCTGCTGGCAGCCGGGCTGACGGCCGTACTGCGCAGTGCGACGGTCACCCTGAGCCTGCTCATACCGTTCGTGCTGATGGTGTCCTTCGTCCTGGGCGCGGCCTCCGAGGGCGTCGCCCGGTACCTTCCGGACCGCGCGGGCCAGATGATGATGCGCCTGGACCCGTCGAGCGGCCTCGCCCCCTGGACCGGTCTCGGGGTCCTGGCCCTGTGGGCCCTGCTCGCGGTGGCCGCCGGATGGCTGTCCATACGACGCCGGGACGCGTGACGCCGGGCCGCCGGAAGCCCGTCCGGCGAGGCGGACAAATGCGGTGGACCGTGTGGTGCGGCCCTGCAAGGCTCTACGGATGATCATCCTTGCCGACGACCTCGGCCACCTCTCCTACACGGTCACCGGTGAAGGCCCGCCCGTCGTGCTCGTGCATGCCGGCATCGCCGACCACCGCATGTGGGACACGGTCGTGCCCGCCTTGGCGGAGCACCACACGGTCATCCGCTACGACCTGCGCGGGTTCGGCGAATCCGCACCCCCGTCCGGACCGTTCAGCGAGACGGATGACCTGTGCCGCCTCCTGGACCGTCTCGGCCACGAGAGCGTCCCGCTCATCGGCGCGTCCTGGGGTGGCCGTGTGGCGGTGGACTTCGCCCTCACCCACCCGGGGCGGGTGCGGTGCCTGGCCCTGCTGGCTCCGCCGTGGCCCGGCCATGACTGGTCGGCGGACATGGTGGAGTACGACGAGGCCGAGACAGCGGCCCTGGCCGCGGGCGACATCGACACCGCGGTCCGCGTGAATCTGGACATGTGGCTGCGCGGACCGTCCCGCGGCTGGGAAGACGTGGCCCCAGGGCTGGCCGAACGACTCCGCACCGCGGTACGGACGTCGCTGGTGAACCAGGAAACCGTCGCAGAGCACTCCCGAGGCCGCGCGGAGGGCGACATCGCCACGATCGGCGTTCCCACCCTGGTCGGAATCGGCCTCCTCGACGTCGCCGACTTCCAGGACATCGCCCGCCGGTACGCCACCGGGATCCCCGGTGCCACCTTGGTCGAGTTCGCGGCCGCGGCCCACCTCATCGCGCTGGACGCACCCGCCGAACTCGCCGCGGCGCTCCACCCGTTCCTCGCCCGCTGAGGAGGACGGGGACGGGCGGAGGTCCGGACCGTCTAGAGGCGAGTGCCTCCGCTGGCGTCGATGATCTGGCCGGTCACCCAGCGGCTGTCGTCCGAGGCCAGGAAGGAGACCACGTCCGCGATGTCCTGCGGTGTTCCCACCCGGCCGAATACCGATTTGGCGGCGGTCTCCCGCCAGGCCTCCTCGTCGAAGCGGAGCCAGCTCGCGTTGGAGTCGGTGTCGATGTAGCCGGGGGCCACCGAGTTCACGGTGATGTTCCTGGCCGCGAGGACCTTGGACAGGATCAGCGTGAAGGTGTCGAGCGCGCCCTTCGTCGTGCCGTAGGCGATGACCTCGGTGAGCGCGAGCCGAGTGACCGCGGAGGAAATGTTGATCACCCGCCCGCCGTCGCGGAGCCTGCCGAGGCCCTGCTGGACGATGAAGAACGGCGCCCGTACGTTCACCGCGACCATCTCGTCGAAGTCGGCCCGGGTCGCGTCCTCGAACTCGTCGCGCAGGGCGACCGCGACATTGTTCACGATGATGTCGAGCCCGGTGTCGCCACTGCCGTCGTACTTCGCCCGCTGCTCGTCGAACCCGTTCCAGAAGCGTTCGGTGTCCCCGTCCGTGCCGAGCTTCGCGCCGAAGGCGAACGCCCGGCCGCCGCCGTCGATGATGGCGTCGACGGCCTCGGCGGCGGCCTGCTGGCTCTCGGAGTAGTGGATGCCCACCAACGCGCCGTCTGCGGCGAGCTGTTCGGCTATCCCGCGCCCGATGCTGCGGCTGCTGCCCGTGACCACCGCGGTCTTGCCTGTCAGTCTGTCCACTGTCCTGGGCCCCTCAAGAGTCGTTCCGCTGGATGGAACTCGATGGACGACCCGAGGGTAGGTACGGCGTATTCCGGCGAGCACTCCGTTTCTTGCGGCCCTTGTGGAACGGTGCGGTCCGCCTTGGATCTCCGGTGGGCGGGCTGTCGCTAGCGCTGGTGCCGGATGGCGTGGACCAGGCCGGCGACGAGGTTCGCCCGCTCGGGCATGGCTTCGACCACCAGGTACTCGTGGTCGGCGTGGGCGCCGCCGCCGACGGCTCCGAGGCCGTCGAGGGTCGGTACGCCCAGGGCGGCCGTGAAGTTGCCGTCGCTTCCGCCGCCGACCGCCTTGCCTTCGAGGCCGGGGAGCAGCCGTTCGGCCAGCGCGAAGAGTTCGGACGAGGCCGACTCGGGCATCGGGGGGCGGCCGACGGATCCCTGTACCGAGATCTTCGCCTCGTCGAGGTGCGGGGACAGGGCCGCGAACGCCGATTCGATGCGCTCCTTCTCGCCGGCCGACTCGACCCGGACGTCGACGACGAGGGTCGCCTCGGCGGGGACCACGTTGTCCAGGGTTCCCGCGGCCGCGACGGTCGGGGTGACGGTCGTGCCGATGTCGGGCCGGGCGAGCGCCGCGATGTCCAGTACCTGGTGGGCCGCTTCGATCAGGGCGTTGACCCCGGCCGCGGGCTCGAGGCCCGCGTGGGAGGCCCGCCCCGCGATGGAGACCTGGAAGGTGCCGCAGCCCTTGCGGCCGGTCTTGAGGGCACCGCCGTCGGCGGCGCCCTCCATCACGAGTACGGCGCCGCAGGCCAGGGCCCGTTCCTCGATGAGGGGGCGGGAGGAGTGCGAGCCGACCTCCTCGTCGGCCGTCACCAGGATCTCGACCCCCGACAGGTCGGCGAGCGTGGCCAGGCCGTGCACGGCCTGCACCAGACCGCCGAGCATGTCGAAGACCCCGGGGCCGGTCGCGTGCCCGTTCTCGACCTTGAACGGGCGGCGTTCGAGGGTGCCGAGCGGGAACACCGTGTCGTGGTGGCCGAGGACCAGCACCTTGGGAACGCCGCCGGCCGACCAGTGGACGTGCGGACCGGCTTCGCTCTCCACCAGGACGGCCTGACCACCCAGGCGGCTCTCGATGAAGGCGGCGACGGTCTTGGCCGATGTCGCCAGGGCGTCGAGATCGCGCGAGGGGGACTCGACCTCGACGAGAGTCCTGAGGTCCTCGATCATCGCGTCAACACTCACCGGGACCGCCGTGTGCATCTTCATACCGCAAGGGTATCCAGCGCGCGCCGGTCCGCCCCGCGCAGATCGCCCGGACAGGGCTACGCGGCGCCGCCGCCGGGACCGGGGAAGGCGGGGGAGTCGGCGGCCGCGCGCAGGCGGGCGTACTCCTGGGCCATGGACTCGGCGGTCCAGTGGGCGTTGAGGCCGCTGGGGTTGGGGAGCGCCCAGATCCGCGTGGAGCCGATGGTGCGCTCCTGCGGGCCGATCTGCGCCTTCCGCTCGCCGAAGGCGGTGCGGTAGGCGGTGACTCCAACCACGGCCAGCCACTGGGGGCTTAGCCGTTCGACCTTGGCCGTCAGGAGGCGTCCGCCCTCGCGGAACTCCTCGGCGCTCAGCTCGTCGGCGCGGGCGGTGGCGCGGGCCACCACGTTGGTGATGCCGAGGCGGTGGGAGAGGAGTTCCTCCTGCTCCGCCGGGGCGAAGCGGCGCGGGGTGAAACCCGACAGGTGCAGGACCGGCCAGAAGCGGTTGCCGGGCCGGGCGAAGTGGTGGCCCGTCGCGGCGGAGAGCAGGCCCGGGTTGATCCCGCAGAAGAGCACACGCAGACCGCCCGCGACCACGTCCGGGAGGACGCGGTCGCGGGCGGCGTTCAGCTCGTCGGGGGTCAGAGGATCGACCCGGGGGTGTAGCCGGCGGCCTCCGGGTGCTCCTTGGTGATCTCCTCGATGCGCGAGACCACCGCGGCGACCTGGTCGCCGGCGGCACCGGTGAAGGACAGCTTGTCGGCCATCAGGGCGTCGAGCTGGGCCCGGTCCAGCGGCATCCGCTCGTCGGCGGCCAGCTTCTCCAGCAGTTCGTTGCGCTCGGCGCCCTGCTCGCGCATGGCGAGGGCGGAGGCCACCGCGTGCTCCTTGATGACCTCGTGGGCGGCCTCGCGGCCCACCCCGGCCCGCACGGCGCCCATGAGGACCTTCGTGGTGGCGAGGAAGGGGAGGTAGCGGTCCAGCTCGCGGGCCACGACGGCCGGGAAGGCGCCGAACTCGTCGAGGACCGTCAGGAAGGTCTCCATCAGGCCGTCGAGCGCGAAGAACGCGTCGGGCAGGGCGACCCGGCGGACCACGGAGCAGGAGACGTCGCCCTCGTTCCACTGGTCGCCGGCCAGCTCGCCGGTCATCGACGCGTAGCCGCGCAGGATGACCATCAGGCCGTTGACGCGCTCGCAGGAGCGGGTGTTCATCTTGTGCGGCATCGCGGAGGAGCCGACCTGGCCGGGCTTGAAGCCCTCGGTGACCAGCTCGTGGCCGGCCATCAGGCGGATCGTCTTGGCGATCGAGGACGGGGCGGCCGCCAGCTGCACCAGGGCGGTGACCACGTCGTAGTCGAGCGAGCGCGGGTAGACCTGGCCGACGGAGGTGAAGGCCTGGCCGAAGCCGAGGTGGGCGGCGATCCGCTGCTCCAGGTCGGCCAGCTTCGCGGCGTCGCCGCCGAGCAGGTCCAGCATGTCCTGGGAGGTGCCGACCGGGCCCTTGATGCCGCGCAGCGGGTAGCGGGTCAGCAGGTCGTCGAGGCGGCCGTACGCGACCAGCAGCTCGTCGGCCGCGGTGGCGAAGCGCTTGCCCAGGGTGGTCGCCTGAGCGGCGACGTTGTGGGAGCGGCCGGCCATGACCAGCTCGGCGTGCTCGCCGGCCAGCTTGCCGAGGCGGGCGAGGACGGCGACCGTGCGGTCGCGGGCCAGCTCCAGCGAGAGCCGGATCTGGAGCTGCTCGACGTTCTCGGTGAGGTCGCGCGAGGTCATGCCCTTGTGGACGTGCTCGTGGCCGGCGAGGGCGTTGAACTCCTCGATGCGGGCCTTCACGTCGTGCCGGGTGACCTTCTCGCGCTCCGCGATGGAGGCGAGGTCGACGGTCTCCAGGACGCGCTCGTAGTCGGCGAGGGCCTCGTCGGGGACCTCGATGCCGAGGTCCTTCTGGGCGCGGAGCACGGCGAGCCACAGCCGCCGCTCCAGCGTCACCTTGTACTCGGGGGACCACAGGACGGCGAGCTCCGCGGAGGCGTAGCGGCCGGCCAGGACATTGGGGATGCGGGGCTTGGCAGTCACGTGGAGGGATTCTACTTGGGCCGCGGCTGTGTGTTTACGCAGGTAGGGGGCCCGGCCCGGATTGTGGCTTGCTACGAGGGCCTGCGAAGGTCCACGAGGGCCTACGAGGGCCTACGGGAGCCGCTCGCCCCTCGGAGCCTCGTAGGCCAGCAGCTCCGGGCGCTTGGCCGGGCGGCCGTCGCCGCTGGAGCGGCCGGTCAGGCGGCGGCCGACCCAGGGGATCAGGTGCTGCCGCGCGAAGCTGAGGTCCTGTGCGCGGCGCCGGGCCCAGCCGGGCGGGAGTGAGGGCGGCAGTTCGGTGCGCCAGTCGGTCTCGGGGGGCAGGCCCAGCGCCTGCCAGACGGCCTCCGCCACCCGGCGGTGTCCCTCGGCCGTCAGGTGCAGCCGGTCCACGTCCCACATCCGGGGATCCCCGAGCACGGCGGCCCCGTACAGGTCGACCACGAGGGCCCCGTGGCGCG
This sequence comes from Streptomyces sp. NBC_00503, assembly GCF_036346895.1. Classification (NCBI taxonomy): domain Bacteria; kingdom Bacillati; phylum Actinomycetota; class Actinomycetes; order Kitasatosporales; family Streptomycetaceae; genus Streptomyces; species Streptomyces sp. NBC_00503. The sequence goes on along the minus strand of NZ_CP107855.1, from coordinate 1,224,148 downwards.
CGGCGAGCTCCTCGATGATGACGAAGAGCTCCTCCATACGGGGGCGGAAACGTTCCATCACGGGTCCGTTGCGGCCCGGGGAGCGCATCAGGACCAGCGTCTTGCAGGAGGGGGCCAGCAGGCCGACGGCCTCCTCCAGGTGTCCGCGCACCCGGCCCATGTCCACCTTGGGGCGCAGGGTGTCGTTCAGCCCGCCGACCAGGGCCACCACGTCGGCGCCCATGGCGGCCGCCGCCGGTGCCTGCTCCTCGGCGATCTGCCCGATCAGCTTGCCGCGGACCGCGAGGTTCGCGTAGCGGAAGCCGGGCTCGCGCGCCGCCAGGCGGTCGGCGAGCAGATCGGCCCAGCCCCGGTAGGAGCCGTCGGGAAGCAGGTCGGACATGCCCTCGGTGAAGGAGTCGCCGACCGCGACGAAACTGGTGTAAGACGCATTCATCTCCATGGCGGGAGCGATGCTACCGCGCGGTACGCCGTTCTCGCAGCGGTACCCCGCCCCCGGAGCCCGGGGACGGGGTACCGCGCGCCGCCTCGGCCTAGGCCGAGGCGGGATTGCCGAACAGCTCCCGCAGGACGTCCTCCATCGTGACCAGGCCCGTCATGGCGCCGTCCGCCCCAAGGACCGCCGCCAGGTGCGTACGGCTGCGCCGCATCGCGGTCAGCACGTCGTCCAGCGGCGTCTCCGCCCGTACCTGGGCGATCGGCCGCAGCGCCGAGACCGGGAAGGGCTCGTCGCGCTCCGCCGCGTCCAGGGCGTCCTTGACGTGCAGGTATCCCAGGATCCGGTGCTGTGCGTCGATCATCGGGAAGCGGGAGTACCCCGACTCCGCCGACAGCCGCTCCAGCCCGGCCGGGGTGATGCCCTCGCGGGCCGGAACCACCCGGTCCGCCGGCAGCACCACATCGGTCACGGGCCGGCGCCCCAGCTCCAGGGCGTCGTGCAGCCGCTCGCTCGCCCGGCCGTCGATGAGCCCCGCGTCACTGGAGTCCTTGACGATGCGGGCCAGCTCGTCGTCCGAGAAGGTGGCCGTGACCTCGTCCTTCACGTCCACGCGCAGCAGGCGCAGCAGGGCGTTGGCGAAGGCGTTGATCGCGAAGACCACCGGCTTCAACGCCCGCGCCAGGGTCACCAGCGGCGGCCCCAGCAGCAGCGCGGTGCGCACCGGCTCGGCCAGCGCCACGTTCTTCGGCAGCATCTCGCCGAAGAGCATGTGCAGGTACGTGGCCAGCGCCAGGGCCACCACGAAGGAGATCGCGTGGGTCAGGCCGGCCGGCACCCCGAAGAAGTCGAAGGCCGGAGTCAGCAGGTGCGCGATGGCCGGCTCGGCCACCACACCCAGCACCAGGGTGCACAGGGTGATGCCCAGCTGGGCCGCCGCCATCAGCGCGGACACGTGCTCCAGGGCCCACAGCACGGCCTTGGCGCGCCGGTCGCCCTGTTCGGCGTAGGGCTCGATCTGGCTGCGCCGGACCGAGATCAGCGCGAATTCCGCGCCGACGAAGAAGGCGTTGACGACCAGGGTCGCCAGGCCGATCAGCAGCTGGACGGCGGTCATCGGGCCTCCTCCCCGTCGTTGTCGGACGGCTCGGCCGGCGCGTGCAGCAGCACCCGCGCGGCCCGTCGCCCACTGGCGTCCACCACGTCCAGGTGCCAGCCGTCGAGCTCCAGGCTGTCGCCGACCACCGGGATCCGCCCGAGTTCGGTCGCTATCAGACCGGCCAGGGTCTCGTACGGACCGTCCGGCACGCGCAGGCCGATCCGCTGGAGCTGGTCGGTACGGGCGGAGCCGTCGGCGGAGAACAGCGGGCGCCCGGCGTCGTCCACCCCGGCCGAGTCCAGGTCGGAGGTCTCGTGCGGGTCGTGCTCGTCGCGGACCTCGCCGACGACCTCCTCGACGATGTCCTCCAGCGTGGCCACACCGGCCGTGCCGCCGTACTCGTCGATGACCACGGCCATCGTCTGCTTGCCGGACAGCCGGTCCAGCAGCCGGTCCACGGTCAGCGACTCCGGTACGAGGAGGGGTTCGCGCAGCAGCGAGGAGACGGGGTGGTGGTGGCGCTGCTCGGCGGGCAGCGCCAGTACGTCCTTGATGTGGACGGTGCCGACGACGCTGTCGAGGTTGCCCCGGTAGACGGGGAAGCGCGACAGGCCGGTGGCCAGTGTCGCGTTCGCGACGTCCTCGGCGGTGGTCTGCAGCTCCAGGGCGGTGACCTGGACCCGCGGGGTCATGACGTTCTCCGCGGTCAGGTCGGCGAGGTTCAGGGTCCGCACGAACAGCTCGGCGGTGTCCTTCTCCAGGGCGCCCGCCTTCGCGGAGTGCCGGGCCAGGGCCACCAGCTCCTGCGGGGTGCGCGCCGAGGCGAGTTCCTCGGCGGGCTCCAGGCCGAACCGGCGGACCATGTGGTTCGCCGTGCTGTTCAGATGGCTGATCAGGGGTCTGAACGCCCGGCTGAAGACCCGCTGCATGGTGGCGACCCGCTTGGCGACGGCCAGCGGAGAGGAGATCGCCCAGTTCTTGGGCACCAGCTCGCCGACGACCATCAGGACGACGGTCGACACCACGGTGCCGAGGATCAGGGCGGTGGTGGACGCGGCGCCTTCGGACAGCCCCATGGCCTTGAACGGGCCCTTGAGCAGGGCGGCGATCGAGGGCTTGGAGATCATGCCGATGACCAGGCCGGTCACGGTGATGCCGAGCTGGGCGCCGGAGAGCTGGAAGGTCAGGCTGCGGACGGCGGCCATGGCGCTGTCGGCGCCGCGCTCGCCGCGCTCGACGGCGCGCTCCAGTTCGCTGCGCTCGATGGTCGTCAGCGAGAACTCCGCGGCGACGAAGACCCCGCAGGCAAGGCAGAGCAGCAGCGCCAGGACGAGCAGGAGCACTTCGGTCATCGGTGGTTCACCTCCGTCCCATGATCAGTCAGGAGGAGGAGTGTCGCGCGATGTCGCGGGAGCGGATGACGGGGACTGGGAGGCTCGCCCATGGGCGGACGCTCACACCTTTCGTTACATGGAGAAACCGATGGATACATCGTAAAGGAAGGGCAAAGAGATCTGCTCACTCTTTTGGTGGAGCCCGTTCGGCCGTGATGGGATCCGCACATGAACGATCTTCACATCGAACCCGCCACGGCGGCGGACCTCGCCACCGTCCTCGACTTCTGGAAGGCCGCCGCCGAGGGCACGAGTATCAGCGACGACCTCGACGGCGTCGAGCGGCTGCACGCCCGGGATCCGCAGTCGCTGCTGCTCGCCCGGCGCGACGGCGAACTGGTCGGCACGGTCATCGCGGGGTTCGACGGCTGGCGATGCCACCTGTACCGGCTCGCGGTGCACCCGGCCCACCGCCGCCAGGGGATCGGCTCGGCACTTCTGGCCGCCGCCGAGGAACGGTTCGTGGCGCTCGGCGGACGGCGCGCGGACGCGATGGTGCTCAACCGGAACGAGCGCGGACAGCGCGCGTGGGTGGCCGCGGGCTACCACCCCGAGGACCACTGGACGCGCTGGGTGAAGCCGCTGAACGGGTGACGGCGCCGGCCCTCAGGCAGGCCAGGCCGTGAGGAACGACCGCTCCGACCACGTGCCGTGCAGGGGCGGTGCCAGCCAGCCGGGGGCCGCCGCGCGGAAGGCCGCGGGATCCAGGGCTCCGGCGCCCTCCGCGATCGCGCCGAGCAGGGGGAGCGCGGAGACGGCGGGCAGGTCGGCCAGGTTGCAGCGGGCCGCCAGGCCGGGGTCGGCGGGCCAGCTGCCGATGACCAGGCCCAGGGCGGCGAGGCCGCGGGTCCGCAGGGCTTCGGCGGTGAGGGCCGTGGAGTTGAGCGTGCCCAGGCCCGCCGGGGCCACGATCAGGGTCGGGGCTCCGAGCCGCCGGGCCGCGTCGGCCAGGGTGTGGCCCGCCTCGTCGAAGCGGACCAGGAGGCCGCCCGCACCCTCGACCAGGACCAGGTCGTGGGAGAGGGCGAGCCGGTGCGCGGTTTCCGCGATCGCGGTGGGGGAGACCGTCGGGAGGGAGGCGCGGCGGGCCGCGGTGTCCGGGGCCAGCGGCTCCGGATAGCGGGCCAGTTCCACCGTGGTGACGGCGGAGCCGGCCAGCCGGGCGGTCTCCGCCACGTCACCGGGCTCGTCCGGGCCCACCCCGGTCTGGGCCGGCTTGAGGACGGCCACCGAGAGGCCCGCGGCGAGCGCCGCCGCGGCGAGTGCCGAGGTGACGACCGTCTTGCCGATCTCGGTGCCCGTACCGGAGACCATGACGATCCCGGGCGAAGGCGCCGTGGACCGGGGTGCGAAGGCGCCGGGCGTGAGGGTGCCGGTCATGTCAGGCCTCCTTGGCGGCCGCGAGGACTCCGCGGCAGATGCGGGCCACGTCGGCGTCGCCCGTGACGAAGGGCGGCATCGTGTAGATCAGGTCCCGGAACGGGCGCAGCCACACGCCCTCCCGGACCGCGGCCCGGGTGGCGGCCGACATGTCGACATCGTGGTCGAGCTGGACCACGCCGATCGCGCCCAGGACCCGTACGTCCTTGACTCCGGGCAGGTCCGCGGCCGGTGCCAGGCCTTCGAGCAGGCCCGCTTCGATCCGCTTGATCTCGCGCTGCCAGTCCTGCCCGAGGAGCAGGTCGACCGAGGCCAGTGCCACGGCCGTGGCCAGCGGGTTGCCCATGAAGGTCGGTCCGTGGGCCAGTACGGGGACTTCGCCCCGGGAGATCCCGTCCGCCACGCGCTCCGTGCACAGGGTGGCGGAGAGGGTGAGGTACCCGCCGGTCAGCGCCTTGCCCAGGCACATCACGTCCGGGGTGATCCCGGCGTGGTCCGCCGCGAACAGCGCGCCCGTGCGGCCGAAGCCCGTGGCGATCTCGTCCAGGATGAGCAGGACGCCGAACTCGTCGCACAGCTCCCGCAGGACCCGCAGGTAGCCGGGGTTGTGGAAGCTCATGCCGCCCGCGCCCTGGACCACCGGTTCCACGATCACCGCGGCCAGTTCGTCCGCGTGGGCGGAGACCAGGGAGCGCAGGTGGGCCACGTACGCGGGGTCCAGCGGGGCGGAGAAACCGCTCGGCGGGGCGTCCGCGAAGAGCTGGCGCGGGAGCATGCCCGACCACAGCTCGTGCATGCCGCCCTCGGGGTCGCAGACGGCCATCGGCTGCCAGGTGTCCCCGTGGTAGCCGCCCCGCCAGGTCAGCAGCCGGGTCTTGCCCGGCCGGCCCACGGAGCGCCAGTACTGGAGGCACATCTTCACCGCGACCTCGACCGAGACCGAGCCGGAGTCGGCGAGGAAGACGTGTTCCAGGCCGGCCGGGGTGATCTCGACGAGCTTCGCGGCCAGCCGGACGGCGGGCTCGTGGGTGAGACCGCCGAACATCACGTGCGACATGCGGCCGAGCTGGCCGATCACGGCCTCGTTCAGCGCCGGGTGGTTGTACCCGTGGATCGCCGACCACCAGGAGGCCATGCCGTCGACCAGCTCGTCGTTGCCCTGAGCCGTTTCGGCCAGCCGCAGCCGGACGCCCGAGGCGGAGGCGACGATCAGGGGCTCCTGGCGTCCGGGCATCGGGCCGTAGGGGTGCCAGACGTGCTGCCGGTCCAGCGCGAGCAGTTCGGCGGCCGGCAGCGCGTCGGGCGAGTGGTGCAGGTCAGGCATTGGGAGCGAGGTCCGTTCCCGCGCCACGGCGGCGTACCGCCACCAGACCGGAGCGGACTTCGCCCGCCTCGGCCTGGGCGGGTACGGGGGCCTCGTGCCCGGCGTGCCCCGAGCAGCCGCCGCACGCCGAACCGCAGCCGGCCTCGTCCGCCGAGGAAGAGGAGGCGGACGAGCCGCAGACGGAGGCGCCCGCACCCTGCGAGCCGCAGCCGCCGGTGGCGGCCGCCGCCTGCTCGGAGCGGTGCGCGGGCAGGGTCGTCGTACCGGCGCCCTCCACCTCGAAACCGGCGTCCGCGATCATGTCGAGGTCGGCCTGTCCGGCCTGGCCCTCGCTGGTCAGGTAGTCGCCCAGGAAGATCGAGTTGGCCACGTGCAGTGCCAGGGGCTGCATGGTGCGCAGGTGCACCTCGCGGCCGCCCGCGATCCGGACCTCGACGTCGGGGCAGACGAAGCGGACCATCGCGAGGATGCGCAGGGCGCGCTGCGGGGTGAGGTTCCACTCCTTGGCGAGCGGGGTGCCCTCGAAGGGGATCAGGAAGTTGACCGGCACCGAGTCGCTGTCGAGCGCGCGCAGCGCGTAGACGACGTCGACCAGGTCCTCGTCGCTCTCGCCCATGCCCGCGATCAGACCGGAGCAGGCCGACAGCCCGGCGGCGTGCGCCTTTTGTACCGTGTCGACCCGGTCCGCGTAGGTGTGGGTCTTGGTGATCTGGCCGTACGTGGCCTCGGAGGTGTTGAGGTTGTGGTTGTAGGCATCCGCGCCCGCGTCCTTCAGGCGCTCCGCCTGGCCGTCCGACAGCAGACCGAGGCAGGCGCACACCTCGACGCCCTCGTTGTTCTCCTTGATGGCCTCGATGGTCTTGCCGACACGGTCCACGTCGCGGTCCGTCGGGCCGCGCCCGCTCGCCACCAGGCAGACCCGCTTCGCCCCGCCGGCCACGCCGGCGGCCGCGGCCTGGGAGGCCTCCTCGGGCTTCAGCCACGTGTACTTGAGGATCTCGGCCTTCGATCCCAGCCGCTGGGAACAGTACGAGCAGTCCTCCGGGCACAGCCCCGATTTGAGGTTCACCAGGTAGTTCAACTTGACCCGGCGGCCGAACCACTGGCGACGCACCTTGCCGGCCGCCGCGACCACGTCGAGCAGTTCGTCGTCAGAGGTAGCCAGCACGGCGAGTGCTTCTTCACGGGTCGGCAGCTCGCGCCGCAGCCCCTTGTCCACGAGGGTGTTCAGCAGGTCCATGACGCCGATCCTGTCCCACGTGACCACTCCCGGCCAAGGAGAGATCCAACAACATGGCTTGAAGAGAGTGTGTGTATCGCCACACCTGGCGGTCGAGTGGTGACAGCTAGGGTCGGTCACGTCTGTGGACTGCCGACAAAACGCGAGGACTGACGATGCCCGACCAGCACACCGCCGCCCCCGCGGACGTCTTCTCCTGGATCGACGACGCCGAGCGGGCCAGGGAACAAGCCGGACTTGTCCGGACGCTGCGCCCGCGCCCGGCCTCCTCGCCGCTCCTCGACCTCGCGAGCAACGACTACCTGGGGCTGTCCCGGCACCCCGAGACCGTGCGGGGCGCACGTGAGGCGGCCGAGCGCTGGGGCGGTGGAGCCACTGGATCCCGCCTGGTCACCGGCACGACCGAACTTCATGCGGAGCTCGAGCGGGAGCTCGCCGCCTTCTGCGGGTTCGAGGCCGCGCTGGTCCTCTCCTCCGGGTACGCGGCCAACCTCGCCGCCGTGTCCGCGCTGAGCGGCCGAGGCACCCTCGTCGTCTCCGACGCCGCCAATCACGCCTCGATCGTGGACGGCTGCCGGCTGTCCCGCGCCGAGATCGCCGTCGTCCCGCACTCCGACCCGCAGGCTGCGCGCAAGACCCTCGCCGGGTACGAGGGGCGGGCGCTGCTGGTCAGCGACTCGGTGTTCTCGGTGGACGGGGACGCGGCTCCGCTCGCCGAGTACGCCGAGGCCTGCCGGGCCGAGGGCGCGGCCCTGCTCGTGGACGACGCGCACGGACTCGGTGTCCTGGGCGAGGGCGGCCGGGGCGCGCTGGCGGCCGCCGGGCTGGCGGGTGCGCCCGGGGTGGTCGCGACGCTGACCCTCTCCAAGTCGCTGGGCAGCCAGGGCGGGGCGGTCCTCGGGCCGGCCAAGGTGATCCGGCACCTGGTGAACACGGCCCGGACCTTCATCTTCGACACCGGGCTGGCCCCGGCCGCGACGGGCGCCGCCCTGGCCGCCCTGCGCCTGCTGGAGCGGGAGCCGCAGCGTGCGGAGCGGGCCCGCGAGGTGGCCGCCGATCTGTACGGGCGGCTCACCGCGTCCGGCCTGACCGCGGCCCGGCCGGACGCGGCCGTGGTGTCGGTACGGGCCCCGTCGGCTTCGGCGGCACTGCGCTGGGCCGCCGACTGCCGCGAGGCAGGTCTGTCCGTGGGGTGCTTCCGCCCGCCGTCGGTGCCGGACGGCATCTCCCGGCTGCGGCTGACGGCGCGGGCCGATCTCACGGGGGACGAGATCGGCCGTGCGGTGGAGACGATCCTGCGGACCGCTCCGCAGGGGGCCACGGACCGCTAGGCGGACCCACGGGCCGGTGGGCCCACGGACCGCCGGACGGAGCTACGGGAGCAGGTCGGCCCGTACGGAGACGAGGAAACCGTCCCAGGCCGGCCCGGTGAAGAGCACGGCCGGGCCGTCCGCCCGCTTGGAGTCGCGGACGGCCAGCAGGCCGCCGGTGAGCACGGCCGTTTCCACGCAGTTGTTCATTCCGGTGCTGCGGCTACTGCGCCGCCACCTCGCGCTGTTCAGAAGTCCGCTGGTGGATAAGGGGGTTGCGGACACGGGGGTGCCTCCTTACGCGTCGTCAGCGAGGGCGCTGATGAGATCCGACGAATCGCGGGGCGGGAGGGCGTGCGCCTGAATGCTGCGGAACGCGGCGCTGTACGCCTCAAGGTCTTCCTTCCGCTCCAGATAGAGGCTACTCGTCAAATGGTCGAGTACCACCACATCCAGATCGGCGATGTTCGGAAATGAGAAAATAACGAACGGTCCGGTCAGGCCGAGATGCCCCCCCACGCTGAACGGCAGTACCTGCAGCCGCACTTGGGGCAGTCGCGACACCTCCACCAGGTACCGCAGCTGCTCGGCCATCACCCCCGGTCCGCCGATCTTCCGCCGCAGCACCGCCTCGTCCAGCACCGCGCTCAGCTCCAGCGGCGGATCGGCCCGCAGGACGGACTGGCGCGCCAGCCGTACGTCGACCAGCGCGTCGACCTTCGGCTCCGGAAGCCCGCCCAGCGCGGCCCGGGTCACCGCCCGCGCGTACTCCGGGGTCTGCAACAGGCCCGGCACCACCGAGAGTTCGACCGTACGGGCCGCGCGCGCTCCGGCCTCCAGGCTGATGAAGTCCCGGTACTCCTGCGGCAGCAGCCCCCGGTAGTCGTGCCACCACTGGCGCCCCCGCCCGGTGTCGGCGCCTGGGGCGGGGCCCGCCGCCGAGGCGGACAGGGCCTCCAGCAGCGCGCGCTCCTGCGGGCTCACGACCTCCCCGTAGGCATCGAGCAGCAGCCGGATGTCCTCCAGCTTGACGCCGCTGCGCCCTGTCTCGATGCGGCTGATCTTCGACTGGTGCCAACCCACGAGCCGGGCCGCCTCACCACTGGTGAGTCCGGACCGGTCGCGCAAGGCGCGCAGTTCCTCGCCGAGCTTGCGCCGGCGCACCGCAGGACCGTGCTGCACACCTGCCTCCTTTCACCGGCACAGGTCGCACCAGTCTGCCGTCCAAATACGCTCTTCCGTAGCAGAGTTCACCGCATCGAGCGACAGATATATGCATATGTTGGGGGATCGGCAGAAACGGCGGGACGATGGGTGGCACTCTGGCGTCCAGCACAGATCCGGGGCGATTGCGCTCCGGTGGGAAAGGGACCGTCGCCATGGCAGATCACCAGGAAGCATCCGTCACTCTGCCGAGCGATCCGGCTTCGGTCAGGGCCGCCCGCCGTTACGTCGCCGAGGTGCTGGACGGGTGGGGACTGCCCGAGGGGACCGACACGGCCGACAGCGTGCGGCTGATCGTCTCGGAGCTCGCCACCAACGCCGTGCAGCACACCTTCGGCCAGTCGCCCACCTTCACCGTGGACATCCGCCTCGACCGCGAGGAATGGCTCCGCGTAGGGGTCACCGACAGCCACCCGCGCTGGCCCAAGCGGCTCCCGGCCGCCGTCCAGCAGGACAACGGCCGGGGCATGGTCATCATCCGCTGGCTCACCGCGGAAGCGGGCGGCCGGCTCTCCGTCAGCCCGACGGAGGACGGCGGCAAGACCGTGTGGATCGCCCTGCCCTGGGCGGTCGGCGCCCCGGCGAGGACCACCCAGGGCTGCTGAGCCGCGGCCCGCGGAGCGGCCGACTGCCGGATCAGGCGCCGGCGCGCTCCGAGACGCTGCGCTCTATGCACAGTTCGTTGCCTTCCGGATCAGCGAGCACCACCCAGCCGGTGCCGTCCTCCCGGCGGCGGTCGTCCAGCAGCTTCGCGCCGAGCCCGATGAGGCGCTCGACGTTCTCGTCGCGGGTCCCGGTCGTCGGCATGATGTCCAGGTGGACCCGGTTCTTCCCGGACTTCTCCTCCGGGACCCGGATGAAGAGCAGTCCGGGCACGCCCGGCTGACCCGGCACCAGCAGGATCTCGGGGTCTTCCGCGAGGTCGTCCGGGTGGATCGGGAATCCCGTGACGGCGGACCAGAACTGCGCCAGCCGGTAGGGCTCCTGCGCGTCGATGGTGATGTGGTGGATGGGGTTCGCGAACATCGTGCTCCTCGTGGGTGTCGACCGCGTCGACGGCCGTGGCGGTCCTGTATACGGGAATCGGGGCCGAAGGCTCCCCGAATTGAACCGGGTACCTCCCCGAAACGTGGGTTAACTCGGCGGAAAAATGCGGTCCCTAGCGTGTCGGGCACGTCCTCCGGTCAATGAGCGCCCATGGATCGGCAAAGGGCTGGTCCGTGCTGTGGAAAGCCTTTCCCCGCGTTGGGGCAAGAGACGCTTGATACGGATACGCGCAGGTCAACAAAGTGTTGAAGCCGTCTAGGGTCGGCTCGGCGCGATGCTGATCATGTCCCGGAAGCTTGGTGATTGCTGTGCAATTGACCCCCCACGAGCAAGAGCGACTGCTCATCCACGTCGCTGCGGACGTGGCCGAAAAACGTCGGACGCGCGGTGTTCTCCTCAACCACCCCGAGGCGATCGCCCTGATCACCTCGCACATCCTCGAAGGCGCCCGCGACGGGCGGACCGTGGCCGAACTCATGGCCTCCGGCCGCACCGTGCTCTCCCGCGCCCAGGTCATGGAGGGGATACCCGAGATGATCCACGACGTCCAGGTCGAGGCGACCTTCCCGGACGGCACCAAGCTCGTCACGGTCCACGACCCGATCGTCTGAGAGGGAGTACCCCCATGATCCCCGGCGAAATCGCCTACGGGGACGGTCCGGTGCGCCTCAACGAAGGCCGGCCCGTCACCCGCATCACCGTGCTCAACGCCGCCGACCGGCCCGTCCAGGTCGGCTCGCACTACCACTTCGCCGAGGCCAACCCCGGCCTCGACTTCGACCGTGCCGCCGCCCGCGGACAGCGGCTCGACATCGCCGCCGGCACCGCGGTCCGCTTCGAGCCGGGCATCCCGGTCGCCGTGGACCTCGTACCGCTGGGCGGGCTGCGCACCGTACCGGGACTGCGCGGCGAGACCGGAGGGCCCCTCGATGTCTGAGATATCGCGCCAGAACTACGCCGACCTCTTCGGTCCCACCACCGGCGACCGCATCCGCCTCGCCGACACCGACCTCTTCGTCGAGATCGAGCAGGACCTCGCCGGCGGCCCCGGCCGGGCCGGCGACGAGGCCGTGTTCGGCGGCGGCAAGGTCATCCGCGAGTCCATGGGCCAGGCCCGCACCACCCGCGCCGAGGGCGCCCCCGACACCGTTGTCACCGGCGTGGTGATCATCGACCACTGGGGCATCGTCAAAGCCGACGTCGGCATCCGCGACGGCCGGATCTGCGGCATCGGCAAGGCCGGCAACCCGGACACCATGGACGGGGTCGATCCCGCACTCGTTATCGGGCCCGAGACCGAGATCATCGCCGGCAACGGGAAGATCCTCACCGCCGGAGCCGTCGACACCCACGTGCACTTCATCTCCCCGACCGTGATCGAAGAGGCCCTGGTCTCCGGCATCACCACCCTCGTCGGCGGCGGCACCGGACCCGCCGAGGGCAGCAAGGCCACCACCGTCACCCCCGGACCCTGGCACCTGGCCCGCATGTTCGCCGCGCTGGAGTCCTACCCCGTCAACATCGGCCTGCTCGGCAAGGGCAACACGATGTCCCGCGAGGCCATGTACTCCCAACTGCGCGGCGGAGCACTCGGCTTCAAGCTCCACGAGGACTGGGGATCCACCCCCGCCGTCATCGACGCCTGCCTCACCGTCTGCGAGGAGACCGGCGCCCAGGCCGCGATCCACACCGACACCCTCAACGAGGCCGGATTCGTCGCCGACACCCTCGCCGCCATCGGCGGACGGACCATCCACTCGTACCACACCGAGGGTGCGGGCGGCGGGCACGCACCCGACATCATCACCGTGGTGTCCGAGCCGAACATCCTGCCCAGCTCCACCAACCCGACCCGGCCGCACACCGTCAACACCGTCGAGGAACACCTCGACATGCTGATGGTCTGTCACCACCTCAACCCCGCCGTCCCCGAGGACCTCGCCTTCGCCGAGTCCCGGATCCGGCCCTCCACGATCGCCGCCGAGGACGTCCTGCACGACCTGGGGGCCATCTCGATCATCTCCTCCGACGCCCAGGCCATGGGCCGTGTCGGCGAGGTGATCATGCGCACCTGGCAGACCGCCCACGTGATGAAGAAGCGGCGCGGATTCCTGCCCGGCGACGGACCCGCCGACAACCACCGGGCCCGCCGCTACGTCGCCAAGTACACGATCAACCCCGCCGTGGCCCAGGGACTGGCCCGGGAGATCGGCTCCGTGGAGACCGGCAAGCTCGCCGACCTGGTGCTGTGGAACGCGGCCTTCTTCGGGGTCAAGCCCGAACTGGTCATCAAGGGCGGCCAGATCGCCTACGCCCAGCTGGGCGACGCCAACGCCTCCATCCCCACCCCGCAGCCGATGCTGCCCCGCCCGATGTTCGGGTCCTACGGGCGCGCCCCCGGCCTCAACTCGGTCAACTTCACCGCCCAGGCCGCCCTCGACGACCAACTGCCCGAACGGCTCGGACTCGGCAAGGAGTTCGTCGCCATCGAGAGCACCCGCAAGGTGACCAAGGCGGACATGCGCAACAACGACGCCATGCCCAGGGTCGAGGTCGACGCCGACACCTTCACCGTCACCATCGACGGCGAGGTGGTGGAACCGGCCCCGGCGGCCGAACTGCCCATGGCACAGAGATACTTCCTCTTCTGATGAGCCTCGCAGCCCTCCTCGTCCTCGCCGACGGACGCTTCCCCGCCGGAGGCCACGCCCACTCCGGCGGGGCCGAGGCCGCCTGCAAGGCGGGCCGGATCCACGACGCCGCCACCCTGGAGGAGTTCTGCCGGGGCCGGCTGCACACCGCCGGACTGGTGGCGGCCGCCCTCGCCGCGGCCGCCGCCGACGGACTCGACCCCGCCGCCCTCGACGAGGCCGCCGACGCCCGCACCCCGGTGCCCGCCCTGCGCACCGCCGCGCGCAGGCTCGGCCGGCAGCTGATGCGGGCCGCCCGGGCCACCTGGCCCGGGGCGGAACTCGACGCACTGGCCGCCGCGTTCCCGCGCGGGGCGCACCAGCCCGTGGTGCTCGGCGTCACGGCCCGCTCTGCGGGGCTCGGGGCGCTGGACGCCGCGCACGTGGCGGCGTACGAGAGCGTCAGCGGTCCCGCGACCGCCACCGTTCGGCTGCTCGGGCTGGACCCCTTCGAGGCGAGCGGGGTCCTGGCCCGGCTCGCCCCCGAGCTCGACTCCGTCTCCCGGCAGGCGCAACGGGCCGCCGTGCGCGCCCGCATGGAGGGACCGCGGACCCTGCCCGCGGCCTCCTCGCCCCTGCTGGACCTCGCGGCGCAGGCCCATGCCGACTGGCCGGTACGCCTCTTCGCCTCCTGAGGCCCGGAAAGCGGCCTCACGCGCCCTCACGCGCCCTCACCAAGGAGAACCCCCCCATGCACCTCGACCACGGCGTGACCTTCCCGCACCGCCACACCCACAGCGCCGACGCGGACCGCCCCGACGGCACCCGCCGCGCCCTGCGCATCGGCCTCGGCGGCCCGGTCGGCTCCGGCAAGACCGCCACCGTCGCCGCCCTCTGCCGGGTCCTGCGCGCGGAACTGTCCATGGCCGTCGTCACCAACGACATCTACACCCGTGAGGACGCCGAGTTCCTGCTCCGCGAGGCCGTGCTGCCGCCCGAGCGGATCAGCGCCGTCGAGACCGGCGCCTGCCCGCACACCGCCATCCGCGACGACATCTCCGCCAACCTGGAGGCCGTGGAAGAGCTGGAGGAGAGCGTCGGCCCCCTCGACCTGATCCTCGTCGAGTCCGGCGGCGACAACCTCACCGCCACCTTCTCCCGGGGCCTGGTCGACGCCCAGATCTTCGTCATCGACGTGGCCGGCGGAGACGACATCCCGCGCAAGGGCGGCCCCGGCGTCACCACCGCCGACCTGCTCGTCGTCAACAAGACCGACCTCGCCCCCTACGTGGGCTCCGACCTGGGCCGGATGGCCCGCGACGCCGCCGAGCAGCGCGGCGAACTCCCCGTCGCCTTCCAGTCCTTGCGCGGCGAGGAAGGCGTGGCCCCGGTGGCCGCCTGGGTCCGCGAGCGGATCGCCGCCTGGGCCGCCAAGTGAGCCCTGTGGTGGCCGGCGCGGCCCCCGCCGGAACCCCGGCCCCGGCCCACGCCCCGGCCCCGCTCCCGGCCCTCCCCCCGGCCGGGCTGCGCGCCACCGCCCGGATCGGCGCCGTGGCCGACGGCCGCGGCGGCACCGCCCTGCCCCTGCTGGCCGGTGAGGGGCCGCTCGCCCTGCGCCGGACCCGGGGCGAGGGGGCCGAGGCCGGGGTCATGCTGGTCGGCGCGATGAGCGCCCCCCTGGGAGGCGACCACCTCACGGTCGAGGCCGACGCCGGCCCCGGTGCCCGGCTGCTGCTGCGCTCGGCGGCGGCCACCCTGGCGCTGCCCGGCCGGCACGGGGAGCCCGCCCGCTACGACGTCCGGCTCGACCTGGCCGCGGACTCGGCGGTGCGCTGGCTGCCGGAGCCGCTGGTCTCCGTGCGCGGCAGTGACCTGCGGGTCCGCACCCGCGTCGAACTCGCCCCCACCGCCCGGCTCCTGCTGCGCGAGGAGCAGGTGCTGGGCCGCACCGGGGAGGCACCGGGCCTGCTGCGCAGCCGGCTCACCGTCAACCGGGGCGGCCGGCCGCTGCTGGACCAGGAGCTGGCCTGCGGCCCGGGAGCACCGGACGGCTGGGACGGCCCGGCGGGACTCTCGGGGCACCGGGCGATCGGCCAGCTCCTGGTGGTGGACCCGGAGTTCGAGACGGCTCCGCCGCGGGCCGCAATGCTCGGACCGTTCGCGGCGGCCACCCCGCTTGCGGGCCCCGCGGTCCTGGTCACGGCCCTGGCGCCGGACGCGCTGCAACTGCGCGAACTGCTCGACGAGGCTTGGCGCACCTACGGTTGGTGAAGCCCCGGATGAACGGGGTCCGAACCCGGGACGAACCAGACACCGCTCAGCGGTACACGCATTTCCGGATATCGGGTTGGCAAAGAACACGGCCGTGCTCTGTCGCACGGTCCATGTGAGGCGAAAGTATCCCCCTGCACGCCGACACCGACCCACCCGCCCGAACCACGCCGCCCATGGCGGCAGATGACGCAGGGGGAACAACCACGTGATACGCAACGCGGCGCTGGGGAGCGCCGCCACACTGATCACCGGCACGCTCGCGGCGAGCCTGCTGCTCGCCCCGTCCGCCTCGGCCGCCCAGGCCTTCCCGTCCGGACGTGACAACGGAGCTGCCGAGGCGATCGGTACGCAGATCGCCGCCGCGCGCGCTGCGCGCGCCGGGATCGACTGGAAGGACTGTCCTGCCGACTGGGGCTTCGCGGCCCCGATCCAGTGCGGCTATGTGAAGGTCCCGCTGGACTACAGCAAGCCGTTCGGCAAGACGATCGACCTCGCGGTCGACCGCGCCGTCAGCACCGGCACCAAGGAAGAGCGCCAGGGCGCGCTCGTCTACAACCCCGGTGGTCCCGGTGGTTCCGGAATGCGCTTCCCGCGCCGCACCACCACCAACAGCCCGCTGTGGATCAACACCGCCAAGGCGTACGACTTCGTGGGCTTCGACCCGCGCGGCGTCGGTCACTCGGCGCCGATCTCCTGCATCGACCCGCAGGAGTTCGTCAAGGCCCCCAAGGCCGACCCGGTCCCGGACAGCGAGGCCGACAAGCGCGCCCAGCGCAAGCTGGCGGCCGAGTACGCGGACGGGTGCAAGGAGCGCAGCGGCGAGATGCTGCCGTTCATGACCACGCCGAACATCGCGCGTGACCTGGACGTCATCCGTGCCGCCCTCGGCGAGAAGAAGCTGAACTTCCTCGGCGTCTCCTACGGCACCTACATCGGCGGGGTCTACGCGACCCTGTTCCCGACCCACGTGCGCCGCATGATCGTCGACAGCGTGGTCAACCCCGACCAGGACAACATCTGGTACGAGGCCAACCTCGGCCAGGACGTCGCCTTCCAGATGCGCTGGAACGACTGGGAGGACTGGGTCGCCAAGAACGACGCCTCCTTCCACCTCGGTGACACCCGCGCCAAGGTCGAGGCCAAGTGGCTCGAGCTGCGCGCCAAGGCCAAGGCCAACCCGCTCGGCGGCGTGGTCGGTCCGGCGGAGCTCCTGGGCTTCTTCCAGAGCGCCCCGTACTACGACTCCTCCTGGGTGCCCGTCGCCCAGACCTGGAGCAAGTACGTCGCCGGTGACGAGCAGGCCCTGATCGACGCCATCGCCCCGGACATGAGCGACATCCAGGGCAACATCGCGTCGGAGAACGGCAACGCCGTCTACACCGCCGTCGAGTGCGCCGACGCCAAGTGGCCGACCAGCTGGGCCAAGTGGGACCGGGACAACAGCAAGCTCCACGCCAAGTACCCGTTCCTGACCTGGTCCAACGCGTGGATGAACCTGCCCTGCGCGACCTGGAAGTCCAAGCAGAGCAGCCCGATCGAGGTCGGCGCCAAGCACGGTCTGGCCCCGGTCCTGATCGTCCAGTCCGAGCGGGACGCGGCCACGCCGTACGACGGCGGAGTCTCGCTCCACAACCGGCTCGCCGGTTCCCGTCTGATCACCGAGCAGAACGCCGGCTCGCACGGTGTCACCGGTCTGGTGAACCCCTGCATCAACAGCCGCGTGGACGCCTACCTGCTCACCGGCAAGGTCGACGCCCAGGACGTGAAGTGCGGCCCGCACGCCACTCCGGTGGCACCCGCCCCGGCCGCGGCGAAGTCCCTCGCCAAGACCGCGACCGCGGACGTCCAGGCGCTCGACGAGCTCCCGTCCATCCGCTAGCGGACACCAGGTAGCCGAATCGGCTCCCTGTGCGCGGGAGAAGGCTCAGCGCGTCTTGCGCCGGGCCTTCTTCCGCGCTTCCTCTTCCTCGGCCTTGACCTCGGCGGCGTACCGGTCCACGTACTCCTGGCCGGACAGCTCGAGGATCTCGTAGATGATCTCGTCGGTGACGGCCCGCAGCACGGCCCGCTCACCTTCCATCCCCTCGTACCGGGAGAAGTCCAGCGGCCGGCCGAAGCGGATCGTGACCCGCCGGATGCTCGGGATCTTCTGCCCGGGAGGCTGGATCTCGAAGGTGCCGACCATCGCGCACGGCACGACGGGCACCTTGGCGCCCAGCGCCATGGCCGCGACTCCCACCTTTCCCTTGTAGAGCCGCCCGTCGTGCGAGCGGGTTCCCTCCGGATAGATGCCGAGCAGCTCGCCCTTGGAGAGCACTCCGAGCCCCTCGCGCAGCGCGGCCTGCCCGGCGTCCTTGCCGGAGCGGTCCACCGGGATCTGCCCGGCGCTGCGGAAGAATGCCGCGGTGAGCCGGCCCTTGACGCCGGGGCCGGTGAAGTACTCGGCCTTCGCGAGGAAGGTGATGCGCCGCTTGAGGATCGCGGGCATCAGGAAGTGGTCGGAGAAGGAGAGGTGGTTGCCCGCGATGATCGCGGCCCCGTCCTCGGGGATGTTCTCCAGTCCTTCGATCCGGGGCCGGAACAGCAGCCGCAGCAGCGGCCCGAGGATCACGTGCTTGAGCAAGTGGTAGAACACCAGGCCGCTCCCGTCGACATCCCGTTGTCACGGACATCTTACGGACGGTCAGCCGCGGGACGCAGGGGGCGGTGGGGTCGGACCCGCGGGCGGGCAGGGCTTCCCGTTCGGGGCAGGGGGGATTCCGGGAGGGCGCGGGGGGCGTCGCGCACTCACACGCTGCGGGAGGCGGCCATTCCCGCGGTCAGTAGCCCCAGCACCACCCAGCCGAACCACAGCCAGCCGTTGCTGCCGAGGGCCACCGAGTACGTGGCGATTACCACCAGGGAGGCGAAGGTCATCACGGCCATCGCCTTCACGGATCCGGTCATGCCCCATGGTGGGGCCTGAGGGCGGTCCTCCGCTACTGGCCACGCGCCTGAAGCGAGGCGAGATATGAGTTGTACGCCGCCAGCTCCTGATCACCGTTGCGGTCCTCGGACCGGTCGGAGCGCTTCGCGGCCCGCTGCTCCGAGTGGTACCACTGGTAGACCAGCGCGATCAGCACCAGCACCGAGGGGATCTCGCTGAAGGCCCAGGCGATGCCGCCGCCCCACTGCTGGTCCAGGAGCGGGTCGATGCCCAGCGAGGCCGGCGGGTTCGCGTACGTCTTGACCATGGGCTGGCTCGCCATCATCAGCGCGATGCCGAAGAAGGCGTGGAAGGGCATTCCGGCGAACAGCTCCAGCATGCGCATCACGTAGCCGGGGCGGTGCGGGCCCGGGTCCACGCCCATGATCGGCCAGAAGAAGAAGAGGCCGACGGCGAGGAAGTGCACCATCATCGCGATGTGGCCGGTCTTGGACTCCATCAGGAAGTCGAAGATCGGGGTGAAGTACAGCCCGTAGAGGCTCGCGATGAACAGCGGGATGGTGAACACCGGATGGGTGACCACCTTCATGTAGCGGCTGTGCAGGAGCATGAGCAGCAGCTCGCGAGGCCCCTTGTGGCCGCGGGCGGCCGGCGGGAGCGCGCGCAGGGCCAGCGTCATCGGGGCGCCGAGCAGCAGCAGGATCGGGCTGAGCATGCTGATCACCATGTGCTGGACCATGTGCACGCTAAACATGACCATGCCGTAGTCGTTCAGCTTGGTGCACATCATCAGCATCACCGTCAGCACGCCGATGGTGAAGGCGATCGTCCGGCCGACCGGCCAGGAGTCCCCGCGCCGCAGCAGCCGCACCACGCCCCACCCGTACAGGGCCAGGCCCAGGAGCGAGCCGATCAGGAAGAAGGCGTCGAAGGAGAACTCCAGCCCGCGCCCGAGGGTGAAGGGCGGCAGGTCCATGTCCATATCCATGTCCATGCCGGCGTGCGCGAGGTAACTCAATCTCTTCACTCCCTTGACCTGTGATGCCCCACCACAGTAATGCCGCCCCCGGACGGAAAATCCGCCGGGGGCGCCCTTTATGGGAGTGATACGCAAAAGAGGGGAAAGATCACAGAACGGTCTGGGCCTCCGCGTACCGCTCGGCCGGGACCGTCTTGAGGGTCTGGACCGCGTCGTCGAGCGGGACCATCACGATGTCCGTGCCGCGCAGTGCCGTCAGCATTCCGAACTCGCCCCGGTGCGCCGCCTCCACCGCGTGCCAGCCGAAGCGGGTGGCCAGGACCCGGTCGTACGCGGTGGGCGTGCCGCCGCGCTGGACGTGGCCCAGGATGACCGGGCGGGCCTCCTTGCCGAGGCGGTCCTCCAGCTCCACGGCGAGCCGGTTGCCTATGCCGGCGAACCGCTCGTGCCCGTACATGTCGGTGCCGCCCGCCTCCAGCGCCATCGAGCTGCCCTCGGCGGGCTTGGCGCCCTCGGCGACCACGACGATCGCGAACCGCTTGCCCTGCGAGAAGCGCTCGCCGACGATCGCGGTCAGTTCCTCGATGTCGAAGGGCCGCTCCGGCACGACGATCGCGTGCGCGCCGGCCGCCATGCCCGAGTGCAGGGCGATCCAGCCGGTGTGGCGGCCCATGACCTCCACGACCATCACGCGCTGGTGGGACTCGGCGGTGGTCTTCAGGCGGTCCAGCGCCTCGGTGGCCACCCCGACGGCGGTGTCGAAGCCGAAGGTGACGTCGGTGGAGGCGATGTCGTTGTCGATGGTCTTGGGGACGCCGACGATCGGGAGACCGCCCTGGGAGAGCAGGTTCGCGGCCTTGAGGGTGCCCTCGCCGCCGATCGGGATGATCGCGTCGAGGCCGAGGTCCGCGACGTGGCCGCGGGCCCGCTCCACGCCGTCGCGCAGATGGGCGGGCTGGACCCGGGAGGAGCCCAGAATCGTTCCGCCCCGGGCCAGGATGCCGCTGACGGCGTCGAGGTCGAGCTTGAGGTAGTCGCACTCCAGCAGACCGCGCCAGCCGTCGCGGAAGCCGATGACCTCGTCCCCGTGGTCGACGACGGCGCGGTGTACGACGGAGCGGATGACGGCATTGAGCCCGGGGCAGTCGCCTCCGGAAGTGAGCACACCAATGCGCATGGCAGGAAGGACCTTTGCAACGTGGGCCGACGACCGGA
The DNA here is from genome assembly GCF_036346895.1 of Streptomyces sp. NBC_00503. NCBI lineage: Bacteria > Bacillati > Actinomycetota > Actinomycetes > Kitasatosporales > Streptomycetaceae > Streptomyces > Streptomyces sp. NBC_00503. Next base: position 1,203,670 of record NZ_CP107855.1, on the reverse strand, counting down.
CCACGTCGTCCGGTTGGAACTACCCTGCACCCTACAAGTGGAACGCCGGTGGACTGAACCATCCTCCACATGCTGGTCGGACAAGTAGTACGAACGCACGTCGGCCCGGACTCCACCAGGGGAATCCGGGCCGAACGAGGGGTGCCGCCAGGGGGCCGTGCGGACTACGCGGGCTGCGCGGCCGCCGCGATCCGCTCCGCGCGCAGGGCGTCGTACCAGCGGTCGTCGATGGGCGGCAGCGCGTTCACATCGAGGGCCAGCTTCAGCAGCAGGTCCGCGATCTGCGGGTTGCGGGCCATCACGGGACCGTGCATGTAGGTGCCGAACACCGTGTCGTTGTACGCGCCCTCGGTGCCGTCACCGGTCCCGTTGCCCCGGCCCATCGACACCCGGGCGAACGGCCTCGCCGTCGGGCCCAGGTGCGTGACGCCCTGGTGGTTCTCGAAGCCCGTCAGCTGCGGCAGGCCGAGCCGCGGGTCGATGTCCGCCAGGACGTCGCCGACGCACCGCTCGCCCTCGCCGCGCACGGTCACCACGTCGAGCAGGCCGAGGCCCTGCTGGCGCTCGCCGACGTCGTTGACGAACTCCTGGCCCAGGATCTGGTAGCCGGCGCAGACGGAGAAGACGATTGCCCCGTTCGAGACGGCACGCTCCAGACCGCCGTCGCGCACCAGCCGCTCCGCGGCGAGGCGCTGCGGCCGGTCCTCGCCGCCGCCGATCAGGTAGATGTCGCCCGAGGTGGGGATGGGCTGGTCGCTGCGCACGTCCACGCGCTGCACGTCCAGGCCGCGCCGGCGGGCCCGGCGCTCCACGACGAGGGCGTTGCCCTGGTCTCCGTACGTGCTGAGCAGGTCGGGGTAGACCCACACCAGACGCAGGCTGTTGTCGCTCATGCTCTTGTCCTTATGGGTACTAGTTGCCGACGCGGCGGCGCACGTCCTGGAAGGCGGTGTAGTTGGCGATCAGCTCGATCTGTCCGGGCGGCGCCAGCTGCACGGCCTCGTCGAGGGTCTCGCACACCCGGAAGTCCAGGCCCGCGACTTCGAGGCGGACCGCGAGGTCCAGCTTGCGGTCGCCGATCACGAAGATCGGGTGCCCGGCCAGGCGCGGGTAGTCCACGTCCCACAGCCACGAGGTGTCGGTGCCGTCCGCGCCGCGGGCGTTCACGGACAGGATCACCGGGGTCGGCGGCGGGTCGATCAGGGAGAAGGTCTCCAGCCAGCCGGCCGGGTTCTTCGCGAGCAGCAGCCGCAGCTCGCGTCCCTGGAAGCTCACCACGTCGTAGCGGCCGGCCACGGCCTGCACCTGGTACATCCGCTCCAGCGCCACCTGCGGCGGGACGCCGAAGACGGCGGCCACGGCGGCCGAGGTGGCCGCGTTGGCCTTGTTGGCGCGGCCCGGCAGCTGGAGGTTGATCGGCCAGGCGCTGCCGTGCGGGTCGAGCACGTGGTCGCCGGAGAGCACCCAGCTCGGGGTGGGACGCCGGAAGCCGCACTCGCCGCAGTACCAGTCGTCGCCCGGACGCTGCATGACGCCACCGCAGGAGGGGCACGACCAGGCGTCGTCCTTCCACTCCTGGCCGGCGGCCACCCACACCACGTTCGCCGAGGACGAGGCCGCCCACACGATCAGCGGGTCGTCCGCGTTCGCGATGACGACCGCCTTGGAGCCGGAGAGGCCCTCGCGCCACTTCTCCGCGAGCATGCGGGTCTCGGCGGCGCGGTCCAGCTGGTCGCGGGAGAGGTTGAGCAGGGCGATCACCTTGGGGGTGACGTCCCGGGCCACCCCGGCCAGGTACTTCTCGTCCACCTCGATGACGCCGTAACGGGCGTCCGAGCCGCCCGCCAGGGCGGAGGTGATGCCCGCGGGCATGTTCGCGCCCAGCGCGTTGGAGACGACCGGCCCGCTGGCCCGCAGGGCCTCCGCGATCAGCCGGGTCGTCGTGGTCTTGCCGTTCGTCGCCGAGACGAGGACGACGTCGAGATGCTGCGCCAGCGCGCCCAGGAGATCGGGGTCGAGCTTGAGCGCGACCTTGCCTCCGATCACCGATCCGCTTCCGCGTCCCGCGGCCCGCGACACCGCCGCCGCGGCCTTGCCCGCCGTCACGGCCAGCTTGGCCCGCGGCGAAAGCGGCTCTGTGTTGCCTGCCATCGTCCCTTGTCCTCCTTGCGTCGGTCGCCCCCAGCCTATCCATGACCTGCCCGCGCCCTGACCGCGGCGCCCCCGGTCCGCCGAAGATCTCCTCATATAGTCGCCCGTCGTACTCTTACGGCCATGCGACAGCGCCCCATCCCCGGTACCTCCGGCATCGTCCGCACCATGAGCCTGCTGGGCGACCCGGTGCTCCATTCCGCTTGCGCGGAGGTCACCGAATTCGGACCGGCCCTCGACCGGCTCATCGAGGACATGTTCGCCACGATGTACGCGGCCCAGGGCGTCGGCCTGGCCGCGAACCAGATCGGCGTCGGGCAGCGGGTGTTCGTCTACGACTGCCCCGACGACGAGGACGTCCGCCACGTCGGGCACATCGTCAACCCGCGGCTGGTCTCCGCCGACGGGGACGAGTACGCCGGGCCCGAGGGCTGCCTGTCCCTGCCCGGGCTGGAGGCGTCCACGGTCCGCTTCGACGAGGCCGTCGTCGAGGGGGTCACCTCGGACGGGGCGGCCGTGCGGATCTCCGGGACCGGGTTCTTCGCGCGGTGCTTGCAGCACGAGTGCGACCACCTGGCCGGTGGCGTGTACGCGGAGCGGGTTACGGGGCTGCGGGCGCGCAAGCTGCGCAAGCAGATCCGCAAGACGGACTGGGGCGCCGCCGGGATCCACGTCCTGGGGGAGTGATCCCGGCGGAGCCGGGGTTCCCGGGGCTCCGCCCCGGACCCCGCGCCTCAAACGCCGGCGGGGCTGGATTTGCCAGGCGGGGCTGGATTTGCCCGGCGGGCTCAAGGTGCCCCGCAGAACTCAGAAGCCGGGGCCGTCCTCGCGGTTGCCGGCGGTGGCCAGGCGGCCCCACAGGAGGTCGGTGAGGCCGGTGACGAGCTCCGCGCGCTCGCAGGGGCGCTCGCCGAGCCACCAGTCGCCCGCGGCGTGCATCATGCCGACGATCCCGTGACCCCACACCCGGGCCAGGCGTTCGCCGCCGGGGCCGAGGTCCACGCGTTCTCCGATGACCTGAGCCAGCTCCTCGCCGAGGCGCCGCAGCAGCGGGGCCGAGTGCAGGCCCACGTCGAAGCCGCGTTCGGGGGCCTGGGAGTCCTCGGCCGGGTGCATGAGGAAGCGGTAGACCTGCGGGCGGGCCTCGATGGCGGCGAGATAGGTGTCGAGGGTGGCCTCCACCCGGCTGCGCCGCTCGGCGGGGGCGTCGAGCGCCGCGCGCAGCGAGTCGAGCAGGGCGTCCGTGTGCCGGACGGCGAGGGCCTGGTAGAGGCCCGCCTTGTCGCCGAAGTGCCGGTAGAGGATCGGCTTGGTGATGCCGGCCTCCGCGGCGATGGCGTTCATGGACGCCTTCGGCCCGTCCCGCAGGACGACCCGGTCGGCCGCCTCCAGCAGTTCCCGCCGCCGGCGCTCGGCCGTTCCCGGCTCGCCGGCCTGCTGTGTGCTCTCCATGACGTGTTCCACTCCCCGCCCTTGCGATGTCCTGACGCCCACGCAACGTAACACCCCGCACACCCTGGCGATCTCATCGGCGGTCCGCCGTTGCTGCTGCTTGACAGTGCTTACCGGCCGGTAACAGACTGGTCGGACAGATGGGGTTACCGTTGGTAACTGCTTGTACGGCAGCGCGATACGAAAGCTGGAGGGGACATGGCGGAGTTCACCATGGAGCTGAACGACGACCAGAAGCAGGTACGGGACTGGATCCACGGCTTCGCCGCCGACGTGATGCGCCCCGCTGCCGCGGAATGGGACGAGCGCGAAGAGACTCCGTGGCCCGTCATCCAGGAAGCCGCGAAGGTCGGCATCTACTCGCTCGACTTCTACGCCCAGCAGTTCTTCGACCCCACCGGCCTCGGCATCCCGATGGCCATGGAAGAGCTGTTCTGGGGCGACGCGGGCATCGCGCTGTCGATCGTCGGTACCGGGCTCGCCGCCATCGGCGTCGTCGCCAACGGCACCGAGGAGCAGATCGGCACCTGGATCCCGCAGATGTACGGCACCCCCGACGACGTGAAGGTCGCCGCCTTCTGCTCCTCCGAGCCGGACGCCGGTTCCGACGTCGGCGCGATGCGCACCCGCGCCGTGTACGACCAGGCCACCGACGAGTGGGTGCTCAACGGCACCAAGACCTGGGCCACCAACGGCGGCATCGCCAACGTCCACATCGTCGTGGCCGTCGTCGACCCCGAGCTCGGCACCAAGGGCCACGCCTCCTTCATCGTGCCGCCGAACACCCCCGGGCTCTCCCAGGGCCAGAAGTTCAAGAAGCACGGGATCCGCGCCTCGCACACCGCCGAGGTGGTCCTGGAGGACTGCCGGATCCCCGGCTCCTGCCTGCTCGGCGGCAAGGAGAAGCTGGACGAGCGCCTGGCGCGCGCCCACGAGCGGGCCAAGGAGGGCGGCGGCGAGCGGGTCAAGAACGCCGCGATGGCCACCTTCGAGGCCTCCCGCCCCGCCGTCGGAGCCATGGCCGTGGGCACGGCGCGCGCCGCGTACGAGGTCGCCCTCGACTACGCGAAGACCCGTACGCAGTTCGGCCGGCCGATCATCGACAACCAGGGCGTGGCCTTCCAGCTCGCCGACATGCGCACCTCCATCGACGCGGCCCGTCTGCTGGTGTGGCGCGCCTCCTGGATGGCGGTCGCGGGCAAGCCGTTCACCTCGGCCGAGGGCTCGATGTCGAAGCTGTTCGCGAGCGAGGTCTCCAAGAAGGTCACCGCGCAGGCGGTCCAGATCCTGGGCGGCAACGGCTTCACCCGCGAGTACCCGGTGGAGCGCATGCACCGGGACAGCGCGATCTACACCATCTTCGAGGGTACGAGCGAGATCCAGCGGCTGGTGATCGCGCGCACGATCTCGGGCATGCCGATCCGCTAGCGCGGGGCCGGACGGTGGCTGGACAGGGGCTGGAAGGGGGCTCGAGCGGGGCTCGGAGGGGCTCAAGGGGTCCCCTTCGGCGCAGGGGCCCTGTGCGGCGCGGGAGAGGGCCCCGTCAGCGCAGGAGGGCCCGCAGGGCGCGGCCGAAGAGGAAGCGGGCGGCGGCGGCCGTCAGGGGGGCGAAGAGGCGGGGGAGGCCGCGCAGGCGCAGCTCCTCGCGCCATTCGGCCTCGCAGCCGCCGCCGGGCGCGGGGCGGATTTCGATCTCCGCCCAGCCCGTGACGGCGCCACCGCGTTTGACCAGGCGGACCAGGCCCGCGGAGGTGTCCGCGGGGGGCTGCCAGACGGTCACTTCCATCGGGTCGTCGAACGTGATGCTTCCCACGCCCGTGCGGGCCGTGAAGCGCGTTCCGACGTGTGTGGGAGGCGCCGTCTCGATGATCGTCCGGGTGAGCGGAACCTGTGAGCCGTGGCGTTCCCAGTCGGTCAGCCGCCGCCATGCCTCGGCGGGTGCGAGACGAGTTCGGTGAATGATCCGGATAGCGGGCATGAGCGCATGGTAATCGGGCATACACACCCTGAACTGGACGGCGAATATGGGTTCCGTCCAGGGGTGGCGATCAGCAATACTCACCGCCACCGTGGATCGCGGATTCGACCGGGTGACCACCGGCCCTCCCGCCCCACTCTGCGAGGAGGTGCGCCATGTGCTCCCACCAGCCCCCCTGCCCGACCGCCGACAGCGCCGATCACGACGCCGCCCGCACCGTGGCCTTCCATCCTGAACAAGGCTGGAATCTGCTCTGCAACGGCCTCGTGGTCTTCGACGACACCGGTGAACTGCTCCCCGACGGCCGCACGGTGGAACCCCGCCGCCCGGCCCTGGTCTGAGCGAGGAGGCAGCATGCGCCAGCAGCTGATCCGCAAGCCCGTCCCCAAGCCCGCCCCCCGAGACCTGGATCTGCGCACACCGTCGGGCAGACCCCTCCCGTACTGACGGGAGCCCCGGGATTACGCGGTGTCCACCGGCCGCAAGCTCAGCCGGTGGGCGCCGAAGCACCACCCAGGAAGGCGTGCTCGTACGCCTCGTCGCCGATCGCCGCCCTGGCCTGCCGCTCGCCCTCGTCGCGCAACGCCGTCAGCGAGGGGGATCCCATCTGCGGCCGCCCGACCGTGCGCCACCACGCGTGCCCGGTGCCCAGCAGCCGCGCCGCCAGTTCGCCGTCGCCCATGGCCGCCACCGCCGCCGCGAGCAGGTCCAGGCCGAGCGCGATGCCGAAGCGGTCGCCCAGCAGCCGCTTGCCCGAGAGCATCGCCCGTACGTGCCGGGCAGCCTCCCCGTGGTGCCCGAGCCCCAGTGCCGCCACGGCCAGGACGTAGTCCGCGTACGCCCGCAGCCAGCGCTCGCCCAGCTCCGCGCAGGCCTCGCGCAGCCCTCCCGCCTCGTGCATGGCCTCCTCGAAGCGCCCGAGGTCGCACAGGGCGTAGGCGGTGGCCAGCCGGCACAGCAGCCAGCCCGGGCCGCTGGTGCGGCCGCCGTGGCCCGCGCGGGCCCGGGGACCCGCCAGCGCGAGCGCCCGTACCGGATCGCCCGGCATCAGCACCGCGACCGCGAGCAGATAGGCCGCGCGCAGCTCCGGTTCCGGGTCGGCCAGAGCGGCCGCCGCCCGGGCGCACTCCTCGCCGACCCGCCGGGCCGTCTCCAGGTCGCCCTGGACCAGGGCCGTCAGCCCCAGCGCCCACAGCCCCTGGGTGTACGCGGCTCCGGTGGGCCGGGCCGCGCTCAGGGCCCGTTCCACGAAGCCCCGGCCCTCTTGGACGTGCCCGCAGGAGAACCAGAAGAACCACAGGGCTCCGGCCGTCTCCAGGGCCGCCGCGGGATCCGAGCCGATCAGATGCTCCAGGGCGGTACGCAGCTGCGCGTGCTCCGCGGTCATCCTGCGGTACCAGTCCACCTGGCCGGGGCCCAGCCAGCCCCGCTCGGCGGCCTGCGAGAGCGCCGCGTACCAGTGGGCGTGCCGGTCGGCGAGGGTCCGTACCTCCCCGAGCTCCACCAGCCAGTCCTGGCCGTACTCGCGGATCGTGTCCAGCATCCGGTAGCGGGCGCCCGCGCCGCGCTCCCGCGTGATCCGCACCACCGACTTCGCGACCAGGCCCGACAGCACCCGCTCCACGCGCCCGGCGGGCAGCGGACCGCCCGAGCAGACCGCCCGCGCCGCGGCCACGTCGAAGTCCCCGGTGAAGACCGAGAGCCGGGCCCACAGCAGCCGCTCCACCGGCTCGCACAGCTCGTGGCTCCAGCCGATGGTGGTCCGCATCGTCTGATGCCGGGGGAGCCGGGCGGCGGCGGTGGTGTCGGACAGCAGGTCGAAGCGGACGCCGAGGCGCTCCGCCATCTGCTCCAGGGTCCACAACCGCATCCGGGCGCCGGCCAGTTCGAGGGCGAGCGGGATCCCGTCCAGGCGGCGGCACACCTCGAGGGCGACGGCCGCCCGCTCCGGATCGGCGAAGGCGGCAGCGGCCTGGGGGGTGGCGGCCAGGGCGCGGGCCCGGAAGAGGGCCAGGGCGTCGCTGTCGGGGCCGTCGCAGGGCAGCGGACTGACCTCGACCACCTTCTCGCCGGGGGAGGCGACCGGTTCGCGGGAGGTGATCAGGACCGTCAGCCCGGGGGCGGACTGCAGGAGTTCGCCGACGAGGTGGCGGCAGGCGGCGACCAGGTGCTCGCAGGTGTCGAGGACGAGCAGCAGCTCCTTGTCGGCCATCCACGCGCACAGTTCCTCGTCCAGCGGGCGCGGGGACTGGTGGGCGAGACCGAGGGCGTGCGCGACGGTGGCGGTGAGCAACTCGGGGTCGCGCAGGGGCGAGAGCTCCACCCACCAGACGCCGTCGCGGCGGTGCTGGCGGGCATCCGCGGCGGCGCGCAGCGCGAGCCTGGACTTGCCGACGCCGCCGACGCCCGTGAGCGTGACCAGCCTCTGCCCGCGCAGCAGTTCGTACAGCAGGCCGAGTTCACGCTCGCGGCCCACGAAGCTCGCCGTCTCCGGCGGCAGGTTTCCCGGCACGGCGCCAGAGTCTGGCTCAGCGGGGCCGTCCGCGGGATCTGGCTGATTGTTGTTGACCGAGTACTCACCGAACACGCATGTATTGTGCGCGATCTTCTTTCCCCGCAGTGCCGTTCGGGGCAGATCGGAGGGACGGAGTCTGGTTACGGTGCGGCGAGTACGACCCGCCGCTCGGCCGAAAAGGCTCCCCAATTGCCGTCGGGCAGCCGGGCCCGCAGCTTCACCGTCCATACGGTGCCCGCCGGTTCGGTGACCGAGAGGCGGTGTTCCGCGCGGCCGGCCGGGACCGCGCCCGTACCGAACTGGATGACGGTGGTGGGACGGCCGTTGACGTAGAGCTCGTACTCGCTGGTCTCCTTGCCGGTCGGCGGGGCGGTCCAGGCGAGGGTGACCGCGCCCGGTGAGGCGAGCGCCGTGAACTCGGCGGGGGCGGTGTCGGGCCGCTGCCCCGGACCGGCCGGAGTGGTCACGTCCACCGGCGGGCCGTCGGGGGAGGAGTTGTCGGCGCCGTCGCGGGCCCTGACCGTGAAGGTGTACACGGTGTCGGGCTGGAGGCCTTCCAGGGTGGTCTCGGTGGTGCCGGGGCCGACCGTGTGGATCCGGGCGGTGCCCTGGTAGACGTCGTACGCGGTGACCCCCGCGTCATCGGTGGCGGGGGCCCAGCTCAGCACCGCGGAGGTGGGTCCGAGCGCGCGTCCGGCCGCTCGGGGCGGGGCCGTCGGCGGCTGCCGGTCCTCGGCCTTGGCGGCGGGGGTGGTGGCGGAGGCGGAGGCGCTGGGCGGCGAGGTGTTCCCGGCGGCGTCGCGGGCCCGGACCGTGAACCCGTACGCGGTCTGCGGGGTGAGCCCGGTGATGTCCACCATCGTCTTGTCGGCGGGGAGCTCGCGGACCAGGCTGCCGGCCTGGAAGACCAGGAAGGAGGTCACCCCGTCGGCGGGGGCGGCCGACTGCCACATCACGTGGACCGAAGTGGCGCTGCCCGCCTGGGCGGTGAGCTCGGCGGGGGCGTGCGGGGGCGTGGTGTCGGCCGAGGTGCACGCCGTCAGGGCGGCCGCGGCGAGGGCCAGTGCCAGTGCCAGGGTCAGGGGCAAGGCCGGTGCGGGGGACGGGAGCCTCGCTGCGGTGCGTGGCGCGGGGTGGTGCACGGCGGCGCCCTCTTCCTCCGGCTCTTAATGGTCTAGACATATATGGCACGCCCTGCGGCGGCCGGGCAAGACCCGCGCGTTCGTCTTCTCCCGTCCCCGTCTGGCATTATTGCGATCTCTTTGCAATAAGCAGGATTTTTCATCAGATAGTGATCGAAAGCAGCAGGGAAGTGCACAGCATGAGGGCCCGGACCATACGGGGACCGGTCGGCGCGACCGCGGCCGCCGCACTCATCACGGGCCTCGCGGCCTGTTCGGGCCCCACGGGAGGAACCGCGTCCGCGGGACCGGACTCCGCCGTGGTGGGCATAGCCAACGAGCCGGAGACCCTCAGCCCCCTGCTGGGCTACGGCAAGGACGGCAACTCGAAGATCTTCGACGGGCTGCTGGCCCACGACGCGGACATGAAGCTGAAGCCGGCCCTGGCCCAGGCCCTGCCGGAGGTCTCCGCGGACGGGCTCACGTACACCTACCGGCTCCGCCAGGGCGTGAAGTTCAGCGACGGGCAGCCCTTCGGCGCCACGGACGTGGTCTTCACCTACCGGACGATCCTCCACGAGAAGACCAACAACGCCTCCAAGTCCGAGCTCGACGCGATCGCCGGCGTCGAGGCCCAGGGGCAGGACGCCGTCGTCTTCCGCCTGAAGTACCCCTACGCCCCGTTCGCCGAGCGGACCGTCCTGCCCATCGCCCCCGAGCACATCGCGGGCCGCCAGGACGTCAACAGCGGGGACTTCGCCGCCAAACCCGTCGGCACCGGACCGTACGTGCTCACCGCCTGGTCCAAGGGCGAGAAGCTCAGCTTCAAGGCCAACCCGTCCTACTGGGGCGGCGAACCCGCGGTCAAGAAGTTCACCATGGCCGTCATCAAGGACGACGACGTACGCGCCACCCGGCTGCGCTCCGGAGAACTGGACGGGGCGATCCTGCCGCCGAACCTGGCCGGGGCGTTCAAGGGCGACGAGGCGCGAAGGACATGGACGGCCAAGACCTTCGACTACCGCAACGTCACCATGCCGACCGACAACGAGGTCACCGGTGACGTGGCGGTCCGCCGGGCCCTCGACCTCGCCGTGGACCGCGGCGCCATGGTCGACAAGCTCCTCGAAGGCGCCGGCAAGGCCGCCTACGGCCCCGTCCCCACCGGCAGCCCCTGGTTCGCGGCCGGCACGGAGCGCGCGCACGACCTCGCCGGGGCCAGGAAGATCCTCGACGAGGCGGGCTGGGTGCCCGGCGACGACGGCATCCGCGCCAAGAAGGGCCTGCGGGCCACCTTCCCGCTGTGGCACACCTCCGGGGACAAGATCCGCCAGGACCACGCGCTGGCCTTCGCCTCCGACGCCAGGAAGGCGGGCATCGAGGTCAAGATCGAGTCCGGCAGCTGGGAGGTCATCGAGCCCCGGATGAAGACCGACGCCGTCCTCGCGGGCGGCGGCTCCCCGGCCGACCCCGACTTCGACCAGTACCTGACGCTGAACTCCTCGCTCGCGGGCGACGGCTTCAACAACATGGCCCGCTACGACAACAAGACGGTCGACCGGGCGCTCCTCGACGGCCGCAGGAGCGGCGACCCGGCCGCCCGCAAGGCCGCGTACGACACGGTCCAGCGCGAGCTCGTCAAGAACCCCGGCTACATCTACCTCACCCACATCGACCACCTCTACGTGGTCAACGACAAGTGGGACGGCCCCTCCACCCAGGTGGAGCCGCACGACCACGGCCTCGGCTCCGGCCCCTGGTGGAACATCGAGAACTGGAAGCCGAAGCAGAAGTGAGTCCGGCCAAGTGACCACCCGCACCACCCGCACCCGCACTGTCCGGCCTCCCTGGCGGCCGATGGCGCGCATGGCGGCGCGGCGGACCCTGTTCGCCGGACCCGTCCTGCTCGTCGTCACCTACGGGGTCTTCGCCGTCGCCGAGCTGTCCCCCTTCGACCCCGTCAAGGCGTACGCGGGCACCGCCGGGCTCACCGCCCCGCAGGCCGAACTGGACCGGCTGGCGGCCAACCTCGGCGTGGACCAGCCCCTGACCGCGCGCTGGTGGGAGTGGCTCACCTCGGCGCTCACCGGCGACCTCGGCACCTCCGCCGTGATGCGCCAGCCGGTCGCCGACGTCATCGGCGAACGGCTCGGCTGGTCGGCGCTGCTCGCCCTGAGCGCCTTCGCCGTGGCCCTGCTGCTGGGGACGGGGCTCGGAGTGCTCGCCGCGCGCAGACAGGGCGGGCTCCTCGACCGGGCCGTCTCCGCGCTCGCGTACACCCTCGAAGCGGCCCCGGCCTTCTGGCTGGGCCTGCTCGCCATCTGGTTCTTCTCGGTGCGGCTGGGGGTCCTGCCCTCCGGCGGCCTGACCGACGCGGGCAGCGACGTGGTCACGGCCGGGCAGGTCGCCCGCCACCTGGTGCTTCCCGCGCTGGTCCTGGGGCTCTCGCAACTGCCCTGGTTCTTCCTGTACGTCAGGCAGGGCGTGGCCGACGCGTTGGAAGAGGACCCCGTACGGGGCGCTCGTGCGCGGGGCGTGGGTGAGCGGCGGGTACTGCTCGGGCACGGACTGCGCTCCGGAATGCTCCCGATGCTGACCCTGATCGGGTCGCGGGTACCGGAGCTGATCACCGGCGCCCTGCTGGTGGAGACCGTCTTCAGCTGGCCCGGCATCGCGGCGGCCACCGTGCAGGCCGCGACCTCCGTGGACTTCCCGCTGCTGGCCGCGCTGACCGTGCTGGCCACGGCCGCGGTACTGGCCGGGAACCTGCTCTCCGACCTGCTCTACGGACTGGCGGACCCGAGGGTGGGCTTCGATGGCTGACACGGCAAGGGCCGCGGGCCCCGCGGGGGCGCCCGCGGCCGACGCGGCCGAGGTCACCTGGCGCTCCCGCGGGAAGGGCCGGCGCTCGACGCGCACGATCCGGGTGCGGAGCTCAGCGGTGTGCGTCGCGCTCCTCGCCCTGGCGGTCCTGCTCGTACCGCCGCTGGCCCAACTAGACCAGCAAACGGTCGACTTGTCGGCAAAACTCCTGCCGCCCTCGTGGGCCCACCCCTTCGGCACCGATGACGTGGGCCGCGACCTGCTGCTGCGCTGCCTGTACGGGCTGCGGGTCTCGCTGCTCGTCGGCCTGGTGGCGGCGCTGGCCGCCACCGTCATCGGCACGGCGGTCGGCGCGGCCGCCGGGGCGCTCGGCGGATGGACGGACCGGTGCGTCATGCGTGTGGTGGACGCCCTGTCCTCGATCCCGCACCTGCTGCTGGGCATCTTCATCGTGGCGATGTTCCGTCCGGGCGTGTGGCCGGTGGTCGTCTCCGTGGCACTGACCCACTGGCTGTCCACCGCCCGCATCGTCCGGGCCGAGGTGCTCTCGCTGCGCTCGCGGCCCCATCTGGACGCGGCCGTCTCGGGCGGCGCCTCCCGGCTGCGGGTCACCGTCCGCCACCTCGTGCCCGGCGTGCTGCCACAGGCCGCACTCGCGGCCGTGCTGATGATCCCGCACGCCATGTGGCACGAGTCGGCGCTGTCCTTCCTGGGCCTCGGCCTGCCCGCGCACCAGGCGAGCCTGGGCAACCTCGTCCAGACGGCCCGCGGTTCCCTGCTCGCGGGCGACTGGTGGCCCACCCTCTTCCCCGGGCTGTTCCTGATCCTCCCGACCCTGGCGATCGCCGGCCTCGCGGGCGCCTGGCGCGAGCGCCTCAATCCCCGACGCCGCTCGGAGCTGTCGCTGTGACCGACCACACCGCAAGCGGCCCCGCCGCGCCCGTCCTCACCCTGGACCGGCTGTCCGTCCGCTTCCGCATGCGCGGCGGCCGACACGTCCGGGCCGTCACGGACGCCACCCTCACCCTGGCTCCGGGCGAATGCCTGGCCCTCGTCGGCGAGAGCGGCTGCGGCAAATCCGTCCTCGCCTCCGCCCTCCTCGGCCTGCTCCCCGGCAACGCCGAAACCTCCGGCGCGGCCCGCCTCGCGGACGGCACCGACCTCCTCGCCCTCGACGAGCGGACCCTCGCCCGGACCGTCCGGGGCCGCCGCGTCGCCCTGGTCCCGCAGAGCCCGGCCGCGCACCTCACACCCGTCCGCACCATCCGGTCCCACCTCGAGGAGACGGTCCGGGAGCTGACCGGAGCCACCAAGCCGGAGCTCCGGGAGGCGGCCGAAGCCGCGGCCGAGCGGGCCGCGTTCCCCGGCACGCACCTCGACCGCCACCCCCACGAGCTCTCCGGCGGCCTCGCCCAGCGCGCGGCCACCGCCCTCGCCCTGATCGGCGACGCCCCCCTGCTCCTCGCCGACGAGCCGACCACCGGGCTCGACCGGGACCTCGTCCACCGCACCGTCGACGAGCTGAGGGCCCACACCCGGGCGGCCGGCCGCGCGCTGCTGATGATCACGCACGACCTCGCGGCGGCCCAGCGCATCGCCGACACCGTGGCCGTCATGTACGCGGGCCGCATCGTGGAAACGGCCCCCGCCACAGCCTTCTTCGGTGAACCAGGGCCTCGGCACCCCTATGCCCGCGGGCTCCTCGACGCCCTTCCGGAGCGCGCCTTCGTCCCGATCCCCGGCGCCCCGCCCGAACTGGGCGCCCTCCCGCCCGGCTGCGCCTTCGCCGCCCGCTGCCCCCTGGCCGACGCCCGCTGCCGCGCCGAGGTGCCCGCGCTCACCGAAGGGGTGGCCTGCCACCATGCTTGAGCTCACCGGCATCACCGCCGGATACGACCGCCGGGCCCCCGTCGTGCGCAACGCGCACCTGAGCCTGGCACCCGGCGAAGCCCTCGGACTGCTCGGCCCCAGCGGCTGCGGCAAGTCCACCCTGGCCAGGGTCGCGGCCCTGCTGCACCGGCCCGACCGGGGGACCGTGGCCTTCGACGGCCGCGCCGTGACCGGCTTCCGGCACAGGGCGCCGCGCTCCCTGCGCACCGGCGTCGGCGTGGTGTTCCAGCAGCCCCGGCTGTCGGCGGACCCCCGGCTCAGGCTGCGCGACCTCGTCGCCGAACCCCTCCGCGCGACCGGGCGGCGTAGCGAAGTCGACTCTGTCGTCCCCGAGTTGGCGGACCGGGTCGGCCTCGGCGACGACCTGCTCGCCCGGCGGCCCCACGAGGTCAGCGACGGCCAGCTGCAACGGGCATGCCTGGCGCGGGCGTTGGTGCTGCGGCCGCGCTGGCTGGTGTGCGACGAGATGACCGCGATGCTCGATGCCTCCACCACCGCAGCCCTGGTCGGCGTGGTCGAGGAGTACCGCGCGCGGACCGGCGCCGGACTCCTGGCGGTGGGCCACGACCCCGTGCTGCTCGGACGCTGGTGCGACCGAACGACCCGCTGGGAAGAGATCGTCAAGGATTGAACCCCGGTCACGGACGGTCAACACCCGTTTGGCGGACACGAGTTTCGCTCTAAGGGCCCTCTTCCTGCGCCACCATGGCGCCGCACAAGGAGGTGTTCCGATGGTGATCTCCCTCTCCGTCGTCGTCCTGCTCCTCGTCCTCGCGTGGATCTTCATGCGCGGTGGCGGCCTCAAGTTGTCGCACGCGCTCGTCTGCGTGCTGCTCGGCTTCTACCTCGCGAGCAGCAGCCTGTCGGCGACCATCCAGCACGGCGTCTCGGCCACGGCGGACGTGGTCGGCGGCCTGAAGCCCTGACCGGCCCCCGGGGCCCTGGCCGGGTCCCGGCGGGCTCCTGAAACCCTGACCGGCTCGCCGCACGGCCGGGGTGGGGCAGCTCGCCCCGGAACCGGCCGACGGCGGACGCTGACCGCATCGGCATTCATCCCGTTCCTCCATGGACTCCTTCGGCACTGCGACCTACCGTCTGGCGGCGGCGCGACGTCGGACGCGGTGTCAGCAGAGCCGCGGACCATGGAGGAAGCCCGGATGTTCCCAAGAGCGCTGAACCGTGCGGTGCTGCCGGCCCTGGCCGTCTTCGCGGTGGTCTCCGGATTGTCCCCGGCCGCCGCGGACGGGATACCCCTGGCCCCCGGCCACCGCCTGGTCAGCCACTACGAGGGCGGTCCCGCCACCGCCGCTCCGCTGCCCGGACAAGCCCCGCCGCAGCACCCGTTCATGGCCCCCAACGGCCGCAGCGGCATGCACTCCGACGCGTCGGGCAGCGCCACCTCCCCCTGGTCCGGGCCGCTCGGCAGGAAGCCGACGGTGACGAGCGAGAAGATCGCGGCCCTCGGCGGCGAATGCGCCACCGCCACCTTCGACTCGGCCGGCCGGCTGGTCACGGTGTGCGGCACCTTCAGCGGCTTCAAGGTGGAGCTGCTGGAACCGCGCACGCTCGCCCCGCTCGCGGAGTACCAGCTCCCGCAGCGCTCCTCGACGGTCCGGGCGATCAGCACCCTCGACCTGTCGAAGATCTTCAAGGACACCTCGGGCGGCGCCTACTTCTACCTGGACAACGAGGACCGGGCGGTGCTGGCCGACTCCCGCCAGCACATCCTGCGCCTCTCCCACGCCCAGGGTCCCGACGGCACGTGGCGGTTCAGGGCCGACGACGACTGGGACCTCACCGGCCAGGTCCCGCACGACTGCGCGGACTGGACCAACCTGCGGCCCACCGGCACCTGCGACCCCGTCACCTCCGTGATGCCCGACTGGAACGGCCGCATCTGGTGGGTCACCCGCCAGGGCCGGGTCGGCACCGTGGACCCGGCGACCTCGCGGATCCGCTCGATCCGGCTGCCGGGGGAGGAGATCCAGAACTCCTTCTCGGTGGCCGAGGACGGCGTGTCCATCGTCACCGACCACGCCCTCTACAGCTTCCGCGCCGACGCCGACGGCACCCCCGTCGCCCAGTGGCGCCAGACGTACGACCGGGGTACGGGGACCAAGCCCGGCTCGGTGAACCAGGGCTCGGGCACCACCCCGGACCTCTTCGGCGACGGCTACGTCGCGATCACCGACAACGCCGACGACCGGATGAACGTCCTGGTCTACAAGCGGGGCACGGACGTGCCCGAGGGACAGCGGCTGGTGTGCAGGGTGCCGGTCTTCGGAGCGGGCGCCTCGACCACCGACAATTCCCTGATCACCTGGGGCAACAGCATCGTCGTGGAGAACAACTACGGCTACGAGAACATCACCTCGCTGGTCCTCGGCAAGTCGGTCGTCGGCGGCGCCAGCCGCATCGACGTGCGGGCCGACGGCAGCGGCTGCGACACGGTCTGGCAGAGCCCGGTCCGCTCGCCCTCCGTGGTCCCCAAGCTCTCCACCGGGAACGGGCTGCTGTACTTCTACGAGAAGGAACCGAACATCTGGGGGATCGACGCCTGGTACCTGACGGCGGTGGACTTCCGCACCGGCGAGCGCCGCTGGCGCCGGCTCACCGGCACGGGCCCGCTGTACGACAACAACTGGGCCCCGATCACCCTGGGCCCCGACGGCACCGCCTACGTGGGCGTCTTCAACGGCATCGTCGCGGTCCGCGACAGCGGCTGAACCCGCCCCCGCTCAGCCGCCGACGCGCTCGATGGCCACCATCGCCGCGTCGTCCCCCAGCTGGCCGCCCGGTGCGTGGGCCAGGAGGTCCGCGCACAGGTGGCGCAGGAGGGCGTCCGGGCCGTCGCCGGGCCAGTCCGCGGCCCGCTCCGCGAGCGGGTAGAACGCACCCGAGGCGTCGCGCGCCTCGATGACCCCGTCCGTGTACAGGAGCACCACGTCGCCCGGCTCGAAGGAGAAGGACTGCGGGGCGAAGCCGGTGTCCACGAACTCCGAGAGGCCCAGCGGCGGAGCCGGATGGTCCACCTGGAGGGGTACGACGAGGCCGCCGCGCAGCAGCAGGGGCGGCGGGTGTCCGCAGCTGACGAGCCGCAGGGAGGGTTCCCCGTCGGGGATGTCGAGGACGGCCGCGGTGGTGAAACCCTCCGCCGGCTGCCCGGGGCCGTCCGCGTCCCGGTCGGGATCGGTGGCCACGGCGGCCTCCAGATGGGCGACGAGCCCCGGCAGATCGGCCTCCAGGTGGGCGGCGGCCCGGAACGCGCCGAGGACGATCGCGGCGTCCCCGACCGCCTCCAGGCCCTTGCCCCGGACGTCGCCGATGATCAGCCGGGTGCTCTCGGCGGTCCGCGCAGCCGCGTAGAGGTCGCCGCCGATCTGTGCCTCGGCCTCGGCGGCCAGGTACACGGAGGCGATCCGCAGCGGTCCCATCCGGTCGCGCAGCGGCCGCAGGACCACCTGCTGGGCGGCCACGGCCACGGAACGCAGCCGGGTGAGCTGCTCCTCGTGGAGCTCGCGCAGGTGTGCGAAGAAGGTAACGAAGGCCGAGATCAGCACCAGCGCGATGATCTGGAAGGTGTGGTTGAGGTCGGTGAGGGTGGTGCGGGCGATGGCGACCGCCACCTGCGCCGCCACCGCCACCGCCCCGACGAATCCGGTCATCCGGGGCCCCGCGAAGGAGGCGGTCAGGGCCGGTGCGGCGACGAGGAAGGGACCCAGATGGACGTCCGGCGGCGCCAGGACGTCGACCACCGTCACCACCGCGATCAGGGCGAACGGGACCGACAGGAGCACCGCGCGAGATTCCCGCAACCGGCGTGTGCGTGGGTACGGCGGCCGAGGATCCATGCCTCCTGCATACACCGCCGGGGCCCGGACCGCGCGGCACCGGCGCACGGCAGCGGGCTCCACCCGTCCCGGCCGGTGGGCCGGGGCGGGTGGAGCCCGGACGGTTCTCGGATCAGGGTGTCGCGGCGGGCGTCAGCTCACCTGGAGGGTGACGTCGTCCACGACGAAGGAGGTCTGCAGGGACGGGTCCTCCACGCCCTGGAACTTCAGGGTGACGGTCTGTCCGGCGAACCGGGAGACGTCGTAGGTCTTGAGCACGTAGCCGGAGGTGGCGTTCACGTTGGACAGGGTCTCCAGCGTCTGGCCGCCCACCGAGACCGTGAAGGTGTCGTAGACCGTGTTCTCGGTCTCGTCGGTGTCGATGTGCAGGTAGAAGCCGAGCTGGTACGAGGCGCATCCCGACGGGACGGTCACGGACTGCGTGGCGCTGTCGGTGTGGGTCTGGCCGTAGCCGACCAGCCACGCCATGTACGAGCCCCCGTGCGGGGCCTGGCCGGCCTGGTTGGTGATGACGCCCGAGGTGGTGGTCCAGGGGCTGGTGCCGCCCTCGAAGCCGCCGTTGGAGACGACCTGGCGCGGGGTGCAGGTGGAGGTGCCGTTGACGGTCAGCGTGTAGGTGGTGCCGTGGCTGACGGTGCCGGTGCCGGTGACGGTCAGGGTGTAGGTGCCGGGCACGGTGCTCGCCCCGACGGACACGGTGAGCGTCGAGGAGCTGCCGGACTGGACGGAGGTGGGGCTGAGCGTCGCGCTCACGCCGGCCGGGGCGCCGGTGACCGACAGGGAGACGGTCTGGGCGGCGCCGCTGACGGTGCCGGTGGCGACGGTGGAGGTCAGGCTGGAGCCCGGGTTCGCGCTGCCCGCGGCCGGGGAGGTGCTGATCGAGAAGTCCTGCGCCGGGGTGGTCCCGCCGACGGCCTGGTTCCAGATCGTGTAGGCGACGCCGTCGGCGCTGCGGTCCAGGACCGTCGCGTTGATGTTGCTCGAGGTGTCGCAGGAGCTGTGGTAGCAGGAGTCGTACGCCGCGTTCGCGGTGCCGCCCCACTTGGTGGCCTGTGCGGAGGTCTTGCGGGCGCTGGCGCCGGCCGCGTAGCCGGAGGTGGCGATGCCGCCCTGCTGGAAGGAGTAGTCGTCACTGCGGCCCTGGCCCTCGGTGTTCTCCTCGGGGGCGAGGTTCAGCGAGGTCCAGTACGCCTTGAGCGGTGCGGCGGCGGTGGAGGTGAGGTTGTTGATGAAGTAGCCGCCGTTGGGCGAGCCGACCATGTCGAAGTTGTAGTAGGCCTTGATGGCCGACTTCTGGGTGCTGGTCAGCTGGCCCACGTAGAACTTCGAGCCGTTGAGGCCCTGCTCCTCGTCGGTCCACCAGGCGAACCGCACGTGCTTGGTCATCGTCGGGTTCTTCTGGGCGAGGACCAGCGCGTTCTCCAGCAGGGTCGCTGAGCCCGAGCCGTTGTCGTTGATGCCCGGACCGGCCGAGACGCTGTCGAGGTGCGAGCCGAACATGATCGTCTGGTCGGCGGGGCCGCCGGGCCAGTCGGCGATCAGGTTGTTCGACGGGTAGGTGCAGGAGGAGCAGTTCTGCTCGGTGACCGTGTAGCCGGCGGCCTGCAGCTTGCCCTTGATGTACGCCACCGACTGGGTGTAACCGGCGCTGCCCGCACGGCGGTTGCCGCCGTTCTGGGAGGCGATGGTGTTCAGCTGGGTCAGGTGCGCCTGGACGGCGGCCACGTCGATGTTCGGCGCGTTGGGGTCGGGCGGCGTGGTGCCGCTCACCGTGAGTGCGTAGTCGACGGTGTGCGAGAGGCTGGTGCCCTGACCCTTGACGACCACGGTGGAGGTCCCGGGAGCCGCGTTCGCGGACGCGGTCAGGGTCAGCGTCGAGGGCTGGCCGGACTGCACGGTGGCGGGGCTGAAGGAGGCGCTCACCCCGGCCGGCAGGCCGGACGCGGTGAGGGTCACCTGCTGGGCCGTGCCGGTGGAGATCGCGGTGGCCACGGTGGTGGTGGCCGAGGCGCCCTGCTGGACGGTGCCCGAGGACGGGTTCAGCGAGAGCGAGAAGTCGCTGTTCTGGCCGCTCGGGGTACAGGTCGTGTCACCGGACTGGGCGGGCACGCTGATGGCGTCCCAGGCGGCCTTGGTCTTGTTGAACAGGTCGCAGGTGGCGTCCAGCGACTTGGCGGAACTCAGCGTCGCCGTACGGTACTTCTTGTACGACATGCTGGAGGTCTTCAGGAGCATGCCGCCGTAGAAGATCTTGCCCGCGTTCTGCACGCCGACGCCGGTCAGCGTCGACTGGTTGCAGGTGCTGCTGTTCGGCTTGCCGCCACCGGGGCTGGTGCCCTCGGCGAGCAGGTAGAACCAGTGGTTCAGCGGGCCCGCCGCCGCGTGCACCTCGGTGTTGGGTATCGAGGAGCTGTAACAGGACGGGTTGTTGCTGATGGCCGACGGGTTGTACATGTTGCGGATCGGACCGTTGCCCTGGAGGTTGATCATCTCGCCGACGAGGTAGTCCGGAGTGTCGTACGGCGAGGGCTCGTTGGCGTACGCCTCGGTCAGCGCGCCGAAGATGTCACCGGTGGCCTCGCCCAGACCGGCCTCCTGGCCGCTGGTGCCGCCGGGGGTGTTGGAGTCGATGGCGTGCCCGTACTCGTGGGCCACCACGTCCACGCCGGCGATCCACTCGTTCGCGCTGTTGTGCCCGATGGTGACCGAGCTGCCGTCCCAGTACGCGTTCAGGTCGCTCAGGCCGACCTTGCCCGGGAAGCTCTGCCCGTTGCCGCTGACGCCGTTGCGGCCGAGCCACTGGCTCAGCATGTCCCACTGCTTCTGCGCCGCGAACATCAGGTCCGTGCAGCCGGTCTCCTTGGAGGTGGCGTTGCCGGTGCCCCAGGAGTCCGAGGACTTGGAGAAGACGGTTCCGGTGCTGTAGTCGGCGCAGCTCAGACCGGGCCGGTTCGGGTCGCGCAAGGAGTACGTGGAGCCCGAGGCGGTGGTGCTGATGGTCAGTGGGTTCGGGCCGTTCCACTTGCTGGTGCCGGTGCCCGCGACCACCTCGTCGAAGCGGTCGACGACCTTGCCGGTGCGCGCGTCCACGAAGACGTGCAGCTTGCTGGGCGCGGTGGCGGTCCGCCCGATGAGCACCGTCTCCCAGGCCAGGACGGACTTGTCGTCCTTGAGCTTGACGACGAGCCGGCTGCTCTGGACCCGGTCGGTGGCGGCCTGCTCGCCGCGCGAGACGGCCTCGGCGGCCTTCGCGGTGACCGACGGGGTGGTCGCCACGTCGATGACGGCCGAGGAGGCCGACTGGAGGGTGCGGACCCGTCCCTCGCCGTCGGCGAGGACCACCGCGTCGCCGCCGACGACCGGCAGGCCGCGGTAGCTGCGCTCGTACGCGACGGAGTACAGGTCCTTCACCCAGGGGGTGACCAGGCGGCGCTCGTACTGCTGCTGGGGCGAGTTGACCAGGGTGTCGAGGCCGCTGCGCACGGCCGCGTCGGCCGCGGCGACAGCCCGTTCGGCCTTGGTCGGGGGCGCGGGGTCCGACTTCTGAGCGGCGGAGGCGGCGGTGGCCAGCGTGCCGGCGAGGCCCGCGGTCAGCACCATGGCCGCGGCTGCGGCCATCCATCTGGTGGGCTGCAAGAGTCCACTCCGATTCTGTGTGGGGGGTGAGAAAGAGATGAGAATCTGGCGTTCGCGGCTGAGTATGGGCGTGTCCATGACGAGAATGGGACATCTCTGCGTGCATAAGACCGGCGTTATGGTGCGGGCGGGTGACGCTGCGTAAGCTGCCGGGATGCAGCTGGAGTTGAGGCATCTGCAAGCCGTCTGCCAGATAGCGGAAACCGGCAGCCTGGGGGGAGCGGCACGGAGACTCGGCGTCTCCCAGCCCGCGCTCTCCGCCCAGCTGCGAAGGATCGAACGGGTCACCGGCGGCGAACTCTTCGTCCGCGGCCGGCGCGGCGTGGAACCCACCCCCCTCGGCCAGTTCGTCCTCGCCAAGGCGCGCCGGGTGCTCAGCGAAATGGACGCCCTCGGCGCCGAGACCCGCGCCCGGACGGCCGGCGCCCCGCTGCGCCTGGGCTGCATCCTGCTCGTGCTCGTCGACGGCCTGATCGCACAGCAGGACCTGGCCCTGTCCGGCCGCGAGATCACCGTGGACCTGGAGGACTCGGTGACGGCGCTGGTACGGATGCTCGGCGCCGGCCGCTACGACGTCATCGTGTACGGCGAGGTGAACGACCACGAGGTCCCGCTGCCCGGCGGAGTCCTGGCCCGGACCCTGGTCTCCAGGGAGCCCTTCTGCATCCGGCTGTCCGCACGGCACCCACTGGCCCGGCTCGAAGCCCTCGACCTCGCCGACCTGGCCGAAGACCAGTGGATGACCCTGGTGGAGGACGACGACGGCGGCCCCGAGGCGCTCGTCGAGGCCTGCGCGAAGGCCGGGTTCGCCCCCTCACTGCGCTACCGGATCACCGACCGCATGATGCAGTACGACCTGATCTCCGCGGGCCGCGCCGTGTCCCTGTGCCAGCCCACCGCCCCGGCCGTCGCGGGCACGGTGGTGCGGCCCCTGATCGGCGCACCGGTCACGGGGCGCATCCGGCTCGCCTGGAACCGCTCGACGGTCTCGGCCCGGCAGGCGGAGCTCTTCTACCGCTCGGCGGCCCTGGCCTACCTGGCCAACGTGGACAACAACCCCTTCCACCGGGTCTGGTGGGACCGGCATCCCGAGGTCCACCCGTCCCTGGACTGACCCCGTCGACCCCTCCAGGCGCACCTCACCATGCCTGCTCCCCGGGATGCGGGGAGGTCTGCACGACCTCGCCGACCCGCTCGGTCACGGCCGTGGCCTCCTCCCGGGGCAGTGCGTCCGTGATCAGTACGTCGACCTCGTCGAGGGTCGCGAAGGTGGTGAGCCCGACGGCCGACCACTTGGTGTGGTCGGCGAGCAGCACGCTGCGCCGGGCCGAACGCAGGAACGCCCGGTTGGTCTCGGCCTCCCCGAGGTTCGGGGTGGTCAGCCCGGTCGAGGTGCCCAGTCCGTGGCAGCCGAGGAAGAGCAGGTCCACGTGCAGGCCGCGGATGGCCTGGTCGGCTATGGGGCCGACGAGGGCGTCCGAGGGGGTCCGGATCCCGCCGGTGAGCACGACCGTGGTGGTGGACCCGGAGCGGCGGGCGGCTTCGAAGACCTCGGCGGTGCGGATCGAGTTGGTGACCACGGTCAACTCCGCTACCTCGGTGAGCTCCTTGGCCAGGGCGTGCGTGGTGGTCCCGGCGGACAGGGCGATCGCCGATCCCGGCATCACCAGGGAGGCGGCGGCCCGGGCGATGGCTCCCTTCGCGGCGGTCTCCCACTCGGACTTGGTCTCGAACCCGGGCTCGTGGCTGCTGGGTTCGCCGCCGAGCACGGCGCCGCCGTGCACCTTGCGCAGCAGCCCCTCGCGGGCGAGGGCGTCCAGGTCCCGGCGGACGGTCATGTCGGAGACGCTCAGGGTCCGGGTCAGCTCGTTGACCCGGACCCCGCCGCGTTTGCGCACCTCTTCGAGGATGAGGGCCCGGCGCTGATGGGCCAGCAGATTGCCGTTGTCGACCATCCCGAAAGCATCCTGAGGGGTCGATCAGAAGTCAACAGACCCCAACAGGCCTGTTCTTTACCGCAGTTGTGCTCATCGCCTTGACTTGTGGGAGCAACGGCAGTGTGATGTGGGCCGTTGCGGTGAAGTCCGTTCGGTCCTGAGGGATTGTGCGGAGAACCCGCCGGTCCGAACGCGCGCTTCCGCACACATTTCCCCGTGCCGCACCCCTCGGCTGACCCCTTCCCCAAGGAGCCGTTCGTGTACGCGTTACGCAGCACCACCTTCGGCCGCCGCCTGACCACGGCCCTCGCCGCGCTCCCGCTGCTGGCGGGCGCCCTCGCGGTGGCCGCTGCCTCGCCCGCCGCGGCCGTGGCCGACGGGCAGGCGCTCACCCCGCCCATGGGCTTCAACAACTGGAACTCCACCCACTGCCGGGCCGAGTTCAACGAGGCGATGGTCAAGGGCATCGCCGACCTCTTCGTCTCCAAGGGCCTCAAAGCGGCCGGGTACCAGTACGTCAACCTCGACGACTGCTGGGCCCTGCCCAACCGGGACGCCTCCGGCAACCTGGTCCCCGACCCGGTGCGCTTCCCGAACGGGATCAAGGCCGTCGCGGACTACGTGCACGGCAAGGGGCTGAAGTTCGGCATCTACACCAGCGCCGGCACCAAGACCTGCGATACCGCCGGGTTCCCGGGCGGACTCGGCCACGAACAGCAGGACGCCAACCTGTTCGCCTCCTTCGGGGTCGACTACCTCAAGTACGACAACTGCAACAACCAGGGCGTCGACGCCAAGAAGCGCTACACCGACATGGGCAACGCGCTGAAGAACACCGGCCGCCCGATCGTGTACTCGCTGTGCGAGTGGGGCCAGAACCAGCCGTGGACCTGGGCTGCGGACGTCGGCCACCTGTGGCGCACCACCGGGGACATCGGCGACAGCTGGTCCTCGATGATCGGCATCGCGCACGCGAACCAGCAGCTCGCCGCGTACGCCGGACCCGGCCACTGGAACGACCCGGACATGCTGGAAGTCGGCAACGGCGGGATGACCGCGGCCGAGTACCGCACCCACTTCAGCCTCTGGTCGATGATGTCCGCGCCGCTGCTGATCGGCTCCGATCTGCGCAAGGCGACCACCGAGACCTTCGACATCCTCTCGAACCCCGACGTCATCGCCCTCGACCAGGACCCGCTCGGCAAGCAGGGCACCGTGGTCTCCGCCAACGGCGGCCAGGTCGTCATGGTCAAGGAGCTCAAGAACGGCGACCGGGCGGTGTCCCTGACCAACGAGAACGGCTCCACCGCCACCCTCTCCACCACGATGGACGCGCTCGGCAACGGCAACCGCGCCCCGTACTCCCTCAAGGACCTGTGGAGCAAGGCGGTGACGACGAACACCACCGGGAACATCAGCGTCTCCGTGCCCGCGCACGCCACCGTCGTCTACCGGATCACCCCGGGGCCCCTGGTGGTCCCGCCCTCCGGCACCACCCCGCTGTCCAGCCTCTCCTGGACCGGCGCGAGCAGCGGCTGGGGGCCGGTGGAGAAGGACCGGAGCAACGGCGAGCAGGCCGCGGGCGACGGCAGGACCCTCACCGTCAACGGGGCCACGTACGCCAAGGGCCTGGGCGTGCACGCGGCCAGCAGCATCAGCTACCACCTCGGCGGAGTGTGCACGGCGCTGACCGTGGACGTCGGGGTCGACGACGAGAAGTCCTCCAACGGCTCGGTGGTCTTCCAGATCTACCGGGACGCGGTGAAGGTCGCCGACAGCGGGCTGCTGACCACGGCCGACCCGGCGAAGAGGCTCACCGCCGACCTGACCGGCGGCCAGACGCTCAAGCTCGTCGTCACCGACGGCGGCAACGGCATCAACTCCGACCACGCGGACTGGGCGGCTCCCCAGCTGACCTGCAACTGACCGACCCGAAGAGGGAGTACCCGTAGATGTCCACGCAATCGAACCCCGGCAGATCGCGCCGCACCGCCACCCTGACCGGCATGCTCGCCCTCGCGCTGACCGTCGCCGCCTGCTCCTCCGGCAAACCCTCCAGCGAGGACGACGGCGGCAGCGGCAGCGGGGACGGCGGGACCGTGAGCGGACAGATCTCCATCGCCTACCTGCAGAAGCAGGGCGATCAGGAGTACTTCGTCTCCGAAGCCGCGGGCGCCAAGAAGAAGGCCGAGGAACTGGGCGTCAAGCTCACGGTGGTCAACCTGGGCAACGACGCCTCGAAGACCATCACCGAGGTCAAGTCGGCCATCGCGCAGAAGAACAAGGGGATCATCATCGTCGTGCCGGAGTCCGCGGTCGGCCCGCAGGTGGTCGCCGAGGCCAAGAAGGCCGGAGTCACCCTCCTGACCTCGGATGACCAAGTGTGCGCCAGCGGGCCCAAGCCCGCCGACTGCGACAAGGCGGACCTGGTGGCACGGGTGGGCTTCTCCGGCACGCAGATGGGTACGGAGATCGGCAAGCGGGCCGCGGCCGAGTTCGCCAAGGCCCGGTGGAGCGCGGCGGACACCCGGATCGTCTACGCCTGGAAGCAGGACACCACCGTCTGCACCGATCGGATCAACGGGGCCAAGGCCGCCTGGAAGCAGGCCGGGGGCCCGGAGGTGCAGGCCATCGAGCTCGGCACGGACAACACCCCGGCCGGATCCCAGTCCAAGGTGGAGGCGACGGTCACGGCCAACCAGGGCGTCAAGCACTGGGTGGTCATGGGCTGCAACGACGAGAACGTCTCGGGCGGGGTGAAGGGCCTGAACAACGCGGGCGTCAAGGGCGCCGACATCATCGGGGTCGGCCTCGGGGCCTACCTGGCCTGCAAGGACTGGCAGGCCGGCGCCGACAACGGGATGCGGGCTGCGCTCTACATCCCCGGTGACGAGGTCGGGAAGCTGGCCGTCCAGGCGATGTACGACAAGCTCAAGAACGGGACTCCGTTCACCCCCGAATCCTTCGCCCCGACCAAGATGGTCGACGCGGGGAGCTGGAAGGCCGCGGGCTTCGGCTGCAAGTGAGGGAGGTGCGTGCACACGATGAACGCCACACGAGCGGCCGGACTCCGCGTGGCGGAGGTCTCCAAAACCTTCGCCGGGGTCCCGGCGCTGCGGGGGATCGGCCTGGAGTTCCCGGCCGGTACGGTCACCGCGCTGATGGGCGAGAACGGCGCGGGCAAGTCCACGCTGCTGAAGATCGTCTGCGGTGACCTGCCGGCCGACTCCGGCTCGGTGCTGCTCGACGGCACCGAGCTGCACCTCCACTCCCCGGCCGACGCCCGGTCGGCCGGCATCCGGCTCATCCCGCAGGAACCCGAGATCGTCCCGCACATCAGCGTCGCCGAGAACGTCTACCTCGGCGCCCTGCCGACCCGCGGCGCCCGCCGCTTCGACCGGGCCGCCCTGCGCCGACGCCTCGAAGCCGACCTGGTCCGCATCGGATTCGAGAAGGTCCTCGACCCCGACACCCTCGGCATCCACCTCACCGCCGCCCAGCGCCAACTCGTGGAGATCCTGCGGGCGCTGACCGGCGACGCCAAGGTGATCGCCTTCGACGAACCCACCTCCTCGCTCTCCGAGCACGAGGTGGAATCCCTCTTCGCCCTCATCCGGCGCCTGCGGGAACAGGGCCTCGCCGTCGTCTACGTGTCCCACCGGATGCGGGAGATCTTCCGGCTGGCCGACCGGGTGGCCGTCCTGCGCGACGGCGCACTGGTCGGGGTGAAGGAGGCCGGGGACACCGACGAGGCCGAGATCGTCCGCATGATGGTCGGCCGGGACCTGTCCGCGATGTTCGCCCGCACCCGCGTGGCCACCGACCGGGTGGTCCTCGACGTCCGCGAGGTCACCACCGACGACGTCCGCGACATCAGCTTCCAGGTCCGGGCCGGAGAGGTGGTGGCCCTGGCCGGACTCGTCGGCGCAGGTCGCTCCGAACTGGCCCGCGCCCTCGCCGGAGACCTCCCGCTGCGCGGCGGGACCATCGGCGTGGGCGGCCGGACCCTGCGGCTGCGCCGGCCCTGCGACGCCGTCCGGTCGGGCATCGGCCTCGCCCCCGAGGAACGCAAGTCCCAGGCCCTCTTCCTGGACCGCTCGATCCGCGACAACACCGCGCTGGTGGTGCTGGACCGGCTCAGCCGGCTGCGCTTCGTACGGCGCGCGGCGGAGCGGGAGCTGGCCCGGGAGTACACCGACCGGCTGCGGGTGCGCGCCCCGTCCATCGAGAGCGAGGTCCGCACCCTCTCCGGAGGCAACCAGCAGAAGGTGGTGCTGGCCCGATGGCTGGCCCGCAGGCCCGAGGTCCTGATCCTCGACGAGCCCACGCGCGGGATCGACGTGGGAGCCAAGGCCGAGATCTACCGGATCATCGCGGACCTGGCCGAGGCCGGTACGGCGCTCCTGGTCATCTCCTCGGAACTGCCCGAGGTACTGGGCCTCGCGGACCGGATCCTCGTCATGCAGGGCGGCCGGATCACCGGCGAGCTCGGCCGGGACGAGGCCACGGAGGAAGCCGTCCTCGCGCTGGCCATGGCGGACGACCTGACCGGAGACGGAGTACGGACATGAAGGCGACCCCCGCGACGCGCGCGGCGCAGGCACCCGCGCAGGAACACGTGACCGGGCCGGCCGCCCCCGCGGGCCCGGGCGGCGCCCGGCGCCGGGCGGCCGCCGCCCTCGCCGGGATCGGCGGCCAGAACCTCAGCCTGATCGGCGCCCTCGTGCTGGTCCTGGCCCTCTTCGGCTCCCTCAACTCCGCCTATCTGACCTGGGCCAACATCAAGGTCATCGGCGACGCGGTGACCATCTCCGGGCTGCTCGCCCTCGTACAGACCGTGGTGATCATCTGCGGCGCCCTGGACATCTCCGTCGGCTCCCAGGTGGGCGTGGCCTCGGTGGTCTCCGCGATGGTGTTCACCTCCACCGGCTCGAACGCCCTGCTCGGCATCGCCGCCGCCCTCGGCGTCGGACTGCTGGCCGGGCTCGTCAACGGGGCGGTCATCGTCTACGGCCGGATCAACCCGGTGATCGCCACCCTCGCCACGCTGGCCGCCTACAAGGGAGTGGCGCAGCTCCTGTCCAACGGCGCCGCCCAGGGATACGTCAGCGGGGACGACGTCTTCGTCTTCCTGGCGAACGGCGCGGTCCTCGGCATCCCGGTCCTGCTGTGGGTGCTCGCCCTGGTGACCGTCGCCATCCACCTGCTGCTGAAGTACACCGACATCGGCCGCAACATCTACGCCATCGGCGGCAACGACACGGCCGCCCGGCTCGCGGGCATCCACATCAACAAGTACCTGATCGCCGTCTACGGCCTCGCCGGAGTCGTGGCCGCCTTCGCGGGCGTCCTGCTCACCGCCCGCACCGGTTTCGGCCACCCGGTCTCCGGCAGCGAGGGACTGGAGCTCAAGGCCATCACCGCGGCGGCCCTCGGCGGCTGCCTGCTGGCGGGCGGCAAGGGCGGTGTCGGCGGCACCCTGCTCGCCATCACCCTGCTCGGCGCCCTCGACAACGGACTGACCGTGCAGGGCGTCAACCCGTTCTGGCAGAACGTCGCCCAGGGGACCCTGCTGGTCGTCGCCGTCGTCATCCAGAAGCGCCGCGCGGGCGAGCGTGCCGTGGGGCTGCCCACGTAACGGTCCCTGACGTCATTTCACACGCCGTACATGGAAAGGGCTTTCGGCTCCCTTTACGCTCTGGGGCATGGCAGTGGCCGCCACACCATTTCCCCTTCGAGCAGGAGGAAATACCGATGAGCGAGAGAGCCCGGACGCAGGTCAGCAGGAGAGGATTCCTCGCGGGCACGGCAGCGGCGGCAGCCGCGACCGCCGTGCCCGCGATCGGCCAGGCGGTGGCGGCCA
This sequence comes from Streptomyces sp. NBC_00503, assembly GCF_036346895.1. Lineage (NCBI taxonomy): Bacteria > Bacillati > Actinomycetota > Actinomycetes > Kitasatosporales > Streptomycetaceae > Streptomyces > Streptomyces sp. NBC_00503. The sequence goes on along the minus strand of NZ_CP107855.1, from coordinate 1,174,453 downwards.
CGCCCGCGGCAGCCGCCGCGACGGCTTCCGCCGGCCGTCCGAACATTCTGCTGATCGTCACCGATGACCAGCCCAAACACACCGATTGGGCGATCCAGAAGACCATCGGCTGGATAGCCGGCCAGGGCGTGAAGTTCACCCACGGCCACGTCACCACCCCCCTGTGCGCACCCTCGCGGTCCTCGGTCTTCTCCGGCCGCTACGCCCACAACCACGGCGTCCGCAACAACGCTTCGGCGGCGGCCCTGGACCAGAACACCACCGTCCAGCGCTATCTGAAGCAGGCCGGATATCGCACCGGACTGTTCGGCAAATACCTGAATTCCTGGAAACTCGCCGACGCTCCGCCGCATTTCGAGGAATTCGCGCTGCTCCAGCCCGCGTACGTGGACGCCAACTGGAACGTCGACGGCACGGTCCAGACGATCAACGGCTACACCACGAACATCATCAAGAACCGGACGCTGGCCTTCCTGGACAAGGCGGCCACCGACGACCGCCCCTGGTTCGCCTACGTCACCCCGTACGCCTCGCACGGGCCCCGCACCCCCGAGCCCAAGTATGCGGGCACCGCCGTTCCCGAGTGGAACGGGCGCCCCTCCGTCACCGAGGACGACCGCAGCGACAAGCCGCCCTACATCCAGAACGCCACCGGCACCCTCGCCGACGGCCGCCGCATCCGCGCCGAGCAGCTGCGCACGCTGCTGTCCGTGGACGACGCCGTCCAGGCCTTCAAGGACAAGCTGGCGGCCCTCGGCCAGCTGGAGAACACCCTCGTCATCTACATCGGCGACAACGGCTTCGGCTGGGCGGACCACGGCTGGACCGCCAAGTCGGTGCCCTACGCCCCCGCCCACGAGGTGCCGTTCTACCTCTCCTGGCCCGCCGGGGGACTGGGCGCAGGCACCGTGGACGACCGCATCGTCGCCAACATCGACATCGCGCCCACCATCCTCGACGCCGCCGGGATCAGCCCCGACACCCCGCAGGACGGCAGTTCGCTGCTGACCCCGTACAGCCGGGACCACCTCCTGGTCGAATGGTGGAAACAGGGCACCGGAGCCGACCACAACACCTGGTCCTCCTACGTGGCCAAGGACGAGCAGTACGTGGAGTACTACGCCCTGCACACCGACGCCAGTGGCACGGTGTCCGGCACCGGGCAGGTGAAGTTCCGCGAGTACTACGACCTCGCGGCCGACCCCTACCAGCTCACCAACAAGCTCCACCAGGCCACCCCGGCGCAGGAACGGGACCTGGGAATCCCCGCCCTGGCGGCCCAGCTCGCCGCCGACCGGACCCGCTAGATCCGTACGTACTCACCGGAGCCACCGTGTCTTTGCCGCTTCCCTCCTGCTGCGCCCCGGGGCAGCACGCCCCGGCCGCCGCCCCGCTGTTCGCCGTGCCCGCGGTTCCTTCCGCTCCCGCGGCTCCGGCGGCTCCCGCAGCTCCTGCGGCCCGCCGGGCCCGCGGGCTGCTCGATCTGCCCGGCGGGCGGTTCCTCATGGGCACGCAGGACGCGGACGGATTCCCGGCCGACGGTGAGGGCCCGGTCCGTGAAGTGGAGGTGACTCCCTTCCGGATCGGGCCGACCACGGTGACCAACGCCCAGTACGCCGCCTTCGTCAAGGCCACCGGCCATGTCACCGAGGCCCAGGAGTTCGGGTTCTCCTTCGTCTTCGCCGGTCTGCTGGCGCCGGAGCTCGCTGCCGCAGCGCCTGCCGTGGCGGGCGTTCCGTGGTGGCGGGCGGTCTCCGGAGCCGACTGGAAGCACCCCGAGGGCCCCGGGTCCTCCATCGCCGCCCGGCAGAACCACCCCGTGGTCCACGTCTCCTGGAACGACGCCCAGGCCTACTGCTCCTGGTCCGGCACCCGGCTGCCCACCGAGGCCGAGTGGGAGTACGCGGCCCGCGGCGGCCTGGAGCAGCGCCGCTACCCCTGGGGCGACGAACTCTCCCCGGGCAACAGCGCGATGCTCAACATCTGGCAGGGCGAGTTCCCCGACCGCCCCACCGGTCCGCACCTGGGCACCGTGCCCGTGAAGTCCTACCGCCCCAACGGGTACGGGCTCTACAACACGGTCGGCAACGTGTGGGAGTGGTGCTCCGACCCGTTCGCGCCGGACGGCGCCTCGCGGGCCATGCGCGGGGGCTCGTTCCTGTGCCACGACTCGTACTGCAACCGCTACCGGGTCGCCGCCCGCAGCTCCAACACCCCCGACAGCTCCACGTCCAACATCGGCTTCCGGGTAGCAGGCTGAGGCGGCGTCAGCTCTCTCCGGCGAGTCCGGCCACGTGGTCGGCGATCATGTCGAGGATCTCGGAGGCTGCCTTCTCGTCGCCGACGGCGAGGAAGTTCAGGGTCACCCCGTCCGTCATGGCCGCCAGGTAGCGGGCCAGCACGGACACCGGGACGCTCAGCTCGAACGGGGTGATCCGGCGCAGCTCCTCGAGCAGCTCCCCGTACGTCTCGCAGTACAACTCGTACTGCCTGCGCGCCAGATGCCCGAACCCGGGCTGGCGCAGGGCGTACTGGGTGAGCTCGTAGGTGAGCATGTGCTCGCCCGGCCGGGCCGCCACGTGGTCCCAGTAGGCCTGGAAGCCGGCCCGGACGGTCTCGCGCAGGGTCTCCCGGGGCTGGATCGCCGCCTTCACGAGCGTGATGTAGTGGCCGGTGATCGTCTCCATGACCGATTCCAGCAGGGCTTGCTTGGAGTCGAAGCAGTAGTGGAAGACGCTCAGGGACACGCCCGCCTCGGCGGCGATCGACCGGGTCGTGGTCCGTGACACACCGTCGCGGGTCATCGCGCGGATCGCGGCCTCCGTCAGCTGCGTGCGCCGGTCGGTCAGCGGCATCCGTGCCATGTGTGCGTCCCCCTCGTTCCTGGTGGTGCTCCGCGCGCGGCGTCCGGGGCGGCCCGGCCCCGGACGCCGCGCGCGCGACCTCTCTCAGCTGCTGTATACGCCGACTTCGTACAGGGAGTAACCCCACTGGGTGCCGCGTCCCGCTCCGTGGACGCGTACGTACCGGGCCGGGACCCCGGCGAACTGCGTCGTGTCCAGACCGCCGTCACCGGTGGTCGTGGACCAGGCCGTCTGCCAGTTCGCCCCGTCCGTGGAGACCTCGATGCGGTACGACTTCCCGTACGCGGCCTCCCAGTCGAGGGTGACCCGCTTGACCAGGTTCACCGAGCCCAGGTCGAGCTGGATCCACTGGTCGTCGTTCCATTCGCTGGCCCACCGGCTTCCCCGGTCGCCGTCCACGGCCTTGCCGGACGCGAAGTTGACGAACGGGTTCCACCACTCCGCCGAGCTCGCGGAGGAGGCCGCGCCGGCCGCGAGGTTCACTCCGGCCCTGTGCTGCTCGGTGGCGCCCCAGGTGCGCAGGTAGGACTCGGCGCCCTGGAACAGGTCGTCGACCACGCCCTGCCCGCCGACCAGTCGGATGTCTTCGATCCAGTCGGGCACCATGCCGTAGTGCGCGGCGCCGTCGGTGTTGAAGTCCCAGGTGCGCTGGCCGGCGGTCTGCTTGTCGATGACCGAGCCGCCGTCGGTGCTGCGGAACGGGTACGTGACCGGGGTGGGCGCGTCGGCCCCGCGCGGGCCGGGCCAGCCGCCGACGCCGTTCATGTCGGTGCCGTAGCCGTAGCCGACGTGGTACTTCTCGCGCAGGGCGTCCGTGCGCTTGGCCTCCGCGCTGAAGGCCTCGGAGCCGCTCATGTACTGGGCGACGAAACCGCCGAGCTTGTAGAGCCGCTCCATCCAGCCGAGGTCCATCCAGCTGTGGGAGGAGATCACGCCCGGGTAGGACTCGGACTCCAGGATGTCGAAGGCCTGGCCCGCGGCCTTGACGCTCATGTGGTCCACTTCGAGCATCATCTTGCGCTTCATCATGCCGCGCACCGCGTAGTCACCGAGGTCGGTGAGACCCCGGGTGTTGCACTGGGCGCCCGAGGCGTACGAGGGCACCGCCACCCCGGCGGGCAGCTCCTTCACGGCGTTCGGCGCGGCCCCGAGTCCGATCGGGTTGTCGTGCTGCGGGCCCTTGCACTGCTCGGTCTGCCAGAAGGTGCCGGTCGACAGGAACTGCCCGACGTTGATGGCCGTTCCCAGGGCGCCCTCGTCGAAGCGCACCCCGCACAGGGCGTTGTCGAACTTGTGGCACAGGAACATGCTGCGCACGCCGAGCCCGTACAGCTCGTCGAGGCCCTTGTCGATGTCCTGCTTGCTGCACTGCGCGATGTCCAGGATCTGCTTGCAGCCGAAGGGCTCGGAGGTCTCGACGCCGAGCACGACGGCGAGCTTCCCCTGCTTGACGACCTCGCGGGCCTGCGCGGAGTCGGTGACGATGCGGAACCACCCCTTGCCGGGGCCGCCGTACATCTTGTCGATGTAGGCCTGCATGTCGTAGCTCTTCTTCGCCTCCAGACGGATGGCGGTCATCTCGTCGCAGCTGCGGTCCTTGAAGAAGTAGACCGAGCAGATCACGCCGTTGGTGACGAGGTCGTTGACGAGCACGCGCTGGCCACCGCGCCAGGCCCGCTCGATCCAGGCGTAGTAGTTCTGCTGGTGGGTCAGCGAGTCGTGGGCGGGCCAGTCCTTGAAGGTCGGCCAGCCGTCGGGGTCGTGCTTGCCGTCACCGCCCTTGGTGACGAAGTCGAAGATCGCGAGGCTGCCGTCCGGGTAGTGCTCGGGACAGTCCTTGAGCGCGTCGGCGACCCCGAGGTCGGAGAAGGGCTTGCCGCAGATCAGTCGGCCGCCGAAGCCCTCGTTGGACATGATGTGGTCGTGGGCGTCCACGAAGCCCCGTACGTTGCCCTGGGCGTCGGTGCCCTTGAAGGGCTCGCCGGTCACGTTGATCCCGGAATCGGGAGCGGGCCGTGCGGTGGGGTTCCACCAGCCCGCGTCGGCCGCCGCGCCCGGCACGGGGCCGAGCACCATGGCCAGCAGGCCGAGCAGCAGCGTCAGGATCGCGAGGGGTTTGCGTCTGGGGCGGGGGTGCGGGTGTCGGCTCATGGCCACTACTCACGTCCTCGGTCGGCGGAGGGCGCGGTCGAGGACACAGTCCACCGGGGGCATGACCACCCTGGCGCCTGATTGTCATGTCCCGCGCAAGCATTGCGTCGAGAATCGCGACTGCGCCAACCAGAGTCAAGAGTCCGGGACAACTGACCTGATGAATCGTCACTTTGGCGTGATCTGGAGGGTGCGCCGGGCGCGCGTCCCCATCGCACGTTCACATGTTCTCCGTTTCTGCTTCACCGATCCGTGTGCCCCATAGCGCTGTGCCCCGTGGATTGTCATGGCCGCGGCCATGGGTGGATGGCCGGTTTCAGTCCACGCACGGCTTGTGGGGAAGGGGGTGGCCCGATGCCTCGACCACGTTTTCTGTTCGTCTCATGGGTGGACGTCGAGAGACGTCACGTGCCTGCGCAGACGGCGGGGGGACTGCGCCGGGCACGGCGGGACGGCCTGGACAGCGGGCCCGACGCCGTGACCTGGCGCCTGGTGGGCGCCAACAACCACGAGCTGGGACGAAGCCCGTACGTGCACGGCACCCTGGCCGACTGCTGCGAGGCCGTCGAACGGCTCCAGGAGCGGATCGAAGAGGCCGCCCCGCTCGTGACCATGTCCACCGGAACGAGCGCCGGAGCCACCGGCACCGGCGCCTGGACCTGGCAGCTCGCCCTCGACGGCGACTGCGCCGCCGTCTCCACCCGCACCTTCCGCCGCCAGCGCGAATGCCGCCACAGCTGTCAGCTGTTCCTGGCCGCCGCGGCCGGGGCCCAGGTGGCCTCCGCGATCACCTACACCCGGCGGCTGCGCGGCCTGCGCCTGCCCGGCGCAGGCGACGTGCCCGGGCCGGCCCTGCGCGGGGGAGGCCTGCGATGACCGCCACCACCGTGATCCCTCCCGACGCGCCGCAGGACGAGCACGTCACCCCGCGTCCGCTCGCCAGGAGCGCGGACCCGGCCGACCGGGTCTTCCGCGGATCGGCCCGAACCGCCGGAGCGGCGGTGCTCCTCGTCATGACCCTGGTCGGCATCTTCCTCGGCGTCCGCCCTCAGGGATTCGAACGGGCAGCTGCTCTTCATGGAGCGGGTACCCCGGGCCGATGTCGTGCGCGCCATCGCCGCAGTGGACGAGAAGTAGGGGGGCATCATGCGTCGACGTATGGGACGACCGGGACTGCTCGGCGCGAGCCAACCCCCGTCGGCCCCCGCCCAGGCGGCCCCCGTGGACCGGGTCGGCCAGCTCACCGCGCTGGCCGAGCTGAAGGCGCAGGGGCTGCTGACCGACGAGGAGTTCACCGCGGAGACGGCCCGCGTACCGGCGTCCTGACCCGCCGCGGAGTCCCGCGCCCGGCAGCCGCGTTCGCCACGGCGGGCTCCGCGGGCCGGTCTGGGAGAGGGAACCGGGATCGTGCGGGCCGCGTCCCATCGCCGACCGGGTCATCCGCCGCGGGGGAGGTCAGGGAGGTCATGGGATGCGTGGACGAGCGGGGACGGTTCTCGCGGTGCTGCTGTTCGTGGCCGGCTGCGGCTCCGGAGCGTCGGCCCCCGGGCCGGGGGCCACGGTTCGGCCGACGGGCGGGGGCGTGGCCTCCGTCGGTGATGGCTGCGCGCAAGCCACGGACGTGACCGGCGCCGAGGTGACCGTCACCGAAGCGGACAACGGCCGCCGGATCTGCCTGGACCGGCACGGCAGCGTCCGGGTGTCGCTACGGGGGACGCCCGCCGCCACGGTGACCGTCTCCGGGACGGCGCTCGCCGAGGACGAGGGCTCGGGCCCGGTGTTCCGGGGCGTGTCGCCCGGTACGGCCGTGCTGAAGTCCACCGTCAGGTCCTGTCCGGAGCAGGCCCGGCCCGGCGCGGTGAACTGCCTCGCGATGGCGGCCTGGCAGGTCACCGTGGTGGTCCGCTGAAATCCTCGTCACCCGACGCCCCACGGCCGGACGGGCCCGGACCGATATCAGCGGTCCGGGCCCGCCCCCTTTCATGTGCGCGTCAGTGCGTCAGTGCGTCATCGCGTCAGCCGGTGGTGACCGCGGTGTCGTCGATCACGAACGAGGTCTGCAGGCTGGAGTCCTCGGTGCCGGTGAACTTGACCGTCACCGTCTGCCCCGCGAAGGCGGACAGGTCGAGGGTCTTCTGGACGTAGCCGGTGTTCTTGTCGAGGTTGGAGTACGAGGCCAGGGTGGTGGAGTTGGCCTGCACCGTCAGCTTGTCGTAGGCGGTGGCGGTGGTCGTCTCCGCGGTGTCGATGTGCAGGTAGTAGCTGAGGGTGGCGTGGCAGCCGGAGGGGATCGTCACCGACTGGGAGAGCGAGTCGGTGTGCGTGGCGCCATAGCCGTTGAGCCAGGCCTTCCAGGATCCGGAGTGCGAGGCCTCGCCGCTGCCGTTGTCGACCACGCCGGTGGTGGCGGTCCAGGGGCTGGCGCTGCCGGTTTCGAAGCCCGGGTTGCCGAGGAGCTGCGTGGCGCCGCAGCTGCTTCCGGTCGGGGTGACGGTCCAGGTGAAGGAGGTGCTGCCGGCCGCGTTGGTGGTGTCCTTGGCCGTGACCGTCACGTTGTAGCTGCCCGCGGTGGTCGGGGTACCGCTGATCAGGCCGGTCGAGGCGTTGATGGACAGCCCCGGCGGGAGTCCGGTGGCGCTGTAGGCGAGGGTCTGGCCGCTCGCGGAGTCGGTGGCCTGGATCTGGAGGGAGGCGGCGGTGTTGACGGTGGTGCTCCGGCTGCCGGGGTTGGTCACGGTGACGGTGTTCCCGCCAGTGGAGCCGCCGGTGAAGGCCGCGACGCCGTTGGGGGTGCCGAGACCGGTCGGGCCGTCGTAGCCGGACTTGGCGGTGCAGAGGTAGCTGCTGCCGCAGGAGCCGTTGGCGCCGCTGGTCACGTCGTTGAGCGAGGAGGTGTGGGCGTACGGGTACGAGGACGGGTAGCCGCCCGCGGCCGGGGTTCCGGCGAGGGCGTAGACGGAGGCGATGATCGGCGCGGAGGCGCTGGTGCCGCCGTAGACGTTCCAGCCGCTGGCCTGGTAGCTGTCGTAGACGGCGAGGCCGGTGGCCGGGTCGGCGACCGCCGAGACGTCTGCGACGGTGCGCTTGGCGCAGCCGCTGTCGGTCTGCCAGGACGGCTTGGTGGTGAAGCCCGAGCAGCCCGAACCGGCGCCGTTGCCGCCGGAGGTGGTGCCCCAGACGGACTCGGACCAGCCGCGCGTGGTGCCGCCGGCGCGGCTCAGCGAGGTGCCGCCCACGGAGGTGACGTACTGGGAGGCCGCCGGGTACTCGACCCCGTAGCCGCTGTCACCGGAGCTGACGGTGATCGCGACGCCGGGGTGGTTGAAGTACGAGGCGTCGGAGCTCGCGTCGGTGGAGTCCTCGCCGCCGCCGTAGCTGTTGGAGACGTACTTGGCCCCCATGGTCACCGCACGGTTCACGGCCGTGCCCAGGTCGGCCATGGACGGCTGGTTCGCCTCGACGAGCAGGATGTGGCACTGCGGGCAGACGGCGCTGACCATGTCCACGTCGAGGGAGATCTCGCCCGCCCAACCCGAGTCGGCGGTCGGGTAGGTGGTGCCGCCGTTCTGGTCGACCTTCTTGAAGCAGCCGTTGGCAGTGGTGCAGGCCGGGAGCCCGTACTGGGAGCGGTACGTCGCCAGGTCCGACTCGGCGTTCGGGTCGTCGTAGGCGTCGATGATGGCGACCGTCGCCCCGGCGCCCGCCGTGGCCGGAAGGGCGTACGCGCCCTGCAGATCGGTGGGGCCGTAGCCGGACGGCAGGATGTTCGGGGCGAGGCTGAGCTGCTGCTCGAGGTCGGTGCGGGCCAGGGCGTGGCAGGCCATGAAACCGGCCTTGGCGGGCTCCGAGCAGAGCCGCTGGGTGTGCACGGCGGTGGCGGCGGTGGTGGTGGGCGCCGCAGAGGTCGCGGAGGCCGCCGAGGGCGGGGCGAGCGCGAGTAAGCCGCCGGATATCAGCGCCGCGGTCGAGAACGCGGCGGTGGCGGCGCGACGCGTCAGGCTTCTGGCGCGGCTGGTGGGTTTCGATTGCAATGAACTGCCCTCCATGGGGGGTTGGATCACCGCGGCGCGGGATGTGGGCCCTCATGGCATGACATGTCATGGCCATGACATGTCAAAGCGAGGGGCGCCGCGGGCGACGAGTGGCGCGGGTTCATTGGTGCCGACATCGCTGCCGGCATCGCTGCCGGCATTGCTGCCGACTGCCACCACGTTCAGTGGTGGCCATCGACGAAGGTAGTGAGGAGCAGGCCCAAGGGAATACCCGCCGAGTGCAAAGGATTGCTCTCGGTCAGTGAACTCCGGGTATAGCGTGTGCTGCCATGAAGTTGGACGATGCTGCGGTCAACGACCTTGTGGGGCTTGGTCTTTCGCGCTACGAGGCACGGGTCTACCTCACCCTGGTGAGGCGGGAGTCGTACACCGCGGCGGAGGTCGCCCGCGCCGCGGACGTCCCCCGCCAGCGGGTGTACGACGTGCTCGACGCGCTGGTGCGCAGGCGCCTGGCCATCCCCCGCCCCGGACGGGTGGCGGCCTTCTCCGCCGTGGCGCCCGAGCTGGCCCTCACCCGGCTGATGACCCTCCAGAGGGAGTCGCTGGAGCGGCTTGACCAGGCCTCGGCCGCCCTCGCCGCGGCGCTGACCCCGGTCTGGACCGCCGGACGGACCCACACCGACCCGCTCGACTACATCGAAGTGCTGCGCGACCCCAAGGCGATCGCCGAACGGTTCGCGACCATCCAGGAACAGGCCGCCCACGAACTGCTCAGCTTCTGCAAGCCGCCCTTCGTGGCGCCCGCGGCCAACAGCGAGGGAGTCGAGGCGGTCCACCGGCTGCGCCGCGCAGGCGGTACGGCCCGCGCCGTCTACACCCACGACGCGCTCGGCGACGCGGAGGTGTTGGAGAACGTGCGCCGGTTCGGCGAAGCGGGCGAGGAAGCGCGCTTCGCCCCGGAGCTCCCGATGAAGCTGATCGTCGCCGACGCCTCACTCGTCCTGTGCGACATGCCCGACCCGATGGCCGAGACCCGCGCCACCACCGCCCTGTACATCGAACACCCGGCGCTGGCAGGCTGCTTGCGCCTGTCGTTCCTCACGGTCTGGGAGCAGTCCGTGAGGTTCCCCGAGTAGCCGGGCCGGTCCGGCTGCGGCGACGACGAAGCCCGGTCCGGCTGGTGGCCGGACCGGGCTTCAGGGGCTACGGGAGGCGCGGCAGCGTCAGCACTTCGCCGCCCGGGCCCGCTCCGCCGCGGCCATGACCGCATCGGCGATCCTGTCGGCCCGCACGCGCCGGCGGAACCAGCGCGCCATGTTGCTCTTCTGGCACACGATGGAGAAGGCGTTGCCGCCACTTCCGCGCACCCCGATGTCCATCCCGTAGTACACGCCGGACACGTCGGTGATGTCCACGAGCGGAATCAGCTTCCAGGACCAGAAGTTGCGGATGGCCAGAACGTCCTCACGGATCTCCATGCGGGCCCGCACCAGCACCACCGCGACATCGAGGACGACGCCGAGGGCAACTGCCATCAACAGCCAGTCCCCGCCAGTCCGATCACCCTGCTGGTGATCCTTTCGTTCCATGACTGTTCCGACATGTGCGACGACTCGTCTCCTGGCAGTGGTGCATTTACTTCGGCAGTTTCATCGGGCGTTTCTTCCGGTCCGCCTTCTTCAGGACGTCCCGTCCGGTCCACCCGAAATAGGTGTCGAGCCGTAGGCCGACGACAGCGGCCAGTCCGCCCACGGGCACGATCCAGAGCAGTCCGGTCACGATGCCGGCAAGGGCGACGCAGTATCCCGTGATTCCGATCCAGCGGAACCTTGCGCCCTTGGGTGCCCTTGCCGTGCGCCATGCGAAGAATACGAGGATCAGCGCGAGGATTACCCAGCCGACTGCCGGGATCTCAGAAGCGTGATATCCCTCGATCATGCGTTGCTCCTTCGATCGGGAAGGCGGCTCAATATCCGCTCATGACCCATCCGGTGCCCATGGTGTGGCCCGCCATACGGGCGCGGCCGGCCGATTGGTACATGGCGTTCAGGAAGTTGGTGTTTCCGCTTCCGAAGATGTGCAGTCCGCGGACCGCTTTCACCTTGGAGAAGCCGTAGTCGACGGCGACACCCCCGGCGAACTGGCCCCACCCACTGCCCGTGCGTCCTCCTTTGCCTTCTTGGCCCGCTTCTCGGCGTCCTCCTTGGCCTTCCGCTCGGCTTCCTGGCGCTTCTTCTCCGCGGCCTTCCGCTCGGCCCCGGCCTTGGCTGCGGCTTCACGGGCCTTTCGCTCGGCCTCCATCTTCGCCACCCAGGCCTGCCAGGCCCGGTAGGCGGCCTGCGCGGCCTCCCAGGCCTTTCGAGCCTGTTCCTTGAGCCAGTTGGTGATGGATCCGAAGAAATTGCCGTCAGGGTCCGAATTGATCAGCGGGTTGTTGTTGCCGTAGGTGTAGCCGTGCATTTGCTGCGGGTCGGTCGTATCGATGATCGGGTCGACCGAGATGAACCGTCCGAGCGTGGGATCGTACTCGCGTGCGCCGAGGTGGGTCAGGCCTGTGGAGTCCGTGGTTCCGCCGACGATCCCCTTCGGTCGGTTCGGGGAACGTAGCCAGGATCACCATCCCCAAGAAGGACTTCATCAGCGGGCGCCAGCACTCCTGGATGGTGCGCGCCGAAGACGGCCGGGCCAACTCCGGCTGGTCCGGGGTCTGTCGCTTCATCGTCGACCAGAACGTCCCGAGCACGCCGCCCGACATCAACTCACCGGAATTCCCGAACGGTGCGGGCGGCAAGCCCGAGCACACCTCTCCCGCCCGGACCGAGGGCAGCTTCACCTTCACCCCGGGCCAGGCCACAGGAGTCAAGAAGTACGAGTACTGGAGCGAGTGGTCCCAGCAGCGGGTCACCAAGGACGCCGAAGCCGACGGCCGACTGGCCGTCCGGCTCACCCCGCCCGCCGCCGGCCCGGCCCGGATCTACGCCCGCTCGCTGACCGCCGGCGGCAACCCCTCCGACGTGCAGACGTACCTGTTCTACGCCAACACCCCGGATATCAAGGGCGTCCCGGGTGACCTGAACGGCGACGGCAACGCCGACCTGTACGCACTGGAGTCCGCCGGCCGGCTGCGCATGTACGCGGGAATCGGCGACGGCACCGTCAGCAAGTGGCGCGAGGCGTCCGGGCTCTCCCTGGCAGGCTCCCTGATCACCCACCGCGGTGACTGGACGGACAACGGCTACGAGGACCTCGTCGCCACGATCGGAGCCAAGGGCAGCCGTACGGCCCACGTCTTCCCCAACAACGGGTACGGGTACGCGTGCAGCCGGTACGAAGAGCAGGCCCCCGACGCGGTCTGCACGGACGAACGCCGCGATCTGCGCTTCGCCGACCAGGCCGACGACCACATCAGGGACGCGGACCAGATCCTCGCCGTCGGCGATGTGGACGGCGGCCCCGAGGAAGGCGTCCCCGGCTACCCCGACCTCTTCGTCAAGGAGAACGGGCTCCTGTGGCTGTACTTCGGCAGCCCCTCCGGCTACCTCGACGACAACCGGGACCCGGTCCTGATCGGCGAGGGAAACTGGTCCGACTTCGACCTGGCCTCGCCCGGCGACCGCACCGGCAACGGCTTCGCCGACTTGATGACCCGGCACAGGTCCACCGGCGATCTACGCCTCCTGGAGTCCACCGGCCCTTCCATCGATGGCCTCGGTGGCCCGGCCGCGGGCACGCTCATCGGCGACTCCTGGACGGCGGCCAACCGCCCGCTGCTGACGGCGGCCCAGGACGCGGACGGCGACGGCCGACCGGACCTGTGGGCCACCACGGGCACGGGCGGACTGCAGTTCTACCCCAACGCCACCGGCCGCGGCACCCAGGTCGGCTCAGGAAGCTGGGAGGTGTTGTCCCAGCTGAGCTGACCCGATGTGAGCCGGGCGGGCCGGCAGGCCCTAGGAGTTGCTCCACCCGGTGGTGTTGGAATACGAGTCCAGCAGGTCCACCACGAAGATCAGGGTCGAGCCCGCCGGGATCAACCGCGAGGGCGACTGCTTGCCGTAGCCCAGGTGCGGGGGAACGATGATCTCGCGCCGACCGCCGACCTTCATCCCCCTCACCCCCCGGTCCCAGCCCTTGATGACCTTGCCGCCGCCCAGGGCGAACTTGTACGGCTCGCCCCGGTCCCAGGAGGCATCGAACTCCTTCCCGGTCTCGAAGGTCACCCCGACGTAGTGGACCCTGACCACCATGCCCGGCTTGACCTCGGCCCCGTCCCCGACGACCAGGTCCCGGATGGTCAGCTCGGCAGGAGCCTCACCCTCCGGAACCTGGACCTCGGGCTTCGTCAGTTCACTCATCGCAGCCCCGTCACTCTCCAACGGCAAGCCCCCGCGGGGACCGGCCGGACACATGGACAGCCCATGCGGTAGGTGCCCACGCTACCGAGAACGCCGACCGGTGCGGCGCCGCGGGCTACGCGTCGCCGGGAGCGTGCAGCTCTCCCGTCCGGGCCACGCGGGAGTACCAGTGAGCGCTCGATTTGGGCGTGCGCTTCAGGGGGTCGTAGTCGACGTGGATGGCGCCGAACCGTTTGGCGTAACCGTAGGACCACTCGAAGTTGTCGAGCAGGGACCAGAGGAAGTAGCCGCGTACGTCCACCCCGTCGGCGATCGCCCGGTGCACGGCGTCGAGGTGGGAGTGGATGTAAGCGGCCCGCTGCGGGTCGTGGACCGTGCCGTCCGGACCGACCTCGTCCTCGTACGCGGCGCCGTTCTCGCTGATGACGAGCGGCAGACCGGGGTACCGGGCCGCGGTCCGCGTCAGCAGGTCGTACAGGGCGCTCGGATCCACCGGCCGGCCCATCGCCGTACGTTCACCCGGAGCCCGGTGGAAGGCGACCTCGTCCGCGCCGGGCCAGGGCGAGTGCTCGCTGTTGCCGTAGCCGTCGTCCTGCGGCTTCCGGGCCCCCGGCGCCACGTGCGAGACGACCGTGGGGGTGTAGTAGTTGACGGCGAGCAGGTCCAGGGGCTGGTGCGCCGTGGCGGTGTCGCCGTCCCGGACGAAGGACCAGTCGGTCAGGTGCGCGGTGTCGACGAGCAGGTCCTGGGGGTACGCGCCCTCCAGCATCGGGCCGAGCCGGATCCGGTTGCCGACGGCGTCGATGCGCCGCGCCGCGTCCCGCTCCTCGGCCGACGGGGTCAGCGGGCGGAGCTCGTGGAGGTTGAGGGAGACCGCGATCTGCGCTTCCCCGGGCAGCGCGGCCCGCAGGGCCTGGACGGCGAGGCCGTGGCCGAGGTTGAGGTGGTGAGCCGCGCGCAGGGCTGCGACCGGATCGGTCCGGCCCGGGGCGTGGACGCCGGAGCCGTAGCCGAGGAACGCGCTGCACCAGGGCTCGTTGAGCGTGATCCGGCGCTTGACCCGGTCGCCGAGGGCGTCCGCCACGAGGCCCGCGTACTCGGCGAACCGCTCGGCGGTCGCGCGCTCGGGCCAGCCCCCGCGTCCTCCAAGTGCTGGGGGAGGTCCCAGTGGTAGAGGGTGAGGGCTGGTTCGACGCCGGCCGCGAGCAGCTCGTCCACCAGCTTGCGGTAGAAGTCGAGGCCCTTCTGGACTACGGGGCCCCGGCCGGTCGGCTGGACCCGGGACCAGGAGACGGAGAACCAGTAGGCGCCCAGGCCGAGTTCGGACATCAGCAGCCCGTGCGGCAAGGTCGTGCTCCGACGACGCGCCAACTGTGGAAGAGCTCCCACTGGTCGGCCCAGACCGTAGCGTCAACTGGCGCCAAGTAAAAGAGGGGTTGGGTGAATTCGCCGCGGAATGCATTCGACTCTTCACGCGTCTTGACGCCGCCGTGCGCCGTCTGCACATTGGGAGCGCTCCCACTGTGCGGAGCTTGTGCGAAACCGTTCTTCCACCCCGTCTCCCCGAGCAGCCGGAATCCCCCACCCCGAAGAGGAATTCGTATGCGATCTTCGCCGAGCCATGCCGCCCGCAGCTCGCTGGGCCTGCTGGGCGCACTGCTCACCGCCCTCGTCTCGATGGCCGCCCTGCTCACCGCCGCGTCGGCGTCGCAAGCCGACACCACGATCTGCGAAACGTTCGGATCGGCGACGATCCAGGGCCGCTACGTCGTCCAGAACAACCGGTGGGGCACCGGCGAAAGCCAGTGCATCGCCGTCACCGACTCGGGGTTCAGGATCACCCGGGCCGACGGGTCGGTCCCCACGAACGGCGCCCCGAAGTCCTACCCGTCCGTGTACAACGGCTGCCACTACACCAATTGCTCGCCCGGCACGAACCTCCCCGCCCAGCTCCGTACGGTGTCCACCGCGCCCACCAGCATCTCGTACGGCTATGTCAACGACGCCACGTTCGACGCCGCGTACGACATCTGGCTCGACCCCACGCCCCGCACCGACGGCGTGAGCCGGACCGAGATCATGGTGTGGTTGAACAAGGTCGGACCGGTCCAGCCCGTGGGCTCCCCGGTCGGCACCGCCACCGTCGCCGGGCGCCAGTGGGAGGTGTGGTCGGGCAACAACGGCTCGAACGACGTGCTGTCGTTCGTCGCCCCGTCGGCGATCAGTAGCTGGACCTTCGACGTCATGGACTTCGTCCAGCAGGCCGTCTCCCGGGGGCTGGCGCAGAGCAGCTGGTACCTGACGAGCGTCCAGGCGGGCTTCGAGCCCTGGCAGAACGGCACCGGCCTCGCCGTGACCTCGTTCTCCTCCACGGTCAACACGGGCTCCACCGGTGACCCGGGGACCCCCGGAGGCCCCACGGCCTGCAAGGTGACCTACGCGCCGAACGTCTGGCAGGGCGGCTTCACCACCGACGTCACCCTCACCAACACCGGCTCCACCAAGGTGAGCAACTGGAAGCTCGCCTTCACCCTGCCCTCCGGACAGCAGATCACCAACGCCTGGAACGCGAACGTCGCCCCGTCCTCAGGAGCCGTCACGGCCGGAAACCTGGCCCACAACGCAGAGATCCCGGCCGGCGGCCAGGCCGCCTTCGGATTCCAGGGCACCTACAGCGGCACCTTCACCAAGCCCTCCGCCTTCAGCCTCAACGGGAGCGCCTGCACCCTCGCGTGACACGCGCCCGGCCCCGCTCCTGACGGTCGTGAGCGGGGCCGGGTCGTGGTGCCCGTGGTCAGGATGCGATCGGGTGCTGCTCCAGGAACCGGGCCAGGGCCTCGGCGACCGGCCGGGACCGTTCGATGTGGAGCAGATGGCCGACGCCGCCGATGACGCACTCCTCGACGTCGGGCACGTTCTCGCGGAGGAACTCGGCGACCTCCACCCACAGCCGCAGAGTGTCGCTTCCCAGCAGGGACAGCACCGGTTGGCGGATCGCCACGGCGTCTTGCGGGCCGAACCGCCACTCGGCCAGGGCGGGGAGCTCGATCCCGAAGAACGTGTCGGCATCCTTGACCGCCTGCTCGACGCCGCCCGGCATGCGGTCCTCGAGCAGGGCCCGGCAGCGTTCCCCGTCCATGCCGCTGACGAGGGACAGGAACAGCTCGACGGCGCGTTCGGCATCCCCGTCGGCGTACGCCGCGAACGCGGGCGCCGCCTGAGCGAAGAACGCCTCGCCCGAGGGCACGGACAGCAGGGAGAGCTCCAGCAGGGCGACCGTCGCGATGCGGTCGGGGTAGTCCTGGGCCAACTGGGCGGCGACCGCCGCGCCGCTCGAGTGTCCGGCGACGTGGGCGCGGTCGATGCCGAGGTGGTCGAGCAGCGCGATGGCATCGGCGGCGTGGTCGGCGACGGCGACCGGCCCCGGGGTGCGGGTGCTGCCGCCCCAGCCGCGCTTGTGGTAGCGGACCAGCCGGTAGCGCTCGGTGAGTGCCGGTTCGGCGAGGAGCGGGGCGAACCCGTCGGCGAGGACCGGGCTGATGAGCAGGACCGGCTCCCCGGTTCCGCGGATCTCGTGTTCCAGCCGGATGCCGTTGACGGTGGCGGTGTCCATGATGTCCTCCTATGTGGTTGTGGCTCACCATGGAGGCGTAAGCAGGACGCTTACCGCCGTAACCGATCGAAACCGGGACCGAGGCAATGCCCGTGACTGACGCCACTGGGGACGGAACCGGCCTGGAGCGGGCGCGGAACGCCGCGGCCCGCGGAGCGTGGTCGGACGCCTACGCCGGGTTCCTGGCGGCCAGGGAAGCCGGCGATCTCGACCTGAAGGGGCTCGCCGAATTCGCCGACGTCGCGTACGCCGCCGGACACCTTGACGTCACGATCGAGACCTGGGGACAGCTCCACGGCGAACTGTCCCGGCTCGGCGAGGACAACGCCGCGGCCGGAGCCGCTGTGCGGGTCGCCATGCACCTGCTGTTCGACACCGCGCTCATGGCACCCGTACGAGGGTGGCTGCGCCGCGCGGACCTCCTGCTCGACCCCCTGCCCCCGCTGACCGCCGCGCACGCGTGGTTCGCGGCGGTGCGCACCTTCGAGCGCCTCCTCAGCGGAGACCTGGAAGCTGCGCGAGACTGGGCCGATCGGGCGATCGAGACGGGTTCGCACACCGATCCGGCGGCAGCGGCGATCGGGCGCGTGGCCCGGGCGAGACTGGTGATCCTCGACGGCGACGTGGAACGGGGCCTGGAACTCCTCGACGACGCCGGCACGGCGGCGATGGCCGGCGACCTCGATGCGCTGTCGACCGGAGTCGTCTACTGCGAGCTGGTGTGCGCACTGCAGGGCCTGGCCCAGTACGACCTGGCCGAACAGTGGACCGAGGCGATGGAGCGGTGGGCGCGCACGAACGCCATCGGCAGCCTGCACGGCCGGTGCCGGGTGCACCGGGCCGAGATCCTGCGGCTGCGGGGCCAGTGCGCGAGCGCCGAGCAGCAGGTGCTGCTCGCGTGCGAGGAGCTGCGCCCCTATGCGCGGCGCGAGCTGGGCTGGCCGCTGACGGAGCTGGGCCGGATCCGGCTGCGGCGCGGCAACCGGGCCGGCGCGCAAGAGGCGCTCCTCGCCGCCCATCGCCTCGGGTGGGATCCGGAACCCACGCTCTCGCTGGTCCGGCTCGCCGAAGGCGACGTCGACACGGCGGCCGCCGCGATCCGGGAGGCACTGGCGCGGCCGCTGCCGGTGCCGTCGAAGGAGCTGCCCCCCACCTCCGAGCTGCGGCGGGCACCGTTGCTGGACGCGCAGGTCAGGATCGCCATTGCCGGCGCCGACCTGGAGACGGCACGGGTCGCGGCCCGCGAGCTCGAGGAGGTGGCCGTCGCCTTCGAGAGCAACGCGCTCGCCGCATCGGCACTGCGGGCTCGGGGTGAAGTCCTGCTCGCCGAGGGCGATGCGGCGAACGCGTCCGTCCTCTTCACCGATGCCGTCCGGGCCTGGAACGAGGTCGGCGCCCCCTACGAGACGGCCGAGTGCCGCCTGCGGCTCGCGGACGCCCAGCGGGCCCTGGGCAACCTCCGGGCCGAGACCCTGGAGCGGGAGGCGGCCCGCACCGAGCTCGATCGGATCACCCGCGCTCCCGAGGCCGAGGAGCTGCAGACCGACCCGGGAGAGCCATCGGACTCCTTCGTCCGGGAGGGCGACTACTGGAGGGTCGTCTTCGACGGTCTGCGCATGACGGCGCGCGACAGCAAAGGCATGCACCACCTGGCCCGCTTGCTCGCCGCGCCGGGCCGGGAGTTCCACGTCCTCGACCTCGCCGCCGCCGACACCAGCGACCCGGCCGCCGCAGCCGGGCTCGGCCGCGTGGGCGACGCCGGTCCCCTCCTGGACGCCCGCGCCAAGCAGATGTACCGCCGACGGCTCGCGGAGATCGAGGAAGACATGGAGGAGGCCCGCGCCGACAACGACATCGCCCGGCAGGAACAGACCGAACTCGAACGTGGATTCCTGATCAGCGAACTCACCCGGGCCGTCGGACTCGGCGGCCGCGACCGGCACGCCGGCGCAGCCTCCGAACGGGCCCGGGCCGCCGTCACCCAGGCCGTACGCAAGGCCATCGGCCGTCTCCGCGACGTGTCGCCGCCCCTCGGTGACCACCTCGACCGGACGATCCGCACGGGAACGTACTGCGTCTACGTCCCCGATCCGCGCGTTCCTCCCTCGTGGCACACGTGAGGGGCGAGCACTAGGGTCGGCCCATGAGTACGGCTGACGACGACCGCGCCGCCCTTGACCTCCTCGACGCCCACATGGAAGACCTGTGGCGGGCGGCCGGCGAACTCCAGCGGGGAAACCGGGCCGTCGTCCCCGAGGCGCCTCGCGGGCTGGGCGGGGCCGTTGCCGCTGCGGACGGTGCGGCCGCGGAACTCCTGCGGTGGGGGTACGGAGAGCTGGCCGGCATCCCGCGCTCACCGGCCGACGCGTTCGCCCGCGGCGTCGGCAGCACCCTCATGGAGCTGCGGCGGCGCCGCAGCCCCTGGAACGCGGCGGCCCTGCGGCTGCTGCAGGACCCGTACGTCTTCCTCGCCACCGGTCCGCGCCGGCACGAAGACTGGGGCGAGGACGTGCTCGCGCTGATGCACCGCGAGGTCCTGGACC
The DNA here is from genome assembly GCF_036346895.1 of Streptomyces sp. NBC_00503. Lineage (NCBI taxonomy): Bacteria > Bacillati > Actinomycetota > Actinomycetes > Kitasatosporales > Streptomycetaceae > Streptomyces > Streptomyces sp. NBC_00503. Next base: position 1,154,935 of record NZ_CP107855.1, on the reverse strand, counting down.
CGCGCGGCTGGCTGAGGATCGACGCCGACCGCACCAGCGATGCCCGCCACGTCGTGCCGGCGTACCCCTTCGATCCGCCGCCGGCCGCCGGGGTCCGGGACCGCCTGTACGAACTGGAGCCGACGGGAGCCGTCACCGCGCTTGCGCTCATGGCGGAGGAATGGGGCGACTGCCGGCCGGTCCGGAACCGGCCGGAGCGCGACGCCCTGCTGGCCGACGCACGGCTTCTGCTGGACCGCTACGGCCCGGACGCCCAGTTCTGGACGAACGCCCGGGACGCGGCCTCGGACCCCGCCCGGGACTTCGTCCAGGCCGGCCTCAAAGGGACGAGGATCAATGCGTTCCTCACCGGCGAGTACATCAACGGCCTCGACCTGTCCGAAGAACTGGGCCTCGTCGCCGTGTCCGGCGACGAGGTCGGGGTCTTCTGGACCTTCGGCGCGCACTGACACCGGCCCTCCGCGAGCTGCTGGTACGTGCGCCCCGATGCTTCGGTCGCGGCCGCCCGAGCGAGAGGTTCTTCGTCTCCGGCTGGTACCGCGGATGCACCGCCGCTGACCAGCCGAAATGGTGATGGCCGTTGCGGCTGGCCGGTGGCTGGTCCGTGGCTGGTCCGGATCCTTGCCATGGCCCGAACGGCCCCAGGAGGCGGTGTCGTGCCGACCGGGCACACGATGGATCTGTGGAGACCGGTTCCCGCAGGGCCCGCCTGAGCGGCTCGGGGCCTGACGGCGACCGCGGACGCAGGGCAAGGAGGCTGCGGCGTTGGGTACAGGTGCCAGATGAATGAGCGCATCCCGGTCGACGAGCTGATCGGCGGCGCCGCGCAGGCTGCCGGCGGGTGGCTGGGCGCACTGCCGGTCGCGCTGGTGGCCACCAGCGCGGACGGAACGATCGTGCGCTGGAACCAGGTCGCGCAGGAATTGCTCGGCTACGCCCCGCCGCAGATGCTGGGGCGCAACATCGCGGACCTCCTCCATCCGGGATCCGATCGCAGTCTGGGCCGCTCCCTGTGGGAAGCCGCGGCCGCCGGGCGGGGCGTGATGGGCACGGTGACCGCCTGGCACCGCGACGGGCACCCCTTGGAGGTGGAGATCTGGGCCTCACCGGTGTCCGACCGCCGGCACGGCGCGGCCACGGTGCTGGCCTTCGCCGCCGATGCACACGCGGCACGGCGTATCCGGGGGTCGTCGGCGGTGTGGGACGGCTTGTTCGCCCGCTCCCCGGTCGGCATCGCGATCCTCGACTCGCAGCTGCGGTTCCTGCAGGTCAACGCCGCGCTCGAAGCCATGAACGGCCTGCCGGAATCGGCACACGTGGGACGTCGCCTGGCCCAGATCCTCCCGGAGGTGAACGCCCGCGAGATGGAGGAGGCCATGCTGCAGGTGCTGGAGACCGGGCGGCCGGTCCTGGACCGCCGCCGTACCGGACGGACGCCGGCGGAACCGGACCACGACCGTGTGTGGTCGTGCTCCTACGTCAGGGTGGAGGATCCCGCAGGCATGTCGATCGGCGTCATCGCCTCGCTCGTCGACATCACCGAGCAGCAGCGCGACCACGTCGAAGCCGAAGCCGCACGGCGCCGGCTCGCCATGCTCAGCGAGGCAAGCATCCGCGTCGGCTCCAGCCTCGACCTGGAGCGCACCGCGCAGGAACTCGCCGATCTCGCCGTACCGCGCCTCGCCGACGCCGTCACCGTGGACGTCCTGGACGCGCTGGCGCGCGGGGACGAGCCCGGCATGGGGCTGACCGGCGGGGTCGCCCTGCGGCGCCTCGGCAAGGCCCCGCTGTCCGGATCCAAGGTGACCGACGTCCTCGCCCCCCTCGGCAGGACCCTCGTCTTCCCCGTCGCCGCCCCCTACACGCAGGCCCTCGCGGCCCGGCACCCCTTCCTGACCACCCGTCTCGACGAACAGGCCGTCGCCCCCGCCGCCCGGTACTCGGCCGAGCCCGCACAACTGGTCGCGGTGGGTGTGCACTCCTTGGTCATGGTGCCCCTGGTGGCCCGGGACACGGTGCTCGGCGTCGCCACCTTCTACCGCACCCGCCCGGTGGGACCCTTCGGATCCGAAGACGTCACCCTCGCCGGTGAACTCGCCGCCCGCGCCGCGCTCAGCATCGACAACGCCCGGCTCTACCACCACGAGCACGACACCGCGGTCGTCCTCCAGCGCAGCATGCTCCCGCAGCACATCACCCCGCCGCCCGGCATCGCGGTCAGCCACCGCTACCTCCCCGCGAGCGATGTCAACGAGATCGGCGGGGACTGGTACGACGTCCTGCCCGTGTCCGGCGGCAAGGCGGCCCTGCTCATCGGCGACGTCATGGGGCACGGCATCGCGGCCGCCGCGGTCATGGGCCGGCTGTCCGCCTCCGTACGGGCCCTCGCGCGCCTGGACCTCTCGCCCGTAAGGCTGCTGCACCAGCTGGAAGCCGTCCTCGGCGATCTGGCCGAGCCGATGCTGGCCACCTTCCTGTACGTCGTCTGCGACCCGGCCACCGGACACTGCACCGTCACCCGGGCCGGACACCCACCGCCCGCGCTCGTACTCCCCGACGGCACGGTCCGGCTCCTTGACACCCCGCCCGGCGTCCCCCTGGGGGTCGGGGGCGTCGCCTTCACTCCCACCGAGATCGACGTGCCTCCCGGCAGCCTCCTGGTGCTCTACACCGACGGACTGATCGAAGCCCGGGGCAGCGACCTCGACGAGCGGCTCGCCGAGCTGACGCGACTGCTCGCGGATCCGCAGCGGCAGCTGGACCACCTGTGCGACTCGCTGATCACCCACCTCGTTCCGGCGGCGGCCGACGACGACGTCGCACTCCTGGTCGCCTGCATCGGCGGAGTGACCTGAGGCAGATGTCCGTGGCCTGCGGGGCCCGGGTCACTACCCCTGCCAGATACTCCGGTACGCCTCCTGGTAGCCGCGCGGGTCCCAGGACGTGGCCCCGCCGCTGTTCTCGGCCGTCACCACGTGAGCGGGTGCGACGTAGCCACTGGCGGGCCCGCCGGCGAAGGCGCGGTTGAGCTCGTCGACGATCTGCCACCCCTGCTGGGCCAGCGGTTCGGGGACGGTGGCGGCCTGGAAGCGCCGGCTGTTGATGCGCTGGAAGGCGGAAGGATCGCCGTCGCCCGCGCCGATGTTGAAGGGCGGTCCCTCGCCGGGGCGTCCGGCGGCCTGCAGCGCCGGGGCGGCATCGGCGAAGTAGAGGTCGTTGATCGCGACGGAGTGGGTCCACCGGCCCCGGAAGCGGGACATCAGGGAGGAGACCTCCCGTGGGGTGCGCTGACTCGCGTCCGGGATCGGGACGTTCTCGGTTGCCAGCAGCGTCACCCCGGGGCAGGTGGCGAGCTGCCGTTTGATCAGATCGGACTTGTTGCGGGCGAACGGAATGGAGTCATCGGTGAAGAGGACGACCCCGGCGTCGCCCCCGGACCGGGCGATGACCCAGTCCGCGCTCACCCTCGCGACCTCCTCCACCTGCGTGGTGATGTTGGTGAACAGCCGGGGATTCGTACTCGGTCCGGGGGAGTCGACCGCGTGCCAGCCGATCAGCGCAATGCCCGCGGCCGCCGCCCGCGCGGTCTGCTGCGCGGTGAGCAGGGGATCGAAGCCGCCGATGACGATGCCCGAGGGCTTGAGGGTGACCGCCTGGCTGAACGCGGCCTGGATGCCCGCGGGGGTACCGTCCCCGTCGATCACCCGGACCTGCCAGCCGATGGCCGCCGCGGCTTCCCGGACGCCCTTGGCGACTCCGGCGACACCGGGGTTGGTCATGGTCTGGGCGACATAGACGATGGTCTTGTCGGGAACCGCCCGGGGGCCGGTCGTGGGGCCGTCCCAGGAGAGGCCCGTGCGCTCGGCCCGCCCGACGGCCTCCTTGGCCCGTACGAGTGCGGCCGGGCAGCCGGCGGCCTTGGGCGAGGACGCGGCAGAGGTCCGCGACGAGTCGCCTCCGCAGCCCGCGACGAGGGTGGCGGCGGCCGCCCAGAGGACCGCCGCCGCGAGGACTCCGGTGCGATTCGCGTACACGATGCTGATGCTCCTGACCGGGGACTGGGCTTATCGGGACCTGGCTCATCGGGATTCGGCTGCCTGCGCCCCCGATGGCCCGGGAGGTTCCTCGGGCGGGGGAAGGTCCGTCGCGGCCCGTGCGCGCAGCCGCCGCCTGGCCGCGTAGCCGGCCAGGCCGACCGCCATCAGCAGCGTGCCCCCGTTGAACAGCGGCGTGGCCCAGAACTGGGCGCCGAGCTGGCCGATCCCGGCGAGCCCGACGGCGAGCACACTGACGGCCACGAGGGTTCCGAGCGCGTTGGCGCGGCCGGGCCTGATCGTGGTGGAGCCGAGCAGCGCGCCGACGAAGGCGGGCAGCAGGTAGTCCAGGCCGACGCTCGGGTTGCCGATCTGCTGCTGTGCGGCGAGCAGGACCCCTGAGACGCCCACGACCAGGCCCGATCCGGCGAAGGCGTAGACGGAGTACCTGTGGGTGGGGATGCCGATGATGGAGGCGGCGCGGGGGTTGGAGCCGATGACGTACAGGTACCGGCCGAACGGCAGCCGTTCCAGCACCACCCAGAGGACGACGACAGCGGCCAGGACGTAGAAGGCGGGCACCGGCAGACCGAGGAACCGGGCGTCGTAGAGGCCGGTGAAGGAGGCCGGCAGGCCTTGCGGACCGGGCACGATCCTGCTGCCGTCGGTGAGCCATCCGGTGAGGGCGTACATGATGCTGCCGGTGCCGAGCGTGGCGATGAGGGAGTCGATCCGGGCGAATTCGACGACGGCACCGTTCAGGGCGCCGACCAGCGCCCCGCCGAGGACGACGGCGAGACAGGCGACCGGCCAGGGCGTCCCCTCTTCGACGACGAGGTGCATCACCAGCACGTGCGCCAGGCCCAGCCCGTACCCGATGGACAGGTCGAACTTGCCGGTGACGATGGGGATCGTCGCCCCGAGGGCGAGGAGGGCGGGGATCGACTGGTTGGAGAGGATCGAGGACACGTTCTCCCGGGTGGGGAAGGTGTCCGGCAGGACGATGGAGAAGACCAGGAAGAGCAGGGCGGTCAGGGCCGGCAGGCCGTAGGTTCCGATGAGGTGCCCGCGCGGGGACTGGGGGGTCACAGGACCGTCGTGCTTCCGGTGATCGCGGGCATGGCCGAGGCGGCACGGGTGAGTTCGGCGGGCGTCAGGGCGGCACCCGCCTGCTCTGCCACCACCGATCCGCGTACGAAGACCAGAGCACGGTGGCAGAGGTCCGCGACCTCCTCGAAGTCGGTGGACACCAGCAGGACAGCCAGGCCCTCGGCGGCCGCTTCGTCGAGCAACCGGTGGATCGCCGCCTTGGCACCGACGTCCACGCTCGCGGTCGGCTCTTCCAGGATCAGCAGCCGCAGCCGCCCGCGCAGCGACCGGCCGAGCACCACTTTCTGCTGATGGCCACCGGACAGGGTGGCGATGGGCACCTCGCTGTCCGCAGGGCGCACCGAGAACCGTTCGATCAGGGCTGCGGCCTCGCGCCGCTCACGCCGGGGGCCGAGCCAGCGCCACACCGGCACACCGGCCGCCCGGGGGTTGGCCAGGAAGTTCTCCCGGACCGTCAGATCGGGGGCGCAGCCCTCCTCCTGGCGGTCGGCGCCCACGAAGCCCACTCCCCGGCCGAGGGCGGCGGCCACGGTGCGCGGGTGGTACGGCCGCCCGTCGAGCAGTGCCCGCCCGCCGAGCAGGGGCAGCGCGCCGGCGAGAGCCCGGCCCAGGTGCATGTGGCCGGCGCCGGTCAGCCCGACCATGCCGAGGATCTCCCCGGGCGCCAGATCCAGGCTGACGGGCCGGGTCCGCCGAGTGGTCACGGAGTCGAGGCTCAGCAGTGGAGGACGGCCGGTGGGCACGGCGGCGGCCGGCCTTCGCCGGGCCGGTGCGCCGCCCGCGATGTCGTGGACCAGGCGGGCGGGACCGTACCCGGCGAGCGGTCCTCGGCTGACGAGGCGGCCGTCGCGCAGAATGGCGAAGGCGTCGGCGACCCGGTACACCTCGTCGAGCCGGTGGCTGACGTAGAGGACGGCGTGCCCCCGGTCGCGCAGTGTGTGCAGGACGTCGAAGAGTCGGGCGCAGTCGGCGGCGGGGAGCGTGGCGGTCGGCTCGTCGAGGACGAAGAGCTCCGTCCGGCGTGCGAGGGCCCGGGCGATGGCGACCAGGGAACGCTCGGCGGGCGCGAGGTCCGCGATCCGGGCGTCGGCGTCCAGGTGTCCGGCGACGATCCGCAGGGCCTCGGCGCACTGCTCCCGGGTCCGTCGCCAGGAGATCAGGCCGTGGCGGCGCGGGTAGCCCGTTCCCAGGGCGATGTTCTCGGCGACCGTCATCCACTCGACCAGGCCGAGGTCCTGGTGGATGAAGGACATCTTTCCGGAGGCGGCTTCGGACCCGAGCGGGTGCCCGGCCACCGTCACCTCGCCCTCGTCGGCCTGGTGGACCCCGGCGAGCACCTTGATGAGCGTGGACTTCCCGGCGCCGTTGGGGCCGAGGAGGGCGAGGACGCTGCCGCCGTGGAGGTCGAGGCTGACCCTGTCCAGCGCGACGGTGCCGCCGAACCGCTTGCCGAGACCGCGCATCCGCACGAGGGGTTCCCTGCCGGAGTGCGCGGGCGGGCGGCTCGCCGAGGTGTCGGAAGTGTCATGAGCGTCATGCACGGATGTCTCCGGGGCCGACCTCGGATCCCCCTCTCGGGAGGGTGGGACAGAGAGGATGTTAATGGGCATCAGGGTGCAATTGCGCACATGACGGTAATTACGCTGTATCCAGCGCGCATTCGGCCCAAATGACCTTGCCGTGTGGGGTGTAGCGGGTGCCCCACGACCGGGCCAGTTGTGCGACGAGGAACAGGCCGCGCCCGCCCTCGTCCGTGTTGGCGGCCCGGCGCATGTGCGGGGCGGTGCTGCCGCCGTCGGAGACCTCGCAGATCAGGGCGCGGTCGTGGATCAGGCGCACCTGGATGGGCTCGGAACCGTAGCGGATGGCGTTGGTGACCAGCTCGCTCAGCAGCAGCTCGGTGGCGAACGCGAGTTCGTCCAGCCCCCAGTGGGCCAGCTGGCGGGTGGCGGCGGCACGGATGTCGGAGACCCGCGCGGGATCGGCCGGCAGGTTCCAGGCCGCGATCCGGTCGGCGGGCAGGGTGTGGGTGCGGGCGACGAGCAGCGCGATGTCGTCCGAGGGATGCTCGGGCGCCATGGCGTCCATGACCGCCTGACAGGTGTCCTCGGGACTCCGGTCCGCGTGGGTCAGGGACTGCTGCAGCTGGTCGAGGGCTACGTCGATATCGCGGTGGCGGTCCTCGACGAGCCCGTCGGTGTAGAGCACGAGCGTGCTGCCCTGGGGCAGCTCGATCTCGGCCGTCTCGAAGGGTAGACCGCCCAGGCCCAGCGGGGGCCCGGCGGGCAGGTCGGGGAAACTCACGCTGCCGTCGGGAAGGACCAGGGCCGGCGGAAAGTGGCCGGCCCGGGCCATGGTGCACTCTCGCGAGGTGGGGTCGTAGACGACGTACAGACAGGTGGCGCCGACGATGCCGGTGCTGCCCGTGGTGTGGTCGTCGCCCTCCTCCCGGTCCAGGCGCACCAGGAGGTTGTCCAGGTGGGTGAGGAGCTCGTCGGGGGCGAGTTCCAGTTCGGCGAAGTTGCGTGCTGCGGTCCGCAGCCGCCCCATCGTGGCGGCGGCGTGCAGCCCGTGGCCGACGACGTCGCCCACGAGGAGGGCGACGCGGGCGCCGGACAGCGGGATGACGTCGAACCAGTCACCGCCCACTCCGGATTCGGCGGGCAGGTAGCGGTGGGCGACCTCGACGGCACTCTGCTCGGGCATGCCGCGCGGGAGAAGGCTGCGCTGGAGCGCCAGCGCCAGGGCGTGTTCCCGGGTGTAGCGGCGGGCGTTGTCGATGCACAGGGCGGCGCGGGCCGCGAGTTCCTGGGCCAGCCGGCTGTCGTCGTCCCCGAAGGGGGCGGGGTCCTGCGAGCGGTAGAAGCTCGCGATGCCCAGCAGGACTCCGCGGGCGAGGAGCGGGACGGCGATGAGGGAGTGCACGCCGCGCGCCATGATCTGCCCGGCGCGCTCGGGGTCCTGGGCGATCCAGCCGGCCGCGGACTTCAGCTCGGGCTCCAGGAAGGCGTGCCCTTCGGTCAGGCAGCGCATGATGGGATTCCCGGGGAGGAGCTCCACCTGCCGTCCGGCCGGGTAAAAGGGGCAGTCGTCGCGGATGCCGTGGACCACCGTTCGGTACAGACCGGTCCCGGGACCGGTGGGGTCGTCCCCGCGCAGCACCGCCTCGGGCAGGTCGACGGTGACGTAGTCGGCCAGGGCCGGGACCGCCATCTCGGCGAGCTCCCGGGCGGTGCGGCTCACGTCCAGGGTGGTGCCGATGCGGGTACTGGCCTCGGCCAGCAGTTCCAGGCGGCGCCGCGCCTCGATGGCGTACCTCCCGACTTCGGGCTCACCCACCAGCACCAGTCCGCGGACCGTGGCGGGGCGAGGCTCGGCGGTGAGGGGTGGCGGTCCGGCGGGAGCCGGTCCGGCGCGGGAGGGTTCGGCGCCGGAAGGTGCGGTGCGGGGCGAGACGGAGAGGTGGTGGACCGGCGAAGTGCTGCTCCTGAGCACGGCCTCGACGACCATTCCCTCCACCCCGGAGCGGCTCGTGACCGGGCGGCTCAGCAAGGTGGCCTCCCGGCCGTGCGGGAGTGCCACGTCGACGGCAGCCTGCCGGGACGAGGAGATCAGCTCGGTAGCCCTGTCCTTGAGGATCGCCTGATCGTGCGGGTCCAGCTCGGGACCGACCGGTTCGTCCCGTTCGTTCAGCCCGGCCGACTCGGCAAGGACGGCCGCCCCGGCGAAGTGCCCGTCCTGGGCGCCCCTGCCCGGCAGGGCGCGCCGTTCGGCATCGAGGTACGCCCGCAGCAGCCCGCGCTCGCGCTCCGAACTCTGTTCCGTCAGCCGCTGCTCGATCGTCGCGGCGGCCCGGCGGAGCAGGAGGGCGAGGGCGGGGCGCTCGTAGGCGTGCGGGTACCCGAAGCAGAGCACGCCCGCGATGCGCCCGCTGATCTGGTCGCGGATGGGGATGGCGCAGCAGGCGTTCGACTGGGCGCGTTCGGCGAAGTGTTCCGCGCCGTAGACCTGGATGGGGCCCCGTTCGGCGAGCGCGAGGCCGATGCCGTTGGTCCCGGCGAACCGCTCGGCGAAGACGAAGCCGGGCATGCTCTGGATGGGGGGCAGGCTCCGGGCCAGGGATGGCTCGCCGAAGCGGCGTTGCAGTACCGTGCCGTTCGCGTCGGCGACGGAGATGTTCATCCGACTGCCGGAGAACCGGGACTGGAGCTGGTCGAGGACGGGTCCGGCGGCCCGTACGAGTCGGCTGTCCGGATCGAAGTCGTCCCGGTAGGGCAGCTCGGTCTGGTCCGGTGAGAGTGCCAGGAGCCGGCAGCGGAGCCACGAGTTCAGGATCGGACTTCGTACCCCGGTTCCGACCGACTCGCCCACCAGGAACCGCTCACGGGAGCGTGCGGGGCCGATCTGCTCTCCCGTGACCCCCATCTGCATCACTTCCCCTTGCCGGCGCTGGTCCGTGCTGGTCCGTGCGGCCCGTGCGATGAAAGTTGCATCAGTGCGTTTTGAGTATATTCCTGGCTAATTGAAGCTCTACAGGAGGGCGACAGGATTGACCGGTGATCCCGTCCCGCCGGGGACGTCGAGGGGTGTCACGACGATCATGAACTCGTAGCGTCCCGCCTCCGCGCACGCGGTGGACAGCGCCTCCAGGTCCAGGTTGTCCAGCAGGGGCACCCCCATGGCCGCGATGGCGAGGGCGTGCACCGGGGAGTGGAGGCCCTCGACCGGGGAGGGGCGTACGTCGCTGTCTCCGTCCGCGCCGAGCAGGCTGATCGCACGCTCGGCCAGCAGTGGCATCGCGTCCACGTGGAAGCCCGCACTCGCCGCGTCCACGTCCCACGGGCCCAGTTCGCGACGGCGCCGGAACCGGCCGGAGCGCAGCAGCACCGCACATCCGTCGTCGATCCCGACGCCGAGCGCCCGCTCGGCGGCGATGACGTCGCGGGCGCGGACCGCGTGTCCGGGCTCCAGCCAGGCGGTCCCGAGGACGACGGGCAGGTCGAGGAGCACGCCCTTGGCCACGAGCGGGCCCAGCGCCGCCACGGAGCCGAAGCGGGCACCGCCGGAGCCGATGACCTCGCGCGCCGGGTGGCCCTCGTACAGCAGCCCCCGGTAGGCGATGTGTGACAGCGCGTCGAGGTGACTGACGGCCTTGCCGTGGTAATCGACGGCGAGGAAGTCCTTGTGGGTGGCCGGTTCCGGGGGCTCCACGTCGCCGAGGTCGGACATGTAGTGCAGGGCGGGCTTGGCGTTGTCGGGGCCGGGGCGGGTGTTCCAGGGCAGCCCCATGGATACCGCCGTACCGTCCCGGACGAGGGTGGCTGCCCGACGTACATGGTCCGGGGTGACCCGGTTCCAGGCACCCCGGTCGGCCGGGGTCCAGCGGCCCCACGTACGGACCGAGGCGAAGAGGGCGTCGAATTCCTGGCGGGAGACGCGGGGAGCCTCCGCGGGGTGGGTGCTCATGGGGTCGGCGGCGCTCCAGACTCGGTGGGCGGGGCGGCGGGGGCGGCCCGTCGTGCGCGCATCCCTACCCGTTCCCGGTAGTGGTTGGACGTCCGCGGGGACCGGTGAACCTGAGTGGCGGCCATGCCGCCGGGCGGGGCAGGCTGTACTCATGAGAGCGCCCTTGCGCTCGCCCCCGGGGGCCGGCGGCCGCCACCAGGTCTTTTTCGCCCTCGCGGAGTGGGTGCCCTTCGCGATAGCCCTGCTGGTGCTCGTCATCGAGCTCACGCCCGCGCACGTGGTGTACACAGGCCCCCTGCTGGTGGCGACACCTGCTCTGGCGGCCGTGACGATGGGCCCCAAGGGCACCCTCGCGGCGGCCGGGGTGGCCGTCGGCGTCAGCGCGACCACCGCCACCTACAACCATGCCTGGGGCGGCCAGCAGGTCTACGCGAACTTCCTCGCCCTGTCCCTGGTCACGGTGGCGAGCTTCACGACGAGCCGCGCCGCGCGCACGCGCCGGGAGAACGAGCTCAACCAGGTCCGCCGGATCGCCACGGCCGCCCAGGACGTCCTGCTGCGGCCCGTACCGGCCCGGCTGGGCCCCCTGCGAGCGGCCAGCATGTACCTGGCGGCCGAGTCGGGCGCGCAGATCGGCGGCGATCTGTACGACGCCGTCCAGACCCGGTACGGGGTGCGGATGATCGTCGGGGACGTCCGGGGCAAGGGACTGCCCGCCGTACGGGCCGCCGCCGTCGTGCTGGGCGCGTTCCGGGAGGCCGTGCACTACGAGGACGACCTGGTGGAGGTCATGAACCACTGCGGCGAGGCCCTGCGGAGGGACACCGTCATGGCGGGCCGGGGCGGGGTGGGTGGCGACGTCGACCGCCTGGAGGGATTCGTCACCGCGGTCGTGGCCCAGATCCCGCACAGCCACGACGTCGAGGTGATCAACCGGGGCCACCCGCCGCCACTGCTGCTCCGCGACGGCACGGTCCGCTCCCTGATGCCCACGGCCCCGCCTGCCGCCGCTGGGTCTCGAGGAATTCATCAGCGGCCCTCCCGAGCGGCCGGACACCAACCCCCACACCTGGGCGGACCCGCTCGGCCTCTCCCCGTGCCCGCCCAAGGGGGAGAAGAGCAACCCGTTCAAGCTGCGGGCGGACGCCGAACGCGGAGCGTTCGACGCCGCGGGAGTTCCCTTCGGAACCACCCCCGATGCCGAATGGATCGTCATGGGCGACAAGACACTGAAGAACATGCCCGGACACGTCTACTCCAGCGATCCGACCCACTGGGGCAACTTCCGGCAGTTCGAAACACCGAACGGCTCCAGGGTCGTCGTCGAGCACACCGACGATCCCGCCGGACCGCACTTCCACGCGGGCGGACCGAAGGGAAGCACGCTCGAGGACCAGTCGCGGTCAGGAGTGAACTTCGGCTGGGACAACACCGTCGACGGCTACGGGACAATGGAACGCTACCGAGCCATCGACAAGCCCGGCGGAGACCACCACTTCTTCTACGAGGGAAACTGAATGCGAACCAGCGAGGAGAACCTCGTCGAGCTCATCCGGAGCAGTGGCCTCCAGGTGGAAGCCGTTCAGGGGAACGAACCCGGTCCCTCGGTCGACGCGGCCTGGCGAGCCATGGCGGGGTTCGGCGTGGAGCCCAGCGCGTCCTTCCCCTTGAAGGGAGACCTCGCAGGGGCCCACAGGCTGTGGCTCGAACACGCGCGTCGCGCCGATGTCATCGGCGAGGACGGGACCTTCCTCCTCACGGCCGTCGTGACCGGAAGCTCCGGGGTCGGCTGGGTCCGCGTACGGCTCACGGACACCGCCGACGTGTCCCGACTCGTCGACGACCAGGGACGCATCGAGTTCATCGCCCGCTCCCGAGCCGGCGACCACATCTGCGGGATCACCGCGGAGGAGTACGACTACTGGATCGTCGCGCTGAGCCTCTGATCCCCGGCAGTGTCCACCCCATCGGGAAAACGCTTGGACCCCGCGGGTGCGTGTGCGGGACACTCCCTTCTCTGACCTGACGGTCCGACAAGGCAGGGTTGGGATGGGATCGCCCGAATCGCAGAGCACGTCACCGCGCAGGAGTCCGGTGCTCCTCGCGCTTCGTTACTACGGACGGGAGTTGGCTCGGCTCCGGTGGCTGACCGCCCCCGCGATGCCGCTCCGGGCGCTGGGCAACATCGGCATCCACTCCATCGCGCTGCTGGTCGTCGCGAAGCTCGTCGGCCGGATCGCCGGGGCGATCCGAACAGTGGTGGAGCCCTGGGGTGGACGACGCCCTACGTACTCTGGTTCGCCGGGGTACTGCTGGTCTCCGAGGCGCTGTGGCGCGCCGGACTGCACTGCCTGAACCGCCTCGACGCCCGCGGCATCGAGCAGCTGTACGTGACCGGCATGGACGAGTTGTTCGCCAAGGACGCCGCGTTCTTGGCGTCGGGCAAGGCGTGGACCGACAGCGGGGAGGTCTACGAAGTCCACTCGCTGAAACGTCGTGCTGCTACCGCGACGCGTCCTGTCCCCATTCCTTCGGCGTTCGTGCGGATGCTTCGCGGGCACATCGACCGGTTCGGAGTGCGCCCGCCGGGCCGGGCAGAGTATCGAGGTCCTCTTCCGGCACTACGCCAAGTACCTCTCCGGCGTTCAGGACCACGCGAACCACCTGATCGAGCAGTCCATGCAGCAGTGGGACCAGCGCGCCGGGTCCGCTCCGGGGGACGGATGAACATCGGGTCTGGTCCGTGACTGGTCCGGAACTGCTGGTCAGGGGTGGGATGGCCATGGGAGGAACTGGGAGTGATGGAATATCTCGGGCTTGCTTCTTGGAGATCTGTCGAGGGCGCCTGACCTGGGTAAAACCCCAGGTCAGGCGCCTTTTTTCGGGCCTCTAGAAGAAGCCGAGCTTCTTCGGGGAGTAGGAGACGAGAAGGTTCTTCGTCTGCTGGTAGTGCTCCAGCATCATCTTGTGGGTCTCGCGGCCGATGCCGGACTGCTTGTAGCCGCCGAAGGCCGCGTGGGCGGGGTAGGCGTGGTAGCAGTTGGTCCAGACGCGGCCCGCCTGGATCGCGCGGCCGGCCCGGTAGGCGGTGTTGATGTCGCGGGTCCAGACGCCCGCGCCCAGGCCGTACGCCGTGTCGTTCGCGATGCGCACGGCGTCGTCGAAGTCCTGGAAGGAGGTCACCGAGACCACCGGGCCGAAGATCTCCTCCTGGAAGATCCGCATGCGGTTGTCGCCCTCGAAGATGGTCGGCTGGACGTAGAAGCCCCCGGCCAGTTCGCCGCCGTGCTCGACGCGCTGACCGCCCGTCAGGATCTTCGCGCCCTCCTGCTGGCCGATCTCCACGTACGACAGGACCTTCTTCAGCTGCTCCTCCGACGCCTGCGCGCCGATCATCGTGTCCGTGTCCAACGGGTGGCCCGGCACGATCAGTTCCGTACGCGCCACGGCAGCGTCGAGGAAGTCGCCGTAGCGGCCGCGCTCGATGAGGGCGCGCGAGGGGCTGGTGCACACCTCGCCCTGGTTGAGGGCGAACATGGTGAAGCCCTCAAGGGCCTTGTCGCGCAGGTCGTCGTCCGTGGTCCAGATGTCGTCGAAGAACAGGTTGGGGCTCTTGCCGCCCAGCTCCAGCGTGACCGGCTTGAGGTGTTCTGCCGCGTACTGCATGATCAGCCGCCCGGTGGAGGTCTCCCCGGTGAAGGCCACCTTCGCCACGCGCGGGCTGGACGCCAGCGGCTTGCCGGCCTCCTCGCCGAAGCCGTTGACGATGTTCACCACGCCCGGCGGCAGCAGGTCGGAGATCAGGCTCATCCAGTAGTGCACGGACACCGGGGTCTGCTCGGCCGGCTTCAGCACCACCGTGTTGCCGGCGGCGAGCGCCGGGGCCAGCTTCCACACCGCCATCAGGATCGGGAAGTTCCACGGGATGATCTGCGCGACCACGCCCAGCGGTTCGTGGAAGTGGTAGGCCACCGTGTCCTCGTCGATCTGGCTCAACGCGCCCTCCTGGGCGCGCAGGGCCCCCGCGAAGTAGCGGAACTGGTCGATGGCGAGCGGCATGTCGGCGGCCAGGGTCTCGCGGATGGGCTTGCCGTTCTCCCAGGTCTCCGCGACCGCGAGGGCCTCCAGGTTCTGTTCCATCCGGTCCGCGATGCGCAGCAGCAGCGTGGAGCGCTCGGTGATCGAGGTACGTCCCCACGCGGGCGCGGCCGCGTGCGCCGCGTCCAGCGCGCGCTCCACGTCCTCGGCCGTACCGCGCGCGACCTCGGTGAAGGTCTCGCCGGTCACGGGGGAGGGGTTGGGGAACCAGCGGCCGAGGGCCGGCTCCACGTACTCGCCGCCGATGAAGTGGCCGTAGCGGGACGCGTACGACATGAGCGCCCCTTCGGTACCGGGCGCAGCGTAACGGGCCATGGTGGTCCTCCCCTTGCCGGGCGCCGGCCTCCGTCGGACGGCGCTCGCGGTGAGGCTAGGGGTGGACAGGTTGCGGGTACGTTGCACGGTCGCGCGGTAAACCCCTGTGGGAGGGGGCGAGTTGCGTCCTGGGGGTGCCATTCGGTGCGGGTGCGGGTGCGGGTGCGGGTGCGGCCCCAAGTCCAGGTCCAGGTCCAGGTCGAGGTCCAGATCCAGATCCAGGTCCGGTTCCGGGCCCGAGCGCCGGGAGCTTCGGCCCGAGTTCCGTGTCCAGGGCCCGTACGCGGTCCAGCGCGGCCGTCCGGTCGCCGGCGGGCAGCGCCGCCGCCAGGGCCCGCCACGCCTCCGGGTCCTCCGCACCCCACGGACTGCACACCCAGTCGGTCAGCAGCCCCGCGTCGGCCCGTGCGATCACGGCGGCCCGTGCCTGGTCCTCGATGCGGCGCCGCAGTCGGACGATGCCCGGCGCGGCGGACGCGGGAAGCAGGGGACCCGGGTAGCGGGCCAGCGCCGCCGAGACCGCTCCGGTGGCCAGGTGGCGGGTGACGGCGGTGAAATCGGCCTCCAGCGGCGCCGCCGTGCGGTACGGGCGGGAGAGCGGGGCCCCGGGACCGAGCACAACGCGCAGCCGGGACATTTCGGCACGCAGGGTCACCGGGGACACCGACTCGTCCTCGTACAGGGCGATCGCCAGCTCGTCCCCCGACAGGCCCTCGGGATGGTGCGCGAGCAGTGCCATGATCTCGCTGTGCCGCCGCCCGAGCCGGATCTCGCGGCCGTCGCCGACCAGCAGCGCCTCGTCCCGGCCGAGCGCGGTGAGCGTGTCCCCGGTGGCCGTCGGGACCGCGGGTGCCAGCAGCGCCAGCTGGGCTTCCGCCGCACGCGCCACCGCCCGTACAAAGGCGAGGGAGTGCGGGTGGGCCAGCCAGTCGCCGCCGGTCACGTCCACGGCGCCGAGCAGCCGGCCGGTGCGGGGATCGCGGACCGGAGCCGCCGCGCAGGTCCAGGGATGCACCCGGCGGCTGAAGTGCTCGGCGCCGAAGACCTGGACCGGTTCCCCGACCGCCACCGCCGTGCCGGGCGCGTTCGTGCCCATGTCCGTCTCCGACCAGCTGGCCCCCGGCACGAAGCCGAGACCTTCGGCCCGGCGCATCGTGGCGGTCGCTCCCTCCACCCAGAGCAGGCTGCCCTGCGCGTCGCACACCGCCAGCAGGTGTTCCCCGTGCGCGGCGAAGGCCCCGACCAGGTCCCGGAACAGCGGCAGCACCCGGGCCAGCGGATGCTGCTCCCGGTACGCCAGCAGCTCCGGCCCGGCCAGTTCCACCCGGGGCGTGCACTCCGGGCTGACCCGGGCCCGGGCGCAGCGGCGCCAGGACCTCGCGATGACCGCCCGGACCGGGGCCTCGACCCGCCCGTCCCGGGTGAACGCGGCGTGGGCCCGTCGCAGTTCCCGCGCCCGCCGGGCGGGATCGGCCCCGCCCGGCAGAGCCACCGAAGGATCGTCCATGTAGCCTCCCGTGCCGCCGCGGTGCCCTGGTGCCCGGAGCGCCCCCATCGTCGTCCGGCCCCGCCGCCCCGACAAGCGGTACGTCGGCCAGTGGACCGACCAGTCCCCGCCGTCCCGCGTCCAGGGCGGGCGCGCGGCCGGGAACGCGGGAGCGGGGGTGGGCGTTGAGTGGGGTAGTGGCCGACGGAGGAAGAGGTGTCCGCAGATGTCCAAGAGCGGAAAGGTCGCGGTTGCCGGAGTCGCGGCAGCCATCGTGTTGTTCTGGGCGGTCGGGTTCTGGGCGGGACTGCTGGTCCTGATCGGTGTGCCGACGGCTGCCTACCTGCTGTTGGACTCCTCCCAGCGTCGTAGGCTGCGGGGTATCTCGAGGAAGCAGATCGGCCGCTGAAGGCGGCGCGATGGGACAAAGGGGGGCCATGAGTACGGCACGGGCAGGACAGGTCGCGGCGGTCAGCAGCAACGGTGTCTATTCGTTCACCAAGCCCACGCGCGAGAGCATCACGCTCCTCGCAGGGCTCGGGGTGGAAGGCGACGTCCACGCGGGGACCACGGTCAAGCACCGCTCCCGCGTGGCCCAGGATCCGACGCAGCCGAACCTCCGGCAGGTGCACCTGATCCACCGGGAGCTCTTCGAGGAGGTCGCCGAAGCGGGGTACGAGGTCGCTCCGGGCCAGCTCGGGGAGAACGTCACCACGGAGGGCATAGACCTCCTAGGCCTGCCGACCGGCACGCTGTTGCGCCTGGGCCCGGACGCGGTGGTCGAGGTGACCGGCCTGCGCAACCCCTGCCAGCAGATCGACGGGTTCCAGTACGGGCTGCTCAAGCAGGTCGTGAGCCGGGACGACGAGGGCAGCCTGCTCCGCAAGGCCGGGATCATGGGTGTGGTCCACCGGGGCGGCACCATCCGCCCCGGCGACACCATCGAGATAACGCTCCCGCCGACCCCGCACGTCCCGCTCGACCGCGTCTGAGCCGAACCGGCTCCCGGTCTCCCCTCGGCCTAGGCCGGCCGCACCGCGACGCGGTCCAGCGCCGCCAGCAGTCGAGACAGTTCCGGGAGCTCGGCGTCCCCCTCGGGGGGCACCGGCAGGACCTCGCCCGGCTCCTCGTCCAGCAGGACGAAGGCCGCCCCGCCGGTGCGGGCCACCAGCGACCACCCGGGCCCGTCCACCCGTAGCGTCCGGGTCTCCTCGCCCGCGAAGGACGACCGGACCCGGCCCGGCGGCGGCGGGCTCTGCGTGTACCCCAGAGCCTCCTTCAGCGCCCGCGCCAGCCCCGGGTGCGAGGCCGCGGCCGCCCCGCCGTCCGTGGCGACGCGCTCGCTCCACTCGCTCCACTGCCGGGCGATCTGGTCGGCGCCCATCCGCCGCTGCGCCGCCCCCCAGGCCTCGGCCGACGGGGGTGCGAGCGGCACCCGCCCCGTGCCGTCCGCGCCCTGTTCCGGATCGTGCGGTTCCGGTATCCCCGCGGCGGCCACCGACAGCTCCAGCGGCCAGCCGGCCAGGGAGACCACGATGGAGCGTTCGTCGGGGGACAGGTCGTACTCCATCCCGCAGTCCCACGAGGCGATGGCCATGGCCACGAGGGAGACGTCGTCCACGACGACCGTCCAGCGCGCGCCCACCTCGTCCTGCCCGAGCACCAGCCCGTATCCGGCTGCCGCCGGGGGCACGCCCAGCAACGAGCAGGCCTCGGGGAAGTCGTCACCCAGGATGCTCGGGAACTGCGCGGGGGTCAGCAGTACGGCGGTCAGCACGTACAGCGAACCGCCCTCGTCCTCGTCGGACACGTGGCCTCCCGTAGCTCTCTTGTCGGCGCACCCTAACCAGCGGGTAACCGCCGCGTCGAGAGCGCGCGGGAGACGATTTCCAAGCCCGTTCAGGGCGTGCGGACCGCCAGTGCGAGGAAGCGGGCGTCCTCGTCGGCGTACGAGGTCAGGCGCCAGCCCGAACCGGCCAGCAGCGGGCCGAGGTTGTGCTCGGCGCGCAGGTCCTCGGGGGTCAGCGCGCGGCCGTGGCGCGCGGCGAGCGCGGCTCGCCCGATCGGGTGGAACAGTGCGAGCCGGCCGCCGGGGCGGACCACGCGGGCGAGTTCGCGCAGGTTGGCCGCGGGCTCCGGCAGGTGGGCGATCAGGCCGGCGGCGAACACCGCGTCCAGCGCCTCGTCGCGCAGCGGCAGCCGGACCACGTCCGCGAGCAGCAGGGTGCCCTCGGCGTCCCGGCCGGCGTCCCGCGCGGCGCTGAGCATCTGCGGGGTGACGTCGGCGCCGAGCACGGTTCCCGACGGGCCGACGGCCGCGCGCAGCGCGGTCAGTGCCCGCCCGGTGCCGCAGCCGGCGTCGAGCACCCGGTCCCCGGGCCGCAGTCCGAACTCGGCCACGGCGGCCGTGAAGGCCGGCCCGTCCCCGGGGAACTTGCGGTCCCAGTCGCCCGCGCGTGCTCCGAAGAACTCCTGGACGTGGTGCTGGTCCTGTGCACGCTCCTGCGTGCGGTCTTCGCTCATGCGCCCATGATCCCCCACGCGCACGCTGGCACATGCCTGCGGAACGTGTGCAAGGTGGTACGTGGTGTGATCGAAGATGAACGTAGCTCTGTCATATTCCAGCAGTTCCAGTGGCTTTCGAAATGCTCCCCTTGTTCGCGCCCTCACCCGGACTAGCGTCCCGTGGCCATGGGACACCTGGACCACGCCGCCTATGGCTGGCTTACCCCCGCGCTGTCATACGTGATGGCTTCGATCGGCGCTGCCCTCGGGCTGCGCTGCACCGTCCGCGCGCTCGACGCGACGACCGGATCCTCCCGCCGCAACTGGCTCCTCACGGCGGCCTCCGCCATCGGGACCGGCATCTGGACGATGCACTTCGTCGCGATGCTCGGCTTCCACGTCACCGGAACCGAGATCCACTACAACGTGCCGCTGACCATCCTCAGCCTGCTCGTCGCCATGGTCGTCGTCGGAGCCGGAGTCTTCGTCGTCGGCTACGGCAAGGACCGCGGCCGGGCCCTCGTCCTCGGCGGCCTCACCACCGGCATCGGCGTCGCGAGCATGCACTACCTCGGCATGGCGGCCCTGCGCCTGCACGGCACGGTCTCCTACGCGCCGCTGACGGTCGGGCTCTCCGTCGCCATCGCCGTCGTCGCCGCCACCGCGGCCCTGTGGGCCGCGCTCAACATCAAGTCCCCGATGGCCGTCGCCGTCGCCTCGCTCGTCATGGGCGCGGCGGTCAGCAGCATGCACTACACCGGCATGCTCGCCGTCGCCGTCAACGTCGTCCCCTCGGACGAGGCGCTGCCGGGAGCCACCGCCATGCAGTTCATCTTCCCGCTCGCCGTCGGCCTCGGCTCCTACCTCTTCATCACCTCCGCGTTCGTCGCGCTGTCCCCGACCGCCGACGAGCGGACGGCCTCCGCCGCGGCCTCCGCCGACCGGCGCCTCGGTGAACAGGGCGCGCCCGCTTCCGTCCTCTGAGCCCGCGGCCACCCCGGCCGTCGCCCGCGGTCGCCCGTCGGGGCCGTGACCGCCCGCCGCCCCACCGCCCACCGCCCCGCTTCCGCCACCGTCCCGCTTCCGCCGCCGTCCCCGCCAACGCCATCGCCCCGCCGCCGTCCCCGCCACCGTCACCTACGCCCGCACCGCCCGGAACGAGGAGCCCATGCGCAGACCCCGCAGATCACCGGAAGCAGCGGCGCAGCGGCCGCCCGCGCCTGCGGACGCCCGCGCCAAGGGGACGGGCCGCCGTGCGCACGCCGGGCCGCCCGCCGAGGAGTCGGCGGACCGCGAGGGCCGCGCCCCGTTCCCCGTCATACCCGGCGGGGGCAGCGGCAAGGGCGGCCGTGCCGGCGGCGGTACGAGGCTGCGGCTGCGCCCCGCCACCGTCCGCGCGAAGATCGTCTCGCTGCTGATGGTGCCGGTGGTCTCGCTGCTCGCCCTCTGGGGCTTCGCCACCGTGGACGCCGCCCAGGACATCGGCCGCCTGAGCCGTGCCCAGCAGGTCGACCGGGAACTCAGGGCCCCCGTCGCGGCGGCCGTCACCGAGTTGCAGGCCGAACGCCGCGCCGCCGTCCGGCTGCTGGCCGACCCCACCGCCGGACAGGCCGCGACCGCCCAGGCCCCCGGCCAGCCCGGCGCCCTGGACCAGCAGGCGAGCCGCACCGACACCGCCGTACGGGCACTGCGGCTCGGCGACCGCAACACCGTGGCCGACTCCGGCGACTACCGGACCGACATCGTGGTCCGGCTGCGCGCGTTCGTCGCCGCGGCCGAAGCGCTGGGCCCGGCGCGCAAGGACATCGCCGAGCACCGTGCCACCCTGGACGCCGCCTACGAGACGTACACCGGCTTGATCGATTCGGCCCTGGAGGTCTGCGGAGCCCTCTCCGGCGGTGGCCGGGACGCGGAACTCGGCTCCGACGCCCGGGTCCTGCTGGAGTTCGCGCGAGCCGGGGAGCAGCTGTCGCGGGAGGACGCGCTGCTGACCGTGCCGGGGCCGCGCAGCGCCGAAACGACGCGCCGCCTGACCGGCGCGGTCGAAACCCGCCGGGCCCTGACGGACGCCGCCGCCCGGGACCTGCCCGAAGCCCAGCAGGGCGCCTGGCAGTCGGTGGCCCGGAGCGCCGTCTACGCCGATCTCACCGGAGCCGAGGACCAGGCGCTGGCCGCTCCGGCGGGCGGAGCCGCGAAGGACACCTCGGCCAAGGATCCCGCAGCCAAGGACACCCGCGCCGGGGCGGCGTCCGGGGCGGCGGCCGCGACCGTACCCGTCGGCTGGGAGGCCGCGTACACCTCCGTCTCCGCCTCCATGCGGGAGATCGGGAACGCTGCCCACGCGGCCTCCGCGGACCGCGGCGACCCGGTCGGCGCGGGGGTGGTGAGCCCCGCCGGAATCGCGGTGGTGCTGGGTCTGGCCGCCGTGGCCGCCTCGCTCGTCATCTCGGTCCGCATCGGCCGCGCCCTCGTCGTCGAACTGGTCTCGCTGCGCAACACCGCTCTGGAGATCGCCCACCGCAAACTGCCGCACGCCATGGACCGGTTGCGAGCCGGTCAGGACATCGACGTGGCCGCCGAAACCCCGCCGGGCCCGGCCGCCGAGGACGAGATCGCCCAGGTCGGCGAGGCGCTGGCCACCGTCCACCGGGCCGCGCTCAGCGCCGCCGTCGAACGCGCCGAACTGGCGAGCGGCGTGAGCGGGGTCTTCGTCAACCTTGCCCGGCGCAGCCAGGTCCTGGTGCACAAGCAGCTCACCCTGCTCGACTCGATGGAACGCCGCGCCGACGACCCGAACGAGCTCGGCGACCTCTTCCGCCTCGACCACCTCACCACCCGGATGCGAAGGCACGCGGAAAGTCTGATCATCCTGTCGGGTGCGGCCCCGGGCCGTGCCTGGAGGATGCCGATCCCGCTGACCAACGTCGTACGGGCCGCGGTCTCCGAGATCGAGGACTACCCGCGCGTCGAGGTCCGCCAGCTCGCGGAGGCGGCCGTCATCGGCGGGGCCGTGGCCGACCTCACGCACCTGCTCGCCGAACTCATCGAGAACGCGACCCAGTTCTCCCCGCCCCACACCAAGGTCCGGGTCAGCGGAGAGCCCGTCGGCGCCGGCTACGTCCTGGAGGTCGAGGACCGGGGACTCGGCATGGGCCGCGAGGCCCTCCAGGAGGCCAACCGGCGCATCGAACAGTCGGAGGCGCTCGACCTCTTCGACAGCGACCGGCTCGGGCTCTTCGTGGTCAGCCGCCTCTCCGCCCGCCACGGAGTGAAGGTGCACCTGCGCATGTCGCCGTACGGCGGCACCACCGCGGTGGTGCTGCTCCCGAACTCCCTGCTCCAGGGGGCCCTCACGGCCGCCCCGCCCGTCGGGGACCGGCCGCGGGAGCGCCGCCCCGCGTCGGAGCCGGCCCCGGAGCAGGCCCTCGAGCGGGTGCCGGAGCCGTCCCCGGCGATGAGCGTCGTACGGGACGACGTGCGCGGGATCCCGGTCCCGGACCGCAGCCCCCTGCGGGAGGAGCCCCTCCCCGCCCCGGTGGCCCCGATCCGCCCGCTCGGCTCCGGCGGCGCGGGTCCCCGTACGCCCGCCCCGGCGGTCGCGG
This sequence comes from Streptomyces sp. NBC_00503, assembly GCF_036346895.1. Classification (NCBI taxonomy): domain Bacteria; kingdom Bacillati; phylum Actinomycetota; class Actinomycetes; order Kitasatosporales; family Streptomycetaceae; genus Streptomyces; species Streptomyces sp. NBC_00503. The sequence continues at coordinate 1,132,319 of NZ_CP107855.1, read as the reverse complement.
CGGCCTCCCCGACGGCCTCCGTGGCCCGGGCCGCTTCCCCGGCCCCGGCCGGGGCCACGGTGACCGAACTGCCGCGCCGGGTCCGCCAGGCCAGCCTCGTCCCGCAACTGCGCGAGGCCCCCGCCGCCAAGGCTCCGGCCCCGGCACGCGGCACCGAGGACCCTCCCGGGCGCAGCCCCGAGCAGGCGCGCGACCGGATGGCGGCGTACCGGGCCGGCTGGGTGCGCGGCACTCGGGCGAGCACCGGGGCGGGCATCCACGAGAACTCCCCCCACGCAGGCAGCGAAGGCGAAGGCGAAGGAGCACGGTGATGATCGAACACCAGAGAATCGACCTCGACGGCATCCGCAGGTCCGGGGAACTGGACTGGCTGCTGGACGACCTCGTGGTCCGGGTCCGGGAGGTCCGGCACGCGGTGGTCCTGTCCAACGACGGTCTGGCGGTGGGTGCTTCCAGCGCGCTCAGCCGGGAGGACGCCGAACACCTGGCGGCCGTGGCCTCAGGCTTCCACAGCCTGGCCAAGGGCGCGGGCCGGCACTTCCACGCCGGGGGCGTGCGCCAGACGATGGTGGAGATGGACGAGGGCTTCCTCTTCGTCGCGGCCGCCGGAGACGGCTCCTGCCTGGCCGTGCTCAGCGGGGCGGGCGCCGACATGGGGCTGATCGCCTACGAAATGGCCCGGCTGGTGAAGCGGGTCGGCGAACACCTGTACACCCCGCCGCGGTTCTCGGCACGCCCGCCGGCCGCCGGTTGAGGGCGGCGGTCCGGAGCATGAACGGCCAGTGGTACGACGCCGACGCGGGCCCGCTCGTCCGTCCGTACGCCATGACCGGCGGGCGTACGAAGCCGGGGCCGCACGGGGTCCGGTTCGACCTGATCGCCCTGGTCGCCGTGGACCCGGCGGGGACGGACGAGGCGGCCGAGTCGCTGCTGGAGCCCGAACACCGGGCGCTGCTCGGCCTGTGCAGGGACGAGACCCAGTCGGTGGCGGAGCTCGCGGCGGACGCGGACCTGCCCGTGGGCGTGGTGCGGGTGCTGCTCGGGGACCTGCTGGAGGCCGGACACGTCAAGGTGAGCCGGCCGGTGCCCCCGGCGCAGCTGCCGGACGAGCGGATTCTGCGTGAAGTCATCGAGGGATTGCGAGCGCTGTGATGGGACTGCACGACAACGCGGGCGCCGGAGCCGGAGCGGGCGCCGGAGGCGGAGCGGGTGCCGAGGACGGCGAGCTGGCCGCGCTCGCGCTGAAGATACTCGTGGCGGGCGGCTTCGGCGTGGGCAAGACCACCCTGGTCGGGTCGGTCAGCGAGATCCGGCCGCTGCGGACGGAGGAACTGCTCAGCGAGGCGGGGGAGCTGGTCGACGACACGGGCGGGGTAGACCAGAAGACGACGACGACCGTGGCCATGGACTTCGGGCGGATCACCATCCGGTCGGGGCTCTCGCTGTACCTGTTCGGGACGCCGGGGCAGGACCGTTTCTGGTTCCTGTGGGACGAGCTGTCGCAGGGCGCGCTGGGAGCGGTGGTGCTGGCGGACACGCGCAGGCTCGAGGACTGCTTCCCGGCGGTGGACTACTTCGAACACCGGCGGATCCCGTTCGTGGTCGCCGTCAACTGCTTCACGAACGCGCGGCGGTACGCCTCGAACGAGGTGGCGCGGGCGCTGGACCTGGATCAGGGCACACCGGTGGTGCTGTGCGACGCGCGGGACAAGGATTCGGGGAAGGAAGTGCTGATCCGGCTGGTGGAGTACGCGGGGCGGGTGCACACGGCCCGGCTGCTGGAGTCGGTGGAGCCGCAGGCCGATTCGGTATGAGGCGGACCGGCCCGCGGGCACGCGTGTCAGTCGGTTCGGACGGTTCGGTCGCTTCAGTCGGTGATCCCGTTCACGGTGATCACCTTCTCGATTCCGACGCGGACGAGGAGTTCACCGGGAACGGCGTTGCGGCGGCCGAAGGCCTCGCCCTGCTCCTCTCCCATGTACCGGGCGCCGATCCGGGAGGCCCACGGGAGCATCTCGTCCAAGTCCTCGCTGATCTCGGCGCGGCCCTGGAGCACGACGTAGGAGTACGGAGGCCGGTCGTCGTCCACACAGAGCGCGACCCGGCCGTCACGGGCCAGATTGCGCCCCTTGACGGTGTCCTTCCCGGTGTTGAACACGAAGGAATCCCCGTCGAGAACGAACCAGATGGGAGCGATGTGGGGGCTTCCGTCCGCTCGGACGGTGGACAGTTTTCCGGTGCGAGTGGAGTGGGAGACGAACGCCCGCCATTCCTCTTGAGTCATCTTCTTCACCATGCGTCCATCCTCCTTGCCGGAAAGCCGCTGGTGGGGAAGGCTGGCGGCACGAGTGGTGAGGGGTGGGGCGCGGCCGGGCCGGGCGCGTCGACGGGGAGGGACTGAATATGGCTCTGGACAAGCAACTGGACTGGTTGCTCGATGATTTGACCCGCCGGGTCCAGCAGGTCCGGCATGCGGTGGTGCTCTCCAACGACGGCCTGGTGACGGGGGCGAGTGCGGGCCTCGCGCGGGAGGACGCGGAGCACCTGGCGGCCGTCGCGGCGGGGCTGCAGAGCCTGGCGAAGGGCTCGGGGCGGCATTTCCGGGCGGGCGAGGTGCGCCAGACGATGGTCGAGTACGACGAGGGGGTCCTCTTCGTGATGGCGGCGGGGGCGGGCAGCTGCCTGTGCGTCCTGAGCGCTGCCGAGGCCGACATCGGTCACGTCGCGTACGAGATGACGCTGCTGGTGAACCGGGTGGGGGAGCACCTGGGGGTCGCGGAGCGGCGGATCACGGGGGGCTGACCGGGGCCGGTCCTGGGACGGCCCTGAGCTGACCTGCTCTGACCTGGGCTTTTCTGGATATCCACAGCCCCAGCGCGATGTCGTCGCGCTGAGTTACGTTCTTCACACACAGTAATCACTTCTGGTGGGGAGAGCGTGATGACGAAGACGATCGTGCGCGGGGAAGCGGTGGAGGGCCTCGTGGGCGGCGGACGGGCCGCGGGGGAACTGGGGCTGAGCCGGAGCGAGTTCGCCCGCGCCGTACAACTGGGCATCGTGCGTGCCGGGCCGCCGGGACCCGGCGGCGCCGCACGCTTCACCCCGACCGAGCTCGGCCGGGTCCGGTCGGCCGAAGGGTCGCCCGACACGCTGCGCGGGCTCGTGGAGACGGTGGCGGGAGCGGAAGCGGCGGCCGCCGCCCTGGGAGTCGGCCCGAGCAGGTTCACCCGGCTCGCGCGCTGCGGACACGTCACCCCGGTGGGGTACCGGATCAACCGGTACCGGGCGGTGGTCTGGCTCTATCTGACCGCGGAGCTACGGGACTTCGCGGCCGCCAAGCCCGGGATGCTGCGCGGGAGCGCCCCGCCGGGGGACCGGGAGCTGGTGGCGGCCAAGGCCGACCTGCGGCCCCGGAAGTGGCGGGAGCGGCACGTCGGGCTGCTGCTGAGACGGACCGCCGACCCCTGGGAGCGGGCGGCCGTACTGGCCTCCGTGCTCCCGGAATCCGATGTGCGCGAGACCGCACCCGACCCGGCCGAGCGGATCCTGCTCGCGGGGCTCGCTCCACCCGCGCCCTATGGGCATCCGCAGCTCCCGGCGGCCGCCGCCGTGGCGGCCCGGCTGCTGGTGGCGGAGGATCCGGACGAGATCCTCTGGTACCGCACCAGCCTGGACTTCGCGCTGACCGGAGCCCGGGGTCAGTCGAAGTCGACGGGGGAGAGGGGGCCGACGTAGACCCAGGCTCCGGCCTCGCGGGAGAAGCTGCTGTGTTCGTGCAGTGAGCCGGTGTGCCGGCCCTCGCGGTAGTGCGCCCGGAACTCCACCGAGCCCTCCGTCTCGAACATGCCGCCGCGCCCGGTGGACAGGATCTCCAGTCGCTCCCAGCGCTGCCCGGGGTCCAGCTCGAGGCTGCCCGGCCGGGTCGAGGGATGCCAGGAGCGCAGCAGGTAGGCGGTGTCGCCGACGGCGAAGGCGCTGAAGCGGGAACGCATCAGCAGTTCGGCGGTGGGCGCCTGCCGCTCGCCGGAGTGGAAGCGGCCGCAGCACTCCGGGTAGGCGGCGGGCAGCCCGCAGGGGCAGGGCAGGGCCGGGGTGGGCATGGGTGCACTCAGTTCTTCGGGGAGGGGGCGGACTACTGGGGCGACACGGGCGGCTTGGACGCCTTGGCGCCGTACGGGCGGAAGAGGCCTTCCTGGACCACCGAGACCAGCAGCCGGCCCTCGAGGTCGTAGATCCGGCCGCGGGCCAGACCCCGGCCGCCGTGCGCGATGGGCGACTCCTGGTCGTACAGGAACCACTCGTCCGCCCGGAACGGCCGGTGGAACCACATGGCGTGGTCGAGGGAGGCCATGTCGAAACCGCGCATGCCCCACAGCGGTTCCACGGGGATGCGCACGGCGTCGAGGAGGGTCATGTCACTGGCGTAGGTGAGGGCGCAGGTGTGCACGAGCGGGTCGTCGCCCAGCGGGCCCACGGCGCGCATCCACACCGCGCTGCGCGGATCGGCGCCCTTGAGCTCCTCGGGGGTCCAGCGGAGCCGGTCCACGTACCGGATGTCGAAGGGCTGGCGGCGGGCCATCCGCTCCAGTGCCTCCGGCAGCGCGCCCAGGTGTTCGCGGATCTCGTCCACGACCTTCGGGAGCGTGTCCGGGTGCGGGAAATGGCGAGGACGCAGCTGGTGCTCGATGCTGCCCTCCTCCGGCTGATGGAAGGAAGCGGTCAGATTGAAGATGGTCTTGCCCTGCTGGACCGCGGTGACCCGGCGGGTGGTGAAGGAGCGCCCGTCGCGCACCCGCTCCACCTGGTACACGATCGGCACCCCGGGGATACCGGGGCGCAGGAAGTACGAGTGGAGGGAGTGGACCGGCCGGTCGCCCTCGGTGGTGCGGCCGGCCGCCACCAGGGCCTGTCCGGCGACCTGGCCGCCGAACACGCGCTGGAGGGACTCCTGGGGGCTCGCGCCCCGGAAGATGTTGACCTCGATCTGCTCCAGGTCGAGCAGATCGACCAGCCTCTCGGCGGGGTTCGTCATCAGAGGATCTCCACTGTCGGGGCCGGCGCCCGTGGTGGCGCCGGTTCGGTTGCGGTTGCGGGTCCCCCCGGACGGAACCCGGGGGAGGTCAGAGCTGGCCGAGCTCGCCGACCGAGGTGACGCGGATGACGGCCCGGCCCTCCTCGTCCGACGCCGCGAGGTCGACCTCGGCGCTGATGCCCCAGCCATGGTCCCCGTTGGGGTCCGCGAAGGTCTGGCGGACGCGCCACAGGCCGTGCGCCGGGTCCTCCTCGATCTGGAGCAGCTTGGGGCCGCGCGCGTCGGGACCGGTACCGAGGTCGTCGTACTCGTCCCAGTAGCCGTCCAGGGCGTCGCCCCAGGCATCGGCGTCCCAGCCGGACTCGCCGTCCAGCTCGCCGAGCACGTTGACGTGGTCCAGGGCGGCCAGCTCCACCCGGCGGAACATGGCGTTGCGGACCAGGACGCGGAAGGCGCGGGAGTTCGCCGTGACCGGCTTGACCTGGTCGGCCTTCTCCTGGGCCTGCTCCGCCGTCTCCACCTCCGGGTTCGCCAGCTGCTCCCACTCGTCGAGCAGGCTGGAGTCGACCTGGCGGACCAGCTCGCCGAGCCAGGCGATCAGGTCCTGGAGGTCCTCGGACTTGAGGTCGTCGGGGATGGTGTGGTCCAGCGCCTTGTACGCGCTCGCCAGATAGCGCAGCACGATGCCCTCGGTGCGGGCGAGTTCGTAGTACGAGGTGAACTCGGTGAAGGTCATCGCGCGTTCGTACATGTCGCGGATGATCGACTTCGGGGAGACGGGGTGGTCGCGGACCCACGGGTGGCTCTTGCTGTACACGCCGTAGGCGTGCAGGAGCAGCTCTTCGAGGGGCTTGGGATAGGTGATCTCCTGGAGCCGCTCCATGCGCTCCTCGTACTCGACCCCGTCGGCCTTCATCGCGCCCACGGCCATGCCGCGTTCCTTGTTCTGCTGGGCGGCGAGGATCTGGCGGGGATCGTCCAGCGTGGACTCGACGACGGAGACCATGTCCAGTGCGTAGGAGGGGGACTCCGGGTCCAGCAGGTCGAAGGAGGCCAGTGCGAAGGTGGACAGCGGCTGGTTGAGCGCGAAGTCCTGCTGGAGGTCGACGGTCAGCCGGATCGAGCGGCCCTCGGCATCGGGGGTGTCGAGCTTCTCGACCACCCCGCCGTCGAGCAGCGAGCGGTAGATCGCGATGGCCCGGCGGATGTGCCGCAGCTGGGCCTTGCGCGGCTCGTGGTTGTCCTCCAGCAGGTGGCGCATCGCCTGGAAGGCGTCGCCGGGCCGGGCGATGACCGACAGGAGCATGATGTTGGTGACCTTGAAGCGCGAGGTCAGCGCCTCCGGGTCGGCGGCGATCAGCTTCTCGAAGGTCGTGTCCGACCAGGCGACGAAGCCCTCGGGGGCCTTCTTGCGGACCACCTTGCGGCGCTTCTTCGGATCGTCGCCCGCCTTCGCCAGGGCCTTCTCGTTCTCGATGACGTGCTCGGGCGCCTGGGCCACCACATAGCCCGCCGTGTCGAAGCCGGCCCGGCCGGCGCGGCCGGCGATCTGGTGGAACTCGCGGGCGCGCAGCGTGCGGACCCGGGTGCCGTCGTACTTGGTCAGCGCGGTGAACAGCACCGTGCGGATCGGGACGTTGACGCCGACGCCCAGGGTGTCGGTACCGCAGATGACCTTCAGCAGGCCGGCCTGGGCCAGCTTCTCCACCAGGCGGCGGTACTTGGGCAGCATGCCCGCGTGGTGCACGCCGATGCCGTGGCGGACGTAACGGGAGAGGTTCTGGCCGAACTTGGTGGTGAAGCGGAAGTTGCCGATCAGATCGGCGATCTTGTCCTTCTCCTCGCGCGTGCACATGTTGATGCTCATCAGCGACTGCGCCCGCTCGACCGCCTGGGCCTGGGTGAAGTGCACGATGTAGACCGGCGCCTGCCGGGTCTCCAGCAGCTCGGTGATGGTGTCGGTGATCGGCGTCGTGACGTACTCGTACGAGAGCGGGACGGGCCGGGTCGCGGAGCGGACCATCGAGGTGGGCCGGCCCGTGCGCCGGGTCAGGTCCTCCTCGAAGCGCTTCATGTCGCCGAGCGTCGCCGACATCAGGATGAACTGCGCCTGCGGCAGCTCCAGGATCGGGATCTGCCAGGCCCAGCCGCGGTCCTGCTCGGCGTAGAAGTGGAATTCGTCCATCACGACCTGGCCGATGTCGGCGTACTTGCCGTCGCGCAGGGCGATCGAGGCCAGCACCTCGGCGGTACAGCAGATCACCGGGGCGTCCGAGTTCACCGAGGCGTCGCCGGTCAGCATGCCGACGTTCTCGGTGCCGAAGAGCTTGCACAGGTCGAAGAACTTCTCCGAGACCAGGGCCTTGATCGGAGCGGTGTAGAAGGTGACCTTGTCCTGGGCCAGTGCCGTGAAGTGGGCGCCCGCCGCGACCAGGCTCTTGCCGGAGCCGGTCGGGGTGGAAAGGATCACGTTCGCGCCGGTGACCACCTCCATCAGCGCCTCCTCCTGAGCCGGGTACAGGGTGATGCCCTGGTCCTCCGCCCACGAGGAGAAAGCCTCGAAGAGGGCATCGGGGTCGGCGTTCGGCGGGAGCTGATCAATGAGGGTCACACCCCCCATCTTGCCTGGCTTCCCCCCGGATGAGGGAACCGGCGGACGGAAGGAAGATCATCGACGGTACGCTGTGCCGTCGACACGGCCCGAGCGACACCGTCAACAGGGCCCGACCAGCACACAAACGGGGCGGGGAACGACCATGATGGGTCCGGCGCACTCACTGTCGGGGGCAGCGGCCTGGCTGGGGGTGGGCGCGGCGGCAGCCGCCGCCGGGCACCCGATGCCCTGGCCCGTCCTCGTCGTCGGAGCCCTCATCTGCGCCGGAGCCGCCCTGGCCCCGGACCTCGACCACAAGTCGGCGACGATCTCCCGCGCCTTCGGCCCGCTCTCCCGGGGCCTGTGCGAGGTGGTCGACAAGATCTCCTACGGGGTCTACAAAGCGACCCGGGCCCCGCGCGACGCCCGCCGCACCGGCGGCCACCGCACCCTGACCCACACCTGGGTCTGGGCCGTCCTGATCGGCGCCGGCGCCTCCGCGCTCGCCGTCACCGCCGACCGCTGGGGCGTTCTCTTCCTCCTCTTCGTCCACCTGGTCCTCGCCGTCGAAGGCCTGCTGTGGCGGGCCGCCCGGATGTCCAGCGACGTCCTGGTCTGGCTGCTCGGCGCGACCAGCGCCTGGATACTGGCCGGGGTGCTCGACCAGCCCGGCAACGGCTCCGGCTGGCTCTTCACCGGCCCCGGCCAGGAGTACCTGTGGCTCGGGCTGCCGATCGTGCTGGGCGCCCTGGTCCACGACATCGGCGACGCCCTGACCGTCTCCGGTTGCCCGGTCCTGTGGCCGATCCCCATCGCGGGCAAGCGCTGGTACCCGATCGGCCCGCCGAAGATGATGCGCTTCCGCGCCGGCAGCTGGGTGGAGCTCAAGGTCCTCATGCCGGTCTTCATGCTCCTCGGCGGAGTCGGCGGCGCCTCGGCCCTCGGGTTCTTCTAGTCCCGCCGAGCGCCCGGCCCGCTGCCGGACCGGAACGCCCCTGACAGCCGTGGCCGTCAGGGGCGTTCTGGCGGGCAGGCCGGTCAGCCGTGCCAGGAGCGCCACAGGGCCGCGTACGGGCCGTCGGCCGCGACCAGGGCGTCGTGCGAGCCGAGCTCGCTGATCCGGCCGTCCTCGACCACCGCGATCACGTCCGCGTCGTGCGCGGTGTGCAGCCGGTGCGCGATCGCGATCACCGTGCGGCCGTCCAGTACCCGGGCCAGCGAGCGCTCCAGGTGCCGGGCCGCACGCGGGTCCAGCAGCGAGGTCGCCTCGTCCAGTACCAGCGTGTGCGGGTCCGCCAGCACCAGCCGGGCCAGCGCGATCTGCTGCGCCTGCGCCGGTGTCAGCGCCGTGCCTCCGGAACCGACCTCGGTGTCCAGGCCGGCCTCCAGGGCCCGCGCCCACCCTTCCGCGTCCACCGAGCCGAGGGCCTCCCACAGTTCGGTGTCGGCGGCCCCGGTGCGTGCGAGGCGCAGGTTGTCGCGCAGCGAGCCCACGAAGACGTGGTGCTCCTGGTTGACCAGGGCCACGTGCTCGCGCACCCGCTCCGCCTGCATCCGCGACAGCCGCGCCCCGCCGAGGGTGATCTCGCCGGTCCGGGGCGCGTAGATGCCCGCGAGCAGCCGGCCCAGCGTGGACTTGCCCGCGCCCGAGGGCCCGACCAGGGCCATTCGGGTGCCCGGCGGCACCGACATCGACACCTGGTGCAGGACGTCGACGCCCTCGCGGTAGCCGAAGTGGACCGCGTCCGCGCGGACGTCACGGCCGTCCGGGGAGACGGCCGCGTCCCCCGCGTCCGGCTCGATCTCGCGTACGCCCACCAGCCGGGCCAGCGAGACCTGGGCGATCTGCAGCTCGTCGTACCAGCGCAGGATCAGGCCGATCGGGTCGACCATCATCTGCGCGAGCAGTGCGCCCGTGGTCAGCTGCCCCACCGACATCCAGCCCTGGATCACGCAGTACCCGCCGATCATCAGCACCGCGCCGAGGATCGTCACGTACGTGGCGTTGATGACGGGGAAGAGGACCGTCCGCAGGAACAGCGTGTACCGCTCCCAGGCCGTCCACTCCTTGATCCGCCGCTCCGACAGCTCGATCCGGCGCGCGCCGAGGCGGTGCGCCTCGATGGTGCGGCCGGCGTCCACCGTCTCGGTGAGCACGGCCGCGACCGCCGCGTACCCGGCCGCCTCCGAACGGTAGGCCCGGGGCGCCCGCTTGAAGTACCAGCGGCAGCCGATCACCAGCACGGGCAGCGACACCAGCGCGGCCAGTGCCAGTGGCGGCGCGGTCACGGCGAGGGCCCCGTAGAGCAGCCCCGCCCACACCACGCCGATGGCGAGCTGGGGCACGGCCTCGCGCATGGCGTTGGCCAGCCGGTCGATGTCGGTGGTGATCCGCGAGAGCAGGTCGCCGGTTCCGGCGCGCTCCAGCACGCCGGGCGGCAGGCCCACCGAGCGGACGAGGAAGTCCTCGCGCAGATCGGCCAGCATCTCCTCGCCGAGCATCGCACCGCGCAGCCGGACCATCCGGACGAACAGGGTCTGGACGACCAGGGCCAGCGCGAACAGCAGTCCCACGCGCCCCAGATGCAGTTCGCGCGCCCCTGCCGTGAGCTGGTCCACCACCTGGCCCAGCAGGTACGGGCCCACCATGGAGGCGATCACTGCGACGGTGTTGACCGCCACCAGGACCACGAAGGCCCGGCGGTGGCGGCGGAACAGGCCGCGCACGTAGCCCCGTACGGTCGCCGTCGTGCCCACGGGCAGGGTCGCGGCCGTTTCGGGGGCCGCCGGATCGTATTGCGGCGGCGCCACGCCGATCATGCGGATTCCTCGATCTCTGTGAGTACGGCGTCCGGCCGTCCGGCCTTCAGCTGCGCGAGCCGTTGCTCGTCCTCGGTCTCGCGGGTGACGACCGCGCGGTAGCGCGGTTCGCCGTGCAGCAGTTCGCGGTGCGTGCCGCTCGCCGCCACCGCGCCCTCGTGGATCAGTACGACCCGGTCGGCGTGGTCCAGCAGCAGCGGCGAGGACGCCAGCACCACCGTCGTGCGCCCGGAGCGGAGCTCCGCGATCCCGTCCGCGATCCGCGCCTCGGTGTGCGAGTCGACCGCCGAGGTCGGCTCGTCCAGCACCAGCACCTCCGGATCGGTGACCAGCGACCGCGCCAGCGCGAGCCGCTGACGCTGCCCGCCGGACAGGGACCGGCCGCGCTCGGTGATCCGGGCGTCCATCGGGTCGTCCACCCCGTCCGGGGCGGACTGCAGCAGCGCGTCCAGCACGTCCGCGCACTGGGCCGCCGCCAGCGCCGCGCGCGGCTCGACCGTCCCGGAAGCCGGTACGTCGAACAGTTCGCGCAGCGTTCCGGACAGCAGCACCGGATCCTTGTCCTGTACGAGGACCAGCGTCCGCGCGGTGTCCAGCGCGAGCTCGTCCAGCGCGACCCCGCCCAGCAGGACGGAGGGGCCGGAGCCCTCGTCCATCGGGTGGCCGCCCAGGCGTTCGGCCAGCCGGCCCGCCAGATCGGGGTCCCCGCACACCACGGCCGTGAACCGGCCCGCCGGGGCCAGCAGCCCGGTCTCCGGGTCGTACAGGTCGCCACCGGAGGCGGGAGCCTGGGCCTGCGCCTTCGTCCCACCGGCGGCCCCGGCCTCGGCCTCGGCTTCCGTCCGGGTCAGTGACAGCACCCGGGCGGCCCGCTTCGCCGAGGGGCGCGAGAAGGAGTACGCCATCGCGATCTCCTCGAAGTGCCGCAGCGGATACAGCATGGTCGCCACCGCACTGAAGGCCGCGACGAGTTCGCCGACCGCGAGCCGGTCGTCCAGCACGAGCGCCGAGCCGTACCAGACGACCGTGATCAGCAGGATGCCCGGCAGCAGCACCTGGATCGCGGAGATCAGGGCCCACATCCTGGCACTGCGCACGGCCGCCTTGCGGACCTCCTGCGAGGCCTCGCGGTAGCGGCTGAGGAAGAGTTCCTCTCCGCCGATGCCGCGCAGCACGCGCAGGCCCGCCACGGTGTCGGAGGCCAGCTCGGTGGCCTTGCCCGCCTTCTCCCGCTGCACGTCGGCGCGCTGGGTGGCGCGCGGCAGCAGCGGCAGGACGGCCAGGGCGAGCACCGGCATGCCGATGGCGACCACCACACCGATGGCGGGGGCGTAGAAGAGCAGCGCCACGCAGCCGATGAGGAGGGTGAGAGCGGCGGCGAGGAAGCGGGAGACCGCCTCGACGAACCAGCCGATCTTCTCCACGTCGCCCGTGGACACCGCCACCACCTCGCCCGCCGCGACCCGCCGGGTCAGGGCGGCGCCCAGCTCGGCGGTCTTGCGCGCCAGCAGTTGCTGGACCCGCGCGGCCGCGGTGATCCAGTTGGTGACGGCGGTCCGGTGCAGCATGGAGTCGCCGAGCGCGATCGCGACGCCGAGCAGCGCGATCAGGCCACCGACCCACAGCAGCCGGGTGCCGTCGCGGTCGACGACGGCGTCGACACCCAGGCCCACCGCGTACGGCAGCCCGGCGATACCGCAGAAGTGAAGCATTCCCCAGCTCAGGCTTTTGGCCTGTCCGCCGAGTTGGCCGCGCCCCAGCCACCACAGGAACCGGGGGCCGGAGCGAGCGTCCGGTACCCCTGGGTCCGGATACGGTAGATCGCTGATCTGCATGACGCCCCATGACTGGTCGAGAGTTCCAAACCGTGCAAGGTTCGCGTTCCGGACCGGGTCGGGGCAATCGATTTTCCGTTGGCCAAAGCATTTCCGGCCAGGGCTTCCGGAGTCAGGGGCGAGTGGCGCGCTCCAGTTCCAGCAGGGCCGAGTAGTAGCTCCGGCCGGTGGCCCGGTCCATGCCCACCTCGCACATCCGGTTCGCCGACAGGTGCGCGTCGAATTCCCGCGCCGTCACCTCGGCCGCCTCGCGCGCCGTCGCCGACTCCGTCAGCTCGGGGTGCAGCATGCCGCGGTCGCCGGCGAAGGCGCAGCACCCAGCGTCGTACGGGACGACCACCTCGTCCGCGCAGGCCTCGGCCACCGCCCGCAGCTGCGCCTCGTCGTCCAAGTGCCGCATCGAACAGGTGGGGTGGAGCACCGCGGACCCGATCGTGCGCCGGATCTCCAGGTGCGGGAGCAGTTCCTCGGCCGCCCAGACGATGGAGTCGACGATCCGGAGCTCGGCGTGGAGCGCCCGGTTGTCGTCCGTGAGGTACGGGACCACCTCGTGCGAGATGCCCAGGGTGCAGGAGGACGCGTCGACCACGAGCGGCAGCCGCCCCCCGGCCGTCCAGCCCCAGGCGGCCTCCACGATCCGGTTGGCCATCACCCGGTTGCCGGCCTCGTACCCCTTGGAGTGCCAGATCGTCGCGCAGCACGTTCCCGTGACGTCCCGGGGGATCCACACCGGTTTCCCGGCGCGCTCCGAGACCGCCACCACGGCCTCCGGGAGGGAGGGGCCGGGTCGGCCGTCGGGGCCGCCGAAGATCCGGTTGACGCAGGCCGGGTAGTACACGGCGGCGGCGCCGACCCGCCGGGTCGCGGGCAGCTTCCGGGCGGCGGCGCCGGGGATCTGCGGCAGCCACTCCGGGACCAGGTCCGGCCGTACGGCTCTGCGCGCGAGCCCCGTCACGGCCTCCAGCACGCGGTCCCCGACGGTGTCGGTGATCTTGTCGGCGGCGGCCACGGCCAGCCGGGCGGCGGCCTCGACGGTCCGGAACTGCTGGGCGGCCAGCGCGGCGGTGCGCTCCTCGCGCGGGCTGTGGCGGCGGTGGCGGAAGTCCTTCATCAGGGCGCCGGTGTCGATGCCCACGGGGCAGGCGAGTTTGCAGGTGGAGTCGCCGGCGCAGGTGTCCACGGCGTCGTAGCCGTAGGAGTCGAGCAGTCCGCCCAGGACGGGGGAGCCGGGCTGCTGGCGCATCATCTCCCGGCGCAGCACGATCCGCTGGCGCGGAGTGGTCGTCAGGTCCTCGCTGGGGCAGGTCGGTTCGCAGAACCCGCACTCGATGCAGGGGTCGGCCACGGCCTCCACCTGGGGGATCGTCTTCAGGCCGCGCAGGTGTGCCTTCGGGTCGCGGTCGAGGAGGATCCGCGGCGCGAGCACCAGGTCCGGGTCGAGCACCCGCTTGGTGCGCCACATCATCTCCGTGGCCCGGGGTCCCCACTCCAGTTCGAGGAAGGGGGCCATGTTGCGGCCTGTGGAGTGCTCGGCCTTCAGGGAGCCGTCGAAGCGCTCCACGGTGAGCCGGCAGAAGGCGTCCATGAAGGCGGCGTACCGCTCGACGTCGGCCGGTTTGGCGGCGTCGAAGGCGAGGAGGAAGTGGAGGTTGCCGTGGGCGGCGTGACCGGCGACGGCGGCGTCGAAACCGTGCTCCGCCTGGAGTTCGAGCAGGGCCTCGCAGGCCTCGGCCAGCCGGGACGGGGGGACCGCGAAGTCCTCGGTGATCAGGGTGGTGCCGGAGGCGCGGGCCCCGCCGACGGCGGTGACGAAGGCCTTGCGGGCCTTCCAGTAGCCGGAGATGGTCTTCGTGTCGCGGGTGAAGGCATTGGTCACCGAGGCCACCGGCGCGACCAGGTCCAGCCCGGCCACCACTCCGGCGGCGCGCCGTTCGTACTCCGCGCGGCCGGCTTCGTCCGGGGCGCGGAACTCCACGAGCAGGGCGGTGGTGTCCTTGGGCAGCTCCGCCCAGTCGGCGGGCACGCCCTCCACGGCCACCGAGGCGCGCAGGGTGTTGCCGTCCATCAGCTCGACGGCGATCGCCCCGGCCTCGTTGAAGAGCGGTACGGCGGCGGCCGCGGCGGGCAGCGAGGGGAAGAACAGCAGTGCACTGGTGAGATCGCGGTCCAGCGGCAGGGTGTCGAAGACGACCTCGGAGATGAAGCCCAGGGTGCCTTCGGAGCCGACCATCAGCCCGCGCAGGATCTGCACCGGTGTGGAGCCGTCGAGGTAGGCGTCGAGCCGGTAGCCGGTGGTGTTCTTGATCTCGTACTTGGCCCGGATGCGGGCGACGAGCTCCGGGTCGGCCTCGATCTCCTTCTTGATCTCCATCAGCCCGTGGCACAGGGCCGGCTCGGCGTGGGCGAGCTCCTCGTCGGCGAGCGGATCGGCGGTGTCGACCACGGTGCCGGTCGGCAGGACGAAGGTGAGGGAGGCCAGGGTGCGGTACGAGTTCCTCGTGGTCCCGGCCGTCATGCCGGAGGCGTTGTTCGCGACGACTCCGCCGAGGGTGCACGCGATGGCGCTGGCCGGGTCGGGGCCGAGGACGCGGCCGTGGCGGGCGAGGGCGGCATTGGCCCGCAGGACGGTGGTGCCCGGCTGGATCCTGGCCCGCAGGCCCCCGTCCAGCACCTCGACGCCGGCCCAGTGGCGGCGGACGTCGACCAGGATGTCCTCGCCCTGGGCCTGGCCGTTGAGCGAGGTGCCCGCGGCGCGGAAGACGACCTCGCGCTGTTTGCCGTGGGCGTAGGAGAGGACGGCGGAGACGTCGTCGATGTCCTCGGCGACCACCACGACCTGGGGTACGAACCGGTACGGGGAGGCGTCCGAGGCGTAGCGGACCAGGTCGGAGATCTTCCAGAGGACCTTGTCCGCGCCCAGCAGCTCGGTCAGGTCGTGGCGCAGCGTCTCGGGAGTCCCGGTCGCCCGCCGGTCGGGCACCCGGTCGGGGGCGGGGGCGCTGATGCTCCGCGGCCGCAGGGCCCCCGGCTTCGGTTCCAGCAGCGGCATGCGCAACCCCTCAACTCGCTCGACTCACTCGTTCGGCGCAGTCGCGGCCTTCTCCCGGCCGGCCCGCCGACTGGTCAGCAGTGCAGCTCCGGCGGGGCGTCCGCCAGGGCGTTCAGCAGGCCGCCGAGCACCTCGCGCTGATCGGCGGTCAATGGAGCCAGGATCTCCTCTGCGGCGTCGGTTCGCGCGTTGCGCAGCCGGCGCAGCGTGGCGCGGCCGTTGTCGGTGAGCTCGATCCTTATGACGCGGCGGTTCGACGGGTCGGGGACGCGGCGCACGCGGTCGGCGGCCTCCAGACCGTCGACCAGTGTGGTCACGGCGCGGGGCACGACCTCCAGGCGGGCGGCGAGGTCCGCCATCCGGGGCGGCTGACCGGCGGAGAGATGGGCGACCGTGCGCAGCAGCCGGGACTGTGCCGGGGTGATTCCGAGCGGCTCCAGATGGCGCTTCTGGATGCGGTGGAGCCGCCGGGTCAGGCGCAGGAGCTGCTCGGCGAGCACGCTGTCGGTGCTGTCGGCTCGGTCTGCGGGCTCGGTCTCGGAAGCGGTACTCATGCTGCGGTCCTCATAATGGGAACAGTATCAGGACCAGATTCATTGTGAGTATAGGTAACAATGAGCTATGCTCATTCGAGTCCGGTCAGCTGTCATGAAGGAGGCCCATGCGCCCCAAGGAACCCGAGTGGACGCCCTCGAAAGAATCCCTCGACCCCAGTGGTCCCACCCCGGCCGAGCGGCCGCGCGAGCTGCGCCGCATCGCAGGCCTGTTCCGGCCCTACCGCGGCCGCCTCGGTATCGTCGCCGTACTCGTCGCCGCGTCCTCGCTGGTCGGCGTGGCTTCGCCGTTCCTGCTCAAGGCGATCCTCGACACCGCGATCCCGCAGGGCCGCACCGGGCTGCTCAGCCTGCTCGCCCTCGGCATGATCGCCACCGCCGTGGTGACCAGCATCTTCGGCGTGCTGCAGACCCTGATATCCACGACGGTCGGCCAGCGGGTCATGCACGACCTGCGCACCGCCGTCTACGCGCAGCTCCAGCGGATGCCGCTGGCCTTCTTCACGCGCACCCGCACCGGCGAGGTGCAGTCCCGCATCGCCAATGACATCGGCGGCATGCAGGCCACGGTCACCTCCACGGCGACCTCCCTCGTCTCCAACGCCACGGCCGTCATCGCCTCCGTCGTCGCGATGCTCGCGCTCGACTGGCGGCTCACGATCGTCTCGCTGCTCCTGCTGCCCGTCTTCGTGTGGATCAGCCGCCGCGTCGGCAGCGAGCGCAAGAAGATCACCGCGCAGCGCCAGAAGCAGATGGCCACGATGGCCGCGACGGTCACCGAGTCCCTTTCGGTGAGCGGCATCCTCCTCGGCCGCACGATGGGCCGCGCCGACTCGCTCACCACCTCCTTCGCTGAGGAGTCCGAGAAGCTCGTCGACCTCGAAGTGCGCTCCAGCATGGCCGGGCGCTGGCGGATGTCCACCATCGGCATCGTCATGGCCGCCATGCCCGCGCTCATCTACTGGGCGGCCGGCATAGCCCTGCAGACCGGTGCGCCCTCGCTCTCGGTCGGCACGCTCGTCGCCTTCGTCAGCCTCCAGCAGGGCCTGTTCCGGCCCGCCGTGAGCCTGCTGTCGACCGGCGTCCAGATACAGACCTCCCTCGCGCTGTTCGCCCGCATCTTCGAGTACCTCGACCTGCCGGTGGACATTACCGAGCGCGAGGACCCCGTCCGCCTCGACCGCGCCAAGGGCGAGGTCCGGCTGGAGGACGTCCACTTCGAGTACGACGCCAAGAGCGGCCCGACGCTGACGGGCATCGACATCACCGTCCCGGCCGGGGGCTCCCTCGCCGTGGTGGGTCCGACCGGATCCGGCAAGAGCACGCTGAGCTATCTCGTGCCCCGGCTCTACGACGTCACCGGCGGCCGCGTCGCCCTCGACGGGGTCGATGTGCGCGACCTCGACTTCGACTCGCTGGCGCGCTCCATCGGCGTGGTCTCCCAGGAGACCTACCTCTTCCACGCCTCCGTCGCCGACAACCTGCGCTTCGCCAAGCCGGACGCCACCGACGAGGAGATCGCCGAGGCAGCCCGCGCGGCCCAGATCCACGACCACATCGAGTCCCTGCCCGACGGCTACGACACCTTGGTCGGCGAGCGCGGGTACCGGTTCTCCGGCGGCGAGAAGCAGCGCCTGGCGATCGCCCGCACCATCCTGCGCGACCCGCCGGTCCTGATCCTCGACGAGGCCACCAGCGCCCTGGACACCCGCACCGAGCATGCCGTTCAGCGGGCCATCGACAACCTCTCGCAGGGCCGCACCACCATCACCATCGCCCACCGCCTCTCCACCGTCCGCGACGCCGACCAGATCGTGGTGCTCGACGGCGGGCGGATCGCCGAGCGCGGGACCCATGAGGAACTGCTGGCGGCCGACGGTCGGTACGCGGCACTGGTCCGGCGGGACCGGGAGACCGCGCTCAAGCCGGAGACCCTCACTGCGGACGGACTCAAGCGGGGTGCGCTCAAGCCGGAGCCGCTGCGCGGGACCGAAGCAGCCCCTGTAAATGT
This sequence comes from Streptomyces sp. NBC_00503, assembly GCF_036346895.1. Classification (NCBI taxonomy): domain Bacteria; kingdom Bacillati; phylum Actinomycetota; class Actinomycetes; order Kitasatosporales; family Streptomycetaceae; genus Streptomyces; species Streptomyces sp. NBC_00503. The sequence goes on along the minus strand of NZ_CP107855.1, from coordinate 1,114,425 downwards.
GTGATCGTATGACTGGAACACGGGCGAGATGTCATAAATCCGACGCTTCGCGGGTTAGCGTTTCCGTATGCGTCAAGAGAACCGGCCGCCACCACCGCGCCGTTCCCGGCTGACCCGCCGGGGTCGGCTGGCGCTCTTCCTCGCAACGCTCGTGGGACTCGGGACGGCCGTTCTGATCCCACTGGTACCCGGTGAGGAAGCGCCAGAGAAACCGCGCCAGTTGCTGATCCCCGAAGGCTGGCGGGCCCCGCAGGTCTACGCCGCCATCGACCGCGAGCTGAAGCTCCCGGCCGGCTCCGCCCAGGCGGCCGCCGCGAAGACCGCACTGCCCCTGCCCGCAGAGGCCAAGGGCAATCCGGAGGGGTACCTCTTCCCGGCCACGTATCCGGTGAATTCCCAGTCCACCCCGGCCACGCTGCTCACGTACATGGTCGAGACGGCCAACAAGAAGCTGGCCACCAAAGCCGTCGCCGACGGCGGCAAGGCCCACGGGATGACCCCGTACCAGACGGCCACCCTCGCCAGCATCATCGAGGCGGAGGCCGACACCCGCGTGGACATGGGCAAGGTCGCCCGAGTGGTGCACAACCGGCTGGCGAAGTCGATGCCGCTCCAGATGGACTCCACCATCAACTACGCGCTGAAGCGTGCCACGGTGGACACCAAGCTGAGCGAGACGAAGATCGACAACCCCTTCAACACGTACGAGCGCCAGGGCCTGCCGCCCACGCCGATCGACAGCCCCGGCCTGGACGCCATGGCGGCCGCGGTCGCGCCGCCCCCGGGGGACTGGCTGTACTTCGTCACCGTGAAGGCGGGCGACACCCGCTTCTCGAAGACGTACGAGGAGCACAAGCGCCACGTGGCCGAGTTCAACCGGCTCCGGTCGGCCTCCAAGAAGACCTGACGGGGACGGCAGGTCCTAGCTAGGACAGACGGGCCGGGGTGCGCGTGAGCAGCCGGTGGATCTCGCGGACCGCGGAGCCGCCGGCGCGGTTGGCGCCGATGGTCGATGCCGAAGGTCCGTAGCCGACCAGGTGGATCCGCTCGTCGCGGACCGCGCGCGTGCCGTCGAGCCGGATGCCGCCGCCCGGTTCGCGCAGGCGCAGCGGGGCCAGGTGGTCGATGGCCGCGCGGAAACCGGTGGCCCACAGGATCACGTCCGCCTCCACCCGCCGCCCGTCGGCCCAGGCCGCCCCCCGGGCCGTGAGGTGGTCGAACATGGGGCGGCGCTCCAGCACCCCCGAGGCCAGGCCGCCGCGGACCGCCTCGGTCAGCGCCAGCCCGGTGACGCTGACCACGCTCCGCGGGGGCAGTCCCTGCCTGACCCGGTCCTCGACCAGGGCCACCGCCGCGCGGCCCTCGGCCTCGCCGAAGTTCCCGTCGCGGAACACCGGAGGCCGCCGGGTGACCCAGGTGGTCTCCGCCGCCACCTCGGCGATCTCCAGCAGGTGCTGTACGGCCGAGGTGCCGCCGCCCACCACGATGACCCGGGCTCCGGCGAACTCGCCCGGCCCGGGATAGTTCGCCGTGTGCAGCTGGCGGCCGCGGAAGGTCTCCTGACCGGGGTAGCGCGGCCAGAACGGCCGGTCCCAGGTCCCGGTGGCGTTGATCAGTGCCCGCGCCGACCAGGCGCCGGACCCGGTCTCCACGAGCAGCCGCCGGTCCGCCGCCCCCTCGCGGACGGCCGTGACGTCCACGGGGCGGTGCACGTGGAGCCCGAAGCGCTCCTCGTACGCGGCGAAGTACTCGGAGATCACCTCGGAGGACGGACGCAGCGGATCGGCCCCGGTGAGCTCCATCCCCGGCAGTGCGTGCATCCCGTGGACCTTGCCGTAGGTGAGCGAGGGCCAGCGGAACTGCCAGGCGCCGCCTGGACGGGGCGCATGGTCCAGGACCACGTGCCCGATGCCCGCCCGCGCCAGGTGGTAGGCACTGGACAGCCCCGCCTGCCCCGCACCGACCACCACCACGTCCACCGCTGCCGCGTCCCGCTCCAAGAAATCGTTCACGGTTCTACCAACCGGGCGCGGTGGCGGGATCTTCCCGCGGGTCCCTACGTCCTGCGGAAACCACCGGCCTCCGTTACGCCCGCCCACCGGCCTCCGTTACGCCCGGCTCGCGCGCAGTGTCGCCGGGACCGGGCCGACGGGCTGGAGGGTGAGGCCCGGGAGGACCTCGGCGCGGGTGGAGCCCGTGTCCAAGTGGAAGCGCTGGGCCAGGACGGCCAGGACGAGGGCGGCCTCGACCAGGGCGAAGCGGGCGCCCAGGCAGGCGCGGGGGCCGCCGCCGAAGGGGAACCAGGCGTGCTCCGGGACCGGATGCGGGGCGGTCCCGTCGGTGGACCAGCGCTCGGGGCGGAACGCCTCCGGCTCCGGGAACCAGCGCGCGTCCCGGTGCATCGACCACGGGCTCACCCATACCGACAGCCCGGCCGGGACCGGTCGCCCGCCCAGCTCCGCGCCCTCCGTGGCCACCGCCGAGATCAACCAGATCGGCGGATAGATCCGCAGCGCCTCCTTGACCACCTGCTGGGTCCAGGGCAGCCGCGCGTAGTCCTCGTAGGTCGGCAGACGGCCGCCGAGTACCCGGTCGAGCTCCTCCGTCAGCCGCTCGCGGGCCTCGCTCGCCCCCGACAGCAGTTGCCAGGCCCAGGTCAGGGTGGTCGAGGTGGTTTCGTGGCCGCCGATGTAGAGGGTGATCGACTCGTCGCGCAGTTCCGTGCGCGACAGCGGCGCGCCGTCCTCGTCCCGGGCGGCGAGGAGTCGGCTCAGCAGGTCGTCCCGGTCCTCGCCGGCCGCCGAGGCCGCCTCGTGTTCCCGTATGACGTGCTCGATCTCCCGGTCGAGGACGGCCACGGCCTCCCGCATTCGGCGGCGGCCCGGGGTCTGGATCCACGGCGGCAGGAACAGGGTCAACCCCCGGAACTCCGCGCTCAGTTCCCGCTGAGCCGTGGCCATGGCCGCGCTGATCGGCTCCTCACGTCCGGCGGCGTCGCTCCCGAACAGGGTGCGCACCGCGATCCGTTGGGTGAGACCGGCCATCTCCCTGTGCACGTCGATCCGCTCGCCCTCGCGCCAGCCGGTGGCCAGCGCGTCGGCGCACTCCACCATCGTGGCCGCGTACGAGCGCACTTGGCGCGGGCGCACCGACGGCTGGACCAGCGCCCGCTTGCGCCGCCAGTCGTCGCCGGTGGCGACGACCACCCCGTTGCCGAGCAACTGGCGGAAGGCCCATCCCAGTTCGGTCGGCCTGAAGGTGGACTCGACGGCGCCCAGCAGCTCGCCCGCGTGCTCGGGCCGCGAGACCAGCACATTGCGCTGGGGGCCGAGCGCCCACGGCACCCAGTCGCCGTACTCGTCGCGCAGCGACTCGAAGAAGGCCAGCGGATCGCGGGCGAAGGCGGGAAGGTTCCCCACCAGGGGCCACCGGCGCGGTCCGCGCTCGGCGCCCGGAGGCAGCAGTGTGGCGCTCACCCCGGCATGGTGACAGCGCCGCCCCCAAGGCGCCAGGGGTCGGAGGCCGGGCCCGGATCGGCTTCGGGCCGGGCTCGCGCGGGGCTCCGGCCGTGCTCGCGTCGGGCTCCGGCCGGCCCGGCCCGGGTTCAGGCGGCCAGGCGCTCGGTGAACCACGCGTAGGCGGTGTCCGCGCTGAACTCCCGCTGTCCGGAAGGGAAGAGCAGTCCGGCCTCCGCGAAGGCCGGGTCGTCGGCGGTGGCCGCCACGTACGGGATCGCCACGCAGTCCATGCCCGCCGCCCGGGCGGCCAGGGCGCCCGGCGCCGCGTCCTCGACGACCACGCAGTCGGCGGGCTCCGCGCCCAGGCGCCGCGCCGCCTCCAGGAACACGTCCGGCGCGGGCTTGCCCTGCGCCACCTCCTCGGCGGAGACCACCGTGGTCAGCAGCGCGTCCAGCCCGGTACCGGCCAGGACCGCGTCGATCGCCTCGAGCGAGGACCCGGAGGCCACCGCCATCGGGACGCCGTCGGCGTGCAGCCGCTCCACGAAGGTGCGCATCTGCGGGTAGGCCTCGGTGTGCGTGCGGGCGAGCTCCAGGTAGGCGGCGTTCTGCTCGGCGAGCAGCTGCTCCACGGGGGCCGGGATCGCGTACCGCTCCCGGAGGATCTCCAGGGTCTCCAGCGTGCCGATGCCGATGTACCGGGAGTGCTCCTCCCACGTGAAACCGGGGACGCCGTGCCGCTCCAGGGTGCGGCGCCCGGACTCGTAGTAGTTCGGCTCGCTGTCCACGAGGGTGCCGTCGAGATCGAATATGACGGAGATCATGCGGTGTGCCCGTCCTGCCTGTACGGTCCTGTACCTGTCCGCACCATCTTGTCAGGATTTGGGTGCGGCCCGGCCCACGGATTCGACCAGCGGCAGCAGCCGGTGCGGCACCCGCTCGCGCAGGGCCACCTCGGTCCGGGTGCGGACCACGCCGGGGAGGCGGATCAGCTGCTGGATCACGTCCTCCAGATGCGCGTTGTCCCGGGCGGCCACTCGGGTCAGCAGGTCCCCGCCGCCGGTGATGGAGAAGGCCTCGATGATCTCGGGTACGGAGGACAGCGCGTCGCCGACCTCGTCCAGGTGCCCCTGGGTGACCTCGATGTGCACGAAGGCCAGGACAGGATGTCCGAGCGCGGCGGGGGACAGCACGGGCCCGGTCCCGGTGATCACTCCGGTGCGCTCCAGCCTGTCGAGCCGGGCCTGGAGGGTGCCGCGCGCGACTCCCAGGATCCGGGCGTACTCGCGGATGCTGGTGCGCGGCTGCTCGATCAGCAGGCGCAGGATCCGTGTGTCGAGCTCGTCCACAGCCATGCCGCGACTGTACCAACGCCGGGCCCACGAGCCCGCCCGGCGCCCCACCCCGACCCCCGCCTCACACCCCCTGTGACCTGCGAAGGCGTCGCGGCGGCCAAGGCAGGAACCCGCTGGTCCGCGCGCGGTACTCCGCATACCCGGGCCGGTCCGCCATGTGCCGCTCCAGAAGCCGCTTCCCGCTGCCCGCGATCAGCAGGTACGACATCACGAGCGGGGAGAGCACCGACACCGCCACCGCTCCGGCGGAGGTCCAGGCGGTCAGGGACAGGCCCCACCACACACAGAAGTCGCCGAAGTAGTTCGGGTGCCGGGTCCACGCCCACAGGCCTCGGTCCATGATCCGTCCCCGGTTCGCCGGGTCCGCCTTGAAACGGGCGAGCTGCCGGTCGCCCACCGCCTCGAAGCACAGGCCGCACAGCCACAGCACCGTGCCCGCCACGGCCACGCCGCCGGGGCGGCCGTCCGCGTACGCCGCCGCCTGCACGGGCAGCGACACCAGCCAGACCAGGGCCGCCTGGAGGAGGTAGACCATGCGCAGGGCGTACAGGCTCCGGTTTCCCGGGGCCTTGGAGAGCATCCGCTCGTAGCGCGGGTCCTCGCCGTGTCCCCGGCCGCGCCAGGCGATGTGCCCGGCCAGCCGCAGCCCCCACACCACCGCGAGGGCGGCCGGCAGCGAATGACGGCCGCCCGACGCGGCGTACGTGGCCGCGGCGACCGCCACGAAGCCGAGGCCCCAGGCCACGTCGACCACCCGGTGCATGCCGAGCCGGACCCCGACGGCGAAGGCGGCCAGCATGACGGCGAGCGCGGCCCCCGCCGAGACGGCGAGGTTGAGGGCGAAACCTCCCCAGTTCACCGGGACCCCGCCCCTTCGGCGGCGCCGGTACGGGAGGTGAGGAGGAACTGGTGGACGTCCAGATAGCCCGAGGCGAAACCGGCCTCGCAGTACGCCAGGTAGAAGGTCCACATCCGGCGGAAGGTCTCGTCGAAGCCCAGCGCCGCCACCCGGTCGGCCCGCTCGGCGAAGCGCTCCCGCCACAGCCGGAGCGTCTGCGCGTAGTGGGCCCCGTACCCCTCGCACCGGATCACCCGCAGTCCGGTGTGGCGGCGCGCCGTCTCCTCCACCACCCGCACCGACGGCAGCATCCCGCCGGGGAAGATGTACTTGTGGATCCAGGTGTACGTGTCCCTCGTGGCCAGCATCCGCTCGTGCGGCATGGTGATCGCCTGGAGCGCGACCCGCCCGCCGGGCGCCAGCAGCCGGTCCAGGGTGGCGAAGTACTCCGGCCAGTACTCGGCGCCGACCGCCTCGATCATCTCGACGCTCACGATGGCGTCGTAGCTGCCCTCGGCTTCCCGGTAGTCGCACAGCCGCACCTCGACGAGGTCCGTGAGTCCGGCGGCCGCGACCCGGACCAGCGCCAGCTCCCGCTGCTCCCGGGACAGCGTGAGGGTGACCACCCGGGCCCCGCGCCGAGCGGCCCGGATCGCCAGCTCGCCCCAGCCGGTGCCGATCTCCAGGAGCCGGGTGCCTGGCCCCACGGCTGCCAGGTCCAGCAGCATGTCGATCTTGCGGTGCTGGGCGGCGGCGAGCTGGTCCGGTCCGGCCGGCAGGGCGCTGAACACCGCCGAGGAGTAGGTCATCGTCGGGTCGAGGAACTGCGCGAACAGCTCGTTCGACAGGTCGTAGTGGCGCCGGACGTTGGTCCGGGAGCCGTCCGGGGTGTTGTGGTCGGCCGCCGGACGCCGGGCCGCCCACAGTCCGCGCAGCCGCTGGAGCGGGGCCGGGACCAGGGCCGTCACGTGCCCGGCGAGGACCGTCAGCACGGCGACCGGATCCCGGGCGTCCCACTCCCCGGCCAGGTAGGACTCGCCGAAGCCGATCAGTCCCTCGGCCGCGATCCGGCGTTCGAAGGCCGCCGGGTCGTACACCGCCATCGCCGGACCGCCCCGCCCGAGGGTCCCTTCAGGGCCCATCCGGACCTGGAGCGGCAGCCGGTCCAGCGCTCTGCGGATCAGCAGCCGCCCGACGGCGGCCCTGGTCCGGGAGCAGGGCGGCACGGCCGGAGCGGCGAGGGGAGCCGGCCCGGCCGTGACGGGCCGGTCCGCGCCACCGATGTCACCGGCGCCGTTGGTCGTCGTGGTCACTTCAGCCCCTCCTGGGGGACGTGTCGGGGGCGCGGCCGCACCGGCAGCCCGCGCAGCCACAGCCGGATGCCGTGGTACCGGATGCCGGCGCTGACGGCGGCCGTGGACCACGGGTGACGCAGTGCGGCGCGAAGCACCCCGCGGGCGTCGGCGGGGCGCCGCTCGCCGCGGACGGTCGCGGTCAGGCGGGCTCCGTCGCCGCCGCCCGCCAATCGGACGGTCAGCGCGAGGCGTTCGCCCGGCTCGGGCAGCCGCATCCGGTAGCCGCCCTCCACCGCGAGGAAGGGGGAGACGTAGAACTCCTTGGGGACGACGGGGCCGCAATCCGGTCCGGTTCCCGGATCGGATCCGGTCTCAGGGGGCAGCAGGTAGCAGTGCCGCTCGCCGTAGGTGTTGTGCACCTCGGCGACCACATGGCGCAGGGCGCCGTCCGGGCCGTGGCACCAGTAGACGGTCAGCGGATTGAAGACGTGGCCCAGTACACGGGCGTGCGCCAGCATCAAAACCCTTGACCCGGGCGGGAGTCCGGCGCGGCGCGCGGCGAGGAAACCGTCCAGCCCGGCCCGGACGGAGCGTGCGTCGCCCCCAAAGTGGTCACGCGGGTAGAAGCGGGCGAGTGGCCCCAACAGCCCGGGCAGAACGGGCAGTTCGTCGAGATCCACCAGCCACAGGTAGGTACGGTGGCGGATCCGGTAGTGGCTCCCGCCCGACCGGACGTGCCGGATCTCGGCTTCGTAGAGGCAAGGTGTCGCGACGGCTGCCGTCCGGGGCGTCATGACGGGGTCAGCAGGTTTCACCACGCCACCCCCAGCGCCGCGGCCGCCTCCACGCCCGAGCGGCAGCCGTCCTCGTGGAACCCCCACCCGTGGTACGCGCCAGCGAAGGCCGTCACCGGCCCCGACAGGGCTGGCAGCAGCCGCTGCGCCGCCACCGACTCCACGGTGTGGACGGGGTGTTCGTACTCCATCTCGGCCAGCACCAGCTCCGGCCGCACCCGGTCGTCCGCGTTCAGCGTGACCACGTACGGTTCCGGCCCGTCCAGCCCCTGGAGGCGGTTCATGTCGTAGCTGACCCGCACGTGCGCGTCGTCCGGCCGGCACCCCGACAGCCGGTAGTTCCAGCACCCCCGGGCCCCGGCCGCGCGCGGCAGCACCGAGGCGTCCGTGTGCAGCACGGTCCGGTTGCGGGAATAGCCGAAGGCGCCGAGCGTGCTGCGCTCCGCGGCCGTCGGATCGGCCAGCAGTCGCAGTGCCTGATCGGCGTGGACGGCGACGACCACCGAGTCGTACAGGTCCGTGGCCCCGCCCTCGGTGGTGACCGCCACGCCCCGAGGGGTGCGCGCGATCGCCCGTACCGGCGCGGCCGCGTAGACCGTGTCCAGGTGCTCGCGGACCCGCTCCACATAGCGCGCCGAGCCGCCTTCGACCGTACGCCAGCGCGGCGAGCCGCCCACCGATAGCAGCCCGTGGTGCTCCAGGAAGCGGAACAAGAACCGGGCCGGGTGCCCCAGCGCCGTGTCCGGCGGGCACGACCACACCGAGGCCACCAGCGGGATCGCGAAGTGCGCGGTGAAGTAGGGCCCGAAGCCGCCCCGGTCGAGGAATTCGGCCAGCGTCCACTCGTACGGGGCTTCGCGCGCGGCCAGCAGCCGCCGCGCCCGCCGGTGGAACACCGGGACCTGCGCCAGCATCCGCAGATAGGCCGGGTTCACGGCGGAGCGGGGCCGGGCGAACAGCCCGCGCGGCCCGCGCGCTCCCGCGTACTCCAGCCCGCACCCCTCGCAGCGCACGGACAGGCTCATCGTCGTCGGGCGGGTCGCCACCCCCAACTCGCCGAAGAGCCGCCGCAGATGCGGGTAGGTGCGGTCGTTGTGGACGATGAACCCGGAGTCCACCGCCCGCACCACACCGTCCGCGCCCTTCACCTCGTGGGTGTGGGCGTGCCCGCCCAGCCGGTCCTCGCCCTCGTACAGGGTCACCTCGTGGGAACGGGCCAGCACGTACGCCGCCGTCAGCCCCGAGACACCCCCGCCGACCACCGCCGTACGCGGGCGTGCCCCACCCCGCTCCGGGCCCCGCTCCCGAGCTCGTCCGCTCATCGTGTCGCTCCCTCCGTCACCGGTACTTCGGAGCCGAGGGGGGCTTTGGATGTGCCATCCGGAGGAATCAGTGTCCGATCCCGCATCCGCCGCGGCGCGCACCGGGGAATCGATGGGGGGAGCATGAAGAGCGCACTGCTCGGGGCGGGAGAAGCGGAGACAGCCATGACGGGCGAGAACTGCCTGGTCACCGGGGCCACCGGCTACATCGGCGGCCGCCTGGTACCCGAACTCCTCGACGCCGGACACCGAGTCCGGTGCCTCGCCCGCGACCCCGGGAAACTGCGCGACCACGCGTGGGCCGGGCGCGCCGAGGTGGTCCGCGGCGACGTCACCGACCCGCGGAGCCTGGCTGCCGCGATGGACGGCATCGACGTCGCCTACTACCTCGTGCACGCCCTCGGCACCGGATCCGGCTTCGAGGAACGCGACCGCGAAGCCGCCCGCACCTTCGCCCGGCAGGCCCACGCCGCTGGAGTCCGCCGCATCGTCTACCTCGGCGGCCTTACTCCGGCCGACATGCCCGTCCAGGCGCTCTCCCCGCACCTGCGCTCCCGCGCCGAAGTCGGCGAGATCTTCCTCGCCGGGCCCGTCCCGGCGACCGTCTTGCGCGCCGCCGTCGTCATCGGCTCCGGCTCGGCCTCCTTCGAGATGCTGCGCTACCTGACGGAGCGGCTGCCCGTCATGGTGACCCCGAGCTGGGTCGGCACCCGCTGCCAGCCCATCGCCGTCCGCGACGTGCTGCGCTACCTCGTCGGCAGCGCGGGCATGGCGCCCGAGGTCGACCGGGCCTTCGACATCGGCGGGCCCGACGTGCTCACGTACGAGGAGATGATGCGCCGCTACGCCGCTGTCGCGGGACTGCCCCCACGGCTCATCCTGCGGGTTCCGATGCTGACCCCGAGGCTGTCCAGTCACTGGATCGGCCTCGTCACCCCGGTACCGCGCGCGCTGGCTCGGCCCCTCGCCGAATCCCTGCGGCACGAGGTGGTCTGCGCCGAGCACGACATCGCCCTCCACGTTCCCGATCCGCCGGGCACGCCCATCGGCTTCGACGAGGCCCTGCGACTGGCGCTCCGACGGATCCGGGAGGCCCGGGTCACCACGCGCTGGTCCTCGGCCGCGCTGCCGGGCGCACCGAGCGACCCGCTGCCCACCGACCCCGACTGGGCGGGCGGCAGCCTCTACACCGACCGGCGGGAGCGTGCCGTCGACGCCTCGCCCGAGGCGCTGTGGCGGGTGGTGGAGGGGATCGGCGGGGAGAACGGCTGGTACTCCTTCCCCCTGGCCTGGGTCCTACGGGGATGGCTGGACCGGCTCGTCGGCGGAGTCGGGATCCGACGCGGCCGCCGCGACGCGACCCGGCTGCGGGTCGGGGACTCCCTCGACTTCTGGCGGGTCGAGGAGATCGTCCCCGGCCGCCTGCTGCGCCTGCGAGCGGAGATGCGGCTGCCAGGCCTGGCCTGGCTCGAACTCCATGCCGACGCGCCGGGACCGGGCGAAGCGGGCGCCGCCCGCTACCGGCAGCGGGCGCTCTTCCATCCGCACGGACTGCTCGGCCACCTGTACTGGTGGAGCGTGTCCCCCTTCCACGCGCTGGTCTTCGGCGGCATGGCCCGCAACATCGCCCGCGCGGCGCAGCGCCTGGACCAGGACCAGGCCTGAGAGGTGGGATGCCGCCGCATCCGAGAGGGAGGCCTATGCCGAAGAACCACACGACAGGCCCTCCCGCCCCACCCACCCCACGCGGAGCCAACCCCCATGAACCTTGCGGTGGTCCTCTACACCTCCGACCTGCGGTTGCACGACCATCCACCGCTGCGCGCCGCCCTGTCCTCCTCGGAACAGGTGGTCCCGCTCTTCGTCCGGGACCCCGCGGTCACCGCGCCGCCCAACCGGCTCGCCTTCCTCGCCGACTGCCTAGCCGACCTCGACGCGGGACTGCGCGCCCGCGGCGGCCGCCTCGTGGTCCGCTCGGGAGACGCCGTGGCCGAGACCGTCTCCCTCGTACGGGAGGCCGACGCCGACGAAGTGCACATGGCGGGCGGCGTCAGCGCGTACGCCCACGCCCGCGAAGACCGGTTGCGCGCCGCCCTCGAAGCCGAGGGGCGGCGGCTCTACGTCCACGACTCCGTGATCACCGCCCTGGCCCCCGGGGCCGTCCTTCCCGCCGGGTCCGACCACTTCGCCGTCTTCACCCCGTACCACCGCCGCTGGTCGGAGCGACCCCTGCGCGCCGCCGCCCCCGCGCCCCGCGGCGGCGTCCGGGTCCCCGACGCCGTCCGCTCCGATCCGCTGCCGGAACGCGCCGCCGTCACCGGCACCTCCCCGGGACTGGCCCGCGGCGGCGAGGGCGAGGCCCGAAGGCTGCTCGCCCGCTGGCTGCGCTCAGGCCTCGACCGGTACCCGCAGAACCACGACGACCTGGCCGGCGACGCCACCTCCCGGCTCTCCCCGCACCTGCACTTCGGCACGCTCTCGCCCACCGAGGCCGTCCACCGGGCCCGCGCCGCCGGGGGCCCCGGCGCGGAGGCCTTCGTACGGCAGCTGTGCTGGCGCGACTTCCACCACCAGGTGCTCGCCGCCCGGCCGGCGGCCGCCACCCGCGACTACCGTGCGCGCGGGGACCGCTGGCGCACGGGACCCGCCGCCGAGGAGGAGATCCGGGCCTGGAAGGAGGGCCGGACCGGCTACCCGGTGGTTGACGCGGCCATGCGCCAACTGGCCCACGAAGGCTGGATGCACAACCGCGGGCGGCTCCTGACGGCGAGCTTCCTCGCCAAGACCCTCTACGTGGACTGGCGCGTCGGCGCCGCCCACTTCATGGACCTGCTCGTCGACGGGGACCTCGCCAACAACCAGCTGAACTGGCAGTGGGTGGCGGGCACGGGCACCGACACCCGCCCCAACCGGGTCCTCAACCCCGTCCGCCAGGGCCTGCGTTACGACCCCACTGGCGGCTACGTGCACCGCTGGGTCCCCGAGCTCGCCGGACTCCCCGCGCCGCGGGTGCACGAGCCGTGGCGGCTGCCCGGACTGGAGCGGGCCCGTTACGACTACCCCGACCCGGTGGTCGAACTCGCCGACGGGCTCGACCGCTTCCGCCGCGGCCGCGAGGAGGGCGCCGGGTGACGGCCCGCCGCCCCGCCGCCCCGTACGGTGGAGCGGTGGAGCCCGAACCCCCGCAGCCCCCGCCCGCCGCGCTGGCCACCGGCGCCGTCGCCCGCCACCTCGGGGTCTCGCCCACCACGCTGCGCTCGTGGGAGCGCCGCTACGCCATCGGCCCGGCCCGCCGCGAGGACGGCCGCCACCGGCGCTGGACCCCCGGGGACATCGCCCGCCTGGAACTGATGTGCCGCCTCACCGCCCAGGGCGTACCCCCGTCCGAAGCGGCCCGGGTGGCTCGGGCGACGGACCCCGGGGCCTTCGCCGACCCGGTGGAAGGGGTGTCGGCAGGGGTGGCCCCCGGGGCTCCGGGCGGGCCCCGCGCGCTGCGCCTCGGGGATGTCCGGCCGGAGTGCCGGGGACTCGCGAGGGCCGCCGTGCGACTGGACGCGCAGGCGGTGGAGGAGCAGCTGGCCGGCGTCCTCGCGGAGCTCGGCCTGATCACCGCGTGGGAGGAGGTCATCGCGCCGACCCTGCACGCGGTGGGCCGCAAGTGGGCCTCGGCGGGGGAGCGTTACGTGGAGGTGGAGCACCTGCTGTCCTGGTACGTCTCCTCGGCGCTGCGCCGGATCCGCCCCGCCCCGGAGCCGCTGCCCGCACCTCCCGTGCTCCTGGCCTGCGCGCCCGGGGAGCAGCACAGCCTGCCCATGGAGGCACTGGCCGCGGCCCTCGGCGAACGGGCCCTGCCGGTCCGGATGTTCGGAGCCGACCTGCCCGCCGACGCCCTGCGCGAAGCCGTGCGGCGGACGGGCCCGCGCGCCGTCGTCCTGTGGGCGCAGTCCCGTACGACCGCCGACAACGCCCTGGCCGGATCGCTCGCCGGCATCGAGTGGGGTCCGCGCGGCGCCCGCGGGCACTCGGCCCTGCTGCTCGCCGGGCCGGGCTGGGGTGCCGGATCCGCCGTCCCGGCCGCCGCGCCGCCGCCCCCGCCCGCGCGCACCGAGCGGCTGTTCGGGCTGCGCTCGGGGCTGGCGGTCATCGAGTCGGTTGCGGCAGGCCGGGCTCCAGCGACTGCCGCAGGACGTGCAGCGCCCGCCGCATATGGCTCTTGACGGTGCCGAGCGGCAGGCCGGTGCGGTCCGCGATCTGCGACTGGGTCAGGTCCGCGTAGAAGGCCAGGCGCAGCACCCGCTGCTGCGCCGAGGACAGCCGGGCCAGTTCCCCGAGCACCAGCACCCGTTCCACCGCCCGCTCCGGCCCCGGCTCCTGCTCCGGCCGGGTCCGGTCGCAGACCAGGCCGGCGGCCTCGGCCAGCCGGGCCCGGCGGGTCCGTGCGGCCAGGGCGTCGGCCACCTTGTGCCGCGTGATGCCGGTCAGCCAGGCCCCGAAGCCGCCCGGTCCGGGGCGGTAACCGCCACGGCCCCGCCAGGCGGCGAGGAACACCTGCTGGGTGACGTCCTCCGCCTCACGCTCGTCGCCGAGCGCCCGGCGGGCGAGCGCGTGCACCAGGGGCCGCCAGCGCCGGTACGCCGCTTCCACGCAGTCCTCGTGGCCCGCGACGAACCCTGCGGCGACGCGTGCGTCGTCCTGGCGGAACTCGCGGAACTCGCGGAACTCGTGGTCCTTGCGGTCCTCGTCGTCCGTACCGGCCCTGTCGGCTTCCTCGTCCATGCCCCGAGCCTGGCGAGCACGGCTTCCCGGGCCAACTTGCATCGCTTGCGCATCGAATCCCCCACATCACACCGGCGGGCGCGGCCGCCCGTGCCCGTGCGTCCTCCGACGCCGGCATGGAGCAGGGACTAGGGTCCTGAGCGTGAGTGATCTGCTGCTGGTGAGGCACGGCGAGACCGCGTGGAGCGTGAGCGGGCGGCACACGGGACGCACCGACGTCCCGCTGACCGCGCACGGAGTGGAGGAGGCGATCTCGCTCGCCCCGTTCTTCCGGGACCGCCATCCGGCCCTGGTGCTGACCAGCCCGCTGCGCCGGGCCGCCGCCACGGCCGAGCTCGCCGGGCTGCCCGGAGGCGTAGCCGATCCCGATCTGTACGAGTGGGACTACGGCGGCTACGAGGGCATCACCACCGCGGAGATCCTGCGCGAGCGCCCCGACTGGTCGCTGTGGACCGACGGGGTCCCGCCCGGGGACGCCGAGCACCCGGGCGAGAACGCGGCCCAGGTCGGCGCCCGCGCGGACCGGGTACTGGCCCGGGTGGCCGACCTGCTGGACGCGGACGGGGGCAATGTCGTCCTGGTGGCCCACGCGCACCTGCTGCGCGTGCTGACCGCCCGCTACCTCGGCCTGCCGCCCGAGGCCGGACGCCTCTTCCTGCTCCGCACGGGCACCTTCAGCGTGCTGTCCAGGGAGCACGGCCTCCCGGTCGTCGCGGGCTGGAACACCAGCCCCTGACCCCAGTGCTGTGGCCGCCGACCTCCCCGGTCCCCGCCTCGCGTGCCGACCGGGTCTGCGTGACGATGCGTACATGGCCCATGAAGACGCGGGCGGACATACGGGGATCCCGGAAACGGACCCGGACGCGAGGCTCCAGGCCAACGCGATCGGATTCCTCGACGCGCTCGTCATCGGTTTGAACTCGACCTCGCCCGCCTACTCCCTGGCCGCGGTCATCGGTCCGATCGTCGCCCTCGCCGGGATCTACGCGCCCGGCGTCATGCTGGCCTCCTTCGTCCCGATGCTGCTGATCGCCGCCGCCTTCTACTACCTCAACAAGGTCGACCAGGACTGCGGAACCACCTTCTCGTGGGTGACGCGGGCCATGGGCCCCTGGGCCGGCTGGCTCGGTGGCTGGGCCATCGCGATGACCGGCGTCCTCGTCATCGGCTCGCTCGCCGACGTGGCCGTCCACTTCGGACTGCTCGCCGCCGGTCTCGACGGCTGGGCGGCGAACGAATGGATCCGCCAGGGCCTGACCGTCGTGGTGATCCTGGCCATGACGGCCGTCTGCGTCATCGGTACCGAGATGTCCGCCCGGCTCCAGGACGTCCTGATCCTCGCCCAGGTCTTCTTCCTGCTGGTCTTCGCGGTGGTCGCCATCTACCGGGTCTACGCGGGCACCAGCACCCTCGACGGGATCAGACCCTCGGTGGAATGGCTCAACCCCTTCGGCGCCGGCGGCGCCGCCCTGACCGGCGGACTGCTGCTCGGCGTCTTCATCTACTGGGGCTGGGAATCGGCGGTCAACCTCACCGAGGAGGTGGAGGACTCCGCCACCGCGCCGGGCAAGGCCGGCATCTGGTCCACCGTGGTGCTCCTGGTGACCTACCTGTCGGTCGGCTACGCGGTCGTCGCCTACGCGGGCACGAAGTTCCTCTCCGAGAACGCGGGCGAGGAGGAGGCCGTCTTCGCCGTCCTCGCGCACGAGGTCATGGGCGGCTGGGACTGGGTCGTCCTGCTCGCCGTCTGCACGTCCGCCCTCGCCTCCACCCAGACCACGATCATCCCCGCCTCCCGCACCGCCCTGTCCATGGCCCGCCGGCACGCCCTGCCGCCGCACCTCTCGCACATCCACCCGCGCTTCCACACCCCGGACGTGAGCACCTGGTGGGTGGCGGCCATCGCCATCGGCTGGTACCTCGTCGTCAACCAGATCAGCGAGAACGCCCTCCTGGACTCCCTGACGGCCCTCTCCCTGCTCATTTCCTTCTACTACGCGCTCACCGGCGTGGCCTGCGCCGTCTACTACCGCCGCCACCTGCTGGAGAGCGTGCACAACTTCCTGCTGATCGGCCTCGGCCCGGTGATCGGCGCGGGCCTGCTGGCCTGGCTGCTGGTGAAGTCGGTCGCGAGCATGTCGAACCCGGAGAACTCCGCGAGCGGTGGCTCCTGGTTCGGACTGGGACCGCCCCTGGTCATCGGCATCGGGATCGCCGTCGTCGGAGTGCTGGTCATGTGCTTCTGGCGGATCCGCGACGGCCGCTTCTGGCAGGAGCGGCGCGGCGTGGCCGACCCGGACCTCGTCCGCGGGTTCAAGAAGCCCTGAGCAGTCCGTGAGAGGAGCCCCGATGTCCGTAGTCCTCGGGTACGACGAGTCGCCCGGCGCGGAACGCGCCCTGCGCGTGGCGCTGGAGGTGGCCACCGCCTTCGGCGAGCCCCTCGTCCTCGTCTACGGGGCGGCCGCGCCCGGCGCCACCGGCGAGGAGTACCGCGCGCACCGCGAAGCCGTCCGCGAGGCGGGCCGCAGCGCGCTCGCCCGAGCGGTGGAGGCCGCCGACGAGGCCGGGGTTCCCTCCACGGTCGAGGTGATGGACGAGAAACCGGCCCAGGCGCTGCTCGACGCCGCGGAACGCCACCAGGCCCGGGTGATCATCGTCGGCAGCTGGGGTGACAGCCCGATCCGCGGAGCCCTCCTCGGTTCCACCCCGCACAAACTCCTGCACCTCTCCCCGGTGCCGGTGCTCTGCGTCCCGACGGAGAGCGCCGCGTACCCGTAGCCCATTGCCCGTAGCCGCGTACCCGTAGCCCCGTAGCCGGGTCCGCATAACTTTCGTTGCCCCTCCCGGGCCGATCGTTACTACTGCGCGCCGTTGCCGTTCCTCGAAGCTGGCCATGTGTATGACCTGCGAAAAGACCAAGCAAACGTGGACGACACCGACCGGCCGCCCTCCGCGGTGCACCGAGGCGGGCGCAGGAAGGCGCCGGTGCTCTTCAAGGTCCTCGCGGCCGTGGCGGCCCTGGGCCTGCTCCTGCTCGGTGTGCTCAGCACCCCGGACCGTGCGCTGACGTGCTCGTCGGAGGTGATCGGGGAGCGGGAGATGGTCCGCATCAGCGGACCGAACGGCAGGACGGCCGATGTCCTCGCCATGATCGACACGGGTGCGTCCGCGTCCTCGATGGACACGGCGCTGGCCAAGGACCTCGGCTTCGACCTCGCCAAGGCCCCCCGGGTCACCGTCGGCTCGGCCCTCGGCCGCGAGGAACGCCCCGTGGTCGACTCCACGATGCACCTGGCCGGCCGGACCTTCACGGCCAAGACCAACGTCAACAACCGGTCCAAGCGCGAGACCCCCGTGCTCCTGGGCCGCCAGGACGTCCAGGGACTCCACGTGGCCGTGGGCAAGCGGCTGCTGACCCAGCCCGACGCGGCCACCGCGCCGTCCGCCCTGCGGATCCTGTTCACCAAGGCACCGGCCATCGACCCCGTCTCGATGATGGCGCTGCTTCCCCTGGCGGCCCTCCTGATCGTCCTGTTCCGCGTCGTCGTCGGGCTGAACACCCTGGGCACCTTCAGCCCGGTCCTGCTGGCCCTCGCGTACGCGCAGTCCGGCCTGCTCCTGGGCGTACCGCTGACCCTGCTGATGTTCGCCTTCGGCTTCTCCATGCAGCCCCTGCTGCGCCGCCTGCACCTGCCGCGCGTCGCCCGCCTCGGAGTGCTCATCGCCGTGGTCACCTCGGGACTGATCGCCGCTCAGCTCACCCTGGGGGGCTTCGGGCTCTCCGACGCGTGGGGCATGTCCCTCCCGGTCGTCGTCACCGCGATCATCACCGAACGGCTGTGGGAGCAGTGGGACCTCGACGGCATCCGGTCCGCCGGCGTCGGCGCCGCACTGACCATGGGCACCGCCGTACTCGTCGCGCTGCTCCTGCTCACCCCGCACGTACGCCACCTCGCGGAAGCCGTACCGCTGCAGTTGGCGCTCGTCTGCGCCGTATGGACGGCGATCGTGGGAACCTACTGCGGGCTGCGGCTGAGCGAACTCTTCAGGTTCGCACCGGCGGCCAAAGCCCAGGACGTCGCCGCGTGAACCGGTTCCGCGGCTGGGATCCGGTGATGGGCATGAACCTGCGCAACGCCCGGATCGCCGAACACAATCCCTCGGCCGCCATCCGGCTGGTCAACGACAAGTACGCCACCAAAGCGGTGCTGGAGTCCGTCGGCGCGCCCACCTCACCCACGCTGGCCCTGCTGCGCTCCCGCCGGGAGATCGCCGCACTGGACTGGGACGCCCTGCCCGACTGCTGGGCGCTGAAACCGAACCAGAGCCTGGGCGGCAACGGCATCCTGCTCGCCTTCGGCAGACGGCGAAGGCAATGGCACTCCTCCTCCGGCAAGAGGATCGCCCGGGCGGTGGTCGCCGAGCAGCTGCGGCGCATCCTGGACGGGGAGTTCTCCCCGCGCCCCACCGACTGGGCGATGTTCGAACCACTGATCCGGGCCCATCCGGACCTCGCGCGCCTCTCCCACCAGGGGCTCCCCGACATCCGGGTGATCTGCCTCGGCGACCGGCCGCAGCTGGCGATGCTCCGTTTGCCTACCCGCTTCAGCGGCGGCCGGGCCAACCTGCACCAGAAGGCCATCGGCGCCGCCGTCGACCTGGCCACCGGGCGGATCACCCACGCGCTCGTCGGAAAGGAGCCGACCGAGACCCACCCCGACACCGGCGAACTCCTGATCGGCAGGGCCGTGCCGCACTGGCCGCAGGTGCTCGACGCGGCGCGCCGGTGCGCGGGCGCGACGGGCCTTCGCTACCTGGGCGCGGACATAGTCGTCGACGCCGACCGGGGGCCGCTGATCCTCGAGGTCAATGCGCGCCCGGGGCTCCAGATCCAGAACGTCACCGGGCACGGCCTGATGACCGCGACCGCACCCGTAGCCATGACCACACCCCTGAGGAGGCACTGATGCGCTGGACCGCACTGGTGGCCAAGATCGTCGTCGCCGGGGCAGCCGGTGCGTTCCTGGCCGTGAGCGCCGCCGGGGCGCCGCCGCCGCGGCAGACGACCGGACCGGAAGGCTCCGGTGAGGCGCCCGCTGGCCAACACCGGGGCGCGGAAGGGCCGTCCGCGAGCTCCACCGGACGCTGAACCCAGCGGATCACCGGCCGGGTGCGAGCCCGGCGCCGTGGGCCAGGACGGCCGCCTGGACCCGGTTGGCGCAGCTCAGTTTGGTCAGCATCCGGCTCACGTACGCCTTGATCGTGCCTTCTCCGAGGTGCAGTTGCTTGCCGATCTCCGCGTTGGAGGCGCCGGTGGCGACCATGGCGAGCACGTCGAGTTCGCGGCCGGTGAGATCGGCGATCAGGCCGAGCCGCGGGTCGGCCGGGCCCTCGTGGCTGCCGAGGTACTGGTCGATGAGGTGCCGGGTGATCTGCGGGGACACGATCGGCGCACCGCCCGCGACCGTGCGGACGGCCTGGATGAGTTCCTGAGGGGTGCTGTCCTTGAGCAGGAACCCCGCGGCCCCGGCCCGCAACGCCCGCTCCACGTAGGCGTGCTCGCCGAAGGTGGTCAGCATGAGGACACGGACCGAAGGGGCCCGGGCGGCGATCCGCTCCGCCGCGTCGAGGCCGTCGGTGCCCGGCATCCGGATGTCGAGCATCGCGACGTCGACCCGGTGTTCGACGGCCAGGTGCAGCGCCTCGTGGCCGTCCGAGGCCTCGGCCACCACCTCGATGTCGACGGCGTGTTCGAGGACCAGCCTGATTCCGGCGCGGACCAGTTCCTGGTCGTCGGCAAGGAGAACGCGTATCACAGCAGGAACCTCGTGGTGTGGGGAGTCGGTGCGGACGGACACTCCTACGGCCGCCCCCCGCGGCGTGTTCGAGGATGTTGGTCAGCGCCTCACGGATCACCCGGGGCGCCGCGCGACGGGCGGAGGATGTCGCTCCGGGGAGCCGGTGCGACATCCTCCTTCCCTTCGTCCGTCCCGTTCTCAGACGGCGGGTACGGCGGGCTGGGACTGGGTGGAGCAGTGGATGCCGCCGCCTCCGTAGGCGATGTTGTCGATGTCGAGCTGGACGATGTCGCGGCCGGGGTACTTGGCCTGCAGGATCGTGTAGGCCATGCCGTCGGCGAAGGGGTCGCCGAACTGGGGAACGAGAACGGCCCCGTTCACGGTGTAGTAGTTGGTGTAGCTGGAGAGGAACTCCGTGCCCTTGCCGCGGATTTGGGTGCGGTCGGGGCCGGGGAGCTCGGTGATGGCCAGCGGCCGGCCCTGGGCGTCGGTGGCGCCCTGCAGGATCCGCTTGGTCTCCTCGTAGACCGCGACCCACTTGGGGTCGGCGCGGGGACCGGGCTTGTCCAGGATGACCTGGCCGGGCGCGGTGAAGCGGGCCAGGCAGTCGATGTGGCAGTCCGTGATGTCCGCGCCCGCGAGGCCGGGGACCCAGATGACCTTGTCGATCCCGAGCGAGGACTTCAGCGCCTCCTCGACCTGCGCCTGGGTCCTGCCCGGGTTGCGGTTGTCGTTCACGAGCGAGCTGACGGTGGCCAGCAGGGTGCCCTGGCCGTCGGTCTCCAGGGAGCCGCCCTCGCCCACGAACGGGGCCTGGATCCGGTTGACACCGTACTGACCGAGGAGGGTCGCGGCGGCCGCGGCGTCGTTGGCGAAGGGCTGGTAGTAGGTCGTGCCGGTCTTGCCCCAGCCGTTGAAGTTGGTGTCCACGCCGGCGATCGCGCCGGGGCCCACGACGAAGGTGGGGCCGAAGTCGCGGATCCACAGGTCGTCGTTGGCTATCTCGATGACCTCGATGCCGTGGACGGCGCCGTTTCCGCAGGCGTACCTGGCATCGGCGGCCAGCTCGGGACGGGCGAGGATCACGACGGGCTCGAAGCGCGAGATCGCGTACGCGACGTTGGCGATGTCCCGGCGCACCCCGGAGAGCCGGCCGGGCCAGATCGAGGACAGCGCCGGCCAGGCCATGAAGGTACGGGTGTGTACGTCGCTCTCCAGGGGCAGCCGCAGCGCGGCGGCGGAGGCGGTGTCCGCCGCGAACGCGGGCGCGGACAGGACCGAGCCGGCCGCCATCAGGGGCAGGGCCGCCGCACCGGCCTTGAGCAGGGTGCGACGGGACGGAACGGGCTGGGCCATGGGGCTCCCTTGTGAGGGTGGGGGATGGCGATGTGCCCGCATCCTCTCCCTAACTGAAAATTCAGTCAATCCTTTGGAGTGGGAGATTCCCCTTTGTTGGAAGCCACGAAAGGACGGAGCCCCGCCATCCAGTGGCGGGGCCCGTCCTTTCATGCGTCCGGTTCGGCCGGTGGCTCAGTCCTTGTCGTGCCCGGACTGGTGGGTCTGCCCGGTCTGCTCGGGACGGGCGGCCAGCGTGCGCCGGACCTGATCGAGGAGGGCGCTCGCGTCCGCCTCCGCGCCGGACCGGCCGGCGGGTTCGTCGGCCCCGCGCAGTGCGTCGACGATCTCCTTGAACTGGTCGTCCCAGTCGTTCTGGTAGACCTGCTCGTGCTCCTCGGCGCCGCCCGGCTGGCGCAGGCCGAGGGTGAGGTCGACGACCTTGCCGATGAGCGCGGTCATCCCGAACGAGAAGAGGCCGAGCACCAGTACGGCCACCAGCTGCTTGCCCAGCAGGTCCCAGCCGCCCCCGTAGAACACGCCCTTCTTGCCGGTCATCGCGCCGGTCGCCGCGAGGCCGACCATCAGCATGCCGAACAGGCCGCCCCAGCCGTGGATGCCGACCACGTCCAGGGTGTCGTCCACGCCGAAGCGGTACTTCCAGCTGATCGCGAACGCGCAGGTCAGACCGGCCAGGAAGCCGATGATCGCGGCCCACGCCATGCTGACGCCGCCAGCCAGCGGGGTCGTCGCGACCATGCCGGTGACCGCGCCCATGGACATGTCGAGCAGCCCGACCTTGCGGGTGCGCAGGTAGACGGTCACCGCCCAGCCGGCCATGGCGGCGCCGGCCGCCAGCTGGGTGTTCATGACGCCCATCGCCGCCGCGCCCGGGGTGCCCAGCGACGAGCCGGTGTTGAAGCCGAACCAGCCGAACCACAGCAGGGCGAGGCCGATCACGACCAGCGGGAGGTTGTGCGGACGGATCTTCGTGCGCTCGAAGTCCTGCCGCTTGCCCGCCACGAGGGCCAGGGCGAGTCCGGCCGCGCCGGAGCTCAGTTCGACGACCGTGCCGCCGGAGAAGTCGACCGCCCCGACCTGCTTGCTGACCCAGCCCTCGGGCGAGAACACCCAGTGCGCCATCGGAATGTAGACCAGCAGGGTCCAGGCGCCGACGAAGGCCATCCAGCCCTTCATCGTCGCCCGCCCGGCGACCGAACCGCTGATCAGGGCGACGGTCACGATGGCGAACGACATGTGGAAGACCGAGAAGATGACGGTGGGGACCCCGTCGGTGGTGCTGTCCATGCCGACGCCGGTCATGAACAGATGGTCCAGTCCGCCGATCAGCCCGTGCCCGCCGGCGTCCGGGCCGAACGCGAGGGTGTAGCCGACCGAGAACCAGACGATGGTCACGACCACCAGGCACAGGAAGCACATCTTGAGCATCGCGATGACCTGGCTGGTCTTCACCATGCCGCCGTAGAAGAACGCCACGCCCGGTGCCATCAGCAGCACCATGGCGGACGCCATCATCAGCCAGGCGGAGTTGCCCGAATCCACCGGGCCGGCGGCCAGAAGGGGAGCCAGAGCGGGAGCCAGAACGGGAGTCACTTCTCGTTCTCCCGTCGCTCCAGCACCTCGCGCAGTTCGGCGAGCAGCTGATGGTCGGCTGCGGCGGAATCCGCCTCCCGCTGGTCGGCGCCCACGGCCACCGGGACCCGGGCCTGGATCAGGCGGGAGCGGATCTCGGCGATGGTCTCGTCGTCGTAGGCCTGCTCCTCCTCCTGGCCGGGGACGTGCTCGTACTCCTCGTCGGCGCGGAAGCCGATGGTCTTCTCGATCACCTTGGCGATCAGCCAGGTCGCCGAGAAGGAGAACAGCGCGCAGGCCAGGACCGCGACGGCCTGGCGCCAGAGCAGGTCGCCGCCGCCCCCGTAGAACAGGCCCTTCTTGCCGCTCATCTGGCTGGTGGCGAACAGGCCGATGGCCAGGGTGCCCACGATGCCGCCGAAGCCGTGCACCCCGACCACGTCCAGGGTGTCGTCGTAGCGCAGCTTGTACTTGAAGTTGATCGCGAAGGCGCAGACCACACCGGCCATGAAGCCGACCGCCAGGGCGCCGGCCGGGGAGATCTCACCGCAGGACGGGGTGATCGCCACCATGCCGGCCACGGCTGCGCCGGCGACGCCCAGCATTTCGACGTGTCCGAGCTTCCACTTCTCGATCAGCGGCCAGCCCACCATCGCGCCGGCGGCGGCGAGCTGGGTGTTGAAGAAGGCCATCGGGGCGGTGCCGCCGGTCTGCAGGGCGGAACCGGCGTTGAAGCCGAACCAGCCGAACCAGAGCAGGGCGAGGCCGATCACGACCAGCGGCAGATTGTGCGGGCGAATGGCCTCCCGCTCGAAGTCCTTGCGCTTGCGGACCACGATCGCCACGGCGAGGCCGGCCGCGCCGGAGTTGATCTCGACCGGGAGGCCGCCCGCGAAGTCCAGTGCCCCCAGGTGGGCGATGACCCATCCGTCCGGGGCGAACACCCAGTGCGCCATCGGCACGTAGACCAGCAGCGTCCACGCCACCACGAACGAGAGCCAGCCGCGCATGGTGGCGCGTCCGGCTATGGATCCGCTGATCAGCGCCACGGTGATGATGGCGAACGCCATCTGGAAGGCGGAGAAGATCACGGTGGGGATGCCGGTGGTGCCCCAGAGGCTCGTCATCCCCACGTCGTGCATCATCCAGTGCTCCGGCGTGCCGATGAGGCCGAGGCCGCCGACGTCCTTGCCGAAGGCCAGGCTGTAGCCGATGGCCAGCCACAGCAGGGTGACGAGGGCCAGGCAGACGAAGCTCATCTTCAGCATGACCAGGACGTGTTTGGTCTTGACCATGCCGCCGTAGAAGAAGGCGAGGCCGGGGGTCATGAGCAGGACCATGGCGGTGCTCGCCATCAGCCATGCGGTGTTGCCCGTGTCGAGCGTGGTAGGCATCCGGGTCTCTCTGGGTCGGGGGCGCCGTGGGTGGGCAGCGGTGGGGGACCGTGCCCGTGGGGCTGGGAGGGGACGACGACGTGGACAGCCGACCCGAACAGCGACTTCCATAATCCGGAATATTTATTCCGCATTGAGGGAACCTAGGGTCGCGTCACGCACCCGTCAACGGCTTGTTGAAGGCCTTGGGGGTTTCTTGAAGGCCTTGGGTTTTTCTTTAGGTGGACGGCAGGATCCCGCGGTGTCGGCCCGTTGGCCCCCTGTGGCCGAAGATCGCAGGTCTGAACTGTGCCAATGGCCCAGCCTTGGGGAGCTCGGTTGAGCCATTGCCCCCACAGGTGCTTATCTGTGTCGTATCCATGTACTTTCGGCGCCGCGCAGCGCCGGCCGGCAACGAAGCCGGATCCGGAGCGCGGCGCCTTCGCCGTGCCCGTACGCCGCCCACCACCCCCGGGCGGCCGCCGGGTCGGTGCGCACCACTGCAAGGGGGGCGGCACACCGCCGTGAAGAGGATGTTCGTGGCTCCGGACCCGGGGCGTGCAAGGCTCAGGAACTCGGCTCGTGCCGTCGTCGGCGTCGGGCTCGCCGTGGCGGTGGCCGAACTGTGCGGGCTCTCGCTCGTCGCGTCGATCACCGGGGGACTGGCGGCTCTGCTCGTGCTCTTCACGGTGCTCGACTCGACCGTGCGGGCCCAGCGGGTGACCACCGCCCTGCTGCCGGTCGCCGGCTTCCCGGTGCTGACGCTGGCCACCACCCTGCACGGGGTCCCGCTCGCCCGCGACGCGGCCTTCCTCGCGGTGGTCTTCGCCGGGGTCTACGCCCGCCGTTTCGGCCCGCGCGGACACGCCCTGGGGATCTTCGGATTCATGATGTTCTTCGTCACCCAGTTCCTGCACGCGCAGCCCGCCCAGCTCCCCGAGCTGTACATGGCCGTCGGGCTGGCTCTGCTGTCCGCCGGGTCCGTCCGCTTCCTGTTCTGGCCCATCGAGCGGCGCACCCCGCCCGCCGCCGCGCCGCCCGGACTGCCCGGCACGGGGCTGGCCCGGCCCACCACCCGGCAGGCCTTCCAGGCCACCGCAGCCTGCGCCTTCGCGCTCGGCATCGGCCAGGTGCTGTCCGAGGACCGCTGGTACTGGGCCGTCGGCACCGCCTGGTGGATCTTCGTCAACACCGCCTCGCGGGGCGAGACCCTGGTCCGGGGCTTCCGCCGGGTCCTCGGCACGGTCGTCGGCATCGCCGCCGGACTGCTGATCGCCGTGCCGCTGCACGGGGCCCCCGCACCCACGGCCGCGCTGGTCGCCGTATGCGTCTTCGGGATCTTCTACACGGCCGCCCCGTCGTACTCCTGGATGATGTTCTTCGTCACCGTCATGGCGGGTCTGCTCTACGGGCTCCTCGGCGTGCTCCACCCCGGCCTGCTGCTCCTGCGCTTCGAGGAGACCGCCGTCGGCGCCCTCGGCGCCGCGCTCGCCGTCGTACTCCTGCTGCCCGTCACCACGCACGCCGCCAACGACGCCTGGATCCAGCGCGCCCTGCACTGCGTACGGGCTTCCACCGCAGCCTCCCTCGACCGGCTCGCCGGGGACCCCGACGCCGATCCGGCCCCGCACGCCGCCGAGCTCGAACTGCTGCTGGGCCGGGTGCGGATGGCGCTCGCGCCCCTCGTCCACCCGCTGAGCCCGCTGCGCGCCCGCAAGGCGCGGGCCCGCCAGGTCCTCGGACTGCTCGACGACTGCGCCCGCGAGGTGCGCGGACTGGTGGCCGTCGCCGCCGACCCGCAGGCCTCGCACGATGCCCGGCTCGCCGCCGCCTGCTGGCGGGTGGAGGCGGCCGTGGAGACGCTGACCACCCCGCACGGAGCCCCGGAACCGGCGGCCGCGCCCGTACCGCGCCCGCATGCGGGCGAGCCGGCCCTGGCCCATCTGCACGGCCTGGAGCACGCGTTGGTCGCCCTGCACGTACCGCTGCGCACCCACCCGCGGGCCCCGCTGGTCATCAGCGCCTGATCTGGCCGCGGATGGTACGCCGCGCCAAGTCCCGCGCGCAGGCCGATGGATGAAGATCACACGGAGGAGTGTTCCGGGCGCGCCTCCCACGCGCCGCTGACCTGCGGCGTGTACAACGGGTGATTGTTCATTGCACATTCATCCGGCATGGCCGAATCGGTGCCGTGCGGGGTGGATCTGGTCGGACTGGGGGTAACCGCCCGGAATGGAAATACTTCAACAGCGCTCCACCACCGCTCAAGTGTGGGAAGCGGCCGAGGAGTTCATCCGTCTGTTCCACAGGGAGAATCCGGACGCCGGTGATCCGCGGGCGCGGCTCGCCGCCGTGCGGGCCGAGCTCGCCGAGACGGGCACCTACCGGCACACCCCCGAGGAGCTCGTGCACGGTGCCCGCGTGGCCTGGCGCAACAGCAACCGCTGCATAGGCAGGCTCTACTGGAACTCGCTGCGCGTCCGCGACCGCCGCGGGCTCACCGACTCCGACGAGATCGCCGCCGAGTGCTTCGAGCACCTGCGGGAGGCGACCAACGGCGGCCGGGTCCGGCCCACCATCACGGTCTTCGCCCCCGACGCCCCGGACCGCCCCGGCCCGCTGATCTGGAGCGAGCAGCTGATCCGGTACGCCGGATACGGGGACCACCACTCCATAACCGTCGGCGACGCCCGCAACGCCCCGCTCACCAGCGCGCTGCTCGCACTCGGCTGGTCCCGCGGCCCCGGCACCCCCTTCGACCTCCTCCCGCTGGTGGTCCAGGGCGTCGACGACAAACCCCGCTGGTTCGACGTCCCCGCGGACGCCGTGCTGGAGGTGCCCATCGAGCACCCCGACGGAGCGCGGGGCGGCGACGGCTGGACGGACTGGGGACTGCGCTGGCACGCGGTGCCCGCCATCTCCAACATGTGCCTGGAGATCGGCGGCATCCACTACCCGGCCGCGCCCTTCAACGGCTGGTACATGGGTACCGAGATCGGCGCCCGCAACCTCGCCGACACCGACCGCTACAACCTCCTGCCCGCCGTCGCCCGCCGCATGGGACTCGACACCGCCAGCGACCGATCGCTCTGGAAGGACCGGGCGCTCGTCGAGCTCAACCGGGCGGTACTGCACTCCTTCGACCGGGCCAAGGTCACCATCGCCGACCACCACACGGAGTCCCGGCGCTTCCTGACCCACATGGAGAAGGAGGAGCGCAAGGGGCGGGACGTGGGCGCGGACTGGTCCTGGATCGTGCCGCCGATCTCCGGCTCGGCGACCCCCGTCTTCCACCGGACGTACGAGGACCGGCCGAGCGCGACCGCGTACGTCCACCATCCCGGCGCGCAGGAACGGGCCCAGGGGCGGGACTTGGTCTAGACCCTTCTGTTAACGTCGCTCCCGGACGATCCGAAAGCAGCCGAGAGGGGCCTCCCGTGGGCGAAGCGGACAGTGGTGTGGGCGGTACGGACCGTACGGTCCCCGGCGGCGGACACCGGGCCTGGATCGGCTCGTTCACCTCGGGGGGCGGCCGCGGGATCACCACCGCGACCGTGGATCCGGCCACCGGGGCACTGACCGCGCTCTCGGCGACCAAGGCCGTCGAGGACCCCTCGTACCTCGCCCACGACCGCCGCACCGACGTGCTCTACGCGGTGAGCGAGACCGAGCGCGGGGCGGTGGGCGCCTTCCGGCCCACCGCCGAGGGGCTGAGCGCCCTCGGCCCGGCGGCCCGGGTCGGGGGCTCCGGCCCCACCCACCTCAGCGTGTCCGGGCGCCGGCTCCTGACGGCCAACTACACCTCCGGCAGCGTCAGCAGCCTCCCGCTCGCCGCCGACGGGGCCATCAGCGCCGCCGGCGGGCCCGCGTCCGTACTCGCGCACCACGGCTCCGGCCCCGACGCCGGCCGGCAGGAAGGACCGCACGCCCACCAGGTGCTGCCCGACCCCAGCGGCCGCTGGGTGCTCAGCGTGGACCTCGGCACCGACTCGGTACGGGTCTGCGTGCTCGACCCGGCCACCGGTGCCCTGCGCGTCCACGCCGAGACCGCGCTGCGCGCCGGGACCGGCCCCCGACACCTCGCCTTCCACCCCTCGGGCGAGGTGGTCTACGTACTGCACGAGCTGGATCCGCAGCTGACCGTCTGCCGCTGGAACGCCGGGTCGGGCGAACTGGAACCGGTCGCCGAGGTTCCGGTGGCCCCCAAGGGCGCTCCAGGGACTCCGGAGGCGTATCCCTCGGCGATCGTCGCCTCGCCCGACGGCCGCTTCGTGTGGGCGGCCGTCCGCGGCGCCGACACCATCGCCACCTTCTCGCTCGCCGCCGGCCCCGAGAAGCCGCAGCTCACCGGCTCGGTGCCGTGCGGGGGGAACTGGCCGCGCGACCTCGCCGCCGATCCTTCGGGCCACCGGCTGTACGCGGCCAACGAGCGCTCCGGGGACGTCACCTGGTTCGACGTGGACCCGCTGACCGGCCAGCCGCGCCGGGCCGGTTCGCTGGCCGTGCCCGCCGCCACCTGCGTGGTCTTCGGCTGAGCCTCTTCGGCCTGCGCCGACCCGTACGTACGAGAGCCCGTGCCCCGGATTCCAGGGGCACGGGCTCTCGTACGTACGGGTATGAGCGGGAGGGGTCAGTGGGAGGCGGCGCCCTGCGGGATGCCGAGGGCGGCGGAGTACTGGGCGACGGCCAGCTTGCCGAGCGCCGGGTACGCGCCGAGCACCTCGGCGGAGCTGCAGTCGGCCTCCTTGCAGGCGGTGTCGAGGAGCCCCTCGGCAGCCTCCGGGCCGACCAGGTAGGGGGCCAGCGCCAGCTGGGTCGAGCCCTCGCGGCGCAGCTGCTCGGCGGTCGCGGCCACCGAGCCCTCCTCGTCCAGCGCGGCGGCCATCACCGGCACCGCGAGGCGGGCGGCCAGCAGCATGCCGGTGATCCCGGCGGCCCTGACGGCCTCCTCGCCGCCCGTGGTGACCAGGACGATGCCGTCGGCGGCCGTGGTGACGCTGAAGAGCCGGGCGCGGTCGGCGCGGGCCAGCCCCGCCTCGGAGAGCCGCACGTGCAGGGCCTCGGCCAGCAGCGGGTGCGGACCGAGCGGGTCGGCCAGCTCGGCGGCGGCGGAGGAGTCCATCAGCGCCTGGCGCACGCGCCGCAGCAGGTCCCCGTCGGGTCCGGCCAGCAGGGGCACGACCACGGCGTCGGGGCCGGTCGGGGCCGGTACCTCGTGCCCGGCGGCGCGGGCGAACTCCGCGCGCGCGGCGCGGTCCCGCGCGACGGCGGTCAGCACGCCCGACAGGGACGGGAACTCGGTCGAGTCGTCCCCGTCGAGGAAGCCCACGCGGGCATCCAGGCCGGGCAGCTCGGAGCGGCCGATGCTGACGATCTCTTCCGCGAGGCTCCGAGAGGAGGCCGAAGGGGCACCGGGCACGGCGAGCACCAGCGCGGGCGCGCCCTCGGGCGCCACCGCGGGCTCGGGCCGGCGGTGCCGCCCGGTCTGGCGGGGTCGCGGCATTCGTACGGGCAGGCCATTTGCGGGCCCAGTGGGGGAGCTCATGGCGCCGCATGCTACTGGCTTATCGGAACCGGGTGTTCGGGCAGGGCCTTCTCGGGCGGCATCTGTCCGTATTTATCCGCGGAATGTCATATACGGTTCAACCGATCGGTTGCCCCGGGTGGTCAACCAGCTGCGGGGAGCCGCCAGTCCACCGGCTGCGCGCCCTGGCGGACCAGCAGGTCGTTGACCCTGCTGAAGGGCCTGGAACCGAAGAATCCGTTGTCCGCGGACATGGGGGAGGGGTGCACCGACTCCACGGCCGGCAACTCGCCCAGCAGCGGCCGCAGGTTGCGGGCCTCGCGTCCCCACAGCACCGAGACCAGCGGTGTGCCGCGCGCAGCCAGCGCCCGGATCGCCTGCTCGGTGACGGCCTCCCAGCCCTTGCCCCGGTGGGCATTGGGCTTGCGGGGGGCCGTGGTGAGCGAGCGGTTCAGGAGCAGGACGCCCTGCCGGGTCCACGGGGTCAGGTCCCCGTTGGCCGGCTTGCCCGTCCCCAGGTCGGCGTGGAGCTCGCGGAAGACGTTGTCCAGGCTGGGCGGCCACGGGCTGACCTCGGGGGCCACCGAGAAGGACAGGCCCATCGCGTGCCCCGGTGTGGGGTACGGGTCCTGCCCGACGATCAGTACCTTCACCTCGTCGAAGGGCTGCTGGAACGCGCGCAGGACGTTCGGCCCGGCCGGGACGTACGTTCTCCCCGCCGCGATCTCGGCGCGCAGGAAGTCGCCCATCGCGGCGATCTGCGCCGCCACCGGCTCCAGAGCGCGGGCCCAGCCCGGCTCGACGATCTCGTTCAACGGTCGTGCTGCCACGGTCGGTCACTCTACTGGCTCAACGGATCACGGGAGGACCGCCGCCCGTACGCACAGCACGTCCGGCAGGTGCTCGGCCAGCAGTTGCCAGCTGTCCCCGTCGTCGTGGCTCGCGTAGAGCTCGCCGTTGCGGTTGCCGAAGTAGATCCCGGCCGGGTCCGCGTCGTCCGTGCAGAGCGCGTCGCGCAGCACCGTGCCGTAGTGGTCCCCGTCCGGCAGGCCCTTGGCCAGGGGCTCCCAGCTCGCGCCCGCGTCCCGGGTCCGGAAGACCCGGCACCGGTGCTCCGCCGGGACCCGGTCGGAGTCGGCGTTGAGGGGGAAGACGTAGGCCGTGTCCGGCCGGTGCGGATGGGCGGCCACCGCGAAGCCGAAGTCCGAGGGCAGGCCGGCGCCGATGTCCGTCCAGCGGGTCCCGGCGTCGTCGCTGCGGTAGACGCCCCAGTGGTTCTGCAGGTACAGCCGGTCCGGGTTCCCCGCGTCCTGGGCGATCTTGTGCACGCACTGGCCGAACTCGGGATTCGGATCGGGCAGGAACACCGCCGAGACCCCGCTGTTGGACGGGGTCCAGCTGGCCCCGCCGTCCCGGGTCCGGAACACCCCGGCGGTGGAGACCGCCACTGTGACCAGGTCCGGGTCGGCCGGGTCGGTGACCACCGTGTGCAGGCCCTCGCCGCCGCCGCCCGGGACCCACTTGTCCCGGCTCGGGTGCTCCCACAGCGGCCGCACCAGCTCGAAGGACTCGCCGCGGTCGGTCGAGCGGAACAGCGCGGCCGGCTCGGTCCCCGCGTAGACCACGTCCGGGGCCTCGGGTCCGGCCGGGTGCAGCTGCCAGACCCGCTCCAGGGAGGCTCCGGTGTCCTGGGGGAACTTCACGGCCGCCGCGGCGGGCTCGTTCCAGGTGGCGCCCAGGTCGTCGGAGGTGAAGACGGAGGGCCCCCAGTGCGAGCTGTCCCCGCCGACCAGCAGCCGGGGCGCGGGGCCGCGCCGGTCGA
Source organism: Streptomyces sp. NBC_00503 (assembly GCF_036346895.1). Lineage (NCBI taxonomy): Bacteria > Bacillati > Actinomycetota > Actinomycetes > Kitasatosporales > Streptomycetaceae > Streptomyces > Streptomyces sp. NBC_00503. The sequence goes on along the minus strand of NZ_CP107855.1, from coordinate 1,083,142 downwards.
CGGCGACGGCGGAGACCGCCTGGGCGTTGAAGTGCGGCCCGTCGAACGCCCATGTGCCGTCGGTGCCCCGACGGCCGATGAACAGTCCCTTACGGGTTCCCGCGAGCAGTAGCACGTCGGTCATGGCCGATACCTCCGGACGTCGTTGTCCCTATACGGCGGCTTTCGAGCCAGTCTGCACCCGGCCGCTGACAACGGCCCCGCCGCGCCGCGCCGACGGCTGGCTGCGCCAGTCGGTTGTACGAGAGGCTTCTTAGTACGAGCTAATCCGTAGTATGGTTTTTCACGTACCAGCCTGCGGACCCCGGGTGGCTGCCCGGCGCCCGCCTGTGACCGTCCGTGATCACTGGAGAGTCCTCGTGAGTACTGCCGCCGCCGTCCCGGCCGAGTTCGCCGCCCTGTTCGCGCCCTGGACCCTGCGCTCCGTCACCATCCCGAACCGGGTGTGGATGGCCCCGATGTGCCAGTACAGCGCCGAACCCGACGGCCCCGCCGCGGGCGCCCCGGGCGAGTGGCACTTCGCGCACTACGCCGCCCGCGCGGTCGGCGGCGCCGGCCTGATCATCCAGGAGGCCACCGCGATCTCCCCGGAGGGCCGGATCTCCCCGTACGACCTCGGCATCTGGAACGACGCCCAAGTGGAGGCGCTCCGCCCGATCGTCGCCTTCATGAAGGCCCAAGGGACCGTCGCCGGAATCCAGATCGCGCACGCCGGCCGCAAGGCCTCGACCGAGAGCCCCTGGAAGGGCGGCCGGGTGATCGACCCGCAGGCGCCGCACGGCTGGCTGCCCAGCGCGCCGAGCGCGCTGCCCTTCCGCGAAGGCGATCCGGTTCCGCACGAGCTGACGGTCGATGAGATCCACGGGATCGTCGACGAGTTCGCGGCCGCCGCCGGACGCGCACGGGAGGCCGGCTACCAAGTGGTCGAGATCCACGGCGCGCACGGCTACCTCATCGGCGAATTCCTCTCCCCCCACAGCAACCGGCGCACCGACACCTACGGCGGCTCCTTCGAGAACCGCGCCCGCTTCGCCCTCGAAGTCGTCGACGCCGTCCGCACGGTGTGGCCCGAGGAACTGCCGCTGTTCTTCCGGATCTCCGCCACGGACTGGCTGGAGGAAGCGGGCTGGACCGCGGACGAGACGGTCCGGCTGGCCGGACTGCTCGAGGAGCACGGGGTGGACCTGCTCGACGTCTCCACCGGAGGCCTCGCCCCGCACGCCGACATCCCGGTCGGCCCCGGCTTCCAGGTGCCCTTCGCCGCCCGCGTCAAGGCGGAGACCGGCCTCCCGGTGGCCGCCGTGGGCCTGATCACCGAGCCGGAGCAGGCCGAGAAGATCCTGGCCAACGGGGAGGCCGACGCGATCCTCCTCGGCCGCGAGCTGCTCCGCGACCCGTACTGGGCCCGGCGCGCCGCCGCGGAACTGGGTGCGACGGCCCCGGCACCGGGCCAGTACGCCCGCGCCTGGTGAACGCGGGATCGTACGAGGCGTGTTCTACGATGGGCAGCGCAGCTTCGCCGGAAACCAGCCCAGTGAGGGAGAGAACGTGACGGATACGGCCAACGTCCGCGTCCTTGACCATCCCGAGCTCGGCGAAATCCGGCTCGAGAGCGTCCTGCACGCGCTGTCCGACCCGATGCGGCTGTCCGTGGTCCGGGAATTGGCGGCCTCGGACGTGGAGCAGCCCTGCTCCGCCTTCGCACTGCCCGTCACCAAGTCGACCTGCACGCACCACTTCCGCGTCCTGCGCGAGAGCGGCGTCGTCCGCCAGGCCTACCAGGGCACGGCCAAGATGAACGAACTGCGCCGGGCCGATCTGGAGGCGCTCTTCCCCGGTCTCCTCGACCGCATCCTCGCGGCCGCTGCGGCCGAGGAGGCACGGCTCTCGGGCTGAGGCGCGCGGCCTGCCGGCCGGGTCGGGACGGGGATCGAGCCGGCCGGGCCGATGCGGGGATCGAGCCGGGCCGGGCCGGGCCGCGTACCGGCCGGCGCTCCGGCTCAGCCGGAGCCGTCAGCCGCGGCCAGCAGGCCCGCCCAGTCGGGGATCTTGACGGAGCGCCGGCCCAGGGAGCGGCCGAGCTCCGCCTCCGCCGTCTCGATGGCCAGCCACCCCGGCCACTCCACCGGCCGCAGCCCCGCAGCGCGCAACGCCTCCAGCGGGTCCTGCGGCAGCTCGCGCCGGGCCAGCGTCCCCGCGTCCTGGAGCAGCGACGAGGCCGTCTCCTTGGCGCACGGCCGGTTGGTGCCGATCACCCCGGTCGGGCCGCGCTTGATCCAGCCCGCCACGTACTCGCCGACCGAGGCGCGGCCCGCGCGCAGCACCCGGCCCGCCGCGTGCGGGACCGTTCCGGTGCGCTCGTCGAAGGGCAGGCCGGGCAGCGGAACCCCCTGGTACCCCACCGAGCGCAGCACCAACTGCGCCGGGAGGTCCTCGTAGACCCCGGTGCCGGTGACCCCGCCCCGGCCGTCGGGGGCCGTCCGCTCGAACCGCATTGCGGCGACCCGGCCGCCCGGACCTCCGAGCACTTCCACGGGGCGCAGGAAGAAGCGCAGCTCGATGCGCCGGTGCGCGCCGCCTCCGGTCGGAGCGGGGCCGGCTTCCGCCCAGCCGCGCAGGACCTCCACATTGCGGCGGTTCACCGCGGGCAGGGCCGCGCCCGGGTCGGCGTACGCCGGATCCAGGCCCAGCTCCGCCGGGTCCGCCACGGCCGCCACCCCCGGGAGCGTGCCCAGTTCGCGCAGCTCCTTGGTGGTGAACTTCCCCTGCGAGGGCCCGCGCCGGGCCACCATCCGCACCTCGCGCACCCCGCTGGCGCCCAGTGCGCCCAGGGCCGGCTGCGGCATGTCGGTGGGAGCCAGCTCCGGTACGCCCCGGGCCAGGATCCGCGTCACGTCCACGGCGACGTTGCCCGCGCCGATCACGATCGCCGAATCGACTCCCGGCAGGCCGAAGGCCTCGGCGGCCGCGTCCGGATGACCGCTGTACCAGGCCACGAACGCCGTCGCGGAGTGGACGCCGGCGAGGTCCTCGCCGGGGATGCCGAGCAGCCGGTCCCGGGCCGCGCCGACGCAGTAGACCACCGCGTGGTACAGCTCCAGCAGCCGGGCGGTGGACAGTCCCGGGCCGCCGACCTCGACGTTGCCGAAGAACCGGATGCGCTCGTCCTCCAGTACGGTCCGCAGACTGCCCTGGAGCGACTTGATCTTCTCGTGGTCGGGGGCCACCCCGTACCGGACGAGCCCGTAGGGGGCCGGCAGCCGGTCCAGTACGTCGACCCGCACGCCCGGGACCTCGCGCTGCTGGACGAGCGTCTGGGCGGCGTAGACCCCGCTGGGGCCCGAACCGACGACGGCGATACGAAGCACGGCGGAGCTCCTCACGCAGGTGCTCCCAGCATGACACCGGGCGCCCGGGACCGGCAGCCCTGGCGGGCATCCGGGGACCGGTGGGGCCACTGAGGGGCGTGAGGGGCCTATCGGGGGCCGGTGGGGGCCACCGGGGGAGAGGGAAACGTTCCGCCGGGCGGTCCGCCCTCCGGCGGGACCCCGAGCTCCCAGTCGAGCCCGTACCGCTGGAAGAGCTCGGCCCGCAGCCGCGCCGCCGGCATCGGCGCCCCCGGCAGCAGCACCGCGACCACCGCGCCCATCAGCAGCGCCCGCAACAGCGGGTAGTCGGTGTCCACCTCCGCGGAGCCGTACCGCACGACGGTGTCCCGCAGCAGTTCCGCGAGCCGCTGCTGCTCGGCGCACTGTACGAAGCCCTCCGCCTGGAGGATGCCCGCCATGTGGGTCCGCATCAGCCGCGGCTGGTCCCGGGCCAGCCCGAGGATCGCGTCGATGGCGCGGGCGAGCCGCTCGCGGCCGTCCTCGGTGTGCGGCTGCCGCTCCAGCGCGGCTTCCAGGGTCAGGTGCATCAACCGGTGCACGGCGGACTGGAGCAGTTGGCGTTTGCCGGGGAAGTAGTAGGACACGAGGCCGCGGGCCGCGCCCGCCCGGTCGGCGATGTCGCCGAGCTTGGTGGCTTCGTACCCGCGCTCGGCCACGAGTTCGACCGTGGCCTGCAACAACCGCTCCCGGGAACGTCTCCGCAATTCTTCATTGACCGATGCGCTGCGCGGGGACATGCTTGCTCCTGCGTTGACTGGCTCAGAGCCAATATACTCAGCGCGCGGGAAAGTCTGCCCTGGGTGAAACGGGGGATCGCCCAGGGCAGGCCCCACCGGCAGCGGTCGGCGCCGCGAGGGCCACAGCAGCCCCGGGGGCCGCAGCAGCCCTGAGAGTCACAGAGGTCCCGAGGGTGACAGCGGTCCCGAGGGCCACCAGGGCCACTCCCAGCAGCCAGCCCGCCAGGACGTCCGTGGGCCAGTGGACCCCTAGGTAGAGCCGGGTGAAGCCGACCCCGAGGACCGAGACCGCGACGAGCGCCCGGGCCGGGTACGCGTACCGGCGCGGGGCCCCGCGGGGGACCAGCCACAGCAGCAGGCCGCAGACCACCGTCGCCGTCATGGCGTGGCCGGACGGGTAGGCGGCGTACTGCGCGGAGTCGACCGGATCCGGCCATACCGGACGCTCCCGCCCCACCAGCGCCTTCAGCCCCTGCTGCACCGCGGAGGCCGTGAGGGTGAGGAGCGCGATCCGAACCGCGCAGCAGCCCCGGCCCCGCCGCCACAGCCAGAGACAGGCCGCCGCGACCAGGGCCCGCATGGTCCACGGATCCCAGAACCAGTCGGTGAGCACCCGCATCACGTGGGTCACCGAGGGGTGGGCGACGGCGTGGGCGTGCATCCCCCGCACGACCCGCCGGTCGAAGGCCACGAGCGGCCGCCAGCCGGCCACGACCAGCAGGGTCAAACCGGCGGCCGCCACCGCAGCGCCCACGCCCACGGCCCGCGTACCGCCCCGGCCCCGGCTCCCGCCTCCGGTCCGCCCCCGCAAGTGATCGCTGCGCATGCGCCGATCCTCGCACCGTGGCTGTGAACAGCACTCCTACGACTGGCGGGACGGCATTGCTCCGGTCAGCGACTTGAACAGGTGCACGACCGCGTGCCCGCCGGGGACGCCCGGGGTCCGGCCGGTCTCGGCATACCCGTGGCGTCGATAGAAGTCGGGGGCCTGGAACGTGAACGAGGAGACGGAGAGACGATCGCAACCGCGGCGCCGCGCCTCCGTCTCGGCCGCCAGCAGGATCCTGCTGCCCCAGCCGTCCTTGCGGCTCTCCTCGCGAACCCACAGCAGGTCGATGTCGCAGAGGCCGCCCCAGGTGCGTGCGGTCAACCCGCCGACCAGCCCGCCTGCTTCGTCGGTGACCTTGATCGAGAACGTGCCTCGGTCGGGAGCGCCCGTGGCGGCGCTGTTGAAGGCGATCAGCGCCTCGGTCAATCGGTCGTTGAGCTCGGTGTCGCCCCCGCCGACGGTCAGGGACGGGCCGGAGCCGTGGTCAGTGGTCACGGCGCGGAGTATCTCAGCCGGCCCGGCCCCGGGGCACGCGATTACTGACGCCCTGCGTCAGTCGCTGGCAGCCTGGACCAGCGCGCTCAGTCCCGGTCCGAACGCGACCAGCAGGGGGATCGCCGGAGCCAGTGTCGCCAGGGCCGTCAGCCGCATCCGGTGTCCCGCCGAGAGCCGTGGTGCGGCCGAGAGCAGTCTGCGCACCCGCTGCGGGACGTGCGCCTGCGGATCGGAGTACTGGCCGAAGACCCCGCGGTCCTCGTTCAGCCCGACCAGGGCCAGGGCGATGGTGAGGCGCCCGTACCGCCGGGAGGCCACGTCGTCGGCGGCCAGCTCCACCAGCCGGTGCATCTCCGCTTCGAACGCGTCGAAGACCGGGACCTGCGGGAACCCCCGGGACAGTGCCCGCGAGCAGTGCAGCAGCCAGTCGTGCCGGGCCGCGGCGTGACCCTGTTCGTGCGCCAGCACGGCGTCCAGCTGGCTGCCCTTGAGCCGGCCCAGCGCCGCCGTCGTGACCACCAGCCGCGGGGCCGGACCCGGCAGCCACCAGCTGTCGGGTCGCTGCCCCTCCAGTACGACGAGCCGGGCCCCGGTGGTCTCCTCCCCGGGCAGCAGCGGGGCCTGGAGGAGCAGTTCGGCGCCCTGCGTCCGCCGCCGGGAACGGGCCCGCAGGACCTCCCGGGTCAGCATCGCGCCGGTCCACAGCCCGCCGCCCGCCAGTACGAGGGCGGTCGCGATGGCCCAGGCGCCGCCCGCGGCGCCGAGCGCGTACGCGTCGACCACCCGGTGCGGGGCGGGCGCGAACAGTCGCCCCCGGACCGCCTGCCAGGCGCCGGCCGCGCTCAACAGCATCGACAGCGCGAAGCACAGGAGCACGGCGCCCACCACGCACTGCCAGGCCCACAGGGCCACGACGGGTTCACGCTCGGGCCATTGGGCCCGGGCCAGCACCCGGGGTGCGAGCATCGCGGTCAGGACGCCGAGCAGCAGGAGAGCGGCGGGGACCATCATGGGCCCAGCCTATGAGCGCACGCCTACCTGCGGGTAGGCGTGCGGTGAAGGGTGACGCAGCACACGTTTGCCCGTACGCCTTCCTCCGGGCGCCCGCAGCCTCACATCATCAGCAGCATCGCCAACATGCCCATCCCCATGGTCAGTCGGCAGGCCCGGATCACCTCCGCCGGTCCGGTGGGGGACGCGGCAGGGGCGTCGGAGTGCGCCCCGGCGCCGCCCGCCGTGACCAGCCGGGCCCCGCCCAGCACCACGTACCCGGCGTAGTAGACGAGCAGCAGCCCGGTCACCAACGGCAGCCCGCCGCCGTGCCCGTGGCCGGCGCCCCCGCCGTGACCGGCTCCCGACGCGGCTCCCGACGCGGCGCCCGTCCATGCCGCCAGCGCCATGTAGACCATGGTCAGCGAGCCCACCAGATGGTGCGCGTGGTGCAGGCCCCCGCGCAGCAGCCAGAGCGCGTGCAGCGCCGCGCCGCAGAAGACGGCGCCGAGCACCGGGGCCTGCCAGTCGCCTCCCAGACCCAGGGGCACCGCCATCAGGGCCATGCCGAACCCCATCACCGCCTCTCCGGCGGCAGCCGAACCGGCGCCGGATCTGCCGGCCCGCCGAAGGCAGTACGCGCCGCTCGTCGCGCAGAGCAGGACGAGCAGCCAGGCGGAGACGGAGGAGGAGAGAGACATGGTGGAACCGTGCACGGCGGAACCTCCCGGTTCGTCGGCTTCAGTCGGCTTCACCGGAAGAGATGCCCCCGTCGCACGGCCCGCACGCCGCCCGGGGATAGTCTCTGTGTGCCGTACACGGCACCTCGTACCGCACCCGGACATGTCGTTTCCGGACATGCAGTCCCGAAGAACGGAGCCCTCGATGCCGAGCGCCGACCCCCAGGCCCTGACCTTCCGCACCGCCGTGGAGGCCGACGTCCCGGCACTGGTGGAACTCGTCGAGTCGGCCTACAGGGGGGACGCGAGCCGCGCCGGGTGGACCACCGAGGCCGACTTCCTGGACGGTCAGCGCACCGACGAGGCGGGCGTCGCGGGGATCGTCGCGCACCCCGACGGCATGCTGCTCGTCGCGGAGCGCGCGGGCGAGCTCGTCTCCTGCTGCCACCTCGAACACCGGGGGGACCACGTCTACTTCGGGATGTTCGCGGTCCGCCCCGGACTGCAGGGCGGCGGCCTCGGCAAAGAGGTCATGGCCGAGGCGGAGCGCCGCGCCCGCGAGCAGTGGGAGGCCAAGGAGATGCGGATGACCGTGGTCAACGTACGGGAGGAGCTCATCGCCTACTACGTGCGCCGCGGCTACGAGCGCACCGGCGAGATGAGCCCCTTCCCCTACGGGGACGAGCGCTTCGGCGTCCCGCTCCGTGACGACCTGGCCTTCGAGCTGCTGGTCAAGTCGCTGTAGTCCGGGGACGCGTCAGCGCTTCAGGCGGTGAAGCGGCCCGTGGAGCGGATCTCCGGGAAGTCGGTGACCACGCCGTCGAGTCCGAGCGCGCGCGCCAGGCGCAGATGGTCCAGGCAGTTGACCGTCCAGCCGATCACCCGGAGCCCGGCCTCGTGCGCCGACTCCACGGTGTTCAGGGTGAGGTGGCGGATGTTGAGGGCGAGCGTCTGCACACCCGCGTCCACGGCCCGGCCGACGGTCGCCTCGGCGTCCGCCGCGCTCTGGTCGGCGTAGAGCGCGGTCCGTACGCCCGGCACCAGCCGGCTCGTCTCGCCGAGTACCTCGTCGCGGAACGAGGCCACCTCCACCCGCCCGGTCAGATCGCGGCCGAGCAGCAGCTCCGCCAGCGCCGTGGCGACGCCCAGGTCGTGCACCTGGACCTGGAGCGGCGCCCGGACCGCGTCCAGGACCTCCTCCAGGACGGGCACGTGCTGGCCGTACCCGGCATCCAGTCCGCGCAGTTCGGCCAGGGTCAGGTCGGTGACGGCTCCCGAGCCGTCGGTGGTCCGGTCCACTTCGGCGTCGTGCAGGACGACGAGGGTGCCGTCCTTGCTGAGTCGTAGGTCGAGGGCGATGACGTCCATGCCGGAGCGTTCCGCGCGGACGAAGGACCGCATGGTGTTCTCCGGTTCGACACCCATGACCCCGCGGTGACCGATGGTGAGGAAAGTCAAGGTTCTCTCGCTTCCGTCGACGGCGGCTCCCCGCGCGGTCGCGGTGTCCCGACCGGCCGCGCGCGGTGAGGACGCATGCTAGTGCGCCGCGCGGGCGATGAGACCGTCCGTGCAAGGCCTCCGAAACGCTCGCCTGCCGCCTCCCGCCGGGCCTGCGCGGGCTCCGGAGCCCGCGGCGGGGTCCGCCGCGTCACCCGGGCGTGGGCGCGTCCCCGCTGCCTTGACGTTCCTGCTGGACCGGGTCGGCCGGGTGGGCCGGGTCGGCCCGCTCCGCCGCGTGGGCCGCGCCGGGCAGCTCCGCCAGGTCCGCCAGCAGGGTCCGGGTCAGTTCCAGCTCGGCCAGGTGCTGCCGCTCGCTCCAGCGCAGCGCCAGGGTGGGGAACGCCCAGTCCGGCTCCTCGGCCGCGTGCGCCATGGCCTCCCGTACGGCGGCCAGTTCGCCCGTGGTGCGCTCCAGGTGCTCCGTCACCATCCGCCGCAGCAGTTCGGGCTCCGCCAGGTGCCCGAGCCAGACCCGCAGCAGCAGCCCGTGCTTGAGCACCGGGGGGCCGGCCTCGGAGGAGTCGGCGGCCCAGCCGGCCAGCGCCTCGCGCCCGGCGGGGGTGATGCCGTAGCGGCGCTTGGCCCGGGCCTCCTCGGGCCCCGAGCGCACGGACGCCGCGTAGCCGAGTTCCTCCAGGCGGCGCAGCTCGGCGTAGATCTGGCTGATCGCCGGAGACCAGTAGAAGAAGCGGAGGGAGGAGTCCGCCCACTTCTTCAGTTCGTAGCCGGTCCGCTCGCCGGGGAAGGAGAGCAGACCCAGTACGGCCCATGCGGTCGGCGGTAGCTCTTGCTTCTTCGGCTTCTGACTACTAGTCATATTTCTAATTGAAGTGAGACCGGGTACGGGACGCAACCCTGGAGGCATAAGTGAAGTTCTCCGTCATCTTCGAGGCGCAGTTGGCCGACCCGACCGTGGAGCGCGAGCACCAGGTCATCCGTGACTGCGTCGAGCAGGCGGTGCTCGCCGAACAGATGGGATTCGACCGGATCTGGGCCGTCGAGCACCACTCGCTTAAGTGGTACGCCCACATGTCCGCCCCGGAAATTTTTCTGAGTTTCGTCGCGGCCCGGACGAACACCATACGCATCGGCCACGGAGTCGTGTGCATGCCCTTCAACTTCAACCACCCCGTGCGGGTCGCCGAGCGGGCCGCGATGCTCGACCTGCTGTCCGGCGGACGCGTCGACCTCGGCGCGGGCCGCGGCGGGACCGCCCAGGAGACCTCGCTGTGCGGGGTGGACAAGGACCGCACCACGGCAGAGGTGGAGGAGGCGCTGCGGATCATCGGGAAGGCCTGGCAGGGGGAGGAGCTGGAGTATCACGGGGAGCTCATCGACATCGATCCGCATCCGATCCTGCCGAGGCCCAGTCAGACACCGCACCCGCCGCTGTTCCTGGCGTGCAGCCGGGGCGAAACGCTGGTGCAGGCCGCCGAGCTGGGCGTGGGGGCGCTGGTGATGGGCTTCGCCGGGCCGGAGTCCATCGCGCGGATGCGGGCCGTGTACGACGGCGCGATAGCCGGCCGGGACGGCGGCCGCTTCGTCTCCACCGTGGTCAACGACCACTTCTCGGTGCTCTGCCCGACCATCGTGCTCGACGACCCGGAGGAGGCCCGCCGGATCGGCGTCCGGGGGCAGCGGTTCTTCGCGCAGTCCATCGGCCACTGGTACGGCGGCGCGGGCGTTCCCGACGAGGCGGTGGTTGCGGGCGCCGACGAGGAGGCGGAGATGCGCAAGGCCGCCGAGCAGGTGGTGGCCCGGCTGCACGAGCTGGACATCCCGGTGCGGCCCACGTCCACGGCCACCTTCAACGCCGACCACGCCTACGGGAGCGCGGACGAGGCCATCGCGTACGCGGAGCGGCTGAGGGAGGCGGGGGCCGACGAGATCATGTGCCTGATCCAGATGGGGACCGTGCCCCAGGAGGCCTGCCTGGAGACCCTGCGGCAGTGGGGCGAGAAGGTCATCCCGCACTTCCGGAAGGCGTAGGGCCGCCGCCGTGAACGAACCGAACCCGCCGGCCGGTGCTCCGGCCGGTCGCACCGCCCCTGCCGGTCCCGTCGCCCCTGCCGGCCCCACCATCCCGGCCGGCCCAACCGTCCCGGCCGGCGCCGCTTCGTGGACCGACCGGCTCGATCCCGCCGCCCGGCCCTACGCGGACGCCATGGCCGCCTTCTTCCCCGACCTCGGGGGCGCCGTCACCGAAGCGCGGGAGGCCCGCCGGATCCTCGCCGCCGCGCCCGCGACGGCCGCGCCGCTCGCCGTCGGCTCCGTCGAGGACCGGGAGATTCCCGGGCCGGCCGGTGCGCCGCCGGTTCCGGTGCGCGTCTACCACCCCGACCCCGAGGAGTGGCCCGGGGCCCGGCCGACCGTGGTGTTCTGCCACGGCGGAGGCTGGGTGCTGTGCGACCTCGACACCCACGACGCCACCGTCCGGGCGCTCTGCCGCAGCTCCGGGGCCGTCTTCGTCTCCGTCGACTACCGGCGGGCACCCGAAGCCCGCTTCCCCGCCGCCGTCCACGACGCGTACGCCGCCCTGTGCTGGGCCGACGCGCACATCGGGGAGCTGGGCGGGGACCCGGCCGCCCTGGTGGTGGCCGGGGACAGCGCGGGCGGGAACCTCGCCGCGGCCTCGCTGCTGATGGCCCGGGACTGCGGGGGACCGGCCGTCGCGCTCCAGGTACTGATCTACCCGTGCCTGGACGCCGGGCAGGACACCGAGTCCTACCGGAGCAACGCCGAGGGCTACTTCCTCACCGCCGCGCACCTGCGCTGGTTCTGGGAGCAGTACCTGGGGCCCGGCGGCGACGGCCGCGACCCGCTGGCCTCCCCGCTCGGCGCCGATCTGCGGGGGCTGCCCCCCGCGCACGTGGTGGTCGCGGAGTGCGATCCGCTGCGGGACGAGGGGGTGGCGTACCACCGTCGGCTGATCGGGAGCGGAGTTCCTTCGGCCCTTGACGAGCATCCCGGGATGTTCCACGGGTTCCTCGCGCTGGCCGCCGTGCTCCCACAGGCCCGCCAGGCCTTGGCGCGACTGGGCGGAGTCCTCGATTCCATGCATAAGAACGGGAAGACTTCCGGTGAAACTGGGGGTGACGCAGGATAATTTCCCGGATTCCCTCTTGAGCAGGAGAGCCTCACATGCATACGCTGTCTTGACGTGAGGTTCTCCTGTGGAGGAAGTGACATGACGGAAACTCTTGTGCCGGGTATCGGCGGTGCCGTGATAACCGCCGGTGTACGGGTGGTGGACCACCCGGCGTGGCCCGAGCTCAAGGCCGCCGTGGAGGAGATCCGGCCCTGGCAGTCGGCCGACGGCTCCATCGACTTCGAGGCCGCGGGCGCGCCCGCCCGCGCCGCCGCCGAGGTCGCGGTCGAGCGCGTGGTCTCGGGCATCGAGGCCCTGTCGCCGCTGCTGCCACACGGCGGCGCGTACCACCGTGCCCTCGTCGGCGACCTGCGCAAGTGGGCCGCCGATGGTTTTGCCGTGCCGGACTTCCTCGACTCCCTGCTGGCCTTCCACCCGGCGGCCGAGCGCGCCGACGGGCTCCAGCACCTCGTGGTCTTCCCGATGTACACCCAGAACGGCAACCCGGACCGCAACCTCGAAGCCGTCGTGCTGAAGATGGTGTGGCCCGAGTGGCTCTCCGAGCTGGAGCGCACCCGGTACGACAACCCGCTCTTCCTCGGCATCACCTTCGAGGACTTCACCCCGGGCTACGACACCCACTCCGCGGTGCTCTTCCCGGAGACCATCGCCGTGCGCGAGGCCCCGGAGCGCTTCACCTGGGGCGGGATCTTCTGCGACCGCGAGGCCGCCCGCTACCGCAAGGTCACCGAGGCCGCCGTCGACATCCTGGGCATCGAGCTGCCCGAGGACATCGCCCGCATGGTCGAGGACCAGGAGCGCTGCGAGAAGGCCTTCGTCCTGTGGGACATGGTCCACGACCGCACCCACAGCCACGGCGACCTGCCGTTCGACCCCTTCATGATCAAGCAGCGCCAGCCGTTCTGGATGTACGGCCTCGAAGAGCTGCGCTGTGACCTCACCGCCTTCAAGGAGGCCGTGAAGCTGGAGTCCGAGGGCAACGAGCACGGCCGTGACGTGCAGTACGCCGTCCTCTTCGACCGGATGTTCCGCTTCCCGGTCTCCGGCGACCGCAACCGCAACTACGACGGCCTCGGCGGCCAGCTCCTCTTCGCGTACCTCCACAAGCACGACGTCGTGCGCTGGACGGACAACAAGCTGAAGATCGACTGGATGCGCGCCCCGCAGGTCACCAACCAGCTGTGCGCCGAGATCGAGGACCTCTACCGGGCCGGGATCGACCGCCCGAAGCTCGTCCACTGGTTCAAGGCCTACGAACTGGTCGCCGAGTACCTCGCTCCCCACCCGGGATCCCGCTGGGCCAAGGGCCCCGACGCCCTGGACCTCACGCAGCCGCCGCGCAAGCTCGTGGACGACGTGCTTCCCGACGAGTTTCCGCTCAGCATGTTCTATGAAGCCCTCGCCAAGAAGCTCAAGGGCGTGATCGCTTCGACCAAGGGCATCACCGCCCAGAACACGGAACACGCAGAGCGGGCCGCCGCGTGAGCGCTCGCCCACAGGAGGCTGCACAGATGAACGGCTCGAATGGCAACGGGAACCTCCACGGCGCGGTGGTAGCGGTGGCAGGGGCCGGCGGCCCCGCCGGGCGCGCCACCCTGCTCCGCCTCGCCGAGGCCGGTGCCGTGGTCGTCGCGTCCGACGCCGACCCGGCGCGGCTCGCGGAGGCCGTGGACGCGGCCCGCTACGCCCACGGCGGCGCCACCATCACCGGTGACACCGTGGACCTGCTCGACCTGGCCGCGACCAAGGCCTGGGCCGAGCAGACCGAGAAGGAGTTCGGCCGCATCGACGGCCTGGTCCACCTCGTCGGCGGCTGGCGCGGCAGCACCACCTTCACCGACACCGACCTCGCGGACTGGGACTTCCTGGAGAAGCTCCTGATCCGCACCGTCCAGCACACCTCGCTCGCCTTCCACGACGGACTGCTGCGCAGTGACCGCGGCCGCTACGTCCTGGTCAGCCAGTCCGGCGCGCACAAGCCGGTCGCCAACAACGCCGCGTACAACGCGGGCAAGGCGGCCGCCGAGGCGTGGACGCTGGCCATGGCCGACTCCTTCCGCAAGCTGGGGGGCGAGGACGGTCCCGGAGCCGCGGCTGCGATCCTGGTCATCAAGGCACTGGTGCACGACGCGATGCGCGCCGAGCGTCCCACTGCGAAGTTCGCGGGCTTCACCGACGTCAAGGAGCTGGCCGAGGCCATCGCCGGCGTCTGGGAGCGGTCCGCCTCCGATGTGAACGGACAGCGTCTGTGGCTCACTCCCCAACCGTGAAGAACGCTGCCGTGAAGAACGCCGCCGTGAAGACCGCGATCAGGAAGTCCCAGGCGAAGACCGACGCCCGCCGGCACCACGACCCGGCGGTACGCGGCTTCGCCAGCGACAACTACGCCGGGGTGCACCCGGAGATCCTGGCGGCCGTCGCGCTGGCCAACGGCGGCCACCAGGTCTCCTACGGTGACGACGAGTACACCGAACACCTGCAGACGGTCTTCCGCGGCCACTTCGGCGCGCACGCCGAGGCCTACCCGGTCTTCAACGGCACCGGCGCCAACGTGACGGCCCTGCAGGCCCTCACCGACCGCTGGGGCGCGGTGATCTGTGCCGAGTCGGCGCACATCAACGTCGACGAGGGCGGCGCGCCCGAGCGGATGGCGGGCCTGAAGCTGCTCACCGTCCCCACCCCGGACGGCAAGCTCACCCCCGAGCTCATCGACCGGCAGGCCTGGGGCTGGGAGGACGAGCACCGGGCGATGCCGCAGGTCGTCTCGATCACCCAGAACACCGAGCTCGGCACCGTCTACACCGTGGACGAGATCCGGGCCATCTGCGAGCACGCGCACGGCAAGGGCATGAAGGTCCACCTCGACGGTGCCCGGATAGCCAACGCCGCGGCCTCGCTGGACGTGCCGATGCGCGCCTTCACGAACGCCGTCGGCGTGGACGTGCTGTCCTACGGCGGCACCAAGAACGGGATGATGGCCGGAGAGGCCGTCGTCGTGCTGAACCCGGACTCCGTCCGGCAGATGAAGCACATCCGCAAGATGTCGATGCAGCTCGCCTCGAAGATGCGCTTCGTGTCGGTGCAGCTCGAAGCGCTCCTCGCGAAGGACCTGTGGCTGCGCAACGCCCGCCACGCCAACGCGATGGCGCAGCGGCTGGCGGCCGGGGTGCGCGAGACGGACGGGGTGGAGATCCTCTACCCGGTGCAGGCGAACGCCGTGTTCGCGCGGCTCCCGCACGCGGTGACGCGGCGGCTCCAGGAGCGCTACCGCTTCTACTTCTGGGACGAGATCGCGGGCGACGTCCGCTGGATGTGCAGCTACGACACCCAGGAGGAGGACGTGGACGGCTTCCTCCAGGCCCTCAAGGAGGAGCTGGCCCGCTAGCACCCTCCATAGACATGCGAAAGTCTGCATAGGTATGCTCCTGGATCATGAAGTTGATCCAGGAGCATTCCGACGTTGCCGCCTATCTGGCGGCCGATGAAGCGGTCGATCACGACCACCCGCTGGTCCAGGAGACCGCCGACGCCCTGTGGGCGGCCACCGGCGATGCATATTCATACGCCAAGGTCGCTTTCGAGTTCGTCCGCGACACCATCCCGCACACCGCCGATTCCGGGGACGACCGCGTCTCCTGGCGCGCCTCCGACGTACTGGCCACGCGCAACGGCATCTGCTATGCCAAGTCCCACGCGCTGACGGCCCTGCTGCGCGCCCGGTCCATCCCGGCCGGGCTCTGCTACCAGCTCCTCGGCGACGACGACGGGTCGAACCTGTTCGTCCACGGCCTCGTCGCGCTGCGCCTGCCCGGCAGGGACGACTGGTCCCGGGTGGACCCGCGGGGCAACAAGCCCGGCGTGGACGCCCAGTTCACCCTCGACCACGAACAACTGGCCTTCCCCGTCCGCCCGGAGCTCGGCGAGGTCGACTACCCCGAGCTGTACGCGGCGCCGCACCCGGCCACCCTCAAGGTGCTCCAGGAGTCCGCGGACCGGCCGCAGTTGTGGCGGAGCCTGCCGACGGGGCTGTAGCCGGGAGAGCGCCGGTCGCGACCGGGACCCCGTCCGTCACCGGCCCGGGTACGGCCACCAGCGCGTGCAGCAGGGCGCCGGCCAGCTGCAGTGCGGCGATCCCGAGCAGCAGGATCCACGGCGGCGCGTCGGCGGCGAGCCCCACGAGGGCGGCGCCGGTGGACGCGGCCGTCACCTTGAGCCCGGCACCGAGGGTGAACACCTGGGTGCGCACCCCGTCCGGTGCGTACTGCGAGCGGATCCGCAGAGTGGCCGTGAGCAGCGGCCCGTCGCACACCCCGGCCGCGGCGAACGCCACCGCCGTGAGCGCGACCGAGGGCGCGAACGCGGCTGCGGTGAGCGCCACCCCGGTGGCCGCCATGGCCCAGCGGGCCAGCTTGCCCGGCGCCACGGCCGTGATCCGGCCCAGGGTCAGGGCGCCGGTCAGGGCGCCCAGGGCGAAGGCCGTCATCAGCACCCCGCCGCCGCGCGGACTGCCGAGCGCGGTGGCCAGGAGCACCGAGGTGGTGGTGAGCGAGCCGATGCCGACGAAGGCCAGGGTGGTGGCCGAGGTGACCGCCCGCAGCTCCCGGACGCGCCACAGGGCGGCCAGCCCCGCCCCCAGCCCGGCGCGGGGTGTTCCGGGGGTGGGGCCCGCGCTCCCGTGGTTCCCGTACGGAAGGGTGGCTGCCAGCGCCGCCGCCAGTGCGCCGGAAGCCGCCAGGACCGCCATCGCCGGACCGGCCGAGGCGAAGGCCGCCACCAGGCCGACGGCCGCCGGGGCGGTGACGGCGGCGCCGTTGTAGGTCGACGCGTCCCAGGCGTACGCCCGGTCACGCGCCGGACCGGCCGGGACCAGGCCCGTCACCAGACTCGACAGCCCGCCCGTCACCATCGGCCCGCAAGCGCCGCCGAGCACCGCGACGACGAGCACCACGGGTGTCGGAGCCCGCCCGAGGATGAACGCCAGGGTCGCCACGGCCGTGGTGAATCCGGCCAGCGCGCCCACGTGGAACCGCCGCGGGCGGCGCGACCTGGCCGCGGCGGCGCCCGCGAGCGGAGCCGCCAGTACGTGCGGGGCCAGCCAGGCGGTCAGGACGAAGGCCCCGTGCGCCGCGCTTCCGGTGCGTTCCAGGGCGAGCAGCACCACCGCCATGCCCATGCCCTCGGAGGCGAACCGCGCGGCAAGTGCCGCGGCCAGGTACCGCCCGAACCCCTGCATCCCAGGCCCCCCTGCGTCAGGCAATGCCGTCGACGGGGCCGACGTTACGCCATTCGGGTTCGGGCGGAGAGGGGCGAGGTGCCGGGATGGTGCCGGGCCGGCCGCGGGTTTCGGTCAATAGGAAACTTTCCTGTCTGATATCGTTGTCGACTTGGCAGGCGCATGGGTATCTTCGGCCGCAGGAGTCCCCCCACGGACCCTCCTCGCGGACCCCCGCACCCTCCTCGCGGAGCTCCGCACCCTTCCCCCCACCTCCGACCGGAAGGCGCTCCCATGCGCTTAGGAGCCTCCATCGGGCCGGCCGCGACGGCCCTCGCCCTGGCCGCGGCATTGGCCCTAGCCGTCACTCCCGCCGCACACGCCACCCGCCTCGCCCCTGCCCGGGCGGTCGCCCCAACCGCCTTCGCCCACCCCGGAGTTCTCAACAGCCGCGCCCAACTGGACTTCGTACGCACCAAGGTGCAGGCCGGACAGCAGCCGTGGAAGGCGGCGTTCGACGACATGCGGGCGAGCGGGTACGCCTCCCTGTCCCGAACGCCCAAGCCGCGCGCCGTAGTCGAATGCGGTTCCTACTCCAACCCGGACATCGGCTGCTCCGACGAACGCGAGGACGCGATCGCCGCGTACACCGACGCGCTCGCCTGGTACATCACCCGCGACCCCGCGTACGCGAAGAAGTCGATCGAGCTGATGGACGCCTGGTCCGCCCGGATCAAGAGCCACACCAACAGCAACGCCCCGCTGCAGAGCGGCTGGGCGGGTTCCACCTGGCCGCGCGCCGCCGAGATCATCAAGCACACCTACACCGGAGGATGGCCGAACCAGGGGCGCTTCGCCACGATGCTGCGCGAGGTCTACCTGCCCGAGGTGATCAACGGGAAGCCGAACAGCAACGGCAACTGGGAACTGATCATGATGGACGCGGCCGTGGGCATCTCCGTCCACCTCGACGACCGCGCGTCCTACGACAAGGCGATGGCGATCTACCTCGGCAGGGTCCCCGCCTACTTCTACCTCGCCTCCGACGGCCCGCAGCCCAAGTACCCGCCGCGCTCCACCATCGACACCAGGAGCGAGCTCATCGACTACTGGCACGGCCAGGGCACCTTCGTGGACGGTCTGGCCCAGGAGACCTGCCGGGACTTCGGCCACACCGGCATGGGGATCGCCGCGACGATGCACGTGGCCGAGACCTCGCGCATCCAGGGGCGGGACCTGTACCCGGAGTTCAAGGACCGGTTTCGCTACGCGCTGGGATTCCACGCCAAGTACGAGCTGGGGGAGGCCGTGCCGGCCTCGCTGTGCGGGGGGAGCCTGACCAAGGGCCTCGGCCCGGCCACCGAAGTCGGCTACAACGCCCTGCACAACCGGCTCGGCGTCGCCATGGAGAACACCGGCAGGCTCACGGAGAGCCGGCGCCCGGCGGGTACCGAAAACCATTTCGAGGCGTGGGAGACGCTGACACACGCCGACAACCCGAACTGACCCGCACGGTGCGGCCCCGCCACCCGGCGGGCCGCACCCCCTCCGGAAGACTCAGCCGGCTTCCTTGACCTGGGCCGCGGTCGGCGCGGTGCCGCCGAGGTGGGCCGGCAGCCACCAGGAGTCGTCCGCACCCCTGGGCTTGGCCGGATAGGCGCTCTGCGCGGCGTCCAGCAGCTCCTGCACCCGCTCGCGCACCCGGCGGGTGATCGCCCCGGCGTACTGGTCGGAGGGCGCCTCCAGCGGCTCGCCCACGCGCATCATCACGGGGATGTGGCTGCGCTTGAGGTCCTTGGGGCGGCCCTTGGTCCACAGCCGCTGCGTACCCCACAGGGCCACCGGGATCAGCGGGACCCCGGCCTCCTGCGCCATCCGGGCCGCGCCGGACTTGAAGCTCTTGAGCGTGAAGGACTGGGAGATCGTCGCCTCCGGGAACACACCGATGATCTCGCCGGCGCGCAGCGAGTCCAGCGCGTGCTGGTACGCCGTCTCACCCTGCGCGCGGTCCACCGGAATGTGCTTCATCGCGCGCATCAGCGGACCGGACACCTTGTGCCGGAACACCGACTCCTTCGCCATGAAGCGCACGAGGCGCTTCTGCGGGCGGGCGGTCAGCCCGGCGAAGATGAAGTCGAGGTAGCCGATGTGGTTCGACACCAGAACCGCTCCGCCCTTGCGGGGGATGTTCTCGGTGCCCTTCATGTCGATGCGGACGTCGAGCGCACGGAACAGAGCGTGCGCAGCGCCGATGACCGGGGGGTAGACGAGCTCAGCCATGGTGGGGAGACCCCGCTTTCTGCCTGGAGGTGCTCCCGGCCGGAAGTTACGGCAGCGTAGGTACGCGGCCATGGGGATCGTGCCCCATACGGGAGCCGCAGGCCAGCCCAGACGCCTGCACCCGGCGAGATTCTCATCACGCCGGGAATGCGGCGCGCCTGCGGGGCGCTCGGATCAGCGTACGAACGTACCGAGATGATGTACGGACACACATACGGCCAGCGTATGGACGCGCGCATGGACGTGGGTGTGGACGTGGGTGTGGACGTGCCGGCGGTACGAGGACGGCGACGAGGGGAGTGGGCGTGCACGGGCACGAAGGGGGTGACGGGGCGGGCCTTCGGCTGGGCGCCCCGGAGCTGGGCGCGGAGCCGGGGGAGCGGGCCACCCTGGTGCAGTTCTCCAGCGCCTTCTGCCAGCCCTGCCGGGCCACGCGGCGGATCCTGGCCGAGGTCGCCGGCATGGTCGAGGGCGTCGCGCACATCGAGATCGACGCCGAGGAACGGCTGGAACTCGTACGGGCCCTCGGGATCGAGAAGACGCCGACGGTTCTCGTCCTGGACGCGGCCGGCCGGATCGTGCGGCGGGGCGTGGGGATGCCGCGCACGGTCGACGTGATCGCCGCTCTGGGGGAGGCCGTATGACGCTCGCGCCGGGTCCGGAGCGCCGGTACGCGCGCCCGCACGCAGAGTGACGCGCCCTACATCTGTCCGCTGCGGCTTGACTGTGTACACGGGTGATCGCCAGGCTGGCGACATGCGGTATGAACTCCTGCTTTACGGACGGGGAATCCCTTCATGACGGCTCCGACGGCTCCGTCCCCCCGATCCGGCACCGGCCTGCCCGGCTCGCCCGACCTGTTGCGCTCGGTGTTCCGCCGGCACGCGGCGGGCGTCGCCGTGATCACCGCCGACAACGGCGGCCGGCCGGTGGGCTTCACCGCGACCTCGCTCAACTCCGTCTCGGCGGACCCGCCGCTGCTGTCGTTCACCATCGGCACGGGGTCCTCCAGCTGGCCCGGGGTCCGGGACTCCGAGTACCTCGGCGTCCACATACTCGGTGAGCACCAGAGCGATCTGGCGGGCCTGTTCGCCCGGAACGGAGCCGACCGCTTCGGTCCGGCCACCGACTGGGCGCCCGGACCGTACGGGGTTCCGGTGCTGGACGGAGTCCTGGCCTGGCTGGTGTGCCGCATCGTGGCGCGCGTGCCGGCCGGTGCGCACCGGGTGGTGATCGCGGAGGCGGTCGCCGGGGATCCGGCGGGGGACCTGGCGGGCGAGGGGCGCCCGCTGCTGTACCACCAGGGGCGCTTCAACGCGTTGCGCGACTGAATCGTCCCTGCTGGGACGGGTTCCGCCCGCGTTGGCCAGATCACAGTTCACGGGCCTTGCAACCTGGCGGGACCCGCTGTGTACTGACGAGTAACATTCCCTTCGGAGCGCGGGCCGCCCCGGCGGGAACGGCCCGAGATGGCGCCTATGCTGCCTGAACAAGGCGGTACCAGAAATGTCGATGCGGTAGGAGAGCCGGCGTGAGCCTGAGGATCGTTGTCTGTGTGAAGTACGTGCCCGACGCCACTGGCGACCGGCAGTTCACCGAAGACCTGACCGTCAACCGCGACGACGTCGACGGCCTGCTGTCGGAGCTCGACGAGTACGCCGTCGAGCAGGCGCTGCAGATCGCCGACGAGGCCGACGACGCGGAGATCACCGTCCTGACGGTGGGCCCCGAGGACGCGAAGGACGCGCTGCGCAAGGCGCTGTCCATGGGTGCCGACAAGGCCATCCACGTCGAGGACGACGACCTGCACGGCAGCGACGTCATGGGCACCTCGCTGGTGCTGGCCAAGGCGATCGAGAAGGCCGGTTACGACCTGGTCATCACGGGCATGGCCTCGACCGACGGCACCATGGGTGTCCTCCCGGCGATCCTGGCCGAGCGCCTGGGCGTCCCGCAGGTCACCCTGCTCTCCGAGGTCAAGGTCGAGGACGGTGTCGTCACCGGCCGCCGCGACGGCGACTCGGCGAGCGAGCAGCTGGAGGCCTCCCTCCCGGCGCTCGTCTCGGTGACGGACCAGTCGGGCGAGGCCCGCTACCCGTCCTTCAAGGGCATCATGGCCGCCAAGAAGAAGCCGGTGCAGTCCTGGGACCTGGAGGAGCTGGAGATCGAGTCCGACGAGGTCGGTCTCGAAGGCTCCTGGACCGCGGTCGACTCCGCGACCCAGCGTCCGGCCCGCACCGCCGGCACGATCGTCAAGGACGAGGGCGAGGGCGGCAAGTCGCTGGCCGAGTTCCTGGCCGGCCAGAAGTTCATCTAAGAGCTTCAGCCCTCTCGCAACGCCCCCTGACTACTTCGCATTCGCAGGAGCATCCCCATGGCTGAAGTCCTCGTCTACGTCGACCACGTCGACGGCGCCGTCCGCAAGCCCACTCTCGAACTGCTGACGCTGGCCCGCCGCATCGGCGAGCCCGTCGCCCTGGCCCTGGGCGCCGGCGCCGAGGCCACCGCCGCCGTGCTCGCCGAGCACGGTGCCGTCAAGGTCCTCACCGCCGACGCCTCCGAGTTCTCCGACTACCTCGTCGTACCGAAGGTGGACGCGCTCCAGGCCGCGTACGAGGCCGTGAACCCGGCCGCCGTGCTCGTCCCGTCCTCCGCCGAGGGCAAGGAGATCGCCGCACGCCTGGCCGTGCGCATCGGCTCGGGCATCATCACCGACGCCATCGACCTGGAGGCCGGTGAAGAGGGTCCGGTCGCGACGCAGGCCGCGTTCGCCGCTTCCTTCACCACCAAGTCCCGCGTCTCCAAGGGCACCCCGGTCATCACCGTGAAGCCGAACTCGGCCCCGGTCGAGGCCGCTCCGGCCGCCGGCGTCGTCGAGGCGCTCGCCGTCACCTTCGGCGCCCTGGCCACCGGCACCAAGGTCACCTCGCGCACCCCGCGCGAGTCGACCGGCCGCCCCGAGCTGACCGAGGCCGCGATCGTGGTCTCCGGCGGCCGCGGCGTCAACGGCGCCGAGAACTTCCACATCATCGAGGCGCTCGCGGACTCCCTCGGTGCGGCCGTCGGCGCCTCGCGCGCCGCCGTCGACGCCGGCTGGTACCCGCACTCCAACCAGGTCGGCCAGACCGGCAAATCGGTCTCCCCGCAGCTGTACATCGCCTCCGGCATCTCGGGCGCGATCCAGCACCGCGCCGGCATGCAGACCTCGAAGACCATCGTGGCCATCAACAAGGACGCCGAGGCCCCGATCTTCGACCTGGTCGACTACGGCGTGGTCGGCGACCTCTTCGCGGTCGTCCCGCAGCTGACCGAGGAGATCAAGGCGCGCAAGGGCTAGTCCCTCGTCCGCAGGTCTGACCTGCGGGAAGTGCTCTCCGGGGCCGTGTGGTGTTTCTCACCGCGCGGCCCCGAGTCGTTTGTCCAGGACGGCCGAGGGACCATTGACTGAGCGGAACCCCGTGGCTAAATTCTGCTATGCGGATGAAAGATTCCGTGAAGCGGAAAAGAGGAGAGTGCACGATGGGTCAGCAGGAGAAGGTGGCGACGAGCCTCGCAGGCGCGGTCAGCGAGGGCATCAGCGCTTCCCTCGCGCCGGTGGACGCGGAACTCGCGCGCCACTACCCGGGCGACCCCGGCACCCGTCAGCCCATCCACACGGTCTACGTCCCCGGTGACGTCTTCGATGCGGACACCATCCGCTCCTGGGGCGACCAGGCCCTCGCGGCCCTCGACGAGCACGCCCCGGACGCCGCGACCTTCGCCAAGGTACTCGGCATCTCGGACGAGCTGGCCGTACCGGTCTACGACCGCGTCCGCGCCAAGCTCGCCACCGAGCCGATCGAGGACCTCCGCGTCGACTTCGAGGACGGCTTCGGCGTCCGCTCCGACGAGGAGGAGGACCAGGCCGCCGCCCGCGCCGCCCGCCTCATCTCCGAAGCCTTCTCCAACGGCACGAACGCCCCGTACATGGGCGTCCGCATGAAGTGCATGGAGTCCAACGTCCGCGACCGCGGCATCCGGACCACCGACGTCTTCCTCTCCGGCCTGCTCGCGCACGGCGGCCTGCCCGAGGGCCTCGTCCTGACCCTGCCCAAGGTCACCTACCCCGAGCAGGTCACCGCCTTCGTCAAGCTGCTGGAGGCCTTCGAGACCTCCCGCGGCCTGCGCCCGGGGCGCATCGGCTTCGAGATCCAGATCGAGACCAGCCAGTCGATCCTGGCCTCCGACGGCACCGCCGCGGTCGCCCGCATGATCGAGGCCTCGAAGGGCCGCGCCACCGGCCTGCACTACGGCACCTTCGACTACAGCGCCTGCGTCGGCGTCTCCGCCGCCTACCAGTCGAGCGACCACCCCGCCGCCGACCACGCCAAGGCGGTCATGCAGGTCGCGGCCGCCGGCACCGGCGTACGGGTCTCCGACGGCTCGACCAACGTCCTGCCGATCGGCACCACCGAGCACGTCCACGAGGCCTGGAAGCTGCACTACGGCCTCACCCGGCGCGCCCTGGCCCGCGCCTACTACCAGGGCTGGGACATGCACCCGGCGCACCTGCCGACCCGCTACGCGGCCGTCTTCGTCTTCTACCGCGAGGGCCTCGAAACGGCCGCCGCGCGCCTGAAGGCGTACGTCGCCAAGATCGAGGGCGACGTCATGGACGAGCCCGCGACCGCGAAGGCCCTGGCCGGCTACCTCGTACGCGGCCTCGACTGCGGCGCCGTCGGCGCCGACGAGGTCACGGCCCTGACCGGCCTGACCCGCGCGGAGCTCGACGCCTTCGCCATCCCGCGCCGCTCGGCGACGATGACGGCCACCGCCTGACGCAGCCGACGCGGACGGCCCGGCCCTGGATCACCGGGGCCGGGCCGTCGGCGCGTGCGGGGTCGGCAGGAGCCGGCAGCACAGGGTCAGCGGCGACGACGCTTGACCATCACCGTGACGGCGAGGCCGAGGCCCACGGCGACGGCGGCGCCGAGTGCCGGCCACTGCCAGGAGATGCCCGCATGCGCGTCCGCGGCTTCCGCCCGGGGTGGCACCGAGGCTGTCGAATCGGCGCCGGGGGCGGGGGTCTTCGCGGCGGCCGGCGGGGCCAGGGGGTCGACGTCGGGCGCCCCCGGGTCTCCCTCGTGGTCGAGCAGTACCTTGCGGGGGCGGGCGATTCCGTAGCCCACCCAGTCGCTGCGCTTGGATCCGTCGGTGGGGGCTCCGGCGGTCTGGATCAGGACCCGGGCCACCTGGTTCGCGGTCCAGTCGGGGTGAGCCGACCACACGAGCGCGGCGGAGGCGGAGACCAGACTGGTCGCGAGCGAGGTGCCGCCGTTCCTCGTGCACCAGCCCTTGTTCTCGTCGCATCGGATCTGGGCCTTGCTTCCCACCGACGACAGGTCCGTGTCGGGCCCGTGGCTGCTGAACGGCATGGCCGTCCCGTCCTCGTCGATGGCTCCTACGCCGATGACTCCCGGCAGGGCCGCGATCGCGTTGGTCCAGTTCTTGCCCTCGCCCTCGTTCCCCATCGCGGCAAAGATCAGCAGCCCCTTGCTCTGGGCGTACTCGACAGCCGGCTTGACCTTGTCTATCGGCCAGCTCGAATCCATGCCGATGGACAAGTTGATGATCTTGGCTCCGTTGTCGGCCGCGTACCGGATTCCCCGGGCGGCTTCGGACGGCACCATGAACGCCATGGGCGTACCGACGCTGGTGCGGATGGGCAGTACCTTGGCGCCGGGGGCGAGGCCCTGTGGGCTGCCCGCTGAGCCGTCGCCGACGATCGCCGCGGTCATGGAAGTCCCGTGCCCGATGAAATCCCCGTGCGGCGGATAGGTGAAGTCCGGGCGCCCGACGGGCGGCTCCATGAACGAGACGCCTTCGAGGACTCGCCCCTTCAGTCCTGGCAGGTCCGTGACACCACTGTCGATGACGGCGACCGTGATGCCGCTGCCGTCCGCGACCTTCCACATCTCCTGGGCCTTCATCTTCGTGAGGTAGCCCGGCGCGTCGGTGTCCGCGGCCGCCGGCACCGCCGTGCCTGCGCCGACCGTCAGCACCGCCGCGACGACGCCCGCCGCCCTCCGCCACGACCCGTGTCGACGTATGGTGTCCTGCATTTTTCGCGCCTCTCTGTGCCCAAATATCCATACGCCCATGCGCTGGACAGGGATGTGAAGTGCCCGGACGGCACCGGCCTCGGTCCGTACGGGATCAGGGTGTGCCCGGCTCAGCCGCCGGAGGCGCGGAACGCGATGGCCCCGTAGAAGGGAGAGACCCCCGTTTCGACCATCACGAGATTGCCCTTGCGGTAGTCGACGACGAGTGACGAGACGGGAAAAGCAATGTCCGGCGCGGTGACCGTGCCGATCTTGGCAGGGGTCCCGTCCTTGGCCGCGTACGACTGGATGCTCATGTCGCTGACGGCCTTTCCGCCCAGCACGTAGACGGCGTCCTTGCCCGTGCCGAGGAACCGGGGCACGGTCGCCGTACCGACCGGCTTGCTCCACATCTGCGTGCCGGTGGCCAGGTCGTAGGCGACTACGGAGGCGGGGACGGTCAGGCTCGTGGTCTCTCCGGCGATCACGTAGGCGGTGGTCGCGTCGGCGTCGAAAGCGATGTCGAAGCGTGTTGTCCGGTTGGCCAGTTCCATGGGGTGCAGCAGCACGGGGCCCACGGTGGTGGCGAGCGGGATGCGACGGGCGACGCCGCCGTCGCGGCCGAAGGTGACGAGCTCCGGGGGCGGGGGGTTGGCCGCGAGCCCGTCGGGCAGGAGCAGTGCCGCCGGAGCGCCGTTGCCGACCAGCCGCACAAACCCGTCCTTCGGAGGGGTCATCGGCACGGCGGTCGCGTCCATCTGGCGTCCCTTGGCCGCGTCGAGGGTGCTCACCGACCAGGTCCAGTCGGCCGTGCCCTGGGTCTCCACCCCCATCATCACCGTGATGCGGTCGCCTCGCGCGGTCATGGCGGTGTTCCGGACGTGGAGGCCCGCCCTGGGACTGACCCAGGTCCACGCCACCTTCTTGTCCGGACGCAGGGCGACCACGGTGTTCGGCGTCATCACGGCCAGGACGTCACCCTCCACGAAGGCGAGCGCGGCGCTTTCGTCGGTGACGGCCTTCCCGTCCACCGGGACTCCGGCCACCTGCGTGGTCCAGCGGACGGCGCCGCCCTTGCGGGTGTCGATCAGCGACACTTGGTCGCAACTGGCGGTGGAGGCCGTTTGGTTGCCCTTGACCCAGCCGATGGCACCGAGCCCGCCCTTGCTGAGGCCTTCGGTCATTGCGCACGGATGCATGTCCGGCTCGGGCGGGGTGACGGTGCCGAGCCGGTTGCCGGTCTTCGAGTCGTAGATCTCCACGCCGGTGCGGCGGCCGATGTAGTAGGCCGTGTCCGTGTTCCAGTTGCCGAGCAGTTCGACGAGGAGGGTGTCGCCCTTGACCGGAGGCGTCTTCCAGGCCTGAGCCATGAGGGCGGGCGCGTACGGTCCCTCGGGGCCTTTGCCGGTCGCGGAGTCCTTCCCGCCCGCGACCACTCCGCAACCGGCGATTCCGGCGGCCCCGGTGACGAGGAGCGCCAGAGTGACGGCGCCGGCCCGCGTCCACCGTCCGGCACTCCGCCGTGGGAGGGCCGGGGCCGATCTGGCGGGCTCTGATGCCTGGTGTGCGGAGGAGGTCGATATGTGGGCGGGCACGGGTGACGCCTTTCGGTTTGCTTTTCGATAGTTTGCTGATTGTACGAGGGCCGGGGAACTTGTCGCGCTTGCGGGCCAGTTCTGCGCGATCGCCACCGGGCCCGTCCCAGTCGAAGCGCACCGGAAGGTACTTGACCCCGTTGATGAAGTCCGAGCGCAGCCGGCGGACCTCGCCCGCCAGGCCGAAGTCGGGGTGGCGGCGCAGCAGTTCGCGGACCAGGGCCTTGATCTGTGTGCGGGCGAGACCTGCGCCGAGGCAGCAGTGGGGTCCGCCGCCGCCGAAGGTGACGTGGTCGTTGGGGGTGCGGCGGAAGTTGTGGATCGAACCTCCCCAGCGCAGGAACTCCTCGGCGCCCTGTTCGCCGGCCTCGTCACCGGCGGGGTGAGCTACCTCGGCGGCGTGTACCCCGCCCTGTCCGCCCTCGCCGGGCTCACCGCCGTCGGCGAGGCCGTGCCCGGGTTGCGGTCGCTCATCCGGTGACCGGCGGGAGCTCGCCCGAGCCGCGGGGGATCAGGCGGGTGGGGAGTTCGATGCGGGACGGGGGGAGGTCGGCGCCCGCGAGCCGCTGGAAGAGGCGGTCCGTGGCCACCCGGCCCAGGGCCGCCGCGTCCTGGGCGACGACAGTGATGCCGGGGCGCAGCAGGTCGGCGAGCTCGAAGTCGTCGAAGCCGACCAGTGCCACGGGGAGGGGCCGGGCCGCGAGGACCCGTACGACCGTGACCGTCACGCGGTTGTTGCCGGCGAAGACCGCGGTGACCGGCTCGGTTCCGGAGAGCATCGCGCGCGCGGCGGCCGAGACGCGGTCCGGGGCCGTCGCGCCGAGGGAGACCCACGATCCGGCGACCGGCAGCCCGGCGGCCTCCATGGCCGCGCGGTAGCCCCGTAGCCGCTCGGTGGCGGTGTGGATGTGCGGATGGTCGCCGATGAAACCGATCCGGCGGTGTCCGGCCGCGATCAGGTGGGCCACCCCGTCCCGGGCGCCGCCGAAGCTGTCGGACAGGACGACGTCGGCGTCGATCCGGCCCGCGGGTCGGTCCACGAACACCGTGGCCACCCCGGCGCGGATCTCCGGCTCCAGGTAGCGGTGGTCGTCCCCGGCCGGGATCACGATGAGGCCGTCCACCCGGCGCGCGCACAGCGCGAGCGCCAACTCCCGCTCGCGGTCCGGGTCCTCGGCGCTGGAGCCGTTGATGAGCAGGGCGCCGTGCGCGCGGGCCACCTCCTCGACGGCCCGGTTGAGCGGACCGTAGAAGGGGTCGGCGAGGTCCTCGAGGACCAGGCCGACGGTGGCGGTGCGGCCCTTGCGGAGCACGCGGGCGCTGTCGTTGCGCCGGAAACCCAGCGCGTCGATGGCGTCCTGGACCCGCTTCTCGGTGTCGGGGGTGACCCCCGGCTCGCCGTTGACCACCCGCGACACCGTCTTGAGGCCCACGCCGGCCCGGGCCGCCACGTCCTTCATGGTCGGCCGGTTGCCGTAGCGGGGTTCGGACGGGCGGCGGGTGTGCGGCACGGTGGTGAAGCCTCCGGGACGGTGGACGGCAGGGCGCAGCGGCAAGGCCCTGACCTTGAGGATAAGCACTCACAGGGACAGCGGGGTTTCCGTGGCAGGGTGGTGCGGGCAAGCCACTGGGGGCATCGGGAGAGGGGTAGACGTGATTGTCTGGATCAACGGCACTTTCGGCGCCGGGAAGAGCAGTACGGCCCGTGAACTGACCGGACTCCTGCCGGACAGCACCCTGTTCGACCCGGAGTTCATCGGTGACGCCCTACGGGTGCTCCTGCCGAGCAAGCGCCTCGCGGAGGTCTGCGACTACCAGGACCTGCCGAGCTGGCGGCGGCTCGTCGTGGACACGGCGGCGGCGATGCTCGCCGAGGTGGGCGGGGTGCTGGTGGTCCCGATGACCCTGCTGAGGCAGGAGTACCGGGACGAGATCTTCGGCGGGCTCGCGGCGCGCAGGATCGCGGTGCGGCATGTGCTGCTGGCCCCGGAGGAAACGATCCTTCGGGAGCGGATCGCCACCCGGGAGGAGCCGGGGTCGGCTCAGGACGTGGACGTCCGGGTACGGCAGTGGGCGTACGAGCACATCCCCACCTACCAGCACGCGCTGGGCTGGCTGACGGCCGACGCGCACGTGGTCGACAACGGCGCCCTGACCGTACGGGAGACGGCGGAGCGGATCGCCGAAGCCGTACGCACCGACGCGGCCCGGGTCTGCGACATCGTGCAGACCCCGCAGCCGACGCGGGAGACCGTGGCCGCAGGGGTACTGCTCTTCGACGACGCGGACCGGGTGCTTCTGGTGGATCCGACGTACAAGGCGGGCTGGGAGTTCCCGGGGGGCGTGGTCGAGGCGGGCGAGGCTCCGGCGTGCGCGGCCGTGCGGGAGGTCGAGGAGGAGCTGGGGCTCGTCCTGGCCCGTCCGCCCGAGCTGCTGGTCGTGGACTGGGAGGCGCCGGGACCTCCGGCGGGGTACGGGGGCCTGCGGCTGCTGTTCGACGGCGGTCGGCTCCCGGCGGCGCAGGCCGGACGGCTGCGGCTGCCGGGGCCGGAGCTGCGGGCCTGGCGGTTCGTGACGGAGGCGGAGGCGGCCGGGCTGCTGCCGCCGGTGCGCTACGAGCGGCTGCGCTGGGCCCTGAAGGCCCGCGAGCGCGGCCGCGCGCTGTACCTGGAGGCGGGCCGGGCGGTGCCGTAGCCGGCCCGGGCCGGCTAGTGCGTCTCGGTGCCGGCCGCCTCCGCCGCCGCGCGCAGGACGGCCGTCGTGTCCACCGTCAGGGGGTCGCCGTGGCCGAAGCAGGCCACCGACGGGGACAGGGCCGCCAGGCGGCCGAAGGTCGCGATGGCCTCGGCGCGGTCCACGTTGAAGACGCCCAGCATCACCTGGCCGACCCCGGCGATGCAGTCGCCGGTGAACAGCACGCCGTGCGATGGGAGATGGACGCCGATGCTGCCCGGAGTGTGACCCGGGGCGTGGACGATGACGGCGCCGCCGCCGAAGGGGAGCACCTCGCCGTCCGTCAGTTCCCGGTCCACCCGGGTCGGCGGGGCCTGCGGGACCGTCAGGCCGTGTGCGTACAGCGGCCGTTCCCACTCCAGGAGCACCGGCTCCGGCACCAGGAGGTCGCCGCGGACGACCGGCGCGTCCAGTCGGTGCGCCAGTACCTCCGCGCCCCAGCGGGCGGCGAGTTCGCCCGCCGCGCCGACGTGGTCGCGGTGGCAGTGGGTCAGGACGATCCGCTGCAACTGCTCGGGGCGCAGCCCGAGGGAACGTATCGCCCCCTCGATCGCGGCCGCCGCACCGGCATGGCCCGCGTCGATCAGGGTCAGGTCCGCTCCGTCGCGCCAGAGGTAGGCCTGGCCGATGGGGAAGCGGAGCATGTGGAGCCGTTCGGGGATGACTTCGACAAGATCCATCACCCGAACGTATGCGCACGGCACCCGCTCCCGGCCGAGATACGCCGAGAGCGGGGTTCGCCCGTAGCGGAGCTTCAGACAGCCGTCAGGCGCGCTTGGACTCCGCGTAGTTGACGAGGAACAGGGCCTCCGTGACCGAGAGGCGCTCCAGCTCCTCCGGGGACACGCTCTCGTTCACCGCGTGGATCTGGGCCTCCGGCTCGCTCAGGCCGATCAGCAGGATCTCGGCCTCCGGGTACAGCGAGTTCAGCGTGTTGCACAGCGGGATCGACCCGCCCATGCCGCTGATCTGCATCTCCTGACCCGGGTACGCCACCGCCATGGCCTCGGCCATCGACGCGTACGCCGGGCTGTCGGTGTCCGCCTGGAACGGCTGGCCCTGACCGACGACTTCGAGCTCCAGGCGCGCCTTCCACGGGGTGTGCGCCACCATGTGCGCCTCCAGGAGCTTGATCGCCTCCGAAGTGTCCACGCCCGGCGGCACCCGCAGGCTGATCAGCGCGCCCGCGCTCGCGTGCACCGACGGGGTCGCGCCGACCACCGGCGGGCAGTCGATGCCCAGCACGGTGACCGCGGGCCGGGCCCACAGGCGGTCCGCGACGGTGCCCTCGCCGATGAGCTCGACCCCGTCCAACACCTTCGCGTCGGCACGGAAGTCGGCCTCCGGGTACTGGAGTCCCTCCCACACCGCGTCCGAGGCGAGCCCGTCCACCGTGGTCGAACCGTCCGCCGAGCGCAGCGAGGCCAGCACCTGGATCAGGGCGGCCAGCGCGTCGGGGGCCACCCCGCCGAACATGCCGGAGTGCAGGTTCCCGCCCAGGGTGTCGATCTTGACCTTCAGCAGGGTCATCCCGCGCAGGGTCGCCGTGACCGTGGGCAGGCCCGTACGGAAGTTGCCCGCGTCGCCGATCACGATGGTGTCCGCGGTCAGCAGCTCGGGGTGGGCCGTCGCGTACTGCTGCAGACCGCCCGTGCCCTGCTCCTCCGAGCCCTCGACGATCACCTTCACGCTCACCGGCACACCGCCGTTGGCCTTCAGGGCGCGCAGCGCGAGCAGGTGCATGATGAACCCGCCCTTGCAGTCCGCCGCGCCGCGCCCGTACCAGCGGCCGTCGCGCTCGGTCAGCTCGAAGGCGGGGGAGATCCAGGCCGCGTCGTCCAACGGCGGCTGCACGTCGTAGTGCGCGTACAGCAGCACGGTCGGCGCGCCCGCCGGACCGGCCAGGAAGCCGTAGACCGACTGGGTGCCGTCGGGGGTGTCGAGGAGGGCCACGTCCTGGAAGCCCTCGGCTCGCAGCGCGTCCGCCACCCAATTGGCCGCGGCCTCGCTCTCGCTCTTGGGGAACTGCCCCCAGTCCGCCACCGACTGGAAAGCCACCAGCTCCGACAGCTCCTGCTTGGCGCGGGGCATCAGCGAGGCGATGGTTTCGGCGATCGGGTGCGAAGACATGGGCACGCTCCTACTGGGTGCGACGTTGGTGTACGTGTACGCCTCCCGCAGCCGCGGGGTGGGCGTATGCGGGATGAGGCAAAGACAGTGCCGATCCTCGCACAGCGGGGCGACCCGGCTCGCGCCGTAGGATTTCCCCGGCATCGGAGCAATGGCATGAACCGCAGGATCAGGAGCAGCAGCACATCGTGAGCAGCGACGAGAGCGACAGCGGCGACGTACGCGACGCGGCAGCAGGGCAGGCCGCTCAGGGGGCGGACGCGGAGACGGCCGGGGAGACCGGCGAGGTGTGGGACGTGATCGTGGTCGGGGCGGGACCTGCCGGGTCCTCGGCCGCACATGCGGCGGCCACCGCCGGGCGGCGCGTCCTGCTGCTGGAGAAGGCCGAACTGCCCAGGTACAAGACCTGCGGCGGGGGCATCATCGGCCCCTCGCGCGACGCCCTCCCGCCGGGCTTCGTACTGCCCCTCAAGGACCGCATCCACGCGGTCACCTTCTCGCTCGACGGGAAGTTCACCCGGACACGGCGCTCGAAGCAGATGCTGTTCGGGCTGATCAACCGTCCCGAGTTCGACGCGGCGCTCGTCGCCGAGGCGGAGAAGGCCGGCGCGACCGTCCGTACGGGTACGGCCGTATCGCGGGTGGAACAGCACGGGGCCTCCGTTCCCGACCGGCGGACCGTGGCCGTGGTGCTCGCCGACGGCGAGACAGTGCTGGCGCGGGCCGTGGTCGGCGCGGACGGCAGTGCGAGCCGGATCGGCGCGCACGTCGGGGTCGAGATGGACCAGGTGGACCTCGGTCTGGAGGCGGAGATCCCCGTGCCGGACACCGTCGCCGAGGACTGGAAGGGCCGGGTCCTCATCGACTGGGGCCCGATGCCCGGCAGTTACGGCTGGGTGTTCCCCAAGGGCGACACCCTCACCGTCGGGGTCATCTCGGCGAAGGGCGAAGGGGCCGCGACCAAGCGGTACCTGGACGACTTCATCGCCCGGCTCGGCCTGTCCGGCTTCGAACCGGCGATCTCCTCCGGCCACTTGACCCGCTGCCGCAAGCCCGGATCGCCGCTCTCGCGCGGCCGGGTGCTGGTCGCCGGCGACGCGGCCGGGCTGCTGGAGCCGTGGACCCGGGAGGGCATCTCCTTCGCGCTGCGCTCGGGGCGGCTCGCCGGTGAGTGGGCGGTGAAGATCTCCGAGGCCCAGGACGCGGTGGACGCGCGCCGGCAGGCGCTCAACTACGCCTTCGCGGTCAAGGCCGGACTGGGCGTGGAGATGGGAGTCGGCAAGCGGATGCTCACCGTCTTCGAGTCCAAGCCGGGCGTCCTGCACGCGGCGATCACCGGCTTCCGGCCGGCCTGGCTGGCCTTCGCGCGGATCACCCGGGGGTCGATGACGCTGGCCGACATGGTGCGTACGTACCCGCTGGCGCGCAAGGCGCTGCACCTGCTCGACGCCCGGCAGGCGCGCGGCCGGGGCGAGGGCCAGGTGCAGGGCCAGGCCCAGGCTCCCGAGCGGGTGAGCGGAGCGGGTCAGGGTGGTGCGAAGCCGGGAGAGCCGCAGGGCGAGACGTCCAGCGCGGCGCCCGGCGGACCTCAGGGCTGATTCCGGGGCCTGGCCCGTGGCCCGGCCCGTGGCCCGGCCCGGGGCGAGGCTCGTTTCCCGGTGGGGGAGCGGGTGGGAGCGGGCTCGTGGAGCCGTTCGGGGTGGCGGTCCTGCCGGATCTTCCGGCGGGGCCGCCGCCGTGTTTTGCGGGTCTTGCGGGTTTTGCGGGTCTTCCGAGGTGGCGCACGATCAGCCGGTGACCGTGATGCGGAAGACCGGGTGGTCGCCGGCGGCGGCCCGGAGCTCGGCCTCGGGGGAGTTCACGGTGATGCCCTTGAAGAACCGGTTGACCTCCCAGCCCCACTTCTTCAGGTACCCGCGCAGGACGACGGCCTGCTCGGCGGGGTCGGTGAGCTCGGTGACGGTGAAGCTGCGCACCTTGCGGCCGAGGCGGAGCTCGCCGCCGCCCGCGGCGCGCATGTTGCGCACCCACTGCGAGTGGCCGCGGGCCGAGACCAGGTACTGCACGCCGTCCTGCGTGTACGGGTTCACCGGGATCCGCTGCATCTTTCCGGACTTGCGGCCGCGTACCGACAGCTCGGCCGTGCCCGCCAGGCTGATGCCGAGGCGGGCGAGTTTGCCGAAGAGGGCGTTGAAGCGGATGGCGATCGGGCCGGACGTGACGTAGTAGGGCGTGGGCGCGTCCATGGCAGCCTCCGGGGCGTCGAGGAGAGGTTGGGAGAGCACTGCTCTCGCTTGAGATCAGTGTGCACGGAGCGGGGATCCAAATCAAGAGCAGTGCTCTCGGAATGGATCGGCGCTCCCTTTTTTGGGCACTGCTCTACCTGCATGCCACACTGACTCCCATGAGCACCGTGCGAGGGGCCAGGGAACGGGCCCGCATCGAAGTCACCGCCGCCATCAAGGACGAGGCGCGCCGCGCGCTCGCGGCCGAGGGCGCGGCCAAGCTTTCGCTGCGCGCCGTGGCGCGGGAGCTGGGCATGGTCTCCTCGGCCCTCTACCGCTACTTCCCCAGCCGTGACGATCTGCTCACCGCGCTCATCGTCGACGCCTACAACAGCGTCGGCGCCGCCGCGGAGGCGGCGGACGCCCGGACGCTCGCCGCCGGCGCCAGTGCGACCACCGGCGCCGCCGCCACCCGCGCCACCGCCACCGCCGGCGCGCCCCGGGCCCGCTGGATCGCGGTCTGCGAAGCGGTCCGCGCCTGGGCCCTGGAGCACCCGCACGAGTACGCACTGATCTACGGATCCCCCGTCCCCGGCTACAGTGCGCCCAGCGACACCGTCGGCCCCGCCTCCCGCGTCGGCAACACCCTCATCGGGATCGTCCGCGCCGCCTACGAGGGCCGCGGCCTCGCGCTCCCGCCGCTCCCCGCCGAACTGCGGCCCGAAGCCGTCCGGATGACCGAGGACTTCGCCGCAGGCCTGCCCCCGGAGGTCACCGCCGCCCTGGTCGCTGCCTGGGCGCAGCTCGCCGGGCTCGTCTCCTTCGAGCTGTTCGGCCAGTTCAACCGGGTCGTCGAGGACCGTGACACCTTCTTCACGCACGCCGCCGGCCAGCTGGCGCACGGGGTGGGACTGCCCGCCGTGTGAGGGTGCGGGGAAAGTTCGCTTGTCAGTTCCTCCTACCGAAGCGGAGGATTCCGGCCTGACGTGCCCGGCCGCCCGTCTAGTGTTCCTCGGGTCGCGTACCCGTCGTACCCGTCGTCCCCCGCCGTCGCCCGAGGAGCAGTCATGACCCGCGCCGCGAAGGCCTTGTACGCCGTCGTCGCCACCCTGTTACTGGCCGCGCCGGCGCCCGCCGTCACCGCCTCGGCGACCTCGGGCCCGGCGGCCGCGTCCGCCGCGGGCCCCGCCCCCGCCGTGGCCCCCGCCGTGACCCCGACCCCCCGGATACCCGGC
This sequence comes from Streptomyces sp. NBC_00503, assembly GCF_036346895.1. Classification (NCBI taxonomy): domain Bacteria; kingdom Bacillati; phylum Actinomycetota; class Actinomycetes; order Kitasatosporales; family Streptomycetaceae; genus Streptomyces; species Streptomyces sp. NBC_00503. Next base: position 1,047,923 of record NZ_CP107855.1, on the reverse strand, counting down.
GTCCGGGGTCTGGAGATAGCCGTGCCGGCGTACGTCTGGGCCAACGACCCGATGCTGGTCGACCTCACCGCCACCGGCCCGGCCGCCTCCGTCGTCGTCCTCAACCCGGGCAACGGCGACTCCCCGTTCGACGCCCCCTGGCAGGCCCGCGCGGACGCCCTGCGCTCCGGCAGCACCTCGACGGGCGAGAAGACCAAGGTGCTCGGCTACGTCCACACCGACCACGGCAACCGGGACCTCGCCGCCGTCGAGGCTTCCGTGGACAACTACCTGAAGACCTCCGACGGACGCCTCCACGTGGACGGCATCTTCTTCGACGTCGTCAGCCGCGACTGCGGCCCGGCCAACGCCGTCCGCGACCACTACGCGGAGCTGCGCCGGTACGTCCAGGACACCATCGAGGCCATCGCCCCGAACGCCCCGGACCTGGTCGTCAACAACCCCGGCACCGCCATCGCCGACTGCTACCTGGAGCCCGGTCACCGCACCGCCGACATCTTCGTCACGTACGAGGACACGTACGCGGCCTACGCGGGCGGCGGCTGGCTCGGCGGCAACGTGTTCAACGACCTCACCGGCTACCGGGCGGGCGCCGAACTCGACCCGAGCGGAACGGCGTTCTGGCACCTCGTCCACGACGTCCCGGACGCCACCGCGATGCGCGCCACGCTCCGCACGGCCTTCGAACGGGGCGCGGGCTACGCGTACGCCACCAACGCGCAGATGCCGAACCCGTGGAACGCGCAGCCCAGTTGGAAGTACCGCTCCCAGACCACCTACGCCTCCTCCCTCGGCTGAGCGCACCGGACACCAGGGTCTGTTCTAGCGCCCGTCGTTCTCCGGGCGCCGGGAGAACCGCCACAGGAGGCGCGTGACCCTGAGGAGGAACACCGCTCCGGCCAGGGTGCCGCCCACCGCCGCCAGGATCCGTGCGGCGGTGGGGGAGAGGTCGAAGGCCAGGGCGGGTCCGTAGACCGCCGCGAAGGTGAGGGCGGCGGCGAAGGAGCCGCTGATGAACGCGTACGCGATCTCGATGGTGATCGCGTCCCGGTCCGCCTGGCTGCGTCGCCCCATGCCCGCAGTGTCACAGCGTCCGGCGCACCGCCACAAGGGCGCCCCGCCGGCGGTGCGTCAGATCCCGGCCCGCTCCACCCAGAGCCGAGCCAGCTCCGCATCGCCCGTCACGCCCGGCCCGGTCAGCGGCAGCCGGTTCCACAGCGCCGCGTACAGCCAGGCGGCATCGCCGGTCAGGGTGCAGTCGGCCGCCTCGGCGTCGGTCCCGCCTTCGGTCCCGCCCGGCACCGTGCGGGCCGGGTCCTGCGACAGGTGCACGTCCCACTCCGCGCCCGTGTCCGAGGTCCGCACCCGCAGCACCCGCGGCTCAGCCGTCCGCACCCGGCTCTTGGGCCGTGCGTGGAAGCCGGTCAGCAGCTCGTCCACCCCGTCGGCCGCGAACAGCGGCTCCACCGGCCCGAAGGCGGCGCCCAGCGCCGCCTCCGCGTCCAGCCGGTGGACGGTGGTCTCATGGGCCTGGCGGCGCGCCCAGAACGCCAGCGGCGACGGCGGAGCCGTCGGCAGGAAGGTCCAGCACGCCACGTCGGCCGGGGCCTCGCTCAGCGTCCGCACCAGCGCGGAGTGGCCCTCGCGGAACCAGGCCAGCAGCTCCGCGCCCGCCAGTTCCGGCGCCCCGGGGAACGGCGCCGGCTCCACCAGGCCCTCCCGGACGTACCCGGCCGCCCAGCGGTGCACCGAGCCGGTGTGGCGCAGCAGATCGGCGACGTCCCAGTCGGGACAGGTGGGCACCGGTGCGTCCGTCCCCGCCCGTTCGGCGGCGGAAGCCATCAGCTCACCCTCGCGGGCCAGGGTCTTCACGTATTCGATGATCTCCATATCGGGAGTTTGCCAGCCGGACGCACAATGGACGACATGGACGGCGAACCCTTCCCGCACGAGCTCTTCCCGCGCGAGCGCACCGAGATCGTTCCCGGCGCCGTGCACGTGCCCGACTGGCTGGACCCCTCCCGGCAGCGGGAGTTGCTGGACGCCTGCCGCTCCTGGGCCAGGCCGCCCGCCGGACTGCGCACCGTACGCACCCCGGGCGGCGGGACGATGACCGCCCGGCAGGTGTGCCTGGGGCTGCACTGGTATCCGTACGGGTACGCCCCCACCGCCGTGGACGGGGACGGGGCCCCGGTCAAGCCGATGCCCGACTGGCTCGCGCGGCTGGGGCGGGAGGCGGTGGCCGTCGCCTACGGGGACATGCGGAGCCTGGACGACACGCGGAGCCTCGACGCCGGGCCCGGGGCGGCCGAGTACGACATCGCCCTGGTCAACTTCTACGGGGGCGACTCCCGCATGGGCATGCACCGCGACGCCGAGGAGCGCTCCCCGGCACCGGTGGTCTCGCTCAGCCTGGGTGATTCATGCCTCTTCCGCTTCGGCAACACGGCCTCGCGCGGGCGTCCGTATCAGGACGTTGAGCTGCGCAGCGGGGATCTGTTCGTCTTCGGCGGACCGGTCCGACGGGCCTATCACGGGGTGCCGAAGGTCCTGCCCGGGACCGCCCCGCCCGGACTCGGGCTGACCGGTCGGCTGAACATCACACTCCGCGTCGGCGGCCTCGGCTAGCGGACGGCGTTCGCGGTGCTCCGGTCGTGCGAGGATCGCTGTCATGAACGGCAACGGGGCCCCGCCGCGGGTGGGGGATGTGACCACGGTGTCCGCCGGGACCGAGGGGACCGACGGGATCGAAGGGGCCGCCGTGTCGGCCGGGCCCATCGAGTCCGGGACACCGCCCACCGCGCCCACCGGCTCCGCGCGGACCAAGCTGGAGCGGGGCCGCGGCGCGCTCGGACCGGCGCTGGAGCTCGTCCACACCGGCCGGGCCCCGACCCGCGCGGTCCTGACGGCGGAACTCGGCGTCACCCGCGCCACCGCCGGAGCCGTGGCCGCCGAGTTGGAGGCGCTCGGCCTGATCCGGGTCGACTCCCGCCCCGGCGGGGCCGGCGGCGCCCAGGGCCGTCCCTCGCACCGGCTCTCCGTGGACGAGAACGGCCCGGTGGCGCTCGCCGCACAGGTGCACTCGGACGGGTTCCGGGCCGCCCTGGTCGGCCTCGGCGGCCGGATCGTGGCCACCGCCCCCGGCCGGGTGCCCGTGACGGCCGACCCGGCGCAGGTGCTCCGCGCGGTCGTCGAAGCGGGCGCCGCGCTGCTCGAGGAGACCGGACGGCGCTGCGTGGGCGCCGGTCTCGCGGTGCCCTCGGCGGTCGCGGAGCCGGAGGGCACGGCGCTGAACCCGCTGCACCTGGCCTGGCCGGCCGGCTCTCCCGTACGGGCCATCTTCGCCGAGTGTGTCAAGGCCGCCGGCATCGACGGCCCGGCGCTGACCGGCAACGACGTCAACCTCGCCGCGCTCGCCGAGCACCGGCACGGCGCCGGGCGCAGCGCGCAGCACCTGCTGTGCGTGGCCACCGGGCACCGCGGGGTCGGCGGAGCGCTGGTGCTGGACGGCCGCCTGCACAGCGGGAGTTCGGGCCTGGCCCTGGAGGTCGGCCACCTCACCGTGAATCCGGAGGGGCGCCCCTGCCACTGCGGCAGCCGCGGTTGCCTCGACGTGGAGGCCGACCCGCTGGCCTTCCTCACCGCCGCCGGGCGCATCCCCGGCCCCGAGGTGTCGCTGCTCCAGCAGGCCCGTGACCTGCTGCGCGAGGAGTACGCGGAGCCCGGCGTACGGGCGGCCACCGAGGAGCTCATCGACCGGCTCGGCCTCGGCCTCGCCGGGCTGGTGAACATCCTGAACCCGGACCGGATCATCCTCGGCGGGCTCCACCGCGAGCTGCTCCACGCCGACCCCGAGCGGCTGCGCGCGGTGGTCGCGGACCGCAGCCTGTGGGGGCGCAGCGGAGGCGTGCCGATCCTGCCCTGCACGCTCGACCACAACAGCTTGGTCGGAGCCGCCGAGCTGGCGTGGCAGCCGGTGCTGGACGACCCGCTCGGGACCCTGGGGACCGCGGCCTGACCTCCTGGCCGCGGCTCCGGCGGGCTTCGGCGGACCCCGGCCACAGCACTAGCCGGGCCGGGCGCCGACCGAGGCTGCCACCGACAGGGCTGCGGAGACGGGCCCGGGGGCGACGGCGGCGGACGGGGCCGGGGCAAGGCCTCGTACCGGCTTCTCGGCCAGGTGCGCCGGATGGGGCGCCAGGGCCGCCGGATCGGGTGCGGCGCGCAGGGAGAACCACACCAGCTTGCCCGGGGTGTCGGCCCGGTGCCGGGCTCCCCACGCTTCGCTGACGGCCGCCACCAGCGCGAGACCGCGTCCGGAGGTCTCCAGGGCGTCGGCCCCCCAGCTCTCCAAGGATTCCGACCCGGACTCCGACCCGGATTCCGACCCGGACCCGGATGCGGACTCCGAATCGGACCCGTACTCCGCCTGGGCTCCGGTCCAGACCCCGGTTCCGGCCGTCGTCCGGAGGACCGGCAGGCGCGGATCGCTGTCGTAGACCGAGACGGTCAGGCGGCCGAGCCGGAGCTCGATCTCGACCGTGCAGGTCTTGTCCGGCTGCGCGTGACGGTGGACGTTGCTGAGCAGCTCCGTCACACCGAGCGCAGCCCGGTCTATGAGCGGATCGAGCTGCCAGTGGCGCAGTTGCGCGGAAACGATTCGGCGGATCTGTCCGATCCGCAAGGGCAGGGCCTGCAGTTCGACTACGCAGTGCCTGCGGGAATGACTGATCACGGCTGCGACTCCCCGACATCAGTGTTACGGGTGCTGCACCCTCGGTGACACCTCCCCAGGGTCACCCACGGTGGGCCCGTGTGCAACCGAACGCCACCGAAAGCAATTCGCATGGATACCCAAAGTGACTGTTTGTGCAGGTGAGGGGGGTACATTGCGAGAGCGGGAGCCGAGTGGCGCACGAGGCGCAAGAGGTATGCGCGGCGCGTGAGACGCGGGCCCGCCGAGCACTCGGGGTAACGGGACATACGAAGGAGCACGGCGCATGAGCACCACCGGTACGACTGCCACGACCATCGACGTCGACCGCAGCGACGCGGACTACCGCGCCTGGCTGAAGGAAGCCGTCCGCAAGGTCCAGGCGGACGCCAACCGCTCCGCCGACACCCACCTGCTGCGCTTCCCGCTCCCCGAGGCCTGGGGCATCGACCTCTACCTCAAGGACGAGTCCACCCACCCGACGGGCTCGCTCAAGCACCGCCTCGCCCGTTCGCTGTTCCTCTACGCCCTCTGCAACGGCTGGATCCGCCCCGGCCGCCCCGTCATCGAGGCCTCGTCCGGTTCCACGGCCGTCTCGGAGGCCTACTTCGCCAAGCTGATCGGCGTCCCGTTCATCGCGGTGATGCCGCGCACGACGAGCCCCGAGAAGTGCCGGCTGATCGAGTTCCACGGCGGCGAATGCCACTTCGTCGACGACTCGATGAAGATGTACGAGGAGTCGGCGCAGCTCGCGGCGCGGACCGGCGGGCACTACATGGACCAATTCACGTACGCGGAGCGGGCGACGGACTGGCGCGGCAACAACAACATCGCAGAATCGATTTACCAGCAGCTGCGCCTGGAACGGTTCCCCGAGCCCGCGTGGATCGTGGCCACCGCCGGCACCGGCGGCACCTCCGCGACCATCGCGCGCTACGTGCACTACATGCAGCACGACACCCGCATCTGCGTCCCGGACCCGGAGAACTCCTGTTTCTTCGACGGGTGGACGAAGAACGACCCGCACGCGAGCAGCGACTGCGGATCGCGCATCGAGGGCATCGGCCGGCCCCGCATGGAGCCGAGCTTCGTACCCGGTGCCATCGACCGGATGATGAGGGTCCCGGACGCGGCGAGCGTCGCGGCCTGCCGTGCGCTGGAGGCCGCGATCGGCCGCAAGGCGGGCGGTTCCACGGGCACCGGCGTGTGGAGCGCGCTGAAGATCATCTCGGAGATGGTGGCGGAGGGCCGCACGGGCAGCGTCGTCACCCTGTTCTGCGACGGCGGCGAGCGCTACCTCGACAAGTACTACTCCGACCAGTGGCTGGCGGACCAGGGCCTCGACATCGCCCCGTACCGGCAGACGATCGACACCCTGCTGGCCACCGGCGTGTGGAGCGAACCGGCCGCCTGACGGTCGCGGCCCTGGCCCGGGTTGATCCAAACTGGCTACGCTGTGCGGACTTTGGGCACGGCGAGGGACGGGGGAGCCATGGCGGAGATCGTGGACGGCGCGGGGATCGGCGGTGCCGGCGGTGGTGTCAGCAGCGGCAGCGGCGCCGGTGGCCGTGAAGGCGCGGGTGAAGGCACGGGTGAGGGCCGGGGCGGGGGCGGACCGCTGGCCTGCCCCCGGTGCGGCCGGGAGGACCAGGTGTTCGGCGTGGCCGCCGCGTACCTCCGGGCCAAGGCCGAGCTCAAGGAGGAGACCGGCAGGGGCGAGGACGCGAAGACCACGACCCGCTCGGAGAATTCCGCGCTGAGCAAGGCCCTCTCCGTCACCCCGATCGAACCGGACACCAACATGGGGTGTTGGGGGGCGACGCTCCTCCTGGTGTCGGTCGGAGCCTTCGTCTGGGGCGGGATCGTGGGCAAGTGGTTCGACACCGAGTCGGCCGTGCGGTTCCTCCCCGGGACCGCAACCGACGGGTCCTCCCTCCCCGTCACCTCCGGGGCCTACCTGGGGTGGATCTCCGGCGCCGCGCTGGTGCTCGGCGTCCTCCTCCTGGCCCTGTCCCGCCGGTCCCTGAGGGCCTGGCGGCGCCGGACCGAACCGGGCCGGGCGGCCGCCGACCGGGTCTGGTCCGAAGCCTGGTACTGCGGCCGGTGCGGCACGGTCCACTTCTCCGGCGAACGGGCCATGAGCTTGCAGGAGTTCCGGGTCCGCGTCTGGTCGGCCGGCGGCTACGGAGACCTTGCCGCGCGGCATCCGGCGATCTGATCCGTGACGGGGCTGTGGCGACAGCCCCGTAGGAGTGGCGGCCGGCCGTCTACTGATCCGCCCCGCGCCGGTCCGCCAGCCGCCGGTCCAGGGTGCGGACCGCCGTGCGGAAGGAGTGCCCCAGGCCCGGCCGGGCGGCGGCGAGGGCGAATCGGAAGGCGGCCGAGCCGTCCGCGCTGAAGGTCCAGCGGACGTGCGTGCCGGTGCCGACGGGGGTGAGGCGCCAGTCCTCCAGCAGGGCCCGTACGCCGGGGACGTTGGTCTCGTCGACCCGGTACGCGTAGCGCTGCTCGGGATCCGAGGCCATGATCGTCTCCTGGAACCGGACCCCGCCCATCAGCTTGATCTCGCGCCCCGCGCCGCCCTGCGTGGGCCGGGCCAGGGTGACCGCCCTGAACCAGCTCGGCCAGCCCTCGACCTCCTCGGCCAGGGCCCGGTACACGGCCCCGGGTCCGGCCGTGCTCCGGGTGGCGAAGGACAGGCGGACCGGGGCGTCCTCGATGAAATCCAGCCCTACCGGGCGGAGTCGGCGTGCCATGGCGGTACTCCCAGGGTTCGGTCGGTCGGTAGACAGGTCGTCGGGTTCGGCGGGTCGGGGATGCGGCGGGCCGGTGCGGCAGCCACCCTAACTGGCGGGCCGTCAGATGTCCGCCGCGGGGGTGGCACACCCGTTTCCCGGACCCGGCGACAACCTGGACAATGCCGTGCATGCTTATCAGAGCAGCGCACATCGACGAACTGCCCCTCCTCCAGGACATCGAGAGGGCCGCCGGCGAATGCTTCCGGGCCATCGGCATGCCGGAGATCGCCGACGACGAACCGCTCCCGCTCGAGGAACTCCTCGGCTACCGGCGGGCCGGGCTGGCCTGGGTCGCGGCCGACGGGGCGGGCACGGGAACACCGGTGGGCTATCTCCTCGCCGACCGGGTGGACGGGAACCTCCACGTCGAGCAGGTGTCGGTGCACCCGGACAGCGCCCGCCGGCGCATCGGACGCGCCCTGCTGGAGCACCTCGCGTGCCGGGCCGGCGCCGAATCCGTCCCCGCGCTGACGCTCACCACCTTCACCGACGTCCCGTGGAACGCCCCCTACTACCTCCGCTGCGGATTCCGCACCCTCGGCGAGAGCGGCCTCGGGCCCGGGCTGCGAGACATCCGCGACCGGGAGGCCGAACACGGCCTCGACCGCTGGCCCCGGGTGTGCATGCGCCGGGACCTGTGAGCGGCGGACGATCAGACGGCGGGCGCCGGGACCACCGGGGTCACGGGGACCACCGGCAACTCCGGCAGGTCCGCCGGGAACAGCAGGGTGAGATCGTCCGTACTCGGCTCCGACAGCTGCGCCACCCGCCCCGCGTGCCGCTCGACCATCGACTCGAAGGTCTGGCGGGCGGTGCGGCCGTTGCCGAAGGCCGGGCCCTTGGGCAGATCGGTGAAGTACTCGAGCAGCGCCTCGGAGGTCTTCTCCCCGAGCCGGTACTCGTGCTCCTCGGTCTGCTGCTCCACGATCCGCAGCAGTTCCTCCGGTCCGTAGTCCCCGAAGGTGATGGTCCGGGAGAACCGCGAGGCGACGCCCGGGTTGACGGTCAGGAAGCGGTCCATCTCCGCCGTGTATCCGGCGACGATCACCACCACCGCGTCCCGGTGGTCCTCCATCAGCTTCACCAGGGTGTCGATCGCCTCGCGTCCGAAGTCGCGTCCCGAGTCCTCGGGCGCCAGCGCGTACGCCTCGTCGATGAACAGCACCCCGCCGCGCGCCCGGTCGAAGGCCTCCTGGGTGCGGATCGCCGTGGACCCGATGTGCTCGCCGACCAGGTCCACCCGGGAGACCTCCACCAGGTGGCCGCGCTCCAGCACGCCGAGGGAGGCCAGGATCTCCCCGTACAGCCGGGCCACGGTGGTCTTGCCGGTGCCGGGGGAGCCGGTGAAGACCAGGTGGCGTCGGACGGAGGCCGCCTTGAGGCCCGCCTGCTGGCGGCGCCGGCCCACCTCGATCATGTCGGTGAGTGCGCGGACCTCGCGTTTGACGCTGTCCAGCCCCACCAGCGCGTCGAGCTGCCCCAGCACCTCGCCGGAGCCCCGTCCGGCCGCGGCCGGGCCGTCGGCGGTCGGGTCCGGCTCGTCGGCCGGCCGCGGGGCCGGCACCCGCGGCGTCGCGGACCCCTGGGCTACGGGGCTCTGCGCGGCCGAGACCGTACGGATCCCCGCGCGCTCCCCGGCCGCTGCCGCCCCCGAGGCCGAGTGCGCGGCGAGCCGCGGCCCCGACTCGTCGCTCGTGCAGTCCTCGGCGACCGGGCCGTCCTCCGCGAACTCGTAGCCCCCGCGCGCCGAGCGCTCGGTGTGGCAGCGGCTCAAGGTGGTGCGGCAGCCGTCGATGACGTGGAAGCCGAAGCCGGAACTGCCCGTGACCCGGCAGGCGGTGAAGGTGCCGCGGCCGCCCGCCGACACGTAGAACCCGGCTTCGGCGGGGGAGGTGACCGTGACCCGCTCCAGTGCCGGATCGGCGCCCTTGGTGACGATCACGCCGGTCTGCACGGAGTCGATGGTGCAGTTGGCGAGGGTGCCGCCACTGCCGTGGTCGCGGAACCAGGCCCCGGTCGCCGCTTCCCTGATCCGGCAGTCGTCCAGCTGGGCCGTCGCCCCGTCGCTCACCGAGACCGCGGTGTTGCGCACCTGGGAGAGGTCGCTGTCCACGACATCGGCGCGCGAACCCCGGTCCAGGACGAACAGCGCGTCCGGCACGTCGTGGATCCGGCAGGAGTCCAGCGAGGCGCTGGCGCCGTCGCTGATCCAGACGGCGGGGTAGTCGCCCGTGCTGTCGTGGATCTCGCAGGATTCGGCGATCACCCGGGTGCCCGGGTCCCACACGGACAGGCCGTTGCGGCCGAAGCGGCGCACGGTGGTGCGGCTGAGCGTGAGCACCGAACGGGAGCGTAGGTCCACCGCGTTCTCCGGGATGTCGTGGATGTCGCAGCCCGCGAGGGTGAGCACGGCGTCCGTGTCGAGGGTGACCCCGTCGGCGGAGGTGCGGTGGACCGAGCAGTCGGTGAGCACCGCGCCGGCCCGCGCCGCGATCTGCACGCCGGCGCCCTTGATCTCGTAGACCTCGCAGCCCAGCGCCTCCAGGCCCGAGCCCTCGCCGGTCACCCCGATGCCCGCGCCCGTGGCGTGGTGGATCCGGCAGCGCTCCAGCCGGGGGCGGCCGCCGCCGCGCACCGAGACCCCGGCCTGCCCGGCGGCCACGACCTCGCACTCCTCGAACACGCCGCCGCCGCCGTCCAGCACGGAGATCCCGACCCCGGCCGGATTCTCCACGGTGCAGCGGCGGACCAGCGGCCGGGCCCCGCTGCCGCGGACCTCGATGCCGGCCGCGGACCGCGTGCTCACCCGCAGGTCGGTCAGCTCGGGGGAGCCGTCCTCGACGAGCAGCGCGGGAGCCGCCCGGTCCTGGCCCTCCAGGTACAGGTCCTGGACCACGGCCGAGGCGCGGATGGTCAGCGCGACCCCGTCGAGCGGAGCGATCCGCACCGAGCCCACGGCACCTTCCGGCCCGCGCAGGGTCACGGCGTGGTCGAGCACCAGGTTCTCGCGGTAGGTGCCGGGCGCGATGGACAGGACGTCCCCGTCACCCGCCACGGCCAGCGCGGCGGTCAGCGTCGGATATTCACCGGAGCGGCGCCGCCACCGCGAAGACCCGCCGTGCGTCACCTGGACCGTGCCCTGAGCCATGGTGCTGTCGTGCCCCCGCCCTCGTGTTCGCGTGTTCCGTTGCGCGTGTTCGTTTTCCCGCGCTGCCGAAGAGACGGTCGAGACCGTGGCGACGGTTCCGGCCGCCCCACCGTAGCGCGCGCGGGGCCGGTGAGTTGCCAGGTCAGCTGCCCGCGCCCGCCCGACCCCAGTCGGGTCCCGCAGCGGCCCACGCGCGGTCCAGCCGTATGTACCGCCTATGCATGAGCCTACGTACGACCAGGCGGCGGACCGTCTCCACCAGTCCGGCGATCCCGAGGGCCGCCGCCAGGCCCGCGACCCCCGCGTGGATGGTCGCGGAGGACGGGTCCAGGGGCTGCCCGACCAGCCGGCCGTGCGTATCGGTCCATATCCGGAACCGGTCGCCGGGGTGCGGCGGTTCCTCCGCGGCCGGCACCGTCCCCTGGTGGCTGCTGCCGTCGGGAGCGGTCCACGAAGCGACGATCTGCGTGCGCTGCGGGGTCTGCCGCTGCGCCGCCGGATCGGTGGCCGCGCCCGCGAGGGTATCCGGGGTCGGCCGGACCACCACCGCGGGAATGAGGTACCGCTCCTGCCGCTGTTCGCGCGCGGCCCGCTGCAGGGTGCCGTCCACCCGCAGGCCGGCGGCCCAGCCGATGGCCGGAGCCACCACCAGAACACACACGAGCGCGGCGAACGCCACCCACGCCTCGAAGAGATCAGTCTGGCGCCGCAGCGGATTGCGCCGCCAACGCCACACACCCAATGCTGTCCGCACGGTCCGGCTCCCCCAACTTCTGCCAGTCTCCGTCTGCCTGCCGATCCAGCCTCCCGCATGCCCCGATCGTGCGCATTCCGGGACTCGCGAGACTTGTGTCACCCGATCCGGTACATGTCGATGGACGAAGCAGAACCCTCACCCCGCACCCCTGCACCGCTCGGCTCTCCTCGCACCTTTCTCGCAGCTTCCCCGTACGTCTCGAATGTTCCAACGGGCAGGTCGCGGCGGTTGGTTCCAGGGAATTCGAAGAGCCCCCCGAACGTGTCATTCCGCCGCGCGGTCGGCCGGTCGTGCCGCCGCGCGTGCTGCCGTTCGTCGGGCCATTCGTCAGGCCGCCCGTCCCGCGGTCACGCGGGTCGATCCGTCGTCCGCCCCGCGGTTCACTCCAGGACGCGGACCTCGTCGCCGACGCGGACCGTGCCCAGCCGCACCGGCACCAGCTGCCGTCCGAAGGCCAGCGACTTGCCGATCCGACGGTGCTTGGCCAGGGTCTTCAGGGGCTCCTTGCCCCGCTCCGCCGTGACCTGGTCGGTGGTCGTGACGATGCAGCGCCCGCATTCGCGCACCCCGCGGAAGACGGCGTCGCCGATCGCGATGCGCCGCCAGTCGTCCTCGGCCCACGCCTCCGCCCCGGAAACGACCACATTGGGGCGGAAACGGTTCATCGGGAGCGGCCCCTCGTCCGGGTGGTCCCCCTGTGCGATCAGCGAGTTGAGGGCGTCCAGCGAGGCGAGGGTGGTGATCAGCAGCGGGTAGGCGTCGGCCAGGCTCACGGTCTCGCCGGGCAGGGCGTAATCCGGATCCACGGGCCGGCGTACGGCCGGTTCGTCCATGTGCACCAGGTGCGCCGGTACCCCGAGGTACGCACCGAACCAGTCGGCCGCCGCACGCGCCGCGGCCACGGTCTCGATCTTCTTTCCGAACAGCGCCACCGGTTCCAGCGTCCCCGGCTCCGGTACTTCCACCGCCAGGTCCGCCATGCCCGGCGCCGACAGGGCGATCCCGCCGCCCCCCAGCGGACGGGCGCTCGCCAAGGCCAGCCTCGGCTGCTGGCGTTGGGTGATGACCGCGCCCTCGCCGTCCACCACCGCCCACCGGCGGTCACCGGACAGACCCCAGGGCTCCACGATCGCCTCGTCGGGAGCTGTCCCCGCTACCGACTTGACGGGATGTACGTGGAGCGCCTGGACATGCATGTTCGACATGAGGGCATACTGCCAGCCGCCCTCGGGACCTCCGCCACGACCTCCGTGCTCCGTGGGTCAGTAACCCCGCCCCTGCGGCTGGTACGGACGGCCGTACGGGTCCTCGTACGAGGCGGCCGGGACCGGTGCGGGCTGCGCCTGCATCGGACGCGGCGCCGCCGGGCGCATGGCCTCGTAGCCGGTGCTCGTGGCGACCGGGCGGGGCTGCTGCGGCTGGGGCTGCGGGACGTACCCCGCGCGGGCCGCGAACGGCTGCGGCGGGATGTACGAGGCGGGCGCCTGCTGCTGCATCTGCTGCTGCATCTGCTGGTACGCCGGCTGCTGCGGGGCCTGCTGCTGGTACTGGTACCCGTACGACGGGACGTGCTGGTGCTGCTGCGGCAGGGCCGGCGGGAGCGCGGCCGGCAGGGCGGGCAGCGAGGACGGGAGGGCCGGGAGGTATCCACCGCTCGAATAGCCCGAACTCGGGGAGTCGTAGGCGGCCGGGACGCGGATCGGAGCGATCTGCGGGGTGCCGCGTTCGGCGACGAGGGAGTCGTAGATGGGGGTGTCCGGGAAGGAGGGCGCGGAGTAGTAACCGCCGCCATAAGTGGAGCGGGGGGAGGTCATGGACCTAAGTTAAGCCCACGACTTCACCGGGTCCATAGCGAGGTGGACCGAACACCGCCCTGACCTGCATATTCGCAGGTCAGGGCCACAGCTTTCACTTCACGTTCACGTGCACGATTCGCCACTTCCGCCCCGTCTTGCTCCTACTCGTACTCGCCGGTTGGGTGGTGCACCGATATGGAGCCGGAGGCCCGCCGGCCGCGTGCTGACAGAGCGTCACAACTCGGTGACCTCGGATGACATGGTTTCGGGTGGGGACGACCGGTTTCAGGCGTCGCCCGGGCGGGCATAGGTACGGCCTTTCCATGACGCCCCGCGTCCGCGGTAGTGCTGCACGGCCGAGTCGACGGTCATCAGGAGGTACAGCAGCGCGGTGAGCGGAAGCAGCGGCGCGAGGGCGGGCGGCTGCCGGTAGTACCGCAGCATCGGCAGGTACGTGGCGGTCATCAGCAGCCAGGCCGGACCCCCGGCCCAGGCGACGGCGGGGCTCCCGGCCGCGAGGCCCGCCAGGAGGGCGGCGGGCGGCACCAGGTAGACGAGGACCAGCCCGGCCACCGTCCCGGCCAGCAGCGCGGGCTGGTGGCGGAGTTGGGCGTACGCGCTGCGCGAGACCATCCGCCACAGGTCGCCCAGGGAGTCGTACGGGCGCACGCTGTCGACCCGCTCCGCGAGGCCGAGCCAGATCCGCCCGCCGGTGCGCTGGACGGCGCGGGCGAGGGAGACGTCGTCGATGACGGCCTGGCGGATCGAGTCGGGCACCCCGGCCCGTACGGCCGCCTCGGTGCGCAGCAGGACGCAGCCGCCGGCGGCCGCCGCGGTGCGGGCGTTCGGGCGGTTGATCCAGCGGAAGGGATAGAGCTGGGCGAAGAAGTACACGAAGGCGGGGACGATCAACCGCTCCCACGCGCTGACGGCACGCAGCCGGGCCATCTGTGAGACGAGGTCGAGACCGGCGGTCGTGGCCGCGGAGACCAGCTCGCGCAGACTGTCCGGCTCGTGGGCGATGTCGGCGTCCGTGAGGAGGAGGTAGGCGGGTGGCGGCACGGAGGGGGGCGACGGCGCGGACGGGGCGGGCGGCGCGGACGGGGTCGACGGGGTCGACGGGGCGGGCGGGGCGGACGGGGCGGACGGGGCGGGCGGGGCAGACATCGGGTTCACGGCGTGGGTGATGCCGTGCCGGAGCGCCCAGAGCTTGCCGGTCCAGCCGGGGTCGGGATCGCCGGGGGAGAGGATGGTGAGGGGGAGTCCGGGGTGCGCGTCGGCGAGCCGGCGGGCCAGGGCGGCGGTGCCGTCCGAGCTCCCGTCGTCGACCAGGATGACCTCGGCCTCGCCGGGATAGTCCTGCGCGAGCAGCGAGGGCAGGCTCAGCGGCAGGACCGCGGCCTCGTCCCTGGCCGGGACGATGATCGCGACGGACGGCCAGTGGGCGGGTGCGTGCCGGGGAGGCAGCCGGTTGTCGGTCCGCCAGAACATGCCCTGGCCGAAGGTGAGCCAGAGCCAGACGGCGAGCGAGACGCAGGCGGCGACGAGGAGGGGACCCATTCCGGCAGTGTGCCGCGCGGGGCGGGCCGCGGGGGGTCGGGACACCGGCTGTCGGGGGCGTTCGACGGCGGACGGAACCGATACCGCAGGCGGCGGCGTCCCCGGATGTACAAGATCGTCAGTGAGTGCGGAGGAGTGCGTGATGACCGGCACGGCCACCCGATACCTGTATCTCGTCCGGCACGGCGAGGCATTGCCGGACGAGAGCGGGCTGACAGAGGACGGCCGTCGACAGGCCTCGCTGCTCGGTCAACGCCTCCGGGACATCCCCTTCACGGCCGTGCACCATGGTCCACTGCCCAGGGCCGAGCAGACCGCGCGGCTGATCGGCGAGCACCTGAAGGACGTACCCCTCAAGGTCTGCGACGTCGCCGGTGACTACGTCCCCCACGTGCCGGCGAGGGACGAACTGCCCGCGGAATCGGCCGACCTCTTCCTCCGCTTCCTCGCTGATGTCCCCGACGAGGAGCGGGAGCACGGGCCCGCGCTGGCGCGACGGGCGCTGGACACGTTCACCGGGCCGGTGGACGGTGAAGAGGACCGGCACGAACTGGTCGTCACCCACAACTTCCTGGTCGCCTGGCTCGTCCGGGACGCCATGCACGCGCCGAAGTGGCGCTGGCTCGGCCTCAACCACGGCAACGCCGCCCTCACGGTCATCCGCTACGCGCCCGGTCGGCCGGCCTGCGTCCTCGTCTCCAACGACATGCGGCACCTGCCCGCCGAACTGCGCTGGACCGGGTTTCCCCCCGAACTGCACATCTGACCGCGCCCGCCGACAGCCGGGCCGCGGTGCCGTCGGCCCCGGGCGGGCGGGGGGATCGATTAAGGTGACCAAGTGAAGATCGCCCTCATGGACTCCGGCATCGGCCTCCTCGCGGCGGCCGCCGCGATGCGGCGGCTGCGGCCGGACGCCGAGCTGGTGCTGTCGTGCGACCCCGACGGGATGCCCTGGGGTCCGCGGACCCCGCAGGACCTCACCGGGCGGGCTCTCGACGTCGCCCGCGCCGCCGCCGCGCACCGGCCGGACGCGCTGATCGTGGCCTGCAACACCGCCTCCGTCCACGCACTGCCGGCCCTGCGCGCAGAGCTGGAGCCCGCGATCCCGGTCATCGGGACCGTGCCGGCGATCAAGCCCGCCGCACTCTCCGGAGGCCGAGTGGCCATCTGGGCCACCCCCGCCACCACCGGCAGCCCCTACCAGCGCGGTCTCATCCGGGACTTCGCCGAGGGGGCCCGCGTCACCGAGGTGCCCTGCCCCGGACTGGCCGACGCCGTCGAGGCCGCCGACGAGGCCGCCGTCGTACGGGCCGTGGCCGCGGCCGCCGCGCTGACCCCGGCCGACGTCACCGACGTGGTGCTCGGCTGCACGCACTACGAGCTGGTCGAAGCCCCCATCCGGGCCGCCCTCGCGGCGCGCACGGGTGGCGCCCGTCTCGTCTACCACGGCTCCGCCGAGCCCGTGGCCGTGCAGGCGCTGCGCCGCCTCGGCGCCCGGCCCGAACCGGGCCTGCCGCGCACCGGCAGCCTGACCGTCCTGCTCAGCGGCCGTCCGGGCGCCCTTCCGGGAGCCGCCCTCACCTATGCCGAAGGCCGCCTCCTGGCCGGTCAGAACGCGGCCGTCGGGGGCTGACCCGGGCTGAGCCTTCAGGGCCGATCAGCAGCCCCGATCCATCCCCGGGCCCTGCAAGATCCGAAAGAGACGGTCTAGCCCTGCTCGGCTACGTCTACGGCCGCGCCGCCCGCCTCCGCGAGGCGCCGGGCCAGGTCGCGCAGGTCGGCCGCGTCCAGCGTGCGCTCTCCGAAGCCCGGCAGGGGGACGTGCAGAGGGGCGGTCCATGCGTCCGGGACGGCCGCCTGGCCGTAGCGGGCCCCGGCCAGGATGCCGGTGACCGCAGCCACCGTGTCGGTGTCGCCGCCCAGGTCCACGGCGGCCCGTACGGCATCCGCGAAACCGCTCGTGGTGCGCAGCGCCCACACCGCCGATCCCAGGCACGGCCAGACCGCCCCGTTGAACTCGGTGGCGAGCTCCGGATGCCAGTCCGGGGCGAGGACCCGGGCGTACCGCTCGCGGTGGTCCGGATGCACGGCCTCCAGCGCCGCGGGAAGCGCGGCCAGCGGATCGGCTCCGTCCAGGGCCACCCGGACGAGCTCGTGCAGGACGGCCGTACCCTCCCAGGCGGCCCGGTCCCCGTGGGTGAGCGCCGCGATCCGCCGGGCCGCGTCCATCGTGGCCTCCCGCCCGGCCGGCGCGAAGTACACCGCCGAGGTGGAGGCCCGCATCAGGGAACCGTTGCCGGCGGCCCGGACGTTGATCTGGAAGTGCAGGGCTGCGGCGAAGTCCCAGGCTTCGCCGTTCGTCAGCACGTCCTCCGTCTGGAGCCCGATGTCCTTCGGGTCCGCGGCCGCCCAGCGGCGGAACCGGTCGAAAACGTCCGGCAGGTCGAGCCCGCCGCGCTCCAGCAGGGATTCGCCGACCAGGACCGCCATCTGCGTGTCGTCGGTCGCCTCGCCCGGATCCCAGCCGCCGCCCCCGCGCATCTCCTCGCCGCGGGCACTGAACTGGCCGGCGGGGCCGAACTCGTAGGGCGCGCCGAGAGCGTCACCGGCCGCCGAGCCGAGCACGGCTCCCACGGCGCGGTCGAGTCGGGTGGTCATGCCTCCTCCTCCTCCTTCGGTTCGCGGCCCTCGGGGTCTTCGGCGGCCGGCGCGGCGCGCGCGAAGGAGTCCAGGTCGTCGAGCCCGGCCGCGGCCAGTGTGCCCGGGGCGCCGGTCAGGAGGCGGAGTGCGGCTCCGTGCAGCGCGAGCGTGAGGGCGTGGGCCTGCTCCGGACCGTACGGCATTCCGGCTGTCCGCAGCAGCTGCCCGTATGCGGCGGAGTCCGACGCCGCCCTCCCCGGGCCCGCCACAGCCGAGGAGGTGCGGCCGGCCTTCGGCTCCCGGACACTGCACCGCTTCGTGACCTTCCGCCGTCCGGCCCTGCGCGACGTGCCGGTCGGCCTCCTGCCGGGCGGCGGGGGGTTCGAAGACCTCGATGTGAAACGGGTCCGGAGAGCCGGTGGCGTGCGTGCGGAACGTGAGTACGCTGCTACACATGACGGTTCACCCCCCGGGTCCGCTCTGGACGGGCCGGGCATCCAACCGCGTGCAGTGGCTGCTCGCGGGGGCCGGTGCGGCCTGCCTGGCGCTCGGCGTCGAGCTCGCCGTCGACTATGCCTGGGACGTGGGCATCGTCGCGCTCCTCATGGCGGTGATCGGCTGCCTCGCCGTGGGCCTGCTCATCCTCTTCGGCACCCTGGCCTTCGTCCACGTGGCCGTCACCGTGGACGCCGAGGTGATGGAGGTGCGCTGCGGGCACATCGGCGTGCCCCGCCGGAAGATCCGGCTGGCCGACGTGACGTCCGCCGAGTTCCTGCCCCGGATCACCCCCCAGCAGTGGGGCGGCTGGGGCTACCGCTGGCGCCCCGAGAGGGGGACCGCCGTGATCGTGCGGCGCGGCGAGGGCCTGGAACTGCGGCTCGGGGACGGCAAGCTCTTCACCGTCACCGTGGACGACGCCGAGAACGCGGTCCGCGTCATCCGCACCCATCTGCGCGCCCTCGCCCACTGAACCGTGCGACGGCACGGTCCACCGGCACAGTCCACCGGCACAGCCCGGGGACGTACACTCCGCCAGATGAGCAGCAGTGCGACCCGCCCGGCGGGGAACGAGCCCCCGAAGCCCGCCGACCCGACCGAGGCGGGACCGGAAGCGGATGCGGAAGCGGAACCCCGATCGGGACGCGAAGCGGAACCGGGAGCGGCGGCCGGTTCCCGCCTCCGACGCTGGGCCGGGCGGCTGAAGCGCCCCGCGCTCGCCGTCGCCTCCGGCCTGCTGCTCTATCTCAGCTTCCCGCCCCGCCCCCTGTGGTGGCTGGCCCCCTTCGCCCTCGCCCTGCTCGGCTTCTGCCTGTACGGGCGCCGCGCGCGGGCCGGCTTCGGTCTGGGCCTCCTGCACGGGCTCGCCTTCCTGCTGCCCCTGCTCGTCTGGACCGGCGAGGGCGTCGGCCCGGTCCCGTGGCTGGCCCTCGTCACCCTCGAATCGGTCCTGATCGGATTCACGGCCCTGGGGATCTCCCTCGTCAGCCGGCTTCCCGGCTGGCCGCTGTGGGGCGCAGCCGTCTGGATCGCCGGCGAGGCGCTGCGCGCCCGCGCCCCCTTCGGCGGCTTCTCCTGGGGCAAGCTCGCCTTCGGCCAGCCCGACGGGATCTTCCTGCCGCTCGCCGCGCTCGGCGGCACCCCGCTGCTCTCCTTCGCCGTGGCCCTGTGCGGATTCGGGCTCTACGAGGTCGTGCGCGTCGGCGCGTCCACCCGCCGGGCCACCGCCGCGCTGCTCGCCGCCACCGCCGTGGCCGCCCCGCTCGCCGGGGCGCTCGCCGCCCGGCCGCTGGTGTCGGTCGCGGCCGAGGACGGCACCGTCACGGCCGCCGTCATCCAGGGCAACGTCCCGCAGACCGGTCTGGACTTCAACTCCCAGCGCCGCCAGGTCCTGGACAACCACGCCAACCGCACGCTCCAGCTCGCCGAGGACGTCAAGCTCGGCAAGGTGGCGAAACCGGACTTCGTCGTCTGGCCGGAGAACTCCTCCGACATCGACCCCTTCGCCGAGCCCGACGCCTACACGGTGATCGACAACGCCGTCAGGACCATCGGGGTTCCCGTGGCGATCGGCTCCGTACTGGTCCCCGAGACGGGGCCGCTGCGCAACACGATGATCCTGTGGGACCCCGTCAAGGGCCCCACCGACACCTACGACAAGCGCAAGATCCAGCCCTTCGGCGAGCGCATCCCGATGCGGTCCTTCGTCCGGCTCTTCAGCTCCGACGTCGACCGGGTACGGCGCGACTTCGGCCCCGGCAAGGAGCCCGGCGTCTTCGACATGGCGGGCAGCGGGGTCGGCATGGTCACCTGCTACGAGGCCGCCTTCGACGACGCCGTCCGCTCCACCGTCCAGGCGGGCGCCCAGGTCCTCGCGGTGCCCAGCAACAACGCGACCTTCGGCCGCACCGAGATGACCTACCAGCAGCTCGCCATGGACCGGGTCAGGGCCGTCGAGCACAGCCGCACCGTGCTGGTCCCGGTCACCAGCGGGGTCAGCGCCGTCATCCGCCCCGACGGCACGGTCGTCAGCAAGACCGAGATGTTCACCGCCGACGCCCTGGTCGAGACGATTCCGCTGCGATCGAGCCAGACCCCCGCCACCCGGTTCGGCCCGCTCGCCGAGTACTTCCTGCTGGCCGTCGCGGCCTTCGGGCTCGGCTGGACGCTCGTCCGCCGGATCGGCAGGGCCGGCAGGGCCGGCAGGGCCTCGTAGGGTCGAGCGGCATCGCAGGGCCGGAGTCCTCGTAGGGTCGGGGGATGACCACACCCGATTTCATCCGGACCCTGCGCGCGAGCGCCGGGCACCAGCTGCTCCTGCTCCCCGGCGTGACCGCCATCGTCGTCGACGACGAGGGGCGGGTCCTGCTCGGGCGGCGCGCCGACACCGGGCGGTGGTCGGTGATCGGCGGGATCGCCGAGCCGGGGGAGCAGCCGGCCGAAACGGCGGCGCGCGAGGTGTTCGAGGAGACGGCGGTGCGGTGCGTCCCCGAACGGGTGGTGCTGGTGGAGATGCTGCCGCCGATCACCTATCCGAACGGCGACGTCTGCCAGTTCCAGGACATCACCTTCCGCTGCCGGGCCACCGGCGGGCGAGCCCGGGTCAACGACAACGAGTCGCTGGAGGTGGCCTGGTTCGCGCCCGACGCGCTGCCCGAGCCCCTGGAGTCCTTCGCCGTGGACCGGATCCGGCGGGCCCTGCGGGACGAGCCGACCTGGTTCTCGGTACCCGACGGAACGGGGGCCCAGACCGAGGCCCAGCCCGCGACCCAGACCGAGCCCGCGCCCCGCGCCTAGTCGGCCGGGTTCCTCCGGGTTCCTCAGTCGCTGTCGGCGGCCTCGCGGTAGAGCTCCACCGCCTGGTCGCCCATGACCGCGCTGTACGAGACCTCCGGGACGTCCCCGCCGCCCTGGTAGCCGCCGAGCACGCCCGCCAGGGCGCCGTCCACGAGCCAGGGGCTGCCGCTGGTCCCGCCGCTGAGGTCCGGGCACTCGATGCGGCGCTGGGTCTCGGAGAACAACGTCGTGGTGTTGGCGCACCGCAGCGGGGAGTCGTCGCTGCTCGGGTAGCCCACGATGGAGAACGTGGCGTCCGCCGACTGCTGCGCGGCTATCGGGAAGGCGCCGACCAGGTCCTCGACGGACTCGCCCTGCCGGTCGTCGGCCGGGACCACCGTCGCGAAGGCGATGTCGTCGTCCGGGTCCTGGCCGTCCTTCCAGTCCGGGGCCATGTAGGCGCTGGTCAGCTTCCACAGCCCGTACGGGGCCTCGCCGTCCCGGTATCCGGGCGCGAAGTAGGTGCTGTCCAGGCTGTCCAGACAGTGTGCGGCGGTGGCGATCACATCGCGGTCGTCGCTGCGCACCACGGCGGCGGTGCAGAAGTGCCCGCCGTCGAGGCCGCCCGAGAAGAGCGCGCCGACCCGCCCGGCCGTGGCATCGGCGGCGGCCGTGGTGGTGACTCCGAGCGGGGGCCCGGCGAACGCGGCGGGGATGTTCAGGCTCAGCAGGGCCGTCGTCGAGGCCAGTGCCAGGAGGATCCGGGTCGCGCGCCGGCCACGGGCGCGGGGGCGGCGTTCCGGTCGGGAGGGGATGCGCTGGATCATGTAGAGAGCATCTCGGGCGAACCTGTGGCCGGAGCCGAGTCTTCCCTGAGAATCGGCTGTGAATCAGTGGTTCCGGTGTGGTTCTCACGCGGTTCTCAGACGGCCGCGCACGGCCAGGCATGGCCAGGCACAGCCGGGCACGGCCGCGCAGCTTCCTCAGAGCCGTTCGTACACCGTCACCCGGCGGCCCCGGACCTGCCGGTCCTCGACCACCTTGAACTCCGCCTTCAGGACGGCGGTCTTCGCCCGGTCCGCCTCGGAACCCGACGGCCTGGCCTTCGGACCCGAGTCCGTCACCAGCAGAATCCGCCGGGGCGCCTCCAGCGCCGCCCGGATGGCGGCCGGCGAGGCCTCCTCGCCCTTGAGGGTGCCCGATTCCGCGGGGCCGCGCGCCAGCGCCACGTCCGCCAGGCCCGCGAACGCCCCGGGGGAGACCAGCGCGGTGTCCCGCCGGGCCGCCGGTACGAAGAGCACCGCGTCGCCGGCCTGCTTCAGCCGGGCCACCTCCCCCGCCACGGAGAGCACGTCGTCGATCCGGCTGGCCGGGGACCTGTCGGCGAGCGCCACCGGCAGCACCGCCAGCGCCGAGACCCCGACCGCGACCGGCACGAGCGAGGCCGAGGCCCGGGGCCACCGGGGCGCGAGGCCCCGTACGGCCGCGGCCAGCCCGGCGCCGATCAGCAGGGCCAGACCCAGCATGGAGAACAGCACGTACCGGTCCAGGAAGAGCGGCTGGACCAGCGAGGCCGCGGCCAGACCCAGCAGCGGAACCGCCAGCAGCGGCAGCCCGACGGCGGCCGCCGACAGCCGGTGCGGCCGGCCCGGGCGGGGCCCGTTCCACCGGTCCGCCCACGCTCCGATCGAGCCCACCGCCAGCAGGACCGCCGGACCTGTCAGCATGGTCCAGGTCAGCGGCGGTATCCACGACACCTGGCCGGACTGGGTCCGGCTGAACAGGATCAGCGGCAGCGCCCCGGCCGCGGCCGCCGCGGAGGCGGCCAGCCAGCGGGCGAGGACACCGCGCCCGGCCCCGGCCCACCACAGGGTCAGCGCGTGCGCGGGCAGGATCAGCAGCGAGAACCAGTTCAGCAGGGCGCAGACCAGCACGAGGGCCCCGTACGCCGTCCAGCGCGGCCACGTCCGCCGCCCGGCGCCGGGTCGGGGCCGGGCCAGCAGCGAGACCAGCAGCAGGGTCGAGACCCCGGCGCCCCCCGCGACCAGGGAGTACGCGCGGCCCTCCTGGAGCTGGAACTGCACGGCCGGCAGCAGCCCGAGGGCCAGCCCGCCGCCCAGCCCCGCCCAGGGCCCGGCCAGCCTGCGCCCGATCAGTGCCACACAGGCGGCGGCGACCGTCATGGCCAGCACCGAGGGGAGGCGCAGGGTCGTCGTACTCGCCCCGAACCATTCGAAGAGGACGTGCATCAGCAGGTAGTACGCCCCGTGGACGGCGTCCACCGTGCCCAGCATGTGCCAGATCTCGCCGACGGAACGCCCGGCCACCTGCCAGGTCGCCGCCTCGTCCCGCCACACGCTGTTCTGCCGGGAGAGCCCCCACAGACCGAGCGCCAGGGTCCAGAGGGCCGGAAGCAGCCAGACGACGCACCGTCGGCTGCCCGCGCGGACAGGGGATATGTGGGATGACATGAAGGCGTACGGGTCCTCGGTCGTCTGTTCGGATGGAAAACACCAGTCTATGGACGACACGGACGGTTTACGGACCAGCTGTTGTGCACGACGGAGCGTGATCACACGGCCCGCCCGCCCCTAGCCTCGCGGCAGAAGGTACGCAGAAGGCACACAGGAGTACGAACGAGGGGCGGTACCCGGTGAACTGGCTGATCCACGACTACCGCGAGAGCGATCTCGCGGCCGTTGTCCATCTGATCGACACCACGGCCGAACTCGGCCAGGAGTCCGTCTTCTCCCTCGCCGAGTGCATCAGCGCCCTCACCGACCGGCAGCCCTGCGTGGTCGCCGTCCACCAGGGCGTCCCGATCGGCGCCGCGCTCGCCTGCGTCACCGGCGAACGGGCCTGGGTGATGCGCATCGCCATCGCCTCCGGCTGGCGCGGCCGGGGCCTGGCCAGCGCCCTGCTCGTCGAGCTGGAACGCCGGCTCATCGCCGCCCGCGTGGGCCGCATCGCGTACGTCCTGCCCGAGGAGGACCTGCTCGGCGAAGGACTGCTCAACGCCGGCTACACCCGGCAGCCGGCCGTCGCCTACTTCGAGAAGACCGAGCCGCTGCACGGACCGGCCGCGGGCCTCCTCGACGACCTCGGCGGACGATTCCTCCCCAACGACCTGTGGGTCAAGGTCGCCGGCATGGAGAAGGAGAAGGACCTCATCGAGCGGCGCGTGGTGCTCCCGCTCGCCGAGCCCGAGCGGGCCGCGGTGCACGGGGTCCGGCCGCCGCGCGCCATCACCCTGTTCGGCCCGCCCGGCACCGGCAAGACCACCTTCGCCCGCGCCATCGCCTCCCGGCTCGGCTGGCCCTTCGTGGAACTGCTGCCCTCCCGGCTGGCCGACGAGGGGAACCTCGCCACCGCGCTGCGCGACGCCTTCTCGCGGATCGCCGAGCTGGAGCGGGTGCTCGTCTTCATCGACGAGGTCGAGGAGATCGCACCCGTGCGCACCGAGCCCGCGCAGCCCGGCGGGATCCACGGGGTGACCAACGAGCTGCTCAAGCTGATACCCGGCTTCCGGGAGGGCGACGAACGGCTGCTGGTCTGCGCGACCAACTCCATCCGCTCCCTCGACCCGGCCTTCCTGCGGCCCGGCCGGTTCGACTACCTGATCCCGATCGGCACCCCGGACGCGGGTGCCCGCGCCGCCATCTGGGCCCGCTACACGGCGGGGCGCGGCGATGTGGACGTGGCGGCGCTGGTGGAGGCGAGCGAGCTGTTCACCCCGGCCGACATCGAGCACGCGGCGCGGATCGCGGCGCAGGTGTCCTTCGAACGGGACCTGGAGGCGGTGGGCGCGCGGGGCGCGGCGGCGGCGCAGCTGGGCGCGAGCACGGAGGACTACCTGGCGGCGGTCGCGCAGTGCCGGCCGACGGTGACCCCGGCGATGACGGGGGAGTTCGCGGCGGACATAGTCGCGCACGCACGATTCTGAGGGGTGGCAGCCTGAGGCGCGGCGGCCGGAAGGGCTGTGGCCTGAGGCGCGGCGGCCCGAGGGGCGCCGACCGGATATGAAAAATGGCCCGCAGCCACTCCCCAAAGCAGCTGCGGGCCTCCCGCGCGGACTTGTGATCCGTTGCGGGACGACCACGTTCCGGTTGGGGGTGTATCGCCGGCTGGAACGTGGACGTGAGAGGTGCCGGGGAAGCGTCCCTGAGCTTTCCTCGACATCTCCGAGTCAACCAGCGAAGGGGGTACGGGCACCTCGGCCGGACGGTCCCGGACGGCAGGCCGGAAGAACGGCTCCGCCCGCCGGGCCGTAGGCCGAAAGGAGGACCGGGGTTAGGGTCGGGGGCATGGCCTTCGTCGTCTTCATGACCATCCCGGGGCTGGCGCTGCTGCTGACCGCCATCGCCTTCCTCGACCTGACGCTGGAACGCGCGGGCCGCGCCGGACTGCTGCCCTGGCGCTGGAGCGGCCGGCAGGGGCAGATGTCCTCGACCGGTTTCGAGCAGCTGCACGCGAGCTTCTCGCCGGGCAAGCAGAACGAGCTCAAGGAGCGGCAGAGCGCCCTCGTCATGCGCGACGACGAGGAGGACGGCGCTCCGCCCCGCTCCCGCGTGGACCTCGACGGCGGCCGCGCGGTGATCCGTCTGACGGCTACGGGCGGCAGCGGTACGTGAACTCCGCCGCGGCCGTCCGCTGCGTGGGGGACACCAGCTGCAGTTCGGCCTTGGCGGGGTAGGTTCCCGCGCCCTGGAAGGTCCACAGCAGGTGCAGCCGGGCCTCCCGCTGCCCGCTGGGAACCCGCTCCGTCAGCTGCTCCGAGCGCGTGCCGTCACTGCGCAGCCAGCGGTAAGTGAGCACCCCCGCACGCCCGTTGGTCCGTACGACGGCCACCACGTCGGCGGTCGCATCGCATGCGGGGCCCTTGGGGTCGGTGGCGACCGTCACGTCGCGGACCTCCAGGGCGGGTCCGTAGTGCTGCCAGCCGAGGTAGACGAGGACGCCGAGCAGGACCAGGACCGCCAGGGTGTAGCGCCGCCACTCGCCCTTGCGGCGGAGCGGGGCCGGCTCCGGGTACAGCGGGAACGGCAGCGGGAGGGCGGCCGTCACCCCGGGCCCGAACCGCAGGACCGAGCCCTCCACCCGGTCGGGCTCGGCCCCGCCGGGCACGTCGAAGCGCTTGGTCTGCGCGGGGAGCTGCACGGTGCCCTGCTCCGGGCCTGAACCCGGGCCGGCCTCCGGCCCGGAATCCGGGGTTGGCTCCGGCTCCGGCTCCGGGCCTTGGGGCGGACCGCTGATCCAGTGGCTGCCGAGCACGGTGGCGCTGTAGTCGTCTTCGCCCTGCGGGGCGCGGGGATCGCTCATCGGGGCACCTGGACGCAGGCCTGGAACTGGTAGGTCGCGTAGGTGTACCGCTGCTTGGGCGCTGCGGGCACGGTGGAGACGCGCACCGTGAGGTAGCAGGCGCTGCTCGCGCGCGGGAGGGTGTGGCTCGTCGACACTCCGGTCGGTGATCCGGCGGGAGCGGTGAGGCTCTCGGCCCCGTTCGCGAAGGAGAGGTCGTTCGGCGCGGTCCCGAGGAACCATTCGAGTGTCACGGTGGCGGGTCCGCCTTTCGCGTTGAGGCTCACGGCCGCGTTCACCGTCGCGCGCACGGGTTTGAGGTTGACGGACACCGAGGAGACGCTCACGCCCGGGGTCGGCGTGGGCGTCGGCGAGTTGGTGGGTGTCGGCGTCGGGGACGGCGGGCTGCTGTAGCTCGGCGTGGTGGACGCGGACGCCGACGCGGACGGCGAGGGGGTCGTACTGGGCGACGGGCTCGGGCTCGCACTCGGGCTGATGCTCTCGCTCGGCGAGGCCGAGGGGCTCGGCAGGCCCACCGGGGAGGCCGGGGCGTCCCCCGCGGCGCTGGAGGTCGCGAAGGCGTTCAGGGCCTTCGCTCCGCCCGGCTCCGCACCGACCGCCTGGTAGCCGAGTACGGCCACTACGGCCAGCACCAGCGTCGCCCCGGCCGCGACCAGGCCGCGGCGGCCCGGGGTCCACCCGGACGGCGGCTTCGGCAGGGTCGTCGTGGCCAGTGCGGTGGTGCCCTGAGCCGGGGCGGCGGCCGAGGGGAACAGCAGCGGCAGCAGGGCCGCCAGGGCGGCGAGCTTGCGCTGCCCGCGCTCCTCCCAGTCGGGCCCGTACGCGGCCTGCGCGACGCCCTCCAGCTCCGCCACGAACTCCTCGGCGTTCTCCGGACGCTGCCGCGGGTCCTTCGCCAGTCCTCGCCGGATCAGCGGGCGCACCGGCTCCGGGGCCTCGGTCTCGGGGACCGGCGCCTCGACGTGCTGGACCGCGAGCTCGGCGAAGCTCTGCCCGTCGTAGGGCTTGCGGCCGGTCAGGCACTCGAAGAAGGTCGCCGTCGCGGCGTACACGTCGGCCGCGGGGGAGGCCGGCCGGCCCTGCCACTGCTCCGGGGCCATGTACGCGGGAGTGCCCGCGGCCCCGGGGGTGGCGCCGAGCGGGGTGGCGATCCCGAAGTCCACGAGCTTGGAGGTGCCGTCGCCCGCCACCAGGACGTTCGCCGGCTTGTAGTCGCGGTGGACCACACCGGAGCGGTGGGCGTCGGCCAGGCCGAGCAGGGAGCCCTTCAGCAGCACCAGCGCCGCTTCGGGGCCGGTCCGACCGCTCTGCTTGAGCAGCGCGTTCAGCGGTATGCCGTCCACGAGCTCCATCACGATGGCGGCGCCGCCGGGCGCCTCCACGTACTCGTACAGCCCGACCACGTACGGGGACCGCAGTTCGCCGAGCAACTGGGCCTCGGCCCGGAACTCCCGGACGAAGGCCGGGTTCTCGAGCATCCGGTCGCTGAGGTACTTCACCGCCACCGCGGTGCCGGTGCCCTCGTGGACGGCGAGCACCACGCGGCCGCTGGCGCCCGTGCCGAGCTCGCGGATCTCCGAGTAACCGGGAACCGACCACATGCCGTTCATGCCTTTCCCCCTGCCGTGGCGTGACCGCGCCCCGGGGCCGGTCGTCCCAGGCGATCGGCCATCACCTGGGACACATTCCCGCCACGGCTGGTTCCCGTCCGCGCGGTGCTCTCGGCGGGGTGGGTCGGGGCGGGACCTCAGGCGGCCGCGGCCCGCGCGCCGATCATGGCGTGCAGCCGGTCGGCCGCCGCGCGTCCGAAGTCTGGATCGTTGATGTGGGTGTCGTAGTCGTACAGCCGGGCAGCGCTGCCCCGCAGTCCGTCACGCAGTGCCGAGAACAGTGCCCGGTCGGCGTCGGGGTCATGGTAGGGGCCACCGGGCGCGCCGAGCGTGGACAGTCCGCGCAGTGGGACGCAGACCGCCGTGGGGCCGGTGGCCGCACGGAGTTTGGCGGCGACCCGGCGTCCGAGTTCGGCGCATTCGGCCCCGGTCGTACGGATCACCGTGATCGAGGGGTTGTGGACGCGGATCCGGCGGTACCGGACCCTCTCGGGCAGGCTCTCCATCGGCCCGAACTTCACCATGTCCAGCGCTCCCAGGCTCACCACCTGGGGGATCCCGGCCCGCCCGGCCGCGCTGAGCCGGTCGGGACCGGCGGTGAGGATGCCGCCGCACAGGTCGTCGGCGAGCTCGCTGAGCGTGAGGTCGAGGACGCCCGCGAAGATCCCCTGGCCGGCCAGTTTCTCCAGGGTGCGGCCGCCGGTGCCGCTGACGTGGAAGACCAGGACCTCGTAGCCGAGCTCGGTCAGCCGTTCACGGGCGGCGTCCACGCCGATCGTGGTCACCCCCGCCATGCTCGCCGCGATCAGCGGGCGGCTGCCCTCGCCCAGCCGGGCCGGCCGCCGCAGTTCCATGGAGGCGCGCTGGAATCCCTTGGCCATCGCGGCGACGGCTTCGACGGCGTTGGTCAGGACGGGTGCGGAGATGCTGTTGATCCCCGCGATGTCCACGACGCTGTACATCATCGTGATGTCCGCCGATCCGACGTACGGGGCCACGTCCCCGGACGCCATCGACGAGACCATCACCTTCGGAACGCCCAGCGGCAGTGCGCGCATCGCCCTCGTGGCGATGGAGGTGCCGCCGCTGCCGCCGATCGCGAGGACTCCGTGGAGCCGCCCTTCGGCGTGCAGGCGTAAGAGGGTCGCTTCCGCGCCCCGGGCCATCGTGGTCACGGCCGCACCCCGGTCGGCGGCCGCGCGTAGCTGTGAGAGTTCCGTTCCCGCTGCCCGCGCGACCGCTTCGCGCGGCACATCGGCGGGCACCCGGGGCTCGTCCATGATTCCTGTGTCGACCATGACCACTTCGACGCCGGCGCGCAACAGCCTCTCGCGCAGCCAGCCGTACTCCACACCCTTGGTGTCCAGGGTTCCCACCAGCACGACGTTCGTCATAGGTGCAATGTCCATGCAGGTGGGGTTTGTTGGCAAGTAAAGGGCAGGTCAACCCTCATTCTTCAAGAGTTCGGACAATCGCTCCAGAAAAGGGATTTGAGCCACCACCAGTTTGTTTCGGGCCATCGGGGGAGAAAACCACTCCACCCGGTCCAACTCGGGGAACTCCGCGGTGCGTCCCGATTTCGGCGGCCATTCCATGGTGAAGGTGCCCGGTACCGCCAGTGCCGGATCGAGATCCGCCCGTACCGCCCAGATCGTCACCAGCTTCCCGCCGATCATCCGCACCTCTCCCAGCGGCAGGTACGGGCCCTCGGGCGGCGGCAGCCCGATCTCCTCCTCGAATTCCCGGCGGGCCGCGTCGCGCGCGCTCTCCTCCGGTCCGTACTCGCCCTTCGGGATCGACCAGGCGCCCGCGTCGCGCCGCTCCCAGAGCGGGCCGCCCATATGGCCGAGCAGTACTTCGAGGCCCGCGTCCCCGGATTCCCTGAACAGGAGCAGACCGGCGCTCCGTTTGGTGGTCATGTGCTCATCTATGCCCCGTACGGCGGGAGTCAGTGCTCGTGCGGTCCCTGGCGGTGGACCGGGCCGTGGGAATCCGCGCAGTGCGGGTCGGAGGGATCCTCGCCCGGGCGGCCGACGGTGAGCAGGGAGTCCTGGGCGTGGTCCACCTGGAGCGTGGTGTGCGTGATCCCGTACTCCTTGGCCAGCAGGGCCTCCAGGTCCCGGCGCACGGCGTGGCAGTCGCCCTCCTCGTCCACCAGCACGTGCGCGGACAGCGCCGCCTGACCGGAGGTGATGGTCCAGATGTGCAGGTCGTGGACCTCGGTGACCGGTGGCTGCCCGACGAGGCGGTCGCCGACCGCGTCCGGGTCCACATGGGCCGGAGCGGCCTCCAGGAGGATCCGCCCGGACTCGCGGACCAGACCGTAGCCCGCCTTGACCATCAGGACGACCACGACGAGCGAGGCGATCGAGTCGGCCTGCCGGAATCCGGTGGTGAGCACGATCAGACCCGCGACGGCGGTGCCGATGAAGGCGAACAGGTCGTTGAGGATGTGCTGGTACGCGCCCTCGACGGCCAGGGAGGTGCGGTTCGCCTTCGAGATGCACCAGGCCGCCGCGATGTTCACGACGATGCCCGCGAGCGCCGTGACCAGGACCAGTCCGCCTTCCACGGGAGGCGGATCGAGCAGCCGGCGTACCGCCTCGTACGCCAGCCAGACCGCCAGCAGCAGCAGGGTGAGCCCGTTGGCCTGCGCCGAAAGTATCTCCGCGCGCTTGAGGCCGTACGTGAAACCGCCGCGCGCCGGCCGGGCCGCCAGCCGCATCGCGATCAGCGCGAGGACGATCGAGACGGCGTCCGTCAGCATGTGCGCGGCGTCGGAGATCAGCGCCAGGGAGTGCGCCAGGACGCCGATGACCACCTCGATGGCCATGAAGCCGACGATCAGGCCGAGGGAGATGCCGAGCCAGCGGCGGTCCGCGTCGATGGAGACGCCGTGGCTGTGGCCCCCGTGACCGTGGTCGTGGCCGCCATGACCGTGGTCGTGGCCGGTGCCGGCGTCGTGCTCGTGCTCGTTTTCGTGCGGCGCGTGGTCCTGCGCGCTCATGGCGTCCCCCATCAATCGTTCCGTGTTCCCGCTGGATCAGGCCGGATGCGTCGCCTGAAGTGAAGCGCACCTCTCGAAGATGGGCAAAGGCTGCAACGGGGACCGTTGTCATTACCCATAACGCCGCTCTGACCTGCGGTGATGTCGAACCCTGCCGAGCTGCTCCGATCGTGGGAAAATCGCCCTATGGTCCAGCGCCATGGTGCGGCGACCGCGCCCGAGCTCGTACTCGAAACCGACCGGGGCTCTACCGCGATGAGCCCGCGCCGGACGTACCACGTCGGCCGCGACCCCCTCTGCGAGATCTGCCTCGACGACGCTCGCGTCTCCTGGCACCACGCGGTGCTGCGCCCCGACGGCGACCACTGGACGCTGGAGGACGAGGGCAGCACCAACGGCACCTGGGCCGACGGCCACCGCGTCCAGGAGTGGGCCGTCGGGGTCGGCAGCGAACTGCGCTTCGGCAGCGCCGCCGACGGCCCGCGCGTACGCTTCGTCGACCCTGGACCGGGCGCCTCCCACCCCTCCTCCGTCTCCCACCCGGGCCTGACCAGCACCTTCCGCGCCCCGACCTCGGTGCTCCCGCTGGCCGCCAGGGCCGCCGTCCGGATCGGCCGCGCCCCCGAAAACGACCTGGTCATCGACGACCTCGTCGTCTCCCGCAGGCACGCCGAACTGCGCGCCCTCGCGGACGGCACCTACGAGATCGCCGACCTCGGCAGCCACAACGGCACCTACCTCAACGGCGCCCGCGTCGACCACGCCGCCATCGGCGAAGGCGACATCGTCGGCATCGGTCACTCCGCCTTCCTCCTCGTCGGCGACCAGCTGCAGGAGTACGTCGACACCGGCGAGGTCTCCCTCGACGTCCAGGGCCTCGGCGTCGCCGTCGACAACGGCCGCAAGACCCTCCTCGACCAGGTCTCCTTCCCGGTCGGCGCCAAATGCCTGCTCGCCGTCGTCGGCCCCAGCGGAGCCGGCAAATCCACCCTGCTCGGCGCGCTGACCGGGCTGCGCCCCGCCGACCGCGGCACCGTCCTCTACGACGGCCGCGACCTCTACCGCGACTACGCCGAACTGCGCAGCCGCATCGGCCTCGTCCCGCAGGACGACATCCTGCACGCGCAGCTCACCGTCCGGCGCGCCCTCACCTACGCCGCCGAACTGCGCTTCCCCCAGGACACCGCCAAGGCCGAACGCCAGGCCCGGGTCGACGAGGTGATCGGCGAACTGGGCCTCGTACAGCGCGCCGACCAGTCCATCCACAGCCTCTCCGGCGGCCAGCGCAAACGCGTCTCCGTCGCTCTGGAACTGCTCACCAAGCCCTCGCTGCTCTTCCTCGACGAGCCCACCTCCGGTCTCGACCCCGGCATGGACCGCTCGGTGATGCACATGCTGCGCGGCCTCGCCGACGACGGCCGGACCGTCATCGTCGTCACCCACAGCGTGCTCAGCCTCGAGGTCTGCGACCGGCTGCTGGTCCTCGCACCGGGCGGACGCATCGCCTATTTCGGGCCGCCCCAGGAAGCACTGGCCTACTTCGGTTTCGCGGAGTGGCCGGAGGCGTTCGAGGCGTTCGAGGACCAGCAGGGCCGCGACTGGGCCGGGGAGTACCGCGCTTCCCCCGCCCACCGCCGGCACGTCGACATCACCGCACGTCGGCCCCTGCTCGCCGGACAGGGACCCGGACGGCCGGGTGGGGCCCCGGCGCAGGCGCCGCCGAAGGCGCAGAGCTGGGGCTCCCAGCTGTCCACCCTGGTCCGCCGGTACGGCGCCGTGCTCGGCGCCGACCGCACCTTCCTCATCATCATGATCGCGTTGCCGTTCATGATGGGGGCCATGGCCCGCGCACTCGCCGGGAACACCCTCACCGCCGAGACGGCGCTGAACGCCCTGCTCATCCTGTGCATCGGCGGCGTGCTCACCGGCGCCGCCAACGCCGTGCGCGAGCTCATCAAGGAACGGGTGATCTACCAGCGCGAGCGCGCCGTCGGGCTGTCCCGCTCCGCCTACCTGATGTCCAAGGTGGTGGTGCTCGGTACGATCACCGTCCTGCAGGCCGCGGTGCTGACCGTCGTCGCCCTCGGCGGAGTGAAACTCAACGCCCCGGGAGGCCAGGGCGTCTTCATGCCCCCGCTGATCGAGATCGCCCTCGCCGTGGCCCTGCTGTCCTTCACCGCCATGATGCTCGGCCTGATGATCTCCGCCCTGGTCCGCAAGGAGGAGGTCACGATGCCGCTGCTCGTCCTGATTGCCATCGTCCAGGTCGTCTTCTGCGGCACCCTGCTGAAACTCACCGGTGTCCCCGTCATCGAGCAGCTGGCGTGGTTCGCGCCCTCCCGGTGGGCCATGGGCGCGATGGCCGGCACCATCGGCCTCTCCCGGATCGTCCCCGGCCAGCTCACCAGCGACCCGCTCTTCGCCCACGAGAAAGGGGTGTGGCTGCTCAACATGGGCATGCTCGTGGCCTTGTCCGTGCTCTTCGGGATCGTGGTCCTGCGGCTGCTGCGCCGCCACGAGCCCGCGATCATGCGGAAGTAGGGCAGATGACGACCCCTGGCGGGGCCCCCGACTTCCGGCCCACGCACGTCGTACCCCAGGAGGGCCTGCCCGCCTGGGAGGGGCCCGACCTGTCCCGGCCGACCACCCCCTTGGACGCCTTCCTGCCCGTGCGGCTGCTGGCCCGCCGCGGCGAATGGGGGGAGATCCTGTGCGCCAACGGCTGGTCCGCCTGGGTGGACGGCCGCCTGCTGGTCGCCGTCCCGCAGCCCCCGCCGACCGGGGGCCGCCCGATCACGCGCACCGAGGACCCGCAACCACTGCTCGCGGGGGCCTGCGAGGAGCTGGACCGCTACCGGCGGGCGGTGGCGGAGCTCGCCGCCGGGAGGGTGGACGCCGAGGCCTTCCGGCGCGTCGTACGGGGACTGCGCGCCGGGGTCGTCGTCGACGGGGAGTCCGTGTGGCTCTACGACGACACGGCGGGACGGTGGATGTACGCGGACGGGAGCCGCCTGACCACCTACGCGGTCGTCTCCGGACCGGGTGCCCCGCCCGCGCGGGAGACGCCGCCGCGGGAACCGGACAAGGCAGGAGTGGCCGACGTACGACAGAACCCGGCTGAGCCCGCGCCCGCGCACCCGCTCACCACGGTCGTCACCCCGCCGCCGCCGTCCGGGCCGGAGGCGGGATGACGGGCCCGGCGGCGGACGGGGACCCGGCGCGCGGGCGCTCGTCCGACCTGCGGGGACGGCGGATCGCCGGCTACGTGGTGGAGGAGGAGATCGGCCGCGGCGGGATGGCGGTCGTCTACCGGGCCCACGACGTACGGCTCGACCGGACGGTGGCGCTCAAGCTCCTCGCGCCCGAACTGGCGCGCAACGACACCTTCCGGCAGCGGTTCGCGCACGAGTCGAAGGTCGCGGCGGCCATCGACCACCCGCACATCGTGCCCGTCTTCGAAGCGGGGGAAACGGACGGCCTGCTCTACATCGCCATGCGGTACGTGGCCGGCCAGGACCTGCGGGCCCTGCTCGACCGGACGGGCCCGCTGCCCGTGGACACGGCGGCCCGGATCGCCGGGCAGGTCGCCTCGGCGCTGGACGCGGCGCACGCCCACGACCTCGTCCACCGGGACGTCAAACCCGGCAACATCCTGGTGGCCGAGGGCACCGACAGCGACCACCCGGAGCACGTCTACCTGACGGACTTCGGCCTGACGAAGAAATCGCTGTCGCTGACCGGGTTCACGAGCGTCGGCCAGTTCGTCGGAACCCTGGACTACGTGGCGCCCGAGCAGATCTCCGGGAAGCCGGTGGACGGCCGCTGCGACGTCTACAGCCTCGGATGCGTGGTCTACGAAACCCTGACCGGCGGCCCGCCGTTCCAGCGCGACGACGACATGGCCCTGCTCTGGGCCCACCAGTACGACCCGCCGCCGCCGTTGTCGTCGCGGCGGCCCGGCCTGCCGGCCGGGGTGGACGAGGTGCTGGCGCGGGCTCTGGCGAAGTCGCCGGAGGACCGGTGGGGGAGCTGCCTGGAGTTCACGGGGGCGCTGCGGCGGGCGGGGGCCGGGGCGGGGTCGGACCCGGTGGTGCGGGTTGCGACTCGCGTGGCGGTGGCCGAGGCCTCCGACGGGCCGCCGCCACCGCCGCGGTGGGCCCTGCCGGTGTTCTAGTGCCGCGTCAGGCAACGTTTGCCCCTCAAGGAGCGGCGCCCGGTGCGTGCTCTCGGCGTGCCGGCCGGAAGCGCTTGTACTGGACGTACTTGGCTTTTGGCCGGTGCGGCGAGAGTGCGTGCCGGGCGTCGCGACGGGGCGAACGTTGCCTGACGCGGCACTAGCCCGGTCTCTCCCGAAAAGGGACGGCCTAGTCGCCGTCCGGGGAGGGTACGCAGACGACGTGGGCGGTGACCTCGGCGTGCGAGGCCGAGGCGTACCAGCCCTTGCGGCCGGCGCCGTCGAGGACGGGGTGGCTGGCCAGGACGGCGTGCCGGAGCGAGCCGTCGCGGGCGCGGTCCCAGCGCGCGGTGGAGTACCCACCGGACTGCACGGTCGTGCCGCGCGGGCAGAACACCCGGCTGACGGAGACGGCTGCGGCGCTGGCGTCCTCGTGGCCGGCGTCGCCGGAGAGGTAGCGGGTGCCGGGGCCGGTCGCCTGGGTGGGGAGGGCGGTGGAGAGGGTCAGCGCGAGCGCGGAGAGGGCAAGCAGACCCGCGGCGTGAAGCGGCCGGAACAGGCCTTTGGTCATGTTCACGGAGGCGAGCGTGACACGCAGAAACGATCCCCCGATGAACCGATTTCTGTCGATTCACCCGTACGGCGCAATTGTCGGTCGGCGGTGTCGGCGGCGGGGGAGGAGTGCGCCGAGGAACCCGGCGGCCGCGCCCGCGACGAAGGCGAGGCCGACCGTACGCCAGAGGACCGCGCGGAGCTCGACCTTGCCGCTGAGGTCGCCGACGTCGCCGATGCCCAGTACGGACAGGCCGAACTGGGCCTGGACCCGGCCCAGCAGGCAGACCGCCAGGGTGGCCAGCGCCAGGGCCACCGCCAGGTGGAGGGCGTGCTGCCAGGGCCGGACATGGGCCGGGGAACGGGCGGCCGCCAGCGCGCCCGCACCGATCAGCAGCACGGCGGCGAGCACCACCAGCCACCACACCCGGGAATCCCGCTCCGCGAGCGAGGCCACGTCTACGGTCGACAGATCGGAGCCGGAGCCCGAACCGGTGGCGCGCAGCACCTGGTCCAGGGCCTGGGGCATCGGCAGCCCGAACGGACCCTCGACCTTGCCCTCCCAGGCCCCGCCGAAGCCGATCGTGAGGGCGAACCAGACCAGGTTCGGCAGGCCCAGCAGGACCACCGCCAGGGTGCGGCTCGCATGCCCCTGGGTCGCGGCCACGACCAGGCCGGCGCCGATGCCGATGACCACGTACGCCAGCAGCAGCGCGACCACGGCGGATGCCGCCGGCCGCACCGCCGCGTGGAAGCGGATCAGTGAGGCCGGGAGCGGCGCGCGGCGCGAGACGAGGAGGGCGATCAGCAACAGGCCCAGGATCCATAGCAGTCCGAAGCCGAGGGTGGCGGGGATCGCGGCTTTGAAGCCCACCGTCGGTGTGGAGTCGAGGAGTTCGCCGAGGTCTCCGATGGCCGAGTTGCCCGTGGAGATCGTGAAGTCCTGGCGGGCCAGGAGGGCGGTGCCCGTCAGCGCGGCCAGCCAGAGGAGCACCAAGGGTGCGGCGCGGGCGAGGAGTTCGCGCGGTCCGGTGACCGCCCGGTGGCGCAGGGGGCGCAGGAAGAGCAGACCGGCGGTCAGCGCCCCGGCCAGGCTGACGGAGAGGGGGAGTACCGACAGGCTGGCGTCGGCCCCGGCCAGGAAACCGGCCCCGCCCGTCACGTCGACGGAGCCGCCGGCCGCCATCACCACGACGGCGGCGACCACGTGCGCGAACCCGCCGCCCGGCAGGTCTCCGGCTCCGGCCAGGGACAGGCCGGCCGCGGAGACCGCGGCCATCACGACGAAGCCGGCGAGGACGGCCACGAGGGCGTCGCGCCAGGCTCGCGCGGTCGATGCCGAGGTCGTCGCGTGGGGCATTTCGGGATCAATCACTCCGCCACCGTAGGCATCCCCGGCTTGCGGCCACCACCCGGACGGCGCACACAATGGTCGACAGGAGCGTCAGAAATCCGGAGATGTCCGCGTATCCCCTGCGGAACATCCATATGGACCGGACTCCTCCGCCTGGGAAGAAGAGCCCGTGACCACACAACCCTCCGGTGAGCAGCCGCCGCAGCCCCCGTCACATGCTTCTCCGTCCGACTCCGGGCGGCCCACGGGTCCGCCTTCCGGGCCGCTGTCCGGCGGACGGGAAGGCCCTCCGTCCACGCCGCCCGGCCCTCCTGGGGGATCGGGCGGTGCGGGCGGTCCGACCGGTGGTCCGACCGGGGGAGCGTCCGGGCCGCCGCCGAAGCCCTGGTGGCGGTCGGTTCCCCGGCTCGCCACCGCGGTCGTGGCCCTCGCCGCCGCCGTGACCCTGGCCGTCGTGCTGACCAGGCCGACCGGTGGCGGCACTGGCACCTCCGCGGGCGGCGAGGTGTTCCTGCAGCCCGTTGCCGCGTCCGGGCCGGACCCCTTCACCGAGTCCACCGCCGCCGCGCAGGCCACACCGCCGCCGGAGAGCCCGCCGCCCGGGAGCATGCCGCCGTCCGCGGCCCCCGCCACCGGGGGCACGGTCACGCGGAGCGTCACCGGGTCCTCGCCGGGCCTCTACGGGGGCACGAAGAACGTGGCCAGCTGCGACGTCGAGAAGCAGATCAAGGTGCTGTCGGGGCAGCCGGCGAAGAACGCCGCGTTCGCCTCGGCGCTCGGCCTCCAGCCGTCGGCCGTACCCGGCTACCTCCGCTCCCTCACCCCGGTCCAGCTGCGGATGGACACCCGGGTCACCAACCACGGCTACCGGGACGGCAGGGCCACCTCCTACCAGGCAGTGCTCCAGGCCGGGACGGCCGTGCTCGTGGACGACCGGGGCGTGCCGAGGGTGCGGTGCGCGTGCGGGAACCCGCTGGGGTCGCCGGTGGCACTGCGGGCCGACCCGAAGCGCTCCGGACAGCCCTGGACCTCGTACCAGCCCGCGCAGGTCGTGGTCATCGCGCCGTCCGTGACCATCGTGAACAAGTTCGTGATCTACGACCACCAGGACCGCCACTGGTACGAGCGCGACCGGGGCGACCACCACGGCAAGCACGACAAGCCGATCCCGCCGCCGGTCTTCCCGACCCCGTCGCCGGTGACTTCACCCCCGGTCACTTCCCCGCCGGCGACTTCACCGCATGTCACGTCTCCGCCTGTGACCTCCCCGCCTGTGACCTCCCCGCCTGTGACCTCTCCTCCGCCGTCGTCGGAGTCCCCGTCGCTCTCACCCTCGGCATCCGAGTCCCCGTCGGAGTCCCCGTCGGAGTCGCCTTCGGAGTCGCCTTCGGAGTCTTTGTCCGAGTCGCCTTCGAAGTCCTCCGAGTCCCCGAAGGCCGTACCGTCCGAGTCCGAGTCCGCATCTGCCTCCGCCTCCGCCTCCGCGTCCAAGTCGGCTTCGGAGTTGCGGTCCGCGTCGGCGCGCCCGTCCGAATCGCCTTCGGAGTTGCGGTCCGCGTCCGCGAACCCGGTCGAGTCACCTTCGGAGTTGCGGTCCGCGTCGGCGCGCCCGTCCGAGCCGTCTTCGGAGTCACGATCCGCGTCCGCGAACGAGCTCCCGGCCGTGACCGAGTCCGCTTCCGCCCCGCCTTCTGCCCCGCGGCAGGAGGTCCCGAAGTCCTCCGTACCGGCGGTACCGGAGTCCCCGGTGCCGTAGTCCGGCCCCGGACCGGAGCGCTGCGGAGCATGCAAAAGCCTCCCCGGGGGCCCAGTGGCCCTCGGGGAGGCATCGGGAGCGTCATCGCACGGGTTGCCGTTAGCGGACGCGGCCGTACATGTTCGGGTTGTACGCGCTGAAGCTGGAGATGCGGACCTGCTTGCCCGGGCGGGGGGCTTCGAGGTATTTGCCGTCGCCGAGGTAGATGGCGACGTGGTGGATGCCCGAGGCGCTGCCGTTCGAGGTCCAGAAGACCAGGTCGCCGCGGCGCAGTTCGGAGCGGGAGATCGGGGTGGTGGCCCGGTACTGGTCGGAGGCCACGCGGGGGAGGTAGATGCCCGCGGAGCGGTAGGCGGCCTGGACCAGGCCCGAGCAGTCCCAGCCGTGCGGGCCGTTGCCGCCCCAGACGTAGTTGTCGCCGAGGTGGCTGTTCGCGAAGGAGATGGCGCCCTCGGTGCCCTGGCGGACGGGGGTGCCGGTGCCGGAGCCGGTGCCGGAGCTGCTCGAGGAGCCGCCGGAGGAGCCCGAGCCGCTGGAGGAGCCGGAGCCGCCCGCGTAGCGTTCGTACTTGTCCTGGTGGCTGGTCCAGCGCCACCAGCCGGTCCCGTCCTTGTACCAGTACACCCGGTCCGTCGAGTCCCAGCCCGCGCGGCCGCGGAAGGTCGGCTCGGAGGTGCGGACCGACGAGGACGAGGACGAGGACGAGGACGAGGCTGAGGAGCCTGATGAGGGCTTTGAGGCGCTGGAACTGCCGCCGTTCGCCACGTACTTGCTGTAGTGGCTGGTCCAGCGCCACCAGCCGGTCGCGTCCTTGTACCAGTACTTCGAACCGTCCCAGCCCGCGCGGGCCGGAGCCGGTTCGGCGGAGGCGGCGCCCACGCCGGTGCCCATCAGCAGGGTTGCACCGACGGCCGCGACCACGGCTCCGCGCAGGGTGCAGCGGCGGCGGGCGGCCGCCTTGACGGCCGTCGTGCCCCGGGCGCAGCCGGCGCAGTCGCAGGTGTCGGGTATCTCTTCGGTGAACTCGGGCGTGCGCATGCAGGATTCCTTATCCGTCGGGGGCGTTTTTCAGTGGGCGTCGGCGGCGGGGCCGCGCGCCGTGTAGAAGGCCACGGTCAAGTCCTTGACCAGGGCCTTGCGTTCGTAGTCGTCCAGGCCCACGAGCCCGCGGTCCGACATCCGGTGAACGGTGTCGTCGACCGCGTCGAGAACGGAAGTCAGGACGGAGTCGCGGTGCCGGGCGTCGATGGAGGCGATCCGGCGGCGCTGCATCGCGGCGGCGACCTCGGGTGCGTACTCCACGTTCAACGGCCGGGCGGAGAAGACCTCGATGCCGACGGCCCTGCACTCGGCGGCGAGCATCCGGGTGAGCTCTTCGCCCACGGCCTCGGTGTCGCGCAGGGTCTCCGGTTCGGCG
Source organism: Streptomyces sp. NBC_00503 (assembly GCF_036346895.1). Lineage (NCBI taxonomy): Bacteria > Bacillati > Actinomycetota > Actinomycetes > Kitasatosporales > Streptomycetaceae > Streptomyces > Streptomyces sp. NBC_00503. The sequence goes on along the minus strand of NZ_CP107855.1, from coordinate 1,008,048 downwards.
GGTGCCGGGTCGAAGGAGTCGGCGGGCATCCGGGAGAGCACCCGGGCGACCGCGGACTCCACCTGTCCGCGCAGGTAGGAGGTGTGGTCGTCCACGGCGAGCAGTGCGCGGGCGGTGTCCTTGACCCGCCAGACGACGAGGACCACCGACCGCAGCGCGGTGCCCTCGGCGTCGACGACGCACAGCGGCTCGCTGCGCCAGTGCCGCAGCCGTACGTCGACCCGTGCGTGCCGGGGCAGTGGGCTGGACCAGACGAGGCCGGTGCGCCGGATCGTGCCCCGGTAGCGCCCGAAGAGGGTGAGCGACCAGGCGTGGCCGGTACGGCCGCGGCGCAGTCCGGAGAGGGCCGCGAGGGTGAGGAGCGCGCAGCCGACGAAGAGGGCGAGCGGCCAGGCCTCGGCGGGGGAGGTGGAGGGGCGGAGCTCCTCGTACCGGGAGAGGGTGGCGGCGCCGCCCGTGGCGAGCACGGCGACGGCCAGGGCCCACCACCCGGAACAGGCCCGCGCGCGGCGTTCGGTGAGCTCAGGATCGAGCACGGCGGGCAGCGTCCGGGGGGAGGGCGTCGGAGCCACCGGTGAGGCGGGCCGGGGTATCGCCCCGCGGACGGCGGACTGGCGGAGGGTGTCGTATTCCGGAGGTCCGGCCGCCGCTGCAGGGGACGGGCCGCCACCACGGGAGGCCTGGGCCCCCGGGATGCCGGGGCCGGCTGGGGTGGCGGGGTAGACGTGGGCTCCGGGTGCGGCCGGGTAGACGTGGGCTCCGGTGGTGCCGGCGCCGCTGCCGTCGGCGGTACGGGCGGGTGCTTCGGCCGTCGTCTCGTCGCGGAAGAGCGGGCCGAGGACGAGGGGATCCCGGTACGGTCGCACGACGAGGCTGCCGCGGCCGGTTCGCGGGCCGGTGGCCCCACCGGGGTTCCGGGCGTCAACGGAGCCGCCGGGCGCGGCGGATATCCGGTCCGGGGGCGGCGCCCCGTCCTGCTGTTCCCGCGTCCCTCCCTCCGCCCCTCCCTTCCTTCCGTCGGCCGGGCCTCCGGTCGTATTCGGCTCTTGCGACAAGCCACACCCCACACAGCCGTGGCGTCAATGTCCCTGTGTCGGAGGGCTTCTGACGCCGCTAAAGATGATCATGAACTGATCAATCTTCGCGAAATCGTACAAGTCGTCCATTCGGCAAAGGTCACGACAGGCCGGGGCTTTAGTCCTTTTTCGTGGGAATGCGACCGAAAGTGGAGGCGACTAGCGCATACGGAGGGTGACAATGCGCCCGACACGCCGGACCCGTCCTGTGCGCATCGCGACGCCCACGAACGCCCGCCGCCCCGCGAACGGCGCGCCCGCCCGAAGGGTGAGACCCTGAAGGCGTGGCCGACAGGGGAGTGACCCCTCAGGTCGAGTGGCCCGCCCGACCGGACACGAGCCTCGCGCTCAACCGCATGGGCACCTTCGACTGGGACCTCGACAGCGGGCAGATGTATCTGGACGCCACCGCTCTCGAGGTCGTAGACCTGCGCCCCGAGGAGTTCACGGGAACCCCCGCCGGGCTGCGCGCCCGACTCGCCTCCGGCGAGGAGACCCGGCTCGACGCGCGGGTCGCGCAGGCGCTCAAGGGCGGCCGCAGCCATTACGGGGCCTACGTCCGCAGCCGCGCCCGGGACGGGTCCCCGGGCTGGACCCACATCCAGGGCCACATCCTGCGGGACCCGCACGGGCGCCCGTACCGGATCATCGGGATCATCCGCGACGCCGTCCACGACCCCGGCGAGCCCGGGGCCGGCGGGGAGCGGGACGAGGGCCGGCGCAGGCTCACCGGGGTCGTCGAGCGGACCACGGCGATCCTCGCGCACGCCCGCACCGTCAACGACGTCACCGACATCCTCAAGGACCCCGAGGCCCTGGGCCACCTCGGCGCGGTCAGCGTCATGCTCGGCGTGGTCGACGGCGGCCGCATCCACCTGGTCGCGGAGGGGCGGCTCGGCGCGTACGTCCCGGAGACCGAGTACACGCGGATCGACGCCCCGCTGCCGATGAGCGAGGCCGTACGGGGCCTGCGGCCGGTCTACCTCGGCTCCCGCGAGGAGTTCCAGGCCCGCTACCCGCTGCTGTGGCCGTACATCGAGCCGCTCGACGTCCGCAGCGGGGTCTACCTGCCACTCATCGCCCAGGGGCGGCCCATCGGCGCCCTCGGACTGCTCTACACGCGGGACGGAGACTTCACCGCCGAGGAGCAGAACGTGCTGATGGCCCTCGGCAGCGGCATCGCGCAGAGCCTCCAGCGCGCCATCCTCTTCGAGCAGGAGCACGATCTCGCCGAGGGCCTCCAGCGGGCCATGCTGCCGCGCCGGATACCGGAGGTGGCGGGGGCGCGGATCGCCGTACGGTACCGGGCGGCCCGGATGGGGCGGGACATCGGCGGCGACTGGTACGACGTGATCCCGCTCGACGGCGGCCGCGTCGGCGTGATGATCGGCGACGTGGAGGGGCACGACACGGACGCCGCCGCGGTCATGGGTCAGCTGCGGATCGCGCTGCGCGCGTACATCTCCGAGGGGCACACCCCGGGCGCGGCCATGGCGCGGGCCTCGGCCTTCCTCCGGGAACTGGAGACGGAACGGTTCGCCACGTGCACGTACGCCGAGATCGACCTCACCACCGGCGCCTGCCGACTGGTCCGCGCCGGGCACCTCGACCCGGTGGTCCGGCGCGGTGACGGCAGCTGCCACCGGATCCAGGTGGTGGGCGGGCTGCCGCTGGGCCTGCCGGCCACCGAACCGTCGGACGGCCGCGCCGCAGGTACGGGATTCCCCGTCACCAGCCTCGACCTGCACCCCGGCGACACCCTGCTGCTGTGCACGGACGGCCTGACCGACCGGCCCGGCCAGGACACCGAGACGGGGATGCGGGAATTCATGGAGGCCGTCCGGAGCGGACCGGCCGACGTGGAGGAACTCGCCGACGTCCTGTGCGACCTGGTCGGCGACTCCGGCGGCGGGGACGACATGGCCCTGCTCCTGCTGCGCCGCCGCGGCGCCCCCGCCCCGCGCGGCGGAGGCCCGCTCCGGCACAGCCTGAACCCCGGCGACCGCGACGCCCCGGCGATGGCCCGGCACCTGATCCGGGCGGCGGTCGCGGCCTGGGGCGCGTGGGACCAGGCCGACGAGATCGAGCTGGCGGCGGACGAGCTGATGACCAACGCCCTGGTCCACACGGACGGGGTCGGCCAGGTCAGCATGCGGCTGACCCCGGACGGGCGGATCCGGATCGAGGTGGAGGACACCAGCAGCGCCCTGCCGCGGCAGCGCGAGGCGGGCGACTGGGCGGTGTCGGGGCGGGGGCTGCTGCTGGTGGACCGGCTGGCGGACGCGTGGGGCGTGGAGCCGCGGGGCGGCGGGAAGTGCGTGTGGTGCGAGTTCACCATCCCGGTCCGGCCGCCGGCGGCGGGGTCCGCGCCTGGAGGTCCCGGCGAGCCCGGCGCGTCCGGCGGTCCCGGTCCTCGGTTGGTGTGAGGGCTACGCGGCCTCGTACGGGCCCTGCGCGGCCTTGATGGTCTGCAGGGCCGTCAGCCTGCGGACGAAGCGGATCGCGAGGACGGCCGCCGCGGCGATCAGCAGACCCTGCGGGACACCGGCCGTGGCGGCGCCGGAGAGCTCCTCGAAGGTGTCCGCCCGGTCGTACAGGTAGGTGAAGATCCGGTCGGAGATCAGTGCCGCGACCCAGGTGAGCCACCAGGCCGTGACGGGGGCCTCGGACAAGGACCGGTAGGAGCCGTCCTTGCGCAGCTGGATGCTGGCGGTCCACATCTCCTTGGCCATGGTGTAGGGGATGAAGAGGTTGCCGACGGGGACGAACCAAGCGCCGACAGCCCAGCCCTGGGAGCGCGTGATCGCACCCGGGTTGAAGATCTCGGAGTTGCCGTGGGCGCGGTGGAACCAGATGACGAACAGGACCGCGGTGGCGAGCATCAGCGGAAGCTGGAGGACGGTGTCGACGACCAGCAGGCCCTCCGGCAGGGTCGCCTCGGGCAGGGGGCCCGTGTAGTTCCCGGTGCCCGCGATCGAGCTCGCGTACAGGCTCAGGCCCGCCGCGACCAGGCTCATCACGCCGGTCAGCGCGAGCAGTACGGTCGTCGCCGTCGCGAGGCCCTGCGGCGAGCGCAGCCTGGTGAGCGGCTCCGAGGCGTGGCCGGCAGGTGGTGGGCCGGGCGGGCTGAAGGACATGAGGTGGTACCCCCCACGGGAACGCGTGACCTACGGAGAAGGGCCCACTGCTCCGCGGGCGCGGTCGAACATATGTCAGCTCCCGGACCCACGTCCAATGGCCTTTTGCGAGGTCAAATGGCTGATTCGTACGAGGGCCGCGCTGTGTTTGTCGGTTTGTATGCCTCGGACGGGTCGATCCTGCCTGGGTGCCGACCCTGCGCCCGCGCCTCCCCGTCCTGCCCGTCCTGCTCACCGTGCTCCTCGTCGCCCCGGTGGGCCACGCCGCCGCGGCCGGGCCGGACGCCGGAGGCATCGAGACCGCCCGGACCTCCCGGCAGGTCGCCCCCGGGATCCGGCTGGAATCGTACGACCGGCTCGAAGCCGACCGGTGGCTGCGGATCGACGAGCTCGACGTCGACCTCGGCGGTCCGGGCGGCGGCTCCGGCGCTGCTCCCGGGGCGCGGGCCGAGTACCTGGGGGCCGGCGGGGGCCGCGGGGTCGCCACCGTCGCCGACTCCGCCGCCCGCCACCCCGCCGGGCCCGGCCGTCGCGTGGTCGCCGCGGTGAACGGGGACTTCTTCGACATCCGGGGTACGGGCGCCCCCCTCGGCCCCGGCATCGGCGCCGGCCGGTTGCTGCACGCGGCTTCCCCGGGCGCGGGTCAGGCGGTCGCCTTTGGCGCCGACGGCATCGGCCGGGTGCTGCGCATCGCCCTGGACGGGAGCGTCACCCTGCCCGGAGGCGCGGTCCGCCCGCTCGCCGGGTACAACACGGCCCGGCCGCCCGCCGAGGGCTTCGCCGCCTACACCGCCGACTGGCCTGCGGCCGAACTCCCGCCGCTCGGCCCGGCCGTGGAACTGCGCGAAGGCAAGGTGGCCGCCGTGCGGGCGGCCGTACGCAGGCCCGCGCGCCGGGAGCGCCCCGCACCCGGCACCACCCTGCTGGTCGCCGGCGGCGCCGCGGCGCCCGAACTCGCCGCCCTGCGGCCCGGGGACGCGGTCACCGTCACCGCCCGGCCCGCCGTGCCCGGGGGCGGACCGCTCCCGGTCGGCGCCGTCGGCGGCCGGGAGGCGCTCGTCGTGGCCGGGGTCGCGCAGAACCACGACGGCGAGCCGAACAACACCGCCGCCCCGCGCACCGCCGCCGGGTTCTCCCGCGACGGCCGGCGGCTGCGCCTGGTCACCGTGGACGGCCGCCAGCGCGACAGCGGAGGCCTGACGCTGACGGCGCTCGGCCGGATGATGCTCCGGCTCGGCGCCTACGAGGCCCTCAACCTGGACGGCGGCGGATCCTCCACCCTGCTCGCAGCCCTGGCCGGCGATACGGCCCTGACCTTGGAGAACTCCCCGTCCGACGGCCACCTCCGCCCGGTCCCCAACGGGCTCGTACTGACCGCCCCGGCGGGCTCCGGCCGGGCCGCCGGGTACCGCGTGGAGCCCCTGGGCGGCCTCGATGGCGCTGCGGCCCGGCTCTTCCCCGGGCTCAGCCGGACCCTCACCGCCACCCCGTACGACTCCGCGCTCGGCCCCGTATCCGGACCGGCCGGGGCGGCGGCCCCCGTCTGGTCCGCCGAGGGGGACCGCGCGCGGATCGACCCCGCCGGGCTGCTGCGCGGGCTGCGCCCCGGCCGGGTCGACGTGCACGCCCGGGGCGGGGCGGCCCACGGAGCCCTCGGCCTGGACGTCCTCGGCCCGCTGGCCGGGGTCCGGGCCACCCCGGACCGGATCGGGTTCGCGCAGGAGGGGGAGAGCGCCCGGTTCACGCTGACCGGGTACGACGCGCAGGGCGCCGCCGCCGCCGTCGAACCCCGGGACGTGACGCTGGAGTTCGACCGCTCGCGGTGGAGCGTCGCCGAAGACGGGCGGGGAGGTTTCACCGTGACCGCCCGGGTTCCGCACGCCACCGGTCAACTGCGGGCCACCGTACGGGGGAACCGTGCCGTGACGGCCGAACTCGCCCTCGGCGCAGGGCTGTCGGACAGGTCGCTCGCGGACCTCGAAGACGCCGACCGGTGGACCGGCCGGGGGGCCGCCCCGGCGCAGGGCCACCCCGGCCGGGGGCTCGCCCTCACCCTCCCCGCCGCCGCGCAGGCGGACCCCCCGCCGAACGCCGCCGCGGCCCCGCCCCGGCCGCTCCCCGTGCCGGAGCTGGCCCGCTCGCTCTCGCTCTGGGTCGACGGCGACGGCTCCGGAGCCCGGCCCGCCGTGGAACTCGCCGACGCGGACGGGGGAGTGGTCACCCTCCGCGGGCCGGCCGTGGACTGGACCGGCTGGCGGGAGATCAGCCTCCCGCTCCCGGCGACGGCGGAGCGTCCGTACGCCGTGACCCGGCTCTCGGCCGCCGCCGGCCCGCGCCCGGCGCGGCTGCTGCTGGACACGCTGACGGCGCGGACCCCGCCGACCGGGTACGTCCGTACGCCCGTCACTCCGGATCCGATCGTGGCCACGGCTGCCCAAGTCCGGGCCAGGCCATGGCGTTTCACGGTCCAGCCAGCAGCGGTCGCCACTCCGGGAGCCTCCCCGGGCGCAGACTTCGCCCTGCCCGGCACGGCCCGCCCCGCCTTCGTGCACCGAGGCGTACGGTTCCTGTCGCTCGAAGCCGGGCTCCGCACCCTCGAAGGCGGCGGCCTCGCACGGATCACGGCCTTGCGCACCGCTCTCGCGACCGCCGCCCGGGAGCCGGGCACGGGCGCGGTGGCCGTCGTACAGCCCTACGCACCCAAGGCAGTTGACCGCAAGGAGGCCGCCCTGGAGCTGCGCTACCTGGCGGAGTTCCGGCGCACCACCGGCAAACGGGCCGCCGTCATCACCCTGGACGCCCCCCGCTTCGCTGCCGGCCGCACCGAAGGCGTCCTCACGGTCGCGACCCCGCGCACGGCCCGCACCCTGATCGGCGCGGACCCCTTCGCACCGGGCGACTGGCTCTCGGTACTGCCTTCCGGGGGCTGAGGCGCCTCTTGGGCTAGATGGTCCGGACCCGGGGGAGGCCGAAGGCGGCCATGCGCTTCTCCTCGTAGGAGAGGAAGCCGAGGCTGCGGTAGAACGCGGCGTTCTTCTGGCCCTGCGGGGTCGACTCGTGGTCGGTGGAGAGCAGGAAGAAGCGGCAGTGCGCGTACCGGGCCTTGAGGTGTTCGAGCAGGGCCCGGCCGATGCCCCGGCGGTGGAACCTCGGGTTCACCAGCAGGTCCTGGACGTAGCAAATGCTCTCGTCGTCCGAGACCGTGCGGGCGAGCCCGAGCAGGGTGCCGGACTCGTCCCGGGCCGTGACGACCAGGTGCGAGTTGGCAAGGCCGCGGCACAGCTTGTCGACGTCACGGGTGTAGCCCACCCACTCGACGGAGTCGTAGAGCTCGAACATCTCCTGCGGATCGAACACGGTCTCCTGCGCTATGAGCATGCCTCCGCCTCCCCCTTCTCCGTCCCTGCCCCCTTGCTCACCCACGGTTCAGCCGGTGATCCTGGCCGTGAACGCGTCCAGGTTCGCGAGGGCGCGGGCGATCTTCTCGTCCACCGTCAGCGTCTCCTCGAAGCCCCTGGTCTTCAGCTTCGGCTGCCGCTTGCCCCTGATGTAGAGGGAGCAGGCGAGGTCGGCGCAGATGTACGTGCCGACCGTGTTGCCCTCCCGGCCGCGGGCGCCCGCGAGCGGGGCGACGAGGAGGGTCACACCGGAGGAGGCGTGGCCCGTCAGGCAGATCTGGCAGATGCTCGACTTGAAGCCGCCCACGCGGTTCGCGGACGGTACGCGCAGCGAGATGCCGACGGCGCCGCCGTCCGCCGCGGGCCGTACGAGGTGTGCGCGCTGCGGGGCGCCCGGGTCCACCCAGCCGAGGAAGTCGAGGTCCTGCCAGGGGAGTTCGGCGAAGTCGGCCGGCAGCTTCATGCGGGCGGCCTCGCCCTTGGTGCAGTTCACGAAGGACGAGCGGATCTGTTGGTCGTTGAGCGGGTCCATGGTCATGCACGCTACGGGGTGACATCGGCCCTGGCCAGCCGATTTCCGCCGGTCAGAGCCCTGGGCGCCGGCCACGGCCACGTTGACATCCACGTACACGGCCACGGCCTAGAGGCGGACGAGTGTGACCTCGGTCGCCTTCACGCTGGTCCACACCTCGGCGCCGTCGACGATGCCCAGTTCGGCCGCCGCCTCCGGGGTGATCTCCGCGACCAGGTCCGGGGCCTGCTCCGAGCCGACCAGCACGCGCAGGCGGCTGCCGACCGAGGTGATCTCCCGTACGGTGCCGGGCCAGACGTTACGGGGACTGCCGCTCGGACGGTCCCGGTGCACGGACACCGCCTCCGGGGCGATGATCGCGAGTGCCTGCGCGCCCGCGGGCAGCGCCTCGGCCACCACGAGGCGGCCACCGCCGGCGAGTTCCAGCCCGTCCGCCGACGCCGTCCCGGGCCAGGCGTTGCGGCCGAGCATGCGGGCCACCCAGGGGGACCGGGGGTGGCGGGTGACTTCGGAGGGCGGGGCGTCCTGGAGGGTGCGGCCGTCGGACAGTACGAGGACGCGGTCGGCGAGGGACACCGCCTCGACGGGGTCGTGGGTGACGATCAGGCAGACTCCGCCGAAGTCGGCGAGGTGGGTGCGCAGGGTGTGGCGGACGTGGGCGCGGGTGGTCTGGTCGAGGGCGGCGAGGGGTTCGTCGAGGAGGAGCAGTCGGGGGCGGGCGGCCAGGGCGCGGGCCAGGGCCACGCGCTGGGCCTGGCCGCCGGAGAGCTGGGCGGGTTTGCGGTGGGCGAGGTGGCCGACGCCGAGCCGGTCCAGCCAGGCCTGCGCCTCGGCGCGGGCCCGCGCGCGCGGCACCCGGCGGGCGCGCAGCCCGTACGCGGTGTTGGCGAGGGCGCTCAGGTGGGGGAAGAGGGCTCCGTCCTGGGGGACCCAGGCGACCTGCCGTTGGTGCGGGGGGAGCGCGGTGACGTCGAGGCCGCCCAGTTTCAGTTCGGCGTGGGCGCGCGGGGTCAGGCCGAGGAGGGCGCGGAGCAGGGTGGTCTTGCCCGCGCCGTTCTCGCCGACGACGGCGATGGTGGTGCCGGGTTCGGCTTCGAGGGTGAGCTCGTTGAAACCGGTGACCGTGGCGTGCAGCGGCCAGGCGGAGGCCGTCGGTGCGGAGGCCTGGTCCGCCGGGGCCGCCGCCGTCTCGCCCGGAGCCGTCGTGCCCGGAGTCGCGGAGCCCGGAGTCGCGGAGCCCGGCGCACCCGCCGGGGCCGCGCCGTCCATCGGGTGCGGACCGGGCGCCTCCTCGGCGATCACGGGTGCTTCGGCGGAGCCGCGGGCGGCGGGAGTCCCCGTCCACCTGCCGCGCAGGCCGATGAGCACGCCCATGGCGATCGCGAGCAGCAGCAGGGATACGGAGGTGGCGGCCTCGGGCTGGTCCTGGAGCAGCAGGTAGACCTGGAGCGGCAGGGTCTGGGTGGTGCCGGGCAGGTTGCCCGCGAAGGTGATGGTGGCGCCGAACTCGCCCAGTGCGCGGGCCCAGGTCAACGCGGCACCGGCGATCAGCCCCGGGGCCACCATCGGCAGCGTCACCGTGAGGAACACGCGGAGCGGAGTGGAACCGAGGGAGGCCGCGGTCTCCTCGTAGCTCTGCTTGAGGCCGCCGAGCGCGCCCTCCAGGCTGATCACGAGGAACGGCATCGCCACGAAGGTGGCCGCGAGGACCGCGCCCGAGGTGTGGAAGGGCAGCGTGATGCCGAACGTGCCCTCCAGCCAGGGGCCGAGCAGCCCGCGCCGGCCGAACCCGAGCAGCAGGGCCACACCGCCGACGGTGGGCGGCAGAACCATGGGGAGCAGGACGAGCGAGCGCACCAGCGCCTTGCCCGTGAACTCGACGCGGGCCAACAGCCAGGCGAGCGGCACCCCGAGGACGAGCGAGAGGCCGAGGGCCCACAGGGACACCAGCAGCGAGAGCTTGAGCGCCTCCACGACGCCAGGACTGGTGAGGTGCGTGCCGAGCTCGCTCCATTGGGTCCGGCTGAGGATGCCGATCAGCGGCATCAGCAGGAACGCCACGGCGAGCAGCGCGGGGAGCGCGAGGGCCACGGGGGGCCGGGCGCGGTGGGTACGGAGTCTGCTCATATCGGGTTCCTGGCTGAGAAGCTGCGGCGGCGGGTGAAGCGTAGTGCGCGGGCGCGAGCGCCCGGACATGAAGAAGAGGGGCTGCCCGTCCCCCCGGACCGGGCAGCCCCTCTCCCTCACAGGAGCCAGTCGGCGGTTACGCCTTCTGGAAGCCCGCGTCCTGGAGGATCTTCTGGGCCTCCGGGGTGCTCAGCCACGCCACGAACGCGGCCGCGGCCTCGGGGTTCTTGGAGCCCTTGAGCGAGGCGGCCGGGTAGGAGGCCACGGCGTTCTCGGCGTCCGGGATGTCCACGACGACGACCTTGTCACCGGACTTGAGGGTGTCGGTCTTGTAGACGAGACCGGCGTCCGCCTCGCCCAGCTCGACCTTGCTCAGCACGGCGCGGACGTTCGGCTCCTGGGAGACCGGCTTGACCTCGATCTTCTGCGCGTCGAGGATCTGCTTGCTGTAGCGGCCCACGGGGACCTCGGGCGCGGCCAGCACGACCTTGATCTTGGTGTCGGCGAGGTCCTTGAGGCCGCCGATCTTGAACGGGTTGCCCTTGCCGGTGGCGATGACCAGACGGTTCTTGGCGATGATCGCCGGGTCGTTGGTCTGGGCCAGCAGGCCTTCCATGGTCTTGGTGTCCGCGGTGACCAGCGCGTCGGCCGGGGCGCCCTGCTTGACCTGGGCGGCGAGCTCCTGCGAACCGGCGAAGGAGAAGGTGACCTTGGTGCCCGGGTGCGCCTTCTCGTACGCGGCGCCCGCGGTCTTGAAGACGTCGGTGAGGGAGGAGGCGGCGAGCACCGTGAGGTTCGCGGCCTTCGGCTCGGCCGAGGCGGACGCGGAGGTGCTCGCGGAGGCGCCGGCGTCCGTCTTCTTGTCATCGTTGCTGCCACAGGCGGCGAGCGCCGGCACGAGCAGGGCGGCGGTCAGGGCGAAGGCGGCGGTACGGCGGTTCAGCGGCAGGATCGGGGACATGAGCTGGTGCTCCTCGGTCGGGTCGGCGGCCGGCCTGGTGCCGGGTCCGCGTGGTGGTGACCCGCGCCGGTGACGGGCGGAGCGGGTGGGGGACGGGCGGAGCGGGTGGGGGACGGGCGGAGCGGGTGGGGGACGGGCGGAGCGGGTGGGGACGCGATCCTCTTCGGTTCAGGCGCGGTCGATGTGCACGCTGGTGGACTTCACGCGGGCGGTGGCCTGCATGCCGACCTCCAGCCCGAGCTCCTCGACGGCCTCGCGGGTGAGGAGGGAGACCAGGCGGTGGGGACCCGCCTGGATCTCGACCTGGGCGGCGACGTCGCCGAGCTTGACGGCGGTCACGATGCCGGGGAAGGCGTTGCGCGCGGAGGTGTACGTCTCCCCGTCCTCGGTGTGGGCACCCTGGGCCACCTCGATGGAGAACGCGGCCAGGGCGCGGCCGTCGATCAGACGGCGGCCGCCCTCGTCGCGGTGGGTCGTGACTCGGCCGGCGTCGGCCCAGCGGCGTGCGGTGTCCGGGCTGACGCCCAGGAGGCGTGCCGCCTGACCGATGGTGTAGGACTGCATGTGCGACAAGGTAGGGGCATCCGTTCGGCATTTGCAATTCCGTTGGGATGATGTACATGGCAGATGCCACCCATCTTGTGGTAACCGCTAAAAGCTGTTCCGCTTTCGCCGGTCCGGATGGCTAAAGTCGGGGCATGGCTGAAGAAGGAACCACGGAGACGGGATCGGCGCGGGTCGACGTGTGGATCTGGTCGGTCCGGCTGACGAAGACGCGGGCGATCGCGGCCGCGGCCTGCCGGGCGGGCCACGTGAGGGTCAACGGTGAGCGCGCCAAGCCGGCGCAGTCCGTGCGGGCCGGGGACGAGGTGCGCCTCTTCCATGCCGGGCGGGAGCGCATCGTGGTGGTCCGGCGCCCGGTGACGAAGCGGGTCGGCCCTCCGGTCGCCGCGGAGTGCCTGATCGACAACAGCCCGCCGCCGCCGACCCCCGTGGAGGCGGCCGTGGTCGGCATCCGCGACCGTGGCGCGGGCCGCCCGACGAAGCGCGAACGCCGCGAGATCGAGACGCTGCGAGGCGGTCGCCCGTAGCGACAGGAGCGGTCACCCGAAGCCCGGTCCGGCATGCAGCCGGACCGGGCTTCGTCGTTTTCAGAATTTTCTGCAAGGGATTGCTCAGCTTCTCCCGATAAGGGCGGGGTGGGGGCGGTAATGGCGGGCGGAGCCGCGACATTTCTGGTTCACAAGGGCTTCACGCGCTGGTGACATGGCCAGTAGCCTCGCGCAAAACCTTGCGGCAAGTTTTCAATGCCGCGGAGCCGCAGGGCTGTTGGGCCCCGCTTCGAGGAGCAGACCTTGAGATCACCTACGCGATCACGCCGCCCACGCCGCCTCCGAGGGCGCTCGACGGCCCTGGCCCTGGCCGTCGCCGGAGGATGCCTGGCGACCGCCCTGCCGGCGGCCCCGCATGCCGCGGCCGCCGCCTCCGCGACGACGACCGCCACTGCTGCGACCGCTGCCGCTGGGACTGCCGCCGCGGCTTCCGACAGCACGGCGACGGTCTTCTACTACACCAAGACCCGCAACTGGACTGCGTACAACCTGCATTGGGCCCCCGACGGTGGCTCCTGGACGACCGTCCCCGGCGCCGGGATGGAGGCCGCCTGTACCGACTGGGTGAAGAAGACCGTCAGTCTCGGTGCGGCCGCCGGTCTCCAGGCGACCTTCAACAACGGCCAGGGCACCTGGGACAACAACGGGGGCAAGAACTACGCCCTGGGAACCGGCGTGATCACCGTCAAGGACGGGGTCGTGGCCCACAGCGATCCCTGCGCCACGGACCCCGGCACCGGCACGGGCACGGGAGCGTCCGCCACCGTCTACTACTCGACCACCGCCGTCGGCTGGCCGACCGTGAACCTGCACTGGGCCCCGACCGGCGGCTCCTGGACCACCGTCCCCGGCGTCGGCATGGACCCGGCCTGCGCGGGCTGGGTCAAGAAGACGGTGGCCCTCGGCTCCGCCTCCGGACTCGCGGCGACCTTCAACAACGGCAACGGGATCTGGGACAACAACAGCGGCAAGAACTACGCCCTCGGCCCGGGCCTCTCCACGGTGAAGGAGGCCAAGGTCACCGCGAACGCCACCGACCCGTGCGCCGCCGCCGTCCCCGACACCACCGCGCCCACCGCCCCCGCCCGCGTCCAGGCCACCGCCACCGACGTGTCCACCGTGGTCACCTGGGACGCGGCCACGGACGACCGGGGCGTGACCGGCTACCAGGTCACGCGCACCGGGGGCACCGGGGGCGCCGTCGTCACCAGCGTCGCCTCCACCGTCCTGACCGAATCGGGGCTGGAGGAGCGGACCGCCTACACCTACACGGTCAAGGCGGTGGACGCCGCCGGGAACCTCTCCGCCGCCTCCGCCCCGGCCGCCGTAACCACCGGCACCCGGCCCCCGGCCCCGGCCGGTTCCGTCCCGCTGGGCGGCGACCCGCGCAAGGACCCGATCTACTTCGTGCTCACCGCCCGCTTCAACGACGGCGACAGCTCCAACAACCGCGGCGGCAGCCAGAACGTGAAATCGGGCAACGCGGCCAACAACGACCCCATGTTCCGGGGGGACTTCAAGGGTCTCGTCGAGAAGCTGGACTACGTCAAGGCTCTCGGGTTCTCCGCGATCTGGATCACCCCGGTCGTCCTGAACCGCTCCGACTACGACTACCACGGCTATCACGGCTACGACTTCTACAAGGTCGACCCCCGCCTGGAGTCGGCCGGCGCCTCCTACCAGGACCTGATCAACGCGGCCCACGCCAAGGGCATCAAGATCTACCAGGACGTGGTCTACAACCACAGCTCCCGCTGGGGAGCCAAGGGCCTGTTCACCCCCACCGTCTACGGGGTCCGCGACGCGCAGTGGTCCTGGTACTACGACGAGAAGCAGTCCGGCTTCGAGTACGACGGCCTCACCGTCGACCCCAAGAGCGGCAAGTCGTACTACAACGGCGACCTCTGGTCGACCGCCGAACCGGCCGGCAACACCTGCCTCAACTGGGGCGTGCCCACCGGGAACAAGAGCGCCGAGGGCTACACCGTCTACAACTGCCAGTGGCCCAGCCCCACTTCCGGCATGTTCCCCAAGGCCCTCTACCACCAGTGCTGGATCGGCAACTGGGAGGGTGAGGACGCCCGTTCCTGCTGGATCCACGAGGACCTCGCCGACTTCAACACCGAGAACCCCACCGTCCAGAACTACCTGATCGGGGCCTACGACAAGTACATCGACATGGGGGTCGACGGCTTCCGCATCGATACGGCCGTACACATCCCCCGCGTCACCTGGAACCGGCACTTCCTGCCCGCCATCCAGGCCCGCGTGGCCCAGCAGTTCGGCGCCCAGAAGGCGAACGACTTCTACGTGTTCGGCGAGGTCGGCTCCTTCGTCAACGACAAGTGGAACCGCGGATCGGCCAACCAGTCCGCCCAGTACTACACGTGGAAGGAGTCCACGACGTACAGCGCGGACGACGCGACCGCCGCCGTCCAGCAGTACACGGGCGACAACGACCCGGCGAAGCAGCCGACCAGCACCAACGCCTTCCTCAGCGGGAACCTCTACCACGCCCCCGACCGCAGCATGTTCTCCGGCATGAACGTCATCGACATGCGCATGCACATGAACTTCGGGGACGCGAACAACGCCTTCCAGAACGGCAAGGACTCCGACGACAGTTACAACGACGCCACCTACAACGTCGTCTACGTCGACAGCCACGACTTCGGCCCCGGCAAGTCCTCCACCCGCTACGCCGGCGGCACCGACGCCTGGGCCGAGAACATGGCCCTGATGTGGACCTTCCGCGGCATCCCGACCCTGTACTACGGCTCGGAGATCGAGTTCCAGGCCGGAAAGCAGATCGACTGCGGCCCGACCTGCCCGCTCGCCACCACCGGCCGGGCCTACTACGGGGACAAGCTCGCGGGATCGGTCACCGCCTCCGGCTTCTCCAAGGTCGCCACCGCCACCGGAGCCGTCGCCGTCACCCTCGAATCGCCGCTCGTCAAACACCTCCAGCGGCTGAACGAGATCCGCCGGGCCGTCCCGGCACTCCAGATGGGCCAGTACTCCACCGAGGGCATATCGGGCGGGATGGCCTTCAAACGCCGCTACACCGACACCGCCACCGGCGTGGACAGCTTCGCCCTGGTCGCCGTCACCGGCGAGGCCACGTACACCGGCATCCCCAACGGCACCTACAAGGACGCGGTCACCGGCGACGTGCGGACCGTCACCGACGGCAGGCTGTCCGTGGCCGCTCCCGGCAAGGGCAACCTACGGGTCTACGTGCTGGACCTGGGCGGCCGCAACGCCGCCCCGGGCCAGGTGGGCACCGCGGGCCCGTACCTGAAGTAGCCCCACCCCCGGCGCCTTATTCGACCAAACGTTCGAATGAGGCGTTAGGCTGGACCCATGCACGCACTCCAGGGCTCGCTCTTCGACCAGGGCGACGAGATCCGGTTCGCCCCCCGCCTGGCTCCGCTCCGTGCGGAGCTGGGCGCGGGCGCCTGGGTGGACCACCTGCCGGGCTGGCTGACAGGGGCCGACGCCCTGTTCGAACGGCTCGCGGCCGATGTGCCCTGGCATGCCGAGCGGCGCCAGATGTACGAGCGCACGGTGGACGTGCCACGGCTGCTCGCCTTCTACGGGGAGGGCGAGCGGCTCCCGCACCCCGCCCTCACCGAGGCGCGCGACGCGCTGAGCCGCCACTACGCCCCCGAGCTGGGCGAGCCCTTCGCCACCGCGGGACTCTGCCTCTACCGCGACGGCCGCGACAGCGTCGCCTGGCACGGCGACCGCACCGGCCGCTCGGCGACCGAGGACACCATGGTCGCGATCCTCTCCGTCGGCGACCCCCGCGACCTGACCCTGCGTCCACGAGAAGGCGGCCCCACCCTCCTGCGCCTCCCACTGGGCCACGGCGACCTGGTCGTCATGGGTGGCTCCTGCCAGCGCACCATGGAACACGCCATCCCCAAAACGGCCCGCGCGGTGGGCCCCCGGATCAGCGTCCAGTTCCGCACGCGCGGGGTGCGATGAGCGGATGGCCGCTGATACTGGCGCGATGGCCGCCGACTTCACGTACGACCCTCCGCAGGAGTATCCGACCGTGGTCCACGACCGGTGGGGCCGGTTCGAGACCACGCTGGTCAACGACGGGCAGAACCTCTAGCTCGCGCTGAGGGGCAATCGGTTCGAGGGGGCCATGCCGGATGGTCTGGAACTGGCGGAACCCGTCATGGAGGGATGCGAGCAGCCGCCGGACCTCGCGGACGGCGAGCTGGCCTCGTGCACCGTGGAGTGGCGGATGCCGCTGACGGTCGCGGGGATCGAGACGGGGGTCGCCGACCTGCGGGTCCGGCTGCTCCTGGGCGACCCGGACCCGCGCCGGGGCGTGGACTCGATCGAACTGGAGCTGGAGTTGGCGCTGCCGACCGGGACCGTCGGGACGGCCAAGAGCCACGGGTGGATGGAGGACGCGCTGTTGGACCTGCAAGGGCAGCTGGCCGAAGGCGTGTCGCTTCGAGCCTGCATCACCTGTGCATTCTCCGACTACAGTCCGGCAGGGGCCGGTCTCTTCGGCACCATGGCCTGCTTCCGTGGCAGCAAGGACGCGTACCGCGCCGTGCGGACCAAGTGGGACCTCTTCAGGCTCTTGCCCGAGAGCTCCGGCTGGGTGCAGGAGACATTCCTCTGCGACCAGTACGGGCGCCGCGCCTCAAACACCGGATACCGGGGCTGAGGGCAGGGTCTAAGCCGCGTCGAGTTCCTTCGCCGGGCGGGTTGCGGAGGCTGCTGCGTGGAGGGAGCGCAGGGCCAGGAGGAGGATGCCGATGTCGTCCAGGTAGACCGGGTCCGGGATCAGGTCCACCGGGGAGATCGTGTAGATCACGGCCGCCCAGAACAGGGCCTTGTCGCGCAGTGGGATCCCCGCGTCGCGCAGGAGTTTGCGGGCCGCGAAGACCCGTACGAGCAGGACCGCCGCGGTGACGGCCAGGCCGGCCGCGAGCACTGCCGCCACGACGAGCCAGGCCGTCGTCGCGTCCATCAGGCGCTCTGCTCGCGCAGCCGCCGGCTGACCTCGCCGAGTCCGTCCGCGAGCACGTCGAGCTGCTCTGGGGTGAGCACGTCCACCAGTACCTCGCGGACCTTGGCCACGTGCCCGGGCGCGGCCTCCGCCAGTCGGGCGCGGCCGGTCTCGGTGAGGACGGCGTAGACCCCGCGGACGTCGGAGGGGCAGGTGCGGCGGCGGACCAGGCCGGTCTTCTCCATCTGGGTGACCTGGTAGGTCAGGCCGCTCTTGGAGTTGATCAGCCCGTTGGCGAGCTCCGTCATGCGCAGTTCGCCCTCGGGGGCCCTGGCGAGCCTCACGAGGATCTCGTACTGCGGGTGGGAGAGTCCCGAATCGTCCTTGAGCTGCTGGTCGAGGCGGCGGTTGACCAGTGCGGAAGCCGCCAGGAAGCCTTCCCAGGCGCGCATCTCGCGGTCGTCCAGCCATCTCGTCTCAGCCATGGGATCAGCCTACACGGATCGTTCCAATTTGAATCAGCGTGCGATCCGTGGTTAGGGTGCGGTGAAGGTTGTTTGAATTTGAACAACAGCCGCTTCCTGCTGTCCGTCCGACCGGAAGGCCCCCGTCCCCATGACCAGCACCTCCGTCGCCGCGCCGCCGTCCGCCGCTTCCGCCGCGCCCGCCGCCCCCGTCGCCCTCTCCACCCCCGGCCACGACGTCGGCCTGCTCCTCCTGCGCCTGGTCCTCGGCCTGACCATGGCCGCCCACGGCACCCAGAAGCTCTTCGGCTGGTTCGGGGGCGGGGGCATCAGCGGCACCGGGAAGTTCTTCACCGCCAGCGGATATCCGGCGGGTGACGCCATGGCCGCGATCGCCGGACTGACCGAGACCCTCGGCGGCCTCGGCCTCGCCGCCGGGCTGCTCACCCCGCTCGCGGGCGCCGCCGTCGTCGGCACCATGATCAACGCCATCGCCGTCCACGGCGCCGGCTCCTTCTTCGCCCCGCAGGGCGTCGAGTACGAGATCCTGCTCGCCACCGGCGCCGCCGCCCTCGCGCTCACCGGCCCCGGCCGCTACGCCGCCGACCGCTTCCTGCCCGTCCTGCGCGGCCACCGCCTCGCCCACGGCGCACTCGCCGTCGGCCTCGGCGTCGTGATCGCGGGCGCGATGCTCCTCGTACGGAACTAGTCGGCTCAGTGGGCTCGGCGGGCTCGGCGGCGGACCGGCCTCGCCGGTGCCGGCAAGGAATCCGGTTGCCGAGCCCGGTCGGGAGTACCCAGAATCGGCCGCATGGGCAACGTACTGACGGCGGAACAGGTCGAACGGTTCGTCACGGACGGCTTCGTGCGGCTGCCCGAGGCGTTTCCGCGTTCACTGGCGGACGAGTGCCGGACGTTCCTGTGGCGCGAGACCGGGCTCGATCCGGACGATCCGGAAACCTGGACCGAGCCCGTCGTCAGGCTCGGCGGCTACGCGGACGAACCCTTCCGGCGCGCCGCCACCACCGAACGCCTGCACGGAGCCTTCGACCAGCTCGTCGGCCCCGGCCGCTGGACACCGCGCGTCGGTCTCGGAACCTTCCCCGTCCGCTTCCCGCACCCGGCCGCACCGGGCGACGACGGCTGGCACATGGACGGCGGCTTCACCGCCGAGGGCGAGGCGGGATACCGGGTCGACGTCACGTCCCGCGGCCGGGCCCTGCTGATGCTCTTCCTCTTCTCCGACGTCGACGCCGCCACCGCGCCGACCAGGATCAAGGTCGGCTCCCACCTGGACGTCCCGTCCTTCCTGCGGCCCGCCGGTGACGCGGGCACGGACCTCTTCGCCCTCTGTGCGGAGATGGACGAGGCGGGTCGGCTCGATGCCCCCGACCGGCCGCTGGCGCTGGCCACCGGCCGGGCCGGTGACGTCTACCTCTGCCATCCGTTCCTGATCCACGCCGCCCAGGCCCACCGCGGCACCGTCCCGCGGTTCATGGCGCAGCCGCCGCTGGTGCCGGTGGGCCCGCTCGACCTGGACCGCCACGACGGCGCGTACTCGCCCGTGGAGCGTGCGGTGCGGCTGGGCCTCGAACAGTCGGCGCGCACCTGAGCCCCTGACCCGTACGGCTCGATTCAACCGGGGCATTCGGGGGAAGGGGGCATAAATGACACAACCCATCGAAGACTACGCACTCATCGGCGACCTGATGACCAGTGGACTGGTCGGCCGCGACGGGTCCATCGACTGGCTGTGCCTGCCGCGCTTCGACTCGGCCGCCTGCTTCGCCGCGCTCCTCGGCGACGAGGAGAACGGCCAATGGCGCATCGCCCCGGCCGCGGCGCCCGACTCCGCCCGCTGCACCCGCCGCGGCTACATCGACGGCACGCTCGTCCTGGAATCCTTCTGGGAGACCGAGGACGGAGCCTCGTTCAAGGTCATCGACTTCATGCCGCAGCGCGACACCGCCCCCGACGTCATGCGGATCGTCGAAGGGCTCAGCGGAGTGTCCGCCGTGGGCAGCACCCTGCGCCTGCGCTTCGACTACGGGCGCGTCGTCCCCTGGGTCCGCCGGTGCGACGGCGCCCGCGAAGGTGACAGGGTCGCCGTCGCCGGACCCGACTCCGTATGGCTGCGCAGCGAACCGCCCGTGCCGACCTGGGGCGAGGACCTGAGCACCCGCTCCGAGTTCACCGTGGCCGCCGGCGAACGCGTCGCCTTCGTCCTGACCTGGCACCCCTCGCACGAGGAGCGGCCCGAGCCCCTGGACCCGTACGGCGCGCTGGAGCAGAGCGTCGCCGACTGGCGGGAGTGGTCCTCCCAGTGCCGCTACGAGGGCCCCTACCGGGAGGCCGTGATCCGGTCCCTGATCACCCTCAAGGCCCTCACCTACGCCCCGACCGGCGGGATCGCCGCCGCCGCGACGACCTCCCTGCCCGAGGAGCTCGGCGGCGTCCGCAACTGGGACTACCGCTACTGCTGGCTCCGCGACTCCACCCTCGCCCTCGGCTCGCTGCTGGCCACCGGCTTCCTCGAAGAGGCCCGGGCGTGGCGGGCGTGGCTGCTGCGGGCCATCGCGGGCGACCCCGCCGACCTGCAGATCATGTACGGGATCGCGGGCGAGCGGCGGATCCCGGAGAGCGAGCTGCCGTGGCTGAAGGGGTACGCGGCCTCCGCGCCGGTCCGGGTCGGCAACGCGGCCGTCGACCAGCTCCAGCTCGACGTCTACGGGGAGGTCCTCGACTCCCTGTACCTGGCCAGATCCAACGGACTGCCCGCCGAGCACCACTCGTGGCGGATCCAGCTCTCCCTCCTCGACTTCCTGGCCGACAACTGGCACCGCCCGGACGAGGGACTGTGGGAAGTACGCGGCCCGCGCCGCCACTTCACCCACTCCAAGGTGATGGCGTGGGTGGCCGCGGACCGGGCGGTGCGCACGCTGGAGCTCAACCCCGCACTGCCCGGCGACGTGAAACGCTGGCGGACCATGAGGGACGCCGTCCACCGCGACGTGTGCGAGAACGGCTACGACGCCGAACGGGGCACCTTCACCCAGTACTACGGCTCCCGCGAGCTGGACGCGGCCACCCTCCTCATCCCGCGCGTCGGCTTCCTGCCCCCCGACGACCCCCGGGTGATCGGCACGGTCGACGCGGTGCGCGCGGAACTCGGCCGCAGCGGGCTCGTCCGCCGCTACAGCACCGAGGGACCCTCCGTGGACGGACTGCCCGGGGACGAAGGGGCCTTCCTCGCCTGCTCGTTCTGGCTGGCCGACGCGCTGCACCTGACCGGCCGGGAGAAGGAGGCGCGGGAGCTCTTCGAGCGGCTGCTGGCCGTACGCAACGACGTGGGGCTGCTCGCCGAGGAGTACGACCCGGTCGCCGGCCGCCAACTCGGCAACTTCCCCCAGGCGTTCAGCCACGTCGGGATGGTGAACACGGCGCTGACGCTGGGCGGAGGAGGCGTGCTGCCGGGCTGACGGCGGACCGACCAATCCCCGGGGCCCTGTCGGGGTCCGAAGGGTCGCGTCAAGTGGGAGTCCGGATGTCGGGCGGAATCGTCCCGGATTCCGAGTGGTAGCCAGGTGATGGTCCGGGCGGCAGCAGGGCGGCGTCGGCTACCGGCTGCGGTTGAACGGGAGGCGGCCGAGGGCCACCGCCATTCCGCAGGTGTCCGTGAGGGCGGAGAAGACCAGGCCGCCCGCGATGCCGGCGCTGAGCAGCGTGAACGCCGGGTGCGCCAGCAGGCCCAGGAGCAGGCCGAGGAGGACGAGCGAGCCGGCGGTCAGCCGGACCTGCCGCTCCATCGCCCAGACGTTCCGCGGACCCCCGGCGGGGTAGTCGAGCGGGTGCCCGTGCGCCGACCAGGAGCTGGTGCCGCCGGTCAGGCTGGTGGCGGGGATGCCGTGTCCGGCGAGGGTCCGGGCCGCGTTCTGCGAGCGGGTGCCCGAGGCGCATACGAGGAGCAGGCCCTTCTCCTCGGCGGCCCGGCGCAGCTCGGGCAGGGAGCGGGCGATCCGGTCGAGCGGGATGTTCAGCGCGCCGGGCAGGTGGCCGGAGGCGTACTCGCCCGGGGTGCGGACGTCGACGATCGCGAACTCGGTGTGGCGGGTGTGGGCCTGGCCGACGTCGAGGAGGGCGGGGTTGCTGCTCATGAGGGGGCTCCTTCGTGGGGCGGGGGTCGCCGGAGCGGGTGCGCGCGCACGGGGTGAGGGGGTCGCGGGCGCACCCCGAGGCGGTACGGGCTCGGGTGCGGGGCGGGAGCAGGCAGACGTCAGCTGTGACAACAGGAGCGCGACAGGAGGCGCTGGATGACGGCCATGGCGCGGAGCATAGACGAACGGGGTGCGTGCGCAAGACACCCGTTCCGCCATCCGAGACGCGGCCGGGCTCAACGGGGCCGCGGGCCGTCGCCCGTCCGGGCCGCCTCGCGGCGGCGCAGCAGCTCGCCGGTGGCCGCGTCGGCCGGCAGGAACGCCTCCAGGTGCAGCTCGGCCAGGGTCACGTCCACGGCCGTGGCGAACGAGGTCAACGTGGTCAGCAGGCGCAGCTCCCCGTCGGCGGAGCGCAGCCGCAGGGGCACGGCGAAGCCCAGGTGCTCGGACGGTGTCGGGGTGGCGGCGGGCAGGTATCCGGTCAACTCGGCGATCAGTGCGTCGAGTTCGGGATCGGGATGGGCCGTCGCGCGGGCCCGTAGGCTCTCCGTGACGTGCCGCCCCCACGCCGCCAGGTTCACCACGCGCGGGCCCATGCCCTGCGGATGCAGGGCGAGCCTCAGCACGTTCACGGGCGGCGCCAGCAGGTGGGCGGCGGAACCTTCGGTGAGGACGTCGAACGCGGCGTTCGCCAGGAGGAGTTCCCCGCGCGGCCCGGCCACCACCGCCGGATACGGCAGGTGCCCGGTCAGGATGGACCGCAGCGCGTCCATGGCGGGCCCGATGCTCTCCGCGTCCCGCGCCGACTCGGCGTACACGGGGGCGTAACCGGCGCTGAGCAGGAGGGAGTTGCGCTCCCGCAGGGTCAGCCCCAGTGACTCGGCCAGCCGCACCACCATCTCCCGCCCCGGCACCGAGCGGCCGTTCTCGATGAAGCTGAGGTGGCGCTGCGTGGTCCCGGCCAGGGTGGCCAGCTCCAGCTGGCTCATCCGCCGCAGCGACCGGCGCCGGCGCATCTCGCGGGCGAACGGGGACGGCGCGGAGGCGGGCGCGGAGCCGGAGGAGGCGGAAGCGGGGGAGGAGGGAGCGGTGGTGGTGGCCATGGGCCCTTTCTAGCCGCCGCTCCGGCGGAGCTCTCCATTCCCCGGAGGGAATTGCCGCGCGTGTCCCGGCGCCGGAGCATCGGCGTCATCGGATGCGAGGCGACGACCGGCCCGGAGGCAGAGATGCGTGCGTACCACGTGGAGAAGTTCGGCACGATCGAGGGGATCGTGCTGCGGGAGGACGGCGGCGCGCGGCGCCCCGCTCCGGCCGGGCCGACCGGGATCGTGGTGCGCCTGCGGGCCGCCTCCCTCAACAAGCGCGACCTGCTGATCCTGAACGAGCGCTACCCGCTGTCCGCCGTGCCCGGGGTGGTCCCGCTGAGCGACGGCGCGGGCGAGGTGGTGGCCGTGGGGGAGGCGGTGACCCGGTTCGCGGTCGGGGACCGGGTCTCCTGCGCCTACTTCCCGCACTGGCGGGACGGCCGGATCAACCCCGGGCTCGTCGGCCAGCCCGGCTGCACCTTCGACGGGATGCTCGCGGAGTACGCCGTACTCGACGAGGAGTGGGCGGTGCGCGTCCCGGACCACCTGACGTGGGAGGAGGCGGCGACCCTGCCGTGCGCGGCGGTCACCGCCTGGAACGCGCTGACCGGCGGGGAGGGCGGAGCGCCGCTGCCCGGGCAGAGCGTACTGACCCTGGGCACCGGCCCGGTCGCGCTCTTCGCGGTGCAGTTCGCCAAGCTGCTGGGCTGCCGGGTCGTCTCGACGACTTCCGGCGAGGAGAAGGCGGACCGGCTCAAGGCACTGGGGGCCGACGCGGTCGTGAACTACGCACGCACCCCTCAGTGGGGAGCCGAAGTGCGGGAGCTGACCGGGGGCGCCGGCGCCGACCTGGTGGTCGAGACGGGCGGGCCCGACACCATCGAGCAGTCGGTCCGGGCCAGTTCGCTCTACGGGCAGATCGCCCTGCTGGTCACCGCCAGTGCCACGCGGTCCGGGATCGAGATCTCGCACGCCGCGTACGCGTCGAGCCTGGCGACGATCCGCCGGGTCTTCGTCGGCAGCCGCACGCAGTTCGAGTCGATGAACGCGGCGATCTCGGCGCACGGGCTGCGCCCGCTGATCGACCGGGTGCACCCCTTCGAGGAGGCGCGGGAGGCCTACCGGGGCTACGCGAAGGACGCGCCGTTCGGCAAGGTGGTGATCCGGATCGGGGAGTGACCCCCGGGAGGGGGCGGGCCGGGTGCGGAGCCGACGGGATTCGAACCCGCGGGGCCGGTGGGCGGGTCCGCCGCCCGGCCGCTAGTCGGCGGTGCGGGGACCCCCGCACCGCCGATCGCATTGGACCGCTCTGCCACGGCCCCGCACCCTGTGGGACCGCGCGGTCCCGTTGTCGTGGACCTTACAGAGCCGGAGCGGCGACCGCAGCAGGGTTCTTCTCGGCCGGGGCCTCGTCGTCCTCGGGGATGCTGACCAGCCAGCGGGTGTCCTTGCGCGGCCGCAGGTACAGCGCCCAGTAGAGCGTCGCGAAGGCGGTGATACCGCCGGTCCACAGCAGGTACTGGGTCTCCTGCTGGGTCAGGATGTACGCGAACACCAGGATCAGCACGATCGGCACGGCCGGCCACAGCGGCATCCGCCAGGCGGAGCGTTCGCGGTGCGCCCCGCGACGGCTGAACAGCGCGGCCACCGCGACGAGCAGGTACATGCCGGTCACCGAGACGCCGGTGACCCCGTAGAGGGTGTCGAGGTTGACGAAGCACATCAGCGCACCCGGGACGCCGACGAGCAGGGTGGCCACCCACGGGGAACCGAAGCGGCCGAGGCGCGAGAGCGCGGCGTTGACGGGGGCGGGCCAGGCCTTGTCGCGGGCGGAGGCGAACAGCACGCGGGAGTTCTGGATGACCATGACGATGCCGGCGTTGACGATGGCGAGGGCCACGCAGAGGCTGACGAAGGTGCCGACGGCCGAGTTGGACCAGGCGGTCACCATCGAGCCGATGTCGCCGGAGGCCAGCGCCTGGAGGTCGGGGGCGCCCATGGTGATGGCGATGACCGGGACCAGGATGACGGCGGAGGAGATGGCGAGGGTGGCGAGCACGGTCCGCGGGACGTTGCGGCGCGGGTTCTCCAGCTCCTCGGAGAGGTAGACGGCCGTCGAGAAGCCCTGGGTGATGAACAGGGCGACCGCGAGTCCGGAGACGACCATCAGCGGGGTGACGGCGGAGATGCCGCCGCCCTCCACCGCGGCCGAGCCGTGCACGAGGGCGTCGACGCCACGCTCGCTGTGGGCGAAGCCCAGTACGGCGACGAGTGCGGCGGCCACGACCTCCAGGACCAGGAAGATGCCGGTGATCCAGGCGTTGGCCCGCAGGTCGAGGAGACCGGCGAGGGTGGCGAGCAGCATCACGCCGGCGCCGGCGGCCGGGGCCGGGATGTCGATCAGCGGGGAGAGGTAGTCGGCGGTGCCCATGGCTATCACGGGCGGCACGATCATCACGACCAGGAGGGACAGGACGAACACCAGCCAGCCGGCGAGCCGGCCCGACATGGTGGAGACCATCGCGTACTCGCCGCCGGCGCTGGGGATGAGCGTGCCGAGCTCCGAGTAGCAGAACGCGACGCCGATGCAGAGCAGCGAGCCGATGGCGATGGTGAGCGCGGTCCACGTGCCGAGGCTGGCGAACAGGTCGGGCACGACGACGAAGAGGGTCGACGCGGGCGTCACGCACGACAGCGTGAGCAATGTGCCACCGACGACGCCGATGGAACGCTTGAGCTTCTGCGGGACGGGCCCGGTGGCGGGGGCGAGGGCCTGAGGGGCGCTGATCGTGTCAGACATCGTGCGGTGTTCCGATCGGCAGATGCGGTGAGTGAGCGCGGGAGCGGTATCGCCTCCGAGGCGGTGGTGAGCAAGGGTGTTTCGGTGGCTCCCGGTCCCGTATGGAAGCTCCGCGAGATCCGCAGGTCAAGAGCTGTTCACCTGCGGATTCCATCGTCTGGGACCGGGGTGGCTGCCATTTACGGCGTTAAGGCCGTGTAAACGCTGCACGAACACCATGTGCGATAACCGCACGTGACCGCGGGTAAATTTTCTTCCGCTTTGCCCACCCGCCGCGTTCCCGTGTCCGTGTCACGGGCGGAGCGGGAGCCCGGCCGGGATGCGTTCGAGCACGCCGCCCGCGAAGGTGTCGTAGAGGGGGAGCGTCTCCAGGTGGACGTAGCCGATGTGGCAGTCG
Source organism: Streptomyces sp. NBC_00503 (assembly GCF_036346895.1). Taxonomy (NCBI): domain Bacteria; kingdom Bacillati; phylum Actinomycetota; class Actinomycetes; order Kitasatosporales; family Streptomycetaceae; genus Streptomyces; species Streptomyces sp. NBC_00503. Next base: position 981,827 of record NZ_CP107855.1, on the reverse strand, counting down.
CAGACGGCCAGCGGGCAGGGCCGGGGGCGCAGAGCGGCGCGGTACGAGCCGTCGTAGAGGTTGCCGAGCTCCGCCTTCACGAAGTGGCAGCGGCGGACCGTGCCCGCGCCGTCCACCGAGATCACCGAGGCGCCCGTACGGCACGGGAGGCCCGCCGAGCGGTGGGGGTGGCGGCTGAACGGGAAGAGCGGGTCCAGAGCCGTCCAGTCGGCCGCCTCCGGGTCGGTGTACGCGTGGCCCTCGGCGGCGTTGATCCACAGGTACACCTCGGGCGGCAGGGCGGCCCGCAGCCGCCGGGCCTCCGCCAGGTGCTCCGGCAGCCCGACCACCCCCACGCTGAAGCGCACCCCGGCGGCCGCCAGGTCCCGGCACTTGCCGAGGAAGCGCTCGTACGGGGTCTGCCCCGGGTGGTACGTGCACCACAGCGCGAGCGTGTCCAGGTCGGCCCCGGCGGTCCAGGCGGTGCGCCCGCTCAGGTTGGTCTGGATCGCGACGCGGCGGACGTGCGGCAGGTGCGACAGCTCCACCAGCGCGCGCCGGTACCAGGAGCGGACCAGGCCCTCGCCCCACGGGGTGAACAGGACGGACAGCCGGTCGGCGGTGTTTCCCGCCGCCCAGGCGGTGAACCGCTCCAGCGCCGCACGGTCGGCCGTCAGCGTGTCCCGGCTGTCGCGCCGCTTGGCGAAGGGGCAGTAGGGGCAGTCGTAGTCGCAGGAGGCGAGCGGACCCCGGTAGAGGACCGTCAGGTCCATGCCGGGCGCCTCCACGGCCGCCCCGGGCGCATAGAGGGCGGTCCCCGGCGCCCCCGGGTCCGTTCCGGGCACTTCCACGGCCGTCACTTGCGCTCGTACGCGGCCATCACGGCCCGTACGTCCGCCGAGAACAGCGCCGGGCCCGCCGCGTCCGAGTGCGCCAGCCCCTCCGGAGTCAGTCGGAGCAGCGCGGCGTCGTCCACCAGCCACCCCCGCTCCGCGAAGGCGGCCAGCTCCGCCGGGAAGTCCTCCCACGGGCTGCTCCCGAACCGCCCCCGGTACTCGGCCACCGGCATGCCCCGCGCCTGGAGCAGGGACTGCAGCAGGTGTCGCCGCCGGGCCTCCTCCGCGTCGATCCACCGGCCGTAGTCGGCCCGGGCGAAGTCCGCCTCCGGGCGGCCCACGTAGTCGTCGACGATCGTACGGATCTGCCGCATGTCCACCGCGTAGTCGAAGGAGTAGTGCAGGTCGGCCGTGTACGAGCGCGCCCCGCAGCCCAGCCCGACCATGCCGTCCGTCTGGCAGGCGTGGTCCGCGGGGCCCTCGGCGCTCTGCGCCGGCGCGTCCGCGCGGCGGAACATCCGCATCGACACCTGCTCGTACCCGGCGGCCAGCAGACGGTCCCGGCCCGCCCGGTAGAGCCGCAGCCGCTGCTCGTCCCAGGCGGCCGGGGAGTCGTTCGGCCGACGGCCCAGGCCCGTCAGCGGCCGCACGTACAGCGGGTACAGGTACAGCTCCTCCGGCCGCCACGCGAGGGCGGCGTCCAGCGAGTACCGCCAGCTCTCCTCGGTCTGGCCGTCGATGCCGTAGATCAGGTCGATGTTCAGGACCGGGATCGCCGCGTCCCGGATCCGCGACAGCGCCGCCTCCACGTCCGCGCGCTTCTGCGGCCGCACCGCGGTACGGGCCTCTTCGGCCACGAAGCTCTGTATGCCCAGGCTCAGCCGGGTCGTGCCCCGGTCGGCGAGGACGGCGAGCCGGTCCGCCGTGGCGGTGGCCGGGGAGGCCTCCACCGACAGCGGGACCGCCCGTAGATCGGCGCCCGCGCGCTTCTCCGCGATGTCGCAGAGCCGCTCCAGCTCGGAAGCCGTCAGGAAGGTCGGCGTCCCGCCGCCGAAGGCCGCCGCCGCGAACCGCACCGGCTCGTCGGGGCCCAGCGCCTCGCGGACCGCCGTCGCCTGCCGCTCCAGCGCGTCGAGGTACGCCGTGGTCAGGCCTTCCGGGGCGCCGATCCGGGTGAAGAGGTTGCAGAACCCGCAGCGCACCTCGCAGAAGGGGATGTGCAGGTAGAGGGAGAGCGCGTCCTTGGGCTGCTCCGCCCACAGGTCGCGCAGCGCGGGCCGCTCGGGGAGCGGGCGGTACGCCGTCTTGTGCGGGTAGGCGTAGACGTAACTCTCGTAGGGCGTAGGTGAGTTGAGGGTGGTGGAGTTCATCGGCCGGTCGGCCCCTTCTGGTCCAGGAAGAACTGTGCGTAAGGGACCGTCCAGACGGCCTCGTGGGCGAGCCGGTGCCCGGTGTACCCGTCGTCCCCGTACGTCGTCCCGTGGTCGGAGCAGACGACCGCGAAGCAGCGGCGCCGCGCGCTCATCGCGTCGAAGAGCCTGCCGATGTGCCGGTCCACGTACTCCAGCGCGGCCGCATGGGTCTCCCACGAGTCCCCGGCGGCCGCCGAACCGGCGGGCGAGTGGAACCAGTTGGGCTGGTGCATCGCGGACACGTTCAGGAAGAGGAACAGCCGCCGGCCATGGGGGAGGCCGGCCACGACCCGCTCGGCGCACGCCACCTGCGCCTCGAAGGAGCGGGGCGAAGCCACCCCGAACTCCGGCTCCCAGTGGCTCTCCTGGAACATCCCCGGCAGTACGGATCCCAGCGCGGCCCGCTTGTTGAAGAAGCCGACCCCGCCCACGCACACGGTCCGGTATCCCGCCCCGGCCAGCCCCGCCACCAGGTCCGGGGTGTCGAACACCCAGGTGCGCCCGGCGGTGGTCTCGCTGCCCTCGAACCGGGCGGCGAACAGCCGCTCGTGCGGGCCCGGCCCGTCGGGAGTGGGCAGGAAGCCCGCGAACATCGCCTGGTGGGAGGCGTAGGTGAAGCTCCCCGGCGCGTGCCGCCGCTCCCACACCCCGCCGGGCAGGTGCGCCGCCAGATGCGGGATCCGGCCCTCGGCGGCGAGCCGCTCGGCCACGTCGTGGCGCAGGGTGTCGAGGGTGACCAGCAGCAGGTCGTCGCGGCCGACGACCTCGTTCATGTCGGGGGCGCAGGCGGCTCCGGGGCCGGCGGCGGGGTCAGTCGTGGGCGGGGGCGAGTGCATGGTGTTCCTGTGGTTCCCGTCGTACGGCGGCCACTTGGGCCGCATAGGTGTCGAGCCCCTCGGCGGGCGAGCCGGGCAGTCCGGTCAGCCGGGGCAGCAGATCCCCGAAGGCGTTGACCTCGCCCACCGCGAACCCCCGCCAGCCGGTGCCCGGCAGCAGGTCCACTCCCACGCACGGGGTGCGCGGAAAGGCGGCCGCGGCCCGCTCGCAGACGGCGAGGGCGTCCGCCTCCCAGCTGCCGCCCGCCGCCTTCACGGCGGCCACGGCGGCCGCCAGATCGCCGCGCGCACCGCCCAGGTGCAGATTGGTCAGCGGTCCGGCGGCGGTGCGGACCACGGCGTGCGTGGCCCGGCCGCCGATGACGACGATCCGCAGATCGGCGGAGCGGCCCTGCTGGGAGGCCTTGGGCAGCCAGCGCTCGATGTGCAGGCCGTCGGGGGCGAGGGAGTCGACGATCGCGCCGATCACCCGCTCGTCCTCGTACCGGCGCAGCCGCAGCGAGTTGTGCAGCGCTCCGGACGGGGCCCGCTCCACGGAGGTGGTGGCGCGGATCCGGCCGCCCGCGCCCGTCTCCAGGGCGAGCACCCCGGAGGCCGAGGAGCCGTGCGCGAGCTTCACGAACGCCCGGCGGTGGCCGGGGCGCGCGAGCACCGCCCGTACCTCCTCCCAGCCGCCCACGGGGGCGGCGACGGCGGCCGGGCCCGAGGTCGGCGAGGCCGGTACCGGGATGCCGGCCGACTCCAGCATTCCGTGGCAGAGCCGCTTGTCGAACAGCGCCGCCAGCTCCGCCGGATCGCCCAGCAGCCTCCCGCCGGCCGCCCGCACCCCGTCCGCCACCGCGTGCACGGCTCCGGTGAACCGGCGGTACCAGAGGCCGGTTCCCTCGACCCGCGTGGTGTCGGTGACCCCGCGCAGCAGCCGCTCCACCTGCGGATCCTCGCCGGGCGAGTCGATCCGTACGCTCTCGCCCGCCCGGAAGACGGCCCGGCCGTGCAGCACGTCCAGCCACGGCACCACCCGGGCTTCGGGCAGACTGGCGGCGCGCACGGCGTCCTGGAAGAGGGCGACCCGGCGGTTGCCCGGATTGCCCACCACGGCGAACTCGACGGCGGACGCGGAGGCTACGGCGGCCGCTGCGGCCATGGCGGACGCGGAGGCTACGGCGGGTGCCGTACGCGTCACTCCGCCACCGCGATGTAGCGGTACGCGGTCCCGTCCTCGTCGACGTCGTTCTCGTCCGCGACCTGGTGGTCGCCGAGGTCCACTTCCACCCCGTGCGGCGCCAGCGCCGCGCATATCCGCTCCCGGAGCGGCTCGCTGACGTAGTGGTGGTGCAGGTCGAGCCTGGTGAGGTGGGTGAGCGGCCCGCCGGCCAGCAGGGCTTCGACGCCCACGTCGTCCAGGACGCCCATGGACAGGTCCAGGACCTCCAGCCGCTCGACGACCGGAGCCGTGGCCAGGGCCTGCGCGATCTCGTTCTGGATCTCGCTGTTGCGCAGCGCGAGCCGGCGCAGCGCGGGCAGCCGGCGACCGGTCAGGAACGGCTCCAGGTCGGTGATTTCCGCGTCCCCGCCGTAATCGGGCGTGCCCAGCCACAGGTCGAGCTCGGTGAGCGCGGGCAGTTCGCTCGCGGCGACCCCGCGCACCACCTCCCGCGGGAGCCCGCCCGTCTCGATGCGCAGCACGCGCAGCGCCTCGTGCCGTACGGGCGGGAAGAGCAGGCCGTCGCCGCCGCGCACCCCGAACTCCTCGAGCGCGGGATAGGCCCGCAGCAGCGGGCCCACGTCCGACTGATGGATCCAGGAGATCTCGCACTCCTCGAAGGTGACGTCGCCGATGAACAGCGCCCCCAGCGCGGGGAACCGGTCCGCGGCCTCGGCCAGCGCCGCTATCAGGGCCTCGTTGGAGGTGTCGTACGCCTCCGACCAGCCGCCCACGATCAGCGACCGGACGGCCCGGGTGTCCACGGAGTCGGCGAACCGGGCGAAGACCTCGGGCCATTCCTCCTCGGCGTCGTACACGTCCGCCGAGAGCCGCCAGGCCACGGACCCCGCCTCGGGCAGCGCACGGGTGTCCTTCGGCCCCGGGAAGTCGAAGGCCGGCAGGCCGCCCAGTTCACGCAGGTGCTCACCGATGGTCATGTGCGCTGCTCCTGATGGTGGCGATGGGTCGGAAGGGTGTCCTCCGTCCTCCGACAACAGTTCTACCAAGCCCCGCCGACATCCCGACCGCCGGAGGGTGCCGACCGGACCCGGCCGGCCGGCACCCTCCAGCGGCCATCCCGGCGGTCAGCGCTTGCGGTAGCCCCGCGCGTCCTCGGCGGCGGCCAGTACCGCATCGATGTCGCCGCCGATCGCCGAGGTCAGCGTGATGGCCACGGCGCCCTCCAGGAACGGCGCGTCCACGATCCGGGTGCCTTCCGGCAGCTGCGAAGGCACCTCGCCGAGCAGGGACTTCACGGTCAGCACCGCGCTGCCCATGTCGCACAGCAGGGCCACGCCCACGCCCTCGTCCACCGTCCGCGCGGCCGCCGTGATCAGCTCCGCGCTGGTGCCGATCCCGCCGTCCGGGGTGCCGCCCGCCACCGCGAGCGGCGCCGGGTCCACCGAGCCGAGCAGCGCGCCCGACAGCGCGGCCACGGACTCCGCGACCGCCTTGCTGTGCGAGACCAGGACCACGCCGACCCGGCCGGTACGGGTCTTCGCGGCGGGCTGGGCGGCCGCGGCCGGGGCGGCGGCCGACTCGGCCACGGCCGGTTCCGCGACTGCCGGCTCCGCAGCGGCCGGCTCCTCGGGCGCGAGCGACACCTCCGGCGCGTCCACCGCTTCGCGCAGGGCCTCCATCAGCAGGGCCACGGAGTTGGCCCCGGCGTCCTGGTGGCCGATGCTGCGCTCGCCGAGGTAACTGGCCCGGCCCTTGCGGGCTTCGAGCCCCTCGGTGGCGTCGGCGCCCGCGCGGGCCGCGGAGACGGCTTCGTCCAGGGCTTCGCGCAGCGGCCGGTCCGCCTCGGCGGCTTCGGACAGGGCCGCCACGGCCGGGGCCAGGGCGTCCACCAGCGTGGCGTCGCCGATCTCGGCGCCGCCCAGCTTCTGCACCGACCGCAGCCCGGCGCCGAGCGCGGCGCCCAGCTCCAGGACGCTCGGAGCACCGGTGTCGCCGAGCACCTTGCCCGTGCGGCGCAGGGCGGTGCCGAACAGCGGCCCGGAGGCTCCGCCCACCGTGTTCGTCAAGGTGGTGCCGGCCAGGGTCAGCAGGGCCCCGGGAGTGGCCGGCCGCTGCTCGGCCACGGCCGCTCCGACGGCGCCGAAGCCCCGTACCAGATTGGCCCCGTGGTCCCCGTCGCCGATGACCGCGTCCAGCTCGGTCAGGCGCGCGCTGTCCCGTCGTACGAGCCGGTTGGTCTCGGCGATCCAGCGGCGGAAGTAGGCGGTGTCCAGCGCGGGGGCCGTGGCGGGGGTCGTCGCGGACGGGGTGGTCGGTGCGGCGGTCATGGGGATGGCTCCTGGATGGGGGTGTCGTTGAGGGGGCGGTCGGGACGCGGGTCAGCAGCCCCAGCGCAGGGACGGGGTGTCCACCGGCGCGTCCCACAGGCGCAGCAGTTCCTCGTCGGCGCGGCACAGGGTGAGGGTGCAGCCGGCCATGTCCAGGCTGGTGACGTAGTTGCCGACCAGGGAGCGGGCCACGGTGATCCCGCGTTCGTCGAGCACCTTCTGGACCTCGGCGCGCATGATGTACAGCTCGACGGGCGGGGTCCCGCCCAGGCCGTTGACGAGCAGGATGACGGGGGCGCCGGCAGCCTCGGGGAGGTCGTCGAGGATGGCGTCGAGCATCGCCCCGGCGGTCTCGGCGGCGGTCATCAGCTTCCGGCGCTCGCGGCCGGGCTCGCCGTGGATGCCGATGCCCAGCTCGATCTCGTCCTCGCCGAGCGTGAAGTTGGGGCTGCCCTTGGAGGGGGTGGTGCAGGAGGTCAGGGCGACGCCGTAGCTGCGCGAGTTCTCGTTGACCTTGCGGGCGACCGCGGCGACCTCGGAGAGCGGGGCGCCCTCCTCGGCGAGCGCACCCGCGATCTTCTCCACGAACAGGGTGGCGCCGGTGCCGCGGCGGCCGGGTCCGTTCGCGGTCCGGGCGACGGCCACGTCGTCGTCCACGACGACCTGCTCGACCTTGACGCCCTCGTCCTCGCAGTCCTCGGCCGCCATCGTGAAGTTGAGGATGTCGCCCGTGTAGTTCTTCACGATGTGCAGGACGCCCGCGCCCGCGTCGACCGCGCAGGTGGCGCTCGCGATGGTGTCCGGCACCGGGGAAGTGAACACCGGGCCGGCCACGGCGGCCGCCAGCATGCCGCGCCCGACGAAACCGGCGTGCAGCGGCTCGTGCCCGCTGCCTCCGCCCGACAGCACCGCGACCTTGCCGGCCGGATTCCCCACCACCGACCCGGCGGCCCCGGCCGCCCGCGTGACGATGCCCTTCTCCGCCTCGACGCGGAGCCCCGGGTGAGCGGCGGCCATTCCGCGCAGTGCGTCGGCGACGACGCTCTCGGGGGAATTGATGAGCTTCTTCACGGGGGCCTCTTTCCTGAAACGTGACACGTCGAACATGGAACGTGGAACGCGAACGTGGAACGCGAACACCGACCCGGAGCGAAATTGGAATTGCGGGACGGTATTCACTCGGCACCGTCGCCGACCAGCCACCGCTTCCCGGCCACTTGGCTCGAACTTTACTCGGGCGGACCTTCGGAACGAGCCGGGTCCTTGGTCCCGGATCCGGCCGCGGAAAGGCCTGTCCGCAAGGGGACCGTGCATATCTCCGCCGCCGCCGTAATCCGTGATAGGGATGAATAAGCAAGCCGAAATGAATTCGCAATGAGGAGGATTCACGTGAAGACCGTCGGTACCCGCATGATGATCAGCCCGCCCAATTACGTGCAGGGCGCCGGAGCGATGAACGACCTGGGCGAGCACACCGCGCACCTCGGGACGAACGCCGTCGTACTGGCCGACAAGGGCGTCTGGGGCTTCGTCGACGCGGCCGTCACCGCCTCCCTCACCGCCGCCGGGGTCAAGCTGACCAAGGAGGTCTTCGGCGGGCTCTGCACCCAGAAGGAGATCGACCGGGTCGCCGCGGCCGCCAAGGCGGCCGGTGCGGACGTCATCATCGGCATCGGCGGCGGCACCTCGATCGACACCGCGAAGGCCGTCGGCCACGCGCTGGGCGACATCGCCGTCGTATCGGCCCCCACCGTCGCCTCCACCGACGCGCCGACCAGCGCGCTCGCCGTGATCTACACCGAGGAGGGCGCCTTCGAGCGCTACTCCTTCTTCCGGCGCAACCCCAACCTCGTCCTCGTCGACACCGCGCTGGTGGCCAACGCCCCCAGCCGCTTCATCGTCTCCGGCATGGGCGACGCGCTCGCCACCTGGTACGAGGCCCGAGTCTGCGTCGCCGCGAACCGCGTCGCCATGGCCGGCGGCCTCGCCACCGAGGCCTCCCTGAGCCTGGCCCGGCTGTGCTGGGAGACCCTGATGGAGTACGGCCCCCAGGCCCGCCTGGCCGCCGAGGCGCACGTGGTGACCCCGGCGCTGGAGAAGGTCACGGAGGCCAACACCCTGCTCTCCGGCCTCGGTTTCGAGTCCTGCGGCCTCGCCGCCGCGCACGGCATCCACAACGGCCTGACCGTCTCGCACAAGGTCCACGGCATGATGCACGGCGAGAAGGTCAACATCGGCACGCTCGCCCAGCTGATCCTGGAGGGCGCCCCGACCGACGAGCTGGACACCTACCTGCGCTTCAGCCGCGCCGTGGGCCTGCCCACCACCCTCGCCGAGATCGGCCTCGGCGACCCGGGCCGCGAGGAGCTCCTCGCCATCGGGCGCGCGGCCACCGCGGAGGGCGAGACCACGCACAACATGCCGTTCCCGGTGACCCCGGACATGGTCGCGGACGCCCTGATCGCGGGCGACGCGTACGCCCGCGCCACCGCCGGAAAGTCCGGCAAGGGCTGCTGAGTTCCACGGGCGCGCGGTCCTACGGGGCTGCGCGCCCGGTCCTGGCCGCCAGCAGCAGGGCGATGTCGTCCGGCCGGTCGGTGGAGTTCCCGGCCTCGCCGACCAGCAGGTCAGCGGTCTCCGTCAGCGGGCCCGGGCCGGCCGCGGCCAGTGCGGCCCGCAGCCGGTCCACCCCGATGTCGATGTCGGTTCCCGGGGTCTCCACCAGCCCGTCCGTGTACAGGGCGAGCACCGCCCCCGATTCGATCCGGAGCTCGGTGAGCGGATAGTCGGCTTCGGCGTCGACGCCGAGCACCACCCCGCCCGGCAGGTCCAACACCTCGGTCCGGCCGTCCGGATGCCGCAGCAGCGGCTGCGGGTGACCGGCCCGGACGGCGTGGGCGAGGCCCGTCGCCGGGTCGAGCAGTACGTAGCAGGAACTGGCGAACTGCCCCGGGTCGAGGCCGATGAGCAGCCGGTTCGTGCCCCGCATCACCTGCTCCGGGGTACTGCCCGCCAGAGTGAACGCCCGTACGGCGCTGCGCAGTTGACCCATGGTGGCCGCGGCCGCCACCCCGTGGCCCTGGACGTCGCCGATGACCAGAGCGAGGCGTCCGCCGTCCGCCTCGATCACGTCGTACCAGTCGCCGCCCACGTCCATGCCCGCGGTGCCGGGCAGGTAGCGGCCCACGGTGACCACGTTCTCGTGCACCGGCAGCCGGTGCGGCAGCAGCGCCGCCTGGAGCCCGCGGGCCAGCTCCGCCTCGCTGTCGTAGCGCCGCGCCCGTTCCAGGGCCTGCGCGATGAGCCCGGCGAGCGCCGTGAGCACCGTACGCTCCTCCGGGCTGAACCCGCGCGGGGCGTCGAACCCGAGGATGCACGAGCCGACCGGCCGGCCGGAGGCGATCAGCGGAAGGAAGGCACGGGCGCCGAGGTGGGCGTCCAGCGGGATCCCCGGATAGGCGTCGGCCAGTCGCTCCATCGACTCGAAGAACAGCGGCCGGCCCGAGGTGAGGGTCTCCACCCCCGGCAGCCGGGTGTCCAGCGAGACCCCGTCGAACCGGTCGAGGAACCCCTTCGGGAAGCCGGTCTCCCACGCCAGGTGCAGATGCCCCTCGCCGAGCAGGTAGATCGCCAACTGGCGGCCGCCGAAGGCCGGGAGGAGCTCCTCGGTCACCACCGCCGACACCTGGCGGGCCGTCACCGCCTCGGTCAGCGCGATCGCGAGGGCCACCGGCCGGTACAGGGACGAGGCCCGGTCGGCGGGCGAACCGAGGCCGGGCGAACCGAGGCCGGGCGAACCGAGGCCGGGGGAGCCGAGCCCGCCGCCGGGCCGGATCACCGATTCGGGGGCGTACGCGGGCGGTTCGGCCGGTCCGATGGTGACGGTGATCCCGTCGCTTCCGGGGTGCAGGCCCACCGACAGCCATTCCCCGGGCTCCTGTTGCCCGTGCCGGGCCTGGAAGTACACGGGCTCGGGGGCCAGGTACACGGCCCGGAAGTGGTCGTCGTACGCCGGGTGCCCGAGCCAGGGCAGGGCCTCCCACAGCATCCGCCCGGTCAGCTCCGGTCCGCCCTCGGCCCCGAGCAGGGTCCCGGCGCCGGTGCGGGCGGCGGAGTTCACGAACCCGATCGTGCCCTGCCGGTCCACGGACAGGACGGCCTGCTCCAGCCGGTCCACGACCGTACGGGCTGCGTCGCGGCCGCCGTCGCCATCGGAGCCGGAGTCCGATCCGCGTGCGCCCGGGCCCGCGGAGTCGGCGGGCCCGGGTACGCACACCGGGTCGCCCTCCCAGGCCACCGGCGTCCCGCCCGCGGTGAGCTCCGCCAGCTGCCGGGCCAGCCGGTCCGCCACCGCGCGCAGCCGCGCCCGGTCGCCCGCCGGGACCGGGACCCCGGGCGTCGCGGGGCGCAGCACCACGAGGACCCCGTAGCGCTCCGGCCCGCGGGCCACCGGCTCGTACAGCGAGCCGAAGGGGAACGGCAGCCCGGCCATCAGCTGGGGGAAGCGCCGCATCGCCGATTCCGCGTCGGGCAGGTGCACGGACTGCCCCGAGCGGTACGCCTCCGCGACCGGGTAGGGGCGGTTCACGTGCATCCGCCACCAGGGCCGGAACAGCGGCCCCGGAATCCCGGTCAGGACGGCCATCCGCAGCAGTCCCTCGGTGCCGGAGCGCAGGTAGACCCCGCCCGCGTACCCGTCGGCGGCCACCACGGCGTCCAGGGCGGCCCGCGCGAGCACCCGGGCCGCGGTGCCGTCGGCGGGGCCGCCGATGTCCCCTCTCGCCGTCACCCCTTCAGGATGCGCTCGGGACCCGGCCCCCGCACACGGCCCCGCGGACGGCCGTCGCGCACGGTCCGCGCGCACCGTGCGACGGGAACCGGGTGCGCAGCAACCACCGCGCCCTCGAAGGTCAGGCCCGCGAACGGGTCCCGGCCGGCGCGCGGTCCCGGTAGCCCGCCACCACCGCGGCCCCCGCCACCAGCAGCACCACGGCCACCGTGCGCAGGGCCGCCCCCATGGCGTCCGTGAAGGCCGCGACCTGCGCGGGGCCCTGCGGCACCCCGTGGAACCGGGAGGCGAGCACCGTGCCGACCACCGCGACCCCGAGCGCCGCGCCGATCTCGCGGGCCGCGGTGTTCACCCCGGAACCCAGCCCGGCCTGGTGCGCGGGCAGCTCGGCGACCACCGTCAGGGTCAGCGCGGGGGCGCACAGCCCGGTGCCGACCGACAGGACGAGCAGGTAGAGCGCGTAGAGGGCGTACGGGGTGCCCGCGTCGGCTGTGGACACCAGCAGCAGTCCGCCGCCGATCAGGCCGAGCCCGGCCCCGACGGGCAGCCGGGGTCCGGTCCGCTCCTGGAGCCGGGCGCCGTACTTGGGCACCAGGGCCATGCCCACGGTGAGCGGGACGATCGCGAAGCCCGTCTGGGCCGGGGAGAAGCCCTTCGCGTACTGGAGGTACTGGGCGTTGACGAAGAACAGCGAGAACAGCCCGAAGAAGGCCGCGCCGATGCCGAGCGCACCGGCCCGCAGCCTGCGCGAGGCGAAGATCCGCGGATCCAGCAGCGGGCGGGCGGCGCGCAGCCCGTAGCCGGTGAAGGCGGCCAGCAGGGCCGCGCCCGCGCCGAAGGAGGACAGCACCCGCACCGATCCCCAGCCGTACGAGGGCCCCTCGATGATCGCGTAGACCACCGCGAGGAGCGCTCCCGCGAGCAGGGCCGCCCCGGCCGGATCCACGGAGGCTTCACGGCGTGCGGGCGTACGGGGCACCGTGCGGGCGACGGCGAGCGCGAGCAGGATCCCGAGCGGGACCACGGCCCAGAACAGGGCCCGCCAGGTCAGGAACTGCCCGGCGAGGCCGCCGCCCACGTTGCCCGCCAGGCCCCCGAGGCCGGCGGCCAGGGTCCAGGTGGCCAACGCCTGCCCGCGTCGCTCGGGCGGGGACAGGTGGATCAGGACCGACATCGTGGCGGGCATGATCAGGGCCGCGCCCGCCCCGCACAGGCCGCGCCCCGCGATGAGCAGGGCCGGGCCGGCGCAGAGCGCGCTGACCGCGCCGCCCGCGGCGAACAGCAGCAGCCCGGCGAGCAGGGCGCCCTTGCGGCCGTACCGGTCGCCGAGGGCACCCGCCGGGATCAGCAGCGCCGCGAAGACGATGACGTACGCGTCGACCGTCCACAGCAGCTGCTCGGGGGTGGGGTGCAGGGTGGAGGCGGCGAGCTGCGGGATCAGCAGGTTGACGGCGGCGACCATGCCCTGGGCGACCAGGACGCAGGCACACAGCACCAGCAGGGCGGCGCGGGTGAGCGCGGGTGCGGGTACGGGTGCGCCGGCAGGTGCGGCGGCGGGTTCCCGCTTCTTGAGGGCATGGCGGAGCACGGCTCCTCCTCGGAGTCGGTGGGTTTGAGGTGGGAGTGGGGGCGGGGCCGGCGTCCCGGGCCCCGTCCTCACCGTAGGGTCGGGATGACCTGCTTTCCAGTGCAAGTTATGCAAGGGATCCATGCACATGACGCAATCCGGAGCGGCCTCCGGCCTCGACCTGAACCTGCTCGTCGCCCTGGACGTCCTCCTGGAGGAGTCGAGCGTGTCCCGGGCCGCCGCCCGCCTGCACCTGTCCGAGCCCGCGATGAGCCGCACCCTCGGCCGGATCCGCAAGGCGCTCGGCGACCCCGTGCTGGTCCGCGCCGGGCGCACCATGGTCCCCACCCCGCACGCCCTCGCGATCCAGGTCGAGGTCAGGGCGGTCGTGGAGCGGGCCCACGCGCTCTTCCTGGCCGGCGGCCGGGTGGACCTGGCGAGCCTGACCCGCACCTTCACGGTGCTGGCCAACGAGTTCTTCACCGCCGTCTTCGGCGCCCGGCTGTTCGCCCAGGTCGCCCGGGAGGCGCCGGGGGTCCGGCTGCGGTTCCTCGCGGAGAGCCACACGGACGTGCCCGCGCTGCGCGAGGGCGTCGCCGACCTGGAACTCGGCGTGATCGACACGCGTTCCCCGGAGGTGCGCACCGAGCACTTCGCCGACGCGCGCATGCTGGGCGTCGTGCGCGGCGGACACCCGCTGCTGCGGGGGCGGATCACCGCCCGGCGGTTCGCCGGGGGAGAGCACCTGATCGCCTCCCGGCGCGGCCGTCTGGAAGGCCCGGTGGACGGAGCCCTCGCCGAACTGGGCCTCACCCGGCGGGTGGTGGGCAGCGTCGGCACCTTCCCCGCCTCCCTCTTCGTGCTCCGCGAGAGCGACCTCATCGGCCTGATCACCAGCCAGGCCGCGCCGCTCGCCGCCGCGCTGGGGCTGGAGACCTTCGAGATCCCGCTCGACCTGCCGCCGCTGCCCTTCGGCATGGCCTGGCACCCGCGCCACGACGCCGACCCGGCGCACGCCTGGCTGCGCGACCGAGCCCGTGCGCTGATGCCGGCCGGGGGGTAGCCGGGCCCTGAATCCGGCGCCCGTCTCCCGCCCGTCTCCGCCGCCCGTCTCCGCCGAACGGCCGAGGCCGGGCCGGGACCGGTGGGCTGAAAGTCCCTGCTGATCAGGGACTTTGCGCGCCTTACCGGAGCACCCGGGACTGCTTAGGTTTGCCTAAGTAGAACCGAAGAAGGAGGTCCGGTGCCGTCGCTCAACGACAGCCGTCCCGGGACGACCGTACGCATCACGGGGATCGACCCCGGTCAGGCCGGCGGAAGCCGGCGCCGGCTCCTGGAGTTCGGCTTCGTGCCGGGCGCCGACGTCACCGTGATCGCCCGGGGTGCCACCGGGGGCCTGCTCGTCGGGCTCGGAGACACCCGGGTCGCGTTGGACTCCCGTACCGCCGGCCGGCTGAGGTGCGGCCGATGAGCTGTCACGGCACCGAGGGCGCCCGGACGGCCACCCTGGACCGCGGGGCCGGCGCGCCGGTCGTGGCCCTGGTCGGCAACCCCAATGTCGGCAAGTCGACCCTCTTCAACGCCCTCACCGGCGCCCACCAGCACGTCGGCAACTGGCCGGGCAAGACGGTCTCCGTGGCCCAGGGCGACTGGCGCACCCCCGGCGGCCGCCGGCTGCGCGTCGCCGACCTGCCCGGCTCCTACAGCCTGCTGCCCGACTCCCCGGACGAGGCGCTGGTGCGCGACGTCCTGACCGCGCCGCCCGGCGAACGGCCCGACGCGGTGGTCTTCGCCCTCGACGCGGCCAACCCGGCCCGCAACCTGTACCTGCTCTCGCAGATCCTCGACACCGACATCCCCGTCGTGGTCGCGCTCACCATGACCGATGTCGCCGCCCGGCGCGGCACGGCCCCCGACCCCGGCGCGCTGGCCCGCGAACTGGCGCTGCCCGTCGTGGCGGTGGAGGGGCGCAGCGGAACCGGGCTGGACCGGCTCGCCGACGCGGTGGCCGAGGTGCTGGACACGCCCGCTTCGCCCTCACCCTCGCGGTCCGCCTGGGCGGACGGTTCGCCGGTGGCCGCCGAGCTGGCCGCGCTGGCCGACCCCGCCCGCGAGACGGCCGCGCGGACTGCGCAGCCGGCGAGGTGGCTGGCCGTCAGCCTGCTCTGCGGGGAGGAGCCGCCCGGGGTCCCGGCCGCGCTGGCCGAGCGGTCGCGGGCGGCCGCGGACCGTCTCGCCGCGGCCGCGCAGGAGGTGGACACCGACGCCGAACTCCTCGTGGCCGAGGCCCGCTACGCCTGGGCGCACGCCGTCATCGAGCGCGCCGCGCCCCGCCCCGCGCAGTCCCGCCCCACCCTCACCGACCGGGTGGACCGGCTGCTGCTGTCCCGGACCTTCGGGATCCCGTTCTTCCTCGCCGTCATGTGGGGCGTCTTCCAGGCCACCACGGTCCTGGCGAAACCCCTTCAGGACGGCCTCGGCGACTTCGTCTCCGGCCCCGTCAGCGGCGGGGCCGAGCGGCTCCTGGAGGCCGTTCGCGCGCCGGGCTGGCTGACCGGCCTGCTGGTGGACGGCCTGATCAACGGGGTCGGCCAGCTGCTTACGTTCGTACCCCTGATGATCATCATGTTCCTGCTGCTGGCGCTGCTGGAGGACTCCGGCTACTTCGCCCGCGCCGCCTTCGTCGCCGACCGCCTGATGCGTACCCTGCGCCTGCCCGGCCGCGCCTTCCTCCCCCTCGTCGTCGGCTTCGGCTGCAACGTGCCCGCGCTGGCCGGCACCCGCATCCTGAACCGGCGTTCGCACCGACTCCTGGTCGGCCTGCTCATCCCCTACATGAGCTGCACGGCCCGGCTCGCCGTCTACGTGATGATCGCGGGGGTCTTCTTCGGATCGAACTCCGGCACCGTCGTGTTCTTCCTCTACGTCGCCTCCGTGCTGCTGGTGGTCGGCATGGGCCTGATCCTGCGGCCCCTCCTCTTCAGGGACATGAAGGAGGAACCCCTCGTCCTGGAACTGCCCCCGTACCGGCTGCCCACCCTGCGCGTCACCGGCGCCCAGGTCCGCCTGCGGCTCACCGCCTTCCTGCGCACCGCGGGCGGGATCATCGTGGCCACCGCGGCCGCCGTCTGGCTGCTCATGGCGATCCCCTCCGGCACGGGACTCGGCGGCTTCGGCAAGGTGGACGTGGAACAGAGCGTGTTCGGCACCGTCACCCGCGCGGCCGCGCCCGTCGTGGCCCCGGCCGGATTCGGCGACTGGCACGCCACGGCCGCGCTCGGCACCGGGCTGATCGCCAAGGAGGGCGTGATCTCCACCCTCGCCCAGACCTACTCGGCCGAGGAGGAGGGCGACCCGAAACTCACCGCGAGCCTGCACGCCACCTTCGACGAATCCTCCGGCGGCCACGGGCGGGCGGCCGCGCTCGCCTTCCTGGTCTTCATCCTCGCCTACACCCCCTGCATGGCCACCCTGGCCGCACAACGGGCCGAGATCGGCACGCGGCTGACCGTCATCGGCTTCGGAATCCAGCTGGCCGCGGCCTGGCTGCTGGCCGTCGGGGTCTTCCAGATCGCGAGGCTGGTGTGGTGAGCGGGGCCGGTGGGACCGGCCGCGGGCCCGGCGGAGGTTCGGGCGCAGCCGACCCGGCCGGTGGGCCCGACCCGGCCGGTGGGCTGCCCGCGGACCCCGCGCCCCGTGCGGCCGGGGGGCCCGGCATGCTGCGCAGGCTGCTGCGGGCCTTCGAGGAGGCCGCCCCCGGAGAGGGGCTCGCGCAGGTCGCCGACCGGCTCGGCATCGGCAGGAGCGAGGCGGCCGACCTGGCCGCGTACTGGGTCCGCAAGGGCCGGCTGCGGCGCGAGGAGATCGGCGCCCCGGACTGCTCGGGCTGCTCCTTCGCCTCGCGCTCCTGCACCACCTGCCCCACCGCCTCCGCGTCGCCGCGGCCGGTCCTGATCGCGCTGAGCCCCGTACGCTCCGCGGACCCCGCGCGCTCCGAAGGCCCCGGGTCCACAGGTCGCGTGAGCCCTACACGCCCCGTACGCCCCGTGCGCCGCGCCGACTGACCCGAACGCCTCCCCCGTCCGGGGGAGGTCCGGCCCGGGGAGCGATCTGCGGCACCGCAGCCCGGGCAGGCTTGCGGGCATGCGACAGCAGTACGACACGTCAACGCCCCCGGTGGCCTTCTCGCTGGCCGACGCCTTCACCCTGCGCACCGCGCTCGACGCCCTCGGCGGGGTGCGCGGTCTGGACACGATCGACCTGGCCTGCGGACACGGAGGGACCACCCGGATGCTGGCGAGCGGGGGTGCCCGCCGCACCGTCGGCGTCGACAGCTGCCCCGAACGGATCCGGCGGGCCCGGGAGAACGGGGCCCCCGTCGAGTACGTCCTCCTCGACGACGCGGCCGGGACGTCGGAGCTGGCGGCCGGGATGGCGGAGCTGGGGCCGTTCGACCTGGCCACCGCCGTCTACCTGTTCAACCAGGCCCACGACAGGACGGCCCTGCACGCCCTGTTCCGGGCCGTCCGGGCGGCCCTGCGTCCCGGCGGGCGGCTCCTGGCCATCGTGCCGAACCCGGGCGCCTTCCCGTACGCGGACTGGTCGCCGTACGGGATCAGCGTCGTCGAGCGGGCTCCGGGCGGGGACGCGCCGCTGCTCCGGGCCCGGCTGGAGACCGATCCGCCGGTGCCCTTCGAATGCCGGGAGTGGGCGCACGCCGACTTCGCCGAGGCCGCCGCCGACGCCGGCTTCGCGACCGTCTCCTGGCAGCCGACGAGGACGCCCCCGGCGTGCGCGACCCGCGACGAGACCTACTGGTCCCGCTACCGCTCCGCCCCCGTCGGCTCCCTCATGAACTGCGTGGCCTGACCCCGCCCGGGGGCCGGCCCGGGGGTCAGGTCTCCGACGCCGTCGCGCGGATCAGCTCCACGATCCGGTCGCGCGCCGCCCGGCCCTCCGGGAGCGGCAGCAGCGGGTACACGTGCGGCAGCCCCGGCTCCTCATGGAACTCCACCTCGGCGCCGTCCGCCCGGGCCCGCCGCAGCAGTTCGCGGCTGTCGGTCGTCAGGAGGTCCCGGGTGCCCGTGAACACCGTCAGCGGGGCCAGTCCCGCGAACGATCCGTGCAGCGGGCTCACCCGGGGGTCGTCGGCGGCCAGGTTGCCCGCGTACAGCCGCCCGGCCTCCAGGAGCCCAGGACGGGCCAGCATCGGGTCGTCCGGCTCGATGGCCGCCTGGTCGGGATGGCTCATGGACAGGTCCAGCCAGGGCGAGATCAGCACGATCCGGGACGGCTGCGCCCCGGTGCGGTCGCGCAGCCGCTGGGCCGCCGCCAGGGCCAGCCCGGCGCCGGCCGAGTCCCCGACGAGTACGGTGCCGCCCGCCCCGCCGCTCGCGATCAGTCCGCTGAGCAGGTCGGCGGCGACCGGGACGGTCCGGTCGGCGGTGCCGCGCGGGGCCAGGATGTACGCCGGTACGACGACCCGGGCGCGGGCCTGCGTCACCAGGGTCCGGATCAGGGACCAGTGCGGGCGCATCAACTCGCGCACGTAACCGCCGCCGTGCACGTACAGCACCTGGGCGGCCGGTTCGGCCCCGAGCGGGGAGACGTCGTACACCGGCCAGGCTCCGACGAAGGTCCGCGAGACCTCCGCGACCCGGCCCAGCGAATGCGGCGGCAGATGGGACGCCGGCCGGCGGGCCGATTCGGCCACCCGGGTCCGGACCGCCTCGGCACTCCCGAACCGTCTTCGCCGCCCCGCCGCGATCAGCGCGACCGAAAGCGCTCTGCTGCGCAGACTCGGCACGCCCCTCACCTCCCCATTCCCGGCCCGGACCGCTCACCGGTCCGTCCCCTGCCCGACACCTGAGGAGCATAGGCGTGAAGCTGCCCTGTGGACCCGCTTAAGAAATCCTCGATGGACTGATCACCCCCAGGTCGGCAGATTGGTGACCGTCCGAACGCCGCCGGGCCCGCACGCCCCGTAGCGCTTCCTTCCGCATGCCTGGAGCCACCCCCATGAAGGCACTCGTCAAGCACAAGGCCGAGCCCGGGCTGTGGCTCATGGACGTTCCCGAGCCCGAGTACGGCCCTGGCGACGTGCTGATCAAGGTGCTGCGCACCGGCATCTGCGGGACGGACCTGCACATCCGCTCCTGGGACGGCTGGGCGCAGGGCGCCGTCAAGACCCCGCTCGTACTCGGTCACGAGTTCGTCGGCGAGGTCGCGGCGCTCGGCGCGGACGTCCACGAGGACATCGAGGTCGGCGCCCTGGTCAGCGGCGAGGGCCACCTGGTGTGCGGAAAGTGCCGCAACTGCCTGGCCGGGCGACGCCACCTGTGCCGCAGCACGATCGGCCTCGGGGTCGGTCGCGACGGCGCCTTCGCCGAGTACGTGGTCCTGCCCGCGCAGAACGTGTGGGTGCACCGGGCCAAGGTCGACCTCGACGTCGCGGCGATCTTCGACCCCTTCGGCAACGCCGTGCACACCGCGCTCTCCTTCCCGCTGGTCGGCGAGGACGTACTGATCACCGGCGCGGGCCCGATCGGGATCATGGCGGCGGCCGTGGCCCGGCACGCGGGTGCGCGCAACGTCGTCATCACCGACGTCAGCCCGGAGCGCCTCGAGATCGCCCGCAAGGCGGGCGCCACGCTCGCGCTGGACGTGCGCGAATCGACGATCGCGGACGCGCAGGCGCAGCTGGGGCTGCGCGAGGGCTTCGACGTCGGCCTGGAGATGTCCGGCCGCGGCGAGGCGATGCGCGACATGATCGACAACATGACGCACGGCGGCAAGATCGCGATGCTGGGCCTGCCGGCGCAGGAGTTCGCGGTCGACTGGGCCAAGGTCGTCACCTCGATGATCACGATCAAGGGCATCTACGGCCGAGAGATGTTCGAGACCTGGTACGCGATGACCGTGCTGCTGGAGGGCGGGCTCGACCTCAGCCCCGTCATCACCGGCCGCTACGCGTACGGGGACTTCGAGGCCGCGTTCGACGAGGCCGCGACCGCGCGCAGCGGGAAGATCATCCTGGACTGGACGGCGTAACCGCCCAGCCTCAGCAAGCCACCTCCCTCCGGCCGGGCCCCGCCCACCCTCCCCCCTCCGCGGGGCCCGGCCCCCTCCCTCCTCCCCTCCGCCGCACCAGGCCGCACCAGGAGAAAAGAGAGCACCGCACATGTTCGAGACCGTCCGCGAGGACTTCCGCGCCACCCTCGACGAGATCCGCGCCGCCGGGCTGCACAAGCCCGAGCGCGTCATCGGCACCCCGCAGAACGCCGCCGTCGCCGTGACCTCGGGCGGCGCGTCCGGTGAGGTCCTCAACTTCTGCGCCAACAACTACCTCGGCCTCGCCGACCACCCCGAGGTCGTCACGGCCGCCAAGGAAGCCCTCGACCGCTGGGGCTACGGCATGGCCTCTGTGCGCTTCATCTGCGGTACGCAGGAGGTGCACAAGGAGCTGGAGGCGCGGCTCTCCGCCTTCCTCGGCCAGGAGGACACGATCCTCTACTCCTCCTGCTTCGACGCCAACGGCGGAGTCTTCGAGACCCTCCTCGGTCCCGAGGACGCGGTCATCTCCGACGCCCTCAACCACGCCTCGATCATCGACGGCATCCGCCTGTCGAAGGCCCGCCGACTGCGGTACGCCAACCGCGACCTGGCCGAGCTGGAGACCCGGCTCAAGGAGTCGCAGGACGCCCGCCGCCGTCTGATCGTGACGGACGGCGTGTTCTCCATGGACGGCTACGTCGCCCCGCTCGCCGAGATCTGCGACCTGGCCGACCGCTACGACGCCATGGTCATGGTCGACGACTCGCACGCCGTCGGCTTCGTCGGCCCCGGCGGCCGCGGCACCCCGGAACTGCACGGGGTCATGGACCGCGTCGACATCATCACCGGCACCCTGGGCAAGGCGCTGGGCGGGGCCTCGGGCGGCTACGTCGCCGCGCGCACCGAGATCGTCGAGCTGCTGCGCCAGCGCTCGCGCCCGTACCTCTTCTCGAACTCCCTCGCCCCGGTCATCGCGGCCGCCTCCCTCAAGGTCCTCGACCTGCTGGAGTCCGCCGGCGACCTGCGCGACCAGCTCGCCGCCAACACCAAGCTCTTCCGCACGAAGATGACCGAGGCGGGCTTCGAGATCCTGCCCGGCGACCACGCCATCGCCCCGGTGATGATCGGCGATGCGGCGAAGGCGGCGAAGATGGCGGAGCTGCTGCTGGAGCGCGGGGTCTACGTGATCGGCTTCTCCTACCCCGTGGTCCCGATGGGCGCGGCCCGCATCCGCGTCCAGCTCTCGGCCGCCCACTCCACGGCGGACGTGGAGCGCGCGGTGGCCGCGTTCATCGACGCGCGGTCGGCGCTGGCGGGCGCCGAGTCCTGAGCCCTGGCCGGCAGGTGACCGCCGGCGGTCCGGGACATCCGGCACGTGACCGCCGGCGGTCTGGGAAATTCAGCCCCGCCGGCGTTTGAGGCGCGGGGTCTGGGGCGGAGCGCCAGGGGCCTCGGGCGGAGCGCCGCCCCTGGGCTTCGGGTGCGGCCCGCACGGGCCCCGCGAGCTGCGAGAATGGCAGCGTGATCGACCCCCGGAGGCTGCGCATCCTGCGGGCCGTGGCGGACCACCGTACGGTGACCGCCGCGGCCGCAGCCCTGTACCTCACCCCCTCCGCCGTCTCCCAGCAGCTCGCGGCGCTGGAGCAGGAGACCGGGCACTCGCTGCTGACCCGCAGCGGGCGGGGCGTACGGCTCACTGCCGCCGGGGAGATCCTGCTCGGGCACGCCCACGAGGTGCTGGCGCAGCTGGAGCGGGCCGAGGCCGAACTCGCCGCCTACGCGGGCGGCTCGGCGGGCGAGGTCACCGTGGCCGCCTTCGCCACCGGCATCGCCGAGGTGCTGGCCCCGGCCATCGCCCGGCTCGCCGTGGACCACCCCGGGATCCGGCTGCGCGTACGCGACGCGGAGGGCGACCAGAGCCTGCCGCTGCTGCTCGACGGCGAGGCGGACCTCGCGCTGGCCGTGGAGTACCGGGGTGCGCCCGGTGCGGGCGACGGCCGGCTCTCGGTGCTCCCGCTCTACGCGGAGCCCTTCGACGCGGTCCTCCCCGCCGGGCACCCGCTCGGCGATCTGCCCGAGGTGTCGCTGGCCGACCTCTCCGACTCGGACTGGGTGGGCCAGTACCCCGGCAACCCCTGCCACGACGTGATGCAGCTGGCCTGCGAACTCGCCGGGTTCCAGCCCCGGTTGGTGCACTCCTCCGATGACTTCAGAGCCGTGGTCGCGCTGGTCGGCGCGGGAGCCGGGGTCGCTCTCGTACCGCGCTCGGCGCTGCGCGGGATGGACCTCAAGGAGGTCCAGGTCCGCCCGGTGGCCGGCCCGGCGGCGACCCGCCGGGTCTTCGCCGCCACCCGGCGCGGGGCCGAGGCGCACCCGCTGATCGCCCCGGTCCTGGCGGCCCTGGTCCGCGAGGCGGGCCGGCTCCCGGAGCACTGAACCCCGCGGGGTCGGGCCCGGCAGGATCCGGAGAGGCGTCCTAGACCCGGAACACGGCGCCCGGCGAGGCGTGCTCGACCGGACCGTCGAACCGGGTCGCGGCGCGGGCCACCGCGTCCCGCGGATCGAGCCCGCGGCCCACGTGCGTGACGATCAGCCGCCCCGCACGGGCGGCCCGCGCGGTGTCACCGGCCTCCTCGGGAGTGTGGTGCACCGCTTCGCCGTCCGCGGGCGGTCGCGTACTCTCCGCCTCGCAGAGCAGTACGTCGCACCCCTCGGCGAGGCCGGTGAGCCCGGGGCAGGGAGCGGTGTCCCCGGAGTACACCAAGGACCGCCCGCCCCCCTCCACGCGCACGGCGAATGCGGGCATCCCGTGGTCCACGGCCCGGCTGGAGAGCGTGAGCGAGCCGACCCGGACCCGGTGCCCGTCGTAGAGCTCCTCAACGGCGAAGGCGGATTCGACGGGGCTGCGCACGGGACCGTTCGTGAGGAACCCGGCCAGCCGGTCAGCGGTCCCCGGCGGTCCGAACAGCGGGATCGGCGCCTTGAGCCGGATGTCCGCGTAGAGCAGGCCGTAGTACGCGGTGAGCAGTTCGGCGGCGTGGTCGGCGTGCAGGTGCGAGATCCAGACGGCGTCCAGCTCGCCCAGTGCGACGTGCTGTTGCAGCGGCCCGAGCGTCCCGCTCCCGGCGTCCATCCACACCCGGGTTCCGCCGTGGGAGACCAGGTAGCCGGAGCAGGGATTGTCCGCGCTCGGATAGGGCGTGGCGCTGCCCAGGACGGTGAGGCGCAGAAGATCGTCGGTCATTACGGGAGTCTAGGGCTGTAGCCGGTACAGCACTTGGGGCCGCCCCTCGGGGACTCAGGCCCGGATGACCTCCACGCCCGCCGCCTCGAAGGCCTCGGCGACCGCCGGGGAGAGTCCGGTGTCCGTCACCAGGATGTCCACGGCGTCGGTGGCGACGATGCGGGCGAAGGCGCGGACGCCCAGCTTGCTGGAGTCGGCGGCGATCACCACCCGCCGGGCCCGCTCGCAGAGCAGCCGGTTCATGGCCGCCTCGTCCTCGTGGCGGGTGGCGGCCCCGTCGGCCGGGTCGAAGGCGTCCACGCCGACCACGGCGGTGTCCACGGAGAGCTGCCCGAGCACTTCCATGGCGAGGGGGCCGGTGAGCTCGTAGGACTGGGGCCGGGCCACGCCGCCCGTGAGCACGATCTTGAACTGCGGTCTGATGACCAGTTCGCCCGCGATGTTGAGGGCGTTGGTGACCACGGTGAGGGCGGGGGAGCCGGTGGCGAGGTCGGGGCGGGCGGCCAGGGCCCGCGCCACCTCGGTGGTCGTGGTGCCGCCGGTCAGGCCGATCACCTCGCCCCGCACGATCAGCGCGGCGACCGTCTCGCTGATGCGGCCCTTCTCGGCGGCCCGGCGCGAGGTGCGGTAGCGCAGGGGGAGTTCGTACGAGACCCCGTGCAGGACCGCTCCGCCGCGCGTGCGGACCAGCAGCTGCTGTTCGGCGAGCTGGTCGAGGTCGCGGCGGATGGTGGCGGCGGACACGCCGAGGGCCTCCGCGGCGGGTTCCACTTCCAGCTCGCCCCGCTCCACCAGCAGGTCCAGCAGTGTCTGCCAGCGTTCCTTGCGGGTCATCGGCCGCCCCTTCGGTCTTCGCTTCACTGTTCGCTTCGATGGTCCCTCTTGGCCTACGTGCAGGCCTGCGTATCGACATTAACGCAGGAGATCATCCCCGAGATGCTTGAAGTTGCGTGAAAGTGCCCACTATCTTGCAAGAACACGCATTCAGGGGTGCACGCACCGCGCTAGGGAGCCGCCATGAGCCACGTCGCGTACGAGTTGGGCACGCAGCCCGCATGCTGGGAGCGGGCCGCCGAACTGGCCCCGGAGCGGCGGTCGGTGCTGCCGCGGCCGGGGGAGCGTACCGCGATCGTCGGATGCGGGACCTCGTACTACATGGCCCAGGCCGCCGCCGTGTTGCGCGAGGAGGCCGGGCAGGGCGAAACCGACGCCTTCCCCGCCTCGGAGTTCCCCCACCACCGCCGCTACGACCGGGTCATCGCGCTGACCAGGTCCGGGACCACCACCGAGGTCCTCGACCTGCTGGCCGGCCTGCGGGACGCGGGCGTACCCACCACCGCCGTCATCGGGGATCCTTCCACCCCCGTGATCACCCTGGCGGACGAGCTCGTCGTACTGGACTTCGCGGACGAGCAGTCCGTGGTCCAGACCCGCTTCGCCACCACCGCCCTCACCCTGCTGCGCGCCCACGTCGGACTGCACACCCCGTCCGTGGTCGCCGACGCGCGCGCCGCGCTCACCGCCCCGCTCCCGGCCGAGCTGGAGACCCGCGGGCAGTTCACCTTCCTCGGGCGCGGCTGGAGCGTAGGACTCGCCAACGAAGCCGCGCTGAAGATGCGCGAAGCGGCCCTGGCCTGGGCCGAGTCCTACCCGGCCATGGAGTACCGGCACGGGCCCATCAGCGTCTCCGCGCCCGGCACCGCCACCTGGTCGATCGGCGAGGCGCCCGAGGGGCTCGCCGAACAGGTCCGGGGGACCGGGGCCCAGTGGGTGGCCGGACACCTCGACCCGCTGGCCGAGCTGGTCCGCGTACACCGCCTGGCCGTCGCCGTCGCGGCGCACCGGGGGCTGGACCCGGACGCACCGCGCAACCTGACCCGCTCGGTGATCCTGACCACGGGCGAGGAGGCCGTCCGATGAGCCTCGTCTCCGCCGGAGCGCTCGTCCGCGAAGCGGCCGCCAAGGGCCGGGCCGTGGCCGCCTTCAACATCATCACGCTCGAGCACGCCGAAGCCGTCGTCGCGGGCGCCGAAGCGGCCGAAGTGCCCGTGATCATCCAACTCAGCGAGAACGCCGTCAAGTTCAGGGGCGGGCAGCTGCTGCCCATCTCCCGTGCGGCGGTGGCCGTGGCCGAGGCCGCCGGGGTTCCGGTCGGCCTGCACCTGGACCACGTCAAGAGCTCCGACCTGCTGCGCCAGGCCGTGGACGCCGGATTCAGCTCGGTCATGTACGACGCCGCGCACCTCTCCTACGCCGAGAACCTGGAGGCAACCCGCTCCGCCGCCGACTGGGCACACGCCAACGGGCTGTGGATCGAAGCCGAGTTGGGCGAGGTCGGCGGAAAGAACGGGGCCGCGCCGCTGGACCCGCACGCACCCGGCGCCCGTACCGACCCCGACGAGGCGCGCCGATTCGTCGCGGACTCCGGAGTGGACGCGCTGGCCGTGGCGATCGGCAGCAGCCACGCCATGACCAGCCGGACCGCGGCCCTGGACCACGCACTGCTCGCCCGGCTCGCCAAGACGGTGGACGTGCCCCTGGTGCTGCACGGATCCTCGGGCCTGCCGGACGGGGAGCTCGCGGCGGCCGTCGCCGGAGGCATCCGCAAGGTCAACATCGGAACCGCGCTCAACGTGGCGATGACCGAAGCGATCCGCACACACCTGACCCCGGCGGACCCGCGCCCGTATTTGACCGCCGCACGGACGGCTATGAAATCAGCCACGGTGGCTATGATCAGCGCCCTGAACTGACGGGATCGGGCAACGGGGGGACTTGATGGGCGCACAGCGGGGCCACACCAGCAGACGGGGGCTTCTCCTGGGACTGGGGGCCCCGCTGCTCCTCGGCGGAGCCGGGCTCACCTACGTGCTGTGGCCCGAGAAGGCGGCCGGCATGAAGGTCCGCACCGACCTGGAACCGCTCAACCGGCGCTTCTGGACCGCGCTGGGCGACGTGTCCGACGCGCACTGGCTGGGCTACGACGCAGACGAGCCGGGCGCCGCCCGGACCGTACCGAGTCCGGACTCCCGGGTCCGCCTGGTCGGCCTCGCCCACCTCGAGTCGGGCACCGCGAAGCGCATCCTGCGCGACCCGGCCCACAAGTTCGAGGTCACCACCCTGTCCACGCTGCCCGCCGAGCTGAAGCCGTTCGTGCCCAGCGGCGCCGGCTGGCAGAGCAGCGAGACGTACAACAAGGCGGCACTCGCGGAGGGGCTGGGCGTGATCCCTTCGGGCTCGTTCTGTTTCGACGGGATACGCGACCTCGTGTACTTCGACTACACCTTCCTCTACACCTGACCCGCCCCGGGCTCACGGGAACCGGGGCGATGGCCCGCTGAGCCCGCCGACCGCTGACCCTTCCGGATTCTTGCAACAGGTTCTAGTCTGCCCCCGCATCGGCGATGGACGCCCGCGCGACGACCAGCCACGAGAGACCCGGAGGGGCCGTGCACCTCGAATACACGCCTGAGCAGCAGCAGTTGCGCACCGAGCTGCGCGCCTACTTCGCCGAGCTGGTCCCCGAGGACGTCTACGCCCGGTACGAGGACCCGGCCGCGCAGAAGCGCTTCTACCGCGAGACCATCCGCCGGCTCGGGGCCGACGGCTGGCTCGGGGTCGGCTGGCCGAAGGAGTACGGCGGCCGCGGCATGTCGCCGATGGACCAGTTCATCTTCTTCGACGAGGCCGCGCAGGCCGTCGTACCGCTCCCGCTGATGGCGCTCAACACCGTCGGTCCGACCATCATGCAGTTCGGCACCGACGAGCAGAAGGCGTACTTCCTCCCCAAGATCCTGGCCGGGGAGATCGACTTCGCCATCGGCTACAGCGAGCCCGACGCGGGCACCGACCTCGCCGCCCTCAAGTGCAAGGCCGTCCGCGAGGGCGACGAGGAGACCGGCACCTACGTGGTCAACGGACAGAAGATCTGGACCACCAACGGCGACACCGCCGACTGGGTCTGGCTCGCCGTCCGCACCGACCCCGACGCCCCCGCCCACAAGGGCATCACCATGCTCCTCGTCCCGACCAGCGACCCCGGATACTCCTGCACCCTCATCAACACCCTCGCCTCGCACGACACCACCGCCAGCTACTACGAGGACATCCGCGTCCCCGCCGGCCGCCGCGTCGGCGACGAGAACAAGGGCTGGCGGCTGATCACCAACCAGCTCAACCACGAGCGCGTCACCCTCGCCGCCCACGGCACCATGGCGATCCGTGCCCTGCACGACGTACAGCGCTGGGCCGCCGACACCAAGCTCGCCGACGGCCGCCGCGTCATCGACCTCTCCTGGGTCCGCGGCCGCCTGGCCCGCACCCACGCCCGCCTCGACGCGATGAAGCTGCTGAACTGGCAGATGGTCAACGCCGTCCAGGACGGCACCCTCACCCCGCAGGACGCCTCCGCCGTCAAGGTCTACGGCTCCGAAGCGCGCAGGGACGCGTACGCCTGGCTGATGGAGGTCGTCGGCGCGGCCGGCTCCCTCAAGGACGGCTCCGCGGGCGCGGTCCTGCACGGCGAACTGGAGCGCGGCTACCGCAGCGCGGTCATCTTCACCTTCGGTGGCGGCAACAACGAGATCCAGCGCGAGATCATCTCGTGGATCGGCCTCGGCATGCCGCGGGTCCGCCGCTGACCTCGTGTGACGGGGACCGATCCGAAAGAGACGGCCCAGTAGTGCGCGGGGGCGGGACCGGCGCCTCAGACCTGCCCGGCCCCGCCGTCCACGAAGAGTTCGATGCCCGTGATGAAGCTGCTCTCCCCCGAGGCCAGGAAGAGGGCCGCCGCGGCCACCTCCTCGGGGCGTCCGGCCCGGCCGAGCGGAACCCCGGCGGTGGCCCGCTCGCGTACGGTGGCCGGTGCCTGGGCCAGGGCGGGGGTGTCGATCGGCCCCGGGCTGAGGGTGTTGACCCGGATCGAGCGCCCCGCCAGCTCCAGCGCGAGGCTGCGCGCGAGCGACCGTACGGCCGCCTTGGCGGCGGCGTACACCCCGTACCGCGTGGACGCCGAGGAACCGGCCGCCGAGCCCAGCAGGATCACCGAAGCGCCGTCGCGCAGCAGGGGCAGGGCGCGCTGGACGGTGAAGAAAGCGCCCCGGAAGTTCAGGTCCGAGGTGGCGTCGAACTGCTCCTCGGTGAAATCGGCGAACCCGCCGGCCGGTCCGCCGCCCGCGTTGACGACCAGCACGTCGATCGCCTCGCAGCCCGCGTCCGCGACCGCCGCGTAGAGCCGCTCCAGGTCCGCGACCCGGGAGACGTCCCCGCGCACGCCGACGGCTGCGGGGCTCCCGCCCAGCTCCGCGACCGCCGCGGCCAGTTCGGCTTCCCGCCTGCCGGTGATGAAGACCCGGGCGCCCTCCCGGACGAACCGGTGCGCGGTCGCCAGGCCGATGCCCGCCGAGCCGCCCGTGACGACGGCGACCTTGCCGTCGAGCTGTCCCGAACCCGTACCCGTTTCCGTACCCATGTCGATACCCGTACGCATACCCGTGCTCCTCGTCCGAGGGGGAGCGGGTGCGGTCCGCCGACGGCGCATGTTAGTCGGGCGCACCGGCCCCGGTGGGGTGGAACGCCGGAATCCCGGGCAGGAGCAGGGTAGGAGCCGGGCACGGGCAGAGTCCGGCGCAGGGGGAGCGGGAGCGATCATGAGTGCAGCGGACGGCGGCCCCGACCCGGGGCTCTACGGACCCGGGTCCGTCACCTGGCAGTGCCACGGCGACCCGATGATGTGGATCGCCGGGGTCCGCGCCCTCTACCTCCAGGCCCTGCATCCGCGCGCCGTCCGCGGGGTGATGGAGAACTCCGACTTCCGGCGGGACGCCTGGGGCCGGCTGCTCCGTACCGCCGACTTCGTCGGCACCCTCACCTACGGCACCACCGAGGCCGCCGAGCAGGCCGGGGCCCGCGTCCGGAAGATCCACCGCACGCTGTCCGCGACCGACCCCGTCACCGGGGAGCGCTTCCCCGTCGACGACCCCGAGCTGCTCCTGTGGGTCCACTGCGCCCAGATCGACAGCTTCCTGCACATCATCCGCCGCTCCGGCCTCCCCCTCGGCCCCGGCCAGGCGGACCGCTACGTGGCCGAGAACCGCGTCAACGCCCGCCTCGTCGGGCTCGACCCGTCCGCGGTCCCGGGGGACACGGCCGCCCTCGCCGCCTACTTCGAGCGGGTCCGCCCCGAGCTCGCCGCCGGGCCCGACGCCCGCGCCGTCGACGAGTTCCTGCGGAGCCCGCCGATCCACCCGCTCCTGGTCCCTGGCCGAAATCTGGTGTGGCGCCCGCTCGCCGCCCTGGCCTACGGATCCCTCCCCGCCTACGCGCACCAGCTGTACGGCCGCCCCGCACCGGCCCCGCGCAGCGTCACCAGGCGCCTGCGCCTCACCGGTAGCCTGTTGCGCAGCATTCCCGCAGGTCTGCGCTGGCAGCTGCCTCCAGGTCACATCTTGAAAGCGATGCGCCGCATGGGCCCCGGGAGCCGCCCCTCCCCGTACACACTTCGTACGGCGGCGGCCATACTGGACCGGCCGGGGAGGGCATAGCACGACACACGGGGGCGACTTCAAGACATGGCGGAGTCCAGACTGATCCAAGGCCGGTACCGGTCCCTCGACCTGATCGGCCGCGGCGGCATGGGCGAGGTGTGGCGGGCCCGAGACGAGTCGCTGGGGCGGCACGTGGCCGTCAAATGCCTCAAGCCCATAGGGCCCGAGCAGGACGCCCACTTCACCCAGGTGCTGCGCGAGCGCTTCCGCCGTGAGGCGCGCGTCGCCGCGTCCCTCCAGCACCGGGGCGTCACCGTCGTCCACGACTTCGGCGACGACAGCGCCTCCGGAGGCCCCCTCTACCTCGTCATGGAGCTGCTCGAAGGCCGCAACCTCAGCCAGCTCCTGGAGGACAACGAGGCGCGCCCGCTCCCCGTGGACGTGGTCGTCGACATCGCCGAGCAGATGGCGGCCGCCCTCGGCTACACCCACGACCAGGGCGTGGTCCACCGCGACCTGAAGCCCGCCAACATCATGCGGCTCACCGACGGCACGGTGAAGATCTGCGACTTCGGCATCGCCCGCCTCGCCGCCGACATCGGCTTCACCGCGAAGCTGACCGGCGGCGGCATGGCCATGGGGACCCCGCACTACATGTCGCCCGAGCAGATCGCGGGCGGCGAGGTCGACCACCGCAGCGACCTCTACTCCCTCGGCTGCGTCCTCTACGAGATCGCCACCGGGGCGCCGCCGTTCGACCTTGGCGACTCCTGGTCCGTGCTGGTGGGCCACCGCGACACCGCGCCCGTACCGCCGCGCGAGCACCGCCCCGAACTGCCCGGCTACTTCGAGCGGCTGGTGCTCGACCTGCTGGCCAAGCGGCCCGAGGACCGGCCGGACGACGCCCGTCGGCTCCACCGGCTCCTCGTCGAGGCCCGGCTCGGCTCCGGCGCGCTCCCGGGCGGGCCGTCCGGCGCGGGGGCCGCGCTGCCCGGATGGGCCGGCGGGATGACCGCCGGGCGCAAGGCCGGCATCGAGGCCCGCCCCGCGAGCGGGGAGTGGGCCGTCCTGACCGGCTCCTGGACGGCCGCGCGCTCGGGCGCGGACCGGCCCGCCGGGTCTGCCGGGGCGCCTTTGGCGGGGTCCGACACCGGGTCCACCGGAGCCTCGGCCGAATTCGCCGCCGGGTCCCTGCCCGGGTCCGCCGCCGGGCTTCCGGACGTGGCGTCCGCCGCCGTCCGTCCGGACGGCGACCCCGTGCCCGCCACGGGTCCCGGCACCGCCCCCGCCCCTGCCCCCGCCCTGTCCGTCGTCCGGCCGCGCCCTGCCGAGGACCCACGGCTCACCGCCGCCTACGGGCTCCCGCGCGGCCCCGGCGCCGACCCCACCGGCACCGCCGCGCTCGCCGCCGGCCACACCCGGGCCTTCGCCCTCAGCCGGGCCGGCCGCACGCACGAGGCCCTCGCCGTGTACGCGGCCGTGGCCGACGGCAGGGCCCGGGTCCTCGGCCCGGACCACCCCGACACCCTCGCCGCGCGGCAGGAGGCGGCGTACGAGACGGGCCTGCTCGGCCGCCACCAGGAGGCCTACGAGGGCTACCGCGCAGTGCTGGCCGCCCGCGAGCGGACCGTGGGACCGCACCACCCCGACACCCTGCGCTGCCGGCACAACCTGGCCTGCGCGCTCGGGGCCCTCGGCCGCTACGCCGAGGCCCACACCACCGCCGCCCAGGTCGCCGCGGACCGGGCGGCCGCCCTGGGCGCGGAGCACGCGGACACCCTGCTGACCCGATACGAGGTGGCGTACGCCCTCGGCCGCCTGGAGCGCTGGGAAGAGGCCCTGGAGGGCTTCCGGCACGTGGCCGCCGTACGGGAGCGGGTGCTGGGCCGCGACCACCCCGACACGCTGGCCGCGCGGTACGAGGCGGGCATCGCGCTGGGCCGTACCGGCCGCTCGGCCGAGGC
Organism: Streptomyces sp. NBC_00503; assembly: GCF_036346895.1. Lineage (NCBI taxonomy): Bacteria > Bacillati > Actinomycetota > Actinomycetes > Kitasatosporales > Streptomycetaceae > Streptomyces > Streptomyces sp. NBC_00503. The sequence goes on along the minus strand of NZ_CP107855.1, from coordinate 950,170 downwards.
CCTGGAGCTGTTCCGGGCCCTGGTCGCCGACCGCACCCGCGCCTACGGGGCCGTCGACCCCGAAACCCTGCGCGCCCGGCACGTCCTGGGGGTCAACCTGGGGCGCCTGGAGCGCTGGGAGGAGGCCGTGGCCGAGGCCCGGGAGGTGGCCGCGGCACGGGCGAAGGCGCTCGGCCCCGAACACCCCGACACGCTGGTCAGCCGCCGGGAACTCGCCGTGGGACTGGGACGGCTGGGCCGCTGGGACGAGGCGCTGCCCGTCTACCGGGAACTTTCCGGCATTCGCGAACGATCCCTCGGCGACGACCACCCCGACACGGTCGCCGCCCACGCCGACGAAGCGCACTGTCTGGAGCGGCTGGGTCAGGTGTGTTACCAAGAGCCATGACGACCTCGCGGGGCTTCGGTACGGATGTCTACGACGCGGTGATCGTGGGCGGCGGCCACAACGGCCTGGTCGCCGCGGCCTACCTGGCCCGGGCCGGCCGCTCGGTGCTGGTCATGGAGCGCCTCGGCCACGCCGGCGGGGCAGCGGTGTCCACCCGGCCGTTCGCGGGCATCGACGCCCGCCTTTCCCGGTACTCGTACCTCGTCTCGCTGCTCCCGGCGAAGATCGTGCGCGAGCTGGGCCTGGAGTTCGCCGTACGGGGGCGCTCGGTCTCCTCGTACACCCCCTTCGAGCGCTCCGGCCGCCCCGGCGGGCTGCTCGTCGGCGGCGGCGAGGCGCGCACCAGGGAGTCCTTCGCCCGGCTGACCGGCTCCGACCGGGAGTACGAGAGCTGGCGCGCCTTCTACGGGACCACCGGGCGGGTCGCGGCACGCGTCTTCCCGACGCTGACCGAGCCGCTGCCCACCCGGGCGGAGCTCCGGGCCCGCGTCGACGACGAGGCGGCCTGGCGGATGCTGTTCGAGGAACCGATCGGGCGGGCGGTGGAGCGGGAGTTCACCGACGACCTGGTGCGCGGGGTCGTCCTCACGGACGCCCTGATCGGCACCTTCGCCGATGCCCACGACCCCTCGCTCGCGCAGAACCGCTGTTTCCTCTACCACGTCATCGGCGGCGGCACGGGGGACTGGGACGTTCCCGTCGGCGGCATGGGGGCGCTCACCGACGCCCTGGCGGGAGCCGCACGGGCGGCCGGGGCGGAGATCGCCACCGGGCACGAGGTGGTGCGCATCGACACGGACGGCACGACCGCTCCGGCCGAGGTGGCCTTCCGGACGCAGACGGGGGAGGGCCGGGTGGCCGCGCGGGTGGTGCTCGTCAACGCCTCGCCGCAGACCCTGGCCGCCCTGCTGGGCGAGGAGCCCGAAACCCCGGCCGCCGAGGGCGCCCAGCTCAAGGTCAACATGCTGCTGCGGCGGCTGCCCCGGCTGCGCGACACCTCCGTGGAGCCGCGCGAGGCCTTCGGCGGGACCTTCCACATCGCGGAGGGGTACGAGCAGCTCGCGCGCGGGCCTACGCGGAGGCCGCGACCGGCGAACTGCCCTCCGTACCGCCCTCGGAGATCTACTGCCACTCGCTGACGGATCCGACGATCCTGGGGCCGGAGCTGGTGGAGCAGGGCTACCAGACCCTCACGCTCTTCGGACTCCACACCCCGGCGCGCCTGTTCGACCACGACAACCGGGGGGCGAGGGAGGTCCTGCTCACCGCCACCCTCGCCCAGCTCGACGCCCACCTGGCCGAACCGATCACCGACTGCCTGGCCTTCGACACCGACGGCCGTCCCTGCATCGAGGCCAAGACCCCGCTCGACCTGGAACGCGAACTGCGCCTGCCCCGCGGCCACATCTTCCACCGGGACCTGTCCTGGCCCTACGCGGACCAGGACGGCACGGGCGGCGCAGACGGCGCGGGCGGCCGCTGGGGAGTGGAAACCGCCCACCGCAACGTACTGCTGTGCGGTGCGGGGGCGGTGCGCGGCGGCGGCGTCAGCGGGGTCCCCGGGCACAACGCGGCGATGGCGGTACTGGGGCACTGAGGGGCCCCGGCCCGGGGGGGCGGTCCCCCGGGTCAGGCGACGGGGTCGATCACGACGATCGGGATCTCCCGGCTCGTCTTGGTCTGGTACTCGTCGTACGAGGGCCAGTGCTTGACCATCAGCGGCCAGAACGCGGCACGCTCCTCGGAGGTCGCGGTGCGCGCGATGCCCTGGACGACCTTGGGGCCGACCTGGACGCGGACCTCGGGGTGCTCGCTGAGGTTCCGGTACCAGAGCGGGTCCGCGGGGTCGCCGCCCTTGGACGCGACGATGAGGTAACGGCCCCCGTCCTCGCCGTAGATGAGGGGGGTGCGCACGGGCTTGCCCGACTTGCGGCCGACGGTGGTGAGGAGCAGGGTCTGGGTGTTGTTCCAGAACTGCCCCTCGGTCCCGCCCGAACCGACGTACAGCTTGACGTGATCGAGGGTCCAGCCCGGCTTGGGGTCGATGGGGTTGTCCCAGTCGATGGCGCTCATACGGCTCTGCCTGCCTTCGTGTTGAAAAGTCAACAAACCTCAACAACGAGCATGAACCGCCGGGGGCACGGGTGTATTCCGCCGACCGGGTGGCGCCACGCCATGGCCTTTGGGTGGCCGGCGCGGCGGGCGGGGAGTCGGGGTGCGGCTGGATGAGGCGGAGGGGCTGCTGCGGGTGCTGCCCGCGGTGATCCCGCACGGGCAGCCGAGCCGGTGGCGGCGGCCGCCGGCCGTGCGGATCGCCCGTGGCGAGTGGGTCAGCTGGCGGATCAACTACCGGTTCCCCAGCGCCCACGGGGACCTGTGGACCTACCGGCTCGACACCTTCGACATCGCCCACGGCCCGGTCCCCGCCCCGACCTTCCGGACCACCGCGCCCACCCGTCGAGTCGACGAACGCGCCGTACTGCGCTGAGCGCCGGGGCCCGGCCGCCCGGCCGTCCCGCGGGGCTAGTGCTGTGACCGGAAAGGTTCACCGGGTCGCGGCGCCCGGCACGGCACCTCGCCGCGTTGTCGGACCGAGGCGGTACGTCCAGTACGAGCCGCGGTCCTCCGCCTTGCGATGCACCGCACCGGACGCCGCGACCCGGCAAACCTTTCCGGCCACAGCACTAGTCCGCCGAGCGGGTCCAGCCCGTCGCCTCGATGCGGGACGCGTCGTCGGGGCGGTCTTCGGCGAACAGGAGGTGGGCGGGCTCCGATACGCGCAGGACGTCCACGTAGATCCCGCGGCCGACGTAGCGGCCCTGGGCGGTGTGGCGGAAACGGAGGCGGACCTCGCGGCCGGCCCAGGCCGCGAGGGGGGCTTCGAGCCGGTGCCAGATGCGGCCCGACCAGCCGGTGAGGGCGCCGTCCGGCCATTCCTCGGTGGCTCCGCCGGTGGTGCGGACGGTGGTGAAGGGGAGCGGCTCCCAGGTCCGCCCGTCGGCGGAGGCCTCCACGTGCAGGGATCCCGTGCCGGGCACGGTGTCCCACCACAGCGCGCAGCGCAGTCGGGCGGATCCGGTGGCCGGGGTGAGGGGAGGGAGGGTCAGGGTGCCGGAGGCGCCGGTCTCCATGCCGGAGTACCAGGCCGGGCCGCCGTGCTTCGTGCGGACGGGGACGGCGCGGGCGAAGCGGTTGCCGACGGCGACGCGGGGGGCGCTGCCGGCGCGCCAGGTGCGCACGGGGTGGACGGAGTTGCCGAGCAGGATCAGGAAGGAGTCGGTGGAGGGGTCGAGGACGAGGGAGGTGCCGGTGAAACCGGTGTGCCCGGCGGAGTGCGGGGTGGCCATGGCTCCCATGTACCAGTGCTGGTAGAGCTCGAAGCCGAGTCCGTGGTCGTCCCCGGGGAAGGCCGTGTTGTAGTCGGTGAAGAGCAGCTCGACGGAGGCGGGGCGCAGGATGCGCTTGCCGGCGTAGCTCCCGCCGTCGAGGAGCGTGCGGGCGAGGACGGCGAGGTCCCAGGCGGTGCCGAAGACGCCGGCGTGGCCCGCGACGCCGCCCAGCGCGTACGCGTTCTCGTCGTGGACCTCCCCCCAGACCAGCCCGCGGTCGAGCCCGGACCAGGGCGGGCGCTGCACCTCGGTGGCGGCGGTGACCCGGCGCCAGGAGGCCGGCGGGTTGTAACGAGTGCGGTGCATACCGAGTGGAGCAGTGATCTCGTCGTGGAGCAGGAGATCCAAAGTGTGACCGGTGATCCGTTCCAAGAGCAGCTGGAGGGTGATCAGGTTCAGGTCCGAGTAGCGGTAGACCGTCCCGGGGGTCTCCTGCGGTGCCACCGACCACAGCAGCCTCAACTGCCCCGCCCGGGTGGACTCCTTGTAGAAGGGGGCCCAGGACCGCAGCCCAGAGGTGTGCGTGAGCAGCTGGCGGACGGTGATCGACTCCTTGCCCCCGCCCGTGAACTCGGGCAGGTACCGGTTGACCGGCGCCTCCAGCTCGAGGCGCCCGCGCTCCATCTGCTGCACCGCCAGCAGCGAGGTGAACAGCTTCGACAGCGAGGCCAGGTCGAAGACCGTGTCCTCGGCCATCGCGATGCGCTCGGCGGCCGGGAACTCCCGTACCCGGTCGGTGCGCCCGTCGTAGTCGCAGTACCGGACGGCGTCGCCCACCGCCCGGTGCAGGGCCACGGTCCGGCCGCGGCCGGCGAGGACCACGGCCCCCGCGTAGTAAGGGTGTTCGGGTGAGGGGCCGAGGAACCTCCGCGCCTCGTCAACCGCACCTTCGAGGTGCTTCTCCAACAGCCCGGCCTGGCGGGCGGATCCGTAGCGCAGCCGCAGTCCTTGCATGGCGCGCCGCGCCGCGGGCCCGGCGGCGCCCCCGGCGGCCCCCGCGGATCCGGGCAGCGCGGCCTGGAGCACGAGCACACCCCCGAGCGCGAGCAGCCGTGCGCCGAGCCGCCGCCGCGTGAGCCCGCCACCGCTCCCGGAACTCGGCGCGCTCTCGTCGCCGCCCTGCTCACTACCGACGCTTCCACGCAGGCCCCCCACGTCACCCGGCCCGGCACCTGCGTCGCCCGGACCACCGCCCGCGCTGCGTTGCGCGCAGCCCAGACCGATGCCCACGCCGCCCCGCGCGTCGCCCGCGCCCGCGCCACCGTGGCCGTCGGCGTCCTTCGTCTCACCGTCGTTCCCGGTTGCCGTTCGTGCCTCCATGACCGGTCCTCCCGTCCACCGTCGAGCCCTCCCGAAGTATCTGCCCGCCCGTCCCGCACCTCCCGCAGTGACCGGGCCGCAAAGAATCTGACGCTGCATCAGAAAATCTCTTCCCTCGGCGCCCCCGCTGCGGCATCCTGCCGCCCATGGAGACGGAGCTGAGCAAGAAACTCGGAGTCGAACACGCCATCTTCGGCTTCACGCCCTTCCCGGCGGTCGCCGCGGCCATCACTCGCGCGGGTGGTTTCGGGGTGCTCGGAGCGGTGCGCTACACCGCCCCCGACGACCTCAAACGCGACCTCGACTGGATGCAGGAGCACACCGACGGCAAGCCGTACGGCCTCGATGTCGTCATGCCCGCGAAGAAGGCCGTGGACGGCATCAGCGAGGCCGACATCGAGGCGATGATCCCGGCCGCGCACCGCGAGTACGTGCGCGAAACCCTCGCCAAACACCACGTCCCCGAGCTCGCCGAGGGCGAAGCATCCGGCTGGCGCATCACGGGCTGGATGGAGCAGGTCGCCCGCAACCAGCTCGACGTCGCCTTCGACTACCCCATCAAACTCCTGGCGAACGCCCTCGGTTCCCCGCCCGCCGACGTCATCCAGCGCGCCCACGACCACGGAGTCCTCGTCGCCGCCCTCGCCGGCAGCGCCAAGCACGCCCGCCGCCACGCCGAGGCCGGGATCGACATCGTCGTCGCCCAGGGCTACGAGGCCGGCGGCCACACCGGTGACATCGCCACCATGGTCCTGGTGCCCGAGATCGTCGAGGCCGTCGCCCCGATCCCGGTCCTCGCCGCGGGCGGCATCGGCAGCGGCGAACAGGTCGCCGCGGGCATCGCCCTGGGCGCCGAGGGCGCCTGGCTCGGGTCCCTGTGGCTCACCACCACCGAAGCCGAGATGCACTCCCGCGCCCTCACCGAGAAGCTCCTCGCCGCCGGCTCCGGCGACACCGTCCGCTCCCGCGCCCTCACCGGCAAGCCCGCCCGCCAGCTGCGCACCGAGTGGACCGACGCCTGGGACGACCCGGAGGGCCCCGGCGCGCTCCCGATGCCGCTGCAGGGCCTGCTCGTCGCCGAGGCCGTGTCCCGCATCCAGAAGTACGAGATCCAGCCGCTGCTCGGCACCCCGGTCGGCCAGATCGTCGGCCGGATGAACAGCGAGCGCAGCGTCCAGGCCGTCTTCGACGACCTCACCAGCGGCTTCGAACGAGCCATCGACCGCATCAACCGCATCGCCGGCCGAGCCTGAGAGGCGTGAGCAGCAGCATGACCGACACGCAGACCCGAGGTCAGACCGAGCAGCCCCCGAACGGCTTCTGGGCCCAGGCCGCCGCCGACCCCGACCGCACCGTCCTGGTCACTCCCGAGGGCGAGGAGTGGTCCGCGGCCCGGCTGCACTCCGACGTCAACCGGCTCGTGCACGGCCTGCGCGCCGCGGGCCTGGAGAAGGGTGACGTCTTCGCCGTCGTCCTGCCCAACAGCGTCGAGTTCCTCACCGCCTACCTCGCCGCCTCACAGGCCGGCTTCTACCTCGTCCCGGTCAACCACCACCTCGTCGGCCCCGAGATCGCCTGGATCGTCTCCGACTCCGGAGCCAAGGTCCTCATCGCCCACGAGCGGTTCGCCGACGCCGCCACCGCCGCGGCCGACGAGGCCGGGCTGCCCGCGAGCCACCGCTACGCCGTCGGAGCCGTCGCGGGCTTCCGCTCGTACGGCGAACTGCTCGACGGGCAGAGCGACACCGCCCCCGGGGACCGCACGCTCGGCTGGGTCATGAACTACACCTCCGGTACCACCGGCCGGCCGCGCGGCATCCGCCGTCCGCTGCCCGGCAAGCTCCCGGAGGAGACGTACCTCGGCGGCTTCCTGGGCATCTTCGGCATCCGGCCCTTCGACGGCAACGTCCACCTGGTGTGCTCGCCGCTCTACCACACGGCCGTACTGCAGTTCGCGGCCGCGGCCCTGCACATCGGGCACCCGCTGGTCCTCATGGACAAGTGGACCCCCGAGGAGATGCTCCGCCTGATCGACTCCCACGCCTGCACCCACACCCACATGGTGCCGACGCAGTTCCACCGGTTGCTGGCGCTCCCGCAGGACACGAAGGACTCGTACGACGTCTCGTCCATGCGGCACGCCATCCACGGCGCCGCGCCCTGTCCCGACCACGTCAAGCGGGCGATGATCGACTGGTGGGGCCGGTGCGTGGAGGAGTACTACGCGGCGAGCGAGGGCGGCGGCGCCTTCGCGACGGCCGAGGACTGGCTGAAGAAGCCGGGAACCGTCGGCAAGGCCTGGCCGATCAGTGAACTCGCCATCTTCGACGACGAGGGCGAGCGGCTGCCCGCCGGCGAGCTCGGCACCGTCTACATCAAGATGAAAACCGGCGGCTTCAGCTACCACAAGGACGAGGGCAAGACGAAGAAGAACCGCATCGGCGACTTCTTCACCGTCGGCGACCTCGGGCTGATGGACGAGGAGGGCTACCTCTTCCTCCGCGACCGCAAGATCGACATGATCATCTCGGGCGGGGTGAACATCTACCCCGCCGAGATCGAATCGGCCCTGCTCACCCATCCGGCGGTCGCGGACGCCGCGGCCTTCGGCATTCCGCACCCCTCCTGGGGCGAGGAGGTCAAGGCGGTCATCGAGCCCGCGGAGGGGTTCGTGGCGAGCGACGCGCTGGCGGCCGAGATCCTCCAGCACTGCGAGCGCCAGCTCGCCGGGTACAAGCGGCCCAAGACCGTGGACTTCATCGAGACCATGCCGCGCGACCCCAACGGCAAGCTGTACAAGCGCCGCCTGCGCGAGCCGTACTGGGAGGGCCACGAGCGCGCGATGTAGGGGCGCCTCGCGGTCACCCCGGGCGTGGCGGCCGGTCCATGGCGGGCCGGTCCGCCACGCCCGGACGCATCGTGAGAAGTCCCACGTCAGGGGCGTGGAGGCGGGTCTTGCGGCGCACCGGGGGGACAGTTCTGGCAAGTTGGCTGATATGAGTACGGCAACGCACAGATCCCCCCTGACCGACTGGACCGTGATGGTCCCCGTGGTGGCACTCGTCGCGCTCGCCCTCAGCTGGGGGCGCGACCTGCCGTCATTCGCCGTGGCCCTGGTCGCCCTGTGCCTGGCCGGCGCGGTACTGGCCGCGGTCCACCACGCCGAAGTCGTCGCACACCGGGTCGGCGAACCCTTCGGCTCCCTGGTCCTCGCGGTGGCCGTCACCGTCATCGAAGTGGCCCTGATCGTCACCCTGCTGGCCGACGGCGGTGACAAGACCGCCTCCCTCGCCCGGGACACCGTCTTCGCCGCCGTCATGATCACCTGCAACGGCATCGTCGGCCTGTCCCTGCTCGTCGGGGCCCTGCGCAACCGCGTCGCCGTCTTCAACGCCGAAGGCTCCGGCGCCGCCCTGGCCACCGTCGCCACCCTCGCCGTACTCAGCCTCGTACTGCCCACCTTCACCACCAGCAAGCCGGGCCCCGAGTTCTCCACCGCCCAGCTCGCCTTCGCCGCGAGCGCCTCACTCGCCCTGTACGGACTGTTCGTCGCCGTGCAGACCGTCCGCCACCGCGACTACTTCCTGCCCGTGGACACCAAGCGGATCCGCAAGGAAGCCGCCAAAGCCGCAGCCGCGGCCGCCGCGGGCGAGGACGACGAACACGCCGAACCGCCCACCGCACGCGCCGCCCTCATCAGCCTCGGCCTGCTCCTCGTCGCGCTCGTCGCCGTGGTCGGCAACGCCAAGGCCGTCTCCCCGACCATCGAACGCGGGGTCGCCGACGCCGGCCTGCCCTACGCCGTCGTCGGTGTGATCATCGCCCTGCTCGTCCTGGCTCCCGAGACCCTCGCCGCCGTCCGCGCCGCCCGCCGCGACCGCGTCCAGACCAGCCTCAACCTCGCCTACGGCTCCGCCATCGCCAGCATCGGCCTGACCATCCCGGCCATCGCACTGGCCTCCGTCTGGCTGACCGGCCCCCTCGTGCTCGGCCTCGATCCGACCCACATGGTGCTCCTCGCGCTGACCATCGTCGTCAGCGCCCTCACCATCGTCCCGGGCCGCGCCACCCTCCTCCAGGGCGGAGTCCACATCGTGCTGCTCGCCGCCTACCTCTTCCTCGCCGTCAGCCCCTGATCGTGCCCCGGTACGCGTACGGCCGGCCGCCCCCTCCGAGGGACAGGGGGAGCGGCCGGCCGTACGCGTCGGAGCCCTTCGGTCAGCGCCGCTCGCGCGGCCGGACCACCTTCAGCTGCGGCGAAGTGAGGATGTCCCACTCGCAGAACCGCGACTTCACCCAGCGTTCCTGCGAGAAGAGCCGGGTCTGGTCGGCGTAGTGGGGGGAGTTCGGATTCGAGGACTGGCCGTACGTGAGCAGCGTGCGCGCCACCGGGCAGCGGCTGCCGTCCCAGCCGACCGCCTGGATGTGGCTGGAGCCGTGCACGACCTCCGGGTAGCCGCCGGCCGCCGCGTTCCACGGCGCCTCGATCTTGTTCCAGACGCCCAGCGCCTCGGTCCCGCCACCCACCGGCAGCTTCTCCCCGCCGCGCACCACGAACTGGTTCTCGCCGAGCGGGGCGTCCAGCGCGATGCCCGCCGCCTTCAGCTCCGCGACCGTGTCGGCGAGCGCCCGCCCGATCCCGGGCGCCGCCTGGTTGAGCGTGCGCGGGGTGCGGACCGGATCGGCCGCCGAGAACGGCACCAGCCACAGGTCCTTGGCCGCGGTGTTCGCGGTCAGCTTCCGCCAGAACCGGTCGAAGAGCAGTGCCCCGCGGCTCGAGGTGTCCGCCGTGCGGTCCCAGGCCGCCAGCACCCCGCAGGCCGCCGAAACATCGACGGCCCTGCCGTCGCTGCCCGTGGCCGTCCCGCCGGGCAGGGCCGCGCAGGCCTTCGCCGCGTCGGCCGCCGCCAGGTCACCGGCCGGGACCCGGTTCGCGAACTGCTGCTTCTGCAGGTCGGCCACGCTCAGCCCGCCCTTGGCCGCCATCGCGGACACGTCCTCCACCGCACCCCGGGTGCGCAGCGAGCGCGGGGTGGCCGTGCTGCCCCAGATCCGCTCGTAGCCGGTGACCGGAGTCGCGGCGTTGGCCAGCCAGGCGCTGTCGTTGGAGTTCTCCGCGTACGGGGCGTCGCGCAGCGTCGGCGCCTTGCCCGGGCCGAAGATCCCGGGCTGCACCGCGTCCGGGTCCGAGCCGAGGGTGCAGTCACCGCGCGAACCGTCCAGCACCGCCAGCCCCGAGGACGGGTACGTGGCCCTGCCGAGCGGGGTCGAGCAGCGGGCCACGAGCTCGTCGGTGATCCGGGGGAGCACCTGCGACTGGGTGAAGAGGGTGCCGCCCGCCGAGTCCGCGGCGATCGTGTTGACCCACGGCAGGCCCTGGGTGCGCCGCAGGGCATCCTGGATCCCGGCGACCGAGCGGGCCTTGCCCATGGCCAGGGCGGTGTCGGAGCCGCGCAGGTTCGAGGCGTTGGGGTCGTTCAACGCGTACGCGGTGGTCGCCGTCCAGGGCAGCGGGAGGCCGGCGCCGAGGTTGGAGACGACCGGGCCGTAGCGGGTCCACCACTGGGTGCGGGTGACCGGATCCGTGCTGCCCGCCACCTGGACGGCGACCTCGCGGCGGGTCATCTTCTCCGGCTTCCCGTCCACCAGGTAGGCGGTCGGGTCGGCGGGGTCGAGGACCAGCTGGTGCAGGTTGAGGGGGGTGCCGGTGGCCACGGTGTGGCTCCAGGCCACCTTCTCGTTGAAGCCGATGTTCACCACGGCGGTGCCGAGCAGCGAGCCGCCCGAGACGTTCAGCTCGCCGGGGATGGTCTGCTGCGACTGCCAGAACCGGCGGCCGCCCTGCCACGGATAGTGCGGGTTCCCGAGCAGCAACCCCTTGCCGTTCGCGGTGGTGGAACCGGCGAAGGCCACCGCGTTGGAACCCATGTCGTAGCGGGTGGTGTCGAAGAGCTCCCGGGCCGCCTCGGCCGCCGCGGCGGGATCGGGATCGGCGGTGGCGCCGGTGTTGTCGGTGCCGATGGTTCCTCCGGTGCCGCTGGTGCCACCGGTTCCGCCGGGGACTGCGCCGCGGGCCGTGGCGGCGCCCGGCGGCTGCGCCGCGGTGATGCCGTCGACGGCGCGGCCCTGGCCGCCGAGCACGGAGACGGCGTAGCCGCGGGCGGCCACGTCGGTGACGCCGACCGGGTGGACCCACTTGGCGTCCTTGCAGGCCGGGTCGGTGATCTTGTTCTGGGCGAGCCAGGCGTTGTAACCGGCGGCCCAGCCGCGCATCAGCTCCTTGACGTCCTTGCCCGGCCCGGCCGGCGCGGGCGCGGCGAGCAGCTTCTCCACGGCGCCGGAATCGCGGACGCCCTTGAAGTAGAGGTCGCTGGAGAGGTTCTTGGCGGCGGAGGACAGCGAACCGTCGGGCGCGGCATCGGGGCCGAACCAGCGCGAGCGCTCCCCGGAGACGGTCAGGAACCCGTCGGCCAGCACGCACACCTGGTCGGCGGCCTGCGCCCAGCCGGTGCCGAAGCCGAGGTGGGCGTAGTCCTGGGCCACGATGTGCGGGATGCCGTTCTCGGTGTACCGGATCACGGCGGACAGACCGCCGCCGGACGGTCCGGAGCCCGGCGGGGCCGCTGCCGCGGCGGAGGCCTGGGGTATCGCGGCCGTGGCGGCGAGCAGGGTCGCGCCCGTGAGGGCGACGCGGCGGAGGAGCGGGCGGGTGCGTGCGGTGCGGCGGCGTCGGTCGAGGCGGTGTTCATCAAGAAAGTGCAACGTGCCTCCCAAATAGCCTGCGGACGGGCCGGGTTGCCCGTACAGGGTGGTCGGAGCCTTTCGTGCTCCCACACTCACGCAGGCGCTTGACGTCCTGTCAACATCCCGTTTGGTATCTCTGGTATCTCTGATGTCCCGGGTATCCCCGGTGTCGCGGATGCCCCGCTCATTGACCTCGTGCGTACGAGGAGACGAGGATCCCGGTATGACGCAAGTGCGGAAGAACACGGTCGACGGACTGGTCCACGACAGCGCCCGACGCGTCCCCGACCGGACGGCCGTCCGCTACCGCGAGCGGACCTGGACCTACGCGGAACTCGACGCGGCCGTCTCCACGGGCGCCGCCGTGCTGCGCGGCCGGTACGGACTGGCCGAGGGGGACCGGGTCGCGACCTTCGCGCACAACTCCGACGCCTACCTCCTCGCCTTCCTCGCCTGCGCGCGGGCCGGGCTCGTCCACGTCCCGGTCAACCAGAACCTCACCGGCCAGGACCTCGCGTACATCCTGGAGAACTCCGCGAGCTCGCTCGTCCTCGCCGACCCGGACCTCGCCGGGCGGGTCCCCGCCGGGTTCGCCGTACGGCCGCTGCGCGACGCACCCGGCTCCTTCCTCGGAGAGCTGGCCGAACCGGCGCCTTACGCCCGGAGCGAGGACCCGTCGCTGTTGGCGCAGCTGCTCTACACCTCCGGGACGACCGCCCTGCCCAAGGGCGCGATGATGACGCACGAGGCGCTCTGCCACGAGTACGAGAGCGCCATCGGCTCCCTCGACCTGACGGAGGAGGACCGGCCGGTCCACTCCCTGCCGCTGTACCACTCGGCGCAGATGCACGTCTTCCTGCTGCCGTACCTGGCGGTCGGCGCCCGCAACACGGTGGTCGACGCCCCGGTCGCGGCGGAGATCTTCGACCTGGTGGAGGCGGGGGAGGCGGACAGCCTGTTCGCGCCGCCGACCGTGTGGATCGGCCTGGCCAACCACCCGGACTTCGCCGTGCGCGACCTGTCCGCGCTGACCAAGGCGTACTACGGGGCCTCGATCATGCCGGTGCCCGTACTGGAACGGCTGCGCGCGCGGTTGCCCGGACTCGGCTTCTACAACTGCTTCGGCCAGAGCGAGATCGGTCCGCTGGCCACGGTGCTGCGGCCGGAGGAGCACGAGGGGCGGATGGACTCGTGCGGGCGGCCGGTCCGCCACGTGGAGGCCCGGGTCGTCGACGAGGACGGGGCGGACGTGCCGGACGGAACCGCCGGGGAGGTGGTGTACCGGTCCGCGCAGCTGTGCCAGGGCTACTGGAACGACGCGGAGGGGACGAAGAAGGCCTTCCGCGACGGCTGGTTCCGCTCCGGGGACCTCGCGGTCCGGGACGCACAGGGGTACTTCACGGTGGTGGACCGGGTGAAGGACGTCATCAACTCGGGCGGGGTGCTGGTCGCCTCCCGGCAGGTGGAGGACGTGCTGTACACCCACCCGGGCGTGGCCGAGGCGGCCGTGGTGGGCCTGCCGGACGAGCGGTGGATCGAGGCGGTCACGGCGGTGGTGGTCCCGCGGGGCGAGGTGACGGAGGCCGAACTCATGGCTTACGCCCGCGAGGAGCTGGCTCATTTCAAGGCCCCGAAGCGGGTGGTCTTCGTGGACGCCCTGCCGCGCAACGCGAGCGGCAAGATCCTCAAGCGCGAGCTCCGCGACCGCTTCTCGGACCCCGCCTGACGGGCCTTAACCTCGATGCCGTGACCAAGACCTATGTGCTCGACGGTGAACGGATCCGCACGCTGGAGGACTTCTGGCTCATCATCGGTGAGGCGGTGAACGGCCCCGGCGGCTATTTCGGGCGGAACCTCGACTCCTTCAACGACTGTCTGCGCGGCGGGTTCGGAACCCCCGACGACGATGACTTCAAGATCGTGTGGCTCCGACACGAAGTGTCGCGGCGGACGCTCGGACACCCCGAGACGGCTCGCCATCTGGAGGAGGTCCTGGGGCGCTGCCATTCGACGAACCGCCCCCGCGTTGCAGAAGAGCTGGCCGCGGCGCGGCGCGGGCAGGGGCCGACCGTCTTCGACTGGCTCGTCGACATCGCCGAGGGGCAGGCCCCAGGAGTGCTCGAGCTCCGCTGATCCCCGATGCCTACTCCGCGAGGAGGCCGGTGGTGCGGAGGCGGCGGAAGGTGAGGTGTTCGTGGACGAGGCGGCCGACGAGGGCGCCGCCGTACACCACGAAGCCGACGCCGACGAGCCAGGACTGGACGACCAGGAGGGTGCCGAAGGGGCCGTAGGTCACGGCGTTGGAGGCGATCAGGGGGGAGAACACCAGCTGCGAGAAGATCCGCAGGCCCAGCAGGCCGAGGCTGGTGGCCGCCGCTCCCGGGAGCAGCGCGCGCCAGCGGACCCGGCCGCCCAGGAGCATCCACTGGGAGGACCAGAAGAAGAGGCCGGTGCCGATGACATCGCCCGTGGTGCCCAGGATCGTGCCGGGCGCGTCGTCCGAGGGGGAGGGGATGGCGACCAGGAGCGCCAGGTAGCAGACCAGCAGGGCGAGCCAGACGATGTGCCGCCACATGGTGTGCCAGCGGGCCGTGGGCAGGTCCCAGACCTTCTCGTACCCGGTCTGCACCGCGGAGCCGAAGGTCAGGCCGAAGACCGCCAGGGCGGCGAGCCCGAAGGCCGTGGTCCGCTCCAGCGCCTGGTCCGCGGCCCCGAACAGCATCTCGACCCGCTCCCGCGAGTACGCCGTCACCCCCAGCGCCTGGCCGAGCCACCGGCCGAAGCCCGAGCCGCTGCCGGGCGCGGCGGCCGCGACGACGACCAGCAGCGGCACCAGGGTCAGGAAGCCGAGGGCCGCGAAGCCCATCGCCCGGTGCATCAGCTCCATCTCCCGGCCACGGCTCCAGGCCAGCCCGGCCTGGGAGGCCTGGAGCCGGTCGTGGATCAGCCGGAAGTACGTGGTCACGCCTCTTCCCCTACCCGGACCGGCCCGCCGGTTCCCGGCAGGTCCCCCGAAGTGGCCCGAAGGGGTGGATCGGAAGGCCGCCGGTGGCTCCGGAGCCGGCCGCCGGTGGCTCCGGCGCCGCTCCGTGGCCCCGCGGGTGCGGCCCCGCGGGTGCGGGGGGCTCAGCCCTCCCGGAGGTCCACCATGCGCTTGATCTTGCCGACCGAGCGCTCGAGGGTCTCCGGATCCACCACCTCCACCGCGACCGAGACCCCGATGCCCTCCTTGACGGCCCGCACCACGGCGGCGGCCGCGGCCTCCCGCTGACCGGGGTCGCTCTCCCGGCGCGCCTCCACCCGTACCGTCAGGGCGTCCAGTCGGCCCTCCCGGGTCAGGCGGAGCTGGAAGTGCGGAGCGAGGGCCGGTATGCGCAGGAGGACCTCCTCGATCTGGGTCGGGTAGAGGTTCACCCCGCGCAGGATGATCATGTCGTCGCTGCGCCCCGTGATCTTCTCCATCCGGCGGAAGGCGGGCCGGACGGTACCGGGCAGCAGCCGGGTCAGGTCCCGGGTGCGGTAGCGGATGACGGGCATCGCCTCTTTGGTGAGCGAGGTGAAGACCAGCTCCCCGGACTCGCCCTCCGGCAGCACGGCGCCCGTCAGCGGGTCGACCACCTCCGGATAGAAGTGGTCCTCCCATATGTGGAGGCCGTCCTTGGTTTCAGCGAACTCCTGTGCGACCCCCGGACCCATCACCTCGGACAGGCCGTATATGTCCACCGCGTCGATGTCGAGCCGTTCCTCGATCTCGCGGCGCATCTCCTCCGTCCACGGCTCGGCTCCGAAGATCCCCGTCCGGAGCGAGGTGGCGCGCGGGTCGATGCCCTGGCGCTCCATCTCGTCCAGCAGCGTCAGCATGTACGAGGGGGTGACCATGATGACCTCCGGTCGGAAGTCCTGGATCAGCCGGACCTGGCGGTCCGTCATCCCGCCCGAGGCCGGCACGACCGTACAGCCCAGGCGCTCCGCGCCGTAGTGGGCGCCCAGGCCGCCGGTGAACAGGCCGTACCCGTAGGCGATGTGGACCATCTGGCCCGGTCTGCCGCCCGCCGCGCGGATCGAGCGGGCGACGACGTCCGCCCAGGTGGACAGGTCTCCCTCGGTGTAGCCGACGACGGTCGGCCGGCCCGTGGTGCCGCTCGACGCGTGGATGCGGCGCACCTCGGGGCGCGGGACCGCGAACATTCCGAAGGGGTACTGATCGCGCAGATCGCCCTTGGTGGTGAAGGGGAAGAGGGCGAGGTCGGCGAGGGAGCGGCAGTCGTCGGGATGGAGGCCGGCCTTGTCGAAGGCCTGCCGGTAGAAGGGGACGTTGTCGTAGGCCCGCCGCAGGGTCGCCCGCAGCCGTGCCAGCTGGAGCGCGGCCAGCTCGTCCGGCCCCATCCGCTCGCCCGCGTCGATACCGCCGTCCGCGCCGTCGGGCGTCCGTCCGCCGTGGCCCCTCGTGTACGCGTTCATGTGCCGCCCACCCCTTCCGAGTCAACCGACCGATCATTCGGTAGATTGCCGGACCTCGGCGGCCAAATCAATTACTCGAACGGGTGATCGTCTGCTGGGATGATCCCCATGTCGATCTCCAACCATTCCGCCACCCGCTCCACCTGCACCTTCACCACATACGACGGAACCGAACTCGCCTATCACGCACAAGGTGAAGGAGAGCCCCTTGTCTGCCTTCCCGGCGGCGCCATGCGGGCCTCCGCTTACCTCGGCGACCTCGGCGGGCTGTCCGCCGGACGTCGCCTGATCATGCTCGACCTGCGCGGCACCGGGGACTCCGCGATCCCGGCGGACGAGTCGACGTACCGCGTGGACCACCAGGTCGCCGACGTCGAGTCGCTGCGGATCCACCTCGGCCTGGAGAGCATGGACCTGCTGGCCCACTCGGCGAGCGGCAACCTCGCGCTGCTGTACGCGGCCGCGCATCCGCAGCGGCTGAGCAGGCTGGTCATGGTCACTCCGACGGCCTGGGCCGTGGACCTCGTACAGGACCCGCAGGAGCGCATGGAGACTTACCTGCTCAGGGCGGGCAGCGAGCCGTACGCCACGGCCATCGCGGCCTACGGGCGGGTGATCGCGAGCACCGGATCCGGCGGCGCCGTCGACAAGGCCGACTGGGAGGCGTCCATGCCGCTCGCGTACGGGCTCTGGGACGAGACGGCCCGCGCCCACGTGGCCGCGAACGCGCGCCAGCAGAACGCGGAGGCGGCCGCCGCCTACGGTGGCCCGGGCGCCTTCGACCCGCCCGTCACCCGGGCGGGCCTGCGCCGGGTGGCGGGCGAGGTGCTGGTACTGGCCGGGGAGCTCGACGGCAATCCCCGCCCGGCCCTCGCCGCCGGCCTCGCGGAGCTCTTCCCGCACGGCATCACCGATGTCCAGCCGGGTGGCGGCCACTTCCCGTGGCTGGACGACGCGGACTGGTTCTCGGCGCGGATCGAGCGCTTCCTGGACACCGGAGCCTGAGCGCCGACCGCGCCGACCGTTGTTTGGCCGGCGACCGCGCCGACCCGTGCCCGGGCGGCGACCGCCGGGACGGGGGCGTACGGTCGAACCAGGGGCTCCGGTGAAGGGAGGCGGCGGCCGTGTCCGTCATCGACCCCGCGGTAACCGTCCGCCTCGGCGCCCCTGGTGCCCGCCGCCTGGCCGGCCTGCTCTCCGAGGTGGCCCACCTGCTGGAGGACCCCGGCCCGCTCCGCCTCACGGAGGCCCAGTCCGACGTGCTGGGCCAGGGCACGGACCGCCCCGAGCTGGCGGCCTGGACCCGCATGCTCGCGGCCGAACTGCTCAGCCGTCTCCAAGGGTCTTCGTCGGATCCAGGCCCCGGCCGCGCGCCGCACCGGGCGGATGCGGAAGGCCCCGCACCGCGCGGCTCGCGCGATACGGGGCCAGGGCCCAAGGGCTCCGGTCACACCGCTAGTGGGCCGCGTCCGCGTCCGCCTCCGTAGCCACCGACTTCGCCCACCGGTAGTCCGCCTTGCCGCTTGGGGAGCGCTGGATGGCCGGGGTGATGACCAGCTGGCGGGGGATCTTGTAGCCCGCGAGCTTGGTGCGGCAGTGGGCCTGGATCTCGTCCAGTGTCAGGGCGGAGGCGCCCTCGCGGACCTGGACCACCGCGGCCACGTGGCTGCCCCACGTCGGGTCGGCGACCCCGGCGACCAGGGCGTCGTAGACGTCCGGGTGGGACTTGAGCGCCTGCTCGACCTCCTCCGGGTACACCTTCTCGCCGCCCGTGTTGATGCACTGCGAACCGCGGCCGAGGACGGTCACGATGCCCTGCTCGTCCACCGTCGCCATGTCGCCGAGCAGCACCCACCGCTCCGATCCCTTCTGGAAGAAGGTTTCGGCGGTCTTGGCCGGGTCGTTGTAGTAGCCCAGCGGTACGTAGCCGCGCTGCGCGAGCCGCCCGGGTTCGCCGACCGGCACCGGCTCGTGGGTGACCGGGTCCACGACCTGCGTCCGCTCGTTGACCTCCAGCCGGAAGCCCTTCTCGGGGCCGGAGTCGTTGGTGGCGCGGCCGTTCGAGCCGGACTCGGACGAGCCGAAGTTGTTCAGGAGCATCACGTTCGGGACGAGCGCCTGGAACTCGGCGCGCACCGTCTCCGACATGATCGCGCCGGAGGAGGAGACGCTGAAGAGGGAGGAGAGGTCCGTGCCCTTGAGGGGACCGTTCAGGGCGTCGATGAGGGGCCGCAGCATCGCGTCGCCCACCAGCGAGACGCTGGAGACCTTCTCCTTCTCTATGGTGCGCAGCACCTCCTCGGGCGCGTACTTGCGGTGGATGACCACCCGCTGCCCGTAGTTGAAGGCGATGAACGAGGTCAGGGTGGAGGTGCCGTGCATCAGCGGGGGTGCGGGGAAGAAGGTCAGACCGGCGCCCTTCGACGCCACCCGCTCCGCCAGCTCCTCGGGCCGCTTCACGGGTTCGCCGGAGGGCTCCCCGCCGAAGAGGCCGGCGAAGAAGAGGTCCTCGGCGCGCCACATGACGCCCTTGGGCATGCCGGTCGTACCGCCGGTGTAGATGATGAACAGGTCATCGGGGGAACGGGGCGGGAAACCGCGCCCGGGAGAGCCGGCGGCCTCCGCGTCCGCGTACGCGACCGGTGCGATCGAGGGCTCCGGAGCACCCTCGGGGGTCGGCCCGACCCGGATGAGGTGGCGGAGCTTCGTCGTCTGCGGCAGCGCCGCCGCGACCCGCTCGGTGAACTCGCCCTCGAAGACGAGCGCCGCCAGATCGGCGTCGTTGTAGAGGTAGACGAGCTCCTCCTCCACGTACCGGTAGTTCACGTTCACCGGCACCAGACGGGCCTTCAGGCAGGCGATGACGGTCTGGAGGTACTCGATGCCGTTGTAGAGGTGCAGGCCCAGGTGCTCACCGGCCTTCAGGCCGCTGTCCAGCAGATGGTGCGCGATGCGGTTCGACGCCGCGTCCAGCTCCGCGTACGTGAGGCGGCGCTCGGCGCCGGTCCCGGGGTGGTCCACGTACACGAGGGCCTCGCGGTCCGGGACCACGTCCACGACCGACTCGAACAGGTCGGCAATGTTGTACTCCACCGGTCCTCCTGACCCAGAAAATCCCATGGCTGGTCTGCTCGGCGGTCATTAGAGCGTCGCCAACCCCAACTGGGAAGGGGACCGCCCAATAAATCTGACTGGGTGTCAGAAAACTATTGAACTGCACTCGCCCCTCCTGCAACCTGTTCTAGGTCTTGAGACGGGAGGACGGCAATGGGTGGGACAGAACACCTGACCGTGGAACGCCACGGCGCCACGCTGGTGCTCACCATGAACAGGCCAGAAGCGAAGAACGCGCTTTCGCTGCCGCTGTTGGTGGGGCTCTACGACGGCTGGCTGGAGGCGGACGCGGACGACACGATCCGCTCGGTGGTGCTGACGGGCGCCGGCGGCGACTTCTGCGCCGGAATGGACCTGAAGGCGCTGGCCGGCAAGGGCATGGCGGGCGACCACTACCGGGACCGGCTCAAGGCCGACCCGGACCTGCACTGGAAGGCGATGCTCCGCCACCACCGCCCCCGCAAGCCGGTCATCGCGGCGGTCGAGGGCTACTGCGTGGCCGGCGGGACGGAGATCCTGCAGGGCACCGACATCCGGGTGGCGGGGGAGGGTGCGACCTTCGGCCTGTTCGAGGTCAAGCGCGGACTCTTCCCGATCGGCGGCTCGACGGTGCGGCTGCCCCGGCAGATCCCGCGCACGCACGCGCTGGAGATGCTGCTGACCGGGAGGCCCTACGCGGCCGACGAGGCGGCGCGGATCGGGCTCATCGGGCGGGTGGTGCCGGACGGCACGGCGCTTGCGGCTGCGCTGGAGATCGCGGAGAAGATCAACGCGTGCGGGCCGTTGGCGGTGGAGGCGGTGAAGGCCTCCGTCTACGAGACCGCCGAGATGACGGAGACCGAGGGGCTGGCCGCCGAGCTCCGCCGGGGGTGGCCGATCTTCGACACCGCGGACGCCAAGGAGGGGGCGCGGGCCTTCGCCGAGAAGCGGGCCGCGGTGTATCGGCGGGAGTAGACGACCGCCGTGCCGGTGCCGTGCCCGGTGGTGCCGGGTCCGTGCGCCGGTGCCGGGGGCCGGCCCCCGGACCCCCGCGCCTCAAACGCCGGCGGGGCTGACTTTGCCCCGCCCGAACATCGGAGACCAACCCATGACAGCCCCCTCGCCACCCGAGATCCTCCGCGCGCCCCTCGTCGTCGAGTTCCCCTTCACCCGGTCCCTCGGGCTCGTGCAGAGCGCCTTCCTGACCGGGCTGCGCGAAGGCGTCGTGCTCGGGGTCACCACCGCCGACGGCAAGGTGATGGTGCCGCCCGTGGAGTACGACCCCGTCACCGCCGAGGAGATCCGCGACCTGGTCGAGGTGGGCGTCACCGGGACCGTGACCACCTGGGCCTGGAACGGCTCCCCGCGCCGGAGCCAGCCCCTGGCCACCCCCTTCGCCTGGGTCCTGGTGCGCCTCGACGGCGCCGACACCGCGATGCTCCACGCCCTCGACGTGCCCGGCCCCGAGGCCGTGCACACCGGCATGCGGGTCCGGGTGCGGTGGGCCGCGGAGCGGACCGGGGCGATCACCGACATCGCCTGCTTCGAGCCCGCGCAGCCCGGGGACGGGGACGAGACGGCGCAAGCCGCCCCGCACGACGGGGAGTTCGCGGACGCCGTCACCGGCATCGTCGCCGAGGCCCGGCTGGACTACACCTACAGCCCCGGCCGTGCGCAGACCGCGTACATCGCCGGACTCTCCGAGCAGAAGACCATCGGCGAGCGCTGCCCCTCCTGCCACAAGGTGTACGTGCCCCCGCGCGGCGCCTGCCCCACCTGCGGGGTCGCCACCACCGACCGGGTCGAGGTCGGCCCGGCGGGCACGGTGACGACGTACTGCATCGTCAACATCAAGGCCAAGAACCTCGACATCGAAGTCCCCTACGTCTACGCCCACATCGCCCTCGACGGCGCCGGCCTCGCCCTGCACGGCCGGATCGGCGGGATCCCGTACGACCAGGTCCGCATGGGCCTGCGCGTGGAACCCGTATGGACCGAAGGCGGCCGCTACCCCGACCACTACCGCCCCACCGGAGAGCCGGACGCGGACTACGACGTCTACAAGGAGCTCATCTGATGCCGGACACGACCAGGCACGCGCGCGAGGTCGCCGTCGTGGCCTTCGCGCAGAGCGACCACCGGCGCCGCACCGACGAGCTCAGCGAAGTCGAGATGGTCATGCCGGTCCTGCACCAGGTGCTGGCCCAGACCGGCCTGAAGGCGGGCGAGATCGGCTTCACCTGCTCCGGTTCCAGCGACTACCTCGCGGGCCGGGCCTTCTCCTTCACCATGACCCTCGACGGGGTCGGCGCCTGGCCGCCGATCTCCGAGTCCCACGTGGAGATGGACGGGGCCTGGGCCCTCTACGAGGCCTGGGTCAAGATCCAGACCGGCGAGGCCGACACCGCGCTCGTGTACTCGTACGGGAAGTCCTCCCCGGGCTCGGTGCGCGACGTCCTGACCCGCCAGCTCGACCCGTACTACGTGGCTCCGCTCTGGCCCGACTCCGTGGCCCTGGCCGCCCTCCAGGCGCAGGCGCTCATCGACTCCGGGGAGACCGACGAAGCCGCGCTCGCAGCCATCGGCGCCCGCAACCGGGCCTCCGCGAGCTCCAACCCCTACGCCCAGCTCAGCGGGGCCGTCCCGCAGGGCGACTACCAGGTGGCCCCGCTGCGCACCGGCGACTGCCCGCCCATCGGCGACGGCGCCGCAGCCGTCATCCTGGCCGCCGGGGACGTAGCGCGGCGGCTCTGCGAACGGCCCGCCTGGATCACCGGCATCGACCACCGCATCGAGGCGCACAGCCTGGGGCTGCGCGACCTCACCGACTCCCCGTCCACACGGATCGCCGCCGAGCGCGCGGGCGTCTTCGAGGGCCCGGTGGACACCGCCGAACTGCACGCGCCGTTCTCCTCCCAGGAGGTCGTGCTGCGCAAGGCCCTGGGACTGGGCGATTCCGTGAGCGTCAACCCGTCCGGCGGGGCGCTCGCCGCCAATCCGGTCATGGCCGCGGGCCTGATCCGGATCGGTGAGGCGGCGGCCCGCATCCACCGCGGCGAGTCCGACCGTGCCGTCGCGCACGCCACCTCCGGCCCCTGCCTCCAGCAGAACCTGGTCGCCGTCCTGGAAGGGGACCGAGCATGAGCACATCGGGTGCATCGGGCAAGGAGCCGGTGGCCGTCGTCGGCATCGGCCAGACCAAGCACGTCGCCGCCCGCCACGACGTCTCCATCGCGGGGCTGGTGCGCGAGGCTGCCGCCCGCGCGCTCGCGGACGCCGAGCTGACCTGGGCGGACATCGACGCGGTCGTCATCGGCAAGGCCCCCGACTTCTTCGAGGGCGTGATGATGCCGGAGCTGTACCTGGCCGACGCCCTCGGCGCGGTCGGCAAGCCCATGCTGCGCGTGCACACGGCCGGTTCGGTGGGCGGCTCCACGGCGCTCGTCGCCTCCAACCTGGTGGCCGCCCGCGTCCACCGCACGGTGCTGACCCTCGCCTTCGAGAAGCAGTCCGAGTCCAACGCGATGTGGGGGCTCTCGCTGCCCGTCCCCTTCCAGCAGCCGCTGCTGGCCGGGGCCGGCGGGTTCTTCGCCCCGCACGTGCGCGCGTACATGCGGCGGACCGGCGCCCCCGACACGGTGGGTTCCCTCGTCGCGTACAAGGACCGCCGCAACGCGCTGAAGAACCCGTACGCGCACCTGCACGAGCACGACATCACCCTGGAGAAGGTCCAGGCCTCGCCGATGCTGTGGGACCCGATCCGCTACTCCGAGACCTGCCCGTCCTCCGACGGAGCCTGCGCGATGATCCTCACCGACCGGGCGGGCGCGGCCCGTTCGCCGAAGCCGCCGGCCTGGGTGCACGGAGGGGCGATGCGCAGCGAGCCGACCCTCTTCGCGGGCAAGGACTTCGTGTCCCCGCAGGCGGGCAAGGACTGCGCGGCCGACGTCTACCGGCAGGCCGGGATCACCGATCCGCGCCGGGAGATCGACGCGGTGGAGATGTACGTGCCCTTCTCCTGGTACGAGCCGATGTGGCTGGAGAACCTCGGTTTCGCCGAGGAGGGTGAGGGCTGGAAGCTCACGGAGGCCGGGGTCACCGAACTCGACGGAGACCTTCCGGTCAATCCGTCGGGCGGCGTCCTGTCCACCAACCCGATCGGCGCCTCCGGCATGATCCGCTTCGCGGAGGCGGCCCTCCAGGTGCGCGGCCAGGCCGGGGAGCACCAAGTCCCGGACGCGCGGCGGGCGATGGGGCACGCGTACGGAGGCGGGGCGCAGTTCTTCTCAATGTGGCTGGTCGGAGCCGAGCCGCCGGCCTCCTGACCGGCCTCCTGACACGCTTCCTGACCGGACGCGGACCGGATACCGACCGGACACCGACCGGAATTCCGTTTCCGGAAAGGGTGCCGCACCGGCCACGAGTGACGCACCGTGGCCTGTGCGGCACGCCGTGCGATGGCTAACCTGGCCCCGGGACGACGTACCGGGAGGAGCACGCACGTGGCAGAGAGCATGACTTCGCAGGCGCCGGCCGGCTGGAGCAAGCCGGACCTCGATCTGACCGAGGCGGACTGGCAGTCGAGCAGCCGGGGGGCGGGTGACGTCCAGATCGCCTTCGTGGAGGGGTTCATCGCCATGCGCAACGGCGACCGCCCCGAAAGCCCCTCGCTGATCTTCGCGCCGGACGAGTGGCGCAAGTTCGTCCTGAACGCGCGGGGCGGGGAGTTCGACCTGACGTAGCGGCACCAGGCGATCCGGCCCGGCAGCCCCTCCTGTTCCGTCGAGGGGCGGCCGGGCCGTTCGGCGCCCTCCTGCCGGTCCGCCGCCGAACCGCCGCCGGAAGCCCGGATATCCACGTGCCTCCCAGCGGCCGAACCGGCATCATGGCCGGCATGACGATCACCCGCCGAAAGGGCCGTGCCGCGTAACCGGCCGGGCGCGCTGCGCGCCGCACGAGGACGGTTCGAAGGCCGTCGTCCACCCGCCTGGGCACGCAAGCTGCCGCCCGTCGACCGGATGTCCGCCGCCGCGAGCGCGGAGGTGCACTGGGTCGAGCATCTCGGCGTCGGGCATCACGGCCTGGAACACGAGGGCAGGCTCGCGGGCCTCCTGCGCTCCTACCGCGCGTTCCTGGCCCGGCCCGGCGGCCGGCTGCGGCTGACCCCCTCCTCGTGCCTCTCCTGTCCGAGTTGCGCGCTCGACGACGTCGCCGAAGTCCGCGACGCGATCGCCGAGAGCTACCGGACCCTGCCACCCCTGGCCCGGTCCGCGCTCGGCCGTCTCCTGCGTGACCTGGACGCCGAATTCCGGCGCCGGACCTTCCCCGACCCGGATCCGCCGGCTGCCCACTGGGCCTACTGGTTCGAGTACGTCGACGACTGGGCGGAGTGGGGCGGCGTCCCGCTCGCGTGGTGGCACCGCCGCCTCTACGAGGGCATGTGACCGGGCTCAAGGATCGGGCCCGGTGCCCGGGGCCCGGTGCTCGGGGCTCCGTCGAACGCCCCTGGCGATGCCGGTGGCGATCCGGTCATATCGGGATGATCGGTAAGGTGGCCGCATGAGTGGAGAGAGCGACCTGCGGAAACTGCTGAGCGGAATGCGGCCGGAGCTGAACGACGGGCTGTACGTGTTCTGCACCATCCCCGGAGACACCGACCCGGAGGCCCTCGCCGGGCTCACCCCCGTCGCCTCCATCCTGGAACCCGAGGGGCTCACCCTCGTCCTGGGGCAGGAGGAGGCCGACGCGGCCGGGCTGCCCTACGAGTACACCGCCGGGTGGATCACCCTGCGCGTCCACTCCGCGCTCGACGCCGTCGGCCTCACCGCGGCCTTCGCCACCGAACTCGGCGCGCACGGCCTGAGCTGCAACGTCATCGCCGGCTACCACCACGACCACCTCTTCGTCGCCGCCGACCGGGCCGCCGAGGCCGTGGCCGTCCTGGAGGCGCTCGCGGCCCGCTCCGCAGAGGGCTGAGCCCGCCGGGAGGGGCCGCGGGAACCCCTCCGGACGGCCGCTGAAAAGAAGATCAGCATGATTTTCCGCGCCGGGCTTCCCGCGCGGGCGCGCGGGCGTACGCTGATCCCCCGAACAGGCCTGGGGGGTACCAGCCATGACGGACCGCCGGACCCGCAAACGGCGCACGATGTTCGAACGCGAGGCGGAGCTCACCACCGTGGACGAGGCCCTGGACCAGCTCACGGGTCCCGGGCCCGACGCCGACGGAGCCCTGCTGGCCTTCTCCGGACCCGCCGGCCTCGGCAAGACCACGCTCCTCGCTGAAGTCCGCCGCCGCGCCCACGCCAGAGCCTGCACCGTCCTCGCCGCCCGCGGCGGCGAACAGGAACAGAGCCAGCCGTTCCACGTCGCCCGCCAGCTCATCCAGCCCCAGCTGGCCGGAACCACCGACGAGGAACTGCGCGCCGCGCTCGGCAGCTGGTACTCCATCGTCGGCCCCGCCCTCGGCCTCTGCGCCGCCGAACAGGGAGCCCCGCCCGACCCCCAGGGCCTGCGCGACGGACTCGACTGGGTCCTCACCCACCTCATCGTCCAGCGCGCCCCCGTCACCCTCGTCCTCGACGACGCCCACTGGGCCGACCCCGAGTCCCTCTCCTGGCTCGCCGCCTTCGCCCCGCGCGCCGAACACCTCCCGCTGCTCCTCGTCGTCGCCTACCGGCCCGACGAACTGCCCGCGCACGCCGAAGCGTTCCGTACGCTGCCCGGTCGCGCGGGACACCGCCCGCTGGCCCTCGCGCCGCTCACCGCCGAGGCCGTCTCCACCCTGGTCCGCGAGTCCGTCGGGGACCACGCCGACGATGCCTTCTGCCGCGAAGCCTGGGCCGTCACCACCGGCAACCCCTTCGAAGCCGTCGAACTCGCCGTGAAGGTACGGGACAAGGGCCTCGCCCCCGTCGAAGCCAGCGCCCCGCTGCTGCGCGACCTCGCGGCCGCCCAGCGCGGCAGCGGGCTCGTCGCCCGCCTGCACAGCCTCGGCCCCTCCACCGTCCGCTTCGCCTGGGCCTGCGCCGTCCTCGGCACCGACATTCCCCGGGAACTCGCCGCCCGGGTCGCCGGACTCGGCACCGAGGAGGCCGTCGACGCCACCGGACGGCTGCGCGACGCCCGCATCCTGTCGGCCGCAGTGGAAGCCGCCGCCGAAGCCGCAGCCGCCGCAGCCGCCGGACCCGGCGGCCGCGACGAGGCCGGGCTGGAGTTCGTCCACCCGCTCATCGCCACCGCCATATACCGGGCCATCCCCGACGCCCTGCGGGTCGCCCTGCACGGAAAGGCCGCCGCGGCCGTACTCGACGCCGGGCTCGGGCCCTCCGCGGCCGCCCGCCACCTGCTGGAGACCCACCCCGAGAACGACCCGTGGGTGGTGCGCACCCTGCGCGAGGCCGCCGGCGAGAACCTCCGGGCCGGTGCCCCCGAAGCCGCCCGCCGCCAGCTCGCACGGGCCCTGCGCGAACCCCCGGACTTCGACGAACGCGCAGCCGTCCTCTACGAGCTCGGCTGCGCCTCCCTGCTCACCGAGCCCGCCAACACCGTCAACCACCTGCGCGCCGCCCTCGCGGAGCCCTTCGAGGACCAGACGCTGCGCCAGGACATCGTGATCCGGCTCGCCCAGGTGCTCTCGCACAGCGACCGCCTCGCCGAGGCCTCCGAGTCCCTCGCGCGGGAGATCCCCCATGCCCAGGACGTACGGGCCCGGCTGCGCCTGCAGTCCGAGCAGTTCATGTGGGACGCCTTCAACGCCGCCGAGACCGACTCCCCGGCCCGCTCGCGGCGCCTCACGAAGCTCGCCGACCGGCTCACCGGCCGCGATCTCACAGAGCGGTACGTCATCGGGCTGCGCGCGTGGGACGCCTGCCTGCGCGGAGAGCCGGTGGACGTGGTCCTTCACCACGCGGGGCGGGTGCTCGAGACCGGGTTCAGCTGGGCGTACGCGGACCGCGGCTTCGAGGTCCCGGTCCTGGTGGCCATGGTGCACATGTACGCCGACCGGCCGGACCGCGCGGAGGAACTGTTCGAGGCCGGCACCGCCGAGTTCGAGCGGCAGGGCTGGCGCGGGGCGCACCTGTCCTTCGCGTACAGCCTGCGCGCGTACATCCGCTACCGGCGCGGACGGCTCGTCGAGGCGGAGGAGCTGGCCCGGGCCGGGCTGAGGCTCGCCGAGCGCGTGGGACGCCGTACGCCCGTGCACTGGTACGCCATCGCGATCCTCGTCACCACCCTGCTGGCGCGGGGCCGGGTGGACGAGGCCTGGGAGCTGGCACGGGAACACGAGTACGGGGAGCCCTTCCCGTCGGCGGTGGTCTTCCCGGACTCCCAGACGGTCTACGCGGAACTCCTGCTCGCCCGCGGCCAGGCGAAGGCGGCGGCCGCCGAGCTGGAGGCGGTGGGCCGCAGGCTCACCCCGCGCGGGATCCAGAACCCGTCCTGGTGCCCGTGGCGGCTCCTGCTGGCACGCGCGGTTTCCGCGGAGGACCCGGCGCGGGCCCGGGAGCTGGCCGCGGACGCGGTGCGGCGGGCCCGTGCCTTCGGGGCTGCGTCCGGCATCGGCCAGGCCCTGCGGGTGGCTGCGGAGGTGGCTTCGCCGCAGGACCGGCCGGCGCTCCTGGAGGAGGCCGTGGAAGTCCTGTCGGCTTCCCCCGCCGGGTACGAGCTGGCGCTTGCGTTGGCCGTGCTGGGGGCGGAGCGGGGGGACGCCGAGCTGCTGCGGCGGGCGGCGGTCGCGGCCCGGGAGTGCGGGGCGGACGGGCTGGCGGGCACGGCCACGGCCGCGCTGCTCGCCCTCGGCGGTGCCCTGCCGTGCGGCTCCGCAGCCGACGCGGGCCCGCTCCCCGCGCTCTGACCCTGCGGGGCTGGTCCCCTACCCGCCCTTCCACCGTTCCCCGGGCTCTGCCCGGACCCGGTCCTCAAACGCCGGACGGGCTGGATACATCCAGCCTCGCCGGCGTTTGAGGCGCGGGGTCCGGGGCGGAGCCCCGGGGAACGGTGGAAGGGCGGGGAGGGGACCTTCGCCCCGCGCAGCGGCGCACCCGCGGCCGGGGCCGGGGCCCGTGGGTCAGGGGAGCGGCCCAGGGTGCCCCGGGTCGAAGGGGAGGGGAGGGCCGGGAAACGCGGGCGGGCACGTACCATTGGCGGCATGTCCTTCCTCCGCCGCCACCGCGCCGCCACACCCGCCGGCCCGGACTTCGACGTCCTGGCCATGGACCCGGGGGACTGGCCGGGCAATCTCGGGGCCGGGCTGCTGCCCGCGCCCGACGGCAGCTGCCAGGGTGTCTTCCTCCGCTACGACCTGTTCGGCGGACGCGGCCCCGCGATGATCATCGGGAACCTCCCCGAGGGATCCCCCGCCCGTGACCTCTCCGAGGGGCAGGTCCCCTTCGAGGTGGCCCAGCTCCTCGACGCCCTCGAGAACGACGAGGACGTCGAGGTCACCGGAGCCGAGGACTGCCCCGTCATGCAGGGCGACAACCTCCTCATCGTCCGGAAGATCAAGCTCTCCGAGACGCGGATCAGCTGCGTGCAGTTCGACCGCAGCGACAACGTGCTGGTCACCATCGCGAGCTGGGACCGGCCCATCACCGACGACCTCTACGCGCTCCTGAAGCCGCTCCCGGCGGAGCTCTTCCAGCAGGGCTAGTCCACGGCCGTCACCCGTTGGCTATGTCGTTCGCCGCGACGTAGCCGAAGGTCATCGCGGGACCGATGGTCGATCCGGCCCCCGCGTAGCTGTGTCCCATCACTGCCGCACTCGCGTTGCCCGCCGCCCACAGGCCCTGGATCACCGATCCGTCGGCCCGCAGCGCGCGGGCCCGCGCGTCCGTGACGATGCCGCCCTTCGTGCCCAGGTCACCCGGCACGATCTTGAAGGCGTAGAACGGCGGCGCCCAGATGGGGGCCAGGCACGAGTTCGGCGTGACACCCGGGTCCGTGTAGTAGTGGTCGTAGGCCGTGTCGCCCCGGTGGAAGTCGGGGTCGGCGCCGTTCCAGGCCTGTGCGTTGAACCGGTTGAGGGTGGAGCGCAGGGCGCCCGACGGCACACCGATCTGGTTGGCCAGCGCGTCCCAGGTCCACGCCTTCTTGGCCGCGCCCACCTCGTACCAGGAGTCGGGGAAGACGATGGTCGGCAGGATGTCCTTGAACAGGTACTTGTTGCGGTAGTTCTGATCCACGATCAGCCACGCGGGGATGTGCGATCCGGTCGCCGCGCGGTCCTTCTCGTACATCACGTGCACCACATCGCTGTACGGAGCGGCCTCGTTGACGAAGCGGGCACCGTTCCCGTTGACCATCAGGCCGCCCGGCAGGGTCCGTTCGGCCAGGCAGAAGTACGGCTCGTTCGGCAGCGGGATCGAAGGGCCCCACCAGGCGTCCTCCATCAAGGCCAGTGCCGCGCCCGCCCGTTGGCCCGCGCGGATGCCGTCGCCGGTGTTCTCCTTCGCGCCGACCGACCACTGGGTGCCGATCGGCTGCTGCTGGTACTGGGCCCGCATCTGCGCGTTGTGCTCGAAGCCGCCCGAGCCGATGACCACGCCCTTGCGGGCCCGCACGACGCCCCGTACGCCCTCCTTCTCCACCACCACGCCGGTGACCGCGCCGCCCTCCTGGACCAGGTCGACGAGGGGGCTGTTCAGCCACACCGGAACCCCGGCCTGCATCAGTCCGGCCCGCAGACCGGTCGCCAGGGCCTGGCCCATGGTCAGCGGCTTCTGCCCGCACAGCGCGGCTGCCGTGCCGCGCGCCAGGCATTCGGTGGACACCGCGAGGCCCTTGGCGCTGACGGCCGCCAGGTTGAGCCACTTGTAGTCCTGGCTGAAGACCACCATTCCGGCCGGCACCGGCATGTACGCCGGGTTCAGGTGCGCCAGTTCGGCGCCGAGGATGTTGCCGTCGATCTGGTCCGGCTCGATGGAGCGGCCGTTCGGGAGCCCGCCGGGGAGGTTGGGGTAGTAGTCGCTGTAGCCGTCCATGAAGCGGAAGCGCAGCGGGCTGTTGGCCATCACGAAGTCCAGCATCCGGGGCCCGTTGGCGAGGAAGGCCGCCTGCCGGTCCGGCGAGGAGCCGTTGCCGACCACCGCGGACAGGTACGTCGCGGCCTTCGCCGGGGTGTCGGGAACCCCGGCACCCAGGATCACGGAGTTGTTCGGCAGCCAGATGCCGGCGCCCGAACGGGCGGCGGATCCGCCGAAGGTCGGGGCCTTCTCGACCACGAGCACGCTCAGGCCCCGCTTGGCGGCGGTGAGCGCGGCGGTCATCCCGGATGCCCCGGATCCGACCACGACGACGTCGTACTCGCCGAGCGGGGGCCCGTCTTGGGCACTGTCGGCACGCGCCGCCGCGGCCGGCAGCACGGTGGCGGCCAGCACCCCGGCGCCGGTCCCGGCGAGGACCGTCCGGCGGGAGGGGAGGGCGGGACTCGGTTCGGTCATGGGCAGGCTCCAGTGGCGTGGGGCGGGAGGGAGTGGATCCAGCATTCTGATGCTGAGTCAGAAAAGGTGTTCGGGGGATCATGTGAAGTCAAGGCATACGCGCCAGTTCGGGCCGGTCGGGAATCGGCCCCCGGACATGCAAAATCCCGTGGCCCGCACACCGGATGTGCGCACCACGGGATTTCGGGGCCGGCCGGACCGGGCCGTTACGCCGCTCTGCCCGGCAGGATCCGGAAGGGACGGCCTAGTTGTCGTACGGGGTGACTCCGCTGAGCACGAGTCCGGGCCGGTCGGCCGACGGTGCGTAGTTGGCGTACGGAGTGACCCCGCTGAGCACCAGTCCGCTCCCGCCCGTCGCAGGGGCGGCCCCCGCGACCGCCGTCACCGCCGCTGCCGCGAGCCCCGCCGCCAGCACGACGGCCGCCACAACATTGCGCATGCACATGTTTCCTCCCCTGTGCCGCCCCGCACGCGCGGGGGGCGGACACCAGTGTGCCCGCCCCCCGCGCATCCGCCGGTTCCTCAGCGCGTGCCGACCGCCGCACGGACCGCTCTGCGGGCCATGCCCGCGTCGTCGTGCAGGCGACGCAGCAGCAGCCGCTGCTCCTCGCCCGAGGACAGGGCGCCCGCCGCTACGGGCTGGGCCGGGCCGGTCGCCAGCATCGAGCGCTGCACCGCCGTCTCGGCCATCCGGATCTCCCGGGTCAGCACCAGCATCAGGTTGACCAGGAAGGCGTCCCGCGCGGCCGGACCGGCCGCCTGTGCCATGCGGCTGATCTGGGACCGGGCGGCCGGGGCGTCGCCCAGTACCGTCCAGAGCGTGGCCAGGTCGTAGCCGGGGCGGTACCAGCCCGCGTGCTCCCAGTCGAGGAGCACCGGACCCGCGGGGGACAGCAGCAGGTTCGACAGCAGTGCGTCGCCGTGGTTGAACTGCCAGGGGTTGCCTGAGAGCTTCACCCCGTGCAGCAGCTTCTGCAGGTCGCCGAAGTCACGGTCGGTCAGCAGGCCCTGCTGGTAGTCCCGGGCGATCCGCCGGTCGTAGTCCAGGGGCCTCGTGAACAGCTCCTCGGCCGGCTGCCAGCCGTTCACCTGGCGCACCGCGCCCAGCGCCGCCCGCAGATCGGGGCGCGGCGGGGCTTCCACCGGATGCCGCTGGAGCGCCGCCACCCGGCCCGCCATCCGCTCGACCACCAGCGTGCAGTTCTCGGGGTCGGCGGCGATCAGCCGAGGCACCCGGACCGGCGGGCGGTGCCGGACGAACGTCCGGTACGCCGCTATTTCGTGCCGGTACCGCTCGCACCACTCGGACGAGTGATCCAGTAAAACCTTCGCGACGGCCGTCATCCGTCCGGTGGTTCCCACCAGCAGGACCGAACGTCCGCTGCGCCGCAGTACCTGGACCGGTGCGAACTCCGGACAGATGCGCTGCACCGAGGCGAGCGCCGTGCGCAACTGCGCACCCTGCGGCCCCGAGAGGTCGATCCGTCCGCTGAGAGGCTGTGATCCGGTCCCCGGCAGTCGCCGCGCCCGTACGGCGCCCGGCGCCGCTGCCGCGGGGCGGCCGGGTTCGAGGTAGGGGCCGCCGCCCGCGGGGAAAGTGCGGTGCGGCCGGACCGGGGCGGACACGGAGGTCGTTGCTGCGTACATGGCGTTACGGATCCCTTCGTGCGCCGACGAGTTGCGTACGCCGCCCCGCCGGATCCCGTGCATCACCCTGGGGAGTTCCGCCGGTGACCGGGTCGGGGAGGCGCATTCCTACCTGACACCCGGCCGTGGGTGGCGGACCACATTGCGTGCCCTGGCGAACCCTGGCGAATAGTCGCTCGGCATCTGACGGGGGGCTACTGTCAACTCAGCCGAGAACCTGGGGGCTTGACGTGAGCAAAGGACCAAACACCCGTCTGAACGACCTGTTCGGCCTGGCCGGCTGGTCGAAGGGCGAACTGGCGAGGATGGTCAACCGGCAGGCGGCCTCCATGGGCCACCACCAGCTGGCCACGGACACCTCGCGGGTGCGGCGCTGGATCGACATGGGGGAAACCCCGCGCGAACCGGTGCCCACGGTACTGGCAGCACTGTTCACCGAGCGGCTCGGTCGTGTCGTGACCATCGAGGACCTCGGGTTCGTACGACAACGGCGCTCCGCCAAACGGCAGCCGGACGGGGAGAAGGAGAACCCCGACGGAATGCCCTGGGCGCCCGAACGCACAGCCGCGGTCCTCACCGAATTCACGGGAATGGACCTCATGCTCAACCGTCGCGGTCTGATGGGCGCGGGTGCCGCGCTCACCGCCGGCTCAGCCCTCAGCAACGCCATGTACGACTGGCTCCACACCGACCCGGCCCGCGCCAAGGGCGCGCAGCGCCACGACGAGTACTTCCAGGCCGAAGGAGTAGGTTCCGACCGCTACGAGGCCGCGCCGATCGGCTCCCAGGAGATGGAGGCGCTGGAGCACTCCGTGGAGGTCTTCCGCGCCTGGGACGCCTCCAGAGGCGGCGGCCTCCAGCGCAAGGCCGTGGTCGGCCAGCTCAACGAGGTCGGCGGCATGCTCGCGTACCACCACCCCGACCACCTCCAGCGGCGCCTGTGGGGGGTGGCGGCCAACCTGGCGGTGCTGGCGGGCTGGATGTCCCACGACGTGGGCCTGGAGCCGACCGCCCAGAAGTACTTCGTCATCGCCGCGCACGCGGCCCGCGAGGGCGGCGACCGGCCGCGCGCGGGAGAGGCGCTGTCCCGCGCGGCCCGCCAGATGGTCCACCTGGGCAAGCCGAACGAGGCCCTCGACCTGATGAAGCTGGCCCAGTCGGGCTCCGGAGAGCAGACCCTGCCCCGCACCCGCGCCATGCTGCACACCATCGAGGCCTGGGCCCAGGCCGCGCTCGGCAAGGGCCAGGCGATGCGCCGCACCCTCGGCGAGGCCGAGGACCTCTTCGTCTCCACCTCGGGAGACGTGCCGCCGCCCTCGTGGATGCAGCACTTCGACGAGGCCGACCTGCACGGCATGCAGGCGCTGGCCTTCCGTACCCTCGCCGACCACGATCCCTCGGCGGCGCCGATCGCCCAGCGGCACGCCAAGGAGGCCCTGCGGCTGCGCGCGGACGGCCACCAGCGGTCGAAGATCTTCGACTACATCTCGATGGCCTCGGCCTGCTTCATCGCCAACGACCCCGAACAGGCCGACCGCTACGCCCGTCTCGCGCTCGTCTCGATGAACGAGACCTCCTCGCACCGCACATGGGACCGGCTGCGCGAGATGTACCGGCTGACCGGCCACTACTCCGGCTTCGCCGGCATCGAGGACCTCCGCGAGGAGATCAAACTGGCGCTCCCCAACAGCCCGGTGACCACGCGCACGGTGTGATGCGCGTACGGGCGGGGGCCCGCCGGGGGGACCGACGGGACGAGCAAGGCCGCGCCTTCCGGCGCGGCCTCGGGATCAGCATGTGGATCGGTGCGTGGACCGGTACGCGGTGCGGGTGCGGACGGCGGCTGCGCGCGGCTACACGTTGATCCGGGCCACCAGCACGCAGGCGTCGTCCTCGCGCTCGCCCTCGCCGAACTCCCCGATCACCAGCCGTACGCAGTCCTGCGCCGACCTGGCGGCCGAGAACTGCGGCGCCAGCGCCAGCAGTCGCTCGGTCCCGTCGGCCCTGCTGAACTCGATGCTGCGCGGGGTCAGTCCGTCGGTGTGCAGGACCAGTACGTCGCCCACCTCCAGCCGCTCCTCCGCCTGACCGTACGAGGCACCGGAGGTGGCTCCCAGCAGCACGCCCTCCGGCGGCAGCAGGGCGCGGCCCTGGCCGCGGCGGAAGAGAAGCGGGGCGGGGTGGCCGGCCTGCGCCCAGGACAGCACCCGGCGCGCGGGATCGTAGCGACAGCACACCGCGGAACCGAGAGCGGGCTGCACGGAGGTTTCCAGGAGCTGGTTCAGCCAGCCCATCAGGGGGCCCGGCTCGATGCCGGCCATGGCCATGCCGCGCAGGGCTCCGAGCATCATCGCCATGCCGGAGGTGGCGGTCACACCGTGGCCCGTCAGGTCACCGACCGTCAGCATCGATTGTCCGTGCGGCAGTTCGAGGGCGTCGTACCAGTCGCCGCCGATCAGGGCGCTGGTCGCGGAGGGCAGGTAGTGCGCGGCCACGTCCAGGGCCCCGGTGCTGTCGTGCGGGAACCGCAGGGAGCCGCGCCACGGGGGGAGCACGGCTTCCTGCAGCTCGACCGCCAGCCGGCGCTCGGTCTGCGCGATCTCCCGCCGGCGCTGCAGCGAGTCACGGGACTCGCGCACCGCCCGCTGGCTCCGGCGCAGTTCACTCACGTCCCGCAGCACGGCCCACATGGAGGCCGTGCAGCCGTCGGAGTCGAGTACCGGCTCGCCCCTCATGTGCAGCGTCCGGACGCGGCCGTCGGCCCGGACGATGCGGAACTCGCCGTCTATCGGCTTGCCGTCCACCAAGCAGGCCGTGACCATCGCGGTCAGCACCGGCTGGTCCTCGGAGAACAGGGTGGAGCCCAGTTCATCGAGGGGCAGCGCGCCGCTCTCGGGGGAGCGGCCGAAGATCTGGAACAGCTCGTCGGACCAACTGACCTCGTCGGTCAGCAGGTTCCACTCGGCGCTGCCGACCCGGGTCTGCTGCGCCTCCACCCCGGCGGGCCCGATCTCCGGGGCCGGGGGCGCCAGCGGCAGCTCGACGGCTTCGGGAACGGTGGGCGGCAGCCCTTCCTTGAGCTGGCCGAGGTGCTCGCGGAGGTCGTCGAGGTGGTGCACGGCGAGATCGCAGAGCGCGCGCTGCCACCGGCCCTGGGCATCGTCGTCGTCGACCACGGTGTCGCGGCGGACGGCGTCGACTTCTCCCCGCAACCGTCGGGTCTGGGAGATCAGCGCGTCCACCGACCCGGGCTCCGGAGGCTGCGCGGGACGGTCCGCGTACAGGTGGGACGGCATGAGAACTCCGATACAGGCGCGGCACGGCCAAATCTGAAAGGTAGGACCGGTTCTGAAGGAAGGGCCGGTAACGACTGTGGCACAGCCAGCGACGGCCTGTAAGGCGTTTGGCAACATCTGCGGCGGTCTTGCTTAAGGCATATGCCTGCGGCCTCCCGGCCCCTTGCGGGTGTACGAACGAATCCGGTCAGCCCTGCCGACGGGGGCGGAGCGGGCGCACTCGAAGGGCGCCCGCTCCGCCCCCCGGCCACCCCCGTTTCCCGTCCTGCGCCCGCGGCCGGAAACCGGCCTTCCGGACGAGGGCGGTCGATCGTACGGCCGAGGTGTGCGAGGAGCACCCTGCATCGAACTCGCGCAGGTCCGCCCGGAACCCGGATCAACACCACCGTGCGCGCACCCCCCCGAACGGAGGACGCCGTGCTCCGCGGGCGGGCGGCCGCTCCCGACTTCCCACCGCATCCGGTGATCGCTACCCTACGTGTCGGTAATGAGCCGGGGAGGCTCGCTTCGGCGGGCTGCGCGCAGGGTGGGGACACAACGACATGACCGGGCAGAGCCATGCGCCGACCGAGGAACACAGCGGGAGTCGCTCCACCGGAGGCCGGAGCCGCCGCTCCTTCCTCACCTACCTCGTCGCGGCGCCGACCCTGGCCCTCGTCACCCGCGCCGGCGCCGACGTCCTCGCCCCGCAGCCCGCGCACGCCGTGATCCCGACCTTGCCGGCCCCCGCCGACCTCGTGGACCTCGGCGACCTGTTCATCCTGGCCGGCGCCCCCACCTCAGCCCTGCTCGCGCTCGTCGTCGAGGCCGACGGCACCATCCGCTTCCGGCTGCCCCGCGAAGAAGTCGGCCAGGGGCTCACCACCGCCGTGGCGATGCTCGTCGCCGAGGAACTCGACGCGCCGCTGGCCGGCGTACGGATCGAGCTGGACGACGCCCGCCCCGAGCTGCTCTTCAACCAGCTGACCGGCTCCTCCAACTCCATCCGCTCCCTCTACGGCCCGGTCCGCCAGTGCGCCGCCACCGCCCGCGCCCGCCTCGTGGCGGCCGCAGCCGTGCGCTGGAGCCTGGCGGCCTCCTCCCTCACCACCGCGAACGGCGCCGTCCGCGCCCCTGACGGCCGCACCGCCGGATACGGCTCCCTCGCCGCCGCGGCCGCCGACCCCGCCCTGATCGTCCTGGGCGCCACCCCCAAACAGGCCGCGAAGCACACCCTCGTCGGGAAGCCCACCACCCGGATCGACGCCCGCGCCATGGTCACCGGCGCCCAGCGCTACACCCTCGACCTCGACGTGCCCGGGGCCAAACCCTGCGTGGTCCGCCGGCCGCCCACCCTCGGCGGCAGCGTCCGCTCGGTGGCCAACCTCGCCGCCGTCCAGGCCATGCCCGGGGTCCTGCACGTGGTCACCATCGCCACCGGGGTCGCCGTCGTGGCCGAGACCTTCGGCCAGGCCCTCGACGCCAAGGCCGCCCTCCAGGTCACCTGGGGCCCCGGCCCCGCGGACCAGCTCTCGGACGCGCAGGTCCGTACGAAGCTGCGCGCCGCCACCGCCCCGCTGCTGGTGCCACCGCTGCTCACCGCCTACGTGGACGCCGAGTTCGACTTCGCCTTCGTCAGCCACGCCCCCATGGAGACCAACTCCGCCGTCGCCGACGTCCGCGAGGGCAGCGCCGAGATCTGGTCCGGGCTCAAGTCCCCGATCGTGGCCCGCGAGACCATCGCCGCCGATCTCGGGCTGCCGCTCGACAAGGTCACCGTCCACGTGGTCCAGGCCGGCGGCTCCTTCGGCCGGCGGCTCTTCTTCGACGCGGCCCTGGAGGCGGCCCGGGTCTCCAAGGCCTGCCGCCGCCCCGTCCGCCTGATGTGGACCCGCGTCGACGACACCCGGCACGGCCGGATGCGCCCCGCCACCCATCACAAGATCCGCGCCACCCACGCCCTCGGCGAGGTGCTCAGCTTCGAACACCGGGTCGCCGCCGCCGAGACCGACTTCCGGCACGGCCTCGGCGAGATCATCACCGCCACCGCCGCGAGCCTGCCGCTCGGCATCGCCAACGCCACCCTCGCCCAGACCCTGTTCCTGACCACCATCAAGTCCCCGTACCACTTCGGGCTCACCACCCAGGTGCTCACCGAGGTCCCGACCGGGGTGCCCACCGGCTCCTGGCGCTCGGTGTACTCGGCGAACACCCGCGGCGCCGAGGAGATCGTCGTCGACGAGCTGGCCGCCGCCACCGGACGGGACCCGTACCAGTTCCGCCGGACGTTCCTGAAGACGGCGGCGCAGCGGGCCGTGCTCGACAAGGTGGCCACGGAGGGCGGCTGGGGCCGGGCGATGCCCGCCGGATGCGCCCAGGGCATCGCCTTCCACGAGGAGTACAAGTCCCGGACCGCCTGCCTGGTCGAGATAGACACCCGGGACCCGGAGCACGTCCGCGTCACCAAGGCCGTCATCGCGGTGGACGTGGGCCTGCCCGTCAACCCGCGCGGACTGGAGGCCCAGATGATCGGCGGCCTGACCGACGCCATCTCCACCACGCTCAAGGCCGGCCTGCACCTGGACAAGGGCCTCCCGCTGGAGGGCAGTTACAGCCAGTTCCACTGGGCCAAGCAGCGCGACACCCCGAGGGACGTACGGGTCTTCGTGCTCCCGGCGACCGGAACCGAGCCGGGCGGAGCCGGCGAGCTCGGCCTGCCGGCCGCGGTGGGCGCGATCGCCAACGCCTACGGCCGCGCCACCGGCACGAAGCCCCGTAGCTTCCCCCTCGACTTCGACGTCGACTTCACCCCCTACCCCCGCTAGTCCAGGAGCTCATCCGTGCCCTCGCACACCTTCACCGTCAACGGGCAGAGCGTCACCGTGGACGCGCCCGACGATCTGCCCCTGCTGTGGGTGCTCCGCGACATGCTGGGCGTCCGCGGTCCCAAGTACGGCTGTGGGGTGGACGTCTGCAAGGCCTGCACCAGCCACCTCGACGGGGTGGACGTCCGCCCGTGCGTGGTGCCGGTCTCCGCGTGCGCGGGCAAGTCGGTGACCACCATCGAGGGGCTGGCCGACGGCGACGTGCTGCACCCGGTGCAGGAGGCCTGGCTCGAACAGGACGTCGCCCAGTGCGGGTTCTGCCAGCCCGGCCAGATCATGGCGGCCGTCGCCCTGCTGAAGCGCACCAGCGCGCCGACCGAGGAGGACATCGACGC
Organism: Streptomyces sp. NBC_00503; assembly: GCF_036346895.1. Lineage (NCBI taxonomy): Bacteria > Bacillati > Actinomycetota > Actinomycetes > Kitasatosporales > Streptomycetaceae > Streptomyces > Streptomyces sp. NBC_00503. The sequence goes on along the minus strand of NZ_CP107855.1, from coordinate 911,195 downwards.
GATCGCCAACATCTGCCGCTGCGGCACCTACTTCCGCATCCGGGAGGCCATCCGCAGCGCGGCGGCCAAGATGTGAGCAGAAGCGGCCGGGGCGTGGGCGCCGGTGGCCGGGACATGAGCAAAGGACGGGCCCCGGCTTCCCCCGTTGCGTTCCGCCGACAACCGGGGCCCGACCGCTCATGTCGAGCCTAGGCGGCGGCCACCGCGCCCGCAGGGTCCGTTCTGCCCAGTGAGCCCGCGAGACGGGTGTCACAGCGCACAGTGTGCCGGGGATGGTTGAATGCGGCGCCGCCGCCGAACCCCCTGAAGGAACCTCCCATTCAGTCCCGCCCCGCACCCTCGCAGCCCGCCGACCGGTCCCGCTCCGACGACGTCCTCAAGCTGCACCGCCTGGCGCACACGGGCGGCTCCGCCGCGGTGCTGGAGTGGCTCACCACCCGGCTGGGCGGCTGGATCGGGCTGATGGACACCGAGCAGCCGCACGGGCCCGAGGCCGCCGTACTGGGCGCGGCCGAGCTGGCCGCACGCGGGGCCGGCTCCGCCGTCCTGCGGCACGACGGCTCCACGGCGCTGCTGTTCGCACTGGACGAACGGCGCGCCCTGGCCGCCGTACTGGAGTCGCCGCACCACCCGGGAGCGCCCGCGCTGCTCGCGGACGCCACCGTGCCGCTGGCCCTGGTGCTGCGCGCCGAGGAGGCGGAGCGGCGCGAGGAACGGGCGGCCGCCGCCGAGGCGATGGTCCGCGAGTCCGTCCTGCACCTGCTGATGAACGGCGTGCTCTCCACCGCCCGTCAGATCGCAGAGACGCTCGGGCCCTCGCTGCCCGATCCGCTGCGGATGTACGTCGTCGAGTGCGGGACCGGGGAGCGCACGGCGGTGGCCCGGCTGTTCATGGAACTGACGGGCGGTCGGGCCTGGATCGTGCGCTGCCCGGTGTACGTGCACCACCTCATCGTGCTCGTGCCCACCGACCTGGCGGCGACCTCGGCGGACGACGACCCGCTGGCCGGGGCCCTGACGGCGGCCGCCCGCCACTGCACGGTCGGCGTCAGCGGCCGGTCCCCCCTCCGCGAGGCCCCCGCCGCGTACGCGCAGGCCTTCCACGCGCTGGCCGTCGCGCGCGGCCTGGGCGAACGCCACGCCCGGTTCGGGCCCGGCCCGGAGCTGGCGCTCGCCGCGCACGGGGCCGGGGCCGGATGGGCCGCCGCGCTGCTCGCGCCGCTGCACGCGTACGAGCCCCGGCGTCCCCAGGACCCCGGCGCGCAGGAGCTGAGGGCCACCGCCCACGCGTGGCTGAACTTCACCTCGCACGCGACCCGCCTGCTCAAGGTCCACCGCAACACCCTCGCCGGGCGGCTCCGGCTGATCGAAGCGGTGCTCGGCCTGGACCTCGGCGGCATCAAAGACCAGGCGGCGCTGTCGCTGGCGCTCCGGCTGACCGCGGGCGGCCGCGGCGCCGACCGGGCGGGCGGGGGAGCCCTGCCGGCCGCGGGCGCACTGGACGACGTACTGCGCGATCCGGCGACCAGGGAGTGGGCCCGGGCCCATCTGGCGCCGCTGGCCGGGCCGGACGCCCCGGCCGGAGCGCGCGAGACGGTGCGGGTCTGGCTGCGGCACGATGCCCGGCTGGTCCCGACGGCCGGGGCGCTCGGCATCTCGGTGGCCGCCACCCGCAAGCGCGTCGGCCGCATCGAGGTGCTGCTGGAGCGCTCGCTGCTCCAGTCGCCGAGTGCCCGCTACGACCTGTGGCTGGCCCAGCGGGCCGAGGAACTGGCGGGTTCCACCCCGTGACACATGTCCGATAGCAGGTGAATTGCAGCAGTTTTGACCGATCATGCCTGAATGAGGCGTATCAATGCGAAACGTGTGCTGGTCGGCGAACCGCTCGACACCGCGCGTCTGGGTGAGACCCTGCTGCCCAAACGGCTCGCGCTCCCGATCTTCTGCAGCGACCCGCTCTCCTCCGTGGCCTACGCCACCGAGGAGATCCTGCTGATCCTCGCGCTCGGCGGGGTCACACTGCTCCACCTCGCCTGGTACGCGGCCGCAGCCATCGTCTTCCTCCTCGTGGTCGTCGTCGCCTCCTACCGGCAGACCTGCTACGCCTACCCGGGCGGCGGCGGCGCCTACATCGTCAGCTCCAAGAACCTCGGCCCCACCGCCGCCCTCACCGCGGCGAGCGCCCTCCTCGTCGACTACGTCATGACGGTCGCCGTCTCCGTGGTGTCCGGCGTCTCCGCCATCACCTCCGCCGTCCCCTCCCTCTCCACCCACGAAGTCCCCCTGTCTGTGGGTTTCGTGGTGCTCCTGACCCTGATGAACCTGCGCGGCGTAAGGGAGTCGGGCCGGGTCTTCGCCGTCCCCACCTACGGCTTCGTCCTCGTCATCTACCTCATGTTCGCGGTGGCCGCCTACCGGCTGGCGACCGGTGACGTCATCCGCGCCGAATCCGCCGAACTGCCGATCACGGCCGAGGGCACGTACGCCGGGCTCGCCGTGGTCCTGCTCGCCCTGCGGGCCTTCGCCTCCGGCTGTACCGCGCTGACCGGAGTCGAGGCCATCAGCAACGGGGTCCCCGCCTTCCAGAAGCCGAAGAGCAAGAACGCGGCGACCACCCTCGCCGCGATGGGCGTCCTCGCCGTGACCATGTTCGCCGGGATCACCGTCCTCGCAATGAACTACAAGGTGCACGTGGCGGCCGACCCGACCGAGCTGGGCCTGGCCCCCGGAACCCCGATGTCCACCGCGCTGGCCCAGATCGGCCGGGCCACCTTCGGCAGCTGGGACTTCCTCTTCTACCTGCTCCAGGCCGTCACGGCCGGCGTGCTGATCCTCGCCGCGAACACCGCCTTCAACGGCTTCCCGATGCTCGCCTCGATCCTGGCCAAGGACCGGTACGTACCGCGCCAGCTCTTCAACCGCGGCGACCGGCTCGTCTACTCCAACGGCGTCGTCCTGCTGGCCCTGGCCGCCATCGCCCTCATCATCGCCTTCGACGCCGAACTGACCCGGCTCATCCAGCTCTACATCATCGGCGTCTTCGTCTCCTTCACCCTCTCCCAGGCGGGCATGGTCCGGCACTGGAAGCAGGAGCTCGCCTCCCCCGAGACCCGCAAGGAGGAGCGGATCCACATCCACCGACGGCTCGCCATCAACGCCGTCGGCGCGGCCATGACCTCCGTGGTCCTGGTCATCGTCCTGATCACCAAGTTCACCCACGGCGCCTGGCTCGTCGTCATCGCCATGCCGCTGCTCTTCATCGGGATGAAGGGCGTCCGCCGCCACTACGACACCGTCGCCCGGGAAGTCGCCGTCGCCCCCGGGGTCAAACCGCGCAAGCCCGCCCGCCACCATGTCGTCGTCCTCGTCGCCTCCGTGCACGCGCCCACCCTCAAGGCCCTCGGCTTCGCCATGGGGCTGCGGCCCGACACCCTGACGGCCCTCTCCGTGGCCGCCGACGAGGAGGACGCCAACCGGCTGCGCGCGGACTGGGCGGAGCACGACCCCGGCATCCCCCTCAAGGTGCTGCACTCCCCGTACCGGGAGGTGGTCGGGCCGGTCCTGTCCTACGTGCAGGAGCAGGCGGCCGCCGAGGGCACGGACATGCTGTCGGTGGTGATCCCGGAGTACGTGGTCGGGCACTGGTGGGAGCAGCCCCTGCACAACCAGAACGCGCTGCGGCTCAAGGCGCGGCTGCTGTTCACGCCGGGGGTGGCGGTAATCGACGTGCCGTACCTGCTGGAGTCCGCGAAGGGCGCGAAGTCGACGGAGGGGGCACAGGACCGGGCGAAGTAGCGGGGGCGGTGGCGGGCGCGGTGGCGGGGGCCCGTTCCGCCTTCCGGTGCTGGGTGACCGCCGTGTGCGCCAGCGCCAGCTCCACCACGTGCGCGGGATCCGAGAGGGTGCGGCCGGTGAGCTGCTCCAGGCGGCGCAGCCGGTTGGAGACGGTGTTGCGGTGGCAGTACAGCCTCTGCGCGGCGTACGTGGTCGAGCCCTGGCAGGTCAGCCAGGTGCCCAGGGTGGTCAGCAGCACCCGGCGGTCCTCCGGCGCCAGCGCCAGCACCGGACCCAGCACCACCCGGCGCAGCCGGTCGGCGAGTTCGGGCTCCGCCGCGACCAGCGCCGCGGGCAGCTGTTCGTCGAGCAGCACGGTCCGCGGGCCCTTCTCGGCGGATGCCGTGCGCAGCGCGAGGACGGCCAGCAGGCGGGCCCGCGCCAGCTCGGCGGGCGCCGTCACCACCGGGCTGACCCCGGCGCTCGCGCCGAGCGGTGCGAGCAGCTCCCGTACGGATTCCAGCGGATGGTGGCCCAGCTCCACGAGCCCGGTCTCCCCGTCGCCGCGGATCCGCCACAGCACGCGCGGGGCTCCGGTGGGCGGGGGTCCGGCGGTTGGGGGTCCGGCGGGTGCGCCGGAGCGGGAGTCGGAGCCCGAGCCGGCGCCGGAGTCGGGCCCGGCTCCGAGGACCGCCACCGCGAACCGGCCGCGCTCCGGCAGGCCGAGCCGCTCCGCCGCGCGGGCGGCCTCCGCGGCGGATCCGGTTCCGTCGAGCAGGGTGTCGAGCAGGGCCGCCCGGAGCTCGCGTTCGCGCTCGCCGGGGACCGCCTCGGCCCGGCGGTACGACTCGGCCGCAGCGTCCGCCATCCGGTCGATGACGTCCCACAGCGCGGGCGCCCCGGGCAGCAGACGGGGCAGCGCGGCCCGGTCGTGTGCGGCGACGGCCTCGGTCAGGGTCTGCCACAGCAGCCGGCCGCAGAGCCGGTACATCCGCAGCAGGGAGTCGAGCGGCAGCCCCTGCCCGGCGCGGAGCGCGCCCTGGGCGCGGGCGTCGGAGAGGTCGGGCGGCAGGCCGCGGGAGGCACGGACCAGGTCCTCGACGGCCTGGCGCAGGACGTGCTGGATCCGGTCGCGCAGGGCGGCTCGGCCGAGCAGGGCGGCGTAGGCGGCGTAGGCCGGGTCCTCGGCCGACGTGCGGTCGGCGAGCCGCTCCGCCGCCACCGGTATCCGGCGGTTCAGGTCCTCGCGTATCTCCTCGATGATCCGCTCCATGACCGGAGGGTGGCACGGCGGAGGGGGTGCTGGGGAGGGCCGCGACGGTGCCGTGTCCGCTAGCGTGTCCGAAGCACTCCATGTGCAGTGCATATGCGGCGGTCATAACGACACCCCCGTCGCACCGCTCACCCCGTGCCCACACCGTCAGGGATCCCCCCATGCGCCAGAATCCGGAGCGCCGCGCCGCGCTGCTCGACGCCGCCATCGAAGTGCTCGCCCGCGAGGGCTCGCGGGGACTGACCCTGCGCGCGGTGGACGCGGAGGCGGCCGTGCCGACCGGTACCTCCTCCAACTACTTCGCCAACCGCGCCCAGCTCCTCGTCCAGATCCTGCACCGCACCCGTGAGCGGCTGACCCCCGACCCGGCGGAACTGGCCGGCCCCCACGACACCAAGGCGCTGCCCGGCCGCCTCCTGGAGCGCATGCGCCGCGAACGCAGCGTCCACACGGCGATGCTGGAGCTGCGCCTGGAGGCCACCCGGCGGCCCGAGCTCCAGGAGGCGCTGGCCGGGTTCCAGGGCGCCGAACTGGAGGCCGACATCGACCGGCACATGGCGGCGGGGCTGCCGGGGGACCGGCAGGGCGTGGTGCTGCTGTACCTGGCCATGCTGGGGCTGATCGTGGACGACCTGACCGCGCCCGGACTGCTCGACCCCTACCCGGTGGAGGGGCTCATCGAAGCGATGGTCGAGCGCCTCCTCCCGGAGCGCCCCGCGGACTGACTGTCGTGTCCGTGGGGCTATCCGGTGGGGACAGCGGCATTCAGTGGCTGACGGACTGGAACGCCTGGTACGTCAGCGTCTCAAATGAACTTAGGGCTTCCTGGGCGGACCTCTGTTTCAGGTCTGCGCGGAAGGCGGCTGTGGTGCGGGCAGGGTGTGGACGCCTGCGGTGTGCCGCGTGCCTGTGCCGCTGGATGCGGTACGGGTGCTCATCGTGTGCGGTGCCTGCCGCCTGTGCCGCCGCTGGGTGCGGCGATTCGGTGGCTACAGCAGCCGCCCCGCCGGATGCTTTCCGCCCGGTGCGGACCCGGGCGGGGCGGGGACCCCGCGTCGCTTCCTGGGCACGGGGCGGATCCTCGTGGGCCCACCTCCAAGCGGCAGGCCGTTCTGTGCCCCGTACAACGACACCCTGAGTCGCCAGGACACGGCCGAAATTCCGATCAGCAGACCAGCGAATCGCCCGAGCTGGTCTGCTGCTTCGCGCTCGGCGAGGAGTGCTGGCGCGGCGGCCACCGGCCCGACTTCCTCCTCCCGGAGCTGGTCGAGGCCAAGATCCTCGCCCCGGACGGCAGCTGTGCCCGCCCCGAGGACGAACCCTGCGCGGACCGCGACCGCCTCACCCTCTCCGTACTGGAACACCGCTTCGCCCTGTCCCTGCCGCGCCGCCTGGTGGAAGAGGCCGCACTCCCGGCCTTCGTGACCTGCACGCATTAGGGGCGGGGCGTCCGCGGCTCAGCCCGCGTAGTCGCGTATCACCCGGCGGGCTAGCTCCTCGCGAAGCGGAGCGAGTTCGGCCGCGACAGCCGCGATGCGGGAGGAGTCGAAGACCACCTCGGCCTGGTGCGGGGTGCTCGACAGCAGACAGCGGCGCCGCAGGTGGGTCGGCGGGTGGGTGTCGTCGACGGAGTGGCCGCGCCGGGCGGAAACCCGGCGCAGCCGCTCGTACTCGCTCTCGGGCACGGAGCCCATCCGTGCGGCGAGCCGCTCCCAGAGTCCCCGCTCGGCGGCCTCGCGCGCCTCGCGGCCTGCGGATCCACCGCGGACCCGGGCCGCCACCGAATCGCGCCGCAGCTCGCCATGGACCGCGCCGCCGATCAGCGACCGGTCCATCAGCAGGACGGCAGCCTCCGTGGACCCGGCGCGGGCCGCTCCGGTGTCGGCCAGGTACTCCGCCCGCTGCGAAGCCCGCATCGTCAGGGCGTCGAGCACGTGGATCAGCCCGTACACCGTCGAACGCGGCAGGAACAGCACGAGGTTCAGGAACCAGTCGAGCGGGCTCCCGGCGGGTGCCGGGAGCAGGAAGTAGTGCCATTGGGTCAGGGCGCGCATCGCCCCGTGCGTCACGAACAGGGAGCGGACGTCGCCGTTCGCGAAGTGCCCGAGCTCGTGCCCGAGCAGGGCCACCCGCTCCTGCGGCGAGAGGATCTCCCAGAGTCCGAGCCCCAGGCGCAGTACGCGCCGCTGCCGGATCCCGTAGCCGGTGACCGCCGCGTTGGCCACCGGGTCCACCACCACGACGTGTACGCCCGAGGTCCCGACGGCCGCCGCGACCTCGTCGACCAGCTCGAACAGCCGCGGGGCGTCCGCCCGGTACAGCACCGGCGCGTGCTTCGGCAGCCGCTGGGGCTTCGGCCACAGCACCGCCACGATCCCCAGCAGGAGCGCACCGAGCAGGGGCTGGACCACGGTGTACCAGCCCCCGATGATCAGCACCCCCGCAAACACCACCAGCCCCACGGTCACCGCGTGCACCAGCAGCGAGATCCCGATGGCCAACACGGCGGACGCGTCCAGCCGTCCGGGCCCGGCCTCGCCCCCGCTCCCCGCGATCTCGGCCGCCAGCTGTTCCCCGTACTGCCGGGCAAGGCGCCGCCGTACGGCCGCCACGCGCCCCCGGTCGGGGTCCGGAGCGCCCGGATCCACGTTCCAGTCGCATTCCTCGCACCAGTCGACGTACCGCTCGTCCACGGTGGCGGTGGCCCCGCACTCCGGGCACCGGCGCAGCTCCGCCGATCTCGTGACGCTGCTCGTTTCCATGTTCTCCGGTCCCCTCCCCGCCCCGGACCTGGTGCGATCCGTGGTCCGCGCAGGATAGAGGGGCCCCGTACGGCCCCGCGGAGGCGGGGCGTGGTCAGCCGCCGAGCTGGCGTGAGAGGTGGCGGACCATCGAGTCGGTCGCCGGGTTCCGGTCGCCGGCGCGGACGGTGGCGTGGATGTCCCGTACGAGGTGGGCCGGTTCGGCGATGTCGTGGAAGGAGATCGCGGAGCGCCGGTCCGCCGCGCTCTGCGGCACCAGGGCGACCGCGAAGTCCGCGGCCACCAGGGAGAGCAGCATCGGGTAGCTGTCGGCGCGGAAGGCGATGTCCGGTTCGAAGCCGGCGGCCCGGCAGATCCCCTCGGTGACCGCCTGGAACCCGGTGCTGGGCGTGGTCGAGGCCCAGGCGGTACGGGCGAAGTCGCCGAGCCGGACCGGCCCGTCGAGCGGCGGCCTGGCGTGCGGGCCCACGGCGAGCAGCAGTTTCTCCCGGCGCAGCAGCACCTGCCGCAGCCCGCGCAGGTCCGGTTCCGGGAGGTGCGGGTACTGGTGGGTGACCGCCAGGTCCAGGCTGCCGGCCGCCAGCGACGGCAGGGCCAGTTCCGGTTCCAGCGCGGTCAGGCTGACGTCGAGCCCGGGATGGGTCCGGCGGAACGCGGCCAGGGCCGGCACGGTGAAGGGCTCGGCGGCGGAGGCGAAGGTGGCGATGCGCAACTGGCCGTCGCGCAGCCCCGCGATGTCGCGCAGTGCCTCCTCGGCGGCCTCGATCTCGGTGAGCACGCGGGTGGCGTGCGTGACCAGGGTGTGCCCTGCCGCGGTCAGGCGTACGCTCCGACCCGAGCGCTCCAGCAGCGGGCAGCCCGTCTGGCGTTCCAGTGCGGACAGCTGCTGGGAAGCGGCGGAAGCCGTGATGTCGGCGCGCAGCGCGGCACCCGCGATGGTGCCCGTACGCGCGAGGTCGACGAGCAGCTTCAGTTTCCGGGGGTCGAGCATTAGTTGATCTTATGCTCAGGTTTACGCGAGTCCGCTGGTTTTGCGGCCGGTGAGCGACTTTGATGGGTTTGCCAGGCCTCGTACCGGAGCAGGGGGACCACTCATGGGCACCGACCACAGTCAGAAGGACAGCGCGGACAGCGGTAGCGGCACCACTGCCGCACCCACCCTCATCGGTTCCGTTCAACGGGCGTTGCGTCTAGTGGAAGCGATGTACGCGGAGGGCGGGGCGACCGCCAAACGGCTCGCGCGGCTGACCGGAATCCCGCTGCCCACCGTCTACCACCTGCTGCGGACCCTCACCCACGAGGGCTACGTACAGCGCGAGGGCGGGGCCTTCCGGCTCGCGGACGATCTGCCGCTGCCGCTCGCCTCGTGATCCCGGTGGCAGGCGCCCGGATCCGCTTGATCGAAACCAATGATCAAATTCCGATGTGTTCCGGCCAAGCTGTCACATGCGACCGCGCATGTTCCAGCGGAAAATGCCAGAACGCCCTTTCGCACTGTGGAAGTTGAGTAAGTTCCCTTCTGTCGCGCCGTACGACCGTGCACCACGCACGGTCCGGCCGGGAGGGGAGCCCGCGTGCCCGGGATCGACGAATGCCTGCTCGAAGCCATGGCCCTGCCTGGTGCGAGGGGGGCCGCGCTGGTCGACTGGAGCAGCGGACTCGCCCTCGGCACCGCAGGGGACTCACCGGTCGGGGACCACGAGACCACCGCCGCCGAGACCGCCGAGTTGGCGAGGGCCGCCGCCGAGTACGAGTCCTTCGCCCTGCCCGAACCACCGGCCGGCTCCGCCGAAGCCGCCGCGGCCGGGCTGCCCGTCGAGGACCTGATCGTCACGACCCGGACCGGCTACCACGTACTCCGCTTCGTCGAAACCAGCTTCGACAGCAGCGTCTTCCTGCACCTGTGGCTGGACCGGACCGAAGGCAACCTCGCCCTCGCCCGGCACCGGCTGCGCACCCTCGCCGAAGGGCTGGTGCTCAAGTGAACGCCACCGCCGCCCCGTCGGCCTCGTCCCCCGCCGCCGGTCCGGTCGCCGTCTCGCCCCTGCTCACCCGCCTCGCCGCCGAGCGCGCCACCGGAGCCCTGTTCCGCGAGCGCGGCACCCTCTTCCTGGAGGACGGCCGGGTCGTGCACGCGGAGAGCCCGGCCACCCCGGGCCTCGACGTCCTGCTCACCACCGGCGGCGGCCTCGCCCCCGAACGCTGGACCGAGGCCGTGAACCAGGCCGGCGCCCGCCGCCAGGTCGCCCGCTTCCTCGTCGACAGCGGAGGCATGGCGGGCGGCGAGCTGGAGATCTGCCACCTCGCCGCGATCTTCGACGCCGCCTTCTTCGCGCTCACCCCGGGCAGCGGCCCCTCCCGGTTCCGCCGCGGGGCCACCCACTGGATCGGTTCCGTCCGGTCGGTTCCGGCGGAGGCCGTGGAACGGGAGACCCGGCGGCGCCGGGAGCTCCTCGACGCGGTCTGGCCCTACCCGCTGCTCGACACCTCCCCGGTCGTGCCGCGCCCTGCGGCCCCGGGCCAGACCGTCACCGCCCGGCAGCGGATCCTGCTGGCCCGCGCGGACGGCGTACGCACCCCCGCCGACCTCGCGTGGGTCCTGGGCCGGCCCGCGTTCCACACCCTGCTCGACGTACGGCGCCTCGCGGCGGCCGGACTCGTCGAGACCCCCTACGCGCCGGCGGCGGGTCCGGAACCCGTCCCGGAGCCCTCCCTGCCCGAATGGATGACGCAGTCGCAGTCCCCGGACGTGGCGCTCCTGCGCCGGTTACGCGACGCACTGGAGGCAAGCCTGTGAGGCTCCCGCTGCGACCGGTCCTGCGCGCCGACCGCTCCGAGCGCAGGCAGTCCGAGAGGAGAAGGACCGACATGAGTACGGTGCCCGCCGAAGCCGAGGCCGAGATACTCGCCGAGCTCCGGCGGCTGCGCTCCCGGGTCCCCCAGCTGACCGGTGCCCTCGCCGCGAGCTCCGACGGGTTCGTCCTCGCCCAGGACGGCGCCGCCGCCGAGGCCGAGTCGGTGGCCGCCCTGACCGCGGCCGCGCTCGGAGTGGCCCAGCGCCTCAGCGACTGCACCGGGCAGGGCGGCTTCCGCGAACTGCTCGTGCGCGGGGAGGAAGGCTACGTCGCCACCTACGCCGCGGGCGACGCGGCGGTACTCACCCTGACCGCCGAGCAGCGGGTCAACGTAGGGCGCCTCCACCTGGAGGCCCGGCGCTCCAGCCTGCGCATAGCCGAGCTGATCGACCACAGCCTCGGCCGCCGGGGCCTGGGCCAGGCCACCTGACCCCGAGAGCCCCCGGCCGCGCGGGGCCGCGTACCGACCGGCCGCCCACCGACCGGCCGCCCACCGACCAGCCATGCACCGACAAGCCACGTACCGACCGAATCCCAGGACAGCCGAACAGAAAGAGGAATGATCCATGGCCAACATCGAAACCGCACTCAAGGAAGCCACCGCCACCATCGACGGCGTGCTCGGCGCGGCCCTGGTCGACTACGCCAGCGGCATGGCGCTCGGCACCGTCGGCGGCGGCAAGGACCTCGACCTCACGGTCGCGGCCGCGGGCAACACCGACGTGGTGCGCGCCAAACTGCGCACGATGGAGATGCTCAACCTCAAGGACGAGTCCATCGAGGACATCCTGATCACGCTCGGCAGCCAGTACCACCTGATCCGGCTGCTGAAGGGCCGTGGCTCTTCGGGGCTCTTCCTCTACCTGGCGCTCGACAAGAACCGCGCCAACCTCGCGATGGCGCGCCACCAGCTGAAGAAGATCGAGTCCGAGCTCGAAGTCTGACCGGTGTCGCCGAGGCGGCGGGCGGCTGAATCCATCACCGCCCGCCCCGGCGGCTACGTGTTCGAGGAGTAACCCACAGGAGTGCAATCCGGACGGGACACGGAGCGGTCCCGGTCCCGCCGATGAATTTCGGGCCCCGGGCCGGTCTGTATGTACGGGACCACGGGACGCAATCGTGTCCCGTCCGTACGCGCACACTCTGGAGGCAGTCATGGCCGACACGGCAGGCAACGGGTTCACCACGTGTCTGTGGTTCGACGGCAACGCGGAAGCCGCCGCCGACTACTACCTGTCCGTCTTCAAGGACGGCAAGCTGGGCCGCATCGCCCGCTACAACGAGGCGGGTCCCGGACCGGTGGGCGAGGTCATGGTCGTCGAGTTCGAGATCAACGGCCAGAAGTTCGTCGGCCTCAACGGCGGCCCCCAGTTCCCCTTCACCGAGGCCGTCTCCTTCCAGATCCACTGCGCCGACGACGCCGAAGCCGACTACTACTACGAAGAGCTGACGAGCAACGGCGGCCAGGAATCCGCCTGCGGCTGGGTCAAGGACAGGTTCGGACTGTCCTGGCAGGTCGTCCCGGACGGAGCCATCGACCTGATCTCCGACCCGGACCCGCAGCGCGCCGCCCGCGCGACCGCCGCCATGATGAAGATGAAGAAGCTCGACGTGGCGGAGATGCGGCGGGCGGCGGACGCCGCCTGAGCCGTCTCCTACGTGCCGACCGCGAGCTTCGCCCGGTCCGCATCCGGGAGCCAGTCGCGCTCCGGCGCGTAGTCCAGCCAGCGCCGGGCGCGGCCCGCTTCGGTGAAGCCGCGCAGCAGGGTGTCGAGCATCGGGTGGCGGTGGGCCGTGCGCCAGGCGAGCGACCACGCGTACAGGGGGGTCGGCGCGACCAGCGGGATCGAGCGCAGCCCCGCGGCGTCGGGCAGCGGCGCGTCGGCGGGGAAGAGCGTGAAGCACGCCGCGTCGGTGCGAAGGTGCTGGACGAGATGGTCGACGCCCAGATTGGGGCCGCCCTGACGCCGTGCGATCCCGAAGCGGTTGGCGAAGCACTGCATGAAATCGAGACGGGTCGGATCGGCCGGACACCACAGAGTGCTGTCGTGCAGGTCCGCCGGGCGAAGCTCGTCCGCGCCGGCCAGCTCGTGGGACGCGCCGACCACCGCGTCGACGGGCTCCAGGCGCACGAGCTGCTGGGCGAGGCCCGCGTCGCGTCCACCGGGCAGCGGGTGCACCCGCCCGAAGCCGAAGTCGGTGTCACCGGCCAGCAGCGCATCGGCCGCTGACGCCCAGTCGCGTGCCGGGCCCGGCTCCCAGGGCACCGAGCCGAGCGCGTCCGCGGCCTGCGCGATGGTGCGCATCGGCGCGTAGAGGTGGCCCCACACATCGATCCGTACGCTCTGGCCGACGCCCACGGCCGCCGCGACCGCGCGCTCGCCGGCCGCGAGGGCCTCGCGTGCGGCGGACTCGAACCGCTCACCGGCCTCGGTCAGCCGTGTGCCGCCGTCGCGCTCGAACAGCCGGACGGAGAGCAGCGACTCGAGGCGGGCTATGCGCTTCGACAGCGCCTGCTGGCTGGTGCCCAGCCGTGCGGCGGCGCGCCCGAAGTGCAGCGTCTCGGCGGTCGCGGCGAACGCACGGACCAGGGTGAGGTCGAGGTCCATGCCGCTGACCATAGCCGACAACTGATCGTTGTCGGCCGGGCAGTTCCGTGGTTGGCCGGGCAACCGCCCCGACCGGTGGGATGGGGGAACGGAACGAACTTCTTCGTGACCACGACCAGCCGAAGGAATCAGAGCATGACCGAGACCACCGACCCCAGGACCGTCGTCATCCGCTACGTCGAGGCCGTCCGCGACGGCGACGCCGCCGTCATCCGCGGGAGTTTCGCCGAGGACGCGACCTGGCACTTCCCGGGAGACCTGCCGATCTCGAAGGTGTGGCGGGGCCGCGACACGATCGTCGAGGAGTTCCTCGGCGGCATCGGACCGCTCCTCGTTCCCGGCACCGTGGAGATCGAGCTGGTCGGCACGGTGGCCGAGGGCGACCGAGTGGTCGCCGAGTGGACCTCGAAGGCGCAGACCGTGCACGGCGGCACGTACGACAACCGCTGCATCGGGATCTACACGGTCCGCGACGGCCGGATCGCCTCCGTCGTCGAGTACTTGGACACCCGGCACGTGGCGGCGGCCCTCTTCCCGAAGCTCCGCGCCTGATGGCCGGGCCCGGCCGGCCTTCCTGGACCGACCGGGCTCATGCGATCCGCCGGAGCAGCGCCGGCAGGGCGGTGCCGATCGGTTCGCGGATCACCTCGTCGGCGAGGGAGTCGTACGGGGTCTCCTGCGCGTTGACGATGACCAGCCGGGCCCCGGCCTCCGCTGCCATCCCGGCCAGCGAGGCCGCGGGCTGCACCTGCAGGGTCGACCCGACGGCCACGAAGACCTGGCACCCCTTGGCCACGGCGACGGCCTGCGCCAGGACCTCGGGGTCCAGCCGCTCGCCGAACATCACGGTCGCCGCCTTGAGGATCCCACCGCACACGAGGCAGGCGGGATCCGGCTCCCCGGCGGCGACCCGGGCCAGGGCATCGTCCATCCCCGACCGGGCGTGACAGGCCGTGCAGACCACGGACCGGGCCGAGCCGTGCAGCTCGAACACCTTGCGCGCGGGCATCCCGGCGAGCTGCTGGAGCCCGTCCACGTTCTGCGTGATCACGCGCACCGGGGGCCCGCCGCGCTCCAGTTCGGCCACGGCGAGATGCGCGGCATTGGGCTGCGGCACGAGCGCGCCGATCTCCGCCCGCATCAGCCAGGACCGCCGCCGGATCTCCGGATCGGCCATGTAGTACTCGTAGGTCACGAGCTTCTCGGCATCGGGCTCGCGCCGCCACAGCCCTTGCGGCCCCCGGTAGTCCGGAATCCCGGAATCGGTGGACATCCCGGCCCCACTGAACACTGCTACGAGCGGCTTTCCCATGCGGTGACCTTAGAGATCGCGGGGGCCCGGCCGCGATCCCTTTTCCCCCTGCATAAGGTCACCGCATGGAAGACGTGGGCGGTACCCCGGGATCCGTGACCGGCCGCCGGAGCGGGCAGGGGCTCTACCCGTACCGGGTGCGGGGGCGGCGGCGCAGCGGGACGGTGCTGTGGCGGCCGGGCCTGCGCGACGGCGAGCCCGACGAGGTGTTCGCCGTCCCGCACGGGAACGCGGCCGGGGACACGGCCGGGGACGGAGGCGGGGCCGGGTGGCGGGTGCCGGTGTTCACGACCGGGCGCCAGCCCGGGCCGTACACCCGCCGGCACGGGCTGCGGCTGGTGACGGCCGAGGCCAACGTGCTGGAGCTGGTCAGGGCCGAGCGCTGGCTCGCCGACCCGGTCCGCCGCGCCGTGCCCGCGGGCGACGTGCTCGGAGCCTGGAACTTCTTCGAGGACCTCGCCCGCGGCCTGCGCACGGTCGACGCGCTGCCCTCGCAGGGAGCGGTGCACGACAGCGCGTACGACAAGCTGTTCGGGGACGAGTGCGACGAGTGGACCCCGGCCGAGCGGGCCTGCGTGCTGGAGCTGCTCACGGCCGGGACGGCGCTGTGGAACACCTGCCCGGTGGTCGTCCGGCCGCGCTGAGGGAGTCAGGGCTGCGGGTGCGGGGCCCGCTCCGCGTCCAGCAGCTCCTGCAGCCGGGGGACCGCGAAGTCCACCAGGGCGGGCACGGGCAGGAGGCGGCAGGGCGCGCCGCCCACCCGCGACTGCGCGATGCCCGCGTGACGCTCGAACTCGGCGCCCACCACCGGGAAGTGCGTGTCGTTGTCGTTGCCCACGTCGGGGGTCTCGACCCAGACCCGCTCCCCGGCCACCTCCATCGGGAACCTCCGCACCCTCAGCCGCGGCCTCGGGGCGAGGGACTCGACGTAGTGGAGGAAGGAGTTGCGGTTGTGGCCGACCCCGATCAGCAGGATGTGCGCACCCAGATCGTGCAGCCGGCCGAACGGAGAGGTCCGGCCCAGCGCGAAGCCGAGCGACTGGCCGGACGTGACCTCGGCCGCCCGGGCGCCCACCGCCGCCACCGAAGCCTGCGGATGTCCGCTGCGCACGCTGTCGGGCAGGGCCCGCAGGGCCTCCGGTACGGAGCCCAGCGCGCGCGTGACCGGCAGCCCCGGGTGGAACAGCGGCACCGCCGCCCGCCGCGCCGCCACCTCGGGGCCGGGCACACCCACGTGCTCCGGGTCCGGATCGGCCACCTCCCAGGTGAACGCGGGTACGGCCACCGTCCCGGAAGGACCCACCGCCTCGCGCAGGCTCGCCACCACCGCGGCGGCTCCGCCGTCCACCCGCCCGAGGCTGGACAGCGACGCGTGCACCATCAGCGCCATGCCCTCCTCGACGCCGGCTTCCCGCCAGCCCGCCACCAGACCGTCCGCTCCCAGCATGAAATGCGCCCTTCCTCACCCCGGGGCACACCGGATCCGTGGTCCCCGCACCGAAAATCGTACGGGGGTCGCGCGAAGCTCCGTAGGGTGGCCGGCATGGCGACCACCGTCCTTTACTGCTCCGATCCGCTGAACGAACGCCGGGTCGACTCCCACTTCGCGGCCGAGGCCGGCGCGCTGCGCGCCGCCGGAGCCGCCACCGCGCTCATCGACCACGACGCGCTGCTCGCCGGGGACGCGGAACGGGCCGTGGCCAGGGTGCCCGCCGGGGCGGGGGAGCTCTGGTACCGGGGCTGGATGATCCCGGCACGGCGGTACGCCGAGCTCGCCGCGGCCCTGCGCGAACGCGGCAGCGCCCTGCGCGTCAGCCCCGAGGCGTACCGGCGCGCCCACGAACTGCCCGGCTGGTATGAGGCGTTCGCCGGGCTCACCCCGCCCAGCGGCTGGCTGGCGACCGCACCCGGGAAGACCCCCGACCCGGCGGAGCTCGCGGAACTCGCCGCGGCCCTCCCGGCCCGCTCCGGCATCGTCAAGGACTACGTCAAGTCCCGCAAACACCAGTGGGCCGAGGCCTGCCACCTCCCCGACCTCGCCGACCGGGCCGCCGTCCACCGGGTGGTGAGCCGCTTCGTGGAACTCCAGGGCGAGGACCTCTCGGGAGGAGTGGTGCTGCGCGCCTTCGAGCACTTCACGGCGGCCGGGGACGCGGCCACCGAGGTACGGGTGTGGTGGCGCGGCGGCGAACCCCGCCTGCTGACCGCCCACCCCGACAGCCCGCACGCGGAGTTCCCGCCGCCGGAGCTCGGCCCGGTACGGGCCGCGGTTTCGGCCCTGGACTGTCCCTTCGTCACCACCGACCTCGCCCTGCGCGCGGACGGGGTCTGGCGGGTGGTCGAGGTCGGGGACGGACAGGTGAGCGATCTGCACCGGCAGGCCGATCCGGCGGCGTTCGCCCACCTCCTGACGGCCGGTTAGGCAGGGCTGCACACGCCCTTCGCATCTGGTACAACACCGGACATGACGGGATTCGAGATCAACGGCGCGAGCGCCGCGGACATGGCGCTGATCCGGGACTGGGCCGACGAGGAGGGCTGGAACCCGGGGGACTCCGACCGGTTCGCGTTCGCCGTGGCCGACCCGGCCGGCTTCCTCGTCGGCCGGCTCGGCGGGGAGCCCGTCGCCTGCATCTCGGCCGTCCGGTACGGGGAGGGCTTCGGCTTCATCGGCTTCTACATCGCCCGCCCCGAAGTCCGCGGCCAGGGCTACGGCATGCGGCTGTGGAAGGCCGGAATGCAGCGGCTCGACGGGAGGCTCGTCGGGCTGGACGGAGTGGTCGAGCAGCAGGACAACTACCGCAAGTCCGGTTTCCGCTCGGCCTGGAACAACGTCCGCCACGAAGGCGCGCCGCGCGCCGCCGCCGCTCCCGCGGACGGGGCGGAACCCGGGAAGGCGTCCACGACCGCCACCGGGGTGGAGATCGTGGACGCGGCCACCGTGCCCTTCGGGCAGCTCGCCGCCTACGACCGCAGGTTCTTCCCCGCGCCCCGTGACGCCTTCCTGGCCGCCTGGATCGGACTGCCGGGCCGGACCGCCCTCGCCGCCGTCCGGGACGGCCGGATCGAGGGGCTCGGCGTGATCCGGCCGTGCAGCGGCGCTTCGCGGGTCGGCCCGCTCTACGCCGCCTCCCCGGCGGTGGCCTCGGCCCTGCTGCTGCGGCTCGCGGAGCACGCCCCGGACGGGGTGGTCGCCGTGGACGTACCCGACGCCCACCCGCGCGCCACGTCCCTGCTGGCCGGTCTGGGACTTGACCCGACCTTCGAGGCGGCCCGGATGTACACCGGCCAGGAACCGGACGTGGACCTGACCGGCATGTACGGCGTGACCAGCCTCGAACTGGGCTGACGGGGGCGGGGGCGGGGGCGGAGCAGGCGGTGGGCCCGGCTCGGGCTCGGGGTCAGATGCCGAACAGCAGGCCGGTGCTGTTCCGCAGCCCGCACGAGTTGGCGTAGGTGTACGAGTAGGTCAGGTGCCGGCCCTGCCACACCCCGTCGGCCGTCACCGTCACGGGGGCCCACTCCCTGGTACACGCCGCGTCCGCGCGGGGCTCGGCGAGTGCGTCGAGCTCGGGTCCGTTGGCCCGTAACTCGGCGCAGGCGGCGGCCGCGGCCGGGTGCGTTCCGCCGGGCCGGGGCGCGCAGGTGAGGGTGGCCGCGCGCAGCACCGTACCGTCGGTGGCACTGGAGCCGTCCGTGACGGTCAGGACGAGTGCGGACGGTGCGTAGAGGACTTCGGTGCCGGTCGGTGCGGCGCCGGCCGCGCCGGACCCGGCCAGGGCGGTGAGGGCGGCGAGCCCCATGGCGGCGGACGAAAGCCCCAGACTCCTGGTGATGGACCGCATGTCGAACACTCCTAGCGTCGTTGCGTCGGATAACGGACGGGAGTCTTGCCCATGCGGAAGCGGAACGCCCGTTCGCACCTCTACTTCTCGTCACCGAACGCGCACGCATGACCGCAGACCGCAGCGGTGCCCGGGCGCTGACCTGTGGGGCAACGCCCGGCGGAATCGGCCGAACACGCTCGGTAATCCAGGTCTCCGGCTGTGGCTCGCGGCTCGCGATCGGACGGCGGAGCGCGGAGGAGGTCGCGGACGAGAGGGCGGACGAGGGGGCGGGCGGTCCTCCCGGGCCGGCACCGGCTATATTCCGGTCCGACGTTCCGACATGCGGAGATGGCGTGCAGAAGATGGCTGAAGTTGCCGGGGCCGCCGCCTCGTCCGACGGCGCCGCCGTCCGCGAACCGGTCGCCGGCTGGGTGTACCTGTGGGCCATGGCGATGGCCGTGTGCGGTGTCGTGATCCTGGTCGGCGCCGGATGGCTGGACGCGGCGGCGGTGCATGCCTGGCGGACCGTCTGCCTCGCCGTCATCGTGCAGGCGCTGCCGTTCCTGCTGCTCGGCACGGCGCTGTCCGGTGCCATCAACGCCTTCGTGCCCGAGGGCGTGTTCACCCGGGTGCTGCCCAAGCGGCCGGCGCTCGCCGTCCCGGTCGCAGGCCTGGCCGGAGCGGTCCTGCCCGGCTGCGAATGCGCGTCGGTCCCGGTCGCCAACAGCCTGATCGGCCGAGGAGTCACCCCGGCCGCGGCCTTCGCCTTCCTGCTGTCCGCCCCCGCCATCAACCCCGTCGTGCTGACCGCCACGGCCATCGCCTTTCCCGGCAGCCCCGCCATGGTCCTGGCCCGGCTCCTCGCCTCGCTCGCCACCGCCGCGGTGATGGGCTGGCTCTGGCTCTGGCTGGGCCGCGAGGAGTGGCTGCGTCCTGCCGCGCGGTACACCGGTCATCAGACGGGGCGCAGCCGCTGGAGCGAGTTCCGGCTCGGTTTCCAGCACGACTTCCTGCACGCCGGGGGATTCCTGGTCCTCGGGGCGATGGCGGCGGCCACCTTCAACGTGGCGGTCCCGCGCTCGGTCCTCGACGTGGTCTCCGGCTCGCCCTGGCTGTCCGTGCTCTTCCTGGCGGCCCTCGCCATCGTCCTCGCGGTGTGCTCCGAAGCCGACGCCTTCGTGGCGGCCTCGCTCACCGGCTTCTCGCCCATGGCGCGGCTGGCGTTCATGGTGGTCGGCCCGATGGTCGACCTGAAACTCATCGCCCTGCAGGCGGGCACCTTCGGCCGGCCCTTCGCGGTCCGCTTCTCCACCGCCACGACCGTCGTGGCGGTGCTGTCCAGCGTCCTGATCGGAGGAGTGCTGCTGTGAAACGGTCGGCGCAGGCGTTCCTGCTCCTCCTCATCGGCTCCGGCCTGCTGCACGTCTCGCTGTTCACCGATCTGTGCCTGAGGTACGTCAAGCCGGGCATGCGGCCCGTACTGATCGCCTCCGGTGTCCTGCTGCTGGTGCTCGCGACGGCGGACGTCTGGCCCCGCATCGGACCGAACGCGCGGCGCGGGGCCACGAAGACCCACGAGCACGCGGCCGACGACGGCGACGAGCCCGACGATGTGGCTCAGCCCGCACACGGCCACGGCCACGACCATTCCGGCGTCCCCCGGGTGGCCTGGCTGCTGTTCCTGCCCGCCCTGAGCCTGCTCGTGTACGCCCCGCCCGCCCTCGGCTCGTACACCGCCTCCCGCGAGACCGCCAAGGTCGTCGTCACGGAGCAGCAGACCTTCGAGGCGCTGCCCGCCACCTCACCGCTGCCGATGACCCTCACGCAGTTCACGCGACGCGTGCAGCAGGACAGCACCCAGGCCATAAGCGGGCGGACGGTCCGGATGAGCGGCCTGGTCACGCTCGGTCAAGGGCATGACGGCTGGTACCTCACCCGGATCCTCATCTCGTGCTGCGCCGCGGACGCGCAGTCCGTAAAGGTCCGCATCCACGGCGCACCCTCCCTGCCCGCCGACACCTGGGTCTCGGTCACCGGCACCTGGCACCCCGGCGGCACGCTCGGCACACAGTCCGCCCCGGCCGAACTGGACGCCAGCACGGTCGAGAAGATCGACCGGCCGGTCAACGGGTACAGCGACAGCCTGCCGATCGCCCCCTCGCGTTGAAGGCTCGCTGACGGCACTCCTCCTGCGCGTCAGCTCGCGGCGGCGCGCGGGGCGTACAGGTCGAGGAGGCGGGTGCGGGTCTGGTGGAGTCGCAGGGCCAGGACGCGGCCGACCCAGTGGCCGATGGCGGAACCGAAGGCCGGGTCGGCGTCCATGAGCATGCGGACGGTCGTGGCGTCGAACTCGTAGGCCCGGACCGGGGTCATCGCCTCGGCGCCCAACTGCCACACGTACGGGGCGAACAGCCATGACCAGCCCACCAGCTCGCCGGGGCCCAGGCTCTCGATGGGAGTGGGGCGGCGGCCGGGTACGGGGATCTCGAGCGTCACCGTGCCGGAGCGCACGATCCAGAAGGATTCCGCCCGGGTGCCCTCGTCGAAGATCCGCGCACCCTCGCGGAAATTGACCTCACGGGCGTGGGACATGAGCCGTCCACGATGCTCGGTGGACAGGACGGCAGCGATCCGGATGGGGGAAGGTGTGCTCACGACGGCCTCCGATCGGGACCCCCCGCTCCCCCCAGTGTCGCCGACGCAGGGCCGATTCGAAGCTCGGTGTCGGGAGGATGAACCCATCAGGCCCGGAACAAACCCCTCCGGTCAGAACGGGCTGCTACTGCGGGGGCTCCGGACGCCCCGCCTAGTCCTCCGCGCCGGCCTCCAGGCAGGCCAGCTCCATGGCATCGAGGACCGCCTCGTGGCTGCGGCTGCTCAGCTCCGCGACGTTCTCGATCTGCGCCGTGGCCCAGGCCGCCAGCGTCATCACCAGCACGCGGAGCCCGTCCGTGCCGAACTCGGCCAGGATCTCGTCGGCGGTGATCATCGCTTCCTCGGGCACCTGCTCCGGCGGTTCGAGCCCGACGAGCCCGCGGAGCAGGCCCAGGGTGCGGCGTGAGATCTCCGGCGTCATCCTCGCCAGCCGCATGTCTTCTTCTTCGTCCATCCCGCCCCACCCCTTCGGTCCCGCGCCGTCCCCCCAGGGCACGGTAGAGGGCGCGGCCCCGAGTGGGGCGGCAATCGTGAGAACCGGTCCTGCGTCTCCCGTCCTCGTCCCCCGTTTCCCGGCCCGTGCGTCCCGTCGGTCCGCTCACTCGCCTCCCCGTCCTGCGTCAGCCGCCGGACCGGTTCGCGGTGGATGCCTCCCGGGTCGTCGCGGGCAACAGGAGTCCTGCGGTTTCCTCGTGGTTCCCGCGCCTCGCCCACTCCAGCGGTGACAGCCCGCTGCCGCCGTCCTCGCGCAGGTCCGGATCGGCCCCGTGCGCGAGCAGCGCGCGTACCGTTTCGGTCTCTCCCCAGGACGCGGCCGCGCACAGCGGCGTCCCGTCCGTCGGGCCGCCGCTCTCGGCGTCGGGGTCGGCGCCGTGCGCGAGGAGCCGGCGTACGGCGTCGGGGGCGCCCCGCACGGCTGCCGCGTACAGGGCTGTCGTGCCCTCCGGGTCCCGTGCGTCGGGGTCCGCTCCCGCCCGCAGCAGAGCGGTGACGCGGGCATCGGGGCCGAGCGCGGCCGCCGCGACGAGGGCGCGGGAGAGCCGCTTCTGGGTACGCCGCTTCATGTCCGCGGCGCCTTCGTGCCGCCGAGCCGCTCGCCGAGCGCGGGCAGGCCCGGCCCCGACAGCAGGGGCAGCGCCGCGGAGTGCCGGCCGGTCACCAGCAGCAGGAGCGCGGAGACCGGGCCCTCCACGACCGGATCCCTGTCGCCGCCGGAGCCGGCGACCGACCAGTCGCAGTCCGTGGCCGCCAGGCGGAAGCCCGCCAGCCGCCGCCGGGCGTGGAACGGGAACCCCATCGACCAGGCCCGCTGCGCGGCGGTCGCCGCCGCGTCGGTGGGCATCGGGCGGGTGCGGCCCAGGGGGACGGTGATGTCCTGCCCGTGCACCAGGATGTCGAGCATCGGTTCCAGGAGGGTCACGCCCGGTGCCTTGCGGCGGGATCCGGCCATCGCGCGCAGCCGGGGCGCGTACTCCGGGACCGGGCGCACGGATTCCCGTACGGCGGTGTCGTGGATCATGCGGTCGAAGCTGCCCCGGGCCCGCACGGTGGCCACCAGTGCCGGGAAGAGGCCCAGGTGGGCCAGGGTGAGATGGGCTACGACGTCACGCACCCGCCACCCCGCGCAGAGGGACGGGGCCTCCCATTCCGCCGGGCTCAGGTCGTCCAGGAGGTCGGCCAGGGAGAGCCGCTCGCTGTCGATGGTCCGCCATACGTCGTCGGGGTTCATTCGGACCGTGCCGGTCATGTCGATCGACCTCCTGCTCCTGCTGACGACATCCCGTGCAATGGAATTTGGTCAGCCTCTCTGTCTAATATTGGTCAGAGAGACTGACTGAGTCAAGGGTGGTGCGAGATGGCCGGGGACGAGGGCGAACTCAACCTGGGACTGCTGTGCTTCATCGCCTACCGGGCCATGGAATCAGGCGTCTTCGACGCCCTCGCGGCGGCCGGCTACGACGATCTCACCGTCGCCCAGGGCCGCGTCTTCGCGCGCATCGGACCGGACGGCACCCGGGTCACGGACCTGGCCGAACAGGCCCGGATCACCAAGCAGACCGCGGGTTTCCTCGTCGAACAGCTGGAGCGGGCCGGCTACGTCCACCGCACTCCCGATCCGACTGACGCCCGCGCCCGGCTGGTCCGCATCGCGCCCCGCGGCGAGGCCGCCGTGGCCGTCGCGCGGGCGGCGGAGGCCCGGGTCGACGGGGAGTGGACCCGCCACCTCGGCGCGCGGGGCACGCGAGAGCTCCGCAGCGCCCTCACCCGGCTCCGCGAGGTCGCCGACCCGTACCGGTGAGCGTCCCCCGGTGCGGGTCCGGGGTCGGGGCCACGTGCGGCAGCCGCCGTTACGGCCGGGCGCCGTGGTGGACGTGGTGGACGTGGGCCAGTACCTGCCGGAGCAGGGCGGCGACGTGCGCGTCGTGGAGTTCGTAGACCACGCTGCGCCCGTCGCGCCCGTCGCGCCCGTCGCGCCTACCGCGCCTGCCGGTCACGAGGTCGAGGTGGCGCAGGAGCCGCAGGTGGTTGGAGACGGTGGGCTGGCCGAGGGCGAGGTCCTCGGCCAGTTCACCGACCGAGCAGGGGGCCTGGAGCAGGCGGGCGAGGATGCGGATCCGGGCCGGTGAGGCCAGGCCCTGCATGACCTCGGCGAGCGCGCCGAGCTCATCAGCGCCCTGCTCGCCCTCACCGTCCACCTCACGGGTCTGACCCTCCAGCTCACCGGCTACGGCGGCGGCCCCGCCCCAGGGGCCCGCTTCGTCGCCGCGTACGTCTTTGGCGGGTTCTTCACCCTCCGCGAGGCCGTCACCGCCGTGCGTGCGGGCCGCTTCCAGGTCGACTTCCTCATGCTCGTCGCCGCGGCCGGCGCCGCCGCCATCGGCCGCTGGGAGGAGGGCGCCGCCCTCCTGGTCCTCTTCAGCCTCGGTCACGCCCTGGAGGGCTACGCCATGGGCCGCGCCCGCCGCTCCATCGAAGCGCTGGGCGCGATCGCCCCGCGTACCGCCCTTGTGCGGCGGGGAACCGCCGCTCCGGCGGAGGTGTCGGTGGAGGAACTCGCGGTCGCGGACACCGTCGTGGTCCGCCCGCACACCCGCGTCCCGGCCGACGGGTTCGTCGTCGTGGGCGCCAGCAGCGTCGACCAGTCGCCCATCACCGGCGAGAGCGTCCCCGCCGACAAGACACCGGTCGCCGATCGGACCGCCGCCCTCGCCGACCCCGGCGGGATCGGCCCGGACAGCCGCGTCTACGCCGGCACGGTCAACGGAGCAGGGGCCCTCGACGTGGTCGTCACCCGGCTCGCCGCCGAGAACACCCTGGCCAGGGTCGTCCGGATGGTCCAGGACGCGGAGGGGCGCACCTCGCCGACGCAGCGGTTCACCGAGCGCTTCACGAAGTTCTTCGTACCGGGTGTGCTCGCGCTCGTCGCCGTACTGCTCGCCGTCGGCGCGTTCACGGCGGAGCCCTTCGCCGACACCTTCTACCGCGCCATGGCCGTCCTCGTGGCCGCCAGCCCATGCGCCCTGGCCACCCCCGCCGCCGTCCTCAGCGCGGTCGGCAGGGCGGGGCGCCGCTGGAGGAGTTCGGCCGGATGCGGACCATCGCCTTCGACAAGACCGGCACCCTGACCGAAGGCCGCCCCCGCCTCACCGAGATCGAGCCCGCCTACGGAGCCGGGCGCGAGGAACTGCTGCGCACCGCCGTGGCCGCGCAGCGGCTCAGCGACCACCCGTTGGCCCAGGCCGTCGTCCGCGACGGCTCCGGACTCCTGACGCGGGCGGCCACCGGGCCGCGGGCCGCCACGGGTCCAGAGACCGGCACCGCCCCTGAGGCCGTCAACCTGCGGGCCGTCATCGGGCGCGGGATCGCCGCCGAGCTCGACGGCGAGCCGGTCCACATCGGCAGCCTGGCCTACGCCGACAGCCTCGCGGGTCCGCCCGTCCCGGCCGCGCTCCGCGAGCGCACGCAGGCCCTCACGAGCACCGGCCGCACCACCATGCTGGTCCGCCGGGGAGACCGCTGGCTCGGCACCCTGGGCCTGATGGACGCGCCGCGCGGCCCCGGACCCGGACCTCCTGTGTCGGCGCCGCAGGAGGTCTTTCCAATCCGGTTGCGCCGGGTCCGCCGGACTGGTGATGATCTCCCCATGACGATGCGAAAGGGCGTACTGCGCCCGGGGCTGTGAGCCCCCGACCGCCGGGCCCTCGCGGCCCGGCCGACCGTGTTGACGCCTGGCTCGCGGAGGCCGTGCGCGAGGATCCGGGCAACACCGCCCTCTGGGAGGCGCGGAGTTCGGTTTTCAAGGCCGTCGAGGGCGACCGCAGCGGCCCGGAGACGGCCCGGCTCGCCTCCCTGACCACCGATGCACGTGCCGGCGTACGGCTGCTGGCGCTGGGGCTGTTCACCGACCTGGCGTCCTGCACCCCTGACTGGCCCGCGGCGGCCGGGGCCGCGCTGGCCCGGCTGTCGGATCCCGAAGAACCGGTACGGCGCGCGGCCGCCTGGCTGCTGGCCGAGGCGGACCGGGGCCGGGCCGTGGAACTGCTGACCGGCCCGGTGGACGGGCCGGTCCCGCTGGACGCGGTGGCGCGGCTCGCGCTCGCCGAGGCCCTGCTCGTGAGGGGCACCGGGCGCGTCGAAGGCGACGAGGGCCTGGCGGAGCGGCTGCGCACCGACCCCGATCCGGCGGTCAGACTGCGCGTGTCCCCGGCCCCGGACAGCCCCGCGGTACTCGCGGACCTGGACGCCGCCGGGATGCGGATCGGCCGTGCCGGGGGCCGGCTGGAGTGGCGGATCGGCACCCTGTGGGGGCTGGCCGCGCGGCGCTCCGATGCCGAGAGCGCCTGTTACGCCCGGGTGGCGATGCTCGCGGCCCGTCCGATGCCGGTGACCAGGCAGGCCGCCGTGGACATGGCCGGGGTGGCACTGCGCCACTGGCGGGCGGCCCCGGCGGCACTCGCGCCGCACCTGCGGCCGCTGCTGAGCGACCCCTGGGCCAGGGCGGGGGCCCTCGCGGTCCTCGGAGCCTCGCTGGAGGCCACCCGGCTGTGCCGGGAGGAACTGGCGGCGGAGCTGACGGCACCGGTCGCGCCGGCCGCACCGGTCGCACCGGCCGAGCCCGGCCGGGAGTCCTGGGGAGGCTCCCGCCGCGAGACGGCCACCCTCGCGCTCTCCAGGATCGGGGACGTACGAGCGCTGCCCGAGCTGTGCCGGATGGTGCGGCACGGAGGCCTAGGGGTGGGGGAGGCCGTGCGAGGGCTGGCCGACGTACCCGGTACGGACCTCGCCCCGCTCGTCGCGGCGGCCACGGAGCTCCTCGACCGGTGCGGGGAGGACGGGAACGCCCGGGCGCTCGACGTGCTGGCCGCGTGCGGAGCGGCCTCGGCCCCCGCCGTCCCGCAACTCGTCCGGCTGCTGGGCTCGGTGGCCCGGGCCGATGACGGCCCGGGCACCCGCCCGCGCCCCGGCCCCCGCCCCGTACGGTTGACCCAACTGGTCTTCCTGCTCGGGCAGATCGGCCCGGAAGCGGCCCCCGCACTGCCCCTGCTCGAAGCCCTGGCCGCGGAGGGGCGAGGGGAACGGGCCGGGCTCACCACCATGGCGCTGATCCGGATCTCCGGGGAGCGCCGGCGGGCCGAGGAGGCCTTCGCGCGACTGGGCGACAGCCCGCGCGAAGTCGCGACGGCCGCGAACCTCCTGGAATGGCTGGCCGGGCACGGCGGGCTGGAGCCCGGCCACGTGGCGTACCTCCGGGAGAAGACCGCCGACGGGCCGCACGCGCACCCGCGGCTGCTCGCCGCCCTGTGGCGGCACGCGGGGGCGGAGGCGGATGGGGCGGCCGAGGCGGCCGGAACCCTTCTCGACGCGCTCCTGAACCCTTCCGGGAGCAGCGAACTCAACCTCCACGCTTGCCGGATCCTGACCGGAATGGGCCCCGCGGCGGCCCGGGCCGTACCCGCGCTGACCGCCGTGACGGAGGGGCGCATCCGCCTGCCCGAGTACACCGGCGACGAGGACGAGGACATGCGGGAGGACGAGCGGCTGCTCGGGGCCGCACACGAAGCCCTGCGGCGGATCGGTGAGACGGCCTAGTGCCGCGTCAGGCCGTACCGGCCGCGCGGACCTTGGCGAGCGCGCCGGGGCGGGGGACGTCGTCCACCGTGAGACAGATGCCGAAGACGCGGTCGTGGCCGGTCCATCCGTTGACGTGGCCGCGGTTGTTGGAGATCTGGACGCGGCGCCGCGGCGCGTCCACCGCCGTCACCAGGTGCAGGTACACCGTGCCGGAGACCCGGGCCAGGACGATGTCCCCGGGTTCGAGGAGGGCGGGGTCGGCCGGGGCCACGCGGACCCGTTGGCGGCTGCGGACGAGCGGCACCATCGAGGTTCCCGTCGGCCGGAACTCCACCGTCGAGCCCTCGCGGACGCGGTCTGCTTGTACGTCGAGCATGCCCATCGGGTGAGTGTGCCCCTGCGTTACCGCGCAGGGGTACCGAATTTCGGCCGCCCCGTCAGGAGGCGGGCGGCGGCTCCACCTCCAGG
This sequence comes from Streptomyces sp. NBC_00503, assembly GCF_036346895.1. NCBI lineage: Bacteria > Bacillati > Actinomycetota > Actinomycetes > Kitasatosporales > Streptomycetaceae > Streptomyces > Streptomyces sp. NBC_00503. Next base: position 883,588 of record NZ_CP107855.1, on the reverse strand, counting down.
AATCGGCGCCGGCGCGGGCCGCGGTACAGCAGGCAGACCCATCCCAGCGGTTCGAGCACCGCCGCGCAGGCCGTCAGGCGTTCCTGTTCCTCCTCGGCCGCGCCGCCGCCCGGCGGGCCGAGCCAGGTCACCTCCACGCGGTCCTCCCCGGATGCGGCCGGACCCACCCGGTATCCGGTACGGATGCGCCGGACCTCGGCGTCCTGGGGATCCTGCGGGTCCTGCGGATCCTGTGCCGACGCGGGGATCCCCGCCGCCTCCAGTACGAGGGCCACCGCGCGCGGCATCAGGCGCAGCTCCCAGGGGGCGGGAACCGCGGCGCCCGCCGGACCGTTGACCAGTCGGCGGATCTGCAACAGCCCCTCGTACGCGGTACGGAGCTCCGCCGCCCGCCCCGCTTCGGGTGGTGGCGGGCCGTCGCCGCTCGCCGGTTCGAAGCTCTGCCCGGGTGTGGTCACTTGGCCCTGCCCCCTATGGTCGTTCAGTCCGTGGGTCTGTGAGTCAGTGGGCCGTGGGCCGTGGGCCGTGGGCCGTGTGCCGGTGGGCCCGTGAGTCCGTGGGGCCGCGTCTGAGTACCTCACACCCAACAGCCTGAGTATCCGCCCCGATTCCCCGGCGCGCCCCCGCTGATCGAATGGGGACATGACCTTCGAGACCGCCTCCGCCGCCACTGCCGCCGCCACCGCGCGCACCGCGAACCGCCCGCGCGTACAGCAGCGCGTGACCACCGCCGGTTCGGCGCTGGCCGTGGCGCTGGTTCCGCTCGTGGTCGGAGTCCTGGTCGCCAAGGGGCTCGCCGCCGACGCCCACGCCCCCGTCAACGCCCTGATCACCGGCGGCGGCCAGCGCGCCGGGCTCCCCCGGGGCGAGTGGGGCCGGCGCGGCCACGACACGATGCGCCGCCTGCGTACGGCCCGGCGGGGTACGGTCCGGGGCACCGTACGGGGCTGCGCCTACGTGTGCGGCCGCCGCCCGGCCGGTCGCTGAGCCCGCAGCCAGGCATCGGCGGCCGCCGGGGAGCGCAGCCGGACCACCCGCAGCGGGGCGAACCGCGCGTCACCGGCCAGCAGGGCGATCTCCGCGCGCCGGGACCCGTGGCGCGACCAGGCCCACCACGCGGGATGGTCGGCGCGCAGCCACTCGCGCCACCGCTCCCGGTTGCCGCCGAACAGCCGCTCCCGCAGCAGGCTGCGGCGCAGCGAGCGCAGCAGCACCCGTCGCATGACGACGTGCCGGGGGTGGTCGAGCCACACCACGGTGTCGGCCCGCCGCCACAGCAGTTCGCGTACGCCTTCGGGCCCGTACGAGTCGAGGACCCACCGCTCGCCCGCCGCGATCCGGGCCGCGTCGGCGGCGTAGGAGGGACTGACGGCCCACCCCGGACCGGCGAAGTGGAGGGCGTCCATTTCGTGGTACGGCAGCCCGAACCGCCGACCCAGCTCCCGCGCCAGAGTGGACTTGCCGGCTCCGCTGATGCCGACCACGAGTACCCGCTGCATCAGCGGAGCCTACCGAGGCCCGTGGGCCGTGTGGGTCTGTCGGTCAGGAGCGTCAGACGCCGAGCGGCTCCTGGAGCTCCGTGACCCACTGGTCGCGGTCCTCGGGGCAGGCCAGGGTCAGTTCGCGGGCGTAGCCGGACGAGCGCTCCCCGTTCGCGTCGATCCACTGGGCCAGGGCCTGTGCCGTCGGCAGCACGGAGTCCATCGAACCCCGGTGCACGACCGTCGCCGCCCGTTCGACGGCGGGCAGCACGACGATCCGCACCTCGCCCCCGAGGTCCTCGGCCCGGACGCCGGCCGCCACCGGCAGCCCGGCGTGGACCAGGACGGCGCCGGGACGCGCCGCGTCCCCGGCGTCCTCGTAGTACGCGACGCCCGGTGCGGTGGGCGTCACCCCGGCGTCCTCGATGCGGCGGCACAGCTCGTCGTAGAGCGGGCCGATGACCGGGGTGATGTCCCCGGGCTCGTAGCTCGCCGCGACCCCGCTCAGTTCGGCGAGGCGGACGGGCGGAAGGCTCTTCACGACGATGTCGATGGAAGACATGGTTCCCTCGTTCTCGATGATCCGGAGCCTCGTCTCGACCTGGGCCAGCCGGGCCGCCGCAGCGGCCATGGCCGACTCCAGTTCCGCCTGCCGCAGCCGCAGCATGCCGCGCAGCTCCTCCGAGCCCACGAGCTCGTCGAGTATCGACCCCACCTGGTCCAGGCTGAAGCCGAGCTCCTTGAGCGCGATGACACGGTTGAGGCGGGCGAGCTGCCCGGCCTCGTAGTAGCGGTAGCCGCTGGCGGGGTCGACACGGGCCGGGCGCAGCAGTCCGAGGGCGTCGTAGTGACGCAGCATGCGGACCGACACCCGGCCGTGCTTGGCGAAGTCTCCGATGGTGAACATGACGCCTTCCAGTGGAGGCCCTGACACGGTGTGAGGGTCAAGCCCGACCAGAATATCCAGTTGTCCTTGCAGGTCAGCGGCCGGACTGGCGAAGGCAGAGGTCCACGATCGACGGCGGTACGGAACCCTCGGCGGCGGCGCACAACTCGTCCAGGCTGGGCGGCGGGGCCGGTTGCCGTCCGGTCCGGGCGGGCGCGGTCTTGGGGGGATGGGGATGGCGCGGGGCGGCGGGCTTCGAACGGTGCTCGGCCCCCTTGCGGGGTGCGTTCGCGGGGCGGCGGGCGGGGTCGGGGCCCGACGCCCCTGGACCGGCGTCGGCGGTGGGCGCGGTGGGGGCGGGGAGCCTGCCGAGGGGCAGCCCGTGCGGATCGGACGCGTTGACCGGACCTCCTGGTCCGGCTGGTCCCGTGGGTCCGGCCGGTGCACCGGCTCCGGCAGAACCTTCCGCAGCGGCGGTATCGGGCGCGTCGGCGGGCGGTACGGAGGCATGCGCGGGCCCGTCGGAAGCCTGCGGGCCGACCGACACGCAGCCGGCGCTCGCGAGCAGCGCGAAGAGGGAGAGGGGCAGGACCCGGCGTAACTGCATCGGACCACCATGCCGCACGGGTGGCCCTGCCCCGTCCCGCGCCCGTGCGTGCGGGTGAGGCCGCGGCGGGCCGGGGGAGGGCCCTGATGCTCCGAAGGCGTTGCCGGAACGGTTCGCCGGGGCCACCCTGATCGTTTCTGCCAGGCCGGGAGGTTTCACCGGTCCGGGAGCACGCGTGCGTGGACGGGGGTGGACCGGAAGGGAAATCCCGGACAAGGTTCGGGATGGGAACGACAGTGCGGATGCCGGGGGAGGCGCGACCTCCGGCGCTCCGAGCTGCCGTACCGGGCCCGCGGACGGGCCTGCCCGGCGGCGCCTGCCCGCCGGGTGGAGGTCCACGGCCCGCCCGCCTGCCCGCCCGTTTGCCCGCTTGCCCGTACGGAGTGCCGACCCATGACCGCAGCTGCCGCGCCCGGCAACGACAGCCCTTCGACGCCTGCCCTCGATTCCGATCGCGATCCCGACCCTGGGCAGACCCCTGAGCCGATACCCGACTCGGTCCCCGAGCCGAGCCCCGAGCCGAGCCCCAAGTCGCCGCCCAAGTCGCCGCCCACGGCGCCGACCCCCGTCGCCCCGGACCCCGCCCGGGCGGTCGCGGGATGGAAGGGATGGGGCGCCGTGGGCGCCGTGGCGCTCGGGATCTTCTGCCTCATCACCTCCGAGCTGCTGCCCGTCGGGCTGCTCACCTCGGTCGGCGCCGAACTCGGGGTGTCCGACGGCACCGCTGGACTGATGGTCACCGTGCCGGGGATCGTCGCCGCGTTCTGCGCACCGCTCGTCACCGTCGGTGCCGGCCGGCTCGACCGGCGCTTCGTCCTGGTCGGGCTGATCGCCCTGATGGCCGTAGCCAACCTCGTCGTCGCCCTCGCCCCGGGGTTCGGAGTGGTCCTCGCGGCCCGGCTGCTCGTCGGGGTCAGCGTCGGGGGCTTCTGGGCCATAGCGGGCGGGATCGCAGTGCGCCTCGTACCCGAGCGGCACGTCGGCCGGGCCACCGCACTCGTCTTCGGAGGAGTGCCCACGGCCTCGGTGCTCGGCGTCCCCGCCGGGACGCTGCTCGGCGAACTCGGCGGCTGGCGCACGGCCTTCGCCGCCGTCGGCGGACTCGGACTGCTCACCCTGGCGGCCCTGCTCCTGCTGCTGCCGCCACTGCCGCCGACCCGACGCATCACCTTCGCCCAGCTCCCCGCTCTCCTCCGGCACAACCGCGGGGTCCGGGCCGGGGTGGCGGTCACCTTCCTGATGGTGACCGGGCAGTTCGCCGCGTACACGTTCGTACGGCCGATCCTCCAGGACGTCTCGGGCGTCGGTGCGGGCTTCGTGAGCACCCTCCTGCTGGGTTACGGAGCCGCGGGCGTGGCGGGCAACTTCCTGGCGGGCGGGCGCGATGCGCACCGTACGCTGCTGGCGGTCGGCGCCTCGCTCGCGGTGATCCTCGCCTTGATCGCCACGCTGTCGGGGGCGGTCGCCGGGACGGTGCTGCTGCTGGCGTGGGGGCTTGCCTTCGGCGGGGTCGGGGTGAGCCTCCAGAGCTGGATGATCAAGGCGGCCCCGGACGAGGCGGAGGTCGCCTCCTCGCTGATGGTCGCGATGTTCAACCTGGCCATCGCGGCGGGCGCGCTCTCCGGCGGGCTCGTGGTCGACGGGATCTCGGTGTCCGCCGCCCCGTTGACCGGAGCCGGCCTGATGGGCCTGGCTGCCGTCACGGTCTGGGTCACCTCCGTATCGCGAAGGGCGCGGGCCACGGTCGCGGCGGCCCCCGCTCAGGTGCTGCCCGCCACCGCCCGGGAGGGTTCCGCGGCCGACCACCGGTAGACCGTGGACCGGGAGGTGACCGTCCGTTATGCGGACGGACGGCGGATCGGCCCGGCGGAGAGCTCGACCCCGAGGGGATGGTTTCGGCGAAGAGTTCGCGTACACATCGGATGGATGGGGCGCATCGGACATCCGGCTTGACCTGGGGCATCCCAGGGGGAAAGAGTGCGCCGGTCGAGCACCACCGTCCGGATCGCTGATCGCGTCGCAGTCCACGTCGCCGTCCGTGCCGCCGGGCGGCAAGCGCCACCGCATGAGCTGCACTTCGGAGATGTCCCACATGTCAATATCCGTCCGCTCTCCGCACCCCTCGGCTGCTATCGGCGGTTCCCCCGCCGTGGCGGCCATCGGCGCCGTGCCGCCGTCGATCGGCGGGGCCGTGGCCCCGGCCGCCGGAACCGGTATGGTCCTGATCGCCCGGCGGCGCAGGGCCTGACCGGCCGGGCAGGGGGCCGGCACCGCACCGCCGCGCCGGCCCCCGCACCCGCCGGGAGACAACCGTGTCCCCAGACCCAGATGAGAGCGGCCCCGCCCCCGCCGACCGCCTGCTCGTACGCCCTTACGTGGCCCCCGCGCCCCCGCCGACCGGGCCGTCGGCCCAGGCCCCGGTGTCGGCCTCCGCACCGGTCCCTCCTTCTGCCGTTCCTGCCGCTGCTTGGCCTCCGACCGGGCCGGTGACAGGTCAGGGCGCGGGCCCGGTGTCGGCTCCGGTGCCCGGTGCGCCCGCCGGTCGGGCACCCGAGGCGGCGCCTTGGTTCGCGATGCCTTCCGCGGCGCCCTCCGCCATGTCCGCCGCGGTGCCGGAGCCGCTGTTTGCCCCCGGGCCGGGGTCCGGGCCCGCTCCGGAACAGACCCGCACTGCCGAGCCCATGTCGACGCCGCCTTCGTCGGCCACCGCGCGGGTGTCCGTGGCCGACCCGCGCAAACAGGGCGGCAGTCGGCTCGCGTTCGCCGTCCTCGCCCTGCTCGCACTCGCCGTGGCGGGCGCTCTGACGCTCCTGCTGAGCGGCCCCGAGCAAGAACCGCCGGGGGCCGTCACGCGGCCCGACCTCTCGGTTCCCGTGCTCCCGGCGCGGAGCCCGGGGGCGGGCGAGGAACCCGCGCCCACGGGTGAGCCCGTAGGCCCGACCGGAACCGGGAGCCCGGCGCGGTCCGCGACGGCCCCGCCCGCCCCCGGTCCGGGGAACAGCGCCGGCCGGGAGCCCGGGCCGTCGGGGTCGACCGGTGCCTCGCCGACGCCCGCGGGGGCCGGGACGCTGCGCCCGGGGGACAGCGGGCCCGAGGTGCGCACCCTCCAGGGGCGGCTGTACGCGCAGGGGTTCACGTACGTCTCCGTCACCGGGGTCTACGACGAACAGACCCGGCGCGGCGTCACCCAGCTCCAGCAGAACCGGAGCATCAAGGGCGACCCGCAGGGCGTCTACGGCCCGAACACGCGGGCGGCTTTCGCGAGCGACTAGGTCGGGCCGGGCTCAGCGTCCGCCCGCGACGCGGAGGACCGTCCCGGTCGTGTAGGCCGAGTCCGGGGACAGCAGCCAGGCGATGGCCGCGGCGACCTCTGTGGGCTGCCCGGCCCGCCCGAGCGGGATCTCGGCGGCCGCGAGCGCAGGGCGGTCGGGGTCGCCCATGGCGGCGTGCATGTCGGTGTCGATGATGCCGGGCGCCACGGCGTTGACACGGATCCTGTCCGGCCCGAGTTCCTTGGCCAGCCCGAGGGTCAGGGTGTCGGTGGCGGCCTTGGTCGCGGCGTAGTGGACGTAGCGGCCGGGGCTGCCGAGGGTGGCGGCCGCGGAGGAGACGTTGACGATCGCCCCGCCGCCGGACGCGGCCATGTCCCGGGCGGCCCGGCGGCAGCAGAGCAGGTATCCGAAGAGGTTCACGTCCAGTACGCGGCGCAGATCCTCGGTCCGGATGTCGGCGAGGCGACCCGGCGTGCCGGTCACCCCGGCATTGTTGACCAGGCCGGTCACCGCGCCGAACTCGGCCCCGGCGATGTCGAAGAGCCGGTCGACGCCGGACTCCTCGGAGCAGTCGCCGCGCACGGTCACACAGCGCGCGCCGGCTGCCCGTACCCGCTCGGCGGTGGCTTTGGCGGCGTCGTCGTCATGGAGGTAGCCGAGCACGAGGTCGTGCCCGTCGGAGGCGAGCCGGACGCAGGTGGCGGCGCCGATGCCGCGGCTGCCTCCGGTGACGATGGTGACCGGACGACGTGACATGTGAGCCTCCTGTGTAACGCAGTACGAATGCCGTGCCCGCGTCCATGATCGCTGCCCGCGAGCCCGTCGGCGTGGCCGGGGGTGTACCCGCCCACCCTGGCGGGCCGTATGCGCGGGGGTGCCGGATGTTCGGTCGCGCCGACCCCTGTCGCCGGCCCCGTGTCACGTCCGGCACGCACCGGACGCCGCTCCTTGACCCGGAAGCGCAGGCCCTAGCATCGCGATAAGCGATGGACCAGCGGAAATCGTGGGCCGCAGAGTGGCCTCCGATACCTGACGCCTCACCGAGCCGTCACCCAGCCATCAGTAAGCCGACATTTCCGAGGAGCACCGCCATGTCGACTCTGCGGGTCACCGTAGAAGAGCTCGCCGTCCATCCGCACCCGAACGCCGATGCGTTGGAGCTCGCCCAGGTGGGTCTCTACCGGGCCGTCGTGGCCAAGGACGCCTACCGGACCGGCGACTACGCGCTCTACATACCCGAACAAGCCGTACTCCCCGCCGCGTTGATCGACGAGCTCGGGCTGACCGGCCGCCTCGCGGGCGGCGACGCGAACCGGGTCAAGGCCGTCCGGCTACGCGGAGAGCTGTCGCAGGGCCTGGTGTGCCGTCCGCGCGCGCTGGCGGACGTGGATCTCGTCCTGGCGGCCAAAGAGGGCACGGACTTCGCGGAGTTGCTCGGCATCACCAAATGGGCCCCGCCCATCCCGACGACGATGAACGGAGACGTCGAGGCCACCCCCGAACTGCTGCCGTGGGTGGACATCGAGAACCTCCAGCGCTACCCGGACATCTTCGAGCCCGGCGAGCCGGTCGTGCTCACCGAGAAACTGCACGGCACCGCCTGCCTGTTGACGTACCTCGCCGAGGACGGCCGGGTCCTCGTCTCCTCGAAGGGGTTCGGGTCCAAGAGCCTGGGCCTCAAGGAGGACGAGCGCAACCTCTACTGGCGGGCCGTACGAGGCCACGGAGTCCCCGAGGCCGCCGCCGCGCTGGCCGATCGGCTCGGGGCGACCCGGGTCGGGATCTTCGGCGAGGTCTACGGCAGGGGGGTCCAGGACCTGGCGTACGGGACCGAAGTGCACACGGCGGAGACCCCGCCCGCGTACGCGGTCTTCGACGTCTCCGCCGAGATCGACGGACAGGTGCGCTGGCTGGACCCCGCGGAGGTCTTCTCGGACGGTGAACTGCCGCTGGTGCCCAAGCTGTTCGAGGGGCCGTACAGCCTCGATGCGGTGCTGGAGTGGGCGAGCGGACGCGAGACCGTGTCCGGCCGGAGCCTGCACCTGCGCGAGGGCGTGGTCATCCGCCCGGCGGTGGAGCGCTACAGCCCGGTGGTCGGCGGCCGCACCATCGCCAAGGCGGTCAGCCCCGCCTACCTGACGCGCAAGGGCGGCACGGAGTACGAGTGAGCGCGGACCGACCGGTGAGCTGCCGGGCGCGAGCCCCGCGCCCGGCACGCCCACCCGGATTCCCGCCCGCCTATCCTGGCCGGATGCCTCGTGCATGACGTTGCCGCCGAACTGGCCGACAGGCTCGCCGAGTTCAACCCCGGCCCGGCCTTCGACCGCGAGGCCGTGCTGTTCGGTGCTGCGACGCACGACATCGGCAAGACGGTGCATCCCGCCGAGCTGAGCGGGCCGGGGTCCGCGCACGAGCGGGCAGGCCGGGAACTCCTCCTCGCCCACGGGTTCACCCCGGCGCAGGCCCGGTTCGCAGCCACGCACGCCTCCTGGTCGGCGGCCGGGGTGAGCGTGGACGAGCTGCTGGTCAGCGTCGCCGACAAGGTCTGGAAAGGCCAGCGGATCACCGATTTGGAGGACCTCCTCATCGACCACCTCGTGCGGGCGGCGCCCGGCACGGAGCGCTGGGAGGCGTACCTCGAACTCGACGCGCTGCTCGCCCGCATCGCCGAGGGCGCCGACACCCGCCTGGCCTTCCAGGCCGTGCATCCGGTCCACCCGCTCCACGCCTGACCCCGCCCCTGGCTTTGGCCCGGGTTGAGGTTCAGGGAGCGACGGGCTTGTCGGCGGGCTTGTAGATGAAGCCGGTCAGTGGTGCGAGGACCTTCCAGTCGAGCGTTTCGTAGAGCGCTCGGCCCTGGACAGTCGCGCCCAGGGTGCCCGTAGCCGCACCGGTCTCGACGGCCGCGTTGGTGAGGGCCCCCATCACCACCGTCCCGAGCCCCAGGCGCTGGTGAGCCTCTTCGGTGACGATCTGATCGAAGACGCAGGAGGCGCCTGCCAGGCCGATTTGGCCGCGCGCGGCGAGCTCCCCGTCGGCGGCCAGAACGCGCACGCTGATGACCTCGCCGGCGGTCTCGGTGGTGGCCGTGTAACCGTCAGGCGCGCGCACCACGGACGGACGCAGGTCGACGGCCATCAGGAAGCCGGGATCGGTCGGCTCCCACTCGGGCGAGAACCACGGCCCCATGAGGTCCGGTTCCAGAAAGGCCTTGATCCAGGTGGCCGGTTCGGTGATCGCGCCGACGAGCCCGCGGGCGGTCTCGGCATCGGCGTCGAGCAGGACGTGACGGACCACCTGGTCCGTCAGCCCGACCTGGATACTCAGCCCCCACGGCACGTCCACCGGCTTCGGCGTCTGCCGCGAGACGGTCCATCCGTCGACCCATGAGCGCGCGAGATCCCACATCTGGACACCCCTCTGAGTAATGACTCAAATCCGTGTTCGGATATTACACAAGCGCGCCGACAGTCGGCGGCGGATCGCCGCGCAAGCCCAAGGGGGTCCCTGCCGGGGTGGGGGCTTCTCGGCCCGGAGTTGTGTTCCATCTCCGCTTGTTTCGTTAGGCGTTGACAGTCGGTCGGGAGCGCCGGGATCATCTGGGAGAGCGCTCTCCCGGTGATCCCGAATGGTTGGTGTCAAGGTGGACATGTACGACGGCGACGTGGAACGGCTGGCGGACAAGCTGGATGCCGTACAGCGGGTGCGACTGCTCACCGGGGCCGATACCTGGCGGACCCGGCCCGAACCGGACGTCGGGCTGCGGGAGATCGTCTTCTCCGACGGGCCGGCCGGCGTGCGGGGGCCCGGCTGGGACGAGCGGTTCACCTCGGCCCTGCTGCCCTCGCCCACCGCCCTGGGTGCGCTCTGGGACGAGGTGCGGGTCCGCCGCCTCGGCGAGCTGCTCGGGGACGAGGCCCGCCGCAAGGGGGTGTACGTCCTCCTCGCGCCCACCCTCAACCTGCACCGCAGTCCACTCGCCGGACGTCACTTCGAGTGCTTCGCCGAAGACCCGCTGCTCGCGGGGCGTACGGGGGCGGCCCTCATCCGCGGTGTCCAGTCGAAGGGAGTGGCCGCGACCGCGAAGCACTACGTCGCCAACGACTCCGAGACGGGGCGGCTCACCCTCGACGTGAGACTCGACGAGCGCGTGCTGCGCGAGCTGTACCTCGCGCCCTTCGAGGCCGCCGTCCAGGCCGGGGTGTGGCTCGTCATGTCGGCGTACAACAAGGTCAACGGTACGACCATGAGCGAAAGTTCCCTGCTCGCCGACCCGCTCGAGGGGGAGTGGGGCTTCGACGGGGTGGTCGTCTCCGACTGGGGAGGCGTGCGCTCCACCGTGGCCTCGGCCGTCGCCGCGCAGGACCTCGAGATGCCGGGCCCCGGCGGACCGTGGGGCGAGGCGCTGCTGGAGGCCCTGCGCACGGGCCGGGTCCCGGCCGAGGCGTTGGAGCGGAAGGTGCGCAGACTGCTGCGCCTCGCCGGGCGCGTGGGCGCTCTCGGGGGCCTGCCGGCCACTCCTGGGCCTGCCGAGTCGGCGGATCCTGCCGGTCCTGCCGGTCCTGCCGGGTCCGCCCAGGGCGCCGGGTCCGCCGAGTCGCCGGAGCGGTACGTCCGCACGGCCGGGGCCCCGGACCCCGTCGGCGCCCGCGGCTCCGGGAGTTCTCTGCGCGCGGCCGGGCCTGCCGAGGTCACGGACCCCGAACTCGGAATCGACCCCGCCCCCGCCGACAGAGGCATCCGCGTCCGCCAAGAGCTGCGCGCCGCGGCTGCCGCGAGTTTCGTGCTCCTGGAGAACCGCGGCGTGCTGCCCCTGGACCCCGAGGCGCTGCGCAGCGTCGCCGTGATCGGGATGCACGCCGAGGAACCCCGCGTCCAGGGCGGCGGCAGCTCCGAGGTGTTCCCGCAGCGCGTGGTCAGTCCGCTCGACGGGCTGCGGGAGGCGCTGCCGCCCCGGGTCCGGGTCGTGTACGAACCCGGTCCCGCGCCCGAGGGCGGCGGTGGGTCGTCTCCGCTGGGGGCGCGGTACGGCCGCGATCCGGAGAGCGGCGAGCCGGGCGTGCGGCTGCGCGTGCTCGACGCCGCCGGGGCGGTGCTCTGCTCGGAGCACCAGCCGTCCGGGCGGGTCCTGGAACCCGCCCTGCCGCCCGGCGCCCACACCATCGAGCTCGCCGCCGTACTCCACCCCGACGCGACCGGACCCTGGACCCTCGGGCTCGGCGGCTTCGGCGCACTTCAACTCACTGTGAAGGGAACGACCTTGCTCGCCGGCGAGTTCCCGCCCGGGACCGACGATCCGGCGGTCATCCACGTCCGCCCGCCCCAGCACACCGTCCGGGTCCCGCTCACCGCGGGCCGCCCCGTGCACGTCGTCGCCCGCCGCGCGCTCGCCCCCGGCACCGGCCGGGCCACCGTCCTCACCGCCGCCCCGCCGGTACCCGACCCGGCCGGAGCCCTGGCGGCCGCCGTGGCCGCCGCCCGGCTCGCCGATGCCGTCGTCGTGGTCGTCGGCACCACCGAGGGCGGGGAGTCCGAAGGTTCCGACCGCGAGTCGCTGCGACTGCCCGTGCCCCAGGACGAGTTGGTTGCGGAGATCGCCCGCGCGAATCCTCGTACCGTCGTCGTGGTCAACTCCGGCGGGCCCGTCGAACTGCCCTGGCGCGAGGCCGCCGGAGCCGTGCTGCTCACCTGGTTCCCCGGCCAGGAGGGCGGGCACGCCGTCGCCGATGTGCTCCTCGGCCGCGTCGAGCCCGGCGGCCGCCTCCCCACCACCTGGCCGGCCGCCCTCGCCGAGGCCCCCGTACGCACCACGCAGCCCATCGACGGCCAACTCCCGTACGAGGAAGGGCTGCACATCGGCCACCGCGGCTGGCTCCGCACGGGTGCGCAGCCCGCGTACTGGTTCGGGCACGGACTCGGCTACACCACCTGGGAGTTCGAGCGGATCGGAGCACCCGAACCGGCCCCCGACGGAGGGTTCGAGGTCCCCGTGACCCTCCGCAACACCGGCACCCGCGAAGGCCGCCAAGTCGTCCAACTCCACCTCTCCCGCCCCGATTCGGCGGTCGAACGCCCCGTGCGCTGGCTGGCGGGATGGGCGGCCGTGGAGGCGGAGCCGGGGCGGCGGGTGACGGCGTACGTACGGGTCCCCGTGCGCGCGCTCCAGTACTGGAACCCCGGCTCCCGCGGCTGGGTCACCGAACCGGGCCGCTTCGACGTCCTCGCCGGTCGCAGCGCCGGCGACCTCCCGCTGCGGACCGGGCTCGACGTCTGAACGCGGGCGGCTACAGTGCCGCCATGGACGCAACGAGCGCGGGGACCGGGGCCGGAGCCGGGACGGCCCCGACCCTGGAAGACGTGGCGCGCGCCGCCGGGGTGTCCCGGGCCACGGTGTCGCGCGTGGTCAACGGCGTCCGCAACGTGGACCCGGTCATCCAGCAGGCGGTCCAGCAGGCCGTCGCCGCGACCGGGTACGTACCGAACAGGGCGGCCCGCTCGCTGGTGACCCGGCGCTCGGGCGCGGTCGCGCTGGTGGTGTCGGGCGCGGGAGCCGACGCCGACCGGGTGTTCCAGGACCCGTTCTTCGGGCGGGTGGTCAGCGGAGTCGTACGGGCGCTGCGGCCGCGCGGGGTGCACCCGGTGCTGATGTTCGCCGACGGGGAGCAGGACCGGGCGCAGGTGCTGGCGTACCTGGCGCAGGGCGGCGCGGACGGCGTGCTGCTCGTCACCACCGACGGCCACGACCCGCTGCCCGGCATGCTCGCGGCGGCGGCCCTGCCCGCCGTGCTCTTCGCGCGGCCCACGCCCCCGGTCCCGCTGGACTGGGTCGACCTGAGGCACCGCGAGGGCGGGGGGCTCGCCGCGCGGCACCTGCTGGCGGGGGGCCGCCGACGGCTGGCCGCGATCGGCGGCCCGGCGGACGTACCGGCGAGCCGGGAGCGGGTGGCGGGGTTCCGCGAGGCGCTGCCGGGCGGCGGCGCCGCGGTGCGGGTGGTCGAGGCGGACTTCACGCTGGACGGCGGGGAGCAGGCGATGCGGGTGCTGCTGGCCGAACAGCCGGACCTGGACGGGGTGTTCGCGGCGAACGACCTGATGGCGCAGGGCGCCTGCCTGGTGCTGCGCGAGCACGGCCGCCGGATCCCCGAGGACGTGGCGGTGGTCGGCTTCGACGACTCCGCCGCGGCGGTGGCGGCCCGGCCCCGGCTGACGACGGTCCGGCAGCCGGTGGAGGACATGGCGGCGGAGATGGTCCGCCTGCTGCTGGACCGGGTCGCGGGCGTGGCCGCCACGGAGCCGGTGGCGGTGCTGTTCGAGCCGGAGCTGGTGATCCGCGACTCCGGGTGACCGGAGGCCCGGGCGTGCCGGTGGGCCGCTGCGCGGGGCTTCTCCCCGCCCCGCCCTTCCACCGTTCCCCGGGCGAAGCCCGGACCCGATGCAGGGCTGCGCCCGTCCCCGGCTTCCGGGCTGCGCCCGATGCCGGGCTGCGCCCGTGGTGGGTTCCGGGGTTGCCCGGACCTGCCCTGTCCAACGGGGGTTCCCGACCCCCGCTACCCCCGCCTCGCCGCCGCCTCGCCCCGGACCTCCAGGGCCGTCTGCCAGCCCGGGGCTTCCGCGGGGGGTTCCGGCGGGGTGCGGCGGCCGCCCGTGGTGAAGAAGGCGGCCAGGGGGAGGGTGGCCGCGCCCACCGTGACCGCGTCGGGGCCCAGTGAGCCCATGTCGATGGTGACCCGGGCGGCCGGGTGGCGCAGGGAGTACCGGGTCGCGTGTTCCCGTACCGCCGGGAGGATGTGGGGGCCCAGCATCAGGCCCGCCCAGCCGCCGATCAGGATCCGCTCCGGCTGGAAGAGGTTGATGACGTCCGACAGGCCCGCGCCCAGGTACTCCGCGGTTTCGTCGAGGACCTCCAGGGCCACCGGGTCGTTCGCGCGCGCCGCCGCGAGCAGCGCGGCCAGGGCGTCCTCCTCGTGCCCCGACCCGGCCCCCGGGTCTCCGCCCCGCTCCGCCCAGCGTGCCAGCAGGGACTCCGCCCCCGTGTACGCCTCCAGGCATCCCAGGGCCCCGCACCGGCAGCGCCGCCCCCGGACCTGGACCGTCAGGTGGCCCCACTCCAGCGGGGCGCCCTCGGTGGCGCCCCCGTCCGGGGAGCCGTCGGTGATCAGGCTCGCGCCGACGCCGGAGCCGAAGAGCACGACCACCGCGTCCCGCGCCCCGCGCCCGGCCCCGAACCACATCTCCGCCTGGCCGAGCGTGCGGGCCCCGTTGTCGATGATGTACGGGACCTCGGGCGGCACGGCTCCCGTTTCGCGCAGCAGTGCTTCGAGGGGGACCGCGTCCCAGCCGATGGTCTGGCCGTGCACCACGGTTCCGCCGGGCGCGTCGCGGTCCACGATGCCGGGAACGCCGATCCCGACCCCGAGGAGCCGCTCCGTGCCCACTCCGGCCTCCGCGAGCACGGTGGCGATCCCGGTCCGTACGTGGTCGACGATCGGTCCGACGTCGTAGCAGCCGCGCGGCTCCAACGGCATTTCTGTGCGGGCCAGTTCGGTGAGGGTGAGGTCGAAGAGCTCTACCCTGACGCGGGTTTCGCCGACGTCGATGCCGATCATGTGCGCGCTGTCGGGGGCGATGCGCAGCAGCGTACGCGGGCGCCCGCCGTCGGAGTCGACGATGCCGGCTTCCTCCAGGAGGCCGTCCGCGACGAGTTCGCCGACGACGTTGCTGACGGATCCCGAGCTGAGCCCGGTCGCGGGCCCCAGCTCCTGTCGGCTCATCGGCCCGCCGAAGTACAACCGCTGCAGCACGGCGCTGCGGTTGCCCCTTCGCAGGTCCCGCACCGTACGTCCACTGCGCCCCGTGGTCATGTGGCTCCTTCCGCCCTGACATCGATCGCAACATACCCTTGCGCGACCCCTTGACGCGACCCTTTCACGAGGCTTAACTCACGTCCTAAATTAAGGCCTGGAACAAACGGAGTGGCCGAGACCCGGTTCACACCCGGTTTTCACGTCACGCCCCGGCCTTGTCGTCGAACTCTGTAGCACGTTGTCGAAAGGGACCGAGCCGCCATGCGCAGAACCCGAGCCGTCGCCGTCACCGCCGTCACCGTCTCCATGCTCGCAGCCGCCACCGCCTGCGGGGGCGGAACCGCGGACAACGGGGGCGGTTCCAACACGGCCCCCAAGGAGCTCACCTACTGGGCCTCCAACCAGGGCCCCGACATCGCGGCGGACCAGGCGACCCTCGGCCCTGAGCTGAAGAAGTTCGAGGAGCAGACCGGCATCAAGGTCAAGCTCGAGGTGGTCCCCTGGGCGGACCTGCTGAACCGGATCTTGGCCGCCACCGCCTCCGGTCAGGGCCCGGACGTCCTCAACATCGGCAACACCTGGTCCTCCTCGCTCCAGGCCACCGGGGCCCTGCTGCCCTGGGACGCCAAGAACTTCGACGCCATCGGAGGCCGGAGCCGCTTCGTCGACTCGGCCATCGGCTCGGCCGGCGCCGCGGGCAAGGACCCGGCCGCGGTCCCGCTCTACTCGATGTCGTACGCGCTCTACTACAACAAGAAGATGTTCCAGGAGGCGGGCATCGAGAAGCCCCCGGCCACCTGGGACGAGATGGTCACCATCGGCCAGAAGCTGTCGAAGGACGGCAAGTGGGCGCTGGGCGCGGAAGGTTCGAACCTCTCCAACAACATCCACCAGGCCTTCGTCTTCTCCCAGCAGCACGGCGCGAACTTCTTCGACGCGGGCGGCAAGCCCACCTTCGACACGCCGGAGAACGTCGACGCCGTCAAGCAGTACGTGGACCTGATGGCCAAGGACAAGATCATCGCCCCGGGCAACGCCGAGTACGACAAGAACCAGTCCCTCTCGGACTTCGCGAGCGGCAAGACCGCCATGGTCCTGTGGCAGAGCGCGGCCAGCAGCTTCAAGTCCCACGGGATGAAGGAGGGCGACTGGGGCGTGGCCCCCGTCCCGGTTCCGGCCGGCGGCGCCCCCGGTGCCGGCAAGAACACCAACTCCATGGTCGCCGGCATCAACATGGCCGTCTTCAAGAACACCGACAACCTCGACGGCTCGCTGAAGTTCGTGAAGTTCATGACCAGCGACGAGGAGCAGAAGCTCCTCAACAAGACCTACGGCTCCATCCCGCCCGTCAAGGCCGCCCAGACCGACCCGGCCTTCGCCGACGCGGACCTCACGGTGCTCCGCAACACCCTCTCCACCAGCGCGGCCCCGCTGCCGCAGGTCCCCGAGGAGTCGCAGTTCGAGACGGCCGTCGGCACCGCCGTCAAGGAGCTCTTCGCTGACGCCGCGGCCGGCCGTCCGGTGACCACCGACTCGGTCAAGGCGAAGCTCACCAAGGCCCAGCAGCAGATGCAGAAGTGAGCCCCGTCCCATGCCCGCAGCAGAACAAGCAGCAGAACAAGCAGTAGAACGAGCGGCAGAAAAAGCGGCAGAAAAAGCGGCAGGACAGGCAGGAGGGCGACCGGTGGAGCAACCGGTCGCTCCGGTCACCCTGAAGGGGAGGGTGCGGCGTACCACTGCCCGAGTGCGCCGCACCGGGCGCGTGCGCCGCGCCGCCCTGCCCTACCTCCTGCTCCTGCCCGCCCTCCTCCTCGAACTGCTCATCCACCTCGTCCCGATGGCGATGGGCATCGCGATGAGCTTCCGGCAGCTGACCCAGTTCTTCATCCGGGACTGGTCCAGGGCCCCCTGGACGGGCTTCGACAATTACGAACTCGCCGTGGACATCAACAAGCCCGTCGGCGAGGCCCTGCTCGGATCCTTCTTCACCACCTGCCTGTTCACCCTGCTCTCGGTGGGCCTGTGCTGGTTCCTCGGCACGGCCGCCGCCGTGTTCATGCAGGAGACCTTCCGGGGCCGCGGCGTCCTGCGCGCCCTGTTCCTGATCCCCTACGCGCTCCCCGGCTACGCCGCGGTCATCACCTGGGCGTTCATGTTCCAGCGGGACAACGGGCTGGTGAACCACGTCCTCCACGACCAGTTGGGCATCGGCGGCGCCGAGCACACGTTCTGGCTCCTGGGCGACAACAGCTTCTGGGCGCTGCTGACCGTATCGGTCTGGAAGGGCTGGCCGTTCGCGTTCCTCATCGTGATGGCCGCCCTCCAGAACATCCCCAAGGACCTCTACGAGGCGGCCGCGCTGGACGGGGCCGGCATCTGGCAGCAGATCCGCCGGATCACCCTGCCCTCGGTCGGGGCCGTCAACCAGGTGCTGGTCCTGGTGCTGTTCCTGTGGACCTTCAACGACTTCACCACGCCGTTCGTCATGTTCGGCAAGTCCGCGCCCCCCGCCGCCGACCTGATCTCGATCCACATCTACCAATCCAGCTTCGTGACCTGGAACTTCGGCACCGGCTCGGCCATGTCCGTCCTGCTGCTGCTGTTCCTCCTGGTGGTCACGGCCGGCTACCTGATCTTCACGACGCGGGGACGGAGGAAAGCCGATGGCTGACCAGGGCCGCCGATACGGCGCGAGCGGTGCGCGAACCAAGTCGCCGCTCGACCCGCCGGCCTCCTTCAAAGTGGTGCGGGCGGTCTTCCTCGTCCTCCTGGCCGCCTTCGTCCTGCTGCCCGTCTACGTGATGGTCACCAGCTCGCTCAAACCCCTCAAGGACGTGGCCGGACAGTTCCACTGGATCCCCAGCGGGCTCACCGTGCGCCCGTACATCGACATCTGGCACACCATCCCGCTCGCCAAGTACTTCATGAACTCGCTGATCGTGGCGGGTGCGGCGACCGCCTGCTCCGTCGTGATCGCCGTCTTCGCGGCGTACGCGGTCAGCCGCTACCGCTTCCGCGGCAAGCGTCTGTTCACGGTGACGGTCCTGTCCACCCAGATGTTCCCCGGGATCCTCTTCCTCCTCCCGCTGTTCCTCATCTTCGTGAACATCGGCAACAGCACCGGGATCGCGCTGTACGGGTCCCGGGGCGGACTGATCCTCACCTACCTGACCTTCTCCCTCCCCTTCTCCATCTGGATGCTCATCGGGTACTTCGACTCGGTGCCCCGCGACCTCGACGAGGCCGCCACCGTCGACGGCTGCGGCCCGATCGGGGCGCTCTTGCGGGTCGTGATCCCGGCCGCCGTCCCCGGCATCGTCGCCGTCACCGTCTACGCGTTCATGACCGCCTGGGGCGAAGTGCTCTTCGCCTCCGTGATGACGAACGACGACACCCGCACCCTCGCGATCGGACTGCAGGGCTACTCCACGCAGAACGACGTCTATTGGAATCAGATCATGGCCGCCTCGCTCGTCGTCAGCGTCCCCGTCGTCGCCGGATTCCTCCTGCTTCAGCGGTACTTGGTGGCCGGACTCACGGCAGGAGCCGTCAAATGACCCTTTCGGAAACCCGTTTCGACACCGCCGCCATCGGCATGACCGCTCTCGACCCGGCGGCCGCAATCGACCTGGCCGCCCTGCCCCGAGAGTTCGCCTGGGGCACCGCGACCTCCGCCTACCAGATCGAGGGCGCCGTGGCCGAGGACGGCCGCGCCCCCTCCATCTGGGACACCTTCACCCGCACCCCCGGCGCCATCGACGGAGGCCACACCGGAGACACCGCCTGCGACCACTACCACCGATGGCGCGAGGACATCGGCCTGATGCGCGGGCTCGGCACCAACGCCTACCGGCTCTCCATCGCCTGGCCGCGCGTCGTGCCCGGCGGCGACGGCCCGGTCAATGCCAAGGGGCTCGACTTCTACGACCAGTTGATCGACGGACTGCTCGCCGCCGGGATCGAACCGTCCGTCACCCTCTACCACTGGGACCTCCCGCAGGCCCTCCAGGACCGGGGCGGCTGGCCCGAGCGGGCCACCGCCGAGCACTTCGCCTCGTACGCGGGCGTCGTCGCCGAACGTCTCGGCGACCGCGTCACCCAGTGGGCCACCCTCAACGAGCCGCTGTGCTCGGCGTGGATCGGCCACCTGGAAGGCAAGATGGCCCCCGGCTGGACCGACCTCACGGCCGCCGTCCGCGCCTCCTACCACCTGCTGCTCGGCCACGGCCTGGCAGCCCGGGCGATCCGTGCCGCAGCACCCGGCGCGCAGATCGGCATCGTCAACAACCTCTCCACCGTGGAGCCGGCGAGCGACAGCGAGTCCGACCGGGCCGCAGCCCGGCGGATGGACGGCCACGTCAACCGCTGGTGGCTCGACCCCGTCCACGGCCGCGGTTTCCCCACCGACATGCTGGAGGTCTACGGGGTCGACCTGCCCGAGCAGCCCGGCGACCTCGACACCATCGCCGCCCCGCTCGACTGGATCGGCCTGAACTACTACTTCCCGCAAATAGTCGCCGCCGACCCGCACGGCCCCGCCCCCCACGCCCGGATGATCGACCGGCCCGGCGTCCCGCGCACCGGAATGGACTGGGAGGTGGACGCCGGCGGCCTGGAAACCCTGATCATGCGGCTGACCGAGGAGTACGGGGCCCGGCGCATCCTCATCACCGAGAACGGATCCTCCTACGCCGACACCGTCTCCGCCGACGGCAGCGTCCACGACCCCGAGCGCACCGCGTACCTGAGCGCCCACCTCGCCGCCTGCGCCCGCGCGGCCCGCCGCGGCGCACCCCTGGCCGGCTACTACGCCTGGTCCCTCCTCGACAACTTCGAATGGGCCTACGGCTACGACAAGCGCTTCGGCCTGGTCCACGTGGACTACGACACCCAGCGCCGCACGGTGAAGACCAGCGGCCGCCACTACGCCGACGTGATCGCCGCCCACCGCGCCCTGTAGACACCGCCCGCACCCGTACCGCCCGCACCCGTGCCGCCCCACCGGCCGCTCCGCCGCGCCGCGCCCGCCCGTCCTCCCCGGGCGGGCGCGGCTTTTCGTGGTGGGATGGGGAAGGGGCAGACACCACCGGTTCACGGAGAGGCGAGGGCGATGTCCGAACACGCAGAGGGCACCATGCGGGCGATGACGTACGACACGTACGGCGGAGTGGAGGTGCTCTCCGAGACACGGATCCCGTTGCCCAAGGTCGGACCCGGTGAGGTCCTCGTCCGGGTCCGGTGCGCCTCCGTCAACCCGGTGGACTGGAAGATCATGGCGGGCGGGCTCGACGGGCTCATGGACGTCGTGTACCCGGTCGTGCCCGGCTGGGACGTGGCCGGAACCGTGGAGTACGCGGGCATCGACACCCCCGAGTTCACGACCGGCGACGAGGTCGTCGCCTACGCCCGCAAGGACTACGTGCACGGCGGCACCTTCGCCGAGTTCGTCACCGTGCCGGTACGGGCCCTCGCGCACAAGCCTGTCTCCCTGAGCTGGCAGCAGGCCGCAGGGCTGCCGCTGGCCGGCCTCACCGCGTACCAGCTGCTGACGCGCCTGGACACCGGCAAGGAAGACACCGTCCTCATCCACGGAGCCGCCGGCGGCGTCGGCTCCCTCGGCGTGCAGATCGCCCGCGCGCTCGGCGCCCGCGTCATCGGCACCGCCTCCGCCCGTAACCACGATCGGCTGCGCGAGCTGGGCTGCGAACCCGTCGAGTACGGGGACGGCCTCGCCGGGCGGGTCCGTGCGCTGGCTCCTGACGGGGTCACCGTCGTCGCCGACTTCGTCGGGGGAGTACTCGACACCACCCTGGAGGTATTGGCCGACGGTGGTCGGCACGCCTCCATCGCCGACCACACGGTGCTCGGTGCCGGGGGCCAGTGGATGTGGGTGCGGCCCTCCGGCGCCGAGCTCGCCGAGCTCGGCCGAATGGCCGACGCCGGACAGCTCACCGTCAGCGTCGCCGAGACCTTCCCGCTCGCCGATCTGGCGGCCGCCTTCGAGCTCAGCCGGTCCGGACACACCGCCGGGAAGATCGTCCTGGAGGTTTGAGCCTTCGGGTACGCACAACCGCGCGCCGCCCGGGTCAGGTCCGGGCGGCGCGCGGGGTCTGTGGTGACGTCGGGCCCAGGATCAGGCGTAGACGCCGAAGTGGAACAGGGAGTAGCCGTAACCGGTGCCCCGCTGGGTCATGTCGAGGCGTACGTACCGGCCCGACGCGGAGATGTCGAAGTCGTCGATACCGCCGTCACCGGTCGAAGTGGCGAACGCCGTCCGCCAGTTCTGCCCGTCGTCCGACACCTGGATCGTGTAGGCCTTCCCGTAGGCGGTCTCCCACACCAACTGCGCGTGCTTGAGCTGCTTCACCGACCCCAGGTCGACCTGGAGCCACTGCGGATCGGCCCAACTGCTCGCCCAGCGCGTGGCATTGTTCCCGTCCGTGGCCAGCTGCGGGGTGCACGGGCAGCCGCCCCAGCCGTCGTTCTGGAAGGTGGAGGCGGTCGTCGGCCGGTTCAGCGCCACGTTCGTACCCGCCACCGGCGGCGGCACCACCTTCACCGAGCGCTGCTCGACGCCCACGTTGCCCCGGCCGTCCTTGACCTTCACGTAGAGCTTCCATGCGCCGGTCTTGGCCGGGGCCGTGGCCTTGAGGGTGCCGTTGCCCAGGTTCGTGAAGGGCACGGAACTCAGCCCGTTGCCGCCGTCCACGTACTTGCTGCCCCAGAGCACCTCGTACGAGAGCTGGTCGCCCTCTGGGTCGGTCGCCGGAGCCTGGATCGTCACCTCCTTGCCCGCCGGGACCGCGCCCGGGTCGGGAACGGAAGGCACCGAGACGGTCGGCGGCAGGTTGTCGCCGGCCGTGTTCCCGCCGAACGCCCGCTTGACCGCGTAGTACATCTTGCGGCGCTCCCCGGCCGGGGTCAGGTTGAACCAGTGGCCGCCGAAGTCGTACTCGGTGCCGTAGTGGAAGACCGTCGCGCCCAGTGCCACCCCCCGGTGGCCGGTGACGCAGTTCCACGCGTTGGTGTACCCGTCGGCCTTGGCCTGGTCGCCGGGCTCCAGCGGGACGCCGTTCGCGTCGCCCGGAACCTCCCACTCACCCGCCGGGCCGGTCTCCGTGATGATGTACGGCTTGTTGTAACCACCCTGCTCCCAGGCCTGCTTGACCCCGCAGACCTCCTTGTAGGAGTTCACCGCGTAGAGGTCCAGGTCGGGGGAGTTGCGCTTGTAGTACGTCCAGGCGCCCACCCACGCGTCGGTGGAGGTGACGGGGTGGTTGGCGTCGATGCGGTGGATGGCCTTCGCCACGTCGTTCACGAAGGTCGTGTACGCGTTGCGCTGGTTCTCCAGCTCCGTCCCGCTGTAGCAGTTCTGCAGGCCGAGCACCGACTCGTTGCCCACGTTCCACATCAGGACGGCCGGGTTGTCGCGGTAGGTCTGCACCCACTTGGTGAATTCGGCCATCATGTTGTTCTTGTACGTCGTGTCCGTGACGTAGTTCGTGCAGCCGCCGCTGCCCGGACCGCCGCCGGGCTGGAGCCAGAAACCTGCCACGACCTTGATGTCGTTCGCGGCGGCGGCGTCGAACAGCTGGGCGCTGCTCCCGTCCGTGCCCCAGGTGCGGATGGTGTTGGCGCCCAGCGACTTCACGTCGGGGAGCAGGCGCGCGGCGTCGGCCGGGGAGGGGCCCCAGGTGACGCCCTTGACGAGGTACGGAGAACCGTTCACGGTCAGCTGCCAGTTGCCCTGGGAGCCGGTCACCTTCACGACGCTGCCGGCGGCTTGAGCCGGGCCCGCGGGGATGAAGGTGACGACGCCCGCGAGCAGGGCGGCCGTGGTGACGGTGCTGCGCATGCGGGAGAGCATGCAGGAACCTCCTTGGGAGGGGGTGGAGTGCGGGTGGGGGGAGCGGACGGTGCGGAGTCCGCCGTCCGGTGCTGCGAAGTCCCCTACGGGAGGCGGTAGTCCGGGCCGAGTACGGCGCCGGCCGCCGGGTGGGTCTCGTCGTAGCCGCGGGCGTTGCACTGGAGCCCGCCCTTGATGCAGTGCTCGACCATGGCGTTCAGGGTCCGGTCGTCCCACGCGTTGAAGAAGTCGTAGTGGAAGGTGTGACCGGCGCCGCTGGACAGCCTGACCTGCGACATGTCACCGCTGACCGGGAAGGCCATCTTGAATTCGACCATCGGCACCGCGACCGGGTGGTCGGCGGGGCAGACGTTGTCGTTGTTGCCGGGCTTCACGACCGGATAGGCCATGTGGGCCTTGTGGTCCGGGGTGTCGAGGTTCTTCCCGTCCCAGCAACTGGGCGACTGCATCCGGATGTTGAGCTGGGTCCCGGCCGGGCAGTTGGCCGGGAACTCGACGTTCTTGAAGCTGTCGCCGCACTCCCAGCCCTCGACCCAGCCCTTGTTGGCGCGGAACTCGGCCGCGCTCTGGGTCGGGCTGCCGACCACGAAGCGCAGTCCCTTGGGGAAGGGGCGCACGCTCGTGTAGTCGGTGACCCCCGTCTTGTAGTAGATGACCTGGGGGCCGGTGGGCAGGATCTTCTGGCTGCCGTTGAAGAGGCTCGGCATCCAGTAGCCGGACAGGTCGCCGACCGCGTTGCAGGCGGTGCCGCCGGCGCTCAGGGAGGCGGTGGTGCTGTTGCCGTCCGTGCCGGTGTTGCCCAGGAAGGTGTGGTCGTGCGAGGCGCCCGGCCGTCCGGCGAAGACGATCGGGTCGTCCGGGGCGGTCTTGGTGACGGCACAGTTGGCCTGGAACTCGTGGAAGTAGCGGTCCGGCGGGTTGTTCCACGACGGGGTCACGCCGGTCACCTGCGGCACGGCCGGGATGTATCCGTCGCCGTCGGGGTCGTCCCCGGTCGCCAGCGGGGCCACGGCGGAGTGGTCCATGCCCATGTGGACGGAAGCCGAGTCGGGGGTGGCCTGCGCGGTGAGCGCGGTGGCGCCGAGACCGGCGGCCGCGGTCACGGCGACGGCCGCCGAGACCAGCAAGGCGGACAGGGTCCGCGGTCGGAGTTTCATCGTCTGGACTCCTTCGGATGGGTCGGATGGGTCGGGGCCCGAGAGAGGTGGGAGAGCGCTCTCTCGGGTGGCCCGGATAACGCGGGACGGCCTGGGGCCGCCCCGCGTCATCCGGGGGTCAGGGGTCGATCGGGGTCGATCAGGGGAAAGAGACGACCGTGGACGGGGTGGTCGACGTACCCGAGGTCGCCGCGCCCGTGTTGTTGACGACGTGCGCGTACTGGCCGTTGCCGCCCAGCGAGACGACGAGGAGGTCGTGGAACTTCACGCCCGGCTTCACCGGGACCTCGAAGCCGTGGTCCTGGACGATCGTCGGGTCGACGTTGTAGTAGCAGTAGCTGCCGAGCCCCCAGCCCTCGTGGGTGTTCACCGAGTCGGCCACCTTGTAGGCCGCGAAGCCCCGGACCGAACCGTTCTGGACGGCGGCCTGGTTGGGGGCGTCGTACGACTTCTCGTTCTGGAAGAAGATCGTGCGGCCGCGCTCGCCGTTCCACTCGACGTCGTACTTGTTGAAGTGCTCGACGAACAGCCCGGTGGCCAGTACGTCGTCACCGTTGACGCGGAACCCGTAGTCGGAGCGGTTGGTCTCCCAGCCCACCCCGTCCCCGTGGTCGGCGCGCCAGATCCAGGTGTGGTCGACGATCGTGCTGCGGCTGTTGATCACCATGCCGGCCGTGGCCTTGCCCGCTCCGGCGCCGCCGACCCGGATGAACACGTCCTGGACGGTGGTCGGGTTGTTCGCGTGGTCCGTGGTGGCGCCGGCCGGGCCGACCTCCAGCAGGGAGGGGGAGTTGACGGTGCCCGCGTCGATCAGGAAGCCGGCGAGCTTGACGCCGTCGACGTCGGCGACCTTCATCGCGGTCACCCCGTTGTCCGGGACGATGGTGGCGAGACCGAGGCCGAGGACGACCGTGTCGGCACGGTTGACCTGGATGGTCTGGTCGACGTGGTAGACGCCCGGGGTGAAGAGCAGGTGCAGGCCCTGGGCCAGCGCCTGGTTCATCGTCGCGGCGCTCGTGCCCGGCTTGACCACGTAGAACTGGCTGAGCGGGATCGAGGTGCCCTGCGGGGTGCCGTTGCCCCAGGAAGTGCCGCGCGCGTTCACGCGCTTGGCCGGGACGAACACCTTGTACTCGGCGCCGTCCAGGTAGAGGAACGGCTTCTCCCGGGAGACCGGGGTGGTGTCGAGGGTGGTGTAGCGCGGCTCGGGGAAGCTCTGCGCGGGCGCGCCCTGGGTACCGGAGAACACCTGGTTCCAGACGCCGTTGGACCAGCCGCCGATGGAGCTGTCACGCGTGTACCACTGCTGCTGCGAGTAGTTGCCCACCTGGCCGTCGATCTTCGAGTCGGCGATGTAGCCGCCCGAGGCCCAGCCGTAGCCGGAGGGGGCCAGGTTGAGGCCTCCCTTGACGTGCATGCGGCGGAACGGGGCCGCCTGCGAGACGGCCCAGCGGTCGGTGCCGTTGACCGGGTTGAGCGCGAGGTTCTCGGCCGAACGCCAGAAGTTCTGGGTGGCGTTGCCGTTGAACCAGCCGGCGTCGACGGTCACGTCGCCGTTGATGGTGGTGTCGTCCGGGTTCAGGCCGAGACCGGAGATCGAAGTGTAGAAGCCGATCTGGGCGTTGAGGCCGTTGTACGTGCCCGGCTTGAAGAGGAACTGGTAGCGGCCGGAGCCGAACTGCGCCGACTCCTGCTGGGCGAAGACCTGGTCCAGCTTGGCCTGGATGTTCGGCGTGGAGGGATCGAACACGATCACGTTGGGGCCGAGGTCGCCGCCGCCCGGGAGGGCCGGTCCGGTGCCGGTGGTCCCGTAGACCTGGAACTCCCAGAGCGAGTAGCCGTATCCGGTGGTGCGCTGGGTGCCGTACACGCGGACGTAGCGGGCGGTGCCGGTGATGTCGTGGGTCTGGACGCCGCCGGTGCCGTTGGCCGTCGAGTAGGCGGTGGACCAGTTGGCGCCGTCCGTGGACAGCTCGACGCGGTACGCCTTCGCGGCGGCGGTCTCCCAGCGCAGGACGACCTGGCTCATCTGGGCGTTGGCTCCGAGGTCCACCTGTATCCACTGCGGATCGGCGAACTGGCTGGACCAGCGGGTGCCGTTGTCGCCGTCCACGGCGGCGGAGGCGGGGGTGCCGGCGCCCTCGACGGAGGAGGCGGTGGCGGGCTTGCCCTGCGAGAGGAGCGTGGGCGCCGCGGTCGCGGCGGTGCTCGGGAGGAGCACGAGGAGGGCGGCGACCAGTGCCGCCGCGAGGGCGGCCACGGAGATCTTCGAGGGGCCGCGGCGGGGTGGGGCGCTCCGCCGGGGAGGGTGATCGGAGAGGAGGGGCATGCGGGGCTACTCCTGACGTTGGGGATCCGGGGGGATCGAAGCGTGAGTGAACTGCCCCGCCGAAGGCCCGTCAAGGGTTTGAGCGTTCATGAACTGAAGATCAAACGGTGTGTCAAACACGCATCAGGCCTGTGAACTTGGAGTTTCTTCAATCCTTGTGAAAAGTGTTGACGAAAAAACTTGCCAGGGCTCTACTGAGGCTCTGACCGCTCCGTCTCGCCGTGCCCGCTACGGCGGGACGGGGCTCGGTCCAGGAGTCTCCCGTGCGTTCGGAGATTGTCGGCTGACTTGTAGTCAGGGGCGCTTCCGTGTTCGTTACTTGTCGATGCGGTGCGGGTTCCCCAGTGGGTTCAGGGGAGGTCGGGGACGGCGCCGCCGTCCACCCGGGCCACTTCCGTACCGGGGAGCCTCGCCGACCAGAGGGGCGTGACGGCGGCCAGGGCGGTCGCATCCGGCGGCGTCGAGCCGAGGCCGATCGCGTAGCGAGCCAGGGTCCGGGTCCGCTCGAAGGGGCGGGGCCAGGCATGGGCCTCCCCGCAGCCCGCCCCGGACAAGGCGTCGAGCAGGGCCAGGACCCGGCCGCGCATGCGGCCGAGGTTCTCCTCGAACTCGCCGGGCCGTTCCCCCGTCACCGTGACCACGGCCCAGGCGGCATGGCGGCGGTGCAGGGGAGGAGGGGTGGCGGCGAAGCCGTCGGCGGCGCCGCCCTCGAGAGCCTCCCAGGCGGTGTACAGCTCCCGCCCGAGCAGGTCCCGCGTCCCGGGCCCGACCTGGGTGGTGCAGCTGCGGACGGGCGCGGAAGGGGTGAGAACGGTGACGCCGCCATCGGAGACACCAACACCCGGGCCGTCGCCGGGACCGCCGAGAAGGCCGTCGCCGGGACCCTCCCCGGGCAGAGCCACCGCCATGCGCCAGTCCCAGGCGGCCCAAGTGGCGAAGAACTCCTGGAGCAGTTGGCCCGGGGCGAGGCCGGGGAAGGTGCGCACCGTGTGCGCGGCCAGGACCGTCCAGGCCAGGCCGGGGAGCCCGCCGAAGGGGGCCGAGTCCAGGCCGCGCGAGCGGGCCCAGGCCTTCACCTCGCGCGCCAGCCGGGCGAACGCGGCGTGCTCCGGGCCCACGAAGGCCCGTACCGCGTCCGCGTCGCTCACCGCGCTCAGGGCCACCGCCGCTGCCGGGCCGAGCTCTGCACGCCTGGCCACCGCTTCCTCGGGGGGCATCGAGCCGGTGGCCACGAGGACGAGGTCCACGTCCAGCGTGGTTACGACCGATGCTGCCGCGGCCGCCCCCGCGGATCCCGGCTCGGGCGCGCCCGTCGAAGCCGGCCCTCGCTCCGTCACGCGCAGACGCAGCCCCGGTACCCGGGCGCCCCTCACCTCCCGGAGGCGGTCCGCTTCCGGGAAGGCCGCGGCCAGCCTTGCCCGTACCTCCGCGATGTCGGCGGTTCCCGGCAGGCACGCCACCAGGTCCAGGTCCGCGTCCGGCAGGGCGCAGCCCATCCGCCGCGAGCCGACCACGTGTACGGCCGCCTCCGGCAGCGCCGCCGCGATCCGTGCCGTGACCCGTGCCGCGCATCCGGTCGGCGCCGGTTCTCCGTCGAGAGCCCGCGGGTCTGCGCCGAGACCCTCCGGGTCGGCGATCGGCCGCGTCGGCTCCGTCTTCTGCCGGGCCCCGCCGGTCGCGGGCTCCGCCGCCCAGCGGACCTCGCCCGTCCCGAGCCGCACCGTCGCGCGGACCTGCATCGGCCCGTCCCCGCGCCGCGACAGCACGGCCAGGGTGTCCACGCGCGCCGAACGGCCGCCGCCGAGGCGCGCCGTGAGCTCGGCCTCCGCGCGACCCGGATCCTGGCTGCGGCCCAGCGTCAGGTGCGGGGTGTAGCCCTCGCTCCGGCCCCGGCACCCCGGGAACCGTTCCTCCAGGGCTCGCCTCAGCTCCTGCCACGGCGCGTCGCCGGCCGCCGCCGGGTCCAGCCACAGGGTCGGGCCGAAGCGGTACACCCCTTCCAGGCGGGCCGTGAACTCTGCTGTCCGCGCCGCGACTTCCGACAGTATCGGCAGCGCCGCCTCGAAGGAGGACTCCGGTACGAACCCAAACAGCACGTTCACGTGCGCGGGCCAGCGTCCCGCCTGCGGATCGTGTTCCCGCCGCACCGCCTCCACCGCCGCGTCGTGCGGGGGCAGCCAGGCCACCGCCGTCCGTGCGGTCGGCCGTGCGTCCAGCAGCTCGCCGCCCGCTCCGTCCGCCGGCCCGAACTCCATCGTGGCCTCGACCCCGTAGTGGTCGGAGATGAACAGCCCGTCCGGAGCAGGGGAGTTGCCACGCAGCGCGGCCTGCGTCACCCGGACTCCGCTCGAGCGCAGCAGGATCCGGTCCAGCCGTGAGGCGCGGCCCGTCAACGAGCCGACGGCCGCCAGGGGGTTGGCCACCGGGTCGAAGGTGGGTGTCTGGTCCGCCGCTCCGTGCACTTCGTTCCACGCGTCCCGGAGCCCCAGTGCGGCCGCCGGTCCCTCGGTCCCCGAGCGGCCGTCGTTGAAATCGCCGAGCACTGCGATCGCGCCCGCTTCGACTCCCGCCAACCCCTCCGAGATCCGGGTCAGTTCGACTGCCCGCCGGGCGGCTCCGTTCTCGGTGTGATCGCTCGTCAGATGGGTGGCGGCCACCACCAGCGGCCCACCGGCCGTGTCCACGGTGACGGCGACGACCGCCTTGTGCGGTCCGAGCGCGTGCGCGCCCGCCTCCCGCACCGGAAGCCGGCTGAGCACCAGGAGCCCGCTCTCGGCCACGTCCCGACCGCGGGGATCGGCGGCGACCGTGTACTCGGCCCGTACCCACGGCTCGGCGAGCAGCATGGCGAGCAGCTCCCGCTCCACCTCCTGGAGCGCGATCACATCGGCGTCGGCCGCCGCCAGGTCGGCCAGCAGCAGCGGCCTGCGCCGCGCGGTGGAGATGTGGGGGGCGTCGTACCGGTCCCAGAGCGTGTTCCACGTCAGCAGTCGCACCCGGGCGGGCCCCGCCCCGCGCGGCCCGTCCTCGGGCGCAGGCAGCCAGGCGCCGTCGCCCGCCGGGTCCCAGGCGTAGGGCGTCCGCGCCGTGAAGAACGGCGCCCGCAGCAGTCGCGGATCGCGGACCTGCCCGGCCGGGGTGCTGCCGATGAGGTCGATGCCCGTCGCCCGGTCCCACACCAGCTCGCCGTCGGCCTCGACGAACAGCACCCGGTGCCACGGGACGTCGCCGCCGGGCACGAAAGAGGGCAGCGGGACCCGTTTCGGCGGCGCGCCGCGCTGGAGCAGCCCGAGCGTGAACCGCGCCGGGTCGAAACGGGGGTCCCAGCGGACCTGGTGGTAGAGCTCTTCGCTGGTACGCATCAGCCGACCTCGCCCGTCGCAGTCGCAGTCGCAGCCGTCGTCGCGGCCATGGACGCCGCCGCCGTGGTGATCGTGCCCGCCGTGTCCTCGACGGTTCCGCCCGCCCCGATGTACCAGGTCCGGTGCGCCTCACCGGGGTACGGAGGCGCGAACCGGTGCAGCTGCGAGGTCAGCACCTGCGCCGGTACGGGGTGTGCGCGCCGGGAGTTGCGGCGCAGCAGCTCCGCCTCCTCGACGAGGACGACCGCGTGGGTGACCAGCGCGTTCCGCCGCCGCGCGATCGCGCCGGCCAGCCCGCGCTGCTGCCGGGTGAGCGAGGTGGCGTCCCAGACCACGGTTCCGCCGGACCGCGCGGCTGCGGCCAGCGCCGAGTCGAGCCGGTCCAGGCCCTCGCGGAGCACGTCCGCGTTGTCCCGCTGTCCCGAACGGGAACCCCGGGCCGTGCGCAGATCGTCAAGACTGATGTACTCCTCCACCCCCGACAGGGTGCGGGCGTACGTGCTCTTTCCGCTGCCCGAAGGGCCGGACAGCTGCACCAGCCGGGGGTAGGACGCGCCGTCCCGCCACCGCCAGGTCGCCGCCACCGCCTCCTCCGGGCCCGTCAGCTTGCCCTGCCCGTACGCCTCGCGGGCCTCGGCCCAGCAGCGGTCCGCCGCGTCGGCGTCGCCGATCCCGGCGGCGGCCAGGGCCGTGCGCAGCCCGGCCCGCAGCGGTTCCAGCGGCGCGGGCCCGAGCAGCCCCGCCTCCTCGGCGCACAGGGCGGACCAGTCGACGGCTTCCACGGCTTCAGCGGCTTCCACGGCTTCGGTGGCTCCATCGGCCTCGCGTGCCCCGGCTGCCCCGAAGCCCTCCCCGGCCCCGCCGCCGCCCGGCCCGGCCGGAACCGCCCGCGCCAGCGCGTGCAGCACCCCCAGGTCGACGGCCTCCGCCATCCCTACCAGCCCGGCGTGCCGTTCGGCGTCCGGGTAGGGGAACGGTCTGTGCAGCGCCGGATACAGGCCGACCAGGTCCGCGACCCGCCGCGCCGTGGCCATCCCGAGCGGCCCCGCCGCCAGCCGCGCCGCGAGCCGGGCCCGCGGTACGCCGTGCAGCGCGGCCGCCAGTATCCCGGCCAGCCGCTCCTCCCCGGACCGCCGCGCGCCCAAGCCGTCGATCCGCCCGGCCACTTCGGCGACGAGGTCCGCAACACTGCCCCCGGCCTCCGGAGGAACGATTCCGCCCCCGGCCGCCGCCGGATCGGTGTCGGCCCCCGCGGTGCCGCCCGCCATCCCCACCGCGCGCAGCAGCCCGGCCACATCCGGTTCGGCGCCCGACCGTACGTCCCACAGCGCGGCCGCCGGTCCGAGCCCGTTCGGCACCACCTGCGCGTACATCCAGTGCGTGTCCGTCTGCACGTGGCCGCCGCGCACCCACTTGGCCACGCGGCGCCCGAAGTCGGCGCGCTCGAAGCCCGCCACCGTCCGGACGACGTACCCCTCCTGGCGCGCGGTGTCGAGCCGCAGCTTGCGCAGCGCGCGCTCGTCGAAGACGCCGCGCCAGAGCACCCGCGGTGCGGGCACACCGAGGCCGCGCAGGAACGCCACGGTCCGGTCCCAGTCCAGGCAGTGGTCGCCGTCCCACACCGAGAACGCGTAGAACCACGCGTCGAGTTCCTCGTACGCCAGCGAATGGCGGGCGTACATGTTCTCCCCGCACACCCGCCAACCGGCCGGGATGCCGCCGCCGATACGGCTCTGCAGTCCCTTCACCCAGGCCCGTGACGGATGGTGGCCCGAGTCCAGCGAGCGCGCGTGCAGGCCGTCGGAGTAGAGGGTGGTGTTCTCCCCGTCGAGCTTCTCGGTGACCACGACCTCCCGTCCGGCCAGCCCTGCCAGGCCGTCCGCCCCGGTGGCCCGCAGGTCGTCCGAAGTCACGCCCGGTGACCAGGGCAGATGCGTGGTCCGGGGGTAGTGGGTGCGCATGGTCCGCTCCTGCTCGACGACGGTGGTGCCCGGTCACTCTAGGTAGCCGGGCCCGGCCGGGCCAGCGAATAACGGTCGTGCGGCTGGGTAGTCGACGCTCAGTAGCCGATGTGCAGTACCCGAGGCCTCAGTACCCGAGGCTTCAGTACCCGGTGCTCAGTACCCGATGGTGAACCGCTTGCCCGCGTGCGCGTCGCGCTCGATCTCGTCGACCAGCGCGACGGCGTAGTCCTCCGTGGAGATCAGGCTGTGGCCCTCGTCGTTCACGACGAGATCGTCGTCGCCCAGGCGGTACGTACCCGTCCGCTCGCCCGGCTCGATCCGCGCAGCCGGGCTGAGGTTGGTCCAGCGGACCTCGTCCACCGGCACGGTGCGCAGGAAGTCGAGCGCGTCCCCGTGGGCGTGCATGACGGCGAGGACGGGCTCGGGGATTCCGGCCTGGTCCCACACCAGCGGCCCGCCGGGGGTGCGCAGCGAGCCGGCGCCGCCCACGGTGATCACCCGCGGCCGGGATCCGTCGGCGCCGAGCGCCTGGACGCCGCCGATCAGCGATTTGACGGCGCTGACGAGGGTGCCGGGATCTCCGGGGCCCGGTCCGAACGCGCTCACCACCACGTCCTGCCCGGCCGCCGCCTGGGTCACGGACGCGGGGTCGAGGACATTGCCGCGTACGACGACGGCGGTGCCCGCGTCCGCCCCGGAGAGGCGTGCGGGGTCGCGTACGACGGCCGTGACCTGGTGTCCGCGCCCGAGTGCTTCGTGCAGCACCCGGGATCCGATGGTGCCGGTCGCGCCGAAGAGTGCGATCTTCGCCATGGCGACTCCTGGGGGGTGGAGGCTGTGGGGACCCCGGTCGGGGCCCGCCGGGCCCATCCAAGCGAATCCCGCCGCCCGAGCCCGGCAGCGCCACGCGGTCGGAAGGGGTCCGGCCGGTCAGTGGCACAGCGCCACGATGGCCGGGTCCACCGTCCCCCGGGCCGCCGCGCACAGCGGCGCCATGTCGTAGCTGCGGTTCGGCGCGGGCCGGGGCTTACGGGGCTTCGCGGCCGGAGCCGCACCGGGCGCGGCGGCGGGCCGGCCGGGCTTGGCCCGCCGGGGCCGCTCCGGCCGGTCCGGACCGGCCTGGCGGCGCCGAGCGGCCCCCGACTCCGCCCCGTCCCGCTCCCCGTCCCGCTCGGCGGCGCCGGGCACGGACACCGGCACCCCGGCGTCCGGAGCGAGGGACGCGTCCGGCGCGGCGGGGGACGCGGGAGCGGGCGCGGTCTCGGGGAGCCGGCCCAACGGCCTTGCCTCCACGGTCGGTTGCGCCGGCAGGGCCGTCCGCACGCCCGTCGGCACCAGTCGAGTCCCGGGCCCCGTACCCGGCGCGTCCGGCCGTACGGTCACACACCCGGCCGTCAGGGCCAGCGCGACAACGATCAGGGGCACCCACGGTCCCCGGCACGACTCCATGCGCCCACCCTGCCGCACGAACTCCCGGCCTCCCGCACGCGCTCACCCACACGGGTGGCGTGAGGAACACCGGAGCGGCCCGGGCCGGAGCGGGCCGGAGCGGGCCGGAGCGGGCCGGAGTGGCGCGCCCTGCACAGCGCCCCTCAGCCGCAGGTCACGCTGTCGCGCGGGGTGTAAGTGGTCTTCATCGTCTGCCGCTTGACCTCTTGCCCGCCCTTGACGAACACCCGGTCCACGGCGACGTCGAAGCCCTCCAGCGGGGACTGCGGCTCGCACTTCGGGCCGGTGTCCGTGCGGGTGGCGGGCGGCTTGACGTTCGTACGGGGACCCTTGGTCGCGCGTATCTCGTCGTACTGCTTGGTCCCCAGGAAGGTGATGGTGATCGAGGTGTCGGTCGCCTCGGCCTGGATGTAGAGGGCCTTGCCCGAGTCGTTGGCGAAGCGCAGGTCCAGGCTGCCCCAGGCGACGGTGGCCTCGCGGCCCTCCGGATAGCGCTCGATGTAGAAGGAGTGGGCCCCGTACTCGACGGGCTTGACGCCCGAGAAGAACATCGCGTTGAAGACGGTGGTGGCGACCGCCGAGACCCCGCCGCCCGAGGCCTTCTCGTACTGGCCGTTGTTGATGATGAGGCCGTCGACGAAGCCGTTCTCCTCGGTCCGCTCGCCGACCCGGCGGTTGAAGCTCCACGTCTCGTCGGGCATCACGAGCGAGCCGTCGATCAGCTCGGCGGCCCGGCCGATGTTCGTCGTCCGGTACGGGGCTTTCTCGAACTCGACCGTGAACGTGGACATCTGCTCCTTGATGCCCAGCTGTTCGACCGTGTCCTTGGACAGCTTCGGCCGCACGGCCTCCGTGGGGACCTCGCCCGTACGCTCCGCGGCGCCGGTCCGGGTCAGCAGCGGCAGCACGGCGGCGCCGAGGCCCTGTTCGCTGATCCGGCGCCCGGGGGTGCCCTCCTCGGCGACGGCCACCCGCCCGGCGGAGTCCGTGCGCAGCTTGGCCTCGACGGGGCCCGGCGTGGCCAGACGCAGCGGCCCGGCGAGCTCGGGGTCGGCGAGCAGCGCCTTGGCGTCGAGGGAGGGGGCGAGGCGGCCCTGCCCGTCGTCCTCGAGGGAGAGGTGCTCGGCGAGGACGGCGGGGCCGACGGGTATGCGCTTGCCGTCCACGGTGAGGGTGACCGGCGCGGACACCGCGGGCTCGGCGAACCCCTTCAGGGCCCGCTCCGTCTCCTGCTGCCCGATCCGGGGCTCCGTGCGCCGGACGGGCAGGTCGACGGGCTCCTTGGCCCCGGCAGCGGTCCGGGGGTAGGCGGAGCGCAGCACTTCGAGGGAGCCGTCGACGTCGAGAGCGGTGCCGGTGACCGGGGTCACGGCCTTGGCCCTGCCCTTCTCGAAGGAGATCGCGCCCTCCCGGGCCTCCTGCCCGGCCTTCGCCGCGATCCCGTCCAGCGTGGTGCGGGCCGTCTTCTCGTCGAGCCGGACCACCGGCTCGACGTCGGAATCGCCGGAGGAGAACAGCCGCCCGATCACGCTGACGGGGCCTGAACCGGAGCGCGCCGCCCGGTCGGCGGTGGCGCCGGTGTCCAGGGACAGGCCGAGCGTGCCCGGGTGCGCCTGCTCGGAGCGCTCCCCGATCCGCAGCCCCAGCGGGGCCGCGGCGGACGGGCCGAGCTCCCGGTCCAGGGTCTGGCGGGCCTCGGTGCGGCTCATCCCGCCTATGTCGACTCCGCGCACCTTCGTACCGGCGGCGACCTCCTCGCCCGCCAGCAGCAGGCCGGCGGCGTACAGCCCGCCGAAGCCGAGGACCGCCGCGCCGCCGGCCACGCCCGCGACGCCCGGCACGCTCCACCGCTTACGGGTGGCCGCCCGGGTGCCCGTACGGGGTGCGCGTCGCATGTCGGGGTCTCTCCTCGCTCCGGTGACGTGGTCGGACCGGCGGTTTTCAGGCCGCCAGCCCGCCCTCGCAACCTAGCAAGATCCATGTAACCGGGTAATAAAGAGGTATAGGGCTGGTAAAGGGGAGGGAGTGGCCTGCGTAACCCGGGGGCCGTCCGCACTGTTGCACAGGCGGCGGGTCCACCCACGGTGAACGCCCCTACGTTGATGGGAGTCCGATGCCGCAGCTGACCGACGAGGCCACGAAGTACGACGAGACCGCGAAGTACGACGACGCGGCCACGAAGAACGACGCGGCCACGAAACGCGACGCGGCCACGAGGACCGACGCGGTCGACATCCCGGCCCCGAGCACCTGGATGACACCGGAGGAGTACGGGGCCTCGCGGGCCACGGTCTGGGCCGGCGCCGTGGTCCTCGTCACCGACCCGGAGGGGCGCGTACTCCTCCAGAGCGTCGACTACCGCTCCGACCGGCTGCTTCCCGGCGGCGCGGTGGACGCGGCCGAGGCGCCGTCCGCGGCGGCCGCCCGCGAGGTGCGCGAAGAGCTGGGAGTCGAGGGCCACTACCCGCGCGGCCTCGCCGTCGACTGGATCCCCGCCGACGCGCCCGGGTTCCCGCCCGCGATGCGCTTCCCCGGGGAGATCCTGCACGTCTTCGACGGAGGCACCTGGAGCCGGGAGCGGATCGAGTCCGTCCGGCTCCCCGCGCAGGAGATCACCGGCATCCACTTCGCCGAGCCGGCCGATCTGCCCGGCCTGATGGACGCGGGCGACGCCCGCCGCGCCCTGTCCGCCCTGCGGGCGCGGATCAACGGCGGCGGCACCGCCCTGCTGGAGGACGGCCGCCCCACGACACCCACCGCCCTGGACCGGCTCGGCGTCCTGCGCACCCACCGCCCGCGTCAGCACGGCACCTGGCACCCCGGACCGGCCCCCGCCCCCGCGCACCTGCCGCTGCGGGACCCGGCCGGCTGGCTCTTCGCCCCCGACGGCCGGGTCCTGCTGCTCATCGCCCGCGCCACCGGCACGGCGCACCTCCCGTCCCCGGAGGCGGGCCCGACCACGGGCGCGTTCCCGCTGGGCCACCGGTACGCCGACCAGTGCGCGCACCCCCGTACCGCCGCCCGGCTCACGGCCGTGCCACCGGGCCCCGACCCGGCGTACGCGCGCCTCCTGGCCACCCCCGAACAGGTCCGCGAACTCAGCGACTGGGGCCCGGCCGGCTTGGAGGAGCTCGCCGCCGTCCACGCCGCCCGCACCCACCTGTCCCTCCCTTCCCCGCCCCGCACCCCGCCGACGGAACTCCCGCAGGAGGGCTGCCGCTGGTGACCCCGGCCGGGGGCCCCGGCCCTCAAACCTCGGACCTCGATCCCCGGCCATCAATCCCCGGTCCGCGGCCCGCGGTCCCGCAGCATGGGGGGATGAGCGAGACTGCGATCACCTACACCGTGTACGTCCAGGCCGACCCCGCCCGGGTGTGGCAGGCCCTGACCGAGCCCGCGTTCACCCGCCGCTACTGGGGGCTCGACTTCGAGACCGACTGGCGGGTGGGGTCGACCATGGACTGGGTGGAGCGCGGGGCACGGACCAGCGATCCGGAGCAGGTGGTCCTGGAGTGCGTACCGAACCGGCGGCTCGCGTACACCTGGCACACCTTCACCCCGCAGTGGGCGGCCTCCGTCGGCATCGGCGAGGAACTCCGCGCCGAACTGGCGCGCGAGCGGCGCACGAAGGTGACGTACGAGATCGAGCCGGTCGGGGACACCCTCGCGCGACTGACCATCCTCCACGAGGACTTCGAACCGGGCGGCACCCTCATCGGCATGTGCGGCCGCGCCTGGCCGATGCTCGCGTCCAGCCTCAAGACCCTCCTGGAAACCGGCGCCCCGCTGCCGGAACAGGGCCACGCCAACACCCAGGGCGCGGGCGGCTACGAGTCCCACGAGGCGAGCTAGTGCTGGACGTGACCCGATCGCGCGGCACCCTCCCACGAGCGCCGGATGCCAGCCTGTGATCATGGTGGGAAACCGCCGACCTGGAGCGCTGATCCGCCGACATGTCACTCTCACTCGCCGAGATCCTGGACGAGGCCGCCGCCGGCCGCTTCCCCGCGCCCGACGGAACCACCACCGTCGTGCCCCAGCCGAACGCCCGCGACGCGGGAGTGCTCGCCTTCACCGCGCACTCCGTGGTCTTCACCGACGAGGACCCCGACTGGGTGCGCTCCACCCTGGCCGCCATCGACTGCGACGGCCTTGCTGCCACCATGAACCCGCGTTTCCTCGTCGCGCTCCTGGACCGCACCGGCCGGAGCCACGACACCACCGACCTGCTCACGGTCGCCGAGGCGCTCCCCGGCCAACCCGCCCTGGAACTGAGGGAGATCGAAGACCCGGATCACCCCCGGGTCCGCCGGGCCCGGGTCCGCCGTGACGGCGTACGGGTCTGGGCGACGCCCACCGGCGGGGGAGTGGTGATACTCGGCCGCGGAGTGGCGGGCCGCTGGGAGACGGCCATCGAGGTGGACGAGGCCGCCCGGCACCGGGGACTGGGCCGCGAACTGGCCCGCGCCGCCCGCCACCTGGTCCCGGACGGGGCGCCGCTCTGGTCCCAGCAGTCCACCGGCAACACGCGCAGCATCCGGGCGTTCCAGGCCGCCGGATACCGCCCGGTCGGCGCGGAGGCCCTGATGCTCGCTCCGGCCCCGCAGGACCGCGCGGTGGCTCCGGCCTGAGGGAACGGCCCCGAAGCCACCCTGACCACCGGCCGTTCACCGGGGTCGTGTGGAATGGCGGCATGGGGAGAAGCGAGTACCAGATGCGCCAGGGGGGTGGCCCGGCGAACCGGGCCGAAGGGACGACCGCGGCCCTCGCGCCGCCCGAGCAGCCGCCCGGAGTGCCCGCGGCGCCCGCGGTACCCGCCCAGCGGGTCGCCGAGCCGTCCGGGCAGCCGGCCGAGCACTGGCGCTACGCCCGGCATTTGGAATCCCTGGCCGCCGCGTCCGGTGAGCCCGCGGAAGCCGAGGCCGTGGCCGCCGTCCTGCGCGATCCGGACCCGGTGATGGCCGAGAGCGCCGTGGTCACGCACCTGGACCGGCGGGCGGCCCGGCTCCTGGCCGACGAGGCCTTCCCCGCCTGGGCGCGGGCCGTGGGCGAGGCCCTCGCCGGTCGTACCTTCGCCGCCCGCCGGCTGCGGGAGTGGACCCTGCTCAAGGACATCACCCGGGGCGAGCCCTGGTCACGGGCGGAGCTCCTCGCCGCCTCCGACTGGTGCCAGCGCACGGCGGCCCAGTCGCTGCACGCGGACGAGGCCCTGCGGCTGCTCGCCGCCGAGGCCCGTACCCGCCGGGTCCGCAACGCGGCGGCCCAGCGGCTGCTGCGACGGGCGGCGTGACTCGGCACCGCGACCGAGTCTGGCGGGACATCGGGACATCTGGACATCTGGACATCGGGATATGACGGAGGTGCCGGCCCCCCCCGCAGGGGAAGCCGGCACCTCCGCTCACCTCGTCACCGCACCGCGGTCTCCCGCTACTTCGTGCCCCGTCGTACCCGGGCCGCCGCGCGGGCCTCCGCGGCCTGCCGGGCCTCGATGGTCTTACGGGACTCCTTGCCCTTGCCGGGCCGCCCGGGCCGGGTCCCGATGCCGCGGAAGCCGAGTTCCGTGCCCGAGGGCCGGCCCTTGGCGTCGGTGGCCGCGGCGCCGGCCAGCGGCACGCCGGACGGGGCCTTCGCGCCGGTGATCCGGCTCAGCGCCGCCTCGCCGGAGCGGACCTGGGTGATGGTCGGGCGGATCTTGGCGTCGGCCATCAGGCGGACGATGTCGCGCCGCTGGTTCGGGGTGACCAGGGTGACGACCTTGCCGGACTCCCCGGCGCGGGCCGTGCGGCCGCCGCGGTGCAGGTAGTCCTTGCTGTCGGCCGGCGGGTCCACGTTGACCACGAGGTCGAGGTCCTCGATGTGGATGCCGCGCGCGGCGACGTTGGTCGCGACCAGGACGTTCAGCAGGCCGTCCTTGAACTGGCCCAGGGTCCGGGTGCGCTGCGGCTGCGACTTCCCGCTGTGCAGCCCCTCGGCCCGTACGCCCATGGCGCGCAGGTGCTTCACGAACTGGTCGACGCCGTGCTTGGTGTCCAGGAACATCAGCACCCGGCCCTCGCGCGCCGCGATCTCCGTCGCCGCCGAGACCTTGTCGGCGGCGTGGATGTGCAGCACGTGGTGGTCCATCGTGGACACCGAGGCCGACTGCGGGTCCACGGAGTGGCCGACCGGGTCCTTCAGGTACCGCTGGACCA
Organism: Streptomyces sp. NBC_00503; assembly: GCF_036346895.1. Classification (NCBI taxonomy): domain Bacteria; kingdom Bacillati; phylum Actinomycetota; class Actinomycetes; order Kitasatosporales; family Streptomycetaceae; genus Streptomyces; species Streptomyces sp. NBC_00503. The sequence goes on along the minus strand of NZ_CP107855.1, from coordinate 844,219 downwards.
GCTGGTCCACGTTGCGGTCCAGGGTGGCCGAGAACAGCATCCGCTGGCCGGCGTGGTGGCACTGGTCGAGGATCTCGGTGACCTGCGGCATGAAGCCCATGTCGCACATCTGGTCGGCCTCGTCGAGGACGACGATCTTCACGCGCTCCAGGTGGACGTCGCGCCGCCCGATCAGGTCGCTGAGCCGCCCGGGGGTGGCCACCACGATCTCGGCGCCGGTGCGCAGCGCGCCCGTCTGCTTGCCGATCGACAGGCCGCCGACGACCGTGGCGATGCGCAGCTTCAGGGCCTGCGCGTACGGGGACAGCGCCTCGGTGACCTGCTGCGCCAGTTCGCGCGTCGGTACGAGGACCAGGGCGAGCGGCCGCTTCGGATCCGCCTGCTGTCCCGCCGTCCGGGCCAGCAGCGCGAGCCCGAAGGCGAGCGTCTTGCCGGAGCCGGTCCGGCCGCGGCCGAGGATGTCACGGCCCGCGAGGGAGTTGGGGAGGGTCGCCGCCTGGATGGGGAACGGCTCCGCCACCCCCTGGTCGGCCATCGTCGTCACCAGCTCAGGGGGCAGGCCGAGCTCCGAGAAGGACTCCACCGGCGGCAGCGCCGGCGTGGTCGTCCGGGGCATTGAGTACTCGCCCTGGGGGCCGAGGGTCCGCGGGGTCTTCCCGCCGCCCTTCGCACCGCCCTTCGGGCCTGCCTTCGCTCCGGGCTTGATGCCGAAGCGCCCATGAGGTGACGGGTTCTTCATGCAGAACCTTCCGTGAGACGCACAAGATGATCGGGAGCGCGACGCGAACGTCGCCAAAAGGCAAATTTTACCATCGGGCCTACGGGGCCACAGGCCCGAGCTCCGCGGCCCGCACCCGGTCGAGATGGGCGGTGACCTCGGCCGTCGCCCTCCCGAACCAGTCCGCGATGACGGCGATCTCGTCCGGGGAGTATTCGGCGAACACCGCGCCGAGCCGTGCGTAGAAGGGCTCGTAGACGGCGAAGACCCTGGCGGCGGCCGCCGGGTCGGCGACCACCCGCACCCGGCGCCGGTCGGTTGGGTCGGGCTGCCGGCTCGCGTAGCCGGCCCGCTCCAGGCGGTTGAGGACCCCCGTCACGGCCCCGGTGGTGAGGTTCGTGAGCTCGGCGAGGTCGCCCGCGCCGAGGGGGCTGTCCCCGGCGCCCAGGATGTGGCCCAGGCAGGTCAGGTCCGTGACGTTCAGCCCCAGCAGCTGCGCCACCTCCTGCTGGCCGAGGATGCCGAGGGCGACGTACCGGTCCATGCGCGAGAGCGCCTCCTGGACCGTGGCCGCGGGGCGGGGCTTGCCCTGCACGCGGTTACTCCTTAGCATCTAAGTTACTTAGCTCGTGAGATAAATGGCTTTCTCCGTGAGAGAACGCCGTTCGAGCCTACTGAACCCACCGAATGAACCCACCGAACCAGGGGAGAACGATGAGCGCCCACGGCCACGTAGACCTCGGCCACACCGTGGCCGGCTGGACCGGTACGGCGATCGCCCTCGTGGGCTGTTCGGCGGCGGGCACGGCCCTGTGCGCGTCCTGGACCCCCGGCATCTGGATCGGCCTCCTGGTCGTGGTCGCGGCGGGGATCGTCACCTGGCTGCTCCACCTCGCAGGCTGGGGCAAGCCGAGCGGCCCCCGTCCCGAGGACCAGTGGGACTGGCGGGTCCGCGACACCGCCGCGCACAGCGGTCACGCCGACTGCCTCGGCTGCCGGGTCAGCGGGCCGCGGCGAGCGAGCGCAGCAGCCCTTCGGCCTCGATCCGCCGCGTCGTTGCCCGCTGCGGATAGCAGCGCATGAACATCCGGGTGAAGTGCTCCCCGTAGTGGATGACGGAGCCCTCCGCGGCCCGGCCCTGGTCGAGCGGGCGGATCCGGGCGCCGAAGCGAGGCTCGTGGAAATAGGCGAGGGCGTGGCGCTCCCGGTCGGCCAGCCGCACCTTGTGGGGGGTGGACAGCAGGGCGCCGCCGGTCATGAACTGGAGGATGTCCCCGGGGAAGACGGTCAGCACCCCGGGCACCGGCCGCACGAAGGTCCAGCCCGGCCGGTTCTCGGCGAACCCCGCCGAGCTCTCGCCCGGCAGCCAGTTGCGCGGGCGGGGCTCGCCCGGCACCGGGGGCCGTACCCAGAGCCCGCCCACCTCGTCCTGCGCGGCGATCACGAGGAGCCCGTAGTCGGTGTGGGCGCCGATCCCGCGCTCGGCGGTCCGCGCGGCGGCCGGGAAGCGCAGCACCCGCATGTGGTGCCAGCCGCCGCGGGTCAGCCCCGCGAGCCGGTCGATGCCGGCCGGTCCCAGGCCCAGCCCCAGGGCCACCAGCCGCAGTAATCGTTCGCCGAGCCCGCCGACTCCCGCCAGGTACGCCTCCATGGCCGCCCGGTACTCCTGACCGGGCCAGGGGACCGGGCCGTGGCAGGGCAGCCCGGCGGCCGCGCCGGGATCCGCGGGACCGATGTCCGGGGTGATGGTGAAGATCTCCGAGGCGTCCGGCCGCCCCGCCGTCACCTCCTCGCCCGAGGCGATGTACCCGCTGTACGAGGTGTCGTTGACGTACGCCGCCTTCTCGGCCGCAGGCCGGGCGAAGAACCGCCCGCTCACCGCCAGCGCGGCCCGCGTGCGGGCTTCTTGCGCGGGATCGGCGGCCACCTGGAAGATCCCGTCGCGCTGCCAGGCGCGGACCATCGCCCCGCCCAGTACGGCGTCCGCCGCCGTCCCGGTGATCCGTTGCGGCACTCGGAAAGTCGCGAGCTCGCCCATGTCGGTCCCCTTTCGAAGGGCCCTCCAAGGCCCGTGTGAAGGCCTGCTCCCTCGTTTCACGGACGGGACGGAGAAAAGTTCGAATAGCGGGAAGCACCCCGGTTGGCCGCGCTTGGCGTGTGCTCGGGCCGATCAATGGGCAGGATCGGGACCGGCCGCGTGTGCGGCCGGTGGAACGTTGTGAAGGATCAGTACAGATGGCAACAGGCATCGTGAAGTGGTTCAACTCGGAGAAGGGGTTCGGCTTCATCCAGCAGGACGACGGCGGTCCCGACGTGTTCGTGCACTTCTCCGCCATCCAGACCACCGGCTTCAAGGAGCTGGCGGAGGGGCAGAAGGTCGAGTACGACGTCACGCAGGGCCCCAAGGGACCCCAGGCGGAGCAGGTGGTGGGCCTCTAAGGCCGCTTCACGAGCCCGGCAGGTGAGCTGAGCCCCGTCCGCTCCTCGGGCGGGGCTCACGCGCGTGCGGCGCGGACCGGTAGCGTGGTCCGGATGATGACGGGCACGCCGGACACCCGGCTGATCGTGTTGCGCGGCAACTCCGCCTCCGGCAAGTCCTCGGTCGCGGAGGAGATCCGCGACCGCCACGGCAGCGGCATCGCGCTCGTGGGCCAGGACACCCTGCGACGGGTCGTCCTGCGCGAACGCGACACCCCCGGCGCGGCGAACATCGGGCTGATCGGCAGCGTGGCCCGGTACGCGCTGGACCACGGATTCCACGTCATCGTCGAGGGCATCCTCTACGCGGACCGCTACGGCCCCATGCTCGACGCCCTGCGCGCGGCCCACCGGGGGCGGACCCACTTCTACTACCTCGACGTGCCGTTCGAGGAAACCGTGCGGCGGCACGCGGGCAAGCCCTACGGCGCCGAGTTCGGGGAGGCCGAGCTGCGCGAGTGGTACCGGCCGCTCGACCTGCTCCCCGGGGACTGGGAGAGCATCGTCGAGGCCGCGGACTCCCTGGAGGACACCGTGGCCCGGGTGATGGAGGAGACCGGGCTGGCCTCGGGCTGAGGGGCCCAGTGAGGGCTTGCGCGGTCTAACCGGCGCGGTGCAGGGCCAGCAGCAGCGTCCAGATCCGGTCCGCCAGCTCGGACGGGTCCGACAGGTCCGCCGGGAACTCGCCGTGCAGCCAGTCCGCGAGGATGCCGGTGAAGGCGGCCGCCACCGCCGAGGCGACCAGATCGGGCCGGGGTGCCCCCACCGCCGCCCGCTCGGCCCGGCTGCGGGCGCGCAGCTCCCGGTGCAGGCGCTCGCCCAGCGGGCCGCCGCCGCCCGGCAGGAGCAGGGTGCGGTGGAGCGGGGCACGGTCGGCGGCGCCGGCGAGGAACTCGGCCAGCGCGGCGGGCGGGCGGGCCGGAGCGGGGGCCGAGGGCCCGGTCTGCCAGGCGTGCAGGGCGTCGACCGCCGCGTGCACGACGTCGGCGCACGCGTCCACCGCCAGCGCGGTGAGGTCCTCGTAGTGCAGGTAGAAGGTGGCGCGGCCGACGCCCGCCCGGCGGACCACCGCCGAGACGCTGACCTCGGAGAGCGGCCGGTCCGCGCATTCCGCGAGGAGGCTCTCCCGCAGCCGCGCCATGGTGCGCGCCGTACGGGGGTCGGTGTTCGGCCGGCCGGAGGTCACGCGGCGAGCAGCGCCGCACCCAGGGCGAGGGCGCCGGGCAGTGCCTGGGCGAAGAGGATCCGGCGGTTGGCGGTCGCGGCCCCGTACACCCCGGCGACGATCACGCAGACGAGGAAGAAGACCTGCGTGGCCAGTGAGTCGATGACGAGCGACCAAACCAGGCCGGCCGCGAGGAACCCGTTGTAGAGGCCCTGGTTGGCGGCGAGCGGGGCGGTCAGGCGGGCGGTGTCGGCGTCGAAGCCGTGCAGGGACCGGCCGGGCGGCCGCTGCCACAGGAACATCTCCAGCACCAGGATGTACGCGTGCAGTGCGGCGACGAGGCCGATGAGGATCGTTGCGACCGTGTGCACGGCCACCTCCCTGGGGGCGGGGTGAGCGAAGACCGGTCCGTCCGACTTCCTGGACAACTGTACAGGAAGTGCTGTCGCGGTCCGAGCCCCGCGACGCGGATACCCTGGCCGCATGACTGCGCTCGTATATGAAGACTTCGGCACCGGACGACACCGCGAGGCCTCGCTGATCCGGCACGCGCTCGGCAGCGTGCACGACGAGGCGCTGGTCGCGGGCCTGGCGGGCGGGATCGGCTTCATGTACTTCGTGTTCGAGTACGCCGGCCGCCCGCCGATGCCGACGATCGTCGCCCAGGCCCACCCCGACCCCTGGGTCCAGGTGGCCCTCGGCCGCCTGAACATCCCCTACGAGGCCACGCGCAGCGCCAAGCCCCGCTGGAACCGGGTCGAGGCCGCGCTCGACGCCGGCGCTCCGGTGTTCTGCACCGTCAACAGGTCCGCCCTGCCCTGGCACGGCCCCGCCGCCGTGGCCGAGCTGGCCGCCGCGGATCCGTACGTGGTGGTCGTCGTCGGCTACGAGGGCGACACCTACTACGTGGAGGACGGGGCGGCGACCCCCTACGCGATCGGCCGCGAGGAGTTCGGCGCCGCCTGGTCCGGACACAAGAAGGGCCGCCACCAGATGGTGGTGACCACCGGCAAGCCCGCCGGGGAGACGGACCCGGACGCCGCGATCGCCCACACCGTCGGCCGCCTCACCGGCCCGGTCCTCGGCAACCACTTCGACGTCAACTTCGGCTTCTCCGGCATGGAGAAGCTCGCCGCGCAGCTGCGCGACACCACCACGAAGGCGGGCTGGGAGCGCCGGTTCGCCACCCCCGAGGCCTTCGCGCTGGGCACCGGACGGCTGCACGCCTGCCTGGAGGAGGAGTGGACCTCCCCGGGCGCCACCCGGCCGCTGTACGCGGACTTCCTCGACCTCGCCGGGCACCCGGAGGCGGCCGGCCTCTTCCGGAGCTCCGGCGGGCAGTGGTCGCGGCTCGCGGAGCTGGCCCGTACGGCCGACCCGGAGTCGGACGCCGCCGCACGGCGGGAGCTCTTCGACGCCTGCGCGGAGCTGGTGGACGGCGCCCTGGCGCTGGAGCGTGAGGCGGCCGCACTGCTGCCGGAGGCCGCGCCCGGCGCGTAGGCGGAGCCCGGCGGACGGATCACCGGGGCGCGGCTGATCAGGGACGTGCCTGCGCCAGCGGCTCGGCGGCTCGGGGCACTGACCGGACGGACGCTAGCGGGGCTCCTCGACCGTGATCGCCGACACCGGGCATGCCCGGGCGGCCTCCCGGAGCAGGGGGCTGCCGGCGCCGTCCTCGCGTCCCGGCAGCAGCGCGCCGAAGCCGTCGTCGTCCTGGGTGAACACCCCGGGCGCCGTCAGGGCGCACTGTCCGGCCCCGATGCAGACGCCCGTGTCGATGGAGATGCGCGCAGTGGACATCGGGCTCCTCACCAGGCCACAGGGAGTTCGATCATGCCCTGGATGGTGTCCCCGGGCTTGAACGGGATCAGGTCGGGCCGGGCGGCCAGCCGCAGCCCCGGCAGCCGCTCGAAGAGGGTGCCCAGCGCGATCTCCATCTCGGCGCGGGCCAGGTTCTGGCCCAGGCACTGGTGGATGCCGAAGCCGAAGGCCAGGTGGTGCCGGGTGGGCCGGTGCCAGTCCAGGTCGTCGGGCTGCGCGAACACGGCCTCGTCGCGGTTGATGACGGAGGTGGAGAAGATCACCCCGTCGTCGGCGCGCACCGTCACCCCGCCGATCTCGATGTCCTCCCTCGCCACGCGCAGCATGCCGTCCGCGATCGACAGGAACCGCATCAGCTCCTCCACCGCCGCCGACATCAGGGCCGGGTCGGCGCGCAGCTCGGCCAGCTGCTCGGGGTGGTTGAGCAGGGTGAACGTACCGAGCGAGATCATGTTGGCGGTGGTCTCGTGCCCCGCGATCAGCAGGATCGCGGCCAGCGAGACCAGTTCCTCGACATCGGTCTCCCCGGTCTCCAGCCGCTGGGTGATCAGTTCGTCCAGCAGCCCGTCGCCCCGGTGCTCGCGCTTGTGCCCGATGAGCTCGCGCAGATAGCCGTTGAGCTGATCGCGGGCGTCCTCCACGTCGGCGACTTCCGGTCCGCGCAGCAGCCTGCGCGACTGGCTCTCGAAGAACTCGTGGTCCTCGTACGGGACTCCGAGCAGCGCGCAGATCACCATCGAGGGCACCGGCAGGGCGAAGGCGCCGACCAGTTCCGCGCGCGGGCCGGCCGCGACCATCTCGTCGATCAGCCGGTCCACGGTCTCCTGGATCCGGGGCCGCAGGGCGGCGGTCCGCTTCAGCGAGAAGCTCGGGATCAACATCCTGCGCTGGGTGTTGTGTTCGGGGTCGTCGAGGCCGAGCAGGGCGGTGGGCCGCTTCTGCAGGCCCTTGAACCGCCGGGTGGGGGTGGGGAAATCGGGGTTCAGCCGGTCGGCGGAGAGCCGGCCGTCGGAGAGCAGGGCCCGCGCTTCGGCGTGCCCCGAGACCACCCATACGGAGCGGCCGTCGAAGAGCGTGACCCGGGAGAGCGGCCGGCCGGTCCGCAGTGGTTCGTAGGCGGCCGGCGGGTGGTAGGGACAGGTCCGGTCCTGGGGGAAGGCAACGGTTTTCTCGGACATACAACACCTCGCACGCGGTGGTTCCGTTTTGCCGGAACCCATTACATGCCTTAGGCACCTATCCGATCCATGTGACTTTCAGCCAGATTGCTTGGCTTCGCCTGGACGGCCCAACGGCCTAGAGATGGGGGTCCAGGAAGGCGCGGAACTCCTCGCGCGTCATCGGCCCGGCCTGGGTCGCGACCGCCTCGCCGCCCTTGAGCAGGACGGCGGTCGGGGCGCCGGTGACCTCGTACCGCTTGGTCTGCGCGGGGCAGCGGGTGATGTCCGTACGGACGGCCGTCAGCCGCGTCCCGTACTCCTGGGCCAGCTCGGCGACGACCGAATCCATCGCGCGGCAGGCCTCGACGGCCTTCGGCCAACTGCCGCAGAAGTAGGCCAGCACGGGCCCGTCCGTCATGCCGAGGATGAACTCGAACTCCTGGTCCTCCAGTGGCTGGTGTACCAGACGTGCCATGGGTGGTGCTCCGCTCCGTGTGCCGTGCGATCGGGAAGGTGGCTCCCATCATCGCCGGTCGGCGGGCACCGGCCGCCGCGGCCCCGCCATCCCTCTGGCCAGGGCGTTGTCAGTGCCGTCTGTGAAGCTGGGCGACATGGACGACAGGATGCTCCGGCGCCGGGTCTACGGCGCCGACCACGACGACCCCGACCCGGGTCCGCTCCAGGGGCACGCCTACGGCGAGCTCGTCGGCGGCCCGCTCGACGGGCTGCTCCTCGACATCACGGGCTGGAGCGGGCCGCAGCTCGCCGAGGAGGCCCGGCTCCCGACGGAGATAGGGCGCTACGGCCCGGGCGGCCGGGCGCACTACCGCCGTCGCACACAGGATCCCGGCCACTGGGACTGGACGGGCGACAGCCGCTGAACTCAGCGGGTCGCCGCGGACCGGCTCACGCTGCGGGCCCACATCACCAGCGGGACCTGGAGCGGCAGCCGGCCGACGGCGACGGCCCGCAGGGCGGGGGAGCGGCGGCGGGCGTCGGCGGCCATCTTGACGTTCGCGGGAAAGACGCCGACGAAGAACGCCGCCGTCGCCATCGCCGCGACGCGACGGGTGCGCGGGTGGGCGACCCCGGCGGCCAGGGCGAGCTCCGCGACACCGCTCGCGTACGTCCACCGGCGCGGGCTGCCGGGCAGCGAGCGCGGCACGATCGCGTCGAACTGCTTCGGGACGACCGCGTGCGCCACCGCCGCACTGGCCAGCAGACCGGCGAGGAGCAGGGGTGAGGACGGTATGCGCGGCATCGGGGATCCTCTCGAAGGGGCCTGGGCCCGGCGATCCTACTCGTCGGTAGCGTCCGGTGGGCGCGCCTTCGGCGGTTGCGGCGGGCAGTCCCGGAAGATTCTTTGAAGAATTTCCGGGGGAGCTGTCGATCCGGGCGGCCCCCGTTCGACGCAAGGGTGAGAGGCGGGGACAGCCCCCGTCCTTCCCGACCGAGGAGTCACCATGCCGCGCTTCCTTTCGATGGTCCGCATCGACGAGCAGAGCCTCACCCCCGAGACCCCCTTCCCCGCCGACTTCGAGCAGCGCATGGGCGGACTGCTGGAGGAGATCACCAAGGCCGGGGTCATGCTGGACACCGCCGGCCTGCTCCCCACCTCCGAGGGGACCAGGGTCACCTGGTCCGGCGGCAAGCTCAGCTACACCGACGGCCCCTTCACCGAGACCAAGGAGGTCGTCGGCGGGTACGCCCTGATGCAGTGCAAGGACAAGGACGAGGCGCTGGAGTGGACCAAGCGCTTCCTGGAGGTCCACCCGGAGAGCTGGACGGTCGGCATCGAGCTCCGCCAGATCGACGAGGGCCCCGGTCCGCAGGCCTGATCCTCTCCGCGTTTGCCCCGCCTCCGCGTTTGCCCTGCCTCGTCACGGCTGCTCTGATGGGTGGCCGTGACGGCAGTGAATACGACCCGTGCGGTCGAAGCGGTGTTCAGGATCGAATCCGCCCGGATCATCGCGGGCGTGGCCCGCATCGTGCGCGACCTCGGCATCGCCGAGGAACTCGCGCAGGACGCGCTGGTCGCCGCGCTGGAACAGTGGCCGCAGTCGGGTGTCCCGGACAAGCCGGGCGCCTGGCTGATGGCCACCGCCAAGCACCGCGCCATCGACCTCGTCCGCCGCAAGGAGACCTACGCGCGCAAACTCGCGGAGGTCGGCCGCACCCTGGAGGACGAGCCGCCGGCCTCGGAGTCCGCCGAGCTCGCCGACCCCGAGGCCATCGACGACGACCTGCTCCGGCTGATCTTCACCGCCTGTCACCCCGTGCTCGCCACAGAGGCCCGGATCGCGCTCACCCTGCGCCTGATGGGCGGGCTGACGACCCAGGAGATCGCCCGCGCCTTCCTGTCCTCCGAGCCCACGGTCGCCCAACGCATCGTCCGGGCGAAGCGGGCCCTGGCCAAGGCGGCGGTGCCCTTCGAAGTCCCGTACGGGGCCGATCGCGAAGAGCGCCTCGCCTCCGTGCTGGAGGTCATCTACCTCGTCTTCAACGAGGGCTACTCGGCGACCGCGGGCGACGACCTGGTCCGGCCCGCGCTCTGCGAGGACGCCCTGCGCCTGGCCCGCGTCCTGGCCGGCCTGATGCCCAAGGAGCCCGAGGTCCACGGGCTGGCGGCGCTGCTGGAGTTCCAGGCCTCCCGCATGGCCACCCGCACCGGCCCGGCCGGCGAGCCGGTGCTGCTCGCCGACCAGAACCGGGCCAGGTGGAACCGCATGCTGATCCGGCGCGGTGTCGAATCCCTGAGCCGCGCCGGCACCGGCCCCTACTCGGTCCAGGCCGCCATCGCGGGCGTGCACGCCGCCGCCGTCCGCTACGAGGACACCGACTGGCCGACGATCGCCGCCCTCTACGGGCGTCTCGTCCGGCTCGTCCCCTCACCGGTGATCGAGCTCAACCGGGCCGTCGCCGTCTCCATGGCCGAGGGGCCGCAGGCGGCGCTCCCGCTGGTGGACGCCCTGGCCGCGGAACCGGCCCTGCGCGCCTACCACTTGCTGCCCAGCGTACGGGGCGACCTGCTGGAAAGGCTCGGCCGCCCGGCGGAGGCCCGCGCGGAGTTCGAGCGCGCCGCCTCGCTCACCCACAACGCCAGGGAGCAGGCCCTGCTGCGCGAGCGCGCGGCCCGGCTGGCCGACTGAGCCTCGGCCCCGGCCGCTCCTGGTGGCCCCGCCGCCTCAGGGGCGCCGGGCGAACGCCGCCACGTCGAGCGGGGTACGGGCGACTGGCCGGCGCGGCGAAGTCAGCGCGATCGGCCGGCGGAAGGAGCCGTGGCGGGCGATCTCCCGGACCGTCTCGCGCAGTGCCTCCTGGAATCCGTCCATCGTGCGGCGGGCCGCGGGGGTGTCGGAGTAGATCGAGTTCATGTGCAGCCCGTCCGCGTCCCGCTGGAACCAGGAACAGGCCCCGTTGGCCTGCGCCGACCACACGTGGGAGGTGGGCCGCCAGTCCTCGTGCCGTTCGGCACCCGGGCACTTGCGCATGTCGATGTACGAGAAGAAGTTCACCGGGTACGGCCAGGAGCGGGCGGCGAACTCACGGGGTGCCAACAGCTCCCAGGCCCGCACGAAGGGCACGTCCACATGGCCGATCATCTCGCCGAACCCGGCCCGCACCGAGGCCATGACCTGCGTGAAGTCCCGTCCGGGCGAGGCGTCGAACTCGATGGGCATGGTGTTGACGAACCACCCCACCGAGTTCGTCCACTCGGCGCGGCCGCGCTCGCTCACCGGCATGAACCCCCGGTAGACGCCCGGACCGCCGGCCTCGCGCAGACAGACGGCGACGGCGGCCAGCACCCCCATGAACGGCTTGCCGTCGACCGCCAGACAGGCCTTCTCGAAGACCTCCGCCTCGGCGGCGTCCAGCAGCGGCGAGGCCTCGTTGACGATCGAGTACATCCGGCCCGGTTCCACGCCCAGTTCGAGCGGGAAGCGCGGGAAGAACTCCCCGCCGCGCGCCATGAACTGCTTCCAGTAGCCGAGCCGTTCGTCGTCGGCGGCGATGGACAGGTAGCGGCGGCGCTGCTCCTCGGCGAAGTCGAGATAGCTCGCCGCGGGCGCCGGGTCGATCTCCTCGCCGCGGCGCAGGGCCTCGTAGCCGCTCTGAACCTCCTGGACCACGATCGGCATCGACATGCCGTCGCACACGATGTGGTCGAAGGCGAGGTAGACGGTCGCGGAGTCCTCGCGGAGCACCGCGCCCATCGTGAACAGCGGCCAGGACAGGGTGTCGATGCTCCGCTTGAACCGTTCGACGAGGAAGCCGGTCAGCTCCTCGGTGCGGTCGAAGGAGGCCACCTGCACTGTGTCGAGGGCCAGTTCCTCGGCGGGGATCGGCGCGCACGCCAACTCCCCGGCCAGCCGCCGGAACTCGCAGCGCAGCACCTCGTGACGGCGTACGAACGCCAGCAGCGAGCGGGTCAGGGCGTCTTCGTCCAGCACGCCCGCGACCTCGAAGGTGACCGCGATCCACGAGGCGACGGGATCGTCGGCCGCACGGCTCTCCTCGGCGACGGTGAAGTGCTTGTCCTGGTTGAAGGAAGCCCTCCTGCCCGCCGCGCCGCCCAGCCCGTCGGCTTCCGCCGCCGCAGTGGACCGCAACCGCCACTCGACGACCCGGCCGGGTGCCATGTGGTGCATCTCCAGAGGAAACTGCCGCATTCCGTCATCCCTTCGTCCCCCGAGTCAACCCCGAGCCCCTAACGACACCCGGGCCACGGAAGTGACGCGCACCAGCCGGTTCACCGGTGGGGGAGGGGGCAGCGGCGGGCGCGGAGCAGGCGGTGCAGGAGCAGGCGGCCCCGGGACGGACGGGGTGGGGGCGGGGCGGCAGCGGGGGCGCGGGGTGCGGCAGCCCGGCTCGCGCTCGCACCCGTACGCCGCTACTGCGGGGAGCTGCCTCCGTCGGGGCGCAACTCGATGTGGTCCGCCGCGAGGTCCACCGCCACCCGGTGCTCCATCCCCAGGGCCTCCAGGAACTTCTGCGGGAGCTGCACCCGGCCCGTGCGGTCCAGCATCACGTACTCCCGCTCGCTCACCGACTCGGCGCCGTGCTCGTCGGTGACCGTGCGGCGCAGCACCTCGCTGCTCGTGCGGCCGTCGCGCATCGCCACGGTGCGCCGGACCTCGCCCGCGACGAGCGGGTCGTGGGTCACGATGACCACGGTGGCGCCCAGTTCCCGGTTGACGGTGCGGAACGCCTCGAAGATGGCCCCGCCCGTCTCGGAGTCCAGCTCGCCGGTCGGCTCGTCGGCGAGCAGCACCGCCGGGTCGTTGGCCATCGCCACCGCGATGGCCACGCGCTGCTGCTGTCCGCCGGAGAGTTCGGCGGGGCGCCGGCCCGCCAGGTCGCCGATGTGGAGGGCTTCGAGGAGCTCCCCAGTGCGGACCGCGTGGCGCTTGGCGGCGCCGCGCCCGGTCCCCTTCAGCTGCATCGGCAGGGAGATGTTCTGGGCCGCCGTCAGGAAGGGGAGGAGGTTGCGGGCCGTCTGCTGCCAGACGAAGCCGACCGCCTCGCGCCGGTAGCGCAGCCGGTCGCGTGCGGACATCTCCAGCAGGTCGTAGCCGCCCACGCTGGCGCTGCCGGCCGTGGGGACGTCCAGGCCCGCCAGGATGTTCAGCAGGGTGGACTTGCCGCTGCCGGAGGCGCCGACCAGGGCCATCAAGTCACCCTTTTCCACGGTCAGTTCCAGTCCCTGGAGGGCCTGGACCTCCACGCCGTCCGTGCTGAAGATCCGCACCAGGCGGTCGCAGGCGATGGCCGTGTCCGCGCCGTGGCGCACGGGCTCGGCGGCGGCCAACGCCTGCTGCCGCAGCTCCTCGAAGGTGGGCTGGTCGCTGTGGGCCGGTCGGTTCACCGCTGGTCTCCCGCTCTCAACTCGGTAGTGATCTGTCGCCTGCCGGATATCGCCGCCTCGGCGAGCACGGCCACCGCGACGAGGACTGCCAGGCCCAGCGCCTGGATCAGTACGGGCCGGGCGAGGAACCCCAGGCCGGTCGCCACCTTCGCGCCCACCAGCGTCGACAGGTCCACGGCCGGACCCAGCAGGGCGAGCGCTCCCGCCGCCACCAGGGCCCCGCCGAGGGCGGCGGCCAGCGCCAGCGGCACCGACTCCGTGAGGATCAGCAGCAACGCCTGCCGGGGTCGCAGGCCCATCGTGCGCAGCCTCGCGAGCAGCGCCGCGCGGTCGGGGGCGGCCCGGACCAGGGTCAGCAGCACCGCCAGCACCGCGAACCCGGCGGCTGCGGCCAAGGTGGCCCAGAACAACCGCTCGGCCGAGCGCTGGAGCGGGTCGGAGCCCAGCTCGGCGGCCTCGGCCGAGCTGGTGCGGACGCGGTAGAGCCCGGCGGTCGCCGCCGGGTCGGCGGCGCGTACGAGCCCCTCCAGCCGGTGCTGGTCGAAGGAGCCCAGCGCGTACCAGCGGTCGGGGGCGCCCAGCTTGGGCAGGGCGGCCGTGACCGGACCGGCCGGCACCACCACCGTGGCGGACTTGGCGCCCGGCCGGGCGGGCGTGCCGTCGATCACGCCGGCGACGGTCAGGTGGAGGTCGCCGGCGTCCATACGCAGCAGGTACGAGGAGAGGTCCTCCGCGGCGAGGTCTGCGCTGACGAGCGCCGGTATGGGGGCGGCGGAGGTGCCCGAAGGCGCCGGGGCGCCCGGCGCGCCGCCCGCGAGCGCGGCCGGGTCGAACGTGCCGCGCCCGATGGCCCGGGACAGCTCCGCGTACGCCACCGGGTCCGCGACCACGACGCTGACCTGGGTGGTGCCCGGCTTGTTGCCGATCAGGAAGGCGTTGTCCTCGGTCCACACGTTCAGCGACGACCGTACGCCGGGCAGCGCGGCCGCGGCCTTCGTCAGGGACTCGGGGAGCGTGCTGCTGGGCGCCGCGATCTGCGCGTCGCCGCCGATGGCCTGACGGACCACCTCGAGCCGCACGTCCTGCACCGCGGTCAGCACGGTGCCGCCGAAGCCGCCGGTGGTGACGGCCAGCAGCAGTGCCACCAGCGGGAGTACGGACGGGCGTGACATGCCCCCGGCGCCCCGCGCGGCGCGCGCCAGCCCGAGGAAGCCGATCAGCCCCGGGCCCCGCCCGGCCGCGCGGGCCAGTGCCCCGACCAGGGCGGGCTGGACCCGGGCCAGCAGCAGGCCGCCGCAGAGCGCGAGCAGCAGCGGGGCGGCGACCAGCAGCGGGTCGACCCCGGAGCCGGCCGGGGCGATCCCGCGCGAGCGGACCTCGAACACGGCGGCCGCGGTGGCGGCGAGCACGAGCAGCTCGACGACCAGGCGCCGCCGGGGACTGGGCCCGCGCGGCGGCGACAGCAACACGGCGGCCCGCAGGGGGAAGGCCAGCAGTGACACGAGCGTGGCGGCCGAGGCGGCGAGCACGGTGGCCGTCACGCGGGGGGTCGGCAGCAGCACCACGGCGAGGGCCGTCGCGAGGGCGGCGGCCGGCAGGACCGTGACGGCGCTCTCCGCGAGCAGCCGGCGCACGATGCCGGCCCGGGACCCGCCGCGGGCCAGCAGCAGCCGCAGCTCGGATCCCCGTCGGTCGCCGGTGAGCGCGGCCGCCAGGCAGAACACGACGAACGCGACCCCGGCCGCTCCGGCCGGGCCCATCGCGGCGAGGGGCGCGGCCGCCCGCTGCCGGGCCTCGGCCTGTTTGAACAGTTCGGGCAGGCCGGAGGCGATGTCCAGATCGGACCGGTGGGTGTCCCAGCCCAGCTGGGTCGCGGTCGGTCCGGCCATGTAGGAGGCGACCTCCTTTGCCGTGTCGGGCAGTTGATCGGCGCGCAGGTTCCGGGTGTCGACCGGGATCCGCCAGAAGTCCCGGGCCTTGCCTTGGCCCCATTCGCCGAGCCGGTCCAGCGATTCCGGGGCGATGAGGCCCGCGGTCTGCCAGTAGGTGAGCGGCGGGCGGGTGGGCGTGGGGGAGAGGCAGGCGCGGGTCAGGCAGGCGAGATCGGTCCAGTAGACGTCGGCCTCGTCGTTCGCGGCGTACAGCCCGACCACCTCGGCCTCGAGCGGTCCGGACGAGCCCGCGGCGGCCTCCAGCACCATCCCGACCCGGGCACCGATGGACCGTGCGGCGCTCTGCGAGAGCGCGACGGGAATGGGACCGCCGGGCTCGGGGGCACCGGGCCATCGCCCCTCCACGAGCCGGACGTGTCCGGCGGCCTCGCGCAGGTGGTAAAGGGAGAGTTGGGGGGATATGCCGTCGGGGTGGGCCAGTCCGGGGTTGAGGAGTGGCCGGGCGTCCGCCGAGGATCCGTGGACGGGACCGCTGGGAGCGACGCGCAGGAGCGGACCGGTACCGGAGACCAGAGCGGCCAGCACCTCGTCCAGATCCTTGGCGTTCGGGTTCGTGGGGCGGACAGGCGCGGTGACCCACAGGCTGGTCGGGCTCGGACCGCGTGACTTCAGGAAGGACCGCAGAGCCTGGTCGGCGCCCCGGTCCTCGGCGCGCGGCAGGGCGGCGGAGAGCAGGACGGCGACAAAGGCCAGGGCCACCGCGAGCAGGGTGGCGAGCGGGGTCGCGCGCAGCCGGGTCCGCACCCAGGGGGCGGGCGCGGGTACCACGTGGGAGGGGGTCCCGCCCTGGGCGGTCCCGGGAGGCTCCGCGCCGTCCGGAGTGCGCCGCTCGGAGTTCGTCGCGGCCGGCCCGGTCATATCTCCTCCATGTGCCGCAGCCGGTCGGCTGTCTTCAAGGTGTTCCGGTTGCGCAGGCCGCCGACGACCGCCGACAGCAGCGGCACCGCGGCGATGGCGGCGGCCAGCAGCAGGGTCCGCGCCGTGGGCAGGTCCACCAGCACCTCCGGCATCGGCCGCCCGGCGGTCGGCGTCAGCACCATCAGCGGCACCACGAGATGAACGATGACACCGCCCAGCCCCAGCCCGGCGACGGTGCCCAGGCCGACGAGTACGCAGCTCTCGGCCGTGGCCGTCCAGGCCAGGTCCCGCCGGCGTGCCCCCAGCGCCAGCAGCACCGAGAACTCCCGGGCCCGTTCGCGGGAAGCCGCCGCGGCCGAGGCCGCGAAGCCGATCGCCGCCAGCACCGCGCAGGCCACCGCCAGCGCGGCGAGCGCTCCCTGCGGCCCCGCGCTGAGCGGGTCGTCCAGCAGGGTCCGGGCCACCTCCTCGCGCAGCCGCACCTGCTGGACGCCCGCTGTGGAGCGCAGCTCGGCGGCGGCGCGGGCCGGCGCCGGGTCGTCGGCAGAGGCGGCCGGCATCCACCACTCGGTGGGCGCCGGGAGCTCCAGGCCGCCGGCCGCCAGTACCCGGCTCGCCGTGGCCAGGTCGACGGTGATCGCGGTGTCTCCGGCGACCGGCAGCGTGCCGACCGCCGCGGTGACGCGTACCGGCACGGTGGCGTCGCCCAGCTTGACGGGCACCAGATCACCCACGGCCGCGCCGACCGCGGCCAGATAGGCCCGGGTGGCGATGCCGGGGACCTCGGACTCCGCGGCGGCCGGCGGGGCCAGGGTGACCAGTACGCCGCCGGCCTCGAAGGGGCCGGCGTGGTAGCGCAGCCTGGCCAACGCCGGGACGCCGCCCGCGGCGGAGGCGGGTAGTGACTCGGCGGACGGGGCGCCGTGGTTGAGCGCCGGAGCCGTGAGCCTCCAGTCCGAGGTGGCGGCAACGACGGGAACCGCCGCGCCGTCGCGGGTCTGCGAGACGGCGAGGCTCCGTATGGTCAGTTCGTCGAACCTCTTGCTCGGATCAGGGGTGTCCACGTCGTCGATGTCGGGGTTCCAGCGCGTGTGGTCGTACGTGAATACGAGCCCGGCCAGGTGCAGCGGAGTGGCGGCCGAGCCGAGCGGGGCGCCGACGAGCGAGTCGAGGTTCACCGACACGGTGGCCTCGCCGTCCTCGGGGAGCTGGGCCAGCGGACTCCGGTACGTGATGCCGAACCGGTCGCGCAGCATCAGGCCCACGCTCGCGCGGCCGGCCGCGCCGACACCCCGTACGGCGACGGCGAGGTCGATGCGCTGCGGGCTGTCGGGCAGCGGGATGCCGGAGGCGGCCGCCGCCCCCCGCCCCGACGTGGAGACCAGCGGCGCGAACAGCTCGCGCAGGGAGCGCCCGTTCCGCAAGTCGGGCCGCAGCGGAACCCGTTCGGCAACGGCGGCCGCGTCCAACGCCATCACCTGCGCGGTGCGCCCGCCCGGCAGCTCTTGCTTCGCACGGAGCGTCGGGATCACCTGCTCACCGCCGGGCAGAGCGCCGTAGCGGCCGGCCCGGCCCATCGGGGGCAGGTCGCTGCCGGAGATCAGCAGGCCCCCCGCGGTGGTGAAGTCGGCCTGGTCGCGCTGGGATTGGGACCAGGTCGTGTGCTGGCCGAGGGCGAAAGTCCCGCTGGCGACGGCGAGGACGAGCAGCAGCACCGGTCCGGTGGCACGGCGCGGCCGCCGGGCGAGTTGCCAGCCGACGAGCGCCGGACCCAGCCCCCGGCCGCGGGAGGCGATCCGCGCGCCGAGGCGCGCCGCGAACGGCAGCAGCCTCAGGACCAGCAGGGTGCCCGCGCACAGCGCGAGCGTCGGGGCGGCGACCAGCAAGGGGTCCACGCCGAACAGCGCCCCGGACGGATCGGCGGACGGGTCGGCGGAACTCGGCGCCGGAGTGGACCCGTTGGAGCCGTACCGGGAGAGCTGCTGGTAGGCGAGCACAGCCAGCGCCACCAGCGCCAGGTCCAGCCCGGAGCGGGCGGCGCCCGTGACGAGCGCCTGGCGGCGACCGGTCCGCCGCAAGGCGGCCGTCGCAGCGCCCAGAACGACGGGCAGGGTGGTCAGGAGGACGCAGCCGAGGGCGCAGCCCACCGCGACCGGCCAGAGCGACGGGCTGAGGGTGACGGTGAAGGGGATGCGGTCCAGTGAGCCGTATCCGCCGAGGAGGCGGAGCAACGGCAGGGCCAGCAGCGGTGCGAGGGCGGCGGCGGGCAGCGCGAGCAGCAGCGACTGGGCCGCTGTGAGGAGGGCGAGCCGACGGCGGGAGGCGCCGCGGGCCGTGAGCAGGACGCGCTCGCTCTCCTGGCGTTCCGTCAACAGGTGCGATACGAGCAGCAGCGCGGCTCCGGCCAGGACGGCGAGTTGTAGGGCGCCGACCAGCAGGGTGGACCGGGCCACGGTCAGGCCGGACTCCAACTCACCGAGCATTACGGGGAGTTCGGTGGTCGGATGCAGTCCGGAGGTGCGCTGGAACGCTTCGGCCGTCTTGGTCGCCCGCGCCCGGACCGCCTCGGTCCCGTTGATGTCGGCGGTGGCGAAGTCGGGGGTGAGGAGCACGGCGCGGCTGTCCTGTGCGAGGCCGCCGGTGGTGAATGCCGAGTCGTCCGCGAGCAGCGGGCCGTACGTGGCGAAATTGCCGACCTGGAGGCCGCGGGCGCCGAGCGGGTCGAGTTTCCAGTAGGCGGCGTCCGGGTCGCTCGCCGCGTAGACGCCGGTCACCAGCACGGTCAGCGAGGAGTCGACGCCGTTCCGGCCGTCGAGGCGCACCTCGGCCGGCAGCGCGTTCTCGGTCAGCCCGAGCCGGACCAGCGCCGCCTTGGGTACGGCCACGGGAACGCGGCTGCCCTGGCCGGAAACCGGCCCCGTCACGGGCTGTGGCCATGCACCCGCGAGAAGCCGTACGTGCTCCTTGGCGAAGGCCGCCAGCAGCGTCAGGTCGGCGTCCTTGCGCTGGGCGTGCAGACCGGGCAGCCCGTACGAACGGCTGCGTGCCACGCTCTCGGTGGTGGACGGGAACGGTCCGAACAGCTTGTCCGCGAAGCCCCGTACCGCCTCGTCGTCCTTGGAGCGGTCGGCCGCCGGATGTCCGCCAGTGACCAGTACGGTGCTGCGTGCGTGGTCGGGCCCCTGGAGCGCCTGGCGCAATCCGGCCTCGCCCACGCCGCGGGTGAACGCGAAGAGCGCGGTGAGCACCGTGGTGGTGATCAAAACGGTCAGCAGTACGGCGGCGGCGAGCGGCAATCGCCCGCGCAGCCGACGCACGACGAAGCCGAGCATGAGCGTGTTCCTCCCCCGCACCGGACGTGTCATCCCGGATAGCGGACGATGTTGCCAGAATCGATCAGATAGGGGAAGGGACTTGCGTGAATGGTGCATCAGATGAACAAATCGACGGGGACGGGCACGCAAGGGCGCGTTTTCGGACACGGGGGAGCCGCAGCATGACGCAGCAGCAGGAGTCGCAGCCACAGCGGGAAGGCGCCGCCACGGAGCCGCCGATGGTGGTCGTGGACGGCGTACGACGCAGCTTCGGCACCGGACCACAGGCCGTCCACGCCCTGCGCGGAGTGTCGTTCGAGGTCCGCCGCGGCGAACTCACCGCGCTCAAGGGGCGGTCGGGATCCGGCAAGACCACCCTGCTCAACCTGGTCGGCGGCCTCGACACCCCGACCGACGGCAGCGTCCGCGTCGACGGCACCGACCTGGCCGGCCTGGACGAGGAAGGCCGCCTCGCGCTGCGCCGCGACCGGATCGGCTTCGTGTTCCAGTCCTTCGGCCTGATCCCCGCCCTGACCGCCGCCGAGAACGTCGGGGTCCCGATGCGGCTGCGCAAGGTTCCGGCGAAGCAGCGCGAGGAGCGGGCCCGCACCCTGCTGGCCCTCGTCGGCCTCGCCGAGCAGACCGAGCAGCGCCCCGGCGAACTCTCGGGCGGGCAGCAGCAGCGGGTGGCCGTCGCACGCGCCCTCGCGAACGAGCCCGACCTGATCATCGCGGACGAACCCACCGGCCAGCTCGACTCCGACACCGGCCGCCAGATCATGCGGCTGCTGCGCGCGGTGGTGCGCAGCGAGGGGGTCACGGCGCTGGTCGCCACGCACGACCCGGCCCTGATGGAGCTGGCGGACCGGGTGGTGGAACTGCGCGACGGGCAGATCGTGGACGCGGAGACGGAGGCCTAGGCGGTCGGTGGCTGGGGCGGGTCGGACTTCGTCACTTCGTCAGGAGGTGCAGGCGCAGGGCGAGTTGGAGCTCCAGCGCCCGGGCGGGGGAGTTCCAGTCCTCGCCCAGGAGCCGGCCGATCCGGTCGAGGCGCTGCACCACCGTGTTGACGTGGATGTGCAGGGCGTCCTTGGCCTTGGAGAGGCTGGCTCCATGCGTGTAGTAGGCCCGGAGGGTCTGCACCAGCTCGGTGCCGCGCTGGGCGTCGTAGTCGATGACCGGGCCCAGCACCTGGTGGACGTACCCGCCGACATCGCCGCCCTCGCCGAGCAGGAGCCCGACGAAGCCCAGGTCGGCGAGGGCGGCGCCGTAGCCGGTGTGGCCCAGCGCGTGCAGGGCCTCCAGGCAGCGGACGGCCTGCGCGTACACGGCCGGCAGCCCGCCCGGACGGTCGGCCGGGCCGGCGGATCCCACGGTGACGGGCGCGCCCAGGGCCCTGCCCAGCTCCGCGGCCAGGGAGCGGGCGAGCTCCCCGGGCCGGTCGGCCGGGGCCAGGAGCACGATGTGGCCCTCGTGCAGCCCGGCCAGGCCGTCGAGGGCGCGCGCGTGCCGGGCCGTCTCCGCGGACAGCCGGGGCCGCAGGGCAGCGTCGCAGTGCAGCACCAGGATGGTGTGCGGGTGCGAGAGGTCGACGCCCAGTTTCCGGGCCCGGATCGTCTGGCTTCCGCTGTCGCGCGTCCGCCCGGGGCTCTGCGGGGTCAGTAGATCGCTGAGCAGTTCGCCGCGGACCCGGTCCTCGGCGTGGGCCACCGACCGGCGCAGCAGCAGGAGGAGCGCGGTGACCAGCCCGGTGCGCTCGAACAGCCGCCGGTCGGTGTCCGAGAGGTCCGCCCGCCCCGTCAGGGCGATGGAGCCGAGGAGTTCCGGCCCGGCCAGGACGGCGCAGACCCACACGCCGTCCACCGGAACGGCCCGGCCCCCGGACCGCGAAGCCGCGACCCCCTGGGCGGGCGGGCCGATCGGCCCGGTGGCGACCCGGGCCAGCTCGGTCCCGTCGGCATCGTGCACCACCAGCCCGCCCCGCAGCAGCGCGGCCACCTCCCGGGCCACGTCGGTGACGTCCCCGCCGCGCAGGACCAGGTCGGTGAGCCGGTCGTGGGTCTCGGTGGCCAGCCGCATGGCCTCGCTCTGCGCACGCGCCGTCTCGGTGGCGGAGTTGAGCTCCACGAGGGCCGTACGGGTCTCCTCCAGCAGCCGGGCGCCGTCGATGGCCACGGCCGCGTGGTCGGCGAGCGAGGACAGCAGCGCGACCGCGTCGGGGGCGAAGTCGCGCACCGAGCGGTCGGCCGCGTAGAGCACCCCTATCACGCGCGTGCCCACCCGCAGCGGGACGCCGAGGATGCCCCGCAGCCCCTCCTCGCTCACTCCGGAGTCGATGGTGCTGGTGTGCCGGAAGCGGTCGTCCACGCGGTAGTCGGCGCTGGCGTACGGGCGGGCGGTCTGTGCGACGAGGCCGCCGAGCCCCTCGCCCATGCCGAGCCGCAGCTGCTGGAAGGCGGCGGAGACGGAACCGTCGGTGACGCGCATGAACGTATCGCCCACGACCGGGTCGTTGAGCGTGAGGTACGCGACGTCCGTGCCCAGCAGGGTCCTGGCCCGTCGCACGATGGCCCGTAGCACCGCGTCGAGATCGCGCAGCGCCGCCAGGTCCCCGGCGGTGTCGAAGAGGGCGGTGAGTTCCGCCTCGCGCCGGCGGTGCTGCTCCAGGGTGCGGCGGATGTCCAGGGCCACCCCGGTCGCCTCCTCGACGAGCGCCTGTACGGCGGCAGGTGCCCCGGCGGTACGGGCCTGCGTGCCGGGCCGGGCGAACTCCTCGACGGGGGCGCCCCGGGCGAGCAGGTCGAGCAGTCGGCGCAGCGCGGCCACGGGCTCGTCGGTATCGGTCACGGGAGCCATGCTGGCAGCCCTTCGGCGCGGGGACGGGGACGGGGTCGGGGACGGGGTCCGCCCGCCGTACCCGGGAGCACCGGAGACGGCGGGCGGTGGAGTCGGCGGTCCTGGGCTTTCAGTCGGAGACCGCGGCCGCAGACCGGCCGGCACGGCCGTTCCCCGCGACGGCCTGGGCCCGGGCCTGGTCACCGGCCTCCGCCTTCGGCCGGGACAGGTCCCGGCCCCGGGTCTCGCGTGCGAAGGCGACGGTGAGGGTGGTGACGACGGCGGCCGCGGACAGGTAGACGGAGACCGGCACCGAGGAGCCGTAGTCCTTCAGGAGCTCGACGGCGATGATCGGGGCCAGCGCGCCCGCGACGATCGAGGCGAGCTGGGAGCCCATCGAGGCGCCCGAGTAACGGACCTTGGTGTCGAACATCTCGGAGACGAAGGCGGCCTGCGGCCCGTACATCGCGCCGTGCAGCAGCAGACCCGCGGTGACGGCCGCCGTGATGACGGCGAAGGACTTGGAGTCGACCAGGGCGAAGAACCCGAACGCCCACAGCGCCATTCCCACCGAGCCGATCAGCGTCACCGGCCGGCGCCCGATCCGGTCGGAGAGCGCGCCCCAGGCGGGGATGGTCACGAAGTGGACGGCCGAGCCGATCAGGAGCGCGTTGAGGGCGGTGGTCTTGGGGAGCCCGAGGTGGGTGGTGACGTAGACGAGGAGGAAGGAAGTGAGGATGTAGTACGAGATGTTCTCGCCGAACCGGGTGCCGATGGCGGTCAGCACCTGCCGCCAGTCCTTGCGGAACACCTGCACGACGGGCGCCTTCTCCTGCGCCGCGCCGCCCTTGGCGGCCTCGGCTTCGGCCTCGGCCTGCGCGGCGAGGAAGACCGGCGACTCGGAGACGGAGAGCCGGATCCACAGCCCGACCACCACGAGCACTCCCGAGAGCAGGAACGGAATCCGCCAGCCCCAGGCGAGGAACGTGGCGTCTGACTGCACGGCGGCGAGCAGCGCCAGTACGCCGGTGGCCAGCAGGTTCCCCCCGGGAGCCCCGGACTGCGGCCACGAGGCCCAGAACCCCCGGTGCTCGGCCCCGCCGTGCTCGGAGACGATCAGCACGGCCCCGCCCCACTCACCGCCCAGCGCGAACCCCTGCACCAGCCGCAGCGCGGTCAGCAGGATCGGAGCACCCACCCCGATGCTCGCGTGGGTGGGCAGCAGCCCCATCGCGAAGGTGGCCCCGCCCATCATGACCAGGCTGAGCACGAGCAGCTTCTTGCGCCCGACCTTGTCCCCGAAATGCCCGAACACCACCCCGCCCAGCGGCCGGGCCAGGAACCCGATGGCGTAGGTGAGGAAGGCGATCAGGGTGCCGGTGAGCGGATCGGCGGTGGGGAAGAACAGCTTGTTGAAGACCAGCGCCGCGGCGGTCCCGTAGAGGAAGAAGTCGTACCACTCGATGGTGGTCCCGATGAGGCTGGCGGCGACGATGCGTCTGATGCCGGACGGAGCCTGCGGGGCCGTTGCGGTGGAGGCCATGTGAACCACTTCCAGGGGTCTGCGGGGACGTCTTGTGTGGCCACAACGTAGGAGTCCGCAGGTCACCGGTATATGTGGCCGGTCATCACAATCAACCCCGACTGGGTGTGCCTGACCACCACACGGCCCGAACCCATCCCCTCATCCCCCTCTTGGCGAGGATGGCAAACCCCTGCCGGAATTGCTGAGTTGCACCTGTTTTGGGGAGGCGGTGCTGGCTCCCGTGCTGGTTTGGTGCTGACCAAGAGGCCCGCCCCGGAGCGCAGCGGCCGGTTGCGCGGAATGGGCGCCGGGCCGGAGCCCGTCGGCTGCCCGGATCCAGTTCCGCAGCGTCTCGGTGTTCACCCCGAGATCAGTCGCTCCTTTCTCCTGGACCATCAAGGTCCAAGTCTCTCCGGGGCCAAATCCGGGGTCAGGACTCCGGGTGCGCTGGCCCTGCGGCAGCGCACCCGTGCCGGGCTGTCGGTGCCGAACCGTCAGCCGCGCCGTCCTTCGCGGGCGAGGGCGGGCACGAAGCGGGCCGCGTCCAGGGTGCCGACGCCGGTGGCCATGTCGTAGCCGTTCACCGCGGTATAGCCGGTGACGCCCGCGTAGCTGTTGTTCGTACCGTCGTTGACGTCGACGATGCCGGTGGAGCGGTCGTAGGAGGAGCGCCCGTACAGGCAGTACAGAGCCTCGTGGATGTTGCCCAGGCGCTTGCCCGCGGCCTGGTCGGCCAGGGCCACGATGCCGGAGAACAGCGGGCTGGACTCGCTGGTGCCGCCGGAGACGTCCCAGCCGGTGGCCGCCGGGTCGTAGCTGGAGTACATCCACGCGCCGCCGTCGACCGCGGCGGCCATCGAGATGTCCGGGGTGCCGCGCCGATCGCCGACGATGTTCTTGACGCCGTCCTGGAACGCCGGACGGGTGAAGACGTGCGACTGGCCGCCGCCGCCCGCGCCGTTGTCGTTGTAGACGCTCTCGGGGGCGGTCCGCTTGCCCGCGTCGTTGAGGTGCAGCTGGGTGCCACCGACGGAGGTCACCAACGGGTCCGATGAGGGCCAGGAGTTGACGGGGTGGTCGTAGTAGCCGCTGCCGTCGGCGTTGTAGTCGGTGGCTCCGCCGTCGCCGGAGGAGGCGAGCACGGTGACGTTCTTGCGCGCCGCGGCCTCGAAGGCGTAGCGCAGGTTCTTGATGCTGGAGAAGTCACCCTTGTCGAAGCCGGGGAAGGTGTTCTCGGTCGCGCCGAAGCTCTGCGTGATCACATCGCCGATGCCGCGGTCGATGAGGGACTTCTCGGCGTCCATCATCTCCGGCAGGCCGGTGGTGCCTTCGGTCTCCGCGACCGCCGTCTCGACCAGGACGATCTTCGCGTCCGGAGCCACCGCGTGCGCCATCTCCACGTCGAGGGTCGTTTCACCGGCCCAGCCCAGCATGTCGGCGTTCTTCGGGTCCCACGCGGGGACGTTGCCCCACTTGACCACCTGCACCTTGGTGCTGGGTATCCCGAACTGCTTGCTGTAGATGTCCAGGTCGTGCTGGACGGTCGGCGAGCCGAAGGAGTCCACGATGACGATCGTGCGGCCCTTGCCGGTGATGCCCGCCTTGTAGAGCGGGTTCAGGTCGTACGCCTCGCGGTACTGCAGCGGGGTGTAGCAGGAGATCTTCCACTTGGTCCGGCACTCCTCGATGGAGAGCGGACTGCCAACGGCGCGCACCAGCTGGTGCCCCGCGACGGCCGGACGGGCCACGGTGCGCGGGACCGCGGAGGTGTGCGCGGAAGCGGTCACGGCCCCGGTCACCGGGGCGGCCGCCGCTGCGGTGAGCACGAGGCCGGCGGCAGCGGCCGTAGTGGCTGCGGTACGCGGCCACGTACGACGTCGAACTGGATGCATTTCAAACTCCTTGGGGGGTGGCGCCGCTCCACGGCTCCTCGGAGCGGCTCCCGTGATCTCACCCGCCAAGTCATGTGCAGGACAAGGGTGTTTGACGCTTGATGCCGAACGCTTTACCTGAATGCACCCTACGCCGCCTCCGTCACGCTCCGTCACCGGCGCGCGGTGGCGTTCGCGCCCCGGGGCGGCCGGGCGATCGGAGCAAGTGCCGCCCAATATCGCCCTGTTGGGCGCGCCCGACGTGACCGATGCCACTCCGATGTGTCCGATCAGTGAACGCCGAGCATCGAAATCCGGACCCGAGTCGGCTAATTTATGACGCGGTCCTGACACTGATCGAGATCGCTGGCAATCTCTCCCTGGGGCTGGCGACGGCGCTGCTCCTGCTCACCGACGCCGGCCGGTTCAGGCCGGGTGACAGCGTCCTGGTGCACTCGGCCGGCGGAGGCATCGGCAGCGCGATCGCCCAGCTCGTACCGCTGCTCGGCGGCGGCCGGCTGATCGGCACCGTGGGGCGGCCGGAGAAGGCCGCCGACGTCGAGAAGGGCGGCTACGACATCGCGATCGCCCGCGGCGACGGACTCGCCGAGGCGATCCGCGCCGCGACCGACGGCCACGGCGTCGACCTCGTCCTGGACCCGCTCGGCACCACGGCCCTCGCCAGGGTTGCCGCAGCAACCACCCGCATCCTCGCCTTCCTGGCGGAAGGCTTCCTCATGCTCCCCCTGACCGAACTGCCGTCACTCGCCGAAGTCCCCGCGGCCCACGACCTCCTCGCCGAGGGCCGCGCCACCGGCAAGTACGTCGCCCGCGTCAGCGCGGTCCGGCCTTGACCATCACCTGTCCTCAGGAGGGCTTGGTGGGGGAGAAGGCGGTGACGGTCACCTTGTTGTCGCACTCGGCGAAGACGCCGTCGTCCATGGCGATCTGGTGCGAGCCCGCGCCGGGGACGCCGATGACGAGGGTGGGGAAGCTGGAGGGCGTGGCGCCGGACACGCAGTAACCGTCGGCCTCGCCCTGGACGTTGACGAAGGTGAGCTTCGTCCAGGCCCGGGCGCCCGGGGCCAGGGACACCATTGAGGCCGATCCGCTGTGGGTGGTGGCGAGGGGGAGATTCTTGTCGGGCGAGCCGTTGCCGGCTCCGGCGACCGTCGGGAACCCGAGGAGCGTGCAGGGATGCTTCGAGGTGTTGGTCACCGAAACGATGGCGGCTCCCGTTCCCGTACCCGACGGCCGGACATCGGCCTGGTGGGCATCGGAGGCCTTGAGCTGGTCGATCGTGCAGGCCTTCGCCCCGCCGCCGCCCGCGCCGGGCTCCGAGGGGCTGGGTTTGCCAGTGCCCGTGCCACCCGTGCCACCCGTGCCGCCACCGGAGGAGGAGGTACCGCCCGAGGGAACCGGCTTCGCCGACGCCGAACCCGCGGGCGGCGTCGACGGCTTGGCGACCGCGCCGTCCTCACCGGCCGGAGTGCAGCCCGCCGCCAGAGCGGTGACCGCCACCGCCGCCACCAGCGCCGCCACGGTACGGCCGACACCTGCTGTGTACTGCATGACCACTCCTCGAGGTTCACCACCGGTACCGCACCGGCACTCGTGGAGGGACACACCATCACGCCCCACCCCGGTTCTCCACGACGCTGCACCGTGGCGGTTCCGTGACACGGCCATGACGAACGACAGGCCGTGCGCCATCGGGACGCCTTTGGGGGCGCCGGAGATGCCCCCGGCGAAGCGGATGCACCAGTCGTCCCGGGCCGCGCGGAGCTGCGTACGCGGGAAGGCCCGTGCCGGCCACCACCAGGGGATCGCTGCCGAGCGTCAGCACGGCGGGTACGGGGGCCAGGGCGAGCAGTGGACGACCCGGGCGCCGAGGAGATTGGCCGCGTAGCGGGCGACGAGCGACTCCGGCCGGTTGCCGGTGAGGAGGCAGATGCTGGCCGCGCGGCCGACGCAGCGGGCCGCCGGCGCTGCGGCCGCGCCGTGCACCCGGGGAGGCAGGGGGCGGATGGACCTGCTGTCCCTGCGCTGTTTCCAGGCCGTCGCGCGCCATCAGCACATCAGTCGCGCCGCCGATGAACTGCGGGTCGCCCAGCCCTCGGTGAGCCGGACGATCGCCCGGCTGGAGGCGGAGCCGGGCGTGCCGCTCTTCGACCGGCGGGGCCGCCGGATCCAACTCAACCGGCACGGCACGGCGCGGCCTTTCTGCGCCGGGTCGAGCGGGCGCTGGGCGAACTGGAGGACGGGTTCCGCCCGGACCGCCACACGAGGCCGACAACCTCCGCACCCCCGACGAGTAGCCCCGCCTGGACTACGACGGGATCTCCGCCGGCACCGTCTTCGTCGCAGTCCCCGGCAACCCCGTGTCCCCGGCACCCACATTGAAACCGGCTGGGCCTCCGCCCACGGCGAGCCGATCGTTCTCCTCGGGGAGGGGCAGTGCTGTCGGCGACAAGGACCACGACGCCCCCACACCCGAACTCCAGGTTCCGGCTCCGCCGTACCGACCTGGTCTTCGGCTTCGTCCCGGAGGCCGACTTCGAGGCGGCGGCTCCGCCGCTGGCAGCCGCGGCCACCGAAATCGAGCCCTTCACCGTCCGCCTCAGCGGTGTGGGCAGCTTCCGGCACCGTGCGTACGCCACCGTGTGGCTGGACCCCGCCGCAGCCGGCCTGGCCCCCTGGACAGCGCTCCAGGACACCCTGGTGGAGCCGTTTCCCCTGTGCCGCAGCCGATTCCCGCACTTCACACCACACCTGTCACTCGGGCATAGCCGTGACCCGCGGCGCCTGCCCCTGAAGGCGGGTCAGGCCGGCCCCGCCGTTACCGGCCCCGCCGCCCCAGTGCGGTACACGTCCCCTGGGGCTCACCCGATCCCCGCGAAGGGAGTGGTTGCCGTGGAGCGCACGACGTGCTGCGTGGTGGGAGGCGGGCCGGGAACCCTCCTTCCACCTGCGCATGAACACCGAGGCGACGCACCACCGGCGAGCTCAGGGCCACCCTCACCGTGGCCTGCGACGGCTGCGGCTCACTGGCCAGAGCACTGCCCGAACTCGGCCTGAAACACTTCCCGTGCCCCATGGACGCCTGGTGGTTCCGCCTGCCGCGGCGCGAAGACGACCCCAGCGGACTCGTGGGCGGCCTGGGCGACAGGTTCATCACCGCGCTCATCGACCGCGGCGACTACTGGCAGTGCGCCACGCTCATCCCCAAGGGAACCGACACCGAACGCCGTGCCGAGGGCCTGGAGCGCTTCATGACCCGGTTCACGGCCGCCGCCCCCTGGCTGGCCGACCGGAGTCACGCCGTCACCCTGGGACGAGGTGAAACTGCTCGACGTACGGCTCGAACGCCTGCACCGCTGGCACCGCCCCGGGCTGCTCTGCATCGGCGACGCCGCCCACGCGATGTCACCCGTCTTCGGCATCAACCTCGCCGTCCAGGACGCGGTGGCCGCGGCCCGCCACCTCGTACGTCCCCTGCGCGACGGCACCGTAGGCCTCCGCGACGTCCGCCGCGTCCAAACCCGTCGCTGGCCCACCACCGTGGCAACCCAAGGCCTCCAGCGCCTCGCCCACACCCAGGTCATCGGACCGCTGCTGGCCGGCCGTACCGCGTTCGGCGATCCCCGACGGGCCAAGCGGATGACGGAGCTCGTCACCGACTCGCGGTGGCTGAACCGGCTCCCGGCCTACTTCATCGCGTACGGAGCCCTGCGCGAGCGCCCCCCCGAAGGAAACGCTCCGCTGAACGACCACCCGGCAGGAGCCGCCGGGTTCCGCCACCAGCCGAGGACCGGGTCGACGTCGGAGATCGGACCAACCGAGGGCGTCGTACGGATCCCCGCCCGAATGACGGCGACGCCGAGATGATCGCCGTGGCGGGCGCTGCTGGCGGCAGGGTGGCGCGCAGAAACGGGGGGCTGGGGAGTCCGTGCCACTGGGCGGCGTCCCGCTCTGATCGTCTGGTTTGAACACGCGCCGACAGAACGGCCCTGGGGGCATACGCAGCCGGGGCTCGGGGAGATCGCGCCGGCCGGCCTTATGGGGCCACGATGGCTCCGGCGGTGCTTGCGATATCGGGAACTGGCTGCGTCTCGCAGGGCTGCTTCGTGCCTCGTCGTCCGTCGGTACGTCTCGCCTGCGCCCGAGTCCGAGGACGTCGAGGAGCTGCCCGCAGGCGGTCAGCGGAACCGCCAGGTAGGAGTGCGTGCCCTCCCGGGCGAGGAGCTCGGCGGAGGCGTCGGCGCGTGCGATGTGCCCCAGGTCCCGGCTGGTGATGAGCGGCACCAGGACGGGGCGACCGGTGGTCGTTCTCGTCCGGCGAGAAGCGGAAGTCTCCGAAGCGTGTCGCCGGCCGGGCGGGCCGCTGTGATTGGTGTGGGTGTGGGTGTGGGTGCGGGTGCGGGTGCGGGTGCGCGGCGTAGGCCCCGTCGGCGGGTGCGGGGCTGGTTGATGAGGGTGGGCATCCAGCCGACCATGACACCGCGGGCGTGTCGGATCGGATGCACGCCTTCGGCTCCCGTGGTGACCTCCTCGGATCCGATCCCGGGCAGGACTCGGCGTACCCCAAGCTGGACGTCGTCGTCGTGATCGCTCATGGAGCGGAACCGTAGGCCCGTACCGGGCGGGCGGGGACCTGCGGTGCACCCGTCCGGCGCATGCCCGCGGTCCGGTGGTCAGGTGTGGAGGCGGCTGTTGGTGCCGTCGTGGCTGTCGGCGTGCTCGTCGTCGAACCAGTAGTCGCCGGCGGCGAGGTAGCGGAAGGAGTGCGCGCTGTGGCGGGGAAGCGTGACGGTCGCGGTGCGGGTGCCGTCGCCTCGGGGCTCCAGGGGGTGGGCGGCGGGGTTCCAGTGGTTGAAGTCCCCGACGACGCTGACCGGGCCGTGGGGGGTGCCCTCGGGGAGGACGAAGGTGACTTGGGCACGGTTCTTCAATTGCTTGCGTTCGAGCACGGGAGGACTCCAGCCGCGAAGGGGAGAGGAACGAGCCCGCGCATCCTCGCGTGTGCGTGAGCCTGGTGTCGCAGTACACGGCTGCGGGCCGGGCGGAGGTCACTCGGTCGGCCCCCGGACGGACTGCTCACGAAGTGTCGGTGGTGGGGGATCAGCTGTTCAGGCGGGCCCGGATCAGGAGGTTGGCGTCCTCGGACAATCGGTCCCGGTGGTGCTGCAGCGCTGTGGTCTGGGCTTCGTGGCGCAGGGAGGGAAAGACCCGGGCCAGGAGATCGGACGCCAACAACACCATGAAATCGGTCATGCGCAGCCAACGACCGAGCTGCCGGGGGTGACGAAACGGTCGATCAGGCTGCACCACTCGTAGGAGGAGCCATGGCGTGGTGAAGACTGGAGTGCGGGTCCGCTCCGACGGAGCCTCGGCAGGGCCGAGGTTCGCCGCCGGATGCTGCCGACTCCCGATGGCCACCTTGCCGGTGCATGCGGTGGCGGGACGGGGAGCCGCGGAAGCATCGGTCGCCCAGGAGCTTGGGGAAGCCCGGGAAACAGAGTCCTGGCGGCACCGGGAGCTGTGAACCCAACCCTCCGGTGCCTTCGTCCTGGCCGGCCGCTGGACGCTTACTCCGAATAGCCCGCCGCGTGGATCTCAAACCCCTTGCTAGGCAACTGCTCGGAGAAGGTCTGGCGGGCTGGGACGACCTCAGGGTCGGCATGAGATCGAAGCGGCCCGCTCTGTCCTCACGCGCATGCCGCCGGGCGTGGCCGATCAGCGTTCGGCCGTGGTGTCTTGGGCGGTCGCTGATTTCTGGGAGAGACTCGGTTTCGAGGTGAGTTGTCAGGGAAGTCGCTCTGTGTGCTTCGGACCGGAGGCGCGCCGTGGGGGCAATTCTCGTTGCTCCCCAGCGTGCTGCGGTCTTTCGGCTCCCACGGCGAGTGATGACCACCGAGCCAGGGAGACGCGTGCCCATGACGCACGTAGGTATGTACAGCACTCGCCGCAAGCCCCCGCACGATGACGGCCCGGACACGTCGGCTGAGTTCCGCCGTATTGCATCTCTTCCAGAAGGGCCTGATAGGTCCGCGCTCAGGCAAGAGGTGGTGTGTGCCTGGATGCCGATGGCCGCACGGCTCGCCGGAAGGTTCAGCAAAGGCAGGGAGCCCCTTGAAGACCTTCGGCAGGTCGCCCAAGTGGGCCTGGTCAAGGCGGTTTCCCGCTTCGACCCGGATCTGGGCACTGCCTTCGAGGCCTTTGCCATCCCCACGATCGTCGGCGAGCTCAAGCGCCACTTCCGCGACAACCTGTGGGCGGTGCATGTGCCGCGACGGGTCCAGGAACTGCGCATCCTGGTCCGTGCGGCCGACAGGGCCCTGAGTCCTTCGACCGACGGCGGCGGCTCCGCGGTATCCGAGATCGCCGCGGTGACCGGCTTGACCGAGCAGGAGGTCCGGACAGGCCAGGGGGCTCAGCACAGTTGGTCCACCCTGTCGATGGAAGCCGCGCACGGTCACTACGACGACGCGTACTCACTGGCGGAAACCCTTGGCTGCGCGGAGCCCGGGTTCGACCGGATCGTCGACCGGGAGGCGCTCCGGCCCCTGCTGCGGGCGCTGCCCGAGCGCGACCGGCGGATCCTCTACCTGAGGTTCTTCTGCGAGATGAACCAGAGCAACATCGGCGAAGAGCTGGGTATGTCCCAGATGCACGTCTCCCGCTTGATCCGGCGCATCTGTGAGTCCCTGCGGGATCAGGTGATGGCCGAGGCCGCCTGAAGGCGCCGCCCGCGCGGCAGGTGGTCTTCGTGGGGGGTGGTGAACACGTTGTCGGCCAACGGCGTGCATCAGACCTGCGGTCGGGGGCACTCGGGGCTCAGGACGTGTACCGCACGCCCACAGCGAAGGAAGGCATCGTCATGTCGTCCCACACACACGGGCGGGGCCGAGCCTCGAGATTCGCGCCGCGCCGCTCCGCCGAGAAGGAGACGTTGACCGCCGCAGGGCGGGCGGGCTTCGTCGCACGGGGTGTCGTGTACGTGCTCATCGGCGCCCTGGCCGTCAGGATCGCCATGGGGAACGGTGGCGAAGAGGCGGACCGACAGGGCGCACTCCGCCAGGTCGCCGAGCAGCCCTTCGGGAGGGCGATGCTCTGGGCGCTCGTCGTCGGGTTCGGCTGCATGGCGCTCTGGCGGGGCGCTCGCGCGATGCTGACCGGCGGACCTCGACGGAAGGCCGTGGCACGGCTGTCGGACGGCGGCCGTGCGCTCTTCTATGCCGCGGTCTGCTGGGCGACCGCCGTGTACGCCGCCGGGGGCGGACAGGGCTCCAGTGGCAACGCGAAATCTCAGGACTGGACGGCATCGGTGCTGAAACTGCCGTACGGACGTGTTCTCGTGGGGGCCGCGGGCTGTCTCCTCATCGGCGTCGGCGTGGTGCTCGCCGTTCGGGCAGTTCTGCGGCGCTTCCTACGACAGTTGGACACCGGTGCCATGAGCCGCCGCATGCGCCAGATCGTGACCGGGCTGGGCGTGGGCGGAGGCTTGGCACGAGGCATCGTGTTCGGCGCGGCCGGGATCTTCATCCTGGTGGCGGCCGTCCAGTTCGATCCGAACGAGGCCAAGGGAATGGATG
The DNA here is from genome assembly GCF_036346895.1 of Streptomyces sp. NBC_00503. Taxonomy (NCBI): domain Bacteria; kingdom Bacillati; phylum Actinomycetota; class Actinomycetes; order Kitasatosporales; family Streptomycetaceae; genus Streptomyces; species Streptomyces sp. NBC_00503. The sequence continues at coordinate 811,061 of NZ_CP107855.1, read as the reverse complement.
CCACGCTACGAAGCCTCACGCACACCCCGATGGGGCCGTGGTTCCTGGTCGCGGTGGCGGTCGGGCTGATCCTCTTCGGGGTCTTCTCCTTCGTATCGGCGCGCTGGCGCCGCATGTGACTCCTCACCGGAGGCGGCGGTCGCTGCGATGCCGACCGTGTCGGGTTGCTGCATGAGGTGTTCGACAATCCGGGTGTCCAGCAGCACCGGGGTCGCCGTGTCGGCAAAAGCCATCGCATCGGCCAACTCCCCAACGTCCAGCTCGGTCGGCATCCTGCAGTAGAGGTCAAGAACTTCCGGGATGATCGCCCCGATTTATAAAGGGAGCGCGAAGACCGCCCCAGCCCCGACGTGCGTGGCGGCTTGGGCGAACAAGGGCCAGCGGCCCTGAACCTCTCTGGTGTGCAGATCGGGTGTCAAAACGGCTGCGCCGACGGCGAATGCGTCCACGCACGGTCCTTCGCCCAGAGTCAGCTGTAGTTCTTCCAGTTGCTCACTGATGTCGTCGGTGCTGCACAACGGGTGACTGGCCGCGGTACGGGACATCGCCGACACTCCGGCCCCGCAGACCGGAAGCGCAGCCACCGCCGCGGTACACACATCCACCACGCCCACCCGCGCGCCACGCAGCGCCGCCTGTTCGGCCATCAGCACGCGGATCCGTGCCGACCGGCTTCGAGGCATCACAAGGGCCACCGAGTCCTGGCGTGGCAAGGGAATCGGGCCTGCCGCCAGGCCGTTCGCCTCAGGGGCCCATCCGGGTAGCGGATGCGGTGATGCTGGGCCTCCGGCTCCACCTTGCGCGCTTCCGGTGGGGCGTACTTTCGGCGGAGGTGGCCAAGTAGCCGAGCCAGCAGCCCGTGTACCAGGACAGGAGGCCCGCCTTATTCCGCTCCAGGTAGTGCGGTAGGTGATCGGACGGAAGATCCGCTCCCCGCAGCCAACTGCGTTGAGCGACAACATGCTGCCGGCGTCTGTGGCTTCCGTACAACAGCGCGACCCTCAGCCAGGTCTGACGGATGATCGAACGCCCTTGCTCTCAGCAACCTGCCATCGCACTAGCCGGAGCTGTCCGCGAAGGGGGCGAAGCCGTTCTCTTGCTCGCCGTCGGCATCCGCTTCGAGGTCTCGGCGACGCGGAAGGAGGAGAACTCCGCCCGGAGAATCCGAAACGGCCCGTTGGAGACGTGTGGCCGGCTTGTCTTGGTCCCTCTGTGGGAGTGGCTACTCACAGCTCCCGACCGCCTGGGACAGCGGGCGGGGCCCTCGGCGCTCATCAGCGGCTCTCGCGCCTGCGGTCGGTTCGGTTCGAGGTGGGCGTGGGGCGCTCCACTCAGTGCGACGCGGGTTCTGGGCCGGGGCTGCTGTGCGCGTTCGGGGCCGTACGTCATTGTCTGGGCCTTCTGAGGTGGGTCGACGAACTGCTCCTGAGTTTCGTCCTGTTGGGTCAGTTGCGCTCGCGAGCCACAGGAGGCAGCGGCCGCTCCTTGTCTGCTCGTGACCGCATCGGGGCCTGCCGGGCGGTGCCCACGAAGAGGTGGACACCACCGTCGGTGGTGGTGGTCAGTGCCTGAAGGCGTCCTTGGCCTTGCCGCCGGCCTGCTTCAGGTTGCCGGCGACTCGGTCGGTCTTGCCCTGCCTCTTCAGCCTCGGGTTGCGGGTGACTCGGCCAATGGCCTCAACGATCCGGCCTTTGAGTTCCTGTGCCTTGTTCCTGATCTTCTGTTCAAAGCTCACGACTGGCCTTTGCTCGTCTCGGGGTGGGTATCCCGCGCGTGATTGCCGTACGACTCGCCATTCCCGCGGGTGGGGCGGCGGCCTGTTACGCGTTACCCGCGGCTTCGGCCGTATCGGCGCCCGCCGCGACTGCGGCCACGGTTGCGCATGGCGAATCCGGCGACCCAGAGGACCAGCAGTACCACCGCGACGTACCAGAGGATCTGCAGGGTGAATCCGAACCCGAACAGAAGCAGGATCAGCAGAAGGAGAAGAATCCAGACCATTATGGCTGCGCCTCCACGCGGTCACAGGGACATGTCCTGCGTTTCGCGGGGTCTGGGCGAAGCGAAGGCGAAGGCTTGGCCCGGGAAATCGGGAGCACCACACAGCCCTACGCCGTCGGCGTCAGTCAACGCCGGGCGGCGATCGTTGTCAACGGGGCAGGATTGCTGGAGGGTTGTGGCGCGTCGGGCGGGCCGCTGGTGTGGACGGAGCCTCGGCAGGGGTTTGTGCCGGAGCCTCGGACGGTGGCAGGACGTGGTCCTCCCACCAGGACAGGCCCATCACGATGCCGAGCAGGACGAAGGGGAGCACGACCGGAACGATCAGCGCGTACATGTGGACCGCCAGTTGTCGGATACGTGCGACGCGGCAGGCAGCCGAAAGACGGTGCCCGCATGGGGCACATCGAGGCTGCGCCGGATCGCGTAGCGACGGCGACTGCGGGACGGCCACGCTCGTGACGAGGCGGGCTCCGGCATCGATGCGCAAGGTGCCCCCGAGGGAGCGCGATGACTTCTCTGCGCTGCCGGGGGCCGGGGCCGCACGACGCACGCTAGCCCTCCTCACGCTCCCTGAACAGGCGCAAGGCGGCCATCCGGCAATCGGCAGGGCTTCCCGCACAGGACCGTCTGCGACGCACGGGCAGGACTGGGTTGGTCGGAGAGTCACGTCCTCGTGGCAGTGGTGACCTGCTCCGCTCCGAGCGATCACGCGGGCTGTCCTGTGCACGCCGGCCTCCCCGCATTCCCGGAGCCAGTGTTACGTAGCCATCCACACGAGGCAGTACGCGTCGACAAGGGGCGCTACCCGTATCCCTTGGGCACGCTACGCTCCTCGGTGCGGCCCCAGCCCCTGGCAGCGATGACCTGTTCCGCTCCAGGGAGGCACGTCAGGTTCGTCCCGCTTGTCCTCCTCGTGGTGCTCTGCTTGGCTTCCTCAACCCCATCCGATGACCCTGTGTCAGGTGCTCCGGGGTGCTTTCCGCTCAGGCCGGACGCGATGACTGTGATGCGAGGTACGCATGATGCATCGAACGATCACGATCCATGAAGAGGCGCGGACGTTGACGGATGCGGGTTCGTTGGCGGATGACGCCCTGATCGCCGAGGTCCTCGAATTGCGTGCTGAGGTTGAGCAGTTGAGCAAGGCGCTGGAGAGTCGTGCGGTGATCGATCAGGCGCGGGGCATGGTGATGGCCCTGGCGTCGTGTTCAGGTGAGAAGGCCTGGGGTCTTCTGGTGGACGTTTCGCAGCACCGCAACGTCAAGCTCAGGGACGTAGCTGCGGCTCTGGTCGGCAGCATGGAGGGCGAGGTGCTCCCCGACACACTGCAACGTGCGCTGCGGGATGCCTTCCGCCGCCTTCACGCAGCCGATCGCCTGTGACAGCTCACGCCCACCGAGCAGCAACGGGAATTGTGACCTCAGCCCTCCGTTGCGTTCGTCTGATTGGGCTGCGGCAGCTTCGTCGGGGTGGCCCGTCTCTTGGACGGCAGACGGTCTCGACTCCCTCCTCTCCAGCCGATTGCCTGCCCATGGGAGTCCCGTCGGATGTTTGGTGGCAGGAGATGGGGGGACTCGGCCAGCGGCAGGGTGGGATAGGGAATCTCCCTTCCTGTTCTGATGAAATCCAAGGAGGGGAATTTAGTGAGTGATCTCTGGGGTTACGCTCCGGCCGTCGGCCACAACGCGGGAAATATGCTGGTCGGCTTCAAGGTGGAAGCCACCGACGGCAGCATCGGAAAGATCGTCAGGCATTCCGACCAGGCCGGCTTGTCCTACATCGTGGTCGACACCGGTGTGTGGATCTTCGGCAAGGATGTTTTGCTGCCGGCCGGCGTTGTCGAGCGCGTGGACGCGTCCGAGCAGAAGGTTTACGTGTCCCGGACGAAGGACGAGATCAAGGACGCGCCAGAGTTCGACAAGGACAAGCACTTGGGTGACCCGGACTACCACCAGCGTCTTGGCGCCTACTACCAGCAACTGCGTGGCTGACCGCGGCCGCGCGTAACCGCAGCGGTTTCGGCCGACCCAGAGACTTCCGGCCGGCCTGCACCGTCACCAATGAGGTGTGGCGGCCGGGTCGCCGGGAGAAAGTCCGCCGTGGTCTGAGTTGTGGGACGGGCGTTCCTGCAGGCGCTGCAGCCGGACAGGGGCCGTGAGGGCCGGCGCCGCTCTGGCCGCCGCCACCTCTGCTGACGAGTGTGCGATCAATTGGCCGGGTGACCCCCTTGCACCTGGCCTGTGCTGCGGAAATAGCGGTGGGTGACTGTTCGGGATGCGCGGGAGTGGGGGCGCTGTTTCGCTGGTGGCATCCGCTCTCCCCCCAGATCGTAGGAGTGATCATGAGCGTTGCAGGCGAGTCCGGCAGCCGTGCCCAGCAGATGCGTGACCAGGCACAGAAGCTCGAGCAGGCCGCGGAGCGTGCCACCGACCCTGCGGAGCGTCAGCGGCTGAAGGACAAGGCCCGCCGGATCTTGGACCAGAACAAGATGGAGAACGAGCGGGGCAGCCGGGACGTCGACCCCATGTGACGGGCCCCGTCTACCTGCACCGGCCGGTGACTGCCCACGCGATTCTCTGCGCGCGAGGGAGACGCCGGCCGGTGCTCTGTGCCCGTGCGCCGCAGGGTGCGTCGGGCCGCAGCTGGCGGGTCAGTGTGCCGGGCGACTGCGGTGTCGTACCGACGGCACGGCGAGATGGAGCACGTCGGCGAGGAGGGTGTACGCGTCCTCGGCGCCGGTCGCGCGAGAACGGTTTGGTTCCCGCGCTGGGTCCAGCCGGCTACCAGTAGTGCCGTCGTCCGCCGACCTTGTGTCCAACGGATCCCAGGATCCACAGGATGATGCCGACGACGACCAGGATGATGCCGATGGTCGACAGGATGGCGAAGCCGACCACGTAGCCGATGACCAGCAGGATGATTCCGAGGACGATCATGATGTCCCTCGATCTCGCGGAGTGATGCAAGGCCCCTGTTCCCAGGGTAGATCTACCCCCTGGCGGTGGCTTCCCGGGCATCGGAGTCCTACCGTGGAGAGACAGCGTGCGAACCCCTGGAGCGCGCCATGCTCCTCGTCCTCGGCCTCATCCTCTTGATCGCCGCAGTGGTCGTCGGCGTCGCCGGCGTCCTCACAAACGACGGCGCCGCCCACCAGCTGACCGGCGGATTCTCCGTTTTCGACTACCACGTCACCGGCTGGGCTCTCGCGTACCTGTCGTCCTCGGGCGGGCGATGCCGCGCCCGGACGGCGAGCGCCGCAGGGGGCTCAATCCGTTCAAGCACCGATCAGCACTGACCAGTGCATCTGTCGCGGCCCTCCGGGCGCCGTTTGGTTCGACCGGCACGCGGAGGTGCCAGGTATGTCCGTCAAGAAGGGTGCTGCCCAGGCCGTGTCCCAGGGGCAGCGTGTGGCTGACAGCCGTGCCCTGGAGGGCATGTCGAGGGTTGGACTCTCGGCCCGGGGAGTGATCTACGTACTGGTGGGGCTCCTGGCCGTGCAGATCGGTTTCGGAGGCCACAGTGGCAAGGAGGCCGACCGGTCCGGCGCGGTGAGGACCATCGGCGAGCAGCCGTTCGGCCGGGTGCTGTTGTGGGCGCTGGTGGCGGGGCTGGCGGCGATGGCGCTGTGGCGCCTGTCGGAGGCCGCGTTCGGGCAGTCGGTGACAGGCGGTGACAAGCGGACCCGGCGCTTGGGTTCTCTGGGGCTGGCGTTCTTCTACACGGTGATCTGCATCGGCGTGGTGCAGACCGCGTTGGTTGGCGGGTCTCCCGGGACCCGCGGCGGAAACGAGACGTCGAAGGAGTACACGGCGAGGGTGCTGAATTGGCCCCTCGGGCGGGTGCTCGTCGGCGTGGCCGGAGCCGTTCTGGTCATCGTGGGCGTGGTGATCGTGGTGCGCAGCGTGATGCGGAAGTTCGAGGAGAATCTCCGGACGGGCGAGATGAGTCCGCCGACGCGGCGGGTCGTCGCGGGTCTCGGCATCGTCGGTGGTGTGGCGTGCGGCGTGGTAGCGGCGGTGGCCGGCCTGTTCGTCCTGCTGGCCGCGGTGCGGTTCGACGCCGGCCGGGCCAAGGGCCTGGACGAGACGTTGCGTTCGTTCGCCGACACACCTGTAGGGCCGGTGCTGCTGATTGCCGCGGCGGTGGGCCTTTTGGTGTTCGGCCTCTACTCGTTCTGCGAAGCCCGCTGGCGCAAAGCCGCTGAGCATGGGGCTCCGGCAGGGCAGCCGAGGTCGACCGGGGATCCTGGTTCAGGGACGCGCCGAAGTGCGCCCTGACAACGGGATCTCGTCCGGCGGCCCACGCCGCCCGTCCCCGTTCGGGCGCTTGCGCAGCATGGTCCGCCGTACGCGGGCCGGGCGCCGGTGGGGGCGGATCAGCGAAATCGACCTGTGGCAGCTTTCGTTGGGGTTCGCGGCGCTCGGGTTCCTGACCCTGGTGCCACTGCTGATCGTCGTGTCCGCGGCCGACACGTCGGGCGGGCGGGGGTTCGCGCAGTGGCTCGGGGACGGGCTCGGCGTATCGACCGCGGCCAGGGTGGAGATCGAGCATCTGTTCGCCCTGCCGGGGGAGGCGTGGCGGACTACGACGGCGTTCGGCCTTGCCGTGCTCGCCGTGTTCGGCCTGTCCTTCGGCACCGTGGTGCAGAGCGGCTACGAGAAGATCTGGGACCTGCCCCCGGCCCGCTGGTGGGCCAGGTGGCGCCACGCACTGTGGCTCGCCGTCCTCATCGGAATCCTCTTCCTGTCGGCGATCACGCCGCTGTGGCGCGAGTCCCCCGCCCGCGGTGTCGTCACGGTACTGAGCGGCACCCTGTTCTTCTGGTGGTCCCAGCGACTGCTGCTCGGCGGCCGCGTCCCTTGGGCCGCCCTGCTGCCCGGGGCGGTGGCCACCATGCTCGGGCTGCTCGGCCTCAGGATCTTCTCCCGGTTCGTGTTCTCACCACTGATCGCATCCAGCGCCGTCACCTACGGCCCCTTCGGAACCGTCCTCGTCCTCCAGACCTGGCTGGTCGGCGTCGGCGTCGTTGTGTTCGGCGGGGCGCTGGCCGGTCGGCTGCTCCACGAAGAGCTCCTCCGAGCGGCAGGGGCGTTGAAACGTCGAGGGTGACTCCGGATCTCCCGCGCCCCTCCTCCGCCGGCCCGAATCACCGTCTGATCCTCCGAAGATCGGCAGCATCGGGGGTGGGGCGCTAGTGCTGTGGCCGGAAAGGTTCACCGGGTCGCGGCGCCCGGCACGGCACCTCGCCGCGTTGTCGGACCGCGGCGGTACGTCCAGTACGAGCCGCAGTCCTCCGCCTTGCGATGCACCGCACCGGACGCCGCGACCCGGCAAACCTTTCCGGCCACAGCACGAGGAACGGGGCAGCCGCTTTGAGTGGGGCAACTGTCGCGTTCGCGATCCGCCCCCTGCGGACCGCATTTGCTGGGGCCGGATACCGAGGTGATGGAGATCGGGACGGGCACGGGTGCGCTGGCACTTCACGCAGCGGGCAGGGGAGCCCGTGTCACGGCTGTGGATGTCTCCCGGCCCGCGGTGGCAGCAGCCCGCCTCAGCGCCCTCCGGCAGCGGCTGCCTCTGCGGGTACTGCATGGGGACTTCGCCGTACGGACGGCAGGGCGCCGCTTCGACGTCGTCCTGACCAATCCCCCGTACGTACCTTCCCCACGCGCCCGGCTGCCGTCGCACGGGGCGAGGCGGGCCTGGGACGCCGGCCCCGAGGGAGCCCCATCATCGACCGGATCTGTGTCAATGCCCCCGCCCTGCTGCGAGCCGGTGGCGTCCTGCTGATGGTGCACTCGCAGATGTGCGGAGCCGACACCACGGTGGATCGCCTGGCACGCGCCGGTCTGTCCGCACGGGTGACGGCGCGCGCCTCCGTGCCGTGGGGGCCTGCGCGAGTACGCGGCGCTGCGCTCCCTGTACCACCTCAAGGAGGATGACCCGCACGCCTGGGTCATCCCGCGGCTGACCGGCCGGGCCAAGGCCGCGATGGTGGCCATCGAGTACGACGAGTTCGGCGCCGGCCACCCCGACCGCATCCACGCCAGCTCTTCGCCGACCTCATGACCGACCTCGGACTCGACCCCACGTACGGCCGCTACCTCGACCAGCCAGGAACGCTCGACACTGCGCACACCACACCCTTGCCATCACGGTGACGTGCCCGGCCCGCCACGGCGCCGCAGACTCGGTACGAGCCCTCCTCGACCAGGCCCTCCCGGCACCTTGATCGGACCACGCCCTAGGCACTGTTTCTCGGATCTCCTGACGTGAGTGGGGTGTTGGGGTCAGGCTTGCCGTATGGGCCGTGGGGATCTGACGAACGCTGAGTGGGACCGGCTGGAGTCGTTCCTGCCTCCTGGTGGTGCTCGTGGAGGCCGGTGGAGTGATCACCGCCGGGTCATCAACGGGGTGCTCTACCGGGTCCGGACCGGTGTGCAGTGGCGGGATCTGCCGGAGCGGTTCGGGCCGTGGGAAACCGTCTATAAACGCCATCGCCGCTGGTCAGCGGATGGAACGTGGGCGATGCTGCTCTCTCGGATTCAGGCCGCCGAGGATGCCGCGGGCCGGATCGACTGGGAGGTGTCGGTGGACTCGACAGCAGTGCGGGCCCACCAGCACGCTGCCGGCGCGAGGAAGACACCGGCGGCATCCGGTCCTCAAAAGGGGGACGTTCGGGGGACGAACCAGGTCGATCCGGTGTTGCGGAAACTGGAGGTCCGGCTCGAAGAAGTGGTCAGATCGGCGAGTGCCTGGGACGCTCCCGCGGCGGATTCACGACCAAGATCCACCTCGTCGCGGACGGCCGATGCCGGCCTCTCGCCCTCCTCCTGACACCCGGACACTACGGCGACGGGCCCCAGTTCGAGCGGGTGCTGGAGCAGGTTTCCGTACCCCGCATCGGCGTCGGAAGGCCCCGCACTCGCCCCGACCATGTCCTGGCCGACAAGGCCTACACATCCCGAAGGAACCGCTGCTACCTGCGACGACGCGGAATCCGGCACACAATCCCCGAACGCCTCGACCAGCAAAGACACCGCAAGAACCGAGGTTCCCGAGGCGGCCGTCCCACCGGCTTCGACAGCGAGCGATACAAGAAACGCAACACCGTCGAACGAGCCATCAACCGGCTCAAGGGCTTCCGCGCCGTCGCCACCCGCTACGAGAAACGCGCCTACATCTACCTCGGCACCGTCACCCTCGCAGCCCTCATCATCTGGCTCCGCACATGATCCAAGAAACAGTGCCTAGTGCAGGATGCTCACGGCGCGGGCGATGACGAGGAGCGAGGTCATCAGGGCGGCGACGCTCTGCACGCTCATCATGAGCTTGGCTCGGGTGGACAGTGGCATGGTGTCGGTCGGGCTGAAGGCGGTTGAATTGGTGACGGACACATACAGGTAGTCCATCAAAGTGGGCACCCAGTCGGACTTGACGCTGGAGCCGTCCGCGACCTCCTGGACGGCGTCGTCGTTCTCGTCCTGGGAGAACCGGAAGTCCGCCAACGGCAAATCGGCGCGCGGCATTTGGGTACGGCTGACGGGGCCTCCCCGGTCCAGTTCCCAGTAGGCCAGGCCGAAGACGATGATGTTGGTCAGCCACACCTGGAACGCGGCCGTCAAGAGGGAGCCCCCCTCCTTCACCCCGGTCGAGACCAGGGCGTGGATCAGGATCCCCAGGGAGACCAGATTGCTTGCCGCGATGACCAGGACGAGCGTCAGGGACAGGACACGGGAGAGCCTGGTCTGGCGCGTGAGCCGTCTGGGATTGATCGCGATCAACGGGACGAGGAGCAGCAGTTCCAGGGCGAGCAGCACATAGCGTGGTCCGACCAGAAGCTGCTGCGGCAGCACCTCGTAGAGCCCGATCGCCACGACGGTCGCGATCACGGCAGGCAGCCGGGCTTCCCCACGCCGCTCGTGCCGGGGATGTCTGATTCGGGCATCGGCGCGACTGCGCGTCATAGCGTCCGTCCTCTTCTCGGTCGGCCTACCTGTCGCGCGGCCACTTCCGGGCCCGGAGGATCCCGGCCCTGGGCGCCGGCCCCACCGGCGCGCAGGGGAGTGCAGGGGAGTGCAGAGGGTGCATGCGTCGCACGAGCGTGTTGCGCGCCTGAGCTTCAAGCAGGATGCCCGGACTCCCGGTCCCGGACATCGCTGTGACGGAGCAGCGCGGGCGAGGTGCCTCGGGTGGGGCTGGCACCGGCTGACGGGGGCCAGCAGGAAGCGTACTTGGTCGCCACCCTCGATCCGCCCCTCGACGCGGCCGGTGAATCAGGTGCGACTCGGGTATCGGGCGGAGTCAGCCTGTTGTGGGGACGGCGGGCCAGGTGATGGTGGCGCCCCAGGTGAGTCCGGCGCCGAAGGCGGCGCGGACGGCGCGATGTCCGGGCCGGAGCCGGCCGTGGTCGAGGAGTAGGGGGACGGCGGCGGCTCCGGTGTTCCCGGTGTGCTCGATGTTGGTCAGCCACTGGTCGGTGTCGGTGTGGAGGTGGGCGGCGACGGCGCGGGTGATGCGGGAGGTGGCCTGCTGGACGGCGAACCGGTCGATGTCGCGCGGGGTCCACTCGGCGGCGTCGACCAATGAGGTGACGCCTTCGGTGATGCGGTGCAGGGCGTGGGCGGAGGATCGGTGCAGTTCATCCGCAGCCGGGGCTCCCGCCCGTGGGTGCGGCCGGTGATGTGGCTCTGGTCTCCGTCGCTGCCCAGGACGAACGGCCCCAGCACGCAGGGCTCATCGAGGTCGCCCACGCATACGACCATGGCGCCGACGCCGTCACCGAAGATTGCGGCGGTCTGCCGGTCCTCGGGCTCGAGGACGCTGGAGGTGGTCTCCGATCCGACGACCAGGACCCGGCCGAAGGAATCGGCAGTGATCAGGGCGCTCGCGGTCGCCAGCGCGTAGGCGAACCCGGAGCAAGCGGCCGCCCCACGTCGAACGCGGCGGCCTGCGCGAGTACGAGGCGTGCAGCGATCTCGGGGGCACCGGCCGGGCTGGGCCGGTCCGGGGTGAACATCGCCCGCGGCACCGCGTCCGCGACCGCCTCGCCGGAGCACTTCAAAGCCCGGGCTTTGGCCTCGGCGGCCGTGTGGTCTCTTCAAGTCCCGGTTGGCCCATCTGACGAAATGCTCCGCCCGCAAGGGTGTGAGCGGTTGAGGTACAGGAAGTGCGCCGAGATCACTCACAGCCTTGGGCCGGGGATTCCGGCGTCCGGGCGGGGTCGGGGGCGTCTGCGTTCTGGAGCGCGGTGCAGTCCGCACGGCCCGATATGACCGCCCGGCGGGCGGGTGGGAGAATTTCAGTACGGCGGGTAGAGCGCGCGTATGCGTGCGTGCATCCCGATACAGGACAGCAGGTCATGTCATGGCCAAGCAGCCGAAGCCGTCCCAGCCCCGCGATGGTGAGGGCATCAGTCGGCACAAGGGAAAGCAGCATGGTTGGTCTCCGGATGTGGACGGGACCCACCAGGAGGAGAACCCGAGCGCCCACCGCTCCTTCCACCCGGACAAGTACGCCCCGGCAAAGGGCCCTGGCAGGACGGTCTCCAAGGAGGAAGCGGGCAATCCTCACGGCAACCCCTCCAAGAGCCGGGGTGCCCGCGGGGAGGAGCGGAGCAAGGACTCGGGCTCGGGCGACAAGGGAATGCACGATCTCGGCCCGCGAGGCCGCTCCCAGCGTCCCAGCGGAACCAAGGACGCCTCCGCCTCCACCGGTGTGGACCCACAAGACCCGCCCGGCACGCGCAGCGCCGGATAGCGCACTTGCCAGGTGTCGTCTTCTCCTGGGCGGGGCCCGGAGGCACACAGCTGCCGCCTGGCGGCTTTCCCCGCCGCTCGGCGGGGAGTGGGGGTCGGCCCCAGCGACGGTGAGCGGCGAGGAAAGCATGTCAACGTCAAGTCATGAGGTGTTCGGCGCACCGTGCTGGGTCAGTCTGCTGCCCCAGGACCCCGTCTCGGCCCAGCGGTTCTACGGGGCAGTGATGGGCTGGGATTTTCGCAACACCCCGCTCAGGGAGGGGTTCGCCGTGGCCTTCCGCGAGGGGACGCCGGTCGCCGGCATCGGCCCGCTGGCCCATCGCCCGGCCCTGCCGGTGGCGTGGACGCCGTACTTCGCCGTCGACGACGCGGACGTGACCGCCGCAAGAATCCGCGAGCGCGGGGCCACCGTGGCGGTCGGCCCTCTCACCTTCGGCACGGGACGCGCGGCGCTGGCGGCCGACCCGGACGGAGCGGTCTTCGGATTCTGGCAAGGGGAGGTGATCCCCGACTGGACGGTCGGCCGAGGCGGGGCCGCCGCATGGCTTGAGCTCCGCACCCGCGACGCCTTCACCGCCGCCATCTTCTACGGTGAAGTCCTCGACTGGGCCGGCGAACGCCCCGGCTGCTGCGACGTCGCCTACGAACACGACCACGTCGTCATCCGCCACGGCAACGACACCGTCGCACAACTCAGCGGCGGAGCACTCGAATCCGACCCCGACCCACAAGTCCGGCCACGCTGGCACGTCCACTTCCATGTACCCGATCTCGAGACGGCCATAGAGACAGCCACTCGACTCGGAGGGAAGGTCGTCTCACCCGTCCAAACCTCGCCAGTCAGCCGCTGGATCGCTCTGAGCGACCCCGACGGCGCGCTGTTCACCATCCTCGCGCCCCAAGACGCACCGCGCTGAGGTCGGCATCGACGTCTCCGGGAAGAGATCGCTACCCCGGCCGTCGTACCGAGGAGAGCGGAATGCCATCGGCCAGGTCCGTGAGCGGCAGCGTACGGGCAGCCGAGCCTGTCCCACAGTGCCGCGGCGCCGGCCCAGTCGCCGGCCAGCTCCGAGTAGGCAGTCGAAGACCTCATCGGTACGGCAGGCGCCAGCCAAGGCCACCGGTCAGGGCAGTGCGTACGGGGCCCGGGCCCAGGCCCGCGGGCCAGGTCCATCAGGGGGCCGAGGGGGCGAATGTGGGAATCGGCCAACTGTGCGTCCAGGGCCACTCTCGGCCGCTTGCAGGTGACCGACGAGGGCCTGGAGCGCGGCCGCTCGCTCTAGCAGGTCCGTCACCGTGGCCGGAGCCGCGCAAAAGATCCAGACCGAGCGGGACGGGTTGGCTACGGGGGGTGTTACGGGAGCCCACAGGGGGATGTGGGGCGTTACGGCGGGGAATCTGGGGTGTGCTGGGGTGAAATTTGGGGTGTTTGCCCGATGTGTCGCCCGCTAGTGCGGTGCATCCTGGCGGAAGAGTTCCAGAACCCGGGCCTCTCTGGTTCGTATGTCCAGCGGCCCCCGAGCGGGGCATGCCGTTTGGCATGCCGTCGAACCCGCCTGCGAGATGACTTCGGCATTGAATCCGGTGTCCGAGCGCCGCGGGCGGGGCTTGCGAAGCCGAAGTCGGGCTGCTAACCGACAGGGTTCATACGGAAAGGAATCGTCATGCTCAACAAGTGCGCAAAGCGTGCGGTGATGCTGGCGGCATCGGCCGCTCTGGCCGTGGGGGGCGCCGCGGTGCCCACTGTCGCCTTTGCTGCTACGACGCCCACAGTGGCTCACGTGGCGGTGCCGAATGACGACGGCCCGAACAACAACAACAACAATAATAACGGTGGCGGTGGAGCGAACAACAATAACAATAACAACGGTGGCGGCGGAGGAGCGAACAACAACAATAACAACAACGGCGGTGGCGGGGCGAACAACAATAACAACAACAATGGCGGTGGCGGAGGGGCGAACAACAATAACAACAACAACGGTGGCGGCGGAGGGGCGAACAACAACAACAACAATAACAACAACGGCGGCAAGGGTGGGAACAACAACAACAATAACAACAACAACAAGTGCAAGAACAACAACAATAACAATAACAACAACAACAAGTGCAGGAACAACAATAACAACAATAACAACAACGGCGGTGGCGGGGCGAACAACAATAACAACAACAACAATGGCGGTGGCGGAGGGGCGAACAACAACAACAATAACAACAACGGCGGTGGCGGGGCGAACAACAACAACAATAACAACAACGGCGGTGGCGGGGCGAACAACAATAACAACAACAATGGCGGTGGCGGAGGAGCGAACAACAACAACAATAACAACGGTGGCGGCGGAGGAGCGAACAACAACAATAACAACAACAATGGCGGTGGCGGGGCGAATAATAACAACAATAACAACTGAACTTCAGAGTCCGGCGGCCGACGCTTCGAGTCACCTGGCCGCCGGATTTTCACGTGCGCGCCCTGCGATGCGGTGCAAAGGGCGGCGAAGGCAGTTGGTGCTCCCAAGGTATGGCCGTACCGGGCACCATCAGCCTCTGGAATCAGTGGGTCCGCAGGGGCGGATCCAGTAGTGGATCGACAGGGAGCGGCCGCCCGGGACCGGGATCCCCGTGCCTGAACCCGCCGATATGTGTTCGGTGGTCGCCGGGAGTCACGGCAGGGCAGGGCTGTGGGCCGCAGGTCGAGATAGGCCTGGACCGTAGTTCCCGGGGGACCGGTGTGGATGCGCACCAGCGTGGCGCACTCGTTGACTAGGAGCAGTCCGCGGCCTCTCGGCCGCCGATCGACCAGGAGCGCGTACGCAGAGCCAACATGGGAGACCGGATGCCGCGAAGGTACGAGCTGGTGTTCCCCGGCGGCCTTGAAGGCGGCCAGGACACCGTCGAGGTGACCGTCACCGGCCGGACGGGACCAGGAGGCCACCCCATCTACGAGGACGCCACTGGCATTGTTCAGGCGGAGATCAGCGACCGGTCGGAAGTGCGCGTTCTGGCCGGGACCCTTGCCGACCCGTTGAGAGCGGACACGGCCAGTTCTGGATTCCGGCGAGTGCCTTGGTGCCCGGGGAGAGCAGGACTGCGAGGGCGAAGACGGTGCTGGATGGGCCCAAAGAGAGCCAGAAGCCGATGGAGGTAGTCCTCGCCGTGGAAATGGACGCTCCTGCCGTTTCGGTAGGTGCGGGCTTCACCCCGTTATGTAGACGGCGGATTCAATTGGTCGTCGCAACATCGGCATTGACCGTCCGGCCGGCCAGGCCCACTGCAGGGCCTCAGCCGGAGAATACCTCCGAGAAGGCCCCGGCGCTCTGCGGTACCCCACTGCAGTTCGTTGCCGCGTCGTCCGACGAGGTGTCACCGTCTTCGCACTGCTGGTCGCGGAAGGTTGACCACATCGACACCCAGGCGATGCCCTTGTCTTCGGCGAAGGAGCGGACCCGGGCCGCGTCGGCAAGGGTGAACGTCTCGCCGGTGATGTCGTTGTCGCCGATCATCGAGGTGAGGGCGAGGCCGTGCCAGGCGCCGTCGGAGGAGAGGCCGAAGACCTCCTGCAGTTGGTTGTGGGCGGCCTGGGCGGAGGCAATTGCATAGTCGCCCATATCGCCGGTGTACGTGGAGCCGTAGTTCATCGTCATGATGTTGACGGTGGCCACTTTCACGCCGTTGTCGTTGGCGGACCGCAGTAGCGCCAGGCTGTCGTCGTCGAGCCCGGAGGGCATGACGGGCAGGGTGAAGGAGACCGCCAAGTCGGTGCGCTCCTGCTGGAGCAGTGCGATGGCCTCGGAGCGCATCGCGACCGCGTCGGAGTCGGTGAGGTCGTCGCCCTCGATGTCGAAGTCGGCCTGTGTCGACCCGGCGGCGTCGAGCGCTGCTGCGTAGGCACCGGCAAGCGCGGACACGTCGGCGCAGACCGATGCGAGCTCCGTGCCGGAGGCGCCGCCGAACGATACGCGCACGCTGCTGCCGGACGATGTCAGTGCCGAGATACGGGACTTCACTGCGGGGTCGTCGATGGCATGGCTCCCGTCCCATTTCGGTGCGCAGCTGCTGCGGTCCGAGATGACGAAGGACAGGTTGTACGCGGACGGGGAGCCGG
This sequence comes from Streptomyces sp. NBC_00503, assembly GCF_036346895.1. Taxonomy (NCBI): domain Bacteria; kingdom Bacillati; phylum Actinomycetota; class Actinomycetes; order Kitasatosporales; family Streptomycetaceae; genus Streptomyces; species Streptomyces sp. NBC_00503. Next base: position 795,188 of record NZ_CP107855.1, on the reverse strand, counting down.
CGGTGTCGTTGGCGGAGGCCGTGGTAGCGCTGACGTAGGGGGCGTAGGACGTGCCGGGTGCGGCGGCCGTCGAGGGCGACGCATCCGGCGGGGACGGGCTCGACGCAGCGGCTGCGTCAGTTGACGCGGTCCTGCCCGAGGAACATCCGGTACAAGTCAAAGCCACCAGGCAGACGAGCCCGGCGAACGGCCCCAGAAAATTCCGCATTGCACACGCTCCTGCTCTCGTAATTTCTGCCTCAGGTCGAAAACTAGCCGTGTTTTCGGAGTGCAAATGTCTCATGCGCGGCTGGCCCTCATCGCGGCAGAAGGTGTGCAGGTGATTCATGAAGCCTGGCGAAAGTTGGATTTCCGAAGGTGGATATTCGGGCAATCTACCCCTTTCTACCCTCTTGGCCTGGGCAGACGAGTATGGATTCACTCAGGGAATTCACAGGTTGAGCCGTTTCTCATAGGCACCTCATAGGAGTCTCTTGGTTTTGTCTCAAGAAGCAGCCTTAATCTGCAGTAATGCATTCTGAGTCTCGCTCTGAAAGACGTTCCGCATCCCACGGTCGACGCAAGTCCCGCAACGAACAGGCGGAGGGGCCTGTATTCGTCGACAACTCCGGGCGCAGGGCGAGATGGCTGCGCCGGATCGGTCTCGCCGTCGGTGTCGTCTGCGTCGGCTACACCGTCGTCCTCGGCATGGCCTTCATGGGCTGGGGTACATCCCTCGCCCCGTCATCGCTCCTGCCCTTCGGAGGCGGTGGTCGGGCTCCCGGCGCCCAGGATCCGGGACTCGGTTACGGCGGGCCGCAGGGCGGCATGGGCACGCCGCCCGCGAAGCCTGCCGGCGCCCCGCAGGCAACCGCCCCCGCCCCGACTTCCCCTGCCTCCCCAAGCGCCAACTGACCGGAGCTCGAAGAGACCCATGACGACCACCACCTCATCGCGCGGCCGCAGGCGCGCCCCCTCCCGCATGACGCGGGCCGCCGGCAAGGCGGCGAACCTGCAGAAACCGCGGGTGATCCTTGCTCTGCTGCTCCTCGGCGTGCTCACCAGCGTGATGTTGCTCGACGGCTATCTCCGCGCCGAGGTGGGGGGCGACGAGCGCATCCGTACCGGGGCCGGCTCCGACGACGTCTCCGAGGAGGTCCTCGGCGGTGGGCCGATCCTGACCTTCCGGGACGGTCAGGCACGGTCCGCGTCCGTGCCGGACAAGACCATCGTCCTGACCTTCGATGACGGTCCGGACCCTACGTGGACCCCCCAGGTCCTCAAGGTCCTTGAGGAGAACGGCGTCCCGGGCACCTTCTTCCTGGTGGGCTCGATGGTCGCCCGGAATCCGAGCATCGTGAAGGACTTGGTGGATCAGGGCAGCGAGGTGGGCATCCACACCTTCACGCACGTCGATCTCTCGTATCAGAGCAGTGCCCGGGTCACCCGCGAGGTGGAGCAGACCCAGCTCGCGCTGGCGGGCGCGGCGGGTATCACGACGACACTGTTCCGTGCTCCGTATTCCTCTCAGCCGGACGCCATCGACGACTACAGCTGGCCCGTCTACAAGCAGCTCGGCGAGCAGGGCTACACCAGCGTCTTCGTGGACACCGACAGCGACGACTGGAAGACCCCGGGTGTTACGAAGATCATCGAATCGGCCACGCCGTCGTCGGGCAAGGGTGCTTCCGTCCTCTTCCATGACGCGGGCGGTGACCGCAGTCAGACGGTCAAGGCTCTTCCCGAGTACATCAAGAAGATGAAGGCGCTGGGCTACACGTTCACCACCGTCAGCGGTGCGACCCAGGAGGCGAGGAGCGGCACCCAGGCGGCGGACGTCGGGGCTGCGGGGGCGGAGCGGCAGGCTAACAGTCAGCAGCCTGGCGGCGAGCAGACGGGAAGCCCGCCCTCGGGGGCCGTGCGCCCCGGGGCGGCGAACAGCCTCCAGGCCGCCCATCGCACCGCCACGGGTGCGACCCTGTACGAGGGCAAGGCCCTCGTCGCGGCCGTCGCGGTTGCCGAGTGGACCGTGCCGGGGCTCGCGATCGGGCTGGCGGTCGTCGGTGTGGCCGTCATCGGCCGGTTCGGAATGATGCTGATCCTTGCCCGGCGCCACTACAGACTCCGTAACAGGCGCCGGTTCAGCTGGGGGCCGACGGTCACCGGGCCGGTGAGCGTGATCGTGCCCGCGTACAACGAGAAGGAATGCATCGCCAACACCCTCAAGTCGCTGGCGCAGAGCACCCATCCGATCGAGATCATCGTCGTGGACGACGGATCGACCGACAACACGAGCGAGATCGCCGAGTCGCTCGGCATGGCGAACGTCCGTGTCATCCGCCAGGAGAACGCGGGGAAGCCGGCCGCACTCAACAACGGGGTGCGCAATGCCCGTTACGACATCGTCGTGATGATGGACGGCGACACGGTCTTCGAAGCGGACACCGTGGAGCAGCTGGTACAGCCCTTCGCCGACCCGAAGATCGGCGCGGTCGCGGGCAACGCCAAGGTCGGCAACCGCGACACGGTCATCGGTGCCTGGCAGCACATCGAGTACGTCATGGGCTTCAACCTCGACCGCCGCATGTACGACCTGCTGCGCTGCATGCCCACGATTCCGGGCGCGATCGGCGCGTTCCGCCGCGAGGCGGTGCTGGAGGTCGGCGGCATGAGCGAAGACACCCTCGCCGAGGACACGGACATCACCATCGCCATGCACCGCGCGGGCTGGAAGGTCGTTTACCAGGAGCACGCCAAGGCCTGGACGGAGGCGCCCGGTTCGCTGAAGCAGCTGTGGAGCCAGCGCTACCGCTGGAGCTACGGCACCATGCAGGCGCTCTGGAAGCACCGCAAGTCCCTTACGGACAAGGGCCCATCGGGGCGCTTCGGCCGGGTCGGCATGCCGCTGGTCGTGATCTTCCAGATCATCACGCCCGTGTTCGCCCCGCTCATCGACGTGTTCACCGCCTACTCGATGATCTTCGTCGACTTCAAGTCCGCTCTGATCGCCTGGCTGGCGGTGCTTGCCGTTCAACTCGTCTGTGCGGCCTACGCGTTCCGGCTCGACCGCGAGCGTTACCGGTACCTCCTGATGATGCCGCTGCAGCAGCTCGCGTACCGCCAGATGATGTACCTCGTCCTCATCCACTCCTGCGTCACCGCACTCACCGGCGGCCGCCTGCGCTGGCAGAAACTCAAGCGCACGGGCGAAGTCGGCACGCCTGCGGGGGCCGGCCGATGAGCTGGGAGGCCGAGCGGCAGGGGTACGGGCCCGAGTGGCCGGCTGCGCCGAACGACCCTCAAAGCCCGTACCGACAGCAACTCCGTCAGGATGCCCCGGCGGAGCCCGGAACGGACGTGCACACACTCCGGCTGGCCCGGGTGCCGGCGGCGCCGTCCGAGCCGGACCCCGAACCGCTGGAAGCGCAGAGCCGGCGGCCTGCCGGAGGACGTGACCGTTACTTCGACGTGCTGCGCGCCGTTGCTCTCGTACGCGTGGTGACCTATCACGCCTTCGGATGGGCCTGGGCGGGCATGGTCTTCCCGTCCATGGGGGTGATGTTCGCACTCGCAGGCACGCTCATGGCGAAGTCCCTTGAGCGTCCGGCGCTACAGGTGATCAAGGGTCGGATGCGCAGGCTGCTCCTGCCGTTCTGGTTCTGGGGCTTCTTCGTCGTGGCCGCGATGGTGGTCCACGGCTGGGTGCCGGGCCCGGACGCTCTCTACTGGGTGCTGCCCGTCGGTGACCCCCGGGGCGACGAGTGGGGTATCCAGGCGTGGGAGGTCCTCTGGTACCTGCGTGCGTACCTGTGGTTCGTGCTCCTCTCTCCGCTCCTGATCCGAGTGTTCCGCAAGGCGCCGATCCCGGTGCTGCTGCTCTCCCTGGCTCCGATCCTGATCTTCCAGTTCCTTTGGGAGCCACCCGACAGCCGCTTCGGCGGCGGCCTCATCGACCTCGCCACCTTCCTCTTCTGCTGGCTCCTCGGCTTCGCGCACCACGACGGGGTCCTGCGGAGGATGAAGCCGGGCCCCGTGGCCACCGGGTCGCTCGCGGCGCTGGCGTTCGGCGCCTGGTATGCGCTCACACACCAGGCGGAGACGGGTAGTTACGACCTCGACGACATCCCCCTCGCCCAGACCTTCTACTGCGCCGGCTTCGTGACGCTGCTGATGTACTTCAAGGCGTACTACAAGGTCGACTTCGCGGGCCTTGCGCGTTTCAAGCGACTCGACCGGATCGTGACGGTCTTCAATCGCCGTGCCGTGACCGTCTACCTATGGCACGAGATCGCGCTGATACTCGCGGTCCCCCTGATCGACCGTCTCTGGGACGTTCCCGCCCTGGAGGCCCACCTGCCGCTGGAGAGCCAGTGGTTCCTGTTCGGCATCGGGTGGCTCCTGCTCGCGGTGGCCGTCCTGCTGTGCGGCTGGGTCGAGGACGTGGCGGCGAGGAAGAGGCCGCGGCTGTTGCCGTAGCGGGAATTGCGTATGGCCAGGGAGCGGATGGTTCCGCTCCCTGGCCATGTCACATGCTCGGCGCACCACGGGCGTAGTTCACGGCGTCGCCGCTACGGGGCGTGCCCTTCGCCGGGAGCTCCGCTCGGCGGTTGGCCTCCTCCTCCCGGCGCTCCGCCGCCCCCGTTCTCGGCGTCGGGGTCGATGCCGAGGGTGAGGGTTCCGGTGTACCCCTGGGTGGTGTCGCCGGTGACGGTCATCAGCCCGTCCCGGGCGCCGCCTCCGGGGTAGACCATGTCGTCGGCGAGTTTGGTGGGGGTGCCGGTGTGCTGCGTGTACGGGGACAGCGCGTATACGGCTTCCCCGTACTTGTCGTCGAAGAAGAGTTGGCCGGTGTAGTTGACCTTGCCGCCCTCGTAGGAGCCGTCGGCCGTCTGGCCTCCGGTGTGGACCTTGAGGTGGATATGTGTGACGCGCGGGGTGTACCAGCCGGGGAATATGGTGGTGAACTCGACGACTCCGTCCTCGTCGGCGATCTGGTAGCCGCGCAGATAGGTCTTGTCGTCGGCGCCGCTCTTGTCCTCACTCTCCGCCGGCGCCTTGCCGCCCGGATTGGCGGTGGTCCACCCGGAGTAGTAGCCCCAGGCGTCGCAGTGCCAGATCTCCACAGCCGCGCCCGGAACCGGGGCGCACGACTCCGTGGTGTCCTGCACCGTAAGTCGCACGGTGAGCGGAACGCCCTTCTTGCCCTCCGCGATGTTCTTGCGTACCAGGGCGCCATCGAGGTAATACGGCCCCTGCGTCACATTGGACATGAGCACGCACTGCCCCGTCCCCGTGGACACAGCACCCGACGAGGACGCGGAGGAGGGAGCCGCAGCGCTGCCGCCGGAAGTCCCGCAGCCGACCATCGCCGCTCCCGCCACCCCTACGGCCGCGCCGCCGAGGATCAGTACTCTTCGCCTGTCAATGCTCTTTTCACCCATGTCCGGCACGCTAGGCGGGATCCCCAGGCGCGGACTGTCCTGTGCCTGTGGCACGGCTGTGAGACCCGCTGTCGGCTTCTTCGCACCGGCAGCCCCGTGCCACCCGGAGCGCTGATCGGCAGCCGGAACCGGAAGGCGCCGCCGCCGTGGGGTGCTTCGTGCACGGTCAGGGTGTCGCCATGGCGACAGGCCGCGTTCCGGGCGATGGCCAGGCCGAGACCCGCGCATGCCGCTGCGCGTTGTTGCGGAGGTTGGCGAGCAGCCGGGCCAGTCGCCACGGTGATCCCTCGATTTCCGGGGCTTTGGCAACCTCAGTCGTACGGTCTCGTCCACGGCGCCTGGCAGGTCGAGCAGTTGCGGGTGTGCGGGGCGACTTCGAGCTGCATCCGGAGGCTGGCGATCGGACTGCGCAGTTCGTGGGAGGCATCCGCGAACGCCGTCGCCGTGGGGGCGACCGGGCCGAACACCTCGTGCTGGTTCCGCAGAACGACCAGTTCCGTGAGCGTATCGCCGCCGTCGGCGAGCATCACCGCGAGATCGACGGCGATCCGGCCCGGTGCCGCGTGGCCGAGGCGGTCTGAGCGCGGTGGAGTACGCGGTGGTCAGCCCGGTGGCATCGGCAAGATCCACCAGCGACCGTGCCCCGGCGTGACCAGGAAATCGACACCACGCCAAGTGAAATGGCGAGGCTAGGGTGTCGAGGGCGGGGGCGTGGTGCCAGGGGGCTTGCCACCGGGGGCGGCTGTCGTGACCGTGAGGCCGTCCGGCCGAGGGCCCAGTTCGTGGCGTCCCCGGTCGAGGAGGGTCAGTTTGTCGTGGTCGGGACTGCCCGGCTCGGCGAAGAACACGACGAAGCGCTGCCTCATGCTGTGCTCCAGTGGCATCGACTCGTAGCCGAGGTGGAGGTCGCCGACGTCGGGGTGGTGGAAGGTCTTGGGGTCCGGGGCGTGCGGTTTGACGTCGAAGCGGTCCCATAGGGCGACGAAGTCCCGGCTCTTGGCCAGGAGTTCGTCGACCAGGTCGGCCAAGTCCGGTGCGTCAGGCTCGGTGCCGGCCAGCGCGCGGAGCCTGCCTACACAGGCTCGGGCCTGCTCGTCCCAGTCGTCGAGTACGGCGCGGGCGAGCGGATGGAGGAAGGCGTACCGGGCGAAGTTCCGCTGCTGCGCGGGCCATTCGTCCAGGCCGGCGAAGAGTCGGAGCGCACCTGGGTTGAAGGCGAGCAGGTCCAGGGTGCGGCTGACGACGTAGGCCGCGTTCGGGCGCACGGACTCGAGCAGCAGCATCAGCCGGGATGCTCGCGGAGTCAGGTGGTGATGGTCGCGGCCCGCGGGTCGGGCAACACCTCGACCCGCTCGCCAGTCTCGGCATCGATGATGATCGTGGTGTAGCGGCCGCCGTTGAGCAGAGCGAACTCGTCAATCCCGGCAACCCCGGGCACTGGCCGGTCCGGCAGCGTGATCCGCATCAGGCAGTTCGGCACCGTTGCCCCGGACAGTCCGTGATGCAGGACGGTGAGCAGCAGGTCGCCGGCCGAGCCCGCCAGAGCCACCGCCTCGACCACCCGCCGCGGCGCCGGGGTACGCCGCTGGTAGGGCTCCGTCGGACCGTCGGCCTGCTCGACGAAGGTCGGCTTCGGGCAGTCCGGGTTCTCGCAGTCCAACCGCCGCACGGACAGGTCGATCACCAGCGGACGCCCGCCCGGTCGCGGCGGTGATCCGCAGCACCTCCGGGCCGGTCTCCACCCGCTCGATCCGTAACCCGGCCAGCTGCGGCAGTGCCTACGAAGATCTTGGAAGAGCCAACTTCCGGACGGCCCCGGAAGAGGTCGAGCGTGGCCCAGGTGCGGCACACGGCCTCTGGCGCTCCACCATGGGAGGCCCCGGCCCGCCTGACCGTTGCCGCGCAGATGCAGTTGTCACACTGCGGCCGACGGAGCGGATGATCCGGCGGCGCGGCGGTATTCGGCGTTGATGCGCTGGGCTTCTTCGAGTTGGTCTTCGAGGATGATGATGCGGCAGGCGGACTCGATGGGGGTGCCTTGGTCGACGAGTTCGCGGGCGCGGGCGGCGATGCGCAGTTGATAGCGCGAGTAGCGGCGGTGTCCACCGTCCGAGCGGAGTGGTGTGATGAGGCGGGCTTCGCCGAGGGCGCGGAGGAAGGCTTGGGTGGTGCCGAGCATTTCTGCGGCTCGGCCCATGGTGTAGGCGGGGTAGTCGTCGTCGTCGAGACGGCCGTCGAACGAGTTGTGTGCGGTCATGGAACCTCTCTGTGGAACGCGTGGAGGGGCCCTGGTGCCGTATGGCACCAGGGCCCCGAAGGAACTACTACACCATCTGCCGACCCTGGTACTGCGTCGGCCTACTGTTTCCGCGGACCTGACCTGAACTCGGCCTGGGGCGCGGGGATCGCGGTTGCTTGACCGGAGACCACCTCACTATCGATGTCCTGCGGTACCCGGGCTCAGCCTTTCGACCCGGGCGATCCTGATGGCGCTCGGCTCCTCCGTTCTTCCCTCGGTGATCAACTACTTACCCAGCGGGGGACTGCGTACTGCTGGTACTGCTGGTACTGCTCTCCTGCGTACTGCTGGTGATGCGAACTGCTCAGTGGCCTGGAGTAGCGCCACTCTTCGGCAGCCAGCCCCGTCGCCCGTCCTGCGTCTGCTCTGGCTTGGAACCCCACTGCCGAACCTCCCGGTACGCGCGCCCGCAGCCGACGCCTTCACCGAGGTACCACTCACTGACTTCACTGCTGGTACTGCGCACTGCGTTATCTGCGGTACTGCTGCCCGGCAGTTCGTCTCTGCCGGGCCCTGCTGTCTCTCTGGGCTACGAGAGAAACCATACCTACGTCACCATCCAATGTCTACTCTGACCGTCGTAGATTTTCGGGTGTTCGACGTTGAGGTAATCGACCTCGAACGGCACCGGGGTGAGGGGGCGAGGCCACAGCGGGCGCTGGACGCCCGCCACGGCTCGGCGCCGTGGCCGATAGGGGGATCCGCGCGTGATCAGCCGGACAGGATGAGCGCCAACGCCGCAATCGGCGTCCCGTTGAACGGCGCGATCGTGGGGCCGAGCCGGTCAAGGTCGACTACGGCCGGTCGCTGGTGAAGAAGTGCCCGGGGATCGGGACGGGCGATGTCCTGCCAGTCGAAGACGCCGAAGGGCTGTTCCACCTGCTGATCATCGGCATCGTGGTGTTCGTCGCCGCCCTGGTGCACCTGGTCCTGCACATCCGGCGCTCCGGTCGGCATCACCGCACACTGCGCTGAGACCTCGCCTTGGGGAGCGGGCGGGATGTACCGCGTCTCGATCGCCGATGTCAGCGCCTGGACCGTAGGCGATTTCAGCTACTCCGACCACTGACACAGCGTCGCGAAGAGAAACCCGTAACTACGCGGGATGGCCCGACCGGCGTGCCGGTCGGGCCATCCTTCATGTTCGGGTGCCGGCTCGCACCGGTCCGTCGGTCAGACGGCCATCGGGACCCCGAGCATCGCGGATGCGTGCTGGAGCGGACTGAGGACGCCCGCGGGCGCGGCGGCCCGGGGAAGGCCGCGGCAGGTGAAGCCGAGCTGGGTCATGGCCCGGAGGACCTCGCCGACGCTGAAGTCGCGCCTGTCCTGGCGGGTGATGACCTGGCCGACCTGCTTCACGGGGTAGACGCGGCGGCCGATGATCACGGAGTCGCCGACGACCTCCTCGGGCTTGATGCCCTTCATCGATTCCAGGACGCCGCTCTTGGTCAGGTCGAACGGGAAACGGGCGATGACGCAGCGCATGATGCCTCGCAAGAAGAAGGAGAAGGGGCGGTCGTGCCGCGGTGAGGCGGTTCAGGGTCAGCGTGCGAGGGCGAGGACGCCCAGAGCGCTGCCTTGTTCGTCGACGACGGGCAGGGCGTCGAGCCGGCGGTAGCTCATCGCGTGTTCGGCCTCTGCCATGGTGGTCATCGGCGAGGTGAACGGCCCGCGGTCGCCGAGGGCGTCACGCAGCCGGACCCGGTCCGTGTACGCGCTGCCGTCTCGGATGGCGGTGAGCTGGGCCTGGGTGACCAGCCCGGTGCACAGGCCGTCCTCGTCGCAGACGAGCAGATGACCCGCGCGGGCACTGGTCATGACGGACAGGGCCACTTCGACCGTCATGTCGTCACACACCTGCGGGCCGGCCGCCTCCATGGCATCGTCCACCGTCCGGTGCAGGAGATTGGCACGTACCGAGCGGGGCTGCATCTGGACCAGCGTCAAAACGTGCCTCCTGCAGAGATGGGTCAGTTTCCTGATCACGTGGTTCTCAGGCCGCCGCATCAAAGGCGGACTGCCGCACGTTCACGCGCCGAGTGGCCGAAGCGGGACTGCGCCGGCCGCGGGAGGCCGTTCTGCGCTTGGGCCGCTCGGACACCGGTGCGGCGATGGTGACGGGGATGCCGGAGGGGGCCTGGGCACCGGTGATCCGGCTCAGTGCCTCCTCACCCGAGTGGACCTGAGTGGTCTGGGGAACGATGCCGGCGGCGGACATGAGCCGGGTCATGTCGCGGCGCTGGTTGGGGGTGACCAGGGTGACGACGCTGCCGGACTCGCCGGCGCGGGCGGTGCGGCCGCCGCGGTGGAGGTAGTCCTTGTGGTCGGTCGGCGGGTCCACGTTGACGACGAGGTCGAGGTTGTCCACGTGGATGCCGCGGGCGGCGACGTTCGTGGCGACCAGGACGGTGACGTGTCCGGTCTTGAACTGGGCCAGTGTCCGGGTCCGCTGCGGCTGGGACTTCCCGCCGTGCAGGGCCGCGGCGCGGACCCCGCTGTCGAGGAGGTCCTGGGTGAGTCGGTCCACGGCGTGCTTGGTGTCGAGGAACATGATCACGCGGCCGTCGCGGGCGGCGATCTCCGTCGTCGTCCGCTGCTTGTCGGCGCCGTGGACGTACAGGACATGGTGCTCCATCGTGGTCACCGCGCCTTGCGAGGGATCGACGGAGTGCACGACCGGGTCCGTCAGGTAGCGGCGCACCAGCAGGTCGACGTTGCGGTCCAGGGTGGCGGAGAACAGCATCCGCTGGCCCTCGGGGCGCACCTGGTCGAGCAGGGCGGTGACCTGCGGCATGAAGCCCATGTCGGCCATCTGGTCGGCTTCGTCGAGGACGGTGATCGCGACCTGGTTCAGGCGGCAGTCACCACGGTCGATGAGGTCCTTCAGACGTCCGGGGGTGGCAACCACGACTTCGGCGCCGCCGCGCAGGGCGCCCGCCTGGCGGCCGATGGGCATGCCGCCGACGACGGTGGCAAGGCGGAGCCTGACCGCACGGGCGTACGGGGTGAGGGCGTCGGTCACCTGCTGGGCCAGTTCGCGGGTGGGTACGAGGATCAGCGCGAGCGGCTGGTGGGGCTCGGCGCGCTGCCCGGCGGTGCGGGCCAGCAGGGCGAGGCCGAACGCCAGGGTCTTTCCCGAGCCGGTCCGGCCACGCCCGAGGACGTCCCGGCCCGCGAGGGTGTTGGGCAGGGTGGCGCCCTGGATCGGGAAGGGCACCCTCACGCCCTGCGCGCCGAGGGCGGCCAGCAGCTCGGCCGGCATGTCGAGATCGGCGAAGGCTTCGACGGCGGGCAGCGCGGGAGTGATCGTCTTCGGCGGCGCGAACTCGCCCTGTACCGCGGCGGGCCGGCGGCCCGAGCCGCCCGAGCGGCTCGGACCTGCGGAACGGCTCCGGGCCGGGGAGCCGAATCGGTTGCCCCGCTCCGAACCCGCGCCGTTGCCGAAAGCAGGGCCGCCGGTGCGGCTGCGGGTACGGGAGGATCGGTCGTGCGTACGTGTGGGGTTCATGTAGAACCTTCCTTGATACGGCGCGTATCAAGGAATTCCCGCAGTGGAAGTGCAGTGCGGGGATCGCGAGAACGGGCCGAATGGAACGTGAATGCGAAGCTGGTGAGCGCACAGGAAATCCGTACAGGCTCAGTCGCCGAAATGGGTGATGTCGTATGGATGCGAAATCCAGTACATCAACCTGGGTGCGGCTCCGAGGGAGCTGCACGCCTGAAGAATGTGGTCCCGCAGGTGAAACCACTACGGGAGATGTGCGCAGCTGGGGCCCGCACCCCGAGGGATGCGGGCCCCAGCTACAAAATGTGCGTCAGCGTCAGACCGGAACGATGTTCTCGGCCGTCGGGCCCTTCTGGCCCTGCGCGATGTCGAAGGTGACCCTCTGGCCTTCGAGCAGCTCCCGGAAGCCCTGAGCGGCAATGTTCGAGAAGTGGGCGAAGACGTCGTCGCCGCCACCCTCCTGCTCGATGAAGCCGAAACCCTTTGCCGCGTTGAACCACTTCACGGTGCCAGCAGCCATGTCGTATCTCCTTTGGGGCAGTACACCAGCATCCGCACTGTGCGGACACCGTGTCGCCGCGATGATGCCCGGCCCGGAGAATGGCCCGGAAATGTAAAGCGCTTCACCGTGGCGCGGAGGCCGACTGAAAGCGCTTGGAGTTTTTGGGTATCAAAACTGCAACCGAGATCGACAGTAGCACGCTGCAGTGGCTTGTGTACGTAAAATAATTCCACCCTAGGCGCTGCGGTAAAAACTCTCGATGCGGGACCCATTAAACTCTCGAGTCGCGGGCATAGATATTGATTCACCCCGAGTGCAGCCTTCCGGAAGGCTGCACTCGGCGGAAAGGTGCGGTGGGTCGGCCGTGGCCCAGATGTGGACGGCGGGATCATCCGTGTCCGGCCGCTCGGCCGGAGTGTCCTGCCCAAGGCCACTGACTTCATCCGGCGAGCGGGAAGAGGCGTTCGACGACTTCGCGACGGACTTCGGTGGCGAGGTCGTCGTCCGTGCGGAGGAAGACCTTGAGGAGGTCAGCGCGGCTGACGATGCCCTTGAGGGTGCCGTCGGTGTCGACGACCGGGAGGCGCTTGATGCGGCGCTCGGCCATGAGGCGGGCGGCTTGGGGGAGCGTGGCGTCGGGGCGGATGGTGACGGCGGGGCAGGTCATCAGTTCCTCGGCGCGGACCGAGCCCGCCTTCGAGGTGTCGCCGAGGCGGCGCATCTGCTCGATGAGGCCCGGGCGGTGTGCGTGGAACTCCTCCTTCGGGAGGAGGTCGGCCTCGGAGACGACGCCGACGACACGACCTTCCCCCTCGATGACGGGGACCGCGGTGACCTTCCAGCGCTCCATCGCAGCGACGATCTCTTTGAACTCGGTGGCGGGCGTGACGGTGGTGACGGGCTTCGTCATGACATCGCTGACGGTGCAAGGGGTGGGGGTCACGGCTGGTCCTTGGGTGCTTCGGGTTTCGTCTCGGCCTGGAGCGGGTTTATGGGGTCCTTCCAGCCTTTCCCTCCCGGGCTCCCGCCGCATCCCCGGACTCAGGTGGGGACTCGCGGTCCGCGAAAGCCTGGAACGGGCCGCAGCCCACCAGGACGCGGGCGTGGTCGCTCCCGATCAGGAGTCCGCTTCCGGGGAGCGTGTGCAGGCCTCCCAGGAAGTGCAGGAGCCTTCGGAGCCGGTATTCACCATCGCATGGGGAGAGGCCCGGCCGGATGGGCCTGACAGGCCCTGTGGGGGACCGACCGGCCCATGTACGAGGGGCGGCACCGGCCGCGGCCTTCACAGCCTGGGCCGAACGGCCCCAGCCGGGGCCCGATGGCCCCAAGCGGAGTGGCCGTCCCCCTCGCGACAGTGAAGGCAGACAGCAGCAAACCGACACCAGGGGAGATCGTCATCACTGCCAAGCGGGTCATGGTCGCCTACGGAACCAAACACGGTGCGACCGCCGGTATCGCGACGGAGATCGGCAAGGCCCTGCGGGAAGGGCCAGGGAAATGCAGAGGCTCGGCGCACGCGAGCACAGCACCTTCGGCGGCAGCGTCAGCGTCGGCACGCCGGGGTTCATCGCCCGGGCGATGGTGCGCGCGGGCAAGGGCGGCGACTTCCGCAACCCCGAGCGGATCCAGGCCTGGGCCCACCGCATCAGTGCCGAACTCGGCACCCCCCCGCTGAGAGCCCGCCCGACGACACGAAGTGGAGGTGCGCGATGTCCGAGGCGAGTACGCCCCGTCCTCGACGGTCCGGGGCCGGCACTATGGGACGGCTGCGCCGCCTGCCCCGCCGTCGCCCGAATGAGCTGCGGCGCCCCGCCGACCACGTGCGGGCCCATTGGCTCGCAGCCTTTGCGTTCTCCCTGCTCGTAGCCGCGTTCCTCGGAACCCTCATCGGCCTCAGTACCTGGGAGACGGAGCACCGTAGCGTCGAGAAGGAGGATGCGCACCGCCACCGAGTGACGGTGACAACCGTGGCGCGGGCCGAACCCGCGGCCCCCTCCCGCTTCGCCAACCACCCGGAGGCAACGGCGCGGGCGGCCTGGGAGTATCCGGTCGGCCACCGCCGCACCGGGACCGTCGGAGTCCCCCTCCGGACCCCCCTGGGCGCCACGGTCACGATCTGGGTCGAAGACACGGGCGCCGAGACGACGCCCCCACCGTCCGGCGACGAGGCCGCCTCGACCGCCGTCGCTGCCGGATTCGGTTCCTTCGCCCTACTGGCCCTGTCCGCCGGCGGCATCGTCCACGTCCGGCTACGCCGCGTCGAGGCGCGCAGCCTGGGGCAATGGGGCCGTGAGTGGGAGCGCCTGGAACCCCACTGGTCTGGTCGGCTGCGCAAGGAACACGGAGTCGATGGGGACTGAACCGTCCCCCTGGACACCGATACGAACAAGCTCACCGGCCGGGGGACCGTCGGCTCTGCGCCGCGGGACACCGGGATTGCGGAGATCGGCGCCGAACTCGCCGCGGCCCGCGCCATGGAAGACCTGGCCCTCCAGCTGAAGCGGGCTGCCTACGGGGACAAGGAGACCGTCGGTGGAGATCGGGACCTGGACACGAGGCAGGTAACCGGCGTGCGTCCTACGCTTGGCACCTGACCGGCTGGGAGCGGCGTACGGGCGGGATCGAGAGGGCACGTACCGAGCTGCGGCAGGGTGCCTGCGGTCCGGCTGAGGACCTCGCCGGCGCCATCATCACCTGCCGGACGGCGGAGATCGCGGAGATGCGCACCATGCTCGGCATCCGGTGACGGAGCGGCGGGCCGTCACCGGACATCGAGGACTTCGGCGACCGGGCGGCGAGGTGTAGCCGGCCCCTGGGGGCCGTAGCCGAGTCGGATGACCATCTGGACATGGCCCATGCCGGCGAGGGGATCGCGGGCCGTCCAGCGCAGCTCGGGCCATTCGAGGGGCTGTGAGGTCATGGAGGTGGCCAGGCCGTCCGCGGTGGCCTGGAGCAGGATCCGTTCCAGGGCCTGTCCGGCCCGCAGCCAGTCCTCCGGGGTGTCGCCCGACGTGCCCAGCAGCCCGATCTGCGGCCGCTGCTCGAAGGCGGCCCAGGCCCGGCCGGGTACCGGCTTGTCGCGGCCGAAGTCACGCACGGTGGCTCCCGGGCCGGAGGGGAGGGGGCCGAACGCCTCGGCCGGGATGCCGTCGGGCCGGGGCTCCTCGGCCGGTGCGCCGGTGTGGGTCCAGGCCGTGGTCTCCGCCCGCGCGGCGGGGTCCATGTCCTCCCGGTGCTCCGAGTCGTGCACCAGGCCGAGGAGCGTTTCCGTGTGCCAGGCGTCCGGGACGACGAGGCGGCAGCCTTCGAGGAGGGCGGCGGACCGGAGGCCGTCGAGCAGCGCGGTCGGAATCGCCTCGTCCGTGAACGGGAAGCGGCTCGTGTGACGGCGCCGCAGGGCCGGGTGCAGGGTGGCGAGTCCCTCGTCGGTGGCCGCGGCGGGTCCGAGCCGGACGGCGGCGAGGAACCACGGGTCACCGTCGGCGGGCAGCGTCTGCACGAGGGTCTCCCAGCCTGCCTGGGCGGCGGACACGCGCAGGTTGAACAGTGCGGCGGCGCAGCCCAGGTGGAGGGCCCGGCGGTCAGGGTCGGTGTGCGGCATGGCCCGGCCGGGATCCCCGTGGAGTTCGATCGTCCCGGAGTCGGAGCGGTGGACGAACCGCCAGGGCTGGGCGTTGTGCATGGAGGGTGCGGTGACGGCGTCTTCGACGAGGCGGGTGACGGTTGCGCTGTCCGGGTGCGGGGTGGTGGCCATGGGACTTCCTGACTGCGAGGTCGGCCTCGGCCGTGGGCGACGACCGCGACCGGTGCGGCCGCGTGGTGCATGGCGGCGTGGCTGACGGGGCCGATGTGGGTGCCGAGCGCCGACCAGCCGGGGCGCCCGGGGTGATCCGGATCGAGGTGAACTGTTCCCGCCCGCCGTGACGCTCTGTGCTGGTCCGTCGAAGCCGATGACGGCACGACCGTTCACGGGACCTCCCCCACGCCTATGCCGAGTCGTCGATGGCACAGCCGAGGTGCTGAGTCACGGAGACAACGCCGTCCACGGTCCGGCAGAGCCGCTCGATCACCTGGATGAGGCTCTTGAACTGCACCGTTCCGTGTACCTCGACCTTCCCGTCGGTCACGTCCACGGTCACGGCGGCCGGGTCCAGATGCAGTGTGCGGTCGAGGATGTCCCCGGCGATCTCGTGGCGGACGGCGTCATCGTCCCGCAGGAAGATCCGCAGCAGATCCCGTCGGCTGACGATGCCCACCAACGCGTCCGCCCCGTCGACGACGAGCAGCCGCTTGACTCCCTGGGCCTCCATCAGCCTGGCGGCCTCGGCCACGGTCCAGTCGGGGCCGGCGCACACCGCGGGGGCCGACATCAGCTCCTCGGCCCGCTGCCCCGCCGCCTTGTCCTCCTGCAAGGACTCCCGCTCCGGCAGCGACCGGAAGTAGTCGCCCTGGCCCTCGGATTTCGGAAGCAGATCACCTTCCGAGATCACGCCGAGTGGACGGCTGGCCGGGTCGATGACTGCAACTGCCGACACCTGGTGCTCGACGAGGATCCGGACGATGTCCTTGAACGGGGCGTTCGCGGCGACGGTGACGACTTCGCGGGTCATCAGCTCGCGCAGTTCTCGATGTCTCACGGTCTTCTCCTACCGCTCGCGGCGAAACCGAGTGTCTGGTCGACGCCATTCCCCCCCGTACGGAGACGGGGCGGCGCGGTGCAGGTGCACCGGGCCAGCCACTTGGTGCTTCATCGCGGAAACCTCTTGCGTGCTGTGGTCCGCCTCCAGGTTTGCCGACTGGCGGACGGTGGAGGGAGGGGCCATGTGGTCCCTATCCGGTCCTGAGCGGCCCTCTTCGTGTCGGGGCCGAAGTGCCAGCGTGAGAGTCGTCCCCCAGTGGTTCTGGGCGAGGAGGAATCATGGAAGGCGCCATCAGCCGTTCGGAGCTCGGCACCGTCATCGTCGGAGTCGACGGCTCCCAGTCGGCCCGAGGGGCGGCGCTGTGGGCGGCGGCCGAGGCCGTACGCCGTGAGTGCCCCTTGCGCATCGTGTACGCGGCCGACACCGACGGTCGGGCCCCGTACCTCTCGGCGCAAGCCATCGAGCGCGTCCGCGGTGCGGGCCGCGAACTGCTCCAGGACACGGCCGACGCCCTCGCGCAGCGGTATCCGGCGCTGCAGGTCACATCGGAGTTCAGCCGCAGTGGCCCCGCCACGAGCCTGCACCGGGCCGCCGGTCGCCACGGCACGATCGTGGTCGGCAATCGCGGCCTCGGCGGGTTCAACTCCCTCATGCTCGGCTCCGTCGGCCTGAAGGTCGCGGCAGACGCCAAGACACCCGTCATCGTGGTCAGAGGAACCGACCAAGACCGGGAGGAGACCGGTGTGGTGCTCGTCGCCGTCCGTGACGAGCACGACCTGGGCGTTGCCCGGGTCGCGGCGCGCGAGGCCGAGATCCGCAAGGGCTCGTTGCGGCTGCTGCACGTGTGGAACGTCCTGCAGTCCGTCGGCAGCGTCGTGAGCATGCTCGACGACATCGAGGAGATCGCGGGCGACCACTCCCAGCGCCTGACCGCCGTCGCGGACCGGATCCGCGACGAGTTCCCGGACCTGGCCGTCGTGGCCGACGCCGAGAAGAGCGTGTCCGTGGCCGGGGTCCTCGTAGAGGCGTCCCGCCATGCGGACCTGCTGGTCATGGGCGGCCGACGCGCGCCCGCCTACCTCGGCCCCACCCTGGGACGGGCCACCCACAGCCTCGTCCACCACGCGCACTGCCCGGTCCAGCTCATCCCGCGCGAAGCCCGGGCACCCGGGGACGAGGAGTGATGAGCAGCGCCGAGCACCGCGGCATGACGCACACCAGCCCGCGGGCTTCCGCAGCATGCGCGTGCAAGGCCGTGGGCTACTGCTGTGAGCAGCCAGAGCGGATGGTGAAGGGTTTTGGGGCGGGCGCCCCCACCGTGCCGAGCTGGTCCGCCCCGGGCGGACCAGCGGACGAACGGGCCCGATGCGGGACCGGTCGACCGCCTTTCGGGGACCGACGGGCTGCCTGAGCCTTCGGCAGGGACCTTCGGCAGGGACCTTCGGCCCCCTACGAGGTCCACAGGGACCCTCTCCTGCCGGGAGCCGCGCTGTCAGCGTGGAGCTGTCCCCAAGTGGTGCTCGGCAAGGAGGAATCGTGGAAAGCAACAGGAGTGGTCCGGAACTGGGATCGGTCGTCGTCGGCGTCGACGGGTCCGAGCCGGCCCGGCGGGCGGCGCTCTGGGCCTCGGACGAGGCCGCAAGGCGCCGACGCCCCCTGCGCATCGTGTACGGGTCCGACGTCGACGGCCGTGTCCTGGACCTCTCGGCCGCGGATGCCGAGCGGGTCCGCTCCGAAGCCCGGGAACTGCTGGAGGGCACCGCCACAGCCGTGCAGGAGCGCCATCCCGCGCTCTCCGTCTCGACGGAGTTCAGCCGCAGCGGGCCCGCGATGAGCCTGCGCCGGGCAGCCGGCACCAGCGGGACCCTTGTCGTCGGCAATCGGGGTCCGGGCGGCTTGAGCTCCCTGGCGCTGGGCTCGGTCGGCCTCAAGGTCGCCGCGGAGGCCCGTACGCCCATGATCGTCGTGCGGGGGAGCGAGGACGAGGCCGACCACGGGGTCGTCCTGGCCGCCGTACGGGACGAGCACGACCTCGGCTGCGTCCGCCACGCCGCCCGTGCGGCGGAGCTGCGCAAGGCCACGTTGCGGCTGCTGCACGTGCGGAACCTGCTCGAGGCCGTCGGCTCGGTGGCGAGAACCCTCAACAAGTCGGACGAGGTGGCCGACAGCCACGAGCAGAGCCTGGCGGCCGTCGCCGAGCAGATCAGGGACGAGTACCCCTCGCTGATCGTCCAGACGGACGCACTGGAGGGCGTGTCGGTCGCCGGCGTCCTGGTGGAGGCATCGCGCCACGCGGACCTGTTGGTCATGGGCGGGCGCCGGTCGCCCGGCTACATCGGCCGCACCCTGGGGCGTGCGACCCACAGCCTCGTGCACCACGCGTACTGCCCCGTCGAACTCATCCCGCGCCATGGCGACGAACACCGGAACGAGGCGTCATGACCACCACCGAAGGCCGCGAAATCCTCGTAGGAATCGACCCCGGAAGGAATTGGTACCCGTCCCTCGCCCAGGCAGCCGACGAGGCCGGGCGGCGCGGTCTGGGGCTCCGGATCGTCGTGGCAGTGCCCTCGCGGCAGGAGGCACCCCAAACGGACGGGGCTCCAGGCGGGACCGTCTCGCGCCAGGTGGAAGGGAAGACCGGTCCGGAGTCTGCGCACTCGGCCCGCGACGACGCGCACGCCCCCGGGCAGCCGCCCTACCTGGTCGTCGGCATCGACGGCAGCGAGTCCTCGAAGGCGGCGCTGGCGTTCGCGTTGGAGGAGGCCGACGTGCGAGGAGCAAGGCTGCGGGCCCTGTCGGTCCGGCAGCCGCCGGCCGTCGTGACCCAGGGCGAGGAGGCCGCTCTCCAGGAGCAGCGGCGGATGCTGTTCGAGACGACGGCCGACTGGTCGCAGAAGTACCCGGAGGTCGTGCTGACCCACGAACTCCCGGTCGGGCAGCCGGTGGAGGAGCTCGCCAAGGCCTCCGAAGAGGCCCTCGCACTCGTCGTCGGCCGCCGTGCCACCGGAGCGCACGCGGACATGCGGCTCGGCTCCGTGGCCGATGGTCTGCTGCACCGGGCGCACTGCCCGGTGATCATCGTTCCGCAAGGTGAGCCTGCGGGACGGTGATTGATCCGAAGGCGTCCGGCGACACCGTCGCCGCCACCCCCGCGGTTTGTTTCTTGGCCCCCGGTGTCCCTCGCCGGGGGCCACTTCGGGTTACGGCCCTCGGGTGGATGGGCGTCCGTGCCTCGCGACGGCGTGGTCTGGACGCGTCGTTCGGGGATCCGGGCCTCCCTGCCAACGGCGGAACGGGCAGGGACCAACCGCCTGGCGGCCGATCCCCGCCCCGTAGGCATCGGGGAGCGTGCGGGCCGCGGCCATGACGAAGGGCGCCCGTTGGCTCGTCTGTGAGGACGAACCCGGACGCCTTTCGGGGGAACGGATGTTGGCCGTCCGGTCCGGTGACACCGGTCCGGAGCGGCACCGTCTCAGGGGTGCGGAACGACCGCGACCGGGGCGGCCGAGTGGTGGAGCACGGCGTGGGCGACCGGGCCGAGGTGGGTGCCGATCGCCGAGCGGCGGATCCGTCGGCCGACGACCACGAGGGAGGCATCGTCCGAGGCCTCGACGAGGTGGCCGGCGGCCTGCCCCACCGATGATTCCTCCTCGACCCGGACCTCGGGGTACTTGCCCCGCCAGGGCCGCAGCGCGTCCCCGAGCGCGGTGGCCGTGTCGGCCGCCATGCCGTCCCGTACCTCGGGGGCGATCAGCGCCGGGTCGAAGTTGTAGGCGGGCGGCATGCTCCAGCCGTGGACCACGCGCAGTGGGGCCCGTCGCGCGACTGCCGCGCCGAAGGCGTAATCGAGGAGCTCGTCACACGGGCGCGAGAGGTCCAGCCCGAGAACGACCGGCCGGTAGGCGCCTTCCTGCGGCCCGCTGCCGTCGGGCGCCGACAGGTAGGCGCTCTCCATCCAGGAGCCCGTCCGCACGACGACCACCGGGCGCTCGGCGTGGGCGAGCACGGCCTGGGAAACGGATCCGACGAGGAATCCCGTCATCGCCCCCAGCCCGCGGGAACCGAGGACCAGCACCTCGGCCTCCTGCGCGGCCCCGGCCAGGACCGTGAGGGGCTGCCCGTCCACCTGCTCCGTGGTGATCTCCAGGCCGGGGTGACGCTCGGTCAACTGCTGGAAGACGTCCCGCGGGATGCGCTCGCCCCAGTACTCGGTCGGGGCCGAGGCCGGGGCGGAAGCCCCGGCGAGTGACGCGTACCCGTAGGGCGGCGTCCAATACTCCACGGCGTGCAGCAGCTTGAGCGGGAGTCGGCGGATCCGTGCCTCGCGGGCGGCCCACTCGGCGGCGGCCAGCGATGCGGGGGATCCGTCCAGGCCCACGACGACCGTACGTGACATGGCGTTCCTCCAGGAAGGTGTGCGAGAGCGCGACCGCTGACGGCGGTGCGTGTCCCACCTTCCCGCTCCGTGCAGTGGAGGGAGGACGGGCCGGGCGGCCCTGGGCGGGGGCCGAACGTCCCCCTGGTGCGTGGTCCGGCCAGGAATCCGCCGAACGCCAGGAGCGAACGACGGCAGCAACGGGGCGGCCAGCTCCCAGAGTTCGTCAGGAACCAGTCGCTTCGATGGATCAGCACCCACGACCGGCATCGTGCCGCAGCACGAACATCACGTCACGTGAGGCAGTCTCTAAGCTTTGATTGGTGCGGCCGACCTGGCGGCCTGCTCGATCTTCGCGCAGTGGGCTGCACGGGCTTCCTCGTCGATCTGCTTCTCGTGTTCGGCGCGCAACCCGGTCCGGCCGTCGAGGCCCTCGCGCAGGATATCGGCGTGCCCGGCATGCCGGATGGACTCGCTGAGGACATGGACCATGACGGCGAACAGGTTGGTGTCGGCATGAGGCTCCGGCCACCACGGCACGTGGCCGGGGGCGTCGAGGGGAAGCTCGTTGATCGTCGCGTCCGAGTGTTCCCACGTGCGCCGGTAGAACCCGATGATCTGATCGCGGGTCTCGTCCTCGGCCGCCCACTGATCGCTGCCGTCGGAGTCCTGCCACCGGGGCAGCGGTTGCGGGGAAGGGCGGTCGAAGACTTCGCCGAAATACCTGGCCTCGACGGTCGCCACGTGTTTGACCAGGCCGAGGAGGTTGGTCCCGGTCGCTGTCAAAGGCCGGCGGGCGTCGTATTCGGACAAGCCGTCGAGTTTCCAGAGCAGCGCCTTGCGGTCCCGCCGCAGTCTCCCGTGCAGGTCGTCTTTCGCGAATTCGTCGATCATGGGGCACGAGCCTGCCATGGGCTGCTCGTGGTCTCAAGATCCCGTACGTGGTCCGCAACGACCGGCAGAGCCAGGACCTGGCCATGGCCGCCGCCCTGACCTGCTGCAAGAGGCTCGCGGAACCTGCCACGTGAGACGACTCCAAGTCAGCGATCGGCCGCCGGAGGCCGGGTGGGCCTCGCCGACGGGGGTTGCGGCGAGGCCCGCGCCAACCGTACCGCCACGCTCGGCCAGCGGGACGCAGAATCATTGAATTGCAGAAGTCTGCAATTTCATAGATGCTGTGGGTGCTGTGCTCGTAGGTAGCCGCAGGCACAGCACCAGCCGTTCGCCCCGGAGCCCGGGGTGGTGAGAAGGGTGCGCGACCGTGCCGGTACCGCTGTATCAGGCCAAGGCCGAGTTCTTCCGGATGCTCGGGCACCCGGTGCGGATAAGGGTTCTGGAGCTGCTGCAGGACGGTCCGATGCCCGTGCGGGCCCTGCTGGCCGCGATCGAGGTCGAGCCCTCCGCGTTGTCCCAGCAGCTCGCGGTGCTGCGCCGCTCGGGGATCGTCACCTCGGTCCGTGACGGCTCGACCGTGGTGTACGAGCTGGCGGGCGGTGACGTCGCGCAGCTGATGAGGGCGGCGCGGCGGATCCTGACCGAGGTGCTGGCCGGGCAGAGGGAGCTCCTGGAGGAGCTGCGCGAGTCCGAGGTTCCGGCGCCGTGACCGTGAAAACCTTCCCGACGTCCGTACTCGGCCGGATCCGCTCCGTGCTGCCGGCCCGGGCCGACTTCGCGGTCATGGGCCGCAGCCCCCGCCGGGATCTGCTGGCCGGCCTGACCGTCGCGATCGTGGCCCTGCCGCTGGCGCTCGGGTTCGGGGTCTCCTCCGGGCTGGGCGCCGAGGCGGGACTGGCCACCGCCGTGGTCGCGGGCGCGCTCGCCGCGCTGTTCGGCGGTTCGAACCTCCAGGTGTCCGGCCCGACCGGCGCGATGACTGTGGTGCTGGTGCCGATCGTCGCCCAGTACGGGCCCGGAGGCGTCCTGACGGTCGGGCTGATGGCCGGCGTCTTGCTGATCGGTCTGGCTCTGCTGAGGGCCGGGCAGTACATGCGGTACGTGCCGGCGCCGGTGGTGGAGGGCTTCACCTTGGGGATCGCGTGCGTGATCGGCCTCCAGCAGATACCCAACGCGCTCGGCGTCGACAAGCCCGAGGGTGAGAAGGTCCTGCTGGTGGCCTGGCGGGCGCTCGTGGAGTTCGTGGCCTTCCCGAACTGGACCGCGATCGGCCTCTCCCTGTCCGTGGCGGCGGTGATGCTGACCGGGGCCCGGTGGAAGCCGACGATCCCGTTCTCCATCGTCGCCGTGATCGCAGCGACTGTGATCGCGCAGGTCTTCCACCTGGACGCGGCGGCCCCGATCGGTGACCTGCCCTCCGGGCTCCCCGCCCCCTCCCTCGCCTTCCTGGACGCTTCGGCGTTCGGTTCACTGCTGGCCCCGGCGGTCGCCGTGGCCGCCCTGGCCGCGCTGGAATCTCTGCTTTCGGCGACCGTGGCGGACGGGATGACGGTCGGGCAGCGACACGACCCGGACAAGGAGCTGTTCGGGCAGGGCATCGCCAACCTCGCGGCCCCCCTGTTCGGAGGCGTCCCGGCCACGGCCGCGATCGCCCGTACGGCAGTCAATGTCCGTACCGGCGCCACCTCCCGGCTGGCCGCGCTCACCCACGCCGCAGTGCTCGCGGCAATCGTGTTTGCCGCCGCCCCTCTCGTCTCCAAGATCCCGCTCGCCGCGCTGGCCGGTGTACTGCTGGCGACCGCGATCCGCATGGTCGAGGTCGGCTCGTTGCGTGCGATGGCGAAGGCGACCCGCTCGGACGCGGTCGTACTCGTCCTGACCGCAGCCGCCACCCTGGTCCTCGACCTCGTCTACGCGGTGATCATCGGCCTGGTCGTCGCGGGAGCCCTGGCTTTGAAGGCGGTGGCGAGTCAGGCTCGGATGGAGCAGGTCGACTTCCGCCCGGACCTGCCCGGAGAACACAGCGAAGAGGAACACGCCCTGCTGGCGGAGCACATCGTCGCCTATCGCATCGACGGACCCCTCTTTTTCGCCGGCGCCCACCGCTTCCTCCTGGAGCTGTCCGAGGTCGCCGACGTGAAGGTGGTGATCCTGCGCATGGCGAGGGTGACCACCCTCGACGCCACCGGCGCACTCGTCCTCAAAGACGCGGTCGAGAAGCTGAACCGGCGCGGCATCGCCGTCCTCACCTCCGGCATCCGGCCCGGCCAGCGCCAGGCCCTGGACGCCGTCGGCGCCCTGGACCTGCTGCGCCTGGAGGGCCGCGAGTACACCACCACTCCGGAGGCGATTGCCGGGGCCCGCAAGTACCTGGAGCAGGCGGGCCTGCTGCCGCTCAAGCACCGACCGCACCGTATCCGGAAGGCCGCACGATGACCGTCCCCGCCGACCGCCGCATGATCGAGGTCTCCGGCACCGAGGCCCTGTGGCTCCTCGAAGGCTCTGCCCAGGGCCGGCTCGTCTACATCCAGCGGGAGCTGGCCGTCGTCCGCCCCGCCGCGCACGTGATGGAGTACGGGCGCCTCGTCGTCCGCTCGCCCGTCCAGGCGGCCACCGTCCCCGGGCGCGCGCTGCTGACCTATCAGGTCGACGAGATCCGAACCCCTGCCGGTACCGGCTGGACGGTGAGCGCGCACGGCCCGGCCGATGTCATCGCCGACCCGGACGAGGCTGCCCACTACCGGCGCACCCTGCCCGGCTGGGCGCACGGCCCCCACGACACCCTGTTGCGGCTTCACCCGCAGCAGGTGTCCGGGTTCCGCCTGGCCCGCACGGTTTCGGAGGCGGGCCGATGAGTGTCCGGGTCGAGACGATGCCCTACCGGCACGTGCTGGACGTACCCGCCATGGGCTCGGCCGTGCGCATCGCCCGCGAGACCACTGAACTCGTCCTGGTGGAGTGCGGAGTAGGGCTTCGCCATCCGAGTGTGGGTCCGGCGCTGCTGATCCTGGCCGAGCTGGTCACCAACGCCGTCCGCCACGCAGCCGTCCTGTCCCCGACCATCACGGTCACCTACGCGCACGGGCCGGGTGCGTTCGCGTTCGCCGTCCACGACCGCCACCCCTACCAGCCCCCACTGTTCGGGGCGCTCGGCACAGCCCCGGGCAGCGGCCTGGCCATGGTGGTCGCGATGACGATGGAGCTGGGCGGCACGGCCCTTGTAAGGCCGGACGCGGACGGGCGCGGCAAGGCCATCTGGATCACCCTTCCCCTGTGATGAGCGAGCCGAGGAACTGACGATGACGATCGAATGGCGCTACACCACCCGCCAGGACCTGGGTGTGCTGTCCCTGGCCGGGTATCTCGGCGCGGACGCGACCGACCGGTTCGCCGGCGCGATCGGTTGGGCGCTCGCCCGGGGCGCCGGCCCAGTCATCCTCGACCTGACCGGGCTGCTGGGCTGGTCGGCCGGCGGGCAGATCGCCGTCGCCCAGGCCGCCCGCCGCCTCGCCGAAAGCGGACGAGGACTCGAGCTCGCGGCGATACCCGCGGACGGCTCCCTGGTCCCCGACGCCACGTGCCCGCCCGTCGCCGTCCACTGCGACCTCGCCGCCGCGCTGGCCGCCCACGGAGCCCACGGGACGGTCAAGCAGTGGCACACCGATGACTGGCCCACCCCGCAGTACCCCGAGGAACCCGCCCTCACCTGAAACCAGCAACAGCACCAGTACGAGCACCTACGAGAACGGCAAGGACACCGGCACCATGAGCGACATCATCGTCAAGGACTCCAACGGCACCCCGCTGGAGGACGGCGACTCGGTCACCCTGACCAAGGACCTGAAGGTCAAGGGGACCTCCGAGACCCTCAAGCGCGGAACCCTGGTCAAGAATATCCGCCTCACCTCCCGCCCCGGCGAGGTCGAGTGCAACACGAAGCAGGTCAAGGGCCTGGTCCTGAAGACCGAGTTCCTCAAGAAGGCCTGACCGGCAAAGGGCCCGCTCTCAGGGCCCGAACGTCATGAAAGTGACCCGCCGGGTCCCAGGAGTTGCAGGGATCTGCAATTGTGGAGGTCGCAAGGTGTGGAGAGGGGCGGATGGATGCCCCTGTGAAGGAACGGTTCCGGGTGGATGAGATGGGCAGTCGAAGCAGGGGTACCCAGGTGAGCACGCCGCTGTACCAGCTGAAGGCGGAGTTCTTCAAAACGTTGGGGCACCCCGTCCGCATCCGAGTCCTGGAACTCCTGTCCGTACGCGAACACGCGGTCGCCGAGATGCTGCCCGAGGTCGGGGTCGAGGCCGCGAGCCTCTCACAGCAGCTCGCCGTCCTGCGCAAGGCCAACCTGGTGATCACCCGCCGCGAAGGCTCCAACGTGTACTACAGCCTCACCCACCCCCAGATCGCCGAACTCCTGAAGGTCGCCCGCGGCATCCTCTCCGGCGTCCTTCAAGGACAGGCCGAACTCCTCGCCGACCTCCAGGCCACCAGCCACACCTAGTGCTGTGACCTTTCCGGCCACAGCACTGGGCAACGCCGACGGCGCCGGCCCCGCCAGGGCCGCGCCTCACACACGGCGGCCGTCTTCCGTTAGTGCGGGTTCACCTGCGCTTCTGACACCGGAAGACGGCCGCTCTTCATTTCTGGGCGTGCTGGCCGAGGTAGAACAGCAGCCAGATGAACCCGGCGAACACGTGCGTGCCGAAGATGTAGAAGAAGGCGCGCAGGGCGACGCCCTTCTCCTTCCACTTCTCCTGGTCCGCCGCCGTGTTCTTCTCGGGCGGGTTGTCCGTCATCACGCTTCCTTCTCGGTGTCCGGGTTCTGGAGCGGGTGGGTGCATGGGCGGATGTGTAGCTGCACGCCGTGCTCGCCGGCGTGCTGGATGACGGCCGCGACTTCCCCGGCCTCGATCGTACGGACATCCTGGTCGGGGCCGGTGCCGAGGTAGGTGATCTCGTACAGCTGGACGGCACCTTGGTCGCTGCTGGTCACGGTGTGCCTTCCGGCAGGATGAAGCGGACGACGACCGTCTTGCCGCGTCCGCCGGGGGCGGGCTCGATGTGGACGTCGCCGCCGAAGGTTCGTGCCAGGTCGGCCACCGTGCGCAGCCCCTGCCCGGAGGCCCGGGCCGCGTCGCCCAGCGTTATCGGGCGCGGGTCCAGATCCGCGACGGCAACCGCGAGCATGTGGTCGCTCATGTGGACGGTGACCTCGGCGTCCGGCGACTGCTGGGCGTGGCGCACTGTGTTGGTGACGAGCTCGCTGACCACGAGCAGCACCGCCCCAAACAGCGCGGAGCCACTCTCCAGGCCGAAGAGGACCAGGGAGCGTTCGGTGCGCTCGCGCGCGGCCCGCACCGAGCCCGGCACCAGCGGCACCGTCCACGCGTGCCTGCGCACCTGGACGGCCGACTGCCCGCTGGGGTACCGGGCCATCACCGACGCCTCGGACACGCCGGTGACACCATCCGGCTCACCGACCGTCTCCGACGTCGGTGGCCACGCCGTGATCGTGGGCCACGCGCAGCGCGTCCTCCAGCTCCTCCGCAGCCTGCGCCTCCTCGAAGGCATCGTCAGCCTCCCGCGCAGCCGCAAGACGAGCCCGAACCACACGGACCCGTTCCAGCGCCGCTTCCTCGAACCCGGCCATACCGCAACCCCCGCCCACCGAATACAGAACTAGTAAATTGCATAACTCTGCAAGTCTAGCCGGTGCGGGCCTGTAGAGAAGTTCACGATGGGCAGGGGGCAGCGGATCGGGTTGACCCGCTGCGGTCAGACCGCTTCGCGTTCGACGGGGCAGCTCATGCGGCGCGGACCGCCGCGGCCCCGCCCGAGCTCGCTGCCGCGGATGGTGATGACCTCGATCCCGTTCCTGCGCAGGTGGGTGTTGGTGGTGGCGTTGCGTTCATGGGCGACGACCACACCGGGCTCCCGCGGCGAACATGCGTAGCGCGAGCTGTTCGACGGCCTGCGGCGTGGTGCGCTCGCTCATGCCGATCAGTACGGCGCCGTTGCCGATGACCAGCACGTCCTTGTTCGTCGGGGTGAGCCGTTTGAGCTCCACAGATCGGGCTGGTACAGGATGATCGAACCGTCAATTCGGTTGCGTCGGCGTCCAGTTCTCGACAGCGGGCGATGTGTGAACCCTGTCGCCGCGTACCCGGCGTGGCGGTCGCCGATGGTCCCTGCCGTTGGGCTCAGCGGCCCTGCTCCGAGGGGCTCTTGGCCCGTCCGTGGGAGGGCTGGTCGGCCCACGATCGGGCCTGTACCGGCCACGGTCTGGGAACACGCCACTGTGCCGGCGGCCTTGCGGGCCGTCGGCACAGCCGCAGGCGGCGGGGCGGTCAGTCGTGCGGCACGACCGCCATCGGAACGCGGCAGTGGTGCAGCATCGTGCGGTTCACGACGCCCGTGTGAGGTCCGAGCCGGGAGTTCCGGTTGCGGCGGCCGATGACGACGAGGCCGGCCGTGCCCGACGCCGCCAGCAGTTGGCGGGCGGTCCGTCCCGGGCGGATCTCCGCCGTAACGCGTACACCCGGGAACGCGTGCTGCCACTGGTCGATCACCCGGGCCAGGCGATGCGAGGCGGCCGCCGTGTCGGCGGGAATACCTCTCCCCGCCGCCTCGGGCCCGTGGTCACCCGAGGGATGCGGACTGTGGACGACGCGCAGCGGCGCTCCCCGCAGGTTGGCGTGAGAGAAGGCGAACTCCAGTACTTCGTCACATGGGTGTGAGAGGTCCAGACCGAGAACGACATCGCCACCCGTCATCGGCACGGGATCCCGGACCAGGACGATGGGGCGTCGGGTACGGGCGACCACGGTCAGGGCCACCGAGCCGACGGCGAACCCGGCGGGCCCGCCCAGCCCGCGCGAGCCGAGCACCAACATCTCGGACGCCCCCGCGGCCCGGCACAGCACCGAGGCGGGCTCACCGCACCGATCCAGCGTGAACACCGACAAGCCCGGGTGGTCGTGGCGTACCCGCGCTGCCGTCGCGCGGGGATCCGCCTCGGGCACGCCGTGCCCGACGAGCGGTGAGTGGACGTCCGGCCCCAGATCCCATACGTGCAGGAGCCGCAGTGCCACGCCGCGTCGGCGGGCCTCGGCCGCGGCCCACGAGACGGCGGCCAGGCTCGCACGAGAACCGTCGAAACCGACGGTGACCGTTCGGGCCGGGGGCCGGGGGCTGCACCTCTGCGGAGGAATGAGCGACTGGTCGAGCATGGCGAGGACCTCCGGGTCCGTGGGCCGGGACGGGGATCGAATGCGCCGGGGCGCGGCTCAGGCGAAGACGGCCCTGAGGGCCCGCAACGCAGTCATCGGGTCGGACAACGCGTGGTAGACGGCCGGGATCTCCTTGTCGACGCCCAATAGCCCGTACACCGCGTGCATCGCCCCGCGGACGGAGTACTCGACGGTGAAGACGACGTCCTCGGGGATCTCGGTGAACTGGCCCAGGAAGGCGAAGTTGACCGAGCCGCGGGGGATCACCAGCGGCCGGTCGCGGACGTCCCGGCGCTCGAACTGGCTGGTG
Organism: Streptomyces sp. NBC_00503; assembly: GCF_036346895.1. Taxonomy (NCBI): domain Bacteria; kingdom Bacillati; phylum Actinomycetota; class Actinomycetes; order Kitasatosporales; family Streptomycetaceae; genus Streptomyces; species Streptomyces sp. NBC_00503. Next base: position 766,013 of record NZ_CP107855.1, on the reverse strand, counting down.
ATGTACGGCATCATCACGGTGGTGACCGCCGTAGTGGCGTGCACCTCGTCGGCGATGTCGTCGAAGCCGAGGTGCCCGAGCAGTTCGGTGAGGATCTCGTGCCCGGTGGCCTCCGACATCCTCTTGCCCGTGATCTCGCCGGGCTCGTCCACGAACAGCCCGTACCCCCAGAGGGTGTGGACGCCTTCGGGCTGGCCGTCGAAGTGCGGCTGGTGGGGTACGGCCACCGACATCAGCCAGCGGGAGTCCTTGAACGTCATGAGCCCCCCGGTGCCTGGGGCGTTGCCGGAGAACTCCTCGATCCGCTTGAGCAGGGCCGGGCTGCGCATCGTCAGCGTGAACGACTCCCACTTCGCCTCGTCCACGTTGCCGTTGAAGGCACCGGGCCGGCCGAAGTCGGGGGCCTCGCGGGCCAGGGTCTCCCACAGGTTCCAGGCGCCGTCCCGCTTGTCGCGGACCAGCTCGGGGACGGTGTCGTCGCCCCCGTAGCGGGCGTCCGCGGTCATCGATCCCACGGTGATGAACGCGTAGTCCCGGGAGGTGAGTTCGTACACGCCCGCAGCGCCCTCCCGCTCGAAACAGATCCGCTCGGCCCGGTGCTCGCCGCCCTCACCGATATCGAACTCCACGTCGGTGACCCGGACTCCGCGCTCGATGCGGACCCCCTGCCGCTCCAGCCACGCCTGCACCGGCCGCACGATCGAGTCGTACTGGTTCAGCCGTGTGCGCCGGACACCGGCAAGGGTGTGGATACGGGGGAGTTCCTGGAGGAAGCGCAGGAAGTAGCGCTTGAGCTCGGTGGCGCTGTGCCAGTTCTGGAAGGCGAAGGTGGTGCGCCACATCGTCCAGAAGTTGGTGGTGAAGAAATGCGGGGAGAAGAAGTCCTCGATCCGGCGCGCCCCGATGACGGACTCGGGCAGTGCGAGCAGCCGGGCCATCTCCACCCGGTCGGCGGTGGTGAAGCCCAGCTGGGAAGCGTCCAGGATGTGGCCGTCGGCGTCGATCAGCCGGGCGTTGGCATGTGTGAGCCAGCGGGCGTTGAACTCCTCGGTCTCCTGCAGGACGGACACGGCGTCGTCGCCGAGCGTGGGGATCGTCTCCAACAGGTTCCACAGGCAGACGTAGGCCTCGTCCTCCAGCATCCGGCCGCCGCGGGTGACGTAGCCCGTCTCCGGGGCGCCGCCACCGTCGAGCGCGCCGCCCGCCGTCGGTAGCTCCTCCAGGATGCGGATGTTCTCTCCGGACATCCCCGCGTCCCGTACGAGGAAGACCGCCGCGGCCAGCGAGGCGATTCCGCCACCGACCAGATACGCCCGGGAGATCTGCGCGTCGTCCGTCATGGCCGTCCCTTCGACGGGCGGGGTGGTTCCCCGCCGTTACGGTCAGTCAACTCCCGTGTCGGCGTGGCCCGCAGGGGCCGACGGGCCTGATGGCGAGGTCCGTTGGTCCCTGCGGAGTGCTCCGGCCGGGGCTCGCGTCCACTCACACGCCGTTCGTCGTGCCGTACCTCTGGCCTGACCGGCCCCGCGGGCCTCAGGAGCGGAACGAGGGTGTGGCCGCCGCGGGGTGTTGCCCTGTTGGCGGCCGGGGAGAGCTACGTCCCGTGCACCGAGGGACTGTTGGCCGCGGGGCGTGGGCCGTTCGTCCCCGTGGCCCGAGCTCTCCACCAAGGGACATTGGCCCTGGGCGGGCAACACGGCCTGTCCGTGAGAGAAGAGGTTTCTACGCCATGGCTCTGCATCAGCACCGTCAGTCGGGGATGTCCTTCGCCGGCTGGCGCAAGACCGCCTCGGCCACAGCATCCGGCACCGCGGCCGATGAACTCACCGCGCCTGTGGCCGTCGCGCGCATCGCGGCCGGAACCCGGCTGCTGACCGCCTTCACGTTCCTCTGGGCCTTCGGGGACAAGACGTTCGGCTGGGGATACGCGACCCAGGCGGGCAAGGGGTGGATCGACGGAGGGTCTCCCACCAAGGGCTTCCTGAGCCACGTCGCCGCCGGACCCCTGGAGGAGACGTTCCACGCCTGGGCAGGAACCGCATGGGCCGACTGGGCCTTCATGCTGGGACTGCTCGGCATCGGCATCGCCCTGGCGAGCGGCGTCGCCCTGCGGGTCGCGGCCGCCGCGGGCACGGTGATGATGGCCCTCATGTGGGCCGCCGAATGGCCCCCCGCCAGACACCTGTCGGACGGTCACCTCAGCATGTCGACGAATCCGTTGGTGGACTATCACGTCCTGTACGCCGCCGTGTTGGTGATGCTCGCCGCGGTCGCCGCCGGGCGCACCTGGGGCCTGGGCGCCCTCTGGCAGACCCTGCCGTTCGTCCGCCGCAACCGCTGGTTGGTGTGACAGCCGTCGGGGAATCCGGGGCCGCCCTGCTGAGGCGGCCCCGGATAGGACGACCAGCTGGGCCTCGTGGTTGCGCACGCCTTGCTGATGAGGCGGGACTTGGCTCCTCAAGGCTCCGTCGCCGGTGGAGGCCAGTGGGCTCGGTCGGCCGAACCCGCTGCCGTAGAGAAATAACGGATTCAGCGGACCAGCACGGCCTCTCCGGACTTGGGTACGACGGCCGTCCAGCCCAGCTCGTGGTCGATCCGGTCCCGGAGGGTCTCGGCCGGGCTCGACATCAGCTCTTCGGCCAGCACGCCGCCGGCCTTGGAGGCCTCCTCCAGCTGTTCCGGAAGGCGCGGTCGTCCCGCCGGAACTCCTCCTTCGGCAGGAGGTCGACCTCGGACACCACCCCGACGACGCGGCCCTCGCCCTCCAGGACGGGTACGGCGCTGACCTTCCACTGGTGCATCAACTCGACGATTTCTTTGTACGAGGCTTCGCGGCCGATGGCCACGGCCGTTTGGCTCATGACGTCGCTGACGGTGTACCGGGACGCGGGCATGGTCTGCTCCTTCGTGCCGGCGTTGGGCTGAACGGCGGTTCCGGTCAGATGCGGGCGCCGCTGCCGTGCGGGCCGTACAGGGCGAGCAGCCGTATCCGGGCGGCGTGCAGCCGGTGCGCGAGCACCTCCGCGACCCACTGGCCGACGGCGGAGCCGAAAGCCGGGTCGGCGTCCATCAGCCCGAGCACGGTGGCGGAATCGAACTCGCACGCACGTACGGGCTTCGTCGCTTCCGTACGATCCACAACCGGTCGGCCCGGCCGCCCTCGTTGAAGAGACGGGTGCCGTCCGGGACGTTGACCACGCGGTGGCGGCCTTGCTCCGTACCCCTCAGGTGGGACCGGGGGCCGGTTCCGCAACACATCGAGCGAACGATTGGTAGGAATGCCGGGTCGTGCCGCCTCCGAGCAGTTGGGCAGACCATGCGCAGTGCGAAGACCGCAGCGGTGGCAGGGATGGTCATCCTGTTCGGTACGGGCTGCTCATGGCTCTCCGTACCGCCGGATGACGAGAGCCGCTGTCCCCCGCAGGTACGCGCAGTCGCGGCCGCACCCTCATCAGGTACCGGCCCGCTGAACCAGGTCTGGCTCGGCCCGTTGAAATGCGTCGACCCTGAAACGGGCATGTCGCTCGTCGAAGTGAGCGTTCTCAACCCGCACGCCACCAGCGCTGCTTGGTACGAGGTGACGCTGGAGTTCACGACAGCGGACGGAGCCGTGTTTGCCACGCGGACGGCTTACTTCGGCAGGGCGGAACCCGGGAAGCGGGCGGAAAAGGGAGTGCCGGTCGCCAGGCCGACCGTCGGGGACGGCCTCGGCGTGAGCGTTGTCCACGTGAAGCAGGGTTTGCTCGAAGCGACCTCCGCCGTACCTTCGCCCTCCCCGCCGACAACGGCCATGGACTTCCTGGTGGGGGAGCTCGTACGGGCGGCTGGAGCTATTCCGTCCGGCACGCCGTACGGGGTGTGTCCCAGTGGATCCCCGCAGAGATATTGGCTCGACGACATCGGGAACTGCCAGCTACCTCCGCTGCTGTTCTCTCCCGCGCCGACGCCGGTGCCCGTACCCGGATACCCGGGCACGCTCTGCGGCGACGGCTGGACGTCCACGTCTGCAGGCAGGGGGACGTGTTCCCATCACGGCGGCATCGCACATGCGCGCTGATCAGTACGCCGGGTGTTCCTCGTGGGGCATCAGCCGGGCGATGTCGACGACGTTGACGACCCGGACGGCCAGCGCGGGGAGGTACTCGCGGAGCAGGGCCGAGGCGGCCAGGACCTCCATGGTGGGTACGTCGCCGGCGCAGGCGAGGACGACGTCCGGCTCGCGGGAGCCGTGGTCGGTTCCCGCCAGTCCCAGACTCCGGCGCCGCGAGCCACGTGCGTGCGGGCCTCCCCGATGGGCAGCCGGCCGCCGTTCGCGTACGGGACGGCGCCCAGGCGGCGTTCACCCTCGGGGACACGGGCGAGGACCTGTGCGGTGGGGCATCCGTCGGTGTCGAAGAGTTCTTCCGGCCGGGACGAGCGCAGCCAGTCCTCCAACTGCGCCTGGTGGACGAGGGCGGGGTCGCTGCCCGTGACGTACAGCGGGTCGTGGCCGTAGCCGCGCAGCAGGGCGTCGAGGGATCGCTCCTTGACCACGTGGTTCAGGTGGGTGTGTACGAGATTGAGGCCGGGGGAGGTGCCCCAGTGCCCGAGCGGCCGGGGCTTGATGTGCTCCGGGCGCAGGGGTTCGGTCAGGAGCGGGTTGTCCATGAGGTAGATCTGGCCGACTGCAAGGTAGTTGGCGGCGCGCCAGTGGGCGTCGAGCTCCGAGACGGGGTACGCGGTCATGTCCGCTCCTCCGTGCGGCGGTCCGGAACGTTCGTCGACTGAGCCGATGCCGACACTCTGCGCTCGCCCCGTCCCCGTCGCGAGGGGAGGACCGGCCCTAGGGGAGGGACTGTCGGCCCCTGTGTGGCAAGTCCCCTCGCGGCGAAGGTGGGTCCAGCGGCGCCGGCGCCCCCGGCCGGTGCCGCTTCCCCCGCCGGCCGACCCCGATGCCCTGGCATCAGTACGGAGGACAGACCCGTGAAGCGCACCCTCGTCGTCGGAGTGGACGGATCCCCGGAAAGTCGGGCCGCGGCCGACTGGGCCGCTCGCGAAGCAGTACGGCGCGACCTGCCCCTGCACGTTGTCCACGCCTGGCTGTGGCAGCCGCTCGCGCACCCGCTCGTCCAGGACCGGGACGCCGAGGCCCAGCGGGCCGACGACATCCTGAGGGAAGCCGAGGGAGAGCTCATCCACCGCTACCCGGGACTCGCTCTCACCGTGGAGTTCTTCTCCGACATGCCGGTGCCGGCTCTGCTGCAGGCTTCCAAGGGTGCCGAGATGCTGGTTCTCGGCACCCGCGGACACAGTGCCCTGGTGGGATTCCTACTGGGTTCCTACGGGCAGCAGTTGATCGCCGCGGCAGAGTGCCCCGTGGTCTCGGTGCGCTCGGCGCACGGCAGGCCGGTGGCCCTGCCGGAGCTGGGCGAGGTCGTCGTCGGTCAGCAGGGCGGGGTGGAGGAGTCCGCCGAGGTGTTGCGCATCGCCTTCGAGGCGGCCGCCGCGCGCAAGGTCCCGCTCCGCGCCGTACGTGCGTGGAGCCTGCCCCCGGTCTACGGCTACAGCCCCGGATCGATGTGGATCGCCGACCAGCTCGGCGGTCTGGAGCCCTACGAGAAGGCCGCGCTGGAACAGGCGCTGGAGCCGTTGCGGCTGAGGTACCCCGAGGTCGACGTCGTCGAGCACGTGGAGCAGGGCAGCGCCGGCCATGTCCTGCTGACCGCATCGTCGGACGCGCAGCTCCTCGTCGTAGGCCGCAGGGTCCGGGAGTCCTCCGTGGGGATGCACGTCGGCTCCGTGGCCCACGCCGTCCTGCATCACTCCGCCTGCCCCGTCGCCGTGGTCCCGCACCCCTGAGTCGATGGTGAACCAGGGAGGGCCGGGCACGCCGTTCGGGGTGCCCGGCCCTCCCTCCGTCGGCTATTCGGCAGCCGGGACCGGGTGCTGGCTGGGCGGGATCAGTGTGTGGCTGGCGATCACCGCAGCCTGGACGCGACGCTCCACACCGAGCTTGGTGAACAGCCGCGAGATGATGTTCTTCACCGTCTTCTCCGCGAGGTACATCCGCTTGCCGATCTCCCGGTTGGTGAGTCCCTCGCTGACCATGACCAGGATCTCCTTCTCCCGGTCGGTGAAGCCGGGGAGGCCCGGGACCTGCTCCTCCTTGGGGACGTCGCCGCGCATCCGGGCCATCAGTCGAGTGGTGGCGCCCGGGTCCAGCATGGACTGGCCGGCCGCGACGGTGCGTACGGCCGTGACCAGGTCGGTGCCGGTGATCTGCTTCAGCACGTATCCGGAGGCTCCCGCCATCACGGCGTCCAACAGGGCTTCCTCGTCGTCGAACGACGTGAGCATCAGGCAGGCGAGTTCGGGCATGCGCGAGCGCAGCTCACGGCACACGCTCACCCCGTCGCCGTCTTGGAGCCGGACGTCCAGCACCGCAACCTGGGGGCGCAGCGCGGGAATCCGGATCAGCGCCTGCTCCGCCGTGCCCGCCTCACCGATCACGGTCACGTCGGGCTCCGCGTCCAGCAGATCGTGCACCCCGCGGCGCACGACTTCGTGATCGTCGAGGAGGAAGACCGTGATCGGCGTCTTCGTGGGAGTGAGGGCACCGCTGTCGGTCATGGACAACTCCTTCGCCGGGTTCGTCCTGGGCGCACGAACTCCAGCAGCCTGCCTCCTGGACGGGTCCAACGGACAGGGCCGATCGGCCCTCATTTCCCAGGCGCTCCGCACGACAGGCGCCAGGTCCGTGCTCTGAAGTGGGACCTTCGGCCCTGCCGAGGGGCCGGCCGGACCTTCCCCGGTGCCCTCGGTATCGCGTGAACTGATGCCGCACGGGGAACGACGCGGCTCGCCTGAGCCGCATACAGCGCGGAGGGCTCCATGACGACCGCCTTGATCGACCTGAAGGCCGTGGCCCACGACGACCGGGGACTGCGAGTCGCCCTGGCCGGAGAGCTTGATGTCCACACGGCAGGACGGGTGGAGCCGCGCCTCACCGAACTCGCCGGGGCGGGTCACCAGAACGTGGTCCTGGACCTGTCCGGAATCTCCTTCTGCGACAGCTCGGGCATCGAGCTCTTCCTCCGGTTCCACCGGTCCTGCGTAGCAGGGGGCACACGGCTCGTCCTCTGTGACGTGCCGCCCCTCCTGGTCAAGTCCATGCGGGTACTGGGAGTCGACCGGAGGCTGCAGCTCGTGGCGACGTAATCGCGACGGCGTCCGAGACCGGTGCCCGGTCGGGACCATTCGGCCCTGGCCGTCGTGTTGATCGCGATGGAGGCTGGTGGCTCGGAAGCGGCGAAAACCGATGGCAACGGGACGAAGGTGCGCATCATGGACCAGAACGGCACACTGCAGGCCGACGGTCAAGTGCGCGATGCGACCACTGCCCGGCGCATGCGGGAGCTGGACAGGGACGAGGCCCTGCGTCTGGTGGCGACGGTGTCCCTGGGGCGCATCGTCTTCACGCAGCACGCATTGCCCGCCGTCCGTCCGGTCAACCACCTCGTCGAGGACGGGGAGATCATCGTACGGATCCACGACGACGGCGCGCTCGCCTCTCTGGTGGCGCCCGCCGATGTTCCCGGTGTGGTGGTCGCCTACGAAACGGATGCGATCGACCCTGACACCCATCTCGGGTGGAGCGTGGTCATCACGGGTTACGCGAGCCCGGTAGCCGATGCCGACGAGGTCGACCGCTACGCGGTACTACTGCGTCCGTGGGTGGATCACCCCATGGCCGGCGCTCTCCGGATCCGTCCCGATATCGTCACCGGATTCCGGCTGGAGACGGACAGGACGCCACCCGTCTCGGCCGCCCGGGGCCCGTCGTGACCGTGGCGTCAGCTCCCGGTGGGCAGCGGTGCCCGCCAGACGAGCCTGCTGCCTCCCTCGTCGGGGGTGTCGATGGAGAAGGTTCCGCCCAGTCCCTCGGCCCGTTCGGCGAGGTTGAGCAGGCCGCTCCTGCGCCCCTGGGCCGGAATCCCCCTGCCGTTGTCCGAGACGGTCAGCATGATCTCCCCCGGTCCGGCCTTGAGGGTCACGCCGACCCGGGTCGCCTGCGAGTGGCGGGCCGCATTGCTCAGGAGCTCTCCGAGCACAGCCATGACGTGGTCGGCGATCTGTGGCGGCACGTCCGTGTCGAGCAGGCCCTCCATGCTCAGACGCGGCGGATGGCCGAGGGCGGTGGCCGCGTCGCCGACGGCTCGGGCGGCGCGAGCCCGCAGCCCGGGGCCGCTCTCGCGATCCTTCGTGCGCAGCCCGAAGATCGTCGATCGGATGATCTTGATGGTCTCGTCCAGATCGTCGACCGCACGGCTGACCCGCTCCGCGGCCTCCTCGTGTTCGACGAGGCGAGCGACGCTCTGCAGGGTCATGCCGGTGGCGAAAAGCCGCTGGATGGCGAGATCGTGCAGGTCGCGGGCGATCCGGTCGCGCTCCTCCAGCAGGGCGATCTGCTCGGCGTCCCGCCGCCGCTCCGCCAGCTCCAGGGCCAGTGCCGCCTGACCGGCGAAGGCGACGAGCGGCTCCAGTTCCCCGTCGCCGAACGCCGGATCGCCCACCGGGCGCGCGAGCAGCAGGACGCCCCTGCTCTCTCCCGCGGTGGTTCCGAGCGGCACCGCCACAGCAGGGCCCAGCCCGGCCTGTACCTGGACATCGGCGGGATACCGGTCATCGTCGGAGGCGTGCAGGGACGCGACGGGCTGGCCAGTCTGGTGCGCGGCCCCCGAGAGCGTTCCGGCGAAGGGGACGACGAGTCCCTGCCGTGCTTCGCTGTCCGCGCCGACCGCGAACTCGACGACCAGCCCCTCGGCTCCGGCCACCGGCATGGAGATGTCCGCGAGCCGCGCCGCGGTGATCTCCTGCGCACGGCGGGCGATGAGCTCCAACACCGCCGGGCGCGGACTGCCGGACAGCAGGCTTCCGGTGATCTCCGCATTCGCCCTGAGCCACCGCTGCTGGCGCTGCGAGCCCTCGTAGAGCCGCGCGTTGTCGATCGCCACGCCCGCCGCCACGGAGAGGGTGGAGATCACCGTCTCGTCCTCGGTGTCGAAGTCGATCCCCCCGCGCTTGTCGGTGAGGTACAGGTTGCCGAAGACCTCGTCGCGGACCCGGATCGGGACGCCGAGGAAGGTCCGCATGGGCGGGTGGTGGGCCGGAAAGCCGTAGGACGAGGAGTGCGCACCGAGCTCGGTGAGGCGCAAGGGCTCCGGGTGGTGGATGACCTCGCCGAGCAGGCCGTGGCCGGCTGGCAGGGGGCCGATCTCGGAGATCTCCTTCTCGGTGAGTCCCACGGTCAGGAACTGTGAGAGCGTCCGTCCGTCGGGGCCGATGACACCCAGCGCGCCGTAATCGGCGTCGACGAGAAGTGCGGCCGCCTCCACGATCCGCCGGAGCACCTGGGCGAGATCCAGCTCCCGCCCGACCGACACGACGGCCTCCAGGAGGCTGTGCACCCGGTCGCGGGTGCCGCGCACCGCGTCGATGCGCGCCTGGAGCTCGTCGAGCAGCTCGTCCAGCCTCATCCGCGGCACCTGAGTCAACGGATCCCCCACACTCACGCGCTTCTCCTCCGTCTACCTGCCCCGCCTGGTGTCAGCGTATCGACACGGACAGCCACGGAGGGACATCGTTGCGCGCCGATGCCGGCCGTGACTGACTTGACCGCAGCACAGGCCGACGACGAGAGGGGACGGCCATGGGTCTCAAGAAGGCGGCGTACGAGAGCGAGCTGTTACGGCTCCAGACGGAATTGGTCAAGCTTCAGGAGTGGGCGCGGGCGGAAGGCGCCCGCCTCGTCGTCGTCTTCGAGGGCCGTGACGCGGCGGGCAAGGGAGGCACGATCAAGCGCGTCGCCGAACACCTCAACCCACGCGTCGCACGCATCGCGGCCCTGCCCACTCCCACGGAGCGCGAGCGCACACAGTGGTACTTCCAGCGGTACGTCGAACATCTGCCCGCAGCCGGTGAGATCGTCCTGTTCGACCGCAGTTGGTACAACCGTGCCGGCGTGGAACACGTCATGGGCTTCTGCGCGCCGGCAGAGCACCAGCGCTTCCTGCGGCAGTGCCCGGTCTTCGAGCGCATGCTGGTCGAGGACGGGATCCTGCTCCGCAAGTACTGGTTCTCCGTGAGCGACGCGGTCCAGGAGGAGCGTTTCCGCCGCCGGGCGCAGGACCCGTTGCGGCGGTGGAAGCTCTCTCCGATGGATCTGGAGTCCCTCACCCGCTGGGAGGCGTATTCGCGGGCCAAGGACGAGATGCTCGTCCACACGGACACCGCCGACGCCCCGTGGTACGTCGTCGAGAGCGACGACAAGCGCAGCGCCAGGCTCAACATGATCGCTCACCTGCTCGCCTCGGTCCCCTACAAGGACGTGGCCCCGCCGTCACTGACCCTGCCGCCCCGACCCGCTTCCACGGGCTATGAGCGCCCGCCCAAGGAGCTTCAGACCGCCGTACCCGACCATGCGGCCACCCTCGGGAACGGCTGAAGTGCGGAGGGTGGCCGACGCACACTGCGGGGAGCACCTTCAGTGAGGAGACCGATGTCCGTGCATGGAGGATTGTCCCTACGGCCGCCTGGCCTCCGGGGGTACGACCGGTCCTGGATCGGGCGAGACGCGCTGGCCGGAGTCACCGTCGCCGCCTATCTCGTGCCGCAGGTCATGGCCTACGCCGCCGTGGCCGGGCTCCCGCCGGTCGCGGGACTCTGGGCCGTGCTGCCCGCCGTCGTGCTCTATGCCCTGATCGGTTCCTCGCGGCTGTTGTCGGTCGGACCCGAGTCGACCACCGCGCTGATGACCGCCGTCGCCGTGGGACCGCTCGCCGGCGGAGACCCGGGCCGGTACGCCGTGCTCGCGGCGGCCCTCGCTGTGGTCGTCGGCCTCCTGTTCCTGGCGGCCTGGGCCGTGCGGCTGGGCTTCCTCGCGGATCTGCTCTCGAGGCCCGTACTCGTCGGCTACCTGGCCGGGGTAGCCCTGGTCATGGTCGTCGACCAGCTGCCCAGGCTCACCGGAGTGCGCACGACAGGCGCGGGCTTCCTTCCGAAGCTGTACTCCTTCCTCCGGAACCTCGCGCACATCCACTGGCCGACCGTCTGGCTGGCCGTGGCCGTCCTTGCCGTGCTCTTCGCCCTGCCGAGCTACTGGCGCTTCCTTCCGCGTCCGCTGATCGCCCTGGTCCTCGGCACTGTCGTAGTGGCGGCGTTCGGACTCGACCACAGGTACGGGATCCCCGTGATCGGAGCCGTACCCTCCGGGTTGCCGATGCCCGAGCTTCCACCGCTCGGCGACCTGCCCCGGCTGATGGTCCCCGCGCTGGGCGTCGTCCTCGTCGGATACTCGGACGTGATCCTGACCGCCCGAGCCTTCACCAACCGCGATCCGCAATCGCTGGCCCCTAATCGAGAGCTCCTCGCTCTGGGGGCGGCGAACCTGGGAGCGGGGGTCCTGCACGGATTCCCCGTCAGCAGCAGCGCCAGCCGGACCGCCCTGGCCCAGTCCTCGAAGGCCAGGAGCCAGGCCTACTCCCTGTTCGCCGCGCTCGCGGTGCTGCTGGTCCTGCTTTTCCTGGGCCCCCTCCTGGCCCACACGCCGAGCGCCGTCCTCGGCGCCATCGTCGTCTATGCCGCTGTCCGGCTGGTCGAAGTGAGTGAGTTCCGACGCCTCGCGGCCTTCCGGCGGCGCGAACTGCTGCTGGCCCTGGGATGTCTCCTGGGCGTGCTGGCCCTCGGCATCCTGTACGGCGTCCTCGTCGCCGTGGCGCTGTCCGTCGTGGAACTGCTGGCCCGCGTGGCGCGTCCGCACGATGCCGTGGAGGGGATGGTCCCCGGGCTCGCCGGCATGCACGACGTGGACGACTACCCGACGGCGACGACCGTTCCGGGGCTGCTGATCTACCGCTACGACTCACCGCTGTTCTTCGCCAACGCGGAGGACTTCCGCCGCCGGGCCCTGGCCGCCGTCGACGAGCAGAAGCCTCCGGTCCGATGGTTCGTCCTGAACACCGAGGCGAACGTCGAGGTGGACATCACCGCCCTGGACGCCGTGGACGCACTCCGCCAAGAGCTGGAGCACCGCGGAATCGTCTTCGCTCTGGCCCGGGTCAAACAGGAGCTCCGCGAGGACCTGGACGCGTACGGGCTCACCGCCTCGGTGGGCGCGAGCCACATCTACCCGACCCTGCCCACGGCCCTGGAGGCCTACCGGGCCTGGAGCAGGGAGGCCGGGACCGAGCAGGCCTGATCGGATCTACCGGCCGGTACCGGCCTCACCGGCGGCGCTGTCGCCCGGCTCCGGGGCCGGCAGGTGGAACCGCGCGCCCGCTGGATCTGCGGCGTGGGGCCGGGTGTCCCCAGGAAGGGCCGTCCGGCCCCTCTGGAGCGTGGCGCCGGTCAGCCAGTGTGGGAGTGAGAGCAGGATTCCGCCGAGGAGGCTGGTGGCAGTCATGGGTTCCAGGGGTTCCTACGTGTACGACTTCGCCGAGGGCAGCCGTGACATGGCCGACCTGCTCGGCGGCAAGGGCGCCAACCTGGCGGAGATGGCGCGCATGGGACTGCCCGTTCCGCCCGGCTTCACCATCACCACCGAGGCCTGCCGCGCCTTCCTGGCCACCGGCGAGCCGCCCGAGGTCCTCGACCGCCAGATCGGCGAACACCTGGCGGCGCTGGAGCGGGCCACCGGCAAGAGGCTGGGACAGGTCGACGACCCGCTGCTGCTGTCGGTCCGCTCGGGAGCGCGGTTCTCCATGCCGGGGATGATGGAGACCATCCTCGACATCGGCCTGAACGACCTCTCGGTCCTGGGACTGGGCAAGACGCCCGAGCGGGAGCGCTTCGCCTGGGACTCCTACCGTCGACTCGTGCAGATGTTCGGAAGTGTCGTCATGGGAGTCGACGGCGCACTGTTCGAGGGTGTGCTCCAGCGCGTCAAGGAGCAGCATCACGTCACGGACGACTCCCGGCTGGACACCTGCGACCTCATCAGGATCGTCGAGACCTTCAAGGACCTCGTCCTCGAGCGGACCGGTCGCACGTTCCCGCAGGATCCGCGCGAACAACTACGAGAGGCGGTCCTCGCCGTCTTCACCTCGTGGAACGGCGAGCGCGCCCGCCTCTACCGCAGGCGCGAACACATCGCGGATGACCTCGGCACGGCGGTCACCGTCCAGCGGATGGTGTTCGGGAACCTCGGTACGGACTCCGGCAGCGGCGTCGCCTTCACCCGCGACCCGGCCACCGGCCGCCGCGGCCTCTACGGCGACTATCTCCCCAACGCACAGGGCGAGGACGTCGTCTCGGGCGTCCGCAACACCGTGCCGCTGCACGAGCTGGCCACCCTCGACCCGACCTCGTTCCATCAGCTGCGCGCACACATGGAACAGCTGGAAAGCCACTACAGGGACCTGTGCGACATCGAGTTCACCATCGAACACGGCACGCTGTGGATGCTCCAGACCCGGATCGGCAAGCGCACCGCTCAGGCCGCCTTCAGCATCGCCTCACAACTGGCCGACGAGGGCCTCATCTCCGCGGACGAAGCGCTGGGTCGTGTCGACGGCGCCAAACTGGCCCGCCTGATGTTCCCCAGGTTCGACACCGACACCGCGACTCCCGTCATCGCACGGGGCGTACCCGCGTCGCCCGGAGCCGCAGTGGGCGCCGTGGTGTTCGACTCCCCGGAAGCGGTCCGAAGGGCTGCCGCCGGCGAGAAGGTCGTACTGGTACGACAGGAGACCACCCCCGATGACCTGCCGGGCATGCTCGCCGCCCAGGCGGTGCTCACCAGCCGGGGCGGCAAGACCAGCCACGCGGCGGTCGTCGCACGAGGCATGGGGAAGGTCTGCGTCTGCGGCGCCGACGCACTGTCCGTGGATCCGCACGCGCGCCGGTTCGTCGCCGGTGAAGTAACCGTGTCGGAAGGCGAGATGATCTCCGTGGACGGCTTCGACGGCACGGTCCGTCTGGGCGCCGTACCACTGGTCGAGTCCGAGGTCGTGCGCTACTTCGACGAGGGTGGAGAGCTGTCGGACGACACCGGACAGCAAGCCTGCGCCGAAGTTCACCGGCTCATGGAGCACGCCGACGGCATCCGGCGGCTGGAAGTGCGGGCGAACGCCGATACTCCGCAGGACGCGGCCCGCGCCCGCCGTTTCGGCGCGCAGGGCATCGGCCTCTGCCGCACCGAGCACATGTTCCTCGGCGACCGTCGTCCGCTGGTGGAGGACATGATCCTGGCCCGCACCGACGCGGAACGGGACGCGGCGCTCGCCGTACTCCTGCCCTTGCAGCGCGAAGACTTCACCGGCATCCTCGCCGCCATGGACGGCCTGCCGGTCACCATCCGGCTGCTCGACCCGCCCCTGCACGAGTTCCTGCCGGACCGCACGGAGCTGGCCGTACGCCTGGCCCGGGATGAAGCGCTCGGCCGGGCGGCCACTCCGCGTGACCGGGAGCTGCTGGCCGCCGTCACGCGTACGCATGAGGAGAACCCCATGCTCGGCCTGCGAGGGGTCCGGCTGGGCCTGGTGGTACCGGGACTGGTCGCCATGCAGGTGCGTGCGATCGCCGAGGCCGTCGTGGCGCGCAAGCGGGCGGGTGGCGATCCCCGAGCCGAGATCATGGTCCCGCTCGTCGGGGCGGTCGAGGAGCTCCACCTGGTGAAGGAGGAGGTGGCGGCGGTGCTGTCCACGGTGGCACAGGAGACGGGCGTGACGGTGGAGTGCCCGGTCGGAACCATGATCGAACTGCCCAGGGCTGCCCTGACGGCCGGCCGTATCGCCACGGAGGCGGAGTTCTTCTCCTTCGGAACGAACGACCTGACACAGACCACTTGGGGTTTCTCCCGCGACGACGTCGAAGCGGCGTTCTTCTCCGCCTACCTCGACAAGGGCATCTTTCCGACCTCCCCGTTCGAGACGATCGACCGGGAAGGCGTCGGACGCCTGGTGGAGATCGCGGTCCGCGAAGGCCGCGCCGCTCGGCCCGACCTCAAGATCGGCGTCTGCGGGGAACACGGGGGAGACCCGGCCTCCGTGCACTTTTTCCACAACGCAGGCCTTGACTACGTCTCCTGCTCACCGTTCCGGGTCCCCGTCGCCCGCCTCGAAGCCGGCCGCGCGGCCTTGTCCGACCGCTCGGCGGACGAGACGGAGTAATGCCGTCGACGCGGATCCCTTCCCATACTCGCTACCGGTGGTCAGCAGCCCGGTGAGGTACGGCCTGCCGAATCCGAGGGCCACACCACACGCCACGGGCGCGGCGGCCCCAACTGGGACGAGCTCGTCTTCGCGGCGGAGTGGGTGTCCAAGTATCTGAGCGACCTCCCGGCGAACGCGGTAGTGGGAGTGTCTGCCGCAGGGAAGCACCGCCGGAACCGAGGCCGACGAGGTGGTCGACCGATTGAAGGCAGACCCTGGCGCCACCGGTACGGGATGCCTTCGATCGGGCGGACTGCGTATCCGCGGTTCAAGCGGCTGGTCAGTGCGCATGAGCTGCATCTGTTCTTCGCGCCGACGCGGGAGGAGGCGGCGTGGGCGGCGGAGCGGACCTACGGCGGTGCGGAAGCGGCGGGCTGGAATGCTTGCCGGGAATCGGATCGCCATCAACGGGGTTGGTGGGGGACGAGCCATCAACGGGGTTGGTGGGGGACGAGCCGTTATTGGAGGGTCATGCGAGCGATTCAGGTGTACGAAGTGGGCGGTCCCGAGGTGCTGCAGGAGGTCAATGTGGACCAGCCGCGGCCGGGTCCGGGCGAGGCGGTCGTGGAGGTCGCCGCATCCGGGGTCAACTTCCTCGACGTCTACCACCGCGAAGGCCGGTACAGCCTTCCGCTGCCCTTCACCCCGGGCGCTGAGGGCGCCGGCACGGTCGTCGAAGTTGGACCCGGCGTCGCTGACGTCGCAGTCGGGGACCGGGTCGGTTGGGTGGAGATTCCCGGCACGTATGCCGAGCGGGCCGTCGTGGACTCCTCCCGGCTGGTGCCGCTGCCCGACGACATCGGCTTCGAGACAGCCGCCGCCGTGCTCCTCCAAGGCATGACCGCGCACTATCTCATCAAGGACGCCTACCCGGTTCAGGGGGGCGACACGGTGCTCGTGCATGCGGCTGCTGGTGGCATGGGGCTGCTTTTGACCCAGCTCATCACCCATCTCGGCGGCAGGGTGATCGGCACGACGTCGACCACGGCGAAGGCCGAGCTGGCGAAGCGTGCCGGGGCCGCTGAGGTGATCCTTTCCTCCGCAGTCGACGATCTCGCAGCCGAGGTGAGGCGGCTCAACGGCGGTCAGGGACTGCCGGTTGTCTTCGACGGTGTCGGCGCGCACACCTTCGATGCGAGCCTCGCCAGCCTGCGAACCCGCGGCCATCTCGTGCTCTTCGGCGCGGCAAGTGGTGCCGTGCCGCCGTTTGATCCGATTCGGCTCGCCCACGGCGGTTCGCTGACCCTGATCCGGCCCAGCCTCGGGGACTTCATCGCCGATCGGTCCGAACTGCTCCGACGGGCCGCCGATGTGTTCGAGTGGGTGCGCTCCAAGGCGCTTGAGGTCACCGTAACGGGCCGCTACGCATTGTCCGAGGCGGCCCAGGCCCACAGCGATCTGGAGGCTCGGCGTACCACCGGCAAGCTGCTCGTCATACCCGATGCGGCCGCTATGGGACGCCGCGAGGAGACGCAGAGCTGATCGCGGGTGACGAGGTCGGGGATCTTGGAGATTGAGATGTCGAGGGCATGGCCGACCGTCATCGCCAAGATCCCCGACAGCGTCAGGCACTCAGCAGGCCAAGATCAAGTTCTCTGGCGGCGACGATCCGTCTGATGCCTGACGGGGCCTTCGGGGCGGCTGCGGGGGAGACCATGTACACCACTTCCAGGCACCACATGACCTGACCCTTGCCTCTCATCCCCTCCGGAATAGGGTCGTGAAGCCCTGTCGGAATCGCAGAGTCAGAGCTCTTCTGGGTAGGCGGTGCTGACTACTGTGCTGGTTTGGTCTGCAACTACCGTAGGTGAGCAAGTCTCTGGCGTGTTATCGCCCCACGACAAGGACGCCCGGAGCACCGACGTGTGAGGCCGTGGAGGAGCGCCGAACGCCCGCCTCCGTCCGGCGCCTGCCGCGGGTGCGGTCGGCGGGACGACGGCGGGCGCCCTTCGGAGCTCCCGTCCGCGGATCGGATCCCCGTAGGAGCGGCTAGTTGATCGCCGGTCCGGAATTGTTCAGCCAGGCCCAGTCCGACCAAGTGGCAAAGCCGGTTTGCCACTTGTGGTAGATACCGGCGCTGCTGGTCGCGAAGACTTCGATGCGCCCGTCGGCGTCGTTGCCCGTGGCGATCTCGGTACCGCCGCCGCCGAAGGTATCCCACTCCGAGTACGGCGCGTTCGGGCGGGTCTGCCAGGCGTGGCTCGCGGCGGTGGCATTGATCGCGAAGACCTCGACCCGGCCGTCGGCCGACCGCGAGAGGGTCAGCTCGGCGTTGGAGATCCCGCCCATACCCGCCCACTCCGACCACGAGGTCGGGCTGGTCTGCCAACGGTGGAACACACCGGTGGCGTTGGAGGCGAACACCTCCAGCCTGCCGTCCTGGTTGTAGCCGGCCGTGAGGTCGTGTCCGCCGCCGCCGAAGTTCTCCCAGGCGGACCAGGCGCCGTTGACTCCGGTCTGGTAGAGGTGCTGGAAGGTGGTGTCGGAGAGGGCGAAGACTTCGAGGCGTCCGTCGGGTGCGGTTTCGAGGGCGAGGCGTGAGGTGGCCGGACTGCCGCCGGTGCCTTCCCAGTTGGCCCAGTTGCCGCTGGGTGCGGTCTGCCAGCGGTGGAAGACGCCGGTGGTGTTGGAGGCGAAGACTTCGATGCGGCCGTCGGCGTTGTTGCCGGTGGCGAGTCGGTATCCGCCGCCGCCGAAGTTGGCCCAGGTGGACCAGGCGCCGTTCACCGCTGTCTGCCACATGTGGTCGAAGGTGCTGTCGGAGAGGGCGAAGACCTCGAGTCGTCCGTCGGCGTTGGCGGCCACGGAGAGTTGCGCGTTGCGGGGTCCGCCTTCGAACCGCCACTGCGACCAGGCGCCGTTCACCGCGGTCTGCCAGGAGTGGTACACACCGTCGGCACCGGCGGCGAAGGCCTCGAGCCGCCCGTCCGCAGACCGCCCGGACACCACCCGACCGGCGCCGTACGGGTGCTTGGGGCCCGAACTCGTACCGGACCACAGCGCGTTGGCCATGACCACCGCGTCATCCGCCTCGACGGCGTAGAGGCCGCGCAGGTCCTCGCGCGGTCGCTGGACGTGCCAGCACACCTCGCCGATCGCCTCGTTGTTCCACGAGCCGCCCGGATACATCCGTTCCACCTCGTCGAAGAAGGCGTTGGTGGCGTGGGCCGGGTTCAGTCGCTCCTCGCGGGTACCCCACCAGTCCTGCTGCTGGAACAGCCCGAGGCTGGTGTAGTCGACGGCCTGGGCGTAGTTGTTGACGCTGGACTCCACGATGATCGTGGCGATCGCGATGGCCGCGGCCCTCTGGTTGAGGCCCCGGTCCTTGACCGCCTGCGTGACCATCCGCACGCAGGACACCTTGTAGGCGTCCATGTAGCCGGCCATCTTCGCGTGCAACTGCGGGTTGAGCTGGTCGGCCATGATGCCGTCGGCGGCCGACGGGCCGGCCGGATCACACGGCACGGTCGGAATGGCGAAGCCCTGCGGGCCGCTGAAATACCGGGAGACGCCGGACCGGTCCTTGCCCGGAACCGGAACCGGAACGGGCGCGTGTGCGGCGGCAGCGACCGAGGCGGTCATCCCGACGACCAACGCCCAGATCCCGGCCACGAAGGCCAGTCTGGTGAACACGCGGCGTAAACCATTCATCGCCATTGTCTGCCCTTCTGTCGTGAAGTGAAATGTGCGGAGTTCACGCAATTCCCGGCCCTGCGGTAGTGCCCACCCAGCCCCATTCGGACCAGGCGGAAAACCCGGTCTGCCAGCGGTGGAAGACGCCGGCGCTGCTCGTGGCGAAGACTTCGATGCGCCCGTCGGCGTTGTGGCCGACGGTGATTTCGGTGCCGCCACCGCCGAAGTTTTCCCAAGCCGAATAGGGGGCGTTCGGATCGGTCTGCCAGATGTGGGCGGCGGTGCTTCCGTTGATCGCGAACACCTCGACCCGGCCGTCCGCCGAACGGTCCGACGTCAGCTCGGAGTTCGCCGGGCCGTTCATCCCCTCCCAGCCGGACCAGGCGGAAAGGCTGGTCTGCCAGCGGTGGAAGACGCCGTTGGCGTTGGAGGCGAAGACCTCCAGCCGTCCATCGGTGTTGTGATTGACGGTGAGGTCGTGTCCGCCGCCGCCGAAGTTCTCCCAGGCGGACCAGGCGCCGTTGACTCCGGTCTGGTAGAGGTGCTGGAAGGTGGTGTCGGAGAGGGCGAAGACTTCGAGGCGTCCGTCGGGTGCGGTTTCGAGGGTGAGGCGTGAGGTGGCCGGACTGCCGCCGGTGCCTTCCCAGTTGGCCCAGTTGCCGCTGGGTGCGGTCTGCCAGCGGTGGAAGACTCCGTTGGTGTTGGAGGCGAAGACTTCGATGCGGCCGTCGGCGTTGTTGCCGGTGGCGAGTCGGTATCCGCCGCCGCCGAAGTTGGCCCAGGTGGACCAGGAGCCGTTCACCGCTGTCTGCCACATGTGGTCGAAGGTGGCGTCGGAGAGGGCGAAGACCTCGAGTCGTCCGTCGGCATTCGCTGCTACGGAGAGCTGTGCGTTGCGGGGTCCGCCTTCGAACCGCCACTGCGACCAGGCGCCGTTCACCGCGGTCTGCCAGGAGTGGTACACGCCGTCCGCTCCGGCGGCGAAGGCCTCCAGCCGCCCGTCCGCAGACCGCCCCGAGGTCACCCGGCCCGGGGCGTACGGGTGCGGCCGCGTCGCGGACTCCTCGACGATGTTGTCGTACCGGAGTGCCTTGTAGTCGCCGTTGGGGTGACCGTCGATCGTGGCGTTGTTGATGTTCGTGCGGAAGTGCCCCGGAGGCTCTACGCCGCTGGAGCCTCCGCCGAAGCTGTAGTAGGAGAACCCGCCGTGATCGTCCTCCCACTTGTGGAAGATCAGGGTGTGGTCGTAGAAAGAATTGAGAATGTCCCCTGCGCGCAACTCGTCCCGCGCGATCTCGTGCGAATAGCCGGGCAGCCCTTGGGTATTCGGGCTCGCGTTCAGATGCCACGCCATGGAGACGTAACCGGAACAGTCGGTGCGGTAGCGGAAATCGCCGCCGGCGTCGGGTGCGGACCCCTGCTGGTTGTACGGGGGATGCTGGTCCATCCAGTACTGGGCCCGCCAGATCACCTCGCTACGGGTGATCGGGCCGCCGCGGTCGGATGAGACGGCCGCCATCGCGGCAGTGGGCGCGGTCGCGGCGATGGCGGCCGCGCCGGCTATCAGCAGCAGGAGCACTCTGCCGCACCATGATCTTAAAGTCGTCACCGGAACCTCTCCCGTCGTCGGCGGCCGACAGTAGGGCGCACCGATGAAATGCCGATGGAATCGGCAACTCCCTTGACTGGCAGGGCAGATGGCGGACCGTCCTACGCCGCGGGGGCGGCGCGGTGCAGGGATGCCGGGGGCTTCGCGTCTGTCACTCCGGATCGTTCCGGATGCCCCGCCCGGTGCTCTCCCCCCTACTTTGTCGACGGCTTCCGCCAGACCTGCGGAACCGACCGACCGAACCGATCAGCCCGGAGCCCGGGGGAGCAGCGATGCCGACGACCGCCACCACCTGCCGACCGATCGCCACTGCGCTCGGGCACCAGGAGCGCAAGGTGCTCCACGCGGTCGGCTGCGGCCTGCGGGACGACGAGATAGCTGCCGCTCTCGCCCTTTCCGAGGACGCCGTCGCCGGACACCTCGCGCGGGTCCTCGTGAAACTCGCGCTGCGCGACCGGGCCGCCGCCATCGTCCACGCCTTCGACAGCGGCCTGGTCGTCCCCGGCAGCGGCCCGCGTACGCAGGCTGCGAGCCCGGCGCCGCGGGCCCCCACCCGCCGGGATGCCGGACCGACGATGCAGATTTCCCTGCTCGGACCGCTGCAGGCATGGCAGGACGGGCGGCCGCTGAAGCTGGGGCACCTGCGCCAGCAAGCCGTTCTGGCGGCGCTCGCGCTGTGCGCGGGCCGCACGGTCGGTCAGCAGGAACTGCTGGACGGAGTATGGGGGACGGACTCGCCGGTCACGAACGTGGTGCCGGTGTACATCTACCGGCTGCGCAGGACCCTGCGCGCCGGGGACGGCCGCCCCGACGCGGTGATCGAGCACGACCGGTTCGGCTACCGGCTGGTCTCCGGCCTGGTCGACGTGGACGTGTCCCGCATGGAGGAGCTGGTCACCGACATCGCGACGGCCGACCGGG
The DNA here is from genome assembly GCF_036346895.1 of Streptomyces sp. NBC_00503. Taxonomy (NCBI): domain Bacteria; kingdom Bacillati; phylum Actinomycetota; class Actinomycetes; order Kitasatosporales; family Streptomycetaceae; genus Streptomyces; species Streptomyces sp. NBC_00503. The sequence continues at coordinate 744,662 of NZ_CP107855.1, read as the reverse complement.
CGGGAGAACCGGCGGAGGCGGTCCGCCTGTGTTCGCAGGCGCTGGACCTGTTCCGCGGGGAGCCCCTGGCCGGCCTGCCCGGGCCGCTCGCCGAGCTGGAGCGGTTGCGGCTCACCGAGCGCCGGATCACCATCGCGCAGCGGAAGCTGGAGTGGCAGCTGCGGCTGGGGCAGCACTCCGAAGCGGTCGCCGAACTGTTCGCCCTGTCCGCGGCCCACCCCCTGCACGAGCCGGTGGCCGCGCTGCTGATGCGGGCGCTGTACCTCAGCGGCCGACGGGCCGACGCGCTGACCGTGTTCGACCGGGCCCGCCGTCGCCTGGCCGACGAACTCGGCGTTCCTCCGGGCCGGCTGCTGCAGCGGACGCGCCAGTTGGTCCTGCGCGGGGACGAAGCGGGCCTCGGCCTCACCGCGGCGCCGAGGTGACCGGGTCTCCGTGGTGACCGCGCCACCGTGGTGACCGCGCCTCCGTGGTGACCGGGCCGCCACCGGATCGGGGCGGCCCGGCGCCGCGCGGTCAGGAGGCGAAGGACCGTTCCAGCCGGGGAATCAGGTCCTGGAGGTCCGCTTCCCAGCACCAGGCGTTGTGGCCGCCGTTGCAGTTGGTGCCCCAGCCGGCACCGTCGCCGTAGTCCACGTAGTGGTAGGGCATGCGCAGGGCGTCCATGCTGTCCTTGACGTGCTTGGACGCGCTCTCCACCCAGAACTCCAGGTCGGTGGCGTCTCCGCGTCCGTTGCCCACGTAGATGGAGACCCCGACTCCAGCGAGCTTGTCCATGTGCGCCGCCGGGTCCACCTCGTTGAACCTCCAGTCGGCGTTGAACACCGGGTAGGGCGAGCCGAACGCGGCGTCACTGTCCACGCCGGGGGAGTAGCCGACGAGGGAGGCGACGACGGCCATCCGCAGGTCCATGGACCGGACCGACAGGTCGATGTCACCCGACAGGGACGCGGTCTGGCCGAACAGGTCGGGGCGGACCTGGGCGTAGTGCAGGGCCCCGAACCCGCCCATGGAGACACCGGCGACGGCCCTGGCCTTCTTGGCGGCGATGGTCCGCAGGTTCGCGTCGATGAACGGAATCACCTGCTTGAGGTGGAAGTTCTCCCAGTTCTGGGCACCGGCCGCGGTCCTCTGGTTGAGCCAGTTGGCGTACCAGCCCCGGGCACCCCCGTCCGGGATGACGGTGATCATCTCGTTCGAGGTGGTCAGCGCCGGGTAGTTCTGCTGGATCGGGTCGTCGGGCGAACCGTGCAGGAAGTACAGCACCGGGTAGCGCCTGGCCGGGTCGTCGTAGTAACCGCTCGGCAGGATGATCTTGATGTGGTGCTTGCCCGAGACCTCAGGTGTGGTCACGGTGATGTAGAAGTTGGTGGGACCGCCCACCGTCGTGTCGACCTGGGTCAGGCCGAACCCGTCCGTCATCCTCGGCGGTTCGGTGCCTTCGGCGGCCTGTGCCGAACCGGCAGGCAGCGCCATTCCCACTACGGCGGCCATCAGGGCCACCACCATTCGCCACCGACTCGATGTCCTCGTCACAGCGTGCTCCCTCGTGAGCCTTGTCGTTGCGCGGGTGCGGGACCGATCGGGAGACCGGTCCCGGTTCAGGACCTTCGGTCTCAGTTCAGGACCTTGACCTCCAATGCCGGCGAGGCCGCGATCTGCTCCTCGGTGAACCGCTCGGCCACCCACTGGCCGGCCGAGAACAACTTGGTCTGGTCGGCGTAGTGCGGTGAATTCGGGTTGGCCGACTGGGAGTAGGTCAGTACGGAAGAGGTCTGCGGCGGACCGTCGGCGGTGAACAGCACCTGCTGGACGAAGCTGGAGCCGAAGGTGATGTCCATCTTGCCGTCGACCGAGCCGGGGGTGACCACGTTCAGCACGCCCAGCTCGTGGACCGCCCCGTGGATCGGGATCTGCTCGCCGTTGCGCGTGATCTTCTGTACGTCCGACAACGCCGCGTTCAGCGGAATCCCCGCGTTGCGGAAGGCGATGACCGTCCGGCCGAACGCGTCGCGGACGGCGGAGCCCCCGGAGTCCAGCGAATTGGGGGTGTGCACCGGATCGTTGGGGTCGAAGGGGATCCGCCACGGCAGCTTTTCCACCGACTGGCCGCCGAGCAGGGCGTACCAGTAGTTCTCGAACAGCCAGGAACCCCGGCTGTCGGCCGTGAAGTCGTGGCTCTTCCAGGCGGCCAGGATCGGGCACGCCTCGCTCACGTTGACCAGCTGGCCGTCCACCAGGATGAGACCGAAGGGCTGGGCCCGGCACATCGCCACCGTGGCGTCGAGGGCCAGATCGGCGGCCCGGCTGTTGTCGGCGAACAGCAGCTGCCGCATGTTCTCCGGCGTGAACCCCCGGCCGGGCAGGCCGTCGGTGCCGTTGATCCGCTTCTGCGCGGTCAGGATCAACTCCTGGGTGCGCAGCGACCGGGGCGCCGCCGTGTCGCCCATCACTCGCGGGAAGGACAGTGGTTGCTCGGGGTTGGCCAGCCAGGCGCTGTCATTGGCGTTGCCGACGAAGTCCTTGCGGATCAGCCGCGGCTGCTTGTGCGGGTCCAGCAGCCCCGGGGCCACCGCGTTCGGATCGGTGGGCCAGTCGCACGCGCTGCGTTTGCCGTCGAAGATGGAGACCGGCGGCACGTTCGGCAGCCGCAGCACCTGATTGAACAGAGCCTGGCCGGTCAGGGTCAGGCACGACTGGGCGTGCTCGTCGGTGATGTTCGGGGTGGCCTGGATGTCCGCGTACAGGGCGTTGCCCTTGCGGTCGGAGGCGACGGTGTTGAAGAAGGGGACGCCCTGCGTGGTCTCCAGGGTGTTCACCACCTCGTCGACGTCCTTGGCCTGGTCGAGGTGGAACCAGGTGTTCAGCGCCCGCAAGTTGTCCATGTTCGCATCGCGCACCGCGTGCGCGCTGACCACCCACGGCAGTGGGACGGTCAATACCTGATTGGTGATCGGGCCGTAACGGGTCGCCCACAAGGTCCTGTTGACCCTGCCGATGGAGCCGTCCGCGTTCAGCACGTCGACACCGACCTGCTGTGAGGTCATCGCCTCCCAGGCGCCGTCGACCAGGTAGTTGGTCGGGTTCAGCACATCGACCTGTACGTCGAAGAGCCCGAAGGGGGCCACCGTGGCGACGGTGTGGCTCCAGGCGACATCGTCGTTGTGCCCGATGTTGACCGCGGGGAAGCCGAGCAGGCTGGCGCCGGAGACGTTGATCCTGCCCGGGATCGTCAGCTGGCTCTGCCACATCCGGTTCTTGCCTTGCCAGGGGAAGTGCGGGTTCGCGAGCAGCATGCTGGTACCCCCGGACACGCCCTGCGAGCCGACCGCCAGTGCGTTGCTGCCCATGCTCTGCTGCCGGTTGACCGCCATCGCGTCGCGGATCTTCGCCGCGGTCTCCGTAGCCGAGGAGGCCGGCGCAGCGGCGGCAGAGGCGGCGGCCGAAGCCCCCGGGGGAGCCGCGTTCACCTGGCCGTCGAGCAGCACGTCCGCGGTGCCCATGATGATCTCGGCGTGTGCGTGCCGGTAGACGTCCAGCTCCGTGATCGGCCGCACCCACGCCTTGCCGCGGCAGGCCGGGTCGGTGATGTGGTCCACGCCCGTCTCGGCCAGGTACCGGTTGTACCCCTGGACGTAGCCGCGAATGGCCTCCTTCACCTCCGGCTCCGGCCCGCCCGGCGCGGGCAGGTCGATCAGCCGCTCCACCACCCGGTTGTCGTTCATCCGTTGGAAGTAGATGTCGCTGTTGAGATTGGTGGTGGTGTTCTGGTGCTCGCCGGGACTCGTCTTGCCGTCCGGCCCCAGATAGCGGGACCGCTGGGCGTTGACCATCAGATAGGTGTCGGCCAAGGTGCAGATGTTGTCCTTGGCCGCGGCGTATCCGTAGCCGGTGCCCAGTCCCGCCCAGTCGGAAGCGATGATGTGCGGGATTCCGTACTCGGTGTAACGGATGGTCGGCTTGTCGGGCGCCTGTCCCGGATCCGGCGCCCCGGTGGCCGCCATCGTGCTCAGCACCGCCGCCACCGCGGCCGTGGCCACCATCGGCAGCCTCGCTCTGAATCTCCTCCGCGCCATCGAGCCGTCCTTCCCCTGTGGTCCGGGCCTTCGTCTGACCGCGGCCACGCTAGGGAGGAGCGATGAAATCCCGATGACGCCGGCGTCGGCTCCGGCCGTTCCCGATGCCCCCGCCACAGCCCTTAGGCCGTCTCTTCCGGATCTTGCCGGGACGACGCGGGCTCGACCGGCAAGATCCGAAAGAGACGGCCTAGCCGACGCGCCCGCCCCTGTCAGTCCGGAATCTTCCGGGGTCTCCCGGCCCGGGCACCGCTGCTACCTTCCGGACGCATCGTCAGGCTCCCGACCAGGAGGACACAGTGAGCGCGCAGCACCCCAGCCGCAGGAACATCCTGAAGACCGCCGGAGGCCTCACGGCCGCGATGGCCATGGGCGGCGCAGGAGTCCTCGCCGCCGCGTCGACCGCTTCCGCCGTCGGTGACATTCCCGGCCTGCACATCACGGAACGCGGCGAGCAGGATCCCCGGATGTGGTACTACCGGTTCCAGACTTCCGCCATCGGCGGCTGGACCCCGGCCGTCAACGTGCTGCTCCCCGACGGCTACCACACCAGCGGGCGCCGCTACCCCGTCCTCTACCTGCTCCACGGTGGCCTGGAGGACTTCATCACCTTCGACCGGTTCCACGACATCCGAGGTCTGACCGCCTGGAAGGACCTCATCGTCGTGATGCCCGACGGCGGGCGCGCCGGCTGGTACTCCAACGCGGTGAGCTCCAACATCGGCGCCCGGAACTGGGAGGACTTCCACATCGGGCAGCTGATCCCGTGGATCGACGCGAACTTCCGCACCTACGCCGAGTACGACGGCCGCGCCGTCTCCGGGTTCTCCATGGGCGGCTTCGGCGCCCTGAAGTACGCGGCCAAGTACTGGGGCCACTTCGCCTCGGTCAGCGCCCACTCCGGCCCGGCCAACCTGCGCGGGGGCAATGGTGACCTGGTGACCCACTGGGCCAACGCCTCCTCCGCCGCGGTGGAACTGAACGGCGGCAGCGTCTATGGCGTGCCCTTCTGGGACCAGGCCCGGGTCAGCGCGGACAACCCGTGCGAGCGCATCGAGAGCTACCGGAACAAGCGGGTCTTCCTGGTCGCCGGCACCAGCCCCGAGGACATCCAGGGTTATGCCAACGAGACCCTGGTGCTGGCCACCCAGCGGGAGTTCAAGTGGAACCTCGACCGCGCGGGCATCCCCTATGAGCAGCACGAGGTGGGCGGCGGTCACTATGTCCGCCGGGATCTGCTGCAGGACGACATCAATGGCATCATCGATCGGCTGCGCAAGGCGTGAACGGCCCCCTGAGCCGTGTCCTCGCGGCGACTGCCGTACTCCTTTCGGCGCTGTCGGTGCTGGCCGCCACGGGTTCGGCCGAGGCCCGGCCCGCCGAGCTCACCGCGGCCTGCCCGACCACCGGCTGGGTGTCCCAGCACTTCCACAGCGGCCACAACGGCGTCGACATCGCCAATGACGTCGGGACGCCGATCTACGCCGTCGGCGATGGAGAAGTAACCATCTCCGGATACACCGGCGACTACGGCCAGTGGATCCGCGTGCTGCACCCCGACGGGCGGATCTCCGAGTACGGGCACATGTCCCGCCGCGACGTCTCCGTGGGCGACCACGTCGTGGCAGGCCAGCAGATCGCCCTGATGGGCGCGGAGGGCACCAACGTCGACGGCTCCCACCTCCACCTGCGGATCTGGGGGGACCGGTCCACCTCCTACGGCATCGACCCCGAGGTCTACCTGGCCGAGCGCGGCGTCGTCCTGCCCTGCACCCCGGGCAGCGGTCCGAGGCCCGAACCGCCGGTGCATCCCGCGGAGTCGGGCCGCGTGGTGTCGGCGCGGTCGGCGGACGGACGGCTCGAGGTGTTTGCCGCCGGCGCCGACGGGGTGCACCACGCCTGGCAGCAGGAAGTGAACGGCAACTGGTCGGCCTGGGAACCGCTGGGCGGGCCGGGCAACGCCGAACTGGCGATCGCGCCCAATGCCGACGGGCGTCTGGAGATGTTCGCCCTGTCGGGCAGCACCTTCCAGCACCGCTGGCAGCTCTCCCCCTCCGGCGGCTGGTCGAACTGGGAGACCTTCGGCGGTGGCGGCCACGACACCGCGGCCGGTGTCAACGCCGACGGCCGCATCGAGGTCTACGCCTCAGGTCCGGTCGGCCTTTTCCACCGGTACCAACTCGCCCCCAATGGCGGGTGGTCGGAGTGGGAGGCCACCGGCGGCGGCCCGGCCGACAGCCGGGTGGAGATGGAGAAGTCGCCCGACGGCCGCCTGGAGGTGTTCGCCCTGGGCGCCGACACCTTCCAGCACGCCTACCAGACGGCCCTCAACGGCGGCTGGTCTCCGTGGGCGACCTTCGGAGGCGGCGGCCACGACCTCACCGTCGACCACAATGCCGACGGCCGACTGGAGGTGTTCGCCTCCGGCCCGGTCGGCGTGTTCCACAAGTACCAGACCGATGCGGCCAGTTGGTCGAACTGGGAGGGGATGGGCGGTCCCGCCGACGCGCAACTCAGCAGCGAGCGCACACCGGACGGCCGGGTCGAGGTCTTCGCCATGAACGGCAGTACGGCCATGCACACCTGGCAGCGCGCCGTCAACGGGGCGTACGGCGACTGGGACGCCTTCGGCGGCGGCGGCACCGAGGTCACGGCGGTCACCAACGCCGACGGTCGGATGGAAGTCTTCGGCACCAACCAGACCGGCACCTTCCACACATGGCAGACCGGCTTCTCCACCTGGTCCGAATGGACCTGGCTCAACACCACCGCCGGCCCCACCCAGGGCTGACCGGTCTCCGACCGCCCCACACGCGCCCCGTGGTCGGCCGCGCCCAGCCCGGGCACGGCCGACCACGCGGCCTCCCTGGAGAGACTCATGCCCGCGATCAGTAGACGCACCCTCCTGCGGGGCGCCGCCGGGGCGGGCGCGCTCCCGTTCCTGGACACCGGCCGGACCGCGGCCGCGGCCGCAGCCTCGGCCGGCGCCGCCCACGCCGCCGACGCCCAACCGCCCGCCCGGTGGGTCGGCGCCGGCCCCTTCGCGTACGTCTACGATCCGTCCACCCCCGCGGGCCCGCGCTACCTCAACGACCACACCCTGATCAAGGCCCAGGGCCGCTGGCACCTGTTCAGCATCGTCGGGGACAGCGCTCCGCGCGGCGAATCCCCGGACAGCACGGGGGAGACGTCCTTCGTCCATGCCTCCGCGCCGAGCCCGAACGGGCCGTGGACCACCCACGCCGACGCGCTCACCGTCGACCCCTCGTACTTCGGCGAGGAACACCTGTGGGCGCCCCACGTCGTCGCGGCGGCCGGCAGGTTCTGGATGTTCTACGCCGCGGGCGGCGCGGGCGGCGCCGCGATCAGCCTCGCCACCTCGCCCGACCTTTTCACCTGGACGCGCGAGCCGTCCGGCCCGCTCTTCCGCGGGCTCGCGGCGCGCGACCCCATGGTGCTGCGGGTCGGCGACGAATGGGTCATGTACTACACGGAGCTCTCCAGCGCGGGCGGCCACCATGTCGTGGCCTTCCGCCGGTCCGCGGATCTGCTGCACTGGAGCGAGCCGGGCGTCGCGTTCACCGACGCGACCACGGACACGACCGTCTCGGTCACCGAGTCGCCGTACGTCGTCGAACGGGACGGCTGGTACTACCTGTTCACGGGACCGAGGGGCGGCTACGAGGGTACGGACGTGCTGGCGTCCCGGGACCCGTACCGCTTCGACCTCGCCGGGTACGCGGGCCATGTGGCCGGCCACGCGGTCGAGGTGTTCGCGGACGGGGACACGTGGTACGCCAGCGCTGCGGGCTGGTTCCGGTACGGGCTGCACGTGGCGCCCCTGGAGTGGCGGGACACGCCGCCGCCGTGGCAGAGCGCGGACAATCCGGTGGCCGGCCTCGACGTCGGCGGGCGCCTCACGGTGTTCGCGCTCGACGCCTCCGACCGCTCGATGCTGCGGCGCGTCCAGCTCGCCCCGGACACCGACGCCTGGTCGGAGTGGGAGCCCTTCGGAGGGCCGGCCGGGGCCGTTCCCACCCTCGGCCAGGGCGCCGGCGGCAGGCTCGAGGTGTTCTCGCTCGCCCCGGGGGGAGCCAACCTGCACCACCGGGTGCAGCAGCCGGACGGAGGCTGGTACGACTGGGAGGAGTTCGGCGGCCCGGCCGGCGCCGCCCCTGCCGTCGCCCGTAACGCCGACGGCCGCCTGGAGGTGTTCGCCCTGAGCCCCGGCGGCGCCTCCGTCGCCCGGCGACGGCAGCGGTCACCCGGATCCCCGGCCTGGGACCCGTGGGAGCCCGGCTTCGGCGGGGCCGCGGGCGCGCCCCCGGTGGTCGCGGCGAACGCGGACGGCCGCCTGGAGGTGTTCGCCCTCTCGCCCGGCGGCTCCGGGATCTTCCACCGGTGGCAGGAGACCCCGGGCGGTGCCTGGACCGCCGCATGGCACCGCTTCGGCACCGCGGCGGGCGCCGCACCGCGGGTGGCCCGGGACGGCAGCGGCCGGCTCACCGTCGCCGCGATCGGACCGTCGGGCGTGGGAGCCTTCGGCCGGCGTCAGTCCGCGGCGAGCGGCGGCTGGGAAGACTGGCTGCCCCTGTTCGGCTGGAGCGCCGCCGCCCCGGCGTTCGCCGTCAACGCCGACGGCCGCCTGGAGGCCTTCTCCCTGACCCCGGGTGGCGCCCGGCTCAGCCACCGCTGGCAGACCACCCCGGGTGGAAGCTGGGATTCCGGCGGGGAGTTCGGCGAGCCCGGCATCAGGCTCGCCGCCACGCCGACCGCCGCGCTCGATTCCACCGGGCGGACGCACGTCTTCGCCGTCACCGCCGAAGGCCGGATGCGCACCCGCGTCCAGGACCGGCCGAGCGGCGGATGGCGGCCGTGGACGGCCTTCGGCGACCGGGCGGTCGCACCCGTCGTATCGGGCAGCCCCGCTCTCTGAGCGCGCAGGGCGGGCGTGGAGGACGGTGTGTGGAGTGTGGATTTCGCCAAGTGAAAGGGGAAAACGGGCGGGCGGGCGGCGCCGTAACCCCCCGGGCGCGGTGACCTTTCCCACCCTGCCGGGGCCGGGGCAGGCCATCGGCGGCCACGGCCGGAGGGACGGATACCACTCCGATGCACCTGTACCGGTCGCACCGTCTGCTGCTCCGATCCGCTCGGCAGAGAGTCGAAAACAGCCCCAAAGTGCCACTGTTGACACGGAGTCGACGTGACCCGGCACACAACGGGCGGCCCTTGGGGGAGGGCTGGTGAGTCGGATGGGAAGGGAGACCCGGGAGGCTTCCATGGCCGCCGGGGTGGGCGTCCCGACCCGGCGGAAGCCGGGCAGGCGCCGCCCTGCCGAAGTGGCCGAAGTACGCCGATGAACTCCCTTGAGAGATGAGTATTGTTCCACTCGTCCGAGCAGCGACGCGTGGAACAGGGGGAACCGTGAGCGGTGTAGTCGTCCATCTGCCGCAGGGGTGCAGTGGCGCCGACGGCGGCGAACCGTACGGTGACCCCGTGACGCTGCGGCTCGGACCGGGCGAGGCCGCCCGCTTCGGACGGGGCTCCGCGACGGTCCCCGTCGAACTGCGCCTCGCCGACCCGGCGATCTCCCGGCTCGCCGGGGAGATCCGCGTCGCCGACGACCACTGGCAGCTGACCAACCACAGCGCCACCCACAGTTACCTGGTGGAGAACCCGGAAGGAGCGGGGGAGTACCTGAGGGTCCCGCCGCGCCGGGTCGGTGCGCCCGTCCCGTTCGAGTTCTCACGCGTGGTGCTGCCCACCCGCAGCGACGTCACCGTGTCCTTCCAGGTGTTCGCGCCCGACCACGTCTATCTGGACCCGGACGCCATGGGCGCCCCCTGGGGCCGCCTCACGGTCACGGCGTACTCCCTGGACGAGACGGCCGCCTACTTCCTCGTGCTGGTCGCGCTCTGCGAACCGCGCCTGCGCGACCAGTCCCGCGTGGCGGTCCCCACGACTCCCCAGATCGTCGAGCGGCTCAGGGGACACCCCGCCTGCGGCACGCTGACCGCGCGTGCGATCAGCTCGCACATCGACTACCTCGCCGAGGAGAAGCTGCGCATCGGCGCCCCGGACCTGCGCGAACCCGGCAGGAGCGAGCGCCGCAACGGCAAGCGGGAGGAGATCGTCGGGCTCGCGCTGCGGTTCGGGCTCGTACGGGAGGAGCACCTCACGCTGCTGCCGCCCATGACGGGGGCCGGCGGGCGGGAGCGGCAGAGCACGCGATGACGCCGCCGAACGGCCTGCGCGACACCACGGAGTGCGAGCGCAGGGACCTCCTGCCGCCCGGCTACCGGGTGCGGGACTGGACGGTCACCGACTTGGTCGGGTCCGGGGGCTGGTCCACGGTCTACGCGGCACGGCCGGCCGACGGGTACTCCGGGCGGACCAGGCGGACCGGCGGGGTGGCCCCTGCGGGCATGCCGGCGGGACCAGCCGACGTCGCGCTGAAAATCATGCCGACCGCCGGGTACGCCCCGCGCCAGACGCGCAGGATCGTGGAATCCGCGCGCCGCGAGGTCGAACTCGGGCGCAGGGCGGGCCACCCCCGGCTGATTGGTCTCCTGGATTCCTTCGTCCTCGCCGCACCCGACCGCCCCTCGCTGGACGGCGCGATCGTGCTGGTCATGGAGCGGGCGGCGGGCAGCCTGCGCGAACTCCTCGACGCGGGGGTGGTCGAGGCCGATCGCCCCCGGCTGATCGCGGGGATCTGCGAGGGACTGGCCCACCTCCACCGCTCGGGCTGGGTCCACGCCGATCTCAAGCCGGAGAACGTCCTGTTGGGCACCGACCGTTCCGTGAAGCTCTCGGACTTCGGCCTCGCCACCGAGATGACGGGCACGCACGGGTACGCGCCGCCCATGGGCACCCTGGACTACCTCCCGCCCGAGCGCTGGCGGGCGCCGCTCGGGGAACTCGGCGTACAGGTCCGGCCGAGCGCCGACATCTGGGCCCTGGGCATCATCATCCACGAGGTGTTCGCGTCCGGCGCCTCCCCGTTCTCCGGCGCCACACCCATGGCCCGGGGCGCCGCCGTGCAGGGGTACGGCGAAGGGCGGGTGGCGCTGCGCATGGACCACGCGGTGCCGCCGTTCTGGCGGGCGCTGGCCGCCGACTGCCTCGCCCCCACTCACGCGGCGCGTGCCCCGCACACCGCCGAGAGCCTGCTCGCCCGTATCGCCGCCGAACAGGGAGCCCGCGGGACGGGGGCGGGACGGCTGCGGGGCCGGGCCCGCGCCGCCGTCCTGGCCACCGCGCTGTGCGGGATCGCGGGCGCGACCCTGTGGTCGGACGCGGTGCGGGCGAACCCGTCCGCACCGCCCGGTGGCGCGGAGGCGAAGGCCGGCGCGATCCGGGTGTTCAACGCCGAGAAGGGGTGTCGGGAGCGGGCCGACCGGGACCGGCAGTGCAGTCTGGGCCTGGCGATCGACCCCGGGCGGCCCTACGCGGCGGACAACGTCGTGGCGACCCGGGTGTGGCACGGCGACGTCCTCGCCGCCGACTGCCAGGTGTCCGACGGGCAGCCCATCATCAACGAGGAGGACCAGCAGTCCACCCGCTGGTTCCGCGTCCGCCTCCCTCCCGGCTCCACACCCCCCACGGCCTGGCTCCCCGCCGTACGTACGAAGGACCGGCCGGCCCTGCCGGGGTGCCCGGCCCCCACGACCGCGCGCTGATCCGCGGGGGCTGCCGCCCCATGCCTGCGTGATCGTGGCTATGCAGCGCTGAACATATGTGGCCGGTCATCACAATCGGCGCCAGCCAGGTGTGTCCAGCCACGCAGCTGCGCCTCCAGTCCGTCCTGTTCTGACAGGTGCCTCCCTCGCCCGCTTGTCGCCGCCCAACTGCCGTGAAAGGCATTGCATCAGCCGGCCAGGGTTCCGGGGGTCAACGTGGAGGTTGTTGCTGGACGGGTGAGCCGTCCGCGCCGAAGGGCCTCTCGTGCGGCACTGTCGGGCGGCCGGCGGGGCCGCTGCGGACCCGGCGGAGGAGGGCTATGTGCCGGCGCCGCCGTCGATGCGTTGCAGCAGGGCGAGCAGTGTGGTGCGGTCCGAGGGGGACAGGTGCGAATAGCACGAGGCGAGGACCTCGTCGGCGATCTGGTGCCCCGTGCTCAGGACCTCCTCGCCGGAGGGGGTGAGGTAGTGCTCGATGCGTCGGCCGGTGCCTGGCCTGCGGTCGATCAGACCCAGCGCCGTCAGTCGACCGGCGAGCGTGCCGAAGGCTTGCTCGCTCTGGAAAGTCGCTCCGGCCAGGATGCGGGCCGATGCCCCGGGTGTTCTGCTGATCGCGCGGAGAGCGTCCCACTGCGCCAGCGTCGTACCGGCGGCGGCGAGGCGACCGTCCAGGGCCCGGTGCTGCTTGTACTGGGCTTGCTTCACCGCTCTTCCAAGGACCTGCAGTTCATCGGACATGACCCCAGCCTAAGGCATGACTAAGCTTGTTTATATCAACAAGCTTAGTTACGGTTCAGGGCATGACAGCAGACAAGAGCGTCGCCCTGTACCCGGACCTGTCCCTCACCCTGACCGAAGCCGGAACAGGCAGGCCCTGCCTGATCCTGCACGGCGGAGGGGGGCCGGCCACGGTCGCCGGACTGTCGGCCCACCTCGCACAGACCATGCACACCATCACGCCTGTACACCCCGGATGGGACGGCACCCACCGACCGGAATGGCTGACCGGCATCGACGATCTCGCGCTCGCCTACTTGGACCACCTGCGAGACCGGCGGCTGCGCGACGTCCTTGTCGTCGGCTCTTCGATCGGCGGCTGGACCGCTGCGGAGATGGCTGTACGGGACGCGGGTGCGATCATCAGCGGACTCGTGCTGATCGACCCCGTCGGAGTCCACGTCGAGGCAGAACCCATCAGGGACTTCTTCGCCCTCGACGCCCTGGGTATCGCCGAGTACGCCTGGCATGACTCGGCGCGCTTCTATCGTGACCCCGAGAAGCTTCCCGCCGGTCAAGCCGCCCTTCAGCGGGACAACATGGCCGCCCTGCAGGTCCTTGCCGGCGACCCCTCCATGCACGACCCCAAGCTGCTCCGCCGGCTACGGCGTGTCGATGTTCCCGCTCTTGTCCTGTGGGGCGAGAGCGACCGGATCGTCACTCCCGCCTACGGTGCCGAGTACGCCGACGCCCTCGGCAGCGGCAGACTTCACGTCATTCCCGAGGCAGGCCACCTGCCGCAGCTGGAGCAGCCTGAGGCGACGCTTACCGCAATCGACGCGTACCTCCGGGAGGGGAACGCAGGCCTCGTCGACGCCTCGTAGCCCGGTAACGTGCGCCGAGGCCTATGGCTTCGGAGACACGGGTGGCCCCATGGGCGGAATCAGGAGGGATGCGATGGCCATGGTGGGGTGCCCCGGAGGGCGGGCTTGGTGTGCCGCAGGACGACCAGGCGCCGGGAGCTGCCTGACGTCATGGCGTCGCCGGGTGCTGGTGCCCCACCTCGCGCGCGAGATCCAGCCCGAGGATCCGGTCGAGAAAGGCGAACGTCTCGAATTTGGCGCCGGCCGGGACATCGGCGTGCCCGGACACACTGCGCAGCATGTCCAGGACGACAGGGACGCCGAGATCGTCGGCGAGGGCGGCCTGTGCCTGTCGCAGCACGTCGGCGGGGATCGGCCTGGAGGGCTCCTGCGCCCAGTCGGCCACCTGTTGCCGCCAGTGCCGCAGGGTCTTCCGGGCCTCGGCAAGCGCTGCGCCGGTGACCGTGACCGGCGTGCGGTGGGCGTGCCCGAGCAACAGCATCCTCACAGCCAGCGGATCGGTCCCCGCCGGGGCGACATCGTCCAGAAGACCCGAGGCGAGGAGAGGGGCTCCGTCCGGGACGTCCCCGTCCGGAGGCGCCGGGCTGACCTGGCCCACGTCGACCATGATCCCGCCGACCCCGTCCGGAGCGGCAGCGCCGTAGGCGAGAAGGTGCACGTCGGCAGCGGCGCACAGTGTCTCGGTGAGTTGGTGTGCACCGACGGTGGCGGGCGGGTGGATGCCGAGATCGGCCATGGCACGATCGAGTGCCTGGCTTTGCTCATGCGGCAGGTCCGGTGTGATGAGGACCGTGAGGGCCTGCAGACCACGCAGCTCCGCGGTACGCGCCAGCACGTCACCGACCAGGGGCGCGCGCAGGTCCACCGCGCCGACCCGGGCGCCGATGGCCGGCAGGTGGACACAGATACGCAGCAGGTGGCGGTGTCCGGAAGGAATCGCAACGAAGCGGCCGGTCCGGGTGTCGGCAATACGCAGCATGATGCGAAGGCTAGTCCTGAAAACCACGGGTAGCGGGGAGGACCTGAGCGGAGCGCCGACGTTGCCGCTGCTCCCGCCGTCACCACCCTCTCCCGTCGCTACGGCGACATCCTGCGGACGAGGCTCACCACCAAGCGCCGGCGGACAGCGGGCCGACCGGCAGCCTGGCGAGGGAACCGATGTCGGACATGCGCGCCCCGCCTTCGCTCTCCCAGGCGTCTTCCCGGTTCCGAAGGTCGGGCCTTCGACCGATGACGGCTTCGGCGGCGATCAGTGCGCGGGCGGTCAGGACGCTGCCGGGGACGGCGGCGGCGGCCATCAGCCGGGCCGCGGCGGCGGGCTCGGTCTGGGGCGGGACGACGAGGAGGTCCCAGCGGCCGACGGTGTAGGAGAGCAGGATCAGCTTGTCGGGGTCCTGTTCGGTGAACCAGCCCACGTGCAGGGTGTGTCCTTCGGCGGGGACCTTGTGCGGGATGACGGGCCAGCGAGTCGGGTTCACGGTGACGCGGGTGATGCGCCCCCACGGCTCGGCCAAGGCGGCGACGAGAACGGGGAGTTCGGCTGCGAGGTCACGGGAGCGGGGCCACCAGGCACCGTCCAGCTGCCCGGAGAGGGTGGTCTTCGGCGTGAGCACGAGGCGAGCGGGGCGAGGAGGCGCGGCAGCGGCTGGTGCGGCTGGCGTGGCAGGTGTGGTGCGTTCCAGGATGACGGTCATGGTGGAGACCTGTCCCCGGGCCGCCCGCAGTTCGACGGTCCGGCGTATTGATCGCCGGAAATGACACCTGAGTTGCATCCGATGCGCGAAATACTCCCGGTATCCCCATTCTACTCCGGTGCGGAGATCGAAGGGGTTCTGATCAGGCTGACGTGGGGGGCCGGTCGGCCCCCCACGTCTGTCCCCGTCGGCCCTGCCGAATGAACGTCCCAGCAGGTGATTCTGGAGTGCGGACCCGTCCCGGGTTCCGCTCCCGAAGAGGTGATCCACCATGCCTCGGATCCAGATCTCGGCACCCCGGCCACGGCCGCACCGCCCCCTGCCCCTCGACCTGCGCACGCCGTCGGGGCGCGTCCTGCCGTACTGAGAGAGCAGGAAAGTACGACGGCGTGCTCCTGGGTGGTGCGCCGTACGTCCGCCCCCTGGAAACACAGGGCCCGGCACTGCGCCGAACTCGCGGCGACCCACTGAACGCCCCCACAACAGTTGGCGCCGCCGTACGGAGGACGTCCTCCGCACGGCGGCGCCAACCTTCGGTCACACGGTCTTGACCGCTCGCGCTCCGTTCGGCGGGGACGGGCTCGGGAGCGGCGTGGTGATCTCCGCCGCACTCGTTGTCTGGCGCGTCGCGGCCGCGGTTTCGCGGGCGAGGAAGGCGCCGAGTTCGCCGATGGTGCTCATGAGCGGTGCGGGGAAGACGACGGTGGTGTTCTTGTCGACGCCGATCTCCACGAGGCTCTGCAGGTTGCGCAGTTGCAGGGCGAGGGGGTGGGCCATCATGGTGTCGGAGGCGTCGCCGAGCGCGGCTGCGGCCAGCGATTCGCCCTCCGCGTTGATGATCTTGGCCCTCTTCTCCCGTTCGGCCTCGGCCTGGCGGGCCATCGCGCGCTTCATGCTGTCGGGCAGCTGGATGTCCTTCAGTTCGACCAGGGTGACTTCGACGCCCCATTCGGCGGTGGTGACGTCGAGGATTTCGCGGATGCCGAGATTGATGCGGTCGGTCTCCGAGAGGGTTTCGTCGAGGGTGTGCTGGCCGACGACCTTGCGCAGGGTGGTCTGGGCGATCTGGTTGATGGCCGCGCCCACGTTCTCGATGGCGATGACCGATTTCACGGCGTCGACGACGCGGAAGTAAGCGACCGCGGAGACGTCGACGCTGACGTTGTCCCGGGTGATGATGCCCTGGGACTGGATGGGCATGGTGACGATCCGCAAGGACACCCGGTGCAGGACGTCCGCGAACGGCACGATGACCCGCAGGCCCGGCGCGCGGGTCCCGGTGAGCCGGCCGAAGCGGAACAGCACACCCTGCTCGTACTGCTTGACGATCTTCAGGGCCATCGGCAGCCCTATCAGGGCAACGATGGCCATGGCGATCAGCGCGAAGATCAGGACTTCCATGAAGATGCTCCTCACGAAGTGCGGTGGCGGAGCAAGGGGATGACCCGGGTCCGTCTGCGGGGCTCGGCACCGGTGTGACCGGGGCGGCGGGCCTGCTTCGCTTCCATGGTCGCGCGGTGCGGGTCGGGCGGGCAGGGGCCGAACGGTCCACATCCCGCGTCAGCGGGGATGATCCGGCGGAGCGGTGCGGGCGCGGGTGTCGTTGGAGTGGGCCGTGAGCCGGTCGACGACCGCGACTACACCGTCCAACTGTCCCGAGAGCCGGAGCGCGACGGGAATCTGGCTGCTCCTGGGCAGTTGGCCGTCCAAGGTGACGACCCCGTCCACGACACGCACGCTCACGGCATCGGCTCCGATACCCATCGTGTCCGCCAGCACGTCCTCGACCAGCACCCGATGTATCTCGTGGTCCGGGCGGAGGAACACGCGGAGCAGGTCCCGGCGGGTCACGATGCCGACCAGGCGGTCCTCGTCGTCGATCACCGGCAGCCGCGTCACGCCGCGTCGGGTGATGAGGCGGGCGGCCTCGGTGACGGTCTGTTCGGCGTGGACCGTGACGGCCGGCGCGGTCATCAAGTCCTCAGCAGTGAGGCGGTCTCGGGCGAGCAGATCGGTCCGCGAGATGACTCCGAGGACGCGCTCGTCCGCGTCCAGGACGGGCATGCCGCTGATGTCGTGTTCGACGAGCAGCGCGGCCACGTCCGCGGACGGAGTCCTCCCGAGGACCGAGACGACCTCGTCGGTCATCAGGAAGCCGACCTTGGCGTGCTTCATCTGTGGCCCTCCTGTCGGCTTCGGCCAGCGAGCGCGTCTTGCGGAGCGCCCTCACCAGCCACCATCCGCCGCGTCCGCCTGTGGTGCGAGGGCCGAACGGGCCCTGTGCCAGGACTGACCGGCCCGCGGCGGCGTGCGTTCGATGAGGCGGTGCGTGGCGGTCAAGGGACCTTCGGTTCCTTGACCGCCACCTGCGGCCCAATCCTCGCGCCGAGAGCGGCGTGGTACTGGCCGCGGTTCGCGGTTCGCGACGAGCACGACGACGCGGAAACCTCGCATGACCGTCACCCACGGTTCCGACCGACCGGGACCGGCCGGCCGGCGGAGGGCTACGCTGAAGACCGGGCGGGTGCGCAGAGCCCCTCGCCGCCGCCGGAGGTGTCCATGGTCGGGGACGATCGGGATGCTTCGGCGAGCCGGATTCCGCAGCCGGGGCCGGACGCGCTCCGGGAACAGATCACCGACGCGCGGGATACCCGTGACCGGCTGACGGGCCTGCTCGAGGCGGTCATGTCGCTGGGGCAGGGGCTGGACCTGGCCCAGGTGCTGCGCGGCATCGTGGAGGCCGCAGTGGTCCTCGTGGACGCGGAGTACGGTGCGCTGGGCGTGGTGGGGGACGACGAGAAACTCGCCGAGTTCCTCCCGGTGGGCATCAGCGACCAGCTCCGGGCGCGGATCGGGGCCCTGCCCACCGGACACGGACTGCTGGGCGAGCTGATCAGGCACCCGCGGCCGCTGCGCCTGGGAGATCTCTCGGAGCACCCGGCCTCCGCCGGGTTTCCGGAGCACCACCCGCCGATGCGCTCCTTCCTCGGTGTACCGATCCGGGTCCGGGACGAGGTGTTCGGCAACCTCTACCTGACGGAGAAGCGGGGCGGGAAGGGCTTCGACGCGGAGGACGAGGGGGTCTTGTCGACCCTCGCGGTTGCCGCCGGCGTCGCCGTGGACAACGCCCGTCTGTACGAGGAGGTCCGGCTCCGGGAACGCTGGCTGGCGGCCAGCTCCGATTTCACGAGCGCGCTGCTGTCCGGCTCCTCCGAGATCGAGGTGCTGGAGGGCATGCTGGAGCGGGCCCGGGACATCATCTCGGCCGACATGTGCGTCTTCTACCAGGTGGGGCCCGGCGGCGAGCTGCGCGGCTCGCTGGCCCTGGGGGAGGGCGCCGAAGCGCACCGCGGGATCGTGCTGCCCGGCAGCGAGGGCATCCTGGCCGCCGTCGTCCTGGCGCGGGACGGACTGGTCACCTTGGCCGATGTGGCCACCGACGCCCGGGCCCTGGCGCAGCCGGACACGTGGACGGGCTTCGGGCCGGCCGTGGCGGTCACGGTGGGCACGAGGGCGAAGCTGCGGGGCGTGCTGATGCTGGCACGGTGTACGGGGCGGCCGGCGTTCGCGGGGACCGAGGTGGCGCCCCTGCCGGGCTTCGCGGGGCAGGCCGCCCTGGCGCTGGAGCTGGCCGACCGGCGCCGGGACACCGAGAAGGTGAGCCTCCTGGCGGACCGTGACCGGATCGCCCGCGACCTGCACGATCTCGCGATCCAGCGGCTCTTCGCCACGGGAATGACCTTGCAGAGCGCGCAGCGGTTCGTGGAGCACCCCGAGGCGTCCGAGCGGCTGAGCCGGTCGATCGACGACCTGGATGAGACGATCAAGATCATCCGGTCGACGATCTTCGGACTCCGCGACCACGAGGCGGCAGGCGGTACCCCGAGACTTCGGGTCCGCGCGGTTCGGTCCGTGGGTGAGGCGGCGGCGCTGCTCGGTTTTGCGCCCGCCCTGCGCATGGAGGGGCTGATCGACACCGATGTGCCGGCCCCGGTCGCCGACGACGTGGTGGCCGTGCTCGGAGAGGCCCTGACCAATGTGGCCCGGCACGCGCGGGCGGCGCGGGTGGAGGTCGCGATCGTCCTGGCGGACGGCGTGCTGAACGTAACGGTGAGTGACGACGGTGTGGGTGTCGCGGACGGTGGCCGTCGCAGCGGTCTGCGCAACCTCGCGGAGCGCGCCGAGGCCCGCGGAGGCGGGCTGTCCGTCTCACCGCGCCCGGACGGTGCCGGAACCCGTCTGGACTGGCGGATCCCGATCGGACCTACCCGGCAAGATCCGAAGGAGACGGCCTAGTGCCGCGACGGGGCGAACGTTGCCTGACGCGGCACTAGCGGCCGGTCTCGTCGTGCTCGCGCACCTCGGCGGCGATGACAGCGGCCTGCACGCGGCGTTCGACGCCCAGCTTGGCGAGCAGTCGTGAGATGTGGTTCTTGACCGTCTTCTCGGAGAGGAAGAGGCGTTTGCCGATCTGGCGGTTGGTGAGGCCCTCGCCGATCAGCTCGAGAACCGCTCGCTCGCGCTCGGAGAGCACCGTCAGTCGCTCGTCCCCGGGCGGCTTCCCGGCGGTCGGGGCCCGGAGTGAGCTCATCAGACGGGCCGTAGTCGCGGGGTCGAGCATCGACTGACCCGTCGCCACGGTCCGGATGGCGGCGACCAGGTCGGAGCCCTTGATCTGCTTCAGTACGTATCCGGCGGCGCCCGCCATGATGGCGTCGAGCAGGGCGTCCTCGTCGTCGAAGGACGTCAGCATGAGACAGGCGAGATCCGGCATGCGCGAGCGCAGCTCACGGCAGACGGTGATCCCGTCGCTGTCCGGCAGCCGTACGTCGAGTACCGCGACGTCGGGCCGCAGGGCGGGCCCCCGGGCCAGCGCCTGGGCGGCTGTGCCCGCCTCGCCCACGACCTCGATGTCGGGCTCGGAGTCCAGCAGGTCGTGCAGTCCGCGACGGACGACCTCGTGGTCGTCGAGGAGGAACACCCGGATGGGCGCCGGGGCGGCAGCTGCTGCATCGGACATCCACGCCACACCCTCGGGTCGGGACACGTCTCGGGTCGATTGTCTCAGATGCGGCTTCCGCTGCCGTGGGGCGCGTACAGGTCGAGCAGCCGGATCTCGGCGGAGATCAGCCGGTGGGCGAGCACCTGCCCCACCCATTGCCACATGGCGGAGGTGAGCGCGGGATCGGCGTCCATCAGCGCCCGCACGGCGGCGGCATCGAACTCGTCGGTGCGCACCGGCGTCATGGCCTCGGCGCCGAAGTGCCATGTGTAGGGACGGAACAGCCAGGACCAGCCGACGAGCTCGCCGGGGCCGATCGTTTCGACCACCGCCGCCTGCCTGCCGGGTACGTGCACGTCCATGCCCACGTTGCCCGACCGGAGGACCCAGAACCGGCCGGCGTGCCCGCCCTGGTTGAACAGTCGCGTGCCGACGGGGAAGTCCGCCTCGTGGGCCAGGGCCAACAGGCTGGTGCGGTGCTCCGGGGACAGGGCGCGGGAGAAGACATCGGGGGAGGAGGTGAGCCTGTGGAAGGAGGAGGTGCTCATGGCGGTTCTCCGTTCGGGTGCGCCTACCACCCTCCGCCGGTGGCGGCCGGCCCGGGAAGGGCCGTTCGGTACCCTCTCCGACCCGGACGGCCCACCCGCATCGGCCCGGACAGGCGATCAGTAGGGCCAGGACCAGTTGGCGACCTCCGGCAGGTCGGTTCCGTGGGCGCGGATCCAGTCGTGGTGGCGGATGCGCTGATCGCACATGCTCTGGCGCAGGGCCGCCGCGCGGTCGGCGAGTCCGGGGACGCGGTCGATGACGTCCATGACGAGTTGGTACCGGTCGAGGTCGTTGCGCACGACCATGTCGAAGGGGGTGGTGGTCGTGCCGGACTCCTTGTACCCGCGGACGTGCAGGTTCGGGTGGCCGGTGCGGCGGTAGGCGAGGCGGTGGATGAGCCACGGGTAGCCGTGGTAGGCGAAGACCACGGGCCTGTCGGTGGTGAAGAGGGCGTTGTACTCGGTGTCGGTCATGCCGTGGGGGTGTTCCTCGTGGGGTAGCAGCCGGGCGATGTCGACGACGTTGACGACCCGGACGGCCAGCGCGGGGAGGTGCTCGCGGAGCAGGGCCGAGGCGGCCAGGACCTCCATGGTGGGTACGTCGCCGGCGCAGGCGAGGACGACGTCCGGCTCGCGGGTGCCGTGGTCGGTTCCCGCCCAGTCCCAGACTCCGGCGCCGCGAGCCACGTGCGTGCGGGCCTCCCCGATGGGCAGCCAGTCGAAGCAGGGCTGCTTGCCCGCGACGATCACGTTCACCTGGTCACGGCTGCGCAGGGCGTGATCGGCCACCGCGAGGAGGGTGTTGGCGTCCGGCGGCAGGTAGACCCGTACGACCTCGGGGCTCTTGTTGAGGACGTGGTCGACGAAGCCGGGGTCCTGGTGGGAGAAGCCGTTGCTGTCCTGGCGCCAGACGTGCGAGGTGAGCAGGTAGTTGAGGGAGGCGACGGGCGCGCGCCAGCTCAGCGCGCGGGCGCTCTTGAGCCATTTGATGTGCTGGCCGACCATGGAGTCCACGATGTGGGCGAAGGCCTCGTACGTGGAGAAGAGTCCGTGGCGGCCGGTGAGGAGGTATCCCTCCAGCCAGCCCTGGCACACGTGCTCGGAGAGGATCTCCATGACCCGGCCGTCGCGGGCCAGGTTCTGGTCGGTGGGCTCCGTCACGCCCTGCCAGGCCTTGCCGGTGACGTCGTACAGGTCGTCGAGGTGGTTGCTCGCCGTCTCGTCCGGCCCCACGACCCGGAAGTCCCGCCGTCCGGCGGTGTCCCTCATGACCTGCGCGAGGTAGCGGCCCAGGACGCGGGTCGGCTCGTGCAGGGTGCTCCCGGGCTTCTCCACGGGGACGGCCCACGCGTCGAGCCCGGGCAGCGGGAGCGAGCGCAGCAGCCGGCCGCCGTTGGCGTACGGGCTCGCGCCCAGGCGGCGCTCACCCTCCGGTACGCAGGCCAGGACCTGAGTCCTCGGACGGCCCTCGGCGTCGAAGAGCTCCTCCGGCCGGTAGGAGCGCATCCAGCTCTCCAGCTGCCTCAGGTGTTCGGGGTTCTCGCGGACTCCGGCGAGGGGCACCTGGTGGGCGCGCCAGGTGCCCTCGACCGGGTCGCCGTCGACGACCGCGGGGCCCGTCCAGCCCTTCGGCGTCCGCAGGACGATCATCGGCCAGCGTGCGCGCTCAGCGCCCGGATCCGTGCCCGCGGCCCGCGCTTCCCGCTGGATGGCGTGGATGCGGTCGAGGGCCCGGTCCATGGCTCCGGCCATGGCCGGGTGGACGAGGGCGGGGTCGCTGCCGGAGACGTAGAGGGGCTCGTGCCCGTAGCCGCGCAGCAGCGCGTCGAGCTCCGCCTCGGGGATCCGTGACAGCACGGTCGGATTGGCGATCTTGTATCCGTTGAGGTGCAGGATCGGCAGGACGGCGCCGTCGTGGACCGGGTCCAGGAACTTGTTCGAGTGCCAGGATGCGGCCAGCGGCCCCGTCTCGGCCTCGCCGTCGCCGATGACGCAGGCGACGAGCAGGCCGGGGTGGTCGAAGGCGGCCCCGTACGCGTGGGCCAGCGAGTAGCCGAGCTCGCCGCCCTCGTGGACGGAGCCCGGTGTTTCCGGCGCGACGTGGCTCGGCACTCCGCCGGGGAAGGAGAACTGGCGGAACAGCCTGCGCATCCCGTCAACGTCACGGCCGATGTCCGGGTAGGTCTCGCTGTACGTGCCCTCCAGCCAGGAGTTGGCCAGTACGGCCGCCCCACCGTGGCCGGGCCCCCAGACGCACAGGGCCTCCAGCGAACGTTCCTTGATCACCCGGTTCAGGTGGGTGTGGACGAGGTTCAGGCCGGGGGCGGTGCCCCAGTGGCCGAGCAGCCGCGGCTTGATGTGCTCAGGCCGCAGCGGCTCGGCGAGCAGCGGGTTGTCCATGAGGTAGATCTGGCCGACGGCCAGGTAGTTCGCGGCACGCCAGTGGGAGTCCAGCTCCGCGATCCGGTACGTGGTGGTCATGAGCGCTCCTTCAAACCGCAGGCCGAAGCATGCGCCGGTTGAGCCGATGGGTGAACCGTGGTCCTACGGGGCCGGAGGCGGGAAGGGCAGGACCGGCCCCCAAATGGGGCCGGTCGGCCCCTTCTGTGCCGTCGGCCCGGGGGAGTGCGGGCGGTCGGGTCGTTGCCGGGTCACGCCGCCGCGGCTGACGGCGAGCGGGCCGGCCGCGCGGCTTCCATCTGGAGGTGCGCGCTGTCACGGAGCACGGTCTCGGCGAGGCGGGCGGTGTGCGCGCTGGTCGGAGGGGGCCGTATGGGCCCGACAGGCCCCGGTAGGGGACCGTCCGGCCCTGTGCCGTGCACCCGCAGCGGGTACAGCCTGAGGTCGGCGCCCAGTGCGTCGCCGACCTCAGGCTGTACCGGCTACGAACCGCAAAGGGTGTGACGATCATGGGAGAGACCTCGGCAGATGCGTCCTCTATCAAGGTTCCCGCTGCCCGTGGCGACCTCGGACGACGTGTGGCCGCCCGCCGCGAAGAGCTGGGGCTCACGCGCGAAGAACTCGGGGAGCGTTGCGGGGCCGCCGAGTCGTACATCGCTTATGTGGAGGAGCGGGCGGCAGCGCCCAGCATGGGCATGCTCGTGGGTCTCGCGGACGGGCTGGGGACCACCGTTGCCGAGCTGACCGGGAGAACGACGGACAGTCCCCCCGGCATGGGGACCGCGATGCGGGATTCCGCGTCGACGGTGCTGAGCGAGGCCGAGTGCCACCGCCTGCTCTCCACCCACGGCATCGGCCGGGTCGGGTTCTCCGGCATGGAAGGACTTGCCGTCTTCCCCGTCAACTATGTCGTCGCAGGAGACGAGATCGCGTTCCGTACGGCGGCCGACTCGCGGCTCGCCGAGGCAGCCGGGACCGAGGTCGCCTTCGAGGTGGACCACATCGACGACGCGATGCGAGAAGGCTGGAGCATCATGGCCGTCGGTGAACTGTCCGGCGTCACGGACGGGGCGCGCGTCAGCCACCTGTTCTCGGTCGCCCGCTCGCTGCCCTGGGCCGGCGGACCCCGCACGCACTGGATGTCCATAGCCCCCACCCGGATCAGCGGCCGCCGTGTGGGTTCCGGGTGAGCGCCCCGCATGCCGTCGTATTCGACACCCACGGGGTACTCCTCGACTCGGCCCTGCTGCACGCCGCAGCCTGGAAGACCGCCTTCGACAGCTGTCTGGACGCCTGGGCCGCGTCCGGGAACGGGAGGCAGCCGCCCTTCGACGCGGACCGTGAGTACCGCCAGTGGGTCGACGGCAAGCCCCGGCTGGACGGGGCGAGTTCCTTCCTGAACTCCCGTGGCATCGACCTGCCGACCGGCAGTCCCGACGACGCACCGGGCGACGACACGGTCTGGGCGGTCGCCGGGTGCAAGGAGGCGGCGTTCGTACGTACGCTGGAGTCCGGGGCTGTCGAGGCCTTCGCCGACGTCGCTCCGGCGCTCGCCCGGCTGCGGGCGCACGGCGTGTACTGCGCTGCCGTATCGGCCTCCCGGCATGCCCGGCCGCTTCTCGGATCAGCCTCCCTATTGAGCTGCTTCGACGCGGTGGTGGACGGCACGGACGCCGCCGAACTGGGACTGGCTGGCAAGCCCGACCCCGCTCTGTTCCTCGAAGCGGCCGTACGGCTCGGGATGGACCCCGCCCGCTGCGCGGTGGTGGAAGACGCCCTCGCGGGTGTCGAAGCAGGCCGGCGCGGCCACTTCGGCCTCGTCATCGGCCTCGACCGGGCGACGAGCCCCGCCACCGCGGGGGCACTACGGGAACGTGGGGCTGACCTGGTCACCGCCGAACTCCTCACCGTCGCCGACCTCGTCTGCGGGGCAGGACCGTGACCGCCTCGTGGACCTGGGAGTACGACCACTACGATCCCAACAACGGCAGGTTCGCCCGCGGTGCGGCCCCCGAAATCCCGGCGGGCCCTGGTCGCTAGTGCTGTGGCCGGAAAGGATCACCGGGTCGCGGCGCCCGGCACGGCACCTCGCCGCGTTGTCGGACCGCGGCGGTACGTCCAGTACGAGCCGCAGTCCTCCGCCTTGCGATGCACCGCACCGGACGCCGCGACCCGGCAAACCTTTCCGGCCACAGCACTAGGATCGCCTGCCGCACCACCTCCTCCGGCACCGAAAGCGCCCTCGCCGTCAGGACGGCCGCCGGACCTCGGACACCCACCAAGACGGGCCACACCGCAGCCCTGTACACCTCCCTCGACAAGCCGAGCGGACACCTCCTGCCGCGCGCGATCGAGCACGCTTCGCGGGCCCCTGGACACCGCCTCGCCCCATTCGAGAACCCGGCACGCGTGTCACCGACGTCCCGGGACAGCGCACCTAGCCCTCTCGCCATGTGGACAGAAAAACGGTGTCCTTAAATCGAATTTCGTCAAGCAATTCCACTGTGGCGCATTTCCCCTTTTAAATGCGCAGTAGTAGTCGCAGCGGGCCGGCTCCACGACCCACCCTTACTGCCGACGGAGTGCGAGCTGCTTGTCATGCATTCGCAGGCGGAACATGGCCGCGACCAAAAGAGTGCCTCCCATCCCTCCAAGGTGAGAGGGACTCTTACCGGGGGCAGGATTGGAGTTGCTCACGTCACCCAATGGGAACCTCGCCCAATCGAAAGGAATTCAGGATGCGAACGAACACCACCGTCCGCCGCACCCTAATCGCCGCGCTCATCCTCTCCGGTTACGCGCTGACCGTCCCCGCGGCCTACGCCACCCCCACCCTCAGCACGGCCGTCGCCTCCCAGCGGGCCAATGCCGACCAAGTCGCTCTGCTCAAAAGGAGCGTGGCGGAGTGGAACCAGTGGCGTACGGACAACCCCGGTGCCAAGCCCGACCTCACTGAGGCTGACCTCGCCGGAGCGAACCTCCTCGGGGCCAACCTCTCTGCTGCGGACCTCACCGACGCCACCCTCACCGAGGCGAACCTCACCGAGGCGAACCTCGCCGACGCCAAGCTCAAAGGCGCGAAGGCGACGGGGGTCCTCCTCTTCAGTGCCAACCTCGACAACGCCGACGCCCAGAGCGCCAACCTCGAGGGCGCCGACCTCTCCAACGCCAAGGCCCGCCACACCGTCTTCGCCAGCGCCAACCTGATGCGCGCCAAGCTCCATGACGCCGACCTCGCCGAGGCCGACCTCACCGGCGCCAACCTCGACGGCGCCGATCTCAGCTGCATCAACCACCCCCAATGCACGTCCACCCCTGCCGGGTGACCGTAAGAGCTCGTATACACCGGTCCGTCGCCGGTCGACCGGCGGTCCTGAAGCGTGGGCGGACTCGCCTCCGTGACCGGCCGCCCCTGCCCTTGCCAACTCCGCCCGAGCGCCCGGACCATGGAGGGAATCGAGCGCTGGAGGGGGAAACACGTGGGCGGCAACGTAGGAGTCAGCCGGTCCGTCCAGCAACTGCTGGAACAGCGGGGGGTCTCGCTCAGCTACGTCGGGAAGGATCCTGACGACTGGATGGAATACGAGTGGTGGAACCTGCTCAACAGGTCCGGCGTGTGTATCGGACGGGTCGCGTCCGTCGGCCACGGGCTCTGGCTCGCCATCGGCGACGACGACCACGGGGGGCTGCCCAGCATGGACGTCGCCGTCCTTGCCGTCCTCGGCACCTACTAGGCGTGGCGCTGCTGAAGCGACCTCACTTGGACCGGGGCGAGGCCACCGTGTACGAGGGCCACGTATCGGGCGGCTGTCTCGTCGTACCGCGTGACCTGCTGGACCAGCGGCTGCGGGACCGGGCCGGGGCTGCGGGCGCCGAGGTGCGCTACCGCAGCCGGGTCACGGTGCTGCGAAGGATCCCGGGCGCCCGCTCCGGAGTGGAGGTCGAGCTCACCTGCCGAAGGCATTTCGGGGGCCCTGATCACCGGACTCCGGGCGGGAACAGCGGCAGCCGCCCACGGCACGGGCGACTCCCAAGCCCTGCGGGGATACACCGACTGGCTCTCCGACTGGGCCCGTACCCGCTACCGCCCGGCCCCCTGGAGCCGACTGGCAGAGGAGGACTCCTGAGCCGGGCCCGGTCCACGCCCGCCTCGACGAAGGCGGTCGCGGCCGACAGCCCCGCGATGCCCGCACCGACCACCACCGCATCGCGCATCTGCCCGGCCGTGCCCTCGTCCCCGCTCAGTTGCGGCCGGCCATCACGCCGCCGTCCACGTCCCAGATCGCCCCGGTCACCCAGCCCGCTTCCTCGGAGAGCAGCAGTGCGACGGTCGCGGCGACGTCCTCGGGGGTGCCGACCCGGCCCAGGGGGTGCAGGCCGCCGAAGCTGTCGATGGCGGCGTCCACCTGGTCCTTGGGGATGAAGGCCTCGTAGATGGGGGTGCGCACGACGGCGGGTGCGACCGCGTTGACCCGGATGCCGTGCGGGGCCAGTTCCATGGCCAGGTGCTGGGTCAGCGAGTGCAGCCCGGCCTTGGCCATGGAGTACGCGGAGGACGGGGTGGCGGCGATGGCCTGGTGCGCCCACATCGAGCCGATGTTGACCACGGCCCCGCCGGTACCCTGCGCCACCATCCCGGCTGCGAGGGTCTGGCTGAGGAAGAAGGTGGCCCGGTTGATCGCCTGGTAGCGGTCGTAGTCGGCCTCGGTGTGGTCCAGGAAGGCCTTCGGGGCGAACACGCCGGCCGCATCGACCAGCAGCCTTGGTTGGTAGGTAAAGGTGAGAGCGGAGCGGCGGCGCGCTCACCAGGCGATACACGGGGACCAGCTCGGCCGTCAGACGCTCGACGTGCGGCGGCCCACCGCGTTGCCCTTGATCGGCCGGTTCCTGCGGGCGAAGTGCGTCGACGGCGACAGCCGCAGCACTAGGCAAAGGGGGTCGTCCCCGAGGTCTTTGTGGCGCAAGTGGTCTGTCACCCGCTCGGCCTCGTCCCAAGAATCCAGGAGCGATCTCGCCACGAATTCACCTGGCGGCGACACCGTCGAACTGCCGGGCAACGGGGACGAGTCGAACGACGGCGGAACCGGGTTCGTCCCCAAAGGCCCATGCGGGGCGCGTATTCGGCATGTGCGCGGAGTGGATCGGCACACGTGAATGGTCAAAACAGGACCCTGGTCTCGCCAACGCCCGTCGGGTGCAGGGGTATCAGGTAGATGCGCGTGTGGCCGTTTGGCTGAAAATGGCCGTTATGATGAAGGCGGCGTGCCTGCCCTGTGAAGGGTGTGTGGGGTCGGCTTGGGTGCAGTTCTTGCGCATTATCACGAGCGCCCCCCCTTCGGAACCCTACAGATTGTCGAAATCTCCATCGCGGGCGTCAGGAATTGGATCTTGTTCCTGCTCTCCAGGCGCTCATAACCTCGCCGCAATCACCTGTTCACCAGGGCGAGGGGAGATCCCCTGTGCCCAAACGCCGGAGGATTTCATGGGGTTGAACGCACAAGGCTTCACGATCATCGATACGCCGCCGCTCGACGAGCACACCCTGTCGCAGTTCGAGAGCCTGCCACTCGACCCGTACACGGGGTCCAAACAGCGCTACCGCCGGTTCTCCCAGTTCCGCCTCGTCCACGAGGGGGAGTGGAAGCTGGAACTCCTGCCGCACCGTCACTTCGCACAGCCCCGCCAGTACAACGACCTGGTGGGCGGGCAGTTGCGGACCCTGGAACCGCTGACGGTGGATCCGGCTCCGCTCATCGCCGCCGGGGCGGAGGCTCTGGACCTCGACAAGGCCACCGTGTGGCAGCTCAACATCCACCAGTGCCGGGTCGTGTCCACCCCGGACGTCGAGGGCGTGGCCGCTCCCGAAGGCCCGCATCGGGACGGCCACCGCTTCGGCATCGTCGCCGTCACCCACCGCCACAACATAGAAGGCGGTGAGACCCAGTTGATGCCGCTCGGCGGAGGCGAGCCCTTCTTCCGCACCACTCTCCAGGAGGGCCAGGCCATCGCTTTCGACGATCAGGCGATGTTCCACCACGTGACCGACATCGAGCACGTCACGGACGAGGGCGGCCACCGGGACGTGTGGCTGGTGGCGGTCAACCCCTGGGAAGACCGCCGGTACGGCGATGAGTACGAGGCAGAAGTCCTCGCGAGCAACGCGTCGTGACCGCCGTGACTCAGATCGCGCTCACCGCGCCCACAGGTCCTACTTCTTCCTCTTCCGCGCGCGCCGCCGAACCGGTCTACGACCGCATCGGTGTCGGCTACTCCTCCGTGCGCCGGCCCGACCCCCGGTGGGCACGGATCATCCGGGCCGCCTTGGGCGATGCCCGCACCGTCTTGAACGTCGGAGCGGGCTCGGGTGCCTACGAACCGACCGACGTGCAGGTCGTCGCGGTCGAGCCCTCGCTCGAAATGCGCGCACAGCGCGACCGGACCGCCGCCGCCCCGTGCGTCATCGGCAGGGCGGAGAGTCTGCCCTTCGACGACCAGGCGTTCGACGCAGTGCAGGCCGTCCTGACCGTGCATCACTGGTCCGACCTGGAAGGCGGGGTCTCGGAACTCCTCCGGGTCGCATCCCGCTTCGCGGTCGTCACGTACGACATGGACGTCCAGGCGGGCTTCTGGTTCACGCGGGACTACGTTCCGGAGATCGCCGAGGCAGAACGCTCCCGGGTCCCGTCACTGGAGCGCCTCACCTCGCTGCTCGGCCCCTGCGAGGTCGCCGAACTGCCCGTCTGGCACGACTTCACCGACGGCTTCATGACCGCGTTCTGGCGCCGGCCCGAGGCGTATCTCGACCCCCTCATGCGACGTGCCTGCTCGGCCTTCGCGCTGACCGACGCGGAGGCGGTCGAGCGCGGAGTCGAGCGGCTGCGCGCCGACCTGGCGTCGGGTGCCTGGCACCGCCGGTACGCCGACATGATCACGCGCGACAGCATGGACGTCGGATTCCGGCTGCTCACCGGAACATCGCCGCAAGCGGCAGGAGACCGGCGGACCACGGCGGGGGAAAGGGCGGGCGTATGAGCGGCGCACCGCCGGACCCGGCCTGCGCGCCGGGCTGGGACTACGACCGCCTGGTCGCCCTGGCTGCCCGCCACCCCACCCCCTTCCACGTCCTGGACACCGCCCGGCTGGACCGGGCCGTGCAGGACCTGTTCGGTGCCCTGGGCGAACTGGCGAGGCCGACCCGGACCTACTACTCGGTGAAGACCAACTACCTGCCCCATCTGACGCGCAGGCTCGCGGGTCACGGCATGGGAGCCGACGTCGTGTCGGGGTACGAGCTGGAGGCCGCGCTCGCGGCCGGGTTCGCGCCGGCGGAGACGGTGTTCAACGGCCCGGTGAAGACCGAGGAGGAGCTGGGCCTCGCAGTCCGGCACGGAGTACGCGTCAACATCGACGGCGAGCACGAGATCGAGGTGCTGGAACGCCTCGCGGAAGCGGCCGGGCGAGGCACGGTGGAGGTGGGGATCCGGGTATCTCCCGGAGTGCCGGTCTCGACCTCCTCCGACCCCTCGTACCGGCTCCAGGCCGAACGGGCAGCCCTGCGCAACCGGTTCGGCTGGCCGACCGGATCCCCGCAGCTCGCCCGGCTCGTCGAGCGCATCGCGGCGTCCCCGTACCTGAAGCTCACGGCCGTCCACGCCCACCTCAGCAGCCAGATCGTGCACCAGGAACTGATGCTGCGCGCTCTGGAGACGGTGCTGGGCGAGGCGGCCGAGCTGCACCGACGGTTCGGACTGCGCGAGGTCAACATCGGTGGCGGGTTCGGTGTGCCGGGCATCCGGCGTCCCCGCTCCGGGCCGCTGTCCGCGGTGTGGGGCCTGCACGGCGGCGCCCCGGTGGCCGATGAGGAACCGTTCCTGGACGCGGCGCTGCTGTTGTCGGACGTGGACAAGCACATGCGCGAGCTGGGCCTGGACGGAGTGACCCTCGCCTGCGAGCCCGGCCGCTGGCTGGTCTCGGACGCGATGGCCATGGTGACCCGCGTGATGTCGCGGAAGGAGCTGCCGGAGTCCCGCTGGCTGATCGTGGACGGGGGCAACAATGTGGCCCCGTGGACCGGTAGCGGTGAGGTGCACCGGCTGGTTCCGATCGGCCGCGTGTTCTCGTCGGACCGGTCCACTTGGTCGGTGGCCGGGCCGCTCTGCTACGAGAACGACATCCACTCCCAAGCCGTAGCCCTGCCCGACGACGTGCGGACCGGCGACCTGCTGTGCCTGCACGACACCGGCGCCTACTCCCTCGGCAGGAGCAACAACTTCATCCGGACCCGGGCCGCCGTCATCGCCATCGACGGGGACCAGGACCAACTGGTGTGGCGGGCCGAGACCGGTGAGGACGTGTTCCGCCTGGCCGACCCGGAGCCCCCGCCTGCCGACGAGCACACGGGACCTCCGCGGTGATCAGGAGCTACGCGGAGCTGCTGAGGCTCCCGGGCGCGAGCGCGGCAGCGGTGCCTGCCGCGCTCGCGCGCCTGGCAGGGACGATGGTGCCGCTCGCCCTGCTGCTGACCCTGGTGCGGTCGGGGCATTCCATTGCAGCGGGCGGCGCCGCCGGCGCGGCCTACGCACTGGGCGGCGCGGTCGCGGGCCCGGCCCTCGGCCGGCTGATGGACCGGCTCGGCCCGGCCCCGGTGCTCCGGGTCACCGGCCCGGTGGCCGGGCTCGTCCTGGCCTGGGCCGCGTTCGGCGCGGACGGTGCGTCGGCGGCAGTGCTCATTGGTGCGGCGGCCACCGCCGGGCTGGCCACAGCGCCGGTCGGGGCCTCCGTACGGGCCATGTGGCCCGGGCTCACCGAGGACGCGGCGCTGCGCCAGCGGGCGTACTCCTTCGAGGCGACGCTCAGCGAACTGCTGTTCATCCTCGGGCCGACGGCGGTCACGGTGCTGGGCTCGCTCGTCGGAGCCCGCCCCGCCCTGCTGGTCACCGCGGTCCTGCTGGGCACCGGTGCGCTCGGATACAGCCAGGCCGGCGTCGTACGCCGACGGCGGCCGCAGCCGAGGCCACCGGCTCCCGAGGGCTCCGGCGGCCCGGCGGGCACCGGTGCACGCCGGTCGGGACCGAGTGCCGCCTCGCTGTCCGTCCTTGCCGCCATCGCCCTGACAGCCGCACTGTCCAGCGCGCTGGCGGTCGCGGTCACCGCCGCCCTGCGCGACCAGGGCTCCGCGGCGGAACTGGCAGGGAGCATGGTGGCGCTGCAGTCGGCGGGCAGTGTGCTCGGCGGTCTGCTCTACGGCGCCCGCACCCCCAGGGGGAGCACCTTCCGGCGGTACATCCGGCTGCTCATCGTGCTGGCCGTCGCCCTGGCCGCCCTGCCGGCAGTCCAGTTGGCGCACCGTGCGGGCTTGCCGTCTTCGTGGACGCTGGTCGCGTTGGGCGCCCTGCTGGTGCTCACCGGCCTGCCCATCGCCCCTGCCGGGGCCGAGGAGTTCCAGCTCATCGGTGAGATGACGGCCCAGCAGAAGATGACCCAGGCGTTCGCCGGGGTCGGCAGCTTCATCGCGGTCGGCGCCGCGGTGGGCTCTGCGGTGGCAGGTCTCGTAGCCGAGACCCTCGGCCCGGCCGTCGCCCTGTGCCTCCCGGCCTTGTTCACGGCTCTGGCGCTGCTGGTGTCCCTGGCAGCTCGGCGACCGATCACGGCGGCCCTCGCCCCGGCCGAGCAGAACGCTCCGGGCGCCCGCCTCACCCCACACCCCACCCCCGACATCGGAGACTCGCACGCATGAGCACTTCACCCGGCGTACTGGCCGTAGTCGAGAGCCAGTTGTCGAACTTCGGCCTGACCCCGCTGCGGGCCGCACACGAGCTCGGCTTCCACACCGTGCTGATGAGCAACAACCCCGACCGATACCGGGCGGTCAGTCTCGCCGAGGAGGTCTACGCCAAGCACATCGACGAGATCATCCAGGCGGACACCAACTCCGCCGACGCGGTGGCCACGGCGTTGGAGCCGATGCACGCCGCGGGCCGGCTCAGCGGTGTGATGACCGTGACGGACTACAACATCCCGATCGTCGCGGAGGTCGCGGCCCGCTTCGGTCTGCCGGGACTGTCACCCGCGGCCGCGCGGAACTGCCGCGACAAGCTGCTGATGCGCCAGGCCTGCCAGGCGGCCGGAGTGGCGGTGCCCGGATTCCACCAGGCCACGAGTGAGGACGACGCGCTCGCCGCGGCCGACCGCTTCGGCTACCCCTGCGTGGTCAAGCCGATGACCGAGTCCGCGAGCATCGGCGTCACCCTGTGCCGCACCCCGGACGAGGTTCTCGGGGCCTACCGGGACATCAGCTCCTCCTCGACCGACTTCCGGGGCCAGCCCCGCCGTCCCGGTGCGCTCGTCGAGGAGTACCTGCTGGGCTTCGAAGTGAGCGTCGAGTCGGTACTGGTCGACGGCGAACGGCGGTTCCTGGGCGTCACGGACAAGGCGCTCGGCCCCCACCCGTACTTCGTGGAGATGGGCGACACCTTCCCGTCGATGCTGTCGGAACCGGTTCGCGAGGAGTGCATCGAGCTGGCCCGCCGGGCCCTGGAAGCGGTCGGGCACGACTTCGGCGCAGCCCACGTCGAGGTGAAGATGACCGCCGACGGGCCCCGGATCGTGGAGGTCAACGGCCGGATGCCCGGCGCGGAGATCACCCAGCTGATCCGCGAGGCGACCGGGGTGTACCTGCAGCGCGAGGTGGTCAAACTGCACACGGGCCGGTCCGCCGACCTCACGCCCACCCGCAACCGCGCCGCAGCCTCCCGCTATCTGGCGGCCCGGCAGTCCGGCACACTGTCCGGCATCGACGGAGCCGTCCTGGCCCGCCGGGTTCCCGGCGTCGTCGAGGTGGACCTGGAGGCCCATCCGGGCGACCCGGTCCGCCCGGCCGAGAGCAACCTGGACCTGCTGGGATACGTCGTCGCGGCCGGCGACACCACCGGTGACGCGGTGCGCCGGGCCGAAGCGGCCCTGGGCCAGCTCACCCCGCGGATCGACACTGCCGACGGGGCGGAGCCGCGGTGAGCGCGGCGCGCGGGGCCGACGGACCGGGGCTGCTGGAGGTGACCGCACACCGGGACCTCGCCCACCTCTCCCACCTCTCCCACCTCTCCCGCGCCGACGGCCTCGGTACGGAGCGCTGGGACGCGCTGTTCGGACCGCGCGGCTTCTACTCGGCGAGCCCGTGGCTCCGCCACGCGCAGGCCACGGCCGCCACCGCGCCGTACTACTTCACCGCAGCCGACGGACCCGAATGGGTCTGCGCCCTGCCCGCTTACCCGCTGGAGCAGGACACCCCCTACGTCTTCTGCAGCCCGGGCACGGTGGTCGACACCCTGTACCGGCAGGCCACCGGGGACGACGCCCCTTGGGCGGCGGGATTGATGCCGGCCCTGGCCTGTGGCGGCCGCAACCCCTCCCACACCAAGGCGGGCGTGGCCGCCGGGCTCGGCCCGCGCCGGCAGCGCGAAGCGGTGGAGGCGGTCGTCGAGGCGGCGGAACGGCAGGCGTGGGCAACGGGGATGGAGTCGGTCTCGTTCCTCTACGTCGACGAGGACGACGAGCTGCTGCGCGGAGTCCTGCGGGACGCGCGGTACGTTGCGCTGCCCGGGCAGACGGCCTACTCGTTGACCGTTCCGCAGGACGGCTCCTTCGACAGCTATCTGGCACGGTTCGAGCAGCCGCGCCGGGTGAAGATCAAGCGGGAGCTGCGAGCCCTGGCCGAAGCAGGGGTCTCGTACCGGACCCGGCCGCTCACCGAGGAGTTGATCGACCAGGTCGCCCCGCTGGAGATGGCTCTCTACGCCAGGCACGGCACCACGGCGAACCCGGCAGCCTTCCGGGCCGTGTTCGACAGCATCGCGGCGAACGCCGCAGATGCGGCCCGGGTGACCACCGCCCACCGCGACGGTGCGCTGATCGGTTTCGTCCTCACCTTCACGCACGGCGGCGAGATGTACGCACGGCAGGCGGGCTTCGACTACGAGGCGCAGGGGAAGCTCCCGGTCTACTTCGGGCTGGTCTACTACGAACTCCTGCGCATCGCGCTCGCCGAAGGGATGTCCCACCTCCACTACTCCACAGGATCCGACCGCGTGAAACTCTCCCGCGGCTGCACCCCCCGGCGCCAGTACGCCTACCTCAAGGCCCGCCGCCCAGAGCAGGCGGAACACCTGGCCCGCCTCGCCCGGCTCGCCGGCCCCGGGCACAACTGACCCCGGAACCCGGGGCCCGGGTTCGTCGTGGCGGAGGCCGTCCCCCGAGCCGGGGCCGGCGTCCGCCCCCGCGGACGGCCATCAGGACGTGACCCCGGCTGCGGCCCGCCGGGGTCGCGGCGGATGTCAGTCGAGCGGTACGGCCGCGAGCCGGTCGACGGTCTGGGGGTAGAGGCGGTTGCCGTGCTGGACGATCATCGTCGGGCCGTCGGGCATGTTCACGGCCCCGGCGGCGAGCGTCCACGCGACGCGGCGGGCGGCGACGTCGACCGCGACGACCGCCTGACCGTCGCCGCCGACCGCCGCGTAGAGCTCCCCTCGGAACGGGGCGGGAGCCGCCAGCATGGAGACGTACGCGCCCGGGTCGTGGGTCCACACCTTCTTCCCGGTCGACTCGTCGAAGGCCTGGAGCGCCCCGTCCGCGACGTACACGGTGCCGTTCACGCAGACGGGCGCGCTCAGCAGTTTCTTTCCCTCCGGCTCCAGCTTCCAGGCCACCGCTCCCGTCACCAGGTCCACCGCCGTGATCCGCTCCTCGAAGTCGAAGACGTGGCGGTCCGAGGCGACCGGGGGGTTGATGCCTCCCGACTGGTCGGGTGACGCCGCCTCCTGGTCGGTGCGGACCCGGCAGGCCCACAACACGCGGCCGTCGCGCAGGTCCACGGCGAAGACGCGTGCGGGATCCGAGCAGATCAGGCGGCCGCCGGAGATGACTGACGACATCATGAGGGATCCGAGCGAGTCCAGGACGGCGCCCTCGATGCGGGTGCGCCAGCGCAGTTTCCGGGCGGCCGGCTCGTAGGCGAGCAGCCAAGCCTGCTCCTGCTGTTGCCGGTCACCCGATCTGAAGTACGCCTTGAGGTAGAGGCATTCGGCGTCCGCGGCCAGGAGCTGCGTGGTCTGGGTGAGATCGCCCAGGACGGCCGGGTTGGCCGCGTCGGCGGCGAGGTGGCCGGTGCGCGGGTCGAGGTATCCCGCGCTCGCGATGCCGTCGTCGTCGAAGACGAAGCCCACGAGGCGGTCTCCCGCCACGGCCACGTCGGCCTTGGCGCTCTGGGTCTCCCACAGGATCCGGCCGTCAGCCGTCGAGATGCCGCGCAGCACGTCGCTCGTGTGGATGAGGACCTCGTCGGACGCGACGGCCGCGGAGGCGGAGAACGGGGACGGAACCGACCACAACGGGCCGGGAGGGGTGCCGGGCGGGCGGGAGGACCGGCCGGGACCGGGCGGCGTCGTACGGGTCCCCGAGCCGGAGCCGGAGCCGGAACCAGGGCCCGAGCCGGGGAAGTTCCCGGTGGCCCAGAGCGCCGCGACGCCGCCC
Organism: Streptomyces sp. NBC_00503; assembly: GCF_036346895.1. Taxonomy (NCBI): domain Bacteria; kingdom Bacillati; phylum Actinomycetota; class Actinomycetes; order Kitasatosporales; family Streptomycetaceae; genus Streptomyces; species Streptomyces sp. NBC_00503. The sequence continues at coordinate 708,135 of NZ_CP107855.1, read as the reverse complement.
ACGGCGGTGAGCGCGGCGGCTCCCGTGCCCGCGATCAGGGCGCGTCGGGAGAGCGCGCGGCGCGGGGCGGGGGCGCGCAGCGGTTCGGGGGCCACGCCGGCGACGTCCCCGATCCGGCGGGACAGGTCGGCGAGGAGCGCCTGCGGCAGCAGCTCGGCGAACTCCTCGGGGTCGAACGGCCCCCACGCGTCCCGCAGTCGGCCGGGGGCGGGCCGGTCGCCGGGCTCCGGCGACAGGCAGGCGGCGAGTGTCCCGCGCAGCCCGTCCGGCAGGCCCGTCAGGTCGGGGTCGGCGCCGTCCCGCAGCAGTTCGAGGGTGCTCTGCCGGCCGCGGGCGTCGTAGGGGCCGTGCCCCGTCGAGGCGAACACCAGGACCGCCGCGAGGGCGAACACGTCGCCTTCCGGGCCGGGCGGTCCCCCGCGGGCCTGCTCCGGTGACATGTACGCCGGTGTGCCCGCGAGTCCCCCGGCCTCCGTGAGGCGGGGGCTGCCCGGGGCCTGGGCGAGCCCGAAGTCGATGAGCCGGGGGCCCTGCACGGTGATCAGTACGTTCGACGGCTTGACGTCCCGGTGGACGAGCCCGGCACGGTGCAGGGCGGCGAGGGCGCCGGCGAGCCCGGAGCCGAGTCCGCGGACGACCGCTTCGGACAGCGGCCCCCCGGCCGCCACCGCCTCGGTCAGCGAGGGCCCGATGAGGTACGCCGTAGCCAGCCAGGGCCGCGCCGTGTCCGGGTCGGCGCCGAGGAAGGCCGCGGTGTGCTCCGCTCCCAGGGCCCGCGCGGCCTCGGCCTCCAGGGTCAGCCGCTGGCGGTAGCCGGGCCGGTCGCGCAGATCGGACCGGACGGTCTTGACCGCGGCGAGGCGGCCACCGGCGGCACGGGCCAGGAAGACGGTCCCCATGCCGCCGCCGCCCAGCCTGCCGAGGAGGGTGTACTGCCCGAGCCGCTCGGGATCGTCGGGCAGCAGGGGCAGGAGCGTGGACATGACCGGTGGACTCCTTCGGGGCGGACGGGCGTATCTGTCGGTAGGTGTCTGTGCGTGCGTCAGCGGGCGCGGGAGCGAGGGCGTGGGGTCAGTCCGCCGGGAGGGCGACGACGGCGGACGGCCGGGCGACGAGGAGGGTGCCGGGGAGCGCGGCGAGTTGGAACGGTTCCCGGGCTTCCACCCCCGCGAGCCCGGTCTGCCACAGCCGTTTGCCCGAGGGGATGCCGGTCGCGGTGACCTGGTGCAGGGTCGCGAGGTAGAGGGTGCGTCCGGTGGCGCTCGCGGTCATGCTCCCGAGCTCGTTCCACGCCAGGTTCTCGTTGAGCGTCTGCTCCCACAGCGTCCGGCCGGTGTCCGGGTCGACGGCGACGATGGGCCCTGTGCCGTCGTCGGCCAGGTACAGGGTGCCGCCGCTGAAGAAGGGCGGGGCGTTGGTCCCGGCGACCAGGGCCTGCGACTCCCACAGCCGGGTGCCGGTCTTCAGGTCGTAGGCGTGGGCGCGACCGCCGGAGAGCAGGAACAGCCGCCCGCCGCCCGCCGGGTCCACCACGGAGGCCGGGCCGGCGTGCACGTCGGGATAGGAGCGGTTCCAGAGCATGCGTCCGCTGCTCCGCTCGAAGCCCGCGATCGCGAGGGTCCGGACGGCCGTGACGTCCCGGAACACCGGCCGGGGTACCTGCACCTCCACGACGACCGTCTCCGGGCCGACCGTGGTGGCGAGTTGCCCGTTGCCGAATCCGCTCGGCAGCGGGCTGCGCCACAACTCCTTGCGGTGGTCCAGGTCGAACGCCGCCAGCAGGTATCCGCCCGTCGCGCTCCCGTCCGCCATACGCAGCCACGCGGTGGCGCCGTCGGCGGCGAGCACCCCCGCGAGCTGCTCGTCGCGCTGGAGCCACTGGGTACGGCCGTCGCGCATCGAGCAGAGCGACAGCCCTTCGCGCGTGGCCGTCAGGAAGCGGTCGCCGGGCACTTGTACGGGCGGGGTGCTGCCGCCCGTGGGCAGCTGCCACACCTCCTTGCCCGTGCGCAGGTCGTGCCCGTACAGGACGTCGCCGCGCGTCATCAGGCAACGATCGGCGCTGCCCACCGGGAGGAGCCGGATGCGGGCCGTCGGGTCGTCCAGACGCCACAGGGCGGCCGGCGGCATGCCGGGCACGCGGGGGCTCGTACCGGCACCGCCCCCTGCCGCGGACGGCCCGGTGCGGCCGTCCCCGTGGGTCAGCGCGGACCGGGCGAGGGTCCCGCAGACCCCCAGGGCCGCGCCCGCCGCGCCGGTCAGCAGGCCGGACAGCACCCGGCGGCGGGTGGGCGGGGCGGACGCGTCGGGGGTGGTCGTCGGGGCCGGAACCGGGCCGGGGGCCGGGGGCGTCGCCGCCTGGGTGGCGGGGTGCGGGGGCTCGTGCGCATCGGCGCCCGCCGGGGCCCGGTCGTCCGGATGCCCGTCCCCGTCCCCGTCCGCGTCCGCATCTGCATCGGCGATCTCCAGGTCGGCGATCGCCTGCGTGCGTACGGCCAGTGCGGCGACGACCCGGCCGGGCAGGGGCTCCGGCGGCCGCTCCACGTCCAGCCCGCCGGGGGCCAGCGTCCGCCGCAGCTCCGCGGCGGTCGGGCGGTCCTTAGGGGAGGCGGCCAGCGCCGCGGCCACCACCTCGCCCAGCTCGCCCGGCAGGTCGGGCAGTTCGGGCCGGTCGTGGACGGCGCGGTAGGCCAGCACGGGCGGCGGGCCGTCCCCGAAGGGGAGCCGCCCGGTGGCCGTGTGGAGCAGCAGCACCGCCAGGGAGTACACGTCGCCGGCGCTGGAGGAGGGTCGCCCCGCGGCCACTTCCGGGGCCATGAAAGCGGCGGGCACGGTCGACACCCGGCTGTGCGGTTCGGGCCGCCGGGGCCCCGCGTCGGGTCGGGGCCCCCGGCCGGGCCCCTGCCCCTGCTGTGGCCCCCGGTCCGGTTCCCGAGGCGGCCGCTCGGACGGCATGCGGCAGGCATGCAGGGCCATCAGCAGCGGGCGGGCCGTGGTGAGCCAGACCCCGTCGGGTGCCACCGCGCCGTAGCTGATGCCCCGGGCGTGCAGGGCGGCCAGGGTGTCGGCGATCTCCGCGGCGAGCCGCACCGACTGGTCCAGGGGCAGGATCCCGGACTCCGTTCCGGGCCGCCGCCCCACGTCGGAGAGGGACACGGCAGGGGTGTGTACGAGAGCCACCCACGCGGGCTCGGTCCCGGTGTTCAGGTCCAGTACGGCCGGCACCCCCGGCACGGGCCCGCGGCTCAGGGCCTCGGCAGCCCGGCACGCGGCCGGGGGCAGCAGGCACACCACGGCGTGCCCGTGGTTCCGGTCGCGGCCGAGGTACATGCCGCCGCGCGGCGGCACCGGCCGGGGGCCGGGCCAACGGGCCAGCAGCCGGTACGGCCCGGCCGACCGCGGGTCCTCGGGGCCGAGGCCCTCCTCCAGACGTCCGCCCCCCACGCGTTCCCCCCTCGCCTCGTGGCCCCGCCCGGGGCCGGTCACATGCCCGGCAGGGCGCGGACCGCGCTGCCGCGTTGCCAGATGGCGCTGCCGCCGGCGACCACGCCCCGCCAGGGAGCGTCGGCCCGGCCCCCTCCGGCCGGGGCCGGTGCGAACACGTACTGTTCGGCCGCCCGCCCGCCGTGCACCACGAGGATGCCGAGCTCGGGCTTGCGCAGCGGCGCGAAGATCCCGGATCCCGCCACCAACGGGGCCTGGTCCTGGGCAAGTTCCTCGGAGGCCAGCACGGTCCAGACGGAGGTCCCGGTCTTCGCGTCGATGCTCCGGAGCTGTCGGCCGTCGGCGACGTACACGCTGTCGCCGGACGGCGTGGGCATGCCGAAGCCCGCGCCGTCGTCCGCGGTCAGGGTCCACAGCTGTTCGCCCCGCCCCCGGTCCAGGCAGGTCAGCGTCCGGTCTCCGGCCCCGCCCAGCAGTACTCCGCGCGCGGAAAGGGCCGTCCACGAGCTGTCGGTGCCGGCGGGCCGCCGCCACACGGAGCCGCCGTCGGCGGCGGACAGGGCCGCCACCCCGCCGGTGGCGGAGGCCAGGAGCAGCAGCCCGTACCCCGCGGCCGCCGAGAGCACCTTCCCCGACACGGGGACGGGCACGCGCCAGCGCACCCCGCCGTCCGCCCCCTTGAGCGCGGCCACGCGGCCGTCGGCGTCGAGGACGTACACCTGGTCCTCGGCGGCGGCGAGCAGCCCGGTCACTCCGTCACCCGCGCGGTGGCGGACCGTACCGCTGCCGGGGTCCAGGAACAGCAGGGCGCCGTCCGGGGCCAGGGCGACGGGCCGGCGGCCGCCGACGAGGTTGCGCACCACCGGGCCGCGCCAGCGCCGTTCGCCCGAGACCGGATCGTGGAGGAGGAGCTCACCGCCGCCGTCCGCGAAGCACACCCGGCCGTCGACGTCGACCGGCCCGAAGGCCGACTGCGCCGCGGCGCCGTCGTACGACCACAGGGGCCCCGGCACCGTGCCGGGCGGGCCGCTCCAGCGGGGGGCGGGGGTGCGGCCGGGGCCGTCGTCCCCCTGGAGGGTGCGCAGGGCGGTGGCACCGGTCGCCGCGAGGAGCACGGCCGCGCCGACGCCGGTGAGCACCCTGCGCCGGGTCTGCAGCGTCGGGCCGGCGCCCAGGGCGGCTGCGGCCCGTGCGATCTCGGCGGCGTCGGCGAGCGCCGTGGGTGGCAGCCAGCGGGTGGCGGCGCGCAGGGCGATGCCCTGCGGGTCGAGTTCCGCGGCCACCTCCGCGGCGGCGGGCCGGTCTTCCGGCTGCTTTTCGAGGCAGCCGCGGATCACGGGCGTCAGCTCGGCCGGTACGTCCGTGAGGTCGGGGGCCTCGTAGGCGATGCGGAAGTCCGAGCGGACCGGGTCTCCGTCGTAGAAGGCGTGCCGGCCGGTCAGTGCGAAGACGAGCAGCGCGCCGAGGCAGAAGACGTCGCTCGGCGGTCCGAGAGGCCCCTTCACCACCTGTTCGGGCGACATGTAGCCGGGCGTTCCGGGGCGCTGCCCGGTCGTGGTCAAAGTGGCGTCGCCGGTGACCCGGGCGATGCCGAAGTCGACGACGCGGGGGCGGTCGGCGCCGAGGATGACGTTCGACGGCTTCAGATCGCGGTGTACGACCCCGGCCGCGCCCAGGGCCGTCAGGGCCCGGCCGAGCGCCCCGGCGAGGACCCGCACGGCGGGCGCGGGCAGGGCTCCGTGCCGCAGTACGGCGGCGGCGAGGGTCGTGCCGGGTACGAACTCGGCGGCGATCCAGGGCACTTGCCCGGCGGTCGAGGAGCCGAGCACGTTGGCGACGAAGGGGCTGCGGACCGCCGCCGCGGCGGCGGCCTCGCGGGTGAACCGCTCGCGCAGGTCCGCGTCGCGGAAGAGTTCGGGCCGGATGGTCTTCAGGGCGACCGGACGCCCCCGGCGGCGGGCGAGGTAGACCGTCCCCATGCCTCCGGCCCCGAGCACACCGAGGATCCGGTGACCTCCGAGCTGCGCGGGCGTACCGCCCGGCAGTGGGGCGATCACTGGTGTCATGCCGTTGATCGTATGCATGCGTCCGTCAACCATCGCTGGAATCAGCAAAGTTGACGTACGGCGCTCGCCGAGCAGCCGTCTTCGGTCGCCCGCCTCAGGGCTCGCACAGGCGTACGGCGAGGGCGGCGACGTCGTCGTCGAGGCTTCCTCTTCTGTAGCGCAGAAGATCGCGGTGAAGAGCCGTGAGCAGTTCGCGGGGCGGTGTCGGCGGTTGCCGGAGCATCCAGGCCGCCAGGGGAAAGAATTCGCCGTCGCGGGCGCGGGCCTCGGCGATCCCGTCGGTATAGAGGAGCAGCAGGTCGCCGGGGGCGAAATCGTAGGTGTCGACGTTGTAGTGATCGCCGACGAGCTCCGCGAGGCTGATCAGCGGCGACGGAGTGGCGGACTCCAGGACACGGAGCCTTCTGCGGTGCAGGAGCATTGGTGGGGGGTGTCCGCAGTTGAGGATGTCGATACGGCGGCCCTCGTGCGGGATCTGGACGAGAAGGGCCGTGGCGAAGCGCTCCATCGCCCCGTCCAGGGGGAACGCGGCGTTGTAACGGGTGCTGCTGGCGTCCAGCCTGCGTGCGACGTCGACCATGTCGGCCTCGCTGTAGGCCGCCTCCCGGAAGGCGTTGACGATCGTCGCGGCCGCCCCCACCGCGGGCAGGCCCTTGCCCCGCACGTCACCGATGAGCAGTCTGATCCCGTAAGGCGTGTCGACCACCTCGTAGAAGTCCCCGCCGATGCGGGCCTCCGCCGCAGCGGCGAGGTACAGCGACTCGATCTCGAGGTTGCCCAAGCGGTGCGGCATGGGGCTCAGCACCACCTGCTGCGCGGCGTCGGCGACGAGCCGCACCTGGAAGAGGGTGCGCTCGCGCTGGAGCCGGACGTGGCTTCCGTAGGCGGCGGCCACGGTGACCGCGATGATTCCCGCGGCCGTCCACCACGTTCCCAGATCGGGGAAGACGAGGCTGAGGCCGATCATCAGAAGGAGGCAGACCGTCCCGAGCAGGACGGTGGGCAGGACCGGCCACATGGCGGCGGCCAGGGCCGGCGCCGCAGGAAGGAGGCGGCTGAAGGCCAGGTCCGGCGGAGTGGTGTAGGCCAGGCTGGCGATGACGGCGGTCAGGATGACCGGCGACAGCCGTACAAGTCTTCCCGGGCCTGGGCGCCTACGGTGCCGCGGTGGTCCGGACTCGATCACACTTCCCAGGGTATCCACCTAATGGAGGCACGGCACTCCGGCGAGCCGGCTCGGTGAAGGGCTCCGCCGGGCCGTCAAGGAGGGGGCAGGTCCTGTTCGGACCAGACGGTCTTGCCTCCCGCGGTGTAGCGGCTGCCCCAGCGGTGCGAGAGCTGGGCGACGATGTACAGGCCGCGACCGCCTTCCTCGGAGTTCCTCGCACGCCGCATCCTCGGCTGCGTGTTGCTGGAGTCCGAGACCTCGCACGTCAGGGTGTCCGCCCGGATCAGCCGGAGCCGGACCGGGCCGCCGGCGTGGCGAATGGCGTTGGTGACCAGCTCGCTGACGATGAGCTCCGTGCTGAAGGCGAGTTCGTCGAGGTCCCAGGCGGTCAGCTGATCCAGGACGAGGTGGCGCGCGTCGCCGACGATCGCCGGGTCCGCGTCGAGCTGCCATGTCGCGATGGAGTCGGCGTCCACCACCCGGGTACGGGCCAGCAGGAGGGTGACGTCGTCCCTCAGCCGGCCCGGCGGCAACCCTTCCACGATGTCGTCCCGGGCTTGACGCAGCGGCCGGCCGAGCACGTCCGCGCGCAGCAGGCGGTCCGCCAGGTCGCGCATGCCCTGGTCGATGTCCCCCTCTCCGCGTTCGATCAGGCCGTCGGTGTACAGGGCGAGGACGCTCCCCGGAGGCAGATCGCGTTCGACCGGCTCGAAGGGCCAGCCACCGACGCCCAGGGGCGGGCCGGGGCTCAGCTCGACGTACTCCACGGTTCCGTCCGGGCTGACCACGGCCGGCGGCGGGTGTCCGGCGCTCGCCATGACGCAACTTCGGGTGATCGGGTCGTAGACGGCGTACAGGCAGGTGGCACCAGCCGGTCCGCTGCGCAGCGGCGTACCCGCGTCGCCGTCCTCCATGTCGTCGCTCTCGGCCTCGGCGGCGACCTGCAGGACCATGTCGTCCACGTGGGCCAGCAGTTCCTCGGGTTCCAGTTCCAGGTCTGCCATCGCGCGTACGGCGCTGCGCAGGCGGCCCATCATGGCCGTCGCGTGCAGGCCGTGACCGGCGACGTCCCCGACCACCAGGGCGACACGGGCCGAGGACAGGGGGATGACGTCGAACCAGTCGCCGCCCACTCCGCTGTCCGCGTCGGCGGGCAGGTAAAGGCTGGCGGCTTCCACTGCCGGCGTTTGCGAGGTGGTCGGCGGCAGAAGGCTGCGCTGCAGGCCCACAGCGGTGCGGCGTTCCTTGGTGTACCGCCGCGCGTTGTCCACGGCTACGGCCGCACGGGCTGCGATCTCCTCCAGGAGCGCCAGATCGTCCTCGTCCAGCGGGGAAGCGTCCCCCGTGCGCCAGACCGTGATCCTTCCGAACGCGATGCCCCGTGCGCACAGCGGCGCCGTCATCGCCGAATGTGCACCCGGGACACCGGCGGCCCACTCCGGGGCGGCGTCGCCCACGGGCCCCGCGGAGCGGGTTCCGAGGCCGGTGACCAGCTCTCCCCGGCACTCCCGCGCCGCGGGCGCGGCCGGTTCGGACTTCGCCGCCGCGGGCGCAGGTTCAACGGGCGCCGCGGGAGGAGCCGCGAAATGGACCGTAGCCCTACGCAGCACGTCCGCTGCCGCTCCGGCGGCGGCCATGCGGATCAGCGGCTGCGCGGGATGCCCGTCAGCATCGGGTTCACCGCCGGTCAGAACGGTCTCCACGAGATCCGCCGCGGCACAGTCTCCGAGCGTGGGCGCCAGGATCTTGACCAGGTCCTCGACGGTGCGCAGGACGGACAGCGAACCGCCCAGTGCTCCGGTCGCGCGGTACAGGAGGTCCAGGCGCCCACGAGACCGCTCGTGGTCGGTGACGTCGGTGAACACCGTCGCCACACCCATCGGACGTCCGCCGGGTCCCTGCAGCCGGAACGCCTGGATGGTCACGACCCGGCCGCCTCTGGGGTCGTCCAAGGTGCGCGCGGTCGTGTTGAAACCGATCAGGGGGTCCCCGCTGTGCAGGACCTCCCGCAGCCGGTCGTCGATGATCCGCGCGTCCTCGGCCCACAGGAAGTCGGCCAGGCGCCGGCCGTTCAGTTCGACGGGCACCCCGGTGTACGGCAACAGGTGCGTGTTCGTCCGAAGCAGGCGCAGGTCCGGATCGAAGACGGCAAGGCCCACGCGTCCCTGGAGGAAGAGCTCCTGCGTGAAGGCGTGGTCCTGCCGCCATCGGGCGACCAGCTCCAGGGGTGAGCCGAGTACGAGGCAGCGGGCCGCGTTCCCCCGTACGCCGTCGTTCAGCGGGACGACGCGGAAGCCGATCTCCAGATCGCGTCCGGAGCCGTGCCGCAGGGTGGCCCGGCCCTCCCACCCCTCCGGATCTCCCTGCTTGCCCTGGGCCAGAACCGCTTCCCAGCTGCTCGCGTCTGCCAGGAGGTCCCGTGCCGGTCGGCCGCACACGTCCGCGGACGGGCGTTCCAGAAGGGCTTCGGCGGCCGGCGTCCAGGCGACGATCGTCCCGGCATCGTCCAGCAGCGCCGCGGCCGTGTTCGTCACGGCGAAGGGATAGTCCTGGTTGCCATCAGTGGCGCGCATGCGTGCCCATCTCGTCCGCCGGTCCCTCTGTGCTCATGCTGGTCGATGTCCGGAACGAGAGCCAGAGGCGTTACGCCATCCGGTGCCGGTGTCGGCACCGGATGGCCTCGGCGGCCGACGCGGGAACGGCCGGCCCTGCCCGGACCTCAGCCCACCTGGACCGTGACCGTGCGGCCCGGAGCCACGACCGGGGTCACGTAGGTGTACGTCGCCCCGTCCACCACCTCGGTGCGGGCCGGCTGGGCCACGCCGTCGACCGTGACCGTGGTGTACGTACCGGGGAAGCGGGCCTCCCAGGTGTAGGAGGAGCTGCCCGAGGTGTGCGTGAGTGAGGACTTCGTCGCCCCGTCGTGGCGCAGCGAGAAGACCGAGTCGCCGACCTGGAGGTCGTCGATCCGCAGCCAGTCCATGCCCGAAGGCAGCCGGGACTGGGTGCTCAGGGCGTGTGCGGGCGCGTTGGGAGTGACCCCCATGAGCCCTTCCACGGTCTGGCCGAGCAGGGTGAAGGAGACCTCGGGGTAGTCCCCGTTGGTGCCCTGCTTGGTGTTCACGTGCTGGATGTCCTTGTGGTCGTAGACGTCCTTCATCCACTTCCACCCGGTGTCGCTGCGGTTGTTCCGGAAGAAGGTGTCCGGCAGGTAGGTGAGGGCCTCGATGTTGGAGGGCCGGCCCGGGCCGGAGGCCTGCTGGTCGATGTAGTCCAGGTAGGCCTCGCGGCGGGCGCCGGGTTCGATGATCTGCTTCATCGGCATGAACCAGCTGTTCTCCTTGCCCCAGCCGGTCAGGGCGCGTCCGTCCGTGGTGTAGCCGCGCACCATGTCCGCGCCCGAACCGGTCCCGCTCCAGGTGGAGTTGAAGTAGGTCTTCAGGTCCCGGGCCTTGGCCTCGTTCCGGTCGGCGAGGGCGCGGTCCCCCTTGGAGCGGGCGAGCGAGGCCACCGCGAGGTACGCCTGGTACTGGGAGCCGATCGCGTCGCCGGCCTCGGCGAGCGGCTCGCCGCTCTGCTCGTTGTAGCTGGCGGTGCCCTGGAAGATGCCCTGGCCGGTGCCCTCGGCCACCTTGACCGCGCCGTTGTCCTTCAGGCCGTCGTGCAGGGTGACGAACTCGTCGGTGGCGTGCTGGTAGAAGTTCCACAGCGCCGGGTCGTCGACGTAGGCACGGTCCCCGCTCCAGCGGTACGCCTCCTCGGACTTCTGCACCAGCTCGAAGGTGGCGGGCACCTCGCGGACGAAGTTGGTGGGGCTCCTGTAGTCGATCGAGAGATAGGTCTTCGCGTCGAAGTTGAAGGCCCACGCCGGGTAGTACTTGTGCGCGGGGGTGGCGGACGCGGCGAAGGAGCGCAGCATCGCCTTGTTCTCCGCGTTCAGGCCGAGGACTCCGGCGCCGGCCAGCTGGTGGGCCATGTCGCGCGAGTAGTAGCCGGTGCGGTTGGCGTAGCCGGCCCAGTAGGAGGCCGCGTAGGTGCCGCTGCCGGTGCCGCCGGTGTGGTTCTCGTCCACGTTGAGCGGGCCCTGGGTGCCCGGCAGCTGGACCCAGCTGTTGGCCTTGCGCTTGGACCAGTCGAACATCTCGACGATCTTCGGGTCGGAGGAGCTGATCCTCGGATCCGCGGGGGAGGCGGGGGAGAGCATCACGTCGTCGGCGTTGACCCAGCCGTTCCCGGACTCGAAGGCGATCTCCAGTGTGTCGCCGGGGGCGAGGGCGATCCGGCTCAGCGTGTAGCGCCGGTAGTTCGTCGCGCTCGGCAGGGTGAGTGCGGCGGCGACCGCGCCGTTGACGCGGGCGACGTACCGGCCGTTCGGCCCGCCCGTCGCGACCCAGGCGGATATGTCGTACGCCCCCCGGCCCGTGGCCGTCACGGTCTGGGACACCTTCATTCCCGGCCCGGCGTCGAGGTAGACGAGGCGGGCCCCACCGTGCGGGTAGTTCGTGGCGACTCCCGTACCGGCGGTGAACTGCCAGCCGGTACCGCCCTGTTCGAACCCCGGGTTGGTGACGGCGAGCGGGGCGGGCGGGGGAGGCGCGACCGGTGCGGCCGCGGCCGCCTGGCCGCCGAAGGCGAGCGGGGTGAGCGGGAGGAGGAGGGCGAGGGCGGACAGGAGCGACACACGGGAACGCGTCATCGGGTTCTCCCTGAAGGGGCGGACGGAGCAGGGCGGGCGGCACGCTAGCAATCCCCTCGGAAGTTTTGCAATGAACTTGTCAGAAATGAATGCTGGATCGGACTGAAAGATTTCATTGAACTCTTGCAAGTGACGAGTGTGGCTGGTTACAGTCCTGGCCAGTCGGCTACGGCAACGCTGCGAGCAGGGGTGGGTCAGGCATGGAACTGGAACGTCGGAGAGTGCTGCAGATGGGTGGCGCGATCGCCGCGGGAGCCGGGCTCACCGGCCTGACCGCCTGTTCCGGAACGGGCGGCACGGGCGATACGGGCCAGGGCGGGAGCGCGGGGGAGAAGGACAAGGGCAAGATCGCGGTCTGGTCCTGGCAGGGGCCGGCCGCCGAAATGAAGGCCCTCGTACCGGAGTTCAACAAGAAGTACCCCGGCATCGAGGTGACGGTCGAGGACATCGGCAACCCTGCGATCTGGGACAAGATCACCACCGGGCTCGCGGCCGGCGGCCAGGGCCTCGCCGACGTCCTGCACATCGGGGTCGACTACCTGCCGGGCTACGTGGAGAAGTTCCCCGGCGGCCTCGCCGACCTCGGCCCGCTGGGAGCCAATGCCCACCGGGACGCCTTCGCGCAGGGCATGTGGCAGACCGTGTCCCCCGACGGCAAGCGCGTCAACGCCCTGCCGTGGGAGGCGAACTCGGCCGGCTTCTACTACCGCGCCGACCTCTTCGAGAAGGCCGGGGTCGACGCCGGCGCCCTCCAGACCTGGGAGGAGACCATCGAGGCGGGCAAGGAGATCAAGGCGAAGACCGGCGCCCACCTGCTGGGCATCGACAAGCCCGCCTCACAGGCCGACGCCGCCAACTTCTTCCAGATGCTGCTCCAGTTGCAGGGCGCCTTCTACTTCAGCCTCTCCGGGGACATCACGCTCGACTCCCCGGAGGCCGTGAAGGCCATGACCCTCATCAAGACGATGAACGACGCCGGCCTGGTCAGTGATCTCGCCGGCGGCTGGAACGCCCTGATGAGCTCTCTGAAGCAGGGGACCGCGGCCGTCCTGCCCATGCCCACCTGGTTCGGCGGCATCATCCAGGAGCAGGTCCCCGAAGAAGCGGGCAAGTGGAAGGTCCGCCTTCCCCCGGCCGTGCGCCGGGGCGGCTCCACCGCGGCCACGGTCAACTCCACCCACCTGGCCGTCGCGGGCAGCAGCAAGCATCAGGCCGCAGCCTGGTCCTTCGTCGAGTTCGTCCTCACCCGCCCGGCCTCCCAGGTGCAGATCTACAAGGGCAAGGGCATCGCCCCTGCCCTGATGGCGGCCTACGACGACGCGGTCTTCCACGAGCCGTCCGCCTTCTTCAGCGGCCAGAAGAAGGGCGAGGTCTTCCTGGAGGCCCTCAAGGCCCCCTCGTCCGCCTTCAACTACACCGCCGACTACGCCCGCGCCCTCAAGCTCGTCACCGACGCCCAGTCCAAGGTGCTGCTGACCGGCGCCGACCCGGCGAAGGTGCTGAAGGACGCCGCCGACCAACTCGCCCAGCAGACGGGACGCAAGGTCTCCCGATGACCGTCACGCTCACCGGCAGCACGGCGCGGGCCGTCCCTTCCGAGGGGGTGGCCCCGCGGCCGCGGCCGCGCCGGCGCGTGGCACCGTACCTCTTCGTCCTGCCCGCGCTGCTCCTCTTCGCCGTCTTCAAGCTCTACCCCATCGGCCGTTCCTTCGTGATCAGCCTGCACAAGACCGTCGGCGGGACCGAGCGGTTCGTCGGCGCCGACAACTACGCCCGGCTGCTCCACGATCGGCTGTTCTGGACCGCCCTGAAGAACACCGCGGTGATCCTCGTCGTCCAGGTGCCGGTCATGCTGGCCCTCGCCACCGGGCTCGCCGTGGCCCTGAACTCCACCCTGCTGCGCGGCCGCACGGTCTTCCGGCTCGGCTTCTTCCTGCCCATGGTCACCGGCCTGGTCGCCTACGGGATCATCTTCTCCGTCCTGCTCAACAAGGACTACGGGCTGGTCAACTGGGCGCTGGGACTGGCCGGCCTGGACTCCGTGCCCTGGCTGACCGACCCCCTGTGGGCGAAGGTCTCCCTCGGCCTCGCGCTGACCTGGCACTACACCGGGTACAACGCGGTGATCCTGCTCGCCCGCCTGCAGTCCGTGCCCGCCGAGCTGTACGACGCCGCGGCCGTGGACGGGGCCGGCGCCTGGACCTCCTTCCGCCACGTCACCCTGCCGGGCCTGCGCCCCGCGCTGCTGCTCACCACGGTGCTCTCCACCATCGGCACCCTGCAGATCTTCGACGAGCCGTTCGTGCTCACCGGCGGCGGCCCGGACAACGCCACCCTGACCATCGGCGTGTACCTGTACCAGAACGCCTTCAAGTACTTCGACTTCGGATACGCCTCCGCCATCGCCTACGCCCTGGCCGTCCTCATCGGCATCCTCGGCGTGATCCAGTTCCGCTTCCTGGGGGAGAAGTCATGACCGTCGCCCGCCACCGCGGCCGGAGCATCCTGCTCACCTCCGGACTCGCCATCGCCCTGGCCGTCGTCCTGATCCCCTTCTACTGGCTCGTGGTCGCCGCCACGCACAGCTCCCGGGAGATCTTCGACAGCCCGCCCCCGCTGCTGCCCGGCGGCCACCTGGGCGCCAACCTCAACACCCTCCAGGACACCGCCCAGTTCGGCCGGGTCGTCCTCAACTCCCTGCTGATCGCGGTGGTGTACACCGTATGCGCGGGCGCCGTCTGCGCGCTCGCCGGATACGGCTTCGCCAAGTACCGCTTCCGGGGCAGGGAAGCGCTGTTCGCGCTGCTCATGCTCGGGCTGGTGATCCCCGCCCAGGTCACCCTCGTACCGCTCTTCCAGATGATGGCCGAGCTGCACTGGCTGAACACGTACCAGGCCGTCATCATGCCCAACCTGGCCCTGCCCTTCGGCATCTTCCTGATGCGCCAGTCGATGGCCGCGCTCCCCGACGAACTCCTCGACTCCGGGCGCATGGACGGCTGCGGCGAACTGCGGCTGTTCTGGAAGGTGGTGCTCCCGCCCATGAAGCCGGCGCTGGCCGCCCTGGCGATCTTCCTCTTCCTCTACCAGTGGAACGACTTCGTCTGGCCGCTGATCGTCCTGCGCGACAGCGCCTCGTTCACCGTCCCGGTGGCCCTGGCCTCCCTCCAGGGTCTCGACGAGACCGACTACGGAGCGATCCTCGCCGGAACCGCGGCCGCGGCGATCCCCATGGCCCTCGTATTCCTGGCGCTGCAGCGCCACTTCGTGTCCGGCCTGCTCGCCGGCGCCGTGAAGGAGTGACCGTGCACACCACCACCGCCCCGACGGACGCCGCCGAGGCCGTGACCACCGCGGGCCTGGCACCCGCCCGGGGCGAGCCGCTGCTCGACGGGGTCTCGCTCGCCGTCCTCGCCCACGCCCCAGGCGTCCACGCCACCTGGACCCTGGGCGAACTCCCCGGCGGAATGGGCCTACTGGAAGTGCGGGCCGACGGTGCCCCCGTCGAGATCCGCTTCTCCGTGCCCCTCGGCGACGCCGCCGGATACTGGCACCCGCAGGGCGGCTGGCGGCGCACCCTCCTCGCCGACTGGGAGGGCCGCTCCCGGGTCTCGCTGGTCGACGGGCACGCCGCCGGATGCCTCTACGACCACACCGGCGCCACCCTGCTCACCTTCGCCGCCGCCGACCCGGTACCCGAGGCGGCGCTCCGCTTCGGTGTGTCCGAGGAGGACGACACCCACGTCGTCCACCTCCGCCTGCCCGCCTCGCGGCAGGCGCACCGGATCCTGCTCGTCCCCCGCTCGCCGTCGGTGGCACGGGCCATGCGGACCCTGCGCGGCTGGTTCGCCGCCGAGTCCACCCCCGCGCCGGTGCCCGACGCGGCCCGCACCCCCGTCTACTCCACCTGGTACGCCTTCAACCAGGACGTCAGCGCGGCCGCCGTCGAGACCCAGGCCGAACTGGCCGCCGGACTCGGTTGCGGAGCGCTGATCCTCGACGACGGCTGGCAGGAACTGGGCCACGGGCGCGGCTACGCCGGCTGCGGCGACTGGGAGCCCGACCGGGCAAAGTTCCCCGACTTCGCCGCGCACGTGGCCAGGGTCCGTGCCCGCGGGCTGAGCTACCTGGCCTGGGTCGCGCCCCTGCTGCTCGGCCCCGGAGCCGCCTGCCACGCCCAGTGGGCGGCCACCGCGTCCGTCCCCGCCACCGTGCCCGGTGCGCACGTGCTCGACCCCCGCCGCCCCGAGGTGCGCGCACACGTCGTAGGGCTCTGCGTCCGGCTGGTCCGCACGTACGGGCTCGACGGCCTCAAGCTGGACTTCCTCGACCAGGCCATGGTCTACGCGGGCGACGGCGCGGGTGACGTCGGAGAAGCCATGGTGGACCTGCTGACGGAACTGCGCACGGCGCTGGAAGCCGTCCGCCCCGGGGTCCTGCTGGAACTGCGCCAGCCCTACACGGGACCCGGCATGGCCCCCTTCGGCAATATGCTGCGCTCCTTCGACTGCCCGGCGGACGCGACTGCGAACCGGGTCCGCACCCTCGACACCGCGCTGCTCGCCGTCGGCGGCGCCGTCCACTCCGACATGCTCCTGTGGTCGCCGGACGCCCCCGTGGCCGCGGTGGCCAGGCAGCTGATCGGGGCCCTGCACTCGGTGCCGCAGATCTCCGTACGGCTGGACCGGGTACCGGCGGCGCACCGGGAGGTGATCGGCTTCTGGCTGGCGCAGTGGTGGGTCCACCGCGAGCTGCTGCTGGACGGTGAAGTGGAGCCGGGCCGCCCCGATGAGCTGTACCCGCTCGTGCGCGCGAGCGCCGGGGACCACTGCCTGCTCAGCGTGCACGGCGACCGGGTCGTCCCGCTGGACTTCTCCGCCCACAAGCACTTCCACCTGGTCAACGGCTCCGACCGGGACCGGGTGATGGTCGAGGTGCGGGGCGGCGGGGGCGCCGTCCGCGGAGTGGTCCACGGGCCGGACGGCCGTATCATGGACGGTCCGCCGACGTATCTGCCGGAGGGAGCACGCTCGCTGTCCGTGCCGCGCGGCGGTCTGGCATCGCTCACGATCACGGAAGGACCGCGATGAAGGTCGGGATCACCGAGGTCGCAGCCCGCGCCCAGGTCAGCGAGGCCACCGTCAGCCGGGTGATCAACCGGCGCCAGGGCGTGTCGAAGAAGACCCGGGACGCGGTCGAGCAGGCCATGGCCGAGGTCGGCTACGAGCGGCAGACGCAGGGCCAACTGGTGGCCGTCATCACGGAGTTCGTGTCGAACCCGTTCTTTGCGGACGTGGCGGAGCGCATCGAGTCGGCGCTCGCCCCGCACGGGCTGAAGACGGTCCTGTGCCCCGCCTTCCCGGGCGGAGTGCAGGAGCGGGACTTCATCTCCGCGCTCGTCGACAAGGGGGTCGCGGCCGTCGTCTTCCTGTCCGCGTCCAACACCGTCGAGGGCGCCGACACCGAGACGTACGAACTGCTGCGCCAGCGCCGGGTCCCCTACGTCGGGATCAACGGCGAGTTCGCGGACGGGGTGCCCACCCCGGTCTTCTCCACGGACGACGCGCTCGCCGCCGAACTGGCCGTGGACCACCTCCACCGCCTCGGCCACCGCAGGATCGGGATGGCCTCGGGACCGGCGGGCAACCAGCCCGCCGACCGCCGGGTACGGGGCTTCGTGGAGTCCATGGCCAAGCGGGGCATCGAGGACCCGGAGCGCTGGGTGGTACGGCAGTCCTACACGGTGGAGGGCGGCCAGGCCGCCGTCGGTCCGCTGCTGGCGCTGGGCGCCACCGCGATCGTCGCGGCCAGCGACTACATGGCGCTCGGCGCGATCCGGGGCGTCCGCCGCCACGGGCGCTCGGTCCCCGGTGACGTGTCGGTCGTGGGCTACGACGGGTCGGCCATCACCGAGTTCACCGATCCGCCGCTGACCACGGTGCGCCAGCCCGCCGACCGGCTGGCGCTGGAGGTGGGCCGCAGCGTGCTGGCACTGGTCAGCAACCGGGACGTACCGACGGGGGAGCTGTTGTTCGACCCGGAGCTGGTGATCCGGGCCACGACCGGGCCGGCTCCCGAGGAGCCCGGGGCCGGGGCCTGATCCGCAGCGTCCTGCGAAGCCTGCTGCTGCGTCCTTCGGTCCTGGCCGGGGCGCTCAGTGCTCCTCGCCCGCGATCAGGAGCTCTCCCACCGTCTCGGTGAGGACGGCGCGGGCCGGGGCCGGCATGCCCGGATCGGTCACGAACCAGTCGGCCTGCTCCAGCGCCGCGAAACCGCTGAGCCCGACCACTCCCCACTTGCTGTGGTCGGCCACGACGGCGATCCGGCGTGCCGAGGCGACCAGGGCCCGGTTGGTCTGGGCCTCCGTGAGGTTGGGGGTGGTCAGCCCGGCCCCTTCCGCGACTCCGTGCGCGCCGAGGACGAGCAGGTCCACGTGGAGGGAGGCGATCGCCAGCTCGGCGAGCGGGCCGACCAGCGCGGCCGAGGGGGTGGGGGAGCCGCCGGTGAGCAGCAGGGTGGGGGTCGCTCCCGCGCCCTGCCCGGCGGCGGCGCGCACCAGCTCGGCCACGGGCAGGGAGTTGGTGACGATCGTCAGGCGCGGGATGCCGAGGAGCCGGGCGGCGACGGCGTACGCGGTGGTCCCGCCCGAGATCGCGACCACACTGCCCGGTTCCACCAGGGTCGCGGCGGTTACCGCGATGGCGGCCTTGGCGGCCGCGCCCTGATCGGACTTGGCGTCGAATCCGGGCTCGTGCGCGCTGGCGTGGGCGGTGGCGACGGCCCCGCCGTAGACCTTCTCCACGGCGCCGCTCCGGGCGAGGGCGTCGAGGTCCCGACGGATCGTCATGTCCGAGACGCCGAGCCGTCCGACCAGGTCCGCCACGCGTACGGTGCCGTCGCGCCGGACCGCGTCCAGGATCAGCACGCGTCGCTGGTGGGCCAGTTGGGCAGCCTGCTCGGCCACGGTCACTCCTGGGATCGGCGAATCCGGTCAGAAGGTCGCAAGATAGCACAGCGATGTTGTTGGAGTCTGTGGAAATATCCGCCTGGCTCTGGTGAGTGATGTTTGAAGATGTTTATTCTTGGCGGGTGAAGAAGACCCTCGCGAAACTCGCGGACGGCCGCGAACTGATCTACTTCGACCACGACGAGAGCGCTGTGCGCGACGCACCCGATCTGCGCCCGCTGGACCCCGTGGACAGCCGCCCGGAACTGCGGCGGGACGAGGCCACCGGCGACTGGATCACGATCGCCTCCCACCGGCAGGCCCGCACCTACCACCCGCCCGCGGGCGAATGCCCCCTCTGCCCCTCCCGGGACGGCCGGCTCGGCGAGATCCCCGCCGCCGACTACGAGGTGGCCGTCTTCGAGAACCGCTTCCCCTCCCTCGCGGGCGCGGCCGGACGCTGCGAAGTCGTGTGCTTCACCCCGGAGCACGAGGCCGGTTTCGCCGACCTCACCCCGGCCGCCGCCCGCCTGGTCCTCGACGCGTGGACCGACCGCACCGAAGAGCTCTCCGCCCTCCCCGGCGTCGAGCAGGTGTACTGCTTCGAGAACAGGGGCGCCGAGATCGGGGTGACGCTCGCCCACCCGCACGGCCAGATCTACGCCTTCCCCTTCGTCACCCCGCGCACCGCCAAGATGACCGCCGCCGCGGCAGCCCACCGCGCCGCCACCGGACGCAACCTCTTCGAGGACCTGCTGGCGGGCGCCCGCGCCGCCACCGAGCGGGTGGTGACGGCCGGGGAACACTGGACCGCCTTCGTGCCGTACGCCGCCCGCTGGCCCTACGAGGTGCACCTCTACCCCCACCGCCGCGTCCCCGACCTGACCCACCTCACCGAGGCCGAGCGGGCCGAGTTCCCCGGCATCTACCTGGACCTGCTGCGCCGGTTCGACCGGCTGTTCCCCGTACCGGGGCAGCCCGAGGGCGCGGGCCCCACGCCGTACATCTCCGCCTGGCACCAGGCGCCCCGTAGCGACGGCCGGGAACTGGCCCTGCACCTGGAGCTGTTCACCGTCCGCCGGACCGCCGACAAGCTCAAGTTCCTCGCCGGCACGGAGTCCGGCACGGAGGCCTTCATCAACGACGTGGCGCCCGAGACGGCCGCCCGACGCCTCCGGGAGGCCCTGTCGTGAGCCCGACCACCCAGTGGGACGAAGAGGACAAGCGGGCGGACCGGGCCGCGGACACCTTCCGACAGCTCTTCGGAGCCTCCCCGGACGGGGTCTGGGCGGCGCCCGGCCGGGTCAACCTGATCGGCGAACACACCGACTACAACGACGGGTTCGCCCTCCCGATCGCCCTCCCGCAGACCACCCTGCTCGCCGCCCGCGGCCGCACGGACGGACTGCTGCGGCTGCACAGCGCACAGGGCGACGGCCGCATCACCGAGCTGGCGGTGGCCGAGCTGGCCCCCGGCGTCGTCACGGGCTGGGCCGGCTACCCGGCCGGGGTGGTCTGGGCGCTCACCGAGGCGGGACACCCGGTCGGGGGCGCCGACCTCCACTTCGACAGCACCGTGCCCACCGGCGCCGGGCTCTCCTCGTCCGCCGCCCTGGAATGCGCGGTCGCCGTCGCCTACGACGAGCTGTACGCACTGAAGCTGACCGGACCCGAACTGGCCCGCACCGCCCAGCGCGCGGAGAACGGCTTCGCCGGCGTCCCCTGCGGGATCATGGACCAGATGGCCTCCGTCTGCTGCACCGCCGGGGCCGCCCTCCACCTCGACGCCCGCACCCCGGCCCACCACCAGCAGGTCCCCTTCGACCTCCAGGGCCAAGGACTGCGGCTGCTGGTGATCGACACCGGGGTCTCACACGACCTCGCGGACGGGGCGTACGCCGCCCTGCGCGCGGGCTGTGAACGCGCGGCCGAGCTGCTCGGCCTGCCCGCCCTGCGCGACCTGTCCGCCGCAGAACTCCCCGGAGCCCTGCTCAGGCTGCCCGGGGAACTCGTCCCGCTGGTCCGCCACGTGGTGACCGAGAACGCCCGGGTCACGCAGGCCGTGTCCCGGCTCCGGGAGGGGAACGCCGCCGCGCTCGGGCCGATCCTGGGCGAAGGCCACGCCTCGCTGCGCGACGACTACCGCGTCTCCTGCCCGGAGACCGACCTCGCCGCGGCCGTCGCGCAGGGCGCCGGGGCGCTCGGCGCCCGGATGACGGGAGGCGGCTTCGGCGGCTCCGTCATCGCCCTGGTGCGTGCCGGGACGGAGAGTGCGGTGGGCGGGGCCGTCACGGCCGCCTTCGAAGCCGCCGGATACCGTGCCCCGCGGATTCTGTCGGTCACCCCGGCCGCGGGCGCCCGCCGTCTCCCGGCCGTCGGGGCCGCCGGGGCCCGGTAGTCGGGCCCCGGCAGCGGGGGCTGCCGGGCCTGCGGGGCCTCAGGCCTGCGGCGCGGCGGTCCTGCGCAGATACGGCAGCCGGGCCGGCGGTGCCTCGAACCACACCGTCGCCGGGCCCACGTAGGAACGGCCGTCGTCGGCCCTCCAGGTGCCGGGCGGGATGCGGACCTCGCGCCCGTCCGCGCCCTTGGCCACCACCGGAGCCACCATCAAGGCGTCGCCCAGCATGAACTGGTCGGTGACCGCCGCGTAGCCCTGGTGGGGGAAGGCCCACTCCAGGGGCCGCTGGATCGGTTCGCCCGTGGCGGCGGCGTGCGCGGCGAGGGAGAGGATCTCCGGGGCGAACTCCGTGTGGATCCGGGCGGCCTCGCGGACGATGGCGAGGTTGTCGGGGGAGAGCACCCGCCACGGGGCCATGGAGAACTGCATCATCGGGAACAGCGCGGCAATCTGGGCGTAGCGGACGAACAGTTCCTCGTCGAAACCCTCGCCGCCCTCGCCCGGGACGAACCGGAACTCGCCGCCACCGATCATGTCGGGACAGGTGAACGCATGGCCGGTCAGGGCCTGGGCCAGGGCGTTCGGGATCAGGCTGTCCAGCCCGAAGCGGCCCTCCCACAGGTGGTACTTGTCCTGCTGGCGCTGTGCGAGCGGCAGGCCGGCCGCCCGCCAGGCGTCGCGGAACTCGTTGAGCGGCCAGTCGACACCGAAGCGGTTCCACGCGTGGGTGTAAGCCTCCGGGTCCGCGCAGCCGAGCGAGCGCCACCAGGGCGCGTCCCCGCCGTCGAACTTGAACCCGTCGATGCCGATGTCGTCGCGCAGGGCTTCCAGGCGGCCGGTGAGCCAGGCCCGGGCCCGGGGGTCGAGCAGATCGAGTCCGGCGCTCCAGCCGTTCCACCACCGGGCGACCCCGGCCCGCCCTTCGGTGTCGGCACCGGCGCCGGTCTCGCGGACCAGCAGGCCCCGGTCGTTCAGCTGCCGCGCGGTGGGGGAGTCCGGGGTCACGTACGGCACGAGCCACAGCATCACCTTGAAGCCGAGCCGGTGGAGGCGGGCGACCATGGCCGCCGGATCGGGGAAGCGGCCGGGGTGGAAGGTCCAGTCCCCGTAGTCGTTGCTCCACCGGTCGTCGATCATCAGTACGCCGGGCGGGAAGCCCTCCGCGAGCAGCCGCTCCGCGTACGCCAGCACCTTCTCCTGAGTCGGCTCGAACACCGTCTCGATCCACAGGTTGTACTGCGGTGCGCCGAAGAGCAGGGGGTCCGGCATCGTGCCGGACGGAGGGTAGTGGCGGGTGACCGCGTGGCGGTACGCCCCGCGCAGATCGCCGTGCCCCTCGCCGTGCTCGAGTACCGCGTCGGCTTCGTGCGTGTGCGCGGTCAGCCGGGTGTCGGAGATCGTGAAGGAGAAGGTGCGCTCACTGTGCACCCAGCGGCCGCGGTCGGAGAGCAGGAGCGGCATGCCCTGGTTGGCCAGTACGTCCCGCAGGTCGAAGGTGTAGCCCTCGGGGTACGGCATGTGCCGCCCTTCGGCGACCGCCCCGCCCCACCAGCGTTCCCCGTCGAGGAGGGGGAGTTCGAGTGTCGTCATGCCTGTGGGTCTCTCCTCGTGAGGGTGCCGGGGTGGACGGGGCTGTCGAAGGCGGGGGCGCCACGCACTACTTGACGGTGAATCCCTGCTCCTTGCCGTAGAGCTTCAGTCGCTCCTGCCAGGTGGCCAGCGCGCCCGGCAGGTTCCCGCCCGGCTGCAGGGCCTGGCCGACGGAGTCCTTGAAGACACTGTTCGCGTACACCTGGAACGGCAGGTACTGCCAGCCGGGCCGCACCGCCTTCGACATGTCGGCGAAGACCTCGTTCGGCTTGCTGCCGGGGAAGAACGGCACCTCGGCGCCACGGAAACCGGGGTCGTCGAGCAGCACCTTGGTCGCCGGGAACAGGCCGACCTCGGAGTTGAGCGACTTGACCGCCTCCGGGTCGGAGTCGAGCCACTGGGCGAAGGCGACCGAGGCCTCCTTGTTCTTCGACTGCGTGGTGACCGCGACCGACGAGCCGCCGTTCTCCGAGCTGACACCGCCCGGCATGGGGGCGACCGACCACTGTCCCTTGCTCTGCGGGATGTTCTGCTCCAGTACCGCGGGCGCCCAGGCGCCGGCCAGCCAGGTCGCGTACTTCCCGGAGGCCATGGACTTCCACCACTCGTCGTTCCAGCTCGCGGTGGAGTCGACCAGCTTGCTCTCGATCAGCGGGCCCCAGGTGTCGGCGTAGGCCTTGGCGCCGGGGTCGTCCTTGAGGTCGATGGTGACGTCGGTGGTGCCGTTGACGGTGTACGGCTTGCCGCCGAAGTCCCAGATCAGACTGTTGGAGGTGCCCGCGTCGCCGGGGTCGGCGTAGGTGAGGTGGACGTTCGGATCGGCGTCGTGGATCTTCTTGGCCAGGGCGCCGAACTCCTCCCACGTCCGCGGAGGCGTCGCACCGAACCTGTCGAGGATGTCCTTGCGGTAGAACATGGCCATCGGGCCGGTGTCCTGGGGTATGCCGTAGATCCCGCCGGCGACGCCGACCTGGGACCAGGCCGAGTCGGCGAACTTGTCCTTCAGGTCGGCCGCTCCGTAGTCGGCGAGGTTGACGAGGGATTTGGAGATCGCGAACTGGGGGAGGGCGAAGTATTCGATCTGCGCGACGTCGGGGGCGCCCGTACCGGCCTTGAGCGTGGTGGTGAGCTTGGTGTACTCGTCCTTGGAACGGCCCGCGTTGACGATGTGGACCTTGACCTTGGGGTACTTCTTCTCGAACAGTGCGACGGTCTTCTCGATGTTCGGGACCCAGGTCCAGAAGGTGATCTCGGCGGGCTTGTCCAGTGCCGCCCGCACGCTCGCGGCATCGGCCTTCTGTCCGCCGTCGGAGGCTCCGGATCCGCCGCCGCATGCGGTGAGGAGGAGGGAGAGTGCGCCGGCGCCGGCCGCGGTGAGGGTGCGGGTGCGAGCCGAGGGACGCGGGGATCTGCTCATTTCGGATCCTTTCGAGGGGGAGGTGGAGCGGGGTGGGCCACTGTTTGAGGCCGACTACTGCTTGTCGCCGACTACTGCTTGACGCCGCCGGCGGCCAGACCCGACTGCCAGAACCGCTGGAGGAAGAGGAACGCGACGACCAGCGGGACGATCGCCAGGAGGCTGCCGGTGATCACCAGGGGGAGGATGGGTATGGCCCCGGCCCCGGCGCCGCCCTGTGCGAGCGAGTCCCACTGGCGCAGTCCCACGGTGAGGGGGAACAGCTTCGGGTCGTTGAGCACGATCAGCGGCAGGAAGTAGTTGTTCCAGGTGGCGACGAGGGTGAACAGCAGCACGGTGACGAAACCGGGAGCCAGCAGGCGCGTGGAGATGGTGAGGAAGATACGGAGCTCACCGGCGCCGTCGATGCGTGCGGCCTCCAGCATCGCGTCGGGCACGGCCTCGGTCGCGTACACCCGCATCAGGTAGAGGCCGAAGGGGCTGGCCAGGGAGGGCAGGAGGACCGCCCACGGCGTGTTGACGATGCCCATGTCGCTGAACAGCAGGTACGTCGGGACCGCGAGGGCGGACGCCGGGATCGAGATCGCTCCGATGACCAGGGCGGACAGCACCCGCCGGCCGGCGAACTCGAATTTGGCCAGGGCGTACCCGCCCATCGTCGCGATGACCGAGGCGCCACCCGCCCCGACCACCGAGTAGAGCAGGGTGTTGCCGAACCAGCGCAGGTAGATCCCGCCGTCGTAGGTGAAGACGTCCCGGATGTTGTCGAACAGGTGGAAGCCGTCCCCGAACCACAGGCCGGGCGAGTCGAAGAGGGTCTGGTTGGACTTCGTCGCGCTGATCGCGAGCCAGAGCAGGGGGATCAGGGTGTACGCGAGCATCAGGCCCATCGCCACGGTCAACGGGGTGGACCTGCCCGGACGGCGCCGGTGGGCGCGGCCCCGGGGGCCCGGGCGCCGGGTTCCGGTCACAGGAGGCGCTCCCTTCGAGCGGTCGCGCTCTGGACCGCGTACGCGACGATCACGGTGACCAGGCCGAGCAGCACCGCGACGGCGGCCGAGTAGTTGAACTGGCGTCCGTCGAAGGCGAGGCTGTAGGCGTACATGTTGGGCGTGTAGTTCGTGGTGACGGCGGCGGGCGCCAGCGACTGGAGCACGCTCGGCTCGTTGAAGAGTTGGAAGCTGCCGATCACCGAGAAGGTGGTCGCCATCAGCAGGGCGGGGCGCAGCGCGGGCAGTTTGATGCTGAACGCCTTGCGGAAGGCCCCGGCGCCGTCCACCTCGGCCGCCTCGTACAGCTCCTCGGGGACGGACCGCAGGGCGGCGTAGAAGATCAGCATGTTGTAGCCGACGTACGACCACGTGACGATGTTGCCGATCGACGCGAGCATCCAGCTCTCGGAGAGCAGGTCGGGCAACTCGGTGTGCAGGAGGTCGCCGATCTCGCCGGCCAGGCCGAAGCGGTCTCCGTACAGGTAGCCCCACATCAGCGCCGCGACCACGCCGGGAACGGCGTAGGGGACGAAGAGGCCGATGCGGAACAGGCCCGGGGCGCGCAGTCGCCCGCTGTCGATCGCGAGGGCTGCCATGAGGGCGAGGCCGAGCATGAGCGGCACCTGGATCGCGAAGAAGAGCGCGACGCGGCCGAGGCCGGCATGGAACAGGCTGTCCTTGAACGCCTTGGTGTAGTTGTCCAGCCCGCTGAAGACCCTCCCGCCGATCATGCGCTCCTGGTAGAGGCTCAGGTTGACCGAGTAGACCAGCGGGGCGAGGACCCCGATGGCGAAGACGCACAAGAACGGCAGCAGGAACGCGTGGGCGGTGAGGTTGCGCCGAACAGCGCCACGTCTTCTCACCGCGGGCTCCGGCGGTGGCGGTCGGCGATGTCTCCATCACGGACCGGGGCCTGGTCGGCTCTCACGGGTAGGACCTCCGATGCATGTTTGCGCCAACATCGTGGCGCGGTTCGGAAGTGTGTCGAGAGCTGTCAGTGAGTGTCAAGAGTTTTGGCGGAGATACTTGACGATCCATCAATTGGCGTGTGGTGAAAGGGTTCTCGAAGGGATGGCCTGTGGGGCAGGGTTCGCTGTTCGGTCCGAATCCGATGAGTTGCCTGTTGACCAATGCGGCGTGTTCGCGCAAACATGATGAGCGCCAGGAGGATGCCTGGGCATCACCCCGCGAGAGGAGCTCCGTCATGGCGAAGGATGGGCAGCGGCCGCGCAAACCCCGTTCCCCGGCGGCGGATCGCCTCCGGCCCCCGTCGATGGCGGACGTCGCTGCCATGGCCGGGGTCTCGGCGCAGACCGTCTCCCGGGTGGTCAACGGGACCGCCCGGGTCGACGACGCGACCCGCGACCGGGTCGTCCGCGCCGTACGCATGCTCGGGTACCGTCCCAACACGGCTGCCCGGGCGCTGGCCACCGGCAAGTTCCGGATGATCGGCGTCATCAGCTTCGACCTCAAGGCACACGGAAACGCACGCACCTTGGAGTCGATCGTCTCCGCCGTGCAGTCGACGGAGTACTCGGTCAACGTCGTCGTACCGCAGGCACAGACCCAGGAGGCGGTACTCGACGCCTTCCGGCGACTGAGCGGCCACGCGGTCGACGGGGTCATCGTCAACGAGGCGCAGATCCTGACCGGTTCGCTGATGCTCCCCTTCGGGCTTCCGGTCGTGGTCGTGGACGGCGGCGACGACCACCGCTACCCCGGTGTCCACACCGACCACGCGGCCGGCGCGGAGATCGCAGTGAATCACCTGCTGGGGCTCGGCCATCCCACGGTCTGGCACCTGGCCGGCCCGCAGGACTCCCACCCCGCGCGCCGCCGCGCCGAAGCGTGGCAGCGGGTGGTCATGGCGGCGGGTGCCCCGGTCCCGCCGGTCGTCCACGGCGACTGGACCGCCGAGAGCGGCTACCGGGCCGGCCGGGAACTCGCCGGCCGGCCCGAGGTCACCGCGGTGTTCGCCGCCAACGACCAGATGGCGCTCGGTCTGGTGCGGGCACTGCGCGACGCGGGGCGTTCGGTTCCCGAGGACGTGAGCGTGGTCGGGTTCGACAACATCGCCGAATCCGGCTACTTCCTCCCACCGCTGACCACCGTCGACCAGGACCTCTCCCGGGTCGGTGCTGCCTGCGTGGGCCGCCTCCTCAGCCAGATCGAAGGCGCGCCGTCGGCGGACTCGTCCGTCGTGTCGGTCATGCCGGTCCTGGTGGAGCGGGACAGCACGGCGCCGCCGCGCCGCTGAGTCATTGAGCCACTGAGCCACTGAGCCGTGTACGAGACGTAATGCCTCCCGAAGTATCTGAAGGGGTAAGACAGATGGACTCTCCGGCGCAAGACCGTGCCCGAGGCCTGGGCGCGCGACTGGGCGGCCTCGGATTCGGCGGCGACTACAACCCCGAGCAGTGGGACGAGGCCACCCGCGCCGAAGACCTGCGCCTGATGAACGAGGCGGGCGTCAACCTCGTCAACCTGGCCGTCTTCGCCTGGGCCCGCGTCGAACCCGCCCGCGACGCCTACGACTTCGGCTTCTTCGACACCGTCATGGACGACCTGGCCGCCCACGGCATCACCGCCGATCTGGCGACCATGACCGCGTCTCCGCCCCCGTGGCTCGCCGTCGAGCATCCCGAGATCCTGCCCGTCACCGCCTCCGGAGGCATCCTGTCCCCGGGCGGCCGCCAGCATTTCTGCCCCTCCAGCCCGGTCTTCCGCGACCGGGCCGTCCGCCTGGTCGAAGCCGTCGCCACGCACTACCGCGACCACCCGGCCCTGGGCCTGTGGCACGTGGGCAACGAGTACGGGATCCACGTCGCCGAATGCTTCTGCGACACCTCCGCCGCCGACTTCCGGAACTGGCTGACGGCCCGGTACGGCGACGTCGACGCCCTCAACGACGCCTGGTCCACCGACTTCTGGTCGCAGCGCTACGCATCCTTCGACCAGATCCTGCCCCCGCGCACCGCCCCCACCTACCCCAACCCCTCCCAGCAGCTCGACTTCAAGCGGTTCAGCAGCGACGCACTGCGCACCTGCTTCGCCCTCGAACGCGACGTGCTGCGCCGCCTCACCCCCGACATCCCGGTGACCACGAACTTCCTCGCCGGACACAAGGCGGTCGACGTCCATGCCTGGGCGCCCGAGATGGACGTCCTCGCCCTCGACAGCTACCCCGACCCGCACGGGGAGGCCGCGCACATCGGCGCGGCACTGTCGTACGACCTCCTGCGCTGCGCGGGCGGGGGGAAGCCGTGGCTGCTGACCGAGCAGGCCCCGTCCGCCGTCAACTGGCGGGCCCGCAACGGGGGCAAGGCTCCCGGCCGGATGCGCCTGTGGAGCTGGCAGGCCGTCGCGCAGGGCGCGGACGCCGTCATGTACTTCCAGTGGAGGCAGTCCCGCGGCGGCGCCGAGAAGTTCCACTCCGGCATGGTCCCGCACGCGGGCTCCGAGACCCGGGTCCACGCCGAGGTGCGCGAGCTGGGCCGGGAACTGGCCCGGGTGCCCGAGCTGGCCGGCACGCGGGTCCGCAACGAGGTCGGACTCGTCTTCGACTGGGACAACTGGTGGGCGCTCGAGCTCGATTCGCACCCCTCGGACGGTGTGCGCTGCCTCGACCGCGTCCTCGACCACTACACCCCCCTGTTCGAAGCGGGCGTCGGCATCGATGTAGTCCACCCCTCCGCGGACCTCTCGCCGTACAAGCTGCTGGTGCTGCCCAGCCACTACCTGCTGTCGGCCGGGAACGCGGAGCGGCTGCGGGCCTTCGTGGCGGAAGGGGGATCCCTCCTCGCATCGTTCTTCACCGGGATCGTCGACGAGCACGACCGCGTACACGCCGGCGGGTATCCGGCCCCGCTGGGCGACGTACTGGGCGTACGCGTCGAGGAGTTCTGGCCGGCCGCCGCCGGCGAGCCGGTCCACCTCCGGGCTCCGGGCGGAGACGCCTCAGGCTTCGGGCCGGACTCCGGCCCCGCCCCGGCCTCGCTGTGGCGCGAGGACGTGAAGCTCGTCGGCGCCCGCCCCGAACTGCTCTTCGCCGGACCCGACTGGGACGACGACCGCCCGGCGGCCACGGTGCACACCCACGGCGCGGGGACGGCACGCTACCTCGCGACCCGCCCCGATCCCCTCACGATGCGTGCCATCGTCGACCGCGCGCTCGCCGACGCGGGGGTCGCCCCCGTGCTGCCCGGCCTGCACGCCGGAATCCAGGCGACGCTCCGCCACGGAGCGGATCACGACGTCCTCATCCTGCTCAACCACACCGAGGACACGCGCGAGGTGACGCTGCCGGCCGCCCGTCGCGACCTGCTCGACGACAAGAGGCCTCAAGTCCGCCACGTGACCCTCGCACCGCGAGGCGTCGCCGTCCTCGGCAACGGCGGCAGTTGACCGCATCACCGCAGTACCCATCACGGCACCAACGTCCCACCAGGTACGGTCCGTTCCCAGGTCCCTCGGAGGACACAGTGAGAAGACCCCTACTGCCGGCGGTACTCGGCGCGGCGCTCCTGCTCGGAGCGCTCGGCGCCTCCCCGGCAGCCGTCGCGTCCGCGTCCGTGGCCGCGGCGAGCGCGACTCCCGCGGCGGACGGCACGCCCGCCGCCCTGTCCGACTCCTGGCGTGCGCCCCTCAGTACGCGGGGCCGCTACATCGTCGACGCGGACGGCAACCGCTTCAAGCTCAAGTCCGCGAACTGGCACGGCGCCCAGGGGTCGTGGAACGGCTCCGGTGACATCAACGACCCGGCCAGCCACCACGACGGCGAGAAGTCCGACCAGATGCCGCTCGGCCTGGACCGCGCGCCGATCCCGCGGATCCTCGACGGATTCCACGAGCTCGGCATCAACAGCATCCGGCTGCCGTTCTCGAACGAGATGCTCCACGACCAGCGCTCGGTCTCCGACGCCTCGGTCGCCGCCAATCCGCAACTGCGCGGCAAGACCCCGCTCCAGGTCTTCGACGCCGTCATCGCCGCCACCACCGCCGAGGGCTTCGCGGTGGTGCTCAACAACCACACCAACACCTCGCGCTTCTGCTGCGGTCTGGACGGCAACGAACGCTGGAACACCAGCCAGTCCACCGCGCAGTGGGAGGACGACTGGATCGGCCTCGCCCGCCGCTACAAGGACAACAAGCGCGTCGTCGGCGCCGACCTCTACAACGAGGTCCGCCGCACCATCACCGACGACGCCAACTGGAACTGGGGCGACGGCCACGACTGGTGGGCCGCGTCCCAACACCTCGGCGACCGGCTGCTCACCGAGGCCAACCCCGACCTGCTGGTGATCGTGGAAGGGATCAACTGGCAGGGCATCCCGGCCGACGGACTGCCCCACAGCCGTCCCACCCTCGAACCGGTACGCACCCTCTCGCACACCCTGGTCGCCTCGAACAAGCTGGTCTACTCGGCGCACTTCTACGGCTACACCGGTCCGAACCACACCGGCGCGACCGGTACCGGCGAGACGCACGATCCGCGTTACCAGGACCTCTCCCGCGAGGACCTGTTCGCGACCCTGCAACGTCAGGCTTTCTACGTCACCTCCGAAACCGGCACCCACTTCACCGCACCCCTGTGGATCAGCGAGTTCGGCATCGGCAGTGACGAGACCAACCCGAAGGCGCGAGCCTGGTTCGGGAACTTCGTGGACTACCTGATCGCCAACGACACCGATTTCGCCTACTGGCCCCTGGTCGGCTGGGCCGGACACGGCAGCTGGTCCATCCTCAACTTCGATGATTCCGGCCGCCGTTCAGGGATCCTGGACGGCGCCGACTGGCGGGCCGCCAACTGGAACAGGCTGGTCTCCGCGCCGCAGAAGAGCGGGCAGATCGCGGTCTCCGACACCTGGGACATGCTCAACCTCGATCACGCCGATGCCGTCCAGTCAGCACGCATGAGGACGCTCGGGGACTGGGACTCAGGAGCCCGCAAGGGCACGTGCCCCGACGGGCAGCGGGTCCTCGGCCTGTCGCACCGTGACGGGCGCGGGCTGTGCACCGACGCCGGGGCCGCCGCTCTGGCCGCCACCGTCCCGGCGACGACCGTCGTGAGCGACGAACGCTACGTACGGCAGGGCGACTGGGCCGGCGGCTACACCAAGTACCAGTGCGGGCCCGACCAGTTCATGACCGGCTACAGCCTGCGCGGCCAGGCGGTCTCCGCGGTCCTCTGCGCCCAGGCCGGCAGGACGCTCGGGACGAACGGCCGCACCGTCTGGTTCGACCGGGGTGACAACAGGCCGGCCGGAGGCCCCGGGGGAGAGTTCGCGTCCGGCAACTACAAGGGGCAGTGCGGAACGGACGAATACGCCGCGGGGATCGCCTTCACCGGGGCGTGGGCCAAGGGCAAGACGCCTGACGCCCTGTTGTGCCGCAAGCTGTGACGGTGGAGGGCGCGGTGACCCACCGGGGAGCGATGGGCGGCTCCGGCTGACGTCGGGCTGTTTGAGCCACGCATTCCTGGCCAGACGAGAAGGGATCGCGCATCCGAATCCGGTGCGAATCCGGTCCGTCTCCGATGGAGGTTCCGAGGTGGGAAACGTGACACGTCTGCCCGGCCGTGCCGAGCACCACTGGTTGTGGCAGGAGCGGGCCGCCTGCCGGGAACTGGGCTCGCGCCTCTTCTTCCACCCCGCGGGCGAGCGGGGCCCGGAACGCGAGGCGCGGGACGCGGCGGCGAAAGAGGTGTGCGCGCTGTGCCCGGTGCAGCGCGACTGCCTGCGGCACGCGCTGCGGGTGGGGGAGACGTTCGGGGTCTGGGGCGGGCTCACCGAGGACGAAAGGCGTCGGCTCCGCGCCGTTGGAGAGGACAGGTCCGCACTGTCCTCCACTGCCTGAGTCCCGCCGTCCCCGTCTGCCGAGGGAGTTGTTTCCGCAGGGCTGAGAACGTGTGGAGTTGCACGTCGACCGCCGGTCACCTGGCCGGAGCCGATCTGACCGGCTACGAGGTCGAGGCGACCGACGGTGCCATCGGCAAGGTGGACAAGCACTCCGGCGAGGCGGGTGACGCCTACCTCGTCGTGGACACCGGTGTCTGGATCTTCGGCAAGGAGGTCCTGCTCCCGGCGAGCACCGTGATCCGGGTCGACGAGGCCGAGGAGACGGTCTACGTCGGCGGCGCCAAGGAACAGATCAAGAACGCCCCGGAGTTCCACCGGGAGACGCACCTCGACGACCTCGGGTACCGCGAGGTGCTCGGCACCTACTACTCCCACGGCGGCCCCTTCGGCGGCCGCATTGTCTGATCCGGATCCGGTGAGGGGCCCGAACCCGATGGGTTCGGGCCCCTCACCGGACCCCGACGAGTACCCCGCGCCACAGCACGTGCCGCCACCGGGCCCACCAGCGGGACGGCGGCAGGTCCCAGACGCTCTCCATGCACGGACCAACTCCCCGCGGTACCGGCGGGTGACGCGGCGGCGCTCCTGCCGGACCGGTCAACGGCCGGTGGGCCTGACGGTGGCCGAGCGAGACATGGTGGCCACTCCCTCCCGATTGACTGACGGCTGCCCGGGCGCTTTTGCCCCGGCTTTCCGGGCCTGCACACATCGGCGGGCACCGGTCCGTTCCCCGGGGCGCGCGGTGCCTCCGAAGGCCTGTGCCCCGCCCCGCGCGGACTCGTCGGCCGAGCGACCGGGCATACTCCCTTGACGAGGACGTTGCAGGCGGCGATCCGGGGAGGCGGACATGACCGGAGCAGGGGACGCGTACCGGCCGGGTGTGCTCGGGGACGCCTACTCGGCGCAGGGCGGGTGGGTGGTGGCGGCCCGCGGGGAGCTGGACCAGGACACGCTGGCCCCGCTGGAGGAGGCCCTCACCTCGGCCGCGGGCCGATACCCGATGGTGGTCCTGGACGCCGGATCGATCACCTTCGGGGACTCCTCCTTCCTGAACCTGCTGCTGCGGCTGCACCACCTCACGGTCCTGCGCATCGCCGCCCCCGGCGAGCAGTTGCGGCGGGTCTTCGCCGTGACCGGCGCCGATACCATCCTCTCCCTCCACGCGAGCGTGGAGGAGGCCCTGGCGGCGTGAACGCCCGCCGGTCAGCCGGAGTGGGAGTACGGACCGGCCGCGTGCCGGCTCCGGCCCCCGACGAGCCGGAAGAGCCGTCCCAGGTCAGCAGCAGATGCGCGGTGCCGGCCCGCGCTGCCCCGACTCCTTCCGCGACGGGAAACGAACGTGCCCAGCCCACTGCCTTGACCGCCATTGCCCTCACCTCTTCCCCGCCGTCGAGCGCGCGCTACGGGTTCGTCTACCCGGAGCCGGCGAGGGCATCCGAGGATTTCCGCACCACGCTGCGGGAATTCGGGTTCGGTCCCGATGCGGCTGCGTTCAGGAATGTGGTCCATACCAAGCCCTTGACAGGGTTTTCGTTCACTACTTAAATCACATTGTGATGAAAGGGCCCCCCGGGCCCGACTTCTCACCCCCGTCCCTGTCGGCGCAGCAGCCATTCGGGTTTGCGAGCGCTCCCATGCCCGTGCTTGTCATATGCATGCCACAGGACGATATATCCGCCATGCTCCCTGGAAGGGAGAGTCATGCACCCCCCACACTTATCCCGACGCCTGCTGCTGTCTCTCGTCTCGGTCCTCACCCTCGCGTCGCTGTCCACCGGACTTGCACAGGGTTCGCCCGCGCCGGCGGTGGCGCAGCCACCCGCGACGGCGGCCGCAGCGGCGGCCGCCGTCACCTTCTCCGACGAGTTCGACGGACCGGCGGGCTCCGCCGTGGACGGCGGGAAGTGGCAGATCGAGACCGGCGACAACGTCAACAACCACGAGCGGCAGTACTACACGGCGGGGAACCGCAACGCCGCCCTCGACGGCCAGGGCCATCTGGTCATCACCGCTCGCCGTGAGAACCCCGGCAACTACCAGTGCTGGTACGGAAGGTGCGAGTACACCTCCGCCCGGCTGAACACGTCCGGTCGCTTCACCACGACCTACGGACGCGTCGAGGCCAGGATGAAGATTCCGCGCGGGCAGGGCATGTGGCCCGCGTTCTGGATGCTCGGAAACGACATCGGCCAGGTCGGCTGGCCCAGCTCCGGCGAGATCGACGTCATGGAGAACGTGGGCTTCGAACCGTCCACCGTCCACGGCACCCTCCACGGTCCCGGGTACTCCGGCTCCGGCGGCATCGGCGCCGGGTACACCCTGCCCGGCGGCCAGGCGTTCGCCGACGCCTTCCACACCTTCTCCGTCGACTGGAGCCCGAACGCCATCACCTGGTCCGTCGACGGCGCCGTGTACCAGCGCCGTACCCCCGCCGACCTCGGAGGCCGGCAGTGGGTCTTCGACAAGCCCTTCTTCCTGATCCTCAACCTCGCGGTCGGCGGCTATTGGCCCGGCGACCCCGACGGCAGCACGGCCTTCCCCCAGCAGCTCCTGGTCGACTACGTACGGGTCACCACCGACCCCGCCCCGCCGGCCGGCGCCGGCACCATCACCGGCCTGGGCGGCAAGTGCGTGGACGTGGCGGGAGCCGACACCGCGAACGGGACGGCCGTGCAGCTCTACGACTGCAACGGGACCGCGGCCCAGAGCTGGTCCGTGGGCTCCGACGGCACGGTACGGGCGCTGGGCAAGTGCATGGACGTGACATCGGCCGGCACCGCCGACGGCACCCGGACGCAGCTGTGGGACTGCAACGGCTCGGGTGCACAGCAGTGGTCGGTGAGCGCGGCGCGCGACATCGTCAACCCGCAGGCCAACAAGTGCCTGGACGCGACGGGAAACACCTCTGCCAACGGCACCCGGTTGCAGATCTGGACCTGCACCGGAGCCGCCAACCAGAAATGGACGGTGAACCGATGACCCTACGACTCCTGCACGTGCCCGCGGTGCGCGGCGTACTCGGCGCAGCCGCCACCGCGGCCCTCGTCGCCGGTCTGACCGGCAGCCCCGCGAGCGGCGCCGCGGCCGCCACCGGCACCGTCACCGGCCTCGGCGGCAAGTGCGTGGACGTGGCCGGTGCCAACACCGCGAACGGGACCGCCGTGCAGCTCTACGACTGCAACGGGACCGCCGCGCAGCAGTGGAGTGTCGGCAGCGACGGCACGATACGCGCA
Organism: Streptomyces sp. NBC_00503; assembly: GCF_036346895.1. Taxonomy (NCBI): domain Bacteria; kingdom Bacillati; phylum Actinomycetota; class Actinomycetes; order Kitasatosporales; family Streptomycetaceae; genus Streptomyces; species Streptomyces sp. NBC_00503. The sequence goes on along the minus strand of NZ_CP107855.1, from coordinate 673,328 downwards.
CTCGGCAAGTGCATGGACGTGACATCGGCCGGCACCGCCGACGGAACCCGGATCCAGCTGTGGGACTGCAATGGCAGCGCCGCCCAGCAGTGGTCGGTCACCGCGGCGCGCGACATCGTCAATCCGCAGGCGAACAAGTGCCTGGACGCGACGGGAAACACCTCGGCCAACGGCACCCGGCTGCAGATCTGGAGCTGCACCGGAGCCGCCAACCAGAAGTGGACGGCGCCGGACGGGGGCGGTACCCCGGTACCCGGACCGGGGGCCATGGCCGTGGCACCGTACCTCTACAACGGCTGGGGGAGCCCGCCGAGCCCCACCACCGTGACGAACGCGACCGGCGTCAAATGGTTCACGCTCGCGTTCGTCCTCAGCAACGGCTCCTGCAATCCGCAGTGGGACGGCAGCCGGCCGCTGACCGGAGGCGTCGACCAGCAGACGGTCAACACCGTGCGGACGAACGGCGGCGACGTCATCCCTTCCTTCGGCGGCTGGAGCGGCAACAAACTGGAAAGCTCCTGCGGCAGCGCGGGCGAGCTCGCCGCGGCGTACCAGAAGGTCATCAACGCGTACGGGCTGAAGGCCATCGACATCGACATCGAGGCGGCGGCGTACGACAGCCCGACCGTCCAGCAGCGCACGGTCGACGCGCTGAAAACCGTCAAGGTCAACAACCCCGGCATCAAGGTCTACGTCACCTTCGGCACCGGACAGGACGGCCCCGACGGCAGTCTGATCAGCAAGGCCGCCGCTTCCGGGCTGACGGTCGACAGCTGGACGATCATGCCGTTCGACTTCGGCGGAGCCGGCCAGAACATGGGAGGGCTCACCATCCGTGCGGCCGAGGGCCTCAAGAACGCGGTCAAGAACGCCTACGGGTACTCGGACGACCTCGCCTACCGCCACACCGGGATCTCCTCGATGAACGGCATCACCGACAACGGCGAGACGGTGACCGTCGACGACTTCCGCACCATTCTCGGCTACGCCCAACAGCGTCACCTCGCGCGGCTGACCTTCTGGTCGGTCAATCGTGACCGGCCCTGCACCGGCGGCGGAGCCGACACCTGCTCGGGTGTTTCCCAGCAGCCGTGGGAGTTCACCCGCGTCCTCGCCCAGTACAACGGCTGACCCCTCCCGTCGCCGCCTACCCCCCACTCATGCCGTACAGCCGGCACAGGAGAGAACGTGCTCAGTTCCCCACGCAGGCCCCGAGCGGTTCGCCATGGCCCGAGCCGGGCCCGCGTCGCACGGCCCTGGACCGCGGCCCTGGTGGTCGCTGCTTCGGCCGCGTCGGTCCTCACCGCCCTTCATCCCAGCCAGGCCGCCACCCCGCGGGCCGCCACCCCGAACGCTGTCGCGAAGGCGGCCGCCGACCTGCCCACGAGCTGGTCCACCGTCGTCAATGCCGGCAGCGGCAAGTGCCTGGACGCGCGGTCGGCCGCGACCGCGAACGGCACTGCGGTGCAGCAGTACTCCTGCAACAACAGCAACGCGCAGCAGTGGGGCTTCACGCCGACCAGCGACGGCTTCGTGCGGATCGGCAACCGCAACGCGAGCACCCAGGTCGTCGACGTGAGCGACGTCTCCTCGGCCGACAACGCCGCCGTGCACCTCTGGGCGTACGGCGGCGGCGACAACCAGCAGTGGCGGGCCGTCGACGAGGGTGGCGGCGCGTACCACTTCGTCAGCCGCCACAGCGGCAAATGCCTGGACGTCCCGGCCGCCTCGACGGCCGACAGCGTCCAGCTGGTGCAGTACACCTGCAACGGCACGGCGGCCCAGCGCTTCCAGGTGGCGCCCGTGAACACCGCGCCCGGGGACGTCGACCTCGGACCGAACGTGGTCGTCTTCGACCCGTCGATGCCGTCGTCCGCCATCCAGAGCCGCCTGAACTCCGTCTTCCAGCAGCAGGAGACCAACCAGTTCGGCTCCCAGCGTTACGCCGTGATGTTCAAGCCGGGTACGTACAGCAACGACGTCAACGTCGGTTTCTACACGCAGGTCCTCGGCCTCGGTCAGTCGCCCGACTCGGTGACGATCAACGGCGCCGTGCACGTGGAGGCGGACTGGTTCCCGCCGCAGAACGCCACCCAGAACTTCTGGCGCGGTGCCGAGAACCTCTCGGTGAACCCGACCGGCGGCACCGACCGGTGGGCGGTCTCGCAGGCGTCCGGGTACCGGCGCATGCACGTCCGCGGCAACCTCGAGCTGAGCGACGGCGGTTGGGCCAGCGGCGGGTTCATGGCCGACAGCAAGATCGACGGACAGGTCCGGTCCGGCACCCAGCAGCAGTGGCTGACCCGCAACTCCCAGCTGGGCAGTTGGACGGGTTCCAACTGGAACATGGTGTTCGTCGGCAGCCAGGGCGTGCCGGGCAACACGTTCCCCAGTCCGCCGTACACCACGGTGGACCAGACGCCGACGGTCCGCGAGAAGCCCTTCCTGTACGTGGACGGCGCGGGCGCGTACAAGGTGTTCGTACCGTCCCTGCGAACCGACTCCACGGCCACCAGCTGGGCGAACGGGAATGCGGCGGGCAGCTCGCTCGGCATGGACCAGTTCTACGTCGTCAAGGCCGGAGCAACGGCCGCACAGATCAACGCAGCCCTGGCCGAGGGCAAGAACCTGCTGGTCACCCCCGGTGTCTACCACCTCGACCAGACCCTGAAGGTGACCCGCCCCGAGACGGTCGTCCTCGGTCTCGGCCTCGCCACTTTCCTTCCTGACAACGGTGTCACGGCCATGACGGTCGCCGATGTCGACGGCGTGAAGGTCGCGGGTGTCCTCTTCGACGCCGGAACCACCAACTCGCAGACCCTGATGGAGATCGGCCCGGCCGGCGCCGCCGCGAACCACGCGGCGAACCCCACCTCTCTGCACGACGTCTACTTCCGGGTCGGTGGTGCCGCTGTCGGCAAGGCGACGACGAGCCTGGTCGTCAACAGCGGCCACGTGATCGGCGATCACATGTGGATCTGGCGCGGCGACCACGGCAGCGGCATCGGCTGGAACAGCAACACGGCGGACACGGGGCTCGTCGTCAACGGCGACGGCGTCACCATGTACGGCCTGTTCGTCGAGCACTACCAGAAGCATCAGACCATCTGGAACGGCAACGGCGGGCGGACGTACTTCTACCAGAACGAGATGCCGTACGACCCGCCGAACCAGGCCGGCTGGATGAACGGCTCCACCCAGGGCTACTCGGCGTACAAGGTCGCGAACTCGGTCACCAGCCACCAGGCCTACGGGCTCGGCAGCTACTGCTACTTCAACGTCGATCCGAGCGTGACCGCCGAGCATGCCATCGTGGCCCCCAACAGCCCGAACGTGCGCTTCCAGAACATGGTGACCGTCTCGCTCGGCGGCACGGGGACCATCCGGCATGTCATCAACGACCGGGGCGGCCCCTCCAACGCGTCGACCAACGTGGCCAACCTGGTGAGCTACCCGTAGCCTGCCGGGCCGTGCGCCGCCCGCAGTTCGTCAGTGGGCGGCGCCCCGGGGGACGGCGAAGTCGGCGAGCCGGACCGATCCCGGCGTGAGCTCCGGCCAAGGGCCGGGGCAGGCGAGCACCGCGATCGCGGACGTCGGGAATTTCTCCGACAGGCGCTCGACCGCTCCGGCTTCCGCGGGGTCCAGGGGCTCGCGGGCGAGCATGACGGCCAGATCCGCCAGGCCCGGGTTGTGCCCGACGAGCAGCAAAGTCCCTACTTCCTCCGGCACTTCGGACACCACCTCCAGCAGGTCTTCCGGCTCGGCGGCGTACACCCGCTCGTCAAAGCGCACCGGGACCTCGGCGCCGAGCTGTCCGGCTGCCAGCGCCCAGGTCTCGCGGGCCCGCCGGGCGGTGGAACAGATCACCAGCGCGGGCAGGCAGCCGGCGTCGCGCAGCCAGCGGCCCGCCGCGGGCGCGTCCCGCAGCCCCCGCGGGCCGAGCGGCCGCTCATGGTCCGCGACGTCGGGCCAGGCGGATTTGGCGTGGCGCAGCAGCACCAGGCGGGCGTCGGATCCCGTGCTCATGAACTCACCCTCATGGGCTCAGCCTCGCACGGTCCACCGGACCGGGGCGGGCCGAACCGTCCTCGAGAGGGCCTGAATGAGGTGCTGCACCCGCCTCCCGGCCATCGAAGTAACCGGACGCGCAGCCCCGCTCTGAGGGCGCACGCCGAACGAGGAGGACGGCCATGGACGAGCAGGGCGGCTCAGGAGGAATCCCGGCGCACGCGAGCTAAGGGCAGGACTCTTCGGTTTTGGCGACGGTGAAGGTCAAGGGCTGGCCGGTGAGCGCGGTGCCGGCCTTCGGGTCCTGCGTGCAGACCTTCCAGTTCGACTCCTGGAGGACCATGCGGCTCTGCGCCGCGTCCTTCACGGTGATGCTCGCATTGGCCGGGAGGGCGGAGCGGACGGCCTTCATGCCCTGGCCGACGAAGTTCGGCATGACGTCGCCCGCGGGCTTCGGGGCCGGTGCGTCCGTGGCGGGGCAGGTTTCTTCGAGCTTGACCGCGCCGAAGTCCACAGCGGTCTTGGTGTCGAGGCCCGCGCCCGGCCCGGGGGTCTGGCTGCACACCTTCCAGTTCCGGTCGAGAGCCTGGAGCCGCTCGCGGCCGAGGGCGTCGTGCGACGTGAGGACGAAGAAGCCGGCCCGCTGCGCTTCGTCCTGGGCCGTCTGGAGGCCCTTGCCGACGAGGTCGGGCAGAGTGGCCGTTTTGGTGGCTGTGCGGGCGCTGTGACCGGTCTGTGCCGCAGGAAGACAGCGCTGTGACGGTTCTGCCTCGGCGTTGAGGATGCTCGGCGGCAGCCTCAACGCCGTCGTAACCGATTCCTCCTCCCCCCCGGGAGCCCTGCGCAGACTCGCCGGACCGGGGTGACGTTCCGGCGGGGGGTGAGGGGACAGACTGGGAGGAGCGGTCACCGGACGGTCTGACGGCTGCACGCAGACCCGAAGAGCCGGGCGGGGCGACCCGAGTCCGCCGGGTACGGGAACTCTCCGTCGATCGGTCCTCACATGCGCGAACTCACCATCACGGCGTCGAAGCGACTCGTGGCCGGGGGCATTCTCTGGGCGTCCCTGGTCCAGATGTTCGTCGTCAACAACGTGATCGTCCTTCCGCGTGCCACGAACCAGAACCTGGTGCACGAGATCATCTCGGCGCTCGGGGTCACGCGGTGCGGACACGTCGGAGGGGTCCGCTTCTGCTCGCCCCTGCACGAGGAGGCCAACGCCGCCTGGATCATCGGCGGGGTGTGCCTGGCCGCGGGTGCGCTGCTCAACATGGCGGTCGTGCCACCGGGCCGGACGCGGAACCTGGCCTTCGGTGCGCTGGCCGTCAGCGGTCTGGGACTCCTGTCCAGCGGCCTCAACCCGTACAACCTCCGCCCGGCCCTCCACCTGCTGTCCGCCGGTACGTGCTTCTTCTGCGGCGGCGTGGGCGCACTGCTGCTCGGCGGTCTGATCCGGCGGGCGCACCGGCCGCTCTGGGGCACCCTGGGCGTCGTGTGCGGGGTGACCACTCTCGTCTTCACCGTCCTCACGGGCCTTCGGCCCGACCCCGGGGTGCAAGGACTGTTCGAGCGGACCTCCGCCTGGCCCACCGTGGTGTGGATCATCGGCTCCGGCGGCTCCATCGCTCTCCAGGCCTGGCGAGCCTCTCGTAGCAGCGGGGCTGAGCGAACTCCCGGCGTGTCCCCGTCAGACGGGTGACTGCTCCCCGCTCTCCTCCGTGCCCTTCGGGGTCACCCGCGTCCCCGGGTGCAGGAACGAGCACAGGAGAGCCGCGGCCATGGCGATGGCCATGCCGTAGAAGACCCTTTGGTTGGCCTCGGCGTAGTCCATGCGGACGGCCCGATCCGCGGTGCGCAGCACCGCGCTGATCGGCCCCACGCCGCTGGCCCGGTGGTCGTCCGGGTGGCCGGTGACGGCTTCCGCGACCCCGCGGGCCAGGCTCCGGGCCTCCGCCTCCGGCATGCCCCTCGTGGTCAGTGTCATCGTGACCCGGCTGGTGGTGACGTGGACGAGGACCGTCCCGAAGACCGCCATGCCCACGGCGGCCGCGAAGTTGCGCACGGTCTGGGTGATCCCGGTGACCTCGCCGTACGAGGCGTCGATCGACCGGTTCGCGGCGTCGGTGGCGGCCGGGGACAGCAGGAGGCCGATGCCCGCCCCGGCCAGCGCGGCGTAGGGCCACTGGTCGTGCGGCGCCAGCTCGGTCAGCTTCCCCGCCCACAGGGCGAAGCCGACGCAGCCGACCGCGCTGCCGAGCATCATCGCGGGCCGGGCCCCCCGTTTGTCGAGGATCCGGCCGCCCAACTGCGCCGAGAGCCCGAAGCCCGCGAAGAAGTACAGCAGGTAGAACCCGGCCTCGTCGGGCGAGGCGCTCAGGCAGATCTGCGCGTACACCGACGCGAAGAACATGACCGGGACGAAGGCGAGCATCGCGAAGAACAGCACCAGCACATCGGCTGTGAACGCCCGGTCCCGGAAGACCCGCAGCTTGATCAGCGGTTCGTCCGTGCGCAGTTCGTGTCGGCAGAACAGTACGAGGACGAGCAGGCCGGCGAGGGTGCACGCCCAGGTCGCCGGGGACGCCCAGCCCCAGGCGGACGCCTGCTGGAGACCGAGCACGCTCAGCCCGAGGCCCACGGCGACGAGCACGGCGCCCGGCAGGTCGAGGCGTTCGGGCCGCCGGACGTCCGGGACGTGGGCGACGGCGGTGAGGACGAGCGAGAGAACGGCGATGGGCACGTTGACCCAGAAGATCGCCCGCCAGGTCCAGGCGGTCAGCCACCCGCCGAGCACCGGGCCGAGGGCGGTCAGTGATCCGGCGAGGACGTAGAACAGGGCCAGTGACCGGCCGCGTTCGTCGACGGGAAAGGCGCCGATGACGACGGCGAGCGCGGCGGGGAAGACCAGCGCGGCGCCCAGCCCCTGGGTGGCCCGGAACACGATGAGCCAGCCCTCGGCGAATTCCCCGGTCGGCACCGAACCGCACAGTGCGGACGAGACGACGAAGACGAGCGTGCCGGCCACCAGCATCCGGCGCGGCCCGAAGATGTCGGCGAGGCGTCCGCCGAGTGCGAAGAACGCGGCCAGCGCCAGCAGGTAGGCGTTGACCACCCGCTGCATCCCGGAAGCGGAGAGGCCGAGCTCCTCGATGATGCTCGGAGCGGCAATGCTCACGATCGTCTGGTCCACGAAGATCATCGCGACGGCGACGACCATGGCCGTGAAGGTGACGGCCCTGTCCGGGGCGCCCCGCCGGCGGGGCGCCCGCCCGCCGCCGTTGCCCGCGGCGCCAGGAGAGGTGCCTGCGGCGGTGCCTCCCGTGCCCTTCACGGACGCCATTCTTCCCGTCGTCGGACCGCTCCGCCCGGCGGCACACCGCGCGCCACCAGCGAAGAAGGTCGTCCGCTCGTCGCCCGGGCGGCCGGAGGTGCCGCGGGCCGTCACATCGGCGGAGCGGTCGTCACGGTCCGTGATGCGAGAGCGGCCGGAAGGAGGCCGTCGGTCGGCCGAACACCGGATCCGGGTGGAGCATGTGAGTGAAGGGTCTCCCCATCGGGACCGCCACGATCCGGCGACCATCCCTCACGGAAGGTGACCTCCGATCATGCCTTCACCAGAGTCGACGGGCCCCACGGCCGCAGGGGTGGACACGAGGAGCGACTTCGCCCGCCTCACCGATAAGATCCAGGCCGCCGGGCTGATGGACCGCCGGCCGGCACATTACGCACTGCGCGTCACCCTCGTGACGGCGCTGTACGTGTGCGGCTGGGTGGCGTTCGTTGTGATCGGGGACAGTTGGTGGACGCTGCTCGTCGCCGCCTTCCTCGCCTTCGTGTTCGGGCAGGTCGGCCTTTTGGCGCACGACATCGCGCACCGGCAGGTCTTCCGGCTGCGCAGGGCCACCGAGGTGTCCGGACGCCTCGCGGGAAACCTCGGGATCTGCCTGGGATACGGCTGGTGGCAGGACAAGCACTCCCGTCATCACGCCAATCCCAACAACGAGGACCTCGACCCCGACATCGCTCCGACGTTCCTCGTCTGGACACGGGACCAAGCACGCGCCGCGCGAGGTCTGCCCCGGCTCCTCGGTCGCTACCAGGCGTTCCTGTTCTTCCCCCTGCTCACGCTGGAAGGGTTCCACCTCCACCTGTCCTCGATCCGGTCACTGGCGGACAAGTCGCTGGGGAACCGGGTCTGGGAAGGAACCCTGCTCTTCGCGCACGTCTTCGCGTACCTCGGTGCCCTCTTCCTGGTGCTGCCACCGACCAAGGCCATCGCCTTCCTCGTGGTCCACCAGGGCCTCTTCGGCATCTACCTCGGCTCCGTCTTCGCCCCCAACCACAAGGGCATGCCGACCCTGCGGAGCACGGACAGGCCCGACTACCTGCGCCGCCAGGTGCTGACCTCGCGCGATGTCCGGGGCGGCAGGCTCACCGACCTCGTCCTCGGCGGATTGAACTATCAGATCGAGCACCATCTCTTCCCCAGCATGCCCAGCCCGCACCTTCGCAAGGCGCAGGGCATCGTCCGCCGCCACTGCGAGGAGCTGGGGATCAGCTATCTGGAAGTCGGCCTGGTGGCCTCGTACCGGCAGGCCATGGCCAGCCTCCACCACGCGGGCACGGCGATCCGGGGGGCCGGCACCACCTGACGCGGCGGTGCCGGTCGTCGGGCCCGCCCCTGCGCGCCGCGTCGGCGCCGTCCCTCGAAGGCGTCTGCCGGTGTTAAGGTTTTGTCTGATCGATCTCGATCGCAGGATTGTTACTCCCCGAGGACGCCACCTTCGTCGCCACGCGACGCCAAGGCGGTGTGCCGATCGAGGGGAGGCAAGGCCTGGGTAGCGCCGTGTGCGCGACCCGGGCCTTTTTTGTTGCCCTGATCCGGGCGGGAGAGATCGTGGACCGAAGCAGGATGGCAAGAGCCCCAGGATGCAAGGACGCATCATGAACACACCCGTAGCCGGGCCCGGCACGCAGGCGGAGCAGATCCTCCGCGGCGTCGGTGGAGCCGCGAACATCGAGAGCCTCACGCACTGCGCGACGAGGCTGCGCTTCCAGCTCCACGACGGGGCGAAGGTCGACGCGGCCGCGCTCGATGCCCTCGACGGAGTCATGGCCACCGTGCCGCAGTCCGGTGACCGCCTCCAGATCGTGATCGGCGGAGCCGTCGCACGCGTCTACTCCGAGATCATGAACCTGCCGTCGATGAGCGGCGGCGGCACGGCCCGCCCGGAGTCCGACGCCGACGTCAAGGCCGCCATGCGGGCCAAGAGCCGCGGCCGCTACGCCTGGGTCGACAACTTCTTCGAGTACCTGTCCGACTCGTTCCGCCCGCTCATGGGCGTCCTGCTGGGCTCCTCGCTCATCATCGCGATCGCCTCCGTCCTCGACGCCCTGGGCGTCGTCGACTTCCGCGCCGCCGACAAGTCCGCCACCTGGGTGTTCGTCGACGCCATGTGGCGCTCGGTGCTGTACTTCCTGCCGATCATGGTCGCCTACAACGCCGCCAAGAAGCTGAAGATCGACCCCTGGGTGGGTGCCGCGGTGATGGCCGCGGTGATGACCCCGAACTTCACGGGCATGCTCAACCCGAAGTCCGGGATCCCCGGCATCACCTGCACCACCAACGGGACGCTGGGCACCCAGGAGTGCGTGGCGCACGTCTTCGGGCTGCCGATGCAGCTGAACGACTACGGCGGCCAGGTGTTCGTGCCGCTGCTGATGGTCGCCCTGCTCGCCCTGGTCTACAAGGGCCTGCAGCGGATCTTCCCGGAGGCCGTGCACCTGGTCTTCGTGCCGTTCTTCAGCATGCTGATCATGATCCCGATCACCGCCTTCCTCATCGGCCCGCTGGGCGTCTGGGCCGGCAACGGCCTCGGTGAGGGCCTGTCGTGGCTGAACGGCAACGCCCCGATCGTCTTCGCGATCATGATCCCGTTGATCTACCCGTTCCTGGTGCCGCTGGGCCTGCACTGGCCGCTCAACGCGCTCATGCTGGTCAACATCAACACCCTGGGCTACGACTTCATCCAGGGCCCCATGGGCGCCTGGAACTTCGCCTGCTTCGGCGCGACCGCCGGTGTGCTGCTGCTCTCGCTCCGCCACCGCGAGAAGGAGATGCGCCAGACCGCCACCGGCGCCCTGGCCGCGGGCCTGCTCGGCGGCATCTCCGAGCCCTCGCTGTACGGCATCCACCTGCGCTTCAAGCGGATCTACCCGCGCATGCTCGTGGGCTGCCTCGTCGGCGGCGTGATCGTGGGCGTCATGGGCGGCGTGGACACCAAGGCCTTCGCCTTCACCTCCCTGCTGACCATCCCGGTCTTCTCCCCGATGGCCACCTACTCCATCGCGATCACGGCGTCCTTCTTCGTCTCGATGGCGCTCGTGTACTTCTCCGACTTCCGCACCCCGGAGGACCGCGCCCAGGCCAACGCCGAGCGCGACGCCGCCGAGGCGGCCTCCCGCGGGGAGTCCGCGGCGGCCGATGAGCGCGAGCTCGTCGCCGTCGGCGCAGCGGCGTCCGCCGCAGGGTCCGTCGCGGGGTCCGGCTCCGTGAGCGGTGCTTCCGCCTCCGCGGCCGGCGCTCCCGCCTCCGCGGCCGGTGCTTCCGCCTCCGCGGCCGGTGCTTCCGCCTCTTCCTCCGCATCCGCCGCCGGGAAGGGCATCGAGCTCGCCGCGCCGGTCGCGGGCCGCGTGGTAAGCCTCGACGAGGTCGGGGACCCCGTCTTCGCCTCCCGGGCTCTCGGCGAGGGCGTGGGCATCGAGCCGGCCGACGGCCGCGTGGTCGCCCCGGTCGACGGGGAGCTGATCATCGTCGCCGCCACCGGCCACGCCTTCGGCATCCGTACCGCCGACGGCATCGAGGTGCTCATCCACATCGGCATCGACACGGTCCAGATGAAGGGGGAGGGCTTCGACGTCCGCGCCGAGGCCGGCCGGCAGGTCTCCGTAGGCGACCTCCTCGTCGAGGTCGACCTCGACGCCGTGCGCGCGGCGGAGCACCCGACCGTCACCCTCATGACCGTCACGAACACGGCGGACCTCGCCTCGGTGGAGCCGCACACCGGGCAGACCGTCACGGCCGGGACCCCCGTGGTGACCGTACGGCGCTGACGCCCCTCCACCGGTCCGACGCGGGCGCGCGCCACCTCGTGGGGCGCGCCCGCGCCGGACTGGGTCGGGGGAGGGTGGCGCCCGGGCGGCGGACGATGCGGGATCATTGGGGAGAACCGGACTGTGGACGAGAAGGAGAGCGGGCGTTGAAGGCGCTGCGGGTCCTCAACAACAACGTGGTCCTCGCGCGCGACGACAAGGGCCAGGAGGTCATCCTCACCGGGCGGGGCATCGGTTTCAGCTCCCGCCAGGGCAAGCCCGTCGACCCCGCTCTGATCGTGCGCGTCTTCGTCCCGGCGGACGGCCGCGACCCCGACCACCTGAGCGAGGTCCTCGCGCTCATCGACGAGGAGGTCCTGCGGGCCGTCGTGATCGCCCTCGACGAAGCCGGCATCGAAGGGCGCGAGTCCACCCGGCCGACCCTCGCCATCGCCGTCGCCGACCACGTCGCGGGCGCGCTGGACCGGGCCGCGCGCGGCATCGTCATCGAGTACCCGCTGCGCGCCGAGGTCGAGGCGCTGTACGCCACCGAGTACCGCCAGGCCCAGCGCCTGCTGGAGGCCATCAACGAGCGCGTGGACCCGCGACTGGAAGCCTCCGAGGCGATCGCGCTCGCGCTGCACCTGGTCAACGCGGGCTTCGCCACCGGCGACCTGTCCTTCACGTACACGATGACCGGTGTCATCCAGCAGATGCTCGCCGTCGTGCGGGAGCGCTACGGGCTCTCCGTCTCCCAGGAGTCCATGAGCGCGGCGCGCTTCATCACCCACGTGCGCTACCTCTTCGTGCGGATCCAGCAGCACCGGCAGCTGACGGGGCACGAGTCCACGATCGGCCAGGGCATCCGCCGGCACTACCCGGAGGCGACCCGCACCGCGCAGCAGCTGGCGACGATCGTGGAGCTGCGCCTGGGGCAGCACCTGAGCGAGGACGAGGTCTCCTACCTGGCGCTCCACGTGGCCCGCATGACCACGGAGCCGGACGACACCGCCGCCTGAGTCCCGTGCCGGTGCCGTCCTGGGACGGCTCCGTCTGCTCGTTCCCGCCGCGCAGGGCCCCGGACGGCCGTTCCGCGGCCGGGCCGCGATAACCTTGGGCCGATTTCCCCCTTCGGAGCCCTCCTGACCAGCGAGGACCTGCCAGACAAGCGAAAGGCAAACGATGGACCACACCCTCAGCGGAGACGGCGTCGAGATCACCGACGCGTTGCGCGCGCATGTCGGCGAGAAGCTGGCCAGGCTCGATGGGCAGGGCACCGAGACCACCAGGGTCCAGGTGACTCTCAGGACCAACGGCTCGGAGCAGACCGCCACGGGCACCCTCCTCCAGGTGGACGGGCAGGACCTCACCCCCATCACCGCAGCCGCCTCCGACATGTTCGTGGCCGTCGACAAGCTTGCCGACAAGCTCTATTCCCAGGTCAGGCGGCACACGCAGCGGGAGTACGGGCGCCCCAAGTAGCCGAGGACGGCTCGGAGCCGCGGGGTCCGCGGCTCCTTTTCCTCCGGCCCGGGATGCGCGCGACCGGCCCTTCGGGGCTGTGAGTTGGCTGTGAAGCGACGTGCGCGGGGGATACCGGGTGCAGGAGGATTGCCGACAAGTTCTATATTCGTATGAACCATCCATGCCGGCCAGGCTGCGGTGATCAGGGGGACGACAGCTATGGGGGACGACTGCGATGGCTGACACCGACGCCGCTCCAGGTGCCCGGGAAGAGTCCCGGAACACCCGCAAGGTGCGCAGGCGGGCGCAGAACCGCAAGCGCCTGGGCATAGCCATGGCCGTGATATCCCTGGCCGGGGCCGCCACGGCGGCTTACGCGTTCACGGTGCGAGGCTCCTCGGGGACCACCGGGAGCGACGCGAAGCTCGCGGCCGCGGGCGGTACGGCCGACGGGGCCGCCGCCGCGAAGGGCGCGGAGCCGCCCTGGGACGGCAAGGTCAAGGTGCTGGGGGACGGCTCCACCTCCTACACCGGGCCGCAGCCCGGACAGCTCAAGCCCGAGCGGCTGAAGCCGGGCGAGAAGCCGCCGCAGTTCGTGGTGTTCTCCTGGGACGGCGCACTGGAAGGCGATGACCACCTCTTCTCGCACTTCCGTCAGGTGGCCAAGGAGAACAAGGCCCACATGACCTTCTTCCTCACGGGCATCTACCTGCTGCCGGAGAACAAGAAGATGCTCTACAACCCGCCCCAGCACAGCCAGGGCTCGGCCGCCATCTCCTACCCGACCGTCCCGCACGTGAAGTCCACGCTGGAGCAGCTGCGCGGCGCCTGGAGCGACGGCAACGAGATCGGTTCGCACTTCAACGGGCACTTCTGCGGGCCCAAGGGCGGCGGCGACTGGAGCCCCGCCGAGTGGAAGAGCGAGATAGACCAGACGTACTCCTTCATGAAGGAGTGGAAGACCAATACCGGTTTCGCCCAGGAGGCGCCGCTGCCCTTCGACCCGGACCGGGAAGTGGTCGGCGGCCGCGCGCCCTGCCTGGAGGGCCAGAAGAACCTCCTGCCCGCGATCAAGCCGTACGGCTGGCGCTACGACGCGAGTTCCGCGGGAGACTTCCAGATGTGGCCGTCCAAGCAGGCGGACATATGGAACTTCCCGCTCCAACTCGTCCCTTTCCAGGGCAAAGAGCTCCAGGTCCTCTCCATGGACTTCAACTTCCTTTACAATCAGTCGGGCGACAGCACGCAGGGCGACCCCTCGAAGTTCGCGGCGTGGCGGGCACAGACCCGGGGCTCGTACATGAACGGCTTCAACCGTGTCTACAACGGAAGCCGCGCGCCCATGTTCATCGGCAACCACTTCGAGGACTGGAACGGTGGCATCTACATGAAGGCCATCGAAGACGTGATGAAGGACGTCTGCCCGCGCGAGGACGTCCGCTGTGTCTCGTTCAAGGAGCTGGCGGACTGGATGGATGCCCAGGACCCCAAGGTCCTGGCGCAGCTGCGGCTGCTCGACCCGGCGCAGGCGCCGGACTGGACCACGCTGATCAAGTAGTCGGGCTCGCCGGAGGCGCCGGGGCGCCGCGACGTCGGGTCGGGCTCGCCGGGGCGTCTTCGCCCCGGCCTACTTCACTGCCTTGATGTAGCCGGCCCACAGCCGCACCGCCCGCTCGCTGGCGGGCGTTGCCGGGGCGTCGCCGCCCAGCCCCGTCAGCGGCAGCGGGACCAGGTCGGTCAGCGCCATCCGGTAGACCACCACGGCCGTCGATTCGCTCTCGGTGTTGGCCACGAACCAGCCCGCCGTGTTCGCGGGGGTCGTTCCCGTCTTGCCCGCCGCACCGGGATGCGCCTTGCCCGCCGTCTTCGCCGATCCCCCGGTGACGGCCTCCTGCATGGCGTCCGTCACCGCGCGGGCGGTCTTGGCCGTCAGGGCCCGGACCGGCTTCGGCACGCTGATCGGCACGGCCGTGCCGTTGCGGGTGATCGAGCGGACCGAGAAGGGATCGGTGTGCATCCCGTCGTTGGCGAAGGTCTCGTAGGCGCCGGCCATCCGGATCGCGCTGGGCGTCGAGTTCTCCCCGAGCGCGAACTGGGGGATCCGCGGTCCGAGGCTCGGTCCGAGCAGACCCACGCGCTCGGCGAAGGAGTCCACCCGGTCGAGGCCCACGTCGAGGCCGAGCTGGAGCATGGGGGTGTTGATGGAGTCGGAGACGGCCTGGCGCAGGGTCACCCGGCCCCAGCTGCGGTCGCCGTCGTTCTGCCCCTTCACCACCTTGCCGTTGCGGTCCCAGTACGGGCCCTCGGGCGTCTGCACGGTGACCTGGTCGTTGCCGTCGTACGTGGTGGAGGGGGAGACGGTCGTACGGTCCTTGCCGCGCGTGCGCAGTACCCCTTCCTCGAGCGCCGCGGCGTAGACGATCGGGGTGAACGCCGTGCCCACCGGAATGGTCGTCGCGTTCGACTCGTTGAAGCCCTGCTTGCGGTAGTCGGGGCCCCCGTACACGGCGAGCAGCCGGCCGTCCGGGGCGACGCTCGCCGCACCGATCTTCACGTTCTTGTCGGTGTTGGGGCGGCGATCGGCGTCGAAGCCCTTCTGCGTCTCCTGCACGGCAGCGGTCAGGGCGGCCATGCGCGACCTGTCGAAGGTCGTGTAGATCTGGTAGCCGCCGAGGTCGAAGTCGGCGTCCCGGATGTGGCCGGCCTTGACCGCGTACGCCTTGGCCAGTTCGACCAGGTACCCCTCCTGGGGGTCGGCGGTGCCGGGGACGGACTGGACCGAGGGCTCGGGGAAGGTCGTGTACGTGGCGCGCTCGGCGCGCGAGAGGTTGCCGGTCGCGACCATGCGGTCGAGGATCCAGTTCCACCGTTCGACGGCCCGGGCGTGGTTCTCCGGGCTGATGGCGGGGTCGTAGAGACCGGCGCCCTTGAGGAGCGAGGCCAGGAAGGCGCCCTCGCTGGCATTGAGCTGCGAGACGTCCTTGCCGTAGTACGCCTGGGACGCGCGCTGGATGCCGTAGGTGCCGCGGCCGAACCAGCTGGTGTTCAGGTAGTCCTGCAGGATCTGCTTCTTGGGCCTCTGGTTGTCCAGCTTCACCGCGAGCAGGAGCTCGGTGAACTTCCGGGAGAAGGTCCGGTCCTGGTTCAGATAGGCGTTCTTCACGTACTGCTGCGTGATGGTGGACCCGCCCTGGGTCTCACCTCCCGTCACCGTGGCGCGCACGGCCCGCAGGACGCCGGAGGGCGAGACGCCGGGGTCGGAGTAGAAGCTCGCGTTCTCGGCCGAGAGCACGGCGCCCTGGACCTTCGTGGGCACCTTGTCGAGCGGCATCTCCTGCCGACTGACCCAGCCCGTCCGCGCCATCGTGGAACCGTCGGCCCAGTAGTAGACGTTGTCCTGTTGTGTGGCGAAATGGTTGAGGTCGTCGGGTACGTCGGTGGTCGCGTACGCGATGGTGAGGAAGCAGCCCAGGCCTATGAACACGTAGACGCAGGCGCCCAGCCACTGGCGCCAGGAGGGTATCCAGCGGCGCCAGCCGCTGCGGCCCGGCCTCGGGTACTCGGGGCGCAGGCGCCGCAGCTGCGTGCGCGCCACGGCAGCGGCCGGTGCGAGGGCATCGAGGCGACCGGGCCGGCGGAGGCGGTCGAGGCGGAGAAACCCGCCGAGGCGGGCCAGGCGTCCGGCGCCCGCGCGGGGTCGTCGGCGCGCCCCGGGCTTGCCCCGGAGGCCCGTCGTCGCCCCGTCGCCGCGCTGCGGAGCAGCCCGCCTGCCTCGCGATCGCCCCGTTGGGGCCGAGTCCTGCCCGTCCACTCCGAATGCCCCCTGTGCTGTGCTTGTCGCCGCCCAGACTAGATGTACATGCTGTGGGGCCGTCCAGCAGGTGGCAGGTGTCACCTGCTGGACAGCAGGGTCTGCGGTGATCAAGCGGAGGCGGGAAGCCCGGCGTGCGGGGCGACTCCCGTCAGGCGGCCGAGGATGGAACCGGAACGCAACCAAATGCTCGCCCAGTTGTGCGAAAATTCCCTCTCCCGGTTTATGTGGACCGGGTGAAAAAGGGGAAAACAGAGTGATACCCAAGAGGTTCAGGCCTGCCGCCATAGCGGCCCTGACCGTGGCCCTGGTGTCCGGCAGCATGCTCGCCTACTCCGCGTCCGCGGTAAGCGGGCCCAAAGCAGCCGACCGTGCCACCGCCGACACCTTCGCCCGCATCGCCGACGACGTCCTCTCCCAGCGCACGCAGGCGCTGGTCGAGGACAAGGCAGGGAGCCACGGCTCCGGCAAGCCCGGCACGAAGACCCGTCTGTCCGCCAAGCTGAAGAAGGACGAGGACACCGCTCTCCAGTCGCTGCGGGCACGCAAGACGCGACTGGCGGAACTCGGCGAGGCCTACACGGGCGCCGACACCCGCGTGGTCGTGGACCGTGCCACGATCACCGGCGGGAAGGCGACCGTCCAGGTCACCGAGCAGACCACGCTCACCTACAAGAAGGTGCGCGGGGACGAGCCGGCGACCACCGATATCGGGACGAAGTACGAGCTGACCCTCACCAGCAAGAAGGGCGGCAACTGGGAACTGGCCTCGATCAAGTCCCAGGACAGCGGCCCCGTCGCGGTCAACGAGCCCCTGGCCGCCAAGGTGAACGTCGTCACGGACGACGGCAACCAGTACCCGCAGGGCACGCCCGCGTCCACCAAGTACCCCGCCACGGCGAACCCCAAGGTGAAGACGGGCGGTGCGTACGACTACACCGCCATGGCGAAGTACGCCGAGAAGTACTGGAGCAACTACAACCCGGCGTACCGGAAGTTCAGCGGGAACGGCGGCGACTGCACCAACTTCATCAGCCAGTCGCTGAAGGCCGGCGGCTGGAAGAACGTGTCGGGCACCACGTACGACTACCGCAACTGGTGGTACGACGGCGCCCTGCAGACCGACTCGTGGGTCGGTGCGAACGAGTGGTCGTGGTTCACGCTGTCCAACCAGCGGGCCACCAACCTTGCCAACGTCTACCAGGCGGACATCGGTGACGTCCTGCAGGTGGACTTCAACAAGGACGGGTCCAAGGACCACTCGATGATGGTGACGTACCGCAGCGCCGCCGGAATGCCGTACGTGACGTACCACTCCACCAACACGTACCGCAAGTCGCTCGCGAGCCTGATCGCTTCCTACCCGGACGCGATCTACTACGCGTACCGCACCTGACAGACGCCGTTCGGCTCCTCCTGCCGCGGCACCCCCGTGGCAGGAGGAGCCGACGGCGGAGCACGTCACCTCGTGACCGACGTCACGCCCCGGGGGCGTCCGCCGGGCCTTCGTAGACGAGAAGGACATGTACATCTGACCGGGCTCGGGGGCCGGACGGGCCACAGCCGACCAACGTACGGACGTGTCGGCGCCGGAGCCGGTACGGCTCCTGCCATGGTGGGCCACCGCGCTCCGTCTCCCCGGGAGGTACCTCCGTGTCCCCACGCACGTCCGGCCGCACCGGCAGGATCCGCTCGTCGCTGCGCCTCGCCGCGGCCGCCGCCGTCTGCAGTGCCGTGCTCGGCGCCTCGGTGCAGCCCGCACAGGCCGGAGCGGACCGGAACCCGCCGCCCGGGACCGGGCTCCACCAGGAGCTGCGGGAGCTGGTGACGAGGCCCGACGGGCCCCCCGGAGCCATCGCCGTCCTGCGCGACGGCGACCACACGGAGGTCTACCGGGCGGGCACGGCCGACGTGGAGAGCGGCCGGCCGCCCAGGGCGACCGACCACATGCGCATCGCCAGCGTCGCCAAGGCCTTCACCGGGGCGGTGGCCCTGGGGCTCGTCGACCGCGGCCGGCTGCACCTGGACGACACGATCGGCGAGGTGCTGCCCGGTCAGCCCGCCGCGTGGCACCGCGTGACCCTGCGCCAACTGCTCCATCACACCAGTGGGTTGCCGGACTATTCGGCTTCCCAGGGGTTCATCGACATCATCTCCGAGGACCCCCGGCATCGCTTCGACTCCCGGCACCTGCTGGAGTTCGTCGCCGACGAGGACCTCGAGTTCCGGCCGGGCAGCCGCTACCAGTACTCCAACTCCGACAACATCGCCGTCGCCCTCATGGCCGAGGCCGCCACCGGACGCCGCTACGAGTCACTGCTGCGCGAGCTCGTGTACGAGCCGCTGGGCATGGACGCCACGAGCCTGCCGCAGGGATACCGGCTGCCCGTGCCCTTCCTCCACGGCTACCAGATCGATCCCGAGGACGGGCCCGTCGACGTCAGTGAGGCCTTCGGCGCCTCCGGGGCCTGGGCGGCCGGGGGCATCGTCTCCACGCCGAAGGACCTGACCGCGTTCATCCGGGGCTACGCGGGCGGGGCGCTCGTCTCGGAACGCCTCCGGCGCCAGCAGTTCACCTTCATCCCCGGCGCCCTGTCCCAGCCCCCCGGCCCGGGTCGCACCGAGGCGGGCCTGGCGATCTACCGCTACACCACGCGCTGCGGAACGGTGTACGGCCACACCGGGAACACGGCCGGCTATACGCAGCTGGTGGCGGCCACGGCCGACGGCCGGCGCTCGCTGACCTTCTCGATCACCACGCAGACGTCCCTCACCAACAACCCCGACCTGCTCGCGCGGGTCCGGGACATCCAGGAGGACTTCGTCTGCGCCCTGCTGCGCAAGTGATCCCGGCCCGCTCCCAGCGGGTGCGAGGTCCCCGCGAAGGGGGCAAGCTGGGTGAGGTGGCGGACAGGCCGGCAGGGTGGCGAGGAAGGCTCTTCGTGAACGTTTCAGCAGCTGGCCGACCCGCACGCGCATCCCGGTGCAGGATGCGGATGACCACCCTGCTGTGCACGGCCGCGGCCATGGCGGCCGCCGTGATCCCCGCCTCCGCGCACACCGGCGCAGCGCCGTCGGCCCGGATCCTGGATCCACGGGCTCCCGGTCCAGTGGTGGTCGTCGACTGCTTCTCCCAGGCCCGGATGCGCCCGGAGGAGTACCTCCTGGCCTGCGGGGACGGCAACAACCGCCTCGTCGCACTGCACTGGGACAGCTGGGGCACGAGGACCGCTACGGCCACCGGCACCGACATGGTGAACGACTGCCGCCCCTACTGCGCGGCCGGCCGTTTTCGCGCCTACCCCGTAACGGTGACCCTGAGCAATCCGGAGACCTGGCCCGACCACCCCGATCTCCTGCGCTTCACGACGATCCGGCTCCTGTACACCGACACCGCACCGGACCCGGTCCCGAAGGACGTGACCTACAAGCTCGTGTACTGAGCGCCGTGCGGGCCCGACGCGGCCGGACGCGCAGGCAGTCAGCAGTTGTTGCCGACCGCGTCGATCTTCCCGCCGAAGCGCCCCTGGTAGTTGGAGGCGTAGTCGCCGACCCGGACCGGGCGGCAGTCCTTGTGGGTCGCCCAGTCGATGAAGGCACCGGTCCTATTGGCCCGGAACGAGCCGACGTGGTCCACGAACGAGGCGGGCAGGTCCACGTAACCGCCGCGCCATACGTACACGTCGCCGGTGCCGTCCTG
The DNA here is from genome assembly GCF_036346895.1 of Streptomyces sp. NBC_00503. NCBI lineage: Bacteria > Bacillati > Actinomycetota > Actinomycetes > Kitasatosporales > Streptomycetaceae > Streptomyces > Streptomyces sp. NBC_00503. The sequence goes on along the minus strand of NZ_CP107855.1, from coordinate 653,253 downwards.
GAAGCGCCACAGGCAGATGGCGTTGCTCGGGCACGAGGGCAGGGCTTGCGCCGCCGTGGGGGAGCCGAAGGCGGCCACGGCGACCGTTCCGGCGACGAGCAGGGTGCGCAGGGTACGTGCCCTCATGTGCCTCTCCTTCGAGCGGAGTCGTTGCTCCCATCCTCCTCGCACACGCGCGGCTGTGGGAAGACGGCCTCGCCGCCCGGGTCCCCGGGCGCCTTCACTCGGTCGCGGTGTCGCCGTGCCGGTGTGCGACCCTCCATTCGCCGTCCTCGCGGCGGTACACCTGGGTGGCCCGCAGCGTGTACGTGCGCGGCTGCCCGTCCACGGAGGTGGAGGTGTGTTCGAAGCCCGCCGTGTAGGCCATGTCGCCCACCACGTCGTACGCCTGCACTTCGAACGCGTACGAGGTGCAGTCGGAGAAGCTCTTGCCGAGTGCGGTGAAGAGCTTGTCGAGTTCCTGCTGGCCGGTGGCGTTGCGCCACGCGCCCAGTACGCTCACGGGCTCGTTCCGTGACCAGAGGGCCCGGCGGGGCGCAGGGTTGCCGTTGTGCAGCGCGAGCTCGGCCTCGTACAGGGCGGTCTTCACCCAGGTCAGGAAGGTGTCGCGGTCGCTCGTGTGTTCGTCGTCGCGGTTCATGATGCGTCAAGGACACACCCTCCGGTGGGTCCCTGGAAGGAGGCGCGCCCTGAGCGGCAACGCAGGTGGCATGCTCGGAGCAGACGGACGGTCAGTTCTTCCCAGGGGAGGCCGACGTGGCCCTGCTTCCAGACATCACTGCTTTCTACGGCGCCGGTGACGAGGCCGCCCGTCTCACTTCGGGGCGAACGATCGGGACCCTCGAGCTGGTCCGGACCCAGGAGCTGCTGCGCCGTCACCTTCCGGCCCCGCCCGCGGACATCCTGGACGTCGGCGGCGGCCCCGGTGTGCACGCCCGGTGGCTCACGGACGACGGCTACCGGGTCACCGTCGTCGACCCGGTGGAGCAGCACGTCCGCCAAGCCCGCGACCACGGGCTGACGGCCTTCGTCGGGGATGCTCGCCAACTGGACCAGGAAGACGCGTCGTTCGACGCGGTGCTGCTGCTCGGCCCCCTCTACCACCTGCCCGATTCCCCGGAACGGGCACGGGCTTGGCGGGAGGCGCGTCGAACCGTCAGGCCCGGCGGCCTGGTGGCCGCGGCCGCGCTCAACCGTTTCGCCAGACTGCTGGACCCGGGCGCGGGCAGCGCGTTGGACGTCGCGGAGACCGGGCTGCGCACCCGCCGCAACGGCCCCACGACCTACTACCACGGGCTCGCGGAGCTGCGCGAAGAAGCCCGGGAGGCGGGCCTGACCAACCCGGCCGTCCACGGGGTACAGGGCCCTGCCTACGCGGCGCTGAAGGCTCAGGAGCGTCACACCGGGATGCGGGACCTCGGGCCGCAGGCACTCGAAGGGGCCCTCGCCGTGGCACGCTTCGCCGACAGCCGACCCGAACTCGCCCTGACCAGCATGCATCTGCTCGCCCTCGCCTGCCGGACCCCGGCCTAGGCGCAAGCAGTGCCGATGCCGGGCCGCCACAGGGCGCGGAAGATCTCGTCGACCTGCTCCGGTGTGCTCTGCGGACTCTCGGTGAGCCACCACTCCACGAGGGCGACCTGGGCGGCGACCAGGCAACGGGCGACCGCCTCCCGCGGGATGCCGCCGTCGCCCGGGGGAGGGAGGTCGCCGCGCACCACGTCGACCAGCAGGTTCTCGATGTGCGCGCGTACCGGCCGCAGGCCCCGCCCTCATCGCCCCCGCCGCCCAGCCCGTCCCCATCCGGGTAGGGGGCCGCACCATCGTCCCCCTCGTGGAGGCGGTGGGCCTCGCGCTGCCCGCCCGCGCCACCTATCCGCTGGCGGGTCCCGAGGAGCTGCGGGACCTCCTCGATGCCGAGGGGGACGGATACGGCGACCCGTCCCGCAGCCATCTGCGCATGGCCTCCCAGGGGTTCGCCATCCTCGGAGCCAGCCGCGTCATCCTGGTCGACACCTGCCTCGGCGGCCCGAAACCCGACCGGCCCCGCCCGCGGGCCGCACGGCGGATACCTGCGCACCGTCGACGACGGGTGGGGACTGACGGCGGCACCCTGACGAACGGCGGACGCGGCTGCCGCGACCGGCGCCCCCGGTGGGGTATACGTCGGGGTAGGTGCCGGACGGGGCGTACCCGACGCCGGCGGAGGGAGTGGTCGCCGTGGAGCGTACGGCCTGCTGTGTCGTGGGAGGCGGGCCCGCCGGGATGGTGCTGGCCCTGCTGCTGGCGCGGGCCGGGGTGGAGGTCACCGTGCTGGAGAAACACGGGGACTTCCTCCGCGACTTCCGCGGCGACACCGTCCACCCGTCCACCCTGTCGCTGCTGGACGACATCGGCCTCGCCGAGCGGTTCGCCCGGCTGCCGCAGCGGCGGGTCACCTCGGTGCAGCTGCCCATCGGACCCGACCGCTCCCTCATCACGGTCGGGAACATCGCGGCGCTGCACGGCAAGTACAACTACATCGCGATGGTGCCGCAGTGGGACCTGCTCGACCTGCTCGCCGACGAAGCGCGCAAAGAGCCTTCCTTCCGGCTGCGCATGAACACCGAGGCGACGTCCTTCCTGATGGAACGGGGCCGGGTCGCGGGCGTGCGGTACCGCACCGCGGACGGCGCCACCGGTGAGCTCAGGGCCACGCTGACCGTGGCCTGCGACGGCCGCGGATCCTTCGCCAGGGTGCTGCCCGAGCTCGGCCTGGAGAGCTTCCCGTGCCCGATGGACGCCTGGTGGTTCCGGCTACCGCGCCACGAGGACGACCCCAGCGGGCTCGTAGGAGGTCTGGGCGAACGGTTCTTCAGCGCGCTCATCGACCGCGGCGACTACTGGCAGATCGCGGGGCTCATCCCCAAGGGAACCGATGCCGAGCGCCGCGCCGAGGGCCTGGACCGGTTCATGGCCCAATTCACGCAGGCCGTCCCGTGGCTGGCCGACCGGGCGCACTCGGTCACCTCCTGGGACGAGGTCAAACTGCTCGACGTACGGCTGGACCGGCTGCGGCGCTGGCACCGGCCGGGTCTGCTGTGCATCGGCGACGCCGCCCACGCCATGTCGCCGGTCTTCGGCATCGGCATCAACCTCGCCGTACAGGACGCCGTGGCCGCGGCCCGCCACCTCGTGGAACCCCTGCGCGCGGGAAGCGTGGGGCTCCGCGACGTACGCGGCGTACAGCGCCGCCGCATGCCCACGACACTGGCGACCCAGGGGCTGCAACGCCTGGCCCACGCCCAGGTCATCGAGCCCCTGCTGGCCGGGCGCGTCGCGTTCGGCCACCCGCGGCGGGCGAAGCGGCTGACGGAGCTCGTCACCGACTCGCGGTGGCTGAACCGGGTGCCGGCCTACTTCATCGGCTACGGGGCCCTGCGCGAGCGGCCGCCCAAGGAATCGCTCCGCAGCCGCTCCGCCGTCCGGGAGGCGCCATGAGCCAGGAGCCGGTCCTCCTCCCTTACGCCGACCCGGCCTTCGTCGCGGACCCGTTCCCGCTGTACCGGCGGCTGCGCGAGGACGGCCCGGTCCGACGGGTCGTCATCGCGGGCGGCCTCGAGGCCTGGCTCGTCACCCGCTACGAGGACGGGCTCGCGGCCCTGTCCGACTCCCGGCTCAGCAGCGACGTGCGCGACGCCTCCGACACCCGGCTCCTGCGGCAGCTGCCCGACCCGGAGCACGAGGCGATGCTCGGCAACATGCTGCACAGCGATCCGCCCGACCACACGCGCCTGCGCCGCCTGGTCTCCAAGGCGTTCACCGCCCACCGCGTGGCCGACATGGGGCCGCGGATCCAGGCCGTCACCGACCGGCTGCTGGACGCGGTCGTGGCGGACGGGAGCGCCGACCTCGTCGCGGACTTCGCCCTGCCGCTCCCGGTCACGGTGATCGGCGAACTGCTCGGGGTGCCGGTGGACGAGCGGCACGAGTTCCAGCACTGGACCGACCGCATGATGACGCGGGGCGCGGAGCCGCCGGACCCCGCCGTGGTGAACGAGGCGTGGCAGCACATGCGCGCGTACGTCACCGAACTGATCCGCAGCAAGCGGGCGGACCCCGGCGAGGACCTGCTCAGCGCCCTCGTCGCCGCCCGGGACGAGGAACAGCGGCTGACCGAGGACGAGCTCGCCGCCATGGTGTTCCTGCTGCTGGCCGCCGGCTACATCACCACGGTCAATCTCATCGGCGGCGGCCTCGCCATGCTGCTCGCCCACCCCGACCAGCTCGACCTGCTGCGCCGGGATCCCGGCCTGTTGCCGGGCGCGATCGAGGAGTTCCTCCGCTACGACGGCCCGGTCAGCCCCGGCATCGCCCGTTTCGCGCGCGAGGACCTGGAGATCGCGGGCGTGCGCATCCCGCGCGGCGCGACCGTGCTGATCGGCTCGGCCGTCGCCGACCGGGACCCGGAGCGGTTCCCGGACCCCGACCGCCTGGACATCACCCGGCCCGACAACGCCCACTTGGCGTTCGGGCACGGCCTCCACTACTGCCTGGGCGCTCCGCTGGCCCGCCTGGAAGGCCGGATCGCCATCGGCACCGCCCTGCGGCGCCTGCCCGGCCTCGCCCTCGCGGTACCCCCGGCGGAGATCCCCTGGCGCCCCGGCGGCCTGCGCGGCCCCCTGGCCCTGCCGGTGACGTTCGCCCCGGGCGGTTGAGCCCCGGGCGGTTGAGTCCGGGGCGGTGAACGGTGCGGAGGGTCAGGAGACGGAGTCGAGCAAGGGGGCGAACACCGCGGGGAGTCGTCTCCATCCTTCCCGCCCGGCCGAGTATTCGGCGTCGGTCAGGAGGCATGAGTCCAGGAGCCGCTCGGTGCCTTCGCGGTCGAGGTCCGGGGAGGTGAAGACCAGGTGCTGGCAGCAATCGCCGTGCTCGGGGTCCCAGTCGAGGGCGGCCGCGGCCCGCCGCGGGGCGGGGACCAGCTCCCAGGCGGCGTCGGGGAGCGAGGCGAGCCAGGGGCCGTGGTTCTGCACGCACAGCGCGCCGCCGGCCGCGTCCCAGGCGAGCAGCGTGTCGGGGCGGTCGGCGAGCCAGAACCGGCCGCGGCTGCGGGCCGCTGCGCAGGCCAGGTCCTCCAGGGCCGCGTAGAGCCGCTCGGGGTGGAACGGGCGGCGGCGCCGCCAGACGAGAGTGGCCACTCCGGCCTCGTCGGCCTCCTGGGGGAGGCGCGCGCAGGCGGGGTGCTGGGCCGCGGCGGCCGCCTCCACGTCGAAGCCGGCGAAGGCGAGCCGGGTCAGCTCGCTGGAGCCGGTGGGCACCTTGCGTGCCGTCGGGTGCAGCTGGGCGAGCAGGGCGCGGTCCCCGTCGCCGGTCTCCTCGGTGTCGGCGATCGCGAGGACCGGCGCGTATTCGAGCTGACGGGCCCAGGTGTCCCCGACGGTGCGCCGGTCGGTGGCCGCCGCGGCGAGTCCGGCCTCGGCGAGGTCGTCGCCGTTGCCGAGGCAGGGCAGGACCAGCGAGGGGTCGACGGCGGTGATCACGTTGGTGAGTTCCAGCAGGTCACCGGCGTGGGCGGCCACGACTTCGGCCATGGCCCTGGGCTCGACCGAGTCCCAGAGCTCCACGACGGCCAGCCGGGTCAGCCCGCTCGCGGCCAGCCGCTCCAGCTCCGGGACGAGGTCCTCGCGCAGTGCGCAGCAGGCACAGTCGTTGACCAGCGGGGTTTCGTCGGCGGACACCTCACCTCCGGAATCGCGCAGGGTGCGAAGGACGTTGCCGTCGGCGGCCGAGGACAGGTCGTGGTGCAGGGCGACGCTCCCCGGCACCGAGCGCAGCAGGTGTTCGACGGTCTCCTTGCGCGCGTCGGCGTGCATCCCGCCGACGATCACGACGGGGAGGGTCACTTGTGTCCTCCGTAGCGGCGTTCGAAGCGCTCGACGCGTCCCGCGGTGTCGAGGACGCGCGCGGTGCCGGTGACGACGGGGCCGTAGGCGGGGTGGATTCCAGGTTTCATCGGGTGGCTCCTTCCGGGGGAGTGGGGGTCAGCGTTCTTCGCGGAAGTCGACGTGCCGGCGGACGACCGGGTCGTACTTGCGCAGCACCATCCGGTCGGGGTCGTTCCGCCGGTTCTTGCGGGTGACGTAGGTGTGGCCGGTGCCGGCGGTGGAGCGGAGCTTGATGATCGGGCGTACTTCGTTGCGTGCCATGGCCCCAGTATATGGGAATGGCAATCGTTTTCAATAACTGCTCGCAGAGACGCCGGGCACGGCGAGGGGCCGGGCGTCTACCAGGTCGTGTGCAGGGTCTGCGGCGAGCGGTGGATCAGGGTGGGGCGCATGGCGGGCGGGGGGCCGTCCGGGTCGAGGCGCAGGCCCGGCAGGCGGTCGGTGAACACCTCGAGGGTGATGCGCAGCTGTTCGCGGGCCAGGTGCGAGCCGGGGCAGCCGTGGGGTCCGTGGCCGAAGGCGAGGTGGCGGCGGTGTTCGGGGCGGCTGATGTCGAACCGGTCGGCCCGTTCGTACCGGTCCTCGTCGCGGTTGGCCGAACCGTAGGCGACCAGCACCGAGGCGCCGGCCGGAAGCTTCGTCCCGGCGAGCGTCACCGGACGCGTGGTGGTGCGGTGGAAGGCCTGGACGGCCGAGTCGTAGCGCGCGGCCTCTTCCACCGCGGCGGGGATCAGGGCCGGGTCGGCGCAGAGCGCCTCCCACTGGGACCGGTCGCGCAGCAGATGCAGCAGAGTGCTGCCGATCAGCGCGCTCGTGGTGAGGAATCCGGCGATCAGCAGGTTCTGGAGGCCGGCCACCAGCTCGTGGCGCTGTTCCAGGGTGAGCTCGCCCTCGCCGGGTGCGAGGGCTGCCACCATGGCCGAGCACAGGTCGCCCCGGGGCGAGGCGCGCCGGTCGCGGAGGTATCCGTCCAGCAGGTGCTGGAGCGCGACCACGTCCTCGGCCGCCGCCACCTGTTCCTGGGGCGACATCGGCCTGAAGAACAGCTCTTCGGCCCGGTACCCGCCGCGCACCGCGGCGGGCACGTCCGCCGGGTCCAGGCCGATGAGCCGCCCGACCACCTGCCCGGGCAGCCGCCGGGCGTACGCCGCCATCAGCTCCGAGGAACCGTCCGCCGCGATGCCGTCCACCAGCTCGCGCGCGCACTCCCGGGCGTACGGCAGCACGGCCGCCACGCGCGGGACGGACAGTCCCTGGTTCAGTACGCCCCGGTGGCGCCGGTGCTCCGCGCCGTCCGAGGTGACGACGGTGGGGCGCGGGCCGAAGCCCCGGGGCAGCACGCCCAGGGCCGCTTCCGAGAGGGCGATGTCCGGGGTGAGCGAGTTGACGGAGGAGAAGTCCTCGGCCCGTACCAGCACCTCCCGTACGTCCTGGTCCCGGGCCACCAGCCACGCGTCGAACTCCGGTACGTACGTCAGGCCTTCGGCCCGACGGGCGCGGGCGTAGAGCGGGTACGGGTCGAGGTACAGCTCATCGCGCCTCGCCTGGTCGTCAGACGTCACAGGGGCCTCCGGACCGCGGTCGCAGGGGACGCGGGGGAGGCCCCGCGCCGGTGAACTCCGGTGCCGGGCCATGATGCCCGAGCCCCGCGCCGCCGGGTAGTGCGCGGTGCGGGGCCTCAGGGGGTGTCTGTTGCCGCTCCGAACGACTCGAGGGCCCCGGTCAGGGTGTTGAGGGTCTCCTCCGCGAGGGCGCGCAGGAAGGCGGAACACACCCACGCGTCCAGGGGCTCGTCCTCGCCCTCCGGCTCCTCCGCGTCGCCCCACCCTTGGTCCTCGGCGAACTCCGCGCGGCCGCCCGGGCTGCGCAGGAGGTAGCCGACCTGGCTCAGGTGGTCCACGTCGCCCGTGTCGGGATGCTCGCCGGGGCCGTGAGTGCACGGGTCGTCGCGCAGCGACGGAACGGCGGCCCGGACCCCCTCGATCATCGCGTCCAGAACCGAGCGCTCGGTGATCCTCTCGGACGCCGCGTACCAGCACGTCGCGTTCATGGTGACGAGGTAGCCGGCCAACACCCCGCGGGTCGGATACGCGGGCAGGCAGGCGGCCTCGTCGGCCAGCGCCTCGGCCGGATCGCAGTAGGGGTAGTCGTTCACGATCCCCGAGAGGTCGCTCATGCGGCTGTGGTGGTCCTCGGGCGCTCCCGCCGGGATGCGGCGCACGGTGAACGGGGCCAGCACGTCCGCGGCGAGCCGGGCCCAACCCGCCACGTTCGCCGGGCACAGCACCCGCCCGGTGTCGGCGGAGTCGCCGCCCTGCACGGTCGGTTCGCCGGTCAGCAGCCCGTTGTCGCCCGCCCAGACCTCGTCCCCGTACGGGTCCATCTCGGTCTCGTACGGGTGGTCCTCGTGCGTGCAGGAGCGGTCGCCCAGTGCCTTCGCCGCGGCGCGCAGGGCATCGAAGGAGGCCCGCTCGGCCGCCCGGCCCGGACGCCAGGCGAGGTAGTCCGACATCGAGAGGAGCCCGGACACCCACACATGGGCCAGCTCCCCACCGGGGTCGGCGGCGAGGCGGCGGGCGCACTCCAGGGCTACGGGATCCGCCTCGTCCACGGGGGACGCGCAGTGGATGTGCTTCCAGGCATCGGCGAGCCGGTCGGTCGTCAGGTCGGTCATCGGGTCGGTCATCAGTTCGGTCTTATCGATCACGAAGTGCAGGACGGTTACGGCCTTCCTGATGGTTCCCGGGTTCGGCCTCGGCCGCCTCGGCTACTGGGCGCTGACCGACTGTCAGGGTGCCGCCGGGTTCGTCGTCGACTGGACCGCATGGCGCTCGACGCGCGCGAGCCACTCGAGGAGGAGGGCGCGCAGGAGTTCCGGTTGCTCGTGGGGAAGGGCGTGCCCCGCGTCGTCGACGACGGCGAGCGAGACGTGCGGGTAGTGGTCGAGGAGGTCGCCGGCCGCGGCATGTCCGACCGTCGAGTCCAGCCGCCCCGCCACGACCGCGGTCGGTCCCGGGTACGGCGGCGCGTGCACGGGGGTGAGCGCCCACCGCTGCCCGATGCGCTCGAGCGCCGGCTCGTCGACGAGGGCCGCGGCCGGAGCGACGTAGCGCTCGTACCGGTCGAGCATCTCCGGGGTCTGGATCACGAAGTAGCTCCGGAAGACCTCGTCACCGATCGCACCCGATCCGGCGACGACCCGGTGCTCCGGTACATCACGCAGTGCCGGCAGCAACGGGCAGACGAGCGCCAGACCGGCGACCTCCCGCGGGCGCCGCGCGGCCATCGCCTGCGCGTAGTACGCGCCTGCCGAGTGACCGATGAGGAGGTGGGGGGTCCCGCCGGTGGCCTCGGCCGCGAAGGCGAGCAGCGTGTCGAGGACGTCGTCGGCGCTGCGGAGGGTTACGGGGGCCTTGGTCCGGCCCATTCCGGGGAGATCGGGGTAGATCCGCCGCAGCCCGGCCACGCCTTCGAGGGCCGGCTCGAAGCAGGCCTCGGCCTCGCGGTGGTCGACACCGGCGCCGTGGAGGACCAGCACGGGTCGACCGGTCCCGTGCTCCACGTAGTGCACTGCCACCCGGCCCACGCGGATCTCCATCCCCGCAGGCTAGGCCCGCGGGCGCGCCGAGGCCACGGGCGGGGCCGAACGGAGCCGGACGCCGTCGTGGCGATGAGTTCGGCGGCGCCCACGGGTCTACCTTCCGACGGGGGCAACCAGAGACATCGGGAGTACGCCATGGGCCTCATCCACATCGAGATGTTCGCAACCCTGGACCTCGTCGGGCAGGCGCCCGGCGGGCCCGACGAGGACCCGGCGGGGTTCCCGTTCGGCGGCTGGCAGGCGCCGCTGCTGGACGAGGTGTCCGGGGCGCAGGTCGCCGCCGCGTACGAGGGCACGGACGCCCTCCTGCTCGGCAGGCGGACCTACGACCTCTTCGCCGCCTACTGGCCCCACCAGGAGGGCGGTGAGGACAACGAGATCGCCACCCTGTTCAACAGCGTCCCGAAGTACGTGGCCTCCCGCGGCAGGCCCGAGCTCTCGTGGGCGGGGTCCGCACAGCTGGGCCCGGACCTGCCCGCCGCGGTGCGCGAGATCCGCGACCGGCACGAGCACGTGAAGGTCGTCGGGAGCCTGAACCTGGTGCAGACCCTGCTGCGCGAGAAGCTCTTCGACCGTCTTGACCTCTGGGTGCACCCGATCGTGCTCGGCGTCGGGAAGAAGGTGTTCGACGGCGGCGAGGTGCCCACGAACGTCACCCTCCTCGAACCGCCGGCAGCCGGCCCGAAGGGCACCGTGTACCTGCGCTACGGGCTCGCCGACGGCACACCCGGCACGGGCGACATGAGCGCACCCGGTCGCGGTGTCGGGCCCGACGCCTGAGCGGGGCTGCCCCGACCGGCCCGGAGCGGGCAGACTGGGTACGTGTGAGTGGAGGCGAGCTCCCATGACCGAAGGCGCGATTCCCTACGTTTCCGCGGCGCGGGTCACCGTACTCGGGGTGCACGGCGGCGATCCGCCGTTCCGCATCGTCGAGATCGACGGCCAGTTCGCCGGCACCGCCAGGTCCATGACGGACGTGGTGGTGACCGCGGCGACCGGCGGCATCGTGATCCACGACCTGGACGACCCGGGCGAGGTCTGCTGGGTCGGCGGAGGGAAGTTCCGCTGGACCGCGCACTGACCGCGCAGTGATACGCCGCCGCCCGATCGGGTAGACGGTTCCCATGGCGAATCGAGCAGCGCACACGCAGACCCCGCTGACCTGGCACGGTGCGGCGGCCCAGTGGGACCGCCGCATGTTCGACGCGGTGGCCCGGCGGCACTGGCACGGGGCCGACCGGGTCCTGCCGGGGCTCGGGCGCGCCGCGAACCACGGGATGCTGTGGGCCGGGGCCGCCGCGGCGATCGCCGTCATCGGATCGGCCCGGTCCCGCAAGGCCGCCGTGCGGGGTGCCGCCTCGCTGGCGGTGGCCTCCGCGACCATCAACACCGTCGGCAAATGGTCCGTGCGAAGGCCGCGGCCGCTGCTGGACGGCGTACCGGTGGTGCGGCAGCAGGCGACGCAGCCGCAGACGACCTCGTTCCCGTCCGGGCACGCGGCATCGGCCTTCGCCTTCACCGCCGGGGTGGCACTGGAGTCCCCGGGCTGGGGCGCCGCGTTGGTCCCGGTGGCCGCGTCGGTGGCCTTCTCCCGGGTGTACACCGGGGTGCACTACCCCTCAGACGTGCTCGCGGGCGCCGCCCTGGGAGTGGCCGCAGGGTTCGTCGTACGCCGCCTCGCGCGCGATGCGCAACAGGTCCGGGCCGTGCCGGGCGGCGAGCGGGCCGCCGCCGGGGCGCCCGCGCTGCCCGACGGGACCGGACTCGCGGTGGTGGTCAACACCGGGTCGGGTACGGCCGCGGACGCGGGGCTCGACGTACTGCGCGCCCGGCTGCCCGGGGCCGAGGTGATCGAATGCGAGGGCGGGGACCTGCCCGCGCAACTGGCGGAGGCCGCTTCGCGGGCGACCGTGCTCGGGGTCTGCGGCGGCGACGGCACGGTCAATGCCGCCGCTACCGCCGCGCTGCGCGCCGGGGTGCCGCTGGCGGTGTTTCCGGGCGGCACCCTCAACCACTTCGCCCTGGACCTCGGCCTGGCCGGAGTCGAGGACACCTGCCGCGCCGTGGCCCAAGGCCACGCCGTCCACATCGCGGTGGGCCGCTTCAGCCCGGGTCCGCGGGGGGCGTCCGGGGCCGGGGGGTCCGGCTACTTCCTGAACAACTTCAGCATCGGCGCCTACCCGGAGCTGCTGCGCCACCGCCTGCGCTGGGCCCCGCGGATCGGCGGCGGCCCCGCGGCGGTCCTGGCGGCCTGGAAGGTGCTGAGGGCCGAGCGGCCCGTGCGGCTGAGGCTGGCCGGGAGGCCCCGTAGCGTCTGGCTCCTCTTCGCGGGCAACGGTACGTACCACGGCACCGGCCCCACCCCCCGCCGCCGGGACACCCTCGGCGAAGGCCTCCTCGACGTCCGCCTCGTCCACGGCGGCGGCCGCCCGGGCCCGCGCCTGCTGGCCGCCGCCTTCACGGGGCCCCTGACCCGCTCCCCGGTCCACGTCGCGACCCGGCTGCGCAGCCTGCGCATCGGGGACATCCCGGAGGGCACTCCGATCGCCTACGACGGCGAGTACGCGAAGGCCCCCTCCGCCCTGGTCCTCGACGAGCTCCCCGACGCCCTCACCGTCTACCGCCCGCGTTGACATACGGCACCGGGGTTTCCGAGGATCATGGTCGAGACGGGGTCCGACGGAGAGCAGGGGCTCCGACGCCCCTGGACAGTGAGGAGTGACCGGCAGTGATCACCACGGAGCGACTGAGGCTGCGCCCGCTCACCGAGGCCGACACCGACTGGTGGGTGCGCCTGCACGCCGACGCCGAGGTCAACCGCTTCGTCGGCGGCTACACCCGGGAGCAGGCCGCGGCGCGCCTGCACGCCATCGAGCAGCAGTGGACGCAGCGCGGCCACGGCCTGTGCGCCGTCGAGCTGCGGAGCACCGGCGAGGCCATCGGGCGCAGCGGTCTGAACTGGTGGGAGGAGTTCGGCGAGACCGAGATCGGCTGGACCCTGGCGAGCCCGTACTGGGGCCGGGGCTACGCCACGGAGGCGGCCCGGGCGGTCCTCGACTGGGGCTTCGGTCCCCTGGGGCTCAAGCAGATCACCGCCATGATCCACCCGGACAACACCGCCTCGGCGGCCGTCGCCCGGCGCCTCGGATTCACGTTCTTGCGCGAGGACACCGTCATCGGCCGCCCCTGCGTGGTCCACGCCCTGACCCGGGACGACGCCGCCTTCCGCTGAGACGTCGGGGGATCCGTGCCGTTCAGAACGTGCAGCTCGCGGTGAGCGGCGTACCGGCGCGCCGGGCGTCCATCCAGGCGACCGCATCGTCCAGCGGGCCGTCGCTGATCGTGTGCCCCTGGTCGGCGTAGTACTTGAACTCCAGGTTCACGCCCTTGTCGCACAGTTCCCCGGCGAGCGTCCGGTTGAGGTTGCTCAGCACGTCGTTGCCGCCCTGCGGCAGCAGCACCGGGACCTTGGTGGTGGCCCCGTCGCTCGCACTGGCCTTGAGCGCGGCGTTGAGGGGTTCCAGATCGGCGCCGGGGCGCAGGATGTCCGGCGCGGGCGGGAGCACGGTGTCGCCGACGACGCAGGGTTCGGTCCAGATGCGGTCCGCGGCGGCCAGCCCCTCGGGGGTGAGGAGTTCGGCGGGTTTGACCGCGGGATCGGCTGCTGCGGCCCCGTCGATGAGCATCAGCAGCATTCCGGCGTAAGGAGTGGCCACCTCGCTCTGCTGGGAGAACAGGGCGGGCATCCACTCGAATCCGACCGCCGGCGCGTTGGCGACCACGCCCTTGAGGTCGATTTCGGGAGCGTACGCGGAGGCGTGGTGCGCGCTCCACAGTGCCGCGTGCCCGCCCTGCGAACCGCCGTAGACGAGGGTGGTCGCGCCCGCGCCCGGGTCGATCCCGCGAGCGGCACGGATGATGTCGAGGGTGGCGTACGCGGCGGACTTGCCGTTGAGGTAGGGGTGTCTGACCCCGGTCACCCCCAGGCCGATGTAGTCGGGCTGCACGACGGTGAATCCGCGCGCGAGGAGCTTGCCGACCGGACTGGTGTCCTGCAGCCCGGCGAAGGCCGGCATGCGGGACGGGCCGCATTTCGAGCCGATGCCCATCGTGCCGTGGTCCACCGCCGCGACGGGCCGTCCCCCGGTGGGAGCGGGGCCGTCCGGAACGCTCACCAGCCCGCTCGCGGCCACCGGCTTGCCGTTGGTTCCGGTGCTCAGGTACATCACCAGGAACGTGTGCGACGGCAGTGTCAGCGTCGACTCCGGCGGCGCGTAGGGGCGTTGGCGGATCACGGTGCCGGGTTTGCCCCGGGGCAGCGGGTTGGGCGGGTCGTAGAAGGCGTCGCCCTCGGGTACGGACGTGGCCGAGGCCCGCTCCTCCGGGGCCCGGTCGTGGCCGTCCGCGCTGCACCCCGACAGCGCCAGCACCGCGACGGTCGCACAGGCGAGGGCGCGCAGGGACGCCCGGAGTGGAGCCGTAGGTGGGCGGGCGCTCGCTGGGAGGATGCTCATCGCGTAACAGTCGCGCGGTGTACGGCAGTTGTCGAGCCGGACGGCCCGCTCCGGTTCCATGCGCGAAACGCTGGAAGGCGCGGCCCCGTCGTCGAAGACGGGGCCGCGCCGGTCGTTCACTGCGAGGTCGGGCCGGGGTCAGGCCGAGGCCGGGACCGCGCGCCGGGCGAGGGCGTCGGAGGTCCGCACGGTGACGTAGAGGGAGGCGACCAGGGTGAGGACCAGCAGCGCGCCCACGGCGAAGATGCTGCCGCTCGAGACGGCGGCCGGACTGCCGGCCTCGGAGCGGGCGGAGCCGCTGAGGAAGGGGACCACTGCCAGGACGGCGATTCCGAGGACGACCTCGCCCCAGACCACCTTGGGGAAGTGGTGCAGGGTCAGGTGCAGGAGGGAGGAGGTGTCGTCCTCCTCGCGGGCCTTGGCGATGCGGGGCATCAGCCAGAACTGGTTGACCGCTCCGGCCGCCATCATGCCCAGAACCAGCAGGATCTTGATGAGCACGAAGAGCCCGTAGGTCGTGGTCCAGAGCTGGCTGATGGAGCCGACGTGCTTCCAGCTCATCCACAGGCCGGAAGTCAGTACGGCGCCGACGCTCACGAGCGCTACGAGGGCGAAGCGGCGCCAGATGTCCGCCCACAGCAGGCCCGCACCCTCGCCCAGTCGGCCGCGGGAGGTGGCGAGGACGGCCAGGAAGGCCAGACCGCCGACCCAGACCACGCCGCTGATGATGTGCGTCTGGCCGAACACCAGGTCCAGCACCTTGTCCGAGTCCTTCGGCTTGGTGGCCGGCACTGCCCCGATGAGGGTGATGGCGAGGCTCAGGGGCAGTGCGGTCAGGGCGAGGGCGTCGAGGCGCCGGCGCGCCGCCGGAAGGAAGAGGGAGATCAAGGTGGCGGCGGTGATGACCAGTACGACGTTCTGAACGATGTAGATCGTCCCCTGGGCGATCCAGGCGCCCTTGGCCGCCGGCGCCTGGAGGAAGTCCCAGATTCGCGCGGGCGAGAGGGCGTCGCCGAAGGGCATGCCCTTGCCCGCCCGGGCCAGCCGGGCGGCGAGCTGGAAGTAGCCCGCGACGAGCAGAACGACTCCGGCCCAGGCCAGGTGCCCTGCCGTTCTTCGTCTCATGACATCCGCGTTGCCGCCTTGGCTCTCCGCTGCGCGGAGTGCGGGGCGTACCGACGACGCGTAGGTGACCGTGGCGCCGATGGCCGCGGACAGGCCCACGAAGTATCCGGCCTTGGTGAGGATGCGCCAGAGCGGAGGCGTGGTGTAGCCGGCCGAGGCGGCCAGATGTATGAGCTGCATTAGGGCAGGCTAACCTAAGGCAATGGATCCTCGTCTCGGCGTAAATCAGACATAGTTCAACCTTTTTCCTTCCTTTCTGGCTGAATGTGACGCAAAACATGCGCGCGGCCGCTCGGTTCGCTCCCGAGTCGCGCGGTCCTACGGCGGTCGGCTCCTGCCCCCGGCGCAGCTCGCGCAGATGATGGCCGAGCTCAACCCCAAGGGAGCCGGAGCTCCCGGTTCCCAACTCCCCGGCGCCCTTTGCGATCCCACCAGGACCTGGCCCGAGTGCATCGTCAACCCGGCCATCAGTGCGGTCGGTTCGGGCGACAGGGCCACGCCCGGCTACTGGTACGCGAGCCGTCCTTGGAAAGCGGTGCAGGCCGACTGCGGACTCGGTCTCACCCGACGTGCCATCACCTGGCCGAGTTCAGCACCGTCTGAGCGCCGTTTACCTCGTACGACCCCGCGTGTCGCGGCCACGAGCCGGCCGCGACACGTCCGTCCGGGTGGCGTTGACCCTTCGCGGGCCGTAAGTGCCGCTGGAAGCGGGTCGGTCCGTGCTCTGCTGTGGCCGCGGCCCGATGACGGCCGTACGCGGGCCCGCCCGCTGTTCGCGGCAGGTCCGCACCAACAGCGAAGGAGGACTGATGTCGCACCACTGGACAGTCCGGCGAAGCCGGAACGTGATCGGTCAACTGCTGGCAACGGCAGTGTTGTTGGTCGTGTCCTTCTTGGACGTCTCCGGGGCTCACGCCGCCGCTGTCCACTCCAAACCGGCGCCCGACTGGGACGCCATCGCCCGGTGCGAATCCAGCGGGAACTGGCGGGCGAACACCGGCAACGGCCATTACGGCGGCCTCCAGTTCACGCAGTCGAGCTGGAAGGCGGCAGGAGGCCGCAAGTACGCGCCGCGCGCCGATCTCGCCACGAAGGCCGAGCAGATCGCCACGGCGAACAGACTCGCCGAGATCCAGGGCATGGGGGCCTGGACCTGCGCACGCCGTCGCCGTTAGGCCGGCTCCTTCGGACCTTGCCGGGCCCTGCCGTGCCGCAGGTCGTAGAGTGCGGCCGCCGTGACCCGAGAGGACACGAGTGCGCCGCCGGCCGGGGCCAGGAGGGCCAGGAACAGCGGAGGCGGGATCGTGCCGCCCACGAGACCCGCCACCCCCGTCAGGGCCGCGGCGCCCGCGAGGCAGCACATCGCGGCGTGCAGGCGTTGCCGGAACACGGCGTCGTGCGGTGCGAGGGCGGCGCCCGCGATGCCGAGGACGAACAGCATCAGCCCCGACGACTCGGCCAGGACCGTCGGTGTGGGCGAGAGGGAGAAGGTGAGGAGCCGGGCCGCCAGGACGAGGGCCCAGAGCGTCACCCCGAGCGTCGTGAGGTGGCACACGAAGAGGAGCGGGGTGCGCAGGGGGGACGAAGCGGCCGTCACGGTGCCGAGGTCGTGCCCGGCGCGCACTCGCGGCTGAAGGAGGCGGACGGAACGGGGACGCCGGGCGCCGAGCAGGCACACGGCGCCCAGGAGCGGAAGGCCGAGGACCACCGCGTAGCGGTACGGCGCGGTGGCCGACGGAAGCGCGGTGGGGAACCACCCGACGAACACGAACGCCCCGTAGGCGCCGGTGAGGAGCAGAGCGGCCCGGCGGCGCAGCGCCACCGCTTCGGCGCCGAGGGCAACCAGGGCGCAGAGGCCCAGGGATGCGGCGGAGGTCAGGGCCAGGCCGAGGCCGGCCGAACCGGTGAGCGCCTGCCACAGCATGACGGGCTGCCCGTCCGTGAGGGAGCGATCGGTGATCGGCCCGGGGTGGATCAGGCAGCCCAGACACAGCCCGGCCCAGAGGCAGGCCGACAGCCCGGCCAGGCGGATCGTCGGGCGGACACCGCCGTGATGGCCGCTGCGCCAGGCCAGGACGGAGTACCGCAGGCCCAGGCCGATGACGGGTCCTGCCACCAGGAGCAGCGGCAGGGTGGCCCAGACGTACACCGGCCGGAGCGTGTCCAGTTCGGCCAGCTCGAGGATGCCGGTCCTGAGCCCGAACAGTGCGAGGTCGTAGCTGTGCACCAGTACGAGGTTCACGGCGAACGTGAGGATGCAGCCGATCAGGGCCGCCTCCCAGCCGGTGAACTCGTCGGCGAGTGCGGGACGGACCAGCGCGGCCCTCCGGCGGGCGAGGGAGGGGTGCGTGGCGAAGGGCCAGGCCGACGTATGGCCCCCCTTGTCGGGGCGTTCCGCGGCCAGCCGGCCCAGGAACCGCTCCAGCGCCTGCCGGATCTCCTCGCCGCCGGAGCCGCCGGTGCGGCCGTTGCTCCCCGCCGGGTGGGCCGCCGCGAAGGCGTCGGCGTGCAACTCGCGGGAGTGCAGGTAGCTGTTGCGGGCCGCGTAGACCATGTAGGTGAGCAGCACGAGCTGCAGGCACAGGGCGCGCAGGCCCGCACCGTCGGCCGCGAATCCCGTCAGGGAGAGGCAGAAGGTGGCGGCGACCAGCGCGACGAACGCCCACCACAGTGCCGTGATGCCCTGGGTGACGTCGAGGTCGCGGTTGCGGATGTGGCCGAGCTCGTGGAGCACGACGGCGTCGAAGGCGGCCGGGTCCTTCTCGAGCAGCCCCTCCATGCCGCTCGCCAGCTCCACGTACCGTCGGCCCGCGTGTCCGAAGGCGACGGCGTTGGCCGTGGTGTCGACCGCGTTGAACAGCACCGCGTGCACGGTGACCCCCACGTCGGCCGCCAGCCTTCGCACGGCGGAGTCGAGGCAGGGCAGGGGTGTTCCGTCCGCATCGACGGCGTCGGCCTCCTGCGGGGGCTCGGGCCTGAGGCCGTACCGGAGGACGGTCAGGTAGGGGAGCAGCCAGTAGAGGAGGAACCCGCCGCCCGCCAGCACGCCCACGGCCAGGCCCGCACGCTGCTCGGGACGGTCGACGGGGTTTACTCCGCACTTTTGCGCGACGGCTTCGAGGACCTCGGGGCGGTAGCGGTCCGGGAGGAAGGTCCTGTGCCAGAAGGGGACCGCGGCGGCCTGCTGTTCCTCCTCGGGCGTGCGAGGGAGCGTACGGAGATAGGCGGACTCGACCTCCGCCGCGCAGATCCGGTGGCTGTCGGCGGCCCGCGCCTGACTCTCGGGCGTCGTGGGGAAGGCGATGGCTCCGGCCGCGACGGTGAGGGCGAACCAGAACAGCAGTGCCCGCAGGAACACGGCGGTCGTCAGCGGTCGGCAGCCGGCGGCCCGTCGGCAACGGGCGGGTCCGGAGGGCTCGGGTTCGGGCCGGCCGGGTTCGGGTTCGCGGACTCCGCCGGGTTCGGGTTCGCGGACTCCGGCGGGAGGGCGTCCCGAGCGGTGTCCCCGGCGGCGACGGGGAGCGACCTGGCGGCCAGGTACTGCACGAGGTGCGCCAGCGCGGAGTCGGCGATGCGGCGGGCGAGTTCCTCGGGGACCCGGCACTCGCGGGCGGCCTCCAGCGCACTGGTGTGCCAGCGCGCCAGATCCGCGGCCGTGGGCTCGGATCCGGCGGCTGTCGGGGGCGGTTGGGACGGCGTGCCGGCCGATGCGGGCTCCGCCCGATGCTGTCCGCGTCGGCGCAGCAGGCCCGTGGTCCGTTGCCTCAGGCCGGCGACCAGTTCCGTGGACACCGCCCCCAGCAGGGCCGTGGAGACCGCCAGGGCTGTCGGGGTCAGCAGTTCCGAGGGGAGGCCCAGCAGATCGAACCGTGTGGTGCGGCGGCCGCGCCAGGGCAGGCGGGGGCGGAAGTGTGCCCGGGCCCGCTGCTCGAAGTGGCGTGCCTCGCGCGGTGCCAGGTCGATGACCACGCGCCGCGCCACGTCCTGAGCCAGCTCCCGATGGCCCCGGGGGAGCCGGCCGGAGCTCGCGCCGGGGTGTGCCGCCGGTCTTGATTGAGTCGTCATAGGTGGTGATCAGCCCCTCGCGCCCCGGTGTGATCATCACTCGTGGGGTGGTGGTCGCTACCGTACGTGAGTAAGTGTCCGGCGTGTTCTCGCGGTATGGCAAGGCCGTCCGGTGCGCGGGCCGGGAGGGCTGTGTCACGCCGGGGCGATGTTTGAGGCCGTGGCGGCCCGGCCGGTCGCATCGAACGAACCTGCGTGCGGGGAGAGTTGGGGTCGGGGGTCGGGGTGGAGGGTTGGGGTGGAGGGGCGGGGGCGAGGCGTCACCCGGCGAGGCGGGCCGCCGCGGTCCGCCAGGCCGCGGTCACCGCGCGATGGGCCGCGGCGGTCGCCTCCGGGAGGCCCTCCGGCAGCGACAGGGGTGCGCCGACGTGGACGTGCAGGCGCGGGCGGCGGGCCGGGGCGGTGAGGACTCCGGCGATCTGCTTGGCCGCCCGCCCGGAGCTCACGCGCCGGGCACCCGCCTGGCCGACCGGGCGGACGGGCGCGCCCGTGGTCCGGGCGAGGCGGGCCAGGCCGCTGCGGAAGGGCAGCGGCGCGGCCTCCCCGGAGTCGCGGCGGGACGGAATCCCGCCCTCCCCGTACATCAGCACGCATCGGCCGGCCGCCAGCGCCTCGGCGGCGCCGTCGAGCGAGCTCGCCGCGCGAGCCGTTCTCCGGTGGACCGGGATGTGCCCCTCGCGGGCGAGCGCGCCTCCGAGCACCGGCACCCGCCACAGCCCGGCCGCGGCCATGACCACCGGCTCGACGCCGAGTCCCCGTAGCGCGGCGACCACGAGGACCGGGTCGAACAGGCTCGTGTGGTTGGAGACCAGGATGGTCCCGCCCGCGACGGGGTCCGGCGAGTCCGCGGTGACCGTCATCCGGCCGAACGCCGGGGCCAGGACTGAGGCGAGGCGGCTGATCATGGAACCTCCGGGGTGCGCGGGCTTCGTGTCCCCAGGGTGTCGGCCGCCGCCCGGCCCGGCATGAGTAGGCCTACTCAACCCGTCTGGGTACGCGGCCCGCGCGGGTCCGGAAGTTGACATCCCCGACGCTCGCGAATTACCTTCGCATCGCATTACTTGAAGACATGAACCATCTAGCTCATTAAGTATCTTTGGTTTCTGGGCAGCACCATCATGAGGAAGGGCGCAGACATGGAACCCGCTCAGCACGGAGCTGCCGTCGCGGCCGAGGCCGCCGGATTCGTCGCCGCGGTCAAGGCGGCCGACCTCTCCACGCCGGTGCCCACCTGTCCCGGCTGGACCCTGGCGGACCTCACGCAGCACGTCGGCAGCGTGCACCGCTGGTTCACCGCACTGCTCCGCCGGCGCATCCAGCAGCCGCCGACCAGCCGTGAGGTGGATCTGCGGCTGCCGGAGCACCCCGACGGCCTCCCGGACTGGCTGGCCATGGGCGCCGGAGAGGCCGCCGAGGTGTTCGCCGCCACCGACCTGGATGCGCCGATGTGGGCCTGGGGAGTCGACCAGCACGCCCGGTTCTGGGTTCGGCGGATGCTCTTCGAGACCCTCGTCCACCGGGTCGACGCCCAACTCGCCCTCGGACTGCCGCCGCACGTCGACCGCGCACTGGCGGTCGACGGCATCGACGAGTTCCTCACCAACCTCCCCTTCGCCACCCCCTTCGCACCGCGGACCGCCCAACTGCGCGCCCCTGACCGGAGCATTCGCTTCAGCTGCACGGACGGCGAAGGCCAGGGAGGCGGCGAAGGCGACTGGCTGGTCGGGCTGCGCCCCGACGGGTTCGCCCTGGTGGCCGACCCGGCCGAGCCGCGGGCGGCCGACGCCACGGTCCGGGGATCGGCCGCGGACCTCCTGCTGCTCCTCTACGGCCGCCTGGACCGCCGGAGCGGGGCCTTCGAGCTGCTGGGCGACCCGGACCTGCTCGACCACTGGTTCGCCCACTCGGCCTTCTGAACCGGGAGCGGCAGGTCCCCCGGGGCGGGGATCAGACCTGGCAGGCGATCTCCGTCGCGGCGCGTTCGCCGGAGGCGACCGCCGCGTTCAGGGTGGAGTCCTCCGGATCGGTGTGCTCGCCCGCGAAGTGGATCCGGCCCTCCTGGAGGGCCTCGCAGCCGGCCATCGAGGTGTACTGGCCCACCTTGTAGTACTGGTAGGCGCCCCGCTGCCACGGGGCGCGCGACCAGTGGTCCTCGTACGCCTTGCCGGTGAACGCGGCCCTGGTGCCCGGGTACACGGTCTCGACCTGGGAGAGGAACCAGTCGACGTCCGCCGCGGGCGCCGGGCCGTGCGCGGCTCCGGTGAGCGTGTCGCGCGCGGTGTTCCCGCCGGGGAACCCGACCATGAGCGCGGGCGAGCCGTTGGGGCCGAGGGCCACCGAGCCGTCCCAGGCCGTCTGGTAGCCGAGCGGGCCGGTGTTGCTGATGCCGTTGTAGCCGAGGCGCGGCCAGGTCTTGGCCGAGAGCTCGGTGACAAGCTTCGCGTTCTGGCCCATGCCCTGCTGGCGGATGGCGGTCAGCTTGCGGGCGGACAGGCCCGCCCCGGAGAGGTCGACGTCGCGCAGCGTGCTGAAGGGCAGCGCCAACACCACGTGGTCGGCCGCGGCCGTGACCGTGCTGCCGCCGTGGTCGAAGGTGCAGGTGTACGAGCCGTCCCCGTTCCGGCGCAGCGCGACGAGCTGGTATCCCTGGCGGACCGTCCCGGCCGGCAGCTGCGCCGCCATCCCGCTGACCAACTGGTCGTTGCCGCCCACGAGGTGGTACTTCTCGTCGAAGCCGCCGCCCGCGAAGACGGACGAGCCCCCGAGGAAGCCGATCATGCCGAGCGCCGAGGCCTCGGCGGGTTCGCCGCCCGACTGGAGCTGGAGGGACCGGATGAGCTGGCCCAGCCGCGAGCCCGGGTTCAGCCCGATCTCGTCGAGGTAGTCCAGGCAGGAGAGTTGGTCCAGCCGGTACGCCTCCGGGGTGTAGCTGTCGTAGCGCGCGGTGCCGGCCGCCGCGTAGGAGGCGCTGAACGCGTCGTAGGCCTCCGCGATCCAGTCGTCCTGCTGGTCGGACCCGGGGTAGGAGCCGCCGTTGATCCGGGCGGCGTAGTCGCCGGCGTTGAGGGCGCCGCCGTTCGCGATCTCCCGCTGGAGGCCCAGGTCGTGGGCGAGTCCGAGGGCCGCGGAGTCGGTGGAGCTGATGAAGGAACCGCCGTGCTCGTGGACCGCGCCGCCGGAGAAGAAGCCGCGCAGGGACCAGCACCGGCCCCCGATGTGGGTGGTGTCCGCTTCGTAGACCGTCGTGGCGAGCGGGGTGCCCCGGTTCCACAGGCGGTGCGCGCAGCGCAGTCCCGCGAGCCCCGCGCCGACGATCACCACGCGGGGCGCGGCGGCGCCGGTGGCGGCCGCGGCGCTGCGCGGGGAGAGCAGGCCGCCGGGCAGGCCCGCGGCGAGGGCCATCGTGCCGGCCGCGCCGAGTATCCGGCGGCGGCTCGGCATGCGGGCGGGGGAGTCGTGTTCGGCGGCGCGGCGGGCGCGCCGGTTGTTCTCGGCGGCCGCGGTGTGCTCGCCGGTGACCTCGGCGACGGGCATGCCCCGGCGGCGGGCTTCGGCGTGCAGGGAAAAGGCGAGGCGCAGCGGGTCGGGTATGCCGGCGCGGTTGGCCGACTGGTGCACGTGGTGCATGAGATCCCTCTTCTCGGAATCCTGCGGAGACGGCATGGACTCGGGCTGAGGGGGAGTGAACCGGTGGCGCAACGCCGTTGTCAACGGTGTTGCGCCACTTTCCGCGTGCGGGGGTACGGGCAGGAGTACGGGCAGAGGTGCGGGCTGGAGTACGAGCAGGGCTGTGGGCAGGGGCGCGACCAGGGCTGTGGGCAGCGGTGCGGACGGTGGCGCGGGCTGAAGGGGCGGGCGGGCGCGGGCCGTTCGGCTATGCGCCGCGCAGCGCCTCGACCCGGGTCTCGATCGCGGTGATCAGTGCCTCGACCCTGGCCCGGAAGATCTCCTCGTCCGTCACCTCGGCCAACTGCGCGCTCAGGCGGGTGATGTTGGGGAATCCCTCGGGGTCGACCAGCCGGTACTCCCGGCTCCAGGAGGATTCGTCGGCGGCCCGGACGTCCGGGTCGAACAGCAGGTAGGCGGCGCGCTGGCCGACGTAGGCGAGGAGGGAGTCGCCGACCATCCGGTAGTGGACGGCCGCCTCGGCCCCTTTGAGCCCGGCCTCGGTGACCGCGCCGAGGATCAGCTCGACCACGCGGAACTCGTTGGGCCTGCGGGTGGTCCGGCTGGCCATGGTCGAGCCGACCACCGGGTATCTGAGGGCGACTTCGAGGGAGCCGTCGGCGAGTGCCCGCAGCCGGTCCTTCCAGTCGAGGCCGGCGGGGATGCTGTCGAGCACCTCGCCGAGCGTGCGGTCGGCGACCGAGAGCAGGAGCTCGTCCTTGTCGCGGAAGTGCCGGTAGATCGCGGTCGGGTCGGCGCCGAGTTCCTCGCCGAGACGTCGCACGGTGAAGGCGTCCTCGCTGCCGCGGGCCGCGATGCGCAGGCTCGCTTCGATGATCGCGTCGGGTGTGAGCTGGCTGCCCGCGCGCTTGGACCGGGCGGGTGTGTCGGATGGCTTCGGCATGGTGCGGCCAGTGTATCGATTTGGAACAGAGGGAGCGCAACACCGTTGACAACATTGTTGCGCTCCCGTTCACTCCTCCTCAACGAACAAGCCGTGCGGGTATGACCCGCCGAGCCGGAGGATGCGTCGATGGGCAAGACCAGGCAGCGTGCCGACACCGTCTTCGTAGGAGGGCGGGTCTTCACCGGGACATCGGCCACCCCGATCGACGCCGCCGTAGCCGTCGCGGGCGGCCGGATCGTCGCCGTCGCCGACGCGGCCACCGTACGATCCCTCGCGGACGCGGACACCGAGGTCGTCGACCTCGCGGGCGGCCTGCTGATCCCGGGATTCCAGGACGCCCACGTCCACCCCGCGGTGGCCGGAGTCCAGATGCTCGGCTGCGACCTGAGCGCCGAGCGCACCATCGAGGGCTACCTCGCGGTGGTCGCCGACTTCGCGAAGGCCCACCCGGACGCGTCCTGGATCCGCGGCGGCGGCTGGTCGATGGACGTCTTCCCCGGGGGTACGCCGACCCGCGCCATGCTCGACGCGGTGGTCCCGGACCGGCCCGTCCTGCTCACCAACCGGGACGGACACGGAGCCTGGGTCAACACCCGGGCCCTGGAGATCGCCGGAGTCGACGCGCAGACCCCCGACCCGGCCGACGGCCGGATCGAGCGGGAGGCCGACGGAAGCCCCGCCGGCACCCTCCAGGAGGGCGCCGTGGAGCTGGTCGCGCACCACGTGCCCATCGCCACGCCGGACGAGGCCCACGCCGGCCTGCTCGCCGCGCAGGAGCACCTGCTCTCCCTCGGCGTGACCAGCTGGCAGGACGCCATGATCGGGGCCTTCCCCGGAAACCCCGACAACTACGACGTCTACCGGCGCGCCGCCCGCGAGGGCTCCCTGCGCGCACGCGTCGTCGGCGCCCTGTGGTGGGACCGCGAACGCGGCCTGGAACAGATACCCGACCTGGAGGAGCGCCGCCGCACCGGGCAGGTGGGCCGTTTCAACGCCACCAGTGTGAAGATCATGCAGGACGGCATCGCCGAGAACTTCACGGCGGGCATGCTCGAGCCCTACCTCGACGGCTGCGGCTGCGCCACCGGCAACTCGGGGCTCAGCTTCATCGCCCCCGAGGTGCTCACCGAGGCGGTCGCCCGGCTCGACCGCGCGGGCTTCCAGATCCACTTCCACGCGCTCGGGGACCGGGCCGTGCGCGAGGTGCTCGACGCGCTCGCCGAAGCCCGCGAGGCCAACGGCGCCAACGACAACCGCCACCACCTCGCCCACCTGCAGGTCGTCCACCCCGAAGACATCGCCCGCTTCGCGACCCTGGACGCGGCCGCCAACATCCAGGCGCTGTGGGCCGCCCACGAACCGCAGATGGACGAGCTCACCATCCCCTTCCTCGGACCCGAACGGGCCCGGCTCCAGTACCCGTTCGGCGACCTCCAGCGCGCCGGGGCCCGCCTGGTCGCGGGCAGCGACTGGTCGGTCAGCAGCCCCAACCCGCTCTGGGGCATCCACGTCGCCGTCAACCGCTCCGTACCCGACGAGGCCCCCAACTCGCCCGACGCCTTCGAACCGATGCCGCCCTTCTTCCCCGAGCAGGCCCTGACCCTCTCCCAGGCACTCACCGCCTACACCGCGGGCAGCGCCTGGGTGAACCACCTCGACGAGGTCACCGGCACCGTCGAGGAGGGCAAGTACGCGGACCTCGTGGTCCTCGACCGGGATCCCTTCGCCCACCCGCCGATGGAGATCGCCGACACCCGCGTGCTCCGCACGTACATCGACGGCGAACTGGTCTTCGCCGCCGACACCGCCTGAGCGGCGATCGGCCCAGCAGCGCGATCCGCCCCAGCGGCGATCGGCCCCATCCGCGATCGACCCCGCAGCGATCGCCCCAGCAGTCACCGGCCGGGCCGCCACCGGCCGAGCGTCATCCACCCCACCGAGCTCATCCCTCAGGGAGCCAGACGATGTCATCACCCCGATCGGGATCCCCGCTGCACCGCAGTGGCCGCAGCCGCGTCCGCCACGCCGTGGCCGCGGGCCTCGCCGCGGCCGCCGTGCTCGTCACGAGCGCGTGCAGCGGCACCGCGAACCCGGCCAAGGACCAGGCCGCCTCCTACCGGCTCACGGACAAGACGCCCGCCGCCGCCGGAAACCTGGACTCCTTCACCTGGTCCGTCTACGCGGAGCCGACCACCATCGACTACGCCTACTCGTTCGACTTCCCGCCCAACCAGATCCTCGCCAACGTCTGCGAGAGCCTGCTGCGCTGGAACCCGGACCTGACGACCTCGCCGGGCCTCGCGGCCTCGTACGCCAACCCCACGCCCACCACCTGGGTCTACCAGATCCGCCCCGGCGTGAAGTTCCACGACGGCACCGCGCTCACCGCGGACGACGCCGTCGCCTCGCTGCGCCGCAACCTCGACCCCGAGACGGCCAGCGTCTGGGCGAACCAGTACAAGAACGTGAAGTCCGTGGACAAGACCGGGCCGATGGAAGTCACCGTCACCCTGGCCAAGCCGGATTCCACCTTCAACAAGTACCTGGCCGCGAGCCCCGGCACCGTGGAATCCGCCGCCACCCTCGCCAAGGCCGGCAAGGACTACGGCAATCCGCAGACCGGCGTGAACTGCACCGGCCCCTTCTCCTTCGGGTCCTGGACCTCGGGCCAGTCGCTCACGCTCAAGCGGTTCGACGGGTACTGGAACCAGGAGCTGAAGGCCAAGTCCGGCGAGGTGAAGTTCGTCTTCCTCGCCGACGCCACGACCCGCGTCAACGCCTTCCAGAGCGGTGAGGTCGACGGCGGCTGGATGGTCCCGCCGACCGCCTACGCCCGACTGGGCTCCACCGAGGCCGGAAAGCTCTACTTCGGCCGCAACACCACCGTCGCCGACGAGGTGGTCAGCAACCTCAAGGGCCCCCTCGGCGACCCCCGCGTCCGCCAGGCCCTCCTCATGGCAACCGACCGCAAGGGCATCGTCAAGGCCGGGGCCGGCGGGGTCGGCGAGGTCTCCGACTCGCTCGTCACCGACAGCCTGTGGGCCGACGCGCCCCCCGGGAGCAGCGAAGCGCTCCTGAAGGACCTGCCGAAGTACCCGTACGACCCGGCCAAGGCCAAGGCGCTCGCCGCCGAGGCCGGGGTCAACGGCCAGAAGATCGTGATCGCCACCAGTCCGCTGGACTCCCAGACGACCATCATCACCCAGGCCGTCGCCCAGGCGGCCACCGCCATCGGGCTGAAGCCGGAGATCGACTCCCTCTCCGCCGAGAAGTACACGACCCTCTTCACCGACCCCGCGGCGCGCGAGGGCATCGACCTCTTCCTCACCTTCTGGTACACCTCCATCACCGACCCGCTGGACATGTTCGCCTCGCTGGAGACCGGCGCGTTCAGCAACTACGGCAACTGGTCCGATCCCGCCTTCGACGCGGCCGTCGACAAGGCCGTCGGAGCCTACGACCCCGCCGCGCACGCGGCCGCCAACGCCGAGGCCCAGAAGATCGCCTCGCGCGAACTGCCCTGGCTGCCCCTCTACACCCAGCCCGTCAGCGTCTTCCTCGGCAAGAAGATCACCGGTGTCCAGCCGTCCATCGCCTACCTCTACTACCCGTGGGCGGCCGAGATCGGAGCCAAGGGATGACGGCCGCCCTCGCCCGGGCCGGACGGGTGCTGCGCCGCCTCGCCGGCATGGCGGCGACCCTGCTCGTCACCTCCTTCCTCGTCTTCTCCTCCCTGTTCCTGGCGCCCGGTGACCCGGCCAGCTTCCTCATCAAGGGGCGCAGCCCCAGCCCGGAGGACCTCGCCGCGCTCCGCAGCCAGTACGGCTTCGACGAGCCGTTCCTGGTCCGGTACTGGAACTGGCTCGGCGGGGTGCTGCACGGAGACTTCGGCCGCTCCTACCTCTTCCACCAGGACGTCAGCTCCGTCGTCTGGTCGCGGCTGCCCTCGTCCATGCTCCTCATCGGCGTATCGGGCCTGATGATCGCGGTGTTCGGCATCGGCTCCGGCATCGTCGGCGCCCTGCGCCGGGGCAGCCGCACCGACCGTTCCCTCATGCTGCTCGTGACGGTGGGCGCGGCGGCGCCCGCCTTCGTCGCCGCCCTGCTCCTGCGATCGGTGTTCGGCGTGCAGCTGGGCTGGTTCCCGACCATCGGCAACGGCGAAGGCGTCCTGGACCGGCTGCACCACGTGGTCCTGCCCGCCGTGGCCCTGTCCGTGACCTTCACCGCGCTGGTGACCCGCGTGACCCGCTCGGCCATGCTCGACGAGCTGCGCCGCGACCACGTGGAGGTCGCACTGAGCCGCGGGACCCCGCGCCGCACCGTCATCCGGCGCCACGTCCTGCGCAACGCGCTCGGACCGATCGTCACCGTCTCCGCGCTCCTGGTCTCGGGCATGCTCGTCAGCACCGCGATCGTGGAGACCGCCTTCGGAATGTCCGGAGTGGGCTCCCTGCTCGTCCAGTCCGTGGACCAGCTCGACTTCCAGGTCGTCCAGGCCATCGTGCTGCTGGTCGTCGCCGCGTTCGTCGTCGTCAACGCCCTCGTGGACATCGTCCACCCGCTGATCGACCCGCGCATGGCCGCGGCGGGGAGCGCCCGATGAGCACACTTCCCGAAGCGGCCGCCAAGGCCCGCGCCCCGCGCACCCGGCGCCAACCGCTCGCCCGCCTGCGGCGCCTGGGCGGCAGCCGGCTCCAGCGGACGTGCCTGGCGCTCCTCGTCCTGTTCGTCCTCGTCGCGCTCCTGGGACCCTGGATCGCCCCCGAGGACCCGACCTTCGGCCACCTCGGCGACACCCTGCTGGGGCCCAGCGCCGCACACTGGCTGGGCACCGACCAGGGCGGCCACGACACCTTCTCGGCGCTGCTCGTCGGCACCCGGACCAGCCTGGCGGGCCCGCTCGCCGTCGTACTCTTCTCCACCCTCCTCGGCGTCGCCGTCGGCCTGTTCACCGCTTGGCGCGGCGGATGGATCGACACCGCCGTCGGCCGGGTGCTCGACATCCTCTTCGCCTTCCCCGCGCTGCTCCTCGCGATCCTCGCGGTGGCCCTGTTCGGCAAGGGGATGACCGCACCTGTCATCGCCATGGCGATCGCCTACATGCCGTACACGGCGCGGCTCGTCCGCGGACTGGCCGTCCAGGAGAAGTCCCGGCCCTACATCGCCGCCTACCAGGTGCAGGGCCACTCGGCCCTGTACGTCACCGTCCGCAGGCTGCTGCCCAACATCGCCCCGACGCTGCTCGCCCAGTCGACGGTGAACTTCGGCTACGCCCTGCTCGACCTCGCCGCCCTGTCCTTCCTCGGACTCGGCGTGCAGCCGCCGACACCCGACTGGGGCGCCATGATCAACCAGGGGCAGGCAGCCGTCCTGCAGGGGCAGCCGCTGTCCGCGATCGCGCCGGCCGTGGCGGTCGTCCTGGTCGTCGTCGCCTTCAACGTCGTCGGGGAAGACCTCGGCGACCGGCTCGCGGGGAGGGACTCCTGATGACACTGCTCGCCTACGACGCCCTGAGCGTCACCCTCCCGGCGATGGCCCGCCCCGTCCTCGACGGGATCACCCTCACCGTCGCCGCCGGGGAGGTCGTCGCCCTCGTCGGCGAATCCGGCTCGGGCAAGTCGGTCACCGCCCGCGCCGCCCTCGGCCTGTTCCCGCAGGGCGCCGAGATCGGCGGCCGGGTACGCGTCGACGGGACCGACCTCGTCGGCGCCGACCCCGCGAGCCTGCGCGAGGTGCGCACCAACAAGGCCGCGATGATCTACCAGGACCCGCGCGCCGCCATCAACCCGGTACGCCGGGTGGGGGACTTCCTCACGGAGCCGCTGCGCCAGGTGCACGGCTGGTCCAGGTCGCGGGCCGACGTCAGGGCCGCCGAACTCCTCGGCGCGGTCGGCCTGCCCGATCCCGTCCGGCACCTGAACCAGTTCCCGCACGAGCTCTCCGGCGGAATGCTCCAGCGCGTCGTGATCGCCGCGGCCCTCACCGCCGAACCGCGGCTGCTGCTCTGCGACGAGCCGACCACCGCGCTCGACGTCAGCACCCAGGCCGAGATCCTGGCCATCCTGGGAGGACTGCAGCGCGAACGCGGCCTCGGGCTCCTCCTCATCACCCACGACATCGAGCTCGCGGCCTCCGTCAGCGACCGGATCTACGTCATGTACGCGGGCCGGATCGTCGAAACGGCGCCGGTGGCGGAACTCTTCGACTCCCCCCGCCATCCCTACACCGCGGGCCTGCTCGGATCCTCCCCGCCGCTCGCCGGCCCGCTGGCCCGCCTCACCCCCATCCCCGGCGCCCCGATGGGGCTGCTGGAGTCCGCGCCCGGCTGCGCCTTCGCACCCCGCTGCCGGTTCGCCGAACCAGGGCTCTGCGACCGGTCCGCGCCGGAACTGGAACGGCACGGCCCGGCCGAGGTCGCCTGCCACCGCGTCGCCGAACTCACCCGCGAGGAGGACCGTTGAGCACCGAGCAGAGAACAGACGGCGAGCAGAGAGCAGACGGCGAGCCGAGAACGGACGGCGAGCCGGGCACGGACGGGGCCCCCGAGCTGCTCCGGGTGCGCGGCCTGCGCAAGACCTACCGGACCGGCGGGACGGAGGTCGTCGCCGTGGACGGCCTGTCGTTCTCGCTACGGGCGGGCGGGGCGCTCGGCATCGTGGGGGAGTCCGGGTCGGGGAAGACGACCACGGCCCGGATGCTGGTCGGTCTCGAACGCCCCGACGCGGGGGAGATCCTCGTCCAGGGACGGCCGTTGGCGGACTCCGTACGGGGGAGGCCGGCACGGCTGGCGAGGGCGAAGGCCGTTCAGATCGTCTTCCAGGACCCCTACCTCTCCCTCGACGCCCGGATCAGCATCGGCGCCACGATCGACGGGGTGCTCCGGCTGCACGGCATGGCCGACCGGGCGGCGCGCGCCGCCCGGGTCGGGGAGCTGCTGGCCCAGGTCGGCCTCGGCGACCGCGAGGCGGCCGCCCTGCCCCGCCGGCTCTCGGGCGGGCAGCGCCAGCGCGCCGCGATCGCCCGGGCGCTGGCGGTCGAACCGGCCGTCCTGGTGCTGGACGAGGCGGTCTCCGCCCTGGACGTGTCGGTGCAGGCCCAGGTGCTCAACCTGCTCTCCGACATCCGGCGCGACACCGGGATCGGCCTGGTCTTCGTCAGCCACGACCTGGCCGTGGTCCGCTACGTCTGCGACGAGGCGCTCGTCATGTACCGCGGCCTGACGATGGAGCACCGCCCGGTCGGGGAGCTCCTCGGAGACCCGCAACACCCGTACACACGGCTGTTGCTGGCCTCCGTACCCCGTCCGGGATGGGACCCCGACTCGATCAGCCGGCGGCGCCGCGA
Source organism: Streptomyces sp. NBC_00503 (assembly GCF_036346895.1). NCBI lineage: Bacteria > Bacillati > Actinomycetota > Actinomycetes > Kitasatosporales > Streptomycetaceae > Streptomyces > Streptomyces sp. NBC_00503. The sequence goes on along the minus strand of NZ_CP107855.1, from coordinate 622,104 downwards.
GCTGGATCCGCTGAGCGGGACGGCGGCGGGGTGAAGCGGCGGAGGGGTGGTGCGGACCCGCGGTGCTACGCGGTCCCGCTCTCCTCTTCCTCCTCTACCTCCTTCTTGAGCCAGTCCGGCGTGTGGAAGGTCGCGCCGCCGTACATCGGGAGGGGTATGGATTCCCCGTAGCGGGCGAGCTGGCTCCAGGGGCGGTTGATTCCGGTGGAGCCGTAGCGGCGCACCCGGGTGACGACGTCGAGGTCCAGTACGTCGACGAGGACCTCCTCGCCGGGCCCGGCCTGCTGGCGGACGGTGCCCTCGGGGTCGACGATGGCGCTGGCGCCCACCCCGGCCGGGTCGGCGGCGTTCACGTTGACGACGTACACCTGGTTGGTCCAGGCGTTGGCGCGTGCGCAGACCAGCTCCATCTCCCGGTCGCGGGTGGGGGTCAGGGTGGGCTGGATGACGATCTCCGCGCCCAGCCAGGCGAGTTGGCGGACCGTTTCGGGGAAGGAGCCGTCGTAGCAGATGGCCAGGCCCGCCCGGCCGGCGCCGGGTATGTCGAAGACGGTGAACTCGTGGCCGGGGCGGGTCCCTTCGTACGGCTGCCAGGGGAAGACCTTGCGGTAGGTGGCGACGATCTCGCCCTCGGGCGAGACGGCGAGGGCCGTGTTGTAGACGTGGCCGTCCTCGGCGCGCTCGTAGAGGCTTCCCGGGATCAGCCACAGTCCGGTCTCCCTGGCCAGGGAGCAGATCCGGTCGGTGAGCGGTCCGGGGATCGTGACGGCGGCCTGCTCCATCCAGTCGTCGGGGGCCGGGCGCAGCAGCGGGCCCTCGGCGGCGAGCAGGAGTTCGGGGGCGACCACCAGCTGGACGTGGGGGAACAGCTCGTGCGTGGCGCGGATCTGTTCGCTGAAGCGCTGCCAGCTCGCTTCGAGGTTGTGGGGCACGGGCTTGGTCTGCAGGGCGGCGATGGCGAGGGTGCGCATGGGGTTCGTCAGTCCTTGGTGAGGGTGGGCTCGGTGACGGTCAGGGCGGGATCGGCGACCGAGGTGCGGCCGTCGCGGAAGAAGCGCCGGAAGCGGGTGCGGACGACGGCCACGGCCAGGGCGCCCGCGGCGATCGAGCCGGCTCCGAGGAGGAAGACCCCGCCGATGCCGTGGAAGGAGGTGCTCCCGTAGGCCGGGTCGTACATGTCGTGGGCGCTGCGGGCGAAGGCCGCCAGCATCAGTGCTCCGCCCACCAGGGGCAGGACCCCGCGCAGCAGCAGGTCGCGCGGGGAGTCCAGGAGCCCCTTGCGGAAGTGCCAGACGCAGGCCAGCGCGGTGGTGCCGTAGTAGCAGGCTATGAGCAGCCCGACGCAGAGGATGGCGTCGCCGAGGAAGTCTCCGGAGACGAGCGTGAGCAGGACGAGCAGGCAGGCCGCGGCCGCTCCGAAGCAGAGGGTTCCGAAGGCGGGGGTGCGGTGGCGCGGGTGGATGCGGGCCAGCGCGGACGGCAGGGCTCCGTGGGAGGCCATGGACAGGGTGCTGCGTGAGCTGCCGACCAGGCAGGTCAGCAGCGCGGAGACGGCCGAGATGCAGACGGCCAGCTGCATGGCCTTGGCCAGGGCGGTGCCGAGCACCGGCGGGGCGAGGGTGCTCAGGACGTCCGCGGCGTTGTCGGGATTGCCCAGGCCGATGCCGTCGGTGCCGGTGCCGGCGAAGCTGATCGCCGCGAACGCGGTGAAGAGGTAGGTCCCCAGCAGCACCACGGTGGAGATGACGGCGGCCTGGCCGGAGACGCGGTCGCCGTCGCGGGTCTCCTCGTTCGCCGTGATCAGGGCGTCCCAGCCCCAGTAGATGAACAGGCACAGCAGTACGGCCTCGGCCAGCGACCCGAGACCGTCGAACGCGAAGGGGTTGAGCCAGGCGAGGGACGGGGCGGCGGCTCCGGCCCGGCCGAAGGCGGTGACGCCGAAGCCGAGCAGGGCCAGCAGCTGGAGGCCGAGCAGTACGTACTGGACGGAGGCCGCGAGCTGCAGTCCCCGGTAGGCGATCGAGGTGACGACGGCCAGCAGGAGCACCGCGGTGACCGTCACGGCCGTGCCGCTGTCGGCGAGGGAGTTCAGGCCGAGGAGGTGCAGCAGGTAGCCGGCGCCGACCTGGGACAGGGCGGTCATCGCGATGAGCGTGGCGCAGGTGGGCACCCAGCCTCCCGCGAGCCAGCCCGTCACCGGCCCGAAGGCGCGGGTGGTCCACACGAAGGTGGTTCCGCAGTCGGGCATCACCCGGTTGAGCTCGCGGAAGGCGAACGCGGTCAGCAGGACGGGCAGGAAGCCGAGGAGCAGGGCGGCGGGGGCCAGGTTCCCGACGGTCAGCGTCACGAAGCCGAGGGTGACGGCGATGCTGTACGCCGGCGCCACGGACGACAGCCCGAGGGTGACGGAGGCGAGCAGGCCCACGGAACCGCCGCGCAGCCCCTTGCCGGCCGGGGCGGGCGCCGGCCCGGTTCTCGCCCCGGTGTCGGTCGGGTTGGTCATGATGCCTCCTGGAGGCCGCAGAGGGGGGAGCGCTTTGTTAAACGCAGATTTAAGACCTGGGATCCTGGACCGTCAAGAGCTGGATCGTTATTGTTAAAGCTGCATATAAAGAGGATCTTCGGAAGAGGTGGGCGTGGCAGCCAGGAAGGGCAGCGGCAAGGAGAACCGCCGCGCGGAGCTGGGCAAGGCGGTGGAGCGCGCCGTACTCGCGCGCGGACTGGAGGGCCTGCGGCTGCGCGACGTCGCCGAGGAGGCGGGGGTCACGCCCGCCGCGGTGCTGTACTACGGGGATCTCGACGCCCTCGTCCAAGCGACCTACCAGCAGGCCATCGAGCGCTACAGCCAGGAACGCGAAGAGGCCGCGGACCGCTTCGACGACGCCCGCGACAAACTGCGGGCCTGCATCGACAACGGCGTCGCCGGCGGACCCGACGACGCACTGACCCGGCTGCTCTTCGAGTACTGGCCGCGCTGCCTGCGCGACGCGAGGGCGGCGGCACTGGACAGCGCACTGACGGAACGCCAGATCGCGGTGTACTCGGGCATCCTGGTCCTCGGCCGCGCCCAGGGCCACTTCGCCCTCCAGGACCCGCCCCGGCTGCTCGCCGCGAACTTCGTCGCCATGGAGGACGGCTACCAGATGGAGGTCCTGGCCGGCCGCCGCACCCGTACCGAAGTCATCGCCGCCCTGTACTCGTACGCCCGCGCCGCCACGGGCCACGACCTGGCCCAGGGTCTGTCGTCAAAGTGATCTTGCGTTGTGGATCATGGTGTCGTGATACGTCGCCATGAACTGTCCGATGTCGAGTGGGAACTCGTGCAACCGCTGCTGCCCCGGCCTGGTTTCGGGCGGCCCCGGCTGGACGACCGGACGGTCCTGAATGGAATCGTGTGGAAGTTCCGCACCGGGGTCGCCTGGCGGGATGTCCCTGAGCGGTACGGGTCGTGGGCCAGCCTCCACACCCGTTTCCGCAGGTGGGCAGCGGACGGGACCTTCGAGCGGATGCTCCGGGCCGCGCAGGCAAAGGCAGACGCGGCAGGCGATATCGAGTGGCTGGTGTCGGTCGACTCCACCGTCGTCCGCGCCCACCAGCTTCAACCGCCTCAAGCAGTGGCGCGGTATCGCCACCCGGTACGACAAGACAGCCCAGTCCTACCAAACAGCCGTCACCCTCGCATCGCTCCTGATGTGGGCGTGACACTTTGACGGCAACTCCTAGGCCTGCGGGGCCGGGGCGTCTCCGGGAGGAGCCGTCCTAGTCCCGCAGGACCTTCACGGCCCGGTCGAAGGCCGAGTCCTTGTTCTGGTCGAACTCCTCCGTGGTGAAGACCGGCTCGGTGAGGTGCGGCGGGATGCCCGCGCCGTCGAAGGTCCTGCCCGACCGGGTCAGCAGCTCCTCGTTCGGCAGCCAGAGCGACATGCCGTTGGGGAGCTTGCGCACCATGACGTCCGAGAAGACGCCCTGCGTGGGCTGCCCGATCCGCACGGTCCGGCCGGGCCGGTCCATGAGGGCCTGGGTGAAGGTCTCTCCCGCGCTGACGGTGGAGCCGCCAGTCAGTACGGCGACCGGCCCGGTGTAGCGGGGGCCCTGGGCGGGCGTGACGTACAGGGGCTGGGGGCGCGTGTGCCGGGTGGGGTCCGCGGGATCGTTGCGAGCTCGCTTGGAGTAGGCGAGGTAGGGCGTGTCGGTCAGCCGCCCGGCAAGGTGGAGCCCCATGGCGTCGGAGCCGCCGCCGTTGATCCGCAGGTCGATGACCAGGCCCTTCAGGTGCCGGGTGCGCTCCTGGCCGAGGATCGTGTCCAGCGCCTTGTCGAGCTCGGCCAGCTCGGCGGCGTAGGAGGCGTCGCCGCCCGCGTAGCCGCCGAAGCCGGAGATCCGCAGGTAGCCCTGCCCGCCGGGGAGGTCGGCGTAGGTGATCCGCCCGGCGGCGAAGTCCTGGAGGTTCCGGGCGTCCTTGAGGTCGCGCTCCACGACGAACTTCTTGACCTTGGCGTCGAGCTTCCCGTCGGGCCGCACGGTGCCTGGGCGGACCTGCGCGAAGGCCCGGTCGGGGTCACCGTCGCCGTCACCGTCGATGTCCCAGACGGCGACGTGGGCGTCGTGGAGCGGCTCGACCATCTTGCCGAAAACGGCGAAGAGTTCGTCCGGGGTCGTCCCTTCGTGGACGGTGGGCCGGTACCGGTCGCGTACGGCGTGCCAGTCGATGCCCTTGGCGGCGAAGAAGGGGTAGTTCTCCTCGAAGGACTGCCAGAAGACGTCGAAGGAGGCGAGCGGTCCCCCGGGGGCGGAACGCGTGCAGGCGTCGGGCAGTTCCGTCATCCGGCGCAGGTTCCGTTCGCCGACGTCGCCGTCCAGCCGTACGGAGGCGCGGTCGCGGGCCCCGCGGGTGCGCACGGTGAGGACGATGCCTCCGGGCGTGGTGTAGGCGCCGGGGCCGGTCCACCGTGCGGTGTCGCCCGCGATGCAGCTGACGGCGGTGGTCTGGTACTCCTGGAGGGTTCCGTTCCGGATGGACAGCACAGTGCCGTAGCCGTCGGTGCGCCAGATTCCGTCGGTGGCCGGCTGGTGGGCGGTGGCGGTCGGCGCGGCTGCGCCGACGAGGGCCAGGGCAACGGCGGTGGCCGTGACGATGCGCACGAATTTGCCTTCTCTGCAGGCGACTTGCTGGGTACCGCCCTACCGTCGCCGACACGGGATCCACCGGGCCATAGGGCTGTCCGGCCGATCGGGGGTGGGGCCAGCCCCCGCTACCCGCGGTACCCGGGACCACACACCTAGGGAGTGTCGTCAAAGTGGCGCCAGCCAGACGAGACTTTGACGACACGACCTAGTCCTGTGACCGGCCACGGCGCCAGCGCCCCGAAATCCTCCTACGGTGCTGCGCGCGAGGGTCCCGTCAGGCGCTCGGGGTGATCAGGTCGGGGCCGTTGTTGCGGACGCTGTTGACGGCTGTGGAGACGGCGGTCACCGCGAGGCGGCCGCCGGCGGGGGTGTGGAGGAGGGCGCGCAGCCCCGTCGCGTTCTGGTGGGTGGGGTCGAGCCAGGCCTCGTAGTCGCCCGGGTCGAGGGCCAGCGGCATGCGGGGGTGGATGCGGCCGGCCGCGTCGGTGGCCTCGGTGGTGATGATCGTGGCCGTGGTGAGCCAGGCGTCCGGGTCGTCCGCGTCGGCGACCGCGGGGTCGCGCCAGAACTCGTACAGCCCGGCCATGGCCATGACGGATCCGCTCCGGGGGCGGATGAAGTAGGGCTGCTTGTACGCCTTGGCCGACCCGGTGGCGGGCACGGCGACCCACTCGTAGAAGCCGTCCGCGGGCAGCAGGCACCGCCGCTTGGCCAGGGCCCGCCGGTAGGCCGGCTTCTCGTGGACGCTCTCCACCCTCGCGTTGATCATCCGCGATCCCGCGGCCGGGTCCTTGGCCCAGGAGGGCACCAGGCCCCAGCGCACCGGGCGCAGTTGCCGCCGTACCTCTCCGGTGTCCTTCGCGGCGCGTTCCAGTACCGCCCACACCTCGTCGGTGGGGGCCACGTTCCACGAGGGCCCGAGGGTCCGACCCGGGTCGAGCCGGGCGTCGAAGAGTCCCGCGAGGTCTTCCGGTGCCCGGGACGAGGCGTATCGGCCGCACATGCCTACCACTGTCCCACCCTTCCCCTCCTACGAGGGTCGCGCCCTGCTGGAGACCGTGACGTTGTCGACGCGCATCGGGTGGCCCGGTTCGGTGTCCGGGCCCGGGGCCGCGCCGTCGGCCAGCGGGAGGCTTCCGCCGATGGCCACGTTGAGGATCAGGAACAGTCCGTGGTCCACCGCCCGCTTCCAGGTGCCCGGGTCCATCGCGGAGGCGGCCACCCGGTGGTGCACGCGGCCGTCCAGGTACCAGCGCACCTCCTCGCCGCCGGGGGAGAGGTCCACCTCGACGGCGTACGAGTGGAACCCCGAGCGGCAGGTCTCGCACGGCCGCGGCCCCGAGCTCAGCCCGGCCGGCTCGCGGCACGGGCCGCCTTCGAGGATCCCGCAGTGCAGGGTCGCGTAGACGCTGTCCCGGCCGTTCACCGACTCCATCACGTCGAGCTCCCCGATGCCCGGCCAGCCCGTGTACCCCTCGCGCAGCGGGGCCCCGAGGGTCCAGAACGCCGGCCAGTAGCCCGCCGCCTTCGCGCCGGTGACCTCGGGCAGGGCGATCGAGGCCTCGATGCGCAGGGTGCCGCCCGGGGGCGGCACGAAGTCGGAGCGCCTGGTCTCGATCCGTCCCGAACTCCACCGGCCGTCCCGGCGGGTGGGGACGATCTCGAGGACCCCCTTGCCGTCGAGGCGGACGTTCTCGGTCGAGTCGGTCATGGTCTCGATCTCGCCCGTACCCCACTGGGGTGCCGGGCATCCCGGGTAGCAGGTGCCGGTGTCGTGCACCCAGTCGGCGGCGGAGGGGCCGCTGCCCGCGGGGCCGTCGAAGTCCTCGCGCAGCAGCTCGGTCCACCCGGTCGCCTTCGGCGCCCCGGCCGCGGCCGGGGCGGGCAGTGCCCCGGACTCCGTGAGCAGCCGTTCCAGCCGGGGGGTCAGGACCACGACCGCGACATTGGTCAGGTGGGCGTCGTCCCGGTAGAGCAGGATGCGGTCCAGTACGGCCGGGCAGCTCGGGCCGTCCCCCGGGCACAGGACCTCGTTCACGCCGACGCCGAGTACGCCGGGCAGCGAGCCGGAGGCGATCCGCCGCGCCAGCGGATCGGGCTGCTGGGCCTTCCCGCGGCTGAACGCGCAGGCGTCGGGGGCCCCGGGGCTGCCGGAGACGCACGCGGGGACGTCCGTACCGGGTACGGGGGTGTCCTCGATGTAGACGATGGGGACGCCGAGCGCCCGCAGCGGCTCCAAGGTCTTCTCCCAGCCGGCCGCCAGGAGTTCGGGATCGGATGTGTAGCGGTTGAGGGAGGAGATCACGATGAGGCGGGGCTTGGGCTGCTTGCGCAGCCGGTCCAGGGTGTCGGCCCGCCAGGTGTCGCACTCCCGGTAGGCGCGGCCGAGCTGCGGGCTGTCCACGGCCAGTTGGGGCAGCGGGCAGCCCTGTTTCACCAACTCCTGGAGCGCCCAGCCGCGTTGTGAGGCCATGGCGAGCATCGCGGAGAACCACTGGCCCGCGTGCGAGTCGCCGAGCAGCACGATCCGGTCCGGGCTGTCGACCGCGCCGAACAGGCAGTCCGGGCTGCGGGTCACCGCCGGGGCCACCTCGCAGTCACCGTCCGGCGGGAAGTCCCCCCGCGCTTGGACGGGTCCGGGGACCACGGGGCCGTCCGGGAGCGGTGCCGCGTCCGTCCGGGCGAGCAGATGGGGGCCGGAAGCGGCGCCCGGGGGCAGGCCGTTCAGCGTGATCGGCGCGGCCGGACCGAGCAGGTTCAGGGTCGCGGTCCCCACCACGAGGGCGAGCACCAAGGGCAGCACCACGGCTGTGACGCCCACCGACAGCCCGCGGCGCGGGAGTTCGGAGACCGTGCGGCTGCGGCGCAGCGGTCGCTCGACCCAGCGCATGGTGGCGTAGGCGGGCAGTGCGGCGGCCAGCGTGAGCGCGGCCTTCACCGGCCAGCCCAGGGCGCCGAACCGGGCCTCGGCCAGGACGAGCACCGGCCAGTGCCACAGGTACAGGTTGTAGGAGAGCCGCCCCACCGCCCGGGGTGCCCGGCCCGCCAGCAGCCGGCCGACCCCGTGGGCGCCGATCGCGGTGCGCTCGCCCCGGCCGGGTATCGCGGCGAGGATGACGGCCCCGGTGGCCAGGGTCGGCACGAGGGCCGCGTAGCCGGGAAAGGGCGTGGAGGTGTCGTACGAGACCACGCACCACAGGATCGCCGCGGCCCCGGCCCAGCCGCACAGCAGCCGCAGCGGCCGGGGGCCCCGCATGAGGTGCCAGGGCAGCAGGGCCAGCAGCGCGCCGATGCCGAACTGCCAGACGCGCGAGGGCGTCGCGAGGTAGGCGAGCGAGGCGGAATGCTCCGTCCACCGCAGCGACAGCGCGAACGACCCGAGGGTCACTGGGACGGCGGCGAGGCACACGGCGGAGCGCACGGCGCGGCCGCGGCGCACCGACCGGGTCGCGCCGAGCACGATCAGGGCGAGCAGCGGGGCCCAGAGGAGGTAGAACTGCTCCTCGACGGCCAGGGACCAGAAGTGCAGCAGCGGGCTCTGGTCCTGTCCGGCGGCGAGGTAGTCGGTCTGCTGGGCGACGAACCGCCAGTTGGCGGCGGAGAGCGCCGCCGCGACCACGTCGTGCTCCAGGTCGGCGCGGCGCAGCGGGACGGTCAGCCAGGCCCCGGCCAGGGCCACCGCGGCCAGGACGACGGCGGCGGAGGGCAGGAGCCTGCGGGCCCGCCGGGAGAAGAAGTCCAGGAGCCGGATCCGGCCGGTGGTGACCGCCTCCCTGACGAGTAGGCCGGTGATGAGGTAGCCGGAGACGACGAAGAACACGTCCACGCCGACGAAGCCGCCCGCGAGCCCCGGAACCCCGGCGTGGAAGGCGAGGACCGCGAGGACCGCGAGGGCGCGCAGCCCCTCGATGTCGGGGCGGAAGGCGGACCGGTGCGGGCTGGGTCCGGACTCGCCGCCGGGGCGCGGCGGGGGTGCCGGGGACGCCGGGGACGACGGGGGTCCGGACGGTGGCTCGGCGGCGCGCCGGTCGTGGTGCGCGCCGGGTGCCAGGGGGAACGGCATGGTGGTGAAGCCTTTCAACTCAGCCAGGGAAGCATCGGGTTGACCCACCCGGATGCCACCAGGCCGGTGAGCAGGAGGACCGCCGAGGCGGCGAGGGTTTCGGGCCAGCGGCGGGGCAGCAGGCCGGAGCCGGAGAACGCGAAGGCCCGTACGGGACCGCGTCGGCGGACGGTGGCCGGGACCGGGGCTGCGGCCGCCGCCGGGCGCAGCTCGGCGATCAGGTCGCGGATCAGCGGTCCGTTGATCTGGCACTGCACCAGGAAGTAGAGGAGCAGGCCCCAGTTGGGCTCCCAGCCGTTGCGGGCCACGGCCAGCGCGAGCCCCGCGGCGGCGGCGCCGTTGGACAGGACCAGCCAGAGCAGCGAGACGCCCACCACCCGGCGGGCCATCCCGCCGGAGGAGCCCGGGCTCCGGGCGCCGGTGGGCACCCAGTCGGCGCTGCGGCCGCGCAGGGTGTGCAGGAAGGCGGTGGCGGCGGCGACGCTCGTGAGCACGTTGGCCCGGATGACCTCCACCCGCCAGCGGGTCCGGCTGATCCGCGGCAGCAGCACGTGCCAGAGCCACAGCGGGGCGAGCAGCGGCAGGACGTGCCAGGGCCGGATGTGGTCCGGGTACCAGAACATCATCACCAGGGGCGGCAGCGGCGCAGCGAAGGTGTTCACGGCGGCGGCCAGGTAGCCGACGACGCCCTCGTAGAAGCACAGCCTCATCCGCCAGGGCGCGCCCATCCGCCGCAGTACGGGGGTGCCGAGCAGGTGGAGGTTTCCCATCGCCCACCGGTACTGCTGGTTGACGAAGGAGGTGACCTGGTCGGGGGAGGTGCCCTTGGCGACCAGCACCGGTACGTACAGGGTGCGGAACCCCTGTGCGTGGAGGGCGAGGCCGGTGTAGAGGTCCTCGCTGTGGTCGAGGCGGGCGAAGCCGCCCGCCAGGTCGATGGCGCTGCGCCGGTAGACGGCGTTGCTGCCGCAGCAGATGGCGGCGTCGCTGGCGTCCCGGGACGGCTGGATCCAGCGGAAGAACCACTCCTGGGCGGAGCCGGCGGCCCGCTGGATCCAGCCCATGGTCTCGTCGGTGTCGAAGCACTGCGGGCTCTGCACGATGCCCACGGCCGGGTCGGCCAGGTAGGGGACGAGGTGGCGCAGGAAGTCGGCCCGGGGTGCGAAGTCGGCGTCGAGGATGGCGATGAACTCGGCGTCGCTCAGGGTCAGCGCGTGGTTGAGGTTGCCGGCCTTCTTCAGGTGTCCCCGGTCCGGGCGCACGACGTACTCGTACCCGTACGAGGCCGCCAGCGCGGCGACTTCGGGCCGGTCGGCGTCGTCCAGGACCCAAGTGGTCAGTGCATCGGGCCAGTCGACGGCCGCGACGGCGCGGTAGGCGTTGTCCAGGACCGGGAGCGGTTCCCCGCAGGTCGGCAAGTACAGGTCCACGCGCGGCAGTCGGGCGGGCTGCCAGGCGTGTACGAGGACCTCGTGCGAGGGTCTGGTGAGCCGGCGCTGGCGCAGACTGTTCACCGAGGAGAGGGTGAGGGCGACGACGTTGAGCCCGAGGACGGCGAGGAAGGCCCACAGGGCCGGGGTGCGCAGCGCGAAGGTGAACATGGTCGCCGCGGTGAAGACGAAGGCGAGCGAGGTGCTGATGAGGACCCAGCGCCGTTGCGGGCCGAAGTACCAGTAGAGCTCTTCGTCGGAAGGAGGTTGCGGAAGATGAGAAAAGGTCATAAAGCCCCCCACGGCTGTTTATGCGCCCGTTTCAGGTGGCCACCATAGCGCCACAGGTATAGACCATTTGTTGCGGGACGGCCAACAAGCCGAATCAGACACGGGATTGGCGCGTCTCATGTGGTCCAGACCTTTGGGATGTCCATTCGAGCGCCTGTACCCCTTCCGTCGGGGAGGTGCAGGTCACGCGGGGATGAACAGGCCTCAAAGACTTGCGTGGCCGGGCCACTGTTATCGGCTTCGCGGCCGCGCACCCCCGCGCCGCCGTACGATCGCCCCGGATCATCTGCGCGGGGCGCGGCGGCCGTTCGCCCAGGGGGCCGACTTCCCCGCGGGAACGGGAGCTCGGATGGTGTCCGCAGTGGACGTGGTACGGGAGTCGGCCGGAGCCGGACGGGTCGTGCTGTTCGAGGAGTCGCCACGGGACGGGGCCCAGGCGAAGACCCTGATGAGCGCCGACTTCAGGGTCCGGCTCGCCCGCGAACAGGGAGCGGTGTTCGGAGCGGACGGCCCCCGGCACGTGGTGTTCGCCGCCGGATTCCCCTCCGTGTGCGGGCAGGAGTTCGAGGCGACCCGGCAAGTCGCCCTGGAAGCACAGGGATCGGTCAGCCCGTCCGCGATCTGCCGGGGCACGGTGCAGGACGTACGACTGGCGCTCAGCGCGGTACGGGGCGCCGCGCACGGGCGGATCATGGTGATCGTGGCCGCTTCGGAAGCCACCGCCCGGGCCCTCGTGCACAGCGACGCCCGGACCGCCCTGGCCCGCGGCCTGGACGTGGTCAAGGAGGCCGTGGACCGCGCAAACGGCATCGCGGTGGACGTCTGCCTGGTGGACGCGCCCCGAGCGGACCACGCCCTGGTGGCCGAGTATGCCGGCCGGATGACGGCGCAGGGAGCGGCCACGATCGTGCTGGCCGACACGGTCGGCGACCTGCTGCCCGGCCAGACCCGGACGTTGTTCCAACGGGTCGCCGCCGACGCGGGACCGGAGACCGTCCTGGTCTCCCACCTCCACAACGACCTCGGTCTCGGCCTGGCCAACACCCTGGCCGCACTCGAGAGCGGAGCACGGGTCGCGGCCTGTTCCTGGCTGGGCATGGCCGAGCGCAGCGGAATGGTCGCCACAGAACAACTGCTCTTCCTCCTCGCGCACGACCCGGGCAAGGCCGCCCAGATACTGGGCCCCGACTGTGAGCCGTGGTGGACGCCACCCGACCTGACGCGGCTGCCGGGCATCGCCCGGATGGTGTCCGCCGAGACCGGGGTGCCGCTCACCGTCACCACCCCCATCGTGGGCACCGGGGTCGCCACCATCTCCACGGGCACCCCCTTCACGCACCCGCGCACCTTCCAGCCCTACGACCCCGAGCGACTCCTCGGCCTCGCGCCGACCGTGGTCCTGACCCACCTCGCCAGCCGTCGCGTCCTGCTCGCCGTCGCCGAGCGCCTGGGCCACCGGCTGGACGCGGATCGGACCGGCGAGGCCCTGGCCTGGGTCAAGGACCGCGCCTACCGCCTCAACCAGGCCGTGGTCCCCGACCAGGACTTCGCCGAATACCTGCGTGGCCTGACGCCCGCCACGGCAGCTACGTCTCCGACGCCCGCGACCCCTCCCACGCCCGCCGCGCCTCCCACGCCCGCCGCGCCTCCCACGCCCGCCGCGCCTCCCACGCCCGCACCCTGAACGGACACCACCCATGCCGGACACCCCCCTCCCCGCCGTCGGCGCCGCCGCCCACGCACTGCAGGCCGGAGAGGCCGTCATCCTGCCCAACCCCAGCCCGCTCACCTACGTGGTCACCGCCACCACGCCCCGGGCCGTCAACGCGGCCAAGGGCCGCCCCACCGATCAGGAAGTCGCCCTGTGGGTCCACGAGGACACCACCTGGAGCGGCCTCGCCCCCCACCTCGACCTGGAGCCGGCCGCCCTGCGCACCGCCTTCACCCTGCTGCGCGAGGAACTGGTCACGCTGCTGGTGCCCGTACGCGCGGACGCCCCGCTCCCGTCCTGGACCGCCCCGGCCCTGCGCGACGGCCACCTCCTGCTCTTCGGCGCGCACTGGCAGCCGCTCTCCCCGCTGCTGACCCGCTTCCCGCGGCTCTACGTCAGCAGCGCCAACCGGACCGGACAGCCGCCGGCGGCCACCGCGGCCCGGGCGGCGGAGATGTTCGGGCCCGGAGTCACCGTCGTCGACGCCGACGCGCTGCGCCGCCCCGACGCCGCCCACGCGGCCACCACCATGCTGCGCATCGGTCCGGCCGGAGACCTGGCCCACGTCCGCCACGGAGCCCAGGACCTGGCCCACGGCCCGGACCCGCAGGTGTACCTCGCACACCTGCAGACGTCCCTCGAGTAGGTCACGCTCCGCATCAGGCGTCCACCTCGGGGATCAGGCGTCCGGAGCCCCCGTCGGAGTGACGCGGTGGCACGGTCAGGGCCGCGCCCCTGCCCCGTCCCGCAGGCGCTCGGCGAAGGCCCGGGTGGCGGCGAGGTCGCCGGGGTTCGGGCGCTGCTTGTTGATGCCGCCCACGAGCTTGAAGGGAGCCCACGTGTCGAACGCCCGGCAGGAGAAGCTCCCGTCCACCCCGAAGCCCTTGGCTTCGAGGAGCCGGACCAGGGGGCGGGTGAAGGGGGCGAGGGACAGCTCCGGGAGCCCGCTGGTGGCGAACACGAAAGCCCGGCCCGGTCCCGCGGGCAGCGCCTCGACGGCGGCGGTCAGGCTGGGGTGGAGCCTGCCGTAGAAGACGCCCGATCCGAATCCCAGCAGGTCGGCTCCGGCCAGCTCCTCCGGGTCGGCCTGCTCGGGGGTGACCACCTTCGCGCCCAGTACCCGGGCCATGGTGTCGGCGACGCGACGCGTATTGCCGTGCGACACGGAGGCGCAGACGATGACGGTCTTCATGGTGACGGTCCCTTCCCTCGGATTTCCGGCTTCTGCAGCGAGGACCGAGCGGGGACGCCGAATGTGACACCGGGCCGGCCCCCACTCCTCCGGGGAGGGGCGGGGGCCGGCCGGGATGGGGGTCGGGTTCAGAAGCGGGTGGAGACGGTGGTGTCGGCGAAGTCCTGGGCGGCGTAGAGGCTGATGTAGAGGTAGCCGGCTGCGGGGTTGTTGATGGTGAGGGTCTCGGTGTTGCCGCTCTGGACCGAGCGGGCCGTGTAGTTGCCGGTGGTGGCCCAGGTGGTGGGGCTGTAGTACAGGTCGGCGTTGCCGGTGCCGCCCGCGACGGCGATGTCGAGGGAGGCCGTGCCGGCCGGGACGTTCACGTAGAAGTAGCGGTAGTTCCCGGTCGTGGCCGAGACGTTGGAACGGTGGCAGTCCGCAGCCAGCACCCGGGTGTCGGAGGCCGCGCACTCCGCCTGGGGCGCCCCGAACCGCGCGGAGACGGTGGTGTTGGCGAAGTCCTGGGCGGCGTAGAGGCTGATGTAGACGTAGCCGGCTGCGGGGTTGTTGATGGTGAGGGTCTCGGTGTTGCCGCTCTGGACCGAGCGGGCCGTGTAGTTGCCGGTGGTGGCCCAGCTGGTGGGGCTGTAGTACAGGTCCGCGTTGCCGGTGCCGCCCGCGACGGAGATCTTGAGGGACGCGGTGCCGGCGGGGACGTTCAGGTAGAAGTAGCGGTAGTTCCCGGTGGTGGCCGAGACGTTGGAGCGCAGGCAGTTGTCGCCCAGCACCCGGACGTCGGAGTTGGTGCACTCGGCGGGCCCGGCGGCTCCCACGGTGACCGCCTTGCTGGTGCTAGCGGTGGCGCCCTTGTTGTCCGTGACGGTGAGGGTCACGGTGTAGGTGCCGGCCGCGGCATAGGTCTTGGCCGGGTTGGCGGCGGTGGAACCGGCGCCGCCGTCACCGAAGTTCCAGGAACGGGAGGCGATGGTGCCGTCCGCGTCCGTGGAGGAGTCGGTGAAGTTGACGGCCAGACCGTTGACCGCGCTCGTGAAAGCGGCCACCGGGGCCTGGTTGGCGGGCGGGTTGGTGCTTCCCCCGCAGTCACCGGCGGCGCACTTGGCCAGCCAGGCCGCGAAGTCGGCGTCGTAGCGGGTGCCGATCGTGGAGGTCAGCAGGGTGCGGGCGGCGGCCCAGTTCCCGGTGCGGTAGTGGCCGAGCAGCGTGGCCACGTCCTGCGGGTGCGACTGGAGCAGGTAGCGCACCGCCAGGTAGCCCCACTGGTAGACGCGGGTCTGGTCGGAGTTGTCGTAGGTGGTGTCGAACAGCGTGCTGAGCTTGTACGTGTTCTTGCCGGCCTCGGTGACCGCCCGGTCGTAGGTGACGTTGCGGTACGAGTACGAGATGTACTCGGCGAAGCCCTCGACCCACATCACGGTCGGGGTCGTCATGCCCAGGTCGAAGTCCCCGTACATGTCGAAGCGGCCGTCGAGGTAGTGGGTGTACTCGTGGTTGAGGTTCCAGATCTGGAACTCGGGCCGCACCCACTCCGCCTCGTACGCGATGAAGCGCGGCTGGTTCCCGGCGGCGGCCGGGTCGCCCTCCAGGTACATGCCGCCGTTGTCGGTGCTGATGCCGAAGATGGTCCCGGCGTAGGTCTGGTAGTCGGCGCTGGAGTCGAACACCACCACCTCGATGGTGGTGTTGTTGTCGTTCGCGACCGCACCGCTGTCCTTGACCACGTTGTGGAAGAAGGCGTCCTGGTTGGCCAGGCTGGTGCAGCTGGCGGCCAGTTCGGCGGCCGTCAGCTGCTGCGCGACGATCCGCAGGCTCGGGCTGCAGGTGTGATTGACGGTCAGGACCGCGGCGCGCACCCGGCTCGGCAGGTCACAGGTGTTGTAGTAGGCGCAGTTGGCCGCGTCGTACGAGGAGGTCATCTCGGCCAGCGGCACCCAGAGGGAGGCGGTCCGGCCGGTGATCGAGCCGCGGTCGAGGAGCTGCTTGACGAGCGGCCGCACGGTCGCCTGGAGCTCCGCATGCTGGAGGAAACGGCCCAGTTCACGGCCGGCGTTGGCCGTCAGATAGGCCTTGTCGGTGCCCAGCAGGGCGTCGTGGGCGACGGCGAAGTCGCGCAGCACGGTCAGGACGCTCGGGTCCGCCTGCACGGCGGGCAGGAACTCGGCGGTCTGGTGGCCGCGGAACAGGACGGTGTAGGAGTTGTTGACCGCGGCCACCATCGACCAGGAGGCGTCGTAGGAGGAGTTGTATCCGGTCAACAGCCGCTTGACCACGCCGAGGTAGCGCGCGTTCTCCTGGGCGCTGTCGATCAGGACGACCGCCTCGGACAGGGTCTGTCCGTTGGCCTCGGTCACGTCCTGGGAGCGCGGCGAGGCGAAGAAGCCGTCCAGGGCGCCCTGGATCGAGCTCTTGAGGGCCGGTCCGTAAGTGCCGACGGTGGACGCGTTGTACCACTGCACGAAGTACCCGGCGCGCAGGAAGAGCACGAGCTGACCGGCCGACGTGCTGTTGTTGCCGGGGTAGCCGGCGGAGGTGGAGCGCAGCGCGTCCGCCACCGAGACCATCTGCGCCTCGCGGAAGGCGGCCTTGGCGTCGGCGCCCTTGAGCTGGAACAGGGTGTTCACGCAGTCGAGGTCGGAAGCCTTGATCTGCTGGACCAGCGCACTGCCGGTCTTCGAGGTGAAGTCGGAGACGTTGCAGGCCGCGGCGAGGGCGCCGACGCCACTGCTCGCGCCCGTGCCGGACGCCAACTTGGCTTTGGCGGCGCGCTGTTTGGTCTGTGCCGGGTCCGTGGCGGCGGCCCGGAGCGGGGCGCGCCGGGACAGGTCCGTGTCCGGCCGGGCGGCGTGCTCCGCCCTCAGTGCGGCGGCCGCGGCCGATTCCGTGGAGGGTTGCGGGGCGGCGCCCGGTGTCCAGGCCGGCGCCGGTGCGGCGGGCTTCGGCTCGCGCGCGAAGGCCTGACCGGCGGGGGCGAGCAGGGTCAGGCCCAGACAGCAGGCCAGCGCGGCTATGAGGGGCCGGACGCGGCCCTTCGTGGTGGGGGAACTTCGCATGGGGGGTCGGCCTCCGAGCCGGTCTGCCGCCGTGCTGGCAACACGGCGGACGGGCAATAAGTGCCGTACGGACGACTGGAGTTGGTGGGGAATCCAACCCTGTCGTGTACACGGCGATGATGTGTGCGATGTAACATGGCACACATCACATGGCTCTGGAAGACCTCGCGGAACATCTCGACATCCGAATGGACGCTCCGCGCCCCGAATGCGCCGTTCGCCCCACGCGCAGATACTGACGGGGTGAGACGCATGGGTACGGTCTTGCTGAGCCTTGCCGGACTGACGGGCGCCGCCCTTCCGGCCGGGACGGCCGCGGCCGGGGAACCCGCCGCGGCGGCCCCGCGGGCCTGTGTCAGCTCGCCCGGCCCCGCCGCGGGCGACGCCCGCGCGATCCTCACCATCGCTCAGCAGGCACAGCGGGAGTTCGGTCTGAACTCGGTGGTCCTGCGGGTCTCCTCCGACGGCCGGGAAGTCCTCACCACGGCTCTCGGCGAATCGATGACGGGGGTCCCGGCCGAGCCGTCCATGCACTTCCGTACCGGGTCCGTGGCCATCGTCTACATGGGCGCCGTCCTGCTCCAACTCGTCGAACAGGGCAAGGCCTCACTCGACGACCCGGTGTCCCGCTGGCTGCCGGACGTGCCGCACGGCTCGGAGATCACCCTGCGGATGCTCGGCAGCTCCACCTCCGGCCTGCACGACTACGTCACGGACCCCGCCTTCCTCAAGGAGCTCGAAGCCGCACCGTTCCGCAAGTGGACACCGGCCGAGGTCATCGGGATCGCCACGACCAAGCCGCTCCTCTACAAGCCGGGGACCAACTGGAGCTATTCGCACGCCAACTTCGCGATCCTCGGCGCCGCGCTCGAGAAGATCAGCGGCCTCCCGCTGGACGTGCTGCTCACGCAGCACGTGTACGAACCGCTCGGGCTGAGCCAGACCAGCAACCAGTACACACCGCAGATCCCGGAACCCGTGCTGCACTCCTTCACCTCCGAGCGCGGCACCTACGAGGAATCAACCTTCTGGAACCCCTCGTGGACCACCGCCCCCGGCGCGGTCCTCGTCCAGAACATCTGCGATCTGGACCGGTCGGCACGTGCCATCGGGACCGGGGAACTGCTCTCCGCGCAGTCCTTCAAGACCCAGCTCGATCCGGGCACCCTGGGCCTCGGCCACGCGACGGCCACGTGCCCGGCGAGCGTCTGCCTGCTGACCAATACGGCGGCCCACCACTTCGGCCTGGGCGTGATCGTCGTCGACGGCTGGATCCTGACGAACCCGTCCTTCTCCGGGTACGCGGCCGTCCAGGCCTACTTGCCGGCGAAGAAGCTCGCGATCTCCGTCACCGTGACGCAGGGCCCCAAGAGCCCCGCGGGCAACTCCGCCCAGACCATCGCCGAACGCATCTCCGAGGCCCTCGCCCCCGGACACGCGCTCAAGATGCGCTGAGGCTCAAGACGCGCTGAGGCGGGGCCGCGTCCTATTCGCCTTCCTGCCGCCGCACCATCTCGGCGATCCAGGCGGGCGCGAACGGAGACGTACAGCCCGGGGGAGTCGGATAGTCCCGTGCGGGCTCTTCTTCACCACGTAGTTCACGAGCCAGTCGTGCACCTTGGGCGTGCGGGCTCCGCGCAGCATGCCGCCTGGTGTGTCACGGACGGGACCGAGCCTACGACGGGCCGGGGCGATCGGGGCTCCGCGGACCGGCGCGGGGCGCGCCGGGACGTACGGCAGATGGCGGACGCGACTTGTGGCGCGGCCTTCCCGTCAGCACGCTGGCCCCATGCCCGCACCCGCCCCCGGTCCGCTCCGCTCTCCCGCGCCAGTCCGGCCGGCCGGCTCCCACCACCGGGCACTGGTGGCGGGGTCCGTCGGCAATTTCATCGAGTGGTACGAGTTCGGCGTCTACGGGTACTTCGCCACCGTCATCGCGGCGCACTTCTTCACCCCCGAGGGCGGCAGCGCCGTGGCGGGGCTCGTCAGGACCTACGCGTCCTTCGCCCTCGCGTTCTTCTTCCGGCCGGTCGGGGCCGCCCTGTTCGGGCGGCTCGGCGACCGGATCGGCCGGCGGCCGACGCTCGTGCTGGTCATCTGCCTGATGACCGCCGCCACGACCCTCATCGGCGCCCTGCCGACGTACGCGTCCATCGGCGCGGCCGCCCCGTGCCTGCTGACCCTGCTGCGGATCGTCCAAGGGCTGTCGGCGGGCGGGGAGTTCGGGGGAGCGGTGTCGGTCATGACGGAGTCCGCGCCGCCGGGCCGCCGGGGGCTGTACGGGGCCTGGCAGTCCTTCACCGTATCGCTCGGCCTGCTCGCGGGCGCGGGGACGGCCGCGCTCCTGGCGGCCGTGCTCACCACCGCGCAGCTCGACGGATGGGGCTGGCGGCTGCCCTTCCTGCTGACGCTGCCGCTCGGGCTGGTCGCACTGTGCCTGCGGCTGGCTCTCGACGAGACCCCCGCCTTCACGGCCGCCGTCGGCGACCGGAGCGAACCCGTACGGCGACCGCCCGCCGGGGAAACGGTCAGGGCCGTCGCCCTGGGCGCCGGGCGGCTGATGGGGTGGTCGGCGGCCGGCTACACCTTCCTGGTGGTCCTGCCCTCCTACCTCCAGAGCACCCTGGGCGCCTCCTTCCAGCAGGCGCTGGCCGCCACCGCCCTGGCGAACCTGGGCTTCGCGGCGTCGATCCTTCCGGCCGGCCTGCTGAGCGACCGGATCGGGCGCCGCCCGGTGATGGTGGCCGGAGCGCTGCTGGTCGCCGTACTCGCCCTGCCGCTGCTGAACCTGGTGCAGGACACCGGCACGCCGGTGTACGCGAAGGGGGCGGCGCTCTTCGGGGCGGGGGCGGCCGTCGGGCTGATGGCCGGCCCCGGGCCCGCGATGCTGGCCGAGATGTTCCCGACCACCGTCCGCTACACCGGGCTCGGGCTGGCGTACGCGCTGTCCAACGCCGTGTTCTCGGGCAGCGCCGGGCTGATCATCACCGAGCTCGTCCAGTGGACCGGGGACACCGACATCCCCGCCTACTACGCCGCCGCTGCCTGCGCGGTGAGCGCCGCCGCACTGCTGACACTGCGCGGCGACGACCACGAGCGGGCGCTGAGGTGAGCGCCCTGCGGGTGATCGGGCTGATGTCCGGCACCTCGTACGACGCCATCGACGCGGCCGCCGCCGACCTCGCCCTGGACGGGGACACGCTGGTGCTCACACCGCTGGGCATGATCAGCACGGCGTACGGGGAGGACCTGCGGGCGGCGCTGGCCGGGGCGCTGCCGCCCGCCGCGACGGATCTGGCCACGGTGTGCCGCCTCGACACCCGCATCGGCCAGGCCTTCGCCGCGGCAGCGGTCCGGGCCGACCGCGAACTGTGCGACGGGCGGGCCGACTTGATCGCCTCCCACGGGCAGACCGTCTACCACTGGTCCGAGGCCGGCCGGGTCCACGGCACCCTGCAGATCGGCGAGCCGGCCTGGATCACAGAGGCGACCGGCCGCCCCGTCGTCTCCGGCTTCCGCACCCGCGACGTGGCCGCCGGCGGCCAGGGCGCTCCCCTGGTCGCCGTCGTCGACGTCATGTGGCTGCGGGGACGGCCGGGCGTGCCCGTGGCCCTCAACCTGGGCGGCATCGCGAACGTGACCGTGATCCCGGAGGGTGACCCCCTGGCCTTCGACACCGGGCCCGCCAACGCGCTGATCGACGCGGCGGTACGGGAGCTCGCCGGGCCCGGCCCCGGAGGCCGGGAGCGCCGCATGGACGCGGACGGCGCGCTGGCCGCCCGGGGAACCGTGCACCAGCCGCTCCTGCGCAGACTGCTGGAGGAGCCGTACTACGCCCTGCCCGCGCCGAAGACCACGGGCAAGGAACTCTTCCACCTGCCGTATCTGCGTGCGGCGCTGGACGCCTTCGGGCCGCTGCCCGCCGAGGACGTCCTCGCCACCCTGACCCGCCTCACCGCCCGGACCGTCGCCGACGCCCTGCGGCCCCTCGGGGCCACGGAGGTGATCGCATCGGGCGGTGGCACCCGCAACCCGGTCCTGATGCGCGCGCTGCGCGAGGAGCTCGGCGGCGCGGGCGCGGGCGCGGTGCTGCGGACCTCGGAGGAGCTGGGGATGCCGTCGGGCACGAAGGAGGCGTACGCCTTCGCCGTCCTGGGCTGGCTCACCGCGCACGGCCTGCCGGGAACCGTCCCCTCCTGCACCGGCGCCCGGCATCCGAGCGTCCTCGGCTCGTTCACCCCCGGCGCCGGGGGCCTGCGCCTGCCGCCGCCGCTGACGGCCCCGCCCACCCGCCTGACCCTGCGCCCGCCCGCCTGACCTGCGCCTACCGGGGGTGTGCACCACGGCTTCGCGGGCGTCCCGGAGCGGACCCGGCCGATCGAACATACGATGGGCGGGAACCGGGCGCGGGCGGCTCGCCGCGCCGCGCCGCCAGTCCAGGGAACTCGGGGCGGGAGAGGCATGACAGAGGGCGCCGACACAGCGCGGACCGTGATCCTGACCGTGGACGACGATCCGGGAGTCTCCCGGGCCATCGCCCGTGACCTGCGGCGGCGCTACGGATCCGGGTACCGGATCGTGCGCGCCGAATCCGGCGAGTCCGCGCTGGAGGCCCTGCGCGAGCTGAAGCTGCGGGGCGACCTCGTCGCCGTGATCCTCGCCGACTACCGCATGCCGCAGATGAACGGCATCGAGTTCCTCGAACAGGCCCTGGCCGTGTACCCGGGCGCGCGGCGCGTGCTGCTGACCGCGTACGCCGACACCAACGCGGCGATCGACGCGATCAACGTCGTCGACCTCGACCACTACCTCCTCAAGCCCTGGGACCCGCCGGAGGAGAAGCTCTACCCGGTCATCGACGACCTCCTCGCCGCCTGGCGCTCCAGCGACCACCGGCCCGTGCCCGCCACCAAGGTCATCGGCCACCGCTGGTCGGCCCGCTCCTCGGCCGTGCGGGATTTCCTCGCCCGCAACCAGGTCCCGTACCGCTGGTACTCCAGCGAGGAACCGGAGGGGCAGCGCCTGCTGTTGGCGGCCGGGGCCGACGGGCAGCGGCTGCCCGTGGTGATCGCTCCCGGGGGCGGGGTGCTGATCGAGCCGGACGACCCCGAGCTGGCCGCGCACGTGGGGCTCGCGACCACGCCGACCTCCGAGTTCTACGACCTCATCGTGATCGGCGGCGGCCCGGCCGGCCTCGGCTCGGCCCTGTACGGGGCCTCCGAAGGGCTGCGTACGGTCCTGGTCGAGCGGTCGGCGACCGGCGGGCAGGCCGGGCAGAGCTCCCGCATCGAGAACTACCTCGGATTCCCGGACGGCGTATCGGGCGCACAGCTCACGGACCGGGCCCGCCGCCAGGCCGGCCGCTTCGGCGCCGAGATCCTCACCGCCCGCGAGGTCACGGGACTGGAGGTCAACGGCGCGGCGCGCGTGGTCCGCTTCTCCGACGGCTCGGCGATCGCCGCGCACAGCGTCATCCTGGCCACCGGCGTCTCCTACCGGCAGCTCCAGGCCTCCGGCTGCGACGACCTGACCGGCTGCGGTGTCTACTACGGCTCCTCGCTCACCGAGGCCTCCTCCTGCCTGGAGCAGGACGTGTACATCGTCGGCGGCGCCAACTCCGCCGGACAGGCGGCGATGTACCTGGCGCGCGGCGCCAAGTCGGTGACGCTGCTGGTCCGCGGGGAGTCCCTGACCGCGTCGATGTCGTACTACCTGATCCAGCAGATCGAGGAAGCGCCGAACATCACGGTGCGGACCCGCACCGTCGTCGAGGCGGCGCACGGCGAAGGACACCTGGAGCAGCTCACGCTGCGGGACGTGGACACCGGCGCGAGCGAACTCGTCGACACCCAGTGGATGTTCGTCTTCATCGGCGCGGCCCCGCTGACCGACTGGCTGGACGGTACGGTACTGCGCGACGAGCACGGCTTCATCCTGGCCGGTCCGGACCTCACCCCGGACGGCCGACCGCCGGCCGAGTGGGCACTGGACCGGCCGCCCTACCACCTGGAGACCAACGTCCCCGGCGTCTTCGTGGCGGGCGACGCGCGCGCCAGCTCGGCGAAGCGCGTCGCGTCCGCCGTAGGAGAGGGAGCCATGGCAGTCATGCTCGTCCACCGGTACCTGGAGCAGTCGTGAGCGGGCGGGTCATGCCCTGCAGCCCGCAGGAGATCTCCTCGCTGTTCCTCTTCGAGAAGCTCTCCCCGGAGCAGCTCGGGCGGCTGTGCGCCGAGGGGCGCGTCGAGCGGTTCGACGCCGGTCCCGTGTACGCCGAGGGCGCCCCGGCGACCTGCTTCTACGTGATGATCGAGGGCACGGTCGTACTGTCCCGCCGGGTCGGCGCCGACGACGTGGAGGTCGGCCGGACCTCGCAGCGCGGGGTGTACGCGGGAGCCATGCAGGCCTACCTGGGCGACCGGGTGCCCCAGACGTACAACAACTCGATGCGGGTCACCGAGTCGACGCGGTTCTTCGTGCTGCCCGCGGAGTCTTTCGCGGACGTCATGCGGGATTGGTTCCCGATGGCCGCGCACCTGCTGGAGGGGCTCTTCTTCGGTACCAGGAACACCCAGCAGGCCATCGGCCAGCGCGAACGGCTCCTGGCCCTGGGCTCGTTGTCGGCCGGACTCACCCACGAGCTCAACAACCCGGCCGCGGCGGCCGTCCGGGCCACCGCGGCACTGCGCGAACGGGTCGGCAAGATGCGGCACAAGCTGGCGATCATCGCCCAGGGCCCCTACTCCCGCGAGGCGCTCGCCGAACTCATCGAGATCCAGGAGCGCACCGCCGAACTCGTCGCCAAGGCCCCGGTGCTGAGCCCCCTGGAGGCATCCGACCGGGAGGACGAACTCGCCGACTGGCTGGAGGACCACGGCATCGCGGAGGGCTGGCGGATCGCACCGGTCTTCGTCCAGGCAGGCCTGGACACGGACTGGCTGGACCACGTGGCGGCGACGGTGGCCGAGGACATCCTGCCGGGGGCCATCGGCTGGCTCAACTACACGGTGGAGACCGAGCTGTTGATGGACGAGATCAACGACTCCACCACCCGCATCTCCCACCTCGTGGACGCCGCCAAGCAGTACTCGCAGCTCGACCGCGCCCCGCACCGGGTCGTCGACGTCCACGAACTCCTCGACAGCACCCTGCTGATGCTCTCCGGCAAGATCGGCCGCGGGATCCGGGTGGTCAAGGAGTACGACCGCTCCGTGCCGGACGTGCCCGCGTACCCGGCGGAACTCAACCAGGTGTGGACCAACCTCATCGACAACGCCGTCTTCGCCATCGGGAGCACTGGTGGCGAGGGCACGCTCACCGTCCGCACGGCACGGGAGGGGGACCGGCTGCTGGTGGAGTTCCGGGATACCGGGCCCGGTATCCCGGCGGAGATCCGCAGCCGCATCTTCGATCCCTTCTTCACCACCAAACCGGTCGGCGAGGGCACCGGGCTCGGCCTGGACATCTCCTGGCGGATCGTCGTCAGCAAGCACCACGGCAGCCTCCAGGTCGAGTCCGCACCCGGTGACACCCGCTTCCAGGTCCTGCTGCCACTGACCGCCCCGGAGACCGAAGCCGAGCCGGTCGCCGAGCCGGGCATCGAGCCCGGAACCGAGACCCACGAGGAGCCCGTATGACCGCCATCGACGGAGTCGACCCGAGCGTCCCGCCCAGTGGCACCGGCTGCGGCGACTGCGACGCGGTCGGCGGCTGGTGGTTCCACCTGCGCCGCTGCGCCCAGTGCGGCCACATCGGCTGCTGCGACTCCTCGCCCGCCCAGCACGCCACCGCCCACTGGAAGTCCACGGGCCATCCGCTGGTGCAGAGCTACGAGCCGGGCGAGGACTGGTTCTGGGACTACGCCGGCGACGAGCTGTACGAGTCCGGCCCCGAGCTGACCCCGCCGTCCGAGCACCCGTCGGACCAGCCGGTCCCGGGCCCGACCGGCCGCGTGCCCGAGGACTGGACCCGACAGCTCCACCGCTGAACGGCGTGGCCGATCAGAAGGGCTTGGTCGGCAGGTACTTGCCGTCCAGCGTGATGACCGCGCGCTCGCCGCCGTCGGGGTCGGCGACCTTCTTCACGTCCAGCTTGAAGTTGATCGCGGAGATGATCCCGTCACCGAGCTGCTCGTGCACCAGTGCCTTGAGGGTGGTGCCGTAGACCTGGAGCATCTCGTAGAAGCGGTAGATCGTCGGGTCGGTGGGGACGGAGCCGGGGACGGAGCCGCGCATCGGGATGGTCTGCAGCACCATCGCGTCTTCGGCGTCCAGGTCCAGGAGACCGGCCACGGCCTCGGCCGAGGCCTTGGGCAGCGGGTGCTGACCGAGGACGGCGGCGGTGACGAAGGCGACCGACAGCCCCGCGGCGTCGGCGATCTCCTGCCAGGTCAGGTCCTTGCGGATCTTGGAGTCGACGGCCTTGGCGGCCAGGACCTGACGGGCGGTGTTGTCGAACTGGGCGTGCACCATGAGAGGGCTTCCTTTCGGTACGCCACTCACCCCGGGAGGGGATGAGGGAGGGGGAGGGGGAGGGAGTCGGTGGGTCAGGCCGCGGGGACGGCCGGGCGGGCGGTGTCGAGCTCCTCGACGCTGCCCGCGGGAATGTCGTAGACCCAGCCGCGCAGGGCGACCGCGTTCGAGGCCAGGGCGCGGGCCACCGAGGGATGGGTGGCCAGATTCGCCAGCTGGGCGCGCACGTTCTCCCGTACCAGGGCGTCGACCTTGCGCACATCGGACTCGGCGGCGGTACGGGCGACGGAGGCGTCGGCGTGGCGCAGCCAGTCGGCGATCGCCGGGGCACCGCTGAGGTCGTGCCGCTCGGCGAGGGCGGTCATCGCGCCGCAGGCGGAGTGCCCGCACACCACGATCTCGCTCACGCCCAGGACCGCGACGGCGTACTCGATGCTGGCCGCCACCCCGTCGGAGCCGGGCGTGTAGGCGGGCACCAGGTTTCCGGCGGTCCGGATGACGAACAGCTCGCCCGGCTCGCTCTGGGTGATCAGTTCCGGCACGACACGGGCGTCGGAGCAGCTGATGAACAGGGTGGAGGGGCGGTGGGTCGTCGCCAGGTGGGCGAAGAGGCCCGCCTTGGTCGGGTAGACGTCCCGCCGGAACTGCGCGACGCCCTGGGCGAGGTCTTGCATGGTCACTCCCTTCGGTGGCTGCCGACCCCGTGGGGCCGACGAGATCCACCATGCACGACCTGCATCTATAGTGTCCAAGACGCAATATCCATGCCTCTTATAGATCGCATCTATAGTGGAGTCCATGGCCCTGGAACTCCGTCACCTGCGCTACCTGCTCGCCGTCGCCGAACACGCCAACTTCACCCGCGCCGCCGAAGACCTGCGCATCTCCCAGCCCACGCTGTCCCAGCAGATCAAGCAGCTGGAACGCACCGTCGGAGTCCAGCTGTTGGACCGCACCGGCCGCAGCGTCCGCCTCACCGACGCCGGCGAGACCTACGTCCACCACGCCCGCCGGGCCCTGCGTGACCTCGCCGCAGCCGAACGGGCCGTCCACGACGTCGCCGACCTCTCCCGCGGGCACCTCCGGCTGGCCGTGACACCGACGTTCACCGCCTACCTGGTCGGACCGCTGGCCGCCGAGCTCCACGCCCGCCACCCCGGCATCACCCTGGAGGTCAAGGACATGGCCCAGGACCGCATCGAAGCCGGGCTCCTCGCCGACGAACTCGACCTGGGCATCGCCTTCCACGGCCCCCACCTGCCCGGCATCACCGCGACCCCGCTCTACGCCGAGACCCTCGGCCTCGTCACCGCCGCCCGGCAGGACGCGGCACCCGTGCCCGTTCCCGCATCCGTGCCCGTGTCAGGCCTGGCTGATCATCAACTCGCTCTGCTCAGCGGGGACTTCGCGACCCGCGGGCATATCGACGCCTACTTCGCCGCGCACGGGGTGCGGCCCCGCATCGCAGTGGAGGCCAACTCCCTCCAGACCCTCACCGAGATCGTCCAGCGCACGGACCTCGCGACCGTGCTGCCCGACGCCATCACCCACGACCACCCCCACCTCACCCCCGTCCCCCTGGAACCGCCCCTGCCCACCCGAACCGTCGCCCTCCTCGCACGCGAGAACGCCTACCGGAGCGCTGCCGCCCGGGCGTTCACCCACCTCACCCGCGACCACGTCCGCGACCGCGGTTACACCCCCGCATGACCTGCCTCACCTTCGTGGGCTTCGGGGCGCGCAGAGTCCCCCGTGGCGCGACCGGTCCCCTTGCTGGCGCGTGCTGCCAGGGTCCCGGCGATCTTTCCGGCCATAGAGTGGTGATCGTTCCCGGACGGTACGGGCGGCGGAACGGGTCACGGACGGAGTACGGGAAGTCCCGGCTGGAGCGGAGCCCTCCCACGGGGGTGGGGGGCGCGGGATCCAGCGGAACGGGCCACTTCCCGCGCTCCGTACGGAGGCGCCCTCAGGACCCTCGGGTCCCTCGGGTCCCTCCGGTCCCTCCGGTCCCTCAGGGCTCGAGGCGCCCCTTGCGTTCCTCCCGCTGCCGCACCAGTTCCTCGACCGCGGTCGGGAGGGTCGTCTCGAAGTCGATCAACTTCGCCCACGTCGGGGTCACGACGATCCGGAACATGCCGTCGTAGAGCGAGCGGACCTCGGCCTCCCACGTGACCCGCTGCTCGGCGGTCATCACGTGCGAGCCGTTCATCCGCAGGAACTCCTCCAGAATGCCCTCGGCGAACACCAGCTCGGCCCGGCCGCGCAGGAGCAGGATCTTCGGCGGGTGCTCCTCGGTGTCGATGGTCAGGGCGACCGCGGGATTCTCGCGCAGGGCCGGGAGCTTCGGAGCGTTCCTCGGAGTGCACATGACGATCTCCGAGCCGTTCCAGAAGAACGCGATCGGGACGGCCCGCGGAGTGCCGTCCTCGGCCACGTAGGCCAGCCGGGTCAGGTCGCGGGCCAGGAGCTCCCGGCTGATCGGCCGGTTCAGGATCTCTGTGATCTCGCTCGGCTGCACGGTCGGACCACCTTCCAAGAGGCACTACCGGTACCACCCCAGCTTAAGGACCGCGCGCCATCCGGGGGATGGGCCGGGGCCGTAGGGCATGGTGCCCGGGGCGGCCGTGCGACGCGGCGGATGCTGGTGCTTCCCCCTCTGGAGGAGAGGCCCGTGAGCGATCCCGGCCCCCGAGCGACCCCCGGGCCCCCAGCCGTCGCGGCGAGAGACGAGCTTCCCGCTCCCGGGGTCGTCGGCATCGGACTCGCGGCGGTATTGACGTTCGCGCTGGCCCAGGGCTCGTGGCAGTGGTTCGCCACCTTCATCGGGGGGACGCTCCTCGCGGTGCTGCTCGCCTTCCAGCGACGGGCGCAGTGGACGCCGGACATCCGCTCGGGGTACATGCGGGGCCTGATCGCGTACGCGCTGGTCGTCGGCCTGTGCGTCGCGGTCGCCCTCGCGCCGCTCCTGCAGCGCTGGGCCTGGCTGTTCCCGATGCCGGGCACGCGCCACACCTGCGAGCTGATGGGCCGCTACGAGGCCCTCCAGGTGAAGGCCGCCCTGGGCGACCTGGCCGGGGCCGACGGCGCCGCCCTGGACTTCGCGCAGGACGCCCAGGCCGGCAGGGCCGTCGCCGAGTGCCTGGCGGCCACGACCACCCTCTGGCTGCCGGTGTACGGGGTGGGTGCGGCCCTGCTGGTCGGGGTAGCGGCCTGGTTCCGGGACCGGGCCCGGTCCCGGCGGGCCCCCTCGGCCGCCACGGCCTCCGGCGGCAGCGCCGCCGGGTAGGGCGCCCGGGCCCGCCCCGCCTCCGAGGGCGGGGGCGGGGCAGGCCGGGGCGCCGCGCGGAGCCCCGGGCGGTCACCGGAGCGGCAGGGCTCCAGCGACCGAGGCCGGGACCGGCGCGAGACCGGCCGGCCGGGTGGTGAAGGTGCCCCGGCCCTGGGTCCGGCCGCGCAACCGGGACGCGTACCCGAAGAGCTCGGCCAGCGGCACGGTCGCCGTGATCACCGCGGTCCCGGCCTCGGCCGTGGACCCCTGGACCCGGCCGCGGCGGGCCGCGAGATCACCCAGGACGCCGCCTACGCCGTCCTGCGGAACCGTCACCGTGACCTCGACGAGCGGTTCCAGGAGCTCCATCGCGCTCCGGCGCAGGGCCTCGCGCAGCCCGAACCGGCCCGCCGCGCGGAAGGCCATCTCCGAGGAGTCCTTGGAGTGGGTCGCCCCGTCGGTGAGCGTGACCCGCAGCCCCGTCACCGGGAACCCGCCGATCGGGCCCTCGGCGAGCGCATCCCGGCAGCCGGCCTCGACGGCCCGCGCGTACTCCTGCGGAACGCGGCCGCCGACGACCGTCGAGCGGAACTCGAAGGTCGCCTCCGCCAGCGGCTCGACATCGAGGACGACATGGGCGAACTGGCCCGCACCACCGTCCTGCTTGACGTGCCGGTGGACCAGGCCGCTCACCCCGCGCACGACGGTCTCCCGGTACGAGACCTGCGGCCGGCCGACAGCGACCTCCACCCCGTGGCCGCTGCGGAGCTTCTCCACCGCGACCTCCAGATGCAGCTCGCCCAACCCCGACAGCACGGTCTGGCCGGTTTCCGCGTCCGACCGCACCACCAGCGAGGGATCCTCCTCGGCCAGCCGCGCCAGGGCCGCCGAAAGCCGGCCGGTGTCGGTGCTGCGACGCGCCTCGACCGCCACGGACACCACCGGATCGGCCACCGAGGGCGGCTCCAGGACCAGCGGGGCCCCCGGCGCGCACAGGGTCGTGCCCGCCCGGGCCGCCTTCAGCCCGACCACGGCGACGATGTCACCGGCCACCGCCGCCTCCCGTTCCTCGTGCCGGTCCGCCTGGACCCGCAGGATCCGCCCCACCCGCTCCGTACGGCCCGTGGCGGCGTCCAGTACGGTCGCGCCCTTGCGCAGGGTGCCCGCGTAGACCCGTAGGTAGGTGAGCCGCCCGGTCGCCGTCGCCGTCACCTTGAAGGCGAGCGCCGCGAACGGCTCCGCCGGATCGGGGGACCGCTCCTGATCCACGCCGTCGGCCGTGCCCCGTACGGGCGGCATGTCGGCGGGCGAGGGCAGGTACGCCAGGACGGCGTCCAGCAGGGGCTCGATCCCGCGGTTGCGGTACGCCGAGCCGCACAGCACGACCAGCCCCTCCCCGCGCAGGGTCAGCTCCCGCAGGGCGCGCACCAGGGTCCGCTCCGACAGCTCCGCGGTGGCGCAGAACTCCTCCAGCGCCTCCGGGTGCAGCCCCGCCACCGTCTCCTCGAGGAGACGGCGCCGCTGCCGCGCCTCCTGGAGCAGCGGCTCGGGCACGGGCCCCTCCTCGTAGGTGTCGGCGCCGGCGTGCCAGTGCAGCGAGCGCATCCGCAGCAGGTCGACGACGCCGCGGAAGGAGTCCTGCGCGCCGATGGGCAGCTGTACCACCAGGGGTACGGCGCCCAGGCGCTCGCGCAGGGAGGCGACGGCCGTGTCGAGGTCGGCGCCCGCCCGGTCCAGCTTGTTGACGAACGCGATCCGCGGCACTCCGTGCCGGTCGGCCTGCCGCCACACCGTCTCGCTCTGCGGCTCGACACCGGCGACGGCGTCGAACACCGCGACCGCCCCGTCCAGGACGCGCAGGGAGCGCTCGACCTCGTCGGAGAAGTCGACGTGGCCCGGGGTGTCGATCAGGTTGACGCGGTGTCCGCCCCAGGTGCAGCTGACGGCCGCGGCGAAGATGGTGATGCCGCGGTCGCGTTCCTGGGCGTCGAAGTCGGTGACGGTCGTTCCGTCGTGAACCTCGCCCCGCTTGTGGATGGCACCGGTCGCGAACAGGACGCGTTCGGTGATGGTGGTCTTGCCGGCGTCGACGTGGGCGAGGATGCCCAGATTGCGGACGGCGGTGGGGGAGGCGGTGGTGGTGAGGGGTCGACCGTTGGCGCGCATGGCCCGGGCCTTTCGACAGAAATGCAGAGCAAGAAGAGGGCAGCGCGATCCCCGGACCCTTCCCCGTCCGTCCCCGGGCAGCCGCAGCGCCGCCGCCCGGCCCGGAAGCGATCAGGGCAGGGGCGTACGGGGAAGCGGGAGGGGACGGGACGGGACGCCAGGAGTGCCGAGGAGCAGTACCTAGGAGTGGGTCACGGGCATACGGTGACGGCCGCGCAGCCGGCACCGCACGCTGCGAGACACCGGGATCACGTCGTACCGGGACGGGGGAGCCCAGGGTGCGGTGCGGTGTGTGCACATGGCGCGGCTCCCCTTCTCTTCGCTCGGCATGAGGCGCGCGCCGCTCTGTCGGCAGTGCGCACGGCGAGTCTAGGGAGCGGCGTTCCCCGGGGCAGCTGATTTATCGGGCACGTGATTCATTCGGTCCCGGCGGCGACCGGCAGGCGCGCCGGTAGCCCGCGCCGGGCCCTGCGCCGGGATACGAGGCCGTCGACGCTCCACGCGTGCCGGTCCGTGGTGGACAGCGCGAGCATGCCGGCGCACAGCAGGAAGACGCCGTACCGGAACTGCTCGGCAGCGGGCAGCGAGAGGGTCATCGAGACTCCGAAGGCGAACAGCAGGCCCGCCGAGCCCAGTGCGGTGTACCGAAGGCGTATCCCGAGCAGGAGCGAGAGTGCGAGGGCGGTCTCGGCGACGGTGGCCAGCACCGCCAGGAGGGGCGCCAGGCCGGTCGGGAGGAACGAGCTCACGTCCCGGGTGTACGCCACGAAGTGCGCGAAGTCCCCCCAGGGGGAGCCCGGGGTTCCGGGCGGGCCGAAGGCGCCGAAGCGGTCGCCGACCGACAGGAGGAAGTCGGCGGCCATCAGGAACCGGACGGGCACGGCCAGCCACGGCCACCGGCCGTGCAGTGCGGCGAATCCGCCGAGCACGGCCATCACCGTGATGCCGAAGGTGTCCGGACGGTGTCCGACGGACCAGATCAACTGCACGAGAAGGGCAGCCCACAGGGCTGCGAAGGCATAGCGCTTCACAGGGTTCTCCATACGCGGATCGCGGAATGAGCGGGAGGGGAGGGGAGGGGAGGGGAGGGGAGGGGAGGGGAGGGGCAGGGCAGGCGTCAGGGGGCCCTCAGGCGATGTCGAGGCGGCCGCGCAGCCGACGCAGGACCATCGGCCGTACTGCTCGCCGAGAGGCCGCAACGCGGGCCGCAGCAGCCGCGTGCCGGGGAAGCGGAATCCGCCGAGGAAGGTCAGCACCGCGCGGTGCTCCGGGGTCAGCCGGTCGAGTACGTCGCGGATGTCGGCGGCCAGCTGCGGATCGCCGGGCGCGGGCGGGTCGGCGAGCCGTCCGACGTAGGGCGCCGGCATCGCCAGTAGCTCCTGCATCGCGATCACGTCACCGGCCTGAGCGGCGCGGACCAGGGTGCCGAGGCGTGCGGGATCGGTGCGGGAGGGTTCGGTGCGTGCGGGATCGGTGCGGGGCGTCGGCTCCGCAGCCGTGGAAGGTCTTGTCATCGTCACGACCTACGGGTGGTTCTCATGGGGCCTCCGTCCGAGGTGCCGGCGCTGTCACACAGGAGAGGAACCCGTCGGCCCGAACGTTCCCTGTGACCCCCGTCACAGCCCCGGAAGGGCAGGTTCCCCCTGGCTGAAAACTGCCGGGGCGGGGCCGGGAAGCGCCGGAGCGGTGCCAGGCGGCGCCGGGCGGCCCGACGGGGCCCGGGGCGGAAGGGGTCAAGTGGTGGGGCAGGTGTGGCGCGACTGGTTGCGCATACGAAGACTTACGGCGCGGAGTGGTCGGCCTTCAGGGGATCGACCCAGGATTGGCTTGACCGATGTACTGCGGCAACGTAAATTCGAGCTCAACAACCTGTGGAACTGAAGGAGGCGAAGTCGGATGTTCACCATCTCCGAGCTGCTTCGCCTCGCTCACCAGGTCGCCTGGGCTCCGGGTCGTGTCGCACACGGCTGCTGAACAGCCCCCCTCCCGGTGTGCCCTTTTTTGTGGCCCCGGGCATCTTTGCGTCTCCACCACCGCTTAGGCACGTCGTTGCGCCCTGTTTTGTTGCGCTCCGGGTTCTCGAGCTGAGTCACCGAAATAGAAAGCTCCTGAAATGGCTACTAAGATAGTCCGATCCACTGTGCGTCGAAATGAGGACGTGCCATGGTAGCGGCGCGCATCACGGTCAATGGAAAAGAAACGCCGATTGCACCGGCGTCCCCCCACGCCACGGTGCTGGATTTCCTGCGCGACCGCGGCCTGACCGGCACCAAGGAGGGCTGCGCCGAGGGTGAGTGCGGCGCCTGCTCGATCATGGTGGCCCGTCCCGGCGTGAACAAGCCGACCGACTGGGTGGCGGTCAACGCCTGCCTGGTCCCGGTCGCCTCGCTCGACGGCCAGGAGGTCATCACCTCCGAAGGCCTCGCCACCGTCGACGAAACCGGCAAGCCGACCGAGCTGCACCCCGTACAGCAGGAGATGGCCGTCCGCGGCGGCTCCCAGTGCGGCTACTGCACCCCGGGCTTCATCTGCAGCATGGCCTCCGAGTACTACCGGCCGGACCGCTGCGCACACGAGGAGCCGGCGGACCACGCCGACCCCGAGCACGGTCCGAACGGCTTCGACCTGCACTCGCTGAGCGGAAACCTGTGCCGTTGCACCGGCTACCGCCCGATCCGCGATGCCGCGTACGCCGTCGGTTCCCCCGAAGAGGACGACGTCCTGGCGCAGCGCCGCGACGAGGCCCCGCCGGCTCCGGCCGAGACGCAGTACACGCAGGACGACAGCACCTTCGTGCGCCCCGCCACCCTGGCCGAGGCCGCGCAGCTGCTCCGCGAGCGGCCCGACGCGCAGATCGTCGCCGGCAGCACCGACTGGGGTGTGGAGGTGAACATCCGCTCCCGCCGCGCGAAGTACGTGATCGCGGTCGACCGCCTGCCCGAGCTGCGTGAGCTGCGCGTCGAGTCCGACCACGTCCTGATCGGTGCGGCGCAGACCCTCACCGAGATCGAGCGCCGCCTCGACGGCAGCGTTCCGCTGCTGGCGGAGCTGTTCCCGCAGTTCGCCTCCCGGCTCATCCGCAACAGCGCCACCCTCGGTGGCAACCTGGGTACCGGCTCTCCCATCGGTGACAGCCCGCCGGTGCTGCTGGCGCTCGAGGCCTCGCTGGTGCTGGCCGACGCCGACGGCGAGCGCGAGGTGCCCCTCGCGGACTACTTCACCGGCTACCGCCAGAGCGTGCGCCGTCCCGGCGAGCTGATCCGCGCCGTGCGCGTTCCGCTGCCGCTGTCGACGGTCACCGGCTTCCACAAGATCGCCAAGCGGCGCTTCGACGACATCTCCAGCGTCGCGGTCGCTTTCGCGCTCGACATCGAGGACGGCATCGTCCGCAAGGCCCGCATCGGTCTGGGCGGCGTGGCCGCCACCCCGATCCGCGCCCTGTCCACCGAGGCCGCCCTGGAGGGCAAGCCGTGGACGCGGGAGACCGCCGAGGCCGCGGCCCGCGAGCTGCGGGGTGAGGGCACGCCGATGAGCGATCACCGCGCCAGCGCCCTCTACCGCTCCGCGATGCTGGGCCAGAGCCTGCTGAAGCTGCACGCTGAAACCACCGAGGCGGTGTCGTCATGAGTCATCTGTCAGAGCTCCCCGAAAAGCCTGTCGTCGGCATCTCCATGCCGCACGAGAGCGCCACCCTGCACGTCACCGGCACCGCGCTGTACACCGACGACCTGGTCTACCGGACCAAGGACGTGCTGCACGCCTACCCGGTCCAGGTCATGAAGGCCCACGGCCGGATCACCGCCCTGCGCACCGAGCCCGCGCTCGCCGTGCCCGGCGTGGTCCGCGTGCTGACCGGCGCCGACGTGCCCGGCGTCAACGACGCCGGCATCAAGCACGACGAGCCGCTCTTCCCCGACCACGTGATGTTCTACGGTCACGCGGTCGCCTGGGTGCTCGGTGAGACCCTGGAAGCGGCCCGCCTCGGTGCGGAGGCCGTGGAGGTGGAGCTCGAAGAGCTGCCCTCCATCATCACCGTGAAGGAGGCGATCGCGGCCGAGAGCTTCCACGGCGCCCGCCCCCTGATGGTGGCCGGCGACATCGACGCCGGCTTCGCCGACTCCGCGCACGTGTTCACCGGCGAGTTCCAGTTCTCCGACCAGGAGCACTTCTACCTCGAGACGCACGCCGCGCTGGCCCTCTTCGACGAGAACGGGCAGCTGTTCATCCAGAGCAGCACCCAGCACCCCTCGGAGACCCAGGAGATCGTCGCGCACGTCCTCGGCCTGCACAGCCACGAGGTCACCGTGCAGTGCCTGCGGATGGGCGGCGGCTTCGGCGGCAAGGAGATGCAGCCGCACGGGTTCGCGGCCGTCGCCGCGCTCGGTGCCCTGCTGACCGGCCGGCCCGTCCGCGTCCGGCTCAACCGGACGCAGGACCTGACGATGTCGGGCAAGCGCCACGGCTTCCATGCCTCGTGGAAGATCGGCTTCGACGCCGAGGGCCGCATCCAGGCCCTGGACGCCACCCTGACCGGGGACGGCGGCTGGAGCCTGGACCTGTCCGAGCCGGTTGTCGCCCGTGCGCTCTGCCACATCGACAACACCTACTGGATCCCCAACGCCCGGGTCGCCGGCCGCATCGCCAAGACCAACAAGACCTCCAACACCGCGTTCCGCGGCTTCGGCGGTCCGCAGGGCATGCTGGTGATCGAGGACATCCTGGGCCGGTGCGCACCGCTCCTCGACCTGGACCCGTCCGAGCTGCGGGAACGCAACTTCTACCAGCCCGGCCAGGGCCAGTCGACGCCGTACGGGCAGCCGGTCCCCCAGGCCGAGCGGATCTCCGCCATCTGGGACCAGGTCCACGCCGACGCCGGCATCGCCGACCGCAAGCGCGAGATCGCGGCCTTCAACGCCGCGCACCCGAACACCAAGCGGGCGCTCGCGATCAGCGGGATCAAGTTCGGCATCTCCTTCAACCTCACGGCCTTCAACCAGGCCGGCGCCCTCGTGCTGATCTACAAGGACGGCTCCGTCCTGATCACGCACGGCGGCACCGAAATGGGCCAGGGCCTGCACACCAAGATGCTGCAGGTGGCCGCGACGGCCCTGGGCATCCCGCTGAACAAGGTGCGCCTCGCCCCGACGCGGACGGACAAGGTGCCCAACACCTCCGCCACCGCGGCGAGCTCCGGCGCGGACCTGAACGGCGCGGCGGTGAAGAACGCCTGTGAGCAGCTCACTGAGCGGCTGCGTCAGGTGGCCGGCACCCTGCTCGGCGGAAACGCCTCGGACGTGCGCATCGTCGAGGGCGTCGCACGGGTCCTCGGCAGCGACAAGGAACTGGCCTGGGACGACCTGGTGCGCGCCGCGTACTTCCAGCGCGTCCAGCTCTCGGCGGCCGGTTTCTACCGCACCGAGGGGCTGCACTGGGACGCGAAGGCGTTCCACGGCTCCCCGTTCAAGTACTTCTCCTACGGCGCTGCCGCGACCGAGGTGGAAGTGGACGGCTTCACCGGCAAGTACCGCATCCGCCGGGTGGACATCGTCCACGACGTCGGCGACAGCCTCTCCCCGATGATCGACATCGGTCAGGTCGAGGGCGGCTTCGTGCAGGGCGCGGGCTGGCTGACCCTGGAGGACATGCGCTGGGACGCCACCGACGGCCCGAACCGCGGTCGACTGCTGACGCAGGCGGCGAGCACCTACAAGCTCCCGAGCTTCTCGGAGATGCCCGAGGAGTTCAACGTCACGCTGATGCAGAACGCCCACGAAGAGGGCGCCGTGTTCGGCTCCAAGGCCGTGGGTGAGCCTCCGCTGATGCTGGCCTTCTCGGTGCGAGAGGCGCTGCGCCAGGCAGCCGGCGCGTTCGGGCCGAGCGGGATCAGCGTGGAACTGGCCGCGCCGGCGACGCCGGAAGCGGTGTACTGGGCGATCGAAGAGGTCCGCCGCAGCGCCGCCGACCAGAACGCTCACGCCGACAACGGTGTGGTCCGCACCGACGCAGCAGCGTTGAGCGGTGTCTGACATGACCTGGATCGCCGCGGTCGCGCGGTTGCGGGCACGTCGGGAGTCCGGCGTGCTGGTGACCGTCGCGACCGTGCGCGGCCATGCCCCGCGCGACGCCGGTGCGAAGCTGGTGGTGGGGCAGGGCGAGACCTGGGGCTCGATCGGCGGAGGCAACGTCGAGGCCGTCGCGATCGACCGGGCCCGGGAGATGATCGAAGCGGGCAAGGCCGAGCCGGAACTGATGGATTTCGCCCTGAACGACAAAGTGACCAACCAGCACGGCGTGCAGTGCTGCGGCGGAACGGTCTCGGTACTGCTCGAGCCCCTGCCGGTGGTACGGGCCGTGGCGGTGTTCGGCATAGGACACGTCGGTCTGGAACTGGCGCGCATCCTGGCGCGTCAGGACCTCGATCTCCACCTGATCGACACCCGCGCCGACATGCTCACCAAGGAGCGGCTGGATGTGCTCTCGGACGCGGTGGCGCAGGTGCACGTGCACCACACGCCGCTGCTGCCCGAGGAGGTGCTGGAGGAGCTGCCGCGCGGCACCCACATCCTGATCATGACCCATGACCACGCCGAGGACGCCGCCCTGTGCGACGCCGCTCTGCGCACGACCCATCTCGGCTCCATCGGGCTGATCGGGTCGGCGGCCAAGTGGGTCAGGTTCCGTAAGCGCCTGTCCACCGAGGGCGGTCACGACGACGCCACCATCGATCGGATCAAGACCCCGATCGGGCTGGCCGACATCACCGGCAAGGAGCCCGCGACGATCGCCGTGAGCGTCGCCGGCGACCTGCTGCGCACCTTCGAAGCCGAGGGTGACTGCTGACCGGTCCGCCCGGATCACACAAGGGTGCCCCGCATGCGTTGGCTCGCATGCGGGGCACCCTTTTGGCGTCGGTACGGCACCGGGATCCCGGCATCGGTGCCGGTGTCGGTCTCGGCACCGGGATCCCGAAGGCACAAAAAAGGGGGGCTGCCACGAGGCAGCCCCCCATCCGCTCGTACGAGCGGTCGTCAGTAGTCGATGCGGTCCGTCTTGGCGACCCACGCGTCGAACGGCGCGTTGCGGTTCGGCATCTCGATCCGCTCGATCTTCACCGGCCACTGCTCCGAGGGGCGGGTCTCGAAGAGGTCGTAGAACTTGCGGTCGTCGAAGCCGGCCACCGCGGCGTCGTCGCGGTCGGCGGCGAAGATGATCCGGTCGACGCGCGCCCACAGCGCCGAGGAGAGACACATCGGGCAGGGCTCGCACGAGGTGACCAGGACGCAGCCTTCGAGCGAGAAGCTGCCCAGCTTCTGACAGGCGGCGCGGATCGCGGTTACCTCGCCGTGCGCCGTCGGGTCCAGGTTCGACGTCACGTTGTTGTTCCCGATCGCGACGATTTCGCCGTCCTTCGCGATCAGTGCGCCGAACGGACCGCCACCGTTCAGGACACTGGTGGTGGCAAGGCCGATGGCCTCGTCCATCCAGGTGCGCTCGAGCTCCTGGATGCTCTTCTCCTGGGTGTGCGCGGTCATGGTCTCTCCTCTATAACAAACGGTGGGGACTCCCCGAATGCTCTGCCCGTGCGGAGTCCCGCAGGGGCAGAGCGCTCGGGGCAACAAGCGGGGATCCGTGGGTGCCGCCTCGGGCTCGGCCCGGTCGGCGGCATTCGCGGGAGATCGGCCCGACAGGGCGCCGACAGCGCGTTCCGGTGACGTCGAGGCGAGGGCGGAGGGAGTCTGGATGGTCATCAGGAAACCTCCACTGTCCCTTCAAGGTCTCGTTCACGCGCTGTTAATCCGGATAAGCGCAAGTACATCCGTCCCGACCCGCCGGGGAAAGTCACCGAAACGCTAAAGGAATTGCCTGGTCAGCTGGCCCCTCTTGTAGAGTCGCACGAAAGGCGGGATCCCGCTCTGCTCCCCGTCGAACTGGGGCAACCCCGTGCAGGGTTGCCCTGCGGGGCCTGTGGCCGTGTGCCAAAACGGACGAGTCGGGGTATCGAATCCCGCCACCGTGGCGGGAAACATCGCAAGTGCGAACTTTTTATTGGGTGATCGCACCGACACGCTCAGTCGCGAAGGAAGGCCGCCGCGGTCGCCGCGAACAGGTCGGGATCGTCGATCCACGGGTAGTGGCCCCCTCCAGGTTGCACCACGAGGGTGGCGTCGGGGAACACGTCCGCGAACGCGGCCGCCGCCGCCGGCGGGCTGTTCAGGTCGAACTCCCCGGTGAGCAGCAGGACGGGGGCCCCGCAGGCGGAGAGCGCCGCTCGGGTGGCCTCCGGGGTGAAGGCGCCCTCGGCGGCGAAGAGGGCGGCGGCTTGTGGATTCTCCGGCTGGCTGGACTTGAAGTGCTGCTGTGCCGCGGCGTCCCATCGGCCGCAGAAGAAGGGTGCGACCGCTTCCCAGTCGCTGCCCGTGCCCTCGGTGATCGCCTGCAGGGCGGCGAAGGCCGTCGGGAACCACGGCTCGTCGCGCCGGAGCCGTGCGGCTTCCCGCCGCGCCTCCGCCGGGACCGTCACGCCGACGGCCCGGCCCCCGGGGCCGATCAGGGCGAGCCTGCTGATCCTCTGCGGATACCGGGCCGCGTACTGCGCCGCGATGTTCGTACCGGCGGAGTGGCCCAGCAGGTCCATCAGGGGGAGGCCGAGGTGCTCGCGCAGTGCCTCCACGTCGTCGACCAGTCGGTCGCAGCGGTAGGAGGAGGGGTCGTCGGGAACCGCGGACCGGCCGGTGCCGCGAAGGTCCAGCACGATCAGCCGGCGGTGCGCGGACAGGCCGCCGAGGTCGCCGAGGTACTGGGAGTCCGCGGGGCCTCCGGGGATGCAGACGACGGGGTCGCCGTGGCCGGTCACGCGGTACGAGAGCTGGGTGCCGTCAGGGGCGGAGAAGGTGGGCATGGCCTGGATCCTGCCACGCATAACCGGGTTGTACAACCAGGTTATGCAGGGAGGTGTCGTGGTGTATAACGGGGTTATGGCTGGCGAAGAGAGCGTGCACCGGATCTCCGGGACCCTGACCGAAGAACAGGCCCGGCGGATGCTCGCCGGAATGAACGAGGTGATCCGCGCGGGCGAGGAGATGCGGAAGCTCCGCGCCGAAATGATCAAGGTGTTCGCGGATCTCGGCTGGACCCAGGAGCGCATCGCGCAACTCACCGACATGAGCCAGCCGGCCGTGTCCAAGCAGATGGCGAAGTACCGGACCGAGGACCCGCAGCCTCCGATGGGGCTCTCCCTCGACCAGTCGGACGTCCCCTGGCTCGAAGGACGGCTGTGGGGCCTGGCCGAGGAGCTCTCGGAGACCTTCCGCGAGAGCGCGGCCTGCACCGACTGGGTCAGCGCGCTCGCCCGGGGGAAGAAGCGGTTCTCACCGCAGACCGTCGACGCGTTGCGACGCCTCGTCGAAGAGGACCTGCGGCGGCACCGGGCAGAACTGCCCGGTGGCCATCAGGCCGCGTACGACCGGATCGGCCGCGGTCTCGACCTTCCCCCGAAAGGCGGCGCCACCCCGTCCGGGTCCGCGTCCGTACGCCGCTCCATCGCCCACCGGATGCAGCGCGACGCACTGGGCGGTGCCTGAGCCGGAGGGCTGTCAGGCACCCGGCAGGGCCGGCGGCTCCAGGTCGTCCAGGATCAGCTGGAACGGACGCCGCAGGGCCACGGCCGCGGGCCGGGGATCCTCGTGGGCGTAGGCGGCCAGCTCGGTGCGGGCCCCGGTCACCGCGTCCCGGGGGTCCGCTCCGCCCAGCGTCTGCCCGATGGCCCGCACGGTGGCGGACACCACGACGGGCAGCCGGTCCGTGGAGCGGGCCAGGACGGGGGCGAGGTCCTCCCTCCCGGTGAACACGGCCACCTCCCGGGCCAGGGTCGACACGTGGACGGCAAGGGCGTCGGCGGTGGCGACGGCCCGGGCCAGCAGCCGTACGGCATCGCGGTCGCGCCGGTGCAGGGGATTGAAGCGGATGGCCTGCTCGGCCTGCCGGGCCCGGGCGGCCGCGGCCCGTACCGCCTCGGTGTGGGAGCCCACGAGCGTCAGGTTGTCGCGCGCGGCGGCCGGATCGGTGCCCAGGACCGCCACCGTGCCCCTGAGGGCGTGTACGAGGTGCGTACGGCAGTCGTCGGCGATGCGCGACAGCACGCGGACCGGGTCGGCGGGCCACAGCAGCGGGGCCAGCAGGACCGTGACCACCGCCCCGGCCCCGGTCTCCCAGACCCGGTGGAAGGCGTAGGAGTCGGGTGAGTCGCTCGCGAAGACCAGCAGGGAGGAGGCCGCCACCTGGATGTTGAGCCCTCCACCGGCCCGCAGGGCCATGCCCAGGCCCAGGCCCAGGGCCACCACCAGGGCCAGTGCGGCGGTCGAGAGGTGCAGTACGGCCAGGACCGCCATCCCCAGCAGCACCCCGGCGACCACGCCCAGCACCCGCTGCAGCGAGGCCCCCACGGCGGTCATGGGATCGCTGCGAAGGGCGACCAGGGGAACGATCGCCGCGTAGACCGGCGGCTGGTCGGCGCCCAGCCACAGCGCGACCTGCCAGGCGACGGCGACGGTGACCACGATGCGCGCGGCCGCGGGGCCCTCCGCGGACACGATCTCGCGGACCCGGTCGGCGCGTCGTGGCCGGACGGGTTCCACGCTGCCGCTCATCCGCGTTTCTTCCCTCTTCCTCGTTCCGCTGCCGGGCGCGGCGCGGCCAACGAGGACAGCCTGCGACCGCCGAAGGGTCCGCCACCCCCATTACGCCGAGGAGCGGCATGTCACGGCCGGGCCGTCACCGCACTCGGTGACGGCCCCCGCGCTGCCTCCGTGCTGCCCGCCGGGTCAGGAACGCGACAGCGCGCCGCAGCCCGTCGCCGTACCGTCGGCGAGCGTTCCCGTGCGGTCGTACGGGTCCACCGGCGTTCCGGACGGGGTGGGCCCGGTGGGCGCGTCATCGTCGAAACGCGGGTGGAAGAAGCCGTCGTTGAGCTCACAGGCGCTGTTGCCGATGCTCCGGTTGGTCGCCGCGACCCACAGGGTGCCGGCGGTCGTCTCCCACTTGCGGGGGTCGACGATGGAGAAGGTGATCTCGCGCCGCACGATGGTCCGTGCGACCTGCTCCGAACCCGGCTTCGCCTTCACGAGCGGGTAGACGAAGGTGTAGTCCGCCTTCACCTCCACCTGACCGGCCTTGCTGCCGGCTTCCGCCCACATCCGGCCGCGGACCTTGACCACGTCACCCACGAGCTTCAGCTGGGCGGGGTCGACCCGGCTGAAGAGGGTGAGCGGGTCCTTCTTCTCCGACGGGTGGCTCAGACCCTCCTCGACATCGGCCATGTACTCGTCCATCTTCGGATCGAGCAGCGCCAGAGCCGCCGTCGGCCGCGCCCCGGACAGGGTCGCGCGGTCCAGGTTGGCGGCTACGAGGAACTGCTTGGCCTTCTCCAGCGTGGCGGCGACCTTGTCCTTGGACACGGCGCCGACGGCCTGTGCCTCCGGAACCTCGATCCCGGCCGCCCCGTCGGCCCACTGCACGGCGGGGGATCCCTTGAAGGGCTCCCGGAGCGTCGGCTGGTCGGGGTACACCACGGAGGGCGCACTGGTCGGCGCCACGGTCTCCGCGGGCAGCGGCTGCCGGGACTTGGCGTCCTGCGCGGCCTTGCCGGTCACCTTGTCGATGACCAGCTCGGGCCGGATGGCTATCAGGGCGAGGGCCGCGACGAAGACGATGGCCGCCGTGGCCTTGAGCCGCCGCTTGGTCTTCCCCCGCCCCTGCATCTCCTGCCAGGCGGGACCCGTCCGCCAGCCGGGCGGCTCGGCCGGGGCGCGGCCCCGGCGCTTCTTCGCCGCCTTGGCACGCTGCTCCTCCTCGCGGCGCAGCCGCTCGGTGACCATCCGGGCCCGGGCGGAAGGCTCCTTGGGGGCTTCCCCCGCGCCCGACGCGGCGTCCTCCATGAACCGGGCCCAGTCCTCTTCGGAGACGGTCGGTCCGCCGCTGTCTTCGTGGTTGTCGTTCTTTCCCATGTTCCCCACCCCTGGATCAACCGGCCGGACAGCCCGGCGGGGGTCCCCCGGACCATGTCCGGGAAACCCCCGCCTTCGGAACTCGGTTCACTCGACGAAGCAGCCCGCGATGTCCGCGAGCAGGTCGACGGTACCGCTGCCGCCGCAGAAGTTGACCTTGGGGTGGTCGCAGTGGCACGGTCCCCCCGCCCCCGGGCTACTCCGGAGCCGGCCAGACGTAGCGGATGTCCGGCTCCTGCTCCTCGTTGCGCAGCCCGTCGGTCCGCTCGACCGCGACGAAGCCGTGCCGCTCGTAGAAGCGCTGCGCCGCCCCGTTGACCTGGAAGGTCCACAACTCCAGCCCGTTCGGCCGCTGTTGCTTGGCCAGGGCGATGAACCGGTCACCCAGCCCTCGGCCGCGCCACGAGGGGGCGAGGTAGAGCTGCTCCAGATCCCCGCCGTCGAGCACCAACAGCCCCGCCACGGCGCCCTGCACGAGGGCCACCCAGGTCTCGCGCTCGGGCACGACCACGAAGCGGAACCAGTCCCGCACCGCGTCGTCGTCGTGCGCGCGGCGCACGCTCGGCAGCGCGGCGGAGAAGGAGCGCAGCCATACGTCGGCCAGCTCGATGGCGTCGGAGTCCTCCGCACGCCGGAGTACAAGATCATCACTGTTCACGGTGCGGAGGATCGCAGACGCCGGCCGGGCTTCGCTAGCGAATAAGCCCGAAGGCGGCGGCCGCGACGGCCGTGCCCACGGCCGTGCCCACGACGACCTGGGCGGCGGTGTGGTCCCTCAGCTCCACCCGGGACCAGCCGACGGCCGCGACCAGCGGACAGGCCAGGAGCGCCCAGGACCCGTAGGTCATGGCGAGCATGGCGACGCTTCCGCCGGACACGGCCGCGTGCACGCTGATCTTCCAGACCGGGGTCACCGCGAGGAGGGCCGCGAGGGTGGCCAGCATGGCCGCGATCAGCGCGATCATGGCCCGCGGGGCGCCGAAGGTCCACAGCAGCAGGATGCCGGTGGTCACCGAGCCGATGACGAAGGCCAGCACGATGATGCGCTGGTGCCGCTGCCCGGCGTGCCGGTCGGTCCATCGGCCCCGGCGGATGCCGTGCTTGATGAAGGCCAGCGGAATGACCGCGGCGAACAGGCAGCCGAGGAGCCCCCATCCGATCCCGGCGAGGCGTCCGGTGTGCCATCCGATGAGGAGGGTGTCGGCGATGATCCAGGTCTTGGGGTCGAGCCCGTCGGTGAGCAGGCGTGCGGTCCGGGATTCGCCGGGCAGGGTGGTGGTGGTCGTCACGCCGTGGTCTCCCGCGTGGTCGAGTGGAGGAAGTCGTCGGCCAGCGGGGAGTGGTAGACC
The DNA here is from genome assembly GCF_036346895.1 of Streptomyces sp. NBC_00503. NCBI lineage: Bacteria > Bacillati > Actinomycetota > Actinomycetes > Kitasatosporales > Streptomycetaceae > Streptomyces > Streptomyces sp. NBC_00503. The sequence goes on along the minus strand of NZ_CP107855.1, from coordinate 577,987 downwards.
CGGGCGAGCTGGATGAGCCTGTGCACCTCGGTGGTGAAGTCGAGGTCGTCGATCCCGTCGGTGCCGGGCTTGCGCGTGCTCGCGACGGGCGGGGCGCCGCGCCCCTTGGTCTCGCGCGCCGCCCGGATCCAGAGGGCTTCGGCCGCCGGGCTGGTATCGGGGTCGAATCCCGCCTGCCGCGCGGCGGTTCGCGCCCGCTCGCGGATCTCGCCGGCGGCGTAGGCGTCCAGGGCCAGGGCCGCGTCGCGGATCTCGATCACCCGCCGGTACAGCCGCAGGCGGGGGCCGCGCAGCAGCCCGGCCTTGAGGACGATGTCGGGGGTGACGGCGGTGAGGTCCTGCCAGAGCGGCTGGAGCCGGCGGTGGTGACGGCCGTCCTGGACGGTCCGCCAGGCCACGCCGAAGGCGGGGATGCTGCTTCCGACGAGGATGAAGCCGATCGCCACGTACTTCAGGGCATCGGTTGCGTTGTCGACCGGCACGTCGCTGCTGCCGTCGGTGAGGCCCGCGAGGCGACTGGTCATGTACCCGGCCCGTACCAGGGTGTAGAGGACTCCGACGGCGGTTCCGATGCCCATGAGGCGTACGCCGGTCCGGAGCCATCGGGCACTGGCGTGCCGCGCGCTGCCCCAGAAGAGCCAGGTGGCGGTGGCCATGGCGATGCCGAGGTAGACGACGAAGACGAGGTAGTAGACGGTGGCCCAGCCGTGGCCCGCGTGCTCCTCGAAGAAGTCGGTCGCTTCGCGGGGGCGCGGGACGAGGAAGACGAAGAGCACCGCCATGACCGTCATCGCGGTCAGGGCCGCGTAGTGGCGGGCCCGCAGCCGGCGGCCGGTCTCCGGCCGGGCGATGGCGACGACGAATTCGACGACCGCGCCGGCCGCGATCATGCCCAGCCAGTGTTTGACGAGGGTGGAGAGGTTGTTGACCCCCGCCCGGGCGTCCAGGCCGATTATCACGCCGGGGAGGCGGAGGGTCATGGAGAGGGTCAGGGCGGCGAACGCCGTCCACAGAGCCCGCTGCTTGGCGGTTCGGACGGCTGAGGGGAGGCGCCAGACGGTCACCGTCCACAGCATGATCAAGACGGCGATCTCGAGATGTTTCACTTCACGACCAAGTGTTTCGAACGGGGTGCCCGAGGGCGTCATGGAGGCGCGCGAGACGGTCCTCGGCCTCGCTGGAGGTCGACTGCGTCGTATAGCGGCCGGCGCGTTCGTGGATGAGCGTGGCCAGGGTCTCGGCCTGTCGCTCCTGCGGGCTGGCGAACTTGCTCCGCCCCATGAGGTGCGCCAGGCGCTCGATGTCGAGGCCGAGTTCCTCGTCGATCGATTCGCTCGTGCGGGCCATGCTCCTGATCCGGGCCGCCTCGGCGCGGATCACCGAAGCCACCGGGAGTTCGGGCCCGTCAAGGCCGGAGACGGCCGTCTGGGTACGGGTCAGGAGGCGCTGGAAGTGCTCGGAGGCACGGGCGATCTCGAGCTCCGACGGCTGCTGCGGCACGTCGAGCTCGGGGGCGACGTGGCCGAGCAGCATGTGGGAGATCTCGTGGAGGACGATCTGCACCTTGAGGATCTCGGCCGCGACGGCGTCGTAGAAGACGAGGTCGGCGACCTCCAGTCCGAGCCAGATCCCGCACGGCAGGGCCGGGTCGGGCGGACCGTCGAGAGGCAGCAGGATCAGCGGCCGGCCCCGCTGCTCGGCTATGCCCGCGCAGAAGACCTCGAGGTCGAACGGCTGGGGGATGACGAGCTGGTCCGCGACGGCGGCGCACTGCGCATCGGCACGCTTCCACCACCGCATAGCCGTCCTTCCCGCGCGTGGGCTCCCACCGGCGTGAGGCTCAACAGGCCGTGTCTTGCGGCCGCTTCGCACTCCCGATCGGTTTTGAGAGTAACGGGAAGCGCGCGTGTGGCCGACAGGGGCCGTACCGACCGGCCGAAAGACCCTTGTTCGTACAGACCGTGTGACTGATTCGCGCCTCAGGTCTCCTTGCGCCGGCGACGGCGCGGCTTCACGTCCGGCAGCCCTTCGGCCTTCCGGAGCTGCTTGATCAGGCCGGTGACGGACCGCATGGACCCGGCGGACAGCCCGCTGAGGCGGAAGGCCGCGGCCTTGACCTCCTCGTCCTCGAGGACCTGGGCGAACTCGTCGGCGGCCGCCGCCCTGCCCATCTCCTCGCGCAGCCGCGTGATCCGCTCCTCGATCCGCTGCTCGATCGCTTCGGCGTTCTCGCCGTCGGCGAGGTATCCGACGGTGACGCCGAAGAAGTTGGCGATCGCGCGGATCGAGTCGATACCGGGGTTCGGGTTGTTGTTCAGCCGGATGGTCTGGACCGTGCCGTGCGAAACGGAGGGGCCGGTCAGCTTCTTCGTGCCGTCGGCGATCTCTTGGTACGTGTACGGGCCGCGGCCCGCCGGGTGGATCGTCTCGATCAAGAAGCCGAGGCGGTCGCCCATGGTGTCTCGGCGGCCGGTGGGGGTTTCCTCACCCATCACCGTCACTGCTCCTGTCTACTGCCGGATCTCGTAGTTCACTGCTGAACCACCACCCTCATTGTCTACCGAACTAGATGGATGCCGCCACACTGTCCAACGAATTGCGTCTACCCGGCTAGCGGGCGTCCGCGAAAGTGACCCACGCCACGCCGCCGCATGATTACCCAGCAGTTCCCTTGACAGGGCCCGTGCCCGGCGACGTATCTTCATTCAGCCATCTAGCCCACTAGATGAAGTGGCACTCACCTGCTCGACGGTTCACGTCTAGCGGGCTGAATGCCGAAGCTGATGGGCGAGACGGACACGGGGGAGAGGCGGTCACGGTGCCTTCGCGGCACCGGGCCTCCTCGGCAAGGCCGTTGCCCGGGGGTGCGATGCCCCCGAGACGGCGAAACGCCTCCCCGACGGGGGGTGGCACGGTTCGCCGGGAGTCCACCCCTCCCGGCCGCGGGCTGAGGTACGGGGGTCCTCAGCCCGCGGCCGGCGAAGGCCCGCCTGTGGGGCCGGTGTGCCGACGGGGCCGGTGCGCCGCGCACGGGGCGGCGGGCCGGTGCCGTGCTGGCGGGGCGGAGCGGTGCTGCCGTGGAGCGATCCCGTGGTGGAGCGGTGCCGTGGTGGAGCGGTGGTCAGTACTCCGTCGTCAGGGCGAGCTGGCGGTCGCGGTCCTGTCTCAGGAGCTGCGGGATGGCGCCGCTCGGTGCCACGTCCAGCTCCGACACGAGGAGCTCCCGGTAGAGGCGGTACCGGCGGTGGGCGTCGGCCACCTCGCCGACGGAGAGGCACGACTGGATGGCGATGCGCCGAGGGCCCTCCCGCAGGGGGTCGGCCTGGGCCGCCGCGTCGGCCAGTTCGAGTGCCGCGGAGTGCTGCCGGTGCCGCAGGAACGTTTCGGCAAGCCGCTCCAGCGTTTGGACGCGCTGCAGCTTCCACTTCTCCTGGAACGGCACGAGCCAGTCGTGGTCCCAGCTGTACAGGAGCGGGTGGCGGAGCAGACTCCACGCGTGCGGCGGACTGTCGCCCCGCACCGCCCCGCCGGCCCGCGATACGGCGGAGACCAGAGCGGACACCGTCCGGTAGTCCACCTCCACCTCGTCGGCCAGGGTGATCATGGTGTTCGAGGCCCGCACCACGGCTCCGGCCGTGGCCTGGTTCAACCGCCACAAAGTTTGGCGTAATCGCGCCCCCGCTCGGGCGGGTGGGACGTCGGGCCACAGCCGGGCGGCGAGTTCGCCGCGCCCCATCGGGCGGTCGCTGAGCACCAGGGCCGCCACGAGGCGCTGCTGGATGTCGCTGAGATCGGCGACCCGCTGGTCCGTGCGGCAGACAAAGCCTGGCAACAGCGATATGTGCACGATGCCGGAGCCTGTGGGATTCATCGCACCTCTCGGTTCGTCCGACGGGTCGTTGGCCCGCCGACTGGGTGTGTCGTTGATGTCTCCGGTGCCGATATCCCCGTGCAATTCACATGAGCTTCACAAGTGCTGTGGTATGAGCGTGAGGCACGGCATGGAGACCGTCAACACCCCCGAGTGGCCGGTTCAAGCCGCTCTGAACTCCCCCCCGAACCACGGCTCGTCCGCGCGCGTATGTCCCGGTGCCCCTTCCCGCACAACCCACATTCGTGGGGTTGTTTCGCCGATCCGCCGCGAGCAGTCTCGGTGCATCCCCGATCGATCGGAACTGCGAAAGGTGGAAGACATGTCCTTCAACTCCCTGGAGGCACTCCGTGCCGCCGGCGTCATCGGCGGCACCATGGCGCCCGCGCTCGAAGAGTTCTACTCGAGCTTGACTGCCGAGGAGACCCACGTCCTCATCTCCACCAAGACCCGCCTCGCGGCGATCCTCCCCGACGTGGCCGCGCACTCCCAGGAGTGGTCCTCGCCCGAGGCCACGAAGGAGGGCTTCGACGCCGCGATGCTGTGTGCCTGCGGCGTCTGGTCCGGATCCGGCAACGCGGCTCAGTAGCAAGACAGTTCACGGGCGGGGCCCGACGGCCGTTCGCGTCGGGCCGCGCCCGTGCCACCCCAGGGAGGAGGCGGGATGCGCGGGAATCTGATCCGGAACCTTTCGTTATTCGATGTGCCGCAGGGCCTGACGTACTTTGTGCACGGCGAGGACCACCTCGTGGTCAATCCGGAGGTGGCCGCCCGGTGCGTTCTGACGGAACGTGAGTTCCTGGTCCTCCAGGCCCTGGCCGCCGCCCGGGCGCGCGGGGAGCAGCCGGTGCTGGAGCCGGACAGCGGGACGGAGCGCGCCCTCGCCAAGCTCATCCTGAACTGGATCGTCTACTTCAACGGCAACCGGCCCACGGTCAAACTCGCCGAACCGCCCCTGAGCTTCGCCTACTACGCCATCACCGACGGCTGCAACCTCCGGTGCCCCTACTGCTACGCGTCTTCGGAGAAGTGCCTGCCGGGCGAGCTCGACACGGCGGAATCGCTGGACCTGGTCTCGCAGATCGCCGACTTCGGCACGGGGACCATCGTCTTCACCGGCGGTGAGCCGATGCTGCGCAAGGACCTGTTCCGGATCGTCGAGCACGCCAACAGCAGTGGCCTGAAGTCGAACATCATCACCAACGCGACGATGATCCGGACCGAGGCGACAGCGAAACGATTCGCCGAGCTCTTCAACGCTGTCACGGTGAGCCTGGACGGAGGCACGGCCGAGACCCACGACCGCACCCGCGGCAAGGGCTCGTTCGCCAGGACCCGCCGGGCCATCCAACTGCTCAACGAAGCGGGCGTGAAGCCGGCCATCAACCACATCGTCACCTCGGACAACGTCGACGAGCTGGAGGGCTTCGCCTCCTTCCTCGACGGGATCGAGATCCACAGCGTTCGCCTGATGAACCACAACGACCTGGGCCGGGGCGCGAGCGACGAGGACGACTTCGGATGGCAGGACCACCTGCGGGTGCAGCAGCTGGTCTGGACCTCACCGGTCGCGGGCAAGTTCCGGCCGGACGGGCCGAGACCGGTCTCCCCCTGCTCGGTCAAGGGCAACTGCGGGATGGGCGGCAACGAGATCTACATCAACTCCCTCGGCGACATCTACCCGTGCAAGCTCGTCACCAGCAAGGCCGACCACGCCGGCAACATCAGGAAGCAGCCGCTCTCCGAGATCTTCAACAGCCCGGTCCTGACCTCGATGCGGCGGAGCACCGTCTTCGGCGGGGAGTTCCACGCCGACTGCGAGAAGTGCTACATCAAGGCGGCCTGCGGCGGCGGCTGCCGGGCCGCGCACATGTCGGAGTCCGGGGACCTGCGGCGCAACAGCCGGCACCTGTGCCGGATCCTGCGGCACGGCGTGACGACGCAGCTGTGGACGGAAACGGGCGTGACCCGCGCCCAACTTGCCGCAGGGGACCTCGACATGACGGTGCCCCGGATGGTCGCGACCGGCGAGGTGCACGAGGTCCACGAGCAGTGGAAGACCTACGTCCGCACCCCGCAGCCCGCGATCAAGGTCGGCGAACTCATTCCCATCATGCCGGTGAACAGGAGGCTGGGCGATGTCCCTGCACATCAGTGAGGCGGTCATCTGGCAGGAGACCCCGGACGGGGTCTCGCTCTACCACACGGAATCCGGAGACTTCCGGACCCTGAACGCGACCGCCGCGCAGATCTGGGTGCTCGTCGAGAGCGAAGAGGACCGCGAGAAGGTCGGCGGGAAGCTGGCGCTGCTGTTCGCCGGCCACAACCCTGTGATGACCCGGCGCATCCGCGCGGAGGTGGACGCCTTCATCAGTTCCCTGGTCGAGGCCGAACTGATCGAGGAGACCTCGGACCAGCCGGCCGGCCGCCCGTGACCCAGGCCGTCGTCCTCGGCGGAGGCTTCGCCGGCGTCCTGGCGGCCACGGTGCTCGCCCGGCACGTCGGCGAGGTCACCGTGGTCGAAGGCGGCCGGTACCCGCAGGGTCCGGAGCCGCGGCCGGGACTGCCCCAGGCGTTCCACAGCCACGTGCTGGTGACCGCCGGAGCCGAGGCCCTGGAGACCCTCCTCCCCGGCACGCAGGCGGCGCTGGAGGCCCGCGGGGCGCACCGGCGCGGCCTGACGGACGGGGCCCTGATCCTGAGCGCGGGCGGCTGGTTCCGCCGCCAGGAAACCGGCGCCCACCTGATCTCGTGCAGCCGGTGGCTCATGGACCACGTCATCCGCGAGCGGGCGCTGTCCGGCGGCACGGTGACGGTGCGGGAGCGCACCCGGGTCCTGGGGCTGGCCGGGGACGCCTCGCGCGTCACCGGCGTCCTCCTGGCGCGCGAGGACGGCTCCACCGAGACCCTGCGCGCCGACCTCGTGGTGGACGCGACGGGCCGCCGCTCGCGGGCCCCGCGCTGGCTGGCCGCGCTGGGCGGGCCCGCCGTCGAGGAGGAGGTGGTCGACCCCGGGCTGGCGTACTCCACCCGGATCTACCGGGCCCCCGCCGCCCTCGCCGCCCGGATCCCGGCGGTCATGGTGCACCCGGACCCGCACCCCGGGAACGGCCGGTCGGGCCACGGCGCGACGCTGTTCCCCGTGGAGGACGGCCGGTGGACCGTCACCCTGACCGGCACGCGCGCCGCGGCGCCGCCGGTCGACGGGCAGGGCTTCACCGACTGCATCCGTGCGCTGCGCTCACCGGTCGTGGCCGAGCTCCTGGCCGAGGCCGAACCGCTGGGCTCCGTACGCCCGTTCCGGGCCACGGCGAACCGCCGGAGGTACTTCGAGCGCGGGCCCCGACCGGAGGGCTTCCTGGCCCTCGGCGACGCGCTCGTCGCCGTCAACCCGGTCCACTCCCACGGAATGTCCGTCGCCCTGCTCGGCGCCGTGCGCATCGACCGCGAGCTGGCGCGCACCGGCGCCGTCCCCGCCGCCTTCCCCGCGCTGCAGGCCGCCCTGGCGGAGGTGGCGGAGCCCTCGTGGCGGATGGCCACCGAGCAGGACCGCGAGGCCGCCGCCGAAGACGGCGCCGAAGACGGCGCCGGGGACACCTCCGGGGACGCCGCCCGGGCTGCCGGGCAGCTGGTACGGGCCCTCATGTCCCGGGCCGTGCTCGGCAACCCGGCCTTGATGACCGACCTCTTCCGTACGCAGACGCTGCTTCCCCGGCGGTCCGGGCGGTCCGGATCCCACCCGCCCCCGCACCCCGCGCCCTCCGCCGGATCGGGGCCGCCGCTCGACACCGACGAGGCGGTCGCGCAGTTCCCCGTACTCGCCCAGTGGTGGTTCTCGGGGCGCCGGAGCCGGAGCCCCGCCCTGGAGGAGACCCGTGGCCACTGACGGCGTACCGCTGATTCCGCACTCCGTGCTGTTCGGGAACCCCTCGTACCTCGTTCCCGAGATCTCGCCGGACGGGACCCGGCTGCTCTACCTGGCCCCGGAGGACGGCGTCCTGAACGTGTGGACGGCTCCGGTGGACCGGCCGGACGAGGCCAGGGCCGTGACGCACGACCGCGGGCGCGGCATCCGGACGTACGGGCTGTGCCACGACGACCGCACCCTGTTCTACCTGCGCGACGGGAACGGCGACGAGAGCTGGAAGCTCTACCTCGTCGACCTCCTCACAGGCGAGGAGCGCTGCGCCACACCGTTCGACGGGGTCCAGGCGCGGGTACTGGCCCACAACCGGTGGCACCCCGGCACCATCCTCCTGGGACTGGACAGGGACCGGCCGGGGCGGCACGACGTCTACCGCCTGGACCTGCCGACGGGCGCCCTCACCAAGGTCGCCGAGAACCCCGGGTACCTGAGCTGGATCATCGACACCGACCTGCGGGTCCGCGGCGGCACGGCCCTGACGCCCGACGGCGGGATGACCCTGCGCCTCCACCCCGCGGACGCTCCGGACGGGGAGGGCACGCCTCCGTGGCTGGAGGTGCCCTACGAGGACGCGATGGGCACGCGCGTCGTCGGCTTCGCCCGCGACGGCGCCACCTGCTACCTCCTGACCTCACTGGGGGCCAACGCGAACCGCCTGCACGCGGTGGACGTGGCGAGCGGACGGCGGACCCTGCTCGCCGGGGATCCGGTGTACGACGTCAAACAGGTCGAGACGGACCCGGTGACCGGTACGCCGCAGGCGGTGCTGTTCGCCAAGGACCGCGACGAACGGGTGTTCCTCGACGGGGAGTTCGGCGAGGACATCGGCCGGATCCGCGGCGCGCTCGCGCTCCTGGACATCGACGGCGAGATCTACGTCGACCGCACCGACCGCTCCGGACGGCTGTGGACGGTCTCGGTGGTCACCGGGGCCGGCCCGGTCCTCTACTACGTCCACGACCGCGCGGACGGCACCCTGCGCCACCTCTTCAGCCACCAACCAGAGCTCGAACGCTACCGGTTGGCCAGGATGGAGCCCTTCGAGTTCACCGCACGCGACGGGGTCTGCGTACACGGCTACGTGACCTGGCCGCCGGGGGCCGACCGCAAGGCCCTGCCCGCGGTGGTCAATGTCCACGGCGGGCCGTGGGCCCGCCACACCTTCGCCTTCGACGAGGAGGCCCAACTCCTCGCCAACCGCGGCTACGCGTGCGTACAGGTCAACTTCCGGGGCTCGACGGGCTACGGCAAGGACTTCCGCAACCTGGGCGCCAAACAGTGGGGCGCCGCGATGCACAGCGACCTGCTCGACGCGCTGGACCACCTCGTCGCCGCCGGGAGCGTGGACCCCGCCCGGGTCGCGATCATGGGCTGCTCCTACGGGGGCTACGCCGCGCTGGTCGGCGCGGCCTTCACGCCGTCGGTGTTCAGCTGCGCGATCGACCTCTGCGGCCCGTCGAACCTGTTGACGATGCTGGCCGCCGGGGCGCCCCGGCGCACCCCGCTGCGGGCGTTCATGCACGCCCAGGTCGGAGATCCGCAGACCGAGCGCGAGATGCTCTGGGAGCGGTCGCCGCTGTCGCGGGTCGAGGACATCCGCATCCCGGTCCTCGTGGTCCAGGGTGCCAACGACGTCCGGGTGCCCCGGGAGGAGGCCGAGCAGCTCGTCGCGGCCCTGGAGGCCAAGGGGCTCCCGTACGAGTACCTGCTCTTCCCCGACGAGGGCCACGGCCTGGCCCGGCCGGCCAACCGGCAGGCCTACTACGCGGCCGTCGAGCGGTTCCTCGCCGCCCACCTGGGGTGACAGCCGCCGCACTCCCGGGCCATCCGCGCCGCGGGCGGCCGCGTCATCCCGACGTCAGGGCCGCACGCAGCAGGTTCGGCAGGTGCAGGCGCGTCTCCGCCTCCTCGTGCGAGGCCCGGACGAGCCCGCAGGCCATCAGCGCGCCCAGCTCGTCCACCACCCGGGTCAGCGGCAGGCCCAGCGCCGCGGCCGCCTCGGTGACCGTCGGCGCCCGCTCGAACCGCACCAGCTCCTCCAGGACCGCCCGCCGGGCGGCGTCCAGATCCTCGAACCCGGAGCGGATCATGGAGCCGACCGTCCCGGGAACACCCGCCGACCACGCCGGGACCGGCAGATCGAGCAGATCGGGCGCGGGCGCGTCCGCCAGCCGCGCCAGCGAGAGCACCCGGAACCTCGCGGCCACCGCCTCCAGGGCCACGGGCAGCCCGTCCAGCCTCCGGCACAGCCGCACCACCGCCTCGGCGTCGTCCCGGCCGAGGACGAACCCCGGCCTGACCTCAGCCAGCCGGTCGACGAGCAGCCGCACCGAGGGCACCTGGGCCAGCGCCTCCAGCGACCTGGTGGCCTCCCAGTCGGCCCCCGGCACGGCCAGCGGCGGGACCACCGTCCCCTGAACACCGGCCACGTGCCAGGGCGCGCGCGAGGTGCTGACCACGCGGACCCCCGGACAGTGCGTCAGCAGCTCCTCCACGCCGGCCCCGCACCGCGCGTCGGCGACCCCGTCGAGCACGAGCAGCACCTCGCGGCGGCCGATCAGCCGGCAGACGGTGGAGACCTCCTGGGCAGCCTCCTGTGCGCCCGATTCCACGAGCCGGCGGAGCGAGGCCGTCACCGGGCCGAAAGCCGTGCCGGGACCGTCGACGGCCACCGCTCCCGACCCGATCCACAGCACCGGCCACCCCCGGCGCGCACTCAGCCGCGCCGCCAGCTCCGCGGCCACCCGCGACTTCCCCACCCCGGGAAGCCCGGACACCGAGACCATGCGCCGGTGGTCCGACTCCAGCCCGCCCGCCATCGCCCGCACCTCGGTGTCCCGCCCGATCAGGGCGTTGACGGACCGGGGCACGGCGAGAGCGGGATCGCCCCCGGCGGGCCCCCGCTGCTGGCTGCCCAGGGCCGCGGTGACGAAGAGCTCCCGGGGCAGCCCCCCGAGCCGCAGCGCGTCCGCGAGCAGCCGGACCGTCTGCATCCGTGCGTTCACCCGACCCGACTCCAGGGCGCGGATCGTGCGCGGGCTGATCGTCGAGAGATCGGCGAGCGTCCGCTGGGTCAGCCCGGCCTGGACCCGCTTGAAGCGGAGCAGTTCGGGAAACGAAGGGGCCTCGGCCTCGGCTCTGTGAACCATGGGCGGAGCGTAGGAGGGGCCCGTTCCACAGGCGTCTCCACCAGCGTCTCCGGCGCGTCGCCGACCCGTCTGCGGTGCGTCTCCTTCGGCCGTCAGACCGGCTTCGAAGCGGAATGCGCACGTCGGTCCAGCAGATCCAGACAGATGCCGAGCAGGGAGACGGCCAACGGGTCGGACACGTCCGTGACCGCGTGCTGCGACAGCCGCGCCAGCAGGTCGCCCATGCGCGGCACCGCGGTGGCGGCCCGTTGGCTGCGCCGCAGCAGGGCGAGGCTGAGCGCGGCCTGGGTCGCGAGCAGCCCCAGCAGCTCGATGTCGTCTAGCTCCCGGCCGGGGGCGCCCGCGTCGCGGGTGTGGCGGTCCAGTACCTCGATCACACCGATGCACTCTCCGTCCGCGATGAGCGGGGCGGCCATGATGCTCGCGGGAACGTACCCGGTGGACGCCGCCGCGTCGCGGGCGAACTGGTCGGTCCCGCCCACATCGTCCGTGATCAGGGGCTGGCCGCTGGCCGCCACCCAGCCGGCGATGCCGGTGCCGGGCTCGAACCGCTTGCCGACGAGGCCCTGTTCGCCCTCGCCCGCGACCGCTGCGAAGATCAGCTCACCGGTGTCGGGACTCACCATGAAAACTGACGAGGCGGCGGCTCCGTAGATGTACCGGGCCACCGAGACCACGGACTGGAGCAGTTGGCTTTCGGTCTCCATGAACTCGGGTGACCAGGACGTCATTTTCCCCCTCCTCGGGGTGCTACGTTCGCGGCGCAGTGGTACAGGACGCTCTTGAGCTGGAATGGCGTGAGCCAGGGATGCTTGCCCAGGACGAGCGCCGCGATCCCGGCCATGTGCGGGGCCGCGAAACTGTTGCCGGTGTTACGCACGGTGCCGCCGCCGGGGCTGGCCACCGGTACCCGCACCCCGCGCGCGCGGAACTCGACCGGGGGAGCCGCGTTGTAGTAGAAGCGCATGCCGTCCGGCTCCGCGTGGCTGGCGACCGAGACGACCGAGGCGAAGTTCCACGGGAAGCTCTCGATCGGCAGGTTGTGCGCGGCGGCCACCACCGTCGTCCGGCGGAAGTAGGCGCGGTCGCACAACTCTCCCAGCCGGTCGCGGAATTCGGTCCTGTTCGTCGACAGGCTCATGCTGATGACGTCGAACCCCTCCTCGATCGCGAAGGCGAGTCCCGCGATCAGCGCGGAGGCGCTGCCGGACCTCCCGTCGCCGAGCACCTTCAGTGAACTCAGCGACACCCCCGGCGCGATGGAGCGGATGATCCCCGCACAGGCGGTTCCGTGCCCGGCGCCGTCGAGCGGCTCGCACTCCTCCACGCGCGGCGCCCGGCCCTCGGCCGTCACCACCTGCCAGGCCGCCGCGACCGGCCCGACCAGCGGATGGGCCGCGTCGACCCCGCTGTCGAGCACGCAGACGCGTACGCCCTCGCCGCTCGCACCGCCCCAGGCCCACTCCGAGTCGATCCCCTCGAACAGCACCGCGGGCACGGGCTCGCCGGGGCCGCCGTCGGCCGGCATGCTCCAGGCCGGCATCCCGGAGGCGTGCGGCAGCCGCTCGCGCCGCCAGGGCGTGTCGCTCACATCCATGCCCGCACCGCCCCCAGAGGTTTCGTGGCACCGACGGCGGCGTAGTTGTCGGCGGCCAGCGCGGCCATGGTGCGGGCACCCGAGGGGTCGCCCAGGAGCCGGTGGGCGCGGGCCAGGTCGAAGCAGACCTCGCCGCGCAGACAGGGGTCGTCGATGTTCTCCAGCAGCGCCACCACCTCGCCGCGCATCGGATCGGCCCGGCCCTCCCCGGCGGCGATCAGCACGGAGGCGGACATGCACAGGATCCGCCCCCGCACGTCCATCCGGTCGCGCTGGGACAGCAGCGCCGCGATCCGGCCCGCGGCCCCGCCCGTCCCGTCGCGGCGCGCGCCGCCAGTCCCCTCGCGGCGCGCGAACTCGCGCGCCGCCTGCACCCGCATGGTCAGCGCCGTCGGTACGTAGCCGGCCCGTTCGAGGGCGTCCGCCGCGCCGCCGAAGCGCCGCTCGGCCTCCTCGTGCTCGCCCTCCAGCGAGGCCGCCAGACCGGCCACCTGGTCGACCAGGACGCCCCCCAGGGCCAGCCGGAGCTGCTCTACCACCCATTCGGCCTCGGCCAGCGCCGCGCGGGCCCCGGCACGGTCCCCGGTCAGCGTCAGGCAGCGGGCCCGGGCGGCCAGTGCGGGCAGCGCCAGGAACCGGTCCGCGGCGAACCGCTCCAGGAGCTCCGCGCAGCCCGAAAGCTTCTCCGCCACGGGAGTCGCGGACCACTGCCGGATCTCGCACAGGGCCACCAGGAGGCGGTCCTCCTCGTACGGATCGCCGATGCCCCGGGCGTGCCCGAGCGCGGTTTCCGCGGCTTCCTCGGCCGCTCCGAACCGGCCGTGGTCCAGGTGGAACAGCATCCGCAGCTGCTCGAACCGGCACCAGGCGAAGCGGTCGTGCCCGCCGGTGAGTTCCGCGCGCACCTCCTCGACCTGTGCGGCGGTGATCCTGCCCAGCCGCGCCGCCAACAGGTACCGCTGGACCAGACAGGGCCCCCCGACCCCGTCGCCGCCGAGCGATCCGTCCGCGACCACGTCCAGGGCGAGCCCGGTGTCCCCGGCGAGCATCAGGGCGTCGCTGAGCCGGATGGCCGCGACGGACCGGCACGCGTCCGACCCCTTCCGCGCCAGTACGAGGGCCCGTTCGAGCAGTCCGATCGCCGTCGGTACATCGCGCTGCCGCAGCGCCACGGTGCCCTCCGACAGGAGCGCCTCGGCGGCCCGTCGCGTCAGCCCCGACAGCTCCGCGTCGTCCGGGCGCAGCCCCGTCAGGAGTCGCGCGGCGGCTTCGAAGTGGAAGCCGGGACCGAAACCGCGCTCGGCCAGCCGCCGGTGCCAGGCGATGCGCTGCTCCTTCTCCAGCCGCCCGTACGCCACTTCGTGCACCGCCTGCTGCACGAAGCGGTAGCCGCCCTCCTCCGGCGTGCCGTGGACCAGCCCCCGTGCCACCAGCGCGTCCACGCCCTCCGCGGGCAGGTCCTCGCCGAGCAGCGCGAGCTGCTCCAGGGTGAACGAAGGGCCGATCACCGAAGCAGCGCCGAGCAACCGACGGGCAGGCAGCGGAAGTTGATCGATCATGGCGCCCACCATGGCGGTGATGGTCGGCGGTACCCGGTCGACGGTGCGCCCGCCGCCGAGCCAGTCCATCATCAGCCTGATGTACAGCGGGTTCCCGGCGCTGTAGTCCAGGACCCGGTCGACCAGTTCGAGGGCGTGCAGTTCCACCTCGCCGGCGTCCCTCCGCGCGGCCAGCGAGAGCGCGAGCTGCGCACTGTCGGCCGGGAGCAGCGCCCCGACGTCGATCACCTGCTCCTCCGGGCGGGAGGGGTCCGCTTCCCGCACCGCCAGTTCGGACCTGGACACGCAGACCGTCAGGAGCGGGATGTCCCCCAGTCCTTCGGCCAGTTCGCCGATCAGTCGCAGGAGGGAGCGCCCCGCCCACGCGAGGTCGTCCCACACCACGACGAGCGGCCGGGATGCCGCGGCGGTGAGCAGTTCGCGCGCCGCCCAGGCCACCTCCTCCACCCCCGGACCGGGAAGGGCGTCGGCCCCGCGGGGGAGCGAGGCTTCGCGAAGTCCGTCCAGCACGGCGGCGATCCGGCTGTCGGCCCGCAGCAACTCCGCGCTGGAGGGCGCCTGTCGGGTCAGCCCGTCCAGCACCTCCACGAGCGTGGAGTAGACGCCGTCCGCACCGTAGGAAGGACAGCTCGCGAACACGGCGATGGGCTCCGCCCCGGACGCGACGAGGTCGTCCACGGCCTCCCGCACCAACCGGGTCTTGCCGATGCCCGGCGGCCCGAGCACGGTCACCATCGCGGGCCGCCGATCGCGGGCCACCCGCTGGTAGATCAGGCGCAGCCGGCGCCGTTCGGCGCTGCGGTCCACCATGGGGGAGTCCTCGCCGGTACGGGCGGCACGGGCCGTGCCCGTCACCAGGAGCACGGGTACCGGCTCGGCCTTGCCTTTCAGCGCCACCGGAGGCACCGGGGTCATGGCGTAGTGCGTACGGGCCAGGTGCGCCACGGTCTCGTTGACGATGATCTCCCCGGCCACCGCGAGCGACTGCAGCCGCGCCGCCAGGTTGACCACGTCTCCGACCACCCGGATCCCGGCCCGCGCCGAACGCGTCACCAGGGCCTCGCCGGCGGCGATGCCGCAGTGCACCTCGACCGGCGCCGCGTCCGCGGCCGGTGTGCGCAGGCCGCGGACTTCGACGCGGATGCGGGTGGCCGCCCGCAGCGCCCGCAGGGCGTCATCCTCCCGTGAGGTGTCCGCGCCGAAGACCGCCATGACGGCGTCGCCGATGAACTTCTCCACGACCCCGCCGTGTTCCTCCACCGCGACCGAGCAGATCTCGTAGTACTGGTCGAGGAGCCGCTGCAGGGCCTCCGGATCGACCCGCTCGGCGAGCCGGGTCCATCCGACGAGGTCGAGGAAGAGAACGACCACCAGTCTTCGGCTCACGCGCGGTCCTCCTCCAGGGGCAGACGGCACTTCGACGACGGGCCCTCGGGCCCGTGGCCGCCGCCCGGAGGGGCGGCGGCGGTGTCAGAGCATCTTCAGGTCGTGGGCCCACACCTCCGCGTCCGCTCCGGAGTCCGCCTGGTTCAGCCGGTGCTGGACGGCCACGATGACGGCGGCCTCCTCCTCGGTGAGGTGCGCGAGCACCTCGCGCTGCGCCGTGCTCAACTGGTCGACGGGGAGCCCCGCTTCACGCAGAGCGGTCAGAGGATCGAACACGTCACTCACCCCATTCACGGGACCGCACGGGGGCGGCCAGACATCGATCGGCAGGATCCGGTGCACGTAGCAGTAGGCCACCAGCTCCGCCCTGTTCTTGCACTTGAACCGGTCGAGCAGGACGCTGATCTCCTCTCCCACGGTGTGTCTGCTCAGGCGCAGCGCGCGCGCCACGCGGTCGGTCGTGTGTCCCCGCGCCACCATGGCCACCAGCATCAGGCCCCGGGTGGACATCTCGGGGCCCCGGATCGACGTCACCAACACGAGCTCCTCACGACGTACTCCGTACGAACAACTCGCGCACCATCACGGCGGCCATGAAGGAGACGCCGTGCCAGCCCGCCTTGCGTTCGAACCACAGCCAGTCCCCGTCCGGGTTGGCCTCCAGGAACACCGGCTCCCCGGTGTCGGACACGAGCAGGTCGAACGCCCCGTAGCGCAGCCCCCACGCGGCGCACAGGGTGCGCACCGCCTCGGCCACGGGACCCGGGCAGTCCACGCGCGTCACCTTGACGCTGTCGGGATCCGTCATCGGGCTCGACGGGTCGGGCTTGTCCACCTGGAAGGCGCAGATCCCGCCGTCGACCTGGTAGACGCGCAGTTCGCGGGCGTGGGCCACGTACTCCTGGACGACGACCGGACGCCCGTCGGCCGAGACCCTCGCGGCCGGGACGCCCCCGGCCGGGATCCGGGCCGCCCGCTCGGAGCCGACGACCGCGGGCAGGCAGCCCGGCCAGTTCCGCGGCTCCGGCTCGAACAGCCGGAAGTCCGGGGTCTTGACGACGAGGACCGGCGCGCCGACCCGACGCGCCCCCGCGGGGACGTCGTTGGTGAGCACCGTCCGGGGCGTACGCACGCCCAGCCCGCGGGCGTCCACCAGCTGGCCCGGCCCGACGAGGCTCCCGCCGGGCAGTGCGACGCTCGCGGCCGACGCCACCTGACGCAGGAACCCGGACCAGGACTCCGCCTGCAACGGGGTCACCGAACCCGCCGGCCGCGCTTGCGCCAGCAGCGCGCAGGCCGAGCCGTGGCGCACCCAGACCACGGCGGGCCGCACGCGTCGCCCGGCGACGTCCAGCAGGCCGGTGTCCAGGTCGAGTGCCATGGGCGTCGACGGGATCTCGTCCTGACGGATCAACAGGGTGGGTGTTTCCAGTGGCCCCGTCAACGCGTCGCGAACGACCTCCAATTCACGGCCGCCCGCGCAATTCACAAGAACCACAACGGATTTGACGTCGCGGTGCGCCGGATCCTCTGAACGGCTCATGCAGCCGATGTTAGCCACGGCTTCGCACGCCGGGCGGCAGAGCAGGGGCAGCTCAAAGGCAGCTTGGGCAGGGCCCGTCGCACCACGGGCCGACAGGCGTAACGTCCACCCGCAGCAACACGATCGACGATCCTGAGAAACATCAAGTCGCGGGGTGGAAGGGAGAGATCGTGGCGGATGGTGTGGTGAACGCCGAAGAACTCACCAAGAGATATCGCGGGAAAGAGACGCCGGCCGTCGACGGTATTTCGTTCGACATCGCCAAAGGCGAGACCATCGGTCTGCTGGGGCCCAACGGGGCCGGCAAGACGACCCTGATGAAGATGATCTGCGGCGTCACCCCTCCCACGACCGGGAGGATCCGGGTGTTCGGAGCCGACCCGGCCCGTGACCCGGTCGCGGCCAAGACCGGGATCGGCGCGATGCACCAGTCCGCCCCCTACGACGAGATGCTCTCCGCCCTGGACAACCTGCTCATCGCCACCCGCTTCAAGGGTCTGTCCTGGCGCACGACCCGCCCCTGGGCGCTGGAGGTGGCCGAGTACCTCGGCCTCAAAGACGCCCTGTCGCGGCTGGTCTTCCAGCTGTCGGGGGGACAGCGCCAGCGGCTGCAGCTGGTACGGGCCCTGCTGACCATTCCCGAACTCCTGATCCTCGACGAGCCGTCGGCCGGCCTGGACGTGGCCGGGCGGCACGAGATCGAGCGCTTCGTGCGGTGGCTGCGCGAGGAGAACGGCATGACCGTGATCTGGACCAGCCACATCATCGAGGAGCTGGAGCGCAACGCCGAGCGCGTCCTGGTCATCAACAAGGGCAAGGTGGTCCGCTTCGCCCAACCGAGCGAGCTGGTGCGGGAGTTCGGGGGTGCGCATCTGCTGGTGAAGGTGGACGACGCGGTCGGGGCCAAGGTCGTCAGGGAATGGGCGGGCGCGGCCGGACTCACGGCGACGGCGCAGGACGCCGAAGTGCGCATCGAGAACGCGCAGGTACGGGACGTGCTGCCGCAGCTCTCACGGCACTGCCACGACTCCGGAGTGGCGATTTCGGGGATCTCCACCGTCACCGACTCGCTGGAGAAGGTCTTCCTCCGTATGACCGGGAATGAGGGCTGAAACCGTGACCGACCTGGGTTTCAAGAACACCGCGCCGGTGGGGAAAGGGAAGCCGGCCGACTTCGCCGCGGTCTTCTACCGTGAATACGCGCTCCTCGCCCGCAACAGGGTCAACCTCATCCTCGGCCTGACCCCCATGCTCGTGTACCTGCTGCTGGTGAACACCTCGCTCGGAAACGTCGTCGGGAACATCGTCTACCGCGGCGAATCGCTTCCGTTCTCCGTGTTCCTCCTCCCCATGGTCCTGTCGATGTCCGTGGTGAGTGCATCGGGGACGACCGGAATGGCGATGTTCCAGGAGGAGATGAGCGGGGTGTCCACCCAGCTCTGGAGCTGGCCGCTGCGCCGCTCGCGCTTCCTCGCCGGCAAGCTGCTCGCCGGAGTCTCCCTGGTGCTGGCGCAGAGCGTGCTGGCCCTGGCCGTCGCCGCGATCATCTTCGACTACCCGTTCGAGGCCTCCCACTGGATCTGGCTGCTGGTCGCGCTGACCCTGTCGTCGGTGGCCTTCAACGGGCTGTACCTCGCGGCGGCGGTCCTCATCAGCGACTACCGCACCTTCATGGTGCTCACCAGCATCTCGGTGCCCGTCCTGGTCTTCGCCGCGCCGTCGCTGTCCACGACCCAGCAACTGCCCACCGTGCTCCAGTGGATCTCCACCGTGAACCCGGTGACGTACGCGGTCACGGGCATGCGCGACGCCGCGATCTTCGGCCTGGACAAGGCCTGGCCGTCCCTGACGGTCCTGGCCGTCGTGGCCCTCGTAGCCAACGCCGTCGCCGCCCGCGCGCTGCTGCGGCGCACCCGCAACCTCTGACCCGCAGGGAGTCGCTCACCGTGCAGACCGAACAATCCGCGCTGTCCTGGCTCGCCTCCCCACGAGACCTCTCCGTATTCCGCCTGCCGGGTACGAACAGGGCCCGACTGCCCGCCGCCACCTGGGAGATGGCGAGCCGGGCGGCGGCGAAGGTGGGCGTCACCCGGGTCGCCGACATCACCCGGCTCGACACCATCGGCATCGCGACCTTCCAGGCCGTCCGGCCGCTCTCCAGAACCCTCGCCGTCTCCCAGGGCAAGGGGATGACGCCCGAGCTGGCGAAGCTGTCGGCGGTGATGGAATCGGTCGAGACCTGGCACGTGGAGCAACCGGTGCGGCCCGCCCTGAGAGCGGCCCCGCGCGACATCGGCGCGGAACTGGGCAGCGAACTGGGCTACGACGTCCACGCCCTGCCGCCCTCTGCACCGAGCCTGCTGCACGACGGCCTGCCCCTGGACTGGATGGCGGCCCGCTCACTGGTCGACGGCGCGCGGACGTACGTACCCGTGGACGTGGTCCGGCTGAGCCTGGAGGAGAGAACCGACTGGAACCCGCCGGTGTTCTTCGAGTCGACGAACGGCCTGGCCGGCGGCAACACCCTGGTGGAAGCCACCCTCCACGCGCTCTGCGAGGTCATCGAGCGGGACGCGATGACGGCGGCCGTCGCGGCGGGGGGCGAGATGGGCGTACGGGTCGACCCGCGCAGCTCGGGGTCGGCGGAGGCCGAGGAACTGTGCGCGCTCATCGAGCGGGCCGGGGTCACCCTCGAAGTGCGCCTCGTCCCCTCACCCACCGGCCTTCCGTGCTTCCTGGCCTGGGTCGCCTGCCACGACTACCCGGCTCCGATGTTCGGCTTCGGATGCCATCTCCACACCGGGATCGCCCTCACCCGAGCCGTGTCCGAAGCGGCCCAGGCCCGGCTCGCCTACATATCGGGGGCCAGGGACGACCTCAAGGAGGACTTCGCCGCCGCGGACACCGACCGCCTGAACAGGGCGCACACGGCCCCGGCGGCCGACATCCCGGACCTGGTCCGGGAACCGCCCCGGCACGACGGCCTGATCGGCGATCTCGAGTACGTGGTGCGGCAGGCTGCCGAGGCCTTCTCCCACCCGCCCCTCGTGGTCGACCTGACCCGCGACGAGATCGGTGTCCCGGTCGTCAAGGTGGTCGCACCGGGCAGCCGCGTGTCTCCGGAGGTGCTGTAGTGAGTACTTCTCAAGTGAGTGCGTCCAGGGTGGTCGTCTACGTCGGCCCGACGCTCTCGGCGGCTGATGTCCGCGCGGTGCTCCCGGACGCGGAGGTCCGGCCCCCCGCCGGCCGGGGCGATCTCCTGGCGGACCAGTGGCGGCCCGGAGACGTGGCCGTCATCATCGACGGCTACTTCCGCGAGCGGCGCTCCGTCGGCCACAAGGAGATCCTGCAACTGCTCACCGAGGGCGTGGACGTGGTCGGGGCCGCGAGCATGGGCGCGCTGCGCGCCGCGGAGCTGGGGCCCTGCGGCATGCGGGGCATCGGCACCGTCCACGAGATGTACACCTCGGGGGAGATCGACGGGGACGACGAGGTGGGCGTACTGCACGGCCCGGCCGAGACGGGCTACCCGCCGCAGACCGTGGCGCTGGTGAACCTCCGGTACGGCTGCGCGGAGGGAGAGGAACTGGACCTGGTCCAGGCCGAGTCAGGGCGCCGGATCGTGGCGGCGGCCGCGGCCATGCCGTTCACCCACCGCGGCTGGAAGGACCTCGAACGGGCGGTGGAGGAAGAGGACCACGCGGCACTGTGGACGCTGGAGGAGATGATCGGCTCCGGCGTCTGGGACCTCAAGCGGCTCGACGCCCTGGCGGCGCTCGCCGTGGTCGCCTCGGGCGCCGCGACGCCCGCCCCTGCCGCCGCCCCCGTGCCCTTCACCGGGATCAGCCGTACCCAGTCCCTGGTCCGCGGCACGCGGCGGGAGTACGCCCCCGGCCGGTGGATGTCGGACCTCGACGTCCTGGACGCGGCCCGGCTGTTCGACGCCGACTACCCCGCGCTGCACGAGGAGGTCCTGACCGGGATCCTGACGGACCTCGCCGCGGCCCGGGACATGACGCCCGAGGCGTACGCGACGGCCGGACTGGGGCTGGACGGGAGCACCCCGCTGCCGGATTCCCTGGCCCGCTGGTTCACGGAGGCGGAACGCGAGCACCTCACCGGCGAGGAGCGGGCCCGGCTGCTCATGGTCCGGGTGTGGCCCGTGTGGCAGTCGATCGACTGGAGACCGGCGGTCCTGACCCGGCTGCGGGCATCCGGGCGCTGGGAGGACTGGTGCGATCTCGTGGCACAGGCCGACGAGGCCGCGCAGACGGCCGGCGCGCGGCTCGCGGTCCCGCCGCCGGTGATGTGCGCGAAGCTCTTCCTGCGCCACTGGCTGGGGCGCGGCACGACACCGGATGCCGAGATGGCCCGCCGGGGATTCTGCGGCCCTGACGAACTGGGCGGCGCGGTAAGGCGGTTCTTCGCCTTCGACATCCGCCGGGGCCGAAGCCGGGTGAACACCTCCGCGCGATGAGCCGCCGGTTTTGCCGGGACCTTCCGTTCCGCTGGCCCGGTGCTGTCCTGGCGCTACCTGCCATTGGTGAGGCTGAGCTTGTCCATCGGGACCACCGGGACGACAAGCTCTGCCTCGACCGAAGACGCAGGAGTTCACCCATGAAGCGCACGATGTCCCGCCGTACGACGCTGGTTTCCGGTGCGGCCCTGGCCGCCGCCCTCGGTGTCACGGCCGTCGCCACCACGGCTTCCGCACAGCCCGGCAACCCGCCCGGCCAGAGCCGGTCGGGCAAGCCCACGCAGCAGCAGATCGCCGGGCTCTTCGACCAGTGGAACAAGGCCCTCGCGACGGGCGACTCGAAGAAGGTCACGGCGCTCTACGCGCCCGACGCCGTGCTGCTGCCCACCGTTTCGCCGAAGATCCGTACCAACCACGACGAGATAGCCGACTACTTCGACGAGTTCCTCGCGAAGAAGCCCGTCGGGAAGAAGATCGAGACGATCGTCGAGGTCCTCGACCGGAACACCGCGATCGACACCGGCCTGTACCGCTTCACCCTGACGGACAAGACCGGCAAGAGGGTCGACGTCGACGCCCGTTACACCTACGTGTACGAGAAGATCGACGGCAAGTGGCTGATCATCAACCACCACTCCTCGGTGCTGCCTGCCGCAAGCTGATCCGCACGCACAGGCCGCCGCCGGGAGCGTCCGCGAGAGCGACGCTCCCGCCGTCGTCCATCACCAACTGCTTGACGATGGCCAGGCCCAGCCCGCTGCCGCCCCGGCCGGTCAGGCCCTGACCGCGCCAGAAGCGGTCGAAGGCACGGGCCTGGTCGGCCCCCGACATCCCCGGACCTTCGTCCGCGACCGTCAGGACCACGCACTCGCCGTCCTGTACGACGCGGACGGTGACGGCGGCGCCGTCCGGGGACACCTCCAGCGCGTTGGACAGTACGTTGTCCAGGACCTGTTCGAGATGGCCCGCACTGGTCAGCACACCGAGCCGCTCGTCCACCGGCCGGGCCGCGAACCGTACGCCCCGCTCGTCGCCGACCGCCCGCCAGACGTCCAGCCGCTCGGCCACCAGCTCGCCCACCGCCACCGGCTCCGCCGCCGAATGCCGGGCCTCGGCGCGCGCCAGTACCAGCAGCCCGTTGACCATGCGGCTCATCCGGGCCACCTCGCCGATGGCCTGGTCCACGTCCTCGCGCACGAGGTCGTCGTCCGTGCCGTCGGCGATGTTGTCCAGGGACAGCCGCAGCGCGGTGAGCGGGGTGCGCAGCTGGTGGGAGGCGTCGGCGACGAAGATCCGCTGGGCGCGCAGGAGGGTGTCGAGGCGCTCCGCCCCGGTGTTCAGGGTCTGGGCGAGGGTCTGGGTCTCGGGCGGCCCGGTCACCGGGCTGCGCGCGGTCAGGTCGCCGTCGCTGAACTTGGTCGCCATGTCGTTGAGTTGGCGCAGCGGACGGGTCAGCCGACGGGCGAACATGGCGCCGATGGCGGCCGCGACCGCGAGGACGCCCAGGGCGAGGAAGGCCCGGAAGCCCCAGATCCGCCAGAGCCTGGCGTTGAGGTCGGCCGTGGGATAGCTGATGCGTACGGCGCCCACGACGCGGCCGTCGGAGGTCCGCGCGGGGACCGTCGTGACCAGGCCGTCCGCCCCGCCGAGTGCTTCGGCCGGTCCCCAATGCGTCGAGGCGCGGCCTTCCAGGGCCCGGTCGAAGGCCGGGTCCCCCGGCGCCGGGGGCAGCGGCAGCGGGGTCACCGCGCCGTGATCGGCGGTGACCACGTCGGCCACCCCGGGGGTCTGGTCGCGGTAGGCCCCGGCCAGCGTGGCCAGCGCCCGGTGGGACGGCAGGTCGTCGGCGGCCAGCAGCAGGGCCATGGTCGCGGCCTCGCGGTGTACCGATTCCTCGGTGTCCTCGCGGAGTTGGGCGGTGAGGGTGAAGGCCACCGGCACCGTGAACGCCGCCAGCGCGACCGCCACCAGCAGGACGTAGCTGACGATGAGCTGCCGGATCAACCGAGGTCTCCTCGCGGAGCGGGGGAGGGGCCCGCACCCGGATCCGGCGCCGGGTCGGCGACCACGATCAGCCGGAAGCCCACGCCGCGGACCGTCTCGATCGCGACCGCTCCGGCCAGCTTGCGGCGCAGGGCGCCGACGTGGACGTCCAGGGTTTTCGTCGGCCCGAACCAGTTGGCGTCCCAGACCGCTTCCATGATCTGTTCCCTCGTCATCAGGGCGCCCGGCGCCTCGGTGAGGAAGGAGAGCAGGTCGTACTCCTTGGGCGTGAGCACGACCTCCTCCCCGTTCAAGTACGCCCGGCAGGCGATCCGGTCCACGGCGAGCCGCCCGTGGACCTCGGGCTCGGGCTTCGCCGCGGCGGCCCGGTCGCCGCCCGACGGCCGCACGCGCCGCATCACGGCCCGGATCCGGGCGATGACCTCGCGCACCCCGAAGGGCTTGGAGACGTAGTCGTCCGCGCCGATCTCCAGCCCCACCACCCGGTCGGTCTCGTCGCTGCGCGCGCTGATCACGATGATCGGTACGTCACCGCGTGCCCGCAGCTCCCGGCACACGTCGAGCCCGTCGGTGTCCGGCAGCCCGAGGTCGAGCAGGACGAGGTCGGCCGGAGCGGCCGCGAGGGCCCGGCTGCCGGTGCTGACCCAGTCCACCTCGTACCCGTAGCGGATCAGCCCGCGACGCAGTGATTCGGCCACGGGCTCGTCGTCTTCTACCAGGAGTACGCGCACGCCCTCAGGCTACGTGGACGGTGATCGCGCCCAGCCGCCCAGCCGCCCACCGCCCGGCCGCCCGGTCAGCCCGTCCCGTCCCCGGTCCACGGACGGAGCTTCTCCGGGTTGCGGACCGCCCAGATACGGGTGACGAGGCCATCGGTGAGGCCGAAGGCCGCCACGGTCACGGTGGTGCCCGAGAGCTGGGCGACCAGGCCGGGTTGGCCGTTGACCGTGCGCTCCAGGAGCGTCAGTCCGGGGGCCTTGTCCGCGATGTGGATCAGGTACTGGGCGATGCGCTCGCTGCCCTCGACCGGGCGGAGCGCGGCGCCGACCAGTCCGCCGCCGTCGGCGATCATCGTGGCGTCGGGGGCGAGGAGGCCGACGAGGGCCTTGATGTCCTTGGCCTCCCAGGCCTCCTTGAAGTTCCGAACCAGGCCTGCCTGCCCGGCGGTCGGAGCCGCCGGAGCCCGCGCGGCCCGGACGCGCCGCCGGGCCGAGGCGGCCAGCTGGCGGCAGGCGGCCGGCGTCCGGCCGAGGATCTCGGCGACCTCGCCGAAGGGGTACCGGAAGACGTCGTGCAGGACGAACGCCACGCGTTCGGCGGGGGTCATCGCCTCCAGTACGAGGAGGAAGGCCATGTTCACCGACTCGTCCAGCGTGACCCGGTCCGCGGGGTCGCCCGGCCCGGCCGCGCCGCCGTCCGCCGGCCCGCCGATCCACTCCGTACGGTCGGGAAGCGGCTCGGGTATCCATTCGCCGACGTAGCGCTCGCGCCGCACCCGCGCCGAGCCGAGCAGGTCCAGGCAGACGCGGCTGGCCACCGTAGTCAGCCAGGCGCCGGGGGACTCGATGGCCTCCTGCTGCTCCCGCGACATCGCGTACCAACGGGTGTAGGTCTCCTGGACGGCGTCCTCGGCCTCGGCCAGCGAACCCAGCAGCCGGTAGGAGAGGTTCATCAGCTGACGCCGCTCGCCGACGATCGCACTCAGGTCCGGCTCAGACCGGTGGTGACCCGACTCGGCTGGCGTGCTCATGGTGACGGCCGCTCCCTCGTTCTTCTCGTCGGCGCTCCGCCTCACATTTCGCGGGGCTGCGTCGTCGGACCGTCGAGACACTACCGATCCATCGCCGCGAGGCAGAAGAAGGGACCACATCATGGTCACCCAGACGACGGCAGTTCCGCGCGGCCGCACGTTCCTGCAGGTCTCGATCGCCCTGCAGACCCTGGCCGTCTTCTTCCAAGCGGCCACCGCCGGACTGCTGTTGTCCTCTTCCCACGGCGAGCTGCTGCACGGGATCGGAGCACGCGTCATGTACGGCGCGACCATGCTGTACGTGATCGCCGCGATCCTGGCCTGGCGGCCGGGCGGTGGCTCCCCCCGCCCGATCCTGTACTCGTCCGGCTTCCTCGTACTGGCCTCGGTCCAGGTGGTGTTGGGCGTCGCCCGCATAGCGACGTTCCATGTCCCGCTGGGCGTCCTCATGTTCGGCCTGAGCGTGCTGCTCCTGGGCCAGGCGCTGTCCGCACGCCTCTCCGGGAGCTCCGGCATCCGTTCCTAGGGGTGGGGTGCGGGCTTCAGGGGGCGGGTGGTGCCCGGCAGGCAGGTCACGGCCGGGTTGTAGGTCTGGAAGGCCCCCTTGGGGTTCTCCTTCCAGAGCCACATGTGCATCGCGTAGTGCACGGGCTGGCCGCGGAAGTGGCCGCGGTGCGGGCCCGTGAACTTCTCGCCGAACATCGAGGGGCGGTCCTCGTCCGTGGCCACGTCCTGGTCGCGGTCGTAGACCACCCACTGCACACCGACGAGGCGTTTGCCGCCGAGCCCGTCGTCCTCGTAGAACAGCGCGGCGGGCTTCGCCGGGTCGACGGAGTTGTCGTACGCGTGGCGGAAGTGCGGGTAGCCCAGGGCGCCCGTTCCCGCGCGGTCCGCGATGCAGTACTTGTCCGGGACGTAGCCAGCCTTCACCGCGTTGGCGTGCCGCTGGTACGGGGCGGTCGCGCGGTAGACGATCGCCCGCTCGGCGCCGGCCCAGCCGGTGTCGGTACCGACCGCGGACGTACCGACCGCGGACGTACCGACCGCGGACGTACCGACCGCGGACGTACCGACCGCGGACGTACCGACCGCGGACGGGCCGGATGCGGACGCGGTGGACGCGGAAGCAGTGGTGGGAGCGGCGGTGGCCACCAGTGCGAGGGTGGCGGCCGCCGCGAGGGTCAGGGTGGAACTGCGGGCCATGCGAGGACTCCTCGGTGGCGGACTGGTTATCAGCAGCATGTATCCCGGTTCCGGGGCACGCCACGCGGCCGGTCCGGACGGCTGACCTCCCGGCGCCGCATCTGGCGGAGCGGTCTGACTCGAACGAACCAAGGACCGTTTCGTGACGGGCCTCCCCGGGGAACCGGTGTGTGCACAGAACACCGAGGTCACGGAGGACGCGGAGCATGACGCAGGAGAACGCGGCACCGACCGGGGACGAACCGCTGGATGAGCTCGTGTCGGCCGTGTCCAGGGGCGCGCCCGAGTTCCGCGCTTGCCCGTACCCCGTCTACGCGGCCCTGCGCGAGCAGGCGCCGGTGTGCCGGCTGACGCCTGCGCACGGGGTCGAGACCTATCTCATCAGCCGCTACGACGACGCCCGGGACGCCCTGTCGGACCGGCGCTTCAGCAAGAACATGCGCGGGGCCATCGACACCTACCACGCCGTGTTCGGCAGCTTCTTCGACGCGCTCGACGACAACGTGCTGTTCTCGGACCCGCCGCGCCACACCCGGCTGCGCCGCGTCCTGCGGAGCGCCTTCACCCCGCGGCGGGTGGAGGACATGCGACCGCGGATCACGGAGATCGCCGAGGAACTCCTGCGGGAATGCCGCAAGAGCGAAACGGTGGACCTGATGTCCGCCTTCGCGTTCCCGCTCCCCATCGCGGTCCTGTGCGAGCTGATGGGGATCGCCGAGGCCGACCGGCCCGAGATCCTGGAGCAGTTCGGGGTGGTGACCCGGTCGAGGTTCAACCCCGCGCTGAAGGCGGAGCTGAAGGCGGCCGAGGGATGGCTGCAGGAGCGGCTGGGCCAGATCGTCTCCCACACCCGGGCCAACCCGTCGGACTGCTTCCTCAGCGACCTGATCACGGCGGAGGAGGGCCTCGACGACGCGGATCTGGTCTCGTCGATGTGGGTCCTGTTCTTCGCCGGCCACAAGACCACCGCGTACCAGATCGGAAACTCCGTCCTCGACCTGATCCTCCATCCGGACCAGCTGGCGAAGCTCCGCAGGGAACCCCGGCTGATCC
The DNA here is from genome assembly GCF_036346895.1 of Streptomyces sp. NBC_00503. NCBI lineage: Bacteria > Bacillati > Actinomycetota > Actinomycetes > Kitasatosporales > Streptomycetaceae > Streptomyces > Streptomyces sp. NBC_00503. The sequence continues at coordinate 550,470 of NZ_CP107855.1, read as the reverse complement.
ACGGCGCGGTCGAGGAACTCGTACGGTTCGACGGTTCGGTGGAGACCTCCACCTTCCGGTACGCGGCCGAGGAGGCCGAGATCCGGGGAACCGTGATTCCCAAGGGTGCGCTGGTCCAGATCGCCCTCAACTCGGCCAACCGGGACGAGGAGAAGTTCGAATCCGCGGACGTGCTGGACGTGACGCGCGAGGGGATCCAGGGAATGCACCTGGGCTTCGGCCACGGAACGCACTACTGCCTGGGAGCCCCGCTGGCACGGCTCGAACTCGAGATCGCGCTCTCCTGCCTGCTCCGGGAGTTCCCGGAGATGGAGCTGGCGGACGAGGAGCAGGGCGCGGGCACCTGGCTCAAGGGGCCCGTGGCGGCCTTCCGCGGTCTGGAACGTCTCCTGATCGTCCTGGAGCCGCGGCCGGCCGGGGAATTCGCCCTGGCACCGGTGGCCTCCGCAGAGTAGACGAGAGCGACGGGCGGTTCTTTGGCATGCGCAATTCTGGGAGTACGACCGGCCCGGGGCTCGGAGCGGCCCCTCCGGAGACGGCCGGAGCCCACGGAGCCCGGACGAAGATCGACATGCACCATCACTTCTGCGCGCCCCAGTGGCGTGCGTGGGCCGAGCAGCACGGGCTGATCGAGCCCCAGCAGCTGCCCCGATGGGCGTACCTCGACACCGAGGCCGCCGTCGGCTTCATGGACCGCGCGGGCATCTCGACGGCCGTGCTCAAACCCATGCTGCCGGCCCGCTACCGCTCGTCGGCGCAGCTGCGCGAGGCCGTCAACATCACGCTGCACTCGATGATGGAGGTGGTGAGCGCCTACCCCTCCCGGTTCTCGTTCTACGTGCCCCTCTTCCTGGACGACCCCGAGGCGTCCTCCTGGGCGGTCCGCCGCGGCCTCGGGCAACTCGGCGCCGTCGGGGTGAACGTGACGGCCAACTACGACGGGGTCTACCTCGGGGATCCCGGCTACGACCGGATCTTCGCCGAACTGAACGAGTTCTCCGCCGTGGTGGACACCCATCCGCACCATCTGCCGGGCGGCCGGCCCGGGGCGATGACGGTTCCGGGCGTTCCGAACTTCCTGTGCGACTTCCTGCTGGACACCACCCGGGCCGCCGTCAACATGATCAGCAACAGGACGCTGGACCGGTTCCCCGACCTCTCCGTGATCCTGCCCCACGCCGGCGGGTTCCTGCCGTACATCGCCAACCGCATGCAGGCGCTCGGCCGGTTCTGCGATCCGCCGGTCGATCCCGCCGCCGTCCGCGACCACCTGGGCCGCTTCTACTACGACACGGCGGGCCCCATGGAACCGGCCGCGACGCTCCTTGCCCATGTGCCCGCCGACCACGTTCTGTTCGGCACCGACTGGCCCGCCGCTCCCGCGGACACGGTCCTGGACCAGGCGATCCCCGCCCTCGACGCCGACGGGGCCTTCACCCCCGAGCAACTGAGCGGGGTCTACTGCGAGAACGCGCTGCGTCTGATCCCGCAGCTGGCCACGGTGTAGGCCGACGACCAATGGAGCCCGCGCCCGGATCCGGGCGCGGGCTCCATTGCTCTGGGCGGGCGAATACGGGCCGCGGGCAGTTCAGTCGCGTCCGCCGGGCGGGAGCCCGGGGGCCGGTACGGCGGGGCGGCCGGGGAGGAAGAGGGAGCCCAGGCCCGCGCAGGCGGTGAAGAGGGCGGCGCAGAGGAAGGCCTGGCCGTAGCCGGCGGTGAGGGCCTGGGTGGTGGAGCCGGTGTGGTCGCGTGCGGTGTGGGAGGCGATGGTCGCGAGGATCGCGAGGCCGAGCGAGCCGCCCACCTGACGCGAGGTGTTGACCAGCCCCGAGGCCAGGCCCGCTTCGCGACGGTCGATGCCGGTGGTGGCCGCCGCGGTGACGGGAAGCATGGACATGCCCAGGCCGAGGGTGCACAGCACGAAGGGTGCGGCCACCGTGGTGACGAAGGGGCCGTGCCCGCCGATGCGCGAGAGCCACAGGAAGCCGAAGGTACTGATCGACATGCCGGTGACCAGCAGGGGGCGCGGGCCGGTGCGGTGGATGAGGTGGGCGGAGGTCCGGGTGCCGACGATGATTCCGAGGCAGCCGGGCAGGAACCACAGGCCGGTCTCCAGGGCGCTGTAGCCGAGGGCTTGCTGCAGGTAGAGGGAGAGCAGGAACCACAGGGCGAACATCGCCGAGCCCAGGCCGATCATGACCAGGTTGGAGATGGCGAGGGTGGGGCGGCGCAGGACGGATAGCGGCACCAGCGGGGCGGCGACCTGCGACTCGATGACGGCGAAGGCCGCCAGGAGCAGCAGGCCCGCGAGGAGGGCGGCCCAGACGTGGGGGGAGGTCCAGGGCGTGGTCGCGGTGGAGATGATCCCGTAGACCAGCGCGGTCAGACCGGCGGTGACGGTCAGCGCGCCGGGCAGGTCCAGGCGGCGCAGTCCGCCGTGGCCGCCGTGGTGCCCGTGGCCGACGGGTACGTAGAGGAGCGCGGCGGCGAAGAAGGCGACGCCGATGGGGACGTTGACGAAGAAGACCCAGCGCCAGCCGGCGGACGCGGTCAGCAACCCGCCGGCCATCGCCCCGACCGCACCGGCGGCGGCGTTGACCGAGGCCCAGGCCCCCATCGCGCGGGTACGGGCCCGGGGTTCGGTGAAGGTGGCCATGATGAGCGTGAGCGTGGCGGGGGCCAGGATCGCGCCACCGATGCCCTGCACCGCTCGGGCCGCGATCAGCATCGCGCCGCCGGTGGCGAGCCCGCAGGCAAGCGAGGCGACGGTGAAGACGCCGAGACCCGCGAGGAAGGTGCGCCGGGCGCCGACCAGGTCGGCAGCCCGGCCGCCCAGGAGCAGCAGCCCGGCGAAGCCGAGGGTGTAGGCGTTGACGATCCACTGCTGCCCGGCCGGACTCAGGCCGAGGGAGGCCTTCATGTCCGGGAGGGCGATGTTCACGATCGAGACGTCCAGGACCACCATGAACTGGGCCGCGCAGGCGATCACCAGGATCATCGGCGTCCACACGCCGCGGCTCGTGGACGGTCCGGGGTCTGTGCGGAGTGAGGGCGGAGCGCTGGTCATGGGGGTTCCTCACGGGCAGTGGACGGGTCGGATCAAGCGCATCGATCCCACGACATCCCTGCCCCCGCGGCGAACCGTCGTCACAGGCGGTCGGCATCCGGGTGACTGGTAAGGGGTTTGCCCGTCCACAGCGGGCGAGATCGGGCGGAGGGAGTGCTCACCTCTGGCCACTTTCAACTTATAGCGCACAGGGGGGCTTGTGGCAAGGGCCCCCTCGTCCCGCACAATCGCAGGCCCAGGCCGGAACCGGCGGAAACGAGAGCTTCGCGGAGTGCGTGTGCGTTCGGAGTTGAGCGAGATGACCACCCAGACCCAGACCCAGACCCAGACCCAGACCGGAACCGGGACCGGGACCGGGACCCGGACCACCAGTGCGTTCGATCTTCCCGAGAGCCTCGCGGCCAAGGCCGACCCGAGGCTGATCTCCGCCGACGAGCGGCACTTCGCGGCCATCGCGGAAACCCTCGCGCAGACGATCGCCGAACTGTCCGGCCGCCTCGACGCCGAACGCAGGGCGCCCGGCGGCGCGGGCCGTGGCGCGATGGACCGGGACGTGGAGATCCACCGGCTGACCGGTCGCCTCGGCGCCCTGCGCCGCTTCGGGCTGGACCTGTGCCTCGGGCGCATCGTCGGCGCGGACGACCCCGAGCCCGTGTACATCGGACGCGTCGGCCTCACCGACGACCAGGGCCGCCGACTGCTGATCGACTGGCGCTCCCCGGCGGCCGAGCCGTTCTTCGCCGCGACCCACGCCGACCCCATGGGGCTGGTGAGCCGCCGCAGGTACCGCTGGACCCGCGGCCGGATCAACGACTACTGGGACGAGGTCTTCGTAGCCGAGGGGCTCGAAGGGCACGCCGCGCTCGATGACCAGTCCGCCTTCATCGCGGGCCTGGGCGCCAGCCGCTCGCCCCGCATGCGCGATGTCCTCGGCACCATCCAGGCCGATCAGGACGCCGTCATCCGCGCGGGTTCCCGTGGCGCCCTCGTCGTCGACGGCGGCCCGGGCACCGGCAAGACCGTCGTCGCCCTGCACCGCTCCGCCTACCTCCTCTACTCCGACCCCAGGCTCGGTCACCGCCGCGGCGGCGTGCTGTTCGTCGGCCCGCACCGCCCCTACCTGGCCTACGTCGCCGACGTCCTCCCCAGCCTCGGAGAGGAGGGCGTACAGACCTGCGTCCTGCCGGACCTCGTCGCCGAAGGAGCCACGGCGGCCGTCGAGACCGACCCGGACGTGGCCGCGTTGAAGTCCTCCGCCGACCTGGTGAAGGCGATCGAGGCGGCCGTCGGTCTGTACGAGGAGCCGCCGACCGAGGCCATGACGGTGTCGACCCACTGGGACGACATCCCGCTCAGCGCCGAGGACTGGGCCCAGGCGTTCGAAGCGCCCGAACCGGGCACCCCGCACAACGAGGCGCGCGAACAGATCTGGGACGAGCTGGTCACGATCCTGCTGGAGCGGACCGACGGCGAGGTCCCGCCCCAGCTGTTCCGCAGGTCGCTGCGGGAGAACAAGGACCTGGTCACCACCCTCAACCGGGCCTGGCCGATGCTCGAAGCCGCCGACCTCGTGGCAGACCTGTGGTCGGTCCCTGCCTACCTGCGCCGGTGCGCCCCCTGGCTCAGCCGCGAAGAGGTGCGCACCCTGCAGCGCGAGGACGCCCAGGCCTGGACGGTGTCGGACCTGCCGCTCCTGGACGCCGCACGGCACCGGCTCGGCGACCCTGAGTCGGCGCGGCGCAAGCGGCGCCACGAAGCCGCCGTCGCCGCCGAGCGCGCACGCCGGGCAGGCGTCATCGACAACCTGCTCGACGCCGACGACGACGGCGAGGGCGCGGTGACGATGCTGCGCGGCCGGGACCTGCAGGACAGCCTGATCGACGAGGCGGCCGCCCCGTCCGGCGCCGAGCCGGACCGGCTCGCAGGCCCGTTCGCGCACATCGTCGTGGACGAGGCCCAGGAACTGACCGACGCGCAGTGGCAGATGCTGCTGCTGCGCTGCCCGTCCCGGAGCTTCACCATCGTCGGGGACCGCGCCCAGGCCCGGCACGGGTTCACGGAGTCGTGGCGGGAACGGCTGGAGCGGATCGGGCTCGACCGGATCGAAGTGGCCTCCCTGAGCATCAACTACCGCACGCCGGAAGAGGTGATGGCGCAAGCGGAGCCGGTCATCCGAGCCGTGCTCCCCGACGCCAACGTGCCGACCTCGATCCGCCGCAGCGGAGTTCCCGTCGTCCACGGATCCGTTGCGGAGCTGGACGCGATCCTCGACGGCTGGCTCGCCGAGCACGCCGAGGGGACCGCCTGCGTCATCGGAACCCGTGACGGCGGAGCCGAACCGTTCCGGTCGACCCCCCGAGTCCGTTCACTGACACCGGAGTTGTCGAAGGGCCTCGAATTCGACCTGGTCGTCCTCATCGACCCGCAGACGTTCGGAGGAGGGACCGAAGGAGCGGTCGACCGCTACGTCGCGATGACCCGCGCGACCCGGCAGCTCGTCATCCTCACCAGCTCCTGACCGCCCGGCTCCGCCGTCGCCGGACCCGATGTCACAGATCTGGCGACAGCGGACCCCCTGCCCGGGCGGAGGTGGGACGATGAGCCCCACGTACAACCTGCTGGGGAGTCGTCGGTGGAGTGGTGGCAGGCCGGTCTGTGGGGAGCCCTGGGGGCCCTGCTGGTCGAGGTGGCGGACCTCGTCCAATCCCTGCAGGAGAAGAAGAAGTTGCCCTGGAGGATCAGGGGCGGACCGTCGCGGGGCCTCTACTACCTGGCGGTGGCCCTCCGGACGGCCCTGGGGATCGGGGTCGCCGTCGTGCTCGGCACCGCCGGCCAGGTCTCGGGCGGCTTCGGGGCGGTCCTCGCCGGCATCGCGGCGCCGAGGGTCATCGAAAGGCTGCGCAACCAGGCGATCCCGGGCCACTCGCCGGAACAGGGCCAGCCCCTCGCCGTGCCCCGCGCCCAGGACGGGTCGGCCCTCCCGCAGCCGGTGCGGGGGGACGGCCCGTGATGCGAGCGGATTCCTTCCTGGCCCGGTTGTGGGCCGTCCTCACCCGGACCGACCCGGTGTTCGCGGTCTCCGGGCCCCCTGAGCCGACCACCGCGGGCGCCAGGCTGTGGTCGACGGTGAACCGCACGAACCCAGTCTTCCTCCGGGAAGGGCGAGGAGCGTCCGAAGGCACCCTGCGCGGAGCCGACCTGGCCGACAGGGACCTGTCCGGCGCCGATCTGAGGGGCGCCCGGCTGGGCCGCTCGGACCTGACCGGGACCACCCTGTTGGGCGCCCGTCTCTCCGGCGCGGACCTGAACCACGCCATCCTGAACGGCGCGGACCTGCGCAGCGCCGATCTGAGCGGCGCCGACCTGTCCGGTGCCACGCTGCACTACAGCGATCTGATCGGCGTGGACCTGCGCCGTGCCGATGTGAGCGACGCGGACTTGAGCCATACCGACCTGCGCGGCGCGGACCTGACCGGGGCCACCCTGACCGGCGCCGGTCTGACCGGCGCGGTCCTGCGCAGCGCCACCCTGGAAGGCGCGGACCTGCGCGGGGCCGTGCTGACCGACGCCGATCTGAGCGATTGCGATCTGCGTGGCGCGGACCTGTCCGGTGCCGAAGGCCTGATGCTGCGGAACCTGGCCGGCGTCCTGTGGTCCGACGCCACCCGCTGGCCCGGTCCACGCCTTCACGCGACCGTGGCCCAGCACTCGGACCCGCTGGAATCGGGGCTGTACCGCGTCAGGGGAGAAGAGGTCGAACTGCCGGTGGAACAGGGCCCGCTGGTGCCCGCCTAGGCGGTACCTTCGGGGTCTTGCCGGGTCCGGGCCAGCGAGAGATAGATGCCCCGGAACGATTCGACGGTGCGCTCCAGCGTGAACCGCTCGATCACCCGCAGCCGCGCGGCCCGGCCGAGGGCTGCGCGCCGGGTGGGATCGCGCAGCAGTCCCAGTGCGGCGCTCGCCATGGCCTCGGGGTCATGTGGCGGTACGACGAGCCCGGCGTCGCCGAGGACCTCCCGTACGCCGCCGACGGCCGTCGAGATGGTGGGTCGGCCGTAGGCCATGGCCTCGATGAGCCGGGACGGGGTTCCCTCGCCGGCGCTGTTCAGGACGACGCTGCCGGCGGCGTAGACCGTCCGGATGTCCGCCACCCTGCCGTCGAAGGTGACCGCATCGGTCAGGCCCAGTCCGTCGGCGAGCGCCCGGCACTGGTCGTGGTACCGCTCGCCTCCGGTCGGTACAGCGCCGAAGAGCCGCAACCGCGCCTGCGGCAACTCGGAGCGTACGAGGGCGAAGGAGCGGATCAGGGTGTCCAGGTCCCGCAGCGGGTCGATGCGTCCGGCCCAGACGAGGGTCGGGACCCGCGGCTCCGGCACGTATGCGGGGAAGGCGGCCGGATCGATGCCGTTGTAGATGGTGCGCACGCGGCCGGTGACGGTGCGGCCGTGCTCTCCCGGGCTCCGCTCGTAGTGACCGCCGCGAGTGATGACGTCGGCCTTCGCGTACGCCTCCCGGGCCAGCAGCCGGCGGAACCCGAGCAGCAGGGCCTTCACGGGCCACTCGTAGCGCGCGGCCCGGTGGCCCAGGTGGCTCTCGCCGAGATGCCCGCCGTACTCGGTGAGGAGCAGGGGCACGTTCTCGAAGTGACGGGCCGCAAGGCCGGGCAGGGCCGCCGGTCCGCCGCCGACGGCGTGGGAGATGCCGTCCCGGGGCGCGGGCGCGGCGAGGGGGCGCAGGGTGCGTTCGAGCAACTCGGTCGCATCCCTCGCACCGTTGAGGATCGACCCGGTGAACGAGTCGGCCATGGGGGTGCGTTGCCATGCCGAGGCCAGGATTCGGGCCGCCGACCGGGTCCGCAGGGCAGGCGAGAGTTCGCCGGACCGGGCGTACTCGGTGAGGGCGTAGAGGCCGTGGGCGAAGTGCTCGGGTGGGGTGATGTGCAGCAGGGACAGCAGGAAGTCCTCGTAGCGGGACAGGAGTTCGCTCAGTCGCCTGCCGCGTGGCGAGTGCCGGGCCGGAGGTGCGCTGCTGGTGGGGACGACCGTGACGCGCGTGACGTTCGGCGGCAACTCCCACATCAGTGCTTCGTGCGCGTCCGCGGCCACGGAGAGGATCCGGAACTCGATGTCGGGCATGCCGCAGACCAACTGGTCGGAGAGAAGAGCGAGTTCCCCGAGGGAGTGCGGATAGGCCCCTTGGGTGAGGAGCGTCACCCCGGGTGTGGTCATGATGCGCGCGGCCCTCCTTCAAGTGCGGCCCCGTTCCGTACGGTTATACCGCCTCCGAGTCGCCCGGTTGGCCCCGCGCACCGCGTGGACCAGGGGTTAATCATAGGATATTGACGCTTTGTCCGCGTTTGGTAATCTTGGGCGTTTTGCTGGAAAACGCCGTGCGGGCGGGCCAGAGTGTGGGTTCCCGGCAGCAAGTCGGGTAACCGCACGTCCCTGAGGTGACATCTCCATGTCTGCTTCTCGCACCACTCGTCGCGTCCTCGCCACCGCCGTGGCCACCGCCGCGGTCCTGGGCTCCGCCGCCCTGCCGGCCGCCGCCGCCACGCACGGCCACGGCCATGGCCACGGCACGACGGGCAAGCACTCCACGATCATGATCAGCAAGGTGCAGTACGACAGCCCCGGCCGCGACGACCGCTCCAACCGAAGCCTGAACGGCGAGTGGGTCGAGGTGAAGAACACCGGTAAGAAGACCGTCGACCTGCGCGGCTACACCCTCACCGACCAGCAGGGCAACCGCTACCGGTTCCGCAGCCTGATGCTCGACGGGCACTCCAGCGTCAAGGTTCACACGGGCAAGGGCAAGGACACCCTCCACGACGTGTATCAGGGCCGGGCGAACCAGGTCTGGGACCAGCGCGACTCCGCCACCCTGCGCAACGACCACGGCCGCATCCTCGACAGCAGCAGCTGGGGCAAGGCCAAGGGCCACGACAAGGGCCACAAGCAGGGCACCCGCCACGGCGGCCGCTAGCCACCGTACGGCCCGCAGCACACCGCGGGCCGATGCGCCGGGCCCCCGTCCCTCCCAGGGACGGGGGCCCGGCGCGTGGGAAAACCGGTGGTCGGCCCGGCGCGTGCGGCCCTAATCTCGCCCCGATGACTACTCCTTCCGTCGAAGACCTCGCCCGTGCGACCGCAGCCGTCGCCGACCTGATCGCCTCGATCCGCCCGGAGCAGTGGAAGGAGCCGACGCCGTGCACGCAATGGGACGTGCGCGGGGTGGTCACCCACCTGGTCGGCATGGATCTGGTGTTCGCGGCCATGATCGGGGGCGGCCCGATGCCCGAGCGCGGAGCGGACCCCCTCGGTGACGATCCCGCCGGTGCCTACCGGTCCTCCAGCGCCGCGCTGCTGGCCGCCTTCTCCGCTCCCGGAGTCCTCGAGCAGAACCATCGCAGCCCCATGGGGAGCGCCACGGGCGCCGAGCGCCTGCAGATCCGTCTCTACGATCTCCTCGCGCACGGATGGGACCTCGCCCGGGCCACCGGCATCCCGGCCGGACTGCCCTCGGACCTCGCCGAGCGGAGCCTGGAGTTCGCCCGGGTCCAGCTCGCCACCCAGTCCCGTACGGGACGGTTCGCCGACCCGCAGCCCGTAGGGGACGACGCCCCGGCCCTCGACCGGCTCGCCGCCCACCTCGGCCGGACGGTCCCGCCGCGGCAGGATCCGGAAGAGACCGCCTAGCTGCGCCCCCGGGCCGCGGGTTCGCCGTTCGTGGGCGGGTAGCCGGGCTTCGCCGGGACCGAGAGCCGGGCGGGCGGGGAGGGCAGCGGGGGGAGGGCCGGCTCGTACAGCCAGGCCGAGAGCAGGCCGTCCACCGGCTCGGACGCGTACCGGGCCACGTGGGCGGTGAAGGCCACGGTGCTCACCACCCCGTGGCGGTGCGAGGTGGCCCAGTCGCGCAGCATCCGGAAGAACGCCTCGTCGCCCAGGGCGCAGCGGACCGCGTGCACGGCCAGCCCGCCGCGCTGGTACAGGCGGTCGTCGAACATGAGCTTGCGGCCCGGGTCGGCCAGTACGAGGTCCTGCGCCTGCGAGGCCAGCAGCCGGTGGGCGGCGAGTGCCAGCTCGTGTGCGCGGCGGCCGCCGGAACGCTCCGACCAGAGCCATTCGGCGTACTTCGCGAAACCCTCGTTCAGCCAGATGTGCCGCCAGTCGGCGATGGTCACGCTGTTGCCGAACCACTGGTGCGCGAGCTCGTGGGCGATGAGCCGCTCCGAGCCGCGTACGCCGTCCACGTGGTTGGTGCCGAACAGGGAGAGCCCCTGGGCCTCCACCGGGACGTCCAGTTCCTCGTCGGCGACGACCACCGCGTACTCGCCGAACGGATAGGGCCCGAAGAGCTCCTCGAAGAGCTTCATCATGGCGGGCTGCCGCGCGAAGTCCCGGGAGAACCGGGGCAGCAGGTGCGCCGGCACGTGGGCGCTCTGCGTCACCCCGCCCAGTCCCGGGTCGCCGAGCAGCACCGTCTGGTACATGCCGATCGACAGGCCGACCAGATAGCTGGAGGTGGGCGCGGGCTGCTCGTACACCCAGGTGGTCGTGGAGGCCCTGGTCGTCCGGGTGAGCAGCCGGCCGCCCGCCACCACCGTGTAGGCGGACGGGGTGTTCACCGAGATCTGGTACGAGGCCTTGTCGGCGGGCCGGTCGTTGCACGGGTACCAGGAGGGCGCGCCGACCGGCTGGCTGGCCACCAGAGCGCCGTCGGTCAGCTCCTCCCAGCCCAGACCGCCCCAGGGACTGGTGACCGGCTTGGGATTGCCCACCCAGTGCACCTCCACCGTGAAGGCGGCTCCCGCGGCCAGCGGCTTGGCCGGCCGGATGCGGAGCTTTCCGCCGCGGTGGGTGAAGTGCGGACGCCGGCCGTCCACCATGACACGGCCTATTTTGAACTCGGCCAGGTTCAGGTGGAACTCGGCGAGCGCAGCCCGCCCGGCGATGGCGCTGAGCCGGGCCGTCCCGGCCAGCCGGTTGGGGCCGGGACGGTATTCCAGAGCGAGTTCGTACCGGTGCACGCGGTAACGGGGGTCACCGTTGGCGGGGAAGTACGGGTCCGATGCCGCTGTGCTCTGGCCGTTCATTACCGCTTCCGCTCCCTGCGCCGTACTCGGGTCCTGCACCGTGCGCGGGCCTTCTCAGGTCCGCCACGCCTCGATCGGGTTGCCCAGCCAGCGGGTGTCGGCGGGGACGGATTCCCCGGCCATCACGAGAGAGGCGGGACCCAGTGTGCTGTGGGCCCCGACCGAGCTTCCGGGCAGGACGATTCCGCCCGGCCCCAGGGTGGAGCCCTCACGGAGGACCACAGTATCCGTCCTCAAGATCCGGTCGTGGAAGAGGTGTGTCTGCAACACGCAGCCGCGGTTCACGCTGACCGCGTCGCCCAGCGTGACCAGGTCGGTCTCGGGCAGCCAGTAGCTCTCGCACCACACGCCCCGGCCGATCCGGGCGCCGAGCCCGCGCAGCCACCACACCATCAGCGGCGTACCGGGCACCGAACCCGCCAGCCACGGCACGGCCAGCACCTCGACGAAGGTGTCGGCCAGCTCGTTGCGCCACACGAACCCGCTCCACAGCGGGTGCTCGCCCGCCCGGTGCCGGCCCACCAGCAGCCACTTCGCGGCCACCGAGACGAGGCACGCGGCCGCACCGGCGACGAGCAGGACCGCACCCGACAGCAGCGCGGTTCCCCAGACCCCCAGGGCGCTGCGCGTGCTCAGTGCGCAGAGCGCCGCCACGGTCAGTACGGCCAGCGTCGCCGAGCAGAAGACCGGGACGAGCCGGCACACCTCCACCAGACCGCGCGCCCACAGCAGGTGCGCGGGCGGGTCGTAGGTGCGGCTCTGGTCGGCCTTCGCGGTCGAGCGCGGCAGCTTCACCGGCGGCAGACCCAGGTACGAGCTGCCCTTCTTGGCCTTCTTCGGAGTGGCGGACAGGACGCCCACCAGCCCCCCGTCGGGCACGCTGCGGCCCGGCGCGGTCATGCCGGAGTTGCCGAGGAACGCCCGGCGGCCGATCTCGGAGTGTCCGATCCGCATCCAGCCGCCGCCCAGTTCGTAGGGGGCGGTCAGGGTGTCGTCGGCGAGGAACGCGCCCTCGCCGACCGTGGTGAGGCTCGGCAGCGCCAGCACGGTGGACACCTCCGCGCCCCGGCCGATCTTCATGCCGAGCAGCCGCAGCCACACCGGGGTGATCAGCCCGGCATACAGCGGGAAGAGGGTCTCCCGCGCCAGGTCCATCAGCTGGGTGACCGTCCAGGCCTGCCAGCCGATCCGGCCGTGCGTCGGGTGGACCCCCGTCCGCAGTCCGAGGCTCAGCAGGCGTACGCAGACCAGCAGCGGCAGCGCGTACGCGAATCCGTAGGCGAGGGCTCCGGGCACTACGGCGAGCAGGGCTCCGCGCAGCGCCTCGGCCAGGCCCGCGTCGGCGGGCACGAACAGGCTCACCACGAGCAGGGCGGGCACGGCGGCGAGCACCGGCAGGGCCGTCAGGCACAGGCCCGTGGCCCCGTACACGGCGCGCCAGGCGAGCGAGCGCGGCGGCCGGTGCCCCGGCCAGTTCCGCTTGGCCTTGCCCAGCTTGACGGCGGGCGCTCCGGCCCAGCGCTGGCCGGTCGGAATCTGCCCGCTCACCGCGGAACCGGGAGCCACCTCCGCCCGCTTGCCCACCCGGGCACCGGGGAAGAGCAGGCTGCGGGTGCCGACCACGGCGCCCGCGCCGACCTTGACCGGGCCGATGACGAGGCGGTCCCCGTCCAGCCAGTGCCCGCTGAGGTCCACCTCGGACTCCACGGCGCAGCCGCGGCCGAGCTTGAGCATGCCCGTCACCGGGGGCAGCGCGTGCAGGTCCACCTCGGGGCCGACCTTGGCACCCAGAGCGCGGGCGTAACGTTCCAGCCAGGAACCGGTGAGCGAGGTCGCACCCGAGTACTCGGCCAGCCGTTCGGCCGTCCACAGCCGCAGGTGCACGCTCCCGCCGCGGGGATGGCGTCCGGCCTTCACCCCGCGCAGCAGCAGCCGCGCACCGCCGGCCGCGATGGCGAGCCGCCCCGGCGGGCTGAAGAGCAGAGCCGCCCCGGCGGCGACGAGCCACCACGAGGCGGTCGGCGCCCACGGGTAGGGCCCGAACCAGTGCAGTACGTTGCCCAGCGTCAGCAGCGCCACCGACCAGCGCAGACCGACCAGTGTGTACAGCGGGAGCAGCAGGAGCGACTGCACCACCTGGGCCCGGAGCGGAACGGGCGCGACCTCGCGGGCCGTGCCGTCGTCCTGCGCCGACTTCTCCAGGTGCCGGGCCAGCTTGCGCAGGGTGGGCTGCTGGTAGATGTCGAGCACGGCCGCGCTCGGGTAGCGGGTGCGCAGCCGGGTGGTGAGCTGGGCCGCGGCGAGACTGCTGCCGCCGATCGCGAAGAAGTCGTCGGCCGCGCCCGACACCGACACCCCGAGGGTCTCGCTCCACTGCTCGGCGAGCCAGGCCTCGGTCCCGTAGAGCTGCTCGGAGGGACCGCTGGTCTCCAGGTCGGGCAGCGGCCAGGGCAGTGCGCCCCGGTCGACCTTGCCGGAGGTGCGGGTAGGCAGTTCGGCGACCGGCGCGAGCAGCGGCACGAGGGCCGCGGGGAGCTCGGCGCGCAGCCGCTCCACCGCAGCCTTGTGGTCCCAGCCCTCCTGGGTGACCAGGTAGCCGACGAGCAGCTGGTTGCCGCTGCGGGCCGTTCGGACGGCGGCGGCCGCGCCGGCCACCCCGGGCAGGGCCTGGAGCGCGGCGTCCACCTCGCCCAGCTCGATCCGGCGGCCTCCGAGCTTGATCTGCTCGTCGCCGCGGCCGAGGAAGACCAGCCCCTCCGGTTCGGCGCGGACCAGGTCGCCGCTGCGGTAGGCGCGCTGCCAGCCGAGGGATTCCAGCGGGGCGTACTTCTCGGCGTCCTTCTCGGGATCGAGGTAGCGGGCCAGGCCGACCCCGCCGATGACCAGCTGGCCGCTGCCGCCCATGGGCACGGGATCGCCGGACTCGTCCACGACGGCCAGCTCCCAGCCGTTGAGGGGGAGCCCGATCCGGATCGGCTCCTCGCCGGTCAGCAGCGAGGCGCAGGCGACGACGGTGGCCTCGGTGGGGCCGTACGTGTTCCAGACCTCGCGGCCTTCGGTGACCAGGCGCTGGGTCAGCTCGGGCGGGCAGGCCTCGCCGCCGAAGATCAGCAGCCGGACCTCGCCCAGGTCATCGGACTCCCACAGGGCGGCCAGGGTCGGGACCGTGGAGACCACGCTGATCTCCTGCTCCGCCAGCCACGGGCCGAGGTCGGCGCCGCTGCGCACCTGGGAGCGGGGGACGGGCACGAGGCAGGCGCCGTAGCGCCAGGCCAGCCACATCTCCTCGCAGGAGGCGTCGAAGGCCACGGACAGCCCGGCCATCACCCGGTCGCCGGGGCCAATGGGCTCCTCGGTGAGAAACAGGGCGGCCTCGGCGTCCACGAAGGCGGCGGCGCTGCGGTGGCTGACGGCGACGCCCTTGGGCTTGCCGGTGGAACCGGAGGTGAAGATGATCCACGCGTCGTGCTCGGGGCCGGGCCGGGCGGCGGATACGGGGACCTCCGCGGCGCCCGTGACCTCGACGCGCTGACCGGCGCCCAGCACGGCCCGTACCCCGGCTTCGCCGAAGACCAGCTCGGCCCGCTCGTCCGGGTCCTCGGCGTCCACGGGCACATAGGCGGCGCCCGCGGCGAGCACCGCGAGGATGGCGACGTACAGCTCGTTGGTCCCGGACGGAACGCGTACGCCGACCCGGTCGCCCAGGCCCACCCCGGCGGCCCCCAGCACCCGCCTGCGGCGTTCGACCTCCGCGGCCAGCGCCCGGTAGGTCAGCCGGTCGGTGCCGTCGTCCAGGGCGAGCTCGTCGGGGTGCTCCCGTACGGAGGCCTCGAAGATGTCGACGAGGGTACGGGTCGGGGCGGCCGGCCCCGCGGAGAACAGGGCGGACTTGCCGGACTCCTCGTACACGTCCCCGTCGTCGAGCAGGGTCGAATCACCGCGCTCAGGTGTTGCTGCCATCGGCCCTCACGTTTCGTTCCCGGAAACGTCCGGGTCGCCGGTGGAGCCCGGGTTTGCCCAGGTTGTTCCGGTCCAGCGCCAACACAACCGGCCAGTCTAGTGGGCCACCAAGGATCTTCCCGCCGAAGTCTTGCGTGTGGCGGAGAAGAGACGCTAAGCGGAACTCTCCACGCCCTCGTCACGCCCGGGTCACTCCTGCATGGCCAACCATTCGGTGTTCACCGAAGTTTTACGGCACTCTGGTGGGATGAACGACGTGCAGGCCCGAAAGCCGAACGATGCCCCCGCCCCCGCGGCGCGCCTCGCCGCCCTCGCCGCGGCCCTGGCCGACGAGACCCGGGCGGCCATCTGCATGACCCTCCTCGAAGGCCGCGCCTGGACCGCGGGCGAGCTGGCCCGGGCCACCTCGGTCGCACCCTCCACGGTCAGCGGCCACCTGGCCCGGCTCCTCGACGCGGGCATCTGCGTGACCGAGCGGCAGGGCCGCCACAGCTATGTGCGGATCGCCGACGCCGCGACGGCCCGGCTCGTCGACGAACTGGCCTGCCATGCCATTCCGGGAAGGGACGCCCCGCACGCGGCGCCCGTGGTCTGCGCGCCCGACCCGCTGGCCGGCGCGCGCACCTGCTACGACCATTTCGCGGGCCGGCTGGGCATGGCGGTCACCGACGCCATGGAGGAGCGCGGACTGCTGCGGACCGAGGGAGTGTTCCAGCTGACCGAGGAGGGGCGCGCCTGGTGCGGACGGGCCGGAGTCGACCTCGGCCAGGAGGGGCGCAGGCCGCTGGCGAGCTCCTGCCTGGACTGGACCGAGCGGCGGCGCCACCTGGGCGGCCTGGCCGGGGCCCGGCTGTGCGCGCGGGCGCTGGGCGAGGAGTGGGTGGTGCGGCCGCCGGCCGGCGGGCGGGGGCTGATCGTGACCGCGGCGGGGGAGCGGACCCTCGGGGAGCTGCTGGGGATCACCCCGGAGGCGTGGGTCTGAAGGGCCTGAGAGCCTCGAGGGGTTGAGGGGTCTGAAGGGCCTGAAGGGATCGCCGAAGATTTCGGGGTCAATATTTCGGTGGACTCCGAAATGTGGTCTGGATAGGGTGCGCGTATGAAGTCCCGCCTGAGTCTGCTCTCGCCCGGTGTCCTCACCGTCGGCGCCGTCTCCTTCACGGTGCTCGCCTGGGCCTCCGCCTTCGTCGCCATCCGCAGCGCCGGAGCCGCCTACTCGCCCGGGGCCCTGGCCCTCGGCAGGCTGCTGGCCGGCTCGCTGGTCCTCGTCGTCCTGCTGATCGTGCGGCGCGAGGGCCCGCCGCCGCGCGGAGCGTGGCGCGGCATCCTGGTGTCCGGAGTGGTCTGGTTCGGCGGCTACATGGTCGCGCTGAACTGGGGCGAACGGCTCGTCGACGCGGGCACGGCCTCCCTGCTCGTGAACATCGGGCCCATCCTGATGGCCCTGCTCGCCGCCCGCCTACTCGGTGAGGCGCTGCCGCCGCGGCTGCTGGCCGGGATGGCCGTCTCCTTCGCGGGCGCCGTGGTCGTCGGCCTGTCCATGTCCTCCTCCGGCGGCGACGGCGGCTCCACCTCGATCCTCGGGGTGGTGCTGTGCCTGCTGGCCGCCGTGGCCTACGCGACCGGTGTGGTCGCGCAGAAGCCGGCGCTCTCCTTCGGGACGCCCCTGCAGATCACCGCGTTCAGCTGCCTGACCGGCGCGGTGGCCTGCCTGCCGTTCATCGGCCAACTCGCCCGCGAACTGCCCGCGGCGCCGCTGTCCGCCACCCTCGGCATGGTCTACCTGGGCGTGGTGCCCACCGCCCTCGCCTTCATCACCTGGAGCTACGCCCTGTCCCGGATGCCGGTGGGCAAGCTGGGCTCGACCACGTACGCGGTCCCGGCCGTCGTGGTGCTGCTGAGCTGGGTGTTCCTGGGCGAGGTGCCCGCCTGGCTGACGCTGGCCGGCGGGGTGCTGTGCCTGGCCGGGGTGGCGGTGTCCCGGAGCCGGCCGCGGGTCGAGAAGGAGGAGTCGGTCGCGGCGTAGCGAGGACGGTGGGCCTGGATCAGGCCTGGATCAGGCCTGATCCGGCGCGTCGTACCAGGCGAAGGCCGAGATCCGCCAGCCCTCCGGGGTGCGGACGAACTGGATGGTCTTGGTCCCCCCGCCCTCGAACGGTTCGCCGTCCAGGATCCCGGCCTTGCGGTACTCCCCGAACCGCGACGCGATGTCGCCCGCGATATCGGTCCGCTCGCTCGTCTCCCACTCGGAGAACTCGGTCAGCCGCCCGTCGCTCAGCCACCGCTCGCGCGGCTCGATGAACTCCTCCACGGTGTAGACCGTGAGCTTCGCCCCGGTGCTGGCGATCACGCCGCCCGGCAGGACGAGCCGCCGCAGGCGGTCCAAGTCGGCAGCCTTGCCGCCCCTGTTGTCGAAGGCGCCGAAGAACTCGGCGGTCACCTGGTCTATCTCGGTCTTGGACATGGCGGGACCGTAACACGCCCCTCAGTGCGCCCCGGAGGTCAGCGCGGCCAGGTAGTCCTCGAGCAGCTGCGTCTGGCGGTCGGGCGGGAACGCCGCCGGGTCGAACAGGGCCTGCACCACCAGGCCCAGTACGAACGACTGCGCGCCGGCCGCCAGGTCCGCCGGATCCCCGGCGGGCAGTTCGCCCACCTCCTGGGCCGCGGCGACCAGGTCGCGCAGCTTGTCGCGGCTGCGGCCGTACTTGCCGGCGTAGTCCTCGCTCAGGCCCGGGTCCGAGAGGGCCGTGTCCCAGGAGGACACCCAGATCCGGTTGCGGTCGGTGGCCGGGCCCGTCAGCGGCAGGATGTCCAGCAGCGCGGCCCGTACGGCCGACAGGCCCGGGCCGGCGGTGCGCCGGGGGCGGGCGGCGCTGCGCTGTTCGAGCAGGTCGAGGGCGTGCGCGACCAGGTCCCGCTTGGCGGGGAAGTAGTGGGTCAGCAGACCGGTGGTCGCGCCGAGCTCGGTGGCGACGGCGCGCAGCGTCAGGCCGGCGAAACCGTGCGCGGCCAGTACGCGCCAGACCGCCTCCGAGACTTCGCGGCGACGGGCTTCGTGGTCCCCCTTGGTACGTGGCATGCTGCTACCGTAATAGTCATAACACTTGTTGTGTGAATGGGGTCCTCGTGTTCTCTCTGCCGCTGCGGGACGACGCCCGCCTCCGTCCCCTCGAAACCTGGCACGCCGAGGAGTTCGCGGCCCACATGGACCGGGCCCGCGAACACATCCGGCCCTGGGTCGGAGCGGCGTTCGTCACCACCGGGGTGGAGGCGGCGCGCGCCCAACTGGGCCGCTACGCCGAGCGCCAGGCCGCCGACGGCGCCCGCATATTCGGCATCTGGCAGGGCGGCGTACTCGTCGGCGGAGTGATGTTCGTCGACTTCAACGCGGCCGCGGGTTCCTGCGAGGTCGGCTGCTGGCTGGAACCGGCGGCCGAGGGCCGCGGCCTGGTCGCCGAGGCCTGCCGCGCCCTGCTGGACTGGGCGTTCGAGGTCCGCGGCGTGCACCGCGCCGAGTGGCACTGCCGGGCCGACAACCAGCGCAGCTCCGCGGTGGCCGAACGGCTCGGCATGACCATCGAGGGCGTACGGCGCGAGGCCTGGCCCTACGGTGGCACCCGCCACGACAAGCAGGTCTGGGCGGTCCTGGCCCCAGAATGGCGAACCCGTCGCGGGTGACCAACGCAGCCGTGCTCAGGGGCGGATCCCGTCGCAGGCGATCCGCAGGTGCCGCGGCCCGCGCAGCACCGCGTTCTGCCGGTAGGGCGGCGGGTCCTCCAGCAGCCGGGGGTTCTCCAGCCGCCGGGCCAGCTCGCTGAGGGCCAGCTGCGCCTCCAGCCGGGCCAGCGGTGCGCCGAAGCAGCTGTGGATGCCGCTGCCCAGGCCCAGGTGCTGGATGTCCTTGCGGTGCGGGTCGAAGCGGTCCGGGTCCTTGAAGCGCTCGGGGTCCCGGTTGCCGGAGGCCAGGATCAGCCACATCGAGGAGCCCTTGGGGATGGTGACCCCGCGGACCTCGATGTCCACGAGCGGGGTGCGCTGCGGCAGCAGCTGTACCGGCGGCTCGAACCGCAGCAGCTCCTCCACCAGCGGCACGGCCAGCCGGGGCTCCTTGCGCAACTCTCCCAGGACATCGGGATTGCGCAGCAGCGTCAGCATGCCGTTGGTGATCAGGTTGACCGTGGTCTCGTGGCCGGCGATCAGCAGCAGGGCCGCCGTGCTGAGCAGTTCCATCGTGGACATGGACTCGTCCGGGCCGTGTCCCACGGCCAGTTGGGAGAGCATGTCGTCGCCGGGGTTCTTGCGCCGCTCCTCGATCAGCCCGGCCAGGTACATGCCCAGCTCCATCCGGGAGTCGTGGGTCTTGCGCTGCCGTTCGGCGGGATCGGACTCCGGATCGGGGTCCAGGCTCGCGGCGAGGGTGTCGGCCCAGACGTGGAATTTGGCCTCGTCCTCGCGCGGTACGCCCAGCAGCTGGCAGATCATCGTCACCGGGAACGGGTACGCGAACTGGTCGACCAGGTCGATGTCCCCGGTGGCCCCGGTATCGGCGAGGTTGTCGATCAGCCCGGTGACGATGGAGGCGAGGCCGTCGCGCATCCCGTCCACGCGGCGGGGTGAATGCGGCGGGCCGAAGGGCCGGTTGGCCATGCGGCGCAGCCGGTCGTGCTCCGGCGGGTCCAGCTTCAGGAAGCTCGGCGGCAGCGCCGCGGCCTCCTCGTCACCACCCTCGGCCAGCGGGTCCCCGGCCGTCGCGGCCAGGTTCCGGGAGTCGGAGCTGAGTCGCGGGTCGTGCAGCAGGTTCAGGATGTCGAAGTAGCCGCTGACGACGTACGGCCCGGTCCCGTCGTGGAAGACGGGGGTCTTGCGCAGCTCCTCGTACAGCGGGTACGGGTTCGCGCGGTTGGAGTAGTCCAGGATCTGGCTCAGGATGCCGTGGCTCATGCGGGTCCTCCGTGGGCGTGCGGGTCAGTGCCCGGCGGGGGTGAAGGTGGCGATCCGGCGGTCGGCCGGCGAGTACCCGCTGAGGGTGATGGTCGGGCCGTGCGTGGGGATGGACGGGTCCGGGAAGTCCGCCGGGATCGGCCGCTGCCCCTCGGGGCGGCGGTCCACCGTGGTGAACGGGGGCGGGAAGGGCGCCGTGCACTCGATCTGCTTCTCGTAGAACTGCAGCCAGCGCGCGTTGTCGAAGGTGACCGCCCCGATGACCCGGCCCTGGTAGCCGTAGACCCCGGTGAAGCGGCGCTCGGCGCGCGACCCCTGGGTGATCATGATCTCGGTGCCCATGGAGGGCACGCCGACGGACTTGATGTTCACCCCGAACTGGGAGGACCAGAACGACGGCACCCACAGGTGCGGACGGCGGTCCGTGCTCTCGCTCAGCATGTTGTGCGCGGCGATCTCCGCCTGCGCCACGGCGTTGCCCCAGTGCTCCAGGGACAGGAACTGGTAGCCGAACAGCGCGTGCGGGGAGCGGGCCACGTCGCCCGCCACGTAGATGTCGTCGGTGACGATGCCCCTCAGGTCGAAGGCCCGGCAGCCCGCGTCGCAGGCGATGCCGCGCGGACCCGCCCCGAGCCCCGAGCCCGTCAGCCACTCGGTGTTGCGCTGGGCGCCGAGGCCCACGACGACCACGTCGCACTCCAGCGTGGTGCCGTCGGACAGGTGCGCGGCGCGGACCCGGCCCGTGGAGTCGCCCTCCAGCCCGGTCACCATGATCCCGGTCCTCAGGTCGACGCCGTTGTCCCGCTGGAGGTCGGCGGCCACCGCGCCGATCACCCCGCCGAGCGCGCCGACCAGCGGGCCGTCGCCGCGTTCGGCCACGGTCACGTCCAGTCCGCGCTCCCGGCAGGCCGAGGCGATCTCGGAGCCGGTGAACCCGGCGCCGATGACCAGGACCCGGCGCGGTCCGGCGGCCAGCGCACGGGCCAGGCCCGCCCCGTCCTCGCGGGTGCGCAGGGTGAAGACCCCTTCGAGTTCGCCCTCGGCCTCGTTCGGCCAGGGCCGGGCCCGCACCCCGGTGGCGATCAGCAGGCGGTCGTACGGGACCTCGTCGCCGTCGGCGAGCTTGACCGTACGGGCCGCCATGTCGAGGCCGCTGGCAGCCACGCCCAGACGCCACTCGGCGTCGATGTCGCGCCGCCGGGGGAGCGTGGTGCGCTCGGCGTCGGCCTTGCCCAGCAGCACCCCCTTGGACAGCGGCGGGCGGTCGTAGGGGTCGTGGGGCTCGTCGCCGATCAGGGTCAGCGAGCCGGCGAAGCCCTTCTCGCGCATGACCTCGGCGGCGCGCAGGCCGGCCAGCGAGGCACCGACGACCACGATCCGGCCGGACCGCTTGAGCTGCTCCAGGGCGGACTCAGGCATCGGGTGCCTCCCCGCTGCCCGTGGTGGTGGACGCACCGGCCAGGTCCACTTCGTCCACGAGGATCGCCTGCACGGGACAGGCGGCGACGGCCTGGGCCAGGCGCTCGCGCTGGGCCTCCTCGGCCTCCGGGTTGTAGAGCAGTCCCTCGTCCCCGTGCATCGCGAAGACGTCGGGGGCGAGGAAGGCGCATTGCGCGTATCCCTGGCACCGGTTGAGATCGACGACGAGCCTCAGCAAGGTGTGGTCCTTTCGGTGCCCCCCTCGGCTTCCCGGACCAGCGTGCGCGCGCGGGTGGCCGGGGGCCCGTCCGACACCGCCATTGGAGTGAGAGCGCCGGTCAGGCGCCGCGGGTGCGGATGCGGCCCGACCGCAGGATGTACGAGCTCACGAGCGCGGCCCAGGCCGGGAAGAGCAGCTCGGACCACGGCACCGAGGAGCCGACGACGAGCAGCACGAGCCCGGCCAGGTACCCGGTCATGGCCAGCGGCTTCGGGAAGATCCCGAGTTTGCGGCCGATCGTGGAGGTCGCGAAGACGAAGACGGCGGCCATCCGCATCGCGTAGGTGGTGAGCAGCGTGTAGGAGAAGTGGCGGCCGAACTCCTGGGGCTGGTCGGCGTCCAGCACCGTCCCGGCGGCCGCCGCCGCGCCGAAGAGGCAGGCGACGAAGACCAGGCCGCTGCCCAGGAAGACGGTGGCGACGAACCGGTCCTCCCGCTCCCCGGCGTGCGAGCGCAGCGCGCCCATGAACCACAGGAAGGCGATGCCGGCGAACGGTACGAGTTCCACCGCGGTGGTCACCGCGTCCCGCTGGCCCGAGGTGACCGCGATCTCGGCCGCGCCGCCCCCTTCGGGCAGGGCGAGACGGGCGAGCACGATCGCCGCGGCCAGCAGGGCGGCGAACACGATTCCGGCGAGCCCCGCCGCCCGGGGGGTGCTCAGGCTCTGTCCCGGGGAGGTTCCCGGATCTCCTTGCGTCATGCGTCCAGCAAGCCGGGGGCGCGGCCGGGATGCCAGCGGGGCCGGGCGCCCGGGTGACACGGGTACCGCCGGATGCCCGCCTCAGACCGTCCCGGCCGTCCGGGTCGCCCCTGCCGCCCCTGCCGTCCCGTCCGTCTCCCGCTCCGCTTCCACTCGCTCCAGCCGGTCGATGTTCCACAGGGGCAGGCTCCGGAAGAATTCCACGGCATCCGGCCGCCAGTACGGGGCCCAGGACGCGGCCTCGTCGCCCGCCGCCCCCGCGTACCGGCGGATCTCCGCGCGCAGCCGCCGGTCCGCGCCGCCGTGGCGGGCGATCTCCCGGATCCGGGAGATCGTCGCCTCGGAGCAGCCGGGGTCGCCGAGCGCGGCTTCCACCAGGGCGGCGTCTGAGCCGCTCGCGCAGTCCAGTACCGCGTTGACGGCGTAGGTGCGCCGTCCGGCGCGCAGGTCGGCCCCGGTCGACTTGCCCACCTGTGCGGCCTCGCCGAACAGGTCCAGGTAGTCGTCGTGCATCTGCTCGGAGATCCCCACGAGGCGCGCGTACCGGTGCAGCCGCTCGCGGTGCGGCGCGGGGTCCTCGCCCGCGGCCAGCAGGCCCATGGTCAGCGGGGCCAGGATGGAGTACCGGGCGCTCTTGAACTCCGTGACGGCGTGCAGGAAATCCTCATCGGGATCCCCGAGGGTGTCCCGCTCCAGGTCCGCCATCTGCCCGGTGACGGTCTCGGCCGCCGTGCGTATCTGGACGGCCAGCAGGGCCTGGCGGAGCTCCGCGGAGACCTCGGCCTCCAGCAGCACCTGCATCGACAGGAACGCGGCGAGATCGCCCGCCAGCACGGCGAGGCCGAGGGCGGCCGGCAGATCGCCGGGCAGCTCGTCGCGGTAGGCGTAGTACGTGGACGGACCGCCGCGCCGCAGCGGTGCGTCGTCGATGATGTCGTCGTGGACCAGCCCGTGGGTCTGCAGCAGCTCCAGGCTCAGCCCGGCCTCCGCCAGCCCCGGCGGCTCCTCGGTGGTGACCAGCCGGGCGGCCTCGTGGAGCAGGACGACCCGCAGGCGCTTGCCGCCGCGCATCGACAGCTCGCGCAGCAGCTCCAGGCAGCGCGGCGCGAACCGGCTCGCCGCCGGGACGTCGAGCCGGTCGCCGAGGGTGTCGAAGTACCGCTCGAAGCGGGCGTCGAAGCGGGTCCGGTGTCCGTGGATCCGCTCCAGCACGCGGGCGGTGGTGGCCGTGTCGTTCATGAAGATCAGTATCGACCCCTCGGCGGCGATGTAAGAAATAATTGACACGAGGTATGGATGCTTTTACATTCGCCATGTCAAAGTTGTTTTACACAGGAGTGGGGTGCGGACGTGGCCTTCGAGGAGAAGCGCGCGTGGATCATGGGGGTGGTCGCCATCGCGGGGTACGCGGTCTACCTGGTCCTGCTGCTGGGCCGGGCCGGCGAAGGCGTGCCGCTCGCGGAGGTCCCGTACGTCGCGGCGCTGCTCTGGACGGTCGGGGGCGCCATCGCGGCCTCGATCCTCCTCAACATCGCGGTCGGGGTGCTCTCACCCCGCGAGGCCGCCACCAAGGACGAGCGGGACAGGGAGATCGGCCGCCGGGGGGAGTACGCCGGGCAGTCCTTCCTGGTCATCGGCGCCGTGGCCGCGCTGATCCTCTCGATGGCCGGAGCGGACCGCTTCTGGATCTCCAACGCGATCTACCTGGGCTTCGTGCTCTCGGCGGTGCTCGGCTCCGCCGTCAAGCTCGCCGCCTACCGCCGGGGGTTCCAGTCGTGGTGAAGGCGACCGGCATCACCAACCGGATCAGGGCGCTGCGCTTCGAGCGCGCGGAGATGACCCAGGCGGAACTGGCGGAACGCATCGGCGTGACCCGCCAGACCGTCATCGCCATCGAGAAGGGCCGCTACTCGCCCTCCCTGGAGACGGCGTTCCGGATCGCCCGGGTGTTCGCGGTACCGCTCGAGCAGGTCTTCCAGTACGCGGACGAGGAAGGGACGGCGCCGTGAAGGCGATCGTGCAGGACACCTACGGCGACAGCGAAGTACTCCAGCTCAGGGACATCGAAACCCCGGAGCCGGGCAAGGGCGAGGTGCTGATATCCGTCCGGGCCGCCGCCGTGGACGCCGGGGTCTGGCACCTCATGACCGGCCGGCCCTACCTGCTGCGGCTCATGGGGTACGGGCTGCGCGCGCCCAAGGTCCCCGTACGCGGCCGGGAGGTCGCCGGGCGCATCGAGGCCGTCGGCGAAGGCGTGACCGGCTTCCGCCCGGGCGACGAGGTGTTCGGGATCTGCGAAGGCTCCTTCGCCGAGTACGCGACCGCCCGACAGGACAAACTCGCCCACAAGCCGGCCGGCCTCCCCCTGGAAGAAGCGGCCGCACTCCCCATATCCGGGCTCACCGCGCTCCAGGCGCTCCGCGACGCGGGACGCGTCCGGGCCGGGCAGCGGGTCCTGGTCATCGGCGCGGCGGGCGGGGTCGGCACCTTCGCCGTCCAGCTGGCCAAGGCCTTCGGCGCCCATGTCACCGGCGTGTGCAGCACCACCAAGACGGAGCTCGTCCGCTCGCTCGGCGCCGACGAGGTCATCGACTACACCCGCGAGGAGTTCGCCGACGGCACCCGCCACTACGACCTCGTCCTCGACACGGCCGGCAACCGCACCCTGTCGCACCTCCGGCGCGCCCTGACCCCGCGCGGGACCCTCGTCATCGTGGGCGGCGAGGGCGGCGGGAGCTGGCTCGGCGGCACCGACCGGGTCCTGCGGGCCGCCCTGCTGAACCCCTTCGTGCGCCATGGCCTCAAGGGCGTCATGGCCGTCGAACGCCGGGCCGACCTCGACCTCCTGCGGCAGTACGCCGAGGACGGCACGCTGGCCCCGGCCATCCAGCGCACCTGCCCGCTCGCCGAGACGGCGCGGGCGGTCGACGAGCTCCAGCGGGGCGGGGCGCGCGGGAAGATCCTGATCACGCCCTGAGACCCGTATACGGGGCGTCTGCTGTGGTGCGGTCGGTGTCCGCGCGGTCGGTGCGGTCCGTGCGGTCGGGCCCGGGGGAAATCCGGGCGCCGTGCGGGGCCCTGCCGTGCGAGGCTGGCCCGTCGGCCTACCGTCCCCCGGACCGTCCCGCGCCGGGGCGGCCGGCCACCCCAGGAGCGTTCCGGTGATTCCACCCCGTCTGGTCCCTTTGCTCGCACAGTTCGACTTCGCGCGGGAGCGCCTCACCGGCCGGATGGCGGGTCCGGTCATGGACAGCGGCGACGGCATGGACACCGAGGTCGGTCCGATGACCGACGAGGAGTACCTCTGGGAGCCGGTTCCCGGCTGCTGGTCGCTTCGGCTGCGGGCGGCCGGGCCGGGGCCGCGGGCGACCCTGCTGGCCGGAGCGGGCGACTGGGGACGCGACAGCGCCGCCTACCCGCACCCCGCGCCCGCGCCCTTCACCACGATCGCGTGGCGCCTGAGCCACCTCACCGAGATGCTGACGTTGCGCGCCGACCACGTGGCCGGCAGCCACCTGCTGACCCGGGACGACCACCCGGTCAGCGGCGACGCGAAGGGGGCGGTCGCGGCCTTCGACACGGGCGCCGCGGCCTGGCGCGAGGCGCTGCTGGGCGTCGGCGAAGCCGCACTGGACACCGTCGGGTACTGCACCTATCCGCACGGCAGCGACCAGGAGGAACCCTTCGTCGACATCGTGTGGTGGGTCAACCAGGAGCTGCTGCACCACGGGGCCGAGATCGCCCTGATCAGGGACCTTTATCGAGCGCAGCCGCGCTGACGTCAGGTGTGGCTGGGGGTCGGCGCGGGGGAGCCGGCAGGGGCGCCCGGGCTGGCAGAGGTCCCCGGAGCGCCGGAGGTGCCCGGGATGGCGCCGGTGCTGGGGCCGGCCGGGGCGGTGGGACTGGCCGGGGCCGTGGGGGTCTCCGGGGCGCAGATGATCTCGTCGCGCGGGGTGTAGTGCGTACGGAACGTCTCGCGCTTCACCTCGTACCCGCCCCGGAGGAAGACGCGGCCGACGGAGACGTCGAAGCCTTCCAGGGGGGTCTGGACCTCGCAGGTGGGGCCGGAGACCGTGCGCTGCGCCGGCGGGGTGGTGTGGGTGCGGGGGCCCTTGGTCGCGCGTATCTCGTCGTACTTCTTCGTGCCGAGCAGGGTGATCGTCACCGAGGTCTCGGTGGACGAGGCGCGGATGGAGACGGGGTGGCCGGAGTCGTTCTGCCAGCGCAGGTCGAGGGTGCCCCAGGCGACGGTGGCCTCGCGGCCCTCGGGGTAGCGCTCTATGTAGAAGGAGTGGGCCCCGTGCTCCACCGGCTTGAGGCCGGCGAAGAACATGGCGTTGTACATGGTCGTCGCGACCGCCGAGACGCCGCCGCCGGGAGATTTCACGTAGCGGCCGTCGTTGATCATGATGCCGTCGACGAAGCCGTTCTCCACGGTCCGCTCGCCGACCGTCCCGTTGAAGCTCCAGATCTGCCCCGGCTGGACCACGCCGCCGTTGATGAGCTCGACGGCGCGCGCGATGTTGTGGGTGCGGTACGGCGCGGCCGGGAAGGCGACGGTGAAGGACGAGAGCTGCTGCCCGGACGGGACCTGGGCCTGGCTCCGGGTGCCCGCCTGGCCCTGGCCCTGGGGGCCAGCCGCGGTCGCCGTGCCGAGGGTCAGGGCGCTGAAGCCCAGGAGGGCGGCAACGCCGGCCGAGGTCAGGGCGAGCCGCTTGGTGGCCGTCCGGCGGTGTGCGCGTCGCATGTCGTTCCCATCGCTGAGGAATGTCGGTTCGGCGCCTGGCAGCCACCCCGAAACCGAAATCCACCAGACCGGAATCAATGGTGAGCCAATACCGGCCAAAACGGGCAGAATGTGCGGATAGTCACTCCTAGAGAACCGATCGGATCCGGCGGACCAGGACCGATCCGACGAGCGCCAGCCCGCCCGCGAGCGCGTACAGGGCGGTGTACCCGCCGAGGTGGGTCACGACCGGGGCCGCGATCACCGGGGCCAGGACCTGGGGCAGGGCATTGGCGATGTTGATGACGCCCAGGTCCTTGCCGCGGTCCTCCGCCGTCGGCAGTACATCCGTGAGCAGGGCGAAGTCCACCGAGGTGTACACGCCGAAGCCGAGGCCGAGGATCAGCGAGGCGACGACCGCGCCGGTCCAGGTCTGCCAGCCGGCCAGCAGCAGCGTGGCCGCGGAGATGACCAGCCCCGACCAGATGACGTAGGACTTGCGCCGGCCGCTGCGGTCCGACCTGATGCCGCTGATCACCACCGTGGCGAGCAGGGTGAGCGCGTTGAGCGCGGTCAGGATCAGTACGCCGGTGTCCGCGTCGTCCGTGTAGTGCACCGCGTCGGTGAGGTAGTAGAGCAGGTACATGGTGCTGATGGAGTAGGACAGGTTCATCAGGAACCGGGTGAGCCAGGCCCAGCCGAAGTCGGGATGGCGGCGCGGGTCGATCCAGAAGCCGGTGAGGAAGGTCCGCCAGCGGAAGGCCGGCCGGGCGGCGGGGGCGAGCGGGGTGTCGCGCCGCATCAGTACGTACGGCACGGCCGCGAGGACCGAGAACCCCGCGCAGGCCAGGTACCCGGCGGTGATCCCGCCCGCGACCGTGGCCAGCGCGGTGCCGATCAGGATGCCGACGACCTGCGAGACGCCGAGCCAGCCGCCGACCAGACCCCGCCGCCGGGGCGGCACCTGGTCGGGGACGGCCGCGGTCAGCGCGGCGAAGGCGGCGTTGAGCGCGAGCTGCACCAGGCACCAGCCCGCGATCACGGTGGCCACGCTCGAAGCCAGCGCGAGGACCGCCAGCCCGGCGGCCCCGCCCGCGACGCCGCCGACCACCCAGGGGATCCGGCGGCCCACGCGCGCCGTCGTCCGGTCGGAAAGGGCCCCGAAGACGGGGTTGGCGACCATCGAGACGGCCGCGCCCAGTCCCGTCACCACTGCGAGGGTGGAGGCCTTGTGGTCGGGGGTGAGCTGCTCGGCCTGGCGCGCCAGGAGCAGCTGCAGCGGGCCGAACCAGCCGACCCAGACCCCGAGGTTGGCGAGCGACAGCGCGCTCACCCACCGCCCGCCCGGTTCGGCGCCGACGCCCGGTTCCACGCCGACGCCCGGGGAGGCGGTGCCACCCGAGGGCGTGGTCATCTGCCGCTCCTGATCAGGTCGCGGTACCAGGCGTACGACTCCTTCGGCGTGCGCCGCTGCGTCTCGTAGTCGACGTGGACGAGCCCGAACCGCTGCCGGTACCCCTCCGCCCACTCGAAGTTGTCGAGGATCGACCAGATGAAGTAGCCGCGGACGTCGGAGCCTTCGGCGATCGCCTCGTGCAGGGCGCGTACGTGGCCCTCGTGGTACGCGATCCGGCGCGCGTCGGCTATGCGGCCCGTCGCGGGGTCCGGCCCGTCCCCGTAGGAGCAGCCGTTCTCGGTGATGTACACGGGCGGCAGCCGGTCGCCGTACCGCTCGCGCATGGTGGCGAGCAGTTCGCGCAGTCCGTCCGGGACCACCGGCCAGTCGAAGTCGGTGCGTTCGTACCCTTCGATCTGCCGGATGGAGAAGGGGAGGTCGGAGGGGATCTCGATGCCGCCGAAGTCGGAGGCGTCGGCGGCCGGTTGGGGGGCGCCGACGAGCATCGGGTTGTAGTAGTTGATCCCGTACCAGTCCAGCGGGGCCGAGATCGTCTTGAGGTCCTCCGCCACCGGACCGGGCAGGAGCGCGTCCAGACCGTCCGGGTAGGCGCCGGTCAGGAGGGGGTCCGCGAAGAGGCGGTTGGTGAGCGTGTCGTACAGCGCGGCGGCCTCGCGGTCGGCGTCGCTGTCGCCGGCGGTCCAGACGGGGCTGTGCGATGCCGCGATGCCGATCCGCCGGGCACCCGCCGCGCGCAGGGCCTGTACGCCCAGGCCGTGGGCCAGGAGTTGGTGGTGGGCCACGGGCAGGGCGTCGAAGACGAGCTGCTTGCCGGGGGCGTGCTCGCCGAGGCCGTAGCCGAGCAGGGTCACTTCGGCGGGCTCGTTGATGGTGATCCACATGGGCACGCGGTCCGCCAGTCGCTGCGCGACCACCGAGGCGTACTCGGCGAACCGCTCGGCGGTGTCGCGGTCGAGCCAGCCGCCCCGCTCCTCGAGGGCGAGCGGGGTGTCCCAGTGGAAGAGCGTGGGCACCGGATCGATCCCCGAGGCGCACAGCTCGTCCACGAGGCGGTCGTAGAAGTCCAGCCCCTTGCGGTTGACCGGGCCGTGGCCCTCGGGCAGGACGCGGGACCAGGAGACCGAGAACCGGTAGGCGCCGACGCCGAGTTCGGACATGAGCGCCACGTCCTCGCGGTAGCGGCGGTAGTGGTCGGTGGCCACGTCCGCGTGCGAGCCGTCCTTGATGCGCCCCTGCTCCTTGGTGAAGGCGTCCCAGGAGGACGGCCCCCGGCCGTCGGCCGTCGGGGAGCCCTCGATCTGGAAGGCGGAGGCGGAGACTCCCCAGAGGAAGCCGGCCGGGAACTGGGGTGCGGGCGCTGTCATGCGGACTCGCTTCGGTCGGGGAGTGCGGATCCCCAACAGGGCCGTGGGCGGCGCTGTTGGACGCGTTGCTCACGGCACTGTCGGGTCCCCGGCCCCGCCCTGTCAATGGAAAGTGAACAATCCTCAACTTTTATCGGCGCGCGTCGTTCCCAGGGCCCGTACCGAAAGCGGATCTTGAACCGTTTCGCCTAGGTCGTCTCTTTCGGATCTTGCCGGCCCGGCAAGATCCGAAAGAGACGGCCTAACCGAGCGCCGTGACGCTCCGTACGTGACGCAGGCCCGGCCCCGCCAGCACCTCGTGCAGCTGCTGGAAGACCTGCCGGGCGCCCACCGCGTTCCAGTCCGCGGGGAGCAGTTCGGCGGGGAGACCGGGGTCGAGGTAGGGAAGGCGCCGCCACTCGGTGAGCATCGGGACGTAGTGGCGGAACGCCTCGGCGTCGTCGATGCCCTCCGGCCCGGCGAGCCGTGCCGCGACCGGTGCGTACGTGGCGGTGAAGGCCGCGTACTGCGCCTGGATCGCGGGGAAGTCCCACCAGGAGCTCACCGCCCCGGGCAGATCGCTGAAGGCGGCGTAGTCGGCCGCCGCGAACAGGTGGACGTACTCGCTGAGTCCGAGCCGCACGAGCATGTCGCGAGCGTCCTCCAGCAGCCGGCCCGGCGCCAGCCACATGCCGGGGGCGATGTTGCCGAAGCCGAGCCAGGTCAGCCGGGTGCGCAGCTGGTAGCGGTGCGAACGCTCGGACTCCGGTACGGAGAACACCGCCAGGGCCCAGCCGTCCGACAGGTCCGCCGGTTCCAGGCTGGCGAAGATCCGCCGGTCGCCCGCGTCGAAGACGGGATGGACGGACGGGCTGAGCCGGTATCCGGTGGCTCCGCGGCGTTCCGGTTCCAGCACGCCCTTCTTCTTGAGCCGGGAGATCGCCGAGCGCACCGCCTGGCTCTCCACGTCGAGCTCCGACATGAGCGTGATCAGGTCGGCGATCGAGACCCAGCCGCCGCTCCCGCGCAGGAACGCCCCGTAGACCGTACTGATCAGCGAGCTGGGCCTGAGCGGACTGTCCGACATGATCACCTTCCGTAGTGTGCGGAGGTGATCCTACCGAGCGGCGCGTCCCGGGCGCGGTGCGGGAGGGCGGCGGGGGACCCGTCGGTGTCATTCCCCGGTCGCGGCCCCCCGAGCCAGCGGCGCCCGCGCGTACGCGCCGGAGAGCAGGTGACCCGCTCCGGGAGCCACGGCCGCCAGGTCCAGGGAGCGCAGCATCTGGTGGGCGGTGCAGACGGCCGCGGAGACGACCGGCTTCCCGAGCAGCTGCTCGGCCTCCTCGATGGCACCGAGCGAGGGCATCTGCACGCACGCGGAGAGGACGACCGCGTCTGCGTCGGAGTAGTCCAGGGCGCGGGCCAGCCCGGGCAGCTTGGCCGGATCGTGGGCGGCGACGTCGAGGTTGTCCGGGATCTCCAGGGCCTGGTAGTCGAGGACCTCGATGCCCTCGTGGGTGAGGTAGTCGACGACGGTCCGGGTGAGGGGGCGCATGTACGGGGCCAGCAGGGCCACCTTCTTGGCGCCGATGGTGTGCAGCCCGTGGACCAGGGCCCCGGCGCTGGTGACCACGGGGGCGGGGGCCCCGTTCTCCACGGTACGGGCGTGCAGGCGCTCCTCGGAGGTGCGGTGGTAGCCCAGGCCCATGCTCATGATGGCCACCAGGCAGGCATAGCCGAGCACGTCGACGCGGGCGTCGGAGAGCTCCACGGCGCACCGGTCGGAGTCGGCGTCCATGGCCCTGAGCTGCTCCGGGGTCACATGGGTCATCCGCATGCGGCTGGAGTGGAAGGTGAACCGTTCGTCCGGTGCGATGGCCGCGCGGGCGCGCAGGATCGCGGGGACCTCGGTCTCCATGGTGACGTTCGAACTCGGCACGATCTGGCCGATGCGGTAGGTACGGGGCGACACGGGTACTCCTCGGTTCTCTCGGTTCTTTCGGTTCGCTGGGCTCGCTCGGCTCTCTCGGGGGCGGGTCAGCGGGGGCGGCGCGCGTCGACGACCGGGTTGGTGAGGGTGCCGATGAGCTCGACCGTGGCCTCGACCGTGTCACCCGGGACGAGGAACTCGGGCGGCACCATGCCGGCGCCGACGCCGGAGGGGGAGCCCGTCGCGATGACGTCACCGGGCTCCAGGGTCACGCCGGAGCTGATGTCGGCGATGAGCCGGGCGATGGGGAACAGCATGTGGCGGGTGTTGGACTTCTGCTTCGTGACCCCGTTGACCTGCAGTTCGAGATCCAGGGCCATCGGGTCCGGGATCTCGTCGGCGGTGACCACGGCGGGGCCGAAGGGGGCGTAGGAGTCCTGCCCCTTGGAGAAGAACCACTGGCCCGAGCGGCGCTGGTCGCGGGCGCTGATGTCGTTGACGATGCTGTAGCCGAAGATGTGGTCGTACGCGTCCTCCTCCGTCACCCGGAAGGCGGTGCGTCCGATGACCACGGCGAGTTCGCACTCCCAGTCCAGCTGCGTGGTCAGATCGGCGTTGTGCAGGATGGGCTGCCCGGGTCCGGTGACGGCGGTGGCGGGCTTGGAGAACAGCACGGGCCGCGGGGGGAGTTCCTTATCGGTGTCCAGGGTGCGGCTCGATTCCGCCACGTGCTCCACGTAGTTCAGCCCGACCCCGATGATCTTCCCGGGGCGCAGTGGCGCGCACAGCGTGACGTCCTCGAGCCGGTGGACGGCCTCGGCGGGCCGACCGGCCGGGTCGCCTTCGATCAGACGGGCGGCGGTTTCGAGGGCGGGGCCGCCGGCCCGGACGAACGCCAGCAGCCCGGAGGGCAGATCGACACCGGCGTGCCGGGCGAGGACCGCGAGGTCGAGGACCAGGCCGTCGACCTGGGCGCCCAGGCGGGCCTCGGGTGCGGCGGATCCGGCGGCGGATCCGGCGGTCTCGGTGGTGTCGGGCGTGTGGGCGGTGGTGTACGTCACCAGGCGCATCGGTGGCTCCTCGGGGAGGCGTGGGTGGGGGCGGGACGGGGCGTGGGTAGCGCGGGGATGGGGCGAGGGTGGGGTGTGTGGGGCTGCGTTCGGAGCGCCGCCGTACCGGGGCAGGTGTCAGGGCCGGCGGCCCGGTACGGCGACGCGGTTCAGGGGGTGCGGCTCAGGCAGCGCGGCTCAAGCGGCTCGGCTCAAGCGGCGGGCTGGTGGCCGCCGTTGTCCGGGTACGCCTCTTCGCGGTGGAAGCCGAGGGAGCGCATGACGGGGAAATCGTTGAAGGAGAACAGGCAGGCGTCCTCGGACTCGTCGAGGTTGTGGTGCTCGTGCCAGGCCCAGGACGGGACGCAGAACACGTCGCCCTGCTTCCACTCGAAGCGCTGCCCGGCGATCACCGAGAACCCGAACCCCTTGGCAACGGTGTAGATCACCGAGCCGGTGTGGCGGTGGGCCAGCGTGGCCTGGCCCGGGCGCAGCAGCTGCATGTGGGCGCTCATGGTGGGCATGACCGAGCCGCCCGTCACCGGGTTGGCGTACTCCGCGATGACCCCGTCGTACGGGGAACCCTCCGTGGCCCGGGCGAGGCCGAGCAGGGCCTCGTAGGTCTGCTCCCACGGATAGGCCAGGAGCGGGGAGTAGGGGCGGGTCCACTTCTCGGAGCCGTACGGGAGCAGGTTCGCGGCGTAGGTCAGAACCGAGGAGTTGATCACCTTCCCGGGCTGCTGGTACAGCTCGGGGTGGACCTCGTAGAAACCGGCGTCGAGGGCGTTGACCAGGGGAATGTCCAGGCCGTCCTGCCAGATCACCGGGGCGTCCGCGGCGTCGTTCCCGTGCTCGTGCCAGGTGCCGTTGGGGGTGATCGCGAAGTCGCGCGGGCCGACCTTGAGCTTCTGCCCGTCGACGATCGTCCAGGCCCCGGTGCCCTCGTGGACGAAGCGCAGCGCGGCGGCCTGGTGGCGGTGGGCCGTCATGGCCTCGCCGGGGCCCATGATCTGCAGTCCGGTGTAGAGGAGCCCGGCGGCGGCGCTCACGTCCTTGCGGCCCGGGTTGACGAGCATGACCACGCGGCGGCCCGCGTCGTCGGCCCGGACGAGCTCGAGGGCCTTGTGCACGAGGGGGCGCAGCTCCTCGTAACGCCACAGCACGGGAACGGACTTGGGCTGCGGGTACCAGGGCTCGATGTCGTTGGCCACGGTCCACAGCGCACCGGCCTCGCGGGCTTCGAGCTCGGCGTAGTAGGCGGTGAGTTCGGGGGTGTCGAGGACCCTCGCCCGGCCGAGTGCGGTGTCGTCCTGTTCGATGGTCATGCTTCCTCCTCGGGAGTGGCGTACGGGGGGCCGGGCAACGGGTGGTACAGCGGGCCGGGCGCCTGGCCGAACGCGGGTCCGGCCGGGGGCACGGTGAAAGTGACCGGCGTACGGGGCCGGTTGTCGACTTCGAGGCGGAAGACGTCGAAGCGGTTGTAGTGCCCGGTGATGTCGTGCATCTGCTTGGGCTGGATGCACCGGGACAGGTCGATCTCGGCGTAGACGATGCCCTCTTCGTCCACGAGCGGCTCCGTGACCGGACGGCCGTCGGGGCCGAAGATCCCGGACAGGGCGCTGCGCGGGCGGCTGAACAGGGCCCGCAGCTCCTCGTCGTCCCCGGCGACGGTGTCGATGATCTCCGGGGAGACCGTGGAACAGGCGACGACGGAGAAGACCTTGCCCTCGAAGCTGTGGGCGGCGGTCCGCACGGCGATGGCATCGGCCATGTCGTAGTCGGCCGGGGCCACGGGCAGGGCGATGTAGCAGGAGGCGTGGACGAGTTCGCCCTGCGCGAGGAGGGCGAAACGGGCCAGGGTGTTGGTGTTCTCCCCGCAGGCGAGGGCCCCGAGCGGTCCGACGGGGGTCCGGTGGACGCGCAGCGAGCTGCCGTCGCCGCCGGTCCAGGTCAGCTTCTCGGCCCAGGTGGGGACCAACTTGCGGTGGACGCCCAGGATTTCACCGTCGGGGCCGATGGTGAGCAGGGTGTTGTAGAGGACGCCGAGGCTGTGCGGGGCGCGCTCGTTGACCCCGATGACCAGGACGATCCCGTACTGGCGGGCCGCCGCGCGCAGGGCGTCGACGTGCGGCCCGGGGATGTCCACGGACGCGCGGTGCAGCCGCTCGAACCAGGGTGAGCCCTGGACCGGGTTCATCGTCCAGTTCCAGTACGGATAGCCGGGGACGAACACCTCGGGGAAGACGACGAGTTCGGCCCCGTTCCCGGCGGCCTCGGCGATCAGGGCGACGGCCTTGTCGACGGTGGCGGTGGGGTCGAGGTAGACGGGGGAGGCCTGCACCGCCGCCGCGGTGAAGCGCGGCAGGCTGTACGCGGGCGGACTGTAAGGGGAAGGGGCCGTCGGGGACGGGCCGTTCGGGGGTCGGGTGGTCTCCACGGGAGCTCCGATGGTCGTCAGTGGGTGGGTTCCGTCACGCGCGCCAGCCAGCGCTGGTGCACCGGCGCGGCGGGCTGCCGCAGCAGTTCGAGGCGGGGCGGGACCCGGTCGGTGCGCCCGGCCGGCGGTCTCGCGCTGCCGGCCTGCCAGGACCGGGCCCAGGGTGCGGCGGGCCCGCGGTAGCCCTGGGCGGCGGCCGCGTGCAGGGTCCACAGGGGATCGTGGAGCTGGGCACGGCCCACCGCGCACAGGTCGGCCCGGCCGGCCAGGATCACCGAGTTCACGTCGTCGTACGTGGAGATCGCGCCGACGGCGATGGTCACCGCCCCGGTGGCATTGCGGATCAGATCGGCGTACGGGGTCTGGTAGCTGCGCCCGAAGCGGGGCCGCTCGTGGGCCACGACCTCCCCCGTCGAGACGTCGATCGCGTCGGCCCCCGCCTCGGTGAGGGCGCGGGCGATCTCCACGGCGTCGGCCTCGCTCAGCCCGCCCGCCGCCCAGTCGGCGGCGGAGATCCGCACCAGCAGTGCCTTCCCGGCAGGCCACACCGCCCTTACCGCGGCCAGTACTTCGAGCGGGAAGCGCAGGCGGCCGAAGACGTCGCCGCCGTACTCGTCGGTGCGCCGGTTCGTCAGCGGGGACAGGAACCCGGACAGCAAGTGACCGTGCCCGTACTGGAGTTCCAGCACATCGAAGCCGGCCCGGTCGGCGCGCTCGGCCGCGCGCACGAAGTCCCGTACGACCAGGTCCATGTCGGCGCGGTCCGCCTCACGCGGCACCGGGCTCCCGTCGGCCCAGGGCAGCGCGGACGCGGCCAGGGCCGGTCCGTCGGACGCCCGGCGGCCCGCGTGGGTGAGCTGGATGCCGAGGCAGGTGTCCGACTGGCCGTGCACGAAGCCGGCGATGCGCCGCCAGGCGGCCTCCTGCTCGTCGGTCCACAGTCCCGCACAGCCCGCGTCGCTCCGGCCGGCGGGGCTGACGGCCGTCATCCCGGCGATGACCAGGGCCGCGCCGCCCAGGGCCTGCGTACCGAGCTGGACGAGGTCCAGGTCGCCCGGGATCCCGTCGCGGGTCGTGGACAGGGCCATCGGCGGTACGACGACCCGGTTGCGCAGGAGCAGTCCGCCGAGCCGCAGCGGACGGAACATCGGCGGCACCGGGGCGGAGGCGTTGACGGCGGTGGTGAAGGCCTCGTCGCGGTCGCGCAGACCGTCGTACGTGACGCGACGGCTGCGGGTCAGCAGGTTGAAGGCGAACTGCTCCGGCTCCTGGCCGGTGTACCGGTCGATGTTCTCGAACCATTCGAGGCTGGCCTGCGCCGCGCGCTGGGTGGACTCCACCACGGCCTTGCGCTCGTCCTCGTACGCGGCCAGCGCGCTCGGCACGTCGGGGTGCTCGTGCAGACAGGCGGCCAGCGCGAGGGCGTCCTCCATGGCGAGTTTGGTGCCGGAGCCGATGGAGAAGTGCGCGGTGTGCGCGGCGTCCCCGAGCAGCACGGTGTTGGCGTGCCGCCAGGTCCGGTTGCGCACGGTCGTGAAGCGGAGCCACTTGGAGTTGTTGGGGATGAGCCGGTGGCCGTCCAGATGGCCCGCGAAGATCTCCTCGCAGCGCCGGATGCCCTCCTCGTCGCTGGCGCCGGGCGGCAGGTCGAGCCCCTCCGACCCGTCGAACCCGCCGCGCCGCCACGTGCCCTCGTCCATCTCGACGATGAAGGTGGAACGCGTGTCGTCGTACGGGTACGCGTGCACCTGGAGGGTGCCGAAGTCCCGCTCCTCGACGATGAAGGTGAAGGCCTCGAAGACCTTGTCGGTGCCGAGCCACATGTAGCGGCCGGAGCGTTCGTCGAGGTCGGTGGCGAAGGTGTCGGCATAGGCGGCGCGGGTCGCCGACCGTACGCCGTCGCAGGCGACCACCAGGTCGTATTCGGCGGCGAGTTGCTGCGCCGGCGGGGCCTGGGTCCGGTAGCGGACGTCCACGTTCAGGGCGGCGCACCGGTCCTGGAGGATGCCCAGCAGCCGACGGCGGCCCAGAGCGGCGAACCCGTGCCCGCCGGACGTGAGGGTCCGGCCGCGACGGCGGACGTCGATGTCGCTCCAGCGGGCGAACTCCGCCGACATCGCCTCGTGCACGGCGGGATCCGCCTGGGCGATGCCGTCGAGGGTCTCGTCGGAGAAGACGACCCCGAAGCCGAAGGTGTCGTCGGGAGCGTTGCGCTCCCAGACGGTGATCTCCCAGTGCGGGGAAAGCTGTTTGGCCAGGGCGGCGAAGTACAGGCCGCCCGGCCCGCCTCCGATGACTGCTACGCGCACGGGGCGCCTCCTCGGACGTTCTCGATCAGTTCGGGGGCCTGGGGGCCCGCCTTGGTGAGGACCTCCCGGACCTCGGCGGGCCAGGGGGTGGTCCCGGTGGCGCGGGCCGCGGAATGGGCGATGACCATGCGGCCGGTGGCCGCCTCCGTGCCCTCCTCCCCGTGGACGGTGAAGGCGTAATGCAGGGAACTGGTACCGACCTTGGTGATGCGCAGCTCCGTACGGACGGCCTCGCCGAACCAGAGCCGGGCCCGGTAGTCCGCCTCGAAGTGGACGCGGGGCGTGCTGCCGAACAGATGGGACAGGCCCAGCCGGCGGAGCAGCACGGCCTCGGCCGCCTCGACCCAGCGCACCACCGTGGAGTGGTGGTAGTGGCCGGCGGCGTCGGTGTCGGGCCACTCGACGCGCCGCTCGACGACGACGCTGGGCAGGTGCGGCACCCGGGCCTCGGGGCAACCGGCGGCGCAGCCGCCGGTGTCGGCATCGGCGGCGGTCGCGGCCACAACGGGATTCGGCAGGTGCTGGGTGGCCGACTCCCTTGCACGGGTACGGAGTTCACCGCGCCGGAGCTTTCCGGTCCCGGTGCGGGGGAGCTCGGTGACGAACTCCACGGCCCGCGGGTACTTGAACGGAGCGATGGCCGCCTTGACGTGCGACTGGAGCTCCAGGACGGTCGCCGGCCCGGCCGGGACACCGTCGCGCAGCACCACGTACGCCTTCACGAGCATGCCGCGCCGCTCGTCGGGGACCCCGACGACACCGCAGTCCACCACGTGGGGATGACCGGCCAGGGCCTTCTCGACCTCGGGCCCCGCGATGTTGTAGCCCGAGGAGACGATCATGTCGTCGCTGCGGGCCACGTACCAGAAGTAGCCCTCGGCATCGCGGATGTAGGTGTCGCCGGTGATGTTCCACCCGCCCCGGACGTACGTGGACTGGCGCGGGTCGTCGAGATAGCGGCAACCGGTGGGACCGGTCACGGCGAGCAGGCCGGGCTGCCCGTCGGGGACGGGCGTACCGTGCTCGTCGACCACGGCGGCCCGGTAGCCGGGCACGGGGCGGCCCGTGGAACCGGGCCGGATGTCCTCGTCGGCCGCGGAGATGAACACGTGCAGCATCTCGGTGGCACCGATGCCGTCGATGATGCGCAGCCCCGTAGCGGCGTGGAACTCCTCCCACACCGCGGAGGGCAGCGGCTCGCCCGCCGATACGCAGCGCCGCAGGCCGGCCAGCCGGCCGGTGGCGCCCTCGGCCATGATCGCCCGGTAGGCGGTGGGCGCGGTGAACAGGACGGTCACCCCGTGCGCGGCGACCAGGTCGGCCAGCTGCCGGGGCGTCGCCTGCTCGATGAGCAGGGTCGAGGCCCCGACGTGCAGCGGGAAGACCACCAGGCCGCCGAGGCCGAAGGTGAAGGCGAGCGGCGGGGTGCCGGTGAACACGTCGTCGGGGCCGGGCCTCAGGACGTGCCGGGAGAAGGTGTCGGCATTGGCGAGCACGTCCCGGTGGAAGTGCAGGGTGGCCTTGGGCCGCCCGGTGGTACCGGAGGTGAAGGCGATCAGCGCCACGTCGTCCGCGGCGGTGTCCACGGTGTCGAAGACACCGTCCTTGGCATCGCAGAGGGCCGAGAGGTCACCGGGGCCGGGGCCTCCGTACGGGATCACTCGCAGGGCGGGGGAGGTCGAGGTGTCGGTGGTGGCTACGGCTACGGCTTCGGTGGGCGCTGAGGTGGTCGCTCCCGCCGAGGTGAGCTCGTCGAGGTAGCGGTGGTCACACAGGGCGACGGCGGGCCGGCTGATCCCGCACAGCTCGGAGAGCTCGGCGGCGCGCAGCAGCGGCACGGTGGTGACCGCCACGCAGCCGGCCTTGAGCACGCCGAACCAGGCGGCCACGAGCCAGGGATTGTTCGGCCCGCGCAGCAGCACGCGGTTCCCGGGCACCAGGCCCAGGTCCTCGGTGAGCACCTGGGCGACCTGGTCGGCACGTCGGCGCAGTTCGCCGTAGCTCCAGCGCTCGGTCGGAGTGAGCAGGCAGGGGCGGTCGGGGCCCCAGCGCTCGACGGCGTCGTCGAGCAGGCTGCGGGCGCAGTTGAGCCGGTCGGGGTAGTTCAACTCCGGCAGATCGAAGTGGAGTTCGGGCCAGAGGGAGAACGGGGGAAGCCGGTCGCGGCAGAAGGAGTCGGCATGCGCCGAAGGGGAGAGCTCCATGGGGCGGCACCTCAATCAGGGAGCAGCAGGGGAGATGGGGCAAGTATCTCGATATTTTGGCGTCCGTCAATTCTTCGCGATATTTCGATGAGCGGTCGGGGCTCCGGCGCCGGGTCCGGGGCGGCTTCGGAGCCCCCTTCGGCGCCTTCGGTGGCGCCCCCTTCGGCGCCCTTTACGGGGTCACCCGGCGACCCCTTCGGTGCCGCCCGGGCGGTCGCCGCAGGCGTCACTCCGGGGAGGTGGCCCGGGATGTCACCCCGGCCGCATGCGCCTCATTCGACGGCTCTCCGCGGGTCCCCCCGGGGTCCTCTCGGGTGCGCGGCACCGCACTTCCGGAGTCCTGCGCGCCCGCGGCGGCGGGCCTCAGGCGGCCGGGACGCGTACGCGGACGGACTTTCCGAACTCGTGGGCCGTGACGGTGAGTTCGCCGCCCGTCTCGGCCGTCATCAGCTGCACGATCAGCAGGCCCCGCCCGTCCTCGGAGTCCGGGTCGACCTCGGCCCGCGGGTGCGGCAGCCGGGGGAGCGCGGCCGCCCCGTCGGAGACCTCGAGCTGCAGCCATCCGCCCCGCAGGGTGATCCCGACGCGCATGCGGCCGGTGGCCGCGGCGTGCAGGACGACGTTGCCGACGAGTTCGCTGACGGCCAGCAGCAGGACGTCCGCGATGTCGGCGGTGACCCGCCAGCCTTCGAGGAGGGTGCGGACGCGGGACCGGACCTGGGGCACGGTGGCCGCGGTGGGGGTGGCGGCCCAACGGGCGAATCCGCGGACCGGGGCGGAGGTGTCGACGACCGGGCCGGCGGGGGAGGGGGCGGTGGTGAGCATGACGTGCTCCCGGAGGGGAAGGCGACGGCACCCACGCTGTGACTCGTGTAACCGGCAGCCAATTCGGACTGCCCGTGGTCTTGTGGTCTGCGGAAACGCGTCGCTAGAGTCGTGATTACACGTGTAACACGCTAAGTCTCACCAGGGCCCCGCGCAAGCATTTCGGACATACGTTACGAAGCCGTGCCCCACGCCTGTGCCTGGACCTGAACCCGGACCCGGATTCGTCGGCCCCCGAGGCCGCGCAGATTGGAAGGCCTGCAATGACGCAATCGCCCCCTGTCACTGCTGTCACCCCTGTAGCTGCTGTCCCTGCCTTCGACATGGCTGATATGACGTGGCCGCCTCCGCCGTTCCTGGCGCCGGTGGCACCGGTCACGGACGCGGAAGGGGTCCGGCACTTCCACGGGGTGACGTACGCGACGACCCCGGGATTCCGGCCGCGACTGCTGGACGTGCGGGTCCCGGCGGGCGAGGGACCGTTCCCGGTGGTGGTGTGGATCCACGGCGGCGGCTGGCTCGACGGCGACCGCCGCTACCCGCCGCCGACCGTCCCCGCCGAGCTCCTCCACGGCACCGTCACGGCCGCCGGCCTCGCGCTGGTCTCCATCGACTACCGGCACAGCCTCGAGGCACCCTTCCCCGCCCAGCTCCACGACGTGAAGGCCGCGATCCGCTACATCCGCAAGTTCGCATCCGCCCTGGGCCTGGACGGCGACCGGATCGGCGTCTGGGGAGAATCCGCGGGCGGGCACCTCGCCGCCCTCGCGGGCCTCACCGGCCCCCACACCCCGGAGGCGACCGCCCTGGAAGGCACCCACGGTGTGGGTTCGGGTGACACCAGCGTCCGCGCGGTCGTCGACTGGTACGGGGTCTCCGACCTGACCACCCTCGCCGACCACCCCATGCCCGCCATGCCCCCCATGCCCGCCGGGATGGAGTTCCCCGACCCCTACACCGCCCTCCTCGGCGGCACCGAAACCGAACGCCCGGCCCTGGCCAAGGCCGCAAGCCCCGTCACCTACGCCACCGAGGGCTCCAACCCTCCCCCGTTCCTCCTGATCCACGGAACCCACGACGGACTGGTCCCCTACAGCCAGAGCGAACAACTCACCACCGCCCTCACCCAGGCCGGAGGCCACGCCACCCTGCGCCCCGTCCCCGACGCCGACCACATCTTCCTCGGATCCCCCGACATCCAAGACATCGTCACCGAATCCGTCACCTTCCTCACCCACCACCTCACCGCGAAGGCCTGACGACACCCCGCACTCCCGACGCCTGAACCGGCCCCGCGTGCCGGCCAGGCGAATCGGAGGGGCGCCCGCGTGAGCCGCGTACGCGGACGCGCACGGGCGCCCCGGCGGACCGGCCTGGGCGGAGCCCACGTACAACACACGGGTTCCACGCGGCTGTTCAGGCGGTGCCACCGGCTCCGGACGCCGGGTGCGGCAGGACGGCCCAACCCCCCGATCCTCCCGCCGCGGGGGAGGCCGGGAGTCTCAAGCCGAACTGCCCAGCCCGGGGGAGGTGCTGGTGCCCGGGACCGCCGGGGGGCGGCCACGGGCGCCGGGCGCCGCCGCGGAGGGGGCGGCGGCGCCATCAGCACATGGTTGGAACGGACTCGTCACGCCGGAGCCGCGTAGCAATGCACGGTCACCGTCCGGGTCGGACCCCACCGCTGGTCGACGGTGCCCAACAAGGTCCA
The DNA here is from genome assembly GCF_036346895.1 of Streptomyces sp. NBC_00503. Taxonomy (NCBI): domain Bacteria; kingdom Bacillati; phylum Actinomycetota; class Actinomycetes; order Kitasatosporales; family Streptomycetaceae; genus Streptomyces; species Streptomyces sp. NBC_00503. The sequence goes on along the minus strand of NZ_CP107855.1, from coordinate 508,063 downwards.
CCCCAGGCGTTCGTACAGGGCTGCTGCCGACTTGTCGGCGGCCAGGACGTCGAGGACCGGGTGCAGGGCACGTCGTTGCGCATCCTGCACGGCCCGCGCCATCAGCCGGGCGCCGATCCCATGGCCGCGGGCCGCGGGTGACACGAACAAGCGGCTCACCACAGCGCTGCTCTCGACGGGAGCACCCTCGCGGCGGCTCCACAGCCCTGCTGCCGCATCGCCGTCTCCGCTGCGGGACAGGCCGATGTGGCCCACCACGCGCCCGTCCAGTACCGCCACCCAGGCCGCGAGCAGGGAAGGCTGCGTCAGCCACTCGCCGGGGTACTCCGGCCAGTTCAGCGGGTAGCCGTCGCAGCCATGGACCTCCGCCAGCACCTGGACGCATCCGTCCAGATCGGACCTGTCGCGCCGCCGTATGAGGCAGGGCGAGGATTCCTCGCCGGTAGAAACATCCTGTGGGTTCACCGAAGCATGCAAACACAACCCGGCCGACCAGGCACGTCCGTGATCTGGCCGAACTCGCCGGTGAAGACGGTCTACGGGCGCCACCGGCTGTATCTGCTGCGGCGGGTCCCATCCGCGGCCGACGCCGTGGGTGATGTGGACTGGGGCGGCCCCGGCCGCCTGCCCACGTACTTCGGATAGAGGGAGTCGAAGCCGTCGGCGTTGGAGTTGTGGATCACATCCCGGACCCGGTCCGCGCTGGTGAACGTCACCTCGGCGATCTTCGCCACGGGCATGCCCTGTGCGGATGACCAATCCGGACGGCGCGTCACCTCAGCACAGCGCAAGGGTCGCTGATGCGGCGCTAGCCGGGATTCAGAACCTCATCGTCCGCGTGCGTGCCGAACTCGGCGACGCGCACCTCCGCGATGCGCTCGTACCGGTTGATCCGGTCGGTCCACTCCGCGTCGACGCCGAACGCCACCTGCGCGAAGCCCACCCGCCCGACGGCCTCGGCCAGGCCCGGATCTCCAGGGGCCAGCAGCCGCACCGGCGCGCCAAGCGCCACGGTGTGCGGCGGCACGAAGTACTCGTCCGGCAAAACGGTGCGCGCATGGACGAGCGCGCCGACAGCGACGACCGAGCCGGCCCCCAACCGTGCGCACTGCAGGACCGTCGCCGCGGTCGCCACATAGACGCACCTGCCGACCTCACAGCCCAGCAGCGTGGCATGCGGCCCCACGAAGACGTGGTCGCCGAGAAGCACCGGCTGATCGCCGGCGACCGCAGACCCGCGCAACACCGCGTTCTCGCAGATCACCGTCGCCTCCCCGACCTCGATCCGAGACCCCTCGGCATCGAGCACCGCTCCGTACATCACCCGCGCCCTCGGCCCCACGCGGACATCACCGACGAGCGTGGCCGTCGGGGCGACGTAGGCGGTGGGATGGACCTGCGGTTCATGTCCGCGGTGCCGGATGCGGATTCCCTGCGCTTCAGCGATCATGAGCGGATTCTCGCCCGACCGACCGCGAGCATGCTGGCGAATTTCCGATGTCGCGTTCGCCGAGACATGCACTAGTGCCGCGTCAGGCAACGTTCGCCCCGTCGCGACGCCCGGCACGCACTCTCACCGCACCGGCCGGAAGGTCAAGTACGTCCAGTACGAGCCCTTCCGGCCGGTGCGGTGAGAGCACGCACCGGACGCCGCTCCTTCACGGGCGAACATTGCCTGACGCGGCACTAGCTGGTCTGGCGGTGGACCAGGACTGCCTCTATGTCCGGGAACGGGGCGGTCGTGCCCGTCTCGATCAGTTCGTGTACGGCGTCCGCGATGAGGGCGGGTGGGGCCAGGTCCAGGCGGATCGAGGTCAGGGCGGGCTGCTGGAGGGCGGAGAGGACCAGGTCGTCGGAGCCCACGATCGCCACGTCGTCCGGTACGACGATGCCCTCCGCGCGGAACGCGTGCAGCAGGAGCGCTGCGTACTCGTCGTTGTAGGCGAACACGGCGTCCAGGCCGAGGCTCGGCCAGCGGCGGGCCAGGTCGGTCGCGGACTCGCGGGTGTAGGCGAGCTCCACCGGGACGACGGTGGCCATGTGGCGGGCGGCCACGGACTCGGCGCCGGCCAGGCGGGGGGCGGCGAGGGCGCCGAGGCCGCGCTCCTGGGGCATGACCACGCCGATACGGGTCCGGCCGCGGGCGATCAGGTGCTCCGCGGCGATGGCGCCGATGCGGGCGTGGTCGAAGCCGATGGTGTGCACGCCCGGTACGGGGTGGGACGCGAAGGCGAGCAGCCCCCGTACCCCGGCGCGCCGCAGCAGCTCGGCGGCCTGCGGGGTGAACCGGTCGCCGTCGAGGGCGATGACGGCCGCAGGCCGCAGCTCGGCCCAGGCGCGGGCGGCGTCGAGGGGGTCGGTGAAGCGCCCCGCGTGCAGGACGGCGGTGTAACCGTGCCGGTCGAGCTCGCTGTGGAGATCGTCGACCCAGTCGCTGACGAGGCGCCCGACCGCGGAGATCGACGAGGGCATCAGGACGAGGTTGCTGCGACCGGCCCGCAGGGACCGGGCAGCGGCGTGCGGCACGTAGCCGAGCTGTTTGGCGGCGTCGAGCACGCGGGCGCGGGTGGCTTCGCTGACGCGATGGCCCTGGGTGTCGTTGAGGACGAAGGAGACCGTGGCCCGCGACACCCCGGCCAGACGCGCCACGTCGGCACTGGTGAGCGACGTGCGGGCGGGGGTGGGAGTGGTGGCGGGAATGTCTTTGGCCATGACGTCCCTCGACGCTCCTTTTGATCGGCTCGCTGCCTTCCCTTCGAAGGTTACACGAGTTAGATCAACGGAGCGCGGGGCCGCCCAGACGTGCGGGCCCGCCCGCCGGGGCCGGGGCCGGGGCAGGTGCCGGGCCCGGTGCCGACGCCGCTCCGGTCAGGTCGCCTGCGGGGGCCGCGGGGCCGCCGCCTCGTGGAGCCGCCGGGAGTCCCCGGCCAGGTCGTCCAGGGCGGTGACCACGGAGTCGAAGCGCATCGTCGTGCGCGTGTCCTTCCCGTACGGGTTCCAGTGCGGCATGTCCGGATGGTTCGGGTCGCCGGTGCGGGCGAAGGCGATCCAGGCGCGGTGCATGGTGTGCGCGAGCCCCTCGCGGACGGCCGGGTTCAGTCCCGCGGTGAAGGGTGCGTGGGCCCACTGGTCGAAGTTCGCGAAAACGAAGGGGAGTTCCAGGCAGTGCGCCGCACCGAGCCGGCCCTCGTGGGCGGGAGAGGGGAGGTCGAACTGGTACGCCCACACCGGCCGGCCCGCTGCGGCCCTGGCCTCGGCCAGGCGGACGGCGGGGACCCGAAACAGCTCGTCCGTGATGAGGTCCATCAGGACGTCGGCCGGCCGGGCGCCCGGCCGGGTGCGCTCGTACGCCGCGTACACGTCGGGCGCGGCCTCCGTCCCGAAGGTGTCCGCGATCCGGCCGGTCACCTGCTCGCGGTCGGCGGCGGCGAGGCCCTCGTTCAGGGCGAACCCGAAGTTGGCCTCCTCGCGGGTCCAACCGATCATCACCTCGAGACCGGCCGCGGCCCCGTGGAGCAAGGCCTCGGCCGGGTGGCGGTGCAGGGTGACGTCGTCGACGACGGGCAGGAACGGTGTCGGCCAGTAGCCCCAGCGCATCGTCCGGGCGAAGAGCCCGCCGCCCGCGCCGATCAGCGCGGGCCAGGGCAGGTCGCGCAGCTCGGCCAGGGTCTTGACCCCGGCGATCTCGAGGAAGGCGGCGGTGCGCTCCGCGTAGGCCTCGGGGGCGGGGAGGTCGAGGCCGAAGGGCGGGCTCATCAGGATCACGCGCCGGATCAGGCCCTGGGTTTCGGGGAGTCCGGCGAGGGCGGCGGTGGACACCGCGCCGCCCGACTGCCCCGCGACGGTGATCGAGTCCGGGTCGCCGCCGAAGGCGGCGATGTTCTCCCGAACCCAGCGGAGGGCGGCCAACTGGTCGGTCAGCCAGTGGTTGGCGCCGCTGCCCTCGCCGAAGTCGGCCCCGTCGTAGGGGGATTGGTCGCCGGAGTCGTGAGAGGCGTCGGACTCGCCGCCGCCGGCGCTGAACCCCGTATCGGCCCCATCGGCCCCCGTAGCGCTCTCCGGGCCGGTGTAGAGGTAACCCAAGGGGCCGATGCGGTAGTTGATGCCGACCACGACCAGGTCTCCGTCGCGGGCGAAGGTCTCGCCGGAGTACACGGGGAGTGACCCCGAGCCGGAGACGAAGCCCCCGCCGTGGATCCAGACCAGGACGGGACGCCGGGCGTCGTCGGCCGCCGGTGTCCAGATGTTGAGGGTCAGGCAGTCCTCGTCGAAGGGAGGTGATCCGTGCCCGCCGAGGACCGGGTCGCCGCCCTCCATGTACATCTGCGGGGCGCTGGGGCCGTCGGCGGTCGCGTCCCGGGTACCGCTCCAGCCGGGATGCGGCCGGGCGGGCCGCCAGCGCAGGTTACCGACCGGGGGTTCCGCGTAGGGCACGGCCCGGAAGACGGCGAGCCCGTCCTCGATCGCGCCGCGCAGTCGTCCTGCGGGCAGGTCCACCACTGCCTGGTCCGGGCCTGGGGTGTGAGCCATGGGCCAATCCTTCCTGGGGCGCGCGCCGAGTGCACGCCGACCTGTCGAGAGTATGGCGTGAAATTGTCGAGCGTCAATGTTGCTCGATGTCCGGGCGCCTCGCGGGTGGGTGGGTAGGTGGGTCCGGGCGGCGCGAGGACAGGCCGGGTCGCGAGGGGCCGGGGTTGCGAGAGGTCGGGGTTGCGAGAGGTCGGGGTGTGGCCTGAGCCGGGCCGGGGCCCGAGCCGGGCCGGGGCCCGAGCCGGGCCGGGCCCGGGCGGGCCGGCCCGGCCAGGCGGGCGGGTCTCCGCTCGCACCCCGGCCACCCCGGCCGCCTCGGCCGGGCCCCTTTCGCGCCCCGCCCGGCGGCCTCCGCTCACATCCAGAGGGTGTCGGCCGCCCTGCGCTCCGCCTCCGTCTCCAGCAGGGGCGCGAACGCCCGCCACAGCAGAAGGCAGGTGCCCGCGGCGGCCAGGGCGCCGCCGACCGTGTCGGTCAGCCACTGGGCGTGCAGCCAGGTGCGGCTCCACATCATGGCGACGGCGTACCCGGTGCCGAAGAGCCACCACCAGCGCCGGGCGGCGCCCGGCGGGAACAGCATCACGGCTACGGCGATCACCAGGGCCACGGCGCTGAAGACCTGGCCGGAGGGGTACGAGCCGTCGTTGACCAGGACCCAGGTGTACGGGGGCCGGGGCCGGTCGGCGAGCTGCTTGAGGGGCATCACCACGAGCACGCTGCCCGCGATGGCGGTGGTGAAGACGAAGAGCGCCGACCGCCAGCGCCCGTACATGCACAGGCAGGCCATCACCAGCAGGGGCAGGACCGTCCCCAGCGGGCCGCCGAGGCGGTCGAGCACGGTGGCGAACCCGGTGGCCGCATCGCCGGGTGAGCCGTCGGTGGAGCCGGCCCAGGAGTCGTCGAGGCCCTGGAAGAAGGGCCGTTCGTCCAGGCGGAGGAGCAGCCCGATCAGCAGGGACAGCAGGATCAGCGCCGTGCCGGAGACGACGGCATGGCGTGGCGGGGCCGCGGGTGTCGCGTGGCGCGGTGGCCGGGCGGCGAGCGGGGGCTGTGCGGGGGAGGAGGTGGGGAAGGGGGCGGGGGAACGGGGCATGGCGGGGCCTTTCGCGGTCGCCTCCCCGGGTGGTGGGGGCACGCGGGAGAGCGGTGTGCGGATGTGGGGCGGGATTTGGTGAAGCGGCCCGGACGGGGCGGGCCCGGAGGCGGGGTCGCAGGAGTGGCGCGGGCCCGGCAGGCGCGGCTTCGGGGCCGCCGCCCGGTGACGGTGTCGTCCGGTTGCGGAGCCGTCGCGGTGCGGCACGGAGTATTGCGGAAGCGTGGCCGCCGCCACAAGGGCAAGAGGGTTTCCGGTCACGACGGGGCTGGTCAGTGGCTGTGGATACGTGGTTACACGTGCCTGGCTAGGCATTCGTCCATGGGTCACGATCTGGGGAGCGACTCGCACCGACCCTTGGCGGGAACGTGGATTGGGTGCTACACAGTGTCCAAGCACCGGAAGTGACACGTGTAACAACATCGCGTTAACCGCACCGCGCCAACCGCACCGCGCTCATCGCACCACGTGGATCGTGCAGCTCACCCGTCGCACCGCGACACGTGAACCAGCACGTCGGCCGTAGGCGGCCGCGGCATCTCCCGGTGACGCCGCAGCTCGTCCACGACAGCGGTGGCAACAGCAGAAGCAAGAGCACCAGCACCAGCACGAGAACCAGCAAGAGCAACAGCGAAACGGCGTCTTCCCCGTCCCTGCACCGCCCTCCGGCGCTGCCCCTGGTCCGCACGCGGTCCGCCCGCCCAGTGCCCCGCACCCCGTCCGCACCTCCGGGCCGCACGCCACCTCCCTGCGGAAGCCCGCCGCGGAAGTTCTCCGCGTCACCTCCCCACGCCCCTCCCCGTTCCGTCCCCCCGAGGAGTCGTCATGGCCACGAACGAGCTCACCGATCCGCCGCCGTCCGTCCCGGCCGATCCCGAACCTCCCCACCGCCGCGGACTCCTGCTCCTGCTGCTGGTCGCCAACTCCGCCATGATGGCGGTCTACATGGGCGTCGGTTCCGTCCTGCTGCCCACCCAGATCGCCGCGATCGCCGGCGACGACAAGGTCGCCGTCCTGGGCCTGATCGGCGGCGTCAGCGCGATCTTCGCGACCGCCTTCAATCCGATCGCCGGCGCCCTCTCCGACCGCAGCGGCCGCCGCAACCCCTGGGTGCTGGGCGGGGCCCTCGCCTCGCTCGCGGGCCTCGCCTTCCTCGGCAGCGTCAGTACCGCCCTGCTCGTCGGCATCGGCTGGTGCCTGATCCAGGCGACCATGAACGTCTACCAGGCCGCCGTCACGGCGATCGTGCCCGACCGGGTGCCGGTCGCCCGGCGCGGGACCGCGTCGGCGCTGGTGGGGCTGGGATTGCCCATCGGCGGCACGGTCGGCGTGCTGATCGCCTCCCAGACCTCCGAGCATCTGCGCATCGGCTACCTCGTCTTCGGCGGGGTCATCGCCGGAGCCGCGCTGCTGCTCACCCTCTTCTGCCGTGATGTGCCGCGCCCCGAAACGGCGGCGGCCCCGGCCGCGACCGCCGCCCCCAGGGGGGCCCAGGTCAAGGCGTTCCTCTCGTCCCTCGGCCACCACGACTTCCGGTGGGCCTTCATCGGGCGGGCCCTGATGGTCCTGGGCTACTTCTCGGTCGTCGGATACCAGCTCTACATCCTCGACGACCACATCGAACTCCCCGATGGGCTGACCGCGCCCGCCGCGATGGCGGTGCTCACCCCGGTCTCGATGGTGGCCATGGCCGTCTCCACGGTGGTCGGCGGGATCCTGTCCGACCGCTGGAACCGCCGCAAGGTGTTCGTCGGGGTCTCGGCGGCCCTGGCCGGGCTGGTCATGGTGGTTCCGGTGGTCAGCCCGACGTGGACGGGCATGCTCGTCTTCAGCGCGCTCAACGGCCTGGCCTTCGGATGCTTCATGGCCGTGGACACCGCGCTCGTCACCCTCGTACTCCCGCGGGCCGAGGACGCCGCCCGCGACATGGGAGTCCTCAACATCGCGAACGCCGGGCCGCAGATCATCGCCCCGTTCGTGGCCTCCGCGGTCGTCACCGGCCTCGGCGGGTACACCCCGCTGTTCCTCGTGGGCGGCGCGCTCTCCCTGATCGGCGCGCTCGCGATCCTCCCGATCCGCAGCGTGCGCTGACCCGGATCCGGACCTGGACCCGGGTCACGACCCGGATCTGCCCGTCGCCTTCCTCCCCTCTCTCCGATCCCTCTCCCAAGGAGCCTTCCGTGCAACGCAAGCGAGTTCTGCCATTGGCCGCCATGCTGCTCTGCGCGCCCGCCCTCGCCGGTACGGTGCCTGCCGCGGCCGCGGCTTCGCCGCAGGCCGGGCCGGCTTCCGCCCCGGTGCCCGCGGGCCCGCTGCGGATCCTGCTCACCAATGACGACGGCTACAACGCGCCCGGCATCCGGATAGCGTTCGAGCGGCTGACCGCAGCCGGTTACGACGTCACCATGGTCGCGCCGCTCACCAACCAGAGCGGCGCCGGCACGAAGACCTCGAACACCCCGTCCCTCACGGTGCGCCACCCCGAACCGAAGGTGTGGGCCGTCGACGGCACCCCCGGCGACTCGGTGGCCTTCGGCCTCTCCGAGGTGTTCGCGGGGCAGGCTCCGGACCTGGTCGTCTCGGGCACCAACTTCGGCCCGAACGTGGCCGGCCTCGCCACCCACTCCGGAACGGTCGGCGGCGCCATCGCCGGCCTGGAGGGCGGCGTACCCGCCATCGCCCTGAGCACCGGCGGGGTCACGGCCCCCGACCCCGTGACCACGGTCAACGCGATGGGCCCCACGGTCGACTTCGCGATCAAGCTGATCGAGCGGCTGCGTACGCACGCCAGCCCCGGCGGCCCCCTGCTGCCCAAGGGCGTCGGCCTGAACGTCAACCACCCCGTCGTCGGCGCCGACGGCAAGGGCACACCGGCCGGGCTGGCGTCGACCTTCCAGGACCCGCAGCCGCTGCTGAAGGCCGACTACACCGACGCGGGCGACGGCACTTGGAAGCTCGGCGTGAAGGTGGACCTGCGGACCCCGGCCCGGGGCGGTGACGTGGAGGCGGTGAGCGCGGGCAAGATCGCCATCAGCCCGATGAACGCCGACTGGAACACCGGCCCGGCCGACTTCGCCCTCACCTCCACCCTGATCGCCGGGCTGCGCCCGTAGTTCCCACCGCCGGCCGGGGGCGGGGGGCGGGGCGCGCCGCGCTCCGATGTGCCCGCTGCCCCCGGATCCTTTCGACACCAGGAGTACGGATGCGATGGCTCTCGACCCGGATCGCCCGGGTCTCTCCGGCAAGACCCTTATCCGCTACGGCATTTGCGCTGGCCGTCCTGTTCGCCGCAGCCCTCCCGGCGGCGGCGGCCGCCTCGCCGGGCAGCGGCCCGGGCGGCGGCCCGGACGGTTCCTCCCGTCCGGTGGTGGCCCTCGCGCAGGGCGCGCTGCGGGGTCGGGCCGAAGGCGGGGTGCAGGAGTTCCTCGGCGTCCCCTATGCCGCCCCGCCGGTCGGCGAGTTGCGGTTGCGCGCCCCCGCGGAGCCGCAGCGCTGGAGCGGGATCCGCGAGGCCGACCGGCAGGCGCCCGCCTGTCTGCAGTTCTCGCCGTTCGGGCTGCGGGATCCCCGGGCGGTCAGCGAGGACTGCCTCTACCTGGACGTGTACCTGCCCCGGGGTGTCCGCGCGGACGCCCGGCTGCCGGTGATCCTGTGGATGCACGGGGGCGCGTACAGCCAGGGCACGGGCACCCAGTTCGGCGGCGGTGCGATGGCCGAGCTCACCCACAGCGTCGTGATCAGCATCAACTACCGCCTCGGCCAGCTCGGTTATCTGGGTCTTCCCGAACTGACCCGCCAGGACGCGCGGCACTCCGGCTCCTTCGGCCTGATGGACCAGATCGCGGCGCTGCGCTGGACGCGCGAGAACATCGGCGCGTTCGGCGGGAACCCCGGCAACGTGACGGTCTCCGGCCAGTCGGCGGGCAGCGGCTCGGTGTGTGCGCTGCTGGCCGCGCCCTCGGCGGCCGGGCTGTTCCACCGGGCCGTGCTGCAGAGCGGGCCGTGCACGCTGCTCCGTACGCCGGACAGCGCGCGGGCCGAGTCCGAGGCGCGGGCCTTCGCGGCCGGGGCGGGCTGCGCCGATCCGGCCGCCGCCGTCGCCTGCCTGCGGGCCGCCCCGGGGGCGGCGCTGGTGGACGCGGCCCGCACGGCAGCGACTTCGGGTCCGGCGTCGGGTGACGGCCTGCTGCCGCAGGAGCCGGCCGTCGCCATCGCGGCCGGGACCTGGAACAAGGTTCCGGTCATGATCGGGAACACCCGCTCCGAGGACCGCTTCTTCGTCGCGCTGACCCAGCCGGGTCTGACGGAGCAGCAGTACGCGGAGCAGGTCCTGGCGGGCTACGGAGCGGCGGGACCGGAGGTGCTGGCCCGCTACCCGGTCGCCGCCTACGGATCCCCGTACCTGGCGCTGTCGGCCCTGATGACCGACTCGACCTTCGCCTGCGAGACCGCCGCGACCGCGCAGCTGTTCGCCCGGCAAGTACCCACCTTCGCCTACGAGTTCGACGACCCCGACTCGCCGACGCTGGCGGGGGCGCAGGTTCCGGGCCTGGACGAGTCGAACGCGCACAGCGCCGAACTGGCCTATCTGTACGAGTTCACCATGGGCGACCGACCCCTGACGCCCGTCCAAGTCGCCCTGGCCACGCGGATGAAGCGCTACTGGGGCGCCTTCGCCCGCTACGGCGCCCCCCTGGCGGCGGGCCAGACCCCGTGGCCGGTCACCGGACCGGCGGGCGCGGTCCTGACCCTCAGCCCGACGGCGACCCGGATCGACCCGGCGTTCGCGGCGGACCACCAGTGCGGATTCTGGAAGGCCCAGCCGCCCCGGTCGGTCTGAGAACGGTCTGAGGACGGCCGGAGCGTCCGCTCGTCAATGCGGGACCCCGACGATCATCCCTTGGAGCGCGCCGGAATTACGGCGGGCACGGGGAGGGCGGCCGCCGCGCCGGGCGCCCGACGGGCTCCGGCGTCGGCGGGGTTCCGGGGACGTTCCGGGCTCCTGGAGGGGGGAGTCCGGAGCGTGAGAACGACGGCGGCCCGCGTGGAGTGGATCACGCGGGCTGCCAGCATGCCGGTGCAGGCAACGGCGACCAGGCAAGGCCGTTGCGCAGGCATGAGAGGCGGGAACGTGACTGCTCAGGCTCAGGCAGTGCAGGAAACAGCTCGGTCGCTGCCCTCGCGGCGAGGCTCCGCGGCTGCCGCCGAGAACGGGCCGGAGAAGCCCGAGGGGGGCCCGGTCGCAGGCCGGTCGACCGCCGGGCCGATCGCCGGGCCGACCGACCGGTTGCCGGTCGAGTCGACCGGCCGGTCCACCGTCCTCGGCCGGACCGACGCCGAACTCTTGGTGACCGCTTCGGTGCTGCTGGCGGACGCGGCCCTCGCGGCGAAGCAGGCGGGCGCGGAGCTGACGGGCGCGCTGACCAGTCGGCGGCTGGGGCTGGAGGCGCTGCGGCGTCCCGGCTGGGCCCTCGGCGCGGCGGTGTCCTGCGTCAAGGCGCTGACCACGGCTTCGGGACTCGGCTTCGGCGCCAACGGAGGACTGCTCGGTGAACTGGCCCGGACGGCAGGGAACATGACCTACCGCCGCCCGGCAGCGGTGGCCATGGCCGTCGACGCCTTCGCCATGCGGATCAGGGCGATCGCGGCCGAACACCCGAACCTGGACTCACCGCTCGCCAGGCGGCTGACGGACGCCATGGTGGCCGGGAACCGGCTGGAGGCGCTGCGCGCCATGCACGCGCTGATCGAGCGCCTCGGGGTCACGCGCGCCCTGACCACGATCAGCCCCGTGATCATGGAGCTCCTCGCCCTGATGGGCCTGCTCGACGAGAACCCGGGCAACGACGGCTTCTCCTGGGTGACGCTCGCCGGCGGAGTGCCGGCCACCGACCCGTTCCTCGGGCTGCCCAGCGCCCTCCTGAAGTACCTCAACCCCGGGCCGGGGCGGGCCGAGCGGACGGAGGCGGACTCCATCCTGGCGAAGGTGCTGACCACGTCCGCCAACGACATCGTCAGCTACATCAATGACATCGGGGCCCTCGGCAACCACGGACTGGTACTGCTGCGCCGCGTCGAATGCGCCGACGGCGCCGTCCGGTACGTCCTGTTGATGCCGGGGACCAGCTTCGCGCTGCTGAGCAACAGCACCCCGCAGGACGTGGTGGGCGCCTTCGACGGGGTGCTGCGCACCGATACGACGTACACCCGCGCCGTGCGGAAGGTGCTCCTGCGGGCCGGGGTGCCGGCCGGGTCGGAGCTCATGTTCGTCGGACACAGCCTGGGCGGGCTGACCGCGATGAACCTGGCGGCCGACGTGGAGATCTCCTCCCGCTACCGGGTCACGCACGTGGTCGCCGTCGGCTCCCCGATCGACGGCAAGCGGCCCGCCGACCACACCACCCAGGTGATCAGCCTGGTCAACAACCACGACGTCATCCCGATGCTGGACGGGCGGGGGCCGGCCTCGCCCAATGACATCCCCGACAGCTGGGTCGAGCTGGCCTGGCTGGACGAGTCGTACGACTATCCCCTCTCGCACGCGCCGCAGGCCTACTCGGACACGCTGCGCGGGGCCATGGCGGACCACCGGGAACGGGTCAACAAGCTGATCGGCGCCTACGACGGCGAGATCGTCGGCAACCAGCCCTACATGCTGCGCGACAGGTAGCCCGAAGCGACCCGAGGCAGTCCGCGGAGCCCCGTAGAGCCCCGTAGAAACCTCAGTCAGCCTCAACCGACCTCACGCCAGCTCGAGTCAAGTGATCCCGAGGGAGACCTTCCGATGGCTTCTGCCGACAGTACGACCACGGCGGTGCGGCGCCCCGCGAGCGCCTGGGCCCTGGAGAACGCCGTGTTCAGCGCGGCCATGGCCGCGCAGCGCCTGCCCTGGACCGACGCTCCGGCCCGTGCGCTGGGCCTGGACGCACTGACCCCCGACGGGGTGGCGCGGTCCCTGCTGGCGCACCTGCGGCGCACCCGCTCCGGGCGGCCGGTCCGGCTGCGCACCCCGTTCGGGGAGTTCCTCGTACCGCTGACCCCCGCCGAATCCGAAGCCCTTCTCGACCGGGCCGGGGAGGAGGGGCGGTCGGAGCCTCCGGTGGGGCTCACGGCGGGCGGGCACCGGTACGGGCTGCCGCCGCACGCGGCGCTGCACACGGACCCGCACCGGGACCTCACCGCACCGGACGGGGACCTGTCCACCCACGTGGGCCGGGCGGTGGAGGAGGCGATCGGGGCCCGGCGCACGGACGGCACCCTGGAGTGGCAGGACTGGCACGACACCATGATGCGGCTGAGCCGACGCCTGGTGATGGGCAACGAGGCCGCCGAGGACACGCTGCTGAGCGAGCTCGTCGCCCGGTCGCAGGCCGCGGGCACCGACACGGCGGACCGCAGGGCCCGCGAGGAATGGGCCGCGGCCCTGCGGCGCCGGCTGGCCCCGTACCTCGAGAACCCGGACCCCGCCTCCCTCGTCGGCAGGCTCGTAGCGCCGGAATCGGGGCCGGACACGGACACGGGCACCGGCGCGGGCACGTCCACGCACACGTCCACGGACACGGTGGGCGGGGCCGCCGTGCACGCGCTCGCCCTGGTGTCGCTGGCCGCCACCACGATCGCCCTCCAGGCGCTCGCCCTGCACACGGTGGAGCCGACGGCCGCACCGGAGGAGTCCGTGGACCGGGCGCTGCGCCACTACCCTCCGGTGGCCGCCGCCGTGTACCGGGTACGGGCCTCCTTCGTCTGGGAGGGCCTCGCAATCGACGCCGGGACGGAGATCCTGTCCGCGCCGGGCTGGCTGGAGCCGCCCAAGGAGGCCGCCCTCCCCGGCGCCTGGCCCTCGGCGCTGTGCGCGGGACCCTCGGACTGCGCGGCGACCCGGTTCGCGGCGCTCGTCGCCGCGGAGATCGTGCGCGCGCTCACGACGGCCGCGCGGCCGTTCCTCGTCTCGCCGGTCCTCACCGCGGACCGGCTGCCCGCGACGCTCGATCCGCGGACGCTGCTCGTGTCGGTCGGGGAACTCTCCGCGCACCCCACCGGAAGGCGGGTGCCGACCGCGGTACCGGCCTCGGCGCACGGCTGCACACCCGCGACCTACGGAGTCCTCGCGCGGGCCAGCGCGGAGCGGCTGGAGTCGCACGCCGAATCCCTGGCGGCCTGCGCCGAGGATCCCGGCTGGAACGAGGACGAGGCGGGCGAGAAGTTCCGCATGGTGCTGATCGGCCACGCCGAGCGCTGCGCGAAGGCCGCCGACGGCGTCCGCCGCGCGGCGGACCGGCTGGAGGGCTGAGCAGAGATGACCAGCGACATCCCCACCCCCGCAACCCCGCCCGTACCGCGTCAGGGCCGCGCCGCGGTCCTGGCCGGGCTCGGCGCCTATGTTCCCCCGCGCGTCCTCACCAACGCCGAGCTGTGCGGGGAGCGGCCGGTCGGCGACGAATGGATCCGGACCCGCATCGGTGTGGGCAGCCGCCGCATCGCCGACGGGGAGGCCACTGTGGACCTGGCCGTACGGGCCGGCCGGCGCGCGCTGACCTCGGCGGGCGCGCACGGGAGCCACGCAGCGGGCGGCAGGCGTGCGGGGGCCGACGCGGTCGTCCTGACCACCATCTCCCCGGACCGGCTGCTGCCTGCGGGCGCTCCCGAGGTGGCGGCGCGCCTCGGGCTCGGCACGGTACCGGCGTTCGATCTGGGGGCGGGTTGCAGCGGCTTCCTCTACGGCTTGGGCGTAGCGACATCGATGATCGTCGCCGGGACCTTCGACCGGGTCCTGCTGGTCGCCTCGGACGTCTTCAGCGCCTTCCTCGACCCGAAGGACTGGCTGATGTCCGCCATCTTCGGCGACGGGGCGGCAGCCGTGCTCCTGCGCGCCGGCAGCGCCGACGAGCCCGGCGCGTTCGGGCCGTTCGACCTGGGCAGCGACGGTTCGCAGGCCGACCTGCTGGAGATCCCGGGCGGCGGTGCGCGGGCGCGCAAGCGTGCGTTCGCGGATCCGGCCGAGGAGTTCTCGCCCTACTTCCGGATGGACGGGCCCGCCGTGCGCAAGCAGGCGGTCGTCGGAATGTGCGATTCGGTGACCCGGGCCCTGGACCTGGCCGGCTGGTCGCTCGCGGACCTGGACGCGCTGGTCGCGCACCAGGCGAACCAGCGGATCCTGGACGGCATCTCCGACGAGTTGAACCTGCCCCCGGGGAAGGTCCTGTCGCACATCGAGACCCACGGGAACACGGCGGCGGCCTCGGTACCCGTACTGCTGGCGCAGGCGGCCGCCTCCGGGACGCTCACGCCGGGCCTGCGGGTGGCGCTGACCGCGTACGGCGCCGGACTGGCCTGGGGGTCGACCACCTTGGTCTGGCCCGATGTGCGCCCGGTGACGCAGGAGGACTGAAGCCGCGACGGCCGGGCGCACGGGACGGCGCCCGGCCGACGGGTTCACCGGGGCGGGGCTACCAGAAGGGCGTTCCGCGCCGCTGCCGCTCCCGGTCCACCAGAGTCTGTACGGCGTCCTGCGCCTCGGTGCACAGCGACCGGGCCGCCGCCGACCGGGCACCGTAGGAGGTGGGCCGGGGCGGCGCCGGGATCGGCTCGCCCACGGTGACGAGCCACTTCGAGGGCAGCGGGAAGACCGGGGTCAGCGGGAACCAGGGGAGGTCGAAGAGGCGCGCCAGGGCCGGGATCTGACCGAGCCTTGGGTACGCCTCCTCGGCGCCGATGATGGACACCGGGACGACGGGGGCGCCGGCCTGCACGGCGGTCACCGCGAATCCGGGGCTGAAGGGGCGCAGCCGGTACCGCTCGCGGAAGGGCTTTTCGAGACCGGAGATTCCCTCGGGAAACACTCCGACGAGTTCACCGGCGGTCAGGTGTTCCAGTCCCAGCAGCGGGTCCACCGGAAAGGCGCCGTTCTTTCGGGCGTAGGAGCCGATGACCGGAAATCGGAACATCGCCGGTGCCGCGGGGAAATGCGGGGTGCGCTGGAGATTCCGTGCGAGCGCCTTCATGAGGATGAAGGCGTCGAGCCCCCAGGAGCCCGAGTGGTTGGCGACGATCACGGCGGGCCCGTCCGCGGGGATGTTCTCCCAACCGGTGCTCTCCAGCCGGAAGTAGTCGTCCATCAGCCAGTCGAGCAGGTGATCCCATGCGTCCTCTCCCGCCTCGCCGAGCCGCTCCCTCGCGTACCTGAGCTCGGCGCCGCCCACCTCGATCACATCGGTCATGCTTTCCGACACAAGTAGTCTCCGCTTTCACAATTCGAGTCAACTGGAAGAGGGCAAGAAGCAGATTTTTGAGTAATCGTCCGGTCGTGAT
Source organism: Streptomyces sp. NBC_00503 (assembly GCF_036346895.1). Taxonomy (NCBI): domain Bacteria; kingdom Bacillati; phylum Actinomycetota; class Actinomycetes; order Kitasatosporales; family Streptomycetaceae; genus Streptomyces; species Streptomyces sp. NBC_00503. Next base: position 492,132 of record NZ_CP107855.1, on the reverse strand, counting down.
ATTCCTCTGAGCATCCCTTTCCTCACCGGTTGTCGGCGCCACGTTGCTTCAATGGCCGGAATATCGCAAATGAGAGCTGCCGTGACCACTTCCGCACCCGAATCCGTGATGGACCTGATCAGTGAAATCCTCGTCGGAACGTTCGAGGTCCCCGCGGACGAAGTGACGCCGGACGCCCTGATGCGGGATCTGCTGGTCGACTCGCTCATGGTGGTCGAGATGGCCATCGCCGTTCACGAGGCGCTGGGCGTCAAGGTGGACGAGGAGGAGCTGAAGGACACCACCCTCGCCCGGTTCGCCGAAGTCCTCGAAGCGCGGCGGACCAGCCGTTGATCAGGCGCCCGGAGGTCGTCGTGACCGGGCTCGGCCTGGTCACTCCGGCCGGCTGCGACCGGGACACCACCTGGGAGGCCGTCGTGGCGGGCCGCTCGACCACCGCGACCGATCCCGCGCTGGCCGGACTGCCCGTCTCCCTCAGCTGCCGCGTACCGGAGCTGGACCACCCGGTCCTGCGCTTTCGCGGAGCGGCCCACCTGGATCCCGTCGACCGCTTCGGCCTGGTGGCCGTCGCCCAGGCGCTCGACCACGCCGGACTCGATCCCCGCGCCTGGGACGGCAGCCGCGTCGCCGTCGTCACCGCCGGGTCGGTGGGCGGTGCACTGACCCAGGAAAGGGCCCTTGCCCGGATGGCGGAGCTCGGCCCCGGGTTCGTCTCCCCCTACTTCCTGCCCGGCTATCTGGTGAACATGGCGTGCGCCAACATCGCCCTGCGGTTCGGAGTGACGGGCCCCTCGCTCTTCTCCTCCACCGCCTGCGCCTCGGGCACCGTGGCGATCGGCCTCGCGCGCGACCTCCTGACGACCGGCCAGTGCGACATCGCCCTCGTCTGCGGTGCCGACGCCTCGCTCACGCGCCTGATGGTGACCGGCTTCACCCAGCTGGGAGCCCTCTCCGGCACCGGGTCGCGCCCCTTCGACACGAACCGCGACGGTTTCGTCGCCGCCGAAGGCGCGGGCGCGCTGGTCCTGGAGCGCCCCGAGCACGCCGCCGCCCGCGCCGCCCGGCCCCTCGCCAGGCTCATCGGATACGCCGCCACCACCGACGCCCACCACCTGGTGTCCCCGCACCCCGAGGGGCGCGGAGCCGAGCGGGCCACCCGGGCCGCCCTCGCGGACGCCGGCATCGCCGCGCACGAGGTGGACCACGTCAACGCGCACGGCAGCTCCACCCGGCAGAACGACACCGTCGAAGCCGCCGTCCTGCGCCGGGTGTACCCGCACCGGCCGCCCGTCACCTCGGCCAAGGGCGCCCTCGGCCACACCCTCGGGGCCTGCGGGGCCATCGAAGCGGCGCTCACCGTCCTGGCCCTCGCGCAGGACACGGTGCCGCCCACGGCCGGGCTCACCACCGTCGAACCCGGCCTGGACATCGACGTGGTCGCGGGCAAGGCCAGGGACCACAAGTCCTCGGTCGCGGTCAGCAACTCCTTCGGATTCGGCGGGCACAACGCGGTGGCCGTACTAGCCCGCGCCTGAAGGCGTACCGGTACGGGAAAGGGCGCCCACCCGAGGCAGGGGGGCGCCCTCTTCCGTACCGGTACGGCTATCGCGCGCCCGCCGAGGCATGCGCCGGCTGCGCCGAGATCCCGGTCCCGTCCGCCGCTGCCGGCAGCACCTGACCGGGATCGAGCTGGGCCTCCATGTCGTCCAGGGCGCTGCGCACCGCCGCGATCCGCAGCCGCAGTTCGTCGGCCGGGTCCACCACGCCGTTCCGGGACTCCCTGAGTGCTGCCTTCTCGCTCTCCTCCTCCATCTCGCGGGCCTCCTCGAGGGCGTTGAGGACCACGCCGATCAGCACGTTGACCAGGACGAAGGAAGCGAAGAGCACGTAGGACGCGTAGTAGAGGATGCTGAAGGGGGAGACGGCGAGCCCGGCGTGGACGGCGTCCCCGAGTCCGTCGAGCGTCATCAGGAGGAACAGGGTCAGCCCGGCCCGGCCGATCGAGCCGTAGTGCGCGGGGTCGCTCCCCGCGAAGCTGATCCATCCGATCATCGCGTAGACGTAGATGATCAGTGCGCCCACGAACAGGAAGCTGACGGTACCGGGGAGGCTGCGGCCCACGGCGACCAGCAGGACCCGCAGCTGGGGCATGAACCGCGCGGTCCGCAGCACGCGTGCCAGCCGCAGCAGCCGCAGCAGGGTGGTGTTCTCCCGCAGGAACGGAATGAAGGCCGAGGAGACGACCAGGAGGTCGAAGACGTTCCACGGATCTTGGAAGAAAGCTTTCGGCCGGTCGGCGTGCGCACCCAGCCGGATCAGCATCTCCAGCGAGAAGGCGATCACGCAGAATCGTTCGGTCGTGGTGAGGACGGCGCTGTACTCGGCGGACAGGCCGCTGTACGTCTCGATGCCCAGCAGCGCGGCGTTGAAGAGGATCACCGCGAAGACGATGAGCGAGAACGCCGGCGCCTCGCACACCTCACGGCAGTGCGCGGCGAACCTTTCGCGCCCGGTCTCCACCGTGGTCGGGTCTGTCATCGTGCTCCCTCGTACAGCCACCGGCCGACCGGCCCTCACCTGCCGGCCTGTGCCGCGACGGAGGGATGCGGCCGCCGGGGCGCTGATCATGTTCCGCGTCGTGTAACGCCCGAGGGGCGGATTCGAGACGCCCTGCGCCGCCACATCGCCCGATCGGGGCACGGGGACCCGCTCCGGACGGCGTCCGGGCGAGCAGGATGGGTCCATGAAGAGTCATGAGGGCGGGACGGCGCAGGCATGGGCCGCGCTGGGCGGGGCGGGCGGGCTGGCGGATCGGGTCGGCTACGGAGGTGCGAGCGGGCTGGCGGACGGACCGCTGCCGGTACGGGAACTCGCGCGGGCCGCGGTGGGGGTCTGCGCGCTGGCGGCGGCCGAGCTGGCCGCCGTACGGGCCGGGGGCCGGGCTCAGGACCTGGCTCCCCTGGTGGTGGACGAAGGGGCCGTGGCCACGGCGTTCGTCAGCGAGCGCCACCTGCTGGTCGAGGGGCGGACGCCGGTGTCGTTCGCCCCGCTGTCCGGATTCTGGCGGGCCCGCGACGGCTGGGTGCGGACGCACGCGAACTACCCGCACCACGAGGACGCGCTGGTCCGCGTACTGGGAGCGGGCACCCCCGAGGGCGTGGCGGCGGAGATCTCCCGGCGGGCGGCCGTGGAAGTGCAGGAGGCGGTCTACGCGGCGGGCGGCCTGGCGGTGGCGGTGGCCCCGGAGTTCGGAGCGCCCCAACCGCTGGTGGACATCACGAGGTCGGGCGCCCGGGGGCGGCACCTGGGCCCGGGCGCCGGGCCCTCGTCGCCGCCGCTGGACGGGGTCCGGGTCCTGGACCTGACCAGGGTCATCGCCGGGCCGGTCGCCACCCGGACCCTCGGACTGCTGGGCGCCGACGTGCTGCGGATCGACGCGCCGGGACTCGCGGAGTCGGACGACGCGTACGCCGACACCGGGTTCGGGAAAAGGTCCGCGCTGCTGGACCTGGGCACCGCGGCCGACCGGTCGGTCTTCGAGGGGCTGCTCGACGCGGCCGACGTGGTGGTGACGGGCTACCGGCCGGGCGCGCTGGAGCGGTACGGGCTCGGGGAGCGGGAACTGCTCGCGCGGCGGCCGGGGCTGGTGGTGGCGCAGCTCTGCGCCTGGGGACGGCAGGGCGCCTGGTCGGGGCGCAGGGGCTTCGACTCGCTGGTCCAGGCCGGCTACGGGATCTCCGCGGCGTACGGGGACGAGCGCGGACCCGGGGTGCTGCCGGCGCAGGCGCTGGACCACGGCACGGGGTACCTGATGGCGGCCGGTGTCCTACGGGCCCTCGCGGACGGCGGTGGGAGGTCGATGCGGTTCTCCCTCGCCGGAACGGCGTCCTGGCTGGTCCGCGACCTGCCGGCCACGGCCATGGCCACCGCCGGGGCTCCGGCGCGGGATTACCGCCCGGAGCCCTGGCTGAGGGAGACGCAGTCGGGCTACGGAAGGCTGCGGTACGCCGCTTCGCCGCTCGGAGTCGGCGCCCGGGGCGACGGCGCCTGGAGCGTCGGCCCGTCCCGGTGGGGGACGGACCGGCCCGTCTGGCTCTGATCCCGTGCGGGCCCCGGCCGGGGTGACCGGCCGGGGCCCGCACGCAGGGCGTCACCGCACCAGCGGGCTAGAAGTAGACGTTCCAGCTCACGTTGACCGAGGAGGACTTGCCCGCCGCGTCGGTCACGGTGAGGGTGCTGCCGCCGAAGCCCCAGGTGGTGGGGGAGCCGGTGACGACCCCCGTGGCCGGGTTGAGGCTCAGGCCGGCGGGCAGCCCCGTGGCCTTGAAGGCGTAGGGCCTGGTCCCGCCGGTGACCTGGAGGGCGAGGCTGACGGACTTGCCGATGTAGACGACCTGGTTGCCGGGGTTCTGCAGGACCGGGGCGGTGCCCGTGACCGTGGTGAGCGTCCAGGAGAACGTGGCCGAGCCGGCCTTGCCCGCGTGGTCGGTGGCGGTGACGGTCACGCTGGAGGTCCCGGCCGTGGTCGGGGTTCCGGTGATCGTCCCGGTCGAGGAGGCGATGGCCAGGCCCGCCGGGAGGCCCGTCGCGGACCAGGTGTAGGGGGCGGTGCCGCCCTCGGCGCTGTTCTTCAGCTCGACCGCGGTGCCCACGACGCCGCTCTGGGCGGAGACGGCGGACACGGTGACGTTGCCGGGCTGCGGGCTCGAAGTGACCAGGGTGGCACCGAACTTGGCCAGGGCCTCGTTGACGGGCTGGAAGATGGTGAACTTCTCACCGCTGCCCGAGGTGCAGGTGGCGCTGCCGCCGCCGGAGTGCAGCCCGACCGCCTTGCCGCCGGTCGCCGTCACGTAGGACCCGCCGGAGTCGCCGCCGGCCGAACAGGCGCTGGAGTAGGACAGCCCGTCGACGACCACGTTGCCGTAGTCCACGCTCTGGTCGACCTTGGTGACGTCGCCGCAGCGCATCCCGGTGGTCTGCCCGGAGCGGCATATCGCCGTTCCGACGACGGCGTCGGCGGAGCCGGTGACCGTGACATCGCCTTGTCCGAAGCCCGAGACGGTGGGAACGACGTTCCAGCCGGGCTGGTCCACGTCCACGATGCCCATGTCACCCTCTTGGGCGTTGACGCTGCCGACGCCGTTCTTGTTGGACGTGCCCACCCGGGTCCCGTCCTTGCCGTAGGCGGCCTGGTTGGCGTCGTTGGTGCAGTGTCCGGCGGTCAGGAACGCCTTGGTGCCCCCGCTGGTGCGGGTGACGGGGAAGCCGATGGAGCACGGGCTCTCGGTACCCGGAATCCACTTCTCGCCGCCGACCACGTCCGACTGCTGGCGCGGGGCGTCCGAGGTCTCGCTCACGTGGACGAGGTCACCGAACGCGCTGATCCTCGCGACGAAGGCTTCGGTGGACGCGTCGCGCGCCGACCGGTTCACGGTGACGTCGATCCGGTTGTTCCGGGCGTCCGGACCCCAGGAGACCACTCCCGCGACGCCGGCGCCCACAGCACCCCGGACGGCGCGCGCCGTCGCATCCAACTCGGCGCGACCGTAACGGACTTGATGGGCCACCGCGCCCGCGTCCCGCACCAGCTCCGCGTCCGCGGCAGTGGTGACCGCCGCGTTCAGCCGCCCGGTCGAGGAGTCGAACCACATCCCCGAGACCCGGTCTCCGGCCCGCTCCCGGACGAGGGTGGCGGCCCGGTTCGCCGCCGCCTCGGCCCCGACGCGGTCGCGCACTTGGGCCGCGGTGAGGTGGAAGTCGCGCTGCATGGCCTGCAGGATCCGCGGGGGCACGGACGGTCCGGGCTGCGCCGCCGGCGCGCCCGGGGTGGAGGAGGTGGCGTGTGCGGGCAGGGCGCCCAGGCCGCCGAGGACGACGGCGGCCGTAACGGAGGCCCACAGGGCCCTGCTTGACGGCCTGTTCGACAGATTTCGCACGGAAATCCCTTCGTGGGGGGTGTATCGGAGGGGTGGGCCGGTACCTACGGAGTGCACGATCGGCGGGGAAGCCCGGTCGGCTCGGGAACTCGTCCCACCCCTGGAGCCCGTATCCGAGGGGAGTCGCAGAACCGGGCTCCGGGGTGGCCAACAGAGTCGTCCCGGAGTGGTGTTGGGGGCATCGGGGGAATCCCTTGACTCGGCCACCCGCCCGCCCCGGCCGTTGTCACCGGGCCGGCCGGCGCCTACGGTGCCCCCTCGTGAGGCCAGACACGGACATCGACGGCAACGCCCGGAATCGGGCGGGTACGTACTCGGGACCGGGCGCGGCGGGTGCGGGGGTGGGTACGGGAGCCGGTGCGGCCGCCCGCGTCGTCGCGGTGCTGGAACGCGAAGGGCGGGTCTCGCTCGCCGGGCCCTGGGGCGCCGGCAAGACGACCCTCCTGGAGGAGGTCCTGCGCACCCTGTCCGCCCCGCCCGAATCGCCTGCCCGCCCCGACGGGCCCGGCCGGACGGTGCTGCGCGTGACCACCGTCGAGGGCGATCAGGAGCACGCCTTCGGCGCACTCGCACAGATGCTCACCCACTGCACCCCGGCCGAACTCGGCTCCCTCTCCGGCGCGCAGGCCCGGGTGGTCGACCGGATCCTGCACCGCGGCGCACAGGACCCCCTCGACGCGTCCGCGCAGTTGCCCGCCCGGATCGCGGTGACCGCACTGCTCGGCGCGGGCGACCGGATCCTGTCCGTGGACGGCGCCCAGTGGCTCGACGCGGCCAGCGCCGACGTACTCGGCTACGCGCTGCGCACCCTGGCACCCCCGCGGCTCACCGCGATCATCACCGAACGGGTCCAGGGCCGGGCCCAGGCGGCCGCGCGACTCCTCGGGGGCCACCCCACCCAGATCGACGTCCCCCTGCTCGACCCCGAGGAGACGGCCGCCCTGCTCTGCGCCCACGGCCTGCCCACCCGCTGGGCCGGGCCGCTGCAGAGCCACTGCGGCGGCCACCCCCTGCTGACTTCCCTGTCCTGCAAGGCACTTGCCGCCCTCCCCGCATCGGAGCTCCGGCGGCCCGCCATGCCCGCGCAGGCGGTCGACGCGGCCGAGACCTGGCTGCGGGCCACGCTGTCCGCGCCCGCCCGGCACACCCTGATGCTGGCCTCCCTGACCAGCCGCCCCACGCTGCGCCTCCTCCTGAGGGCGGGCCGCTCCGACGCCGAGGAACACCTGGCCCAGGCGAGGGCCGCCGGAGTGCTGCGGGCCGCCCCCGCGGCCGGTGGCCCGGCCTTCGCCGGCCCGGCCGTCGCGGGCCCGACGATGCCTGCCTCCGCAACCACCGCCCCCGCCGACGCCGTTCAGTTCCCGGCGGAGGCCCTGGCCCAGGCCGCGGCCCGCTCGGAAGGCCGCCCGCGACGGGTGTCGGCCCACCTGACGCTCGCCCTGGCCGTCGGAGACCCGGTCCACGAGGTCCGCCACCGGGCACTCGCCGCGGACCTGCCCGACCAGGGCCTGGCCGAGGACACGGAAAGTGCCGCGGCCACCGCCCGCGGAGCGGGCGAACGGGCCCTGGCCGCCGAACTCTTCCTGCTCGCCGCCGAGATCACCCCGCCGACCCGGGCCGCCCTGCGCATCCGGCGGCTCTCCTCCGCGGCCCAGGAAGCGGCCTGCGCGGGCTCCGTCGACATTGCCCGGCAGGCGGCCGACGCCCTGACCGCGACCCGGGCGGACCCCGCCGACCAGGTCACCGCACTGCTCGCCCTCTTCGACGCCCACGGCCAGGCCCTGGCCGGCCTGGAACCGCTGCTGGCCCGCTGCCGGGAGCTGGCGGCGGGCCACCCCGAGCTGCTCGCCGCCGTGGAGCTGCGTGCCGCGATCGCCGCCAACCTCGCGCACGGAGCCCCCGGCCTGGCCCTGCGCGCGGCCACCCGGGCCGCCGAACTCGCCGCGGTCGGCGGCCACCGCCCCCTGCAGGCCGCCGCGCTGACCATGCGGGCCCGGATGGAACGCGTCCTCGGCGCCGCCGAAGCACCCGACACCCTCACCCGGGCCCTCGCCCTCGGGATCCCCGCCCAACACTTCGGCATCCGCAACAGCGCCCAGTACCTCGCCGCCCGCCACGCCGTCTTCGACGACCGGCTCCGCGAGGCCCGTGAGCGGCTCGTGGAACTCCTGGCCCTCGCGGACCACGAGGGCGAAGCCGAGGACCTGGTCGACATCTGGCGCAGCCTCGCCGAAGTCGACACCCGGCTCGGCGCGTGCGCCCCCGCGCTGGCATGGGCCGACCGGGCCGTGCGGCTGTCCACCACCGCGGGCCTGTCCATGGGGCCCGCCTGGTACACCGCCGCGCTGACGCAGAGCGCCGCCGGATCCTTCGCCGCCGCCCTGCGCACCGCCGCCTGCGGAGCCCGGGCGTCCCAGGAGGAGGGCGACGGACTGTACGTCGCGCGGAACCTCTGGGTCATGGGCGCGGTCCAGCTCCACACCGGGGACGCGGCCGGAGCGGTGGCCTCGCTCACGGCCGTCGCCGAAGCCGAGGAGCAGGCCCCGGCGGCCGACCCCGGCATGTTCCGCTGGCGGCCCGACGCGGTGGAGGCCCTCACCTGCGCCGGCCACCTGACCCGGGCCCGCGAGCTCCTGGACCGCGCCCGCCCGGCCGAAGGCCCACCCGACCCCGGCACCGGCCCCGGCCGCGACTCGGGGCCCGCCCCCGGTCCCGGGTCCGGTCCCCGGGCCGCACTGGACCGTGCGCACGGGATCCTGCTGGCCCGCACCGGAGCCGGGGACGAGGCGGCCGAGCTCCTGAGCCGGGCGGCAGCCGCCTTCGAGGGACTCCACCTGCCGCTCGAGCAGGCCCGTACGCTACTCGCCCTGGGCCGGGCCGAACGGTCCCGTAGGCGACAGGCCGCCGCACGCACGGCCTGGGAGGCGGCCCAGGCCGTCTTCGACGGCACCGGGGCCCGCCCCTGGCAGGAGCTCACCCGCGAACTGCTCGACCGGGCGGGCGGAGCGGCCCCCGCGGGGACGGGCCCCGCCGCCGGCGCGTCCCCGCGCGGTACCCGGCTGACCGATTCGGAGTCCCGCCTGGCGGACCTCGTCTGCCAGGGGGTCACCAACCAGCAGGCGGCCCAGTACATGTTCATCTCGGTCAAGACCGTCGAAGGCATGCTCAGCCGCATCTACCGCAAGCTCGGAGTCCGCTCGCGCACCCAGCTCGCGGCGGCCCTCACCGCGACCCGAGCCGGCGGCCGTGCACCTCAGGGCCCGTGCCTCGTCCGACCGGCAGAGGCTGACTGAAATTCCAGTCAGATAGGATCCGGTGCCCATGACGACAGAACGCCCCGTTACCGCCCCCCATCTGCACGCCCTGGCCGCCGACGACCCGCACGAGGTCGGCGGTTATCGCGTTGTCGCACGGCTGGGCGCGGGCGGGATGGGGCGCGTCTACCTCTGCTACACCCCGGGCGGACGCCCCGTGGCGCTCAAGGTCGTCCGGCCCGAACTCGCGGGCGACCCCGAGTTCCGCCTCCGCTTCGCCCAGGAAGTGGCCAGCGCGCAGCGGATCCACGGGCTCTACACCGCCCAGGTCGTCGACTCCGGAGTCGACGCCGCCCTGCCCTGGCTGGCCACCACCTACGTGCCCGGCCCCTCGCTCCAGCAGGCGGTGAACCGGTACGGCCCGCTGCCGCTGCGCACCGTGCTCCTCCTCGTCGCCGGCATAGCCGAGGCGCTCCAGGAGATCCACCGTGCGGGCGTGGTCCACCGCGACCTGAAGCCCGCCAACGTCCTGATCGCGGCCGACGGGCCGCGCGTCATCGACTTCGGCATCGCGCGCGCCGCCCACGCCAGTCGGCTCACCAGTACCGGACTGCGCATCGGCTCGCCCGCCTTCATGGCCCCCGAACAGGCCCTGGGCCGGGCGGCCACCCCGGCGACCGACGTCTTCGCGCTGGGCGCGCTCGCCGTGTACGTGGCCGGCGGCGCGCCGCCCTTCGGCGAGGGCCCCGAATCCTCCTCCCTCTACCGGGTGGTCCACGAGGAGGCCGACCTCACCCGGGTCCCGGTCGAGCTGCAGGAGCTGCTCCGGCACTGCCTGGCCAAGACCCCCGAGCACCGGCCGACCACGGCCCAGGTGATCGAGGCCGTGCGCCGCCATCCCGCGGTCGGCGGGCAGCTGCGCTTCGCGGACGACTGGCTGCCGCAGCAGGTCAGCAGCGAGATCCTGCGCCACGCGGACCTGCCGGTGGCGCCCGCCACCGCACCCCCGGGCCCGCCGCCCGCCACCGCGCTCCTGACGGCCTTCGAATCGGCGCACACCATGGCCGCCCCGGGCGCCCCCCACCCCCAGTCGCAGCCGTCGCCCCCCGCACCGTCCCGCGGCCGCCGACGGGAAGCGTCCGGGCGCCGGACGGGGATCCTGGTGGTGGCGGCGGTCGTCGCCGCGCTGCTCGCCGGGGCCGCGGGTGCGTTCGTACTGCTCGACGGGGACCCGGATCCGGGGGCCGGGGACGAGGGCTTCGCGGATGCCGCCGGGCCGGTCCCCACTCCCAGCGCCACTCCCAGCCCCACGCCCACGCCGACCCCGGCCTCCGTGCCCGGCTACACCGGCGTCTACGCGGGCACCGAGCTGACCTCTCCGGACCAGAGCTACGAGTTCGACCTCAAGGGCGGCCGGGTGGCGCCGCAGGATTCCGTTTCCTGGTACGTCGGGCGGACCGCCACCGAGTTCTACGTCCCCGAGAACAGCGACGCCTACATCCTGCCGGGCGGCCGCAGCGGGCTCGCCGACTGCCTCAAGGGGATCGAGAGCCAGCCCGTCACGGCGCTCCCGTTCACCACCCTGAAGGCCGGCCGGAGCTTCTGCGTACGCGCTCAGGACAGCCGGGACGTCGGCATACTGACGGTGATCACCACGGGCTCGGGGGAGGGGCCGGTCAAGGTTTCGGTGGACTACTACCACCGGAACGGCTGATTGACTGAAAATCCGGTCAGTGCCACAGTGGGGCGCCGCAGCCGTACGCACCACCATCCACGGAGAGCCCCATGCCCGGGACCAACCCCCTCGCCCCCGCCGGCCGGCGCCTGCTCGTGCCCGCGCTGGTGGCCCTCGCCATCGCCGCCGCGATCGCCGTGGGGATCTGGCTCCAGTACGGCGAACGGCAGGCCATGGACACCCGCTACACGGCGGGCAGTTCGGCCGCGGACCGGATCGACATCAGCGCCTCGGTGCAGCGGGTGGACGCGACGGGCCGGGAGCTCACCCTGCGCCTCCTCGTCACCCCGCACGGCGCCCTGGCGGAGGAGGGCGGGCTGGCCCCCGCGCAGGACCTGGTCCTGCAGACCTCCTCCTCGGTACGCGGGGACCTCTCCTTCAAGGCCCACAACCGGATCTCCGCCGTGGACGTGCCCGTCACCCTGACCGGCGGCTCCATCACCGACTACCCCTTCGACGCCTACGAGGCCGTCATCGAGTTCAGCGCCCAGCAAGGGGGGCGGAACGTCCCCGTGCGCATGGCGCTGTCCAACAGCGACTCGCTCTTCACCGCGCGGGCGGAAACCGTCGACGACCCCGACGCGGCCGTCCTCGACCTCTCCCTCGCACGCTCGAACAGCGTGCTCATCTTCGCCGTCTTCATGATGGCCGCCATGTGGGCCCTCGCCGTCGCGGTCCTCGTAGCCACCTGGTTCCTGGTCACCCGGCGCAAGGGGCTGGTGTGGCCCGCCCTCGGCTGGATGGCCGCCACCCTCTTCGCGCTCGCGGCATTCCGCAACACCGCCCCCGGATCGCCGCCGATCGGCTGCATCCTCGACTACATCGCCTTCCTCTGGGTGGAGCCGGTCATCGCGTTCTGCGTGGTCACGGCGGTCGCCGCGGGCGTCCGGGCCGAATCCGCCGCGGAGAAGGAGTCCCAGGAGTCCAAGAACCCCTGAGCGTCGAACGCCGAACGCCCCCCGAACGACCTTCGAGGTCGCGCGGGGGGCGTTCGGCGTTACAGGGCCGTACGGGCCCGGTCGGCGGGGTCGGGCTCAGGCCGCCGGGGCCGGGTAGGTCGGGTACTCCACGCCGGAGACGTGCTGGACGACCCGGATGACCTGGCACGAGTAGCCGAACTCGTTGTCGTACCAGAGGTAGAGGATCGCGTTGTCGCCGTCGACCTTGGTGGCGCCCGCGTCGACGATCGAGGCGTGGCGCGAGCCGATGAAGTCGCTGGAGACCGCGTCGGGCGCGTTGGTGAAGTCGATCTGGCGGCGCATCGGCGAGGTCAGCGAGACCTCGCGGAGGTAGTCGAGGACTTCCTCGCGGTTGGTCTCGCGGCCCAGGCGCAGGCTGAGGATCGCGATGGAGACGTCCGGCACCGGGACGCGGATGGAGCTGCCGCTGATCGGGGCCTTGAGGTCGGGCAGCGCCTTGGCGACGGCGGAGGCGGCGCCGGTCTCGGTCATGACCATGTTCAGCGGCGCGGAGCGGCCGCGGCGGTCGGCGCTGTGGTAGTTGTCCAGCAGGTTCTGGTCGTTGGTGAACGAGTGGACGGTCTCCACGTGCCCGCGCAGGACGCCGTACTCGTCCGCCATCGCCTTCAGCGGCGGGACGATCGCGTTGGTGGTGCAGGAGGCGCAGGACAGGATCTGCTCGTCCGGCTTGATCGTGTCGTGGTTGACACCGTGCACGATGTTGGGGACGTCGCCCTTGCCGGGAGCCGTCAGGACGACCTTCTCGACACCGGGGCGCAGGTGCTTGGACAGCCCCTCGCGGTCGCGCCACTTGCCGGTGTTGTCGATGAGGATGGCGTCCTTGATGCCGTACGCCGTGTAGTCGATCTCCGACGGGTCGTTGGCGTAGATCACCTTGATCTCGTTGCCGTTGGCGATGATCGTGTTGCTCGCCTCGTCAACGGTGATCGTGCCCTGGAACTGGCCGTGGATCGAGTCGCGGCGCAGCAGCGAGGCGCGCTTGACGAGGTCAGCCTCACCGCCCCCGCGGACGACGATGGCGCGCAGGCGCAGGCCGTTGCCGGAACCGGTCTTCTCGATGAGCAGGCGGGCGACGAGGCGGCCGATGCGGCCGAAGCCGTAGAGGACCACGTCGCGGCCCTCGCCGCGCTCGATCTTGTTGTCACCCGTGGCACCGGACACGGCGCCGGCGGTGAACTCCTCCACGGACAGACCGCGGTCGTCCGCCGCGTACGCCGCGGCGAGCATGCCGAGGTCGATCTGCGAGGGGCCGAGGTCGAGCGTGGTGAGCGCCTGCAGGAACGGCATCGTCTCGGTGACCGAGAGCTCCTCGCCGTCGATCTGGCGGGCGAACCGGTGGGTCTTCAGGATGCTGACCACGGACTTGTTCACCAAGGAGCGGCTGTGGAGGAGGATCGTTACGTCCCGCTCCCGGTGCAGCTTCCCGATGACCGGGATCATCGACTCCGCGATCTTCTCGCGGTTCTTCCAGTTGGTGAACGCGTCGTCATTGACAGTCACAGAAATTATCTTTCGAGCTAGGCGGCGCTCATATGCTAACCCGTGGGTCTTTAGTCCCTACAAGCGCCCCCTGCTCCTCCCGCTCCTCCCGCTCAGCCCTCGGCGCGCTGAGTGACGGGAGCGCTGCTCTCATCACCGAGGAACTCGTACCAGCGGCGCTGGAGGCACAGGTAGCGGGTATCGGCCTCGGCCAGGGCGAGGAAGGAATCGACGGTGTCGGCCAGCCGCCGGTGCAGACCCGGATCGGTCAGAGCGCCGTCGTCGTCGAAGGCGGAGTGCGCCGCGGCGAGGCTGAACATGTCGGGGTAGACCCGCGCCCCGAGGTGTTCCAGCGGGATGCGCAGCGCCCACAGGCCGCGGTTCCCGCCGACCATGGAGGGGGACGCCGACACCAGCAGGGTCTGCTTGTCCTTGAAGGGCTGCGGGCGGAACCGCGAGACCCAGTCGACGGCGTTCTTCAGGACCCCGGGCACGGAGGCGTTGTACTCGGGCGAGGCGATCACGAGGGCCTGGGCCGCGACCAGGCGTTCGCGCAGGGCCGCCGCTCCCGGCGGCTGGCCCTCGGCCGCCTCGTCGTCACCGTCGTACATGGGCATGGAGAAGTCGCCGATCCGGGCCAGGTCCACGGTGGCGCCGGACCGCTCCACCTGGCGGGCGAGGAGGGCGGCCAGCCGGGCGTTCACGGAGCCCTCGCGGGAGGATCCCGCGAGGACGAGGACCCGTAGCGCCCCCGGTCCCGTGGAGATGTTCAGGTTGTCCGGGTCGGCCGGACCGACCGGATCGTTCGCGGCGTCGGGGCTGTTGGCATCGGTCACGTGCGGGACCGTACGGGAACCAGGGCGCGCGCCCGCGCCGCGGCGCACGGGGTGTCACCCGGACGGGGTCAGTTGGCTCCCCAGCCGCCGTCCAGCGGGAGGGAGGAGCCGGTGACGTAGCCGGTGTGCGGGCCGCACAGCCAGACGGCGGTCGCGGCGACCTCCTCGGGCTCGATGAGCCGCTTGATCGGGGACCGGGTCAGCATCACCTCCGAGAGGACGTCGCCCGCGCCGATGCCGTGCGCGGCGGCCTGGTCCAGGATCTGCCCCTCGACGAGGGGGGTGCGGACGTAGCCGGGGCTGATGCAGTTGCTGGTCACCCCGTAGGGGGCGGCCTCGATCGCCGTGACCTTGCTGAGCCCCTCCAGGGCGTGCTTGGCCGCGACGTACGCCGCCTTGTACGCGCTGGCGCGCAGCCCGTGCACGCTGGAGATGTTCACCACCCGGCCCCAGCCCGCGGCGTACATGTGCGGAAGCACGTGGCGCAGCAGCAGGAAGGGCGCGGTGACCATCACCTGCTGGATCAGGGCGAAACGCTCGGGCGGGAACTCGGTGATCGGGGCGACGTGCTGGAGTCCGGCGCTGTTGACCAGGATGTCGACGGCGCGGGGCAGCTCCCCGATGGCGGCCGGATCGGCCAGATCGGCCTCGTGGGCCTGCCCGCCCACGAGGGCGGCGACGGCCTTGGCCGCCTCCGCGTCGATGTCGACCACGTGCACGGTGGCCCCGGCCTCGGCCAGGGCGACGGCGCAGGCCCGGCCGATGCCGCTGGCGCCGCCCGTCACCAGGGCCACGCGCCCCAACAGGTGTGGAGCAGAAGGAGATTCGCTCGTCATGGCTCGAAGCGTAGGGAGCGGCCGGGGCCGGGCCCACGGTGTCCATCCCCATACTCGGCTCCGCCGGTATGGGGCCGGCCCCCATGCGCACGCCGTGGGCAAGGGGGCCGTGCGCCGTCAGCCGCCGAGCGGGCAGCTGGTCAGCAGCGTCGCCGGGTCGGCCGTCGGATCCCGGGGGACCGTGTGGCCGGCCGGCGGGCGCACCCCGCGTCCGATCCAGTCCTCCAGCGCCGTGAAGGCGGCGCGATGGCAGGGGGTGAGGGGCCGCAGCCGGTCGGGGAAGGCGTCCACGAGCGAGTCCACGTGGGTGCCGCCCTCGATGCGGTAGTAGCGCAGCAGCCCGCCCCGGCCGGCCCGCCGCACCATCTCGGCGTAGACGTCGGAGTCCTGGGAGATGGGGAGCAGGACGTCGAGGGTTCCGTGCAGGGTGATCAGCGGCTTGCCGATCCGGCCGGTGAGCGCGATCTTCGCGACGGCCTCGTGCACCTGCGCGGGGCGCTGCGCGTAGGCGTAGTCGGCGTCGCAGGCCGGGGTGCCCGGTGCGCAGAAGGGGGTCCCGGCCTCGGCCGGGCCGTCGAAGCCCGGGTCGAGCTCCTCGCGGTAGATCCGCTGGGTCAGGTCCCAGTAGTAGCTGTGGTGGAAGGGCCACAGGAACTCCGAGCCGGCCGGGAAGCCCGCGGCGAGCATGGCCGAGTGGGCCTGCTCGGCCTCCGGTCCGCCGGCCGCGTAGCGGGGGTAGGCGGCCAGGGCCGGCGGCAGGAACGTGAGGAGGTTCGGCCCGTCGGCCCGCCAGAGCGTGCCCTCCCAGTCCACCCCGCCGTCGAACAGCTCCGGATGGTTCTCCAGCTGCCAGCGCACCAGGTAGCCGCCGTTGGACATGCCGGTGGCGAGGGTGCGGGACGGGGGCCGGTGGTAGCGCTGCGCGACGACCGCGCGGGCGGCCCGGGTGAGTTGGGTGACCCGGGTGTTCCACTCGGCGACGGCGTCGCCGGGCGCCTGGCCGTCGCGGTGGAAGGCGACCCCGGTGTTGCCCTTGTCGGTGGCGGCGAAGGCGTAGCCGCGCGAGAGCACCCAGTCGCCGATGGCCCGGTCGTTGGCGTACTGCTCGCGCACACCGGGGGAACCGGCGACGACGAGCCCGCCGTTCCAGTGGTCGGGGAGCCGGATGACGAACTGGGCGTCGTGGTTCCAGCCGTGGTTGGTGTTGGTGGTGGAGGTGTCGGGGAAGTAGCCGTCGATCTGGATGCCGGGCACGCCGGTGGGGACGGCCAGGTCCTTGGGGGTGAGTCCGGCCCAGTCGGCCGGGTCGGTGTGCCCGGAGGCCACCGTCCCCGCTGTCGTCAACTCCTCCAGGCAGTCCGCCTGTTGGCGTTCGGCTCCCGGTGCGTGGAGCCGGGCGCGGCCGGCGCAGTGGGGACCGGCGGCTCCGGCGGTGTTGGTGGCGTCGGCGTCGGCCGGGGGAGCGGCGCCCGTCAGCAGGGCCGTGGCCAGGGCGGTCGCGGCGGCCACGGCCAGGGTGGTGGAGCGGATGGTGGGTGGCACGGAGGGGCCTCCAGAAGGGGCGGGTCGGGGGAGTCTCACGGGCAGTTCGCGTCGGCGATGACGAAGTAGCCGGCGGGTGCCTCCTTCAGCGTGTGCGTGACGAAGAGGTTGTAGAGGCCCATGTTCTGGTGGGAGCCCTTCGCGTAGGCGTAGCTGCCGTCGGTCGTGGCCCGACCCGCCTGCACCTGCTGGTAGTTGTTCGCCTTCCAGCACACCGCCACCGCGCCCGTCGTGCTCACCGTGACCGGCGCCGAACGGGCGCCCACGGCCCCCGTGCCGTCGCGCGCCGCCACCGTGTAGGCGTGGCCCGTGCCCGGGGCGAGGCCGGTGTCCGTGTACGGGGGCGCGCCCGGGGTGGCGACCAGGGTCCCGTCCCGGTGGACGGCGTAGTCGGCGGCGCCCGCGACCTGGTTCCACGTGAGGGTGATGCCGGTGTCGGATACCGCGGCCGGGGCGAGGCCGGTGGGCGCGGGCAGGCCGCTGCCGGGGTCGGTCGCTGAGCCGTCCAGTCCGAAGAACTCCGAGATCCAGTGGCTGGAGCAGATCGAGGCGAGGAAGTAGGGGGCGCCGGTGTGCCCGCACTGCTCGGGACCGGATCCGGGGTCGACCGGGGTGCCGTGGCCGATGCCCGGGACCCGGTCGACCTCGACGGCCACCGTGCCGTCCGCGGCGAGGTACTCCTCGTGCCGGGTGGCGTCGGGGCCGATGGCCGAGGTGCGGCCGGGGGTCTGGGACAGGCCGTGCAGGGCGGTCCACTGGTCGCGCAGCTCGTCGGCGTTGCGGGGGGCGACGCTGGTGTCCGAGTCGCCCTGCCAGATCGCCACCCGCGGCCACGGGCCGGTCCAGGTGGGGTAGGCGTCGCGGACCAACTGGGCCCAGGCGGCAGGGCTCTTGTCCACGCCGGGGTTCATGCAGGTGTAGGGGCCGCTGTCCTTGGTGCAGTCGTAGGGCAGCCCGGCGACCACCGCCCCCGCGGCGAACACGTCCGGATAGGCCGCGAGCATCACCGCCGTCATGGCGCCGCCGGCCGACAGGCCGGTGACGAAGGTGCGGGCGGGGTCGGTGGAGTAGGCGGAGGCGGCGTAGGAGACCATCTGCCGGATGGAGGCGGCCTCGCCCTGTCCGCGCCGGTTGTCCGCGGTCTGGAACCAGTTGAAGCATTTGTTGGAGTTGTTCGCGGAGGTCGTCTCCGCGAGGACCAGTACGAAGCCCTGGCGATCGGCGAGTTCGGGCAGCCCGGAGTTGTCGGCGTAGGTCTGGGCGTTCTGTGTGCAGCCGTGCAGGGCGACCACCACCGGCGGGTGGGCCGGAAGGGAGGCCGGCCGGTACGCGTACATGTTCAGCTGCCCCGGATTGGCGCCGAACCCGGTGACCTGCTGGAGGGTGACGGCCGCGCGGGCGGGGGAGACGGGCCCGGCCAGGACGCCGCCGGCGGCGAACAGCAGGAGCGCGAGGAACCGTACGAGCAGGCGTACGGGGCCTCGTGCGCGGGGCGGGGCCGGAGGTTGGGGTGGGGTGTGGCGCGGGGACATGGCGGCTCCCTGGGGTGACGGGCGGTGCGCGGGCCCGTCGTCGGGGGCCTGCGGTGCCCGTCACCGTAGGAGTGGCCCGGGTCGCGACGGGATGGCATGGGGAGCCACAATCCGGCCACCGCTTGACCGTTCCACAGGGGTTGCGTGAACCGCTGGACGGCTGTTAATGCCGTGTAGTGCCGTGTCAGGCGACGCCGGACGGGATCCTGAGCTCGGCCCCCGTCGCCGCCCGGACCTCCTCCAGGCCGACCCCCGGGGCGAGTTCGCTCAGCAGGAACCCCTCGGGGGTGATGTCGACGACCGCGAGTTCGGTGATCACCCGCTGCACGACGGCCCGCCCGGTCAGCGGCAGCGTGCACCGTTCCACGAGCTTCGGCGTGCCGTCCTTCGCGGTGTGCTCCATGAGCACGAGCACCCTGCGCGCGCCGTGCACCAGGTCCATGGCCCCGCCCATTCCCTTGACCATCTTCCCGGGGACCGTCCAGTTGGCCAGGTCGCCCGAGGCGGACACCTGCATCGCGCCCAGTACGGCGGCGTCGATGTGCCCGCCGCGGATCATGCCGAAGGACAGCGCCGAGTCGAAGAACGAGGCCCCCGCCGCCACCGTGACCGTTTCCTTGCCCGCGTTGATCAGGTCGGGGTCCACCTCGTCGGCGGCCGGGTACGGTCCCACCCCGAGGATTCCGTTCTCGGACTGGAGCACCACCTCGATCCCCGGAGGGAGGTGGTTGGGGATGAGGGTCGGCAGCCCGATCCCCAGGTTCACGTAGGTACCGTCCGCCAGTTCACGGGCGGCGCGGGCCGCCATCTGCTCACGCGTAAGAGTCATGTCACACGCCGCCTTCCCGGTCGGTGGTGCGGCCGGCGGTCGCCGGGCGCGAAGTGCCGGGGGCGCGCACCGTGCGGCGCTCGACGCGCCGCTCGGCCGCCGGATCCCCGGGGCGTACGCGGACCACCCGCTGCACGAAGACGCCGGGTAGGTGAACGGAGTCCGGATCCAGCTCTCCCGGCTCGACCAGCTCCTCCACCTCGGCGATCGTGATCCGCCCCGCCATCGCGGCCAGGGGGTTGAAGTTGCGCGCCGAGGAGTGGAAGACGAGGTTGCCGTGGCGGTCCCCGGCCGCCGCCCGGACCAGGGCGAAGCCGGTGGTGATGCCCTCCTCCAGGAGGTACTCCCGGCCGCCCCAGCTGCGTAGCTCCTTGGGCGGCGAGGCCACCGCGACGCTCCCGTCGGCCCGGTAGCGCCAGGGCAGACCGCCCTCCGCCACCTGGGTACCGGCCCCGGCCGGCGTGTAGAACGCCGGGATACCGGCGCCGCCCGCCCGCAGCCGCTCCGCGAGCGTGCCCTGGGGGACCAGCTCGACCTCCAGCTCGCCGCTCAGGTACTGCCGGGCGAACTCCTTGTTCTCACCCACGTACGAGCTGGTCATCCGGGAGATCCTGCCCTCGCGCAGCAGCAGCCCCAGGCCCCAGTCGTCCACCCCGCAGTTGTTGGAGACCACCTCCAGGCCGGTCACCCCCTCCCGCTCCAGCAGCGCGCCGATCAGCACGCCCGGAACCCCGCACAGCCCGAAGCCGCCCACCGCCAGCGAGGCCCCGGCGGGGATGTCCGCCACCGCCTCGGCCGCGCTCGCGACCTCCTTGTCCAGACCCATCGCATGCCCTCCTCCGCCCGCCCGGGGCCGCCGGTCGCCCGACCGGACCGGTGCGGCCGGGCCGACCCGACCGACCCTAGGAACCGCCGGCCCGCCCTGGCCATGGCGCCCGGGCACACACCCGGCGGGCCCCCTGTGTGGATCCGGCGACCCGCGGAACCGGCGGACCGGCCGTTGCGTCCCAGTCCCGCAGGTCCGGAACCGCAACGCGAGGGGGAACCGATGGTGCAGCGAACCACCCTGCGGACAGAGGGTGTTGTGGTCACGGGAGCAACCGTGGGCAGGGGCAGGGGCAGGGGCAGGGGCAGGGGCAGGGGCAGGACCAGGGCCGCGGCCGCGGCGGTGAGCGCCGCCGCCGTCGTCCTGCTCGCCGGATGCGGCAACGGGGTGCCGGGTCAGCCCGCAGGGCCCGCCCCCCTTCCGCCCAGGGCCGTGGAGTTCTGCCCTGCGGCCGACTCCGCCCCACCGACGGCCCCGCCGACGCTGATCGACGGCACCCCGGCCAACACCCCCGAGGCCGCCCGCCTCTCCCAGGCCGTCGGGGAACAGGGCCGCGGCGCCTTCGCCGACGTCTACTCCACCCAGATCACCGACCATCCGCCGGGACGGGTCGCCCTGTGCGTCACCGACCTGGCCCGCGGCCGCCTCCTGGTGGCGGCGGCGCACGCGGCCGACCCGGGTGCGGATCCGGACCGGGTCGATCTGTACAAGAGCCGGTACTCCCGGCGGACCCTCGCCGCCGCCGTCGAGAAGATCCTCGCCGTGGACGCCGGATTCCCGGTCTACACCCTCTCCGGCGGTCACGGCGAGGCGGTGGAGATCACCACGAGCGAGGAGGGCGCCGCCTCGGCGCAGTTCAAGGCCCGCCTGGAGAAGGCCACCGGAGGCATCCCCGTCACGATCACGAAGGGCGAGCCCATCGGCCCGCTGACCGGAGACGCGGGGATGACTCCCGCACCCTAGGCCGTCCCTTCCGGATCTTGCCGGAGCCCGGCCCGAGGCGATCACGAAGGCCCCCTGGGGACGAAGCCCCGGCGAACCGGATGAACAGGAGGAACGGCAGACTGGGGCCCATGGACTCAGGACTCGCCGCACTGCTGGGCGCCGCCGTCGGTTCCGCCACCACCCTCGGGGCCGCGATCGTCAACGGCCGTGCCCAGGCACGGTCCCAGCACGCCCAATGGAGCCGCCAGCACCGCCGTGACGCGTACGTCGGCTACCTCAGCGCTCTCCACGACCGCGACATCGCCATGGATGCCGTCCTCGAGGAGCTGCGTTCGGACCAACCCGACCTGCACGACATCGACGAGAAGACACGCCGCTTCGTCGCTCTGGCCCGCGAGGTCCACCGCGCCTGCGAACTCGTCATCCTCGAAGGGCCGGCGCCCCTCGCGGAAGTCGCGGAACGCGTCACCGTCGCCTCCAGCGACCTCTCACACGTGATGCGACGGATGGCCGGGAACGCCCACGCGGGATACACCACCCACAAGGCCGATGACATCGCCCTCGCCGCCGAACGAGAGCGAACCCTCTACCAAGCGGTCAAAGACTTCCGCCTCGCGGCCCGCAGCACCATCGGCGAGACCAACTGACCCGGGAACTCCTGGACTCGGGCCTGCCGTCAGAGTGCCCTCCCTCTCGCATCCCGCGGGTGGTAGAGCTCCCGGGCGCGGGTCAGGTCGACGGGCCCGTCCTGGTCCAGGTGCAGGAAGAAGCCCAGCTGCCAGGCCTGCGCACTGCCGGCCTGGCGGTTGGTGGTGGTCACCCACGGCGGGTAGACGCGGAAGGCCCGTTTCCCGCCGGAGCCGTTGGCCGATACGACGCCGTGCCGGCGGAGCGCGTCCATGGGAAAGACGAACTGGCCGAAGTTTTGGTCGTCGCGGCTGCTGATGACGAACAGGTCGACGGGGTCCGTGGCGTCGAAGGGCTGGATGGGCCCGGCCGGGGACCTCTTCCAGACGGTGACGAACTGGCCGACCTTGGTGGGGGTCGTCCTGGCCGCGCGGAACCGGACGGCGAGTCCGTCGAGGGTGAACTCGTGGGCGGCGTAGTCGGAGCTCTCGGCTTCGGGGACCGGCTGCGAGCAGGCGAACCTGCAGGGGTCGTAGACGAGCGACTTCGCCGCGATGAGATCTGCGTGGGCCGGGGCGGTGTCCAGCCAGGGTCCGGGGCGGAGATCGGCTGAGTGCTCTCGGTCCGTGATCATCCGCCCACTCTGTCACGGGCGCCGGGACGCAGCCGACTTGACCGGGGGCGGCGGTGCGTGACCGTGCGGCCGGATCATGCGGTCGTCCTCACGAGAGCTGTTCCACCGCCTCGACCAGGGCCTCGGTCAGCGACCGCGCCCAGGGCAGCGGCTTGCGTCGGCGCGGCGACACCACCCCGATGTGGCGGACGGGGCGCGGCGGTTGGATTCGTACGACGCGGACGGCCGCGCCGGGGACCGCGCCCGGGACCGCGGTCTGCCCGGCGTACGGCGCGGGGGAGTCGCGGGGGGCCGGCGAGACGCGCCGGATCAGCGAGACCTCCGGGATCAGCGCGACGCCGACGCCCGCGCCGACGAGGGTCTGCGCGAAGAAGTAGTCCGTGGTGGAAGCCGCCACCTGGAGGTCGAAGCCGGCCCGCTCCGCGTACCGCCGCAGGTACGCCTCCGTCTTGAGGCAGCCCAGCACCCAGCGGTCGGCGGCGAGTTCGCAGAGATCCACCGACTCGCGCTCGGCGAACCGGTGACCGCTCGGCAGGACCAGCGACAGCGGATCGTCCATCAGCGGCAGCCAGTCGAGCGCGGCCCCCGCCCGCAGCGGCAGCGGCCCGTCGAAGTGGTAGGTGAGCGCGAGGTCGGCCGCGCCGCCTCGCACCATGGGCACCGCGTCCTCCGGCTCGGCCTCCAGCACCGTCAGTTCCACCTCGGGATGGACGGCGACGAACCGCGAGAGCGCCCGCGGCAGCAGCTGGCGGCCCCCGCTGGTGAAGGTGGCGACGCGCAGGCGCGGCCGCTCGGCGGTGATCCGGTCGATCTCGTGGCGGACCTGGTCCAGCTCGGCGGAGATCGTCTCCGCCGCCTCCACGAGGAGCCGGCCCGGCTCGGTGAGCGTGACCCCGCGCGTGCTGCGCACGGCGACGGGGTGGCCCAGACCCCGCTCCAGCGCGGCGATGTGCTGGGAGACGGCGGAGGGGGTCAGCATCAGCGCCCCGGCGGCCTTGTTGAAGCTGCCGTGCTCGGCCACGGCGCGCAGGATGCGCAGCCGCTGCACATCGATCATCAGTTTCCCTTACGACGGGTTCAGTATTTCGGCAGTTCCACTGATGACGCTACAGGGGCAGAGTCCTGTCCATGAAGAAGATTCTCGTCATCGGCGGAAGCCGCTACTTCGGCAGGCGCCTGGTCACCCTGGAGCGGGACGCGGGCAACGAGGTGACCGTCCTCAACCGCGGCTCCGCCGTCCCGCCCCGGGGCGTGGGCCACCTGGTCGCCGACCGCGACGACGAGGAACAGCTGCTCGCGGCGCTGGGGGAGCGCACCTTCGACACCGTCTACGACCAGGTCCTCTACACGCCCCGCCAAGCCCGTCTCGCCCGGCGCGTCTTCGCCGGCCGGACCGGGCGGTACGTGATGACCTCGACGATGGAGGTCTACGACCCTGCGCCGCCCACCCCCGAGGCGCTCGCCTACGCCGAGGGCAAGCGGCAGGCCGAGGCCGTCCTGGCGCAGGATCCCGCCTTCGCCCACGTCGCCGTCCGCACCGCGCACGTACTCGGCGGCGGCCGGGCGGAGTTCACCGGGCGGCTCGCGCACTACGTGGAGCGGATCGGCTCCGGGGACCCGGTGGACGTGCACCAGGCCCCGTACCCGACCTCCTTCATCCACCACCACGAGATCGCGCGGTTCCTGCACTGGGCGGGGGAGCAGTCCTTCACCGGGCCGGTGAACGCCGCCTCGCACGGGGATCTGGACGTGCTCGGGCTGGGCGAGGCCGTCGGCGCGGCGGTCGGCCGGGCGCCGCGCTACCGGATCGTCGGGAGCGGCGGCGGGTCCGCCGCCGAGGCCTCGCCGTTCTCCTTCGACCGCGCCTACGCGATGGACAACAGCAGGGCGGCCGGCCTCGGCTTCGACTTCGGCCGGGTCGCGGACTGGCTCCCGGAGGCCATCGAGGAAACCGTGGCGGAGCTCTGATGCCGAAGAAACGGCCTAACCCTCCCCGGCGCGGCGCCCCAGCGGCGTTGCTACTGCCGAGTTGCTCACACTGAAGGTGACGCTTCCCGACCGGTAGCGGTCGTCCGACCACTCGATCGGGCGGCCCGTCCGGGTCGCGGAGACGTGCCGCTGGCGCAAAAGCGGGCTGCCGCGCCGGATTTCGAGGAGCCGGGCGTCCTCGCTGCCGGCCGCGAGCGCGTCGATCAGGTGCTCGCCGTAGTGTGCGGTGATCCCGGAGTCGTTCGCCAGACTGTCCATCACCGAGCGGCAGTCCTCCGGCATCGCCTCGACCGCCGCCGCGACCCAGTCGGCGTAGGCCGTCCGCTCGACCATCGCGGGCTCTCCGTCGAGCAGCCGCAGCCGCAGTACGGCCAGGATCTCCGTCCCGGGCGGCAGCGCCAGCCGGTCCGCCTCCTCGGCCGTGGCCGGGCGGCGGGTGCGCGACAGGAACCGGCTCGCCGCCTGATGGCCGACCCCCTCGGCCCACTGGGCGAAACTGTTGAGTTCGCCGAAGCTGTGCTTGCGTTCGTGGCGCAGGACGATCCGGCGGGCGCCCTGCCGGGAGCCGATCAGCCCCTCGGCGGCGAGCGTCGCCACGGCCTGGCGGACGGTTCCGCGCGAGGCCGACCAGTGGGCGGCCAGGTCGCTCTCCGAGGGCAGTTGGGCCCCCACGGGGTACTCCCCGGAGGCGATCGACCGGCGCAGCGCCTCCGCGATCTCCAGATACCGCACCGTAGCCGTGCCCATGTTTCTCCCGTGCCCCTTGGTGTGAAGGTCCCCGCCGCGCGCCGTCACCCAGCCTAGGCCGAGCCCGGTCCGAGCCGGGTCCGAGCCGGGTCCGAGCACGGTCCGCGCCGCGGGCGTGAAGATCATCATGGCCAGCTCCTGTCACGAATGCATTCGGCCAATTCGGGTCTTCGTCGAGACGTGGACCAAGCGACAGCCTCCGTTCACCGTCCGTACAGGGACCCAGGGCGAACTGGGGTCAACTTGTTCAGACAAGTGAACCCCTCAAGGATCCAGTCTCCGGGAGAGACCGTGCTCAGTTCCTCCGCTCGTCGCGGTGCGGCCGTTCTGCTCAGTGCCGCCGTCCTCACCACGCTCAGCGCGTGTGGTGCCGCACCCGACCAGCCCGCCGGCAAGGCCGCCGACGGCAAGGCCAAGACCCAGCCCGGCTCCGCCACCTCGGTCGCCGACTTCGGCGGCATGGAAGCCCTCGTGGCGGCCGCCGAGAAGGAGGGCACGCTCAACGTCATCGCGCTGCCCGCGGACTGGGCGAACTACGGTGAGATCCAGAAGGCGTTCCAGGCCAAGTACCCCAAGGTCAAGATCAGCGCCGAGAACCCGGACGCCTCCAGCGCCGACGAGATCGCCGCGGTCAAGTCCCGCAAGGGCCAGACCCGCGCCCCCGACGTCCTGGACCTCGGCATCGCCTTCGCCCGCAGCGGCGCCGGCGAGAACCTCTTCGCCCCCTACAAGGTCACCGCCTGGGACAAGATCCCCGGCTCCCAGAAGGACGCGGACGCCCGCTGGTACAACGACTACGGCGGCTACGTCTCCATCGGCTGCGACGCCGCCCGCATCCCGAACTGCCCGCAGTCCTTCGCCGACCTGACCAAGCCCGAGTACAAGGGCAAGGTCGCCCTCAACGGCAACCCGACCAAGTCCGGCTCCGCCTTCGGCGGCGTCTACGCGGCGGCCCTCGCCAACAAGGGTTCCTTCGGCGACATCCAGCCCGGCATCGACTTCTTCGGCGCACTGAAGAAGAGCGGCAACTTCATCCCCGTCGAGTCCACCCCGGCCACGGTCGAGAAGGGCGAGACGCCCATCTCCATCGACTGGGACTACCTCAACGCCGGCTACGCCGAGCAGTTCAAGGGCAAGGGCGTCGACTGGAAGGTCGCCATCCCCACCGACGGCGTCTACGCCCAGTACTACTCCCAGGCCATCAACAAGGACGCCCCGCACCCCGCGGCCTCCCGCCTGTGGATGGAGTTCCTCTACAGCACCGAGGGCCAGAACCTGTGGCTGCGGGGCCACGCCCGCCCGGTGCTGCTCCCCGTCATGACCCAGGACGGCACCGTCGACAAGGACGCCGTCACCAAGCTCCCGCAGGTCCAGGGCACCCCGAACTTCCCGGCCTCCGCCGAGCTCGACAAGGCCAAGGCCACCCTCGCCGAGAAGTGGGACAAGGCCCTCAGCTGATGTCCGCCACCACCACCCCCCACACGACGGGGACCGCCGGCGGCACCAGCCGCCGGCGGCGCGGCCCGCGCACCTGGCTCGCCGCCCTCCCCCTCCTCGCCTTCACCGGGCTCTGCTTCGGCATCCCGCTGGGCGCCATCGCCTTCGGCGCGGTCACCCGCACCGACCCGGCGACCGGCGCCACCTCGCTGACCGGGGAGCACCTCGCGCGCTCCCTCCAGGGCCCGTACCTCGGCTCGCTCATCGGCAGCGTCCAGCTCTCCTCCCTCACCGCACTGGTGGCGGGCCTGGTGGGCGTCCTGATCGCGCAGGCCGTGGTCACCTCCCGCTCGCAGGCCCTGCGCGGCGCGGCGCTGACCGCCTCGGGCGTCCTCGCCAACTTCGGCGGGGTCCCGCTGGCCTTCGCGTTCATCGCCACCGTCGGGATCTCCGGAGTCGTCACCCAGCTCGCCGACCTCACCGGTCTGGGCTGGAGCCTCTACTCCTTCACCGGCCTCACCGTGGTCTACCTCTACTTCCTGACCCCGCTGATGGTGCTGGTGATCGTCCCCGCACTGGACGGACTGCGCCCCCAGTGGCGCGAGGCCGCCCAGAACAACGGGGCGAGCGGATGGCAGTTCTGGCGCCACGTCGGGCTGCCCGTCCTCGCGCCCTCCCTGCTCGGCGGGTTCGTGCTGCTCTTCGGCACCGCCTTCGCCGCGCACGCCACGGCCGCGGCCCTCGTCGGCGGCTCCGTCCCGCTGGTCACGCTCAAGATCGCGGACGCACTGTCCGGGAACGTGCTGACCGGCCAGGAGAACGTCGCGCTGGCCCTCGGCCTCGACATGATCGTGATCGCCGGCCTGGTCATGGCGGTCTACCTGCCCCTCCAGCGACGGAGCGCCCGATGGCTGCGATGACCCCGACGCCCGCCCAGAACCCGGCCCCGACGTCGGTCGCCGCCGGTCCGGACGCGCGGGCGACCGCCCAGACCGCCCCGGCCGCGGGATCCGCGCCCGGCGCCGCCCGCAAGCCCCGTAGGTCCCGCCCCCGCCCCAGGGTGTGGCGCGGAGCCGTCCTCGGACTCGCCGGCGCGTACTTCCTGCTCCCGCTCGTCGCCTCCTTCGTGTTCACCGTGCACGTCCCCGGCCAGGGCATCAGCTTCGAGGCGTACACCCAGCTGCTCTCCGCCGACGGGTTCACCAAGAGCCTGCTGCTCTCGCTCGGCCTTGCCGCCGCGACCATCGTGCTGTCCCTGCTCCTGGCCGTGCCCGCACTGGTGGCCGTACGCATCGGCTCGCCGAAGCTGCGCCCGGTCGTCGAGGTCATGTGCATGCTGCCGCTGGTCGTACCGCCGATCGCCCTGGTCACCGGTATCACCACCGTGCTGCGCTGGGGCCCCGACCACCTCTCGAGGACCCCGCTCTACCAGACCTTCCTCGCCGTCCAGAACCCGGACTTCCCCGTCGTCCTGGTCCTCGCGTACACGGTCCTGGCGCTGCCCTTCGTCTACCGCTCCCTCGACGCCGGACTGCGCGCCGTGGACGTCCCGACCCTGGTCGAAGCCGCCCGCAGCTGCGGTGCGAGCTGGCCGTACGTGGTCCTGCGCGTACTCCTGCCCAATCTG
Source organism: Streptomyces sp. NBC_00503 (assembly GCF_036346895.1). Taxonomy (NCBI): domain Bacteria; kingdom Bacillati; phylum Actinomycetota; class Actinomycetes; order Kitasatosporales; family Streptomycetaceae; genus Streptomyces; species Streptomyces sp. NBC_00503. The sequence goes on along the minus strand of NZ_CP107855.1, from coordinate 464,341 downwards.
CGGGCCGCCCTCGCCGGAGCCGCCTTCCTCACCCTGGCCCTGGTCCTCGGCGAGTTCACCATCGCCTCGCTGCTCGGCTTCCAGCCCTTCGCCGTGTGGATCGTGTCCATCTCCGGAGCCCACGCCCGCATGTCCGTGGCCGTCTCCATCCTCAGCCTCCTCATCACCTGGCTGCTGCTGCTCCTCCTCTCCCGCGCCGGAACCGCCCCCGCGACGGTGTCCCCGGCGCCCGCCACCTCCCGTACCTCCCGCACCTCCGGCAAGGAGTCCTGACCCGCATGTCCCTCACCCTTCCCGAGGCCAGGAAGCCGTCGGACGGCGATGCGGCCCCCGCCGGGGCGCGCGTCGAATTCCGCGGCCTGCGCCGTGCGTTCGGCTCCACCGTCGCCCTCGACGGACTCGACCTCACCATCGAGCCCGGCGAACTCGTCGCCCTCCTCGGCCCGTCGGGCTGCGGCAAGACCACCGCGCTGCGCGTGGTCGCCGGTTTCGAGCAGCCCGACTCCGGCGAAGTCCTCCTGGACGGACAGGACATCACCCGCGTCCCGGCCAACCGCCGCGACGCCGGAATGGTGTTCCAGTCGTACAGCCTCTTCCCGAACCTCAGCGCCCGCGACAACGTCGCCTTCGGCCTGCGCGTCCGCAAGGTCGGCGCGGCCCAGCGTCGCGAGCGCGCCGCCGAGTTGCTCGACCTGGTCGGCCTGCCCGACCACGGCGACCGCTACCCGCACCAGATGTCCGGCGGCCAGCAGCAGCGCGTCGCGCTCGCCCGTGCCCTCGCCCTGCGCCCGCGCGTCCTGCTGCTCGACGAGCCGCTCTCCGCGCTCGACGCGAAGGTACGGGCCAACCTGCGCGAGGAGATCCGACGCCTCCAGCTCTCGCTGGGCATCACCACCGTGTTCGTCACGCACGACCAGGAGGAGGCCCTGTCGATGGCCGACCGGGTCGCCGTGCTCAACGCGGGCCGCCTGGAGCAGTGCGCCGCCCCCGCCGAGCTGTACGAGCGCCCCGCGACGCCGTTCGTCGCCGAGTTCGTCGGCACCATGAACCGGCTCCCCGGCCGGCTGACCGGCTCCGGGACCGTGGAGGTGGCCGGCTCCCGGCTGCCCGTGGACGGCCCGGTGCCCTCCACCTCGGACGTCGAAGTCCTCGTACGCCCCGAGAACATCACGGTCTCGGCGGACGAGCAGGGCACGGCGACCGTCGTATCGGCCTCCTTCTTCGGATCGGTCACCAGGCTCCACCTGGACCTCCCCGGCGGCGCCCGGGTCAAGGCGGACCTGCCCTCGCGCGACGCCGGAGCCCTCGTACCGGGCGCACGGGCGACGGTCGGCCTGGCCGAACGCCCCGTCCTCGTCGTCGCAGCAACGTCTGCCGCCGCCGGGACCGGCTCGTGAGCGAACTCGCCGCGGTCCTCTTCGACATGGACGGCACCCTCGTCGACACCGAGACGCTGTGGTGGCTCACCACCGAGGAGATAGCCACCGGCCTCGGGTACGCCCTGACCGAAGCGGACGCCCCCGAGGTGGTCGGCCGGGCGGTGGAGGACACCGCAGCGCACCTCGTACGGGCCTCCCGTGCGGGCGACCCGGCGGAGGTCGCCGAGGCCCTGACCGGGAGCTTCTTCCGCCGGGTCGAAGAGGGCGCGCCGATGCGGCCCGGGGCGCAGCGGCTGCTGACCGCCCTGGAGGCCGAAGGCATACCCTTCGCGCTGGTCAGCGCCTCGCCGCGGGTGGTCGTGGATTCGGTGGTCGGGGGCTCGCTGGCCCACGTGCCCTTCGCCTTCACCCTGTCCGCCGACGACACGGCCCTGACGAAGCCGCACCCGGACCCGTACCGGGTGGCCGCCGAGCGGCTGGGAGCGGAGCCGCGGGCTTGCGTGGCGGTCGAGGACTCCCCGGACGGAGCGGCCTCCGCCGAGGCCGCCGGCTGCGGACTCCTGGTGGTCCCCTCGCTCCTGCCGGTACCAGCCTCCCCGGTACGCACCTTCGCGCGCTCCCTGACCGAGGTCACCCCGAACACCCTGCGCGCCTGCCTGCCCGCTCCGCGGGGAGCGTGAGGCCGGTCAGCCTTGCGTGCACGCCGGGGTGGCCTCGGCTCCGGGGACCGGGGTGATCTGGCCGGTCCACGTCCAGGGTTCCACGCGTGGGTCCCAGTACACCTGGACGGCGGCGCCGTGGAAGTCGCGGGCGAGTTCCACCACCAGCGTGGTGGCAGCGGTCAGTGCCGTCTCGGGGTCGAGCAGTTCCGGGCTGAGGCGGCCGCAGAGCATCCCGCCCTCCACGGTGAGAACGCTGTAGCGCCAGCCCTCCGGGGTCGCCAGAAGGACGATTCCCTTCGGCAGGCCGAACGGCGGCCGCTGCTTCTTCTTCCGTCGTCCCGCCACCCGGCCATCCAACACGGTGGGGCCGACCCGGAGTGCGCCGGGGCGACGATCGGGGCCCCGGGATCAGCCGGACAGGTCCAGGAGGCGCAGGATGCCGGTCGCGTAGGCGGCCGACACCGAGTCGGGGCGGTGGGCCGCCGCCGCGCGGAGGGTCGGCAGGGCCGTACGGATGTGGGCCGCGCACTGGCCGTACAGGCCCGCCTCGTGGGAGGTTCCGTCGTCCTCGCAGCCGAGCAGCCGAAGCAGCGCCCACAGCAGGGCCTCGCGGGTCGACTGCCGGGGCGGTCCGGCGGACCAGACGGCCATCAGGACCCCGCACACCGCCGGGGCGGGCGCGCGCAGCCCGCCGGCGTGGAAGGCGTGGCCCTCCAGCGCGTGGAACGCGGCCGGGTGTCCCTCGGCCGCGTCCCACAAGGTGTCCACGAGATGCCCGGCAGGGCGGCCGCAGCCGCACGTGACGGAGTCCCAGCCGTGCCGGGTGATCTCCCGTACGACCGTATCGGGCACCAGCGGACTGGTGCGGGGCTGCTTCTCCGTCGTTCTCACGGGAGAAGTATGGGATCAGGCCATTGGCCGGTCCAGACCCACCCCCCCCGGTCGGACGTCAGTGACCGTGGGCCGGGAGTCGGTGACCGTGGGCCCGGAGTCGGTGGCCGTGGGCCGGGAGTCAGTGGCCGTGGCCCTGGCAGCCGCAGCCCTTCGCCGCGCCGCGGGGAAGACCCTCCGTGAACTCGCTCTGCGAGAAGACGGCGAGGACCGTCGCCGGCTCGGTGCCGTGGTTCGCCAGGGTGATCTCCTTTCCGGCGGGCAGCATCGCGAAGGTGCCCGGGGTCACCGTCTTGGCCCCGCAGCCGCACGAGGCCTCCACCGTCCCGGCAACGCCCGTGAGCAGCAGCTCCGAAGCCCCGTGCCCGTGCGCCGGAATGGTGCCGCCGGCCGGCACCTGGATCCGTACGGCCGCGAGCTCGCGGAACGGACCGCCCTCGGGGTCGAGGCGCAGCACCGGACGGCCGGCGGTGTCGGGGGTGGTGTCGATGGTCATGCCGAACATGGGTGGTTCCTCTACGAATCGGTGTGCAGCTCCACCGAGCAGAGCCCGGGGGAGAGGAAGGGATGGAGCACGGCCTCGGCGGCGGTGCCCTCCAACAGGCCGTCGAGCATGCCCTGGTGGACCGAGCAGATCACCTCGGGCCGGGCGGCGGCCATGACGCGGTACGGACACCCGTGCAGCTGCACCCGCCCGTCGCCCCCAGTCGCGTCCCGCGGCCCAGGCCCGCCCGGCCGCGCGCAGGCCCGGTCATGGCTCGAATTTAAACGACATGGATCATCCGAATACCGGGCGAAACGTCCCGACCTCCCGGGTCTTTCGCCTCGCCCGGCCGGGCCCGCCCGGGATCATGAAAGGCTGGACCCGTGAACGAGGCACCGCGCGACACCGACACCGACACCGGCACTGACCCCGGCGCAGCCCCTGGCACCGGACGCAGGACACCGCTCTACCTGAAGGTCGCCGCGGCCCTGCGGACCGCCATCACGGCAGGCGAGTACGGCTCCGGCGCCCGACTGCCCGCCGAGGACGAACTCGCCCGCCGCTACGGCGTGTCCAGGGGTACGGTGCGCCAGGCGCTCGCCGCGCTGCGCACCGACGGGCTGATCACCTCGCGGCGCGGCACCCGCCGGGTCGTGCTCGGTGGCGGCCCGGGGAAGTCCGGAGGCGTCGCCGAACTCCGCAGCTTCACCCGGTGGGCCCGCTCGCTCGGTGAGGAGCCGGGCGGCCGGACCGTCTCCGTGGAGCAGGGCGAGGCCGACGCCGAGGAGGCGGAGCAACTGCGGATCGACGTGGGCGCCCCCGTCCGCCGCGTGCTGCGGCTGCGCACCCTGTCCGGGGCCCCGGTGATGGTGGAGCGCACCACCTACCCGGAGGCGGTCGGCGCCCTGGTCGCGGCCATGCCGCTGGACACCGTCTCCTACTCCGACCAACTCGCCGTGCACGGAGTCCTGTTCACCGACGCCCATCACGTCATCGACATCGCCGCCGCGGACGGGGACGATGCGGAGCTGCTGGGCTGCCCGGTCGGCGCGGCGCTGCTGCGCGAACGGCGCCGGGCCACCGACCCGGCGGGGATCCCCGTGGAATGGTCGCAGGACCGGTACTTGCCGGGGACGGTGGCCTTCACCGTGCACACGACGGCCGCCAGCGCCCTGGGTCGCCGGCTCAGCTCCTGATCAGCAGCCCCTCCAGCAGCGGACGGAAGTGGTCGAAGCCGGGGGTGGCCATCTCGGGGTCCTTGGCCTGCTCGTCCCAGCGCCGGACCGCCACCGCGTCGGCCGCGCCCGGCAGTGCCTCGAACGCGCGCACCTGCTCGGCGGTCATGGGGCCGCCCTGCACGCGCAGGGTGTGGACGGAGGCCTCGGACAGGAGCTCGAAGTAGCCGGGCTCGGCCGTGCACAGGTACCGCTTGGCGGCCACGTGCAGCCGGACCGGCTCGGTCACCTCCGGCCCGAACCACCGGCCGAGCCAGTCGGCCCCGGTGTGGCTGTGCCGGTTGTCCAGGCCGCCCTCCATCAGATCGCGGCCGGTCACCGTTCCGTGGAAGTGCCCGATGTCGTGCAGCAGCGCGGCCGCCACCAGGTGGGCGGGGGCCCCGGCGGCCTCGGCGAGGGCGCCGGCCTGGAGCATGTGCCCGGCCTGGGTGACGGCCTCGCCGAGGTACTCGGCACTGCCCTCGCCCTCGAAGAGGCGGGCCAGCTCGTCGATGGGGCCGGGGGCCTCTGCGGTGATGTCGGTGTCCGTGTCGATGTCGGCGGTGTTCACGCGGAAGCTCCTTCACGGCGCAGGACGGCAAGGGTGGAGAGGAGGCCGTCCAAGTCGGCGTAGGTCCCCTGGAGGTGCCGGCCGCCCGATTCGGCGAAGGCCGTACGGGCGTGCAGCAGGCGCGTGTTGTCGAAGACCACGCAGTCGCCGGGGGCGAGCCTGAAGTCGAGTCGGAGCTCCGGCCGCTCCAGTATTTCGCCGAAGAGGCGGTAGGCGGCGTAGAACTCCTCCAGCACGGCGGCCGGTTGGTGGAGGGTGGAGATGGACCGGTTGTTGAAGCGGACCTCGCGGACGCGGCCGAGCGGATCCACCCCGATCAGCGGCTGGTGGGCCCGCAGTTCGGTGCGCGCGTCGGCGAAGGCGAACTCCACTGGCACTCGGGTCAGCGCCTCGAAGGCCTCAGGCTCCCGTTCGCGCAGCAGCGAGGCCGCGTGGAACCCGTCGACCAGCCCGGAGTCGCCGCCCTGGGCCTCGTTGCGCAGACAGTGCAGGAGTTGCAGGGTCGGCACCGGGTCCCGGTAGGGGTTGTCGGTGTGCGGGGTGATGCGGGCGCCCGTGAAGGCCAGGTTGTTGGGGTCGGCCTCGACGCGGACCTCGAAGAGTTCGCCGTAGTTCGTCTCGCGGACGAACCCGAAGGTGCGCGCCACGTCCAGCACCATCCGGTCCCGGCACGGCACGTCCCGCAGCAGGACGAACCCGAGCCGCACCACGCTGTCCAGGGCCCGCTCGCGGACCTCGCGGGAGCTGATGTACGCGTCCCAGCGCACCTCCGGGATCCGCCCGGCCAGATCCGCGGCCGCCCACAACTGCTTGTCCGCCTCGGTCCGGCCGTCTCCGGCGCGGGCCCCGGCGCTGCTGCCGGCCCCGTCGGGGGCGTGGGCGTCGAGCCACTCGACCGCGTACACGGAGTGGTGGCCGTCCGGCTGCCAGACCACCTCCCAGCCGGGCCCGCCGTCGGCGGTCGGCGCCTCGTGCACCGAGCCGATGGCGAGGCCGGCGGGCAGTTCTGTGATCTGGAACAGCTTCTGTCCGGTGCGCGGGTCGCGGCACTCGGCGCAGGGGCAGTTGTCGCGCAGCCAGGGCGCGGGCGGGCGGGTGATCGCGGTCGCGGACATCGGGGCTCCTGTCATCGTCCGGAAAGTTGTATATACAACTCTGGGCTGCCCGCATGCTGACAGGGCCGGATGACGCGGAGATGGCGAACAGATGGCCGGAACCGGCGGAAACGGCGAGGTGGTCCGGGCGGACCGGGCGGGTCCGCAGGTCGAGGCGGGACGTGTGCGCATGCTGAGACGGCCGGGAAGAGGCGGAACCGATTCCGGGAGGCCGTCGTCTGACAGCGCATGGGGACGAGTGTGCGGAAGACGGGGCTGCTGACCGGGCTGCTGACCGGGCGGAAGGCTGGACGGGCCGCCGTGCGGACGAGGCGGCGGGTCGGGGTGTTGCTGTTGGCGCTGCTGGCCACCCAGTTGGGATCCCTGATCTCCCCGGCCTACGCCTGCGGCTGCGGCGCGATGATCCCGGGGGCCGGCGGCCGGATCGGAGTCTCCCGCGAGGCCTCCGTGGTGCGCTGGGACGGCCGGACCGAACAGATAGCGATGCGCTTCACCGTCGGCGGCGACGCCAAACGGGCCGCATGGGTCATGCCGGTGCCGCGGCGGGCCACGGTGACGCTGGGCGACGCCGACCTGTTCTCACAGCTGGTCGACCTCACCGCGCCCGAGTACCGGACCCGCAGCTACTTCTGGCCCCGCCACGGCGACTGGCCCTTCGCCTCCGGCTCGCGGGACGTCGCCGGAGCCCCGCCGCCGGGCGCCGGAGAAGCCCAGGTCGGCGTCGTCGGCCGGGAGCGGCTGGGCGACTTCGACGTCGCCCGCCTGACGGCGACCGACCCCGACGCACTGCGCACCTGGCTGGAGGCCAACGGCTTCAAACTCCCCGACGGCCTCTCCACCGAGTTGAAGCCGTACGTGGACCAGCACTGGGAGTACGTAGCCGTGCGCCTAGTACCCCGGGAGCAGGGCGCCACCCTGGGCGGCACCCTGGACCCGCTCCTGATCCGCTTCGACAGCGACCGGCTCGTGTATCCCATGCGCCTGTCGCGGCTGGCCAAGACCGCCCAGTCCCTCGGCCTGTACGTCCTGGCCGACCACCGCATGGAGCCCGCCTCCGCGATCGGCGGCAACGCGCCCGAGGTGACCTTCGCCGGGCGGATCACGCCGAAGGGGTCGGTCGCCGGACTGGCGGGCACGGCACCCGTGTTCCTGACGGCGATCGACCAGAGCTTCCCCGTCCCGTCCAGGATCGACGGAGACCACGAACTGCGTGCCGCCGCCGCGGACACCCCGTACCGCCAGGTCGAGTACAGCGACGAGCTGCGCACGGCCGGAGGGATTCCGGTCTGGATCCTGACGATCGCGGGTGCGGTCGCGGTCGTGACCCTGGCGGGCCTGGGGCTGGGCCGGCGTCTACGGACGAGGCGGACGCGGTAACGCGTGTAACGCCTGTAACGCGCGGGTCACACGCGCGGTCGGGTCATCGGGCGGCAGCGGCGGTGGCGGGCTCCGGCTCCACGGCCTTCGCGGGGCGGGCGATCCGCCGTGCCTCCCGGGCCAGCGCCGGGGCGCAGATCCACCAGGCGATCAGCCCGGCTCCCGCACCGGCCATCGCCCCGGCAGCGGTGTCGCTGAGCCAGTGCGCGTGCAGCCACGTACGGCTCCACATCATCACGAGGGTGAAGGCGGTGCCGCCGATCCACCACGCCCGGCGCCGGGCCGCCGGCACGAGCACCGCTCCGACGATGACCACGAGGAGGGCCGCCCCGGCCGCGTGACCGGAGGGGAAGGAGCCGTGGTCGACCCGGACGAGGGGATGGGCCGGGCGCGGCCGGTCCACGAGATGCTTCAGGCCCTGGACGACCAGCATGTTGCCGGCCATGTACACGGCGAACACGAAGCCCGCGGACACCCAGCGGCGGCGGACGAGCAGGAAGATCAGCAGGGCGATCGGCACGACGACCCCCAGGGGGCCGCCGAACCAGTTCAGGGCCGAGGCGACCGCGGAGTAGAGCCCCTCGTGAGGCCCGCCCATCCACGTCAGCCAGCGATCGTCCAGCCCCTGGAAGGGCGGCCGGACCACGTCCCCCCGCACGACGAGCGCGAGCGCGGCGGCGGAGCCGAGCAGCGCGAGCCCGAGGACACCGGCGCGCCGGATGCCCGCGTCCGCCACGGTACGACGTGCTTCGGATCTGGCGGGAGGGGTGGCGGGGATCGTGGACATGACGTGCTGCCTTTCGCGGGGCTTCAGGTGGTGAGGGGAAGGAGGAGTGGCGGGTAGGTCGGGGATGAGGGGTCGCCCGGGTGGAGCGAAGGGGGCGCGGGTGGATTCCGCGCCCCCTTCGATGCCGGAATCCGGCTATGCGGTGAGGTGGTGGGTGAGGAAGGTGACGGATTCGGTGACGATGTCTTGGATGTCGGGGGATCCGAGGAAGATGTGGTCGGCGTCGGGGACGGGGCGCAGGGTGGCGTGGCCTCCGGCCTGGGTGAGGGCGGTGGTGAGTTGTTCGCTCTGGCTGTAGGGGACCAGTCCGTCGTGGGTTCCGTGGATCAGGAGGAACGGGGGAGGGTTGGAGCCCTCGGTGGCGTAGGTGACGGGGCTTGCGGCCTTGGCCAGGGCGGGGCGGTCGGTTTCGGTGCCGCCGAGGAGGGCGGTGTAGGGGTCGGGGAACTCCATGCCGCCGGGCGTGGGGGGCATGGCGGGCATGGGGTGGTCTGCGAGGGTGGTGAGGTCGGAGACCCCGTACCAGTCGACGACCGCCAGCACGTTGGTGTCTCCGTCGGCGACGCCGTGGGTGCCTTCCAGGGCGGTCGCCTCCGGGGTGTGGGGGCCGGTGAGGCCTGCGAGGGCGGCGAGGTGGCCGCCGGCGGATTCTCCCCAGACGCCGATCCGGTCGCCGTCCAGGCCCAGGGTGGATGCGAACTTGCGGATGTAGCGGATCGCGGCCTTCACGTCGTGGAGCTGGGCGGGGAAGGGTGCCTCGAGGCTGTGCCGGTAGTCGATGGAGACCAGCGCGAGGCCGGCGGCCGTGACGGTGCCGTGGAGGAGTTCGGCGGGGACGGTGGGCGGCGGGTAGCGGCGGTCGCCGTCGAGCCAGCCGCCGCCGTGGATCCACACCACCACCGGGAACGGTCCCTCGCCCGCCGGGACCCGCACGTCCAGCAGTCGCGGCCGGAATCCCGGGGTCGTCGCGTACGTCACCCCGTGGAAGTGCCGGACCCCTTCCGCGTCCGTGACCGGTGCCACCGGCGCCAGGAACGGCGGAGGCGGCCACGTCATATCAGCCATGTCGAAGGCAGGGGCGGGAGTGGGAGGGGATTGCGTCATTGCGGCTCTTCTCCGTACGGCAGGGGAGGCTTCGCGTGATCGTGGTCGCACCAGCGATGTGATTACACGTGTAATCAATGACTGTAGCCACGCGTTTCCACCCACCACAACCCCCTGTGGCCTGACCTTTTAGGACGGACCGGGGGTGCGGGGGCGGGGGCCGTGGGTGTGGGGCGTAGGCGGGGGCGCAGGTACGGGGTGGGCGCGGACGGGGGTGGACGGGAGCGGGGCTCAGCCTCCCGCCACGCCCCCCGGCCGGATGATCGTGACCCCGCGCCCCGGCGCCGTACCCATCGCGGCGAGTGCGGCGGGCGCCGCGTCCAGCGGGATCGTGGCCGTGACCAGGAGGTCCGGCCGCAGTGCTCCGGAGCGGACCAGTTCCATCATCGGCGGGTACGCGTGCGCCGCCATTCCGTGGCTGCCGAGGATCTCCAGCTCCCACCCGATGACCCGCTCCATCGGCAGCGCCGTGGCCCCCTGCGCCGTCGGCAGCAGTCCGACCTGTACGTGGCGTCCGCGCCTGCGCAGCCCCGCCACCGATGCCGCCGCCGTCGCAGGGGAACCCAGGGCGTCGAGCGACAGGTGCGCGCCGCCGCCCGTCAGCTCCCGCACGGCCTCCGCGGTATCGCCCCGGGCCGGGTCCACGCCGTGCGCGGCGCCGAACTTCCGGGCCAGTTCCAGCGCCCCGGGCGCGGTGTCCACGGCCACCACCCGTGCCCCCGCGGCCACGGCGATCATCACGGCCGACAGCCCGACACCACCGCAGCCGTGCACCGCGACCCATTCGCCCGGCGCCACCCTGCCCTGTGCGACGACGGCCCGGAAGGCCGTCGCGAACCGGCAGCCGAGTCCGGCCGCCGTGTCGTACGAAAGCTCCTCCGGCACGGCCACCAGGTTCACGTCGGCGTGCTCCAGGGCCACGTACTCGGCGAAGGATCCCCAGTGCGTGAACCCGGGCTGCGTCTGCCGGGCGCACACCTGGTGCTGACCGGCCGCGCATTCTGCGCAGCTCCCGCACGCGCAGACGAACGGGACCGTGACCCGGTCCCCGGGCCGCCAGCCGGAGACTCCCGGACCCACCGCCTCGACCACGCCGGCCAGTTCGTGGCCGGGTACGTGGGGCAGCACGATGTCCGGATCGTGGCCCATCCACCCGTGCCAGTCGCTCCGGCACAGCCCGGTGGCCTCGACCCGCACCACCGCCCCGCCGACGGCCGGAACCGGATCGGCCACTTCGCGTACCTCGGCCCGTTCCCCGTACCGCTCGAAGACCACAGCGCGCACGCCGACCACCCTTTCCTCACGCCCACTTGTCCGGCTCCGATCCCCGGTGCGAAGCTCCCGGGACCACCGCACACACCATCAGGGGGAAACCATGACCCGCAAGCGCGCCACGGCCGCCGCCGTCTCCGTCCTGCTCGCCCTCACCGTCACGGCGCTAGGGGCGAGCTCCCAGGCCTATGCGAAGGCCGCGGGGGACAAGAAGGTCGAGGTCATCAAGTAGGAGGGCGGGTGCGGGCATCGGTACGGGTACTCCGAAACCCGTTGCCACCGGAAGTGCCCGCGTACGATCCTCCGGAGATGAACCTTCCCCAGCCGGTGATCACATCGGATGACCTGACCCTGCGGCGTTTCGATGGGGAGGCGGACCTTCCGGAGCTCTTCCGGCTCATCGAGGAGTCGCTGGAGCACCTGCGGCCCTGGATGCCCTGGGTCGCCGAACACAGTCCGGCCCGGACCGCCGAGTTCCTGGCCGGGCGGGCGGAGCTCTGGGAGAGCGGCGAGCAGTGCAGCTACGCGATCCTGCTGGACGGGGCGATGGTCGGCACCTGCGGGCTGCACCGGCACGAGGACACCCCCGAGGGCTGCCGCGAGATCGGCTACTGGCTGCACCCCGCCGTCACCGGCCGGGGCGTGGCCACCCGTAGCGCCCGCGCGCTGGTCGAACAGGCCTTCCTGCTGCCCGACGTCGACTGCGTGGAGATCGTCCACGACCCGGCCAACCGCGCCAGCGCCGCCGTCCCGGCCCGGCTCGGCTTCACCGAACACCTCCGCCGCCCGGCGGAAGCCCTCGCCCCGGCCGAGACCGGCGAACTCCAGATCTGGCGGCTCACCCGAGAGCAGGCGAAGGTCCTGCTCGCGGCCGAGTCCTCCTGAGGGCAGGGCCTGCGCCCTACCCCTTGGCCCGTCCCAGTGCGAGGTCCGCGAGGGCTTCGGGGGCGCCCGGCTGTTCGCGGATGCCGGGGAATGCGTTGACGTCCACGATCAGCGGGGCGCCGTCGGCCGTGGCGATGATGTCCACGCCGTAGACGTCCAGGGCGAAGACCTCCCCGACCCGGCGGGTCAGATCGGCCCAGCCCGCCGGGAGCCGGGGCAGCGGGAGGGTCGGGCCGCGGCCCTCCGGGGAGAGTTCGGAGCGGCGCAGGGCCGCGAAGACCTGGTCGCCGATGGCCCACAGCTTGTGGTCCCAGCCGCTGTTCGGGGCGAACTCCTGCACCACCACCGGCTCCTCGGACCAGCTGCCCGTCAGTTCCCCGAGGGCCGCGGTCCCGTCCACCCGGGCCACGAGGTCCGCCCGGCGGCTGTGCCGGCTCTTGACGACCACGGGGGAGCGCATAGGGGCTCCGGCCGCCCACTGGGCGAGCGTGGCGAAGGTACGGGTTCCGGCGAACGGGAGTCCGGCCCGTACGGCCAGCTCCGCCATCAGCGTCCGGTCCTGGCACAGCGTGGTCGCCGCGGCCGAGTTCACCACGGGGGCCCCGCGCTGCTCCAGCCGCCGGGCGAGGTCCAGCCCGCGCGGGGTGTGCGCCTTGAGGAGGTATACGTCGGCCAGCGCGCCGGCGGGTTCGTCCGCCGAGCCGGGGTCCAGCGCCTCGACCTCATGACCGGCGGCCCGCAGCAGTTCGGCGGCCGCCGACAGCAGCGGATGCCCGGGGTTGTCCGTGATCAGGCCGATCCTCATACGGCCTCTCCCGCCGAAGCGCCGGTGGCGGCCGTGGCCGTAGCCGTAGCGGTAGCCGTCGCGCCGGGCGCGGAAGCCGCGGTGGCCTGCAACGGGATCGACAGGGGTACCGGTCCCGGAACGGGCGCCGACACCGGGGCCGCTGCCCAGGACGGGGGAGCGGTGGAGTAGCCGGAGCCGCCGGCCCGCGCGAGTCCGAGTACCGCTCGGGCCACCCGCGCGGCCGCGTCGGGTACCTGACGGAAGCTGGGGAAGTCGTTCACGTCGACGACCACCGGCCCTTCGGGACCCAGCAGTACGTCCAGCCCGTACAGATCGAGCCCGTACACCTCCCCGACCCGCGCGCCGATCTCCGCGATCTCGGCGGACAGCGGGACGAGGCGCTCCGGGACCGGGCAGTCCGGGTACAGCGGAGAACGGCGCTCGGTGGCGAAGAGTTCCCCGCCGACCGCGTACACCTTGAGGTCGGTCCCCGAGTTCGGCACGTACGGCTGCGCGATGAGCATGCCCTCGCCCGCCAGCTCGGGCAGCATCGCGGTCAGCTGCTCCGGCGAGGACACCAGGTGGACACCGCGCCCCGAGCTGCCGTCGGCGGGCTTGACGACCAGCGGGTACTCCGAGTCCGGGATCTCCGCCAGGAGTTCCGGTCGGGCCGCCGCGTAGGTGGTCGGCAGCGGCAGGCCCCGGCCGCGCCCGATGGCCGCGGCCAGCGCCTTGTCCCGTACGCCCCGGATCGAGCGGGCGTCGTTGACCGTGGTCATCCCGGCCGCGGCGGCGGCTTCGAGCAGGGTCAGCCCCGGCCCGCCGGACACGGTTTTGAGCACCCAGGCGTCGTGGTCGCCGGAGCCCACCGCCGCGCTCATCCGCAACAGCGAACCACCGGGCCGCACCACATCCACCTGATGGCCCCACGCCGTGAGTTGCCGGACCACCTCGTTCGGCATGCCGTCGTGGCGGTAGTGCTCCTCCACCAGGAAGCAGAGCTTCATGGACCTTCCCCATATTCCCCGGACGTCCGCCGATCCCGTCCGGCGAGTTGTGACGTCACAGGATGTCATGGACCGCAATGTGATGATCGGTCCGTGTGGGCAGGGCCCGCCAAGAGCCCCCCGCGAGCCCTGCCGCCCCGCCGCAGCGGGAGGGGGGCATCTCGGAGCGTGAGATTCGCCGCTGGGTCAAAACGGTATGGAAGATTCTTTAGCGGTCATAAATGAGTAGGAAATCTGTCAGGAGCTGTCCAAAAGGATCAGCAACTCTCCTATAGTGATGCCTCGTTGCCAGGAACCTTCCCCTCCATTTCCGCCCGGTATGAGGCTTTGATTGATGACGGCGTCGCCCTCCCCCCTTCGCCCCTCCGTGCTGGCCCTGCTGATCACCGCAGCCGCCGGTGGCGCGCTCACCACGGCGGCGGTGGCCGCGGCCCCGTCGTCCATCGGCACCCCCCTCGCCTGGTTCTTGGGCGCGGGCGTGCTGCTGCTCGCGGTCGCGGCCTTCGCCGTGACCTGGTCCTCGCGCACCGCCCGGGTCCAGCGCAGGCGGATATCCGGCCTCGGCGCCGAACTCGCCGCCCGTGACGGGCACATCGCCCGGCTGACCGCCGACGCGGCCCGCGACACGGCCGCGCGCACCGCCGAACGCGCCCGCCTCTCCGCCGACCACGCCGCCGCACTGGAGCGGCTGACCGGCGATCACGCGGCCGTGCTGGAGCGGCTGACCGGCGATCACGCCGCCGAACTCGACGGCCTCACCGCCGCCCAGAACGCCTCCCGCGAGCGGCTCGGCGGCGAACTGCGCCGCGCCGAGTCGGGCCGGGCCGCCGCCATGGCGGCCGCCGCCAACGCGGCCGGCCGGATGCAGGCCCTGGCCACCGGGATGCTCGCCGACCTCCGCGAGATGGAGCACCGGCACGCAGACGAGGACGTCCTCACCGACCTCCTGCACCTCGACCACCGCACCGCCCAGGCCGGCCGCCTCGCCGACTCCATCGCCGTTCTCACCGGGGCCCGTTCGGGCCGCCGCTGGGCGAAGCCGATCGTCATGGAGTCCATCCTGCGCGGGGCGATGGGCCGCATCGGCGGCTACCAGCGGGTCCGGCTGCACTCCACCAGCGAGGCGGCCGTCGCCGGGCACGCCGCCGAGGGCGTCATGCACGCACTGGCGGAACTCCTCGACAACGCCGCGAACTTCTCCCCGCCGACCGCCGAGGTCCACGTCTACGTGGAGGAGGTGCCGGCCGGGATCATCATCACCGTCGAGGACAGCGGCCTCGTCATGAGCGAGGTCCAGCTGCGCCGCGCCGAACAGGCCGTGACCGCCGAATCGCTGGACCTGGCCGGGCTCTCCGGCACCCGGCTCGGCCTCGCGGTCGTCGGCCGGCTCTCCCGCAAGCACGGACTGACCGTCTCCTTCCGGCCCTCCGCACGCGGTGGTACGGGCGCGCTGATGATGCTCCCGCAGGAGCTGATCAGCCACGGTCCCGCCGAAGCCCCGACGCCTGCCTCGACCCCGACCCCCGCCCCCGCGATACCGGCCCGGGCCACCGCCCCGGCCGCCGAGCACGAGGCGGAGGCCAAGCCCGAGCCCGAGGCCGTCCACTCCACCGCCGCCGGGCAGGCCGCGGGAGCCCGCGCGCAGGACCGTACGCCCGCCGCGGGCACCGACCCCCGGTACGGGTACGGGAACGGGTCCGCGCCCGAGGCGGCCTCCGAGGCCTACGAGCCCTCCGAGTCCGAATCCACCGGCGAGCACCCCGAATTCGGCGACAGCGGCCTGCCCCAGCGCCGCCGCGGCCGGACCCTGGCCGCCGCACACCCGGCGGGACCCGACGCCCCCGGCCCCCAGGCCCGTACGGCGGCCGCGCCCACCGGGGCCTCCCGGTCGGCCGCCCGCTTCGGCAGCTTCCGCCAGGCCGTCCGCGCGGCCGGAGCACCGGGCGCCACCGGCAGTGGCCCCGGCGAGCCCGCCGAAGAGCAGCAGTCAGCGCACACCACAGCCCCGGAAGGCGAAACGCGATCATGACCGGCTCCACCACCGACGAGACGCTCAACTGGCTCCTGGAAGGCCTCCTGGAACGCACCCCGGGCGCCCGCCACGCCCTCGTGCTCTCCCGCGACGGCCTCAAGCTGTGCCGGACGCCCGAGCTCTCCGTCGACCAGGCCGACCAGCTCGCCGCGATCGCCGCCGGCATCCAGAGCCTGTCCCACGGGGCGTCCATCGAATTCGGCGACGGAACCGGCGGCGTCCGCTCCGCCATGACCGAGTTCTACGGCGGGATCCTGTTCATCGTCGAAGCCGGCGAAGGGGCCCACCTCGCGCTCGTCGCCACCGAGGACGCCGACGCGGGCCTCGTCGGCCACAACATGTCCGAACTGGTCGAGCAGCTCGGCGAACACCTCATCGCCAGGCCACGGGGATGAGCAGGCCGAGGCCGGGCCGGGACGATTCCCCGGACCGGCTCTACACCCTCACCGGTGGCCGCAGCCGCTCCGGATCGGACGTCTTCGACCTGGTCACCCTGATCGTCGCCGAGTGCGACCCGGTGCCCGGCATGCAGTCCGAGCACGCGGCCATCCTGCGGATGTGCCGGTTTCCGACGGCCGTCGTGGAGATCGCGGCCGAGCTCGGGCTGCCCGTGTCGATCGTACGGATCCTGCTCGCCGACCTCCTCGGCACCGGCCGGATCAGTGCCCGGCATCCGCGGTCGGCGTACTCGGCGCACGCGGCGTACAGCCTTCCCGACCCCGACATCCTGGAGCAGGTGCTCGTTGGACTCCGCAATCTCTGACGCGACCATCCCCGGCGCCGTCCCCGCGCCGGAGGCTGCGCCGGACCAGCCCCGCACCGCCCTGAGCAGCACCGCCGACAACGGTCTGAAGATCGTCATCGTGGGCGGTTTCGGCGTGGGCAAGACCACCATGGTCCGTTCGGTCAGCGAGATCCGCCCGCTGAACACCGAAGAGACCATGACCAAGGCCGGCGAGGCCGTGGACGACGTCGACGGAGTCGCCGGGGTCGCCGGGAAGAACGCCACCACCGTGGCCTTCGACTTCGGCCGCATCACCCTCGACGCCCGCAACGTGCTCTACCTCTTCGGCGCCCCCGGCCAGGAACGGTTCTGGTTCCTGTGGGACCGGCTGTTCTCCGGCACCCTGGGCGCCGTGGTCCTCGTCGACACCCGCCGGCTCGCCGACTCCTGGTACGCCATCGACCGCTTGGAGCACCACGGCACCCCCTTCGTCGTGGCTTGCAACGACTTCGGCGGACCCGAGCACACCCCCGAGCAGATCCGCGCCGCCCTCGACCTGCCGGCCGACGTCCCCCTCGTGTTCTGCGACGCCCGCTCCCGCGAGTCCAGCAAGCACGTACTCATCTCCCTCGTCCAGCACCTCCAGACGGCGGCCGCCGCCGGCGGTATGCCGAGCGCCTCGCCGAGCGCCCCGTCCACGACCCCGGAGCCCGCCCCGTGACCTGCCCCGCCGCCCCCGAGCACCAGCCCGTCTACCTCGGCGGCCCACGGTTCCAGACCGACCCCGTCGAGCTGTACCGGGAGATGCGCCGCGACCACGGCGCCGTCGCCCCGGTCGTCCTCGACGGAGACGTACCGGCCTGGCTGGTCCTCGGCTACCGCGAACTGCACCAGGTCACCAGCGACCCGGTGCTCTTCTCCCGGGACTCCGACCTGTGGAACCAGTGGGACCGCATCCCGGCCGACTGGCCGCTGCTCCCGATGATCGGCCGCAAGCAGCCGTCGATCCTCTACACCGTCGGCGAACGCCACCGCGAGCGGGCCGCCGTCATCTCCGAAGCCCTCGAAGCCGTTGACCCCTTCGAACTCAAGGGCCACGCAGAGCGGTTCGCCGACGAACTCATCGACGAGCTCTGCGGCAAGGGCTCCTGCGACATCGTCGGCCAGTACGCGATGCTCCTGCCCCTGCGCGTCCTCGCCCGCCTCTACGGGTTCTCCGACGACCAGGGCCCCGGCCTCGTCACCGCGATGAACGACATGATCAACGGGCGGGAGGGCGCGCTGGAGGGCCAACGCCACCTCGCCGAATCCATGATCGCCCTGCTCGCCGCCAAACTGGCCGAGCCCGGCACCGACGTGGTCTCCCGGATGCTCGCCAACCGGGCGGGCTTCACCGT
This sequence comes from Streptomyces sp. NBC_00503, assembly GCF_036346895.1. Lineage (NCBI taxonomy): Bacteria > Bacillati > Actinomycetota > Actinomycetes > Kitasatosporales > Streptomycetaceae > Streptomyces > Streptomyces sp. NBC_00503. The sequence continues at coordinate 446,653 of NZ_CP107855.1, read as the reverse complement.
GGAGGAGGTCGCCCAGGACCTCATGGTCATGATGGCCGCGGGCCACCAGCCCACCGCCGACTGGATCGGCAACTCGCTGCGCCTCATGCTCACCGACGACCGCTTCGCCGCCTCCCTCGCGGGCGGCCGGCACAGCGTCGGCGAAGCCATGAACGAGGTGCTGTGGGAGGACACCCCCACCCAGAACGTGGCCGGCCGCTGGACCTCGCGCGACACCAACCTCGGCGGACAGGCCATCGGCCGCGGCGACCTCGTCCTGCTCGGCATCGCGGCCGCCAACGGGGACCCGCACGTACGCACCGACGCGGGCGCCCTCACCGGCGGCAACAACGCCTTCTTCTCCTTCGGGCACGGCGAACACCGCTGCCCCTTCCCCGCCCAGGAGGTCGCCGAGGTCATCGCACGCACCGGCATCGAGGTGCTCCTCGACCGGCTGCCCGACGTCGACCTCGCCGTCCCCGCCGGGGAGCTGACCCGCCGCCCCTCGCCGTGGCTGCGCGGACTCACCGAACTTCCCGTGACCTACACACCGACCCCCGCCCTTGGAGCCACCCGATGACGTGCCCGATCGATCACACCGGCCCCGCGCCCATCACCCTGGACCCCTTCGTCGCCGACCTCGACGCCGAGAGCGCCGCGCTGCGCGCCGCCGGACCGCTGGTCGAGGTCGTCCTGCCCGGTGACGTCCGCGTGTACGCCGTCACGCACCACGCCGAAGCCCGCAAGCTGCTCACCGATCCCCGGATCGTCAAGGACATCAACGTGTGGGGCGCCTGGCAGCGCGGCGAGATCCCCATGGACTGGCCGCTGATCGGCCTCGCCAACCCCGGCCGCTCGATGCTGACCGTGGACGGCGACGAGCACCGCCGGCTGCGCACCCTGGTCGCGCAGGCCCTGACCGTACGCCGGGTGGAGAAGCTGCGGGCCGGCATCGAGGCGCTGACCACCGGCATGCTCGACAAGCTGGCCGCGCTCCCGTCGGGTGGGACGGTGGACCTCAAGGCGCAGTTCGCGTACCCGCTGCCGATGAACGTCATCAGCGACCTGATGGGCGTGGACGCCGAGGAACACCCGCGCCTCAAGGCCCTGTTCGAGAAGTTCTTCTCCACGCAGACCCTGCCCGAGGAAGTCCCCCAGATGATGGCGGACCTCGGCGCGCTCTTCTCCCGCATCGTGGAGTCCAAGCGCGAGAACCCGGGCGACGACCTCACCAGCGCCCTCATCGAGGCCTCCGAGGACGGCGACCACCTCAGCACCGAGGAGATCACCAACACCCTCCAGCTGATGGTCGCGGCCGGTCACGAGACCACCATCAGCCTGATCGTCAACGCGGTCGTCGCGCTGGAGACCCACCCCGAGCAGCGCGCGCTCGTCCTCAAGGGCGAGGTCCCGTGGGAGGACGTCATCGAGGAGACGCTGCGCTGGTCCACCCCGACCTCGCACGTCCTGATCCGCTTCGCCGCCGAGGACGTGGAGGTCGGGAGGCGGATCCTGCCCAAGGGCGCGGGCCTGATCGTCTCCTTCGGCGCGATCGGCCGCGACGAGGCCCAGTTCGGCGAAACGGCCGGGGAGTTCGACGCCACCCGCACCCCGAACCGCCACATCTCCTTCGGCCACGGCCCCCACGTCTGCCCCGGCGCGGCCCTCTCCCGCCTGGAAGCCATCGTCGCCCTCCCGGCCCTGTACGCCCGCTTCCCCGGCCTTACCCTCGCGGTCCCCGCGGACGAGCTCCGCAACAAGCCGATCCTGACCCAGAACGACCTCTTCGACCTCCCCGTCCACCTCGCCTGACCCCCGGCCGCGCCCCCGCCCGGGTCGGGAGGGGGCGCAGCGGCCGTTAAATCGGATGTGCGTACGGGGGAGCCTTGTTAGGTTCACCGTGTGCCGAAGCTGAATCAGATCATCGCAGTCGAAAAGGGCGTCAAGTCCAAGGCCCTCCAGGAGCTCACCCAGGCTCACCAGGACGTGCAGAAGCCCGCCCTGCTGGCCGGCATCTCCCGGACCTATCAGCCCAAGGACGAGGAGGGGGAGCAGCTGCCCCCCGAGTCCACCCGGGTGCAGATCAAGGCCGAGGACGCGCTGCGGGCCACCGCGGGGACGCTGACGCGGCTCTTCGACGTGACGGCGACCAAGGACTGGGCGAACCGCACGGCCGTCGCGGACGTGGTGGTCGACGGCACGGTGCTGCTGCCCCAGGTGCCCGTGCCGTACCTGCTCTTCCTCGAGAAGCAGCTCACCGACCTGCACACCTTCGTACGCAAGCTGCCGGTGCTCGACGCCTCCGAGTCGTGGAACCTGGACCCTTCGACGGACTCCTGGAAGACCGACCCGGTCCGGACCATCCGCACGAAGAAGGTCCCGCGCAACCACGTCAAGGCCGAGGCCACCGAGAAGCACCCGGCGCAGGTCGAGGTGTACTACGAGGACGTGGCCGTCGGCTACTGGACCACGGTGAAGTTCTCCGGCGCGCTGCCCGCACGGCGGGTCAACGAGCTCCTCGACCGCGTCGAGAAGCTCCAGCAGGCGGTCAAGTTCGCCCGCGAGGAGGCGAACAACTCCGAGGTGACCGACCAGCGGGTCGGTGACGCGGTATTCGGCTACCTCTTCAGGTAGCCCCACATTCGCCCTCCGTCGCGAGCGGGGGGTGCGCGATGAGCGCAAGCTGAAACTGATGTTGAAGCTGATAAAGGGGTGTCAGTTGGGGGTTCGAATCCCTCCCCCCGCACCACGTGCGGGGGTGGCCCAAGCCTGGCAGAGGCGGCCCCGTGAAACTCAGATTCTCGCTCCAGTCTCAGTATTCGCCGCCGAACACCGGATCGACCGAGCGCGGGCGAACATCGACGGATGGGGGTTCAAGTCCCCCCGGCGCCTCTCTCGTGGCGCTGTAGTTCAACGGCAGAACACGTCGATCTCAAAATGATCCGCGGCTCTTAAACGCCGCCGGTGTGCGCAAATGGGTGGCAAACTGGAGCCCGGGAGCTGGACATGCTCCCGGGCTCCGTCACGTTCGCGGACCGGTTTGCGGACGCGACTCGGGGTGGCGGTTACGCGGCCATCGGGACCGATACGAAGGTCGTGCCCGACTCGTTCTCCACCAGCACCGACTGGACGTCCGCCGGGTCCACCGCCGCCGAGCCGTCCAGTGCGGCGCCCTTGCCCTCGCCGTGCTCGGCCATGCCGACCACCCAGCCGCCCGCGGTGGTGCGCGTACCGTCGCGGGAGACCACGACGATGCGGCAGCGCTGGCCCGCCGGGACCCCCGTCACCGCCGCGTGCACCCGTACCCACTTCGCGGCCGGAGTCACCTGTACGGTCATCCGCGCGCCCGTGCCCGCATCCGTGGCGGAAGCCACCTTGGTCCCCTCCACCGGCGCCGAAGGCCGGGCCGAAACCGTCGGCGTGGGCTGCGGGGGCAGCGCCTCGCTGCGCGCGCCGCCGCCACCCAGCTGGGTACCGGCGAAGAACACCGCCGTCAGCGACGCCGCCACGGCCAGTCCCGTCAACGCCGTACGACGCCTGCGCGCCCCCGCGGCCTCCTGCCGCATCTGCCGCAGCGTGCGCTGGAGCAGCAGGTCACCGCCCTGGGGCGGACCGTCGAGAAAGGCCTCGGGCGGCACCTCGCCCAGCGCCGCCTCCATTTCGCGCAACGCGGTCACCTCCTGCCGGCACTGCACGCAGCCCTCCACGTGCTCCTCGACCCGGCGGACGTCCGCTGCGTCCAGGACGCCGAGAACGTACGGGCCGAGCAGTTCCTCCTCGTGCCGCTGCCGGTTCATGCCACCACCTCCTGCAGTCCGCCGGGCTGCTGGGACGGCCTGCCCGTTCGTTTGCTTTCGCCGAAGACTTCCCGCAGTGCCTTCAGCGCGTAGTGCGAGCGCGATTTCACCGTGCCCGCCGGGATGCCGAGGGTGTCCGCGGCCTCGGCGACGCTGAGCTGGCGGTAGTACAACTCCGTCAGCACGTCCCGGTGTTCCGGCGAGAGCCGGTCCAGGGCGCCCAGCACGGTCATGGCGTCCACCACCGCGTCCGCGTGGTCGGCCTCCACCGGGGGATGGGCCGGCGAGCCGGAGACCTCCGGCGGCCGCGCCGCCTTGGCCCGGTACCGGTCCGTGATGATGTTGCGGGCCACCGTGAGCAGCCAGCCGCGCACCGAGCCCTTCCCGTTGACCAGGACCTCGGAGTGGCGCCAGGCCCTGATCAGGGTCTCCTGGACGATGTCCTCGGCCGCGGCCCGGTCCCCGGTCAGCCGGGTGGCGTACGCGAGCAGCGCATGGCCGTGCTCCTCGTACACCGACTTGATCAGTGCTTCGTCGGTAGAGCCCCGCCGAGTGCGGGGCCACAGTGGTCCGGCCATCTCACCCTCTCCGTCTTCCTCGCTTACGTGGTGCGGTCGGAACACGCCACCCGCCCGGCTGCGGTTCACGTGACCTGCGTCACGTACGTGGTGGATGTCCGGTTCCGGTCAGGTCCGGCAGACCCGGTCCTGGTTGAGGCAGTCCACCAACTGGGCCATCCGCGTGTCGGTCATCACGTTCACGAACATCGCGTGGTCCGTCTTCGGACTGTGCAGCTGCTCGGGGAAGGAGTCGAGCGCGACCGGCACCCCGGGCGGCACCTCGTAGGCGAGGGAGATCCGCAACTCGGGCACCGGGAAGGTGCCCTGCGGGCAGACCCCGCCCGCGGCCGGGAAGAGCAGGTGCGAGCGGTGTCCGGGGCTGGTGGTGTCCAGGCCGTTCCAGCAGCTGGGAAAGGCGAGGGTGCGGGTGAGGCGCTCGCCCGCGGGGCAGCGGGGATAGCGGGTGGTGGAGCGGTCGGGGGAGCCCGAACACCCCCAGCGGGCCCGTACGTCGGCGTCGGAGTCCGCAGTGAAGGCCACCGCGTCGCCGGTCATCGCGTTCAGGAAGCGGGGCATGGCCACCACCTTGCTCACCGGGCTGCCGAGGAACTCCACCGAGACCGAGGCCTCCGGGACGATCTCGCCCGCGTTGCCGTGGCCCGCCGAACCCTCGTGCGCATGCGTGCCCGGCCGGTCCGTGCGGCGCAGCACCGGCCAGTAGTACGCGGAACGGTCGCCGCCCACGCAGCTGGTGGCGGCCGTGTCCAGCGAGGCATCGGTGGAGAAGGCGTCCGTGGAGAGGTTCCCGACGTAGGCGTGCGTGTGGTGGGCGCCGGAGCGCAGCCCGGGCGAGACCACCAGGTTGTCCTCGTTGTAGTGCCCCTCGGCGTCGCGGCCGCACTCCACCGACATCCGGCCCGTGGAGGCGTCGGGGCCGCCGGTGCGGGGCTCGGCGGGCGACGGCGGGACCTTGCGGATGTCCACGAAGTCCCCGGGCGCCGGACCGGCGCCGGCTGCCGCCGGTGTCCGCGGGCCGCCCACCCGCGCGGCCCCGAGCACGGCTGCGAGCAGCCCGCCGCCCAGCACCAGGCAGATCAGCAGCGTGAGCAGTCGGCGTTCGTTCCCCATGTGGGTCACGGTTGCCGCCCGCCGCCGCCTGCGTCAACCTCGCGTCCGAAGGGCGGGCACCGGGCGCGCTCCGGTGACCGGAACCGGGTCCCGACCGGCCGGTCCGGTGCTTGTCCGGCGGGTGCGGACCGCGCAGAGTACCCGTATGACTCCCGACGATCTCTTCCGGGCCTTCGCTCGCACCCGTGCCTCCCTCGACGGCGGCGAGGTCGCCTTCTGGTGGACCGGAGACATCCACGCCTGGGCCCCCGGCGAGCCCTACCGGCGCCTCTTCGGCTTCGAGGGCCTCAACATGGCTCGCCTGGTGGAGGACGAGGCCCCGGGGGCCCACCAGCTGCTCACCCGCGAGGCCGCGTTCTACCTGGACCCGCAGAGCCGGGAGATCCTGGAGACCTGGCAGGACAAGCCGGTGGTGCACGTCTGGAACGACCCCGCGAACCAGCGGTGGCGGCCCTTCCCGGTCCCCATGACCGAACTCGGCGACCAGGTCTGCTTCAGCCTGGAGATCCCGCTCGCCTACCCCTCACCGCTGCCGGTCGCCCAGTACCCGCAGAGTTCGGCCGAGGACACCTACCGGGCCCTGGAGCTCTTCCAGTTCTTCGCCCCGGCCTCCGTGCTGACCACCGACGCGCCCAGTGTCCCGGCCACCATGTCCTGGACCCGGATGTCCCCCTGGCTGCCGTGGATGGAGCAGGGCCAGCGCCCCGGCGGCCTCACCTTCCACTGTCGCGGCCGCAAACTCGGTTCCTACGAGGAGGTCCCGGAGCGCACCCGCGCGTACATCGCCGCCCACCACCCGGAGTTCGCCCACGCCCCGGAGAAGTGGACCGAGCCGAACGAGACGAGCTGGACGTACTTCCGAAAGCTCAATCCGCCGACGACCAGCTGATCCGAAGGCCCGGGGCGCCCGGAGCCCCGCGGTCAGCCGTCGGCCGCGAACCGGTCGAGGGCCCGGAGCACGTGGTCGCGCGTGGTCGCGTCGCCCAGGTGCCCGGCGTCCTCGACCACGACGAGCTCCGATCCGGGCCAGGCCCGGTGGAGTTCCCACGCCGTGACGAGCGGGCTGCCCATGTCGAGCCGGCCGTGGATCAGCACCCCCGGGATCCCGGCCAGCCGGTGGGCCCCGCGCAGCAGCGCGCCTTCCTCGAGCCAGGCGCCGTGGGAGAAGTAGTGCGCGCAGATGCGCACGAAGCCGAGCCGGGCCGCCGGCGGGCGGCCGGTGTAGGGGAGGGCGGCACCCTTGGTCTCGCCGGACAGCACCGCGTCCTCCCAGGCGCACCAGTCGGCCGTGGCCTTCTCCCGTACCGCCTCGTCGGGGTGTTCCACGAGACGGGCGTAGGCGGCGACGGGGTCCGCGTCGCGCGGGATGCCGCCGGCTCCGTCGAGGAAGCGTTGCCACTGCTCGGGGAAGTACCGGCCGACGCCCCGGTAGAGCCAGTCGGTCTCCGAGCGCCGGGTGCTCGTGACGGCGGGGACGACGATCTCGGACACCCGCTCCGTGTGCCGCTCGGCGTAGGCCAGGATCAGGGTGGACCCCCACGAGCCGCCGTACAACAGCCAGCGGTCGATGCCCAGATGTTCGCGCAGCCGCTCCATGTCGGCGACCAGGTGCCAGGTGGTGTTGTGCCGCATGTCGGTCGCCGGATCGCTCGCGTGCGGGGTGCTGCGGCCGCAGCCGCGCTGGTCGAACAGGACGGTGCGGTACCGCCGCGGATCGAAGAACCGGCGTGCCTGCGTACCGCATCCCGAACCCGGCCCGCCGTGGACGACGACCGCCGGTTTCCCGTCCGGATTGCCGCACACCTCCCAGTACACGAGGTTCCCGTCGCCGACGTCGAGCATGCCCCGGTCGTAGGGCTCGATCGGTGGGTACAACTCGCCCACTTCGGGACCTCCTCGTCTCTGCGTGTCGTCCGTTCCGCCACCCTACGACGCTGCGCGCGGCCGGTGTGAGGACCGGGGGAGGGCCAGGTGAGGACCAGGTGAGGGGGCCGCGAGGGGGCCGACAAGGGTTTTCCCCCTATCGCGTTCATCTCGGCGTTGCCTACTGTCTGCCCACCGGCGATCCTCCCCGTCCGAACTGCCCCCGCGCCCACCCCACATGGCGCGAAGCCCTAGGCCGGATGTTGCCGGAGCCACCGTTGCCCCGCCCCGACGTCGCGGCGGGCAACGTGGCGAGCAGCGGTGGCCGGGCGGGCTTGACCAGCCCGTTCCGGTCCCGCGGCCGCCGGTTCACCTCCCACACTGCACCAACCGGCCGACGCGGCCCGCCCCGCGACGGCGCTCGAAAGGGAACACGTGCACGCATCAAGAAGCAGGCTCATATCCGTGGTGGCGATGTCCGTCACCCTGCTCGCCGGAACCGCCACGACCTCGATGGCGCTGTCCGCCGCGGATCCCTCCCCTGCCGCGCAGACCCCCGTCGCCGCCGTGGCTCCCGTCGGGGCCGCCCCCGTCGAGAACCTCATCGTCGGATACAAGTCCTCGGCCTCCGAGGCAAGTTCCAACGACGCGGCCGCCGCCGACGCGACCGCCAAGGGCAAGAAGGCTTCCAAGAAGGCGAAGTTCGAGCGCCGCCTGGGCACGGGAGCCGCCCTCGTCAACCTGGGTGGTTCCACCGCCCCCTCCGACGCGGCCGCCGTCATGGCCCAGTTCCGCGCCGACCCCGACGTGGCCTACGTCGAGCCGGACTCCCGCGCGTACGCCATGGCCGTCACCCCCAACGACACCGAGTACGCCAAGCAGTGGGACCTCTTCGAGCCCGCCGCCGGCATGAACGTCCCGGCGGCCTGGGACAAGACCACCGGCTCCGGCGTCACCGTCGCCGTGATCGACACCGGCTACGTGGCCCACTCCGACGTGGCCGCGAACATCGTCGCCGGCTACGACTTCATCTCCAGCTCCTCCGCCGCCCGCGACGGCAACGGCCGTGACAACAACCCGGCCGACGAGGGCGACTGGAGCGCCGCCGAGGAATGCGGCACCGGCTCCAAGGCCAGCGGCTCCTCCTGGCACGGCACGCACGTCGCCGGCACCATCGCGGCCGCCACCAACAACGGCAAGGGCGTCGCGGGCATCGCGTACGGCGCGAAGATCCAGCCCGTGCGCGTGCTCGGCAAGTGCGGCGGCGCCACCTCCGACATCGTCGACGCCATCACCTGGGCCTCCGGCGGCTCCGTCGCGGGCGTCCCGGCGAACGCCACCCCCGCCAAGGTCATCAACATGTCCCTCGGTGGCTCGGGCGCCTGCACCGCCACCTACCAGAACGCGATCAACGCGGCCGTCGGCCGCGGCACGACCGTCGTGGTGGCCGCGGGCAACAGCAACGCGGACGCGGCCGGCTTCTCGCCCGCCAGCTGCAACAACGTGATCAACGTGGCCTCCACCAACCGCGTCGGCGACCGCTCCTTCTACTCCAACTTCGGCGCGATCATCGACGTCGCCGCCCCGGGCGGTGAGACCCGCCGCGCCACCGACACGCCCGGCACCGTCACCACCCCCGAGAACGGCATCCTCTCCACCCTGAACGACGGCGCCACCACCCCCGGCGCCGAGATCTACAAGCCGTACCAGGGCACCAGCATGGCCGCCCCGCACATCGCGGGTCTCGCCGCACTCGTCGTCGCGGCCAAGCCCTCGCTGACCCCGGCCCAGGTCGAGGCGGCCATCAAGGCCAACGCCCGTGCGCTGCCCGGCACCTGCACCGGCGGCTGCGGCACCGGTCTGGCCGACGCGGCCGCGACGATCAACGCCGTGACCTCCGGCCCGGTCACCCCGACCTTCGAGAACACCACGGACTTCGCGATCGCCGACAACGCGACCGTGGAGAGCCCGATCACCGTCAGCGGGGTGACCGGCAACGCCCCGGCCACCCTCAAGGTGGGCGTGAACATCGTGCACACCTACATCGGTGACCTGAAGGTCGACCTCGTCGCCCCCGACGGCAGCGTGTACACCCTGCACAACCGCGCCGGCGGCAGCGCGGACAACATCAACCAGGTCTACACCGTCAACGCCTCCTCGGAGGTCGCCAACGGCACCTGGAAGCTCCGGGTCAACGACAACGCCGGCGGCGACATCGGCAAGATCGACTCCTGGAACCTCGCCTTCTGAGCGGGATCCCCACCTCGCCCCCAGTGCGACTGACGGGGCGATAGTACGGACCAGCAAAGCCCGTCGGACCTGCCGATACACCTCGTACCGGCAGGTCCGGCGGGTTTTCCGGTCACCTGACTGATTTCTGCGTCACAATCCGGGCCCGCCGGGCATCCGACCTCGTATTGTCGCGTCTCACAGGAAGGGCACAGGGACGGGGACCGAGAGGCTGGTGGCTGTGCGTGGTGGCGGCGACGGGGAACGCTGACACGACCGTCGGACACGGTGAACTGATCAAGGCGGTGGACCGCGCGCTGACCACGCACGGACGCGCCCTGCTCACCGGGCCCGCCGGCGCGGGCAAGACCGAGCTGGTGCGCGCCCTCACCGAGGCCGCCGCGCGACGCCACGAGACCGTGCTGCGCCTGGCCCCCGAGCCCGCCGACCGCTGGATACCCGAGGCCTCCGCCGCCGCCCTCCTCGCCTCCGTACCCGCCGCCGCGCTGGAGCAGCTCTCCGGACCGCAGCGCACCGCCATCGCCCTGCTGCGCCGGGAGACCGACGCCCCCCGGGTCGGCCGCGACCACGTCGCCCTGCGCCTGGCCGTCGTGGAGGTGCTGCGCACCCTCGCCGCCCGCGGCCCGGTCCTGCTCGCCCTCGACAACGCCCAGTGGCTCGACGCCGAGAGCACCGACCTGCTCCGGTTCGCGCTGCGCCTGACCCCGCCGCGCGTACGCGTCCTCGCCGCGGAGTGCGTCCTGGGCGGAGCCCCCCTCGCCGAGCCGCTGTGCGGACCGGGCACCCCGCAGATCAGGGTGCCCCCGCTCGGCACCGACGAAATCGCCGAACTGCTCGTCCGCCGAGGCCTTCCGGCCCGCCTCGCCGGCCGGATCCACCAGGCCAGCGGCGGCAACCCGCGCCTCGCGCTCGCGCTCGGCCACTCGCTGGCCGAAGCCGCCGGGACCCGTGACGGCGGGGCCCACCACGCCGATCCGCTGCCCGTCTCCGGCCAGGCCCGGGAGGTGGCCCGCCGGCTCCTCGGAGTCCTGCCCGCGCAGGCCCGCCGCACCCTGCTGCTCGCGGCCCTCGCCGCGCGCCCCACCACCGCCCTGCTGCGCCGGGCCGGCCGCCCCGACGCGGAGGCCGAACTCGCCCTGGCCGAAAGGGCCGCGCTGGTCACCGTGGAAGAGGACGGAGCGGTCCGGTTCACCGCAGGGGCCCTGCCGACCGCCCTGGCCGCCGACGCGGGCTGGCCGGAGCGGGCCGCCGGGCACGCCGCGCTGGCCGCCGCCGTGGACGACCCGATCCAGGCGGTACGCCACCGCGCGCTCGCCGTGGACACCCCCGACCGGGAGCTCGCCGCCGAGATCGCCGAAGCCGCCGCGGCCTGCCGACGCCGGGGCCAGCGGGCGCTGGCCGCCGAACTCGGCCTGCTCGCCGCCGACCGCACCCCCTGGCACCTGCCCGGCGAGGAACTCGCCCGGCTGGTCGGGGCCGCCGAGGACGCCGGATGGTCCGGCCGCGCCGACCTCGCCCGCCGGGCCGCCCGCGCCGTGCTCGCCCGCGACGCCTCGCCCGCCGACCGGGTCCGCGCCCGGCTGGCCGTCATCGACGCGGCCGGCCAGGCCCTCGCAGCCCTCGACGAGACCTTCGCCCACGCCGCGGCCGACGCCGAGGGCGAACCCGCCCTCCAGGCCGCCGTCAGGCTGCGCACCGCCTGGAAGCACAACCTCAGCGACGGCGATCCCGTCCGCTCCCGCGACGCCGCCGCCGAGGCCGGGGTGCTGGCCGCGGCCGGCGGTGACCAGGTCGCCGAAGCGATGGCCCTGACCGTACGGGCCCGCATGGGCCGCATCCTCGGGGACGCCGGAGCCGAGGAGATCCTCACCGAGGCGCTGGCCCTGCCCGCGCCCGAGGTACCGCTCGGCATGCGCAACGCCCCGCAGTACCTCGCCGTGCGCCATGCCCTCTTCGACGACCGGCTCGTCGACGCCCGGGGCCAACTGCTCGTCCTGCTGCCCGCCGTGCAGCGCACCGGCTCCGCCGAGGACGTCTTCGAGGTGCTGCGCAGCCTCACCGAGGTCGAACTGCGCCGGGGCAGGTGCGCGGCCGCCACCGGACACGCCCGCCACGCCCTGGAACTGACCACCGAGGCAGGACTCTCACCCGGCCCCGCCTGGTACGTCGCCGCGATGGCCGAGGCCATGGGCGGCAGCTTCCCGCGCGCCGCCGGATACGCCCTGCGCGGCATCCAGGCCTCCGAGGAGGAGCACGACCAGGTCTTCCTCTCCCGCAGCCTCTACGCGCTGGGGCTGGTCGAACTGGCCACCGGCGAGGCCGCGAAGGCCGTGGCCACGCTGCGGCGGGTCGCCGACCTGGAGGCGGCCCAGCAGGTGGTGGACCCCTCGATCCTGCGCTGGCACGGGGAGCTCGCCGAGGCCCTGGTGGCCGCCGACGCGCCGGACGAGGCCGCCGAACTGATGGCCCGGGTCCGTACGACGGCCCTGGAGCTCGGCCGCACCAGCGTGATCGCGGCCCTCGACCGGGCCCGGGGCCTGTGCCTGTCCGCGCAGGGCGAGGCGGAGGAGGCGGTGGCCCTGCTCGAGGCCACCGCCCAGCGTTTCGCGCTCCTCCAACTCCCGCTGGAACGTGCCCGTACGCTGCTCGCGCTGGCCCGCGTGGAACGGCGCCGACGCCGGCGCGCACCCGCCCGAGCCGCGCTGCGGGCGGCCTCCGAGCTCTTTGCCGAGGCGGGCGCCACCCCGTGGACCGAGCTGGCGCGCGAGCCCTCCCCGGGCGAGAGCGGCGGCGGGACGCGGACCCTGGCCGCCCTCACGGAGGCCGAGACCCGGCTCGCGCTGCTCGTCGCCCAGGGCGCCAGCAACCAGGAGGCGGCCGCGAAGCTCTTCGTCAGCGTGAAGACCGTCGAGGCGCGCCTGACGCGGATCTACCAGAAGCTCGATGTCCGCTCCCGGGCCCAGCTGGCCACCCTGCTGCGGGCGCGCTGAGCCGGGGAGCCGGCAACTCGGCTCTCAGCAGCTCAGGTTGTTGCCCGGGGTGACGCCCAGGAGCTGGGTGAAGCTCTGGTACGCGTTCACCCGGCTCTGCACCTGCGCCGGGTTGCCGCCGTTGCACTCGAGGGATCCGTTGATGGAGCGGATGGTCTCGCCGAAGCCCGCGCCGTTGACCATGGCGGCGTGGGGCGTCATGGTGCCCGGCCCGTTCTGCGTGTTCCAGTACCAGAGGGCCGTCTTCATCGCGACGGCCGGGTCCTGCTCGACCAGGTAGGGGTTGGCGAGCAGGTTGATGCCGAGCGCGTCCCCGGCCGCCTTGTAGTTGAAGTTCCAGCTGAGCTGGATGGGGCCGCGCCCGTAGTAGGCGGCCTGCCCGGCCGGACAGCCGTAGGACTGGCTCGTGTCGCAGTAGTGCGGGTAGTTGGCGGTGTTCTGCTCGACGATGTAGACGAGTCCGCCGGTCTCGTGCGAGACGTTGGCGAGGAAGGCGGCCGCCTCGCGCCGCTTGACGGTGTCGTCGCCCGTGTTGGCGAAGCCCGGGTAGGCGGACAGGGCCGCGACCAGGCCGTTGTAGGTGTAGAAGGGGTTCCGGTTCGGGAACATCTGGTTGAACTGGGCCTCGCTGACCACGAATCCGGAGGGGTTGCCGGTCCCCGGGTCGGTCGAGCCCCCGCCGCCGCAGGTGCCCTGGTCGGACCAGACGCCCCACTGGCCGGTGGTGCCGGGGGTCTCGCCCTGGGTCCACCACTTGGCCAGCCAGTTGTGGCCGCCGTAGGAGGCGTTCATGCCGTTGGTGTAGACGGCGGAGGAGGCCCAGGCGCCGGCGCAGGCGGGAGCGGCGGCGGCGGGGGAGGCGGGCAGCGCGATGGCGAGGCCGAGGGTGACGGCAGCGGCGGCGGCCAGGGAGAGGGCGCGGCGGCGCAGGGTGCGTATCACGGAAGTGCTCCTTGGGTGGGGGGAGTTGCCGTGGGGGAGACAACACCGCCCACTGAAGCGAAGCTGGTCTGGACCTGTCAAGGTCTAGACCAAAAGGAAACGCCGGTGCAATGCCCCGAAGGGCACCGCACCGGCGTGGCCGCGCGGTGGGTCAGCTGTTGGCGGAGAGGTTGCCGGAGAGGACCGGGATGTTGTCCACGATGTGCGACAGGGCCTCGTCGCCCTTGGCCTGGGTGGAGTTCTCGGCGCACTGCTGGTTCTGCGGGCTGGACAGGACGGGGATGTCCTGGACGCCGACGTTGACCGCGGCGAGGATCGACTGGGCGTTGACCTTCGCGGGCAGGCCGACGCAGAGCTTGTTCAGGGAGCCCTGGATGGCGCTGAGCTGCGGGCTCATGTTGCCCGAGGTCTCCTGGTTGCCGTAGATCTGCGAGGACTCGTTGCCGTTGACCGTGTTGACGCCGTTGTCGTTGCCGATCGCCATCGCCGGGGAGGCTACGGCGGCACCGGCACCCAGGACGGCTGCGGTGGCGGCTGCGGTGGCCATGAACTTCTTGAACATGTGGGAGATCCTTCTTCTGTCGCACTGTCGCATGAGATAGCTGCCCTCGGCGGGACGAGCTGCTCAACTGCCGTGGACACCGGGGGTTATCGCCCATCACCCGACTGGCCGAACAGTCCACCCCGCAGGTGACGTCCGGCATCGGCCGATTGACTCAAGGCCGGGGGTGCGCAGAGGTGCACGGAGTGCGAGGGGGGTGCGCAAAGTGCGAGGGAGTGCGCAGAGGTGCGCAAGGCGCAAGGGGGGTGCGCGAAGTGCGAGGGGTGCGAGATGTCGCGAAGGATCCCTGGGCGCCGCCCCCGACCGGATCCGGACCGTGTACCGGTCCCTGACCCCGTCGAGGCCGGCTGCCGCGCCGTCGCGTCGCCGCGACCGCGCCGTGGTCAGCCGGTCTTGCGGCGGACCTTCTTGTTCTTGCCGCCGGGGTTGCCACCGGCGCCCTGGATCTTCGCCCGGCTCTGGTGCGCCTGCTGGGACTGCGCATTGGCGGCGTTCCGCTCCAGGGCCTCCTTGAACTTTCGCTTGGCTTCCTCGGCCGGCGATTCGTTCTGCGGGGTGTCGGTTTCTTCTGACATGTGTCCTCCTGGAATGTTCTGAAGCCGTTGCAGTCTGTCAGGTGGCGTTTCCCCTGGCCAGCGCGTACGGGCCCGGTGGCCTCAGGCGTCCTTCTCCAGGGTCGGGCGGAGCCGCTCCAGCAGGGAGTAGAGCGTCGCGCTCTCGGTGTCGTCCAGGACGTCCAGGGCACCGTGGGTGGCCTGCATCTCCTCGCGGACGCGGCGGATCACCTCGCGGCCGGCGTCGGTGGCCACCACGTTCTTCACGCGCCGGTCCACCGGGTCGGGCTCGCGGCGCACCAGCTCGCGGGCCTCCAGCCGGTCCACGATCCCGGTGACGTTCGACGCGTCGCACACCAGCAGGGCGGCCAGGCCGCGCATCGGCAGGGGGCCGTTCAGCTGGGCGAGGACCTTGGCCTGGGTGGAGGTGAGGCCGTAGTGGGCGGCGGCCGCCGCGAAGTCGCGCCACTGGGCGGTGCCGATGGCGGCGAGCAGCTCCAGGAGCTCCAGCTTGGTGGGGGCGGCGGATGGGGTGGTGGCGCTCATACCGGGAGCGTACTCAAGATGCTTCATATTATCAACCTTTTACTTGACCATCTGAACTATTGAGGTCTACCGTCTGGTGGAGTCGAAGTACTTGATGACGTCAAACATCTGTGATCTGAAGCACTGAGAAGGTCCCCCCTGCCATGAGCACCACCCCCTCCGCCACGGCCACCTCCCAGGCCGGCGGGCACCGGAACGAGACGGTCATCGTCTTCGCCCTGAGCCTGGCCGCCATGGTCGTGTCGATGATGCAGACGCTGCCGGTCCCGATCCTGGGCCTGATCCGCAACGACCTCGGCACCACCACCGCCAATGTCAGCTGGGTGACCACCGCCACCCTGCTGTCCGCCGCCGTCTTCACCCCGCTGCTCGGCCGCTTCGGCGACCAGCACGGCAAGAAGCCGACGCTGGTGGCCGTGCTCGGCGTCATGGTCGCGGGCTCGGTCGTGGCCGCCCTGGCGTCCTCGCTGCCCCTGCTGATCCTCGGCCGCGTCCTCCAGGGCGCCGCCACCGCGATCTTCCCGCTGGCCCTCTCCGTCCTGCGCGAAGAGGTCCGCCCGCAGAAGCTCCCCGGTGCGATGGCCCTGGTCAGCGGCACCCTCGCGTTCGGCAGCGGGCTCGCGCTCGTCGCCACCGGCCTGCTGACCTCCGGCGCCGACGCGGACTACCGCAACGCCTTCTGGATGGCCACCGGCTTCGCGGTGCTCGCGCTGCTCGCCGTCGTCTTCCTGGTCCCCGCCACCCGGCACAAGACCGGCGGTCGCACCGACTTCCTCGGCGCGCTCACCCTGGGCATCGCCCTGCTGCTGCTCCTGCTGCCGATCTCCCAGGGCCACGAGTGGGGCTGGGCCTCCGGCCGCACCCTGGGCAGCTTCGCCGGCGCCGCCGTCATGACCGCCGTCTGGGTGCTGACCGAGCTCAAGGTCCGCGAGCCCCTCGTCGACATGCGGATGTTCGTCCACCGCCCGGTCCTCATGGCCAACCTGGCCGGCATCCTCGTCGGCTTCGGCATGTTCGCGAACTTCCTCGGCGTCTCCTATCTCGTCCAGATGCCCAAGGCCCTGACCGGCTACGGCTTCGACGCCTCGATCCTGCGCGCCTCCGTGGAGTTCCTGCTGCCCGGCGCGATCGTCTCGCTCCTCGCCTCCCCGATCGGCGGCCAGCTGGTCCGCCACCGCGGCCCGCGCGTCGCACTCGCCATGGCCTCCGCCCTGGGCGCCGTCGGCTTCGGCTGGCTGGCCCTGGACCACGGCCACAGCGCCTCGGTGATCGGCGCCGGCCTCGTCGTCGGTGCGGCCGTCAGCTTCGGCTACGCGGCGATGCCCGCCGTCATCATGGCGAGCGTCCCGCACCACCAGAGCGGCATCGCCAACGGCATCAACTCGATCTCCCGCTCCACGGGCAGCGCGATCGGCAGCGCCATCGTCACCACCATCCTGGCGTCCAAGACGATCGAGCACCTGCCCGCGGGAGTTCCCCCGCTGCCGGCCGAATCCGGTTTCACCCTCACCTTCGCCATCGGCGCCGTCGCCTTCGGCCTGGTCGCGGTGATCAGCGGGATCGGCCTGCGCGGAGCGCACGGACCCCGCGTCGTCGAGGGCTCCGCGGAGACGGCCCCCGCCGCGTCCGGCGCCCCGGCTGCCGCCCCGGCTCCCGGCTCGGCCCCCGCTCCGGTTCTCAGCGACTCGCACTGAAGCCCAGTACACGGCCCCGCCGCGGCCCCGGTCCCCTCAACGGGGCCCGGGGCCGCGGCGATTGGGGCGGTCGGCGCACTTGACCCGAGGGTGGTCCAGACCAATCATGGGGCGTCCGCCCGCTCGCTTTCGCCCCACCGGGAGCTTCGTTGAGACGTCCCAGGCACCTCCATGCCCTTTTCGCGGCCTTCACCACCGCCGTCGCGTCCGCCGGTCTCGTCATCGGCGCCGGCACGGCCGCGCACGCCGCGACCCCGCTGCCCGCACACGTCTTCGCGCCGTACTTCGAGGCCTACTCCTCCGACAGCCCCGCCGATCTGGCGCAGAAGTCCGGAGCCAAGTACCTGACCATGGCCTTCGTGCAGGCCGAAGCCAAGGGCTCCTGCACCCCGTACTGGAACGGCAGCACGAGCCAGCCGATATCCGCCTCCGTCTTCGGCGCCGACTTCACCACGATCCGCTCGCGCGGCGGCGACGTCATCCCCTCCTTCGGCGGCTACGCGGCCGACAACGGCGGCACCGAGATCGCCGACAGCTGCACCAACGTGGACTCGATCGCCGCCGCGTACGAAAAGGTCATCACGACCTACGACATGACCCGGCTCGACATGGACATCGAGGACAACTCGCTGACCAACAAGGCGGGGATCGACCGCCGCAACCAGGCCATCAAGAAGGTCCAGGACTGGGCCGCCGCGAACGGCCGCACGGTGCAGATCTCGTACACCCTGCCCACCACCACGAGCGGCCTCGCGAGCAGCGGCCTCGCGGTCCTCAAGAGCGCCAAGACGGCCGGCGCCCAGGTGGACGTCGTGAACCTGATGACCTTCGACTACTACGACAACGCCACCCACAACATGGCGACCGACACCCAGAACGCGGCCGCCGGCCTGTACAGCCAGCTCGCGACCCTCTACCCGGCCAAGACCCCCGCCCAGCTCTGGGGCATGATCGGCGTCACCGAGATGCCGGGCATCGACGACTTCGGCGCCGCCGAGACCTTCACCACCGCCGATGCCACCGCCGTCTACAACTGGGCCACCGCCAAGGGCATCAACACCCTCTCCTTCTGGGCCCTGCAGCGCGACAACGGCGGCTGCCCCGGCACCGGCGGCTCCGACACCTGCTCGGGCATCGCCCAGGACCCCTGGTACTTCACCCACACCTTCGCCCCCTTCACCGGCGGCGGCGGACCCGTCGCCGACGACTTCTCCCTCTCCGTGGCGCCCGGCTCGGCCTCG
This sequence comes from Streptomyces sp. NBC_00503, assembly GCF_036346895.1. Lineage (NCBI taxonomy): Bacteria > Bacillati > Actinomycetota > Actinomycetes > Kitasatosporales > Streptomycetaceae > Streptomyces > Streptomyces sp. NBC_00503. The sequence goes on along the minus strand of NZ_CP107855.1, from coordinate 428,547 downwards.
GTCGCCCCCGGCGGCTCCACCACCGCCACCGTGACCACGGCGGTCACCTCCGGCAACGCCAAGACCGTCGCCCTCACCGCGACCGGAGCGCCCGCCGGGGTCACCGCCACCCTCAGCCCCGCCTCGGTCACCGCGGGCGGCTCGGCGCAGCTCACGGTCAGCGCCTCCGCCTCGGCCGTGCCCGGCACCTACCCGCTCACCATCACCGGAGCCGCCGGCACGCTCACGCACTCCGGAACCTTCACGCTGACCGTCTCCGGACCGGGCGGCGGCAGCGGAGCCCTCGTCAACGGGGGCCTCGAGAGCGGCTCGCTCGCGCCCTGGACCTGCGAGAGCGGCGCCTCGGTGGTCTCGACCCCGGTGCACGGGGGCTCGTACGCCCTGAAGACCTCGCCCACCTCCTCCCAGACCGGCGAGTGCGCGCAGACCCTGACCCTGACCCCGAACACCAAGTACACGCTGAGTGGCTGGGTGCAGGGCAGCTACGCCTACCTCGGCGTGCGCGGCGGAGCCACCGGCAGCACCTGGACCAGCTCTGCCGGCTGGACCAAGCTGAGCGTCCCGTTCACCACCGGCGCCTCGGGCACCGTCACCGTCTACCTGCACGGCTGGTACGGGCAGGGCGCGGTCTACGGCGACGACCTCGCGGTCGGCTAGAGCCCGGAACACGCGGTCGGATCGATAGGCTCCTCCGGGCCCGGGACGCCTCTCCCCGGGCCCGGAAGGGTGCCATGACCAGCGAACGAAGGATCCGGATCCTGCGGGCGGCCGACCGCCCGGCTGCCGGATGGAAGAACGGCGGGGGAGTGACCCGCGAGATCGCCGCGTTTCCCCCGGGGGCCGGGATGGACGACTTCGGCTGGCGGATCAGCCTCGCCGAGGTCACCGCCGACGGGCCCTTCTCCGTGTTCCCCGGAGTGGACCGCACGCTCACCCTCGCCGAGGGCGCGGGCATGGACCTGGAGATCGGCGACCTGGAGAACGGCGGGGTACGGGACCTCGTGGACCGGCGCTACGAGCCGCGCAGGTTCCCCGGGGACGAGCCGACCGCATGCCGGTTGCTGGCCGGCCCGGTCGTGAACTTCAACGTGATGTACCGCAGGGGCGCCGTGACGGCCGACACCGCCGTCGTACGCGGCGACCTCGCGCTCACCGTCCGGCCCGGCGAGACCCTGCTGGTCATCGCCCTGGAGGGGAGCGCCGAGATCGAGGGCGCCGACGAGTTCGAGGGCGCCGCCGGACTGGGCCCCTACGACGCCCTCCTCGCGACCGGATCGCAGGAGCTGCTGCTACGGACCTCCGGACGCGCGGCGGTGGTCCGCCTCGGGCACGGCTCCGGCGGAGCTCAGCCCGTGTAGGAGAGCATCCGCTCCACCATGGGGTGCGGGGCGCCGGGGCCGAAGCACAGGTCGAGGTTGTCCGCGGATTCGGCCGCGGCGGCCTCGGAGCGCGGGAACATCGCCTCCTCGTAGGCCGCGAGGGCCCCTTCCCGGTCCTCCGGACAGGCGGCGACGGCGGCGGCGAGTTCGGCGCCGTCGAGCATGGCCAGGTTGGCGCCCTCCCCGGCGAAGGGCGACATCAGGTGCGCGGCGTCCCCGATCAGGGTCACCCCGGGGGTGCGCGCCCAGCGGTGTCCGACGGGCAGCGCGTGGACGGGCCGGCCCAGGAGCGGGGCGTCGCTGTCGGCGACGAGCGCCAGCAGGTCCGGGTCCCAGCCGGTGAACCGCTCCAGGACGGCCTCCGTCGCCGGGGCGGATCCGGCCGCCCACTCCTCGGCGGTGCGCAGGGCCGCGTAGACGTGCACGGAGCCGTCCGACTCCCGGTGGGCGAGCATCCCCCGGCCCTCGTCGAGGGCGAACATCATCCCGCCGCCCACCAGGGCGGCGCTCGCGCGGTGGCGGACATCGGCCTCGGACAGGTGCGCCTCGACGAAGGAGAGGCCGCTGTACTCGGGGACGGCGTCGGACACCAGCGGGCGGACCTTCGACCAGGCTCCGTCGGCGCCGACGAGCAGATCGGTGGTGAAGACGGAGCCGTCGCGGAGCGTCACCTCGTGGCGGCCGTCGCCGAGGGGCCGTACGCCGGTGACCTTGGCGCCCCAGCGGACGGCGCCGGCGGGCAGGGAGTCCAGCAGGAGGGCGCGCAGGTCGGCCCGGCTCACTTCGGGGCGGCCGCCGTCGTTCTCTTCGTCCTGATGCTCCAGGTGGACGGTGGCGCGGCGGTCCAGGATGCGCATGGCCTGGCCGCCGGGGAGCACCAGTGTCCGGAACCGGTCGTGGAGGCCCGCCGCGTGCAGCGCGGCCTGGCCCGATTCCTCGTGCAGGTCGAGCATGCCGCCCTGCGGGCGGGCGTCGGCGGAGTCGTCGAGGTCGAAGAGGGCCGCTTCGATCCCGTGCCGGTGCAGGACGCGGGCCATGGTGAGGCCGCCGAGTCCGGCGCCGACGATCGCGAGGGGGTGATGGACGGGGTGGATGTCAGCTGCGGAGGAGGTCATGGCTCCAGAAGAACATAATGACTACGAAAGTGCAACGGATACATTTTCGAAGTTACTGCGGTCGAGCTCTATGCTGGATCCATGACACGCATCAGCAACGCGACGGAAGAACCCGACGGCCCCGGGCGGCGCGAACGCAAAAAAGCCGCAACGCGGCAGGCGCTCTCCGACGCCGCCCTGCGGCTGTTCCTCGAGAAGGGCTTCGACCGGGTCAAGGTCGCCGAGATCGCGGCGGCCGCGGACACGGCCCTGACCACCCTGTTCGCACACTTCCCCGGCGGGAAGGAGGCGATCGTCCTGGAGGACGGAGCCGAGCGCGAGGCGGCCCTGACCGCGGCGGTGCGCGGCCGGGCCGGGGGCGTGTCCGTGCTGGAGGCCCTGCGGGCGTTCTTCGCCGGCCGGGGCCCCTTCGCTCCGGACCCCGGCCCCGAATTCCTGCTCAAGGTGCGCCTCGTCGTGGCCACTCCGGCGCTGCGTGCCTACGCCCGTCAGATGTGGACCGGCTGCGAGGAGGCCCTGGCGCGGGTGATGGCGGAGGAGTGCGGGCGCCCCGCCGACGAGCTCTCGCTGCGGATCCTGGCCCGCTACGTCCTGGAGATCCCCGATCTGGCGGGTTCGGGGCCGGACCCGCGCCGGGCCCTGGACCTCGCCTTCGACCACCTGGAGCGGGGCTGGCCGGGGGTCTGAATCCGGCCCAGCCGTGCGCGGGGCGTTGACAAACTCGTCACCTGCTAGAAACCTGTGGCGCCATGGCCGCATATCAGCGATCAGATCACTCAAAAATTGAAGAACGGCGCGCAAGTTCCAAGCAAGCGCGGCTTCGTCTGGCCGGTCCCCCCATGGAACAGAGGACAGCATGAGATGGAAGCAAGGCGGTCGGCTGATGCTGGCCGGCACGGTCGTCGCCGGACTGGTGTCCGTCGGACTCCTGCCCGTCACCTTCGCCGCCGCCGCGGGCGGACCCAACCTCGCCCTCGGCAAGGCGGTCACCGCGAGCGGATCCCTCGGCGGATACGGGGTCTCGGGCATCAACGACGGGAACCAGGGCTCGTACTGGGAGAGCCCGTCGGGCACCTTCCCCCAGTGGGTCCAGGTGGACCTGGGCAGCAATGTGGCCGTGGACCAGGTGGTGCTGAAGCTGCCCGCCTCGTGGGAGACGCGCACCGAGACGCTGACCGTCCAGGGCAGCACCGACGGCAGCGCCTTCAGCACCCTGTCCGCCTCGGCCGGACGGGTGTTCAACCCGGCCCAGTCCAATACGGTGACCGTCGGCTTCGCCGCCGCGACCGTCCGCTACCTGCGGGTGAGCATCAGCTCCAACACGGGCTGGCAGGCCGCGCAGATATCCGAGCTCGAGGTGTACGGCGCCGACGGCGCGGGCAACCCGGGGGACCCCGGTGATCCCGGCACCCCGCCCCCGGCCGGGGTGAACCTGGCCAGGGCCAAGCCCATCGAGGCCTCCTCCACCACCCAGTCCTTCGTGGCGGCCAACGCCAACGACGACAGCGTCACCAGCTACTGGGAGGCGGCCGGCCAGCAGTCGACGCTGACCGTCAAGCTCGGCTCCAACGCGGACGTCACCGGCGTGGTCCTCAAGCTCAACCCCGATGGCGCCTGGTCCAACCGCACCCAGAACCTCGAGGTCCTGGGCCGCGAGCAGTCGGCGGCCGGGTTCACCTCCCTGAAGGCGAACGCCGCCTACGCCTTCAGCCCGAGCGGCAACCAGAACACCGTGACCATCCCCGTCACCGGCCGGCTCGCGGACGTCCAGCTGAAGTTCTCCGGCAACACCGGGGCCGGCGGCGGGCAGGTCGCCGAGTTCCAGGTGATCGGCTCCGCCGCCCCCAACCCCGACCTGACCGTCACGGCCCTCGACTGGGCCCCGGGGGCGCCGTCCGAGAGCGACGCCGTCACCGTCAACGCCACCGTCCGCAACGCCGGCACCCTCGCCTCCCCGGCCACCGCCGTCAACGTCAGCGTGGAAGGCGCGGTCGCGGGCAGCGCCCAGGTCGGCGCGCTGGCCGCCGGAGCCTCGGCCACCGTCCCGGTGCCCGTGGGCAAGCGTCCGATGGGCAGCTACACCGTCTCGGCCGTGGTCGACCCGGCGGGCGCCGTCGTGGAGCAGGACGAGACCAACAACAGCCGCACCGCCGCCGCGAAGCTCGTCGTCGGCCAGAGCCCGGGGCCCGACCTGGAAGCCCTCTCCATCGCCACCGACCCGGCCAACCCGGCCGTGGGCGCCCCGGTCTCCTTCACCGTGGCCGTACACAACCGGGGCACCGCCGGGGTGGCCTCGGGCACCGTCACCCGGCTGGTCGCCGGAGCCACCACCCTCAACGGCCCCACCCCGGCCATCGCGGCCGGTGAGACCGTCAACGTGCCGGTCAACGGGACCTGGACGGCGGTCGGCGGCGGCGCCACCCTCACCGCCACCGCCGACGGGACGGGCCTGGTCGCGGAGACCAACGAGAACAACAACAGCTACTCCCGGGCCCTGGTGGTGGGCCGCGGCGCGGCGCTCCCGTACGCCGAGTACGAGGCGGAAGCCGGAACCTACACCGGCACGCTCCTGCAGACCGACGCCAAGCGCACCTTCGGGCACACCAACTTCGCCACCGAGTCCTCCGGCCGCGAATCGGTGCGGCTGAACTCGACCGGCCAGTACGTCCAGTTCACCTCGACCGGCGCCGCCAACTCGATCGTCGTGCGCAATTCCGTCCCGGACGCCGCGAACGGCGGCGGCGCCGACGCCACCATCAGCCTCTACATCAACGGGAGCTTCGCACAGAAGCTCAGCCTGTCCTCCAAGTACAGCTGGCTCTACGGCAGCACCGACAGCCCCGAGGGTCTGACCAACACCCCCGGCGGCGACGCTCGCAGGCTCTTCGACGAATCCCACGCCCTGCTCGCGCAGAGCTACCCGGCCGGCACCACCTTCCGCCTCCAGCGCGACGCGGGCGACACGGCCTCGTACTACGTCATCGACCTGGTCGACCTGGAACAGGTGGCCCCGCCGGCGGCCAAGCCCGCCGAATGCACCTCGATCACCGACTACGGTGCGATCCCCAACGACGGCATCGACGACACGGTCGCCATCCAGAAGGCGGTGACCGCGGACCAGAACGGTCAGATCGCCTGCGTCTGGATCCCGCAGGGCCAATGGCGCCAGGAGCAGAAGATCCTCACCGTCGACCCGCTGCACCGGGGCCAGTTCAACCAGGTGGGCATCAGCAACGTCTCCATCCGCGGCGCGGGCATGTGGTACTCGCAGCTCTACACGCTGACCGCGCCGCAGAACGCGGGCGGCATCAACCACCCCCACGAGGGCAACTTCGGCTTCGACATCGACGACAACACGCAGATCTCCGACATCGCGATCTTCGGCTCGGGCACCATCCGCGGCGGGGACGGCAACGCCGAGGGCGGAGTGGGCCTGAACGGACGCTTCGGCAAGAACACGAAGATCACCAACGTGTGGATCGAGCACGCCAACGTCGGTGTCTGGGTCGGCCGCGACTACGACAACATCCCGGCCCTGTGGGGCCCCGGCGACGGTATCGAGTTCAGCGGAATGCGGATCCGCGACATCTACGCCGACGGCATCAACTTCGCCAACGGCACCCGCAATTCGACGGTCTTCAACTCCTCCTTCCGCACCACGGGCGACGACTCCCTCGCGGTGTGGTCCAGCAAGTACGTGAAGGACCAGTCGGTGGACATCGGACACGACAACCACTTCCGCAACAACACCATCCAGCTGCCCTGGCGGGCCAACGGCATCGCGGTCTACGGCGGTTACGGCAACACCATCGAGAACAACCTGATCTTCGACACGATGAACTACCCCGGCATCATGCTGGCGACCGACCACGACCCGCTGCCCTTCTCCGGGCAGACCCTGATCGCGAACAACGGGCTCTTCCGCACCGGCGGTTCCTTCTGGGGCGAGGCCCAGGAGTTCGGTGCGATCACGCTCTTCGCGGCCAACCTGCCCATCCCCGGGGTCGTCATCCGCGACACCGACATCCACGACTCGACCTACGACGGGATCCAGTTCAAGACGGGTGGCGGCGCCGTACCCGATGCGAAGATCACCGACGTCACCATCGACAAGTCGAACAACGGGGCCGGCATCCGGGCCCACGGCGGAGCGCGCGGCAGCGCGACCCTGTCCCACGTCACCATCACCGGCTCGGCCGACGGGAACGTCCTGGTCGAACCGGGATCGCAGTTCGTGATCAGCGGCAGCTGACCGCAAGGCTGTTCAGGTTCAGCGCTTGCCGAGTTTGATCCACTTCGCCGTGCCGGGCACGCCCTTCGCGTCGAGGAGGAACAGCATGTAGTACCCGGGCGGGGCGTCGGCCGAGGTGGCCGGCGCCCGCAGCCCGATCGTGCGGCCGCGGACGCCGGTCATCCGCAGCTCCAGATGGCGCTGGCTGGTGTTCACCGCGTGGGTGACGGTGGTCGGCGCCAGCAGCACGGCCCGCCGCACCTCGCCCGCGCCGGCGCTCTCGACGGAGAACTCCGCGTCGTGGGCGATCTCGCCGGCCGGGACCCGGTCGAGCGCCGGGCGGCCGCCCCGGTGCAGGTAGGCCGGCTCGTAGAGCTCGATGGAACCGTCCATGCCGTCTTTGATGTCGGGGTCGTTGGCGATCTGCTGGAGCTCGTCCCCGGTGACCATCACCCGGCCGTCCGGCAGCACCAGCGCGTTGGAGTGGTACCCCCGGGGCAGCCGCTGGGCCGGGCCCAGCCGCCACCGGCCGTCCGCGTCCCGCAGCTCGGTCTGCCGGTACTTCAGGTCGGCCTTCGGATTGAACGGGCCGAAACCGTAATCCCGGGTGGACAGCGCCCCGTTGACGGTCAGCAGCGTCGCGTCCGGCAGGATCAGCGTGTCGTCCTGGGTCCGGCCGAAGGCGCGCGGCTCCTCGGTGGTCCAGGCCCCGCCCGACAACCGGTAGGTGTTGGGATCCAGCGGATCCCCGCCGAGCACCAGCACGGAGTCCGGGCCGCGGAAACCGGCGGGCAGCGCAACGGCGGATCCGTAGCCCCGGAAGTCGGCGGGGCGTCTGGGCAGATCGGTACGGGTCTGCGTGCCCGTGTCGAAGAGCCACTGCTGGTCGGCATCGCGCCCGAGCCCGTAGATCATGCCGTCCCGCAGCGAGAACAGGTGCGGGTAGTCGTTGCGGAAGGGGGCGTCGGAACGCAGCCGCTGCGAGGCGATGTCCAGCGGGATGTCGAACGGCCTCCAGGGCACCGCCCGTCCGGGCGCGGGGAACCGCTCCACCACCGGGGTGGGGGTCCCCGTACCGCGCTCGGACTGGCCGGACATGATGATCTGGCGCCCGTCCGCGCCGGTCACCACCGACGGGTACCAGCGGCCCACCGCCATGTCGCGGTTGCGGTACCAGCCCTCGGTCCACGGGTCGAAGACGAAGGAGAGCTTCGCGCCGCTGCCGCCCTTGCCGCCCGTGTTGCCGCCGAACACCCCGAGCATTCCGTTGGGCAGGAAGGAGTGGCCCGCGCAGAAGAACGGCGCCGGACGCGGCGCGTGCGTACCGTCCGGCATCAGCACGACGGGCGGCGTGACCTTCTTGAACGCGCCCGCGCCGGTCCCCTTCGCCGGGTCCCACAGGTAGGCGCGGCCGGCGTTGGCCGGGCCGATCCGGTCGGTGGGCCCGGTCTCCTTGGTGGGGTCGGTCTCCACACGGGAGAAGGAGAAGAGCAGCACCTTGCCGGTGGGCAGGAGGGCGAGGTGCACACCGAAGTCGGGGGAGGGGAAGTACTCGGTGAACCGTCCCGACACGGCCGCGTCGAAACCGGCATTGGCCTCGCGCTGCGACACGCGCAGCGACTCCAGGCTCGCCGTGCGCCGCGACTGCGGATACTCCCCGGCGCCCTCGGTCGCACGGCGCAGCTCGGCGTGGGCCCGCGCGTGCTCCGCGCCGACGACGGCGGCCTCCGCCGAAGCGGCCCCGCCGTCGGCGTCGTGTCCGGGCGCCGCGGCGGAGGCCGGAGCGGCCTGGAGGAGCAGGGCGGAGGCGACCGCGGCCGCGGACAGGAGGGCGGACCGGAGCAGGCGGCGCATGGGACTCCTCGGCGCAGGCGGATCCCGCGAGGCGGCCAGATTAAGAGAAATCACCACAAAATGACCATCGTGGCACGATCAATGCCCCACCCGTGAGCCGTTCGGCCGAGCCGTGCGCTTTGAGTGCGCTGGGTGCGCTGGGTGCGCGAACCTTTGAGGCTCCTACGCCTCCCCGCGGGCGGCCGCCTGCCGCTGGCGCTTGCTCTGCGGGGCCAGCGTGAGGTCCTGGGCCCGCGAAGTGAGCCGCTTGAAGCCGTACCCGCGCTCCGTCAGCCAGCCCTCGGCCGCGAGCTCGGCGTGGGCCGTCGCGTCCAGGATGTCCTCCTCGGCCTCGCCCCCGGCCAGGAAGCGGAACGTGAAGGAGGGCCGGGCGGCCAGGTCGTACGTGAGGTCGCCCTCGGGGGTGAACTTCGCGTGCAGGATGTCGTGCTGCGCCGCGTCGGCCAGCAGCTCGGCGCGCTGCGCCTCGGTGAGGCCGTCGAAGGACCCCCGGACGGTGATGCGGAAGGTGCGGGTGCTCATCCCTTCAGCCTAGGCCGCGCGCCTCGGCCCCCGCACCGGGTTTTCCGGCGGCCCGCCACTCCGATGGCGCAGTGCCCGCACACCGTCGCAGCCCTGTGGCCGCCCGGTCCGCGCACCGCTGACCTGGGCGGTCGCCGATTTCCCGGTGTGCCGGGTGTCCCGCCCGCCGCTAGCGTCGGCTGCGTCCGGAGTCCTCGGTGGCTCTGCGAGGGGGGCCCGCGATCCGTCTCTGCGAGAGGCCGTGACGATGCTGAAGGACGCACCGATAGCCCCGATAGCCAGCCTGCTCCGTGTGGAGAAGGGCGTGGCCGCCCCCGAGGAACTCGCCGCCATCGCCGTGGTGGTCGCCTGCTTCGCGCGCCGCAACTCCGGCCCGGCGCAACAGAGCCCCACCGCCACCGCCACCGCCCGCCGCAGGCGCCCCGCGCACCACGGCTCAGGCTGCTGGGCGGGCTGCTGGGCCTGCGCCTGACGCGGGGCCCCGTAAACGCCCCTGCCCCCGGCCCGCTTACGGGCCGGCGGCAGGGGGACCAACCTCGGCGGTCGGCGGTCCGGGCAGGTCGGCTCCGGTTCAGCTCCGGCTCAGCACCTGCGACAGCGCCGAGGACAGTGCGGCCTCGGGATCGGCCACCGCGCCGTGCGAGCGCCACGCGACGAATCCGTCGGGGCGCACCAGCACCGCCCCGGCCTGCGACAGTGCGTGCACCGCGGCCCAGTCGGCGCCCGCCTCCTGCACCAGGTCGGCTCCCTCGGCGGATCCGATCACGTACGTGTCCAGTCGCGCCGACAGCCGCTCGGCCGCCCGCTCGGCGGCCTCCCGCCACGGCGTGCCCGCGCCGCTGAGCAGCACGAACGAGCGCTCGTACAGGTCCAGCGTGGACACCCGCTCGCCGTCGGCGCGGGTCAGCCACATGTGCGGGGCGCGGGTGCCGACGTCACCCGTCATCCGCATCCCCTCCGGGATGACCGGCCGGTCCGGGTCGGCGCCGACCACCGCGCCGCGCGGGTACGCGTACGCCATCGCCGTCGTCATGACCCCGCTGCCCGGTCCGCCGGCCATGGTCGGCGGCGGCGCGTACCCCGGGTGGCTGTGTTCGGCCGAACGCGCCGAGGCGCGCTCGGCGGTCGCCAGTGCCACCGGCAGCCGCTCGGCCTCGTAGGTGTCGAGCAGCCCGATCCCGGCCGATCCGTCGAGGACCGCCGCGATCTTCCAGGCCAGGTTGTGCGCGTCCTGGATGCCGGTGTTGGAGCCGAACGCCCCGGTGGGGGACATCTCGTGGGCCGCGTCGCCGGCCAGGAACACCCGACCGGACGAATACCGCTCGGCAATCCGTTCGGCCGCGTGCCACGGCGCCTTGCCGCCGATCTCCACATCCAGGTCCGCAACGCCGATCGCGGCCCGGATCTGCGCGATGCACCGCTCCTCGGTGAAGTCCTCCAGGGTCTCGCCCCGGTCCGGGTGCCAGGGCAGGTGGAAGACCCACTGGGTGTCGTTGTCCACCGGCAGCAGGGCCCCGTCGGCACCCGGCTTCATCAGGTAGCAGACGATGAAGCGCAGATCGCCCAGCACCTCGACGAGCCGGCGCGAGCGGAAGGTGACGCTGACGTTGTGGAACAGCTCGCCGCTGCCCGTCTGGGTGATGCGCAGCTCCTCGCGTACGGGGCTGCGCGGTCCGTCCGCCGCGATCAGGAAATCGGCGCGCACGGTGATGTGCTCACCCGTCTCCCGGTCCTTGACCAGGGCGTTCACCCCGGTCGCGTCCTGGTCGAAGCTCATCAGTTCGGTGGAGAAGCGGATGTCGGCGCCCTGCGCACGGCTCTGCGTGGCGAGGATCGGCTCGATGTTGTTCTGGCTGCACACGCACCAGGCGGCCGGGCTGAACTTGGCGAGCGCGCCCGCCGGGTCGATGGCCTTGACCAGCCACTTGTGGTCGCCGCCCAGCAGGGAATCCGTCTGGAGGATGCCCATGTTGTTCTCCAGCGCGGAGGCCGCCTGGCGGATGGCGCCCTCCGCCCCGGCCACCCGGAAAAGCTCCATGGTCCGGGCGTTGATGCCGCGGCCGCGCGGGTGGTCGGAGGTTCCGGCGTGCTTCTCGACGAGCATGTGCCTGACGCCGTGACGGCTCAGGAACAGCGAGGTGGACAGACCCACGAGGGAGCCGCCCACGACGAGAACCGGTACGCGAACATCTGCGGTGTCTTCCATCAGCTGCGAGCTCCTGATTTCTGTGTGGGGGAGTGCATTCCTTTATGCCCCCGATCGGCAGCCAGGCCCGGGCGATTCGCCCGTTGTCACCCGCTTGATGCGGAGATGTAGCGGTACGTCCCCTCGCGGATGACGATGAGCGACAGCGGTTCCCCCGAAGACACACCGGCCTGCCGTTCCCCCGAGGCGGCCGCCGGGCCGGTCGGTGACCGCCCATGACGGACGAGGGTCCGTACGCGATGGAACTCCACGCCCTCACGAAGGGCCCTCACGAAGGAGTGAGCAGATGACGACCACCCTGTCCGAACGGGTGTCACAGTCCGCCTTCGACGGCTCCATGCTCCGGGTGGTCCTGCTGATGGACCTCCACGAGGGAGCCCAGCAGCGGTTCTTCGAGGCCTACGAGCAGATGCGCCACGACATCGCGTCGGAACCGGGGCACATCAGCGACCAGCTCTGCCAGTCCTTCGAGAACCCCTCGCAGTGGCTCATCACCAGCGAGTGGGAGAGCGCCCCGCAGTACCTCGCCTGGGTCAACAGCGAGCACCACGCCGAGCAGGTGCGCCCCCTCGGCGCCTGCGCCCGCGCCATGCGCCCGCTCAAGTACACCGTCCTGCGCGAGACCGGCCGCGGCTACCAGGAAGCCCGGCGCCCCGGCGGCGCACGGCTGCAGGAATCGCCCCGGCTCGGCGCCGGCATCGTGCGCCACGCGCTGACCTTCACGGTCAAGCCCGGCAGCGAGGAGAAGGTGGCCCAGATCCTCTCCAGCTACGCGTCCCCGGCCGCCGACGTCGACGGCCACACCCGGCTCTGCCGGACCTCGCTGTTCATGCACGGCAACCGCGTCGTGCGTACGGTGGAGGTCCGCGGCGACCTGATGTCGGCGCTGCGGCACGTCTCCGAACAGCCCGAGGTGCGGGCCGTCGAAGAAGCCATCAATCCGTACCTGGAACAGGACCGCGACCTCGGCGACGCCGAGTCCGCCCGGATGTTCTTCATGAAGGCCGCGCTGCCGGCCGTCCACCACGTCGCCGCGCGGGAAGCGGGCGCCGAGGACCGGTCCGACGTCCGCAGGCACGCCCTCTTCTACCCCGCCAAGCCCGGCTGCGGACCGGCGCTCGCCAGGTTCCTGGCCCGCCAGGACGAGGACGCGGCCCACCGCCCAGACGCCCCCACGGTGAGCAGCAGCATCTTCCAGCGCGACGACATCGTCGTCCGCCTCATCGACGTGCGGGGCCCGCAGGGCTCCGGACTGGAGACCGCCTTCGGGGTCCGCGGACCGCGCAAGGCGGCCGTCCTCGCCCGGCTGATGACCGCCGGGGACCATGACAGCTCGTCCGCCCTGCGCCACACCATGAGCCTGATCACCGACCGCCGGGCCCCCGCCGAGCACTGAGCCTCGACGGCACGCACCACGACCACCCCACCCCGGACCGCGGGACCCCCGGCCCCCGATCCCTTTCTCACCCCCACCCGCCAGCCCCGTCCAGGCTCCCCACCGCCAGGAGGATCCCCGTCATGACCAGACAACGCCCACCGCACATCGTGGACCTCAGCCAGACGCAGCCCAACACCCGGCGCGGCGGGGACCTGAGGGCCGTGCTCACGCCGACCTCGGTGGGCTGCACCAGCGGCTTCATGGGCCTTGCCGTCATGGCCCCGGGCGAGCACATCGCCGAGCACTACCACCCGTACTCCGAGGAGTTCGTGTACGTCATCAGCGGCACGCTGGAGGTCGACCTCGACGGCGAGGCCCACCCGCTCCTCACCGACCAGGGACTCCTCGTCCCGCTCAACGTGCGCCACCGGTTCCGCAACGTCGGTGACACCGAGGCCCGCATGGTCTTCCACCTCGGCCCGCTGGCCCCGGACCCGAAACTGGGCCACGTGGACACCGAGGAGGCGGTCCATCCGGAGGGCTCCGCCTGGGAGCGGCCGCCGGACCGTGCGGGCGTGGTCTCGTGACCCGCCGCCGTGTGGCCGTCACCGGGGTCGGCGTCGTCGCCCCGGGCGGGATCGGCACCAGCGCCTTCTGGGACCTGCTGTCCAACGGCCGTACGGCCACGCGCGGCATCACCCTCTTCGACCCGACCGGGTTCCGCTCCCGGATAGCCGCGGAGGTCGACTTCGACCCCGCCGAACACGGCCTCACCGCCGAGGAAGCGGCCCGCGCGGACCGGTACATCCAGTTCGCGCTGGTCGCCGCCGGCGAGGCCGTGCGCGACGCGGGCCTCGACCTCAGCACCGACGAGGCCTGGCGCACCGGAGTCTCCCTCGGCACGGCCGTGGGCGGAACCACCCGCCTGGAGCACGACTACGTGGCCGTCAGCCAGTCCGGCGCCTGGTGGGACGTGGACCACCGGCTCGCCGGACGCCACCTGCACCGCGCGTTCACCCCGGCCACCCTGGCCTCCGCCGTCGCGGAGAAGACGGGAGCGCGCGGACCGGTCCAGACCGTCTCCACCGGCTGCACCTCCGGACTCGACGCCATCGGGTACGCCGTCCACTCCATCGCCGAAGGACGGATGGACGTCTGCATCGCCGGCGCCTCCGACTCACCCGTCTCACCCATCACCGTGGCCTGCTTCGACGCCATCAAGGCCACCTCCCCGAACAACGACGACCCCGCCCACGCGTCCCGGCCCTTCGACGCCGACCGCGACGGCTTCGTCCTCGGCGAAGGCGGGGCCGTCCTCGTCCTGGAGGAGCTGGAGCACGCCCGGGCCCGCGGTGCGACCGTCTACTGCGAGATAGGCGGGTACGCCACCTTCGGCAACGCCCACCACATGACCGGCCTGACCACCGAGGGCCTGGAGATGGCCCGCGCCATCCAAACCGCCCTCGCCCAGGCCCGGGTCGACCCGCGCGAGATCGACTACGTCAACGCGCACGGCTCCGGAACCAAGCAGAACGACCGCCACGAGACCGCGGCGGTCAAGAGGGTCCTGGGCGACCACGCCTACAAGACGCCGATGACCTCCATCAAATCGATGGTGGGGCACTCGCTCGGCGCCATCGGGGCGATCGAACTGGCCGCCTGCGTCCTGGCGATGACCCACCAAGTGGTCCCGCCGACGGCCAACTACGAGACCCCCGACCCCGAATGCGACCTGGACTACGTCCCGCGCGTCGCCCGCGAGCGCACGCTGCGCAGCGTGCTCTCCGTCGGCAGCGGCTTCGGCGGCTTCCAGTCCGCCGTCGTCATGAGCCGGTCCGAGGAGTCGAAGGAGGAGGTGGTCTCGTGAGCGACCGTACGGTCATCACGGGCATCGGGGTCGTGGCGCCCAACGGAATCGGTGCCGAAGCCTTCTGGAAGGCGACCCAGTCGGGCGGCTCCGCCCTGGGCCGGATCACCCGGGAGGGCTGCGAGCACCTCCCGCTGCGCGTCGCCGGCGAGGTACGCGGCTTCGACGCGGCCTCGATGGTCGAGGAGCGCTTCCTCGTCCAGACCGACCGCTACACCCACCACGCCCTGGCCGCCGCCGACCTCGCCCTGGAGGACGGACGGCTCGGCCGCGCCGACTACGAGGACGACCCCTTCTCGATCGGCGTGGTCACCGCGGCCGGCTCCGGCGGCGGCGAATTCGGACAGCGCGAGCTGCAACACCTGTGGGAGCAGGGCCCGCGCTACGTCGGCCCCTACCAGTCCATCGCCTGGTTCTACGCCGCCAGCACCGGGCAGATCTCCATCCGGCGGGGCCTCAAGGGGCCCTGCGGGGTGGTGGCCGCCGACGAGGCGGGCGGGCTCGACGCCTTCGCGCACGCCGCCCGCGCCATCCGCCAGGGCAGCCGGGCCATGCTCGTCGGAGCCACCGAAGCGCCCCTGGCCCCGTACTCCATCGTCTGCCAGCTCGGCTACGAAGGGCTGAGCACGCACGAGGACCCGGAGCGGGCCTACCGGCCCTTCACCGACAAGGCCTGCGGCTTCGTCCCCGCCGAGGGCGGCGCGATGTTCCTCGTGGAGGACGAGGAGGCGGCCCGGCGCCGAGGCGCCTCCGTCCGGGCCGTCCTGGCCGGGCACGCGGCTACCTTCACCGGCCCGCACCACCCCGAGAAGGCGGCCGAGTCCGGCGAAGGCCTCGCCCACGCCATCCGGGGGGCCCTGCGGGACGCGGGCTGCGCCCCCGAGGAGATCGACGTGGTCTTCGCGGACGCCCTCGGCACCCCCGAGGCGGACCGGGCCGAGGCCGCCGCGATCGCCTCGGCCCTCGGAGCGCACGGGCGCACCGTCCCGGTCACGGCGCCCAAGACGGGCACCGGCCGGGCCTACTGCGCGGCCCCCGCCCTCGACACCGCCGCCGCGGTGCTCGCCCTGGAGCACGGCATCGTCCCGCCCACGCCGAACGTCTTCGACGTGTGCCACGACCTCGACGTGGTGACGGGCAGCGCCCGCCCCGCGGAGCTGCGCACCGCGCTCGTCCTGAGCCGGGGCCTCATGGGCTCCAATGCCGCGCTCGTGATCCGCATCCCTTCCTAGAGACACCTCCTAGAGACAGAAGGAGCCGCTCATGTCCGAACGACTGACCGTCGAGGAGCTGGCCGCCCTGATGAAGTCCGGCGCCGGCATCACCGTCGACCCGGCCGAGATGAAGAGCCGTCCGGACTCCAAGTTCGACGACTTCGGCCTCGACTCGCTGGGCCTGCTCGGCATCGTGGGCCTGCTGGAGAACAAGCGCGGCCGGGCGCTGCCCACGGACGCCGACCGCTGCAAGACCCCCAAGGAGTTCCTCGAACTCGTCAACACCAGCCTGATGACCGGAGCCTGAGATGGCAGGACACACCGAGAACGAGATCACCGTCAGCGCGCCCATGGACGCCGTCTGGGAGATGACCAACGATCTCCCCTCCTGGCCCGGGCTGTTCAGCGAGTACGCCTCGCTGGAGATCCTGGAGGAGGACGGGCCCACCACCCGCTTCCGCCTGACCATGCACCCCGACGAGAACGGCACGGTGTGGAGCTGGGTCTCCGAACGCACCCCCGACCCCGTCACCCGCACGGTGCGCGCCCGCCGCGTCGAGACCGGCCCGTTCGAGCACATGGACATCCACTGGCAGTACTTCGAGGTGCCGGGCGGCACCCGGATGGTGTGGACCCAGGACTTCGCCATGAAGCCGCAGGCACCCGTCGACGACGCCGGGATGACCGCGCGCATCAACCAGAACTCGAAGATCCAGCTGGAACTGATCCGGGACAAGATCGAACAACGCGAACGCGAGAGCCGTACGCCCGCGGCCAGCCGCGTCTGAGACGAAAGGCAGACTTCCGGATGCACCGCGCTCTCATCGTCGCCCGTATGGCGCCGCAGTCCGCCCCCGACATCGCCGAGCTCTTCGCGGCCTCGGACGCGGGCGAACTGCCGCACCTCGTCGGGGTCACCCGCCGCAGCCTCTTCCAGTTCGGCGACGTGTACATGCACTTCATCGAGTCCGACCGTCCTCCGGGCCCGGCCATCGCCAAGGTGACCAGCCACCCCGAGTTCCAGGACCTCAGCGACCGGCTCACCGCCTACGTCAGCCCGCACAACCCCGAGACCTGGCGCAGCCCCAAGGACGCCATGGCCCAGGAGTTCTACCGCTGGGAGAGCCCCCGTACGCGATAGCCGTACGGTGCCCCGCGCGACCGGCAGGCCTCGGGCCCCGCACCCACCTGGTGCGGGGCCCGCCACCGTCCCCGCCCTCCCACCGGCCCCGGTCTTGGCCCCGGCCACCGGCCCCGCCCTCGCGGGCCTACGCACGACGGGCCGCCACCGCCGCGCAGGCCACCGCCAGCGGCAGCTCCGCCCCGAACGCCAGCAGCAGCGCCAGCGTCTGCTCGCTCCCGGCCGAGGTCGCGACATCGAACCAGGCGTCCATCAGCAGCAGGGCCGCCGTCGCCGCCGCCACCGGAACCACCCGGGTGTCCTTGCGGCGCAGCAACAGTCCCGTCCCCGTCAGACCCGCGGCCAGCATCACGTCCAGGCCTATCCACGCGGTGGCCCAGTTGGACACCTCGACGGTCTGCGGCAGCGTCTTCGCCAGCACCACCATCCACGGCACCAGGGCCAGCCCGGCTCCGGTGAGCACCGTCGACACACGGGGCGCCGTGCGGACGGCCGGGCGGGTGCGGAACTGCGGTGCGACGAGGGCCATGGCTGTGGGTCTCCTTCCGCCCCGCGGTCCGTCCGCCGGGCACACCACAAGACTCGTCCGCCGGGCCGCCCGAATCAGTAGCCCCACGATCCGAACCGGGGGTGGTGCCAGGTACACCCCGGACCGGGTACCAGCGGGGTGGAAACGCCCTGGCCAGGGCGATTACCGTACGCACATGGCAAGTTCCGGCGCGCTGCGGCGTACATTCACCTGGACCACGGCGCATGCGCCCTGGTCCTCATGGGCATGGCGCAACACCGCTTTCACGGCGGCCGCGATCCCGCCCGCACTACCCCTCGGGCTCGGCCTGATGCTCCTGCTCACGGGCCCCGGACACAGCCCCGTCCCGCTGCTGCTCGTCCTCGTGCTGTCCCCGCTGCTCACCGCCCTCCAGCGCAACCGCTGCTGGTCGCTGCTCGGAGTGGACATACCGCCCGTGGTCCGCGAACACCCCTGGCACAGCTTCCGGGGCCTGAGCGAACGGCTGCGCTCAGAGGCGACCTGGCGGCAGTACGGCTACCACTTCCTGGTCAGCCCGCTCGCCGCCCTCGGCGGCGCACTGCTGCTCCTCACCTGGGTTGCCGGCGCCGTCTGCGCCAGCGTCTACGCGTGGTCCTGGGCCGTCCCGAGCTGGAGCCGGCAGCTCGATCTGGTCACCGTGCTCGGGGCCCTGCTGCTGCTGGCCGCACCCTGGTTCGCGGCCCTCCTCGCCCGGCTCGACACGGCCGCCGCCCTCTCGCTCCTGGGCCCCAACCGGGCCCGCGAACTGGAGCGCCGCGTCGAGGACCTCGCCGAGAGCCGGGCCGACGTCCTGGACGCCGCCGACCTCGAACGCCGCCGCATCGAGCGGGACCTCCACGACGGGGCCCAACAGCGCCTGGTCTCCCTCGCCATGAACCTCGGAATAGCCCGCGCCACCCTCCCCGGGCTGCCCCCCGAGGCCAAAGCCGTCATCGACGAGGCCCACCGCGAGGCGAAGGAGGCCATCGAGGAACTCAGCAGCCTCGTCAGAGGCCTTCACACGCCCGTCCTGGAGGACCGCGGGCTCGACGCCGCGCTCTCCGGCATCGCCGCCCGCGCGCCCCTGCCCGTCGAACTGACCGTGAACCTGGCCGTGCGCCCGGGCCCCACCGTCGAGGCCGTCGCCTACTTCGTCGTCTCCGAAGCCCTCGCCAACATCGCCAAACACGCCCGTGCCCGGCACTGTTCGGTGCACGTCGCCCGGACCGCCGACGACGTACTGCGGCTCACCGTCACCGACGACGGCGTGGGCGGCGCCGACCCGGCCAGGGGCACCGGACTGACCGGCCTGCGCAAACGCGTAGGGTCGGTCGACGGAAGCATCAAGATCGACAGCCCCATCGGGGGCCCGACCACCCTGACCGTGGAGCTGCCGTGCGTGCCGTGATCGCCGAGGACTCCGTCCTCCTGCGCATCGGACTGGTGAAAGTCCTCGAAATGGCCGGCTTCGAAGTGGCCGCCGAAACCGGCGACGCCGAGGGCCTGCTGTCCGCCGTCGAGGAACACAAACCCGAACTCGCCCTCGTCGACGTCCGGATGCCGCCCGGCTTCACCGACGAAGGCGTCCGCGCCGCCCTCATGATCCGCCAGCAGAGCCCCGGCACCGCCGTCCTGCTCCTCTCCCAGCACGTGGAGGAGCGCTACGCCGCCGACCTGCTGTCCGCCCCGAGCAGCGCCGGCATCGGCTACCTCCTCAAACAACGCGTCGCCGACGTCGAGGAGTTCATCGACGCCCTGCGCCGGGTCGCGGGCGGCGGGACCGCCCTCGACCCGCAGGTCGTCGCCCAGCTCCTGCTGCGCCGCGGCGGCGGCCCGGACCCCCTCGAACGCCTCACCCCGCGCGAGCGCGAGGTGCTCTCCCTGATGGCCGAAGGCCGCTCCAACGCCGGGATCGCGGCCGAGCTCGTCGTGAGCGAGAGCGCCGTGGCCAAACACATCAACAGCATCTTCGCCAAGCTCGACCTCTCCGTCGCCGACGGCGACCACCGCCGTGTCCTCGCCGTGCTGCGCTTCCTGGACGGCAGCCCGTGACGCCCCCGCCGACCGGAGCCGTGGCCCCGCCACGCCCCAAGCGGCGGCTCGCCTGGATCCTCGCCGCCCTGCTCGGCGCGGTCTTCGTCGTCCTGCCCGCCGCCTGGCAGGCCGGGGCGTACGGGGTCACCCGCACGGGCACCCTCCACGGCGGCAGCGCCGGTCACCCGGTGACCGCCCTGCGCATCACGGGCGGCAGTGCGAACATCACGGTCCGCCCGCGCGGGGACCAACAGGTCGGCTACCGCGCCGAGATCGCCTGGTCGAGCAAGAAGCCCGTCATCGAGGAGAGCTGGCAGGACGACACCCTCACCCTGACCCCGCACTGCCCCGACGAGGACTCCTGGCTCACCGTGGGGCTCTCCTGCTCCGTCCAGCTCGGCGTCGCGGTGCCCGCCGGCCTCCCGGTCACCGTGACCGCGGACTCCGGCCGCATCGACATCGGCGGCCTCGGCGGCGCCGTCGACGCACGGGTCGACTCCGGAGAGCTCCACCTCACCGGCCTGCGCGGCCCGGTCCGCGCCCGCGTGGGCTCCGGCAGGGTGGCCGCCGAGGCCATCACCGCGCCCGAGCTCGAACTCGCCGTCGGCTCCGGCATGGCCGCCGTCGACTTCGTCAGCCCGCCGCAGAAGGTCACCGCCGACATCGGTGAGGGCCGCCTCGCCCTCACCGTCCCCGACGCCACCACCTTCCGGGTCGCCACCCGGATCGGCTCGGGCCGCGTGGACCTCGGACCCGGGCTGTCCGATCAAGCCTCTTCGCGGACCCTGGACCTCACCGTGGGCTCGGGCCGCGTCGACGCCCGGTACCTGGAGCTGATGCCCTGAACCTCACGGCGCGAGACCGCCCCGGGCGATGACCTCCGCGTACCAGCGCGCGCTGTCCTTGGGCGTACGCAGCTGCGTGGCGAAATCCACGTGCACGATGCCGAACCGCTTGCTGTAGCCGTATGCCCACTCGAAGTTGTCCAGCAGCGACCACAGGAAGTAGCCGCGCACGTCCGCCCCGTCCCGGATCGCCCGGTGCACGGCGGCGAGGTGTTCCCGTAGGTACGCGATCCGCTCCGGATCGCGCACCTCGCCCCCGGGACCGGGGTGGTCCTCGTAGGCCGCGCCGTTCTCCGTGACCAGCAGCGGCACCCCGGGCAGCTCGTCGCGCAGCCGCGTCAACAGCTCGTACAGCCCGCCCGCGTCCACCGGCCAGTCCATCGCCGTACGGGGACCGGGCGGGGGAGGGAACCGTACGAGCCCCCCAGCCCCGGGCCAGGGCGATGGCGAGGGCTCGGCGGCGGGCGCCTGCGACCCGGCGGCCGCGACCACCGTGGGGGCGTAGTAGTTCAGGCCCAGCCAGTCGATCGGCTCGCAGGCGGCCGCGAGATCGCCGTCCCGGACGAAGGACCAGTCCGTGAGGGCGGCGGTGTCACGGATCAGGTCCTCGGGAAGCCGCCCGCGGAAGACCGGGTCCAGGAAGATCCGGTTTCCCACCGCGTCGATCCGCCGGGCCGCGTCCGCATCGGCGGCCGAGTCCGTCAGGGGCCGCACCACGTGGAGGTTGAGCGTCAGGGACACCTCCGCCGACGGGGGCAGCGCCGCTCGCAGCGCCCGTACGCCCAGCCCGTGGGCCAGGTTGAGGTGGTGCGCCGCCCGCAGCGCGGCCTCGGGCTCGGTGCGGCCGGGGGCGTGCACCCCGGACGCGTAGCCGAGGAAGGCCGAACACCAGGGCTCGTTGAGGGTGGTCCAGCTGCCCACCCGGTCCCCGAGCGCCCCGGCGACCAGTCCCGCGTACTCGGCGAACCGCTCGGCCGTCTCGCGGCGGGGCCACCCGCCCCGGTCTTCGAGCTCCTGCGGCAGGTCCCAGTGGTAGAGCGTGGCCACCGGCCGGATCCCCGCCTCCAACAGCGCGTCCACCAGACGCCGGTAGAAGTCGAGCCCCCGGGACAGGGCGGGCCCCCGCCCGGTCGGCTGCACTCTCGGCCAGGCCACCGAGAAGCGGTAGTCGCTCACGCCGAGCCGCTTCATCAGGCCCACGTCCTCGGCCATCCGGTAGTAGTGGTCGGCCGCGGTGTCCCCGGTGTCGCCGCCCAGCACTTTGCCGGGCGTACTGCTGAAGGTGTCCCAGATCGAGGGCGTACGCCCGTCCAGCGCGGCCGCCCCCTCGATCTGGTACGCGGCCGTCGCGGTGCCCCACCGGAACCCCGGGGGAAAGGGGAGCGCCGCCCCCGTGGCGGGGGACGCGTCGACAGTGGTCATGGAAGGCTCCTGGAAGAAGTGGAGGAGAGGGAGGGCCGGGGAGGCAGGGCCGGGGAGAGAGGGGGCGGAGCTCAGCCCTTGACCGCGCCCTGCATGATGCCGCCCACGATCTGCCGGCCCAGCAGGCCGAAGACCAGCAGCACGGGCAGCGTCCCGAGCAGGGTGCCCGCCATGATCACGGACTGGTCGTGGACGTAGCCGCCGCCCAGCTGGCGGAGCGCGACCTGCACGGTCGGCTCCTGCGAGGACAGCGCGACCACCGGCCAGAAGAAGTCGTTCCAGGCCGTCATGAAGGTCAGCAGCCCGAGCACGGCCATGGCGGGCCGGGCCACCGGGAGCACGATCGACCGGAAGATCCGGGCGTACGAGGCCCCGTCGACCCGGGCCGCCTCGATCAGCTCGTCCGGCAGGGACTGCACGAGGAACTGCCGCATGAAGAACACGCCGAAGGCGGAGACCAGCCCGGGCAGCACGACGGCCTGGAGCTGGTTCACCCAGTGGAGCTTCACGATCAGCATGAACAGCGGGATCACCCCCAGCTGCGGCGGGATCATCATTGACGCGACGACGGCGCTCAGCAGCGCTCCGCGTCCCCGGAAGCGCAGCTTGGCGAAGGCGAAGCCGGCCAGGGTGGAGCAGAGCACCGTGCCCACGGTGATCGCGCTCGACACGATCAGGGAGTTGAGGAGGGCCTTGCCGATGTCCGCCTCCTCCAGGACGGCCTGGAGGTTGACCAGGAGCCGTGGGCCGGGCAGCAACGAGGGGATGGGACGCGCCAGTTCGGCATTGGAGCGGCTCGCCGCGACCAGGGTCCAGTACAGCGGGAACGCCGACACCAGCACCGCGCAGGCCAGCACCGCGTAGCTGAGCCGGCCACCGCGCCGGGCGGTGGGGGAAGAGCTCATCGACCGGCCTCCTTACGGTAACGGCGGCGCACGACGAGGGCGTTGACCCCGACCAGCGTCACGATCAGCAGGAACATCACCCAGGCGATGGCGGCCGCCCGGCCCAGGTGGAAGAAGCCCCAGCCCTGCTCGTACATGTACAGGCCCAGGGTCTGGTACTGGTGCGAGATGCCCCCGGACACGGACCCCTCGAAGAGCAGCGGTTCCCCGAAGAGCTGAGTGGCGCCGATCGTGGACACCACCACGGTGAAGACGATGGCGGGACGCAGTCCGGGCAGGGTGACGTGGAGGAACTGCCGCCACTTCGAAGCCCCGTCCACCTCGGACGCCTCGTAGAGCTCGCCGGGGATGGACTGCATGCCCGCCAGATAGATCAGCGCGTTGTAGCCGGTCCAGCGCCATACGACGATCGAAGAGACGGCGATCTGCGAGGCGGCCGTACCGCTCTGCCAGTCCACCGGGGCGAAACCGACCGCGCCCAGGAGGTCGTTGACGATTCCGAAGTCCCGCCCGAAGAGCTGGGCGAAGATCAGTGAGGCCGCGGCGACCGAGGTCGCGTACGGGAGCAGCAGCGCCGTGCGGAAGAAAGTGCGGGCGCGCAGGCGGTAGTTGAGGATGTGCGCCAGGCCCAGGGCGATCAGCAGCTGCGGAACCGTGGAGAGCACACCGATGGTGAAGGTGTTGCGCAGGGCCGTCCAGAAGAACGGATCGGTGAACAGGGCCGTGTAGTTGCCCAGGCCCCGCCACTCCATCTCGCCGGGGTTCTGCAACTCGACGCGGTAGACGGAGACGTACGCCGTATAGAGGAGCGGGAAGAGGCCGAAGGCGGCGAAGAGCGTGAAGAACGGGGCGACGAAGGCGTACGGGGCCAGGC
This sequence comes from Streptomyces sp. NBC_00503, assembly GCF_036346895.1. Taxonomy (NCBI): domain Bacteria; kingdom Bacillati; phylum Actinomycetota; class Actinomycetes; order Kitasatosporales; family Streptomycetaceae; genus Streptomyces; species Streptomyces sp. NBC_00503. The sequence goes on along the minus strand of NZ_CP107855.1, from coordinate 405,031 downwards.
CCCGCCGGGGTATGGGTCGGGTTCGGGTACCGGTACGAGGGCGGGTGCGGGGGCGGGTGCGGGAGTGCGAGTTCACGGCGGCTCAGCCCAGGGCGTTCTTGACGGCCTTCTTCGCGTTCGACCAGGCCGTCTCCGGCGGCGTGCCCTTGCGCTCCACCTCGCTCAGCGCGTTGGCGATCTGGTCGGCGATGTCCTTGTCGTGCGGCCCGAGCACCTGGACCGGGGCCTTCTCGGCGGCGTCGCCGAAGATCTGCCCGATCGGGGCGTCCGAGAAGTACGGGTCCTTCGCGTCCGAGATCTGCCCGATGGCCTTGACGGCGGAGGGGAAGTTGCCCTGCTTGCGGAAGAGCTTGGTCTGCTGCTCGGGCGCGGTGAGCCACTTCACCAGCTCGGCCGCCTCCTTCTTGTGCTGGGCGGCCCGGGGGACCGCCAGGTAGGAGCCGCCCCAGTTGCCCGCGCCGCCGGGCAGCCTCGCCACGTCCCACTTGCCCTTGCCCGCCTCGCCGGCCTGTCCCTTGATGTAGCCGAGCATCCAGGCGGGGCAGGGCATCGTGGCGAAGGAGCCGGAGGCGAAGGCTTGGTTCCACGGCGGCGACCACTGGTCCAGCTTGGCGCTGAGACCGTCCGCGGCGGCCTTGACCGAGGCCTCCCAGGCGGACTTCACGGCGGGGCCGTTCTCGTAGATCAGTGCGCCCGAGGCGTCGTAGTAGCGCTCCTTCGCCTGGCCGACCATGACGGCGTCGAGGCTGCCGACGCTGTCCAGCCAGGAGCTGCCGGCCGGCGCCTTGGCCGCGTACTGGCGGCCGAGCTCCAGATAGCCGTCCCAAGTGGCCCACTTGGTGGCCAGTTCCGTACGGTCGGTGGGCAGGCCCGCAGCCCGGAACAGGTCGCTGCGGTAGCACATGGCCTCGGGCCCGACATCGGTGCCGAGGCCGAGCACCTTGCCGTCCTTGGTCGTCGCGGCCGCCCACTTGGCGGCGGCGAACTCGCTCTGGAGCGCGCCCGCCCCGTACTCCTTGAGGTCGGTGAACTTGTCGGCCTGCTGCTGCGTCACCGAGGCGATCCGCCCCACCTCCAGGCCCTGGATGTCCGCCAGCCCGCCGCCGCCGGCGAGGTGCGTCTGGAGCGACTTCCAGTAGTCCTGCTCGTCCTCCGTGTCGGTCTGCTTGATCTTGATGTTCGGGTGGAGCTGCTCGTACTCGGCGTAGAGACCGGCCTCCTGGTAGCCGAATGAGCCGAACAGATCGATGGTGACCGTGACATGGCCTCCCGCACCCTCGGCGGACTTGGAGCCGGAGCCGGAACCGCAGGCGGCCAGCAGGGCTCCTGCGAGGACCATGGCGGCGAGGCCGAGCGTGGCTCTCCCGGCGGCTCGGGGGGTGGACGGCATGGTGCGGCCTCCTCGGCTTGGCGGATGCGGGTCTTCCGAGAGCGCTTTGAGAGCGCTCTCAGAGCGCGACTGGAGCGTGCACCCCATACGAGCGCCCCGTCAAGAGCCGTGCGGTGACCGGCCGGGAATCACCCCATTCGCGGTGACCGCGTTCGGGGCGAACGCGGCGCGCTGACATGCGATCGGGCGCGTGGTGCGGGAGATTGGAGTCGAGTGCGGAGCGTTCGGCCGCGACAGGAGGAGCCCGGCATGCCCGTAGCCAGTACCCAGGTGGACGTACTGATCGTCGGAGGCGGGCCGGTCGGCCTCACCGCCCGCGCGCTGCTGGAACGCTGGGGCGTACGCACCCTGTTGGTCGAGAAGCACGTCGATCTGTCGCCCTTCCCCAGGTCCCGGCTGGTCAACGTGCGGACGATGGAGATCTACCGCGGGCTCGGACTCACCGACAGGATCAGGGCCGCCGCGTTCGCGCCGGAGTACGGCCGGGTCCGCTTCCGCGACACCCTGTACGACCACGACTTCGCCACGGCGGCCATGGTCGGGGTGAACGCACCGGTGCCCGAGAGCCCCGCGATCGGAGTGGTCACCTCCCAGGACCGGCTGGAACCCACCCTGCTCGCCGCGGCGCGGGCCCCCGTGCGCTTCGGGTCCGAGCTCGTCGGCCTGGAGGAGGACGCCGAGGGCATCGTGGCCGTGCTCGCCGACCGGCAGGGCGGGGAAGGGACCCGCGTCCGTGCCCGCTACCTGGTCGCAGCCGACGGCGCGAACTCCACGGTCCGCCAGTTGCTGGCCATCGGCACCGCCGGGCCCGGAGAGCTGGGGAGCTTCACCACGGTCGTGTTCGACGCGGACCTCGGCCACTGGAGCGACCGGCAGCCCGCCGGGGTCTACTTCACCCCGAACGGATCGTTCGGCCCGGTCCATCCCGGAGGCAGCTGGTCCTGGTTCGCTCCCACGCCGGAGGACGCCGCCGGCGCCGATTGGCCCGCGCTGGTTTCGCGTGCCCTGGGCCCGGGCGCCGACGTACGGGCCGACGTGCTGCGGGTCCAGCACTGGGCGATGAACGCCTTCGTCGCCGAACGCTTCCACCACGGACGGGTCCTGCTGGCCGGCGACGCCGCGCACGCGATCCCACCGATCGGCGGCCTGGGCATGAACACCGGCGTCGCCGACGTGCACAATCTCTGCTGGAAGCTGGCCGGCGCCGTCCAAGGCTGGGCCGGGGCGGGCCTGTTGGAGACCTACGCGACGGAACGGGAGCCCGTGGCCCACCGGACCCTCCGGCAAGCGGTGGCCAACGCCCGGCTCATGGTCCAGGTGCTGACCCGGCGCCGCGAGCAGGCCGAAGGCGCCGAAGGAATGCCGGATCGTCGGCTCGAACTGCCGTGGTCCGAAAGGTACTTCGCCCAACTCGGTCTCGTGCTCGGCGTCGCCTACCGCTCCGGCGCCGTCCTCGCGGAGGACGGCGCCGCCCCGCCGGAGCGCGCCGACGGCGCGGACCAGGAACGGCCGGACCACGACGGCGTGGAGTACGTCCCCACCGCGGAGCCGGGCCATCGCATGCCCCACCTCTGGCTCACCCGCGACCGTTCGACGCTCGACGCCTTCGGGGAATGGTTCACCCTGCTCACGCCGGACCCCGTTCCCTGGGAGCGGCAGACCACCGCGGCAGGGCCGCTGCGCATCGAAGCCCTTCCCGCGGAGCACGCCGACCTCTGCGGCCTCGGCCCCCACGGGGCCCTCCTGGTCCGACCCGACGGCCACATCGGCGCCCGCTGGCGGGACCGGCCGCCGAGCGGCTCCGCCCTCGGCCTCGCCGTCGCCACGATCACCGGTTCGACGGCCACAGCACTAGGTCGGCCTAAGCCGAACCCCGCCGGACGAGTGCGGTCGGGGTGATCACCGATCCGGGCACTCCGTGCGCGCCGTGTGCCTTGTCCAGGGTCCGCAGCAGCAGCCGGGCCATCAGCCGCCCCATGCCCTCGATGTCCTGGCGTACGGTCGTCAGCGGCGGATCGGTGCTCTCCGCGACCAGCTCGGCGTCGTCGAAGCCCACCAGGGCCACATCGCCCGGTACGGACCGGCCGTGCTCGCGCAGCACGCCCAGGGCGCCCGTGGCCATCAGGTCGTTCGCCGCGAACACCGCGTCGAGCTCCGGGCAGCGCGCCAGCAGTTCGGCCATCGCCCGCGCCCCGCCCGCCGCGGTGAAGTCCCCCTCGGCGATCAGCGCCGGATCGGCCTCGAGCAGCACGTCCCGGTACCCGTCGAGCCGGTCGGTGGCCGAAGTCTGGTCCAGCGGACCCGCGATGTGCGCGATCTGCCGCCGCCCCAGGGACACCAGGTACCGTACGGCCTCGCGGGCGCCGCCGCGGTTGTCGGCGTCCACGTACGACACCGGCCCGTGCTCCCCGGTCGTGCCGGCGGCCCCGGTCCAGCCGGGGCGGCCCCCGTAGACCGTGGGCATGCCGATGCGGCGGGTGATCGCGGGCAGCGGGTCGTCGGTGTGCAGGGAGAAGGCGAGGGCGCCGTCGACGTGCCCGCCCGCCAGGTAGCGCTCGATCCGGTCGTAGTCGCCGCGGTCCTCCACGAGCAGCAGGACCAACTGGGTGTCGTGTGCGGTGAGTTCTTTGCTGATGCCGCGGATCTGGCGGGAGAAGAAGGGGTCGGAGAAGATCCGGATCTCCGGCTCCGCGATGATCACGGCGACGGCCCCGGTGCGCCGGGTCACCAGTGTGCGCGCCGCGTGGTTGGGCACGTAGCCCAGGTCCGTGATGGCCGCGCGGACCTGTTCCACCAGGTGCGGGCGGACCCCGTCGCCGCCGTTGACCACCCGGGACGCGGTGGCCCGCGACACCCCGGCGCGCGCCGCGACCGCCTCCAGCGTGGGCCGGCCGGTGGGAAGCTGTTCGGCCACGGGCGCTCCTCGTGCGGGTCCGGGGGACCGTTGTACGGCCCTTTCGGACAGCAGGGTAACCCGTACCGCCGGGAACGCTGAGAGCGCTCCCGGCGATACGGGCCGGTCAGGGTTTCACCAGCCGATGCCGAGGGTCAGCCCGGTCGGCGGGTCGGAGTTGCCGAGGATCTGTACGGAGGACTGGTCGTTGATGTCGTCGTAGGGGAATCCGTAGGCCCTTCCGTTCAGGCCCACGGTGTGGAAGAAGCCGGCGTAGTCGTTCTTCGCCGCCCCGCCGTAGTACGCCGCCGGGGAGTACCAGGTGGCGGGGTCCAGGGCGACCCCGCGGCTGAACGCGGCGCAGAACTCGGCGCCGAGCTGCTTCTCGGTGTCGTTGCCCGAGGCCAGCGCGCCCGCGCAGGCCATGACGTCGGGGGAGGTGGGCTTGCGCAGGACGAAGGGGCCCGCTCCGTTCTTGGTGAAGGTCAGGACGGATCCGCTCACCCGGCCCGTGAAGGTCTCGCCGAGCCGGGTCAGGGTGAACTGGTGGCCGGTGTAGTAGTTCCAGGTCTGGTCGATGTACGACGTCAGGTGGTTCTGTTGTGCGCCGCCCTCCAGGAAGAGGTTCGAGGAGCGCGGCGCCACGATCCGGTAGCCGTTCTGCAGCGGCCTGAAGGCCGCTGGAACGGCTGCCGCGTACCGCTGCATGACCTCGGCGCGGGTGAGGGCGATGCCCTGGGTGGTGTCGTACCCGCTGGAGGTCTGGCGCAGCCGGGAGGTGATCGGGAAGCCGAACTGGTCGACGGTCGTGGTGTTCCCGCCGAAGGCGACCTGGCCGTGGACGTAGGTGTACTCGTACCAGTCGTAGTACACGTCGCTGTTGGGGTCGTCGGGGTTGCGCAGATCGGGGCCGCCCCAGCCCTGGTCGTCGGGGGAGACCGGGATGTACACGGGGGAGCCGAGGGAGATGTAGATCCGGCCCCCGCGGATCGAGGCGGGGGAGGGGACCGTCCCGCCCGTCTGGGCGAGCGTGAAGGACATGTCCGGGTAGGCGACCCCCCGCTTGACCAGGTGGCCGGGGGCCCCGGCGTCCAGGTGGCTGATGTGGGCCATGGAGCCGTCGGGCTTCATGTACGACCACTGCCCCGGGGTCACCTGGCCGAGGACGGTGACGTGGATCTGCGCGTCGGTGTACGCGCCGCGGGTGTCGTTCCGGAAGGTGATCGGGAAGGTTCCGGTGCCTCCGCCGTCGTCGGAGCCGCCTCCCGTCCCGCCCGCGGTGGCGGTGAAGCGCGGGGTGTCGTAGAGCGGCCCGCCCTTCTCGTACGTGAACCAGTACGTGAGCGTGGAGCCGGGGGCCAGTGCGGAGACCGTCTGCTGCCAGGTCCCGCCGTTGTTCGTCATCCGGAAGTTCTGCTGGCCCATCCCTCCGCCGGGCAGGTAGTGGACGTCGACGAGGGCGGCCGGGGTGGCGGGTTGGAACCAGATCCGCATCGAGCCCGAGCCCAGGGCGGTGACCCCCTGGGTGTAGTCCGCGGCGGCCCGGGTGGGCGCCGGGGGGATCAGGAGGGCCCCGATCAGGGAGATCAGGCAGATCAGCCCGGTCGTCAGCAGGGCTTTGAAGGGGTGGGGGCCGAGCGGCCGTGGTGGTGGGTTCACGGGTGTGCGCCTCTCTCCGCTCAGTGCCCGAAGTCGAACCAGTTGAGGTTCACGAAATCGGCCGGCTGGCCGCTGGTGAAGGTCAGGTACACGTCGTGCGTGCCGGTGACGCCGGTGATGTTCGCCGGTACGGTCCTCCAGCTCTGCCCGCCGCCGGTGTTCGCCACGGCGAAGCTGCCGATCGGGGCGTTCGTGCGGCTGTCGAGCCGGACCTCGATCAGCCCGCTGACCCCGCCCGCGGCGCCGCTCGCGACACGCCCGTAGAACTGGGTGGCCGGTCCGCCGGAGCCGAAGTCCACGCCCTTGTACAGGGCCCAGTCGCCGTTGCCGAGGGCGGTCAGGTCCTGGCCGCCGCCGGTGTCCGTGGTGGTCTCCTTGGCGGTCCCGGCCTGGCCGTCGTACGACTCGGCCTGGATGGCGGCGTACGCGCCCCGGCCACCGGTCGGCGGGGTGGTGGGGGGCGTCGTCGGAGGCGTGGTGGGCGGGGTGGTCGGGGGAGTCGTGGGAGGAGTGGTCGGCGGGGTGCTCGTACCGCCCGTGGACTGCAGTACGGAGACGTAGTCGACGACCATCGGGTGGCCCGGCTGGGTCCCGGCGTCGGGCCCGCCGCCGAAGGCCGCCGGGAAGGCCCCGCCCATGGCCACGTTGAGGATGATGAAGTACCCGTGGTTGGTGGCGTTGGTCCAGGTCGCGGCGTCCACCTGGTTCGCCCGTACGGTGTGGAAGACCGCCCCGTCGAGGTAGAAGCGCATCTCCTCCACGGCGGTGGACCGGTCCCACTCCACCGCGTAGGTGTGGAAGCCGCCCTGGCAGGTGGTGCCGGTGCAGACGCGCTGGCCGCCGATGCCGGTCGTCTCGTTGCACGGGCCGCCGGGGCTCGTGCCGCAGTGCATCGTGGCCCACTCGTTGTTGATGCCCTGGACGTTCTCCATGATGTCGAGCTCGCCGATGCCCGGCCAGTTCCACCAGTTGCCGCGGTAGGGCGCGCCCAGCATCCAGAACGCCGGCCAGTACCCCTTGGCCGCGTCGCCCGTGACCTCGGGCATCTGGATACGGGCCTCCGTGCGCAGCTTGCCGCCCGCCGGGGGCTGGAAGTCGGCGCGCTTGGTCTCGATGCGCCCGGAGGTCCAGTTGCCGGCCGCGTCGCGGCGCGGGGTGATGCGCAGGTTGCCCGCGCCGTCGAGGGAGACGTTGGCGGGGTCCGCGGTCATCGTCTCGACCTCGCCGGTGCCGAAGCCGCCCGGTCCGCCGGGGTAGCTGGTGCCGGTGGTGTACAGCCAGTTCGCGGCGTTCACCGCCGAGCCCGAGGCCCCGTTGAAATCGTCGAGGAAGACCTGGGACCAGCCCGCCGGGACGGCCGGAGCGGCGAGGGCGGCGGGGGAGGCCGGGGCGGTGGCTCCCGCGGGCAGGGTGACGGCCGCGGCGGCCGCGGCCGCCATCGCCATGGTGCTCAGGGCGGCGATGAAGGCCCGCCGGACGGGCCGCCGTCCTCTGCCGGAGGCCGCAGGGCCGGAGATCGCAGGGCCGGAGGCCGCGGGGGTGGATCGCGTGGGAGGCGTGGGGCGCATGGGTGCCCTCTCTGAGGCGGTGTGGGGGAGGCGCGGTACGTGGGGGATGCGGGAGTGAGGAATTCCGGTACGGGGCGGGGCCCGCTTGAGAGCGCTCTCAAAGCCCGCGGTGGTCACTGTGCTCCCCGGCCAACGGGCCGTCAAGGGATCGGGCCGGGAAACCCTTCGGGGCCGGTCCGACTAGTGCCCGGAGACGCGGTGACGCAAGGCCGATTACGGCCGTTCCGTCGATCGTTCCCAACTAGGCAGGCCCTCTTGTGAGTTGGGTCCCAGGTCCCAACAATGCGCATGACAACCGGAGGATCTTCGGTTGCATCGTCATCAGAGGGGAACCCCCACAATGAACAAGCCTCTCGCCGGCGCCGCGTTCGCTCTGCTCCTCACCGGAGCGGCGGCGGCCCCGGCCGTAGCCCAGGCACCCCGGGACACCACGGTCGCGCAGGCCGTCACGGTCAACTACGCCGGCACGGTCGCGCTCAGCAACTGCTCGGGCTCCGTCGTGCGCGTGCCCAACTCGCTGCCCACCGACCCCGCGCTCGTCCTTTCCAACGGCCACTGTCTTGAGTCGGGCATGCCGGCCGCGGGCGAGGTCGTCAAGGACAAGGCGTCCAGCCGCTCCTTCTCGCTGCTGAACGCCTCGGGCACCAAGGTGGCGACGCTGCGCGCGAGCAAGATCGCGTACGCGACGATGACCGACACCGACATCTCGATCTACCAACTGACCAAGACGTACGCGCAGATCAGCAGCCAGTACGGCATCAACGCACTCACCCTGAACGATGCCCACCCGGTGCAGGGCGCCGCGATCAAGGTGGTGTCCGGGTACTGGAAGCGCACGTACAGCTGCAACGTGGACGGGTTCAGCTACCGCCTCAAGGAGGGCGAGTGGACCTGGAAGGACTCGCTGCGCTACACCTCGGCCTGCAACACCATCGGAGGGACCTCCGGCTCGCCGGTGATCGACACGGCGACGGGCAAGGTCGTCGCCGTGAACAACACCGGCAACGAGGACGGTGAGCGCTGCACGGTGAACAACCCGTGCGAGGTCGACCAGAACGGTGTGGTGACGGTCCGCCAGGGCATCAACTACGCGGAGCAGACCTACATCATCGTCCCCTGCGTGGGACCCGGCAACAAGATCGACCTGGCCCTCGCCGGCTGCACCCTCCCGAAGCCGTAGCGGCCCGGGCCCCCGCGCCCGAGGCCTCGTACGCGCAAAAGGCGTCGGGGCCCGCCCGGAGAACCGGACGGGCCCCGACGCCGAGGTCTGCGCAACCGCGCGGTACCGCCGGTGCGTCAGCCCTTGGGGACGACGACGACCACGGTGGCGCACACCTTGTCGGCGAAGGTCTGCTTCTTCACATCCCACAGCGGGAACAGCCAGCCGATGTAGCAGGCGGCGGAGTCCAGGATGTGCGCCAGCCGGCGAACGAAGGCCATGCCGAAACCGAGGACGGCCCCGTCGGACTCGCGGCGCAGGCTGATGCCGACGACGCCCTTGCCGATCGTCTGCCCGGTCGAGCCCTCCTTGTACAGCTGGAAGATGGCCATGCCGATGGCGTAGAGCATGGCGACCAGGCTGAGGATCACGAGGAAGGCAGCCGGGTTCTCGTCGCCGCCCGTGAGGAGGCTCGCGAGGATCATCGGGCCGGCGATGATCAGGACGTCGAGGATGAGGGCGGCGGCGCGCAGGCCCCAGTGCGCCAGCGGCGGCATCCCGGCGCCCGGCATGCCCGGCGCGCCGGCCGGCGGGTACGCGCCGTAGGGCTGCTGGGGAGGCATGCCCATGGGCGGCTGCTGCTGCGGGTAGCCGTACTGCTGGGGGACACCCTGCGGAGCCTGCTGGGGGTAACCGGGCTGTCCCTGCGGGGGGTAGCCGGGCTGACCCTGCGGGGGCTGCTGGCCGTAGGGGTTGTTCGGGTCGCCGAAGCTCATGGCGAAGTTTCTCCAGGGTGTGACGGGGACGGGCGGTCCGTGCGGAAGGGCGCCGAGGAACGAGCGGTCGGTCCCTGCGCATCCGCGAACCTGCGGCCCATCGTGTTAGTAACATCGGTCACTTGTCCAATCCGTCGCCTCGCCTTCCTGCGCCGTCACACCAGAGGGCCCGCAACGGCACGGAGTCCCGGACCCCGACTTCGGGTCCGGGACTCCCGGGGCCACTTCGCTGACCGCCACCTACAACGACCGGACGGCTCCGGGGTCACCGCCGCGCGGGGACCCCGTACCATCGGGCGTCCTGCGGCTACTTCGGCATCAGGACGGTGTCCACGATGTACACGGTGGCGTTGGCGGTCGGGACGTTGCCGCACACGACGGCTGCGGTGCCGTTGACCTTGTAGGAGTCACCCGAGCCGGCCGTGGTCACCTTGCCGGTCTCCAGCGTGGTGTAGGAGCCCTTCTCCAGCTGCTTCGGCGTCAGCTTCTGGCCGACCACGTGGTACGTGAGGATCTTGGTCAGCGTGGCCTTGTCGGCCAGGACCTTGTCCAGGTCGGCCTTCGGAATCTTGGCGAAGGCGGCGTTGGTCGGCGCGAACACCGTGATGTCCTTGGCGTTGTTGAGGGTGTCGACCAGACCGGCCTGCTTGACGGCGGCGACCAGGGTGGAGAGCGCCGGGTTGTTGGACGCGGCGGTGGCGACGGGGTCCTTGGCCATGCCGTCGAAGCTGCCCGCGCCTTCCTTCGGCACACCGGCGCACGCCGGGCCGAAGGGCTGGTCCATGGCCATCGCGGCCGAGGGGTCGGCGGCCGGGGCCGAGGCCTGCGTGCCCACCGCGGCGGCCGGTCCGGCGGCGGAGTCCTCGCCGGATTCGGAGCAGGCGGCCAGCGCGAAGGGCAGTACGGCGGCCGTCGCGACGGCGAGGGCGGTACGGCGGAAACGAAGGGTGCTCATGGTGTTCTCCAGTGAAGGGGACGGGTTGGATCTCGGAAGGGGTAAGGGAGCCGGTCAAGTGGTGACCGGTGGCCCGCTGTTGACGGCCGGATGGCGCGTCGGGCCGCGGGTGGTCAGCCGGCGGTGACGAAAACGCTGTGCCAGCCGCTCGCGCCGTCGGGGATGGTGCGGGTCCGCCGCTCGGTCTGGACCTCGCCGGTGCCGTCCGTGGCGCGGACGGTCAGGTGGTGGCCGCCGGACGTGGTCGGCCAGGGGAACGACCACTGCCGCCAGGTGTCGGAGGTGGCCTGCTCGGCGAGGCGGGCCTCCTGCCACGGCCCGTCGTCCACGCGGACTTCGACCCGCCGGATGCCGCGGTGCTGGGCCCACGCCACCCCGGCCACCGTCACGGTCCCGGCCGGGACCCGGCCGAAGGGCTTGGGCGTGTCGATCCGCGCCTGCGTCTTGACCGGGGCCCGGCGCGCCCAGCCGCGCTTGACCCAGTACGGGTCGTAGGCATCGAAGGTGGTCAGCTCGATGTCCTGGATCCACTTGCAGGCGGAGACGTATCCGTAGAGGCCGGGGACGACCATCCGGACCGGGAAGCCGTGTTCGAAGGGGAGGGGCTCTCCGTTCATGCCGAGCGCGAGCATCGCGTCGCGGCCGTCCAAGACCTCCTCGACCGGGGTGCCGAGCGTCATCCCGTCCACCGAGCGGGCGATCAGCTGATCGGCCCGCCCGCCGTCCGACGGCGCTCTGGCGCCCGCCTCCCGCAACAGGTCCGACAGGCGTACGCCGAGCCAGCGCGCGGAGCCCGCGTAGGGGCCGCCCACCTCGTTCGACACACAGGTGAGGGTGATGTCCCGCTCGATCAGCGGTCGTTGGAGGAGATCGGCGAAGCTGTAGGCGCGCGGGCGGGAGATGCCCTTGCCGTGGATCCGCAGACTCCAGGTGTCCGCGTCGATCCTGGGGACGACGAGGGCGGTGTCGACACGGTAGAAGTCCTGGTTCGGTGTGGTGAAGGAGCTGACCCCGGGGATCGGGAGCCCCGCCCCGGAGGGGATCGCCGCCGCCGCGGAGGCCGGGGCGGGCAGTCGCACGGCGGCCCGCGAGGCCACCGCGCCCCGGCCCCGGCGGCCGGTCAGGGACCGGCCCAGGGCGCCCGCCCCGGTGGCGGCGAGGGCCGTGGTGACGGCCGCGACCAGGAAGCCGCGGCGGTTCCAGGGTCCGGGCGGGCGGGGGGAGGCGTCGGCGCCGTCGTCGATGCCGTCGCCGTCGCCGTCGCCGACGGAGAGCTGGCCGGGGACCTCGGTGGGAGCCTCGGCGGGAAGGCCGCTCACCCTCCCCACCAGCAGGAACAGCACCAGGGATCCGGCCACGGCGCCCACCAGGGACGGCAGGACGTCGCCCGCACCGGCCGAGTCGGGCCGGCCGAGCGCCGCCCCCGCCCCCAGGAGGCCGAAGGCCAGGATCCCGGCCGCCCCCGTACGGCGGTGGCGCAGGGCCGTCATCCCCAGCGCGGCGGCCAGCAGGCCCACGGTGGCGAGGATGCCGAGCTGGAGGACCAGCTTGTCGTTCTCGCCGAAGGTCCGGATCGCGAAGTCCTTGAGCGCCGGGGGAGTCCGGTCGATGGCCGCCCCGCCGATCACCGTGACCGGTCCGGCCTGCGGCCGTACCAGCGAGGCGGTCAGCTCGGCGGCCGCCAGCGCCGCGTACCCGGCCAGCAGGCCGCTCAGCGCGCCGAGTGCGAGGCGCTTGACGGTCCTTCGGTTGATGCTCACAACGGTCATTCGGCGCGGTGGCCGCGCCGGATGGGTCGGTCATCCGATCAAGCGAAGAGAGGTCTTCGGGTTGACCTGTCCCCTCCGACGCGGGCGGCGGCGCCGACGGCCACCGCCCGCGTCGGATCCCGGTTGGTCATCGGGCCCGGATTTCCCCGAATGGACGCCCCTTCGCGCGTACGTGGGCCAATCCGAGCGGGCCCCGGCTCCGAAGAGACAGCGAGAGACCGAGACGGCCAGAGACCAGGACCTTGCGTACGCCTGCCCCGAAGGATCGTTCATGCGATGGATGGACCGACGCGACCCCCTCCCGGCCCCGGCGTGCGCGCCCGGGTCCACCCGCACCCGGGGGCCGCTGAGGTGAACCCCGAGAACCTGCGCTTCCTCGGCCAGGGCCAGGGCCAGGGCGCCTGCCCCGTACCGCCTCCGGGCCAGGGCCCCGGCCCCGGCGCCGCCAGGGCAGCCCTCGTCGAGCTGATGGCCCGCGTGGCGCACGGAGACCAGGACGCCTTCTCCGCGCTCTACGACGCCGTCGCCGGAACCGTCTTCGGCATCGTGGTCAAGGTCGTGCGCGACCGCGCCCAGTCGGAGGAGGTCGCCCAGGAGGTGATGATCGACGTGTGGCGCCAGGCCGCCCGCTTCCGCCCCGACCGGGGCAGCGTCATGACCTGGGTCGCCACGATCGCCCACCGCAGGGCCGTGGACCGGGTCCGCTCCGCGCAGGCCGCGGCCAACCGCGAGCACGACGCGGGCGTCCGCGAACGGGGCCGGCCCTTCGACGAGGTGAGTGAACAGGTGGAGGACCGCCTGGAGCGCGACCAGGTCAAACGGTGCCTGCGCGGGCTGACCGAGCTCCAGCGCGAGGCCGTCACGCTCGCCTACTACCAGGGGCTGACCTACCGGGAGGTCGCTGAGACCCTCCAGACCCCGCTTCCCACGATCAAGACCCGGATGCGCGACGGACTGATCCGGCTGCGCGACTGCATGGGGGTGACCACATGAAGCACGAACACGAAGACGAACTGCACACCCTCACCGCGGCCTACGTACTCGACGCCCTCGGCCGGGACGAACACGAGGCGTTCTCCCGGCACCTGGCCCACTGCGCGCCGTGCTCCGGGGACGTCGCCGGGTTCTCCGCCACGGCCGGACGGCTGGCCGCCGCCGTCGCCCTCGCGCCTCCGCCGCACCTGAAGGCGGCCGTGCTCGCCCGCATCGAGACCGTACGCAGGCTGCCTCCCGAAGTCGGAGTCGGCAGAGCGGCCGGTTTCCTCGACCGGCTCCCGCGCAAGGCCGGTGCCTTCGTGGTCGCCGCCTCCCTCGCCGGGGCCGCGCTCTTCGGCGGCGCCGCCGTCCGGCAGAGCGGCCGGGCGGACCAGGCCCGGCAGGAGGCGGGCCGGCTGACCGCGCGGAGCCAGGAGCTGAGTGCCGTCGTCACGGCCCCGGACGCCCGGACCGTCCACGGCCGCACCAGCTCGGGAGCCGCCGCCACCGTGATCACCTCGGCGGCCCGCGACAAGGCGGTGTTCCTCACCGACCGGCTGCCCGCCGCGGGCGCGGGCAGGACGTACCAGCTGTGGCTGGCGGACCACGGCAGGATGCGCCCGGCCGGGTTCCTCACCGGCGACGGGGCGGCGGTGCTGGACGGCGGACTCGGGACGGCCTCGGCGGTCGGCCTGACCCTGGAGCCGACGGGCGGATCCCCGCAGCCCACCACCCGCCCCCTGGTGCTGCTCAACCTCCCCGCGTAGGCGACCCGCCGGGGCCCACGAGGGGACCACGAGGGTTCACCACCACGGCCCTCCCGGGTCTGGTCTCCGGCCCGGGCCGAGAGGATCATGAGGGGGCGCCGGTGCGAAGGGGCCCCGGCGCCCGCCACCGAACCCAGGGGGTCCATGTGCCGTCCGTCGAGTCGAGCTACGCGTCCGGGGCGTGCGGGGTGCCGCTGCTGGGGGACACCATCGGCGAGAACCTCGACCGCACGGTCCGCAGGTTCCCGGGACGGGACGCCCTCGTCGAGATGGCGACCGGGCGCCGGTGGACCTACGCGGAGTTCGCCGCCGACGTGGACGCCCTCGCGCTCGGGCTGCTGGACCTCGGCATCGTCAAGGGGGACCGGGTCGGGATCTGGGCCCCGAACCGCGCCGAGTGGACGCTCGTTCAGTACGCCACGGCCAAGATCGGCGCGATCCTCGTCACCGTGAACCCGGCCTACCGCTCCCACGAGCTGGAGTACGTGCTGCGCCAGTCCGGGATCCGGCTGCTGGTGGCCGCGGACCGCTTCAAGAGCTCCGACTACGCGGCCATGATCGAGGAGGTCCGGCCGCGCTGCGCGACGCTGGAGTTCACCGCCCTGCTCGACGGCCCGCTCTGGCGCTCCCTGCTGGAACGCGGCCGCCGGGGCGACCCGGCGGACCTGCTCCGCGCCCAGGCCGCGCTGAGCCCCGACGACCCGGTGAACATCCAGTACACCTCGGGGACCACCGGGTTCCCCAAGGGGGCGACGCTCTCCCACCACAACATCCTGAACAACGCCTTCTTCGTGGGCGAGCTGTGCCACTACACCGAGCGGGACCGGGTCTGCATCCCGGTGCCCTTCTACCACTGCTTCGGCATGGTCATGGGCAATCTCGCCTGCACCAGCCACGGCGCGGCCATGGTCATTCCCGCCCCCGCGTTCGAGCCGGGCGCGACCCTGGCCGCCGTCCAGGACGAGTCCTGCACCTCGCTCTACGGGGTCCCCACCATGTTCATCGCGGAGCTGGCCCATCCGGACTTCGGCTCCTACGACCTCTCCAGCCTGCGCACGGGCATCATGGCGGGCTCGCCCTGCCCGGTGGAGGTGATGAAGGAGGTCATCGACCGCATGGGCATGCGCGAGGTCTCCATCTGCTACGGAATGACGGAGACCTCGCCGGTCTCGACCCAGACCCGGGTGGACGACTCGGTCGAGCGCCGGGTCTCCACCGTGGGGCGCGTCGGACCGCACCTGGAGGTCAAGGTCGTCGACCCGGCCTCCGGCCGGACCGTCCCGCGCGGCGAGCCGGGCGAACTGTGCACCCGCGGCTACTCGGTCATGCTCGGCTACTGGGACCAGCCCGAGCGCACCGCCGAGGCCGTGGACGCGGCGCGCTGGATGCACACCGGGGACCTCGCGGTCATGGACGAGGACGGCTATCTGAGCATCACCGGCCGGATCAAGGACATGGTGATCCGCGGCGGCGAGAACCTGTACCCGCGCGAGATCGAGGAGTTCCTGCACGCGCATCCGGACGTCATGGACGTCCAGGTGATCGGGGTGCCCGACCCGAAGTACGGCGAGGAGCTCATGGCGTGGGTGCGGATGCGCGAGGGTGCCGAGCCGCTGACCGCGGCGGCCGTGCGCGCCTACTGCGAGGGGCGGCTGGCCCATTTCAAGATCCCGCGCTACGTGCACGTGGTGGACGAGTTCCCGATGACGGTGACGGGCAAGATCCGCAAGATCGAGATGCGGGAGATGGCGGTGCGGCTGCTCGACCCGAGGGACGAGTCGTGAACATCTGGCGAGCAATTGTCATGAACATCTATGGAAGCGGTTACGAAACGGTCCGCACTCTGCGGAATCCCTCATTCCTGTACTAGGAACTCTTCCGGAGATCGTGTTCCGCGATCCGAAGACACATGGGGGACCACGAATGAGCCGTTTCGGCATCCGCGCCAACACCGCCGCCGCGATCGGGCTGGCCGCGGTGGGCGCGCTCACCCTGACCGCGTGCAACGACGACGACCCGGGTGCGGCGAAGACCTCGCCCCCGGCGGCCTCCTCGTCGGCGTCGGCCTCGGCCTCGCCGAGCGCCGCACCCGCGAGCTCCGCTCCGGCGACCGGCGGGGCGACCGGTGGGGCGGGCGGCGGCGAGACCGCGAAGGCGGGGCAGAGCTTCAAGATCGGGCAGCCCGCGCAGTTCCCGTTCACCTCGGGCAGCACCAAGGGCACCATCGCGCTCACCGTCACCTCGATCGAGGAGGGGGTCCCCGCGGACCTGGCCCCCTTCAAGCTCGGGGACAAGGTGAACGGCATGGTGCCCTTCTACGTCCGCTACTCGGTCAAGAACACCGGCTCCACGGACCTGTCCTTCGCCTCCGTGGGCCACATCAAGGGGCTGCTCCCGGACGGCACCGAGGCCCAGGACCTCATGGTGATCGGGAAGTTCGAGAAGTGCCCGAACGACTCGCTGCCCAAGGGGTTCACCAACGGCCAGAGCGCGACCGGATGCGCGGTCGCGCTGGCTCCCTCCACCTCGGTGAAGGTCACCGGCGCCGAGTACTGGGGCGACCCCTTCACCCTGGGCAAGGGCAAGTCCCTCACCTGGAAGTAGGCGCCGACGGCCGACGTCCGTCCCGTCCCGCCTCGGCAGGACGGGACGGACGCCGGCCGGTTGCCGCCGCCGGTCAGTTGCCGGCCGGGGCGCCCTTGCCCGCTACGGTGTTGCTCGTGACCGCGCCGTCGGCGCCGGCCAGGGTCACCGCGTGCCGGACCCCGTCGGAGCCCAGGACCACCACGCGCCACGCGCTGCCGCCGCCCTCCTGGGCGACCACGCGCAGGGCCTCGGCCTTGCCGCCGGGCACGGCGGCCTCCGCCTTCTGAAGGGCCTGCGCGGCCGGGAGCCCGGGCAGCGGCACGGGCGCGTTGTCCGGCCGGTCCACGACCACGCCCTCCTCGCGACCCGCCTTGCCGCCCCGCTCCGAGCCGTCCTTGCCGCCCTGCTCGAACCTCCCGCCCTTCCCGTCCTTCAGGCCCTTCTCGCCCTTCGGGCCGGGCCGGCCGGGCGCCGGCGCCATCCGCGGGCCGTCGCCCCTGCTCTCCACGTCGAACCGGTCCCACGCCCGCTCCGCGTGCGTGCGTCCGTGGTCGTGCTCCACCACCGCCGCGGCGACCCCCGCGGTGCCGGCCGCTGCCGCCACCACCAGTCCGAGGGCCACCCAACGGGCCCGGCCCTCACGGGTGAACCGGACGAACCGGGCACCTCGCCCCGGGGCCTTGCCGGTCGCCCCGGCAAAGGTGTCGGCGGTGCCCTCGCCCTGGCCCGCCGGGTATTCGGGCGGCTGGGGAGTGGACTGAGTCATCTGGATGCTCCTCGCGTTCTCCGGGCAACCCGCCCGGCTCGGCCGATCCTGCGAGCAAGACGCTGAAGCTCCGCTGAAGCGAGCTGAAGAACCCTTCAGCAAGCCGGCGGCCCGACCTGAGAACCTTGCCTCATGCGCGTACTGGTGGTCGAGGACGAGCGGCGGCTGGCCGCGGCTCTGCAACGGGGTCTACGGGCCGAGGGCTTCACTGTGGACACGGCCCACGACGGACCGCAAGGCCTGTGGATGGCCGGTGAGCACGACTACGACGCCATCGTGCTCGACATCATGCTGCCCGGCCTCAACGGCTACCGGGTCTGCGCCCGGCTGCGCGCGGCCGGCTGCGAGTCCGGCATCCTCATGCTCACCGCGAAGGACGGCGAGTACGACGAGGCCGAGGCCCTGGACACCGGAGCCGACGACTTCCTCTCCAAGCCCTTCTCCTACGTGGTCCTCGTGGCCCGGCTGCGCGCCCTGATCCGGCGCACCGGCCGCCGCAGCCCGCAGGTCATGGAGTTCGGCGACCTCCTCGTCGACCCCGCCCGACGGATCTGCACCCGGGGCGGCGTCGAAGCCCGGCTGACCTCGCGCGAGTTCGCCGTCCTGGTGCACCTGGCACGCCGGGCCGGGGAGGTAGTGCCCAAGCGGGACATTCTCGACAATGTCTGGGACACCGCCTACGAGGGCGACCTCAACGTGGTCGAGGTCCACGTCAGCGCCCTGCGCCGGAAGATAGACGCGCCGTTCGGCCGGGCCGCCGTGGAGACCGTCCGGGGCGCCGGCTACCGGCTGGCGGCCGACGGTGGCTGAGTCCCACGGGCGCCGGCCGCGCGAAGCTGCGTACCGGCCGCGCGAAGCTGCGTACCGACCGCGCGAAGCGGCGTACCGACCGCGCGAAGCGGCGTACCGCCTGCCCGAGGCGGCGTACCGGCTGCGCGAAGCGGCGTACCGCCTGCGCGAGGCCGCGTACCGGCTGCGCCCGAGGTCCGTCCGCGCCCAGGCCACCCTCGGCGCCTCCGCCGTGGTGGCCCTCGCCCTCGGCGCGGCCTCCTTCGCCCTGATCGGGGCGCTGGAGACGAATCTGACGGAGAGCGCCCAGGCCGACGCCGAACGCCAGGCCGTCACGATCGCGGCCCTGGCGGCCGCGGGCCGGCTGGACTCCGTACCGCCCCCGGCCCGCGGAACCGACTTCCTCCAGGTCGTCGACGCACAGGGCCGGGTCCTGGCGTCCAGCCCCAACCTGGCCGGCCGCCCAGCCCTGGCCCCCGCCCCGCCCCGGGCCCCCGGCACCGTCCGGGACACCTGGAAGGGCGGCCGGGTGCGCGAAGAACACCGCCAACGCGTCGTCCAGGTCACCACCGACACCGCGAAGGGCCTCGTCACCGTCTACGCCGGGACCTCGCTCAGGGACGCCGACGCCGCCGACGAGACAATCGTGGCGGCACTGTTCATCGCGGTACCGCTGCTCGTCCTGGTCGTGGCCGCGATCACCTGGCGGGTCACGGGCTGGGCGCTGCGCCCGGTCGAGGCGATCCGCGCCGAAGTCGCCGAGATCGGCGACCGCGAACTCCACCGCCGGGTGCCCGTGCCGCACACCCGCGACGAGGTGGCCCGGCTGGCCGTCACCATGAACGCCACCCTGGACCGGCTGGAGGCCTCCGGGATCCGCCAGCGCCGTTTCATCGCGGACGCCTCCCACGAACTGCGCAGCCCGATCACGGTCCTGCGCACCCAGCTGGAGGTCGCACAGGCCCACCCTGACCCCGCCCTGTGGGGCGAACTGGTCAGCGGCGCGCTGGAGGACACCGTACGGCTCCAGGACCTCGCGGCCGACCTGCTCCTGCTGGCCCGCCTCGACACCTCGGAGCCGCCGCCCGCCGCGGCCGTCGACCTCACGGAGGTGGTCCGGGACGCCGCCCGCACGCGCAAGGGCGACCGGGTCCCCGTACGGGCGGACATCGCCCCCGGGCTCGCGGTGTGCGGCAGCACCATCTGGCTGTCCCGGCTGGTGACGAACCTGCTGGACAACGCCCAACGGCACGCCGAGGGAGAGGTCTCGCTCACCCTGCGCGCGGACTGGGGCCACGACGAAGCCGTGCTGGAGGTCACCGACGACGGCGCGGGCATCGAGCCCGCCGATCGCGAACGGGTCTTCGAGCGCTTCACCCGGCTCGACGACGCCCGCGCCCGCGACGAGGGCGGCTCCGGCCTGGGCCTGGCCATCGCCCGCGACATCGCGCTGCGGCTGGGCGGCACCCTCGCGGTCCGGGACTCCCCGAAGGGCGCCCGGCTGGTGGCCAGGTTGCCGCTCGGCCCCTGAGTCCGTCGGCCCGTCGGCCCGGCCCGACCAGTGGCCGGGCCCGGCCGGACCCGATCAGCAGTCGGGCCGCCGCCCCGCGTCCCGGGCGGCCTGCACGGCCGCCGCGACGGGCGCCGGCAGCCCCGGTACCGGATCGGACGGGGTCAGCATCAGGACCTCCCGGTCGGGCGCGAGGTAGGGCGAGTCCTTCGTCATCACCCGGCCCGTGGAGACGGCCTTCAGGACGCCCATGGCGGCGACGTACGCGGGAAAGCTGTCCAAGTCGCGCCGGTGGCGGGCCGGCGCCCGGAACCCGCCGAGCGCCGGATAGCCGTCCTGTCCGATCCACGTGTACGAGGTGGTCACCACCCGGTACGTGGCCTCCGGACGCAGCGCGGCCCCGTCGATGAAGACGTCGCCCGGAGCGACCCGGCCGCCGACGGGCCCGGCAGGATCGAAGGAGTACCGGACGTTGGCGGACACCGCGAGCGGCGCGTACGTCACCAGGCCGAAGTTCTTGCTCCACTGCTGCTCCAGCGCGTCGTGCAACTGCTGCCCGCTCACCTCGGCGCTGACCAGCGGACATCCGTAGCCGACGGCCCGCCAGGCCCGTTCGAAAGCGATCGGGTCGTCCAGGGCGGGACCGGCGAGCAGGTCCGTGTTGATCACGCTGCGCCCGATGCGCGGGGCGAGCGCGATCAGGGCGAGGTCCGCGCCCGCCCGGTCCGGCCGGGGGCTGGTGTCGGAGGATTCGGGCGGCTGGGCGGCGGCCCACAGCGCCCAGTCGGCCACCAGGTTGCCCATGGTGCTCTCCCCGGTCGGGGACAACTCGCGGCGGAAGGAGGCGCGCTGGCGCCCGATGACCTTGGCCCCGTGCTGCTTCGCATAGCCGGCCCAGTAGTCGACGACCTCCTGGAGCGCCGGATCGGGGGCCACGTCACGTGTGTTGGGATGGTTGACGGAGGTGGTGAGCGCGCGGTGGACCTTTCCGGTGTCGCGATCCAACCGGAGGGTGATCTCGTTGATGATCTGCCCGTGGCAGCCGGCCTCGACGAAGGGCCGCAGCCGCCCGTCGGGCCCCGGGAGCATCATGTTGAAGGCGCTGTGCCAGTGACCGGTGACGATCGCGTCGATGTCGGAGGACACGCGCAGCGCCAGCTCGTACGCCGGACCGCTGGGCGCGGTGCCGGAGTCGAACTCGGACCCCGCCACCGCCCCGTCGTGCATGCTGAGCACGATGGCGCCGACCCCGAGCGCCTTGAGCCGCGCGGCGCAGAGGTTGGCGGCGGACAGCTGGTCGAGCGTGGTGAGGCCGGGCTGGTAGGAGGTACTGCCGGACTCGGTGCCCAGGACCGTCAGATGGATGAAGCCGATCGGCAGCCGCTTGCCGCCCGGCGCGTCCACATACTCGATGTTGTACGGGGGAAGCAAGGTCGCCCCGCCCGCCCCTGACACGGTGTTGGCGCTGTAGTAGCGGAAGTCGGCGCCGTGGAAGCGCGCGCCGCCCGAGTCGGGGAACGCGTTGGTCTGCCCCGCCCCCTCGTAGGGGAGCCCCTGCTCCATGTGCTGGCGCAGGAAGCCCGGCGTACGGTCGAACTCGTGGTTCCCGGCCGTCGCGAAGTCCAGCCCGAGCCGGTTCAGCGCCTCGATGGTCGGCTCGTCGGCGAGGGTGGCCGCGGGGAAGTCCCAGCCGGAGAAGAGGTCGCCGGGAGCGAAGAAGAACGAGTTGGCCCGGCCGGCCCGCAGCCGCGCCAGGTGGGTGGCCATGTACGCGACCCCGCCCACGGCGTACTTGCGGCCGCCCGTGCCGGTGATGACGGAATCCCCGGCCGGGGGAGCGGCCAGATAACCGTGCAGATCGGTGATGTTGAGCAATTGCACGTCCACGTACCCGGCGACGCTCCGCCGGTCGTGCGCGGCGCGGGTGGCCGCGGCCGCGGTGCCGGTGAGGGTCTTGATGCCGAAGGCTCCGGCGGTCGCCGCGGTCGCCGCGGTCGTCAGGAATCGGCGTCGGCCGAACTCGTCCATCAGGGCTCCCCATATCCGCAGGTGGGGCCAACTCGGGCCCGTCCACGAGAAGTTTGCGCATCGGGGGTGTCCGTCCGTTTCGTGTCGTACGTCCGGTGGGCGAAAGTCCGGGAAACTTCATCCTGTGGAGCGCCCCCGGCGCGAGCGCAGGGCGTGCAAGGCATTTCCCCCGCGCTCCGTCGGGATCCGGCCGTTCTCGTCTCCCGGCCGCCCCACGGCCGTCCGCGCCGCGCGCCTCGCGCGCCTGTTCCCCACGGCCCGCGATGAAGGCCGGTTCTGGTTACTCCGCCCCGCGGGCTCGGATGTACTCCGTCACTCGGTGGTCCACCGGAGCGGTGGACCACCGCTGTTCGACGACGACGTGAAGGAGCTGCACGTGGCTGAGAAGACGGCACCGAGGACCCGGACCAAACAGGCCGGACCCACTCCGCCCGTGCCGGGCGACCCGCCCGAGTTCACGTTCACCGGGGGAGCGCACAGCGCGGCCATGGAGAACCTCTCGCTGCGCAGGATGGCCGCTCGGCTGCCCGCCGCGCTCGCGCAGACCGCCCGGATGGCCTGGCGCATCGACCCCGCTTCCGTGACCTGGCTGCTGGCCGGCCAGATCCTCGCCGGAGCCTGTACGGCCGCCACACTCGCCGGGGTCGCCGACGCGATGGGACCGCTGCTCTCCGGAGGACCGGCGGGGGAGCGGATCGCGGCCGCCGCCTGGCCGCTGGCGATCGCGGCGGCCGCGGCCGGAGCGGGCACGACGGCCCAGATCGTCGCGGGCTCCGCCGCCCGCCGGCTCACCCCCAGGCTGGCCACGACCGCCGACCTGGAGATGGTCGACGCCCACATGGACGTGGAGGTCTCCGCCTACGACGAGCCCGCGTTCTCCGACCGCTCCGAGGCCGCCGAGATCGGCGCGGCCCGCTCCTCCATGCTCGTCAAGGACGCGATGGCCTTCACCAACGGCCTGATCAACCTCGTCGCCGTCGCCGGTGTCCTCGCCGTCGTCCACCCCGTCCTGATGCCGCTGCTGCTGCTCTCCGTCGTACCCCGCGGCATGGGCGCCGTCATCGCCGCCCGGCTCGACTACGCCCTCCACAACGAGACGATCTCCTCCCGCAACATCCGCGGCATGATGCGCTGGTACCTGACCACCCACAAGCTCGGCGACGAGCTGCGCTGCAACTCCATGCGCCCCTACGCACACGCCTGGTACGCCGCCGTCTGCGCCCGCATCGACGCCAAGCTCGTCGGCTCCGCCCCGCGGTACCTGCGCGTCTCGCTCCTCGCCGCCGCCCTCGGCGGTCTCTTCCAGCTCGGCACGTGGGCCGCGCTCGCCGCGCTGGTCCTGGCCGGCTCCATGGCCCTCGCGGCGGCCGGCACCGCGATCGTCGCCATGCGGACCTCCGCCGCCGCCCTGTCGAGCCTCGTGGTCTACGGGGCCGCCATGTTCCAGCACGCCCTCTACCTGGAGGACTACCGGCTCTTCCTGGACCAGGCCCGCGCCCTGGCCGTCACCCGGGGCACCGTGGAAGCCGGGCCGCCCGAGAAGGTCAGCCTGGAGAACGCCTCGTACACCTACCCGGGCAAGGACACCCCGGCGCTCGGCCCGGTCAGCCTGTCCCTGTCGCGCGGCGAGATCATCGCGGTGGTCGGCGAGAACGGCGCCGGGAAGTCCACCCTCATCCGGCTCCTGACCGGGCTCACGGTGCCGAGCGAAGGGGAGGCGTACTGGGACGGCACCCCGACCCGGGCCCACGACCAGCACACCCTGTGGACCCACGTGGGCCTCGTCGCCCAGTCCTTCGCGTACTGGCCCTTCACGGCCCGCGAGAACGTCACCCTCGGCCAGCCCGGCCCGCGCGGCGAGGAGGCGGTGTGGGAAGCGCTCGACGCGGTCGGCATGCGCCAGGCCGTCGAGGGCTACCCGCAGGCCCTCGACACGCTCCTGGCCCGCTCGCTGTGGGGCGGCCACGAGCCCTCCGGAGGCCAGTGGCAACGCCTGGCCTGTGCCCGGGCCTTCCACCGCAGGCCCCGGCTCCTGATCATGGACGAACCGACCTCGGCGATGGACGCGCGCGGAGAGCACCGGATCTTCACCGGACTCCAGGAGATGAAGGAGGACCGGATCACCATGATCGTCACGCACCGGATGGAGAACTGCCGACTGGCCGACCGCATCATCGTCCTGGACAAGGGCCGCGTCACCGAAACCGGCACCTTCGCCGAACTCACCGCCCTCGGCGGCACCTTCGCCGAGCTCTACGGCCTCTCCCAGGACCGCTGACCCGGTGACCCCGGCTCCGTACCGTCCGGACACGGGCGGTACGGAGCCCACCGGTCGGCGGCGGCTCTCCGTGGGCGGTGGGCCTGAGCGGTGCCCCTACGAGGTGGCGTACCGGGCCAGGAACAGGTCCACGCCCGAGGTGACGACACGGGTGAGCTCGGCGGGGTCGAGCTCGACGGCCGGCGCGAAGGTGTGCACCAGCTGCGGGACGCCGACGGTGGCGGCGACGAGCTGCTGGACGGCGAGCACGGGGTCGGGGGTGTCCAGCCTCCCGAGCCGGTTGAGCTCGGTGACGGCTTCGATGAGGGGCTTGTTGTTCATGTCGTAGGTGACCCTGTACCAGAGCTGGCCGAGCTGCGGGAAGCGGTCGATCTCCCCGATCACCAGGCGGCGCAGCGTCATGATGTCGGGGCGCAGGAGCAGGGCGGCCCAGTCGCCGGCGAGGCCGATCAGGGCGGCGCGCAGGTCGGGGGCCTCGGCGAGGGTGGAGTTGCGGGGTTCGAGCCCGGCGTAGGTCCGGGGCAGTATGCCGCCGATGACGGCGAGGAACAGCCGCTCCTTGCTGCCGAAGTGCTTGTAGATCGTCGCCTTGGACACGCCGGAGCGGCTGGTGATCGCATCCATGGAGGCGGCCGAGTAGCCCTCGGCCAGGAACTCCGCGGCGGCCGCGTCGATGATGGCCTGCCGTTTGCGCTGGGCGGCGTCGGAGGGCCCGGGGATGACCGGCATGCCGTACTCGTCCGTGGCGTTCGCCGTCTCGGCTTCCATGGGGGGTGTCCTTCGTCTGTCCGTGCGGTGACGCCTGCGGGCCGGGTGGGTGTCGCCCGTGGTCCCAGTATATGAACTGAACCGTTCGGTCCGTGCCCATGCGCTCCGTGGACCTGCTCTTTTGCTCCCCCGGGGCGCCGACCGGCCAGTTGCCTGCGGCCGACCGGCCGGCACCCGTACGCCTCAGCCCTTGGCCGCGCCGCCGTTCTTCACCATGTCGGTGATGTCCGCCGTGTCGGCGGCCGGCGGGGCGGCTATGTCCTTCGCGACGCCGAAGGACAGGAAGTCCACATTGATGGTCGAGCCGCCGAAGGTCTGGTTCAGCCGCGAGGGCATCCCCTTCTCGTCGACCCAGATGTCCGCGACCAGCTCGGTGACCCCGCTGCCCGCCACCGCTCCGAAGGTCGCGGCCGCGTCGCCCATCTTCGACGTGGGCACCGTGGCGTGGTAGTGCACGGACTTCTTGCCGTTCACGTCCTCCGTGCCGACCTTGGTGACGTCGCTGGCCCACTTGAGCGACTTCAGGCCGGCCGTCGGGTCGTTGTTGCCCGAGTTCATGGCCGCGGCGCCCTTTTCGCCCAGGACGGCCGAGGCGTCGAGCTTCAGCCAGGACTTCCCCTTGAAGGGGCCGTCCGGCGCCGGGTCGATGCCGTAGTAGTACGCGCCCTGGACGAGCCGGTAGGTGATCGTGCCGTCGGCGACCAGGTCCTCCATCTCGAGGTCCTTGGCCGGCATCTCGGCCTCCATCGCGAGGCCGTTGCCCCACGAGTAGACGCCGTTCATCTGGACCGGCTTGCCGCCGTTCTCCGGCATCGTCACGGTCATCTTGACCTCGGCCGAACCCGCCTTGGAGGCCTCATCGGAGGCCTTCGTGAGCGTCGCGACCAGCGTCTGCGCGGAGTCGGCGGCCTGCTTGCCCACCGAGGATCCGATCGAGCACCCGCTCGCGCCGGCCGCCACGATCAGTGCCGCGGCGATTCCCGCGGCCGTTTTCGCCGTCTTCATTCCCCACCCCTTTGTCTGTTGTCTGTTGGTCCGTGACCTGATGAGTGCTGCGCCCCGTCCCCCCGGACAGGGCCACCATGGTCCCACGTACGTCATGCAGTCGGGCCTTCGGAGGGCGCACCGGACCGGCCGCCCCCGCGACGGTGTTCCCCGCGCGACGCCCCGGAAATCCCCTCGGGCCGCTCCGGTCTGCGTGTATATCCTCGGCGACATGCTGCGACTCGAGCGCCTGCGGGCCGACCACGAGACCGCCCTGCTGGCCTTCGAGCGGGAGAACCGGGAGTACTTCGCGCGGTCCGTACCGGACCGCGGGGACGCGTACTTCGCCGAATTCCCCGCCCGCCACCTCGCACTGCTCGCCGAACAGGCCGCAGGAACCTGCCATTTCCACCTCGTGGTGGACGAGGCCGGGGAGCTGGCCGGCCGCATCAACCTGGTGGACGCCGAGGACGGCACCGCCGATCTCGGCTACCGCATCGGCGAACGCGCGGCGGGCCGGGGCGCGGCCACGGCCGCCGTCGGGGAAGTGTGCCGTCTCGCCGCCTCGGAATACGGGCTGCACACCCTCACGGCAGCCACCACCCTCGACAACGCGGCCTCCGCGGCGGTCCTGCGCCGGACCGGCTTCACGGTGGTGGGGGACACCGTCCTGAACGGTCGTCCCGCGATTCAGTACCGCCGCGCGCTCGACGGGCCGCCTACAGGACGGTGATGACCTGCTCGGCGGTGAGCCGCGGCAGCCGGTCGCGCCAGGCATCGGGGGCCGGGTGGCCGATGTTGACCACGACGAGGGACCGGCAGCGCCCGTCGGGGAAGAACTCCGCGTCCACCGCGGCCGCGTCGAAGCCGGTCATCGGGCCCGCGGCCAGACCGGCGGCGCGGATGCCGAGGATCGTGTAGCCCACCTGGATCAGCGCGTTGGTGCGCGCGGACTCGGCGCGCATCGCGTCGTCCGAGCCGAACAGGTCCTTGGCGCCGGGGAAGTGCGCGAAGAGCACCGGCAGGTGCTCGTGGAAGCCGGTGTCGGCGGCCAGCACCACGGTCAGCGGCGCGCTCTCGGTCTTCTTCCGGTTTCCCTCGTTCATCAGCGGCACCAGGCGCGAGCGGGCCTCGCCGCAGGACAGGGCGAGGATGCGCAGCGGCTGCTGGTTCATGGCGGTGGGCGCGTACTTGACGAGGTCGTGGACCGCCGCGAGCTGCTCGGTGCTCACCGGCTCGTCGGTGAAGGTGTTGGCGGTGCGGGCCTCGCGGAAGAGGAGGTCCTGGGCGGCGCCGTCGAGGCTGAGGGGGTGCATCTGTCGTTCTCCCGGAGGGTGTCTGCCGCAGAAGTATCTGCCGGTGCAGACAAAGCTACCGGGGGCCCCGGGCCCGGCCCCGGGGCCCAAGGTCACGAGCGGCCGGGCCGTACGGCCCCAGGTCGTGCAGGGCGAGGCCCTGCTGCCCCGGATCAGGGGCAGGGCACCGCGTTGAGCCCGTCCAGCCGGTCCAGTACGCCGTGCAGCATCCGCCGCTCCTCCACGGAGAGGGGATCCAGAAGGTTCGTGCGCAGCCCGGGGGCGTGCGCCGCGAGACCCGCCCCCAGCAACGCGTGGCCGCGCTCGGTGACCGTCACCCGTACAGCCCGCCGGTCGTCGGGATCGGGCGAGCGGGAGAGCAGGCCGTCGCGCTCCATCCGGTCGACGAACCGGGTGAACCCTCCCGAAGAGAAGGACATCTCGCCCGCCAGCACATTGATCCGCGCCGTCCGCCCCGGATGCCGGGCCAGCCGCAGCAGCACCTCGAACCGGTCGCCGCCGAGCCCGGTGGCCTCCGCGATGTCGGCATGGGCCCGGCTGTTGACCAGATGGGTGACGCGGAGCAGCTTCCCGAGGAGCAGCACCCCCTCGTCGTCGAGCAGTCCGTCGTAGTCAGCAGCAGCCATGCGGACATGCTCACACGCGGCCCGCCCCGGCCGGCCGCCGGGCGACGGGTGTCGGGGCGTGAGCGGAGCCCGGCTGGGCCGTCTCTTTCGGATCTTGCCGGGCCCGCGCCGCCCGGCACGGCACCGGACCACGCGGACCTGACCGACAAGATCCGAAAGAGACGACCTGGCCCCGTCACCCCATCGGTGCCCCCGGCGCGCGCGGGCGGCGTTGATCACCGAGGGTGTTGATCACTGGCAGCGCGTGCTGCTCGCCGGCCCCTGCACCGAGGAGTCCTCGACCCCATGGCTGTTGTCGCCGTCATCGCCGTCATCGGTGCGCGCAGGCACGCTCGGCCGCAACAGCCGCTTCGGCATCACCACAGGCACCCCCGGCCGGGTGGAGCGGGCCGTGCCGCCGGCCCCGACCACCGCCGCGCACACGGTCAACGCCAGCCGGTGGCACCCGCAGTTGCGCGTCGAGCGCCGCGCGCGGACAGCCCCGCCGCGCCGCCGCGCTGAACCGGTCCTGTCCTCCGACCCCTCGCCCCTCCGACCCCTCGCCCCTCCGCCCCTCGCCCCGAACCCTTGGAGCAAGCCGATGGTCCCCGCTTCGCCGCCGCCCCCGGGCTGCCCCCACGCCGGACCCGCCCGCCGGACCGTGGTCCAAGCGGCGGCCTTCGCCGCCGTCGGCATCGCCTCCGCGGCCGTCCCCGGACTCACCCGGACAGCCTGGGCCGCGGAGCCCGCGCAGCCGGCCGGGCCGGCCACGGCCGGGAGGGCCGCAGCCGCCGGGGCCGCGCTGCCGCTGCGCGCCGACCGCGACAGCCAGGGCGACATCCTGGCCGGATTCCGCAAGGACCACGCCTGCCTGCTCTTCCTCCACTTCGGCAACGCCGTCACGGCCCGCCAGTGGCTCCGTCGGCTGCTGCCCTCCATCTCCACGACCGAGGAAGTGGCCCGCTTCAACCAGGCCTTCAGCCGGGCCCGCAGGCGCAGCGGAGGCATCGACCCCGCCTCCATGTCCGGACTGTGGACCGGGCTGAGCCTCACCCATCCGGGACTGCGCCTGTTCGCGGGCAAGGAGCCCTTCCCCGCCGCCCCGCCCGGATCCAGCGCCGAGGCCTTCACCCAGGGCGCCGCCGCCCGTGCGCAGCTGCTCGGCGACACCGGCCCCAGCGCCCCGGATTCCTGGCTGTTCGGCGCCGAGCAGCCCGGCCTCGCCGTGCACGCGGTGCTCACCCTGGCCGCCGACAACCCCGACCGGCTCGCCGAAGCCGTGGCCGAACAGCACGCGGGCGCGGGCGTGGCCGGAGCCAGGGTCCTCTTCCAGCAGGACGGGGCCACCCTCCCCGACGAACTGCGCGGACACGAGCACTTCGGCTTCGCCGACTGCATCAGCCAGCCCGGCGTACGGGGCTTCGACGAGCCCGACCCTGCCACCGGCACCACCGTGCTCGGCAAGCCCGGCACCCGGCTGATCCCGGCCGGAGAGTTCCTGGTGGGCCCCGAGCGGGTCGGGCAGCGTCCCAACGGCCTGCCCGCCTGGGCCACCGGCGGAGCCTTCCAGGTGGTACGCCGCCTCGCGCAGGACGTGCCCGGCTGGTGGACGCAGGTCGCCCTGCGCCTCGCCGAGCTCCAGAAGGCCGGTTCGGCTCCCGCCGACGCGGGCAAGGAGTGGCTGGGGGCCCGCCTGATGGGCCGCTGGCCGAACGGCATGCCCGTCGCCGTCTGTCCCGCCGCGCAGCAGCCGCGCGAGGCCGGGGTGGATCCCGATGCCAAGCTCGACTACGGAGCGGACCCGAACGGCTGGGGGATGCCGCTCTTCGCGCACATCCGCAAGGGCAACCCGCGCGGCGGCCTCGTCCTCACCCCGGGCCGGCCTCCGCTGGCCCCGGCAGAGCTCGACGGACGCCGGCTGATGCGGCGCGGAATCCCGTACGGCCCCGTCTACAAGCCGGAACTGGGCGACGAACACGGTCCGGAGGCCTCGCGCGGCCTGCTGTTCGTCTGCCACCAGGCCGACCTGGTGGGGCAGTTCGAGCTCGTGGCGCGCAAGTGGGTGAACGAGCCGGACTTCCCGGCCGGCCGCAACCCCCGTACCGGCTGCGACCCGGTGCTCGGCCCGGACTCCCCGCTGGCCTTCGAAACGCAGTCGGCGAGCGGGAGTCGCGCCGACACCCTCTACTTCAGCAGGTTCGTGCGCACCGAGGGCTCCGTCTACGCCTTCAGCCCCTCGCTGTCGGTCCTGCGCTCCCTGGCCGGCGGGCAGCTCGACGACTCCATCGAGTTCCACACCGGTTCCGTCCTGCGGCCCGGCGACGTCCTCGACGCGGGCAAGGTCCGCCTGACCCTCGACACCACCGGCGACCTCGCGCTCCTGGACGCCCAGGGCCGCCGCCTGTGGCACTCCGACACCGGCGGCTCCGGCCACGACGCTGTCCTGACCTCCGGAGGCGAACTGGTGGTGCGGACCTCCGACGGCCGCCCGGCCTGGTCCAGCGCGACCGCCGGCCACCAGGGGGCGAGGCTGCTGCTGCGCCCCACCGGAGAGCTCGTGATCCTGGACGGAGAGCAGGTGCTGTGGAGGGCGTCCGCCTCGTAGGGTGAGCGCATGGCTGCGATCACCGAATCCGCGACAGGGACGGGCAACACCCGACTGCTCTACGGCTGCATGGCGCTGGGCGGCAGTTGGGACCGCAGCCCGTACGGGGCCGCCGACATCGACGCCGCCGAGGCGGCGGTGGAAGCGGCCCTCGACAGCGGCATCACCATGTTCGACCACGCCGACATCTACCGGCACGGCAAGGCCGAAGCGGTCTTCGGCGAGGTGCTGGCCCGCGCCCCCGGTCTGCGGACACGCATCACGCTCCAGACCAAGTGCGGGATCCGCCTCGCCGAAGGCGACCGGCCCGGCATCTACGACCTGCGCGGGGCCACCGTCACCCGCCACGTCGAGGAGAGCCTCACCCGGCTGCGCACTGACGTCATCGACGTCCTGCTCCTGCACCGGCCCGACCCCCTGGCCGACCCGCGGGAGACCGCCGAGGCCCTCACCTCACTGCGACGGCAGGGCCTCGTCAGGGAGTTCGGCGTCTCCAACATGAACGCCGCGCAGACCGCGCGGCTCCAGAGCCACCTGGACTTCCCCCTGGTCGCCAACCAGCTGGAGATGAGCCTGGACCGGCGGGACTGGCTGGAGGACGGGGTCCTCGTCAACACCCCGGCCTCGGCGGCCGTCGGCTTCCCGGCCGGAACCGTCGAGTACTGCGTGGCCAACGGGGTCCGCATCCAGGCCTGGGGCGCCCTCGCCCAGGGCCGGTTCACCGGACGGCAGGAGACCGCGGCCGAGCACGCGACCGCCGAGCTCCTGCGCACCCTCGCCAAGGCGAAGGACACCACACCGGAGACCATCCTGCTGTGGTGGCTGCAACGCCACCCGGCCCGGATCGCCCCCATCCTGGGCACCGGCCGCCCGGAGCGCATCCGGGCCTGCCGCGACGCGGCGCTGCGCGCCCCCGACCTCAGCCACGAGGAGTGGTACTCCCTGTGGCTGACGGCCCGGGGCGCGCCGCTTCCGTAGCCCGCGGCCGGTCGGCTCAGCCGGGCGAGCCGACCGCGCACACCAGGATCGGGGTGGCGCGGCGCGGGTCCAGCGCGTTGCGCACCATGTGCCAGACGTTGAGGTCGTAGGCCTCGCCGATGTGGCCCACCGGGTCGAGGGGACAGAAGTCCTGCACGTACTGGTTCCTGACCCCCGGCTCGCGCACGAAGGCCGTCTCCGTCGGGGTCACCAGCTCGTCGTAGCGCGAGGAGATGATGGTGTACGAGATCCCGGGCTGGGCCACCGGACCGTCGTTCAGCGCGTTGATGGCGGCGCCCCCGGGGAACTCGTCGGACAGCACGGGGAATCCGAGGGTGGCCGCGATCCCGTCCAGGGTGCCCCGGCCGAGGACCTTGTCGCCCAGGTCCACGAGCCGGGAGGCATCGGTGCCGTGCGTCGGCGGCGCGATGGCCACGACCGCCTTGATGTGCGGCTGGATGCCCTGCATCTTCGCGAGGTACAGCGACTGGAGCCCGCCCTCGGAGTGGCCGACCACGGAGACCTGCGCGGCGCCGGTGGCCGCGCGCACCTTCTCCACGTACTCCTTGATCTCCACGTTGGAGACGGCCACCGGCTTCAGGCCGCCGACCAGCGGGAAGCCCTCGTAGGCGCCGTAGGTCAGGGCGAAGGTGCAGTAGCCGCGCGCGGCCAGGTCGGCCTGGAGGTAGTTGAGGTCCTCGTACCAGGTGGCGAAGGTGCCGTGCAGCAGGACCACCGGCTCGGGGTGCGCGGAGCTCGGCCGGCAGGAGAAGTCGTTGATCCCGCCCGATCCGCCCTCGGCCGCGGCGTGCGCCGGGAAGGCGGCGCCGAGGAGCAGGGCCAGCGGGAGACCGGCCCTGGCGAGCCATCTGCGGGTGCGGGACGCGCGGGTGCTGGTTGGCATGCGACATCTCCTGACGGGGGTGGGGTTCTGGTCGGACTGCACAGAATGCTCCGGCGCACCGCCCGTGTCCCCTGGCGGTACGCGCAGAATGCTTCCTCCCGCGTTTGTGCACGGTGACAATGCGGGAATGGACGACACCGAGCACGCACCCGGGTTCGCCGCCTCCCTGATGCCCCGGATCCCCGAACTGGCCGCCGCGACCGTGGCCCGCCTGACCGAGGAGATCCCCGCCTACCGGCTGCTCCCCGACAGCGTCCTCGGCGGCGATCTCGTCGCGAACACCGAAGCCGTACTGGAGCTGTTCCTCACCACCCTCGCCGAAGGCCGCCCGCCCGCCGAGCACGAACTCGCGGCGCCCGTGGCCTGGGGGGCCGAACGGGCCAGGGACGGAGTCCCCCTGGAAGCGGTGCTACGGGTCTACCCGCTCGGCGCCCGCCAGGCCTGGGAGCTCGCGATGGCCGGACCCGAGCCCGCCGCGGACCCGTACGCCCTGGTCACCGGCCTGCTGGCATTCCTCGGCGAGGTCATGCCCAAGGTGGCCGAGGCCTACCTCAGGGAACAGGCCGACCTCGACTGGGAACAGCGCGAGCACGGCCGCAACCTCGCCGGAGTGCTGCTCGCCGGCCGCCCCGCACGGCGCGCGGCGGAGCGGTACGGCCGCGTCCTCGCCGAGCGGTACGAGGTGGTGGTGCTGCGGCTCCCCGACCCGACCGGCGGCGCCACCACCCGCATCCTGCGCGCCGTCCGCTCCGAACTGGACCGCAACCCCGAGGTGCTGGCCACCTTCAAGGGCGACGGCGGAGTCCTGCTCGTCCCCGAGGGGCAGGACGGTGGGACCCGGCGGCTGCTCGCCCGCCTCGACGCGGCGGCGGCCCTGCGCTGCACGGCGGCCGCAGCCACCGCCGAGGACCACGCCGCGATCCCGCAGGCGCAGCTCGAAGCCTCCGAAGTCCTCTCCCTGGCCGAGGACCTGGGGCGGGCTCCGGGGATCTACCGGCTGGCCGACCTCGCGGTCGAGTACCAGCTCGTCCAGCCGGGACCCGCCCGCGAGGCCCTGGCCCGCACCCTCGCTCCCCTCGACGGGCAGCCCCATCTCATCGCCACCCTGCGGGAGTTCATCGCCGCCGGGTACCGGCGCGCCGAGGCCGCCGAGGCCCTCACCGTCCACCGCAACACCCTGACCTACCGGTTGGGCCGGATCCGGCTCCTGACCGGCCACGACGCCACCGACCCCACCGAGGCCGGCCGGCTGGCGGCCGCCCTCACCGCCTACGACGCGGTCCGCCGGAGCCGCCAGCGGTGAGGGCCGGGCGATTCGCCCCGGGCGATTCCCGTCAGGGGCGCGGGAGTTCCTCGCGCACGGTACGGGCCGCCGCGACCAGGTGTGCCAAGGAGGCACGGGTCTCGGGCCAACCGCGGGTCTTGAGGCCGCAGTCCGGGTTGACCCACAGCCGCTCGGCCGGGATCGCGGCCAGCCCCTTGCGCAGCAGGGCCGCGGCCTCCTCGGCCGACGGGATCCGGGGCGAGTGGATGTCCCAGACGCCGGGACCCACCTCCCGCGGATATCCGGCGGTGGCCAGTTCACCGGCGACCTGCATGTGCGAGCGGGCCGCCTCCAGGCTGATGACGTCGGCGTCGAGATCGTCGATGGCCCGGATGATGTCGCCGAACTCGGCGTAGCACATGTGCGTATGGATCTGCGTGTCCGGCCGGACCCCGGAGACCGTCAGCCGGAAGGACTCGGTGGCCCACGCCAGATAGGCGCGGTGTCCGGCCGCGCGCAGCGGCAGTGTCTCGCGCAGCGCGGGCTCGTCCACCTGGATCACCGAAGTCCCCGCCGCCTCAAGGTCGTTCACCTCGTCGCGCAGGGCGAGGGCCACCTGCCGGGCGGTGTCCCCGAGGGGCTGGTCATCGCGTACGAAGGACCAGGCGAGCATCGTGACCGGGCCGGTCAGCATGCCCTTGACGGGCTTGGCCGTCTGCGCCTGGGCGTACGAGGTCCAGCGCACGGTCATCGGATCCGGCCGGGAGATGTCCCCGGCGAGCACCGGCGGGCGGACGTAGCGGGTGCCGTACGACTGGACCCAGCCGTGCCGGGTGGCGAGGTAGCCGGTCAGCTGCTCGGCGAAGTACTGCACCATGTCGCTCCGTTCGGGTTCGCCGTGCACCAGGACGTCGATGCCCGCCTTCTCCTGGAAGGCGATCACCTCGCGGATCTCGTCCTTGATCCGCTCCTCGTAGCCGTCCGCGTCGATGACCCCGGCGCGCAGGTCGGCGCGGGCCGTGCGCAGTTCGCCCGTCTGCGGGAAGGAGCCGATCGTCGTGGTGGGCAGCAGCGGGAGCCCCAGCCGGGCGCGCTGGGCCGGCACGCGCTCGGCGTAGGACGGGGAGCGCCGGGTGTCGGCTTCGGTGACGGCCGCCGCGCGGGCCCGTACCGCCGGGTCGTGGGTGAGCGGGGAGTTGGCCCGGGAGGCCAGATCGGCCCGGTTGGCGGCGAGTTCGGCCTGGATGGCACCGGTGCCCTGGGCGAGCCCGCGGGCCAGGGTGGTGATCTCGGCGGTCTTCTGCCGGGCGAAGGCCAGCCAGCGCCGGATCTGCGGGTCGGTGTCCCGCTCGGCGGCGGCGTCCAGCGGAACGTGCAGCAGGGAGCAGGACGCGGCGACGTCCACGCGCCCGGCGAGACCCAGCAGCGTCCCGAGGGTGGCCAGCGACTTCTGGTGGTCGTTGATCCAGATGTTGCGGCCGTTGACCACGCCGGCGACCAGCCGCTTGCCCGGCAGCCCGCCCACCGCCGCCAGATCCGCGAGGTTCCCGGCGGCGGCCCCGGTGAAGTCGAGGGCGAGCCCTTCGACGGGGGCCTTCGCGAGGACCGGGAGGGCCTCTCCGAGCCGGTCGAAGTAGGAGGCGACGAGCAGCTTGGGCCGTTCGGTGAGCGCGCCCAGCTCGCGGTAGGTACGGGCGGCGGCGTTCAGTTCGGCCGGGGTGCGGTCCTGCACCAGGGCGGGCTCGTCGAGCTGCACCCACTCGGCCCCGGCGGCGCGGAGCGCTGCCAGCACCTCGGCGTAGACGGGCAGCAGCCGGTCGAGCAGGGTCAGCGGCTCGAAGCCGTCCGCGACGCCCGGCGCGGGCTTGGCCAGCAGCAGATAGGTCACCGGGCCCACCAGCACGGGCCGGGCGCGGTGCCCGAGCGCGAGGGCTTCCCCGAGCTCCGAGACCTGCTTGGCGGGGTCGGCGGTGAACACCGTATCGGGCCCCAACTCGGGCACGAGGTAGTGGTAGTTCGTGTCGAACCACTTGGTCATCTCCAGCGGCGCCACGTCCTGCGTGCCGCGGGCCATCGCGAAATAGCCGTCGAGCGCGTCGGCCGCCACGGCGGCGCGGTGCCGGGCGGGCACGGCGCCGACCATCACGCTGGTGTCCAGCACGTGGTCGTAGTACGAGAAGTCACCCGTCGGAACCTCGTCGATACCGGCGTCGGCCAGCTGCCGCCAGACCTCCCGGCGCAGCTCCGCGGCGGTCTCCCGCAGCGCGTCGGCGGCGACGCGGCCCTTCCAGTAGCCCTCTACGGCCTTCTTCAGTTCCCGGTTCGGGCCCTGGCGGGGATAGCCGTACACGGTGGCGTGCACGTCGGCGGCCGCGTTGTTCGAGGTGGTCACAGAACTCTCCTTCGCGAGTGTGTCCTAGGACGGACCCCGGTGGACCCGACAGGGCACGCGGACGCGAAGGGATGGCAGAAATGACGCCGACCCGCCCGAGAGGTCACCGGAATCTCCGCGCGAGGACGGTCGTCCTCACGGCGGGCAACGGGCAGGTCTTCGGACTCGCGGGCGCGCCTGCCCCCAGGGCTGACACCTACTGGCCGTCGCTTCCCAGATCCGTCCGGATCCAGTGCGTGTGACGGCGGTCGTTCCCACTCACCGCTGCGGGGCAGTCCCGGATTCCCACCGGGTTCCCTCTTACGACGCCTCCCGCCTGGAGGGCGGGGGCGAACCAGCTGCATGGGCCACACTAGACGAATAAGTCCGATGTGTTCAGTGATCGAATGCGACCGGCGACCGCATGGTCGGGGCGCCGGTCTTGTGGTTGCGCCAGATCGCGGCGTCCATGGCGAGGATGCGATGGGCGACGCGGACGCCTTGGGAGGCGGAGCTCGCGCCCGCGCTTCCCTGCGCACTGTTCGCCCTCCGCCCGATGCGGAGGACGATGGAGGGCATGGGTGAGCACGACTGTCACCTGCACGCCGACGACCGAGGCTGAGGGCACCCAGGCGATGCCGTTGTTTCCCCCGCCTGCTCCCTAGCCTCGGCCGCACCCACGTCGAACTGGTGGGCGGCCCGCTGGACGGCCTTATCAGCCCTTCCCGGATCGGAGAGCCGTGTGGGCGTAGGCCGAACGCCAGGGACGTCGCGCTACGGCCGCAGATTCTCACAGCCGCCTCGAGGGACGGTACGTCAGACCACCACCGTGGCACGGAAGACGGTGCCGGTTTGGGACAGTTCAACCTTTTCGCCCGCCGGTACGAACACCGACTCCCCCGGGGCCAGTGCCAGTTCCCCGGAGACCGGGGAGGTGGCCTTCGGGGAGCCTGCCGTGCACAGAAGGATCTGCGGGGCGGTGTCGGGGAGCACCCGGGGGGCGCCGCCGGGGGCCAGGACGAAGCGGGAGAGGCGGAATTCGTCGATGGGGGTCTCGTAGACCTCTTCGCCGTTGCCCTCGGGGCGCATCACTCCGGGGTCGCTGGGTGCGAAGACGACCACCTTCAGCAGCTCCGGGTTCTCGGGGAGCCGATCGCGATCCCGCACGCCAAGACGGACGCGGTGACCGCCTGACGGTGGGCTGCGCGCGGTCCGACGAGGGCATCGAGTGGGCGCGCTGGACGGGACGAACGCCCGGCCGATGTTCATGATATTGGTGTCGGAAGCGGCCGCCGGGCATGAGCGCGGGCCGTTGTCATGAGGGCCGCCAGGTGGGCCCCACAGCAGATGTGATCCAGTCGACACAGGAAACGTGCATCCATTGCCGGATACCAGTCGTCTGAGTGCACGTTCGACGTGGTCTTTCGGTATCCAGGAGGGGGGGGAGGCAATGATTTATCGGCATCTGAGGCGCCGCAGCGTGCTAGCCGGTGCGGCCGTGACGGTAGTCGGCGGCGCGTTGGGGGCCAGCCTGATGGGAACCTCCCGCGGGCCGTCCGGCTCAGGGCTGCAGACGGACCTGGTCAAGCGGGATCCGCTGGCCACCCCGACGGCGCGGGCTGTTTACGGTCTGCTCGCCGGGCTGGAAGCGGACGCGCGGGCCGGCCGGAGCCGCGGGACGCTCATCGGACAGCATGTCGAGCTGCACAACGAGCTCTACAACGCCCAGTACGGCGACCACCCGGGACTCAAGGTGGCGGGCTACTACTACCGCAAGCCCCAGGACATCTCGGGGAAGCTGCCCGCGTTCCTGGAAGTGGACCTCGGCCCCGGCTACCAGGAGGAGGGCTGGGGTGTGGGAGAGCCGCGGGACTACTCGCGGGCAGCCTGGCCCGCCCGCCGTGAGCACTGGACTTACACCAACGACGCCGTGGACCTCGCCCTGGGCGTGTGGCGCGGCCTGCCCAGGGCAGCCGACGGTTCGTACAACCCCGGCGGGACCGAGCAGCTGTGGAACGGGACAAAGGCCGCGCTGCCCGGCAACGGGGGCAAGCCTGCGGGCTTCGTCGGCATGTCGTTCCATCAGCCCTGGCCGGGCAGCCCGGTGAAGAGCTTCGAGCAGACGATGCGCCGCAACTCGCCGGCCGCCAAGGACCCGAAGTGGATCGACCGGATCCTCAAAGCGGGTACCGACGAACACCGGGCGCTACTGCTCGACCTCTCGTTCCTGGCAGACCATCTGGGATATCTGGCGCGGTTCGGAGTGCCGGTCCTCCTGCGCCCGTACCACGAGATGAATGCCCTGGGGGAGGAGCGCGGATTCTGGTGGTCCGGTCTTGAACCCGAGCAGTACAAGGCTCTCTGGCGCACTCTCTACGACTACTTGGTGGGGTCCCGGGGGCTGCACCATCTCATCTTCGTGTGGGCACCCTCCGCTTGGGACGGTGTGCATGGAAGTGACCCGTGGGACTTCTATCCTGGCGCGGAATACGTCGATGTGGTCGGGGTCGACGACTACAGCGGATCCCCGCAGCAGCCGTTCGGCAAGGGCCCCTGGACCGTGAAGTGGCATCGCGACCTGGAGGGTTACGGCAAGCCTCGCATCATCGCGGAGTCGTTTCACGTACCGGTCAACATGGCCCAGCGCGAAACGCTGACGCAGGCCCCCTGGGTGCTGTGGACGGTCTGGGGCGACGGGCTGACGGCCAGGAACTCCGAGGTCGACGTGAAGATGACGTACGACGATGTGCGGGTGCTCACGGGCGGGCCGGTCCAGCGGGCCCCTGGGGTGGATTGGGCCGGATTGCAAGGAAGCTCACACAACTAGCCTCCAGACTTGGGCCTTCCGTAACATTTTCTTTATGAAGATCTGAAATGCTGAATGAGTCTGACCAGTCGTGATCAGCTGGCCCGGGCGCTAATTGGGGAATTTAAAAGGAGGGTGGGGGAAGTTGACCGACGAGACGCCAAGAGCTCATCGTATTGCCGCATATGTCGCATTCGGGTGGGCGATAGTCCTGCTGCTGTGGGCCATCTACAACTGTTTCTGGCAGGTCGGCTTCGGTGAGTTCATGCAGGGGCTCGTCTACTACGGCGTCGGTGACGGCTCCGGAGCCTCTGAAACCTTCAACCTGAACTGGGCCCTTGTCTATACGGCCGGCGGTGTACTGGTTCTGCGCGGCAACACCCTGGGCCGCGGCATCGTCATCGGCGGTGCCGCCATCGAGGGGTACAACCGTCTGCGCAGCTTGACCGGCGCACTCTTCGATGAGAAGCAGAACGACTGGTTCACCTCCACCACTCAGGGCATCCTCAAGCTCGCCACGTTCGGCCTCGGCTTCGTGGTGACGGCCGCTCTGATCATCCTGCTCCTGCGGAACTTCACCGTCTACGAGCCCTGGCAGCCTCCGGTCAACCCCTGGACCCAGCAAGCCCAGGCTGTCCGGCAGGCCAACCAGCAGCAGGCGCCCGTCCAGCAGCCGTACGCTGCCCCCCAGCAGCAGCAGGCGCCCGTCCAGCAGCCGTACGCTGCCCCCCAGCAGCAGCCGTACCCGGCGAACCCGTACGCACAGCCTCAGCCGCACCAGCAGGGATACGGCTACCCGCAGCAGGCCCCGCACGGTTTCCCGCCGCAGGGCTATCAGCCCCAGCCGCCCCAGCAGTAGAGCCGCGTCGCGCCCGGTGAACGATCACCGTGTTGTCGCTGCGGCCAACCTTCAACGACCCAGAGAGCCTGACCACTTCTCATGTCTTCATCGGCCCTTCAGACCTCCAGCACCGGCACCCGGCGGGACGCCAAGATCGTGAAACGGCACGCGGACTGGAAGCCGAGCATCATGGCTTTCCTGCTGCCGTTCGTGGGTCTCCTCAGCTTCGGTCTCTGGGTCTACCAGCCGAACCCCAGCCCGCTCGGGTGGGCGCTCTCGGTGATCTGGTCGCTGCCCGCCATCGGCGTCATGGTCGGCTTCCAGGGCGTGCTGCTCATCCGGCGCCGGCTACGACGTGCACACGAAATGACTCCGGCCGCCCCGGTCGAGGAGGATGTCCTCATCGTGCTGGTGCCGACGATCGGCCGACACGACACCTACCCGGCCCTGGAACGGTCGGTGCTCAGCTATGTCGAGCACCTTCCGGCGTTCTTCCCACACATACGAGTCGACGTGCTCACCGAGGAGGGCTGTGAGGCAGCCGCCAGGATCGACGCGCTGGCGGACACCAGCCCGCTGATCCGCGTTGTGACGGTCCCCAAGGCCTATGAGACCGCCAACGGCACCCGGTTCAAGGCACGGGCAAACCACTACGCGCACGAGCTGCGGATCGAAGAGGGCGAGGCCCTCGACGACGTCTGGGTCCTGCACATGGACGACGACACCGGCGTCGGCCCGGACACGGCCGCCGCCGCCGCTCAGTTCATCAACCGTCAGCGCCGGGCCGGCGACGAAGCCAAGCACATGGCCCAGGGAATCCTGGCCTACCCGCGCGAGAACGCGGTGAACATGTTCACCTGGCTCGCCGACGCCGTCCGGCCCGCTGACGACATCGCCCGCTTCCGGGCCTTCACCGGCCTCGGCACCCCGGTCGCAGGCGTCCACGGCGAGCTGCTGCTGCTGCGTGCCTCCATCGAAGCGACCATCGGCTGGGACTTCGGCCCCAAGGCCATCGTCGAGGACGCCCAGCTCGCGCTGACCTTCTGCCGCAAGTATCCCGGCCGCAGCGACTGGTTCAACGGCCGATGCTACGGTGCCTCCCCTGCCAATTCCAGGGACTTCATCAAGCAGCGCGAGCGGTGGGCCTGGGGCCTGGTCGCCCTCTGCTTCAACCGCACCGTTCCATTCCGTTACCGCTGGTTCCTCATGCTCTGCATGGTCAGCTGGGTACTCGGGCCGCTCCAGCACGTCTCGACCGTCCTCCTCGTGGCCTGGCTGATCGGCGACTTCAACACCTCCCCGGTGACCCAGTCCGTGGTCGTGATGTGGTCGCTCAGCTTCGCGTACGTCATCTGGACCTACTGGGAGGGGCTGCGGCTGAACGCCTTGGTCTCGCTTGACGGCAAGCGCCGCTGGTGGGAGCCGCTCGCAGTGCTCGCACTCATCCCGGTGTTCTCCGTGATGGAGGGACTCGGCGGCCTTCGCGGGCTGATCAAGTTCATCAAGCGCGAGGAGAACAAGTTCGTCGTCATTGCCAAGCCCGCGTGAGTAACCGGAAGCACCCCTGATGAAAAAGAACAAGCGTTCCAAGGTCCCCTTGCTGGCTGTCCTCCCAGTGACGGTGACATCCCTGGTCATAGCCCTGCCACTGGTGATCGGCAATCATCCGCTGCGCTGGGAGTCCGGATCCCTCAAACCTCTCCTCGTCATGGGCGACTCCGCCTCGGGTAAGGGCGAGCGCCGGGGCAGCGGGAACACCGTGCTCGCCGACCCCAAGGGCCCGGAGCCGGACGCCAAGCCCCAGGCTGCGCTCAAGGTCTCCAAGCAATGGCAGCCCGGCATGCCCGAATGGGGTGTGCAGGTCTTCTGGGAGGACAAGAAGGAGCACAGCGACGAGTACATCGAGAAGAAGGCCCGCGAACAGGCCGACTACCTCGTAGGCCTCAACGCCAACTCCGCCGCCGTCTCCTTCCCCTTCTACACCGAGGGACGCACCTCGACGAAGCTCATGGCGGGCAAGAACACCCCCACCCCCGAGCACCTGTCGATCGTCCTGCGGGTCTTCCACGACGCCGGACTGCGCACCACCGTCCGGCCGATCATGGACGAGGCCGCCCTGACCCCGCCGGAGGGCTGGCGCGGCAACATCAAGCCCGCCGACAAGACGGCCTGGTTCACCTCCTACGAGATGCTCCTGACGCCGTATCTTGACGCCGCGCAGAAGGAGCAGGCCTCGACCTTCGTGGTCGGAACCGAGCTCAACTCGATGGAGAGCGCCCCCGGTTGGAAGCCCCTCATCGCCTCAGCGGAAAAGCTCTTCAAGGGCGAGGTCGCCTACGACGCCAACTGGGACAACTACGTCCGGGGTCGTATCGACGTACCCATCAACCGGCTCGGTGTCGATGCGTACTTCCCGGTGAAGGTGCCCGACGAGGCGAGCGTCGACCAGCTCGTGGCGGGCTGGAACACCTGGCTGGACAAGAAGACCAAGGGCCCGCTGCCGCGCATCATCCTTTCCGAGGCCGGCATCGCAGCGATGGACGGCGCCTACCAGTTGCCCGGCGACTTCTACACCAAGCGCAAGACCAACCCCGCCGTGCAGGCCAACTGGTACACCGCCGTCTGCAAGGTGGTCGAGCAGCGCAAGATG
The DNA here is from genome assembly GCF_036346895.1 of Streptomyces sp. NBC_00503. NCBI lineage: Bacteria > Bacillati > Actinomycetota > Actinomycetes > Kitasatosporales > Streptomycetaceae > Streptomyces > Streptomyces sp. NBC_00503. Next base: position 363,071 of record NZ_CP107855.1, on the reverse strand, counting down.
GCCGGCGTGTACTGGTGGTCGATCTACTTCGACTCCGACCCCAAGGCAGCCCCCACCGACACGGCCTCCGGACTTGACTTCGCGGGTCGGCCCGCTACCGAAGCAGCCATCCGCTCCTGCTTCGGGTCCTCCTACGCCGGTCCGGGTACCGCCCCCTCCCCGTGACCGACACAGACACATCGAAAGGGTCACTCATGACCGAAGCGATCCTTCTCGTGGGCGGCAAAGGGACCCGGCTGCGGCCGCTGACCACCCACACGCCCAAACCGCTCCTGAGGGTGGCAGGCGTTCCCTTCCTGACCCACCAACTGGCGCGCGCCGCCGAGGCGGGGGTCACCCGGCTCGTGCTGGCGACCTCCTATCTCGCAGAGCTCTTCGAGGCGGAGTACGGCGACGGCTCCACGCTCGGTTTGGAGCTGGTGTACGCCACCGAACCGGTGCCGCTCGGCACAGGCGGGGCGATCCGCAACGCCGCCTCTCTTCTCACCTGCGGCCCGGACGACCCGGTCTTCGTCTTCAATGGCGACATCCTCTCCGGCGTGGACCTGACAGCCCTGCGCGAGGCCCATACCCGGGCGGGGGCGGCCGTGACCCTGCACCTGACCCGGGTTCTGGACCCCCGCGCCTTCGGCCTGGTGCCGACGGACGGAGACGGCCGGGTACAGGCGTTCAAGGAGAAGCCCCAGACCAAGGCGGAGATCGTCACCGACCAGATCAACGCCGGCTGCTACGTCTTCACTCGCTCCGTCATCAACAGCATCCCGGTCGGCCGGGAGGTGTCCGTGGAACGGGAGACTTTCCCCGGTCTGCTCGACTCCGGGGCCCTGGTCCGCGGGTTCGTCGACGGCAGCTACTGGCTGGACCTGGGTACCCCCCAGGCATACGTCCGCGGTTCCGCCGACCTCGTCCGGGGTCTGGTCTCCTCGCCCGCGCTGCCCGGCCCGGTCGGCGAAGCGATTGTCCTGCCCGGGGCGACTGTGCACCCGCAGGCCGTCCTCACCGGGGGAACGGTGGTCTGCGAGGGCGCCGTCGTAGAGGCGGGCGCCATCGTCGACGGCAGCATCGTCCTGCCCGCCGCCCGGATCGCCGAGCGGGCGCGGGTCAGCGGCTCAGTGGTGGGGGCCAACGCCGCTGTGGGGGCCGGCACCACCCTCCAGTCGACAGTGATCGGCGACACCGCCACCATCGGCCCCGACAACGAGCTGACAGCTGGGTTGCGCATCGACTGCGGCGTACGGCTGCCCGCCCAAGCCGTACGAGCCTCCGCGGCCCCCTCGGTACTCGCATCCTGACGCCGTCACCCCAAAGGGCCCCGCACTCAAGCTGTGAAAACGAAGGTGCGGGGCCGGCGGCCTCCGCGGAGCCCGATGAAATCGGGCAGTTCTAGCGGTCGGCGGTACGGGCGGTCGGCCACCGGGCCGGAGCGGCGACCGGGACCGCGATCACATCTCGGTCCCGGCCGGATCCCCCTGCGGCCGGTGGTCCCTGGCTCTTTGCAGCCTCTCAGGCGATGGTCGCCGGGGTGTCCCGCAGGGTGACGTTGGCGTGGCTCTCCTGGAAGCTCTGGTCGGAGACCAGGGTCAGCCGGGCGGTGGACTGGAACGTCCCGAGAGTGGTGGAGCCACAGGACACCATCGTGGTCCTGAGTTTGGCGATGGTCAGGGCAAGCCCCTCGTTGAGGTCGCCGGCGTAGGGGACGTAGCCGTCGACGCCTTCCTCGAAGATCAGGCCCTGGCCGCCCTGGCCGTAGCGCTGCCAGTTGCGGGCCCGGTTCGAGCCTTCGCCCCAGTACTCCTTCACGAAGCCGTCGCGGGTGGGGAGCTTGGATCCGGCGGCCTGGTCGAAGCGGGCGAAGTAGCGTCCCATCATGACGAAGTCGGCGCCCATCGCCAGTGCCAGGGCCACGTGGTAGTCGTGCACCAGTCCGCCGTCGGAGCAGATCGGCACGTACTCGCCGGTGCGGTCACGGAAGGCGTCCCGGGCCGCGGCCACGTCCAGTACGGCGCTGGCCTGGCCGCGGCCGATGCCCTTCTGGTCGCGGGTGATGCAGATGGACCCGCCGCCCACGCCCACCTTGACGAAGTCCGCGCCGGCCTCGGCGAGGAAGGTGAACGCTTCGCCGTCGACCACGTTGCCGCCGCCGACCGGGATCTCCGGGTAGTGCTTCTTCACCCAGGTCAGGGCCTGGGCCTGCCAGTCGCTGTAGCCGTCGGAGGAGTCGAAGCACAGTGCGTCCGCGCCCGCCTCGAGCAGGGCGGGGACGCGCTCCTGGTAGTCGTGGGTGTTGATGCCCGCGCCCACGCGCAGGCGCTTCGCGCTGTCCACGGCCTGGTTCGGGAAGCGCTTGTTGTCCGCGTAGTCGGATCGGAACACCAGGTATTGCAGATGACCCTCGGTGTCCAGCACCGGGAGGCAGTCCAGCCGCTGGTCCCACAGCAGCGCGTTGGCCTCGGAGAGCGTGGTGTCGGCGCCCGTGTGCGGTAGGTCGGCGATGGCGGTCATCCGACCGCTCACCGGCCCGTCGAGGTCGTGGCGCTGGGGATGGAAGTCGCGAGAGGTCACCAGGCCGAGCAGGCGGCCGGCGGCGGTGCCGTCGTGGGTGACCGCGGCGGTGCTGTGACCGGTGCGTCGCATGACAGCGACCAGGTGGCTCAGGCTGTCGTCCGGGCGGACGTTGGTGTCGCTGGTGACGAACCCGGCCTTGAAGTTCTTCACTTGACGGACGGCTGCGGCCTGGTCGTGGATCGACTGGTTGTGGTGCAGGAAGCTCAGTCCGCCGTTGCGGGCGAGGGCGATCGCGAGTTCCGGCGTGCTCACGGCCTGCATGATCGCGGAGGTGAACGGGGAGCCGAGTTCGATCGCCGACCGCTCGCCCACGACGTGCCGAACCAGAGGCGTGGAGAGGTCGACCGTTGCGGACGAGCAGTCGGTCCGGGTTCGGTTCGGCAGGAGCAGGAATTCGTTGAACGTTCTTGAGACCTCGGCGATGATCTGTGCCACTTGTTTCTCCTGACCCCGTCGGCCGGGTCCCGTCCGCCCGGCCGTGAAGACCGCCCCAAGTCCCGGGCAGGCAGGTGTCGTCATGGCAGCCGTTGAGGTGCCGCGCACTACGGCAGAGCTCTGACCAGCCCGTGTCGAACCGGGTGCGGTTGATCGTGCACCCTATCGACTGCCCCCGCTGCCACACGAATCGGCTCCCTTTCACGGCGAAGAGCAGGCGGGGGCAAGGTGATTGCGTGCCCTCTCAGGTCAGCGGCCGCAGCCGGGACGGCCCGTGCACCGACGCGAGCTGCGTGCCCGATGCGCCCGACGTACCCGGTGCGGTTGCGCCGGCCGGGACGGCCGAACCGGGGGAGCCCGCCGGGGCGGCCGCCGCGTGCGCGGCGAGCGGGGACTTCGCGGCGGCGCCCAGGGCGCTGCCCGCCTGCCACGCCGCCCAGTCCAGGTTCCAGTCGCCGAAGCCGTTGTCGAAGGGGGCCATCGGCTCGCCGCCGCTGTTGCGCACCTCCACCACGTCGCCCTCCCGCACGGTGTCGAAGAACCAGGCCGCGTCCGCCGTGCTCATGCCCGTACAGCCGTGGCTGACGTTCTCCTCGCCCTGCGCGTCCACCGACCAGGGCGCGGCGTGCACGTACTCGCCGCTCCAGGTCACCCGGGTCGCGTAGAGGACGGGCAGGTCGTAGAACTCGCTCGTGCCCTTCTTGATCCCCACGGTGTCCCCGCGCATCCGGACCTTCTGCTCCTTGCCCAGGACGACCTTGATGCCGCTGCGCGTCAGGAATCCGGCCTTGCCGGTGGTCACCGGGATCGTCCGCACGGTCGTGCCGTTGCGCCGTACGGTCATCTCGTGGGCGGCGGCGTCGGTGATCGCCTCGATCCGGTCCGCGACGGTGAACCGCAGGGACTCCGAGGGCCCGCCGTACTGCCGCTCGCCGACCTCCACCCCGTCGAGCCCGCTGACCGCGTTCACCACGGCGTGCGCGGGCCAGTACGTACGGGGCCGGTAGTGCAGTGTCGATTCGTCGACCCAGTGCCAGGACCCTTCGACCGCCGGCTCCGAGGTCACCTGCAGGGCCCGCTCCAACCTGGCCCGCGCGGCCGGGTCGGAGGCGGGGACCGGGTGGCTGAGCGAGGCCGTGACGATCTGCCCCGCCCCGTACGTACCGGGCCTGGGTCCGAACTCGACGGTGAGCCTGCCGTCCTCGGGCGGGGGAGCGGTCCGGAACGCCATGGTCACACCCACCGGCGTACCCGCCGGGTCCTGGGCGCCGACCCGGACGGTGTAGGTCTCGCCGGCCCGCAACGGCTCGGTGTTGGACCAGCGGTGCCCCCGGGCGCCGAGTGCACCGCCCACGTAGCGCCCGTGCCCGTCGTGGACGGTGACGTACGTGAGCAGACCCGGTCCGGCGAGGGTGATGTCGAGGGGGCCGGCGGCGTCGGTGGGCAGCACGACCGTGTGCGCGGCGGCTCGGGCCGCACCCCGGGAAGAGGGATCGCGCACCACGGAACCGGCCCCGCGCGCGGTGGCCCGCACCAGCTTCTGTTCGAGCCCGCCGCACAGCTCGGCACGCATGGTCTCCACCGCACACCGCCGGGCACCCTCGTCCAGCACCCGGCCGACCAGCAGCTCCACCGAAGCCGCGGGATCGGCGTCCGCCCGGCTCCCGCCGTCGGGCTGCGGCGCGGCGGCGACCACGAGCAGCGCCCCGGCCGCCACCCCGGCCATGCTCCAGGTCCTGCCCCGTCTCCGCAGTCGTACTCGGTGTGTCGATGGCATCGTCGTCACGCAGCCCTCCCAGATAGCCCACGGCCGGATGACAGCATCAAAACGATTTCCGGGCAGACTGATGATCATGTGCTCGGCCGGTGGGGCCGAACGGGGACCGAAGAGAACTCGTACGGAGCACAGCCCGACGCGGTCCGGCTGGGGCCGGGCCGGGAAAGGGCGGGCCCGGAGAGGGCGGACGGCGCCCCAGGTCGGGACCTTCGCCGCCCCCGCCGCCGGACCCGGGATGTTTCGATGGCCAGTGGACCCGAGCGAGAGGACGCGACGGAGCGTTCCCCCACCGTCTCCCGTCCCCGTCCGGGCTCCCCGCCCCGGATCCGCGGGACACACCGGCCGCCGGTTCACCGGGAACCGCGGAGCCCGAGCCCGAGGGGTGCGCAGGATGATCGAGGGAAAGCGTGGCTTCTGCACGCTCTGCAAGTCGCGCTGCGGTGCGGTGTACACGATCGAGGACGGCCGGCTCACGGGCGTACGGCCCGACGGCGACCATCCGACGGGCGCCGCGATGTGCCCCAAGGGCCGCTCCGCCCCGGAGATCGCGCACAGCACCCGCCGACTGACCTCCCCGCTGCGCCGCACCCGCCCCAAGACGGACCCGGACCCCGGCTGGGAGGAGATCGGCTGGGACGAGGCGATGGCCGAGATCGCCGCCCGGATGACCTCGATCGCGGCCGAGAGCGGCCCCGAGGCCGTCGCCTTCGCCCTGACCTCGCCGTCCGCCACCGCACTGGCCGACTCCCTGGAGTGGATCGAGCGCCTGATCCGCCACTTCGGCAGCCCGAACACCTGCTACAGCACCGAGATCTGCAACTGGCACAAGGACGGCGCCCACGTCTTCACCTTCGGCGCCCCGCTGCCCCCACCCGACTACGCCAACGCAGACCTGGCCGTCCTGTGGGGCTTCAACCCCGCCAAGACCTGGCTCGCGCAGTCGGCCGCCATCGCCGGGGCCCATGCGCGCGGCATGAAGCTGGCCGTCGTCGACCCCCGCCGCTCCACCAGCGCCCTCGACGCCGACCAATGGCTCCGCGTGCGCCCCGGAACCGATGCCGCCCTTGCCCTGGGCCTGGCCAACCTGCTCATCGAACAGGGCCGGTACGACGAGGAGTTCGTCCGGGCCTGGACCAACGGCCCACTGCTCGTCCGCGAGGACACCGGCCGCTTCCTGCGCGCCGCCGAACTGGACCCGGCCGTGGACGCCGAGGGCTTCGCCGTCTGGGACGAGAGCGCCGCCGCCCCCGCCCCCTACGACACCGCGCGGGCGGCCGAGCACCCCGAACGGTTCGCGTTGCGCGGAGAGTTCCAGGTGGACACCCCGGACGGGCGCGTCGCCTGCCGCCCCGCCTTCGCGCACTACGCCGACGCCTGTGCGGCCTGGCCCGCCGACCGCACGGCCCGCACCACCTGGATCCCCGAACGGGAGATCCGCGCCCTCGCCGACACGATCGCGGCAGCCTCCAGCGTGGCGTACTACGGCTGGACCGGAGTCGGCCAGCACGCGGGCGCCACCCAGATCGACCGGGCCATGTCCACCCTCTACGCGCTGACCGGCAGCTACGACACACCCGGCGGCAACGTCCCGCTCACCAGCCCGCCCTTCAACGGCGCCTCCCACCCCGGCCAGTTCGACCCCGGGCAGCGCGCCAAGGCCCTCGGACTCGACAAGCACCCGCTGGGCCCGCAGGCCATGGGCTGGATCAACACCGGCGACCTGCGGCGCGCGATCGAGCACGCGGACCCGTACCGGGTAAGGGCGTTGATCGGATTCGGCGCCAACCTCGTGGTCTCACAACCCGGTTCCGACCACACCGCACGCGCCCTGGCCGCCCTGGACTTCCAGGTCCACATCGACATGTTCCACAACCCGACCAGCAGCACCGCCGACATCGTGCTGCCCGTCAACAGCGCCTGGGAACACGAAGCCCTGCGCTTCGGCTTCGAGGTCGACCAGCGCGCCGCCGAACACGTGCAGCTGCGCCCCCGCATGGTCGAGCCCCGGCAGGGCACCCGCTCCGACATGGAGATCGTGTTCGACCTGGCCCAACGCCTGGGATTCGGCGAGCAGTTCTTCGACGGGGACATCGAAGCCGCCTGGAACCACCAGCTGGCACCCACGGGCCTGACCACCGACCGGCTCCGCGAGGAACAGGGCGGCATCCGGATCCCGCAGCCCGCCCGCCACCGCAAGTACGCGCAAGCCACCGGGAACGACGCGGCCGTACGGGGCTTCGCGACTCCCACCCGCCGCGTCGAGCTGTACTCGGAGCGGCTGGCCGAGCACGGCTACCCGGCGGTTCCCGAACACAGCGAACCGGCCGCCCCGGGACCGGACCACCCCCTGGTGCTCTCCTGCGCGAAGAACGGCTACTTCGTCCACAGCCAGCACCGCGGCATCACCTCGCTGCGCCGCCGCTCACCCGAACCCGGCGTGGACATCAGCCCCGAGACCGCCCGGGCCCGGGGCATCGCCGAGGGCCAGTGGGTCGACCTCTCGACCCCGCGCGGCAGCATCCGGATGCGGGCCCGCTTCGATGCCTCGCTCCATCCGGCCGTCGTGGTGGCCGAGTTCGGCTGGTGGCAGGACGCCCCCGACCTGGCCCTGCCCGGCGCCGACCCGGTCAGCGGGGCGGGCAGCAACTTCAACCTCCTCATCGACCACACCGTCACCGACCCCGTCAGCGGATCGGTACCGCTGCGCTCCTCGGTGTGCGAGATCACCCCGGCGCCGACGGACGGCGCCTGGGCCGGCACCCGCCCCTTCACCGTCACCGCCGCCGAGCCCCAGGGCGACGGCGTGCGCACCCTGCGCCTGGTGCCCGCCGACGGCGGATCCCTCCCCGACTTCCGGCCCGGCCAGCACCTGACGGTCCGCGCCGAGGACGAGACCGGCGCCGTCACGGACGCGCCGGACGGGCGCAGCTACTCCCTGACCGGACCGGCCGTCGACCCGGAGCGCCGGGCGTACCACCTCGCCGTCCGCCACGTCCCCGACGGAACCTTCTCCACGTACGTCCACCAGCGGCTGCAGGTCGGCGACCGGCTCCATCTGGCCACCCCCGGCGGCGGGTTCGCCCTCCCCACCCACACCGACGCCCCCGTCGTGCTGATGGCGGGCGGCATCGGGATCACCCCCTTCATGAGCTACCTGGAGACCCTCGCGGCCACCGGCGGAACCGTCCCGGAAGTGGTCCTGCACTACGGGAACGCGAACTCCGCCGACCACCCCTTCCGGGACCGGATCCGCGAGCTCGCCGCGCGGATCCCCGTCCTGCGCATCGTCACGCACTACGCGAACCCACTGCCGACGGACCTGGCCGGGCAGGACTACGACCGGGCCGGATTCATCACCGTCGACGACATCGACCCCGGGCTCGTGGAGCGCCGCGCCCGCTTCTACTTCTGTGGCCCGCCGCCCATGATCGACGCCCTCACCACCGCCCTGAAGGAACGCGGGGTACCCCGCTTCGAGATCTTCAGCGAGAAGTTCCAGGCGGCCACCTGCGAGGTCGCCGTCCCCGACGACGCCGAGTTCACCGTCCGCTTCGCCCGCTCCGGCAGGGAACTCACCTGGCGCAAGGGCGACGGCACCCTCCTGGCGGCCGCCGAGAAGGCCGAGGTGGAACTCCCCAGCGGCTGCCGGGTCGGCCAGTGCGAGAGCTGCGCCCTCCCGGTCCTGGACGGGGCCGTCACCCACCTGGTCACCCCGTCCGAGGACCTCCCCGAGGACAACTGCCTGACCTGCCAGTCCGTCCCGGCCGCCGACCTCGTCCTGGACGCCTGACCCTGCTGCCCTGCTGCCCTGCTACCCGGTTGTCCGGCTACCCGGCCGCCGGCGCGAACTCCAGCGCCCGGCGGACCCACTCCGGGCCGCGGACCCGGGTGCCGAACACCACCAGCTCGCAGCCGCCCGCCACGCGGCAGTCGACGGCCCGGCCGTCGATGCTGGTGAAGGCCGCCGACAGGAAGACCTGCTCGTCGAGCCGTCCGCCGTCATCGGTCGCCGGCGGCCTGCTGCGGGGGCGGCAGCCGAGGGTGTCGGTGGAGCCGGCGGCGCACTCCATGACCAGGGAGTGGTACTGCGGCTCGTAGCCCGCGCCCGTCGCGCGTACCGTCTGGCCGTCCACCAGCGCACTGTCCGGACTCACGCGCAGGGTGGGCGGGGCCTCCGGGCCGCCGTGCGGGCGGAAACGCAGCGGGACGCTGGTGAGCACGACCCCGTCGTTGTCGGTGAGGGCCAGCGAGCACGGCCGGCCCGCCGCGGCCGCCCGGCAGTCGAAGGACCCGGCCGGTGTCTCGAGCCGGGCGTACAGCTTCTTCGGCGAGAGCTCGTAGGTGCCGTCCGGGTACACCCGGAACTGGCGGCCGGTGGCATCGTCACAGGTGGCCGCCGTCGCTGCCGTGGTCGAGGGGGCGCACTGCTTGACCCAGACGTACGCCTTGGCCGGGCCGCCCGCGATCGAGAACTTGACGACGTCCCCGTCCAGCAGCCCGGTGGTCCGCCTGACGTCCAGCCGCGGACTCGACGCGGCTCCCGCGGCCACCTGCTGCACCTGCTGCACCTGCTGCGCCGGATTCGGCTGGATCCGGCCCACGGCCGGGACGCTCCAGCCGCCGCCCGTGCCGCCGCCCTGGACCGTACGGCAGAACGCGCCGCGGCCGGCGAACCCCACCTCCAGGGAGCCCGCCGCGTTCTCGACGGCGCCGAGGGTACGGTGCCGCGCGCCTGCGGTCTCCTCACGCGCGAGCACTTCACCCACCGGCACGTCACGCGAGGGCGCCCCACCCACCGGCACTTCACCCACCGGCACCGCGCTCACCCGCCGCCACGGCCCGTACGCGGTGTCCGGCGCGTCCTGCTCGCGCTGCCAGACGAAGGGCAGGCCCCCCGTGGCCGTGGCGTCGTAGAAGAGCTGCACCTGGCTGATGCGCCCGTCGGCGCGGTCCACGGATACCAGACTCTCCGGCACCGCCCGGCTCGCCAGCCCCTTCGCGCCGTCATCCGCACCGCATACGGCAGGTGCCGGCCCCGCCGCCCGCGCCGCCGCCACTGGTCCCACCGCGACCCCGGCGCAGGCCAGCGCCAGTGTGACCGCTGCCCGCGCGAGCCCTCCGGCCCGCCTGCCCAGCAGCCCCTCGTGCCCTGACCCCATCGGCTCCCCGCCCTTCCGATCGCCCGTCCGGCCGAGGGCATCCTCACGCCACGCGATGCCCCCGGCCAGGGCGCGTATTCGGCCAACGGGCTCGGACCGCCACCGGATCCGGATCACCGGATCACATGAGACTCGCCGCCCGCGCGACGAGGGCGATCTCCTCGTCCACCGCCCGGACTTCCCCGGGGCGGTCCAGGAGCACCAACTGCTTCCGGTACTCGATCAGCGACTCGACGAGCAGCCCGGCCCGTTCCGGTTCCATCGCGTACAACTGCTTTGCCGCCACGACGGATTCGACGTGCAGGGCCAGTACCCTCTCGGGCTGGTCCGAGAACTCCTGACGGCTGTAGGCCCAGAGCGCCACGACGAGTCGGGGCAGATAGGCGAGCGGACTGACGTGGACGAGCACCCGGTAGGCCGCGACTTCCTCCTTGGCCGGCAGCGTCCCCGATGCGAGAAGAGCCACTCGGGCTCGGAGTACGGCGTCGTGATTGATGTTCACCGAGGAATTCATAACGGTGATTCTCAAATCTCAACGGGGCCTTGAACAAGGGAAATCGGATGTGCCCTCCGTCCTACAAAAACAGCCTCTGACCTGTCATGATGGAAACGTATTAACCTTTGCGCCCGGCCATCGGCCCACACAATTCGCCGATTCGGTGGCCCCGGTCAGGCTCAGGTCAGGCCCCGTCAGGCCCCGCCCCCGAGGTGCTGCCACAGGAACGTGTGGGTCAGCGCTTCGACCCGGGCGGTCTGTTCGTTGTCGGTGGATCCGGCGTGCCCGCCCGCGGTGGTCTCGTGGAAGAGGACCCGGTGCCCGAGTTCCCGCAGCCGGGCAGCCGCCTTGCGGGCGTGCCCGGGGTGTACGCGGTCGTCGCTGGTCGCGGTGATGACGAGGATCGGCGGGTACGCCCGGTCCGCGCGGAAGCCGTGGTACGGGGAGAGGGCTTCGAGGTGCGGGAGGTCCGCCGGGTCCTCGGGGTCGCCGTACTCGGCGGTCCAGGAGGCGCCCGCGAGCAGCAGGTGGAACCGCAGGAGGTCCAGGAGCGGGAAGCCGATGACCACGGCCCCGAAAAGGTGGGGGTATCGGACGGTCACCGCGCCCATGAGGAGTCCGCCGTTGCTGCGCCCTTCGATGCCGAGCCGGCCGGGGGTGGTGATCTTGCGGTCCACCAGGTCCTGGGCGACGGCGGCGAAGTCCTCGAAGGCCCGTTCCCGCTCGGCCTTGAGCGCCGCGTGGTGCCAGCCCGGGCCGTACTCCCCGCCGCCCCGGATCCCGGCGACCACGTAGGTGCCGCCGCGGGCCAGCCAGGCCCGACCGCGGACCGCGTCGTACCCGGGGGTCAAGGTGATCTCGAAGCCCCCGTACCCGTAGAGCAGGGTCGGTCCCGGTTCGGTCCGGTCGGGTCCGACCACGAAGTAGGGGACGCGGGTGCCGTCCGCGGAGGTGGCGAAGTGCTGCCGTACGGACAGGCCTTCGGTGTCGAAGAGCGCGGACGCCCGCTTGACCGCCTCGGTCTCCCCGCCGATCTCGCCCCGGAACAGGGTGGGAGGCTGGAGGAATCCGGAGACGCCGAGGAAGTACTCGTCGCTCTCGTGGGGGTCGGTGCCGGTGAGGGTGGCGGTGGCCAGCGGCGGAACCTCCGCGAGCGGGCGGCGGGCCCAGGGCCCCTCGGCCTCGGGGGTGAGGACCTCGATGCGGGTCGCGACGTGGTGGAGGGTCTTGAGGATCAGGTGGTTGCGGGTCCAGGAGTGTCCCGCGAGCGCCGTCGCCGCGTCCGGAGTGAAGAGCACGGCGGCCGCTTCCCGACTGCCGCCGAGGAAGGCCTCGAAGTCGAACGCCAGCAGGGAGCCCGCCGGATGGCCCGACCAGGGGGTCTTCGGAACGACCATCAGCCACTGCCGGTGGACGTACTTCTCGGCGTCGTCCGGCACGTCCACCTTCGTCAGCCGGTTTCCGTCCGTGAGGAGGAACAGCTCGCAGCGCCAGAAGTCCCTCTGCACGGACACGAAATGACGGCCGTACCCTTCCGTCGGGTCGAACCAGCCCGCCACGGAGAGGTCTTCGGCCGCGGCCTCGAAGACCGGCTCCGATTCCGTGAGCGGGGTGCCGCGCCGCCATCGCCGTACGGTGCGCGGGTAGCCGGAGACGGTGAGGGAGCCGGGACCGAGGTCGGGGCCGACATAGACGTGATCGGCGTCGATCCAGCCGATCTCGGTCCTGGCCTCGTCCACCCGGAAGCCGTCCTCGACGAACCGCAGGGCCTCCAGATCGAACTCGCGCACCGTCACGGCATCCTTCCCGCCGAGGGAGAGGCGCACCAGTGCCAGGCGGTGCCCGGGGTTCAGTACCTCGGCCCCCGCCCAGACCCACTCCCGGCCCTCCAGCGCGGCCAGGGCGTCGAGGTCCAGCACGGTCTCCCAGGCGGGCTGCTCGAGCCGGTACTCCTCGAGGACCGTCCGGCGCCAGACGCCCCGGACGTGCGCGGCGTCCTGCCGGAAGTCGTAGAGGTACTTCCCGCGCCGGCGGACGTAGGGGATCCGTCCCTCGTCGTCCAGGACCTCCCGCAACTCGGCCGCCAGCGGCGGGAATCCAGGATCCTTCGTGAGCCGCTCGGCGGTCTCGGCATTTCGCTCCCGCACCCAGGCGAGGGCTTCCTCGCCGTGCAGGTCTTCCAGCCACAGGTTCGGGTCACCATCGATCATTCCTCCAGTGTGCAGAGCGGACGGACCCGGTGGGAGCGTTCGCCGTACTTGCCGGAGCTCAGCCGATGTCGACCACGCGCGCCCATGCGGGCGGCTCGTCCGGCACGTAGGAGGGATCGTCCTCGCTCCACGACCTGCGCGACCGGGGGAACAGCCCCACCACCGTCCGGCACGACGGCCGTGCGCTCGGCCACGGCGTCTGCCCGTCGGTCAGGATCACGATGACGTCGGGCCTGGCCTGGGCACGCAGCGCCTTCGCGAAACCCGTCCGCAGATCCGTACCGCCGCCACCGATCAGCGGAATCCCCTCGGCACGGCACAGCGAATGCGCGATCTCGGCCGACGCGTCGCACGGCAGTACGGTGATCAGGTCGCGGCGCCCGCCCACGGCCCGGGAGATCGCGGCGACCTCGTGGAGCGCGCTGCCCAGCTCGGCGTCGCTCACCGACGCGGAGGTGTCGATGATCACGGAGACCCGGGGCGGCCTGCGGCGCAGGCTCGGCAGGACCACGCCGGGCAGCCCGGCCGAGCGCCGCGAGGGCCGGCCGTAGCTGTAGTCCTCGCCCGCGCCGGAGCCGGAGGTGGCCGAACGCACCGCCGCGCCCAGCAACTCCCGCCACTGCTGCGGCGGATGGAAGGCCTCCTCGGCCCACCGCTTCCACCCCTGCGGGGTGCTCCCGGGGCGGCCCGTGATGCCCTGCGCCACCCGGAACCGTACGGCGTCCCGTTCCTGCTCGCTGAGACCGTTCGCGCCGTCCGGTCCCAGGTCCCACTCCCTCTCCAGGCCGTCGGCGCCGCTCCCGCAGTCGAGCCAGGCCATGTGCTGGGTGCGCGGCCCGAGTCCGAACAGCCCCAGGTAGTCCTCCATCAGACGGCCCCGGGGCAGCCCGATCGCACCCGGATCGATGGCTCCCGAGGGCCGGGCGAGCCCGTCGCCGTACACGTCGTCGTTGATTTCGAAGTCCGCCGCGATGTTCATCCGCAGCCGTTCCCCCGGGCCGGTCAGCCCCTTCTCCCGCGCGACCCGGTCACCGCGGCCGTGGTGGTCGCGCAGCAGGTGCGAGACCTCGTGCACCCAGACCCCGGCCAGTTCCTCCAGCGGAGTCCGGTCCACGAACCCCGGCGAGACGTAGCAGCGCCAGTGCCGGTCGACGGCCATCGTCGGCACCCGCCGGGACTCCACGGTGTTCAGGGCGAACAGGGCCGTCGCCAGGTAGGGCCGGACCCGGGCGGCCTGCAGCCGGGCGGCGAAGAGCTTGTCGAGGTCCAGCGAACCCGCCGAGCCGGGGGCCGGTGTCCCGGCCGAGCGGCGGTCCCGTACCCCGGCCGAGCCGCGGTCCCGTACCCCCGCCGAGCCGCGGTCCCGTACCCCCGCCGAGCCGGGGTCCACCGCCCCCGCCGTGTCGCGGGCCATCAGCCGGCCTGCGAGGAGGCCGCCATGACCCGGGCCGTCGCCCGGTCCGCCCGCCGGGACAGGGTGACCACCCCGGCGAGCCGTTCGATGGACTCCGGAACGTCCCAGTCCGCACGGCGCAGCGCGGCGAGCGCGGTCGCGGGGACGACCACCAGGTCGGGGGCCCCGGTCTCCAGTGCCCGGACCAACAGGGCCCACGCCGCGTCCCAGCGGGACTTCTCGGGGCGGTTGCGGACCGCCTGGACCACCCCGTCGAGCACGGCCTGGCGCAGGTCGCCGCGCTCGGGCAGGTCGGCGCCCGCCGGGTCGGCGAGCAGCGCCTCGGGATCGGGGAGGTCCATCCGGTCCAGGCTCGCCAGCAGCTCCAGCCCCGGGCCGTCCCCGACCGCGCCCCTGACCAGCAGGGACAGCACGTCCCGGGAGGAGCCGGCCGCCGTCGCGAAGGCGATCAGGCGCAGGGTCGTCTCCCAGCTGCGGGGCGACGGCCAGGGTCCGCCCCGGCGGGCCTCGCCACTGGGCAGCCGGTGTACGAGCCCGGGGCGGGCGGAGAGGAGACCGCACACCGCGCGCCGGGCGAAGTCCACGGCTCCCGGCAGCCTCCCGGGATCGAGGCGGGGCAGGGTCGCCCGGGGCCAGGTCCCGCCGAGGCCCCGTACGACGACCTCGTGGTCGTGGATCCACTGGAGGTGGACGAACCGGTTGGCCAGCGGCGGACTCAGCTCCCAGCCGTCGGCCGCCGAGGACCTCGGGTTGGCGGCGGCCACGATCCGTACCCCGGGCGGCAGTTGGAGGGAGCCGACGCGGCGTTCGAGGACGAGTCGGAGCAGGGCCGCCTGGACGGCGGGCGGTGCGGTGGACAGCTCGTCCAGGAACAGCAGCCCCCGGCCCGCCCGCACCAGGCGGACCGCCCAGTCCGGCGGGGCCATCGGGACCCCCTGCACCGCGGGATCGTCTCCGACCACGGGCAGGCCGGAGAAGTCGGACGGCTCGTGGACGCTGGCGATCACCGTGGTCAGCGGGAGGTCCAGGGACGCGGCGAGCTGGGTCAGCGCCGCGGTCTTGCCGATGCCCGGTTCGCCCCACAGGAGTACGGGCAGGTCGGCGGCGACGGCCAGGGTCAGGGCCTCCAACTGGTCGTCGGCACGGGGTTCGGTGGTCGAGTCGCGCAGCAGGGCCAGCAGCTCGCCGGCGACGTCGAGTTGGGAGGAGGGGGAGGTGGCGTCGGGAGCTTCGGCCGTGGCGGACGTACTGAATTCGGGCATGCTTGATCACCTTTGGTCTGAGGAGGGCACGGAAGCCGGGGAAACAGGGAAGGGCGGAGGGAGGGCGGTCAGCGGGCGGTCGTGTGCCGGGGGTGCGAGCGCAGGCCACGGGGACGTGGAGACCTCGGAGGCAGCCGGTCGGGCCCCCGTCCGGCGAGGCCCGCCCTGAACAGTCCGTACGCGATCCGCCGCTGCGCGGCCGCCGCCAACTCGTCCAGCAGGGCTCCGGTGCGCAGCACCGCCTCGGGGCCCAGCAGACCTTCTACGACGGCCAGCGCACCGGCGGTGTCGCCGTGGGCGAGGCGTTCGCGGACGCCGGTGAGGCAGTCCGGACGACGGTGGGCCGCGTCGATGGCCTGGAGGCAGGGCAGCGGAGTGCCGGTCAGCGCGACCAGCAGCTCCTCCCGCCGGATCTCGGCCGGATCGTGGTCCAGCGGCACCAGAACCCCGTCGGCCAGCCCGATCCGGTGCACGGCGCCCCGGCACTCCACGAGGTGCGGCACCCCTGCCCGGTCGCCGGCCGGCGCCGGGCCGGCCGGTGCATGGTCCGAGACCAGGGCCCGTGCGACCAGCGGATGCAGCCGCTCGGCGTGGATCAGCCCGTTGCGGAGCAGTTCCAGGTCGGGCGGCACCCAGGTCGCCGCGTCGGGCAGCACCGGCAGCGGAGCGGCCCGGGCATCGGGGGCGGCGGCCGTGATCCGCAGCTCCGGCGGCCCGGAGCCGTCCCCGGCCGGGACCAGGTGCAGGTCCAGCCGGTGCCGGGTCCCGACCCGTACGGTGACGATCCCGTCGGGCCGTCCGTCGGGCCGTCCGTCGGGCGGTCCCTCGGGTCGCCTCCGGGTGTGTCCCCCGGTGCGTCCCTCGGCGCGGAGCACGATCCCCGCCTCGGCCGCCCACCGGCCGACGGCACAGTGCAGCTCCGGCGGAACCAGCCCCTCGGGGTCGGGATCCGGGCGCGGATCGGGGTCCGGACCGGCCCCGGACCGGATCCGGAGCTCATCGGTCCTGCGCGCGTCCCACAGGTGGCGGTGCAGGTCCAGGCGGAACCGCCGGTCGGGACGGGCGTGCGGATGGTGGCCGGCGCCCGTCTCGTGGAGGGAGCGGGATCCGTCCCACAGCGCCAGGCTGATCCGCTGACCGGCGTCCGCCCAGGCCGGGGGAGTCCGGGCGACGAGGTGCACCGGCGGTTCGCCTTCGCGTCGCGTGCCCTCGTACCGGGCCAGGGTGATGGTCAGACCCGGGCGCAGCAATCCGTCGGGAGCGATCCTCGGCATGTGCCAGCGCAGCAGGTCGGGAGCCAGGTGGCGGAGATCGGCGCGGAGCCGGGCCGCCAGTTCCCGGCCGTGTGCGCGTGCGACGAAACGCAGATTGAAATCGATGTCGACGGCTGCGGCGGCGCACGCCCCCGCCCAGTCGCCGGCAAGGCGGCGGGCGGTTGCAGCCCCGATCATGGCCGGCGGCACGGCGAACTCGCGCACGCGCAGCCAGAAGGAAAGGCGGGAATCCTCGTACACGGTCTGAGTGAGCATCAGCACTCACCTTGCGTGGACGGGACCCCCGATCTCATTGCGGAGTAGGTGTTCATCGCGGTGATCGTAACGCCCGGCCTTCGGCCCTGCCAGGGCCTTTCGCCGTGCGACCGGCGTGGTCCGCCGAGTGCTTCAGGAGCGGTCTGCGGTCTGCGGTCAGCGGTCAGCGGACGGTGACGGTCACGGAGGGCGAGGTCGAGTCGCCGGCCATCACGCGCAGCTCTTCCTTGCCCTTGTTCTTGAAGGTGTTGTCGAAGGAGAAGCTGGAGCCCTGCTTGATCAGGGTGTTGGCGTGCAGGGTGGTCCACTTGGAGCCGTTCTTGTGCTGCAGGACCACCTTCGTGCCGATCGGCAGGCCCTTGGTCCGGCCGGTGAAGGTGACCTTCTCGCCGGCCTTCACCTCCGTCGGCGTGGCCTTGAGGCTGATCTCCCCGGCGGCCGACTTCGAGGCCGACGGACTCGGTGTCGCAGCGGCGGTGGAGCCGGCCGCGGTCGCGAGGCCGCCACCGATCAGCAGGGCTGCGGACAGGGTGCCGGCGGCGAGGAAACGGGCGATGCGGCGTTGTGTGGCCATCAGGTCGGACTCCCGTCAGGAACGGATTCCCCCACACGGCTCGAACCGTTCCGATGCTAACGGCGCCCTTCCCGGACGGGCGGCTCGATCAAGAGAAACTCCTGGTCGGCCAAGGGGAACCCCGGTCGGTCGGGGTGTCGGGGTGCCGGAGTCCACCGTTCCCGGCTCGGCTACTCTCGGCGCCACCCATGATCGATTTCCGATCCGGGGCACGCCGCAGCCGCATCACCACGTCATCACTACGGGAGGCACCACCCCATGAATACACCGCCGTCGGCATCCGGACCGGAGCGAACTGACGGGTCGTCCGTCCGGATCGGCGCTCTCGTACCGCTGACCCGGCCCGGCTGGGTCGGGGCGGGCCAACACCTGCTCGCCGGACTCGAGTTGGCCGTGAGTGAAGTCAACGAGGCGGGCGGGATCGGCGGAAGACCGCTCGAGCTGCTGGTCCGGGACACCGCGGCCGATCCGCAGAAGGCCGCGGCGGCCGTGGACGAATTGGCCGCGCTGGGCGTGGCCGCCCTGGCGGGGGAGTACCACAGCGTCGTCGCCCGCGCCGCCGCCGCCCGGGCCGACGCCCTCGGCCTGCCGTTCCTCTGCTCGTCGGCGGTTCTCGACGCCCTCACCGAAGAGCCGACGCAATGGGTCGCGCGCCTCGCCCCGGCGCAGTCCCACGGCTGGCGGATCTACGCGGACTTCCTCCTCGGCGCGGGCCACAGCCGCATCGCCGTAGTCGCCGATGCGAGCGTCTACTGGGCATCCGGGGCCCGGATCCTGCGGGAACACCTCGCTCCGCGCGGGGGCACCGTCATCGAGCTGGCCACGAGCGAGCTGTCGCCCGCGCAGGTGTGCGACGCGCTCGTCGACAACGGCGCGACGGCCCTCCTCCTCCTGACCGGCTTCCCGGAGCCGGCCGTGCCGATCGTCAGGTCCGTCCGCCGCGACCCGCGCCTCGCCGAGATCATGATGGGCGCTCCGGCCGGGCAGCCGGAGTTCGCCGAATGGGCGGAACTGCTGGGCGAGGACGGCGCCGCGATCCCGTTCCTGCGCTATCTGCCCGAGCACCTCGGCCCCCTCGGCGCACGAGTCGAGGCGGCCCTGCGCGAGCGGCTGACCGAAGCGCCCTCCTTCGTCGCCTTCGAGGGCTACGACACGATCACCGTCCTCGCCGACCTGCTGCGTTCGCACGGCACGGACCGGGCGGGCGCGGCCGGATCCTGGCCGAGCGTCGAGGTCGAAGGCACTCGCGGGCAGATCCGGTTCTCCCGCACGCCGGGCATCAGCGTGTGGCAGTGGGCGTGGACGCCGGTCCAGGTCGTCGACAGGGACCCGTCGCACCCCGAGCAGTTCCGGATCCTCCACACGGGCTGAGCCCCGCCGCCCGGCCACCCGACTCCCTGCCCCTGCCCCTGCCCCTGCCCCCGCCTCACCCCGGACACCCGGAAGCGGAACGGCCGGGGACGGTATGTAATCGCTGCTCCACCTGGGGTAATGCCTTGACGTGCGTGTCGAACAAGCTATCGAATACGGTCTACGCTGGAGAGACCGGACGGGGAGTCGGGTGTCGACGATCGGGGGCTGACAGGGAGCTGGAGGTGGTGGTGCGATGTTCGCGCACCTGCACGTCGCCTCCGGCTACTCGGCGCGCTACGGCGCGGCGCTGCCCGGCGGCCTGGTCGAGAGGGCGGCGCAGCAGGGTCTGCGGGAGCTGGCGCTGACCGACCGGGACACCGTGGCCGGTGCGGTCCGGTTCGCACAGGCCTGTGCGAAGGCCGGGATCCGGCCGCTGTTCGGTGCGGACCTCGCGGTTCCGGACCTCGCGGTCCCGACTCGCGCGGTCCGGGCTCGCGCGGTCCCGGACCTGGCGGTCCCGTCTCTCGATCCGATCGGCCGGGCGCCGTCGAAGGGCCGTGTTCCGGCCCGGGGCGGTGCGTTCGTCGCCGACTCCGCGCCGCGGGCCACCCTGCTGGCCCGCGACGGCGCCGGCTGGGCCAACCTGTGCGCGCTGATCACCGCCGCCTGGGCCGCCCGGCAGCAGGCCGGTGGTGGGCAGCCGGTCGTCCCCTGGTCCGCGATCCAGCAGCACGCCGAAGGGCTGACCGTACTGCTGGGACCGGCGTCCGAGCCGGTACGGGCACTCGTCGCAGGCCGTACGGACCGGGCGGCCGAGCTGCTCGCGCCGTGGCGGGAGGTGTTCGGGCAGTACCTCCGGCTGGAGGCGGTGCACCACCGCCGCACCGGCACCGGACCGGGCTCGCTCCGGCTGGCCGCCCGCACCCTGGGACTGGCCGCCGACCTCGACCTGCTCGCCGTCCTGACCAACGCGGTCCGCTACGCGGACCGGGACCAGGCGCCGGTCGCCGACGTGCTGGACTCGGCCCGCCTGCTCACCCCGATCCGGCCCGGCCGCACCTGCAACGGCGAGCGGTCGCTGAAGGGCGCCGCCGAGATGGCCGAGCTCGCCGAAGAAGTCGCCCGGGCGGCCGGACAGGAGAACGGCGGGGCCGTACACCTGCTGGCCACCACCGCCCGCACCGCCTCCGAGTGCCGTCTCGACCCGTACGCGGACCTCGGGATCGGCCGCGTGCACTTCCCCGAGGAGCGCGTCATCGGCGTGGCCCCCGGCACGTCCGCCCGGACGCTGCGCGAGCGGTGCGAGGCGGCGATGGTCCGCCACGGTTACGACCGCTCCGCGACCATGCGGACCCGCCTGGACGAGGAGCTCCGGGTGCTGAACACGCTCGGCTGGCCTTCGTACGCCCTGACCGTGGCCCAAGTCGTCGATGACATCCGGGAGATGGGCATCCGGGTGCAGGCCCGGGGTTCCGGCGCCGGCTCCTTGGTGGTGCACCTGCTCGGCATCTCCTTCGCCAACCCGCTGGAACACGGACTGCTGATGGAGCGATTCATCAACCTGCGCCGCCGCACGCTGCCGGACATAGACATCGACGTGGAGTCCGCCCGGCGCCTGGACGTCTACCGCCGGATCATCGACCGGTTCGGCACCGAGCGGGTCTGCACCCTCAGCATGCCGGAGACCTACCGGGTGCGGTGGGCGATCCGCGACGCCGGACTGGCACTCGGCCTGCCCCCGGACGAGGTCGGACGCCTGGCCAAGGCCTTCCCGCACATCGCCGCCCGCTCGGCCCGCACCGCGCTGCGCGAACTCCCGGAACTGCGGCAGGTCGCCGCCCACGCGGACCGGTACGGGCGGCTGTGGGACCTGGTCGAGGGACTGGACTCGCTGCCCCGGGGCAGCGCCATGCACCCGTGCGGTGTCATCCTCTCCGACGCCACCCTGCTGCGGCGCACCCCCGTCGTCCCCACCGCCACCGAAGGTTTCCCCGCCACCGTCTTCGACAAGGAGGACGTGGAGGGCGACGGCCTCGGACTCCTCAAGCTCGACGTCCTGGGCGTGCGGATGCAGAGCTCGATGGCGTACGCGGTGCGCGAGGTCGAACGCACCACCGGCGAGCGGATCGACCTGGACGACCGCACCAGGGTGCCACTGGACGACCCGGCCGCCTACGAGCTGCTGCGCGAGGGCGAGTCGCTGGGCGTCTTCCAGCTGGAATCCCCAGGACAGAAGGACCTCCTCGGCCGGCTCCAGCCGGAGACCTTCGCCGATCTGGTCGCCGAGATCTCCCTGTTCCGCCCGGGCCCGGTGCAGGCGGACATGATCCGTCCGTTCCTCCTCGGCCGGCACGGCAAGAAGACCGTCACCTACCCCCACCCGGACCTGGAGCGGTGGCTGAGCTCCACCTACGGGGTGGTCATCTACAACGAGCAGGTGGCGGGCCTGTTCGCCACCATGACCCGGAGCGACCTGGCCATGGGTGAGGAAGCCCGCCGCGCCCTGGCCAAGCCGGAACGCCTGCCGAAGCTCCAGACCTGGTACCGGCAGAGCGCCGCCGCGGCCGGCTACCGGCCGGAGGTGATCGACTCGGTGTGGCGGATGCTCGAGAACATGGGGGCCTACGGCTTCGCGAAGAGCCACGCGACCGCCTTCGCGCTGCCCACCCTCCAGTCCGCCTGGCTGAAGGCGCACTTCGCGGCGCCGTTCTACGCCGGGCTGCTGGAGCACGACCCCGGCATGTACCCGAAGCGGCTGGTGCTGTCCGACGCCCGCCGCCGCGGCGTCCCGATCCTGCCGCTGGACGTCCAGCACTCCGCCACCCGCTACCGCACCGAACGGCTTCCGGACGGCCGCCTGGGCCTGCGGGTCTCGCTGGCCGACGTCCGCGGCATCACCGACGAGCAGGCCGCCCGGATCGAAGCGGGCCGGCCGTACACGGACCTCGCCGACTTCTGGGCCCGGGCCCGGCCGGCCCATCCGGTCGCCGACCGCCTCGCGCGGATCGGCGCCTTCGCCACCCTCGTCCCCGGAGCCGGTCGCCGCGACCTGCTCCTGCAGATCGAGGAACTCCACCGCCACCAGCGGACCTCCACAGGAGCCGGTCAGCTCACCCTCACCCCGGCCGGCGCAGGCCCGTACCCCGGGCCGAGCGGTCTGCCGGTGATGACTCCGAGCGAGGAGCTGGAGGCCGAGCTGGAGGTCATCGGCATGGACGCCTCCCGGCACCTGATGGAACCGCTGCACCCGCTGCTGGCCGAGCTCGGCGTCACCCCCTCCTACCAGCTGGGGGACCGGCCGGCCGGCGAGACCGTGCTGGTGGCGGGCGCGAAGGTCGCCATCCAGACCCCGCCGATGCGCTCCGGGCGGCGCACCATCTTCGTGTCCCTGGACGACGGCAGCCCGGGTGGCCAGATCGACCTGACCTTCTTCGACGACACCCACGAGCAGGCCGCCTACCCGCTGTTCCACCACTTCCTGCTGCTCGCCCGAGGCGCCGTCTCCCGCCGCGGCAAGTCCGTCTCCGTCATCGGCACCCACGCCTGGAACCTCCAGGACATCGCCGACGCCCACCGGGACGGCGGCCCCGCCGCCGTCCGCGCCCTCCTCGCCACCGCCCCCCGCGCCGATCACTCCGATGGAGCCGAAACGGGCGTCCGCCCCGCCCGGTCCGGGGGAGCGGGACGGCTGTGGCACGCCAGCCAGGGGAGCGCCGGATGAACATCGCCACCAGGGTGACGGTCCTTCACCTGCGCATCCACGGAGCCCCGTTCGACACGTACCGTGAACTGTTCACCGTGCTCGGCGACATCACACCCGTCGTCCAAGCCCTCCCGCCGGACAGCGCACTCCTCGAACTGGACGGAGCCATCCGGTACTTCGGGCAGTCGCCGGCCCAGCTCGCCGACCTGCTGCAGACCCGCCTCGCCGCCCGCTACGGCCTGCTCAGCACCGGTGGGATCGGCCCCAACCGCATGCTCGCCACCATGGCCGCCGACGCCGCCGCCCCCGGCACCGTCTCCGTGCTGGGTGACGACCCCGTGGAGCAGGCCGGATTCCTGCGGACCCGGACCGTCCGCGAACTGCCGGGCGTCGGAGCGGCGTTGGAACGCTCTATGGCCAAGTACGGCATCCAGAGGGTCGGAGACCTGGCCGACCTGCCGGTGAGCACCGTGCAGCGCATCGCCGGAGCCTCGACCGGACGCCTCGTCCACGAACGCGCCCACGGCACCGACCGACGCGCCGTGACCCCGGCCGGACCGCCCGCCACCCTCACCAGCGGCCACCGCTTCGACCACGACGTCCTCGACCACGAGCAGGTCCGCCGCGCCCTGCTCGCCGCCGCGGGCGACCTCGGCACCCGCCTGCGTGCGGCCGGGCAGGCCACCCGCACCGTCGAGCTCCAGGTCACCTACGCGGACCGCTCCACCACCACCCGCTCGCGCACCCTGCGCGAGCCCACCGCCCACACCCCGATGATCCGGGACGCCCTGTACTCCGCCTTCACCTCCCTCGGCCTGCAACGGGCCCGCATCCGGGCCGTCACCGCCCGGACCGGAAACCTGGCCGCCGCCACCGGAACCGCCGTCCAGCTCACCTTCGACCGGCCCACCGAGAGCCACCGCACACTGGAACCCGTCCTGGACCGGGCCGCCAGGCGCTTCGGCTCCGGCGCGACAGTGCCGGCAGTCCTCGGCCGCCGTCTTCCCCGCGGGCAGGACACACGGTGAGGTGCTGCTCCGCATCGGAGCCGGTGGCGGGCCCGGTGGCGATGCCGTGCTGCTCTTCGTCGGGGCGGCCCTTCTTGGGCAGCAGGAAGGTGATCGCGAGGAAGGCCACCAGCAGATACGCCTGGACCAGCAGCGCGCGGTGGAAGCCGCCGACGAAGTCACCGGTTTTGGCCTGGGCGAAGAACACCGAGCCGAAGACCGCGACGCCGATGGAGCCGCCGATGGCCTGCACGGCCGACAGGACGCCGGAGGCGGATCCGATCTCGTCGTCGTCGACCGGGGCCAATATGAAGCTGAACAGGGCGGCGATCACCATGCCGGCGCCGATGCCCGCCACCGCCACGCCGGGAACGATGTCCCGGATCGAGAACGAGGCGGCATCGAGGCCGTCGAGCTCGAACCACAGCACGGCCGCGCCGACCAGCTGGACCAGCGGTCCGGTCTGGAGCACCTTGCGGCCGATCCTGTCGGCGAGGAACGCGCCACTGACCGCGCCGCCGATCGCCGTTCCCACGGCGAGGGGCAGGTTGCCCAGTCCCGCTTCACCGGCGGTGAAGTGCCGGCCGATCTGGAGGAACAGGGTCAGTACGAGCTGGATGCCGATCAGTCCGCCGAAGAACAGGGCGATGCCGCCGAGGCCGATGGTGAAGGCCGGCTTGCGCAGCAGGCCCGGGGTCACCAGCGGCTCGCGGCTCGCGGCCCGCGGCGGCCGCGCGGCGCTGCTGGAGGGCGAAGAGAGCCACGGCCACGGCCACGGCTCCGCGCAGGCGCATCGCCGCGCGTGCGCTCAGGGTTGCGGGCGACCGGCGTTCTCGGGTGCGGCCGTTGTGGTGTCCCAGTCGATGTGGTGGCCGTAGGTCTGGCGGCTCTGCTCGCCGTTGGCCAGCCGCGGCAGGATCAGCGGCATCACCAGGTCGCGGATGATCCGTCCGGCCGGGCCGGCGGCCTTGTTGTTGTTGACCCGGGCGGCCTGCTTCACGATCCGTTCGACGCGCGGGCGGCGCAGGGCCTCGTACGCGGTGAAGGCGCTCTCGATCGTGGGGAGATCGCGCAGGGCCTTGGCCAGTTCCACGGCGTCCTCGACGGAGAGGGAAGCGCCCTGTCCCGAGGTGGGGGAGGGGGCGTGGGCGGCGTCACCGATGGTGATCATCCGGCCGCGGTGCCAGGCGGGGAGCGTCAGCAGGGCGTGCATGGGGCCGGCCGGGGTGATCTCCTGGCTGGCGCGGACGAGGGCCGCGGCGGGGCCCGCGTCGTCGGCGAAGAGGTCGGTGAGCTCGCGGCGCCACTGCTCGGAGCCGATGTTCTCCAGTTCGCCGCGGGCGGGCTCGGCGGGGCGGGGCAGGTTGGCGAACCACCAGACCTCGCCGTCGGGGGCGGGCACGTAGCCGAAGAAGGCGCGCTTGCCGAACATCATCCGGTAGCTGCCCGTCCGCGTGTCCACGGGCACTCCGCGGGTGTAGCCGCCGAGCCCGATGAGCCCGGAGTAGGCAGGGGCGGGGGCCGCGGGATCGATCAGGCCCCGGACCGTGGAGTGGATGCCGTCGCAGCCGATCAGCAGGTCGCCGTACTCCTCGCTGCCGTCGGCGAAGACCGCGCGGACTCCGTTTCCGGTGTTCTGTGCGTCGACCAGGCGCTTGTCGTGCTCGATGCGGATGCCGCGGCGCAGCGCCTCGTCGCGGATCGCACCGTAGAGGTCGGCGCGCTTGAGGGTCCGACTGGTGACGTTCGCGTCCGGGCGGCTGGTGCGGATCCGTCCGAGCGCCTTGCCCGTGGTGGAGACGATGTCCATCGTCGGGGTCGCGAAGCCGGCGGTGATGGCCGGGGCGTCGGCGTCGATGGTGCGCAGGGCGTCGATGCCGTTCGAGCCCAGGGTCAGGAAGACGCCTACGCCGTCGGCGCCGGTGGTGTGGGCCTCGTAGACGACCGGGTCGATGCCGGCCTTCTGCAGCGCCATGGCGGCGGCGGGTCCGGCTATGCCGCTACCGATGATCAATGCCCTCACGGTGGGTCCACCCTTCTGTTTCGTTTCGTTGCGGTGAGTCATTCGGACAATCCAAGGCCGGTCGGCCGGCCTTGCGGGACGGGTTGGTGGCCCGGCTCGGACCGCTGGCGGCGGGCGGACTCGCCCGCCACCTGAACCCTCGAGCCGGCCTCCGCGGCCGTGTCAGGCCGCGGCGTCCAGGGCTGCGGCGTCGAGGGTCGCGGTGATCTTGCGGATCATGGACGCTTCGGCGGGACCGGCCTCGCCCCGGTGGGCGCGGGAGGCGGCCTCCATCACGACGGCGATCGTCTCGCGGAAGTTGTCGACCTCCTGCGGGGCCTTGGCCTTGAGCAGCGCGACCGAGGAAGTCAGCGCGGCGAAGACCCGGTCGGCGACGTCGGCGGTGGACTTGCCGCCGAGCTCCATGCCCTTCGGGCTCGCCGCCATGACCCGGCCGACGGCGCCGGTGGCGGAGGACAGGGCCTTGCCGCCGGCCATGCCGGAACGGGTGGACGAAATGAGGCCGGGGTCCGCGGCGGCCATCAGGCCGACCACGCCGTGGGCGGCGGTCTGCAGGATGAGCTGCTCGTCGGTGGTGAAGGTGATCTCGGACATGGCGGTGCTCTTCTCTGTGGGGTGTGGTGGCGTTCCCTTATTAGCTCGAATCTCAGGTATCTTGGATGTCGAGCGATTGATGTCCACCATGAACGGAGATGGCTTGAATGTCAAGCGAAGAGGAGGGGGTTGCGGCGAAGCTGGGCGGAGCCGTCCAGGGCTACCAGTCGACCGTTGACGACTACGACCGCGAGACGGCCCGCCTGTTGGGCGTCAACGAGACCGATCTGCGGTGCCTGGAGATCCTCATGGCCACCGAGGAGGCCGCCCCCAGCGCGCTCGGCACGCAGCTGGGCCTGACCACCGGCAGCGTCACCGCGATGCTGGACCGCCTGGAGAAGGCCGGCTACCTCACGCGCAGCCCGCACCCCACCGACCGGCGTCGCACCCTGGTGCGGGTCACCCCCGAGGCCTCCGGGCGGGCGTACGCCCTGATCGCTCCGTTCATCGAGGACTCCACGCGACAGGTCATGGGCCGCTACAGCGCCGAGCAGCTCGAACTCGTCGCCGATTTCCTCACCTTCAGCCAGGGCGTCCAGCAGTAGCACGTACAGCGCCTGCGCGAGATGCCCGCACCCGGCCCCACCCGCAGCGGCGGCCGCCAAGCCCCGGGCCCCCGCCGCACCGGCGCCTCCGGGAACCGGTGACTCGGGCCGCGCGTGGGCCGGCCGGCGGGGTGGCGGGCGGGGATGGCGGTAGTAGCGGCCCCCGGCCGCTTTGACCTTGCCGCGACGTCACGGCTTGCCGGTGAATCCCGCGGCCTCCCGGGGCGGGGGCCGGAGGTCCGATCGCGCCGCGCTCCGGGTGGAATCCGCCAATTCGAGCCGGTGCGGCCCCAGTTGGCGAGGCGCGCGGATAGCGTCCCCCAATGCCTTCGAACGCACGGACGCCCTACGTCACTTCGCCCGCCGCCCCGCCCGCAGCGGCACCCAGCCGCCGGACCCTCCTGCGTACGGCCCTGGCGGGCACCGCCGCCGCGGGATCCGTCCTCGGCCTCGGCTCCGCCTCCCCGGCCGCCGCCGCCCCCTCCGGCGGACCGGCCGAGGCCGCGGAAGTCGAGGCCGCGGAAGCCGCGGGTGGTTCCCGTCCCGCGACCCCGGGCGAGGCGCTGCGCCGTCTGACGGCCGGGAACCGGCGCTGGGCCGCGTACTGCCAGCGGCATCCCGACGAGTCGCCTTCGGTGCGTGTTCGGGTGGCCCGGGAGCAGCACCCGTTCGCGATCGTGCTGGGCTGTGTGGACTCCCGGGTTCCGCCGGAGCTGGTCTTCGACCAGGGGCTCGGTGATCTGCTGACCGTCCGCGCGGCGGGGGAGGTGCTGGACGAGGCGGTGCTCGGCAGCGTCGCGTACGGGGTTCTGGAGTTGGACGTCCCCCTGGTCGTGGTCCTCGGCCACGAGTCGTGCGGGGCCGTCGGTGCGGCCGTCCGCGCCGATGAGACCGGCGCCCAGCTGCCCGCCCACATCCAGTACCTGGCCGAGCAGATCCGTCCTTCCATCGACCACGGCCTCCAGGGCGCGGCCCGGATCGCGGCCACCATCGACGCCCATGCGCGCAGCACCCGGGCCCGGCTGGCGGCGGAGCCCGACATCGCCCGCGTCATAGCCGCCGGTCGACTGGCCGTGGTGGCGGCCCGCTACGACCTGCGCGACCAGAAGGTCCGGATGCTGCGATAGCCGACCTGGTTTTCGACGGCACGCGATATCGAGGTCGGCACGCAAAAACACCCCGGAACCGTTTGACGGCCGGGGTGTTTGTCTGCGTATATTTGATGTTTCACATCTTCGCCGAGCGATGACGTGAAGAAGCTTATGAGGACACTGTATCGCGTCAGGAGTGGAATTGTCAACCGAAGAATTCCGGAATGAACAGCAATTCATCACCGCCCTCTACACGCGCCTCGACGACCTGCGTGACCAGGCCGAACGTGCCGTACAAGGGGCCCTCGGCGCCACCGGCAGCGGGTTCCAGGCGCGGCTGGAGAGGGATGTCCTGGTTGCCGAGCAATCCGGTCTGCTTTCCGCTCTGAACTCCGGCGAGAACGGCCTCTGCTTCGGCCGCCTCGAGTTCTCCGACGGGCAGGACCACCACATCGGCCGTATCGGGATCAGGCAGGACGACACCGAGCGCACCCCCCTCGTACTGGACTGGCGGGCCGATGTCGCGCGCCCCTTCTACCTCGCGACCGGCCATTCCCCCATGGGGTTGCGCCGACGCCGCCACATCACCACCCGGGGGCGCGAGGTCACGGCCCTGCACGACGAGATCCTCGACCTCGCCGACACCGAGCGCACGGGACACGAGGGCGCCGACGCGGACGCCGTGCTGCTCTCCGCGCTCGACGCCGCCCGGACCGGCCGGATGCACGACATCGTGCAGACCATCCAGGCCGAACAGGACCGCATCATCCGCTCCACCCACCGGGGGATCCTGGTCGTGGAGGGCGGGCCGGGCACCGGCAAGACCGCCGTGGCCCTGCACAGGGCCGCGTACCTCCTCTACGCGCACCGCGAGCTGCTCGCCAAGCGCGGCGTACTGATCGTCGGGCCCAACCCGGCCTTCCTCGGCTACATCGGCGAGGTGCTCCCGGCCCTCGGCGAGACCGGAGTGCTGCTCGCCACCCCCGGCGAACTCTTCCCCGGCATCCGCGCGACGGCCGCCGACCGCCCCGGCGCCGCCGCGGTCAAGGGCCGCGCCGCGATGGCGGAGGTCCTGGCGCAGGTCGTACGCGACCGGCAGACACTGCCCGAGACCGTGCCGGCGGGCAGCGGCGAGGAGGCCGACCTGGTGCCCGAGCCGGCCCTGGAGATCGACCACGACGACTACGGGACCCTGCTGCTCGACCGGACCATGGCCCACGAGGCCCGGGACCGGGCCCGCTCCACCGGGCTGCCGCACAACCTGGCGCGCCCCTACTTCGCCTTCCGGATCATCGACGCGCTCACCGAGCAGCTCGCCGACCGCCTCGGCGCGGACCCCTACGGCGGCCCGAACCTGCTGGGCCCGGACGACATCGCGCAACTGGGCAAGGAGATCGCGACCAGAGCCGAGGTGCACGCCGCCATCGACACGCTGTGGCCGCCGCTCACGCCCCGGCAGCTGATCCGCGACTACCTCGCCGACCCCACGCACCTCCCGGAACGGGAAGCCGACCTGATCCGCCGTACGACGACGGGCGACGCGGACTGGACACCGGCCGACGTCCCGCTGCTCGACGAGGCCGCCGAACTGCTCGGGGTCGACGACACCGCCCGGCGCGCCGCCGAAGAGCGCGAGCGCCTGGAGCGCGTCGCGTACGCGCAGGGCGTCCTCGACCTGTCCGCGGGATCGGAGTCGTACGAGTTCGAGGACATGGAGAACGAGTTCCTCGCGGCCCACGACCTCATCGACGCCGAGCGGATGGCGGAGCGGCAGGAGGAGGACGACCACCGCAGCGCCGCCGAGCGGGCCGCCGCCGACCGCACCTGGGCCTTCGGCCACGTGATCGTGGACGAGGCGCAGGAGCTGTCCGCGATGGCCTGGCGCCTGCTGATGCGCCGCTGCCCGACCCGCTCCATGACCCTGGTCGGCGACCCGGCCCAGACCGGCGACGAGGCCGGCTGCGGCTCCTGGCAGCAGATCCTGGCCCCCTACGTCGAGGACCGCTGGGAGCTCGTGCGCCTCGGGGTCAACTACCGCACGCCCGCGGAGATCATGGACGTGGCGGCCGCCGTGCTCCGGGCCCGCCACCCCGGCTTCGAACCGCCGAGCTCGATCCGCTCCACGGGCCGGCGCCCCTGGGTGCGTGCGACCGGGGATCCGGCCGCCGCGGTCGCCGCGGCGGTACGGGACGGGGCCCCGGCCGGGGGCCGGATCGCGGTGATCGCCCCGCGCCCGCTGCACGAGGCGCTGGCGGCCGCGCTGCCCGGCGTGCGCGCGGGGGAGGAGCCCGACCTCACGCGCCCCGTCGTGCTGCTGGAGCCGCGCCAGGCCAAGGGGTTGGAGTTCGACACCGTGATCGTCGTGGAACCGGCGGACCACGAGCCCAGCGATCTCTACGTGGCCCTGACGCGTGCCACCCAGACCCTCGGGGTGGTGCACACCGGGCGCCTGCCGGAGGGGCTGGAGCAGGGGCTGGAGGAGCGGCCGTAGGGAAATGAGGTGGCATCGGACGGCGAGGTCCATATGGTGACGATCATGACCGACTTGATCACCACCCCCGTGGAACCCGGCCTCCTGCGCGGTGCGCTCGACGTGGAACGCACCGCGCACGGCGTGCTGCCCCACCGGCTGCCCGCCCGGGCCCGCGCACAGTTCCCCGACCCCTACCTCGCCATGGTGGAGGCCCAGCCCTCCGGAGTCCGGCTGGTCTTCCGCACCCGCGCCACGGTCGTCGAACTGGACGCGCTCCCCACCAAGACCGCCTACGCGGGCGCACCGGCGCGGCCGGACGGCGTGTACGACCTGCTCGTCGACGGCCGGCCGGCCGGGCGGGGCAGCGTGCCCGGCGGCAACCTCCGTACGGTCGTGGACATGGTCACCCAGGCCTCGGAGTTCAGGCCCGGCCCGCCCGGCACCCTGCGGTTCGACGGCCTGTCGGACGAGATGAAGGACGTGGAGATCTGGCTCCCGCACACGGAGGTCACCGAGCTGATCGCCCTGCGCACCGACGCCCCGGTCGAGCCCGCAGCGGACCGCGGTCGCAGGGTCTGGCTGCACCACGGCAGCTCGATCAGCCACGGATCCAACGCCGCGAGCCCGGCCACGACCTGGCCGGCGCTGGCCGCGGCGCTCGGCGGCGTGGAGCTGGTCAACCTGGGGCTGGGCGGCAACGCCCTGCTCGATCCGTTCACGGCCCGCGCCATGCGGGACACGCCCGCGGACCTGATCAGCGTCAAGATCGGCATCAACCTGGTCAACACCGACCTGATGCGCCTGCGCGCCTTCGGCCCCGCGGTCCACGGATTCCTCGACACGCTGCGCGAGGGGCATCCGACCACGCCGCTGCTGGTCGTCTCCTCCGTCCTGTGTCCCATCCAGGAGGACACCCCGGGACCCCTCGCGCCGGACTTCAGCGGCGGCAGGCTGGGCTTCCGGGCCCTGGGCGACCCGGCGGAGGTTCCGGCCGGACGGCTCACGCTGTCCGTCATCCGTGCGGAGCTCTCCCGCATCACCGCGCAGCGGGCGGCCGAGGACCCCAACCTGTACTACCTGGACGGCCGTTCCCTCTACGGCGAAGCCGACTTCGCCGAGCTGCCGCTGCCCGACGACGTGCATCCGGACCCCGCCGCCCACCGCCGGATCGGCGAGCGGTTCGCGGAGCTGGCCTTCGGCGAGGGCGGGGCGTTCGCGGTGTGACCCGCCCGTCCACCCGGGTGAGTCCGCGGCCGCCGGGCCCCGCGGGAGCCCGGGGCCCGCTACAACCTGGATCGTGATCAGGAACCTGCGGGCCCGCCGGCCGTCCCTCCGCAAGGCCGCCGCATGCGCGGCCGCCTTGCTCGCCCTGCCCCTGACGGCAGCTCCGGCGCATCCGGCCGAGGGGGTGCCCCGTACCGGCTTCGAGGCCGCGTACGGCAGGCACTGGACCACCGGGTCCCAGGAGGGGGAGTTCCTCGACGCCCTCGACCGGGACCACGAGGAGGTCCTCGTCCAGCGCATCGGCACGACCGTGCGGGGCCGCCCGCTGCGGCTGGTGAGCATCGGCGGCCACCCTGCGGGCCACGGCGGCCGGGCCCCTGTGAGCGTCCTCCTCGTCTGCAGTCAGCACGGTGACGAACCGGCAGGGCGCGAGGCCTGCCTGAGCACCGTCCGGGACCTCGCGTACGCCCGTGACCCGGCGCTCCGGCGCCTCCTGGACACCGTCACCTTCCTCGTCGTCCCGACCGCCAACCCGGACGGCCGGGCGGCCGGCACCCGCGCGAACGCGGCCGGCACCGACATCAACCGCGACCACATCGCCCTGGCCTCCCCCGAGGCGCGGGCCGTCGCCGCCGTGCTGCGCGACCACCGCCCGCAGGTCGTGTACGACCTGCACGAGTACCGCGCCACGCCGGGCAGCTACGACAAGGACCTCTTCGACCTCTGGCCGCGCAACCTCAACACCGACCCGGGGGTCTACGCCCAGTCCCGCCTGCTGTCCGCCGAGTACGTCAGGGAGGCGGCGCATGCCGCCGGGTACTCCACCGGCACGTACGGCATCCGCACCGACCCGGCCACCGGCGCCCCGGTCGGACAGACCGCCGGCGACGGCCAGGAGCGGATCCTGCGCAACGCGGCGGGCATCAAGCACGCGGTCACCCTGCTCATCGAAAGCCGCATCGAAGCGGCCGGCGAAGCCGAGAAGGCGGACGAGGCCCTGAACCGCCGCCGCCGCGTCGACTCCCAGCTGGCGGGCCTGCGCGGCCTGTTCGGCTACCTCGGCGAGCGTACGGGCCCGCTGGCGGCGGCCACCGCCGCGGCCCGCCGGGCCGGGTACCGGCAGGACGCGGGCCCGGTCCGGCTGGGCGGCGCGGACAACGTACTCGCGGCCGACGGGGAGGTCCTGAACGATCCGCCCTGCGGCTACCGCCTCACCCCGACCCGGTACGCCGAGGTCGCAGCCCGTCTCGCACTCCACGGCGTACGCGCCACCCGTGCGGGTGCGGGGGCGGACGTGATCGTTCCGCTGCGCCAGCCCCTGCGCGCCCTCGTCCCGCTGCTCCTCGACGGCCGGGCCCGCGACCGGCTCGCGGCGGGGGAGCCGGTGACGGACTGTCGAGCCTGACGGGGGGTCGACAAGTGACAAGTGCGCTGGTCATCCGGGTGGTGTGAGCTATCTTGGGACCGGATCGGTGCGAGAGGGAGGACCTTCGGTGTCATCGGGGCAGAAGGCGCGCGCACAAGCGGCCGCGATCACGCCGAGCGGGCAGGCGGCCGACCACGAGCGGGTACCGGTCGACCGGGTCCAGGCGCTCTTCGACGGCCACGCCCTCTCCCCGGGACAGCGCCGGATCGCCCAGTACCTGGTCGACCACCTCACCGAAGCCGCGTTCCTCTCGATCACCGAACTGGCCGAGCGGGCCGGCGTGAGCCAGCCGTCCGTGACCCGGTTCGCGTCCTCCCTCGGCTTCAGCGGCTACCCGGCCCTGCGCGAGGTGCTCCAGCCGATCGCGCTCAGCGCGGTGGCCGGCGCCCCGGACGGCCGCGAGCAGACCCGCCGCAACGAGCTCCAGGCGGCCGTCGACGCCGAGATCGAGAACCTGGAGAACCTGCGCAGGCTCTTCGTCGACACCAACCAGGTGCTCGACATCGGCCGCGAACTGGCCCGTTCGGTGCCGTTGACGGTCCTCGGGCTGCGGATCTCCGTCTCCCTGGCGGAGTACTTCGCGTACGCGGCCCGCCGGATCCACCCCGACGTACGCCTGGTGACCGGCGGCGGCAGCGTCGCCTACGACGCGCTGCTGCAGGCCCGTGCGGCGGGCGGCAGCTGGGTGCTGGCCTTCGCCATGCCCCGGCACGCCAAGGAGACCCTGGCGGCGCTGCGGGCCGCCCGCAGCGCCGGGTTGCGGATCGCGCTGATCACGGACCGCACGCTGGGGCCGCTGGTGGACGAGGCCGACGTGGCGCTGACGGCGGGGACGGGCTCGCGGCTGGTCTTCGACTCCTACGCGGCTCCGGGCATCCTGTCCGCAGCACTGCTCCAGGCCATGGCCGATGCCGAACCCGAGCGGACGCAGGCACGGCTCGAAGGCTATGAGCAGGCCGCTGACCAGCACGGATTCTTCCTCTAGGGCTGATCGTGGGGCCGATCAGGCCAATATATTCAGGCCATCCCCAGGCATGAATATTTTCATACGCTTGCCTACTCTGCGGTATATATGTTTACTGATGGCGGCGCGGTGATCCGTCAACATGCCAGGGAGAGCGACCCCACGCCCTCCCAGAACAGATGCCCGGCGTGACGTTCCTCCTCCTCACGCCCCGCCAGGCGTCCCGTCCGGCTTTCGGATTTCCGGAGCGCCTTTGCGGCCTCGGCCAACCCCTGGGCCGAGGCCGCCGCAGACCCCTCATGGAAACCTCCCGATCAGAGCTCTACACCCTGTGGAAGCGGCAAGAATGTCTCAGACGGCACTCATCACGCGCAGCCCGGACTGGCCCCTCCAGGTCAAGCGCCCCGGGAACCACGACTGGGAGCGCACGGCGATCCGCTGGCTGCGCGACCTGCTGCCGGCCCGCTACGCCGGCTACGTGACCCTGACCCGCAGCCCCGTACTCCTCGCCCGCCACGCACAGTTGCAGGTGCAGCACGAAATGCGGGCCGTACGCGTGGCGTTGACGACCAGCCGGGCCGAACTCCCCGCCCTCGGCGTGGCCGAGGTGGTCATCGAGAACTCGATCAGGATGTACGCGGTCGAGCTCGAACAACTGGCCCGCCTGGCCCGCGGCATCCGCCTCGTCACCGACGCCCTCGCCCAAGCGGCGGCCCCCAGGCGGTAACCCCTGGGCCGGACGCGAACACCTGGGCCGAACGCGCGGAATGCGACAATCGCCGACTCGGTGCCCGCCTGCCCCGGTGCGTGCCTCTTCGGCCAGGTATGTCGACGGCCGCGGACCCGGACGCCCGTGCATCCGCGGCAGGCACCGGGCCGCCCGGCGGGGCGGCGTCCGGATCGGGCCAGCCGGCGGACGGTACGGGATCGGTGGTGGGTGCACCGAATTTGCCACGGGCGTTTGCGCCCCCTCGACGCGGGTCCCGGCGGACTTGTTGAGTCAGGCCGGAGCTCGGCGCGGAACGTGCACCGAGCTCCCTCTCAACAGATTCCGAGGAGACTCCATGCGCATGATCCGACCCGGCCTCGCCCTCGCCGCCACCGCACTCGCGATGGCGACGGCCGCCGCCGGCCCGGCCTCGGCCGCCGAACCGGGCGCCGCCCCGGCTCCCAAGACGCCCACCTTCTGCACGTACGTGGTCGACACCGGCGAGGGCGGCTGCTTCGCCACCAGGGCCCAGGCCGCCGAACTGGGCGCACAGGCCGAATACAAGGACTTGGGCCGGATCTGGAGCGACGCCAACTCCGGCGGCAGCGAGTTCACCTTCCGCGGGAGCGTCGGCTGCAACTGGCGCTACCCGGAGTTCAACGACCTCTCCAAGTGGGGCTGGAACGACACCGTGAGCTCGGCCCAGGGCATCACCTGCCCGATCACCCTCTGGGAGCACAAGGACTTCCGCGGCGCCCACCAGACGTACTACGGCTACAACGCGTACGTCGGTGACGGCATGAACGACAAGGCCACCTCGGTCAGCTTCGACGTCCGCTGATCCCGGGACCGCGGTGGGTGGGCCCGTACGCGTCCGCGCCCACCCACCGCGGTCCCCGCCGGGGGCGCGTACCGTGTCCGCGCACGGGACGTACGCCACCACAGGAACGGGAGACGCGCCATGAACGCGGTCGACTACCGGGGCCAGACCACGCTGATCACCGGAGCCAGCTCCGGTCTCGGAGAGGAGTTCGCCCGCCGGCTCGCCGCACGGGGCTCCGGCCTCGTCCTGGTCGCCCGCCGCGAGGACCGTCTGCGAAAGCTGGCCGAGGAGCTCTCGGCGTCCCACGGGATCGAGGTCGCGGTCGTACCGATGGACCTCGGCGCGGACCGGGTCGGAGAAGTGCTCGCCGAGGAGCTCGCCCGGCGCGGCATCACGGTCACGAGCGTGATCAACAACGCCGGGTTCGGCACCTTCGGGCCGCTCCACCTGGAGGACCCCGTGCAGCTGCGCCAGGAACTCGCCGTCAACATCGGCGCGGTGGTCGACATCAGCCGCGCCTTCATCGGGCCGCTGCGCACCCACGGCAAGGGGGTGCTCGTCAACGTCGCGAGCATGGGCGCCTACCAGCCCGTTCCCCACATGGCCGTCTACGGGGCCACCAAGGCCTTCGTACTGAGCTTCACCGAAGCGCTCTGGTACGAGTCCCGGGGCACAGGACTGCGCGTGCTCGCGCTCTCTCCCGGCGCGACGACCACCGAGTTCTTCGATGTCATCGGCACGCGCGAGGTGAACGGCGGCACCAGGTTCCAGACCTGCGAGGAGGTGGTCCGCACGACCCTGCGGACCCTCGACCGCAAGAACCCCGGCCCGAGCGTGATCTCCGGCGCCCTCAACCGGATGATGGCCGTCGGCGGCCGCCTCCTGAGCCGCCGCCAACTGGTCAAGTCGGTCGGCCGCCTCATGCCCGCCCCGGACGGCGAGGGCACGAAGGCCCCCGCCGCCTGAGCTCACCCGACGGAGGTGAGGCCCGCGAGCTGCTCCGCGATCACCTCGGCGGAGGGGAACCGCATCCCCATCGTCGAGACGTGCTTCCAGTGCAGGGTGCCGTCCGGCGCGATGACGAAGACGGCCCGGCGCAGGCCGATCAGGGGCGCCGCGATGCCCAGCGCGCGGGCCACCTCGCGGTCGGTGTCGGCGAGCAGCGGCATCCGCAGACCGCGCGACCGGGCGAAGTCCTCGTGGCTGTCGACGCCCTGCGGGCTGATGCCCCACACCTGGGCCCCGCAGGCGCCGAGCGCTTCCAGCCCGTCGGAGTAGGAGCACAACTGCGCGGTGCAAATGGGGGTGTTGTCGCCCGGGTAGAAGGCGAGAACGACCGGGTTCCCGCGCTGCCGGCCGAGCGTGTACTCGCCGCGCACGAAGGTGTCTTCGGTGAGCTGACCGCCGGGGAGCGTGAAATCGCCCACGACGTCGCCCACGGCCGGGATTCGGGTCACGATGGCCGTACCTCTCTGTCGGTGAAGGCCGTACGGTACCCCGGTCGCGCTGACTTCGGTTCAGCGGCGGTGCATGGTGTGCAGCGCCTCCAGGAGGACCCGTGGATCGTGGCCGCCCTTGTAGACGGGCGGCGGCTGCCGGTCCAGGTGGAGCAGCCCCGCGACGGCGGTCCAGGCGGTGCGCACCGAGTACTCGACGGTGAACACCACGTCGTCGGGGACCTCGGCGTACTGCCCGATGAAGGCCAGGTTGGTGGAGCCCGCCGGGACGACCTCGGGCCGGTCCCCGCCCTTGCGGACCAGGAACTGGCTGGTGATGTAGGGCATCAGCGCAGGCCGTACGACGGAGGATTCCAGGATCTGCTCGCTCTGCGCGAGGCGCAGGTGCCCGAGCACCTCCGTCAGGATCTCGCGGCCCGTGCACTGGGCCATCGTCTTGCCGACGTGGTCGCCCGGCTTGTCGGGGAAGAGTGCGTAGCCCCACCAGACGAAGGTGCCGTCGGGCTGCTCGTGGAAGTGCGGCTGGTGGTTGAGGACGATGGTCAGCAGCCAGCCGGAGTCCTTGAAGGTGATCAGCCCGCCCTTGCCGGCCTCGCTGCCGGAGAACTCCTCCATGGCCTTGAAGAACACCGGGTCCTGGCTGGTCACGGTGAAGGATCCCCAGGTGGAGTCCGCTACGGAGGAGTCGAACACGGAGGGGTCGCCGAGCCGTCCCGGGCGCTTGGCCGCCAGGGTCTGCCACAGGCGCCACGAGGCATCGGGCGCGGAGGTGTCCAGTACGGCGGGGGTGTCGGTGGTGCCCAGTGTCGAGTTGGCGGTCATCGAACCGTTGGTGACGAACACCAGGTCCTGCGGCCCCACGGCGATCCGCTCGGCGGCGCCCTCGCGCGTACAGGCCAGGGCGCTGACGGTGATCCCGTCTCCCTCGGCCAACTCCACGTCCGTCACCGTGGTGTTCATCGAGAACGAGACGCCCTGGTCGCGCAGCCACGACTGGAGCGGGCGCACGATCGAGTCGTACTGGTTGAACCGGGTGCGGTAGATGCCCGACATGGTGTCGAAGGTCTTGAACAGGTGGACGAACCGGTTCAGGTAGCGGCGGAACTCGATCGCCGAATGCCACGGCTCGAAGGCGAAGGTCGTGCACCACATGTACCAGAAGTTGGTGGTGAAGAACTCCGGGGTGAAGCAGTCCGAGATGCGCTTGCCGTCCAGACGGGACTCGGGGGTGGCCACGCACGCGACGAGATCGAGCCGGTCGCGCTCGGAGAACCCCATGGAACGGGTGTCGACCCGCCGTCCGGCCGCGTCGACCAGGCGGGCCTTGTCGTTCCAGGCGAAGTCCTCGTGGAAGGCGAAGGTGTCCTCGGTGACCGAGGTGCCCGGCGCGTCCAGGGAGGGGATGGAGCGGAGCAGGTCGTAGGTGCACTCGAAGTGCAGCTCGAACATCCGCCCGCCGCGCATGGTGTAACCGTTCTCGGGGTCTCCGGAGGCGTCCAGACTGCCGCCGGTGCGGTCCTGGGCCTCCAGGACGGTGATGTCCGAGCCCGCGAACTTCCCCTCCCGGATCAGCAGCGCGGCTGCCGACAGAGAAGCGATCCCCGCACCCACCAGATAGGCCTTCGCCACGACACGTCTCCTCAGCCAGGCCGCCGCGGCCCCGGTCGGCCGCACGGTCACCCCGCCAGCCCACCACCCCCTACGGCCCGTCGCGACCCGGGGTGCGCCATCCGCATGGTGAGATGCGGTTCCACGGACCGGGGGCCCCGTGCCAGACTCCTCCCCATGCTGCGCCAGCTGATTATTAGCGCCGGCGTGCCGGCCCCGAGCTGACCGGGCGATCGCCCGACAGCTCACCGCCCGCACGCAGACCTTTCGCATCCGCGAGGGGTCTTCTTGTTTTTCCGGGCCCGATCTCAGAACTGCCCCCCGCACAGGACAGGAGACCCCACTCATGACCCTCAGCGCTGTTCTCCCCGCTGTCGCCTCCGCCGCCGCGACCGCCTCCGTCACCGCGACCGCGACCGCCTCCACCGGCTGCCACACGCTGACCGTCACCGTCCGGGACGGGGGCCATGCCCTCACGCGCATCTCCGCGATGCTCAACAACCTGTCCGTCAGAGCGCTGTCCTACCGGGCCGCCGACAGCAGCGGCCTCGCCGTGTGCGAGATCGTCGTACCCGCCGCCGACTCGCCCCGCGCCCAGGCCAAACTCCTGCGCTGCGTCGAGATCGTCGAGCTCACGGCCCACCCCGCCGTCTGAACCCCGGACCGGCCGAACCCGGTCGCGGCTCGCCCGCACGGGTGGTGTCCGGGCGCCGCGTGCGGGTCAATGCCGCGCCCGGAACGGGGCGTCACGAGGATCACACGCATCACCATGCCGTCCCGCGTCCTGGCGGGCGGCGATGCGACCGGGGAGCCCGCTCCATGATCGTCACCCTCGTCGTCGCCGTCCTCGCGCTCGGCGCCGGCATCGCCGCGAACCGGTACCTGCGCCCGAGACTGATTCCGGGTGACGACGGCGAGGGCATGGGCGTCCGCGACCTCGTCGCGCCCCTCATGACGCTGACGATCCTGATCCTCGCCTTCATGCTCGTCACCGCCTCCGCCTCCAACGGGAGGGCCGACGACGCCGCGCGCTCGGAAGCCCACGCGCTGGACCACCTCGCCGAAGTGGCCGACTTCACCTCACCTGGCCTGCGTCAGCGCCTGCGCGGCGACGCGGTCTGCTACGCCCGCGCCGTCCAGCACGAGGAATGGCCGGCCATGGCCGAGGGCAGGAGCTCCTCGGTCCCCAGCGTGTGGAGCGGGGACTTCCGCAAGGGTTTCAAGGAACTCGGCAACAACAGCCCCCTCTTCGGACTGCTGGTCAACGCGGACAACCAGCGCTCCCTGGGCCGGCAGGCGAGGATGGCCGAATCCACGCCCACGATCCCGGGCCTGATCTACTGGTTCATGCTCCTGACCATGGCCGTCACCGTGACCGGCCTCGGCCTGTGCCTGCCCCGCAGCAACAACAGGGGCCCGCTCGCCGCCCTGATCGTCGTCACCGCCCTGCTGACCACGACCCTGCTCATCATCCGCGACGTGGACCGCCCCTTCGGCGGTGTGATCATCGTGAAGGCCACTCAGATGGCGCAGATCGAGGAGGAGTCGACCCGGGACTACCTGGCCGACTACAAGGCGGACCAACTGCCCTGCGACGACCGGGGCCGCCCCAAACCCGGTTACCAGCACTAGGCTTGCGGCGATGGGTCAGCCGGTGATCGAGAAGAAGATCGAGCCGTCCTCGGCCCACCACCAGGCTCCCTCGCCCTTGTTCCATTCCGAGGCCCAGCCGTCGAGGGCCTCGATGAGCTCCCCGAGGTCGTACCGGAGATCGGCGTCGACGCGGTCCAGCACCGCGCGGTAGGCCTCCACCGCGGGGCCGGCCTTCGCGAGGGGCCAGCAGCCGATCTCCGGTGAGCCCTCCAGGGGATGGGGGATGTGGAACCCGATCTCCGAGGGCGGGCCGCTGAAGACGTACTGGTAGGGCAGCAGCTCGGCCGGGACGCCCACCGAGCTGAGGGCGTCGTCCAGGGCGGAGAAGTAGGTGACGGGGCTCCGGTAGCTCGCCAGGGTCGAGCTGTCGCTCGCGTTGTGGTCGATGATGATCTGGAGGGCCGCGTAGTAGGCGCAACCGGCGTAGTCCGCCGAGGAGTCGGCCCGGCCGGAGAGCAGCTCCTCCAGGGCGTCCGGGACCGACAGCCCCCAGTCCACGTCCTGGTGGTCGAGGCTGTCCTGGCGTGCCTCCGCCGTGACGCGCATGTTGTCCAGGCGTCGTGATTCGTCGGCGCTCAGGTCCAGGGCGGGCGCGAAGCGCACGATCTGGCCGCGGTTCGCCATGCTGTAGTTCACTACCTTGCTCATGGGTTCATGCTGCCAAAGGGCACTGACATCCCTGTGTCCGGGACCGGTTCGCAGGTGCCGGAGCCACCCAGCACCCCCTAGCGCACCACCGGCGAGGACCCGCCCGCGACCAGCAGCCGGGGTGCGCCGGTGCCGTCCGCGGGGACGGTCCAGATGTCGCTCGCGCGGCCGTCCGTGCCCGGGAGGGCGTAGGCCAGCGTGCCGTCGTCCGTCCACGAGGCCTGGTCGTCGACGCTCCGCGTCTCCGC
The DNA here is from genome assembly GCF_036346895.1 of Streptomyces sp. NBC_00503. Lineage (NCBI taxonomy): Bacteria > Bacillati > Actinomycetota > Actinomycetes > Kitasatosporales > Streptomycetaceae > Streptomyces > Streptomyces sp. NBC_00503. Next base: position 322,101 of record NZ_CP107855.1, on the reverse strand, counting down.
GAGCGGGGTCTCGCTCATGGTCCCCAGGTCCAGCACGTACAGCCGCCACGGCGCGGCCGGGTCCTCGGAGACCTTCCTCTTGAAGGCGATCCGGGTGTTGTCGGGGGACAGGGAGGGGCACTCGACGTTCTGCCGCAGCGCCTTCGCCGACCAGTCCTTCATGTTCCCCTCGACCAGGTACGTACGCCCCTTGGTGGAGACCGTCGCGTAGAAGCGGCTGTCGTCGCGGGCGAAGCTCACCCCCCAGTAGTTGAGGTCGGGAGCGTGGTAGCGGACCCCGTCGATGGTGAGGGGGATCTCCTCAATGGACTTGACGAGATATCCGGTCCGCAGGTCGAGCACGGCCGTCCTGGTGGAGAACGCGGTGGTGGCGTAGGAGTCGCCGGTCGCGAACACCGTCCACGCCAGCATCTGCCCGGAGGCGGAGACCCGGGCCCGGGTCGGGATGCCCGGCACGGTGATCCGGCGCTCCTCGCGCAGCCGTTCGTCGAGGACGATCGCGTACGTCTTCGGCAGCACCCCCGGTTCCGCGCGCAGGCACAGTGCGGTGGGCCCGGCGGTGTGGAACCGGTCGCAGACGGGTCCTCCGGAGACCCGGGAACCGCCGGTGGCAGGGGCGGGGGAGTCGGCGGAAGCCGTCGGCAGCGGCTGGTGTGCGACGCGCCCCGTGGCGGAGTCCCGGAAGTACAGGGCGCCTTCGCCGAGGGAGAAGGAGGTGTCGGCGGCGCCGCGCGCGCGGTCCGAGCGGTGTCCCGCGTGCAGGGCGTAGCCGATGGATCCGCCGGTGAGGAGCACCACCGCGGCCGCCACGACGGCGCTACGGGCCCACGGGCCGAGCGGGCGGCCCGCGGATCTCGGGAACCTGGCAGTCATCCGGTGCGCCTCTCGAGGGTGTGGGTACGGGGTCGGCCGTCCGGCGGGTCCGGCGGGTCCTGGGGGCCGGGGCCCGGGCCGCCCGACGGAACGCGGGGCAGCAGGGCCCAGCCGCCGGCCAGGGCGGCGAGCAGCGCCGCCACCGCCGACCAGAGCGCGGGGCCCGGCCCCCAGACCGTCCACGCGGCTCCGAAGCCCGCCGCGGCGAGCATCCGGGCCACCGCCTGGCCGGTCTGCAGCAGGGCGAGCCCGCCCGCCCGGCCCTCGGCCGGCAGCACCGGTCCGGCGAGGGCCATCAGCACCCCGTCGGTGGTGGCGTAGAAGACTCCGAGCAGCACGAGGACGGGCACCAGGAGCAGTGCGGCCGGTCCGCGGTCCGGGGCGAGCAGGGCCCCGTAGGCGCCGAGCAGGGCGAGGTGTCCGTACAGGAAGGGCAGCCTGCGGCCGATCCGGTCCGCGATCCGGCCCGCCGGAACGGCGAGCAGCAGGTACGTGGCCGCCGCGCCGAGCGGGAGCAGCGGGAACCAGGCGGTGGACAGGCCCAGGCGGCGCTGGAGCAGGAGGTAGACGAAGGCGTCGCCGATGGTGGCGGCGCCGAGCAGGGCGGCGGCCGCGAGGATCCGCCGGAAGGCGGGGTCGCGCAGGGCGCGGAACGGGGTCCCGGGACGCGGAGCCGGAGCCGGGATCGGAGCCGGGACCGGACCCGGGATCGGAGCCCGGCCCGGAGGCGGCGCGGTGGGATGCCGGTGCCCGGGAACGTAGAGCACGAGCAGCAGTACGCCGAGCAGGCCGACGCAGAAGCTGACGACGAACACCGTGTCGTACGCGCCCGCGTTCGCCCAGAGCAGGGCGAAGGCGGCCAGCGGGCCGAGCAGGGCGCCGGTGGTGTCCATGGCGCGGTGCACGCCGAAGGACCGGCCGAGGGCGTCGGGGTGGCTGCTCAGGGTGATCAGGGCGTCGCGGGGCGCCGTCCGGATGCCCTTGCCGACCCGGTCGGCGGCCAGCGCCGCCGCGATCCCGCCGGTGGCGCCGCCCGCGAGCAGCAGGCCGAGCCGGGAGCAGGCCGAGAGGGCGTAGCCGAGGCCCGCGACCCGTTTGTGCCGCTGCCCGCGGTCGGCGAAGTGCCCGCCGATCAGCCGCACCAGGGCGGCGGCGCCGTTGAGCAGGCCGTCCAGGAAGCCGAATTGGAGGGGGGAGAGACCAAGTCCGAGGACGAGGTAGAGCGGTAGCACCGCGGTGACCATCTCGGAGGAGATGTCGGTGACGAGGCTGACCGCGCCGAGTGCCAGAACGGTGCCGGGGAGGCGCCGGCCCGCCCCTTCGGAGAGGGGCGGGACCGACGTGTCCCGGCGGCCTGTGGTCGCCAGGTACATCAGTGGCAGGTGTACTTCGGGCTGGTGTCCTGGGTCTTGCCCTCGGTGTCCACGTAGCTCCAGCTGTAGCCGGAGTCGGTGAAGTCCAGCTTCAGGACGCCGTATTGGCCGCTGATCCGCTTCTGGCTGTTGGGCTGGACGTTCTCGATGGGATACGGCTCGGCTCCGCCCATGCCGCCGACGATCTCGACGATCCCGTCCGCGGCCGCCTTGCCGTCGGGGTTCTGCGGGGCGAAGCGTTCGTAGTGGTGGTCGTGCCCGTTGAGCACGAGATCGGCCTTGGCGCCGTAGAGGATGTTCCAGACGGGCTTGCTGACCGGGTCGTTGCCGTGACCGCCCGAGGAGTACAGCGGGTGGTGCCAGTACGCGGCGATGCAGGACTTGCCGTTCGCGGCGAGGTCGGCCTTGAGCCAGTCGATCTGGGCCTTCTGGTCGAAGGAGTTGGAGTCCAGGGCGATGAAGTGCCAATTGCCTTCGTCGAAGCTGTAGTAGCTCTTGCCCTGGGGGTAGGCGACGGCCCCGAAGTAGGACTTGTAGCCGGCCAGGGAGCCCGCCGGGTCGTACGTCTCGTGGTTGCCCGGAATCGGGTGCGTCTTGTCCTTGAAGGCGCCCCAGCTCTTGTCGTAGTAGGCGCGGTAGTCGGAGATCCGGGCGTCGTCGTACTGGTTGTCGCCCATCGTCAGATAGAACTTCGGGTTGATCTTCTGGGCCTGCGCGGCGGTCTTGGGATGGGCGCAGCCGCTGTCGGAGGCGGTGCACTGGGCGGCGATGTCCCCGGCGGCCACCACGGTGAAGGCGCCGGTCTGCGGGGGCGTGCCGCCGTCGAGGGTGCCGTACACCTCCACCTCGTGCAGCGAGTAGCCGTACGCGGTGCCGCGCGCGGTTCCGTACACGCGCAGGTAGCGGCCCTTGCCGGACAGGGCCGTCCAGTCGTCGGAACCGCCGTTCCCGGCGGTCTCGTTGGCGAGCCGGGTCCAGGTGGTGCCGTCGGCGGAGATCTCGACCCGGTACGCCTTCGCGTACGCGGCCTCCCAGCTCAGCCGCACCCGGGTCACGGAGGCGGTGGCGCCGAGGTCCACCCGGATCCACTGGGGGTCCTTGCCCTCGACGCTCGCCCAGCGGGTGGCGGCGTCGCCGTCGAAGGCGTTCTGTGCCCCGAAGCCGGAACCTTCGACGGAGGAGGCGGTGGCGGGCTTGCCGCGGGAGATGAGGGGGTCGGCGGCGGCGCCGGCCCGTTCGGGGTAGGCGAGCAGCAGGCCGCCGACGAGGAGGAGTACGGCGGCGATGACGGCGCCCACCGTGCGGGGGGACGTGGCTGGAGCGGGTGGAGCTTGGGTGTTCAGGCGCATTCCTGACTCCCTGGCCTTGGGGGTGGCGAGAACTGGCACGGGTACGTGACCCCGCGGCCCTGCTCGCGTGCGGGCAGGGCGGGACGGCGTCGCAGCGGCCGGGTCAGAGCTCTCGCTGAGCGCGTCACGCCCACAGGATCGGGGCGCCGCGCCAAGCCGCCGAGCGGGATGCTAGCAAACAGGAAACTTTCCTACCAGTCATTCGACGGCCGTTTGGAATGCGCCTGAACCGGCGCTCCCAGCGGCCTTCCGGCGTCCCCCCAGCGGCCTTCCGCCGTTCTCCCGGCGGCCTTCCCCTCCCGAGCCCCCGGGCGCTTTCAGTCGCGCCCCGTGGCCGGTGGGGGAGCGTGGCCGACCTCGTCCGGCACGGATGGGGCGGCGGGTTCGGGCCCGTACACTGGGCGCATGAGTCGCATGGGTGCTGAGAGCGAGAGCCTGCGGGCCGCCTCGGCGCCGCGCCCGGCCGCCGTCATGGCAGGTCGGGGTCCGGTGCTCGGCTCCGGACCGGTGACCGCCGAGGCGCCGAAGCCCAGCCTCTGCGCCCTGCACGGTCACGGCTAGCTGCAGATCATCCAGTACCGCGGAGCCGCTCGAAGCGGCCCTCGCAGCGTGCCCGCGCAGCGGCGGGCGACGCCGGAAGACTCCCCGCTGACCGGTGAAACGCCGGGCATCGACCCCGTGTGACGGAGCGTCCCGCTCGGGCCTCGTCCACGGATCCCGGCACCCACATCCATCCGCACCGCCCTGGGACCACCAGGGCTCCGGCGGGTCGGGTACGTCTCTTCTTCTCCTCCCTTCCCCAAGGCACCAAGGCTCCGCCGGCCGAGCGCGTCCTGCGCGTCCGGCTCGCCGAGCAGCCTGCTCCACGTCACCACCGCAGCCACCGGCATGCCGCCGCCGCTGCAGTCCGGCGACGGTCGCGCGACCGGGCCGCGCGCCCAGTTCGAAGGGATCACTGTGAAGCTCAGCGACATGCTGGCCGGCCACGACCACGAAGTGCTCCGAGGCGACACCGATGTGCTCGTCACCGCCGGAACGACCTTCGACGTCCACCGGGTCACCTCGGGCTCCCTGTTCATCGCGGTGCCGGGCCACCGGGAGGGCGGCCCCGAGTCCGTCGCGGCGGCCATCGCGCGAGGCGCCGTAGCGGTGCTCGTCGAGAGCGGAGCGTCGGAACTCCCGGCACCGGTACGGGCGTCCGGCCCCGGAGTCTGCCTGGTCCGGGTGCCCGACACCCGGAAGGCGGCCGCGATCGCCTCCTCCCACTACTACGGTGAACCGGGCCGCCGGATGGACATGGTGGCGATCACCGGCACCAACGGGAAGACCTCGGTCTCGTACATGGTCGAATCGGTGCTGCGGATCGCCGAGGGCGCCAGCGTCGGAGTCATCGGGACGGCCGGCAGCCGGATCGGCGACGAGCTGATCCCGATGCCGCCCTCGGTCCTGACCACCCCGGAATCACCCGACCTGCAGTACCTGCTCGCGTGCATGCGGGACCGGGAGGTCGCCGGGGTGGTGCTGGAGGCGACCTCGATGGCCCTCCTGACCCACCGGGTGGACCGCGCGTTCATCGATGTCGGGGTCTTCACCAACCTCACCCAGGACCACCTGGACGACCACGGCACGATGGCGAACTACCGGGACGCCAAACTGCGCCTGTTCCAGGGGCTGTGCCGCCGCGCCGTGGTCAACGCCGACGATCCGGTCGGAGCCACGATCCCGGCGATGATGCCGGGCGCGGTGACCACGTACGCCCTCGACGCCGAGGCGGACTACCGGGCGACCGACATCTTCATGGACGCCTCGGGTACGCGGTTCACCCTGCGCCACGGCGGCCGCGCCTACCCGGCCTCGATCCCCGTCCCCGGCCGGTACTCGGTGGCCAACGCGCTCGCCACCGTGGCGGCCTGCCACACCCTGGGCCACGACCTGGCCGGGCTGGTGGCGGCGCTCGAGCGGATGCCCCCGATCCCGGGCCGTTTCGAACGCTTCGAAACCTCCGACAAGACCTCCGTGATCGTGGACTACGCCCACTCTCCCGACTCCCTGCGCAACGTCCTGACCACCATCCGGGGCTTCGCCACGGGCCGGGTCGTCACCGTCTTCGGCTGCGGCGGGGACCGCGACACGACCAAGCGCGCCGAGATGGGCGAGATCGCCGGAACCCACTCCGATCTCTGCGTCCTCACCTCGGACAACCCGCGCACCGAGGACCCCGAGGCCATCCTCGACCAGATCACCCCGGGCCTCACCGCGACCGGCACGCCCTTCGCGCGCTTCGCCGACCGCCGCCTCGCCATCGCCTACGCGCTGGCGTCCGCCGGGCCGGACGACATCGTCCTGGTCGCGGGGAAGGGCAGCGAACCGCACCAGATCGTCGGCGAGGAACTCATTCCGTTCAGCGACATGGCGACGGTACGCGAGCTCGCCGGCGCCTGACCCGGCCGCGCGGGAACGCGGGCCGTCCGGGCGGCGTCAGCATTGCCACAGGAAGTCAGCACTGCCACAGGAAGGCGGCCCGCGCGCAGGCGGCGCAGGCGAACGCGAACGCGCTGCCGCCACCGCCGAAGTTCATGGCCGTGGCGGGAGCGGGGCCCTCCTCCAGCTGCGCGACCAGGTCCATGGGGCGGGCGCAGGCCGGGCACGGGGGTGTCTCGTCGCCCTGGAGCCAGTCGGGAGTTCCGCCGAGCTGTCCCAGGACCTCCCGCGGGTTGTTCCCGCCCAGGTCGGCCCATTCCTGGCGTGCGCCGCGGTAGTCGGCGGCCGGCATCACCACCAGGGCAACGGAGTTGACGGCTCCCAGGACGAAGGCGTCCTCGTCCTCCGGCGGCTCGGGAGCGGGCACCGGCATCGGCCGCAGGGCCCCGGCGGGGAACAGGAGGGCGCGGTTGCCGCCCTCGGTCGGACTCCACTCCTCGCACATGCCGGGATCGTTCTGGCACATGAAGACCGCCATGACACGGTCGGCCCGGATGTCGCCCCCGGTGACCGGGCGCCCCTGTTCGTCCAGGACGATCTGGGCCAGGAACTGCATCGGCCCGTCGCAGGTCGCGCAGCGGGGCCAGGCCGTGCCCGCCGGGGCGAGCGGATTTCCTCCGGTCCGCGTCACCAGGGCATCGGGCTCGCCAGGTCCCGCGTACGTCATCAGCGTCGTCGTCATGGGACCGACCCTACGGCGGATGCGCGAGCGCGGCGTCGAAGCCGTCGCCGTGTCACCCGTACCGCCGGTCGGGTGAACCGCGTGGCCCCGGGCCCGGCGAATGCGGGGTGGTGGGGGGCCGCGTACGTGTACCCATGGAGGTACAGGTGAGGGGCTCCTCCGCGGGTACCTCGCGCTCGGAACCGCATCGCAGGAGGAACGCATGCTCGGCACCGACTACCGCACCGGCTCGCCCAACTGGATCGACCTCGGAAGCCCCGACATCCCCCGGGCCGCAGCCTTCTACCGGGCCGTGTTCGGCTGGGAGTTCCAGCTGCTCGGGCCCGAGACGGGCGGGTACGGGTTCTTCCAGATCGACGGCAAGACCGTCGGAGCGGTGGGCCAGCTGGACCCGGGCGCGAGCTCCGCGTGGACGGTGTACTTCCAGTCAGAGGACGTGGACGCGACGACCAAGGGCGTGCGGGACGGCGGCGGAACCGTCCGCGTCGAGCCCATGGACGTCATGGGGGAGGGGTGGCTCGCGCAGTACACCGACCAGCAGGGCGCCGACTTCGCGATCTGGAAGCCGACCAAGACGCCCGGACTGGGGGTGACGTCCGCCGACAACACCCTGTGCTGGGTCGAACTCCACGTGCCGGACCCGCTGGCGGCCGTCGAGTTCTACGGCACCCTCTTCGGGATGCGCTCCCAGGACATGGACGCGCCCGGCATGACCTACCGGGTGCTCAGCATCGCCGACGGGGACCAGCAGGACGGATCCTTCGGCGGGGTGGCGCCGCTGATGGAGGGCGAGACGAACGCGCGCTGGGTGCCGTACTTCGCCGTCGCCGACGTGGACGCGGTGGTGGGCACCGCCCGGACCAGCGGCGGGACGGTGCTGATGCCCGGGGCGGACGTGCCGGACGTCGGGCGGATCGCGTGGCTGGCGGACCCGAGCGGGGCCGTCTTCGCCCTGCTCAAGCCCAATCCGCGAGCGAACTGACCGACCGCACGGGACCGGACCACGAGCCGGGATCGGCCTCGGGCGAGGGATTGGCGTGAGGCGGGCCGAGAGTCGCGTACAGTTGGGTTTACCGACGCGGGGTGGAGCAGCTCGGTAGCTCGCTGGGCTCATAACCCAGAGGTCGTAGGTTCAAATCCTGCCCCCGCTACCAAATGATTCGGCCCCCTCGGCGCGCAAGCGCCGAGGGGGCCGTTTTGGTTTGTCCCCGCGAGTGCGAGACTTCTGCTCACCTCACGAGGGGGCGGGGCGATGAACGGCGGGAAGAAGCGGGCGGCGCCGGTACGGGGGCTCGGGCCGCGGGGTATGGCGGTGGCGTGGATCGCGGTCATCGTGCTGGCCGCGGTCGGCACGTTCGGGCCGGCGATGTTCGACCCCGGCCTCGGGATCGTCTTCGGCGTCATCCTGCTGATCACGCTCTACGCATGGGTGCTGCGGCGGATCTCCTTCGGCAGCAGACCCGTACCCCGCTGGGCCAGGACGGCGTACTGGACCGGCGGCGCCCTGATGGTCATCGGCGGGTTGCACGCACCGGACGCCTTCCTGGCCCTGACCGGCGAGCAGGGCACGGCCACGGTCGCCTACAACTCCACGGGGACCGGCGCCCACGGCACGCAGTACACCCGCTGCTGGATCGACCTGCCGAACGGCAACAACGAGCAGCTCCCCGGGACGGGCCCCTGCCCCGCGCCGCACGGCACGCCGCTCACCGTCGTGTACTCGCCGGGCGGCGTCGTCGGCCCGATCCTCGGGGCCGAGGACGACCTGAAGTGGTGGTGGGCGGCCGCCTTCCAGCTCGCGGGCATCGGGCTGCTCACCGCGACGGCGGTGGTGACCGTCCGCGATCCGGTACTGGAGTGGCGGCCGGGGTGGCTGGTGGGACGCTGAAGGGGTGCGTGTCCTCGCCGGCCTCCGGACGGGCACCGGCACCCTGCCGGCGGCCGCGCGCCGGGCCGTCCGGGTCACCCTCGCCGCCTGCGCCGGCTTCTACGGGTTCCTGTACGGGCTGGACCAGCACGTCGGCGCCACCTACGCACTCTTCTCGGCCGTCGCGCTGGGCGCGCTCTCGCAGGTCCCCGGGACCGGTCGCCGGCGGGCCGCCTTCCTCGTCAGGGCGTTCCCCACCGCCTGCGCGCTGGTGATCGTGGGCACCTGCCTCGCCGTACGGACCTGGGCCGCTGTGACCGGCATGCTGCTCATCGGCTTCTGCGTGGCCTTCGCCGCGGCGGCCGGACCCCGTCAGGCGGGCGCCGCTCCCGGGCTCCAGCTGCTGTACATCCTGCCCAGCTTCCCGCCGTACGCCCCCGACACCATCGGTCAACGGCTGACCGGCACCGTCACCGGGATCCTGCTGCTGATCCTCGCCGAGCGGTACGTCCTGCCCGACCCCCGCGTCCCCCGCTACCGGGACCGGGTCGCCGAGGCCGCCGCCGGGGCCGCGCGGTGCGCCGCCGCGCTGGAGGAGCCGCCGTACACCCTCGGGGAGGCGCGGGAAGCCGAAGCCGCGGCGCTGGCCCAGGCCCTGCGGCCCTCCCGGGTCCCCGAGGCGGAGCGGCCCGCGGGACCCGGCGTACGCGAACGCGCGCTGGCCCACACCGGGCTGGCGGCCCGAACCCTGCTGGCCAGGCTACGGGCCCTGCCGCCCCCGGATCCCGGCCCGCGGGCCGGGCCGGCCGGGCCGGACCTCCGGCTGGAACTCGTACGGGCCGTGCGGGATTCGGCGACCGGGACCGCCGCCCTGCTCGGCGCGGGCCGGCCACCCGCGCCGGACTCCGCCGCCCTGCGCGAACTGCGGGACTCCCTCGCCCGCAGCCCCGTCCCGCAGCCCGGGTCGGGGCGCCGGCACGCCGCGCTGGTGGAGCTGGCGGACGCGGCGCTGATCCTGCGCGGAGCCGCCGGGATCGCGGTACGGGGACGCGCGGCAGCCCCGGCCCCGGAACCGGAGCCGGGATCGGGCCCCGGGGCGCGGTTGGCCGCCGACCGGTACTGGTACGCCCGACGGAGCACCCTCGCACTCTGGTGGCACCGGCTCTCAGGGCACACCGGCCCCCGGTCCGTGCACTTCCAGAACGCCGTCCGGCTCGCCGTGGCCCTCGCCCTCGCCCGGACCGTCGCCGGTGTGAGCTCCCTGCCGCACGGCTTCTGGGCGATGCTCGCCGTCCTCGGCCTGACCCGCACCACCGCCGTGCAGACCCGGGCCACCGTCCGCCTGGCGCTGATCGGCACCAGTCTGGGCGCGCTCGCCGCCGGCGGGGTCCTCGCGCTCGCCGGGGAAACGGGCCTGGTGTACGCGATCGCGCTGCCGCCCCTGATGCTGTTCGCCTTCTGCGTCGGACCGGTGCGCGGGGTGGGCTGGTCCCAGGCCATGTTCACGCTGGTCATCGCCCTGGCCTTCGCCCAACTGGCCCCCGTCACCTGGCGGCTGGCCGAAGTGCGGCTCATGGACGTGCTCGTCGGCAGCGCGATCGGGATCGTGTGCGGGCTGCTGGCCTGGCCCCGCGGCGCCCAGGAGGAACTGGGGCGCGCGGTGGCCGAGTTGCTGCGCGCCGCCGCCGACGACGTCCAGGCGGCCACCGCCGCCGTCGGGCGGGACCGCTCCCCGGAAGCCGACGAGCGGGTACGGCACGCGCTGACCATGGCCGAGAGCGCGTACGCCCAGTACCAGACCGAGCGGCAGCGCCCGGCCGGGCCGCCGGGCCAGGACTGGCACGCCGCGATGATGGCGGGCCACCACGTGCTCTGGGGAGGCCGCCGCCCCCGCGGAGCTCCTCCCGGGCCGAGCGAGGAAGCCGCCGTCAGGGAGTACGGGGCCCGGGTGGCGGCCGGGCTGCGCCGGGCGGCCGACCGCGCCGATCCGGCCTGCACGCGGGCCTCCGGCCCCTCCGGCCCCGTACCGCCCCGGCCCTCGCCCGCGGCGGCCGCGCCGCCCGTGTTCTTCGCCGCGATGGCCTGGCTGGACACCCTCACCGCCGACCTGGCCCTGCTCGACCAGGGCGCGGCCGAGCCCGCGCAGGCCTGAGCGGGCCAACGGACCGGCGGGAACGGGCGGATGACCCGCTCAGCCGTGCGGGCGGTCCTGGCGCCTGCGGCGCTGGAAGAGCCAGCTGGCGGCGGCTCCGGCGAGGAAGGTGACCACGAGGACCAGCCACATCGGGGCCTGGGCCCAGAAGACCCAGAAGTGGATCCGGACCGTGCGGGTGTTGATGAGGACGAACCAGACGCTCAGGACCACGAGCGCCGCACCGACGAGAACACGGGGAGAGGCGGGCAGCCCCGCCGTCTTCCTTCCATGCTGTGTCGTCATGGACCCTCTCCTCCGCCGTCGCGCGGCGGAGATCGCCGCAGGCCGCTTCGATTCAGCCTTTCACGAAGGATGTGATGGCGCACCCGCGGCGGTTCGCCGGGCTCCCCGGGGCAACTCGTAAAGTGGCCGGGATGTGGCATGACTTGTTCGACGCGGGAATCACCTACGGCGAGAAGGCCGTCCGGACCGTCGTGGTCTACCTGGCCCTGATCGTGTTGCTGAGACTGGTCGGCAAACGCGGGCTCGCGCAGTTGAACACCCTCGACCTGGTGGTCATGCTCCTGCTCTCCAACGTGGTGCAGAACGCCGTGATCGGCGAGGACAACTCGCTCAGCGGCGGACTGTTCGGCGCGGCCGTGCTCATGGCGGCCAATTCCTTGCTGGTCCGCTACGCCGCACGCTCCGACTGGCTCACCTGGTTGTTCGAAGGCAGTCCCAGTGTGTTGGCGAGGAACGGCGCCTACGACGAGCGGCAGGTACGGCGCCTGGGGCTGCGGCGCGCCGATCTGGACGTGGCGGTGCGCCACCAGGGCGGGGACGGCATCGCCGAGACCAAGCTGGTGGTCCTTGAACCCGGCGGCACGATGGTGGTCGACCTCCTGGACGGTGACCAGACCGCGGACAAGAACGACATCGCGGCCCTGCGGGAGCAGCTGGACCGGCTCCAGCTCAGGCTCGACCGGCTCGCAGCCGAAGGCGCCCCGGCCTCCCGCTGTTGCGGCGGGGGAGCCGAGGGGCCGGGCGCAGCGGAGTAGATCCGCCTCCTACGGGACTACCGGCCAGCGGAATCCGGGGAGGGCTTCGGGCGCAGCCGGAGCAGCGGGGTCGTGGGTACGCGTCCGGAACCGGAGCAGGCCGCGCCCGAGAGCTCGTCCCAGTGCGCGGGCAGGCGGCCGTCCTCCATCGGCTTGAAGAGCTGGTCGAGCCGCCCGCTGGTGCACTGCTCGCGGGCGGGGCACAGGGCCATCCCCACGGCCCATTCCACGTCGGTGAAACCGGCGTCCAGCTCGGCCCGCCGGAGCTCGATCCCGGTCGGCGCGGGTTCCGCCTCTGCCTCCGCCTCCGGTTCCGGGGCGACCGGCGGGGCCTGTCGGCCGAGGAGTTCGGTCAGCCGGTCGACCTCCGCGAGGGCCGCGTGCAGGTGCGCGGCCCAGCTTCCGGGTTCCGGGTGCGCCGCGGTGGCCGCGGCGGCGCGGGCCGCTTCCAGCGGAGTCGGGTCGGTCACGGGGATTCCTTCCGTCTCCCGGAGGGCCGGGGTTCTGCGTTCGGACAGGTCAGCATACGTGCGGGCCGGTCGGTCGGCGGCCGTGGTGCCGGCGGACGCGCTCCGGACCGACATGAGATGATCTTGAGCGGAGGAGGACCCCGGCGCGGCGATGCCGGGGCCCTCCTCTTTTCCTCACCCGGCCCGGGAGCGGTGCGCCAGTCCCGTGCGCCAGTCGCGCGTGTCAGTCCCGCGCGACGGCCTCCAGCGGGCTCAGGGCCGCTGCCCGGCGGGCCGGGGCGGCCGCCGCGACCGCACCGATGATCGCGAGGGAGGCCAGGCACACCACGAGCAGCGTCCCCCAGGGCGCACCCGAACATCGCGTCCTGCAGGTTGTCCACCGAGGCGTCCTTCGCCCCGGTCAGGGACACCAGCAGCCCGGCGCCGAGGAGGAGCAGGACCAGACCCAGTACGCCGCGCACCCGGGAGGCGGTGGCGGTCGGCGGCTGCTCGGACGAGCGCAGCGCCTCGACGGGCGCGACCCCGGCCGCCCTGCGGGACGGCAGCCACGCGGAGAGCACCGTGATGCCGACGCCCACGCCGAGCGCCGCCACGACCGGGAACGAGCCGATGAACAGCGAGACTCCGGCGAAGACCATCGGCATCTTCTGGTAGCCCCGGGTCAATACGTCGATGTAGGTGGCCTGTTGGGCTGCCTGGGCGGCGCGGCTGGTGGCCTCGGCCCCTTCGGGCTCATCGCGAAGCGGTCGGATGTCGTGCCCCCAGCCGCCCCCGCCCCCCTCGAACCCCCAGGTCAGACCCAGTGGAGCCGCCGCGACCGACGGCACCCCGGCGAGCCCGTTCCGCCGTGCCGGCGTACCGATCGATGGGCAACCACGCGCTGCCCGATACCCGTCGGATACAAAACCCGCCGCGCCCGTGTCCGTCACGCCGGTTGGGGCTCGGGGACCGGAGCTGCCCGATTTCCGGCGGGCCTTGCCACGTGGCGTCGGTAGGCGCTGGGCTCCATGCCGACCAGCTCGGTGAAGCGCGTACCGAAGATGCCCGGCGACGGGCAGCCGACCGCGAGGCGGACCTCACTGACGCCGAGGTCGCCATGGCGCAGCATCGCCGTGGCACGCTCGATGCGGCGCGCCGTGAGGTACGCGTACGGGGACTGGCCGAAGGCCAGCCGGAACTCGCGGCCGAGGTGCCTGGGGGCCATGCCCGCGTCGCGGGCCAGCGCCTCGACGTCCAGCGGCCGTGCGTACTCCCGGTCGATCCGGTCGCGGACGCGGCGCAGCCGTGCGAGGCCGCTCAGGCGCTGCGCCGCGGTACGCGCGCGCCCCCATGCGGGGAGACACATAAGGGAACTCCTCTTCGAAGACGACAGGAGGGCAGGGCGGCGCGACCTGCGGCGCGACGCGGCAGGACAGGACGCGACCGGAGCGGGCGGCTCAGCGGCGTTCTTGGATGCGGATCAGGTTGCCCGCCGGATCGCGGAAGGCGCAGTCGCGGACCCCGTAGGGCTGCTCGGTCGGCTCCTGCACGACCTCGGCGTCGGTCGCCTGCACCTTCTCGAAGGTGCCGTCGAGGTCCGGGGTGGCCAGCAGGATCCAGCCGTAGGTCCCCTTGGCCATCATCTCGGCGATGGTCCGCCGCTCGTCCTCGGTGATCCCGGGGTCTACGGCCGGCGGAGCCAGCAGGAGGGAGGTGCCGGGCTGACCGACGGGGCCGACCGTGATCCAGCGCATCCTGCCCTGGCCGACGTCGCTGCGGACCTCGAAGCCGAGGGCGTCGCGGTAGAACGCCACGGACGCGTCGGGGTCGTCGTGCGGCAGAACGCTCGTGTGAATGCTGATGTCCATGACGCAGATGCTAGGCGGGGCCGTGCGTCCCCCGCTTCTCGAAACCTGACCGATGGGCGCGGAGTTCGTAGCGGGGTCAGACGGGTCGCCTCGCGTAGCAGAAGAAGTGCTCCTCGGGCCCCGCCAGAGGCCCGGCGGGGACGAAGGACGAGGTGTGGTGGTGCAGTACCTCGAGGCCCGCCCCGGACAGCCGCGCCAGGTGCTGCTCCACGGAAAGGCTGCTGACGGTGACCGGGTGGCCCATCCACTCGATGTCCAGCCCTCGGATGTCTCCCGGCACCGTGGCCAGCACCAGGTACCCGCCCGGTGCGACCCACGACGCCATCCGGTCCAGGGCCGCCTCGATCTCCGGCTGGTCCATCACCAGGAGCGGGAAGAACGAGCAGACGCCGTCGAACCCGCCCGCCTCCGGTACGTACGTGCGCACGTCGGCCTGCTCGAACCGCGCACCCGGGACCAGGGTTCGGGCCGCCTCGACCATGGCCGCCGAGACGTCGATGCCGGTCACGGCGTACCCGGCGTCGGTGAGCGCCTGCGCGGTGGGCCGGCCGGTGCCGCTGCCCACGTCCAGCACCCGGGCCCCGGCGGGCAGCCGGTCCGCGAGCCAGTCCAGCGCGGCCAGTTGGTCGGGCACCCGGCCGAACAGGTCCTCGTACCGCTCACCCAGCGCGTCGAACAGCTCCGCGGCACTCTTGCGTCGTGTCGTCATGTCCCCTCCTGGACTCGGCTGTTGCCACGCTACCGGCGGCAACGTCCGGACACACGGGGTCCGTCGCCGCGGGGGCGACCGGAATCTCATCCGCGCTCACGGAGGTACGCCTCCAGCTCGGCCGCCCCGTTCAGCATCGCCCGTCCGCGGGCGGACAGCCGGCCGTGCCAGTCGCGCAGCGCGCCCTCCAGCGGCTCCAGCCCGCCGGCCTCCCGGACCCGGGCGATCAGCGGGGCGATCTGTTCCAACAGGTAGCCGCCCCGCCTGAGCTGGTGGACCATCCGGACGTCCCGTACGTCGGCCTCGTCGTAGACGCGGTACCCGGTCCGTGCGTCGCGGCGCGGGCACACCAGCCCGGCGTGCTCCCATTTGCGCAGCGTCGCCGGCCGGATTCCGAGCCGCCGTGCCAGCGGCCCGATGAACGTGCCGCCGGGCCCGGCCGCCGTATCCGGTTCGGGCGCCGGGGTGGGGCCGAGGTCGCGCAGGGCGTCCTCCACGGCCCGTAGGGTCCGCCGGTCGTCGAGGAGCTGGGCGTGGCTCTCGTCGATGAGGCGCAGCGCCTCGTCGACCGCGCCCTCGTTCACGGCCCGCATGATCGACGTCGCCGTCCGGTGCCCGTGGCCGGGCAGGAGGGCGAGGAACGCGCGCAGGGCCCCCGCGTGCAGCGGCGTATAGGTGCGGTAGCCGTGGGGGGTCCGGGCGGCGGCCGGAAGGATGCCGGCCTCTTCGTAGTTCCGAACCGCCTGCGTGGACAGGCCGTGCCCGCGCGCCAGATCGACCGGCCTCAGGCGCTCACTGCTTTGAAGGTTTCGCCCCATGCTCCTGCCGATTTCCCGGAAAAGTTTCAACCGAAAGTTCAACGATACCGTTGAAGGCATGGTCACTGACAGCGACATCAAAGACACCGACATCCAGGACATCGACATCAAGGACACCGCCCGTGCCGTCGGGGCGGCCGCCGTCATGCGGCTGCTCCAGGGCCGGCCCCGGCTGCTCGCCCTGGGCGAGCCCACCCACGGTGAGGACGCCCTGCTCGACCTGCGCAACGAGATCTTCCGACAGCTCGTCGAGGAAGAGGGCTACCGGACGATCGCGATCGAGAGCGACTGCCTGATGGGCCTGGTCGTGGACGAGTACGTCACCTCGGGCACGGGCTCCCTCGACGAGGTCATGGAGCGCGGGATCAGCCACGGATGGGGCGCGTCCGCGGCCAACCGTGAGCTCGTGCGCTGGATGCGCGACTACAACGACGGCCGGCCCGCGACGGACCGGCTCCGCTTCGCCGGGTTCGACGGCCCGCTGGAGATCACCGGCGCCGCCAGCCCCCGACAGGCCCTGACCGCACTCCACGGCTACCTCTCGGCCGAGGTGGACGCGGACCTGCTCCCCTGCACCGCACACACGCTGGACGGGCTGCTCGGCCCCGACGCCCCGTGGTCCGAACCCGCCGCGATGA
Source organism: Streptomyces sp. NBC_00503 (assembly GCF_036346895.1). Taxonomy (NCBI): domain Bacteria; kingdom Bacillati; phylum Actinomycetota; class Actinomycetes; order Kitasatosporales; family Streptomycetaceae; genus Streptomyces; species Streptomyces sp. NBC_00503. The sequence goes on along the minus strand of NZ_CP107855.1, from coordinate 305,802 downwards.
GGGACCCGTCCCGGTCCGTGGGTCAGTCGCCGGAAGCCGGTCGGCTGCGGCTGATCGGCGACGATCTGGTGGCGCTGCTCGAAGAGCAGGCGCCGCACCTGATCGCGGCGACCTCGCGGGAGGACTGGGACCGGGCCCGCCTGTACGGGCGCACCGCGACCGGCCTGCTGCGCTATCACCACTGGATGGCCGACACCTCAGCGGCCCGTATGACCCGGCTGGTGGGCGTGCGGGACCAGATGATGGCCGACAACCTCCTCGCCCTCGCCGCTCGGGGCCCGGCGCTCGTCCATGCCCACAACGGCCACCTGCAGCGGGAGAAGAGCTCGATGCGGATGGGCGGGAAGCCGCTGGAGTGGTGGAGCGCCGGTGCGCTGGTGAGCACCCGGCTCGGTGAGGAGTACGCCTTCGTTTCCACGCTCCTCGGCACGATCCGGCACCGTGCTGTGGACGCGCCGCCGCCGGACACCCTCGAAGGTCTCCTGTACGCGCTCCCACAGGACCGCTGTGTCGTCGACGCCCGACAGCTGGCCGCCGCCCTCGGCGACACCCCGCCCGCACCCCAGGTGTCCCCCTGGTTCGGCTACGCCCCCTTCGACCCGGCCCACCTGGCGGACAGCGACGGCATCGTCTTCGTCAAGGACGTCCCGCGGCAACCCTCTCCGCAGTAATGGCGGGCCGGTCGAGCACGCCCCTCACGGCCCCCGCCAGACATTGGCGAACGCGGCCTTCTCGATGGACCGCCGCTGGCGTACGGCCTCCAGCTCCATCACCGCGTCGTTGACTCCGGCCAGCACGGTCGTCACCGCCTCGTCGTCGAGGCCCGGCCCCTGCGACTCACCGTTGTGGATCCCCACGGCCGAGGCGAGGGCGGCGAGGACGGGTTCCTCCGCCTTCCAGCGGCTCACCGCCCCGCGGCGCGCGGCCGAATCGGTCAGCTCCAGGCGGTCGGCGCCGAAGGGCGACCGGCCGCGCCGCCCGCGGATCAGGTGGCCGTCCTCCTCGAGGGCGGCCTGATAGGCCGCGGAGAGGTCCCGGCCCCTGCGCCACAGCCACTCCTCGACGGGCTCGTAGGGCGCCTGCCGGTTGAGCGCCGCCGACGCCCGGTCGAGCAGTCCGTCCTCCAGCGCCGGCTGTCCGTCCGGCACGATCCGGTCGCCGTCCAGCGCGACGGCCCGCGCACCGATGAGGTCGATCAGTTCGGCTCCCGCCAGTGCGAGTGAAAGGTCACCCTGTCCCACGGCGGCGTCCGGCTGTGCGTCCATGGAGATGATGAACAGGTCTTTCGCCGTGCTCATGAACGGCTCCCCTCGCAGTCATCGGGCCAGCTGCCTCCAGTATCGCCCCGGGCCCCGCCAAGCAGGGCCGACCCCGTAGAACGCGCGGGAGCCGGGCCCGCGGTCCGCGGGCCCGGCTCCTTCCCCTTCGGGGGCTCGCGTCGGGTCAGACGCGGTCGGCCGCGATCAGGAGGTACTGGAACGAGCCGTCCTTGTACGAGTTGATGAATGCCTCCTCGATGCCCGTGACCAGGGAGGAGGTGGCGCGCAGCTCCCAGTAGGGCAGGGTCGCCGGGGTCAGGTCGATGACGGCCTGCGGTACGAGGCGGTTGTCGGCCATGGCGCGCATGTACTCCCGGCGGGAGTGGATGTTGCACTCGAAGTGCGCGTTGATCTGGGAGACCCACTTCGAGGGCTGGCCGTAACGCGGGTTCCAGCAGCCGGTGATGGTCACGTAGCGGCCGCCGACGGACAGGATCCGGGAGTGCTCGGCGAAGAGGTCCTGGAGGTCGACGTACATGCTCGACTCGTTGTTCCAGGAGGCCGCGGCCGTGCCCGTCTCGAAGGGGGTGTCGAGCATGTTGCAGACGCGGGCGCGCACGGAGTCCTCGATGCCGAGTTCACGGGCGCGCCGGTTCGCGAAGTCGGCCTGCTTCGCCGACAGGGTGACGCCCTCCGCCTTGCAGCCGAAGCGCTGGTGGGCCATCACCAGGGAGCCGCCGCGGCCGCAGCCCGCGTCCACGAGCGTGTCCTCGCGCCCGATGGGGCCGAGGTGGTCCAGGAGGACGTCGGTCTGGGCCGACTCCAGCCGGTGCAGCTCGGCGATCAGGTTCTTCTCGTAATTGCTGTCCTCGGTGGAGCCGAGGGCGGCGTGGTCGACGTCGCCGATGCCGTAGTGGTGGTGGTACAGGCCGTCGACGTCACCGAGGCGCAGGTTCACCGGCCGGGCCTCGTGGTCCCAGTAACGGGCGATGTCGCCCTGGTACGGGGTCACGGGGGAGGGGATGAACGCGGTAGCCGGAGCGGTGGCGATGTTCGTGCTGGTGCTGGTCACAGATAAATCCATCCTTACCAGAAGTCGGGCAGGCTGTATCGATAGGTGTTGGTCTGGTGCCAGTAGTGGTTGCCGTCGACCCATACGGCCACACCCCGCAGGAAGCGCAGCATGCTCGGTACGGGGAAGGCGGCGGCCACGTCGGCGGCCGCGGCCTCGAAGGCGTGCATGAGGTCGTTGTGGACCTCGACGGCCTTGAGGAAGGCGTCGCGGACCGAGCAGCCCTCGCGTTCGGCGATCACCACGGGCAGGTTCAAGTGCAGCCCGGGGCTGGCGAGTTCCTTGGTGTAGGAGTACAGGTCGTTCACGATGGTGGTGGCGTTCCCGGCCAGCGCGATGACCCGCTGCACCGCGGGCTGTGCGTGCAGGTCCGCGGGCAGTTCGTAGCCGCCCACGGTGTCGGTGATGGTGGGGCAGGGGCGGAAGTTGTTGAACTGCCGCATCGACAGGTACTCCCAGACCTCCGGGACGTAGTCCGTCTCGGTCCAGGCGGCCTCGGCCAGGTATCCCAGGTGCAGCCGGGCCATGTCGTGCCGGAAACGGTCGGCCTGGGAGGGGCTGGCGGCCTGGACGAAGTACTGCATCGCGGAGCCGTAGGCGCGCCGGGGGGCGTCCGAACGCAGTGACTCGGCCCACTGCGGCTGATATTCCGCCGTCGTGTGCACGGGGTCCAGGGCGGTGTGCGCGAGCAGCAGGCGTCCGCCGAGGCCGACGGGCGAGCCTCCGTGGTCCTCGCAGTAGACGTCGTCGACCGCGTTCTCGGCCGCCATCAGCCGCGTGGCGATCATCAGGTGGTCGACGGTGGGAGCGTCCGGATGGCAGGCGACCATGTAGCGACCCAGCGAGAACCCGTCGAACTGGTCCTCCCAGTCCGGCGGGAACAGCTCGACCTCCTCCACCGCCCACTCCTTGATCCGGCGGCTGACCTCCTCCACCCGTACGGGGTCGGGTTCCGGCACCGGGTGGAAGTACAGCCCCGGCACCGGATTCCCCACCGCCTCCGGGACTCCGGGCACGGCCGCCGCAGCCCCGGACCTGACCAGATGGAGCCCCGCCGCCCCCAGACCGCTGGGGCCGCGCAGGATCCGCTCCAGGTCGGGAAGGGGTGTCCGCAGCGCGGCGGCGCCCTCCGGGACGAGAGCAGCCGTCAACTCGCCCACAGCGACCACGCTTTCCGGGCCCACGGCTACGGGTGCTGCGGGTACGAGCACGGGCGCGGGCTCAGCCGCCCGGACGGGCACGGTCCCCGTGACGGGTACGGACCAGGAGGGCGCTTCGGGGACGGGAGAGGGATCGACGGGATCGACGGGATCGGTCGGGGTGGTCTGGGCGGACGGAGCGGGCAGGACGGGCAGCGCGGACGGACCGCTGCCGACGGCTCCGATGCCATGACCATGGCCGTGGGCCCCGAATTGGGCCCCGAATTGGGCCGCGGCGGCAGGCAGGCTCGACTTCGGGGAGGAAGGCCCAGGATCGGGCATCCGTAGCTCCTTGGTGGGGTGGTTGGGCTGTCCCGGATCCCGGGCACACTCGGCCCGGCCGCGGCGCGGGCGCGCCACGGCCGTGGGGCAGGGGTCCGCTAGTGCCTGCGGGCGATCTGCACGTTCTCCAGCACCCCGAGCGCGTCGGGCACCAGGATCGCGGCGGAGTAGTAGGTGCTGACCAGGTAGGAGATGATGGACTTCTCGTCGATGCCCATGAAGCGCACCGACAGGCCGGGCTCGTACTCCTCCACCAGACCGGTCTGGCGCAGGCCGATGACGCCCTGCTTGTCCTCGCCGGTTCGCATCACGAGGATCGAGCTGGTGTTGTCCTTGTTGATCGGGATCTTGCTGCACGGCAGGATCGGGACCCCGCGCCAGGCCGGGACCTGCTGTCCACCGAGGTCGACGTGGTCCGGGTACAGTCCGCGGGCGTTGAACTCGCGGCCGATCGCCGCGATCGTCTTGGGGTGCGCGAGGAAGAACTTGGAGCCACGGCGCCGGCAGAGCAGCTCGTCGAGGTCGTCCGGGGTCGGGGGACCGGAGTGGGTCTGGATCCGCTGCTTGAAGGCGGCGTTGTGCAGGAGCCCGAACTCCGGGTTGTTGATGAGCTCGTACTCCTGGCGCTCGCGCAGCGCCTCGATGGTCAGCCGGAGTTGCTCCTCGGTCTGGTTCATCGGCTCGTTGTAGAGGTCCGCGACCCGGGTGTGGACCCGCAGTACGGTCTGGGCGATGGAGAGTTCGTACTCGCGCGGGTTGAGGTCGTAGTCGACGAAGGTACCCGGCAGTTCGGCCTCACCGGTGTGGCCGGCCGACATCGCGATCTCGGCCTCGCCGTGACGGTTCTGCCGTTGGAGCGGAAGCGAGGCGAACTGCCGCACATGGGACTGGAGGTGCGGAGCGCCGGCCACGATGGCGGCGAAGTCGGCGCGGGACAGGGTGAGCAGGGTCCCGGAGGTTTCGGCGGTGGCGGTGTAGTCCCACGTCGCATCGGCGTCCAGCAGGGCGTTCTCGCCGAACTGGTCGCCGTCCGCGAGGACGGCGACGGCGACCTCGTCGTCGTACTTGCCGACGGTGGTCTGGCTGATCCGGCCGTGGGCGATCAGGTGGATCCACTCGGCGGGAGTGCCGCGCTGGACGAGCACCTCACCGGCGCGGAAATCACGCTGCACGCAGCGCCCGGCCAGCGCGTTCAGCACGTCCTCGTCGTCGAAGTCGCGCAGTACCGCGAGCTCGCCGAGCTCGCGGGGGATCACCCGGACCCGGGAGCCGTCCTGGACGAACTCGATCCGCCCGTCGCCGACGGTGTAGGTCAGTCGGCGGTTCACCCGGTAGGTGCCGCCCTTGGTCTCCACCCACGGGAGCATCCTCAGCAGCCAGCGGGAGGTGATCTCCTGCATCTGAGGTGCGGACTTGGTCGTGGTGGCGAGGTTGCGGGCAGCGGCCGTACCCAGGCTGGACTGCCGGGGATCCGACTGCGCCTCGGGGCTGGTGTCCACGGTCATCAGACTGGCTCTCTTTCGTAAGGGCAGTGATCGACGTCCGCGCGCATCAGCCGGTGAAAGAAGAAAAAGAAGGCGAATATCCGGGCATTCCGTCGAGATCAAGGAGCACACTAACGGCCGGTTCGGCAGGTCAGGCCCCGTAAGCCATGGGCATTACCTCGATGCGGTGATCTTGTCCGCTAAAGCGTTTAGGGGCGGCCCGGGTGATATTTCGAGCCCATTCGAACACCCGATGCCGGACCTGCGGATCCCGGCCCCGGCGCGACATGCGACGTTTGGTCCGCTGCCAGGCGATATGCGACCCGGACGCGGCGATTGTGCCGGGCGGCGGCAGTGGCGCCGCCCATCATCAATCCACGGAAATGGCTGAATTAATGTTCCGCGATGGCGAATTCCCCCTATCGCCGCACCGGCTTCAGCTGGCCGAATCACGGCGGACCGTTATGGGGCGGGTGAACGCACTACCGTAGCGGGGGAGTGGGTAGCGGGGCGCCCTGCCTGGCGCTCAACGCCATGACTGCCAGGGAGTCCGTCCAGCCGAGCGGCGCGACGGATGAGGGGTTCCCCGCGCCGTTGACCGTCTCGGGAAACTCGCCGAGCCCGTTGCGCTTGGCGAGGACCCAGTTCAGCACCGCATCCGCCCGGTTCGTGTCGCCCAGTTGCGCCCAGGCCAGCGCGAAGAAGCTGGTGCTCGCGGTCCAGGCGTACGAACCCCATGGCGCGCCAGGGTCATTGCCCGGGAGCAGTCCCCCGTTGGGCAAGAGCAGGGCGCGGTAGGTGGATGCCAGGTCGGCCGGTAGATCGGCCGGGGCACTGTTGAAGGGCGGCGCCATGAACGTTGCCGCGCTGTCCCGGCCGTGTTTGCCGTCGACGGTGCGCTGGTAGCCCAGCGGCGCGAAGTACCGGGCGATCGCGGCCGAGAGCTTCCGGGCCGCGGTGGTCCACTTCACCCGGTCAGCGTCCTGCCCGAGATCTCCCGCGAGGTCGGCGGCCGCGTTGAGACCGGCGAGGAGCGGCGCCGCGGTACCGATGTTGGTGGTGGCGGTCGGCAGTTCCCAGTAGTCGGGGGAGGCCGGCGGGAGCCCGTTGGAGCCGAGTGAGGCAGCGGACCGGTCCGCTGCCTTGCTTACCATCGGGTAGAGAGCGCTCAGCCGCGCGTTCCGGTCGTCGGCGGGTGCCGCCTGGTACCACTGCCATGTGGCCCAGGGCACCCAGCCGTTGGCGTCGAGCTGCCAGGGGCGCGCGTCCGGCGGACCGCTGCCGTCCAGCTTCGTCCGGGCCTCCCAGGTCCCGTCGGCCCGTTGCGTGTGGGCGTCGTACTGGAGGATGCGGTACGCCTCTTCATCGTGGCCGGTGGCCGCGAAGGCCGCCGCCACGAAGGCACCGTCGCGCGGCCAGGAGTACTCCCACGGCGGCGACCAGGCCGCTGCCGAGGCCCCGTTGGGCTTGAGGAGGGCGCGCATCGACAGCAGCGCACGGCGTGCGGCAGCCCGCTGGTCGTCTGTGTTTCCGGGGACCGTGCCCGAGGCCAGCCAGCGCTTGCTCTCGGCGATCTGGGAGAGCGCGCCCGGGTCGTTCGCGGGGACCACGACGGAGGTCCGTGCCCCAGCAGGGAGGTATCGCCAGCGGCCGGACGGCAGGCGCAGCACGTTGCTGTCACCCACATAGGAGGCCCCGACCGCGAAGTCAGGGAGCACAGCTTCAGTGGAGCCGAGGTTACCGAGCACCCCTGAGGTACGGGCTTCGAGCGCCGTGGTGGGGACGTAGCACTGCTGCGTCTCGCCACACCGCTCGCTGCCGGTGGGCTCGACGTAGAACGCGAGCCGGGAGTCGTAGGCGTGCCAGCCGCCCCAGTACGCCTTGTCGTAGTTCCAGCTGGTCAGGGAGCCCGGCGCCGAGGAAACGGTGCCGTACCAGGCGATCGGCTTGTTCTCCGTCGTGGTCGCCTGCAGGTGGAGGTAGTAGGTGGCGCCCGGGGTGACGGCAGCGTTCACAGGGAACTCCAGCCACCCCGCGCCGGCCCCTCCCAGAGAAGCCAGGTTGATGGTCCTGCTCGCGATGGAGGAGGCACCGTCCGCCCTGTTCCTGCGGATCTGTGCTGTGATCTGACCAGTGGCGGCTCCGCTGGCCACGTACGCGCTCACTCGAGTGATGCGGCTGTTCCCCGTGGTGAAAGCCTGCGCTGCCGCGTTGTTCGTCGCTTTGACGCTGAACAATGCCGTGCCATGAAGCGACTGGCCGTCGTACGGCGTCGCCGCGACGGAAGAGGGCGCAGCTCCCCCCATCACGGTCACGGCCATCACGGGTGCAAGGATCTTAGCCACCGGAATGATCAATGCCCATGCCTTTCCGAAGCCGTGCGGCTTGGAAGGGCCGCAGCACCGGCACAGCATGCCATCGCGTGACCGCAACTACAGGAGCACCCGGCGGCCTCCCACCCGGACAGCGTAAGCATGCAGTCGTCGACCTCGGCACCCCACGTGGCCCTGATCCAGCCCCGGGTCGAAAGGCGGCACCGTGCGGCCAGTACGGCCTGTACGTGCCGCACGGCTTCCGGCTAACGGCTGAGCGAGCCGAGCGCCGCCGCGTCGTACGGCTTCAGCTCGTCGAAGCGGTTGCCGAGGACCTTCGCGGCCCACTGCGGGTCCTGGAGCAGCGCCCGGCCGACGGCGACCATGTCGAACTCGTCGCGTTCCATACGGTCCAGGAGGTTGTCGATGTCGCCGAGCGCCGCGCCCTCGCCGGCGAAGGCGCGGAGGAAGTCGCCGTCGAGGCCGACCGAGCCGACGGTGATGGTCGGCCGGCCGGTGAGCTTCTTGGTCCAGCCCGCCAGGTTCAGGTCCGAGCCCTCGAACTCCGGGAGCCAGTAGCGCCGGGTGGACGCGTGGAACGCGTCGACGCCCGCCGCCGCCAGCGGGGCGAGGATGGCCTCCAGCTCCTCGGGGGTCTGCGCGAGCCGTGCGTCGTAGGCCTCCTGCTTCCACTGCGAGTAGCGGAAGATCACCGGGAAGTCGGCCGGGACGCGCTCGCGGACCGCGGTCACGATCTCCGCGGCGAACTTCGTACGGGCCACCGCGCTGCCGCCGTATTCGTCGGTGCGGCGGTTGGTCCGGTCCCACAGGAACTGGTCGAGCAGGTAGCCGTGGGCGCCGTGCAGTTCGACGCCGTCGAAGCCGATCCGCGCGGCCTCCGCGGCGGCGTCGGCGAACGCGCCGATGACGTCGTCGAGGTCGGTGCGGGTCATCGCCCTGCCGGTCCCCTCGGTGCCGTCGACGCGGATGCCGGAGGGGCCGACGGCGGGGGCATCGGCGTACGGGGCTTCGCCGTGCTTGCGCACCATGCCTATGTGCCACAGCTGGGGCACGATCGTGCCGCCGGCCTCGTGCACGGCCGCGGCGACCTTCGCCCACCCCGCCAGCTGGTCCTCGCCGTGGAACCGCGGCACCTGGTCGCTCTGCCCGGCGGAGTCGTGGCCGACGTAGGTGCCCTCGGTGACGATCAGGCCCACGCCCGCGGCGGCGCGGCTGGCGTAGTACGCCTGCACGTCCTCGCCGGGCACGCCGCCGGGGGAGAACATCCGCGTCATCGGCGCCATGGCGATGCGGTTGGGGACGGTCAGACCGTTCAGCTCGATGGGCCGGGACAGGATCTCGGCCGCACGGGAGGCGGTGGACGTGGTGACGGTCATGCGGGTCCTCCGGGTTAAGGCTGTGGCTCGTCGGACGGCAACGAGAAGTGCATAGTACACAGGCTATGTATCATGCATATTGCAGTGTCCGCGATAATCGACGATCGACCATGGAGCGGCGGGCCGGACCGGGAGGCGCAGTGCTGGAGAAAGTGGAGCGGGAGCTGATGCTGCTCTCGCGGCACCAGGTGCTGGCCCGGCGCGAGCGCGATCCCGAACGCCTGGAGCGCTCGGCGTACCTGCTGCTCAGCCGGATCGACACACAAGGCCCCATGTCCATCGGGCAGTTGGCGGATGCCTTCGGGCTCGACACCTCGACCGTGAACCGTCAGACGGCCGCGCTGCTGCGTTGCGGACTGGCCGAGCGCGTCGCGGACCCGGACGGCGGCATGGCCCGCAAGCTGTGCATCACCGTGGAGGGCGGGCGCCGGCTCGCCGAAGACCGTGAGGTCAACCGGTCCTGCCTGGCCCGGGTGGTCGCCGACTGGTCCCCCGAGGAAGTGCGGGAGCTGGCGGAGGTCCTGGTCCGGCTCAACCGCAGTGCCGAGGCCCTCGAAGGACGGTACTGGCCGCGCACGGAGGACGAGTAGCGCCCACCGGCACGCCGAGCCGGTGCCCGGCCCCTGCGGGGGCGGGACACCGGCTCCGTGGGTCAGGAGACGGTGACGAACTTCGCGATGCTCGGCACCCCCTGGGCGTCGAGCGCGAAGAGCATGTAGGTACCCGGCAGCACCACACCGGGATCGGCGGGTACGGACACCGCGTACGTCCCGGTCCCCGTGGCGGCCGACACCAGCGGGATCCGGCGCTGGTCGTTGTCGGTGGAGTGCGTGGCGGCCGCGGCCCGCATGAGGACGAAGGAGGCTACGGGGCCCTGGGTGCTCACCGTGAGGGAGGTGCCCGGGGCGGTCCTGGGGGGCACGCCCGCGGTGATGAGCGGACGCGGCTTCGGCGAGCCGTCCGCGTTGAGCAGGTACGGCGGGGTGAAGACGGCCCCGTCCGGGTGGTTGGTCGCGCAGTCACCGCACAGCCCTCCACCGCCCGAGAAGATGCGCCCGTCCGGCAGCAGGTTCGCCACGCTGTGGTAGTTGCGCGGGATGGCCATGGTGGCGAGCGGGGTGAAACCGCCGGTCGCCGGGTCCCACAGTTCGGGGGTCAGGACCGAGGTCGCGTCGCTGAACGGCACCGGAAGGGCCTGTCCGCCGAAGACGGCCACCTTGCCGTCGGGCATGACGACGCTGTTGCCGAAGCCGCGGGCGTACCCCATGTCGCCGGTACGGGCGGCCCGGACCTGGTCGCCGTCGACGGTCACGGTGTAGGCGCGCTGGGTCGCGGGGGTGTTCTGGTAGGCGGGCGAGCCGCCCAGGGTGAGCAGCTTGCCTATGTCGTAGGCGACGGCGTTGCCGGTCATCGCGTCCCCGCTGTCGGCCCGCGGGCCCGCGGAGGTGATGCTGCCGCTCCCGCTGGTCGAGATCCAGTTCATCTGCTTGCTCGGGCCCAGCTGGAGCACCTTGCCGCCCGAAGTGGCGTGCAGCCACATGTGGTTGTCGGCGCGGTACGGCCCGGCCGGGTCGGCCGTCTGGGCCGGAGCGGCGGGGACGCCCGGGAGGGTGCGCCAGGTCCGGGTGTCCGGTGACCAGACCTCGCCGGCCTTGTCGCCCGCGGTCCCGCTCCAGGATCCGCCGAGGACGAAGGCCTCGCCGGTGGAGAGCAGCGTCATGGCCTGGTAGCCGCGGGCGATGTTCATGCTCGTGGTGGCCGACCAGTCGTCGGTCGCCGGGTCGTAGATGCTCGCCTTCTCGGCGTTGCTGCCCCCGGTGACCAGCACGCGGCCGTCCGCCAGCATCGCGATCCCGGGACAGAACATGTCGTGCCCGGTGTTGTCGATGCGGCGCTGGGTGACCTTGCCCGTCTTCAGATCCAGGACCGCGGTCTGGGTGTACCCGTTGCTGCCGCCGAACCGGTCGACGGCGTACGCGGACCAGGCCAGGAGTTTGTCCCCCGGCAGGACCGCGGTGGCCACCGGGACCAGGGGGAAGCCGGTGATCCGGTCCCAGGACCCGTGGACGGCCGGGCTGGCCGGTCCGCTCAGGCGTATCTCCGCCGCCGAGGTCCACGGACCGCGTGCGCCGGCCTCGCCGGTCACGGTCAGGCGTATGAAGCGGGTGTTCTCGGCGCGGGTGAAGGTGGCGGTCTTGACGGTGTCGTCGTCCCGCCAGGCACCCGCGGAGACCGGTGCGCCGAAGGTGGCGCCGTCCGTGCTGGTGGTGATGGTGTACGCCCCCACCCGCCCGTTGGCCCCGTCGGGGCGGGGCTGGTAGGCGAGCGCGGAGACCACGGCCGTGCGGTGCATGTCGATGGTGATGCTGTGCGGGAAGGGGGCGGGGGCGGCTCCGCTCCACTTGCTGTGCCAGATGGTGTTGCCGTTCCCGTCGAGCACGTTCGCGGCGCGCCCGTTCTCGCCGCTGGTCTCCTCGTCGCTCGCCGCCGCCGTCCACCCGGTCCGGGGCAGGTCGACGGTGGCCGCCGGGGTTCCGGGGTCACCCAGCAGGTTGATCTCGGCGGCCGAGGTCCAGGGCCCGCGGCCGCCGGCTTCGGTGAGCGCCGTCAGCCGTACGAACCGCATCCCCTGAGGGGCGAACCCGAGCGTCTTGGCGCCGGCGTCGTCCGCGAGGGTTCCGGTGGCCACCGGGCTCGCCCAGCTCTGCCCGTCCGCACTGACACTGATGCTGTACTCGCCGATGCGCCCGTTGCCCCCGTTGGAGCGGGGCAGGTAGACGAGCGCGGAGACCACGGCCGTGCGGTGCATGTCGATGGTGATGCTGTGCGGCAGGGGAGCGGGGGTGCCGCTCCACTTGCTGTGCCAGATGGTGCCGCTGTCACCGTCGAGCACGTTCGCGGCGCGCCCGTTCTCGCTGCCGGTCTCCTCGTCGCTCGCCGCCGCCGTCCACCCGGTCCGGTCGAGGGTGGGGGCCGCGGGCTCCATGGCGTTCGCAGGGACGATGCCGTGGTGCGGGGACTTCGTCGCCGGCTGCTGATCGAAGGGCGCGAGAGTGGATCGGGGATCGTGCCCCCGGTCGGCCGCCGCCGAACTCTCGACCCCGAGCATCGGCGTCAGCGCGAGCAGCAGCGAGCCGATGCCGAAACCGATGAGCAGATGGGACCGGCGTAACGCGCGGCCGAGGAAATGGGGCTGCCTGGACTGCAATCTGACCTCCTGAAGCGAACTGGTGTGCCCACAGAAGATAGGCCAGATGGGCAACAACCCCCTTGAAAGGACAGGGAGTCAGCGTGAAACCGCGAGTGCCTGGCCGATTTGGCGCAGGCCTGCGACCGGCACCGGGCCGGGGCCCGAACGGCCTTCCGGCGGTGGTGGCCCCGCGGACCCGCCCTTAACTTCGTTTCATGGACTCGACGAGCGGCGACCCGCCGGCTGCCGGGAGATCGCCTGCCGGGGATCTGCCTGCCGGGACACTGCCCGCCGGAACGCCGGCCCGCCTCCCGGCCGGACTCGTCGTGCTGGCCTGGCTGACGCAGTTCCTCGTGGGGACCGACCTCTTCGTGGTGGCCCCGCTGCTTCCCGCCATCGCGACCTCCCTCGACGTGTCCCCCGCCGGCACCGGGCTGATGATCACGGTGTTCTCCATCGCCTACGTGGTGGCTTCGCCCTTCGCCGGCTGGCTCTCCGACCGCAAGGACCGCGCCACGATCCTGGTGTGGGCCCTGCTGCTGTTCTCCGTGGCCAACATCGCCACCGCCCTGGCTCCGAACTTCGGCCTGCTGCTGGTGACCCGCGTGGTGGCCGGCGTCGCGGCCGCGGCCACCGGCCCCACCGTGTACTCGCTGGTCAGCAGCCGTGCACGGCCCCAGGCGCGAGCCCAGGTACTGGCCGTGGTGGGCTCGGGACTGCTGACCGCCCTGTGGGTGGGCGCCCCGGCGGGGGCGCTGCTCAGCCAGCACGTGGGCTGGCAGGCCACCTTCGTCATCCTCGCCGCGGGCACGTTCCTGCTGGCCCTGCCCAACGCGTTCGTCTGGCGCCGCGGGCCGGGTTCCCCGAGCGGCCCACCGAAGGAGGCGGTGAAGAGCGGGCGCAACAGCACGGGCGTCGCGGTGTTCGGAGTCGCCGTCACCACCCTGTGGGCCTTCGCCGTCTACAGCCTCTACACCTTCCTGGCCATCGCCCTGCACTCCGACGGCAGGAAGGGCGACGTGACGTGGCTGCTCGTCGTCTACGGGGTCGGAGCCGTCATCGGCGGGCAGGTCGGCGGCCGGTTCGCCGACCGGGCCGGCGCCGTACGCGTCACGAGGACGGCCCTGGCCCTGACGGCCGTACTGGAGGCGGCGGTGGCCCTGGTCTATCCGGCCACCTGGGCCCTGGCCTGCGCGCTGGGACTCTTCGCACTGGCCGCCTACGCGTTCTTCCCCGCCCAGCAGCGGCACCTGGTGGACATGTTCCCCGAGCGGGCCACCGGCATGCTGTCGTGGAACAACAGCGCGCTGTTCGTGGGCCTCTCCCTGGCGGGCGCCGTCGGGGGACAGGCGGTGGATGTCCTCGGATACCCGACGTTCCTGTACATCGGCGCCGCCGTGGCCGTAGCGGCCTGCCTGGTGGCGGGCGGGCGACCCGCCCGTCCACCCCGCCCGGCCCCGCCCGACGGGCAGGAGGCCCGCACATGACCGATTCCCCTTCCCCCGATTCCCCTTCCACCGCACTGACGCCACCCGATAGCGGCCGGTACGGAGCGGACCTGTTCGAGCCCGAGCACCCGCGCGAGGCCGAGCGGATCGACGCCGGCGCACTGGTCTACGACCCCTTCACCACCGGGCGGCTACGGGAACTGGGCGTCGGGCCGGGCCTGCGCTGCCTGGAGGTGGGCGCCGGGACCGGAACGGTGGCGCGCTGGCTGCTGGAGGAGGCGGGCGTCGACGAGGTGGTCGCCCTGGACAGGGACACCAGCGCCCTGGCCGGCCTCGCGGACGCCCGGCTGCGGATCGTCACCGCCGATCTCACGGACGAGGACCTGCGGCCGGGAACCTTCGATCTGATCCACGCCAGGTTCGTCCTGATGCACCTGCCCGAGCGCCGCCGACTCCTCTCGCGGCTCGCGGGCTGGCTCAACCCCGGGGGCTGGCTGGTGCTCGGCGACGCCGTGGAGGTGCCGGGTACCCCCGATCTCCCTTCCGCCTACCGGCGGACCATGGACGCCATGTGGCAGGCGCTGAGGACGACCATCGGCACCGACACCTCCACCGTCCCCGCGTACCCGCACTTCCTGAGGGAGGAGGGCCTGCGACACGTCGCCGCGGAAATGTTCGTACCGCCCCTGGTCGCCGGAAGCCCGCTGGCCCTCTTCTGGTCGCAGACGTGGAGCCGGATGCGCCCCGCCCTGGAGGACACCGGCCGGGTGGACGCCGCCGTCATCGACGAGGCCCTGGCCTACCTGGCCTCGCCCCGGCTCGCCGAACTGGGGCCGGGCCTGATGACGGCCTGGGGACAGCGCCCCTGACGGCTGTGGCAGCACGGCGGAAGTGCTGAACACAGAGATCAACGGCCGGCCCGCCACCGTCGGGGACGTGCACAGGGCCGTGACGTGGAACTACGGCCACTTCACCTCGATGCAGGTGCGTGACGGGGCGGTTCGCGGTCTGGAACTGCACCTGCGGCGGTTGGAGGCGGCCTCGCGCGAGCTCTTCGCCCATGCCGCCGGGATCGACGGGGACAGGATCCGGGGGCCGGTCCGCCACGCGCTCGGCGACGAGCGCGCCGCGTCGGTCCGCGTGAGCGTCCTGCCCGCGGTCACCGCGCCCTCGGCCACCGACGTCATGGTGTCGGTCTCCGACCCCGTCGCCGATGCGCCGGCCCCAGCCCGGCGGGTGGTCACCACCACGTACGAGCGCGATCTGCCCCATCTCAAGCACATGGCGACGTTGGGCCTGACCTACCGGGCGCTCCAGGCACGGGAAGCGGGATTCGACGACGTCCTGTTCGTGGGCCGTGACGGGTACCTGCGCGAGGGATCGGTCTGGAACGTGGCGTTCTGGGACGGCGAACGAGTCCTGTGGCCCGAGGCCGAGGTCCTGACCGGCATCACGATGCAATTGCTGCGCAGCGGACTGGACGGGACCGGCGTGCCGTGGGCGATCCGCCGTCTGACCAAGAACGCCCTGCCCGCGCTGCGGGCCGCCGCGGCGACCAATTCCCACTGCCCCGGCCAGCCGTTGGCATCCATCGACGAGGTCACCTTCCCCGACGACGGCACCTTGACCAGGGCCTTGAACGCCGCTTGGGCCGAGATCCCCTGGGAGGCGCTCCAGGCCCGGTGCCGCGCCATCTGCTGATCCTCCTTGACCTCAAGCTGAGTTGAGGTCCTACCGTCACGTCTTGTTGATCACCACCTGACGGCAGGAGAAGACAGATGATCCTCGTGACCGGGGCCACCGGAAACATAGGCAGCGCGCTCTTGAGGGAGCTCGGAGAGTCCGAGGCCGGACCGTTGAGGGGGCTCACGCGTGACGTTGCGGGAGCCGCCTTCCCGGCCGGGGTCGAGGCCGTCGAAGGCGACCTCTCCCGGACGGCTTCGCTGGAGCCCGCCCTGGAGGGGGTGCGTTCACTGTTCCTCGTGTCGCGCATGGGCTCGGACGCCGAGATCATCGAGGCCGCCCGCCGGGCAGGCGTGGAGCACGTGGTGCTGGTGTCCTCCATCACCGCCCAGACCCATCCGCACCTGGGGCCCGCCCGCGAGAACCTGGTCGTCGAGCAACTGCTCAAGGACAGCGGAATGGCATGGACGATCCTGCGGCCGACGCAGTTCGCCTCCAATGCCCTGTGGTGGGCGGGAACCATCCGCGAACACGAGACGGTCCGCGTGCCCTACGCGGACATCGGCCTCCCCACCATCCACCCCGCGGACATCGCCTCCGTGGCCCGGGCCGCCCTGACCGGGCCGGGCCACCGCGAGCGTACGTACGCGCTGACCGGTCCGGAGCGGATCACGGCCCGGGAGCAGGTCGCGGCCATCGCGGCGACGCTGGGACGGGATGTGCCGTTCGCCCGGATCAGCCGCGAGGAGGCCCACGGGGCAGCTGGCGGCCATCCTGGGGGACGAAGGCGCGGACGCGGTCCTCGATCTGACGGGCGGCGACATCAACGACGAACTGCAGGCCGTGCGCGATACCGTCTCCGAGGTCACCGGTGCCCCGGCCAGGACGTTCTCGCAATGGATCTCGGAGAACGCCGCCGCGTTCCGCGGAACCGCCCGGCCCTGAGCACCGTCTGGTTCGACTGACGTATCCCCTGGAAGGAGGGCCCCAGATGCCCGCGACACTGCCGGTACCGATCGAGTTCCGCATACCCGGGCCCCGTGTACCCGGCGGCCGCCTCGCCGTGCGCCCGGAGACCGGGGAAGGGGTCTGACGATGGGTCGACTCTGGGACAAGTACACGGGCACCCTGCGGCCGGACGAGGGCGCCACGGCGATCCCCACCCAGGAGCTGCGCGCCGCACTGCTCGCGCTGAACGCCCAGGGCGTGCCGTTCACCGTTCGCGAGACCGGCAGCGAAGCAGCCCACCTGGTGGCGGAGTGGAAGGTGCTGGAACCCGCCACGGGCTCCGGCGTGACCCGCCGGCAGGTGGAGCGGACGTTCAAGATCTGGATGCGCCTGCTCCCCATGGAACGCGAGGTGCGGGCCGTGGACGAGCAGTGGGCGGTGACCCGGGCCGGCAACGCACCCGGCCGCACCGTGCGGCGCGAACGCGGTCGCGGCCCCATCCACCACGTACAGAAGGAGTGGACCTTCGAGCGGGGCCCCGACGGACGCCGGCGCAAGGTGGAGACGTTCAGCCTGGACACCCGGGACATGAAGGACCCGCTGCGGAAGACCGCCGTCGCCGCCGGCTGGACCTGGCGGGGCGCGCTCAAGCTCTAGGGATCCCAGCCCTCCCGACGGTGCCAAAAAATCTTTGGCCGGGGATGTCGAGAACCTGTGCCCGGCTCCGTCCCCGTAGTGAACGCGACCAGAATGGGTCGCACCCGCACCGAGGAGAACGACCATGGCCAAGTACCTGCTGCTCAAGCACTACCGCGGCGCCCCGGCCCCGGTGAACGACGTCCCCATGGACAAGTGGACCCCGCAGGAGATCACGGACCACATGCAGTACATGCACGACTTCGCGGCCCGGCTCGAGGGGACCGGCGAGTTCGTCGACGGTCAGGCGCTCGCCCCCGAGGGGACCTTCGTCCGGTACGACGGGGAGGGCCGCCCGCCGGTCACCGACGGACCGTTCGCCGAGACCAAGGACCTCATCGCGGGCTGGATGGTGATCGACGTCGACAACTACGAGCGCGCCGTCGAGCTGGCCGGGGAGCTGTCCGCCGCCCCCGGCGCGGGCGGGAAGCCGATCCACGAATGGCTCGAGGTGCGCCCCTTCCTGGCCGCGCCCCCCACCATCACGGAGTGAGTACTCAGATGAACGAGGCCCTGCTCCGGAGCCTCACACCGAGCGTGCTCGGGATCCTCGTCCGCCGCGGAGCCGACTTCGCGGCGGCCGAGGACGCCGTACAGGACGCGCTGGTCGAGGCGGTCCGCGTCTGGCCGGCCGACCCTCCGCGCGACCCCAAGGGCTGGCTGGTCACCGTCGCCTGGCGCCGGTTCCTCGATGCGACCCGGTCGGACACCGCCCGCCGTCGCCGCGAGGACCTCGTGGACGAGGAGCCGGCCCCCGGGCCCGCGCCCTCGGTGGACGACACCCTCCAGCTCTACTTCCTGTGCGCCCACCCGTCCCTGACCCCGTCCTCCGCGGTCGCGCTCACGCTGCGCGCCGTCGGAGGGCTCACCACCCGCCAGATCGCCCAGGCCTACCTGGTGCCCGAGGCGACCATGGCGCAGCGCATCAGCCGGGCCAAGCGCACCGTCGTGGGCGTCCGGCTGGGCGAGCCCGGCGACGTCGCCACCGTCCTGCGCGTCCTCTACCTGGTCTTCAACGAGGGCTACTCCGGCGACGTGGACCTCGCCGCGGAGGCCATCCGGCTCACCCGGCAGCTCGCGGCCGCGATCGACCACCCCGAGGTGGCCGGGCTGCTCGCCCTCATGCTGCTCCACCACGCCCGGCGTGCCACCCGGACCGCGCCCGACGGCAGTCTGGTGCCCCTGGCGGAGCAGGACCGCCGTCGCTGGGACACGCGCCTGATCGCCGAGGGCGTCGGCATCCTGGGGGCGGCCCTCGCCCGCGACCGGCTGGGGGAGTTCCAGGCCCAGGCCGCGATCGCGGCTCTGCACGCCGACGCGCCCACCGCGGAGGAGACCGACTGGGTGCAGATCGTCGAGTGGTACGACGAGCTGGTGCGCCTGACCGACAGCCCGGTCGTCCGGCTCAACCGTGCGGTGGCCGTCGGCGAGGCCGATGGACCGCGCGCGGGCCTGGCGGCGCTCGCGGCGCTGGACGACGGGCTGCCCCGGCACACCGCGGTGGCGGCCTACCTCCACGAGCGCGACGGCGACCCGGCGACGGCGGCACGCCTGTACGCCGAAGCGGCCCTCAAGGCCGCCGACCTCGCCGAGCGCAACCACCTGACCCGCCAGGCGGCTCGTCTCAACACCAGCCTGCGGCCCTGAGGTTCAGGTTCCGGCCAGCTCGGCGGCGCCGAAGGAGACGTCGAAGCGGTCGCACCAGATGGTGACGCTGCTGTACTCGGCGAGGTTCAGGTCCGCCGGGATCTCGTAGTTCTGGTCGCCCTTGTTCCCCTTGAGCTTGCCCAGGCTGACGTACTTGCCGTCGTCGAACACGCGCCAGCCGGCCGCGCCCTCCTTCACCGGCGCGTCGGTCAACCAGACGCGCAGATCGGGCCCGTTGCTCGTGTCGAGGTCCTCCAGGCGCAGGGTGCGCGAGCCGTCGGGCAGCCGGATGAGCTTGGCGGTCCCGGTCGTGCTGTGCTCGTGGCTGATCAGCGTGCCCTGGGCCAGCGTCCGCGGACCGCTCGGGGCGGGCGCGGCGGTGGTGGCGGAGCCGGGGGAGGGGCTGGCAGCGGGGGCCGACCGCGCGGTCGGCAGCGCCTCGTTGACCGCCCGGTCCTGCCAGAGCTTCCACGGCTGGAACCAGTACAGCCCGACGCCCAGTACGACCACGGCCGCCACCACCGCGCCGGTGACCAACCCGCCCCGCCTCTTCCCGCTTGCCACGACGGCTCCCTCGCTCTCGTCCCCGACCCGGTCGCCCGACCGGTCGCTCCCCAGTCAACGGCCTCGGAGCCGGGCAGGCCATGACTCCAGGCATGACGAATGCCTTACGGACGCCCCGGCGCGGGGGGTTGCGGGGCGGGCGGCTGCGCCGGATCGGGCGGTGCGGTGACCGATTCCGTCTCAGCTCTCGGGCGCTGTGCGCCGACAGCGGTTTCGGGCTGCATCCTGGTTCCTGCCGAAGCGATCTAGTAGGGGGCGCTGGATGTGGTCAGTGGTGTCAACAGGCGAGCTACCGGCGGAGGAACGGTTCGACTGGTACTCCGACATCGTCGCGCGTGAGGTGATGCCCGCTGCCCTCAGCAGCGAGCGCCCCACCGAATTCCAGGGCGAGGCCGCAGTGCTGGACCTGGGGGAAATCCGTGCGTCGAGGTTCTCCTTGTCGCCCCTTCGATCGCGGCGCACGGCCGCGATGATCCGGCGCGGGGACCCGGAGCAGTACCAGCTGGCCCTTTTGCGCAAGGGAGCCACGTCGCTGTTGCAGCACCGCAGTGAGTGCACCATCGGAGCCGGCGACCTCATGCTCTGGGACACCTCCCGGCCCTCCGACAACCAGATGTCCGCCGCGGGCGGTCGGGTGCAAGCCACGATCCTGCTGCTGCCCCGGAACATCATGCCGCTGCGCACCCAGCGCCTGGACCAGGTGCTGGCCCGGCGCATTCCGGGCGACCGGGGCATGGCCGCGATCCTCGCCTCCTTCATGACCTCACTCGAAGACCACGGTGCCGACTGCACTCCGGAAGAACTGCATCGACTCGGCACGGTCGCCGTCGACCTCGCGACGGCCTGCCTGGCCCAACACCTGGACGCCGAGGATCACCTTCCCCTCGAAATCCGGATACAGGCTCTGGTACAGCGGATCCACGCCTTCATCGAGCACAACCTCAGCGATCCTGAGCTGAATCCTTCGGCGGTCGCGGCCCACCACAACATCTCGGTGCGCACTCTCCACCAGCTCTTTCACGGCCAGAAGGAGAGCGTCCACGCCCGGATCCGCCGACGCCGCCTTGAGCAGTGCCGCACCGACCTCGCCCACCCCGGCCTCCGCTCCCGCCGTGTGGGTGCCATCGCCGCCCGCTGGGGCTTCAGCGGACCGGAGGTCTTCAGCCGTACCTTCCGCGAGGCGTACGGCATCAGCCCCAGCGAGTTCCGCGCGGTGAGACTCGACCGTTCCTGCGCCGAACGTTCAACGCGTGACGATCGGTCGGGCTAGGGTGTTGCAGAAGGTGTGATGCGGCGCATCTTGCCTGTATTGGTGGGGGGCCACACCATCGACGCCGACACCTGGCTGGTCGTTGCCCCGGCCCGACCTGCGCCCGAGAACAATGCCGACGCCCACGTCTGGCGGGAGTCTGACCTGCCAGCCTCGGTGGCCAGGACGACGCCGGTCGCGGACGGTGCCGACCTGGGCGCCACTTTGATCGTCCCGCAGGAGAAGGGCCGGACGGTCCCTCAGCTCATCCTTGAAACTTTCCCACAAGGATCTTGACTTCGGCGACTTGTGCATCGAGGGCAGTCTTTACCTCCGTGAGCTCCTTCGAATGCTCGGTGATGGCGGCCTGCTGGTATGACGACTCCGCCGCGAACCACACACCGACCAGGTTCGTCTCCTGCTTGCACGCGACATCTGCCTTGGCCTGAGCGATCTCCGCGCCGCTCGGCTCGGCAGCGCTCACGGACGGCGCGGAGGCTGCGTGCAGAGGGTCGGCCAGCTCATAGCCCCTGAGCTTCATACAGTTCGACCACTTCTGGAAGATGGCGGTCACGCGGCCATCCGCCAGTGAGTCGGTGAAGCTCTTGGCCTTGATTTCGTTGACCAGGCCGGTTGCCTGCCATCGTCGCGCCGTCATGACCCGCTCAAGTTCGGTGAGGCAGCCGTTCTTGGGTACCGGTTGACCCTTGTACATGGTCGCCGGAGCCTGGGTTGTGGGGTCGGTACCGGTCAAGACGATCAGGGCCTCCGGGGACATGTCGCCGATTCGTTGGGGCTCGCCAGTGGGCGCTGTGGTCCCGGTCTGGCGCCGAAGGTGGTACCCCCATTGCGAAACGGTGTCCAGGTCGGTGACGCCGTAGCGGCGGTAGAGCACGGAGTAGGCGGACGTGATCACGCTGCTGTCCGTGGCCGGCTTGGCCGGGACCGGGTAGTCGAGTCCGAAGCGCACCATGCAGGACCGGATGGCGGCCCTGTTCACCCAGTCCAGCTGTGCTGACTGCGTGGGCGTAGGCATGTAGGTCTCGATGGGCAGATGCAGGCTCTCCAGCGGTGGCGCAGGCGATGCGGACATGACTATGGGTGGCTTCTGCGCTGATGCGGAGGGTGACGTGCAGCCGCTTGCCATGGACAGTGCGCATACGCCGACTGCAGCCATGCGGCGAAACCTCGTGGGGAACATGGAAATCCTCAGAGCGGCCAAGAGTGCCATCAAGGCCGTCCACCGGTATTTATCGGTGGACGGCCTGATGTTACGGACGGTAAGGGTCGACGCCGACGCCGGGGCAGTTCACCGGGTCGTAATAACCGATCGAGGCCTCGTTGTTGCGGAGGTTGGACGTGAGGTTGCCACCTCGGTACGCAGGGACCCAGTTGACGTCGCCGACGTAGTTGGGATAGACCCAGACTCCCAGTCGGCACTCCGCCGAGTTCTCCACGGACGCCGCGTTGTTGCGCACATTCTGACCTGCGCCGGCTGAGCCGTACCCGTCATTTTCGAAGGTTCCGTAGATCGTGTTCTGAGAGGTGGAAGCGGTCCACCAGATGGCGCCCTCTGCACCCGGGGAGTAGTAAAGGCAGACGTCCCTGCGCTGGGGCCCACAGCGGACGGGTGCCGAGGCGGTGTTCCAGCCGCTGACGGTCGACTCGGAGGCACTGGCCGGACCTGCCCCGGCAATGAGGCCCGAAGAAGCTACAACGACCGACGCAGCGGCGATGGCGAGGTTGCGGGTGGCCGATCCGACGATGAAGCCGGACCTGGCAACGGTGTTCCCTATCAAGTTCTTCCTAGGAATCTCGGTGTTGCTGCTCGCGCATGCAGACTTCAAAGGAGCGCAGCGATCCCCGATGCTCCGTTGCCCGGGGTGGTCCCAGGGTTGTTGGAGTCCTGGCGCGTCAGGTGCTCGGGGTAAGACTCTGGCAGCCTAGGAGCCCACCGGATCTCGTAATTGACCCAGCGTGCGGACTTCCTTGATCATGCGTGCAAGTGCGGCTCAGGCAGGTGGGCTCCGCGAGGGCCGCGTTTGCGTTCATGTCCGTACCCCGTGCGGCGCCGCTGCGGGCAGCCACCTGCCCGGGAGGGGGAAGGTGCCGATGGACTGTCCGGAGTCCTCCTCGCCGCGCACTCGGCTCGCCTCGGCGAGAACACCGCCTGGAAGGACGCCCCGTCCTCCGCCGCGGCCCCTGGTGATCGGTGAGGGTCCGGAGACATCGGGCGTGGTGGACCGGAACAGCGGGTGATGGGACAGCGGTAACCGGTGGCCGCTTGTTGGGAGAACCCGTGACACCCGCGTACTCGTCGCTGACGCATGCGTTGGCCGAGGCCGTGGTCCGATGTTGCCTGGTTCATCGACGGCGCGGAGGACGAGCAGCAGAGCGACGATGGTCACGGGCTGCTGGCAGTGCGGGCAGTTCCGTCGTGGTCGTGCTGGGGCTTGGTTTTCTGGTCAGGAGACACGGTCGACGTTCACGGCATCGGGCTTTTCGTGCCTCAGTGCGGTTGTCCGGCGCGGCGCAGGGCGCCGGGGGTGGTCCCGTACCACCGCTGGACGGCCCGGCGCAGGGCCCGGGCGTCGGCGTAGCCACTGCGGGCGGCTATCGCGTCGATGCCGAGGTCGGTGTCGTGGAGCAGCCGCGTGATGTGCGTGCGGCGCAGGGCCTCGACCTCGGTGGTCCACGTGGTGGCGTGCTCGTCCAGGCGCCGCTGCAGGGTCCGCGTGCTGATGGCCATGCGCCGTGCCACGTCGGACAGCGCCGGAGCGGCCGCGTAGGGCAGGGAGGCCAGGGCGGTGCGGAAGAGGTCCAGCCAGTTGTGCAGCGGGATCGAGTCGGCGAGGTTCTGCTCGGCGTGCTTGCGGAGCACGGCGGAGAGGCCGGGCTGGGCGTGGGGCGTGGGGGCCTTCAGGTCGCGCGCGAGGAAGGTGATCGAGCTGACCGGGGCCCCGAACTCGATGGCGCGGGTGCCGTACAGCTCGATCAGGGCGTCGTGCCGGCGGGGCGTTTCGGCTGCCAGGACCACGCGGATCGGGACCAGTCGGCGCCGCAGGGCCTCGCTGAGGCGGCGCTGGTACAGCCCGAGCGCGTAGGCGCGGATGGCGCAGGCCGCCTCATGGGTCAGATCGGAGTTGTTGAGGTGGCTGATCGTGACCTGTTCGCCGTCCTCGGTGACGCGGAGGGTCTCGGTGCCGGAGTCGGCCACGCTGGCCATGTAGGCGGCGGCGTCCCGGATTCCTTCGAGCGGGGTCGGCGCCGAGGTGATCAGGTAGTCCCAGACCCCGAGGGCGCCGAGGGGCGACTGCTCCGCCATCAGCAGGGACACCTCCGTCCAGGGCGCGTGGACGGTCGACAGTTCCGCGATGCGGATGCTCGTGACCGCGGGGGTCCGGCACAGGTCGTCGTTGAGGTGTTCGGGTTTCAGGCCCAGCATGTGCGCGTATCCGTCCGGGGGTACGCCGAGCAGACGTGCGGCATTCACGTTCAGACGGGTGAGGGCCGAAGAAGTCGTTCCTTGATGCACATGCGAGACCACAAGGTCGGAGCATATGCGAGCACGAAGTGCCAGATCGCCTTCGGAGTCCGGCGTCCGATGCCCCCATCGTGGCGCGGAGAGTCCCCGTGGCCGGACCGCGTACGAGGACCCGCCCAGTACCGCCGCCGACTGGCCCTGCGGGCACGCGCTTTCGAGTGACAGCACCGCTCGGCGCCGTGCGGGCCGCCGTCGTGGTCCCCCACGATCGCCGGTGGTCGTTCGTGTCACGGACATGATCCGTCGCCCGCCGCGGAGGAGATTTCGTGCAGGTCCTGCTCATCGCGAGTGCCTTCAACAGCCTCACGCAGCGCGTCCACGCGGAGCTGCGCGACCACGGCCACCGGGTCGCCGTCGAACTCGCCGTCCCCGGCGCCTCCATGACGCGAGCCGTCGACCGCCACCAGCCGGACCTGGTCATCGCCCCCATGCTGCGCACGGCGATCCCCAAGGAGATCTGGTCCGCCCGGACCTGTCTGATCGTCCACCCCGGACCGGTCGGCGACCGCGGCCCCTCCTCGCTCGACCGGGCGGTCCAGGAAGGGCGGACCCGATGGGGCGTCACCGTCCTCCAGGCCGTCGAGGAGATGGACGCCGGTGACGTCTGGGCCACCGTCGAATGCGCCGTCCCGCCCGTCGCCAAGAGCGATCTGTACCGCGGGGAGATGGCCGACGCCGCACTCGAAGCGGTCCTGCTGGCGGTCGAACGCTTCGCCTCCGGCACGTACGCCCCACAGCCCCAGCTCACCGGGCACGCCCGCCCGTACCTGCGGCAGGAACACCGCCGCATCGACTGGGAGACGGACTCCACCGAGCGGGTGCTGAGCGTCCTGCGGGCCGCCGACTCCCAGCCCGGCGTACGGGACGAACTGCTCGGCGGCGAGTGGTACCTGCACGGCGGCCACCCCGAAGCCCGCCTGCGGGGGCGCCCCGGCGAGCTGCTGGCCACCCGCGCCGGGGCGCTCTGCCGGGCGACGACCGACGGCGCCGTCTGGATCCCCGAACTGCGGGCCCGGCGCGTGCCCGGGGAACCGGCGCCCCTGAAACTGCCCGCCACCGTGGCCCTCGGCGACCTGCTGCGGCCCCCGTACCTGCCGCGCCCGCTGCCCGAACACCCCGCCCCGCCGTCCGGCGCGGCCACCGGACGCGACCGGACCTGGTCGCAGACCGATTACCGGGAGGAGGGCGGGGCGGGGTTCCTCACCTTCTCCTTCCCCGGCGGGGCCATGAGCACCGAGCGGTGCCGGCGGCTGCTGGACGCCTACCGGACCGCCTGCTCCCGCCCCACCTCGGTCCTCGTCATCGGCGGCGGCCGCGACTTCTTCTCCAACGGCATCCACCTCGGCGTCATCGAGGCCGCCGCCGACCCGGCCGAGGAGTCCTGGGCGAACATCAACGCCATGGACGACCTCGTCGAAGCCGTCCTGAACACCACCGACCGCCTCGTCGTCGCGGCCCTCGGCGGGAACGCGGCCGCGGGCGGCGCCATGCTCGCCCTCGCCGCCGACGAGGTCTGGTGCCGCTCGGGCGTGGTCCTCAACCCCCACTACCGCCTGATGGGGCTGTACGGCTCGGAGTACTGGACGTACACGCTGCCGCGCCGGGTAGGGGCGGCAGCAGCCACCCGGCTCACCCGCGACGCCCTACCCGTCAGCGCCGCCGCCGCGCTGCGGATCGGCCTGGCGGACCGTACGGTCGCCTGCGCGCCCGCGGCCTTCGCCGACGTGACGGCCCGCCTCGCCGCGCGGCTGGCCGGCTCGCCCGGGGCGCAGGCCAGGATCGCCGCGAAGAAGGCGCGGCGGGAGTCCGACGAGGCGATCCGGCCGCTGGCCTCCTACCGGGAGACCGAGCTGGCCCGGATGCGGGAGACCTTCTTCGACCCGCAGGCCCCGTACCACGCCCTGCGCAGGGCATTCGTGCGCAAGGAGAGCCCGGAGGCCACCCCGGCCCACCTGGCCCGCTTCCACGGCGGCAGCCCCTGGCACGGGGAGGGCGCCTCGCACGGCGACGGCGCCTCGCACGGCGACGGCCCCTCGCACGGCGACGGCCCCTCGAACGGGGACGGCCCTGAAGCGGGCCCGCTCCCACAGCCGGGTGTCACTGGACTGGGCGTACATGACCAGGCACCGGGTCCTCCCACCTGTTAGCAAGAAAGGTGACGCCGGCATGCAGACCCTGCCGGTCCCCGTCGCCCTTGCACTCCCCCCACCGCTCCCACCCCTCCCCTAGGAGGCATCCGGATGGACACAGCAACGCAGACCGAGGCCGAGGATCCCCCGATCCACATCCTCTGGATCAACGCGGGACTGAGCTGCGACGGCGACTCCGTGTCGCTGACCGCGGCCATGCAGCCCAGCATCGAAGAGATCGTCATGGGCGTGCTGCCCGGTCTGCCCAAGATCGCCGTGCACTGGCCCCTGATCGACTTCGAATGCGGCCCCGTGGGCGGCGCGGACACGTTCATCGAGTGGTTCTTCAAGGGCCAGCGCGGGGAGATCGACCCCTTCGTGCTCGTCGTGGAGGGATCCATCCCCAACGAGGCCATCAAGGCCGAGGGCTACTGGTCCGGTTTCGGCGACGATCCGGAGACCGGCCAGCCCATCACCACCAGCGAGTGGATCGACCGGCTGGCGCCCAAGGCCCTCGCCGTCGTCGCCATCGGCACGTGCGCCACGTACGGCGGGATCCACGCCATGGAAGGCAACCCGACCGGCGCCATGGGGCTGCCCGACTACCTCGGCTGGGACTGGAAGTCCAAGGCCGGCATCCCCATCGTCTGCGTGCCGGGCTGTCCGATCCAGCCGGACAACTTCTCGGAGACGCTCACCTACCTGCTCTACCAGGCGGCCGGCTCCGCCCCGATGATTCCGCTCGACGACAAGCTGCGCCCGACCTGGCTGTTCGGCAACACCGTGCACGAGGGATGCGACCGGGCCGGCTACTACGAGCAGGGGCAGTTCGCCCACACCTACGACTCCCCGAAGTGCCTGGTCAAACTCGGCTGCTGGGGCCCCGTCGTGAAGTGCAACGTCCCCAAGCGCGGCTGGATGAACGGGATCGGCGGCTGCCCGAACGTGGGCGGCATCTGCATCGCCTGCACCATGCCCGGATTCCCGGACAAGTTCATGCCCTTCATGGACGAACCGCCCGGCGGCAAGGTGTCCAGCGCCGCCAGCGGAGCCTACGGGGCGGTGATCCGCAAGCTCCGGGCCATCACGGCGCACACCGTGGACCAGGAGCCGAAGTGGCGCCACCGCGGCGACACACTGACCACCGGCTACCGGCCGCCCTGGTGACGGGACGCGAACCGGTCCCTGGCAACCCCCAACATCCGCAGTCCCGTTGAGAACCACTGATCCCGCACCGAAGGGTCACGCAGACACGATGGCACCGAAGACGAACGCAGCCGGTGACGGCAGCGGCCTGGTGGAGATGGCCTGGGATCCGATCACCCGGATCGTGGGCAGCCTCGGCATCCACACGAAGATCGACTTCAAGCAGAAGCGGGTCGCCGAGTGCTACAGCACCTCGTCGGTCTTCCGCGGCTACAGCGTCTTCATGCGCGGCAAGGACCCGCGCGACGCACACTTCATCACCAGCCGCATCTGCGGCATCTGCGGTGACAACCACGCCACTTGCTCCGTCTACGCGCAGAACATGGCCTATGGGGTGAAGCCGCCCCACCTCGCCGAGTGGATCATCAACCTGGGCGAGTCCGCGGAGTACATGTTCGACCACAACATCTTCCAGGAGAACCTGGTCGGGGTCGACTACTGCGAGAAGATGGTCCGCGAGACCAACCCCGGAGTCCTGGAGCTGGCCGAGCGCACCCCGGCCCCGCACGCGGGCGAGCACGGCTTCAAGACCATCGCCGACATCATGCGCTCGCTCAACCCCATCGAGGGCGAGTTCTACCGCGAGGCCCTCCAAGTCAGCCGCTACACCCGGGAGATGTTCTGCCTGATGGAGGGGCGCCACGTGCACCCCTCCACCCTCTACCCGGGCGGTGTGGGCACCATCGCCTCCGTCCAGCTCTTCACCGACTACATGAGCCGCCTCATGCGGTACTGCGAGTTCATGAAGCGCGTGGTCCCGCTCCACGACGACCTCTTCGACTTCTTCTACGAGGCCCTGCCCGGGTACGAGGAAGTCGGCCGCCGACGCGTCCTGTTGGGCTGCTGGGGCGCCCTCAACGACCCCGAGCACTGCGACTTCACCTACGCCAACATGACCGACTGGGGACGGAAGATGTTCGTCACCCCCGGCATCGTCGTGGACGGCAAACTGGTCACCAACGACCTCACCGAGATCAACCTCGGGATCCGCATCCTGCTCGGCAGCTCGTACTACGACGACTGGCAGGGCCAGGAGAAGTTCGTCACCCACGACCCGCTCGGCAACCCGGTCGACGCCCGCCACCCCTGGAACCAGCACACCATCCCCGCCCCGCAGAAGCGGAACTTCGACGACAAGTACAGCTGGGTGATGTCCCCCCGCTGGTTCGACGGCAAGGACCACCTCGCCCTCGACACCGGCGGCGGCCCGCTCGCCCGCCTGTGGTCCACCGCCCTGTCCGGGCTGGTCCACACCGACTACGTCCAGGCCACCGGCCACAGCGTGGTCATCACCCTGCCGCGCACCATGACCAAGCCCGAGACCCGCTTCGAGTGGAAGATCCCGAAGTGGAGCAACGCGCTGGAGCGCAACCGCGCCCGCACGTACTTCCAGGCGTACGCCGCCGCCATCGCCCTGCACTGCGCCGAGAAGGGGCTGGCCGAGGTCCGCGCCGGACGCACGCAGACCTGGGAGAAGTTCGAGGTCCCCGACGAGGGCCTGGGCGTCGGCTTCACCGAGGCCGTGCGCGGGGTGCTCTCGCACCACATGGTGATCCGCGACGGCAAGATCGCCAACTACCACCCCTATCCGCCGACCCCGTGGAACGCGAGCACCCGCGACACCTTCGGCACGCCCGGACCGTACGAGGACGCGGTGCAGAACACCCCGATCTTCGAGGAGAACACCCCGGAGAACTTCAAGGGCATCGACATCATGAGGGCGGTGCGCAGCTTCGACCCCTGTCTGCCGTGCGGAGTCCACATGTACGTGGGCAAGGGGCAGACCGTGAAGCAGATGCACGTCCCCACCGGACTGAGCGGACTGGGCGGATGAGCGCCCGCGAGAACGCACAGGCGGACGCCCGCCAGGCGGGCGTCCGCGTCGAGGAAGTGCTCGACCGGCTCGCCGCCACCGGCGACCGGCAGGTGTGCGAGGCCGCCGAGGAACTCGTACGCGTCCTGATGGACTTCTACGGCGCCGGGCTCGCCCGGATCGTCGACCGCCTCGGCGAGGAGCGGCTCTCCGTCCTCCTCGACGACGAACTGGTCGCGAGCCTCCTCGCCCTGCACGACCTGCACCCCGAGGACGTGGACACCCGGATCGCCCGCGCCCTGGCGGCCGTACGGGAGGACGTGGAGGTCCTCGGCTTCGACTCCTCCACCGGGACCCTGAGGCTGCGCTCGGCGCCCAGTACCGGCTGCGGCTGCTCCGGCGCCGCCGAGGGTCCCTCGCAGGCCGTCGAGGACGCCCTCGCCTGCTTCGCCCCCGAGGTGGCCACGGTGGAGATGGCACCGGCCGAGGCCCCGCAGCCGGCCCTGCTCCAGATCGGCACCCGCCCGCACACCCCGGTCCGGGTGCCGTGAGCGGCGCCCCCGGGTGGTCCCCGCCCGCCGTCCGCACGGACGGCGGGCCCGGGCACCCTGAGCGCGCGGGCCTGCCCCACCGGGTGGACCTCCCGGGCGGGCCGCGCGGCCTGCGCCGGTTCACCGGTGCCCGCCCGCCCCGCCCGGAGACCTGCGAGCTGTGCGGGGTCGCGGTCGCCGAAGGCGCGCACCGGCACGTCGTGGAGACCGAGAAGCGCTCGCTGGTCTGCGCCTGCACCGCGTGCGCCCTGCTGTTCGACCGGCCCGGCGTGGCCACCGGCCGGTTCCGCGCCGTCCCCAACCGGTACCTCGCCGACCCCGCCCACCCGCTCGACGCCGGCGCCTGGGAACGGCTCCAGATCCCGGTGGGCGTCGCCTTCTTCTTCCGCAACGCCGCCCTCGACCGCCTCGTCGCGCTCTACCCGAGCCCGGCCGGCGCCACCGAGAGCGAACTGGACCCCGAGACCTGGCAGGCCGTACTCGGCGCCGGACGCCTCGCAGCCCTCCTCGAACCCGACGTGGAGGCCCTGCTGCTGCGCCGCGAACAGGACCGGACCGACTGCTACCTGGTACCGATCGACATCTGCTACGAACTCGTCGGCCGCATGCGCCTGTTGTGGACCGGATTCGACGGCGGGGCCGAGGCGAGAGCCGCGCTCGCGGCCTTCTTCGCCGAGGTCGGGCGACGCGCCAGGATCCCGGCGGAGGCACCCGCGCCATGACGGACTTCGAGTTCACCTGCACCGGCGTCCGCGCCGACCCGTACGCCGCCGGGCCCACCCTGGTGTTCCGGCTGCGCGTCACGGCCGGCGGGACCCCGGAACCCGCCCGGGTCCACGCCCTGGCCCTGCGCTGCCAGCTGCGCATCGAACCGGCCCGGCGCGGCTACGGACCGGCCGAGGCGGCCGGACTGGCCGACCTGTTCGGCGAACGCTCCCGCTGGGGCACCACCCTGCAACCCGTGCAGTTCGCACAAGTCGCCCTGATGGTGCCCAGTTTCACCGGGGAGACCGAGGTCGACGTGGTCGTGCCGTGCACCTACGACATGGACATCGCGGCGAGCCGCTACTTCAGCGCCCTTCAGGACGGGGAGGCGCCGCTGCTGATGCTGTTCTCCGGCACGGCCTTCACCGGGGCCGGCGGATTCCACGTCGAACCCGTGCCCTGGGACCGCGAGGCCCCGTACCGGATGCCGGTGGCGGTCTGGCGCGAGATGGTCGAGCAGCACTTCCCGGGCTGCGGCTGGCTGCGGCTGCCCCGCGACCTCATGGACGAGCTGCTCGCCTTCCGGTCGCGGCACGCGCTCGCCTCCTGGGAGGCGACCGTACGGACCCTCCTGGACGCGGCGGCCGGACCCCGGCCGGAACCCGCGCCCTCCTTCCGGCTGGGCGCCGTCCTGCCGCGCGTCACGGAGAGGACGGCGCCGTGACGACGGCCACCGCACTGGAATCCCGGTTCGCCCACGCCCGGCAGGTGGCCGACGCGGTCCTCTTCGAGGGGTACGTGCTGTACCCCTACCGGGCCTCCGCGGCCAAGAACCGGCTGCGCTGGCAGTTCGGGGTGCTCGTGCCGCCCGCATGGGGCCGGGTACAGGACGAACACGCCTTCCAGCAGACCGAGATCCTGATGGAACCCAAGGGTGAAGCCACCCTCTGCGCGGAGCTGCGCTTCCTGCACGCCAGACGGCGCACCGTCCAACGCTCGCTTCCCGACGGCTCCTTCGAAGAGGTGGCCGAACTGCACCTCGACGACCGGGTACTGGTGCCCTGGGACGAAGGGATCGAGGAGCGCGTCGAACTGGGCGTGAAACTTGTGGAGTTGACGGGCGACGGGGCGGTGATCCCCTTCGAGCGTCCTGCCCGGGAGGAAGTCGAGCCGGTCACCGGCGCCGACGGGGGAATCGTCGGCCGCCTCGTACTGCGTACCGAACCCGTCGAGGGCCGCGTACGGCTGCGTGCCGTCGAACTCGACGGACCCTACCGGGTGTTGAAGCTCACCGCCGTGGTGGAGAACACGAGCCCCTGGACCCCGGCCGCCGACGGCGGCGACCGGGAGGCGGCGCTGCCGCGCTCGCTCGTCGCCGCCCACCTCCTGCTCGGCCTGAGCGGCGGATCCTTCCTGTCGATGACCGACCCGCCGGAGTGGGCCAAGGGCGCCGTCGCCTCCTGCGTCAACCGGCACACCTGGCCGGTCCTCGCGGGCGAGCCGGGCCGGGCGGACGTCGTACTCTCCTCGCCGATCATCCTGGAGGACCATCCGGCCATCGCACCCGAGAGCATCGGAGCGATGTACGACTCCACCGAGATCGACGAGATCCTCGCCCTGCGCACCGCGGCCCTGACCGACCAGGAGAAACGCGAAGCGCGCGGCACGGACCCGAGGGCCGCCGCGGTGATCGACCTGGCGGAGTCGATGCCCCCCGAGGTGCTGGAACGGCTGCACGGAGCCGTACGCGCCCTGCGCGAGATCACCGGCCCGGACGGAACGGACGAGCCGGAGAACCCGCGGGAGCTCTTGGAACTCTTCGACGAGCAGGCCGTGTTCAGACCCGAGACCCCCTGGTGGGATCCGGCGCACACCGACACCTCGGATCCCGCGCGCGACCGGGTCCTCGTCGACGGCGTGCCGGTGGGCGTCGGCAGCCGCGTGCTCCTGCGGCCCGGCCTGAGGCGCACCGATGCCCAGGACCTCTTCCTCCAGGGCCGCGCGGCCCTGGTGGAGGCCGTGCTGCACGACGTGGACGGGGGCATCCACCTCGCCGTCACCGTGGAGGGAGATCCCGGGGCGGACATCCGCCGGGAGCAGGGCCGGTTCCTCTACTTCCAACCCGACGAACTCAGCCCCCTGGAGGACGCGTGAGCGGCTCCCGCATCCTCGTCGCGGGCATCGGCAACGTCTTCCTCGGCGACGACGGCTTCGGGGTGGAGGCGCTGCGGCAGCTGTCGGCGTACGAACTCCCGGACCACGCCGAAGCCGTGGACTTCGGCGTCCGCGGGGTGCACCTCGCCTACCAGCTCCTCGACGGGTACGACACGCTCGTCCTGGTGGACGCCACCGCCCGCGGCGGCGCCCCCGGAACGCTCTACCTCATCGAGCCGAACGAGCCGAACGAGCTGAACGAGCCGAACGGGTGGGACGGGCGGGACGGCCCGGACGCGCCCGACGGGTCCGGCCGCATCGCTCCGGCGGCGCCCGTGCTCGACGGCCACCAGATGTCCCCGGACGCGGTCCTGGCCCTGCTGCACTCCCTGTGCGAGGGAACGGGCACCACGCCGCCGCGGCGGATCCTCGTGGTGGGGTGCGAGCCCGCCTCCCTCGAAGAGGGCATCGGGCTGAGCGAGCCGGTGGCCGCCGCGGTGCCGGAGGCGGTACGGATGATCCTGGATCTCCTGCGGAACGGGCATGCCGAGCCTGCCGGACATGCCGATGACACCGGTCGCGACACCGTGGCGGCGCCGGTCGCCGAGTTGAGGAGGACCCCGTGAAGAAGGCCGTCATCGGCGGTGCGGCGGCAGCCGCGCTCATCGCCGTACTGAAGCAGATCATCCCCGACGTCAAGCGCTACCTGCGCATGCGCCGCATGTGAGGGAGTCGGCCCGCCGACGCCCGAACGGCGTACGAGCGGGGCCGCGCGTCGGCGTGCCCGACCGTACCGTCCGGGTCCAACCGGTGTAATGGGCCCGGCAGGACGGAGTCCGATGCACGAAATGTCGATCGCCATGGCCGTCGTGGGCCAGGTGGAGGAAGCGGCCGAGGCCGCCGGGGCGAGCGGTGTGAGCCTGGTGCGCCTCCAGGTGGGCGAGTTGGCCGGGGTGGTTCCCGACGCACTGGCCTTCTGCTTCGAACTGGCCTGCGCCGGAACGGTCCTCGAAGGAGCCGAACTCACCACCGAGCCGGTCACGGCCCGCGCGCACTGCACCTCCTGTGCCCAGGAGTGGGCGGTCGGCATGCCGCCCTCGCTGTGCTGCCCCGGGTGCGGGAGCGCGGCACACGTCGAACTGCTCTCGGGCCGGGAGTTGCAGATCCTCAGCGTGACCTGGGAGGACGGCGACGGCAACGGCAGCGGCGATGCCCAGGCCCCGGCCGAGGCCCCGTACCGGCCCGCGAACCCAACCCCGAGGAGCACCGAACCATGTGCCGAGTGGTCGACCTGAAGCAGGCGGTACTCGCCAAGAACGAGGCCGCCGCGCACGCGCTGCGCACCGAACTCACCGCCCGCGGCACGGTGACGATCAACCTGCTCTCC
Source organism: Streptomyces sp. NBC_00503 (assembly GCF_036346895.1). Taxonomy (NCBI): domain Bacteria; kingdom Bacillati; phylum Actinomycetota; class Actinomycetes; order Kitasatosporales; family Streptomycetaceae; genus Streptomyces; species Streptomyces sp. NBC_00503. The sequence continues at coordinate 271,883 of NZ_CP107855.1, read as the reverse complement.
AGCCCGGGCAGCGGCAAGACGGCCCTGCTGGAGCGCGAGTTGCTCCTCGCCCGGGAGCGCGGCCTGTCCGTCGCCGCCCTCACGGCGGACCTGGCCACGGAGAACGACGCGGTGCGGCTGGCGCGTTCGGGCGTACCCGTCAAACAGGTGCTCACCGACGGGCTCTGCCATCTGGAGGCCGGAATGCTGGGCCGGCACCTGGACGGCTGGCTGCCCGAGTCCACGCGGCTGCTGTTCGTGGAGAACGTGGGCAACCTCGTCTGCCCGGCCTCCTACGACCTGGGGGAGTCCCTGCGGGTGGTCCTGGCCTCGGTGACCGAGGGCGAGGACAAGCCGCTGAAGTACCCGACGGCCTTCGGGCTCGCCCAGCTCGTGCTGATCACCAAGACGGACATCGCCGAGGCGGTCGAGTTCGACGAGGACGCTTTCCGCGCGCACGTCCAGCAGGTCAACCCCGGTGTGGAAGTGGCCCTGACCTCCGCTCGCACCGGCGAGGGCATCGGGATCCTGCTCGACCGTGCGAATGCTGTCGCGAACGGCGCGGCCACGCATACGCCGGTCATGGCCGGGCAGGGGGCGGGCCCCAACGGACACACCCACGGACCTGGAGCCGGGCACATCCACGACCACGCGGACGGCCAGGGGCACGGCCACGCCGACGACCACGAGCACGCGGACGGGCGCGCCCACGCTCACCCGCACGCCCATCCGGACCCCGATCCCCAGGCTCAGGCTCGCCCCATTGCGGTGCAGACGCGTTGATGGAGGCGGTCCAGCGCCGCCGGGTCACCGTCCGCGGCGTGGTGCAGGGCGTCGGCTTCCGGCCCTACGTGTACACCCGCGCGACCGGGCTCGGACTGGCCGGCCACGTCACCAACACCGCCGAGGGCGTCGTGGCCGAGGTGGAGGGAGACCCGGCGGCGGTCGCGGAGTTCTGCGACCGGCTCGCCGCCGACGCGCCCCCGCTCGCCGTCGTCGACGCCGTCCATCACCACCAGGTCCCGGCTGCGGGCGGCGCCGGATTCCGCATCATCGCCTCCCGGTCCGGCGGAGCCGTCCGTACGCTGGTCTCCCCGGACACGGCCACCTGCGCCGACTGCCTCGCCGAGCTCGCGGACCCCGCCGACCGGCGCCACCGCCACCCCTTCATCACCTGCACGCACTGCGGGCCGCGCTTCACCATCGTCACCGGGCTGCCCTACGACCGGCCCTGCACCACGATGGCCGGCTTCCCGATGTGCCCCGACTGCGCCCGTGAGTACGCCGACCCGGCCGACCGCCGGTTTCACGCGCAGCCCATCGCCTGCCCGGCCTGCGGACCCCGGCTGCGCCTGCTCGCCGGCACCCCGCCGCGCGAGACGGAAGACGCCGACCCGGTGGCCGGGGCCCGGCGGCTCCTGGGCTCCGGGGCGATCCTCGCCGTCAAGGGGATCGGTGGATACCACCTCGCCTGCGACGCCTCCCGTGCGGACGCCGTCCGGGAACTGCGCCGCCGCAAGGCCCGCGGAGACAAGCCGTTCGCCCTGATGGCCCGTGACGCGGCCGCCGTCGAGGAACTCGTCCACCTCGGGCCCGAGGAGCGGAGCCTGCTCACCGGGCGGGAGCGGCCGATCGTCCTGCTCCGCCGCCGGACAGGCCGCGCCGGTCCGGCCGCGGAGGTCGCCCCGGGCAGCCCCGACCTCGGGCTGATGCTCCCGTACAGCCCCGTGCACCACCTGCTGCTCGGCCTGCCGGGCGACCCGCCCGGACCCATGCTGCTGGTGATGACCAGCGGGAACCTCGCGGGGGAGCCCATCGTCACCGACGACGCCCAGGCCCTGGAGCGGCTGGCGGGGCTCGCCGACGCCTGGCTGACGCACGACCGCCCGATCCACGTGCCGTGCGACGACTCGGTGGTGCGCGTCTGCGACGGGGCACCCCTGACCGTCCGCCGCTCCCGGGGCTACGCCCCGCTGCCGCTCGCGCTGCCCCTGTCCGTCCCCGCGACCCTCGCGGTCGGAGGGGACCTGAAGAACGCCTTCTGCCTGGGCGAGGGGCACCGGGCCTGGCTCTCCGCGCACATCGGCGACATGGACGACCTGGCCACACAGGACGCCTTCGAGCGCGCCGAGCGGCAGCTCGAGTCCGTCACCGGGGTCAACCCGAGGTTGATCGCCGCGGATCGGCACCCCGGCTACCGCTCCGCGGGGTGGGCCGGGCGACACGCGGGCGACCGGCCACTGGTGCGCGTACAGCACCATCACGCGCACATCGCTTCCGCGATGGCCGAACACGGCCTGGACGGGAGCCGCCGCGTCATCGGCGTCGCGTTCGACGGCACCGGCTACGGGGACGACGGAGCCGTGTGGGGAGGCGAGTTCCTGCTCGCCGACTACGGCGGATACAGCCGCTTCGCGCACCTCGCCTACGTCCCGCTGCCCGGCGGCGACGCCTCCGTACGGCGGCCGTACCGGATGGCCCTGTCGCACCTGCGGGCCGCGGGCCTCGACTGGGCGCCGGACCTGCCGTGCACGGCGGCCTGCCCGCCCGATGAACTGCGGGTTCTGGGAACCCAGTTGGACCGGGACCTGAACTGCGCTCCCACGTCGAGCATGGGGCGGCTCTTCGACGCGGTGTCCTCGCTGGCCGGCATCTGCCATCACGCGGGGTACGAAGCCCAGGCGGCGATCGAGCTGGAGTCCGCGGCCCGCGCCGCCGAGGCTCCGTACGAGGACTGTGACCGGGACGGAGGCGGCGAGGGGCCGGGGTACCGGTTCGCCCTGCGCCTGCCCGCGCCCGGTGGCGGTGGTCCCGTCGTGGCCGATCCCTCGCCCGTCCTGGCCGCCGTGGTGGCCGACGTACGTACGGGTACTCCGCCGGCGCTGATCGCGGCCCGTTTCCACGGCGGTGTCGCCGCACTCGTCGCCGACCTGTGCGTCCTGGCGCGCGAGCGGTTCGGCCTGGAGTCCGTCGCGCTGACCGGCGGGGTCTTCGCCAACACCCTGCTGTCCTCGGCCTGCGCCCGGCGGCTGCGCGGACACGGGTTCACCGTACTGCGACACCAGCGCGTACCCCCGAACGACGGAGGCCTGGCACTGGGCCAGCTCATGGTCGCGGCAGCCGTCACGGCCAGTACGACCGAACACCCACAGCAAGGAGAAGCCCATGTGCCTGGCAGTACCCGGCAGGGTGATTGACATCGGGGAGCGGGAAGGGACACGCATGGCCACCGTCGACTTCGGCGGGGTGGTCAAGGAGGTCTGCCTGGAGTACCTGCCCGACCTCCAGGTCGGCGAGTACGCCATCGTCCACGTCGGCTTCGCACTCCAGCGACTGGACGAGGAGTCCGCCAAGCAGACCCTCGAACTCTTCACGGAACTCGGCATGTTGCAGGAGGAGTTCGGCGATCCCTGGGAGCAGGCGGCGCAGGCCGGCGGGGCTCCCTGGCCGTTCGCCGACGACCCGGAGGAGACCCCGGTTCCGGGGGAGGCCCCCGTCCCGGCCCCCGCGGCAGAGGCGGTTCCCGAGATCACGGCGCAGGAGGCGGCTCAGCAGTGAAGTACATCGACGAGTTCCAGGACCCCGCCCTCGCGCGCCGACTGCTGGACGACATCCATGCCACGGTGACCCGGCCCTGGGCTCTCATGGAGGTGTGCGGCGGCCAGACCCACACCATCATCCGGCACGGCATCGATCAACTCCTCCCGGACACCGTGGAGTTGATCCACGGCCCGGGCTGTCCGGTCTGCGTGACCCCGCTGGAGGTCATCGACAAGGCGCTGGAGATCGCCTCCCGCCCCGACGTCATCTTCTGCTCGTTCGGCGACATGCTGCGCGTCCCCGGCACCGGCCGGGACCTCTTCCAGGTGCGCAGCGAGGGCGGCGACGTACGGGTGGTGTACTCCCCGCTCGACGCCCTGAAGGTCGCGCAGCAGAACCCGCAGCGCCAGGTGGTGTTCTTCGGCATCGGCTTCGAAACCACGGCCCCGCCCAATGCCATGACGGTGTATCAGGCGAAGAAGCTGGGAATCCGCAACTTCAGCCTGCTGGTCTCCCACGTCCGGGTGCCCCCGGCCATCGAGGCGATCATGCAGTCGCCGAGCTGCCGGGTCCAGGCCTTCCTGGCCGCCGGGCACGTGTGCAGCGTGATGGGTACGGGGGAGTACCCGGAGCTCGCCGCGCGCCACCGCGTCCCGATCGTGGTCACCGGCTTCGAACCCCTGGACATCCTGGAGGGCGTACGCAGGGCCGTACACCAGCTGGAACGCGGCGAGCACACCGTGGACAACGCCTACGCCCGCGCGGTGCGGCCCGAGGGCAACCCGGCCGCGCTCGCCATGCTGTCCGACGTCTTCGAGGTCACCGACCGGGCCTGGCGCGGTATCGGAGTGATCCCCGACAGCGGCTGGCGGCTGTCGCCCCGCTACCGGGAGTACGACGCCGAGCACCGCTTCTCGGTGACCGGCATCAACACCTGCGAACCGGCAGAGTGCCGCAGCGGCGAGGTGCTCCAGGGCCTGCTCAAACCGCACGAGTGCGAGGCCTTCGGGACCACCTGCACCCCGCGCAACCCGCTCGGCGCCACCATGGTCTCCAGCGAGGGCGCCTGCGCCGCCTACTACCTCTACCGCCGCCTGGAGATCACGCCGGCCCGTACGGTCGTCCCCGCCGAGCGGGCCTCCACCACCGAAGCGCCCCTGGAGGCGAGCCCCGTTGTCTGACACGACCCTGGACATCACCGGCTGGACCTGCCCCGCGCCCCTGCGCGACCGGCCCCGGGTGGTGATGGGCCACGGCGGCGGAGGGGCGCTCTCCGCCGAACTGGTCGAGCACCTCTTCGCGCCCGCCTTCGGGGGCGAAGTGCTGTCCCAGCTCGGGGACTCCGCGGCCGTCACCCTGGGCGGGGTCCGGCTCGCCTTCTCCACCGACTCCTACGTGGTGCGCCCGCTGTTCTTCCCCGGCGGCAGCATCGGCGACCTCGCCGTCAACGGCACCGTCAACGACCTGGCCATGAGCGGAGCCCAAGCCGCCTACCTGTCCTGCGGGTTCATCCTGGAGGAGGGCGTGGAGATGTCCGTGGTGGCCCGGGTGGCGCAGGCCCTGGGCGACGCGGCCCGTACGGCCGGGGTCGAAGTGGCCACCGGCGACACCAAGGTCGTCGAGGCCGGCCACGGCGACGGGATCTACATCAACACCGCCGGCATCGGGATCATCCCCCAGGGCGTGGACCTGCGGCCACAACGGGTGGTCCCCGGCGACGTGGTGATCGTCAGCGGGGAGATCGGGCTCCACGGGGTGGCGATCATGAGCGTCCGCGAAGGCCTGGAGTTCGGCGTGGACATCGAGAGCGACTGCGCACCGCTCGGTGGCCTCGTCCGGGCCATGCTTGCGGTCACCCCCGACCTGCACGTCCTGCGCGACCCCACCCGGGGCGGACTGGCGGCCTCGCTCAACGAGATCGCCGCCGCGTCCGGCGTGGGCGTGGTCATCCAGGAGGGCCGGGTCCCGGTTCCCGTGCCCGTCGCCAACGCCTGCGCGATCCTCGGCCTCGATCCGCTCTACGTGGCCAACGAGGGCAAGCTCGTCGCGTTCGTACCCCGCGAACACGCCGAGGCCGTACTCGCCGCGATGCGCGCCCACCCCGCCGGCCGGCACGCGACGGTGATCGGCGAGGCGGTCGAAACCCACCCCGGCCTGGTCGTGGCGCGCACCGGACTCGGCGGCACCCGAGTGGTCGACCTGCCGATCGGGGAGCAGTTGCCGAGGATCTGCTGAGTACCTCCTCGGTTGATCGACGAGCACCGTCTGGCAGCATGAGGCGATGGAACGCATACGACAGACCGTCGCCTCCGGGTCGCCGCTGGAACCGGAGATCGGCTTCTCCAGGGCCGTCCGAGCGGGCAACCACGTAGCGATCGCCGGAACGGCGCCCATCGGGGAGGACGGCTCCACGGTGGGACCGGGCGACGTCTATGCGCAGACGGTGCGGTGTCTGGACATCGCCGAGCGGGCGCTGGAGGAGGCCGGGGCATCGGCGGGAGACGTCATCCGCACGCGCATCATGCTCACCGACGTGACCCGGTGGAAGGAAGCCGCGAGAGCCCACGGCGAACGGTTCGCATCCGTCCGGCCCGCATTGACGGTCGTCGAGGTCTCCCGCTTCATCGACCCCGCCTGGCTGGTCGAAGTGGAGATCGACGCCGTCATCGGCTGAACCGTCGCACCGGTACCCGGCTCAGGCACCGGTCGTCCTCGGCGTACGGGTTTGGCCGCGGCCGAGGAGTTCGGCCAGTCCCCGCCGGGTGGCGGCGACGACCACACGGTCCTGGGGCCGCAGGACGTAGCCGGGGTGCAGGTCCCAGACCAGAGCGGGAGGCCGGCCGGTGTCCGTCGTCAGTGCGGTGGCCAGGTCGGGGCGCCGGGTCCCGGGGGACGAGGTGTCCAGGGCGATCACCCGCCAGGCACCGGGGCGGAAGGACTCCGAGATCGTGCGGGACTCCAGCGCAGGCTGCCCCGCCACGTCGACGGTGGCGAAGAGCAGCACCCTGCGCTCCACCGGGATCGCACCGAGCACCCTGCGCCCCATCATCGCCCCGGCGAAGGCCGGCGCCGCCAGGTGGGTGACGCTGCGGCTGCGGGTGTGCGCTCCGGGATGGGCCGCGCGCAGGGTCCGGTAGACGGCGGTCGCGAAGTCGTCGTCGTAGAGCCGCATGACGACCCGTACGTCCGGGCGCACCGAGCGGGCGTACAGCGCGGCCTCCAGGTTGGTGGTGTCGGAGCTGGTCAGGGCGAGCAGCGCGTCGGCACGGTGGATGCGGGCCGCCTCCAGCACCCCCTCGTCGGTGACGTCGCCGATGACCACGGGCACGTGGAGGGAACGGGCCAGCGCCACGCCCCGGGCGGTCGGGTCCGACTCCACGCACACCACGGGGATCCCCAACTCCCGCAGCCGCGCCAGCACCCGGGCCCCGATCTTGCCCAGGCCCAGCAGCACGACATGGCCGGACAGGCCGCGCGGTGGCCGCCGTAGCGCCGTGGCGGTGCGGAACGCCCCCAGGGCCTCCAGGGCCGCGGCCACCAGGACGGGCAGCAGGAGCAGGCCGACGAAGCCCGCCAGGATCTGCAGGACCTGCTGCTCGGGCGGCTGGTCGAGAGCCGGGTCGTTGATCGCGAAGATGTCGAGCAGGGTGAGGTACACGGCGCGCAGCGGGGTCTCGCCGGTGATCAGCGAGGAAGCCACCGCCAGGGCGGCCACGGCCGCGGTGATCCCGGCCAGGGACCAGCGGAGCCGACGCGAGAACAGCGAGGCCAGCGGCAGCGACACCTGGTCGAGCCGACGCCCGGCCGACGGCGGCGCCGCGTGCGCGACCGCCTCCAGGGCCACGATCCCGCGCCCGACCGCCGCGGCCACCGCCCGGTCGTCCGGGAGCAGTTGAGGGCCCCGGTCCCCGGACTCCGCCCCCGGAGGGCCGCCGTTCGTGGCCGACAGCAGCGCCAGGGTGCACAGCCCGGCGTCGGCCACCTCGCCCCGGCCCGGCGGGGTGCGCTCCACCGCGCGCAGCAGCAGACCGTCCGCCTGGACCACCTTGCTGGTGCCCGCGACGGCCGAGGCGGCGAGCGCCGGAGCCGCCGTATCGGCATCGGAGAGCACCGTCGTCGAGGAGTCCAGCTCCCGCAGATCGATCCCGGGCTCGGCGACGAGCGCAGCCTGGTCGAGCAACTCCTCCAGGTGCTGGCCGAGTTTGCGGTTGTAGAGCCGGATCACCAGCCGGAGCCGCGGATTGAGCCGACGGGCCACCAACGCGGCGCGGACGTTGGTCTCGTCGTCCTCGTAGACCAGCGCCAGCGCCGCCGCCCCGGCGACCCCGGCGGCCGACAGCGCCGCCTCGTCGGGAACCGCGGCATGCAGCAACCGCATTCCCCGTACGGCGTTTTCGCCACCGGCGGCGGCACGGCCCCGCGCGGCGGGCAACCGCCCCAGCAGACCGCGCACCGGGCCCGGCTGCGGCTGGGCCGCCCCGGGCGCCACGAGCGTCACCCGCTCCTCGTACACGTCCCGGAGCTCGGCGGCCAGCCGGTGGGCGAGCCCGTCGTCGCCACAGACGACCATCCGGCCCGCTTCGACGTCGTGTTGGGGATTCTGAAGTATCGAGGACACCGCCACAGGATGCCCTGCCCGGGCCGGCCGACCAGATCACGGGGTAGGTTCCCGGCATGGCTGAAGACTGGCGGGGGGCCGGCGTTCCTGTCCGGCATGGAGCAGCTCGGAGAAGCCGTCGAGCCGGCATCCCGTCACCTGGGCAAGGCATTTCGACGGGTGAATCCGGAAATCCTCGGCAATACCGCCGGGTTGCCGCACGCGCACGTATGGCCGCGGTTCGAGTGGGAGTCGGCCGACCCGCTGCGCGAGGCGATCGGGGAGGAGTTGGACCGTGTGCGGTTGGTCACTCCCAGGTTGCCTCCGGTCGGAGATGCGTGATCATGGCCGGAATGAACGTTCGTTTCCTCGGCATCGCCGATCTGACCGAAACCCCGTCCGTGGCCGTCGTCGTCGACGTCATGCGTGCCTTCACCGTGGCTGCCTGGGCCTTCGCCCAGGGGGCGGACAGAATCGTTCTTGCCGAGACGCTGGACGAGGCTGTGGCGCTCAAGGCCGGCCACCCGGACTGGGTGGCGCTCAAGGACGGCCCGCCCGCGCCCGGGTTCGACCTGGTCAACTCGCCGGGCCTGCTGCGCACCGCCGACCTCGCCGGACGGACCGTCGTGCAGAAGACCACGGCGGGCACGGTCGGCGCCCTCGCGGTCAAGGAGGCGTCACTGGTGCTGTGCGCAGGCTTCGTGGTGGCGGAGGCGACGGCTCGGCTCCTGCGGACATGCGGCAGCGACAGCGTCACGTTCGTGGTCACCGGCGAGGACGGTCAGGCCGAGGAAGATCTGGCGTGCGCCCAGTACATCGCCCAGAGGGCTGCCGGGACCGCGACGGATGGTTCCCCGGCCGCGACGGAAGCCGCCGGGTTCCTCCGCCGCGCTGCCGATTCGCGCGCCGCCGCCGAGCTGGCGCAGGGCGTACGCGAAGGGGCCCACCCCGACGACGTCGCGCTCTGTCTCGAGCTCGACCGGTTCCCCTTCGCCATGGTGGCGACCTTGGAAGACTCCCTCATGGTCCTGCGTCCGTACGCCGTGCCTCCACGGACGGAAGACGCCCTGCTCTGATCGAACCCGTCGTCCGGACACGACTCCCGATTGCCGTCCGATTGCCCTCCGCTTGCTCCGAGCAGGGGGACGGCGACGCCCTTCGGTCCGCCCTCGTAGGGGTCTTGAAGGGCTGTACGGCCGTGTTCGACTGCACCAGACTCGCGGTCACGCCCACTTCACCTTCCCCGACTCCTCCGAGGTGCCCATGCTTCCGCCGACGCTGCCTTCCGCCTGGAATCCGGAACTCGTTCCGGACGGTCTCGCCGTCCGAAGAGCCGGGGACCTGTGCGAAGAGCTCGACGGTTTCGCCCACACCGCGACCCGGCTGCTCCTGGGCAGCGACGGGCTGACGACGCCCCTGCTGGAGGCCTGGGTCGGCTCCGCGGTCTCCGTCCGCCGGATGAGCCACCGGCTGGTCGTTGCCGGCGATGCCCCCGCCCGAGCAGTGGGCCTGCTGGAGGCCGCGGCCGACGAGATGCTGCTGGAGCGGCGCTCCGTACTGGCGTCATCGGAGGGCGTGGACCTCTCCCGCAACGTGGTGGTGGCCCGGTCCGGGGTCTCCGAGGCCGTCGAGGCGTGCCTCACCGACGGTTCGGCGACGATAGGCCGGATGCTCCAGGCGGCCGGGACCGGCCACCGGCGCACGATCGTCGAGGTCGGACTGGGCACCTGGGGAGGGGAACCCGCGGCGTACAAGACCTACCTCCTGTTCCACGGCGAGCAGCCGTTCGCCACCATCACCGAGCTGTTCAACCCCGAGGTCGTCCCCGCCTCGCTGCGCGCCCCCCTGGCCCTGGCGGGCCGGCTGTGACCGCGCCCCGACGCCACGTTCAGGTGGCCATCGTCGGCGCGGGGCCCGCCGGGCTCGTCCTGGCCAATGTGCTCCACCGGGCCGGAGTCTCGGTCGAGGTCCGTGAACGTTCCAGCCGGGCCCGGACGGAGCAGCAGGCCCGCGCGGGCCTGATCGAGCACCGGGTGGTCGAGTACCTGCGCGACCACGGGCTCGCCGATCGGCTGCTGGCCGAGGGCGGCCGGCACGACTGGTGCGAGTTCACGTGCCTCGGGGACCGGATCCACCTCCCCTACGGGGACCTGTCCGGCGGGGCCGGGCACTGGGTGTATCCGCAGCAGTTCCTGGTCCGCGACCTGATCGCCTCGCTGGAAGAGGCGGGTGGCGTCGTGAGGTTCGACTGTCCGGTCCTCGAAGTCGACACCTCGGGCCCCCGCCCGCTCCTCCGCTGCCAGGACGAGGTCCTGGAGGCCGACCACGTCGTGGGCTGCGACGGCCCGCGCAGCACGGTCGCGCAGTCGTTCCCCGCGGACCTGGACGGAGCCGTCGAGCGGCGGTACCCGTACGACTGGTTGACCGTACTCGCCGAGGTGGACCGACCGGTGGAAGGCATCCGGTACGCCCTCCACGAGGAGGGGTTCGCCGGGATGATGCCGCGCACAGCCACGCTGGCACGCTTCTACCTCCAGGTGCCGCCGGACGCCGATCTCTCGGAGTGGCCCGAGTCCCGCATCCGCGAGCAGCTCTCGCTGCGCCTGGGACTGCGGCCGGAGGCGGGGGACCCCCTGCTGGGCGGGCTGACCGAGGTCGGCATGCTCCGGCTGCGGGGCCGGGTCCGGCACCACGTGCACGCCGGCCGACTGCTGCTGGCCGGAGACGCGGCGCATGTCCTGACACCCGCAGGAGCCAAGGGGCTCAACCTGGCGGTCGCCGACGTCGCCGACCTCGCCGACAGCCTGGTGCGCTACCACCGCGACGGCGACGAGGACACCCTGGCCGGGTACGGAGGCCGGCGCCAGCAGGACGCCTGGGCGACGCAGGAGTTCTCCGACCGGCTGCTGGAGCTGCTGCACCTTCCGCAGGGTGACGCGGAGCAGTCCGCCTTCGGCCTCCGGCTGCGCCGCGAACGCCTCGCACGGCTCTCCGCCCCGGGCCCGGAGGGCGAGATCTTCGCCCGCACCTACGGTGGCGCGGGCCGACTGCACCCTGCTGCGGCGCCCGTGGCCTAGCGAAGCCAATGGACTACGGAGTCAAACCGTCCACGAGTTCCGTCAGAGCCGCCGCCAGGGCAGGGAGGCCGGGGCCCGCGGGGCCGCCCGGTTCGGACATGTACGTGTCCCGGCGGATCTCGATCATCAGTGCGCCGACCCGGTCGTCCTCGCCGTAGTACCTCAGCGGTACGTACGTGCCGGCGAAAGGGCTGTCGAGCCCGGTGCCGCCGAAGCCCGCGAAGGCCTTCTGCGCCGCGGCGAGGAGCGGCGCCGGGGTGTGGAAGGCGTCCGTGCCCAGGCAGATCGGCGGCCGACCGCCCTCGCCGTGCAGTTCGTAGGGGAGGTGCACGGTCGGGTACGAGTGCACATCGATGATCACGGCTCGTCCGACCGCCTCCAAGCGGTCCTGGACGGCCCGGGTCATCGCGTCCGCGTACGGGTGGAAGTAGCGGTCGATCAGGGGCTGTTGCTCGAAGCCGTCCGGACGCAGGCGCTGCCTGTGGGTGGTGTGCGTGTACACCGCGCCCATCCCCACGGCCAGCATCTCCTCCCGGTCGTCGGGGAAGCGCTCGGGGTCGACGACGAGACGGGACAGCCCATTGACGAACTGCCACGGTGTGACGGAGGCCCCGGCCGAGGCGGCCGCCGCGATCTCGGCCGTGCAGGAGTCGGTGATGTGGTCGAGCTCCTGCTCGAGCGCCTGCCCGTCCAGCAGGATGCCGGCGCGGACCGCCTCCGGGACGACGCGCGAGGAGTGCGGAACGTGCAGGATCACCGGCGACGCACCGGATCCGGGAAGCAGCCGGAAGGGCTCGGGCGAGTGGTTCATGTGTGATTCCTCGGTGAACGGGCCGCGCCCGAAGGCGCGCGCCCGGCAGGGTGTGACGGGCGGCCCCATCCTCCCGTGCAACCACCCTGCCAGGCCCGGGAATTGCTCTGTCGGCCGGTAGGGGTGCGGCCCGTCGGTGGCGAAATCCGGCCAGTGCGGACGTGCCGCTCTGGCGCCCGGTTCGGCGCCGGGTTTCACTGCGGGCCCATGAGACGACACAGGATCATGGGCGCGCTCGGCGCGCTGACCCTCGCGGCGGCCACCCTCGCCGCCGCGGGCCCGGCAGCGGCGGCCGAACCCGGCGGCACGCTCGCGACGGCCGCCCCCTTACAAGCAGCCTCCGCCCAGGCCGCCCCCGCACCGGCGGCGCCCGGCTCGGAGCCGCCGCCCGCGGAGTTCGGAACGGACTGGCACGACCCCCTCACCCCCGCCCCGTCCGTGGCGCACCCCGCGACCCGGTCCTGCCAGGTGACCCTGGCCGAGGTCCAGTTCCGCGATTTCACCCCCTACCGGGGCAGCTACACGCCGCCCACCGGATGCGGAACGGCCGACTGGGCGAAGGTGGTGCTCCGCCTCGACGGCAAGGTCAAGGGCCGCCAGTTCGACCGGCTCGGCCACCTCTCCGTCGGCGGGGTGGAGATCTTCCACACCTCCACCCCCGAGCCCTCGCCGGATGGCATCGCCTGGTCCGTGGAGAAGGACGTCACCCATTACCGGGACACCTTCAGCCGGCCGCAGCCCGTCGAGATGCTCATCGGCAACGTCGTCAACGACACCTACACCGGAGTCATCGACGTCAAGGTCACCCTGACCTTCTACGCGGCCGAGGGCTCCTCCGGCCCCGGCCACGGCCGCGCCGACACCGGCCGCCCGGGCGCGGGCTCCGTACCGGACCGCGTCCTGCCGCTCACCACACCGGCCGTCACCCTCCCGCGCAACACCGAGCGGCTGCTCGCCGAGGTCTACGCCACGGGCTCCGGCGGCGGCTGCGAGGAGTTCTGGTACATGACCACCCCCGACCCGGCCCCGTACTCCTGCAAGGCGGCCGACGGCCCCTACCGCGAGGTCCGGATCTCCGTCGACGGCCGGCTCGCGGGCATCGCCGCACCCTTCCCGACCGTCTGGACCGGCGGCTGGTCCAACCCCTTCCTCTGGTACGTCACCCCCGGGCCCCGGGCCTTCGACGTCCAGCCCGTCCGCTACGACCTCACCCCGTACGCCGCCCTCCTCAACGACGGCCGCCAGCACCGCATCGAGGTCTCCGTCGCCGGAGTGCCGGCCGGGCAGAGCGGCTGGAGCGCGCCCGCCAACCTGCTGCTCTGGCAGGACGCGGCCCGCGAGGTCGTCACCGGCGCACTCACCCGCGAGGAGCAGAGCGATCCGGCCAACTCCTCGCACTGGACGCCCGCCGCACCCGGCTCCGAGCACCGCCTGGACACCGAGGGCGGCCACCGGCTGACCGTCGCCGGATACCTGAACACCTCGCACGGCCGGGTGGCCACGACCGTCACGCGCACCGTGCACAACACCTCCGTCCACCGCTGGACCGAGGGGGAGGACCGCGACGGGCTGAGCGCCACCTGGACCGACGAGGAGAGCGTGACGCGCGGAGCGACCACCACCCGGACCAACCGCACATACACCATGGAGGGCGAGACCACCCTCGGTGCGGGCGACCGGCTCCGTACGGTCATCTCGCTCGGCGACCGCGCCGACGCCGTCACCCTGCGCGGCGGGCGGGAGACCGACCGGTCCCGGATCGACGACCAGTACACGGGCGACGCGAGCTACACGGCGAACGTCCCGCGCGACCAGCGCCACGCGGTCGCCACCACCTCCGCCCGCTACCGGATGTACGGGACCGGGGCGCCGGGCGGATGCTACGACCGCACGGTGAACACCGCTCAGGGCACCCTCACGCAGGACCGCCGACTCTGCTGACCCCGGCGGGGCAGGGCGACCTGCCCCGCCCCCGCGGGGAGGCGGGGGCGCAGACGGGGATCGAGAGGGGGGAGCGGCGGGACGACCTTGTTCTTGAATGACCATTCATGTATTTTCGAGTCATGCCCCGCCCCCGCGAATTCGAGCCCGAAGCAGTGCTGGACCAGGCCATGCTGCGCTTCTGGTGGCAGGGCTACAAGGCCACGTCGATCGAAGATCTCGTGAGGGCGACCGGGGTGAAGCCCGGCAGTCTCTACAGCGCCTTCCCCGGCGGCAAGCGCACGCTGTTCCTGAAGTCGCTGGAGCGGTATTCCGCGCTGGTCGTGCCGCAGAAGCTGGGCGAGCTGGCGGCGCCCGGCGCCTCCCTGGCCGAGCTGCGCGGCTACTTCGACGGACTGGTGGGCGACCTGCTCAGTCCGGAGGGCCGGCAGGGGTGCCTGCTGGTGAACACCGCCATCGAGAACGCGGCCGAGGACGACGAGGCCGCCGCCGTCGTGCGCGGCCATCTGGCCCGCTTGGAGCAGTGCATGGCCACCGCCCTGCGCAACGCCCGGGACGCCGGTGAGGTGCGCGCCTCGGTGGATCCGGGCGGCAGCGCCAAGCTGATGGTCGCGACCTGCCAGGGGCTGATGGTCGTGGGGAAGGCCAATCCTGACGGGACGGTACTGCGCGCCATCGTGGACAACGCCTTCGCCGTCCTCGTCTGAAGACTCCCGTCAGGGGCCACCGCATGCGGTGGCTCTTTTTTCGGACCCGATAGTTGAATACCCATTCAAGAATGGACCCGATGCAATGAAGGCCATCGTCATCTCCTCCTACGGAGCTCCCGAGGTACTGCACGTCACCGACCTGCCCGACCCCGTGCCCGCACCCGGAGAGGTGCTGATCCGGGTCAAGGCGTTCGGCCTCAACCACGCCGAGGCCTACATGCGCGCGGGCGCCTGGGGAGAGGTCGCGGCCGTCCCGGGGATCGAGTGCGCCGGACTGGTCGAGGCCGACCCCTCGGGCCGGCTCGCCCCCGGAACCCGCGTCGTGGCGATCCTCGGCGGCATGGGCCGTACCCGCAACGGCAGTTATGCCGAGCTGGTCACGGCACCGGCGACCAACGTGGCCGCCGTGGACTCCTCACTGGGATGGGCCGAGCTGGCGGCCGTTCCCGAGGTCTACGCGACCGCGTGGTACGGGCTGTTCGGCAACCTCGGCCTGCGCCCCGGCGAGCGGGTCCTGGTGCGCGGAGCGACCTCCGCCCTCGGCCAGGCCGCCGTCAACCTCGCCGTCGACCACGGCGCCAACGTGCTCGCGACCACCCGCAACCCGGCGCACGCGCCCCTCCTGAAGGAACTCGGCGCCGAGGACGTCCTCATCGACGACGGCAACCTGGCCGCCCAGGTCAACGGGGGCGACCGCATCGTCGACGCGGTCTTCGACCTCGTCGGCAACAACGCCCTGCGCGACTCCCTGGCCACGGTCCGCCTCCGCGGCCGGGTCTGCCAGCTCGGCTTCCTCGGCGGCTTCGAGCCGGTGAGCGAGTTCAACCCGCTCACCGACCTCCCCACGGGCGTGCAACTCAGCTTCTTCGGGAGCGCCTTCGTCCTGGGCAGCCCCGAATTCCCTCTGACTGCCGTCCCCTTGGACGCGATCTACGCCAAGGTCGCATCGGGAGCCTTGCCGGCGGGGCCGACCCGGATCTTCCGGTTCGACGAGATCGTCGAAGCCCACCGGGTCCTGGAAGCGGGTGGGGCGCTGGGCAAGATGGCCGTCCGCGTCGACTGAGACACCCCGACCACGCCCCGCCCTCCCCACCCGGGCTCGCCCGCCTGCCGTGCACGGCGAGCCCCGGGGAGTCGGCGCTACCCGAGGGCTTCGAAGGAGGCGACGAGGTCGGCGGGGGAGGGCAGTGCGCCGATGTCGGCCTGGGTGGTGGCGGCGGCCTTGCGCAGGTCGTCGTCGGTGAGGAGGCGGCTGAGCAGGGCGGCGTCCACGCTCTCGTCGCTCGCGCGCAGGGCGAAGCCCAGGCCCGTCGCGGCGTCGACGTTGATGAAGTGGTCGGCGCCCTGGGGGAGGATCAGCTGGGGGACGCCCCGGGCGGCGGCGGTGAGCATGGTGCCGGAGCCGCCGTGGTGGACGACTGCGTCGGCGGTGTCCAGGAGCTGGGCGAGCGGCACCCAGGGCAGGGCGCGGACATTGGAGGGGAGGGTGCCGAGCGGGCTCAGGTCGGTGTCGCCGACGGCGAGGAGGAAGTCGGCGTCGACGGAGGCGGCCTCGGAGACCAACCGGGCGACCGGGTTGACGCCCGCGTACGCGGTCACCACCGTCCCGAGGGTGACGGCGATCCGCGGTCGGGAGCCGCGGGCCAGGAGGTCACTGGGCACCGTTCCGCCGCCGTTGTACGGCACGTAGCGGACCCGCCATCCGGTCCCGTCGCCGCCGAGCGAGGCGGGTACGACGTCCAGGACGGTACGGGTGGCCGGGCCCTGGAGGTCGCGGGCCCGGTACTCGTCGTCCAAGAGGCCGGCGAGCCTGCCGACCATGCCGAGACCGGACATGACGCCGAAGTTGTGCACCACGGCGGGTATGCCGAGTGCCGCGGAGACCAGGGGTGCGGCGGCCTGGAAGGCGGCGTGGACGATGAGGTCCGGCCGCCAGGCGGTGGCGAGGGCGAGCAGGTCCTCGATGGTGACCCGGCCGTGCTCCGCGAAGCCGCTCGCGGCCAGCCGCTCCATGTCCTCCGGGCTGCTGCCGTCGTTGACGAACTGCGGGTCGGTGCCGTGCGAGGCGCGCCGGAAGGCCTCCATCAGCGTCGAGCCGTCGCCGATCTCGGCGGTGGGCAGACCGGTCTGCCGGAGCTGGTCGAGCGGGGCCGAACCGGCGAACAGCACGTGGTGCCCGGCAGCCTGAAGCGCCTGGGCGGTCGGCAC
This sequence comes from Streptomyces sp. NBC_00503, assembly GCF_036346895.1. Classification (NCBI taxonomy): domain Bacteria; kingdom Bacillati; phylum Actinomycetota; class Actinomycetes; order Kitasatosporales; family Streptomycetaceae; genus Streptomyces; species Streptomyces sp. NBC_00503. The sequence goes on along the minus strand of NZ_CP107855.1, from coordinate 255,020 downwards.
CATCGGGAACAGGTGGCCCGCCGAAGCGGGGCCGGTGAACAGGATGCGCACGGAGTTACTCCTCGGGTGGAGCCCTTTGATTCCCCTGACAGACCGTGGAACGCGTCGGCTGCCGCGTCAGTTTCCGTAGAGGCGGGCGAATTCCGGACGATCTCGACGGCTGGCCGAATCCAAAGGGGCCCCCGATGCCTGTGCCACCTGTCCGAGAACGTCCGGGATCGTCCTAAAAGTTGCTCGACCCGCGTGGGAACATCCGGGACAACGGGACCGCCGTGACCCAGTGGGACTGCTACGGAGGTGCGACCCGGCTCTGGCACGGGTAACACCTGCGCGGCGCCGCATCCGAAAGAGCCGGCCCGGATCCTCATTTGGCGGACAGGAGCTCCCGGAAGACCCGTGCGGAGCGCGGGTTCTTGGTGCACTGCCACACGCCGTGCGGGCAGTAGTCGGTGATGCTGTGGTAGAGCGGCTTGTGCTCGGCGATCCATACCAGCATGCGCCGCATGTAATCGGGGTTGTCGCCGTTGCGGAACAGCCCCCATTCGGGGTACGAGATCAGCTTGTGGTGCGCCTTCGCGAAGTCGACCTGGTGCTGTAGTCCGTAGGGCTGGGTGACCTGCTCGCGGAAGGTAGAGCCCGGCGGCTGGTCGTAGCTGTCCATGCCGATGATGTCGACCACGTCGTCGCCGGGGTAGCACCGGGTCCAGGCGATCGCGTCACCGCCGCGGTTGGGTGCGAAGTCGAAGCGGAACCGCTGCCCCTCCACCGAACGCATGGCGGCCACGATGCGCCGCCAGTACCTCTGCCAGTTCTCGGGGTCGGGCCGGCACCGGTGCGTGTAGTTGAAGCCGTTCATCTCCCAGCCGAGCACGATCACCGTGTCGGGCACCCCGAGGGCGACCAGGCGCTCGGCCAGCCGCCGGAAGTGGTGGTCGTACTCACCCTCTGCGCCGGAGCCGATCAGCTCGGCCACCCGGCCGTCCGGGACGCCGGCCTCGTTGTGCTCCAGCATCGGCACGTTCAGGACGAACAGCCGGTCCGCCTTCGCCTTGCGCCACCGCGCCCAGCTGCGCAGTGAATCCGGTGCGCCCTCGATGTTCGACCAGGTGTCGCCGGGCAGGTAGGTGTGTCCGGCGCGCAGCTCGGTACCCCCGAGCCAGCGCGAGAGCTCGCGCATCCTCTCGACGCCGGGCGAGCCGTAGTGGAGGTAGGCGCCCACGGCCACCTCGGTCCGTGCGCTGCGGTCGGAATCCTCTTGCGGCGGCGTGGCGAGGGCGCCCCCGGTGACGAGCAGGCCGACGGCGACCGTACTCGCGCAGGCACCCGCCAGCCAGCGGGCCCGACGGGACATGGTGCCTCCACAGGGGTCGCGGTGTCAGCGGTCGGGAGAGCCGGGCCGCCGACGGAGTTCGAGCAGGGCCAGCGCGATCTTCACGGCGGTCGAGATCGTCAGGGCCTGCAGAAACGGCATGCCCATGAGCCACAGGGCCACCATCATGACCGTGAGCACCAAGAACGGCGGCAGCAGATTGGTTCGCCCGATCGCAGCCCTCAGGCGCCCGGCCCTGCTCCGGTGCGGAGGCACCGTACCGATCGGGCGTGCGATGACGCCTTCGTCCTCGGCTTGCTCCATTGGCCGCTGCCCTCTCCTCGTGTTCCCCCACGGAACGAGTCTTGGGTGCGCCCGGGCGGACTGCCACTGCTGTCACCCTTCCCCGCCGCCATCCGGGGGAGAGGTTCGGGCCGGACGCTGAACCCGCCTTTGGTCCAGACCTATTGACCGCCCCTGCCGGCCCTCCTACGATCCGGTCCGGCACAGCCCCACATGTCCCCACCTCACCCAGCGCCGGGCGCCGCACCCCCACGCGTCGGTCATGTCCATGACGCTCGGCCGGAAGGAAGCGCAGCATGTTCCGTCGAAGGTCGCGCACTCCACGTCTCCCGGGAGACATCCGCCCTGCTCCGCCCACCGGCCGTGCCCAGCACGGACCGACCGTCCTGAGCCGCTCCCTGGCCGTGGTGAGCGCCGCAGCCGTCGTCGGCGCAGGCCTCGCGGCGGCGGGCGCCGTCTCGGCCGGGGCCGTCACCGCCGGGGCCGTCGCCACCAACCTGGTGGCCAACTCCGGTTTCGAGAACGGACTCTCCGACTGGACCTGCTCCAGCGGCTCCGCCGTGGCCGTCAGCAGCCCGGTCCGTTCCGGTGCCTCCGCGCTCAAGGCCACACCGGCCGGCCAGGACAACGCCCAGTGCACCCAGACCATCAGCGTGCAGCCGAACTCCCAGTACACCCTGAGCGCCTACGTCCAGGGCAGCTACGTCTACCTGGGCGCCACCGGCACCGGCATCACCGGCACCCCGTCCACCTGGACGCCGAACAGCCCGTCGTACGGGCAGCTCAGCGTCGGCTTCAGCACCGGGCCGAACACCACCTCGGTGACCGTCTACCTGCACGGCTGGTACGGCCAGCCGGCCTACTACGCGGATGACGTGGCGCTCACCGGCCCCGGCGGCAGCAGCCCCACGCCGACGACCGCCCCGCCGACGACCGCTCCGCCCACCACCGCTCCGCCGACGACCGCCCCGCCCACCACTGCCCCGCCGACCACCGCTCCGCCCACCACCACGCCGCCGCAGGGCGACACCTGCCCCACGAAGCCCAGGCCGTCGGGCAAGGTCCTGCAGGGGTACTGGGAGAACTGGGACGGCGCCTCGAACGGGGTCCATCCCGGCATGGGCTGGGTCCCGATCACGGACAGCCGGATCGCCGCGCACGGCTACAACGTCATCAACGCGGCCTTCCCGGTGATCCTCTCGGACGGCACCGTCCAGTGGCAGGACGGCATGGACGCCAACGTCAAGGTCGCCACCCCCGCCGAAATGTGCCAGGCCAAGGCGGCCGGGGCGACGATCCTGATGTCGATAGGCGGAGCCGCCGCCGGCATCGACCTGGGCTCCAGCACCGTCGCCGACCGGTTCGTGGCGACCGTCGTCCCGATCCTCAAGAAGTACAACTTCGACGGAATCGACATAGACATCGAGACCGGCCTGTCCGGCAGCGGCAACATCAACACGCTGTCCGCCTCCCAGGCCAACCTGGTGCGCATCATCGACGGCGTGCTGGCCCAGATGCCCGCCGGCTTCGGCCTGACGATGGCCCCCGAAACCGCGTACGTCACCGGCGGAAGCGTCACCTACGGGTCGATCTGGGGCGCCTACCTGCCCATCATCAAGAAGTACGCCGACAACGGCCGGCTGTGGTGGCTGAACATGCAGTACTACAACGGCAGCATGTACGGCTGCTCGGGCGACTCCTACCAGGCCGGTACCGTGCAGGGCTTCACCGCGCAGACCACCTGCCTGAACAACGGCCTGACCATCCAGGGCACCACCATCAAGGTGCCCTACGACAAGCAGGTGCCCGGCCTGCCGGCCCAGCCCGGTGCGGGCGGCGGCTACATGGCGCCGAGCCTGGTCGGCCAGTCGTGGAACGCCTTCGGCGGCTCGCTGAAGGGGCTCATGACGTGGTCGGTCAACTGGGACGGCTCGAAGAGCTGGACCTTCGGCGACAACGTCAAGTCCCTGCAGGGCCGTTGATCAGAAGCCCCAGGTCGTCGCCGACCTGGGGCTTCGTTCACCCTGAACGGGGCTCCGGCCCCGTGCCCGCGAAGGGCCTAGCGACCGTGTCCCCGCTGGATCTCGAAGTGGTCGATCCGCTGGCCCGACTCGGCCAGTGCGCTGACCTTCAGCTTCGGGGAACGGCCCGTCTCGACCTCCACCGCGAGGAAGGAGTAGTTGGTGTAGCGCACCCGCGACCATTCCACCGTCTCGGTCGCCTTCGCACCGCCCTTGACCCACCGGTAGGTGTCGACGCTGTCGCGGTCCGCGACGTGGCCCTCGTACGAGTCCGGCACCGGGAAGCTGTACAGCGAACGCCCCGCCGCACCGGCCGTGACGTACACGATGCCGTCGCGCGTCGGGTCGGTGCGCTCGCCGATGGGGACCTTGCGGCCGACCTTGTTGCCCTTGATGGCGTCGGTCCGTTCGTACACGTGGTTGTGGCCGTTGATGACCAGGTCCACCTGGTGCTTCTCGAACAGCGGCACCCACACGTCGCGCACCCCGCCCTCCGAGGCGTGCGCACTGGTGGTGGAGAACGCGCAGTGGTGGAAGAACACCACGATGAAGTCCACGTCGCGGTGGTGGCGCAGCTCGCCCAGCCGACGGTCCAGCCACGCGGTCTGCTTCCCGCCGCTGATCCCGAAGTTGGCGGGGATCTCGTACGAGATGTCGTTCGCGTCGAGCGCGACGACTCCGACGTTGCCGTGCACGAACGAGTACACGCCGGGCTGGTTGACCGGGTCCGGGCCGTTGTCGGGAAGGGACCAGCGGGCGTTCTGGCCGCCGTAGCCCTGGGGCGAGTACCAGGCCTCCATGTCGTGGTTGCCGGTCGTCACCATCCACGGCACGGTCTTGGCCACCGTCTCCGTCTGAGCCAGGAACTGGTCCCAGGCCCGCGCGTCGTAGGTGTCGCCGGCGGTGCCCGAACCGGAGGAGTCGGCGTAGCAGATGTCACCCGCGTGCAGGTGGAAGGCCGGGTTCTGGGCCAGCAGCACCGCGTCGTTGCCCAGTGCGTGGTAGCTCACGCCCTGGTCGCCGAAGGCGGTGAAGGTGAAGTTCTCGGCGTGCGAGGGGGCGGTGGTGAAGGTGCCGAGCGTGCCCAGGTTGCGGTGGTCCGCGGGGTCGAAGCCCTCGTGTCCGACCCCGTAGTAGTAGGTCTGACCGGCCCTCAGCCGGTCCAGGCCCACGTGCAGGTAGAACTGCTCGGCCGCGGCGATCTTGCCGCCGTTCAGGACCGGGGTGCTCAGGTGGCGCACCTCGGCCTCGATCTTCGTGCTCAGTGCCCAGGGGCTGGTGCCCACGCGCAGGTACGGCTTCTTCACCGCGAAGGGCACCTGCCAGGACACCCGCATCTGGGTCTTCGGGTCGGCGCCGTACTGCAAGTGCCGTGCGAACGGCGCGGCCAGCGAGCCGTCGACACCGCGCCGCTCGGTGGAGGTCAGCACGGCCGGAGCCGCGTACGCGGGCGAGGCCGCACCGAGGCTCAGGCCGGCACCGGCGACGGCCGCGGTCACCGCACCCGCGCGCAGTGCGCCGCGCCGGGTGAACTTCGAGCGCAGGTAGTCGTGCTGCTCGGCCATGCTCATCCGGGAGGCGAGCTTCTCGGGGATGCCGAAATCGGGAAGGTCCATGGCTGCAAACCTCACGGTCCGAGGCGACGAGGAGTTCGCCGCGAGGTGAACGGACGGGGGAGGGACACCCATGAGAATCCCCGGAATTGCCCATCCCCGGGCCAACCCGCCCCACCTGACGGCGTACGGCCCGCTTCAGCCGGTCGCGCGCAGCGACAGCCGGGCGTAGGCGGGTATCAGCACTCCGCGGGCCGGGCGCCGGCGGACGATGCGCAGTCCCGGGAAGCCCCGCAGCGCCCCGACCACCGCCCGGACCTCGGCCATCGCCAGCGGCATCCCGAGGCAGAAGTGCGGTCCCGCGCCGAACCACAGTCGGCGCAGCTCGGCAGGGTCGGGCCGGTCGGGAGCGCCGTCAGGAGCGAAGGACCCGTACGCCCGGGTGCACAGCAGCGTGGCGATGACCACCCGCTCGCCGGCCTCCACGCGTACGCCCCCGATCCGTCCCGCCCGCGCCGCGCTGCGCAGCATCAGCGGTGTCGGCGACGTCACCCGCAGCGCTTCCTCGATCAGCGCGTCGGTGATCCGGTCCGGGCCCAGGCCGGCGTCGTGGGTCAGCGCGATCAGCCGGGGCACGAAGGAGACCAGCGTCTCGGTGCCGGTCAGCAGGAACACGACGACCGCGGCCCGCGCCTCCGCCTCGTCCAGCCCCAGCGCGCGCAGCCGCCCCGGCACCGTCGACTCGTCACCCGCCCGGTAGGCGGCCGCCGCCGCATCCCCGAGGCGGGCCAACGCCCCTCTCGCCTCCCGCGCCTGACGCCCAGTCAGAGAAGTGCGCCAAAGCCGTACGCCCGCTACGACCGCGGCCGCCCGGGCGAAATCCGCCTCCGTGTCCCGGAGTCCGACGAGCTCGCGGATCACCTCGGTGGCGCCGTCGCGCACGACCCGTACGAGGTCCACCTCCCCGCCCGCCGCGAGCCGCCGCTCCATCTCGCCCAACGGGCCGCGCAGCACCCGTTCGCAGACGGCCGCCACGTGCCCCGGCGTGAACAGTCCGCCCAGGCGCCGGCGCAGCGCCGCGTGCTCCGGGCCCTCCATGTTGATCAGCGCCCGGGGGCCGAGTACCGGGGTCCACAGTCCGCCGGCCGCCCCCGGGCCGGTCTTCGTGTACCCCTCGGTGTCCAGGAGCACGTCCCGGGCCGTCCGGGCATCGCTCACCACCACCCCGACCCGCGGCACCCGCACCACGGGGCCGCGGGCCGCGACGGCCTTCAGTAGCCGGTACGCCACCGGGTGCGCGGCCGTCTGGACCCGGTGTTCCCAGCGCTCCCACTCGTCCATCCGAGCAGGCTAATGCCGACGGTGGCTTGAAATAACCCCTCGATCAAGGATCTTGCCCCGTCAGTCAGTCAGTCGCACGCCGCAGCCGGTCCTTGCCGTCCGCGATCGGACGGCAAGGACCGGCTGCGGTACGCGCAGACCCCGGCGGGCCGGTTACTTGGACTGCGTGGACAGGCTCACGCCGCTGAAGTCCTGCGCGGCGGCGAGGCTGAAGTAGACCCAGCCGGAGGGCGGGTTGTCGATCGTCAGGGTCTCGCCGTTGCCGGCATGGGTGGACTTCGCCTGGTAGCTGCTGGTGGTGGCCCAGCTGCTGCCGCCGTAGTACAGGTCGGCGTTGCCGGTGCCGCCGCTGCTGGTGATGGTCAGCTGCTTGACGCCGGCCGGGAGGTACACGAAGTGGTAGCTGTAGTTCCCGGTGACCGCCGCGAGGTTGTCGCGGCGGCAGTTCCCGTCGAACTGACGGGGGTCGCTGATGGTGCACAGCGGGGTGGACGGGGCCTCCGGCAGGGGGCCGCAGTCGTTGGTCGCGCAGGCGGTCGTCAGCCAGGTGGCGAAGCCGGCGTCGTAGCTGGTGCCGATGGTCTGCTTCAGGACGGTGCGGGCGCCGTTCCAGTCACCGGCGCGGTACTTGCCCAGCACGGTCTGGACGTCGGCGGGGTGCGCCTGGAGCATGTAGCGGACCGCGAGCCAGCCCCAGCGGTAGACCCGGTTCGAGTTGACGTCGGGGTCGGCGTCCTGGCCGTAGACGGTGTCGAAGAGGTCGCTGAGCTTGTAGGTCTGCTTGCCGGCCTCGGCGATCGCGTCGGCGTTGCGCACGCCCCGGTAGCCGTACGAGATGTTCTCGGCGATGCCCTCGACCCACCAGATGGTCGGCGTGGTCAGGCTGGCGTCGAAGTCGCCGGCCATGTTGTAGCGGCCGTCGAGGTAGTGGGTGTATTCGTGGTTGAGGTTCCAGATCTGGAAGTCCGGGCGCAGCCAGCTGGCCTCGTGGGCGATGAAGCGGGCCTGGTTGCCGACGGCGGCCGGGTTGCCCTCCTCGTACATGCCGCCGTTGTCGACGTCGATGTTGTAGATGGCCCAGGCGTAGAGCGAGTACTGGGTGTAGTCGTCGAAGACGACGACCTCGAGGCTGGTGTTCACGTCGCCGGGGATCGCGCCCTTGTCGCCGATGACCCGGTGGAAGTAGGCGTCCTCGTTGACCAGGCTGGTGCAGGTGCTGTCCAGCTGCCCGGGGGACATGTCCTGGGCGCGGATCTTCAGCCCCGGGGTGCACGTGTGCTGGATCGGCAGGACCGCCGGGAGGACGCGCTCGCCCAGATCGCAGATGGCGTAGGCCGCGCAGTTGTACCTGTCGTACTGGCGCGTGTACCAGCCCAGGTTCATGGTGATCGGGGCGGTGGGGCCGACGTTCGGGTAGCGGTTGATCAGGTCCTTCAGCAGCGGCCGGACCCGGTCCTTGAGCTCGGGGACATCGAGGGCGTAGCCGAGGTAGCGGCCGACGTTGCTGACGACGTCCAGGCGGTTCAGCTGCGCGCTGTTGCGCGTGATGAAGCCGGCCCAGGTGTCGAGGACGGCGGGGTCGGCCTTGAGGGCGGCCCGCCAGCCGCGGTCGTCGTTCTTGGCCTTGAAGCCGTTCTCGACGACCCACTCCACGTGCTGCATGGCGAGGTTCATCTGACCGGGCCAGGTGCCGTCGTAGCTGCCGAGCATCCACTTGACGACGCCGGCGTAGCGGCCGGCCGCGTGGGTGCTGTCGATCAGGGTGACGACCTCGTTGAAGATCTCGCCGTTGGCGTCGGTGACGTCCTTGCTGTGCGGGGCGGCGAAGAACGCGTCCAGCGCGCCGAGCGCGGCGCCGTTCAGCGCCGTGCCGTAGTCGCCGACGACGTCCGCGTGGTTGTCCTGTACGTAGTAGCCGGCGCGCAGGAACAGGACCAGCTGTCCGACGGCGGCGCTGTTGCTGCCCGAGTAGGTGGCGGAGGCGTCGCGCAGCGCATTGGCGACGGTCACCATCTGCGCTTCGCGGAACGCCTTGCGCGCGTCCTCCCCGGTGAGGTTGAACAGCGGGTACGTACAGCTGATCCGGGGGAGGGCCTTGAGCTGCTGCACCAGCGCGCTGCCCGTGGCGTTGATCACGCCGGAGAGGTCGCCGCACTCGTCCGCGGCGGCGGCCGGGGACTGCTGGCCGAGCTTGCTGGGCTTGGCGGTCGGGGCGGCCACCGGGGCGGGCGCCGGGGGGATCTCCTCGGCACTGTCCTGGGAGGAGATCCGGAAGCGGGGGACGCTGCGCAGCGCGTCGGGTGACTTGGGGACCGGGATCGACCGCGGCGCCGGGCCCGTGGTTCCACTGGCGTGTGCGGCGGCCCGGGTGGCGGCGCCTGCGGAGGAGGCCTGGCTCTGTGGTGCGAAGAGGCCGAGTGCGATGAAGACGGCTGCGCCGAGCGCGGGAAGTCTGCGCGCGTTGGCCTTCGATATCCGGAAGGGATGCATCTGTGGGGGCCTCCGGGGCCGTTGTGGCCGCGTGTGCTGGAAACACGGGCGTTTGATGTGTGACATGTAAAATTTCACATGTCGCATCGCGCCGTAAGGTTTTTGGCCAGATTTTCCGGCTACCGCAACTGAAACGTTGTCAACTTCCGGCGCAGATCCACGCCAACCACCCGCACCGGACACCGAGGTGAGGCGGGTGCCGGTGCTCTGGCCGGGGCGGGCCGGAGCGTCATTTATGCTTCAAGGCGGCCGCGGGGCGGCGGCTCGTCGCTGACGCGGCACTCCACAACGGCCGGTCAGCCGGTCGGGCCGGTCGAGGAGGGCGTCCTGCGCCGGGCCCCGGACCGGACGGGGACCGCATGGCGCCGATCATGAAGACCTTGGGGAATCGAGTGATCGCCGACACGCGCCCCAGTGGTGTGGCGCGCCCACCCCACCCGCCCGCGAACACAAGACCCCCAGGGAGAAGCGAGGTATGCCAGTGATCTGCGTCGGAGGCATGATCGGAATCGGCAAGACGAGCGTGGCCGAACTGCTCGCCAAGGAGCTCGGCAGCGAAGTCTTCTACGAGAGCGTGGAAGACAATCCGATCCTTCCGCTCTTCTACACGTCGAGCCCCGAAGAGATCCAGGCGAAGCGCTACCCCTTCCTCCTCCAGCTCTACTTCCTGCAGACCCGGTTCGCCGCGATCAAGGAGGCGTACAAGCAGGGCGACAACGTCCTCGACCGGTCCATCTACGAGGACTGGTACTTCGCCAAGGTCAACCACGACCTGGGCCGGATCAGCACCCTCGAGATGGGCGTGTACGAGGGCCTGCTGAACGAGATGATGCGCGAGATCGACGGCCTGCCCTACCGCAAGGCACCGGATCTCATGGTCTACCTCAAGGCGGACTTCGAGACGGTGCTGCACCGCATCGGGCTGCGGGGCCGCGATTTCGAGCAGGACGAGAGCCTCGTCGAGTACTACCGGACGCTGTGGTCCGGCTACGACGACTGGGTGCACAAGCACTACTCGGCCAGCGAAGTCCTCGTCATCGACATGAACCGGACCGACGTGGTGAACAACCCCGAGGACGCGGCCCGCGTGGCGCAGGAGGTCAAGGACGCCCTGGCGGCGAGCAGGCTCCGCGCCTGAGGCCGGACCCGCGCACGGCGCGGGCCCGTCCCGGACCGGCGGACAGTGCCGATGCCGCTGGTCCGGGATCCGCTGTTACTGGTCCTGGATCCGGCGGAAGGGCCGGTCGGCCTCCAGCTCGAAGGCGATCTCCAGCAGCCTGCGCTCGGCTCCGGGGCGGGCGGAGAACATGACGCCGATGGGCAGCCCCTCCGCCGTCGCGCTCGCGGTGGGCAACGAGATCGACGGAGTGCCGACGACGTTGTCCACCGGGGTGAACGCCACGTATGCCAGGATCCGCTCGATCAGCTGCGCGTAGGGAACGGTCGGGCTCAGGTGGCCGATCGCCGGCGTGGTCTGGGCGAGCACGGGCGAGAGGATGAGGTCGAGGCCGCGGAAGGACGCCGCGTACGCCTCCCTCGTACGCTTCAACCGCCGCAGGACGCCGGGAGTCCGCCGCCAGTTGCGGAGGTACTCCTCGCGCAGCCCCTGGCTGAGGCCGTCCATGCGGCGGCGGTCGAAGTCCGCGCCGAGGGTCCGGCCCGTGACGCCGAGGAAGAAGGACAGCATCCCCCAGTACGTCAGGAAGTCGTCGGTGAAACTGGGGTCCATGCTCAACTCCACCGGTTCCACGGTGTGTCCGAGCTTTCCGAGCGTCGCCACGGTCTCCGTGACCGCCGCCCGGGTGGCGTCGTCCGAGCGGACGCCGTTCGGCGAGTCCAGCAGGAACCCGATGCGCAACCGCTGCGCCGAGGGGCCTTCCACCAGACCCAGCGGCGGCAGCCCGGGGCTCCGCCAGTGCCTCTCCGCGGCGGCGAGGAACGCGGCCGAGTCCCGCACGGAACGGCTCAGGATTCCGTCGGAGATGAGATCGATCGGCATCGGGCGGCCCAGAGCGCTCGCCACCACACGGCCACGGGTCGGCTTGAGGCCGACGAGTCCGCAGCAGGCCGCGGGTATCCGGATCGAACCGCCCCCGTCGTTGGCGTGCGCGATCGGCACGGCGCCGGCAGCGACCAGCGCCGCACTGCCGCCCGAGGAACCGCCCGCCGAACGGCCCGTGTGCCACGGGTTGCGCACCGGCTCCGCGCCGTCGTACTCGGTGGTCGGACTGAACCCGAACTCGGGCAGCCGGGTCTTGCCCAGTACGGTGACTCCGCTGCTCAACAGCTGCCGGACGAACGGCGCGTGCTGCCGGGCCGCCTTCGGGCGGAAGGCGGCGCTGCCGTGGCCCGTGGGCAGCCCCTGGAAGTCGGTGTTGTCCTTGACGAAGACCGGTACGCCGGCGAAGGCGCCGTCCGTTCCGGCGCCGCCCGCTCCTGCGCCGTGCGCAGGGCTTTCGACGCGCACCTGAACCGCGCCCAGCCGTGCGTCGACCGCCCGCACCCGCTCCCCGGCATCCCGGGCGGCCTCGGCGGGTGAGACCTCACCCCGCCGGATCGCCGCGGCGAGCCCCACGGCGTCGTGCTCTCCCAGGGCGTCGTCCCGGAATGCGTGCACGATGGCCCGTTCGTCGAAAGTCGTCACCGCTGCCTCAGCCCCCGCCGTTGGATGGTTGCCCGCCATCATTCCGTACCGCCGAGTAACACGCGAGGGGGTTCGCCCATCCATTCGATGTCGCCGAGGGGCTCGGTCGGTGTCGGCCGTGTCCCGAGCCACGGGTGGTGGCGGGGCTCCGGGCGCCGCCTCGCCACCGGTTGTCGTGCCGCGCTCTAGGAAGCGGCCAGGGCCTCCAGGGCCGGAACCGTTTCGGCAGGCGTGGGCAGGGCGGCGTTCTCCGCCCGGAGGCGGGCGGCGGCTTCGAGCAGTGCGGTATCGGTGACGAGGCGGGTGAGGAGCGGGGCGTCGATGCCGTCGGAGGTGGAGCGCAGGGCGGCGCCGGTCGCGGTGAGCGCCGCGGCATTGGTGAAGTGGTCGGCGCCCTGGGGGAGCAGGAGCTGGGGCAGGCCGGCCTGAAGGGCCGTGAGGAGGGTGCCGGAGCCGCCGTGGTGGATCAGTGCGTCGGAGGCGGTCAGCAGCTCGGCCAGCGGGATCCAGGGCAGTGGGCGGACGTTGTCGGGGAGGGTGCCGAGCGGGGTGAGATCGGCGTCCCCGACGGCGAGCTGGAAATCGGCGTCCACCGAGGCGGCGGCCTCGATCAGGCGGATGATGGCGCGGACTCCGTCCAGCTCGGTCAGCACGGTGCCCAGCGTGATGACGACGCGCGGACGGGTCCCGCGGCGGAGCAGCTCGGCGGGGACGGTGCCGCCGCCGTTGTAGGGGAGGTAGCGCATCCGCAGGCCGCCCGGGTCACCGCCGAGCGAGGCGGGGACGATGTTCAGCGCGGTGGGCTGTGCGGGGCCGGCGACCCCGTACGTCTCGTAGGCCTCGGTGAAGTGGTCGGCGAGCCGGCGGACCATGTCGAGGCCGGAGGTGATGCCGAAGTTCTGGAGCACCGACGGGATCTTGAGCTTGGCCGCGACCAGCGGGGCGGAGGCCTGGAAGGAGTCGTAGACCAGCAGGTCGGGACTCCAGCTGTCGGCGACCTCCAGCAGGCCGTCGACAGTGGCGCGGGAGACCAGCGCGAAGCCGCGGGCCGCCCTGTCGAGAATCTGGTCCGGGGTCATGTCGGGGGCTACGTAGCGCAGTTCCTCGCCGCTGGACTGCTCGAGCACGTCCCTGATGGTGCGCCCGTCGCCGATCTCCACGATCGCGAATCCCGCCTCGCGGAGCCGGTGCAACGGCTGCGAGCTCGCGAACAGCACCTCGTGTCCAGCGGCGCGCAGGGCCTGCGCGGTGGGGATCATCGGGAAGACGTGGCCGGCCGCGGCCGGTCCGGTGAAGAGTATGCGCACGGTTCTCCTTGCCCAAGGCTTATCGGTCCAGGACGACTTGTGCGGGCTCGCCCTGGTTCTCCCCGGTGAACTGTCGGGAAGAGACCCTGTGTTCCCGGGAGGGGGTCGATAACCGGACGTTCTGTTATGGGTGTTGTGGCCGGAGGCCGCGCAGAACCAACCGGCAGACCGGCCGAGGGATCTGCCGTCACCCCGTCTGATCTCGGGAAATGCCGTTTGCGTGCGGGTCCGGTCCGACGTAGGTTCTACCGCGCCCGCGCGTCAGCGGGCCCTTTCCTTTTGCAGATCACAGGTTCCTGTTCCCGTGGGGGGTACCACTTCATGTCCTTCAGCGCGCCCGGCTCACCGCCACCCGCGAACCCCGACCAAGCCCAGGTCCACGCCCAAGGCCAAGGCCACGCCCACGCCGAAGGCCATGCCCACGAAGCGGTCCCCTTCAAGCCGTTGCCGGGCTGGAACCCGTTGCCGGTGGCACCCCGTCCGCCCCGCGGCCTCTCCATCGCCACGATCGTGCTGCTCGCGGTCTCCGCCGCGTACGCCCTGTTCCTGACCGGTACCAACCTGTACGTCCGCTCGGTCCTGGAGGACGGCCAGTACCCGGACGCGGGCGCCCCGGACAGCCTCACGCCGCCGGACGTGCTGATGGCGCTGGCCGCCACCATCCAGCTGCCGGTCCTGCTCGCCACGGCCGTCGTCTTCATCATCTGGTTCTACCGCGCCCACAGGACCGCGAAGGTCTTCAGGCCCGACACGGCCACCCGGGGCAGCGGTTGGGCCATCGGCGGCTGGTTCATACCCTTCGGCAACCTGGTCATCCCGTGCCGCATGGCGAGGGAGACCTGGGAGGCGAGCCGCCAGCTCGGTCCCGACGGATCCGACCGGCCCGCCTCGACCGCGTTCATCACCTGGTGGTGGCTGATGTGGCTGCTGTCCCTGCTCGCCGACCGCCTGTACGGGGCCGTGTACGAGAGCACCGCCGACGCGGCGGGCCTCTCCGCCGCCGCCACCGTCGGCGCCGTACAGGGCGTGCTGTCGTTCGTCGCCGCCCTCCTCGCGATCCGCCTCGTACACAAGCTGGCGGCCCTCCAGACCGCCAGGGCTACGACGGGACCGTACGCGGCCGAGTAGCAGGGGCAGCGCCTCGGCGGCCCCGGCGTCAGACCCGCTCCGGAACTTGACGCGGGGCCTCAGGGGCAGAAGCCGGGGCCGAGGCGCCGGAGGTGGGAGCGGCGTCCCGGGCGGTGGGGAGGAGGGGCGGGGTGATTCCACGGAGGAACGCGCGGACCGGCAGCGGCAGGACCTCTGCCCCGCCGGCCGCTGCGGCGAGGTGCTCTTCTGCCGCGGCGACGGCTTCGTGGGCCGTGGTCCGGCCCATGAGTACGGACAGGGTGTAGACGGAGTCGTCCATGGCCTGGAGGGCGGCGGGGTCCTGGGGCGCGGCCGCGAGGCGGGCCTGGCAGCCGCGCAGTCGGGTCAGGGCGTCTTCGGTCCGGGAGGGGCTCGGCGTGAGCCCGGCTCTTCGGGGCCCGTGGGTCGGGGCGGGGGTGCGGGCGGCTTCGACGGCGTGGTGCAGGGCACGTTCGACCCGGGCGGGCAGCGAGGTGCCGCGGGCCGCCGAGACCATGGCGGCGGCCAGGTCTTCGGCGCTGACGGCGGCGTGACCGGCGGCCGTGGCGAGGATCCGCTGGGCATCGCGTTCCGAGCACGGGGTCCTGGCCATGAGTATCCCGACCGCCCAGGTGGCCGTCGGCGCAGACGCCGGGTGCCTACGGGTCAGGAGGATGGTGGCAGCGGGGCGCGTCGGGTCTTCGGGAGTCGGCACAGGGGTCCCTTCAATCCAGGCCAGCGGGGGGCGGCGAGGTGGTCCGCGTAGGGAAGGTATGCCTGCCGTCCCTGCGTGGGGCACGAGCCGCACTAGTGGCGGGTTGGCACCCGTGTGGCGCGGAGTCCGTGCGGGACCGGCCCCGGCCCGGTATCCGGGACGCGCAGGCCCGCTTCGAGGCGCGCACGCCGATCGGGCACAATGAGGGACGGGGCGGAGCCGTAGCGCAGAGGTCGACGCGCGCGGTCTCCAAAATCGCGAGGACACCGGTTCGAATCCGGCCGGCTCCGCCTTCCCATTCAACCTCCTGAGCGCGAAGGCGTCGGCCGCGTCGGCCGGCCCCCGGGCGCCAAAGGCGGCTTCTCCGACTCCGTGTGCGGCGAGGTCTGCACGTACGACCCCACCGTGCGCCTGGGCGCAGAATCCGGCCGTCCGGGCGCCCCCGGCCGCCTGGCGCAAGCACCGTCATATCTGCGGTATTCGCAGATCTAGTGATCGTCTGCCTATTACCGCATTCGGATTACTCTTGATCATCCGCGAGTTCTTCCGTGTTTATGATTCCCGATCTATGAAAGAAAGTCAGAACCGCCAAGCGTTACGCGAATCGGCCGACGTCGTCGTTCTCGGCGCCGGCCCCGCCGGCCTCGTGCTCGCCAACCTCCTGCTCGCCGCCGGGATCGACTGCGTCGTCCTCGAACGCGCCGCTCGCTTACAGGTCCAGACCCGGGCCCGGGCCGGCTTCCTGGCGCCGAACACCGTACGGATCCTGGAACGCCACGGCCTCGCCGCCGGGCTCCACCGCCACGGACGCACGCACGGCACATGCGAGTTCCGCACCGGGGACGGCCGCTTCCGCCTCGACTACGGGGCCCTCGGCCGCGGCGAGCAGCACACCGTCTACCCGCAGCAGAACCTGCTGACCGACCTCCTGGCGCACTACTGCGAAGCCGGCGGGCGGATCCGCTTCCGTACGGAGGCGCTGGCCGTCCACGATGCCGACGGCGCCCGGCCCTACGTCACCACCCGCGAGCCGGACGGCCGCCCCACCCGGTGGGACGCCCGGTACGTGGCCGGCTGCGACGGCCGGCACGGAGCAGCCCGCCGCTCGCTGCCGCCCGATGCGGTGCGCCACCACCACGACCACGGGGTGAGCTGGCTCGGGCTGCTCGCCGAAGCGCCGCCCAGCCTCGATGCCGTCGGCTACGCCGTCCACGACCGAGGCTTCGCCGGCCACATGGCCCGCAGCGCGCAGGTCACGCGCTACTACCTGCAGTGCTGGCGCGGTGCCCCCGCCGACGCCTGGTCCGACGAGCGGATCTGGGACGAGCTCGACCTGCGGATGCGCGCCGCGGAGCACGGCCCGCTGCACAGGGGGCCGATCACCGAGCGCGGCGTCGTCGACCTGGCGTGCGACGTGGTCGAACCGCTGCGCCACGGCTCGCTCCTGCTCGCCGGTGACGCCGCGAGCCTGACCGCCCCGGCCGCCGGGAAGGGTGCGAACCTTGCCGTCCTGGAGGCGGAGATCCTGGCCGGAGCCCTCGTAGAAGCGTTGGCCGCGGGGGACGGCACGGCCCTCGACCGCTACTCGGCCCAGTGCCTGGCGCACATCTGGCGGGCGCAGGAGTTCACCCAGTGGATGACCGGGCTGCTGCATGCGATTCCCGGCCAGGACGCCTCAGGCGGATCGTTCTTCCACGCCTCCCTGCGGCGCGCCCGGCTCGACTCCCTGCGCACCTCGCGTGCCCACCAGGACTGGTTCGCCGAGAACTACGTCGGCGTCTGACCACCGTCCCGCCCGCGCCACCCCACCCCGCTCCGACCGATCCGGCGCCCCCCCCCGGCGCACCCCCGGCCCACGCCGGCCCACCCCACTCCGTCCTGCTCCGCCCCAGCACCCGCCACCCGAGGAAACCTCCCCGATGACGACGACCCTCCCCGACGTAGCGACCCTCCCCGACGCATCTGCGCTTTCAGGCGAAACGATGCTTCCCGACGACACGGCCCGCCTGCGCGCGGCAGCCGCCTTCGTACGGGAACACGACACCGCCACCCTGCTGCCCCTCCTGCTGCCCGGCCTGCGCGGCACGGAACTGAACTCGCTGGCCGCGCACTGCCGGTTCGTCCACGCCGGCCTGCTGCTCTTCCCGACCGACCCGCAGGATCTGAGCAGCCGACTCGCCGACTGCGGGCTCGCCGCCGACACCCCGTCCCAACCCAGCGTCGTCGTACGGGAACGGCTCGCCCGACGCCACCGCCGAGGCACGGGCGAACTCGACGTACGGATCCTGCGCCCCGCAGTCCGGGGCCCGGCCGGGGAGCGCCGCGCGGTAGAGGTGTTCGCCCTCACGGTGCCCGCCGGCTCGGACCTGGAAGCGGTCGCCGCGCACGAGCGGGCCCGGGGCCACGAGGCCCACCTGGCCTTCGAACTGGAGCAACCGGACCCGCTGGTGCTGCGCGGTCTGTGCACGGTACTCACCCGGCACGGCGCCCGCCCCGACGGCGGCGGGTACAACCCGCACGAGGACGGCACCGTCCTCTACTTCACCACCCCGGCGGGCGAGACCTACGGCTACCGGCGCATCGAGCTCTACATGCACGGCGACCACCGGGACGCCCTCGCCGCCCACTTCGACGAGCGCCCCGGCGCGGGCCGGCCGGCGGAGACGCTCCTCCACCTCCTCACCGGAGCGTGGACCACACAGGCCCTCGCCGCGTTCGCACGCCTGCGGCTGCCCGAGGCCATGGACACCGATGCCGCCACCAGCACCCGGGAACTGGCCCGGAGGACCGCCACCCACCCCGACAGCCTCGCCACGCTCCTGCGCTACCTCACGATGCTCGACATCGTGGCCGAGGACACCGGGGGACAGGACGGCTTCCGCCTCACCCCGCTCGGGGCCCTGCTCCGTGCGGACTCCCCGGACTCGATGCGCCCGCTGGCCCTGATGTACGCGGGCCCCTTCTACCGGTCCTTCGGCGCCCTCGACCACACCGTACGGACCGGGCAGCCGGCCTTCGACCACCTCTTCGGCGAGAACCACTTCGACCATTTCGCCCGCGACCCCGAACTCGCCGACCTCTTCGACCGTTCCATGGCCGCGAGTTCACGCATGTTCCAGCCGCTCCCCGCCCACCCCGTGATCACCGCCGCCGCCCAGGCTCCCACCCCCCGGACCGTCGTCGACGTGGCCGGCGGGAACGGCGAACTCCTCGGCCGCATCCTCACCGCACACCCGAAGCTGCGCGGCACGCTCCTGGAGCGCCCCCACGCCGTGGAAGCCGCCCGCCGCTCGCTCGACGCCGCGGGCTGCGGCGCCCGGTGCGACTACCGCAGCGGTGACTTCGCGGACGTGCCGCACGGTGGCGACGTCTACGTCCTCTCCCGCATCCTGCACGACTGGGACGACGACCGGTGCCGGGAGATCCTGCGCCACTGCGCCCGCGCGATGCCCGACCACGCCGACCTGCTGGTCATCGAGCGGCTCCTGCCCACCGACGGCTCCCCTTCGCTCGCCACGGCCTGGGACCTCCACATGATGTGCAACGTCGGCGGCCGCGAGCGCCGCGGCGAGCACTACGCCCGACTGCTCGCCGACGCCGGACTGGAACTGATCGACCGCACGCCCCTGCCCCTGGAGGCGTACGTCCTGCACGCCCGCAAGGCCGCTCCTGAGATCGGCGCCTGAGGTCAGCCGTTGGAGGGGACCGGGCCGAGCATGCGCTTGCTGATCCATTCCAGAGGGCCCGCCGCGGTCATCCGGCGCCTGGAGGTCTTCCCCGAGCGGATGGCCCGCAACATCGACCAGACCCACGGCCTCGTCCACTCCTCCGAGGTGTCTTCCTCGGCCTGGTCGCCGACGGCGCGGAGCGCGAGCACGCGTACCGGCTCGTCCAGGCTGCCGCCGAGGAGGCCTGGCGTACGGAGACCCCACTGGCCGGCGCCCTCGCGGCCCGGGGGGTCGCCGTCCCCGACGGCCTCGTCGATCCCCGGCGGTTCCTCGCCACCGGAGCCACCTCAAGTCCCGACTCGAAGAACTCGGCGCAGAACTCGGCGCGGACCTCAGCAAGGAGCTGTAGCAGCATGTGGAAGTGTGAGCAGGTCATCGGCGGCGCCCTGGACGTCGAGGAGGTGGCCACCCTGTACCGGGCGTCGACCCTCGCCGAGCGCCGCCCCGTGGAGGACACCGGGCGCTTCACCCGGATGCTCGCGGGCGCCAACCTCGTCATCGTCGCCCGCGACGAGGACGGCCGTCTCATCGGGATCTCCCGCTCGATCACCGACGGCGCGTACTCCACGTACCTCAGCGACCTCGCCGTCGACTCCGCGTACCAGGGCAAGGGCGTGGGCCGCGACCTCATCCGCGCCACCCGGGACTCCGCCCCCCAGGCCAAGCTGATCCTCCTCTCGGCCCCGGCGGCCGTGGACTACTACCCGCACATCGGATTCACCGCCCACGATTCCGCCTGGACCATGGACGGCCCGGCCAACACGTAGCCACGGCACCCGCGCGCACTGCGGCAGTGCCGGACCCGGTAGGGGCCGAAAGGAGGGGAAGGGGCGGCCCATGGGCGGGGGCCGGAGGTCCCGAGTCCTGTATCGCGGACGACCGTGGCCTTTCGGCCGGTGTGCTCCGCACGCCACCCGGTGTTCCCTGGAGGAGGACGCCGCGGACATGCGGAAGGAATCCCGAGAGACTGGAAGACCACCATGTCGACGTGCACCGAGCAGAGGGCGGAGGTGATCGCAGAGAACCGCACCCGCAAGGGTCTGCTGCCGCTGTGCCTGAGCGAAGCAGCCGAGCGGTTCTCCTTAGCGGTCCTTCTACGGAATGCGCGCGGTCCTCGTGCTCTTCCTGATCGACACCGCACACGGTCTCGGCATGTCGAAGGGCACGGCGGTGGCCCTCGTCGGCGCCTACCTGTCCGCCTGCTACTTCACCGCCCTGCCCGGGGGCTGGATCGCCGACCGGCTGCTCGGCGCCCGTAGGACCGCCCTGACCGGCGGCATCGCCATCCTGGTCGGGCACATCGCGCTCGCCCTGGAGGCCGGAGCGGCCGGGGTCTGTGCCGGGCTCGTCCTGATCGCGGTCGGCACCGGCCTGCAGAAGCCCAATATGACCGCCATGGTCGGGAAGCTCTACGCCGAGCGGACCGACCAGGAACGGGACGCGGCCTACAGCAAGTTCTATGCGAGCGTCAACGTCGGCGGCCTGGCCGCGACCCTCCTCGTGGGCTGGCTCGGACTGCACTTCGGCTGGAACGTCGCCTTCGGCACGGCAGCCGTCGCCATGGCCGTCAGCCTGTGCGTCTTCCAGTCGTCCGGCAGCCTCCGCGAGGCCGCCGACGCACCGGGCCGCCCACTCACCCGCGCCGAAGCCCGCACGGTGGCCGTCCGCACCCTGTGGAGCGCGGCCGGTGTGCTCGCCGTCGGTGCCGCGGCCCGGGCGAGCGGAACGCTGACGCTGCCGGGCGCGCTCACCGCGTTCGCGGTCCTGGCCGTCGTCGTACCGGTCGGCTGCATCGTCAAGCTGCTGCGCCGCACCGATCTCGACGAGCGGGGACGGGCCGGTATCCGTGCCTACGTGCGGCTGTTCGCGGCGGCCGTCGCCTTCTTCTGCATCTTCGACCTGGCCGGGTCCAACGTGCAGCTGTTCGCGGCGGACCACGTCGACATGATGGGCATCCCGGTCACCTGGCAGGCGGCCCTCAACCCCGTCATGACCATCACCTTCGCCGGAGTCCTCGCCTTCGTATGGCGCAAGGTACGGATCTCCTCGCCCGCGAAGTTCTCCTCGGGCCTCGTCCTCGGCGGGCTGTCGTTCCTCCTGCTCGCTCTCGCCGCGGGCCATGCCACCGGCGGCGCCCACATCTCGCTGCTCTGGCTGGTCGGCCTGTACGTCCTGCTGAGCATGGGCGAGCTGTTCCTCGCCCCCACCGGCCTGTCCATCAGCCACAAGCTGGCTCCGCCCGGTACGGGCTCCCAACTCGTGGGCCTGTTCTTCCTGGCCGCCGCCGCGGGTGACGCCATCGGCAGCCAGGTGGCGACCCACCTGACCGGAGCCGCCCTCTACATCGCGCTCGGAGGCCTGGCGATCGCAGCCGGCCTCGCCATGGCCGCGGCCACACCGAAGCTGCGACTCCTGACCGGCGAATGACACCCATGCGGCATCCGGCTCAGGTCCGGCGCCATGCGCGCAGGGGTTCGGGGCCGCCCACATGAGGGTGATCCACGGTGCCGACCGGCCCCGAATGCCCGCCGAAGCCGTTGTACGCCCTGCTGGCCCCACCGCCCTCAGGAGCACCACATGACCCACTTGCCCTTACCCGCGACCCCTGACCATGACCCCGACCCGGCCGCTGTCCCTGACCCTGTCCGTGTCCCTGGGCCCACCCCGAGCCCCGGCCCGATGCGTCAGACCCTCGGCGAATGGCGCATCGGGCTCGTGGCCTGGCGGCTGCTCGTCCTGCAGACCGCGCACCCCGTCGTAGCGGCCGGCACCGCCCGCTACTCCACCTACCGCGCCCACCCGTGGCGGCGCATCGAGCACACCATGGACAGCGGCAGCCGGCTGTTCTTCGCGGGCCCGGAGGAGCGGCAGCGCGAGATCGCCCGCCTGGAGCGCGCCCACCGCAGGATCCGCGGCACCGACGACGCCGGGCGCCCGTACAGCGCCGAGGACCCGGAGGTCCGGGCCTGGGTGATGGTGACGCTGTACGAGGCCATGACAGCCATGCGCGAGCTGTCCGGCGACCCTCTGAGCCCGGCTGAACTCGACGTCCTGTACGCCGAGTTCAAGGAGGTCTGCGAGGCCCTCGGCATCACCGGCGACGTCCTTCCGGCAACCGCCGCCGATGTGCCCGGCTATGTGGAGCGGACCGTCCGCGAAGTCCTCGAATTCGGCGACCCGGTCCGCTACCTGCTCTTCGACATGCTGCGCGAGGCCCCCGCGCCCCGGCGCCTCGGGCGGCTGCGGCCCGCCTGGCCGCTGCTGCGCGCCGTGGCTGCCCGCACCCTGACCACCCTCACCATCGCCGACCTGCCCCCGTCCTGGCACGAGCGCTTCGGTACGCCCCGGACCCGGACAGCCGCCACCCTGTCCTGGGTGGTCCACCGCGGCATGCGCCAGGTCATGACCCGGCTGCCGGACCACTTGCGCTACCGCGGCCAGTCCGACGGGGAGGGCCGACCCGAAGCCCGCCGGTCGACGTCACCGCGCCTGCCCCGGCCCCGTACGGCCGACTCCCGGCCGGCCCGCCTGGAAGCCTTCTTCCGCCAGGTACTCGATCAGACCGGGGACGGCCGCGTGGACTCCGCCGACCTCCAGGCCATGGTCCACAACGTGTGCTGGCAGCTCGAACTGCCCGCCGCCCACGAGGACCGTCTCTACGCCGCGTTCGAGACCTGGTGGAGGCAACTGTGCGCGGGCACGGACGCGGACGCCGACGGCGCGGTCGAGTGCGCCGAGTTCGTGTCCGCGATGCTCAAGGGCATGGACCAGGACCCGGAGTACCTGGAGAACGGCCTGCGGCCCGCGATGAGCGCCCTGTTCCGGACCGCGGACACCGATGGCAGCGGGCACCTGTGCGCGGACGAGTACCGCATCCTCTTCGGCGGCTCCCGCGTGCACCCGGCCGAGCTCAATGACGGCTTCCGGGAGCTGGACGCCGATGGCGACGGCAGGATCAGCGAGGAGGAGTTCGTCACAGCGTTCACGGAGTTCTTCACCGCCGCCACGGAATCCACCGCCGGGACGGCCCTCCTGGGCCGCCCCTGACGCGGACCCGCGGATCCGCCGACCGCGGTCCAGGACCGAGTGGTCGGCTGCCGACGTACCCTCACCGACTCGTGCCCGGACGGCGGGAGGTCCGCCGTCCGGGCAAGAGCCCTCAGAAGCTGCCTAGGCGCCGCGAACTCCGGTCACCTGCCGGGGCGTTTCAGGCTTGGCGCAGGCAGAGCGTGCCCCAGTGGAAGCCGGCACCGATGGCGCACATGACGTAGGTGTCACCGGGGCGGAGTTTGCCGGCGGTGGTGGTGTGGTGGAGGGCGGTGAAGAGGCCGGCGGCGCCGGTGTTGCCGAGGAGGTCGAGGGTGATGGGGGCTCGGGATGCGGGAATGTCCAGGCGGCGGAGCGTTTCGTCGAGGATGTTGATGTTGGCCTGGTGGAAGAAGTAGTGGTCGATGTCGGTGGGGGTCAGGCCGGCTTCGCGGGTGGCGTTGGTGATGCTCTGGGGGAGGCGGGTCGTCGCCGTCTCCCATACGGCGGGTCCGTCCATGGAGACGTAGTGGGCGCCGGTGCTGAGGGTGTCTGCGCTGGTGGGCAGGCGTGAGCCGCCTCCGGGGATCTGGACGGCGTAGGACAGCCGGGAGCCGATGTCGTAGGACAGCAGCCCGGCTCCCGGGGTGTCGGCGCGGGTGAGCACCACCGCGGCGGCGGCGTCGCCGAAGAAGACCCCGCCGGTGCGGTCAGTGGGGCGGATGACGCGGGAGGCGCAGTCGGCGCCGATGACGAGCACGGTGGAGATGGAAGGATTCTGCAACAGGTGTGCGGCCAGCAGCACGGCATGCACACCGGAAGCGCAGGCGGCGTGGGCGACGTCGAGCGCCATGGCCCGGGTGGCACCGAGGGAGTTCTTGACGATGACGGAGGTCGAGGGCAGGGGCTGGTCGGCGGTGTAACTGGCGACGATGACCGCGTCCAGGTCCGCGGGGTCGATCCGGGCTGCTTCGAGTGCGGGGCGGGCGGCGGCCACGCACATGTCGGAGGTGGCCAATTCGGGTGCCAGGCGACGGCGTTCACGGATCCCGGTGCGGGAGGTGATCCATTCTTCGCTGGTCCTCAGGTTCCGGGTGAGGTCCTTGTTGGTCACGACCGTCGGCGGCAGGTGCAGGCCGGTGCCCGCGATCGCGAAGGGAACCGGGAGCCCGGTGCCGGTGTGGGTGTCCGCGGCGAGTTCGGGGGCGAGGGTCATACCAGGGTGCTCCGGTCCGCAGCGGTGAGGAGTTCGAGGTCGGTGTAGAAACGGCCCGAGGGGCGGGGCTGGCCCAGCAGGATGCGGCGGGCGGCGTCCGCGGTCAGTGCTCCGCCGAGCGCCACACCCGAGGCGAGCTGCGGCCAGCTGCTCAGGGTGACGCCGATCTGGGTGATCGAGGCGGTCAACTCCGGGCTGATGCGCTCCCGATCGACCATCGTGAGGATGGCGTCGACCGCCTCCTGCGGCGTGAGGTCGGCCAGATCGGCGGAGGTCGTCTCACCGAGCAGGCCGTGCAGCAGCGGCCGGTCGGGTTCGAGGTCGAACCGTTCGACGTCCAGCAGCCCCCGGTCGTTCGCGTCCATCACGACCGGGATCCCCAGGGCCCGGGCGCGCTCGCGGGCGGCGAACTTCACGTAGGGCGTGTCGCATTCCTCCACGAGGAGATCGATGGGGCCTGCGCCACCGGAGAAGAAGTCCTCCATCGTCTCGTCGGTCAGACCGCCGGGGTAGATCTCGATGTCCAGCCAAGGGTCGATCTCCACCATCTGACGGGCCGCGATCACGCACTTGTTCAGACCCAGGTGGTGCACGCCCGCGCGCAGCCGGTTCAGGTTGGAGACGCTCAGGCTGTCGAAGTCGGCCAGTTTGAACGCGCCGCCGATCCCCTCCATCGCGAAGGTCAGGGCCGCGCTGCTACCGACCGAAAGCCCGATGATGCCCACCCGGCGTTCCAACAGCCTTCGCTGCTCCGGGCGTTCGATCCGGCCCCGGTTGCGGTCCGTGCGCACCAGGCGGAACTCCTCGCGGGGCAGCAGGTGCACCAGACGTCCCGACCACGGGTAGAAGGCCCAGATCCCGTAGTCGTGCGCGGGGGTCCCGTCCAGCTGTTCCGCCACGGCCCGCTCCACCGCCTGCGCCGATGAACGCAGCCCGGGCTCGCGGCTGGTGACCAGCTCCCTCAGCTGCTCGTCGACCGTGTCCAGGATCTGGCGTACCCCGCCCGAGTCGAGGAGCGCCTCCAAGCCGCGTCGGTCCTGCTCCCGCCCCAGGTCGTAGAGGACCGGCCGCCAGCGTGCCGCGGCCTCGGTGTCGGCCTCGCCGCGCCCTCGACCGGCCGCGACGGCGCCGACCGGGCGCCGGGTGTCCGCGCCCGGAGCCAGGCAGGCCTCGACGGCCGCGCCCAGCCCGGCCTGCCGGGCGGATACGGTGGCGGCCGGGAAGTCCTCTTCCAGGCGCTCGATCAGGTCGGCGTACTCCCCGGCCCGCTGTGCGGCCCGGTAGAGCATGATCACCACGTCTTCGGTGTAGTGCTCCACGTAGCGGCGCGTTCCGGGCACCGGGCGGAATCCGAACCGTTCGTGGAAACGATCCTGCCCGTCAGCGGTACCCGAGGTCCCGATCATCGCCTTGGCGCCGAGGCAGCGCGCGGCCGCGATGGCGAAGGCGTTCAGGTAGACCCCCAGGCCCAGCTTGCGTGCCTGGTGCTCCACCACCAGGCGGCTGTGCTCAAACGTTTCCGCGACACCCAGGCCGTACTCGCGCAGCACTTCCTCGTACCGCCCCGCCCCCAGATACGCCCGGGTCTGGAACAGCTCGCCCGTCTGCGGCGTCGAGAGCCTTACGTAGCCCAGCGGGCGACCGTCCGCCTCCCGTCGGGCGATGAAGTGCCAGGCCCCGAAATCCAGTTCCTGACTGTCCGCGTACGAACCGTCCGCCGCCCGGAAGTCGGGCCGCCGCCCGCGATCGAACAAGATCCTCGCCCGCAACTCCCGGACCAGCCCCACCGACTCGGCCACTCCCGGTTCCTCCGGCCCCAAACGGAACGCCGATACATGCCACGGCACCCCCGTACCCGTAGAAACACCCTTCACGAACAATCACACCTTTCGCCCAGCGCACGCCGTTCGGCTGCGCTCCTGGGGCGCACACCCAGCGCACTCCCGAAGTCACAACGAGCGCCCTCAAGATCGGTTTCACACCGAAGCGGAACCAGCCCGCTCACCCCGCCTTGCCGGCACCCGCGTACGCACACGGGTGCCGGGATCGTCGTGCGGTACGGATGCCGGCGCCATCGGCGGTGAGATCACGCGGGGAGCCGCCGGGACCACCGCACCGGCAGGGCGGTCAGGCCCCTGAGCATGGTGCCCGGGCGGCGCACGAGGGAGTCGGGGTCGACGGCCAGGGCCAGGTCGGGGAGGCGCCGCAGCAGCCTGGCCAAGGCGGTCCGCCCCTCGACGCGGGCGAGCGGTGCGCCCAGGCAGTGGTGGATGCCGTGGCCGAACGCGAGGTGCCCCTGTGCGGCGCGGCGGATGTCGAAGCGGTCGGGATCGGGGAAGTGGCCGGGGTCGCGGGATGCGGCGGCCAGGGAGAGCATCACGCTGTCGCCGGCCGGGATGCGCACCCCCGCGATCTCCACGGCTTCCGCGGCGTACCGGAAGGCCGCGGAGGTGACCGGTCCGTCGTGGCGGAGCATCTCCTCGACGGCGCCGTCGAGGAGGCGCGGGTCCGCCCGGAGCGCGGCGAGCTGGTCCGGGTGGCGCAGCAGGTTCAGGACTCCGCCCGAGATGAGGTTGACCGTGGTCTCGTGTCCCGCGACGAGCAGCAGGAAGGCCATGCCGAGCAGTTCCTCGGGGGAGAGCCCGTCCTCCGCGGCGGAGGCCCGGACCAGGGCGCTCATCAGATCCGGGCCGGGGTCACCGGCCTTGGCGGCGATGAGCGCGGCGAAGTACGCGCTCATCTCGCCGGCGGCTGCACCCGCCGCGGCGGGGGAGGACGGCGCCACGAGCTCGGTCGACCAGGCGTGGAAGAGGTGTTGCTCCTCGAAGGGGACTCCGAGCAGTTCGCAGATGACCGTCTGGGGCAGCGGCAGGGCGTAGCGGGCGACCAGATCGGCGGTCCCGGTCGGGGGGAGGGAGTCGAGGAGTCCGTCGGCGATCTGCCGTACGCGCGGCCGCATCGCCTCGATCCGCCCGGCGGTGAACTCCCGTGCGACCAGGGCGCGCAGACGGGTGTGCTGGGGGGCGTCGGTCTGCAGCATGTTCAGCCCGATGGCGTTGCCGCCGTCGCTCTCCCACGTCGCGGAGTGCCGTATGTCGTTGCGCAGCCGGGCGTCCCTGAGTGCGGCGCGCACCTCGTCGCGTCCGAGAACGAGCCAGACGTCACCGGTCCCGGGAACGTGTACCTGGTGCACAGGGCCCTTCTCGCGCAGTGCGGCGAAGACGGGGTAGGGGTCGGCGGTGAAATCGGCACCCACGGGGGCGAGTTCCTCGAGCGTCGGGGCAGGCATGACGGGTTCCCTTCCTTCCAGACCAAGCGGGGACTGCTCCCCGTTTCACCCGGATGACGCTACACCAGGAAATGGGGTGCTGTCCCCGTTTCATGCTGCCGGCCGGTGCCGAGACGTTGCCGGGGCCCTGGTGTGCGCGGGGTGGCGGCCGGGCAGGTAGTTTGCTCGGGTGAGCCTCCTTGATGATGTGGCAGAGCGCGACGGCTGGCGCTGCTGGGTGTGTGACGAACCGGTCGACCCCGACGAGTCGGTGAACGACCCGCGGGGGCCCAGCGTCGACAGCCGGACCGCCGACCGGAAGGCCAAGGTCGCCGAGCGGCTCGCGCACCGCGGGTGCAACACCCGCAAGGGTGCGGTCAAGGTGGTCATCGCCTGGCCGGACCGCCTGTACGTGGTCGAACCCGCGCCGCTGATCGCCGTCGCCGCCAGGCTGGAGCGCAAGGGCGGCCGCGAGATGGTGGGCCGTTGCCCGACCAAGAAGGACGCCCAGGAGGCGGCGGATTGGCTGGTGGACCGGTTCTCCCGACTGGTGCCGGGGATGAAGGTGACCGCCGACATCGAGGCGGGCGGCGGCCAGTTCCTCGTCGTCCTGTCCACCGGCCGCCGCTGACCGGGGACCATCGGCCGACCGGCGCGAAGGCGCGGGCGGCCCCTTGACGGACCTGCGAGTGCGGGTCCGGTCCGTCCATCCACGAGCCGGACCCGCCTCTCAGGCGGTACTGGCCTTCGCGGACTCCGCGACCCCGGCCACTTCAGTGGTGGCGGCCGGCCGCGGCCTGCGGACGAGCGGAACCGTCGCGCACGCGGCGAGCAGGGACGCCGCGGCGACCGCGTACCAGCCCTCCCGGAACGCGGCGACGGTGGGTCCGTGGGCCGAGGTGCCGAGGATGCCGACCAGGATCGCGACGCCGAGGACCGCGCCGATCTGGCGGCCCATCGAGGTGATGGCCGAGCCGGTGGCGAAGCGGGCGGGCGGCAGGGCGGCCGCGGACGCCCCGGTCAGCACCGGGAGCGTCATGCCGACGCCGAGGCCGGTCAGCATCATGCCGGGCAGGAGCGAAGCCGCGTAGGCCGATCCGGTGTCGAGCGTCGCGGCCCACCACAGGATGCCGGCCGCGAACAGGACGGTTCCCGCCAGCGCGATGCGCCCCGCACCGAACCGGGCGACGGCCGGCCCGATCCGCAACGCGACCGGCGGCACCAGCAGGGGGCCCGGCGCGATGGCGAAGCCGGTGCGCAGGGCCGAGTAGCCCCACACGCCCTGGCACCACAGCACCGCGCCGAGCAGCATTCCGGCGAACGCGACCGTGAACAGCGTCAGGGCGGCCGCCGCGGATGCGAACGCCGGAACCCGGAGCAGCGGCAGCTCGACGATCGGCACGGGGTGGCGGGCCGAGCGCAGGACGAACCAGACGCCGAGCAGCACCGCGGCAGCCAGGCCGCCGAGGGTGCCGGCGCTCGCCCAACCCCAGTCGGGAGCCTTGACCAGGCCGAGCGCGAGCGTGGCGATCGATCCGGTGAGAAGGGTTGCGCCGAACAGGTCGGGCAGCGGACTCTTCTGCGCCCCGGCGCGTCCCGGCGACGGCAGCACCTTGACCCCGAGCGCGAACGTCGCGATCCCCACCGGCACGTTGACGATGAACACCCAACGCCATCCGGCCTCGACCAGGAGCCCACCGGCCACCGGCCCGAGTCCAGCGGCGATCCCGCCGATCGAAGCCCAGGCCCGAACCGCCGCGGCGCGCTTCTCGGGCGCCGTCGTGTCGAGCAGCAGCGCGAGCGACGTCGGCATCAGCAGCGCGGCGCCGGCGGCCTGTACGAGCCGTGCTGCGACCAGCGTCCCGACGCCGGGGGCGAGTGCGCAGCCGACCGAGGCGAGAGTGAACACCGCCAGGCCGGTCAGGAAGACCGGCTTGTGGCCGGTGCGGTCGGCGACGCGGCCGGCGACCACGAGGAGCGCCGCGAAGACGATCGCGTAGCCGTTGAGGACCCAGGAGAGGGAGCCGAGGCCGCTGCCGCCGAACGATCCGCCGATCTCCGGGAGGGCCACGTTGACGATGAAGAGGTCGAGGTTCGACATGAAGACGGCGGCCGCGACCGTCACGAACACGGCTCTGGACGCTCTTGGTGAGTTTGAAATTCCAACTGTCATGAGCCGGAGGCTAGTCAGGTGAGTTTGAAAACGCAATGGACTCGGGGGAGGATGGAGGGGTGACCTCGAATGCGAAGCAGGGCGAGAACGCGGTTCCGCACCCCGAAGTGCCCGGTCGGCCGTGCTCCGTGGCCGCCGCGCTGCAACTCGTAGGCGAACGCTGGGCCCTCCTGGCGATCCGCGAGATCTTCTACGGGAACCAGCGCTTCGACCAGATCGTCCGCAACACCGGCGCCCCCCGGGACCGCCTCGCCGCCAGACTGCGCGCACTGGAAGAGGCGGGCGTGGTCGAGCGCCGCGCGTACAACGAGCGCCCCTTGCGCTTCGAGTACCACCTCACGGAGGCCGGCCGCGATCTCGCACCGGTCATGCGCGCGCTGCTGACCTGGGGCGACCGCTGGGCGGTGGACACTCCGCCGATCGCCTTCCGGCACCACGGCAGGCCCGGCTCCGAGCACGACGCCGAGCACGACCTCGATCCGGCGTCGACGTGCCGGACCTGCGGCGAGGAGGTCGGACCGGGAAGCCTCACCCTCGACGTGCGGGCGCCCGGATGGGACCGGGCCGGGCCGACCGAAGGCTCCTGAACTCCGCAGGGCTCGTCCGGTCGGGCGGGCTGTCCCGCGTCTCGGTTTGGTCCGATCGGTCGGATCTGCCGGTGGGTCGTGCCGGGACGTCGGGAGAGGTGGCAGGGCCGAGGTTATGAATGAAATCGCATGAGCATTTCATCGCCCGACCATCCATGAGCATCAACCTCAGGAGCCACACGATGCGCCCCATCCGAGCGGCCTGTCTCGGCGCGGCCACTGCGCTGGTCACCCTCCTCGCCTGCGCCCCTGTCGCGGCCGCCGCAGCGACGGACACCCACTCCGCCCAAGACAAGAGCAAACACCAGGTCATCACACTCGTCGGCAAGCTCGCACAACAGACGCGCTTCCCCGTCAACCCCGGCGGCCCCGCCGCCCAGGGCGACCGGACCGTCGTCCGTTCGGACCTCTACGACCAGAACGACAAGAAGGTCGGCGAAACCGGAGGCTTCTGCACCACCACCCGGGCGGCGCTGCCGGGGGACGCCGGCGGAGCGGAGGAGTGCGTCGTGACCTACAGCCTCCCGGGCGGCCAGCTCACCGCGCAGGGCCTGTACTTCGGCATCCTCAACCCGGGCCCTCCCCCCTCGTTCGACAACGCGATCACCGGCGGCACCGGGAAGTACGACCGGGCTCGTGGCACGGTCCACGCCGACACGATCGGTACGGGCATTCGGCGCTTCACGATCGACCTCTACCTCTGACCGACCCCGCCCGGTCGGAAGCACAGCGGCGCCCCGCCGGATCCCGTCGTGGTTCGACGGGTCGGCGGGGCGCATCGCTGCACGGGGCAGGCGGTCGATCGGGCCGTCAGTCGGTCAGTCGGTCGGTCGGTCGGTCGGTCAGGAGTAGGCCTCGATCTCCCACAGCGAGTAGCCGTAGCCCGTGGCGCGCTGGGTGCCGGTCACCCTGAGGTAGCGACCGCTCGCGTTCAGCCCGGTGAGGTCGTCCGTGCCTCCGTCGCTCGTGGTGGTGGAGTACGCGTCCCGCCAGGTCGTGCCGTCGTCCGACAGCTGGACCTTGTACGCCTTGCCGTAGGCGACCTCCCAGTCGAGGACCACGCGGTTCACGTTCTTGACGGCTCCGAGGTCGACCTGGATCCACTGCGGGTCGGAGGCGAAGGCCGAGGACCAGCGGCTGGTGGCGCTGCCGTCGGTGGCGGCCGTGGCCGGGTAGTCCGCCGACTGGACCGAGGAGGCCGTGGTCGGCTTGGACAGGGCCAGGTTGGCCGAGGTGACGACCCCCAGGTCGTCGACGGTCAGATCGTCGATCACCAGGTCCCGGTCCGAGTCGGAGGTCTCCGCCGTCAGCTTGCGCATGCCGATCCAGGCGTCCGCGGCGGCCGTGAAGGTCTTCGTGAAGGTGGTCGTGGTCCGGGCCTGCGGGAGCGTGTCGGAGGAGACCTGTCCCGTGCCGGCTCCCAGGGTGAAGGCGTAGTCCCCGGCCACCGACTGCTGGTACTTGAAGGCCACCCGGTACTGGTGTCCCGGCTCGAAGCGCAGGGTCTGCGGGATGGTCTGGTAGAGCAGCCCGGGCCGTTCCTCGTGGGATTTCAGGGAGTTGTTCCCGGCGAGGACGTCGTCGATCAGCTTCCCGTTCCAACCGGCTTGCGTGTACGGGGCGTTGAGCTGGGCGAGGTGCGTGCGCGGGTCGGCGGTGGAGCCACCCGCCGAGCCCACGACGAAGGGGTACCAGCCGGCGTCCACGTTCTCGAAGTCCTCGGCGAAGGCGTGGCCGCCCTGCGGGCTGCGTGCAGTGCGCACCACGCGCACATCGTCGAAGCCGGCCGTTCCCACCGCGCCGTCGGCGCGCAGGGCCAGGGTGGCGGTGGACTGCCCCGCCGGGACGTCGAACAGCACCCGCATGCGCTGCATCGTGCTGCCGTTCTTCTCGTCGGCTCCCACGTTGTTCTTGTACGGGGAACTCGTGGCGTAGACGCTCTGCTCCGTGCCGCCCGTCGGGGTCACCGCCAGAGTGGCCCTGCGGCCGGTGGTCGTGGAGACGTACACGCTCGCCGCGTACGTGCCCGGGGTCAGGCCCGTGAGCTGCTGCGCGACGGAGGCGGTTCCCGCCCCGATGGACAGCTGCGACTGGCCCACCGCGTTGCGGGTGACGGATGCGGACCCGGAGACCGTCCACTTCGAGAGGTCGCCGGAGGTGAAGCCGGGGTCTCGGACCGGGCCGCCCTCGCCGAATCCGGCGTCCGCCTGGGCGGGCGCGGCCGACGGGTAGACGACGTACGGGGTCTTCGCGGCGGCCGTCAGGGTGACCTTGCCGCCGGTCACCGGGAGGTCGCCGACCAGGACACGGCCCTGATCCGTGAGCTTGTACAGCTTGGCCGTGCCGCTCTGCGCCCAGGACGCGGGCACGTTCCAGGTGGAGGATCCGCCGGAGGCGCTCCAGTGGTAGAGCTTGGACTCCCCGCCCTGGCTCCAGGGCAGCAGGTAGCTGTCGCCGATCAGCACGGGGTGTCCGTCCTTGCTGATCGTGCGGGTGTTGCCGCTCAGGGTGGCGCTCACTCCGCCGTCGAAGTCGATGCGGTTCGCGGCCCACTTGCGGATGGTGAAGCCCTGGAGGTACTTGGTGGGCAGGTTGGTGGTGAAGGTGGTGTTGATGAAGTTGGTGAAGTCCTTGGTGCCCTGCCAGCCCTCGTAGGCCGTGAGGGTGCCGCCGCCGAGCAGCGGGTCGCCCGCGATCCAGTCGTCGCGCTGCTGGTTGCGGATGAAGCGCGCCACCTGGGAGTTGACGCCTTTGTAGTTGCTGCCGCCGTAGTTGAGGTCGTTGGCCCAGTGGGACCAGAGGGACTGGTCCTCGAACTTGTCGGGGAACTCGGTGGTGAGCTGGTAGCCGAGGCCGTTGATCTCGCGCGCCAGGGCCTGGGAGGTGTAGCCGTCCCCGTACCAGGTGTCCACGTAGAGGAACTTGAGGTCCGGGGCGACCGACTTCAGCTCCTGCAGGCGGGCGAGCCGCTTGCCGCTGGTGCCGTCCAGGCGGTAGTTGAGGTGGTAGGACTGGTCGAGATAGTCCCAACCCTTGTCCGAGGTAGCGCTGTTGAGGAGCGAAGGGTCGAAGGACCGGGCGACCGGGTAGGCCTCGGTGTCATTGATGTGGACGCCGATGTCGGCGTTGTATCCGGCGCCCGCCGCGACGAGGGTGTTCAGATCGGCGGCGCCGCCCTGCCGGGCGCCGACCAGGCCGTAGTCGGGGTGCGCCGAGTCGTGGCCCTCGGACCCGTACCCCTTGAGCAGGACGAACTGCCCGAGGCCGTCCGTGGCCCGGGCGACCCGCTTGGTCTCGTCCAGCGTCTGGAGGAACGGGTGGGTGGCCTGGGAGGCGAAGTTGTACGGGATGCGCTGGACCACGCGGCGGGCGGTGTCCTCCCAGCCCTGCGGACTGGTCATGATGGAGCGGAAGGCGATGGCGCCGTCCTGCCAGTCGACGGTGGAGTCCGCGTTGCGGTCACCGGTGACCACCACCTTGGCGTAGGGGAGCGGTTCGGTCCCGGAGGCGCCCGCGGCCCGGTGGAGCCAGTCCCCGCTCCACAGACCGGCCCGCCGGTAGCCGGACTCGGCCACCGTCTGCTTCTGGATCCGGCCGCTGTCGGCGGAGTTCTGGCCCGACGGGCTGTCGTAGTACGAGTTGGTGGCGATCGATGCCGCGAGGGAACCGGTGTTGAGGATCGCGTACATCGCACCCTGCGCCGCGCCGTCGGCCGTCGTGCCGGAGGTGAGCTGGGTGAAGGTGTCCCCGGTACCCGTGGTGTTGGTGTTCATCCGGGTGGTCTCGACGGCGGCGCCGGCCTGACTGCTGCGCACCGAGACGAGGTTGTGCTGCGGGACGGAGAGCGAGGCGATCGGTACGGCGCTGTCGGTGATCGAGGTGACGGCGAAGGTGAGGGCGTTGCCGCTGACGGACAGCGTGGCCTTGACCGTGTCGCCGTTGGCGAAGGCCAGGGTGTAGTCGACGTGGTCGGCCGCGACGGTGCTGGAGACGGCCGGGGTCTGCGCGGCGCCGTTGAGGACGACCTGGGTGAGCGGGTCCTCGTTGCCGTAGAGGACGGCGCCGCTGGCCTGGTCGGTGTACTGGACGACCCGCGGGAAGGCCGTGTCGACCTGGACGGCGAGGGCGGGCGAGGCGATGGTGACGGTCCCGGCGGCGGCCGTGGCGGCGGCCGTGGCGGTGGCGGTGGCTGGAGCCGTACCGGCCGCCAGCGCGGCGGCGAGGCCTAGGGCGGCCGCGCACAGGAGGGACGTGGGGCGTAGCGGTCTCATGGGACTCCCTGGGGTGGGTCCGGTACGGGTCCTTGCGGTGGGTGCGGTACGGGTCCGTGCGGCGGTACGGGCAGGGCGCACGGCGTGGCGCCGTGCGGGTCGGGACCAGGGCAGGGGTACGGGCAGGGGTACGGGCTGCGGCCCGGCCGTCACCAGCGCAGGACGGCCCAGCCCCGGTGAGGCAGTTCGGCTCCGAAGCGCAGGGTCTGACCGTGCACGGCGGTGTCCGCCGGGCGGGGCTCGGCCAGCGGGGCCAGGAGCGTTGCGGCCACGGTCCCGTCGGGGAGCCGCGGCAGGTCCACCACC
The DNA here is from genome assembly GCF_036346895.1 of Streptomyces sp. NBC_00503. Taxonomy (NCBI): domain Bacteria; kingdom Bacillati; phylum Actinomycetota; class Actinomycetes; order Kitasatosporales; family Streptomycetaceae; genus Streptomyces; species Streptomyces sp. NBC_00503. The sequence goes on along the minus strand of NZ_CP107855.1, from coordinate 220,655 downwards.
GGGCGGGCGGGATCCTGGCAGCCGTTGGCCACCGTCAGGGTGGTGGCCCCGTAGGCGTACGACAGGTGCGGGATCAGGTACGGGCCGCCGCTGACGAGGGGCAGCGCGGGGGCGGGCCCCTCCAGGAAGCGGACGGTGCGGTGCAGCAGCCGCTGCGCGTGGTCGTCGAGCGGCAGCACGCGTGCGTCGGTCGCCGCGAGCACGGCGACGCGGCCGCCGAGCGCGTTGGCGAAAGCGGTCCGCGCCGCACCCCAGGGGCGGCCGTCCGGCGTGCGGACCTCGCTCCACCGCTCCGCCCCGGGCGCCTCCCGGAGCCGGGCCAGGGCGGGTTGGGCGTTGACGCTGAGGACGAGGCCGCGGAACTCCTCCCCGGCGGCGGCGCCGAGGTGTTCGGTGGCGTACGGGCCCGGTCCGCCCGGGGCCGAGGCCTCCCGGCCCACGGTCTCGGCCTCCTGCAGGCCGATCAGGGCCCCGAAGCCGCGCCGGTGCAGGATCACGGCGGCGACCCCGTCGAGCAGCAGACCGCCGGCCAGCAGGGCTCGTACGGCCGTGTCGTCGAAGGCGTCGGCCGACGGGCCGAACAGGGCCTGCACCGGCGCGGGTCCGGCCGTCACCGGCACCCCGCAGCGCAGCAGGAGGTCGGCCGCCGGGCCCGGGTCGACGGCCAGCTCGGCCAGGCCGCCGCCGTGGGCCCGTACGTGGGCGGCGGCGTCCTGGGCGAAGGGCAGCCCCACGCCGAAGGTGCGCTGCTCGCGCGGGTGCTGACGGCCTACGAGGTCCAGCGCGGGCCGGGCGCGTTCGAGCAGTTCCGGGATCCGGGGATGGCGGCCGGGGCTCCCGCCGTGCACGGGATACAGGTTGAGCAGCAGGGCGTCCGCCCCGGACAGCTGGGCCGCGACCATCTCCGACCAGGTCTGCGCATCGGATTTGGACCAGGAGGTGTGGGGCCAGTTCTCGATCTCCGGCTCGCTCCCAACGAAGTCGGGGCGCAGGGAGCGCTGGAGTTCGAGCATCCACAGCTGGCGGCTGAGCTCGCGCCCGGGGGCGTCGGAGTACGGGGCGAAGTGTGGGCGGTGCACGGCGCGGCCCCCCGGGGCCAGCGCACCGAACAGCGCGCCCCAGTCGCGGCCCTCCACGGAAGCGGCGTCCAGGCCCGAGCTCATCAGCCCGGTACGGGAGCGTCCGGCCGAGCGGCGGTGGACCTCCGCGGCGACCTGCGCGGCCACCTCCAACTGCGCGGTCCGCCAAACCTGTTGCCACAACACGCGCAGCGGGTGCGGGGGACCGGGCGCCGTGAGTGCGGCGACCAGCTCCGGGCGCGGGACGGGGCGGCCGGCCAGGTCGGCCAACCGTTCCAGCATGAGGGGTTCGAATCCGCCGCCCCAGCCGAGCGGCGCGTGGTTGTGGAAGCGGAAGTCGTCCTCCAGCCACAGCACGCGGAAGCCGAGCTCGGCGAAGCGCCCGTAGTGTGCGCTCAGCCAGGCCCGCCAGCGCGGGCAGGCGAAGGAGGCCTGCGCCGCCGAGACCTCCCCGTCCGGGGACACCATCGGGGCGAAGCCGTGGGCACCCGTGCGGCCCCGGTCTGCGTGGCCGGCCGTCACCCAGGGATTGAGGCTCACCTCCAGGCCCGCCCCGAGGAGGACCTCCTGAGCGGTGGCCGCCGCGTCGAACCAGAGGTCCTCCTCGGGTCCGGCGAGGTGTCCGGTGAAGTGCTCCTCGGCGCCGAGGAGCAGGACCACCTCGTCAACTCCGGCGCCTGTGCAGGTTTTGGCCAGTTCGGCGGCCGCGACCGCGACGGAGTCCGTGCCCTCGTAGGGATGGATCTGGAACCGCAGGTGGTACCGGACGCTCACGCCGTCGGCCTCCTCGCCGTCGCCTCGCCGTCTCCGTCGTCTCGCCGTCTCCTCGGCCCCTTCACGGCGCCAATTAGTTTCGTTAGCATCGGAATTAAAAGAGGGTCAGTCAACCCCGCGGACCGAATCCGTTCCGGGCCAGGGTCGCTGGACGTGTGGCTGGCAGACTCTCGGGCACGGCAGTGAGGAGCACCGGTGAAGGCAGATCCGCGAAGCACGGGGCGCGACGGCGGACGGGACGGCGGGCGGGGCGGCGAAGGCGGCGACGGCCGGGACCGCGAAGGGGGCGGCGGCCGGGACGCTGGCCGGGGTGCGCTCGTCGACCCGGTCACGATCAACGGCCCATCCCGGCCCGCCGGGAGGACCTCCATCCGCCGCACCAACCTCGGCCTGGTCCTGCGCCTCCTGCGCGACGCGGGACCTCGCTCACGTGCACGGATCGCCGCCGATACGGGCCTGCCGCGGCCCACCGTCACCGGCCTGGTCACCGAGCTCATCGAGCTCGGCCTGGCCCGCGAGGGGGACGCCCAGCGGGACGGCTCGGTCGGCCGCCCCGGCCAGAGCGTCCGGATCGACGGACGCCGGCTGTGCGGCATCGGCCTCGAGATCAACGTCGACTACCTGGCCGCCGTCGCCCTCACCCTGGGCGGGGACACCGTCTTCGAGCGCCGCGTCGCCATGGACGTGCGTACCGCGGGACCGGACGCCGTCCTCGACGGCGCCGCCGGTCTCCTGCGCGAGGCCCTCGCCGCCCTGGACGCCGCCGGGGTCGCCACGGCCGGGATCACCATCGCCGCCCCCGGAGTCGTCGACATCAGCTCGGGCACCGTCGTCTACGCCGCGAACATCGGCTGGCACGACGTCGACGCCGTCAGCGGGATCCGTACCCGGCTGGGGCGCGGGGCGCCCCAGCTGCGCCTGGAGAACGACGCCAAACTCGGCGCCGTAGCCGAGTACTTGGAGGCCTCCGCCGCCGGCATCCACGACCTCGTCTACGTCACCGGCGAGACGGGCGTGGGCGGCGGGATCATCAGCGGCGGCCGGCTCCACCGCGGGGCCGCCGGATTCGCCGGGGAAATCGGGCACATGCCGCTCGACCCCGGCGGGGCCCTCTGCGCCTGCGGGCGCCGCGGCTGCTGGGAGACCATGGTCGGACTCGCCGCCCTGCTGCGGCACGCCGCCGCACCCGAGGACCCCGTACACGACCCCTCCCTCGACCTGGAGTCGCGCCTGGCGGACCTCCAGGAACGGGCGGCGGCAGGGGACCCCCGGACGCTGGAGGCCCTCGACAAGGTCGCCGCCGGCCTCGGCCTCGGCCTGGCGCTGCTGGCCGACGTCCTGAACCCGCGCGCGGTGGTCCTCGGCGGCTACTTCACCTACTTCGGCGCCTACTTGGCCCCCCGCGTGGAACGCCTGATGGCCGAACGGGTGATGGCCCCGGACACGGGCGGCTGCCGCCTCCTCCTGTCCGCCCTCGGCTTCACCGCCCCGGCCCGAGGCGGCGCCCTGCTCGCCCTCGACCCGGTCTACGAGGACCCGTCCCACGCGGTCCCGGCGGCCGCGGGCCACTGAGGCCGGAAGGAGTCCGTGATGGGGTCCTCGAGCTGGGCGCGACAGCTCGTACGGGTTCCCGGGACTTCCCGTGCGTGTTCGCTCCCTCGGCCATCGCCGCGCTGATCCGGTGCGCGCCGCTCAGACCGCGGTTGCGTGGGCGCACCCGCGGTCAGTGGATGTCGATCGCCGTCTACGGGGTGGCCATGGCGGCCATGAACCTCTGCTTGTACTCGGCCATCGACCGGATCCCGCTCGGTGTCGCCGTCACCCTGGAGTTCCGGGGTCCCTGCGCGGTGGCGTTCCTGGCGTCGCGGCGGATCCGGGAGGGCCTGTGCGCGCCGGCCGCCTTCGCGGGGGTGCTGTTGATCTCCGGGCCCGGTGGGTACTTCAGCGCGGCCGGCCGGGCGAGCGGGCACCAGTGGCTGGTGCTGGCCGCGGCCGCTGTGGTGGGGGTCGCGATTCCGTACGCCGTCGACACGATCGCGGCCAGGGTGTCCTCTGTGCGAGTGGTCGGCACGCTGTTCAGCATCGTCCCGGTCATGGGATCCCTTGCCGGACTGCTGATCTTCGGCGAACACATCAGCAGGACCGCGGTCGCGGGCATCGTCGTCGTGGCCGGCGCGGGGGCCGTTGTCGTGTGGCTGGCGGGGCCCACACCCGAAGCAGCGATCAGTGCATGCCCCCGGAACACCGTCACCGGGCCGGGATCGGCTGAGTGAGGTTGACCGGGTTGCCGTCGGGGTCCTGGATGTGGGCGACGCGCTGTCCCCACGGCATGTCGTTGGGGCCGCTGCGGACCGAGCCGCCCAGCGCCTCCACCCGGGCGAGCGTCTCCTCGACGTCGTCGACACCGATGCTGAGCAGGACCCGCGGCGCTGCACCGCTCCCCGGGTCCGTCTTGGCCACCACCCCGAGGTCGGAGTCGCCGATGCGCAGACCGACGTAGAAGGCCGGACCTTCCTCCGGTACCCGGAAGATCTCCTCAGCGCCGAACAGTTTCGTATAGAAGCCGAGCAGAACGTCCTGGTCGGCAGTGATGATCACGGGCTGGATGGTGGACATGGCACTCCTGTCGGGAACGGTGGTGTCGATGGGTAGACCGTTCGAGAACGGTGAACTCATCGGCAGAACCCACCCCGCTGAGCGGAGCTTCAGAGTTCGACGAGGGTGATCTCGGTGGCCTTGAGGCTGGCCCAGATATCGGAGCCGTCGGCCAGGGCGAGGTCGGCGGCGGCCTGGGGGGTGATTTCGGCGATCAGGTCGGGGGTCCGGTCCGAGGTGATCAGGATGCGCAGGCGGCTGCCGACGACGGTGATCTCTCGTACGACGCCCTGCCAGACGTTGCGGCCGAGCATGCGGGCCACCCAGGGGGAGCGGGGGTGGCGGGTGACTTCGGAGGGGGTGGCGTCCTGGAGGGTGCGGCCGTCGGCGAGTACGAGGACGCGGTCGGCCAGTGAGACGGCTTCGACCGGGTCGTGGGTGACGATGAGGCAGACTCCGCCGAAGCCGGCCAGGTGGCGGCGCAGGGTGTGGCGGACGTGGGCGCGGGTCGTCTGGTCGAGGGCGGTGGCGAGGGGTTCGTCGAGGAGGAGCAGTCGGGGGCGGGCGGCCAGGGCGCGGGCCAGGGCTACCCGCTGGGCCTGGCCACCGGAGAGCTCGCCGGGCTTGCGGTGGGCGAGGTGGCCGACGCCGAGCCGGTCGAGCCAGCGGTGGGCTTCGGCGCGGGCCCGGGCCTTGGGCATGCCGTGGGCGCGCAGCGGCGCGGACGTTGGGCTCCTGGGAGACCGGCTTCACCTCGATCTTCTGGGCGTCGAGGATCTGCTTGCGGTAGCGGCCGACCGGGAACTCGGGGGTGGCGAACGCCGCCAGGTCGCGGCCGTCGATCAGCCGCCGCCCCAGGCCGTCGTCGCTCTCCCGGTAGGTGGGGACCTTCCCGGCGTCGGCCCAGCGTCGTGCGGTGTCAGGGCTGACGCCTCCCGAATTGTCAGGACGTTCGACTGGGGTGAAAATGCCATGCCGCAAGTGCCCTTCGCCTGGCGGATGAGGTGTCCTCCAAGCGGTGTGGGACGTGTGCGGCTAGCGTGATCAATGTGGTGGCCGACAGGTCGCTTTCCCCCACCGATTCAGAGTGAGGCGTTACTCCCATGAGCCTGAGCATCCGCAACCAGATCCCCGGCACCATCACCTCCGTCACGGCCGGCGAGGCCATGTCCACGGTGAAGGTCCGCCTGGCTGGCGGTCAGGACATCACGGCCGCGATCACCACCGACGCCGTCAAGGACCTCGGCTTCGCCGAGGGCACCGCCGTCAAGGCGCTCGTGAAGTCCACCGAGGTTGCCCTAGCGACCGGTCCGGTCGAGGGCATCTCCATCCGCAACCAGCTCGCGGGCACCGTCACCGACGTCGCGACCGGTGGCGCCATGGGCTCGGTCAAGGTCTCCGTCGAGGGCGGCGAGCTGACTGCCGCGATCACCAAGGACGCCGTCGAGGCCCTCGGTCTGGCCGCCGGCTCCTCCGTCGTCGCGCTGATCAAGTCGACCGAGATCTCCCTCTCCCTCTGATCACCCCCGCGTCGACCGAACGCCCCCGCACCTCCTGGTACGGAACGCTCGGCGCGTCCGGGGTCAGACCAGGTCGAGGAGCTGCTTGAACGCGCCGCCGCATCCGCGGTACGAGTCGACCAGACGGATCTCCAGGATCCAGTGGGCCCGCCAACCCCCGCCCACGGTACGGCGGAGCGGCTGATCGTTGTCCGGGCCGATGAAGCACTCGGGCCGTATCCCGCACGCCCCGCAGGTGCCCGAAGCAGGGGCCTGCCCGCTGAGGCGGCCGACGTGCCAGGTACCGAGCGTCCAGCCCGCCCGGGCGGCCAGGGACCGCACCTCGGCCTGCAGCTGTCTTCCGGTGATCTTGTCTTCCCCGAGGAACACCTGTCGGGCTGCCGCGCCCAACTCGGCCAGGTTCTCGACGAGCCGGTGCCTGCCCGGGTCGTCGCCGAGGACGACGGTACGGGCGAAGTCGGTCTCGTGCCCGGCCAGGAGCGGCCCGAAGTCCAGTACGACAATCTCGTCCGCGCCGATCACGCGATCCGGCGGCTCCTGCCCGTACGGGAGCACGGTGTGCGGTCCTGAGCGCACCATCCGTCCCGGCTGGCCCGCGCCGGGGCCGAAGATGCCCTCCGCCACCTCCTTGATCAGGGTGTCCGCCTCGAGCTCGGTGCGGCCGGGTACGACGAGCCCGCCCTGCGCCACCTCCGCGAACACGGCCTGGGCCAGCCGCTGCGCCTCCACCAGCCGCAAGGCTCGTAGGTGCTCGTCCATCCGGTCAGGTACTGCCATGGTGCTCTTCCTCTTCCTGCTGCCAGTGCGCCCGACTACTGGGAGCCGTATCAGTCAACGCCCCTACCCGTCGGATGTGCAGTGGTTGCCCCACCAGTTCCCGGGCCCGGAACCGGACGGTGACCTGGCGATACCTATGAACCACGCGCGGCACGGCCCGCGCGCCGGGGTTGTCGGCGGGCGGCCGGTGGATGCTGGCAGACTTTGATCGCGGAGAGGCGGGTGACGTGCGGGTGGCGTCCTCGCACCGGTCGACGGGAGAGCGGGGCGCCATCGTGGGAACGGGACAACTTCCTCCCGGCCAGAAACTGGCGAAGGGCTGGCCCGTCTCGCACTACGGCCCGGTCCCCAAGTTCCGGCCGGACCGATGGAACCTGCAGGTCTTCGGAGCCACCGCCACGGGGGAGAAGTACACCTGGACCTTCGAGGAGGTCGCCGCCCTGTCCGGCATCACGATCGAGACGGACATGCACTGCGCCTCGGGTCCGACCTCCACCGACCACGAATTCTTCGGCGTACCGGCCGCCACCCTGCTGGAGCTGGCCCCGCCCGCCTCACAGGTGACGCACGTGATGGCCTGGGCGGAGTACGGCTACAGCGCCAACCTCCGCCTCGCCGACTTCACCTCCGAGCGCACCCTCCTGGCCACCCACCACAACGGGGAACCGCTCACCGTCGAACACGGCTTTCCACTGCGTCTCGTCGTCCCGCACCTGTACGGCTACAAGGGCCCGAAGTGGCTGCGCGCCATCGAGTACATGACGCAGGACCGCCGCGGCTTCTGGGAGGAGCGGGGCTTCCACAACATCGGCGACCCCTGGAAGGGCCAGCGCCACTCCTACCAGGAGCAATAGCAGGGCAGTTACCTCGCCCCACGTTCAACGAAGGCGCCACGGGCTGCGGTGGCGCCAGGGCCCTGACGCCCGACCGCTGTATGACACCGCACCCATGGAGCGCCCTGCGGACGCGGTCCAGGTGGGCACGAATCCGGCCGACGTCGCGGTCGACGAGAAGGCCAATCGCGTGTACGTCGTGGCCACCGCTCCCGGCACGGGGCAGGTCTACGTCGGGGGTACGAACGGCGTCGCTGTCATCGACACGGCACACGCCAATCAAGTGACCCGTGTCGGCGACTTCTCGACGACGACCGTCGTCGGCCTGGCCGTCTCCCCCGAGAACGGTGACGTCTACCTCGGCGGTGGTGGTGCAGCCACCTCGGAGGTTGCCTACATCGCGGCCGGCACCTCGTCGGCGGTGCGTATCCCGTTCCCACCGGGCACTGTGGGAACGGCGACCGCAAGCAACGGCATGGACTTCTCCTTCAACGCCGCGCTCCACGAGGTGTACCTGGCGAAGTCGGGTAACGGCGGCGTTCTGAGCCCCGACATCGGCCTCTTGGCCATCTCGTAGACCCACGTGGCCAGGCTCGAGGTGGATTTCCCGACGAAGAAAGCCTGCAGCGCCACCAACGGGAGCGGCCTCTATCCCAGCTCCGTTCGTGGCAGCACCGTCGTCGATCCGAGCTGCAACCTCGTCTACCTCCTTGCCAAGAAGTGCGTTGTGGACGCGACGGGCCAGTGGAAACCCGTCGCGACAACGATCGTCATAAACCCCCGGCGACAAGACTTCAACGATGATCGACGACCCGGCGGGAACGACTTTCTCTCCCCAGGCCGCGGTCTACAACCCCGCGGGAGGGTCGGTCTACGTCTACCTCACCGGTGGAACGAACTGCGGCTCGAGCGGGGGGCGCATCGACCGAATCATCGGGACGAAGGTCACGGGGCAGGCAACGGCCTGCCAAATGTCAAATGCCATCGGGAACTCCTCACGCAAGATCGCCTCGCTGAACAACTTCAACAGGATCTTCGGCGCGCAACAAAAGGTGCCACCGCGCCGGGTGGGCTCGGGGTGGCCGACGGCACCACGCTGCTGACGCAAGCTCCGCTCGGCACGCCCAGCCAGTTCGTCGCGCTGGCCGTGAACAACGCTACGGCGAAGGTGTACGCGGTCGATCCGGCGAACAACAAGGTCGAGGTTTTCCGGACAGGATCGGCCTAGGACCATGCCATACCAGTCACGCGCCATCCAAGGGGGCCGGGATCACCGGCTTCGACCGGGTCGTCGTACCGCCATCGCGGCGGTCGGTGTGATCGCGGCGATCACGCTGGCCGCGTGCGCCGGCAATGACGCCTCGGAGTACACGTTCGACGTCGCTCCATATGTACACAAGGGGCACGTGGTCGAATGCGATGCGTTCAAGGCCCAGGCCGACGCGCAAGCGGTGCTGCGAGCGGACGCACTGGACCCGAACGGACTCGACCGGGACGGCAACGGCATCGCGTGCCCGGACCTCCCCAAGCCGGCGGACAAGAAGCCGGTCCACCGCGACTTCATGACCGACGTGGACGGCGCACCGATCATCGAGCCGTTCAAGCCGTCGCCGACGTAGGAACAGTGGAAGCAGTCGTGCTCGGCCCGGCACCGCGCTCGCGGAGTGTCGCGAGGGTGCGGACAGGGCAACGGCCGGCCCGGAGTGCGGGCCGGCCGTCCGCCGGAGGGTGCGCGCGGCCCGTTACGAGGTGTACGCCTCCAGTTCCGAAAGCTGGCCGGCCGGCCAGCCGCTGTTCGCGGTGAAGGTCAGGCGCAGGTACCGAACGCCTGTGGAGGGAAGGGCGATGGTGACGGCGTTCGTGCCCTCGGTGAACGTGTAGGAGGCGGAGTTCTTCACTGTCGTCCAGGCCGTGTTGTCGGCCGATCCGAGCACGGACAGCGTCTGTGTACGGGTGCCCCAGGAGGAGGGGAGCTTCAGGACGAGGCGGCCGACGGTGCGCTGGGCGCCGAGGTCGACGGTGAGCGACTGCGGGAAGGCGTTGTTGTTGCTCTCCCAGTAGCTGCCCGCGTTGCCGTCGGTGACATTGCCGGCCACGTAGCCCTGGGTGTGGCTGGTGTCGGTCGCCGGGCGGCCCTGCGCCAGGTTGGAGTCGGCCGGGGGTGTGGGAGGAGGAGTCGTCGCGGGAGGCGTGGTGGGCGGGGTGGTCGCGCCGCCGTCGGGTGCGTACACCTCGAACTCCGAGATCTGCCCGGCCGCCCAGCCGGTGTTACCGGTGATGTTCAGACGGACGTAGCGGGCGCCGGCCGGGTTGAGGGCAAGCGTTGCCGTGTTACCGGAGGCGGGGTTGAAGGTGACGCCGGAGGGGCCGCTGAGCGTGGTCCAGGAAGAGTTGTCGGTGGAGCCGAGCACCGAGAGGTTCTCGGTCCGCGTGGCCCAGTCCGCGGACGGTGGCAGCTTCAGGGTGACCTTGCCGATCTGCTTGGTCTCGCCGAGGTCGACCGTCAAGGTCTGGGGGAAGGCGTTGCCGTTGCTCTCCCAGTAGGTCGAGGCATTGCCGTCCACGGTGTTCGCGGCGCTGTAGGACTGCACCGCCGAGGACGCGGTGGCGGGGCGGCCCTGGGCGAGGTTGCCGTTCGCCGGGGTGGTGGGGGGAGTGGTGGGCGGGGTCGTGGGCGGGGTGGTCGGGGGAGTGGTGGGCGGCGTGGTCGGTGGAGTCGTGGTGCCGCCGCTGGGGACGCCGCCGTTGGTCCACACCGGCGTCGGCCACACGCCGGAACAGGTCTGTCCGGTGTTCCAGCCGGAGTTGCCGCCGCCGTCGGTGATCTGCAGACCGGTGCCGATGCAGTTGTGGATCGGGGTGGCGGTCTGGGCGATGTTCTTGGCGGTGACGTTGGTGAGCTTCATCGAGATGTTCGACTGGGCCTGGATGGCGTACGTCCCGGCGCCGTCGATGTTGATGTTGGTGAACTCCACCCCGCTGATGGGGCCCTCGATCGAGTGGATGGCGGCGTAGGAGGAGTCGAGGATGTCGGTGTCGGAGATCTTTATGCTCGCGCCCTGGACGGCCTCGTTCAGGCCGGAGAACCAGATCGCGCCGACCCCGAAGTTCCAGTTGAAGTCGTTGTTCCCGGCCCGGATGAGGGTGTTGCGCGCGGCTGTGATGGTGCCGGCGACCGCGGTGCCCTTGCCGGAGCTGACGCCTGGGTAGCGGTTGGCGATGTGCAGGCCGCCGCCGTTGCTGATGGTGTCGGACATGACGTTGTCCGAGATGGTGAAGTCCTTGCCGCCGTAGGTGACGATGTTGTTCGCCAGGATCGGCAGTACGACGGTGTTGTGGTCGAAGCTGATGTCGGTGTTGGGCTTGTCCTGGGGCCAGGAGGCCAGACCGTCGTCACCCGTGTTGCGCAGGAAGGTGTTGGTGACGCGAGAGTTCGTGACACCCGTGTGGAAGTTCACGCCATCGGCGGTCATGTCGAGGAAACGGCTGTTCTTGATGGTGAAACGGTCCATCGGACCGTCCATCCACGCCGCGACCTTGACGTGCTGGATCCAGAGGTTGTCGACCGTCGAATTGGACATGGCGCCGCCCAGGGCGTTCACCTGGTCGTCGTCGATCCGCTCGCGGACGTCGCCGATGATCGCGAAGTCCTTGAGGGTGACGTTCTGGCTGGGCCCGTTCGCCTCGTACGGCCGGACCGGGCCGGTGTAGCCGCCGCCCGCCACGTACTTGCCGTAGAAGCCGGCCGCGCGGTTGCGGTTGACCGGGTCGCGGCCGCCGAAGACCGTGTACCAGGGGCCCGCGCCCTGGACGGTGACCCCGTCCACGACCACGTGGTCGTAGAGGGTGTAGTTGCCCGGCGGTACGAAGACGAGCTTGCCCTGGGCGTGGCCCGCATCGACGGCGGCCTGCATCCGGGCCGTGGAGTCGGTGGCCCCGGTCGGGTCGGCGCCGAAGTCCGCGACGGCGTCGAGCGCTCCGGCGGGCTTGCCGGAAGCCGCGCCCACCTGCTCGAAGTCGGCGAGGTCGATGGTGAACGAGGGCGACTGCGCGGTCGAGGTCACCTGCACCCGGATCTTGGTTCCGGCCGGGTAGTCGGCGCCGAGCAGGGTGCGGGACTCGTCGTAGAAGTGGTGCGGGTTGGTGTCGCCCGGGTTGTTGTTGAAGGGGTAGCCGCCGTAGTACCAGCTGTATTTCGAGGTCACGGCCAGCGTTTTGACGGACTGTCCGTTCGCCTGCACGTCCAGCGTGGCGTCGCGGCCCTTGCCGTCCCCCGTGTCCGGGAGGCTGTAGCGCAGGGACATCGCGTTGGCGGGCTTGGTGAGGGTGAACTCCACGTACTGCCCGGAGGCTCCAAGTGTCACTGCCTGACGGCCGGACGCCTCGGAGGGGAGGTGTCCGTAGAGGCGGTCGGGGCCGATGAGGGCTCCGTTGGTGGCCGCGTACTCGGCCTCCAACTCGGTGAAGGGCACGGTCGCACCCCGCCCGGGTATGGCGACGGGCGAGGGCGCGGGCACCCCGACGGCATGGGCGGCCGGCGCGCTGCCGACCGCGAGGGCGGTCAAGGCCGCGGTGGCGGCCAGCGAAAGGGACAGGAAGACGGCGGTTCCCCGCCGTCTCAGGCGGCGGACCTGCTCGGGAGTGGGTGCATGACTTTGCGGCGACTGGGACACGGGCGCGTACGTCCTTGCGGCTCGATCGGAGTGTGCGAAGTGGCTCACCGCGGGAGGCTACGACTCCGCATGCAGGAAGTCTATGAATGTGCGCAAGAAGCGGACTTGCTGCTGCAATAAATTCTTGCACTGGCCTCCGCTTTCCGTACTTCCTGCCGTTTTCGCCCGCTCCGAGTCCGGTCGCCCTGAGTGGTGCCATGCCCATCCATCCGCGCTGTCAGATCTTTTCCTGACTCTGTAGAAACCTTGCATGGTTCCAGAGTCCTTTGTACGGTCGGAGCCCGGCGCTTGCACGGTCTCCGAAGGGGTGTCAGATGCTGGAGTTTCCGTTACCTGTCCGCCGAGCGGGACGCACGAGAAGACTCCTTGCGGTGGCGGTCGTCGCCGCCCTGGGCGCGGCGTGGATGCCTGTGGTCTCGGCAAGCGCCGCCCCCGAGTCGACGCACGCCACGACCGCCGCGAGTGCGGTGACCGGGGCCGCGACCGGGTTCACCAGCTACGAGGGCGAGTCCGGAGCCCTCGGCGGCGGCGCGGCCGTCACCTCGGTGACAGCGGCGCCGACCGACCGGTACTCCAGCGCCGCGCTGGAGGCGTCCGGCCACGCGTACGTCCGCCTCGGAGGCACGGGGCAGTCCGTCGGGTGGACCAACACCACCGGACAGCCCATCAGCTTCCTCAACGTCCGCGCCAGCATCCCCGATTCGCCGTCCGGCGGTGGCACCACCGCCACTCTGAACCTGTACGTCAACGGCACGTTCCGGCAGGCACTGAACCTCAACTCCAAGCAGAGCTGGGTGTACGAGGGCAACGACAACTACAACACCAGCGACAACCAGAGCCCGGCCGACGGCAACCCACGCGTGTTCTGGGACGAAGCACGCACCTTCGTCACCGGCGCGCCCATCCCGGCCGGTGCCACGTTCTCCCTCCGGCAGGACTCCGCCAACACCGCGTCCTTCTACGACATCGACGTGATCGACGTGGAGAACCCGCCGCCACCGCTCGCCCAGCCGGCCGATTCGATCTCCATCACCAGCTGCGGAGCGGTCGCCGACAACACCCCGACCAACGGCTCCGCCGACAGCCAGGCCACCGACAGCGGCCCCGCCATCCAGAACTGCATCGACCAGGCCCAGTCACAGGGCAGGACGCTCTGGATTCCGCAGGGCACCTTCTACGTGAAGGGCACCACGGGCCTGCACGCCCAGGGCATCACCATCGCCGGCGCAGGCCAGTGGTACAGCACCGTCTACCGCGACGTACCGGTCCCCAACACCACACCCCTGGCGGCCCTGTTCTCCGTCACGTCCTGCGCCGTGCGCGACTTCCACATCGACGCCAACGCCGTCAGCGGCAGCACCATCGGCGGCGACGGCGGCGCCATGGACACCACCGGCAGCAACTGGTCGGCCGACGGCATCTGGACCCAGCACACCATGTCCGGCTTCTGGGCCTCGGGCACCGGAGGCAAGGTGAGCAACAGCCGACTGACCTCGATCTGGGCGGACGGCATCAACGTCAACAACGTCTCGCTCGGAGCCGACACCGGAGACGCTCTGACCGTCACCAACAACTTCGTGCGAGGCACGGGAGACGACGCGATCGCCGTCAACTCGGTCGACTACAACACCAACGGCGACGGTTCCAGGACCTACTACCACCCGATGACCGACGTCACGGTCAGCAACAACACCTCGATAGCGCCGTGGGGCGGCAAGGGCGTCGCGATCTACGGGGGCAGCGGCCACCAGGTCACCAACAACCGGGTCAGCGACACCGCGCGCTACATCGGCCTGGGAGCCGGCCGCTTCGGTGTCAACGGCGACGACCTGCTCTCCGCGACCGTGTCGGGCAATACCGTGCTCCGCTCCGGCGGCAACGCATACGGCCAGGGGCAGCCGGCCCTGCACGTCGGCAACGGCGGCGACGGCCAGAACACCGGGACCGTCGACAAGGTCGACGTCACCGGAAACACCGTCGGCGACTCCCTCTACGATGCAATCGGCTTCTCCACCTCGACCAACACCCTGCTGAAGGACAACACGATCACCAACCCCGGCCGAGGCGGTGTGGCGATCGCACCCCCCTTCTACCCTGCGCCCACCGGATCCGCCACCATCACGGGCAACACCCTCACCGGGCTGAAATCCGGTATGACCGCCTTCGCCAACAACTCGAGCGGCTTCACGGCCTCGGTCAGCGGCAACAGCTGGCAGGGCGCCACCACCCCGCAAGGCCCCTACGGCGGCACACCCGCGGCCGTGCCCGGCACCGTACAGGCGGAGAACTACGACACCGGCGGCCAGGGCGCGGCGTACAACGTCACCTCCAGCAACGGCAACGGTTCCGCCTACCGCTCCGACGGCGTGGACCTGGAGAGCACCTCGGACACCGGCGGGGGCCAGAACCTGGGCTGGACCACCGGTGGGCAATGGTTCCACTACACCGTGAACGTCGCCTCCGCGGGCACGTACACCGTCAACCTGCGCGTGGCGGCCCCCTCCGCCGCAACCGGCGCTCTGCACCTGTCCGACGCCTCGGGCACGAACCTCAGCGGCGCGATCAGCATCCCCGCAACCGGCGGCTGGCAGTCCTGGACGACGGTCACCACCACCGTCACACTCCCGGCCGGCAGACAGATCCTGACGGTCGACCAGGACCGCGGCGGGTGGAACCTCAACCACCTCACCTTCGCCGTTTCGGACGGGAATCCCACGCCAACGCCCACGCCGACCGACCTGGCCGCGGGCAAACCCACCACCGAGACCAGCCACACCGGTGTCTACCAGTCGTCGAATGCCACGGACGGCAACCAGAACAGCTACTGGGAGAGCGCCAACAACGCCTTCCCGCAGTGGGTCCAGGTCGACCTCGGCTCCCCACAGAGCACAGGCAAGGTGGTTCTGCGGCTCCCCGCCACCTGGGGCGCCCGCAACCAGACCCTGACCGTCCAGGGCTCCACCGACGGCGCGGCCTTCACCACCCTGAAGTCCTCCGCCCCCTACATCTTCGACCCCGCCACCAACAACACCGTCACCCTCACCTTCCCCGCCACCACACAGCGCTACATCCGGGTCACCGTCTCCGCGAACACCGGCTGGCCCGCCGGCCAGCTCTCGGACTTCGAGGTCTGGAACCCGTGAACCGAGCTCGCCGTTCGCGATGAGGCAACCGCACTGACCGCGGCCATGAAGGAGTGGCTGTGACCCCGCGGTCGGACCTGCCTTCAGTTAACCCTTTGCCGAGGAACAGATGGTCCGGCTAAGTTCGCCCGAGCCGTCCACGTTGTTCCGGACCGGCACCGTCGACGAGGAGGTGTGGAGCACATGCGCACGAGTGGCCAGCAGGTGAGCCCGCCTACTGACCTTTGCCACCTCCTCACGACGGAGACACCTTGTCGCTTCGCATCACCCCACTGACCGACCCCGCTCACGGGGCGCACAGCCGACGCCTTGCATGGCTGGCGTCCGACGCCGATTCCAGCCCCGTTGGGACGGCCTTTCTGCGCCTGTTCGACGGCGGACAGGCGCACCTGGCCGAACTGACGCTCCACGTCCATCCCACGGAGCGCCGCAAGGGCGTCGGCTCCAAACTCCTCGACACCGCCGTGGCAGTCGCCCGGGACAACGCCCGACGCTGCGTCAGCGCGCAGGCCGAGGACGGATCGCCCGGCGATCACTTCCTGCCGGCCCACGGCTTCCGCAAAGTGCTCACCTTGAGATTCGCCCGCTTGCCACTGGCCGACGTGGACCCCACCGCCCTCGCCGAGATCATCGAGCGGCCGCACCCCGGCTACCGGCTGGCGTCATGGCAGGGAACCGTCCCCGACGACCTCGCCCGGACGTTCGCAGCCTCACGCCGAGCCATGGACGACATGCCCATGGAGGACACCGACTACGGCACCGTCGTCTGGGACGTGGAATGGGTCCGGGCCGCAGCGAAGGCCGTTGAAGACCGCGGAGACCAACTGCACACGGTCGTAGCCATCGACACGACCGACGGCTCGATCGCCGGGTTCACAGAACTCGTCGTCCCCGGAAGCGGCACGGGTGACGGCCAGCACTACGGCACCGGCGTGCTGCCCGAACACCGCGGACACGGCCTCGGCCGATGGATGAAGGCCGAGTCGATCCGACAGGCCCACGGACGCCACCCGCACCTCGGCGGCCTCCTCACCGACACCGCCGACAGCAACACGCACATGAGACACATCAGCGACAGCCTCGACTACGTACCCACACACACGACAGTCCAGTACCAGCTCGACCTGTAGAGACAACCAGACGACGGGTCGGACCCGGGCATCACCTGGTCCGGCCCGTCGGCACCTTCACAGACCCTCCGTGGCCGCCTACGGGGGCTGCGGCCTGCGGTTCAGTCTTGAGCTCTATGACGATGATGGGGAACTGTTGAGGAAGATCGAAGCCGGAGCCCCGTCAACGCCACAAGATGCACCTCCTCGGCCGTTCAGCCAGCTGCTCGCTCCGCTTGGGCTTTGGCCGCGGCGAGGGCGAGGGCGAGGGCTGGGGCGAGGGTGAGCAAGTCGAGATCAGCCATCAGAAGTTCGACGATCTCTCCATCAAGGCTCAGGCCGTGCGGGCGCGGAGGCGGCGCAGCATGCGGGGGTCCTCGAATCCGACCGCGCGGGCCGCGGCATCGATCGTTGCGCCGTGGCTGATGAGGTGTTGGGCGTGTTCGAGGCGGAGGGTCTGCTGGTAGCGCAGGGGGGTGAGCCCGGTGGCACGGCTGAAGAGGCGGGTGAGGGTGCGTTCGCTCACGCCGACGGCCGCGGCCAGCGTGGGCAGGGGGAGCGGTTGGTCGAAGCGGGTGTCGATGAGGTCCTGGACTCGGTGCACGGTGTCGTCGAGGTGGGACCGGTGGCGGAGCATGGCGCTGGATTGGGGGTCGTGGCCGTTGCGGCGGGCGTAGACGACCATGTCCCGGGCCACTTGGGCGGCGGCGGCCGGGCCGTGCCGGGTTGCGACCAGGTGCAGGGCCAGATCGATGCCGCTGGCGATACCGGCCGAGGTGATCACCCGGTCGTCGGCGGTGAACAGGACATCGCGGACGACCACCGCCCCGGGGTGGCGCAGGGCCAGCTCGTCCTGCAGCTCGTGGTGGGTGGTGCAGCGGCGGCCGTCGAGCAGGCCCGCCCGGCCGAGCGCATCGGCTCCGGCGCAGACGCTGGACACCGTTCCGCCCCTGGCGTGGTGGTCGCGGAGGACCTGGAGGGAGGCGTCGGCGATGGCGGGACCGTCGGCCAGGGTGCCCGGCCACCAGCCGGGCACCACGATCAGATCCTCGGGCCCGAGCTCGGGCCACTCGAGCCCCGCCACCAACGGCAGTCCCTGGGCGGTGGGGACCTGCGGCTGCTCGGCGATGTAGGCGAGGGTGTAGGGGTGTCCGAAGTCGGCCGCCGTGGAGAACACCTGCGCAGGGCCGGCCAGGTCCAACAATTGGACTCCGGGCACCAGGAAGAACACGATGTGGCTCACGATTCGGTCATCGTACGTGCACTCCGGCCTCGGCCTCCAGCCCGTCGATCGTCGCAATGGTGGCGAAGCGTCCGGCGAGGGCGTACTCCGTGCGCCTGATGACCTCCGCGGACGGCAATGTGCGGGGGTCGGCCAGCAGATCGGCGACGCTCTGGTCGGCGGGAGCGTCGCGGTGGGGAATGGGATGCGTCGCGGTCGCGTCGATCACGAAGGTGACCTCGTAGCCGAGATCGCATGCGACGCGGGTCGTCGTCTCCGCGCACTGCTCGGTACGGATGCCGCAGACGGTGAGCTCGCGGATGCCGTGCACAGTGAGGAGCTGCTGCAGGTTGGTGGTGGTGAAGGCGTTGTGCGAGGTCTTGTGGATCACCGGCTCTCCGTCCACCGACTCCAGCTGCGCCATCAGCCGGACATGGCCGAGAGCCGGGTCGAAGACGTCGCCGGCACCGGGCTCGGAGTGCAGCACCCACACCACAAGGTCCCCGGCCTGCCGGGAGAGCCGGACCAGGCGGTTCACCTTCTCAGCGATATTCGGGTCGGAAATCGTTTCCCACAGCGGCTCGGCGCGGAAGGACTCCTGGACATCAATGACGATCAGTGCTCGGGTCATGTCCCCCAGCCTGGCCCGCGCGGGCAGCCAGGGGACAGGCCGCATCGGGTCCGGCAGCGGACCGATCCGGTCAACAGAGGGTTCAAGCGCAGGGGTGCGTGACACCGCGCGAGACCTGTGGCCCCCACCAGCCCACGGCCCATTGGTGGCACGTCTTGTACGCGCCGCAGGACCGAACAGGGAGAACGCTCGCGGGGCCCCGGACCAGCACGGTTCCCAAGTCCGGCGATGTGGGTGGGAGACCGGCTGGGCGGGCTCCAGCGCGATGAGGACTTCGCCGGCGAGTACCCGAGTGACGGGCGACCGGGACCGTCGCCCTCCTCCACCTCGCCCTGGCCGGAAGGGGTTGCCCTCTGCCCTGGCGATGCGGTGCTGTCATGTCCCGATCAGTCGAAACCGGATTGGCCCTGTCTCCCGTCACCGCGGATTCCTCTACGCGGACCGTGACACGGGTCCGGCCGGCCTGGTGCAGGTGCTGGAGGCCTGCGGTGCGCTGCTCGTCGCCATGGTGCGTACGACGCCGCCCCGGGTCCGAGTCCACCACGCCGCCGGGGTGTCGGACCCCGAAGGCTTCGCGGCGATGGGGGTGGTGGAGACGCTGGTGCACATGCACGATGTGGCGGCAGGCTTCGGGCTTGCCTGGACCCCGCCCTCCGCTCTCTGCGCGCGGGTGCTCGGCCGTCTGTTTCCAGAGACTCCGGGCGGCGCGGATCCCTGGCTCACCCTGTAGTGGGCCACCGGCCGCGCCGAACTGCCGGGGCACCCTCGTCTCACCACGTGGCGCTGGGACAGTACACCGCGGCCATAGGAGCGGACCGGCTTCAGCCGTCGCCAGGCTGATGACCGTGCCCTCACCGCGGCGAGAGCGCACCGGGCCACCCGTCCCCAGGGCTCGCCAGAACTGCGCGAATCTACTGTGAGTTGTAGGCCTTGATGCTCACCGCCGGGCCGTTGGAATTGCGGGCCACCGCAGCGGCCGCATCCGCGCTCACCTGCACGACGGAAGTTCCGTGGGCCGGGACCTCCGTCAGGCCGCCGACCGAGGTGACTTCGACGGCCTGCTGGGTCGTGCCCTTGGGCGGCTGGTCCCAGAGGATGTAGGCGATCCGAACGGAGACGGGGAAATCGTCCTCGTTGGTGAGACGGACCGCCGAGAAACGCTCGAACCTGCTGATCTCGTGGCCCTGGCTGTCCAATGCCTGAGTCTTCACGTCGTGCATCCCGGCCGGTATTCGGGCGGCGGCCGCACTCCGCACCGTCACGCGGACATCCGCCACGTCGTGCTCGCCAGGGCCGGAGAACCGCAGGGTGTCCCAGCTCGTCCCGTAGGGCACCACCAGGCCACCGCGGTCGCTTCCGTACACCGTGGTCACCGCGACCTGAGGCATTTCCTGGTGATTCTTGTCCAGAGCCGTGAAGGCCAGGACCGGGGCCACTGAACCCCGAGTGGCGTTCTTGATCTCCAGCTGCTGATTCATCGTCTCGTCCACATGGGAGTCCCCCACGTAGCGGAAGGACAGCGATGCCTCGGCGATCAAGGCGCGCGCAGCTGCGTCGGCTGACGCGGAGGATCCGCTCGCGCCGTCCGCACCGAGCGGCCCGCACCCGCACACCAGCGCCCCGCCCATGGCCACCGCCACGCCTGTGGCAGCCAGTCTTCGCAGTCCCACCCTCACGACCTGCCCCTCCCCGTTGACCACTGTCCGCCGGAGGTTAGTCGATCCTCCTTCCCCGCCATCGGGCACCCCACCTCGGCATCCGCCGGCCCCAGGAGGACCCACCGCTGAACAAGCTCCATGAACCACGGGGGTGAAAAGACTCCGTGGCGGGCGCGGCCGAGCCCTGGCGCCGTGGCCGTCGGCACTATGCCTGGTTCTGTGACGACTGTTATGCGGACTCCTCAGCAGGCCCAGGCCCAGGCCCAGGCCCAGGCCCAGGCCCAGGACCGGCGCGAGGCACCCCGCGACGACGGAACAATGTCGACCGCCCTGTGGATCTGGCCGATGCTGGCCACATTGGCCGTCTGTCTCCTCGGGGTCAACGGTACGCAATTGGGCACCGACGAGCTGGTCACCTGGGAGGTGAGCCAGCGGAGTCCGCAGCAGATCCTGGCCATGATGCACAACGTCGACGCGGTGCACGGTACCTACTACTTCCTGATCCACGGCTGGACGGCTGTGTTCGGGGACTCGCAGGTGGCACTGCGCATGCCCACCGTACTGGCCATGGGCGCAACGGCGGCTCTCGTCACCCTGATCGGGCGCCGACTCTTCGGGCAGCGTGCCGCGCTGTGCGCCGGGCTGCTCTTCGCGCTCATTCCCGCAGTGAGCCGGTTCGCTCAAGAGGCTCGCAGCTATGCCCTGGTGATGCTTCTCGCGACCGCGGCGACGTATCTGCTGCTCCGGGCGCTGGACAAGCCCGGCAAGTGGGCACCCTGGGTGGCTTATGCGCTCTGCGTGATGGCTCTGGGGCTGCTGCACCTGATCGCGCTCACGATTGTGCTGTGTCACGTGACGGCGGTGGTCCTGCGGACCCGCCATGAGCGCCGCGGTCTGTGGTACTTCTTCATCGCGGTTCTGGCCGCCGCCGTGTGCGTATTGCCGGTGGTCATGGTCGGCCGGTCCCAGGCATCCCGCCAGCTCTTCTGGCTGCCGAAGCCGAGCCCTTGGGGCCTGGTCGAAATCTGGCCCCAGTTGTTCGCGTCCGGCCTGTGCACGGGAGCAGTGGTCGCACTGTCGGCTCTGGCATGGCTGGAACGCCGAGAGAACATTCTGCTCTGCGCTTCCGTCGCCGTACTGCCCCCGCTCGTGCTGTGGGCGGCGTCGCACGGAGACACGTCCTACTTCCGCTACCAGTACGCCCTGTTCACCGTGCCGGCCTGGGTGCTCCTGGCGGGGGCCGGGCTTGCCGGAGCCACGAGGTCCTGGCTGCGGACCGCGGTGGTCCTGGCCGTGATCGCGCTCCTCGTGCTGCCTGATCAGCGCAGGATGAGGGGGTCGTTCGAACACGATGTGCCGCACGCTGCGGACTACGCGGGGGCGGCACGCAGCATCGAGAAGTACTACCGCCCCGGGGATGCGGTGGTCTACCAGCGGGGTGCCCCGTGGATGCTGGACCAGGGGGTCCGCTACTACCTCCGTCCCGATGTGGATCCCCACGAGGTGTTCCTCGCAGCGACGGCGGCCGAGAACAACGAGCTGTTCCCGACCTACTGTCCGCGGCCGGCCGAGTGTCTCGCGGGGGAGAGCCGGATCTGGGTGGTGGTACCCGGCAACAGCTCCGACGTCCTGCGAGCGCTCCCCGCACACCAGGCCCTGGCGCTACGGGCGAAGTACACCGCCTACGGCACGGAGACCCTCAGCGGCCTGACCGTCGGACTGCTGGTGCGCAAGCCGTAGCAGCAGGCTTTCCTTGCCATGGATGCGGCGGCCAGATGGCGCATCCATGACTGCCCGATGAAGCAGTGCATCAGCGTGAACAGGTCCGCGAACTCCCCCAGGAGCCCTTGCTTGCGCAGCGCCCCCCCCGGTACTCGTCGTCCGAGACCGGGACGTACGAGATCTCGCGCCCGTCGGGATCCTCGATGCCCAAGCGGGACAACATCGACTACGCGCGCTCGGGTCTTCCTGGGACGCAGTTCGCCGGGAGAAGTCCACGAAGCCACCAAGCTCGCCCCCGGACT
Source organism: Streptomyces sp. NBC_00503 (assembly GCF_036346895.1). Classification (NCBI taxonomy): domain Bacteria; kingdom Bacillati; phylum Actinomycetota; class Actinomycetes; order Kitasatosporales; family Streptomycetaceae; genus Streptomyces; species Streptomyces sp. NBC_00503. Next base: position 198,617 of record NZ_CP107855.1, on the reverse strand, counting down.
CCTGAAGGCACGCCGCCTTTCCTGCATCCATCCGGGCGAAATCCCGCCGACAGGCTGCTCCACGTCCCCAAGGAAGCGCCATGGTCTCTTCGAGAAGACGGGCTCGAAGAACGGACAGGACATTGCACTTGAGGCGTACCGGAACGATCCTGGGCGCGGCCGCGCTGACGATGCTGACGCTTCCAGCCAACGCGCACGCCGCCGCAATCGCATGCGGCGGGGGTGTGTCGACCGGCCGTGTGGCCATCAACGGCTGCATCAGTGCTCAGCGCGGATCGGCCGGCAGGTTTCCTACGCGGGACATCACCGCGTACATCAGGGCCCGTAACACGGGCACGAAGGGACTGAACGTCTCCTACGAGGCGTTCTTCCGCGTCGTCGATGGTGGTCACTGGGAGAAGGTAGGAAGCGGTCGCACCTATGTCGCGGCGGGCGCGGCCGTCGACCCTGTTGCGGTGGGCAGCACGACCCGGGTGTGCGGCCCGGTGAAGGTCGAGATCCGCGTCCATGCCCGAGCCGACGGCGCTGCGTGGAGCGGCTGGTCTCCAGCGGCCACGAAGCAGTGTCAGACCTGATCACGACCTGATCCCCCGAAGGTTCGTGGTTGGCGGGCGGGGCGAGCCGATGGGCGTGTCCCGCCCGGTCGGCCGATCAGGGGCGGTAGCGCAACGGGTGGTCGTCCGGCACCTCGACGAGCGCGATCCGCACCCCGTCCGGGTCCGCGATCCACATCTCGACCAGCCCCCACGGTTCCTTCGCGGGCGCCCTCAGTACGCGTACGCCCGCCGCCGCCAGTTCCTCGTGCGCAGCGTGGGCGTCGGCGACCTGCAGCCACAGCTGCAGCCCGGGCGCCGGCGGCTCCTCGGAGCGGCCCGATACCTCCAGGAACCCACCGCCGAGGAAGTAGACCGTGCCGCGATCCGGCCCGGTCCCGAACTCGCGGTAGATGGCGAGGCCCAGCGCCTCCCCGTAGAAGGCCCGGGAACGTTCCGGATCCGTGGGGCGTAGCAGGATTCTGCTGCCTAGTACGTGAACCATGGTCCGAATCTACGTGGTGGGTCGTGCGAAGGGGTGTGACCGGAGCACTTGGTGGTGTCGGCGGTCGAGCGGGAATGGGTGTCTTGGTGTGCTCCTCTGGCCGTTCTGGAGTATCTGTCGGGTCATCACATATGGCGGCTCTTTCGGATGAACGTGTTGCGCAGAAACCGTTGGCCAATCCTTGGGTGGTGCTACCAATTACCTTGCGTTCGTAACCGAGTTGGGAATCCATCTCGCGTTCGGGCGTGAATCCCACTTCTCAAGCAAGAACGGATTTCTCCCCATGGCAATCGCCCTCCGCAAGACGTTCGCCTTCATGACGCTGGCGCTGACCGCTTCCTTCCTGCCGGCCACCGGGGCACAGGCCGCGGCAGCCGTCACCCCGGTCCTGCGTGCTCCCGGTCTCTACTGCCTCGCGAATGCCTGGGGCACCCCCAAGGTCTCCACGAAGCCGTGCGACCCGAAGGACCAGGGCCAGCACTGGACCGTCTCGGGCCACCAGATCGCCCTGACCAACGCTCCGGCCTACTGCCTCGCCAACACGTGGAACGCCTCGGACGTCTCCACGAAGCCGTGCGACCCGAAGGACCAGGGGCAGTACTGGAATGTCTCGGGCCAGCAGATCGCCCTCGCCTACGCTCCGGCCTATTGTTTCGCCAACGCCTGGAGCACCCCGAACGTCTCGACCAAGCCGTGCGACACCAAGGACCAGGGCCAGCACTGGGTGATCTTCAAGGACCAGATCAGCCTCGCCGCCGCCTGACCCTCACCGCACCACAGGCCTTCCGGGCCGGATCTCGCAAGCCGGTTGCATCGACGGGCCCAGCTGTCAGGTGCCCTTCAGGAGCCCTGACAGCTCGCCCGCAGCCGCCGCATCCCCAAGTCTCTGGGTGTCACGTCTGCTGTGTGTTTGGTGCTGTGCCGAGGAGGGGCTCGAGGGCGCCGCGGAGATCCTCGATCTGCCGGTAGTGCGCGAAGTCATGATCAGGACCTCTTCGTGGTGGTTGTCCGCGAGTTCGCATCGGCAGCGTAGGCGGCCCGGTCGCCTGTGGAGAGACGCTGCCAGGTGACGGCGACGTCCTCGGTGGTCAACCGGTGGATAGCCGAAGGCTTGAGTGGACCGGCTGCCTATCAGCTGTCCAGCGAGAGTGCGTTCTTGGCGTGCCCGATGGATGCCTCCGAGGCGGGTCCGCCGGGATTCTCGGTGGCCAGGGCTTGGTTGAGGGCGACGAAGGGGCGCATCCGCTGCTCGTAGTGGGCATACGCGGCGTTGTGGTCTCCCTTGTCCTGGGCCAGGCAGTCGGCCAGCACGTGGGCGCCCACGAGGGCGAGGCTGGTGCCCTGGCCCGAGAGGGGGGAAGGGCAGTAGCCGGCGTCTCCGAGCAGGGTCACCCGGCCCCGTGACCACTGGTCCATACGGATCTGGGCCATGGCGTCGCAGTAGAAGTCGGGCGCCTGCCGGGCGGCCTCGGCCAGGCGGGTGCCTTCCCACCGCATCGACGCGAGCTTGTCGACGACCAGCCGACGGAGGGCAGCGCCCTCGCGGAGGCCGTGGGCGAGGGGTGCGGACTCGAAGCCGAAGGCGATCCTGAGCTCGCTGTTGCCGCGTACGGGCATGATGCCGAAGCCCGTGTCGCCGTCCCGCAGCCACATCTGCCAGTCTTCCAGGCCGAGGAAATTGTCCGCGCTGAACACCGAGAGGTAGCTGCCCAGATGATGGGCGTAATGCTCCTCCGGACCGAAGGCCAGGCGCCGTACGGTGGAGTGAAGGCCGTCAGCTCCGACCACGAGGTCGAAGGTGCGGGGCGGTCCCTGCGCGAAGTCGACGCGTACGCCGGTCTCGTCTTCGTCGAGCGCGGTGATGCTGTCGCCGAAGAGGTACTCGACGCCTTCGCGCGTGTGCTCGTGCACGATCTGCACCAGATCCTCGCGCAGCACCTCGATGTCCTCGCTGTCGAGCCGGCCGCTGCTGAAGGTCGCCTCGGTGGAGCGGTCGACCTCATGGCCGTCGGCGTCGAGGATCGACATGCCGCGCATCCGGGTCCTTACGCTGCTCGCCTGCTCCAGCAGGCCCATCCGCTCCACGACGTCGAGCGCGACGCCGCGGATGTCCACGGCCTGGCCGCCGGGGCGTTGGCCCGGAGCGCGTTCGACCACGGTGGGCGCGAAGCCGTGGCGGCGCAGCCAGTAGGCGAGGACGGGCCCGGCGATGCCGCCACCGGAGATCAGTACGGTGTGCATGAGAAGCTCCTCTAGTGCTTCGTACGGTGTACGCATACTGAACGTACGCCGTACGGCACCCCTGCTCAACTGGTCAGATTTAAGACGTGTACTAGAGCAATTGCCCTCCATTCGCTGTTGCCGCTGCTACCCTCTGCACTAGTACAGGAGAGGGAGGCGGCAGGACGTGACGAAGGCCATAGGCCCAGCCGGTGATCCGCCCTATCTGCGCATCGTCGCCGGGATCCGGCAGCGCATCGCGGACGGTGAACTCGCTCCCGGGGACCGGGTTCCCTCGACCCGGCAGGTCGCCCGGGAATGGGGCGTCGCACTTGCCACCGCAACCAAGGCCCTGACCACCCTGCGCCTGGAGGGACTCGTCGAGGCCCGGCCCCGTATCGGCACGGTCGTCGCCGGAATCCCTGTCGCCGCAACCGCCGCAACCCCCGCGGCCGGACCGGCCCGCAGGCGCCCGTCACCCGCCCCGGACACCGAGCAGGAGCTGAGCCTCGACCGGATCGTCCGCACCGCCGTCGAGATCGCCGACGCCGAAGGGCTCTCGGCGCTCTCCATGCGCGGGGTCGCGGCCAGGCTCGGCGTTGCGGCGATGTCGACCTACCGGTACGTCCCGAGCAAGGAAGACCTCGTCCTGCGCATGGCCGACGCTGCCTTCGGCGAGGAGTCCTACGGCGCGGACGCCCCCATGGATTGGCGTGCCCGCGTCGAGCTGGGTGCCCGGACCCTGTGGAGCCTCTACCGGAAGCACCCGTGGCTGGCCCAGCTCGGCTCCCTCACGCGCCCCTTGCTCGTGCCCAATCTGATGGTCCACGGCGAGTGGGTGCTCAGCGCTCTCGACGGCCACGGCCTCGACCCCACGACGCTGTTCGACATCCACGTCCTGATCTACAGCCATGTCCAAGGCCTGGCCGTGCACCTGGAAATGGAAGCGCATGCCGAAGCCGCCACGGGCCAGTCGGAGGACCAGTGGATGGACAGCCGCGCCCCCGCCCTCGGGGAGCTGGTGGAATCCGGCCGCTTCCCGACCTTCACCAAGGTGGTCGGAGCGTTCGGGGACGGCTACGACCTGCGTCTCGACGCGCTCTTCGAATTCGGGCTCAAGGCACTCCTGGACGGCCTGACTTCCATCGTCGAAGGCCAGGAAGCCAGGCCTCAGGCCCCGTGATGGCGGCCGCCGGGCCGACCGTACCCGGCCCGTAGTGGCGGTTGAGGGCGTCGATGACCGGCTCGGCGCGCACCCGTGCTTCACAGGACTGGATCAAAGGTCAGCTGAGTCCGTCCGTGATCCGTCGAACGGCTACTCGCCCGAGCCCGCAGCCAAGGCTGGTACCTCCAAGACGAAGAAGAGGAAGCAGGGTTTGGTCGAAAGGGCGTGGAAGTCGTCGGGGAACAACTCGCGGGCGGCTGGGTCGGGTTGCGGCTCGCTGATGACGGACAGGCGGAAGCCGGCGGTGGTGAAGGCGTCGGTCATCGCGTGCAGTGGCTTGCGCCAGAACCTCATCGGGGCGGACTGCCCGTTGAATGTCCAGTCGAAGGTGTAGCTGGTGGTGCCGAAGTAGTCGGGCCGGGGATCCTTGATCGTGTAGGCCACGAAGGGATGTTCCACCGACGCGATCAGCCGGCCGCCGGGCCTGGTCACCCGCCGCAACTCGGCCAGTGCCGGCCCCCAGTCCTCGAGGTAGTGCAGCACCAGCGACGCGACCACGTCGTCGAACGCATCATCGCCGAACGGCAGGGGGTCGCTCAGGTCGACCGCGTGCAGGGCGACGTCATCGCCCAGCCGCCGTTTCGCCAACGCCAGCATCCCTGTGCTGGCGTCGATCCCCGTGACGACCGCGCCGCGGTCACGTAGCGCGGCGGACAGCGGACCCGAGCCGCAACCGGCGTCCAGGATCTGACGGCCGGCCACGTCTCCGGCGAGGGCCAGCATCGCGGGCCGCTCGTAGTACGCGTTCACCAGACTGTTCTCGTTCTCCGCCGAGTACGCCTCGGCGAAACTGTCGTAGTCATTCGCCGCAATCGGGTCTGCGGGCTGGGCGAGAACTTCTGGCAGGTCGGTTAAGCGTTCCATCATCGAAGCCTAGTAGTCGCATGATTCGCCGGACAGGCGCCTCAGCCCGCAGGCTCGCGCCCGCTACCCCGCATCACGTCAACTTCTACGCTCAACACACAACGGCAGGACCCATGCCGCCGTAGTAGTAGGTCGGTGAGGTGAACCACGACTCGGCGTAATACTTCGTGCCGTCGCAGGGCTGATTCACCGGCGGGCCCTGAACGGACCCGGACGGGCCCCAGACCGTGCTGCATTTCTTCGATCCGCCCACCTCTGCCAGATTTTGATTGAGGAGGTGAACGCACAGGGTGATGGAGGTGTTGTTGCCGCCGTGGGTGCTCACCGTGCCCCACGTGGGGTTGCTCTGGCCCATGTACCAGTTGATGCAGGTGTGCACGTACAGGCCGTCGGCATACACGTCCGGGGTGCGGCACGCGTAGTCGACAGTGGCTGCGTGGGCTCCGGAGGCTGTCCCGATCAGGCTGGCGGCGGCCAGAGTCAGGGTGGCTGCGGCGGTTGCGGTCATTTGCCTGAAGCTGCGCAAGGTGCCCTCCCCATGGTGGCGACTAGCGTCGGAACGTGACACTAGGGCGACGCGCAGGAAGCAGAACAGTGCGGAATCCGCCGCGCCGCTGGCTGGAAAATCGCGCTACTCGGAGGGCTTGACCCAATGGGTGAAGACGTAGAGTCCGCGCAGGGCGCTGGCGATCTCCAGAGATGCCGGGTGCCTTCGGGGAGGTCCCGGTCCTGCACGTAGTGCTCGGCTGTTGCGTCCAGGGCGCGGAGCCTGCGGCTGTACATGACGCATCGGAAGGCCCGTACGCCGGTGAGCAGTACGGCGGTGGCCCCGGCGTACGGCTACGGGCCTGCGAGCCGGTGCAGGGTCGCGGCCTTGTGCGCACTCCCGGCGAAGACGGTGCCCGGGGCCGTGGGTGGATGGATCTACTGAGTACAGCCCGTGGCAGAGGGGTTTGAGGGGTCGCAGTTGCCGGGGTTGTTGTTTGTGATGGTGGTGTGGTTCAGGGTGACGGTTCCGCCGTTGTTGTGGAGACCGGCGGGGGCGTGGGCCGCGGTATTGCGTGTGACACGGGAGTCGTTGAGCGTCGCGTCGCCCTGGTTGTGGATGCCGGCGCCGGTTCCTTGGGTGACTGCGTTCCCGTCGATGACGGTGTTGCGGGTGTTGAGCGTTCCAAAGTTGTAGATGCCGCCACCGGAGAAGCTTGCGGTGTTGCCGCGGATGGTGGTTTGGACGTTGGTGGTGAGCGTCCCGAAGTTGGCGATGCCCCCGCCGGTCCTGGCGTTGTTGTTGTGGATCTGGCTGCTGGTGACGGTCGCGGAGGAACTGTTGTTGTGGATGGCGCCGCCCAGGCCTTGTGCTTCGTTGCCGGTGAGGATGCTCGAGGTCAGGGCGAAGGGTGAAGAGATGCTGCTGTGCGAGATGGCTCCGCCGTTACCACCGGTGACGGGGCCGGTGGAGTTGTTGGTGAAGACGCTGAGGTCCACGCGTGTGGCGCCGCTGCTCAGGATGGCGCCGCCGTGGCCGGCTTCGGTGTTGTTGCCGTTGAAGTAGGAACCTACGACGCGGAGGGTTCCGTTGTTGTTGCTGATGGCGCCGCCTCCGTTGCTGGAGGTGTTGCCGGTGAGGCGGGTGTTTGCAAGGGAAACGACGGTGTCGAATCCCAGCTGGATGGCCCCACCCTGGGCGCCTCCGCCGGCTTTGGCGTTGGTGAGGGCAAGGTCTCGGAGAGTCAGGTTCGCGCGGGTGGCAGGGGGGAGGTTGAAGAAGCGGAATTCGTTGTCGGTGTTGTCGTCGCGGGTGATGGTGGCGTTGCGTCCGTTGATGGTGATGGGGCTGGTGATCTGGGGGAGCGCGGCCTGGCCGGGGCCGGCGATCTGCTGGGTGTAGGTGTAGGTGCAGTCGCGGGCGAGGTTGAGGGTGTCGGCGGTGGTGGGGGTGCTGTTGGCGGTGGTGATGGCCTGGATGAGGGCGGCGGGGGAGCAGGTGACGTTGATGGTGGCGGCGTGAGCGGGGGTGGCGATCAGGCCGGAGAAAGTGAGTGCGAATGCGGGCGCGGCGAGCAGGGTGGCGGCCTGGCGGGGGCGGCGCAGTGGCCTCATTGTCTGACTCCTTTTTTGGGGGGAGCGCCGGGGGCGACCCGATCATTGTTTACATCAGATCAACATCCATTCTTTTCGGGACACACCGGACGTATGCCGTGGGGTGCCTCGGCCGGGCCGGACGGATCCGCTCCTCTCCCGAGGCGAGGACCCGAGCGGGCTGATCGGGGGTCAGCCGAGGAAGACGCGTCCGACAGGCATCCAGCGCTGTTCGGCCGAGTACACGCTGGAGGAGTTGACGCTCCAGCGGTAGCCGGCGAAGCCGCCCATCGTGTTGTCCGAGTAGAAGATCATGTACCCGTAGCCGACGCCGGTGCCGGTGGCCCAGTCGGTCACGTTCCCGGTGGCGTCCACGGTCGGCTGGATACGGGAGTCGGGGAACGCCTGGTAGTTGGCGAGGCTCCTCGGATCGGCCGGGACCGCCCCATTTCCGCACGGTCGTCCGCTCGTCGCCGGCCAGCTTGTGGCGGGAGGAGCCCCGTCAGGCCAGTCCTGTTTCGATGGCGCGCCGGACGGCGGCCGCCCGGTCCTGGATGCCGGCTTTGGCGAACAGGTTGTTGATGTGCGTTTTTACGGTGGCCTCGCTGATGAAGAGCTTCTCGGCGATGCCCCGGTTGGGCAGGCCCTGTCCGATCAGCGCGAGGACCTCACGTTCGCGAGGGGTGAGGTCTGCGGGCAGGGCGGGTCCTGGCCCCGGGGACTTCGCGGACGTGGTCCTGGCGGAGGCGAGCAGGCGGTTCTGTACTTCGAGGTCGAGCACCGACTGACCGGCGGCAGCGGCCCGGATGGCCCGGGTGATGTCCTGGCGTCCCGCGTTCTTGGTCAGATACCCGCGGGCTCCCGCGCCCAGTGCGCCCAGGATCGAGTCGTCGTCGGCGAAGGTGGTGAGTACGACCACCGCCACCCGCGGGTACTGCTCGGCCAGCCGGCGGGTCGTCTCGATCCCGTCCATGACGGGCATCCTCAGGTCCATCAGTACGACGTCCACCGGCCCGGCGGCCACGGCCGCCAGCACTTCGGTCCCGTTCGCGGCGGCCGCGACGACGTCGATGTCCTCGGCCAGGCCGAGGACCGCGGCGAGCGGCTCCCGGACGGCGGCCTGGTCGTCGGCGACGACCACTCTCAGCTTCTGCGGCTCCGTGGTCACGTCGCTCATCCCGGGATCACTGCCTTCACCTGCCAGCCGCCCCGCCCCGGCCCTTCGGTGACCGGGCCCGCGGTGACGGTTCCATCCAGTAGGGCGACGCGTTCGCGCATGCCGATCAGTCCCATCCCGCTTCCCGGGGCCGTGTCCACCTCGCGGGTACCGGGGCGGTTGCGGATCCTCAGTGTCACCGATGCGATTTCGAACACCAGCTCTACGCCGACGGCGCCCCCTGGCGCGTGCCGAGCCGCGTTGGTCAGCGACTCCTGGGCGATCCGCAGCAGGTTCTGGGTCACCTGGGTGGGCAGTTCGCGGTCCGTACCGGTGACGGTGAGGGCATCGTGGTGGCCCGAGGATTCGACCATCGCGGTCAGGCTCTCGACGAGCGGTAGCGCGTCCTCGCGCAGCGCGTGCACGGTCCACTGCGCCTGCTTCAGGCTCTCTTTGACCAGTGCGTGGGCTCTGGCGTTGGCCTCCCGGACCTTCTCCAGATCACCGGTGTCGATCAACGCGTCGGCCAGCTCCAGCTGCATGTTGATCCCGGCCAGCGAGTGGGCCAGTACGTCGTGCACGTCCCGGGCGATCCTGCCGCGCTCGGTCAGCACGGCCGTCCGCGCCTCGGCCAGGGCGGCGCGTTCGGCCGACTCGGACGCCGCGATCACCGCCCGTACGCTCTGGCGCTGGCTGCGGTTGAGGATGCCGATCAGGACCGGAGCGCCGGTGGCGAGACCCAGTGTCCAGGGCAGTTGCTGGTGCCCGGGCCCCAGACCGAGGTACAGGACGCCGGCGCAGAGCACGCTGCAGAGCCCCGCGAGGGCCAGGGCCCACCTGGTCTCCAGCCGGTATCCGATGTGGCCGGACAGGAAGAAGGCGAAGAGGTATCCCGTTCCGCTACTGCTGACGGAGATCAGAGCGGCCGAAGCGATGACACCGACGGTCAGCCAGGCGGGGGCGTAACGCTGGGTCGCCGCGTTCTCGGGCAGGCCCCGCGCCAGCAGAGCGGCCGTGGCGACGATGAAGAGGGCGGTGACGGCCAGTGCCCGGCCGCTGAAACCCATGGGCCGGACCGTCACGACTCCGGCAACGACGACCGCCAGGGTCAGGGCCCACCTCACCCGGGGGTCCTGTCCCGGAACCGGACGCACGGCCGCCTCCGGGGACGGTGCCGTCCCTGGAGGCGGAGGGCTCTGCGTCTGGGGCATGCGCAGAAGATACTGCACGGTCACACCGTACGGTCGAGGACGGGAACGGCGCGGACCATCGTGTGGCTGCGGCTCCGGATGAAGATCGTCGCCAGTCGCGTGACCACTTCGGTGAGCGCCATCAGAACGAACGCCGCCACCCAGGCCTTGTCGCTGGTGATCTGATGGGCGGCGCTGAACCGGGCGACATCGCCGGCGCCGCCGTGCTCGACCCACAGCTGGAAGCTCATCCGAGCCCCCATGCCCACGACCCACAGCACGGCCGACACCACACCGGCCTTGATCAGGATGTGCTCGCCCACGGTCCGGACCCTGGTGTAGACGCCACCGGCGATGCCGAGGACGGCACCCACGCCGACGAGGACCGCGATCAGCACCAGGTCATTGCCGGCGGTGGGGATGGTGTCCAGGTACGAGTACGCCACGAAGCCCACGATCCCCAGCGGGATCAGGAAGGTTTTCGCGTCGAGCCGGCCCTCCCGAAGCTGCCGGAAGACGATCAAGAGAAGGGCGATGTCGGTGATCCACTCGGTCGTTGTCATGCCCTCAAGCCTGCTGCGGGGCGGCTCGCGGCGCCTGGACCCAGGGGTGGAGACAAGGGTGGAGTTCCACCGCTCTCCACCTCTGCACCCCGGCCTTCTGCTTGCCGTCCCCGGCGGCGAGCCATGGCCCAGCCTCTGGCTACCCGGGAGCCAGCCTCCATTTCGGTGCGTCCGCTTCGGACGTCCGGGCCCAGTAGAGCTTGGCATCGAGGCCCAGCGCGGTGAGGAAGCCGTGCGATCCGGTCCGCATGCCGGCGGGAGCACCCGAGATGAGCAGCTCGGCGCTGCTCCACTGCGGTGTGCCGCTGCCGATCAGGGCCGTACCCAGGGTGCCGTCGGGGCCGCGGCCGGCTATGGCGGTGCCGCACAGGCCCACCGCGCCGTAGCCGCCCACTCCGCCCACGTCGAGCACGACCGGGCGGCCGGAGCCGTCGAGAACGGCCGTCTGGACGGCGCCCGAGTCGGGCTTGCGGAAGAACACCCGCACCCCGTCGCCGTCGGCGCAGGCGGAGAGTCCGCCGACCGTGGTCGCGGGCAGTCCGCTCTGTTGGGGGCGGGCCGGGAGAGGGGCGCCGGGTTTGGCCTGGGCCCAGGTCAGAACGGACTCCGGGGTGGCGGCCAACACGTGGATGCGGCCGGCACGGTCGGTCGTGGCGGCCGGGTCGCCGTGCAGACCCGTGCCACCGAGGTCGGTCCACGCGGACCACTTTCCCGTTGCGTCCTGCTCGATCCGGTAGAGCCTGAGGTCTCCTCCACGCACGAACACCGCGAGGCGGCCGGAGCCGTCGACGGCGGGGGCCGGGGCCGACAGGTCCGACAACGCGCTGGCACCGCTCTGGGGCGGTGAGCCGAGCGCACGGAAGGGGCCGAAGTCGCCCTCGGGGCGTTGCTGGACGGCGGTGACGACCTCACGACGGTAGTCGCCACCCGGGCCGAGGTGGGTGCAGGTGCCGAAAACGGCGATACGGCTGTCGGGCAGCCGTACCGCTGTGAGTCCGCCGTCGAGCAGCCCGTCCGCTGCCAGCAGGTTCGGACCCGCCCACGTGTCCTTCGTGCCGGACGGCTTGTGCCAGACGGCGAGCTTCTGGTCGAGGACGCCGAATGCCCACAGGCTGCCGTCTTCGCCGGGCTGGAGCCAACTGGTCGAATTGGCGCGGGAATAGCGGACCGACTGAGCCCAGTTGTTGCCGTACGGCCGATTGGAGACCTTGCGGTCGCCGCAACCCGCCTTGCTGCCACAGAAGTTGTCCTTCGGGTCCATCCAGGCGTAGGTCTTCACCGTCTCCGCCTTGGCATCCGCCTGGGCCTGATCGAAGGCGTGGGGCAGGTAGCTGGTGTTGTAGCCGAGGTAGCTCTGGACGGTGAAGTTCGGGCGACCCGAGGTGGCGGCGTATTTCTGGAGCGCCGCCTGGGCGAAGCGGGCGCTGAAGACGTGGTCCTGGTGATCGACGATCTGATGCCTGACGCCCTCACGGGCCGGGCTGGGGTCCAGGGTGCGTATGTGGGTGGGGCGAAAGTGCGCCATCAGAACGACGAGCGCGTCGACGAGCTGGTCCTTGGTGTAGCTGATGGGCTTGGCCGGGGTGGCGGATGCGGGGACGGGCTCCAGGGAGTGGGTCTGGCCGTTCCACAGGCCGCGAAGGCTTTGCGGTACGTCCTTGTACATCTCGCGGGCCTCGCGCACCTGCATCCAGACCAGGTTGATCTGCGGGTGCGCCTGAAGGGTGTCCAGCTCCGCGGAGCCGCCGCCGGTCGTGGGTATCGAGGTACGGGTCCAGGGGCTGGTCTTGTCGCCGGTGGCCATCTGCGCGTATGCCGCGCGTATGCCGTTCTGCCTGGCCTCGGCGTACTGCGCCCGGTCGGCGGGCGGCATGGGGTGCCCCGCGGACGCGAATCCGGGGGCGTTGACGCCGTCGGCCTCCCCGGCCGTCATGTACACCGAGGTCATTGGGCGACCGGAGCGCAGCGAATGGCCCGTGTCCGGGTTCATGAAGAACAGGTCGTCGTCGGCGTGGGCGACGATCTGCATGACCGACTCGCTGCTCACGAGGGGCACCGCCGGGTCGCTGTGCGCTCCGGCCCCGTCGTCCGCGCCATCCGTTCCGCCCGGCCAGGAAGCCGCCGCGTACCCCGCGGCTCCGACGAGCGTCACCGCCGCGGACGCCAGCATGAAGTTTCTGCGGGACGGCGCGGCTCGGTGCCGACTGGGCGTCATCTGTCGATCCTTCGGTGCGTCGGCCCGGCAGGCCTCGTTCTCGGAGAGTCAGCACCGCCCCTCCGCTTCCGGCCGCTGGTGCTGATCGGATCAGACGTGGTCAGAGTCCGATCGAATGGAGAGATGAAGTGATCCAAAGTTGGGTTCATTGCGACCCGTGTATCTCGTGTCACACCCGGGCCACGCCCTGGCCACGCCCTGGCCACACCCTGGTCACGCCCTCGGGCCAGTGGGAATCCTCCTGTTGAGGCGGCGGGGCGGCGCTCGGCCGGCTGCCCAGCCAGCCGTCGGCGCGGGACGAAAGACCTCGGTCACACAGGTCCATGGCACTGCCCGCTGCGTGGTTCAGTACGCCGCGCGTGCCAGCCGTGGACGACTCCGCGGTTCGTCGCGGCCCGACCTGCTCCACCGTCTTGACCGGCACCGAAGACATCGCGTGGCGGGGACCGGGCGGGCGCCTACACCCTGGCGCGGATCCCCGAGACCGCTGGGACGTTGGCCCGCACCGGCCGCCGTTTCTCGTGGCCGGTGGGGCCCGCCTCGACACCGCCGGACCTCACCGCCCTTCTGGCAGCGGCCGGTTGTGCGGCCCGGTGTCCGACGTTGTGCGTCCTCTCCAGGGCGCCCAGCCCGAGGGTGGCGTACGTGGCGTAGACGGTGACCGGATCCATCGCCGAACGCGGCAACCGCGGACCGGCCGGGGCCCCGACCCCCGACGGCCGCCTGATCGGCACCATCACCGCCTACTGTCGCGGCCAGACTCTCTGCCCCGACTGGATCAACACGCTGTGAACGCCGGCACCGGATCCGCACCGATGGGGAACGCTGCAGGCATGGACGACCACTTCGCGCAGGCCCTGTTGACGCTGCGCAGGTTCATCGGCGTGCCCCTGCCCGCCACCGACTGGCGCATCCGCGCCGTGCTGCGCCCCGACCAGGACCGGATCCGGGTCCGCCTGGTTGACTCGCTGGGACGGGCGGCTGTCGGCTTGGGCGGGAATGACGGCCAAACCGATGGCCAGGGTGAGCCCGGCCAGTGCGGCCAGGGCCTTGGGCCGACGTATGAACTCTCGCTTCACGGTGGTCCCTTCACGTGGTGTTTCCCGCTGCCTGGATTGGCGGAAGCGGTGGAACACCACGCTGGAACCTGATCTCATGGTCCGCCGGGGTGTGTTGGCATCAGCGCAGGTCAGGGGGGATGCAGATACCTGACAACCGCGAACTTGTGCGAACGTGCCGGACATTTGGAGGGGGAGGAATGAACAAGCCGGGCGCCGTCCAGGGCCGTTGAAGGGCCGCACCGGCGAGGCCAATGCCCTCGCGCAGTTCCTGAGGGAGCTGACCGCGGAACGCACGGGGGACTGGCTCGCGGAGCGCTACGGCCTGAGCCGGAGTGTGTGGAGCGAGTCCCGATCCGGTCAGAAGATCATTGCGCTGTCGCGCCTCACCCGCGTGATCGAGGACCGCTTCGCCCGCGACGCCCGTGCCCGGGACCAGCAGATCCAAGAGGCACGCCGCCTGTACAACGCCGCCATGGCCGCGGCCGCGGCCGTCGAGACGCCGGACGCATCAGACAGTCCAGCAGGCTTGAAGTCCACCCCTGAGGGTTCGGTTTCAGGGCCTGGGACGGACGGCGCGCCCGTCGGTGGAGCCTCCGGGTTATCCGCGGACAATCCTCCGGCCTCGCCGGATGCCGGACCCATGTCCTCCACGGACGGCCTGCCGACGGTTCCACCGGAGCAGCTCGTGTCGCGTCCGCCCGCAGGACCGGGCAGGCGACCGGCTGGGCGGCTGAGTCGGTGGAGGCCCCCCCGCGCAGTGGGCTGCGCTGGCGGCCCTGGTCACGGTCCTCGTCATCGCCAACCGATCCGACCACGCGAAGGACCCCTCCACGGAAGAGCCCTCGCAGCAGGGCATGGGCCAGGAGCGCCCGGCGTCTACCGAATCGGGCCCGGCCCCCAGCGGTTCCGCGGCCTCTGAACAGTCCCAGCCCCCGCCCGGGACCCCGTCGGACGGAGCACCGTCCGTGTCCGTCCTGCCCGATCCGGCAGTAACCATCGACAAGCCCACCGACGACACGGTCCCCCGCTGCATCGACATCTCCGGTCAAGGGCAGCCCGTCGAAGGCCACCACTTGTGGATCAGCGTGCGCGTCGACAACGAGTACTTCATCCTCAAACCGGTGCGCCAGGACAGTACCGATGGGGCGGGCAGATGGAGCGCCGGCCCTCGACGGACCTTGATCGTTGCTGGGGCTTTCACAGCCTGGTTCCTTCGTGCACCGGCAGTGATCCACATCAGCAGCGGCCGTGGCTGGGACGCCGTCCGCCGGGCCTACGTCGCCACATTCGGCCCGGATCCCAGCGCACCGGGACGACGGCCGAGGTCGCCCACCCGTCCTCCAACGCGGTCATGACGGCCCGGATGTTTCCTCATCCCCGCCGGTGATGTCCAGCACCACCAGGCCGGTTTCCGAGATCTGCTGCTCGTTGATCGGCCTCATTTCCCCACCGGCTTCATGGGGGAAGAGCGCGGTTCTCCGGCGGCTCGGGAACCAGCTGTACGAGGGCGACCCGAATCCGGATCCGCAGCCCGGGCGGGACTGCGCGGAGCTGGTCCAGAGCGGTGCCGCGCTGATGACCGAGCTCGGGCAGTCCGGCGGCGGCCAGGCGCCTGTACGACCCGACCCGCTGTCGGGAAGATCACAGGGAAGCTGACGGGATCGGGAGGGGCGGAGCGGCGTGCCCGGCCAGAATGGGCCCGAAGAGGGGGAATGCCCCGTGTCCGCATTGGGGAGTTGGGCGTGCCGAAAATGAATCCCGTCCTGGCCGCCGCGGCCGTCGTGTCCGCCGCGGTCGTGCTGTCCGGCTGTAGCAGCGAGCCGCCTTCGCTCACGTTCGGGTCGGCGAAGCCGTCGGGTGCGCGGCTCGAGGCACGGCCCGCACGTGGAGCTTCGCTGCCCCTCGCTCAGTGGCCCAACGCGTGCGAGGTGCTGGGTGATGAGGAGATCCGCGCGATCCTGCCGCAAGCGAAGGACTTCCAGCGTGAGCCGGTCAAGGTGACCGTCATCAACTTCAACCCCCTCGAAACCTCGGATCCGGGAACTACGGGCGACGTGCCGACGGGTGGGTGCAAGACCGAGTTCGGGCTGCCGGCCAAGTACAAGAGCAAGCACAACAGCGACATCCGCATCGTCTTCAAGGCCGTCGCCGATCCCGCTCTCGTGGAGGCCTCCTACGCCGAGGACCGAGACGACGAGGCGAAGCGGGCCGGCCAGGACACCACGAAGTTCCGTGACCTCAAGGACTCGCTGGGTGCGGCGGGGTGCTATGCCAAGGGCACGACCGCCACCATGGTCTGCCATCAAGGCCCGTACCAGTTCGAGGTGAGCGGCTCGTCGACCGCGGACGGCGTCGGCAAATACCCGCAGGCCGACGAGAACTGGCGCCAGAAGGTCCTGACCGAGGTGGTACGCACCGTGAGTGCCCGCATGGCGTGAACCCGACGTGGGCGGGGGCACGCCCGTTGTCGCTGAGGGGGAGGGCCGGTTCTGTGACCACTGCTAGCCTGCCGTCCATGATCAAGGGTGGCCTGGCAGGCCGAATAGGCCGCATGGCGGGGGACAGCAAGCCGGAGCGCGTGCTGATCGCCGCCAGTTTTACCAACCGGGTCGGCAACGGTCTGTTCAACGCGGCGTCGGCGCTCTATTTCACCTTGGTCGTAGGCCTGCCCGCGGTGCAGGTCGGCGCCGCGCTCACCATCGCCGGCGTGATCGGCTTGTGCGCGGGGATACCCGGAGGGCATCTCGCCGACCGGCGCGGGGCGCGCACGATCATGATGCTGGCCCTCGCGGTCCAGGCGATGTCGATGGCGGCCCTTGTCCTCGTCGAGAGCTGGGCCGCACTCACGATCATCGCGACGGTCGACCAGATCGCCGCGGCGGCGGGTGGAGCGGCCTGGGGCGCTCTGGTGGTCCGGGTCGGGGGCGATCGCCCGGCCCTGTTCCGGGCGAAGCTGCGCACCTTCGTCAACCTGGGTGTCATTCTCGGAACGGTGGGTGCCGGGCTGGCGCTGGCCGCGGACACCCGTGGCGCCTATGTCACGCTGATCCTCGGCAATGCGGCGAGCTTCGCCCTGTGCGCGGCGCTTCTGCTCCTGCTGCCCCGCTATCCGGTGCTGGCGGCACCGCCGCAGCAGCGTCGCTGGCTCGCTTTCGCGGACCGCCCGTTCCTGACGTTCACCGCCCTCTACGGGGCCATGGGACTGCAATACCCGGTGGTCTCCCTGCTCCTGCCGATCTGGATCTCCGAACACACCCAAGCGCCGCGCTGGACGGTGGCGGCACTGTTCGCCGTCAATGCCGCCTTCTGCGTACTGATGCAGACCAGGATCGGATCCCGCATCGAAACCCCGCACGACGGCGGCAGGGCGTTTCGCATTGCGGGGCTGCTCTTCCTCGTCAGCTGCCCGATGATGGCGATGGCTGCGTACACCCCGGTCTGGGCGGCGGCGGGACTGGTCCTGGCAGCGATCTTCGTGCACAGCCTGGCAGAGGTGTGGGAGTCCTCGGCGGGCTTCGCCCTGGGCTTCGGTTTCGCCCCCGACCACGCCCAGGGCCAGTACCAAGGCCTCCTCGGCCTCGGCTTCAGCGCGGGCCAGGCTCTTGCCCCCGCGATCCTCACCACCGTGGTGCTCGGCCTCGGCACGACGGGCTGGCTGCTGCTGGCGTTGTTCTTCGCGGCAGTGGGCGCTGCCGGCCCATCGCTGGCCCGCTGGGGCATGCGAACCCGGCCGCAGCAGGGCACGGCCGCGGAAGTGACGGGATGACCAGTTAGTACCGCGCCCTCCGGCAGGTCCACCGCGCGGCGCACGAAATCAACTGCCATCTCCGGGATCTCGTCCGGCTTCGGGGACCACCCGGACCACCCCTTGGGCCCGCATTCGTCTTCCGAAAAGCCTTACGCCGAAACCGGCTTACTCGGCGAAGTCCTGCACGACCACCGACAGCCGGGCCCGACCCCTGACAGCCTTTGGGGATGGACAGTGGCGCAACTTCCATCGTCGAGATCATCCTGCCCGGCATCGGGCCCGCCGACCGGGCAGCGGTGGTGCAGCCCACCGGGATCCGGAGGGTGAGCGGGGACCGGAGCGCCGGGGTGTACCGGGGGGACGGGGCACCGCACGAGCCGGGGGCCGGGGTGGTGCGGGAGGTGTACGACTGGGCCACGCTGACCATTGGCGGGGCCCGGCGCGCGCTGTGGCTGTTTCTGGTGCCCTTCCTGCTCCTCAACACGGTCGTGTGGCTGCAGCCCTTCGCGCTGGAGCGACGCTGGGCAACCAGGGCGTACCTGGGCGCCACTCGGCTGGTCGGGCTGACACTGACCGTGCTGGCGGTGGCCACCTGCGCCGAGGTGGCCATGGACCAGCTCGTCAGGCAGTGCGGCAGCCCGGGGATCTGTGACCCTGCGAACCCTGCGGTGCGGGCGGTCGCAGGCCTGGGCGCCGGGTGGGGGCTGGTCGCCGCGGTGGCCGTGCCGCTGACGCTGGCGCTGCTGCTGGCCGCACCGGCCTTCGGGGGCGGCGGGGAACGCCCCACCGGGTGGCTGCTGTTCGCGGCGATGGGCGGGCTGGGGCTGCTGGTGGTGTGAGTGCTGCTGCTGGCCCTGGCCGTCGGGTCGGTGTGGGCGGCGGGGGCACGGCGGCGCCAGGCGTCGTTGTACGGGGCCACGGGCGCGGCCCTCGGGGTGGTGGCCGCTCTCGCGGGCTGGGTGTGCAGCGCCGCGCTGATGATGTGGTCGCGGGAGTGGCTGACGCGGGACGGCGGGGAGTCCGGGATCGTGCTGCCGCGCGCTGTGCAAGCGGTGTCGATGGCACTGCCGCTGCTGCTGGCCACGGCGGCGGTGGCGGCTCCCGTGGTCGGGGTGGTGCTCACGGTGAAGAGGTGGCGGCGGACGCGGTCCTGGCCGCCGCCAACGGACGAGGAGGGCCGGGAGAGGACGCGGCGCACGGAGGAGTTGCGGGCCGCCGAGGACCGGGCGGGGAAGGTGCCGGCGTGGCTGGGCCGGATGGCCGGGACGTCCGCAGCCGCCGCGGTTGCGGCCGTGGGTGGAACCTACGCGTTCCGGCTCAAGTGGCTGACCGCGTACGCGGACCTGGTGATCGCGCAGCTGAACTCGATGGGCGGCGTGATCCTGGTCGGCCTGGTCGCGGTCATGGTGTTCGCGGTGCGGGCGATGGTGCTGCAGCCGCAGATGCGGCGGAACGCGGGGATGATGTGGGCGATCGGCGCCTTCTGGCCGCGCGCCGCGCACCCGTTCACGCCCGCGACCTGGACCGGCCGGAGCGTACCGGAGCTGGTGCACCGGCTGCGGCACCTGACCGGCGGGCCGCAGGACCGCGTCCTGGTCTCCGCGCATTCGATGGGGGCGGTGCTGGGAGTGCTGGCGCTGTGACAGCTGGAGCCGGAGCGGCGGGCCCGGATCGCCCTGCTGACGGGCGGCTGCCCGTTGCGCGCGTACTTCGCCCACTACCATCCGGCCTTCTTCACGGAGGTCTCGCTCCGCTCCCTGGCCGAACCGGAGTCCCTGGCCTGCTGGGCCAACGTCTGGCGCAAGACGGACCCGGCGGGCAGCCCGCTGGACCTGGGGACGGGTGTGACCGAGCACGAGTGGGAGGACGGCGTGGATCCAGGCAGCTCCGCCGGTGACGCGCCGCCGGTCCTGGAGCGGACCACCAGCCATCCGGTGTACCCGCCGCTCCAGCGGCACGACGACTACCGGACGGACGCCCGCACGGTCCCGGTCCGTCAGTCGCTGCTCGACGAGCTCCGCACGGCCGAACTCCCCGCTCCCCGTACACCGGCGTGAGCCGCGGCGACACCCGGGCACCCGTCGGTGCCCGCCGAAGGATGTTCGTCGTCGATGGCGAGGGTGGTTTGGGCCGCGCACAGCGAGGCTCTCTTCACCGGGGCCGCCATCACCCTCATGACCCGCAGAATCGTGCGTGGTACCTGGCCGGTGTGCTGTCAGTGGCTCCCCGTACGGTCTGCGCATGGTTGATCAGCAGTGGCGCGGCGTTCGTCAGCGGGTGGTCGCGTTGGGCGCCCAGCCATCCAGCGGCAAGGTGTTCGGCTCCCTCGGGCACAGGTGGGTCCTGGAAGACCCCCTGACCGATGACGGGCTTGCCGAGCTCGAAGCGCAGATGGGTGTGCGTTTGCCGGATGACTACCGGACCTTTCTCACCTGCGTGGGCGCCGGCGGCGCGGGTCCTGCCCACGGCGTCTTCCCCGTTCGCCGTGTACAAGGCCGCTGGCGCTGGGAAGGCGACGGTGCCGACCTGGCCGACCTGGCCATGCTCGCCCGGCCGTTTCCCGACCACGGCCCGGACCCCGAAGCCCTCGTCACACTTCTCGCCGAACGACCTGAGGAAGAGGACTTCGACGAGATCGAAGACTTCGACGACGCCATCGAAGCGTGGGACGAACGCTGGGAACCCCTGATGTTCGCCCCCGAGCGCACCGCCGGCGCCATCGTGATCTCCCACCTCGGTTGCGCCCAGAGGGAGTGGCTGATCATCAGCGGCACCCACCGCGGCACCATCTGGTCCGACTGCCGAGCAGACGACGCCGACCTCGTCCCGCTCCTCGACCAGGATGGTGGGGCGATCACCTTCGCCAGCTGGTACACCGACTGGCTGCAAAAGGCGGAGCTCACCGCAGACCCACCGGCTACGAACGTCTGACGCCGGCCGTGTGCGGCACTGTGTCGGCGACACGATGAGCGTCGTAGTTGGTCACGGGCTCAGATCGCGCACCGATGAGTTTCCTGCACCGTGTCGGTCTGTACGCGTGAGACCGACTCACGGAAGGCTGGCGTCATGCGGAAACTGATCTACGGCATGAACCTGTCCCTGGACGGCTACATCGCCGCGCCCGGCGACGACATCGGCTGGAGCGTGCCGAGCGACGAGCTGTTCCAGTTCTGGTCCGACCAGTTGTCGGCGACCGACCTGACGTTGTACGGGCGCAAGCTGTGGCGGACGATGAGCTCCTACTGGCCGACCGGCGACCAGCAGCCGGGCGCCACCCCGGCGGAGATCGAGTTCGCGCGCCGCTGGCGGGACATGTCGAAGGTGGTGTTCTCCTCGACGATCGACACGGTCGACTGGAACACCCGCCTGGTCACCGGTGACGCGGTCGCCGAGATCACCCGGCTCAAGGCCGAGGACGGAGGTCCGATGGACATCGGGGGCGCGACGCTCGCCGGGGCGGCCATGCGGGCCGGGCTGATCGACGAGTACGTGCTGGCCACCGCGCCGGTCCTGGTGGGCGGCGGCACGCCGTTCTTCACCGCGCTGGACAACTGGGTGAACCTCAACCTGGTGGAGACGCGGACGCTTCCCGGAGGCGTGATCCTGACCAGGTACGAGACGAGGCGCTGAGCGCAAGACCGCCGTCGTCATCACCGCGAAGTCCGCCGGGCGCAAGGTCTTCGGCCTCGCCACCGCAGGCGTCCGTCTCGCTTGACCTCTTGCGTGTCAGTCCGGCAGCCAGTGCAGCTCGTGCGCCAGGGTTTTGGCGACGGCACGGATCCGGCGGTGCAGCGGCGACTGCTCGTGTGGGAGGACCAGGTGGATCGTCAGGCTGGGCGCGCCCCGCAGCGGTCGCCAGGTGAGACCGGCCGGTTGTGCCGTGGCTGCGGCTTCTCCGGCCGGGGCGAGGGTGACCCCGTCGCGCAGGTCGCTCTGAGACATGTCGAAAGAGACTGCGGGCGTCTGGAATCGGGGGTGCGGTCGGGTGTCTCGGAACAGTGCGGACAGCTGATCGTGGATCACGGGGTTGGCCGCACGGTCCGGGAGTCGCAGCGGATACGCGGCCGCGTCGGCGATCTCGATCTCCGGGTGCTCGGCCAGCGGATGGTGCTGCGCCAGCTGGACCCCGGCGCGCATACGCCGCAGCAGGAACCGGCGTACGCCACGGCCCGGTTGTTCACCGCGGGTGATCCCGGCATCGATGCGGCCGTCGGCGACCGCGGGGGAGATCTCCGGTGTCGCCATCGGGACCGCGCCGACCTCGAGTCCGCTGTTGCCGCGAATCAGCCTGTCCACCAGGGCCGGTACCGTCTCGGCCCCGGTGCTGAGGCTGTATCCGATGCGCAGCGTGCCCAGTTCACCGGCCGCCGCGCTCCGGGCGGTTTCCCACGCCCGGTCCAGCGAGGCCAGCGCGGGCGGCGCGGACTCCGCCAAAGCCGCACCGGCCGTGGTCAATTCGACGCTACGCGTGTTGCGGACCAGCAGGGCCGTACCGAGTTCCGCCTCCAATCGGCGCATCCGGGCGCTGAGTGCGGGCTGTGCGATGCCGATCCGTGCGGCCGCGCGGGTGAAGTTCAACTCCTGCGCCAGCACCAGGAAGTACCGCAGGCTCACCGTATCCGGCGCCACGTGCCCTCCCCGCCGATTGATAACGATCCGTTCTGAGCCTATCCCGTACCGGTCTTTCCCTCGACCGCACATCAAGTCCTAACCTGCGCATATGACGATTCAACCGACAGCAGTACCCGTCGTCGGGATCGATCGATCTGAGTGTCAATTGGAAGTCGGACGTGTCCGGCCCAACACAGGAGGTTTCCATGGCTAAGGGCTACTGGGTCAGTGTCTACCCCGCCATTTCCGACCCTGAGACGCTGACTTCCTACGACAAGCTGGCCGGTCCGGCTGTCCAGGCCGGGGGCGGGCGCGTCCTGTCCCGGATCCCGTCCCGTGGCGGTCGAGTCGTCGCCCACGAGGCCGGCATCGCGCAACGCGTCGTTCTGATCGAGTTCGACAGCTTTGAACAGGCCGTCGCGGCATACGAGAGCGAGGCGTACCAGAAGGCGCTGGTGGCCCTCCCCGACGGCGTCGAGCGCGACTTCCGCATTGTCGAAGGCATCGAGTAACCGGCGGCCCAGGCATCGCTGAGCATCCGTCACCTGATACGCGCACGGTGCTGAACGACGACTCACGGGACGACTTCGAAGCGATGCCCCGCGTCCCAGTTCGTTGTCGACGTCCTCGACGGCCTGATCCCTGTCGGGCCATCGACGCCGGGGCCGCCTCGGAACGGGGTCGCTTCGGGAGTTCCGCCTGCGGAGCCAGCGCCCGCACCGACCGTCGCCTTCGGCGCAGCGAAGCAACCTGCGATGCGACCGTACGCCGGACGGTGCGGGCTCGGCGTGGGGGAGTGGGACTTCATGGTGACGCCCTCCGTGGGAGGGGCCTTGCACTGACCCACAAAACGGCGGCGTCCTCACCGGTTCGCTCCCCGCAACAACACCTCCGGCATCACCGTGGGCCACGACCGAAACGGTGACTCACATGCTCCGGACTGTGTCCGCGCACCGGGAGCTGATCGAGACGTTCATCGGCGAGGCCCCGGACACTCCTCAGCCGCTCGACTCGGCGATCAAGGGTCCCGGGCAGTCCTCGGCCTCCCTACCCGGCCCGTGAATGACCCCTGGGCCCCCAGCCCGCGCCCTCCCACCACGGGTCGAGGCGATGCTGCGCGCCCTGGGCACTGCTTCTTGGATCATGTGCGGAGCCAGATGATGAGGGCTGCGAGGGTGACGGTACCGAGGTAGATGTAGGCGGTGTCCCCAGGAAAATCGTTTGGCGGACCATCGCAACCGCTGATACTTTCCCGGTGGCCGTGCGAGAGAACGAGGAGGTGGTACCCGTGAACGCAGTTTCGACATGGGTGCTCCCCTCCGGAGTCACGGTCGGACGATAGGCAGGTCGTCCGGGAGCGCCATTCCTGTGCACTCCCGAAAGGCACGACCATGCATTTCACTTCTGAGCAGCGCCTCGACGACGGCGTCCTCGAACGCGAATTCACCCTCGGCGAGATCCCCGGCATCCTGTGGACACCCTCATCGGCATCCGCATCCGCACCGGCCCCGCTGATCCTGCTCGGCCACCCTCCCCTCGGGCTGCGAAAGATGCACCCCCGACTGGTGGCCCGGGCCCAGCAGTCCGCGGCGGAGGGCTTCGCCACCGCCACCATCGAGCTCCCCGGGAGCGGCGACCGGCCCCGTTGGCCCGCCGCCGAGCAGGCCCGCGCCGACATGCGCCGGGCGATGCAGGCCGGCGAACCGGTCAGCGACGAGATCATCGACGCCCTCGTCCTCCCGCTGGTCGACAAGGCGGTGCCGGAATGGCAGGCCGCCCTGGACGCCCTCCTGTCGCTGCCCGAGATCGGCGGCCCGGTCGGGTACTCGGGCGGCGTGATCTCCATCGGCGTCCGGCTGGCGGTGGTCGAGCCCCGCATCTCGGCCGCCGTCCTGTTCGCCGGGAGCTTCGTGCCTCGTGCGGTGTTCGAGGAGGCCCGGCAGGTCACCATTCCCCTGCACGTCCTGCTGCAGTGGGACGACGAGGGCAACGACCGGCAGGCGGCCCTGGAGCTGTTCGACTCCTTCGGCTCCAAGGAGAAGTCCCTGCACGCCCATCTCGGCGGGCACACGGGAGTCCCGCAGTCCGCGGGGGACGCCGCAGCCCGGTTCCTCACCCGACACCTGAAGTGAGGCCGGGCCGTCGGACCGGCAGCGCACGGTAGCACCGCGGGCCCCTGCCGAAACTCTCGGCAGGGGCCCGTGCCGCCGTCCGGTCGTGACGGTCGCAGAGGCGTCCGTCGGTGGCATGGCGGAGCCGGGTACAGCCATGTCATCTTGAATGCCTGTTCTTGATGGACCGTCATGGGGGGCTTGGGGATGGGTTCAACAAGGGTGCCGGTGAACGGACGCCGCGTGCGGGACATCGTCAGCGACGTGGTGGCGAAGGTGGCACCAGAAGAGATCGTGATGGTGGAGGGGTTACTGGCGCTCGACGACGCCGCGGTGGTGCAGCGGTTGTCGGGCCGGGGCCGGCGCGATCCGCTGGGGTTCGGTGTGACCGAGGTGGCCGCGCTGGTCACACCGGTGGTGTGGCTTGTGCTCGCCCAGGTGTCCTCGACCATCGTCGGGGCAGCCGTTGAAGGGGCCGGCCGCCGCACCGGCCGTTGGCTGTGGCGGCTCGTCCGCCGGCCCCAGCCGCCGGCCGTTCTCCCGCCGCTGGACCGGGCCCAGCTGGCCGGGGTACACCAGCGCGTCGTCGAGGCGGCCGTGCGGCGAGGGGTTGCCGCCGAACGCGCGGGGGAGGTCGCTGACGCCGTGGTCGCGGCGTTGGTACTGGCGGAGCCGGACCCCCTGCTGCCGCCGGGAGCCCCGGAGATGCCAGGGCCCCCGGAGGGGACGGGGGTCCCGGAGGGGGCGGGAGGGGGTCCGGCTGGGGCGGGTGATGCGGCCACTGACGGCCCGCGGTGAACGCCGCCTCCGCTCGACCCCGCATCGACGAGCGGGCCCTGGGCGCGGGCACGACCACGCGCTTCGCCATGCTGGTCGCCCTGATACTGGCCGCCAGCGAGGCGATAGTCCTGCTGGTGGTGCGGACCCTGAATGCCGCCGACGGCGTCGACTGCCTGCTCGCCGCCGGGATGGACCCGGACCGGGTCGGCGACGCGGTCGCGGTGAGCCGCTTGGGCGCCCAGTGGATTCCCTTCTGGGCGTGCATGGACCAGTCCGCGCCGCTGCCGCCCTGGTGGCAGCTGGCCGTCATGCCGGTGCTGCTCGTGCTCACGGCCGCGCTGGTCTTCCTGCTTCTGCCGGCCTGGAAGATCCGACGACGGCGCCTCGTCGCCCTGCACACCCTCGACACGGACGGTGCTGTCCTGCGACTGGTCCAAGAGGCGGTCGATGCCGCGGGGCTGGCCAAGGTGCCCCGGATCGTCGTCGACCGGGCCGCCCCGACAGCGGGCGCGGTGGTCTTCGGTCGCACACGCCGGCCGACCGTCAGCCTGCACGGCGGCCTGCTCGCCTACCGGAGCACCGATCCCGCGCGCGTGCGGACGGTGCTCCTGCACGAGCTCGCCCACATCGTCAACCGCGACATCAGCGTCACATACGGAACCGTCGCACTGTGGCGCACGTTCGTCACACTGGTTCTGCTGCCCTACCTCATCTGGTCGGCCGTTTACATCAACACCCTGGAACTGTCGACCCTGGTGACCACCGCCCCGTACGAGATCCGTACGCTCCTGTTCCCCCTCCTCCTGGTCGCCCTCGTCCACCTCGCACGGGCCGACGTACTGCGCGCAAGGGAGATCCACGCCGACCTCGCGGCGGCCCGCTGGGGCGCGGACCTGCACCGCGCCATGGCCCTGGACCCCGCCCCCCGGGGACTGCGCTCCGCCGCCGGCTCGCTCAAGGAGCTGTGGAGCACGCACCCGCCGACACGGCTTCGCCAGTCGGCCCTTTCCGATCCGGCCCCGCTCTTCGGACTGCGGCCGCTGCCAGTCCTTCTGACCGGTGTGAGCGCGGTACTGATCCACGGTCACCTCCTTTCCTACCTCGCCACGTACCGGCGCTTCAGCGCCTGGATACTCCAAGGGACGGCGTTCATTCCCGCCCTCCTGGTGTGCGGGGTGATCGGCATCGCACTCTGGCGAGCGGTGGCCTACGCGGTGATCACGGGCCGCCCGGCCCCGTCCGGGCTGCGCACCGGACTCTGGCTGGGCGCGGGCCTCGGGACGGGAGCCCTGTGCACCGGGTTCGGAGCCGGTGTGTCGCAGTGGTGGATCGGCGGGCCAGCGGGCCTGCTCCTGGTCGTGGCCGCCGGCACCGCCTTCACCGTCTGGGTCACCCAGTGCGCCCGCCTGTGGGCCGGAAGCTGGCGAGGCCGGTCCCTGCGCCCCGCCCTCGTGCTGTGCCTGACCGCCGGATTCGTCGTCGCATCGGTCTGGTTCACCTGGCAGACGACCCAGGGGATCTACGGGTCGTTCTGGCAGTCGATCGGTACCGGCGGCTCGCGCCAGTCGGTCCTGCGGATGTTCCCCGGCGCGACCGACACGGGACACCCCGCTGTCGCGGCCACCGCTGTGGTGCTTCCCCTGCTCCTGAGCTCGGTGAGCTGGCCCCTGTTCACCGCCGCCGCCTCGGCGATCTGGCTCGTTCCCGCCCTGCCCCTGGCCTTGGGACCGACCGGCGACAGCCCTCGCTGGGTGGCCCGGGCCCGGCTCGACGGAGACCTCGCCGCCGCCCGGTGGGAGACGCCTCCACCGCTACGCCGGGCACTGGGGCCAGGGCTGCTCGGCGGCACGGGGTGCTGGCTCGCGGTCGCGGGTGTCCAGGATTACCTGCACCATGAACAGGCCGGTCCAGCACCGGGCCTGGGGATGGCGACACTGCGATACCTGGCCCTCACGTTCGTGGCGCTGGCTGGGGCACTGGCCGTCACCGCGGTGTGGGCCGGCCGCGGACGGCACCTCCTCGTCACGCTGGTCGCAACCCAGACGGCAGCGACGATCGGCCTCGCGGGCACGGTGCTGCTGATGTCCCTCGACGGCTGCGTCGCACCACTGAGCGTGCGCAACGCCGACTGTGGCTGGCGCCCGGCATGGCAGGCGCTTCCGGACGGATACCTGTTCGGCTTCGTCAACCTCACCCTCCTGCTCGCCGCCCTGATTGCTGTCCTGACCACCCTCCTGCCGGCCGTGGTGGCGGCCTTCCCGCGACGACGGCGCGCCCGACCCGGACCGGCGGCGGGCAGGTGCCCGTCCGGCGGGCGGTCCGTCAGGTCCGTTGCCCGCTGGTCCGCGGTGGGCCTGCCGATGGCCCTCGCCCTCGCCCTCGCCGTCGCGGAGCCGCTCGTCCTGGCGAAGTACCAGACCGCTCTTCCGAACTACGCCGCAGGACAGCGGAGTTTCCAGCAGCTGCTCGGCGATTCGCCACCCCCCACGTCACCGAGGACCCGGGCCCGGCAGGTCAACGCCTGGTACTGGCACGGCGGGGGATACCTTCTGGGCCAAGCCGTCAGGACTTCCGGCCGACTGAAAGCCGTGGACGTCCCACTCGAAGCCGATCAGGCGGAGGCACGTGCCCGGGCGCTTGCCCGGATCCGCTCGCTCTGCGTAGAGCTCGGTAACCTCGCCGCGTGGGAGGACGGGTACTACTTCCGCGTCCCCGACGCCGAGATCCAGTCCGAATGGCACGACTTCGGCCGCATCGCCCGCGACGGCAGCCGTGATTGCCTGTCAGCCGTGGACCGGCAACCTTTTGACACAAACGCCTTCCTCGACCTCGCCCTGGCCAGGTTCGAGCTGGACGTCGCCGACTCCCACGCCGAGAACGCCACCATGGGCATCACCGAGATCCTGCGGAAGGAGGGCTACCGGACCTAGGCACCGTTTTTGGATCATGTGCGGAGCCAGATGAGGGCGAGAGGTCGGCATCGCCCGTCAGCGGCGAGGCGGATCTTGGTGGTGAATCCGCCTCGGGAACGTCCCAGGCACTCGCCGATCTGACCACTTCCTCGAGCCGGACCACCAGTTTCCGCAGCACCGGATCGACCTGGTTCGTCCCCCGAGCGTTCCCCTTTTGAGGATCGCTGGCCGTCGGTGTTCTTCTCGCGCCGGCGGCGTGCTGGTGGGCCCGCACTGCTGTCGAGTCCACCGATACGTCCCAGTCGATCCCACCCGGCGTCCTCGGCGGCCTGGTGCTGTGCCGCGTTAGTTCATGGAGGAATGCAGGTGAACCTCCCTGCGTCCGCTACGTCGGTTGAACGTGACGGTGCCGACGCAGACACCGTCCGCGCGGCCTGGATCTGCGAGCTGTGTGTCCAGGTCGTGGACACGATAAGGTCCGCTCGATAGTTCGAAGCCTTCCGGTCTGCCGGAAGGCTTCTCTCGTTCTCGAGGAGGACCAGATGGCAGAATTTGTCGTCCGCAGAGCGGGCGGAGAGGACCGCGACGTCCTGGAACGACTCTGGCCGCTTTTCCTGCACGACCTGTCGGAGTTCTGGGGCGTCCTGCCGAACCCGGACGGAACCTACCGCCGCGAATGGCTGGAGTCGGCGATCGGCGATCCCACCTGGTCGGCTTATCTCGTGTGGTCTGGTGACCGGCCGGTCGGCTTTGCGTTCGTACGCGCGCTGGACAGCGATGCGCGCGTGCTGAACAGCTTCTTCGTGGTGCGTGGGGCACGCCGGTCCGGCCTCGGGTTGCGAGCGGTGCAGGCCGTCCTGGCCGCGCACCCCGGCCGATGGGAGATCGCTTTTCAGGAGGAGAACGCGGGCGCGGCACGCTTCTGGCGTCGCGTCGCTTCCGAAGTCGCGGGCGAGGCCTGGACCGAGGAGCGGCGACCGGTGCCTGGGAAGCCCGAGCTGCCGGGGAACACATGGGTTGCCTTCGATGCGCGGTAGTCCTCCTTCGCGTTGGTTCGTGAAGGGGTGTTGGCCGGGCCGGCCGGTCACCGAGGTAGAGGTGGCAGGCACGCGAAACTGCTGTTGTCCTTGTGGGCCAGCTCCTTGAAGCGCCTGCGGAAGTCGGTGGACAAGACGGACGCTTGGGGGGCTTTGGCCCCCGTCGTCTCCATCAAGGGCCACTCGTACGTCATGATCGCGCGGGAGTAGCAGACCGCGGCTCCCTGCATCCGCTCGCGTTGGGGTTCGGGCGCGTAGTCCGCCACCTCGTACAGCTGGTCCACCCCGTGCGCCGCCGCGCCCACGGCGTCGCCGGCCTCTCCGTACGACTCGGCCGCGACGACGATCACGAACGCGACCAGCAGCACGGCCAGCGTTTCGAGCGGGCTGCGATCAGTGCGCTGGTTGTGGTTGTGGACATGGGCGGCCCTGGGCCGACGGTAGTTCTGTTCATGTTCATTCCTCCACCACCTGGAAGGCCCGCTCGGGGCAGTTCGCCACCGCCTGCCGCAGAGCGTCGGTCATCTCGGCACGGCGGCTCTCCGCCTCGGGGACGTAGGCGTAGCCCTCGTCGTCGAAGTCGACGGTCTCCGGGAGAAAGGTGAGACAGTGCGCGTGTCCCTGGCATTGCCGGGAGTCGATCCGGATCCGGTAGATCGCACTCACCGCCCGATCCGGGGGGTGAGCGGGCCCGGACCGTGCCAGGGCTCGGTCGGGTCGGTGCGGGAGAAGTCCGGCACGGCGGCGAGGAACTCCTGCAGGGCGACGACCAGTTCCCGCCGCCCGAGGTTGGAAGCGGCACACCGGTGGAGGCCGACGCCGAACGCGAGGTGCCGGGTGTCCCGGCGATCCAGGACGATGTCGTCGGGGTCGTCGTAGGCCTCCGGGTCACGGTTGCCGGCTCCGAAGACGAGCACGACCCGGTCACCGGCCTTGATCTTCTGGCCGGCCACTTCGGTGTCCTGGACGCAGGTGCGCGCCATCGCCTGTACGGGAGACAGCGTGCGCAGGAACTCCTCCTCCGCCGGTATCTCATCGGGGTGCTCCCGCAACCGGGCCTGGGCTTCGGGTGCTGGGCGAGATACCACAGGCTGGACCGAATGGCCCAGGCCGTCGTGTCCAGGCCGGCGAGGAACAGCAGGTAGCAGAACAGCAGCTCGTCGTGCGTCCGCTTGCGGCCGTCGATCACGCGTGGCCGCCGTCGGCTTCGACGACTCCAGCGCCGCCCGGTCCTGCCGCCCGCGGCTGACAACCGTACGCCAGCCGGTGGAGGGCATGGCGGCGGAGATGGTCCGGCTGTTGCTCGACGCCGTGGCGGCTCCCGTGGCGGTCGGGACCGCGGTGGAAGCCGCCACGGCGGTGCTGTTCGAGCCGCGGCTGGTCATCCGGGATTCGGCCTGACCCGGCGACGGCCGATCCTGGAAGGGACGACCTAGCCGTAGAAGTGCGGCAGGAAGCGCTGGCTGGGGGTGCCGTCAGCGCACGTCCACAGCGAGATGACCCTGGGTTTGGCGCCCGTGGTGTTCAGGCACAAGTCGGTGTTCTTCTGCTTGATCAGCCAGGTCCCCGGCTCCTCGCCCCAGTAGTAGATGCTGAAGACCTGGGAGGTCTGGCCCTCGCAGTCCCATTCGTTGAGGCCGTCTCCCATCTTCGCGAAGCGGCCGTTGTCGACGTCGATGCACTTGCCGGTCGACCTGTTGACGAAGTTGAAGTCGAACCTGCCGGCACCGGGAACGCTGCGCAGCTTCCACTGGGATTTGCTGGGGTTCCAGGTGTCGCTGACCAGGTGCGTGCCGTTGGCGTTGCTCCCGCGTTCGAACGTGAGGTACTTCTCGTGGTCGCTGTCGCTGGTCAGCTCGACCACGGACCCGTTCGCCACCATCTGCGTGCGGAAGTAGACCGGGTAGTGGTCGGAGCCGCGGCCGCCCATGCGTACCCCGCGGTAGTTCGCCAGCGGGCGCGACGAGATCATGTAGTCGAGTTCGCCGCCGCTCTGCTGGGTCGCATCGCCGGTGTGGTAAACCTGGGCGCCCAGACCCGCGGCGAGGGTGTGCATGCCCTGGTCCGGGTCACGGTTGAAGTCGCCCATGACGGTCCACGAGCGGCCCGCCGAGGTCGCCTGGTTGCGGACCTGGCGTACCAGCTCCTGCGCTTCGTTGTGCGCTCCTGTAGCCGCCGCGTGCACGTTGTAGTAGATGTCGTCGTCGAAGCGCAGCCCCATCGCGGGGCGGGCGCCGGCCCGGCCGGGCGGGGCGACGTAGACCTCGTGGGCCATGGTGTGCGTGACCATGGCGAGGTTGACCCGGGTGTCTCCCAGCGGACTCATCCAGTACACGAAGCGGCTGCCCCAGCGATACAGGTGGACGGTGTAGCCGCCGCGGTTGTAGGACTGCTGGAGCACCATGCCGTACAGACTCGGTTCCGACCCCGCCTCCTGGACGGCGACGATGTCGTTGTCGTTGCTGAGCTGCCGGACGTCCGACCAGCGGGCGCCTTGCGAGTTGTACGTCGCGATGGTGTGGGCGTTGGGCGTGTCCGCGGCGGCCGGCGATGCCGGCAGGCCGATCAGCAAGCCGACGAGCGCGGCCATCGCCATCAGCGTGGCGAGCGTCCTGGTGCGTGGGTGAAGAACGTCGGGGCGTGGCAAGGTCGGCGCCTTTCCTGGGCAGTAGATGAGATGGGGGACTGTGTCAGGGGCCGCTGACGGTCCACCAACGAGGCGGACCGCACCGCGTCAGGGCCTGCGCGATGTCGTGATCATTCAGTGGTCTCGAGTAAGTCGTCGATCCAGATCATTCAAAACCGCTCACGACATCACACAGGCGCTAGTACTGCCGGGGCGGGCAGTTCTCGTCGCCCCACGCGGTCGTCACGGGGCAGTCCTTGCCGGGGTCGAGCCACCGGGGAAGTTTCGCGTCAGCACTGACGCGGTGCCCGGCGCCGGGCACCTCCGAAGCGGCGGAGGCGGAGGTGGCGGCGCCGCCCCATCCGATGCCCGCGGCCAGTACGAGGGCCACCAGGGCCCGGCTCGTGTTTCCCCGCATGTGCGTCAACTCCTGCTGTGTCGCCCGGCAGTGGTCAGTCCGCCGGTGTCGTGCTCGGCTCGCCAGCCGCGTGTTCCGGCTGTGATCACCACTGTGCCGACCCGGCGTCGCCCGTGGCACCCCCGCGGGGCATCATCTGTGTGCCATGCACTTTTAGGAGGGGTCCGATGGACGGAACACCAGGTGACAGCGTGGCAAGGGGCATACCCGAACTGGGCAGCGCGGCGGTACTGCTCTACCGCTGGACCGTTGTCCACGAGAGCCTCACCCCCGCCGCCCTGTCGAGGGCTGCCGCCGAGACCGGAATCAGCGAGGACGAGAGCCACCGGGCGCTGGACTCCCTCCTCGACGCCTGTCTCCTCCAACAAGTCCCCGCCACCACGGGAGATCCCGGCGTGCGCTGGCAGCCGGTGAGCCCCCAGGCCGCGGCCGGCCAACTGCTCTCCGACCGCGACGCCGCCCTCCGCGCCCAAGAGGAATCCCTGCGTACCCAGCGCCGTCAGATCCAGGAACAGCACGACGGGCTCGCGGCCCTCATGCCCGTCTACCTCCAGGCCCGCCAGCACGCCTTCCCGCAGGGCACCATCGACCACCTACCCGACAAGTTCGCGGTCCGCACCCTGCTCACCCAGGTCATCGACTCCTGCCGCAGCGAGGTCCTGGTCTCCAAGGACGGCGGAGCCTTCCCGCCCGCCGCACTGCGCGAAGCACTTCCCCGCGACCTCGCCCTCCTCCAGCGCGGCATCACCATGCGCAGCCTCTACCAGCACGCCACCCGCTTCGACCAGCCCACCCGCACCCACGCCGAAGACCTCGTCGCTGCAGGCGCCCAGATCCGCACCCTGCCCGAGGTACTGCCCCAGATGATCATCGTGGACCAGGTCCTGGCCCTGCTCCCGGCCCGCTCCGGCGGCGCCCTGATCATCCGCGAACCCGACCTCCTCTCCTACCTCCTGGACGTCTTCGAACGCGACTGGGCCCATGCCACCCCTTACGCCACCGGCCCCCACGCCGCACATGGCGTCTCCCAGGCCATGAAGCAGACGATCCTCGTCATGCTCGCCAAAGGCATCAAGGACGACACCATCGCCCGCCGCCTCGGTATCTCCCTGCGTACCTGCCGCCGGCACGTCTCCGAACTTCTCGAGACCCTCGGCGCTCGCAGCCGCTTCGAAGCAGGAGTCATCGCCGAACGACAAGGACTCACCCACCATTCGGCATCCCCGCCACCGCCTGCCCACGCCCCCGCTATGGAAGTCGCCCCGGACACCGCCCGGCCCGGCCCCGCACCCTCGTGCCCGGCCTGCGGTGCGAGCCTGCCCGCACGGACCCCAGGATCCACCGGCCGACCAGCCCGCTATTGCTCCCCCAAATGCCGCTCCAGCGCCTACCGCATACGCAAATCCCCGAGGGCAGCACTGCCGGAGGACAACAGCGCACGCGCGTCACGAAACCAGTCACCTGCGTGACGAAACTCCGCTAGGGGCCGGACTACCGCCGATGCGCGAGCCGCGTCCAGGCGGTCACGGATCCGCCCGGCTGCAGGCCGTGGAACGCGTGCAGGCGCGCCTGATGGGACACGAGGAGAGCCGGAAAGCCAGCGGCGTGCTCGGCGTACTCGATGCCGTGCCGTGCCGGCTCGGCAGGGGGACGGTTGAGCCAGGTGAACAGATGAGGGGAACATGGACCCCGAGGGGGGCCGCTCGCGGCATGGGCGCAACGACGTGAGCGCCGAGAACGCAGCCGCGGCCAACGACCACCTCAACGGCTTCAGCGGGCCCTGAAGCTCCGGGCCATCGGCCGCTTCCCACAAGCGAGCCAAGGCCACGGGGCGTCACGTGACGCCCCTACGAGGTTTCACCCAGCCTTTCACCAGGAGATGGCCGGGGTAGTTGAACCACCGCAGGCGGATGGGCGCTTACCGGTCGAACAAGCCTCGCTCCCCAGCCCGCAGACGAGTTGCCCATCACGCAGCAGGCTCTCGGGCTGCCCTCGAGCCTTGCCGCCGCCAACCATGAGGGAGTTCCGCCTGCCGCGACTGACGAACCTGGCGAAGAGCCGTGTCCTACCGGCTCGAGGCGCGGCCAACCGCCCCGCTACGCCCTACTTCTCCTCCGGCTCCCAGGCGCGGAGCAGGTCGAGCAGCCCTGCGTCTCCGTCAACGTGCAAGGAGTCGGCCTGGATCCGGTCGTACAGGTAGAGGACCAGCTCACTGGCCGTGCCGTGGACGGAGGCGCCGGCTGCGTCCGAGTCTTCGCCGATCGCGGCGGTGGGCGTGGGGATACGGGTGATGCGTGCGCCGTCGCCGTCGACGGTGAGGCGCCAGGAGCGGCCCTCGGCGGCGTGGAAGTCGAAGGCCGTGGGCTTGTGCGGCCAGGCACTCGGCGTTGCGCAGACGGTGAACAGGAACTCCTCCACACCGTCGAGTGCCAGCTCGACCGGCAGCGGCTGCGAGGCGCCCCCGGCGAGCTGCGCGTCGTAGGTGTGCACCGCGGTCTCCTGGACCCGGTGCCGGGCGGTGCCGCCGGCGGTCTGCGGTGACTGCGACGCGGGCCACCACGTCCAGCAACCGCTCTCCGGTCCCGCCGCGCGCAGGGCGTCCAGCAGAAGCTGCGTCGACGCCTCCAGCCAGGCCAGCAGGGCCTCACGCTCCTGCGGCACTTCCAGCGCGGCGCGCGCGGCGACGGCCTCGGCCGGGGGAGCGTCGGCAGACCCCGCGCCGACGATGGCGGCCCAGAAACGGTCTCCCCCACCCAGGTGCTTCACCAGATCGAACAGCGTCCACCCGGGGCAGGTCGGCACCTGCGCGTCGAGACCGGGCGCGGCGGCGACCACGGCGCGGAAGGCGGTCGACCGTTCATCGATCAGTCGCAACAGGTCAGGGAACTCAAGATTCTTTTCCACGCCGGATGTCTATCACCGTGCTCCGATGATCGGACAGCGATTTTCACAGTCGCCGCCGGTTGGCCATTGCGGACGTCCTCGCCTCCCACCGCTCGGGTGACAAGCTGCGCACTGCTGCGAGCTGTCCTCGTTGCCTGTGCGGGTGATGGCGGAGGCTGCCAGTGTGATGGTTCGGACGGTGTGGAAGTGGCTGGCGGAGGCGCGTGAGGGCCGTTGGGAGCCTGTGGTGCGGCCGACGCCTGCAGCGCCGTTGGCTCCGTCGAGGAGGGGCGTCAGCTGGAGGGCGAGGACCTCTGGGTCGGCCGATCCAGCCTCCTGCCGTCAGCTATTCCCGCGGACCAAACCCACGCCCTAGACTGCGACCGCTTCGGGACTTGGCGATCATCGGGAGGGCGTGCGAGATGAAACGAGCACTGACCAGCGCATTGGCGGCCGTGGCGTTAGTCGTGTCCGGGGGGAGTGTCGCCACCGCTTCCGACGGCGCTCCGCCGCGCACGACGCACGGCCCTTGCCAGTACACACAGACCCCGGACGAGCCGCCGGCACGCTCTGTTCCGCTGCCGCCCGACCCGCGGCGCACCCCCAGTCGTGGCACGGTTGATATGGCTGTTCCGACCAGCCAGGGCCCGCTCCCGCTGCACTTGGACCGGGCCAAGGCGCCGTGCACGGTCCAGAGTTTCCTGCACCTGGCACGGCATGGGTTCTACGACCGTACGGTGTGCCACCGTCTGACGGCGTACCCGACGCTGAAGGTCCTGCAGTGCGGCGACCCGACCGCTACCGGTGAGGGCGGGCCCGGGTACAAGTACAAGGACGAGCTGCCGGTGGACCTGCCGCCGGCACCGACCGATCCGACCGGCGCGCGCCGCCTCTATGGGCGCGGCCTGCTGGCGATGGCCAACGCCGGTCCGGACACGAACGGTTCACAGTTCTTCGTCGTTTACGGCGATTCCGCGCTGCGACCGAACTACACGGTGTTCGGCACAGTCGGCGCCGACGGCCTGACGACACTCGACAGAGTCGCCGCCGGAGGCATCGAACCGACCGCGGAGGACCCGACACCGGTCGACGGCGCACCCGTGCTGCGGACCGAGCTGCTCCGCGTCCGGCCGTCCTGGCAGCATTGACGCACCGCGGCGTGTCCACGTCCTCCGCGACATCGTGGGTGGTTGTCCAGCAAGCCGCAGTCGGTCCGCTCGCGCATCCCCATCAGGTTCTCACCGCACGTCACGAGATCCCGTCGGCGCATCTCCCGGGGGCCGGAAAGGCGGCTCGGCCAGTCCGTTGACCACCCGACCTCTTCGGTGGGCACCTCACCGCGGAGCCGGCGCAGGATTCCACGTCGCCCTCACAGGGGCTTCTGGTCGACGGTGAACCCGGTGTGGGTATGCCGTCGACCAGGTGGCATCGGTTCAGAGCAGCGCGTGCGGGTACTGTGCGGCGCGCTGCTGAAAGGCCAGGACTGCCGGGTTCTGGACGGCGCCGCCGCGGATCTCGATAGCTCGGCGAATGGTGTGGTCGCCGTCCCAGCCGGCCGGCCCTTCGAGGACCGACCGCAGGAACGGAATCAGCGCCTCGCTGTTCTCCCAGGTGGCTGCATCCCATAGATAGGAGGGGCTGTGGTCCACTGCGTAGTAGTGGACGTGGTCACCGACGGTGAACATCGGCGCGTTGAAGGTGGTGGCCCGAGCCCAGGCGAAACCCATGCCCTCATCGCAGGAGACGTCGATGACGAGGGTGCCGGGCGCGAGCTTCGGCAGGTCCTCCTCTATCAGGAACATCAGCGGCGCCGCGGTGTCCTGGAGAACGCAGTTGACGATGATGTCGTGCCCGGCGAGGAAGTCGGCCAGCGGCTCCGGGCCGTCCTCGGTGACCACGATGCTGCGCCGCGGGTCGAGGGTGTCGTCGGCCTCGTCGTGGTCGAAGTGCACGATCCGTGCCGAGTGGATGGGTGAGCTGACGGCGGCGATGCCGCGGGCAGTCAGCACATCCACATCGTGAACGCCCAGTGCACTGAGTGCGGTGACCGCGCCGCGGGCGGTGGCGCCGAAGCCGATCACTACCGCACGCCGCCGGCGCCCGTAGTCACCGGTGGCCCCGGTCAGCTGCATGGCGTGCAGCACCGACGAGTAGCCGGCCAGCTCGTTGTTCTTGTGGAAGACGTGCAGACTGAATCCCCCGTCCCGGGTCCAGTGGTTCATCGCCTCGAAGGCGATCACCGTGAGTCTGCGGTCGATGGCGGCCTGCGTGACCTTCTCGTCCTGCACGCAGTGCGGCCACCCCCACAGCACCTGCCCCTCTCGCAGGTCCTCCAGATCTTCGTGCAGCGGTTTGGCCAGCAGGATGACGTCACACTCTGTGATCAGTTCCTCGCGTGAGCGGAAACCGGCAACCCACGGAGCAAGCTGTCCGTCCGAAACACCGAAGTGATCGCCGTAACCGGTCTGCAGATAGATGCTGGGCTGAAGGTCGGCGTCGATGCGTTCGAAGTGCGCTGGGTGGATCGGCAGACGGTACTCGTTCTCTTTGCGGGTCTGCGACATGATTCCGAGCTTGAGCTGCTGCAAAATGCCCCTTTGATTACTGCCTGTCTAGCACACACCGGCGCCGGCGCCTTCAGCTGGCAAATGGGGAAGCCGGTCCGGACCGCCGTCGGCGCCGCCCTCGCGGCCCGGATGTTGTCACGGGACGGTCACGTTCGGTAGACAGCCGCCCTGAAAGCCGCCCGTTCCCTGGAACTCATCGCCGCCCGCACTGCGCACGGGCCGGCCCATGACGCCCGTGGGCTGGCGCTCGTTCTCATCGACAGCCAGGTCCTAGTGGAGCTTGGTGCCGACCCAGGTCGCGGCGCCGCTCGTAGCGCCACGCCGCGTCGAGGTCTACAGGCGCCGGAATCGTTCTCGTGGCCATGGCGAGCATCGGAGCGGTCTGCGGACAGTCCGTCCGCTGACCGGCCTTCCTCATCGCCTTGCTGGTGCTCCCGGCGTTATGGCTCAGGGGGTGGTGAGGAAGTCGTAGTAGTCCGTGCCCGCGACGAGTACGGAGGTGAAGGAGAGGGGGAGCCCGTCGGCGTCGAGGGGGACTTCTTGTGAGGTCTGGCGGGTGAATCCGAGCGAGACGCCGGGCACGACCAGGCTCTCGGTATCCGGGGCCGTCACGGTCCAGCCGCGCTCACGCACCCGCTGGAGGATCTCCTCGGCCGGGTCGGTGAACACGTCGTGGCCGTCGAACAGAACCCGGGTGGTCGTGTGCTTCCCTTCGCCCGGCCACCACAGTTCGAACGCGTTGAGGCAGCCGTCCTCGTCGAAGAAGGCGGTGTAGCCCACCCCGTCGAAGGACCCCATGGCACGCCGTTTGGGTCGGCCCGGGCGCGGTCCGATGACCCGCGGCTCGCCCCAGGGGGCCACGGCGGTCATCGCCTCGTCGAAGTCCATGCCCAGACGCAGGGGGTGCACACCGTTCGGCGGGTCGAGGAACAGGTCCATCATGTTCTCCGGTCGATCTGTTTGAGGACGTCGTACTCTGTCGACCAGCCAGTTCTGGTCAGCATGGCCTGGATCTTCTTGTTGACCTTCAGGCTCTCGACCATGTCCGCGATGTGGGTGTCGTACTTGTCGCCGTACAGGTCACGGATTTCGTTGATGTCCATCCTCATCGCGAGGTCCCAGCGGCCGCTGTCGATGAGGGCCCGCTGATCGGCACGCCACTGCACGGAGTCCGCCCCCGAACCGGTGCTCGTGACCTCGCCATGGTCGTCGCACTCCGCCAGAACCGCAGAACCGCAGAACCGCGAGCGCGGCGGTCAGCTACGCGAGTACGACGCATTCGCGTCGACCTTGAGCCGGGGGATGGCTCTGGACAGTGCGTTGCACAGGGCGAAGACCTCTTTCGGACGGTCGTCCAAGTCTTCCAGGGCGGCGAAGGCGGTGGCGACGGCCAGACGGGCCGTGCTCAGCGGGGGTTCAGTGGTCACCGACTCCACCAGTTCCTTCTCGGTGTCACCGTCCAGGGTGGCGGCTTGGTGCAGCGCATCCGTGGAGAGGGGCGCCCGGTTCGGCGGCGGACGGACCCGTGCTGATCTTCCCGCACTTGTCCGCCGGGGTGGGGTCTTCGACGTTGAGGCAGAGCATCTCATCGGCCCGGGCGGTGGACTCGTAGAGCATCTTCCAGAGGGGGAGGCCTATCCCGCAGGGCGACGTCGAGGCGCCACAGGGCGGCGATTTGGTTCTGGGTGACGGTCCCTCCGGCATGGCGATGGTCGTCCCTTCGGAGTCCGTCTGAGGATTTCGGCGGGCTGTTCAGTACCGGCGTAGTAGGGGCCAGAGCTCCGCCCATGCCCGGTCCGGTCCCGCGCACAGGACTACGGCTGCGTGCTGTTCCTGGTTTGCTGTGCCGTGGCCGTTGTCGACGTGCGCGACGGTGTGGCAGTCCGTGAAGTGGTCTTGTACGTCGGGGTATTGCGCTGGGTGGACGAGGAGTACTGGCCCGTTGGCGGTCGCCGGTGGAGGGCCCCAGGCGTGCAGTCCCATGTGGCCGGAGTACGGGGATGGCAGGCCGAGGGCGGGCCCGTACTGTGCGAGGGCTCCGGCCTCGCCGTAGTTCGCGGTCAGTAGGACGGCCGTGGCCCGCTGGTCGGCGGGGATTGCCGCCCAGCCGGTGGCGGTGGCGCGTGCGAGCTCCGGCCAGCCGACTTCTTCTCCGATATCGGGATCGACGGTCATCGGCACGGCCAGTGCCGAGGCCGGTAGCACCGGCAGGGCGGCCAGCGCACTGGTGAGGAGGGCTGCGAGCAGTGCGCAGGCCAGTTTGGCGCGGTGCTCGCGCAGCCAGTGGGCGTAAGGTT
Organism: Streptomyces sp. NBC_00503; assembly: GCF_036346895.1. Classification (NCBI taxonomy): domain Bacteria; kingdom Bacillati; phylum Actinomycetota; class Actinomycetes; order Kitasatosporales; family Streptomycetaceae; genus Streptomyces; species Streptomyces sp. NBC_00503. The sequence goes on along the minus strand of NZ_CP107855.1, from coordinate 159,016 downwards.
CGCAGCCGGCCGCCGTGAGGGCGTACAGCAGCGGGATCGGGTAATAGGCCTTGCCGCCGCCCACCATCACCAGGAGGCAGAGCACCACCCAGGCCACCGCGACGGGTCGGGCCCAGCGCAGCTCCGGGCGGCGCAGCAGCCGGCTCAGCCCGGTCAGCCAGAGGGGGGCCAGCAGTGGGGAGAGCAGGAGTACCTGCATGGGGATGACGAGCAGCCGCCCGCCCGCTCCGCCGTCGGAGCTGATTCCCTGGGCGACCGTCAGCTCGGGCCAGCCGTGCGCGGCTTGCCACCACAGCACGGGCAGCGCGAAGGGGAGCGCGGTGAGCAGCGCGGTCAGCGGGCCGACAAGGGTGCGCGGCCGGGGCATGAGAAGGCCGCGCCGCGCTGCGGTCAGGGCACCGGCCGCCAGCGCCGCGAGGAGCCCGAGCACCAGCAGCTTGTTCAGGAGCGCGATCCCGACCGCCGCGCCGAGCAGTGGCCACCAGCGGGTCTCGCCGGTGCGCAGCAGGCGGAGCGTCAGCAGAATGACCGTCAGCCAGGAGGCCAGGTCGAACGTCGCGGTGGAGAGCAGGTGGCCATTGCCCAGCAGATGGCCCGAGCAGGCCGCCGCCGCTGCCGCGATCACCTGCCCGCCGCGCCCGGCTCCCAGCTCGCGGGCGATCAGCGCCGTCAGTACGATCGAGGCCGCTGCGAGCAGCGCGGGCAGGATCCGTACCCCGGTCGGAGTGGCACCGAAGAGCTCCGAGCCGAGCCGGGCCAGCAGCGGGGTGAGCGGCGGCTGGTCCGGATAGCCCCAGGCCAGGTGGCGACCCGCGAGCAGGAAGTACAGCTCATCGCGGTGGAAGCCGTATCGGCCCGACAGCGCGATCAGCACCACCGCGGCAGCGGCCGCGATTCCCCCGACCGGCCCGGCCGCGAACGGCCCCAGACGCGGCTGTGCATCCCCCCGAATACGCATGCCCCCAGTCTGACCGCCCGGGACGGGGCCCGAGAAGAGCCCGGGCGGAGCCGTTGGTCCACGGTGCCGTGTAGGAGCTGGAGAACTCCGTGCGGCCCGCCCCTGTCTGCAGAGCTCCGCGAAGCCGGGCTGGTCCACGTCGCCGAGACCCGCCAGGTCCGCGGCGGCACCGAGCAGTACTACCAGCGCACGGCACGCCACATGGTCGTCGCCGAACCCCAAGCGGCAGGCACCGCCGCGATGCTCGCCGCGGTCGCCCAGGAGCTGGACCGCTCTCCCGCCGAAACCCACCTGACACTACGCCACCTGCGTCTCAGCCCCGCGAGGGCGAGAGAGCTCGGCGAGGCCCTCGCCCAACTGGTCGACGGGGCCGAGGAAGATGCAGAGGACGAGCCCGTGCACGGCGTGTTGGTGGCGCTCTATCAGCAGGCTCTCCCGACCGGCGCCACCGGTTCCGCCGAGCGGCACCAACCTCACGAGACAGCACTAGTCACCGCCGCGATCGGCCCGCACTGCTCCCGGTTCCCCCGCGTCGACAGGATCAAGTCCGTTAGACTCTGCCCGTGTCAGGACGCTTGCGAGATGCTTCGGATTCCCTTCCCGGCGGTGGGCGGGCCACGCTGTGACGAGCGGTGGAATAGCCGAGGCCGAAGGACCGGTGAATCGTCCGCCGAGCTATTTCGAGCAGCCGGTCTGGACGGGGCTGGGGCTCCTGGTCGTGTGTGCCGGTCCCGTGATCCTGCTGGCCGGCATCGGCGGGTACGTCCCCGACGACGACAGGCTGGGCGTCGTTGTGACCGGCCTCGTGTGGACCCCTTTCACCGTGGTCGTCCTGGTCCTGGCCATCGTCGACACCGTGCGGGGGCAGCGCGTGTGGCGCGACCTGGACACGGGCGGCGTGCGCGTCACGGGCAGGGTCACGTCCGCACAACGCGTGTGGTGCGGCGAGGACGAACGTTGCACCAGAGTCCGGATGCTGGTCAGCGTGCCGGGCCGGCCGCCGTTCGCCACGAGCCACCTCGTCGCCGGGGAGGAGATCATCGAAGTCGGTACGGGGATCCCGGTCGACGTGCACCCGACGCGCGACATCTTCCGCCTGGTCGCCGACCCGTCCACGGGTGGGGCGTCCCGGTAGCCCTCGCCCGCACCGAACTGCCGCCGCTAGAGCGGATGATCAGCCTGAGCCCGGAGTCATACGGAGGGACCGGCGCCTACCCGCTCAACCCCTCTTGGCAGTCCGAACGCTGGCGGCCGGCCGGGCCACCTTGAGTCGGCCCAGGCCCCGATCGTCGATGTGGGTCATCCCGATTTCAGGACTGGTGTTGAGGATGCGGCGGCAGCATCGGGTGCTGAACGTCGTTAAAAGACGGGGTGGTTGCGCGATCCAGCGGCTCCCCGACGCCGAACGAGAACGGCTGCTCGCCCTGGCCCGGCGCTGGTACGAGCGAGGCGCTGAGGTGAAACTCCGCGACAGGACGGGGGAGTTCGGGCCCGTGCACGAGGAGCACGTCGAGGTGATGGCGCCTCACGAAAACGGCCACCCCATACTCGGACCGGCCCCAAGGTTGCTCGGCCTGATCCCCCAAGTGGACGAGGCTGTGAAGGGCTGCGACGGCTGCGAATTTCACGATGTGGAGGCCTGCACGCCAAAACCTATGGCCCGCAACCTGCTGGGAATGATCGGATAGACGCATGAGCCTTCCTCGTACCGGAGCGGCCGGGATTGTCGTGCCGGTCCTCATCCGCGACCTGACGCCCACTGATCTGCCGGCCTGTACGTGGTCCGGCTCGGCCGCCCATCTGGTGAAGGTGGAACGGGAGCTGGAGCGCGCGGCAGCCGGAGAAGTGGACTACCTGGCGGTGTGCACACCGGCCGATGTACCGGTGGCGATCGGAGGCATCGACTACCAGGTCACGGCCGACGCAGGCACACTGTGGCAACTCGGGGTGCACCCGGCCCTGCAGTCATGCGGTCTGGGCACGGTCCTCATCCGGGCCGCGGAGGACCGCATCAGGTCACGCGGCCTACACAGGGCCGAGCTCGCGGTGGAGGAGAGCAATCCACGGGCCCGAGCCCTGTACGAGCGACTGGGCTACCTGACCCACGGCCGCCGACCGGAGGCCTGGGACGTCCAAGCACCGGACGGCTCACTGCGCCGGTACGAAACCATGTGCACGCTGATGCACAAGCGCTTGCCATAGGGGGGACGCCGCATGGCGATGGAAGTGTGGGCACCGCTCTTTTCACTCGCAGGCGTCGCCCTCGGCGGTAGCCTCACGGCGCTCTCCCAGCGCGCCACCCAGCGTTCCGCCGAACGGCTGGAGGAACGCCGCCAGGCAGCGGCCACCGGCGAAGCGCGCCGGGCCGAGCAGATGACCGCGATCAAAGACTTCATCGCCTGCGCCCAGGATGCCGAACGGGCGGCCTACAGCCGTCCCGAGGAGTGGGGCGATGACGAGGCCTGGAACAGTGCCGCTTCGGCTGCCATGACCAAACTCTGGATCGCTGAACGGCACCTCGTGCTGCTCAGCGACGCGGGTCTGCACGCTCCTGCGCACAGGTACGGCCGGGCACTCAACCAGGCGGTGTGGCGAGAGATCGGCGACATCGAGGTCAACGAGCACCTTGAAGAACACAAGATCGCCTTCATGACCGCAGCACGCGCGAGCCTGGCCTCCCCTTGAGTTCAAGCAATCTGGGCGGCGTTCAGGATCTGCCGTGTCGAGCGGCCTGCGACGCCGGTGCCGAAACCCTGAGCAGCCGGGGAGCAGAGAGCGACACTGGCCGATTCCACAGGTTCCCGTCACTGCCATAGATGGAACCCGTCAGCGACCTGCAGGGCATCGGGGGCACCGCGCCGGGCACCCCAGGCGTAGGCGTAGGCCCGGTCCCGGCAGATGATCTCCACGCCGGGGTGGCGGACCAGCCACACGGCCAGTGGCCCGGCTTCACGTATCGGGAGCACATCGACCACGCGATGGTCTTCGACGCTGGTCAAGACGGCGGAGTAGGTCTGGCCGCGACGGATCGCGAAGTCGTCCACGCCCAGCACTCGCGGCGTGCTGAAACATGGATCGGGCCATGCCATGACCCTGCGCAACAAGGTCATCCGTCCCGCGCCGAAGCCCATGGCGGTCCGCTATGAGGCGACCGTCCTCATGGCTGCCATCGGCGAATGGCTGTGATCAGCACACATCAAGCGCGTTCAAAACCAGCCCGCAGGCATGGAGGTGCTCTCACTCCACGGCAGCATTGAGGAGAATCTGCGCCAGCTCGCGCGGCTGGGAGAACATCGGCCAATGACCGGTGTCCATCTTGGCCAGCCGCCAGCGCTTGCTGTTCAGCAGCTCGGCCACATCATCGTCGGGCTCGGTGTCATCGGGCTCGGCCCCCGGCATCACGCACAGGATGTATGTCGCCGGAAGTTCACCGAGCGGCCCCTCCAGCACAGCGGGCTCGGTCAGCGTGGCACCTGGGTGAGGCGTCGAGCCATGCACGAGGCGTGCGATCTGCTCATCGGTGAGACCTTCGCCATCGTAGTGAGAAGCTGGCGCGAGCGGCCAAAACCCTCCGTTCTCGGCGATCGATGACTCCACTGCCGCCCCGCCGTCCGGCCAGGCAGCGGCAAACGACTCACCGTCAGTTGGAACACTTGAGTCGACGAATACCACGCGGGCCAGTCGGTCACCGATCCGCTCCGCAGCCTGACCGACCGGGATGCCCGAGTAGCTGTGACCCACCAGGACGACGTCACGCAGACCCTGGCGTTCTACCTCGGCAACGATGTCCTGCACGTGAGTCGCTTGCCCCGCCGGTACACCCCGCTTGTCAGCAAGACCGGACAGCGTCAACGGATGGACGCCGTGGCCAGCCGCACGCAGATGCGGCACCACTTCGCCCCACGCCCACGCCCCGAGCCGTGCACCTGCAACCAGCACGAAATTCACCATGCCCGCACCGTAGCCGGGCAGTCTGACGATCTCCTAGAAAATGCTTTCGATAGAGGTCCTAGAAGCCACACCCGGCACCCCAGGGCGGCCCAACATACGAAGGGCTCGCCCTGTCCCGCCGCGGACCCAGTTCGTCGAACATGCACGAAGCACCATCGACGTGTGAAGCCAACCGTCTGCTCCCATTGAAGCCGAGCGCCTCGGTGATCTCGTCGTCGCCGCCAGTGCCCTGACGGACCGTGAGATCGACCCCGAGCCCGGCCGCAGACTCGCGGACGCCGTCTCCCGGGCCGACGACGCCGACCCCCTGACCCGCTGGCGCGCACTGTCCCAGCTGGCCCGTCACCACGAGCTGCAGGGCGACTTCAACGAGCAGCGCGAAACCCTCGCCGCCCTGGTCTCGCTCAGCAATTCCATGAACCGGCCGGCCCTCCAGGTGCGCGCCCGGATCAACCTCGCCCGCTGCGCGCGCAGCAAGTTCAAACTGGCCTTCCAAAAGGGTGAACTCGTCCGCGCCGCCGACCTGGCCGCCGAGGTCTGGCGCACGGGGGCCGAGGGGACTCTCAGCCTCTAGGGCGTGTGTGATGTCGTGATCAGTCGGCGGCTTTGAGGAGGTCGTCGATCCAGATCATGGCGGCGCGGAGGCGGAGGCCGACGAGGCAGCTGCCTGGGGTTCTGTCGTAGCGGGTGGCGATTCCTCGCCAGGCTTTCAGCTTGTCGATTTCCGCGTTTTCACAGGTAGGCGCGGTTGCTGCGCGACCGGCAGGTGGACTCTTGCCTTCGCGAGCACGGGGATGAACTGCGGGCTGTCCCCGGCCTGCCCGGCAGGCAGGACCAGCGCAAGCGGACGACACTGGCGGTCCGCGCCGAGGTGAATCCTGCTTGTGAGCCCACCCCGGGACCTGCCGAGCAGGGCTTCCTCAGTCCTACCGGATCCCCCCGGGAACAGCGCATCACCCAGCAGCTGATCACGACATCACACAGACCCTGGCACCGACGTCCCCGCGCCGGACGCCGGGTACGTACGCCGAACCGGTCGTGGGCCACGCCACCGTGCCTGCCCGCGACCGGCCTTCGGCGCGAGAGCGCGGGCCCGTCCGGCCCCGTATGCCGGTCTACCCCGAGACCGTCCGCCCCGCCTCCGTTGCGCGGTCCGTCTGGCGCCGGTAGTGGCGGGCGGCCCGGGCGCGGTTGCCGCAGGACGGCTTGCACCATTCCTGCCGACCGTGTGACTTGACGAAGTACCGCACACAGCGCGGAGCCGTGCACGACCGCAGCCGCTCACGGTGCGGACCGCTCAGGAAGTCGATCGCGGCGCGGGCCAGGGCTGCGACGAGCCGGACCTCCGGATCGCTCTGCGCCGACAGCAGCCGGGCCGTGGGGGAGTCGCCCGAGGGCCAATCCAGCTGTGGTGCGACGGGTTCGCGCGCGGCGACGGCGTTGAGATGGGCCAGAGCCTGGTCGACCGGCATCAGTCGATGTGCGTCCGCCCGGCTGGGCGGCGCGGGCCTGACCGTCCACGCGAACAGCGCCCGCACGGCACGCCGCAGCTCGACGATCTCGGCCCTGAGCCTCTCGTCGGCCGTGATCGCGCCGACGTCGACCTGCCCCGCCAGGCCGTCCGCCTGTGTGCGGATCCAGACGTCGGTTCCGTCCGTCGTCGTGAGGTCGTCGGCGACGCCGCCGTCCCCGTCATGGCGGATCGTGCTCGCCAGTTCCAGTGCGAGCCACCGTTCCATCAGCGTCTCCTCTCCGTCCGTCGGCCCCACTTGATCACACTCTCCGCCCAGTCTAGAGTCTCTAACGGTAAAATGAGAATTACCGTTAGAGTCCGGAAGGGGAGCCGCCCCGGCCCGGACCGGCGGCGGCCGCCGCAACGGCCACCATTGAGGGAGGGAACGAGATGGCGGTGCTGCTCGCACAGATCAGTGACCTGCACTTGGACGGCAGCGAGCGGGCGACCCGGCGCGCGACCCGCGTCATGGACCACCTGCGGGCCCTGCCCCGCCCGGTCGACGCGCTCCTGGTCACCGGGGACATCGCTGACCACGGCACGGAGGCCGAGTACGAGGAGGCGGCGCGGATCCTGGCGGCCCCCTTCCCGGTGCTCCCGTGCCCCGGCAACCACGACGCGCGCCCGGCCTACCTCAAGGCCCTGCTCGGCGAGGTACCCGACGACCGCCCCGTCAACCGCATCCACCTCATCGCCGGCACGGCCGTCCTGATGTGCGACTCCACCATCCCCGGGCGGGACGAGGGGCGTCTCGACTCCGAGACTCTCGCGTGGATCGACGCCGAGCTGAGCGCCCTGCCACGGGACGTACCGGCGCTGATCGCCTTCCATCAGCCCCCGGTCGGACTCCACCACCCGCTGCCCGACGCCTACCGGCTCGAAGAGCCGGACGGCCTCGCAGCGCTCCTCGACGCACACCCCCGGGTCGCAGCCGTCCTCACCGGACATGCGCACACCGCGGCCGCCTCGACCTTCGCAGGCCGGCCCCTGATCGTCGGCCCGGCCGTCACCTGGACCCTGCGCATGCCCTGGGAAGGTGATGAGCCCGCCGACCGCGACCAGCCGCCGGGCCTCGCCTTCCACATCCTGGGCGACGACGGACGCCTGACCACGCACTACCGCGTGGTGCTCTGACCCCGCCCATGATCCAGCCGTACGCCGTACTCGCCTTCGTGACGGCGGTACTGCCCTTGGTCGCCACCCCCGGCACCAGCCTGGCCCTGCTCATGCGGCACACCACGGAGGTCGGCCGCCGCCGGGCACTGCCCGTCATCCTCGGTACGGTCACCGGCCTGTACGCGCACGCGACCCTCGCCACGGCCGGCCTGTCCGCTCTGGTCATGCACTCCAGCCAGGCCTTCAACGCCGTCAAGCTTGCCGGCGCGGCCTATCTCATCGCCCTCGGCGTCTGGACCTGGCGTACGGCCACCCGGCCCCCGCCCCCACACCGCCGGCCCTGCCCACCCCACCTGAACTCGCTCTACGCCCAAGCGCTGCTGGGCAATGTCCTCAACCCCAAAGCCGCCTCGATCTACCTCACTTTGGCCCCCCAGTTCCTCACCCCCACCCACCCCCTGGCAGCCCAACTCTTCACCCTGGCCACGGCCCACGCCCTGTTGATGACCCTCTGGCTTCTCACCTGGACCCTTCTGATCCGCAGAGCCACCCTCCTCCTCCACACCCCCCGTGCCAAAGCCACGGCCGCCAGACTCACGGCCCTGGCCTTCCTGGCCCTCGGCATTCACGCAGCCACCGCCTAGCGCCGGCGGCGAGGTAGCGGAAGGAGTGTGTGCTGTGGCGGGGGAGTGGGACGGTCGTGGCACATGTGCCGTCGCCGCGCCCGACTGCCTGACAGCTCCGCCATGTGGGTCGCGGCGCCGGAGCGGTGACGGGCCGCGCCTCCGCCGGGCAATGACGACGTACAGAGCACGGCTCCCGCACCCTCGTAGCCGCGAGGTGTCGTGATCGGCTCCCGCCCCCGACCATGGCGCTGGGCAACGTCCGGCCGGGCGCCGTCCGGGTGAGCCGTGAGGGGAAGACATGCTGCGATATGTACGCAGACTGCGGGCCGTGGTGCTGATGTGCGTGGCGGGACTGGCACTGGCGGGAGCGCCCGCCTCGGCCGCGACCGAGGGTGGGGCCGTGGCCCGGGCCGCGACCGCTGCGGCGAAGCCGGCGTTCCAGCTGCCGTTCCCGTGCGGTACGACATGGGAGATGCACACCTGGGCCCACAACCCCGCGCTGGACATCGTGGTGGAGGGAAACACCGGATCGGACGGCCTGCCCGTCCAGGCGTCGGCCGCCGGCACGGTGTCCGCCACCTACTGGAACAACGGCTCTGGAAACACCATCCAGATCAGCCACGGCAACGGGTGGTTCACGGCGTACTACCACCTGAAGGATGACCCGGCGACCTACGTGAAGAAGGGCGACCCCGTCCTGCCGTCCACCCGGATCGGCCGGATCGGCACCTCGGGCGCCTCGGGCTGGGCCCACCTGCACTACGAGCAGCGCTACCTGGCCACGGGCGGCGACTTCACCGACGAGAGCAACCGGGTGCCCGTCCACTTCGACGGCGTCGAGTACACCGGGCCCTCGAAGGACTGGATGAGCGTCACCAGCCGCAACTGCGACGGCACGCCGCCCGCTTGGCAGGACTGCCCGTCCGGCTATGTGTGCTTCTACTCGGGCGCCGACGGCACCGGCACGGTCTGCCGCTCCGCCGGCAACGAGCCCAACAGCACCTGCGGTCTGCGCAAGTCCTTCTTCAACAACGGTACGGCCGATCCCGGTTACGACCACGTGCAGGTCAACTTCCGGGAGGGCGGCAGCGCCTGCCTGCACTACGGCTGGAGCGAGGGGCGTGGGAACCTGCCCGCCGGCGGCCGGACCGTCGAGAGCTTCCAATGGCGCGGCGAGTGCTGAGAACGCGCCGCCGTTACAGGATTGATTGATTCCGCTGGCTAACCTTCCCCCGGCACTCTGGGGGAAGGAAACGGCGTGTACAGCATCATCGTGATTCCGGGGCCCACCATGTCCCCGGCCGCACAGATCCACCTGGCACCGGGGCAGACCCTTCGGTTCGGCCGCGGGAACGAGGGCGACGGCTGTCTGCGCGTACCGCACGCCGGGGTCTCGCGCTCGGCGGGCGAGATCGCCGCCACCGGCACGTACTGGTCGCTCAGCAACCTCAGCCGCTCGTCGACCTACGTGGTGGAGAACCCCGAGGGCGCCGGCGAACACATCAAGATCGCGCCCGGAAGACTGGGCGCACCCGTCCCGTTCGAGTTCGCGCGGATCGTCCTGCCGGCCGGTTCCGAACTGCTCACCCTGGACGTCTGGGCACCCCGCCACGACTACGCCGACCGGAACGAGACCGGTGAGCCCGGCGGGGAGCCGACCGTACTCCCGTTCCCGCTCGACCGCTCCAGCCGGTACTTCCTGGTCCTCACGGCGCTCTGCGAGTCACGGCTGCGCGGCCAACCGTACGCACCGTTGCCCACCGTTGAGCAGGTCGTCGAACGGCTGAAGCCGCACTGGACGGCCGCGAACCGCGCCGCCGTCCAGTGGAACATCGACTACCTCGCGGTCAAGCTCCGCCTCAAGCCCGGCCCCGACACGGTGGATCCGGGACCGAGACTGGTCGGCAAGAAGGAGATCCTGGTCTCGCTCGCCCTGCGCTTCGACCTCGTCGGTGAGGACGACCTGCACGTCCTGCCGGCCTTGGCCTCCCCGACAGGTACTGCACGTTGACCGGGCGGGCGGGCCATTTAGGCGCCCTCACGATCCCGCTGGGCTACCGGGTCGGGCCCTGGATCACCGGCCGCCTGCTGGGCGCCGGCGCCTTCGGCAGCGTGTACGCGGCCCTGCGCGCCGTTCCCGAACCCGAGCTGCCCGGTCGGGCGGCGCTCAAAGTCCTTCCGACCGGCACCCGCACCCCACGCCAACTGCGCCACCTGAGCGAGCTCGCCGATCGCGAGACCGAGGTGCTGCGCCGGGTGCGCACGCCCCGCCTGATCCGGATGTACGAGGTGCTCACGGTTGACGACCCCAGCCGTCCCGAACTCGACGGCGCCACCGTGCTCGTCCTGGAGGAGGCGCAAGGGTCCCTGGACACCCTGCTCGCCGGCGGCGTGCCGCCTACGGGTCCCGTCCTCCTCACCCAGGTCTGCGAGGGGCTCGACCAACTGCACCGGGCGGGTTGGGTGCACGGCGACCTCAAGCCCGGGAACGTCCTGCTGATGCCCGACGGTTCGGCGCGGCTCGGCGACTTCAACATGGCGGCGGAACTGGAGGGCACCCATGCGTATTCGCCGGCCTTCGCGACGCCCGACTACACCCCGCCGGACCTGCTCTGGTCGGAGGTCGGCGAACGCGGGATGAAGATTCGTCCGACGGCCGACATCTGGGCCTTCGGCGTACTCGCCCACGTCGTCCTGACGGGCACGCTGCCGCTGCCCGGCGGCACGCCCGCCGCCCGCCGGGACGGCGCCCTGCGCTACGCCAGGGGCGACGAGGAGCTCCGTCTGTCGCCGGAACTTCCCGAACCCTGGCGGGACATCGTCCGCGACTGCCTGGCACGGAGCCACGAGGACCGGGCCGGACACACCGCGGCGTCGCTGTTGTGCCGGGCGCAGGCGGCGGCCGCCGGCCGGGCCGAACCGACGTACGCACCACCAATCCCGCGGGACCCGGAGCCGCGAAGCCCTGTCCCGCAAACCCCCGTACCGCGAAGCCCAGAGCCGCGCGGTGCCGAACCGCTCGGTGCCGAACACGGCTCGAAACCACGCACCCCCGGTCCACGACGGCGCCGCCACGTGCTGATCGCGGCCGGGGCGGCCGCACTCGCGGGCCTGGGAGCCGTGTGGGGCTCGGGTCTGCTGCCCCTCGCAGGTACCGGGGCAGCGGGGTACGACCGGTGCCGGCGCGGGGCCGTCTGCTTCTTCGCGGAAGAGGACGGCCGGGGCGAGATGTGCTCCTGGGTCGACGGAGACGCCGACTGGACCGACACCTTGAGCCCCTGCCCATGGACGGCGCGCCGCGCGCCGCGATCGGTCTACAACAACGGGTTCGACCTCACGGAGGGGGCGGCCAAAGTCGACGTCCTCTACTACGCGCAGGCCGACGAGCGTGAGCGGCTGGGCTGCGTGAAGGTGCACACCAGGACGAACCTCATGGGCGCTGACCTCCCCCGTTCCCACGCCTGGGTCCCGAACTGCTGACCACCCCGTGCGGTACCTCGTACCTGCGAGGTACCGCACGGCAGGCCGCTTCGAGAGTCTTGAGGCACATCACACCGCTCTGACAAGGGGTTCACGATGCGCGTCAAGCGTTCCATCCTCGGCATGGCCGGCGTCTCCGCGATGCTTTTCGCGGCGGCCTTCACCACAGGGTCGGCCCAGGCGGCCGCACCCTCGGAGCAGAGCACGGCAGCGGCCCGCGTCCAGGTCGCCCCGCCCGCGCCGGCGACGGCCGCCCAGCCGACGTCGCTCGTGGCGGCCGCGTCTCCGGGCATCTCGCCGTCGGCTCCCAGCGGGCACGTACCGCCGAGCGGCACGTACGGCTGCTCGAGCGGGAACCTGTGCACCCTCGTCTGGGACCCGACGACCTCGGACTGGAAGATCTTCTACCTCAACGCCTGCCGCCTGTACTCCGTTTCCAACTGGAACGGCAACGGGTGGTACCTCGACAACCAGACGGGCGGGGTCTGGTCGTACTTCTACGGCAGTGGCGGCGGGCAGCTGACCAAGTTCCAGCCCACGGGCACTCAGACCGGCTACGACTGGACGCCGGTCTACTCCATCCGCAATTGCTGACCGACCCCATGCGGGCCCGGCCCCGGTCGCTTCCGACCGGGGCCGGGCCCGCATGGGGGCATACGGGGCTCGGCGGCGACCCGGAGCTGGTCGAACCTTTCGACATTGTTGATCACGCTCCGGGTTGTAGCCGGGCCCGTGACCTGCGTAAGAGGATATCGGGGCAACTCACTCGGCCCGGTGGCGGGATTCACCGCAGAGTCGGATTTTCATCAGGCCGGTGTGCTGGCTCCTCTCGGGGTTTCGGCGGAGATTCGTGCGGCCGAGGACCTGCATCTCAGAAGGTGTGCCCTGTGTGCGCGAGTGCCTGCTTCAGCAGTACGCCGTGGCCGCCCGGCATCTCGTTCTGTACGGCCAGGTCGGTGGCCTCTTGAGGACTGAACCAGACCAGGTCCAACGCGTCCTGCCTGGGCCGGCAGTCGCCGGACACCGGAACGACGTAGGCCAGCGACACCGCGTGTTGGCGGGGGTCGTGATAAGCGGTGATGCCGGCGGTGGGGAAGTACTCGGCGACGGTGAAGGGCTGGAGGGAGGTGGGGATACGGGGCAGAGCCACCGGCCCGAGGTCCTTCTCCAAATGTCGCAGCAGTGCGTCACGGACCCGCTCGTGGTGCAGGACGCGGCCGGACACGAGAGTCCGGCTGACCGTTCCGTCCGGACCGATGCGCAGCAGCAGCCCGATGCTGGTGACTTCACCGCTCTCGTCCACCCGCACAGGAACGGCCGTCACGTACAGGATCGGCATCTGGGCCCTGGCCACTTCAAGCTCATCCGTGGTCAGCCAGCCGCGCGTGGTTTCGGTCATGTCAGACATTGCTCGATCGTACGTTCCTGGTGCCGTATCCACAGGACCCACAGGCCCCTTCACACTTGCAGTTCCCCATTTCGGCTGCTGAGGCGACTTCGGGATCCGAGTACTCCATCTCAGTTGAAGCGGAGGGAAGGAAGGCGAGGCGCGCACCCGTGTAGCGGGACAGCTCCGATCCGCCGCGGGACCGGCTTCGGAGCCACGTCGACCGTGATGGCGACGGCAACGCTGCTGAACAGCCAGATCGGGAATGGGGATGACCTGCCTCGCCGTGGAGGGCGGCTTGTCCGGGCCTGCGCCCTCGGTGTCGTAGACGAACAGGCTCTTCGACTTGAGGCCGACGGCGTAGAGGGTACGGCCGTCCTCTGCGAGGTCGAGGTCGCCGAGGCCCTCCTTGCCGACCGCGTTGTTGATCTCCATGGTGTCGCGGGTGAGGTCGATCGAATGCTTGGCGTCCCCCGCGTCGGGAACGGTCGCGAACGGGGAGGTTCCTGCTGCCCCGGTCGACGACGTAGATCCCCCCGGGGCCCGCGGGTCCGTAGGGCATCAGCCGCTTGGTCAGCGCACCGGTGAACAACTGGTCGGTGTCGCGGCGGTGGGTCAGGCCATGGGCGGCTCCGGTCTCCTCGTACGTGGTCTCGTCGACCGGGGCCGGACTGTCACCGGTCCGGTGGTACGGCCACGAGACCAGGGCCTTGGTACCCGGCTGCCCCGGTGCGCTCTGGTGGTGGCAGGGGGTGGCGAGGTCCGGGTTGGCCTGGCAGCGGTCGGCAGGGTTGCGGACTCCCGTCACCACCGAGGCGTTCCCGCACGTGACGTCGATGTACGAAGCGGGCCGGCCGTCGGCTGTGAATCGGTAGTCCCTTGCGGGGAGGGAGGGCCCGCAACCCCTGGAGGCTGACGTGACGGATGACCGAGCCGGACTCGGCGAGCTACTGGCCGCGGTGGGGGAGTGTCGCGCCGCTGGGCTCGCTGGAGGTCGTGGCGCGTAGTCCGCCTGACCGGCTGTGCGCCCGGTAGGTGGCGTTCCTGTTATCCGATGCCGATGTTGCCGGCCGGGCCGGCCCTGGTGTGGACCCGCGCCCGCAGGCGGGACGGCCTCCGCGTGTGCGGTCCCCGCCGGGGCGTCAGGGCAGTTGCACGGCGGGCCGCAGGTCGAGGTGGACCTGGACCGTCGTGCCCGTGGCGCCGGTGTGGATGCGGACCAGCGTGGCGTACTCGTTGACCAGGAGCAGTCCGCGGCCTCCGGGCCGCTCGGCCGGAGGCGGTACGCGACCGGCGAGCGGATCGCGCAGCAGCCCGAGGTCTTGCACTTCGCACACCAGTTGATCTCCCTCGGCCCATAGCCGCAGGGTTCCGCTCCCACCTGCGTGCACGACGCTGTTCGTCGTCAGCTCGGCGACGATCAGCGAAAGCGCCGCGCGGCTCTCGTCGGTCGTGCCGAGCCGCGAGGCGATCCGGACGGCGAACAGGCGTGCGTCGTGCAGACGCCCTCCGTCGAACTCGAAGGTGGCGGCGTAGGCGGGGTGCGGCAGCGGCTCGTTGCAGTGTGCGAGAGCGTGGCTGGGGGAGAAGACGCTGCTGACCTGCTCCCGGCCGTCCTCGATGACGGCCGGATGGGTGACCCGCGCGTCGGCGAGTGCCTCGGGAGGGAGCCGTTCCGCGTCGTACGGACACAGGACGGTCACGTCACGACCGTGGAAGGCGGCGTTGATCAAGGCTTCGTGCTGGACGCACGCCGGGTACTCCCGAGGGGCACGACCCGGCCAGATGGGCTCACCGACGATACGGACGGGCCCGGACCGGTGGGTGTCGGCGAAGGCCAGCAGGACTTTGGGGATGATCCGGCCCGGATTGCGCCCTGCCAGCGTCATGTCGAGGAATCGGACACCGGGTCCCGTGGGGTTCGAGTCCATGTTGCGGAGTTCCGCCCTGATCAGCTGAAGATTCGCGTTCGGTACGGCTACCGCGACGGGCTCTCCCGCTTCTTCTCCGGCCCTGATGAAGGGCACCAGAGCTGCCACGTACTCGTGCTCGCCACGGTAGAAGAACGCGGGGTGTGCGAAGCAGCTCGCGGAGATCATGCGGCTCATCATGTTCTGGGAGCCCCGGCTGGTCATGACGATCCCTTCCGACACCGACGTCTTTGTCGTGCTGCTGCCCGGGAACCAGTCGTTCATGCCGTGATGTGTCGGTATGACCCGTTACTTTCGTCTTTCCGGGTGGGACCGGAGGTGTTCGAGGCGGTGGCAAACGCCTGTTTGCACAGCGCGGCACCTGGAGGGAGTGGACGAGCGAGTGTCCTGCCGTCCAGGCGAGACCCGCCCCGCGCGCTTACGAGGCGACGGCGTCGTCCGTGGTGATGTCGTCGGCCAGGAGGCCCGTCCTCAGCCGTTGCATAATCCGGTTGAGCAACCGGGAGACGTGCATCTGGGAGAGGCCCAGCCGGTCGCCGATCTCGGACTGGGTGAGTTCCCCTCCGAAGCGCAGGGCCAAGATCTGCCGATCGCGGTCGCTGAGCGTTGTCAGCAGGGGCTTGAGCGTTTCCAGGCACTCGATGCGGTCGTACGCCTCGTCCTCGGTGCCGAGCGAGTCTGTCAGCGGTGCCACCTTCGTGTCCTCGCCGCCGAGGGGTGCATC
Source organism: Streptomyces sp. NBC_00503 (assembly GCF_036346895.1). NCBI lineage: Bacteria > Bacillati > Actinomycetota > Actinomycetes > Kitasatosporales > Streptomycetaceae > Streptomyces > Streptomyces sp. NBC_00503. The sequence goes on along the minus strand of NZ_CP107855.1, from coordinate 143,330 downwards.
GAGAGAGCCTGCGGTGTAGCCGTTGGAGGCCTGGAGGCCCTCGTCCAGTTCGGCGTCGGTGATTCCGAGGCATTGCGCCAGCTCGTGTTCGGTCGGTCGGCGGCCCTGTCGCTGTTCGAGGGCGTCATAAGTCTTGGCGATGTCGAGACGTAGCTCCTGCAGACGCCTGGGAACCTTCACCGACCAGCTGGTGTCACGGAAGAACCGCTTGATCTCACCGCTGATGGTGGGTATCGCGAACGTGGCGAACTCGATCCCGCGTTCCACGTCGAACCGGTTGATGGCCTTGATCAGGCCGACCGTACCGACCTGGATGATGTCCTCCAGCGGTTCCCTGCGCGCGCGGTAGCGGCGGGCCGCGTACTTCACCAGGCTGAGATTCAGCTCGACCAGGGTGTTGCGCACGTACGAGTACTCGGGGGTGCCCTCCTCCAGGGTGCCCAGGCGCCGGAAGAGCGCGGTGGACAGGGTCCGGGCGTCCGTGGTGCTCACGGCGACCGGGTTCTCGGGGATACCGAGCGGGTCCGGGAGGAGCTCGGTATGGAGGGGGTCCGCAATGTCGCGGGAAATGGGTGACATGTGAAACCTCCGACGGATGGGGCTGCGGCCGAAGAGCGCAGCGGGGGACCGTCGTCGTCTTCCCGATCGACATATACCCGCTCACGGGGCGGGCTGACCCTCTCTCGAGGCACGGGATCCCGGATGGGGTTCGCGCCTCCGGCTGCCAAACGCGACGGCCCCTGGGCCGTCGCGTGAAGGCGACGGCCCAGGGGGCGGAAGGGATGACGACAGGCGGGATTCAGTTCTTGGACCTCTTGAGGTGGTCCGCCGCCTTCGCCGCGGCCTCCTGCGCCTTGCCGGTGAGACGTTCCGCAGTGCCTCGCGCCTGCATGCTCTTGTCGTCCATCGCGTCGCCGGCGGCTTCCTTGATCTTGCCTTTGACCTGCTTGGCCTTGGCCTTCGCCTTGCTCATGATCGTCAGTCCTCTCGGTCGTGCGGTGTTTCTTCCGACGGGCCGCGACTGCCCGGGACCTCGCGGTGTATGCCTCCCGAGCCGGTCCGATGCCGAGCGGCGACCCGGGCCGCCCCGGACTTCCGACGGGCACGCTGGGGGATTGCTTCCCCGCTCCGGGCTACGCGCCGGGCATCAGCCGCATCCCGTTGGCCCTGGCCGACCGGATGCGGCCCTGGCTTCCCGTACCGCCCGGAGCCGCGAGGGATGCGGCTGCCCCGCACGAGTGAAGGCGGTGGGTCGTCGCGCTTCCGTGCGGAGCCGGCTGCGCCGCGCGGAGGCATACTCGTGACCATGGACGATGGCGACGATGACCTTTCCCTTGAGGATCCAGAGCTGTCGGCCGCCGATGTGTCAGTGACCGTCTCCTACGAGACTGCCGACACCTGTGTGATCGCCGTGCGTGGCGAAATCGACATGAGTACCGTCGCGCCGCTTTCCGACGCGCTCGCCGCGGCGGCCCGGTCGCACGGCCGCGTGATCCTGGACGCCTCCGGAATCAGCTTCGGAGACTCCTCTCTCCTGAATCTGCTCCTGCACATCCACCAGGCCACCGATCTGCGCATCGCCGCGCCCGGACACCAGCTCAGGAGCCTGTTCGCGATCACCGGAGCCGACACCGTCCTCGATGTGAGGGACTCCATGTCGTCCGCCACGGAGGACTGAAGGACGGCGAGCCGCCTCTCGCTGGAGGACCTGTCGTCCGGCGAGCGCGGCGGCCACCGGTCGCACAGCGGCGCCCAGGGCCGCACGTACGACCAGCTGTACCAAGAAGCCAAGCACCGCAACATCGAGGGCCGCTCGAAGATGAACAAGGAACAGCTGCGGCGCGCACTCGGCGGCGGGAGCTGAGGGAGTCACGCGTCTCGCTGAACCGGAGCAGGCGCTCGCCCCGCCGTCCGGGCGGGCCCTGATCCACGGGCCCGAGCAGGAAGCCGACGTGGTCCCCATCGCCTTCGGCGTGTCCTCGTACCCGGCTGACGAACCAGGCGAAGCGGTCCACGACTACCGGCGCCGCCCCGTCGCCGGACCGCCCGCCGAACCACTGCGCGACGGGCTTCTGCGCGCGGAGCAGGACGTGGACCGCCGTCACGAGGTGTATCGGGTAGTTGAGGACGCCGGTGAATCCGTACGGTCCTGTTCCGGTCGCGGAAAGCACCTCGGGTGAGCGGGTGGATATCACCCGCAGAAGATCAGGGCCGATCGACAGCTAGGGGCAGAATTCTCGGGTACACGCGATCTGAAGCACCCCGGCGGATCAACCGTTCCGTCGAATTCCCGACATGAGAACGAGGACATCATGCTTTTCGCCGGACTCATCCTCCTGCTCATCGGATTCCTGACCGGAATCTCCATCCTGTGGACCATCGGGATCATTCTGCTCGTGGTGGGCGCGGTGCTCTGGATTCTCGGCTCGGTCGGCCACGCGGTCGGCGGACGACGGCACTACTGGTAACCGGTGGCCATGGTGGTACGCCGGGGCGCTGGACCGCCGGCAGGACCGGCAGCCGCGCCCCGGCCGCTCCGTGCCGGCGGTCCGACGGCAAGCGGCTCCCGCCCCCGTCAGAAGGCGGACTCCTTCGATGGCCATCCGTCATCAGCTGATCCGGCGTCCCCCGCACGCGGTGTGGACCGTACTCGCCGATGAGACCCTCGTCGTCTGCGAGGAGCACCCGCTGCGCCCCGGTCCTAGGGAAACGCGTGCGCCGGGTAGCGTGGTGGGTCGTCATCGCCGTATTGGTGTTGTAGCTGATCGGTTTCGTCGCCTGCCCCAAGGGCGGCAGCGGCCACTGGTACCGCTGGTGGCGGTCCGGCATCTGAGTTCCCCCTCGCGGCGTAGGGAGAAAGGACGTATGGCAGGAAATTCCCTGTCGTCCTCCCAATACCAGAAGAGTCGTTTTCGCGTGACTGAACATGTGTGGAGTTACAAGTCGACCGCCGGTCACCTGGCCGGTACCGATCCGACCGGCTGCAAGGTGGAGGCGACCGACGGCGACATCGGCAAGGTCGACAAGCACTCCTACGAGGTCGGTTCCGCCTACCTGGTCGTCGACACAGGAGTGTGGGTCTTCGGCAAGGAGGTCCTGCTTCCGGCGAGCACCGTCGTCAGCATCGACCCGGGGGAGCGGAAGGTCTTCGTCGACCGGAGTTCGGGACACAGGGGCGGTGTGCTGACGCCGCGCGCAGTTGCCTTCGTCGCCCGGCCCGGCGCCCCGGCCCCCGCCGCCGTGCAGCCGAACCTCTCGCCGCTCCCATGGCGCTCACCCTCACGGCGAAGGAAGCGTTCGAGGACGACGACGCCTTCCCAAGTGGGCCGGACCGGTCTGATCGGAGTCCCGGCCGGTGCCCACGCGCTGGATCGAGGCGACGTGCTCCTCATGCTGAGCACCGACATTCCTACCGCGAGTGGTACCCGAACGGCTGCAGGGCCAACGCCATGCCCTCAGGACATCGGGGCCCAACTCTGGGTGTCCGAGGGGCAGATCGTGGCCTTCTGCGGAGACGGTGGTCCGAGCATGCTGCCGGGCGACTTCATGACGATCAAGACGTATGGCTGCCGGTGAAGCTCGTCGTCTTCGACAACCGCCGCCTGGGCCGGACGTCCTGACCAACCCCGAAGAGGTGGCCGTGCCGGGAAGGTCGTCCGTGAGCCAGGGGTGGGGTTTCGGCAGCGCGAAGGTTCAGGAGATTCCTCCGAGCCAAGCAAGGCTGACCCTGCCTCAGACGGGCCGGGGAGTCAGCGGCCGGAATCCCCGGTCCCCGGCCGCGTTATCGGCCCGTTACCGGGTATCCGCGCAGCAGACAGCCCATGCAAGCGGAGAAGGATTCGAAGGAAAGGACACCTCGATGACGAGGAACGGGTCACACGGCAGCACGTCCCTCCCCACCGCAGAGGAACTTCTTCGGCAGGTCGAGCGCACGCGGAAGGAGCTCGGACGGACGGTCGGAGCGCTGTCCTCCAAGGTGGACGCCGCAACGCGGGCCCATGACGGGATGGCCGGCGTCAAGGGGCAGGTCGGGCAGGCCACCGCTCGGCTGCGGATTACGGCCGCGCACGTGGGGCGGTTCGCGGCGGACAAGGGCAAGGGCAAGGGCCTCGACTCCGTGCGGGACAAGGCGGTTCGGGCCGCGGCACGGAGCAACCGCACCGCGTTGATCGCGGCCGCCGGAGTGCTGGCCGGCGTCCTGATCGTCCGGCGCGCACGGCGGGGGACGCCAGGGCGACGCTGACCGGGGCCGGCTGTCAGTGCATTGGCTGACATCTTCTGCCTCCGTCCGGGGGCTCATCGTGTCTGTCGACGCGGCTGCCACCCTGGGTGGCGGGCAAACCTGAACGGGTGCAGCCCGGGCCCCGGGGTTTGAACGGACCGGCATCGAGCAGGCGCCATGCGAAGCGAAACCCGACAGTTGAGCTGAGCGAAAAGGACCTGGCATGGCCGCGGACAAGCAGGAGACCAAGGACGTCGTCGCCGTCATCCTCAAGGACCACCGCACGATGGAGGACCTCTTCCGTCGCATGCGCAGCGTGGAGGCGGACCGGGCCGGCGCCCTCGCGAAGTTCTCCGCGCTTCTCGTCGCGCACGGCGAGGCCGAGGAGGCCGAGGTGTACGGCGCGCTGAAGAGGTTCAAGGACGTGGACAACGCGGAGGTCGAGCACGGGACCAAGGAGCACGCCGAGGGCAACGACGCGCTGCTCGCGCTGCTGGAGGTGTCCGAGGTGGGTTCCGACGCGTGGGACGCGCGCCTGGAAGACCTGGTCAAGGCGGTCACCCACCACCTCGACGAGGAGGAGCGCACCATCCTCAACGATGCCAGGGAGAACGTCCCGGACGAGCGGCGCGCCGAACTCGGAGCGGCGTTCCTCCGGGAGCGGGAGCGGCAGCTCGCCGCCGACTGCGGCAGCGTCGAGAACGTGCGGGCGGCCGTACGGGGATGACGGCGCCATGACCTGCGCCGGCGTGGTTCACCGGGAACCAAGCCGGTGGGCGCCGCCCACGCCGCCACCGAGTCGAAGGATGAACGGAGACGGACATCGAGCGTGCGCGCCGCTGCCCCGGTGCGCTGCACCCGGTCAGGGAACGCGTAGGGCCAGTACGACGACGTCGTCCGCGGAAGCAGGGTTGGCCGGCCTGCTGCTGATCCGACGGAGCAGTTCGGCCGGTGGCCGGCGTTCGACCAGGTCAGCGTCCAGTCGGGACCGCCGTCGGCGAGGTCCAGGCGTGCGTGGAGCAGTGTGCCACTGGCCTCGACCGGCAGGACCGAACATGCTGCCTCGAGGGCGGTCAGAGCACGGGCCGGGCTGTACGGGGGTGGTCGAGGGGGGCCTGCCGCAGCATGCTGGGGATCTGGCCCATGACCGGCATGGTCAGGACCTGGTGTTCCACCGAGTCCTCGATGTCCGGGTCGGGAACCCGGTGCAGCTCGTCTTTGCCGGCGACCTGCAGGCCGACGTACGACGGCTTGCCGGCGCCGACGAAGAGGTCCCGCAGCCTTCGCCGTACGTCCTCCAGCCCTGACGTCTGGGCCAGCTCCTCCGACGCCCTCAGCAGCAGCTCGGCGTGGTCCAGCCCGGCCTGGGCCTCGTGCTCCAGGCGCTGGGCATCGCTCTGGGCGCGCTCGGCGGCGGCCCGCGCGGTCTCCAGCACGGTCTGTGCCGACCGGCTCTGTGCCGACAGGAAGCGCAGGCGCAGCTCGGCGGAGCAGGCTGCGGCGAGATCCTCCAGGTCGGTCAGCTCGCCGTGGTCCCACGTCCGTGGCTCGTGGTCAATGGCGCACAGGCAGCCCAGGATGAGCCCTGCATGTGGGGCCGGCCGTAGTGGCGGGCGGACTGGTCCGGGGAGCGTGCTCTCCGGAGCGCTTCACTTCTCCTCGTCTTCGCGGCTCTTCGGGCCCGCCCAGCGCCGACGCCCCGTCGTGGGGTTCGGCTCGGGGGCGGGCCGGTCGAGGCGGCTCGCCTCGTCCGTATCGGCCGCGGCCGTTCGCTCTTCGCCGCGGCGCGGGGCGGGCCGCACGCTCCGCGTCGTGCGGTGCCCGTCGTGCGGGGGTACGCCTGCGGCACCACCTTGTTCGTCCATGACGGCCTCCTCGGCCTTGAGCGGAGTCCCTCCGTGGCGGCTGCCCGTCCCACGCCGGCCGAAACCGGGGAATCCCGGTGGTTACGGAGAGTGAAGGCGGCGGTGGCCCCGAACGCGAGGTGCGGCCACCGCACGTCAGAGGTCTGCGGCTGGAGGCCCTGGAGGTCTCTTCCACCGGCTCCTGCGGGAAGGTACGCCCCGCCGACTTCCGGCGCCGGGCCTCGGGCGAAGGCGGCATACCGTCGTTCCGCGATCGGCACCATCGGTCCGGCAGGGGGAGGATGAAAGGGAAGGACTCATTGCGACTGTCCCGCGTCGGCACTGGCGCAGAGCGGAGAGAGTGATGGGAGAAGGAGCCGCAGGTGCGCAGCATGACCTCGACGGACCGTCCCGTCCGCCCGCGGATCCAGTAGCGGACGAGCCGGGGGACGGGATACGGCGAGCGTACGAATTGGTGTTCCCCGGCGGAGCCGAGGGCGGCCCGGACGTCGTGCGGGTGACTGTCACACACCGGACGGGGCCGGGAGGCCACCCCGTCTACGAGGACGCCACGGGCATCATCCAGGCGGAGATCAGCGACCGATCGGAAGTGCGCGTCCTGGCCACCGGCGCCGGTCAGGAACCGGCTCACGGGGTCACGGCCCGCCCCTTGGACGGATGATCCACCACTTGGCCGAGGCCGTCCGGTCCGACACCGGTGCTCAGGGCGCGGGGACGCGTACCGCGAACAGGACGGTGTCGTCCTGGGCTTCCCGCGGGCCGATGGTGTCCAGGAGCGAGCGCAGCAGCGCGTGCAGCCGGATCCCCGGCGGGGCCGCCGCGAGCTCTTGGGTGAGCCGTTCGACGTTCTCGTCGATGTCCGCGCCCCGTTCCTCCACCAGCCCGTCGGTGTACAGCAGCAGCGTGCTGCCAGGGGGAAGTGAACGGCTTCCGCAGGTGCGGGGCCGGGGCGGCAGGGCGTGGTGCAGCAGTACGTCGTGCTGGGTGAGGCTTTCGACCGCGCCGTCAGGGGTGAGCAGGAGGGGGGAGGGATGGCCCGCGTTGCTCCACCTCAGCTGCCAGTGACCTTCCGCCTCCGGACGGATGTGGGCGTGGACGGCGGTGCCGCTGGCCGGCAGGTCCAGGCGCCGGCAGGCCCGCTCGAGGGCGCCGAGGGCCTGTTCCGGTCCCTCGCCGGGGTGGTCGTGGTCCGCCTGGCGCAACATGCTGCGGACCTGTCCCATGAGGGCGGCAGCCCTCATGTCGTGTCCGGTGATGTCGCCGACGGTGAGGGCCAGCGCACCCGTGGCGCCGCTGCCCGGCACGCGAGGCAGTGGGTACGCGTCGTACCAGTCACCGCCGACCATGTCGTCCCGTGCGGCGGGCCGGTACAGGGCGGCCAGTTCCAGACCGGGTGCGTCGGGGAGGTCGGTGAGCATGGCCCGCTGGAGCTGGCTGGCTGCGGTGACGCGGTCGTCGAGGTGGAGCGCGCGTTCGACCGCCTGGGCGGTGTAACCGGCGAGCGTGGTCAGCACCGCCCGTTCGTCCAAGTCGATCTCGTGCGGGGTGTCCCACCCCAGGACCAGGGCGCCGAGGACGCCGTGCGTGCCGCGCAGGGGCAAGCAGGCGGCGGTGTGGAGGTTCAGGGCGTCGAATCCCGGGCTCGCCATGGTGCCGCGCACGGTGTCGGACGCTGTGTCGGCGGCCGACTGCGGCCCGGCGACCACGACCATCCGGTTCTCGCGCACGGCTCGGGCGACCGGCCAGGGCGAGCCGAGGGCGAACTGCTCGGGAGCGCTCACGTGGGGCACGTCACCGTCGACGGGACTCAGGACGGGGTGGAGCATCCCCTGCCGGACCAGGAGCAGATCGACGCGGGCGGGCTTGAGGTCCCCGCTGACCAGGTCTCCGACCCGCTGGCGTACGTCGTCCAGGCCACGGGTGTCCGCGAGGTCCTCGGAGGCCTGCAGGAGCAGCTCCGAACGGTTGAGCAGCTCGTGCACCCGGGTGGTCTCCCCCTCGGCCGCGACGGCCGCGTCCTCGGCCGCTTCGCGGGCCTGGCGCCCGATCTCGGAGCGCACCCGCATCCGGGCTTGGGCGCTGCACGCGGCGGCCAGGTCCGACAGGTCCTGTACCTCGTCCTCGCTCCATACCCGGAGGTCGCCGTCCATGACGGCGAGGACGCCGAGGAGCTCGCCGGAACTCCCGACCAGAGGTACGCCTGCGAACGAGAAGGCCGCAGTGCCGTCGCCGGCCCGCGACAGGAACAGTGGTCGCCCGTCCTCCGCGACCCGGCGGCAGCACTCCAGTACTGCCGGGTCGGGTCTCGTTTCGGGCGGCCAGCACTCGGGGAGCACGCCTGCTGCTTCGCCGGCCGGCTCCAGGCATACGAGTCCCAGCGGGACCGCGAGTACGCGGGTGGCGAGCCGGGCGAACCGATTCAAGGGTTTCCTTTTCACCGCGGTTGGGGCGAACCGGGCCGTCTCGGCCCGGCAGGCGGGCCTGCGTGTCTACGGAAGGGGTCTTCTTGGGCTGGGCCCGGGCAGGACCTGTACCGGCGTTTTCAGGTTCCTCATCCTAGGCCTGTGGGCGACCAGCGGATGTACCCGTACAGGCCCGTCCCGGCCGGGCGCGCAAGGCGCGAGACCGTGCCGTCGGTGCGTCCCGGCACTGCGCCGGGCGGATCTCGGACCCGCTGCGCGCACGGGCCCCCGGTGAATGAAGCTCCGACGGTGGGGCAGGCGAGTCCGGGCGGGAGGAACGGGAGGGAAGCCCTCGCCGTCCCCTGCCGATCGAAGGAGTTGTTTCCGAGTGACAGAGCACGTGTGGACGTACAAGTCGACCGCCGGTCACCTGGCCGGTACCGATCTGACCGGCTACAAGGTCGAGGCGACCGACGGCGACATCGGCAAGGTCGACAAGCACTCCTACGAGGTCGGTGACGCCTACCTGGTCGTCGACACAGGAGTGTGGATCTTCGGCAAGGAGGTCCTGCTCCCGGCGAGCACGGTGATCCAGATCGACGTCGACCGGGAGAAGGTCTACGTCGACAGGACCAGGGAACAGATCGAGAACGCCCCGGAGTTCCATAGCGAGAAGCACCTCGGTGACGTCGACTACCGTGCGGAGCTCGGCACGTACTACTCCGTCGGCGGCCCGTTCGGGGGCCGCATTGTCTGACCTCCTGGTACGTGGGAAGGGGCCCGAACTCGTGGAGTTCGGGCCCCTTCCCACGTCGGGCCGCGGTCCAAGGTCGGCACGGCCCCCGCCTCACGGGGGTGACATCAGCGGGGCCCACCAGCGGGCCGGGGGCAGGTCCCGGACCCGTTCGCCGCCGCTCTGCAGCATCGTGCCGAAGGACGGGCCGAACACGGTGAGGAGCGCATGGCCGCTCCAGGTGCTGCTTCCACGTGGGAACCCTCGTGGCCGGGAACCCACCGCGGAGAATCCCGGCCCGGCGTACGGTCCAGGGCACGGACAGTGCAGCGGTTCCGCGGACCGTCCACCCCGATGGCGGCGTCCATGTGTCCGGGCGATCAGGTCGGGCATACGCGGGACCGGGAAGGACGCCCGCCGGACGTCCGGCCAGGGCGGTCGGCGGACGCAGCCGCCCGCCGCGGACGAACACGTGGGCCAACGGTCGAGGTGAGGCGACAGTGAATACGAAGGGAGCGGCCGAGGGCGATCCTCGGCGCGTGCGCGGGCCGGTCATGGGCCAGCGGCGCCGGCTCGCCCTGCGCAGTGTCCGGGGCGCGGTCGGCAAGAGCCGTGACTTCACCCGCCAGACCCTGCGGGACTGGGGGTGGGACGGCCGGGAGGGTGCCGAGGACGCATTGCTCGTAGTCTCCGAGCTGGTGACCAACGCGGCCCTGCACGCGCACGGTTGCGAAGAGCTCGTGCTGACCTCCGGTGAGACCCTGCGCATCGACGTGCTCGACGGAGTGACGGCGCTGCCGCGCCCCGGGGCCGAACGCCGGCCGGGCGTCCCCGGCGGCCACGGCCTGCACCTCGTGGAGCGGCTGTCCGACCGGTGGGGCTGCTACCCCCATGGCACGGGCAAGGTCGTCTGGGCCGAGATCGAGTCCTCCCGGCTGCTGCGGCTCAGGCGCGGGCGCCGGGCCCCCGTGCCCGTTCGGCGTTGAAGCGGGCTCCGGTGAGCAGGGCCAGGTTGGCGAACCAGAGCCAGACCAGGAAGACCACGGTGCCGGTCAGTGAGCCGTAGAGCCGGCCGTAGGTGTCCAGCTCCGTGTACAGGGTGAAGAGCCCCGAGGCGGCCAGCCAGAGCAGGGCTGCCAGTACCCCGCCGGGCAGGCCCCGCCGGGCGCCCCGGCTCTGGTCCGGGCCGGTGCGGAAGAGGATCAGGACCAGGAGGATGACCACCATCAGCAGCAGGGGCCAGCGAAGGAGCGTGATGCCCTCCGCAGCGGCCCCGCCGGCGGCCCGGGCGGCGCGTCGGGCCGGCGGCCCGGACACGACCAGCCCCAGGGCGCCGACGACGAACAGCACCAGCAGTACCGAGGCGTTGACGACCAAGATGTGGGCCGCGCGCAGCGGAGGCCGTGTATCGGGCACCTCGTGCATCGCGTGCAGGGCGCGGCGGAACACCGCCAGGTAGCTGCACGCCGACCACAGTGCACCGAGCACGCCGCTGATCACAACGGCCCACATCGAGGACTGCTCCGCCGCGAGGCCGTCGAGGGCGTCACGCAGTACCCGCGCCGACTGAGGGGGCGGGTAGGAGGTGAGCCCGGTGATCAGCCGGCCCCTCGTCGCCTCGCCGAGCAGTCCCACCAGGGAGACCGAGACGACGAGCGCGGGCAGGAGCGCCAGTACGGCGTAGTAGGTGAGGGCGGCCGCCTGGTCGGCGAGGTTGTCGGTCCAGACACCGACGGCCGTACGCCGCAGCTCGGCGCGGGTGCGTGCCGCGAGGACCACGGCGTGCGGACGGCCTCTGCGTGACGCTCCGCGGGGGATTTCGGTCATGCGGTGCGCGTGCCCGGCAGGGCCCCGTGCATGCGCCCCTGGCCTGGGGTACGCAGCCTTCTGCGACGCGGACCGCTGGTTCTAGGATGCGCCGTACCGGTCCGTACATCCTCAGCGATCTGCGCTGGGGCGCCGGACCGGTCCACCTGCGCTACGGCAGCTTCACCCTGCGGCACTGCTACGACGAGACCGCGGCCGCGCATCCGGCCGCCGTGCCCGCCGAACGATTCCCCGTACCGGGGCAGTTCCTCGACGAGGCCGTCGAGGAGATCCTCTCCGGTGCCCCGCGAGGCACACCCGGCGGCCACTTGCCCGCACCGGCCGGACCGTACCTGCCCGTCGAGCCGCGGGACTGGCCCGCCGCCCGTACCTCGATGAGCGCGGCGGTGCGCGCGAGCGCCACCCCGGACCGCGAGGACCGCCTCGTCCCGGGCGACATCGCCCAGTGGCCCATCGCGGTCAGATCTCGCCGCGCCAGGCGCCCGTGGCGACCCCACGCGACTCGATGAAGAGCTTGAACCGCTTGAGATCACCCGAGACCTGACGCTTGACGAAGCCGAGCTTGTCGGCGGCTGCCTCGGCCAGACCGTCGGGGGCCCAGTTCATGTAGAGGACGATTTTGGTGGTGGTCGCGTCGATCGGCTCGAAGGTGACGAGTCCGGCCTGCCGGGCCTCGCCGTCGACCGTCATCCACGCGACGCGCCGGTCCGGGAGCTGTTCGGTGATCTGCGCGTCGAACTCCCGCTGCACACCGTTCACGTTCGTCACCCAGTGGGTGAGCGTGTCCGTGCGCTGCTCGATGCGCTGGACCCCTTCCATGAAGGCGGGGAACTCCTCGAACTGCGTCCACTGGTTGTAGGCCGTGCGTACGGGGACGTTGACTTCGACGTACTCCTCGACGTGCGACATGTGCACCCCTTCCGTGTGGTCGGGAGCCCCCACCCCGTGGCGCGGGCCCCGTCGGACATCTGCAGGCGCGGCTACCCCCACTGTGGATCCCCATGCGCTGCCCGGGCGGCACGGTCCTGCCGGGACGGACGGCCGTGGTGCCCGCGCCGCGTGTGTCAGCTCCCGCACGTGGGGCAGCCGCGTGGAAGTCCGTGCCGCCTGCATCCGCTGGGGAGACATGAACAGCGTCCTTCTCTTGCCGACCGTGCTGTCGGGCTCGATCCTGCTGACCGTCGCGGCCGGCTGGCTCGGCGACCTGCTGCTGCGCCGAGCCGGTGCACGACATCCCGAAACGCCCCTGTGGAACCTGTTGCGGCGCTGCAGGCCCGCCGCGCGCATCGTCCTGCTCGCCGCGCTGCTCAGGGGCGGCCACCGGTTACCTCGCGTGGGGGCCGGTGCGTGACAACGCGGCCGCTCTCGGCAGGATCCTCGCGCTCGTCCTGATCGGGGCGGGGGCTTGGCTGATCGTGGCGGTGGCCTCCGCCGCCGTCGAGTCGGCGTAAGCCCGCTACGCCACCGGCCCCCGCGACCCGGCCCCCGCGACCCGGCCCGCGTGCGCCGGGTCCGTACCCAAGGTGGTGGAGGACATCACCCTCACCTTTCTCGCCGTGCGCACCTGGGACGAACGCCGGATCACCATGCCCGTCTCCTACTTCACGACGGGCCCCTTCGAGAACTGGTCCCGCGGCGGCGTCCAGATGACCGGTACGGTCTTCTTCCACTGCGACCACGGTGCACCCCTCGGCCTGATGCGGGAGAAGGTCCAGGAGATCCTGCACAGCTGCCGGGAGTGGGACGGCCGCGGCTGGGACCTCGCCGTCACCGAGACGACCCCGTCCGCCATCGTGGTGCGGGCCATCGTCACGGCCAAGGACGCCGACGAGCTGTGGACGCTGCGCTGCGCGGTACGGGAACAGCTCGTCGCCTCGCTCGCGGAGAAGCACCCCGCAGCCCTGCCGCGCGTCCTGCTGGGACCGGCCCCGGGAACGGAAGGCACGGCGCCCGACTTCCGCCGGTGACCCGACTCCCCGACGGGCAGGGTCCGTACGGTGTGCGTACGGACGAACGCGCGGGGTACACGCGGGTCATGACCGTACCCAAGACAAGTGTCCTCGTCCTGGACAGCGCCGAGCCCGAGTCCTTGGCCCGGTTCTACGCCGAACTGCTCGGGGCCGCGTCCGGTCCGGCGACCGGTGACGGGGAGCTGTTCCTCGTCACCGGCGGCTCCGGTGTGGTCCTCGGGGTCCGCCGTGATCCGAACCACTCGCCGCCGAGTTGGCCCGCACCGGAGGACTCCCAGCAGGCCCATCTGCGGATCCTGGTGGCGGCGGACTCCTTCGACGAAGCCGAGCGGGAGGCAGTGGGCCTCGGGGCGCGCCCGTTGTCGGCCGAGGAGGACGGCAGCCGACTGGACAACCGTACGACGCTGCGCAGGTTCAGCGACCCGGCGGGACACGCGTTCGTCCTCGCCGCCGTCCGCGAGGAGCCCCCTGCACATCGCGTCGTGCGGTGAAGCTCTCGGGTACGGCCCGCCTCGCCTACGGGGCGGGTCGTACGAAGAGCGCCGGGCGCACCACCGGAGCGGACCTGCCGGGGCCGTCCCGGGTCAAGGACCGGTCGACCTCCCGGACACCAGCCGGGCGGCCTCGATCTCCGCCCACACGGCCTTCCCGTGAGCGTGGGCGTGCGAGCCCCAGCGATCGGACAGGCGCTCGACGATGTACAAGCCGTGGCCGCCCGGGATACCCCGCTGTGGGGCCGGGTGGGGTTTCGGGAGAGTCGTCGTGCCGTCGTACACCTCGATCCGCAAGGCTTCTCCGGACGTCAGGACGAGCTCGTGGCAGCCGTCGGCGTGCAGGGACGCGTTGGTCAGCAGCTCGGACACGAGGAGCAGGGTGTCCTCGGAGGTCTCGGTCCCGTCCCAGCCCCAGTCCCGTAGGGCCTCACGGGTGAAGTCGCGGCCTTTGGCCACGGCGCCGCGCACTCCCACGAGGGCGAGCCTGCGGCGCTGACCTCTGGCGGGAGGGCCGGCGCTCAGCGGACCACCCGTCTCAGGTCCGATGGGTCCGATGGTCTCCACCGAGATCTCTCACCCCCACGCTTGGCACTGGTCTCTGTTCCCGGGCCCTGCCCGGCCGTCTCGGGGTCGACATCCCGGCCGCCCCGTACGTCCGCCTGCGGCCCGGGGACGCTCGGGCCCGTCCGTGACAGTCTAGGCGACCGCCGCTCTCAGGCCGTTGACATGTGGAGTCGCAGCGTGAAGCCGCTGTCGGTGGCGCGGACCTCGACCAGATCGCAGAGCTGGTGGATCATCCACAGGCCGCGGCCGCCGTTGGTCGATGCGAGGGACGGTCGGCGGCGCCCCGCCAGGGGGTCGGCCAGTCGGCCGCCGTCGTGGATCTCGACGACGACTTCAGCCCGGGCGCCGCCCGTGGTCCACAGACGCAGGGTGCCCTTCCCACCTCCGTGGGTGAGGGAATTGGCCGCCGCCTCGCTGACTGCCAGGACGAGATCGCCGCGCCGATCCGGGGTCAGGGCCGTTCCACGAGCCCACCTGTCGGCTAACTCGCGGACCTCGGCCAGCCCTCCGTGGGTGTACTCGAGCCGGGGCGCGTCGCCGTCGGGTTCGAGTAGGAGGCGATCGCAGTCCGCCGTCACCCTCGACGCGTCGGTGTAGGCGGGGCTCGGCAGGTCCCGGCCTTCTTCGATCAGCGTGGGGTGCGTGCGCCGGGCATCGGCCAGCACCGCGGGCGCCAGTCCTCGTACGTCGTAGGGGCACAGGATGGTCGCGGCCCGGCCGGCGAAGGCCGTGTTGATGAGGGCCTCGTGGCGCGTGGCCTCCAGCAGCTCGGCGGTGGTGCGGCCGGGCCAGATCGGTTCGCCGACGATCCGGGCCGCTCGGCCCGTGTTCCGGTCGGCGAATTCCTGCAAGGCGGCCAGGATGCGTCCGGGATTGCGGCCCAGCTCGGTCATGTCCGTCCAGGTGACCTTCGCCGCGCTCCCGCCGAGGCTCTCGCGCAGGGCGTCCAGGCGGGGTTCCGGCACGGCGACGAGCACCGGCTCGTCCGCGGACAGGGCGCCCCGTACGAAACCCCCCACCCCGGTCACGTACGCGGGGAGGCCCTCGTAGAAGAGGGCGGGGTGGACGAAGGCCCCGGGCCCGGCAGGCGCAGGAACAGTGATCATGCTGCGACCTCCAGCGCGGCGCATTCGTCCGGGAACATCTCCACGACCTTGCGAAGTGAGTATGGCGGGTCGTGGAGCAGCAGGCGTCGCCCTTGCCCGTTGAGTTCGGACGCCGCCTTCAGCAGGGCGGCGACCGCGGCCGGGTCGAGGAACACCACGGCGGAGAGATCGAGGTGGACGACGGGGCCGGGAATCCCGGTCACCACGCCGAGCGCGTCGCGCAGGGCTTGCCGGGAGTCCAGGTCGCAGCTGCCGCTCAGGCGCGCGCCGGGGCGGTCCCGCAGGCGCTGGGAGGTCAGGGCCGTCGCCGGATCCGTTCCCGTGCGCCCCTGCCCGCGCCGCACGCCCGCCTCGGTCTCCGCGCAGTCGTCCTGGCGTGTCTCCGGGCCGACGGGGGACGCGGAGGGGGTGTGCCGGTGAGGGACGGTCATCGTCCGGTCCTACTCAGTGAGCATGCCGGCGCGCAGCCGGGCCAGGGTTCGGGACAGGATGCGCGACACCTGCATCTGCGAGATGCCCAGCTCGGCGCCGATCTCGGCCTGGGTCCTCTCCTGGCCGAAGCGCATCTGCAGGATGATCCGGTCCCGCTCCTCCAACTGCTCCAGCAGGGGAGCGAGGGTGTGGAACTCCTCGAACAGCTCCATGGCGGGGTCGACCTCGCCGAAGCGCTCCGCGAGCGGCCGTGTCGCCGTGGACGCCGCGTCGCCCTCCGCGACGGCGGTGTCGAGCGAACCGCTCGTGTAGCCGTTCGCGGCCACGAGCCCGTCGATGACCTCGTCCTCGGACAACTCCAGTTGGAGGGCCAGCTCCTTGACCGTCGGCGCCCTCCCCAGGACATCGCTCAGGGCCTCCTGGGCCTTGGCGAGCTCCGTGCGCAGCTCCTGCAAGCGTCGCGGTACGTGCACGGCCCAGGTGGTGTCGCGGAAGTACCGCTTGATCTCACCGATGATGTAGGGCAGGGCGAGCGTGGAGAACTCGACCTCCCGTTCCAGGTCGTAGCGGTCGATGGCCTTGATGAGGCCGACCGTTCCCACCTGGATGACGTCGTCCATGTCGAGGCCCCCGCCGAGCACCCGGGCGCGGAAGCGCCGCGCCGCGAACTGCACGAGGGAGACGTTCATCTCGATCAGCGTGTTGCGCGTGTACTGGTACTCGCGCGTCCCCTCCTCCAGGGTGCGCAGCCTCCCGAAGAAGTGCCGCGAAAGCTCCCGGGCGTCGCCCGGCGCCATCTCGCGGGCGTTCTCCACCTGGAACTGGTCCACGTCCTGCGTTGGCGCTTCCACGGTGCCCCGGTCGCAAGCAGGGGCCTGCGCTTCTGTGGAACGAATGGGTCCTGTGACGGTGGCCGAGCGAGACATGGTGGCCGCTCCCTCCCGATTGACTGACGGCTGCCCGAGCGCTTCTGCCCCGGCCTTCCGGTCCTACACACATCGGTGGGCAGTGGTTCGTCCCCCGGGTCGAGCCGTGCGTGCGAAGGACCGCGCCGCACCCGGGGGCTCCGTCGGCCGAGCGGCCGGGCATACTCCCTTGACGACGACGTTGCGGGCGCCGATCCGAGGAGGCGGACATGACCGGAGCAAGGGACGCGTTCCAGCCAGGTGTGGTCGGGGACGCCTACTCGGCGCAGGGCGGGTGGGTGGTGGTGGCCCGCGGGGAGCTGGACCAGGACACGCTGGCCCCTCTGGAGGAGGCCCTCACCACTGCCGCGGGCCGGTACCCGCTGGTGGTCCTGGACGCGAGCTCCATCACCTTCGGGGACTCCTCCTTCCTGAACCTGCTGCTGCGGCTGCACCACCTCACGACGCTGCGCATCGCCGTCCCCGGCGAGCAGTTGCGGCGGCTCTTCGCTTTGACCGGCACCGACACCGTCCTCTCCCTCCACGCGAGCGTCGAGGAGGCCCTGGCGGCGTGAGCGCCCGCCGGTCAGCCGGACCACGGACCGCCCGCGTGCGGGTTCCGTCCACCGGCGGGCCGGAAGCACGCGGTGATCGCCTTGCCGCCGTGGCTCGCGTGCACGTCCAGTGAATCGGCCAGTGCGCTGACGATCCCCAGCCCGCGACCGGAGGTGGCCCCTTCGCCGGCGTCGGGCCCCCGGAGGCGGGGGAGTCGCGGGTCGGCGTCGCAGACGCTCACGTGCAGGCAGGAGCCGTCCCAGGTCAACACCAGATGCGCGGTGCCGACCGCGTGCAAGTGCGCGTTGGTGACGAGCTCGGAGACACAGACCAGAACGTCGTGCGCGGTATCGGCCGCCGAACGGCTCCACGGCAGGGACGCCAGGTGCACGGCGGTCCACTGCCGAGCCGCCCGGACTCCCTCCGCGACCGGAAACGAACGTGCCCAGCCCACTGCCCTGACCGTCATCACCGTCGCCTCGTCCCTGCCGTCGTACGCGCGTCATGGGGCTCGTCTACCCGGAGCCGGCGAGAGCATCCAAGGCCGCCCTGTGGCCGGCTGGGCCTGCTGTTCTCCCGCATCGACGTCACCACGGCCCTTAGCCACGTCGAGCGGGGCGCCGACCTCAGCGGACCTGGGCTCCTCGGCCTGCCGCCCGTCGGCCAGATTCCGGTGAAATCGAGCCGTTCTGGTACCCGGTGGGGATGACCGCCGGATCAGGGGCAGGCGCGTACAGAGCCTCGCGGGGTCGTGTCCGTGTCCTGACAGGGCGGGCGGTGCGCGGCCCGTCGAGGGAGGATCCGGCTTCCGAAGGAGAACGATCATGCTGATCACCGTCAGTCGCTCGGGAGGCTTCACCGGCGTGGACAAGGTGCGGAAGATCGACACGTCCGCCCGGCGGGACGCCGCGGCATGGGAGGACCTCGCGCGACGCGTCCTGCCACCGGTGGCGGACGGCTTCCACTACCGGATCACGGTCGACGACCAGGAACTCGTCCTCGACGAGACGGGCCTGACCGGAGACCAGCGCGAACTCATCCGCGCGGTCCTCGGCGAAGCGGCCTGAACCCGGCACCTGCGCCAGGGCGGGCCCCCCCACCGCAAGGGTCCGCCCCGATGGAGCGACTGCGGCTGGCGCGTTGTGTCGTGGACGACGGCTGGCTCGTGCGGCGAGCCGCGGAGCGTTTCCAGGTCAGCCACACCACCGCGGTCCGCTGGGCCGGCCGCTACCGGCAGCTCGGTATCGCCGGAAATGAGTGACCGTTCAAGCGCCCTCGTGATGTCAGGCGGCGTGCTTCACGTGGCGGACCAGCCACGTGAGCAGGTCGTCCAGGTCGGCGGCGGCCGAGAGGACCTGGTCGGCAGCCTCGGGGGTGTGCAGCCACTCCTCGCAGCCGAGGGGGCGGGCGGCGATCAGAGAGCGGTGGCGCAGCAGGTTCGTACGGGAGTGGTTTGTCGGATAGCCGCGCGGGGGACGTTTCATTACGTCCCCGGAGATGTCGTAGCCCTTCTTCCGCACGTCCTCGACGATGGCGGACAGTTCGCGGCCGCTCCCCTCGGAGGCCACAGCCTTGCGGAACATGTCCACCTGGCCGGGATCGGGGTACCACCAGGCGCCCTGGATCCGCAGGCCGTCCAGGGAGAACCGGAGACCGATCTCGATCTTGCGGCCGAGGCGGATCACGGCGCTCTGGTGCTGCCACCACCAGGAGTCGGTGCGGTAGTGCCAGACGGAGAAGTCCTCGTATCGGGGGTCGGTGTCCGCGACCTCGTTGAGCAAGTCGATCATCGGCTGCCGGACCAGGCGTTCGCGGTCCGCGCGACAGCGCTCGCGGGTCGCGTGGGTCGGTTCGCCCTGGAGCTGCCACAACACGTCCATGGCCTGCTCGGGCCAGCCGGTGAACTGTCTGCGCATCCGGGCAGATTAGCTCACCGTCGTTGCCGTTCCCCCTGTGCCGCAGAGCGGCTCGGTCGCGTGCTGTGGCACGGCGAGCTCCGGCGTCGAAGCCGCTGACGAGAAGCAGTTGTCCAAAACGATCGCCCGCCACGGCCGCGTGGACCTTCTCTGCATCAACGAGCTGGGCCCACTGCCTCTACCTGTTCGACGGAGACATGGAGCAGGTCGCCGAAGTGTTCGAGGAACACCAGACCGGAACCCGGGGCCATCACCATGGCCGGCTACCTCGACGAGGGCGGCGGCCGCTACGACACCCTCTATGCGGGAGTCAACGGCGCCGCCGCCCCGACCGCGAAGCCCACCGCCGTCCTCACCATCGCCAACGGCCTCGCCCTGATCGCCGCCTACTTCCAGGAATCCCCCTGACGCGGTGAGGGGGGTGCGGGGCTCTCGTCGAGGAATCCGCCCGACTGGTGCTGCCACAGCTTCGCGTACGTGCCCTCGCAGGCCAGCAGCTCGTGGTGCGTGCCCTGTTCGACGATGCGGCCGCGGTCGAGGACGATGAGCCGGTCCATGTGGGCCACCGTGCTCAGCCGGTGCGCGACCACGAGGGCGGTCCGCCCCTCCATGAGACGCCACAGCGCCTCCTGTACGAGGACCTCGCTCTCGGAGTCCAGGGCGCTGGTCGCCTCGTCCAGCAGCAGGATCGGCGCGTCGCGCAGGATCGCCCGGGCCAGCGCGACCCGCTGGCGCTGGCCGCCCGACAGCTTGACCCCGCGCTCGCCGACCATCGTGTCGAGGCCGTCGGGCAGTGCGTCGGCGAACTCCGTGACGTGCGCCGCCTGGGCCGCGCGCCGGATCTCGGCCTCGGTGGCACCGGGCCGGGCGAACGCGATGTTCTCCCGCAGGGTGCGGTGGAACATCGCCGGGTCCTGCGGGACGTACGCCATCAGGTCGCGCAGATCGCGCTGGCGCAGCCTGCTGATGTCCCGGCCCCCGATCAGGATCCGGCCCGCGTCGATGTCCGTCATCCGCAGCAGCAGTCGGGTGAGTGTGGTCTTGCCGCCACCGGAGCGGCCCACCAGCCCGATCTTCGCCCCGCTGGGCACGTCCAGGTCGAGCCCTTCGAACAGCGGCTGCGCGCCCGCGTGGGCGAAGCCCACCTTCTCGAAGCGCACCTCGCCGACCCGGTCCGGCTCCGGCACCGGCTCGGGGGAGTGTGGGTCGAGTACGGTCGCCGGCGTCAGCAGCAGCTGCGTGAACTGCGCGGCCTCCGTCATCGAGCTCTCCAGGCGGCGGTAGATCTGGTTGAACTCGAACATGATCCGGGTGGCGTTGGAGAAGTACGTGAACGCGACCACGACCGCCTCCACCCCGTGCCCGCTTCCGCCCGCACCCCCGTCCCCGCCGCTCCCGGCGATCGTGACGGCGATCAGCAGGCCCAGCGCGTTGGTCACGACGGACATCGGTGCGACGAGGGTGTCGATGCGCAGGTTGCCGTAGTCCCAGGACCGCAGCGTGAGCGCGCGCGACTGCGCGACCCGGGACCGGTGCTCGGCCGCCTCGCGCTCCTCCGCGGCGAACGCGCGGACCGTGTCCATGTTCATCAGACTGTCGGAGACGTGCCCCGACACCCGGGCGATCGCCTCCTCGCGTCGGGCGACGAGCGCCTGGCGGCGCCGGATGAGGGGCAGTACGCAGCCCCCCGTCACCGCGATCATCGCCAGGAGTGCCACGACGAGCAGCGGCTCGTAGCGCCAGAGCACCACCGAACCGAACAGCAGCGGTACGAACCGGCCCACGACCGAGAAGGTCAGCGCGTCGACGAACTCCTCGAAGCGGGAGGCGAAGCTCAGCACCCGCTTGGTGAGCGACCCGGCGAAGTTGTCGTGGAAGAACGCGGCGTCCTTTGCGAACAGCTCGTCCATGCCGACGATGTACAGCCGCTCGATGCCGAGGGCGTCGAGCCGGTTCAGACAGTGCAGGCCGAGGCGCCACGCCGCTTCCGAGAGCAGCAGGACACCGGCGAAGCCCAGGACGTACGGGAGGCAGGCGCCGAGGCCGAGCCCGGCGCCGCCCGCGATGCGCCCGACCAATTTCGCGACGACCAGCGGGGCGATGTAGCTGATGCCGATGTTGCCGAGGGCGGGCATCAGCATGGCGGGCGCCGTCAGCCACCGCAGCCGCGCCAACTCCCGCCCGTAGTAACGCAGTGCGAGGACCACCGGCCCCCTGCCTGGCGGACCCCCTCGAGCTGGAGACGCTTCCATGACCACCCTACGTATTCACTCGGTTACGGATATCGCAGTCTCCCGCGACGCCGACCGCGCCGTCCAAGCGTTTTCCGTGAGCGGGCCGCCTCGGCGCAGCACGGTCACGGTCCGGGCCCTCACCGTTTCGGGTGGTTCTCCGCACCGGCGGATTGTTCACGGCACCCTCTCCGACCGGCTCGTATGCCCGTCGGGCACGCCCGGGACGTCAATCCGCGCGTTTGCTCCTGCTGTTGCCGAATGCGAGAAAAGGGCGGCGCAGGCACGATTGCCTGAGGCAACGAGGGGAGCAGTACGTGGGCGGTATCACTCTGGTGACGGACGAGCAGGCCGCCCCGCGGCCAGCTCCGGTCCGCTTCGAGAAGAGGAGCAGTCCCGAGCCGGGAGGCCGGGACCTCGCGAGCGGGCCGCCGTCCTCCGCCGAAGTGGTTCCGCCCGAGGAGTCCAGCCCGCGCCGGGTCCGGCTGGTGTTCTTCGGGCTGATGCTGGCGCTGCTGCTCGCCGCGCTGGAACAGATGATCGTCGCCACGGCGCTGCCGAAGATCGTCGGGGAACTCCAGGGTCTGGAGCGGATGTCGTGGGCCATCACGGCCTATCTGCTCACCTCCACCATCGGGCTGCCGCTCTACGGCAAGCTCGGCGACCTCTTCGGCCGCAAGAGCGTCTTCCAGTTCGCCATCGTGGTCTTCATCATCGGCTCCGCGCTGGCCGGCTGGTCGCGCACCATGAACGAGCTCATCGCCTTCCGCGCGGTTCAGGGCATCGGCGCCGGCGGGCTCATGATCGGTGTGCAGGCGATCATCGCGGACATCGTGCCGCCCCGGCAGCGCGGCCGCTTCATGGGGCTGATCGGCGCAGCCTTCGGCCTCGCGTCGGTCGCCGGACCGCTGCTCGGCGGATTCTTCACCGACCACGCATCGTGGCGCTGGTGCTTCTACATCAACGTCCCGTTCGGGCTGATCACCATGGCCGTCATCGCCGTCGTGCTGAAGCTCCCCAAGCCCGCGGTCCGGCCCCGGCTCGACGTGATCGGCGCCGTCCTCCTTGCCGCGGCCTCGACCTGCCTGGTGCTGCTGACCAGTTGGGGCGGCACCGAGTACGCGTGGGACTCGCGGATGATCCTGGGGCTCGCCGTCGGCGCTGCCGGAACGTCCCTGCTCTTCGTGGTCGCCGAGCACCACGCGGCCGAGCCGATCATTCCGCTGCGGCTGTTCCGAGACCCGGTCTTCACGGTCACCGCTCTGGTCGGGGCTGTCGTCGGCATCGCGCTGTTCGGCGCCGCCAGTTATCTGCCGACCTACCTCCAGATGGTCGAGGGTGCCACCGCCACCGAGTCCGGGCTGCTCATGCTGCCGATGATGGGCGGGGTCGTCGTCGCCTCCATCGTCTCCGGCCAGCTGATCAGCAGGACCGGCCGATACAAGGTCTACCCGGTTCTCGGCGGGGCGCTGTCCACCCTGGGCATGTGGCTGCTGTCCCGGCTGGAGACCAGCACCACCCAGCTCACGTACAGCCTGTGGATGGCCGTCCTCGGCGTAGGCATCGGGCTCGTGCTGCCGGTGCTGGTCCTCGCCGTGCAGAACTCGGTGCGGCCCACCGACCTCGGCACCGCCACCAGCGCCAACAACTACTTCCGGCAGATGGGCGGCAGCATCGGCGCCGCCGTCTTCGGCACGGTCTTCGCCGGCCGGCTGGCCGACGCCTTTGCCGACAGGCTGCCCGCCGGCATCGGGCTCCCGGACCCTTCCGCCATTACCCCGCAGCTGGTGCACTCCCTGCCGCCGACCGTGAGGGACGCGTACATCGCGGCCTACGCCGAGGCGATGCCGCGGATCTTCCTCTACCTCGTGCCCGTGCTCGTCCTCGGCCTGCTCATCGCCTGCTTCCTCAAGGAGAAACCGCTGGTGTCCCACAACGCCCCCGCAGCCGATTCACTGGTCTCCGAGGCCCTCCCGCAGCCGCTCCCCGGCGAGGTCCCCGCCGCACGGACCTCAACCGATGCCTCTCAGCCGGGCGGACTCCCGGTCTGCGGATCCGTTCGGCACCCCGACGGCAGCACGGTCCCCGGCGCCGCCCTGACCCTGATCGACGTGAGCGGCCATCAAGTCGGCCGGGGCGCCAGCGGAGCCGACGGACGCTATGCCCTGAGCGTGCGCGGCCCCGGTTCGTACGTTCTGATCGCGGCGGCCGGCGGCCATCAGCCGCAGGCCGTCAGCGTGACCGTGGGCGAACGGCCGGTCGAGCTCGACGTGGTGCTCGGCGGCGCCGGACGGCTGGCCGGTGCCGTCGTCACGGCCGACGGCACCCCGGTCCGCGACGCGGCCGTCACCCTCACCGACGTCCGGGGCGAGGTGGTCTCCTCCACCCGCACCGACCGGGAGGGCATGTACGTCATCTCGGAGCTGGTGGCGGGGGAGTACACCCTGGCCGCGAGCGCCCCGGCGTTCAGGCCGGCCGCACTGCCGGTGAGCGTGCAGGCCTCCCGCGAGACCCGCCAGGACGTGGAGCTCGCAGGCGGTGCGGTCCTGCGCGGCACGGTGCGCGCCAGCGCGGGGAGGCCGGTCGAGGACGCCAGGGTCACTCTGCTCGACGCGGCCGGCAACGTGGTGGACACCCTGACCACCGGTTCGGACGGGACCTTCCGGTTCATCGACCTGCCGTCGGGCGAGTACACGGTCATCGGGGCAGGCTATCCGCCGGTGGCCACGGTCCTGCGGGTCGCGGGCGGCGGACGCACCGAGCGGGACGTACGGCTCGGGCACGCAGACTGACGAACGGTCACGAAAATGGCCGGGCTGCCCCCGCAGGGGCAGCCCGGCCATTTTCGTCGTGGGGTCTCAGCACGCGGGGCACGGGTGCGTGGTAGGCCGCCGTGCCAGGCGTGTCACGTCGACAGCGGTGTACGGGTGGTCGACGCGGCGGCGTCCGCGGTCTTGTCGCGGTCCTGCCAGCCGGTGCCCTGCTGGGCCTCGCCCGCTGGGGATACACCTCAGCAGTTCAGCCACGGTCTCGATCACTGTCACGCTCCGCAACCACCGGTCTCGCCCGGAGCGCACGATGCCAGCTGGGAGGACGAGCTCGAACGCATGACCCGAGACGTGTCCAGGGCGGCTAATGACGAGCCGCGCCCTGGAGCTTGGGGATAGCCGGGCTTCCACTCACCACTCCGGGTAGGCGGCGGCTCCCGTGCGCCGGGCCCGCACGTTGGCTGTCAGCCTGTCGAACGCCTCCGGCGCCAGGACCTCCTCCCGCTCCTCGACTGTGTGGACGGCGACCTCGGTGTGCTCCCCGAAGTCCAGGACGATGTTCTCGATCTGCTCCCCCGTGAGGGAAGCGCCGGCCGATCCGAGCACCCGGGTGCCCTCGTACCCGCCGACGTGACTCGCTGGAAGGAAGCGGCGCGAGCGCACGGGGCATAACTGATCGACGCCCTTGGGCGAGATGGCGTTAACTGGCCGGCATGCCAGAACTGCGTACCGATCGTCTCCTGCTCCGCCGATGGCGGGAGTCCGACCTCGAGCCGTGGGCGGCCATGAACGCCGATCCCGAAGTCCGAGAACACCTGGGGGAGCTGCTGACGCGGGAGCAGAGCGATGCTGTGGTGGCACTCATGCAGGCCGAGTTCGATGAGCGAGGTTTCGGGTGGTGGGCACTCGAAGCCAGGGAGACGGGTGAGTTCATCGGCCGCGTCGGCTTGGACGAGGTGGACGAGGACATGCCGTACGCGGGAGTGGATATCGGGTGGCGGTTGACGCGTTCGGCGTGGGGGCACGGTTACGCCACTGAGGCAGCCCTGGCCTGCTTGGCCTTCGGCTTCGAGGCTCTCCGACTGCCGGAGGTCCTTGCGTCGACGACCGTGAACAACCTTCGTTCCCAGGCAGTGATGCGCCGGATCGGCATGACCCGCGACCCGGCCGACGATTTCGAGGATCCGAGCGTGCCCGAAGGGCCGCTTCGGCAGTGTGTGCTGTACCGGACGACCACCTGCAAGGTGCCCACGGGCTTCACCACGCGGCGGGACACGACCCCGGCGGGCTGAGCAGGTCCGAGTTCGATTCGGCGCTTCCGCTGGAGAGCACGGCCATGGTCCCCAAGGGAACACCCAGTACCGCGTCAGGCAGCGTTCGCCCCGTCGGAGACAGTCCCGCTGGTGTGGTGGTTCCGTGCTGACACTGGGCCTCGCGGGCCCCAAGGGGCAGGACGGGCCTACCGTCTGCGGCGCCGGGAGATGCGGGAGCGGTGTCCGGACGGAGCCGGCGGGGCCAGGGCGAACGTCACCGTGATGTGCGCCCCTCCGAGCGGCCCGCGGGTGATGCGCATCGTGCCGCCCGTCGCGCTCGCGGCCCGCTGCGCGATGTCGAGGCCCAGCCCCGTGGAACCGGTGCTGCTTCCGCGGGACAGGGCCCGGTCCGGTTCCGGGATGCCAGGTCCACCGTCCTCCACCACCAGCTCCACTGCCTGGGCGGTGCGGACGACGCGGACGCCGAAGGGTGTCCCGGCGGGGGTGTGGCGGAAGACGTTGCCGATGAGCGCGTCCACCACGGCGGCGACGTCGTCGTCGGAGAGGCCGACGGCCGTCGGCTCCTGTGTGAGGTCGAGGCAGCAGGAACGGTTCTGCTGTCCCGCCAGGACCGTCCAGAAGGCGGTCCGGCGGCGGACGACTTCGGCCGCCTCGCAGCGCGGGCCGGATGACCCCGCCCCGCCGGCGGGCCGGCCCGCGGCCGGTTCCGTACCGAGCATGCCCTGGCCCATGGGGCCCACCGCGAGCGGGGTGCGCGCCGCAGCGATGATGGCCTGGAGCTCCGCCTCCAGCTCGCCGACCGCTGCCTCGACCCTGGCCGACTCCGGCGTGCCGGCCATCCGCTCCGACGCCAGGTGCAGGGCGGTCAGCGGAGTGCGCAGCCGGTGGGAGAGGTCGGCGACGAGTTCGCGTTCGACGGCGAGCAGCTCGTTCATCCGATGGGCCATCGCATTGAACGCGACGCCCGCGTCCCGCAGTTCCGTGGGGCCCATGGGATCCACCCGGGTGTCCAGGTCGCCCTCGCCGAGCGCGCGGGACGCCTGCGCGAGCCGCTTCGAGGAGCGGACGACCTTCGATCCGAGCCGGTCGGCGACCAGGACGGAGCCTGCGATCAGTCCTACGGCGAGGAAGACCATCACCGCCCACGACTCCTTCACCCCGCGGGTGAGTTCCGCCTGGGGCACGAAGTTCTCGATGACGGCGACCTCGTCGCCGGGCAGCACCACCGGCTGCAGACAGATCCAGCCGTCCGGGATCTCCTGCGAGATCGACTCGCGCCCCCGCTGCGCCCGTTCGAGCAGGGCCGCGGGGGCCTTGGAACTGCCCAGGGCCCCCGAGCCCGGCAGATGGACGACCAGGTGGTCGGCCGCGTCCAGGCTCGCCGCGGACTCCCGCAGGGCGTCGGGATCCGAGGTGAGGGTGAGGACCGGTGCCAGGGCGGCGGCGCGCTGCTCGGCGGCGGTGACGCCCTGCTCCTTGACCAGGGACATCACCAGGGCGGCCAGCGGTATGAGGAAGGAGAGGGCGACCATGGAGGTAACGGCGAGCGCCACTCCGGCGAGTGAGCGTCTCAACGCGGTGCCACCAGCTTGATGCCGACGCCGCGGACGGTCAGCAGGTAGCGCGGGGCCGCGGCGCGTTCGCCGAGCTTGCGGCGCAGGGACGACAGGTGCACGTCGACCGTCTGGTCGTCCACGTACGGCTCGCGCCAGACCTCGGTCAGCAGGCGCCGTTTGGAGACGACCTGGCCGGTGTGATGGGCGAGGAACGCCAGCAGGTCGAACTCCCTTCGTGTGAGGCGTAGCTCCTGCCCCGCCAGGTGGGCGGTGCGTGCGCCAGGGTCCACCGCTAGTTCGCCCACGGTGGTGGGGCGCAGCGGCTCGGCGGTCGGATCCACCGCTGCCCCGCTCGCTACGGCGCCGCCGGGATGCGCGCTGCTGGTGCGCCGCAGGACGGCGGAGAGGCGGGCCAGGAGCTGTCCCCCGGAGAAGGGTTTGACCAGGTAGTCGTCGGCGCCCGCGTTCAGGAGGTTGATGATCTCCGCCTCGTCGTCGCGGGCGGTGGCCACCAGCACGGGTACGGAGGAGATGCCGCGGATCATGCGCAGGGCGTCGGTTCCATCGAGATCGGGCAGTCCCAGGTCGAGGACCACCGCGTCGACGGGCGACTGGGTGACCTCGCGCAACGCGCCGAATCCGTCGGCCGCGCTGCGTACGGCGTACCCCTGCTCCGTCAGGACCTCGATGAGTGACTGTCGGATGCTGGGGTCGTCTTCCACGACCAGGACGCTCGGCATGCGGACACCTTAGGGGCTCGGTCGGCCGGGGACGCAGACAGGTCACCGTCTCAGGGGGCGACGAAGGCCGGGCCGTCGGCCGTGACGCGCAGGTGTACGGGGTGGTCGGACACCGGGATGGTGCAGCCGTCCCGGGTGCTGCAGCTCGCGTAGCCGAGCAGTACCGTCGCCTCCCCGCTCCCCGCGGCGCGGACGGCCAGCGTCGTGGTGACCGGGCCGTCCGGGTAGACGGGGACGGGCGCGTCGACCCCGGGCACCGCGATCGACCGCACCTCCGCGGCGGCCCGCAGTTCGCCCTCGGCCCCGAGGGCGCCGGTGACGGCCACCGTGGTCGGCCGGCCGACGCCCTCGATGCCGGTGGGCGGCAGATCGGTGCTGTAGAGGTGGAACCCCTCGGCCTCGGGCGCGAAGACCGCGGTGATGGTTCCCTTCGAGGCGTGCCAGTGGGACAGCGAGAGGGTGACGGTGACCCCGTTCTCGGAGAAGCGCGTCGTGGGCGCGGGGCCGCCGGACGCCCCGGCGGGTTCCCCGCCGCAGGCCACGAGCGCGGCCAGGGGGACGAGGGCGGCGGCGACGCGAGCCCTGCGGGAGCGCCGCACCTGCGTGGAAACGTTCACGACGCCCACTTGCGCAGGAAGGAGCCGATGCCCTCAGAGGTCAGGGACGGGTTGCCCGTGACGTGGGTGTCGGTGCGCAGCGTGCCGGAAGGCGAGACGACCACCAGGACGGGCATCGTGTACGTCCCGCCCGAAGGGCTGTACTTGCGCAGGAGCGCGGAGTTGGCGGAGCTGTTGCCACCGATGTCGACCTTGACGAGGTGGTACGAGGACCCGAGCAGCGTCGAGGTCGGTGGCTGGGCGAACACCTTGTCGGCGGCCTTGCAGTTGCCGCACCAGTTCGCGCCGAAGTCGAGCAGCACCATCCGCCCGTCGGACTTGGCCGCGCGCAGGGCCGCGTCGATCAGCTTCTGCGCGTCGGCCGAACTGTCGTAGCCGGGGCCGGGTATGGAGGCCGGCGCGGGCGCGGCTGACGTCCGCGCCGGCTTGGCGGCCGTCCCGGCCGCACCGCCGGACCCGGACCCTGCGGCGGTACGGAAGGGGCTCGGCGAGGAGCCGGCCGGGGTCGGGGTCGCGGACGGCGAGGCCGACGCGGTCGGGGACGCCTCGGGGGACGCGCTCGCCGGCGCCGTCGCGGTGGGGAGCGCCTCCGAGGACTGCTGGGCGCCGGCGGGCGCGGAGGCGGGCCCGCACGCGGCGGTCAGCCCGGCCGCGACCACGGCCGCGGCGACCAGCGGCAGGCGCCTCCCGAGCGGTGCGGCGGAGCGGGCGGGCGTCGTACGGCGTTCGGCGCGGACGGATCGGAGCATGCGAGAACTCATGGCGGAGACACCCCAGGGCAAGGTTCGGTGGCGGGTGGGCTGAGCGCACCCCGGCTCGGTGAAACCGGGGGCCCGATGGTTCACCGGGGTGTCGTGCCCCGGTGCCGAAGGCCGCTCGGCTGACGCGAGCATAGGACCGCTGCGGGCTCGCGGAACCTCGTCGGCGCGATCTTCAGGTTGCCCTAAGGAACAGCTCACCTCCCGCTTCGGCGGATCCCGGTCCCTGAGTGCACACAGGCCCGTGAACGCGCACAAAAGGGGCGGTGGTTGCCGGGCGGCACCGACCGGCTGCCGTGACCGGGCGTCAGTACGAGGTCTCGCGCACGCTGGCCTTCGCCTCAGGGGCCACCGTCGCGGTGATCACCGACCGGTGGTCGCCGCTGGTGAAGGTGACCGTGAGGGTGTCGTCGGCGGTCTGTGAGGTGGTCGTTTTGAAGCCGCGGCCGGGGACCGCCGAGATCAGGCACACGCCCCGGCTCCCGTACCGGACGGTGACCTTGCCGCCCTCCGAAGGGACGGTGTACAGGCCCGCCCCGCCCTGCTCGCAGTCGACGCCGGTCTTCGGCGCGCTGCTCCCGCGGGTGCCCGGCGGGGTCTTGGCGGGGGAGGGGGTGGTGGGTGAGGAGGAGGGCCGCTGTGTCTCCGCGGGGGAGGTGCTCGCGGCGGCGGTCGCGGACGGGGAGGCCGGATCCGGCGCCGAGCTGCCCGCCAGCCAGGCGGGGGGCGTCTCGATGACCACCGGGGCGGAGCGCGCGACCGGGGGCGTATGCCTCGTCGACCCGACCACGAACTGCACCGTGGCGAGCACGGCGGTGACGCTGGCGGCCGTGCACGACAGCCATATGAGCAGGTAGCGCGGAGTTCGGGGCACGGCCCCATAGTGGCCGACGCGCGGGACGGCCCGTCACCGGCTCCCCGAACGCCCGCAGCCGCGTAGGGGCGGGGACGGGGAACGCCGACGTCCCCCGTCCCCCCGTAGGGGCCGAGGGACGTGTCCGCGGGGCCGGAGCCGCTCGGTGGGCCGACGGGGGCTGCGTCGGCCGGGGCTCCGCTACCTCCCGGTGCCGAAGTCCTGCGTCCACCACGGGCCGCCGTCGCCCTTGTGGACGCCTATGCCGATCTCCCGGAACTCGCAGTTGAGGATGTTGGCCCTGTGCCCGGAGCTGTTCATCCAGGCCTTCATGACCGCATCGGCATCGGCCTGCCCGCGGGCTATGTTCTCGCCGAGTCCGGACCACTGGTACCCGGTGGCTTCCACCCGACTGGTCATGGTGGACCCGTCGGGTCCGGTGTGGGACATGACGCCGCTGCGGGCCATGGTGTCGCTGTACGCCCGTGCGGCGGCGCTCAGCTTCACGTTGACCGTCAGGGGGCCGCACCCTGCTGTCGCCCGCTCCTTGTTGACCAGGGCGAGGACCGCGGACTCGGCGTCAGCGTTGACGGTGCCCGAGCCGCCGGGGCCGTCGGATCCGGTCTCCTTCGTGGGGGAGGGCTTGGGCTTCGGCTTGGCCGGCGGGGCTGCCGCCGACTTGGCCGGAGCGCTGCTCGCCGGTGTCGTGGGAACGGCCGGAGGGGTCGATTCCGTGGCCGGGGCGCCGGGAGTCCCGGAGGGGCTCGCGCTCGCCGGGGCCGAGGCCTCGGGGGAGCCCGTCGGCGTCGCCGATCCTGTGGCGGACGCCGTACCGGCCGCGCCGCCGGCCCGCTGGTCCGTGCGGGCGTCACCGTGGGAGTCTGCCACCGCTACACCGACCGCCACGGCTGCGGCAGCCGCGGTGACGGACAGCACGATGCGGGTGCGCGCCGTCTTCTTCCGGCGTGCCTCGACACGGGACGGGGTTCCGGGAGTCCGGCTGCGGCTCATGCGGGTAACACCTCGCTGGAGAGGGGGAGGAGGGGAGTCCCGCCCGAGCCTAGGCCCGTGACCAGCGAAGAGAGCACCCTGGCAGGGTTCTTCAGGATCCCCTAAGGAAGCCCGCAGGATTGGGACAGGGACGAGTCGGGCAATGACCCCAACTCGACCCGGCGGGGGCCAGTGCGCGCTCGGGGGCGCACGGAGCGGCGTTCACTGCGGGTTCACCTCGCCCGGTGATGCTGGGTTTCATGGCCCTCAGTAGACGAGCACTACTGGCACAGGCGACCGCGGCGGCGACCTCCGCCGCCCCCCACTCCGTCACGGCAGCGGCAGCGGCCTCGGAAGCGGAGCCGACGACCACCACCACGACACTGCGCGGCACGATCCCGCCGGGCGCCCCGGACTTCGTGTACGTGCCGCTGGAAGTCCCGCCAGGTATAAGGGAGTTACGCGTCTCCTACCGCTACGACAAGCCGGCCACCCCGCCCGGCACCCCGGGAAACGCCCTCGACATCGGGCTGTTCGACCAACGCGGCACCGCACTCGGCGGGCGCGGCTTCCGCGGCTGGTCAGGCGGCGCCCGCAGCGAGTTCTTCCTGCGCGCCGACGAGGCCACCCCCGGCTACCTGCCCGGCCCACTGGAGCCCGGTCGCTGGCACATCGCGCTCGGCCCCTACACCGTGGCCCCGCAGGGAGTCGCGTACGAGATCACCGCGAGCCTCACGTTCGGCGAACCGGCGCCCGCCGCCCCCGCGCACCACCCGCCCGAGCGCGTCCCGGGCCGCGGCCGTGCCTGGTACCGCGGCGACTGCCACATCCACTCCGTACACTCCGACGGCCGGCGTACCCCGGCCGAGATAGCCGGTCTCGCCCGGGCCGCGGGCCTGGACTTCATCAATACCTCCGAGCACAACACCAACAGCTCCCACACCGACTGGTCGGACGCCGGTGCCGAGAACCTGCTCGTCCTCACCGGAGAGGAGATCACCACCCGCACCGGCCACGTCCTGGCGGTGGGTACCGACCCGGGGACGTTCATCGACTGGCGCTACCGTTCCCGCGACGGCCGCTTCGAGCGCTTCGCCGGCGCCGTTCGGCAGGCCGGGGGGCTCGTCGTACCGGCCCACCCGCACGCCAACTGCATAGGCTGCGCCTGGAAGTTCGGCTTCGGCGAGGCCGACGCGGTGGAGGTGTGGAACGGCCCCTGGACCCCTGACGACGAGGTGTCCCTGGCCTCCTGGGACGCCACCCTGCGCGCCGCCCGCGGAGACCGCTGGCTCCCGGCCCTGGCGCACAGCGACTACCACCGAGACCCGGACCGGGTCGGTGGACCGCAGACCGTCGTGCTGGCCGACGACCTGTCACGCAGGGCGATCCTCGCGGGCCTGCGCGCGGGCCGTGCCTACGCGGCGGAATCCTCCGCCGTCTCCGTCGACTTCACCGCCGTCACCCCGCGCGGGGGCCACGCGGGGATCGGGGAGCGGCTGCGGTCGGATGACCCGGGTACGGAGGTCCTCGTCCGGCTGTCGGTGGCCGGTGCCGAGGGGTGCGAGCTGCGGCTCGTCACGGACCAGGGCGTGGTGCACACGGAGGCGGGGGCGACGTCCCTGGAGTGGCGCACCACGCCCGCCCGTTCCGGGTACGTCCGCGCGGAGGTCCGCCACCCGCCCCAGGTGCCACTGCTGCCCGGGCCGCCGGCCGCGTTCACCAATCCCATCTGGCTCGGCTCCTGATCGGCCGGGGCCGCCACCCCGGGACTCGTAGTCGGTACTGATCGGCCGAGTGACGTCCTTAGCGAGCACGCCCTCGTCGGCCCATTTGGCGCAGAATTCGTAGACCGTGTTCCAGTGCGGGAGGCAGCGCCACTGGATCCCGGCGCGGTCGACCTCCAAGATCGCGTCCATGATCTCGCGCAGGTCAGGCTCGGGCGGTCGGCGGAAGTCCAGGGTCCCGCGACGCTCGAAACGCCACTCTTGGGGGTCTCCGCGGAGGACGAATTCCTGCCGCGGGAACCTGTCGACTGTCCTCCGGAATTCCGCAGGGCTCAATATCCCCTCCCGGCAACTCTGATATCCCTGTGAAACATGCGCCCCACTGGGTTGCGGAAATGGGAACCAGCCGATTTCAAGGTCCCGCCATGATCCTCGTAATACGGTGCTACGGTGAGCCCCGACTCACGGATGACTTTACCGTCGACCAAACCCTGGAGGCATCAATGTTCATGGAAATCATTGATCGTATGGAAACCAAGGATGACCTCAGAGCGGAAGACGTCATCTTCGCCACACTGCCATCGCTCGGAATGGACCGGATGACCGCGGAGGGCGTCGAATTCGTCCTCTGCACCTCCGCGCTCACCGCCCAGGTCTGACCCCGGACCCCGACAAAGGAGCGGATGCGTGTCGCGACACCTGCCTGTCCAAATCGAGGACGTACTCGGCACCCGCACCCTGGAGCTGGCGGACCTGACGATCGGTGAGCTGCTCGCCGCCAACCGTCTCCCCGAGACCATGTTCCAGCCCTACGTCGTCAGGGGGGCCACCACGACACCGGTCCCCCTGACGACACGGCTGGACGACCTTCCCGAAGACGCCGAACGGCTGCTCGTGCGGGCCATCCGCAACACGCTGTTCCCCACGGTGCTGCCCGCGAGCGGTGAACCCCTGGCGCCCGCCGGCCCGCCGGGCGCGGGGACCGGCTTCCGGTCAATGCGCACGGCGCCGGACGGAACGGCACACGAAGTCCACGCGGTGGTGGGGCAGGACGAGGCCCGGAGCATCGTCGCCTCGCAGGTGGCCGAATTCGAGGAGAAGTACGCGATTTCCGCCGGCGGCTGCGTATTCGGAATATCCGGAGGTGGCGACAGCAACGCACTGGCGTACGGGCTGGCCAACTCCGTTCCGCGGGACCGTCTCGTAGCCTTCACCCTGGTATTCGGCGCTGTATTCTCTCCGGAGGCCGCGGTCCGGGCGGGAGTGCTGTGCCAGGACCTCGGAATTGACCACCGCGTACTGCAACCCGACGAGATAGGGGAACTCCTCGGCGTCAGAACGTCGATGGACGAGCTCTACAAGGATTTCAGCGACACCTTCACACACGAGGCACTGCACTTCTTCGGAACCTTCCTGATCCTGCGCACGGCGCGGAAACTCGCCGACGAGCAGGGTCTGCGCGACCTGGCATTCGGATACAACCGCGAGGACCTGCTGGCCGAGGCCATGTTCATGGTGATGAACGGCCGTCGTCCGCTCTCCTACCCGGTCCGCACTGTCGGCAGGCACCGCGTGGTGATGCCCGTCTGGAAGGCCCCGAAGCTGCTGCTCGACGCCTGCCACCCGAATTTCAGCCTGGAGAACTACCGGGAGCGCGACCCCCACACCACCCGTCAGCGGAGCCTCGCGTTCTTCCTCGCGCACGCCATGGACTCGGCCTATCCCTCCTTCGGGCTCAGCATGCTGACCGGGATGTCACAGGCGTTCGACGGGGCCTGGGGCGAGGTCACCCACCACGAGGACCTGGACGTGTTCGTCACCGAGCAGGCCAGCACGCAGAGCATCGAAAAGGTTCGCGCACTCCTGTCCCGGCACTTCGGACAAGGGGCCGTGAACTGAGATGCCGCCTTTGCCCGTCCCGGACCTGCCCGTTCCCACCCGCTGGGCGCGGACTCTGGACGATTGGCCCGCACGGTTGCCGTCACAGCTGGTGGCGGGGCTGGAGACCGCCCGTTGCTCGGGACGGCTCGACGAGCTGCGCCGCGCCGACGGACAGTACCCGGACTTCACCGCTACGCTGCGCGCGGCGCTGGCCGGATCCGCGCGGAGCGTCACGCTGAGCTTCTCCGAACCCCGGTGGACGCTCGCCGTGGTGTCGACCGTCGGCGCCCTGCTCGGGCATGTCGGGCACCCGGTCGACCCCACGCTCGGCGGCTCGGTCTCCGAGGTACCGACCGGCGGGACAGACCGCTACGAGCAGAACTGGCACACCGACAGCACCCCCTGGGTCACGCCCAATCGGTGGACTGTCCTCGGCCTACTGCGTGCGGACCCTGCCCTGCACGAGCCTGCGACCGGCGTGCTGCCGTGGGACGAGGTCGACGCGGCATGGCCCGGTGCAGCTGAGGCGCTGGGAGTCCTTCGAAACCACGAGGTTGCATGGCGCCTGCGCTACCCCGGGCTGGCCCAGCTCCACGCTCCGGTGCGGGGCGCCGTACCGCGCTGGTTCCGCCCCGCGCTGGACGAAGTGATCGACTGCGGTCCGCCCGCCGTGTCCCTCGCCTGCCAGTCGCTGGAGCGCGCGGTGGACGGGGCGACGCGCTGGTACGAGGCGGTGGTCGCCCCCTCCCGGGTGCTCGTCTTCGACAACCACGCAGCCTTGCACCGCGGCCCCGCCATCAAGCAACCCAGCACCCGTACGCTGCTGCGCTTCAAGGCTGGCGGGTCACCCAACCCGCGTGCGGTAGGACCCGCATGAGCCCCGGCCTCCGCTTCCCGGGTCTGTCGCTGGCGCAGCGGCCTGAGCTCTTCGAGGCGATCAGGACTCACGGCACGGCGTCCGCGCGACTGGTATCGCCGTGCGCCTTCGGCGGCGAGAGCGGCTGGCTGGTCTCAGACATGCCCACCGCGCGCGACCTGCTGACCTCGTCCGCCGGGCAGAAGTCGAGGCCCGCGGATTCCCAACGGCTGCTGGGCGGCGTTGGCGTCCTGCACGCCGACCAGGTACGCGACGTCAAACGCCGACTCGTCATCGCCATGGGGCAGGAGGCCCGGCAGCGGCACCTGCTGGCCGAACATCTCACGGCAGCGCTCCGCGGGCGGGAGTCGCCGCCGGGGCCGGGACCTCTGACCGAAGCCTTGTCCGCCTCCCTGCTCGCCCAGCTCACCGGGCAGAGGCCCGGTGCGGTGGACGGCGGACGGCTCCGGGAGCTCGTACGGGCGAGCTGGGCGCGGCTGGAACGGCCTGCAGGGCCGGCCGCTCACGGCCCCGGTGGCCCCGAGGACGACCTCGCGTCCTTCGTTCACGCGCTGGTCGAGACCTCGGGCTCCGGTTTCACCCGGCACCTGCGCGACCAGGGCTGGACCACGCCCCGCATCGCGGAGGAGCTCCGGGCCATGGTCCTGGCGGGCTGGGGCAGTACGACGGCGGCGGTCCTGAGCGCCGTCGCCCTGGGTGTCGCCCCGCAGTGCACCCGCCAGGCCCTCGACGAAGTCCTCAGGATGTACCCACCGAGCTTCATGATCGCCAGGCGGATCGTGGAGCCGCGCCGGGCCTTCCCCTTCGCCGCAGGGGACCTCGTCGTCGTCAGCCCCTGGCTCATCCACCGGCACGGGCGGGCCTGGGCCCGGCCCGAGGAGTACACCCCGCACCGATGGCAGACGACGCCGGGGCCGCACTGGTTCCTGCCGTTCGGCCTCGGACCGCGCAGGTGCCCGGCCGCCACCTTCGCCCGCGCGCAGATCGCCGTGGCCGTGGAACTGTACGGAGACCGCTTCCCGCCGCCAGTGTCCGGCCGGCTGGCCCTGGTCGAGTCACGCAGCCCCGCACTGGTCCCGCGCTGGGACGAGGTCCTGCCCTCCCCGTAGCAGAACCGCCTGGCGAAAGCCCGCCGGCGCGGCGACCGGGCAGAAGCCCGGACGCTCCGTCAGTAGATGGTCAGCCTGCCGAGCTCGGATCCGAACGATCCTGGACACCGGAGACTGCGCTACATCCGCTACGCGGACGACCACCTCCTCGGATTCACCGGACCGAAAGCCGAGGCCGAGCTGAT
The DNA here is from genome assembly GCF_036346895.1 of Streptomyces sp. NBC_00503. Lineage (NCBI taxonomy): Bacteria > Bacillati > Actinomycetota > Actinomycetes > Kitasatosporales > Streptomycetaceae > Streptomyces > Streptomyces sp. NBC_00503. The sequence continues at coordinate 106,776 of NZ_CP107855.1, read as the reverse complement.
CAAGCACCGCCTGGCGAAGTTCCTGCGTGACGAACTCAGGCTGGAACTGTCCCAGGACAAAACGCTGATCACCCATGCCCGTGTCCGCGAGCCGAGTGCGTCCAGGACCGGTGCCCCTCCTGGAGAGACGCATAGGCTGGCGCACCGTGAACGACGAGGCGAACGACTCAGCGATCAAAAGCGAGCCCGAGTACATCTCACGCGACAGGGCCCACCGGCGAGGCCTCCCTCGCTGATGTTCCGAGTCTTCGGCATGGCGAAGGACGGACAGGACCGGCCGACGGGGCATCAGAACCCCTACCAGCAGCCGGACCACGGGCAGCGGTCGGGGGCCCTCGGCCTCGCCGGGCGGCTCCGCGGATCCTCAGCACCGTCCGGCCGGCGCGGGTCGGTCACTCCACCCAGGGCTTCCACACGTTCTCGTTGCGCTCCACCCACTTCTTCGCCGCCTGCTGCGGCGACAGCTTCTCCTCGGCGATCATCAGGGACACCTCGTTCTGCTGCTCCTTGGTCCAGTGGAACCTCTTCAGGAGGTCGGCCGCCTTTCCGTCCGACTCCGCGAAGCGCGTGTTCAGGTACTTCTGCAGCGGTGTGTCCGGGTAGGCGCAGGCCACCTTCTGCGGATCGTCCGCGCAGCCCTCGGTGTACTGGGGGAGCTTGACCTCGGTCATCGGGACACGCTCGAAGAGCCACTGCGGCTCGTACCAGTACGTCAGGAAGGGCTTGTGCTCCTTGGCGAGCTGCTTGATCTGGGTGATCTGGGCCGCCTCGGAGCCGGCGAAGACCACTTCGAAGTCCAGGCCCAGGTTCTTCACCAGTGCCTTGTCGTTCGTGATGTAGGACGGGGAGCCGTCCATCAGCTGGCCTTTCCCGCGGCTCTCGGGGGTGCGCAGCTGGTCGGCGTACTTGTCGAGGTTCTTCCAGTCGGTGACGTCGGGATGGGCCTCGGCGAAATACGTGGGGACGAACCAGCCGATGTGGCCCGTCACTCCCAGATCCCCGCCGGGGGTGATGGTCCGCTTGTCTTTTACGTACCGCTTCTCCTGTTCGGGGTGGCCCCAGTCCTCCAGGATCGCGTCGACGCGACCCTGGCTGAGGGCGTCCCAGGCGGGGACCTCGTCGACCTGGACGGTGTCCACCCGGTAGCCCAACTCGTGTTCGAGGAGGTAGGAGGCGACGGCGGTGTTCGCCTGGGCGCCGACCCACGACTGGACGGAGAGGGTGACGGTCTTCGTTCCCTGTGCGGCGGCGTACGGGGAGGACTGGCGGGTCATGTCGGCGGCCCCGCAGCCGGTGAGGACGGCGAGTCCGGTCGCGGCGGCGAGTACGGCCGCGGCGCGCCGGCGGTCGAGGCCGAGGCCCCGGTGGTATGCGTCGCGCATGTCAGGCCTCCTTAACGGGCTGGGTGAGGCGGTCGAGGAGCAGGCCGAGGCAGACGATCGCGGCGCCGGCCACCAGGCCGGTGGCCAGGTCGCCCTGCGCGAGGCCGAGGACGACGTCGTAGCCGAGCGCGCCGCCGCCGACCAGGCCGCCGATGATGACGACGGCGAGGACCAGTACCACGGCCTGATTGACAGCCAGCAGCAACGCGGGCCGGGCCAGGGGTAGTTGGATCTGCCGTAGTAGCTGTGAGCGGGTGGCTCCGAGCGAGCGGGCGGATTCCACGACGGTCGCGTCCACCTCGCGCAGGCCCTGGACGGTGATCCGGACGACGGCCGGGAGCGCGTACACCACGGCGGCCGCGGCGGCCGGTGCGCGGCCGACGCCGAACAGCGCGACCACGGGGATGAGGTAGACGAACTGCGGCAGGGTCTGGCACACGTCGAGGACGGGCCGCAGCAGCCGTTCGGCGCGGGCGCTGCGGGCGGCTCCCACGGCGATCGCGAAGCCCAGTACGAGCGTGACCGCCACGGCGGCCAGGACCTGGGCGAGCGTGTCCAGGGAGGCTTCCCACACGCCGAGCACGCCGACGGCGCCCAGGGCGAGTACCGCGGTGAGCGCGGTGCGCCAGGTGCCCGCGAGCAGGGCGAGAGCGGCGGTCACGAGCAGGAGCAGCCACCAGGGGGCGGCCTGCAATCCGCTGCGCAGCGGGTCGAGGATCCAGCCTGTGAAGCGCGCGGCCCAGTCGGCGGTGCCGCCGACCACGGGTACGCCGGAGTAGAGGTGGTCGGTCATCCAGGCGACGGCCGAGTTCACCGGATCGGCCAGGGACACGGTCCAGGACTCGGGCCACAGGGAGCTGCCGGCGATGCGGCCGGCGACGGCGGCGGCAACCGCCGCGAGGAGGGTGAGCAGGCGGCCGTACCAGCCGGAGAACACCCGGCGGAGCAGGTGCTGTTCGTGGGCGTGCACGGGAGCGGCGCCGATCCGGCGGCCCGCGGCGTCGGCGGTGCGGTCCAGCACCACGGCGAGCAGCACGATCGGGATGCCGGCGGCCAGGGCGGCGCCGACGTCCACGGAGGCGAGGGCCTGGTAGACGCGGTCGCCGAGGCCGCCCGCGCCGATCACGGACGCGATGACGGCCATGGACAGGCCCGTCATGATGGCCTGGTTGACGCCGAGCAGGAGCTGCAGCCGCGCGAGCGGGAGCCGGGCGGTCAGCAGGCGTTGGCGTCCGGTGGCGCCGAGCGAGGCCGCGGCTTCCAGGACGCCCGGGTCGGCGTCGCGCAGGCCGAGGGCGGTGAGCCGGGCCATGGGCGGGGCGGCATAGACCACGGTGGCGAGGACGGCGGCGGGCACGCCGATGCCGAAGACCAGCACCATCGGCAGCAGGTACGCGAAGGCGGGCAGGATCTGCATGGTGTCGAGTACGGGGCGCAGGACGCGGTCGGCGCGCGGGGAGAGCCCCGCGGCGAGGCCCAGCAGGGCGCCGAGTACGACGGAGGCGGCGACGGCGACGACCATCAGCGCGAGGGTCTGCATGGTCGGCACCCACATGCCGAGAAGTCCGCAGGCGGCGAAAGCGGCGGCGCAGGTCAGGGCGAGCCGGATGCCGGCGAGGCGCCAGGCGACCAGGGCGGCCAGGGCGGTGACCCCGGTCCAGCCGGCGGCGAGCAGGAGCACGTACACGGCGCGGACGGACACCACGACGGCGTTGCTGACGTGGCCGAAGAAATAGAGGAACAGCGGGTGGCTGTCGCGGTGGTCGATGATCCAGTCACCGGCGCGGCCGAGCGGGCCGGACAGGTCGACCGCCAGGGCCGCGGGCCAGCTGCCGGCGCCCGGGAAGGCCACGGCGAGCGGGATCAGCAGGGCGACGGCGAGGCCCATCGGGAGGAGGACCCCGCGGCGCGCGGCGAGGGCGGCCAGGGGTCCTCGGGGGCGGTCCTGCGGAGCGGACTCGGTGCCGGAGGGACGCGGGCCGGCGGGCCGTTCGGAGGACTGCGGGGCTTCCGAAGGGGCGGCGGTGCGGGTGTCGGGCGGGGTGTGGGTCGGGGTCGCGGTCATGCGCACCACCTCCGGGCATCGGGGACGGGGGCCGTGGGACGGGCCGGGCAGGTCATGCCGCCACCCCCCGTCCGGTGGTTGCCGGGAGCCCGGCCACGACGGCGAGCAGCCCCGCGTCGTCCACGACGCCCAGGCAGCGGCCGCGGTCGACGACGCGGGCCGAGCCACCGCTGCGGGCTACGGCCTGGATGGCCTCGACCACGGTGGTGGCGGGGTGGAGCGCGGGTCCCTGTTCGGCCTCGTCGGCAGTGGCGGGGCGCATCGCGGTGCGGACGGTGAGCACCTGTTCGCGGGGGACGTCGCGGACGAAGTCCCGTACGTACTCGTCGGCGGGCGAGCCGACGATCTCCTCGGGCGTGCCGAGCTGCACGATGCGGCCGTCGCGCATCAGCGCGATCCGGTCGCCCAGGCGCAGGGCCTCGGCGAGGTCGTGGGTGATGAAGACCATGGTGCGGCCCTCTTCGTGGTGGAGCCGGGCGACCTCCTCCTGCATCTCGCGGCGGATGAGGGGGTCCAGGGCGCTGAACGGCTCGTCGAACAGGAGCACTTCGGGGTCGGCGGCGAGGGCGCGGGCGAGACCGACGCGCTGCTGCTGGCCGCCCGAGAGCTGGCCGGGGCGCCGGTCCTCCAGTCCTTCGAGGCCGACCTTGGCGACGAGTTCGGCGGCCTTGTGCCGGCGGTCACCGCGTCCGACGCCCTGGATCTCCAGTCCGTACGCCACGTTGTCGAGGACGGTGCGGTGCGGGAGCAGGCCGAAGTGCTGGAAGACCATGGCCGTGCGGTGGCGGCGCAGGGCGCGCAGCTGGGTGGCGTCCATGGCGAGGACGTCCTCGCCGTCGATGGACAGGCTTCCGGCGGTGGGCTCGATGAGCCGGGTGAGGCAGCGTACGAGGGTGGACTTGCCGGAGCCGGACAGGCCCATCACGACGAAGACCTCGCCCTTGCGGACGTCGAAGGTGACGTCACGGACGGCCGCTGTGCAACCGGTGCGCTCGCGCAGTTCGGTGGCGGACAGGTCGGCGTCGGCGGAGCCGGGTACCTTCGCGGCGGCCTTGTCGGGCCCGAAGACCTTCCAGAGGCCGTCCACGGAGAAGACCGGGGACTCGGCGGGGCCGGTGACGGGCGCGGCGGGGGTGGTGTTCATCGGGTACCGCCTTCCCGGGCAAGCAGTTCGGCTGCCTTTTCGCCGACCATGAGCACTCCGATCATCGGGTTGACCGCGGGCATCGTCGGGAAGACGGAGGCGTCCGCGATGCGGATGCCTTCGAGCCCGCGGATCTTCAGGTCCGGGCCCACGACGGCCCCGGGGTCGTCGTCGGCGCCCATCCGGCAGGTGCCGGCCGGGTGGTAGACGGTGTGCGCGACGGAGCGGGCGTAGGCGCTCAGCTCCTCGTCGCCGGTGATCTCCGGGCCGGGGCACACCTCTCGCTTGAGCCAGCCGGCCAGGGGCTGGGTCGCGGCGATCTGCCGCGCGAGCTTGATGCCGTCGACCAGGGTCCGGCCGTCGTAGTCGTCCTCGTCCGTGAAGTAGCGGAAGTCCAGGGCTGGTTTCACCTCGGGGTCCGCGCTGGTCAGGTAGAGGCGGCCGCGGCTGCGCGGCTTGGGGATGTTGGGGGTCATCGACACGCCGTGGGCGGGGCGTTCGTAGCCGATGCGCTCAGGGTTGTCGGTGAAGGGGACCTGGTAGAAGTGGAACATCAGGTCGGGCCCCACGGAGTCGGGATCGCGCTGGACGAACAGCCCCGCGTCGCTGTCCATCGCGGAGTTCTCCGGTATCGGGCCGTCGGTCTCCCAGACGATCACCGACTCGGGGTGGTCGAGCAGGTTCTCCCCGACCCCGGGCAGGTCGTGCACCGGCGGGATGCCGAGGGCTTCCAGGTCCGCGCGCGGGCCGATGCCCGAGTGCAGCAGCAGCCGCGGGGTGTCCACGGCGCCGGCGCACACCAGCACCTCGCGGCGGGCGGTGACCAGGGATTCCGTGCCGTCCGAGGCGCGTACGTGGACTCCGCGCGCACGGGTGCCGTCGAGTTCCAGGCGGTGGGCCCAGGTCTCCAGGAGGATCGTGAGGTTGGGGCGTTCGTCCATGACGGGGTGGAGGTAGGCCACCGACGCGGAGGAGCGCTTGTTGTCCTCGGGGTGGTAGGCAAGGTCGAAGAAGCCGGCGCCCTCGTGGAAGGGCTTTCGGTTGAAGCCCTCGACGCGCGGGACGCCCAGGGCGCTCTGCGCGGAGTCGACGAAGTCGCGCGCGATGGCGTTGCGGTCCTTCTCGGCCACCGGGACGATGTTGTTGAGGAGCCTGTCGAAGTACGGGTCCATGGCGGCCGCGTGCCAGCCCTCGGCTCCCGACTGCGCCCACTCGTCCCAGTCGGACGGGAGCGGCTTGAAGGCGATCAGGGTGTTGTGCGAGGAGCAGCCGCCGAGGACGCGGGCGCGGCTGTGGCGGATGTGCGAGTTGCCGCGGGGCTGCTCGGTGGTGGGGTAGTCGTAGTCGAGCTCGCCGCCGAGCAGGCCCGTCCAGCGGCGCAGGGTGAGCACCTCGGGGCGGTCGACGTCGCTGGGGCCGCCCTCGATGACGGCGACGGTGACGTCCGGGTCCTCGGTCAGGCGGGAGGCGATCACGGAGCCGGCGGTGCCGCCGCCGACGACGACGTAGTCGTACTCCTGCTCCGTGGGGGTGTGGGTGGGGCTGTGCGTGGGGGTGGTCATGCTCTGCTCCTCCTTCAGCCCGCGAACCAGCGCACGGGGCGCGGGGCGAGGTTCTGGTACACGTGCTTGGTCTCGCGGTACTCGGCCAGGCCCGACGGGCCCAGTTCGCGCCCGATGCCGGACTTGCCGAAGCCGCCCCACTCCGCCTGCGGGAGGTAGGGGTGGAAGTCGTTGATCCAGACGGTGCCGTGGCGCAGCCGGCCGGCCACGCGGCGGCCGCGGCCCGGGTCGGAGGTCCACACCGCGCCGGCGAGGCCGTATTCGGTGTCGTTGGCGAGCGCGACGGCTTCGGTCTCGGTACGGAAGGTCTCGACGGTCAGGACCGGCCCGAAGACCTCCTCCCGTACGACGCGCATCCCGCGGTGGCAGCGGTCCAGCACGGTCGGCCGGTAGAAGTAGCCGGGCCCGTCGGGGCGTTCGCCGCCGGAGCGGAGGACGGCTCCCTCGGCGAGGGCGGAGGCCACGTACTCCTCGGTGCGTTCGCGCTGGGCGGCGGACACCAGCGGTCCGCACTCCACGGCCGGGTCGGTGCCGCGGCCGAGGCGGATCAGGTCGGCCCGGCGGGCGAGTTCGGCGACGAAGCGCTCGGCGACGCTCTCCTCGACGATGAGCCGGGAGCCGGCGGAGCAGACCTGGCCGCTGTGCATGAAGGCGGCGTTGAGGGCCTGGTCGACGGCGGTGTCGAAGCCTTCCTCGGTGGCGCAGGCGTCGGCGAAGACGACGTTGGGGTTCTTGCCGCCGAGTTCGAGGGCGACCTTCTTGACGGAGTCGGCGGCCGCGCGCATCACCTTCGTACCGCTCGTGAGACCGCCGGTGAAGGAGACGAGGTCGACGTCGGGGTGGGCGGCGAGGCGCGCGCCGACGGGGTCGCCGGCTCCGGTGACCAGGTTCGCGACGCCGGCCGGCAGTCCGGCCTCCGCCAGCAGGCCGATGAGGGCCACCGTGGACAGCGGGGTGATCTCGCTGGGCTTGAGCACGAAGGTGTTGCCCGCGGCGAGGGCAGGGGCGATCTTCCAGGAAGCCTGGAGGAGCGGGTAGTTCCACGGGGTGATCAGGGCGCAGACCCCGACGGGCTCGTGGACGACGACGCTGTGGACGTCGGGGGTGCCGGCGTCGACCACGCGGCCCGCGCTCTCGCCGGCGACGAGGTCGGCGAAGTAGCGGAAGGCGTCTGCGACGCAGTCCACGTCCACGCGGCCCTCTTCCAGGGTCTTGCCCGCGTCGCGGCACTCCAGCAGCCCGAGGCGTTCGCGGTCGCGGTGGAGCAGGTCGGCGGTGCGGCGCAGCAGTGCGGCCCGCTCCAGGACGGGGGTCTGGGGCCACTCCCCGCCGTCGAAGGCCGCGCGGGCGGCACTGACGGCCGCGTCGGTGTCCGCGATGCCGCCCTCGGCGACGACGGCGAGGACCGTGGCGTCCGCCGGGTCGAGGACCTCTCGGGTGGCTCCTGATACCGCGGAACGCCAGGTCCCTGCGATGTGGATGGTCGTCTGCTCGGACACGACTCGTGTACCTCCGATTTCGGCACCGCGGCTTACCCGCAGTGGTGTTGCTTGTTCCCGCTTGCCCCGGTCCATGGAAGCTATGTCCCATCCGTCACTGGAAGTGACGGGGGTCACTCCCCGTCACTCCGAGGGGATGCGGGACAGATTGGGGCATATCGAATGCCCTCGGAGGACGGGCGGCGCGTACGGCCGCGACCGGGGAACGCGGGTGGCGCCGACGGCGCCGTGGTCAAGACGCGGTGGGCCGCGTCAACGAGGCGGCCCACCAGGCAGAGGCCGGGACCGTTTTCCAGGAGGCGTCGGTGCCGAGGAAGGCTCGGTGCGCGACGGGGTTCGGTGCCAGAACGGCCGTTGTGGGTGGGATCGGCGGAAGACGCTCGGCTGGGAAGCCCCGGCCGAGCGTTTTCGTGCGCGTGCTGCCGCTGGTGGCTTAGTACCAGTGGTGGTTCTGCCAGAAGCTCCAGGCGCCGACGGGGCTGCCGTAGCGGGAGTTCATGTAGTCCAGGCCCCACTTGATCTGGGTGGCCGGGTTGGTCTTCCAGTCCGAGCCCGCCGAGGCCATCTTCGAGGCCGGCAGGGCCTGGACCAGGCCGTACGCGCCGGAAGAGGAGTTCGTGGCGGTGTGGTCCCAGCCGCTCTCGCGGGAAACGATGTTGTTGAACGCAGCGAACTGGGCCGGGTCCTTGATCATCTGCTGGGCGATCGCCTTGGCGCTCATCGGGGCGGCCTGCGCGGGAACCGCGGCCAGCATGGAACCGGCGACGCCCAGGGCGAGGACGGTACCCGCGAGGGTCTTCTTCGAAGCGGCGATGCGGCGGATGACGGCGTTGGACACGGATTGACCTTCCGAGGGGGACAGGGACGGTCGCAGGCATGCCGAAGACATGCGTGAGCCACTCACGCGAAGGAGAGGGGTTCGTCGGGGGGAGCGGGAGACCGGGGGTGAACCCGGGGGGATCTCCGTCCGCCCTGCGACTCATCCAGTTCTACGGGGGCTTCGCGGGCCCTGGCAACGACCCCTCTACTAGTGGTCTTCGCAGGCGGGCCGGAACGGTCCCCCCGGTGGCCGGTTCGGTATCGGGGCAGGTGGGAGGCGGTGTGAGGGGGCTGGTAGGGGCCGCTTGAGGACTACTATCCCGGTTCGTATGTGACCTGGGTCCTGTGGGGCGGGTCACCGCCGAAGGGCCCAGGTCTCACCCTCCGTGTGCGCCCGTATCTCTTTCAGGGAAAGGTTTGCGGCCGGATCCGCCCCCGGATCGAAGGGAACGGGCGCGTCGAAGGCAGCTTTCCGTATCGCCCGCCGCAGCCTGCTCCGCTTCAGCGTCCGCGGTACCCTCCCCGAGCTGCGCGGCCTCGTCCTGGGCGGGCTGGTGGCGGTGGTCCTGGGCGCTCTGGTGCCCATCGCCACCAGCCGGGTGCTCGGCCAGTACGTACCCGATGCCGAGAACGGCCTCATCGTGCAGACGCCCGTCGCGCCCGTCGCGACCGCCGTCGTCTCGGCCACCTTCATGCTGCTGCAGAACATCTCCATCCTGCGCATGGAAGGCGGCATCGAGGCCACCCTGCAGCCTGCGGTGTGGGACTGGCCGCTCCACCGGCGAACTGGCCGGTGCGGCCATGGGCATCAGCGCCATCCGCCGCGTGCTGTCCGGCATCGGCTCGGTCTGCGCACAGGCGGGCGCGGTGGGCACGATGAACCTCGTGCTGCTGCTCGTCTGCAGCGTGCCGCTGGCGATGGCCGCCCTCGCCATGCTGGCCGTCATCGCGACGGTCTTCCTGGGCCTGGGGCTGTGGCAGCTGCGCTACCAGCGACGGCTGATCAAGCTCGGCAACCGGCTCAACAACCAGGCCTTCCAGACCCTGCGCGGGCTGCCCAAGCTGCGCGTCGCCGCGGCCGAGAGCTTCGCCTACGCAGCCTGGGCGCGGGAGTTCGCCCGTACCCGCGAGCTCCAGCAGCGCATCGGCCGGATACAGAACGTCATCACGGTGCTGGGCGCGGTCTACCTTCCGCTGTGCACGCTGGTGATGTTCGTACTACTGGCCGGACCGGCCCGTGGCGCCCTGTCCGCCGCCGAGTTCCTCACCTTCAGCACCGCCCTGACGATGCTGCTGTCCTCGGTCACGCAGCTGACCGGCGCGCTCATCTCGGCTGCCGCGGTGCTGCCGATGTTCGAGCAGGTCAAGCCGCTCCTGCGGGAGGTCCCCGAGGTGGCGGGCTCCAGCACCCGGCCGGGCGAGCTGACCGGCGCCATCGAGGCCGAGAACCTGTCCTACCGCTACAGCGACGACGGCCCGCTGGTCCTGGACGACGTCAGCTTCCAAATCCGCCAGGGGGAGTTCGTCGCGATCGTCGGTGCCAGCGGCTGCGGCAAATCCACCCTCCTGCGCCTGCTGATCGGCTCCGACAAGCCGGTCTCGGGCAGCGTGCTGCACGACGGCGGCGGCACGGTGTCGGGCGGACAGCGCCAGCGGCTGGTGATCGCCCAGGCGCTCACCAGCAAGCCGCGCATCCTGTTCTTCGACGAGGCCACCAGCGCGCTGGACAACGAGGCCCAGCGCGTGGTCATCGAATCCACCCGCTCCCTGCGCGCCACCCGTATCGTGATCGCCCACCGGCTGTCCACGATCATGGACGCCGACCGGGTGATCGTGATGTCGGACGGCCGCGTCGTCCAGCAGGGCCCACCTGCCGCGCTGCTCGCCGACGCGGCCGGCTTGTTCCACGACCTGGTCCGCCGCCAGCTGCGATGACCGCGGATCGATCCGTCGGCCCCCGGTCGTCAGGTGCCGCGTGAACCAGTCCCGGGCGAGGCCGGCCACTTCGGCCAGTGCGCCCGGCTCCTCAACACAGGAGATGATGCTCGGCGATCAATCGCCTAGTGCTGTGGCCGGAAAGGTTTGCCGGGTTGCGGTGTCCGGTGCGGTGCATCGCAAGGCGGAGGGCCACGTCTCGTACTGGACGTACTTGCGTGGTCCGACAACGCGGCGAGGTGCCGTGCCGGGCGCCGCGACCCGGTGAACCTTTCCGGTCACAGCACTAGTAGGGCTTGGTCAGGTTCAGTCGTTGGTGGCGTGTCCGGATGATCGGTTGTTCCGTTGATCGGGTGTGATGCCTGAGGAGTTGGCTGCTGTCCGGTGTGATCTGGAGGACTTCGCGGCGGAGGTGTTCGAACCGTTCGCACGGGCGGATCAGCGTCGGTGGGGGTCGGTCTACCTGCGCGGGCTGCTGACAGACGGCGGACGCAAGTCCGTCGAGCCGATGGCCGCCCGGCTCGGGGAGGACGGGAACCGGCAGGCCCTGGCACACTTCATCACGTCCAGCCCATGGAACCCGGCCCACGTGCGGGCCCGCCTCGCGTGGATGATGCAGGCGGCGATCAAACCGACCGCGCTGATCATCGACGACACCGGGTTCCTAAAAGACGGCGATGCCTCGGCTTGTGTGACGCGGCAGTACACCGGGACCGCGGGCAAGGTCACCAACTGCCAGGCAGGGGTCTCGCTCCACGTTGCCGGCGACCATGCCTCGGCGGCGGTCGACTGGCGACTGTTCCTCCCGGAGACCTGGGACCCCGCCTCGCCGAAGGCCGATCCCGCGAAGGCGGCCCGCCGGGCGAAGTGCGGCATCCCCGAAGGCTTGGGCCACGTCGAGAAGTGGCAGCTGGCCCTGGACATGGTCGACGAGACACGGTCGTGGGGCCTGGACGTCCCCCTCGCGATCGCCGACGGCGGATACGGGGACACCGCTGCCTTCCGCATCGGCCTGGAGGAACGCGGGATGCACTACGTGGTGGGCATCTCCACCACCGTGACCGCCCAGCCCGGCGACACGGTGCCCTGCACTCCGCCCTACCGCGGCACGGGACGCAGGCCGGCGGCGAGGTATCCCGAACCGGCCCGGAGTGTGAAGAACCTGGTCATCGAGGCCGGGAAGCGGGCGGCCAGGCCGGTGCAATGGCGCGAGGGTTCCCGTCCCGGCACGGGCCGCAGCGGCTTCAAGCGGATGTACTCGCGATTCGTTGCCCTGCGGATCCGGCCCGCCGGCCGAGAGGTCCGCAAAGCCATCGAGGGGCCGGAACTGCCCGCGTGCTGGCTGCTGGCCGAGTGGCCTGCCGATCATGCAGAGCCGATCCAGTTCTGGTTCTCGAACCTGCCCGCGGACACACCGCTGACCGCACTCGTGCGGCTGGCGAAGCTCCGCTGGCGAATCGAGCACGACTACCGCGAGATGAAACAGGCCCTGGGCCTGGCCCACTTCGAGGGCCGCACCTGGGCCGGCTGGCACCACCACGTCACCCTCGTCTCCGCAGCCCACGCCTTCTGCACCCTCCAGCGACTGGCCAGAGCCCCAAAAGAAACGGCGCCGGCCTGACCCTCTACCGGGTCGTCCGCGAACTGCAGACCCTCCTCGCCACCTGGGCCGGCGCCTGCCCCACCTGTCACCGCGACATACCCACACCAACACCAACCTGACCAAGCGCTACTAGCCGGGTCACTCGGCGGCGAACGACGTTTGAGCGGACGGGCCCGGGAGCGTGGCGAGTTCGCCCAGGGCGCGGGCGCTCGGCGCGGGGGAGACCAGCCACTGCAGATGGCTGCCCGCCAGTGTGCGGACGTCGTACGGGTTGTCGGGCGTCAGCTCGTTGCCCTCGCGGATCAGCCGGTCCTGAAGGGCAGGAGGCAGGCTCGTGTCATCGGCCAGGCGGATGTAGGTCTTGGGGATGCGGCCCCAGGTCGCGGCCTGGGCCCGGTCGGCGGAGCCGCCGACGTCGAGGTTCTCGTCGGGCTGGAAGGTGTTCAGGAAGGTGTGGAACTGCTCGTCGGTGCCGTCGGCGAGGAAGGCCGCCTTGAACGCCGCGAGCGCGTCCGGATTCGCGGTGCGGAAGTTGACACGGAGCAGGCCGAGGTCGGCGGGGTTTCCGGCGAGCGCCGAAGCGAAGGCGGCGGGGTCGACCGTGGCCATTTCCGGCTCGGCGTAGTAGTCGCTGACGTCGAGGTGGACCGGGCACCAGGCCGAGACGTAGACCAGGCGGTCGATCAGATCCGGGCGTGCGTTGGCCGCGGCCGTGACCGTGATGCCGCCCCGGCTGTGGGCGACGAGGATCACGGGGCCGTTCCGCTTGGCCCGTTCGAGGACCCCGATGAGGTGCGCGACGTTGTCGGCGAGCGTGACGCCCTTGATCGAGCCGGGCGCGGTGGCCAGCCCCTCGGGGTCCTGCGGGGACTGGTAGGCGCGGGTGAAGGTGGCCTGGAACCCGTGGCCGGGCAGGTCGACGGCGACCGAACGGTGCCCGAGGAGGCCGAGTTCGGCTTGGAGGGGTGCGAAGGAGAAGGAGTTCGCGAAGGCTCCGTGCACGAGTACGAAGGTCGGTTGCATCCGTGTTGTCACTTTCCGGCCGCCGCGCTTGGGCGTCGGCCATCGGGTCGGTCGGCCCTGGGTGTCCGGGCCTGAAGAGCGGGTTGGCGGGCAGCAGCCCTATGAGGTCAGATCCGATGTCTGACGCAGGACCAAGCAGAGGAAGCCGAAGCTGTCCCGGTACCCGTGCAGCCAATCCGAACGCGCGGCGTTGGCCGTCTCCAGTACCTGTGCGGCGGCCGGATCGGCAGGGTGGTCCAGAGCCCATGCGGCCAGCGAGCCCCAGCAGGCCCACTCGTAGGCGTCCAGCTCGCCGCGGGTGCTGGCATGGCCGTGGACGGGGGTCCATCCGTCGGCGACGACGCTGTCCACCGTGGTCGCCAGGTCGGCGAGGTCACCGAACATCTCGACTGCCTCTGGTGAAGGGGCGCGGTCCCAGAACGACTCGCCGATCAGAACGCGGCCGCCCGGAGCCAGGTGCTTGCGTGCCGCCGCTAGGGTGGGGAGGAGACCGCCGAATGCGTGCGCGGCGCCGACGCTGATCACCAGGTCGAACGGCTGAGGAGAGCCGAAGTCCGCGGCCTCCTGCTGGTGGAGTACCAGCCGCTCTCCGACTCCGAGTTCGCTCGCTGCCTGGCGGGCCTTCCTCAGGGAGATTTCGGAGACGTCGACGCCCTCGGCGTGCAGGTGCGGGCGCTCCGCCAGGGCGCGCAGGAGCCACTCCGCCGTGCCGCATCCGAGGTCGAGCACGCGCTCGTCGCCTCGCGGGAGGCCGTGTTCGAGCAGCCGACTGACCGACTCGTCGGCGAGCGGAGATTTGATCGGGTGGTCGCAGTGGGCGATCGCGGAGATCTGTTCGCGGGTCATCGGCGCGGTGTGCCCCGTGTCGAGGATCAGCTTCGCGGCCACCGCCGTGCCGTCGGTGCGGATCGTGGCGGCGACGGCCTTCGCCCGTGCGCCGGTCTCCGGGGTCAGGGCCGCCCCGAGTGCGGCGGACAGGGATTCGAAGGTCGGGGTCGGGCCGTCGTGGGCCGCGCCGATGCCCAGTTCGGCCACGCGGGCGGCCCAGTGCGGCTGGTCCACGAACTGGGGTACCACCACCTGGGGTGCACCGGCCCGGGCCGCGGTGGTCGTGGTGCCCGCACCGCCGTGGTGGACGACGGCCGCGACCCGGCGGAACAGGGACTGGTGGTTGACGTCGCCGACGGCGAAGCAGTCGTCCGAGTCGTCCACCAGGCCCAGGTCGGCCCAGCCGCGGGAGACGAGCACGCGGTGGCCCTGCGCGCGGGCCGCTTCGACCGTTGTCCGGGCGATGTCGGAGGCCGTTCCCATGGGCATGCTGCCGAAGCCGACGTACACCGGTGGGGTGCCGGCGTCCAGGAACGCCTCCAGATCGGCGGGCAGGGGGCGTTCGTCGGGCAGCATCCACGCGCCGGTCTGTATGACGTCGAGGTTCGTCAGCTGCTGCCAGGGGCCCAGGACCGGGTCCACCGCCAGCCACGGCTGTTCGGTGAACACGTGGTCGCGGACGTTGTCCACCGGGGCGAGGCCGATCGCCGCGCGGTGGGCGTTGAGGGGCTGGAGGTAGAGGGCGTCGACCTTCTGGGCGTCCAGGTCCCACAGGGCCTGGTTGTCGGTCATGCCGGGCGGAGCCGGCGGGCCGGGCCGCGGCGACGGCAGGTAGTGGGCGGAGGGCATCTCGAACGGGTGGAAGCCCGCGTATACGTAGCGGATGCCCAGCTTCTCGGCCACCGACCGGGCCCCGGCCGGCATCAGACCGCTCGCCACCAGCACGTCACAGTCTTCGGCCGCTTTGCCGACCGTGTCGAAGTGCTCGGCGACGAGCTCGGCCGCGAACGCGGCCGCGTCCGACGGCGGCGCTCCCGTCCGCAGCGCGCGCACGTCCCGCCCGAAGGGCACCAGTTCGGCGCCTGCACCGGCCAGCAGCTCCGCGAACTCCTCGTCCGGCGGCGCGCACACGCGGACCTCCGCGCCGAGACTCCGCAGCTCAGCCGCCAGTCCCGCCAGCGGCGCGATGTCGCCGCGGGATCCGTACGCCATCAACAGCACACGCATGTCGTCCTTCTCATTTCTGTGGATGCCGGTCTCCGCCGGCAATCGTGCGGCAGGACCCGGTCTTCCGGGTCGTGCCCCCGGCCCCTTGGGCCGGTTCGTGTCGGGTGGTGGTTGCCGCGCGGTGGTTGCCTGACGCGGCACTAGCTCAGCCGACAGTGTCGAGGAGCAGCTTCGCCGCCCGCGTCGCACCGTCGGCGCGGACCGTGTCGGCCACGGCCTTGGCCCGGCCGACGGTGTCCGGGGCCAGGGCCGTCCTGAGCGCGGCCGACAGGGACTGGGCGGTCGGAACCGGGCCGTCGTGGGCCACGCCGATGCCCAGTTCGGCCACCCGGGCGGCCCAGTACGGCTGGTCCGCCAGCTGGGGCACCACCACCTGCGGAGCGCCGGCCCGAGCGGCCGTCGTCGTCGTACCCGCGCCGCCGTGGTGCACGACGGCAGCCACTCGTCCGAACAGCTGCTGGTGGTTGACCTCGCCGACGGTGAAGCAGTCGTCCCGGTCGTCGATGAGGCCCAGTTCCGCCCAGCCCCGCCCCACGAGGACCCGGCGGCCCTGCGCGCGGACCGCCTCGATGGCCACCCGGGCGGCCTCCTCGCCTCCGCGTACGGCCATGCTGCCGAAGCCCACGTACACGGGCGGCGCGCCGGCCTCGAGGAAGGTCACCAAGTCCTCCGGGAGCGGCCGCTCGTCGGGCAGTACCCACGCGCCTGTCTGTACGACGTCGAGGTCCGGCGTCTCCAGCCAAGGGTCCAGCACCGGGTCCGTCGCCAGCCACGGCCCTTCGCCGAAGGCGTAGTCGCGGACGTGGTCCACCGGGGGCAGGCCGATCGACGCCCGGTTGGTGTTGAGCGCCTCACCGAACAGCGCGTCGATGCTCCGGGCGTCCAGCTCCCACAGTGCCCGGTTGTCGGTCACCTCCGGTGGGAACGGCCGCCCCGGGTAGGCCAGCGGCGGGCGCTGCGGCGACGGCAGCGTCAGCTGCTGGAAGGTCACGGACACGTAGCGGATGCCCAGCTTCTCGGCCACCGACCGCGCTCCGGCGATGGCCGGCATCGCGCCCGTGGCCACCAGTAGATCGCAACCCTCTGCCACGGCGGGGATCACCTTGAACTGACTGGCAATCAACTCCGCCGCGCGCTGCGGCAGATTGGCCTTCGACGGCGCCGGGGCCGCGGTCGTCAGCGCGCGCGCCGACTGGCCGACGCCCACCACGGACACGCCTATCCCGGCCAGCCGCTCCGCGAAGTCCTCGTCCGGCGGCGCGCACACCCGCACCTCCGCGCCGAGTTCCCGCAACCGCACCGCGAGCCCCACCAGCGGCTCGACGTCCCCACGCGACCCGTATGTAGACAACAGCACACGCACTTCTTGAATCTCCTGTATTCCGTAGTCTGGCGAATCGTGCTGCCTTCACCCTCCACTCGAGACGGGCGAAGGGCAGTGGGAATGATCAATTGTGTCTCTTGAATCACCGCGCCCAGGGCAGTTCAGGGTGCCCTCTGTGCCGGGAACGGAGGCGACTCCGTCGGCGGGCATCGAGACTTGTGCCTCGGCCCGTTCCAGGGAGCGGATCCGGCGGAGACGGCCCGCCGGCAGGATCAGGGTCCGGCCGGCCGCGACCTTCACCGTACGACCGCGGCAGGTCACCTCCAGCGTGCCCGCGGTGACCGTCCAGACCTGCGCCCGGCTGATGGAGTGCTCGGGCCGGTGGCGCCGGCCTCCATCGTGACCGTCCAGGTGCTGAGTTCGGTGCTGCCGCGGCTGGGGGCCGCCAAGCCGGCCATGGCGGCGTTCGGGGAGATGGTGAGGGATCAGACCGGCCGCCCGCTGGTCGCGCTGCTCGGGCGGGAGGACGTCCGTACCTCCGCGGGGCAGGACGACGTCTATGGCGGCGTCTTCGCGCCTCGGGGACACGAAGCCGTCGTCTGCCATGGCCACTTCGTAGCCGAGGTGGGTGCACAGGAACGCGCGGGAGGCGTCCACGTCGGCGACGGTCAGGGAGAGGGTGGAGGAGGAGACGTTCATGACAGCGCCTTCGCGAAGTGAGTGAGGGGGAAACCGGTGTCGAACGCCCGCCCGCCGACCGGGTCTTGGACGACGGTCACCGCAGGATCGGAGCTGATGGGCGTGCGGGAGGCGACGTACTGCGTCAGGTAGGCGTACGGGCTGGTGGGCCCGGCCTTCAGGTCCGGGTCATGGGTCGCGTGGGCTCCGGCCCTTGCGATGGGGCGGTCCAGAGCGGCGGATATGTAGCAGATGAGCCTTCGCACGTGCTTCTCGCTTCTCGTTTCCTCGAGTCGGAGGTGGGGTGAGGCTTGGGCGGGGGTGGATGTGGCGGTGGTCACGGATCAGGTCGCGGGCACGTCGAGCTGGAGCTCGCACGTGCGCCGGTAGGAGCGGAACCCCAGGCGGTGGTTGACCGCCAGCATGTGGACGTTGTCGTCGGCGTTGTCCGTCTCGATCTCGACGACGGCGGGGTACTCGGCGCGCAGCCGGTTCGCCATGGTGGCCTTGACCCACAACCCGAGCCCGTGGCCCCGGTGTTCTGGCACGACCGCCGTGTCGTACTGCTGGACCCGCGGCGGCGCACCGCGGGGGATCAGGATCTCGGTGTAGCCGGCCATGGAGCCGCTGTCGTGCACGGCTGCGACGGTCAACAGGGTGTCCCCGCGGTCGGCGACCACCGCGGCCATGGCGCGAACGCGGTCCGCGTCCCACGCCACACTCCCGTAGTCCAGGTCGCCGACGGGCATGTCGTTCATCGCGTTCTTGGCAGCGGCGAAAGCGGCGGCGAGGTCGTCTGGAACCGTTCCGGTCCAGCCGGTCAGCCGGTACCCGGGGTGCTTGGCATCGGCGATCCGGAGCAGGTCGGCCCCGTCCGTCTCGTCGAGGCGCAGCACGAGGTGACTCAAGGCCAGTGCCCGGCGGAAGCCCCGTCGTCCGCTGAAGGCTTCGCCCGGACCGTCGGCCGCGGCCGTGGCGATCAGGCTGCGCCGGCTCTCGGCGCGGCAGGCGGCAACGACCGCTGACAGCAGGAGGGAGCCGGTTCCCCGGCGCCGGTGTGCGGGGTCGACGTGGAGTTCCAGCTCGGCCAGGTGCTCCTGGCCCGCGGAGGTGAACACCCTCAGGGCGGCGACTCCGATGGGGAGCCCGTCCGTGCCGGTGGCCAGCCACATCAGCCGGCGGCTGCCCAGAGCGGGCTGGGTGAGCTGGGCGTGGACCTGTCCGGGGTCGGGGACCGGAACGCCGGGCAGGTCGTGGGCCGTCGAGGCCGCGACGACCCGATGCCAGGCGATGGCTTCGGCGGCCGAGACGTGCTGGAGCGGGTTGACTTGTGCTGATGTGGGCAAGGTGACGGCCTTCGTGGTCGAGTCGGGCGTACGTCGGACACTCGGGGCATTTCGCGTACTTGGGGCGCTCGTCCAGTCGGTGTGGCGCACGAGCGGCCAGTCGACGTCGATACGGGCTGCCGTGGCGAGGTAGTTGGTGAACACGTTGAGAGAGACATGGGCGATGACCTCGACGATCTGCCCATCGGACAGGCCGGCGCGCCGGGCCGCGGCCAGCTGCTCGTCGGCAACGGTTCCGCGGTCGCGAACCGTCGCGGCGGCCAGCTCCAGGACTGCGGCGGCCCAGGGGGCGTCGGCCTTGCCCCGGCGTGCGCTGGTGGCCTCGGCCGCACTCAGCCCGGCCACCACGGTCCCGCGGAACGCATGCACGGACAGGCAGTAGTCGGACCCGTTCTCCTGCGCCACGAGCAACGCGATGCTCTCGCGCACGTCCGCCGGCAGGGTTCCCTCCGCGCTCAGCGTGGTGACGACGCCCAAGTACCCCTTCAGTACGGCCGGGCTGTTGGCCATCACCCTGGCCAAGTTGGGGATGACCCCCAGGGCGCGGTGCGTGGCGGTGAACAGAGCTGCGGTTTCACCGGTCGCAATCTCCGGTTCAACGGTGTGGAGTGACATGCCGGTAACCATGCGGCTTGATCTTGATACATTCGCGATGCTTCTTCGATGCACGCACTGGTGACCCCGGGAGTAACGGCATGCGGTTCACGATCCTCGGCCCGGTGGAGGCCGTGGCTCCCGGTTCGGATGCGCCCGGTCTGGCTCCCCGTCATCGTGCGGTACTCGCCTACTTGTTGCTGCACTCCGGGGTCGCGATCAGTACGGATCGCCTGATCGACGCGATGTGGGGGCCGCTGCCACCGGATTCCGCCCGCGCACAGATCCAGACCACGGTCGCCGCGATCCGACGGATGCTGCGCGCTTCGGAAGCCGACGGGATGCTGGCCACGCGACCGGCCGGGTACGTGATCACCCCCGAACCGGGGCAACTCGACCTGGACGAGTTCACCAGCCTGACCGCCAGAGCAGCGGCCGTCTCCGACGAGCCGGGGGACGCCGCGGACCAGATACGTGCTGCGCTGGCGCTGTGGCGGGGGGAGCCGCTGGCCGACATCACCGCCCATTACGTCCAGAGCGCCAGAGTGCGTCTCAACGGCCAACTGCTGACCGCCGTCGAGCGCCTGGCCGAGTTGGAACTGGCCCGGGGGCGTCACGCAGACCTGATCGACGAACTGTCCGTCCACGCGGCCGCCAACCCCTTGCGGGAACGGCTCTGCTCCCAGCTGATGCTCGCCCTGCACCGCGCCGGACGCCAGACCGACGCGCTGGACGTGGCAAGAACCTTCCGGGCGACCCTGGCCGATCAGCAGGGACTGGACCCCGGCCACGCATTCGGCAAGCTCGAACAGGACATCCTGCAGGACGCCCCCGGTCTACGGCCACCGGTCACCGCGCCGGCGAAGCCGCAGGGGATCAACTTCCTGCCCTACGACGTCCCGGACTTCACCGGACGCGAGGGCGAGCTGGACGGCTTGATCCGCCTATGGTCGGGCAACAACGGTGGCGTCGTGACGATTTCGGCGATCGACGGAATGGCCGGGGTAGGCAAGACGACGCTCGCGGTCCACGCGGGACACCGCCTCGCGGACCACTTCCCGGACGGACAGCTCTTCATCGACCTGCAGGCGCACACCGCCGGACAGGCGCCGCTCGACGCCGGTGCCGCGCTCGAGATGCTCCTGGGACAACTCGGCGTGCCCACCCAGCAGATACCCGCGTCGGTCGCCGACCGCGCCGCGCTGTGGCGGTCCGAACTCGCCGGCCGCCGCGTGCTGGCCGTGCTGGTCAACGCCCTCGGCGCCGACCAGGTACGCCAGTTGCTGCCCGGCTCCTCCCGTGTCCTCATCCTGATCACCAGCCGCCGGCGGCTCACCGACCTGGACGGGGCACATGCCCTGTCCCTGGACGTGCTGCCCGCCGCGGACGCCTTGGAACTGTTCACGGCGATCGTCGGCCAACGGGCGGCGGCCGAACCCCTGGCCGTCCTCGACGTCCTGCAGCTGTGCGGATTCCTGCCGCTGGCCGTCCGGATCGCCGCCGCCCGCCTGCACCATCGCCCGCGCTGGACCGTCGCCTACCTGGCCGACCGGCTCCGCGACCAGCGCCGCAGGCTCTCCGAGCTGGCCACCTCGGAGCGAGGAGTGGCAGCGGCGTTCACGCTGTCCTACGAGCAGCTGACCGCGGACCAGCAGCGGATGTTCCGGCTCCTGGGGCTCCAGCCAGGACGCGATATCAGCCCCGAGGCGGCGTCCGCGCTGGCCGGCCTCCCGCTGGAGGAGGCCGAGACGCTCCTGGAAGACCTCCTGGACGCCCACGTCCTGACCCAGCACCAGCTCGGCCGCTACACCTTCCACGATCTGCTGCGCGAACACGCTCTCGCCACCGCGGCCCTCCAGGAACCGCCGGGCGCCCAGCGCGAGGCCCTCGACCGGCTGTTCCACCACTATCTCCACACGGCGTGCGCGGCCATCGACCACCTCTACCCCGAGGGCAGGAACCGCAGGCCGCGAATCCCCGCGCCGGACACCCCGGCCTGGCCCCCGCGGGACGAGGCCGAGGCGATCACCTGGCTGGACGGCGAACGCGCGAACCTCATGGCGTCCGCCCAGTACGCGGCCGAGCACGACTGGCTCCCGCACGTCGGCCAACTGGCCGCCACCTTGCACCGCTACCTGCTGGGCCACGCCCACCAGGCCGACGCCCTGGCCCTCAACGGCCTGGCGCTGCGAGCCGCCCGCCGGAGCGGCGACACAGCCGCCGAAGCCCGTACGCTCATCGACGGCGGTCAGGTGTACTTCTGGTGGCACGGCGACTACGAGCAAGCGGCCGAGCACTTCCGGCACGCCCTGGACCTCGCGCGCGAGATCGGCGACCAGGGCCTCGCGGCCAGCGCACTGGCGGCCCTCGGCACCATCTCCACGCGGCGGCGGGAATACGACCGGGCCCACGACCAGTGCGCGCAGTCGCTCGTGCTCTTCCGGGAGCTCGGCGATCGCGGTGGCGAAGCCAGATGCCTGACCGACCTCGGCATCGTCCACGAACGACAAGGACGTTACGAGGACGCCCACGAGCACCACCGGCAATCGCTGATCGCGTACCGCGAGACGGGGTCCCGCATCGGCGAAACCGTCGTGCTGAACAACATCGGGCTGCTGTACCAACGGCAAGGCCGCTACGACGAGGCCCGGCACCATCACCGCCAGGCCCTCGACCTGAGCCGCAGGTTCGACTTCCCCGGAGACGAGGCCGAGTCGCTCAACGCCCTGGCGGAGGCCACCCGGTCCATGGGCAACCTTGCCGAGGCGGCGGCCGAACACCACAACGCGCTGACCATCGCTAGCGAGTTCAGCTACCGCCCCGAGCAGGCCCGCGCCCACGACGGCCTGGCGCACGTCCACCGCGACGTCGGCCGCATCGACCTCGCCCACGACCACGCCCAACAGGCCCTTGGTCTTTACACTGCCCTCGCGGTCCCCGAGGCCGACGAGATCCGCACCTTTCTCACCGGGCTGCCGCCGACTCCGAGCGAGCCCGAACCGTCGGCATCCACCACCGACCAGCCGTCTTGAACGCCATCAACCAGCACCTCGAACGCGCGTTCAGCATCCGTGGAACGGCATGGACCGCGCGGGGTGCTCAGAGCCGCCGGAAGGGGGCTTTCGCGTTGGTGGCTTGCCGGTGTTCGCGGAAGCCTTCGCCTTGTCCTGGTGGGCGTTGATCCACTCGTTCGTCTTGACCGTGCCGCGCAGCACGGCCTCGACCACGTTCGGGTGCTCCCTGAGGGACGCCTGCGACACGACGATGTTCGTGATCACACTGTGCGTGGAGCGAGGCCCTACGTATGACGTCAGGCGGGCTGACAGATGGCGCTGGACGTCCGAACCAGGTCGATGTGCCGACGGGTGGCAAGAGCGGGCAGCAGACGGTGCGCATGGTGTGGTGTTCGCGCTCGGCGTGGGCGCGGTGGATCAGCCAGGAGGCCCGGATGTTGTCCTGGCCGGCCGTCGGCGTAGCCGTCTGGTCCAGCACGCTGTGCATCGCTGGGCATCGGCCGGGACACCCGGCCGGACATCCGGTGGGATGACCGGTCGGGTGTCCCGGCCCGGCGGTTCAGTTCTGCCAGCCCACCTTCGTGTAGTCGACGTCCGCAAGGCCGGCCGCGCCGTAGTTGGCGAGGCCCTTGCGGTCCGCCGTGACCTCCGGGCGCTGGTACAGCTCGATGGAGTGGCCCAGCTTGAAGATCTCGGCGTCGGCCTCGTTGTAGAGCTTCAACGCCTCGGCGTGGTCCGTGGTCTGGCCGGCCTTCTTGAGCAGCTCGTCGATCCGCGGGCTGCCGACCGAACCGAAGTTCTGGAAGAGGTTGTCGCCCTGCGGCTGCTGGAAGACCGGGATGAGCTTCGAGGTGTAGGCCTCGTCGACGTTGCGGAAGCTGACGAGGTCGAAGTTCCCGGTGTTCACGAACTTGCCGAAGTAGTCGTTCGCCGGGACCTTCTTGATGTCGACCTTCACGCCGACGGCGCTCAACTGCTGCTGCACCAACTGGGCCTGGTCCTCCTGAGAGGACGAACCGCCCGCGCTGAGGGTGTAGTCCAGGGTCAGCTCCTTGCCGTCCTTGGTCCGCGGCTTGCCCTGGCCCGCGTCCTTCCAGCCGGCCTCTTCGAGGAGCTTGTTCGCCTTCGCCGGGTCGTAGGCGTCGAACTCGCTGGAGTTGTCCTTGTAGCCCGCCTGGTTCGGCATGAAGAAGTGGTTGTTCAGCGGCTTCAGTTCGAAGGAGAGGTCCTTGGCGAAGCTGGCGTTGATGCCCTTGCGGTCGATGGCCGCTTGGAGCGCGTTGCGCACCTTGACGTCCTGGAGCGGGCCGCGCCCGGCGTTGAGGGTGATGTGGACCTCGTCCCAGCGGGCGCCGCGCCGAATGTCCGTCGCGGGGTCCTTGACCAGCCGCTTGTAGTCCTCCGGCAGCAGCGCGGGTGCTTCGTCCAGCTCCTTGTTGAGGAAGGCCTCGGTGCGCGCCGAGCGGTCCAGGACGCGGTAGACGAGCGAGTCCAGCTTGGGCTTGTCACCCCACCATTGGGGGTCGGGAACCAGCGTGATGGTCTGCGCGGTCTTGTCGTAGGTGCCGATCTTGAAGGCGCCCGCGGTGACCGGCGCCTTCTCCGTCCAGCCCTTGTTGAACTTCTCGGGGGTGTCGGTGTACGCGGCCGGGTACAGCGGGTCGAAGAGTCGCGTCCAGTCGGCGTACGGAGTGTTGAACGTGATCTTCACCCCGTGCTCGTCGGCGCCCTGCTCGACCTTCGCGATCTGGTCGTAGCCGGAGGTGTCCGCCGCCTCGTACGCCTTGTCGGAGCCGTTCTGCGCTTTCCACTGCGCCTCGAAGTCCTTCCAGCTCAAGGGCGTTCCGTCGGACCAGTGCGCCTTCGGGTTGAGCTGGTACTCCACCACTTGCGGGCTGGTCGAGACGACCTTCGCCGAGGCCAGGAATGCCGGGTTCGGCTGACCGACACCCTTCGCGTCCGCGTAGAAGAGGTGCGGGAGCACGGTCCTGGCGATCTCCGAGCCGTCGCCCTGCTGTCCGTCCACCTGGTTGACGTTGTACTGGGTGATCCACTGGTCGATCGCGATCCTGAGCGAGCCGCCCTGTTTGAGGGAGCTCACCGGCTGTGCGTTGATGTTCTGCCCGTCGACCGCCGGCGCCTCCTCCTTCTTCGATGATGCGCCGTCGTCCGCGCCGGAGGAGTCGCAGGCCGACACCAACAAGGTGGCCGACAGGACTGCGGCTGCGGCGATGACCGTGGTTCTGCGCATCGGGACACTTCCTCCGGTTGTGGGGCGGCCTGAGCGGGACCGCGGCAGGGCCGACCGTAGGAGATCTTGCGCTCCTGGGGGAGGCCTGCTGGAATCTCGCTATGTTTTCTTAGCATGTCCGCAACAAGTAGCGGTCAAGCTGTGTGAACAAGCCGAAGAAAACGCCAGGTTGACCTGCCACGGCCGTGATCCCCGAACCGCCTCCGGGTGTCGCGTTCTCCTGACGATCCCCCGTGGATCACGAGCACTTGCGGAGGTTCACACCCGTGGCCGCCTACCTCGCCAAGCGGCTCGGCTACTACGCCGTGCTGTTGCTGGCCGCCGTCTGTCTCTCGTACCTGCTCGCCTCTTACGCGCTCGACCCGCGGGCGTACTACGAGGGCCGCCAACCCCCTTTGTCGCCCGCCTCGGTGGACCACCACCTCACCGCGCTCGGCGTCAACGACCACACCCCGCTCGTCTCCCGCTTCTCCGCGTGGGCCGGACGCGCCCTGCGCGGCGATCTCGGACAGACCATCGACGGAACCCCGGTGGGCGCCGAGTTCGGGCGGCGGATCGGTGTCAGTCTGCGGCTGCTGCTCCTCGGCACGATTGCCGGGACCGTGATCGGAGTGCTCGCCGGGGCCTGGACCGCGGTGCGCCAATACCGTTTCTCCGACCGGGCAATGACGCTCGCCTCCTTCGTGTTGCTCTCGACTCCCGTCTTCCTCCTGGCTGTTCTGCTGAAGATCGGCGCGATCTGGATCAACACGAAGACCGGTGCCGACGTCATCCAGTTCACCGGCGAGAAGAGCCCCGGCGTCGAGACCGGCTTCTGGGCGGTGTTCAAGGACCGGGGCGTCCACCTGCTGCTGCCCACCATCTCCATCGGACTCGGCGTGATCGCCGGCTACAGCCGCTACCAACGCTCCACCATGCTGGACGTGCTCGGATCGGACTACCTGCGCACCGCCGCAGCCAAGGGCCTGAGCCGCCGGACGGTGCTGCTCAAACACGGCCTGCGAACCGCCCTGATTCCCATGTCGACGTACTTCAGCTACGGATTCCTGGCCCTGTTCACCGGCGCCACCTTCACCGAGACGATCTTCGGCTGGCACGGGATGGGCGAATGGTTCATCTCCTCCATCGGCAAGAACGACGTCAACTCGGTCGTCGCTGTCAACGTGTTCGCCGCCGTGACGGTGCTCCTGTCCGGCTTCCTCGCGGATGTACTGCACGCCGCGCTCGACCCGCGCATCCGCAACGCCTGACCCACACGCCTGATCCAGGAGAACACCGACCATGACCGCCGCCATCGAGAGCAGCGTCCCGGGCACGCCGAGCATCGCCCGTCCCGCCGGGCGCACCACCGTCGTACTGCGCCGCTTCCTGCGCAACCGCAGCGCGCTGGTAGGCGCCGCCGTCCTCATCCTGCTCTTCCTGCTCGCCTTCGCCGGACCGCTCGTCAGCCCGTGGGACTACAGCCACATCGACTACACCGCGCTGCGGTCCGCGCCCGGCGCCGACCACTGGTGGGGCACCAACCGGATCGGCCAGGACGTCTTCGCGCAGACCGTCCGCGGGCTCCAGAAGTCCCTGGTCATCGGGCTGCTGGTGGCGCTGTTCTCCACGGTCCTCGCCTCACTGGTCGGCGCCTGCGCCGGGTACTTCGGCGGCTGGCCGGACCGGCTGCTGATGTTCTTCGTCGACCTGCTGCTCGTCTTCCCGTCGTTCCTGATCATCGCGATCGTCTCACCGCGGCTGCGCAGCGGCGGTTGGGTCGCCTTCGTCGGGCTGCTCGCCGTGTTCGGCTGGATGATCACCGCGCGGGTGGTCCGGTCGATGACGCTGTCACTCAAGGAACGGGAGTTCGTGAAGGCGGCCGTGTACATGGGCGTGAGACCGCTGCGGATCATCTGGCGGCACATCCTGCCCAACATCGCCTCGTTCCTCATCATCGACGCGACGATCGCCGTCGGCGGCGCAGTGATGAGCGAGACCGCGCTCTCGTACTTCGGGTTCGGCGTGCAGGCGCCGGACGTCTCGCTCGGCACGCTCATCGCGAGCACCACGGGGGCGGCGGTCACCTACCCCTGGATGTTCTTCTTCGCCGCCGGGCTGCTGATCGTGTTCGTCCTCGCCGTGAACCTGCTGGGGGACGGACTGAGGGACGCCCTCGACCCCACGTCGACGCGGTCCCCCAAGCGCACCCGCGCCGGATCGAAGGGAGTCGGCCGATGACCGCGACCCGCGCAGTGCTGTCCGTCAGGGACCTGGAGGTCGACTTCGACGGGACCCCCGCAGTGCGCGGGGTCAGTTTCTCGCTCGCCCGCGGTGAAGTCCTCGGCCTGGTCGGGGAGTCGGGGTCGGGCAAGTCGGCGACCGCGCTCGCGATGCTGGGTCTGCTGCCGGCCAACGCCGCCGTACGCGGCTCGGTGCGACTCGGCCGGACCGAGCTGGTCGGCGCTTCGGACACAGCGCTGACGGCGGTGCGCGGGCAGCGCATCGGGATGGTGTTCCAGGACCCGCTGTCCGCCTTCACCCCGGTGTACCGGATCGGGGACCAGATCGCGGAGGCCGTACGCGCCCACCAGGACGTCTCGCGGGACCGGGCGCGGGCGCGGGCCGTGGAACTCCTCGACCTGGTCGGCATCCCCGAACCCGACCTGCGCGCCCAGGCGTTCCCGCACGAGTTCTCGGGCGGTATGCGGCAACGCGCCATGATCGCGATGGCCATGGCCAACGACCCGGACGTGCTGCTCGCAGACGAGCCCACGACGGCCCTGGACGTCACCATCCAGGCCCAGATCCTCGACGTGCTGCGCACGGCACAGCGGGAGACAGGGGCGGCACTGGTCCTGGTCAGTCACGACCTCGGAGTCATCGCGGGAACGGCGGACCAGGTCGCCGTGATGTACGCGGGGCGCATCGTCGAGACGGGGACGGCCTCCGAGGTCTTCGGACGCCCAGCGATGCCCTACACGATGGGGCTGATAGGGGCGGTACCCCGGCTCGACGGGGGTGACGGCGCGCTCGTCCCCATCCCCGGCTCGCCGCCCGCGGCCGGGCGGACCGGTCCGGGATGCGCTTTCGCGCCGCGCTGCCCGATGGCGCAGGAACCCTGCACGCAGGCCGTCCCGGCGCTGCGGCCGTCGGCGCGGGACGCTGGAGATCACCTCGCCGCTTGCGTCCGTGCCGGTGAGATCGTGGAGAAGGGGCTCGAGGTACTCGACGTCTACCCCGTGCCCGAGATTCCGCGGGCACCCGAGCGCACCACAGGGGAAACGGTGCTCGCGGTGACCGGGCTCGTCAAGACGTTCCCCGTACTCAAGGGGACGGTCTTCAAGCGGCGGGTCGGGACGGTGCACGCCGTGGACGGGATCGACCTCGCCATCCGCGCCGGGGAGACCCTCGCGCTGGTGGGGGAGTCGGGGTCGGGGAAGTCCACCACCCTCTTCGAACTCCTCCACCTCGCCAGGCCCGAGGACGGTGACATCGAGCTGTTCGGAAAGGCCACGGCCACGCTGACCAAGGCCGGGCGACGGGAACTGCGCAGCCAGGTGCAGATCGTCTTCCAGGACCCGATGGCCAGCCTCGACCCCCGCATGCCGGTCGGCGACATCATCGCCGAACCGCTCCGCGCACAGGGGGCCGACCGGGCGAGCGCCGCCCGGCGGGTCCCGGAGCTGCTCGACCAGGTCGGGCTCGACAGGGCCGCGGCCGAACGCTTCCCGCACGAGTTCTCCGGCGGGCAGCGCCAGCGCATCGGGATCGCCAGGGCGCTCTCCGTGCGGCCGAAGCTGCTCGTGCTCGACGAACCCGTCTCCGCCCTCGACGTCTCCGTCCAGGCAGGGGTCCTGAACCTGCTGCGCCGACTCAAGTCCGAGCTGGGGCTCGCGTACCTCTTCGTCTCCCACGACCTGTCCGTCGTACGGCACATCGCCGACCGGGTCAGCGTCGTCTACCTCGGGCGGACGGTCGAGGCCGGTGCCGTCCGGGACGTCTTCGAGCGGCCCCGCCACCCGTACACCCAGGCACTCCTGTCCGCCGTACCGCTGCCCGACCCGGAACGCGAGCGCGAACGGCAGCGCGGCCGGATCCTGCTGGCGGGCGACCCGCCGAGCCCCACCCGGCGCTACGAGGGCTGCCGGTTCAGGGGCCGCTGCCCCGTGTACGCGCGACTGGATCCGGATCAGCGCGAGCGCTGCGAGACGCAGGCCCCGGAGCCGACCGCCCACGCGGCCGACCACGTGGCCTCGTGCCACTTCCCGACGGTGCGGGAGGTGCTCTGAGCGGAGGTGGTCCGGTCCCTCAGGTCCGGCACGGCCGGCGCTGTGCCGCTGCGCCGGCGCAGGCGCTCGTGTTCAGGCCGCCGGTCATGGCGAGGCCGAGGCAGCCGTCGCCGGCCGTACCGGCCACTGCCGAGAAGTCGATCAGCTCGATGAGCATGAAGGCCAGGCCGAGGACCAGCGGGCCGAGCGCTTCGGGGACGAGGGGTGATTCCCCGTTCCGTCCGGGTGAACAGGCGCCAGTCGGAGAACCGGGACAGGTCGGCGACGATCCGCAGTTCGCGCCCGCCCAGCGCGGCCGTGACCGCAGGCAGGTCGCCCGCGACGCCGAACTGCGCCTGGCCTGCGAGCACGGCGTTCAGGCGTCCCGGCCGGTGGGCTGGGTGGTGACGGTGGCGTCGATGGCCGGCGAGCATGTGGTGCAGGAACTCACTGACCGCCGTCACCTCGATGCCATCAGGGCCGGGCCGGAGGCCGGTTGGAGTGCCGGCCGTTGACGACCGTGCGCAGCTGCGCCCAGCCGCACCAGCCACTACAAACGACGCGGCCACACGCCACCAGAGCCTGCCAACCTAAAGACCCTTGCAGTGCTAGCCCGCGGCCCGCGAGGGCCGGATCAGGCGGCGAACGGATTCGACCACCGTCTCGCGGTGGCGGGCCAGGCGCGCCGGGGACCAGACGGCGCCCGGGCCACCCGCCGCCGCGGCGCCCACCGCGCCCGTCCACGCCTGCGCGAGGCCCAGTACGAGCGTGAGCAGGTCCTCGGGATCCAGCTCCGGGTCGATCCCTCCCGCCCGCTGCGCCTGCTCCACCGCCGCGATCTTGCCCCGGTAGGACTCCGCCTCGGCGTCGGTGGTGCCCGGCCGCTCCAACTGCTTCCACTGGACCAGCCGCATCAGGTCCGGCCGCTCGACCAGGTGGTCGAAGATGGCGCCCGCGTAGCCGGGCAGGTCGCGGGCGTCGAAGGGGACGGACTCCGAGCCCGTCTCCAGGGCCTGCTGGAGTACGGCGTCGAAGAGCTGTTCCTTGTTGCCGTAGTAGACGTAGATGAGCCGCTTGTTCGCCTGGGCGGCCTCCGCGATGCGATCGACCCGCGCCCCGGCGATGCCGTACGCGGCGAATTCGGAGAACGCCGCGTCGAGCAGCCGTGCCTTCGTTGCGCTGGAATCCCGTGCCATGGCAGCCAGCCTAGCAAGTAACTATCTAGTTATTGACATCCGCCGCACCCCTCCTGCAGAATCGAACTATCCGGTTAGTTACTTACTGACCCCACACCCCACGGAGGGCATCATGGAGATCCGCGCACTGGGCGGCCAGGGACTGAAGGTCGGCGCCGAGGGCCTCGGCCTCATGGGCATGAGCGCCCATTACGGAGCCACCGACGAGACCGAGTCCCTCGCCACCATCGACCGCGCCCTCGAGCTGGGTGTGACCCTGCTCGACACCGCCGAGGGCTACGGCCCCTTCCTCAACGAGCAGCTCCTCGGCAAGGCCCTCACCGGCCGCCGCGACGACGCGGTCATCGCCACGAAGACCGGCGTCGAGTTCACCGACGAGGGCGCCTTCCGCGGCCACAACGCCACCCCCGAGTACATCCGCCACTCCGCAGACCGCTCCCTGCGCCACCTCGGCACCGACCGCATCGACCTCTACTACCTCCACCGCGTCGACCCGAACGTGCCGGTCGAGGAGAGCATCGGTGCCATGGCCGAGCTGGTCTCCGCCGGCAAGGTCGGTCACATCGGCATCTGCGAGGCCGCCGCGACCACCATCGCCCGCGCCCACGCCGTCCACCCGCTGGCCGCCGTACAGACCGAGTACAGCCTTTTCGAGCGCGGCATCGAGCACGACGGCGTCCTCGACACCCTGCGCGAACTGGGCATCGGGCTCGTCGCCTACTCCCCGCTCGGCCGCGGCTTCCTCTCCGGTGCCATTACCACCCCGGACGACTTCGCCGCCGACGACTTCCGCCGCACCGACCCCCGTTTCCAGGGCGAGAACTTCGACCGCAACCTGGCGGTCGTCGACCGGGTCCGCCACCTCGCCGCCGAGAAGGGGGTCACCCCCTCGCAGCTCGCGCTCGCCTGGACCCTGAGCAGGGGCGCGGTGCCGATCCCCGGCACCAAGCGCCGCCACTACCTGGAGGAGAACGTCGCCGCGACCTCGGTCACCCTCACCGAAGCCGACCTGGCCTCCATCGACGCCGTCGCACCGCATGGCGTGGTCTCGGGGGACCGGTACGCGCCCGAGCTCATGACGTCACTGAACGGCTGACCCGCCGCCGCATCGCGGCCTGTGCGGACGCATTCGATCAGGTAGCCGTCGTTGTCGGGTTAGGGCTGCTTCGCCGCGGTCCACGCCCGGCGGCCGGGCCTAGAAGCCCCACGACTGAAGCCCTCGTTGGCTGCGTGGCTGGGCCGCCGCAATGGGGCGTGCAATCCGGGGCCGGGTTGTCGCTGAGAGGGAGGGGGTTGCGGTATCGGTGGTTCGGTGAGCTGGGGTGGACGGCTTCGCGGCGTCAGGTCCGGCTGACCTGGGGTTGGTGTGGGTTGGTTGGGAATCCTCTGGGTGTTGCAGATGGCGCTTGGGTCCAAGACGTTGTTTCTTTTGGTGGTTCTCGGGCCGAGCTGTGCAGGATCCTGCTGTGGTGCTGTTGACGTGGGTTGCTGAGGTGGCGGCCGAGCCCCTGGTCCTGGAGCCGGCTGACCGGCGGGTGGAGTGGGAGACCAAAACCTGGTCGCTGAGTACGGCGGATGGGGACAGGAGTTCGTTGTCCGTCGCCGCAGTGGTGGCTGCCTTCGAGCGGACTGCTGCTGCCATCCGGGAACGCATTCGCGATCTGGGCTTTCCCGGCGTGGCGACGTTCTACGTGTGGCACGACGAACAGGCCGGGCAGCTTCGGTGCTCGACCGGTTCTGTGGCCCCGGATGCGTTGCCGTTCAGTGGTACCTATGTGGCTTCCGACGACCTCGGTCCGGTCATCGAGGGCTTTCTGTCCGACAGCGAGCCGGGTTCCATCGCCTGGTCTGATCTAGACGATGTGCAGAGCGCCTCGGTGAAGACCGGGACCGAGCCGGAGATCAGACCGTTGGCTGTCTGGGTCGCCAGTGTCGGGGCCTCACGCTGACTGTTCCTGTCCGTCCACACGGGCGAGTCTGCGGCGACAGATAAGGGCTGCGGCTATGCAGGCGAAGGCGAGGAAGTGTTCAGCCTTGCGCTCGTAGCGTCGGTGGAGCCGACGGTAGCCGACGAGCCAGGACACGGTCCTCTCGACAGCCTATCGGTGGCGGCCGAGCCCCTGTGAGGACTCGATCCCTTTGCGGGCGATGCGGTGGCGGATGCCGCGCTTGCGGAGCCATCGACGCAGGTGATCGTCGTCGTAGCCCTTGTCGGCGTGTAGTTTCGCCGCTCGTCGCCGTCGTGGGCCTCGGCGTGAGCGGATCGGCGGGATGCCCCGCACGGGCGGTTCAAGGGTTTGGCTGTCATGCATGTTCGCCCCGGAGATACTCACCGACGGCGGCATTCCATTCCGGTCGGTGAGCAGATGGATCTTCGATCCCAACTTGCCTCGGTCGGTCGGATTCGGTCCCGCCGGAGGCCCCCCTTTGCAGCCCGCATGCTGACGGACTCGATCGCGCAGCGCGACCAGTCGAGTTCCCCGCGGGCTCCGAGTCCGTCGAGGATGACGCGGTGGAGCCGGGCCCAGACCCGGGCCCGGCTCCACTGGGCGAAGCGTCGGTACACCGTCTGCCAGCTCGGGCCGAACACCGGCGGAAGCTGCCGCCAGGTACGGTCCGAGGTCGCCACGAAGATGATCGCGGCCAGAGCTTCGCGGTCACCCGCACGACACCGGCCCCCACCCTGCGGACGTACCACCTCCGTCGGCGGTACCACCCGCCGGAACAGCACCCACAACTCGTCCGGCACCAGCCGCTCAACCAGATCCGTCATGGACGGCTCAACGAACGATCGCTCCAAAAGAATCGACGTCCAAAGTAGGTCGGAATCTGTCCTATATGGCCTCTAGTCTGCGGTGTATGCAGAAAAACGAGGACGGCGTCGAGGTTCTTGTCCCCGCGAGCCCGGCCGAGCTGGAGGCATGGCTCGACGAGCATCACGGGGAACGGACCGCGCTCTGGGTGAAGATCGCCAAGAAACATACCGGCATCCCGTCGCTCACCTGGGAAGAGATGGTCGACACGGTGCTCTGCTTCGGCTGGATCGACGGTTTGCGCCGAGGCTTCGACGACACCTACTTCCTGCAGCGCACGACACCCCGCCGCCCCCGCTCGCCCTGGTCGCAGGTGAACGTCGACAAGGCCGAGGCCCTGATCGCCGAGGGACGGATGCGCCCCCGCGGCCTCGCCGAGGTCGAGGCGGCGCGGGCGGACGGTCGCTGGGCGACGGCATACGCCTCGCAGAAGAACGCCACCGCGCCGCCGGATCTCGTCCAGGCGCTCGACGCGAACCCGTCGGCGCGGGCGTTCTACGAGACGCTCGGCAAGTCCGACCAGTTCGCCCTGTATCTCGGCCTGGTCACCGCCCGCACCGAGAAGACCCGGCTGGCCCGCCTGGAGCGGATGGTGGCGACGATGGCGAGGTCCGAGAGGCCATCATGATCAACCGTACTGGGGGTCCAGGGGGCCCGACACCCGCCCCTAGAGGCCTTCGGCGGATAACTCGCCCGTGCGGGCGGCCGGATTCACCGCAGACACCTCACGAAGCCAGGGGTCCCGTAAGTGATCTTGCCGCGTGATGATCTTGGCCGTGCACAGGTGTGATCACGGCATCCGAGCCGTCCTGGATAGCTCCGTGCACCGGGCTGAGTCCGCGCGCCTTCGGTAAGTTGGTGGTTGGTGGTCGGCCGACCGCTACCAGGTAATCACAACGACTGCCGGGCCTGGGCGGAATCCGGTGCGAGGGCCGCCGTCGGCAACACGATGACCATCGCCGATGGCGACTACCCGGGCACCGGGCTCGTGATGGCGCACCGCCGCCGCAAGGGAGAGGACCTACCCTAGTGATCAGCAGATGTGGGTTGGTGCTGTTCGGCCACCGCTGGTGGCGGTAGGCGAGGTACTCGCTGATCGCCTCGGCGGTGTAGTCGTCCAAGGGACGGTTCAAGCCCTCGGGGTCGAGTCGCCGTCCCGGCAGGTCCAGTGTTCGACCAGCATCGATCGAATCTGGCGGGCGGGCAGCGCATGGATGCCGGACAGGGCCACGACCACGCGAAGGGCCGGATCCTGCAGTGCGGCGAGTGCGACGGACTCCACCTCGTCGGTAGTGAGTGATGCGGGGATCTTGATCGCCACCTTGCCGCCCTTGATGCCTCGCATCGGCTTGTCGAAGACCTTCATCCCGGCCGGGGTGAGCCCGTGACCGTGGTGGGCTGTCTTGCCGACGTCCATCCCGAGGAAGACACCCACGCCTTCGATGTCGAACATCGGACCCTCTCCAGGTCGTTGACCGTGTCGGCCTCGCCAGTGGCACCGTGCTCGCGCATCCACGTTGTTCAGACCTGCCGCCCGCGAACTGCCCGGCATCGCGCCGGACCGGGCGGTGGCCGGGTCTCTCATCAGCGGCTCCGACGGCACGCCACGGACCCCGAAGCCGAGACGCTGCTCGGAGATGTGGAGCGGCACCGCGACCTGGCCGTGCGGCAGAAAGCGCAGCAGCGGCACACCCAGCTCGATGACGAATCGGCCGCCGGGCTCCAGATGGCGTGCGGCGCGGGCGCGCGGGGCCTGCCGGGCGCACGTGGTGGGGTCGGGATCCCTGCTCGATACCCTGGTCGGCAACGACTGCCCGGCAGGTCTTCACGCCCGGCGGCGGTGGCTGAAGGCGCCCCGGTAGGCGGCCGGGGTCATGCCGATCTGGCGGGTCAGGTGCTGACGGAGGGACTCGCCGGAGCCGAGGCCGCTGTGGTGTGCCACGTGGTCGACGGTGAGATCGGTGGTCTCCAGCAGCTCGCGCGCCCGTAGCAGCCGCTGCTGGAGCAGCCATTGGAACGGGGTCACGCCGGTCTCGGCCGTGAAACGGCGGGTCAGGGTCCGCACGCTGACCCTGGCCTGACCGGCCAGGTCGTGCAGGGAGATCGGCTGGTCCAGGTGTTGCAGGGCCCAGACGCGGGCCGCGTCCAATGAGGAGTCGGTCTCGGCCGGCAGTGGGGTCCGCACGAACTGTGCCTGCCCGCCGTGCCGCACCGGGGTGACGACCGCGGCGCGGGCCGCCGCATTGGCCGCGGCCGCCCCGTAGTCGGAGCTGATCAGGTGCAGACACAGGTCGATCCCGGCCGCCGAGCCCGCACCGGTGAGGACCTGTCCTTCCTCGGCGAACAGCCGGTCGGCGTCCACGCGCACCTGGGGGAAGGCACGTTGCAGTTCCTCGGCCAAGCCCCAGTGGGTGGTGGCGACACGGCCGTCGAGGAGCCCCGCCTGGGCGAGGACGAAGGCGCCACTGCAGATCGAGGCGACCCGCTTCCCCGCGGTGGCGGCCTCCCGCAAGGCGTTCAGCACGGCCGGCCCGGCGTCGTGCCTGCTGGCGGTCGAGGGAACGATGACGGTGTCCGCCGCCCGGACCGCTTCGAGGCCGTGCCGGATCACCACCTCGATGCCGCCGGAGGCGGCGACCGTACCGGGCACGGCGGTGCACACCGTCACCTCGTAGCAGGGGCGGCCGCCGAGCTCGGCGGCGCCGAGCAGCGCCGACGGCATGGACAGGTCGAAGGGCTTGACGGCGGGGACGGCCAGTACGGCGACACGATGCATGGCTAGATCCTTGGGGTCCATGGCATTCAGGCCACTGACCCTACCCCGCCTCACCACGACACAGTTGGGCGAGCGGACGGACGGACGGGCCTCCGCGAACCATGTCTCCCCTCTTCAGGGAGGCGCTTGACTTCGAGGGAAACCGGAGACAATGTCATGGCTGAATCAGCCGAATCAGTGGTCATCGGGGCAGGCGCGACCGGCGTTGCGACCGCCAGGCTGCTGGCCGACAGCGGCAAGCGGGTCCGCCTCATCACCCGCAGCGGCAGTGGCCCCGACCACCTCGGCATCGAACGGATCGCCCTGGACGCGGGCCGCACCGACGAGCTGGCCGAGGCACTGGCCGGCTCGACCACGGTCTTCAACGCCGCCATGACCGCCTACCACACCTGGCCGGAAACCATGCCGCCGTTGTTCACATCGATCCTCGCCGCGACCGAGCGGGCCGGCGCCGACTACGTGATGCTCGGCAACCACTACGGCTACCAGCAGACGACCGGGCCGGTCACCGAGCGCACCCCGATGACCCCGAAGACCCGGAAGGGCCGGGTGAGGGCCCAGCTGTGGCAGCAGGCCAAGGCCGCCCACGACGAAGGGCGGGTACGGGCCACCGAGGTGCGGGCCGGCCAGTACCTGGGCCCCGGCGCGGTCTCGCCGTTCACACTGCTGGTCGCGCCCCGGGTCCGCGACGGCGAACTGGCTCTCGTCCACGGCAACCCCGATGCGGCGCATGCGTTCTCGTACACCGAGGACGTCGCGGCGGCGCTGGTGGCGGTCAGCGGCGACGAACGAGCCTGGGGACGCGGTTGGCACGCACCAGTCATCACTACGACCCTCCGCCGGGCAGCGACCGACCTCGCCGAACTCCACGGAGCCCCCGAACCCCGGCTGGAGCCGCTCACCGAAAGAGACTTGGCGCTGCTGTCCTTCGCCGATCCGCTGTGGCGGGAGTTCGCCGAGATGAGCTACATGTCGGAGCGTCCGTTCCTCGTGGACGACAGCGACATCCGCGACGTCTTCGGGCTCAAGCCTTCAACGCTCCGCGAAGCGTTGGCGGCCTGATGCCGGGTTGGGGCGGACCGGGGCTCCCGGCCCGCCCCACCCGCCTGAACACGACCGGTGTCGTGAACAGCGATCCCGTTCAGTCCAACGGGAGACGACCGTTGCCCCGGTACGGTGCTTCGTATGACCGATTCCGATATCGAGATCGATATCGAGATCACCGCAGACCTGGTCCGCGACCTGCTGCGGGAGCAGCATCCGGACCTTGCGGGGCTGGACATCCGCGAAGTAGCGGGCGGATGGGACAACCGGCAGTGGCGCCTCGGGGAAGAGTTGGCCGTGCGCATGCCCCGTAGGGAACGTGCCCCGGACCTCCAGCGCAAGGAGTGCCGGTGGCTGCCCGTCCTGGCCCCGCGCCTGCCGCTCCCGGTCCCCAACCCCGTACGGGCCGGTGGACCGTCCGCGCGCTTCCCGAAGCCCTGGACGGTCATGACGTGGGTCCCCGGCAAGCCCCTGGACTCCACTTCCATCAGCCGCGGCGACCACGCGGCCGACCCTCTGGCGGCCTTCCTCACCGCGCTCTACGTGGAGGCGCTTGAAGACGCGCCGATCACCTCGGACCGCGGCCAACATCCCAAGAAG
This sequence comes from Streptomyces sp. NBC_00503, assembly GCF_036346895.1. Lineage (NCBI taxonomy): Bacteria > Bacillati > Actinomycetota > Actinomycetes > Kitasatosporales > Streptomycetaceae > Streptomyces > Streptomyces sp. NBC_00503. Next base: position 69,803 of record NZ_CP107855.1, on the reverse strand, counting down.
TGCACGGAGGGCTTCGACCACTTCTTCCACGCCGTCGTCCCGGGCGGCATCGCCGACGACGTCCGGTCCGTCTGGGACGACGCCGTCGCGGCGCCCGAGTGGGAGGGCCCGCCTCTGTGGGTGCACGGCGACCTCCATCCCGCGAACGTCGTCGTCTCGGACGGGATGCTCGCGGGCGTGATCGATTTCGGTGACATGTTCGCCGGCGATCCGGCGTGGGACCTCGCGGCCGCCTGGGTCATCCTTCCCGCGGGCGCCGCCCTGCGCTTCTTCGACGCCTACGCGCAGGCGGACGAGGCGACGATCCTGCGCGCCCGCGGGCTGGCTGCTCTGAAAAGCCTGTTCCTCATGCTGATGGGCCGGAACGGAGACCGGGGCCTGCCTGGAGGCAAGCCGACGTGGGGACCGGCTGGCCGGGCAGCGCTCGATCGCGTGCTGAGCGACGGTTCGATGTAGACACGGACGGAGCGACCGGACATCCGGTGTGCGGCCGCGAGATGGTCTGACCGCGGGCGGGGATCCCGCCCGCGGTGCGGTGTGGGAGGTGCTGGTGGACAAGGACGAGATCTGGACGTCCGAGGAGTACGGCAAGTCGCACGAGGGCCGGGTCGGGACGCTCCTGGGTGACGGAAGCAGCCGCAAGCCGGTGTCCTTCGACTCGAGCTCCGGAGGCTTCGGTTGGGAGGTCCGTCACTGGTCCGTCTACAACGGCGGAACCTACTCGCAGCGCCCCCAGGCGCATGCCCTGCAGGGGGAGTGCTCGTGCGGCTGGCGGGGCGAGCCCCGAGTCCTGGACCGGACGACGGCTGGCGACCTGCCCTTCCGGGAGTACGGCTGGGAGACAGCCGGGGAGTGCCAGGACGACTGGGACCGGCACATCACAGCCGTCGGAACCACCACCGTCCCCCTGCCCGCCGAACTGGAGACCCTTCTCCAGGACGTCGCCGCGGCGATCGAGCGACGGCGCCAGCGGTTCGGCCACGCACACAAGGCCGCACTCCAGCTCGTCCGCGTCCACGACGCGATAGCGCACGAGAAACTGCCGATCGCCAACATGGTGCGGGCCCCCAAGTCGAAGCCCGAACCCGACAACGCGGACAGCTTCCTGCCCAACGGGGCCGCCGCCAAGGCCGGACTGAACAAGTCGATCTACGATGCGGGTTGGGGGGCGTTCCTCGCGATCCTCACCAGCAAGGCTGAAAGTGCCGGCCGGAAAATCGTCGCGGTGGACCCTCGCAACACCTCGCGCGAGTGTCCCGAATGCGGGCACACCGCGAAGGAGAACCGTCCCGCGCAGGAGAAGTTCCACTGCGTCTCGTGCGGCCACGCCGCGCACGCAGACACCGTGGGCGCGATCAACGTTTTGAACCGGGCCGGGCTGGTCCGCTGCAACGCCAACACGGCGTAACAGGAAGCCCCGTCATTTATGGCGGGGAGGAGCCACTGAGGTCTCGTGACCGTCGGGCAAGACACAGATTCGCCCCCAGCGGCCGTGCCTGCCCGGACAGGTCCCCGTGAGCCGGGCCGCGTCGCCCTCGCGCACGGCCTGGTCGTGCCGGCGGACTGCCCCCGGGAAGCCGGGCTTGAGTCCTGCCGGAGACACCAGTGCAGGGCGCGAGACCCCAGGATGTAGCGGATTCCCGAGGTCTCGTGCATCGGCAGATTCTGGCTGTGGGTACCCCCCCCTGAAACCCGTTGCGCCGATCGCCTTGCATCCTGTTCCTCGTCGAAGAGATCTAATAGGGGGTATTGGATGTGGTCAGTGGTGTCGACGGGAGAGGTGCCGGCCGGGGAACGGTTCGACTGGTACTCCGACATCGTCGCGCGTGAGGTGATGCCTGCCGCGCTCAGCAGCGAGCGTCCCACCGAATTCCAGGGCGAGGCCGCAGTGTTGGACCTGGGGGAAATCCGTGCGTCGAGGTTCTCCTTGTCCCCCCTGCGCTCGCGGCGCACGGCCGCGATGATCCGGCGTGGCGACCCGGAGCAGTACCAGCTGGCCCTTTTGCGCAAGGGATCCACGTCGCTGTCGCAACACCGCAGCGAGTGCACCATCGGAGCAGGCGACCTCATGCTCTGGGACACCTCACGGCCCTCCGACAACCAGATGCCCGCCGCGGGCGGTCAGGTGCAAGCCACGATCCTGCTGCTGCCCCGGAACATCATGCCGCTGCGCACCCAGCGCCTGGACCAGATACTGGCCCGCCGCATACCCGGCAATCAGGGCATGGCCGCGATCCTGGCGGCCTTCATGACCTCATTCGAAGGCCACGGCGCCGAATGCACACCACAACAGCTGCGTCATCTCGGCAGGATCGCCGTCGACCTCGCGACGGCCTGCCTGGCCCAACATCTGAGCGCCGAGGACCAGCTTCCTGCCGAAGTCCGGACACAGGCCCTGGTTCAGCGGATCCACGCTTTCATCGAACACAACCTCAGCGACCCGGGACTGAATCCCTCGGCAGTCGCCGCCCACCACAACATATCGGTACGCACTCTCCATCAGCTCTTTCACGACCAAGAGGAGAGCGTCCAAGCCCTGATACGTCAGCGCCGCCTCGAGCGGTGCCGCGCCGATCTCGCCAACCCTCGTCTGCGAGCCCACCGTTTGAGCGCCATCGCCGCCCGTTGGGGCTTCAGTGGACCCGTGGTCTTCAGTCGTACCTTCCGCGAGGTATACGGAATCAGCCCTACCGATTTCCGTGCACTGAGCGTCAAGGATTCCCGCACCCAACGTTCAGTCTGACGATCGATTCCGGACTAGATTCGGCAGCGTCGGATCTACTCTTAGTCACCATAGATGCGATGATCTCAATATGACCGGTGGTCGACTCCGGGCTTCTCGACCTAGGTGTCGTTGCACCCTCCATTTCAACTTTGGGGAACTCGTGAGAATTGGCAAGACGGTCGCTGTGGCCCTTGGGGCAACAATTCTGGCCGCCACTGGAATTGTCAGCTCCGCGGGCATTGCCGCAGCAGGCAGCAATGGCCAACAGGTGTCCGTGTCGACGCGCTATTCCGACCGGATCGAAGTGTGCGGCAACAACCAGGCCGGCACCCGCATATGCAGCGACTTCATCAACACCCCCAACTATTGGACCCCAGTGGGAGGTTGGTGGTGGCAGGGAACCGTCGAAGTCTGGGGAAAGCAGTACGATGGCCCCAACGGCACCCCTGTCTACCGGTACGCGACGTGCTATGTACCCAAGAGCCAGTCAGGCGACTGGACGTCCTGCGACCTGGCCGGAGACCTCTGAGTCCCGGCGCACACGCTCCGAGCGGACCCCGCCGAGGGCGCTCGGTCCGGCGCGGTACGCCGGAGACATGGCGAAACGACGCCCGTATCCGAGTGATCTGTCTGATGAGCGTTGGGAGTTGATCGAGCCGGTCCTCGCGGCCTGGCGCTTTGAGCGCCGGGGTCGGGCCTTGGATTTCGGTCGGCCGCCCGAGCGCGATCTGCGCGACATCATGGACGCGATCTTGTATGTCGACCGGACCGGGGTCCAGTGGCGCTACCTTCCGCATGACTTTCCGCACTGGAACACCGTCTACGGGTACTTCGCAAAATGGGCCGACGAGGGCGTGTTCGCCCAGCTCAACGGCATGCTCAGGCAGCTCCTGCGGGAGAAGGAGGCACGCGATGCCGAGCCTTCGGCCTGCGTGATCGACGCCCCGAGCGTCAAGACCTCCACCAGCGTTCACGCTTCCGGCCAGGGCATCGACGCCGGGAAGAAGATCGTCGGCCGGAAGCGGAGCATCGTCACCGACACACTCGGCCTTCTCCTCGCCGCACTGGCCTCCGCCCTCAGCCCTGAGTGGCAGGTGATCGCCCCTGACCAGCGCGGCCACGGCGACTCCCAGCGCGCCCGCGAATACACCCGCGCCGGCTACCTCGCCGACCTCGCCGACCTCCTCGTCCACCGCGGCATCGACCGGGCCGTCTTCCTCGGCCACTGCCCAGGCGCGATCAACGCGTTCCACCTGGCCTCCGAACGCCCCGACCTGGTCGAGGCCCTGATCAACGTCGACACCGCCGTCGACCTGCCTGACCACGGAACCAGCCCCCCCTCGCCTTCGTGCTCGACTTCCCCTATACCGCTGCCACCTGCTAGGAACTGGCCGCCGCCTGCGGACTCCTCACCGCCGTTCTCGGCCCTCTGCTGAGCCCGCTGCCCGGCGACGCCGGCTGGCGGCTGCCTTTCCACCCGCAGGACACCGTCGACTCCGAGAACCTCGTTCACGGCGACCACTGGAAACAGTGGCTCGCCACCGACTGCCCCGCACTCCTCATCCATGGGCTGCGCAGCCAGGTCCTGCCCGCCGAACAGGCCCATGCCATGTGCTCCAGGCGCCCCGGCACGGTCTACCGTCGGCTGGACACCGACCACTTCGTCCAACAGGCCGACCCCGAGGGCTTCGCCATCACGGTCCGGGAGTTCCTCGCGGGGATCTGAACCACCTTGATGACCGGTCCGCCGCACCGGCGCCGGCGGACCAACCGGAAGACCAACCCGGCGTTCTCGCTGTAGGCCCGCGCGTTGTCGGTCGGTACCCGTTCGACGGTGACGCCTGGGGCGCGAACCAGGCGGTCCGTTGCTGGGGCTTCCCCTCAGGGCGAGAACCCCCAGCCCCCAGCCCCTTCGCCTGAGTGAATAGCGCCGTCGAGATCCTCGAACGCCTGGCCTCGAATGCCCGGCGCAGGAGACCAGGTATCCGCCTCGTTCATGACCTCGGAGGTAATGGCCGAGACCTATGGCACCGGGCAAGGATGGTGCCACGCCCCACAGCCACCCCACAGCCGCCCCACGGAAGGACCCCCGTCATGCCGTACTTCGAGTCCACGACCGATCACACCCGCCTGCACTTCGTCGACTACGGTCCGGCGAACGGCCCCGTCATCGCCTTCGTCAACAGCTCCTACCTCAGTACCGAGATGTGGGAGTACCAGATGCTGCCGCTGGCGGCCGAGGGGTTCCGGTGCGTAGGGCTCGACCGCAGGGGACACGGCAGGTCCGAGGACGTCTGGGGCGGCTTCGACCTCGACACGCTGGCCGGGGACCTGGGCTCCCTGCTCGACCACCTGGACCTGCTCGACGTCACGCTGGTCGGGCACTCTTTCGGCACCGTCGAGGTCGTCCGCCACCTGGCCCTCGACGGCGGTGAGCGGGTAGCCCGGGCCGTTCTCGTCAGCGGGGTGGCGCCCGGGCCGGCCCGGTCTTCGGATCACGCCGAGGGACTGGATCCGCAGTTCATCCGCGCGTTCAACGAGACCTTCCAGCAGGACCGCGCCAAGTTCTTCGCCGACGGGGCGGACGCCTTCTTCGCCCGCCACCTCCCGGGCCCGGCGGTGTCGGACGCGTACGTGGCGCACATGGTGGACCTCTGCGGGGGAGCGACGGCACGGGCCGGGACGGCCCTCAACGACCTCCTGCCCTCACTGAACCTCGTACCGGAGCTCGCGAAGATCGACTGCCCGGTCCTCGTGGTGCACGGCTCCGCCGACGCTTCCGCCCCGCTCCACCTCACGGGAGGCCGCGCCGCCGCCCTGATCCCGGGCGCGACACTCCATGTGTACGAGAACGCGGGCCACGGGCTGTTCGCGACCCATGCGGACCGTCTCAACGAAGACCTGCGTGCCTTCGCCCGTAGCTGACTAAACCTGTTTGTCATCCACCAGGACCGGCCGGGTCTGCCGATGGCCTTGAGGGTCTCGGGGCGTTTGACGGTCTTGCCGACGTCGTGGCGGGGTGCCCGGTGTTTGTTCTTGGCGTCGGGTGGCCGCCCGGGGTCGGCGCCTCGGCGCCTCGGGGCTCGGGAACACGGGACGGGGTGAGGTGAGATGTAGGGCTGCCCCCGTTTGTGGACATCTCTTGAGGATCAGATTGTGGGATCCGAGATGGAGGTGTGGTGGTGGGTACTGCCCGGTATTCGGAGGAGTTCAAGCGGGGCGCGGTCGAGCTGGTGTTGTCCACCGGCCGGCCGGCCGGACCGTCGGCTCGGTGGCCAAGGAGCTCGGGGTCAACGGCGAGTCGTTGCGCCAGTGGGTCCACAAGGCCCAGCCCGCGGCCGGCGGGGACGGTGACGCGATGACACCGTCTGAGCGTGAAGAGCTGAAGCGGCTGCGGAAGCAGGTCCGTGAGCTGGAGCTGGAGAAGGGGACTCTCCACAAGGCTGCCCAGTATTTTGCGAAGGAGATGGGTCGTTGACCGGCCGCTGGCGGTTCATCTCTGACCACGATGTGGAGTGCGGCATCCGGCGGCTGTGCAGAATCCTGCAGGTCTCCCGGTCGGGCTTCTACGGCTGACGTCTGGCGGAGCCGGCCCGCACGGCAAGGGCCGAGGCCGAGGTGGCTCTCACGGAGCAGATCCGGATCATTCACGGCACGACTCGAGGCGCCTACGGGGTTCCGCGGGTTACCCGCGAGCTGCGGGAAACCGGCCTCGGGGCGCTGGAGGACCTCGGCTTCACCGGCCTGGACGACGATCCCGACGACCCCGTGATCATCACCGGCCGCAAAGCGACCTGCGGCCATTCCCCTCGGGACCGCCCAGAAGGAAGCGAACAAGCTGATCAGTCGCGAGCGCGCGGCGAACGAGCACGGCTTCGCCGACCTGAAGAACTGGCGGATCCTCATCAAGGTCCGCATGAACGCCCGACACGCGACCACGCTCCTGCGGGCCCCCTGACAGGCCGCCCGTCACCGGGATCAGCGAGAGCGCGATACCGGCTTCGGTGGCGAGGTAGCCCAGCTGGACGAGGGCCGCTGCCTTCATGCCCCCGGCTGCCCCGGCCGCCAGGTCCATAGACCCGCCGATGGTGCGGGCACCTGAGGCGATGTCCTTGAGGTGTTTGCCCTTGACCGTGTTCCAATGCGAGTTGAGCGCCTCGATCGACTCGCCCCTGCCGGAGGACAGCAGACGCTCGACGTGGTTGTTCGCGAGCTGCCCGTCGTCCTCGAGGTCGTCCGCGAACTCCCGGAGCGCGTCCGCCATGTCGCGGTACGCGTCCTCGTCGACGTTGGGCCAGGCCACACCGATCAGATCCAGCGGTGTGTCAGCCCAGTCCGGCACCGTAACAGCCACGCGAAACATCCCCAGGGTCAAGACTGATCATTTAGCCGAACAGTCCTGCCACGTGCCGGGAGGCTTGGGTAATGCCCGCCGACGATCCTCGCACCCGAGAGGTGAAGGAAATGCGGTCAGTACTCCGTCGGCGGGGGAGGCCTGGGCGCCGCTGCCGACGGGCTGGGCCAGGCGGCGGCGCAGGTCGGGGGTGCTCCGCGACAGCCAGGCAAACGTCCGGCATATCGGCCCGCGCTAGGCGTGGGCCGATCGCGGTGATTACGGGGCGGGTTCGTAGACGACGGTGGTGGTGGGGCAGTCCTCCGCGAGGCCGAGGAGGGCCTGGTGCTCGTTCTCATCGACAGCCAGGTCCCAGCGGAGCTTGGTGCCGACCCAAGTCGCTGCGTAAGTGCAGTGGTAGGAGCGGTCCGAGGGCAGCCACTCGGCCGGATCTTTGTCGGCCTTGGACCTGTTGGAGGCGGCGGATACCGCGATCAGGGTGTCCGGGCTGTTCTGGTCGTTCGCGTAGGCCTCGCGCCGTGCCGCCGGCCAAGGCGCCCGTTCAGAATAGAACACCTCGGCCAACGGGACGAGGTGGTCGAAGTCGAGGCGGCCGGCGCCGGTGATGACGAGGTTGTCCTAGGGGCTGCGCCAGGATCCGCCTGTCAGTTTGCACCCAGCCGATACCTGCGGCGACGTCACTGCCTCGGTGAGGATGACTTCCCCCGCGCCGAGGTCATCCTCGAAGAAGCCGTTGAGCGGCCCGAGGTCGCGCCGGGCTGCAAGCTGGCCGGGGAGAAGCGGTTCTCGCCGTACGACAACACCTGGGTCACCGCAGCCTCCGGACTGGACGTCGACCACCTGGTGCCCCTCGCCGAAAGCTGGGACTCCGGCGCCTCTGCGTGGACGGCGAAACGCCGCGAGGCCTACGCCAACGACCTGGCCACACCCACCTCCCTGATCACGGTCACCGCGAAGTCAAATCGCGCGAAGGCAGACAAGGGCCCCGCCGACTGGATGCCTCCGGCCGCAGAGTACGCCTGCACGTACGTGACGGGCTGGGTCGAGACCAAGCTCCGCTGGGGCCTGGCCGCCGACGACCGCGAGCGTGAAGCGCTGCTCGGGCTCGCGGAGGACTGCCCCGGCGCGAACATCTCCTACGAGATCGCACCGTAGACGGTCCCGGTTCAGGCCAGGCGGGATCCGATACGGAAGCGCATCTCGCCTGCGGCCCGGCGGACATCCTGGGGCTGCTCGTAGACTTCAGGCAGCCCCAGGAGCACCATGACCGACCGCGCCTCGTTGGCGCTGATCAGCTTCAGGCGCGGCTCGGTGACCCCGTCAAGAAGCACGTCCAGCAGCTCCAACGTCTCTTCCGTCATCTCTTCCATGCCGGGAACAACGTGAGACAGGCCCGTACGTCATCTGACGACACGGACGTCATGACCTCACGGCGTCTGCCTGTTCCATCGGGTGTTCACGAGTGCCCTTGGCTTGCCGCGTCCGGAGCTGTTGGTGATCGCTTCCCGTTTGCCGGGTGATCGGTTCCCACCCGGACTGCCCTGGTAGAGAACATCAACACTGTGGGGAGAGGCAACCGCCGGGGCGCTCGCTCCTGGCCGACGAAGCCGGATTCCCAGGTCCAAGCGGCGATCTCGACCCGGTTCCGGGCATCCAACTTGTCCTGCACGTTCCCCAAGTGGGTCTTCACCGTGCCCACGGCAATGGACAGTTGGGCAGCGATTTCCGCATGGGTGCGCCCTCGGGCCACCAGGCGCGCGAGGTCCAGTTCTAGCCTGTGGGTTCTTGAAGTTCTGCCAGTAGTGCCGGCACGGACCGTCGGGTGGCTTTCTTTCCGGCGTACAGGAACGGCCATTGGGGGCCGTTGAAGTGGCCGGGTACCAGGCCCAGGCGCTTGCACAGCCCGCGGCCGACGGGGAACGCGGCGGTCAGCAGGCCGAGGAAGTCGTTGAAGCCCGGGGTTCCCGTTGCGAACGGGCTGAAGGTGAGCCAGGAGTCCAGGCTCGCGACGGCTGCGGATGTTGCTTCATCCGCTGTCCAGTGGCGTCCCAGTTCGGACAGTGCCAGCCCTGGGAAGCCGGCCTGTGCGAGTTGGTCGGCGAGTTCCCGGGCGACCTCAACGTTCGCTGCGGTGATTCCCTGGGATTTGACCCGCTCGCAGACCGCAGCCGTCCAGGCCACCAGCGTGGTGTGCTCCTGGGTTCCGACGAATTTCCCGATGTCGGTCCGGTTTGTCTCGATGCTGCGCAGGACGTCCAGCAGTTGCCCGGTGACCTCGGCGAGATTGACGGGGACCGCCTCGTCACCGGCCTGCGCAGGGTGTGGCAGGTGCGGTAACTGAGGTGGACACGACATGGAGGCGATCCGGGTGATGAACTCACGGTCGGTCCTGCGCATCAGGAAGGGAACGTCGGCGTCCGATTCGCGGATCGCGTGGCCGTGGTTGTACGCGTCACGGAGCACTGCGATGACCTGTCGGCGCGGATCGTCGCCGCCGAATCTCCGTGCCGTCTCCAGCGTGCCGGGCGGGATGACTTGCTCGGCCTCTCCCGAAGCCAGCAGCCGCTCCCACTCCAGGGTGCCTTCCCGGTCCTCCTCGACCGCTGCCTCCGCGAACGCCCACCCCTGCTCGTCCTCGGCCGCCACGACACGCCGCAGGCTGCGGTCCGAGATCGCCAGGTCGTCCTCCATCATGCTACGGATCGCCCCATCGACCGCGGTGTCCCACCGTGCCCCGGCCCACGGGTGGGCATCGCGCGCTTCGCGGTCGATCAGCCACTTGCGCCGCGCGACGATCCTGATGTGCCCCTTCTCTACATGCTTGACGAAGCCGGCTGGCGTGATCCGGCAGTCCGGATCCTGCAGAAGCGCGCTGGACGGCGCCCACAGCGTCAGCGGCTTGCTGGCCGCCAGCATCCTGTGCAGTTCCCCGTACCCTGGGGCGCCCAGCTCGCTGATATGGCAGAACGTCGCGAACCGTGCCGGTGTGGACGTCATTGGGCCACCACTTCCCTTGAGTACGCGTCAGGTGCCGCAGGGTCGTAGACCCCGTCGGACAGTCCGGTGATCTGCAATACGGCGGAGCCGTCGTTACGCACAGCGTGGGAAACCATGGGCGGCACCTCGATCAGCACTGCCCCGTGCCCCTCGAACCCCCGGCTGTGCACAGGCGTTCCCTCGCTGCCCTCATCCCAGTGAGCCGACCACGCGCCCTGATGCACAACGATCAGCAGCTCGCGTCGCGCCCGGTGAAAGTGGTTCCCGCGCACGCCCCCGGGCACAAGCGTCGTCACATGCACATCTACGGATCCGCCGGCCGACCCGAGCCAGGTGGCAGGCAGCGCAAAACTGCTCCCCCGCTCATCTCCGCCGTCCGGCAGTACATGAAAAATCAGACTGTTCAGGCCCATTTCCACAGCCTGACAGGTCAGGCCCGCCCAAGAGAGCGGAACCCCGGACCCGCTCGGTCTCCGCAGCCACGCCGGGCATTCTCTGCCACAGGGATTGCCAGACCTTCTTCACACGGGCGTACGGCTCAGCCGACCGTCAGCCACCACCGCTCAACTCATAGGGGTGAGCGGAGCGTTGTGGTGACCGGCCCCCCGCCGCCCAGTATCCGCTGGGGCCGGCACCCCGCACCCGCGGTGACCGACAGCGAAGCGAGCGGTGCGCTCGGCGGCCCCTCCGGTGTCCGCGCCGACGACGCCGTTCAGTCCACGAGTACGCCGGGGTTGAGGATGCCTCGCGGATCGAGTGCGCCCTTCGCGGCCCGCAGCGCGAGGGCGAAGGGCTCGGGGCGCTGGCGGTCGTAGCCGGGTCGGTGGTCCCGGCCGACGGCGTGGTGGTGGGTGATCGTGGCCCGGTGGCGGTGCAGGACCTCGGCCGCGACGGCCTTGAGGTCGTCCCAGACGGAGTCCTCCCCACCGGGCCGGCCGGCTGCGAGGACGGTGAAGTAGGGTGCCGCGCCGTCCGGATAGACATGCGTGAGGCGGCAGTTGACGGTAGCGGGATGTCCGGTGGCCTTGACTGCCGCGGCGGCGACCTCGGTACGTACGGCGTCGATCAATCCAGGGATCCGGTCCCAGGTAGCTGCCGTCTCGAAGGTCTCCGCGACTGCGCCCATCCTGGCGAGACCATCGCGGAGGTAGGGCATCCGCAGGAAGGCGGAACGCCAGGCGCTTACGGCCGCGTCGCCACCGGGGCCCCCGTTCGCGCCGGCCGCGCTGTCGTGACGGCCTCCGTGTGAGCGGGTCAGGGCGAGGGCCCGTTCGAGCCGGGCGGTCACCGGTTCGTCGGCCGACTCGAACCCCAGGACCAGCACGGCGGAGCGGTCCTGGGCGGCGCCCGACAGCGCGGCCTCGCCGGCGTCCAGCAGACGGCAGTTGGCGGGGGAGAGGTCGGACTGGGCGATGGTGCGCACCGCCCGGAGCGCGTCGGGGAAGCCGGCGAAGAAGACCGCGGCGGAAGCCTTGTGCCGGGGGCGTTCCTGGAGTCGGACCCACGCCTCGGTGATGACGCCGAGAGCCCCTTCAGAGCCCAAGAACAGCCGGTCGTGGGAGGGGCCCGCCCCGGAGGCGGGCAGCCGCCAGGAGCTGCTCGTGCCGGCCGGGGTGACCACGTGCAGCGCCTGCACGAAGTCGTCGATGTGCGTGCGGCCGGTGGCGTAGTGACCGCCGGCCCGGGTGGCGAGCCAGCCCCCCAGGGTGGAGAACTCGAAGCTCTGCGGGAAGTGCCGCAGGGTGAGGCCGTGGGGCCGCAGTTGGTTCTCCAGGATCGGCCCGAGCGTGCCGGCCTGGATTCGGGCGGCCCGGCCCTCGGTGTCGACTTCCAGGACTCTTCTCATGGAGGTCAGGTCGAGGGACAGCACTGCCCGGTGGGCGTCCCCCCTGTACTCCACGCCCCCGGTGACCGAAGAACCCCCGCCGTACGGGACGACAGCGACTTGCCGGTCGCTGGCCCACTCCAGCAGGTCGGCCACGCCCCGGTCGTCCGTCGGGCGGGCTACGAGATCGGGGATGCGGCCGGGCCGCCCCCGCAAAGCCCGCACCACGTCGCGGTACGCCTTTCCCATGGCGTGGGCGGCACGGTCCCCGGGGTCGGCGGTTACCAGGTGGGCAAGGCTTCGCGGAGGTTCCACGGCGGGATCTGCCATGTCCAGGTCGCGGACGCGGGGCACGGGGATCGGGCGAGCGAGGGTGCCGGGGAGCAGGGCGCCCATCGCGGTGCATTCCGCGTCGTCGGGATGAGCGTCCTCCCAGCCCCAGCCCCACCAGGAGCGGGTACGGGACGTCGACTGCGTGGTGCTGCCGGCCATGGATGCTCTCCAGAGGTCGCAGGAATTTACCTAGAGGTAAATTACCTACTGATAATATCGGCGCATGGCAACCCCGATGGCAACCCCGATGACAACCCCACCGTCGAAAGCCGGCACCAAAGGAGTCCCGCGGGAGAACCGTCGCCGGCAGATGCTGGAGGCCGCCACGGAGGAGTTCGGCACCCGCGGCTACGCGGCTGCGTCACTCCCCGCGATCGCCGCCCGCGTGGGCGTCACCAAGACGCTGCTGCACCAATACCTCGGCACCAAGGAGGATCTGTACATCGCCTGCCTGGAGCCCATCGGGGACCGGCTCCTGGAAGCCATCCGGACGGCGACGGGCGCCGACGGGACCGCGCCGCACACGCCACTGCGCGTACTCCACAGCATCTTCAGCGCACTTGAGGGGCGACGAGAGGCGTGGTTCGTGCTGTACGACACCACCCTGCCGCCCGGCGGCCAGGCCGCGCACCGGGCATCGGAGTACTGGTCGGCCATCGACCGGCTCGCCGCCGACGGCACCGCCGAACTGCTGCACATGGCCGGATCCACCGACCCGCTGGACGCCGACGCGCTCAAGTACGTCTGGCGGGACCTGGTCGCCACCCTCGTCCGCTGGTGGGTCAAGCACCCGGAGCAGACCCCGGAGGCCATGACGCAGCGCTGCTCCCGCCTCTTCGCGGTCGCCGCCACGCTCGCCTCCGGCAGTCACCGCGGCTGAAGTCGGGTGGCCGTCCGGCCACCGGGCCTCCGTGTCGCGGCAGGTCCGCCCCGGGAGGTGACCGGTGCATATGGACGCATCACGCAGGGCCTGGTTCATGGTCAGCGTTGTCGTCGCCGTCATTGTCTTGGACCTCGCGGCCATCATCCTGATGAACGCCGTCGGATCTTGACTGTGTGACGCCCGCCGGCGCCGCATCGGAGCCGGCGTTCCAGCGGGCCGGCTGCGGCGCACCAGTCGTACGACCGGACCGGCTCAGGCGCGGTTGGTGTCGACTCGTTGTCTTGCGGGCCTATCGGTGTCGGTCTGAACCAGGGGTAGCGGCCTCCGGCCAATTGGCGTCCGCCGATGTGCTCCACGCCTGAGAGCGGAACGGGGCCGGTCCCGCTGTCCCCTGCGGTTGACGAGCCATGTTCACCGCATCTGCGGAGCAACCGAAACGAGCCGAGGTCGCCGCCGGGGTGGAACGGCGCCGACCTGTGCGCGGCTACAGTCGGGCCCTCCGGCAACCGCCGGCAGCACTCACCGTGGAAGCTGTCGAGCGGCATGCGTCGAGGCAAGGGTGTTGCCACGCACCCCGATCGCGCAGGCCGTCCCCGGCCCTTTGCGGACGACAGAACGAGGGACAAGGAGCGATCCCGAAGATGAAGACGAAAACCCAGTTGGTACTGGGCACCGCACTACTGCTCCTGGCCGCCATGACGGCCACCAGCGGCTCTGCCGCTGCCCAGGCGGCGGGGGCGGTTGCCCCGACCGGACACACGGTCCGGCTGACAGGTCACTGGACCGAGTCCGTCGACGCGAACCGCCCGGGAATCACCCACTACATCGAGAAGCTGACCTTCACCGCGGACGGCCGCTTCGAGCAGATCAACAACGTGATCTGCAACCTGGACAACTGCCCCATGTTCAAGATCGGCTTAAACACGGGCACTTACCGCACGGAGGGAAGGGCCATCCACCTCGACGGGAACCTCTCGGACCTCCATGGCGCCGCTCGGAGCAGCAACACCATCGTCCTCGACAAGCACGTCCTTCACCGCACGGCGGCCGGCGGTTCGAAGTAGCTCCTTGGCCTTGGGAGGAGTTGCGTCCGGTGGGCGCCCGCGCAGGGGGCACAGCGGGGCATCACGCACCGGATCGCCCGCAAGGGAGTGGAGTCCTCGCAACGACCGGGCCGCCACCGCTGGACCGTAGAGCGCACCATGGCCTGGCTCGCCGGCTGCCGCCGCCTCCACCGACGCTACGAACGCGAAGCCGACCACTTCCTCGCCTTCACCAGCATCGCCTGCACACTCGTCTGCTGCCGCAGGCTCTGCGGGGCACGTTCAAGTGCCCCCCACGGGGTACAGCCGGACGGGGGACGTAGGTGCCACGGTGCGAGGGCGTGCGGGAGGCGGCTGTCAGGCCCTTGACCAGGTGCCGCTTCGAAGGAGGATGGGGGGAAGGTAGCGGGTCTGCGTGGTGAAGTGTGGGCCACTGACAACTCCGACAGCAGGGAGCGTTTCTTCCGATGACCGCACAGCCCGCACGCCCTGAGCGCAGCGGTCCCAAGACCACCTCGGTCATGGATGTCTCGCCGTTCAAGCCTTCTCTCGTCAAAGCGGTCTTCAGGGACGAGACCCCGATGCACGTCTCTCGGTCGGCCGCGTGGGCCGCCGCGTCGGTGACGCGGACAGTGCTGACGGAGATAATCAACGGCGCGCGGAGAGCGGCGGCGGAGGAAGCCCGGAAGAAGCTGATTCCCGGGGACCTGATCGCGGCGATCAGCCGGAACGTCGAGCTAGAGGTCGCAGACGCGTGGTACCACCACAGCCCGACGTTTCATGGCCTGACCGGCGTCGTGTACGACGCCGAAGGCGTCATCGTGCCTTCTCCCAAGCGCAGCAGGTCGCGCAAACCGAGTGCTGTGGTCGGCGCCCACAGGTTCGAGGCAGGAGTCAGGAAGCTGCTGCGGAGCCAGGGAACGGCGGCCGTCCCGGCGTTGGTCCGCGACCTGGACGGAATCGCGAGCGTGTTCCTGACGGACCTCGCCCGGGACGCGGCCATGGTCGTCCGCGAGGGCGGGATCCAACGCTTCGGTACGGTCACCCTAGTGATGTCGAGCGAACCGGTCCCACCCTCGTTCCTCAAGGATTCCCTCCGGGTCCAACCCGCCCGCAGGGGGGACGGACGGACCATCGGCAGGGATGACATCCTGGCCGCCACCACGATCCAGTTGTTCGGCGGCAACCTCAGGCAGCGAGCGCTCACTGAGGCACGCGAGGCGACACAGAACGCTTCGGCCAGCTGAGCGGGTGCGACCAACATCGCCGTCTGCACGCTCATCTGCTACCGCAGACTCGCCAGATGAAACGACCTCTGAGGGCCTTCGAAATCTTGTCCCAGTCCTGCCGGGCCGCGTAACGGAACGAGGCCCGCAGCAGGTGAACGACAGCGCTGCTGTCGGGAACCCCAGAGGCGCCGGGGCAGGTTCAGGCCCAGTCCCAGGCCCAGCCCTGCACAAGGGCGTGCGGATCCTGATCCGGCATCGCACCGTCCAACACCCCGGTCAGAGAGCGGAGTAGGGGATCGGCCACCGCCGTAGCCGGGTGGTGAGGAGCACGGCGGAGCCGTCGCACACCGCGGCGAAGTCGTGTTCCAGGAAGGACGCCAGCTGATCCGCCAGGCCTTCGTCGGTGATCTCCTCGACCGTTCGCGGGGAGGACAGCAGGACGACGAGGGCGAGTTCGGGTGCTTCGTCGAGGACGGTCCGGGACGGGGGCCGGCCCTGGCGGGTGTCCTTGACCAGGCGGAATCCCGGTCCTTCTCGCAGGTGCAGGTAGGAGCCGGGGTGGAGGGCCTGCCAGGTTCTGGCCGCCTCGGAGTCCGCGGTCATCGGTGGCGACAGATGGGCGCAGGCAGCGGCGACCGCCGGTGGGAGGTCCACGACCCCGCCCCAGTCGACCGCGATCAGTGCGCTGGCTGCCCGGCGGAGGAAGTCCACGAACTCGCAGAACACGACTCCGGCATCGGGGGCGAGGCGGACCGGGGCGGGCACACGGATGCGGGTGACGCCGAGGTCGTCCCGGAGCCGGTGCAGTTCGGTGAGCGGGGGGAGGGCGGTGAGCCGGACGGTGACGTCGGCGTCCCCGGCCGTGCCGGTGCCGTGGTTCACGCGGGGGCCCCGTTCGTCGTCGTGGGGGTCAGGCTGCCGCCGATCTTCCACGGCACGCGCTCCGCCCGCGTCGGCAGGGCGACGAGCCAGCCGTCGTCCTCGAAGACCAGGCCCTGGGAGCGCCAGGAGGACAGGAAGGAAAGAGCCGACGGAGACAGCGCGGTGAGTCTGCGAGGGCGGAGAAGCTCTGTGAACGCCTCGGCCTCGGGGTTCCCCATCGGGATCGTCCGCGGCGGCCAGCCGGACCGGCGGTCTTCGATGTTCACCCCGTCCGCCGTTCGACGCCAGGTCAGGCTGCTGGAGGCGTAGGCACTGCGCCAGATCTCCAAAGCTTCATGGAGGGATCTCTCGAGCGCCGATCCGATCCCCTCCGGGTCGCTGTCGTACATGTAGACCAGATCGCGGAGTTCGGCATCCGGCAGCTCGTAGATGTGGTGGTAGTACCAGGCCGGACGGCGGTTGGAGAAGCCGATCTCGGGGCGGTCGAAGTTGGGGCTGAACCGTTCGAGGGCGAGGCGGGACCCGCCGCCCGGCGGCTGGAGGTGGACGAGGGCCGGGAACTGGTCGATCATCGCCTGGTAGTCGGCGTCCCGCTCACCGGGGAACCCGTAGAGGTAGTTCCAGGACATGGTCAGGTTGCGTTCCTCGCCCTCGCGTAGGAGCCGTATGTTCTGGGCGCCGCTCACGCCTTTGTCCATGAGGTTCAGAACCCGGGAGCTGAGGCTCTCGATGCCCGGCTGGACGTGGTTGACCCGGGCCGCAGCGAGCGCGTCGAGGTGTTCCACCCGCAGGTTCGACTTGATCTCGTAGTGGATCCGCAGGTCCCAGCCGGTGTCCGCCAACCGCGGAAGGAAGCTGGTGAAGTACCCCATGTCGATGATGTTGTCCGCCATCACGATGTCGAGCACCTGGTGGCGCTCGACCATGCGGCGCACCGTCTCGGCCATCCGGTCCGCGTCCTTGGAGCGGAAGGCCATGCCCGAGCCGTTCAGTCCGCAGAACGTGCAGTGGTGCTTCTCGCCCCACCAGCATCCGCGAGAGGACTCCAGGACGAGCTTCGGCTCGATGAAGGCCGCGAGCGGCGAGGTGGCCAGGAAGTCGAAGTAGTGGTCGAAGTCGGGCTCGGGGACCTTCGAGACGGGAGTCAGACTTCTGCGCATCGCGGTGATGCGCGGGCCTTCGGGAGTACGCCGGCACAACCCCGGGACGAGGTCCAGGGCCTGGGAACCGGGCGCCTCGATCCCGTCCAGCAGGGCGCCGAATGCGTCCTCGCCCTCGCCCCGGACGACGAAGTCGAGGAAGGGGTGGTTGCGGAAGATCGCGGCGCCCTGGACGTCGTCACAGTTCGCGCCGCCCATCACGGTCAGGATCCGGGGGGCGAGGCCTTTGAGTCGTTTGGCCAGGGCCAAGCTCGCCACGTTCTGGGCAAAGGTAGAGGTGAATCCGACGAGGTCGTAGCCGGTCTCGGTGATCTGGGCCGCGAGCATGTCGATGAAGCCGTCCGCGTGTTCGGCGTACGCGGCCGCGATGGCGACGTCCGCTCCGAGCTCGGCGGCCCTGTCCAGGTACGCACGTCCGCCGTCGGGTCGGACCGTCCCGTAGAGCGCCTCGGCGAACACCCATTCCCCCAGGCCGACCATGAAGCCCTCGTCACCCACCTCGGTGTACGAGCTCGGAGTCAGTTTCGGGTCGCGCTCCATGCAGTACTCGGCCCACAGCATGTTCGCGCACAAGACGTCCACGTCATGGCCGAACCGCCAGCGGTCGCTCGTCTGCTTGAGGACCCCCAGCGCGAGCGAAGGATGGTCCAGCGCCGCCCACGGCATGTTGACGAGCAGGACCCGCATCGTGCGTCACCCTCTCCCCGGAGTGGTAAGTGTCCGACCGGGTTCATGATCGCCCGGCCGGACACCGTGCCGGAAACCGGCTTTCAGATCGCCTCGCGCCGCTACTCGGTGGCGGTAACGGCCTTGACATCACCGTCCGCATCGGGCTCGGCAGCCGCCTTCGCCAGCCGGGTACGAATGATGATGAGGTTCGCGGCCTGCACCGGTGCGGCATCCTGCATTTCTGTCCGCTTCATGTGATCACCTCCTTCGCGATGCTCGACTTGCCCTGGACGCGCCGACCGGGCCGGCCCGCCGTCGATGCGGTCAGTTGCCGCGTGTGGTGAAGGCGATCCTTTCCGGAGGGCCGAAATCCGGACACCAGGAAGGAGCCGTGAGGAGTGGTTGCAGCACCATGAGAGCCCCCGTGGCTACGCGATCAACAGCACACAGAACAAACGTCATCGAACTCAATTGCCGTGAGGCTAGCCAGGGTGGTGACAAGCGTCAATGGTGATGTGCCGAGCCCTTTTACCAGGTCGCACGGGGTGAGCGGGGAGGCGGCGGGTCCGCTTTCGGGCGGCACCGTGAACGCTTCCAGGCGGAGCTCCGGGTCCGTCCGAGGCTGTACGGAGCCGTGCCGCAACAGCCGGGCGACAGGGCGCGAGACCTGGACGGCGGTCGAGGCCGGCCTGACTGATTCGCGACAACTGTCGTTGGTCAGTGAAACTGAGCAGCCGTCAAGGATCTGACCTCGGGTTGTGTAGTTGGGTCTGATGCAGGTTCGGCGCCCAGGCGGCCCTGCGCGTCGGCCTTGAGGTCCAGGCCCTTGCCGTCGAGGCCGAAGGCGAGGGAGGCCAGGCGCGGGTGGGCGGCGGCTTCGCGGGTCTTGACCACGAGGTGCTGGGCGAAGCCGTCCACCTCGGCGGCGATCTTCAGGTCGACTCCGGGGAGCACCTCGGGGTAGAGGGCGGTGGAGCCGGTCAGCCGGGGCGCGGGCAGCGGGTCGGGCCAGCTCAGGGAGAGCGATTTGCCGTCCTTCTCCATGGTGGCGAGCGGGCCGCCCTCGGCGGGGGTGCCGCCGCCGGAGAAGGAGAGGCCGAAGGTGGGGGCGGCCGGTGATATCCGCCCGTCGGAACGGGACTTGAGGGTGGCGTCGGCGGTCCGCCAGGCGCCTTCGGCCTTGGCGAAGGCGGGGCGGACGTACTGGCGCCAGGTGTAGGAGCCGTCGGGGTTGGCGAGCACCTGGGTGAACTCGTCCCGCTTGTCCGCGACCTCGACGGGCTTCCCCGTGTCCTTGGCCTTCCGGGAAGCGGCCGACTCGGCCTCGGAGGCGGGGGTTTGGGTGCCGCCGGCCTCGCCGGGCGCCGGGGTGGCGGCCGCGCCGGGGGGCTGGTCGGGGGCCTGTCCGGGTGTCCGGCCCGCTGCGGCCGCCTCGGCGGCCTCCCGCGCCGCCTCGTCCCCGCCGTGGGCGCTGCCGGCGGCCTTGGCGGCCTGTGCGGGCGGTGCGAGCGCCAGCGGGCTGAGTGCTCCGGCGCCGAGTGCGGCCGCCGTCACCAACGCCGGAAGGCGGCGTCGGCGCCGCCCTCTCCGTACCGCCGCAAGAGGATCCTTCACCGGTCCACCCCATCAATACCTAGGAATTGCATGTGCTTTGCAGACAATAACTTATGGATAAGCGTCAGTTGTGCGACAGTCCGGGGTGTGGCGGATTCTTGTGGAAATGGAACCGTTCGGGTATTGCGGCCTGTCCGGATCGGGACTTCGGGACCGGGTCCGGAGTCCCTCTCATTCATCTTGGCCGGCGCTGATTTCTTCTTCTCGTATCGGAAATGAAATGAGGCCGGCCGGGCCAGGACTGAATGTCCTGGCCCGGCCTGACCCGCGCCTCACCGCGTCGAGATCAGCGGTGCGTGTCGTCCTCCACCGGCATGACCGCCAGCGCGAACAGCACCTGGGTGGCCATCAAGGCCAAGAGCGCCCATCCGCCGGCCGCCGTGAGCACGAACGGCGCCGGCGGCAGCAGCAGAAGCCCCACTGCCCACGCCTTGAACCCGCCCGGGCTCAAGGAGCGCCCGCAGATGTACAGCAGGAGGAGCAGGAAGAGCGACACTCCGCCCACCAGCGGCAGCACCAAGGAGATGAAGCCCCAGTTGTCGCTGTACGCCTCCCAGAACGACTGCCCCGCCTCCGGCGGGATCAACGCGGTGGCGACCGACCATCCGGCCACGAAGACCAGCAGGTATCCGACCACGCAGAGGGGGAAGCCCTTCCTCATGCTCGTCTCCTCAGTTGGGCAGGCACATTCCCGCTCCGTTCGTCCACTGGCGGTTGATCTTCGGACGGTACTTGGGAATGGAGTCCAGGCCGTCCACGTTCCCCATCGAGTCCTGGGCGATGAGCGAGGGCCCTTGGTTACGACGGTACTGGACCACTTCCATGTCCGGATAAGAGTCGCCCCTCCGGTTCACGGTCACCGACGATTCGTTCGCCGCGATGGTCAGGTCCGCGTCGACGGCGAAGAGCGGGAAGAGGCTCTGCACGCCGTGCACACCCAGATCCAGTTTGTCCGAGGTCGAGTGGCGCTGCTCACCCACGGAATTCCAGTTGTAGTTCACGATGTTGTTCCCGCTCATCGTGTTGGCCGAGTAGTCGTTCAGCGTGAGGTCGTTGGCCGGCTTCATCATCGACCCCACCTCAGCCTCCATCGGAGCGCCACCCGTCAGGTAGGAGGGGATGGTGCGCTTTCCGCCCGGGACGGTGTGGGACGGTGAGACCTTGAAGGTCACGTCGCCCGTGGCGGTGTCCCAGAACAGGACCATCCGGTAGCTCTCGAGGCTGGGGTCATCGGAGAAGGTGCGGTTGTCGCCGAGCAGCTGGTAGCCGAGCGCCGGAACCTTCATCGCCTTCTCCGTGTGGATGAAGAACCTCGCCATGATGATTCCGCGGTCCTTGCCCTTTCCGACGTTGAACTTGCCGAACGCGGTCCCGTTCTCGCCCTTCGCCCACATGGCCCGGCTCGCCTTGTAGTAGGAGGTGGCCGCCTGGGCCGCCCGGACCTTCTGGATGACCCGGGTGACGGTCCTGACCATCTCCTTGACCACGTTGAAGAACGCGACCGGGTTGAACCAGAAGTCGCCGCTGGGGTCGCTGGCGGTGACCGGCGTGTTGTTGGCGTAGGCGTAGGCGTTCATCTGCTGCGGGTCGGTGGGGTCCATGACTCCGTCGACCGAGGTGAACCGGCCCTTGTCGGCGTCGTACTCCCGCGCCCCGAGGTGGGTCAGGCCGGTGGCGGCGTCGTTGGTGCCGCCGACGAATCCCTTCTCTCCCGGCCAGGCGCCGGCCTCGGGCCGAGGACCGCGCGCCGTGCCGAACGGGCCGTGGGCCCTGCGCGTGTAGTTCATCGAGAACGCGTCGACCGCGATCTCGTCCGTGCCCTGGTGGTCGCCGAACAGGTAGGACAGGGAGCCGTCGGAGCCCGCCGCGATCGTGGCCTTCTGGGCCGCGTAGTAGCGGATGCCGGTGACGTTCCCGTCCTTCGTGGTCAGCATGAGCTCCTGGCTGTCCATGTAGAGGGTCACCTTGTCCGCGGGCCTTGTCGCCTCACCCCGCGGATGATGCTCCTTGTACCGCTTGGGGCTGGGTCTCGGTCGCGGAGGCCGGACCGTCGGCGCGCTGGTCGGGCTCTAGGTCCATTCCCAGCGGATGCCGTGCGCGCCGGGGCGGGCGTTCAGCTCGGCGAAGTGGGTGGTTCCGCTGGGGCCGATGGGTAGTTCCGACTCGCGAGGGGGTTGACCGGGGTCGGCGTTGAGGTAGCGGTAGCAGCGGACCGGGACGGCGCTGGCGTCGAAGGAGACCTGGAGCATGAGCTGGCGTGCCGGGGTGCGCAGGCCGTACTGGAGGCGCGCGGTGTGCGGCCGGTCGCCGGTGTAGCCGATCTCGAAGGCGAAGACGTAGGTCTGGCCCGCGCTCAGGGGGTAGTCGAAGCGTAGTTCGACGGCCAGGAGCTGGCTGTCGGGGTCGGTGCGGACGCGGGCCGGGCGGCAGTTCTCGGTGCGGACCACCGAGGGGTGGTGCACGCCGTCGCCAGCGGGGTAGAAGAAGCAGACCCAGCGGTCGACGCCGTCGGTCTTGCTGACCACGACCAGCTCCGTGAGGACCGACAGTTCTGTCCGGTCTGCGCCGATCCGGGAGCGCTCGTGGAGGGAGGCGATGCTCAGGCGGTTGTTGCCGTCGAGGTCGATGTCTGTGCAGGGCACCAGCACGGCCGGCTCCAGGCCGAGGACGGTGGGCAGGTCCATCGATGCATGGCTGAGCCAGCGACCCCTTGGGCGGGCCGGGCCGATCAGCGCCGACAGGCCATCCGGGTCGACGCCGAGGCACCCTTCCAGCACCTGCACCGCACGCAGGGACCGGTCGCCCTCGGGGCGGCGGCGGCCGTGGCGCCAGTAGCTCAGCGTCGCCTGGCTGACCTCTGCGCCGCGCTGGGCCAGGCGGCGCTGGAGGGCCTCCAACGGCAGGCCGCTGCGGCGGATGGCGAGGTCGAGGGCCACGTCGAACGGGCCGTCGCGCAGGGCGGCGGCGAGCTGGGCGGGCAGGGCGGCTGCGTCCACAGAGGTCTCCAGGTCGGGAACGACCACAGCATGCGCGGCCGGGACCGGATTCTCAACCATCCGGCCGGAAGCAGGCGGAAGGGCGGGCACCCGCAGTGGATGCCCGCCCCTGATCCCCCTCCTCGCAGGTCAGCTCAGGGTCACCGCCGTGTCGTCGATGACGAAGGAGGTCTGCAGGGATCCGTCCTCGGTTCCCGAGAACTTCAGCGTCACCGTCTGCCCGGCGTACGAGGACAGGTCGATCGTCCGCTGCTGGTACCCGGCGGCCTTGTCCAGGTTCGAGTAGCTGCCGACAGCCGTCGTTCCGGCCGAGACGGTGAGCTTGTCGTACGCGGTGTTGGCGGTCTCGGCGGTGTCGGTGTGCAGCCAGAACGTCAGCGTCGCGTGGCAGCCCGACGGGATCTTGACCTGCTGCGATACGGCCTCGGTGGTGGAGCGGCCGTAGCCGAGCAGCCAGGCGGACCAGGTT
Organism: Streptomyces sp. NBC_00503; assembly: GCF_036346895.1. Classification (NCBI taxonomy): domain Bacteria; kingdom Bacillati; phylum Actinomycetota; class Actinomycetes; order Kitasatosporales; family Streptomycetaceae; genus Streptomyces; species Streptomyces sp. NBC_00503. Next base: position 46,624 of record NZ_CP107855.1, on the reverse strand, counting down.
CCGGAGCGGGCGGGCTGGCCCTGCGAGGAGTGCTGCCCGATGGCAGAGGTGTTACCCGACCAGCCGGAGGACCCGGACTCGAAGCCGGGGTTGACCAGCTTCTGACCGGAGCAGACGCTCGGCGTCGACGTAGGAGTCGGTGTCGAAGTGGACGTCGGGGTCGGGGTGGGGCTCGGCGTGCTGCCGGAGCAGGTCGGGTCGCCGGTCTGGGCGGGGACGCTCACCGCGTCCCAGGCGGCCTTGACCGTGTTGAACTCCGCGCAGCTGTCGGGGAAGAGGTTCTTGGCGGCCTGCAGGGTCCAGGTCCGGTACTTCAGGTAGTTCGACGTGGACGTCTTGAGCTGGAGGGCACCGTGCATGATCTTGATGGCCTTCTGGAGGCCGATGCCGGTGATCGTGGTGTTGTTGCAGGTGGTGCTGGCCGGCTGTCCGTTGGTCGGCTTGCTGCCCTCGGCGAGCAGGTAGAACCAGTGGTCTCCGGGCCCGGCCGCGGTGTGGACCTCCATGTCGGGGACGCCGCTGGAGTAGCAGTTCGGGTCGTTCTTGTGCTTGGACGGGTCGTACATGTAGCGCAGCGGGCCGTTGCCGAGGATGTCGACCTCCTCGCCTATCTCGTAGTCGCCGGGGTCGCTGCTGTTGCCGGCGAAGAACTCGGTGGCGGTGCCGAAGGTGTCGCCTATGAACTCCATGGTGCCGCCGCCGGAGAAGCCCCCGGAGCCGGAGTGGTCGTCGATGCCGTGACCCATCTCGTGTCCGATGACGTCGAGCGCGCCCGCCCACGCGCCGCTCGGGTTGTGGCCGACGTACACGTATGCCGGGCGGGAGCTGTAGTAGTAAGCGTTCTGTTCGTCCAGCCCGACGTTGATTTTCCAGGCGCCGCCCTGGCCGTCGAAGCTGTCGCGGCCGATCCACTGCGACAGCATCTTGTCGCCGGCCTGTGCGGCGTAGAGCGCGTCGACGCAGCCGGTCTCCTTGTTGGTGGCGGCGCCGTTGCCCCACGTGTCGTCGGGTCCGCTCATCACGGTGTCGTTCGCGTAGTCGCGGCAGGTGAGGTCGGTGATGTTCGGGTCGCGCAACGAGTACGTGCTACCGGATTTGGTGGTGTTCAGCGGAAGGTCCGAGCCGCTCCAGTTGCCGTTGCCGGTGCCCGCGGCGACGTGCTCGACCGAGCGCAGCACGGTGCCGGTGACCGCGTCGACGTAGATGGACCGGCTGCTGCGCTGGCCGTGCTCGTCGACGCCGTCGACGGTGGACTCGTAGGCCAGCCTGCCCGCGCCTTCCGCGACGACGACGAGGCCGCCCGCACGGGCTGCACCCGGCTGGCCGACCTGCTTGCGCGCGATCGCATCGGCCTGCTGCTGGGTGAGCCCGGTGGTTTTGACGTCCACCTGGCCGAGGGCCCGCTCCTGGGCGACGGAGGTGGCCTTGACTGTACCGGTGGCGTCAGTAGCGACCACGAAGTCCCCACCGATCACGCGCAGTCCCTTGTATGTGCGGTCGTAGACGACGTACTGCATGCCTCCGACCGACCGCACGAGGCGCTGGGCGAACTCGTCCTCGGAGCCGGCCCGCACCGCGGCCTTCTGTGTGGCCACCAGGTTCGCTGCGGCGTCGGCCGCGTTGGTACGCGCCTGCGCGGCGGGGATCCCCGATGACGCCGAAGGCCGTCCGGAGGGATCGGGCGAGGGGGCGGCCGGCGCGGCGACAGCGGTCCCGATGACCACTGCGCTCGCGACCACCGCGCCGCCGAACGCGGCCAGCCGTTGAATTGACTTCATGAGGCTCCTTTCCCGGATACAGGCGGGGACCCGGCGCCATCGCGCCGCGCCTGTATCCGGAAATGTGGGGGCGGAGAACGGGAGCCTGTCCTGGAACACGCGGAAGTCTGTTGCCAGTTGGGCGCCCTGTTCGGATGGCTGACCCTAACTCTGCTCCGTACCCCGGGAGTAGATTCATCACGGCTTGAGTTCTTGACACGGTGAATTCTGTCAAAACTGTTGAGAGGATCGGTGGGGCAAGATGGTTTGAGGCTGCTTCAATGAATGCGACGGAGAAAATCTGACCTCCGTATGGGTCGGAAAGGGATTGTTTCTCGGCGCGTTGGAGGCCGGCCTCGGGACGGGTCGCCGGACGTGAGTCTTCACGCTGGAATAGGCGAGTTGCTCGGCCGGGCAGAGCGGAGTGGGTGTCGCAGGATCGGTGCCGGGTCGCACGCCCGCCGGTGTCGGCCGCGCAGGGCCGTGGACCCGGTGTGTCGGTGCGGTCGCTGAACGAGTCTGGCCCGGCGCATTGATGGCTGAGTGTCAGGTTGTGATGCGGAGGGGCAAGCCTGTCCGGGGGCAGCGCCGCACACGCGAGGCCGGAGCAGGCCGCGACCAAGGCGGCGAGCGCTCTGGCCTTGTGCTTGGCTAGGAGCGGGTCTCCGCTGGTGGGGCAGGTTGCCGGTGCGGGCTGTCGCGGGGCCTACGCGGTGCGTTCCAGGAGTAGGGCCATGACCTGGCCGCCGGCGACGACGCTGATCAAGAAGGTGCGGAAGTCGTCGTGGCCGAAGGGCGGCGAGGGCGGGGATGGTTGGCCGGGTGCCCTCGCCGCACCGTAGGGCTCACCCAGGGCGATGGGGCCCCCCGTGGGGGTTCACGCGCTCGGGGTCAAGGCCGAGTTCGATGCAGTAGGCGAGGATCCAGTCGGCACGGGGATCGACGGCCTCCTCCCCGCCAGCAGGGCAGCCACCTGCACCCCGTTCCAAACGGTCGAATCCTGCACCTTGGTTACATCGCACACGCAACTTGTCACCGTGGGCAGTCGTTGTGTGATGGCTAGTGATGTGCGGCCGTCGCGTGAGGAGAGATCGGTACTGTGGGCATCCCCGAGGGCATTGAGACAGTGGTGGGACTTGTACCGGGGCAGGGCAGCTATCGACGCGGATGCCTGGACGCCTTTCGGCAGCGCGAAGACGCGAACGTCGCAGAGGTCTTCGAAACGATCGACACGATCTCCACAGAGTCGTTGGGGCGGAAGGTCACTCCGCTCGTGTTCGGGGCGAATGCGCCCGAAGCCGATGAGCTGCTGACGCGCGATCCGGATGTCCTGCAGTTGGCGACGTTCGGGGTGTCGGTGAGCATCTTTCGGGTGCTCGCCTCGCGTGGCGTGAGGCCGGAGATCCTGCTGGGGCACAGCTTCGGGGAGTTCGCGGCGCTGGTGTGCGGGGGCGCCTACTCCCTTGCTGACGGCGTGCGGATGCTGTGTCACCGGGGTGCGTTGTTGCATGGTTTGGCAGAGGACGGTGTGCTGGGGCCGCCTGGTGGCCGGATGCTGTCGCTGTCCTGCAACAGGGAGCGGGCGGGCCTGGTATTGGATCTGCTCGGTGAGGCAACGCTCACCGTGGCGGTGGAGAACGGCCATGGCCAGACCGTGGTGTCGGGCTCCTCGGACGCTGTCGGCCGGCTGGCCGGTGTCGCCGCAGCACTGGGGATCGATACACGTGTTCTGACCTCTCCCTATCCGTTCCACAACCGTCTGCTGGCTGGGATGGGGTCGCTGTTCGCCGAGAAGGCGGCCGGGCTTCGGCAGCAGCCTTTGGAGATTCCGGTGTTCTCTCCGATCACCGGGCGTTTCTACCGGGACAGCGACAGGCTGGCCGAACTCCTTTCGGCTCATCTGGTGCAGCCTGTGCGGTTCGGATCGGCGATCGGGCAGTTGTCCCGCGGGCGGGCCGCGATTTACCTGGAACTCGGAGGCGGGTCGGCGCTCACCTCTCTGGTCAGTCAGATCAGCTCGAACGCCACCTGCCTGGCCCCGCTGCGCGGCGGTGATGCCGACGTGCGCATCCGCCATGTCGTCGATTTCCTCCGCGGTGGGCGCCAGGACTCCGAACCGGTCGGATTCGATGCCGATGCGGCTGATTCGGTACCGACGGCGCGACGGCCAGCAGAAGTGGCCAAGGGCACGGGAACGAAGCTCCCGGAAGCGGTCGTGCGGGTCGAGTCGGCGGAGCGGGAGGACGTACTGGCCACGCTGCGCGGGATCTTCGCCGAGGCTCTGGAGTACCCCGAGGAGGTCTTCACCGGTGAATCGGAACTCGAGGCGGACCTGGGTATCGACTCGCTCAGGCAGACGGAACTGGTGACCCGGCTGGTGACCCGCTTCGACCTGCCATCGCCCGCGGGCGGAAGCCTCGGTGCCAGGGCGACCGTGGACTCCGTGGTGGACCTCATTGTCACCGAGCTGAGCCGGAGCAGCCGGTGACGGGGCCCGGTCTGGCGGGGCGGGTCGCGCTGGTCACCGGGGGAGCGGGGCATATCGGATCGGCCATCGTCGAGACGCTGGCGGAGCGTGGTGCGACGGTCCTGGTCAACTGCTTCCATTCGTACGCCCAGGCGAAGTCCCAGGTGGCGTCGCTGTGTGATCGGGGCCTGGTCGCGGAGACGCTCCACGCGTCCGTGGCGAAGGCCGAGCACGTGGAGCGCATGTTCGCGGAGATCAGGAGTCGCCACGGCCGCCTGGACATCCTGGTCAACAATGCCGCGGTCGGCGTCTTCGGTCCGGCCGACGAACTGACCGAAGAGGACTTGGACCGGGTCCTTGCGACGAACATCAAGGGGGCCTTGTGGTGTTCACGGCTGGCCCGGCCGCTGATGGCCGCTGCCGGCGGCGGCGCCATCGTCAACGTGTCCTCGATCGGTGCCGAGCTCGCGCTGGAGGGCTACCTTGCCACGGGGGTCTCCAAGGCGGCTCTGGAGGCGCTGACCCGGTACTTGGCAGCGGAGTACGCGGTGGACCGCATCACCGTGAACACCGTGTCGGCGGGTGCGGTGGAGAGTCCGGCACTGGGAATGTTCCCCAACCCGGAAGCCTTCCGGGACCAGACCCTGTCCGGGACGCCATTGGGCAGGCTCGCCAACGCACAGGACATGGCGGAGGTCGTCGCCTACCTGGTCGGTGACGGTGCCCGGTTCGTCACCGGTCAGCGCATCCTGACCGACGGAGGCTTCACCACCAGCCACCGCTCGGGCGGCCGGGTGCCCGAGCCGTCCGCGCGGCGGCCGGAGACCCCGCTCGTGCCGCACGTCGAGCCCCGATCCGCGGCGCAGCCCGAGAGCCGGGCGGCGGCGCTGTCGAGTTTCAGCGCGGAGGGCGAGGCGGACCCGATCGCGGTAGTGGGCATGGGGCTCGTGGTCCCGGGCGCTTCCTCGCCGGAGGCGTTCTGGGAGGTGCTTCTCAAAGGCGGTGACCTGCTGACGAAACCGCCTGGGCAGTTGTGGCCCGGCCTTCCGGAAGGCGGTAGCTTCACCGATCCGGACCGTGCCGCGGAGGACAAGACCTACCAGGCCGTCTGCGGGTTCATCACCGACTTCGAGCCGCACCACAGGCTCCGGGCCGAGCGCGAGCAGGGTCGGCCCGACGACGGCCGTGTCGGTGACTGGTTGCGTCACAGCCTGCATCAGGCGATGGACGGTGTCGCTCGCAAGCCGTCCGACCGATTCGGTCTCGTCCTGGGAACGACCCCCGAGAGCGGTCAGCGACAGGAAGAGGCGGTGGTGATCGAGGAGATCCGTCGCCTGCTCGTCGCTTCGGAAACCGCCACGGACCGCAAACTGGCACAGAAGCTCGCCGGCCTCGACTGGTCGGTCGACGGCCAGATGACACCGCGGCAACTCGTCGGCGCCGCAGCTGCCGGCATCCTGCCCGCGGAGGCCAGGCTCAGGCTGGTCGACACGGCCTGTTCGTCCTCGCTGTACGCGATCGACCTCGGTATGCGCGAGCTGATGGCCGGGGCCTGCGAGATCGCGGTCTGTGGCGGTGCGTTCGAGGCCACGGCGGGCAACGCGGTGCTGTTCTCCAAGCTCAGCGGGTTGTCTCCCAGCGGTGTGGTGCACGCCCTGGACGAGCGCGCCGACGGTGCTCTGTTCTCGGACGGCGCGGCCGTGGTCGTACTCAAGCGGCTGAGCAGGGCAACGGCCGACGGAGACACGGTCCACGGGATCGTTCGCGCCACGGGTCTTTCGGCCGACGGGCGGGGCAAGGCCATCTATGCCGCGTCCAGTCAGGCGCAGTCCCGAGCGGTGCGCCGCGCACTGACCAAGGGAGCCCTGGAGCCGCAGGACATCGGCTACGTCGTCGCACATGCCACGGGTACGCCCGCCGGTGACCTGTCCGAGCTCACCAGCCTCCAGGAGTGCTACGGGCCGGTCCTGGCCACGTCCAACAAGTCACTGATCGGTCATACCGGCTGGGCGGCGGGTGCGGTATCGGTGATCAACCTGCTGCTGGCGATGCGCCACGCCACCGTGCCTCCCCAGCACCGACATCGCGCGGTGCCGGCCTCGGTGGCCGGTTCGCTGCGCGTGCCGACAGAGGCCACCGCCTGGCCGGAGCGTTCCGGCGGTCCACGGATCGGGGCGGTGTCCGGCTTCGGCTTCGGTGGCACGAACGCCCACCTGGTCATTCAGGAGCACCGCTCGGGCCACCCGGCGCCTGCCCCGCTCGCGTCGCCGAGCATGGAGGACCTGGTCGTGGTCGGCTGGGCCGCCACCGTACCGGGCGCGGCCGATCTCGAGGACGTCGTGCGATGGGCCCGCGAAGGAGGCCCGGCCCGATCCTGGGGGGAGGGCTACCCGCGCCCGCCCGTCACAGAGCTGCGCATGCCGGGCCCCGTGGTGCGGACCATGGACCGCACCCAGTTGGCACTCCTCGAGTGCTTCAGGAGGCTGCCGCAGCCGGTAAGGGAGGCTTGCGAGCGGCACCGGGACACCACCGGTGTGATCATCGGGCACACCGGGCACAGCCGAGGATCGGTGCACTACCGGATGCGTACCTATCTCGACGCGATCGAGCACTCCCTCAAGGCCACGGACCGTCACAGCACCGCCGCCCTCAAGAGGCTCCGGAAGACGGTCACGACGCTGATCCCCGCACCGGTGGCCGAGTCCCACCCCTCGACCATGCCCAACATCGTGGCCTCCCGCCTGTCGAACCATCTCGACCTGCGCGGTCTCAACATCGTTGTCGACGCCGGCGAGGGCTCCCTGATCGAAGCGATCGACACCGGGGCCCTCTACCTGCGCGGCGGCGATCTCAGCCTTGCACTCGTCGGCGCCGCACACGGCAACACCCTGCCCGGATGGGCCGGAGTGACGGGCGGTGACGCGGTCGGCGAAGGCGCGGTGCTCCTCGCCGTCACCACAGAGTCCGTCGCCCGCGCCGAACAACTGCCCATCCTGGCCGTAGCGGAAGTGGACCAGTAATGCCCAGCACCACCCACGCGGGCGCCGAAGGGCTCAGCGAACTCATCGCGTTTCTCAGCGGCGACGCCCCCGAACTGCGTCTTCACAGGCAGCCCGACCCCCAGCGGCCGCCCCACCGGCTGACCCTGCGCCGCGGGGGCAGCCAGGCCCAGCCCGACAAGGTCCGGCGCCACCTCCCGGTCATCATGCCGCAGCCCGGCACCCCCGTACGTGCCGTGCTGCCCATGGCCCCCGGCCGTTGCCGCACCCTGACCGACGACGAAAGCACCTGGACGGGCACGCAAGACGACGCGCGGCACCTGCGGGTCGTCGTCGACCTCGGCCCGGTCCCCTTCCCCGCCGCCGGCGACCATCCGCGCGTCGCGCACCTGCTGCGGTTGCACGAAACCATCGCCCTGGCTGCGCAGCAGATGGCCGCACGCCTGGAATCCTTCGTGATGGTCGTCCTGGGCGGCATCGGCGAAGACCAGGTGCCCCACCCCTTCAGCGGCCTGTTCACCGGTTTCACCCGAGCGCTCGCGGAAGAGTTCCCGACGGCCCTCGTGTTCGTGCTCGTCCACTCCGGCGGCGACGCGGAGGCGGCCTGGCGGGACGCGGAGCGCGAATCGGCGTACGCCCGCTTCCTACCGGACGTTTACCAGGTCGCCGGCAGTCGCATGATCCTCCAGGTCACCGAGGCCGACGCGAAGCCGCACCCGGTACCGCTCAGCCGTGACAGCGTGGTGGTCGCCGCCGGCGGGGCGCGCGGCATCGGTGCCGAGGCACTGATGGCGATCGCACGCCAGCACGCTCCGACGATCCACGTACTCGGGACCACCACACTGGGCGAGGAAGCGCCCGAGGCCTGGTTCGACCGCCGCGAGTTCATCCGCCGGCGCACGACCGGCCCTCAGCGGGTCTCGCCCGGTGCGGCCAACGCCGAGTTCGACCGGATCCTGCGCCGACGCACCGTACGGGAGACGCTTGCCGAGCTGCGCCGCCACTGCGGCCCGGACCGGGTGAGCTACCACCAGTGCGATGTTCGGGACGCCGTCGCAGTACGTGAAGTCGTGACGGCGATCACCGCCGCCGGCCCGGTGGACCTGCTTCTCAACGTCGCCGGGGTACTCCAGCCGGGCAACGTGGAGAAGCTCTCCCTAGACGATTTCCGCACGGTGCGGGACACCAAAGTCCTCGGGTACCTCAACCTGAAGGCAGCCTTCACGGCACGGCCGCCCCGCATGTGGTGCACCTTCGGATCCGTCTCCAGCATCATCGGCCAGCCCGGAGAGACCGCCTACTGTTCGGCGAACGACTTCCTCAGCACCGCCGCCCGCCACCTGGCCGCAACAGGAGAAGCGGAGACGACGATCGGCTTCGGCCTGTGGTCCGAGGCGGGCCGGGCCTCGACCCCCGTCGAGCACGAGTACGTCACCCGCCGGACCGGCCTGACCGGCATGACCACCAGCGAGGGCATCCGCCACCTCACCGCCGAACTCTCCCAGGACGAGCCCGCCCCGCTGCTGCTCGGCCCGGTCGAGCAGGATCACCTCGTCCACGGCGACCGGTCCCGATTCGCCTACAGTCCGAACTTCTACGTCGACGAGGTCGGCGAGCGGCGCAACGACTCGCTGACCGTCTACCGCACCTTCGACCTCGACCGCGACGCCTACCTCAAAGACCACCTGATCCACCGCATCCCGACCCTGCCGGCCCTGGTGATGCTGGAGATGGCCGCCGAAGCCGCCATCCGCCTCTCCCCCCACAAGGTGCCGGTGGGCTTCCAGGACCTGAGCCTGCACGGCTTCCTGCGCGTCTACCGGCCACAACGCCCCGAACACAAACGCGTCGTGGCCACGGTCCGCTCCACCGACGAACACGAGACGACCGTCGACGTGCACATCGCCGGCGACGTGGTCGCCCCCAACGGCCGCCTCCTCATCGCCGGCAAACGGTACTCCTCCATGACCGTCCGACTGCGCGACCGGCCACAGACCGGCCCGCCGGCCGGTCAGCCTGACGGCCCGGACCGCACACGAACAATGATCAACCCCTACCAGGCCGACAACCCGCTCACCCTGCTGTCCGGGGTCTTCGCCAGCTCGGGCCCGCCCCGGCTGCACGCCCAAGGCGCCAGCGCACGCTTCTTCCTCGACCCCGCCCTCGACACCCGGTGGCTCAGGGACTTCGTCGTACCCTCGATCCTGCTCGACGCACTGTGCGGGCTGGTCGCCATCGGCAACACCGTCGAAGAATGGACCCCCGTCATGGTGCCCAGCCGGCTCGCACGCATCGACCTGTACGGCGGACACACCGACGCGTCCCTGACCGGCACACCCGTCGACATGCTCTACACACCCACCACCGACGGCGAAGGCATCGCAATCGCCCCCGACGGCTCGACCATCGCCCGCGTCACCGGACTGTCCGGAGCCGTGCTGGGCCAGTTCCACCAGCAGACCGGGCAGTACCTCACCCCCGACGAATTCGCCGCCACCAGCCGACCCTCCGCAACCACCGGCGCCCTGCGATGACCGATCCACGCAAGAACGACGCCGTGCTCGTCACCGGCGCCACCGGCACCCTCGGCCCCTACCTGTGCGCCGAACTCCTGCGGCAGACCCGGGCAACCGTGTACTGCCTCGTCCGCGGAACGGACCAAGTCCGCGCCCAGGCACGCCTGCGCGCCCGCATGCGCAAGGCCGCCGCCCCGGACCTGGAATCACCTCGCTTGCGCGTCGTGCGAGGCGACCTGACCGAGCACCGTCTCGGCATCACCCCAGCCGAATACGACGCGCTGGCGGAGACGACCAGTGCCGTGTACCACTGCGGCGCCTCCACCAACCTGGCCGCCGGGTACGACGACATCGCCCCCCTCAACATCGGCGGCACACGCGAGGTACTCGGCTTCGCCCGACACCGCAGGACCAAGACCGTCCACCACGTCTCCTCCCTCGGTGTGTTCGCCGAGGCCCACTCCGCCGGCCATCCCGAAGTCGACGAGCAGGACATCCCCTCGGCACCGATGGCCGGCTCCATCGACTACTCCGGCACCAAAATCACCAGCGAACTCGAAGTCCGGCAGGCCGCCACCGACTTGCCGGTCACGATCTACCGCCCCGGACTGATCCTGGGGGACAGCAGGACCGGAGCCACCGACCCCGGGGAACTCTTCACCCGGATCCTCCGCGCGGCGATCACCGTGGGCCTGGCCCCCACCACAGCCGCACAAGCGCCGGTCGCTCCCGTCGACTACGTCGCCCGCGCCCTGGTAGCCCTCTCCCAGCTCCCGGCGACCGGCCGCACCTACCACCTCATCGAGCCGATCCCGCTGATCATCAGTGACCTCTTCACCCACGCCAGGAACTACGGCCACCGTCTCGACCTGTGCGACACCACCTCATGGCGTCGCGCTCTCGACGACAACCAGGCCCACAGTGCGGCCGCCACGATCATCTCCTTCTGGAAATCCGTGCACTACCTCCTCGATACCCCAGCCGACTACCAGGCACCCCACGTTCACAGCCGGGCCACCCGCCGCGCCCTCGCTTCACTCAACATCCCTTGCCCCACCTCCGACCAGGCCTTCTTCACCCGCGTCTTCGACCACCTCACAGCCACCCGAGTCCTCCCCGCCCTATAGCCAACGCGGGCCTGTGCACAGGTAGCCGCTGCCCAAGCGCGAGCCGTAGGAGGCCTCGGCACTTCGGTCAGCGGCCTGCCGTCCGCGCCGGCCGGTTCATCGAGGCATCACGTGTACCGGTTCGGGTGAAAATTTCCTTGGTCCCCTCGCTCCACTCGGCTTTGGGAATTTCGGAGAAACGCAGGTCGGGCGGGCCTCAGATCGCATGTGGGAACGGGCATACGCCCCTGCCGACAGCGTTCGCCCTCCTGCGTTGGCCCCTAACCTGTGCACCGTCCTGACGGACCCGGAATGTGCCGACAGTCCAACCAGCCCACAAGGAGAACCAGTTGTGACCACCACCGCCACTCCCATCCTCACCCGCAAGCTGCAGCACATGTTCAACCTCCTGGATGTCGACCAGGACGGCTACCTCACCATGGCCGACCTGCCCGCCCTCGCAGATGCCCTGGCCGTTCCCTTCGCCGCGCAGCCGGAGAAGATCCAAACCCTGCGCGAGGCACTGCTCCGCATCTGGGAGGCGCACCTGGGGCAGATGGACGAGAACGGCGACGGCCGCCTGGACACAGCCGAATACGAACGCGGCATCCGCGCAGCCACCGCCGAAGACCCCAAGGCCTTCCTCCGCACGATGCACGCCGCCGTTGCCGCCTGGTTCTCCCTCTTCGACACCAACGGCGACGGGCACCTCGACCTCGACGAGTACACCCAGCTCGGACAGGCCATCGGTGGCATCAGCCCACAGGACATGGCGAAGGCCTTCCAGCGCCTCGACCGCGACGGCGACGGCCGCCTGCAGCCCGAGGAGATCCGCGTCGCCGTCATCGAGTTCTTCACCAGCGAAGACCCCGACGCCGACGGCAACTGGCTCTACGGCCCTCTGTAGACCACACAACGCCCCGGCGCATTCGGGGCGTACCCGCCGGGCCGTGCACCCACTGGCCCAGGCCGCCCAGAGGGGGAGAGGAGCGAGCCCTCCTCAACGTCGTATCGGCCGTGCTGGAGTGGCACCCCGGCGGCGAAGTGCGCCCGACCTCGTTGCTGTGGTCGGGTTCAGGGTGGACGGTACGGGCCGGTCTTGTGCCCAGTGCTTACGTCGACGGCCCGGGCGCCGACATGGCAGCCCGGGCCCGTCGGCGTACGCTGCCGGAGCTCCGCCACTTCAGCCGCCTGCTGGGTACCCACGTGACCGAGGGCAGCGCAAGCCATTCTTGTACGTCATCGTCTGTGTGGCCGGGACCGCGGGCGACGTCGGCAAACTGATCGACATCGCGCACGAGTGGAGCCGGGATGCCGGAAGCGCCATTAACCCGGAGGCCTGTCCCTTCTCGATGCCTGCGCGATCGAGAGCCGCATCGGCTCCCCCGTCCGTTCAGACTGACTCGCACCCGGCGAGGCACGGTCCTTCAGCCCGCCGACGCGATCACCGTCGCACCAGCCACCTTCAACAGGGTCCGGGGTGGCGCCTGCTCGGGAGCTCTCGGGTCCTTGGTCTACGGAGCGTGACGCGGGGTGCGTCGTTGATGTCCTTGCCGGGGGTGCCGGTGTGCTGTCGGGTGGAGGTGGAGCGGGAGACTCCGGATCCCGTGCTGGTTCGGTGCTGGTTCAGGCGTCCTGTGTGCGGGAAACCCGCAGGTGGTAGCTCTGATCGGATGAGTTGTCGTACCACTCGATGGTGGTCCCGATGAGGCTGGCGGCGACGATCCGTCTGATTCCGGATGGGGCCTGCAGAGTGCCCGGCAGGCCCGGAAGCTGGCCGGCTGTCAGGTGCGGATTTCCTTGGCGACGAAGCGTCCTTCTCCGAGCGCGAAGACGAAGGTGACCTGCTGGCCGATGGAAAGGCCTCTGTACCCGCCTTCGAGGTCGGCTTCCTCGAAGTAGAGCGGTTCCTTATGGCCCAGGGGGATGAGGAAGCCGTAACCGGCCTGGCGGTTGTAGTGCTGGATAAACCCGGTGCAGCGCTGGGTCACAGGTCACCGTCTTTCACAGGGTCCAGGACGTCACTGGGTGTGGGGCGCGGGGGTGTACCGCGTTCCTTGCCGGACCTGTGCGGACGTGCTGTGGCCCGCTGGCCCGGTGTGCGGCCGGCAGCGGGGGACCGGCGAGGGAGGGCGCGTGACGGGGCAGGATCCTGGGGCGGGAATCCGTCCTGCTTCGATGCTGTCCAGCGGGAAGTGAATCGTTTCCCCATGATGGGGTATCGCCGCACCGCCCGCCCAATACACCCCAAACCACCCAGGGGAGTGGTCCGGGATCGCGGGGTGCGCTGAGGCCCATGACGGCGCACGGTCCAGAGGGCGGGAGCGCAACGCACGCGGCGGTGTCTTGTGTGCTTCAGCAGGAGAGGACCCCGCCGGGGCGCCGGGCGAGCCGCCGGGGCCGAGCGGACCGTCCTGTACGGGTTGGCAGAACTGTCCGGCCGTCAGTACCGCCGGTCATGCAGTTCTTACTGCAGCGGACCCCTCGTACCATGCGCCAGATCTTGAGGGCGGCCATGGCCTGGTCGCAGACGCAGCGGTCGGGCAAGACGCTCCTCGTCGGACCATGCCTCGTCGTCCCCGACTTCGTCCGCACCGTGCCATACGGTGCGCCGAGCCGTCCACAGGCGCCGGCAGGGCAAGGAGGCGGAGCTCGGCGAGCACTCCGTGGGGCTGGCGTGGGCCCTGGGCGCGGGTGCGGCTGCGCCCGGTCCGCACACCGGGGTGTAGGGCCCGCAGCTTTCCCTCCGACAGACCGTACCGCGGTTGTGGGTGGGCCCCTTCCCCAGGGCGGGCCGTGGGCAGTGGGGAAGGGGTGCTGCCTGCGTGCGCATAGCTGCAGTACCCAGGGCGCCGGCGGTGGGTATCAGCCTTGGCTAGTTGGTCTTGGGTGTCTGGTAGGCGGCGATGACGGGGGCGGTCTGGTTGAGTGCCGTGGCGGCGTCGGCGGTGTTGCGTTCGTCGACGGGAGTCGTCCCGTCGCTGAGGCGGGGGGTGGAGTAGGTGTTGGTGTACTGGCAGCTGGGGGAGGGAGCGCCGATCTGCTCGGCGTAGGGCTGGCAGGTGATCTTGTAGGCCATGGTGGTGAACCACTTGGCGTTGGGGGTGATGTACCCCTGGCCCGCGGGGACCGGCGGGATGTTGAGGGCGCGCTTGACCTAGTCGACGGACACGTCGTTGGCGTCCGCGATCGACTGGAGCTGGCCCTTCATGGTGCGCTCGTCGTGCATCAGGCCGAGGTTGCGCCCGAGCTCGTGGGCGAAGCCGGGCTCGCCGTCGATGGCGGAGAACACGTCGATGCTGCTGAAGGCCGCGTTACTGGTCTGTCATGAGGGAGCAGTGTAGACGCCGTTCTCGTTCTGGGGGAGGTCGCCCTGTCCCGCGGTGTACTCGCCGTCGCCTTTGGAGACATTGGTCAGTACCGAGACCAGGTCCGCGGCGGACTGATCTCGTACCTGCCGGGCGAGCCGGCCGATGGGGCCGGTGCCTGCGTCCATCTGCTTGAGGACCTCCCCGGGGTCCTCGCTGCCGTAGAAGGCGGGGGACCTCGAAGATGCGCACGAGGCGCACCTCGGCATTGACTTCACTGATCGCGAACGCACGGTTCATCTGCGCGACGGTGGTACGGATCTCGTCCTCGACCTGCCGGGGCCGTCATTTCCACGAGGGGAGGCCGGAGCCTTCGCCGGTCCGGAGGCCGTCCTTGGCTGCCTGGGTGTATCCGACGGCCACGTCGATGACGGCTTTGGCGGCGGCCTTGGGAGCCCGGGTAGCCGGGGCGGACCGCTCCGGGACAGCTGGCAGGGTGTCAGGGAGGTTGAGGGAGTCCGGCTGGGGGGCCGGCAGGGCGTCGGGGTCGACGTCGGTGACCCTGAGACGGGTGCGGTCCTCGGCGGCCGAGAACATCACCCCAGCCTGACCCCGCTCGTCCACCCGCCGGGGTCTGCCGGGCTCTTCCTCCAGCAGACCCCAGCTGGGGCCCGGGCCGCGTGAATGCGGGCCCGCACCCGGCTGCCCGGTACCGGGTACGGGTGTGCATATCCCGTACCCCGTCAACGAGCGCAAGCCGGACGAGTGACGGTGGTTTATCCACCTGCGCAGAACCGATTCTCTTCCTCGTCGTTGAACGGGGTGAGCTCCCCAGGCGCGCACGGACTTCCCCCGGCGCCGGCTGTGTTCCCTGGAGCTTGTGGCATCCGGTGTGCGGTGACAGGACCGCCCCGGTACCGCGCGCCCGGCAGACCACCCCCTCCCCGGACTGCCGGGCGCGACCGTGTACCCCGCACACAGGAGGGTAGGGATGGCGCTGTTCTCGGCAGGGCCGGGAGCGTGAGCCGCGCCGGGTGCTGCTTGGCGCCTGGAGACGTTGACGCGGCTCGCGCATCCAGTGGCGCCAGCGTGTGAAGAGCAGGGTGCAGGCACATCTGACAGGCCATCATGGTCGCAAGAGCGGCAGGTGGTCGCCGTGGCGGCTGGTTGGCGGTGCTGATCCTGTTGGGCTGTCAGGCGTACTGACCCGGACGTGGTGGGGGTGTTGTGGTGGCCGGTGTGGGTTTCGTGCACGACCCGGACGGGATGCTGGGCCATGGCCTGCCGCCGGACCGGAAGGTCCACTTGCTGCTGACGGCGGAGGTGCTCACCTGGACCGCGGTCACGGCCCCACCGGCCGATGGCATGGACCTGGCCGCACTGGAGCTGACCGGTCATGCCCGGGTGGTCCGGGAGGAGCTGGCGCAACGCGTCCGACAGCTACCGCTCGGGTCCGAGCTGGGGGAGCTGCTCGGGTACACGCTCGAGGAGACGGCCCGGCGCATCTCGGTGGCCTCCTCGGCACTCGGAATCCTGGCGCACGTACAGAGCCGGGCCCGCATGGTCGAGGGCCTCTACCGCTCCCTGAACCGGCTCGAACAGCCTCCGGGAGTACGGCTGCCCGCGCAGACCTGAGCAGCCGACGGCGGGCCCGCCGGCCGCCGGCTGACAGCGGCCACCGCACCTCCGGGGTGTCGAAGCCGCACGTGTCAGCTTCGGATCGGGGCAGGTGATCATCGAGGGGCGGGGGACCATAGCGGACCGGGCGCGGGTTCCATCCCTTATGGCCCAGTCCTGGTGTCCGGCAGTGAGGGGAATCGTTCATGCTGCGGCGGCGGTCGCCCGGACCGCCGGTCACGGAAGGATCCCTTTCTTGATGTCACAGCCTGTTCGTGTCGTGTTCCGCTCTGCCCGGCGTGCTGCGCCGGCCTTCGGTGAAGGGCTGCGGGTGGCCCTGTACCAGGGGCAGGGTCCGGTCGGGAGCCGGGAGGCGGTGGGGGAGAACCTGGAGCGTCTGGCCGAGGTGGCCGCGCTGGCGGCGGACTACGGCTGCCAGACGGTGGTGTTCCCGGAGAAGTACACCACCGGCTACGCGATCGGCCCCGAGGAGTGCCGGGAGCTGGCCGAGCACCGCGAGGGCCCCTCCATCGAGCGGGCACGGCTGGTAGCCAAGGAGCATGGTCTGGCCGTGGTCCTGCCCTACCCCGAGCGTGACGGGAACACCTTCTACGACTCGATCAGCGTGATCGGCTCCGATGGGCTGGTGGTGGCGAACTACCGCAAGACCCACCTGTACGGGGCCGCCGAGCGGCGCAACTACTCCTTCGGCCAGGAACTGCCGCCCGTCGTGACCATCAACGGCATCGGGGTGGGCGTGCTGAACTGCTACGAGTGCGAATTCCCGCCGCTCTACCAGTACCTCGCCGAACAGGGCGCCAAGATCGTTCTGGGACCAACGGCGGCTGACTTCCACTTCCGCCTGGCCGACGGCACCATGAGCCAGGTCCCCTACCAGGACGCCACCCGCCACATCATCCCGGCCATGGCCAGCATCTGGCGCCTGTTCATCGCCTACGCCAACCGCCGCGGCTGGGAACAGGTCCCCGCTGGCGCCTGGCAGTACCAGGGCAACTCCGGCATCTGGGCACCCGACGGCGAACCCCTCATCGCCGCCACCGCCGAAGACCGCCACCACGACTGCCTGCTCATCGCCGACTGCCTCCCCGCGACAGTGCCCCCCTTCAGCCCAGAAGGCCACCACCCCACCGACAACCGCCTCACCCTCCATCCGGCCCTACGACCGGCCCACTGAGCACTACTCATTATCGACGCCCCAGCGCAGATGATCCGCGGCTCACGCGGCCCTGAAGGAGCACACCGCGTTACCAGCGGCGGTCAGCTGCCTCACCCACCTGATGGGCGTCATGGATTCTTCTGAGCTTGTTCCGCTTTGACGGACACCTTTGGTGTGGTGGTCAGGCGGCGAGGGCGGCCTCGTACTCGGCAGGACTGCGGTAGCCGAGGCTGCTGTGGAGCCGGTGCAAGTTGTACCAGCTCTCTATCCACTCGAAAATCACGGTGCGTGCGGCAGCCCGGCTCGGCCAGGGGCCGGTGTCGTCCAGCTCGTTCTTGAGGGTCGAGAAGAACGATTCCGCGAGCGCGTTGTCCCAACATTGCCCAGTGCGTCCGACCGACAGACGAATGCCGAACTCTGCGGCCAACAAGGCGAGTTCACGGCTGGTGTATTGACAGCCGCGGTCGGAGTGGAAGATCACCGGCCCGGCCGGCCGCCGGGTCCGGCAGGCGGTCCGCAGTGCGTCGGCGACGAGCTCGGTTCGCAGGTGGTCGGCCGTTGCCCAGCCGACGACGCGGCGTGAGGCGATGTCGATCACGGTGGCCAGATAGAGCCAGCCCTCGTTCGTGGCGATATAGACACCTCAGGCGGGTAACTCGTCAAGCCGTGGGCCTCGGATCGCTGTGTAGCCTGTCGATCTGTTCGAACGGGTTGAGGGGTAGAGCGTGGATGTCGGGGGAGCGCGTGCTGCGATCCAACTTCCTGAAGGGTCCTGGTGGGACTGGGAAGTCACTGCTTGGGACGGCGGACAGCTCGTGCTTGCCGCTGACTACGACCTGACCTACCACCACGGCCTGGAGCTGCGGTTCGGAGAGCCGCTCTTCGTCAGTTGTCCGTCGTCCTTTCAGGATCCGATTTTCCGCACGCCGTCGCCTGACGAGGTCCTGAAGGTGACCCGTCAGCTCGGTTGCGAACCGGCCGTCGTGGTCGCCTTCGAGGCCGATGCAGGCGGGCAGGGGGCCGTGTCATACCTCGTCGCCGCTGAGCGGCTCGACATCGTCCAGGAAACCGTCCTGCGCTACTGGCGCGATGATGTGGGCCCTGATCAGCGCTTTGCCTCCTGGGTGACGTCCCCAGGCCACTAGGCGGCCCTGGTCATGCGGCCACTGTGTCCACTTCGTCGTGCGAGGTGGGGAAAGCCAGTGCTTTGTCATAGAGCCGGCCGTGCTGGAGGCAGTGGTAGAGCTGGCCGATCATGCGGTTGAAAAGGTTGCGTTGGGCGGATGCGTGCCAGTCTCCGTGGTCATCGCGGCGCCTGCGGTAGTGGGTTTTGGCGCCCGGTGAGGAGGTGATCGTGGAGAAGGCCCACAGGTAGCCGGCATGGTTGAGCCGGTCGTTCTTGACCCACCGGCGTGTGACGCTCGACTTCTTCCCAGAGGCCCTGGTGATGGGCGAGGCGTCGGCGTAAGCCTTCAGGCCGCGGGCGTCGGCGAAGCGCTTGCGGTCGTCTCCGATTTCGGCGAGTACCCGGGCGCCGAGCTGGATGCCCAGACCGGGGAAGCTGAGGATGATCTCAGCGTCCGGGTGCTGGGGGAACATCTCCTCGACCGCCTTCGCAAGGTCGTCGGCGGCCATGCATGCGGCTTCCAGCTGGATGAGGAGAGCGAGCATCTGCGTGCCGAGGGCCTCTTCGACCAGATGCGGCTGGTGGGCCCAGTCCGCCCGGAAGACTTCCTGGAGGCGCTCGGCTTCGGCCTCGATTCCGCGCTGACGGCCGGCCCGCCTGAGTGCCGCCTGTAGCTGCATGAGCGTGAGCCGTGCGGCCCTGGCCGGTGTCCGGGCTGCTTTGAGGAGCTCGTGGGCTTCTCGCCGGCACAGTCCGTTGCGCCAGGGATCGAAGGCGGCCAGAGCGGAGGGGTAGTACTCGCGCAGGAGGGATCGCAGCTGGTTGGAGAGCTGCTGGCGGTTCCAGGTCGCATCCTGCTGGGCTCGGGCGAGGACAGCGACGGCACGGCTCAGATCACTGTCCTGGGGCACGGACCGGTGGGCGTGCATGTCCGTGCGGAGAATGTTCGCCAGTACGAGTGCGTCACCCAGGTCGGACTTCTTGCGGGAGACGGAAGTCCGGTCGCGGTAGCGGGCGGCGGCCATCGGGTTGATCGCGAATACTTGGCGCTTACCGGTCCTCAGCACAGCCACCAGCAGGCCGCGGGCGGTTTCGATCGCGACGGGAATCGGGGATTCCGCTGTGTCGCCGTACTCGGCGAGCAGATCGAGCAGGATCCGGTAGCCGGCGCTGTCGTCAGTGATGTGCCGCTTGGCCAGGAGCTGGCCGCTGTCGTCGACCAGGGCGACGTCGTGTGTCTTCTCCGCCCAGTCGATGCCGCAGTAGATCAAAATATCCTCCCCATGGTGCGGTTTGTGCTGGTCACGAGCTCGTGCGGAACCACGCAGCGACCTAATCCCAGGACTCAGCCGTATCGACTGGTCCGCCACCTCAGTAGCTGTTCGTGGCATCAGCTCACGCCAAGGGCCTCGGTCTATGCGGGAGCTCGAACCGGCTCGGGCTTTTCGAGAGGTCACCGTGGCGCGGGCTCGCACCGCCAACGCCAACGAGTGATCAAGGGGCTGGTGTTGACGCTCGCAGGTGCCGGACGCCGCCGCTCTATATCCAGGCACAGGACCGGGTGATGTCCAGGCATCCGTCCGGCACCCGCGGGCACCAACACCAGCACCTCGTACGTGGTGTGCTGCGAGGACACCGGACGCCGCACGATCTGCCATTAGGCCTCCGGGCCAGGTCAGACACAGGCATCCGCCCGATGCCCACGCAACACACCACTACGAGCACCCATGACACCCAGCTGGCGCTCTACGGCAGCCAGCTGGGTGGTGACCATGCAGGCACCGATACTCACGCGGTCTCACGAGAGCCCTCATGGAGCAGGACGACAACAGGCATCGTCTCGGCGCCGGCTGGCCATCACTCGAACAACCCCGACGAGATCCCTCCCCGCCGAACCGCTCTTAACTCCGGAATAGGTGATGTCGCCGCACCAGCGGGTGTCGAGAGCTGCGAAATCGGGCTGGAAGTTGCGAAGCACCAGGTCAGGTCGGGTGGAGGCGTGTGGGTCGGGGATGGCGGTGCGGTGTCGGCGTCGTCGGTGCCTGCCGGTCAAGCCGGCCTGGCGCATCAGCCGTGCGACCCGGTGGCGTCCGCAGTCGGCGCCCTCGCGCTTGAGGACGGCGTGAACGCGCGGGGCACCGTAGGTGCCGCGGGACTGCTGGTGAACAGCGGTGATCTGACTGGTCAGCTCGGCGTCCCGCACCGCCCGGGGGCCAGGGGTGCCAGTGCGGCGGGCGTAGTAGGCGGTCCGGGAGACCTTGAGGAGTTCACACGTCCGTTTGACGTTGTGACCTGCGGTTTTCTCCGCCTCGATGAACGGGTGCACCGTCACCGGGTCTCCGTCGCGAAGAAGGCCGTCGCACGCTTGAGGATGTCGACGTCCTCGCGCAGCCTGCGGTTCTCCCGCCGTAGTGCGGCCAGTTCCTCGCGTTCGCTGCTGGTCAGGCCGTCCCGCTCGCCGGCGTCGACCTCGGCCTGCCTCACCCAGCTCCGCACTGCCGTCTCGGTCAGCTCGAAATCCCTGGCGACCTGACCGACCGACCGGTCGCCCCGCCGGCACAGCTCGACGATCTCGGCCTTGAACTCCGCCGTGAACGAGCGGCGAGGGCGCGGCTTCTTCTTCCCCATGCTCTCCATGATGAACATCATCCTTCCGGGGCCAAAGCCCCTGATCTCCGATGTCCGTCAAAGCGGATCAAGCCCACTTGATGACCCGGCGGTGATCACTCCACCGGCCTCCACGAGCACCACCAGGAGGCAGGAACGACTCCAGCCGGTCCCACTCCGCGTTCGTCAGATCCCCACGGCCCATACGGCAAGCCTGACCCCAACACCCCACTCACGTCAGGAGATCCGAGAAACAGTGCCTAGAAAATCCGCAGGTGGGCGGTCCGGAACAAGGTCGAGCTGCGCTTCACCCCGACCTACGCGTCCTGGGCCAACTCCATCGAAGCCCACTTCGGACCACTACGACAGTTCACCCTCGCCAACTCCAACCACCCCAACCACACCGTCCAGACCCAGGCCCTGCATGCCCACCTGCGCTGGCGCAACAAGCACACCCGGCACCCGGACGTTTTGGCCGCACGGCGACGTGAACGTCCCCTCATCCAAAGCGAGAAGGGTGTCCGCTGGGGCGGCAGACCCCTACCAGCCGCGGCCTGACCACCCAACCCGGCGAACCTTCCCGGTCACAGCAGTAGGTATCGCATCTTGTCGGGTGACGGCCCATAACGCCCAGCCGCCCGTCCGATGGCTGTCGATGAGCAGGAGCCGAATTGGCGTCTCAGAAACGATCGTTCGAATCGCGGGAGCGGTAGGTTTGCCGACTGACCATGGCTCAGCAGGATCATCTCGGGAGAACTCGTGGACCGCAGAACACTTCTGAAGGGCACCGCAGCCGCAGCTGTCGGCGCGCCGCTCGCATCACTGGCGATGCCGACCAGCGCAAAGGCGGCCAGCGTCTACCATGTGGCCGTCTGTGAACAGGGGCGCAACCAGATCCTCATTCATCCCGTCGCCCCGGATGTGGACTGGACTCCGGCCACTCAGTTATGGCAATGGAAGGCACCCGCCGGGGATGCCTGGAACATGCTGTCCGACGTCAAGTTCCGCAACACCACGGCGTTCGGCTGGGTCGCCCTGGTCACCGCCTCCGGTGGCAAGGTCGGCATCGTGAACATGGGTGACGGCGACGGGCTGCTCTGGCAGGCGACGCCCAACGGCAACCCGCACTCGATCGAACGCATACCCGACATCGGCGTCATCGTGACCGCCTCCTCGGAAACGCGCAGCCCCGGCGGCTACCCGGGGTGCCTGACGATCTACGCGCCCACCAACTCGGACGACCCCAGCACACTCGCCCAGGTTCAGACGATCGACTACGAGGGTGCACACGGCCTCTGGTACGACGGCAGCCACCTGTGGGCACTGGGCACTTGGACCCTCACCCAGTACGAGGTAACCGGCAGCCACCGCGACGCACGGCTTGTCAAGGTCTGGGGGCACACGTGGCCCGACCCTAAGCATCCCTTCAACGGCCACGGCCTCGACACTGACCACAGTGACCCCAACTACTTGCTGATCACCGGAGGCGGCAGCGTCCTGCGAGTCAACAAGTCGACGGGAGCTCTCACGCCGATGAAGCCGTCGTCCGACGGTGTAAAGTCCTTCGCCCGGATCGCCTCCGGCGAATCGTTCTGGCAGCAAGCTGTGGACGCAAAAATCCACTGGAACATCTTCATAGAATTCTTCGACAGCTCCGGCAATTTCGATCGCACTCGCAAGCTCCAGGGTTACGGGTACGAAGGGCAGTTCTACAAGGCTCGCCTGTCCAGCGTCGACTTCACATAACACCAGCTGATCCAGTCCTAGGACGGCGGTGGGCCAATTATCTGTAGACTCTCGTTTCCGCTGTCCCATTGCGTGACGCTGACCAGCGCAGATGCGCCCGCCTCACAGCCGGTCCCCCACGAGTTCATCTCACTTCCGTGTCCTTTTCCGAGCTGTCCGGCGTGAGTCGAGGCGAAGGACAGGGGGCCGGCCGCGGCCGTCACATGGGGGTTGGACCTGTCACAGGCGCCGGCCCGTCCCCGGCGGCATGGCCGAGGGCGGGCCGGGGTTCAGGCGAGCGGGGATGCCTTCGCGTCCCAGTCGATGTGGTGGTCGAACTGCCAGGCCGTCTTCTCCGGGTTGATCAGTTTCATGCCCACCGGCATCAGCAGGTCGCGCAGCACCCGGCCGACCGGGCCCGGTGACTTGTTGCTGTTCGTGCGGGCGCCGAGCTTGATGATGCGTTCGACGCGGGGGCGGCGCAGTTGTTCGTACGTGGCGAAGGCCCGGTCGTAGGGCAGGTCCCGCAGACAGCGCGCCAGTTCAACGGCGCTTTCGCTGGCGATGGAGGCGCCCTGCCCCGAGCTGGACGAGGCGGCGTGGGCCGCGTCGCCGATCAGGGTCATGCGGCCGCGGGTCCAGGTCGGGACGCTCGGCATGTTCTCCATCGGGCCGGTGATCAGGAGCCGGCCGGGGTCGGTAGCGTTGATCATCTCCAGGGCCGGGGTGCTGTCGTCGGCGAAGGCGGTGTGCAGGGTGCGCATCCACTGCTCTGCGCCGATCGCCTGGGCCTCGACGACCGTCATCGGGGTGGGGTGCGGCAGGTTCGCGAACCACACCGCCGAGGAGTCGTCAAAGACCTGGTAGCCGAAGAAGGCGCGCTTGCCGAAGCACAGGTACATGACGCCGTTGGTGGAGGGCAGCCCGCACTCGTCCATCCGCGCGCCGAAGGAGACCAGGCCGGCATAGTGCGGCTGTGGTGCGGCCGGGTCGATCAGGGGGCGGACCGTGGACCGGATCCCGTCGGCGCCGATAAGGACGTCGGCGCTCGCCTGCGTACCGTCCGCGAAGTGCGCGGTGACACCGCCTCCGGTGTCCGTGGCGCCGGTCAGCCGTTTGCCGTGGTGGATGGGTACGGAGCGGCGCTCGGCCTCGTCGTAGATCCCCCGGTAAAGGTCGGCGCGCCAGACGAACTGCTGGACGGGGAGGCGCGAAGGCGGGGCGAACTGTGCGAGCTGCTTGCCCGTCCCACTTCGCAAGACCATGGAGGTGACCGGGGTACCAATGGCGCGGACGATGCCGCCCGCGCCGATGGCGTCGAGGGCGTCCTGGCCGTTGGGGGCGATGGTCATGCCGCCGCCGGTCCCGTCCGCCGTGGAGTCGTACGCCTCGTAGACGGCGGCCTCGATGCCGGCCTGACGCAGTGCCATCGCGGCGACCGGGCCTGCGATCCCGCCCCCGATGATGAGTGCGGTGCGGGCTTTGCCGATGCTCGTCATGACTGGTGCCCCCTTGTCGGGTCGTCGATCGTCGGTACGCCGCCGGCCTTGTGGGCGCGACGCAGGTCCTGGACGTACGCACGGGAGAACATCGCCGACAGGATCGCGATGCCACCGCGGTGGATGCGGATCTCGCTGTTCGTCGCGGAGCCGGACAGGTGGACAAGGCGGCCAGCCGCCTTGTCGCCGTTGGATGAGGACGCGGAGTCCTTGATCTTGCCGCGGGCGGTCCAGCTCAGGTTCCAGTGGTCGATGGCAGTGTCGTCGTCGACGAGCAGCTTGACCATGGCCCGGTCCATATCGAGGTGAATCTCGATGTCGTCGGGGAGGCCGGGCGAGCGGAGGTCGAGGACGGCTGCGCCATGGCGGGCCTTGACCTCGAAGCGGCCGGCCCCGGTCCAGTTGCCAAGGTGCTTGACGAGGCCGTGGTCGCAGTGGATGCGCTCGGTGAGGGACATCTCGGTGGGCATCTCGTGGTTCCTCTCTGGGTGGCGGTGCGCCGGGTGGTCGTCTTGCGGTGACGATTTCGATAGTTGCAGTGAAACTAGTAGCTCGTCAACTAGTTCTTTTGAGGCTACAATCAGGTCCATGACCGCACCTGCCCCCCGCAGCTCCCCGCTCGCCCTGACCGTCCTGGCTCTGCTGCACTACAAACCGCTGCACCCGTACGGCGTCCAGCGCCTGATCAAGGACTGGGGCAAGGAGCAAGTCGTCAACGTCAGCCAGCGCGCAAGCCTCTACCGCACGATCGAGCGGCTCAATGGCGCCGGACTGATCGCCGTCCGCGAGACCGGGCGCGATCAGCAGTACCCGGAGCGGACCGTGTACGAAATCACCGACGCGGGGCGCGAGACCGCCCGCGCCTGGCTGGAGGAGATGCTCTCCGCGCCCAAGCAGGAGTTCCCGGAGTTCCCGGCCGCCCTGTCGAACCTGCTGCTGCTCGCGCCGGAAGAGATGGCAGACGTACTGGAGCGGCGGGCCGACGCCCTCACGGAGAAGCTCGACGGAATGGAAGCGGCCATGGCCGCAGAGGCGGAGCAGGGACTCCCACGCATCACCCGCCTGGAGACCGAATACCTGCGGGCCGTGACGGCCGCGGAGCTGGAGTGGGTGCGCGCGGTGGTCGAAGGCCTGCGAGCCGGCGCGCTCTCGTGGTCCAAGGAGCAGCTGGACGCCCTCGCGGAAGGGTCGGCGCAGCAGTGAGCCCTCCCCCAGAGTCTCCGGGGACGGCGTGAAGCGCCGCATTCTCGCGGTGTCAAACCTCAGCTGTCACTAGTGCTTGCTTCCTCAAGTTGCGGGTATAAAGCCTCTGTTGGGTGTTTGGTAGGGGGTGGGTTGTGCCTGCGTTGCTGCGTGCCCGGGCTGCTTCGGGGCCGGATGAGGAGAGGGTGGTCGCCAGGCTGGCGGGTGCCCGGAAGGCACCGGCCGATCTGGTTTTGAGAGCACGGATCATTGCTCTGAGCTGGGACGGTCTGCGGGTCGCGGCGATCGCGGCGGAGCTCGGCTGTCATGCCAAGACGGTGCGGTGGTGGCTCCACCGCTTCAACGAGCTGGGGCTCGAGGGGCTGGAGGACCGGCCGGTCAGCGGACGTCCCCGGCGGATCACCGAGGCCGAACGGTCAAGGATTGTTGCGCTGGTCAGACAAACCCCTCCGGGTCGTCTGACCAGGGTCGAGGATGGTGAACTGGCCGCGGACGATGCGGCGGGGACATCTCAGTGGACGCTTGAGGCTTTGGCGGAGGCCGCCCGGCAGGCCGGGATCGTGGTGGGAAGATCCCAGGTCCGCCGGATCCTGCTGGCCGAGGGTGTCCGATGGCGCCATACCCGTTCCTGGGTGAGGTCGAAGGACCGTGACTTCGAGGGAAAAGGACGCGGATCATCGGTCTCTACACCAACCCTCCCGACGGCGCGACGGTCGTCTGCGTCGACGAGCTCGGGCCGGTGATCCCGCGTACTTTCCCGCCGGCACCGGGCTGGTCACCCGACGGCCGTCGCATCAAATCGGAGCTCGACTATGGCCGCGGGCCGGAGAAGACCTGGGTCTACGGCGGCCTGCGCGTGAGGGACGGACAGCAGGTCACGATGACCGCCACCTCCCGCAACAGCGTCTTCTACCAGCAGTTCTTACAGAAACTCGAGATGTCCAACCCGGTCGGGGACGTCTACGTGATCACCGATAACCTGTCCTCGCACAACAGCATCTCCACCCGGGCCTGGCTCGAGGACCATCCCAGGATCAAGCACGTCTTCATACCCGTCGATGCGTGCTGGCTCAACCTCCAGGAAGCCTGGTGGCGGATCTTCCGCAAAGCAGCCCTCGCCGGGCAGACCTTCGCCGGACCCGACGAGATCACCCAGGCCACCACCCTCGCCACCACACAGCTCAACCAGCGGGCACGGCCTTGGATCTGGGGCAGACCCGCACCACCAACCCGACACCTACGACACCGCTACATCTACTGCCTTTAAGGAACGCAGCACTAGTCTAGGTCGTCTCTTTCGGATCTTGCCGGGTCCGCGCCGCCCGGCACCGCACCTCGCCGCGCTGCCGGGTCACCCGAGTACGTCCAGTACGCGGGAGACCCGGCAGCACGGCGAGGCACCGCGCCGGACGACGCGGACCCGGCAAGATCCGAAAGAGACGACCTAGCCCCGCCGCCCGGTGTGCCAGGGCCTCCACCTGGACAGATGTCGTAGCCGGCCCGGCTCCCGCCTCGGATACCGTGTTCCTCTACGGGGTGCCATAACGGATGTGACGCCCCCCACCGGAGGTAGTCAGCGTATGAGTTCAAAGCGCAGCAAGAATCCAGCCCTGCCTGTACTTGACGACGCATTCCGACTCGCGTCGGTCAAGGACGCAGAAGAATCCACCCGTGACTTGGCCGCGCGGCTGGCCACCACCGAGCTGCGCCGCGTTTCCCACCCGGGCCGGGTCACCTGGGATCCCACCGATCAGGCCGAGCCCGTACCGGTCCCGCCGACTGTGGTCGACGGTGACGGGGACCTGTGGCTGCGGGACCGGGGCACTGGCACCTGGACCATGCCCGAGTTCAACCCGAAGGAGTTCCCGGCCCGCTGTGGCGAGGTTCTGACGTGGAACCAGCTTGCCCGCGAGTTCGGCCCCCTGACTGCACTGGCCGACGACCGCCGCATCGGCGGCGGCCGGCGCTGACCGCGCAACCTTCTGGAATGACCGCGCCCCTGAAGCGCCCGTTACGGGTAGCTGGGAGCTCCAGCTCACCGCCGAGCTCGACGATGGCGGCAAGCGAGTAAGCGTGGTGGTGGCGTGTGACGGCCTCGAGCAGCGTGGCGCGGGCCTGGCGCCCCCCGATGCTTCCGGCTCGGGGCCGCTTCCCGTCTGGCGGGCGCCGGTGAACAAAGTTCGGCCGCCGCTCCCGCCTGGCGGGACATTGGCCTGATCGGTCTTTTCTTGCAGATCAGGGCCGTGTGGCGTGGTCGCCATGATGGATATCGCGATCATTCGAGCCGGTCAGATGTACCGCTACTACCTGCGCCAGGTCGCCGTCGGTGACGGCCGCCGCCCGCCCCGCACACCTCTTCGTAAGGCTCAGTACCTGATCCATATCCTTGCTGTGCGTCCCGCATTGCTTCAGGCACCCCAGCTGTCACTCGTGAGGCAGCCGGGGACATGATGGCCCTCGTGACGAGCAGCCCACAGACACCTCCGGCCCGGATCCCGGGCTATGACGGAGGCCCCTTCCGCCACCAGCCCGAACTCCTGGACGACCACCTGTTTTGGCTGGTCCACCTGCATCTGGGCGATACGCGCGATCTGGAAGCGGGAGCCTTGCTGTCCCAGCTGCTGGGCGGCGACACCTGGCCCGTGTTCACGGTGCCGCTGACCGGTGATCACCGCCTGCATGTGGTGTATCGCGCCTTGGAGGGGGAGGCCGGCATCGACTACCTCGTGCACCACCCTGACTGGAACGCGGCCGAGACCTTGGCGCAGGACGATGGGCACTTCATGGGCCCCGGCCTGTCCTGGGCCGAGCTGACCGCCGCAGCGGACAACGGCCTGCCCGGCGGCAGCACCACCGACCCCCACGCCCGACTACTGCTCCTGCTCCCGGCATTCGGCGACGACGCCGTGCCGGATGAGGCCTTCGAGCGCCTGAGCGCGGCGCTGCGCGCCCGCACCCGCGTTGAGGCGCCGGAGAGGCTCGCCGCGGCGCGCCTCGCGCATCAGGGGGAGTGGGGCCCCACGCACTGGACCACGGCCGAGGGCGGCTACCTGATCAACGATGGTGGCTACTCCTTCCGTAACCCCGCCAACCGCTTCGCCTGGCCGACCGCCCGCCTCGCCCAGGTCGCTACCGCACTGACCCCCTGACGGCGCGTCCGGGGAACGAGGAGTCGAGCAGTACGCAGCGATCTCCGGTCACGCGAGATGACCTGCAAATGATCAGTACCTGATCCATAGCCCCGTCATGCTCCTCTGCCGACGTGGACCGGGTCCATGTAGCGTCAGCGCCAGGGGGATGAGATGAACTTCGACGAGAACGAACTGTCGGTGTCGGCGTGGCGAAGCGTCAGGGAGCGTGATGGCGGCCGTATGGTCTCCGTGGGCTAAGGGAGCCCTCGTCGTGCGTCGTTCCGGATCAATGGCGCAGCGTGTCGAAAGCCCAGGCGCACCCTCCCACGACTTGGTCCATGGTGTACCTGAGTTGATTTCACAGGCAGCTACTTCTCGCTGAGATCCGGCAGCATCCACGAGGAGTTGTTGCGCAATGCGCGCGAACGATCACGTCAATGTCTGCCGCCGCTACACCGGTGAGACCTGGGCCGGCGCGAAGGCCCGGATGGAGCTGCTTCCCGTCGGCAGCCCGCCGATCCCGCGTCCCTCAGGCCAGCAGGAACTGCTGGAGGCATTCGTACTCCGTGCCCTGCTGGAGTACCCGACCACGTACGCCACCAGGCCGCTGTGGATCACTCGCGTCATTCCCGGCGAGGACTACTGCGTCATCCGGTTTGCACCTGACGCCGACCCGCATGCCCTCACCGACATGATCTCCTGGGGCCTCTTCTCGTCTGGGGCCGAAGACTTCGATACGTGCTTCCAGGACCTGCTGCTCCAGATGGAGAGCTTCGTCGTAGTGGCCGAGGTGGCAGCAAGTAGCAGCGAGGCAGGCACGGCGGCCGCACCACGATGGACATGACCGACGTCCTCGACCCGGAGGAAACCCTCGCAGTGGCGGATGCGCTCGCCGAGGCCGGTGAACGCCTGGACGCGGGCGAGGCAGTCAGCGGCCCCGCTGCCAAGCGCTACATGGCCTCCGCCCACGAGTTCAACGCCCGCTTCCACGGCTCCTTCGCCACCAAGAGCCAGATCAAAGCCCTGCGCACCAACGCCCGACTGCGGATCTTCGACGACCCCAGCGCACTGCTGACCTGCAACTACGACCCGTTCAAAGCCCTCTGCGGTACCGACGCCCCTGGCCCGAGGCCGGGCCCCGACCGTGACCGGTGCACCCCCGCCTGCGCGAACATCTCCCGCACCGACACCCACATGCGCAGAGCCCAGGCCCAGATCGACGCCATCGACGAGGAACTCGCTGACCCCCTCCTGCCCCAGCCACTCCGCCACCGCCAGCAGCAATGCCGCCAAACCCGCCTGGAACTCATCCGCAAGCACGAACAGAGCGCCACTACCCCTGGAAGCCCCGAGTGAACACGCCCGCAAGCACCCCGCCGGCCGCCGACGCGACCCGCTCCCGTCGCCAGCCACCATCGCCGAGACCGTCGGAGCCGTGCTCGCTCAGTCCCGCGCGGCGTACGCGGCGGCCTCCGCACTGGACGACGCCTCCGAGGTCCAGGCCATCACCGACGCGATGATCCGTCTCCTCATCGGCACACCAATGCGCTCGGAGGGCCAACTCACCGTCAAGGCCCTCGCCCAGGAAGCCGGCCTCAAACGCAATAAGCTCACCCACAAGCACACCGGTATCAAGGACCTCTACTACGCGCTGGTCCGCTCCCAAGATGCCCGCCCGAGGATCGCCGACAGCCTCAAGCAGCAAAACGACGAGCTGAAGCGCAAGAACACCAGGCTCCGCGAACAACGAGACCAGCTCACCCGTGACATCGAGCAGCTGGCCCGGGTAGTCCACGTTCTGGAAGTCGAGAACCACCACCTCCGAGAGGCGGCGGCGGACGCCAACGGCATTGTCCGGGTGTTCACACCGAAAATGCACCAGGCCGAACCGCGACGGGCGCCCTGATCACGTGCGGCTGGCCTTGAGAAGTCCCAACCATCTCCCGCGGCAGGTCGTTGGCCGGGGCAGCGTGTCACGAAAGTCCTGAATGAGTCTTTGACTGGGCGGGGCTCTGCGGGAAGCATCTCTCACCTCAGGGATGGCGCATCGACAACCGTGTATGCGGTGCAGGCGGGGGAACTATGCATGTCGCACTAATCTCGGAAGGTCCGGACGGTGGGGAACAGCTCCGCTCGCTCCGGGACTGGTTGGCCGATTCCCAGGAGTTGCGTGGGCGGGTCGACGCGGTGGAGCGGCCGCCGGAGACCGGCACGCTGGGGCCGGTACTCGACGCGTTGTCGGTTGCGCTCGGCCCGGCCGGTGCCGTGAGCGCGTTCGCCACCGGACTCATCGCCTGGCTCCGTACCCGCCGTGGAGACGTGCACATCAAAGTGACGCTTCCGGACGGCAGCTCGCTCGATCTGGCCGCGAAGCGGGTATCCGGCCTCGACACTCCCGCCCTGCAGCAGCAAGTGGACCAGATCGCCGATCTGTTGGGCAGCCGGCAAGCGACGGGCGCGGACGAGCCCGAACGTCGTGAGTTGCCGTGACGGACCTGTCCGGCGCGGGCGTACGGGTTCTGCTGATCGCGACCGCGACGCATGAGGGCCCGCTGCTGACGCCGGTGCCGGCAGCCGCAACCTCCTGCCGGGATCTGCAGGCGGTCTTGACCGAACGCTGCGGGGTCCGGCCCGACCACCTGCGCACGCTGCTCGACCCGGCCGACGCGCAAATCATGGCGCGGGCAGTCACCGAGGAAGCGCAGCGAGCGGACACCGTGCTGCTCGTCTACTTCATCGGGCACGGTCTGCTCGGCCCGGACGGCGAGCTCTACTTGGCCGCCACCAGCACTGACCGCCTCACCCCGGGGATGGCCGGGCATCAGGCGCTGTCGTTCACCTCACTGCGGCAAGCCCTGGAGGCGAGCCGGTCGTCGTCCGTCGTCGTCGTGCTCGACTGCTGCTTCTCCGGGCGGGTTTCGCTGAGCGGCGGCCCGTCGTTGCCCGCGTTCACGATGACGCCCGCGCACGGCATGTACCTCATGGGGTCCGCGGAACAGCTGGCCCTCGCACCTCCTGGCGCACCACACACCGCGTTCACCGGCGCCCTCATAGAGGTGCTGACGCACGGCGACCCGCGCGGACTCCAGCAATTGACCTTGGACGCCGTGTTCGACGGAGTCTTCCGGGTGATGAGCGACCGGCAGGGGCCGCTGCCCCGCCGCCAGGCAGGGGACCGCTCGGGGCGTCTCGTCCTCGCACCGAACCCGGCAGTGCCGGCGCAGCCCGAGCCCTCGCCGGACGTGGAGCCCGCGCCCGGCCGCTGCCCTTATCCGGGCCTCGACGCCTTCGGGGTGGACGACGCCGACGTGTACTTCGGACGCGACGACATGACGGAGCGGGTGTTCGCCGCACTGACGGACATGGCAGGAGCGGATGAGCCGGGCCCGCTGGTTCTGGTGGGCCCCTCCGGCTCAGGGAAGACCTCCCTGCTCAACGCCGGTCTCGCAGCCGGACTGCGCGAGCGAGGACTGCTCGGCACCACCTCTTGGCTACCGCTGCGCCTGACCCCCGGCAGGAGCCCGCTCCGGCACCTCGCAGCGCTGCTCGACCATCGCGCCGAGTCCACTGATCCGCTGTGGGAGACCTCCGACCGTACGACCGAGCTGGCCGGCCGGCTGCTGGCCGGCCGACCAGAGCAGCGGCTCATCCTCGTCGTCGACCAGTTGGAGGAACTGTTCACGCTGTGCCCCGACCCATCGGAGCGCACCGCGTTCCTGCGGGAGGTGACAGCCCTGGCACGGCCCTCTGGAGGGGGTGCGCCGGGAGCCCTGGTGGTGCTTGCGCTCCGGGCGGACTTCTACGGCCAGGCCGCCGCGCACCCCGAATTGCTGGCTGCTCTGCGCGACAACCAGCTGCTGGTCGAGCCGATGAACCCCGACGAACTCCGCGCCGCCGTCGACGGACCGGCCGCGGCCGCCGGCCTGGTCCTGGACGAGGGCCTCGCCGACGTGATCCTGCACGAGTTCGGCGCGACGACCGACCGGCAACCGGCAGCCGGGGCGCTGCCGCTGCTCTCCCACGTCCTGTGGGCGACCTGGCTGCGCCGCTCCGGATCGCGACTCACCGTCGCCCAGTACCGTGCCGCCGGAGGGATCGCGGAGGCGATCAAAACCACCGCCGACAACACGTACGACGGACTGGATCCGCAGGGCAGGGAAGCTGTCCGGCTCATGCTGCCCCGACTGGTCCGCGTGGGAGAGGACACCGCGGACACGGCCCAGCCCGTGGACCGCTCCGCGCTCCTGCACGGCCTGCCCGACACTTCGTCCGCACAGCTAGCCCTCGACCGCTTCACCCGGGCCCGCCTGATCACCCTCGACCATGACTCCGCCCGCATCAGCCACGAAGCGCTGCTGCGCGCCTGGCCCCTGTTGACGGAGTGGATCGACGCGGACCGGGACTGGCTGCGTGCCCGTCAACACCTCACCGCAGACGCCAGGGCATGGGAACGGGCCGGGCGGGAGTCCTCGCTGCTCTACCGCGGAAGCAGGCTGGCTGCCGTGCGGGAACGCGCCGCGTCGTCACCGGCCGGCGCGGACGCGCCCGACTCGGTGCTAGCCGAGTTCGTCGACGCCTCCTGGCGGCAGGAGCGCCGAGGTGCGCGCCGAACCCGGATCGCCGTCGCGTTCCTCATAGTGCTGGTTGTGCTCGCCACATCCGGACTGATCAGTTCCGTGATCTTCCAGCATCGTGCCGAGCGGTCAGGCGAACGCGACCTGGCCCGCTACCTTGCCGCCGAGGCCGAGGACCTCCGCGATCAGCAGCCCGGCCTGGCCAAGCAGCTCAGCCTGGTCTCCTACCGGATGGACAAAGAGGCGGGGCGCGGAGCGCTGCTCAACAGCCGGCGCTCGCCCGGAGTGATAAACGCGGACGAGCAGGCTCAGGATCTCGCCTACAGCGGCGACGGCCGCGTCCTCGCCATCTCGGTCGGAGCCGCGATCGAGCTGCGCTTCCCGGGCGGCTCCGCCCGGGTCGAAGCGGGCCTGACCGGCCCCTTGACGATCAGCCGGGACGGCCGGACGCTCGCCGCGGTCACCTACGACGAGCGGCAACCGACAACAGCGTGGGTGCGACTGTGGGACATATCGGATCCCGGTCATCCGACGCAGACCGCCGCGCCGCCACAGCTGGAGCACAGCGTCCACGCGCTCGCCCTCAGCGCTGACGGCAAGAGCCTGTACGGCGGCCTGTCGACCGGTGAGATCCGCGTCTGGGACATCGGCGACCGGACCACGCCGAAGCCCCTCCCCGCACTCACCGGCCATTCCGCGCGGCTCGACTCCCTGGCCGTGTCTCCTGAGCGTGACCTCCTCGCCAGCATGAGCGTGGACGGCCGGATCCAGCTCTGGAAGGCGGCCGACTCCGGACACCCCGAGCGCATCGCCGTGCTCGAGGGAGCGAAGTACGACCGCAGCGTGCTCGTGAACCCGAGGCCGCTCCACCGGGTGGCCTTCAACCCCGACGGACGGATACTCGCGGCTCCGGTCGTCCTGAGGAGCGGAGACGCGCTCGGGCTGTGGCAGTTGGACGTGCCCGACACGCCACGAAGGATGGAAGAAAAGAAGGACGACTCGACGATCGGATCATCCTGCATCGAGGGCCTGAACTCCCTGGTGTTCAGCCCGATCCGCGAGTACGTCGTCGGGGCCTGCGGCGGTACCTGGCAGGTGTGGATCTACCAGAAGACCGGCCTCTCCGTCACGCTTCTCTCCGGGGCGAAGGGCGGGGAGAGCACGCTCCAGGAGTCGGGGACGCTCCTGTTCGACCCCACCAGTCCGCGCAAACTGTTACAGGCCACCGACCACGGGGTGCGCGTCTCCTACCTCAACAACTCGGCCCAGCCGGGCGCCGAAAGCCTCATTCCGCTCACCCCCGGCACCGGAGCCCAGTTCGACTACCGGGTGGTCGGTGGGAAGAAGCTGATCGCCCTCCAAGGAGTGCGCGTGAACTATCTGCTGGACGCGACGTCGCAGGACGACATCACGATCCTCAGCAGGACGCGCTCCCCCGACATGTTCACCGGAGCCGACATCGCCCTCAGCCCGGACGGAAGCCTCCTCGCCGACATCGAGGCGTACGAGAACGGCAAGACCGACCCGGACGGCAAGAAACAGGAAATCGTCGGCGTGCGGCTACGCAGCACCTCGGCAGCCGAGGGCACCGCACCAATGGCCACCATCGAGGACCTGGACAACGGTGTGGCGGTGATCGCCTTCAGCCCCACCGAGCCCGTCCTGGCCGTCTCCGACATGAACGGCTTCAGAGACGGCAACGTCGCGAAACCGAGCGTTCGGATCTACGACATCGCCAACCCCGGTGCCCCACGCCAGATCGCCCGGATCGACGCGTCGTGCGTGATGCTCGAGTTCTCCCCGGACGGCAAATCGCTCCTCCTCGCCGACACCCCCTTCGCCGACAAGGACGGCACCCGGCCCAAGCCCGCGGGCGAGCTGGAGAGCTGGGACCTCACCGATCCCGCACATCCGAAGCAGCAGTGGGCACGGCCGAGCGAGGCCGGTGTCAACGCGGCGCACATCGCTTTCCGGCCGGACGGGAAGCTGCTCGCCATCTACGACATCGACGGCACACTGAGGCTGTGGCGCGTGGAGGGCCACCAGCTCACAGAGGAGCTCTCCCGCGTCTCCTCAGGCATCGACGGCAGCACGATGGCCTTCAGCCCCGACGGCACCCGCCTCGCCCTGATGGCAAGGAAGGCCGTGGGTGACGAGGAGCGCCCCGAGATCTGGGATCTCACCGATCCAAAAAATCCCAGACGGAGTTCCTACCTGCCGAGCTCACCGCAGTACGTATACGCGCTCCGCTTCACCCCAGACGGCGAGTACCTCGCCCTCGTAAGGGCATCCTCAGGCGTAGAACTGTGGGACACCAACCCGGACCGGGCCATCGGCGACATCTGCGCATCGGCCGGCGACCTCATCACCCGACAGGAATGGAAGCACTACCTGCCCGACAAACCGTACGAGCCGCCGTGCCCTCCCTCCTGAGAAGACGTCGCGATCATCGACTTTCTGGGTCACGATGCTCCCGCTGACTACGCTCACCAGGGCGCACCCCGACGATCTGCCTGCCCGCATCGTCTTCCCGTCGTCGGGATCGCCTCCGCTCTCACCACGCTGCTGCCATTTCCTGTGGGGATGCTGGCCCGTTCTGCTCTCTTGTTCGCCGCATCGCTGATCGGCATCGTCGGGCCGTACTGATCGATCTTCAGGAGGGACAGCTGATGAGTGTCGGATATGACGGTGAACTGGCTCGGGAGTTGGCGAACCAAGGGGAGCCCGATGCCCACCGACTGCGTCTTCTGTGACGTCGCAGCCGGCCGTTATCCACAGCCGCCTTGGCAGCAGTAACAAGTTCCGATACAACAAATGAAGCATTCAAGCAGGCACAGAGAGCATCCGTAGAGGCAGCAGCTGTCGCAATTGTCGCTGAGCAAGGTTTCCTCAAGCTGCTCATCGCTCATCGCACGCAAATCCTCGCGGCTCGGACCGGGCTGCCGCGCCTTCTTGAGGAGACGCTCGATCCGTTGCCTCCTTGACTCGTCGGGGGCTTCGTCCCGGGCTCGTTCTAGGACAGGGACGATTTCATCCACGTCTCGCAGTCCTTCGAGTCGGGCCAGAACCTCGACACCGTACTCGTCGATCCCCTTGGCGTTCCTTGTCGCGCGTCGCAGAAGGAGCATCAAATCCTCAACAACGCCCTCCGGGGCGTCGCGCTTGACTGCCTCGATTGCCAATGCCTTCATGTAGTTAGGAAGGAACCAGCGATCCGTAACGAGTGCGTCCGGAACTGCCTTATTAAGTCCGAGACTTGAGATCGCTGCCGTTCGGGCCTCTTCTTCGTCGAGCATCCAAGCGACGGTGGTGCGAGTCATTGATCCACTCCCAAGCGTTTGCCGACAAAGCCGACCATGACTCTCCTATCTGAGGATCATGGCGAGTGGCACACACGGCCGAGATCACCTGGATTTCACCCACCTGACCCTCTGCGCCGAAGCGTGCCTACGTGGGCCAGCGGAGATCGATGTGACCGCAGTCAGTCCGCTTCGACGTAATGCGACTCAAGGGTGCCCAGGGCGGTGGGCACGTACAGGATCCGGACGCCGCCGTCGCGGTGCTCGCGGATCGCGCCGTGCTTCGAGGGGACGCCGATCTCGGGATTTCTGGAGATGGCCACCAGCGCGGGGTCCAGCCGGAGGCGCTCGGCCTCTGTCATCCTCTCGATCTGCTCCTAACAGCCCCGGACACGCAGGACAGCACACCCCACAGCTCCAAGCCCTGCCCACCGGCAGGGCCTGGCCTCGTTCAAGGGAGCCCGATGCCCACCGACTGCGTCTTCTGCGACATCGCCAGCGGCCGCGCCCCGGCCACCATCGTCCGGCGCTGGCCCCAGGTCTTCGCCATCGTCCCGCTGAACCCGGTCACCCCCGGACACCTCCTCGTCCTGCCATGCGAGCACGTACCCGACGCCGGAGCCGACCCGCTCATAAGCGCCCTCACATGGCCGCCGCATCCGAGCTCGTCGCCGAACTGCCCAGCGCCAACGTCCTCACCTCGAAGGGAAGACCGGCCACCCAGTCGGTGGACCACGTCCATTTCCACGTCCTTCCCCGTCGATCCGGTGACGATCTGGCACTGCCCTGGGCTCCTCCTGCCGCCGTGGAAGGCCCTGGAGGGAAGTAGTCGGCGCCCGGCGCCCCTCTCAATCGCCCGGCTGACCTGGGCTTCCGTTCTGGCTGTGGGTGCCGCCCAATGCGACCAGAGGCGCGACCTGACGTGCGACCAGGAGCACGACCAGAGACGCGACCAGAGGTGCGACCGGACCGCAGCGGGCGTCCGAACGTGATATTCGGCGTCGGTTCTTCAGTGGTTCGGCGTTTCGTTTTCAGTGGGTTTTGAGCGCTGTGACGTGCAGGTTTGTGGTGATGTCGCTCCTGCTCTGAAGGTTTGGCGCTGATTTGTTGCTGAAGAGTGCTGCCGAATCTGGGGTGGAGCTCGCGCCGAGTCTGTAGGCGTTGGATCGGTATGCGCGGAGTGAGTTGGGGCGGTCTTCTTGCTGGTCCTGTGTTAGGTGAGGTCTCGGGTTGCCCAGCCGGGTGGGAGCTTGGGAAGTCCGATGAGAGCGTCGATGTCGAGGTACTCGAGGAGGAGTGCCTTCAGGTGTCGGCCGTCGATGAGTTCCAGTCGGTGGCGCGGGGCGAAGTCGTGACTGGCTTTGCCGAACCAGGCGGTGGTGACGACGATGCCCTTGGAAGCGACTTTGTCGTTGACCATGGCGGCGTGTGCGCGGACGGTCTCCGCTGGTACGACGTTCTTGGTGCGTTTGGCTTGGATGATGCAGAGGCCGCCGACCAGGGGTTCCTCGCTGATGGCGACTGCGTCGATTCCGTCGTCGCGTGAGGCCTGGGTGACCCAGGACTTGAGTCCCCTCGCCTCGAACAGACGCCGGATGAGATGTTCGAATTCGATGGGGTCGAGTGCGAGTAGGTCGGGTCGGCTGTCAAGGCCGGCGACCACGTCGTGTTCGGGTGCGAGTTTGAATTTGGCTAGGTCGAACGTAACTACTGGCCGGACGGGTTCCAGGTCGTAGGGGTGTTGGGAGACGATGGCGTTGAGGTAACGCAGGGTCTGCACAGGGTCGAGTTCTGGTTCGTCCAGGACGAGTTCCTCGAAGGTGTTCCGCTCCGCACGCAGGCTGACCAGGCAGGGCCGGACGGCCTTTCCTGTGGCCCGGTCCTTGGCATTGACATGCCCGTTGAAGGCCACGACGTCGACCAGCGCGGGTGGTGTCACGGCGAGCGCTTCGTCGATGGCGCGGAGTGCGAGTCTGGCGACGAGGTCCCTGTACATGGCCTTGGTCTCGGCGTCTTTCCGCGGCTGGGGGACGACTGTGGGCGGAGTCGAACCCTTGTATCGGTACTGCATGGCCACTGGTACTGCCACCTGGCTGGGGAGCTCAACGTCCAGCACGAGCTCTCGTGATTCGGGTGTGAACGCCGTACGCCACGTGCCGCGAAGTCCGTTGGGGTAGCTGACCTGGCCGAGTGCAGCTTCGACGTGGCCAGTCATCGCGTCGATGCCATTGCTGACAAAGGCCTGCTCTACCGGCAGGCGGTGAGTGTGCAGTCCTGTCGCTCTGCCGGTGAGCACGGCGTTCAGGCGCTTGACCTGCTCCTCGACTTCGGCTGTCTTGGCTGCGGCTTCTCGGCGCAGGTCCTCGCTCAGTTGTTGGCTTGCTCGCCGGTCGGCCTCGGTTTTCTCACGCGCCGCGGCCTTCTTCTTCTGCTCGGCCGCCTTCGCTCGGGCTGCTTCACGCTTCTCCAGGTCCCGGACGATCTGATCGGCCTTGCGCGCCTCCTCGGCACGGGTCCGCTCGTTCTGCTTCTTGGCCCGTACCCAAGCCTGGGCCTGCTCCCGCTCTCTCCGCGCGTCCTCCCTGCCCTGCCGGGCCGCTTCCCGTTCTTCAGCGCGCGCCTGCCGCAGCCGCTCTGCTTCCGCCTGCTTGGCAGCTGCTGCCTTGGCCTTCTGGGCGTCGCGGTACGCCTGCATGAGCTGAGACGCCAGCGACTTCCTTCGCGCCATGGTTCCCCCCTTGTAGCCCTGTCTGAGGCAAGAGCTGCCCCGCGGGCTCCTGCGTCAATCTGGGCGGTCTGCTTGAGCCCGCCGTCTCCGTTCGGGTGATGCTGCGCGGCGTGTCTGTGTGGGGTGGGAAGCGGCGGACAGCGTCTTCGCTGGGCGTTCTGTCTGAGGGGTGATGTGCATGGCTGGGGAGGGTCCCGACGCCGGGGACGTGGTGATGCCAGTTGCTGTAGTGCGTGAGGCGGCTGTTGCCCGTCTGATGTCGTTGGATTCCCGGGGCGAGCTGACGTCGGCGCATGTGCGGTTGGTGGCGTCGGTGTCCGGAGTGTCGGAGCGCACGGTGTGGAGCTGGTTGTCCGTGGGGCGGAGCGAGGGGCGGATGGGTCCGAAGCCGCGTTCGAGGCTCACCGTGACGCAGGAGATTCGGCAGCAGCTGGCTGTGTGGGGCGGGAATGTCTCTGCGGTGCACCGTGAGCTCGTGGCTCGTGCGGTGGAGGACCCGTCGCTGGGGCCGGTGCCGTCACTGTCGGTGTTCCACCGCGCCGTACGGCAGGACTTGTCGGTGGGGGAGCGCGAGGGCCTGAAGGGCGGCGAGGAGGCCCGCCGACGCTTCGATGTGTATGGGAAGCGCCCCGCGACGCATCGGAATGCGTGCTGGGAGGGGGACCACAAGCGGGTCCCGGTGCGGGTGGATCTTGAAGGGTCTGCGGTGTGTCCGTGGGTGACGTGGTTCATCGATGTAGCGACGAAGGCGATCGTCGGGGTGGCGGTTACTCCGCACCAGCCGGCGAGGGATGCGGTCCTGGCCGCGCTGCGCACGGGGATCAGCAGGCAGGATCCGTACGGCCCGTTCGGTGGTCTGCCCGGCGTGGTGCGGGTGGACCGGGGCAAGGAGTTCTTGTGCCGGACGGTGGAGCGTGCTCTGGGTGCTTTCGCTGTTCCGGTGGATGATCTGCCGGCGTATAAGCCGTACCGCAAGGGCACCGTCGAGGCGTTGAACGGTGCGGTGGAGGAGATGCTGCTGGTCTCGCTGCCGGGCTATACGCACCGTGCTCGCCCGGCGGAGGCGTACCGTCCGGATCCGGTGGAGGACCTGCTCTCGTACCCGGACTTCGTGAAGGTCCTGCTGGACTGGGTGGCCTGGTGGAACACCGAGCACCGCCCTGCCGGTCTGGCCGCGAACCTGACGCCGTTGGCGGCGTGGGAGGCGGATCCGGCGCCGGTCGAGGACGTTGCGGAGGAGCGCCTGGCGTTCTTCGCGCTGGAGGACGACGGCCGGGTCCGGAAGATCACCACGAACGGAATCAGCTGGCGACGTCGTGCCTATATCGCGCCGTGGATGGCCGGCCACGTCGGCATGCGGGTCCGGCTGCGGTATCTGCCGCACTACGACGGGCAGATCGAGGTGTTCTCTACCGAGGAGTGGGGCCGGCACCTCGGGACCGCCTACCTGGCCCAGGCGGCGACGGTGGAGCAGCGTCGTGCGCTGAGTTCGGTCAGGGAGAAGCAGGCCCGCGCGTTGAAGGCGGATCTGAAGGCGGCGGAGAAGCTGCGCAAGGCCCGCTACACGGCCACGACGACGGCTGCGGTGCCCCGTCCGCGCCGCACGGTCACTTCCTCGCAGGCCGAGGCGGAGATCGCCCGGTCCAGGGGCGTGGATCTGGCGGCCCGTGCTCTGCCGGACTTGATCCCGCCGCGTGAGCCTCCGGCTTCCTGGGCCCGGCCGGTTGTCCGCCCCCGCCGCGCGGCCGACTCGCAGACCGATTCCGGGCAGGCGGAGGCAGCCGAGGGCGGGCCGTCTGGAGCGGGTGGTGTACGTGACGACAGCGGGGAGCGTTGATCAATGGCGACTGCTGAACGGCAGGGCCGGCTGCCCCGGGAGCGGGAGGACCACTTCATGCGGCTGCCGGGCGCCCAGGTGGTCTCCACGCGCGCGCTGCTGATGGTGCGGGAGAACATCCGTGCCGCAATCGAGGCCAGAGCCATGATCTGCATCTACGGGCAGGCGGGCCGGGGCAAGTCGTTGGCTGTGAACACCTCGCTGCGTGAGCTCGCACCGAGGCTGACACGCCGGATCCAGTTCCGGGCCCGCCCTTCGACCCGCGACCTGCGCCATGAGCTGTTCCACGCCCTGGGTATGCAGGGCCGTCCGCCGACGCAGCCGATCGAGTTCGACCGTATGCTGCGCGGCGCCCTGGAGGCGACGCACGTCCTGGTCTGTGACGAGGCGCAGTGGCTGTCGAAGATGTGCTTCGAGTACCTGCGTTATCTGTGGGATGACATCGGCTCGGATCTGACGATCGTGTTCACGGGCGGGGACGGCTGTTTCGAGATGTTGCAGAGTGAGCCGATGCTGGAGTCCCGGGTGTACGCGTGGCAGGAGATCGAGCCGATGCCGCTGGAGGAGGTCCTCACCGTCATCCCGGCGTTCCACCCCGTGTGGGCGGATGCGGACCCGGATCTGATCGCGATGTGCGATGACGAGGCCGCGCACGGCAATTTCCGGGCCTGGGCGAAGATCACCCATCACCTGACTGCCGGGATGAAGGAGTCCGGGCGGAGCCTGGACGAGGACTTGCTGCGCTGGTCCTACAGCAAGCTGCGCCAGCGCCCGGTGGTGGCCTGAGGTGCTGGACTGCCCGAACCCGCCGCCGGTCACGGTGGTCCTGGACCCGTACGACGACGTGGTCCACACCCGGGCGGCGCTGGCCTCCCACGCCCCGCAGCACGGACGCCTCACCGTTCATCCGACCCCGGGCACCGACGCCGCGATCGCGCTCGCCTACGACGTCCTCGCTGCCCTTGGCAAGCCGGTCCCCGTGGCCGGCTACCGCCACCTCGACCCGGCCCCGGCCTGGTCGATCGCCGCGGCCTGGATCCTGGCCACCCCCATCACCCACCTGACCCTGCTGCGCGCCCACCTGCTTACTCCGCACCGCTTCAGAGCTCTCCTCACCCTGCGCCGGCGTACCGGTGTCCGCCTGGTTCTGGTCTGCCACCACCGGGCCGTACGGGCATTCCTGGAACGCGAACTGCGCCAGGTGGACCACAGCATCGCCGAGGCCTCCGCCCTGCTGCCCGAGGCCGAACCGACCATCCCACAACGCCGGGCCCCGCAAGCAGCACGGCCCCTGGCGAACCGCTGGATCGACTTGCCCGCACTGACCACCCTCAGGACCTTCGACGAGTCGATCGGACCGTGCCGGTGCGCCGCGCCATTAGCGGCAGACCGGGACTTCTTCCCGCCGGTGATGCCGCCGGTCACCGAGGCGGAGGTGTCGTGGCGGCTCCACCGCGCGACGGCGCACCCCTACCTGGCGGCTCAGCTGGCCACGGCCGCGTTCACCGCGGCCTCCACCACTCAGCTCGATGCCGCGCACGCGCGCGATCTGAGCGCGAACGGCACGACGCTCACGCTGCATGACCACGGGCTGCGCCGGGGCTGCATGACCCACCCTGTTCCCGCCTGGGCACGTCCTCTGCTGAGGGCGACCGCTCTCCTCTGGAGGATCGGTGGCGGCAGCGGACCGCTGTTTAGCGATCCGCTGAGAAGTGCGGGACTGCCGTCCCTGATGGCCTTCGCCGAGGGCTGCAGGATCCGCCCGCCCCAGCCTCCGTGCCCCAAGCGGCCCCACGGGCGGCGTGGAACGCCCCTGAGAGTGAAGGAGCCTGCGGCGACCATCTGGCCTGTGTGCAGCGCCCATTACGGGCTTGCGTGGGTCAGGGATGAACCCGATCTGATGCAGGGCTGCCCGTACCCGCCTCCACACACGCGGAAGACTATCGAGAGGCGGAAGAAGGGGTGGCTGCCACCGGACTACGGGCTGCGCGAGTTACGTCACCTGCGTTAAGAGTGGGTGGGAACGATTCGGCCCATCTGCGACCTGCCGCTGGGTCTCCGCAGAATCGGGGCTGCGCTGTCCTCGCAGGTGGTGTTTGGGCCAGGTCCAGTCTTCGACGAATGGCCTGCCCGGCTTGGCGTTGGAGCGGCCTGGCTTGGGCCGTAGGACTGTCAGTGGCGTGTGGGAATCTTCGGCTATGACCTTTCGGGGAAGTGTTCATATCGAAGGCATTCCGACGCATACGGGCGGTGTTCCATGGGTGGTGGACAAGCGCGACGCATACATCGCAAGGAGCCGCCCACTCCAGACGGCTGCCGTTGGTGCGGTGACGAGCAGGACCATCACGGCGCCCAGTGGGTCGCGTCAGTCGGCCTCCACACGTGGGAGCCTCCGACGCGTGAACAGCGGCTCAAGCGTATGCAGGCGCGACGCGCGGCGCGTCAGGCCGAGCGCGTACGGCCTACCAAAGATGAGGCCCCGCGTTCTGCGCGCGAGTGACCAAGGCGTCGAAGATTGCAGCCAGTGCGGCGGGGATGCGGTCCTTGGGAAGGTGTGCAGCGATGCCGACCATCAGGTCTTCCTTGTTCTGAGGCCCTTCGGCCGAGCCGGCCTTGAACATGGTCAGTAGCTGCGAGCTGAACTTTCCGGCTCGCAGTGCTTCGACTTCTTCAGGCTGCCAGGGACCGCGTTCGGTGTTCGGCTTCCACAGTGCATTGGCCGTGTTCGCCCAGTCGTCACTGGTGAACAGGTCCTCAAGCTCGTTGGGGGAGCCGAGGTAGAGGCACTCTTTGGTCAGGTCGAAGCCATGCTCCCTGAGCTTGTCGTCTCGAAAGACATGCTTCTGGTTGGCACGACTGTCCTTGTCGACGACAAAGGCGACGTCACGGCCATGCTCCTTGAGGAACTTGGCGAATCGCAGCGCACCCTCGTTGCTGCCACCCGCCCAGAGGCAGATACCGGCGGATTGGATGGGAAACCCGGCGTGCTTTCGGAACATGATCGGGAATGCGGACGTCTCGGACACACCCTCCACCGCGACGAAGAACCGCTCGTGCAGCAGCACACTGTTACGGAACCCCAGAGTGGTCGCGATCGTCGACAGATGGCGACGCACATCCACGTCTGCGCTGTCCTCGCTCAGAACCTCTGCCCGTACCCGCCCCTCGTGGGTGCGCAGGTGCACTACGGAGGAGATGTCCACGCCGTCGATCAGGTTGAGCGAGTGCGTCGCCACAATGACGCGCGCATTGGGTCGCGATGACTGCAACTGGATCAATGCCATGATGCGCCGCTGGTGGGAATAGTCGAGGTGGGTGTCGGGCTCGTCGTAAACGAACACGACATCTGCGTCGGGCCCTTGCGTCGAGTCGTGCTGCCCCAGGTCGTTGCTGCTCTCCCAGAGGGCCAGCGAGATGCGACGTGAGCGACCGGTTCCTGCCGACGAGAGTGGGAACCGCCGACCCTGCGAGTCCACGATGTTCAGCTCGACCCCGACCAGCGCTGGACGCACCTGCACCTGCGGGTCCAGCTCGACAGACGGCAGGGCGCACCGCTCGGCGATGTGCCCGCGGATGCTGTTGATGTCGGGCGTCAGCGATTCGGCCAAGTAGCCCTCAAGGTCTGCCACGCGCTTGGCTACTTCATCAGCCCGCGTGTACTCGCGTAGCCGGGAGTTGAGCAGGCTCTGGACTACGGCCTCGGGCGCCTGTACTGCGTCACCCTTGAAGTACACCATCGACGGCATCGCGGCGGCTACCTCAGAATCCGCAGCCACCCACTCGTCGAACTGCTCCATCTGCTGGGCCAGCTCCCGAAGAGGCTGCTCCCAGCTGTTCCTCACATTCGCCTGTCCGATGGGATCGACCCCGTGTGCGGCTGCCAGCTTCTTGAGGTTCGGCAACTTCACAGATTCCAAGTCC
This sequence comes from Streptomyces sp. NBC_00503, assembly GCF_036346895.1. Taxonomy (NCBI): domain Bacteria; kingdom Bacillati; phylum Actinomycetota; class Actinomycetes; order Kitasatosporales; family Streptomycetaceae; genus Streptomyces; species Streptomyces sp. NBC_00503. The sequence goes on along the minus strand of NZ_CP107855.1, from coordinate 2,027 downwards.
CGCAGCCCGGGATCCTTGCAGACGCTGCGTCGAATCTCCAGGAATGTTCCTGCTTCCGGGCGGAAGCGGCGCCGGATGGGCACGCGCTCGGGCAGGGCGAAGCGCTGCTGCTCATCCGTGTTGAGGGCGAACTCGCCAGTCACGGTTGTCTGAGGCACTCGCGCGTGGGGTGCGACCGGTTCACCGTCGGGTGCCGGCTCCCGATGCCCCCCGTCGCCGACGTAGGTGAGATCGCGCTCGCTCAGCGCTGTCCCGTGAAGGAGAAAGTTCAGCGCGTCTAGCAAAGCGCTCTTCCCACCCTCGTTCTGGCCGGTCAGAACTGTCTGCGGCAGGACCGGAACATCGCCGATGTCCGCAAGGCAGCGGAAGCCCTCAACGGAAACGGAGCAGATCTGCACGCACGCCTCAACTCAACAACGATCGAACGGGTCTAAGAAACTGTCTGGGAATCAGACGGAGATCGGACGGTACTGGTAGCGGCCCTTGATGAACTGGGCCAGGAACCCGCCCTTGCTGGAGGACGCCATCAGGGCCGCGTGCACGTCCGCAGGGACGTCTTCGTAGCGGTACAGCCCTCCGTTGTGAAAGGCGACCTCGAGCACACGCTCTGCCTGGCTGTAGCCCACAGACCGGACGTTGGAGGAGCGAACAGGTTCATGCAACAAAATGCCTCCTGCGGCCTGCGTGCCGGGCGTTGCACGATTGACCGAAATGATAGCGCCGCGCTGCTGTCGAGGGGCAGCCGGTGCCGAAGCTGGCCTGTACCCGGCCAGGTCGACGGCGGCCTCGGTTGCAGGGCCATCTACAGTCGTCGTGACCGAGGCTGCACAGACCAACACAGCCGTCACACGCTCAGCAGCACGAGAGCGCCACGGTAGAGCTCGACAGAGCACCTGGGGCTCGAGGTCAGTGAAGCTGCGCACTGCTCAGTTCTTCTGGTTCTCGACCGTTGTCTGGCGAGGTTTCCTCGCTATGAGCCGTTAGTTCAAGTCTGTATCCGCCTGCCATTTTGAGTCAGACTGGGGCGGCTCTTGGCTGGTCGTTTTGGTGTCGGCCACGTGGGGCGGCCTGGTACTAGCGTCCGGGATGGCCTGGTACGAGTTCCTTATGAAGGATTGGGGGCAGCAGGATGACACTGGAGGTCTCGTTCTATGTGAGGAGTTGCCGTGACCAGCTTTGTCATTACGGTCCCGGGTACGTTCGTGTCGGATGTTCCCGCTTCCGTGCCTCTTGCCGTCGAGCGGAAGTTGGCCCCGCGGCACACGGAGGTCAGTGAAAATGAGGGACTGAGCCTCCTCACGCTGAACGAGGACGGCACCTTCTCCATCCGGCTTGAGGTTGAGGCCCCGGACAAGTATGAGGCGGAGCTCGATGCCATGCGGATCGTTACGGCAGCCTTGAAAGAGGCGGGCCTCTCAGAGTCCGATGCCCCGCTCGGCCCGCCGGCCGTGACCGGTATCGACAGCGGCCTGTGATCCCCGTGGAGGAGCTTGTGGTGGCGAAAAGTGAGTGGCCGGAGCTGACGGGGAAGCCGGCGGAGGAGGCCCGCGAGCAGATCCGGGCTGAGTTCCCGGAGATCGCGGTCCATGCGGTGCCCGACGGCAGCATGGTCACGATGGACTTCAACGAGCAACGCGTGAGGCTCTTCGTGAAGAACGGCAAGGTGGTCCGGGCCCCTAGGCGGGGATAGCAACTGCTGCTAGCCAGGACTGCGAAGCAGGCCTGGTCCTGGAAGGCGGAGCCGGAAGGACTAAGAGGTGGGGGAGCGGAGCGGACCCACCCAACGGGCCGAAGGCCCGGACCCCGTGAAACGGGGTCATCTCCCGCGCGTAGCGCGGGAGCCCCGGGGCCTGCTCCGCAGGCCCCGGCTCTGGTGGAGCGCAGCGGAACCAGAGCCAGTCCGGAGCGAAGCGCAGGACATCCGGCCGGAAGTAGACGCCATGGCTCGGAGCGAAGCGGAGAGCCAGGCGCCGAAGGCGCTGGCCGAGCGCAGCGAGGCCGTTCAGTCCTGAGCGCGCAGCGCTCAG